>NZ_CP150245.1:0-4800000 GCF_037975345.1 Paenibacillus sp. FSL P2-0121 | reverse complement strand
TCCACGAGGGAACTCGATTCGGTGTTGTAAATGAAGCCGAAATGGGTCGACGATCAACAACAAAAGCAGCGAAACTCCTATAAAGGGAGGATCGCTGCTCTGTTGTTTGATTTCTATCGTATTGCTTACAGAAGAATGATTTCTTCGGCAGTGTTGATTTCTGGCAGGCCAGCAAGCTTCACAAGCACATGAGTAGGTACAGCTTTATCAACGGTCAGCAGCATGATTGCTTCGCCACCAACGATTTTACGTCCCACTTGCATGGAGGCGATATTGACATCATTTTCGCCCAGCAATGTGCCCACAAGTCCGATAATCCCTGGTTTGTCGTTATGGGATACTACAATTTGATGTCCTTCAGGAGCGATATCAACCGGGAACTTGTTCACTTGAACAATTCTTTCTCCATAACCTTGCAGCAATGTTCCGGCTACGAGACGCTCTTGGTCGTGATCTGTTTTAAGGGTCACGGTAATCAGATTAGTGAAGCCTTTAGTTTTGGAAGCTTTAGTTATTACTACATTAACGTCGCGTGTTTTTGCCAAATGCATGGAGTTAACGATGTTAACATCCTCAGCGAAGTGACGGGAGAGCACGCCTTTCACAATATAGCGGGTAAGTGGTTGGGTATCGACATCTGACAGATCACCCGCATACTCAACATGGATTTCACGAATAGCACTATCTGTAATTTGGGTAACAAAGCTGCCCAGCTTCTCACCAAGTGTGAAGTAAGGCTGGAGTTTGTTCATTACGCTTGGAGCAACTGGAGGAATATTTACAGCATTGATGAACGGTTCATTACGCAGAATATGCAGTACTTGTTCCGATACATCGATCGCTACATTCTCCTGAGCTTCAATTGTAGAAGCGCCCAAGTGAGGAGTCACGATAATTTTTGGATGCGACAAGAATGGGTGATCTGCTTGTGGCGGTTCTTTTTCGAATACGTCAAATGCAGCGCCAGCAACAATACCGCTATCAATAGCTTCTACTAACGCCATTTCATCAATTACACCACCACGGGCACAGTTGATGATGCGCATTCCCTTTTTCATCACTTCAAATTGCGGGCGGGAAATCATATGGCGTGTTTCCGGAGTAAGTGGAGTGTGCACAGTAATGAAGTCTGCTCCGCGGACTACATCGTCAACGGAAGCTAATTTTACTTCCAGTTTCTCAGCACGCTCAGCAGTTAAGAAAGGATCAAAAGCAAGGATTTCCATGCCGAAAGCTTTGGCACGTTTTGCCACTTCGCTACCGATTCTGCCCATTCCCAGTACACCTAAAGTTTTGCCGCGAAGTTCTACACCCACGAAGGTTTTTCTATCCCAGGTTCCACCAATTGTTTTTGCATAAGCTTGTGGAATGTGACGGGCCAAAGCCATCATCATTGCAAAAGCATGCTCACAAGTTGTAATGGTATTTCCATCAGGAGCGTTGATAACAACAACCCCACGTTGAGTAGCAGCTTCCAGCTTGATATTATCTACACCCACACCTGCACGACCAATGACCTTTAAGTTTTTTCCAGCTTCGATAATTTTTTCAGTTACTGTAGTTTGACTGCGGACGAGTAGACCATCATATTCACCGATGATTGCAACGAGCTCATCTTCACTGAGACCTGTTTTTTTGTCTACAACTACATCTGTTGCGTCCATCAATTGCTGAATGCCCAAATCACTGATTGGATCCGATACTAATACTTTAAACATGGTTTCTTATCCCCCTTAAAGTTGAAAAGCTTTATATGTCGAGGACGCCCTGATGGGCAGTCCACAATACCAGAAGGTTCACGAACTAGTAGAGAAAAACATGTAATAATAGTAGATCAACGCGGTGTCGCACAAAAGAAATAGCGTGCAAGAGTACCGCGAAATCGGTAACTTTGGGCATAAGGTAGTATTTATGGGGGATTAGGGAATTAAAAAAACTCCCAACCCCATACTACTGCCGTAGTAAGGGACGAGAGTTATCTTCGTGGTACCACCCTAATTCACTGCAACTTGGAAGAAGCAGCCTCATTGGCCTGCATAGGCCACACTGTTAACGGAGTTGATCCGATTGTACCTACTTTAAGGTTCGATACAATATCTCAGGAGCGCTAAAGATAGCTGTTCGTCACCGGTTTGCACCAACCACCGGCTCTCTGAAGACTTCCAGGATCTTTGTTCCATCATCGGTTTTGAATGATTAATTTTTTCATAATGTAACACGGTATGCAAGTTGTGTCAATAGGCTTTGCAAGCAGCGTTTCTTGAAGTGAACTTCATTTTTCGTTATGATTCAATAACTGGTTCTATTCAAAAAAGAACGGAAGCTGTGGAAGTGTCTCCCTGTTATAATACTGTTCCCGCCATTTTACAAAATCCTGTTCCTGCACAGCACCTGTAGAAATCAACAAGGTTACTGAGGACTGGATATCCGAAAGATTTAATGAGCTTGCAGTGCCTGAGTAAATCATATCGTCTATTTTAGCAGTGATGTCCTGAGGATCATAACCTGCAAAAATTCCGCGATTCAGCATCATGTCAGCGATAGAAGCATTCTTCAAAAGAAGCGGCATTTTTTTCCACTGGATGAAAGACATCGTTTTTAGTTCGCCAGGTGCAGAAGGTATTTTCTGGTTTGTCTTAGAGCCCCATTTTAGCATAGAATCATAGAAGTTCTTTTGTGCTAACAGACCGTACTTCACGGCGCCGGTTGTAAATTCATCATTTTTCAATAACTTGGCTGTCTCTGCACCAGAGGCACTAGTAGAGACTTTGCCGGAGGCTTTAGAAAATAAAGTTAAGCTTTTGAGTACATTGACCTGTGACTGATGTAATAGAGGAGAGTTAGTAAAAATTGAATCTTGATTAACTCTTTCATATTGCTGATCTGCTAGAATACTTAGATTCTTCATTACTGCCGCATTCATACGAGCATCTGTGCTGCGCGCTAACTTATCTACTTGAATGTTCCAATTCCGCTTGAATTCCCGATAGGGCAAAAATACGTTATGATAGAAAGTAACAAGATCCTGCTGTTGATACGAGCCCGTGAATTCTACTAATCCATTCATGCTTGATTGATTGTCATATTTGGCTTCAGTTTTGTCTGCGCCAACCTTGACGCCAGTAAAAAATGCGGCGAAGGCGCAAACTAAGAAAAACAAAAAAACTAGCGTGTATAACATTTGATTTCGGGACTTACGTTTGCTCATAATAAATGCTCCTTTTTCTGGGGGGATTATCCTATGTATTATGTATTGATAGCAACACTATGGACGGTTTCTCTCTCGGAGCGGCCCGAAAAAAATAAAGAACAGGCAGGTCACGATGAAAAAATTCAAATTTGGCGAGATTAAGGTTAAAAAGGTAGAACCAGGCCAGTTGACAGACCGTCTTCTGCTGCTCAATCTCTATATCACTCAGGGGCTCACATTAATTATCGGTTTGATATGGATATTATTTCAGAAAAGAAATCCTTTTCAGCTATTAATTATTCCAGAAAAAGTACATTTTGTGGCATGGGGCCTCGGTCTTGCTGCTGCAATGCTAATTGTTGACTATTTATTGACACATATTGTCCCTGAGGAAAGCATGGATGATGGTGGAATAAACGACCTTTTATTTCGAAATCGCCCTGTGTGGCATATTATCGTCATAGCAGCAATTGTATCGGTATGTGAGGAGCTCTTATTCCGCGGAGCCATCCAATATTCCATTGGCCCTTATTGGACGAGTATAGTATTTGCTCTTATTCATGTCCGTTATTTACGTCACTTTGTACCTACCGGCTGGGTATTCTTAAGCAGTTATGGTCTTGGATATATTTACATTCAATCGGGCAGCCTCTGGGCCCCTATACTATGTCACTTCTTCATCGACCTGATCTCAGGTCTGGTGATCCGCTATAGGAGGGAATCATGAGTGAGGAATTAAGCCGGGTAAAGTCTCGACAAAAACAACATAAAAGTGAAAGCAAACATCCTGGCAAAAGTAAAAAAGAGAAGCGGACTTCGGAGGCTGTAAAAAAGGCTACTCCTGAAAAGAAGTCTACTCCTATAAAGAAAAATGCTACCGCTCGGGTTTCTACGGCAACTTTATCAAGAAAAGCTCGCCGCCCAGCAGGTTCTGCAAAGCGCTCTTCCACAGGAAGTAAAGAGAAGGACGAAGAATCTGTTCCTTCTCGTTCAGATACTTATTCTTCAGAAAAAGTTCGTTTAAGCAAGATGTTTGTGAATTCTTTGATTTTTATCTTTGTTATTTTGCTAATCGGGCTGCTTTGGTGGGGAATTGAAGGAGCGCCTCCGCTGAGTACATTATGGTGAGCACATGGGTATGGGGAATGGCTCTGGTCATTCTATTGATAGCTGCGGCTGTTGTCATAATCATGGTGATTAATGCTTTTAGAAACAGAATTATTACCGAGGAAATAATGCTAGATTCGTTACCTGAAGAGTTCGATGGATTTCGTATTTTGTTTATAACAGATATCCATCGCCGCCGCCTTCCTTCCGCGCTTCTGACACCATTAAAGGGTGGGGTAGATGTTGTCTTTCTGGGAGGAGATCTAACGGAAAAAGATAGCCCTTTAAATCGTCTTGTCGATAATATGACTCTAGTTACTTCTATTGCATCTACCTATGTAGTGCATGGAAATCATGATTACCGGGCTAATATTTCAAGGGTAGATGAGATTATTCAGGACAGTGGTGCAAAACTGTTAATGGATGAAAATGTGGCTTTTGAACGTGAGGGAGCTAAACTTTGGTTAACCGGAATTGATTTTCCGAAAAATGGGGGCAAAACTCCATACGGTCCTTTTCCGCCATTAACCACAAACACTTCTGCTGAAGGTACCTGTCGTATTATTCTTGTACATGATCCGCTTTGGTTATCCAAGCGCCAGAGTGTGCCAGCGGACCTGATTCTCGCAGGTCATACGCATGGGGGGCAGGTGATCCTTCCATTTGTGGGTCAAAGACATGTAGAGCATTTCTATCATAAATATGACGCTGGAAAGTTTAGTTGGCCAAGAGGGGACGGTTCCGCAAAAAATGCCCTGCTGCTGATCAGCAGAGGGTTTGGAACAGCACATCTGCCACTTCGCTGGGGCAGTCCTGCTGAAATGCATGTGCTGACACTGCGTAAATCAACCCAATAGTGCTTACTCTTTCCAGTAAGAAAAACTGGTAGCGTAAAAAGGGGGTTCCAAAGCCATGCAAATGGCTTTTGGAACCCCCTTCTATTTTTGTTTGATTCGAAAACAATTGCGCTGACGAAGCAACTATCGGACATGTAAAGATGAGAAGATCAACGCATTTTTAGCTCAATGCTGCGCGGATCAACAAAGCTGTAGCCTTTACCCTCAAGTGTAGTGAGCAAGGTATCCAGTCCCTCAACGGTCCATGGTAGCTCATGCATCAGGATATTACTGCCGGAATGCAGCTGATCGGTAACATTACTGATCAATTTTTCTGTCTTACCCGTTTCCTTTTCTTTCATTTCCCAGTCAAGTGAGCCTACAGACCAGGTCATGTATAACATTCCATTCTCAGCCGCGACCTTCTTGCCAACATCCCCGCCGGCACCATGTGGCGGACGGAAAAAGTGAGGAGCTTCTCCCAATGTTTCTTTGACAATATTTTGAACATCTTCGATTTGCTTTTTAACCTCTGTATAGGACTTGTCTTTCAATACAATATGATCCCAGCTGTGGTTGCCGATAATTCCACCGCGGTTATGTATTAACTCCAGAAGCTCAGGATGCTCCTTAACACGATAACCATTTACGAAAAAGATGGCTTTAGCTTGATGTTTGTCCAGAATATCCATCAAAGGGTTAATCATTGCAGCATCTTTAGGACCGTCGTCAAAAGTGAGCAGAACCACTTTTTTATTTGTAGCTTCCTCATTAGGGACGATGTCGTAATTTTTGTTCATATGGTACAGCAGTGGAATTTCAGCGGATGCTTCACCCTTACTGGCTGTACTATTTCCTGTAGTACCTCCATCTGCTGTTGCTTCAGGGGTAGGACTGGCTGTTGCTTCAGGTGCTGGCGCCGTAGTTTCTGCGCTTTGTGTAGCTGCCGCCGTGGGCGGATTGTTTGTGGTGTTTGTTTCCTTGGCTGTATTTCCATTTGCACCGCTGTTGCCACAGGCTGTAAGCAGCAAGGTAGCCAATAGGAGCACTGATGTCATTTTACCCACTTTTTTCAACTCGCTTTCTTGTTATTAGGTTGTATGAGCCGGAATCTTTCCGCGAACACTAAACATGATTTTACCATACAAGGAGGCTGGAAATATGAATACTTCGTCATTTTTATGCGGGGTGCTGATGGGCGCCGCAGCCAGTATGATTATGTCCAAAAAGCGGAATTCTTTAATGTCTTCGCTAGGGCAATCGGGTGGTTCCATGAGTGGGGCTGCAGATAAAGCAAAAGAAAAAATAATCGGTATGGCCACGACTGGTTTTGGTAACACTGCTGTTTCAAGCAGTAATGCTCAAAGTAACGGTTCAAGCAGCGCAACCTCTGAGCATAAGACTGAATCACCAGTGAAGTCGAAGGAATCCAATCTTAAATTGTTAAAGGAATTCATTCGCAGCAATCCTGAAGTAAAGAGCGAAGTAGAGCAGATTCTTAAAGAAACGCATACAACCATACCGGGATTGTAACCGTAAAGGACTCCATCAGAATCATTTTGGGGATGAAATATTCCGCAGAATGATTCTTTTTTATTATTCAGGGCCTTGAAAATGGTTTATTCAATAGAGAGGATTTTATATATTTATTTACGTGCATTTATCTCGGCAAAATGATAACATACTTACATAGTAACCATTTTTGGCTCATTACTCGGGACTCATCATACATTATAATAAATGAGCTTGCAAAAGGAGGATCCTGTCATGAGAATAGAGCGATTAAGTCAAGATAAGATACGGATTTTCCTCACTTTTGACGACCTGAGCGAGCGGGGCATCCAGAAGGAAGACATGTGGCAGGAAGTTCCTAAGGTTCATGACCTGTTTACGGAGATGATGGATCAAGCATATAGTGAACTAGGTTTTGATGCCACGGGTCCGCTTGCCGTAGAAGTTTTCGCATTGCCCGCGCAAGGCATGGTCGTTATAGTGACCCGAGGAAAATATGATCACCATCAGTACGGTGCGTCCGGGGAAGAAGAATTGCCAGAAGAGATTTATGAAATGGAAGTTACTCTTGAACAAAGCGACTCCATTGTATATGCATTCCGCGATTTCGAGGTTCTGGTTGAAGCGGCTCATGTGCTCATCGGTAATATTACTTCCCAGGGGAAACTGTATTCTTATAACAATAAATGGTATCTGTATTTCGATCCAAAGGAATTTGAAGAAACGGCGTTGTCAGGTCTTGTTGGCGTACTTGCTGAGTTTGGAGATTCCTCACCGGTCACAGAAGCTGTTCTCGATGAATACGGGAAAACAGTGATGCCGGAGAATGCGGTCCAGTTATTGTGCACTCATTTTAAGCGTCAGGAGTAATTAGGCAAGACTAGGGGCTGATGACCATTGTTTAGGCCGATCAGCCCTAGTCTTGTTGTTGGTGATATGTCGGTCATTCTTGTATCAAAGTTATCATCTACCTTGCTGTGTAACGGCAGTAATAGGGTTTAGGGGTGTAGGGAGGTTATTCGGTGCTCGTGTTATCGGTCATTACGTCGGCAGTAGCGCCGGGACTTGCTCTGTTGACCTTTTTTTATCTGAAAGACAAGTATGATCAAGAACCGCTTCATGTAGTCATTAAAGTATTCTTGCTCGGCCTTCTGATTGTGTTTCCAGTAATGATCATTCAGAGAGGGCTGATGCTGGGACTAAATGGTGGTCCCTACGTGGAGTCGTTTCTCATATCCGCTGGCGTGGAAGAATGTCTAAAGTGGTTTGTGCTGTACCATATGATTTACAATCATACCGAATTTGACGAGCCATATGATGGGATACTATACGCTGTGGCGATTTCGCTCGGCTTCGCAACAATAGAAAATGTAATGTACGCTTGGTATAGCAACGCTTCAATCGGATCAATGTTTCTAAGAGCACTTCTTCCGGTTTCTGGACACGCTATGTTTGGTGTGATCATGGGCTACCATATGGGAAGGGCGAAGTTCTCAAAAGGAGTTCATACCCGCAGAATTCTGGTGTTTTCTCTCCTGTTGCCATGGATGTGGCATGGGATATATGACTTTATTTTGAGTACGACAGCCAACTATTGGATATGGTTTATTGTGCCTCTGATGGCTATCCTATGGTATGGAGGTATGGGAAAGGTTGCTAGGGCCAACAGCCGTTCTCCTTTCCGCTTTCTGAAACGTGAAGAAGAGGTTAACCTATAATCGAGATGGACACACTTATATTCGAAGGGCAGTTCCTAGTAAGGAATTCCAGAGAGGAGAGAGGTGTCTTTTTTTGCGTATAAAAGTACGTATCGTTTGCAAACAGTGCGGTGAGACCTACATATTAAGAGGGATTAAAGAGCATGGTGTCATTCAAACCGGCTTTAAACAATGCCTTTGCAGTAATAGCAGTGGCTTTGAGATTGAAGAGAGAGCATGAGCGGACGTTATAGTCACATTGTGTAGCAACTTCAGTGCATAAGACTCCTAGTTTATTGTCAAACTAACGCCAATAAGCTATCGAAAGGAGTCTTGTAGCCCTATGTACAAAAGATTAAGTGCTGTAATGTTCCCGCTGACCGCGCTGCTGCTGATTGGTGCGCTTGTGTGGGGTTATCAGGAGAATCAGGAGAAGAATTCAATACTAATTAAGGCGGAGAACCAATATCAACGCGCCTTTCATGATTTGTCCTATCATGTGGACCGTCTTCATGGTGAGCTTGGAAATACGCTTGCGGTTAACTCTGCTTCTAATGGGATGCACCGCAAAGGACTTGTGAATGTGTGGCGGATGACTAGTGAGGCCCAAAATGAGATTAACCAGCTGCCGCTGACCTTGCTGCCATTTAGCAAAACAGAGGAGTTTCTGTCCAAAATCTCCAACTTTTCTTATAAAGCCGGGATTCGTGACTTCACTAAAAAACCTCTGACAGATGGAGAGCTGAGCAATCTAAAAGCATTGTACAAGAACTCAGGAGAAATCTCTAAGGATTTGCAAGAGGTACAAAATAAAGTCATTGGCAATCGGCTGCGCTGGATGGATGTTGAAACGGCGTTGGCGACAGAAAATAAAGCGGAGGACAACACGATTATTGACGGCTTCAAAACGGTGGATAAACGTGTAGGGGCATATCCTGAGCTAGACTGGGGTCCATCAGTAGCAAGCATCTACGATAAACGTTCCGTCAAAATGCTCGGAGGTACCCCCGTGACTGCCGAAGACATCAAACGTAAGGCGTTGAAGTTCGCGGATGCGGGCTCCAATGCTAAAGTGGATGTTAAAGAAAATGGGAAGAACACCGAATGGCCATCCTATACAGCAACTGTTAGCGCTTCGAATAAGAAGCACGCCATTAGTATGGATTTCACCAAAAATGGCGGGTTGCTGATCTCTTATTATGATAACCGTGAGGTTGGCCCTGCCAAAGTTTCTATTAAAGAAGCCGTTACCAAAGCAGAGCAGTTTCTTGAGAAAAAAGGATATCCCCATATGACTGCAGTCAGCGCTGATCGTTACGATAATATCGGGAATTTGACCTTTGTAACCAAACAGAATGATGTATTGATTTATCCTGAAAAGATGACCATTCGTATGGGGCTGGATACAGGTGATACCATCGGTTTTGAGGCCAGCGAATACGTCAATGAGCACAAGGACAACCGGAAGCTTCCAAAACCAAAGCTTACCCTTGCAGAGGCGAGAAAATTTCTGAATTCTGATTTCAAGGAGCAATACAATCGCTTGTCCTGGATTAAAAATGATGATTCCGTCGAGGTCTTGACTTACGAGTTCGGTGGAGGGGTTAATGGCTCAAAGTATCGTATTTACATTAACGCCGAGGATGGAATTGAAGAGTCTGTGGAAGAAATCAGACCTTCTTCGGGGTCTGAGGCAAAATAAAGGGAGGGCGCATCCAGCAGTTGGGTGCGTCCCTTTTTTTGCAATATCTATAAAATATATCTGACTGGCTGATATTCCCATGCTATAATCAGGGGTAGTGATAATTACTAAACTGATGTGGCGGTGACATCTTTGTATCCTAAAATTAACGAATATCTATACATACAGGTTGCTTCCAGTGACGCTGCTGAAGCAGAAGTTGAATATAGATCAAGAATTGCAGAGACGGAAGAAGACGCATTCCTGATTGAAATTCCTATGCAGGAGAGCAATGGTCGTCTAAAAAGGCTCTTTATGGGGGACGAGCTTTCGGTTTATTTTTTAACTGAGGGTGGCATCAAAAATTACTTTAATACTTATGTACTGGGCTTTAAAGAAGATGTAATTCGTATGGTCCGGATTCAAAAGCCGGAGACAGATTCGATTTTTAAGATCCAGAGAAGAAGCTTTTTCCGAGTGAATGCAGATCTAGAGCTTGCTGTGAAGGATAGCCTTGGCAAACGGTTCCTGGTTCGTACAGATGATATTGGTGGTGGAGGAATCTCCTTTTTGGTGGATAACCAGGTTAAGCTGGAGGTTGGTAATAAATTGTCCTGCTGGGTACTGGTGCCTTATCGAAACGGAAGCACGGAGCATGTCAATTTTGAAGGTGAAGTAGTGCGCATTAAAAAGCTGGAGAATGGACGGCTTTTAGCGATGTTGAAATTTGTCGCTATTTCAGATTTGGAACGCCAGAAAATTATCCGTTATTGCTTCGAACGTCAGTTTGATTTCCGCAACAGATAAGCATTTTTTACAGCTCTATTAAGCTGTCTGATTTTGCACTGAAGTATAAACTGTGGTATAATTTTATAAGTCGCAGGCAATGCCTGCTTTTTTCTTGATAATATCATCAAGCATAACAATTTATGTGTGCTCCTTGATATTGCAGGAATAGTTTTCGTAACGCTAGATGCTTTTTTTATGAAAGAGTGTTTGAGGAGGAATGCCCCGTTGGATAGGCAGGGTACACATACTTATGACAGAATAAACGTCGCCATCGACGGACCTGCCGGGGCAGGCAAGAGCACTGTAGCCCGATTGGTAGCCCAGAAGTTGTCTTATATCTATGTCGATACTGGTGCAATGTACCGGGCAATCACCTGGTATATGATCCAAGAAGGCATTGAACCGGAAGATCAGCATCGAGTGAACGAGAAGGTTCGCGACATGGTGATTGAACTTATTCCGGAACGAGACATTCAGAAGGTGCTGATTAATGGGGAAGACGTGACCCCACATATTCGGAGCCTTCAGGTTAGCGGCCTTGTGTCGCAGTATGCGAAGATCGAGGATGTAAGATCCAGACTGAGTCAATTGCAGCGTCAGATGGCGCTTCGCAAAGGCGTGGTAATGGATGGCCGCGATATCGGTACAACCGTGCTGCCGGATGCCGAGGTAAAGATTTTTATGACGGCAAGTGTGGAAGAACGAGCTCTCCGTCGTTATAAGGAACTGAGAGACGCGGAATCGGTGACGCTTCAGCAGCTTGAACACGATATTGCAAAGCGGGACCGTCTGGATGAAGGACGGGAGATTTCACCGCTGCGCCGTGCAGAAGATGCTATTCTTCTGGATACGACCTTAATGAATATCGATCAAGTTGTGGAGGCCATTGTATCCCACTGTAGATCTCATGTTGACGGGGAGAGAAATCATTTATGATTTATGCAATTTGTGTTGGATTGCTTCGCTTGATTTACGCAATCCTTTTCCCACTTAAGATTGTGGGGAAAGAAAATGTGCCAAAGGAGGGCGGGGTACTGCTCTGCGCTAACCACATTAGTCTGCTTGATCCAATGACTATTGGAATTAAGCTGGACCGTCAGGTAAAGTATATGGCTAAGGCTGAACTGTTTGAGGTTCCGGTGCTTGGCTGGCTCATTAATAAATTGGGTGCTTTTCCGGTGAAACGTGGCGGCGTAAGCAAAGAATCCATAAAAACGGCCCTTAACACACTTCGTAATGGTAATGTCATGGGTATCTTCCCGGAGGGTACGCGTAACTCTGATGCCGGAGTGGCCAAGAAGGGTGCTGCTAGCTTTGCACTTCGAAGCGGCGCAGCAGTTATTCCAGCGGCTATTATCGGCCAGTATAAACCCTTTCGACGCATGGTCGTTGTCTACGGTGCTCCTGTAGACCTTAGTCAATTTGCCGGTGCGGGGAGCGAATCTCTCGAGGCTGTTACCGATGTCATTATGGATCGCATCCGTGAGATGAAAGAGACAGGTAAACCAAGTGCTAGTTAAGGGATGAGCAGAACAACAAATTTTGCTCAATGTTTTGATTAAATAACGGCATAGCCGCTATTTTTTGGAACATACTATCATCAAGTGTAAGTGAAATATTATGCATTGCTTGTTTTGAACTCTGCTATACGCAGGTTTAAATAAATGGGGTTTTGAATCGAGGAGGCTAATCACATGTCTGAAGAAATTAAAAATCAGGAAGCTGCGGAAAAGAATGAATCCGTAGAAGCGGTGGATTCCGCTGTGACAGAAAATAACGGAGCTGTAGAAGAAGTTGCTGCCGTTAACGAAGAAGAAGTGACTAACCAAGCTGACTTGGAAATCATTTCTCTGAAAAAAGGCGATACCGTGAAAGGAACAATCGTCAAAATCGAAGATAACCAAGCTTATGTAAGCATTGGATATAAATACGACGGTGTGATTCCAATTCGCGAATTGTCCGCAGTACAACTGGACAACGCTGCTGCAGCAGTAGAAGTTGGACAGGAAGTAGAATGTAAAGTTGTCAGCATCAACGACAACAAGGAAAGCCTTGTTCTTTCCAAACGTGCTGTTGATAGTGAAAAATCATGGGAAGATCTTGAGAAATACTTCGCTTCCCAAGAAGCTTTCGAAGTTACTGTGGCTGACGTTGTTAAAGGTGGCCTCGTAGCTGATGTTGGAGCTCGCGGATTTATCCCAGCTTCCATGGTAGAGCGTCACTTCGTTGAAGATTTCAGCGATTACAAAGGCCGTACCTTGCGCGTTAAAGTGAAAGAACTTGACCGTGAGAACAGCAAAGTAATCTTGTCTGCTAAAGAAGTTCTTGAAGAAGAATTCGAAGCTAACAAGCTGAAAATTATGGCTGAACTATCTGAAGGCCAAATCATCGAAGGTACAGTACAACGTCTGACTCAATTCGGCGCATTTGTTGATGTGGGCGGAGTTGACGGTCTTGTACACGTATCTGAAATCGCTTGGAGTCACGTAGAGAAACCTTCTGATGTAGTATCTGAAGGTGATAAAGTACGTGTTAAAGTATTGAAGGTTGATCCTGAAAAAGGAAAAATCAGCCTGAGCATCAAAGCTGCTGCTCCAGGTCCTTGGGACTCTGCTGCTGGCGAAATCAACATCGGTGATGTTGTAACAGGCGTTGTAAAACGTCTTGTGAACTTCGGAGCATTCGTAGAATTGCTTCCGGGTGTGGAAGGTCTTGTGCATATCTCACAAATCTCCCACAAACACATCGCTACTCCACACGAAGTATTGAAAGAAGGACAAGAAGTTCAAGTGAAAGTTCTGGACTTCAATCCATCCGAGAAACGTGTTAGCCTGAGCATCAAAGAAACTGAAGAAGCTCCAGCTCCATCTGCTAGACCTGAACGCAGCAATAGCAGAGACAGAGCTCCTAAAGAAGTTCTGAACAACCCTAACGTTTCCCTTAGCAACGAAGGCCTTAGCTTTACGCTTGCTGAACGTTTTGGTGACAAGCTGGACAAATTTAAGGGTAATAACTAATCCCTAAACGAGCTTTTGAATATACGGGTAAAGTAATCGGCGAGCCCTCGATACGGGGGTTCGCCGATTGTCTTTTTTTCGGAACTGGTCGGATTATTGAGAGTTAACATGATTGTTAGCCAATTTAAATGTTTTTTGCTATGATGAGTAACGTAAGGATGACAGGAGGAATGAATATGGCAAGACCCGTTGTGGCAATTGTTGGGAGGCCTAACGTCGGAAAATCGACGATATTTAATCGGCTGATTGGCGATAGATTAGCCATTGTAGAAGATAAGCCGGGGATTACACGTGACCGGATTTATGGTATTTCAGATTGGAACGGTAAGTCGTTCAGTGTGATTGATACCGGAGGTATTGAAATTGATGGAGAAGATACAATTCTGAAATCAATCCGTGTTCAAGCGGAGCTGGCGATTGAAGAAGCGGATGTTATTGTATTTATGTGTGAGGCGAAGAGTGGTGTGACGAATTCAGATGAAGAGGTAGCTCAGATTCTGTTCCGTTCAGGTAAACCGGTCGTTCTTGCCATCAACAAAGTGGATAATATGAAGCGTGCGGATGATATTTATGAGTTCTATAGCCTTGGTTTTGGCGATCCAATCGGAATTTCTGGTAGTCACGGAACCGGACTCGGCGATTTGCTAGATGCTGTAGTTGAACGCCTACCTGAGAAAATAGATGATGAATACGATGAGGATGTCATTCGTGTAGCTTTGATTGGCCGTCCGAATGTAGGTAAATCCTCTCTGGTTAACGCGATTTTGGGCGAAGAACGTGTTATCGTCAGCGATATTGCAGGGACTACAAGAGATGCTATCGATACTCCTTTTGAACGTGATGGGCAACGTTATGTGCTTATCGATACGGCAGGTATGCGTAAAAAAGGCAAGGTATACGAGAACATTGAAAAATACAGTGTTATGCGAGCTATGCGTGCGATTGAACGGGCTGATGTGGTCCTCGTTGTAATTAACGGCGAAGAGGGCATCATCGATCAGGACAAGCATATTGCTGGTTATGCACATGAAGCTGGTAAAGCATCTATTTTTGTTGTCAATAAATGGGATGCCATTGTGAAAGACGATAAGACTATGCAGAACTTCGAGACGAAGATTCGTGACCATTTCTTGTTTATGAGTTACGCACCGGTTGTCTTTTTGTCGGCTTTAACCAAACAGCGTTTGCAAAAACTGCTGCCTGTTGTACAGCATGTATCTCAACAGCACGCACTGCGCATTACTACACATTTGGTGAACGACGTTGTATCTGATGCAATCGCGATTAACCCTCCACCAACTGACAAAGGCCGTCGCTTGCGTATTAACTATGTAACGCAGGTTGCGGTTAAGCCGCCTACGATTGTGGTGTTCGTGAATGATCCGTCGCTGATGCATTTCTCCTATGAACGTTATCTGGAGAATAAAATTCGCGCAGCATTTAATTTCGAAGGAACACCAATCCGTCTCTTTACACGGCGCAAATCCGAAAACGAAGGTTAGGGGAGAAGAAGTGTGGCGCTTGAACTTCTGGTTATCGTTGTAAGCTATTTGCTTGGTTCTGTCAGCTTTAGTGTACTGCTTGCAAAGTTGCTAAAGGGAATTGATATCCGTCAATACGGAAGCGGAAATGCGGGGGCTACCAATACACTGCGTGTATTGGGTAAAGGTCCTGCAATACTAGTGCTGTTGCTGGATGTGCTGAAAGGGGTGGCCGCTGTATGGTTAGGAACCTGGGTCGGCGGTTGGGGAACCTGGGTTCCGGCTCTTTGCGGAATCGCTGCCATCATCGGACATAATTGGCCGCTCTATTTTCGTTTTCGTGGGGGGAAAGGCATTGCTACTACGATCGGTGTTATGGCTACGCTTTGTTTATGGCCAGCGCTGCTCGCCGGTATCATCGCCATCCTGTCTATCTTTATCACACGTTACGTGTCCCTTGGCTCATTAATTTTTGTAGCACTGACACCAGTGGCTTTATTGTTGACAGGATTTACACAACCTGTGCTCTGGACCAGTATTATTATTGCGGTCTTCGCCTTCTGGCGGCACCGGACGAATATTGTAAAGATCGTAGAAGGCCGTGAGAACAAGATAGGCTCAAAAGTTAAAGGAGGGAATCGTGTTGTCTGATAAAGTTACCGTACTTGTAGCGGGGAGCTGGGGAACTGCGCTGGCTAGTGTGCTGGCTGCAAACCACTCGGAAGTTTATCTGTGGACACGCAACTCTGATCAAGCTGCCGAGATCAATGGCTCTCATACGAATAATAAGTATCTGCCTGGCATCGCATTGCCAGCTAACATTATTGCAACTACGGATATGGAAACGGCAGTGTCCGGTTCTAAGGCGGTTGTAATTGTAGCTCCGTCTTCAGGAATGCGGCAGGTTGCTCGCAGTCTGAAGCCATTCTGGAAGGATGACATGTTATGTGTTCATGCTACGAAGGGCTTTGAGTCGGAAAGCAATAAGCGGATGTCCATCGTAATTGCAGAGGAACTAGGCTGTGACGAAGGGCAGATCGTCGTCCTCTCCGGTCCAAGTCATGCAGAGGAAGTTGTACGCCGGTGTCCTACAACCGTTGTAGTTGCTTCACCTGATGACAAACGTAGCGCCGAAGCGCAGGAATTGTTCATCAACAACGATTTCCGTGTATATACGAATCGTGATCAGGTAGGGGTAGAGCTTGCCGGAGCTCTTAAGAATATTATTGCCCTTGGTGCAGGTCTATCCGATGGCCTTGGATATGGGGACAATGCTAAAGCAGCGCTTTTGACCCGTGGACTCGCCGAGATATCTCGGGTGGGAGTTGAGCTTGGAGCCAATCCTTTGACCTTTGCCGGCCTTGCCGGAATTGGCGACCTTGTTGTGACGGCTACTAGTCAGCACAGCCGTAACTGGCGCGCTGGGTCCATGCTTGGTCAAGGCAAGCCGCTGGCCGAGGTGCTGGAATCCATGGGGATGGTAGTCGAAGGTATTCGTACTACCGAAGCAGCTTATGCAATTTCGCTCAAGCTGGGTGTGCAGATGCCGATTACGGATCAGATTTATCATGTGCTCTTTCAAGGAAGAAGCCCACGCAGTGCGGTTGAAGCCTTGATGGGTCGTGATCGTAAGCCTGAGCTTGAGTCGATCTCCCAGGAAACTTGGGAGCAGTGGCATTCCTGATCCTGTTCACCTTTTTCCGCAAATTCTCATATGTTGTAATGGGGATTGACGGAGGAGGGATGAAAAGTGAGCAGAGATTTTTCCAAGGATGCATTGAACGCCATTAACAAAAAGGCGGGCAAGAACATTACGGAAAGTGCCGTCAAAAAGCTAGCCAGTACGGTAAAGCCAGGAACTACGCAGAATGAAGCCCAGCTCCGCCAGTTAATTAAGCAGGTGTCATCAATGGCGAAAGTGCCGGTCAGTGAAGCTACTGTGCAGGAGATTATCAATGCCGTTAAAAAAGGCGGCGCAGGTTCCAGCACAATGGAGTCTTTAATGAAAATGATGCTTAAAAAATAGCTTTAAGTTGGGTGAGCAAAAGAAAACGGATCAATGAACGATTCCGTCGTCTTTTGCTTTTTTTTATATTCCTGATAATTTTCACGAAGCGTAATTTATTTAAAATAATACATAAAAAATGATGTTTTTTTACAGAAAAGGATAAGGTCATGATATAATAGTCCCTAATAAATTACAGGCGAATGGGGGCTTTGACCATGGATCCGATGACGAAAATGTGGTTATCCCTGATTGCGATGCTGATTATGGGATTATCAGTATTTCTTATAACTTTTGCTCGGAGCAAAACCAAGGGATTGCTTAAGGCTGTACTGTCTATACTTGCTTTTGTCATCATGTTAGTGGGCCTATTGGGCGGAGTTGTTTCAATTATGTAAGCAGTTACATAGTGTTGAGGAAGGAAGTAACATCATGAAATCACAAAAAGGAGTTACCGTTGTATTTCAACCAGAAGGTCGTAAAGCTGTTGTGAACCGTGGCATTTCGTTATTAGAGGCCGCTCGTAAAGCAGGAGTGCCAATTACAACTAGATGCGGAGGCAAAGCAGGCTGTCTGATGTGCAAGGTTACAGTCGCGAAGGAAGAGGCTGCTGCAGTAAGGCCTCCCGGAGATATTGAGCGGCGTAAGCTTGGATCGGCCTTAGAAGATGGAACGCGTCTGGCCTGTCAGGCTGCCGTATGGAGCGACGTAACCGTTCAGGTGCCGGAAGATCCACTGAAGGCTGCGGTGCGCCGTAAGCTTGAAGCAGCGCGGCGTAGGGAAGAAGATGAACTGTGGTAGCGTAAGAATGTCACCGTGGGAGGGACTCGGTTGGAGTTTATAGGATATAAAATGAAACTGAAGGCAGGGGCCAAGCTTTTGCTAGGGATGGTATCGCTCGCGCTTACGCTTTCGGGCTGTCTATACCCAGGTGAAGAGAAGCGGGCTAGTGTTAATTATCGGGAAAGTGTTAAACGGATACAAGCAGCCGTTGATGATTATCAACAGGAGGAAGGGGTATTGCCCATTCTTAATGCGGATGAAACTACTCCAAGGTATGAGAAGTTTCGTATTGACCTGGGGAAGTTGAATAATAAGGGATATTTGGATGATATACCGGCTACCGCTTTTGAGCAGGGTGGAAGTGCTTATTTTCTTATTTTGAATGAGGAAATTGATCCTGTGGTGAAGGTGATGGACCTTGTTACGGTTCAAAAGGTGAATGACGTGCAACGACAGGTTAACCGTTATAAATCAGCTCATGGCGGCAACCTGCCTGTGCTTGATGAGCTATACCCCGGATTGTATACCATTGATCATAAGCAGGCGGGTACAAGCTCTATAACCTTAACTAGCGTCTATTCCGGTCAAGTTCTTGACTTTATCATGGATAAGGATGGAACTGTCTACGTAGATTATGTTTTTGATATCATGGCTGCCGTCGATAAGAAGGGTGGAGAGCACGACAAGAATCAGGACTTGCGACTGGATCTGGAGGAAGCTTCATATTACGTTCCCGTAAAGTCTTTGCCGTATCTATGGATTAATAATCAGCCGATCCCACAGCCTCCAAGTTAGAGTTATAGTTTAAAAGCGTCTAAGCTTCGGTTTTATCCGGGGCATTAGGCGTTTTTTGTTTATAACCTTTTAATCTCAGCATCCACTAAAAATAGTTCTATCAACGAATCCTACCTCATAAGATGGATGAGTAAGCTTCCGGGCGTCAGACGCCTTGCGGCGCGCAGACTTAACTTTTTTTGAAATTACATTGTGAAATGCGCGAATATGGGTCATAAATTCGTTCCGGATACATATGATGATACTAGTCCAAATGCATGTCCGAGCATTCGGAGTTTAGCGCGGGGCAAGTACGTCCCGGTCGAAAGCAGCTAGGCTTCGGGCGGGCATACGATAAGTCCGGTTGATGTCCTGCAAGGGTCAGATTACCGGCGGAACGCGAAGTCGATGCTCTTCAGGCATTTTTTCTTCGGAGTAATATGAGGAGGGGATCTCTTTTGGAAAAAGTGGATATTTTCAAGGACATTGCCGAGCGTACCGGCGGAGACATTTATCTTGGCGTCGTCGGCGCGGTTCGCACGGGGAAATCGACATTTATCAAGCGCTTCATGGAAACCATTGTCCTGCCAAACATCACGAATGAGGCTGATCGAGTAAGAGCTGTGGATGAGCTTCCGCAAAGCGCAGCAGGCAAAACGATTATGACGACAGAACCGAAGTTTGTGCCAAACAACGCAGTCCAAATCAAGGTTGCGGAAGGGCTTGAGGTTAATGTTCGTCTGGTAGACTGTGTGGGTTACGCTGTAGAGGGTGCAAAAGGTTACGAGGATGAAAATGGACCACGTATGATCTCTACACCTTGGTTTGAAGAGCCTATTCCTTTTCAGGAAGCGGCAGAAATCGGGACACGTAAGGTTATTCAGGAGCATTCAACGCTAGGTGTAGTGGTAACAACAGATGGTACGATTGCAGAAATTCCGCGGAACTCGTACGTGGACTCTGAAGAGCGCGTCATTGCAGAGCTGAAGGAAGTGGGTAAGCCGTTTGTGCTTGTCATTAACTCCACCCGGCCACGCAGTGAGGAAGCGCAGCAGCTCCGTAACGAGCTAGCCATCAAATACGATATCCCAGTTATGACGCTAAGCGCCGCAAACATGAGCGAAGATGACGTAACTGGTGTGCTGCGGGAAGTGCTTTATGAATTCCCAGTGCATGAAGTAAATGTAAATCTGCCAAGCTGGGTTATGGTGCTTGGAGAAAACCACTGGCTACGTAGTAGTTATGAGAACTCCGTTCGCGATACGGTAAAAGACATTCGCCGCCTGAGGGATGTTGACCGCCTCGTATCTCAGTTCACCGAATATGACTTTATTGATAAAGCTGGCCTAAGTGGTATGAACATGGGTCAGGGTGTAGCAGAGATCGACCTGTATGCTCCAGAAGAGCTGTACGATCAAGTTCTGATGGAAGTGGTTGGGGTTGAGATCCGCGGTAAGGATCATTTGCTCCAGCTTATGCAGGAGTTCTCACATGCGAAACGAGAATACGACCGATTCTCAGAAGCTTTGGAAATGGTCAAGACTACTGGCTATGGTATCGCGGCTCCATCCTTAGCTGAAATGGCACTCGACGAGCCAGAACTGATTCGTCAGGGCTCTCGCTTCGGGGTTCGCTTAAAGGCTACGGCACCATCCATTCATATGATTCGGGTGGATGTGGAGTCTGAATTCTCGCCAATCATCGGAACGGAAAAGCAAAGCGAAGAGCTGGTTCGTTATCTGATGCAGGACTTTGAGAATGATCCTATTAAGATTTGGGAATCCGATATTTTTGGCCGCTCCCTGCACTCCATTGTAAGAGAAGGAATTCAAGGCAAGATAGCTATGATGCCGGATAATGCGCGCTACAAACTGCAAGAAACGCTTGGCCGCATTATAAATGAGGGTTCCGGCGGACTTATTGCAATTATTCTCTAAGCTGAATATAAATAAATTCAAAGAGTGGGAGAAATCCTGCTCTTTTTATTTGTATCTATCCTAAAACTTGATTCCTAGTTCCTATAATAACGGTGAATCTGACTCAATTATTCTGATGAAATAAAGACCTTAAATGCTCCTATAGGTCTAACAAATTAGATTGAATTTAGATAAATATGCAAGGATAGATGATAATTTCTGCTCCTTTTTTGAGTAACAGCTTGAATTTATGGATGGGCTGTATTACTATAAGTTTGTTGCGCTTCAAGGTCTAAGGGCGCCAAAGTTAAGTTTTAAACGGGATTATCACGTATATTTTACGTTGAAACGGAAACAGTGTATGATACCGGAGAATTTACTCAGGGAGGTGAGAAAACATGAATAAATCAGATTTGATCAATGTAGTTACAGAAGCAACTGAACTTCCCAAGAAGGATGCTACTAAAGCTGTAGATGCGGTTTTCGAAGCAATTACAGAAGCACTGCAAAGCGGTGATAAAGTACAACTGGTTGGATTCGGAAACTTTGAAGTGCGTGAGCGTTCTGCACGTAAAGGCCGTAACCCGCAAACTGGTGAAGAAATCGAAATTCCTGCAAGCAAGGTACCGGCATTCAAACCCGGTAAGGCGCTGAAAGACGGAATCAAATAAAGATTTCTACATACCTATCCCATAGTCTTTTTAAGAACAACTATGCCGCCCTCCAAGGCGGCATTTGTTTTTTGAAATACTATGAACTGTATAATAGGTTTAGAGGAGGATGAGTGATGATGGATAAAAATACGGGTACTACTCCGCTTCCAACGGGCAGCGACTATATTGTGGTTAAGGCTAAAGATAATGGCGTTCAGGTCATTGGGTTAACCAGAGGTACAGATACACGTTTTCATCATACAGAGAAGCTGGATAAGGGCGAGGTATTGATTGCCCAGTTTACTGATCATACCTCAGCGATGAAGATCCGCGGTAAGGCTGAAATATGGACAAAGCACGGACAATTGGAAAGTGAAAGCTGAAAAGCAGGCATAGCCTGCTTTTTTTCAAAATATAGTAAAGATAAATGATCGTATTCCGCTAAGAGTGGGAATTATGGATAAGGGGGGCGTGTTCATGAACAAGGCCTGGTGGGTTGGAGCCGTATTACTCTTGACTGCAACCTCTGCTGTAATATTGCCCAAAGTGGCAGATATGGATTCAACCTTACAGCAGCGAAATGGTGCAGTGGAGACTTTTACTGGCGGCCATAACACGGTGCTAGACAACGATAATCTTGTTGATGTTCTTGGCGCACTTCCATTGACCTTATCCATTGATAGCGTAGACTGGGAGGATCACGTTCTGTCTCTGGATTTAAAAGTGAGCGGAAATGATCATGAACCCCAGGAGCTTTATCGAAATATGGCACAGACTATTTCTTTTGCTTTTCAAGAAACCTCGAATGTGGATCAGCTTCTGCTGCGCATCGTGGTCATGGATAAATGGCTGGATAGCCGCCGGCTGCTGCTAGCAGGGGATATCAGACGCGCGGAGTGGTCCGTTGAACTCCAGAATGAACTTCAGTCTGCGGGTAATTTCCCCATTTCCGAGCGTCTCAAGACGGGCTTCCGTATTAGTGAGACTGAGCTCTGGAAGAAGCAGTTCATTTATCCTTGAGAAGAATAAAAGAAACTCAGTTGTATCACAGTGCGTGACAAAAAAACATGTGATATAATAGACAAGATTGTGAACAAAGGAATTAATATAAATGTCAATGGCTTCGGAGGCTGAAATGAAACCGTACTGCATACCGCAACTGGCAAAACCCTACACCGACTACGACATGATTCAGAAGCATACGGATTTGCCGCCGTTTTCTGATGGCCGGGGTCATTTGTTATATATTTTTCTAAACCATGGATCTTCTGTAAAAGGAAGTACTGGTGAGTTGTATACGCTCGTAACCGCACTTATTCAACTTGGACTAGATACACATGAGGTAATTGACCGCTCGAATGATAGACGCGGTGGAGATCCTATGCGTTCCCGTCAATTAAAGGTATTGGCTGGCGATTATTTTAGTAGCTGGTTTTACCATCTGCTTGCAAAGAGTGATCAGATTGAGATGGTTGGAATCTTGAGTAAGGCGATTGCTGATTTCAATGTCTTGAAAGCGAACCTCTATGTGAAGATGAGAGGAATCCGTCTTTCGGCTGAACAATACTTGCGGCACATGGTACAGCTCAATATGCGGCTGTTCCTTTCTTTTACGCCCATGATCGAGAATTCCTTAGTGGAATTGTGGGAGAAGTTATTGACAGAGTTCAGTCAATGCGAAACTGTTGCCATAGAGCTTCAGCGTTGTGATAACCTTGAGAATGCTAGCAATGGTTATTGTTACTGGAAGATGCTGGAGTCAGCGACAGAGGAAGAACGCAAACAGCTTCAAGACCAGAACCTTGATCAGAAGGACTGGAAGATGCTGAAGATGAAATATAAATGTGATTCTCTGCTGACGGACATGCTCCATCAGTCGATTCAGTCGATTCAGGGACTATTACAAAGCGTTAAAGACGAAAGCCTGCTTAGAGAGCTTGAGATAGCGCTGGATCGTATTCTCCTGCAGATGAAAGTCTCAGGACAAGCAGCCGTGGAGGGTTAGTGGATGACTATGGACAAAACTACAACTGCTGTGGGTGATAACAGCAAGCCGAAGGAACAGTTTGTGCACTCGGTGTTTGAGAGTATTGCAGGTAAATATGATTTGATGAATGACATCTTAAGCTTTCGCCGCCATAAGGCTTGGCGTAAGTTCACGATGAAGAAGATGGGTATGAAGCGCGGGGATTCAGCTGTAGACTTATGCTGCGGCACTTGCGATTGGAGCATTGCCTTGGCCGAAGCCTCACAGACAGGGAATGTGATAGGGCTCGACTTCAGTGCAGGCATGCTTGAAGTGGGGCGCCGTAAGGTGGAGGAGCGCAAGCTTCAGGACCGGATCTCTCTCGTACAGGGCAACGCTATGGAGTTGCCTTTTGAAGACAACGCATTTGATTATGCAACGATTGGTTTTGGACTCCGCAACGTACCGGATCTTGTTCAAGTGCTGAACGAGATGAAACGAGTGGTGAAGCCCGGAGGAATGGTGGTCTGCCTGGAGCTTTCCAAGCCGATGAAACAACCGTTTAAAGGTATCTATTTCTTTTATTTTCAGCGTGTACTCCCATTGCTGGGCAAGTTATTCGCTAAAAGGTATGAGCAATACAAATGGTTGCCAGAATCGCTGGCGCTGTTCCCTGACCGGGAGCAATTAGCTGCTATTTTCCGTGAAACCGGACTGCAAAAAGTGGAATCCTTCCCCTTGACCGGAGGCATCGCGGCATTACATATTGGGCTCAAGGAGAACGGGAATGTTTAAGAAAATCGGTATCTTTTTACAAATGATCAAGTTTGAACATACGGTATTTGCTTTACCTTTTGCTTTTATGGGCGCTTTACTTGGTTCCGTTGTCATGTCTGGCACGCTACCTACCTGGAGCCAGATTGGTTGGATCGTAGTGGCTATGTTTGGGGCACGGAGCGCTGCTATGGGGCTGAATCGACTGATTGACCGGATAAGTGATGCTAAGAATCCACGCACAGCGGGAAGAGCTATTCCTGCAGGATTATTGAAGATCGGTGAAGTCGTCATTTTTATCGGCATTTCGTTTTTCTTACTCTTTTGGGCAGCCTTTAAGCTGAATCCTTTGTCGGCCAAGCTCTTGCCGATCGCAGTTTTCCTTCTTGTCATTTATTCATTTACTAAGCGCTTTACATGGGCCTGCCATCTTATCCTCGGTCTGACCATTGCGCTTGCACCTTTAGGCGGTTGGGTAGCTGTAACTGGTAGTGTGAATTGGACTTCAATGGTATTTTATTTCACTATTGTGTTTTGGACTGCAGGTTTTGATGTAATTTATTCTTGTCAGGATGTTGAGTTTGATCTAAAAGAGGGCTTGAAGTCCATTCCGGTTCGGTTCGGGGTTCAAGGTGCACTCTTTATTGCCCGCGTATTTCACATTCTCACGGCGATTGGATTCGTATCGTTGCTGTTTATGACGGATTTAAGCTGGTGGTATGTAGCAGGCATGATCATCGCATATATCATTCTCTTTTATGAGCACTACATTGTATCTCCGAGTGACCTGAGCCGTCTGCAGACTGCTTTTTTCACTATGAACGGCGTATTGAGCATCGTGGTGTTCTCTTTCACTTTGATTGACTTGGTGGTGCAGTTCTACTAATGACGCTTACTAAACCGAAAAACATCGTGGTTGGAATTACAGGAGCAAGCGGTGCGATATATGGTGTTCGTCTAACTGAAACCTTGCTGTCACTAGGCTACTCCGTGCATTTGGTAGTTAGCAATGCGGGCTGGCGCGTATTTAAAGAAGAACTTGGCTATATCGCATCAGACCGGGAGGGCTTTTTGAACGAAAGGTTCAAAGGCTATCCCGGTTCTCTGCTTTATCATCCTGTTGCGGATATCGGCGCATCCATTGCAAGTGGTTCGTTTCGTGTGGAAGGGATGATTATTATGCCTTGCTCTATGGGAACATTATCCGCGGTAGCGAATGGGACCTCTGATAATCTGATGACACGTGCTGCTGACGTTATGCTCAAGGAAGGCCGCCCACTGGTGCTTGTACCTCGTGAGACTCCACTGCATGCTATTCATCTAGAGAATATGTTGAAGCTGTCCCGTCTGGGAGTTCGGATGATTCCCGCAATGCCGGCTTTTTATTTTGGGCCGCAAAGTATGGATGATCTGATTAATTTCATGGTGGGCAAAGTGCTTGACAGCTTTAATATTGAACACAATTTATTTCGAAGATGGGGGGATTGAAAGGATGGACAATAACAGCCACACCATCATTGGCAAAATCAGCTATACCAACTCATGGCCGGTATTTCACAATTTTCATCCCTCTGCACTGAAATATCCTGCAGAGATGGTGAGTGAGGTACCTGCCATTCTTAATCAGGGGATGAGCCGTGGAACTATTCATGTAGGTGCTTTATCCTCTTTTGCTTATGCTGAGGCCAGTGACAAATTATTACTTCTACCTGATTTATCGGTTAGCGCGGACGGTCCTGTGAGATCAATATTCCTTTTTTCCAGGGTGCCATTTGCTCAGATTGGCAGCGGTAAGATCGCTGTTACGAATACTTCTGCAACCTCAGTAAATTTGCTGAAAATTTTAATGGAAAAAGCTTTTGGCAATAAACCGGAGTATATTAGCGCTAATCCTGATTTGGATGACATGATGCATGAAGCGGATGCCTGTTTATTAATTGGTGATAATGCTATTAAGGCCTCATGGCAGGATCAAGGTTATATCGTTACTGATCTAGCTGAGGTTTGGAAGGAATGGACGGGCTTAGGGATGACCTTTGCGGTCTGGGCAGTGAATCGAAAGGCTGCGGAGGACAAACCGGAAGCTATTTCTGAGATTGCAGAGGCTTTTGCCGAGAGTAAAATGCGGGGATTGAGAGATTTAGATCCTATTGTACAAGCAGCTTGTTCTAACATTGGAGGAACAAAGTCTTATTGGGAAGGGTACTTCCGCAATTTATGTTATGATTTTGGAGAAAGGCAGCAGCAAGGTTTGAACCTCTATTTCCGCTATGCCTATGAGATGGGCCTGCTGCCGCAGGAAGTGAAGATGGAGATTTGGAGCCATAAACTGTTGACACGGGTGAAAGAATGAAACGACTGCAAATATTCGGATTACTGAACAGAGATATGGATCAGATTGAAAAAGAGCTGTACCGCAGTGTACAGGGGGATGACGATCTGCTTACAGAAACCTCCCTGCATTTATTAAAGGCAGGCGGCAAAAGATTACGTCCCGTATTTGTCCTAATGGGCGGGAAATTCGGTAAGTATGATCTGGAAAAACTGAAACGGGTGGCGATACCGTTAGAGTTGATCCATAGCGCTTCACTGGTCCATGATGATGTGATCGACGATGCAGAATTGCGCCGTGGTGAACTCACCGTGAAAGCAAAATGGGGCGATAAAATTGCCATGTACACTGGTGACTACATATATGCAAAAGCGCTGGTTATGACTACGGAGCTGAAGAATCCACGAATTCATCAAATTCTGTCTAAGGCGATGATCGAAATGTCGATCGGAGAGATGGAGCAGATTCGTGACTTTTTCAACAGTGAGCAAAGTGTACGTCATTATCTACGGCGTATCCGCCGCAAAACAGCCCTGCTGATTGCAGTTAGCTGCCAACTCGGCGCTCTTGCTGCTGAGGCAGATCCAGAAGTAGCTCGTCTGCTTTATAATTATGGATATAACGTGGGTATGGCGTTCCAGATTCGTGATGATTTACTGGATCTCTCAGGCACAGAGAAACAGATCGGTAAACCTCCGGGCAGTGATATGCGGCAAGGAAACATTACACTTCCAGTGATTTATAGTCTTGAGGATGAGCGACTGCGCGAGTCATTGCTTGAGGAACTGAAGTCTATACGTGAGGGACATAGCACGGTAGGACATGCGATTGATCTCATTCTTTCCGGAGACGGAATCGCCCGTTCTGAGGAGCTCGCTTCACGTTATATCGACAAGGCGCTGGCGGCGCTGGAACAATTGCCTAACAATAAGACTAAGCGCAATCTGCGCGATATTGCGTATTTTATAACAGGTAGAAGTTATTGATCTTCTGGTGAGATTGAAATTAAACGTTTCCAGAAAGCAATGTTTCTGTTAAGATAGCGTCAAAACAACCCTTCAAATGGGAAAATGGAGAGTGCTTCTATGGAAAAGACGTATCTGATGGTCAAGCCTGATGGAGTTCAACGTGGATTAATAGGGCGTATTGTTGCCCGCTTTGAGGATAAGGGGTTTAAATTGGTCGCTGCTAAACTGATTACAGTGAGTGAGGATCAAGCGAAAAGACATTATGCTGAGCATGCAGGCAAAGACTTTTTTTCAGAGCTGGTCTCTTTCATCACTTCAGGTCCAGTGTTTGCAATGGTATGGGAAGGCGATGATGTCGTAACTTTATCCCGGACACTCATAGGCAAAACAAAAGTTGGAGAAGCTCTGCCAGGCACGATTCGTGGCGACTTTGCCAGCCATACACCACTTAATTTAATTCATGGATCAGACTCGCCTGAAAGTGCAGAACGGGAAATTGCTAATTTCTTTGCTCCAGATGAACTGAATCAGTATAACAAAGACATCGCAGTCTGGATGTAAGGTCCAGGTGGGAGGCAGGGGATTAACATGTCTGATCGTAATGTTGCAGCATTAACAACAGATCCAGATTATAGCGGATTTATTCACAACGTTAAACAAAGCACCGGAATTGATCTGGCTCAATATAAAGAAGCACAGATGAAGCGGCGTTTGACGACTCTTCGGATGAAGAATGGTTATCATACCTTCAGTGATTTTTTTGCAGCGATGATGAAAAATAAGGACTTATTTTATGAATTTTTAGATCGAATGACGATCAATGTCTCTGAGTTCTGGCGGAATCCGAATCGCTGGGAAGTTTTGCGGGATATTATCCTCCCTGACCTCCAGCAGTCGGGCCGCAAATTAAAGCTGTGGAGCGCGGCATGTTCCACAGGCGAAGAGCCTTACACGCTGGCTATGATTTTGTCGGACAAGAATATATTGGCGCAGACAGGTATTCTTGCCACTGACATTGATGATGGCGCTTTATCCAAAGCAAAGCAGGGTCTTTATTTGGAACGTTCTTTAAAGGATGTGCCGAAAGACGTGGCAGCACGTTATTTTACGCCGGAAGGCCCTGTCTTCAAGGTCAGCGATTCACTTAAGAAAAATATAGATTTCCGCAAACAAAATTTGCTCTTGGACAAGTTCGACGAAGGTTTCGATCTTATTATTTGTCGCAATGTAATGATCTATTTTACTGAAGAAGCGAAGAACAAGCTCTATCATAAGTTTTCGGCTAGCTTACGTCCGGGTGGTTATTTGTTTGTGGGCAGCACAGAGCAAATCTTTACACCGGCTCAATATGGCTTTGAATCGACGGAAACTTTTTTCTATCGTAAAAAATAAATACTTTTTGCTCCTTCGCCATTAACTTCAAAGGTATACTTTCGCAAAAGTTCAGTGATACTGGATAGTAGAATCTGTACGCTAAGTGAAAGGAAAGTTAAACCGATGGACAAAAGCAAGGTCATTGCCGCGTACAAACGAGGCTTTATCACCGTTCGTGAGTGCGGGCAAATTCTCGGTGTGGAGGAAATGCAATTGGAGCGCCTTCTGCAGCTGGAAGAGCGTAAGTCTACATTCCCTCCACCAAGCCAGCGGCTCGGCAGCTAACAAGCTGAGGACCCAGCCGAGGAGCGCCATTCATACTCTTAAGGGTATGGATGGCGCTTTTTATTTCGGTATACATACAGTGTTTCTAGGGAGATCCCTTTCTTGTCAAAGCGGATTCCCTATACTATAATGAGCAAAGATCATAGGATTTTAGCGGTTTACAGTTTAAAAGTATAAAAGGGGGAAGACATCATGAGTTTACGCTATTTAACAGCGGGGGAAACGCACGGCCCCCAGCTAACGGCTATTATTGAGGGATTGCCAAGTAATTTAACTTTGGATTTTGAAGAGCTTAACTTTCAATTGCATCGTCGACAAAAGGGATACGGACGTGGACGCCGCATGCAGATTGAGAAAGATACGGCACAGATTGTAGGTGGAGTACGTCACGGCTATACTACGGGTGCTCCGGTAGCCTTGGTAGTAGAGAACAAGGATTGGACTCACTGGAAGAACATTATGAATATTGAACCTATTCCAGGCAGTGATGAAGAAAAACGCCGGGTAAATCGGCCGCGTCCTGGACATGCAGATTTGAATGGTGGATTGAAGTACAATCATACGGATCTTCGCAACGTTCTGGAGCGCTCCAGTGCCCGCGAAACCGCAGCCAGAGTCGCATGTGGCGCTGTAGCCAGACAGCTGCTGGCAGCTTTTGGTGTGAAAGTAGCAGGTCAAGTCATTCGCATTGGTGAAATTGAGGCTCCTGCAAATGATCTGCCTATCGATGAGCTGATTGAACGGACAGAACAGTCTTCTGTCAGAGTTGTCGACAAAGAAACAGAACAGAAAATGGAGGCTTACATAGATCAGATCAAGGAAGAGGGCGACTCCATCGGTGGAATCGTTGAATGTATCGTCGAAGGACTGCCCATTGGACTTGGCAGCTATGTACAGTCAGATCGGAAGTTAGACGGGGCAATTGCTGGGGCAGTAATGTCGATTAATGCCTTCAAAGGCGTTGAAATCGGCATTGGGTTTGAAGCAGGTAAATTGCGTGGATCGCAAGTCCATGATGAAATTATGTATGAAGCTTCTAAAGGATACTATCGCGCAAGCAATCGTTTAGGCGGTTTTGAAGGCGGGATGACGAATGGCATGCCGGTAGTGGTTCGTGGTGTTATGAAGCCTATTCCTACCTTGTATAAGCCACTTCAAAGTGTAGATATCGATACGAAAGAACCTTTTACTGCTCAAGTAGAACGTTCGGATGCATGTGCAGTTCCAGCGGCATGTGTGGTTCTGGAAAGCGTAGTGGCATGGGAAGTTGCTAAAGCATTTCTTGATAAATTCGGCGGGGATTCTCTCGAAGAAATTAAAGCGAATTATGAAAACTATCTTGCACAATTGGAGAGTTATTAATCATGCGTACAATCAATGTAGATTTGGGAGATCGTTCTTATCCAATCCACATCGGTAGTGGTCTGCTGCAGAACATTGCCCAGTACTGTGCTGAGGCTGGACTGTCCACTCGTAGCCCGCTACTGGTTGTGAGTGATAGTGAAGTAGCTCCACGGTATTTACCGGCGCTTGAAGAAGCTCTACGTCAGCAAGGTTATACCGTAGTAAGCCATATTATGCCGGCAGGGGAAGCATCCAAATCATTAACCGTGTATGAAGAGGTTATGACGACCGCGATTCAAGCGGGACTGGATCGCAACTCAGCGGTGTTGGCTTTAGGTGGCGGGGTTGTTGGTGATTTAGCTGGTTTTGTAGCAGCTACCTACATGCGAGGAATAGGATTTCTACAAATTCCAACGACGATTCTAGCCCATGACAGCAGCGTAGGCGGCAAAGTGGCTGTCAATCATCCACTAGCCAAAAATATGGTTGGTGCGTTCTATCAACCTTCGCTGGTGCTTTACGATTTGGATACCCTTCGCACGCTTCCGCCGCGCCAAGTCTCTTCTGGCTTAGCTGAAGTAGTGAAGCATGGTCTGATTATGGACAAAGAATTCGCATATTGGTGCCGTGAACATGCTGATGAGCTGCTTGCTCTGAATGCTGAAGCCCTGGGTTATGCCCTTGAGCGCGGTTGTGCGATCAAAGCTCATGTCGTGGCGAACGATGAACGTGAGCATGGACTTCGGGCGATCCTGAATTTAGGCCATACGATCGGCCATGCTATTGAAGCGGTTGGCGGATATGGTGTGTTTTTGCATGGTGAAGCGATTGCGATTGGTATGGCGGGTTCGGCGCTGCTGGCTGTAAAGCTTGGACGTGACCGATCCATTTATGAGGATACAGTATCTATGTTATCTGCCCTTTCACTGCCTATACAGCTTCCTTCTGAATATGATGAAGAGGAGCTAATGGAAGCGATGATGCATGATAAGAAATTCAAAGAAGGCAGAATGACTTTTATTGTGCCTGATGCCATAGGAGCCGTTAGTATTGTAAACGATGTACAGGAATCGCTTGTGCGAGAGGTTCTCGCAGAGCTTAAAAAGGAGGGAAAACCGTGGTAAATCGAGGGATTCGCGGAGCAACTACCGTGATTAATAACGAAGAAACAGAGATTTTGCGTGAAACCGTTGTGCTGCTGCGGGAGATCGTTGAACGCAATAATGTTATAGCTGAGGATATTAGCAATGTATGGATTACGATGACCAATGATCTGGATGCTACTTTTCCGGCAAGAGCCATACGTGAGATTGAGGGCTGGGAAATGGTGCCGCTTATGTGTTCTACGGAGATCCCGGTCAAAGGCAGCCTGCCGATGTGTATCCGGTTAATGGTGCAGTTTAATACGGATAAATCACAGCGTGAGATCCGCCATGTGTATCTGAATGAAGCTCAGAAGCTTCGTCCGGATTTGTCGCAGAGTAAGTCTTAAATTTGAGTTGTGGGTTGTCAATGACCCTTGTCATCATGTATAGTGTAATTAGCCGAGTATAGAAGAGTTTAGTTGAGTTGAGATGAGTATAGTTGAGCAGAGTGCAAGAAATTTTTGCGAATATAAGAAAGTATAAGCTTTGTTCTATACATTCTTATATTTCACGCATATACGCTTACCGTCCTTATAAGGACGCTGAAGACGTTTATGCCTGATTAGCAGTTTTTGTGTACGCAGAGTCTTTATTTTGATATGTACGGGAGTGATATTTCACATCTCTGATGTATCTTATTTAGAGATAAGTCTGTAGGCACAATATAACGATGCTGATCATTGCTCAAAAACATATACTTACTTACACAAACCCTCTACTTTGGTAGAGGGTTTTTCTGTGTTTCGGAAAGATTTATATAACTAAGGGGGCATCTAAAAATGACGAATCCGAGTGTTCAAGAGGTGGTAAAGCTGTCGCAGGATTATAATCTGATTCCTGTTGTGAAGCGGCTGCTGGCTGATATGGAAACACCTATCCGGTTATTCCAACGTTTTGCTGAACGTGACCGCGCGTTCTTACTAGAAAGTGTAGAGGGTGGCAAACAATGGGCCCGGTATTCGTTCATCGGCAGCGATCCCTTTTTAATGATATCGGGAAAAAAGGGTGCGATTAACGTAGAGATCGACGGTAAGAAAAAACAGCTGCATGGAAAGCCGATTGAGGAGCTTAAGGCGCTGCTTCGTTCATACCGTAGCCCTAAGCTGGATGAGATGCCGCCTTTTACTGGAGGAGCTATCGGATTTTTTGGATATGATCTGCTGCAATATTATGAGAAGCTGCCTGAGCATCCAGTAGATGATCTCCAAATGGATGATATCCGGTTTATGTTCTGTGATCGCATCATTGTTTTTGATCATGTGAAACAACAAATTCTCCTAGTTGGCAACCTGCATGTTAAAGACGGTGATACGGACTCAGATATCAAATCCAATTACGAAAGCTTAAGTCGTAAGCTTGAGGATATGGCCGAAGAGCTGCAGAAGGAAGGGCCTAAGGAAAATGTGAACCGCCGCAGTATTCCGCAGGATATTGAGCTGGGTGAGATTCATTCCAACCTTACTAAAGAACAATATATCAACAACGTAGAACAAGCGAAGGAATACATTCGGGCTGGCGATATTTTTCAAGTGGTGTTGTCGCAGCGCCTGCATATTGAAACGGAAGTTTCTCCACTGCATGTATACCGGATGCTCAGGACGCTTAACCCATCTCCATATATGTATTATTTGAAAATGGATGAAGAGATTATTGTTGGAACCTCACCGGAAGCGCTCGTAAAGGTAGATGGAAATCGTGTGGAGACACGGCCGATTGCCGGAACAAGACCAAGAGGTGAAAGTGAAGCTTCGGATCGTGCTTACGCCGCGGAGCTGCTGGAGGATGAAAAAGAACGTGCAGAGCATTTGATGCTAGTTGATCTAGGTCGTAATGATTTAGGAAGAGTGTCCAAATTCGGTTCTGTAAAATGTGATTCCTTTATGGAAATTGAAAGATACTCTCATGTCATGCATATGGTATCGAATGTGTCAGGCACGCTTAGCGAGGATAAAGATTTCTTTGATGCCTTTCTCTCCTGTCTGCCAGCTGGTACTGTCTCAGGAGCACCTAAGCTACGGGCAATGGAGATTATTGCTGAATTGGAGCGAGAAGCCCGTGGTGCTTATGCGGGGGCGATTGGATATTTGGGATTCTCGGGAAATATGGATTCATGTATCACCATCCGTACAATCATCTTCCGTAAGGGCAGAGCATATGTGCAGGCTGGGGCGGGTATCGTTTGGGACTCGGTTCCGGAGAAAGAGTATGAAGAGACGGTGAATAAAGCGAAGGGCATGCTAAAAGCTATTCGTATGGCAGAGGCTATGTTCCCACCCGAGATAAAAGAGAAACAAGTCATCAATCAAGATTACATGTACGCATATACCCCTGAACAGGTGGTTTGATTAATAAAAAAGATTACATTAAGGCTGGAGGATGAACATTATGGATGCAACAAAATTGATACAATCAGGAATCGCTGGACTAATCGAAGGCAAAAGTCTGACACGTGTAGAAGCACGGGATATAATGGGTGCAATCATGCTGGGAGAGGCTTCACAGGCGCAAATCGGATCACTGCTGACCGCTTTACGGATTAAGGGAGAGACCGTGGAGGAGATTACGGGGTTTGCGGAAGCCATGAGAGGTTTCGGCACACCTGTCCTTACTGAAAAAGCGCGTCTGCTAGATACATGTGGTACGGGCGGTTCCGGCATCCATAAGTTTAATATTTCTACCGCCTCAGCGATTATTTCATCAGCGGCTTCGGTACGAGTTGCCAAACATGGCAACCGCTCAGCTTCCGGTAGAGCAGGAAGTGCAGATGTACTTGAAGCTTTGGGCGTCAACATTCATCTGAATGCGGATCAGGCCCGGGAATGCTTGGATCGAATCGGCATTTGTTTTTTATTCGCGCAAATCTATCATCCTTCGATGCGGCATGCGGCGGCACCGCGTAAAGAGCTTGGAGTGCGGACGATTTTTAATATGCTTGGTCCGCTTACGAATCCCGCTGGTGCTGACCGTCAGCTGCTGGGGATTTATGATCGGAATAAGACAGAGACGGTGGCTAATGTACTGAAGGAGCTGGGGTCCAAGCGTGCGATGGTTGTTAGCAGCTTGGATGGTCTGGATGAAATCAGCATCTCGGCCCCTACATTAGTGTCTGAGCTAAAAGAGGGCATCGTAACCACGTATGAGGTAACGCCAGAGGCATTAGGTCTTAACAGACATCCACTGGAAGCTGTGCTGGGTGGAGATGCAGCTGAAAATGCGGCGATTATTACCTCGGTCCTTCAAGGGCAGATGAATCCTTATCGCGATATCGTTCTTGCTAACGCCGGAGCCTGTATATATGTTGCTGGTCTGGCAGATACCATGGCCGGAGGCGTAGAGAGAGCAAAAGATGTAGTGGATTCAGGCAAGGCACTATCCAAGCTTAATCAGCTTGTAGCTATGACGGAGGAACTTAATTATGTATCTTGATAAAATTGTCGCGACTAAGATTAAAGAGGTTGAACTGCTCAGTAAAAACTTTTCGCTGGCACAAGCAGAGCGTGATATTGCGCTTCTTCCGGCAACAAGAGGCTTTCGTAAGGCTCTGACCCAAGGGAAGAACAGAGATATGGGCTTGATCGCTGAGGTGAAGAAGGCTTCTCCTTCCAAAGGGTTGATCCGTGAGGATTTTGATCCTGTTTCCATTGCAAAAGGGTATGAAGCTGGAGGTGCAGATTGCTTATCTGTTCTGACGGACACAGAATATTTCCAGGGCAGCGCAGCTTATCTGCAGCAAGTGAAAGAAGCTGTAAATCTGCCGCTGCTTCGCAAAGATTTTATTATCGATGAGAAGCAGATCTACGAAGCACGTCTTCTCGGAGCGGATGCCGTGTTGTTAATCGTCGCTATTTTGACACCGGCACAACTGTCTCATTTTATAGATATAGCTTCAGGGCTTGGATTGGATATCTTGATTGAGGTGCATGACCGGAATGAACTGGCGGTTGTACTGAGCACAGAAAAGATAACCCAACCTAACGTCCTGCTAGGAATTAATAACCGTAATCTACGTACCTTTGAGACCTCTTTGGAGACAACAGCCGAGCTGGCAGCTCTTGTGCCGCAAGGTGTTCCAGTGATCAGCGAAAGTGGAATTTCCGGGTCAACAGACATCGGCTACCTAAGAACTACTGGTGCTCACGGAGTGCTCGTTGGGGAGTATCTAATGCGTCAAGCTAACGTAGAGGATGCGGTTAACGGTCTGCTCGGTGAGCTTCCTAATGGAAAGGACCGTGTCCGGCATGGCTGAGACATTAGTAAAAATCTGTGGACTTCAGGACGTTGAAGTGCTAAAATCTATGTTACACTTACCACTAGATTATATCGGATTTGTTTTTGCACCTAGCCGCCGGAAGGTATCCATAGAGCGTGCTGCCGAACTGATTGCAGAGCTTCCAAATTGGAAGACTGGTGAAATTCCTAAGGCTGCCGGGGTTTTTGTTAATCCGGAGCTGGATGAGTTGAACGAATTGCTGTCTGTGGTGCATTTAGATGTAATTCAGCTTCATGGACAGGAGAGTCCAGCTTTTTGCCAGCAGGTTCGCCGAGCTTATCCACAGGTTCAGGTATGGAAGGCACTATCCGTTGCGGATCAAGAGCGGGATAAAGCTGAAAATGAATATAGCTTGGAAGATTACGCAGCTGCAGTAGATGCGGTTTTATTAGATACTTATGATCCATTGCAGAGTGGCGGCTCCGGCCGAACGTTCGCTTGGAATAAATTACCTGCTTACCAAGAAATTGCAGTACAACATGACTTGCCCTTGTTTGTGGCTGGAGGGCTTCATACAGATAATGTTGGTGAATTGCTTGATACCTATGCCCCTTATGGGGTAGACGTGTCGAGTGGAGTAGAGACTGACGGCATTAAGGATATTCAAAAAATGACAGCTTTTGTGGAAAGGGTGAAGCAATCATGATACAAGTACCGGACCAGCATGGACGTTTCGGTTCATTCGGAGGCCGCTTCGTGCCCGAGACTTTGATGAATGCATTGATTGAGTTGGAGGAGGCTTACCGTAAGTTTTCGGCAGATCCAGCTTTTCAGGAAGAAATAGATTATCTATTAAAGCAGTATTCCGGACGGGAGACCCCGCTGTATTATGCGGAGCGTCTGAGCAAACATCTGGGAGAAGCTAAAATATATCTGAAGCGTGAAGATTTGAATCATACAGGTGCCCATAAGATTAACAATGCGATTGGTCAAGGGATTCTGGCCAAAATGATGGGAAAAACGAAAGTAATCGCTGAGACGGGTGCGGGTCAACATGGTGTAGCCACAGCTACAGTTGCAGCTTTGCTAGGAATGGAATGTAAGGTGTTTATGGGGGAAGAGGATACACGTCGCCAGGCCCTTAACGTATTCCGGATGAAGCTGCTTGGTGCAGAAGTGATTCCCGTTACTTCCGGATCGCGTACTTTAAAAGATGCCGGCAACGAAGCGCTTCGCTACTGGGTTAGCAATGTAGATGATACCTTCTATATATTGGGTTCAGCTGTAGGACCACATCCTTATCCGATGATGGTTCGTAACTTTCAGCGGGTTATTGGGGATGAAACACGGCGCCAGATTCTGGAGGCTGAAGGAAGGCTGCCGGATGTGCTCGTAGCTGCTGTAGGCGGTGGCAGTAATGCCATCGGTATGTTCTATCCATTTGTTGAGGATGAAAATGTCGGTATGATTGGTGTAGAGGCGGCTGGTAAAGGCATTGATACCCCTTTTCATGCGGCAACAATGAGTAAAGGAACTCATGGCGTATTCCAGGGATCGATGAGTTATCTCCTGCAGGATGAGCATGGACAAGTAACAGAAGCACATTCCATCTCCGCAGGCCTGGATTATCCTGGTGTGGGTCCTGAACACTCCTATCTAAAAGATATCGAACGCGCAAAATATGTCCCGATTACAGATGCAGAGGCGCTAGATGCACTGAAGCTGCTATGCGTAACGGAAGGCATTATTCCAGCGTTAGAATCGGCGCATGCGATAGCACATGTTGTAAAAATGGGTCCAACCCTTACTAAGGATGATATTGTTGTCATCTGCCTGTCAGGCCGGGGAGACAAAGACGTAGAATCCATTATGGCGTATACAGAAGGGAAGGGAACTGAATGACAACCCAAACTACAAACCGGATGGATTTGGTATTCCGGAAGCTTAAAGCTGAGAACCGGACCGCATTGATTCCTTTTCTGACTGTTGGAGATCCAGATTTGGAGACTACTCTTGCCATCATCACTGAACTGGAGACAGCAGGGGCAGATATTCTGGAGCTAGGAGTACCATACTCTGATCCGCTTGCAGACGGCCCTGTAATTCAGCGAGCATCTGCCCGGGCACTGCGGGGTGAAGTTCACCTGCGCACTTGCATGGAGACCGCGTTAAAGGCTCGTGAAGCCGGCAGCAGTTTGCCATTTATCTTGTTTTCTTATTACAATCCTATCCTGCAAATGGGTCTAGATACGTTTTTTGCTGATCTGAACAAGCATGAAATTAGCGGACTTATTATCCCGGATCTTCCCGTTGAGGAATCAGCGGAGATGCGGCGCCGTAGTGATGAAGTTGGAGTCAACCTCATTCCTTTAGTTGCACCCACCTCAAGCGAACGTATTGCAAAGATTGTATCCGGTGCGAGCGGGTTTATCTATTGTGTCTCTTCATTAGGGGTGACTGGAGAAAGATCCTCTTTCCATGCGGATGTAGAAGCCTTTATTGATTCCGTTCGTCAAGCTACGGATCTGCCAGTGGCTGTAGGATTTGGGATCTCTACTGGCGAACAGGTTGCCCGTTTTGCTCAGATTTGCGATGGTGTTGTAGTAGGGAGTGCCATTGTCCGCAAAATAGAAGAGGTAATTCCGTTGCTCGATCATCCTGCTACGCGGAATGAGGGACTGTTGCAAATTCGAGAATTTGTGGCACAATTAAAAAGACCATAACAGTGTCATTCTGACCTGTGTATAGTGGAGTAATCAACTATGGAGAGCGAGGACTATTGTATGAATCCAAAACCGAATATAGTTAATCTCCCTGTCTACAAACCAGGGAAACCTATAGACGAAGTCAAGAAGGAGCTTGGCTTAAGTGAGGTTATTAAGCTTGCATCCAATGAGAACCCGTATGGAGCTTCACCGAGTGCAAAAGAAGCAATTCTAGCAGAACTTGAGAATCTTTATCTTTATCCGGACGGCTCAGCCGTTGAATTGACTTCAGCACTTTCCAGCCGTCTTGGCGTGAATAACGACAATATTATTTTTGGCTGTGGCTCAGATGAGATTATTGCACTTATTGCTCGTGCCTTTTTCTTACCGGGTGATGAGACAATCATGGCGGACCAAACCTTCTCCGTGTATAAGAGTAACGCAGACATCGAAAGTGCGGTATCTATTGAGGTGCCACTTGTAAAAGGTACACATGATCTGGATGGGATGCTGGCCCGTATAACGGACCGCACTAAGGTTATCTGGATCTGTAATCCGAATAACCCAACAGGTACGATTGTTCCAGAGGAAGCTTTGGTTTCTTTCCTGGATGCTGTGCCTTCCAATGTAATGGTTGTCCTTGATGAGGCATACTGTGAGTATGTAACAGATCTTTCATACTCCAATGGTATCCAGTTACTGACTCGTTACAAGAATCTGGTTGTGCTTCGCACATTCTCCAAAATTTATGGCTTAGCTGCATTGCGTATTGGATACGGTGTTGCGAGTCCTGAGATCATTTCGTTGATCAACAAGGTACGTGAGCCTTTTAATACCTCACGACTTGCTCAAGCTGCAGCTCTTGCTGCTTTGAATGATCAAGATTACGTACAGGAATGCCGTCGTCTTAATAGCGCGGGTATTGTCCAATTGCAAGGTGAATTCAAACGTCTGGGTCTAGAATCCTTCCCGGCACACGGGAACTTCATCATGGTAGATGTTCGTAAGCCTGCTACAGAGGTCTTTGATGCTTTGATGCGTAAAGGAATCATCGTAAGAGCGGGTCATCAGGTTTATCCGACTTATATTCGGGTTACTGTAGGCTCGGCTGAGCAGAATACAGCTTTTATCACCGCGCTGGAACAAACTCTTATAGAGAGTGGAGTACGCGCTTAGTAATAACAGCAAGTCAAGACTAAAGAAGGCAGGTAGTTCAAAGAACATGACGACAAAAATAGCAATATTCGGTGTCGGTCTGATCGGAGGCTCACTGGCCCTTTGCTTTAAAGGCAAGGAGGGCCTGACCGTCGTTGGCCATGCCCACCGTCCTGAATCCGCGAGTAAGTATATTAGCAGAGGTGTGGTCGATAGTGCCACATTGTCTGTGGAGGAAGCGGCAATCGATGCCGATTTCATTTTTTTATGTGTGCCGGTGGGTATGCTAGAGGATTATTTGCAGCAGTTAAGCAAATTGCCGCTCAAGCCCGGCTGCATCATTACAGATGTTGGAAGTACGAAAGCTAGTATTGCCGCATGCGCGGTCTCTTTGGATATTCCTGGAGTACATTTTATCGGCGGTCACCCTATGGCAGGATCAGAGCGTTCAGGTGTTGAGGCAGCTTCATCGCTGTTGTTTGAGAATGCCTATTACGTATTAACGCCTCCACCGGGAGTGCCAGACGAGGCTTATCATGCGTTGGAGTCCTTACTCCACCTTACTAGAGCGCAGATTGTACGCCTTAATCCAGAACGTCATGATGAGATTGTAGGCGCCATTAGTCATTTGCCACATATTATTGCCGTTGCGCTGGTAAATCAGATTAAAGCTTATGATGATACTGACTCCTTGTATAGTACGTTAGCTGCAGGGGGCTTTCGGGATATTACACGGATTGCGTCCAGTGATCCAATTATTTGGCGTGATATCTTGTTAAACAATCGTTCAGTGATGCTTCGTTTATTGAAGGATTGGAACGAGGAAGTTTCTTCTTTTGTTCGTTTGCTGGAAAGTGAAGATGGTGTAGGGATTGAAGAGGCATTTCATGAAGCCAATGGCTTCCGTAGTCAATTGCCTGAACGGCGTAAAGGTATGATAGCACCTTTATTTGACCTACATATTGATGTACCGGATCATCCGGGGATTATCGGTCGTATTGCTACAGAGCTGGGGGATCAAGGAATTAACCTTAGCAACGTACAAATTATCGAAAGCCGTGAAGATGTTCCGGGGATTATGCGTCTCTCTTTCCGTCAGGAGAACGATATGGAGCGGGCGAAGATCCTGTTGCAGCATCATGATTATACGGTATACGTGTAGTATTAAGGTTAGTTCGGGTTCATTTTTAAATCATAAAAAACAGTAAAATAGCGATTCTCATGTGAATAGAGAATCGCTATTTTTTTGTTTTTTGGGTTATTGGTTGCTTATTTCAACATGCCGTCAGTATCGTCATCGGCATCGGTACCACCATAAGTACCAGTATAAGTACCAGTATAAGTACCAGTATAAGTACCACCTAGTACTTACGGACCCTAATGACGTTATTTGCTCGTTTTTTGCCTTTGAAGCAGTCTTTCGGACTCCACAGACGCTATTTCACATAAAGAGGCTTATATTGGGTGTTTTTCGTGCCAATAGCTACTATGCGGTCCGTTAGCATCCCAAATGTGGATTAATGCTGCGTTTAAGGTCAACTGTGTCCGATAGCGTCTTCGTACAAGCTAAATGTTTTTTGATCAACGAAGCAAAGAAAGGAGTGCCGCAAAATGCTTCCGGATTAATACCCGAAGACTCTAATTTAGGTTTGGTTTGTTGCAACTGTTCCCCAACTCGCTTTCTTCATTTCGATCAGTATTTCTTCCAAGAAATTCTCTGGTACTTGAGTTTGTTTCTTCGTAACTAGCTTGGCTACCTACAAAACGATTTCTTGCTGCTCCTAGACCGACAATAAAGAGTAAGACCGAAGCTCCAAGCAGTATGAAAAGTGGCACGTTCCAACTATTTGTCGTGTCATGCAAATATCCTATAAGGGCAGGACCAATTGCGGCAAGCAGATATCCGATCGATTGCGCCATACCAGACAGTTCCGCTGCTTGATGCGCATTTTTAGTACGTAAACCGAAAAACATCATGGACAAGCTAAAGGCACAGCCTCCACCAATTCCGAGTATGATGATCCACAACAGAATGATGTTGGAGCTTCCGTAAAGCAGTCCGAGCGTTCCCGTCAAAAGCAAAATGGTTGTAATGAACACTAACGAACGTTGATTTGACATTCGCCCTGCAATAACGGGGACAATAAAGGTAAATGGAAGCAGTGCTAACTGCATTATTGAGAGGTACCATCCTGATTGGCTTGAGTCAATGCCTTGCTGTTTTAAAATTTCAGGCAACCATGCGATCAGCACATAGAAAATCATAGACTGCATCCCCATAAACAAGGTTACTTGCCAGGCAAGAGGGGAACGCCAAACATTCACATCATTGCCGGTCATCTGTTGACTCGTCGAGGCTGTTTGCTTCGTACGCTTCCTTAATTGAGGCAACCAGCAGAGGATCGATACAAAGCTTAGGATCCCCCAAATTCCCAATGCACCCTGCCATTTTAAACCTGCGTTTGCAGCTAGCGGTACACTGATTCCCGAGGCGATCGCTCCAGATAAACTCATTGAAATTGCAAATACACCAGTCATGGCACCGATTTTATTAGGGAAATCACGTTTGATTAAACTTGGCATTAATACATTACAAACGGCAATTGCAAATCCAAGAATTGCAGTTCCAATATACAGATTTGCAGCCCCAGATAAAGAACGTATTACAATTCCAACAGTCAAAAAGATCAGGGCAAACAAAATTAAAAGTTCAACTCCATACCTACGTCCTAGTTTTGGTACTAGAGGCGATAATAAAGCAAAGGTAAGTAAAGGTACCGTTGTGATCAAGCCTGCTAAAGTATTGGAAATATGAACGTCATCCCTTATGAGACCCACTAAAGGACCGACCGAGGTTAAGGGAGCACGTAAATTTGCGGCAATAATAATAATGCCGAGTAGTAGCAGCCCTAAAGATGATGGTACGAATTTTTTATTCGGCATTCTTCATTTTCCCTCCCAGAATTAATGCGTACTAATATCCGCGCGGACAATGAAAGTATAGTATAGTATATTAAATTTAACAATAAGTATTTTAAAGTTTACTTTATTGAGATGGTTCTATAACTTGAAATGCTTATAATAGATAAAAAAATACAACTCAGAGTTTCCATTTAGAATGGAATACTGAGTTGCATGTAATAGGTGAAATTTTCGACTTTTAGAAACCATATTTTAAGGAGATATGGAGCACTGTTTCGCTATTCGTATGATTGGTATAAGAGTGAGGGCGATCTGCACGAAAACTGATCGTATCATATTGATTTAATGTGTACATTTCTCCATCGACTCGTATTTCAATGGAACCAGTCATTACTGTCGCAATTTCAGTTGTATTCACATGATGACCTTCAGGGTGATACGAACTATTTGGCTGTAAGTAAGCCCGACACATTTCAATATCGTTGCTTACATTTTTAAAGACGGGTTCTATGATCCAATTCTTTTGATCATTAGAAAACCGGAGACCTTCGCCTGCTCGATACAAACTAACAGGGTCTTCAGATTTGAACAAAGCTAATAGGGGCAAAGATATGCCTTTTGAAATTTTCCATATTATCGCCAAAGTTGGGTTTGTCTCGCCACGTTCGATATTCCCCAGAGTAAGTTTACTTACGCCCGTTAATTCCGCTAAGTCGTCTAAGCTCATGTTTTTTTCTTTTCTGTACTTTTTCAAGGCACCGCCGATTTGTAGTACCAGTTGTTTTGATTCATCGATTTCATCCATTTCAAATTCACCTCAACAAATAACTTTATAGCTAGTATATTGTTTATCCTGACTCTTTTCCATACGATTAGGATTAGAGGGTGGATTACACACGCAGCTAAACAAAATCTGACGTCTATGTAACGACCCGTAGGTTTATCACCGTCCCCGGTTTAATCCTTTATTTTTGCAAAAGGAGGGATACCAATGGGGTGAGCGCAGAGGAGTCTATATTTGTAGGTGATCATCCAATGAATGACGTACAAGCGAGCCGTAACGCAGGGCTGCAAGCCATTGGGAAACGTAATGAGCAGATATCTCTTCAAGTGGACGTAGACGGGGTAATAGATGATTGTGGGGATTTGTGGAAGCTAATTCGCTCGCTATAGTAAAAATAATCTAATATAGATCATCTAAAAAAAGGTAGAGCGCTTTCAGGACAAAAAAAGACCGCTTACAAAGTAAGCGGCTACAGTTCACAATAAATTGGAACCGTTAAGTATTGGATAGGAGTGGAGAGAAACCATACTGTACTTTTATTATATGTATACGTTTACATTTTGTCAACAGTTTTTAAAAATTGATAAATGTGTTATTTTTAAAGCCGGATTCTAAGTCAGAAATCCAATGTCGGGTCTTGCTGGCGAGTCGACCTATCTAAAGTCTATTAATGTCATCCTATGAGAATATGTGGTACAATAGAGCAGGTATGTTTCTAGATTCGTTTCTATATTTATGTAAAATTAGAAGTATGCCTTATTTCTTTTTGTCTTCTTCATATACATCATGCCTTAATTATCGGGTAGTTGAATATACATAGGTGTATTTCATAAAAAAACTAAAAATTTGCAGTAACACCGCAACTTTTAAAGCCCAAACCGGTATAATAAGTACGGACCGGATGGGAAAAGACGTGCAAGGGCGAGGAGGGCCAATCTCACCATGACGGATTCCCAGTTGATCCAGCAAATCAAACAAGGAAACACGGAATTATATTCAGAATTAATGCGTCGTTATCAACGTAAAATACTAGCATTTGTATATCATATGCTTAGAAATTCACATATGGAGCTTATCGCAGAGGACCTTTGTTCGGAGACCTTCTACAAGGCATTTCGTAGCTTGCATTCCTTTCGAGAGGTAGATGCTTCATTCTCAACATGGCTGTACACTATCGCCCGCAACACTGTTCTAAGTGAGCTTCGCAAGAACCGTGCCGGTAATGTATCTCTGGAAGAGAGTGGATATACACCAGTAGCACCGTTTGAAGTTGCACCCGAGCAGGCTGCATTGCGCAATGAACGGATGAATTTGGTCCGTGAGGCGATAAATAATCTTCCCGAAAAACAACGCTCTGCACTTATCCTACGTGAATATGATCAAATGGACTATCAAGAAATCGCAGAAATTTTAGATCAGAGTGTAAGCTCAGTGAAATCATTATTGTTTCGTGCCAGGAGTAGTGTGAAGCTTCAACTCGAATCCTATTTCAATGAGCCTGAAGTTGAAGAGCAGGTTGAGAGGGTGTAAGGCGAATGAATTGCAGGGAAGCGCAAGAATGTATTCCGCTCTTGTGGGACGCTCCCCCCACACATCCTAGGCGGATTTTACTTGAAAGACATATTGAAACTTGTCCTTACTGCGCTGCAGAATGGGCTCTATGGCAAGAGAGCAGCCTGCTTATGCAAGATTTGAGGGAAGAGATCAGTGAAGAGCGTGCTGAAGCCATAAATGTTAAGGTCATGGAGCGGATTTATTTAGAGAGTCCATGGTTGATGCCCGGTGACGGGAAATCTGCTGGGACCTCTGCTATTGTTCGTCATCGGCTTAGCTTATGGATCGCATGCTTTCTGGCAATATTTCTGTCCAGCGTTCTTTATTTTACGATGTTCAGAACTCCAGGTGATGCAGTTGTTGCTCAGAGTGGAATTGTGGAGACAGGTGTCGCTGGATCCTCGATGGAATGGCAATCAACGTATCCAATTTTGGGCTCTGAAGGTGGGATCATTGAACCCCTTGTAGTAAGTATGGGACCCACTCATCCTCAATACTGGATGATGTTATCAATGTTAGGTGTAGGCTTTGCAGTATTTTCATTAACTAGGCTGAATCGTTATCGCCGATCATAGAGGGTTATTAGACGTATGTCTTTGCTTCCGTTGTTTATAATATTCAGAACATTGAATGAGTCCCTTTACTTAATGTAATGAGGGGCTTTTTGCATTGTAAAACTCATAAAAAGAAGACTTTTTATTTCATCCATGTTACATTAAGAGACAAATACTTTGCTGAAAAGGGGGAGGCAACATGCTAATCGGCTTGATACGCCATGGATTGACGGACTGGAACGCGATAGGGAAAATACAGGGACAAAGTGATATTCCACTTAATGATGAAGGACGGATGCAAGCTGCAATGCTTGCTGACCGCTTATTACAGGAACCGTACAGCTGGGACTGCTGCGTTACTAGTAATCTTTCCCGCGCTGCTGAGACCGGTAAGATTATTGCTGACAAGTTAGGGATTCCGCTATTAGAACCTGATCAGCGTATCCGGGAACGTGCTTATGGGCAGGTAGAAGGGCTTACTGCCGCAGAACGTGAAGAGAAGTGGGGGAAGGAATGGAGCCAGCTCTCCCTCGGTCAAGAAACCGACGAACAGCTTCAGGCTCGGGCTCTTGCTTTTATGGAAGATATTTCTGCATTGCATCCCAATCGGAATATACTCGTCATATCCCATGGAGGATTTCTTGCTCAGCTGTATACTGCTCTTTACAAGGATAAGTATTCTGAACGAATTGGCAATCTATCCTTGACGATTCTGGAGAAGAAAGAGCGGGAATGGAACCCTATTTTATATAATTGTACTCGCCATATCCTGCAAAATCAGCATTAACCCGGGCTTCGGGTTATTTTTTTTGCAATAAAGGGAATAAAATAGGCAGTATTCCCCATAATGGTAGTAAAACGGTGAGGCGATAAAACATGAATCTGGCGGATATGCTTACTTATGCAGATATTGGACAGCTGACCGCCATAGCGGGCCGCTACCGGTGTGAATGCAAACAGAATTCCAAACACGACTTGATCCAAAGTATTTTGATTATGCTTGGAAGCAGAAGTTTTATGGAGTCTCATATCCGGGAATGCACTCCGGAGGATTTAAGGTTTTTGAATACATTGCTTTTTGATGAACGCACCTACTTTAGTCTTGAGGATTTGTTGGCTGTGGCAAGGCAAGCGTCTTTTGATGCACCTGAAGGAAAAACTGGAGGTTTCCGGGAGATGGTCTCTCGCTTCAAGAGTGGAGGCTGGCTCTTTAGTGGTTCCTCACAGCAGACCAGATATTTGTACCAGGTACCCAAAGATTTAAAAGAGCGTTTTCGGGAGACGATGAGTGCGCATATCAAAGAGAGCATCGCAACTAGCCCTGAACCTGTGATGTATCGCAGTGAAGGAGAATTAATGATCAGTGATCTGGTAATGCTGCTGAGATATATTAAGGACAATGAGCCAGAACTGAATCAGGAAGGGGCAATGTATAGGCGTTATCAGCAAGGTGTGATGAACGCGCTTCATATTCCGGAGGAGCTTCTTAGCAAAGGCGGTTGGAGGTTTGGTTATGGGAGAGCTTGTGAGCATTATCCTCCAAGATTTGCGCTTTTGTATGACTATATTCGTCACCGCCGCTGGATCTCTGAGGAAGGCTTCCGGCTAAGGCTTACTGCGACCGGTGAGGCTGTGTTAAACGATGGAAAATGTGATTCGTTGATGCAGATATTCTCTTTTTGGTTAAGACTATATAAAGGGGCTGTGCCAAATCTACCTTCACTTGTGTATTGGATAAGCATCAGCGCCGGTAATTGGGTGACAGTACCTTCTTTAGTGGATGGTGTGGGGTGGCTAATTAAACCGTTTTATTATGACAGTGCTGCTTCTATTCTAGAGCAACGTATAATACGGATGATGGTGCACCTAGGGATGCTTAAATTGGGCGAGACTTCTGGTGGACTCGCTGTGATGATGACGCCATGGGGGATAGAGACAGCCGTGCCTAAGTATCTTCGGTAGAGGTGCGTGTGCGAAATGCTTATGGGGATTACATACGCAGATGTAGGAATCCGTTATTGTTGCTGATGGGTACAATAGAGGAAGTATTGAGCGGAATGGGCAAATATGTAGAACGAAGACAGGATTGATGAATATGCTTTAGTAGGTGCCGATTCTCTTGAAACCGAAAACATAATCATCTTGATGGATATCAAAATATCAAATAACAAGAAAAAAGGATCTCTTAAACAGCGGAGGTGTATCGAATGGACAAAATGAAGGCTACGTATGAAGTGATGCTAGGACTTGCGGCAGAAATGGTGTGGGATGAAGCGCTGCGAAAGCGTCGCTCCGACATCTTGCACCGTGAGATTGACACGGCGCTGGCTACCGGAGATGAGATGGCTTTCCGAAATCTTACTGAGGAACTTAAAAGTTTGGCATAAAGAAATGCGCTTAGCGCATTTCTTTTTTTGCTTATAATCTACTCAATTTGCTTAATCGAACGAAAATATAAAATCTAAATCTGGACGTTCCTCCTCCTCCTTCAATATAATGGGTTCTATAACTTCAGGAAGCTTTGCGAAAGAACGGAAAAATTAACAATTATACATAGGGAGATGAATGGGAATGAAATTCAGCGATTTTGAAGTGGACACTTGGGAAGAAAATCAAAAATTCTATGATACATGTCTCATACCTTTTACAGGATTAAGTGGACTTGAGAGTCCTCCTGAGACCGTTCAGGCACTCGAAAGATTACGTAATTTCATGGATATGGTGGAAATACCGTTCAAAGGGCGGATCGTGACTTACCCAGCCATTCAGTACGCTGGAGAGGGCTATGTGAATTTAATTAATGAGATTTGCCAAAAAGTCAAATCCAGTGGTTTCCAGCATGTAGTGGTGTTGACAGCGGATGTACCTCTCCAAGAAAGCCAAATCTATGAAAGCGATTTAGTTCTCTCTCTGCCTATCATTGAGGCTTCTCAAGAAGGGAGGAATAACAGTGAAATTAGTATGAAAATTCAAGACATGTGGCGGGGATGAACTCCTTATAAATGTGACAGAAAATCAACAATTATAGGTTGAAACCGCTTTTTAGCCTGTCACAAATTAGACAATATTCTTGACGGGTTTTGGAGCCTAAGCTATTATTAGGTTGAATCCAAATGGTATGTGATGTATTTCATTGAAAAGATTTGAAAACGGATTATTTATATTGAGACATCTCTGATCGGACACCACAGATACTTTCTTATATCTTGAGAAGGGGGTTATATAACAGTATGAGCAGCCATAATGAACAACAGGAGACATGGCCTGAACAACCACCCAGCCGTAAAGAGATGTCGCGCAGGCAATTTTTGACCTACACGCTTGGTGGCGCCACTGCTTTTATGGGGGCGGGTACAATTCTCCCCATGGTCCGTTTTGTCGTGGATCCGATATTACATAAGAAGGGTGCTGGAGATTTTATCAAGGTTGCTGAGATAAGCAAAATCACCGAAGAGCCCCAGGAATTTACTTTTGAATTGAAACAGAAGGACGGATGGTACGACAGTACAGCGACACTCACTGCGTGGATCCGGAAAGACGCGAAGGGTGATATTTATGCGCTTTCACCGATTTGTAAACATTTGGGATGTACGGTCGGGTGGAACAACGATAAAGCTCATCCGGACGAATATCACTGCCCTTGCCATGGTGCACGTTATACAAAGCTTGGCAAAAATCTCGAAGTTGCTCCTAAGCCGCTTGACCAGTATAAAACGAAATTCGATAACGGGTGGGTGCTTTTGGGAGACATTGTGCCAAATACAGTAGCTCGTGAGGAGGCGTAGTTCTGATGTTTAAAAATGTCTATAACTGGATTGACGAACGTCTGGATGTTACGCCGATTTGGAGAGACGTGGCCGATCACGAGGTTCCTGAGCATGTTAATCCGGCCCATCATTTCTCTGCGTTCGTGTATTGCTTTGGCGGACTGACCTTTTTTATTACAGTCATACAGATTTTATCAGGTATGTTCTTAACGATGTATTATGTTCCGGACATTATTAATGCTTATGCTAGTGTTGAGTATTTGCAGACAAGTGTTGCATTTGGACAGATTGTCCGCGGGATGCATCACTGGGGCGCAAGTCTAGTAATTGTTATGATGTTCCTTCATACAATGCGCGTCTTCTTTACAGGCTCTTACAAAGCGCCGCGCGAGATGAACTGGGTAGTTGGAATGCTGATTTTCTTCGTAATGTTGGGACTTGGTTTAACAGGTTACTTGTTGCCTTGGGATAATAAAGCTTATTTCGCAACAAAGGTAACTCTTGAAATAGCCAATTCTGTTCCAGTGATGGGGCCGGTGCTGAAGGAACTGATGCAAGGTGGAACGATTGTTGGTGCCGAAACCTTAACTCGTTTTTTCGCATTACATGTATTCTTCCTCCCAGCGGTGCTTCTTAGTCTGCTCGTAGGACACTTTATTATGATCCGCAGACAAGGGATTTCCGGACCGTTGTAAGTTAATCTGAGAGAGGAGGAATACGGATGGCGCATGGAAACAATTCTAAGGAAAAGGTTGTATATGTCGGTGATTCCAGAGTTCGCAGAGGGAACGGATTTATCACACCTCCGGACTACACGGCTTACCCCGGCAAATCGGAAGCCTTTATCCCTAACTTTCTACTGAAGGAATGGATGGTCGGAGTCGTTGTACTTGTAGGAATATTAGTCCTTACTATTTCAGAGCCAGCTCCGCTAGGGTTTCCAGCAAATGCTAGTGCTACGGTTATCCCGATTCCTGACTGGTATTTCTTGTTCCTCTATCAGTATTTGAAGCTCCCATATGCTTCGGGCGATTATATCGTTCTGGGTACACTAGGAGTTACTGGTGTAGCTTTTGGTTCACTTCTGTTGGCTCCTTTTCTGGATACGGGTAGAGAGCGTCGCTTTTACCGTAGGCCGATTGCTTCATCTTTAATGTTCTTGTCACTTGCAGCAATTGTTTATTTGACCAATACAGCCTGGACTGAATACAAACATGAAATGGCTGAAACGGATCAGATTCCTGAAGATGTTCAAAGGGAAGAAAAGGCGGCGGAGAACAGGGCAAAGGGTCTTCCGACCTCCAGTGCCGTTAAGCCAAAAGAAGTAGCGATTGTGGACAAGGATGATCCTGCTATGGGGCTCTTCAAGCAAGCCACTTGTATCTCCTGTCACGCAGCGGATTTGAAAGGGGCGGGCGGACCTTCACTTCGTGGAGTTGGAGACACTCATGACAAAGAAGCAATCCTTACTATTATAAAAGAGGGTCAAGGGCAGATGCCGAAAATGTACGATACCGCCTTGGGAGCAGGTCTATCAGAAGCGGATATTGATACCTTGGCCGGCTGGCTTGCCAAACAAAAAAGCGAACAGTAAAATAATGATAACGCAACCTGATCGTGCATGCGGTCAGGTTTTTGTATGTCTAAATGCAAAGTGCCATTACTTGGGGAGGTTAATAATCTGTATGCCAGTTCATTGGTTTAACAAACTGTTTAAGAACCGGGGAATTATTTGGTTGTTATTTATCGTAAATTTCCTGGGTACAATTTATGGTTACATATGGTATGGCAATCAACTGGAGTTCACTGCGGCTAATTATCCACACTGGCTGCTTCCATTTGTTCCGGATAGTCCAACCGCAAGTTTGTTTTTTACCTTGGCTCTGTTGCTGATGCTCTTCCCTCCAAAAAGCTACACAGGAAACAATGTAAGGGAACTTATTGAGGCTTTGGCGGTCGTTACGTCAGTGAAGTACGGGATATGGGCAGTGAGTATTATTTTTGCCGGGGGTTATCACGGTGATGTTTTGGTTTGGAAAGATTGGATGCTGGTAATCTCCCATACGGGGATGGCAGTTGAAGCATTGATTTATGCAAGGTTTTTTTCTTTCCGCAAAATGATTCCATTAGCCCTGCTTTGGACACTCGCCAACGATATGCTGGATTATTCTTACGGAATCTATCCGTGGTTACCTTCTGTTTTGAACGATTATGTTATACAGGTACAGTACTTTACAATGGCGCTTACGCTGCTTAGTGTTGCAGCTGCTTGGTTGTTTAGTAGAAGACAAAGACCGGTAGAGTCAATCTATCAGTTCAAGAATAGACGTTAGTAAGCAGTTCTATCCCTTGTCCCCCTGCCATACATTTAGAATTATAAGAAGTATAAGTTTTATACTATGCTTTATCCTTATAATTTTACGAGAAACGAATATCGTCTTTAAAAGACGACAACGTCGTTTCTTCTTAAGTAGGAGGGGGATGTCTCATGCTCCGCGGGAGATATTATGTAGTGGTTGTTCTAGTATTCTGCTGGCTGCTGTCCAGTATGGATGTTGTAAAGGCTTCAGCAGCGCTAGGGGATGCTGGTGAAGGGTCTGGCAAAGCTTCGAAGCAAAGCGCCGACATTAGTTCGGGCAACGGTTTGGCAGTAATGAGCGGAAAGACTGGAGCGCAGCAGCTGGAACAAGCTGCTGAGGCATTGTATGGGTATGTTTTGGAAGGAGATGTAATGAAGGTCCGACAGGAGACCGAAGCGATCTCCAAGATCTTTGTGTCCTCATCCTTTGAAGGAATGACCTCTGTGGAGGGTATTAATGCATTGTCAGGGGTCATTATGGACCTGAAGGCTACCGTGGCAGGAGCGAAAATAAATCCACAGCAATGGGAAGCGGCAGCCGCCAAGCTACGTCTAGCTGCCAACAGTCTTAATCATCCGCGCCAGCCTATTTGGCTTCAGTACTACAAGCTGATTCGTGAGGATCTAAATGCGATGGAGCAAAGTGCGGTTGCGAATGATTTGGCGGGCTGGAAAACAGCTCTGGAAAGACTGCAGGGCAGGTATGATAACATCCGGCCGGCAGTGATTGTCTCCCGCCAGCCTGAAGTTGTGAATGCTTTTGATTCCTGGCTCTCATATGCGGCCGGCATTCCTTCGTCCTCACAAAAGGTTCAACGTGCCCGCCTGCTTGAAATTGTATCTTATGGTCAGGATGCGGTAAGAGTAATGTTCGGAAAAGAGAAGGATGAACCTGCTTTGTCCTTGCCGCTGGCATCGCAAGAATTTGGGATTTGGGGAGGGTTAGCCGCAAGCTTCATTATAGCTGCGTTAGCCTATGTAGCCTATCGCAAGTATCGTGGTCAGAATCAGAATTGGAAGCCGATTCCGTAGGATGAAATTATAAACAGCAAAAAGGAGTGTGGGCTTGAAATGGCCTACACTCCTTTTTATTTAGGTTTCTCGAAAGCCTTCTCCATGTACGTCGTGTACATCACTAATAATTACGAAGGCGCGTGGATCAACGGATTTGACCAGCAGACTTAGCCGGCGGATTTCTTGCCTTGAGACTACACAGTACACCATATATTTGGCTTGCTTGGAATAAGCACCAATGGCAGGGATGAGGGTTACACCACGGTCCATTTCGGCTGTAATCAGATCGGCAATTTGTGGTGCTTCATCACTGATAATTGTAAATGCCTTGGCAGCATAGGCGCCTTCTTGGATAAAATCTATAACTCGTGATGAGATAAAAACTGCGACGAGTGTGTAAAGTATTTTTTCTTTAGGAATGTAGAGGATGGAAGAGCCAATAATAATAATGTCGATGGCCAAAATAATCTGCCCCATGCTCCAACCAAAATTCCGTCCCAGAATTCTTGCGACAATATCTACACCACCTGTTGTACCCCCAAAACGGAATACAAGCCCAAGCCCCGTTCCAAGCGTTACTCCTGCATACAGTGCCGCAAGAATAAAGTCGTGTTCGGTACTGAAGGGGATAATCCATCCCGCAGTAATCATTCGTTCGAAAACCCACAGGAAAAAGGTCAATGCCCCAATCCCTACACCTGTATACACAATTTGCCGCCCGCCTAGAACTTTCCAGCCTAGCAGAAACAAAGGAAGATTGATCAGCAGTGTGGATAAAAAGATGGGAATACTAAAGGCATAATTAAGGAGAAGTGTGATCCCGGTTACGCCGCCTTCCATCAACTGATTAGGAATGATGAAATACAGTAGCCCGAAGGCATATACTGCGGCTCCGAGCAAGATGGGAGCGACTGTCTTGCTGATTGTAATTACCTTTTTTGAATTCATGAAATCCCTCGTTAGGCCTTTTGTAGGCAGTTTTTCTTTTCCTATAATAAGTATACCTTTTCTTGCGTGTGTTAAAATATTCAAAAAAGATTGTCTTCAAAACGTCTTTACGATAACATAGGGGCAAACAGAAGGCAAGATATACAGAGGGGGAGAAGTTACATTTTATGGACAAAAGTCTTGGTGACATACAGCGTGAAGTAGACGCTTATATATCGCAGTTTAAGGAAGGGTACTTCAGTCCACTCTCTATGCTGGCCCGCATGTCCGAGGAAGTCGGAGAACTGGCTAGAGAGGTCAATCATGAGTTCGGCGAGAAGCCTAAGAAGTCTGATGAAGCTGAGAATTCCATTGAACTTGAACTGGGAGATATTCTCTTTATTACCGTTTGTTTTGCAAATTCTCTCGGGATAGACCTGACGGAAGCGCATAATAAGGTAATGCATAAATTTAATACCCGTGATGCGGGACGTTGGACGCCGAAAGACACCGATTAGGCCTCTATAACATATGCTGTACCAAACGAACGGGATTTAGCCGTGAGGATGGTGTGTATATGGATCATAAGGATTATGTAAGAGAGGCCTACCGCTCGATATTGCGCAGTGACTTTGCCGAAGCTATTGTTTGCTTCGAGTCTGCAATTGCAGCAAGCCCTGCTGATGCCGAGGTTAGATATCGTTGTTCCATAACGTATGCCCGCAGTGGTATGCTAGATAAAGCTTTAGTTCATGCTCAGGCTGCTGTAAAGCTGGACACCAGCAAACCTGAGTATAGTCTGCATCTGCAGCATTTGCAGGCTATGATGCATGTACAAGAAGCCAAACGGTTGATAGAAGATGAAGATAACAAAACTCGCAACCCTTATCATCCGATTACACTGCTCAAAGAGGCTATTACCCTTGATCCATTATATGGGGATGCTTATGTATGGCTTGCTATCGCGCATAGCCGAGTGAATGAACATTTACAAGCTATGACTGCCTTAAAAGAAGTGATTTCGTTACATCCGGATGATTCTGGCTTGCGGGAATTGATGAGAGACCTTCAGAAATCCATACAATCGTATATGCAATAACTATATAACTAGTGAGAGCGAGGATGGAAAAAATATGAATAACAAAATCAGGGTCGTTGTATCCGGCGCAGGCGGAAGAATGGGTAAAGAGGTTGTTAAACTTGTATTGCAGGACGAAGAGCTGGAGTTAGCAGCAGCAGTAGATCGTTCTTCGGGCGATATTGATGCAGGGCGTCTGGTAGGTCTGGAAGACTCAGGCGTTATTGTAACTTCTGATCTTGAGGCCGCCCTCGCGGGAAGCAACGGAGATGTCCTTGTCGATTTCACTACACCGCAGTCAGCGTATACGAATACAGCGCTAGCTATTAAGTACGGAGTGCGTCCGGTTATCGGTACAACCGGATTCACACCGGAGCAGATGGTGGAACTGGACAAGCAGTGTCAAGAACAGGGGATTGGCGGACTTATTGCTCCGAATTTCTCCATTGGAGCTATTCTATTGATGAAATTTGCGGCACAAGCTTCAAAGTACTTCCCGCATCTGGAAATTATAGAGTATCATGGTGACCAGAAACTGGATGCTCCATCTGGAACTGCGGTCAAAACCGCAGAGATGATTTCGGAAGTTCGTGAGGAACTTCGTCAAGGTAATCCTAAAGAGGAAGAAACCATTGAAGGTGCCCGTGGTGGTTACTATAACGGATTCCGGATACATAGTGTCCGTCTTCCTGGTGTGTTTGCTCAAGAAGAAGTGATTTTTGGTGGATTCGGACAATCTTTGAAGATTCGCCATGATTCTTATGAGCGTGCAGGATATATGCCAGGCGTTAAGATGGGTATTGAAAAGGTAATGGGATATACAGGCTTGATCTATGGATTCGAGCACTTTATAGAATAGACAGGAGAGAACACCATGTTAAAGATCGCATTTATTGCCCACGATCGTAAAAAAGATGAAATCGTAAATTTTGTATTAGCTTATGAACATGTATTTGAAGGTCATGAACTATTTTCTACAGGGACTACTGGCCAACGGATTATGGATGTAACTAACTTAAAAATTCATCGTTACATGTCTGGTCCATTAGGTGGAGATCAGCAAATCGGTGCCATGGTAGCACAGGATGAACTGGATCTTATTATTTTCATGCGGGATCCATTAATGGCGCAGCCACATGAACCTGATATTTCAGCTCTGCTTCGTCTGTGTGACGTATACGGGATACCGGTAGCTACGAATATTGCCACAGCGGAGGTTCTTGTGAAGGCGATTGATCGTGGTGATTTTGCTTGGCGTGCACTGGTTCACAAATACAAACCGGGTGTTGATGAATGAAGCTGGACATTCTTGTATTTGGTGCGCATGCAGATGATGCGGAGATTGGTATGGCAGGAACAATTGCAAAACATACCGCTGCGGGACTTAAGGTGGGACTTTGCGATTTAACAGCCGCGGAAATGTCATCGAACGGTACAGTAGAACTTCGCAAGCAAGAAGCGCAGCAAGCTGCAGACCTTCTCGGAGCATCCGTGCGGACAAACCTGGGTCTGCCAGATAGAGGGCTTTTTATTACAGCAGAGCATGTGGCGGCTGTGACTGCTGAAATTCGCCGCTTTTCTCCTACGATAGTTTTTGCTCCTTATTGGGAGGATCGTCATCCCGATCATATCGCCTGTAGCAAGCTGGTGGAAGAGGCTGTTTTTAATGCCAAGCTACGTAAATATATGCCGGACAAGCCGGCAATTCCTGCTCCACAGCTGTACTTCTATTTTATCAATGATTTAGGACGTACCGATCTTATTGTTGATGTTACTGAACAATATGGCTTGAAGGAGCAGGCATTGTCCTGCTATCGCTCCCAGTTCACCAAACCTCCGGGTGCGGATACTGTATCCACACCGTTAACGGAAGGCTACATTGAACGAGTCCGTTCGAGAGATATGCTGCTTGGCCAGCGCAGACTGATTCCTTATGCAGAAGGGTTTGCAACCAAGGTACCTCATACGGTGGAATTGTTTACTTAAGAAACGGATATAACGAAGTTTGTATGATAATATAATAAGCTGATTATGATTGATCCAGGAGCGCTTGGAATGAATACCCCATTGCGCTCCTGAGAGCTTTTTTTGAACAGCTTAGAGAAATGAAGTCCTGTGTGATTTTGAAAGAAACGGTGTTCGCTTCGCTTTTTTGAAAGCGGCCGACAAACAATAGATGATTCATTACACGAATCAATACTGGAGAAGAAGGAGACAGGAAGATGGAACGTATGCTAAAAATAGGAATTACCTGTTATCCGTCTCTTGGCGGTTCAGGCGTAGTTGCGACTGAATTAGGTAAACTCTTGGCCGAGAAGGGTCATGAAGTTCATTTTATTACACATAGTATCCCGTTCCGATTGGGAACGTTTCAGAAAAATATTTTTTACCATGAGGTAGAAGTAAACGATTATTATGTATTCCGCTATCCTCCGTACGATCTAGCGCTTGCTACGAAGATGGCTCAGGTTGCCAAAATGCAAAATCTGGATCTTCTCCATGTTCACTATGCAGTGCCACACGCAGTGTGTGCTTTCCTTGCAAAGCAAATGCTTGGGAACGATATGAAGGTTGTAACGACTTTGCATGGTACGGATATAACGGTGCTTGGTCAGGATGAATCGCTTAAAGATTTGATTCGTCTGGGGATTAATGAAAGTGATGCCGTTACGGCGGTCTCTCAGGATCTTATTAGAGAAACAAGGGACGTACTCGATATTACCCGCGACATTGATCTCACTTATAACTTCGTGGATCATCGGGTCTATTATCCGCGTGATGTAACGGATCTGCGGGGAGATTTCGCAGCGCCTGATGAGAAGATTTTGATGCATATCAGTAATTTCCGTCCTGTAAAAAGAGTCAGCGATGTTGTTGACGTTTTTGCAAAAGTGAATCGTGAACTGCCTTCACGCCTGCTGCTTGTAGGTGAAGGTCCGGATCTTCCCAAAATTCAAGCCAAAATTAGCGAAATGGGTCTGGAAGATAAAGTTCGTTTTCTGGGAAGGCAGGATGAAATCGCTCAGGTGATCTCTTTAGCTGATCTGCTTCTGCTACCTTCCGAGAAGGAAAGCTTTGGTCTGGTTGCTCTGGAAGCAATGGCTTGCGGCGTACCGACGATTGGCTCGCAAACCGGAGGCATCCCTGAGCTTATAGAGCATGGAAAGACTGGATTCCTTGCACCGATTGGCGATACAACGGCTATGGCTAAATATGCAGTTAAGCTCCTGTCGGATGAACGTATGGTGCAACAGTTCAGAGAAGCTTGTTTACAAACAGCCTGCAAAGATTTCTGTAAGGATTCGATAACGAAACAATATGAAGATATTTATTACCGGGTGCTGGGGCGCAAGGTACTTGGACTGGACCCGGTTCGGGGGTAAGGAGTCATATATGGAATGGACAATGGCACCTTCTGCGATGGCAATTGCAGCGGAGATTGTAATTTCCGAGTTAACCCAAAATGGTCACGAGGCTTATTGGGTTGGAGGATGTATTCGCGATGAGCTATTGGGTAGGCCAGTGCATGATATGGATATTACAACCTCAGCACTGCCAGAGGAAGTGATAGCTATCTTTGCGCGCAGTGTGCCAACAGGATTAGCTCATGGTACGGTCACCGTGATACAGGATGGTTGTGGGTTTGAAGTGACGACATACCGGACAGAGAGTGGTTATGTAGACCACCGTCGTCCTGAGCATGTTTTTTTCGTCAACGATGTGAAGGAGGATCTTCGTCGTCGTGATTTCACGATCAACGCGATTTGCTGTGGATTAAATGGGGAACTTATTGATCCTTTTGAGGGTGAGAAGGATCTACAGCTGCAGGTGATTCGCTGTGTAGGCGATGCGGAGGAGCGGTTTGACGAAGATGCACTTCGTATGCTTCGCTGCATTCGTTTTGCATCGGTGCTGGATTTCTCCATCGCGAAGAACACGTGGAGGGGCCTGATGCGCCAGCGGGATAAGCTGGCGCATATTGCTGTGGAGCGTGTCCGCGCGGAGCTGGACCGCATCGTCGAGGGGCCGCATCCTCTGCGCGGCCTCGGCATGCTAGCGCGCTGCGAGCTGCTGGCGCGCGGCAAAGCCCCGTTCCCCTGGACCGGAACCGATATGGCGGCTGCTGCCGCCTTAACGGCCGGGATCGGGGAACTGGAGAGCGCCCGCCTGCGGTGGGCGCTTCTCCTCCATGCCCTGAAGCAATCGGCCCAAGAGGCCGATGTGCTGCTGCGGGCATGGACGTTCTCGGGGACGACGCGGAGCGGCGTCGTCCAGGTGCTGCGGGTCCGCGAAGCTTGGACCGCTGCGATAGAGGCCATGCCGCCGGGTAAGGGCGGCATGGAAGGTCTGCGGCGGCAATGGATCGCCGCCGTGCTGGCCTTCGGCGTGGAAGCCGCCGAAGGGTGGCTCTCGCTGCTGGCGATCCTGCCAGCCGCCGCACCTTCGCTTCCCGCTGTGGTTTCACCGGCGGCCTCTTCTGCCTTTTCCGTCGTGGAATCGACAGAGGCCTCAACAACACCTGCCGCTGTAAATGTACAAGCGGCAAGAGAATGGATCGCTCAAATGCCGCTAACCAGCCTTTCAGAGCTTGAGATTACAGGCAATGAGCTGGTGGGGGCTTTGGACAAACGTCCGGGACCATGGCTAGGCAAAATGTTAAATGGACTCCTGCAAGCGGTCGCTTCAGGTGATTTACCTAACGATAAACAATTATTACTGCTTGAAGCAAAAAGGATGGATAGACATGAGCGATGATAAAGCGCTGTCGCTAACTGAGCTGAAGCGAGAGACCTCCGCTTCGAATTGGGTAGGCGTCATTCAGTTGCTGGAATCTGTGGTGTCCACTCAAGAAGAAGCTAAGTTTTTAGCGGAGAACGGCGCGCCGGAAGGGACAACTGTCATCGCGGAAGAACAGACCGGCGCCCGAGGCCGAATGGGAAGAAAGTGGTTTTCTCCCCGTGGCAAGGGCATTTGGATGAGTATTGTGTTACGGCCCCAATTACCCTTGTCGGAGACTCCGCAGCTGACATTGCTGGCTGGGGTTGCCGTCTGTAAGGCAATTCGACGGGTAACAGGTGTAGATGCCGGCATCAAATGGCCGAATGATCTGCTCGCAGGCGGTCGTAAGATTTGTGGGATTTTACTGGAATCTTCTCTAAGAGAAGGGGAGCTTCATTATTGCATTGCTGGAATTGGCATTTCCGCGAACATGACAGAGGAAGATTATCCTGATCATCTGCAGGAGGTCGCGACTTCACTTCGGATTGAGCGGGGGGGTGCTCCAGTTGACCGTTCTGAGCTGGTAAAAGCAGTTTTGGACGAGCTGGAGATGCATTACAATTTGTACATGAAGCAAGGTTTTAAACCCATCAAAGAACTATGGGAGTCCATGTCAGTGACTTTGGGCCGCCAGATCGCACTGAATAGCCCTCAGGGGCGTTCCGAAGGTGTGGTAGTAGGTTTGGATGAAATAGGTGGTCTGCTGCTTAAAAACAGCTTAGGAGAGATCTCTAACGTATGCTCAGGTGAAATTGAACTTTTATAATATTTTTTATATGACAAGGGTATCATCCCTTGTCATATTTTTTTCGTGTAATTCCGAGCTTTTTTTGTTATACTATGGGTCGGAGGCGGTATCGTTTAACGAACTGTACTCTTGAACTGAAGAACTTTTTTATATTTTTATTATTGGAAATACCTTCATAACTGCGTTTGACGGTTACGTTGGATTCTGCTCTGAGCCGTAAGGACCGAGACAGAAGGGACGATCGCAAGTGACTCTTTTTTGCCCTTCGGACCTTTTTAGCAAATGATTGCTAAAAGGTTTTTTTGTTGCGATTTTTACGGGCAGGTTACTTAAAAAAGGAGGACGAAAAGAGAAATGGCAAACAAACAAGCGCTAAATATTGTAAAAATGAAAAAAATGAAAGCAGAAGGTGTGCCACTGAGCATGCTGACCGCTTATGATTATCCGTCTGCAGTTCTTGCAGAAGAAGCAGGTATCGACCTTATTTTGGTTGGTGACTCTCTTGGGAATGTAGTCCTTGGATACGATACAACTTTACCGGTAACGATTGAAGATATGGTGTACCATACCCGCTCGGTAACTCGAGGAGCACAAAGCACCTTTATCGTGGCGGATATGCCATTTATGACTTATCACGGAAGTGTAGATGAAACTCTGCGGGGAGTGCGCAGATTAATGCAGGAAGGGCGGGCTCATGCCGTCAAAATGGAAGGTGGACTCGAGATTTGTGAGACTGTAGCTACGGTGGTAGCTGCGGGAGTCCCTGTACTGGGACATATCGGGCTTACTCCGCAATCCGTGAATATGATTGGTGGCTACCGGATTCAAGGCAAAGATGCCAAAGATGCGCAACGCCTGATGGATGAAGCTAAGGCGCTTGAGGCCGCAGGTGCTTTTGCAATCGTTCTGGAGCTGGTAACGGAAGAAGTAGCCCAAGCGATCTCTGAAGCGCTTAGCATCCCAACCATTGGGATCGGTGCAGGCCGTTACTGTGATGGACAGGTATTGGTTTTCCATGATTTGCTGCGGTATGCCTCACCTTACCGTGAGAAACGTTTTGTCAAAACCTATGCGGATGTGGGTAATGTAATCCGTGAGGGCATCAGCCAATATGTGAAGGAAGTGAAGGAACGTTCCTTCCCAGATGAAAGTCACGTTTTTAATGCAGATGAAACGGTTTTGGAATCTTTATATGGCGCTGCAAGAAAGGAAGGGAAATAAATGAGAGTCGTCAGAAGCATTGAGCAGCTGCGCGAAGCTTTGGAGTATATGAGACAAGGCGGGCACGCCCCGATTGGGTTCGTTCCTACGATGGGATACTTGCATGACGGACATGCCAGTCTGCTTCGCCGGGCTGGAGAAATGAGCAACACAGTGGTAATGAGCATTTTTGTGAATCCTTTGCAATTCGGGCCAAACGAGGATTATGATTCCTATCCGCGTGACGAGCGTCGTGATTTGGAACTCGCTGAACGTGAGGGAGTAGATATTGTATTTATCCCCAGTGTGGAAGAAATGTATCCGCAGCCTACTCGGACTACGGTCTCGGTATCGGAGCTTACTACCCGTCTTTGTGGGGCTTCCCGCCCTGGGCATTTTGATGGTGTAACCACAGTGGTTAATAAATTCTTCAATATCGTACAGCCGGATTATGCTTTCTTTGGGCTGAAGGATGCTCAACAAGTTGCTGTGCTTCGCCGAATGCTGTCCGATCTTAATATGAATGTCGAAATTATTCCTTGTCCGATCGTTCGTGAAGGGGATGGACTTGCACTCAGCTCACGTAACGTATTCTTGTCTCCAGAGGAGCGTAGTCAGGCATTGGTGTTATCTCGTTCCTTACGTGAAGCACGTCAGTCCATTGAAGAAGGAAAAGTAACAACCGTTGCTGAAGTGCGGGAATTGTTGACATCGGTTATTTCCAGCTCTCCTCTAGCGGTGATTGATTATGCGGAGATCCTAACATTCCCTGATCTTGAAGGATTAGAGGATGAAGCTCTTTTATCAGAAGTGGATGGGGAAATTATAATAGCGCTCGCCGTGAAGTTTGGCAGAACACGCTTAATTGATAATAATGTATTTATTCCAAAGGAGGTTGCTGCACTTGTTTAGACATATGATGAAATCCAAAATTCACCGCGCAACAGTAACGGAAGCGAATTTAAACTATGTGGGCAGTATTACCATTGATGAGAGCTTGATGGAAGCCGCAGACATTCTTGAGAATGAAAAAGTTCAAATTGTGGATAACAATAATGGTTCGCGACTGGAAACCTATGTAATCCCTGGACCGCGTGGAAGCGGAGTGATCTGTCTTAATGGTGCCGCAGCTCGTCTTGTTCAGCCGGGCGATACAGTAATTATCATTTCCTATGCGATGTTGTCCTCGGAAGAACTGGAGTCACATAAGCCAACGGTGGTATTCGTGGATGAGAATAACAAACCAGTGAAGCTGGCTGATCATGAATTGCATGCTACAATCGCTTAATGTATGGACTTACGCCATGTAATGAATGGCAGGGATGAAAGACCCCGATCTCGCAGAAAATGAAGTCAGGCAAGCTGAACTGATTTCATCTTCAGTAAGGGGGGATCGCCCATGTTTCAACATTTGTTTGCTGAAATGAACAAGGTGCTTCAGGAGATCGTAACAGATTACCCTACAGCGGAGGGTGCCCGCCGGAACGAGCTTTTATGCAATTATAATATGCTGCATAGACTGAGCGATAAAGTGATGGATGAATGGCTCGCTTTTGCTGAGAAGCTTAGTTCCTTTCGCGAAAGTGCTGATTTTACAGCAGAGGTCGAAGAGGAAGTGCCGGAACAGGAAGCACCAGAGCTGTGTATGGATTGCTTTGTAAGAGGTCAGGGGTATTATAAGCTGCTGATGTATGGAAAGTGTATTGATCAGTTTAAAGAAGTTATTGCGCAATACCCGGATAGCTTGGCTGCTCGATTATATTTAGCCATCTCTTATCTGCAGGAAGGTGACGGTGAGGCCGCTTGGAGTCATCTGAACCATATGCTGGGCTTGATACGGGAAACCAAGCTGAAAGCCATGGTTTATAATGCTTTAGGGTGCATACGAGCCTCACAGGAACGTTTCAATGAAGCGCAGGAATTGTTTGATCTTGCTTTGCAGCATGACCCTGCGCTTCCGGAACCAAACGTTAACTTAGAGGTATGCCGCCGTCGTGGAGGGAAGCTGCATTTTGGAAATCAGCTGGTTTCCCTTTTGTAAAAGAATAACGGTTTTGGAAATTTCCATTCAAGCGATGCATCCCCTGAACCAGTGGTGTGCATCGCCTTTTTTCGCAACTTCTGTTATGCTGATTAAGAGTCTCAATTGAAAGGGAATAGAATTATAATGAAATTTGCCGTGCTTGATTTTGAAACAACAGGAACCCAATCCGTGGGTGAAATTATCCAGGTTGGCCTTGCAATTATAGAAGAAGACCGGTCCATCTCCCGGGTATATGGTTCCTATGTCAAGCCCGGAACGCCGATTCCTCCTTTTATAACAGGTCTGACGGGGATTACCGATGATGATGTGAAGGATGCGCCTGAGCTGGATGAGATGATGATGGAGCTTGTTCCGCTCTTGGATGATGTTGTGCTCGTAGGGCATAATGTCGCTTTTGACTTCCATTTTTTACAAAATGCTTTAGATCGTTGTGGTTATTTGCCATTTCAAGGGCGGATTTTGGATACGATTGATTTTCTGAAAATTTGCTTTCCTTCGCTCACATCTTATCAGCTAGGCTCTGTCAGTGCTCATTTTGGAGTGACACATGATCGTCCGCATCAGGCAGATAGTGATGCACTTGCGACTGCTTTAGTGCTGTTGAAATGTCTGGAGGAGCTCTACGAGCTGCCGCTGCTTACGATCCAGAGACTCTGTGAGCTGTTTACCGAAGAGGATAGTGATCTGGGCTGGTACTTTGATGGTCTGCTGCGAGAGCGGGAAGCGGAGACGCTACAGCCCGAAGGTGATCTGACTTTCTATCGTCAATTAGCGCTTGCAGTAGGAGATTGGACGGAGTTAGCGCCACCTAGAGATGAGCATGCTGAGAATCCGCTAGCGAATTTATCTTTTACTGATTATATGGACGAAGTAACCAAACGACTTAAAGACACATTACCGCAGTATGAAAGCCGGGAAGCTCAGGATATTATGATCAATGAGGTGATGACGGCACTTGCCGAAGACAAACACCTACTGATCGAAGCGGGCACAGGAACCGGTAAATCGCTCGGTTATTTGTTGCCTGCCATTTATCAAAGCGTTCGCACCAATGAAAAAGTCATGGTCAGCACTCATACCATTAATCTGCAGGACCAATTGCGCGAGCGGGATATCCCTTTGTTAACGCAGGTAGTTCCTTTTCCGTTTAAAGCTGCTATTTTTAAGGGAAGAGGGCATTATTTGTGTCTGCGTAAGTTTGAGCATAAAATTAATAAAAAGGACTTTATAAGCCCAAGGGAAGATGCGCTTACTGCCGCTCAGATGATTGTATGGCTCACTCAAAGTGAATCAGGGGATGATGAAGAGCTGAATTTAAGCGGCCGGGGCGGTGATTTCTGGGAGACGGTGGCAAGCGATACCGATTCCTGTCTGGGCCGTTCTTGTCCTTGGTTCCGCAAATGTTATTATCATAGGGCCAAGCATGAAGCTGGGATTGCTGATGTGGTTATTACGAACCACTCCAAGCTATTCGCAGATGTTAAGGCTGGGCACCAGCTGCTTCCGGCTTACGAGCATCTTGTCATTGATGAAGCACATCATTTAGAAGATGTGGCTGGTAAACATCTTGGCATGCATATGAAGCATTTCACGGTGGCACACACGTTATCGCGACTGTATAAAGATAGCCGAAACGGACAGCTCCCTGCTCTGCGTCAAATATTACAGTCGTCAGGCAGTGAAGAGGCTTCAGAATGGAGCGGAGTCATCGATCGGATCTACCCGGATCTGCTTACTGTCAAAGAAACCTGGGATGCACTCAGCGACAAGCTGTTCAGCCTATTGCCGGAACGCAGTGATGCAGGGGCAGGAGAAGCGGGACAACTGGTTATGCGGTTGCTTCCCGCCCGTAAGCCGAAGGATTGGGATGAATTGGTTGCGCTAGAGAACACTATGAATCTGACGTTAAGCGACATCATCCGTAAGGGTGATAAAATGCTTAACGAGATGCGTGACCAGGAAAGCCAATCCTCAGCAGACAGCCTTGTTACTGATATTAGCGGTTTATTTAAAGATTTGGCTTCCATACGTGAGCAAGTAAGATTCTTTATGGGGCTGAATGACGATAATGTAGTATATTGGCTGGAGGCAAATGGAAATTACCGTAGCAAATCCCTACAGCTGTATGCCGTCCCTGTGGATGTTAGCAGCCAGCTTAAAGAGTTGTTCTTCGATAAGAAAAAAAGCATCGTGCTTACCTCGGCGACGCTATCTGTAGATAAATCTTTTCAATTTATGATTGATAATCTCGGACTTAACGAAGCTGCAGAAGAGGGACGTCTAATGACCTCACTCCTTCCATCTCCCTTTAAATATCGCGAGCAGGCACTGCTAGTTATACCGCGTGATTTTCCTAGTGTGAAGGGGAGTGTGGGCGATGCTCGATTTGTCGATACACTCGTACAGTCATTATCGGAAGCTGCTAAAACAACACGTGGGCGGATGCTGGTTCTGTTTACTTCTTATAAAATGCTGCGTCAGGTATATGATCCGCTTAAAGAGGCTTTGGCCTCACAAGAGATTACGGTGCTTGGTCAAGGCGTGGAAGGTGGCAGCCGGAGCAAGTTGATCCGCCGCTTTCAGGACAGTGCAGCATCCGTATTGCTGGGGACGAGCAGCTTCTGGGAAGGTGTAGATATTCCAGGTGAAGCACTGACTTGCCTGGCCATCGTGAGACTTCCGTTTCAACCACCGAATCACCCGTTGGCGGAAGCGAAGTCGGAGTTATTGCAGGCCCAGAAGAAGAATCCGTTCATGAAATTATCTGTTCCTCAAGCGGTTATTCGTTTTAAGCAGGGATTCGGAAGATTGGTTCGCACGGCGCAGGATCGTGGAATAGTTATTGTTTATGATACAAGGGTTATTGAATCTCATTACGGGAAGTATTTCCTTTATTCATTGCCTGGTCCCAAAATGGAGCATATGCTTACTGATCAAATGGTCCCTCGCATAGCGGAATGGCTAGAGGATGGCGGCGCTTCTTAAAACGCTCGTCTTCAGTTTAGCTCCTCCTTATCCTTAAGGGCGGTGTGTTACAGTACCGTCCTTAATAAGGAGAGGTAGACGTTTGAATATGGATTTTCACAAGAACATTACTATTTTTAGGAGGAAAAATATGAAATCGGATAAAATATCAGAAGCCGTTGTTCGCAGACTACCTGTGTACTTGCGTTTTTTGAATGATCTCCAGAATCGCGAAATATTAACAGTTTCCTCTCAGGAACTTGGGCAAAAGCTTGATCTTAATCCCGCACAGATTCGTAAGGATTTAGCATATTTTGGTGACTTCGGCAGAAAAGGTATCGGCTATGATGTAACGTATCTTATTGAGAAAATCCGTCATATCCTGAAGCTGGATCAACAGCTTAATGTAGCTTTAGTTGGAGCAGGTAATCTCGGACATGCCTTGTCTAATTACAATGCATATCTCAAAGATACTATGAAAATCACGGCTATATTTGATTCGTACGCTCCTAAGGTTGGACGTAAGATCAACTCCCTTACTGTGCAACCGATGGATGAACTAGGCAGCACAATTCGTGAGCAAGGTATTCGCATTGCCATTATTACCGTACCTGATTCAGAAGCTCAAAATGTAGCAGATATCCTCATTTCTTCTGGGATTGAAGCGATTTTGAACTTTGCCCCTGTGATTCTGAAGACACCACCGAATATCCGGGTGCATGCAGCTGATTTTACAACTGATCTGCAAAGTCTTGCTTATTACTTGCGGGATGGAAAGGAAGAAAGTGAACATGAACAACAATAAAACGATAATTAAGGGCGGGTATTTTCTGACTCCGGGAACGGATGAGCCGGTTCTGAGTGGATATATGACTATTGAAGATGATTTAATCACTTACATAGGAAAAGAAGAGCCTCAGATGGAAGCTGGAGTGCAAGTGGTTGATGGCAGCCGTCTGCTGTTCATGCCTGGACTTGTAAACACACATGGTCATGCGGCGATGTCTTTGCTGCGTGGATATGGAGATGATTTAGCGCTACAAGTGTGGCTTCAGGAGAAGATGTGGCCAATGGAGGAAAAGTTCACCGGTGATGATGTATACTGGGGAACCTCCTTATCTGTATTGGAAATGCTGAAGGGTGGAACTACGACCTTCCTCGATATGTATGATCATATGGACCGAGTAGCCGAGGTAGCTGAGTTATCAGGTATCCGTTCCGTATTGATGCGTGGTGTGATCGGGTTATGTCCAGAGGATATACAGAATCACAAGCTTGCGGAAGCGATTTCTTTTGCCCGTAACTGGCATGGAAAGGCTGACGGTAGAATTACTACTATGATCTCGCCACACGCCCCTTATACTTGCCCTCCTGACTTCCTGGTTAAGTTCGTGCAGGCAGCGCATGATCTGGATTTACCGATGCATACGCATATGTCCGAAACGAAACGTGAAGTGGAACAAAATGTGGCGGATTACGGGTTGCGTCCTGTAGCTCACTTAGAGAAGCTTGGAATGTTCACACGTCCCTCGATAGTTGCACATGGTGTTCATTTAAATGATGAAGAGATTGAGATCTTGGCTCGCCATAATGTGGGTGTATCTCATAATCCGGGCAGTAATTTGAAGCTGGCTAGCGGAGTGGCTCGGGTTACTGATCTTCTAAAAGCTGGTGTGAAGGTGTCTCTTGGCACGGATGGCGCGGCAAGCAACAATAACTTGGATATGTTTGAAGAGATGCGGCTTGCAGCTCTCATTCATAAGGGTGTCAGCGGTGATCCAACGGCTGTTCCAGCTCCAGAGGCTCTGCGTATGGCTACAGAATATGGCGCGCAGTCCATCTTTTTAAATAATGTAGGCAGACTTGCTGTAGGGATGAAAGCAGATTTCATTGCTATTGATATCGATCAGCCGCATTTGCTGCCACACACAGATCTGTTGTCTCATGCAGTTTACTCTGCTAGCGCTAAGGATGTTGAGCATGTGTGGGTGAATGGTAAACAGGTCATCAAGCATGGACAATGCTTAACCCTGGATGAGGAAGCTATCCGGCGTAAAGCGCAAGAAGCCTTCGAAGGTTTATTGAAGCGTTAAGTCTGGAGAATAACGAATAATTAATAGGCTGCGACTTTTTGCTTTTAGCAAAAGTTGCGGCCTTTTGTGCATTTTTAAGACTGGGAAAGCTAGAAAATTATGAAATTTTGGATAAACACGCGGGTGTGTTATATAATCAAAAAAGATATATTACTAGAAAGGGAGCTGTACCTTGAAGAAAAGGAAAAAATGGATCCTCCTGGGGTCAGTTCTGATTCTGCTCCTGGGGTTTGGACTTATCCAGTTCTATGCCTATATTATGAAAGATCAATGGAACGAGCGTGATATCGCTAAGGATGTTGCCAAAACCAGAGCGGGTCTAACAGAGGTAACCAAAGCACAAAAATCGGTTTGGGATGAAAATGCAGTGTACTGGGTATTAACTGGGAAAAATGAAGCCGGGACTGCTCTTATGGTCTGGGTCCGCTTTACGGTAGATGGAAAATTTGCTGAAGGCGACGACGCAGTGTTTGCTGAGGAACTAAGTAAAGGAACCTCGGAAGCCCAAATACGCGGCATTATCAAAGCTGATCTTCCGGACATAACGATTGAACGCTTGCTGCCGGGAGTATATAACGGAGAGTATGCTTGGCAGCTTTTTTATAATCAGAGCGGTCGGTATTATTATCAATTTTATCGCTTTTCGGATGGGTCCCGAATGGGCGAAGGTTACAGTTTACCTAAAAGTTAAGCTGAACATAAGGAAATTAAGGGTGGCATAGTAAACAAGCGAACTTATTATAAGTTCGCTTGTTTACATTTATTTGATGTACAAAAGTGATATACTAAGTGATATACTGAATGGGTAGTTATCACCGAATATTCTCTTAAATTCACATACGAAAATAGGCCGATTGATTAAAAATCAAGGCCAGTTTTGTCGAAAGTGAGGAATTTATTTGGTATTGATGGAAATATTTAAAAAATTAAATTTTAAATATATTCACATTTATTTTGAAATTAGTATATACACCTGTGATATACTACTACTTGTAATTAGAACAGCAATAAGAGACTTCAGTCTCTCTGATGAGCTCTCAAGTAGCTATAAATTATTATAATGAGCTTTATATTTTGTCATCTTTGAGAGGAGGACGTTTCTTGAAATTACGTCTTGTACCTGTGCTGATAACGTCTCTACTGTCGGCTACTCTATTGTTTGGTGGCTTCTTTTTGTATCGTCAGTTTGCAATGCAGGAACCACTTCAGAAGATTGTATCTCAATATGAGGGCGTCAATAATTCTCATATCAGTATTAACCGCAATGAGGTCACTTTGAAACTTGATCTCCAGCCAGGCACGAAATTACGTGAACTGGTTCAGTACGTCTCCCAAGAAGGAAAATCGATGATTGATGGACGTACACTAAAACTTGATGTAGAACAGAACTCCAGTGAACTGCTGGATGAATACTGGGATAAAGCGATGTTCTCTGTAGCCGAAGCTATGGAGAGCCGTAAATATACACTTATACCCACAGAACTTGATGGACTCAAAGCGCAATATCCACAATATAAAAATGTGATAGCCTCAACAGAAATTGATGACAATAATGTCTATGTAAGCTTGAGTAATGGAAAAGAAAGCAAATTTATTATTTTGCCGCGTAAACCTGCGACATTGGGGGTATGGAATAATGCCTAAATACCTTAAAGAAATTCTAATCGGATTTGTTCCTGTCTTGTTTATTTTTATGGCTTTTCTAGGCATTAATATATTCCCGATTGTAATTGCTGCTGGGATGCTCACGGCTTTACTTATCATTGCTCATTTAAGAGGCGGACTTGCGGTAAATGCAGGTGCCGGGAAGAAACGCAAGAAGGATGGACCTTCAAAGCTTACTTTTGAAGAAATTGGCGGGCAAGACAATGCAAAACAGGAGCTTCGTGAAGCGTTGGATTTTTTGATCCGGCATGAGGAAATCAGCAAATTCGGGATTCGGCCTTTGAAAGGGATTCTGCTTACAGGCCCTCCAGGAACAGGTAAGACCCTTATGGCTAGAGCAGCAGCACATTATACGAACTCTGTATTTGTGGCAGCATCAGGCAGTGAGTTTGTAGAAATGTACGTAGGTGTCGGTGCCGGCCGTATCCGCGATTTGTTTAAGGATGCCCGTACCCGCGCCCTTAAGGAAAACAAGCAAAGCGCTATTATTTTCATAGATGAAATTGACGTAATTGGCGGAAAGCGTGAAGGCGGACAGCAGCGAGAATATGATCAGACCTTGAATCAGCTGTTGACTGAGATGGACGGGATCTATAACAACGAAACACCACGCATTCTACTGGTAGCAGCCACTAACCGTAAAGAAATGCTTGATTCAGCATTGCTGCGTCCTGGCCGGTTTGACCGTCATATTCAAGTGGACATGCCTGATAAAAAAGGCCGCAGATCGATTCTCGAATTACATGCCAAAAATAAGCCGCTTCATGCCAATGTGAACCTCGATAAAATTTCCGAAGAAGCCTATGGTTTCTCCGGTGCTCAGCTCGAAAGTGTTATGAATGAGGCAGCAATTTATATGATGCGTGAGGAATTGACAGAGGTTGAGCAGCGGCATCTGTCGATGGCGATTGACAAGGTTATGATGGGGGAAAAAACGGACAGAGAAACAAACCACGAAGAGAAAAAGCGGGTGGCAATCCATGAATTGGGACATGCCATTATGGCTGAGCTGCTCCGTCCGGGAAGTGTCAGTCAGGTTACGCTGACTCCGCGGGGGCAAGCCCTTGGTTATGTACGTCACAATCCTCAACAAGAGCAGTATCTGTACACCAAAGATTATCTAGAAGATCAGATTATGATCGCACTTGGTGGAGCGGCTGCAGAAGAAATGTATTATGGCGGACGAAGCACAGGTTCGCGTGGCGATTTTGATCAGGCCCTGAATATTGTCGAAACCATGATGAAATCCGGATTGACTTCGTTGGGTATCGCCAAGCTGGAAATGGTTACCACTGAAGAGCTTATGAAGGAAAACAGTAAAATATTGGATGAATTGATGGTACGTACTCACGACCACCTTGAAAAGCAACGAAATGTATTTGATTACTCCCTTGACATTTTAATGAAGGAAGAAGTGCTCTCTGGAGAGCAATTTCGATGTCAATTTCGTGACAGCGTGCGTTTACCAGCATAAATATTTATGCTGGTTATTTTTTTTTACTTTTCAGGCATGCTAAGATATCATTATATGTCGGGCTTTATAAATTTTTGCGACAGACAAGGTACAATACAAAAGTATAGATACCTGAAAGGATGGAGACTTTTTTATGAATTTCAAGAAAATTGGTGTCATCGGCGGTGGCACAATGGGACAAGGGATTGCCGAAATGCTGGCAGCCAAGGGCCTGGATGTATTGCTGGTGGAGAAAACCCCTGAGAAACTGGACTACTCCTACGAAATGATCGAGACAAGTCTAGATAAGCAACTGGAGAAATGGGCGATCACTCAAGCTGAGAAGAAGCTGATTCTTAGCCGCATTCAAAAAGTGACACATTTCGCAGAGCTGAGCTCTTGTGACATGGTTATCGAAACAATCGTTGAGGATTTAGAAGAAAAGAAAAAAATATTGAATCAACTGGATCAAGTATGTCCAAACCACATTATTCTTGCCAGCAATACGTCAACACTTAGCTTGACTGAACTTGCAAGTTCTACAATGTATCCGGAACGCGTGATCGGAATGCATTTCATATACCCTGTAGCTAAAGTGGATCTTGTTGAAATTGTACGCGGTCTGAAAACTTCAGATGCTACTTTTGAAGATACAAAATCCTTTGTTGATGAAATTGTTGAGAAAAAAGGTGTAATGATTTATGAATCCCCAGGATTTGTAACATCACGCCTCATTTGCTTGTTTATCAACGAAGCTATGCATGTACTGCAAGAGGGCGTTGCCTCCGCACAGGATATTGACGATGCTATGCGTATTGGTTATCAATTCCAATATGGACCGCTTGAAATGGCTGACAGATTTGGTCTGGATTCGGTTCTTGCTGCACTCGAAAATATGTTCCGTGAATATGGTGAGCTGAAATATCGTCCTTCCACGATCCTTAAGAAGATGGTGCGTGCAGGACAATTAGGTATGAAATCAGGCGAAGGCTTCTTCCAGTACGACAAGGATGGTGACCGTATATGAATATTCTAGTAATTAACTCCGGTAGTTCTTCTTTAAAATATCAATTGTACAATATGGCTGATGAATCCGTTTTGGCTAAAGGTTTGGTGGAACGTATCGGGATGGATTCCTCCATTCTGAACCATAAACCTACTGGTAAAGCTGAAGTAACAGAAGTAAGTGAAATTTTGGAGCATAACACAGCGATTCGTAAAGTTCTAGCTTGCCTAACGGATAAAGAGCATGGCGTTATTGAATCCATTAAAGAAATCAATGCTGTGGGTCACCGTGTAGTACATGGTGGTGAATTCTTCAAAGCTTCCGCACTTGTGGACGCTGATGCCAAGACTAAAATTCGTCAATTGTTTGACCTTGCACCCCTGCATAACCCAGCAGCAATGATGGGGATTACGGCTTCTGAAGTAAATATGCCGGGTGTACCGCAGGTTGTTGTATTCGATACTGCATTCCATCAAACAATGCCTGAAAAAGCTTATATGTACGCGATTCCTAGAGTACTGTACAATAAATATAAAGTTCGTCGTTATGGCGCACACGGTACATCACACGACTTCGTAAGCAAAGCTGCTGCGGAGTACTTGGAGCGTCCGTTGGAAGATCTGAAGATCATTACTTGTCATATCGGTAACGGAGGTAGTGTAACTGCAGTTCAAGATGGAGTGTCTGTGGATACTTCCATGGGTATGACTCCTCTGGAAGGTTTGATGATGGGTACTCGCAGTGGTGATCTTGATCCAGCAATTGTACCTTACGTGATGAACAAGGAAGAATTGTCCGTAGGCGAAGTTAACTCCATGTTGAACAAACATAGTGGACTTCTAGCAATTTCGGGCGTAAGCAGTGATATGCGTGATATTATTGAGGGTATGGAAAAAGGTGAGCCTAATTCCACGCTAGCTTTTGAAATGTATGAGTACCGCTTGCGCAAGTATATCGGTTCTTATGCGGCTGCTATGAACGGTGTAGATGCTATCGTATTCACTGCTGGTGTTGGTGAAAATGCTTCATTGCTACGTGAGAAACTGCTAAATAACCTTACGTTCCTGGGTATTGAGTTGGATGTTGAAGCTAATAAAGTTCGCTCCGGCGACCCGCGTCGTATCTCTACGGTAGATTCCAAAGTGCAGGTGCTTGTAGTTCCGACTAACGAAGAGCTTGTCATCGCACGTGATACAAACCGTATTGTGCAAGGAATTAACGGCTAAATTAGAGGAGAGATTGAAGGCATGGCTAACAAGAGTGTAATCAAGAACGTGAATGAACATGTTGGAGAAAGTGTTGTTATCGGTTGTTGGGTAAACAACAAGCGCTCCAGTGGTAAAATTCAGTTCCTGCAGCTTCGCGATGGTACAGGTTATATTCAGGGAGTTGTAGTGAAATCAGAAGTGCCTGAAGAGGTATGGGATGCAGCTAAGAGCCTCACACAGGAAAGCTCATTGTATGTGACCGGTATTATTCGTGAGGAGCCTCGCAGTCAATCCGGTTTTGAAATGACTGTTACCGGAATTGAAGTTCTGCACCTTACAGAGAATTATCCAATTACTCCGAAAGAGCATGGCGTTGATTTCTTGATGGATCACCGTCACCTCTGGCTCCGTGCCTCGAAGCAGCGGGCTGTTCTGGTTATTCGTGCGGAGATTATCCGGGCAATCCAACAGTTCTTCAACGAGAGCGGATTTACAAAGGTGGATCCTCCGATTCTGACGCCAACGTCAGCAGAGGGAACTACTAACTTGTTCCACACGAAATACTTCGATGAGGATGCTTACCTGACCCAAAGCGGACAGTTATACATGGAAGCTGCAGCTATGGCACTGGGCCGTGTATATTCCTTTGGACCAACCTTCCGTGCGGAGAAATCTAAGACTCGTCGCCACTTGATCGAGTTCTGGATGATCGAGCCTGAAATGGCCTTCACAGATCATGAAGAAAGCTTGAAGGTTCAGGAAGAGTTTATTAGCTTCGTAGTACAATCCGTATTGAAGAATTGCCGTGCGGAGTTGGAAGCGGTAGGCCGCGATATTTCCAAGCTGGAGAATATCAAAGCACCATTCCCACGCATTACTTATGACGATGCGATCAAGTTCTTGAATGATAAAGGCTTTGAAGATATTGCTTGGGGTGATGATTTTGGTGCACCTCATGAAACAGCAATCGCTGAAGCATACGATAAACCTGTATTTATTACTCATTATCCTGCTTCATTCAAAGCGTTCTACATGAAGCCGGATCCAAATCGTCCTGAAGTCGTACTGTGTGCTGATATGATCGCTCCTGAAGGTTATGGAGAGATTATTGGGGGTTCACAGCGGATCGATGATCCTGCGCTGCTTGAAGAGCGTTATAAAGAGCACAATCTTTCGATGGACTCTTATAAATGGTACATGGATCTGCGTACTTACGGATCTGTACCTCACTCCGGTTTTGGACTTGGGCTTGAGCGTACTGTAGCTTGGATCTGTGGTCTTGACCATGTACGTGAGACTATTCCATTCCCACGTACACTGTACCGCCTCTACCCATAAGTTCTTAGGATTTGAACAAAGGGGGAAGCACATGGACGGCAAGACATGGAGTACCTGGAGCGAAGGCGTCTCCTTCGGTCTGGAGAACGGAATGGCCGTCATACCTTACGCTTTACTGAAGTATTACCGGAAGCTGAATTTAAGCGGAAGTGAAGCGATGCTGCTGATTCATCTGCTCTCCTTCAGGCAAGTGGAAGGGATTGAGTTCCCTTCTCTGGAGGAGCTTCAGGTCGTAACTGGTCGTAGCATTTCCGTTCTCGCCGGAGAATTGCAGAAGCTCATGAAGGAAGGTTTTATTAGCATCGATGGAGACAACGATGAGCTAAGAGATATCCATTATGAACGCTACAATTTCTCAGGGCTATATGGAAAGCTAGGTGCTTATCTTGCGACAGCTGTACAAGAAAATGAGCAAGATAAGGACAAGGGAGCATATGGAACATCAGCTCCCCGGGCTGCTGCGTCAGGTGGAGGATTCGGAACTCCCCCCACATCTCCTTCTTCACTTGGAGATAAAGAGGAGAGCCGGAATCTATTCAGTATTTTCGAGAAGGAATTCGGGCGCCCGCTGTCTCCAATGGAATGTGAGACGATTTCTAGCTGGGTGGATCAAGACCGATACCCTGAGGAGCTGATTCTGTTAGCACTCAAGGAATCCGTATTTGCGGGGAAGGTTCATTTTCGTTATATCGACCGGATATTGCTGGAATGGGCCCGTAACCGGGTCAAGAACGCTCAGGATGTTAAGACGTATACACAAAAATTCCGCAATGGTGGAAGATAGATCGTTTAGGAGAGAACCGTATTGCTTTAGCTATTGCTAGAGTCTGTACGGTTCTTTTTTTATTTTTTTAGATAAGTGCAGGGGGAGGCGAAGATCTCAGCGTCTATTGCTGTGGGAAGGAGGGGAGAGTCATTGAGGAAGAGCTATTAATCAAGCGGATTTGCCAAGGAGACGAAGATGCGTTTCGCCAGTTTGTAAATACATACAGTCAGCACATATACAAAATCACCTATTCTGTATTACGTGAAGTCAAAGGGGCTGAAGACGCTGCTCAGGAAGCTTTTCTTCAGATGTATAAATCTCTCCCTGACTACCGTTATCAAGGCTTAAAATCATGGATTACGCGGATCGCCTTAAATAAGGCTATTGATGCCAAACGTAAACGTGATCGGCTACGAGAGTTACCTGTTGACTATGAGCTTGTGCTGAGCCAGACACCTTCTAATGAGGAGGATGTACTAGCCACTGTTGTCCGTCGTGACCGGATGAATCGTCTGTCGGGTGAGATCAACAATTTACCGGAGGGTCATCGGGAAATTATGGTGGCTTATTATCTGGAAAATAAAAAATATGAGCAAATTGCTGCTGAAAATGAAATTACTTTGAAGACGGTGGAGTCCAGACTATATAGGGCGAGACAATGGATGCGAAAACATTGGAAGGAGGACGAATGGCTATGATGAAGAGTGGAGAAAACTTAATTCGCCGCGAGCAGGCAAAAGCTTATCTTGAAGGGCAAGAAGATAGTATAGAGCGAGATGAATGGGAACAATTGCTGCTCAAGGATGAAGACACATTTGTTTCATACATAGAGATGCTGGATGAGCTAAAGGAGGATCTGCCTTCATTGGAGAATTCGTCTGCTTTTACTGAGAGAGTTATGGGAGATTGGGTGGCTACGGTGAGATCTTCAGTAGTCATAGAAGAAGTAGCGGGGCAAGAAGAAGGATCACGGCGTTATCGCTGGTATGATAAAACAATCTTTCATTATGCCGTTGCTGCTTCGTTAACGCTGTTGATTATGTCTTCCGGGATGTTTGATAAGTTACTCACGGGTGAAATGGAGCTTATTGTCCCTAAGAAAGATAATTCGCCATCTTATAGCGAACAATTCATGCAAGCCACCAGCGGATGGTTGAGCCGGATTATGGACGGAAGACAGAAATGAGAGGAGAAATGAACAATGCAACAGCAGCGTAATAAAATTAAGGGTCTTTTTCTTAATATGATTCCTGGAGCAGGTCATTATTATATGGGAAGACGACCACAAGGGATTGTTTATTTTTTGCTAAGCTTTGGTGTGTTATTTATGTCATTCTTAATCGCTATGGCTGAAGGGGATGAGGGGATTCTGGCATTGGGCGTGATCGGATTCTTACTTCTATGGATTCTTTCGATGATTCATCTGGTGATTAAATTACTGCAAATGCCCACTCCAATTGTAGCGCCTGATGGATCAATGCTGGATTTTAGTTCTACTATGCCCGTAAAGACGGAGGATAATGAACGTGTGCATGTCATCTTATTGTCTTTCATTCCTGGATTGGGTCATTTTCATATGGGGCTGATGCAGCGTGGACTATCCTTTCTGATTTCATTTTTCGGATTCATGACCGTTATGTTATTCTTGGCTGGAATTACTTCGAGTGATGCATTTTTGCTGCTGTTTGGAGTATTGCCAGTAATTTGGCTGTATTGCATGTTTGATGCAGTTCAGTTGATCCATCGTAAACAAGCAGGAGAAATGCTTGTTGACCGCACATTATTCGAAGAGATGGAGGCTGGACGTGAGGAAGGACGACGCAGCAAAGTATTAGCGACATTACTATCCGCATTTCCTGGCGCTGGACAGATGTATCTGGGACTGCAAAAAAGAGGGCTCCAGCTCATGCTTCTTTTCTTAGGAAGTATCTATGTCATGGATCTATTGCGGTTAACATTGCTCTTTTTCCTTATCCCGGTCATTTGGTTCTATAGCTTATTCGATGGCTTACAGTTAGTTAGCCGATATGGACGTGAACCTTTGCAGGATAAGCCGGTTATCGAAGGTTTCTTAAATCATCAAGGCTGGCTCGGAGCAGTCCTGATGTGTCTCGGATTATACTTTATTGTTGTGAATGTCGCAGTTCCTGCCATCGATATCAGATTTCCAGAATGGCGGCTGGAATATCGCGTAAATGAATATTTTAAGACCATTGTCGTCTCCGTGTTATTGATTGGTGGTGGGGTGAAGCTGATGACTGGAAGTAAGAATAATAAAGGTAGAAAAGGGGCGGGGGGTCAATCTTGAATAATCCAGTAGAAGTAGAGCCGGGAGTCATGGTAACTAGCGAGTTTCCAGTGAACGAAGGGAAATCTAGAAGTTGGCGTGTAGGTACGTTGTCGATGGGACTGAGCCTTTTATTTCTCGGGGCATTAATAATGGTCTCGCAGTGGAAAGGAGCGGATGTGTTCGAGACAACACTTGCTTGGTGGCCGCTCATTTTTATCTTACTTGGTTTAGAAATTGTAATTTACACCTTATGGTTCCGTGGTAAAGGGAAAATGTACTATGATGTGCTAAGTGTTCTGTTCGTCGGATTTCTGGCAGTGTGCTGTTTAGTATTCGCAGGAGTCAGCTCTTTAGGATTAACACAGGAACTTAGACATGTGATCTCCTCTACGGAGGAGAATTATTCCTTGCCGGAATGGAAGGGGAATGTTCCACAGGGTGTAGGCACACTTATAATCCAGGCTGCCGAACCTTATGGAATTATGGTTGATCGAACGGCTGGGAACGAGTTGAATGTATTTGGGAGTTATTCCACGGCAGAAGGGCAACTCAAGCAAGAGCAAGAGAAGCGGCTGTTGCAAACTAAGCAAGTTGGAGACACATTTTACGTCATCTTAGGAGACATACCTAGACATCTAGTATTCGATAACTCCAGGAATGCATTGAACGTGACCGTTGCGGCTCCTGTAAATCTAAAGGTAATCGTAAGAGATAATTATGGAAATGTTGTAACAAGGTAAAAAAAGATCGCTTCCCACCCGATGAGGGGATGGGCTGCGATCTTTTTTGGTTAAGAACGAAGCTCTTTCTCTAGGGCAGCACCCATTTCACGTGAGCGCTCGGCACATCGGTTAACGGCAGCAATCACAGTTTCAAAGAATTCCCCTCGTTCAAGCACTTCTATAGCTGCTTGTGTTGATCCGTTAGGGGAAGTAACCTTCTTACGAAGTGCTGCGGGTTCTTCTCCCGTCTGTTGTACCATTCGGGCAGCTCCCAGCACAGTTTGAACAGTTAATTCGGTGCTTTGATCAAGTGGTAGCCCACCACGGATACCAGCGGCGATCATGGCTTCCATCATGTAATAGATATACGCAGGCCCGCTGCCTGAAATTCCGGTCAAGGTTTCCATACGTTCCTCATCAATGACTGTTGTAAGCCCGACAGCCTCAAAGATATTAAGAGCAAGGCGACGGCCTCTTTCGTCTACTTCTTTGGAGAAGGCTAGACCAGTGGCACCCAGACCGATGGAACTGGAGGTGTTAGGCATTGTGCGAACAATAGGCTGTGCTTTGCCAAGTAGACCTTGAATGGTTCGAATAGATAGACCTGCAATGACAGAAACTACGATTTGATCCGGAGAAAGAAGCGGGCCTAGTCCGCGTAAGGATTCGGCAGCATCTTTAGGTTTCATTGCCAGTACTATTACTGGTGCGTTCCGTAAGTATTCTACTTTTTGTTCGGGATCATTTGTGCCTATTACACCATAACGGCTTTTTAATTCTGCCAGACGTTCACTGCTGCTGCGATTGAGCATGATGACATTATCGGGCTTTACGATATTGCGGCTAATCATCCCGCGAACGATGGCTTCTGCCATGGAGCCTGCGCCATAAAAAACAATATTATGATTCATGAGTGGAACTGAAGGTTGCTGACACATGGCTAAAATCCTCCTAAAAGTTGTGTGATAGAATACTTAAACGTGTATACTAACCCCGAATTTGTCCCGTTCCGTAGATCTTATATTTGGTTGAAGTTAGTGCAGGCAGACCCATCGGGCCACGTGCGTGGAGTTTCTGGGTACTAATACCAATCTCTGCACCGAATCCAAATTCAAAGCCATCCGTGAAGCGGGTTGAGGCATTGTGATAAACAGCGGCAGCATCCACTTCTTGTAAAAAGCGTGTGGCGTTCTCCTGATCTTCCGTTACGATACATTCCGAATGTTTCGTGCCATACTGGGCGATATGCTGCATAGCTTCTTCCATATCACTGACGATTCTAATATTAAGGATATAATCATTGTATTCTGTAGCATAGTCTTCTACGGTTGCAGGTAATACCCATGGGACATGAGAGATGGTTTGTTGACAGCCACGAAGTTCTACATGAACCTCACGGAATGCTTCGGCTAAGGATAACAGATATTTGCTCGCGTAATCCTGATGAACGAGTAGTGTTTCCATAGAGTTACATACCGAAGGGCGCTGAGCTTTGGCATTTAAACTAATGTCCTGTGCCATTTCTGGCAAGGCAGTTGCGTCGAGATAAGTATGGCAGATGCCTGCTCCAGTTTCAATTACGGGAACGGTTGCGTTAAGGACTACATTTTGAATAAGAGAGCTGCCTCCGCGCGGGATAATCACATCTAAAAGTCCGTTCAGCTTTAGCATTTCATCTACTGAAGAACGATTTGGGTCTTCAATCAGCTGAAGCGCGTTAGGCGGCATTGAGGTTTCAGCAAGAGCATTGTGCAGAACCTCGACAATTTTACGGTTGGAGGACAGGGCAGAGGAGCCCCCGCGCAGCACAACAGCGTTGCCGGTTTTGAGACATAGACCCGCAGCATCAACAGTCACATTGGGACGTGCTTCGTAGATGATGCCGATCACACCAAGCGGAACGCGCAGCTTCTGGATGTTGAGGCCGTTAGGACGTTCAATGCTTTCTAGCGTGTCACCGATAGGGTCCGGTAATACAGCGATTTGTTGCAAGCCTTCGGCAATGCTGTTAATCCGGTCAACATCTAATGCCAGCCGGTCGAGCATGGATTCCGGAGTTCCATTAAGTCTTCCTCGTTCCAAATCCTCCGCGTTGGCGGTGATAATGGCGGGAGCTTCGCGGCGAAGTGCATCGGCCATGACCAGCAGTGCTTCATTCTTCTGGCCAGTTGTTAAGCTTGCTAGAACTCCTGTTGTCTCCTTGGCTAATTTACTCTTATTAATAACTTCACTCATGACGTTTCCTCCCTATATTTGAATTGAAAAAAATGCTTATCTCAGTGTAATCCATTCGTCACGGTGAATGACCTCAAGCCGGTGTACTTCTCCCAGCTTCGGTACAATTTCACGGCTTGGCAGACCTTGAATGCTGCGCAGCTGAGCATCATCGTAATTTACAATCCCACGTCCAAGCAATTTGGAGTCGGGTCCAAGGACTTCTACAACATCTCCTGCGTGAAAACTACCTTCTGTCTGTTTGACGCCTACAGGCAACAGGCTGTGTCCGCCATGTAGCAAAGCTTCTACAGCCCCTTCGTCCACGTATAGGGAGCCGAGAGGGGTAGACATAAAGCCTAGCCATTGTTTTTTGACGGGAAGAGAGGATAGCTTCGTTGCAAAATAAGTGCCCCTGCCTTCTCCCGTTGCAGCAAGCTGTAAATCACCAGGTTCGGTGGCTCTCCCGACAAAGACAGGAACACCACCCCGAGTAGCAATCTTGGCCGCATCGATTTTGGATCGCATACCGCCTGTTCCAACACTAGAGCCAGCTCCACCAGCAATAGCATATATCTCTGGTGTAATGTCATCTACGAACTGATAACGGACAGCATCCGGATGCTTGCGGGGATCTCCACTGTATAAACCATCCATGTCGGTTAAAACAAGCAGTCTAGAGGCTTTTAACAGGTTAGCTACGAGCGCAGAGAGGGTATCATTATCGCCAAATTTCAGTTCATCTACGGAGACAGTGTCATTCTCGTTAAATACGGGCACCGCTCCTTGACGAAGTAGCTCTTCTACAGTCATCATAGCGTTATTCATGGCTCTGCGGCTGCAGAAATCGGTGCGAGTCAGCAATATTTGCGCGGTAGTAATTCCATGCTGGGCAAAAGCTTCCTGATAAGCCTGCATCAGCAGTACCTGACCCACAGCCGCAGCGGCCTGCTTCTCATGCAGCAGCTTCGGACGTGCTGGATAACCGATACTGCGGAAGCCGGCGGCTACCGCACCAGAGGTTACTAACAACACCTCACAGCCGTTTTTCTTCAACTCGGCAATCTCTGAGGCAAAAAAGGAGACTGCTTCACGATTCAAGCCGCCCTCGGGTCCGGTCAGCGAGCTGCTGCCTATTTTGACCACGATTCGCGTCATCATTTCTATCCACATCCTCTTCGTTTATTAAGTCCTGAAAACAACAAAAAGCCCCCATCCTTAGACTTAGCAAAGGACGAAAGCTTATAAACTTCCGCGGTACCACCTTTATTGATGAGGGATCATCCGACTTCATTCTCATAACGGGAGGATCCGTCCTGTTAGACACAGGCCGCTCGGGGGTAGGATTCGGAACGAAAACCGCGGTAAATTCTTTCAGCCTGTCGGAATCTACTCTCTAGGCGCGGTTAGACTCATTCTTACTGGTCCCGTCTGCACGTTTCACTTATTTTCAATAGAATACCATGGAGCTGGTTGCATTGCAAAGGGAAAACGTAGGATATATTTCTTCATGCAGAAAGCTCTATATATTATGTTTAACCTCAAAGAGAAGGGGTAAAGAACTTATAATCTGTTACCAGGAGGTGGATTAAATTGACTAAAGACAACAATGCCGAGCAGGGACAGAATCAAGATTCAAACGAAGTAGCAGAGCTTCAGAATAGTGTGACTCGTGAATTTGTGGAAGAGCACACCGGGGCTCCAATTGATAAGGGATTGGCTGATTCAAGTAAAGCACGTGTGTCGGATGATCAGAACCGCCTGATTACACAGCGTAATTTGCGTAAATAATCTAGTACTGTTAAAAGAGGTTTACCTGAAAAAGTGCCCCGGCAACCACGCGAATGGTTACTGGGGCACTTTATTTGTATATATTCTATTCTTCCGTTAATTCAGACACGGTTGATTTGAATGTTTCTACAAAAGCCTTTGCGGCCTTGGATAAATATCGTCCGCGTCGATATGCTACAACTAGCGTACGACTAGGCACCGGATCAGCGAGCGGTAAGTAGACTGGAACAAATTCACTCCGCGGTGCACGAGCGATAAAACGAGGAACAAGAGTCACGCCCATACCTGTTGCCACTAGGGATTGAACGGTTTCCATATTATTGCTCTCGAAAACGATTCGTGGCTCGAATCCGGCTTTCCGGCACAGCTCCACAGTCATTTTGCGGAAGCCCTGACCTTCCTTAAGTACGATGAAAGGTTCGTCCTTAAGCTCTTCAAGTGAGGTCCGTGTTCCATCTAAGATTCGTTTAGCGAGCGGATGTTCAGGAGGGACGGCAAGATCAATTCTTTCCTCTCCAAGCTCTTCATAAGCTAGAGCAGGAATTTCGAGGGGTAAGGAGAGCAGGCTTAAATCGGTCTGACCACTTGCCGTGAGCTTCTCTAGGTTCATCGACGAGTCTTCTAGCAGCGTAATTTCTACCTCAGGATAATTTTGTTTGAAAACTGGAAGCACATGCGGCAGAAGATGTGCTCCTGTAATCGGCATACTGCCCACAACTACACGTCCAGTGCGCAGTTCTGATATGTCGGACATCTCTTGTCGCAACAGCTCCACTGCGTCAATGATAATCTGGGCTTGTTCAACGAATTTAGAACCTGCGTAGGTCAGCTCAACTGAGCTGGTATTACGCTGAAAAAGCATTACGCCGAGCTCTTTTTCCAGTTTGGAAAGCTGCTGGCTGAGCGAGGGCTGGGCAATATGCAGCTTGTCCGCTGCACGTGAGAAGTTTTTTTCGGCTGCGATTTGCAGCACATACTGCAGTTGTCTCAGTTCCATATATGGACTCCTTAGGGAAATGATTTACTTATAAGTATATCCTATTGGATTATAGTTTTGTATAGGCAACCCGAAGGAGCATTCACTTCTTCACTCCCCAGAATCTGCCGGGCCTGTTTTCAAGAATTATCCCTACTACACTGATCGAAGTATCCGATACCCTCCCGCAGTATATTTATTGCGCCGGATCTTGAGAGTATCTATGAGATAACTGCATTATGTGCAGCTATTTCGTATGCAAAAGGGATGATTTTGGTTTTAAGTGTATTCTATACAACTAAAAAGCAGAGTTCCCAGCTATAGGGCGATAATTCAAGAAAATAGCTGCACAAAATACACTTATATTCATTAACGAATGATTCACAGGAATATAGCTGTACAAAATACAACTAAATGCTCCTACACCTCAAGCTTGCGCATTGCTCCTACACATCCCGCTTGCGCATTGCTCCTACACATCCCGGTTGCTCAACGCTCCTACACATCCCGCTTGCGCAACGCTCCTACATATTGTGCCTCAATATACCCTAACTCAGCTTATAGGTTCAGACTATCACTTTTATAGATATCATATCTTGGAATTATAAAGACAGGGGTGTTATATTTAGATCATTCAAGAGAGACTCCACGCTCTCTTCCAATGAACGATTCTATTAATGAGGTGAAATTATGAGCAACAAGACAATGTTTGAGAAGATTTGGGAGAATCACGTTATTCATCAAGAGGAAGGCAAACCTAGCATTATTTATATTGATCTGCATTTGGTTCATGAAGTTACTTCTCCGCAGGCTTTTGAAGGGCTTCGCCTCAGCAACCGGAAGGTTCGCCGTCCTGAGCTGACTTTCGCAACGATGGATCATAACGTACCAACTAAAGATCGTTTTAACATTAAAGATCCAATCTCCAAGCAGCAAATTGATACCCTTTCTAAGAACTGTGCTGATTTTGGTGTAAGACTGTTCGATCTGAACGATATTGATCAAGGCGTCGTACACGTAATGGGTCCTGAAATCGGGTTGACACATCCTGGTAAAACTATCGTTTGCGGCGACAGCCATACCTCCACGCATGGTGCATTCGGCGCGCTGGCATTCGGTATCGGAACTAGTGAAGTTGAACATGTAATGGCTACCCAATGTTTGCAGCAATCCAAAGCTAAGACTATGGAAGTACGCTTTACAGGCAAACGTAACCCTGGCGTAACAGCAAAAGATATGATCCTGGGTGTTATTGCTAAATACGGTACTGATTTTGCCACAGGTTATGTAATTGAGTATACAGGCGAAGCTATTCGTGAATTGTCGATGGAAGAACGTATGACTGTCTGCAATATGTCGATCGAAGGCGGAGCAAGAGCTGGCTTGATTGCCCCTGATGAAACTACTTTTAATTATCTGCGTGGACGTCAATACGTACCGCAAGGCGAAGCTTATGATGCTGCTGTAGAAGCATGGAAGAGTCTTGTAAGCGACGAGGGCGCCCAGTACGATACGGTTGTTGAATTTGATGTGGAAACATTGATTCCACAAGTGACCTGGGGGACTAGCCCGGGCATGGGAACTGACATCAACTCCAGCGTTCCGAATCCGGCGGACTTCACCACTGAAAATGAACGTAAAGCTGCTGAAAAGGCGCTTGAATATATGGATTTGACTCCTGGAACACCTATTTCTGAAATTCCGATCGATTATGTATTTATCGGTTCCTGCACTAACGGACGGATCGAAGATTTGAGAGCTGCAGCAGTGGTAGCTAAAGGTCATAAGGTGTCTGAAAAGGTTACTGCCATTGTTGTTCCAGGCTCGGGCCGTGTTAAGATGCAGGCTGAGAAAGAAGGACTTGATAAAGTCTTTACTGACGCTGGCTTTGAATGGCGTGAAGCGGGATGCAGCATGTGCTTGGCCATGAACCCGGATGTTCTGCAGCCTGGACAACGCTGTGCATCTACCTCGAACCGTAACTTTGAAGGACGCCAAGGACGCGGAGGACGTACGCATCTTGTATCTCCAGCTATGGCAGCCGCAGCTGCGATCAAAGGTCGTTTCACTGATGTACGTGATTGGAATTATAAGACGGAAGCCGTCAGCTCATAGAACTAGAGAGAACACGGGAGGATAAAACTATGGATGCTTTTAAAAAATTAACAGGAATTGTTGCACCAGTTGACCGGGTAAATGTAGATACGGATGCGATTATTCCAAAACAGTTTTTGAAACGGATTGAACGGACGGGATTTGGACAGTTTTTGTTCTATGAATGGCGTTTTGATGAAGAAGGTAACGATAATCCAGCCTTCGAAATGAATAAACCACGTTATCAAGGGGCTTCTGTTCTGATCTCACGCGCTAACTTTGGCTGTGGGTCCTCTCGGGAGCATGCACCATGGGCGATTATGGATTACGGGTTCAGAGTTGTAATTGCACCTTCTTATGCGGATATCTTCTACAATAACTGCTTTAAGAACGGCATTCTGCCGATCAAGCTTTCGGAAGAGCAAGTGGATGAATTGTTCAAACGGACAGCTGAGCATGAGGACTACAAGCTGACAGTTGATCTTGAGAACAATGCTTTACAAGATGAATTCGGACTGAGCATCAGCTTTGATCTGGATGAGCACCGTCGTCAATTCCTGCTGCAAGGCTTGGATGATATCGGTTTGACCCTTCAACATGCGGATGAAATTGCTGCTTATGAAGAGCGTCATGCTGCAAAGCTATTCTCTTAAAAAGAGGATATAACTGGTCTGATTCTTAAACTTTACAAAAAATACGCAAAACTTCTATTTCCGGGTGTCGGAAATAGAAGTTTTTTTGCTATAATCGATATATTCATTGGTCATTAAGGAAACATTTGGTGATTTCTGTCGTCTAAATACTTATCTAGGATCTATTACTTGCAGAAGGAGCGGAAAATGAGAATGAGAAGAGCTGGGCTTCGTGTATTGCTGCTTTTGTTACTGCCTTTATTATTTTTAACATCCACCGGACAAGAAGCTGCCGCAGCTGGTAGCAGCACAGGCAGAATTATTATGGACAATCAGGAACTTGCTTTGCCAAAAGGAATTAAACTCGAAAATGTAAATGGTAGCGTTATGATTCCGGTCAGAGTGGTAGTAGAGAATCTTGGATTCGAGGTGTTATGGGAGCAGCAGACCCGGAAAGTAACCGTTCACCAGGATGGTAAAAGCATTGAGCTGGCGGTAGGACGGAAAACAGCTGATGCAGATGGGGTGACATTTGATTTAAATGCAGCTCCTAAGCAGAGTGGCGGCACAGTACTTGTTCCAATTCGTTTCGTAAGCGAGCAGTTCGGCTTAAAGGTGGGCTGGGATAATGTTGATAAAACCGTCTATTTGACAGGTGGACAAGTTAGCAATCCTGCAATGACACCTGAGGGGAATACTACCAATCCAACAGCAACTAATACACCTGCTCCAACTCCAAGTGCTACGCCGGGAAATGACAACGGGACAACTGCTGGCAGTGTAGTAACTTCACCCAGCCCGACACCAGTTCCACAAACAACTACGGCACCGGGAAGCACAGCAGGAATTCCAACAGGCCCTCTAGTAAACGGGGCAGTATTCACTGAGAACCGACTTATTATCGCTGTGTCGGGGGCTACTAAGCCAAACGTTACAAAAATGAGCAACCCTGATCGAATCGTCGTAGATTTTCCGGGTGCTGCGTTCGATCCGAATTTCATTGGAAGTCTTACGGGTGTTACCACCACTGGCGGTCCACAAGGTAAGCTGGACGTTGCCGGCTACCCGCTCGTTTCTGAGATCCGTTATGCACTGTTCAGTGTGAGTCCTTCCACTGTCAGATTCGTAATTCAAACGGTTGGAAATCAACCGTACCAGCTTAGTACGGATGAAAGCACCGGGCTTGTTACGATTGATTTGAATGTAACTAACAACGGAGGCAACACCACAGGGGCTAATGGAACGTTAGGTAAGCCAATTGTAGTTCTAGATGCGGGTCATGGCGGAACTCAATCAGGAGCTGTCAGTCTCACAGGTAAGCTGGAAAAAGACTTCAATCTGGCCGTCATCCGCAAAGTACAAACACTGTTAACGCAGGAAGCATTAGTTGACGTGGTGTTTACTCGAACTGACGATGCTACATTGGGGCTTCAGGATCGCGTGAAAATTGCGGAGGCTGCTAAAGCGAATCTCTTTATTTCAGTGCACGCGAATTCGCTAGAGGTTGGATATCCAAATAGAGATAAAATAAATGGCAGTGAAACCTATTATTCTCGCAGTGATAGTCTGCCTCTTGCTCAGATTATGCATAAGCATTTATTAGCCGCTACTGGTTTTAAAGACAACGGGATTCGTACGAAAAGCCTTCATGTTACACGGGAAACCACAATGCCAGCAGTCTTGCTAGAGGTAGGATATCTTACAAATTCAGGAAATGAATCGGCGATGTATAGTGAGCAGCTTCAAGAGAAATTAGCGAGAGAAATTGTTGCCGGAATTAAGGAATATCTGGGGCTTTAACACTTGCGGTTGGTGAGATTTCTCAATTTTTATGGAATATATTCGCAACCTTTATAGATTACCAGCGTCTAATAGAGGTCTGAGGTTGACGGAGACAGGGGCACCACGATCGCCATTCACAGGCGAATACTAGATTCTTAGAGGTGAAGAATGAAGAAATTCAGTTTGATGTTGTTATTGTTGCTCTTTGTGTTGGTTTTGCCTGAGCATGGACATGCTGCTGCCGCGAATAGCAAGATTTATCTAGACGGCAAAGAGATTACTGCAGGGCAAAAAGTACCGGTTGAAAATGTGAATGATACTATCATGGTACCGTTGAGATTGATCTCCGAGAGTCTTGGTTATACCGTGGGCTGGGATCAAAAAAGCAAAACGGTGACGATTGAACAGCAAGGGAAGGTCATCAAACTTATTGTTAATCAAAAGACAGCTTCGGTTGATGACAAAACAGTACAGCTTACCACTGCGCCTGTCCTGCGGAGTGATACGACACTTGTACCTATACGGTTCATAAGTGAGCAGTTTGGTCTCACCGTCACTTGGGATAATGCGAAGAAGATCGTGTATCTTATTACCCCAGGATCCTCAAATGAAAACGGCAGTTCTGATGGGAACTCTGGAAATGGTGGATCTGAAGTTGTTGTTCCGCCGGTAGATCCTACTAAAAATTTAACCATGATAAATGGTTTGAGCTTTAGCGAGAATCGTTTGAGCATTGCGATGGAAGGTAATTCCGAGCCAAAAGTAAGTGTAATGACAGGGCCGGATCGGTTAGTTATTGATTTTCCTAATGCCACTTTCTCAGATCTGTTTGGTACGGGACAAGTTCTTGATCCTGATCTGAATGGTAAACTGGAAGTGAAGGATTATCCTGATGTATCAGGTGTCCGGTATTCGCTTTATAGCTCCAATCCTTATACTGTACGTTTTGTAATTGATTTGAATTATCCTAAGAATTATAACATCAGCGTATCTGGGACGGATTCTAAGTTGGTTATCATTGACCTGAATGCAGAAAGTACGGATGATACTTCAACACAGCCAGGTAATGATGGCAAGAAGCTCGTAGTACTGGATGCGGGGCACGGAGCTAAAGATTCTGGTGCAGTAGGAGTAACAGGAAAATACGAAAAGAATTTTAATTTAGCTATAGTACTTAAGACAGCAGCATTGCTGAAAAAAGAAAGTAATATCGATGTCGTACTGACGCGCAGTGACGATACATTCTTGGAGCTCAAGGATAGAGCAGCTATGGCTAATAATTTAAAAGCAGATCTATTCATTTCTGTACATGCCAACAGTTCCGCATCTTCTGCGGCAAGCGGGACAGAAACGTATTATCAGCGGGAAGCCAGTAAGGCCTTAGCGAAAGTAATGCATAAGTATCTTGTTGAGGCTACAGGGCTTAGTGATCGCGGTGTACGATACGGGAATTTCCATGTCATTCGTGAAACGAAAATGCCTGCTGTTCTACTTGAAGTAGGATACCTTAGCAATAAGAAGGATGAGACATTGCTCTTTACGGAAGCATTACAAAACAAAGTTGCTGCTTCAATAGTGAGTGGAATCAAGGAATATTTGGGTATAAAATAACAGACCAGTGGCAGACGAGCGCCGCAAAGTCAGCTTTCTGCTTTTATCTATAAAAAGGCAAGAAGTGGTTTTGCGGTACCTGTCTGCCCGTATTCATCTAGAGGAGGCGTTTATTAATGTTTAAACAAAAATGGACTATGGTTGGGGTTGCTGCGCTGCTTCTACTAGTGATTGCTGGCTGTGGAGATAAGCCTACTGCAGCTCCTGCTAATGGAGTGGAGCAAGATACTACAAACGTTGTAAGTGGTGAGGGAGAAAGTACCCCAGCTCCGTCTGATGATCAGGAAACCGAAGTGGCTAGTACTCCGCAACCGACAGCAGATAATACTAATGTAGAAACTCAGCCGTCTTCGAAGCCGGTAGAAAATGAGACACAAAAGCAAAGCCAGAGTATTGAAGTTTATTACACTGATTCGCAAATTATGAATTTAGTGCCTGCTAAGACTACGATTAACTACTCTGACGATGTTGAGAAATATACAGAAACGTTCAAAGCACTGCAAAGTAGTGAAAATACAGATCTTATACCTTTATGGGGAAAAATTGAACTGAAATCATTAAAATTTGTAGAGGGTCAAATCGTAATGGATATTCACAAACCAGATGAAGCTCAGCTTGGTGCGGGTGGAGAATCCTTTGCCATTACTTCACTTGCCAAAACTTATTTTCAATTTGCGGAAGTAAAGAGTATCGAAGTTTTAGTTGATGGTGAAAAGGTAGAAAGTCTAATGGGCCATGTGGATCTATTGCATCCTATGACTAGAGATAATTCTTAATTGGTTATGCAACAAAGGAATTAGGCATCTAGCTGACGAATTTTTAAACATACTATTTATTTGAGTCATAGAGAGGGGAATAATCTATTGTCCGCGCAAAAAAGGTCAAAACGTCCATTGAAGGCTTATTCTAATAAAGCAGTGTCGGCTGTTATGGCTGGTGTTATGGTTTTTGGTGGTGCAAGTGCAGTGTTTGCAGACACAGCTGCCACTACACCGACATCAACCACTACACAATCTGTAGGGATTTTTAGCGATGTGAAGACAGGCTTCTGGGCTGAAAAACATATTTATAAACTCGCTTCACAAGGAATTGTGGTTGGGAATAATGGATTGTTCCGTCCGGGTGATTCTGTAACTCAGCAGGAAGCAGTGCTTATGGCCCTGCGGTTTATGAAGCTGCAGGATAAAGTGGATGCTTCTTCTGCGGTAGCATTGCCTACAGATTTTAAGGTTACGAATTATTACAAGGATTATGTTGTGTTAGCTTTTCAACAAGGATTACTCGATAAAGCAACCGAAATGGCTCCAGATAATCTGAAGACTTCTTGGGGAGAGCGTAAAGCATCCCGGGAATGGATTGCGGAGCTGTTAATCCGCTCCCTTGGAAAAAGCGCAGATGCAGCAGGGGCCGCTAGTGAGCCAACAGGCTTTGCGGATGATACCAAAGTGTCTGCCAACAAACGTGGTTACATCAACGTTGCCGTTGATTTAGGCCTAGCAAACGGACTTGACGGCAATCGTTTTGATCCGCAAGGTGCTGTAACACGTGCGCAATTGGCGACTTTTTTCAGTCGTGCTGAAGCTCACAATACGGTTGAATACGACAACACGGTATCAGGAACGATCAGTCAATTAGCAGATGGGAAACTATCCGTTTATAACAACGGAAAGACTTCTACATATACCCTGGGAGCAAGCACTGCTTATTACACAAGTGCTTCTGAAAGCAGAATCAATCTAAGTGATGTCCAACCCTACACTAAGGTTACTGTAATTGGCGCGACATATAACGCGGCTTATGTTGAAGTGACTGACCCTACACAACAAGTAGAGACTCTGTCAGGAAACTTTGCCATGGTAGCTCCAGGTAATAAGCTTTGGTTAAAGTCACCAACAGGGTTCACTGAATACTACTACGATGAGACTACTTCCTTTGTGGATGTAAATGGAGCTGGAATTGAACCTGCTTCGCTGGTAACAGACAGTGTAGTTTCACTGCAACGTGAAACGTACAGTGGTTTGCATAAAGTAGTGAAGGTTCAGGTGACTTCAGGGGTCATTAACAAAACAACAACAGGCACCATTCAAAGTGTAGATCTTACTGGCAAAAGCATTACTTTCAAAAATACCGCGGGTACAGTAGAAACTTTTAAATGGGAAGATGAGACTTCATTATTCAGCTCCCAAGCATCAGTGCTGAAACCTGCAGATTTGAAGACAGGTAATGCGGTGAAATATACGATTCAAGATAATGTGATCCGCACTGTAGAAGTGACGGAAGGTGTTGAACGGACAGTTGAGGGGGTACTTACCGAGCTGACTAGTTCCACAGTTGTTTACAAAAAAGCAGACGGAAATCGTGAGGTTAAACTGCTTGGCACTAAACCGACGATTGTTATTCCGAACATGAGTGGAGCAGTAGCTGATGATCTTATTGCTGATGCAGTAGGTGGGGACAAGATTCAGGTTACCTTAAACAGCAGCGATCAAGTTACCAAAATTGAAGTGTTAAGCCGCCAAATTGAGCAGTATAGTGGAGCAACAATTGTGGATTATAATAGCAAAACACAGCTCCTTACAGTTATGGACAGCAGCAAAAAAGCCCATGTGGTTCAGTTGGATGAGAAAACAAAGCTGATTTATGAAGGTGCATTGCCTAACTTAACTAATATGGGTGCGAAACTTATCGAGAACCGCAAAGTTAATCTGAAGGCAATAGGACAGCGGGCTTTGTCTTTGGAAATTGTCACAAAGTACGAAGGAACTTTAACAGCTGTTAATTCTACGTCGAAAACTCTTGTTTTGAAGCTTAATGATGGACAAAGTTTAACGATGCCTTATCCGCAACTTGTTGATCTCTTTGGTAAGACTAGTCCTTCCCTAAGTGATATTCCTATTGGAAGCAATGTAACGGCTTCACTGACTACAGGTCAGGATCTGATAGCGGTATTGAAAGTGAAGACTGTGCTGCAAGTTGAAGCGGCAACCGTGAATTCTGGAACCAACCGTTTGGGCATCAAATGGAATGGGGGAACCAGTGATATTAATACTTTGGCAATCCCGTTGACCAATGAAGCTGGTGAGAGCATTAAGCTAACGGATTTAAAAGCGGGAGATTATCTTAATGTGACCTTTGATGGTAGCTCACCGCTGGCTATTCAAGCAGTTAAGCTCACAACAGGTCAGGTAAGTTCTGTAGATGCCGCTGGGAATAGCGTAGTCGTGAAGGATTATGCTGGAGCTGCACAGACCTTAGCGGTAAGTGGAGGAGTCAAAATCATTCGTGACGGCTCGACAACGACTGCTCTTAGCAACTTGACGGCAGGGGACAGAGTAGAGATTCGCAAGGATCCGGATGGATCTACAACGATTCGTATTATGTCTCAGCTCAGTAGAACATTCTCACGTTATGAGAGTGCAACAAACTCATTGGTGACGAAGAGACCTAATTTGAACGATAAATATCAATTTTTTGTTCCTGCTAATGTTTATATTCATCAGGGAGATTCGACTTTATCCGTGCAATCTTTGAAAGAAAATGATAATATTATAATGTATTTCAATAATGATATTTTGGTTGAAATTGTGAAACAATAGTTGCAATGGTGGATTTCTGAGTGAATCACCGTCTTGACACAGGGGGCTTTACCTGCGTCAAGACGTTTTTTTTGAAATATAAGAAAGTATAAGTATTGCTCCTATACTGTATGTCTTATATTTCTCGCTTAAACGCTTACTGTTCTTATTAGGACAATCCAGGCGTTAATACTTGAAATATAATGCCAGTATCGTATGTGTTGAAATGTATGAATCCATACGTTATAATACATACTTTGCTTATATTTCTAACATTTGAGGTGAGACGCTCGATAGAATTTTCTGAGCGTTTTTGCTCCGTGGAGGGGACACTATGAAAGCTGCAGACGTCCGCCACATTTTGGATACGATTGGAGATTTGTTTCCGGATGCACATTGCGAGCTGAATCACAGTAACGCTTTTGAATTGACAATAGCGGTGCTGCTGTCAGCCCAATGTACGGATGCAACGGTGAACAAAGTGACCGAGGACCTGTTCCAAAAGTACAAAGCCCCCATCGATTATATTTCTGTGCCGCTGGAGGAATTGGAGGGGGATATCCGGCGCATCGGCTTATATCGTAACAAAGCTAAGCATATCCAAAGCCTGTGCTCTATACTCATAGAACAGTATGGCGGAGAAGTGCCTGAGGCACATGACTTGCTTGTAACGTTGCCAGGAGTAGGTCGTAAAACCGCTAATGTAGTAGTATCCAACGCATTTGGAGTTCCTGCCATTGCTGTGGACACTCATGTGGAGCGGGTTGCTAAACGACTTGCTTTGGCAGGCTGGAAAGATTCTGTGCTGGAAGTGGAGAAAAAGCTGATGAAGGCTGTGCCACGTGATGAATGGACGCTCACGCATCACCGGCTAATCTTTTTCGGACGATATCACTGTAAGGCTCAGAATCCAAAATGTCAGGTTTGTCCGCTCCTTGATGTATGTCGAGAGGGCAAAAAACGTATGAAAACGGCTGTCGTCAGGAAAGCTAAAGATCATACGCCAAAAAGTTAAAAGTTAGAGTTGAAGAAGAGGATGGGATAGAGATGAAATGCATTTCTGTATACACAGATAATTTTGAGGTATTCTCGGATATTTTTGACCGCGTAGTGGAAAGCCCGCTGGAAGAAAATGAAGAGCAAGAAGTAGAGGGCATTACGATCAGTCATTCCGGTGATGTGCCTGAGCACTATCTGGAACGTATGTCTGTAAAACCAGAGGTTGTCGTAATGAGAGACAAATCTCGTGGATTGACTATTCTGCAGCACGGAAAAGTATTTGAAATTCTGTTGCCTGTTTTGGAAACTGCATAATTGAGAAGTGACCTGAAATGGAGTCGGCCCTTGGGGCTGGCTCCTTTTTTATTGAATATCCTTATATTTCTACGAGAAACGACTGTTGGCTTTACAGGACGACAACCTCGCTTCTTTTTTGGTATCATTTCGTAGGAGATGATAGGTTATTTTGTAAGTAGTGTGTATTTAATTTGTGTCAAACTGGTGATAAACTGTAATTATTATTTATAAAAAATGTTCCGCGCTAAAGTTCAGAAATTGTACCTATATAAGTTTTGCATAAAAAAGAGCTTAAATCAGTATTCAAGAATGGATTAAGATCAGTGCATGATTAGAAGGTAACTGTGGAGGTGGAATGTCTGTGGGAGCGGAACGGGTTAAAATTCAGAGAGAGACATTAAGTGAAACAGCATCGCTGCTTTCCCAGCTGAAAGATTTAATGCGCCACTGGGGCGACGAGAGTGCTGAACGAATATATGAAGATTTACAAAATAAAGAGGGTGGGAATGAACTGACCCTTGCTTTTTGTGGGCATTTTTCGGCAGGGAAATCCAGCATGATTAATCTTTTATGCGGTAGCTCAGTGTTACCTTCCGGACCTGTGCCGACTAGTGCCAATATTGTTTCTATTCGCAGCGGGGCTCCACGAGTGCTTATCTATCCAAGGGTTGAGGGAAGTGAAAATGAATCTGCCCCTGTAGAGACAACACCAGAAAGATTACAGGAATATTGTCGAAATGGCGGAGAATATTCCGCGATTGAAGTCTGGAATGAGATTCCTCTTCTAGGGAAGCATGGTGTTCTATTGGATACGCCTGGCGTAGATTCGACGGATGATGGTCACCAGGCGGCCACTCGTTCCGCGCTGCATTTAGCTGATGTCGTCTTTTATGTTATGGATTATAACCATGTACAGTCAGAGAATAATTTGGCTTTTGCCAAAAATCTTAGTGACTGGGGCAAACCGCTCTATCTTATTGTTAATCAGATAGACAAGCATAGAGAACAAGAAATTTCCATTGAAGAATATAAACGCCAGCTTGAAAATGCTTTTGAGCAGTGGGGGATTCATTGTGCGGGGATTCTGTTTACCTCACTCAAAATGAAAGAGCACCCACTGAATCATTGGGATAATCTGCTGAACCTTATAACAGAGCTGTTGGAGCACAGGGAACAATTGCTTCAATATAGCTTGTCACGTTCCATTCATCATACAGCAGATTCTTCGCTAACCGCGTTCCGTGAAGACCAGCAGGAGGAGCGGGAAACTTTTTTAGCTGAGCTAGAGGGTGCAGAGGTTACAGTTGTGATGGAAGAGCTGAAATCGCTGGAAGAAGAGAAGGCACTGCTTGAGGAGCTGCCTCAGCAATCACGAGCTAGCCTGCGAAGTGATCTTGATGCCTTACTCAATAATGCTAACTTAATGCCTGCGGATGTTAGAGAGGCGGCAGGGAGCTATGTGGAGAGTGTCAGCCCAGGCTTCCGCTTAGGTTTGTTCTCTACAGCCGGACGGCGGGAGAAGGAACAAGGCAAACGACTGGATGCCTGGCAAGGATTACTGGTCCGAGAGGTTTCCGCTCAGCTGGAATGGCATCTGATTCAGCTGGTACGTCAATGGGCGGAGAATCTCGGACTGTGGGCAGAGGAGGCAGAGACGACTCTGAAGCAAGGGTTCCCGGCGGTGAGCCAGGAATGGCTGGCGGCTGCAGTTAAGCCGGGAACGGGGAATAGCGGCGAGGCGCTGCTCAATTTCTGCCGCACACTTGCGGCAGATCTGAAGAGCCAATTCCGCCGCGCTGCGCTGTTAGTTGGCGATGAGCTCCTGGCGAAGCTGCCATCGCTTATCGAGGAGCAGCGTGCGGAACTCCAGCGCCGCGATCAGGCCCTTACGCGGCAGGCGAGCGCTGCCCGCGCGCTAGCCGCCCTGGACCGCGCGGCTGACGCCCGCGCGCACGAGCTAGCGGCGCTGCTGCCGCCGCGCCGGACCCTCACCCCCGGCATCCTGCCGGAGGTGAGGGTCACCCCGCGTGCGGCTGCGCAGAGCGCCGCACCGCGGGAGACCCAGCCGCGCGAACGCGCCGCGGCTGGAAGTGCCGCCGCCGCAAGCTGGGCGGCGGGAACGGCTTCGCCGGCGGGCGGACGCCGCCGGCTCTCGGCAGCCGCTGACGCGCTGGCGGCTGCGGCAGAGCTGCTGCGCCGCGAGCCAGCGATGGCATCGGCGGCGCGCAGTCTGGCCGCACGGGCGGAGGATCTCGCCGGCGGCCGCTTTACCCTTGCGCTGTTCGGTGCGTTCAGCGCAGGCAAATCTTCCTTCGCCAACGCTTTGCTCGGCGAAGAAGTGCTGCCCGTGTCGCCACACCCTGCCACGGCCGCAGTTAACCGCATATTGGCGCCGGAAGGAGACTTCCGCCATGCCAGCGCGGTTGTAACGATGAAGAGCATGGCGGATTTCTGGGATGACATCTGCCATTCCTTCAGCGTGCTGCAGCTTGGAGAGCCGCAACAGGATACGTGGACAGCAGTACTTGCGAGCCTGCCAACACGGGGAATTCACCCCTCTGCGCTGCCGCATGCAGGATTTCTAAGAGCCGCAGCATCCGGTTGGGCTGAAGCTGAGCCGCTATTAGGAACGGTGCGGACGGTTGATTTGGATGAATATCGAAACCTAGTTGCGGAAGAGACCCGGGCTTGCTTCGTGCAAGGGATTGACCTATATTATGCCTGTCCTTTGACGGAGAGCGGGATTGTGCTCGTAGATACACCAGGAGCAGATTCACTGCATGCACGCCACACTGGCGTAACCTTTAGTTACATGAAAAATGCGGATGCGATCTGTTTTGTGACCTATTATAACCACGCCTTTTCGAAGGCGGATCGCGGCCTCTTGGCCCAGCTGGGCCGCATTAAAGATAGCTTTTCTCTCGATAAAATGTTCTTTATTATTAATGCCTCCGATCTCGCTTCAAGCGAAGAAGAACTAGATGAGGTTAAAGCACATGTCGTTCAAAATCTGCGTGCCGGAGGTTTGCGGTCTCCGAGAATCTATGCTTTGTCCAGCTTGCTTGCTCTAGAAGCTAAAACTCAACATAATCACGATCTTTATGAAACCTCCCGCTTCAATGAATTTGAGCAAGCATTATCCAGCTTTGCTGGTGATGAGCTTCCACAGCTTTCACTTAACGCAGCTGCTGAGAGCATCGCATCGGTTCGGCGCCGGGCTGAGGAATGGCAGAATCTGGCTTCCAAGGCGGCGAACGAGCGTGAAGCCGGGTTAAAAGAACTGCAGGAAAGGCGGCAGTTCGCCATGAAGCGGTTATCTCTTTTGGAGACTGAGGAACGTCCTAGCAGAGATCTTATTCATGAAAGTGAAGAACTGATCTATCATGTGTGCCAGCGGATTAGCTTCTCCTTCAACAGAAATTTTCAGGAATCTTTTCATCCCTCCTTACTGCGTGAGGATGCAGGGAATTTAAAAGCCATTTTCTCTGCCTGTGGTGCCGAACTAATGCGTACTACTCAGCGCGAGCTTGAGCAAGAGCTATGGGCAACAACGCTGCGGCTAGAGAGCACGGGACGCAGGCTTGTACATGAAGCTGCTGAAGCGGCAGCTACAGAGCTACTCTTTTCCACGGAGGAATTTCATCTTATGGAGAATGAGGAGCAGGCTTGGCCATCTCCTAAGGATCTGGAATGCCAGCTTCAGCCTGTGCAGTGGTCCGCTTTATGGGGCCATTTCAAATCCCCGCGTTATTTCTTTGAGGGAACTGGGCGGGAGTTGGTCAAAGGTGCGGCAGAGCCGCTTTTGAAAGAAGCGGTTAATCTTGCAGCGGCAGAGCAGAAGGAAAAATTAATCGCTCATTACGTCGAGAATATCAGCAGAGAATTAAAATCTGCTGCCGAAAGCCTGCAAGAAGGGCTTGCGGAGCAAGAGAAAGCGATGTTAGATCTCCTTAAAGGGGGTGAGACTGCAGATCATTGGGGCCAAATAAGCCACCAATTATCACGTCTAGAACAAACTTTCGTTGATAAAGTCGACAAAGTTCTGTGAAGTTTGTAGGAAAATGTCGAAGAACACTTGCAATCTGGCGTATGATGGATGAAAATAAAGAAGCCTGAAAATATACAATGAAACTGTTACGTTTTCTGAAATTCATAAAAACGAGACAGTCAATTTGCCGAAAGAGGTTGGAATCGACAATGTGGGGAGCTCCTTTTTCAGCTCAAAGCCGCAAGCTGTTGCTGCTGGGCAGCGGGGAACTGGGTAAGGAAGTCATAATTGAAGCTCAACGCCTTGGCGTAGAGACCGTAGCTGTAGACCGTTATACCGATGCACCGGCGATGGGTGTAGCTCATCGTTCACATGTAATTGATATGCTGGATGCAGAGGCGCTGAAAGCGCTGATTCGCTCTGAGAAACCGGATGTCATTGTTCCGGAGATTGAGGCAATTGCCACTCATGCTCTTCAAGAGCTTGAAGAAGAAGGCTTTTTCGTTGTTCCGACGGCGCGGGCGGCTCGGCTGACCATGGACAGAGAAGGGATTCGTCGTCTTGCGGCTGAAGACCTTGGACTGCCAACTGCTGATTACCGTTTTGCGGATAGTCTGGAAGAGCTGCAACAAGCTATAGCCGAGCTAGGCACTCCTTGTGTCATTAAGCCGATTATGAGTTCTTCTGGCAAGGGTCAGAGCGTATGCAAAAGCCCTGAGGATGCAGAAAACTGCTGGAACACTGCTTTGGTTGGAGCGAGAGCTAAAGGAACACGAGTTATCGTGGAGGCTTTTGTTACTTTTGAGAGCGAGATTACTCTTTTGACGGTGCGTTCTGTGTCTGGTACGGTATTTTGTCCACCTATTGGACATATTCAGAAGGATGGAGATTACGTGGAATCCTGGCAGCCTCACTTTATGAAGCCAGAGCTGCTTGAAGAAGCGCAATCTATTGCAAATGCAGTAACGGATCAGCTCGGAGGTTTCGGTATTTTTGGAGTGGAACTTTTTTTGACAGATCGAGGCGTATTGTTCAGTGAAGTGTCACCTAGACCCCATGATACGGGGATGGTCACGATGGCGACGCAGGATTTATCTCAATTTGCAGTGCATGTCAGAGCTATTCTTGGTTTTCCTGTCCAGTCAGTACAATTGCTGACACCTGGTGCCTCAGCTACGCTGAAGGCTGATGGAGAAGGACGAGCCTTTGCTGTGACCGGAATTGGTGAAGCTTTGGAACTGCCTAGGACTCAGGTTCGCGTATTTGGTAAACCGGAAGTTCGTCCTGGTCGGCGGATGGCAGTAGCGTTAAGTGCGGCGGAAGATGTGGAAATCGCGCGGACGATAGCCAAGCAGGCGGCGTCTATGCTAAAAGTGGAGGTATATGAGGATGAACAGTAGTACCATGGCACCTGTACTGGAAATTCGCAAATGCGGCTTGAATGATCTGGAGAGAGTTACAGCGCTTCTGCGGGAATTCGGCTATCCAACAACGCTAAGCGTGATGAAAGAGAGACTGGAAAGCATGGAGAACAGCAATCTCCAATGCACACTTGTAGCAGAGCTGAACAATGAAGTTGTGGGTATGATCGGCCTTAGACAGGTAAGCTCGTATTACAAACAGACAGATTGTATCACTGAGATTACTGCACTTATCGTATCAGAAGAACTCAGAGGAAACGGACTCGGTAAAAGACTTGTGGCCGCAGCAGAAGAATGGGCACGTGAGCAAGGTTGCTGTCAGCTTTTCCTTAGAAGTGGCAACCGCGTAGAACGCGCACCGGCACATGCTTTTTATCGTCATATCGGTTTCGAAAAGACAGCAGGCTATCGCTTTAACAAAGCGTTGCTATAATACTTATAGGTTACCGATCATCCCCATCCCAGCTACGGCGGGATGGTTTTTTTTTGCTCTGGAACTCTTTTTTTATATGTATTTAATATATTAATACCTAAAACTATTTAAATAACTTAACCATAGATGGATTGGTTTGAATCATATACAATAAAATTTATGACATCTAAAACGTTTCCAAAGAGGGATGAGACATGTATAAGCTAGTTCTTGCTGAAGATGAAGAAGACGTTAGGGAAGGCGTTATCGGGCAGATTGACTGGGAGCGTTACGGATTTGAGATTGTCGAGCAGGCGGAGAATGGACGGGAAGCTGCGGATGCCATAGACCGTTTGCTGCCGGATGTGGTAGTTACCGATATCCAAATGCCTTTTATGAATGGACTTCAGCTGGCTGAATGGATTCGTAGTCATCATCCTAACACTAAGATTATCATTTTGACTGGGTATGATGAATTTGAATATGCTCAGAAGGCGATAAAATTGCAAATTGATGAGTATATTTTGAAACCGTTCTCTTCACAGGAATTAATTGAAGTATTGCTTAAGGTTAGAGCCACTATCGAGGCTGAAATTGCAGAAAAAGAAAATGTATTTGTACTCAGTGAGCATTACCGGAAAAGTCTGCCTGTGTTAAGGGAGCAATTTTTATCGTCCCTTATTTCGCGTAGATTGCGTACGGATGAAATTGCTGAGAAAAGCACTGAATATGGCATAAAATTAACGGGACGGTGGTTTCAGGCTTCGGTAATTAGTGTGGATTATATTCGTCCTGAGCGGGAATCTGCTGGGGGTGCAACAGGCGGGCAAATTTCTTTACGAGACACTGGTGAAAAGAATTTACAGCTATTCGCTGTGCTGAATATTGCTGAAGAAATATGCTCGAAGCATGGTTTTGGAAGGGTGTTTATTCATCGTGATGAGGTCGTATTGCTCACAATCCATGAAGAAGGGGAAGAAACTGATATCACTGGAAAGACTTTTGAGCTTCTTGAAGAAATCCGCCAGAACGTACAGCGTTTTCTGAAGCTGACGGTAACGGCAGGCTCCGGAACGGTCTGTTCATCGCCTGCTTTGTTATTTAATTCTTTTGGGGATGCCTTGCAGGCATTAGATTATCGGCTTATTCTCGGCAATAACCGGGTGATCTGGATTGAGGACGTTGAGTCACGTTCCAGCACACTGCTAACCTATGATGAACTAACCCAGCAATCCTTAATCCGGACGATTAAACTAGGTACGGTGCAAGAACTCAAAGAGGTTGTTGAGGAGTTATTTGCCGGTCTTGACGCAGAGCAGGTGTCTACACAGGATTATCAGATTTTTTTGCTGGAGATTTTTACATCTATCCTGCGAGTGGCTAAAGAATCCGGCAGTGAAGCTGCAAAGTATATTGGTTCTGGCATTTCGTCGCTAACTGCCATCAATAAATTTAATAGTATGGCCGAAGCCAAGCAATGGATTATTGCAGTCTGTAGCGGTTTAATGGATACGATTGCATTAGAACGTCAATCTTCCTATAAGCTGCTTATTGATGAAGCTAAAGAATATATACGCAGCCACTATGTTGAATCTGATATTTCCATCGGCAAGGTTTGTCAGCATTTACATATAAGTACCGGCTATTTTAGCAGTATTTTTAAGAAGGAAATGAAAATGACGTTCGTTAGTTATCTTTTGCAAATTAGGTTAGAGGCAGCCAAGGAACTTTTGCGGTCCACGGAGCTGAGGGCTTTTGAAATCGCAGAAAAAATAGGTTTTGCCGATCCTAACTATTTCAGCTTTTGTTTCCGCAAAAAATATGGCCAATCTCCTAAAGAGTATAAAAACAGCTCCAGAGGAGGGTAAAGATGCTGAAGGATAAACCTTATTCCTTTCCTCTAAGACCGCAGCATCCCAAAGGCGGAAAACGTCGGTTGTCCTCCAAGCTCCGAAGCATTCAAGTTACGATTACACTCACTTTTACATCTGTTGCCGTGCTGGTAGCTGTTGTTGTCAGCCTTATGCTGTACAACAAGTTTGCCAAGACCGCAGAAGAGAATGCCAATATGAATATGCAGCAGATCATTGAGCAAGTGAATTACAATCTGGGTCTTTATGTTAAGGGAATGCGCAATATTTTTGAGACAGCGGAGGAGCAGATTACGAATAGCCCTTCCGTGGATTCCGCTTTATTGACGGAAAGAATGGCTATGCTAATGGGGAGCAGAGAGGATCTGGTCTCAGCGGCTGTTTTTACACCACAGGGGAAATATGTCGTGGGTACACCCGGTCAGAAGCTGCGCAGCAACACACAGCTGGAGACTCAGAGCTGGTTTACGACGGCGCAAAGAACATCAGAGCTCTCCTATTCCGCACCTCATATTCAGAATTTGTTCAAAGGTCAATATATCTGGGTCGTGTCTATCAGCAAATTAATTCAATATAAGGAGAACGGAGTCTTAAAAACCGGCATTCTGCTGATGGATTTTAACTTTCGAACCATTGATGAGCTGAGCAAGCAGGTTAAGCTTGGCAAAAGAGGATACGCTTACATCCTCGATCAGCTAGGAAATATTGTGTACCATCCCCAGCAGCAGCTGATTTACGCTGGCTTAAAATATGAGAATGTGGAGCCAGTACTGGAATATGCTTTTCGTAGCTATTTGGATGAGTCTACGGGTGAAAAACGGTTTATCACCGTAAGAACACTGGAACAGACAGGCTGGAAGATCGTGGGCGTGGCTTATTACGATGAGATTGTAACCACCAAACGTGATCTAAACACTTTTTTATCCTGGTTTTTAGCGGTAGTCATTTTATGCGTAATTATTGTATCCGTCTTTTTGTCTGCACGTATTGCCCGCCCTATCCGCAAGCTGGAACGGACGCTTCAGCAGGTGGGCGAAGGGGATCTCAACACCCGAATAGATGTCAGTGGGGCGTATGAGGTGGAACAGCTGTCCAAACGGTTTAACCTTATGCTACAACGTATCCGTCAACTGATGGATCAGATTATTTATGAACAGGAAACCAAACGTAAAGGTGAGCTTGAAGTACTGCAATCCCAGATCAATCCGCACTTTCTGTACAATACCTTGAATTCTGTGATCCGGCTCGCTGAACGCGGCAAGACTGAGGAGGTAGTCACGATGATTCAGTCCTTATCGAAGTTTTTCCGGATTAGCCTTAGTAAAGGGAATAATATGATTACCGTGCAGGAAGAGCTTGATCATGTTCGTCATTACCTTGTGATTCAGAGCTTTCGGTTCAAAAATAAGTTCCGCTACGAGATCGAGGCTCAGGATGAAGTGCTGCAGTGTCAGACGATTAAGCTAATTTTACAACCTATTGTGGAGAATGCCCTGTATCACGGGATTGAAATGATGCCTGATGAAGGTTTTATTTCGATCCAAGCGGAGCTGAAGGATGATCTTGTCATCATCCGCATTCGTGATAATGGACTGGGAATGTCCGAGGAGACTATGAAGGTTCTTTTGACTGGCGGCAGTAAGAGTATGCATGGCTCCGGGGTAGGCGTTAGAAATGTAAACGAGCGTATTGAGCTGTATTATGGGCGTGATTATGGTCTTTCTTTTGAAAGTGAAATTGAAGAAGGCACTACGGTTACTCTTATCTTCCCGGCACTCGCAGCAGGCGAGGGCAATCCTGGACATGAGGAGGATGAGACATCGGTATGAGAATCATTCGTTTTTGGCTAACCCTGCTGGTATGTGTGGTGTTATGGACAACTATCACCTCTTGTTTTAATTCGGCACCTAATTATATCAACACGAACAAAACCCGCAATATTCATCTTATTGTAAAAATGAACAAAGGTGACTATTGGAATACAGTTAGATTGGGCGCAGAAGCCGCGGCACAGGAATTTAATGTGAAACTAACGTTCAAAGCTCCGAATGCTGAGAGTGATATTGCGGAACAGGTCAGAATGGTTGAGGACTCCATTAAAGAAAAAGCGGACGTTATTATTTTAGCTGCCAGTAGCTATATGGGACTTGCACAAGTGGTTGATCGGGCGGCATATTCCAAGATTCCCGTATTGTCTGTGGATGCAGAAGTCGGTTCGGCCAGAGTAAGAGCCTATGTGGGTTCAAACGGTTATGAAGCGGGACAAAAGTCTGCAGAAAGACTCATTCAGCTGCTAAATGGATACGGGGAGGTCGGCATCATTAACTTCACAAATTCATCTTTGGGGGCGGAGCAGGAGTCTTCAAACGGCATTGAATATGGTGCTAGGGACGCGGAGGAGCGGGAAAAGGGATTTTTAAATTACGCTGCCCGATATCCGAACATACAGGTAGTAGAGATTTCTTATACCACTTCGAGTATTAGTGATGCTGAAGAGCTGACACGGTTAATGCTGCTGAAACATCCAAATCTTCGCGGGATCGCCAGCTTGAATGAGACAGCTTCACAGGGGGCGGCAAAAGCTATCCAGAGCCGAGGGCTGCATAATATTAAAATGGTTGCGTTCGACAGCTCCCCGTCAATGATGGAGTTGCTGCAGGAGGGTACGGTTCAAGCGACCGTAATCCAAAATCCTTTTAGTAACGGGTATTTAGCCGTAAAACATGCCGTTGAGGTAATCGAAGGAATGGATGTTCCTGAACGTGTCGATACGGGCACTAAACTCATTGATTTGGACAATATGCTGTGGCCTGAGAATCAGAAATTGTTATTTCCCTTCGTCAGATAGTGGACGGTTTATTTTTGAAAAGACGAATGCCATCCTTAAAATGGGAGGTATTCGTTTTTTGGGTTCAGTAGAATTTTTATAAAAGTGAGTAGGATTTTATATTCGAAACCGTTTTCACCTAAGGCATAATATGGATGTGCCCGAGAGAATTCAGGGTTAAACCAAAAAAAAGAAGTATAAACAGGAGGTCAATGAATAATGAAAAAAATCACTTCCGTTCTTTTAGCAAGCGCAATACTGGGTGCCGCCCTGGCAGGCTGTGGCAATAGCAACAATAATGCAGACAGTGGTAAAGCTACCAACGCTCCAAAAACTGAAAATGCGGGCTCTTCCACTGAAACGCCAAAAGTAGGGGTAGCCATTTACAAATTTGACGATACCTTCATGACAGGTGTTCGTAACGCAATCGACACTGCTGCCAAAGGCATTGCTACTGTAGATATCGTAGATAGCCAAAATTCTCAACCCACACAAAATGACAAAGTTGACTTGTTCATCACCAAAAAATATAAAGGCATGCTGATCAATCCGGTTGACCGTACTGCGGCTGGCGTTATTATCGAAAAAGCAAAAGCGGCAAATATTCCGGTGGTTTTCCTGAACCGCGAGCCGCTGCCAGAAGATATGAAGAAATGGGATAAGGTTTATTATGTAGGCGCTAAAGCGGAAGAATCCGGAACTATGTCCGGTCAACTGATCGTGGACTACTGGAAGGCACATCCTGAAGCAGATAAAAACGGCGACGGTGTCCTTCAATACGTAATGCTAAAAGGCGAACCGGGGCACCAAGACGCTGAGCTTCGTACTACTTACTCCATCCAAGCAATTGAAGATGCCGGCATCAAGGTAGAAAAGCTGGCTGAAGATACTGCGATGTGGGACCGCGTAAAAGGGCAAGAAAAAATGGCAGCGTTCCTTGGCTCCCATGGCGACAAAATTGAAGCTGTGCTTGCGAACAATGACGATATGGCTCTCGGTGCCATCGAAGCTCTGAAAGCTTCAGGTTACTTCACGGGTGATAAATTCATGCCGGTAGTAGGTGTAGATGCTACTGCTCCTGCGATTCAAGCGCTGCAAGATGGAACGATGCTTGGTACCGTGCTGAATGATGCGAACAACCAAGGTAAAGCTGCGATCACAGTTGCTGCTCTGCTTGCTAAAGGAGAAACACCTACAAAAGATAACGTAGGTTTTGATATCACAGACAACCAATATGTGTGGATTTCCTATAAAAAGATCACCAAAGACAATATCGATGACGCCAAATAATAACGCTCTAATCTAGATGAAATTCATGATCATATGGCAGCAACGGGGAGCGGATATTCGCTCCTCGGATTTCTTTCAGGCAGGGAACAGGATGAAACCGCTGTGCCTCTCATGAAAAAAGAAAAAAGCGTAGGGGGCGTAACAACATGGAAAAAGCTGAGTTTTTGCTAGAAATGAATGACATTACTAAAGAATTCCCCGGCGTCAAAGCGCTGGATGCAGTTAGTTTAAAGGTCAGACCAGGTTCGGTGCATGCCCTTATGGGCGAGAATGGTGCGGGTAAGTCCACTTTAATGAAATGTCTCTTTGGTATTTATTCACCGGATGCCGGTGAGATTTTTTTGGAGGGTGAGAAGACCTCTATCGGAAGCTCAAATGACGCTTTGAAAAATGGGATCTCCATGATTCACCAGGAGTTGCATCCCGTGCCGTTCCGAAGTGTGATGGAGAATATCTGGTTAGGACGTTTCCCAACCAAAGGGATTGGACCTTTTCAGTTTATTGACCATAAGAAAATGTACACTGACACGGAGAATTTGTTTAAAGACCTGGATATCGATCTGAATCCCGAGACATTAGTGGGTAAACTGTCTGTATCCAAAATCCAATCCATTGAAATTGCGAAGGCTGTCTCTTTTCACTCCCGCGTTATTGTAATGGATGAACCTACTTCCTCCCTCACTAGTGTGGAGGTGGAGCATTTATTTCGGATCATACGGGACCTTAGGAGTAGAGGCGTAGCTATTATTTATATATCTCACAAAATGGAAGAGATTCTCGAAATTTCTGACGAGGTTACCATTATGCGGGACGGTAAAAAAATCGGAACCTGGCCAGCGGCGGAATTGACTACAGACCTTATCATTTCCAAAATGGTCGGCCGTGACTTGACCAATCGATTCCCAGAACGCTTTAACGTGCCTGGCGAAGTATATATGAAGGTGGAAGGGTTAACCTCCCCTGAAGAAAGATCGTTTAAAGATGTTTCTTTTGAATTAAGGCGAGGTGAGGTTTTAGGGATTGGTGGTCTGGTAGGCGCTCAGAGAACAGAGGTTATTGAAGCATTATTTGGCCTGAGGGCTATTAAATCGGGGACGATTTCTATCGATGGTAAGCGCATTCATATCCAATCTCCCAAGGATGCTAAGAAACACGGAATGGCTTTGCTTACGGAGGAACGGCGTGTCACCGGTATTTTTCCAGTCTTGTCTGTTCATGAAAATGGCGCAATCGCTAATCTGCATCGATACCAGAAACTACTACTTCTACTAGATGGAAAAAAGAAAAAAGAAGAAGTCGATAAAATGATTGAAAAATTACGGACCAAAACTCCAACAACCAAAACGCTGATCATGAATCTTTCTGGTGGGAATCAGCAAAAAGTGCTGCTCGCCAGATGGCTTCTAACCGAGCCCGAAATCCTGCTTCTGGACGAGCCGACTCGCGGTATCGACGTAGGGGCTAAATTCGAGATTTATTCGATTATTGCCGACTTGGCGCAGCAAGGGAAAAGCATCATTATGATCTCCTCAGAAATGCCGGAGCTGCTCGGAATGTCTGACCGTGTAATGGTCATGTCGGAGGGTAGGCTTACCGGAATACTAGAAGGCGAGCAAGCTACGGAAACCGAAGTTATGCGACTCGCTGCACAGCATTAGGATAGGATTTCAATGATAGTTTTGCGGGGCGAAACTAGATTTGGTTTACGAAGAGAAGTACTCTTCGCGTAACTTTAAGGAGGAACACTACTAATGAACGCTAAACGAGCCCAATCTTTTATTACTCAAAATGCTATTTATATTGTCTTGGTAATTCTAATTATGGGTATTGCCTTATATGAGCCGGCCTTTATCTCTGTAAATACTTTACGGGACATTCTAATTCAGTCGTCAACACGGATTATCATCGCGCTTGGTGTTGCCTTCATCCTTATCACAGCTGGGACGGACTTGTCTGCTGGACGTGTGGTTGGTTTTACAGCGGTAATCTCTGCTTCGATGCTGCAAATTCCGGATTATTCCCGGCGCTTTTTTCCTGATCTGCCGCAGGTGCAAGTGTGGCTTCCGATCCTTATAGCTATTATCGCTGGCCTTCTCTGCGGACTCGTCAATGGTATTGTCGTCTCCAAGCTGAACGTCCCGCCGTTTATCGCAACACTGGGTACGATGGTTATCGTCTACGGCTTGAATTCCTTGTACTTTGACATGGACCCCAACCAATCACAGCCGATTGGCGGTCTGCGTCCAGATTTCACTACAATCGGTTCCGGGTTTATTGGCAAGGGGCAATATTCAATCCCGTATATCGTGTTGATAGCCTTGGGTGTCGCCGCCATCGTATGGGTGGTGTTCAATAAAACTAAGCTGGGCAAGAACATGTACGCTATCGGCGGTAACATGCAGGCAGCAAAAGTATCTGGCATCGATGTTTCCAAGAACTTGATCTACATCTATGCGATTGCTGGAGCCCTTTATGGTTTGGCGGGTGTGCTGGAGGCTGCCAGAACAGGTGGCGCAACCAATAACTATGGTAACATGTATGAGCTCGATGCGATTGCTGCTTGCGTCGTGGGCGGGGTGTCCACAACCGGTGGTATCGGAACAGTGCCAGGTGTTCTGGTCGGTGTTATTATCTTTACCTTAATCAACTACGGCCTGACCTTTATCGGCATCAGCCCTTACTATCAGTTGATTATCAAAGGTCTGATCATCATCGCCGCGGTCGCATTTGATATGCGGAAATATTCTTCGAAGAAGTAGTTGTGTGGGGGATGTGTGGTGATTATAGCGTTTGCTATTTATGGCAAACGCTTTTTGGTTTGTCCATTTCGCTTGCGGATATAAGCAACTCGTAAGAATCAGTTCATAAGTACCAATTCATAAGTACCAATTTAAAGTACAAATTCACAATTGCAAATTCATAAGTACTGAACGTCGCCCCCTTGCTCCTCGCATAGGAAAACTACGCACGAGCACGAAAACTACCCACTAAAATGCCACCACGACCAAATAGTGTCACCACCACTAACACACAGATCATCAATGGCTACTACAAACATGAAACAAATACACCACTAAAACTACCCGCCAAAATGCCACCACGACTAAACAGCGCCAGCAACACTAACATCAACATTACTTACCACCACCAACTTCAATCAACATTGCCACCCCTGCTCCATCAAATCTAATATTCCACCAATAGGATTTACTCCACCCAATAGTTGCACCATAACCGCCACGGTACTACTACAGCATCATTACCATCACCAATTAATATCATCAACACAAACACGGTTATCACAATCCTCTCAACATTAACAGCATGAACACGGCAATCACCGCCACAAATCAATATCAGCAGCAATAAAACTACCATCGCCATCAGGAGCACCACGAAAACACATCATATTCATCATTGCTCACCAACAATATCAACAAACTAATATTAGTAACAGAACAGAAGCACCATGAGGTGAGAGAACGGTATAAATCCCGTAGAATTGGCTGAAAGGAGCTACGTGGGGCCAAAGAACGGTATAAATCCCGTAGAATTGGCTGAAAGGAGCTACGTGGGGCCAAAGAACGGTATAAATCCCGTAGAATTGGCTGAAACGAGCTACGTGGGGCGAAAGAACGGTATAAATCCCGCAGAATTGGCTGAAACGAGCTATGTGTGGCGAATGAACGGTATAAATCCCGTAGAATTGGCTGTAACGAGCTACGTGGGGCGAAAGAACGGTATAAATCCCGTAGAATTGGCTGAAACGAGCTACGTGGGGCGAAAGAACGGTATAAATCCCGTAGAATTGGCTGAAACGAGCTACGTGAGGTGAAAGAACGGTATAAATCCCGTAGAATTGGCTGTAACGAGCTACGTGGGGCGAAAGAACGGTATAAATCCCGTAGAATTGGCTGAAATGAGCCACGTGGGCCGAATGAACGGTATAAATCCCGCAGAATTGGCTGAAACGAGCTACGTGAGGCGAAAGAACGGTATAAATCCCGCAGAATTAGCTGAAACGAGCTACGGAGGAGGAAAGAGAGGCATTAATGCTCTAAAGTACGCCAAAACGAGCTACAGTGGAGGAAAGAGAGGCATTAATGCCCTAGAATACGCCGAAACGAGCTACGGAGGAGGAAAGAGAGGCATTAATGCTCTAAAGTACGCCAAAACGAGCTACAGTGGAGGAAAGAGAGGCAAAAATGCCCTAGAATTCGCCGAAACGAGCAACTATGGAGGAAACACGGTATTTTTCTCCTAGAATGCTCCTCTCCCCCTAACCCCTAAGATCAAAAAGCACATAAACCAACGTTCTCCCATATTCTATAGGCAAATGCCTTTGTTAAAGGGGAGCGACTGGATGTTAAGGATTAGGTTGAATGAGCTAGGGAAAGGGAATGACAATGGTCTGATACAGGCGGATGTATGGAAATGGGATGGCATTGGCTGGAACGAATATATTACTCAGCAGGATGAGGATTTCATACGCACGGAAGAGGAGTTATTCGTCACGATTCCGGCAGAAGCGGGATTATATCGTGTAGATTACTCTAATAAGCCTTTTGAGGCGCCATACTTATTGCCGGAGTGGGTGGGGGACGATCTGCGGACCACGGGTCTCCATCCGGCGCCGTTTAATCTCAAAGAGGGCACACTTTGGGGATATATTAATGACGAAGGCCGTGTTCAGATTGAACCCCGGTACGAATATGCTGAGGATTTTCAGAAGAACGGTCTTGCCGTAGTTCAGCGAAAAAATAGCAGCGGGCTCATTGACAGCACTGGAAGAGAACGAGTGAAGCCGATCTATTCATTTATTGCGCCTTTTTCGGAAGAGCGCGCCGTAGTGTCGGATGCTAAGGGGTACACTTTTATTGATGAAAAAGGCAAAGAAGTGACGTCCGCCCGGTATGATTATTTGAACTCATTACATGAGGGGCGTGCACTATTTTCAAAACAAAATACGACCGGCGGCCAATCGCAATATGGATATGTGGACGCACAAGGCAAAGAGGTGCTGCCTGCGATTTATGTGGATGCCAATGATTTTATGAACGGCGTGGCTTTGGTTAAAATCAAAGAAGGAGAGTATGCGCTCATCGATCCGGATGGGAACATTCTGCATACTTATAACCATCCTTTCGTTGGAAGTCCGGGAGAAGGTTTACTAGCCTATCAAGCGACTGAAAACGGTAAATATGGCTATTTAAATACGGATGGTTCTGTAGCCATTCAACCGCAATTCACCTCTGCTTTACCTTTTTCAGAGGGACGCGCGGTGGTGAATACCGCTGAAAATTATGGCAACGCCTACGGGCTGATTGATAAACAAGGAAAAATGATCATCCCGGCAAAATATTATGAGGTATTGCAGCTAGGTGAAGGCAGAGTAGCCATAGGAACGCCTGTATTCCCCAGCCAGCCTTATCGCGGATCACGTTACGTAATTGCAGATGCGGAAACGGGAGCGGTCCTGAGCAATCACACCCTGCTTGGCGTGAACAATTACCAGGAGGGATTGGCGTCTGTATTTGATGCTAAAGATACCTATTTTATCGATAGAAGTGGAAAAAAGGCAGCCCAGCCCCCAGTTATTCCAGGGGCAGGAACACTCACCCTTAGCGGACGTTTGATAAGAGCAGATGTAGATCAACGCACATCTTATTATGATCGGCAGGGAAAGCAGGTTTGGCGCCAAAATGGAGTCATTCCGCTGAGACCTCCCTATTCCGTAGTGGAGAAGAAATACAAACCGAACAGGGATTATCTGGTGTATTATCCGGTCGTTGAGGGGATTGCAAGTGCGGAAGTTTCGCGAGAGGTTAACGATAAGCTGCGCAAGCTATCCCTTGCTGAAGACGTTGGGAGTGGAGGGGTTTCCCAGGACTTTAGTTATAATGGTGATTTTTCAGTCTCTTTCTTCCGTAAAAACCTGCTGGTGCTGGAGCTGACCGGGTATCGTTTTCCTTTTGGAGCAGCACATGGAATGCCTACCAAAATCTATCCGCATATTAATTTGCGCAGCGGCAGGTTCTATAAGCTGGGGGACTTGTTCAAGCCAGGCAGCAGATATGTGGAGAAGCTCAGTAAAATTGTGGGCAAACAGATCGAGAACGATCCACAATATTCATATGTTTTTCCGGATACGTATAAAGGAATTACCTCGGATCAGCCCTTCTTTGTAGATAATGAAGCGTTGTATCTATATTTCGCACCTTATGAGATCGCTCCGTATTCTGCAGGTTTTCCAACCTTCCGGATTCCTTATGCGGAAATCATGGGATTGATCTCTACGGAGGGCGAGTTCTGGCAATCGTTCCATTAATCGTCAGGTATCCATAGGTTTGCTGAAGTTGCCGTCCTTTCGGGGAGGGCGACTTTTTTTGCTTTTTCTCGCTTTTTTTCGCGAATAACAGGTAAAATGGTATTTTTAGGCAGGAAAACAGCGGAAGAAAGCGAATGTATCTAGGAATCGGAAATCTTACAGTCAAGACTATTATATGTAAAAAATTAGAAGCGCACATTTGAGAGATTTATGCTACAATGACTGAGGAACAAATTACAACTTTGTAACATTTGTAGATGGTCACTCTAGGCAGAAGCATATATTACACGCAAGAAAAAAGGAGATGGCAGATTGAAGAACAAGACATTAAAAGCAATCATCGGTGGTAGCGTGGCAGCTGTTATGGCACTTAGTATTTCTCTTCCATTGGAAGCAAATGCGGCATCGAATGAATCGACAGTAACAATAAAAGGCACAAGTTATGAGCAAATATTACAATATTTTAAACAAGCTAATCTTGAGGGATTCCCTTTTTCGAATAGCACAATCGTGGTAACTAAGCCGCAAACTGGAACAGTACCAAACAAAGACAACACGACCACAACTACCACTACAAAACCGGTTACAAAGCCAGCAGACACAACTACTGTAACTAAGCCAACTGATAATACAACTACAACAGGTGCTGTGAGCAATAAAGGAACCTATGTTCAGCAAATCGTAACGCTGGTAAACAAAGAACGTGCAGCAGCTGGTTTGTCACCTGTAGCTGGATTGGACAGCCTGCACAAAGTTGCCGCTACAAAAGCTACAGATATGCGTTCCAATAACTATTTCTCACATACTTCACCTACGTATGGTTCACCTTTTGATATGATGAAATCCTTTGGCATCACTTATAAAGCCGCAGGTGAGAACATCGCAATGGGACAAAAAACACCAGAAGAAGTAATGAAGGCATGGATGAATAGTCCAGGTCACCGCGCTAATATTTTGAATGCTAACTTCAATTATATCGGTGTCGGTTATGATAATAATTACTGGGTTCAAGAGTTTATTGGTAAATAATACGAGTAGATGCTTCAGGAAGAAATCGTTCTCCGATGTAAGTCGGGGAGCGTTTTTTTTTGTGTGGTGAAGATTAAAAATGCAACAAAAAAAGAAGTAAGGAACTTGTCCTTACTTCTTCTGTCTAGCTCTATGGGTTATGCAGGGGTCGAACCTGCGACCTGCCGATTAAGAGTCGGCTGCTCTACCAGCTAAGCTAATAACCCGTAATGTCTAAAGAGTCAACGGTAAATATTATATAATGGCATTAATTAAAAAGCCAGTATTTTTTATTTTCAAAAAAGTCCACACTCGTTCCTCGGCAAAAACACTGTAGCAGCGGGATTTTTTTCTTTGCTAGACATTTGCAAAACTTGTATGGAAGAATTATGTTTATGTAACATAGTTAAGATCTTTGTAAATTGTGGAACAATACATAATAGAACGGCATACGGAGGGATAGCTTTGAAGGATTCGAAATGGACATGGCGCAGCGTCAGCTTGATTTCCATAGTAACAACTATAGTTTTGATGGTTGGTTTAGTTTATGCGGTTAAAGATATTATCTATCCGGTCGGAGAGGTTACCGAGAGCAGCTTGCCTCAGCAAACAGCCGCACCGGTGACGGAGACTGTCAAGCTCCTCAAAATTGTTGCGCTCGGGGATTCGCTTACCAAGGGGACCGGTGATAACACCGGAGAAGGGTTTGTTAAGCGTACGGTTACTGGTTTATCCGCAAAAGGTGTCACAGTAGACTTTTTAGGCAATATGGGGATTAACGGGTTGACTACTGCGGGGCTGTTAAGCAAACTGAACGAAGATGGTGTGGAGTATGCCTTGCGCATGTCGAATGTTGTTTTGCTATCCGTCGGAGGAAATGATCTGTTTAAGGATTCGGATATTCTTGAGAATAATGGGGCGCAACAGGGCAACACAACTTCATCAACCTCGGGGCAGGAGCTGACTCCAGAGTCTTTATTAGCCGCTCTGCCAGAAGCAGCAGCTAGACTGGAGAAGATTCTCGATAAAATCTCACAGATCAATCCGAATGCGCAAGTTTACTATATGGGGCTGTATAATCCCTTTGGCGATATTCCAGAATTACTGGCACCAGGCAATCAAGCGGTAACGAAGTGGAATAATACGGCAATGGATATTATTAATGAGCATAGCAACATGACCTTGGTTCCTACGTTTGACTTGTTTAACAGACATTTGGACAAGTATCTATCCACCGATCATTTTCATCCTAATGGTGATGGCTATCAGCGAATCGGAGAACGGTTCATACAGGCTGTGCAGTAGTATATAGGTGAGTGTTAAATTTTGCAGTAAGATCATGTAGGTAAATGCCCTTTGAGCAAGTACAAACCGAGAAAATGACAGTCACAAGGAGCTAAATTAAATATGACAAAAGCGAACAGTGAAGACTCCGGCACAGTCGTCTTGTCTGTGGACGGGGTACGTAAAAAAATAGGACGAAAATGGATTATTGATGATGTCACTTTCGATGTGAGAGAAGGGGAAATCTTTGGCTTTCTCGGGCCTAATGGCGCTGGGAAGACGACCACGATCCGCATGCTTGTGGATTTGATTCGACCTACTGAGGGCAAGATTACAGTATGTGGGTACAATGTGAACCGAAATCCGGAAAAAGCATTGCAATATGTAGGGTCTATCGTTGAGAATCCTGAGGTGTATACCTATTTGACCGGATGGGAGAATTTGCAGCATTTTGCCCGGATGCAGCCTGGCGTAGACAATGAACGTATTAGCGAAGTGGTCGATATTGTTCGATTAGATCAGAGGATACATGATAAGGTAAGTACATACTCGCTTGGGATGAGACAACGATTAGGCATTGCGCAGGCGCTGTTGGGACGTCCACGGCTGCTTATTTTGGACGAGCCGACGAATGGACTTGACCCTAAAGGCATTAAAGAGCTGCGAGAATTCATTCGCAAGCTGGCGGATGAAGGGCTGGCGGTGTTCGTATCCAGCCATCTGCTTAGTGAAATTCAGCTTCTTTGCGACCGTGTAGCGATTATTAGTAAAGGGCGTGTATTGGCAGTAGGTGCGGTAGATGAGCTGATCGCTCGTAATTCGCCGTATGTACTTTGGGAGCTGGAGCCTTTTGCTGAGGCCCGGGAAATGCTGGCTGATCGTTCAGATATTCAAATTCAGAAACTGGAAGACGTCACATTGGATGACTCAATTATTGCCGGGATGGGCCCCAATTCTTTAATAACGATCATGGATCAGGATCTGATCCCCGAGATTGTGGCCGTAATGGTTACTGCTGAAATTGAGGTGAGAGCTGTGCATAAAATTAATCCGACACTGGAACAGCTATTCTTGAAACTAACGGAGGGTGAGAATGTTGAGTAACTTGCTTCCGCTAATCCGTAATGAGTGCTTGAAGATTATAAAAAAGAAACGGTTTTATGTTATACTGCTGATTCTGATTGTACTGGTGCCTATGTTCACCTATGCACAGATGCGTTCAGCCGAACGGAGTCGGGAGAAATTTAATTCCGATTGGCGGCTTGAGATCCAGCAGCAGATTATCGATAATCAAAATTCACTGGGCAGTGACCGGATTCCAGAGGAATGGAAGACTTATCGGCGAATATTTGTACAACAGCTTCAGTATTATCTTCACCATGACGTTAATCCGAATGAACCTAGCGGGGTTACCTTTACCCGTGAATTTATGGATAATTCGGTTACATTATTTATTCCGTTGCTCATTATGGCGGTGGCCTCAGATTTGGTCTCGGCCGAAAGGACAACCGGAACTATCAAAATGCTGTTGACTAGGCCGGTCAAGCGTTGGAAGGTGCTTTTTAGCAAAATGACAGCACTGCTAATGTTTGTTTCGCTTATCGTACTTTCCACATTTGCAATCAGTTACTTTATCTCTGGTCTCGCCTTTGGTTTTAAGGGTTTTAACATTCCTGTTTTTACAGGCTTTAAAATCAGTGGTGATTCGCTAGATATGTCTACTGTACATGCAGTGCCCCAGTGGAAATATATGCTTATGCAAGGTGGTTTGATTTGGTTCGTCAGCGTAGTGGTTGCACTGCTCGCGTTCATGATCTCGGTGCTTGTTCGCAGTACTGCGGCGAGTATAGTAGTTATGATGGCAGCGCTGATTGCAGGTAGTATACTGACCAATATGGCCTCTGCCTGGACAACAGCAAAATATTTATTTATGGTAAATCTTGGACTGACCAGCTATTTGTCTGGTACTCCCGCCCCCATTGAAGGGATGTCCTTGTCATTTTCCATGGCTGTGCTGGCTGTATGGGGGGCCGCTTCGGTGATCATTTCATTCGCCGTCTTTACGAAAAGGGATATTTTGAATTAGAATGAACAAAGTGACCAAAACGTTTGTTTGCATTTCTTAGAAATATAGGAGAGTATAATTTCACGTTATATTCTATCCTTAGGTTTTTGGCAGTAACGGATACCGTTCTTAACATAAAGGACGGCCAAGCCGTTTCTTCTTAGTATAGAGAAAAGAAGGAGGAGCATGAATGCTCGAACAGATCGATATGTTTGCTGAAGTTTCTAATAACGGCGAGAATGGCCGTACTGGATACGATGCTGACGACATTCAAGTGCTCGAAGGTCTGGTTGCAGTACGCAAACGACCTGGCATGTATATCGGCAGTACGAGTTCTTCAGGACTACATCATTTAGTATGGGAAATCGTAGATAATGCCGTAGATGAGCATTTAGCCAAGTATTGTACAAAGATTGACATACTGCTTCGCAAGGATGGCTCGGTAACCGTTAGCGATAATGGACGGGGGATCCCAACTGGAATGCATAAGACAGGGGTACCTACCCCGCAAGTTGTATTTACAATTTTGCATGCGGGCGGTAAGTTCGGTGGATCGGGTTATAAAAAATCAGGCGGTTTGCATGGCGTAGGGGCTTCTGTCACAAACGCTTTGTCTGAATGGCTCGAAGTAGAGATTTATCGTGAGGGCAAAATCCATCGGCAGCGGTTTGAGTACTGGGTGGACAAGAAGGGCAAGGAGCATGTTGGCGAACCTGTAACTGGTCTTGAAGTTCTGGGTAACACCAATAAAACGGGTTCGAAAATTACTTTCAAGCCAGATATTCGTGTCTTCCCAAATGGAATTGCTCTGAATTATGACACGCTGGCAGAGCGGGTTCAGGAGATTGCTTTTCTGAATTCCGGTCTGCGTATTACACTGCAAGATGAGCGGAGCAACCGTCAGGATGAGTTCTTTTATGAAGGTGGAGCCAGTCAATTTGTGCAGTTTCTCAACGAAGGTAAGGATGTTCTCCATGATGTTATTCATTTCAGTGCAGAAAAGGATGATATCGAGGTAGAAGTAGCTCTGCAATACAACGGAGGCTACACAGAAACCTTGGCTTCCTTCGTAAACTCCATTCCAACTCGCAGCGGGGGCACACATGAGACCGGCTTTAAAACTGCGTACACTCGTGTATTAAATGAATATGCCCGCCGCACGCAATTGCTTAAAGAAAAAGATAAAAACCTGGAAGGTAATGATCTGCGGGAAGGCATGATGGCTGTTATCAGTGTAAAAATGTCCGAGGTTGAATTTGTTGGACAGACGAAGGATCAGCTTGGCAGTGCTTCCGCCCGTAGTGCAGTAGATTATATCGTTTCTGAAAATATGGCGCGTTTCTTGGAAGAAAATCCACAAGTTGCGCAGAGCCTTCTGAAGAAATCGATTCAAGCGTCGAAAGCGCGGGAAGCGGCACGTAAAGCCCGCGATGAGATCCGCACAGGCAAGAAACGCAGCGAAAGCTCGAATCTTGGCGGTAAGCTGTCTCCTGCACAATCAAAGGACGTTACACGTACAGAGCTGTTTATCGTGGAAGGTGATTCCGCCGGTGGTTCAGCTAAGCAAGGCCGTGACTCTAAGATTCAAGCGATATTGCCGCTAAAAGGTAAACCGATGAATCCGGAGAAAGCTAAGCTGCTGGACATCCTGAAGAACGACGAGTATAAAGCAATTATATCTACAATAGGTGCTGGAATTGGTCCGGATTTCACTGTCGAAGACAGCAATTATTCCAAAATTATCATTATGACCGATGCCGATACCGATGGAGCGCATATTCAGGTGCTGCTGCTGACATTTTTCTATCGTTATATGAAGCCTTTATTAGATGCAGGCAAGGTCTTTATCGCTCAGCCTCCACTTTATAAGTTGACCCGCAAAACGGGTAAGCTGGAGACTGTAAGGTATGCCTGGAGTGATGAAGAGCTGCAAAATTACTTAAAGGAATTCGGCAAAAACTTCGAGCTTCAGCGTTATAAAGGATTGGGCGAGATGAACCCCGATCAGCTGTGGGAGACCACGATGAATCCAGAGTCGCGTACGCTGCTTCAGGTACAGATTGAGGATGCTGCTAAGGCGGAGCGCCGTGTTTCAACACTTATGGGTGACAAAGTCGATCCACGTAAACGCTGGATTGTTGAAAATGTCGATTTCACCGAAATTGTAGAGTAATGTCAGTGCTGCAAGTGACGATAATCCCGATTTTCTAAGAGCTTGGTGTTTATGGGACCTAGGGGAATTTTGGAACAGTAGGAGCGATAGTGCCCAGAATTCCAAAAAGCTCTGAAGTACCTGAGAATCACCACACTATTTTAAAACGGGCAGTTTGAGGAACAGAAGGTGAGCAAAGTGAGTAGTTTATCAGAACAATTTTTGCCGGCATTTCTGGAAGAGGTCGTCGGTGACCGCTTTGGTCGGTATTCCAAATATATTATTCAGGACCGGGCAATCCCCGATGTCCGTGATGGACTTAAACCCGTGCAGCGCCGGATTCTTTATGCGATGTACGACTCCGGCAACACCCCTGACAAGCCATACCGCAAGTCAGCCAAAACTGTCGGAGATGTAATGGGTAATTACCATCCACATGGTGACTCCTCTATTTACGATGGTATGGTACGTATGGCACAGCCTTGGAAAATGGGGCATGTGCTAGTTGACGGTCACGGCAACTGGGGCTCCATGGACGATGACCCAGCAGCGGCAATGCGTTATACAGAGGCACGGCTGTCTCCCATTGCAATGGAGATGATGCGTGATATCGAGAAGCGGACGGTCTTGTTTAAAGATAACTTTGACAATACCGCCAAAGAGCCTGTTGTGGTTCCTTCCCGGTATCCGAATCTGCTCGTAAATGGCACGAGTGGGATTTCTGCTGGTTTTGCCACTGAAATTCCGCCACATAATCTGCGTGAAGTAATTGACGCTTGTATCGCAGTGATGCAGAAACCAAATATTGAGCTGGAAGAAATTATGACCTTCATGAAAGGTCCGGATTTCCCTACAGGCGGCACAATCATGGGCGGAGACGGCATCATGGATGCTTACCGCACAGGTAAAGGCCGTATTTACCTGCGCTCCAAAACAGAGATTGAGAATATGCGGGGCGGCAAGCAGCAAATCGTGATCACGGAAGTTCCATTCCAGATTGTAAAATCACGGTTGGTTACTTCCATGGAAAATATTCGGCTGGAGAAAAAGATCGATGGCATTGCCGAGGTTCGTGATGAGAGCGGTCGTGAGGGACTGCGGATTGTAGTCGAACTCAAAAAAGAGGCTGATGCTCAAGGCGTATTGGCGTATCTGCTCAAAAAAACCGATCTTCAAATCACCTATAACTTCAATATGGTTGCTATTGTTAACAAAGCACCTCAGCAGCTTGGTCTAAAAGCCATCCTGGAAGCTTATATCGCGCATCAGCGTGAAGTTGTGACTCATCGCACCCAGTTCGATCTGGAACGCGCTGAAGACCGTGCTCATGTCTTAGAGGGCTTAGTTAAAGCACTAAACATTCTGGATGAGGTTATCGCTGCGATCAAAGCGTCGAAAAATCGTCAGGATGCTCAGAACAATCTCGTATGGATGTTCGGCTTCAGTGAACGCCAAGCCGATTCGATCCTTACTTTGCAATTGTATCGTCTGACCAATCTGGAGATCACTTCACTCCAGAAAGAGTTAGATGAAATGATGGCAAAGATTACACATCTGCGCGGCATTTTGGATAGCGACAAAAAGCTAGTTGCTGTAATTCGTAAGGAACTGCTGGAGATTCGCGACAAATACGGCATTGATCGCCGTTCTCTGATCCAAGGCGAAGTCGAGGAGCTCAAGGTTAGCCTTGAAGCGCTGGTCAATGCGGAGGATGTGCTCGTTGCTCTTTCAGCAGATGGATATATTAAGCGGACTAGTATGCTTTCCTTCACCCGTTCTGGTGGGGAGCGTCATACCTCAGGCGTCAAAGAAGGCGATCATATCGTCAGGCTGCTGGATGTAAATACCCGTGACAGTCTGCTGGTATTTACCCGCAAGGGGCAATACTTCTTGCTTCCTGTGCACCAGATTCCGGAGTTTAAATGGAAAGAGCCTGGTACAGCGATTGTGAATGTTATTGGATTGTCTAAAGGAGATGGAATCGTTAGTGTGATTCCGGTGAATAATCTAGATGATCCGCAGCAGAGCCTTGTGTTTGTCACCCGCCGGGGTCAGGTGAAGCGTACAGAGCTCAAGGAATACTCTACAAGCCGTTCTGGAGCTGTAGCGGCCTGTAAGGTAGCCGAGGGTGATGAGATCATTACAGTGGCTTCTAGTACGAATGACAAGGACATTGTGCTGGTCACCCGTGAGGGAATGAGTATCCGATTCCATGAGAATGAGGTTAACCCTATGGGTCGCGTTGCATCCGGTGTAAGAGGAATTCAGCTGCGCGAGGGCGACGAGGTGATTTCCTGCTTCTGGGTCAGCGAAGATGAAGGCGAAATCCTTGCTATTTCTGATATTGGTTATGCGAAACGTTCATTACTTGTGGATTATCCATCACAAAGCCGTGGTGGCAAAGGAATGCCAACCTTCGAATTCAAGGAAGGCAAACGAATACGTCCAAATGGCAGCAGGTTAGCAGGGGCTTTCTATTGCAAGGAGCCATTAGAACTGAATGCCGTTACCCGTGAGAATGCCCACCATACGTTCTCCTCTGAATCAGCGCCGCTGGGCGAGCGTCGTTCTACAGGCAAACAGATTGTAGCTGTGGAGAAAAAGGATGAGATCATAAATCTTTTCCCATCAGTTCATTAAAACTAGCGATTAACAAGTGATTTTATAACGGCGTTTAGTCCGCTCTTTTGGAGGGTTGACTAAGCGTCGTTTTTTATTTTTTTATGCTGAAGGTCCGGCAGATTTATTTTTTCTTCGTTTGCAGGAAATGGAAGTTGTTTCGCGAAAATGTAGATATACCGGATAGAACCGCGAGGAAAGGAAGGAATAAGTGTGCATGCTTCTGAATTCAGTAAAATTTGGCATAAGATTTTAAAAGATTATAAATTACATATGGACAGTAATCTTGCTCCAACGCTGACGGATGCCCAACTTACTGTACTTGAACTGCTTCAGGAACGCGACGCCATGAAGCCTTCTGATCTGGCTCCACATTTGGCGACCAGTCCTGCAGCGGTTACGATGTTACTTGATCGGATGGAGAAACATGAGCTTATTGTGCGGGAAAGAGATGCTTCGGACCGGCGGATTGTATGGGTGAGTATAACGGAGACTGGAATGGAAGAAACTGCACGGGGTCTAAAGATCCGCAGTGATTTTTTTGCGGAAGCGCTTGATCCGATCTCCTCTCATAACCAACAGTTACTGCTCTACTTAATGGGCAAAATGGTTGTTACAACTACACCGGAGGGTTCTACACCTTGAAGCAAATAGCTTGGCTGTATCACTACTATGATGAATCTACAGGTCCATTTCAAAATCTGTCTGATCTGCCATCCCAAGAAGCGGAACAGGTTCTGAATGATCTACGTCAGCGTAATAAAGGTTTTGCGAGTAAGCGTTCAGCAGATTATCTAGATATTTGCCGGGGTCTTGAAGCAAAGGCCAGGGAATTATTTATAATAAAAGGTGGTAAGCCTTCTAGAGCCTGTCCGCATTATATGACGCTGGGAGAATGTCCGTGGTTATTAGACTGGTATCCTAGAGGTAAAAGCCTGCAAATTACTATTGAGCAGTTTGATCCTGCTTCGATCAGTTTCACTTACGGGGATTTGTTTCCTACTATGAGATATAAAGATGGCAAACCTTATCGCAATCAAGTTTATACATGGGACGAGATTATAGATGTAATCGATAAATTCGGTATGCCACAGGAATGGAATGCCAATGGTGACAAGGGACCTGAACGATATATTGAGGTTCAAATTTGGGATGATAAGCCTTTAATAAATATGATAGGGTATTAGATTTGGATCTACACCCATTTAGAATATATGTATAAAGAGCCGATGGAAGCAATGCGGAAAATGTTGAAGAAGATAGAGGCGTTTAGAAGAATTAGATGAATGTAGAAATATATAGAAATATATAGATATATATAGAAGTATATAGAAGTATATAGAAACATTTAGAAGCGTTTGAAAGTATATATAGGTATTTAGTGGCATCTAGAAGTAAGAGAAACATGTAGAGGTATCTAAATGTATTTAGTTGTATTTTGTACAGCTATTATTTGTAAATTACTCGAGCATTGAGATATAACTGTATTTTATACAACTATTTTCTTGATTTACTTCTCTTTTTACAGTTTCCCTGATTTTTAGTTGTAAAGAGTACACTTAAAATCCGACCTACTGTTTTTTTATTCGGAATAAGTGTATAGAGTGCAGTTATCTTACTTTCATTTCAGATTCCAACTAGGATCCACTACTGTACCACTACTGTACCACTGCTGATCCATCGCTAAACAGAGCGGTGGACCGTTAGCTAAGTTCAGGCTGGAAGGTGGAAAGGATGTTTAATCTCTCAAAATGATGTTTAATCTCGAAGGGATGTTTAATCTCAAAGGGATATTCCATGCCCGGCTGGAATAATCGGACTAAGCATTCGTGCGGAGCTAGGAAGAACACTCCAACGTGGACCCTTTTCCCATAGTCTCTGATCAAGTAGCAGACGCAGAACCAAAAACAAGGCAGTGATTCTCCACTAACCGGAGAATCACTGCCTTGTTTTAAATAACAGGGTTTGTTTCATTGCCTAAAAAGGGCTGCTTCAGGACAGCCCTTCTTGTAGTGTTTCACGCGGCCACAGATCCCAAGGATGGGTTTGTGGGGGCAGAGAGATGAGTTCCACTTCTTCTTTAGTAACAGGGTGAGGGAATCCTACAAGTGCTGACCATAACGCAATTTGTTGCCCCGGTCTGTTCACTGAAGCCCCGTACTTCTGATCACCGTATAATGGGCAGCCGATCGAACTCAGCTGCACCCGAATTTGGTGGGAACGCCCTGTAAGTAAATCAATCTTAAGCAGGCTGTATCCTTCTGCACTGTCAAGCACTGTGTAATCCAGAATTGCTTCCTTGCCGCCGGGAGTTCCTTTTCGAACCACGGTGACGGTGTTACTCTTTGCGTCTTTAAGCAGCGTATCTGTAAGACGGCCACGAGTGGCTGGCGGTTTACCATGCACGACTGTTAAATACACCTTATGAAAGCCGTGAGTACGGACACTCTCGGATAGTCTTGAAGCCGCTTTGGAAGTCTTGGCAAAAATCATTGCGCCCCCAACCGGTCGATCCAAACGGTGGACCAGACCTATATAGACGTTGCCGGGTTTGTTGAAACGTTCCTTCACATCTTCTTTCAGCAGGTTCAGCAGGTCAGGATCGCCTGTTGCATCCTCCTGAACAGGAATATTCACGGGTTTTACAATCCCCAGAAGATGGTTGTCTTCGTACAACACTTCAAAGCGTTGCGATCCGCCGCTTACAGCCTCATTGTTGCCGGAACTATGCTGTGTCATGGCTTACGCCTCCCAGCGACCCAGGATACCACATGGCAGGTTCATGCCGGAGGAGGTGATCGGAAGACCAATTTCGCCGGAGGTAAGTTTTCCGCCATAACGTTTGCCCATGGTCATGGACAACATGTTGCGCAGTACAGTTGGAGAAATTCCAGTGGTGTAGGAATTAATGAGCATGAACAATGGGTTGTCGCTCATAATCTCCATACAGCTCTCAAGGAAAGGGTACAAGCTTGATTCAAGCTTCCACATTTCTCCACCAGGTCCTCTTCCGTAAGAAGGAGGGTCCATAATAATCGCATCATATTTGCTGCCGCGGCGTTGTTCACGTTGTACGAACTTGAATACATCATCCGTGATAAAGCGGACTGGACGTTCTCCAAGACCAGACAGCTGAACGTTTTCTTTCGCCCACTGCACCATACCTTTGGCTGCATCCACGTGAACGACAGATGCACCGGCACTCGCCGCTGCCACAGTAGCTCCACCTGTGTAAGCAAAAAGATTCAGCACTGAGATTGGACGGTTAGCCGCTGCAATCTTGTCCATCATCCAGCTCCAGTTGGCTGCTTGTTCCGGGAATAGTCCTGTATGCTTGAAGTTTGTAGGACGTAAGTGGAATTTTAATTTACCATAGCTAATCTTCCAATCGTCCGGAATCGTTTTTTTCATTTCCCATTGTCCGCCACCAGCGGAGGAACGGTGATAATGTCCGTGCACATCACGCCATTTAGCGGTCTCATTATTTAGAGGCCAAATAATCTGTGGATCAGGACGACGCAAGATAATATCGCCCCAGCGTTCGAGCTTCTCTCCACCGCCTGTATCAATTACTTCATAGTCTTTCCAATCGCTCGCTATATACATGATTTAATCCATCCTTCAAAAAAATTCATTTAGCCTTTATTGTACAACATTTCACCTGATTGCTACAAACAAATTACGCCTCAGCCAGCTTCACCAATTATTTTGTCCAATGCTAATGAAGTGTATAATATTCCCATACTTATGCGGCTATTCAACTGGTGCTTCATGACTTGATTGTGTATGATCAGATAGTAGAGTTCTTACCCTATTTACGATCGGAGAACTAAAGCTATGTTTAATCTCTCACCGCTGTATTTCCCTATAACTGCAAAACCCAACCACACTAGTGAGTTTCTGCCCAGCCATGCCTTGCAGCCGTTTATTCGCTGTTTTTGGGGTTCTGTAGATGTGGAGTCTATACAACAACCTGAGACGGAGACAATAATTCCGGACACCTGTATGGATATTATTTGGGATTTGGATAGAGAATCAGGTAATACAAACACTTTTTTCTCCGGCATCAATGACACTCCATTTGAAGTCTCCTCAGACAGAAAGCCAGGGGGGAGTTCAACCTTTGGTATCCGGTTTCATTTCTGGGCGGTTCATTTTTTTGCAGATGATCATCTGCGGAATGTCTTGAATGCACATGTCGATGTAGAACAATATTTTGGCACTTTTAAAAAAGAGCTTGGTCATCTATTGGAGAAAGTAAACTCGATGGACGAAAGGATTGCTGCCGCTGAAGCCTATCTGCTTCGTCGTCTTGAGCGTAGAGGGCGGACTAACGATCGGATGATGAACGCAGTCTATACTATGGTTAAACAAAAAGGGATTGTGACCGCAGAGGATTTGGAGACCAGTTCTAATTTAAGCAGACGACAACTTGAACGGCTTTTTCAAGAATATATAGGTGTATCGCCCAAAAAAACAGCAGATCTCGTGCGGTTTCAGAATGTATGGCGGGAGATGTGTCATTTACCTGGGCAGACGAAGAATATGCAGGATCTTATTTTCGCGTATGGTTACAGTCACCAGTCCCATTTTATCAATAATTTCAAAAAATATGCAGGAAGAACCCCACTTGAAGCCTTGGTCTATGCAGGCCGAAGAATGTCGTAATTTTGCAATACAAAGCGTGTCAACCTTGTTAGACTAAACCTAAGTAAGAAATGAGACATATTATGAGAATGAGAGGGGACAAGTTATGATTTCGTCTTTTGAAGGGACTAACATTTACACTAAAGATACTGCGGCGTCAGCTAAATTTTATACGGAGGTACTAGGAATTCCTATGCCTTTCGAAGGTTACGGTAATTTCGACGGGGCAAAGCTTGGTTTTGACAAGAAACAGCCGGGAATTATTATTTGGGATGCTGCAAAGTGGGAAAATCTTACGACAGGTTTTGTTAATTTAGTATTCGGCTGTGATAATCTGGATGAGACATACAAGCAGTTGAAAGCTAAGGGACTGGATTGTCAGCCACCTGTTACGATGGAATATGGCGGTAAAGAAATGAATTTTCGTGATCCTGATGGGAATCACATAACCTTGCTGGAAGGTGCTTATTAAGCTTCTTTTTAAGAAAAATGAGACGGAGCGCAAACCTCAACCGTGTGTAATAACGGGGAGTTTGCGTTTTTTTAACTTTATTTATTGACAATGATAATCATTATCAAATAGAATGAGGTGAAGCGTATATGATTTAAATTTAAGGTGTTAGTAGGGGAGGAACAGGAGTTTATGGCTAAAGTGCTTGTGGCATATGCTAGTTTAACTGGGAACACTGAGGAAATGGCTGAATTGATTGTAGAAGGAATACGCCAAGCAGGCGGTGAGGCTGTTTTGAAGTCGGTCACTGAATGTAATGCGATTGAGATAAAATCATATGAAGGCGTTCTGCTAGGGGCATATACTTGGGGAGACGGAGAGTTGCCGGATGAAGCTCTTGATTTCTATGAGGAGATGGATGAACTTGATTTGACTGCTATGAAGTCAGCAGTTTTTGGTAGTGGAGATACAGGCTACGCCATTTATTGTGGGGCAGTGGATGTTATCGAGGAGAAGCTAAAGGAGCGTGGAGCAGTCATTTTGCAAGATAGCCTAAAGATTGAGTATGGCCCTAATGCTGCCGAAAAAGAAGCCTGCCGTCAATTCGGACGTCAATTCATCGAAGCCTGTATGGCGGTAACCTAAGATGGGTGGGCCAGTGGGAAGTTGGTTTAACAAACCAAGGGATGTACATACCCCTCCGTATAAACGGCTGCACGATTATCGCATGGAGCATATTATGCTGGGCGGGACTGAGAATTTAGCTAGCGGAGCTCCAGCGACGGGGCTCCCACGCTGGCGTCAGCAGGTTCAATATGCTGTGGGGCATACACTTAATGACTTCTATAGTCTGTTGCCGGAAGTGCGAAGAGAGACACCTATACAATTTCTGTTAGAACGCCGGTGGCCTCCTAGGGGAGATGCTTTTCCCTCCCTTTTGCAATATTGGGATATCAAAACGAGTGTAGCTGATGAGCTTATGCGTATCGTTTCAAGCAATCATCTACAGGAGATTCCAGTGATGTTATATGAACAGTGGCATGTTCCAGTTCCAGCGCTGAATTTGGAGTTATCGATGATTACGCAGCTGGCTTGGAACTCTTCAAAAAGTTGCCGAAGCGTGAACATTCAGAAATTTATGGTTAATGGCAATGAGGATATCATCACTGGATTTATGCATATGGCCAATGTTTTTTGCCATCATGCTTATGGTGAGCCAGCGGAGACCGTGGAAGTTTTCTCGCTGCTGGATGGACGTAAATACTGCTTTGATGGAGAGGCAATCTCGATTATGGAGTCACTGGATTATGTGCGTCTGTTATCCGTATTTCTTGAGCGTGAAGTGTTAGCTGACGGTTCCTTAAGCTGCAGCGATCGTAGAAATGAGAGAGGCGAAGCGGATTATTTACTATAATAAATAGACCTCCTTATCTGCAGGTTAGAACACCAGCAAGTAAGGAGGTCTTATTGTGACTGCTTTATTAAAATCTCAAGAGTAGGTCTGGGGATTAGCCGAGATATCGGTAATAATCCTGTTTATTCTGAATGACAAAGCCGCAGCTCTCATACAGCTTAAGTGCATTGGGATTATCCAGTGCGACCTCCAGATTTACACCATTATAATTTTTGCGCTCTCGTTCGATGGTCTGAAGAAGGGCGCTGCGGCCAATGCCAAGCCCACGTAGCTTTTTGTCGACTGTAAATCCATAGATCCAGGATTCATTATCTTCAGTCCACACTCGCATTTTCCCAACAGGCCTGCCGTCCATCTCGATCATAATATTCTCTTGCATACTTTCCTGTTTGTGCAACTCATACTGCTCGGCAGCATCTTCTGTCTTCATATCAAAACCTCCACAATCCAGTTCGACCAGAATGTGTGCCTCTTCTTCACGAGCTGGCCGTAAGACGACAGTCCCTGTTGCTGAGCTGACATCAGATGACACCATGGAATTGCCATCCCATTTCATTTGATATTCAGCGTGATTGAACTGCAGAGGCAAGGTTTGCAGGAAAGCAGTTCCAGATGAAGAAGCGGCGGGTGCATTTAGAAGAAGAGTAGAGACTTTATTGCGCTTGATTATGGTTTGTGCTCGGTTCCACAGAGAGGTGAAGATTCCGCGTCGACGGTAGCCTGGCCGAACCATGCCACAGACCTCCATATCGCTTCCAAAACCATAGAGTCCCAAGAAACCGACCAGTAATTCGTCCTCATAAGTCACGAGCCATTCCGTATCACCTGCGCTTGATGGCTGGCGGAGCATATCCCAATTCAGTTTTAATGAGATTCCTTCATATTGCTCACAGCGTTGTTGTAATTCCTCAATATTCTTAAAAGTGTCGGCAGTCGTCAAACCCGTTTCCCCCTAAAGTGTATTTGAACTATTATAAGTTCGCATAGTTACTAAAAAAGCTTCGCGGAAACGGGAGCAGGTTTAAGCTCTCCCGCCAGTATTCCCGCTCAGCACGTCTTTGTACTCCGGGTGCTTCTCGAATTGATGCGCAGCATAGGAGCACACGGGTACAATTTTTAAATTCTCATTCCGAGCCTTGTCCACAACAGCACGTACAAGCTCTTGTCCAGTACCTTGCCCGCGCAGTTCTTCGGAGACACGAGTGTGGTCAATGACCAATTCCCCGGTTCCTTTATCCAAACTGTATGTGATTTCGGCAAGGTCCTTACCGTCATTAGCAACAAAAAAACGTCCGTTTTCATTTTGAATTTGCATCTTATGGCTTCACTCCTAATTAGTTATTGCCTATATTTTACTACCATGAATTGCAAAAAGCGAGGAGCGAACCAGATTGATTGTTCTTCGGCTTGAATGTTGTTTTCCTTGTTACCCGTGGATCGCTGCACTGCATTTTTTTTCATGTGGGCAATTTGGCTATAGCAGAATATAGCAAGTGAGAGTTAACTAACCTCGAGTATTTGTTTTGGTAAGCTGGGAACGCTGGAAGTCTGGAAGTCTGGAATGATGGGAACGCTGGGAATGCTGGGAACGCTGGAATCCCGGAACCCCCGAACCCCGAACCCCGAACTCTCGCTTGTCCTAATCCTCTGCGGAATCTAACGGACCCAATTGACGCTATTTGCACATTTTTAGTCATTTGAGTAAAGTTTCGGACCCCAGTGCAGCTATTCCTTTGGAATAGTCGCGAAATAGGCATTTTTAATGCCCATAGCGCCTATGGAGTCCGATAACATGCTGAAAATGGGATAATACTGCGAATAAGGTCAACTGTGTCCGATAGGTGTCCAATATCGTAGGATCCCAATCCGTCGCAGAAGCTTACGGTCCAGAGTCTTAATTCCCCACTGATGCTTAGGGACCCAGCAGACGCTATTCGCACATATTTAGCCTTTTGAGCAAAGTTTCGGACCCCAGTGCAGCTATTCCTTTGGAATAAGCACGAGAAATAGGCCTATTTTATGCCCATAGCGTCTATGGAGTCCGATAGCACACAAAAAAGGGGATAATACTGCGAACAAGGTCCACTGTGTCCGATAGAGCAGAGTCTTGATCTCCCGTTGGAGATTACGGACCCAGCAGACGCTATTAGCACAAGGTCAACTGACCGATGGAACAAAATCCTAAACCTCCGTAGAACCTCTCGGACCCAGCAGACGCTATTCGCACATATTTAGCCTTTTGAGCAAAGTTTCGGACCCCAGTGCAGCTATTCCTTTGGAATAGGCACGAAATAGGCATTTATAGTGTCAATAGCGCCTATGGAGTCCGATAGCACACAAAAAAGGGGATAATACTGCGAATAAGGTCAACTGTGTCCGATAGTGCAGAGTTTTGATCTCCCGCTGGAGATTACGGACCCAGCAGACGCTATTAGCACAAGGTCCACTGAGTCCGATAGAGCAGAGTCTTGATCTCCCGTTGGAGATTACGGACCCAGCAGACGCTATTAGCACAAGCTCAACTGAGTCCGATAGAGCTGAGTCTTGATCTCCCGCAGGAGATTACGGACCCAGCAGACGCTATTAGCATAAGGTCAACTGTGTCCGATAGCGCAGCAGAGTCCTGATCTCGCGCTGAAGCCTACGGCAGACGCCATTAGCACAAGCTCAGTTGTGTCCGATAGCGTCCACGCTCGCGGAAATGACAGCTAAACCAGCGTGCAATACAGAAAATTCGGAGCAGAAACAGCAGCTAATGAATTTTTATGCACTCCCGTTTATAGAGTAGCTTGCGTATTCTCAGGATAATACAATAAGATTAAGAGAATATCTCACTACTGAAAAGAACCGCTAGCAGGAGGAATCATTGTGGAATACAAGGTTGAGGTTGAATTTGGATCGATTTATGAATTGTTGAACAGCTTACATACTTATCTCTGCAAAAAATCCTATAAGAAGATTGATTTAGGGGTAGCGTGGGCTAATGAAATTGAAAGCACGCTCAGTGAAGAGCTGTTATCCCGTCTGAAAGAAACCGAACTAAACAATGAGTGGAAAATGTTGAATCTGCTCATTTACTGTTGTCCATTTAAAGATGATGTAGACAGTGTGTTGAAATGGATTGAAGGGTTATCGGTTGGTGAGTTATATGAGACCTTATCAAAGTATGTAAAGGTATTTCCAAGCCATATGGAGGATTACCGTAACCGCGTAGTATTTTTGCTCTCCGAGTGGAACCGCCAGTACTTTAGCCAATGCAATCCTGCGATTTTGAGCAAACTACAGCAGCATGCGGACTCCAAGAACATGGAGCTTAATGGACTGGACACTGCGGATTTCGTGAACAAGACGACCAACGGATTTTACTTCATGCCTACGGATGGGCTTAAGAAGCTCGTACTGATTCCACAGTATCATTTTCAGCCTGCTAATATTATCTATTGCTACGGTGAATTAACGATCTGCCATTATGCGGCGTGGATATCGATGGAGAATGAGGAACTCTCCCCTTTTATGTACAGAGCGATCCGTAGTCTGAGTGAAAAAAGCCGGCTAAAAATCCTCCAAGCCCTTAGTGGTGGCCGTAAGACGTTTACCGAAATTGTTAAGCATGCGGGGATCTCGAAGGGGATTGTGCATGATCATATTTTTAATCTTCGTTGTGCAGGTTTACTTCATGCCTATATTGAAGGGGAGAATGTCACCGGATACAGTCTGCGTCTTGAAGGCATTCATCGGATGAATGAGCAGCTATTCGAGTATTTGAAATAATGATTTTTAAAAAATATAACCGCCTGAAAGCCAGGACTTCTCTTATGCAGAGAGGGTTTTGGCTTTTTTTATTTATTTTAATTATCGCCTAATTCTGTTTATGGAGAATTTTTTTGAAGTTCTCTCTTTACAGAACTAGAAAACCTTTCTATAATGAACATCAGATGTTATTCATACTTAACGGGTAGGAATTATAGTTATTATTCTATTCAGAGAGAAAAGGGAGATAGGTACATGAGAAAAAATGCGATTGTAATCACTTCATTACTGCTTACGGGGTCACTGTTACTTTCTGCTTGCGCTAACAACAGTAATAACGAATCCTCATCCGCAAACAATGCGGCTGCAGGCTCCAATTCAACCAATGTGGAAGCAACCACTGCACCAGAGATTGTTCCTGCGGGTGCTCTAAGCGAACCTTTTACTGCCACGGATTTATCCAAACTTCCAGCGGTGGCCCAAAAACGTACAGATACCATTATCGTCGGACTTACGGACCCAAGCGGAGCGTTCACTCCTTATTTTCAACAAAGTGGTTATGATGGCAATGTCTCTTCACTGCTATACGCTTCTCTCGTAACTGTTGATGACAAAGGCGTTCCAACGCCGGAGCTTGCGGAGAGCTGGGATGTTTCGGATGATCAGCTTACATACACTTTCCACTTGAGAAAAGATTTGAAATTCAGCGACGGTTCACCGTTAACAGCGGATGATGTGGCATTTACATGGACGATCCAATACGACAAATCGTATGATGGTAGCTCCCAGCTTCCATCGCTAAATGTTAAAGGCGGCAAAGCCTATAAGGAAGGTACATCCCCTACAGTTGAGGGCATTAAAGTAATCGATCCACAGACGATCTCAGCAACCCTTGAGCAACCAAACGCAACGGCGCTGGTACAGCTCGGCTCGAATGTACTGTCGAAAGCTTACTATGGCAAGGACTATAAAATTGGAAATCTTGAATACATTAAAAAGCTGCATGAGAAGCCACTTGGCGATGGACCTTACAAGCTGGAAAAATTTATTCCAGGTCAAGAAGTGCGTTTTGTAGCGAATGAGAATTATTTCAAAGGTAAACCAAAGACGGAGCATTTCATCTACAAAACTACGGAAGGCGACGTATGGCAGTTCGTAGAAACTGGTGAAGTGGACTACGCTTCCTTTAGTGCGACAGACGAGAATATCGAGAAGCTGAAAGCACTCGGTTTTGTGAATATTATTCCTTACACTCCAAGCACCTATGGTTACTTGCAAGTTAACCTGAAGCATGAGCAGCTCAAGGATAAGCTTGTACGTCAAGCTATTGTGTACGGTTTGGATCGTCAGAGTATTTATGTGGATGCAGCGCAAGGTGCAGGTTCTATTGCCAACATCCCGGCATCGCCGATTTCCTGGTCTTACACTGAGGAAGGCATTAATCCTTACAAATATGATCCGGAAAAAGCAAAACAATTACTCGATGAAGCTGGGTGGACGGTAGGCGCGGGGGGAATCCGTGAAAAAGATGGCAAACCGCTGTCCATCCATTACCTCGGTTCGAAGAGTAAAAACACAGATATTTTCATCGCTGTAGCTAAAGAGAATTTTGAAGCGCTGGGTATCGAATTCCAGCCTGAGGTTTTCGCAGACTTTAACTCACTGGTATCGAAAGTAGAAGGTGGGGACTACGATCTCGTATCCTTCTCCACAAGCATGTTGACTGATCCGTCTGACGGGTTCATGCAATTCTTCGATGGAGAAATCACGGATTATGACAATCCGAAATTCCTGGAGCTGTACAACAAAGCCTTGGCCACTACTGATATTGAGGCACGCAAAGCGGTATATAAAGAGCTGTATCAGCTTTTCAATGATGAACTGCCTATTATTTTTACAAGTTATAAAAAGACAGTATACGCCTATAACGGACGTATTGAGAATCTATCGGTCAGCCCGTTCATCGGTCTTGCTGGCAGTCTGCCAACTTGGAGCCTGAAATAAATAAACCAGTGTCCCCTGCCCTGACTGGATTCAAGGGCAGGGGACGAATCATAAGGAGTCTGTCATGAGCGCTTATTTATCGAAAAGACTGTTGTACATGGTCATCATCTTATTTGCGGCATCATTATTGATCTTCTGTCTGTATGCTTCAACTCCCGGTGACTTCATAACCGGAAATATTAAATTGACCGCTGAACGCAAAGCTGAGCTGCGTGAAATCTACGGCTTAAACAAGCCTGTGCTTGAACGGTATGGGATCTGGATGAAGAATGCGCTGCATGGTGATTTCGGGTATTCCTTAGCCCAACAAAAGCCTGTGCTGCAGCTTTTTAATGATTATATTTGGAATTCCTTTCTGCTGGCTGCCGTATCTACGTTTCTGACGTGGGTGATTGCGGTCATTATTGGCGTCATCTCTGCCTATAAGCAATATTCCTGGTTCGATACACTCGTGATGATCGCTATATTCGCAGCAATGTCGCTGCCGTCATTTTTTATAGGCTTATTCCTGATCAAAATCCTGGCCGTCGATCTCAAGTGGCTGCCTCCAGGTGGAATAATCACCACGGGTAGTAATGCTACGGGTTTGGCTTACTTTAAGGAGATCGTAATGCATATGACCCTTCCGGTTGTGGTTATGACCCTTCTGGGATTAGGTTCGCTCACCCGTTATTTCCGCAGTAATATGATCGATGTCTTAAAACAGGATTATATCCGTACGGCACGCGCCAAAGGCCTGAAAGAACGCAAGGTGCTCTTTACACACGCCTTACGTAATGCCTTGCTGCCCGCAATTACACTGGTTGGTTTTGAGCTTCCGGCACTATTTGGCGGATCACTTATTATTGAGAAAATATTCAATTGGCCTGGGATTGGCCAACTGTATATGCAGTCCTTCGGACTAAGGGATTATCCTTTACTGATGGGCTTTACGATGTTTATTGCCATACTTACCGTCATAGGAACGTTGCTTTCGGATATTTTGTACCGGATTGCCGATCCTAGAGTTCGGCTATAGAGAGGAGGAAGCTGACGTGGCAGTTCAAAGTAATGTAGCTGGGATCGCGAAGCCGCAGACCACCAAAGGAAAATCCTCTTTATTCCGGCAATCTATGCGGAGGTTGCTGAAGAACAAGCTGGCGGTATCCGGATTTGTGGTGGTGATCTTTATGTTTGCGCTTTGTTTTATTGGTCCGCTGTTCTCACCCTATACGGATAACAAAATTAATATGGCCATGATGAACAAGGCACCCAATATGAATCATTGGCTGGGCACCGATGCACTGGGCAGAGATATTCTGACCCGGGTAATGCAGGCGGGGCGCATTTCACTGACTGTGGGACTAGCATCAATGGTTCTTTCGGTGTTTATCGGTGCTCTTCTGGGGGCTATTGCCGGGTATTACCGCGGTATTGCTGATCAAATCATAATGCGGATTGCGGATCTTCTGTTGACGGTTCCGAGTCTGCCACTGCTCTTTATTTTTGGTGCGTTATTATCGGAGTGGAAGATTCCAACGGATTATCGGATGTATATCGTTATGCTGATGCTTAGTATTGTTAGCTGGCCGGGTATGGCACGTATGGTACGGGGGCAAATGCTTAGTCTGCGTGAACGTGAGTTTATGCAGGCGGCGGTAGTATTAGGCCTCCGTGACCGGCGTAAATTGTTTAATCATTTGCTGCCGAATATCGTTCCGTTGCTGATTGTTATGGCTACCCTTAACATCGGTGGTGCTATATTGAGTGAATCGGTTCTTAGCTTTTTTGGACTAGGTGTTATGCCGCCAACTCCAACCTGGGGCAATATGATTGATGCTGCGAATAATATGATCGACTTTCAGGATCGGCCGTGGCTGTGGATTCCACCAGGGTTATCGATCTTTGCGACAGTGATCGCGATCAATATCTTTGGTGACGGACTCCGGGACGTGCTTGATCCTAAACAGAAGAGGTAGGTGACCCTCAGATGAGTGATTTAATGAATATAGACGGTCTAAGTACATACTTCTTCACGGAAGAAGGAAAAGTGAAAGCCGTTGATGATGTAAGCTTCCGTGTTCGCGAGGGAGAGACGGTATGTATCGTTGGAGAATCGGGCTGCGGCAAAAGCGTGACCGCGATGTCCATCATGGGGCTTGTTGAGGAACCCGGGGGCAAGGTAGCCCAAGGGAAAATTGATTTTCAGGGTGAAGATTTGTTGAAAATGGACAAAAACACACTGCGGACCATCCGCGGGAATGAGATCGCGATGATCTTTCAGGAACCCATGTCCTCCCTTAATCCTGTAATCAAGATCGGTGAGCAAATCATGGAGCCGCTGATTGTACATTTGAAGATGAACAAGAAACAGGCGCGCATCCGGGCGATTGAACTGATTAAGCAGGTAGGCATATCACGACCAGAGCAAATTGCTGATAGTTACCCGCATGAATTAAGTGGAGGTATGCTGCAGCGGATTATGATTGCTATTGCCATTGCCTGCAGTCCAAAGCTATTGATTGCTGATGAACCGACTACGGCGCTGGATGTAACGATTCAAGCGCAAATTCTGGATATGCTGCGTGAAATTAAAGATAGCTCGGGCATGTCCATTCTACTAATCACCCATGATCTTGGCGTAGTGGCAGAGATGGCCGATTATGTGATTGTTATGTATTCCGGAAAGATTGTGGAGGAGGGGGAAGTTGTTGAATTGTTCAACAACCCCAAACATCCCTATACAAAAGGGCTGCTCAAATCGAAGCCGGTAATCAATCAGCGACAGGATGAGCTGTATTCCATACCAGGTCAAGTGCCAAATCCGCTTGAGCTGGTGCCCTCTTGTTATTTTCATGACCGCTGTGAGCATTGCATGCCTGTATGTGTCAGCCAGCAGCCCCAGCTTAAAGAGGTGGCCAGCAGACAAAAGGTAGCTTGCTGGTTGTATGAGGAGGCGGTTGTTCATGCCTGAAGCACTGCTTGAGGTCAATCATTTAAAGAAATATTTTCCTGTTACTAAGGGGCTCCTTAACCGAACCGTTGGGCATGTAAAGGCTGTTGACGATATTAGCATCACACTTCAACCTGGGGAAACGTTTGGGCTTGTAGGGGAATCTGGGAGCGGCAAAAGTACAGTCGGACGGACGATTTTACGGCTAACGGATAAAACGGCAGGTGAGATCAAGTTCAAAGGGATAGACATTCACTCCCTGTCGCCCGCTGAATTGCGCAATATTAGACCCCAAATGCAGTTGATCTTCCAAGATCCTTATAGCTCACTTAACCCACGGGTTCGTATAGGTGATGCCATTGGTGAAGCTTTACTGGATCATGGTCTATGCTCAAGGTCCGAGGTGCGAGATCTGGTGCTTGAAGCGCTAGCGGCTTGCGGGTTATCTTCTTATCATATTGATCGCTTTCCGCATGAATTCTCCGGGGGGCAGCGGCAGCGGATCGGGATCGCCCGTGCGCTTGTTTTGAATCCTGAGCTGATCATTGCAGACGAACCAGTTTCAGCACTGGATGTTTCCATCCAAGCACAGATTATTAATTTATTCAGTAAGCTCCAGCAGAGTCGAGGGTTAACGTATTTGTTTATCTCCCATGACTTGAGTGTTGTGGAGCATTTGTGTTCAAGAATCGGTGTCATGTACCTGGGCTCTATGATGGAGACGGCTTCAAGAGATGAACTGTTTAAGAATCCGCTCCACCCGTATACCAAAGCGCTGCTGTCGGCTGTTCCGATTCCTATTCCAAAGCTGAAAAGGGAAAGAATTGTACTTAAGGGAGATATTCCGAGTCCGGTAAATCCGCCTTCTGGCTGTAAATTCCATACCCGTTGTCCCTTTGCGCAAGAGGTTTGCAGATCTGAAATCCCGGTATTTCGTGATGTTGGCAGTAACCATTTTGTAGCTTGTCATTTAGTTTAATAGTTGTCACAAATATAGCAATGATTTACTCCTAAGACATGAATAATTAATGTTGAATTGTATAATAATACAATTTGACCTTATTTTTGCCTGGGCTCAAAAGTCGTGAGAGGTTTCAAAGCCAGGTCAATGGGGTAATTAGAGAGTGGTTAGGTTAGGCGTACATATCTAATCGGTCTAGTATAAAATCCCTACTTAGGAGGAATCATCGTGAATACAACAGTACGTTTGACAGAAAGATCCGGCTCGACTTCTTCACAGCGCAGAAAAGGCTTTGTACCGGTAGTCGTGTACGGTGCAGGTTCAGATAGCCAGTCCTTTACAGCGGATGCTAAGACAATTTCAGGTATTTTAGCCAGCAACCCACGGGCTGTTCTTACTTTGGAATTGCCAGACTCGGGCAAAAAGAACGTGGTTATTCAAGAAATCCAACGTCAGCCAATTTCCAAACAACTGCTGCACATTGATTTTCAGCAGATTGATATGAAGGCCAAATTGGATACAAAAGTAGCGTTCCACTTTACAGGTGAACCAGTAGGTGTGAAGAGCGGCGGCGTGCAACAAATTGAATTGCATGAGCTGGATATTCGCACACTTCCAGATAAAATAGCTGCATCCTTTGAAGTGGGTATCAGTGGACTAGATATTGGTGATCAATTGCTGGTATCTGATTTGCCGAAGCATGAAGGCTGGGAAGTATTGACGCCTGAGGACACATTGATTGTCCGTATTTCACCTCCAGCAGCGCAAGAGCCAACAGAAGAAGATACTGCTGAACCCGCTGTAGCTGAAACTGCTGGCGAAGATAAAGCAGAATAGTATAGAGATAAATAGTAAAGAGCAGATAGAATCCTTATAAAGGAGCTGTCTGCTCTTTTTGTTTTGTCTTCATAAATATGAATTCATAAAAATGATGCTGGTCTTTCGTATGATTTCTCAAATGGCAATTTTGGTTGTTTCGCCTCATTTAGTTAAAAATTTACATAAAATCGTTGACGAACGGGTTTCTAAGCCTGAAAATGAGGACAATTACCATGGTAAAATATTCAAAAGTCCCTGTTGTTGCTGTTTGAAAACGCTTTAGTTTTTATGCTTCAAAGAACTCTTATTGCCTAGTTCATCATGATTAAGAGGAGGAAAGTTATGAAGATGAGGAAGCTGTTTTCGATCTTAATGACAAGTTTGCTGGTGCTTGGGGTAGCTCTACCCTTTGGTGGAAAAGCGAATGCAGATGCTGCAAGTGACGCTTCAAATCGTGCTTTAATCTGGCTGAAGGCCCAGCAGGATGCAACAGCGGGGTATGCTTTTGAGGGACTGGTAGATAGCTTTGAAGATTTCTGGGGACCAAACAACCCCAAACAGATTGTATACACATATGATCAAGCGGTTGCAGCTATCGCCTTTATTGTAAAGGGTGAACGGACGCGGGCAGAGCAGGTTTTGAACAAAATGCGGGACATTCAAGATCCATCAGGCTTCTGGCTGAATTCTTATTGGTATAACAACGGCTTCGGAGAAGAAATCCGTAAACATGTGGGACCCGTTGTATGGATGGCAATGGCTGCTATGGCTTATGAGAAGCAATATAATGATTCACGGTATCGTCCAATGGCGCTCAAAGCACTAGATTGGAGTTTACAGTATAAAAAGGCTAATGGCAGTATCGCAGGGGGATGGAGTGGTTGGAGTAATTCCGATGAGCCTTGGAGCTCAACCGAGCACAATATCGATATTTACCGGGTATTGCAGTATTATGCTTCGGTGGATTCCTCAAAGGCAGCCACTTATAACAGTGCGGCTTCTGGAGTCAAAACCTTCCTGGATAATTATGTGTGGGATGACACAGTCAAACGTTTCAAGGGGGGCTGGAAAAACGATACAAATCTGATCGACCCCAAAATACCTTTAGACGTGAATCCTTGGGGAGTATTAGCTTTAGGCGTATCCGGAACACATAACTACGGCGCAAGCTTAACCTATGTGGAAAATGCCTCCGGCACCCCGGGAACACTTGCGAATCCGCGTTACAAGCAGACGCTTACTTACAATGATGCTGGGAATACGCTCACCGGATATGATTTTGACTGGACAGATGAAGTATTGCCAGCGTATGACGATAACGGAAATCAAATTGGCAATACGGGTGCTGACGTATGGTTTGAAGGAAGCGCATTCATGTCGCTCGCTTATTATCTGCAAGGCAATGCCTCAAAGGCAGACGCTATTAATACAGAGATTATTAAAAAACAAGGCACAAGCGGTGCTTCGCTTGGGGGTATTCCCTACTCGCTGAAAGGGTCCAGCAACAGTTATTGGGTGATGGCGCAGCAAAACTGTGTTTCCAGCACAGGTTGGTTAATAATGTCCCTGCACCGGTTTAATCCATTCACAGGTCAATATTTGACGGGTGGTGGTAATACTGGGGATACAACCGCGCCAACCGCTCCCGTTAATCTAACGGTAACCAGTAAGACGGATACAGGAGTTAGCTTAAGCTGGTCCGCTTCTACCGATAATGTTGGCGTTACAGGTTATATTGTTTATCGCGGAACACAGCAGGTGTCCACTGTGGGGGGAACTACAGCTACTGTTAGTGGACTTACTCCAAGCACAGCCTATACGTTTACAGTAAAAGCCACGGATGCAGCAGGTAATTTATCCTCCGCTAGTAATACCGCAACAGTTACTACTAATCCCACTGGAGGCAGCGGAGGCGGTGATCATGTGACGGCTGACTTTACAGCAGGGGTAACGAGACTTTCTGCTACAGAGGCGAGTATCTATATTACACCTGTAACCAGTGCCCTTTATGTAGATGTGCATTACAAGATTAACGGGGGTTCCCAGCTTAATTACAGGATGACTAATAACTCAGGAACATGGAAGCAGACGGTGAGTGGATTAAGCGCTGGCAGCAGTATTGAGTACTGGTTCACTTACGAAAAATCCGGCCCGCAATATGATTCAGCACATTATACTTTTGTTCAGTAAGATTAGCAGATCGTAAAAATCATTCTAAGAGAAGGCTGTTCCATGCTGCTATTTATAGCGGCGGGGGCAGTCTTTTGTTGTGGAAAAAATAGTGAATGACCGTTAAATCCTTCTCAAGACGGAGGTCTGCTCTTAAGGTATGCTTTAAAATCTTTGGGGGAGACGTTAGGACACGATGGTTACTAGCGTAGGTAGGTATGAGGGGAGTTTAATTTATTGGTTTTACAACGTAACAGTGTTATGTTACGATGGCTTCAAGGAGTGATAAGCATGGAAGAGGATTTGATCTCAAAGAAGCAGCTATTGGATTTAACCGGTATATCTTATGGGCAATTGTACCGCTGGAAGCGGAAGCAGTTGATTCCAGAGGAATGGTTTATCCGTAAATCTACGTTTACTGGACAGGAGACTTTTTTTCCAAAAGACATGATTTTGTCCCGTATCGATAATATTGTGAATATGAAAGATGGACTTTCTTTGGATGAAATGGCTGATAAGCTATCAGATAAGGCTTCTTTTGACAGAGTAAGTGTATCTGCTGCGGAAATTATAGAACGTAACATTGTTTCGTCGATGACGCTGGGGAAATTTGGAGAGAGGCTCGGTGTCAAGAATGGATATAGCTTCGATCAACTCACTTATTTATTGGCTGTAGATCGCCTGCTTAGTGCAGGGGAGATGAGTATGGAGGAAGCAGAGCTGCTGTTTCGAACCTTAATGGATAAAGCCTCCAATCTTGAGAGTGGCAGCTGGGAGTTATTTTTTATCCGCAAAATGGGGGTGTCATCCTTTATTCTGGCTCAGGCACCAGCGGAGTTATGGTTCGATGAAGGGGTAAAGCTGGTCAGTAAAATACTAAGTGCAGATGTAATAGAACAATTGAAAGGTAAGCTTGCTTTTAAGCTTGTTGAATAGGGGGTTAGTGTAATGGACAAACGAGAGCTGCCGGATCTGATTATAAACGGAGTCAGCGGGGGGGCCGGAGGTACTTATAACAGCGTGCGAATCGATGGTGTAGGCAAAGTAACGGGACCCATCGTGACGCGAATTTTTAAAGGAAACGGGCATATGAATTTGAAGAATGATCTCTCGGCGGAAGAAGCGGAATGCAATGGAACGATGAAAGTGCTGGGCCATTTGCGTTTTAACTCCCTAAAAGTGGACGGAATGATTACTGTCGGGGAGAGCATTCGGGGAGAAAGCTGCACACTTCATGGAATGCTGAATATCAAGGGTGATTGTGAGCTTGAGGATTTTGCGGGGGAAGGAAGCTTTAGTGTCGGAGGTTTACTTAGTGCAGGACATGTAGACTTCAAACTGCAAGGGCAGGGAAAGGCGCATGAAATTGGTGTGGAGAGTCTAGTGATCCGGCAAACGAATAGTGGAGTCTGGAGCAAAATGTTAAGTGGAATCATCCCTAAATTAAGATCGGAGCTGCGGGCTCGGACTATTGAAGGAGATTTTATTGATTTGGAATATACAACGGCTGATGTTATCAGGGGCAATATTGTGATTGTAGGTCCAGGCTGTACTGTCGAACGGATAGAGTATCGTGATCAGATTACAGTACATCCTGAAGCAAAGGTTGGAAAGGTGGAGAAGATCGGTGACTGAAGAAACAATTCGGAGTAATTTGAAAATAATGGGCACAACGACCTCCGCGGGAGGCTTTTTTCGGGATATTAAGGTTACTGGGGAAGGTCATTTTGCAGGGGATGTAGATTGTGAGAAGCTGAGCCTGACTGGAAATGCCAGGGTAGATGGAAACCTGCTAATGACCAAAATGAAAATAACCGGTGAGATGACACTTATGGGTAATCTTGAAGGGGATTCCTTGCGGGGGCAGGGGGAAATTAAAGCAGCCTCCGTAAAAATCGACGATATTCATCTTAACGGTAATTTGGAGGTTAATGGTGATTGTGAAGGTGAACATCTGCGTATTTCGGGCGCTCTCAATGTGGCAGGACTGCTAAGTGCGGAGCAACTGGAGATCAATTTATATGGTCTAAGTAGAGCGAAAGAGGTTGGAGGCAGTGCTTTAACGATCAAAAAAAGCAAGACCGGAAAATTCCTGCATTTGATGAAGCAGAATCCTAAAGTGCTTTTTGAGGCTGGGCTCATTGAAGGCGATACGATAGAGCTGAATAATACAAAAGCAAATATTGTCAGAGGAGATCGGGTAATCATCGGTGTGGACTGTGAGATTGATACTGTGGAATACCGTAGTGCTTTGGAGATTCACAAGAATGCAATAGTGAGGCATCAAGTAAAGCTGTAACACATAGTTATAGATCTTTTGACAATGGGGAGTGGAATAAATGAGTGCTGCCAAAGCGCCCAATCTGGGCATTGTAATCGCAGGTCTGCTGTTGGGAATACTGATGGCCTCCATGGACAGCACCATCGTTGCTACAGCAATGGGCAATATTGTTGGGGAACTAGGCGGTATGGACAAATTTGTCTGGGTAACATCAGCTTATCTCGTAGCTGAGATGGCGGGGATGCCTATCTTTGGCAAGCTGTCTGATATGTATGGGCGTAAAAAGTTTTTTGTTTTTGGGATTATTGTATTTATGGCGGGTTCAGCGCTTTGCGGGACGGCAGATACGATTACTCAGCTGGCTGCTTATCGGGCGATTCAGGGAATTGGAGGCGGCGCGCTAGTGCCGATTGCTTTTGCCATAATGTTCGACGCCGTACCGCTGGAGACACGGGGCAAGCTGGGCGGTGCATTTGGTGCGGTATTTGGATTATCGAGTATTTTTGGTCCATTGCTAGGCGCGTATATCACCGATCATATTGCTTGGCAGTGGATATTTTATATTAACTTACCGCTTGGACTGTTGGCTTTTGTGATGATCGTTTTCTTTTATAAAGAGTCACATGAGCATTCCAAACAACCTATTGATTGGCTGGGTGCGGGCACATTGCTGGGCTCTGTCATCTGCTTAATGTTTGCGTTGGAGCTGGGTGGAAAAGAATACGCTTGGGGCTCATCGATGATCCTCGGCTTATTTGCAGCTTTTGCTATATTGGCGGCAGTGTTCCTTTTTGTAGAGACGAGAGCGAAAGAGCCGATCATTTCCTTTGCGTTATTCAAAAAAAGACTGTACGCCGTCAGCATTCTGTGCGCGCTATTTAGTGGTGCTGCATTTATCGTGGCTTCCGTATATATCCCGATCTTTATCCAAGGTGTATTAGGGGGTTCGGCTACCAATTCAGGACTTGTCCTGCTGCCGATGATGGTCGGCTCAGTAATTACCGCCACAACGGGAGGATTCCTGATGGCAAAAACCAGTTACCGCAATCTGCTGATTCCTACGTTTGTACTTTTGGTGATCGGCACAGGACTGGTAGCAACGCTTACTCCGGAAGCTTCACGTCTTTTGGTTACCTTGTATATGATTTTAATCGGATTAGGCATTGGCGCTTCCTTCTCTGTGTTAAGCACGGCAGCCATTCATGGTCTGACTGCGCAGCAACGCGGCTCCGCCAGCGCAACACTGAATTTCATTCGTTCGCTTGGCATGACCATCGGAATAACCACATTTGGCATTATTCAAAGCCATTATTTCTCGGGCAGTCTAACTAAGTTGCTCACAGCAAATGGAGGAGGAGCTGCTTCTGCGGGGGCTGCTGGGGTTATGGATTTTAAAGATCCGCATTCCCTGCTGTCGCCTGAGACTAGAGCACTCATTCCACCGGAAATTTTGAGCAAAATTACGGAGGGACTTTCCTCTTCCATTGCGAACACCTTCGCTTGGGCGGTTATTCCTGCTGCGTTAGCTTTGCTGGCCTCCTTTTTTATGGGGCGCCAGAAAATGGATGCCTCCGCGGAGGGGAAAGTTCAGACGCCCGGGCATTAGGCTGTGGCGAAAGGCGCGGGCATTCGAATGACGAGCGGAATGTAGTGCGCATTATGCGGAATGCAGTGAATTGGTTGTAAACAAACTAGGGTTGTAAAGTGATGGAGCAGCTTCTCATTTGAGAGGCTGCTTTTTTATGTGTGGTTGGGAGTACAAATGAGCATGAACCCTCGAAGTAAGGGAGCTGAGTTCGAAGGTTGAGTAAATGCGATGAATTCTGGAAATAAGAGCATCTGAGTCCGATAGCATGAGGGAATGCGATGAATTCAAGAATGAGTCCGATAGCAGGTGGGAATGCGATGAATTCAAGAATGAGTCAGACTGCATGAGGGAGTGCGCTGAATTCCGGAAATAAGTGCAACTGAGTCCTCTAGCATGAGCAAATGCGATGAACCCAAGAATGAGTCCGATAGCATGAGGGAATGCGATGTATTCTCGAGAAAAGTGTGCCTAAGAATGATGGGTGGAGTGTTGCGGACTGTATAGTCGCTATTGCTGATTTTTAAGCTACTTTGCCGTAGTTTCGGACTGTATAGCTCTTATCGGCATGCATATGCTCGTATTAGGGCTATATTTGTGTGAATAGCTGCGCCTGAGTCCGATAGCACGAGAAAATGTGTTGAAACCCGGAAATAAGTGCACCTGGGTCCGACAGCATGAGCAAATGTGATGAATTCTCGATAGAAGTGTGCCTAAGAATGATGGGTGGAGTGTTGCGGACCGTAGAGTCGCTATTGCTGATTTTTGAGCTACTTAGCCGTAGTTTCGGACTGTATAGCTCTTATCGGCATGCATTTGCTCTTATTTGGACTATATTTGAGTGAATAGCTGCACCTGAGTCCGATAGCACGAGAAAATGTGTTGAATTCCGGAAATAAGTGCATCTGAGTCCGATAGCATGAGCAAATGTGATGAATCCAAGAATGAGTCAGACAGTATGAGGGAATGCGATGAATTCTCGAGAGAAGAGTGCCTGATTTCGCTGCATGAAGTGTGTTGCGGACCGTAGAGTCGCTATTGCTGATTTTTGAGCTACTTTGCCGTAGTTTCGGACTGTATAGCTCTTATCGGCATGCATATGCTCGTATTTGGGCTATATTTGTGTGGATAGCTGCACCTGAGTCCGATAGCACGAGGAAAAGCGATGAATTCCGGAAATAAGTGCATCTGTGTCCGATAGCGTGAGCAAATGTGATGGATCCAAGAATGAGTTCGACAGCGTGAGGGAAAGCGATGGATACGTGATAGTAGGGTGCCCAAGAATGATGGATGGAGTGTAGCGGACCGTATAGTCACTATTACTGATTTTTGAGCTACTTTGCCGTAGTTTCGGACTGTATAGCTCTTATCGGCATGAATTTGCTCATATTTGGACTATATTTGAGTGAATAGCTGCACCTGAGTCCGATAGCACGAGGAAAAGCGCTGAATTCCGGAAATAAGTGCATCTGGGTCCGATGCCAAAACTATGAAGTGTGAAAGACCATACAGATGAAGAGGACAAAGCGCACCATAGTTGATGTAGCGGACGAAGAGGACAAAGCGCACCATAGTTGATGTAACAGACGAAGAGGACAAAGCGCACCATAGTTGATATAACGGACGAAGAGGACAAAGCGCACTATAGTTGATGTAGCAGACGAAGAGGACAAAGCGCACCACAGTTGATGTGGCAGACGAAGAGGACAAAGCGCACCATAGTTGATGTAGCAGACATAGCGACCCTTAACAAAGCATATCCATCAGCGGCAGGATGACGGGAATTCCCTGTCATCCTGCCGCTTTTTATAAGCCAAAAGGCATGTAGGCTCTCCATCACTAGACCTACAGCGATTAGGTAGAAAATGGTCGAAATAGATGCGAATTTGGTTCACAAGCATCAGACGGTTCTCCAGTGAGGCCGTTCTGTGTTCTATCTCGTCATACGTAAAGGTTCTGATACTATGAAAACGTAATCAAAATATGGGTATAGGAGATTCCGACATGGGGGTACCTTCTGGTGAATTACTTCCCAGCGTCGATCCGGTTCATCGATCCCGCTGGAAGATGAAGAACAAGCATAAGTTGTTCTTCATGGCTTTTCCGTTTCTTGTTGTCACCTTTATTTTCTATTATCTGCCGATCAGCGGATGGATTTATGCATTTTATGATTTCATTCCCGGAATCCCGTTGTCTGACACGCCATATGTCGGGTTGAAATGGTTCAAGACGATTGTATCCAATCCAACACAGACCGCAGAGGTTGTGCGCGTGCTGAAGAACACTCTTGCCATGAGTTCACTTGGACTAATCACCTCGATATTTCCAGTGATTTTTGCGATCTTCCTGACCGAAATTAAGTCAGGCTGGTATCGCAAGATGGTGCAGACGCTAACCACGATTCCGAACTTTATCAGCTGGATTCTGGTATATGCATTGGCCTTCTCGTTGTTTTCCGTTGATAACGGGGTCATCACACACATTTTAGTGCAGCTTGGAATCGTTGATGAGGGTTATAACTTTTTAGCCTCCAGCTCAAATATTTGGGTCACGATGATCATTTGGTATTGGTGGAAATCGTTAGGCTGGGGTGCCATTCTCTATCTTGCTGCAATCGCAGGCATTGATCAGGAGTTGTATGAAGCCGTAGAGGTGGATGGTGCAAGCCGGTTCCGTAAAATCTGGCATATTACCATTCCGGGTCTTATCCCAACCTTCTTTGTCCTACTGCTGCTCTCCATAGGTAACTTGGTCAATAACGGGATGGAGCAGTACTTTGCCTTTCAAAATGCGATGAATAAAGATTCCATAGAAGTGCTGGATCTTTATGTATACAATATTGCGTTTGCTAACAACTTTCCGTTTGCCACAGCTGTCAGTATGCTGAAGTCGGTCGTCAGTGTAATTCTACTGTTCGCGGCAAACACATTATCCAAGATGGTGCGTGACGAATCTATCATTTAAGGCAGGGGTGATCCCATTTGAGAAAGAAAAAACTAACTTCTGGAGAATTAATCTTTCAAATTATTATCTACACACTCTTTGGATTGTTCACCCTGTCATGCATTTATCCATTCTACTATTTGTTCATTAATACGATCAGTTCGAATGATCTTAGCGCAGCAGGGTATATCAAATTTTATCCAAGGCAGATCCATTTTGATAACTATAGTAAGGTTCTAAGAATCAGTGGTTTAGGCCATGCGGCGACAGTCTCTATTTATAGAACAGTTGTTGGTACTTTGCTCACCGTTGGATCTTCGGCATTTCTTGGGTACTTGTTCACCAAAAAGGAAATGTGGGGCCGGAGTATTTGGTACCGCAGTGTTGTAGTTACGATGTATTTCAGCGCAGGGCTGATCCCATGGTATATCACCATGCATAACTTGCATCTGACTAATAATTACCTGGCTTATATTTTGCCAACCATTATTACTCCTTTTAATATCATTTTGGTCAAAACCTTCGTCGAGGCTATTCCTCCCTCACTTGAGGAGTCGGCGTCAATGGATGGAGCAGGTTACTTCCGGGTGTTCTGGAGTATCATTGTTCCTCTTACGACACCTATCTTGGCTACGATTACGATTTTCTCAGCGGTGAATCAGTGGAATGCCTTTATTGATACGGCGTTTCTGATGACAGATACGAAATACTTTACGCTCCAGTTCTTATTATGGCGTTATTTGAACGAATCCAGCTCGCTCGCAGCCTTAATTCGTAATTCGCCAGATATGGCCGCTAGTGCAGCGAATATGCAGACTCCAACCTCAGTGCGGATGACTGTAACGATGATCGTTGTATTGCCAATTTTGATCGTGTATCCGTTTTTCCAACGCTTTTTTGTCAAAGGAATTATGATCGGTGCGGTTAAAGGCTGATGGGTGGCCGCTCTGGACTAGAACTGGGTTTTCCTCTGTTATAAGCAGAGTTGAACTATAAGTGAAGAGATGAAAGGGAGGGTATAAAGCAATGAGATTAAGAAGAGCATCGCTTGTCATGCTATCCGTAATCCTGGTCTTCGTTCTTGCAGCATGTGGCGGAGGGAATAATACGGCTAACTCGGGCAAAAACACGAGCACAGAGAAACCTACGTCGGCTGCCACGAATGCCCCGGCGGAAGAGACAGCAGCACCGGATGACGGAGCGCTTGATCATTCCAAGCCGCTGAAGCTGACTGTATTCTCAACAACCGCTAACTATGCCGGTCCACAGACCGGATGGTTTGCAAAAATCATCAAGGATAAGTTCAACATCGAAATGGAGATTGTAGCTTCAAACCTAACTGGTGGAGATACCAAAATCTCTGCAATGATGGCTTCCGGAGATCTTGGAGATATCATCATTTTCGGTGACGACAAGAACCACTATCCAAACGCCATCAAAGGAAAGCTGCTCTTGGACTGGACACAGGACGGTCTTTTGGACAAATACGGAAAAGACATTTCTAGCACTTTTCCAAAAGCTATTGAGAAAGCAAAGGTAGCTTTTGGCGGTGGATCATCAGTCTTTGGTATGGGGAACAGCGTAGCTTCTAATCCATCCGGACCCTCTGAAGGAAAAGATATGACTTGGGGTCCAGACCTGCGCTTTGATCTTTACCAACAAATTGGAGCGCCAGAAATTACAAAGATTGAAGATTATCTGCCTGTGCTGAAAAAAATGCAAGAGCTCGAGCCTAAGAATGAACAAGGCAAAAAAACCTATGCTTTCTCGATGTGGTCTGATTGGGATGGCAACTATAAAATGACATTGGCTAAACAGTTCGCAAACATGATGGGCTATGACGAAATTCCTGATACTGCTGTGTATGTTAAGGCAGATGAAGAAAAGTATTATGACTTCTTATCCGAAGATAGCTGGTACATGAAGTCGCTCAAACTGTATTTTGAAGCTAACCAAATGGGGCTGGTTGATCCGGACTCTATGACGCAAAAATTTGACGATGTTGTAGCGAAATACAAAGATGGTCGTCTATTGTTCTCTTGGTTCCCATGGCTTGGAGCTGCTAACTACAATACACCAGAAAGAACAGCCGAAGGTAAAGGTTTTGCGCTGGTTCCGTTCAAAGATGAATTGATGTATTCCACAGGATTCAATGTTTACGGTGGTAACGGTATTATTGCAATCGGCGCAAAAGCTAAGGAACCTGCTAGAATTATGGAATTCATTAACTGGATGTACACACCGGAAGGTGCAATGATTTCTGCAGGAAGTGGTACAGCAGTACCTAACGGACCTCAAGGTCTGACTTGGGATATTGATGCAAACGGCAAACCTGCAGTGACTGATTTTGGTTGGAAAGCTTATACTGATCAACAGAATACTCAAGTTCCTGCTGAATACGGCGGTGGTGACTACTACTATGGCTCCAATCAAATGAACTTCTCGTTTGTGGTTCCGGCGATGGTGAATCCAGAGAATAGTGAGCCATTCGATCATAATCTGTGGACAACAACCCTAGAGCGTAACCCTTCCAAGCTTGATAGTGACTGGAGAGCGAAAATGGGTGTTCTGACTCCTAAGGAGTATTTTGAGAAAAACAATCTATTGGCTGTAGCACCACAAGGCTTCACTGGCAAAGAGCCATTAACCATGGATAAAACAGTGGAACAAAAGAATAAACAAATCGGTACGGTTATTCAACAGATTTCCTGGAAAATGGTCTTTGCTAAAGATCAAGCGGAATACGATAAATTGAATAAAGAAATGCATGATAAGGTAAATGGTCTTGGGTATTCTGAAGTTATGGATTTCTCGATTAAAAAGGCTGAGGAATTGTTCGAGGCCCGTAAAAGCGTTAAATAAACACGGCTAGTAACTATAAAATAAGGCGGGGCGGCGTGGAGGCTGTTCTGCCTTATTCTATTCAATTAAGGATAAATGTGGTATTCTCACATTAATATAAAACGCTTTCAGATAGAAAGAAGAGGATAATCCAGATGGTAAGAGTACCCCTGCGGAGTCATACTCCAGCTGTCAAATCCTTACGCAATACCTTATTTATCTATCTAGTAATCGGAACACTACTTCCGCTTCTCTTAGTAGGATTCGTAACCTACACCTCTATTTACTCCATCCTTTCAGGTAAAATTGGCAACGGGATCAGCGCTAGTCTGAGACAGGAAGCCTCAAGCCTGGAGAATGCCATCGACAATATGGATTTTGCCTCCAAACAGTTTGCTCTGGACGGTCAGATTGTGCAGGAGATGTCCTCATTTATTCAGGAAAAACAAATTTTTCGCAAATCGCAAATGATGAATTCCATCAACCAGAAGATCAATCTAGTCAATTTTACGAACCCTTATATTGGACTTACAGCCTACATTATGCCGGACAGCGATGATCCCGTTCTGTTCACCAACATGAGCGCACGCAGAAATTTTGATATCAGTACATTGCCGTCTTTTATGCGATATAACGGGGCTGACTATTATGGACCACATCCCACTATGTACGCTGTTGGTGATAATCTCGTATTCTCGGAGCAGCGGATTGTCCGTGTGCCGGGCCAGCATAAGCTTTATATTTATTTGGAGACGAATTATAGTTTGTTTCGCAAAATCTTCAATCAGGAGTCCTACGGGATGAAAGTAAATCATCTGCTGGTCAATCAGCAAGGTAATAGTACGAAAGTGATCGATGGCAAACTTCCGCTAAGTATTATTAAAGCTGCGGGAAGCAACTCCAATCTCACCCATGAAACGCTAAGCGGATATCATCTTTTTCGTTACGCGAGTCCTCAGGGCTGGAAGCTTATTGCCGTTGTGAAAAAATCAGAATTCAACAGTGAAATTTATTCTTGGTTTTATAAAATGATCTTACTTGCCTTCTCTACCCTTCTTTTTGCCGGATTTCTGGCTTGGATCATCTGGAGGAAAATTTATGGTCCGTTGCGTAAGGTCAACCTTGAAATCAACCGAATGGCGGAAAATGTCACCGCTCCGGTAGCTTATACGAATGTGGAAGAATTTGATTTCGTGCTTACCAACTTTCAGCAGATGAAAAAACAGGTGAATGAGCTGATTGTTGCGGTTGCCCATAATGAGAAACAGAAAAGCCAATTTGAGATTGAGAAGTTGCTCAGCCAGATCAATCCTCATTTTTTGCATAATACCTTAAATACGGTACAGTGGATGGCCCGGCTAAACGGCCAGAAGGAGATCGACAAGCTGGTCACTCTTCTTGTAAAGGTGCTGCATTATAATCTGGGAAAGCAAAGCATCATTGTTACCATTGGCGAGGAAATTGAAGCGATTCGAAATTATATGGAGCTGCAGCGTATTCGTTATGATTATGAATTTGAATTTAACGTTGAAGCTGATGAGGATGTATTGTCTGTGGCAGTCCCGAGATTTCTGCTTCAGCCTCTGGTGGAGAACTCGATTTATCATGGATTAAGCGATAATGGCAAGGTAGATGTTGAGATAACGAAACATGGTGAAGGAGAGGTTCAGCTATGTGTGAGAGACAATGGCGCTGGGATGGATGCAGATACATTAGATCAGCTGTTATCTGATGATGGAGCGAAAAAACGGGGACTTGGAATTGGTTTTTCATATGTGAACCGGATGCTTAGAACCTATTATGGAGAACAAATGAAGCTAGAGATGTTCAGTAAGCCAGGAGAAGGTACGGTTGTATCCATTGTGATTCCGAGGAAAGGTAAGGAGGACTTCGATGATTAAGGCTGTAGTTGTCGATGACGAGAGACTCGTGCGAAAAGGCTTCATTTCCCTGATCGACTGGTCATCCTTAGGGATTGTTATAGTTGGGGAGGCAGGTGATGGTAAATCTGCTTTGGAGCTGCTTCAACAGCAGGAAGTAGATTTATTATTTGTGGATTTGACCATGCCAGGCATTTCAGGCTTCGAGCTTATTAAAATGGTTAGACAACGGTTCGCAGGCATTCGCTGTGTTGTCCTTACTTGTCATCATGAATTTGACTATGTTCAGGAGGCTATGCGTTTAGGAGCCGTTGACTATATTGTAAAAACACTGCTTGAGATGGAAAATGCGGATGAAACCATCAGACGTCTTGTCGATCGTATTAAATGGGAGGACAATACACGGGATGCTCTGGTTCGTGGGGAAAGTAAACGTATGGCTGCTGATAAGGCTCTGCTGTATTTGCCCCTAAATCATCAATGCAATGAAGAAGAATTATTTCAGCTGTCCAGCGTGAAAAATAATCCGCTCATTACTTTTCATGAGATGTGGATGTCGCCCTTATTACATCGTTTCTCAATAGATGAGAGCAAACGTGAGCTTAAGATCCAGCTATCCGGACGATGGCAGACCGCGCTGATCAGTGGATTGAGAGATCAACCCTTGCAGGAACTGGAGGAACAGCTCACTGCGAAATTACGCCGTATTCTATTTTATCATCCTGAACCTGAGGATTTGACCTCATTGAAATATGAAGACATAAAGAAGGAACCAGCGGCTCCCTATTCAAAACAAGAGGCGGATAATCTGCTGGAGCAAGCACAGAATCTAAAGTGGACAATTGATGGAAATGAGTGGGAGAAATTTGTAGCAAACATACTTCAGCAGAAACCCCGTTCTGATCAGTTTCTGGCGTTTGCACACTCTCTAATACAAAGCTGGAGCTCTTTACTATTAAAGCCTGAAGATGCTGCTCAACTGGAAAGGGACATCTCCCATAATCTGAACTGGTGCTATTGGAAGAACTGGCTGCGGCGATTTTCTGATCATGTGGGACGAAGAATGCTGGAGCTTGGATTAACTAAAGAGGTTATGTCTTGTCTTATTCGCGCAGTTCGTTATATGCAGAGCCATGCAGGTGACAAAATCAATCAGAGCGACGTAGCAGCCGTCATTAATATGAGCCGTGGTTATTTCAGCCAATGTTTCGCTCGTTTTGCCGGAGAGACATTTGGTGAATGTTTACGGGGAATGCGGCTGGAGCTTGCCAAATCACTGCTGCTGGAGACTACTCTTCCCGTCTGTGAGATTGCTTCGCGGTCCGGTTTTGAGGATGATCGTTATTTCAGCAGATTATTCAGAGAACGTATTGGTAAATTACCAAGTGAATTCCGTGCGGAGGGGAAAAACCAAATATGAAATTTTGGAAATCTATCCTCCTAGTGTGTCTGGTCATTGGAATGACATCATGTCGTGACAATATTGGTATTGTAGATTCGGTTGCAAGCCCTCAGGCAGGGGATGAGGCTACTTCTATCGCTTATAGCAAATATGAGGATCCGATTGTGATCCGAGTAGGGTTTAAGGTTCCCGACTCGCGGCTTAATACAGGTGACAGCAACGATAACAATCCAATCACCCGTTATTTAGAGAGCATTACGAATATCAAAGTGGTTCACTCCTGGGAAGCGAAGGGTGAGGATGCTTTTACGCAAAAGGTACAGCTTGCCATTGATAGCAACGATTTGCCTGATGCCATGGTTGTGGATCGTGATCAACTGAAGAAATTAATTGATAATGATATGATTGAAGATTTGACAGAGACTTATAAAATATATGGATCTGAACTTATCAAGGATATGTACAATTCTACAAAGGGGGAGGCATTAGAGGACGCTTCCCGCGATGGTAAACTATATGGATTACCGAATGTAGCTATTGATGCTGACTCTCCCGTGCTGCTCTGGGTACGTCAGGATTGGCTGGAGAAGCTGGAGCTGCGGCCTCCTCAAACTTTTGAAGACATCGAGAAAATTGCCAAAGCTTTTATTGAAAAAGACCCTGATGGAAATGGAAAAAGAGACACCGTCGGTCTAAGCGGCTACAAAAATATTGTATATGGAACTAAACCATTAGTTAATGGTCTGGATGCTGTGTTTAGTGCATTTCACGCTTTCCCCACGAATTGGATTAAGGATAACAACGGCAATATCGTGTATGGCTCCATTACACCAGAGACCAAACAAGCGCTTGCTAAACTTGCTGATTGGTATAAACGCGGGTTGCTGGATCCGGACTTTGCACTATATAAGGAAACTCAGGAGCCTATTATTACAGGTAAATCCGGGATGTTTTTTGGTCCTTGGTGGATGCCTTATTATCCTTTATCAGAGGCAGTGGCTTTGGATACGAAGGCAGAATGGAGAGCATATGCAGCTCCAGTTGACGATTCCGGTAAGTTTGTCGCTCATTTAGCGCCGGTAACAGATCGATATCTTGTTGTGCGTAAAGGGTTTGAACATCCTGAGGCTGTAATCAAGCAATTAAACGTGTTTACAAGACTCGAAAGAAGACAGGATCCTAATCAAGAGGAGGTAAAAAAGCTGGGTGATTTCTCTGCGCAGACAGGCATTCAGCTGCGTGCATATTATCCGTTCGATCTTCTGATAGATTATAGGGATGCGATTGAGAAACATTATGCTGATATCCAGCAGGCTTTGCACGGAAAGATAGACCCGGATACATTAAATTCTGATACCCGGCTCATTTATGATCAATGGGTAGCGGAAACAGAGCAGCCCAAAAAAGATCTAGAAGGCTGGAAAGCAGCGAATGCGTATAAATATGGAGTAGCTGTGTTAACCTCAACTGCTATAGAGGGAGTGCGTGGGGTCTTTTATGGGAACACCCGACTTATGAAGACTAAATGGCCGGAACTGCAGAATCTGGAGAATGAGACGTTCTTAAATATCATTGTGGGTGATTCACCGCTTAGTGATTTTGATGCGTTTGTAGCTAAATGGAAGAGTATGGGCGGAGAAGAGATTACGGAAGAAGTTACTGAGCTTGTAAAGCAAAAGTAAACGTGGGATGCCTCAACAGCCTAATGGCTGTGGGACATCCTTTTTCTTATGTTCTATTCTTCGTTTTTGCTGATTTTTTGCAGCAGGAAATGTAGTTGCTCTACTTCTTCATCGGTTAAATGGCCCACAAGGCTTTTATTAAATTCATCTAAGATGGACTGTAAAACTGGGAAGAAATCGATGGCTTTCGGGGTAGGATATAGAAGGTGAGAGCGTCGATCATTAGGATCGTCTTTGCGCTCGATATATCCCGAGTTCTCTAATTGCTTCACAGAACGTGCTGTAGTTGCTTTATCGAACTTCAATTCGGCAGTTAACTGATCCTGAGTAATGCCTGGCCGAGAGAGAATCAATTTAAGAAAGCTATGCTGTCCACCACTACCGATTCCATAGGGGACAAATTGCTTAACCAGTTTCTTTTGATTTTGACGGTGAAGATGGGAAATTAGCTTCCCGATAGGCTCTCTTGCCAATATAGACACCTCTTTGGGTTATATGTTCGTTCATTTGTTGCCTTGAAATAAAGTGTACAATAAAGTCGTTGCGCACGCAACTAAATTGTTGTACACTGGGTATGGCGAGTTTGGTTGCGTGCGCAACTAAACAGTGATTATTAATATTTAATGAGGTGTTAGTTATGAGTTCTGTAAGTGCAACCTATCAGGAGGATAAAGAAATTCAGAAGAAGCGCTGGATGATCTTAATTGTTCTGAATATTTTTACGTTTATGTCCACCCTTGATGGTAGTATTGTCAATATTGCTCTGCCTGAGCTATCCAAACAACTGAAGCTGCCCATGGCGCAAATCGAATGGGTAACAACAGGATATTTAATGGCGATCTGTGCGGCGATCCTTTTCTTCGGCAAGCTTGGAGATATCGTAGGAAAGATTCGAATTTTTAAGATTGGCACGATTGTATTTGTTATTGGATCTATGCTGTGTGGGCTTAGTGTAAGCTTACCAGCCTTAATTGCTTCGCGCGTAATTCAAGCCTTAGGTGCTTCGATGACCATGGCGAACAGTCAGGGAATTGTTACGGATATCTTTCCTGCCACGGAGCGTGGTAAAGCCCTTGGTTTCATTGGTACATTCGTGTCTCTGGGAAGTATAGCCGGTCCAAGTCTAGGCGGGATTATGGTTTCCACCTTAGGCTGGGAGTATATCTTTTGGGTAAACGTCCCTATTGGCCTGATCGCTATATTTTTTGGATGGAAGGTATTGCCTAAGGATTTAACGAGAGTGAAATCTTCGATTGATGTGCCGGGCAGTTTACTGTTCGCTGTCTTTATCATTACTTTGTTCGCAGGATTATTACTAGGTCAACAGCTTGGATATGGTAACAGCTTAATTGTTACATCAATAATTGTTGCTGTAGTCAGCTTCGTTGCTTTCATATGGATGGAGCTTCGCAGAAAAGAACCGCTGTTGCAGCTGTCATTATTTAAGAATCCGTTGTTTTCTTTAAGTATCTTATGTGGTTTTCTCGTATTTACAGCGAATTTCTGCTTCAATATTATCGCGCCGTTTTATGCACAGAACATGCTTAATTTATCGCCATTCTATGCAGGCTTTTTGTTAATGCTGTTGCCGATATGTATGGTAGTCGTGGCTCCAATGAGTGGAGCGCTATCGGATAAAATAGGCTCGGAATTTTTGACTTTTGCAGGGCTGGTGGTCATGGTTATTGCGCAGTTCGGATTAGCACAGCTTCATGTAGGAAGCTCTGTTGTGCTGGTAGGTGTGTGGATCGCTATGCTGGGGATAGGAAGTGGTTTATTTCAATCGCCGAACAATTCGCTTGTCATGTCTAAGGTACCAAGAACACAGCTTGGTTCTGCGGGTAGTGTCAATTCGTTAGTTCGTAATGTGGGTATGGTTGTCGGCATAACAATTGCTACTACAATTCTTTTTCAAGTGATGAGCAGTAAAGCCGGCTATAGGGTGACAGGGCTAGTTCCTGGTCGGCCAGAGTTATTTATCGAGGGCATGCATGTAGTGTTTGTAACCTCGGCATCGATATGTCTAGTGGCTGCTTTATTAACTGGCTGGAGATTGGTGAGTGCAAGAAGCGCTAGAGTGCAGTCATCGGAAAGATAACATACCATGAAAAAGATCCTTCTGGCGCTACGGCTAAGAAGGATCTTCTTTGTGATGAAACTGTAAGGCTTCCTTAACGGCTTGCAAGTATTGGTATTGATAACGTACATCCGGTTCTAGGTAGGCCCCTTCAGCCCATTCATTCCAGGCGTTGATATAAATATATTCACTTTTGAACATTTTTTTGGCGCGCTCAATTTGTCGTGAAAGGTATTGGCCGAATTTTTGAGGATTAGCGCCTAAGGTGCTTTGTCCGGCAGGGCCTTTACGTGGTGTGTTATCCCAGTTGACAAAGGCTCCCGGATATATGATTTCTCCGTCTCTATGGGGTGTCCGCTCCAACATAGATTCCCATAACTCATCATAATCAATTACGATATGCCTCTGATCCTCCACCTGCTTTGAGCTCCATAAATGCTTAACCCCGCCATGTGCGAATGTGTAATGCGGCTCAAATTCCAGACTGGCATCGAATCCTTGCTCTTTCTTTAGGGGGAAACCGCCCAGTGTCCGGACCAGATGAAGTCCTTTAAGTCCGTTCTGCAGAGCCAATTCGCGCCAATATTGAAGCATTTCTTCACAGTGCGGGATACTAGCAGACCGATAAATGATAAAGACAGGCTTATCCTCCACCCGGATATAACGATCATCTTTGAAGGCTTCCAGTAAAGCATAAAAGTGCATTCGCCAATCCCGTTCTTCTCCGTATTCCTGTGGCATCAGGACATCCTCTTCGGTACCATCCCAGCTACGTGTCCAGGGTTCGTTAGCCCAAGAAAGGCAAAAGGGGAAGTCAGGCTCTTTGCTCGCAAGAATCTGCTGAACCGGTTGTTCCAGTAGCCGCCTGCCATTAAACCAATAGTGATAATAACAAAAACCGTAAATGCCATGAGCCCTTGCCGTCTCTGCCTGCCATTGTTTCACTTTAGGATCCGTTAAATCATAGTAGTAATTATTTAATGGCTTCTTGGGCTGATCATGTTCAGGATAAAGGGCTGCAGCCTTCCTGACATTTGTCCATTCTGTAAAACCCTCACCCCACCAGGAATCGTTCTCTGAGATCTGATGAAACTGAGGCAATACAAAAGCAATGCATTTCAAGTCAGGTCACCCCCTATGGTTCCTTGAATATTTTTCTCAGCAGTAACTTTCCTTGCTGGATATAAGAATGGTTATATTTAAGTTCCTTTAGGGCACGAGAGGCAGAAATTCTTCTTTCTTCACTATGTGAAAAATAGTGCTTAAAGCTATCGGAGAGCTCTTTGAAGTTCTGGAAACGAATGAGATCTTCTTCTGCAATTCGGTAATTATGAAGATGGGGATGATCCTCCACTAACTGAAATACACCGCAAGCGGTGACCTCCATAATCTGCTGCACAGAACCAGTGCAATTGATGACGATTTTTGCTCCATTATAATAGCTGGACATATCTTTACTATGGGTGATATCAATGAAATTTCTGGGGGGTTCCCAACCACGCCCGTCGATCATTACCTTAAGGCCTTGAAGTAGGTCTGAATACGCCAACGTGTAAAGCACACTATCGATTTGAAAATCGCCCAGAATGAGTACATCACTCTGATAACAGTCCTCCACACGTCTTGGATAATAGAGATCCGTATCCGCAGCATATGGGAGATAGCTGGAGTGTTTGCCCCATAAACCCTGGTAATAGATCAGATTAGCTATGTTCTGTGTGAAAATATAATCGAATAACAATGCCAGATTACGTTCTGTTGGAGTAAGACAAGCGGCATCTGCCATCCATACCGCTTTGGGAACATTGGAAGCTTTCAGAGCAGGGAGGTTCTCCTCCGGAAATAGGGTCTCCGATCCTAGAGCTAATATTAGATCAGGTTGAAAATGGGCTAAATATTCCTCCAGATTATGCTGGAATTTAATAGAAAGTACTTCTTTGACCAGATGCCTTAGTTGATCTTTAAAAAGTCGTACATTAGGCATTTTACCGCTTGCCTCTGTAGGAACCAGCAGCAATATTCTTAATTGTTTGAGTTCCCGTTGCAGAGGTTCCGCTCTATAAGAGTTCATCTCTAGGATGAGGTTATGGTGTTGCGATGGATTAACTTGGCTGATGGTGACTTCGTGACTTGAAGGCCTTTCAGGAGTGAGCCTATTAGCTGTCTTCTTCATAATTCCTCCTGTATTCTGTGGAGCCAGTCGTCCGCTCTAGCACCGAGTCTTGCTAATCATTATATGTGTAGGGGGTTATTTTGACTTTAGGTATAAGACCATTAATCAGAGTCTCGAAGATAAAAAGCGGATTTAGTGAAAGCTGTATATCTATCTATGACAGGGCTGGCTTGTTTAACATAAGATATACTATAAAACCTGAAAGGGATGATCGCCTTGCCAACCTTCGATAGCGTTCTAGTTACAGGAAGTCAGACCATTCAAAATGATCTGCACGTTAATGGAAATGAGACTATCGATTCGAATCTGCATTTGAATGGTAGTCAGACTATAATGGGAAGCCTAAATGTGAACGGCAGTGAATCCATACTCGGTCATCTGGGGGTAACCGGTGAAATTAGCGGGGCAGGCACCATCAGAGCTGCAACCCGGTTGATCGCTACGAACCAAGCAACATTGCCACCAGGCGCTCCTACCAGCCTGCAACAGGTTCGATACTTTTCTGTAGGTGCTGTAGGTCAGACGGGTCTCGTGCTGAAGGGCACAGATGGAAATGATTATGTATTATTTATCGATTTGACTGGCGGAACGCCTAATATCGGCATTCAACGGGCTTAATCAAGATAAACTAATATTCTCAGCTTTAGAATATAAAAAAACAGCAAGTCTCCTAAGTACAAATAGGGACTTGCTGTTAGAGGTTTCTATTAATTCTTAAAGCTATGAATTGGTGCAGGGATTCGTCCGCCACGATTAACGAAGTTCGCGCAGTTGAAGCCATTCACTGCCATAACTGGTGCATATCCGAGCAGGCCGCCAAATTCGACCATTTCACCAACGTCCTTGCCGATTACTGGAATCACGCGAACCGCAGTGGTTTTGTTATTCACCATGCCGATTGCAGCTTCATCCGCGATGATGCCGGAAATGGTCTCCTTGGTAGTGCTTCCTGGGATAGCGATCATATCCAGTCCTACGGAACACACACAGGTCATAGCTTCCAGCTTCTCTAGTGTAAGGGCACCCCGCTGAACCGCTTGAATCATGCCATGATCTTCACTGACCGGAATAAAGGCTCCACTAAGTCCACCTACATAGGAGGAGGCCATTACGCCACCTTTTTTAACATTGTCATTTAGGATCGCCAGAGCAGCGGTTGTTCCCGGAGCCCCAGCTTCCTCCAGACCCATGACTTGAAAGATTTCGGCAATGGAATCTCCGATTTCTGGAGTAGGAGCTAAGGATAGATCGATAATCCCAAAAGGAACATTCATCCGTTTGGAAGCCTCTTGAGCAACTAGCTGACCGACACGTGTGACTTTGAAGGCTGTCCGTTTAATGGTTTCACATAAGGTTTCAAAATCCTGTCCTCGAACCTCTTCAAGCGCACGTTTGATGACACCAGGACCGCTGACGCCAACGTTGATGACACATTCCCGCTCTCCAACCCCGTGAAATGCTCCGGCCATAAAAGGGTTGTCCTCAACGGCATTACAGAAGACTACCAGCTTGGCGCAGCCGATGGAATCCCGATCCTTGGTGCGTTCCGCAGTTTGGATAATGATATCACCCATTAATTTCACAGCATCCATGTTGATTCCACTTCTGGAGGAACCGACATTGACCGAGGAGCAGACTCTTTCAGTGACTGCCAATGCTTCTGGAATACTGTCGATCAGAATACGATCGCCTTTGGTGCAGCCTTTTTGTACAAGTGCAGAGAAGCCGCCGATAAAGTTAACGCCTACCTCTTTTGCAGCCTTGTCCAGGATTTCAGCAACAGGTACATAGGTATCTGTCTTCACCGCACCAGCGGCAATAGCGATGGGTGTGACAGAAATCCGTTTGTTAACGATAGGAACCCCAAATTGTCTTTCCAGATCTTCACCCGTCTTTACGAGCTTTTCAGCGGATCTGGTGATTTTGTCATATACACTTTGATTAAAGGTGCGCATATCCGTGTGGGCACAATCCATGAGGCTGATCCCCATCGTTATGGTACGCACATCCAGATTCATTTCACGAATCATCTTATTCGTTTCTTGTACTTCCACTAGTGATATCATGGTCAGCCATCCTCCTAGATTCGGTGCATAATATTAAAAATATCCTCATGCTGAAGCTTGATTTCCACGCCAATCGATTCGCCAAGCAAATGTAATTCCTCTACAATATTCTCAAAAGCTTTAGTTGAGCTAGAAATGTCTACAATCATCATCATGTTAAAATAATCTTGAACAATCGTCTGCGAAATATCCAGAATGTTCAAATTGTGTTCGGCTAGATATGTACATACTTTAGCGATAATCCCTACTTTATCTTTTCCTAATACAGTAATAATCCCCTTCATGAATACAGCCTCCCTTTGTATTTGTTGATTTCACCGTGTATACGGAATGAACCATTCCAACTATTATTGCAAATGATGAAACAAGCTTCAACCAAAGGTTTTTTGTCAGTTTGATTAAATATTTGTTTTGGCAGCTGAAATTATAGAAAATTCATTTGACAGCCTATAAAAAATGTGATGAACTGAGAGATTGATATGATAGTCTGAAGGAGTAAATATGACTACACAAAAATATAAAGACATGGTTGAGCAAAGAACGAAGATGACCCTCCAGGAATGGACGGAACAGGCGGAAGTGAAGGAAAAGGACATTTATCGTTTCTTGCATAATTTAAAAGGCACTGCTGGAACTGTCGGATTACCGGATGTCGAACAATTTGCCGAGGATACGCTGCCCTATTTCATGGAAAGCAGTCTTAAGAGTTGGTCAGTCGAGGAATGGGGGGATTATTTATATCCACTGATTCCATTGTTTAATGTCCATTCATTGGCAGCTTCAAGCTCTGTCAAAGCATTGGATAAAAAGGGACCTGCTGAGACACTCACGCAGAATGATATTCTTCTTATCGACGATGATGTAGAGTTAGTTGCTTATCTGAAAGAGTCGTTGGAGAGGCAGAATTACTATGTAAGCATTGCCTTATCTGCTGAACGGGGACTCAAAATCTTTTATGAAACGAAACCAGATCTCATTCTGCTGGATATTCTTTTACCGGATAAAAGCGGGATTGAGGTGTTGAACCAAATTATCGGCAAGGCTAAAAAAGAACGAATTCCCATTATCATTATAAGTGGGGAGTACTCCAAAGCTACCCAAATGCAGGCGTATTCGCTGGGGGTGATGGATTTTTTGCCGAAGCCTGTAGATATTGATTTATTTCTGGTATTGATCAAAAATCGCTTTCAGCTCAAAAGAGAATGGCAGGAGTCCATCATCGTGGATGATTTGACCGGCGCATTCAATCGCAAACACTTCAATCAAGTCATGAAGCAGCTGATTGGTGATTTTAAGCGGACCAACCGCGTATTTTCGTTAGCGCTGATTGATTTGGATTATTTTAAAAACGTTAATGATACATATGGTCACCTAATCGGAGACGAAGTGCTGCAGGGCTTTTCCGAGCTTGTGAAGAATTCCATCCGTCTGGAGGATACCTTTTGCCGTTATGGGGGAGAAGAGTTTGCAGTATTTTTACCTCACACGGATGCGGAATCTGCAATGTTGGTTATACAACGTATTCAAGAGCGGTTTGCGGCGACTGACTTTTTTGCGAAAAATGAAATCTTTCATGTGACTATCTCTAGCGGGATTTCTGAGGTAACAGATGCCGAGAATATAGCCGATAAATTGATTGAGGAAGCAGATCAGGCTCTTTATGCCAGTAAGCATGCTGGAAGGAATCAGACAACGCTTTATTCGGACCATTTATCCACTACTAAAAAGCATTCGGTTCTGAATGTGATTGTTGTGGATGACGATACGCTAATTCGGAGAATTGTGACCAGTCAGTTCGCCATTTGGGAGCCGGAGAATATTGCTGAGGTGAAGGTTAGCAGCTATGCGAATGGGCTTGATTTCCTGCAATCGGATTGGTATGCCGTGGATGAGAAGTATATTATTTTGCTGGATGGTGTGATGCCTGATCTGGATGGAGTAGAAGTTCTGGAAAGAATCCGCAAAACGTATCCGGAAGTAAATATATTAGTGATCATGTTGACGGGAAGGAATAATCAGGCGGATATTGTACATGCCCTGCAGATGGGTGCCGATGATTATGTAGTCAAACCGGTCCATATGCCTGAGTTATTGTCGAGGATAGAGCGGTTGGCTCATAGATTTTTGTTCTAATTGGGTTCTGAATATGTTGTGAGCACCAGGAGAGATCTAAAGCGGAGGGAACTAGGCAGCTATGCAAAAGGTAATGGTAGTGGATGATGAAGAAGTATTACGAATGTTAATCGTAGACACCTTAGAAGATTTGGAAGACGTGGAGATCCACACTGCCGAGAACGGATTAGAGGCGCTTTCAAAATTGTCACAGGATCATTATGATTTGGTGATATTGGATTATATGATGCCTGAAATGACAGGGATTGAAGTCCTAGGTCAACTGGATGATGAGAAAAAGAAGGCTACAGCTATTTTAATGTTAACAGCCAAAGCCCAAGATGTAGATCGTCTTCGAGCGGTAGATGCAGGCGCACGTTATTTTATGCCAAAACCTTTTAGTCCGATGGAACTCTTGCAGATTGTGGAGGGGATCCTAAGTGACAAAGGATAGCAGCTCTAATCACAGTATTAAAAATAGATATTTTCGTATCATTGCCTTGGTTTTTTCGTTAATCATTCTTATGGGATCTGTATTTTTGTTTTTCATAAACAATGAGCAGAACAAATTAAGTAGAGACCGTGAAGTTCTGCAAAATAAGGCGGACACGATTAACGAATTGGCGACTGCGTTAAATGAGGTTTTTTTCCGAGCGAGGGGATTCAGCGCACTTAAGAGTGACAATGAATTAGAGCTCTTAAACTTAGGACTTGTTAACTTTGATAAGATTCTGGATACCTATTCTAATCTCAATTTATCTCCGGAAGAAGCCTTGTTTAGAGATGGTTTGAAAGCATTTTATGTTCAGTACAAAACTAAAGTTTTGCCGGAAGCGATTCGGTTTGTCGAGGCAGACGATTATGTGTCTTTGAGAGCTCTATCCGCAGATGGCAACACGAAATCAGTAAATGATTTTTTAATGTATACAAAAGAGTACAAGCAACGATCCGATGCCGCATTAAATACTTTGGCTATGGATTACATCAAACGTGCCAATGAGTTTACCTTTATCGCATTCTTTTTCAGCACGATTATTCTGCTAATCTTCACCTTTATGATCTGGCGGATTCTGAAGAACCTAATAGATCCTATTCTGAAGCTGGAAGGGGCAACCCATTCCCTGGCTGCAGGAGAAGAAATTCTTCTGGGCAAGCTTAAGAATCAAGATGAAATTGGCCGACTTTATGATGCTTTTCTAAATATGGCTAGAAGTATTCAAGATAAAGAAGAAGAATTGATGATGCAGAATGAAGAGCTGCATGCGCAGCAGGATGAACTTCAGGATCAGCAATATAGGCTGCAGCGCTCGCTTAGTGAAATTGAGAGTATGATGAAAGCCTTGGATCAATCGTCTGCGGTAGGGATCCTTACTGCTAAAGGTGTCTTTACCTACGCGAATGATAATTTAAGTGGATATACCCGCTATAAAAAGTCTGAGATTATCGGTTACACCTATAAGTTATTTGAACTTTATAATCTCTCTGATGAGGGTTATCAGAAAATCTTTAACAAATTAAATACAGGCGGAGTGTGGAACAATGAGCTGCAGATTCTAGCCAAAGACGGATTGCCCATCTGGCTGCATCTGACGATTGTGCCGTACCTGAATGAAGAGGGTGTGATTTATCAATACATCCTTATTGCGAACGATATCACCTCAATGAAAAGCGTGCAGCAGGAGCTAGCCGAAACGTTAAAAAACACAGAACAGACCAAGATGATGCTAGAGCTAAATAATCAGCTGAATCATGATATTACTTATACTTTGGATAAACATGAATTTGCCGATAAGTTTATTGAGTTTATGCATCGCCTGTATGCCTTTGATTCGAGTTTCTTCCTGCTTGTGAAAGATAATATCGCGGCTGTGAAAGGCATTCCCCAGGAGAATGTGGAGCGTTATCTTGATCATGAGAATAATGAGATGTTATATCGCTTGCAAGCGGAAAAAACGTACCTAATCAAGCGCCTGGCCACACAATCAGAGCAAGGGATTTCTGCGAGTGAGGTCTATGTTTACGACTTCTACACTACTGTTGTGAACGCAGAGGATGAGATTCTTGCAGTGTTCTGTGGCAGCCGGATTGGTCATTCCTTCAGCAAAGAAGAGATTAATGAGGTTCAGGGGATGATGAACCGCGTAGCGCTGGCGATTGAACGTTTATTCATGTATGAAGAGATTGAACATGGACGAAAGCTGAATCGGGACATCGTAAATAATGTGAACGAGGGCATACAATTTGTGAATACAGAAGGTATGCTCCTGCAGATGAATAAAGCGTTGAGCAACATTTTTAATTATGAGTGGACAGAAGGAGCTTTGATTCCCCGTCAGAAATGGATGGATTATTTCATTGAGCACTCGAATGAGAATCATGAACTTCGGATGTTTTTTGAAAAAGCGATTGCTGAGGATGCTCTGGAATCGAGCAGCATGCAATACTCCATTGGAACTGAATCGATGAAGCATATTGATGTGTATGCGATCCCTGTATTCCGTCGCGAACTGCGTATTGGTACATTGTTTGTCTACAGAGATATCACTAGAGAATATGAGCTGGACCTTATGAAATCTGATCTTGTCAGTACGGTAAGTCATGAGCTAAGAACACCGCTATCGAGTGTACTTGGTTTCACAGAACTGTTATTATCTAAGACCATGAAGCCTGAGAAGCAGCTTAAATATCTGGAGACGATTCATAAAGAAGCTAAACGACTGACGGAGCTCATTAATGATTTTCTTGATTTGCAGAGAATGGAGTCAGGTAAGCAGCAATATATCACGGAGCATTTGAATCTCAGTGAAATTGTATTAGGCGTAATTGATCAATATAAACTGAGCAGTACCCATCATGTACTCCTAGTGGATGAGGCTTTGAATGCGGATGTTGACGTGGACAAGGATAAGATTGTCCAAGTTCTGACGAATCTGTTAAGTAATGCGATTAAATTCTCGCCTGATAACAATGAAGTTAAAGTACTGCTGCATAACGAGTCGGATAGAATTATTGTACGTATCCAGGATAATGGTCTTGGCATTCCTAAGGATCAAATAGGACAGCTATTCCAAAAATTCAGAAGAGTGGATAATAGCGCCTCTAAAAGAATTGGAGGAACAGGACTCGGGCTTGCCATCTGTAAGGAGATTATTGAGAAGCAAAAGGGAAATATCGGTATAGATTCCGTTGAAGGAGAGGGCACTACCGTCTGGTTTAGCCTCCCTATCCTCCATGCGGAAGCGAGCCGGCAACAGGATGAGCTTAATAAATGGAGCACCGATAAAGAGCTCAAGCCTAATGTGATGATCGTTGAAGATGATTACAGTCTATCGTTGCTTTTATCAGAAGAGCTTAAAGGGAAGGGCTTCCGTGTTACCCATCATTACCATCCACAGCAAGCTTTTGATCAGGCCTTGAAAACACCATTTGTGGCGATTGTGGTAGATTTGATGTTGGGTGAAGAACTGGATGGCTGGGATTTGATCCGAATGCTTAAAGAAGATCCAAGAACTGAAAATATACCTATCGTTATTTCTTCTGCTCTGGATCAATCGGATAAGAATCAATTAAACGATGTAATTCAAAAATATTTAACTAAACCTTATCCACCCGGCGAGCTGTCGAATACGCTTGAGGAGATAGTGAAGATTAAGACGGGGAGCGGCGAGGTGTTATTTCCCGAAAGTAAGCAAAAATTATAGCTTTTATTTATCACAATATTTTATAAATAGTATCACTTTTTATAATGAAACCGATCAAAACAGGTTAAATCATACTGTTTTGATCGGTTTTTACGTACTTTATAGATTATTTTTCAATAAAATACAATTATTAGGGTAAATCGACATCATTGATCGTTTACAATTATTGTGATAGCCTGATTTCATGAGGTACGGATCATCAGAAGATTTCATGTTTAGGAGAGGTGGATATTGTTGCAACTACAGGTAACGAACAGTCCTTTTAACGAGAGCCAAGTCGAGCTACTCAATCGTCTTCTACCATCCTTAACGGAGACACAGCAAATATGGCTTAGCGGTTATTTGTCAGCCATGGGCTTTACTACTGCACCATCGGCAAGTGCCGGGGTTCAAGCAGTACAATCAAATACGATAGGAAATGTGGAAGGTAGTACCGTTAGTCAACCTGCAGTTTCACGTGAAGTGACCGTGTTGTTTGGGTCCCAGACAGGGAACTGCCAACGGCTGGCTGGGAGCTTGTCCCGCAAGCTGGAGGAGCAAGGATTTCAGGTCACACTCACTGCGATGAACAGCTTTAAGCCCAATGCGCTTAAGAAGGTTGAGAACCTCCTATTGCTGGTCAGTACACACGGTGAAGGCGAGCCGCCAGATAATGCACGGATGTTCCATGAATTTCTCTATAGCAAAAGAGCTCCTCAATTAGAGAATCTGAAGTTCTCAGTGCTGGCACTGGGGGATACCTCCTATGAATTCTTTTGTCAGACCGGCAAGGACTTCGATCAGCGGCTTGAGGAACTTGGCGGCAAGCGGTTAAGTCCGCGTGTGGATTGTGATCTTGATTATGATGATTCGGTTACCGAGTGGTTTGAAGGCGTCATTAGTGCCTTAAATGCACATTTAAATGCTCCGGCCATTGCGGCAAAAGCGGTTCAAGCTGCGGAAGACGCAGATTCTCAGGAGCCTTTGTATACCCGTAACAATCCTTTTAAAGCGGAAGTATTAGAGAACCTTAATCTGAACGGACGTGGTTCTGACCGGGAGACCCGCCATTTGGAACTATCCCTAGAAGGCTCGAACATACAATTTGAACCAGGGGATGCGCTGGGTGTCTATCCGGAGAATCATCCTGAATTGGTAGACGCTATTATTCATACTATGGGCTGGAATCCTAATGATATTGTTCCATTTAATAAAAAAGGGGAAGACGGCACCTTACGTGAGGCCCTTCTTCACCACTATGAAATCACTGTATTGACCAAACCGTTACTTGAACAAGCGGCGAAGTTATCTTCTTCTAACCAACTAAGTGATCTATTGTCGCCAGAACGTGCGCAACAGCTTAAGGAATATATTCAAGGCCGCGATCTGCTCGATTTAGTTCAGGACTTCTCTCCATGGGAGGGGTCGGCCAGTAGCTTTGTGACTATTTTGCGCAAGCTTCCGGCACGACTCTATTCAATTGCCAGCAGTTATAAAGCTAATCCAGATGAGGTTCATTTAACGGTTAGAGCTGTACGTTATGAGGCACATGGCCGTGATCGTTATGGGGTCTGCTCGGTACATTGTGCTGAAAGAGTCCAGCCGGGAGATACGTTGCCCATCTACATTCAACATAATCCGAACTTTAAGCTTCCGACGAATCCTGATGCACCGATCATTATGATTGGACCGGGCACAGGTGTTGCACCCTTCCGCTCTTTCCTGGAGGAACGTGGCGAGCTTGGGGCGGAAGGTAAATCATGGCTGTTCTACGGAGATCGGCATTTTGTGACGGACTTCCTCTATCAGACGGACTGGCAGAGAATGCTTAAAGACGGCTTGTTAACTAAGCTGGATGTTGCTTTCTCCCGTGATACCGAAGAGAAAGTATATGTTCAGCATCGCATTCTGGAAAAGAGCCGCGAGGTCTACGAATGGCTGCAAGCGGGAGCTCATATTTACATTTGCGGAGACGAGAAGCATATGGCACATGATGTTCATTCTGCTCTGATTACTGTCATCCAGCATGAGGGTGGTTTGAGTCCTGAAGAAGCGGCAGCTTATTTGGATAATATGCAGCAGGCGCAGCGCTACCAACGTGATGTTTACTAATGGATAGAGGAAAGTTATCGAATGACTTCGGGGGGAGATAACAACAATGGCAAACAATGAAAAGGTTAAGCCGATCGGCGGGCCTCCAAGCGATGTTGAGCACATTAAGCAAGAGAGTAACTATCTGCGGGGCGCGCTTGTTGAGACATTAAGCAATCCGATTACCGGAGGCTTGCCGGAAGATGATAATCGGCTGCTGAAATTTCACGGAAGCTATATGCAGGACGATCGGGATTTACGCAACGAGCGTGAACGGCAAAAGCTGGAGCCTGCATTCCAGTTCATGCTTCGTGTAGTTGCCCCAGGCGGGGTAGCGACACCAGAGCAGTGGCTAGTGATGGATGATCTGGCACAAAAATACGGCAATGGAACCTTACGTCTGACTACCAGACAGGCGTTTCAAATGCATGGGGTACTCAAATGGAATCTTAAGAAAACCATCCGCAGCATTAATGATACGCTGATGACGACGCTGGCAGCTTGCGGCGATGTTAACCGTAACGTAATGAGTAATCCGAATCCTTACCAGTCAGAGGTGCATGCAGAGGTCTACGAATGGGCGCGCAAAGTAAGTGATCACTTATCACCACGTACGCCTGCTTACCATGAAATCTGGTTGGACGGTGAGAAGGTAGTAGATAGCTTAGGCGAACGTGCGGAAGTAGAACCGATCTATGGACCGGTATATTTACCGCGTAAATTCAAGATTGGTCTAGCGGTGCCTCCTTCTAATGATGTGGATGTATTCTCGCAAGATCTGGGTTTTATCGCTATTCTGGAAAATGAGAAACTAGTCGGCTTCAACGTTTCTGTAGGCGGCGGTATGGGGATGACTCATGGCGATACCAGTACTTATCCTCAGTTGGGACGTATAATTGGTTTTTGCCGTCCGGAACAGTTGATTGATGTGGCAGAAAAGACCGTAACAATCCAGCGGGATTATGGCAATCGCTCTGTCCGCAAAAATGCACGGTTCAAATATACAATTGACCGCCATGGTCTGGAATGGTTCGTAGACGAACTGCATGAAAGACTCGGATGGCAGCTTGAAGCAGCACGTGATTATCATTTTGATCACAACGGAGACCGTTACGGCTGGGTGAAGGGTACCAACGGAAAATGGAATCTGACACTTTATATCCAAAGCGGACGGATTCATGACCAAGAAGGATACACCTTGATGACTGGCTTGCGGGAGATTGCTAAGATTCATACTGGAGATTTCCGGCTAACGCCGAATCAGAATCTAACGATTGCCAACGTCACTACTGCCAAAAAACGAAAAGTAGCTGAGCTGGCTAAACAGCATGGACTAACAGATGGAGCACATCTTTCTGCATTGCGGCGCAGCTCCATGTCCTGTGTAGCACTGCCAACCTGCGGACTTGCGATGGCTGAAGCGGAACGCTATCTGCCTTCGCTGATAGATAAGCTGGAGCTTGTTATAGATAAGGCTGGTTTGCGTGACGAGGAAATTGTGATCCGAATGACCGGCTGCCCTAATGGCTGTGCTAGACCGGCGCTGGGTGAAATCTCGTTTATCGGCAAGGCTCCTGGCAGATACAATATGTATTTAGGAGCAGGCTTTACGGGTGATCGCCTCAATAAAATGTATAAAGAAAACATAGATGAGAAGGAGATCCTAGAGACGCTTGAACCTATTCTTCACCGATATGCCAAAGAACGTCAACAAGGCGAGCATTTTGGAGATTTCGTGATCCGTGCAGATTATGTTAAAGCCGTTACCTCTGGACTTAATTTCCATGACTAAATGAAAGTAGATTTAAAAATGTCCCGGGGCCAGTTGATGGCTGCCGGGATTTTTGTGGTTTGGTCGTAGTTAGATGCGCGGGGTGTCGTGTCGTACACATAATGCTCCAGAGGTAAAGAACGGTAGGTGAGCGCAGACGAGCGCAAACGAATAGAAGATGAGTAGTAGATGAGGGGCAGATGAGTAGTAGATGAGTAGTAGATGAGGGGCAGATGAGTAGTAGATGAGTAGTAGATGAGCAGCAGATGAGTAGTAGATGAGCGCTGACGAGCGGCAGTAGACTAACAAGGTGACGGACTCAGGAGCCCTTATTTCCTGAAATCTTGCCAATTTGCCGAGTATTCGGACACCAGCGCCGTTATGGGGATGAAAAGAGGCCAAAATAGGCTTTTTTCAGAGGAATAGCGCCTCTCCAGTCCGAAAGTTGCTCAAAACGGCTTAACTCGCACAAATAGCGTCATCTGAGTCCGAAAATCACGACAAAGCGCTCAAAAGGTAAAGAACGGCAGATGAGCGCAGACGAGCGAGATGAGCAGCAGATGAGCAGTAGAGGAGCGCGACGAGCGGCAGTAGACTAACAAGGTGACGGACTCAGGAGCCCTTATTTCCTGAAATCTTGCCAATTTGCCGAGTATTCGGACACCAGCGCCGTTATGGGGATGAAAAGAGACAGGAACAGGCCTTTTTCAGAGGAATAGCGCCTCTCCAGTCCGAAAGTTGCTCAAAACGGCTCAAATCGCACAAATAGCGTCATCTGAGTCCGAAAATCACGACAAAAGCGCTCCAAAGGTAAAGAACGGCAGATGAGCGCAGACGAGCGACAGTAGACTAATATCAGAGTAGTGAAAGGATTGAATTAGATAGTGGACAGAGTGAAATTAGCTCAGTAGGAGCAATTATAGAGTAATACGCAGAACAGCAGGAGCAATAGTGAAGTAACGCAGAACAGCCAAATAAAAGAGAAGCAACCGACTAGCGGAACAATAGACGAGCGACAGTAGACTAACATCAGAGTGGTGAAAGGGTCGAATTACATCGATAGTAAAATAACATTAGATGGTGAAAGAGTAAAATTAGATTAGATCAGTAGGAGCAATAGTGGAGTAGTACGCAGAACAGCCAAACAAAAGAGCAGCAAACGACTAGCGGAACAATAGACGAGCAGCAGTAAACTATCATCAAAGTAGTAACAGTCCAGCGGTAGACTAACATCAGAGTAGTAACAGTCCGGCAGCAGGCTAACAGCAGTAGATCACCGTTGACTGACAAATCTAGCAGCAGCCTTCATTTGATCTACAATAATCTAGTAAGATCCCAACATCTGCGCTACAACAGATTCAATTTAAAAACCAGCAAGTCTCCAATTCCGGGAGGCTCGCTGGTTTATGTTTTTAAGGAGCGATACCGGAGATCAGTACATCGTTTTGATACAGGGTTACTTTGTTCCAAGTGCTGAAGGAAACTTTGGTTGGATCGAACGAATAGTCATTTGCTTCATTGAAGTTAGACCAGTCGCTTTTGTGCACGCGTAATTGGATTTCTCCTGATTGTCCACCGGCAGGTATGGAGCCCGCGCTAGCATTGAAAGTAAGCTCAACGTAAGAGTCGGCGTTCGTCCCACTTGTGGACCCGAGGGCAACCGATATATTAGAAGCACCGACCTGCGCCCAATCGATTACTCCATTGAGAGAGGTGCTTCCATCTTTAGTAAAGTAATAACGAATTTTCAGTCCATTTAAATTGACTGCCGTTGTTCCGTTGTTATAGATGTTGAAGTAGGGCTTGATTGAGTTATCAGTAGCATTGGTATCTGCTGCACGGTAGTAAAGTGCCAGATTACTGGTTGGCGAGCCGGTAGGAGTGGCTGTAGGTGTTACTGTAGGTGTAGGTGTAGGTGTTGACGTAGGTGTAGCTGTTGGTGTTGGTGTTGGTGTTGGCGTAGGTGTAGCTGTTGGTGTTGGTGTTACTGTAGGTGTAGGTGTAGGTGTAGGAGTAGTGCCACCATCCGGCACAGGTTGGTAACCAGGTGTTGTGTAAATTTTATTAAGCACGGAGGTTGCTAAGGTTCCGTTTGCTCCATTAACGACTGTATTTCCCCAGTTGCTGAGTGTTCCTGCTGGACCGCTGGCTAGATCCAGATATTCAACGCCTCCGCCATTACCATACCAGGACCAGGCGAGCCAGCCCACCTTTTTTTCCTTCGTGTAGCTCATAATGGTGGCTTCATCGACATCTCCACCCGTGTGCTTGTCACCGAATTCGCCGATAATCACAGGGGCTCCAATAGCCAAGGCACTATCGATATTACTCTTAACTGTAGCAGCATTACCTCCAGCATATTCGTACATATGAATTGAGAAAATAGTGTTTTTTAAGGTATCTGAATTAAATACAGCCTGACCACTAGTGAAGATAGATTGTGGGTATTGACCCCATCCCGCTGCATCTACAACTAAAGTGTTCTTAATGCCCGCATTTCTTAACGCAGGAATTGCCGCTTGGTATCCACTAGCCCATGTTGCAGTGTTCCAAGAACCGTACCATTCATTAGCAATATTCACAATGACACGATCTTCTTTACCGATCAAAGCATCCTTGATGCTGATCCAATAGTTTACTGCAGCGTTAAGATCAGAGGTGTTGTCTGAGCCCGTAGCATCATGCACTTCCAGCATGGCAATCATTTTATACTGATCACAAAGCTTAAGAATATTTTGGACATCAGCTAAAGTATCGAGAGACCACTTGCTGCCATTAGAAAGTACAATTCTGACGGTATTGGAGCCAGTCGCTGCGATGGCCGGTATTGCAGTAGCCAGATCGTTTTTGTACCAAGTGTGTGCATGATTCACCCCACGCATTACAAAAGGACTGCCAGTAGCATCGTATAAAGTGGTACCGCTTACATAAAAACCTTTAACAGAAGTGTTTGCTGCCGCTGCCTGCTGTTGAGGTAAAGAAATAGAAAGAGTAAGGATACTAATTAATACTAACAAACTGATTTTCCGGAACGAAAAATGCTTTCTGAATTTCATCAACATTTCCTCCTTAATCAAATAGGGTTGCTTCTTTGATTATGCGTATCCTCCAGGTGGTTGCAGTAAATGCACTCAATTACAGGCATGTATCACCTCCTCAGTTATTTTGAATATAACATATAAAGGAATTTTTAGGAATAATAAATAATTTAACGATAACAATAACTTTATGTTTTATTAGAAAGATAAGAGAAATTGCTGATAAGGCACTCGTCTTTCATCTAACATTCTCATAAGAAATGATGTTATTTTTAGATTCAGGAAGGAAAATATAATTTTTTTTGCCTAATGATTTGGATTTCTCGCGATTTTCTTTCATAATATAAAGGGTAAACTAAATACAAAAGAAGGACCGTTGCCCGAGAGCGATGTGTTCTGTACAGAAGAGGCGATATTATGATTATCATGAAAACGATGGAAGAGATCGAAAAAATGCGTGCGGCGGGAAAAATTCTCGCTGAATGTCATCGTCAAATTGCGCAAATTTTGCAGCCTGGTATTACGACCTGGGAAATTGATGAATTTGCAGAAAAATTTATATTGTCTCAAGGAGCTACTCCTGAGCAAAAAGGATATAATGGGTACCCGTACGCAACCTGTGCATCTGTAAATGATGTAATATGCCACGGATTCCCGAAAAAAGAGCCGCTAAAAGACGGGGATATCGTAACCATTGACATGGTTGTTAACTTAAACGGCTGGTTGGCAGATTCGGCCTGGTCTTACGGGATTGGCAATATTAGTGAACAGTCGACCAAACTTCTAGACACTACTAAGGAATCTTTATTCCGTGGAATCGAGCAGGCGGTTGCAGGCAACCGTATTGGCGATGTTGCGCATGCCATCCAAGTTTATGCAGAGTCTAACGGGTTTTCTGTAGTGCGTGATTTTATTGGCCACGGGATCGGTTCAGAAATGCATGAAGCTCCGGAAGTACCTCACTATGGTCCAGCAGGGAGAGGGCCTCGTCTTAAAGAGGGGATGGTATTTACCATTGAGCCCATGCTGAACACAGGCAGTTACAGAACAAAAATTGATGCGGATGGTTGGACTGCGCGTACCATTGACGGCGGATTGTCAGCACAATATGAGCATACTTTAGCGATTACCCCACAAGGAACGATTATCCTGACTGAACTGTAATTTTGATGAAAAATAAAATGACCAGTCTCCGTAATGGAGATTGGTCATTTTTTATTAATCTGTAATGTTGCGAGTGTAATATTCAATGATATCTTTTCTCCTAATAATTCCAACAAATACACCCTCATTATCAATCACAGGAACGAAATTCTGATCCGCAGCAAGCGTCAGCATATCCTCCATTTCTGCATTAATGAGAACACTTTCGTTATGAACATGCTTTTGGATGTCGCTTACTGGAACTTCCCCTATATTGTCAAAGGTTAAATCTGCTGTGTTTTTCAGCTTCCACAATAGATCACCCTCCGAAAGTGTTCCTACATATTTTCCTTCATTATCAATAATAGGGATAGCCGTGTAATGGTGCTGTTCTAATTGTTCTAAGGCTTCCAGCATGGATAGTGAGTTAGTGATATAGGCGACTTGATCTTTTGGCAACAAAAAAGAGGATATTTCCATCGGCATGAACTCCTTTGTATTATGTTATTTTTTGATTAGGCTACTTTTATTTAAACATACTTTTGGAATGGATAGAATTTTAAATTTTCACCCCTTGAATTATAGGTAATAAGTCCTATTGAATAGAGGTCGTATTTTGTCGATTAAAGATATATTATCCTAGAGTGGAGTTGTTCAGATGGCATTGTATCGAAGGCTTTCATTAACGTTTAAATTTGTTATGGTGGTAAGTTTAGTAATTATTGTGATCTTTTTCTTTAGTTTAGTCGCAAACCTGGCTAATCTGCGTAGTGTGAGCATATCCAACGGTGAACTTCAGGCAGAGGTCGCAGGAAAAAGTTATGCGGAGACCATTCAGAATAGAATGATAGACATTCAGTCGACGGGTGAAGCGCTCGCTGAAGTACTCCTTGAATCAAGAGAACGTCAAACCTTGGACCGTGAAGATGTTGTTTCTACAATGAAAACTATGCTTGAGCACAGACCAGAAATTTTTGGGATGAGCATATTATGGGAACCCAATGCTTTTGATCAGAACGATCAGGCTAATATAAATAAGATGCCATATGATGATGGTACGGGGCGTTTTATTCCTTATGTCTTTAGAAATCAAGGTGCAATAAAGGTTGAACCCTTAAAGAATTATGATGTAGAAGGTGCGGGTGATTATTACCTTTTACCAAAAAAAGAGAAAAAACCGGTATATATTGAACCCTACTCCTATGAGACGACTGGTGGAGCTATAGAGATGATTTCGGTCATGCTGCCAATTTTGGATAAAACGGGTGCATTTCTGGGGACTGTAGGGTTCGATGTTTCGTTAACCCAATTGCAGGAAGAAGCCGTTAACTATAAACCTCTGGGAGGTTATGTTTCTTTAATCACTGCTAATGGCAAATATGCAGCCAACCCAAATGATCCTCAAAGTGTACTCAAAGAATTCGGTGATACAGAAGATAAAACAGTACTGTGGAAGCGTGTGAAGAATGGGGAGGCCAAACTGGGATACACGATAAATTCCAAGGGAGAAGACGTGCTGCGGACTTTTGTTCCGATACCAATGCCTGGAAGTGACCAGGTCTGGTACACACAGACAGCGATCTCTAAGGATGTTATCATGGCTGATTATGAACAAGCTAAAACAGAATTTTTTATCATTATGATTATTGGGATTTTGATTTTAGCTGTTATTGTTGGTCTTCAACTATGGTTGATGGTAGTTAAACCGCTTCGCTTGTTATCTGAGAAATTGCAGCTGATGTCTCAGGGGGATTTGACTCAAAGCCTGCAGGTTCGAAATGATGATGAATTCGGGAAAATGGCTACACATTTTAATCATATGACCCATAAGCTTCGAGAAATGTTTGGACTTGTCGCTGATCTATCAATGTCCGTGGGAGCTACCTCTGAAGAGCTGACAGCTAACGCTGAGCAGACTGGGAAAGCTGCTGAACAAATTGCTGTGGCAATTGGACGAGTAGCCGAAGGAGCGCAGCTGCAGAATGATTATGCGGGTGATTCTTCAATGGCGATGAGCGAGCTGAATGTTGGAGTGCAACGGATCGCTGACTCTTCGTCATCGGTGTCTGCGTCTGCAGATGAAGTTACCGATCAGACGAAAAAGGGCAGTGCGCAGCTGCAAATGGCAGTGAATCAAATGTCGGAGTTAAAGCTGTCTGTAGATGAGACGAGTCTGGCGATTGAACGTTTAGGCGAACGATCTGCTCAGATCAGCGGGATTATCGGCTTGATTTCGAACATAAGTAAACAGACCAATCTGTTGGCACTAAATGCGGCTATTGAGGCGTCCAGAGTGGGTGAACATGGCCGAGGTTTTGCGGTGGTGGCCTCAGAAATTCGCATGCTGGCAGATCAGACTAAAAAAGCTGCCGAACAAGTTACTGCTTTGGTTGAAGATGTGGTGCAAGATACTAATCAAGCTTCACAAGCGATGGCTGTCGGCAATGAAAAAGTAATTCTTGGTGTGCAGAGTGTATCTGATAGTGATCTTTTATTTACGTCGATTCTGACAGAGATGACACAGGTAACCGATCAGATCCAAGAGGTCTCAGCAGCTGCACAGCAGATGACCGCGGGAACGGAGCAAATTTCAGTTACCGTTAAACAATTAGCCGATCTTGCTTCGGAAGCTTCCTCTGACTCCCAAAGTGTAGCAGCAGCCTCTGAGGAGCAGCTTGCTTCTATGGAAGAGATCTCAGCCTCGTCGGAGTCACTAAGCTCAATGGTGCAAGACCTGTTGGATAAATTATCTTACTTTAAAATTTAGATTCCCTTTTCAAATATAGAGAAGGGCTGGCACCTAAAACTATGAAAATGACTGCTGTGTCGAAAGCAGATGCTTAGTCACTGGAAAATACGCTTAGTAACCTGCTAACGGACACAGTGGTCCTTAAAAGTACGATTATCCGATATTTGGTATGTTATCGGACTCCAGTGCAGCTATTGGACCGAAAAATGCTTATTATGAGCCTCTTTCCAAGGAATAGCGTCACTGGAGTCCGAAATCTAGCGGTAAAGAATTAAAACATGTAAATAACGTCTACCGAGTCCGAAAGCCCCGTAGGATAATGAATGTGTAGTCGTAGCAGGCCGCGAATGACCAAAAAACGCCGAACAGCGATTCTTCGATAACAGAAGAATCGCTGTTTTGTTGATTTTAGGATTTTGAAAGTGAGGAGGTCAGTCTCCGCTCGTAGAATCAATTATGGCACAGCTCCTTCTTACCTCCCATTTTCTTCATAATGCAGTAGAGTATCTATTTGGTGTTAGCTGTGTTATAATCAATCTATCGAAAGTATTTACCTGGCGAATTCACATAGCGTAGAGGGTTATTCTTTAGACGTTAATAACCTTGTACCATATGTGAATTTTTATTTTTTTAGAGATTTTGCAAGAGATTTTTTGAGGATAAGAATAACATGTAAATAAAAATAAGGTGGTAATTATATTATGCAAACAGGAACAGTGAAATGGTTTAACGCAGACAAAGGTTTTGGTTTTATCGAGGTTGAAGGTGGAGAAGATGTATTCGTACATTTCAGCGCTATTACTGGTGACGGATTCAAGTCCCTGGATGAAGGACAACGTGTAGAATTTAACGTAGTTCAAGGTAATCGTGGTCAACAAGCTGAGAATGTTGTAAAACTGTAAGTAGTAAAATGAATCCCCAAACGTATCGTTTGGGGATTTTTTTATAGAAAGGTGGCGGATGTAAATGCAGGTGTTTGAAGACTGGAATTTAAAAGTTAAGAAAACCTTTAACGCTACAAGTAACAAAGAAGTATTGACGGTGTCTGAAGCGGGAAGCTTGCTCGGGCTGTCTAAAGACCAAATGAAAAGTTATGTAGATCAGCATAAGTTGACTAAAGTTCCGATCATGAGAAGTGTCGTCAGATATCTTTTACTGAAGAGTGAGATCGATATGATTGTGAAAAAAACCTAAGATCATCATTAATAAATAGGGTAGACCAATCCTTGAAAGGATATGGTCTTTTTTTGTCTCACAAATTTCTTATAAATAGAAACTTATCGACCCTAAGATCGTCTATAATAATGGGATATTTTAGGTAACAGTGTCATCCGGCAAAAAATATCCTCACATACTGGTGGTTATCTATCAAAACATTACGTGAGATCTAAGGAGAAAATTATGAAACGACTAGAGCGTAAAGATTATTACAAAGCTATTGAGCCTTTAGGAAAAGTGAAAATAAATACGATGTTTGCTGAGTCAGTGGTTAAACAAGTCATACCTGGCAGCGTATATGTTGACGATATCGTTAACCCGCGTGCTTTTTACATTGCACACCCTTGTGGAATGTCTTTATTAATTGGAGAGTCGGATAATGAAGAGTTCAAGCGCGATCTTTTTGATTACATAACCAATAAAAATATGATTCGGCATCATCAAGAGTTGCTGCAGGCTGATCCAGCGGGAGGCTGGCCGAAAGTTATCGCTCATTGGAGTGAACAGGAAATGCTCCATAGAAATACAAGGGTCAACTTCAGCTTTAACCGCGAGAAATATCTGGAACAGAAAGCTTCTTATCTTAACCAAGACCTTGAAGTGGTGCGAATGAACAAAGAACGGTTTTTGGCGGCAACAGGAGATGTCAATCCTAAGGCGTTTTGGAGGAATGAAGAGCAATTTCTTGCTGAGGGGCTGGGCTTCAATATTCTTGACGCTGGGGAAATTGCCTCTACGGCATTTTCGGGTTTTGTTAATGAGCATCAACTGGAAATTGGCATAGAAACCTCAGAAGCACATCGGGGGAAGGGCTATGCCTACGCGGTCTGTTCAGCCTTAATAGAATACTGTCTAGAACATCAGCTTGAGCCGGTGTGGGCGTGTCGTCTGGATAACGAAGGTTCTTTCAACTTAGCGCATAGATTAGGCTTTGAGACAACCTACATGATTCCCTATTACCGGCTGGTAGAATCCGTCATCAGGAAGGGTTAAGGATCCGAATGAAAAATAAACAGATTACTCATTCAGCTTCTTCATTTTCTTTAAGTAGAATTGAGAAAAAAAAGGTGAAGAAGAAAACTAAGACCAGCAAGAAAAAAAAGATCTGGCTATTTACGCTTGCTATCGTACTTATTGCTGGGCTAGGATCTTATGTTTTTCGTAAAGAACTGCTGATTTTCGGATTTAATAATGTTGTGGCTCCGACTATTGAACACACGCTTGATGGATCATACGTTCCTTTAGAAAATAATGAAAACGCTGAAGCTCCTGGATTACAACCAACGGCGGATAACAAGGATCGTCCATTTTCTATCCTCCTATTGGGTACTGATCAGCGGGGAAAAGAGAACGGGCTTTCTGATTCGATTATATATACTGTGATTCGGCCAGTTGATCATAAAGTATTGTTCGTGTCGATCCCTCGCGATTCCTATGCAGAAATTATCGGAGCGGAAAAGGTTAAAGGAGCTAGGAAAGAAACCAAGATTAATGCAGCTCATTCCTATGGCGGTCCTCAGATGAGTGTAGACACCGTTAAAAATTTATTAAACGCGCCTATCGAATATTACGCTACTATTAATTTTAACGGTCTTGTGGGCGTTACAGATGCTCTAGGGGGTGTTGAACTTCCGATTACCAAGGTGATTGAGAACAAGAGCCCGGATCATGAGAAATTAAGAATTGAACCGAACAAACCGATTTATTCTGGCGCTGAAGCATTAATGTATGTAAGATACCGCGAGGATTCTGATTTTAAACGAACGGAGCGGCAGCGGATCTTTTTGAAATCTGCGCTTGAACGGATGAAGAGAGTAGATAATATCCTTAATATACAGAAAATCATCGAAATAGCAGGAAGTAATTTCCAAACCAATATGAAGTCAGACTTTATTCTTGATTTGGCGAAAAGAGTAATTCTTGAAGGGGGTACTCCTGAGATCACAAGCCATATGTTGCAGGGTGAGGGCAGACGGAAGGATCAATGGTATTACATGCTTGACGAAAATGATGTGAAGCGTACCCATGAGTTAATTGAGATTTGGTTGAATCCTGACTCTACCGATACGGATCTGGCCGCAGCTTCTGCGGATGACGCAGCATAGATGTTGTGACTGAATTATTATATTTTTCATATGGAGGTTGATCTCTCTGGCTGCAAAAACAAATGAGCAAATGTTACTCGAATTTAAGTCCCTCATCCCGTTCGTAGAATCTTTAGGTGAAGTATCAGACAAACATTGGAATCAGCCTATTGCAGCTGGTAAATGGACTGTAAAGGATATCATCTGTCATCTCATGTTATGGGATAAATATTTTTATGAAGGTGCGATTAAGAAAATAATTCTCCGGGAACCGATCACAACCAAGCATTTGGATTTTAACGAGTTTAATGCTAACGCTGTAGAATATGCTAAATTATTATCTGAACAAACATTAATTGAACAATTTGTACGTTATAGAACTAAAATCATAGATGTAGCTGCAGGGTTAACGGAAGAGGAATTCAATCAGGAATATAAGGATGGAGATCGCAAAAAATTCAGCGTTCGCAAGTACTTGAGAAGTTTTATCCCACATGATAAGCATCATAAAAAACAGATTGAGCAGTTCTTAAAACCTTAAAACTTGGCGCGATTTTGAACTAACTTCATGGATTGGCGTATGAGGATAGGACCAAACATGCTTCCGGCAGAGGCGGCAATTAAGGAATGGAAGGGGAATTTTATAGCAAAATAAAAGACCCATCCAGCAACAATATCAATAAGGATGAACTTCTTGATCTCGGATAATGGTATGGTCACGAAGACAATGGATTGTTTGTTTCTCACAGCAATGACCTCCTAATTTTAAGAAAACATCTTATAAATCCACTGTTCATTCTATTTTGGAACTAAGATGTCCCATTCCGTCTAAATCTACAATCGCATCGTAAAAAAAGGAAGTATGCCTTGCGGATCTTTTTCGCAAAGTGTACTTCCTTTTTTGTATGTGAGGATATTATCTGACTAATATTTGGCAGGGTATGGAAAGTCACAGAAGATATATTCAATCACTAGTACAATGTAAGCGTTATCTTTTGCGAAATTATATCCTAAAGGAGCTAAGCTATGAGAGTGAAGAGACTATCTTTTAACCAGCTTGTGTTTATCTGTTTAGGTTTTCAATACTTGTTAATGCGTTTGTTCTCTGCCGGCGAGGCGATCGTTATCACATCGATAGAGCTAGTAATATATATTGTTTATACTGTCGCCACCCTTGCCGGATTGTTTCTCCGGAGCAGACGAATTGATAGTGAAGCTGTATCCGGGTTGTCGTCGTTATTTTTCAGCGTGTTATGGACGGTATCTTTGTTCTCACAGTTTCGGAAAGAAAGTTATCCAAATGCTTTAACAATCATTAATTCGCTGGGGGTGTCTGCAGCGGTAATCGTGATGCTCACACAATTTATTATTTTGGCTAAGGCTTAGGCTTTAGCTGAAAAAAAGGCGGGTGCCCCAGCAGCCATTTCATGGCTTATGCGGCACTCGTTTGTTTTTTTTCATCCCCAGAAATGAAAGCTCACCCTGTTCATTCCGTTTAAATTCAAATTCACTGTCATGCTTGGTATGATGGAATCTTTTTTCAGAGATAGGATAGAACGGTGTAACCTCATCATCATTCCAGACAAAATAATATTCCTGGCCCCTACGCTCCACGCTCGCTTTGCAGCCAAATCCCTCATAGGTCCCCATATATTCAGCATACATGCTATCATCAAGTGGAAAGGCTCGCGGGAATATCGGCATTTCGGCAGGCTCACCGAATACTAATCCAGATAGAGATTCCGTTAACTTGGTAATGGGGACACAATCATAATTGGTCAACATGATGACGGTTGTCTGCTCTTCTGGATATCTGTGCATTTCACTTCGGAAGCCGCGATAAGCGCCACCATGATACATTCTTTTGCGATCATATCGTTCGTCCAAAAACCAACCAAATCGATATTTGAGATTACTTGAATGAAAAGCCATCTCCAGAGTATCGTGGGATACTAATTGATCGGAGTATAACGCTTGGTCCCACAGGAAAAGATCAGCAGCCGTCGAATACATGGCACCCGCTGACAGGATAGAGCTCATATGTATGTATTCACCCTGAGTATACTCTCCCCATGAGGAATGATAAGGTGAGGCTAATTTTGAAATGATTTGCTGATTGTTATAAACTCCTGTATTTACCATGCCAAGAGGCTGTAATATAAAAGTAGTGATATAATCTTCAAATGTCATGCCAGTAATCTTTTCAATGATCATCCCCAATAAATAATAGCCTGAATTATTATAGGAAAACGATGTGCCAGGCATAAATGCAGGCAGTTGACTCACAAATAGCTGTAACATCTCCAGTGGAGTCAGCTTAAGCTTATTTAATTTTTGATTATATTCGGGTAGAGAAGTGTAGTTGGCTATACCCGAGGTATGCCCCAGCAGATGAAGGATGGTCATCCCCTCGAATGCATGCTGTTCAGGAAGATATTTTAGGATCGGATCTTCCAGTCGCAGACGTTTTTGTTCTTTTAGCATCAGAATCGCCATGCCAGTGAATGACTTGGTTAGTGACCAGATCCGGAATTTGGTATCTATAGCGTTCGGGACCTGATGTTCAAGATTCGCATATCCATATGCTTTTTGTAGCTTGATTTCTCCATGCTGAGCTATCAAGACTGTGCCGCTCAATGGCCAGCTTTGTTCGTATTTATCTAAAAATTGCTCCAGACGCTGGGATTGTTTATCCACAGGTAACCCCTCCTTAAAGGCATATTCTAACATAATACTAAATTCTGTTGAAGCGGAGAGAAATCCATGAGATATGATTGTTTAATTATTGATGATGAAACTGAACTTGCGGAGACCACCTGCGAATATTTTAATTTGTTCGATGTTCAAACCGCGTTTGTTACAAGCGCTGATGCCTGCCGGAGCTTTTTGCGTGAGCATCAGGTCTCAATGTTACTGCTAGATATTAATTTAGGCGGTGAATCCGGCTTCCAGTTATGCAAAGAGCTGCGTCAGACGATGGGGATTCCTATCTTGTTTATTAGTGCCCGCTCCAGTGAAGATGATGTATTGATTGCTCTTGATATCGGAGGAGATGACTATATTCATAAGCCGTATACCCTGCGAGTGCTGCTCGCAAAAGTGAAGGCGGTGCTTAAACGCCACAATAACGAAGTTAGAGCTGAGGCAGCTATCCTCCAAGCCGGCCCTATCCAGATAGACCCCGAACTTAGGAGGGCAAGCCTTAATGGCGTAGCTCTCAAGCTGAAAACGATGGAATATAAATTGCTCAGCTATTTGATTCAGCAGAAAAATAGGGTAATCCCCAAAGAGGAGTTATTTACAGAGGTATGGGGAGATGTTTTTGCGGGGGATGGCACCCTAAATGTACATATCCGTCATCTACGTGAGAAGATTGAGCAGAATCCTAATGATCCTCAGTACATCCGTACAGTATGGGGCATCGGTTATGCTTTTGAGGACAAATAGTTATGACAAAAAAACTGCTGTTGGCCCTTCTGTTTACTATATTTGCCGCAAGTTTAGCGCTCACCTTCCTAATTCTTAATTTGCAGGTGGAGACAGGAACAGATAGAGTGGCGATCAATACCATTGTGAAGCTCACGGAACAGAACTGGGACAAGCTTGATCCGAAGCTGTACAAGGAAAGTCCTTATGAATTTGCCATTATCGATACCGCGGGAGTACTTAAATATCAGACGGGAAATGCGATTTCCGTTACTGTTAACGAAGCCATCAATAATCGGGATACTCTAGTGGACGTTTTTGATCAGGATAAGATGGTGGGGAAGGTGATTATTAATAATGATTACCGTGCGATCTTTATACATATGAAAAAACAATTTATACAAGTTTCTATTGTGATGCTGCTTCTGCTTACGGTTCTAGGCGTTCTCTATATTTGGTTCCTGAATCGATCGGTTCTCCGTCCGTTCCGCAAAATGCAGCAATTCGCGAAGCATATCGCGAGAGGTGATCTGGAAGTGCCGCTGGAGATGGATCGTAATCATCTGTTTGGTGCTTTTACCGAAAGCTTTGATATGATGCGGGAAGAGCTTGCAGCGGCTAGACACAGCGAATATTTGGCGAATAAAAGTAAAAAGGAACTGGTTGCTAGTCTCAGTCATGACATTAAAACACCCGTTGCTTCGTTAAAGGCGATCACGGAACTGATGTTATTAAGCGCAAGGGATGAGAAGACCGGCAGACAGCTTAACACTTTGTACTCCAAAGCAGATCAGATTGATCGTCTGGTGACTGATATGTTCCATTCGACCTTGGAGGAACTAAATGAACTTAAAGTCAGCTTAACGGAAGAGCAAAGCCACCTGCTGATCCAAATTATAAATAATGTAAATTTCTATGAACGGATTTCAGCAGCATCTGTGCCTGACTGTCTCATTACGGTGGACCCCTTGCGGTTGCAGCAGGTGATCGATAATGTTGTGAATAATTCCTACAAATATGCCTACACAGACACACCCATAGATATTAAGTTCGAGATCACGGATCATTATCTGGAGGTAGATATTCTGGACTATGGTCCCGGGGTTCCTGAAGAGGAGCTGCCTTTAGTATTCAATAAATTTTTTCGGGGCAGTCTGGCCGTGAGCCAGAATGGTGCAGGTCTAGGCCTGTACATTTCCCGTTATATGATGCAAAAAATGCAAGGCGACATTCTGTGCTCCAATCGGGAGGACGGATTTACAGTCAAACTGCTAATTCCCTTAGTAGGACAGAATTAAGAATTAGCTAAGGATTGCACAAAGACATGTTAAGAACATTTAACGTACGATAAGGTTGCAATTACGAATGAGCTTGTGATTGCAGCCATTATATTTCGCGTAGAGCTATGATTTTTTTAGCGCAATTAATGAGCATGAATGTAAATGGAGTGTTCAACATGAGCGAAGTGAATAATAAAGTGCTGATGCAGACTAATAAGCTTGGAAAAACCTTCTCCCATGGAGGAACTCAGCAGCATGTTTTGAAAAATCTGGATCTGACCTTATATCATGGTGATTTTACGATTATCATGGGCAGCTCTGGTTCTGGTAAATCAACACTGCTGTATGCCATTTCGGGTATGGATAAGCCAACACTTGGAGAGGTTCTATTTGAAGGTCAGGATATCACAGCCATGAGTAATGATCAGCTTGCGATATTCCGGCGGAAGAATTGTGGGTTCGTGTTTCAGCAGATTCATCTGCTGGATACGATGAGTGTCCTCGACAATGTATTATCAAGTGCTTTTCTTGTACAAAAGGATAGAGCAGGTGCTGTAAAAAAAGCCAAAAAGCTACTCTCTGATGTAGGTCTGGATGACTCTGTCTGGGGCAAGTTTCCGGCGCAAATCTCAGGTGGCGAAGCTCAGCGGGCGGGGATTATCCGGGCATTGATCAACAGTCCAAAAGCGGTTTTCGCCGATGAGCCGACGGGTGCGTTAAATAGTTCAGCAGGAATAGGTGTACTGCGCGTCCTTACTGAGGTGAATAGACAAGGGCAAAGTATAATTATGGTTACTCATGATCTTAAAACCGCGTTGCGTGGAAATCGGATATTGTATTTGCGGGATGGAGTCATCGTGGGAGATTTGCGTCTTACCCCTTATAGCGAAGATAACGGACCTGAACGGCAGCAGCAATTACAGTCCTTTCTAACCGAATTGGGGTGGTAGGGATGAGCAGCCTAATAGGAAAATTAGCTTGGTCCAATATTCGTAAAAGAAAAAGTGCTACGGTTACGCTCTTCATTCTTATCATGATAGCTGTGCTGCTGCTGAACATTGGTCTTACGGTCATTTTGAAGCTCAATTCCTTCCAGCAAGAAAAAATGACTGAATTAAGGACTCCAGAAATAAGTGCATATTTTCCAAAAGATGATTATCTAGAAGAGTATGAGGAGCTTGTGGATAGTTATTCATATACAGAATCCTGGGAGAATGAAGCAGCAATTCTGTTAGCAGATGCTAAAATGAAGTACGGACAAACGGACACTACGGTAGCTTTTATAATTCTTAACATGGATACACCGCGGACCAAGGGACTGTTCAAGACAACGACTCCACCAGGATCTAAGGATGCGAATATGATCTATCTGCCTTATTTGTTCCATGTTGGATCGGGGTATAACCTTGGGGATACTTTTACTTTTGTATACGATAATAACTCATTTTCTTATACCATAGGTGGCTTTATTGAGGAGCCGTTGCTAGGGACGTTAACTAATGGAGCTTTAAAAGTATTTTTGAATGATGAAGGTTATAAACAGTTGGAGGAACGTCTTGGAACTGAAGCTCAGTACAGCTTTCTATCAGCAGATTTAACCGATCCTTCAAAGGATGTAAAGCTGGAGCAAATGCTTAGTGAGCGGATTTTTGCCTCAGGAAGTACGGATCAATTTCAAGTCATGCGGGCAGAGGTTGGGCTCGAAGGGAACCGTGTTTTTGTTAATCTTTTAGCAGCCATTTTAATCGTATTTGCACTGATTATGGTTCTAATCTCGCTTATTGTCATCAGGTTTCAAATATTGGGGCATATTGAAGACAATTTAACGAACATCGGTATTTTAAAAGCTAACGGTTATACTTCATGGCAGATTAAAAATGCGCTTCTGCTACAGTTCACCTCAGTTTCCATCATTGCAGCTATACCGGGAGGCGGGTTATCTGGGCTGGTTATGCCGTTGGTAGGGAATATGATTTCGTCTTCAATCGGACTTCTGTGGCCAATATCCTTTGAAGGGGTCAGTGCAGTACTGAGTTTGGTTATTGTCTCTGGACTAGTGCTACTTGTTACCTATCTGTCGAGCCGGCGAATTCGGAACATTACTCCGATTACAGCTCTGCAGAGCGGAATCCTCACTCACAATTTTAAGCGGAACCCAATTCCACTCGAAACATCCCGGATGAATCTGCAATTCAGCTTAAGCCTTAAAGCTTTAGTAAGGCAGGCAAAACAGAATATGATGATCGTATTGATCGTTGCCGGATTAACCTTTTCTAGTATTTTTTGCTCTATATTGAATTTCAACTTTAAGGGAGATACCTCCGCCGTTATAGAACTGGTAGGTATAGAACGCAGCGACTTTTTGTTATTGCCGAAAAACGGTGACCTACAGCAGGGGAAGTTTACAGAATTAGAAGCCATGCCAGGGGTTGAAAAGTTGACTGTATTGGATAGCATGGTCGCTTCGATTAAAAACACCAGCTTTATGCTCCGGGTATCTGACGATTATAGCAAGCTGGAGACACAAACCATATACAAAGGGCGAGAGCCAATTTATGATAATGAAATTGTGATTTCCGGTGTTATTGCAAAGTTGGAAAATTCAGAAATAGGGGACGAGGTCCCGATCACTTTTAATGGTGTGACGGAGAATTATTTGGTTACTGGCTTAAGCCAGCAGATTAGCCAACTTGGAATGGTGGCGAGTATGACCGGTGATGGAATGAGAAGACTTCAACCGGAGTACACCCCTCTGTCCATCAATGTGTATCTGAAAGAGGGGGGAGATGCGCAAGCTTTTGTGAAGGATCTGGAAGCACGCTTCCCTAAGCAATGGAACATTACTAACATTCGAGAAACGGTTGATAGTACGCTCAGTACATTCACTGCCGCAGTATCTTCTATGACAGCAGTCATCACTGTGGTGACGATTATAGTAGTCAGTCTGATTTTGTATTTAGTGATTAAGACTTTGATTCTGAAGCGGAAACGTGAGTTCGGCATTCTTAAAGGAATGGGTTACACCACTTTTAATCTGATGACGCAGATTACCTTTAGTCTGTTTCCGGTGATTGTGGTGGGAGTAGCTTTGGGGAGCATAGGGGGGTATTTTTTCTCAGACTCAGCGTTTGTACTATTGCTCTCGAGTTTAGGGATTTATAATGTCCAACTGGCGGTTAGTTTGCCTCAAGTATTGCTATTGTGTGCAGCCATTCTAGTAGTCGCTTATGCGGTGTCTATGCTTGTTGCCCGGCGAATTCGGAAGGTTAGTGTGTACGATTTGATTATGGACTAATTTAAGCGAAAAACAAAAAAACAACGAGCAGGAGGTTAGTTACTCCATGCCCGTTGTTTTTTTATTACATATTTATTCGTCCGTCATCATAATTGAATTGCCAGTCGATGCCGAATTTATCTTTTAGACTACCATAACAAGAGCTCCAGAAGGTTTCTTGCAGTTCCATAACTACTTTACCGCCCTCTTGAAGCTTATCGAAATATTTCTTTATGTTATCTAAATCCTTACTAACTACGGAAAGACTAATATTGTTTCCTTCGATAAAAGGCATACCTGGAAAAACATCAGAAAACATTACATTACTGCCTTCGATATTCAAGCGGGTGTGCATAACCAAATCTTTAGCTTCCTCAGGAAGAGTGAAATTGGGATCGGGTGGTGTTTCACCAAAGGTCATGATTTGTGGACGTTCAGTGCCAAACACCTCTGCGTAAAACTCTGCTGCGTCACGACAATTCCCATTGAAATTAAGATAAACATCGATAGACATTTTTTTCACTCCTTAAAGGTTTGTTAGCGTTACTTTGAAAATACTTAAAATTCAAAATACCTTGTCACTTCCACATTGTATCATTTACCAGTTTATAAACAAATATTCTTATAGTCTCATTATTAAACTTTTATTTCATCTACTATCTTCTAATTAAAAATAGGATATGGTAGTATTCAAGAAAAGGGATAATTTACTATAAATTAAATAAAATTATATTTATGTTAAATAGTTAGGGTATTTAGGCTCTTGTTAGATCTTTAAAACGGAGAGGAGGTGATGATGAGTGCGGGTAAGGCATAGAGGAGGTGACCATTCTTTAAAGGAGTGAATACTGCAATTGTAGCATCGCGTGGCTATTAATAAATTATTTGCGAATTTATTTAATTGTCGAAAGGAGAATAATAAATGACAAAAGCACTAAGGAAGCAAATGTTGTTATTGCTTACGATCATGGCTTTAGTTATCACCGGATATGCTCCTTCTACCACGTATGCCAGTGAGGCACATGTTGACAATCCGTTTGTAGGAGCTACAGCATATGTTAATCCTGATTATGCCGCACTGATTGATACCTCTATTGCTCAGGTTACCGATAGTACTTTAGCTTCCAAGATGGAGACCATTAAAAAATATCCGACAGCCGTATGGCTGGATCGAATTGCTGCAATTTATGGCGGGACAGAAAACGGAGGCAGAAAAAGTCTTGAGGAAACATTAGATTCCGTACTCGCGCAAAAGCAACCAAACACGCCGATTACAGCCACATTCGTAATTTATGATATGCCTGGGCGGGATTGCCACGCTTTGGCCTCCAATGGCGAGCTGCCACTGACAGCAGCGGGTTTGACAACCTACAAATCAGATTATGTTGACGTAATCGCCAGTATTTTTGCAAAGCCCAAATATAGTGACATTCGGATAGTGACTATCGTAGAGCCGGATTCGCTTCCGAATCTTGTTACCAATCTCAGCACACCACAGTGTGCTCAAGCTAACTCCACGAATATTTACCGTGATGCTACACGTTACACTTTAAATGCTCTCCATGCCATTCCAAATGTGTATACTTACATGGATATTGGTCACTCCGGCTGGCTCGGATGGGATACTAACCGTGGCCCCGCTATCGACCTCTTTACTTCGGTTGTGTCAGGCACTACAGCTGGACTTGCTAGTGTCGATGGATTCATTACGAATACAGCCAATACCACTCCACTAGTAGAACCTAATCTTCCAGATCCGAATCTTACGATAGGCAGCCAGCAGCTTCGTTCTGCAAGTTATTATGAATGGAATCCGTATTTTGATGAAGCTGATTTCACAGCAGCTTTGTATTCAGGTTTTGTAGCAAAAGGTTGGCCTTCCACGATCGGCTTCCTTATTGATACTTCCCGTAACGGGTGGGGAGGACCTAATCGTCCGACTAGTGCAAGCGGAACAACCGTTAACGCTTATGCGGATTCCGGTCGGATTGATAAACGTCTCCATCGCGGCAATTGGTGTAATGCCAGCGGTGCCGGAATTGGAGAAGTTCCACAAGCAGCACCCGCAGGTTATGCAGCCTCACATTTGGATGCATTCGTCTGGGTGAAACCTCCAGGAGAATCTGACGGCTCCAGCAGTGCCATTCCAAATAATGAGGGCAAGGGCTTTGACAGAATGTGTGATCCAACTTATACCAGCTCAAGCGGCACACTGACCGGTGCATTACCTAATGCGCCTGTATCAGGCCACTGGTTCCATGATCAATTTGTTCAGCTGGTACAGAATGCTTACCCTGTAATTCCTCTGAGTAACGGAGGGGGCACTGTAGTTCCAGCTGCACCCACTAACTTGGTAGCGACAGCGGGAGATGCAAAAGTAAGCCTGAGCTGGACGGCATCCAGCAGTGCGACTAGTTACACCGTAAAACGAGCGACCACAAGCGGAGGGCCGTACACCACTGTAGCAACCGGGCTAACGTCAACGAGCTACACCAACACCGCCCTAACGAACGGAACAACCTATCACTATGTTGTAAGCGCAACCAATAGTGTAGGAGAGAGTGTGAATTCGGGACAAGCGAGTGCGACCCCAGCAGCAGTGGCGACTGTTCCGACGGCACCCACTAACTTGGTAGCGACAGCGGGAGATGCAAAAGTAAGCCTGAGCTGGAGCGCATCCAATGGTGCGACTAGCTACACTGTGAAAAGTGCAACCACAAGCGGAGGCCCGTACACTACTGTAGCAGCAGGGCTAACGACCACGAGCTACACTAACACCGCCCTAACGAACGGAACAACTTATTACTATGTTGTAAGCGCAACCAATAGTGTGGGTGAGAGTGCGGATTCTACACAAGCGAGTGCGGCTCCAGCAGCAGTTGCGACTGTTCCCGCGGCGCCAACCAATTTGGTAGCGACAGCAGGAGATGCAAAAGTAAACCTGAGCTGGAGTGCATCCAGTGGTGCGACTAGTTACACTGTGAAAAGTGCAACCACAAGCGGAGGGCCGTATACCACTGTAGCAACAGGGCTAACGGCAACGAGCTACATCAACACGGGCTTAACGAACGGAACAACCTATTACTATGTTGTAAGCGCAACCAATAGTACAGGAGAGAGTGTGAATTCGGCACAAGCGAGTGCTGTTCCACAAGTTCCGGCAGCAACTAGTCTGACGTTGCAGTATCGGGCGGGAGATACTAATGCGACAGACAATCAGATCAAACCTTATTTTAATATTAAAAATAACGGCACAACCGCAGTGAACTTAAGCGATCTTAAAATCCGTTATTATTTCACTAAAGATAGTAATCAGACGTTAAATGGCACAATTGATTGGGCACAGATCGGCAATAATAATGTTCAAGTCGCCTTTGCAGACTACACTGGCACGAATGCAGACACTTACGTTGAACTTTCGTTTGCTTCTTCGGCTGGTTCCATTCCAGCTGGAGGCCAGTCCGGAGATATTCAACTCAGAATATATAAATCAGATTGGACTAATTTTAACGAAGCCAATGACTACTCCTTTGATGCTACTAAAACTGCTTATACTAACTGGGATAAAGTGACGCTTTATCAAAGTGATGCTCTCGTATGGGGGATTGCTCCGTAACGGAAAGCAGGGGATAATTAAAAGAGCCGCTGGAGTGATCCTGGCGGCTCTTTCTGTATTATTTAATTCGTTTACCGAGTAGCACAAGCAGCCAGATGATTCCAGCCCCAACAATGGCGTGACCAAGCCCCGCAATATGGGGCAGGAAGCTAATATCACTGCCGTTAATTTGCAGCATTCCACGTGTAGCCATTGCACCAATCGTGATTAGAAGACCGATGTTATAGACAATGTACCATGCACCAAAAGATTTAGCCTCATGGATATTAAATAACTTGTCTAAGATCATAGCAATAATAAAGAAAAAGAATCCTAAGACTAGAATATGAGTGTGAAGCGCAACTAATATAGTATCTCCTGTGAAATCATTCATTTTAGTAATTTCGCGATAGGCCACTCCGGCTATCAAACCAAGAATTGCATAGAAAAAAGACGTGTAATACAATTTTTTCATAAGAATATCTCCTTTGTAGTTATCGTTATGATTGAAGTGTATCAAGCAATTAAGAACGCAATATGAACAAATGATTACAAGGTGAAAAAAATCACTAGTTTATAAAATACATTATATCCTAAAGGAAGTTTCACTTTCCACGACGAACTGTACTACTAGAGAAATGAGAGGAGACTTAAGGAAAATATGATCGATAACGTTGAAGGATTTCCTGTGCTCGAAACAGACCGCTTTATTTTGAGAAGAATTACACTGGATGATGCTAAAGAAATATATAATTATTTTTCAAAAGATGAAGTGACCCAGTATTATGATCTGGATAGCTTTACCGATATACAGCAAGCGATCAACCTTATCGAAAGATGGGATGAACGTTTCAAAGGCAAACAAAGTATTCGCTGGGGAATAGCCAGGCGTGAGGATAATATAATGATGGGTTCATGCGGATATCATAACTGGGCGCACAGAAATTTCAAAGCAGAGATTGGGTATGAATTATCTCCACTTTATTGGCGGCAGGGTGTGATGACGGAAGTCCTGACAGCTATTATTGCGTATGGCTTTGAGCATATGAAGCTCCATCGAATTGAGGCGTTTTATGATCCGGCTAATATTGCCTCCAAGAAGTCTCTTTTGAAAGCGGGCTTTAAGTATGAGGGATTGTTGCGCGAATCTTTTTTTGAAAAAGGTAGATTTGTAGATGCGGAGATTTGCTCTTTGTTAGCTTCCGATACGAACTAAGAAGTATAAAATTATAAAAAAGCGAGTTAACCATAATGCGAGAGGACGTATTATGGTTTTTTGTTTGTGATACAATAAATAGATTATCGACTTTATCCTACGTGGTACTAATCCAACATACATATCATGATGAAAGAAGGTGAAGGTATGGAGTTTGAGTATTTGCTTCGTGTAATTGGCGCGGGAATTTGTGGCGTATTAGTTGGATATGAACGCAAAAGCCGGATGAAAGAAGCTGGAGTTAGAACACATTTTGTTGTGGCCTTAGGTGCTGCACTCATGATGGTCATCTCCAAATATGGGTTTCAGGACCAAGCGGATTGGCCTAATCTTTCTCTTGATCCCGCTCGGATAGCTGCTCAGGTAGTAAGCGGAGTAGGTTTTTTGGGCGCAGGAATGATTTTTATGCAAAGACACACAGTCAAAGGGCTCACTACTGCTGCAGGGATTTGGGCAACAGCCGGAGTGGGCATGGCTATAGGGTCTGGTCTTTATATTCTTGGCGTAGGAGCAACGATAATCATTTTACTTGGGCAAAAGATCTTACACAGTCGTAACAGCTGGCTGGCCGCACCAAAAACCCAACAGCTCGTTATAAGTCTAGCTAACACAGAAGGCGCTATGGGCCGAATTCAAGAGTTGCTTAAAGAACACAAAATCGCTGTTCTAAGTTTTCATGCTGAAAATAACAGTGTAGAATCCGAATTAAACGTAGAAATCGTTGTAAGATTGCCTGAATCATTTAATCCAGTACAATTGTTATCGATGATCCAAGAGAACGCAGCGGTTAAGACCGTTGAGTTTCAATGATTTTTTAGCACCTTCGATGTAACTAACTTACTTCGCATCAAAAGCTACCTCCTTTTTGAGAGTTTCCTTTTGATGCGAGTGTTACCTTCAATTTACCATCGATTCACACACCCTCACATTAATCCAAGCAAAATACCACTTTCAGTCTTTCTATTCCAATTAATAGGTTCAAGATTCAAATTAAATGCTAATTCATGGGCTTATATGTTATGTCTGTGTCATATATTGAGTGGTTTTTGTGTTGGTTATCTTTCGTTAACCGCTTACATTTATTTTTAAATAAAAAATATGTCATTTATATTGACACATAAACCATGACCCTTTATTATTAATCCCATCACTGGAGAAACTAAATTAAAATTTAAATCAAAGAATACATTATCAGCGCTTTATTTGCAAATAATTTCTTGTTTTTGTGGTTTATTAATCCAATTAATGCACTGGAGAAAATAATTAGGAGAATGCCCGTGAAAAAGCACGATCAGGATTTTATGAAGCGACAAAATCGTTTAACGGTTTTCGAAATTATAAAAAATCAACAACCGATTTCTCGCGCTTCTATTGCTAAACAGACTGGTATGAGTCCTACGACTGTAAGTCGAATTGTCGGAGAGTTGACGGAGGAAGGATATTTACTCGATTCAGAGCAGGTATCATCAGGATTAGGTCGGAAATCAACGTTAATAGGTATGATGGACGCTTCTGTATTATCGGTTGGCGTTGAACTGGATCGCAGTCTTATGTCTATAGGAATTGTGGACTTACAAGGACAGCTTATCTGCAGTAGTCAATTTCCCCGTACACCAGACGAAAGCCCGGAACGAACGCTGGAACGGATTCATGAAGCCATTGAGCAATTGTTCCAGCAGCATGTGATTGACAGAACACGTATCGTGGGGATTGGCGTTGGACTTCCCGGCATTGTGAATAACGAAGAAGGAATTGTTGTCTTCTCTGTTCAGCTAGGATGGAAAAATGTGCCGTTAGCCAAACGCTTGAAAGAGCTGACAGGTTTTGAAATCGCTGTGGACAATGAGCTGAAAGTAAGGGCTCTTGCTGAACATCTTAAAGGAGCTGCAGTCGGCTCCAGCCGTACGGCATTATTGGGTTTCGGTCAAGGCGTGGGCTCTGCGATGATTCTCGAGGGAGAGATTTATCGAGGGGTGATGAACAGTGCGGGTGAAATTGGGCATACGACAGTAGATCCTAACGGAATGATGTGTGAGTGCGGCAAAGCGGGCTGTTTACAGACCTATATAAATATCAGTTCTTTATTATCTGAAGCTAATCGGATTCGCCCGATCCGTACGATTGAGGAGTTATTCGCAGCAAAACATGCAGGAGAACAATGGGCGATTCACTTGATCGACCGTGCACTCATGTATATGGCCATCACCATTAATAATGTCGTATGCATGTATAACCCCGACAGCGTGATTTTAAGTGGAGAACTCGTGGACAAATTCCCGGATATATACGAAGAAGTTGAGCAGCTGTACCTCTCGCGCTTTACATGGGAGCCGCTTCGTGGTTCCTTTACGATTCATCGCTCTTTGCTGAATGAGAAGGGTGTAATTATCGGATCGGGACTTTTATCGCAGAATCGATTTTTTGCCTTAGATTAAATTAACTACTGCTGGGGAGGTTGTACAGATGGGATTTACAACATTGGTAGAAGAATATCGTGGGGGCCTGTTGGAGAATGTGCATTATGGTGCAGTTAGTGTAGTTGATGAGAAGGGCAACATTTTGTACAAAGCAGGCGATCCGGAGCATATGACTTATCTTCGCTCTGCTGCTAAGCCATTCCAAGCTTTGCCGGTAATGAAACGCCGGATCGATGAAGTATATGGTTTGACAAGTAAAGAAGCTTCGCTGTTTACCGCTTCACACCGGGGAGAAGCCTTCCATATTGAAGCGCTTGAAGCTCTTTTTCAGAAAATGGGATTAAAAGAAGAGTCACTTCATTGCTGCTCTACATACCCGCTGAATGATGAAGCCAAAGCAGAACGTCACCGGGCAAATGAGCCCACTCGTAAAATCTTTCATAACTGCTCAGGCAAACATGCAGGATTAATGGGCCTTAGCAAATATATGGGTTGGGATATAAACACTTATTACGATCCTAACCATCCTGTACAACAGGAGATTCTTGAGATGATGGCTTATATCGCTGAAGTTCCCAAAGCGTCCATCCCGCAAGGTATTGATGGCTGTGGACTTCCTATCTTCGCACTTCCGCTTCATAAAATCGCTTATTCCTATCTAAAGCTAGCGTGTCCCGATTTAATTGAGGATACGGATATACGTAACGCAGCCGCTGCCATTGCAAAACTTATGAATGATAACCCGGTTATGATTGCTGACACGAAATTTGTATGCTCAGAGCTCCTGAAGGATGACAATCTGACGGCTAAGGGTGGAGCAAAAGGGGTATACGGTATCGGACTCCGTAAGGAACGAATGGGTATATCACTGAAAGTATCCGACGGATCAGAACAAGTCTGGCCATGTATTATCGCATCGATTCTAGAACGTATTGGTTACAGCAATCAAGACACAATTGATCGCCTATATGCACTCGTGCCTAACACGATTGTTAATGATGGCGGTACTGTAGTCGGCGAACGCCGTGCTGTATTTCAATGGGAGATCTAGAGCATAAGGTCAAGAATAATCTTCAAGTTTGGTGATTAATCGGACTAGAAGCTTTTCTAATACATCGTTTGAATAGGGGAGTGTAAAAAATGAAAGCAAAAGGAAAAGTATGGTCAATGTTCATGCTGCTGCTTATTACAGTAGTAGTGACTGCAGGGTGCGGCAACAAAGCGAGCAACGAGGGACAAAAAGGCAATACTGCTGGTGGAACTGAAACTAGCACCCCAACTACAAAGAATGATAAAGACATTGTAATTGCCATCAATTCTAACTTTATTACGCTGGACCCTCATAACGCAAGCGATACGCATTCAATCAGCGCTGCCAGAACGATGTACGAAGGTCTGATGGGTTTTGACGAGAATATGAACGTGGTTCCTGTTCTTGCCGCAAGCCATTCCATAAGTGAAGACGGGTTGGTCTACACGTTCACGCTGCAAGAGAATGTTAAATTCCAAGACGGTACTGACTTTAATGCTGAAGCGGTTAAAGTAAACATCGCCCGTATTCAAGATGAGAAGAACAATCTGAGACTGCGCAAAAGCTTCGCAAAGGTAGCGAAAGTGGAGACTCCTGATGCTAAAACCGTGGTTATTACACTCAGCGAGCCGTACAACGCATTTTTAAATAAAGTAGCTATGGCACCTATTATTAGTCCGAAAGCTTTAGAAGAAAATGGCACCGATATTTCAAAAAATCCTGTAGGGACGGGTCCATTTAAGTTCAAAGAATGGGTGCAAGGCGACCGCTTGGTTGTCGTTAAGAACCCTGATTACTGGCAAGCGGGGTTGCCAAAAGTGGATAGTGTGACCTTTAGACCTGTACCAGAGAATGGATCACGGATAGCCATGCTAAAAACCGGCGAGGCGGATTTCATTTATCCAATGCCAACGGAGCAAGTATCTGAGGTTGAAGGTCTTGAAGGAATTACTGTAGATACCATCGATTCGACAATCGTCCGTTATGTAACGTTGAATACGATGAAAAAACCTTTCGATGATGTGAAGGTTCGTCAAGCCATTAACTATGCTATCAATAAAGAAGCTTATATCAAAGTTGTGAAATCGGGTCTTGGTGCTAAGCTTGATTCCACGATGTCTTCCAAAACACAATACTATTCCCCGCAAACAGGTTATGACTATGACATTGAAAAAGCTAAACAATTGCTTGCTGAAGCGGGTTATCCTGATGGATTCGAAACCGAAATTTGGGGTGAAAATGAATCCGAAACTATGAAGGGTATGCAATTTATTCAGCAACAGCTAGCACTTGTAGGGATTAAGGTAGACGTGAAATCCATGGAAGGCGGCACATTGTCCGACCAAATTAACTCTGCTAAGACACCTGAAGAAGCAAAAATTCAAATGTGGTATGTCAGCTGGTCTCCGTCTTCAGGAGATGCAGATGGTGCAACCAGAGGGTTGTTCAGTAGTGAAATGTTCCCGCCTGCTGGCTCAAATACAGCCTATTACAAAAATGAAAATGTAGACAAATGGATCGCTGAGGCGAATAAATCTGTTGATCCAGAAGCGGCTAAATCCATCTATGGCAATATTCAAAAAACAATTTGGGAAGATGCTCCATGGGCATTCATGGGCGTCGACCAAATCATCTCAGGCAAAAGATCGTATCTGGAAGGAGTTAAGGTCTTCCCGGATGGTTCCATTAATGTCCTGAATGCAGAAGTGAAATAATGCTAAACAAACGTTAGGTTTAATATCCCAAGAAATGAACGAGGCCGCTTCTGTAGTATGGTGGGAAGCGGCCTCACTAAATCATTTGTCGATACTGAAGGGGGCTTATGAGTTGGGTAGATATGCTTTACAAAGACTCCTCGGGGTTATTCCGCTGTTGTTCATTGTATCGGTGCTTGTCTTTTTGTTTATTCACTTAATCCCAGGCGATCCAGCCCGACTTATTGCCGGTAAAGATGCCACGCTTGAAGAGATTCGTGGAATTCAGGAGCAGCTGGGTCTCAATCTGCCTTTGTGGAAGCAATACATAAACTACATGGGTGATCTGCTAAGTGGGAATCTGGGCAATTCGATCCGTTCAGGGATCCCGGTTACTGACATGCTGGAAAGCAGAGTAATGCCTACGTTGTGGCTGACTTTTCTTAGTATGGCCTGGGCTCTAATTATTGGTCTTCTAATTGGCGTGGTTTCAGCCGTTTATCGCAATCGGTGGCCGGATCATTTAGGGACGTTGACAGCCATTTCAGGGATGTCTATTCCTGGATTTTGGTTAGGCTTGGTACTCATTCAAATTTTCTCGGTAGAGCTTGGTTGGTTTCCAACGGGTGGTGTTGATTCCTGGAAGTCCTATATTCTTCCTTCCATTACACTCGGGATGGGAATTATGTCTATGTTGGCCCGTTATTCTAGGTCATCTATGCTGGAGACTCTTCGGGAGGATTATATCCGTACAGGACGTGCAAAAGGCTTACGCGAGTATGTTGTTATCGGCAGGCATGCGCTGCGCAACTCTTTGATTCAGGTGGTTACCGTAGCTGGACTTCAGTTTGGGTTCCTGCTCGGCGGCTCTGTAATGGTTGAGACGGTATTCAGTATTCCGGGTCTTGGCAGGCTGCTAGTAGACTCCATTTTGTTCCGGGATTATACAGTCATTCAAGCCTTACTGCTTCTGTTTGCTACACAATTTATTCTTATCAATCTATTAGTAGATTTATTGTATGGCGTACTTAATCCGAAAATAAGGTTTTCTCAGTAGCTAATGCGACTAAGAAGCAGAATTTCAATAGATTTATAGGGTGAATTTAGGATCAGGAGGGATATCATGAGTGACAATTCGGCGGTGATGGGAGCAAAATCTCCATTACCCGGAGAGGTACTGGCCCCGGAGAAAACAAAAGGCCGTATGGGTGTTTTTTTACGTAAGTTCAGTAAACAAAAGATGCCCCTTGTGGCCGCATTTTTTATTATATTGCTATTCTTAATTGCAATTTTCGGGCCATTTCTGACCCCGTATAATCCTGATGAACCAAACTACGATGCTCTTATGGCAGGTCCTTCTGCTGCACATTGGGCCGGGACAGACGAATATGGCCGTGATATTCTAAGCCGTTTGATTGATGGTACTCGCTTAACCTTAGCGGTCAGTCTCAGTTCCGTCTTAATCGCAGGTGTACTTGGAACTATCCTAGGTCTGTTAAGCGGATATTATGGCGGTTGGCTAGATCGGATAATTATGCGTGGCAGTGATGTACTATTTTCTTTTCCTGACTTGCTGCTTGCCATTGGGATCGTCGCCATTCTCGGTCCGGGTCTATCCAACGTTGTTATCGCAGTTGCAGTTTTTGGTACTCCATCGTTCGCCCGAATTATTCGGAGCGTAACGCTGTCTGCGAAAGAAACATTGTTTGTGGAAGCGGCTCGTTCCATGGGAGCGAAGCATCGCCGGATTATTTGGCGTCATATTTTTCCTGAGACCGTGCCCAGCATTATCGTTAATCTATCCATGAAGATTGGCGGAGCGATCTTGGCCGCTGCTTCATTGAGCTTTCTCGGAATGGGTGCAAAAACAACAGAGCCCGATTGGGGCGCAATGTTAAGTATGGGACGTGATTATTTAAGTATTGCTCCACATATCGTTTATTTTCCGGGGATAGCCATCTTTTTAACAGTACTTGCATTTAACCTGGTCGGGGACGGACTGCGTGATGCTCTTGATCCCAAAATGAAAAACTAAGGAGGGACAAGACATGACTCAACATTTGTTGGATGTACAAGGGCTGAAAACGGAGTTCAAACGCGGCGAGGGAAGTATAACTGCGGTTGCGGGGGTAGACTTTGCTATTAAAAAAGGCGAAGTGTTAGGCCTGGTTGGTGAATCTGGTTGTGGCAAAAGTGTAACCTCATTATCGATCATGCGGTTGCTTAAAGATACGCCGGGCAGAATTTCTGAAGGTTCTGTGCGTTTTGAAGGAAAGGATTTGACGAAGATTTCTGAGAAGGAGATGCGCCAAATCCGGGGAAATGATCTGGCAATGATTTTTCAGGAGCCGATGACCTCTCTTAATCCAGTGCTGCGGATTGGGCTGCAATTAACAGAGCCGATTAGACTGCATTTGGGTTATGGACGCAAGAAGGCTCGTGAGCATGCGATTCATATGTTGCGGCTTGTAGGTATCCCTCGCGCAGAGGAATTAATCGATGAATATCCGCATCAACTATCCGGCGGGATGAGACAGCGGGTTATGATTGCAATGGCCATGTCTTGTCATCCAAAGCTGTTGATTGCCGATGAACCCACGACCGCACTCGATGTAACGATTCAAGCGCAAATTCTTGATCTGATGAAGCAGTTGAAAGATGAACAGGATATGGGAATGCTGCTCATTACCCATGATCTTGGAGTAGTTGCGGAATTATGTGACCGGGTAGTTGTTATGTATGCTGGTCGTGTGGTGGAAGAAGCCTCTGTTCAGGAGCTGTTCGCCAGACCGCAACATCCGTATACCAGGGGATTGATTCAATCGGTACCTAAGCTGCGCCAGAATGTACATCGCTTGGAGTCTATAAAAGGGAATGTGCCAGACCTTTCACAAATGCCTGCCGGCTGTAAGTTTGCGCCACGCTGCGAATTTGCCATGGAGCGTTGTCTGTCGCAAGAACCTGAGCTACTTCCGATTGAGGGGCTAGAGCGCAAAAGCCGTTGTTGGCTTACACAGCAGGAGGACACGGAAGGAGCGGGATGTTTATGAAAGAGACTTCATTAATTGAGGTTAAGGGTTTGAAGAAGTTGTTTTCTGTGAAGAAGGGCTTCTTCGGAACGACTAAATATTTACACGCCGTTGATGGGATTTCATTCGCCATTCGTAAGGGAGAAACGTTCAGTCTTGTAGGTGAAAGTGGCTGTGGGAAATCGACTACGGGCAGGCTGGTGACTCGCTTACTGGAACCCAATCATGGAGAAGTATGGTTTAAGGGACAAAATATTAGCCATATCTCAGACAACCAGATGCGGCCACTGCGCAAAGATATGCAGATGGTGTTTCAAGACCCTTATGCTTCACTTAATCCCCGCATGAAGGTGAAGGATCTTGTCGCCGAACCCCTGCTTATTCATACAAAGCTGTCCTCTAAAGAACGGGATAAACTAGCTTGCGAACTGCTAGAGACCGTTGGATTGAACAGTTTCCACGCCGAGCGATTCGCGTTTGAGTTCAGCGGTGGACAGCGGCAACGGATTGGGATTGCCCGGGCTCTGTCCGTTCGCCCAAGTCTAATTGTGGCGGATGAACCCGTGTCAGCGCTGGATGTATCGATTCAGTCCCAAGTGTTGAATCTGTTACAGGACTTGCAGGAGGAATATGGCCTGACGTACTTATTCATCTCTCATGATCTCAGTGTGGTCGAGCATATTAGTGATCGAATTGGGGTTATGTATCTGGGTTCTCTTGTGGAGACGGCTGATAAGGATACATTGTATGACCGTCCCTTGCATCCTTACACCCAAGCGCTGCTATCTTCAGTTCCCGTGCCCGATCCAAGCTTGAAGAAGGAACGCATTATTCTAAAAGGGGATCTTCCAAGTCCAGTTGATCCGCCGACGGGCTGTCGTTTTCATACAAGATGCCCTTCCTGTATGGAAATCTGTAAGCAACATGTGCCTGTATTCCGGGAAGTTGAACCAGGTCATGAGCTCGCTTGTCATCTGTTTGATGAAGAAATGTTGAAACTAGAACGATAATTTTAAATGTGAGTACACTTTACGGAAAAGAAGGGACAGCTATGAATATCTTGTTCGATTCCGCTAATGGGGCGGATACGCTTATCTACTTAGCCTATGAAGAGGAGCCTTTTCCTCTTCGGCTGGGAGAAGCTCACAAACAGAGTGGCAGTGTGACATGGTTATATGCTCGCTCTGAGGAAGAGTCCGATGTGATAGCAATTGGAATGGGAAAACGCCGGGCTCTTACGCTTGAGAAAGTTCGCCGAGCAGCGGGCTCTGCCGCCCGTACAGCCCTAAGAGAAGGACGAAATTCAGCTTCATTTGTTCGTAAGACAGCAGAAAGTAATATTTCCGCTGCGGATGAGCTGCAAGCATGGATTGAAGGCTGGCTTCTTGGATTATATCGTTTTCAAACCTATCGTGGCGTTACTAAAATAGACATTTCAGTTGATTTGCTGCTCCAGACAGCCGATTGGCCTGAACTGACTAAGCCTGAACTGGAAGTTGTACTAAGTACTGGCCGCATGCGCGCTGAAGGAGCAGTGGTTGCTCGCGATCTGGTGAATGAGGTGCCCGGGACTCTAAATCCGGATCGGTTCGCAGAATGGATGGTCGAATATTTCGAGCGTGATAACGCAGCAGTGAAAGTTCATGTCTACCGGGGGCAGGAGCTGGTTGATCTACAGATGAATGGGTTGCTGGCGGTTGGAGCTGGCAGTAAACACTCCCCAGCCCTCGTTGAAATTCGCTATGAGAGTAACCCTGAATTGCCAATGCTGGCATTGGTGGGTAAAGGTGTTACCTTCGATTTGGGTGGGATGAATGTTAAGACCGCAAGTGATATTAGCGATGCACGTATGGACATGGGTGGCGCAGCAGCTGTTCTTGGGGCGCTGGATATTTTAGTGCGGAATCAAGCTCATGTAAATGTGACCGCGTTGATCCCAGTTGTTGATAACGTACCAGATGCTGAAGCAATGCTGCCATCGTCTGTTATACGCTATCCTAATGGGCTGACGGTTCAGGTTGCAAATACGGATGGCGAGGGGCGGCTTATTATCGCGGATGCTCTTATTCATGCAGCTAATATCGGGGCAACTAAGGTCATTGATATTGCAACACTTACTGGAAATGTTGGCGCAGCGTTAGGATTAGGTATCGCCGGCATATGGGGTGATGGAGAGATGACGCAGAGCCTCGTCGAAATCGGTGAGCGCAATGGAGAACGACTGTGGCCCATGCCGCTTATGGATGAATACGAAGTCGATCTTCGAAGCAATTACGCTGATCTGCGCAACGTTAGTACTTCACCTTTTGCAGGTGCGATTACAGCAGCGCTTTTTATACGGCGCTTTGTAGCGGAATCGCTGAGCTGGGTCCATATTGATATGGCTGGGACGGTTCAGTACAAACAGGATGTCGGGTATTCAGAAGCTGGAGCAACGGGCTATGGTGCTCGACTGCTCGCTGATTATGTTATGAAACAGGCACAACAATAACAACCGGAAGAGTGGAGGAAAGTTATGAGATTGGAAGTCATCGCTACTTGTATGGACGATGCTCTTACAAGCGAAGCGAATGGGGCTGACCGCCTGGAGCTCATTACTGCGATTACGGAAGGCGGATTAACACCAGGGATAGGATTGGTGCAACAAGTTGCCAAATCGGTTAACATTCCTGCGTTTGTTATGGTTCGCCCGCACAGCCGTTCTTTTTGCTATTCAAAGTATGACATTTTGACCATGGCAGCAGAGATAAAGCAAATTGCAGCCAGCGGTGCGGCGGGGATTGTGCTTGGTGCGTTAACTCCGGAAGGGACTATCGACGAGCGAGCGCTTGAAACATTATTGCCGTTGACCGAGGGATTGCAAGTAACCTTCCACCGTGCTTTTGATGAGTTGAAGGATCAAATAGAAGGTTATCGAACGCTTTGTAAGTATCCGCAAATTACGCGTGTGCTCACTTCTGCCGGGCCAGGTCCGGCACCTGAAGCTATTCCTGCTATGCGGAAGCTAGTCGAGGAATCAAGGGGTAAAACGGTAAGTATACTGGCTGGAAGCGGTCTGAAGCCGGAAGGTATTACTTCATTTATACATCAGACTGGAGTAACAGAAGTGCATTTTGGGTCGGCTGTTCGTTATGATAAAGACGCTTTGTCGCCAATCGATCCAGCAGCCTTACGGGCGTTAGCGGAGAGTATTCATTCTAACGGCTAATAATAGATAGTGAAAAGGTGAATGGGTTATGCAGAAGGTTGAGAGCTACGTAGTTGGAATCGATTTAGGAGGCACAAAAATTGCCGCAGCATTGTTCGATTCAAAGGGGACCGTGTTGAAACGGGAATTGATGGAAACGGCTGGGGCACGTACCGCTAAAGAAGTGGTGCAGCGAATGATCGATATGATCCGCTCCGTATCCGAAGGGCGACCACTCACAGGAGTGGGTCTGGCTTCTCCCGGAGCTGTAAATAGCCAGGACGGGATCGTTATTCACGGCACCAATCTTCCGGAGTGGGACAATGTTCCACTGAAGCACTGGATGGAGTTGGAGCTAGGCGTTGAAGTAAAGGTAGTGAATGATGCGAACGCTGCGGCTTGGGGCGAGTATGTCCGAGGTGCTGGCAAAGGTGCAGACAACATGGTTTATGTTACCTTTAGCACAGGGATTGGAGCAGGTATCGTCATTGACGGCAAGCTGCTTCTTGGCAAAAATTCATTTGCTGGTGAACTAGGTCATAATATTATTGACCCGAACGGAACGGAATGCAGCTGTGGAAGATTCGGCTGCTGGGAAGTTTTCGCTTCGGGCACAGCGATTCGGGATATGGCGCTGCGAAGTATGGAGAGCAGACCGTCGATGATTACGGAACTGGCTAATATAAATGGAGAAAAAATTACTTCGCGGCACGTATTTGAAGCCATGGCACTTAACGATCCCGTGGCCGTCGAGGTTATTGACCGGAGTATTCATTATATGGCACTAGGTCTAGCCAATGCAGTACATACGTTCAATCCTGATCGGATCGTGATCGGTGGAGGCGTGAGTAAGGCTGGAGATTTGTTATTCCCTGCACTGGTGGAGAAGACGGAGCTATTTATCATGGATCCTTATAAGGGTACTTTTACAATTGAACCTGCCGCGCTCAAAGACGATGTAGGCCTAATTGGAGCAGCTGCATTATTTCATACCACTTAGGTGGAGTGAATGATTGATCACAGCTTTCATTAACGGAGGAGTTGGAGAGATGGGTACAAGAGAAGAAAGAACGAAATGGTTCTTACAGGATAGGTTCGGGATGTTTATCCATTGGGGATTATATTCAATTCCTGCTAGAGGGGAATGGATACGCGGCAACGAGCGGATGAGTAGAGAGCATTACATGACGTATTTCGATGAATTTGACGCCTCTCGATATGACCCGAAGAAATGGGCAAGTGCAGCCAAAGCTGCGGGTCAGAAATATGCTGTGCTTACGACCAAACATCATGACGGGTTCTGTCTGTTCGATAGTAAGCTGACTGATTTCAAAGCGACTAATACGCCTGCTGGGCGTGATCTAGTGCGGGAATATGTAGACGCTTTCCGTGCTGAAGGGATTGCAGTAGGTCTATATTACTCTATCATAGACTGGCACCATGAGGATTATCCCGGATATGGAGATAAGGCACATCCTGATCGGGATAACGAAGCGGTCAAAGATAAGCCGATTGATTTCGATAGATACTTAGAGTATATGCATGGGCAAGTAAAGGAACTGCTCACCAATTACGGTAAAATCGACATTATGTGGTTTGACTTCTCCTACGATAATATGACAGGGGAGAAGTGGAAGGCGACGGAGCTTATCCGGATGATTCGTTCCATACAACCTGATATTATTATCGACAATCGATTAGGTGGCAATATTCGTGCGGCAGAACCTGAGGAGTATGCTGGAGATTTCTTCTCCCCCGAGCAGATCATTCCGCCTGGCGGCATTGTTGACGTAAACGGCCAATCCATCCCTTGGGAAGCCTGCATTACCCTGAATGACAACTGGGGTTATCATTCCGAGGATAAGAATTATAAATCGACCAAGCAAGTCATCCGTACGATGGTCGAATGTATCAGTAAGAATGGTAACCTGCTCCTCAATGTTGGACCAGATGCCAAAGGTGAAATGACGCGGGAATCCCTGGTTATCCTTGACGAAGTTGGGGAGTGGATGCGCCTTAATGGAGATAGTATTTATGGATGCGGGAAGTCTTTGCTACCTAAGCCAGAGTGGGGACGTTATACGCAAAAGGGCAATAAATTGTATGCGCATGTCTACGACCGTGGAATTGGCCCGATCTATTTCCAAGGTCTGAAAGGGAAGATTAAAAAGGCAAGATTACTACGTGATGGTACCGAGCTAAAGGTGGAGGTGCCGTGGATGGCTGAGGAATATTCGGATGTTGACGGTGGAGCTTTTATTACATTAAAAGGCGCGATGTTACCTGATGAGATGGATACGGTTATCGAGCTTGAACTATTTAATTAAATCAGAAGGAGTTGTCCGATATGCCCTGAATGGCTGCTGAGACAACTCCTTTTTTTCGTATTCTTCGCCAACATTTGCACATACGAAACACCTATCGGACACAGATGACTCTAAACCCAGAAATATCGCACTTTTGGGATGCCAACGGACCGCATAGCCGCTATTGCCTTAAAACACCACCGATTTGGAGCTGATTCTAGGGAATAGCGTCATTGGAGTCCGAAGCCCTGTTCCAAAGGCAGAAAATGTGCAAATAACGTCATCTGGGTCCGCAACTCTCAGAGGGGGGTGACAATGTTGAAGCTGTTGAAGCATTTGAAGCAGGCATTCAACGAGTCAGAAAACAAAGCGGCGATTCTCCAAATAACAGGAGAATCGCCGTTCTGTGAATACTAAAGGCGAGCCTTGCGGAAGCCCTCATATATATTGAGGACCGCGACTAAAATCAAGATTGCTATTCCTCCACCTACTAGTCCCGTTTCAAATTGGTTAGCTGTAGTGTTTAATAAATTAGACATGTAATTAATAAATTCTTGGTTGAATACACTCGGATTTATAAGGATAACAGCGAATACAATAAGTACAATGAGCTCAAGGACCGTATTACATAATGCTAATTCTCTAGTCCATTGTCTCTTGATTAATTTATATATAGTTAACGCGACTTCCAATCCGATCACAATAAGAATAATTGGCCAATAATCAAGTAATACATGCTGATTAAAAGCTGGGGCTACGAAGTTAAGTGCGCCTTCACCGCCTCTATAGACTCTGATCAGGTGTTCAGCATTAAAATAAACAGTAGCCCAAATGGCAGTCCACAGTAAACTTCCGAACACTTCGAAGCTTGTAATTGCTTTTTTCTTATGGACAAGCGCGATATCCTTCAAATCATCAGGAGTCCATTTCCTTAATTTTGTAGTAAGAGGATGACCTTCCTTTCCTTTATCCGCCCGTTCGATAATAGCGAACACAACAGTTATCCAGAAAAAGACTTGGATGCCTACTTCAAGAAAGGTTCCAATTCCTGTACTTATAACTGCAGTAACAATATCCGCAACTGTTTTATCGCCGCTGTAGCCAATCAAGTAATCAGCAACCAGAGCGATTAAAGAAACAACTACAGCGATGGGTATAATCATTTTTAATAACGTAACATATAAATCAAAATAGCGTGGGCCGATGAGATACATGGGCTGATCGCGGTACTCACTAGCTAAAATAGCTGGATTGCCCAATTTTGCAAGGACGGCTTTTACCTCTTTTTCGTCATAATCATCCGGTAACATATCCTCGATGGTTGATCGTAATTCTAATGCGATGTCTTCCCGATTTTGTTCTGGTAACCTCCGAGTAACTTCATGAATGTAAATCTCAATCAGCTTCATGGTCATCCTCCCCTTGTAATAGGCCGTAGAGTTCTTTCGAATTCTTAAGCCATTCTTCCTTTAGCTGTAAAAAAATCTCTACGCCATAGTCACTTAGAACATAATACTTACGGGGTCTGCTCTCGGATGTGTCCCAGCTGCTCGTCACTAATTCCTGTTTCTCTAATCGGCGAAGTAATGGATATAGGGTGCTTTGATCGATGATGATGCTGGATTCCTCCAACAATTGAACGAGCGAATATCCATACTGGGGTGTTCGTAATTGACTTAAAACGGCTAGCGTTAACGTACCTCTTCTAAGCTCTGTGATTAAAGAATTTAATAAAGTACTCATTCACCCACCTCATTATTTAAAATATAAGAATTTATAATCTCTTATAAATTGTTCTTATATTTTTGGTTTAGACGCTTACTGTCCTTAAGAGGACGTCGAAGTCGTTTATACTTACTATGTGTCATACAGTATTCGATCTATACTATGCATCATACACTATTGTTGTTCCAACATCAATTGAATAAAATAATCTTCTGAGAAATAAATAAGAAGATTTTTCTATTTTGTGAAGCAGTTTGATTAAAAGGAGGTCGTGAAATGATTCCATTTTTTAGTGACATCCCGAATGCTTCTACATGGGAGGTAGTTGAACCGGTTCATAAGGGCAGAGAGTTATTGTTGAGAACGGCGGAGATTTCCTATTATGATCTGAAAAAACGGGAGTATGATCATTACGAAGTCGAGGAACTTGGAATTATTGATTTTAATAGATTTGATTATGGTGATCCATGGGTATTTTAATCATGATGTTCCAGATGTATTCTTTAGGCTTTATATACCGAAGTGGTATTGGCAAGTTATACTGAGTGAAAAGACTCAGCTATTTGAGAATAGTTAGGGGAATTAAGCGATGAATATACTGATTGCTGAAGATGAAACTGATATAAGAAAACTAGTGAAAATACATTTAGAAGATCGATCCTATCGAGTATTCGAAGCCAAGGATGGCATTGAGGCTTTAGAGGTTGTTAATCAACATGAAATAAATCTTGCCATTCTGGATATTGTAATGCCCAGGCTTGATGGGCTTAATCTGCTGCGACGGATAAGAGAGAAAAGCCATATTCCGGTTATCTTGTTAACTGCCCGCGGTGAAGAAATTGATAAGATAGTGGGCTTAGGCCTTGGAGCAGACGATTATATGGTGAAGCCATTTAGTGCTTCAGAGCTTGTGGCTAGGGTTGAGGCGCAGCTGAGACGAAGAAATGTATACGATCTTAGCCAATCGATAACTGAAGAAACAATCCAACATAGAGAATTGAAGCTGAATTTAAAGGAATGTATGTTGTACATAAATGAAAGTCCAGTTCTTCTAAATGCCAAGGAATATAAGGTGTTACAATGTCTGATGCAGAGTCCTAATCAAATTTTTACGCCCAAAAAGTTATATGCAGCGGCGTGGGAAGAAGATTTCTATAGTGATAATAATACGATTATGGTTACCATCAGCCGTCTAAGGAATAAGATCGAACGGGACCCACACCATCCCGAATATATCGTTACAGTGCGTGGACTAGGTTACAAATTCTACAACCCAGGTAAATAAGATGAGAAAACAAAATATATCCTATCAATTGTTAAAAAACTATATCGCGATCTTTCTTATAACAACGGTTATAACGATATTGGTGATTATTGCTTTGTTTTGCATGAACAGGCTGGGATCTAAGGACATTATTTATAATCAGTTAACGGCTGCTAAGCTTATGCAAAATGACTATCAAAGAATTGACACTAGTGTTGTTAATGATGTCGGGGGCAGTTTACAGGTTGTGAATTACAATTACGAAGTCATACATTCCATTGGCAACAATCCATTTACGTCCAAGCAGATTAGTGTCAAAGAATTTACGGATTTTCTAATGAATACTGGCGCTAACAAAGATATGATCACTGTTGAATATAATGAGCAGGAACAATTTTGGCTGATCGTCTCTTTACCTATACAAGTGAAAATGACAGGTAGTTTCCATTGGAATTCAGATTCACCTATGCAGGATCATACCCTTCAAATGCTTGGGTTTATTGGGTTAGGTTATTTGTTGATTCTGATTCTAAGCACGATGATTTATGCGAGAATTACGGCGGTTAGTTTCATTAAACCCTTAGACCAGTTGTCCGCTGCTGTTGAAAAAGTTAAGAATGGGGATTATTCAGCAAGAGTGCAGGTAGGCGGGAATAGGGAGTTTAGTCAACTGGAGCAGGCTTTTAATCATATGGCAGAAGTGATTCAGATCCAGACCTCGTTAAAAGAACAGAGTGAAAACAATCGAAAAAATCTAATATTGGATATATCCCATGATTTAAAAAATCCATTAACAAGTATTATGGGTTACGCAGAGCTTGAACTAAAAGAACAGGGGAGCGGTCGGATAGAACATTTGGAATTTGCCAAAATAATATACGAAAATAGTATCCGTGCCAATGTATTGATTCAGGGTTTGTTTGAATTATCGAGAATGGAAAGTCCCGAATTCCGCTTGGATGTTACAACAGATGATTTCTCAGAATATTTGAGAGAAGAAATGATACATATGTTGCCCGAGCTTGAGGCTGCGGGTCTGATCCCTGATTTTGTAATCGAGCCAGAAGAAATAATTCTACAGTTTGATAAAAAAAGAATGAATCGAGTATTCTCAAACCTGCTTTATAATGCCATCGCTTATCAGGAGCAAGGTTCTACGTTTCAAGTTGTGCTGGAAAAGGTGAATGATGGAGCCAAGCTTACTTTTATTAATTACGGCCAACCATCAGCCTTGAACCCGGCAGGTTCTGGATTAGGGCTACTCATTGTTCGAAAAATAATAGCTGCTCATGGAGGGACTGTTCAGCTGAATACGCAAGATAACCAGTTTGAAATTATAATTGAGCTGAACCGGCAAATTTAAGGTCTATGTAAGATTACATTAAGTCGTATGAAATTTCCCAATGCTAAAATGGTTGATATTCAGTCTATTAACAATTTTACTTGGGGGATTAGATTATAATGATTGATGAAAAATTAAGTAAAAGGCAATTGATCTTGGGCATTATATTAGCAGTAATGTACTTTTTAGGATTGTTCTCCATTCTCTTGATCAGGCCGGTTATGGGAATTCTTAACCATGTTTTTATTTGGCAGCCAGAACAACAAAATCGAATGGCCTTACTGTTGAATAGTCTGATCTACATAGGAGTGATTATAGGTTTTAGGAGATTCTATAAACAAGCTATTCAAGATTTCAGACAATACTGGGTCCGTAATATGTTATGGATGGTTTGGGGACTTTGTTTGATTATTATCATCGGAAGTATGTTGATCCCCACACTAATTTCCATTTTTCATCCTATTACAAAGTCTGTTAATGAGGTGGATTTACGGGCAATGTTGTCCTCGTATCCATTTATTTTTACAGTGAACGTGGTATGGATTGGCCCCGTGATTGAAGAATTAGTGTATCGGGTTACCATTTTTAGAACGATCCGCAGGAAAAGTCGTCTTCTGGCTTATCTGATATCCTCCTTTTTATTTGGCTTTCAACATGTCTATAGAGCCGTGGTGTTCCAGAGCAACTATAACGAAATGTGGAATATCTTCTCCTATATGGCTGCTGGATTAATCTTTGCCTACCTATATGAGAAAAGAAAAAATATATTAGTGCCTATAGGCGCGCACATGTTTAGTAATGGTTTATCTGTGCTTCTCTATTTCTTAAGTTAATACGAAACTTGACTTCATATCAGATTACTAGTAAACTGATAATCAAGTAGATCCAATTCCAAAGTAATGGATGTGGCATAATGCGAGACAATGGATTCACTGAAGACAACAAACTAAGCTTATTGATCTGGCTGCGGCTGGTAAGAGTTTATGACAATAGTAACGATCTTTCCAATGAGTTCTTGAAGCAGTTTGATTTAACGGTTAGCCAGTTTGATGCGTTAGTACAAATACTATTACATCAGCCTGTGACACAGATGGAAATGGCCGAGCATTTAACCATTACTAAAGGTGGAGTATCACATATGCTTGGCAGATTAGAAAAAGAAGGATGGATTGAACGCAAGCAGGATTGGAAGGTGAAGTATATTTCTTTAACTGAAAAGGGCCAGGCGCTTATCGAGAAGGTTCTTCCTTTGCAATCGGATTTCCAAGCTTCGTTATTCGATCCACTGACGGACGACGAGAAGAAAGTATTTTACAGCATGCTTAAGAAGATTCACCGCCATAGCCTGAATGAGAATCGAATTCCACAAGGAGTTCAGTAGTATTGTAAAAGCTTTATTCTGAATAAAGCTTCCTTTTTTCAGCATCAGTTTACTAGTAAACCATAATCATATTAGGAGGAAATTAAAATGAGCCAACCACAAATAACCGGACAACATCATGTATCAATGATTACTAAAGACGCTAAACAAAACCTATGGTTTTATACAGAAGTACTGGGACTAAGACTTGTCAAAAAAACCGTAAATCAGGACGATCCAACCATGTACCATTTATTCTATGGCAACTCTAATGGCGCTCCAGGCACCGAGGTATCCTTTTTTGAAATGCCGAATGCAGGCCAGACCCGGAAAGGAACGAACAGTATTTCTGCAATCTCTCTTCTCGTTCCTAGCGATGAGGCTTTAGTATATTGGGCTAGCAGATTAGATACATTTGAAGTTGCTCATGAAGCTATCGTAAGTATAGAGGAGCGCAATTCGCTTACTTTTCAGGATAGTGATGAATTAACGGTTCATCTGGTTTCCGCAGAAAAAGATAATGTGACTCAGCTGGTAGAACCTTGGATTACTGATGATATTCCACCACAATATGCCATTGTTGGATTGGGTCCCGTTGAATTGACTGTCCGTGAGGCTAGCCGTACAAAGGCTGTTTTGGAGGATATTTTAGGCTATACACAAGTTCGTAGAGTTCCATCTATGGGTGATCCGAAGGTTATGGTGGATATTTATGAAACAGCTAAAGGCGGCTTGTACACTGAACTTCAGCTCAAAGAAGTTAATGATCAAGACCGGGAAAGACCGGGAAGAGGGAGTATCCATCATGTGGCTATAAGAGTGAAGGATCTGGAAGAATTAACCGCATGGGCTGCTAAAATCACAGCTGCAGGGTTCAAGAACACAGGGGTCATTGATCGTTATTACTTCCATTCCTTGTATTTCCGTGATCCGAACCATATTCTTTTCGAGCTTGCTACAGATGGTCCAGGGTTTGAGATTGATGAATCTTTTGACACATTGGGCGAGAATTTGACCTTGCCTTCTTTTCTGGAAGAACGCCGGGAAGAGATTGCATCGAAGCTTCATCCTATCCAATAATACAGCGAAGAAAGTAGGACATCATCATGATGGAACAATATAGAATCGACGAGAATAAGGGTTTAGAAATAGGTTTATACACATTAGGTGATCATGTTGCAGATGCCTTAACAGGTAAACCAATCAGTGAACGACAACGGATTCAAGAGATCATTGCTGCCGCCAAATTAGCAGAGGATGCTGGATTAGATGTGTTTGGAGTGGGGGAGAGTCATCAGCCGAAATTTATTACTTCAGCAGCATCGGTCGTACTTGGAGCTATAGCAAACGCAACGGAACGAATCAAACTCATCAGTTCAGCGACTGTATTGAGCACAGCGGATCCTGTACGTGTACATGAAGAATTTTCGACATTGGATTTGTTATCCGGAGGCAGAGCAGAGATTGTTGCTGGACGTGGATCACGATTAGGAGCTTATGAACTGTTCGGATATGACGTGAGGGATTATGAAGAATTGTTCGAAGAGAAGATTGAATTGCTTATGAAAATAAATAACGAAAAAAGAATTACCTGGGAAGGGCAATTCCGTCCTGCTCTAAATGATATGGAGATTTTTCCGAAGCCACTGAGTGGTAAACTGCCCATCTGGAGAGCGGTTGGAGGACCTCCGGCAAGTGCAGTTAAGGCAGGAAGAATGGGCATCCCGATGATGCTGGCTGTTCTAGGTGGACCTGCTTCAGCGTTCAAGACCTCTGTGAATATGTATCGTCAAGTTGCCGCACAATCAGGTTTTAATCCGGCTGAGCTGCCGGTGGGTACAACCACCCTTTTATATATCGATAAAGATTCACAGCAAGCGTTCCGTAACTATTACCCTTATTTAAATCACATGATGAAAGAGCTTCGTGGATCAGCGTACCCTAAAGACCAATTTGCTGAAGCCATGAGTGTGAGAAATGCGCTGCTCGTAGGCAGCCCACAACAGGTTATTGAAAAAATCCTTTATCAACATGAGCTGTACGGACACAATCGTTTTCTGGCTCAGATTGATATTGGTGGTTTACCTTATGCTCAGGTTGAGCAAATCATTGATTTGTTGGGATCGGTAGTCGCACCAGCCGTAAGACGGGCCACAGCTAAGAAATAAGAAAAACTATGAGATTGGAAAAAATTATATTAAAATTATTCCAATAAGGTTAAACGATGGTTTGAGAAGGATCACTTAAGGAGGCAAAGTGTGACGAATAAAATGATAGCTGCGCAACGTTTATATAACCAGAAGATCGTTGATTCCAAGCTAATCAAGCCCGAACAGGTCGTTAAAGAATTAGGGGCAGTACAGGCGCAGGATTACATGCAGGCGATGTGGGCGATCGGGTTACGTATTCCATCTTCGAGTTTAGCTGATATAGAGCGTGCTATCGCTGATCGCAAGATGATTCTGAATTGGACGCTGCGAGGTACGCTTCATTTTGTCCCACCGGAAGATGTAAAGTGGATGCATCAGCTATCTGTGCCGCGTTTAGCAGGACAAACAAAGCGGCGGAATGCAGAGCTTGGGCTAGATGATCAGACACTAGAACGTTGTAGACATATTATAGTTAATGCTTTACAAGGTGGAAAGCAGCTAGATCGTGCACTTCTACTTCAACTTATAGAAGAAGAAGGTATTCACACAGGGAACCAGCGTGGTTATCATATGTTGTGGAATGTTGCGTACCAAGGGTTGATTTGTTTCGGACCGATGAATGGTAAGCAGCAAACGATTGTTTTGTTAGAGGAATGGGTGCCACAGTTTCGAGAACTTTCTTACGATGAGTCATTGTATGAACTCGCTCGGAGATATTTCACCGGACATGGTTTAGCAACTGTTCAAGATTTTGCTTGGTGGGCAGGCATAACCCTCACCGATGCTAGAAGAGGTCTGGAAGCGGCCAAAAGTCAACTGCAATCAGAGGTTATTGATGGCAGTGAGTATTGGATGTCTGCTGATCGGCTAGAGCCAGCTGCTGAGGACTCCGGCGTTCATCTGGTTCCGGGTTTTGATGAGTACATTCTGGGTTATAAAGACCGAAGTGCCGTTCTAGAGCCCGACGTTGCTCCTTTAATAGTTCCGGGGAATAATGGTGTTTTTCTTCCGACGATTGTTGTGGAGGGTCAGGTGGTGGGTACATGGAAAAGAACCCTAAAGACCAAGGGGATTGAGATTATGATCCATCCTTTTGCCGAGCTGGGCGATACGGAAAAGTTGGTTCTTAAAGAAGCTGAGCGATATGCCTCATTTATTGGGCTGCCGATACTCAAAATGATTGTGAGTGGTCATTGAGATGAGTATTTCACTATTCTCACCATTCTCACCATTCTGATCATTCTCACCATTTTCATCTTTCTTACCATACTTTTGTGTGCTTCTTTCTCGCTAACGGACACCGTTGCACTTATTAGCACCTAAATGCTGATTTACTGAGCTTTTCGGACTCCAATGCAGTTATTCCCGTCGCAGCACCTCTTTTGACCCCTATTTTTGCGGAATAGCGGCATCTGGGTCCGATAGATTCGTAAAAAGGCTATTTTTAGCTCAATAGCGTCTCCTGAGTCCGAACGGCATAATGGGTGAAGGGTGAAGGGTGAAGGGTGAAGGGTGAAGGGTGAAGGGTGAAGGGTGAAGGGTGAAGGGTGAAGGATTAAATGGATACCGATTACCGAATAGCCGCTCACGAATGCACTCTGAGTAAAAAATAACCCGGCAGGGCGGATCTGCCGGGTTATTTTCATGAAGCATATAGTTAGCTTAATTAGATTCGTCTAGCTAATTCAGCGCCTTCCCAAATCGCATTCAGCGCTCTACGCGCTTGCACCGCATCGCCAATTACATGATAAGGGATGGAGCTTTCCTCCAAGAAATCCTGAAGGATTTGTTTGTTGAGGGCGCGTGAACCTACAGCAATTACTACATAATCAGCAGGTAGGCTGTGACGTTCGCCGTCTTTTTCAACAATTACGCTATCCCCTTGAATCGCCATACATTTGCTGTTGGTCATTAATTCAACGCCATGTCCATATAGACTTTCCATGACACAGATTTTCCGCAGAAGCCCTAGATCATTAGCAACATCAGCTTGCATTTCAACTACAGTGATTTGATGTCCGCGCTCTACAAGCAGTTCTGCGACCTCAAGCCCCACTAAACCACCGCCGATAATAACGACTCTTCCTTCTGGATGAACCGTTCCCCATAACACATCATGTGAATTGACCACATGTGAACTGTCGATGCCTTCCACAGGCGGAATAATAGGAGAAGATCCGATTGCAAGAATGACCTCATCTGGAGCAATTTCCTGGATTAATTCAGGTGTAACCTCTGTATTCATTCGAATGTCTATACCTTCACGTTTAGCGGTTTCTCCCATATTCAGAGCGGCTGCAGCCATTTCCTCTTTACGTGGTGCGGCACCGGCAATATAAAGCTGTCCGCCCAGAATGTCATTTTTTTCGCATAATATTGGATGATGCCCACGTCGTTTCAGGGTGACAGCTGCTTCTAATCCGCCAGGGCCACCACCAGCAATAAGTACTTTTTTGGGGATACCCGTTTGCTGCAATTCATATTCACTTTCACGACCGGTTGCAGGATTAAACACACAGCTGATAAATGGAACATTAGGATTCACGAATCCATCGAAGCAGCCTTGGTCGCAACCCACACATTTAACGATCGTGTCTGCACGTCCGGCTAAAGCTTTATTGCAGAATTCCGGATCTGCCAGCTGCGCACGCCCAATGGCTACAAAATCAGCCAAACCCTCCGCAATAATCCGGTCTGCAATTGCTGGATCATTAATACGGCCTACGGCAATAACAGGGATGTTAACCACAGATTTAATTTGTGCTGCGTTATCTACATTGAAGCCTACAGGTAAATCGATCGGCGGAACTTCATATTTAATCGCAGCGCCAGCAGGGACCCCACGAGATACATTAATAGCATCAATTCCAGCTTCTTCAGCGAGCTTTGAGAAGAGCTTCATATCTTCCAGCGTAAGTCCGCCCGGTAGATCCTCAATCGCAGAGATTCTCATCAAGATAGGGAACCCAGGTCCAACCGCTTTCCGGATAGCCCGGATACAAGCCAGCGGGAAGCGGCAGCGATTCTCCCAAGAACCGCCGTACTCATCCTGACGAAAATTCATTGCAGGACTTAGAAATTGTTGGGGCAAATAACCATGGCCGGCATGGAATTCCACACTGTCAAATCCGGCTTTCTTCGCACGTAATGCTGTATCTGCGTAAGCTTGAACCATCTCGCCGACTTCATGATGCGCAAGTTCACGTGGTATATGAGTCACGCCTTCAAACGGAACAGGTGAAGAGGAGACCTGAATTAGGTTGGGAGTTACTTTACCTCCATGCCATAACTGTAGACAGCTTTTGCCTCCTGCCTCTCGAATAGCTAATGCTAATTGAGCCATACCTGGAATGAATTTATCATCATAAAGGGCAGGAGCATCATCGGAGGCCGCCGTTGGGTGAATAGTTGTTACTTCTACAGTATTTAAGCCGTTGCCGCCTATAGCTCGTGCTACATGGTAATCAATCAGACGATCACTGACGTATCCACCCGGCGCATTCATTTTCGTGCCCATCGCTGGTAAAATGACCCGGTTCTTAAGCTCCATATTTCCGATTGTGCCCTTGCTAAATAAATGTGTGAATTCCATATGATAACTTCCTCTCTACATATAGGTTGAAAATAAATAGGTTATTTTAACCTATATTAGCGAAAGAACAGGGTGGAAGTATGTGCAAAAAATCACGAGTGATTTGGCAGGAATGTAGTAATTGAGGTAATATAAGAAAATGATGAACCGGATACGTATTCCGGAAGCCCGGAGGATGATTATGGATATTGAAGTTTTGATTCTGGCCCAATTAATGAAAGGGGCCAAACATGGTTATGAAATTAAAAAAAACATTATTTTTGTAATGGGCAATGATAAAATCGTAAACAATAACTCGCTTTATCCAAAGCTGAAATTATTTGAAAAGCGAAAATGGGTAATCAAAAAAACGGAAATTCAGGAACGCCGGCCTAAACGTTATGTATATTCTATAACTACTGAGGGTGAGGAGCGGTTTAACACCTGCTTAACAGAATTTACGCTGGAGACTATTCGAATTGATAATGAATGGTCTATTCGTCTTGCTTATTATGAGCTTTTGGATCAGGAGACACGTAGAAGATTGCTTGATTACAGAGAGACTTATATGAACGAAAAGCTGGACCATTTACAGCAGTTATCCAAAGTAGTTGGCAATAGTGAGGATATGGATTACTCTGAGGAGCTCTATTTTTACACCAGAAGTATGGTTTTACGAGAGATCGAGTTAATTAAGGAGCTGTCACGTAAATTAGAAGCATAAGGAAACCGTTGGATTAGCTATAAAAATAGAATTTTATAAACACACCTCGCTGTAATCGTTAATTAACGGTATATTTGTAAAATCGATTCATAGTTTAGCTTTAGGTTTTCCGCTTGTGATTGATATCATCATCTTTATTTTGGGTTTGATCATATTGGGAATCGAATATTTCACATCAGATTAGTTGAACCCCTCTCCAGAGAGGTGGGCATAGAACTGGATGATGAGAGTGCGCTTTTTCAAGCACAAATGAAGGATTCTGCGGCTTCTATTCCTTATGTAAAGCTTGGTGAAACCATCCACTAATTCGCAGATCGAAAAGCAACGTTTAAACTTGAGTCAATCTGGCAGCCTTTTTGAGTTCAAATAGTAAAGATTATGAGCCTGGAGCAACGATCAGAGGATTTCATCTGACAGGTAAATGGGCGGATCAGACTAAGGATATCATTTTTGTTGTGCGAACAGATGCTAAGTAAATACTGTATTTTAAAATAAAAAAGACTACCCAGAAAAAAATCTGGCTAGTCTTTTATTATTTGCTTTTATTTTTTGGCTTTAAAACCTGCTGCTTGCATAAGCTTGGTGAATACTTCGGTGTTTTCGTAGATTCCAGTAAATAATTGTGCATTTTTGCCCATAGCTGTGATTGGAATATCAACCGCAGTATGGCCTGAGGTCGTCCAGTCCACTACAAAATTGTGTTTGGAATTGGCGATGGCGAATGGACCGTCTTCTTTGGATATGCCGTCACCGGACTCATCATCTGCGTCAACTGCTTCAATAGAAAATCCGCCGGTCTCATGGTCGGCAAGCACTAGAACCAGTGTATCTGGATTCTTTTTGGCGAAGTCTTTGGCTACTTGCACGGATTTATCCAGTTCTTGACCTGATTTAATCGTCATTTTAGCGTTGTTTTGGTGTGCAAATTCGTCAGTGCCTTCTTCTTCCACCATAAGGAAAAATCCCTTTTTATTTGTTGCTAGCGTATCTATAGCCTTCTTAGTCATCTCAGGCAGCGATACCACCGGATTATAAATATCTCCTTCACCCTCAGGCTTTTGCTGGAACATTTCCTCGTTTGCGAATATTCCAAGCAGCTTGCCGTCTTTTGCTTTTTGCATATCCGCTTTGTTCGTTACATAGGTGTAGCCCAATTGTTTAGCTTTATCCACAAGGTTACCTTGCGTTCCTTTGCTTTTTTCTGAAGGATCTTCAGCGGGTTCATCTGGGAATTTGCCGGGATTGCCTGCCGGGTACCAGAAATCCTCACCCCCACCGAGCAGAACATCAACCTTGCTCTTTGTCAGAAGCTGAAGAGCGATATCACTTTGCTTTGAGCGGTCTTCAACGTGAGCACCAAATGCGGCGCCAGTCGCGTCTGTAATCTGACTAGTAGTAACGACACCAGTTGATTTCCCGGCATCTTTAGCATGTTCCATAATGGTCTTAACACTTTTTTTATCGGCATCCATTCCGATAGCGCCATTATAAGTCTTCACACCGCTGGCATAAGCAGAAGCAGAAGCTGCCGAATCTGTAACAGGGACAGTAGAGCTTGTATGAATTAATCCAACGTATGGCATGGAATCCATTGCTAGATTTCCTTTTTCACCTACGGTGGCAAGCCGGATGGCATCACGCTGAGCAGCACCCATTCCGTCTCCAATAAACAGAATTACATTTCTTGTGTTCGAAGATGCTGCGTCTGCTTGATTAGGTGCATTTGTAGTGACTATGCTGGATACAAAAAGAGCAGTTGCCGCTGTCGCTACAATTGCTGTTCTGACGCCATACTTTTTCGGTGATTTCATAATTTCCCTCCTAATGTATGTTTACAGTCTCATATTATAGTAGTTACATTAAGAGAATGTTTTCTTGACTTGTAAAAAATGTAAAATGATATAGCGAATATAAATTATCGGAGCTGTGATAAAAGATTTTAAAATAAAAAATATCTGGGTGTATTATTGGCATATTGGATATATTCGTCTCCGAATACGGACTTTAAATGTTGCTCTTCTTGAAGAATTAGTAAATGAATCGCGGCAATGTTAAGAATGAATATTAGGAGTGTTAACAGATTGGGGTACATCAGATACAATCCCAAAAACATGAGATCAAACCCGACAAATGCAGCGTTTCTACTATATTTATAAATACCGTGTGTGATGAGTTTGGTTACAGTAGTCTTATCAATCCCAACTCTCCATGAAGTGCGCATAGCAATCATAGCTTGAATGAAAATGGAACATCCGAGGGCTGCTACACCCACACCGCTAAAGTGAATTACAGGAATATCAAACGTTTTGCCTACAAGTGTAACCATAAAGGACTCTGCTACGGAAAAAACAAACCATGCTGCGCCCCATAAAAAAGTAGAGGTTTTTACCAATAGCTCGGTATAATGGATCTTAGATAGTTTAGCGCCTTTAGCCAGAACGTTTCCTTTAATGTGGTTTTTCTTGTAAAGTATAAGGAGCTTTAATAGATAAGAAATTAGGAAGATGCAGAAAAGAAGTAGAGATAGGATATTTTTAAAATCGCTCATTTTAATTTCCTCCTCACTAATACATATGAATGATTGCTCATATGTTTGTTTATATCTTATTTCCTAATATTGTACATGTCAACTAATTATTGATTTAGGGGGATATCGTGAAAATAAGAGTATACAAAAAACGGTGGCTATGGGTATTGGTTATCGCGGTTATTGTACTTGCAGGTACTGTAATCGGTATGCTGGTTACGCAAACTGGGCTTGCAACCTTTACTTCCAATGCTTATGGAGTCTCTTTGAAGTATCCAACGGAATGGGTCTTAGATTCAGCAGATGATGAGAAGGGTCAGGGGAAGGATGGTTTTTTTCAATTATCAGCTATGTCTGGAGAGGGACAATCAATAGATGAAGTAGCTGAAATCATTACCTCCCATCAGCTGAAGCCTTATGGCTCCAATCCGCAAATTACTGAACTGACATTAGAGAGGTTGAAAGAGGAAGAGAAGGCAAAGTTGATTATGCCTTCTGCTGACCAAGGGGAGGAATGGAATCATCAAGCGGCGCTTATAATTAAATATCCCGAAGCGGTGAAAATAGGAGATGATGTATACTATTATTTTATTTTGCAGGGCGATAAGGAACATGTGGAGGAGATAGGTCAGACCGTAAGATTTACGGGTAAACCGTAAAGTGCTTGCGCACGAAGGTAGTCTACGGGTTTATTTGCAGGGATATCCAAGAAATATTCCGACTGCCATGTTTGCGTTTTTTGAGCTTGGCGACTCGTGGGAATGTCCCAAGGCGGGTAGACTCGAAAAGCTCTTTTTCCACCTTCACCTTTATCAGATAGAATATCTTGTTCTCTTAGGACAGCTTTTGGAAAAATAAATTGGCCAAAGTGATTCCCATTTCGTGTACTTATAACGAAGAGATCAGCAGGATCTGAGATGTCATAGGGTTGGATGGGATGATCTCCAATTCGCTCCCATAGTGTCACAAATTGCCCGACTTTAGTGGGTGTGATTTTAGCCACCCGGAATCTAATGGCCAGCGCATTTAAGGTAAAGATATATGCTCCGTATTCCGCATTTTGCGGTTCAAGAATTGGTTCGGAGCAATCAAACCTGCATGGATTATATACTTCTTCCATGGTAGCAAGTAAGTCACTATGTAGGGTATCTAAAAAGCTCAGCTTCTTATCATTCATCTGTTATTCTCCCATTTGAGTTCGTAATGTTCACTATCTTAATGCAAGTGAACCGAGTTCACAAGTGTAGGAATAATAGAGAAACTGAAGTTGGATTTATTTTATTGATATGGTTTTCCAAAGAAAAATAGTTTGTGATTTTTGGGGGAGTAGAAATTTTGGATATGATGAACATACTGGTTGAAGAACGCCATTGTCCTTTATGTAAAGAATTGAATCGTTGTGGCGCTGAAGGCGGTGACTGTTGGTGTTTCCATACAGAAATTCCACTCGAATTGCAAGAACAGATCCCGGAAGAACTGAGAGGGAAAGCTTGTATCTGCCAAAAATGCGTAGAAGTATTTAATAAACATTAACGGGGATTTTAATTAACTCTCGACGAAAACCGTAATTTCATTGTATATAATTAAAGTGTAATCTAAAAAAATAATGGAGGCGCAGATGAGGAAGCCAATAATTGCAGTAGATATGGATGATACAATTTGCCATCTAGTGAAGCGAGCCATATACCATAATAATAATGATTTTCCCACGCATCTGCTGCGGTATGAGGAAATGCTTGATTGGAATACGGATCATTTACGTCATCCGGATTGTACACAAGAGATTTTCTATGGGCGGCCCGGTCTGTATGAAGAGCTTGAACTGTTTGACGAACATGTCGTAGGAGAAATGGAGAAGCTGCATAACGCTTATGATGTAATTATAGTTACGGCAGCCCAACCCCAGTCGGTGGTGGAAAAATGGAACTGGCTGCAGAAGCATATGCCGTTTATTCCGATTGAAAATTTCTTTACCTGTAAGCGGAAAAATCTTATTAACTACGATCTATTGATCGATGACGGGGTGCATAACCTGGTTCCGGCATTGCAGGAGGGAAGAAAAGTGCTTTGTATTCCGCATCCATGGAATTTGCGGGCCCGTGAACAATATGCTTTTCCATTATTGACCTCATGGGAAGGTGCAAAAGAGAAGATAGATCAGCTGTTAGGACGTCCAGAGAACGAATGAGACTGTTTTTTTATAGATGATGTACAGAAAAATATCCTCCGCCAAAAAATGAAGGTATCCCATTAGCCATTGTGGCTTTTGAGATACCTTTTTTATGTCTATTGCAGAAGCACAATTTCATTATTATGCTCTGGATGTAAATATGTTGAATTAGTGACATTTCGATTCTTGGACTCTTTTCTTTGTATATTATTGTATATAAAAGGAGTGGAGATAGTAGTGAGAACAATCGGAATTGATTTAGGAACGACCTATAGTCTTGCTGCTTATTGGGACGGCAGTCAGGCTGTAATTATTCCCAATGTACTCGGGGAGCATGTAACACCCTCGATTGTTAGTGTAGATGCAGGGGGAGAAGTATTAGTTGGAAGAATCGCACAGGAAAGACTGATTACACATCCACAGTTAACCGCCTCGACTTTTAAGCGCTTTATGGGATCAGCAAAGAAATACACCCTAGGTACGATGACTTTTACTCCTGAAGAGTTATCTTCTTTTGTTCTGCGATCACTGAAAGAGGATGCGGAAAATCATCTAGGTGAGTCCGTAACGAAAGCTATAATCAGTGTTCCGGCTTATTTCAATGATGTTCAGCGGAAAGCAACTAAGAAAGCGGCTGAGATGGCTGGTTTACAAGTAGAGCGGCTTATTAGTGAACCTACGGCGGCAGCACTCGCTTATGGCCTGCATCAGAATCAGGAGACTTCATTTCTTGTTTTTGATTTGGGTGGAGGAACCTTTGATGTGTCAATCCTAGAGCTTTTCGAAGGGGTAATGGATGTTAAGTCGATAGCCGGAGATAACTATCTTGGCGGGGAAGATTTCACAGAGATACTAGTGGCCTATTTTATCCAAAAGAATAAGCTGGACGCTGAATCGTTAACACCAATAACGAGGTCGATGTTGTATAAGCAGGCTGAGCAGAGTAAACGAATTCTTGGTACAGAGTCTGCTGCGACTATGCGGATAGTTATTAAAGAGGAAGAATACGTGCTGACTATAGAACGCTCAGAGCTTGAGCAATTGGTACAACCATTACTAATACGTCTAAGACAGCCGATAGAAAGAGCATTGCGGGATGCTTCTCTGCAGCCTTCCGATCTGGATGGGATTGTGATGATTGGGGGTGCGACTAAAATGCCTCTGATTAAGCAAATTATCAGCCGTATGTTCGGGAAAATGCCTTATGCGAATATCAGCCCAGATGAGACCGTCGCACTGGGAGCTGCGGTTCAGGTGGCGCTGAAGCAGCGTGATCAAGCGCTGGATGAAATGATTTTGACGGACGTTTGCCCCTATACATTAGGAACCAGTGTTCTGCGAAGAGGTTCAAGCGGACAAACGTCATCTGGACATTACTTTCCGATCATTGAACGTAACACTCCGATTCCTGTTAGCCGGGTAGAACGTCTATATACAGCCGCAGATAATCAAAAGATCATAAGTGTGGATGTGTATCAGGGGGAGAGTCCTCGCGTTGAAAATAATCTTTTCCTGGGAGAAATGGAGTTTCAGATTCCGCAAGCACCTCGGGGAGAAGAAAGTATAGATGTCAGATATACATATGATGTGAATGGGATTCTTGAGGTGGAGGTTACAACCGTTTCAACAGGTCAGAAGCATCAGATGATCATTGAGCAAAATGCTGGTGCAATGACGAAAAAGCAAATTGAAGCTCGTTTACTGGAACTGCGGAGTATCAAAATTCATCCGCGTGAGCGTACCGAGAACAGGCTTCTGCTTGCTAGAGGTGAGCGTTTATATGAAGAGGTGCTTGGGGACCAACGGAAATTTATCGCACAGTGTCTGAAAGTATTCGAAGATGCGTTATATACTCAGAACGAAAAAGTGATTGAAAAAGCGGCACAAGCTTTCAATGAGCAATTGGCGGAAATTGAAGGGTGGTCATACTTCACATGACAATCTGGAGTATGTTGGAGATTGAACCCACAGATGAACTAGCTATCATCAAGAAAGCCTATGCCAAAAAACTGAAATCGCATCACCCCGAAGATGACCCTGAAGGATACCAACAGCTTAGAGAAGCTTATGATACAGCTGTGATATGGGCCCGCTCCGGGCAGCGTATAGCAAGTACTGTCCCTTCATTTATAGGTGAGGATAAGAAAGAAATAGCAGAAGCAATATCAAAAGAAATAGAAAAAATGGTGATACAAGCAGAAACAGTAATACGAGTAGATGAAGCTGAGGAGGAAGAAAGCGAGGAGGAAGAACAAGAAGTTGCGGAGGAAGACACCGAGGAAGAAGTAGAAGGGGCTACTACTATACCGCATGAAAACGAGTGGGCGCTGTTTCGCCCACTTCCCATTCAACTTGATGCTGATCTTCAAGAACAGCCAGCAGATATTTTTGACAGACAAATTAGGGAACTGTATGCGGACTTCTCGCGCCGGATTCAACAAGCTTCGTGGCATTCACTTTTGAATGAAGATTTCATGTGGAGTATAGAGCATCGTGATCGGCTAAGGGATAAGCTTATGTTGTTCCTTGATCAGCATCGGAATTTGCCTCATGCCGTATGGGAGGCGTTGGATTCATTTTTTCATTTTCGTGAGGACAAGGAAATATTTCTTCAACGTTATGATAATAAGTTAGTCGAGTACATACTGGGGCAGGTCGACGGAAGCATGGAGATGCGTTATGAGTGTTTCCTTTTGCAGGAGTCTCTTGAGTTTGACATAGAACACTATCTAAATCTGAGGCAATCCGCTCAATTCATGCTGATGGAGGATAAACATACTGAAGCGGGTCAACTGCTCGACGAAGCAAATAAGCTGTTTCAGTATGATCCTGATCTGCAATTATTGCGAGCTAAGAATTGTCTGGATACTGCTGATTATATGGAAGCGCTGGTGTGCTTGGACCGAGTAACCACTATGTGGCCTAACGAAAGAGACGGTTACTTATTAAGAGGGCGGCTTCTCTACTATTTGCAGCGTTATGAGGAAGCGATGAAGGATTGTGAATATTTGTTGCAAGAGGATGCTGGAAATAGAGATGTGCAATGTTTAATTCTGGAATGTAAGATTGCATGTTCTCAAATTGAGGAAGCTCTTACACAAACGGAGACTAATGAGCCTAAAAAGGACGAGTTCATTCATTTTCGTTACCTTGCGAATAAGTCCATGTTGAAGAACAAAAAACTGTATCCACAACGTCTTCGTATCTCTTCGCTCGTAAGCATTGGAAAGAGCATTATAGGGTCTATATTATTCTATCTATTGGTTTTCCTGAAATTAAGCTGGTTCTATATTTTGGTATATACCATATATTATTTTTCAGTTTCTGAGCTTCCCCCACTTGTCAATGCGGTGTTCATTCTTATTTTTCTATGGAAAATCAGGAAGATTTGCAAAACAGCATACCTATTCTCGAACTAATATCAGGAGGCTCTACATGCTGAAGGAATACAATGTTAAGCAAAGAAAACGATTGGAAATGTATTTCCGCTGTCTTTCCTCTACCTGCATACGTGGTCTCTTAGGGAGATACTATGTGGTTTATGAATTTGATTTCAGTAATGTCTTCTTCAAAAGAGGATTAATCAAAAATGCTTGTGAAAGATGGAATATCGAGGATGCTAACTCCTTTCATCGCCAGATTCGCTGGCTTCTAGAAGATGGCAACCGTGCAGAATATAGATCTTTACATGCTCGTTTAGCCACACTTTCCGAAACCTCACGCAGTAAATATCTTGAGGCACATAAGGATCATGAGGATTTTGTTAATCTGAAGGTTGTTGCACAAGGTATACATCAGTTGCCTTCTGGTGACATTTCTGCTTTTGGGTTAGCTTGGGTAATTTATCTGAGCCGGATTGGTTATGTTGAAGATTATTTGAAGAAGGAAGAAGCCTGGGATTACAAAATAGAAGCCGCAAGGCAGCTACAAGAACGTTATAGCAGTTGGGCGGATTATTATATAGCCTATTCCTTGGGCAGCAAATTTTCATTAGTACAATCCGGCGGATTAGATAATCTATTTGAGACGGGATTGCAGAAGCTCATGCGAAATAGCAGCATTCTATACAGGGAAGCCGTTTGGGGGCAAAATCTGCAGCCGGAAGCCACTTAGTCCGAACTTAGGTAATTAATACCTATTGAATACCTATTGATTACCTATTGATTACCTATTGAATCCCTATCCCGTGTTGCTTAAGGACCCAGAGGACGCTATTTGCAGATTTATAGCTCTTTGAGTTGGTTTTCGGACTCCAGTGCAGCTATTCCTTGAGGAAGGGGTCTTTTGTGGCGTTTTTCATGCCAATAGTGGCTATGCGGTCCGTTAGGATCCCAAATGGGGGATAATGCAGCGTATAAGGTCAGCTGTGTCCGATAAGCTGCGTCGTAAGTGCAAATGTGATCCAAGCAAACGAAGTTTAGTAGTTTAGTGTTACAACGCGAGCAAAGGTATCTCCATGGATCAGATCAAAGAGCAAGCTAAAAGTAAAACGCAGCAGTAAGACCAAACAGTAAACAATAAGACCAAACAGTAAACGATAAGACTAAACAGTAAATAGTAAGACTAAAACTCAACAGCAAGACAGCAAGACCAAACAGTAAACAGTAAGACTAAAACCCAGCAGTAAAAACCCAACGGTAAAACCCAACAGTATATCCAAAAAAGAGGGAGTTCCAGCTGCTATAACGTAGCTTTTGGAATTCTCTCTTTTTGTGATGCCGGATTAATCTTGACAGGATCTAATATTTGTATATAATTGGAATAGACCGACGGTCGGTCGATAGAATGGAGGACGTTGCAGATGAGAATTTCCAAAGAAGCGGAAGAACGTAGAAATGAAATATTGGATACAGCAGAAATGCTGTTTTTTACGAAAGGGTATACCAAAACGACGGTGAATGATGTCTTGCAGGCTATAGGTATAGCGAAGGGAACCTTTTACTATTATTTTAAATCGAAGGAAGAGGTCATGGATGCTGTTGTGCTGCGATTTATTGATGCTGGTGTAGCAGCTGCTAAGCAAATTGCTGCAGATCCTAAGCTGACCGTTCATGAAAAGCTGCTGCAAATCATTATGGCGCAAAAGCCGGATACGGACAGAAAAAGCCAAATGATTGAGCAGTTCCATCAGGCTGATAATGCACAGCTGCACCAGAAAAGCTTGGTGGAAACCATTTTGCGGCTAACTCCTGTTTTGACGGAGGTCATTGAGCAGGGCATAGAGGAGGGACTGTTTCACAATCCGTATCCCCGGGAGACGATGGAATTTCTATTGATCACCTCTCAATTTCTTTTTGATGAAGGGATATTCAAGTGGCAGCCTGAGGAAATCATCCAGAAGATAAGAGCTTTTATCTATACGATGGAAATTACGCTAGGGGCGGAGAAGGGTAGCTTCGACTATGTGTTTCAAATGTTTGAGTAGGGGAGAGGGAATATTCTGAACAACAAATCCTTCGGAAATTTTATGATCATTTGGATGGGGGAGTGGATATCCAGTATTGGCAGCGGGTTGACGGCTTTCACCTTAGGGGTCTATGTGTTCCAGATGACGCAGACCGCCTCTAGTGTGGCACTTTTAACCTTATGTGCTTTTCTCCCTTCCATTGTGCTCAGTCCTTTTGGCGGCGTGTTAGCGGATCGGTTTGATCGGCGATTGATGATGATAGCAGGGGATTTGTTATCTGCTTTTGGACTTGTATATGTTCTCATCATCATGCTGCTGGGTGAACCTCATTTATGGCAGATTTGTCTGGGCGTGACGTTTAGTTCGATTTTTGTATCCTTGCTTGAACCTGCCTACAAGGCTACCATTACAGATTTATTAACAGAGGAGCAATTTGCCAAGGCTAGTGGTTTAGTTCAGCTTGCTGCGTCCTCAAAATATCTTCTTTCCCCTATCCTTGCCGGGATTTTGCTTAGCTTTATGGATATAAAAACTATCCTGCTTATAGATATCTCAACCTTTCTAGTTACAGTTCTTGCAGTGATGGCTGTTCGCAGGAATCTACAGACTGAACACAGAGTTCCAACGAATCAGTCGTTTGTAAAAGATTTGAAGGAGGGCTGGGATGCTCTTATTTACACGAAAGGTGTACTGCAGCTTACGATCATTTTGTCTGTCGTTACTTTTTATGTGGGTTTTCTCCAAACCTTATATACGCCTATGCTTCTACCCTTTACGGATACGAAAACTCTAGGCACGGTATTATCTGTAAGTGCTATAGGGATGTTGCTCGGCAGTCTGATTATTGGAGTTTTTAGCATCGATCGTAAATATATCAAAGTATTAGCGCTCGGCCTAGGATTCGCCGGACTGTTTTTTTCTTTGGTGGGTCTGACCACGAATGTTGCTTTTATTACAGCTGCTGGTTTTTTATTTTTTGCAACGTTGCCTTTTGTTAATACCAGTGCTGACGTTATGATTCGCAACCATATCCCAAATGACACACAGGGGCGGGCATGGGGGATCATTGGCATTTTATCACAACTCGGTTATGTGGCTGCGTATGCTTTTGCTGGCATATTGGCTGATCAAGTGTTTAATCCTCTTTTACGAGAGGGAGGTCTACTTGCTTCATCAGTAGGTAAGGTGATAGGCACTGGGGAAGGACGGGGAATCGGTTTATTATTTATCATCTCTGGTTTGCTCATCATTATTATGGCATTTGTGATCCCCAGAATGAAATCAATTCGCTGCCTTGAACGTGAATAATTGAACGAATTAGAGAGGAGAAGGCCCGTCAATGCTGCTACGAATTGTAAAAAGAGACCTTCAACGCAATAAAATCATTACCTTCGGATTATTTGTGTTTATCATGTTATCGGCTTTGCTTGTTGCTTCAGCTTCGCAAGTGATTATAGAATTGTCGGGGTCCTTGAATCAGCTATTGATTAAATCCAAAGCCCCTCATTTCGTGCAGATGCACGCAGGACAAATCGACAGCTCAGCAATCGAGAGCTTTACAGCCGCTAATCCACTGGTGAAAGATCAACAAACCGTAGAGATGCTTAACTTGGATGGATCTAACGTTTATCTAGGCAGTAACCAAGGCTCGGAAGCAAACAGCGTGATGGATATCGGCTTTGTAGAGCAGAACCCTTCATTTGATTTGCTGTTGAATTTAGAGAACAAGGTGATTGAGGTATCGGCAGGAGAAATCGCTGTCCCCATTTATTATATGAAGCAAAAGAATCTGAAAATCGGCGACGTAGTTAGTGTTCTAGGTGAACAGTTCGATAAAAAGTTTGTGATTACTGATTTTGTAAGGGATGTCCAAATGAATCCAGCCATGGTCAGCTCCAAACGTTTTGTCGTAAATGCTGCTGACTTTACAGCGCTTAAACAACAGCTCGGCGAACCTGAATACCTGATTGAATTTCAGCTTACAGATCTATCTAAGCTCAATGATTTCCGCAATGAGTATCAATCCTCAAATCTGCCCAATAAAGGCCCCTCCATTGACTATCCTTTATTTAAAACGCTGAATGCACTGACGGACGGGATTATCGCAGTTGTTATTATTTTGGTAAGTGTTCTGCTGATGCTGATTGCTATTTTATGTCTCAGATTTACGATGATCGCTACCTTGGAAGAGGATTACAGAGAGATAGGTGTCATGAAAGCGATTGGGATCACGCAGCAAGATATTCGCAGCATTTATTTAGCAAAATATATCGTGATGGCAGCCGTCGCCTCTGTATGTGGATATTTACTGTCTTTAGGTGTGGTTCGTTTGTTTACAGCCAATATTACTTTGTATTTGGGCGTTGCTCCTGCCAGTATCCTTCATTATTTTGTTCCTGTCCTGGCGGTAGGTTTGATCTTTGGAGTTGTTGTATTCTTTTGCCGGATGATTCTTAGACGCTTTAATCGCATCACGGTTGTAGAAGCTTTACGGTCAGGTACGAGGGGGGAAGCAAAGATTAACACAAGCAGATTTTCACTTAGCAAGCGTAAATTTGTTAACGTGAATGCTTTTCTCGGGGTAAAAGATGTTTACGGGCGCTTCACCATGTACGGATTATTGTTCTTCGTATTTGTGATCAGTTTGTTTATCGTTCTAGTGCCAGTGAATATATTGAATACCCTTCAGTCTCCCCGGTTTGTTTCTTATATGGGTGTCGGTCAGAGCGATATTCGCATTGATTTGCAGCAATCGAACCAAATAGAGAAGCGTTTTAATGAGATGATAACCAAGCTTGAAAATGACCCGGACATCTCTAAATTTTCTCCACTGATTACTTCTAGATTTAAGGTATTAGGTAGTGATGGTGTATGGGAATCGCTAAATGTTGAAACCGGTGACTTTACTATTTTTCCGCTCTCGTATGTTCATGGAGGAACTCCTAGAAGTGCAAGTGAGATCGCTCTTTCTGACCTGAACGCCAAGGAACTGAATAAAAAGGTGGGGGATATCGTTCATTTAGAGGTTGCTGGGGTGGCAAAAAAATTGACCGTTAGCGGGATCTATCAGGATATAACTAATGGTGGCCGAACCGCAAAAGCGCAATTGCCATATGATCCGAAGACGGTTCTCTGGTATGTAGTTGCTTTGGATGTGAACCCGGGAATTTCCGTCCAGGCAAAAATGGATCAGTACACCAAATTATTTTATCCAGCAAAAATCACTCATCTGCAAAGCTATTTAGCTCAGACATTAGGAAATACAATTCGCCAATTGAAGCTGGTTACAGGCTTATCCATCGTTATCGCATTTTCGATTTCGATATTGATTACCTCTTTATTTCTGAAAATGCTGCTTGCCAAGGATTCTTCGCAAACCGCTATTTTGAGAAGTGTTGGCTTTACGTTAGGAGATATTCGTAGGCAATACCTGGTAAGGATGCTGATAATATCAGGGCTGGGCGTCATTCTTGGTACTTTTGCGGCTAACACTCTCGGGCAAAAAATTGCTCAAATGCTAGGCTCTTTTATGGGTGCTTCTAAGATACAGTTTGTAGTCAATCCGGCGGTAGCCTATCTTATTCTTCCTCTACTTTTCATGCTGATTGTAGCGCTCACCACCGTAACAAGCACGATCTCAATGAGAAAATCCAGTATAGCCAAACTAATTGCCGAATGATAGGAGGTGGCAGAATGTTCATATTAGAGTCGAAAGGGTTAAAAAAAAGTTATTCAACAGGGCAAGGAACTCCGCTGTCGATATTAAAGGATGTTCAGCTTCAGGTGTCTCAGGGGGAATTCATAGCTGTCATGGGACCTTCTGGTTCAGGAAAATCAACATTGCTGTATACGATCAGCGGGATGGATAAGTTGACAGAGGGAAGTGTTATTTTTAAAGGGCAGGAGATCAGCGGAGTTTCAGAGAACGAATTAGCCGGTCTGCGCTTAAAGCATATGGGCTTTATTTTTCAGCAAATGCATCTGTTAAAAAACATGAATATCCGCGACAATATCATCCTGTCTGCTTATCGGGCGAGAACCAGCAGCCGTAGAACTATCAATAAAAGAGCAGCTGAGTTAATGAACAAAACAGGAATATCTGCGCTGGCTGAACGTGATATTACACAGGTGTCAGGAGGACAATTACAAAGAGCAGCAATCTGCAGAGCACTCATTAATCAGCCAGATATATTATTTGGCGATGAGCCAACCGGGGCGCTTAACTCAAAAGCAGCTAGTGAAATCATGGACATATTAGCAGATATTAATCAATCAGGAACAACGCTTATAATCGCCACACATGATGCTAAAGTCGCTGCTCAAGCTGAGCGTGTCTTGTATATGCTAGATGGCAGCATTGCAGCTGAGCAACGGCTTGGAAAATATAATCGCGTAGATGGTGAATTGAAAAGGCGGGAGGAGAAGCTTGCGGCCTGGCTATTAAAGCTGGGATTCTGATTGGGGATCTAGCGCTGTACGAATGTCAAACAACGTTTTGCAGTTTAATATCTGCCCAGCACTAAAACCTATCCTATATGCAATAATAACCACTCAATGCGAAGGCATTAAACAATTAAAAAAACTATTAATGCTCCTCGATCATTGCTGATATAAACCGACCAAAAAAGCAATTGCCCCGGCGTATCCGGATAACAGCAATTGCTTTCTTGTTCACTTACTAATTTTTTAGAAAGCTTACGGCACTACGTAGATATTGGGTTTAGACACAGTGGCCATACCGTTGCCTAGGAAAAATCCTGTGTGCGGAGGTTGATTGTAAGCTGTATTCTGCCAGGCAATGCTTAACCGATATACTGGATCATGCATTAAGGTATATATTTTATTGGTGGTGATGTTCGTAGTTGTATAGATTCGTAGAGCCGAGTTATCGGACTTTCTCCAGATAGCCTCTTCGCGCCAGTCTCCAAGCAGGTCGGCCTGTAGGCTTGGCGTTGCTTTGGTACTATTGTTGGATGCTACGCTCGCTCCGGTTAATAAATTGGTAACGGAGTTGCTTGCAGGGTTCCATTTATCGATCTTGACACCATCCAGCAGTTCGCGGGACAAGTCGCCATCCCACCAGATCCCAAAATTCACAGAAGGCATTGAGCTGCTTATTTTGGTGCCTGTAATGGAGTATAGGCCAACGCCGTGAGCCCATACCTCTTCCCCGGGATAATTGGGATCAATATCGGCAGCCATCCCCCGGCCGGTATCTTTTCCCGTGTATACACCCCATAAGACCGTCCCGTTTGCGGCATCCCATACCGCAGCGCCATAGGGAGAACTAGTGTTTTCCATGACTTTAAAAACTTCGAGACCGGGGCGGTTCGGATTTAAATCGCCTACATGCAGCGCGTCTCCATGACCCAGCCCTGTATTGTATAAGGTCGCACCGTTATTATCAATGGTTAAGGCACCATAAATGATCTCATCCTTACCATCGTTATCCACATCGGCTACACTTAAGCTATGATTACCTTGACCGGCGGTTCCAGCATTGGTGGAGCTATTGCTATCAAAGGTCCATTTACGGGTCAAAGCACTGCCATTCCAGTCAAAAGCTACAACGACTGTGCGCGTATAATAACCACGTGCCATAATGATGCTTGGATGTACTCCATCCAGATAGGCTACTCCTGCTAAAAAGCGGTCTACTCGATTGCCGTAATTGTCACCCCAACTGGATACCGTTCCTCTGGCAGGAACATAATCAATCGTGGTTAAGGCTTTGCCCGTTTGTCCGGAAAATACACTCAGATATTCAGGTCCGGTCAGGATATATCCACTGGAATTGCGATAATCTGCACTTGCGTTTCCAAGGGTTACGCCAACTCCGTCAACCGTACCGTCTGCTGTTTTGCAGACTACTTCGGCTTTACCATCACCATTGAAATCATAGACTAGAAATTGAGTATAATGTGCGCCAGCCCGAATATTTTTACCCAGATCAATTCGCCATAGCCGAGTTCCATTCAGCTTATAGGCATCCAGATAGACGTTGCCTGTATAGCCACTTTGCGAGTTGTCTTTGGAATTGGAAGGATCCCACTTCAACACGATTTCATATTCCCCGTCACCGTCTAAGTCGCCCACGCTGGCATCATTGGCACTATAGGCATAACTTACGCCATCTGGCGTAGTGCCGCCAGCCGGAATTTGAATTGGAACGTCCAAATAATTGTTGGCCCATACATTTGCTGCTGGGGAATCAGATTGCTCAATACCGCCAACGATTGCTCGAACTGTATAGCTAGACGAAGTTGTGCCGGCGTTATCCTGATAATTCGTGCTGTCCGTGATTGGGGTAACGTTTACTTTTGTGCCATTGCGGTATAAATTAAAAGAAACCGACAGTTCTTCTGTTCCGAGTAGCCGCCAGCTCACAAATACACCGCTGGATACCTTCACTGCTACTAGTCCCCGATTTAGCTTTTCCGCTTGCCGGGCAGATGCTGCCGACACAGAGGAAAGTGAGCCAAAAGCTGCCGTCCCTAAGGTAAAGACTAAAAACCAAATGATTACAAGATACCCTGATTGATGTAACCGCTTACTCATTAACGAAGCCTCCTTTTCATTTTTGGTTCACGAGGGTTACACAGGATGTCATAGTGAACAGTACATAATATTTCATAAAGATAAAAATATGTTTTAAATTTACTTGAACCATTTTAAATGAGTACGACTTTACTCACACGGAAAGGAATACATAACATGGAAAATATAAGCTATAATTTAAAATTCGCTACACTTTGCGCCAAATATAATCTGGGTCTGTTGATGAATGAACCTGAACCGATAACAGGTGGACTTTTGCACAGAATGTATCGCCTGCAAACGGATAAAGCGCAATACGCAGTAAAGGCCTTAAATCCTCAAATTATGCAACGAGATACAGCAATGTCCAATTATATTTTTTCTGAAATGGTTGCGAATCTGGCTTATCAAAAGGGAATCCATGCTGTTCCGGCAATCGTATCTAATGGCAGTAGTATGCATGAGGTTGAAGGGCAATTTTATTTATTGTTTCCATGGGTTCAGGGGAAGGCATTACCTTTAGATGAAATAGATTTAGATTGTTGTAAAAAGATTGGGGCAATTCTTGCGCAGCTCCACATCATCGATTTCTCACAGGGAACGGATGATCATCACTTTGAAACGCTTAAAGCGTCTAATGCTGCAGTTGAAAATTGGAAGGAGCTTGCTCTCAAAGGAGAGCAGCAGGGTGCAGAATGGTCAAGCTTGCTAGCAGATCACCTGCATAAGATAGAGAATTGGGAGTCATTGATTCATTCTTCAGCGAGTCTATTGACGAATCATTATGTTATCAGCCATCGGGATTTAGACCCCAAAAATGTCTTGTGGGATGAGCAGAAAGTTCCAATAATAATCGATTGGGAAGCAGCAGGACCTATTCATCCTACGTTAGAGCTGATAGATGTAGCTTTATATTGGTCAGGTTCTGAATCGGGAGATTTAAGCAAAAAGGCATTCTCAAATTTGATTAACAGCTATCTGGAGCATGGCGGAGAGATTTATGCGGATTGGCAGGTTGTGCTCAACTATGGCTTTTTGGGAAAATTAGAATGGTTAGCTTACAATATCAGACGTTCGCTAGGACTGGAGAGCTCAGATGATGCAGAACGGGAGCTGGGTACTCGTGAGGTAATCCGTACGATTAATGCATTACACGACTACGCTGATTTTATTCCACAATGTTTATTATGGTTGGGAGATTTAGAGGAAGGTAGTGCCTAATCTATTAAAGGAGAACTTATTTATGAATGTTATTAACGCTACGATGGAAGATATAAATGGATGAGTGTGTTCCGATGGATCGGAAGGGGGTTCACGCCAAAAGTTTAAACTGACTGTACGTTAAAAAGGAGGACTTATGAAGAAGTTTATAGTTATATCTGGCGTCTCGCTATTTTTGCTGGCGATTTCTTTTAACCCATTGTTCAACTATATACGTGAGTACATAATCTCTGATCAAATTAATCAGCGTTATGAGATAAAGCATGCTGAAAAAGAATATAACCCAATAAACGTACAAGAGATAACGGTTGATGATAAGAATATTAAAATCAGGGAAGAAAAAACAGGCAGGAAAGCAGATTTGACCCCATGGGATGAAGAGGAGAAGGTCCCGCCTGGTGATATTGTCAAAGTTCAGTTCTTATTAAATGATCAAAAAATCTCCACCCCTGATGAAATATGGCTATCCAATCGGGACAGAGGCAGCCGGTATTTTTCGTGGATAGATATTCTCACAGTAAAGGACCGAAAGACTGGTGAGAAACAAATAAGTATAGTCCAAAGACTGACCGATGATAGTCAACCCATGGAAACAAGAAAATGGAAAATCATTACGATTGCCCAAGACGGAGAAGTAGACGAAGAGGTTCTCAGCTATGCGCAAAGAAGCAACAATCATTTAGGCGTCAGGCTAATCGAGTTCTCCGGTACCTCCCTTATGGGTATGGGCTATTATTCAGATGTTACTAAGGCCTACCCTAGTATTTTCTTCCCACTCCTATTTCCGTTTCTAACTGGTATAGCGGGTCTCCTGTTATTGATTTTTCTGATTGTTCTTTTACTGTTTGAGCTTCATTTTAGAAGTGTTATTAGAAAAAGAGGGCGATAAAGAACACAGGATACGTTCTGAAATTACTTGTAGTTTCGAATTACCTTTAATTTAGTGATAGTTGATAAGGCAAACAGCAGCAGTAAGACTCCGATTGAACCCATGACAGGACCAGGGCTGAAGAGATCAGACAAGAACGAGACAGCAGTAAGACCAATGGTTGGGGCTACACTCATGATAGAACCTAATACACCAAACACCCTACCCTGGATGTCTTCTGAAACTTCCAGCCTAAGGATTGTATTAATCAGCAACGTGGAGAATGAGAACATGAAGCCAATCACAAGAATGATAGGAATGGCAATCGCAGCGGAAGTGACGAATGATAACAGGAGGTACAGGGGACCGAGACATAGCAGTCCAGTCATAATAAGGAAACCTCTGTTTTTCAATTTGGAGCCGAGCAGCAAGATCAGACCGGATCCGATCATATAACCAAGTGGAATACAGGCTTCAATAAGTCCAAACTGAAAGGGAGTGGAATCCCACACGTTGACAGCCATAACCTGGGTCAACATCAGGGAGGGGACAAAAAATAAGGTTAAGGTAGGAAGCATAATCATAACGGCGCGTGCAAAAGGGTACCTCCAAATATAGTGAATTCCATCGATCAAATCCTGTGTGAATTTCCGTTCTTTCTTGGGCACGTTATTTAATTGAGTTGGCAAAGGAAGGGAACGGACCGCTAACACGAGCAGAAAGGAGAGGAAGAATGTAGCTCCATCAAATAAAATAGCGTCGGCTGCTCCAAAACTCGCTACGAAAATCCCACCGGCGGAATAACCAATAGTCCGGCAGATGTTTTCAGACAAGTTCAACAGTCCTACCGCTTTTTGTAGATGTTCTTTACCAACAACAGTAGTGATAGAAGCTTGGTATGCCGGGGACTGGAATAAAGCTGAAATGGTCGTAAGACCCGTCAGTATGGCGACGATAATGAACGAAGTAGAGGGCAGGGAAATGGCTAAAGCTAGCGTCACTACGAGTCCGCAACTTATCAGATCTGTGATCAGCATGAGGGTTCGACGATTGACCCTATCCGCAAAAGTTCCCCCTATCGATCCGAGCAAAGAACTAAGCAATAAATTGATTATCGTGATGATGGCAATCATTTTGGCGCTGCCGGTCGTTTGCAGTACCCATAAACTTAAAGCAATACTATGAAAAGTGTTACCGAACAAGGAAATGGAGTACGAACTGAGTAGCAGCAGGAATCTCCGATTTCCCCAAAGAGAGGGATGAGCTTGAACAGCAGAGGGAACTTGTTTCACTAATACAGGACCAGGCATAAGTTATGCTCCTTTCAACTTAAACGCTTAAGTGAATAGCCAAAAAAATTATTCTACAAAATAACAATTATTTTCTTGTGCGGAGTAGTCAGAATGATGCAATAATTTGTCCATGAGTTCAAATGCAGTAGCCGCTTTATCCCCTGTGAAAATGAATTTATGAACGTCATCGCCTAATATTTCCGGACAATTGCAGGTGCAAAGAACAGAGAGTTGTTCGAACCTCCCGTTTTTTTCAACGTAACTTCCAATAAACTCATTAATGACAATGGCCTCTTTATAGCCCCCCTCCTGTAAGAATGTATTTAATTCCTCCAAATTGACAACGGTGAATATCGCTTCTTCAGGTAATGGAAGACTGTCCTGAATAAAGCGGGTGAGGAAAGAGTTATTGAAGCTCTCCATAATTAAACATACCTGTGAAAGGTCCTGTGGTTTTACCTTTTGCAGAGCTGCTCGATAGTTGAAAAAGACTTGCTTAAAGAGTTTATCTTCTATCATGCTGTCGATCAGAATCAAAGGAATTCCTTCTACAAAATGCTTGGAGATCGAATAAAAGGCTTCCTCGCGCACATCGATCAGAAATACAGCCTCCAGCTTTCTTTCTACGATAATATCCAAAGAAGGCTGGTCAACATCAAGTGAATATAGCAGCGTATGGTAACCAGCATTTGTTAACCGTTGTTCCAAGGCATGTATAAATGAGAACTGGGCATGGAGCTTCCAGTGTGGGGTATGGGCTGCTGTGTTAACAAGCACACCGACCAATCCTGTTTTCTGATTCGCAAGTGAACGTGCTGCCAGATTCGGTATGTAATGCAGTTCCTCGGCAAGCTGAAGAATCTGCTGGCGCGTTTTCTCAGGAATGGTTTGGTTGCCGACACGATTCAGAACATAGCTCACTGTTGCGACGGAGACATTGGCACGAAGTGCGATGTCCTTCATGGTTGTCTTTTTCACCAGTAAATAGCTCCCTTATCCTTGTGATATTTTCTAAAGATTAACATTCTGATTCTAAAGCGTCAATGGGGGGTGAGAGAGCAGTCAGATGACCCTGTTAAGTAGCTAGAAATGGAAGAATGTAGCCCGTGAGATTCAACTCTGGGAAGATCTGCTTGATAATCGTCTTAAGCTAAATTATACGAAACAAGCTTTATGCAAAAGCTGAAAAAATGTTTATTGACCCAATGGTCATCCTTCCGCTGTATTATTTTTATGCTGGAGTTTTGCATAAACCTAACATTAAAAAAGTAAGCGTAGAGTATGATGGTTCCATATCTTTTTCAAGAGGATATCTAATCTAAAGATTTATAGTAATAAAGATTATGAGGATACTTCCGCAGTTATTGGGAGTGTCCTTTTTGTATGGAATTAAGCACCTTTGTGACCTTTCTTAAAATTTGGGTAAATAAGTATTAAGATCCATGAACCTAAAACGGGCAGCGAGATGAGGTGTTACTTATGGATACGATTCCGGATGGAAAGGAGTGATCTTTGTGAAACCGCTTCAGATAACGACACAATATTGTGAAAATTTTCACCTGTTTATTAAAAATTTTAATATATAATTAATTTATAATCAAAAACAAGGGGGATTTCAAATGAAGTTATTTAAAATGATGTTAGTAGCAGGCGTCTCGGTTGCAGTCTTGTCTGGTTGTGGTGCGAATAATAATAATGCGACTAATTCGGCGGCTACTACGGCTCCAACTACAGAGCAAACGGATGCAGTTACTACAGCTTCAATCGTAAATCAAGCAGATGCGTTTACCAAGGCTGTAAGTAAAGATGGAAATTGGATTATTGCCATTCTAAATGATGTGACGATTGCCCAAGATGTTGTTGTTGAAGGCGAATTCCATGATAAAGGGGCCGCAGACGGCGACATCTACCGTAAGATTGCTCTTTATGCCCAAGACGCTGATCACAAAGTTACTGCCAATTACACACTCACTGTACCTAAGTTAACTGTACAAAGTGAAAATTTACGAGTTCAAGGCGGAACCATTAAAGGTGATGTTTATGTAGAAGCGAACGGATTTAATCTGCATGAAACCTCGACTATTGATGGAAATCTTTACTTCGCAAACGAAGATGTGAAAGCAACTGCAGGGATTGAAGGTAAAGTGACTGGGGCAACTGAAGTTAAATAAGTTAGTGATGTTTTCGATTAGTTAGATGTAGAAGTTGAAGGACTAAATAGATAGAATTATTCGGATAGGTTCAGGAAAAAGGAATCAGTATGAATGGGCAAACTCATAATGGACTACTCCCCATCTAGTTACCATATGAGAGCCGACGGAAGCTTTGAAGTAACAAGTAATGGAGTATTGAAGTGTACAGTAGATGGTTTTAACTGTATTTTGTACAACTAGTATGCTCAAAATGCTCGGCCAATGAAAATAGCTGTATTTAGTACATCTATTTTCTTGATTTAATACTCTACAGGCTATTTCTCTAGTTTTTAATTGTATAGAATACACTTAAAGTTAGAATTAGCCCTTGTGGATATGGAATAAGTGTATAGAATGCAGTTATCTTACAAATTTCAACAAGATAGTGCGTTACAACGGAGTGGGTAACCGAAAGCTACGAATGATTAAGCTTAGCTCGTAACCTACTCAAGCAAACCACCGCAGACCCAAAACACCAGGCAGTGAACCTCCAACGGAGAATCGCTGCCTGGTTGTTTTTTGTGGATGAATATATGAACTATTGTTGATTTTCTTCATATTGACTTATAATATTACTACCACTACTAGGAGGAACACATATGTCTAAGGAGTATTCGCGCACATATATTGAGAGCGTAAAGCTTGAAATGTTAAATAGGTTGGGATTAAAGCAGGTGTTCTTCAAGGAGCAAATAGGGGATAGCCTAATTTTTGAAGCTGTGGGCTTTGATAAAGGGGCAAAACATCGCTTTTGCGTTAGACCAAAGACGAAAACGATTGATGAATTCATTTTAGGCAAATGGATGAAGGTCCGCAGTTTTATAATCAAAAGTGTGGATATTTAATGTTGAACCCTATAAAGGTAGCCCCGTTAATCGGAGTTACCTTTTTATTTTTTGACCCATAATCATTGATAATGTGAAGTATCTCCATACAGATTGATGGTTGTATTGTTATTAGTTAGGGTTACTTTACATAATGCTGTAGAGAGAATATCCGGTAACTCTCCAATTTCCTGCAATGATTTATTGAGAAAATAAGCCATAATGACTTTTAAAGTCATCCGATGCGTGACGATGAGCACTTCTAGCCCTACGTTATCGTTTATGATGCGCTCCATTGTCGGCACTACTCTTTGTTCAAGCTGCTTGTAAGTTTCACCTGAGGTTAGAGGAATATATAGATCGGGTCTGGTGAAAAAATGGGAATATTGTAAAGGGGATTCTAGTTGTATCTGATCCGTATTCATTCCTTCCCAGCTCCCCATGTTAATTTCCATTAAAGAAACTTGCTGATGAATAGGTAAACTCCGCTTTCCCCGTAAAATCTGCGCAGTATGCAATGCTCTTGGACTAGTACTAGAATAAATTGCGCCTAAGTTTTCTACTTCCAAACGATCTCTTAACCATTCCGCCTGCTGTTCACCCAAGGCTGTAAGCGCAGAATTTTGATGCCCTTGCATTCGTTTTTGTAAATTCCATTCTGTTTGCCCGTGGCGGGTTAAGTAGAATACTGTCTTTGTCATTAACGTGACCTCCCTAATGAATAGTTGTAAGTATAAGATAAATAAATATAAATAAACAATATATAATAGTTAACATCCATAATGTATAGTTATAATAAAATGGCTGAGGATAAGCGGCGAATACAGATATTATTTTATAAAGTGAGGAAGAGTTGACGATGAACTATCATGTATTAAAATTGTTTTATTACGTTGCGATCACAGGTAGTGTGACCAAAGCCTCTGAACGTTTGCATATCAGTCAACCCGCTATATCAGCGCAAATCCGTAAGTTTGAACGGGAGAATCATATTTTATTATTTGAAATTAAAGGAAAGAGGATGGTGCTCACCCCTTTAGGAAAAAGGTTAATCGAACCTCTTGAGAAGTTTTTTGCCATGGGTGATCAAGTCCAGCAAATCATTGAAGACTATCACAAATTTCCTGAGGGGAATCTGCGGATTGCAGGTAATTATTTGGCGACAAGCATCCTCATTCCCCGGTGGGCGTCATTATTCAAACAATCTTTTCCGGAAGTTAACATTCAGATCACTACTACTAATTCTCATGGTGTCATGGGAAAATTAAATAATTTTGAAGCAGACGTGGCGATTTACAGTGATATGGAGTTTCCTTCGCATAATACAGGAGTGTTCGAACATCGGGAGTTATATAGGGACGAGTATATATTCGTGGTTTCTTCCCATCACCCTATTGCCAATCAGCAGGCTAGCTTTGAAGAAGTAATGTCTGAAGCATTTATTATGAGGGAAGAGGGCAGTGCAGCCAGAGAGCAGCTTGTCCGGTTGTGTGAAGAAAGAAGTGTACAGCAGCCAACGATTGGGCTTCAATTTAATGGAGTGAATGAAGTTATTCAAGCTGTCATTGCCGGTTATGGAATTAGTTATGTATCCGCTTTGTTGGCGAAACCTTATCTTGATCAGGGAACATTAGCTAAAATAGCAGTAGAAAATGTAGTCTCCAAGCATTCGATATGGATGGGCTACAGAAAGAAGGAACTTCAAGAAAGTTATATGCAGTCGTTTATTACGCTCGTTATGAAACAATTAAGTATAAAATAATTTTAGGAAATTAAAGATAATCTCATGGTAAACTATGGATGAAAATATTAGGAGGGGTCATAATGGATCAAATTGTATTCAAACAAATTAAGTTTGTGCGAAGTGTTACTGTGCGTGCTGTCGAGGGACTATCTGAGGGAACTTTGAATAGCATTCCAGAAGGGTTTAATAACAATATCCGATGGAATTTGGGACATATTTATTTGGTGCAAGAGAAGTTTGCCTTTCATTCTGCTCGGGAGCTTATGCAATTGCCGGCAAGCTTTGAACGCTTATTTGCGAAAGGGACTAAACCAGCCGAGTGGAATGAGGAACCGCCAACGCTTGAAGTTTTACTTGAGATGCTTACGGAGCAACCCAAACGGATCCAGGAAGCTTTTCACAATCGCTTAAGTGAGCAAGTAACTCCTCTTACAACAGGAAGTGGATTAACCTTAAATTCAATCGGTGAATTCATAAATTTCACACTTTACCATGAAGGTATGCATTTCAATACAATAAAATTATTAAATCGCTTTGCAGATAAATAAATTCAAATAACAAAAGATATCGATATATAGTTGGTATCTTTTGTTAGCTTTATGATCGAAAAAAAGATTTGTAAATGAAAAGGTTATGTGATAATCTAATTTATGTAATACATGTAACCGGTTACACATTGGGGGATGAATGAAAGAATGATGACGATCAAAGATGTCGCAAAAATAGCTGGAGTTTCGGTAGCAACAGTCTCACGGGTTATAAATGAATCTGGATATGTGAATATCGATACTCGCAAAAAGGTTGAGGCAGCGATCAAAGAAATGAATTATACCCCTAATGAGGTTGCAAGATCATTATACAAGCGGAAATCTAAATTAATCGGGCTGCTCTTGCCTGATATTACTAACCCGTTCTTCCCGCAGTTAGCGCGGGGGATAGAGGATCGGATGCAGGAGCAAGGTTATCGGATCATCTTTGGCAATAGTGATGAGAACGAGGACAAAGAGATGGATTATATTCAAACCTTTATCCAAAACAATGTCATTGGCATGATATCGTCAACCAATTTCCCTGAGAGTGACGTTTATTCTAACTTGAAGATTCCGGTTGTATTTCTGGACCGTACTTCTAATGATAGCCCTTCCGTATACGCAGATGGCAAAAAGGGCGGACGTCTTGCAGCACAGGAGATTATCGCACGGGGAAGCAAAAAAATTACAGTGATACAAGGACCGGCGCATATCAAACCTGCACAAGATCGATTTCTTGGGGCGATTGAAGTCCTTAATGAAATGGGAATCAGCTATAATGTGATCGAAACTTCATCCTTCTCCCATACAGTAGCAGAACAATGGGCTGTGGAGTTATTTGATAAATATATAGATACGGATGGCGTAATTGCCAGTAATGATATTGTGGCGACGGCAGTCATTCATGAAGCACATCGTTTAGGTAAAAGAGTGCCGCAGGATCTGCAAATCATCGGATTTGATGATATTCCGCTCAGCAGCTTGTTGTCACCTGCTTTATCCACCATTCGCCAGCCGGCACATGATATGGGTAGAGAAGCAGCGGGTTTACTTATTAAGCTAATTGAGCAAGATAAGGTGGAAGAGAAGATTATTCAACTACCCGTTAGCTTTGTGGAGCGGGAAACTACAAGAAGTAAAGAATAGATGACAACATGAGAAAGGTTGATGAATATGGCTAAGATATGTGTAATTGGCAGCTGTTCAATGGATTTAGTAGTGACTTCGAATAAGCGGCCTCACGCGGGTGAGACTGTGCTTGGAGAACAATTCTCCACCGTTCCGGGCGGTAAGGGTGCGAACCAAGCCGTCGCTGCTGCCCGTCTAGGAGCAGAAGTTACGATGGTTGGTTGTGTAGGTGATGATTTCTATGGTACCGCTATCATGGATAATCTGAAAAAGAATCGCGTTTTTACCGCCAATGTGGAACCGGTTACACATGTCGAAAGTGGGACAGCTCACATCATTTTAGCGGAAGGCGATAACAGCATTATCGTTGTAAAAGGAGCCAATGATTTAGTTACTCCTGCATTGGTTGAACGGGCACTTGAGAATATTAAAGGCTCTGACATGGTATTAATCCAACAAGAAATTCCGGAAGAGACGGTGTCTTATGTAAGTGAGATTTGCTATAAATTCAATGTGCCTATGTTGCTTAACCCAGCACCTGCTCGGCCTATCAGTGAAACGATTATAAACAATGCCACCTATTTAACTCCCAATGAACATGAATGTGCAATATTATTTCCTGAGATGAGTACTGCTGAAGCTTTACGCAAATATCCCAATAAGTTATTTATAACCGAGGGCAGCAATGGTGTGCGTTATTACGATGGTAAACAGGAAGTTTTAGTTCCCACCTATAAAGTGAATGCTATAGATACCACTGGAGCAGGAGATACTTTTAATGCGGCATTTGCTGTTGCTCTAGCTGAAGGCAAGTCTATTCGAACTAGTGTAAAGTTTGCCAATCGCGCCGCTTCTTTATCCGTCACAAAATTTGGTGCCCAAGGTGGCATGCCAACAAGAGTAGAGGTGGAGGTGAGTCTTTAATTATGAAAAAACAAGGAATCTTAAACAGTCATATTTCCAAAGTGCTTACTGACTTAGGCCACACCGATACGATTGTCATTGCTGATATTGGATTACCCGTTCCATCTGGTGTTCCAAAGATTGATTTAGCGCTTAAATTGGGAGTTCCCAGCTTTCAAGAGATTGTCGAAATCATATCAGAGGATATGGTCATAGAGAAAGTTATCGTGGCAGAGGAATTAGCAGCAAAAAATAAAGACACTTCTGAATACTTGAATGACAAATTTAAGGAAATACCTATAGAGGCGATTTCACATGAACAATTTAAATTGTTAACCCGGCATGCGAAGGTCATCATTCGTACGGGGGAAGCTAAGCCGTATGCAAACTGTATTTTACAAGCCGGGGTCTATTTTTGATAAAAAGGGGGTTCAAAGCATATGCACATTACGATGAAGGATATTTATAAATCTTTTGGGGCTAACCGTGTGTTGACGGGTGTGGATTTTGAGCTGAAGGATGGTGAAGTTCATGCCCTAATGGGAGAGAATGGTGCAGGAAAGTCTACTCTGATGAACATTTTGATTGGACTGCATCAGCGTGATCAAGGAACCATTAGTATAGATGGTCAGGAAACATACTTTAACAATCCCAAAGAGGCTGAACGTTATGGGATCGCTTTTATCCATCAGGAGTTGAATGTGTGGCCGGATATGACAGTTCTAGATAATCTGTTTATTGGTAAGGAACGAACCTCCAAACTAGGGATCTTAAATATGAAAGAAATGAAAGCGTTAGCAAATGAACAGTTTCGTAAGCTCTCCGTAACGATTCCCTTAAATCAAGAGGCGGGGGAATGTTCGGTAGGGGAGAAACAGATGATTGAGATTGCAAAAGCGCTTATGACTCATGCAAAAGTTATCGTCATGGACGAACCGACAGCGGCATTAACCGAACGGGAAATCCAGAAATTGTTCGAAGTCATAACTTCCCTTAAAAAGGAAGGCGTCTCCATCGTGTATATTTCGCACCGGATGGAAGAGATTTTTACGATATGTGACCGAATAACGGTCATGCGAGATGGGAAAACAGTAGACACGAAGCCCATTCCAGAGACTAACTTCGATGATGTAGTTCGGAAGATGGTAGGGCGTGAATTAACCGACCGGTTTCCTGAGCGTACCTCCAAACCCGGAGAGGTTGTTCTTGAAGTTAAAAATGCCACGAAAAAAGGGCAATTTAAAGATGTTAATTTCTCCGTTCGTTCGGGTGAGATCTTAGGTTTCTCAGGATTAATGGGATCTGGACGAACAGAAATGATGAGAACCTTATTCGGATTGGAATCGTTAGACCGTGGTGAGATTATGGTGCGGGGAGAAAAGGTCACGATTCGAAATCCCAATGATGCGATGAAGGCGGGGATAGGATTCGTTACGGAGGACCGTAAAGATGAAGGGTTAGTGCTTGATTTCTCTATTCGAGACAATATGGTGCTTACAAATTTATATAGCTTCGCTCCTAAGGGTGTAATCATTGATAAAAAAGAACAAGAATTTGTAGACATACTTATCAAGCGGCTGCACATCAAGACACAGTCTTCCTCCACTTTAGTCCGGAATTTATCCGGGGGGAATCAACAAAAGGTGGTCATCGCCAAATGGATTGGGATCGGCTTAAGTGTGCTTATCCTCGATGAACCTACCCGTGGAGTGGACGTAGGAGCTAAACGGGAGATCTATCAGCTCATGAACGAATTAACGGAACGTGGAGTCGCCATAATCATGGTATCGTCAGAGCTTCCTGAAGTCTTAGGAATGAGCGACCGGATCGTAGTGGTTCATGAAGGGGAAATTAGTGGAGAGCTATCACAACAAGAAGCTACGCAAGAAAAAATCATGACGTTAGCTACAGGGGGGCAATAGTAATGACAACTATCAAAGGTGAGAGAGAAAATAAAGGTTTTCAAATCGGGCAAATTACACAGAAGCTAGGTCCATTACTAGGGCTGATTATTCTAATTGTTATCGTTACGGTGTTGAACCCAAGCTTTATGGAGCCCCTTAATATCCTGAACTTGCTTAGACAAGTTGCCATAAATGCGCTTATCGCTTTTGGGATGACCTTTGTTATTCTAACGGGTGGTATCGATTTATCGGTGGGTTCTATTCTAGCCCTATCCAGTGCCTTCACCGCTAACCTGATGTTGTCTGGTTGGGATCCTGTCTTAGCCATTATTGTAGGTTGTTTAGCGGGTGGCGTGATGGGGATGGTTAACGGACTGATGATTACAAAAGGTAAAATGGCGCCATTTATCGCTACGTTGGCGACCATGACGATTTTCCGGGGATTAACACTTGTATACACAGACGGTAATCCGATCACAGGTCTCGGAGACAGCATGACCTTCCAATTGTTTGGCCGTGGATATTTACTGGGAATACCTGTACCTGCTATAACAATGATCATCGTCTTCGCAGTCTTATGGGTTGTATTGCACAAAACTCCATTTGGTCGTAAAACCTATGCCATTGGTGGTAATGAAAAAGCATCTATTATTTCAGGGATTAAAGTCGACCGCATTAAAATAATGATCTATTCATTGACCGGTATGTTGTCCGCATTGGCAGGAGCGATCCTGACTTCCAGATTGAACTCAGCGCAACCCACAGCAGGCACATCTTATGAGTTGGATGCTATCGCAGCTGTAGTATTAGGCGGTACGAGCTTAACTGGTGGTCGTGGACGTATCGTGGGCACATTGATTGGTGCACTGATTATCGGGATTTTGAACAATGGATTGAACTTGCTCGGCGTATCTTCTTTTTACCAAATGGTGGTCAAAGGGATCGTTATTGCCATTGCCGTACTCATAGACCGTAAGAAAGCCGTATAAGGGGGATTCCAACATGAAAAAGTTAACTTTGATTCTTACTTCCTTACTATTAATTCTCATGACAGGTTGTTCCTTGGAGCCTCCAGAGTGGGCTAAGCCTAGCAGTGGTGGAAGCCTGGAGAATATGAAGATTGGATTATCCATATCTACATTGAATAACCCCTTCTTTGTATCCGTTAAAGATGGTGTTTTGGCCGAGGCTAAGAAGCAAGGCTTGGAAGTCCTTGTCATTGATGCCCAAAATGATTCTGCTAAACAAAGTAATGACGTCGAAGATTTGATGCAAAAAGGTGTGAATGCGTTATTGATCAATCCAGTGGATTCATCAGCGATCTCGACGGTAGTGCAAACAGCTAACAGTTTAAATATTCCCGTCGTTACGTTGGACCGTTCCGCAGATCAAGGGGATATCAAAGCTCTTGTTGCCTCTGACAATGTAAAGGGTGGCTCTATGGCAGCAGAATATATTGTAGAGCAGCTTGGGAAAGGTGCAAAGGTCATCGAGTTAGAAGGATCCCCAGGAGCGTCAGCGACTCGGGAACGCGGTAAGGGATTCCATGAGATTGCGGACAGCCAGCTAGAGGTCATTGCTAAGCAAACAGCTGATTTCGACCGCACGAAAGGCCTGACCGTTATGGAGAACCTTCTGCAAGGAAATCCTGGCGTACAAGCAGTTTTCGCTCATAATGATGAAATGGCGCTAGGTGCTATTGAAGCCATTCAAAGTTCAGGCAAGAATATCCCTGTGATTGGTTTTGATGGAAATGAAGATGCACTTAAATCCATCGAAGCTGGTAAATTAACAGGAACCGTTGCGCAGCAGCCTGAATTAATTGGTCAACTAGCCATTCAAGCCGCTAAGGATGTATTAGAAGGCAAAACCGTAGAGAAGCTGATTGCGGCACCGCTTAAACTAGTTGTTAAAGAGTCAAAATAATAATCATTATAGAAAAAGACTGCGCTCACCGATTTGGTGAGCACAGTCTTTTTTGCTATACATTGCAGCTTATTCTTCAATAACTCTATCCGGTAGCTGTGTAACATAGCTGTCTGACAAATGGAGCAGCTGTAAGGCACGCTCGAATTCGTCTTCTGTGGATTGCAGAGGTTGGTTGCCGTTACCAGATAAAGTATAATGCTGGCCATCCTCGAAGCCACTGCCGGATAAGAAGAGCTCTTCGTTATTTACGAAAGATCCTGTAGGCAAGTAATACCGTTGTGGTAGTAAGTTATAAGTTGATTGATTCAAGAGATCTTGTCCGAAATGAATATGATCTGCAAGAGAGACACCCAACAAATTAGATACGGTAGGTAAAATATCCACTTGCCCGCCTAGCTGTTCTTTTACACTAGGAGTTGTAATCCCTGTCGCTGACATGATCAACGGAATATTAATCAATTCACGTTCCGAATATTCATGGCCGAGAATCTCTTCCAGTAGGAGATGATCATCCTCTTTTAGAGAGAAGATAGGCAGTCCACGATGATCCCCGTACAATACGATCAAGCTGTTATCCCACACACCGTTTTGTTTGAGCTCATCGATAAAAAGTCCCAGCGCATAATCAGCATAATTCTGAGCCCGAATATAATCGCCAACAAGCGTTCCTTCGAATCGCTCTGGAAGTGTCATTTTGTATTTATCCTCTGGGATGGAGAACGGATTATGAGATGACATCGAAATTACATGGGAGTAAAAGGGTTGCTCATTCTGATCCATTCTTGCCAGCTCTGCAGCTGTTTTTTCATACAAAACTTCATCAGAAGCGCCATAGAATACTGTGTCTTCTTCCCCAAAGTAAGTTTTATCATAATAACGATTGAATCCCAAAGCACTATAAAGCTCACCACGGTTCCAAAAGTCGACTTCGTTCGTATGGAATGTTGCCGTATCGTAACCTTGTGCTTGCAGCAGCTTGGGTAAGCTTGGTAGCTCTTTAGGAGCGTACATTTGGGTAGCTGGACCATCAGGGGGTACATAAAAAGAAGTGTTCACAATAAACTCTGCATCTGAAGTGTTGCCTTGTCCAACCTGCTGGTAGAAACGCGGGAAGTAGAAGCTGCTGGCGGCAAGCTTGTTCATATTTGGTGTGATTTCTTGTCCATCAATCTTTAGATTGATTAAGAAGTTCTGGAAAGACTCCATTTGCAGAATGATTAGATTTTTTCCTTTGGCGGCTCCAAATAAAACCGGATTAGAGCTAGCTTGAATTCCTTTAGTTTTATCAATAGTGGATTGCGTAATCTCAGAAACGTCAATTTGTTCTTCCTCTTGATCAGCTAGCAGAGAGTAGGCTTCATAATTAAGAATGCCCATTTGTTCCGCTTTAATCGTTTCGTTCATACTGGCACGGTTTGGAAAAATATTCATTGCACAAATGATGATGGAAATACAGAACAGGACTGCCACCGCTTTACGGTTACTTTTGCGCGACATGGCTTTTTTCCAATCCAGCGCTTTCTGTTTTCTAAACATAACCAAGCTGATGACAATGATATCCACAAAGATAAGCATATATTGAGGACGAAGGACCGAAAATATACTTTTCTTTACGGCTCCCACTTGTTTGACCTGATCTAATACTTGCGAAGTAGCAATGATGCCAAAATGATTATGATATACAATTAATGAGAAAAATAGAGTAGTAATCAATACATTGACAAGCATGTAAATTGCAATTTTTCGTTTCGTAGCGAACCATTCAATCAAGCAAAAGACTAGAAGTACAAAAGGGATTTCTTTAAGCCAAGTGGTCCAAGTAGGGCCATCTTCAAATAGAAAATACCAGGCAAAATAGCTTTTTACAAGCATAATGAGAGAGAAGAATAGCAGGGATCTTTTACTAAGTGTACGAGGTTCTTTAAACGGCATTGCTTATGCCCATCCTTTTCTTTTTAGATTAGTTCATTCTATTACATTGAAGCGTTTAAAATCAACTAGATTTGGGTATGTCTGAGTGAAATTTTCCTGAATATTACAGTTTAGGTGGATTGAATAGTTCACGATATATAAAAATTTTTTATGAAGATGAACTTTTTACAGTGCTCCTGACTCATATAGGGGAGAGAGGTGAAGGCATGGATGTTGTTCGATTGGTGAAAAAAGCTAAAAAGGGAAATAAAGAAGTTTTGCTGCAATTAATCATGTATGAAAAAGATATTTTTTATAGGCTTGCGTACAGCTATATGGGAAATGCGCATGATGCTATGGATGCCATGGAGGAAATGATAGTTACGTTATACGAGAAGATTGACCAACTTAAGAAAGAGGAGTCTTTTTACAGCTGGAGTAAGACGATTTTGGTAAACGGCTGTAAACGGCAACTTCATAAGCGAAGCAAGCTGATGTTATTAGAGGACTGGAGCATCACTGACGAGAAGGAAAAAGCCGATGTTGCATCAGGCGATCCTTATCATAAAAGTGAACAGCAAATGGATATGCAGGCGTTATTGTTACATGTGAACGAGCAGCAAAGAGAAGCAATTCAATTGAAGTATTTTCATGATCTCGATTATCAAACGATAGCTGAGATCACACAGGTCTCGATCGGAACTGTTAAATCAAGGATCTACAATGGATTACAAACGCTGAAAAATCATTACAGAGGTGATGTTGATGAACAATAACGTCGAACAACGATTAGTGGATGAGAAGAGGAATTTAGAGTCCATAACTGCACCTGAGGGTTTAGAAATGAGATTAAGAAATGCTTTAGACTCGGCACCTCCAAAAAGAATAAAAAGAAAAAGCTCGCCCCTCTGGAAGATTGCAGCCGTCATTATATTAGTGATAGTAGTTTCTGGAAACAGCTATAATGCCTTCGCTTATTATGGAAAAAAGTTATTTGGTTTTGATGAGGTGTTAGAGGGAACTTTACAACAACTCAATGAACAAGGAATGGGACAAAGCATAGACAAAAAGACGACGTTAGCAGATGGAACAGAACTTACGATTAACGGAATTATGGCAGATGCCAATCAATTTATTGTGTATTACACGTTAAACAATCCTAAGGGACTAGAGGAGACGGGAGATCATTTTAGTCCTTCAAAAATAGAAGGGTTTCTCACGAATTCCAACATAAGAAGTGGCGTATCTTTAATCAACGACGAACATACAGAAATAAAAGGCACGATGACATTTGATAGCGTAAGCCCATTCTCGAAAAAACTGACACTTCATTACTGGGGACCTCCACAGAAAGGGCAGATGAGTGAAGGGAGCATAACGTTTTCTTATAATCCAAATCAAGCGATGGTGACTCAGATCAAACAGTCGATTAATAAAAAGGTCAAAGCCGACAAAGGATCAATTACCTTCAAGTCGATCACGGCCACACCCACCATGACTGTGATTAAAGGGAGTATGAATGTCGAGAATTTCGATCGAATAAGATTAGGGTTAGAAGGCATTCAATTAATTGCCAATGGAAAGCCTGTAGAAATATTAGGTAGTAGCAATAAAACCTCGCTGGGTGGGAGATCATTTGATATTCGTTATGACACCTTGCCAAAAGAATTACATTCATTGCAGCTGGTTGTTAAAGAGTTTGTTGGATATCAGAAGCTGGAAGAGAAGTATCCTCTAAATGCTGATAGTAATGAGCCGATTCTACTAGGGGATAAAGAATTATGGATTAAAGATGTGACCAAGACCGCTCAAGGGATTGAAATAACTATTGCTACAGATGAGGATGTAATGCTGGATGGTGTGTCTATAGAAAATGCTAACGAAAACACGGCTTTAAAAACAACAATTAATCAAAAAGAGTCAGAACAAACGAACGGTAAACTCATGAAGGAACGCACCTTATTATTTGATACACAAACGAAACCTGAAAGTATTCTGATAGAAGGAATACATTATATGAAGGAATATAACAAGGTCATTGAGATTCCTGTGGATTAAAAAGAAGTGCCATATCCATAATTTATGAAATATAGTAAGCTATAATAGTCTGAGAAAGTGAGGGGGTTATGGAAAATATAGGAGCTTATAAGGTGAGTCGTCCGTCGTTAATGTCGCTTCTGTTTTCTATGATTTTTTCAAGTGGCATACTATTGTTAAATACCAGAAATAATACGGAGTATAAAGTATTACTTTATTTTGGTTATATATGGTCGGCTTTCTGTCTGATTGTTGTAATCATATTGCTCTATAGGATCATTACGATTAGAAAGTTCATTGAGGTTCGGATTCTTCCGGACTCTATAATAGTAGAAAACAAAGAAATTCAAGCGAATCAAATTGAGAATATTTATGTAAAGGGCTATTTCATACCCGTAATAGGCATTAAACCTGTAGATCACAAATTTCCTCCCTATAAATTATGTTTTAGTTTTCTTGACGACGAATACAAAGGAATGAAAGAACTAACCGCATGGGCCGAAAGTAATCAGATTAAACTATCTAAAAAAAGATTTATGAGATGGCTTTAACCGGGCTCTGACCAGTCCACCATACCGCGCTATATGCGCACAGCGGAGAGGATGGGTGTCCTAAAAGCCGAAAATGGCTGTTGGGGCACCTCATTTTTTTTGCTCCATCATCGTCCCCCAAACGTCGCTCGTTTTCTCCATCCGCGAATCCTGAAACTTCGTTTGCTTCCTCCATCATCAAGAACCCTCTACTTTTGTCACCTCCGCTATCCCCCAAAAAAAACTACACTTTCTTCGATCACATTTGCACACCCGTAAGCATCTATCGGACTCAGATGACCCTTAGACGCGTCATATCCCACTTTTGGAACCCTAACGGACCGCATAGTCGTTATTGGTCTAAAAAACACCCCGAAAGCAGCCTTTTCAGGGGAATAACTTCACTGGAGTCCGAAACCTTGCTCCAAAGCCGAAATCTTCGCAAATAACGTCATCTGGGTCCGAAAGTAACCGCCATCCATCATCAAACTCCCAAGCCACAATTTCTTCGATCACTTTGCGCACCCGGAAGCATCTAACGGACTCAGATGACCCTTAGACGCGTCATATCCCACTTTTGGAACCCTAACGGACCGCATAGCCGTTATTGGCCTGAAAAACACCCTAAAAGCAGCCTTTTCGAGGGAATAGCTGCACTGGGGTCCGAAACCTTGCTCCAAAGCCGAAATCTTCGCAAATAACGTCAACTGGGTCCGAAAGTAACCATCTTCCATCATCGAATCCCCAAGCCTCGTTCGCTTCCTCTATCCACGAATCCTCATACTTCGTTTGCTACTGCTATCACTGATTTCCAAATCCCGCTGACATTCTCCATCGTAGACCCGCAAATCTCGCCGATCTATTCTCCATCACCGATTTCTCAAAGTTGGCTCACTTCCACTATCATCACCTTTAAGCCACGCTTTCTTGGATCAAATTTGCGCACCCGGAAGCATCTATCGGACTCAGATGACCCTTAGACGCGTCATATCCCACTTTTGGAATTCTAACGGACCGCATAGTCGCTATTGGCCTGAAAAACACCCCAAAAGAAGCCTTTTCGAGGGAATAGCTGCACTGGGGTCCGAAACCTTGCTCCAAAGCCGAAATCTTCGCAAATAACGTCATCTGGGTCCGAAAGTAACCATCTTCCATCATCGAATCCCCAAGCCACACATTCTTGGATCACGTTTACGCGCCCGGAAGCATAAATCGGACTCAGATGACCCTTAGACGCGTCATATCTCACTTTTTGAATCCTAACGGACCGCATAGCCGTTATTGGCCTGAAAAACACCCCGAAAGCAGCCTTTTCGGGGGAATAACTGCACTGGGGTCCGAAACCTTGCTCCAAAGGCGAAATATTCGAAAATAACGTCAACTGGGTCCGAAAGTAACCGTCATCCATCATCGAATCCCCAAACCACGCTCGCTTCCTTTTGGAGTTCTGACTGCCGTAGAGAGACTGATTACCCCAATACGCTAATAGGTAGAATGAATGGTAAATCCTTAGTTTTTTTGTTGCAAATACAACAATTATGTTATACTATTTTCCTGTCACATCTGCATAACACCATATAATTAGAGCTCAAAATAAGAGTTTATTTGTAAATTGATATTTTAAAAGGAGAAAACAATATGGCTATCAATATAAAAAAGTGCACGGTCGAAGATCTAGGTTCACTTCAAGGAATTAGTGTTGAAACATTTAATGAGACATTTAGTAATCAAAATTCACCTGAAAATATGAAGGCCTACCTGGATAGAGCATTTAACTTAAAACAATTAGAAAAAGAATTGTCGGATAGCTCATCAGAATTCTATTTTATTTATTTTAATGAAGAAATCGCTGGGTATTTAAAGGTAAACACCGAGGATGCTCAATCTGAAGTAATGGGTAATGATTCACTTGAAGTCGAGAGGATCTATATTAGAAAAAAATTTCATAAACAGGGGCTTGGGAAATATCTAATAAATAAAGCTATAGAAATAGCGGTACAATGTAATAAAGAGAAGATTTGGTTAGGGGTTTGGGAAAAGAATAAGAACGCTATTAGCTTTTATGAAAAAATGAAGTTTGTTCATACAGGAACTCATTCTTTTTATATGGGTGAAGAAGAACAAATAGATTTTATTATGACAAAACAACTATAACATTTGTCTAAAATGATGTTAACTAAGAGGATCGATAGGAGGCTTAGAATGAAGCAACTTTATATAAAACAAAAGGTATTCAGTCTAAGTGGTAAATTCACGGTAAAGAATCAGCAGGAGCAAGATGTCTATTACGTAGAGGGCAGTTTTATGCAAATTCCCAAGACATTCTCCATCATGAATACAACAAGAGATGAAGTCGCACTTATTACGAAAAAAGTGTTCAGTTTTTTACCAAAGTTTTTTGTAGAAGTAGATGGTCGAGAGGTATTGACGATTAAGAAGGAGTTTTCTTTCTTTAAAGCACGTTATACGATTGATGCGGCTGACATTGAGGTACATGGTAACTGGTGGGACATGGATTTTCAGGTTTTACAGCGTGGTGTAGTCATCGGTAAAGTGAACAAAGAGTGGTTCACTTGGGGTGATAGCTATAAGGTTCAAATATTGAATGATGAGATGGAAACGCTCATGATTGCGTTCGTTGTCGCTATTGATTGTGTGAAGGCTGACCAGGCATCTACATCACATCAGTGAAGATTCAATATTAAAGTTAATAACTTAGCAAGGTGATGTGGACGGAATAAATTCAGCAGGTAAAGCTGAGTGTAATTGGTCAGTTTATCTATGATGCGCTGAACGTACCATAAGTAGGCAAGTTAGGTTTCTGATAGTGCCTATGTTAGATCTTATTGTTGATTTTCATTTTTTGAAAAAACGCCTATTGCGCCCAAACGCTCTCTCCGCGAATGCATATGATGATTATGCCTACTCATTGAAAGGAGCGATCACATATGGGATTTTTTCCAACACCGGGAGCCGGCGGGGGATTTCCAGGATTCCCAGGCGGACCTGGCGTGCCGGGAGGACCAGGAGGACCAGGAGGACCTGGAGGACCAGGGGGACCAGGGTTTCCGGGTGGAACCCCCGGACAATTTCCGGGGGGTGCACCGGGAGGCGTTCAAGCGCCGACGGCTCCTCCACCGCAATTCGTGCCACAAATGTCGTCTACCACATTTGCCATTGATCCCGGCGGGATCAGACGCTGCCTGTTCCGCAACACATACATTTGGCTGAACAACGGCGAGCAATTCTGGTTCTTTCCGGTATTCGTCGGACGTAATTCTATTGCAGGGTTCAGATGGAATGGTTTTTTCTGGTCGTACTTCGGCATTGATTTGAATCGGATTAGCTCGTTCACGTGCTTCTAAGGTAGACAGCGATAGAGAACAGCCAGCAGGCTGTTCTCTATGTTGTGCAAATTATCGTGTCCCCGGAGTTGTGAATTACGCAAAAGATACATAGTGAAGAATCGTTTCCCCTGACGCTAACGTTAATGCTGGAAAAAAAAGGACTACTCTGCGAAGGATAGCCTTAAAGCTTGCCGTTACAGACAGCGCGTTGAGCCATCTCATAAATCACGGTAATGCGGAGGGATGGGCACGTTGGTGATCCATTGTGTTATGAATTCAATTAGTTTTTTTGCCGCTGGAGAGGCATTTTTAATGGAGGCGGCTGCAATACCAATAGAACGATAATACTCGCCTTCCAATGGGCGATAACATACATTGTCGGGGAGATGTGACAAAATCATTTCTGGGAGAATACTTAACCCTAAACCATTTTGTACCATGGCTATTATGGCATGATCATCTTCTAATTCATATTTGATCGTGGGTGTGAGTTTATTTTGCGAGAAAATTCGCTTTACATCGGTGTCACAACCCGCAATGGGCATGATAAAAGGTTCATCAATCAATTGCTCAAGGCGGATGGTTGATTGGCGCTCGAGAGGATGATTCTGCCACATAATGCAGACCATCCTATCTTTTTGAAGAGGGACCACATGAAAAGCATCTCGAGTAGGCAGATTAACAAATCCCAAGTCAGCGGTTCCATCGGCAATCCATTCTTCTATTTCAGAGTAGTTACCATCAAGTAGTTTTATTTCAATATGTGGAAACTGATTTTGAAATTGTTTAATGATTTGGGGCATCCATTGGATCGATACACTAGAGAAAGCACCTATTTTCACAGTGCCGATTTCGACACCCTTTAATGCAGCTACTTCTTGATTGAGTTTTTCATTAAGTTGGAGGATTTCTCTGATATGTGGGATTAAACGTTCGCCATCGTTGGTTAACCGGATACCCGATCTGTTTCTTATGAGAAGACACAGTCCGAATTCAGCTTCTAAGCTAGAAAGCGCATGACTGATGGCTGATTGTGTTAAATTTAATATCTCTCCTGTTTTGGTAATGCTGCCGATCTCAACTACCTTACTGAAAATTTGATATTTTAAAAGATTCATAATGATTTCTCTCCTCAATAATGTATGAAAAAAATTCATTAAACTAACAATTAATATTCATTATTTTTATCTTAATTATAATAGTATAATCTGTTTTATATAAAAACATCTACGATTAAAGGGGAGTTTGAGCGGAATGGTTCATGAATCAAACGGATCTTATTATGCAGTCATATTTTCAAGTCAACGTACGGAGGGGGATAACGGGTATAACCTTATGGCTGAAAAAATGGAGCAGCTTGCGTCCGGGCAACCTGGGTTTTTAGGAGTGGAAAGTGTCAGGGATTCTTCAGGAGCAGGTATTACGATTTCTTATTGGGAGAGCTTGGACGCGATTAGGAACTGGAAACAGCATCAATCTCACAAAGTTGCTCAGGAGAAAGGTAAGAAAGAATGGTACCAAAATTACAAAGTAAAAATTTGTAAAGTTGAAAGAGAGTATTCTTGAGTGGTAACATATTACTGCAAAGTCATTGGGAATCAATCCATTGAAGCGTACAACAACAATCATTTTATTTCTCAAAAGGATGCAAAGAAACTTATTCGAGAAAATAGAAGAGTCCGTTACTAATTAGATAAAATATAGATATGGGATGATTTTTAGATGAACTATCAAATTAAAAGGGCGACCCTTGAAGAAAAAGAAATCCTCAACAACCTAATGCAATTTTATATGTATGATTTCTCCGAGTATATGGATTTGCACCTTGAAGAAAACGGAAAATTTAATGATTATCCTCTCAACGATTACTGGACAGAAGAATCGAATTTCCCATATCTGTTAACTCTGAATGGGAAAAATGCTGGATTCGTTTTAGTCAAAATAAAAAATAGAGATGATGATTTATACTTTTCCATTGCAGAGTTTTTTATTATAAAAAAGTATCGGAGAGTAGGATTAGGTAGACTAGTCGCAAAAGATATTTTTAATATACATAAGGGGCAATGGGAAGTTTACCAAATAGATAATAACGAGCCCGCACAACGCTTTTGGAAAAAGGTGATAGAGGAATACACTGGCGGAAAATTCACTGAACGAATTGAAGCAGGGAGAAAGACACAGGTGTTTGTTAATCGAGTTGAATCTTAAGCTAGGGTACAATAGATCAATAAAAAGCGGCAGTCGTGGACTTTATTTTCTAGTCCAGGGTTGCCGTTGTTTTTTTAGGATCTCCAGAAGTGATGTTATAGGCCAGTTGTCCGGGTATTTTTGAGTAGTACAAAATCACTTCTGATGTTAAAATTACCCAAAAAGTATTTTAGGAGGCTAAGACGGGAATTATGCTAAATATACAGCAGATTGTAGAACTTATTCCTCATCGGTATCCGTTTATTTTAGTGGACAGAATTATAGAGCTGGAGGAGAACAAAAGAGCAGTAGGTATTAAAAATGTATCCATTAATGAACCGTTTTTTAGCGGCCATTTTCCTGAGCATCCTGTTATGCCGGGTGTTTTAATTGTGGAGGCATTAGCCCAGGTAGGCGGAATCACAATGTGCAAAAACGAGAAGCTGATGGGCAAGATAGGGTTATTAGTTGGCATTGATAATGCCCGTTTTAAGCGCCAAGTAACGCCTGGGGATCAGCTTCTTCTCGAATTCGAAGTCAATCGGATGAAAGGTGAAATTGTAAAAGGCAAAGGCACCGCAACAGTAAATAGTGAGCTTGTATGTGAAGCTGAGATTTCTTTTGCATTTGTGCAAAAAGGAGGTTCAAAATGAAAAGGATGCCGTTTGTACGACCAACCGAACATTACGATCTGCAAATTAAGGATATTGACGAGCAAATATGTGCATTGATTAAGCAACGAAAGGAAATCTCGAATAATAATCCAGGATTCCCACCGTTTGAATCTATCTCTAAATGGGCAGAAAATTATGAGCTCTATGAGGATTTTTTGAAAGCGGTATTTGGGACGTTGCTAAGTGAAGATCATTTTAAACCGATGGTTGAGCCAATTGATTTTAGAAAACATATTGCAGTTCTTAAATCAATTGAGAAAGATGGATTTTTTTATACACTGACCTCTATACGCCAATATAGTAATGCTAGTGTGGTCACCCTTAATATAGATTGGGACATGACAACTGAGCTTCCAACAAATTCTCATAACCATAGCTTTTTCGAGCTGTTTATAGGCGAAGAATATGATAGTCGAATGATGAATGGCGGAAGTTCAACCGGAAAAGCTTCTTATAATTACGTAATTTCTCCACCGCTCTCTGACGATCCTTCAGGTGTTATATTAGAGTTCAGGGAACATGGTAAACCCTTCAAGAACAATGAGACAGGAAATCAAATTGTTTTTAGGCTGTAGTACTTATTTCTTCTCCGGAAAATATTGCTTATAGCTATCTCCATTGCTATTATCAAAAGTGGAGATCCGAGCGAAGTTAGTTTGACTCCGCTCCATATCACAGTTAACGGATTTTTAGTGAAATAAAAACCGGCCATCCTGAGGGGATGGCTGTTTTCTGTGTAAGACAACTTAATGATTCATTTCCGAATGCGTTCCTTCCTCAGGAGATTTGCCTTCTGGTGGGATCCAAACGATTTGATGAATATTATTGTCTGCTACTAAATAGGTATAAGCCCAGCCCGCTTCATTTTTAAATCTAACCGTTAAATGATAAGGATTATATTGTCTACCTTCTGGCCGGCTAATCTCCCACTCTTGATAAGGGTATTTTTTCTCCAGATATTGATTAAGTTGTTCTGTTTTTTTAGAAACTTGAAACTCAATCCAAACGGGACGAATCGCAAAGGATAAAAGCAAAAGTAATGTTAATATAGAGGCTACGATTAAACCGAGTTTTCTAATCCTCGTAGGTGAAACTAATACTATAACAAAAATGACAAGGACAAACCCAACCGACGTTACAATTTCGATTACGGTTATGGGATGCAATGAAATCCTCTCCTTCTCTCAGATACAGAAAGGTGGCAGCTCTAGAATTATGAGCCCTTAAAAACTACGAAGGTACAGTTTACAATTTAGATATTCAGGAATACGAAAATTGATGACCCCAAACAGATTTCAGATGTCTGTATTTTTTTGCTAATTGTGGTTCTATAGTATGATTTTTTGGGATTATTTGAAAAATGGTTGAGAAATACATAGTGTATAGTCAATACTGTGACTTATAATGTTAGCTTAGGTAATGATCTAAAACTCTTAATATAACCTTGAATATATTCATTTACGCAGCAAAAGGCTGAAAGGAAGTCATCTCTTGTTTGAAACCCTACTTTTAAATTTTTTGTTTTTGCTTTTTCCAGTATTAACATTTCTAATATTCTTTGAGAATCGGGCCTATTCCTACAATAGATTGATTCTCGTTTTTATGTCTGCAGTGACCATGAGTCTCTGTATTGCAAAACCTATCAGACTTGAAATTGGCTATATTTTTGATTTAAGGTACATTCCGTTTATTATTGTGGCACTGTTTGGAGGATATAGGAACGTTCTTCCTCTATATATTATTTTGAATGCTTACAGATTCTATGTGGGTGGAGGTGGAGTATTTTATTCGTTTCTATTTGCGACAGCGATTCTGATTTTGGTGCCGTTATATAAAAATAGATTTTTAAAATTACCATCGAAGGGCCGTGTGATTGCGGCAAGTCTGATTGCTTTGCTAATTATGGGGGTTTATCTGTTAATTTTAGGTTTTGTTCAGGATTCCTTAGACAGGCAATTTTGGATTCTTTCATTAAATGCGTTGACAACTCATGTTGGGGTGATGAGTGTCATTATGATTTTGATTGAGAAGATTATCTCCAATATTAAAAATCGGGAACGGATTGTTCAATCGGAAAGATTAAATGTCGTCAGCGAGCTAGCGGCAAGTGTATCCCATGAAATCAGAAATCCACTTACAGTGACTAGTGGTTTTTTGCAGCTATTAAATAAATCTAAAACGATGACGCCAGAGGAAAAGGGCTTTGTAGAGTTATCTCTACAAGAGCTACAGCGAGCAGAAAAAATTGTAAGTGATTATCTCTCCTTTGCCAAGCCACAATCTGAAAACATGGTTTACTCCAATATGAAGGCAGAATCAGAATATACTAAAAATATCATAATGCCTTATGCCACTATGCACAAAGTAGATGTCCAATTTAGTTTTAATAATTCGTTAAATAAAAACTATGACCGAAACCAGATTCAGCAGTGTCTAATTAATTTATATAAAAATGGTATAGAAGCGATGAAGGAAACCGATGGCGGTACGCTATTTATCGATATATTTGAAAAAAAACAAAATATTATGATCAGTATCAAAGATAACGGAGTCGGCATGACTAAAGATGAAATATCGCGACTCGGTAAGCCGTATTATTCGACTAAAGCAGAAGGAACGGGGCTGGGTATGCTTATGGTCTACAGTACCGTCGATAAAGTGAAAGGAACTATTGAAGTCGATAGTGAAAAAGGCAAAGGGACAACGTTCCTTATAACTATCCCAACATAGGCAAGTTGCAGAGAGTATCTTTTGCTGTTTATACCCCACTAGGAGTGTGTAATACCTCTCATGAATGGATTTCGTGTAAAAAGGGTAACGAGCCTGTGCGAGTCCCATCTGGAGGTGCAGCAATGGAGATATTTGTATCTATAGGCGTCAAATTGGTCATCAGCTTTTTTGGTTTGTGGATCATTACCTTTATTACCGGCCGCAAGACGCTTAGTCAATTGACACCACTCGATTTTCTGTCTTCATTGATTTTAAGTGAAATTGTCGGCAATACGATATATGATGATGAGGTGAAGATCTGGCATCTGCTGTTTGCTCTTTTTATTTGGACCGCATTATCTTATCTGTTCGAAAAGGTGACCACCTATTTTGTGAAATTCGGGAACATGGCGGAAGGCCGGACAGTGCTGCTAATTGACGATGGCAAAGTGAATCAGGATTTGTTGGAGAAATACGATATTGAGTATACCCAACTGCTGTTCATGCTGAGGCAACAAAATATCTTTTCCCTAAGTGAAGTGCGGTATGCTCTGCTTGAAACGAACGGCTCTCTATCGGTTATGCGCAAGTCTGAAGCTGAGCAGTCTTCTGCTTTTTCCATAACAGTTATTGATAAAGGCAGGGTACTGGAAGAGTCCATGCGGGGCAGATCGATGAACAAGGAGCAGATTCAGGAACGCGTCAGAGAGCAGGGTTATAATTGCATTGAGGATATTGCCTATGCTGAATATAAAGAAGACGGAACGCTCTATATCCTTCCCAAAAACAAACCATAAATCAACATGATAAGACGCTGGAGCCGAGTGGCTCAAGTGTCTTTATTTGAAATCAGGAGTGCCTAGTGAATAATAAATTTTAATGGAGGTAAGGATGATTAGTTTAGGATTATGGATCTTAACCGCTCTAATTGTGCTAGTTGTTGTAATGTTTCACGCAGGAGCATTATTAGATTTTATCCGGCCTAGTGTCCTACAAACTCAAATTTTTGGTCTTCACATTACATTGTTTGGAGTAGTTGTGATATTGGCCTATGAGGGTGGTCGCGGGATAGGCGTTTTTGTTGGATTAATTGGACTGTTTACGGGGATCTTGGGCTCTTTTAGAGATTCCTCTAAACCGGAGGATAAAAAGAATATCTGACAGCTTATATATTTACTAACTTTCGGAGGGGTATAACTTTATGGAGATTTCTTTATGTAAAGCAGACGCGAGCGACGCAGAGTTTATTCATGAAATGCAAGTCAAAGCCTTTATGCCATTGCTGGAGAAATATAAAGATTATGAAACCAGCCCAGCCAATGAATCTGTGGAACAAATCAGGGATCGAATTAATCAGTCTTTTGCAGATTATTATATGATTAAGTATTTTGATATTGCTGTGGGCGGTGTCCGTATCGTTAAAAAGGATAATAAAACTTATCGGGTCAGCATCATCTTTATCTTGCCAGAACATCATGGGAAGGGGATTGCCCAGCAGGTTTTTGCAATCATTGAACAGAGATATAAAGATGCAAAGAAATGGGAGCTGGATAGTATTATACAGGAGCAAAGAAATTGCTATTTATATGAAAAGTTAGGGTATAGAAGCACGGGGGAAACCAAAAAAATAAATGACAACTTAACATTAGTTTTTTATGAAAAACATATGAGTTAAAGCCTTAGGGTTATACTTAAAAAAAAGACAGCGGGCAGTTCATGTCCACTGTCTTTTTCACATACAAATCAATACACTCGAATACGCTTCACAAATAACGATATAATCAATCCAATACCTGCAATTGCTGCGATAAATAAGTAAGCATGTGTAATTCCAGCGGTTAATATTTCAGGCTGTGCAGCGGTTGGATGTGTGTTTGCGAATCGTGTTTGTCCGCTAGACATTAGCGTAACAGCGAACGTTGTACCAAGAGCACCTGCAATTTGCTGAAGTGTACTCATAACAGCAGCCCCATCCGGATAGTATTTCACGGGTAATTGATTTAACCCATTGGTTTGAGCGGGCATAATGACCATAGCTAATCCGATAAACATTGCGCAGTGTATTAAAATAAAGGTTAGGCTACTGGTTTCAGTAGAGTTTCTTGTAAATAGAAAACCAGCAATGGTTGCGATAAAAAATCCAAGCGGCAGCAATAATTTCGGACCGTATTTATCGAATACTCTACCCGTAACTGGAGCCATAGCCCCGTTAATAACACTGCCTGGAAGAAGTAGAGTACCAGCCATTGTGGCCGATAACAATAAACCTCCTTTTAAATATAAAGGTAATAAAATTGCAGAAGATAAAATGATCATCATTCCTAAAAAGAGCATTATAAGACCTATCGTAAACATGGGATATTTAAATACCCGTAAATTCAGCATTGGGGTTTCCAATTTAAATTGCCGTAATACAAACAAGATTAAGCTGATGAAACCAACAATAAGAGGCAGCAAAACAATGATTTCACTCAAAGAATGATCAGCAAAGTTACTAAAACCAAAGACGATTCCACCAAATCCAAAAGTAGAAAGCAAGATGGATAAAATATCTATTTTAGGTTTTGTGATGTTGGCTACATTTTTAATGAATGTTAATCCGAAACCTAATGTAAATAACAATAAAGGTAAGCTTATCCAAAAGATATACTCCCACCCAAAATGATCTACAATTAAACCAGATAGAGTAGGCCCAAGTGCCGGTGCACACATAATAACGAGCCCCATCATTCCCATGACAGTTCCGCGTTTATGTGCAGGAAAAATAATAAGAATAATATTGGTCATTAATGGAAGCAATAAGCCTGTCCCTAAGGCTTGCACTAATCTTGCAATTAATAATGAGGTGAAATTAGGCGAGAGGGCAGCAATTAATGTACCGACGATAGATAATAGCAAGGAAGCTGTGAATAATTGTCTAGTGGTAAACCATTGCATTAATAGGGCGGATATTGGAACGAGGATACCTAATACAAGTAAATATCCTGTGGTTAGCCACTGAACCGTTGAGGCGTTGATTGAAAATTCATCCATTAAATTTGTAAAAGCCATGTTTAAGGCGGTTTCACTAAATAGCCCGACGAATGCACCTAACATAAGCGAGAAGGCCATGAGGGCTGGACGTTTAACTTGAACAGTTGATGATGATTCCATAATAATGATGAACCTCTTTTCAGAATTTTGATTCGTATTATTTTTGCATGATAGATGATATATCAACTATAAGGGGGAGAGAAATGCTTTAAGCACTTCTTACATTATTCAGCACATGTGTTAGCAAAGTCTTTAACGTTGAGTAATCTGAAGCAGATAATCCTGACTCGATAATTTCGTTTAAATTGACCGTCACCTCATTTATAGTATTCTCTAATTTCCGTCCTTCTTCTGTTACATATACATTTACCGCTCGGCGATCTTGCGCACTTGTTACTTTGTGTATGTAACCTTTGCTCTCTAAGCTGGCGATCATTCGGGCAACACTGGCTTTGTCCTTACCAAGATTAGCAGCAATCTCGTTCTGAGATAGACCTTCTTTCTCAAGCATCAGAGCCATAAGTAGATGCTGTTCAGGTGCAAGTCGAAAAGGAGCAAGTAACTTTGTTAAATAATTTGCTATTTCTAAATGCAAATCTCGAATGACCAAACCTAAAGGTTCTCTTGAATCCATATGATCTCTCCTAATTGAAGAATAGATGATATATCAACGTTATTGATTTGTCTATATTAGCATAAAGTTATGTATGCTTGTCAAGTTAAAGAAAATGAATTGAATCATAGACTTAGATACAAGCGGCAAAGTTGTTTAATGCCCAATCACTTGATGATACATAGTCATATGCTGTTGTGAAATTTAAAAAAATTAATTAGGGAGGGATTTAAATGGGGTATAACTGTGTTGGGGGCGTTCAAGAACAAAAAAAGGCTCCAGTTTGTATTAATCCTTGGACATCAACGGGTACGATTCTTGTGCTTTACATTCTTCTCGTCATTATCCTTAAAACTTGTTGGATCTAGAATTCATGTAAATTGATGCCCCAAAGTTTTTTCTTCGGGGCGTTTCTTTGTTTTCTTTAGTTAGATAATAGACACGTTAAGGATTCAGGATAGACTTAACGGGAATAATCGGGTTGTGTCATAGAAATAGGCTGAGGATTGGCAAGTACCCATTGCACCGCCAGCTCGCATAATCTGGCTGGTTGCTCATTGCCAGCGATGTTGCGGAACCGTTTGGCGAGTGATGTTGCCTCTTGAAGAAGGACGGGCTCTAAAGGCGTTCCCGTGCTAAAATGCCGTATCAGTGCATCCAGCATTTTACGGTAATCGGCATCCCAGTTTCCTCCGCCATTATTAAGGATTTCATGAGACACCCGCCCTGTGATGCGGATAACCTCACCCTGCACCGTTGTCGCGTGTCCTGAAGCAGGGACGAGAAAATCCCACAGCTCTTGGTGCTGTGCGGGCCATGCGGTTGCCGTTACCTCGATAGGAGAGATTCCATCATGTCTCTGCAGTTTCGCTATAGGCTCGACATCAAATTGCCGGTACAGCTCCAGGAGAGCATTTGCAGTTTCATCCAGTCGATCTTTATTGTAATTTGTTCTGACGAATTCAAAATCCTTGCCGATACGCCGCACGGATTCCTTCATCTCCGGCGTGATTACTGCTCCTGCATCCAGCATAATACGCGAGATTTCTGCCATGTGAACTATATCGATATTCCGGCATTGTAATAATCCTTTGGCGAGAGGTGTGTTTTTTCGGTTATTTTCTGCATGGACATTTGCGCCGCGTACCACCAGATCCCGCACTACTTTTGTTTTGTAAGAAGCAGCTGCTGAGTGCAGCGGTGTCTCATTCTGGTAATCCAGGGCTTCCATATCTGCACCTAGCTCAAGGAGTAAGGGGACATTTCCGGACCAGGTTGCAGCCTGAGCATGAAGAGGGGTGCGCTTATAGTTGTCGGCAGCGTTGATGTCAGCGCCCTGCTCCACAAGCCAGGAAACCATTTCATCCGGTATTTGCCGGAAGCTGAGGGCGGTACCTTTGCTGTAACCCCCACGGGCATCCCATTCGCATAGCTCAAATACCTCTTTTAAGGCAGACATATCATTCGTTTTAACCAGCTCGGCAAAATTGGCGGGTAATGTTTTTTTCTTTTTGCCCATCTCTTTTTTCCGCTCCTTTATTAATAGATAAATAGCAGATAACTTCTTGCAAGTTTATCATATAGGAGAATTGAACACTAATTCATGCAGGACGAAAAGGTTGAAGATATAAACGTAACTTTATTGGAAAATAGTGGGATATCGTTTATATGGCGATCTCGAGATCATAGACTATTAGAAAATGAAAAACATTAAGCTTGTGTCTTGGAAATATATTCGAGATTTACGAAGGACATCGAAATTACGCTAACACTAGGCAGTCAGACAAAGCGATCGACTCTGCTTTTGTTGTTTTTTAAGTTCGTTCATTTCTAATTTTTCTGAACTCCTTAGGAGTTATGTTTAAGTGTTTTTTAAAAGACTGGATAAAGTGATTTGCGTTATTGAAACCAACTCGCTGTGCGATTTCAGTTATCGTGTAGTCAGTTGCTATTAACAAATCACAGCTTTTATTAATGCGATATTTAATTAAGTAGAAATACGGAGTCATATGGATACTTTTCTTAAAACCTCGAGTGCACTCCGATACACTTAGATGTGCTGTATCTGCTATTTCCTTCAATGTCAAATTATTAGAATAGTTTTTGTGAATAAAACTAAGCATTAATTGTAGTCTCTCTTGCTGGAGTCTGTTATATTTAGACGATTCCTCAGAGGATAGAGAAAAATTTGATATAAGGATTAACCATAACTGGACAGTTTTGATAGAAACTTCGTACTCCCATCCCCATTTTTTTTTCGATTCAAATTCTTTTTTCATATCCCAAAGAATTTGTAGGATTTGATTATGCCAGTCCTTATCTCCTTTGATTTCTAAACTTAACAAGAATGAATTGGTATACGGAAGTACATACTTTTTTTCCATTGCACTTTCAGAATAAAAAGCGAGTAACTTCTCTGGGAAGTTAAAACTAACATATTCACCCTCTTGGTTAAGGTACGTAACAATATGAAGTACGCTCTTATTAATAAAGATGGCCTGACCTGCTTCTAAATCATAATTGATTCCGTTGACTTGTATGGTTAGTTTCCCTTTGGTCACTAAAGTAATTTGTAGTTCTTGGTGCCAATGTAGATCGTTAACCCCTCTGCCATTAGGAATAGATTCATAATTGGTATGAGTGTACATGATGTATGGAAATGCATCATCAGGAAATTGAATGGCTTCGTGCAATTGCTTTTTCAAAGTGCTTATTCTCCTTATTTGACGATATTTCTATATAAATTAAAGATATAGTTGCACAATATAGACCCTGACGGTGATATTATTATATCCAGCCTAGACTTATCATACAATTCTGTGCACAGGGATTGTCACACATTTTGGAGGAACTATGGTTAGTTCAAATAAACCGCCTATACTATTTCATCCGTTTATTCTGTTATTTATCAGTATTTTGTCCGTTTCTATCTCTTCAATCATGATTAAACTTTCAGATACACCTACTTCAGTGGCCGGGATGTATAGATTGTTTATTTCTGTAATCATCATGCTCTGTTTTACATCTGGGAAAATGGCTCGTTCTACTGAGATGAATAAAAAAGATTGGGCCATCGTTATTTTATCCGGCCTATTTCTAGGGTTACACTTTTTATTCTGGATGGAATCATTGGTCTATACTTCAGTTGCAAGCTCCATGGTGATCTTATCGTTACAGCCGCTATTTGTTATGATGGGGTCTTACTTTTTATTCAAAGAACATGTTAACCTGCTAACCGTTTTTTGCCTGATTGTTGCTCTTTTAGGTTCGATTGTTATTGCATGGGGAGACATATGGGTTTCGAAAGATGCACTAATCGGCGATGGTTTATCGTTAATTGGCACATTCTTTGCTTCAGTCTATCTGTTGGCCGGGCAAAAAGTAAGCGGCAAAATCAATGCAAATAAATACAGCATTTTCGTCTTTTTTATTGGTGGTACTGTTATGCTCGTGTACAATTTGATAAATAATGTCTCATTAATTAATTATGCTTCATCAGATTGGATTTATTTTTTGCTTCTTGCAATAATTCCAACTATTTTTGGTCAATACATCTTTAACCTTTTGTTAAAGTCGATTGGAGCAACTACTGTCTCGGTTGGGATTATTGGTGAGCCTGTTCTTGCCATTGTCCTTGCATATCTATTATTAGGGGAAACTATATCGTTATTCCAGTTTTTAGGTGGCATAATAACCTTATTCGGTATGGGAATGTATTTTTGGGCGAAATCTTTAAAGTACAACATTCAAAATAAGTAAATAAGTAGTCGGAAAATGTTTTAGCTAAATAGGGGGATGGCAAATGGTAACTATTGATGATTTTTTAAAACTTGATGTTCGTGTTGGAACAATTATTAATGCGGAGTTTTTTGCAAAAGCAAAAATACCTGCGATTAAACTCCAAATTGATTTTGGACCAGATATCGGAAGCAAAACATCAAGTGCACAGATTACTAAACGATATAAGGCCGAAGAGATTGTAGGGCAACAAATCATTGGGGTAGTTAACTTTCCTGCTCGAAATATTGCGGGTTTCCAATCAGAAGTATTAGTTCTTGGAGGAATACCGGATAAAGGGGATGTGGTTCTCTTGAAGCCAGATATTAAATTACCTAATGGGACACCTATTGGGTAATATAGGGTAATTGTAGTATACAAAAATTGATAGTAATCGGAGAGAAGACAATGGAAGAATTAACAAGCTTAGCATCTGAAAGTATTGAGGCAAGTAAAACGGTGCTAGTCGTGATCGACTTGCAGCAGGGAATTGTCCACAGTCCAAAGCAGGGACCGCATACAAGTGCTCAGGTGGTTGAGAATGCCAGCAAATTAGCCCAATCCTTTACGGAGAAAGGAGGATTTGTTGTTTTGGTGAGGGTGTCATGGCTAGATGGGCAAGATATGCTTAAACCTAAAACTGATTTGAAAATGAATTCCGTGACCTATCCAGAAGGTTGGGACAACATCGTACCAGAATTAGCGAATATCAAAAATGCACATCTGATTACCAAACGGCAGTGGGGGGCATTTTTCGGTACTGATCTTGATTTGCAGTTACGACGCCGCGGAATAGACACGATCGTATTATGTGGTATTTCTACCTCGATTGGTGTGGATACTACTGCTAGAGAAGCTTATCAGCTTGGTTATCATCAAGTTTTTGTAGAAGATGCTATGACCGCGATGGCTAAAGAAGAACATGATTATGTATGCAAAACTATCTTCCCTCGCATAGGTAAGATCCGGTCGAGCGATGAAGTAATATCCATGTTGAAATAGTACAAAAAAACCTCATGCTCTCTCTGTGATCTCAGAGATTGTCATGAGGTTTTTTAATTGAAGTTATGTCTTACATAAAGATGAGGAGAAGTATCCCAGCTAAGAAGCAGTAATAAGAGAAATACTTCAAATTACCTTTAGCCATAATCCCCATAAACCAACGCATGGAGAAATAAGTGACGATAAGTGTAGTAATAAATGCAATCAAGTATGGAATGGCTAGCTGCGAGCGGTTAGGATCGTGGGCAATATCAGATGCGCCCATAACGAGTCCGCCCAAACTGACAGGAATATAAAGCATAAAAGAAAAGCGTAAAGCAGTTTCTTGCTTCATTCCCACAGCGATGGAAGAGATGACAGTTGCACCAGAACGGCTTATCCCAGGAATAAGGGCGACTGCTTGGGCAAGTCCGACTATAACTGCATCCTTCGCTTTTAAGTCACCATCTTGTTTACGTCCGCGAAGGTTACGGATCAACCATAAAGCTACCCCTGTAACAAGCAAGGCGATGGATACGGTATGAACCGACGAGAAGATATCCTCAATCTGATCCTTGAAGAGTAAGGCAACAATTACCGCAGGCAAGGTACCGATGATGATGTACAAAGAGAAGAGGAAATCCGACTTATATTCCTCTTTGCGGGTCAGAATAAATTGAACGAATCCAGTGATCAATCTTCCGATATCTTTGCGGAAAATAAAACAAATCGCAATTAGTGAAGCCGTATTTGTTAAAATTTCAAATGATAGCCCATTTTGTTTTAAGCCTAGCAATTTCTGTGCGATGATCAAATGGCCGCTCGAAGAGACGGGGATTGGCTCAGTTGCCCCTTGAACAAACCCTAGAAACAAGTATTTAAGCCACAGTATAATATCTTCCATTTTACCTCCCAGTATTTTTGTAATCTTTTCAATCATATCGTATTCAATAAAGAAATGACAATAGAACCATCGTGCCATATTCAATTGGACGAGTTATACTAATTCATAAGACTATTAAATGAGGTGGAACTATTTGTAGTACATTACTAAAAATTCAGCAGCATGATATTCCAAGAGCAGCCAGTGTTCTGGCCGAAGCATTTGCCAAAAATGATCCGTTATATCAGCATATCTTGCCTGATGAATCAACCCGATTACGCGTGTTGAATATTTTTTTTCATCGTTACATTGAGATGTTGTATCCATATTCGGATTTACTAACGACTTCTACTAACTTTGAAGCAGTGGCTTTAGTGTTCCATTCGGAGCGTCAGACAGGGACAGTGATTTCGAACGTCAGGTATATGAAACAGATAGTCCTTGCGATAATTAAGTCATTGCCGATTTGCCGAATCATTGGGGTGCGAGGATTTATACGTGGTTTATCTATTTTGCGTAGTATGAGTTCCTTGTGGTTATCAATGTTTGGGGATCAGAAGTATAAACATTTGGATATGCTTGCAGTGCAGGATCAATATCAAGGTCAAGGATATGTATCAAAAATCATGACACCGCTACTCGCGGAATGTCGTATGAGCAATACGTTATGTACGTTAGAGACACAGACACCGAGCAATTTGCCCATTTATGAGCATTATCAGTTCCTTACGGTTAAGGTCATTCCTCTACCTAATAGCACACTTGAGCAGTATTGTATGGCGTTTACGCCAGGAGTTGCCGAGTAGTTAATAAAAAAGGGCGGTCCCATTCAGCCATTTCATGGTTTTTGGGGCTGTCTTTTTTTGCGGATTCTATAAGGGTTAATGAAGCTTCAACAGAAAAATCAGGGAATTTCTCCCTGTAATTCTGCGATCTTTTGTCATCCGGCTAATAATTAGGGAAAACCTCCCTATTATTTAGCTGATTTGGTGGAAAATGAAGAGATTTCCCTGATTTTTAGGGAGCAATTCCCTAATTCAGATCATTTAGAGCGAATATCGACTGTTTTCAGGGAGTTTTTCCCTAATTATGTTCTAGCGATACCTAACACTGTAAATAGTCTATGTGTTAAAGTGAAAATCCGTAGTATAACCTCTTTTTTGATAGGAAAGTGTAAACAATAGAATCTATTATTTTGTTTAACAAAAATAGCATAACCTTTGAAGGATTGTTATAATAGAAACATATATTCCCGTGCTTCAGAACCCTATACAGGATGTATAGGGGTTTTATTTCTTTTAGTGAGGGTGATGAATTGAGAGTAATTATAATTAATTTGTTGGAGAATAAGTATGGAACTGTGCGTACAGGGAGAAGAAAAATAAATCTTGACAGCATTGAACAAGAAGTCATTAGTTCTGCTTATAAAACACAGGAAGAATATCTATGGGCCGGAGGATTTCGTGTTTTGGCGGATAGTATAAACGAGCTTGTTGCTGAAGGTTTCTTAGAACCGGTGAAGTCCAGTCCGATGAGTTCTAAACAGCCTTATATGTATACATATTTTTGGTTAAATAAGAGTGTTTCAACTCAAGTGGGGTGGGATCCTTCAGCCGTGTTAAGCGTACAGAATCTACTGGATCTTCATTATTACTTGATTCGTCCTGAAACTCAGACACAAGAGGTTTGGGATCAGATTGTGCAGGTATCTAATTTTTTGCGTACGGCGAAGGATCGCGAAATCATTACAACAGAAGAAAGGTCACTGGAACTGTTTGGTAAGGAGAAGTGGCTCTCCGAAACTGAAGGTAAACAATTTCTTACTAGACTTAAACTTACGCTGGAAAGTTTAAAAAGTGTAAACGCAAGGGAGCCATTTATTTACTTCAGTTCATTAGTTCCCGTTCGGAATATTCTTATTGTGGAGAATAAGTCATTTTTCCATTCAGCCAAACGATTAATGCTTAGTGAAAAGAAGATCTGTGGTCTGTTTCCAGACATGCTAATTTACGGTGAAGGTTGGAAGATTGATAGTAGCCTACTCTTTCTTGAAGAATTGGATATTGACCCCCTTCAAACCACCTTGTTATATGTCGGGGATATGGATAAAGCAGGTTTGGACATATACGTTAAACTAAAGGTTAGTTATCCGGATTTAAACCTTGGACTGGCGCTCCCTATTTATGAGCAGATGATGAAACTGACTGAGGAACCGTATATGTATAATGTTCCCCAGAGTTGTAACCCAGATCATCTACACAATGTACTTCAAGAATTCTCTAATTATCCCGAACTAAAGTCATATATAGAACGATTGCTGGAAGAGGATCGGAGAGTTCCGCAGGAAATTTTAAATTATGAAGTGATGGCGAGGTTAGCAGAAAGATGAATTGGTCGGATTTTGGCGAACGAAACAAACGATTGAATCCCCTGTGGAATTTGGGGGCTGGCATGAACCTTGGCGAAATCCAACCTTACAAAGAAATGGTATCTTTAAGCGTTCTGCTGCAAGTCTATTATCTGGAGCTAGAATCGAATGAGAGAAGATCCAAAGAGGATATTATTGAGCTTACTTGGACTGCGCTGGAACGTTTTAATATCGCCAATCTTGGGACTACCGAATCCGTAGAGCGTCTCGTGGACGGTTTATTGTGGAGCGGGAATGGTGGGGATTTCGAATCCTTTTTCTATGATGATGTGACCCGGCAAATGTCCGTGCAGAAATATAAGTATTTCACAGTGGACGAGGATGCGACTCGCAGCAGTTGGGAAGAGAACGGCAGAACCATCTATCGTCTCTCTGAATATGCAATGGAGCTCATTTTTATGAGCCATGAGATTATTGATGAATTTCAGATCAGCATCAAACTGCTCGAGATTCAAATGCATATTAAGCATGGGCGCGTAACTCGGGCTCTTCAGGATGTTAATGAACTGATCTCCCGTGTCCGTAAGATGACTCAGCAACAGCAAGAATACCGCAATGCGTTACGCCGCAATCCGAAGCATATTTTTAGTGAATTCGGAGTGGCTCGGCATCAGCGACTCGAAGAGATTCATCATCAGTTCGAGGAGGAACGCAAACATTTTGACAGTATTCACCGTTCTCTGGCCCGGCTGGCCAATGATGAGAAAGACGTGATCGACTTCAATGAGATCCGTATTCTCTCTGAACGAGTCGAGCTTTCTAGGCGTGTACACGATGAGCTGGCTGAGGTAGTGTTGAATATTTTTGAGATGGAGACCAATTTAAGATTGAACTTCCCTGAATTATTCTGGGGAGCAGCCGGGTTTAACTTTCGTACTCACGTATGGGAGGAATGGGTGAAAGAAGAGGGTCTGCCAAGCGGTGACAGTCTTGAACTGCTGCTCAGCGGATTATTCGCTCCGAATCAGGACTTCGTTTATCCGCTTCCTTGGGCTTGGGAGGAACAAGAGGTAGGGTTTATCCCCGACTTAGTGATGGATGATTTCGAAGATGAGGTGGACACAGAGCCTGTTCAATATATTCCTAAAGGTATTCCATGGGCAAGAGTAGTGGAGCTGTGGAAGCCAGTTTTTGCTGCCTTGGCTGAGCATGGAAGCTTTACCTTTACTGCAGACGCTTTTTCCGCCGAAGAACTGACAGGGTGGGCAAACACACCGGATGCTGTCGATCTGTGGGTGCAGTTTTTTCATACAGATTTTTTAGTGCAGGAACAGGCACCAGAAGGTGGTAGCGGCGTTTCTGATGAATGCCAACAGCTAATCCAATATGTGCTTGCGGAAGATCTTCTGTTGGAGAGTTTACGCGGCAAAACGCTGCGGACGAGCATTGCTCCAGAACCAGCCTCAAGGGTACGGTGTCCTGGTCTGGATATGAGTCCATATATGATTACGATCGTGGAGAGGTGAGAAGTTACTAACATGAGTTATACATTAGAACAGGTACAGCAAGCTTCGCGGCTATTTTTTGAATTGCTCCGTAAAAAAGTAATTCCTCTCGATGACCCTGCAGCGGCAGAATGCCTTCAGGATGCAGGAACTTATGATGCACTTCAGTACGTTGCTAAAGAAGGGGGCTGTCGGGTGATGAATTCCGGGCACCGTCTCCATCTGCTAGTTAATCCGCTGGGATCAGTGTTTGCAACCAACTTCACCCAGTTGAAGAACAAATATTCACGTGTTGAGCGTAAAACTCACTTACATATTATCAATATTATTATTCTGGTTTTTCTGGCCGAAATGGATCAGGATGAGACTCATTTTAAGTCTGGGCAGGACAGTATGTCCTATATTCAAATTGCTGATCAAGTGTCCTCTCTCTTTCAGACGTGGATTCAGATGGATGAGGAAGGACGATTCAGCCAGCAGTGGCAGCTTGATATCCAAGCGATGTTTAAGGTATGGACCAGTCTTTACATGCAGACTAAGAGTCAGGAAGAGAGTGATCTTCTGACCAGAGGCGCAGGCTCACGAATTGGGCTGATTCATGAAGGCATGAAACTTCTGGAGGAGGAGAAGCTCGTATTCATCTCTGAGACAGAGAAGCGTATCTTTCCTCGGGAAGAGCTTTATGAGAGAATGCGTTATTTATATCATGATGTCGATCGATACCAGGAATTAAAGAGCCTCATTGGAAGAACTTTAGCTGAGAAAGACGGTGCTACCTATGCCGCGGATTGAACGCATACGAATTACAGGACTTAAATACGAGAAGATGCTCAAGAAATACGACGACATGATTCTGGACCTCTGTAACGAAGAGGGACCCGCTAATACGCTTATTACGCTCATGAATGGCGGTGGAAAGGGCGTACTGCTGCAATCCATTTTCCAGCTATTGATGCCCAAAACACCATGGGGCAAAGACAGTGAGAACCAGGTTGAGGCATTCTTTCATAATCATAAAAAACAACTTAAACCGTACACTTTTCACGTAGCTATCGAATGGCATCTGGACAACAATGAGCGCAATGAGTATATGACCACGGGAATCGCTATGACGGCACATAATTCGCTTGATCAGCAGGATATCAAAGTGGATTACTTGCTGTACGCACTTACAGATTACGGTGAAGCGGCTGAACTTACGCTATCAACGTTGCCGTTATTTGACGAGGTGACTGCTGAACCTACGAGTTTTGAAACGATCCAGCAATTTGTGCGCGATCGGCGGGGAGAGATTGTACCTTTTGGCAGCCATAGCTCGGATTTGAAAAGATATTATGACTTCCTGGCTACCCGGGATATCCATATCGCCGAGTGGCGTAATATGCGGCGGATCAATGGTGAAGAGGGCGGTATCAAAGGTTATTTTAAAAAGAATGATGCCTTCACCAATCATAACTTGTTCGAAAAGCTGATTATTCCTGAAATCGGATCTAGTCTGAATGAAGGATTAAAGGAAGACGACAATACGCTGCAGCGGATGTTTATCGATACAGCAACAGTGGCTCAGCGCTTGCCGATGCTTGAACAGCGGGAGCAGGTCTATACAGAGTTTCTTAGTATGGCTGCACCGCTTTATGAGCTGGTAAAACTAGGCGTGGAAGCAGAAAACGTAGTTCAAGAAACGGAATTACGTGGACGCCAAATCTATACGGTTATCTATGAAGAGCAGAGAAATGCAGAAGTTGAGCGAAGTAAGATTGCTGATGAACTGGCTGGACGTTATCAGGATGCGAAGCAATTGCGCTTTGAGACAGACAATCTTAAATATTTACGCAGCAAGGAAGAAACGGAACTGAAGCAAGAAGAGTTTAAGAAGCTCAGTGATGATCAGAGCCGTGCGCGTGGTCGGCTGGAGGATTCCAAAGCGCAAGAGAAGAAGCTTGAAGTAGCTTATTTTCTGGCTAAACGGTTGCTCCATACCCGGCAAATTGAGCAGTGGCAAAAAGAAATTCAAGCTATCGAAGGTTCTCTGGAGATGAAAGAACGGCAGGAGGTCATTCAGGCAGCCAAGGAACAGCTGCGGAAACAGTGGGATGTGGTGTTTAATCTCTGGCAGCAAACGATCAGAGAGTTTGGGACAGCACAGCAAGACCTAACGGTGGAAGAGAGAAGATTGCGCAAGGAAAGGGAAAGTTTCTTGGTGGAGCTGGCCGGGCTGGATAATCAGATCAATGATTTGACCTTATCTATTCGGCAATACACGGAAGAACTCGGAGCATTCGCAGCCCAATATGGGCAGGATGCCGCCCATTCTCCGGCAGCTGCCCTGCAGCGTACGATCTCAGCGGCCAAAACGATTCTTCAAGACATTGGAGACTTGGAAGAACAGCACAAGCAGGAAGAGATTCGGAAGCTGGCACTGCATAAGAGTCATGCTGAGCTGAATGAGAAACGGCGTTCTTATGAGCGTGAAGCGGACGAGCTTGGGGTTCTGCTTGAGTCACAGACTCAGAAAGAATCCCAGTTATGGTCACAGCTCGTTGTCCTGCTGGAAATGTATGAAGAGCATAATCGTTTAGGAGCTACCGGCCTTTTTGAAGAACAAGATGTTATCCCGGCACGTTTTATCCGAAAAATAGATGAAGTAGAGCAACAGACTAAACGTTCCAGAAGGGATTACTATAATCAGCTCATGGATGTGGAACTTCAGAACCAATCCTACTGGCTACCCAATTCAGATATTCTGACGGTCAAAGATACACTCGATTCGTTAAAGATTCAATCAACGCTAGGTAGTTCCTACTTAAATGACCGTCCGTATCTTGAACGTGAGGAAGAACTGGAGCAATATCCGTTACTTCCATATAGTTTGATTATGACCCGGCGCGAAGCTGATAAAATTCAGCCGGAACTGATGAAGGACACCTTGCTTAAATCAGCGGTGCCGATCTTTATCCGTGAAGAGATGGCAGCTTCGCATCAAGCATCCTTCATGCTTTTTGCGAATCAAGGGCCGCAAATGGTCTTGCAGCCGGATCGTTTCCAGGATTGGAAGAGCAGTATTCAGGGGAAGCTCAAAGAACAGGAGCAGATCCTTCAGGACTCTGAAGCTTATTTATCTAAGTTAAAATCGGTGCGTCAAGAATATGACCGTTTATTCCAAACTGAGAATACCATGACGCTTACAGCCAAGCATGATGCCCTTATTAAACTGCAGGCTGAACTTCAGCAGAGCATTAACAATCTGAGCAATGAGATGGATGAGAACGAAGGGACGCTTACCCGGATCGGACGGGAGCTCGCTGAGAACAAAGTTCTAAGTGTGGAGCATGAGCAGAGAGCGGGGGTTCTGCAAGCTTGGATTGAACGGACGAAGAAACAGGAACAAGATTATAAGGAAAAACAAAAAATAATCGAACGAAAGAATCTGGTGAGCAAAGAGTTAGCAGGTAAAGATCAGCAGCTTGAACACCTAAAGGTGCAAATGGAAAGCTTGAGTGGACAACGCAATAAATGGACGAGAGAAACCGAATATGCGTTGTTCCCCAGACTGCAACGATGGTTTCCTGAGATTGTTTTCCCAACAGACCACCAGCTTTCTGATGAAGGAGAAGTCATACCTGTAGATCCTGTAGAGCAGAATCTTCTCTTGCAGCAGCTCAGTACCGTGGAAAGTCTACAGCAATCATTAACTGAAAATGAACTGGAAGTTCGGACAAGAGCTGCACAGATTAAAGCAGCAAGCGAGAATCTGGCTGAGCTTGAATCCAGCCTGAATCAAGTGGATGTGAATTGGCGGAAGGCGACTGAACCTACGGAAACGTCTGAGACCATTATGGCTGCAAGAAATCGCCAAAAGACGGATACTACTTCGTTGGAGGAAGACTATCAGATTGTTCACGACGGTTACATCCGCTGCCAGACTGAATTGGAGAACTTGCAGAAAGAGTTGCGCAAAGTAGAGAAGGGGATCAAAGAGAAACATGAACGTGCCGTGGAGCTTTGGAATGAGGCGCTAGGGGATAAGGAGACAGAAATTCAGGAGCGCTGCCAAGCGAATGAGCTTATGCTTAATCAGTGTAAAAGATCCTTGGACCGAATCGATGTCCTCCTTCAGACTTTATCCAATCAAATCAAAATAATGAACGCGCATATTGAGGATCGCGTCAACCTACGGAGTGTGCCAGAAGAAATAACGCTGAGGGTTAGAGAAAGCTGCGAGCCTCTAGTAGCCGACTGGCTTCTCCGCATTAAGGATAGCCGGATTAGACAGGATGAGATCTCCAAAAAGGTGAAGGAAGAGAAAAATTCCTTAACCGAAAAACTTGCGAAAAATGAACGGAATTCCGAACTGGAGACCAAGATTCTAGATCGATTGAATACGGTCCATTGGGATAATTTCGCCATTGCACTGCAAGTCCTAGATTCCATGCTACGCAGTTCGCGCGATCAGATCGAGAGCATTCAAAGCGATAAGGAAGGCATGGATCTCTCCCGCAAGATGTGGGTTGGCCGGGCATCTCTACGAGTGGTACAAATCATTGATATTATGAAGCGAATGGAACGCCGGATGATTATTCATAACGAGAATAATTATGCCTTCCCGCTGGTACGTCTGAATTACAAGAATATCAATGTGCCAAGAACAAGCGATGAGGTAGAGCCGATGGTGAGTGACTACTTCAATCAATGCATCAATGAATTGCTCAAAAAGTATCCAAAGATAGAACAAGTGCCGGCGCTGGTAATCAAAGAGGTTATTAATGACGGACGAATTGTCTATGCGGCGCTGCAGAACCGCTTTCCGATACTTCAAGTGTATAAACCGGTAACGGAGAATTATTTCCTCTACGCCGCACCGGAAGATTATCATTATTCGGACTGGGAGATTATTAATCGCGGCGCACTGGATGAAGCAGTCGGCAGTGGTGGGCAACGTCAATCTGTACAGCTGCTGGTCGCAATGATGATCATGACGCATAAACGGGTGAATCGTGAGAATAAAGGCTGGACGGTCTTTTTATATGACAATCCTTTCGGAGAAATGGTCTCCAATAACGTGCTTGACCCCGTCTTCGAAATTTCCAAGGCACTCAAATTCCAATGGCTGATTGTTACGCCGCCGGAGCTGGTGAAGAATGATGTCAGCGTGCGTTTTGGCGTATATTGGCAGCTTTATTTTGGAGGCGTCAAAGGGGACATGCTGGAATCGACCCTGATCAAGGGAGGAAGAAAGCTTATTCCTGTCTCGTTGTTCTGAGTATGGAATGAAACTTAAAGAAGCTCCAGTATGCATCACGCTGCTGGGGCTTCTTTTTATTAAATGTTAAAGATGGTGTGGTTATTTAGGTTTGCGTTCGGAAATATATGAACCGGTGAGCGTTAAAAAAGTTCCCGTCAGGATTGCCCAGGTGATCTTTTCATTCAGAACAAGGGCAGAAGCTGCCACTGTAATTACAGGCACAATATAGATGTATACACTTGTTTTTACAGCCCCCAGAATCCCTACAGCTTTATTCCAAGTCAAAAAACACAGTGCCGAGGCACCCAGACCTAAGAAAAGCAGGTGAGCTACATTTGAAATCTCTTTGAATCTACTCAGACCCAGCTGGAAATCAAACAGAAACAGAGGAGGCAGCATAAACAGCAGACCATAGAAAAATACTCTGCGGGTAGCCCCTATAGTATGAACCTTTAGTAGGCTTAATTTTCGCATCAACACTGAATATATTGCCCAAACCACAGGTGCCAGCAATGCCAGCAAGTCGCCGATGGGGTTCAGTGGCAGAAGATAACTCCCGTTCAGCCCAATTAATATAATTCCTGTCAAGGCTATCAAAAATCCTATAAAAAACTGCCTATGAAATTTCTCTTCTTCTAAAAAGAAGTGAGCGATAACCGCCGTGAAAAATGGAGCGATGGAGACAATCACACCTACATTGGATGCAAGGGTATAGACTAGGGCAATATTTTCTATAAGAAAATATAACGTGACTCCACAAAGACCTGCTGAGATAAAGAGTAATTCCTCTTTAAAGGATGTAGTTCGGATTGGACGTGAATAGATCAGTAACAGGACAAAGTACCCAATAAGAAAACGAAAGAACAGAATTTCCACAGGCGTAAAGTCTTTTAACAGTATTTTTGTGGAGATAAAGGTGGTTCCCCAGATTAAAATCGTAAGCAATGCCAGCAGATGTCCTGTGTTAATCTTGCGTTGATTTATCATATCGTAAGTTCCGTTGATGACTTTACTCCCGTTTGCTGAACAAATATACGCATATATTGCTTAGGGGTTAAGCCTATGAGTCTTTTAAAAAAATTTGTGAAATGGCTCTGATCACTGAATCCGGTTAGAGAGGCCACTTCTATTGGCAATATTCCTTGTTCTAAAAGCCTTTTGGCGTGGTTGATGCGAATAGTTTCCAAGTAACGGTAAGGTGATATTCCTTTCTGTCTGGTAAATAAACGCAGCAAGTAATATTTACTTAAGCCGCTCAATTCACTTAGCTGGTTCAGCGTAATGTTCTGCGCATAATGTAACTCTATGTATTCGCAAATGATTTTAATTTCAGAAGTAGGCTCTTGAGCGGGACAGAGGGTTTCTGTCTCCGTGTATTCTCTCAGAAGCTGCTCAAGGAGAAATAGAAACAACTCTTCTTTTTGAAAATCGGATTGATCCTCTAATATCATTTGGTGCAGATCGTGTAAAGGGCTCGACAGTTCACTTTGGTAGAGGACATTGTGTGTGAACCGCGGTAAGTAGTCTATGCCGGTAATTTCTAGCACATACTCACGCATGACTTCCGGCTGAATATTGATGCAGCGATAGTCAAGCGTTCTCCCGTCTATCTGTTCACAGGCATGGGGATCCGCCGGATTAAAGATGACCACATCTCCGCTGTTAAGAATATGCTCTTCTTGGTTACATAGCAGATGTCTTTTTCCTTGTTCAATAAAACCTATGACATAATAGTCATGAAAATGGTTGGGAAACTTCTGCATAATACCTTCGAATCGATAGGCCTCAAATTTTAAGTCACGATCGAAAACAACTGTTCGAACTTCACGAGTCATTGCTGCACCTTCTTTTCCAATTATGTATAACCATTATAATGTGAAAATTAGGGGCATTCTTGCATGATGTTGCGATACCTCATCTTCTACATGATAGGTTCCTCAGGTGTAATGATCGTTGGAATACTCACAGTAAAAGTTGTTCCTTGCTCCAGAATACTTTCTATAGAGATCGCTCCGCCATGATTATGTATAATATTTTGTGTGATCATATAACCTAAGCCTGTTCCTGTTTCTTTGGTCGTATAAAATGGTTTGCCGAGGGCATTGATCTGTTCCTCTGTCATCCCACAGCCTTCATCCTGCACACTGATTCGGGCTTCTCTGTCATAGGTTTGCACATGAATATAGATGTTTCCCCCATGATTCATTGCTTCCATCGCATTTTTAAGTAAGTTAATAAATACCTGCTTCATCTGATAAGCCTCACCATTGATCCAAATGGATTGATCAGTACAGACAGGGAGGATCTTGAGATTTTTTAGGGCAGCTTGTCCATTCATTAGTGTGGTGACTTGTTCCAGCAAAGACAATAAATCCACTGGTTTACTAATATGAGTGGTTTGGGGTTTAGATAAGACAAGCAGTTCGTTGACGATGAACTCGATGCGTTTCAATTCTGACTCAATAATGGAAATATATTTATCATTCATCCGCTCGGAAGAGCGCAGTAGCTTCATAAAGCCATTAATGGCTGTAAGAGGATTCCGTATTTCATGAGCGATTCCAGCTGCTAACTGTCCTGCTGTGGATAATTTCTCGGACTGTATCAGTCGTTCATCTTCCAATACTTGCTCGGATATATCTTTGAATATGCCAATGTAGGCTTCGTTTCCCTCATAAATGATCGGCAATGTAATCCCATCTACATATTTCTGCTGGTTATTTAAACAATTAATCAGGTAGCAGACAGAACCTGTTGTTCTATCAGTGTTGAATTTCTTTCTTCGTTCTGAGAGAATTTCATAATTAGAGTAGTCTACAATATCCATAGTCGATAGACCAAGCACTTGATCTAGGCTTTCCGCATGGATTAATTGTAAACCTGCCGAATTTGCATACAGAACAATCCCTCCCCTAGTGATAAGCACGGGCTGAGGCAGTTCCTCCAGCAGCTGTAGAAAAGAGCTCTCTTTTTCAAGTAGATGGGAATTCACAACCTGAAGCTGAGTCTCCATTTCCCTGATCAGGGTTTTATTCTCGAATTGAGTAAAATAATATATGGGTTGACCATTATCACCCAGAAGGATAGATATGGAGACCTTTAAAGATAACCGGCGTCCGGTGGGATGGAAATAATCTACTTCGAGTCTCTGCGGATCAGTGCTCGTAGGTGGAAGAGAACTTCCTAATGAATTGAATTTATGAATCTGATCTAGTAGGGTACGGACGGTTGGAGAGGGTGTCGTTAATTCGGTTTCATCATACCCCAAGAGGTCGCATAATGCTGAATTCAGTTTTAGGAACGTTCCATCAAGCGAAATAAGGGCCATACCCATCACGGCTTGAGTAAAAACAAAGTCAAAACCTTGAAAATCATTTGTCCGCACAGCAGGTTACCTCTCTTCTTTATGGGGGAGTGAGTGTTATTTCAAAATGCAATATGTCTAACAGTCATAGTATAAAACATATAACTCAATAAAACATATAAAATTTCTGGGTTATTAGATATTCATACAACAGTTAAATAAAATCAGGTAGAATAGGAAGATACGTTGCATTTTAAGACAAGTGGAGGCGTTGTATTATGTTATCAGTTGTTGGTGAAATTCAAGGAATTAATCGTTACCCGGTCAAGTCATTTGCGGGTGAAAAATTAGAAAGCTGTATGATTGAACCGTATGGAATGCTTGGTGACCGTTTTTGCTCCTTTTACGATGAGTCAAAAGAGGGCTGGCGAAGATATATCACCGCTAGAAATATACCGAATATGCTTACCTATCAAGCGCAATTTATAGATGGACAAATCCATGTAACGGCATCAGACGGGCGAACCTTTGGATGGGATGATAATCTATTGGAAGAAATCCAAAGCCAAACCAAAACTCCAATCACTATGTCTGGTCTAAAAGCTGCACATCCACAGCCAGAACATCCGCAACTCCTATCCGTGGATGGCGCTAGTATTCTACTCATTACGGATGCCAGCTTAAAAAAACTGGAGGCAACCTGGGGGCATTCCTTGGATCAACGTCGTTTTCGCGGGAATTTTGTTATCGCGCTGAATGATGATTCTCTTTTTGAAGGAGATTGGATTGGACGCCGGCTCAACATTGGGGATGTACAGCTACAGGTAGATAGTTTTTGTGAGAGATGTGTCGTGATTACGATGGACCCGGATAGTCTCCAGAAGGACCCAGTTCTTTTGAAAAAATTACATAAAGAGTTTGATTTGCATTTCGGAGTCTATGCCTCTGTAATCAAAACAGGGGAAATTCGAATCGGAGATAAAGTAGAAATAGTAGATTAGATATATAATCCCAATAGTATAAACTTCCTTTACATTACTCCATGGATAAATTATCCTTTAAAGGATGACGATTTCATATCGGGAGGTTATGTATGAAGAAAAATTTGGCATCCTTATTAGTTGCATTGCTTCTATTGGTGTATGTCCCTACTAGTGTTTTAGCAGCGGATAGCAGCAAAGGGCAAACGTATGTGAACACTCAGAAGGTGGCAGCAGAGAAGGCGGCGTTCTTAACGGAGAAGCTGGGGACGACTAGTCTCCAATATGCTCTTATTGATGGCGATAATATCGTTGTGAGCGGTCAATCTGGATTTAGCCATGTGGAGAGTAAGACAGCACCAAGCGTCACAACGATGTATGGTATTGGCTCGACGAGTAAAATGTATACAACAGCTTCTATTATGAAGCTTGTTGAGCAAGGAAAAGTAGATTTGGACGGTTCAGTCGTATCTTATTTGAATAATTTTACGATGGAAGATTCTCGTTATAAGCAAATCACTGTACGGATGCTGTTGAATCATTCATCAGGTCTTGCTGGCTCGAACTTATCCAATTCTTTCTTATTTAATGATTCCGATCCTATTGCAAAAGATAGTTTGCTAGAGACTTTGTCAACACAACGTCTGAAGGCCGATCCAGGCGCCTACTCAGTATATTGTAATGATGGATTTACGTTGGCTGAGTTGATTGTTGAAAAGGTCAGTGGCACGGACTTTACCACATTCATTCATCAAAATTTCACAGAACCTCTAGGGCTTGAACATACGAAAACGCCTGTAGATTCTGTAGCTTCTTCTCAGCTGGCTAGTGTCTATAATGCTACCTACTCAGCAGCTTTACCTAAAGAAACCATTAACGTGATTGGAACAGGTGGTATCTATTCCACTGCTGAGGATTTGGTGCGTTTTGCAACTATTTTTACAGGCCAATCGACTGGCATTTTGTCAGAAAAGTCTGTAAAAGCGATGGAACAAGAGGAATATAAGCTTGGAATATGGCCTAAAGGAGCCGATAATTCGTTAGCTTATGGATTAGGCTGGGACAGTGTGAACTTATATCCATTTAACCAGTACGAAATCAAGGCTTTGACAAAGGGTGGAGATACAGGTCTGTATCATACCTCATTAGTTGTACTGCCCGAGCAGCAGATGGCAGCAGCAGTAATATCTTCTGGCGGATCAAGTACAACGGACCAGATGCTTGCCAACGAAATTTTACTCAGCGCTTTACAGGAAAAGGGAGTTATTAAGGAACTGAAAGCTACACCTACATTTAAAACTTCGAACAAAGAGGATATGCCGCAAGAATTGCTAAACTATGCGGGTGTCTATGGTGATTCTACGCAACTGATGAAGATAGAGGTTAGTAAAACTGGGGAATTGAGTATATCTTCAATTATAGCTCCTACAATGCCGGCGCAGAAATTTTCCTATAATTCGAACGGAGAATTCTTAGATGCAGAGGGTACAAGTAAAGTTAGCTTTGTGAAGGAGAGCAATGGCCGTATCTATCTTTGGAGTCAAGGGTATGGGGTGATTCCAGGACTTGGTGAAACTGCCGTTACCCAATATGCAGCTGAGAAGCTTGAACCTAATGCCCTATCTCAAGAGGTCACTACTGCATGGCAGCAGCGCCAAGGGAAATTGTATTTTGATGTCAGCGAGAAGTACAGCTCCCAATATTACATGAGTATGCCGGTAGCTGGAATCGCTATGTTCCCTGACGCACCTGGTTATATGGGCTCGAATAAAATAACTGGGCCTAATAAAGCAGAAATGACCGTGCAAATCCCAACCATCGCTGGGCGCGATCTTGCGGATCTTATTTTTGAAGAGAAAAATGGTGTGGAGTATTTAAAGATTGGCAATCAATTGTTTATACATCAAGATGCGGTTAAACCTATTTATGCAGGCCCGCAATCTATGGTAACTATCCAATCAGATGGATATGCTAGATGGTATGGAGTTCCTGAAACGGCAACAGGTAAGATAATGACAGTAGAGCTGCCAACCAAAAGTTCCTTTGCCGTCTATGATGAGAATGGTGTATGTGTGAATTACTTCACCATAAGCGGTCTTAAACAAGTCAAACTTCCTAGCAACGGCAAAATTGTATTTGTAGGTGATGTCGGTGCGAAGTTTGAAGTGACCCTCAAGGCGCAATAAACGTATATAAAAAAAGAATCCTGTTATCAAGATTTTCGTCTTGGTAACAGGATTTTTTATTTGAAATTTTGTGAGAATTCTCTTATTTTATCTACCAAAATCCCTTTTAGCTGATCAGTACCTTCCTTTGGAGCCTTATAGGCCTTATAACCTCCAAAAGATTCAATACAAATCGCAGCTTCTTTCAGATCATCAGGGAAATTTTTCTCTATTAATTCTTCGGTTTTCTTAGGTTTCTCGTTGCAAATGTAGTAGCCCATCTTCTTAGTCAGTAACTCATCTTTATTTTTTTTGATAAAGTCACGAATGGCTTTATATATTTTTTCATCTCTTACTCCTGCTCCTAAAATAATGCTATCAAATGCCTCGATATTCGGCTTCTCTAATTCTATATTGCAAATTTTGCTCTGAGGTAGCTCTTCTGATAATACTTTTGCACATTGTTCTGTTGCTCCAGATTTTGTAGCGTATAGAATAAGTACTGCCATTGTGTTCCCTCTTTTCAGTTAAGATTAATCGTGTTCCCGCATTGAAAAAACTCTCGCATACCAATTATCTTGATTATCAAGATATAGTATATTTTATCGAATATACTGATCATTTGTCAAGCCAACGGCAAGCTCCTGAGTGTTAATTAGATATCCTTATTATGGTATCATGGGAATAATATTAATCTAATGCTAACTATATCTTTAATGAAATATACAAAAATAAGAGGAGTGAACGTAAATTGGGGATCATCGTAATGCTAATCATCTATTTGTTGCTTGGAATATTCGTGATTAAAGTAGGCATCGATAACTCTAGAAGTACGCAACTATCAAAAGAAATATTAAATGAGTTAAAAGAAATCAAAGAACTAATGATCAGAAATAAATACGAATGAATTCTATATAAGAGTGGAGGTGAACGAAAGTGAAAATTGGACTTATACTTATAATCCTTGCTTTTTCTAACCTATTTCTAAGGATATGGATTGTTGGCCCGGATAAAGAAAAACTTCCTGAAGACGGTTATGAGCTTAATATAAAAGGGAAGCTTATACTTGCACTTGTGGGATTAATTACGGGGATTGTGATAATAATTGCCGATGGCCCAGAGGGTACGGTTATGAAGTGGTTTTGGATTGTAGTCATAATAGTAGCAATAGGATTTCAGTCGTTTATCGACTGGAAATTTCTAAAACATACGAAACAGCACATAGTTTCACTTATTCTGTTAGTCCTGGGTGTGGTATTAGTTTATTTTATATTCTGATCTAGTTTCATTCGTACCGGTTTCGGACCCAGATGATGTTAATTGCTAAATAATCGCCTTTTGGGCAGCGTTTCGGACTCCAGTGCAGCTATTCGTTAGAAAGTGACTTATATTACGGGTTTTTTATGCCAATAGTGTCCATGGGGTCCGATGGAATTCTTAAAGTGGAAATATACTGCTGTTAGTGTCAATGGAGTCCGTTAGTGACTTTGTAACTGCTGATGGCATCGAATCATACGAAGAAAAGAGGTGTTCCGGCAGCCAGCATATGGCTTGTTGGGCACCTCCTTTTTGTGTTCACATTATACTTCTGCTTTCGTAGCCACGAGTGGACAGAATCCAGGGTTCGTTATACATAATTCTTGAGCGAATTCCGGTTGGAGCTTGGAGAGCTCGGCGAAATAGCTGCTGATTACGTGATTACCACTTGTAGATCCATTCTGGAAAGACAGTGAGTTAAAAGTATGGACATGATTGTAATAATACTTTTTTTCCCGTTTGGGGAGCTTATAGACATGTGGAGGTGCGTAGGTTACAACATCAAAAAGATTGGCATACCGGTAACTCTTCCGCACATATTGTTTGAAAATATTAACGAAGTCCGGATCACCTACCCGTGGGGAACCATAAGTATATAGGTTAGGTGAGGTGTAAGAGGTATTTGCCGCAATATCTAAGGTACATAAGGTGGCGAGCGCTCCACCGAGGCTGTGGCCCGTAATGTATAGGGTCTTGTCAGGAGATAGCTTGGAGAGCGCAGAGAAGATGCCGTCCCGAGCTGAAGAATAAATGTTGGTGAAGCCACGATGGGTGAGAGAGTCTTCTTTAAGATATTTGAACCGTTCCTGTGAAGCGAGGACGTTGGATATCCAATTGGTCGTCGTACTGGTTCCCCGAAAGGCGATAATAATCTCTTGTGGAGACTCCAAAATAAAGCCGAAACGTTCCCATACATTATTGAAGGATTGTGCTTCAATGGGATGACATAGCTGATAATCTAATGGAATGACGAAAACTCCATCTATATTTGAAAATTGTGTATAGGTTTGCCCGCAGACTGCAGCTAGAAAGATCGCCCTTTGCTCTTGCTCATCCCGCTTACTCACGTACATCCCGCCTTTCTTTCCTACACTATATTAGGGGGATGAAGGAGTGATTCCTAAGAAAAAGGATTCCCTGAAACTTCTCTCTGAGTTACTATATATAAATAAGTCCAACAGCGAGAGAAAAGGGGGAAATGCATACATGAGCAACTTATTGGAAATTTTACACAAGGAAGTCGTGCCGGCAGAAGGCTGTACGGAGCCGATTGCAGTTGCGTATGCCGTCTCCTTGGCGGCAGAGCTTCTCGAGGAAGAAATTACGGGGATTCAGCTGCATCTCAGCGGTAATATTATCAAAAATGCAATGGGAGTGGGCATTCCCGGGACAGGCCAGACAGGCCTGCCCATCGCAGCAGCCCTTGGAGCGGTGGTCGGCCGTTCTCACAAGGAGCTGGAAATTCTGTCAGGTCTGACGCAGGCTGAGTTGAAGATGGCAAATGACCTGCTGGATAGAAAGCTGCTAAAAGTGGAGATAAAGGACACTCCTGAGAAATTATATATTGAAGCCCAGTTGTTTACGCAGAACCATACGGCGACTGCCATTATTGCCAGAGAGCACACCCATATAGAATATTTGGCTCTGGACGGGGAGAAAATAACACCCCGGAATTCAAAAGCCGACTGTGGCAAGCCTGGTCTTTTCGACACGGAAGAGTATGCGGGCTCAGTTGACCAGATATTCGAGTTTATCTGTACCGCTCCTTTTTCAGACCTAAGCTTTCTCTTGGAAGGGGCGCGGATGAACAAAGCGATCTCTGATGAGGGATTGCGAGGCGATTATGGCTTGCAAGTAGGTAAGAAAATGAATCAGCAATCAGCGGTGAATCTGTTCGGCAATGATGTAGCGAACAGAATTATCGCGGCTACCGCAGCGGCTTCAGATGCTCGAATGGATGGCAGTGCAATGCCTGTGATGACAACTGCGGGCAGTGGCAATCAAGGCATCGCCTGTACGCTTCCCGTTATAGCTCTGGCGGAATTGCTGGACAAAGATGAAGAAATGCTAGCTCGGGCGCTTGCACTGAGCAATCTGGTCACTGTGCACATCAAACATTATATCGGGCGTTTGTCCCCATTATGTGGTTCAGGGATTGCAGGGGGAGTAGGAGCAAATAGCGGGATCATTTATCTCATGGGCGGCAGTCTTGAGCAGATCAAGCATGGGATACAGAATACGATAGCTTCTTTGTCAGGCATGATCTGTGACGGTGCGAATTCTACCTGTGCGCTGAAGATTTCCACCTCCACTAATACGGCGATCCAGGCAGCCACACTGGCTATGAACAACATTGCTCCTACAACCAAGGATGGTGTAATTTTCGAAGAGGTGGAAGATACCATCCGCAACATGGAGCGTTTGGTTCAGGAAGGGCTGGCGGATACTGACAAGACCATTCTCAATATTATGCTCTCCAAAGGCGGAGCGAATTAGCTTCCAAATAAGTTGATATAAAAAGGAGATAATATGACAGAGAAAATAGATATAGGCTGGAATTTTGCGAACAGTTATACTCATCTGCCGGAATCAATGTTTACAAGGATTAAGCCAACGCCTGTGCGTAAACCGGAACTGATTATTTTTAATGAACCATTGACTGCTACTCTAGGGCTGAATAGCACAGCACTACAGAGTAAGGAGGGGCTTGGGAATCTTGCCGGCAACGAAGTTCCTGAAGGTACCATGTCGCTTGCGCAAGCTTATGCTGGACATCAATTCGGACATTTTACCATGTTGGGAGACGGTCGAGCAGTGCTGCTGGGCGAACAGATCACCCCTCAAGGTGATCGTGTAGATATTCAATTGAAGGGTGCGGGAAGAACCCCATATTCTCGTGGTGGCGATGGCCGGGCAGCGCTTGGACCGATGTTACGCGAATATATCATCAGTGAAGCTATGCATGGACTTGGGATTCCTACGACTCGCAGCTTGGCGGTGGTAGCTACAGGGGAGCCGCTAATTCGGGAAACGGAACAGCCGGGGGCGGTTCTGACCCGGATTGCTGCCAGTCATTTGCGTGTTGGAACCTTCCAATATGTTGCTGCATGGGGGACTGTGGAGGATCTGCGTATTCTGGCTGATTACACGTTGCAAAGACATTATCCAGAAGCTCCTGTGGAAGATAATCCATATCTTGTTCTGCTTCGGGAAGTAATGGAACGTCAAGCAGCGCTAATTGCTAAATGGCAGCTTGTAGGTTTTATCCACGGAGTGATGAATACTGATAATATGGCCCTTAGCGGAGAAACGATTGATTATGGTCCATGTGCCTTCATGGATGTGTATAATCCTGAGACAGTATTTAGTTCCATAGACCAGCAGGGTCGTTATGCTTACCACAATCAGCCCGGGATTGGCGCATGGAATCTCGCCAGATTTGCCGAGACTCTCTTGCCATTGCTGGCTGACGATCAGGCACAGGCGATTAAGCTGGCTGAGGAGGCAATTTCAGATTTTTCGGAGCGGTCCTATCAATATTGGCTAACGGGAATGAGAGCGAAGCTGGGAATCTTTAACGAAGAGTTAGAGGATGTTGCTCTGATTGATACCCTCCTTGAACTGATGCAAAAATATCGGGCTGACTACACTAATACATTTCGGTCCTTAACTTTAGGCGTAACGGAAGATGCTGATCTGTTTGGCACCCCTGAATTTAAGCAATGGAATGAGCTATGGCAGGCGCGGCTTAGCAGGCAGCAGGAATCACAATCCTCTTCACAGAAGCTGATGCATAGCAGCAATCCTGCGATTATTCCGCGGAACCATCGTGTAGAAGAAGCGCTTGAGGCTGCGGTAGAGCGGGAAGATTACGATGTGATGGAGAGGTTACTTCAAGCTTTGACTAACCCATACGCCTACTCCTCTGAACAAGAGGAATACTCGGCACTTCCTGAGGAATCCGCATGTCCATATCGTACATTCTGCGGTACTTGATTTGCATATAATTTATCTGGAAAATGGGGGAAGGAAGAATGTTTCATGCTTATGATGTTCTAGCCAACCAGTTGCTGGCCAATGCGAATGATCCGAGTTGGTATGTGCCCTTTGAAGTGGCGGTTAAAGACTTAAGTGAAGAAGAAGCTTTTTGGAAGGTAACGGAAGAAAGCAATAGTATTGCTGAGATTGTGCAGCATCTGCTTTACTGGAATGAAACTTGGCAAACAAGGTATAAAGAAGCCAGTGTTCAGGCGGTTCCTCCAGTGGATAGTAATAATAATACCTTTGTCGTTGCAGAAGGGAAAACGTTCGAAGCGCTGCAAAAACAACTTTTAGAGGTTCTTTTACACTGGCAGGAATTGATTAAGAAAGAACAATTGGAAGCTGATGTTCGAGGATTTCCAGACAGTAAATGGTGGGAAGTTCTAGGAAATGTAACAACACATAATGCTTATCATGTGGGCCAAATTGTTTATATTCGAAAGATACAGAAGAGCTGGAACCGCGATGTGAAGTGACATTGTGAAGTGAATCCTAAAGAATAGACATTTTAAAGACGTTAGCGGATGCACATTCATCTGGCTTTCGTCTTTTTTTACGCATTAATACTTATATATACTTAATTATTAACTTATAAATGCTTGTAAATACTTATAAAATGACTTATGATGACTTTAGGAGGTGAATTTCATTATGTATCAAGAGGAACGATTATTAAAAATACTCGAATATTTGAAACAACACCAATCGATGAGTGTTCAAGATATCTGTACGCAATTTGAAGTCTCAAGAGATACTGCCCGACGGGATATTGTTAGGTTAGTACAAGAGGGCGTCGTTGTTCGGACGCATGGCGGTCTAGCGTTACCTGAATTGCAAAAAGAATTATTATCTTATCAAGATCGTTTGATCGATGAATCCGAGAGTAAGCAGAGAATAGGGAAGATCGCGGCCGGACTTATCCAAGATCGTGAGACTGTAATTTTAGACGTATCGACCACTGTACAGTTTGTTGCAGAACAAATTAGTGCGCAGGATATTACGGTTGTCACGCACTCGATAGATAATGTAGGGATTTTATCCCATCGCGAGGATCTGCTAATTTATGTACTTGGTGGTTACTTGAATGTGAAAAACCGCTTGTTATATGGTTCTTCCATTATCGATAAACTTAGTGAAATTCGTGCGGATAAAGCCTTTATTGGAGCATCGGCGATCTGTGCTGATGGACTCTATTATCCTTATGAAGAAGATGCGCGGGTAAAAAGAGAAATGGCTCGAAGATCTGATCAAGTGATTTTAGTAGCGGATCACACCAAATTTAATGCTAAATCCTTTTATCGGCTAGACTTTGATTTCGTTGATATTTTAGTTACAAATCGAGAGCTTCCAATCGAGATCAGAGAAGTTCTAGATCAGAAGAACATCACAGTTATTGAGTGCCTAGATGAAGCTGAAGAGGTTCGAAATCAAGAGTGATAACGACTGGAGGAGAATGTTTATGACTTATATTTTGCAAAATGTACAAGTAGTGCTTCAGAATAGTATAGTTTCAGCGGCCAATGTATGGATTTCTGAAGGAAAGGTGATGAGGATAGACTCAGGAGATATTTCTATCCCAGAGGGTGAGTATGAACGGATTGATGGCGGAGGGCATTTGTTAGTGCCCGGAATGATAGATGTGCATATTCATGGCGCTAACGGGTTTGATATGATGGACGGTACTGAAGAGAGTATTCAAGAAGTATCGAAGGCTTGTGCAGCTTCTGGTTGCACCTCATTTCTGGCTACCTCTGTGAGTTCTACGATGGAGGATCTTTTAGAGATGATTCGTAGTGTCAAACGTGTCATTGGGTATGAAGTGGGAGCAAAGATCGCAGGCATTCACTTAGAGGGACCTTATCTAAACCCCAAGAGAAAAGGAATGCAAAATGAAAAGTATCTGCGGCATCCTAACTTAGAGGAAATGAAGCTCATTTTCCAAGAAGCTGGATCACTCATAAAAATGGTTACGATTGCTCCCGAGCTGCCGGGAGGCATGGAGCTTCTTTCCTTTTTGAAAGAACAGGGAGTGGTGATAGCGATTGCTCATTCGGATGCCACATATGAGGAAGCCAAACAAGCTTTTGCCGCTGGGGCAAGTCATGTTACGCATTGTTTTAATGGCATGCGGCCGATCCATCATCGAGATCCGGGGATTGTGGTTGCCGCTTTCGAAGAGAAGCATGTGAGCCTGCAAGCTATTGTGGATAATGTCCATCTGCATCCTGCAATTATCCGCTTGATGCATACCATGAAAGGACCGGAAGGAATGGTCTTGATCACAGATGCCTTACAGGCAATGGGGTTAGGGGATGGGAATTATATATTTGGAGGACATCAGGTTACGGTATCTGGTGGCATAGCGCGATTGGAAGATGGCACGCTGGCCTCCAGTACAGTTACCATGAATGAAGCCTTACGTTATACTGTCGATACTGGAATTTCGCTCACAGATGCCGTGCAAATGGCTTCAACTACACCGGCCAATATTCTTGAACTTCAACAAAAGGGGACGATCACCTCTGGCTTGGATGCTGACCTGGTTCTCTTGGATGATGAATTTAAAGTGCTCTGGACAATGGTAGGAGGGCAGATCTTACAGCTGTGACCGGTATTCATGTGCGGTTATTCCGAACACGCTTTTAAAATGCCTGTTCAGATGAGTTAGATCCACAAATCCGCAATCTACAACAGCTGCATAGATATCCTTGGTTCTCTCTATGGACTGCTTGGCACGCTCTACCTTGCAATTTAAGAAAAATTGATAGGGTGATATTCCTGTATGTGTCTTAAACTCGCGAATAAACTGATATTTGGATAGACCAAACTCTGTGCAGAGATCGTCCAGCTTCAGCACATGGTCTAAGCTGCAGTACATCATTTCCTTTGCTTTTTTGAGAAATTTATTATTCGTTCTACGATCGGTAACTATTTCAGTATTAGAGACTAAATGAACCAGAGTGAATAGCAGTTCACTGCACAAAGACTCCTCTTTGCCATTCTGAATGGCATGGTTTAGGGCTAATATGCACTGCGCCAATTTGTCATCGTATAAGATAGGAGTGGCGAAGCGGAGTTCTTTTTTTTCTAGTATCTCTAACATTAGGGTTGGCTTAATATAAAGCATGACATAATCAATGCCACCTTTATCATACGCATTGCCATCATGCGTTTGTTCCGGATTAAACAACATTACGCCATTTTTATGAGAGGACTGCAAACTACCATCAAGATTATATTGCTGAATGCCACGAAGGGTCACACCGAGTGCATATTCCTCATGGCAATGTTTTTTATAGGTGAAATCAGTAAGGCTGGCGGATAAGGACAGGATCTCTGCTGACTTTTTATAGTTAAATTTCTCCACGTTCTTAACCTCCACGACTTTATAGGATTCCCGATATCATAATGGCCGAGTATACTAAAAACAGTGCCATCACGGTATTTAGAACTTTTTGATGATTTTTCATAAATGTTCTGAAGATTGTCCCAAATACAACCCATGTCGTAAATGCAAAAAATCCGATCACAGTTATAATTATAACAAATATAAACAAGGCAAGCGAAGAGGTATAGAATGGCATTACGTAGTTGGGAATAACCGTTAGTGTAAATACTAGCACTTTAGGATTCACAAGCTGCATAAGCACGCCTGAGCGGAAATTGGCATTGGGGTCAGGCTGGTCTTCCATTGAACCCATTTTAAAGATTTTATAAGCAAGGTAGAGCATATATAAACTCCCAATGATTTGCATAATGATCAGGATATTTGGGATGATTTCTACTAGAATACGGTTCAGCAGAGTAGAAAGGATAAGTAATAAGCCAAAAGCCAGCGTGGATCCGTATACATACCCCATTGATTTTTTAGCCCCGGAATGCTGCACGGAAGAAAGAATAACAATATTGGTAGGACCGGGTGTAAATGTAGCGACAACGCAATAGATCAGAAAGGACAATATATTCATGATGACCTCCAGTAAAGTAGTTCTATGAATATAAACCTTTCAGTCTGAATGCTGATAGTATATTATTGCAGGGTTTTTAAGAATTCCGGCCGGGAATAGAAGAGGTGTCCGAATCAATGAATAAGAGTAATCAAATGACCATAAGCACGCTTTCTCCAGCTGATTTTGAATCCACATGCTCTGTTTTTGAAACTTCAATCCAAGATGCCTTTGAAAAAGAAGGGCTTGATCATTTACAAGACGATATCCAAAGTGAAATAGATCATAAAAAGCAAATGGTGATGACTTCACTGGATACTACGACCGGAGAGCCTTACTTCCTTCTTGCAAAAATAGAAGAGCAGGTTGTCGGTACGATTTCCTTTGGACCTTGTGGCGAAGATATTCAAACCTGCACGGACCATCAGTTAGATGAAATAGGGGAATTGGGCAGTTTATACATTATGCCAAGTTATCAGGGTCAAGGTGTGGGTTCAGCCTTAATTAAGGAAATGATGATATTTCTAAAAAAGCAAGGGGTAGAGCAGTTTTGTCTGGACAGCGGTTATAAACGTGCACAGGTCAGGTGGCAACGTAAATTTGGGCAGCCTTATAAAGTAGTAGAAGACTATTGGGGACCTGATTCTGTCCATATGGTTTGGTTTTGTAATGTGAATGATCATATAAGCTAGAGATATATTTTACATGAAAATAACAGTCCCTTTGCTACGCGCAGAGGGATTTTTTGTTTTGTTGGATAAAACGGGTGTAATGTCGTTTGACAGATGATCTTTTGCCGGGTAATATGAATCTTAGATTTAGTAAATTAGTAATTTAGTAAATGAGTAAATTAGTAAATCATAAAATGGAGAGTGACTAACATGAAAATTCCAACAACTCTAAAACATAAACCTGTAGTCGTGTCAGAAAATTACGAGCAGGTTGATGGCCGCTACGCCGGGGACACAGATGCAAAAGGTCTGTCCCTTGGATTAGCACAATGGAACGATAGAGGAAAGGTCGACATCTCAGCAAAGGTATGGAGACATACAGGGGACAAATGGTCGAGACAGTCCGAAGAGCTGCCAATGCACCGTGTGCTTGACCTGGCAATTTTGATTTGCAGAAGTAGTTTGTATTTTCAAGAGGCCTATCGTTTTCCGAAAATGTATGATCCCGAGAGCCCTATGATTGATCGTATTGGACTGCAGGGAGATGCAATGAGTGTATCTGTATGTGCAGATAATCCCATGATTGATAATGATATTAAGCTGTTCGCTCAGGCGCTTAGTGATGATGGTGAAATGATCGGAGAACGACTTTCGGTATTGTCCCGTTTATTAAAAGAAATGGGGTACTGAAATTTAGCAGAATGGCCTGTGAAAGGAGAATCATAAATTATAATGGACAAAAGTAAACGTAAAGAACTTCAGGAGCAATATAAGCAGCTCAAGACGTACATGGGTGCTATTCAAATTACAAACAAAAGAAGCGGGAAAATATTCGTTGACAGCTATCCCAACCTGAAGAATAAATGGATGACTATACAGATGCAATTAGATATGGGCAGATTTGCGAATGCAGAGCTGCAAAAGGACTGGAAGGAACTTGGAGCAGAAGCCTTCAGCTATGAGGTGTTAGAGCAGAAGGAGTCAGAAGACGTAACCGACGTGCGCTGGGAGCTTAAACTATTGAAAAAGAAGTGGTTCGAGAAACTGCAGCCCTTTGATGACAAAGGATATAATAAGCCACTAACCCATTAAGCCAAGTATAAAGAAACCTTTAGCTTTTATAGCAAGGGTTTCTTTTTTTAGGGATCGTATTTCACTCCGGATTTTATGTGTCGTAATATTATATATGTTTTGTCGCATTTTCCTACTAAAAAAGCTGTTTATTATGTGTTATTTTTATAGCAGATGTCAGAATAACATATATACGGGAGGCACAAGTAAATGACCATTAGAATTGGTAAGCTCAGCTATTGGCATGTGCATGCATGGGATTATACCAAGCAAGCTCAGGAGCATGAAGATACCGTATTAGCTGCAGTTTGGGACGAAAACGTAGAGCGTGGGAACAAAGCTGCGGAAAGCTTGAATATTCCTTTTTTTGAATCACTGGATGATCTGCTTGCGCAAGAGGATATAGATGCCGTTATCGTGGATGCACCAACGAATATGCATAGAGACGTAATCGTGGCTGCGGCCAAGGCGGGCAAACATATTTTCACAGAAAAAGTTATTGCCCCAACGTTAAAAGAAGTTAACGCAATTATCGCAGAAGTTAATGAGAACAAAGTGAAGCTAACGGTCTCCTTGCCTCGTTTAAATGACGGCTATACATTAACTATTCAAGAGATTCTAAGTCAGGAACTGCTCGGCAAGATTACTTACGTTAGAGTTCGCTTATCCCATAACGGAGCAACGGAAAGCTGGCTTCCTGATCATTTCTTTAGCTTGGAGCAATGTGGAGGCGGAGCTTTGATTGATCTTGGCTGTCATCCCATGTATTTGGCGAAGCTTTTCTTAGATCAAGATGTGACTGGGGTTAGTGCTAATTTTGGGTATGTAACCGGTAAAGAAGTGGAAGATAATGCTGTAGTGACATTATTTACGGATTCAGGAGCAATTGGAGTGGTGGAGGCTGGTTTCGTGAATAGTCATTCGCCGTTTACTATCGAGGTGCATGGAACTGAAGGAACGCTGCTTTACGGAACACCAGAGAATAAGCTTCTTCTTAGAACGAACAAATCCACAGATAAAGAAGAAGGCTGGAAAGAAGTAGCCCTGCAAAGCAATCGTGAAAGCGCCTTCCATCAATGGGTTGATCATATTCAAAATAATACACTCGCCACTCAAAATGTTGAAATGGCAGTTGAGCTTACCAGATTAATGGAGGCGGCGAACCGCTCGGCTAAAGAAGGCTGTGTAATTCCGATTGGGAGGACTTAACGTTGAGCAGCTTTCCCTATGAGATGATGTTTGAGAAGCAGGACATGCTTGAAAGATTGGATATCACGATTCTATGGGGACATTACGAGATTACAGTGTTTAGATTTCATTTGACATCTTTTCCACCGGGCAGAGTAGTCGAGTTCCATAATCATTCTGAATTTGAGTTTCATTTCATTCCGCGCGGGAAGGGAGAAGTCATTCTTGGGGATCAAAGGTATCCTCTGTCAGAGGGGATGTTCTATCTAACCGGACCAGGTGTTATGCATCGTCAAGAGGCAGCCGCAGATGAATCCATGGAAGAGCTATGCCTGCATGTTGACATCAAGAAGAGGATCCGGGATGATGCGGATCTTTGGGAGGTTGCGGAAGCTGAGACCTGTGTGGAGAAGCTGAAGTGTTTACCCTTGGTCCCAGCACAAGATTATCACGGGGCTATGAAGTGTTTTCGAGAAGCGTACGAAGCATGCGATGGGAAGTTGACCGGATATTATACTTCAATTAAGCATCTCGTGATTAGTATTTTATTAAAGGCCGTTAGAGCGTATGATTCAGGCGGGATCCGCACGGAGGCGCCGGTTAGAGATATGCTGACTTACCGGTATCAATACGCAATGCAATATATGGAAGCGAATTATTCAGGAACGGTTACCTTAGAAAATGTTGCGGAAAAGCTAAATATTAGTTCAAGGCAGCTGCAGCGGGTGTTTAAGCAAGTAAATGCAGAACAATCATTCAGTAGGGCGCTTGAGGACATCCGATTGCAAGCGGTCTGCCGCAAGCTTGAAGAAAGCAATTATCCGATAGAACAAATCGCACAGTCGGAAGGGTTTACCAATGCTACCTATTTGCATATTGTCTTCCGCAAGCGGTTAGGCATGACACCGGCAACTTATCGAAACAGCAAACAAATCCATTAGAGGTGAGGGTGAAGGATATGAGTAAGGTTTTTCGTGTAGGGATTATTGGATGTGGTGGTATTGCGAATGGCAAACATCTTCCAAGCTTGAGCAGACAAAGTAAGGTTGAGATCGTGGCTTTTTGTGACATTATTAAAGAACGTGCTGAAGAAGCAGCGGAGAAATACGGAAATAATAAAGCTACTGTCTATACGGATTACACTGAACTATTAAAAGATCAATCCATTGATATTATTCATGTGCTTACGCCTAATGATGTCCATGCGGAAATATCAATCGCTGCACTAGAAGCCGGAAAACATGTGATGTGCGAAAAACCAATGGCTAAGACAGCGGCAGATGCCAAACGAATGGTTGAAGCAGCGAAACGTACAGGCAAGAAGCTGACCATTGGATATGACAACCGATATAGAGAAGACAGCTTATATTTGAAAAAAGCCTGTGAGTCCGGAGAGCTTGGTCATATCTATTTTGCAAAAGCACATGCCATCAGACGGAGAGCCGTACCGACCTGGGGAGTATTTCTTGATGAAGAGAAACAAGGCGGCGGTCCGCTTATCGATATCGGAACTCATGCGCTGGACCTAACCCTTTGGATGATGGATAACTATAAACCAAAAGTCGTGCTGGGCACTAAATATCATGAACTTTCACAAAAGGAAGAAGCCGCCAACGCATGGGGACCGTGGGACCCTAAAAAGTTCACCGTGGAGGACTCAGCCTTTGGAATGGTCGTAATGGAGAATGGCGCAACAATCATGCTGGAAGCGAGCTGGGCTCTGAATTCACTAGACGTACATGAAGCGAAATGCAGCTTAAGTGGAACGGAAGCAGGCGCAGATATGAAGGACGGACTTAGAATTAACGGAGAGAAATTCAGCAAGCTGTACACTAATAAAATTGAGCTTGGGGCAGGCGGCGTTGCCTATTATGAAGGTAAAGCTGAAAGTGCTCCGGATATAGAATTAAGAAAGTGGATTGAAGCGATTGAACAGGATAAGGACCCGGTTGTAACTCCTGAACAAGCTTTTGTTGTTTCGCAAATATTGGAAGCTATTTATGAATCGGCGCAGACCGGCAAGGCTGTGTATCTGGATTAGATTTTGACAACTATAGCGATTTAGAGTAATATCCACTTGTGATTTAATTATAGGGATCTGAGACAAGACTCTCTCTTTACCGGGAGAGTTTTTTTGTTTTTTTACTTGTTTAGACTCTGGGTAATAGGGGTGGAAATCGTGGATACTATTGATCGCAATCATGTGCTTATTGTGGAAGATGACGATAATATTAGACGTTTTATATCTATAAATTTAACGAATAACGGGTTTGTGGTTAGTGAAGCTGCTTGTGGAGAAGAAGCCTTGCAGAGCTTTGAGGTGAGCCGTCCAGATGTTCTGGTTCTGGATATCATGTTGCCTGATTCTAATGGGTTCGAAATATGCCGAAAGCTAAGAGAGAAAGACGCTGGGGTCATCATCATTTTCTTAACCGCTCGTGGACAGGATATGGACAAAATCAATGGCCTTGAAATGGGTGCTGACGATTACATTGTTAAACCTTTTAATCCATTAGAATTGGTAGCACGTATTAAAGCGATTTTGCGCCGTACAGAATCAGCTCTCAAGCCGCAAAAAACGATACTTCAAGCTGGACCGATTCGGCTGGATCTGAATGCAAACAAGATGTTTAAGCAGGATGACAGCATTGAATTAACTCCGAAGGAATTTCAGATGATGAAGACCTTTCTGGAGCATCCGGATACAGCACTCTCTAGGAATGAATTAATGAATCTTGTCTGGGGAGAAGATTATATTGGAGATCCTAAGACGGTAGATGTTCATGTGCGTAAGTTAAGAGAGAAAATTGAGGTTGATCCTTCTAATCCGCTTTGGATTGAGACGGTATGGGGGCTCGGATACCGCTTTAGAAAGGATGGTTGAAGAATGGGAATTCAGAAAAGATTAGTAGGAAGCTATTTTGTAGTCATCTGTCTTACTGTGCTCATTCTTGAAATCATTCTTAATGTATCTGTACGATATTATTATTTTCATAACATTGAGGAAACCCTGATGAATCAAGCAGAGCTATCGGCTTCTTTTTTTCAGCAATACTTTGGGGACCAGGATCTGGAGGAACAATCGGATAGGTTACTGAAGGGGTTTGCGAGTCATTCCGATGCACAGGTACAGATTATTAATGTTGAAGGCCGGCTGTTGCAGGATTCAAATGGACTTCAAGGCGATCTTACTATGACTGAGTACATAGATGTGCAAGCAGCAATAAAAGGGCAGCCCGGCAGTTGGAAAGGTGCGGACCCTAACACAGAGGAAGCGATTTACGCGGTATCCTATCCTTTACAAGCGAATGGAAACATCGTGGGGGGAGTCAGATTTATCACGTCCTTAACGGAAACTATACATACAGTTAAACAGATTACGGTTTTACTGATCGGGGTGGGGATCATCGTCATTGGCATTGTCACCTTACTTGGATTATTACTGTCTTGGACCATAACCAGATCCATTAAAGATTTGAAGCAGGCAGCAGACCAGATGACCGAAGGTGATTTCAGCATCAGAGTGCATAAGCGCTATCAAGATGAGCTTGGTTCATTGGCGGATACGTTAAATATGATGGCAAGCCGAATCTCCAAGAGTGAACAGCTTAAGAATGATTTTATCGCTTCCGTATCCCATGAACTGCGAACGCCCTTGACCTCGATCAAAGGTTGGGCAATTACCTTAAAGGCGAGTGAGGTGAGTAATCAACCTCTGTTTTATGATGGGCTTGATATTATTGAATCCGAAAGTGACAGGTTAACTCATATGGTGGATGAATTATTGGATTTCTCCAAGTTGGATAACGGAAGAATCGCCGTTCACTTCACATCTGTGGATCTAACAGAACTACTGCAGCATATCGGCAGACAACTTACCCCTAGAGCGACCCGACAAGGCATCTCACTAGATGTAAAAATAGAAGAACATCTGCCAGTGATTCAAGCTGACGAGAATCGTGTGAAGCAAGTCATGATTAATCTCATTGATAATTCACTCAAATTTACTGGTTCATCAGGTCGAATCTTTATCACCGCTCATACGGTTCCAGGGAAAGTCGTGATTTCTGTAAAGGATACAGGCTCAGGCATCGCTGAGACGGATTTAGAGAATGTGCGGCAAAAATTCTACAAAGGGGATCAACAGGCTTCGGGCAGCGGCTTGGGATTATCCATCTCGGAACAGATCATTAAATTGCATCATGGAGAGCTGCGAATAAGCAGCACTTTAGGCAAAGGAACGATTGTCCATTTTGACTTACCGATAGAATAAGAATTCAAATTTAACTATTTCATAACCACTTTCATCTCTTTCACAGATAAAATACTATATATGCGGACAAGCGAGGAGTCGATGATCCAAATGCCGAGCAAATTCATAAAAATAGGTACCCTGTTGACAACTTTATTTTTGCTCGGAGGATGCGGAGTCCCGGCGACACCCGGAGAGCTGATTAAACCTCCATCATCAGAAGCAAATCTGCAGCGAGACAAAACGAGCCAGGAATTTATTAAGTGGCTTCCAGACAAAGCTCAATTGATAACTCCGATGAAGGGACAAGAAGATAATGCCATCTCCTTTGGCGATATGGATGGAGACGGAATCGACGAAGCTGTAGTTGTGTATGAGTACAGTAAAAACAAAGGATACACTATAAAAGCAATGTTGTTGAGGCAGGAAAATGAAGCTTGGCAGAAGATTTCCGAGGTTGAGGGGTTTGGGTATGGTCTAGATTATGCCGGATTCTTTGATGTTGATGAAGATGGCCATAACGAGCTTGCACTGGGCTGGTCATTGGGTGAGGCAGGTAATGGTATGGATATTTATACGCTAAGTGAAGATAAACTTAAGCTGTTATCGAAGAAGGCGTATCAGGGCAAATATGATCTGAGGTAATCATTTAACCTAATCATCCGCAGCGCTTCATTGAGAAAAAAGAAGTAAAAGTGCTCAGCGGATTATTTATAATGCCCATTTTCATGTATATATCCCCTACACAACAAGAAAACTACAGAAATTAAATAGAGGTTGTAAATGCTTATCTCTACCAAAATTGCAAAGCTGGACAGATCCGTACTTTTTCTCACCACCTGCTTAGTTGGCATGGGTACTGTTGCTATTTATGAAGCGACTACGGATACGCGGTTAGACGGTCTTTACATAAGTTATTTGTATTTATTTGCTTTATTTTGCCTACCCATGTTATTCATTGCTTTGGTAGATTATAAGATTCTATTAGGCAGGTTAGCCTATCTCTTTTATGGCGTGGGCATAGGTTTACTAGTACTAGTCAAGCTGGTTGGAGAAAACCTCAATGGTGCTGTGCGTTGGTTAAGTATTGGGAGCTTTCAGCTTCAGCCCTCCGAGCTGGCTAAAATATGTACGGTGCTGCTCATTGCTCATCTATTAGGTACACGAGAGGGCCAGCGGCTGCGATTTTTTCAAGATTTAGTGCCGGTCTGTTTCGTTTTTTTAATTCCTTTCATTTTAATAATGGATCAGCCCGATTTGGGTACAGCACTCGTATTTGCTGGCATATTACTTAGTATGCTGTGGATTGGTAACATCCGTGCTCTATATATGATTCTGATCCTTGGTGTTGTGATTATTTCGATCGGCACGATATTATGGCTGTATTATGCTAACTTCGACCTGTTATCCAAGATTGTCGAGCCCCATCAACTGTCACGAATCCAAGCTTTTTTGGACCCGCAGAGCGATCCAGATAAGTCTTGGCATGTGAAAAACGCAATGATAGCCATTGGCTCCGGAGGATTATCGGGCAGTGAAGGTATTTTTTTGCGAAAAGGATATATTCCATATGCGTATTCCGATTCGATCTATGTAGTCATCGGGGGGAAATACGGTTTTATAGGTTCATCCGTGCTGCTGATGCTTTATTTGCTGCTCGTGTACCGAATGATCTTTATTGCGCTGGATAGTAGGGACCGTGCGGGTACCTATATTGTCACCGGGTTTATCGCTATGTTCATCTTTCAAGTTTCCGTTAATCTTGGGATGCATATTGGGTTACTGCCCCTAACGGGGATTTCATTACCTTTTATTAGTTATGGAGGCAGCTCGTTGCTAACTAATATGATAGCGATTGGCATAGTGCTAAGTGTTAAAGTTCATAAGGATGAAAGCGCTGATTGAATAAGCTATTGGAACTGAGTGGAGGAAATTATGTCTAACAAACGCAAGTGGACAACAACCCGTAAAATTCTGACGAGCATTGGTCTTGTCTTAGGCGCAACTATTATAGGGATTGGAGTATATGCAGGGTATTTATACAAAAAGACGGATGATGCGATACAGCGTATGGCAGCTCCAGTCACCATCCAACCCACTGCTGCTCCAGAGGAAAAAAAGGAGACGGTATCGGTTGAACCTATGATTTTTCTGCTTGCCGGGGTAGATAGCCGGGACGGTGGCGGTGGGGTAATGAATACTGATGTTCTGATGCTTGTCAGCTTCAATCCGGACACGAAATCAACAAGTTTCTTATCTTTACCCAGGGATTTGTTGCTAAAACCTAAATCGTTACCTTCCCGTAAAGCCAATTATTATTATGCTTATCATTACATAAAAGACAAAACAGAGGCTATTCCGAATACAAAAGAGTTTTTCAGCAATTTGCTCGGTCTGCCGATTGATCACATGGTTGTGGTGAATTTTGATGTGTTGCAGGAGACCGTGGATTTGCTTGGCGGACTGACTATAGATGTAGATATGGATATGAAATATACCGATACGGCAGATGGTACACACATCGATTTAAAGAAAGGCTTGCAAAAGCTGGATGGCCAACAAGTTCTTGATTTTGTGCGGTACCGTAAATCGAATCAAGGAACGGCTGAATCCTCCGATTTCCAGCGCAATGATCGGCAGCAGCAAGTAATCAAGCAGATTCTGGATAAGCTAGGAAATTTCCAAGGCGTGTCCCAATGGGGAAATGTATTGGATATCATTGGTGAAAATGTGAAGACGGATATTCCTCAAGCAGATCTGCAGCAGTGGTTATTCAACTTTCCTAAACTTAAACCAGAGCATATTAATTCCTTACATGTGGAATCTCTTTGGAAGAGTCCGTATGTCTATGTGAATAAAGAGGATCTAAAACAAGCACTTACTACTCTGAGTACGGAAGCAGGCGTCAGCTCCGAAAGCTCATTACACTTGGAGAATGTTGGGACGGTGGATTAACATCTATAACCCTGCTCTTAAGAGCAGGTTTTTTTGTTTGTTCTACTATAAATCCCGCTAACCAGTAAAGTAATCCGCCAAGAGGTAGAGGCCTGACTTCCATGCATAGTACCATAAACACAGCGATTATGACGAATCGTATATTGTTTCTGGTTTACTTGAGAGGAGAAGGGAATTTTATGAAATACAGACGGGGTATTATGTTTCTAATCGTACTTACAGGAATGATCTCAATAGCTGCTTTTAATCCGATTATTGGTCCGCTTGCACGAAATTTGGGGCTGAGTGATATTCAATCAGGATGTTTAGTATCGGTGGCGGGGTTATGTTGGCTACTCGGAGGATATTTCTGGGAAAAACAAACGTTTATGAGCCGAAAGTGGCTGCTTGCTTCGATTATGTTCGTCTATATGGCGACACTCATCATTTTTGCACTATTGGCTGATTATGCAGTAAATGCACAGAGTAAAGAGAGTCTGTTTTGGAGTTTCTTTTTACTTCGCGCAATCGCTGGCTTTTTCTTTGGAGGAATTCCGGCATTAGCACAAGCTTATGTTATGGGCTGGAGTACAAAAGAAACCCGTACACAAGGAATGGCATTATTCGGAGCGGCCAACGGTCTTGGTTTCGTAGTAGGACCCGCAATGAGTGGAGGAATGGCTTCACTGGGCCTGACCTCACCAATGTACGCGGCAGCTATTTTATTGTTCACCTTGGCTATATTGTTTCTGGTGTTTATTCCTAAAGAAAAGAATATTGAGATTGAGCGGCAGGCGATTTCACTTTCCCCCAATGATCGACGTATACGCCTCTATTTATGGATTGGACTTTTGCTTTCGTTTGCTCTGAATATCGTGCAGGTTACTATCGGATTTTTTGTGCAGGATAGCTTGGGTTACAGTACTCAGCAAGCCACTCAGTTAATTGGAATGGGGCTGGCGATCTCGGGAATAATGGTAGTGCTCTCGCAAATTGTAATCAGTAAGTATCTCAAATGGCATCCTAAAAAAGTGCTGCTCGTAGGACTCTTATTTGTTGCCTTAGGCTTGCTGGGATTGTTATTGTTCATCAGATTTGCGTATGTAGACTTTACATTCTTGGGTATTGGCATCGGCTTTACACTGCTCGGCTACAGTGCGGGTGCTTCAATGGCGGTTCAAGACCATGAGCAAAGAAGCGTTGCTTCCTTTATTGCGGCCCTGCAAGGTGGCGGGTCATTCATAGGGCCAGTTATAGGTACGGCCTTATACACCGTTAATATGGCGCTTCCTTATTCTATCTGCGTACTGTTGATATGTATTGTAGGTCTCGCTAATATGAAGAAAAGAGCGGCGGATCGTGTGGAGAGTTGTTAAAGAAGAAAGGCTGCTCCTAATAGCAGCTTCAGGCTGTCGAGGGTGACTCGACAGCTTTTTTTGTAGCTTTCTGCTGGCAGTGAGTTTATGTAGAAAATAAGGAGAAAGAGTTTTTTACCTCGTATTGAGCTTCCAGTTAATAGTATAATAAGAACTCGTAGGAGTTATTTCAATATGTTGTAGAGAGGTTATCCAGAATAACTGTATACGAATACATACTCATATTTTTTTGAGGAATAAGGAGATGAAGACATGACTGTAAAAACTACAGCGGAACAAATCCGCATTATCGAATACGATTCTTCTTATGCTGGGGCGGTCGCAGAAATGTGGAACCGCAGCAACGAAAGCTGGGGCGGAGGCACCAATCAAAGAACTGAGGACAGTGTGCGCCGTGAGATGGAGATCTCGTCCAATCTTAATGCCTTTCTTGCCGTTGATGGCAAAGAGGTAGTCGGCTTCTGCAGCTTCGCCCACTACCGTCAAGATGAAGGGGCTTTGTATGTCCCGCTATTGAATGTACGTCCCGATTATCACGGATACAAGGTTGGCCGCAATCTGATTCTGAACGCTGTTCGCCAAACAATAGAAGCGGGCTGGCCACGTCTTGATCTGTTCACTTGGGCAGGTAATACGAAAGCCGTACCAATGTATAAGAAATGCGGATTTTTTTGGGAGAAAAATGAAGATTACGTCCATCTGATGAACTTCATTCCAACAGTACTGCAAACGGAAGCACTTGCTCCTTATTTTGAAGAACTGGATTGGTATGCAGACAGTACCCGTGAACTCCCCATCCAGCCAGATGGCCGCCAGGAGCGTGGCTTTGATTTCTTTGATTACACTTGGCAAAAGGGAGAACTCTCCTTGCGGGCGGAATTCGAGAAGACTGGCCGCGGTCTGACCGCTCTTGATACACCAGACTATGAAATCTCTACGGAAATTGATGATCATGATCTTGTGTTTGGTTCGACCTACAAGATTCGCTATCGCATCAAGAATCGTTCGACGTCTGAGCTGGCCATTGAGATCGAAGGCCAGAACGATAAAAATATCCGGTTTGCTCTATCTGCTGCGCGAACATTAGCACCAGGTGAAACGGTTATCGTGGAAGGTGATTTTGAGCTTGATTCGGTTCGGGAAGAGCAAAATGATAAGAAGACACACCCTGTTGTTTTTAGCAAGTGGATCATCGGTGGCAAGCGTGCTGAATTCCGCATTGGCGTTGCTCCTAAATTCCCACTAAAAATGAAGATAGCGCTGCCACACCGGGAACTGTATCTGGGTCTTCCTTCGGAACTGTACCTTAATGTGGAGAATAATTTTGCTGCAGAAGCAGAATTTTCTTTTGATTTGCCCGAAGACGAATTCCTGATGTGGGCGGATCGTACAGTAAGCTTTACTGTTCCAGCTAAGAGTAAGGCTTCTATTCAAGTACCCTTTACCCTAAATTCATACGGTCTTTATTCACAGGCTATTGAGGTAACGGCCGTTCCGGTTGGAGAGAAGGCAGTCACCTTTATCAGCAAGCTATCCGTTCTAATGAAGGGAACGCATGGCCGCTTTGGTGGGGAAAACGGGGATCAGTGGGTGGCGGTGAATGGCGCCTACTCTATTCATCTTAATAATACCGACAATGGAATGTGGATTGAATATCCCGGCTCGAGCCATAATTTCTGGTTGACCCATCCGAAGTTAGGCAAGCCATTCGCAGAAGAATTCTCTAAGAAACAGGCCAAAGAAGTAAAGATCTATTCTGAAGGGGAGAGTCAGGTTCTCGAATCTCTTTACGAGTCGGAAGAATTCCCGGGTCTTGAGATAAAAAGAGTGGCTAAGCTGTTTGCCAACGGAATCGCTGAGTTTTATAGTGAGGTCTGCAATACCAATAGTGATATCCTGGAAGAAGACATGTATCTGTTGACGAATTTCGGCTTTTTCGGTAAACAGCTCATCTTGCCATATCAGGGCCAATACGTGGACATGGGCGATGCTTACTCAGGCGATCCAAGTCTTTGGGACAGTGCACAAATTACGGAGAACTGGTTGTTCTGCAAGGAAGAGAACGTCACATGCGGAATCTGCTGGGATCCTTCGCTAAAATTGCTTCGTCCGGAATACCCGCTTGGGCTGGAGCATAATCTTGGCCGAATCTCCGCTGGAGATGTCGTACGGACAAAAACTATGGTGTTTGCTCTTAACACCTTCCTTAAGTGGTCGGAATTCCGCGCCTTTGCCCTAAAACAGCAGAATTCGGTCATACCGGTGTTGGATGACCATCTTGAGCTAACGCTCGGCGGTGGAAATCCTTTTGCGGCAGGGGCACTTCATTCCGAGCTAATCGAACGAAAGATGACACCGCTTGATGGAAGCCTTGAATTGTATGTACAGGCTGATGGAGAAGAGGAGCGAAGTGTCGCTGAGATGGAGTTGCAAAGAGGACAAAATTTGCACTCCGCTGGTTTTGAACTCTCTACTGAGGATACAGAATCACCAGAACACAACGAATCTGGCCGTAAGGTCCGGGTCGTCTATCGTGGTGAGGATCGCATTCAAGAGCGAACAGGCCTCTGGTTTCCACAAACGGAAACAAGCGTTGTTTGTGGGATAGAAGAAGGACCTGCGGGTCCCATTTACACAGTGAGCAACGGAGTTCTATCTATTGCAGCTGCTCCTGATTTCGGCAGCGTTGTGCATTCCTTGAAGCACCAAGGAGAAGAGTGGCTGGACAGCACCTTTCCGAAAGCTGAACCACGTTCCTGGTGGAATCCTTGGCATGGTGGACTCGGTGTGGGTATTTCTGGCATAGGCGGATTTAGCCGGTTGCAGGAGCCAAGAAGCGCAGCTTGGACGGAGCAGATGGATGATCACGGCAACGTCTGGAAGGGATTGAGACTGACCACTTTGATGGAGAAGCAGGAAGCAAACCGGGGGATTACGATCAATCAGCATTACCTCATGCTGCCCGGAGTTCCTGTGCTCTGTGTGTTGATTTCAGTAACCAATGAAAGTGGAATGACGCTGCCGCATTATTCGCTATCCGAGGATAGTTACTTTAAGCCTTCACCAATCTATTCGGAAGGCTGGATGGAGCTCCCAGAGGAAGGCAACTTCCCTATCGGGAAGGTCGAAGCCCATCTGGAATCCAAGGGGCTTATCCGAATCGGTGCAACTTCGCGTAAAGACATGCTGCATGTGGTGCATAGTTATCCTAATCAGAGAGCTATGTCTTACGTGAACAATAAGGTATTCACATATGGTGTGAATCACCATCTACTACTTCTGAACGGAGAAACCGCTTGGACACAGCCGACCTTCATGATCATGGGAGAGCTCGCTCTGGATCCAGAGGCAGTTCGTAATCTTATGAAGGTGACCTTTGCTAGTGCTTCTGACAAAAAGGAGACTATAAATGCCAATCATTGATATTCACATTCATCTGTCGGACATCGATAGCTTTCATCAGACAGCACTGGACCTCTCCAAAGTTGATTACACAGCTGCTGGGCTCAAAGCGGAGTTTGACAAGAACGACGTTGTTCTCGGCATTGGTATGGGGGTCACGGAGCAGACGAAGGGAGCCTTCCCTGACTCTGCCTCTCCCAATCCGATGGGTCTCGACTTGGAAGCCAGTGTGCCGCCATTCTTAATGGAATGCGTGGGCATTAATCCGAATATGCTCGGAGGAAAGGATGCTTTGGATGAGCTGGACCGAATTGAGGCACGGCTGCAAGCTCCTGAGGTAGCTGGTATTAAGCTCTATGCCGGGTACTATCATCATTACGTTTATGACAAAATCTACTCGCCGATCTATGAGCTGGCCGCCAAGTACGGCACGCCTGTGGTTATTCATACCGGGGATACGTATTCGATGAATGGATTGCTTAAGTATGCGCATCCGCTTACCGTGGACGAACTGGCGTTCCAACGGCGCGACGTGAACTTTATGATCTGCCATCTAGGCGATCCATGGGTGATGGATGCTGCCGAAGTGGTCGCCAAGAATCCGAACGTCTATGCCGATTTGTCTGGTCTCGTTGTTGGTGACCGGCCTCATTTTGAGCGGTTCATGAATGAACCCCTGTTTATGGATCATTTTCGCCGGGCGTTGGTGTACTCTGATCACTATGAAAAAATGTTGTTCGGTACCGATTGGCCACTCGCGCCTATTGACCTGTATGCGGAGTTCGTCCGCCGGCTTGTGCCTGAGCAGCACCACGAGAAAGTATTTTATGAGAATGCCTTTGCATTATTCCCACGCATCCAGCAGAGAATTGCAGCGCTCTGAGCGGAGCGGGACAGTATATCTGAAGCGCAGGAAAATAATATAATTACGAACAAGCCATCCTTAGTTAGTACTAAAGGATGGCTTGTTTTTACATTTGTATGATGACCATGCCTATTTTTAGATTGAGTTTCCAAATTTTAATCTTCCTTTTCTTTACTTAACAGATCAGCTAGCTCAACCGAATTCTTATTTCTTAAATCCAGCATCTTTTCGCTATTGCTAGCTTTAATCAGGAAACCATCTTTCGTTTTAAAATCCATATAAAGGCTGAATCCGGCCACCTTTGAATTAGCGTAAGTAACAGTCATTCGATAAGTCGGTTCACCCACATCAACAGACCCGCGTACTTTTTTTACAGTTCTTATAGCATCTTCGAAGATTTGAAGGCTTTCACGGTCAGTATAAGTAATTTCTGTTGTTTCGGATGCAAGATTGACACTTACGATCTTTTGCGTGGGTCTGACTAATACAAATAATAAAATTAGTAAAATTATCAGTGAAAATGATAGAATACTAAATTTTTTCATAACCTGCCTCCTTACTTAAGAATAATTCAGACCAATCACTTAGTTTCCAAAATAGTTATAAATTTCAGCTGAGTGTGTGTTGGTTATCTCATTGTTGGAATCTTATAAAAATTCCTAGGGTTCTATTTATTATTTGCTACTGGACTTGTGAAACCTTTATTAAAATAATAAACGTCTAAGAATGTATACATATTTTAGAAATAATGTGCTTGCTTTTTAATTACACGTTTGTATAATGAAGGTATTACACAAATGTATAATAAGGAGAAATATGGATGAATAACAAAATCAAACGCTTGCCAGATGCTGAACTGGAAATTATGCTGGTGATTTGGCGAGCCGAGAGTTGGGTTAGCTCCTCTTATATTTTGAATCAACTGGGGGACAAACGTAAGTGGGCGCTTGCAACTTTGATGACAGTGCTGTCACGGCTGGTTGAAAAGGGCTTTCTATCTTGCGAAAAAGAAGGGCGGAGCAACCGTTATCTCGCTGCAATTTCTGAGACAGATTATAAAGAGAGCGAAGGGAAGTCTACCCTTGAAAAGCTTTTTGGCAACTCTGTGCAGGATATGGTGATGTCCTTATACAACGGGAAGGCGATTGATAAAAGCGATCTTGCTGAGTTGCGGGAAATGCTCGATAGAGTAGATAAGGAGGAATCCTGATGATAACAGGTCTTTTTACAGATTTTCTGGTTATTTCTGTGACCCTTAGTTTAGTTATTATCGGCTTAATCACATTAACTCCCTTGTTAAGAAAACATTATTCGGCTAAGTTGAGCTATTGGATATGGTTGATCCTAACCCTGCGGTTATTGTTGCCGTTCAACTTTTCCTTTACCAATCCTCCCGTGGCGATTCAGCTACCCGAAGGTCAGGCCATAGCAACTGTCTTTCAAAGCTCAGTGTCCCAGAATTTGCAGGCGGATACGCCAGTAATCTCTCAGCCGGTCCAGACAGGGGATGTAAGCCATATCCCTTCTATAATTAATATTTTAGCTTACATCTGGGTTACTGGCGCTGTGCTTTTTTTAGGGTATCATTTGCTGAGTTATTTCTTTTTCAGGAAACAGGTGTTACGTTGGAGCAGCCCTCTTCAGAGAGAGGATATGTTCTCCAAGCTCAAACAAGTCGCTAAAGAAATGCATGTAACAACCACCATTGCGGTTCTGATAAGCAGTAAAGTTCCGAATCCGATGCTAATGGGTTTTTACAAGCCAACACTATTCTTGCCGCATGATCAATATAGTGACGAAGAGCTGGAGTTTATCTTAAAACATGAGCTGGTCCATTACAAAAGGCATGACATCATATATAAGCTACTGCTACTGATTGTGCAGGCACTGCATTGGTTTAATCCATTGGTCTGGTTCATGGCACGCGAAGCTGTCCGCGAAATTGAAATTTATTGTGATGACACCGTTGTACGTAAGCAAAATGCGGCATATCGAAAGAAATACTGCGAAGCCATTTTATCGGTAATGCAAAGTAATGCTACACGGCATGTAGCTTTATCAACGAATTTTGCAGGAGGAAAACACTCGATGAAGCAGCGATTTGGCAGTATTTTAAATATGAAAGAAAAACGAAATGGAGTAGGCGCATTTCTTGCGGTCTTAATGGTGGTTAGTGTAACAGCAGTGCTAGCAGCCTGTACCAACCTAACCGGCCAATCTACAGATACGGCGGCGCTCAAACCAGGTACTATTTATTCCTACAGCTCTAGTGGCGAACAAGTTGTTGTGCATGACGCTGGGAATGCGTATTCCATGGACGAGGATGGTAATGTCTCTGTCTCCTATCGGAAAGGGGAGATCCAAGCGCAAACGCCTTTAAAACTTGATACGACTGGAACAGAAATGGGGATGGGGAGAGCGGATACCGGATTTTATATCTCCGAGGATAAAACTGCAATTGTATATGGATTTGCGGATGGTAAAGAATCCCCTCTACATGTATTAATCAGTGATGACATGGGGAAATCGTGGAATAACTACAACATTGCAGGTGCCAAGGGTTATGACGCCAAGTTCATCGGGTTTACTGACAAACAAAATGGATGGATCGTCTCCGGAGGTTCTGCAGGTGTGGGACGCTCATTAAATTATGTATACCAGACCTCTGACGGCGGGAAGACATGGACGGAGCTTGGAAATCCTAACGATTTATACGCGGAAAGTTTAGCCGGGGCAGGGTTTTCTAACAAGGATATCGGATTCTTAGGGTTCAGATATTATGAAGATAATGGGCCTGTTATTTATTGGACCAAAGATAAGGGACAGTCATGGGAAAAGCTCGTGGTATCCCTTCCGGAAACCTTTAATGAATATCAAAAAACGCCGCTTTCACCTATTTTTATTGGAAAAGAAGGATTGTATCCTATTCTGCTCAGCAAAGAGGGCAACACTGTAGGTACCATCTATCTGTCGAGTAAGGACAACGGCCTGAAGTGGACGTATGATCCAGCATATGATCAAATAGGCGATTCTAAATAGGAGCAAGTGGAGCAGGGGGTGATCTACAAAGATCTCGCCCCTTTTTTATATGGAGAGCGGACGAATTTAATATGTAGCGGCTTTTAATTGTATTTTGTACAGCTATTTTCGCTCGAAAAACTCGCTCATGAAGATAGTTGTATTTTGTACAGCTATTTTTTAGTTTTTTGCCGCTAAAGCTGATAACTGTGATTTTTAATTGTATAGAATACAGTTAAAGTGAGAAGTTAGCCTTTTACAGACGAAATAAGTGTATAAAGTGCAGTTATCTCATAGGTTGCATAAAGTTACAGCGATAAAATATACGGGGAGAGGATAGCGGAAGCAAGCTGCTGTCAGTGAAGAAAGCAAGCTGCTATCAGTGAGGAAAGCGAGTTGCTGTCAGTGTGGAATGGATGCTCGATCGTAATTCGGCTGGACATTGGAAAATTCTATGGATTTTTCTCCGAGGGTTGCCCAAAGAAGACATTAAAGTCGGATAGCTACGATTTATGAATATCTGCTTAAACAAACCGCTACAAACCAAAAACACCAGGCAGAGCTTCTCCATTAATCGGATAATCCATGCCTGGTTGTCTTTTTACTATTTTTATAATAACGAGACTTTATTTGAATCTATCATAATCTGCTTTCGTACGACGCCTCGTCACCGATAAAAGTGGAATAAATTACTTTTTCCAGCCTCCACCGCTATGTGAGGAGGACTCTACATAGTCTACGTTGATTTTGCCAGTGCTTGTTCCTACCTCAGTGTTGAAATTATATTGTCGCAGGTTCCAATCCTCGAAGGTTCCCTGCCAGTCATTATCTACGATGAAGGTGTAACGTGTTGTGGCGGAATTAGTGCCTCGAATATGAGAGCAGACTGCTCGTGATCCGTAGATACCCATTTTATAGCCTTTGGAATTTTTAGTACTGCTGTCTAGCACTGATTTTATGCCTTGAAAATAAGGTACTATATTGTTTGTGATTTCGGTAGAGGTCATATCGCGGTCTATCGCAAAATAAATCGGAGTGCTGCTGGTTTGTCCCAAATCACTTGCTAATCCTACAGCCGTTTCAGCATCTTTAATCCCATTGGCTTTCGTAAAATGATCGAGCGATTTGCTGATTTGATAAAGGGATATGATATATAATCCCCCATCTGAAATCCGTGTAATCTCAGCTGAGGTGAGACCATCCTGGTATCCTTCGACGCGATTCAAATATCGGCAAACGAATGTGAATTTATTATTTTTAAGTGTAGTTAATCTTGCTGCTGTTACATTTGTAGCTGTATCACAACCTAAAGCCATTGTAATTGCCTTCTTTCAATTATTTTGTTTAAGGATTGGCGCCAACCTCCCTATCAATATATGAGAAAATTTTCACAGATTCTTGGGGGAACAACGAAATGAGAGAAAAAGAGGCAGATTGAGAGGAATAATAGAAGGAGAGACTTTGAACTTAGAATTTACTATTATTGTTAACTTATAGGAACATTTGGAATTAAACTGCGTCTATACCCTATGAAGAATTTATGATTTTCTAACATGGAGGTTGATCAAGATATGGATAAAAGATGGTTGCTAGCTCCAATACTTGTTGCATCATTGCTTGCTGCTCCAGTTGCGAATGCGGCATTGCCCGCTTACTTCACTTTCATTATGGATGGAGGCGGGAAAGGTACGAGCGCTGCACTAGTAAAGGATGGGATTACTTATGTTTCAGCCAGTCACTGGGAAGCGGCAGGACTTAAGGTTGTATGGGATAAATCGCATCAAAGAGCGGAGTTTACTGGATGGGGAAAAAAGATAGCCGTTCGTATTGGAAGTAAACAGGGGGTCCTTGATGGTAAATTGGTAAGTGTAGAAGGTGTTCCTTTTGAAATTAATGGTCAACTCTATGTACCTGCCCGTTTTCTTGTAAATTCATTAGGAGGAACAACGGTCAGCTGGGATGCGACGAAGAGGATATATACAGCAACTGGGCTATTGAACTATGCTAGTGCCAGCGCACAATTTGCTGGATCTACTTATACAGTGGATAAAAAAACAGGGGGTTTATATCTAACAGATTCCGCAGGACAAACTCGTTTGCTAACGAACCTTGGTTCGCAGTTATTCGATGCTGTTCAGTTCGATTTTCAGAAGACGCCGAAAGGCCTAATCTATCTGACCGTAACAGATGTTTACGGAGAACCAAGATTTTCTGCTGATTCGGTCCAATCAGCAAGGTTTCCTCATGATGATAGATCGTAAAACAGGTGCCAAAACATTGTTGTACAAGGCACTTCTTGACGTAGAGCAGCAAAAATATGCCGAAACAAACGACCTTCCTTTTTTTGGAGACAATCTGAAATTCCTGAAAAGAGAAGGGGATGCCCTGCTTTTTAATAATGAATATGCAAAAGACGGTAAGGTTTATAAGTTAATGCTGGACGGTTCATAATGGGGAGGCTGAGCGTTATCTCCGCAGGTTATCATAGTAAGATTTGATCCCAAGGTTTAAGAACCTTGGTTTTTTTGCTAACTAGAATAATATAAGATCATGCTTAAACGGGTCAATGATTGTCCTGGATTATAATATACATGGGGTTTGTCTGCGTTAAACGTGATAGAATCACCAGATTTTAATAGATATTCATTATCATTGACACGCAAAGACAATTCACCATCAAATACAGTGATTAATTCTTCAGTTCCTTCCATATGTGGATTGGCATCAAGGTATCCACCTTCGTCTAACTCCACTGTATAACCCTCAAATCGTTTGCTTTCATCAAATGGGAAAGAGGGATATACCCGATATTTTCCGTTGTCTTCAAGCAATGGTTGAATTTCATTTCTTAATATTAATCTTGTGTCAGGTTTTGGATAATCTATCAGCGCAGAAAATGAAGTTTTTAATCCATTGGCGATCTTCCAAATGGTTGTAATGGTAGGTGCCGATTCGCCTCTTTCGATTTGACCAATCATTGTTTTGCTTACTCCTGTTAATTCTGCCACCTTTTCCAGGCTTAAATCTTTACTTCTTCTAATCTTTTTTATATTCTCCGCAATGATTTGATTTATCTCTTCCACGGTAATTCTCCTATTCCTATTTACTTTATAACGACCAGGATATACAATAAAACGCACATAAGGACGTTATAGCGTCTGATAAATACATTATAACATACAACGAGGTGGAATTCAGTGATTGTTTCTTTGTTTTTATATGCATTTGTGGCTAGCTTTACTCCGGGACCCAATAACATTATGGCAATGACTTTTGCAAACCAGTTTGGTTTACGAAAAACAATGAGATTTTGTTTAGGAGTGGGCACAGGTTTTTTCGTGATTATATTGTTATGTTGCTATTTTAATATACTTCTGATCAATTTTATCCCTAAGATTGAATCTATTATGGCTGTGATAGGCGGAGTCTACATGTTTTATTTAGCATTTAAAATTATTACAAGTAAACATCAAGAAAGTGATGGAAGTGGCGATAAACACAACAGTTTTATTGCGGGTATGCTTTTACAATTTATTAATCCTAAAGGGATATTATATGGAATCACAGTTACATCTACATTTAATCTTACCTCTCATTCTTCCTATTTTAACTTATTGAGTTACTCTATAGTCTTAGCTTTCATCGGTTTTATGGGCACTTTTAGTTGGTGTTTATGTGGTTCTCTTTTCAAAAAAATGATATCTAAATATAGAAGTCAATTTAATATACTTATGGGATTGTTGTTAGTGTATTGTGGAGTTTCGATAGTGATAGGATGAATAAATGGAGCCCCATGTCAATAACGCCATAACATTGAACCGGCTTGATAACCTGACCCCAATGTCCAAAATAATAAGTTGTCGCCACGTTTGATCAAACCATGTTCAATAGCACAATATAAGGCCAGAAAGGGACTGCTTGTGCCTGTATAGCCATATTCGTCGGCCACATAAATAATTTTATGTTGATCCAGGTTCAGCTTAGCTTGAAGTAATTTAATATTAGCCAATGTAAATTGTGAAAAACAAAAAACTTGTATATCCTCGAATGTTAGGTGATGTTTGTTCAATAATTCAACAATAGATGCTTCCGCAAATCGTACACTGTCTATTCCGCTGAATCTCCCCCAGTGTAAGTAGCGGTGTTCAGCCCCATCACGCAAAGACTTAGCTAATCCTTGAGCGGGGTACACAATTTCTTCTGTAAAACGGCTGTCCGAAAGATACCTTACGTCAATTAATCCACTCTCTGAATGATCTTTTTCTAAAATGAGGGCTACGGCGGCATCGCCAAAAATTGAATATGTTATTGGATGTGAAGGATCAGCCCATAAATTTAAAAAATCCGAACCGATAACCAACGCTCTATCTCTATCAGGATCATCGTATAAAGTACGAGCAGCCTGTTCAACCGCAATAAACATTCCTATACAATTACCATTTAAGTCATAGCAAAGCGTATCATCTTTACCTTTGATAGCTTTGTGAATAAGCAATGAATTCGTAGGTGATAAATATTCCGGAGTTGAGCTGGAAAAAAGAATCAGGTCTATATCTGCAGAATTCAATGATGCAGCATCAATTGCCTGTTGAGCGGCATTAATCGCCATCGTCAACGAGTTCTCCTTCGTTCCTTCAATAACATGGCGTTTTTTTCTGCCTGTCTTTTTAAGAATCCGCTTAATATCTATACCTTGCTTTTGAAAATGGTCAATAAAATATTGGTTGTTAATCACTCTTTCAGGACAATAAATGGAGACTTGTTTTATCGAGATACCTTCTAACATAGCATGATCACTCCTTGTAATAATTTTGCAATCACATTACATTAAGTAATCTAAAAGTATCTATTTACCTAACAAAGCCTGCTTATTTCTATAAGCTTGTTTGTCCAAAACTTATTTGATGTTATACTTTATGATCTTAACAAAGCATAACATTAATTAGTAAAAAATTCTATAAATTACTATAAATGTAACTATATCGACGCATCTAAAATATCCACTAAGATTAAGTCCACAGCAACCATGTTGCGAGTGGACTTTTTTGCTTTTTATATTTTTGAATTAGAGATGAATAAATCAGGGGTACTTTACAAAAACTTTATTCGATTAAGTCACTACTTTGCCAAATCAGGAGGGGTTCTAATTAAACCATTTATCGTAATAGTAGCGCTATTACTCGTTACTGCTTGTTCGGGTAATAACTCGGCCAACAACCAAATGACAACTCAACAAACGAAGGTTGACAATCATGCTCGTAAAACTACCTCAAGTTCAACTTTAACGCAAGCATCTTCCATTTCCACGGAGAATGCAGGGAATACAACAATTAAGACTAAACAAGTTCCTGGCGATGTAACGAAATGGCTGGATGGGTTCATCCGTACCAATCCACCTACAGGAAGCACAACAGATCAAACAACGTATCCGCAGCAATCGGCGAAACCACAATATTCTGCAAATCCGCAACATTCTGCTGTCCCACAGAAGTCTGCAAATCCACAACCATCCACCAATACATCCCAATCGGTACAGCAAGTATTGGATCTGGTGAATAAAGAAAGAACGAATGCAGGCTTGAAGCCTCTTAGCTTAAATAGCGAACTTTCGAAAATGGCTTTGGCTAAAGCGCAGGATATGTATGACAATAACTATTTTGACCATCAGTCTCCTACGTATGGATCTCCGTTTGATATGATGAAAGCATTCGGGATCTCATACAATTCAGCAGGGGAAAATATCGCCAAAGGTCAGTCGAGCGCAGAAGAAGTAATGAACCAATGGATGAACAGTCCTGGTCATCGTGCCAACATCCTGAATAGCAGCTTCACAGAAATTGGAATAGGTTACTATAACAGCGAGTGGGTTCAAGAATTTATTGGTTAGAGCGAGTAACGTAATAAACTTCACAGGGGTGTCCTAATAAGCTAAAGGTGGCTGTTGGGCATCCCTACTTTGCTTCGTTTGATCCAATAACACTTGCACATACCAAGCCCATCGGACACAGCTGACCTTAAACGCGTCATTGGTCCATATTTTGCATCCTAGCGGACTGTATAGCAGCTATTCCCACAAAAAAACACTCAATATGAGTCTTTTTATATGAGATAGCGTCAGTGGAGTCCTAAACTCTGCTCCACAGGCCAAAAAATTGCAAATAACGTCCTCTGGGTCCGGAAATCTCAGAATCTTCAATCGCGATGGCAAGCAATTATGTTGAGCAATACTTTTGCTGGCGGGCTGGATCCAAGAAAAGAAGAAGCTGAAGTCTGCGAAATGAGATAGGGGATATTGAATCCGTTTAGAACGGGTTATTTTTTGTGTTGATTTATATGATAACGAATAAAAGTGACCAATAGAATTAGAAGAAACGGCAGGATGTAAGCTAGGTTAGTGATCAAGGGCCATGTAGTATTCACGATTTTCTCAAGCTCAGACTCCTGTGTGTAAGTCGTTACAGATAATAGCAGGCAGACAAAAGCAAGTGGGAAAACAATTAAACGTTCATCCTTCAATCTCAGAAGCTCCTTTAGTACTTTAATAAGAATAAGCAGCAGGATAGAAGCCTTGAAATAGAAGCCGATAATGAGTGAAAAACCAATCACGGATTCGATTCTTTCAATGGTTTCCTGAAAATAAATGAGTCTCGCCAACTGATATAATGAATATTTCAAGCTGCCGGACAGTGGTCCCAATACCATAATACTGCTAATGACAGAAGCAATTAACGTCAGGGCATTGATGATGAGTGCAAGATACATCTGTTTTCCCAGTTTAGAATTGTCTTCTTTACGCACGAACGGTAAAATCATCGAAAAAACGATAAGCTCGGAATAGGGGAAGCCATAGACTACATATGCAGCGCTTAGGATAGGCCTAAATCCATCAGGCATGATGGGCAGTAGGTACTCGGGATGATACAACCCTGCTACGAGTATCCAGACTAAGATGATAAATCCGAACATTAGTGACATTAGGACGGCTGCCATGCGTGCAATTACTTCGATTCCAGCTAGAGCTGTCATCGCAATCGTTATAAAAAACATGGTATTTACCGCGTAAGTGGGCGTTTCTTTTAACATCGTACTTTTGAAAAAGGTTCCGATCTCAATTACAATTCCTGCGACATTCCAAAACAGCACACAAGTGAAAGGAATCAGGAGGACGAGGGTCAGTCCGTTTCCAAGTACGGAGCGGCTTTGTTCCACAAGCGAAAGATCTGGCGCTCGTCGGTTCAAATATAGAATACCGGAAAGCAGAGCCATTCCTATGGCAGAGGCGATTAAGAGGGATATCCAGGCTCCGTTGCCGGCAAAGTTAGTTAGTGACGCAGGGACGATAACGATTGAGGAACCGGTCATAAAGAAGAGAAACAGCATGGACATTTGGATCGAACTAACACGTTCTTGCTTATTCATACGTTCCTCCTCATTCTTTAAGCTTATGAAATGGCAGGGTTGATCCAATGGACGATGTGCTCAGCTGGAGCCGTGAATAAATTGAAGATGGAATCTAAATTGGGCCATGGCTTAGCTGCAATAAAGATAAATCCGAGATAAAGTACGGGTAGTAATAATACTCCATAAACTACTCGATCGCGGATGGAGGCTTGTCTAAACCTTGGGATGTCATGGGCTAGCATAGCGGAAGCTAATAAGAGAACGCAGATTATTTTTCCCACCATAGCTACTTCTCCTTTGTTCCAAATATTGTGCCTGAGTTCATTCCAGTGCTTAACACTTTGACATCAACGTTGATATCGAACTGAGTCTGGGCGAATGTATCCTTCCATTGAGGCTCTAGTTGTTTCCACAGCTGCGGATTTTTCCGGTAAATCTGATTGCCAATTCCGAGTGCGTCGATCTTTTTTGTTTTCAAAAACTTGGTTGCGTGCTCAACCTGTTGTTCAACCTGAGTTATGATACGCTGCTCAAAAAGCTTCATGTCCTTATTGTTTTTTAAATGTGAGCAACGTAATTCTCCGATCATTCCTTCAATAGCAATTTTTACACCGACGGACACAGAACCATTTTTTACGATTGGAGTAAGCGTACTGTTGAAGGTAAGCACTTCAAGCGTTTCTTTTTTCCGCAGCGGTACTTCGGTCTCATCCGGGCAAGGAAATTCTAGTACTCCATAGATATATCTATCCGTCAGCATCATGAATGCTTCGGTATCCTTCTCCTTTAGAATGTCAATCATTTTACCGTCATGAATTACAGCCAGCCCAGATATCAATGGTTTATGATCCAAACTGGTCTTATGCAGGTAAGGGATGATGGAAGTATTGGAGGGGCTACACATTTGTATAGCCAGCTCATAGAGAGGAATCTTGGAAGTTTTTGCGGCATATAGAGCACCGCTCGTCTCCATTCTCTTATACTGTTGACCAATGGTCTGCTCGATAAACGGGTTGATATCTAAAAATGGTGCCGCAGATTGCTCAGCGATGAGAGGAAGAACGGTACCACGCGGTTCTTGATCCCTGGAGAAAAAATCAAGTACCTCCCGGATGTTCGTGGTTCTGGCTAGTTGCTCCCCGATTAATATGACACGCATATGATCCCATTTGGCTTTTCGACCAAATTTTGCCGGGATCTCCCTTATTGCTTCAAAAAAGGTTTCTCCACTCGTAACGATATTAATTCCCTTGGACGCTGGATCCCCTGCTTGTCCCATTTCTATTTTGGTGGAAGGATTATAGAAATGTGTCGTGATTACAATCCGATTGTCTTCGCTTTGGTCAATGGCGACCGCCTGCACATACCCATACTCGTCCAATTCTTTATTATCCCAGCATCCGCTAGTTAGAGTGAGTACAAGAAGGGAAATTAGTATGGTAGTAAGCCGCTTCACTATATCTACTTCCTTCCCGAAGTCTTTTTATATAGGTGTCGATTCCGTGGTGAATGAAGCAGCAGTCTTCTCGGAAGTAGAAAAATAGAATCACGTACTCTTTTAAGATCTAACGGAGCTAACGAGTCTAAATACGGTTCTCCTAAAGAGCGCAAGGTAGCCAGATGGAGATAAATTAGAATAAAACCGACCATGATGCCAAGTCCTCCGAATGTTGCCGCGAGAATCATTAAGGGAAACCGTAAAATCCGCAGCGCAATTGCCATATTGTATTGTGGTAGCGCAAATGAGGCAATGCCCGTCAAAGCGACGACAATGACCATGACCGGAGAGGCAATCTGCGATTGAATAGCAGCTTGTCCAATGACCAAAGCCCCAACGATACTGACGGCCGATCCAATCGGTCTGGGTAAGCGTATGCCCGCCTCTCTCAATAGTTCAAAGAAAAACTCCATGATCAAAGCTTCAACCATAGCCGGAAAGGGGATTCCTTCGCGTGTGTTTAGAATAGCAAGCAGCAGAACCGTGGGAATTAGTTCGGAATGGAAGTTGGATAAGGCAATATAGGTACTGGGTAACAGCAGGGCGATGATGAAGGCAGCGACCCTAATCAGTCTTATCAATGATGAAAAAATAGTCCGGTAGTAATAATCTTCGCTATTCGTAAAAAACTCCATGAAATTCCCGGGACAGATCAGAATGGAAGGACTTCCGTTAACCATAGCAATAATCTTCCCGTCTAGCAGAGCTGTTATAGCTGTATCCGGTCGTTCTGTATAGCGGACTTGTGGAAATGGTGAGTAGAGCGAATCACCGATCCACTCTTCGAGATAGGAGACGTCAAGAATTTCTTCCTGATCAATACTTGCTATCCGTTGTTTGAATTGATTTAATGTTTCTGCTTTGACTACTCCATCCAGATAACCATAGGACAACGTTCTTTGAACCTGCTTACCAGAGGTAAAGAACTCGAACTTAAGATTAGTAGATTTCAGCAAACTACGAATAACACCTACATTACGCTCCAAGCTTTCTATAAAGCTGACGTGGGGACCTTGAACAGTAGGCTCTGAAATGGGCTCAGAGGTTTGGCGCTGTTCTACATCGAAGGCATAATAGGCAACGGCTTTTTGCCAACCTGTAAAGAAAAGGACAACTTTCCCATCAAGAATCCCCTTAATGGCTTGACCGATATTGTCCATTAATTCAAGCAGCGGTGATGAAACACCATTTTTTTCAAAATAGGAGATGACATCTTCAACGGTTACGTCCAAGGTGGGACCCAACTCATGCGGAACTAAATTCTGCAAGACATCTTTAAAATAATTTGTAGGGTCAGACTTAGTAAGTGTATTGAAATAGACGGATGAGGCTTCATACTTAAGATCCGGGCCATAATGCCATGGAATAACCTTTAGGTCCGAACAATTGGCAAAACATTTATTAATAATCTGTAAGTTGTCTTCGAGAGACGCAGAGATAGCATGGGAAAAAAGATCCTTCATTGAAAGCTCATTTTCGGCTTCCAATTGAGGGTGCACCTTAGGATTAGACGGAGGTGTCTTGGCGTTAAAAAATTTCCGCATGCAATTCTCCTTAAATAAATGAGATGTTAAGTGATTTTTATCTTCTCCCTTATTTAGGAATTTATTCGGAAGATAGAGATAGATCAAATTTTTCGTAAAAAGAACAATTGGAACTGGCTCAGGGAAGAGATGCGATGTTATAATGAACATAATTTTTTTCAGGAGGTGCTCCTTGTGACCCATTCCATTCGTTTATGGTAATCAGTGGTGCAAGACAAGTGGACTCATTCATTTTTTGAGATAAGGAAATGAGTTTATTTGTGATGTGCCTGTTTCAGTGTGCCTATGCTCATGGAATGAGTTTATTTAAGTTTTTAATCAAAGGAGATGACCTTATGCAAATACAATGGAAAAAAGCCTTCGCCCTTATTTTTAGCGGACAGATTTTCTCGATTCTCACGAGTTCGATGGTTCAATTCGCGGTGATCTGGCACTTGACGGAATCGACAGGGTCAGCGGCAGTTTTGATGATTGCTGGGTTGGCAGCGTTTTTGCCGCAAGCGGTCTTGGGTCCTTTTGTAGGGGTCTGGCTGGACCGTTGGAATCGTAAAATAACGATGATTATTGCTGATAGCGCAATTGCGCTCTTCAGTCTGATATTAGGTATTTATTTCATGTGGGGGGAACCGGGACTTGGCTTTGTGTATGTCATTCTGAGCTTGCGTTCGGCGGCATCAGCCTTTCATGCTCCGGCATTTCAGGCGGCTGTTCCGTTGATTGCGCCTGAAGAAGAATTGACAAGAGTCGCGGGCTGGCAGCAGATGGTGTTCTCTTTCTCGAATGTAATTGGTCCTGCACTTGGGATAGCGGTTTACTCGGCAACTTCGCTTGGGGCAGTATTGCTACTCGATGTGGCCGGGGCTTTGATTGCGAATCTGATGCTGTTCATGGTGAAGATCCATCAGCCTAAAGTGCAGTCTACAGCTGCGCCGTCTTTCGTTCAAGAATTCCGTTTGGGTTGGAACGCACTCATTCAAGCGAAACCCATTGTGTTGATTACGGGGGCTACTGCGGTGTTTAGTATCGCATTTATGCCCTTGGCGACACTGTTTCCTTATATGACATTGTCTCATTTTGGCCGTGGAGGATACAGTGCCAGCCTGGTGGAAGCGGTGTTCAGCATCGGGATGATTTTAGGCGGTCTGCTATTGTCGATGTTCTCATCTAAATGGAGCGACATTAGCTACATGAGCGTAGGTCTGCTAGTCATCGGTCTTACCTGTGTGATCAGTGGTTTGATTGGACCGAATGCATTTGTGATTTTTGCCATTCTCTCGTTCTTGATGGGCAGTGCGGCACCCTTCTTCAATGGTCCCTTCATGGCGATGATCCAACGTTCTTTTGAACCCGAGATGCTTGGGCGTGTCATTTCACTCGTGACCAGCATTATGATGTTGTCTTCGCCAATTGGGCTGCTGTTGGCAGGACCTGTGGTGGATCGATACGGTGTGCAGCTATGGTTCCTCGGTTCAGGAATTGTGGTGATGCTGACCGCTCTGTTTATTTTCATCCAGTTTCGGCGGCTGGCGTCCGCTCTTCCGTTGAATTGACTAGGGTAGAAACTTCCCTGTAAAAAAGAGTTTATAGGCCGGTCCGAGAGGATCGGCTTTTTGGCGGTTCTTCATATTTTTTCAAATTATAATATGATAGAATTACGTTCACTTGGAGGGATACATAATATGAATCTTCACATTGCAATCTGTGACGATCAGAGGCAAGATGCCTCGCGATTGGAAGAATTACTCATGAAGCAGATAACCAGCCTGCAAGGGATGACTGCCTCTATTGAGATATTTGAATCAGGCCAAACCCTGCTTCAGGCAATGACGACTACCGCATACGATATAGTTTATCTGGATATGGAGATGCCCGAGTATAACGGTATAGAAGTCGCAGAGAAGATCCGGCTCAAAGATGCCAGGGTATTAATTATCTATGTCACCAGCCATACAAGTTATATGAGAAGAAGCTTTGCGGTTCATCCCTTTCGCTATCTGCTGAAACCCATTGATGAACATGAACTGCAGACCGCCACAGTCAAAGCCATTCAGCAATGCATGCAAAGAAACAACGTGCTGTCATTCTCAATCCATCATATGAGCTATAATTTAAGGGTAGATGATATTATGTATATCACGGTAGAACGAGGTAAAAAATTGGTCCTTTGTACTGAACAAGGGACTTACTCGTATTATGGCAAACTGAGAGAGTTGGAAGGACAGCTGGAATCACACGATTTTTGTCGCGTACATACGGGATTCCTAGTAAATTGGCTGTATGTTCGTTCTTTAAGCAAAGAACTTATTCAGCTGAAGAACGGGGTGGAGCTTCCCGTCAGCCGCAGTAGAAGCTCTGATTCTTTACGGTCCTACCATGCCTTTATAGAAAAGAGGATCTTAAGATAAATGTCTTTCATCCGGGAGATTAGTCCTTACTTTTTTGGTGTATTTATGCTCGTCCTTATATATGTCCCGCAAGGGGTTACATTTTATATTTTTCTCAAAAAATTCCTGATCCTGAGCAGGAGCAAAAATTCATTTATAGGCTGTCTTATTATCTTTTATATAATTAAATCGCTTACCGCTGCTAGCTTACCTCTAGTAGATTCGGTCATCCTTCACCTGCTTGTGTATAGTCTGATTACTATTTTTTATTTCCGCGGCAGTGTGCTACAAAAGCTGTTCTTTAGCAGTTTCTATACAGTGTTTACGGTGGTTATTGAGATGCTGGTATGGTCTGGGATTCAGCATATCCCACTCAATGCCGAGGGAATAGATACAGTTAATTTCTGGTGGTTATCTTTTGCTTTCCTATTTGTTGTTTTGCTAAGCATCATGTTATGTCTGCTATTGCTGCGGTTGTTCAAAGTGGATACCACAACGTTACTGTCGAATCAGGATTGGGCTGTGCTGAATCTTGTTTCGGCGGGTTCTTTGCTTATTATTATTGTGAATCTGAGACATTCCAGTGATAAACCTTTTGATATTCCGTTTGATTTTGTATTCATCCTGCTTGGGATTCTTGTAATTAATGTGGCTGTAATGTTTATATATCAAAAGTTAATGAAACGGATGCAAATAGAATTGCATAATCATGTGCTTCAGCAGCAAGTGAAGGATTACACGAGTAAACTGAAAGATAATCAGGAAGCACAGCGTTTGCGGCATGATCTGAACCATGTGTTGATCCTTATTCATTCTCTGCTGGATGAAGGAGCTGTACAAGAAGCCAAGCGATATATTGCGGAGCTTGCTTCGACACAGGAGTCAGGAGAAAAGTATATTTCTTCTGGAAATATAGCTATTGATGCCATCTATAATGAGAAGTTCGCCAAAGCCGAGCTACATCAAGTTACAATGCAATCTCATTTTTGCATCCCGCAAGACCTGTTACTTGCAGGCAAAGAGGTTGAAATTGCAATTATTTTAGGCAATGCATTAGATAATGCAATCGAAGGGGTTCAGAGATTACCAGAGTCAGAGCAGAATGTTATTGGGCTGGAAGTGATTTATAGCGACGGGTTATTGGTGATTTCTTTAAAGAATCAAGCATCTCTGCTTACAGAGGACGGGCAGGGCTCTTTTTTGTCCAGCAAGCGGAACTTTGGGCGTAGAGGGTTCGGAATCGAAAGCATTGAGTATGCGGTTCAACAGCTTCAAGGAAGCGTCAGTTTCAGATATGAGAATGGGCAGTTCATGATGTTGGCGGTATTACCACTGCCTGAGTAGCAATCCGCAACCAACTACTCCACCTAACCTGCAAGTTACGGTCTCTTTCCGCTGGTAAGCAGCGGTCCATGATATATTGAGGCTGTTCTTATTAAAGGGAGGGTATTCCGTTGACATTGTCATTGCTCATCAGTGCAGTCCTTCAGCTCATCTTATTCAGCATCATTCCTTATACATACTGGTTTTTTACAAGCAGAACAACTTCATCCTTTGCCATGTGGATTGGCTGGAAGAAACCCCAATTGCTTTCTAGGAAGCAGTTCATACTATGGTTTATACTTACCATGACTATATTCACCAGCCTGGGAATGCTTACAGCAATCTATATGCTGGATAAGAATACTTTGGCCAGCTCACAGTTTTATGGTACAGGTCTTAAAGGTTTGATTCCGGCATTGATTTATTCTTGGTTGCAGACTAGCTTGTCCGAAGAGATTCTGTTCCGCGGTTTCATTGGTAAACGGTTAAGTTCGAAATTCGGATTCGGAATTGGAAACTGTGCTCAAGCTTTATTATTTGGTGTCGTACATGCTGTGCTGTTATACAGCAGTTCCGGATTATTGAATTCTGCTGTTGTAATGATTCTTACAGGTTTTGTGGGTTGGAGCATCGGAATGTTGGATGAGAAATTATCCGGCGGTTCGATCATTCCAGGTTGGGTTCTGCACGGGCTGACTAATCTGATTTCCACCATTTTTATGATGTATCAATGGATGTAGCAATCAAAGTTTTTAGAGAGTACATTTTAAAAATATGGTAAACTAAAAAAGTCTTAAATTATAAGATTAAAGTTTATATACCATTTTTATTGGGAGGTAGATATTATGAAAAACAATGTCAGCTTGCAAAATGATATGGGGATAACGTTTAACTGATCAAGCGTGTTGACGTTTCCCCACCATTCGAAAGGGGAAAATCATTTGAATCAGGTATTATTAATCATCGATGCACAACAAGAATTAATGGATGGAAACGAAAAGGAAAGTGCAGTATTCAATAAAGAGCAGCTTATCCGGAATATTAATAAAGTGATTGAACAAGCAAAAGAAGCCGATGTCGAAGTTGTGTTCGTTAGGGATCTAGATGTCGCTGAAGGAACAGGTACAGGCTTTCAAGTTCACAATGAAATCAACAGGTCTGCAAATGCCAAAATCTTTGATAAGCTGGCAACGAATTCTTTTCACGGAACTGAGCTGCTACAATATCTGAAAGATCAGCAGATTGAGCATGTGGTGATTATGGGATGTAAAACTCAACACTGCATCGATACTGCGGTTCGGACGGCTACGGTTAGCGGCATGGATGTTACATTGGTCGGAGATGGTCATTCTACAACGGACAATGATGTTTTAAGTGCAGAACAAATCATCAAGCATCACAATAAAACATTACATGGGCACTACAATGTCGAACATTTTTCTATGGTCAGAAGTTCCGAAGAAGATTTGTTTCGCCCAACGCATGACTCTTATAGATAATAATTCAGTGGCGGCACTTAAATGTGCCGCTTTTTGCTGTTTCGCAGGACCTCTGATTTTCCTCACCTATACTGATAGACATATTCGCCTAAACCATTCCATCCCATCTTTATGGGATTGTTCTTGCAAGGGATCTACTTATAATTGTTAGTAATTCTTAAACAATATGAGTAGGGACGGGATCAACATGATGGCAGCAAAAGATATAGAGTTTAAAAGCACACACGGGCAGCGGCTGGGAATGATGGCGGCTATTTGTATGGGGGCGTTTATTTCCCATTTTACAGCTGGAATTGTGAATGTGTCGCTTCCTTTTATTGTGAATTATTTTCAGACAGAGCTTGGGAAGGGATTATGGATCACAACAGGTTATCTGCTAGTGATTACGGCTCTTCTTCCTATTATGGGGAAACTGGGAGACCGTTATGGTTTTCGCCGGATTCACAATCTTGGATTTGTGATTTTTACTGTGGGTTCTATCCTGGTCGCTTTTTCACCTAATCTGCCAATATTGCTAACGCTCAGAGTTGTACAGGGAGTAGGAGCTGCGATGTTCCAAGCAACTAATATTGCACTCATCACCATTCATATGCCGAAAGAGCAAAGAGGTCGTGCTCTCGGAATTTTAAGTACAGCTGTCGCGCTGGGCGGGATGACGGGACCTATAGCGGGAGGTTTGATTGCAGAGTGGCTGAGCTGGAAATGGTTATTTTTAATCCATGTTCCTGTGGCGATTGTGGCTACAATTATGGCATATCGGTACATCCCGAACCGTGTGCAAGAGCGCAAGCCGGGTGCTGTCAGCTTCGTGGGGGCCAGCTTGTTTATGGCATTCATCACCTTGGTCCTTCTCGTAATAACAAATGGGAGCAAATGGGGCTGGGTGTCCGTGTGGACAATGACAAGTTTGGTGGGGGTTTCCTTGTTGTTGATTACTTTTCTATTCTGGGAGCGGAAGCAAAAGACTCCTTTTCTACCCTTACAAGCATTGAAAATTCCAACTGTAGCGGGAGGCTTGATCGTTAGCTGTGCCTCTTTTATTTTATCTAACACATTGCTTGTCCTCATTCCATTTTATTTGATGGGGGTGTCGGCTCCGTTCTCGTCATCTACGACAGGATATATTATGGCGGCTTATCCCATTGCCTTGGCGTTTGCAGGCCCTCTCGCAGGCTACTGCTCCGACCGTTATGGCTCTCATCGTCTGATGCTTATGGGACTGAGCTGCATGGGAAGCGGGTTTATCTTGTTACTGGTGTATTTAGATCATATACCGATTTATGGAATCGCGGCGATTCTATCTCTTATTGGCCTTGGTATGGGGCTCATTGCCTCTCCTAATAATAGCTTCATTATGCAGCAGACACCTCGGGAACACGTGGGTTCGATTGGCGGATTAATTGCTTTAACAAGAAATGCGGGTATGGTCTTTGGCTCAGCACTTGGACTTGGTGTGATGAGTGGAGAGACAGGACAAGGGAGTCAGTTGCAGGCGTTCAAATTGGTTTTTGAGATTAATATTTTCATTTGTTTAAGCGTTATTGTATTAATGGTTGTTATAAATAGAAGGACATTTAAATCTGCTTGATCTAAAAAATGTGTGTGTAATCACAACTCAAGCTTTGGTGTTCTGTTACGTTGGAAGTAACGAATGATTATCTAGATATGGAGGATAACGATATGTTTTGTTACCAATGTGAACAGACACCGAATGGCGGATGTACCGTTGTAGGGGTATGTGGCAAAAATGAAACCATTGCGAGTTTGCAGGATACGATGATTTTTGCATTAAAAGGAATTGCAGCGTATGCGACACATGCCCGGCAGCTAGGATATAGCGATCCCGAGGTGGATCGTATCACCCACGAAGCTTTGTATATGACGTTGACCAATTCCAACTTTAATACACAGGAACATTTGGAGATGGCGATGAAGGTCGGGGAAGCGGCGGTTCGCATCATGGATGTACTGGATCGTGCGCATACGGACCGCTTTGGCATTCCGCAACCGATCACAGTCAGTCAGAACAAAATTGAAGGTCAATGTATTGTTGTAACAGGACATAATTTATATGCGCTGGAGGAATTACTGCGGCAGACAGAGGGGAAAGGCATCAACATTTATACCCACTCAGAAATGCTGCCTGCGCATGGATATCCTGCACTCAAAAAGTATAAGCATCTGAAAGGCAACATCGGCAAAGCATGGTATGATCAGCGTAGATTGTTCGAGCAGTTTCCCGGTGCAATTCTTGCTACCACAAACTGTGTAATGCCGATTAAAGGCACGTATGCAGACCGCTTTTTCTCATATGAAGTAGCGGGGCTGGAAGGTGTAGAGAAAATAACGGGCGACGATTTCTCCCCATTAATTAATCGTGCGTTGTCCCTACCTGCGGCTGATGTAGAGTCAGATCTGGTACTTACGACCGGATATCATCATGAAACTGTAATCGGGTTAGCACCAGAGATCATTCAAGCTGTCAAAGACGGGCATATCCGCCGGTTTTTCGTCATTGCTGGCTGTGATGCGCCAGGTACTGGCGGGAATTACTACCGTGAGTTGGCGACTTCTTTACCGAACGATACTGTCATTTTAACGACTTCTTGCGGAAAGTTCCGCTTTAATGACGTAGATTATGGCACCGTTGGAGACACCGGTATTCCGCGTTACATTGACCTTGGGCAATGTAATAATTCCGGTTCTACAGTGAAGATTGCCATGGCTCTGGCTGAGGCATTTGAGTGTACGGTGAACGAGCTGCCTGTCAGCATCGTGTTGTCTTGGTTTGAGCAAAAAGCAGTAGCCATTCTGCTAGGCTTGTTCAGTCTCGGCATTCAGGACATTCGCATCGGACCAAAGCCACCCGAGTTCATTTCACCAGGTGTACTGGATGTTCTGGTAGAACTTTTTGGATTGAAGCTAATTACTACTGCTGAGGAAGATATGAACGCGATGTTGGCATTGTCGTAGAGTGAAAATCAAAGGTTGCCGCCCGGAAGGGATTGGCAGCCTTTTTTTGATAGGGGATTTAGGTGATACATCATTGTCGAAGCATGGCGATCCGTAATGGATGGTCATGCTTCTTAACTTGCCATTACAAGATGAGCTTATCGCGTGCTCGCCACATAATTATAGAGGGTATCTCTCAACTCGAACTCGTACGTCAAACCATTAACAATCCCCACAACATGATCGTTATCATACAGGTCAAGCATGAATCCAGCCATTTCCTTCGCGGTATGATATTTCGGCACAGTCCCATGATATTCGAATTCGGGGATATCGAAAGAAAGCTTCGCGAATTCTGTTTCTGTTGCGGCAGGTGCTAGCACTTTAGCCTGCATAAGTGCACCTTGACTCTTCAACTCATGAGAGAGTCCTTCAGTAAAGGCACTCACATAGAACTTAGTCGCACAGTACGTAATGGCATTTCCCACAATCGTATAGCCGCCACCGGATGAAACGTTGATTAATTGTGTTCCTTCAACATTGGAATAATCACGAACGAATAGAGAGGAAAGGATCGTCAACGATTCAATGTTCAGATGCAGCATTGCAGAAATTTTATCTAAATCTTGCTTGGCCACTGAAGCGAAATTTCCAAACCCCGCATTGTTGATCCAAGTTTCGATTTCGAACCCTTGTAGATCCTCATAAAGCTTATAAGCATTACTAGAAACGGATAAGTCAGTTACTCGAATAACGACATCTACATCGGGGGAGTTATGATTGATTTCAGATTTTAGCTCCTCCAGTTGCTCCCTTCTGCGGGCTGTAACAATTAAGTTTTTACCGCGAGCCGCAAAGGCTAGAGCGGTTTCAAAACCTATACCTGAACTGGCGCCTGTAATTACAGTATATTTCATATGAATTCCTCCGTTTTTACAAGAATATTTAGTGTTTCAACAACGATGTAATCATAAAGCTTAGAGTTTACTCTAAGTCAAATATTTTTTATAATTATGGGGACTCTTAAAATCAACATAGATGCGGGGGCTTGTATGTATACGATCAGCGATGTAGCCAAATTACTAGGGATTACCGCATATACACTGAGATATTATGAAAAGGAAAAGATTATTGCTCCGATGCGGAATGCGAATGGAGAAAGAATATATGATGACTCCAATCTTGCTTGGCTGCGATTTGTGATGAGGTTGAAACAAACCCAAATGCCGATCTCACAAATTAGAGAATATGCGCAGTTATATTTAGAAGGAGAGCATACGGCCCAAGCCCGCTTGAACCTTCTTGAGAATCATAGTAACTCTATACAGAGCCAAATCAGAAACTTAACAGCCACAGAGAAGATGTTGAAAGACAAAATTGCAGCCTACAAAAATTCCCTTGCGAAAGAGACAGGCATTTACTAAGCAGGCGACATAAAAGTATGCCAATGATTAAGATAATTGTGAGATCAAAAAAAGGGCCCTCACGATTCATTGATAGACGCTAGTTCCGCATGTGTGTTTGCGGATCAGCGTCTTTTGCTTTTGGGCTAGACTCCGGCAAAATAGCCGTATGCCTCGCTATTCGCATCCTCGTCTCATGCGGCAACACCTTATTGACAGCGCTAGACGTATTCGTTATTGTGTTTAGTAACATGATTCAATTGAGAATGATTATCTCTTGAGAATTTAAAGGGAGTTTGCGAATCAGTTATGGACGTTCTGAAACTTATACAAATATGGAACCAGGTGATTATGAGTGTGCTGGACGTACGGCTAAAGCAGGCCGGAAACGACAACGATTTGAATCAATACCGTTTGCCGGCAAGCGCATTTTTATTCGCTTTTCAAGGACAAGGCGAGTTGTGGGTTGACGATGAGGTATGGCTGTGCGATCGTTTCCATGTACTGCACGCCGGCAAAGGCTCTCTGGTGACGGTTCGGAGCCGAGAAGCGCTGAATGTATATATTGTACTCTACAAAGCGTTTCTCCCCGCTTCGGCCTCGCGCGAATTTCATATGATGATGGAGGAATCCGACCCGTTTCTGGAAAGCTGGGGGTTCCCGCCTGGCGAACCGCTGGCCATGCTTGAGCTGCTTCAAACGATACGCGACGGTTGGCTTAAATATGACGACGGATTGACACGGCTGTCGGCCAAGGGAGACTTTATCCGCTTCGTTCACGCTGTCCTGAGGGAGCGTCTGTTCGGAGCCGGCGAGCCATCTTTATCGGAGCAAGTTATTCGACATTTGTCCAGGAATTATCGCCAGCCGATCTCGTTTGAGGAGCTTGCTCGGCAATTGAATTACAGCCAACAATACATATCGCGAAAATTTAAAGAACAGACAGGGCTCAGTCCGCTGGACTACGTCATTCGTTTCCGAATGGAAGATGCGAAGGCTCTGCTGGCCGGCACGATAGCAACACAACAGGAAATAGCATCACATGTCGGTTATCCGGACCTCATTTATTTCAGCCGTATGTTCAAAAAGCATGCCGGCATGACGCCAGGTCAATATCGTAAACGATACGGCCAGTTCGTTTCAGATTATGCAAGGAATAGGTCACAATCGTCCGTTGTTCTAAGCCGGTCATTAAGCTATCCTTTTTATGTGAGTGATATTGATTATCAATTTCAACAGGATGGGGCGAATAAAATGACTAGAGCAACCCGAAGTTTTTATGCAGTGATGCTGTTATGTTTGACCGTGATGTTAACAGCTTGTGGTGGGTCGGTGAACAACGGAGGTGCAACGAACAGCCAGGTTGCCGTCAGCGCTTCTCCAACCATGATCACTCAAGAGTCAGAGGTTTTGGCATCTTCTGAGATCAAGGTAGTCAAGACCGCTTTCGGCGATGTCGAAGTTCCTGCACACCCTCAGCGCGTAGCGGCAATTTCTTATCTCGGCACCGTACTTGCTCTGGAAGTCCAGCCGATCGCAGCCGAATCGTTCTTGATGTCGAGTCCTTATCTCGAGGGAATGCTGGACGTCGTGACGGATGTAGGCGACTCGTTAGAGAAGCTGCTGGAACTCAATCCGGATTTAATCATAACGCATAATCCACAGCCTGAGGTAGTCGAGAAATATCAGATGATCGCACCTACGGTATCGGTTCCTTACAATCAGTTTGTATCCATTCAGGAAGAAATGCTGTATTTTGGCGAGTTGCTGGATAGACGTGAGGAAGCGGAGAAATGGAACGAACAATTCGAGAAGGAAATTGCAGACATTCGGGAGAAAGTCCAACAAGCCGTTCCCAAAGGAGAGACGCTTTCGATTATGCAAGAGTACGATGGAAACGTGAGCCTTTTTGGTCCGAAATCGGGACGAGGCGGCCGGCTGATGTATGAAATAATGGGGCTGAAGCCGCCGACGACGGTTCCAGAATTTATGCTGAAGGAATCCTACTATGAATTTTCGCTGGAGAAACTTTCGGAGTACATGGGTGATTATTTGATTCTGACGACGGAAGCCAGCTTGGAATCGCTGCAGGCTGATCCAATCTGGGGGTCGCTAGAGCCGATTCGCAACAATCGGGTATTTTTATGGACGGAGAACCAATCCTGGTACCGCGACCCAATCGCCGTGAAAAGACAAATCAACGATTTGACCGACTGGATCATCGAGGCAGCGAGTCGGTAACTGCCTAGAGTAAGGATTGATCGAACGGTAATATAAAATCAGAACTTGCCGTTACAGCCAGCGCGCTGATCCTTACCATAAGTGACGACGAAAAAATTTTGTTTTGGAAAGATGAAGAGTGTTGTGGGGGTGCGGAATAGCTCGACAGAGGGTGTCCTAAACGTCATAAAATGGCAGAGGGATACCCTCCTTTTTTTAAGAGCGGAGTGGGGAAGGGACTAGAGATTGTGCTGAACGGTCAAGTTTATAATTCTTTTTGTGCAAAGGTTATTTCTAAAATCCAGGTGAAAAGTAGGTAGACTCAGGACAAGCGATCACTATAATGGAAATATGAGACATTCACAGAACCGATCAATAGGATATAAATAAGAATCCGGCTGATTAAAAAAGCGATTAGAGGAGGCCATTTCGTGGGAAGATCATTTGCAAATTTGCATATCAAGTCGAATAACCTTGAGAAGACTGTCGAAGCATTAAGAGAGCTAAGCGAAGCGCATGCCAAAGTATTAGGCAAGAAAAATCATGAAGCTCCAGAGAGCAAAGTTGTCATGTATGTAAGCAAAAGCAACGAAAACTGGATCAGCGTGCTCCACGATTATTTTGTATGGGGTACGGTGAAGAAGGCCGGTAAAACGTTGTCCCAGCTTACCGGGGAGCCAGTGATGACCGCCGGATATATGAATGAGGAGATATTCGAGTTGTCGTTGTTCGAGAATGGAGACATTCAAGCCGAAAAGATCTTTTGTGAGCAGTGGACGAGGGATGAATATGAACAACTCCGGGAAGAGCGTCTCAATGATGATTACTTGCGAAAAGCGTTGGATATCCGTAATGAGAATTTTGACGGCTTCATTGGCATTACGAGTCCGGGACAAGCCGTAGATAAGCTGTCAGAAATCGTAAGCATGTCTTTATGGAGTGACTGGGAGTGGATCCCGTACGAAGAAGCTCTCAAAAATCGATTTGTGAAATATGAATTTTGAAAATACACGAGTAAATGGCTAAGGACATCTGAGATGACATTTTAATACATGGCGGTGAGCGAAAAGAAATGGATAAATTAAAGAACAGCGGATTTTATAAGCTTAGATTCTTCATCAGGCCGGAAGAGTTTGAAGGCGTTTTGAAGCGTTTTGAACATAAGCAAGCGCAATTTCATCTAATCAATTATGCCCAGACAGAGCATGATCTGAAACAGGTGTATGAAGCATATCAGACCTTTTATCATTATTTTACGGCAGAGAAAAAAAGGAATGAGGGTCCCCCTTTCTTTGTTTATTCCATTTCTGTTACGTCTGATAATGAAAGCTCCGGATTTTTCGCGAGAAATGAGAGTGTCTATTTTCCATATTACGGACAATGGGCAGAGGATGAACTGCCGTGTATCTTGCTATCATTTCCTAAAGGCTTTCAAATAGATTTGGAAGATGAAAAAGGGAAGTATTATATCTATGAGGATATTCGGGATCATAAGCCGTTAACATATACGTTTTTCGATGAAATAACGGGTGCTATTAAAAAAATGACAAAGCCGCTTCGCTTCTCGGCGCATGATGCAGATGCTATGAAGGAGCAAAAGCCTTCTGTGCGTATAAGCCATGGTGCGATTCACGATTTGAGCAAATCGTGGATTTTCAATAAATATGGGCTTGTGATGGGTGGCAAATAGTCCAGGGCAAATTACACCGAGGCATTGGCCAAGCTGGAGAATTCAAAAATTGGGGATTGATATGTTGCACTCTCTAAAATTTCAGTATTATCTTGGATAAAAAAGCTGCTCAACCTGCAATATTTTAAAGAATTCTCTATCTGGAAGAGTTGCATGTTGGGGGCAGCAGGAGGAGTATTTATGTACATCGTATCTCGGCCAAAACCGCTGTCTGATGGTCAAAACCAAGCACTTGCAAAGGAAGACGCCACTGTTTATCCACCGGGCTACCTCCGTTTTTTGCGGCGATTCGGCGAAGGGACTTACAGAGGGTGGCTGAATGTTCAGTTTCCGGATGCGGAGGTGCTTAAACCTTTTGCAGAGTACGGATTATGGGAGCATGACGAGAATAGCCCCATTACTGAGCAACAGATCGGTGAGTGTATCGTTATAGGTACAACGGTGGACGGAGATTTTCTGGCAATACATCCCCAGACAGCTGGGCTGCTTTGGCTACCTCGGCATGCGGAGCACGTAAAGGCGATTTCCCTGCAGGCAGGGGAGCAGGAAGACGAAGGGTTGTACGCCTTGGTGCTGGACGAAATTTATCGTCAGGTGTATGGAATCAGTCAAGGGGAGAGCGTCTATTATGAACCGTGGACGGGCACTCGCAGCCATCGCTTTTTGCGTTTGCCACAAGGGCAGGACCAGCTTACGCTACCCGAACTGGCTGGATTGTGCCAACATGAATTTCCGCCGGATTTGTTTATTGAGAATGCCTATGCTTGTTTCCTGTTCTACCGGCAGCTGGGAGGCTATGTACGGTTGAATTATGCCTACCAGCAAGAGGTGGCCATTTTCTATGAACAGGATATGGGGCAGGCGTTTGCCGTAATGGAGCAGTGGCTCTTGTCGAAAGGCTGCGAAGCGATTTCAGAAAATAACAGCTGATCTGGGTGCTCCGTAAGTCTGGGAGAGGGAGGTATGCATGAAACTAGTTTTTACTTTGGATACACATGGAACGTGTGTGGGTCAATTGAGAGATGAACTGCTGCCCTTAGAGGAATTAGCAAATACATGGGAGTTTCCCTATGATATCTTTTTTGTGTTGCGTGTTTTACCTGAAGGTTATGGTCGAAAAACATCCAGACGGTTTGATAGCAGGGATCATACCCTCGAATTAGATATCAGCATAAGTTATGAACAGTACCAACGGATGTCCAAGCATGAGCAACGTGAGGGATTAGGTATTCACCTTTTTAACTATTTGTCAGAGTCAGTTGCTAAATATAATAAGCATGCAGTTAAGGAAAACCAAAATCAACTACTGGACCTAGTGAAAAAATGGATGCTCGAAAACAATTGGCTAAATGGAAAGTTAAATCAAGCACGGGACCTACTTTCGCAAGACATGGATCTTTATGAAGTCAGCCAGAAATTGCAGATGCCATTAGAAGAGATTGAGTATATCCTTCTCCGTATGAATGACTATGAGCCAACTGATGTTCATCCTGATAACCTTGTAGTAGAAAAAGCACCGCCATATCATTTCTAGAAGGCTGGAGCAAATAGAAGACATCCTGCCTGAACGGATCCACTAACGGAAAGGAGGAAGCCGATGCAAGAAATAGAGAGGCTGGCGATAGAGATCGCCGATGCTGCTAGAACGTCTTTTCGCGCTCTTTTTGAAAATGGCGAACGTTACTATTACTGTACCCTTTACACTACTGGTGAGGGACATGCGCCAAGTATCTCCGCCTGGTCGTGGGAAGCTTTGGAGGTAGAAGCAGCCAGGCAAGGCGTCGAAAGTGACACACCGGCATCGACGATTGCGGAACTTATCAAATGGTCTTATGCGGATTCGCCCTATTGTTGTTTCGGCGATGAGAACTTTGATAATGTTAAACAACGATTTACCGAGCGTTCTTTCATTGCGGTTCTTGAGAATGACGAAGGGAATCGCGAGTTTGATTTGAGGCTGAAGGCCATGGAGCTGGCGATGAAAATACTCGATGATGAAGGTGTGTTTGCCTTGAATCAACTGCGAGAGTCAGTATGCGTCCTTGTCGAAGTCATGCCTCCGGATGAGATCAATACTGAAATCGCCCTCCGTTTGAATCGGGCAGAATCTCCAGCTATGCAAGTATGGTTGGCGGAAGCGGCGGAGTAGAAGCCTCCGCTTTCGGAAATCGTCTACTATATTCGGATTTAAAATGAGAGGAAAATAATTTATGAGCAATCTTTTCAGATTCATTCCTATTAGCCAACTAGCAGATAAATTTCCCGAAGGATCTTGGTGGGCGAAGTTTTACCAAGATTTTAGTGACGAGCAACTTGCCGCTTACTATGAAGGGGATTTGACGCTGCCTTCTCTTAATCTAGATTGGGAGCAACCTTTCCCGCAACAAAAAGAGGTAATCATCATTTTTATAGAAGGAAATTTTACTGTAGACAATCTTTATAATAAAGAAACGGATGGTGCCATAGGGCTTTTGGTGACCGGTAATATGAGTGCGAAAAATATAGCTGTAGGCGGTCAGGAAATTTATGTTTCGGGCAACCTGATGATTGAGGAAATATTATGCGGCTCCTACAATCATGGGGAAACGATTGTTAAAGGTGATCTCAGCGCTGCGGTTTTGGTTCAGGATGACGAGTACAGTTTCAAAGTGGACGGACATAAATCGATCGCCTGCTTAGTAAATGTGTGGGAGGGGGACGGCGTATTTCAGGAGCTTCCGGTAGACATTCATGAAGTGTTGATTGATGAAGTTTTTTTGGATATGGAAGAGGATGAGGAGGACTTTTCCTTTGGCACACTGGTGAACGTAATTAAAGAAGGCCGTTCTGCTCTAAAAAAAATAAAGGAATCCCCCGCTAGCAAGAAAGCTGTTCATTTATATTTCACCCATAACACAATCAATGAAGAAAATATATTGAAGTTGACGCAGTGTATTTTAATGCCAAGTGACAAGCCTTCTTTTAATTTTCGGGAGCAAGACGTTTTTTTCAAAGTTCAACTGGAGCATATTGATGCTGACGGGGATGAGCGGGATCTTAGCGTTTATATGAATGATAACCGGCATCACTATTATATTTGGCTGGAGCAAGATCATTCTGTCGGTTTGTTGAAGAGAACCATAGAAGAAGGGTCTGAGTGGGAGGACATTACAGAAGAGTCTCAGGAACAACTAGCAGAGATTAGCGATTGCTGGACGATGTTGCTGACCTGCGTTAATATGGCTGAGCTTTATTTACGAAACATTGAGGTACAGTATGTGCAAGACATTTTGCAACACACTGTAATTCGGGAATTATATTCGGAAGTGGAGGATAATGGCGGGTTCTGGGACGGCTCTAAATGTTACAGCTTCCGTCAAACGCATACGGACGAGGACGGAGACCTCCTACATGGTCGGATTGAAATCAGGACTCCAGATGAAGCGTATTATTTTTATACAGTGGACAATGGAACTTATGTTTCCCGGCATTATCAGCCGCCCGATCAATATGGCAAGCAGGACATGTCCTATTTGGATCTTAGGCGCTGGGAAGCATCAGAGCGGTATTTTACAAGATTCAAACAATTTATTACTGAGAAGATAGAGTCAGGTGTGAATGGTTAGATCTTGATATGCATTAGAGGAAAGGATGATAGAAATGCCAAATGATAGCCAAGCTGGTCCTTCAGCTGGTTCTGTTAGAGAAGTTGGTAGTTATCCTATCAACCTGACAGGTCCACGTAGTCATACTCTTGTCCTTAAGCCCGGTGTGGGCAGTCTATCCATGGGTCCGTCGCAATTGGGGAAAAAGGTTGACCTTCATGTCGCGTCTGATGCGCCTATCGATTGGACCGTATTCGATGTCTTTGCCACACCGGCTGGCTCTCCCTGGCCGCGATTTCTGCATTATACAGGCAGTGATTCAGGCTTCTTTGACTGGGCACAGAAACGTCCCATTGAAGAGATGACATGGACTCCGATCCTGTCTGCAGACACGGTGGCGGACGCCAGTCAGTCCAATTTGCATGGCTTGCATGTCGAGTTGGAACCATCCGGGAGGTCCCTTAGCCTAATACTTCCGAAGCAGCCTTTCCGCCTGAGTGTGTCCGGCGATCTATCACGCTTCTCGGCCACAGGCGAAATGCCATCTTCTCTTACACTAGCACCGCGCACCGGCCGACGTAAGAATGATCCCCCTTTTTTGCTGCCCGATATGGGGGAGCTGCACCAGGTAACGAGCTTGACGCTACATAACGCACCGCTGGGACAGCCCATCTCGCTAGAGTGTCTAAACCGGTACCCAAACCTTAAATCACTGAGTTTGTGGGGAAACTTCTGCGACCTGAATTTATTAGCTCATCATACCCAGTTAACGAATCTGGAGCTGCGCTTCATGCCTGATCTGGGGGACTTGCCGACCTTGAACGCGTGGCCGTTGCTTGACAGATTCATCGCCTACAATGTCGAAGAAAGCGCTGGCAAGCGTATAAAAAAGCAAATGAAAACTCGCGCTGAAACCCGTCCTTGGACCGACCATGCTTCAGTGAGCCAATTACGAAAGCCAGAGTGGTGGACGACCGAGTTTGGCCGCCCATTCTCCTCCTGGGCTAAACGTCTAGCCAAGCTGGCTAATGAAGCTTACAACGTTGCACAGGTAACCTTGTCCGAAGCCCGTAGCTTTGCTGAAGCCGAGGCCGCCATTACCGCTTTCACCGTGCGCTTCAACAATCTTAAGGGCATCGAAACCACCGAACGAGAAGACCTTGGTGAAGCGGTATGGCAACTTAGCCAGTCTGACCACCTGATTGGCCAGCCTATCACAGAGGAGATGGCTCAACGCTGGTTCGATGCAGCGCGCGATTACTAAATGAATTGAAAGTCACACCCCTAGAATAGAAATCGGAATGACCCAGAGGTTTGTCCAATGTCTATTCTAAGGGGTGCACTTCACTATACTGACGGGGTTTTGTTATACGATCATCCCCATTTCTCGGAGTCTATCTTTAATTTTCTTTAAACGAGCTTCTTTTTCGGTGTCTTCAGTTAATACCTCTACAGATGTTTCGTTATACTTCTTAATGATCCTCTTTAAAGTTAATTCTTTCATTTCCTTTTTACTGTGGATGGTAACATGAGGGACAGCTGTATAGGTTTCTATAGTCTTGGGATCTGCAGAAATTCGTTCTAGTAAACTAAGTAGAAGCACCAGTCTTTGCTGGCCCAACCTCGAAACTTGGTATAGTTTTTTCCATGTGGAATCTAATAGATGTTCAAGATCTGTATATCCCTTCGAGTATAGAGCATTTATGAGGCCTGTTAAATTTGGACCCCGTTCTTCTGCATGCGCCACAGCAACAATACAAGCAATATTCTTAGAATAAAGATGCGCCGGAAGTGGAAAAAAATGTATTAATGCCGCATTTCCGTCGATGATGTCAATCATGATGATATACCTCCATTAAAATATGTGTTCACTATACACGTTTAGTATTCTGGCAAGGTCTGAGTCAGCAGGGTGAATTTTCCTGACTTGTCCAATCGATTGATACACTCTGCATTATTAAACCCCAAGCTACTGATCATTTTCTGAACACCAGCAAAACCCGTTACATAAGATCGTAGAATATGTAGGAGATATGATTCGCTGCGCTTCATAATCATTGCTAAGTAATGATATGATATAGGTATCAATTTTGTGGGGTGCACTGATATGGATTTCCGAATCAAAGAACTAGTTAATGCTACACAGCAAACCTATGGACTGGACAACTACTATTTACATACAAATGAAATTTATCGTGAAGTTACGATGCTGGGAGAAACCGACTATTTGCTTAGTATGGAATGGTTTCCTTCTCACATTAAGGAATGGAAGGAAGATTATAATCCGGAAGGAACTGCAGTCATTACGCTTGACTTGCTATCCAATAACTATAAAAGTGTTATTTTTGTTGGAGGGAAATCTTATGCAAATCGAACACCGTTCCAAAACATTGAATTAAACGGCGTTATTCAGTGGATGGAAGCTGAAGTAGGGCTTGAATATGGTAAACAATTCTACCTATTGAAGGAAGAAAGAGGAGAATATTATTTTGCCGAATGTATAGACGGTATACCTATCTCTCCCGGCGGGCGAATGGAGTTACGCTTCGATGGGGAAGGTAGGATTATTTTTTATAGTGTCTATGGCCAGTTTCCTTCCAGCTCCCTTGTGCAAAAAGAGGATTATTCTCTCACGCTTCAAGCGGTAGAGCTACTGGCTAAAAACCAACTACAGCTTATAGAATATCCAGTGTACGAGATGAAGCATCTCCTGCCGATCTATGGGATAGAAGAAATCTACATTACAAATGATGGAACAACCACAATTCCATTTGAGATGATATCAGGAACGAGAGCACGACTGAGTATTGATCAAGTAATGCAGTGGGAGCAAGCGGACACGAAACAGTTCGCAAGGACGGAGATCCGTCTGCAAGAAGTGGTTACAATCGAACAGGCAATAGCACGTGAGCCGCATCCAGATTCATTTTCAATCACAGACATAGAACAAGCCCAATGTATAACCGCAGTCGAAATTGGTTTAAGCCAGCTCTATCCGGAAGAATCCGGACAATGGATATTGAAGACTTTACATCGGGAAAGAGGACATATTCAAGCGACATTGAGGAAGAATGTGTCAAGTAATCGTATGTTTCAGCGTAAGCTCCTTCTGTTCATCGATACGAACAATTATAAGGTTATAAATTATATGGATAACAAGCTAATGCTCGATACATTTGATGAATTCAAGAGTGAAGGGAAAATTGCTGTGAGCCATGACGAAGCTTATGATAAGCTCAAGGGATGGTTCGAATTAACACCCGTATATGTGTATGATCCTGGGCAGAAGAGGTATGTGCTGTGCGGAAAGCTGGATTGTGATTATGCCGTGAAGGCCACCAGCGGAGATGTGGTAGAGTTGGGTAGTTTGGAATGATAGTGAAACCAGATTGATTTAGTCAAAAAGATAACATCCGAAACTCATGTCCAAGAGACATGGGTTTTTCTTTATGTAGTTGGATTTTCTTGCAGAAGTTGTCTAATTTAAGACCTACTAAATTTTGTCCTTTTTTTAGGTCAGAAAGTTTTTTTAACTAGATGCCAAAAATTTAGATTTACACGCAGAGAAATTCCGGTGAATAGCGTCAAATAGAAGTAGACGTTAGGAAAAAAGAAAGTTTCGTTAGGTACAATGGATGAAATGAGAGACAATAACCGGTTTAAGGATGGTGAAAAAGTTGGGTTTCAAAATACGTAAAAACACGGTGCAGTCCGTCTGGATGATGTGGGAAAAAACTTTTGCGTTGCTTTCACATTTTCGCGGATCACATAAGTCACGCTTTGGTATATGTACCGTGATGCTAAAAAAGCACCGGGGACAGCCTATTGTATGCCAAGACGCCACGGTCATCAATCAGGGAGAGTGGGTGGGAGAACTCCACCTCGACAATGAAAGAATCCTGAAGTTGATCCGGTCCGAAGGATCGGATCGTGCCGCACTGCAAACGGCTCGCATGCTGCGCAAATCAATGCAGCAAATCAATGAAGCGTTCGAATCGCAGTCGGAGTTCAGGCAGGTCAAGGCTTTATTGGGGATTACACTGCTCCATCGGGGATTAACGCACGGTCTTGGTTTTGAACAACAAAATATAAAGTCCGGCGTTTTCGAACGCATCACCACCATCTATCTTCGATTGCTGCTGTCTGCCATGCATCCTGAAGGGAGACAAAGAATCAATCGGCGAACAGAGCAACTGGTCCCGATGTTACTGATCCATTCACGCGCCTCACTGAAAAATCGATTTTCACCCGGACAGAACTACTCTGGATAGGTCTTATGCTTGTTATAAGGAGGTGTAATCATACTTACATATCTGATAGGAGGAATACTATGTGCCGCTACTCTTTACATGTTTATTCCAAGTTTGATTACGCGAGTGAGCGGCTTTGGTGTTTTTCGCAAAGGAACGGTAGAAAAACAGGTGGCATTCACTTTTGATGATGGGCCACATCCGAAATATACGCCGGAATTGCTGGATTTATTGAAGTTACATCAAGTGAAGGCTACTTTTTTCGTGCTTGGATCGCGAGCGGAGCAGTATCCAGATCTGATCAGAAGGATGGATCGGGAAGGCCATCAGATTGGCATCCATAATTACTGCCATACCTCTAATTGGCTGATGCTGCCCAGTACAATTAGGCGAGAACATCTGGAACGCTCCGCTGATATTATAGAGTCTATTGTCGGAATCAGACCCAATCATTACCGTCCACCCTGGGGATTAATCAATCTATTTGATTTCTTTCGGCACAAGCAGTATCGAATTGTTCTATGGTCGCTGAAGGCGAGTGACTGGAACATCCGGGCCTGTCAAACCCGGATGCAGGCCATTTTATTAGGTGGAATCACCGATGGCTCCGTTGTTTTACTTCACGACAGCGGAGAGACTGCGGGCGCGGACCGGCATGCTCCTTATTTTATGCTGCAAGCTTTAGAAGAAGTGCTAAACCAACTACAGGCAAGAAACTTGCAATTTGTTAGGCTTGATGAAATGTCTTGACGTATTCCAGTGATTTGTTATTAAGACTTAAATTGTTTGCGGAAGCAGAGCGGCGAGATGCCCATTATTAATTTGAAGGTTCGTCCAAAGTGGGAGGTGTTATCGAACCCAACCATTCCCGCAATTTCAGTAACATTAAAAGAAGAGCCAACCAGCAAATCACGCGCTTTTTTAATGCGGATGTTATTGATATATTCAATGAAGCTGAACCCGGTGGATTCTTTAAAAGTGCGGCAAAGGTAGGAAGAGCTTATGTCGAATTGCCGTGAAATCTCACAGAGCTTGAGCGGTTCCATATAATGTTGATTTACATAATTAACGATGTCCAGGACTTTCTTATGTGTACGATTGGATTCTACAAATGAAGCTACGCGGCTGTCAAATAGTTTACGATTAAGATAGAGGAGCAGCTCCACCAATAATATTTGTTGGTACTGTTCATATCCGCGGGCTTGCTTCTTCCCCTCCTGGATCATTTTCTGAAAAAGCTGTTCGATGAAATATTGATCCATCCCGGTCATCTTCAAAGCACGGTAATCACTTTTGAACAATTCGAGCAGTTCCTCACATTGACTGCCGGTGCAGAAATGCTGCAGGAATTCTTTTTTAAACAGGAGTGTAACCCGTTCATACATATTGCAGCCGGAATTGACCAGTTTGTGCATTTCGTGAATATCCATAAATAGTAGTGTTCCGCCCGCAACCTGGTAAGTTCTGTCCCCTATAAAATAATAAAAATCCCCGGATATTAAATACAGAATCTCATATGCATCATGATAGTGTCTTGAAGGCATGCTGGTGTATACCTGTTTCTTGCGGCTGATGTCAAAAAGAGTAGACTCATAAAATACTGGTTTCATTCAGCACCTCCTAAGAGGATTGTAGACTTAATCTATGGTTTGTAGCAACATATGTATAAAAATTAATATTTACAAGAAAATACGTGCTGTTTGGACAAAGTTTTTGAGATAAGCTTAAATTGAATTACCAAGTGTTGGAAAAAGGAGGGCTGTCATGCTCAGATAGGTTAGGGATAAGGTTCACTGCCACTAAAAGTTAAAGCGCTTAAACTATTCAATTAAAGGAGAGATTGCGGTGCTAAATTCAACGAAGAGTAAGGTTTCCAAGAAGATGAAATTTTCATTGATGATTCTGCTCAGTTTTTCAATGATTTTTTCTTATGGCTGTCTGTCCAAAACATCTCAACAGAAAAGTTATGCGGCAGGGAACCCTGATTCTAATTTCTCACCGGCAACACTTCAATTCTTGCGTGACAACACAGGTCTGGATGGTGAGCAGTGGAACAATATTATGATGCTTGTCAACAAACCGGAGCAGGACGATCTGAACTGGATCAATTTTTACGGATATTGTGAAGATATTGATGATGACCGCGGGTATACGATTGGAATATTCGGTGCGACTACAGGCGGCTCAAATGATACCGGTCCCGACGGTCCGGATCTGTTCAAGGCATATGACGCTGCCAAAGGCGCGAGTAATCCTTCGGTTAAAGGCGCATTGGCCCGGATCGGTGTTAAGGGTTCGATGAAAGGGAAGATCCTCGAAATCAATGAAAGCGAAGAGAGCTTTTGTAGAAAAATCGGCAATTTGCAAAATGATCCCGAGTGGAGAGAGGCTATGTGGAAAACGTTCTACAATATCTATATTAAATACAGTGTGGAGCAGGCCCGCAAACGCGGCTTTAACTCGGCATTAACTATTGGTTCCTTCGTGGATGCAGCGCTGAACCATGGAGCTACCGGCGGCTCCGAGACCCTTCAAGGGCTTTTGGGTAAATCCGGAAGCAGCACGGATGAGAAGACTTTTATGACCAAATTTTATAAAGAACGGACCAAGATTGTGGATACTAATGAGTACAACTCTCCGCCTAACGGCAAGAACCGTGTGAAGCAGTGGAGCAATTTGCTGAACATGGGAGAGACAGACCTGAAGGGTGCAGATTCAGCAATCCTTCAAGTCACCGACTGGGAACTCCAATAACAGGAAGGTAAGGGTAGCAGAACCGCCGTTCTTCTCGGAGGCGGCGGTTCGATGATAAGTGAGATTAAGGAAGAGGGAGATGGGCTGAATGGATAACAACCAATCTTATCTCAAAAATAGATTTTACAAGGTAATCAGTCTAATGGTTATAGGTTTGCTGCTTGCCATGGAGTTGACTGGTTTTGTCTCAGCAGGGAGGGAAGAAATTGAGGAAGACCTTGTAAATGAAGCAACTGCAGTTCAGGAAACGATTGCCCAGTGGATTTTTAAAGACAAAGGCGAAAACGGTGTATTTCCGGCTACCGGCGGGGTATATCAGACGTCTTCATCCATTCGTGATGTAGGAACTAATACGGATGCGTACACCTATGAGTCAAGTGAGAACAGCGTACGCAACCAGGGCTGGCATGAAGGAACGGGCCTAAAATACTGGCTTGCCACGCTTTCTACCCAAGGCTTCGAAGGGATCTTCCTCTCTTCACAGCAAACCTCTTCAAGTACAGGACCTAGGGATTTCAAGGTGCAATACAGTAAAGATCAACAGGAATGGATAGATGTTACGGGCGGCAACCTTGTTCTAGCCCAGAACAATTTTAATTGTTCCAATAATTCCTGCAAATTAACTAACCTCGCTTTGCCTGCCGGAACAAACAATCAAGATGTACTCTATATCCGCTGGGTGGTAAACTCTGCGAAAAGCGTAAGCGGGGGAACGGTGTCCAGCTCAGGCTCAAGCAGAATCAAAGATGTGATAATTAAAGGAACACGCAGCAGCGGCGAACCTGGGGACACTCCCACACTTGAGGTAAGCAAAACTCCCGCTTCAGGGGCTGCAGATGTTCCCCTTAACGCAGAGATCACCGTGAAGTTTAACAAAGCCATCAGTCTCGACAGTAGTTATCAAGTTGTAATCACAGAAAACAATCTTCCTCTTACCAACATTTCTGCTTCACTCCTCGGTCAAGACACAGTCAAAGTCAGCCACCCTAATTTCACTGCCGGCAAAACTTACAACGTGACCGTCCCTAAAGAGCTTGTTAAGGGGACTACGGATGGCCGTACACCTGAGAACGATATTACCTGGAGCTTTAAGACGAAGTCTCCGGATACCGGCATCAAAACTCCAACGCTGCTGAACATGACTTTTAATGGAGACCCGAAGACAAGTATTGCCTTTGACTGGTATACAGCTGAAACCGTCAGAGGTACAGTAGTGCAAGTAGTGGAGGCCGCCAATGTGGGAGGAAGCGAGTTCCCGGAACAACTGGCAGCTTCTTATGAGGGCAGCGCAACAGTTATTGAAACCTTAATGACATCAGGAGACAGAAGCTCCAAAAAGTATAAAAAGTTCGCCAGCCACAAGGTTATTGCAAGCGGTCTTAAGCCTGGAACTAAGTATATCTACCGGGCCGGTAACGGTGATGCGGACGGCTGGAGCGAGGCGGGTTCTTTTACCACGGACAAGGCGGATAATCAGGATTTCCATTTCCTCTATGTAACCGACACCCAAGGCTCAAGTAAATCGAATTTCGATCTGTGGCAGGATACTTTTAAGAAAGCTATTGAGAAAACGGTAGATCCCAAGTTTGTTCTTCTTACAGGGGATCTAACGGATGACGGTGATCTGGAGCAGCTGTGGCAGTGGTTCTTAGGTGTGCCGAAAAAAGAATTTGCCAATGTGCCATTTGCACCGATTATCGGCAACCATGAGATAGAGGATTATCCGAATAACAACTTCTATAACCATTTTAATCTTCCAAAAGATGTCGGGACGGGCGCTCATGACGGGTCGGTATATGCTTTCGAATACGGCGATGCCCTGTTTATGCAGATCAATTCCCAGTACGAAGGGGAGGTCAAGCCGTATAAAGCGGATATTCAGTTCACGAAGCAATTGGAATGGATGCGGAATCAAGTGGCAAAGACCGACAAGAAGTGGAAATTCGTCTCGATGCATAAGGGAGCGTATTCTTCAGGGGATAATGCTTCAGCAGAAAGCGACCGGGTAGAATTTTACCGGAAATATCTAATTCCTGTATTTGATGAGCTGGGTGTGGATATGGTGTTTGAGGGACATGACCATATGTATATGAGGTCTTTTCAAATGCTGAACAACGTTCCGATTAAGAATGTTATTACCGATGAGCAAGGAAATGTGCTGAATCCCAAAGGGACCGTGTATCTGATGGGCAACTCGGCCGCTTCGAAATTTTATGCCATTAATCCAGATGCAGACACTTTTTTTGCAGCAAAAAACGACCAGCCCAATAAGAAAATGTTCGTGGATGTTTCCATTACAAGCGACGTGCTGAAATTCACATCCTACACAGCTGTTAAAGATAAACCTCTTGCCGTCTATGATGCTTACAGTATTAAACGGACTGACGTCAAACCCGGCATTGTAGAAAATCCAAGTGCAGTAAGACAGTCAGGGAACCGTGCAGTTCTTTCGTGGAAAGCGCCAGCAAATAGCTCTGAGCCTGTGCGAGGTTACCGGATTTACGAGAATAATGATAAAGTCAGCACAAATTGGAGCGTGTATGTGCCGACGGTAAGCGGTCAGACGAGTTACAGTTATACATTAAACGGCATAGATTCTGCTAAAGCCTACAATTTCGTGATTAAAGCAGTGGGGACAAGAAATAACTCGCTTCCAGCAGAGGCAGGAATGCAATGAATGGATAGAGGAGGCGTTGACGGAGCTTAGGCATCCGTTAACGTCTTTTTTCATAGTTGTTGAAGCTGTCCATTCCTCCTAGGGTAACTCCTCCAAAAGATAGCTTCACTTTTTACCAGATCATGAGCAGAATCGGCAAGAGGGTTTGGGGTGGGTCCTACGAAACCTAGAATTGGGATGATAAATTTAAGTGCCATCCATACATAGACACCAGGTAAGCCGTGAATCAAAAATACGCAGATCCATGACAGTAAAGCTGTAGCCAACATTGTACTACCTAAATACCCGAATGTTTGAGTTATTTTTTTCATATTCGCTCCTAACGTATAAGAAAGCGTCTAATAGGTAGATGAATATAACTGGAAAATCACTTCGGCTGCTAACATATCCGAGGCTCGACTCGGTGATTTAGATAATACCACCGTAGGGAAATCTGAAAAACAATCATTTGTGCAACTGTATTTGTCTTGTACCGTTCTTTGAAGTTAGTAATAGACTATATCAATCTCAGAGAAGGAGTTGATTTAGTTGGCTAACAGTGATATACGTCTTACTCTTTGGTCGGGTACTAATTTTACCAATCGCCGGATTCGATTCAGACGTGGGGGAGTTGCGGTTCGTGATCTTGGAGCGTTTCGGTTTAACAACGTTCTCTCGAGTTTCCGTCTCAGAAATGTTGTGCAGAGCTCTCAAGTAACGCTTGTACTATTTTCGCGAATTAACTTTCAGGGATCGTTCCGTGTATTCCGTGGCAGCCAAAACGTAGCGAACTTGAATAATTTTAACTTTAACAATGTCACATCTTCGTTGATATTGGTAGGCCGTATCCTTACAAGCTCCGAAATTTCCCAAATTCAAAGCACGGGTAGAGCGCCTCGAGATGTCCTCGTAATAAGACAATAATAATGCAAAGGGTGCCCCTAGGGCGCCCCTTTTTTACAAATATCAGTAGCACAGGTCAAGACAAAATATGCATAGAATTTAATATAAAATAAGAGAATAGGTGCTGCTCCCGCAAACAATCCTCCTTTAAACTAGTAACGTACTTAACAAAATCTGCTAGAGGAGGATTCAAATGCGCAAAAAGGTTACCGGGAGAATTTGCAGTACAGTTATGGTTTGCAGTCTGCTTGCAGCAGGCAACGGAACATCCTACGCCAATAACTCTGATGCTCCTACCAACAAATCGGTCAAAAACGTAATCCTGTTTATTACGGATGGGATGAGCTTATCCGATGTGAACTTGGCCAGATGGTATCAGGGAGGTCAGGCGCTTGCGATGGATAAGTATTTCAGCGGGCTGGTGAGAACCTATTCTACGGATTCACTGACCACAGATTCCGCTGCCGGAGCTACGGCTTATGCCACAGGCCATAAGGTTAAGAGTGAGACGGTATCCATACTTCCAGACCGAATAACGATGCCTTTCGTAAGCGCAGTTAAACCAGAGGACATGAACAAACCTCTGCCTACCCTTATGGATGCAGCGAGAATGGCAGGGAAAAGTACAGGAACGGTATTCACTTGTGAATTAACGGATGCGACACCGGCTACATTTTTAAGTCATGCATACACGCGTGACAATGCGCAGTCTATTGCAGAACAGATGGTCTATAGTGGTGTAGATGTTCTACTTGGGGGCGGTTCCGGGTATTTGGTACCCGGCAAAGAAGACATTAACCGCAAGGACGGAGAAGATTTAACCAAAATCCTGAAATCAAATGGGTATGAATACGTAACGGATAAAGCAGGTTTAATGAATTCTAAAACGAATAAAATCTGGGGACTATTCAACCCCGAAGCACTGGATGCTGATTTTGACCTGAACCCGCAAAAGCAACCGAGCCTTGCCGAAATGACCAATGTAGCGATAGAGAAGTTGTCACAGAACGAGAATGGTTTTATTCTGATGGTCGAAGCAAGCCAGATTGACTGGTATGGTCATGATAACGATCCAGTGGGGATTATGAGTGAGACCTTAGCGTTTGATAAAGCCTTCAAAGCCGCTGTTGATTTTGCAGAAAAGGACGGGAATACAGCAGTCTTATCGGTTTCGGATCATGCTACCGGCGGGCTCAATATGACGAACTATGATTCTACCAAAGATCTAATCTCCGTGCTGAAGAAAGCGAAGCACACCAGTTATTACATTGAAGGCAGTATTAATGAGAGCAATTTCAAAAAGGTCCTTGCGGATAATTATGGACTTAGTGATCTAACCAAAGAAGAAGCGGATCAAGTCAGATTGGGAATGCAGGATAACCTTTCGCCAGTCATCGGTAAAATTTTGGGGGATAAAATAGGTGTAACCTTCTCTACGGATGATCACACATCGGAAGAAGTTGGATTGTTCGCCTACCATCCGGCTAATTTTAAACCGACCGATTTCATGAACAGCGGTGTAATCCAGAATACGGATGTGAATAAGTATATTCAAGAAGTGACCGGACTCAATCTGGCGCAGCTTCAGGATACACTGTACGTATCCAGTGATAAATTCAAGGCCAAAGGAGCTACGATTACCCTAGATAAGACCGATAAGACTAATCCGGTGGTTGTAGTGAAAAAAGCAGGCCAAGTTCTCAAGCTGCCTATAGATAAAAATATCGCCATTCAGGATGGCAAAACAACGAAACTAAATGTGCTGACAGTAATGATTAAAGATAAAGTGTGGATTTCGCAGGATGCTTTGGACTTAATTCTCTAATTCTTAAAGTTCATGTTGTGATCTGTCGCCTAAAAGTTAAAGCGCTTAAACTTGAGAACCCCTTTTTAAAAGGGGTTTTTGGGTTTAGATAAGAAATTTCGACTTGAATTGAGGCGAGGAAAGCGAAGCTTTTATCGTTTTATTGCAGGCTTTGTTCCATAGGTCATCAAGCGCCAAACCTTTTCTAAAGGGCCCATGGAAAAAAACTTGAACCAAATGGTGCTAAAAATGATTTGAATCATATAAATCAGAACTGCGATGTAGAGAATATCTTTTGGTGAAACGACTTCGAGACCTATCATTGAAATGATTGCCGTCCCTATAATGCTTTGTGCTACATAATTTGTAAACGCCATTTGACCCACCCGTGATATGGGTTTCAGGAATTTCACCATTTGTTTATTTTCTAATAGTAGAAATAATGTTGTTAAGTAGAACAAAGTGGTTGGGAGAGATCCTAAGCCCGTAACTGAATCTACATTGCTGTTCCCATTTTGAGAAGCGTTCCAAATCCATAGTGAAAAACCAATGAACAACAGAAATGATACCATTTGAATCCATCTAATGGGTCTTGTTAATTCTTGTATGTGTGTCAGCCAACCTGACTTTGCGGTTAAAAAACCAGCTAAAAACATAATAAAGATTTGTATAGCGTCATTAGAAAAAATATCAAGAATAGATGAGATTGCCCCTTGAGAAGGCAGGAATATTTTTACCACTAAGGAAATGATGTAAATGGATGTCATACCCATAAGCCACTTTTTAAGTGTAGAAACCGTTGTGTGATAAAAAGGGATCAGAAACAATCCGATAATGGCATATGCGGGCAGAATGGTTCCCCAAAAGATAAATACATGAATGATTCCCAGCAGCAAAAGGATTAGTAAACGTCTAGCCATACGCCATCTGGGTTTATCTCCCCGGCTTTCGGCTCTTGAGGCGAAAATGTATAGACCTACACCAAATAGGAATGAAAAAATAGAAAAGAACTTTTTTTGTACGAAGATGATTATCAAGCTATGGATGATTCCATTAATGCCACTATAGTCTGGTAAGGGATCTCCTTCCATAATAACTTTAAAGGCTCCAACATTTATAAGCAGAATGCCAAAAAGAGCAAGTCCGCGAATGATGTCGAGTGAAATGATTCTTTCTTTTTGCGAGATGGAGGGATTCATTAATAGTGCTCCTTTGAAAATATTTTTATTTGCCTAGGAGTCAGTATAAGTTGCGAACCTTACATTAAATTGATGCCAACATTACAGGATCCTTAAATTTGATAAAATGTTCCAACTCCAGTTGAATTAGAATCAGTTTTATGGTTAATATGAATACTAAATCATTTTGGGGTGTGAACTAGAAATGTCAGCATATACTCAACCGATCTTTGTGGCAGCGATCTTTTTTGTGGTTTTAGCATTTGCCTTTTTTATCCCATGGCTCATTTATACCTATAGAAAATATAATTACCTTCCCTTTTCTACCACGTTAATTTCGTTTTCGTTTATCTTTTACTTTCTAGCAGCGTTATTTTTAGTATTGTTGCCGTTGCCGGAAATACGTAACACTTGTTCGCTACAAAAACCGGACACACAACATTATTCACTTATGCCATTTCAATTTATAGTGGGCACCTTTGGGAATAGTGGCATCGTGTTATCACAGCCTGCAACTTATAGGCTATTATTTAGCCAACCCTCATTCTATCAAGCGTTTTTTAATTTCTTGCTATTATTACCTTTTGGTGTTTATCTGCGATACTTTTTTCAAGATAAGAAATATTGGAAGAAAGCTCTAGGCTTCACGTTCTTATTAACTTTATTTTATGAGATAACACAGGTAACCGGCATTTACGGGATTTATAATTGCCCTTATCGTATTTTTGATGTGGATGATTTATTGTTAAATACTACTGGCGGTGTACTGGGGTTCTTTATTGCTCCAGCTGTGTTGGCGTTATTCCCGTCAAAAAAGAAAATTAAGGAGAAAGCGGAAAGATTATTAGCGCTTGATGAAGTAAGAGGGATGTCTGTGTTACTGGCTGTTATCATTGATCTATTTATCAGCAACCTAGTAGTTAAAGTTGTGTTGAGTATGACCAACGTTAATATCGTTAGTGAATTTATTGCGAGCACCATTACACTTTCTGTAACCTTTTTTATTATTCCGATGATTTGGAATGGATCGACAATCGGTACGAAAATAATGCGTTATCGCTATGACAGTAAAATAAGTCGAGTGGAAACTAACAAGCGATTATTTAAACGCTTTGGTGCCCTTTACGCGATGTACTTCATAACAGTCATTGCGAAAACGTTGAATAATGTGGAAATATCAATGGATTCTCCATTTTATAAGGCATCTATATTCTTAACCCTAGGTGCTGGATTGACCTCTCTCATTTTAACGATCGTATTGTTCGTTCATGTTATATTAGTCGTGTTTGGCAAACAAAAACGCCGCTTTTACTTTGATGAAGCTTCTGATTTATATACAACCAGAAAAAAATGAATGCTATTCAATAGCAAAGGGATACTCCGTAGTCTTAAATGGCTACAGGGTATCTTTTTTTTGTAGATTTAAGCTTGTTGTAAGGTTGGCATGAATTTGCTGTAAGGTTCGGTGCCTATAGTATAAGTATCAGCAAATTATGAGGTGAAATGAATGGAACCATTATTAAAAGTAGAAAACGTAAAAAAAGTGTACGGGAAGTTAAGTGCTGCTTACACAGCGTTGGAAAACGTGTCTTTTGACATTCATGAAGGTGAGTTTGTAGGGATTATGGGACCTTCCGGAGCGGGAAAATCAACCTTGCTAAATTTGTTAGCAACCATAGATTCTCCAACAGAAGGAAAGATATATATGAAGAACAAGAGTATTCATGATCTGAAGGAAGCAGCTTTGTCAGACTTCCGGCGTGAACATCTCGGGTTCATCTTTCAAGATTACAATTTACTCGATTCCTTGACGGTAAAGGAGAACATATTGCTTCCCCTGGCGATTGCTAAAATTCCAGCGAAGAAAATTAATCACCTTGTGACTCAGATCTCTAAAGTATTTGGGATTGAAGATTTACTGGGGAAATATCCTTACCAAATCTCTGGGGGTCAAAAGCAAAGAACCGCTGCGGCTAGAGCGCTCGTGACAGAGCCAGCACTGATTTTGGCTGATGAACCAACAGGTGCACTTGACTCTAAATCAGCAACAGATTTATTGGAAAGCTTAAGTACTTTAAATGAAAATAACAATTCGACCATTATGATGGTGACCCATGATGCCTTTGCCGCAAGCTTCTGCCGCCGGATCATTTTCATCAAGGATGGTTCATTTTCAACAGAAATCTATCGTCGTGATCAGACATGCAAAGCCTTCTTCCAAGAGATCTTAGATGTTCATGCGGCCATTGGGGGTGAGGTAGATGACGTTATTTAGTCTAGCAAGAAAAAATATAGCCAGAAACTTCTCGCAATATTTTTTATACATCGCATCGATGGTGTTTAGTATCATCATTTACTTTACATTTGTGACCTTAAAATATAGTGATACGATAGCAGAACAGACGGCTTCATCCCAAAAACTGGGTTCCCTAATGAGTGGAGCGGCAGTCATTCTTATCTTTTTCGTGTTCATATTTATAGCTTATTCCAATTCATTTTTTATGAAAAGACGTAAAAAAGAAGTCGCACTGTATGCGTTGCTGGGGGTACGTAATCGTCAAATCGGTTTTATGCTCTTTTTTGAAAATTTATTATTAGGATTATTCTCTTTAATAGTAGGGATTGTATTTGGCTTCCTTTGTTCAAAAGGATTTATGACGATTTTGATTCATTTAATGGGTTATGACGTTGTAGCACCCTTTACTTTTTCAATGGCGGCAGCGATGAACACGGCTATCGTATTTCTGGTTATTTTCTTAGTGACATCGTTTCAAGGCTATCGCTTGATCTATCAATTTAAGCTGATTGATTTATTTCATGCTTCCAAAAAGGGAGAAGTGGCGCCTAAACCATCTATGATAGTAGCTGTTCTTGGAGTGTTACTTATTGTCTTGGGCTATTGGCTTGCAATGCAGGACCTTTTCACTTCTAAGGTATGGGCAAAAATCGGATTTCTCATGACCGTATTAATTATTTTAACAACGGTAATTGTGGGTACATTTTTATTGTTCCACAGTGTGACTGGCTTTCTGTTAGCAATGATTAAGAAAAATGAAAAGTGGCTGTGGAAGGGCCTTCATGTAATAACCATTTCGCAGCTGCTCTATCGTATCCGTGGGAATGCACGTACATTAACTGTGATTGCTGTGTTGAGTGCTACAACAGTAACTGCCGGTGGAGCGGTCTATAGCCTGTATTACAATACGAACGACTCGGCAAAAACGATTAATCCGAATACCTTTATGTATCAATTAACAGATGCAGAAATGGATAAACAAGTAAGTGCTGTACTGCCAGCTACAAAATACGATGAAAATATCGAAGCGCTATCCATTACATTTCATACGAAAGAATTAAACTCGCGATCCTCGTTCGATAGCTCTGATAAAAGAGGGTATACAGTTATCGATGAAATAACATACAACAACTTAGCAAATGTACAGCATAAAGAAAAATTAAATGTAAAGGATGGCTACGCGGTTATTTTAGATATCGGATATAACAAAAGGTTCTCACCTATGTATACAGGAAAAACTATAACAACAGGCAACGGCCATCCACTCACATTCCAAAGCTTTAAAACACAAACCGTATTAAATGCAGGTACAGCAGGTATAACAGTTGTAGTCTCGGATGAACAGTATAAAGTATTACGGAATGATGGAGAAGTGCTACGCTATCGTGTTCTTGGGGTAGAGGACGCCTCTGTGGATTTATCTGCAAAAATTGCAAACCAATTACCTGAAGAAGCGCTATTTTCAAGCAGGCCTCAAGATTACCAAACAAGCTTGGAAAGTGTGGGTTCTCTACTTTTTATAGGAAGTTTCCTTGGACTCGTATTTCTGGCTGCAACAGGCAGTATCATTTACTTTAAAGTTTTAACTGAGGCAGAAGAAGATAAAGCACAGTACAATATGCTGCATAAAATGGGTGTCAGTGCAAAAGAAATGCGGAAATCCATTGCGTCACAGGTATTCGTTATCTTTGTTGTACCGCTTATAGTAGGGTTATTGCATAGTGTAGTGGCTTTAAAAGCATTCTCTAGTCTACTGATGATAGATTTAGCAAAGCCAGTGTTGCTCTGGATGATTGCTTATACCATAATTTATGGGTTGTATTATTTCTTAACCGTAGCTTCATACAATCGTATTATCACACTAAATAATAGAACAGAAGGATGATTGAGATGAAAAAATTTCTAATTACTATGGGTATTTTGTTTGTTATTGGGGTTGTAGGTGTCTTTGCTCTAGCAAAGATTGATTTCAATCGCATGAATGCCGAAAATTATTATTTACAAATTACAGAGGATGGGGAACCCCATGAATATAAACTGAGTGATGGTACAGTGATGACTTCCTATTCCTATACACTAGAAGCTACAAATGCCAAAGGGAATACAATTCCACTGGAATTTAATGCACAAAAAAATCTTCGTAAAGGCGCCTACTTAAAAATGTATGTAAAAAAAGGTGATCAAGTCTCCTCATATGATGAAGTGAAGGTAGAGGATATTCCGCTAAAAGCAATAAAAAACTAATAAATTGAAGAAGGGCTGTCTCCAATAAAGGTAATGGAGCACAGCCCTTTTCTCTGCCTAATGAGTAAGTAAGGCATTTGTATTATAAAAGTATAGTAATGGTGGTTCCGGTATTCTCAATGCTCGTCATATCGAGTTTCCCCTCATGAGCCCAAATAATGTCTCTTGCGATGGCCATTCCTAAACCAGTACCATGCTTACTCGTTGTGTTTGTACCCCGATAGTAACGTTCGAAAATCTGTTCCAGATCTTTAGCTGGAATTCCATGACCATTATCAGAAATCGAAATTCGGGTATGAGATTCTGGACCTGTATCCACTCGAATCTTCACCACGACATTTTCATCGTTATGCACCAGCGCGTTGTAGATCAAGTTAAGGATCGCTCGTTTTAGTAACTTCTTATCTACTTTATGCATTGCTTTAGCCACATTCGCCTCAAACTCTATCTGCCGTTCACCAAAGGTCGGGTCATTTAAAAGTTCAATCGTCATTTCTCGTAGAAACTGAACGAGATTCACCTCTTCAAATTGCAGGGATAGCTGGTGATTACGCAAACGTGTCGTTAAATTGAGGTCATCTAACAGATCTTTCATATACATCGATTTACTCTTGATAATTGATGTGTATTCCTGTAATTCTTGGGCTGTTAGATCTGTGGCACTGTCGTTAATAAATTCTGCATAACCTTGAATAGAAGCAAGTGGTGTCTTCATGTCATGTGAAACATTGCTAATCCATTCCTCACGCATTTGATCGAGACGTTTACGTTCCTCTTCATGTCGATCGAGCTTTTCAGATAGTTCATTCATATTACGAAAAACATCTTCATAAACACCTTTGGGAGTAGGCATTTTCTTAAAACGTCGTTCCCTGAGCTGTTGAATACCCTCTATTAATGTATGAAGGGGTGCAGTTAACTTTTTCCCAAATAGAAATCCAATGAGGATTACAATAAGCACATCAACGATTAAAAAAATGAAAAGAAAAACATTAACATCTTTGAAAATTTTAGCGTAGTCATAGGTCATTACGTAGCGGCCTATTTTAGGATTATTAATCCCTAAAAAGTAACTGAAATGTTGGGCTTCGCTGACAAAAACCGTCGTGCGTGCATCTAATTCTTTATATTTATACATTTGTACAATTTCAATAGGAGAATACTCTGTTTTCAATTCTTCAGGGGTATAAAATGCTGCTGCTTGCTCCCCTTGGTCATTCAAGAATTGTACCCAGGCGCTCATTTCTTGTAGTTTTTTGAGACCTTCTTCATTCACAACAGGTTTGCCAGCCTGTAATTCTACGTATTGTGAAAAGGTTCGGCTAAAGGTTTCTGCAGATGCTTCTTCAGTGCCAAAGTTATTATTATTTACCTTTATAACGAATAAGGAAAGGAACAAAATCGCGTTTACAATACCAACGATCACAACAATAGTCATAACCGATCTTAAAAAGCGGAGTGTCAATTTCCATTTCAACTAGTCTCACTCCTTGGTATTTAATTTATAACCTAACCCTTTAACCGTCAAAATAAAGGAAGGATTTGAAGGGTCTGCCTCAATTTTTTCGCGTAAGCGCCGAATATGTACCATCACTGTATTATCGGAACCAAAAAAGTCCTCACCCCACGCCTGTCCAAACAAGGTTTCTTTGCTTAGAATCTGATTGGGATGATGCATAAAACAGCTCATTAAACCGACTTCTTTGGCGGTTAGCACGAGGACCTCGCCATTCTTTTTTAATTCTGTCTCATTGGCACTAAGCTCAAAGGGGCCAGCTTGTAAGCTTTTCGGAGCTTTTTTTTCTTCTGTAAAGCCAGCTCTTCTCAGTTGTGCCTTTACCCGATAAGCGACTTCTTTCGGACTGAATGGTTTAGTAATATAATCATCGCCACCTATCGCCAGTCCTAACAGCTTATTAATTTCCTCGTCTTTTGCAGACATAAATAAGATGGGTGCATTTGATGTTTCCCGAATTTTTCTGCATAAGTCATATCCTTCTCCATCTGGGAGCATAATATCTAGCAATATAAGCTCAGGATTATACTCCTGGAACTTGTCCCAACCCTCTGCAACGGTCCCGGCAGTTACAACGTCTGGAACACCTTCTTTATGTAAAACAGCCTTCATCAGACGCGCTAAATCATCTTCATCGTCTATGATTAATACCCATTTACGACTTGCCATTTATTTCCCTCCAAATCCGTCTTTATGTACATTATTACATTATAAAGAACTCTTTATTTCTTGCGCAAAAAAATCGCAAAAGAAAGGCTTGCATGAAGATGGATATTACTTAGACGAACATAGCAAAGCAATATTCGGTCATTTATTAAAATTCATTCTAGATATAGTCAAATCAGGTAAGGAGGAGAAATTGTCTGCACTGTATATGGCCCTTTGAAGAAGTTCGCTAAAATGATGGAAGAAGGTGAGTTACTGTATTCGCTTGAGCTCGAAGAAGAACTTGCAGACAGCTTTTGGAATGCCATTAGATGGCTTGATTGCAGCCCTGGGCGTTGATTACTTCCTGATGATGCGGTATAACGAGCTTGAAGGGGATGTTGGATCACCTGCGCCGCGTTGATTCCTTCGGGCGTAACGACACTTATACAGGTAGCATTCGTATTAATCATTGCACTATTATTACTAAGTGTAGCGGCCATGCCGGTGTTCTTGACTACATTAAAGCAGCTTGCTAGCAAATTAAATGGTTCAAGTACGGTGCTACATCACAGGATGTAGTTGACAAATTGAGTCATATTTAGACGGCAGTGAAATTTAAAAATACATGCGTATTACGTATGCTGAGAACAATAGAAAGAATCTTCGGGGACCTTTGTGGTCCCTTGTTTCACCATATCAGAAAGTATATAATTATCGACTATACCTTACAACTTTATTACGCTATAATCAACGTAAAGTCACCAGATGACCTAAGAGTAGGATGATTTTAATAGATTAATTAATATTAGCTTTGATATGCCGAAACGTATTTTGTTATTGAAATTGGTTGTTTATATTGTTTATGATATTAATAAAGGTGTTAATTAAATCTAGAGTAGGTAGATTATGAGTCTAAATGACAACGTATTAATTAAAATTCGTGATATGCGAGAGAGTTTTACACCAGTTGAACGATTGGTCGGAGATTACATTTTAGAAAATACGGAAGAGATCCCTCATTTGTCGATTAAGGAATTGGCTCAATCGAGTAAGACAAGCGATGCATCTGTCCTTCGTTTCTGTAAGACGATGGGTTACAGCGGATACCGCAATTTTATTGTGAGTATATCGGCATCTTTGGGTTCTCGTGATGAGGATTCAAAGGCTCAATATACAGATATTCAGCCAGGTGATGATCTCTCGACAATTATATCAAATATTTCATTGAATAATTGCAAGTCCATTGAGGATACGCTTAGTGTTATTGATCGAAAAGAAATTACAAGAGCTGTAGAATTACTATGTCATAGTAAGCGAATTGTTTTCTTTGGAATAGGTGCTTCGGGACTCGTTTGTATGGACGGGGAACAGAAGTTCTCGCGAATTAATAAGATGTGTCACGCCTATACAGATGGTCATAGTCAGCTCACGGCAGCAACTTTACTTGAGAAAGATGATGTTGCCATTTTCATTTCTAACTCTGGAGCAACTAGTGATATTATTGATGCACTGGAAATTGCCCAAAAGAATAGAGCGAAATGTATTGCGATTACGAAGTACAATAAAAGTGAGCTTGCGGAGCGGGCGGATATTGTACTGAGCATATCCACACCTGAAATAACAATCCGCAGTGGGGCTATGGGCTCACGTATTGCGATGCTTACGATCATCGACATATTATTTGCTGGTGTCGCAAGTGCAGAATATGAAGAAGTAAAAACCTACTTAACAAAAACGCATAATATATTAAAGAAAAAACTTAGAAATTAGGTTCTGATAGAATGAATGTGAAGGAAAGCATTGATCATGGATCAATGCTTTCCTTTTTTTTGTATTTCATTCGCTTATTCGTGTACTAAAATGTACTACTTATCAATCTATGTCAGATTATCTACATGATGAATACGTTGATCTAATGAATATAATAAGTAGTTTAATTCAATAATTAATAGCTTGGCACACAATAATGAGGAAGAAAATGAATGGAATCGAAGACGAAACATCATCCGGTTGAACGCGGATGATGTAACTTTATGTTTCGTTTGGAGCGATAATCAGCAAATAATGCATTTTTTAAAATCGCTTTAACCTTAGAGCCATAGCGATCAAAGCAATTGGTAAAAATTTAAATTGTATCTTGTAAGCGCTTTATAAATGTGGTATAACATAGTATGTAAGAAATGAAATAAAACATCAGAATTTAATTTCTTTATGAAATTATATTTCAAAATCTATTGACGAAGCGATGGTGTTGTATTAGTATAAGAGCATAATAATTGTAAGTTAATATAACACGTTTTGTTAACTAGGTGACAGATTGAGACTGGGAAGAAGGAGGATGGCTATGAATGACTACCTTGCGGGATTGACAACAGAGGCTGTGAATCCAGACACATTAATGATTGATGAATGTACTACGGAAGAAATGATCCAGTTAATGAATCAACAAGATGCACTGGTCCCCAGAGCTATAACTGAGGAGATTCCGCAGATTGCAAAGGCGGTAGATATTCTACATCATAGGTTGTCTAATGGTGGAAGAATGTTTTACATAGGAGCTGGCTCATCAGGAAGATTAGGTGTTCTGGATGCTTCCGAATGTCCTCCTACCTTTGGTACAGATCCTTCCTTGGTGCAGGGCTATATCGCTGGTGGTGATATTGCTTTGCGTACTGCGGTTGAAGGCTGTGAAGACGATATGGATGAAGGGATCGCATTAATCGAAAGCATTGGTGTAACAAACAAAGATGTACTAATTGGGATTTCGGCAAGCGGTAGTGCAAACTACGTTATTGCAGCTTTAGCGAAAGCAAAGGAACTTGGAGCAGCCACTATCGGTGTTTGTAACAACAGAGGCTCAAAGTTCGAACCCATTGTAGATGTTTGTATAACACCTGTTGTAGGACCTGAGGTCATTAGCGGTTCGACTCGATTAAAGGCAGGAACTGCTCAGAAGTTGGTGCTTAATATGCTGACAACATGCACAATGGTCAAGTTAGGAAAAACGTACAACAACTTGATGGTTGATCTGAAGGCTAGTAATTTTAAGCTCGTAGATCGCTCGATTCGTATCATCATGAACACGACTGGTGTAGATACATCAACCGCCGCAGAAACACTTGATAAAGCATCTATGAACTGTAAGCTGGCAATTATGATGATTAAATCGGGGTTAGATGCAAAAGAAGCAGAACAAGTACTTAACGCAAACGGAGGACGCTTGAAACAGGCAATCGCATCATTGGTTTAGGTGTGAAAAGTGGAATAACAGGATGGATGCTATTAATAATTGAGGGGGCTGTTTTCGATGAAAAAAAGATCACGTGGATTAACTCTGTTTTTGTCAGGAATCATGATGGTATCACTCTTATCGGCTTGCGGAGGAAACGGAAATAACGCTACAACTTCTACAGATTCCGGTAATACAGGAACTAGTAACGGTGGTTCTGAGCCTAAAAAGGATACGATTACAGCACTTTTACCTCCGATATCAGCGAACTATCAAACACGTTTTGCTGATATGGAAAAAGAATTTAATACACTACATCCTAACTTGACTTTGAAAATCGAACCAGCGAGCTGGGAAGATATGACGCAAAAACTTGATACTCAAGTAAATGCAGGTTCTCCTCCAGATATTGCTTTTATCGGTGCTTCAGGAATTTCGAAATATGCAGCACTTAATGTACTAATCGACCTTAACGGTGCCCTTTCTGATGAAGCCAAGGCCGATTATGACGAAGTTCCATTGAAATATTTCCAACTAGGTGACGCTCAATACGGCCTACCAGCATATATGGAAATCCACACTATCGGTGGTAACAAACAATTCCTTGAAGAAGCCGGAATTGATTGGAAAAGCATTCAACAAAACGGTTGGACTTATGAAGAGTTCCGTAATGCAATTTCTAAAGGCGTAGTGAAAAATGATAAAGGTGAAACTACTCGTTATGGTTTCGTGTTCGCAACATCTGGTGTAGCATCTAAAGACTATCTAGCTATTCTTGCTAAAACTGCAGGTTTACCAGATTACTTCGATAAAGATCTTAAATATACGTATACAAGCAAAAACTTCTTGGGTCTACTTACATCTATTCGCGAAATGATCAACGATGGTTCTATGCCTAAAGAGCTAAGCTCTATCGATGCTGGCAAACGGTGGAACATGTTCCTAACGGGCCAAACGATGATCACAGGTAAAGGTTTATCTGCATTTGAAAACTCTGCTCGTCTAAACAATGAGAAGATTAAAGCGAACGATGGTTCAGCTGTTGCAGATTCTATTGAAGTTGATTATATTTCACTTCCAGTCCCAACATTCAACGGTGCCGATTATGTCCCTACTTCAATCGTTGATGGTTATATCGCACTTCGTGGTAAAAAAGCTCCATCTGAAGAGCACATCAAAAATATTGCCCTAGCAACGAATTTCTTGTCTTCTGGTTCAATTGCTGCTAACTACAGTAATGAGCTGTTCTTATCACCAATTACTGAATCTGCACGTAATGCAGAAGTACTTGAAAAATTCCCTCGTAACGAAGATAACGTTGCTGCAGGTAAAGCTATGATGGCAAAAGCGCTTCCGGCTCGTACAGATATTCCTACTGATCTGGCTGCTGAAGCATTAAAAATTGAAACAGAAGTTATTATTCCTAAACTACAAGCCTTACTTGCAAATGAGATTGCTCCACAAGAAATGTATGATGCAGTTAAAGCGGCTGCAATTAAATCTTTCGGTAAAGATGGTATTGTAGTTGACTAGTCTGTCGTAGGCTGACATGTGAAAGCTGTGCGTAGCTAGAACGTACAGCTTTCCTTCTAAATTAGCTAGAGCTTGTACTGTTTTTAGAAGAGAGGTGCGACCCAATGAATCAAACGTTGACTAAAAGAAAAAAATTGAAGCTCGAAAGTGACTCAGGTTGGGGATACGCGTTTATCGCAGTAGCACTTATTGCGTTTTCTTTATTTACCGCATATCCAGTCATCAATGCTTTTATTATCAGCTTACAAAAATATGGTCCATTAGGATCCACTTTTGTCGGCATGGATAACTTCGTTAACTCGTTTTCAGATGAACTTTTCTGGAAAGCACTGAAAAACACGTTAGTATATACGCTATTAACTGTTCCGTTTAATATTCTTCTATCATTTTTAATTTCAATTTTGATTATTCCTTTCAAGAAAAAAACACAAACGATCTTTAAAGCACTATATTACTTGCCAGCCGTAGCATCTGGTGTAGCGCTTTCTGTTGTGTGGCTGTGGATCTTCGATCCGTTAAAATCAGGTATTGCTAATAAGCTCGTGAGTTTTTTAGGTATTGAAAATCAAAACTGGCTTGGTTCCAGTGCAACTGCAATGTTCTCACTTGTGTTAATGTCATGGTTATCAAGTCATGGTACAGCAATTATTATTTATATAGCCGCATTACTCGCTATTGATAACAGCTATTATGAAGCAGCTGAAATTGATGGCGCGTCTTTCCTGCAAAAGCTTTGGTTTATCGTTGTCCCTTTCCTTAAGCCAACAACGCTATTCCTACTTGTTACGGGTGTTATCGGTTCCTTCCAAGTATTCCAAAACGCTTATCTTATGACAGGCGGTGGACCAGACCATGCAACAACAATGGTAGGTTTGTTAATCTTTAACAATGCGTTCACATATTTTGAGTTTGGTGAGGCAGCGGCACAATCATTAGTTCTAGCAGCGATTATCGGATTTATCTCATTCCTTCAATTCAAGTTTATAGGTAAAGATGTAGAATACTAGGAAAAGGAGCAGAATACTATGGGTTTGTACAACAATAGCTTAAGAAGCAAAGGGTATCTGTTTATACGTAATGGTGCAAACATTACGTTCCTTATCCTATTCGCCGCAGCTACCATATTCCCGATATACTTTATGGTCATTTCCTCGTTCGGTGATCCGGTAGAAGCTGGTGCAATGAGCTATTCTATCCTACCAAAGAAGATTTCATTTGAATCTTATAAATTCTTTTTTAACTTTAGCCCACATACATGGGACTGGTTATTGAACTCTTTTATAGTAGCAGCGTGTATCACGGTATCTAACGTATTTTTTGCTACTCTTGCTGGATATGCTTTTGCAAAAATGAAATTTAAAGGGAAAAACATTTTGTTCGCTATTTTGCTGGGATCTATGATGATTCCTGTTCAAGTTACTCAGGTTCCACTATATATTTTGATCGTAAATATTTTTGAATTACAAAATACGTACACTGCGTTGATTATGCCGAGCATAGTAACGGTATACAATATCTTCTTGGTTAAGCAGTTCATGTCCTCCATTCCAGGTGAAATTATTGAATCTGCTAAAATCGAAGGTTGTTCCCAGCCTAAAATCTTCTGGTATATCATTATGCCTCTATCTAAAACAATTATGGCAGTACTAGCAATCCTAACGTTCATGGCGGCATGGAATGACTTTTTCTGGCCGTTCCTAGTAACGAATACGATGGATATGCAAACCATTCAGGTCGGCTTGAAAAACTTTCGCTTTGCGAATACAACTTACTTTGCACCGATGATGGCGGGGGCAACCATTTCAGCAGTTCCAATGTTTATTTTGTTCTTCAGTTTACAAAAATACTTCCTTGAAGGGGTAACAGTTGGAGCGGTGAAAGGTTAATGGACAAACAATCAAAAGTGGATGCAACATACTTAGTTGGCTTGATGTCAGGTACATCAGTAGATGGTATTGATGCAGCAGTAGTTAAGCTTTTCCCTTCAGCCGAAAAAGAGCATGGAGTAGAGATTGAATTACTGGCTTTTGAAAACACACCTTTTGAGGTGCAAGTTAGAAACTCCATATTTGAGCTTTTTGATCCCGCTAGCGCTACGATTGATAAGGTTGGCGCAATGAATATGTGGCTTGGCGAATTATACGCCCAAGCCACATTATCCGTTATAGGGAAATGCGGCCTTTCGCCTTCGCAAATATTCGCAGTAGGATCGCATGGTCAAACAATCTATCATGCTCCGGAAGAGAATGTTATGGGCGGCTATAATCTGCATTGTACCGTTCAGATTGGGGATGGTGCAGTTATCGCCAATCGCACAGGGATTCCTTGCGTATCAGACTTTCGAGTTGCTGACATGGCAATGGGTGGACAAGGAGCTCCGTTAGTACCATTTACCGAATACTTATTGTTTAATAATCCAGAGAAAACACTTCTGATGCAAAATATTGGCGGAATAGGCAATGTGACTGTTTTGCCTGTAAATGCCTCACCGGATGAGGTATTTGCTTTTGATACGGGTCCTGGAAATATGATTATCGATGGCCTTGTATCGCAATTATTTATACCAATGACAATGGATGTTAATGGCGAAATTGGTGCGGGCGGTCAAGTGATTGATGAGCTATTGAAATGGATGCAGCAGGATAAATATTATACGATGCCGTTACCAAAATCGACAGGCAGAGAACGGTTTGGCCAACAATACGTGGCACAAATTATTGAAATGATGAAGGTTAATCACTGGAAAGCAGAAGATGTTGTTACAACAGCTACGTACTTAACTGCCTGGAGCATCGTCGATAGCTATGAAAGGTATATTGCACCGCAGCACCAGGCTGAGCAATTGTTAATTGGCGGCGGTGGAAGCTATAACAAGACGCTTTTGCGTGATTTGCAGCACTTATTTGCACCGCATAACGTGCAGGTGCTGACGCAGGAGGATATCGGTGGTAATAGTGATGCTAAGGAAGCAATTGCTTTTGCTCTGCTAGCGTATTACACGATGGAGCGCTTACCAAACAATATCCCGCTAGTAACTGGAGCTTCACAGCCAGTAGTAATGGGCAAAATTTCCTGGCCCTATATTGGACGTTCACAGGAGGCTTAAATGATGCAAATCAGATCCTTTTCAATTGAAGATCACTCTGCAGTTGTAGAGCTTTGGAATCGTGAGGCTACAAAATATGATTATAAGCCATTTACAGAGCGAGAGTTTCAAGATACATTCATCGACCATCCTTATTTTGACGCTGACTGTATATGGGTAGGCTGTGACGAAAAAGGGATTGTTGGTTTTGCAGCTGGCTGCTGCGGTGACGATCTCCCTCTTGGAGATGTGGCCGGTTATATTACGAGTGTTATTATAGATACCCATGTGGCTTCTCTGGAGCTTTACGATGCTTTTCTATTGCGTTTAGAAAAAAGATTCCAAGAACTTGGGAAAAGACAAGCGGATGTATTGTTTTTCAACCCTGTTAAGCTGAAGTGGAGTATACCAAGTGCACCTCAGCATGAGCATAATAATGCCCCGGGCATCAGTAAGGACCAGCCATTATATGAAGCTTTAATGGCTAGAGGCTACGAAGATCGAGCGACGCAATGCGGCATGTATTTAAAACTCGGAAGCTTTATAGTTCCCGAAGATATTTTAGATAAGGAAACCAATGCAAATAGCAAGGACTATTACATTACGTCCTATGTCCCTGATTTACATACAGGGCTTGAAGCAACGCTTGCTGCCCTGCAAAATCCGCAGTGGAAGAAGGATATTGTTACTTATGTGAAGGTTGGCGCACCACTTGTAGTAGCTGTGTACGGCAACGAGGTTGTGGGCTTTGCAGGTCCAATTATTTCGCAGCCTGATGGAAGAGCATTTTTTTGCGGTATCGGAGTGCACCCAGAGCATGAGGGTCATGGTCTTGGCAGTGTATTATTTTTCCGAATGGTTGAAGCTTTTCAAAATGTGGGCTGTCAATATATGTCTCTATTCACTGGAAATAATAATCCGGCTCTTCGAATCTATCAAAAAGCGGGCTTTACTATTGAAAAACAATTTTCTATATTGCGGAGGGAACTTTAAAGATGAGCGAAAAATTCACAGTATTAGCAATTGGAGCGCATGTTGGTGATGTGGAGCTAGCTTCTGGTGGTGTGCTCGCTAGTCATAGTTTAAAGGGAGATCGCATTGTGACACTAGCGTTAACTGCGGGTGAACGAGGGGTCCCGGCAGGACAGGATATGAAGGAATATCGTCAGCAAAAAGTGAAAGAGGCACAGGTTTTTGCGGATATGCTAGGCGGTGAAGCCATTGTATTCGATGGTTATTGTGACGGAGAGTTGCCTGACAATCAGGAAGTTCGTATGGAGGTTTGTGATGTAATTCGTCGCGTGAAGCCTAACATTATTATTACACACTGGAAAAACAGTATGCATAAGGACCATGCGCTAACGCATCATATCGTAAATGATGCCCGTTTCTTCGCAAGTCTATCATCCTTTGAACGAGCGCTCCCCGCGCACTTTGCAGCAAGATTATATTACTCCGAAAACTGGGAGGATGCGGTTGATTATGTCCCTTACGTATATGTGGATTTTGATCAAGCGGCATTTGATCTATGGATAGATGCTTTAAGCAAGCATTGGTTTGTGACGAATAGCAAATCTTTCAAATACATGGATTACTATAAAGCACTAGCAGTTGTTCGCGGCTGTGAAGCAAGAAAGACATATGCAGAAGCATTTATGGTGCCTGCTGAAACGGTGAAGGTTAGGCAGTCTAGTCTTTGGTAACTATTCAACTAGCTAAGAGGGAGTGTTTCTATGTATAGCAGGAAACATTCCCTTGTTCTATCCATTTATGCGAAAAAGCAGCTAGGAGGCAGCTTCATATGGTGTTAAATGGGATTGATTCTATAACGAATTATCGTTATTTGTTCGAAGGTAAGCGCGTAGGATTGATTACAGCGCCGACAGGTCTTACGAAGGATTTTGCATCAACGATTACTATTTTACATGAAAATTTTAATCTTGCTGCGATGTTTTCACCTGAGCATGGCGTTCGCGGAGATTTGGATGCAGGGGCAGTAGTAGACACTTACATGGATCCTTTTACGAATGTTCCAGTCTATAGCTTGTACCGTAAAGACTCCAAGCGTTTAACAAAAGAAATGCTGAATGAAGTAGACATCATTGTATACGATATTCAAGATGTTGGTGTACGCTATTACACATTTATTTATACGATGCTGTATGCACTTGAAGATTGTGCAAATGCAGGTGTGGAATTTGTTGTTCTTGATCGTGTTAATCCGCTTAACGGGGTAACGGTAGAAGGGAATGTCTTGAAGCCCGGCTTCAAATCATTTGTTGGAAATTACGAGCTAGCCGTGCGATACGGCTTAACAGCAGGTGAGGTAGCAACGATGGCAAATGATCAAATGAATTGGAATGCATCGCTGCATGTCGTTCGTTTGGAAGGCTGGGAACGGAGTATGTCCTTCCCGGATACAGGATTAACTTGGGTTCATCCTTCACTTGGAATACCACGATATGAAACGGCGTTATTATATACAGGAACATGTTTATTTGAAGGCACAAACTGCTCCGAAGGACGTGGAACAACGTTCCCTTTTGAAATGATTGGTGCTCCGTTCATTCAAGCGCAGCAATTGGCAGATGAGATGAATGCAAAAGGTATCCCGGGTGTGCTTTTTCGTCCAGTTCATTTCAAGCCAACGTCATCTAAACATTGTGGCGAGCTATGCGGCGGGGTACAAATTTACATTACAGATCTCCAAGTGCTGAGGCCTTTAGAAGTTGGGGTAATCTTATTATTTACGATAAGAGATTTGTACGAGCAATTTTCATTCCTGCCTCCTGTGAAGGAGGGCTCTCGTCCATTTATCGATTTGCTGGGGGGAGACAACATGTATCGTACGGACAATATGCAAGCCAAGCAGCTGCTTGAACAGTTTGCAGCGGAAAGCAAGCAATTTGCAGAAATAACACAGCAGTATCATTTATATCGCTAGAGGAAGGTGAATAATTGATGAGAACAATAGAACATATGAGCTTGCGCGAAAAGATTGGACAAATGTTCGTAACAGGCTTCCCTTCAACCGAGATCACTCCTGAGCTGAAGGAAGTTATTGAGCATTATAAAGTCGGCAATATTATTTTATTCTCACATAATATCGACAATAAATATCAATTAGGCGAGCTTGTTACTGAGCTGCAGCAATGGTACACGACACATACTGGTATCCCGGGCTTTATTACGATCGACCAAGAAGGCGGTCGAGTCACTCGTATGCCTAAAGACGCGACCAATGTTGCTGGAGCCATGGCAATTGCTTCTTCAGGACGACCTGAAAATGCGTATGCAGCAGGCAGAATGACTGCCAGAGAATTGAAAGCATTAGGTATTAATTTTAATCTAGCTCCAGTTATGGACGTTAACAATAATGCATTGAATCCAGTCATAAATGTTCGTTCCTATGGTGATTCTGTTGCAACAGTATCCCAGTATGGAATTCAAATGATGAAGGGATTGCTCGATGGAGGCGTCATGTCCTCACTTAAGCATTTTCCAGGTCATGGTGATACAAATGTCGATTCACATATTGGCTTGCCTACCATTGAAAAAACACTTGAGGAATTAGAGCAGCTTGAGCTGCTGCCGTTTAAGGCCGCAATTGAGCAAGGCGCTCAAGCGATTATGAGTGCACATATTTTATTTCCGAAAATTGAAAAATCCGGTGTGCCCGGAACTATGTCTCATACCATTATTACAGAGATATTAAAAGGAAAATTAGGATATAAAGGGTTAGTTGTATCGGATTGTTTAGAAATGGACGCGATCAAACGATACTATGGTACGGCAAAAGGAGCGTTAGGAGCTGTTAAAGCAGGTATTGATTTGGTATTCATTAGTCATACTCCTGAGACAGTGAAGGAAGCGATTCATTTGATCGAAGAAGCTGTAGCCACCGGTGATTTGGATGAAGCGCTGATTGATGCAGCTGTTACAAAAATTATAGCTTATAAAGCACAATATGCGACGATTGAGGAGCTGGATTATGAACTAGTTGGCTGCGATGTACATCGCCGAGCAAATGAGCTAATGCGTACGGAAACGATCTGCCTCATGAAAGGAGAGCTCCAGCCCATTCATACCGGTGACGAGCAAGTGTTATTTATGGGTTCCTATTCATACCGCACCGATCTTGCGTCCAGCAGCTTGAATCAAGCTCTTAGCTTTCCGCAATATATGGGGGAGCATTTTAATACAGCTTATGAGATTATCGACATTGACCCGAGCGAGGAGCAAATCAACGCTGCGCTGCCAAAGGTACAAGGCTACAAGCATATTGTTATCGGCTTGTTCAATGCGCGTGAAAACAAAGGTCAGCTTGCGCTTGTTCAGAAGCTGCTGGCAGCAGGCTGCAAAGTAACGGCCATTACATTAGGTCGCCCGTATGATTTACCGTTAATCGAAGGCGAGTTCTGCGGAATTGCGGCATTTGAGTATACACTTGATGCATTCAAATCACTCCTTCCAATCCTAAATGGTGAGGTTGTACCCACCGCCAAGATTACGATACAGATGTAGATAAAAAGTACAACAAGGGGACATAGGTATGGCATTTATCGTTGGAATTGATGGGGGTGGCACGAAAACAGCTGTCACCATTACGCATGACCAGGATGACTCTTTATTCACCTTTACTGTAGGGCCTATTAATTATAACGGTGGTGATGCTGACTCTATTGCCGCCTCCTTTGAGGAAATTTTTAGTCAAACGAAGCTCTACTGCGGTAATTTACAAGAAGTTGCTCATATATGTATAGGTGCGGCAGGAATAAGTAATCCGCTGGTCATCAATTTTTTGGAGCAGCATGTGAGAAATAACGGTTATATCGGGCCATTAACGATTACAGGCGATCAAGAAACCGCATTATACGGGGCACAAAATGCGATGCAAGGCATCATTCTCATTGCCGGTACAGGATCGATTTGCTTCGGGGTGAATGAAAAAGGAGAGCAGCATCGCACAGGAGGCTTTGGTCATTTGATTGATGACGAGGGAAGCGGTTATAGCATTGGGCGCGATCTATTATCCGCATTAGTTCAAGTGGAGGACGGAAGAATAACCGATACGGTCATCCCAGCGATGGTATATGAGCGGCTTGGCTTAAGTACTGTGAAAGAGATTATTGGCTTTGTTTATGATAAAAATACGACGAAAAAAGATATTGCGCAGCTCGCACCGATTATGACGACCGCATGCGAGAAGGGCGATGCACATGCACTAGCGTTAGCGGAGAAATGTGCAGCCAATCTATATGAGCTTGTTGTGCCTGTTATTGAACGGCTTAAGCTATATGAAAGTCCGATTGCGATTGCAGGAAGTGTGCTGCAAAAGTCTCGCTTTGTGAAAGAAGCCTTGGAGCGAAAGCTCGCACAGAGCTACCCGCAAACAAAGCTGATTTTGCCGATTAAGGATGCAGCCTACGGTGCTGTCCTGTTAGGAAGATCAAAAATGAACAACGACTAGTTTTTGTTGCTATGGAAAAATAAGGGTGTGTCATAAGTCCGAGCAGTTGGACTTGCGACACACCCTTATTTTAAAATGGTAGGAATCAAAAATGGCTTAAAATTTATCGGTCAAATAAAACACGGCTTGTTGTTTCGGAAATAGAGCTTGAAGGATGTTAGCGTCCTCCGTACTGTCCTTTGCTGCGCCTGCTTCATTATAGCCGAACATGATATAAGTCATTAGCTCGCGTTCATCTACTTCTATTGAAGTATAGGGATTGGTATGATTACTAGCATCCGAAACAGAAAGCTGCTTTTGCTTATAATCCAAGTAGATACAGTCCTCATTGCTGCGAAGTGCAATATGCAGCTCCTGGCCTGCAATTATGTTGCTACGGTTTAGGCGATCTTCTAATTCAGGCTGAAGCTTATGGAAAGTTGAACTGAGATTGATCATTTTCCACATCGCCATATTGATTTGAATTGAATTTGCATGATGCTGTTGGTAATAGGAATATAGCTTATGGTCCTCTGGGAGCATCGCTAATATTTGCTTTGCATTTTGGCGCAGCTGACATAAGGCATGAAACAAAGCTTCAACACCGTTTTCGGCTTCGTTCAAATACAATAATTCATTAATAAATACTTGTTCAGTATCTTTCTTTTCAATGATGCCATAAGCGACGATTTTTCCATTTCTGCGAAGGAGCAAGCAGTCAACTTTCTTCCATTCCGGCCAGGTCAATAAATCATTCCAATACGTTTTACTTCGGATCACGGTGTAGGTACGATTCTTATTAAATTGTTCATAGATGAAACGGATATCATCGAGATAACAGGCTTCAAAAGGAATGATTTCATCACTGCTTTGCTGCTGCTCCAAACTTGCTGGTTTTTCAATTGCGAAAGCAGTCTCGGGAATAAGTCTCCAGCCAGCTTTTTCATAAAACGCATGCTTACTAGCCAAAAGCAAGCTTATATCATAATCGGTTTCTTTCATATAGTTGGTCTGCGCATGAAGAATTTTGTGTGCAAGCCCCAGCCCGCGGTAATTTAGATCTGTACCGACACTCCCCATTGCACCCGTTTTCAAGATCGCTTGACCGACTCTAATATGAAACGGAAAAATTTGTACATTAGATGCAATCTTATCGTCAACCATCGCAAACCATGTTGTATCTGGATCATATGTGGTGTCTAGGTCTAATCTTTCTTGGAAAAAAGCTCGGCCTACGGAAAAGCATTCATCTAAAATATCGTAAATCTTTTCAAGCTGCTCTCTAGTTGGATGGTTCATTACGATGATGTTTGGTGTCGTCGTCATCTTTCATTTCCTCCTGCGCCGTAATGTTGGGATAAATTTAATAAATGAAAAAAAACGGTTTTCTTTGAAATTTAATTTCTTACCTTATAGTTTAATGTTGAAAAAAAATTTCGTCAATAATGGAACGTGGGGAATCATAGAAGTGATACAAAATTTAGATTGCTCAATATAGTCTAAATGAGTATTAGGAAAATAGCGACTTCGGCTGAGCAATTACAAGCACAAAGTGCACAAATGAAGGGGCAGCTTAAAAAGAAGAATGATAAACCGTTCAAGAACTTTTTGCAAAAAATCGGAAATATTTTCATACTGATGATTCCTGCATTTGTTGGAGCGGGTATAATTGCGGGGAAGTATGATTTCGCAAATTGAGCTAGACTTAAATGAATTGCCAGAATCAGAGAAAAAAGTAGCGGAGTACATTCTTGCAAATGCTAAAGAAGTGCTGCATATGACCATGCATGAGTTAATGGAACAAACCTGAGCAAGTACTATATTAAGCATGGACGGACTTATTTATACTCTGACGCAGTAATCCGCACCATTGCAGATAAGAGGCGAGTCCTTTACCAACACAGAATTTCAAACAGATGTAATTGCCATAATTGAGTTGTCAGATGAGTAGCTTTGCGCAGCAAAAAAACTGGATAAATGTTAATTTCACCCCTATAGTCACTAAAATCGATTATAATAAAATTTATGTTCAAGTCGATCACCTATCCTAAGTTAATAGGATCATCATACGCAAAAAGGCATAGCGCTCAATTGCCTATGCTATAAGGGTTATAGAGTTTTCAAATACACACTTATGTATAAGAGGAGGCGAATGATATGACGATAATGCCTGTTATAGTAATGATCTTTGTATTTGTACCTGCCATTGTACTCATGGTATGCATGCCTTATTTAACAAAAGAGACGATTAGTTTTGGGGTCACCGTCAGCCCTGTACAATTCCATAGTGAGCCTCTGCGCCAGATGCGGAAGTCATATGCTAGGATTAGTGCTACCGTGCATACCATCCTATTCATGGTTTGTATCCTCTGTCTAATATACGGTGATGAACATTCCAAGCAACAAAGTTGGATCATTGTCACTTATTCACTCGCCATGGTCGGAATCTCCCTAGTCATAAACATTAGCTATCATTTCAAAATGAAAAGTTTACTACCTATGCTGCCTATTGCTCTGGAACCATCGATCATGGCAGTGGACACTGGATTTCGGAAAAGAAACATTGGCTTGTCTAATAATTGGTTCCTCATTCATGTTTTAATTACTGTTGTTAGTATTGTAACTGTGCTGCGCAACTACGATCTGATTCCTGATCAGATTCCGATCCATTACAACAGCAGTTGGAACGTAGACCGCTATGCAGCTAAATCTTTTAGTTCTGTGTTTATGCCTACGATCATGCAAGTGTTCATAACACTTTTGTTCATATTTGAGAATTGGAGTATTCGCAGAGTAAAGCAGCAGGTTCAACCCAATGATACTAACCGTTCCATCAGACAAGACGCAGCTTACCGCCGTACTTGGTCATATTTTATGCTTACAGCAAGCTTCTTAATAGTTATCCTGTTTTCCGTCGTGCAACTAAACATGATATCTCTGCTTAACATGAGTTTCGCTATCCCTATTATCCTAATCATAATAGCCCTTGTCATCCTATACGCCTTGGCCTTAACGTTCTGGGCTGGTCAGGGCGAAAGCCGCTTGGAGCGATCTGCCGATAGCTCCAATGTCAGACCTGTCCATGACGATGATAAATGGCGATTAGGTATGATTTATTTCAATCGCAAAGATCCAAACCTAATCGTCAAGAAAAGGCTCGGAGTCGGCTGGGGATTAAATTTCGGTCACCCAGTAAGCTGGCTGTTTTGGCTCGGAATTATTGTACTGTTAGTTGTGGTGCGGTAACAAGGCTTGGAGGTTAATACTCACCGGAGTATAGGCGAAGTTAGAGTTTCGAAACAGAATATGTACCGAAAAAAACGCCTAAAGGGCGTTTTTTATTATCTTTAAGGATCTCAGTAATATCTTTTTTGAATTAAATCGCATCTTAAAGAGTATTTCTCGTATTAATATCTCTTTGTTACAATCAGATTGTTATCTAAAGGAGGGTATAAAATGAACTATCGTAAATTAGGAACGAGTGGCTTACATCTAAGTGAGATTGCTTATGGTAATTGGATTACACATGGTGCTCAAGTGGACAATGATACTGCCCATGCTTGTGTTCGCGCTGCATTGGATGTAGGGATCACAACATTTGATACTGCAGATGTATATTCCGATACGAAAGCTGAGATGGTGCTGGGCCAAGCATTAAAAGGAGTGCACAGAGCTGATATCGAATTGTGTACCAAGGTGTGCCATCCCACAGGGACGGGACGTAACGCAAGAGGTCTGTCTCGCAAGCATATTATGGAGGCGTGCCATGCTTCACTGAACAGATTACAGACCGATTATATTGATATCTATTATGCGCATCGCTTTGACGCATCAGTATCCCTTGAAGAGACCTTTTTGGCTTTTTCGGATCTGGTGCGTCAAGGTAAGGTTCTCTATGTCGGGATAAGTGAGTGGACGGCGGATCAGATAGCAGAAGGTGCTATTTTGGCGAGGGAATTGAAGGTGCCATTGGTGGCTAGTCAACCTCAATATTCGATGTTATGGCGTGTGATGGAGACGGAGGTAGTTCAAGCTTGTGAGCGGGAAGGGATTGGACAGGTGGTCTGGTCACCGCTAGCTCAAGGGATTCTTTCAGGCAAATATATGCCAGGTCAACCATTGCCAGAGGGTTCTCGTGCTTCAACAGCTGCGGGCTCACCATTTATGAATAAATTGGCGGGTCAGTGGCTTCGGACTGAGGTGCTTGAGGCGGTCTCGAATCTCTCTTCCATCGCCAGTGAAGTTGGGTTGACGCTTCCGCAGTTGGCTATAGCATGGGTGTTGCAAAATCCACAAGTCTCATCTGCAATTATTGGGGCATCCAAACCTGAGCAGGTTATAGAAAATGCCAAAGCTGCGGGAGTTCGTCTGGATAGGGAAGTGATGTTGGAAATCGATAGGGTGCTAGAAGGACTCGTTGAACGTGATCCTAGAAAAACGGGCTGAATATTATATTATTCACCATTAATAGCTTCTGAACTCATTTGTCCTATGATCTCTAGTAACGCGGATAAGGAGGCACGATCGCAATCGGTTCTCCAAGCGGCATAAAGGGGAATCGATGGTGTGCTTTCTTCAAAGGGACGAAATGCGACACCTTCACGCTGAAAAATAGCAACTGATGAGGGCACAATGGAAACTCCAAGATTAGCAGCTACCAAGTTTACAATGGTGTACATCTGAATGGCTTCCTGTACAACATTCGGATACATGTCGTGTTGGGCGCAGAAGCTCATAATGAGGTCATGAAAAGGAGCTCCTAAATGACGTGGGAACGATATAAATGGCTCTAAAGCTAAAGAGCGAATGGATAACACCGGTAAATGAGCTAGGTGATGCTGCTCTGGCAAAACGGCAATAAGCGATTCATTGACTAAGGGACGATGCTCGATATGTTTGCCCGACTCTGTATAACGTACAAATCCAATGTGAATCGTTCCTTCATGTAAAGCCTGCCACTGCTGAGCAGACGTCATCTCATGTAATGTGAGTTGTACTTGTGGATAACGTTCCCGAAACATTTTTAACATATCAACCAATACTCCACCAGCTGCAGAATCTATAAATCCAATGTTCAAATGTCCGATAATTCCTTGATCGACTAATTGTGTTGTTTTAATAGAGCGTTCCAGTTGAGATAAAATGGATTTAGCCTCCTCTAGAAATACCGCCCCCGCTGACGTGAGACGAACTTGTCTTTTATTCCGTTCTAATAGTTTCACACCAATCTCATTCTCCAGAGCTTGAATTTGCTGGCTTAAGGGAGGCTGCGTCATATTTAGCTTCTCAGCTGCACGGTTAAAATGCAGTTCCTCTGCTACTGCGATAAAGTATTGTAATTTTTTTATGTCCATATTTTTCATTCTCCCTTGAAATGCTTCTCCAAGCAAGTATAAGGATCTTTGAACGAAAATGAAAGGAATGACATGTCGTCTCCTCACTTAAACTCTACCTCCCATCTTACTTTTAGACAAAAAAACATTTTTGCAGTCAAAGACATGATGTCTAAAAACGCATACATTTAAATAGAAAGTTTGAGGATCATGGGAGGTAATGAGGATGAAAAATAGAAAGATAATGTTTATGAGCCCACACCATGTGGAAACGGTTGAAGAGGAGCTTGTACTTAAGGCTTTAGGTGACCATGAGGTACTCGTAAAATTGATTTATTCGCTGATTAGTCCGGGAACGGAGATGGCAATGTTATCTGGCAAAGAGGATTGGGCAAAACTCCCGCTGTGTCCAGGTTATGCAAGCGTCAGTCGTATCGTAGAATGTGGTAAAGGTGTTCAGGAATTTCAAGCGGGCGATGTGGTTTTTCATTACGGAACTCATTGCGAATATCAAGTGGTTGAAGCTAGGGATGTTTTCATTCGAGTGCCGGATGCGCTAGACTTGAAATGGGTACCGTTTACCCGGATGGCTACGGTAGCTTTTACATCGATACGTGTGTCGGATATCGAACTTGGAGACAAAGTGAGTGTGACAGGTCTTGGATTGGTAGGCAATCTTGCAGCTCAATTGGCGCGTTTGCAGGGGGCTACGGTAATTGGTATGGATTTGTCCAAAGAACGGCTGCGGACCGCGCGTCAATGCGGTGTGGATTACACACTGGACAGTGGCGAAGGATTGGTAAAAGAGCAGATTATGACGTTAACTAAGGGCAAGGGTGTTTCCAGTCATATTGAGGCAACCGGTGTTTCCAAAGTTGGGGTTGATAGTCTTCAATACATCGGCTCACAGGGAGAAATCATCTTTTTGGGTAGCCCGCGTGGAGAATACAATACAGATATTACGGATGTGCTTAATTACTGTCATCTGTATAACCGGGGATGCATTACATTTAAAGGTGCTCACGAATGGCGTTATCCAACAGAGCCTAATTCGTTTGTGAAACATTCCTTGGTGCGTAATTCTGGCATTGTCTTCGAGCTTATGCAACAACAGAAGCTGCACATCGAACCTTTGATTAGCCATGTCATCAAGCCGGAGCAAGCTAGCGAAGCCTATGAGGGATTAAGAACCAACAAAGATCAGTATAATGGCGTACTGTTTGATTGGTCATAAAGGGGGAGAACGACGATGATAAGAGGATTAACAACAGCGGGTTTGGGAGAAATTGCTTCTAATGAAGAATATATCAGACTTGCGAGCCAATTCGGGTTTCAGGCCATAGACGTCAATCCATTAGAGTTGGTACAGCAGTATGGCAAGGATGGGGCCATCCAATTACTGGAAAGTCATGGCATCATGCTAGGATCATTTGGTTTAGAGGTAGATTGGCGCACGACAGAGGAAAGCTTTAGGGAAAGTCTGAAATCGCTTACGCTGATGGCTGAGGCCGCTGCTGCATTAAATTGCACCACATGCTGTACCTATATTTTGCCTTCGACAGATCTTCCGGTCGCATCGTTCATGATTGCAGCCACTAGACGTTTAAGACTATGTGCAGAAATATTAGGCGCCTATGGTATTTCGTTAGCCTTAGAGTTCGTTGGTCCTCATCACTTACGTACACAATGGGCAAATCCGCTAATCTGGACGATGCAAGATACGTTGGACTGGATGGATACAATTCAAGTGAGAAATATCGGTTTATTACTGGATTCCTATCATTGGCATACGAATGGATTAACGAGTGAGGACCTGCTGAAATTACAACCGCATCAAATTGCGTATGTCCATATTAATGATGCTAAACCTCTGCCGATAGAGGAATTGCTAGATTCCGATCGATTGTATCCAGGGGAAGGATCCATTGATCTTACCGGATTCTTGGGAAGCTTGAAAAAGATCGGATACAAGGGCGTTATCGCTCAAGAAGTGCTAGCGCCAGCTTCATCACAAAGTTCATCTGAACTATTTTCTCGTTCCAAAGCAGGCTTCGATAAAGTATTCTCATCACTGGAAATCTAACCCCATCGAATCCAACATTGGAAGGAGCGTTAAGGATGAGTCTGTTCAAGGGTAGAATCGCTGCACACACCATCACTTGGGGGCAAGCGCATTTCAAAGCGTTGGAGGAAGTCTCCAGACTGGGTTTCACGGGGATTGAGCCGTGGGCGTCTTTTGCACTTCAATATGAAGAAAGTCCAGAACAATTACAAGAGCTCATGGCTGGGTACGGGCTGGAGATGACTGCGTTGTATGGAGGTACGGCTGGGGGACAGCAGCAAAAATTCGGCAATGCCGCGAACACTTCGAGTATCATTGACTACAATGTGCGACTTGCTAAAATCATAGCGAAGTGTGGAGCAGACATCCTTGTCCTAGGGCCAGGTGGCACTCGGGATCAACCCTCATCGCTGGAAGAATTGAAGGTTGCCGCAGCCACGATGAATGAAGTGGCGAAAAGAACCTATGCCTTAGGGGTAAAGACATGTGTTCATCCGCATTTGTGGACGGAATTGCAAGACGAGAAAGAAATTGAGATTGTGATGAGCCTGACAGATCCGCGGGTGGTATATCTTGCCCCGGATTCAGCACATCTGCTCGGAGCGGGGATGGACCCGGCATCTATCATCCGAACGTATCAGGACAGGGTAGCTTATGTTCATTTGAAGGACCTGACAGACAGGTCTGCCGCTACACTTGATACACAGCTTCCTCATTTTTGTGAGTTAGGCAAAGGATCTGTTGATCTACACGCAACTATTGAAGCGCTGAATGAAATTGATTATTCCGGTTGGATGACACTCGAAGTGGACGAATCGCTAAATAGCCCGTACAATACCATGGAAATCTGCCGAGATTATGTAGAAGATCACTTAAAGATTCCGGTTAGGATATAAAATAAGATCAATAAAATGTCAGAAGAAGGAGAAGATTCGAGGTGAATGAGTCGTGGATGAACAGCATTTCCCCTTATGTTCGAGTAGCCAAAGTCATGGAATCCTCCTTACTAGCAGGTGAATGGTTGGATCAAGATCACGTGTATACCTATATAGATCAGGGAGAGGCGGAGTTTTTCTTGAATGGGGTGAAGTTCCTGGTTCGAGAAGGGGATGTGCTGCTCATGCATCCATGCTTGCCCCATATAATTAGGTCCACCTCGGCTTTACCCTTAGTGCAGTATATCTTTCATTTTGATTTGTATGATAACGAGGATAAAAGCTCATCGGATCAAGCGGATGGACTTAGGCCCGGGATCCAGGATATCATGCCAAGTGAAATGCAGCTTGCTGATATTTATCCGCTATCTCATCTGCAGCTCCCAGATCGAATCGAATTGAAGAGAAGATTCATGCAACTGCAAAAAGAGCTGCTAGATCCAACGTACGGCGGGGTATTAATCAACAAGTCTATCTGTTTGGAATTGTTGTTTCTGTTCTTTAGAAATCAGAACCTGTCCAAAGGAACGGAAGGGAAGAGAACCAAAGGATGGCCTTTAATTGAAGGCGCCATTCATCACATACACCAGTGTTATCAAGATCCGCAGTTAAGTAATGAATCTATCAGTAGGCATGTTGGTGTGACTGCCAATCATTTGTCGTATGTGTTCAAGACTCAGCTTGGGGTGACCATTCATAATTATTTGAAGCATGTTCGTATCGAGCAGGCTAAATTGAGAATCATTCAGGGAAAGCAAAATCTAACGGAGATTGCCGAAGATGTGGGGTTTTCTAGTATTCATCTGTTCAGTCGGACGTTCAAAACAAATGTGGGAGTAATGCCTAGTAAGTTCGCGGCGATGCGATCTGCTTTAATCAATAAATCACAATAAAGGAATCGACCATCTGCTCTTTGGGATGGTTGGTTTTTTTCCTCTGAACATAGGATTACATACGTCTATAGGCCTCTTAATATAGTATAATCATACTGTATTGCTCAAAGTTGGAGATAGGGATATAGCACTATTAAATACTATTGACGAATGAGGAGTCTATGAGAACTTCGGAGAATAAAATTAAGTTAAGTCATATGTTGTACATAGTAGTATTCATCTGCCTGCTGATTGCAATACGCTGGAGCTGGTACAATCATTTTACTCTGTCCAATCCTCCTGTAGTGGAGCAAGGTGTGCTCGATTTGCGGGGAGTAGACCTTGAATCACTAAGCTCCTTTCCATTGGATGGAGAATGGGAGTTTTATCCTGAACAATGGGTGAATGCCGCCAATGTGGATGGTGTTTTAAAAGGCCAGATGCTTCAGGTGCCGGGTAACTGGAATTCTGTATTCAATTCTGCTGAGCAAAAGAAGGCGTATGGATACGGAACTTATCATTTGCGGATTCTGCTAGATCGTCCCTTGTCTGAGCCACTTAGCTTTTGGTTCCAATCCATCTATACTTCTTCTGAAGTGGAGATTAATGGAACAATTCTCTCACGGTTTGGAGTGTTATCTGACGAGAAGGAAGAGCATGTTTATGTGACGAAAGCATTCTTAATCAGTTATACACCTACAGATCAGAAGCATCTGGATCTGTTTGTTCGGACGTCAAACTATGAGTCTCCACTAAAAGGGGGCATAATTCGGTCCGTGGAGTTTGGCATTCAACATGGGGTAGACACTATATACTGGAATTCCATTGGCTTGCAGCTAGTCGTAGGGGTCATGCTTCTTCTACATGGGTTGTATTTATTGATTATCTATCTGATGGATGTACGAAAAACAGAGCTGATTATTTTTTTCCTAATGATGGTCGCTGCGGCTGTATCCATTGGGGTTGAACATAATGGACTGTTGTTCAGGTTTCTTCATGTTGATTTTGCCTGGATGCTGAGGTTAAAGGTTCTTTCGTATATAGGGTTTTGTTTATTCCTTTTATTGATGGGAAGAGAACTATTGGGGAATCGACGGAAAGGCAAGGCGTTTTATAGTTACATCCTGTCAGTTCTCATTTTTACTTTATTTATTATTGTAGGTCCTGAAGAGGCAGTGTTATATATCATCGGAAAAGGGTATTACATGATCCTGTATTACGTTCCAGTGTGTTGGACGGTATATTATTTTTGGAAGATGGTAGCCTTACGAGCTGAAGGTGCTCTATTTTTATTGTTTTCAGTGTTAGCAGTACTAAATAATATGTTGTGGGGGGCTGTCTACTATGCCGGTAGCTCACAATTTATGTTTTATCCCGTAGATTTAATTGCTGCCCTTGCCGCATTTTCCGCCTATTGGTTTAGGAGATATTTTCATCAATCCCATCAAAATGTGTTACTGAACGCTCAATTGGCGGAATCCAATAAATTAAAGGACCGTTTTCTAGCCAATACGTCACATGAGCTGCGCACTCCACTGCATGGGATTATGAATATTGCCCAAAGTGTGTTAACAAGAAAAAAACATGTGCTGGATGAAGAGAGCCAGCGTGACATGGAATTGCTAATTATGGTCAGTCGCCGGATGTCGCTTATGCTGAATGACTTGCTTGATGTTGTGCGATTGCAGGATAAGCGGATTGTGATGAATATAAAGGCGTTGCAAGTGAGGTCATTGGCTGAAGGTGTACTGGATATGTTACGTTTCTTAACCGGTGGGACGAAGGTGGAGCTTCGAATGTCTATAGATGAGAATCTGCCTCGTGTTTATGCTGATGAGGAGCGATTGGTGCAGATTCTGATTAATTTAGTTCATAACGCACTAAAGTACACCGAACAGGGAAGTGTTGAACTGGCCGCAGAACAAGTGGGTGGGGATGTATGGATACATGTTACGGATACAGGAGTAGGTATGGATGAAGCTTTGAAAAAGCGTGTTTTTATGCGCTATGAACAAGGGGCTTACGGTCAAGGCGGCATTGGGCTGGGGCTTAGTATCTGTAAGGAGCTGGTCGAACTGCATGGCAGTGAATTATTGCTGCAATCGCAGCCGGGTCAGGGAAGTAAGTTCAGCTTTAAATTACCTGTAGCCAAAGGGAGTCTGCAGTCATCTATTCCAGATGTTCATACTGAAAAAGATTCGGATCCATTGTCACCATTCAGCATGTGGATAACTGCGGAGAAATCAGCTATGGTGGCTGCCACCTATAACACAAAGGAAGTAGAGGCACTCTCGAAGCTCGATACAGACGCTGACATCATACATGTGCTAGCGGTTGATGATGATTCGGTCAATTTAAAAGTTCTGCAAAATATTTTATCAGATGGAGCCTATCGGATTGATACAACGACTTCAGCCCGTGAGGCGCTGGATATGTTGCATCATGAGCAGTTCGATTTGGTTATCGCTGATGTGATGATGCCGGGCATGTCTGGATATGAATTGACAAGATTGATACGCGAGCGGTTCACGATGTATGAACTTCCTATTATTCTATTGACCGCTCGCAGTGAGCAGGAGGATGTCTATGCAGGTTTCTTGGCTGGCGCTAATGACTATGTAACCAAGCCAGTAGATGCCATGGAATTGAAGTATCGTGCTTCGTCGCTCACTTTTATGAAGCAAGCAGTCAATGATCGTTTGAGAATGGAGGCTGCTTATTTACAAGCGCAGATCCATCCACATTTTCTCTTTAATACATTAAATTCGATTATGTCCTTGAGTGATTTTGACACTGTCAAAATGAAAGATCTTTCAGATGCATTCACTACTTATCTGCGGATCAGCTTTGACTTCTTAAATGCAGGCAAACTTGTTTCACTGTCGCAAGAGCTGGAGCTGGTCGAGAATTATGTATATATCCAGCAGCAGCGTTTTGAGGAGAGGCTGCAGGTTGAATGGGAGGTAGACGCGAATCTACAGCTTCTAATTCCTCCGCTGACCATTCAGCCACTGGTCGAGAACGCCGTCCGGCATGGGATCTTAAGTCGGGCAAAAGGTGGAACCTTGCGTATTCACATCGAGACACATGCGGAGGCTGTTCATTTTATCATTGCTGATACGGGGATTGGAATGGATGAAGCTCAAGTCAGTAAGTTATTGCAACCAAAAAGTCTTAAGGATCAAGGAATTGGGCTCCTTAATACAGATCGGAGATTAACACAATTATATGGACAAGGCTTGAAGATTCAAAGTATTCCTGGGGTGGGAACTACGGTGTCTTTCATTATTCCTGATTAGGAGGGTTGTAAAACCATCCTTTTCTGTCCAGCTGTAATTGAGTGGATGTGATTTGAATCATCAATTCTTCCACGGCGGATAAGGTTGCAACTATACAGACAATGGTTGTCCAAATGGTGGGGTTACTATGGGAAAGCCATATAGGAGTTACAAATAAGAGAAGCCCGGTGAGTTTATTGCCGTAGGTATGGATACTTGCGTAAGTTTTGAATCTGCGGAGGGCAATCCCTGTCGATGTTATGCGGATGGCCGCGATCAAGAAGATCCATAGGATGAAGTCGAGGGTAAGACCCAGATACGGATACAAAGTAAATAAGCAGATCCCGATTAGTATCGTGTCGGCAGCAGAATCCAGCTTTGCTCCGAGATTACTTGTTGTGCCTGATTTTCGGGCAATTGGACCATCTATCAGATCGGTGACTCCGCAAAGGATATAAATTGCAAGAAAGGCCGAACTTAGCGGCTCGAAGAATAACAGCATTATTGCCAAAAAAATTCTGCCAAGTGTGATACAGTTAGGTATAACTTTCAACTTCAATCCCACCTTTGTTCATGACCTCATTTAATTCTATTGTACCAGAGGAAGAGTATATGCTATTTGGAAAAGGATTATAAGATAGTATTGAAGAAGTAGTGAAGTAGAAGTATAGATTAGGATTCTAGCGGTAAATTAGGAGGGATTTTATGAAGCAGAATACAAACTTAAAGGTACATACATTAGCTGATATCGAACATCTGAAAATTCACGGCAGAACAACAGGGTCACTTTCTCCACTAACGTTATTTTGGACAGGCAGTGCGGTCGAATTAAATGTTAAAAGTTCTGAGCTATGGCTTGAAGTAGAAGCAGATTATGATGTTTATGAACCCTGGATTAGCATCCTGATCAATTCCGTTCCTGTTAGCAGACAAATGTTAGTAGCAGGCAGGTATTGGATTTGTGTATTTAGAGGCATGAATGATCGTGTTGTCAACAATATTCGTATTGTAAAAGATGTGCAGGCAATGAGTGGAGATCCTGGCTGCTCTTTGCAGATACATGCGGTGAAGATGGATGGAAAATTCCTGCCGGTTGCGGACAAACCCCACAAGATAGAGTTCATAGGTGACAGCATCACATCCGGAGAAGGAAGTATAGGTGCCAAGGCTGAAGAAGATTGGATTCCAATGTGGTTTAGCGCCATCAACAACTATACCAGAATGACAGCAGATGCTTTAAATGCAGAATATAGAGTTATTTCTCAAAGTGGCTGGGGAGTCCTTACTAGCTGGGATAATAATCCGCACGGTAATATCCCTGATTGTTATGAGCAGGTTTGTGGTCTTCTAACTGGAGCAAAAAACGAAGCTTTAGGAGCTTTTCAAGAACATTCTTTTGAAACCTGGCAGCCAGATGTTGTGGTAGTTAATCTAGGAACAAATGATGGGGGCGCCTTTCAATCGCCAGAATGGAAAGATGAGGTAACAGGGGAGAGCCATAAACAACGCTTAAATGAAGACGGGACCTATCATGAGGATGATATACAAGCTTTTGTCGATGCCGCTGAGAAATTTCTGATGAAGCTTAGAAAAAATAATCAACATGCACATCTCGTATGGGCATATGGGATGCTTGGTATCCCGATGATGCCAGCGATCTACCGGGCGGTCGATGTTTATAGCAAGAAAACAGGGGACAAGCAGGTTTCTGTATTGCAGCTTCCAAATATGACGGGTGAGACCATAGGGGCAAGAAGTCATCCGGGAGCATTAGCTCATGAACAAGCGGCAAAAGAGTTGACGGGGTATTTGAAAGGGATTCTAGCGAGCGAAAGTTAATAGGAATTCATAAAAAAACAAGCCTGAGCGAAAGGATCACGCTCTGGCTTGTTTTTATTTACTTTAGTCTATTTGGTGGATACAGACTTGAACCATTCGTTAACTTCTTTGGTGATTTGATCACCACCATTTGCTTTCCAGTTGGAAACAAAGGAGTCAAAGGCATCTACAGGTAGCTTACCGTAAATGATTTTGTTGAAGGTTTCCATTTCGGATTGACGAAGCAGATTCCATTTGGATACCATCGTTGGTGTCGCAGCGCCAGTGAAATAGTTCTGTCTACGAATGTCTATTTGTGACATAACAACTTTTGCAGCGGCCCAGTTTTCCGGTTTACGGAACTCAGCCATTTGTTTTTCATAAGGAGTTACAGGGGTTTCACCATCAGCAAGTTTAACCAATGTCTTCATGAACAGATCAGGAATACGAGCCGGTCCAGTTAAGAAAGGAAACTCATTGGAGAAGTCTTTAATCTTCTCTTTATCACTAGTAGGCTTTCCATCAATCATGTCCCAATCGTAGCCTTTAGCAAAGCCGTATTCAAATTCACTACCAGCTGCTGGATTAGCTAGGTTATCAAGCAAGTAGTTGTAGTATAAGAAAATTGCTTCAGGGTGCTTAGCATCTTTGTTAATCATGATACTAGCGTTTACCCCAGAGTTCTGCCATTTGGTACCGATGAGTCCGTCTGGACCTGCTGGAACCGGATAAGCTTTGATCTTCGCTCCAGGTACATTTTTCATAAGATCGGGAGCCGGCCAGTCTGGAACCCAGTTTGCCCCTGGTAGAATACCTGCGGCGCCTTTTGTCCAGCTTTCAGCAGATTTACCTTCATCCCAAAGTGCAGAGTCTGTGTGAATATAACCTTTGTCCATCCACTCACTAAGCTTAGCAAGGGCTTGTTTAGCACCAGGGTTAATGGAACCGTATTCCAGATTGCCGTCGGCATCTTTATTCCATTGTTCCTCAATCGTACCGTAAGCACCGAATAACCAGTCGAGTTGGCCCATCCAGGTGTTTGTATTATTTTTCAAAGAAATCGCAAGTGGGAAAACATCTTTAGGTGCTAGACCATCAGGGTTTTCGTTCTTAAATTTGTCCATGATATTCTCAAGATCGGCAATTGTTTTTGGAGCCTGAAGGTTCAGCTTTTCCATCCAATCTTCACGTAACCAGAGAAGAGTATCGTCATTATCAGTATATTCAAGGATCGGCATATTGTATTTCTTACCGTCTTTTGTGAATGGATACCAAAGTTCTGGGTGTGCTGCAGCATGATCTTTTAGAATTTTATTAGCATATTTGTCGAACAACTCATCGATAGCAATGAACTGACCGGAATCAATCAGTTGATTGGTCAATACTGCATTGGTTGGTACAGAAACGAAGTCAGGCAGCTTTTCGCCAGAAGCAATGGCAAGCTGAAGCTTTTGTCTGTATTGATCGTCATTGGCAGGATACCAAGTATCTTTATGCTTCATGCCCAGTGTTTCCAGCATCCAGCGATCGTGAACATTGTTTTCTTTGGTATCACCTTGAACATATTTCTTCGGCATCAATACCGAACTGAACTCGATGGGTGGATCGTATTTACCTTTTTCAAAAGCAGCATCTGCTTCAGATAAACTAGTCTCAGACGATGTGGTATTGTTTTGTTTGGCGTTTTCATTATTTCCGCCACCACTGCCACAGGCTGTGAGTGTGATAAGTGCTGTGACCGTTAACAACGACCACATTTTTTTGAACTTGATCATTCTTTAATTCCCCCTACTGTGTATGATCTTTACAAGTGTAACTTTAACAACTAGTCGGGGATGGCATCTATATGAGATTTTTAGTTTCGATAGGACTCTATCATGCTATTTATTATTGTCTCGATATTCCTGCGGCGTTACTCCGAACTGTCGTTTGAACACTTTTATAAAATAAGCAGGGTCCATATAGCCAATCTCCATGCTGATTTCATAAACTTTTTTAGAGGTAGTCTTCAGCTTATGGCAGGCGCGATCCATGCGCAGGCGCGAGATATAATCGCTTATTCCTTCACCCGTTTCAATCTTATAAATTTTTGATAAATGAGTCGGATGGAGGTTTACATGGTCAGCCAGAACCCGTAATGAAACATCTAAATGCAGGTTTTTGTCTGTGAAATCTTGAATCTTTTTCACATATTCAGACCTGATGTCTTTAATTTCGTTAGACGTTCCTTCTTTCAATTTGCTCAGAATGCTGAGGGACCATTTTCTAAGTTTACCGATGGTCGAGAACGCTTCACCGCTTTGCAACCAACCGAGATCGTCTCCCACTAAGTTAGCTAGAGTATGCCCATTTCGGTGTGCGAGATTCGTGAAGGATGCAGTGATTAAAAAACCGGCCTCCATGCAATGCTCCCACGATTCAGACCATTTCTCATCCAGCTCCGCGCAGACAGCGAGTAGTTTCTCTTCCGCAGCATCCCAATGCCCACTTTCAAGCAGGTGAATTAGTGTCGGCGGGGTGTAAAGGGCATCCAAAGGTCCTTGGGTAGTGGAAGGTTCAAATTCGCTGACCCGCATTACGAATTCGCGCTCGTCTCCCACGATCTGCCGGAAATAAGCTGTAGCCTGACGGAAACGGCTCGACACCTTCTCGGGAAACTGGAACCATTCAGTGATTACTATGGACAGGGAACCTTTCAGAAATTGCTTAACCTTATACTGAAGCTGTAAAGAAAGCTTTTCTAGGATGGTTTCTTTGCCGATGTCGGATCCTTTCTCTTTAAGCTGAAGCAGAAACACAAGATATCCATGTTCCTCTTTAACGCCCCAGACCTGCATAAACTCACCCATAATCTCTTCAGCCATATTGATGATGGCATATTCAATTAAGGTTTGATCATTATTGTTATAATGGCTAAATTCTTCTTCCATGCGTACAAGCATCAAAGCGCAATCGCCAGAATGGAAGGGCAAATCATAAGTTACGAGCTTCCGTTCCCATTCGCCAGCTTGAAATTGATGACCTTGCAAGGCATCAAGCAGCAGTTGACCACGTAAAAGCGGCAGATTTTCCCGTAGGGTAAACTGGGTTCGTTTAAGCGAACTGATAAGTTCCCATTCTGTGTTCAATTGCTCGATGGCAGTTTTGACTGCACCGATAATTTCATCATCGGTAGGTGGCTTAAGCAAGTAATCGACGGCATTATGCTGAAGTGCTTTTTTGGCGTAATCGAACTCCGAATGGCCTGATAAAATAATACATTTGATCTTTTTATCACGTTTTCTTATCCGCTCTATTAATTCAATTCCCGTCATTTCGGGCATTTGGATATCCGAGATCACAATATCAATAGGGTTTGTATCGATAATTTGTAGCGCTTCACGTGCTGAATACGCTTTATGCACCTGTTCAATGCCTAGCGTATGCCAGGGTTTAGTCATGGCAAGATTATCTACCCAGTGTGCTTCATCGTCTACTATAATCATTTGCATGTTGTTATTCTCCTTGATGATTCTTAAATTTAGAATATTCATCCTCCGTAGGGATTTCCCAGATAATCTCTGTTCGGAAACCTCCAAGAGGGGATGGTTTAAAGGTTAGACAGGATTGATTACCGAACAGGTGCATGATCCGCTGATTCGTATTCCAGAGCCCGCAGCCCATTTCTTCCTGCAATGGCTCCTGCATTTTACGATTCAAAGCTTCCAGCTGCTCCGGATTCAAGCCAGGTCCGTCGTCATCAATGTAGATCTTGCAGAAGCCGTTCGAAATCTCACCACTAATGCTGATCTCACCCGAAGAATACGATTTTGCCACTCCGTGAATGACTGAATTCTCCACAATAGGTTGTAGCATTAGACGTGGCACAGACTGGCTTAACATGTTCTCAGGGATTTCGATATGATAATCAATTCTGGCATTGCGCAGCTTTTGAATATCCAAATAGTTGACGAGCAGCTTGATTTCTTCATCCAGTGACGCGGTTTCCCGTTCCATTCGGGTAGTATAACGGTAGTAAGCACTTAAATTATAAGCCATGGAGACGACAGCGTCCTCATCCTTCATTTGGGCCATATTGATAATATAACCAAGGCAGTTATAGAGAAAATGCGGATTGATTTGCGCCTGCAGTTGCTTAAGTGTAGCTTCGCGGGCACGGATTTTCTCATTGAACACATTCTCTATCAGGTCTTGAATTTGATGGGACATATCATTAAAGCGATGGAATAGAAACGAAAACTCGTTCCGGCCTTCATTATGAAGACGTACAGAATAATCTCCACGCTGCACGCGCCGTAAGCCTTTAATTAGCTTTTTGATAGGATATTGAACATTTCTGTATAGTAATATGGAAGCGGAAATTCCCATAACAAACAGCAAAATCATCGAGATATAGAACAAATCCTGACTGAGCGAAATGGGTTTTAGAATTTGATATAGAGGGACAACATCTATTAAATTCCAATCCAAATAGGAGGACTTCACAGAGCTGACCAAGTAGTTCTTGCCATTGAGTTTGACTACATCCTGGGTAGTATTCTCAGGTGAGTGTTTATCCAGGTAACGAATGAGTTCTTCAGATAGCTGCTTGTCCGCACTGCGATTCAGAATTGGCGAGTTCCCTTTATGATAGAGAAAAGGATCACCTTGTCCACCTTCCTTGTACGTATCCAGCATGTTCTGAATATTCTCATAACTGAAGCTGGCCTCAATCACCAAGTTGCTTCCCGTCAACATCCCCGGCTGAGCTAAGGAATCTGTATAGAACCAGTAGAAGGATTTTAACTCGTCTTTAGATTCCAAGCTGTGATCGCCATACGTCCATTTTCCACTCATATTTCTTTTTAAGTAATCCTCATCATACCCAAATGCTCGATTGTAGTTGGAGATGACATCTTTATTTTGCTGTGAATGTACGGCATATCTGGCAGGCCAAATATCTGCAACCCCAGATTGAAGCACCATCTTTTCCTGAATGACATACCGGGTCTGCATCTGATCATATCGATCAGCCCAAATGTTTAATCCGTTGAAGGCTCTGACATTGGGATCTCTAGAAAGGATAAGGGTGAAGTCCATCATCTGATTAATACGCGAATCAATTTGACTGGACAGAAAAGTGAGCTGCTTCGTATTGGACACCTGCAGCTCTTTGCTTACAACATCGTATGTGACGTTATTTGAAAAGGTATACATGATAATGATGGGGATGAATAAGAGTATGATCAGGCAGTTTATTTTGGCAAACAAACTAAACCGGGATTGTGTTAATTCTCTCAAGGATGTAAAGCGCTTCCAAATATTCATAAATGTACCCTCCAGATGATGTCCTAATAAAACCATATCAAGCCTAACAATGTTATATAGTCAAACCTGAGAAACGCCTGATACTATTTATAGCAGAGATCCCCATCACACACAAAATATTTTTTTTGGGAACAGGAGAGAGCTATGGAGGCTAATTCAATACAGCAGGTAGGCCTGGAAAATAAACCAAGTATAAAAAGAAAAAGAAAAAAAGGCTATAAACAACCATGGGTGCTCCACTTCATGGTATTACCGGCGGCAATTATGGTTTTTATTTTTTCTTATATCCCCATGTCAGGAATACTCATGGCATTTCAGGATTATAAGCCTGCATTAGGATTTTTTGATTCCGAATGGGTCGGACTTAAGCATTTTAGGTACATGTGGGAGAACGATTACTTCCTGCAAATTACCTGGAATACACTGTTTTTTGCTTGCTCCAAGATTGTTTTGAACCTGATTATTCCTTTTATATTCGCCTTGTTGCTTAATGAGGTAAGGAATATGGGCCTTAAAAGATCGATTCAAACACTCGTCTATCTACCGCATTTCTTGTCATGGGTTACCCTTTCAGGAATTCTGATCGATATCCTAGCTCAAACAGGGATCGTGAATCAGTTTATTTCGTCCGTTTTCGGCATAAAACCGATCTTTTTTCTAGGGGACGGCAACTGGTTCCGATTTACCATCATAGCCAGTGATGTTTGGAAAGAATTTGGTTTCAACACGATCATTTTCCTAGCTGCGCTATCCGGCATTAATCCATCACTTTATGAAGCTGCTGAAGTGGATGGGGCAGGTCGCTGGAAGCAAACGATGTATATTACCATACCAGCACTTATTCCAATTGCTATTGTAATTGCGACCTTGGCACTGGGCAATGTATTGAACGCCAACTTTGACCAGGTATTTAACCTATATAGTCCTTTGATCTATCAACAAGGGGATATCATTGATACCTTTGTGTATAGAGAAGGTCTTCTCAGCGGACAATTCAGCTTTGCGACCGCAGTTAATCTTTTTAAATCAGCAATTAGTTTAATTCTAATCGTTATTTCATACCGACTTGCCTATAGATTTGCAGGGTACAGAATTTTCTAGAAAGGATGACAACAAATGTACCATAAAACCCTTCCATATCGAATATTTAGCATATTCAATAATGTGCTCCTAACTATCCTTTCGGTGCTCTGCTTGCTGCCATTGTATCACTTACTCATGGTATCTCTTAGTGCGTCCGCCCCAGCCAATGCTGGGTTGGTCACCTTTTGGCCAATTGGCTTCACTTTGGAGGCCTATGCAAAAACTTTTAACAATACTAATTTTCTTACATCCCTGTGGGTGTCGGTAGAGCGGACAATACTAGGAACTGCACTTGCACTGGTAGTAAATACGGTTGCAGCCTATGCTCTTTCTAAGGAAACTAGAGTTTTCCGGGCGCGTAATATCTATCTTTGGTATTTTGTCGTAACCATGCTGTTCAGTGGGGGTCTGATTCCGGGATATATCTTGATTCTAAAGCTCGGGCTGATGAATTCTTTGATGGCACTTATCTTACCTGGATTGGTAGCCGTGTTTAACATCATTTTGCTGCTGAACTTCTTCCGTGGTGTACCTAAGGACCTTGAGGAAGCAGCCTTTATTGATGGAGCAGGACATTTTAAGACCTTTTTGAAAATATATTTACCAGTCTCCTTACCAGTCATTGCAACAGTTTCCCTATTCATGATGGTGGGCCATTGGAACTCTTACTTTGACGGTATAATCTATATCAGAGATTCGGATAAGCTGCCACTGGCGACGTTTATGCAGACCATTATCGTTCAGGCAGATATGTCCAAGCTTGATCCGTCAGCTGTAGCTAACTTGTCTCAACGGACCATACGGGCTTCACAGATTTTCATAAGTGCGCTACCGATATTATTAGTTTATCCATTCCTGCAACGTTATTTTGTGACAGGGATCGTAGTCGGCGCTGTAAAAGAATAGTCAAAAAAGAGGGAGTTACTGGACTAGTCCATGTAGCTCCCTTTTTTTTTGTAGGTATGGCATGCAAATAAGCAACCCGAGATGAATTGCGCCTTCTAAAATACGGTGCTATACTTTTGGCATGAAATATGCTCGGAGGTGGTACAGTGCTAATGTTGAAATGCCCATTAGCTAGAAGTTCCTCACGCAAAGCCTAATATAGGGCGATACTTTGCGTGAGGTGCGATGGATGGATATATCGCCCAACTTAATTTTATCGTTTCTATAAATGGGCTTTGCACCTTATGAACTTTTAATATAAATAAGGGGCTGAAAAGCGATGTGTACACCATTTATTAGAAACCATCAATATAACTTAATTAAGAAACAAACGAAATTTGTTCTGCATACCCTGCGAACCGTTGCGGATCGTAGAGTCTTGGAGACTGTAAGATATAGTGCTGCTACGAACATTATTGAGGCATTTCCTTCTCTTACGGAGAATCACAAGCAGATGCTGGAACAAATATCGACCTTCGAAACTGCAGAAGATTTCCAGAGATATCTTAGTGAATTAGAACCATACCTAGAGTCATATCCGACGATTACGCTGAAGCAGATTCAGAAGCTATTCCCTAAGAATAAGAAACTGAAAGTACCTGATCTACAACTCATCGACTATCGCAACATAACGTATTTGAGTTGGATAGATATTGCCAGTAATAAATTATTCATTATCTATCCGTGCGAAGGACAGTTCATTGGTATTGAGGGTAGAATCACACCAACGCACAAAAAAGGGTACTGCATGTTCTGCAATCGGCATCAAGAGCTTGCATTCTTTTATGTTAAGACCAAGAATGTGAACGTTTCGCCGGATAATATTTCTGCTGTGGGTCAATACGTATGTCTGGATAATCAGGAATGTAATCGGAGCATAACCGATACAGCTAAGCTTGAGAGGTTCATTCTCTCTGTCCGCAAATAATGTTTAGAAAAGGCTCCCTTAGTGGGAGCCTTTTTTGTTAAAAATATTGTCAGGATTTAGACAATCCGTTTCATTGAAGCAATGAGGCACGACATTAGTGGATATAATGAGATTCAAGAGCTGAATAAATAATATAAGCGTTTACAAACAGAGAATTCGAGTGGTTATAAAAATAGTCAGAAAATTTCCATATGACGTGCTTTGTTACTTAAGCTATAATGAGGTCTAAAAAAGAAAACGGGGCGTTATAATGAATCAAATGAAGGGTAACAAAAATCTTCTCTCGGAGAAGGAGGAACGCTTCTCTTCCGCGGGCTTTATTTTTGCCGCCATCGGCAGCTCGGTTGGGCTAGGGAATATGTGGAAGTTTCCTTATATTACAGGAGAAAATGGGGGGGCAGCTTTTTTCCTGCTTTTCATCGTCTGTTTAGTGCTGATAGGGTTACCGGTGCTGTTGGCAGAACTGGCTATCGGACGCAGCGGGCGTGGTAGCGCGGCGACCTCTTTTATGCGGGCTGGAGGCGGGAAGAGTTGGTTTGCAGCTGGAATGTTGCAGGTACTTGCGCCGTTTCTAATTCTCTCCTTTTATATTATTGTTGCTGGCTGGACGCTGAACTATTCGATGATTGCTTTTAATGGACAACTATTCAGCACTACTGATTATGCAGGCGAATTCAATTCGTTTGTCTCTGGATATATGCCGATCGTTTGGCAGGGGATAGCCATTCTGATTACGGCGGGTGTAGTCATCCTTGGCGTATCAGGCGGGATTGAGAAATTTAACAAAGTATTAATTCCTGGTATGGTCGTACTCCTTGTAGTGTTAATGATTCGCGCAGTAACCTTACCGGGTGCATCCGCAGGGGTATCTTTTTTCCTAAAACCGGACTTTTCAGTGTTGACAGCGGAATCTGCGCTAGTTGCATTGGGACATGCCTTCTTTTCATTATCGCTCGGGATGGGGATTCTCCTGACTTACGGATCTTATGTTGATAAAAAACAATCGCTGGGTACCGCTGCAATCGCAATCGGTGCAGGAGATTTGTTATACGCGTTTATCGCAGGCTTGATTATTTTTCCGACGACGTTCTCATTTGGTATTGCTCCTGATCAGGGGCCTTCGCTGATTTTTATCGCTTTGCCAGCCGCTTTCTCGGCTATGCCTTTTGGTGCGCTCTTCGGCGGTTTGTTCTTTATCTTGCTGGCGATTGCTGCTCTAACCTCAGCTGTATCGCTGCTTGAAGTGCCTGTATCCTTCACAATGGAGCGCTGGAATTGGAGCCGGAAACGTTCGGTTTGGATTTTGACGCTGATCTGTTTCCTTCTTAGTATTCCTTTAGCGATGTCACTGGGGATGTTCCCGGAGCTAACGATTGGTGGCAAATCTCTATTTGATGGGCTGGATTTTATCACCTCTAACATTATGCTGCCGCTTGGAGGTCTGCTGATTACCATCTTCGCCGGTTATTTCTGGAAAGGTGCAGCGGAAGCCGCTGGACTACAGGCGCGCTGGTTCCGTGTTTGGCTGTTTATGCTCCGTTATGTGGCGCCGATCCTAGTGTTCCTAGTGTTACTCCATACCTCGGGGATTATTTCCTTCTAATTCTGAAATTTATTTATCCAAAAAAAACTCTACAACCCCTGAGGGTTGTAGAGTTTTTTTGTGTTGAAAAGAGGGGATTAAATTGATTTTTAATTCCTACTTGACTAGGTGGAATAATTGGAATATAGTATAAAAAAGCTTGAACGGTATGGAAGGGAATGTAACTAACCAATCCATTCTTAACTAATAATTGTATACAATTATACAAATATATTATTGGGATTCGGACCCCACAGATTATCGATGAGGAGCAGTATAGAAATGGCGATACGATCACGAAGGTTATCAAAGGATAATACCTACTATGAATTAAAACAAAAAATTATTGATAGCGAGTTTGAACCGAATCAACCTGTAAATGAAGAAAATTTGGCGGCCTTGCTCGGGGTCAGCCGCACACCTCTAAGAGAGGCGATACAGAGACTGGAGAACGAGGATTTTCTGGTTCGACAGCCAAATGGAAGACTGCGGGTAGCTTCAGTAACCCTTAAAGAGGTTGAAGAAATATTTCTTATTCGCAGCATGCTTGAAGGCTATATTGCAAGAAGTGCAGCTAAGCATGCCACAGAGAAAGATATTGTGAATTTAACGACGATGATTACAAAAATGAAACACTCGTTCCAGCTTGGTGATAATCAGAATTTTGTTACATATGGATTTGAGTTCCATGATTATTTGTCAGAAATCAGCGAACTAAAAACCTTCGAGAAGGTTCTGAATCAATTAAGAGATCATTCGCTTCGTTATTGTCGATTCGTCTCTATGCATGGGGATTGGAACACACAAGCGGATGAAGAACATGATCTTATTTTACAAATGATCGCTGCTAAAAATGAAGATGGTGCTGAAAAAGCCATGCAAGATCATATTTTAAGCAGTCTATCGACTGCGCTTGATCGCATCAAAGGGATTGAAGAAAAGCTGGAAGCATAACGAAAGGGGAGACATCACCTATGAAACCACTAAATGAGGTTGAGCAAGCTTTAGCTAATCAATTAATAGAGGTTCGCAGAAACCTGCATCGTGAGCCTGAATTAGCGTATGAAGAGTTTAAAACCACAACAAAATTACGGGAATGGCTGACCCAAGCCAATATTCACATCCTTGACTTACCTTTACAAACCGGACTCATCGCAGAGATCGGGCAGGGTCACGGACCCATAGTGGCCATTCGTTGTGATATTGATGCACTTCCCATAGAGGAACAAACTGAATTGTCCTTTGCCTCAGAGATCCCAGGAAAGATGCATGCCTGTGGTCACGATTTTCACACGGCTACTATTTTAGGTGCTGCATTATTATTAAAGGCTCGTGAAAATGAACTACCTGGAAAGGTTAGAGTATTGTTTCAACCCGCGGAAGAAACAGGGCATGGGGCGGAAAGTGTCTTAGCCTCGGGAGGACTCCAGGATGTGGCGGCTATATTTGGTCTCCATAATTCACCTGACTTGCCAACGGGAGCTTTTGGAACAAGAACAGGAGCTTTAACAGCCGGTGTTGACCGTTTTGAAATTACAATAAAAGGTGTCGGCGCTCATGCTGCTTATCCTGAAAAAGGTGTAGATACGATTGTAACTGCGGCTCAGATCATTACCGCACTACAAACCATCGTAAGTCGCCAAAACAGCACCACTGAACCAGTAGTGTTAAGTGTTACCCGAATTAATGGAGGCTTCACATGGAATGTATTGCCGGAAAAAGTCGAATTAGAAGGTACAGTAAGAACTTACAATGAAGAGATTCGCCGCAATATTCCAATACAAATGACTCGTCTTATCGAAGGGATTGCTGCGGGAGCTGGGGCAGAGGCCCAGTTACACTGGTATCCAGGTCCACCCGCAACGATAAATCATGGGGAATGGGCGGACTTTACCAAAGAGATCGCCTCAGATTTCGGCTATGAAGTACATGATATTCCTCCACAGATGGGTGGAGAAGATTTCTCTTTTTATTTACAACAGATACCGGGTGCTTTTGTGAATATAGGATCGGGTCCAGCCTATCCCTTACATCACCCTCGTTTCGATGTTGATGAAGCTGCGATATTGCCAGCTGCTAAGTACTTCGCTTTATTGGCAGAACAAGCGCTGGTGAAGCTGCAAGAGGAAGCTTAATCCTAAAGATGATTGAGGGGAATGGAAATGATTGAATTAAAGAATGTTTACAAATCGTTCACTCGGAAAGGGACCACTATTGATGCTCTTAAAGGAATCGATTTAAAGGTCGAAAAAGGCGATATATTCGGGGTTATCGGCTATAGCGGTGCTGGGAAAAGTACATTAATTCGTTTAGTCAATTATTTGGAAAGACCCACCAAAGGACAAGTTATGGTCGCTGGACGTGATTTGGGAACATACAACGATAAAGAGTTGCGTACCGCTAAGAAAAATATCGGAATGATTTTTCAACATTTTAATCTATTAGAGTCTAAAAAAGTATTTGATAATGTGGCGATCCCTCTAGTTCTCCTAAAAAAGAATAAAAATGAAATCCGCCAGCGGGTAATGGAGCTGCTAGAGTTTGTTGGATTAAGTGACAAAGCGGGGAGTTACCCGAGTGAGCTATCAGGTGGTCAGAAGCAACGTGTCGGGATTGCCAGAGCGCTTGCCTCGAATCCGTCTATCCTTTTATGTGACGAAGCGACCTCTGCCTTAGATCCACAGACCACACATTCTATCTTACAGCTATTAAAAAAAATCAATGCTGAATACAACATTACCGTGATGATCATTACACATGAAATGTCCGTGATTCAAGAGATTTGTAACAAGGTAGCTGTCATGGAAGAAGGCCGGATTATTGAGCAAGGAAGTGTTCTAGATGTATTCGGAAGTCCAAAACATCTGACCACGCAAAATTTCGTGAAGACGGTTATTCAAAATAGCATGACCTCTAGCGTGCGGAAATCTATCAAAACAGAACCCGGAAGTCAGCTGTACAAGCTTAATTTTGTGGGAGCAAGTGCCTCTGAGCCTATCCTGTTTGAAATGATTCGCTCCTGCGATATAAAGGTCAATATTTTATTTGCGAATACGACGGAGATTCAAGAAACAACACTGGGAACAGTGATCATTCAATTCGATGGTGAGGCAGCAGAGATTAACAATGCATTATCTTTCTTAACAAGAAATGGAGTCGGTGTAGAGGAGGTAGAATCTAATGTTTTCGACCACAGTAACAGGTGATCAATTTCTGCAGGCGATTATAGAAACAATTCAAATGGTAGGGTTCTCCTTGTTTGTTGGTTCCCTGATTGGGATCCCATTTGGGATATTGCTTGTCATCACTCGTCCGGGTGGGGTTTTGGAGAACAAAGCGCTTTACGCCGTACTAAATCCAATTATCAACATCATTCGCTCATTGCCTTTTATTATTTTACTGGTTGCGATTGTGCCTTTCACACGATTGATTGTTCATACTTCAATTGGGACAAGCGCAGCGATCGTACCCTTGATTATCTATATCGCACCTTATATAGGACGGTTGGTAGAGAACTCACTGCTTGAAGTGAATCCGGGAATCCTTGAAGCCGCTGAGGCGATGGGAGCCACTCCTTTTCAAGTCATTTGGTACTTTTTATTGCCAGAGGCGGTTGGATCCTTAATCCTGTCTCTTACTACAGCGACGATTGGTTTGATAGGTGCAACTGCAATGGCTGGAACGGTAGGGGGAGGCGGCGTGGGAGACTTGGCGATCGTATATGGATACCAACGCTTTGACACTGTTGTCGTAGTAGCCACCGTGATTATCCTCATTATTTTAGTGCAAGGTATTCAATCTTTAGGCAACACGCTAGCAAGAAAAATTCGCCGTTACTAGTTACTACATATTCTGGGAGGGACTCGACAGATGAGTGAATGGAGTAAGCAAGATCGTTTTAAAGCATTATTATCTGGAGAACGGGCGGATCGTCCAATCGGAAGTGGTTGGCGCCATTTTATCGACAAAGAACAAACTGCAGATGATTTAGCAGAAACTACGATTTCTTTTACGAAAAAATATGATTGGGATTGGGTCAAGATTAATCCAAGAGCGACTTATCTGGCGGAAGCTTGGGGGAATCAATACGATTTTACGGATTATCAGACCGTATTTCCGAGACAGCAAACGACGGCTATTCCAACAGCGGCTAGTCTGTGGGATATCGACGTCAAAAAGGCAGTCCAGTCAGCCCCTTTGGCAGAGCATTTAGATGCGGTTAGAAAGATTCGTCAAGGGTTACCAGACACCCCGCTAATCCAAACTGTATTTTCACCATTAACAGTATTGCTATTTATTGTAGGGCGTTCTGCTTACGTTACTAAAACGGTGTTTGGTATTGAGCACCCGGTAACTTTGGAATCCTTGTTTAAAGAACATCGAGCGGCAGCACATCATGCGCTACATGCGATTTCCTTAACCTTAGCCGATTATGTACAAGAGTTACAGCAAGCGGGTTCTGACGGTTTGTTCTACGCAGTGACGGGCACAGCTCACCCAGGATTATTTGATGAAGCTATGTTTGACGAACTGTCCAGACCTTATGATTCTATTGTTTTAGAAGCAGCGAGCTATGGAAAAAACATTCTTCATACTTGTGGAGCCTACGCCCAGCCTGAGAAGTTTAACGATTATCGGATTGACGGGATCAGTTGGGATACGGTAGCCGAGGGGAATCCAGGGTTAGAGGCAAATCTCAAGGCTACTAAAGTGGGTGGAGTCGATCATGGGTTGTTTGCGGTAAACGATATTGCCCAAATCAAGCAGCAAGCTGAAGATGCATTAAAGTTAATGAAAGACCAGCCGTTTATTCTATCTCCAAATTGCGCAATCCCACTCAATGTGACGGATGAAGCGTTGGCACAATTTAAAAAATCTATATTGGAATAGGGGAAGTAAGTATGAAAAAGTTAATGTTAGTGATGATGATAGGTGTTCTTGCAGTGTTGACGGCTTGTGGCAATAAAGAGGCGGGGGATTCTGGAGATAAGAAAAAGCTTACCGTTGGATTTGGTGTCGGAACCTATGAGGAACAATTCCGCCAATCGATTCTACCGATTCTAGAGAAACAAGGGTATTCCGTTGACATTAAAACCTTCTCGCAAAATATGCAGGTCAATCCAGCAATGAAGGAAGGCTCCATTGACGCAAGCATATTCCAAAGTACAGCTTATATGGAGGCCATTAACGAAGAAATCAATGCAGATATGGTCGGAATTGCTTATGTTCCAGGTGCTCCACAAGGTCTTTATTCTGTAAATCATACCACGCTAGACGATGTTAAAGACGGTACAACCGTAGCTGTTCCGAACGATCCGGTAAACCAAGAGCGTGCACTGCGTATTCTGGAAGAATTGGGTTGGGTCAAAATTAAAGAAGGGGCAGGCGTAGCGGATTTTAATATTAATAGTATGGAACCGGATAAATATAATATTGATATTAAAATATTGGACCCCGCTCAAATCCTTGTCTCCCTTCAAGATGTTGATTATGGCGTTGTAAATGGTAATTATATTGCTAATTCGGACAGAAAGATTACGGATGCTTTGAAAATAGAAAACACACCTATGGAACACAGAATTATCGTATCGGTTAATAAAAAGGATGAAAATTCTCAGTGGGCTAAAGATTTGAAAGCTGCTTATGAATCCAAAGAGTTTGAAGAATATATTCTTGGATTAGAAAAATATGATGGTTTCATTCTACCTGAAGCTTGGGACAAAAATTAATTAAGGAAGTGAACGGAGTGACCAAAGAAAAGATTCATTTTATTGGTGGCGGACAGATGGCGGAAGCGATCATCCGCGCATGTATAGCGAATAACACCTTGTCTGTAAATCAAATTAGTGTATCGGATATTAATGAAACGCGTCTGCAGTTTTTGAATACCAAATACGGTGTAGATACGGAGAGTTCGCAAGAGCATAACCTGTCTACAGCAGATGTGATTGTAGTGGCAGTTCGCCCACAGGATGATTTAACTACCCTTGGTCAAAACGTACAACAATTCGCTACAGCTTCTGCCGCAATCGTATCGATTGTGGCGGGTGTGACGAATGATCAGTTAGCTGGTTATTTTGGAGCTGAACGGCCCATTATCCGGGTTATCCCCAATACTTTGACCGATACAGGATATGGCTATAGTGGTGTAGCGTTAAATGCTTATGCTACTCGTGATCAAGTGGAGCATTTCCTACTCGGCTTTGGAAAAGTACAATATCTGGATGAGGCGTTAATGGATGTTTTCACTGGATTTGGTGTGGCGGGTCCTAACTATATCTATTATTTCATTGAATCTCTCGTGGATGCAGGTGTACTTGCCGGACTGCCGCGTGAGCAAGCCTGGAAGGTTGCACTGGAGAATATGATGGGCTCGGTAGCAATGCTGCAACAGACAGGGCTGCATCCACGACAGCTGCTGGATATTAATAATTCACCTGGCGGTGTCGGCATGCATGGCTTGTACGAATTAAACAACAGTGATTTCGCAGCGGGTCTGCAAAGAAGTGTTCTGGCAGCCGTAAAACGTACTACTGAGCTGGGAGTGAAGTAAGCATGGCAACGATGAAATGGGATCATTTAGTTCACTATGTCAATGATTTGGCCAAACCGGTTGAGCTCTTTGGAGCTCATGGATTGGTTGCTTTTAAGGGAGGCTCTCATAAAGATTGGGGAACCTATAATGCCTTAAGTTACTTTGGGCTAACCTATCTCGAATTTCTGGGCATTGAGAATCTTGAGCTGGCAAAGGCAACTGAACATAATTTAGTGGTGAAAGATGCAGTAAAACTTCTACCAGAACATGAAGTTCTAAGTAGAGTAGTCATCCGGACGGATGATATTGAAGAAGTAGCGGCTTCCCTGAAAGCAGCAGGCTTATCATTATCTCCAATTATCGATGGTAAGCGTCTAGATAACGAGGGAAGATTAATAGAGTGGCGGATGATGACCATTGCTGGTGACTTTGGGGGACTGGTCTATCCGTTCATCATTCAATGGAGCGGAACGGATACAGAGCGAGTGGAAAGATTAACATCATCTGGAGTCATTAAACCTCATCCTGCGGGAGAAGTCGAAATCGTCCGTGCTGTATTTCATGTCTCCGATCCTGAAGCTGCAGCCAACCATTGGGGAACGATATTCGGACTGCCAGTTACGAAGTCAGAGGATGATACCTTCAGCCTTAAGATTGGCGATAGATCATTTGCTTTCGTGCAAGGAGACGAGAACCAATTTAAGCAGGTGGTTTTTGAAACAGATTCGTTAGACCTGAAAGGGAAGAAGATTTCGATTGGTGATGGGGAGTATGTTTTCGTTTAAGGGACTAGTATCTTTATAATTTTAGAAATAAAGACTTACTTGAAGGGATCGATACCTCGAGTAAGTCTTTTTGCTGTTCACCGAAGGAACTAATGATGCTTGGATTTTTTTGTTTTAATTAATTTGTAAGATTTATTGAATTTCATTATATGGTACGATGTCCATGATATAAAAGGAGGTGAAGATAATCGGTGCAGAACAAAAATACGTGGCCCATTTCCTCGCCGGATAAGCTTAATGTGGATCTAGCGCAGATAAAAAACTTTGATTATGCCTCTAAATTTATATTACTATAGACATTTTTCACTTGCCTGGCGCTATGAATTTTGATAAACATAATGGATAAATTTAGATATTACATATGGAGGTAATTACGGATGAAAACTCACTATTACTTAGATTGGTTTTATGATAAGGGCTTTTCTGAGAAGCTAGTCAATGTGTTGCATGAGGATATAACAGACAGAAAATCGCTTGTTATGATTAGCGCTGAATCGTCTGATTTTAGTGATGAACAAGTTAATATTGATAGTGTTTTTGAAAGGACATGGTTTAATCAGGCTAACATTTATTTTGATGAATATCATTTCATTGATGACCGCACGCAGAAGGAAGATGCCCAGCGATTAATTCAAAACGCCTCTGTCGTTTTTTTATGTGGTGGAACCGCTCGGGACCAAAAGCACCTTTTGACGGAATATGAATTATCGGATTTGATTAAAAAAAGCAATGCTGTTGTAATGGGAACAAGTGCTGGTGGGATGAACATGTCTGATGAATATGTGGATGAATGCACTGTTTGTGAAGGTATGGCTCTTAATCACTTTTCTTTTGAAGCTCATTTTGATCATGATAACACCGCAATGATTGAGGAGCGTTTCCCTTTATCAAATAAAATGGATATTTATGTGGCGGCAGACAAAGATGGTGCTGTACGTGTGAAGGGCAGCAAAATCGACATTATAGGCAATGTATATTTAATTTCCCACTCAAAGATTCAGAAATTGGCTGAGACGCTCTAATTATGGTTGAGTGGTTGTGACACTGACGGTTAACTGAATGGTATTTGTTTTGAGTCCCTATTTGACAGCACCTTACGAGCAAATCGAGTTGATTAGTCCTGCGAAAAAGGAAGATTACGCATAACGCGCATACGATGTTCAAGCCAGCAACATTCGATCTTGAATTTATATCATTCGAGATCCATGTAAAGTTATCGGAATCTGCGATGGTAAGGATATGAAGTTTTAAGTGAAGAAGCGTTTGATACAGTGAGAGGAGAAATCAAGTCTCTTTTCTTATGTACTGGGTCTAGAAAGGAGTGAATAAGCAATGGAGTGGAAAGGCGATGCAAATGCCAATAAAAAAAGAGAGTCTCAGTTCACTGAGGAACTATCGGAGTCACAATTATCGGCTTTAGAATATGTTACGAATTACGCGCGAACTCGAAAAAGTGAAGCAGTTCAGACCATCCATGAAATTCTTCAAATGTCTAATGTGGATCGGGAAGAGTTTGAAGATGCTGTGGTCAAAATAAAGTCACATGCGAAGATTGCTCTACATTTCCATCCAGATCGACTAGATCCGGTAAAGAAAAGTGTTGCAGAGGCGCTATTGGAGCAAGGCGTGTACAAGAGCCAATTTGAGACCTTGTTATCCAGTGGTAGTGTATCAGCCTATTCTGGCGGTCCACGTGATTTGTGGGAGGAAAGACTATTTGGAGGGGCATACCAACAAGAGGGTGCTTCGAATAGCGAACGCCCTAAATATGGCGCTCTTGATTTGATGCGTCATTCGGATGGGCCAGCTCCGCGCTTTGGCTCCTGCTATTTCCTCCTATCCCCTGAGGTTTCTTATCGCAGTACATACACCTATATGGATTCGCATCAAAACACTGTACAGAAAGGAACATTTGCAGAATTTGATGATATGATGGCGGCATTACTAGAGGAGATTTTCTTAAGAGATTCCGCTCTAGGGGAAAAAGATCTTCGATCACAAAAATTAGTTGACCATCTTCGGGGCAACCTCACAATGCCGTTTTCAGACTCTTCAAAATGTGAAGCTAAACGTAATCTTAACCACTATATTGAAGCGCAAGTTCATGGAAACATCCGTCTAAAGGAAGATGTGGAAATTTTAGTAGCCGATCCTTCATTCAAGGGTACTCCAACAGGGCGAGTCCTGGAGCAAATATGTTTACAGTATGCCATCCAACTCTATTGGCACATGGGATTCGCGATGTGGGTAGACGAAGTGCCTTCAGATTTTAGAGGGCCTACGATGCCCTCCTTGGCTAAGCGTATTGCTCATGACGGTTATATCGATACGAGCATGATTGGATCTGCTGCTATGCACTTAAAGCATGATCCTTCAGCATGGCGGGACCGAGGAACCGAAAAAGAAGTACTTCAAGAATTAAAACTCTTATGGCATGTTTTGGTAAAGTACGGAAAGCCGCTCTGAAACTTTAAGTTGTAAGAAGAGTTGGTACGCTTGAAGTGAGGGGGATTTAGGTAAAAGAAACAAAAAAAGCGAATTTCCCTCCGTATGGGGTATTCGACTTGTCATTGATGGGATGTTGTCGTGAATCAATTCTTGTGACTTCTGCCATTCGGTAGAAGTTTTTAATTTGGATGATTCGTGATATTATTCCATTTAATAGTATAATAAAAACAAGCTTTAAAAGGGCTATCTTGAACACGATGTGTTCGTTTAAACAATTGTATTCCTTATGTTTACGAACTTTGTGAATATTAAGTTATGAGAAATGACCAAAATAATAAAAAGGAGTTTTCAAATGAATGCAGCAATTGATCCAGTAAGTAGTAACCTCTTAGAGGTTCAAGAATGGTTAAAGGTGTGTAGCAATCGTAGAGAAGGATTATGTCCTGTATGTAACGAGCAAGTCTCTCTGCGAGCTGATAAATCGGAAAATACAAGAACACATTTTTCACATGGAAAAGGTTCAGATTGTCCTACAATTGAAAAAAATCATAAGCCATTTGAACATTTAGTTGCAAGTGATACTGATAATGAGAATGGGAAGTACATTAAATCAGTTACTATTAATAACTCATTTTTAATTTATGAAAAATGCAAGAGTATGGCTGATAATTTAAGCGTAAAAGAGTTTAGAGAATTAATTGATTTTGCAACATCGAAGGGAGTTTGGAATTTTAAAGGACTAACATTTATGTATGTACCATATATTCTCTTGACTTGCAGAGGGAGGTTTATAAAGAAAGATAGTGATTATAGAAAAAAAGATTTTTATTTTGTATTGGATCCAAATGTAAAAAAAGTTGATGAACTATGGAATGATACTAAGAGTAAAAAACAGAAATTATGGAAAATAAATCTTGATGACAACAATATTACAGAATATTCAATTAATGACTCTATTGTGCCAGAATGGTTTACATATACAAAAGAACACATAACTAATAAGCTTTCTTGAGATTATTGTAGGATGCTAATCACATCTTATAAGCCGTATTCACGCTCCGTCCCTGACGTCCATGGTCCGGCCGAAGTTGAGAAGCAGGGAAGTGGTATTACGACGGACGTCGTGAGCACGTAAACGTTACCTGAAAGACCGGAAGGATGGTCAATTCTATGGAGAAATTACTAGAAGAATTTACAAGGCTATTAAATATAAGACTTATGAATTCAGAGGTATTAACTACCGAAGATTCATTTAGATATACGTTTTTCGCTGCTATTCTTTATAGCATGGATATAGACCCTCATGAGGTAATATTAGAGTATCCACATCCCATATTGCATAACAGACTTGTTGATACATATATCCCTTCAATATTAGATAGGGCGGGATTAGTGGTCGAGTTTAAGTATGACAAATATTCAGGAAAATATAACCTTCCTCGACCACTTAAAGCAGGAAAACTGATAAACGATCTATACAGACTACAATCTTTTCAAATTGATTTGAAAGCGAAGCGATGGTTTGTATATTTAACTGATAGTGAAATGGCAACATATTTATCTAAGAAAACTAATGGGTTAGATAGTTTTTTTAATTTAGGAAAAGGAAATTCTTTGGTAATTGATAAAAATATAATTAATTCTAGGTCAGATACATTTATCAAAAACATTCCACACATTAATGATGAGATATTTTCAATAACTTGTTTACTTAGCAATGAAATGCCTAACAAACATAAGTTGAAAATTTATCAGCTAAACTAATTCTATTAGAGTGTGCTTCTGTGAAGTCCGATCATTCAGACATACTGTTCGCGTTGTGGGCCATTCGAGCCCATGACTGTCCAAGGTATATTCGTTGAAGAACAATCAAGCTGAATGTGGGTATCTCGAATATGATAACGTTTTCTGTCAGCTTTATTATAAAGATTAATATATCTGAATTTACTTGATGTACATATTTCTAGTCAATCACTTTTCTGGTTCAAAATACTAAAATTTTTTAATGGTTATTAGGAGGAAATTTATGAGTTCCTATGAAGGGAAATATTTTAAAGATAGAGATTTCTACGATTATGGAATTGACTATGAATTATTAAAGCTAAGAGAGAAATTTAATGAAGAAATAGACCAATTAAAATTCTACAGACGTACTCTCTCTGAGATTACCCAATTTGGTTCGATTAACTTCAAAAGTTTACCAGACGCTGAAATGAAGATTATTGAATGCTATTTAGAAAATGCAACAATAGATGATCTTGAAAAAATAATGCATTCTCACAGAGATGATGTACGAGAAGAATTTTCATGGATCAGTAAAATTGAAGAATTAGAAGAAGATCTAGAAGAAAGAGACTCATTCGTTCAAACTATTATAGTAAGAGAATATATGAAACAATTACAAGTACATAATAAAATGTGTTTTGTGAATGCTTACACTATTTTAGATGATTATTTAAATGAAATAATCAAAGTGTTTGGTATGTATCTCAATGATTTCCTTATTGAAACGAGTATAAAAATAAGTTATAAACAACTAAATGAATTTGACAATAAAACAGACTTAAGAGAACACTTTGTTGATAGTATTATGATTAGCGATAGAAATATGTCGGGTGCTTTCAGTAAAGTTAAGTATTTATTGAAACACCTCAACCTTACTAACAACGATATGTTAAATGAAATAAAGATTTTTAATGAAGAAAGAAACTGTATAGCACATAATAGAGGGCTTTATAATAAAAAATCGATTAAAAATATTGGTGAGACCTTAGTTGAAAAAAATAATTTAAAAATCGATAGTAAAGTTATATTAAATAACAAAAAAGTTGACTCTTCAATTTTTCTCATAAAAGAAACTTTAAGTTATTTTATCGACATAGCAATAAAAGAGTTTTGCGACACTGGACCAATAAATTTAGACAGTTACGAATTAACGGAGTGAATGGTTTGGGTGAGCCCGTACTAGTAAAATTAAAAATGACTATAAGTATGATTTTTTCGGAGTCTTCCTAAGACTTTATTATTTAGTTGGTACTTTCCATAGAAAGAAACCAATAATTCGCAGCGCTTTTTCGGAAAATAATAATGAATACATACACGATCAAGGTGGCAAATTGTAATAGATTGGGGGCTTTTGCCCGTTTTAAGTTCGTTCTATTTTTCTATAGGGTAAATAAATTATTAAATCACTATGAGGTATTGCTCTCCAAGTAATTTCCCCTTGTGCCCTCCCCCACCTTTTTGGGTAAACTAACCCTAAGCAATACTTTACCCAAATCCCACTGAAAAGAGGTGATGCCCCATGACAACTCACAAAGTACCCAATAGATTAGCTAAGGAGAAGTCACCATATCTACTGCAACACGCACATAACCCGGTGAACTGGTTCCCTTGGTCGGAAGAGGCTTTTGAAATCGCCAAGCGCGACAACAAGCCTATCTTCATATTTATTAGGTATAGCTAATTATTGATCCACACGTACCTGTCATTGATGGGATATTTGTGTGAATCATTTTATTATAGAAGATTCTGTTGATGGTTTGGGTGGGAGTTTTTTTATTCGTAAAGTATAGTATTAGCAATTGTATAGTGCTATTTTTAGAGACAATTACACTTCATTCTTAATGCGAAAAGTGCTGATTTTCGAAATATGCTATATATTTCTTCAAGATTACAATCCATTAACAAACTTGAGAGAAACCAAGTGAGAAATCAAGATATAATCATGTCCATCTTGATGTTTTTAAAGACACAATAGAAGGGGGGGGATAAACTGTTGACTCCAATAGTTTTTATTTTAGAATTTCAGGATGAGAGCACACCGATTAGTGCAATTGAAACAAGGTATTTCTCTGAAAAGTATTTCTCAAGAGAGATGTGCGAAGATTGGAATACTTGCTTCTAATGTAATGCTTGACTTGAACGATAATATTGTGTGTAAGTATTGTCTGTTAAATCAATACCACCATCTCTTTCCTTCGAAAATAATCGCAAGGAAGCTATGATAAGTTTCTTAAAGTAATATCAGATCTTTCATGATATGAAAAAGCTTGTGGCAAGTATTACTTGAGATCTGTGTTTCTGCAATATGTAAGTAGATTTAAATATATACGTCTAAAGTTCAATTGGACTAACATGTGGAGTTAAGCGAACAACCTTTATATTTGAAAGGGGATTCTTTTTCTTTATGAATTTACCAGAAGTCCTAGAAAGCCATGAACAAGAAAGGAGAAGTATTACTGCATTTAGAAAAGTAATGGAGGATAAAGATTTTATTGTTAGAGATACACGTGAGAGTGATTACGGAGTTGATTTGTCAGTCGAAATAAAACTTGAAGAGAAATATGCCAGTAATTTTCTAATATGTGTTCAAGTTAAGGATAAGTTAGATTCACGGAAAATTATTACTCCAGATGGTGATGCGTACATTTATACTGTCGACTTAAAAAACATCAATTATCTCTCAAATCAAACTAACTCTATAATTGCAATATATTTAGAAGATAAAGATATATTTATTTGGGAATGGATATTTGAAATTGAAAAGTACTTATTAAGTAAAGAAATAAATATCAACGCCCCTTTACAACAAACAATTAATTATAAATTCTCAAAATTATTAGATCAAGAGTCAAAACAAATCATACATAAACAGATCAAGTTAGTTTCAGAAAGATTAAAAGAATACGGAAAGTTTGCTGTTGAAGTAGAAATGAATAAATATATTAAAAATGCATTGTCTCTCTTGAAAGTTGATGATTCTAGTATAATTAAATCTGTTGCTGTAAAAATTGAGCAAGCTGAAAAATTAAGAACTTCTAACAACTTAAAAGGTGCTCTTAAAAAATATAGCGAAATATCTAGCTTCTTGGAAAATGAAAATTTATTTTTAATTTGTGCAGAAATTTGTTTAAAGCTGAATGACTTCAAAAGGGCAATTCGAAATTTTAAAAAAGCAATTAGAGGCTCGTTAAATTTTGAGGCTTATTTAGGAATGGGATACTCTTATCAATGTTTGAATGAATACAGTAAAGCTATTGAATGTTATTTACTAGCGTTAGAAATTAAAGAATTAAAAGAGCTTTACATTAACATTGGAGAGCTATATTTTAAGAATGGAGATATCCGGAAAGCAACTGAATTTTTACATAAATATCTAAAAAAAGAAGTTGTAACTTTGAATTCCCAAAAATATATTTATGCACAACTGCTATTAGCACAAATATATATTAAGTCACTATCATTAATAAAAGCAAAATATTTCATCAATCGAATATTAAAAAGCAACCCTTCAAACACTGATGCAATTGCATTACTTGCTGAATATTATGAAATATTAGGAGAGAAAGAAGAGAGTTTATATAATTATCATTATTGCTTGGATATAGATAAAAATAATCAAAAGGCATTACTAGGAATAAGCCTTCTTTATTTAAGTGAAATAAAGAATATAGAAAAGGGTTTGATATATATAACACAATATATTAGAGAATATTTTTCTACGAATGTATTAAATTTAGATATTGGAAAATCAGCGTTAATAGTTAATTTAGGATGGGAAAGCACCTCCGTAATTGCTGTATCAAAAAATGAGGACGGACAGATTATGATTAATTTAAACGGAGAAGTAAATCTTCCTCTAGATATGATGAATGAGGAAGGACATATCTTAATTGGAGCAATTAATAAATCCGAACATGGATATAAACTTCCCTTGGTTGGAAAAATATATGATAAATATAAAGATTATTCAAAGGCAATCTCTAATATAAAAAATAATATTAGTTTTGAGAGGGGCCCTCTACAGACTGACCAAAGCTTTGATGTTAATAATCAAACGAAGTTATACATAGAAGAAGGGAAAGAACGAGTATATATTAAGATAGACTACGGTGATTATGCAGTACATGGCTTTACGAACTCTAATAGTAACAAAAAAGGGTTTAAGCAATTTATTAAAGCGTATTCTAAATTTAAAGTGTTCCAAGTGGAGTTTGGATGTAAGGAAACTACAGAGTCTACATTTTATATGGTGTATGGAAATGCAGAGTTGAAACTCTTAAAAAGTAAAAAATAATATCTAAGAGCTAACGCAAATAAATATTATTAGTGGATTTTAATGAGTATTTTTCTGATTAATATCATCCAAAACTGCTTATCAAATACTTAAGGGAATCATTAGAGATGAACATGATATTTGTAATAAATATTGTTATATAATGTGTAATCCAACTATTCATTAAGAGCGCTTTTTGTTAAGCACTCTTTTTTTGTTCTTCTAATAATGAAATAAAGTAGGCAATGCCTTAGAGGGAAATCCCGTAGAAATAAAGATGAATGCTATGAGCGAGGTTTTGGAGCAATCAGGTATATGGAATAAGACACAGGTAAGTGAGTAAAGCGCCCAAATAGATCAATCAAGCAGGAAAAGTCACCGGACTTGCTGCAGCCAGTGCACAACCCGGTAAACTGTTTGCCACCGTTTAAGAAGCGTTTAAATCGAATATCGCGATATCAATCTTATCTTCTTTTCTATCGCTATAGCTATAGCTATAGCTATTTATTGACCCACACGTACCTCCCATTGATGGGATGTTTGTATGAATCAATGTTATTTAACTCCTCCTAATAAATATTGGTGGGAGTTTTTTTGCATGTGGAAATTTTCTCGATTTGATAGATTTACAAAATATGGAATATATGCTATCTTATCTATGAAAGCGCATCCAAGAGATGGTATATTGAACTTTTATTTACCATATTTAACATAGGGAGGAAAGGTGGAAATGAAAAATTTGCTCAAGAAGGCAATCACAATGATGCTGGCATTTACTCTGCTGCTTGGATTGATGACAGCGCCGCCCGTTCATGCAGACAACGCACTTTTCACAATTGAAGGCGAAAACGCTCAGCTCACCTCCGATCTTCAAGTGACGACCCAAATTTACGGACAGCCCAAACCCGGATACTCCGGAAGCGGATTTGTCTGGATGCAGAATTCCGGTACAATTACCTTCACAGTGACTGTCCCGGAAACCGGCATGTATACGATCTCCACACGTTATATGCAGGAGCTCAGTGCTGACGGAAGACTTCAATCTTTAGCCGTTAACGGCGTTACGAAGGGTTCGTATATGCTGCCCTATTCGACCACGTGGTCGAATTTCGATTTTGGTTATCACAAGCTGAATCAAGGCAGCAACACTATTCAACTGAAGGCCGGCTGGGGTTTCGCTTATTTTGATGCTTTCACGGTGGATTATGCCGATCTTGATCCCCTGGATGTGCAGCCTGTTCTCAGCGATCCTCAAGCCACATCAGAAACTCAGCTGCTGATGAATTATTTAACGGAGGTTTACGGTAATCATATGATCTCCGGTCAGCAGGAGATTTACGGAGGAGGAAATGATGGCAATTCCGAGCTGGAGTTTGATTGGATTCACAATTTGACCGGAAAGTATCCGGCCATCCGCGGATTTGATTTGATGAATTACAATCCGCTTTACGGCTGGGAGGATGGTACAACCGCCCGGATGATCGATTGGGTGAATAACCGGGGCGGGATTGCGACAAATAGCTGGCATATCACTGTACCCAAAGATTTCACCGCCTATCAGCTCGGGGAATTTGTGGATTGGAAGAAAGCCACCTATAAGCCGACAGAAACCAATTTTAATACTGCTAATGCGGTAGTTCCAGGTACGAAAGAATACCAATATGTACAACTGGCTATTGAGGATTTGGCGGAGCAACTGCAGATTCTGCAAAATAACAATGTGCCGGTTATCTTCAGACCTTTCCATGAGGCGGAGGGCAACGGCGGATTGAATGGGGAAGGTGCATGGTTCTGGTGGGCTTCCGCTGGCTCGGAGGTGTACAAGCAATTATGGGATCTGCTCTATACCGAACTTACAGAAACGTATGGCCTGCACAATTTGATCTGGACCTACAACAGCTACGTGTACAGCACTTCTCCCGCATGGTATCCCGGCGATGATCAGGTGGATATTGTAGGCTATGATAAATACAACACGATCTATAACCGCTATGACGGTTTGTCTGGTGTGCCCAATGAGGACGCGATTACCTCGATTTTCTATCAGCTTGTTGATTTAACCGGCGGTACGAAAATGGTAGCCATGACGGAGAACGACACCGTTCCAAGTGTTCAGAATCTGACAGAGGAAAAATCGGGCTGGCTCTATTTCTTACCGTGGTATGGTGAGCATCTCATGAGTTCCGCCTTTAATTATCCGGCCACCTTAACAACGCTGTACCAAAGCAATTATGTAATCACGCTCGATGAGCTGCCTGATTTGAAGGTTAACAATCCAATTCCAAGTGCGTCTATCACACCTGCAAACGTCGAATTTGATAAAAATGCCTCCAATCAGAATGACAAAGCCATCACCGTGAATTCAAACGGCAATACGTTAACCGCTCTCCGGGCAGACGCAAATACATTAATAGAGACTCAGGATTATACCTTGAGTGGAAATACGCTGCTGCTCAAAAAAGCATTTCTGGCGACACTGCCGGTTGGTGAGCATTCGATCATCTTTGATTTCAATAAAGGACAAGATCCCGTATTAAAAGTGAAAATTGTCGATTCCACGCCAAGCGCATCCATTGTGCCCGTGAGCGCTGCATTTGATAAAGCGGCGAATCTAGCCCAGGATATTTCCGTAGCCCTTACCTTAAATGGACACCAGCTTGCAAGTATCACAAATGGAAATTCCACACTTTTAGCGAGTCAGGATTATACGGCATCAAGCGCTGCTGTTGTTCTGAAAAAATCCTATCTTTCCACGCTGCCGCTGGGACAGAATACCCTAACCTTTCATTTTAATGGAGGAAATAATGCTGTTCTTACAGTGAACGTAGCGGATAGCAGTGTTCCAGTACCCACTGGAGATTTGACGGTCCAAGCTTTTAATGGCAACACAAGTGCCTCCACCAACGGGATTTCACCCAAAATCAAAGTAGTCAATACCGGTGATTCAGCGATTCAACTAAGTGATGTGAAGGTCCGGTATTACTATACGATTGATAGCGAGAAAGATCAGAGTTTCTGGATCGACTGGGCCAGCATCGGAAATGCGAATGTAACCGGCAATTTCGTTAAGCTGGCGACTCCTGTTGCCAGTGCCGATTATGTTTTGGAAATTGGTTTCACGAGTTCGGCTGGAACACTTAATCCAGGTCAGAGCGCAGAAATTCAAACCCGTTTCTCCAAAACCGACTGGTCCAATTACAACCAGGCTAATGATTATTCGTTCAAGGCATCCAGCAGTCAGTTCATCAACAATGAACAGGTCACCGGGTATATGAATGGTCAGCTTGTGTGGGGGATTGAGCCGTAAGCTTTTAATGAAAAAAGGTATCTTTGTGTAATACAAAGATACCTTTTTTCATTTTGGGAAGAAGCAGGGAGTGCAATGGAAGAACCATTTCTGAAGTAGCCAGATTGCTCGATGATCAGTTTCTGGAGAAGGAAAAGCTTGAATTGAGCGAGATTACCATCGACTGTGTTGGCTATTTTCAGAACAGGAGCAAAGAAATTTATGTTAAAATTAGGGATTTAGGTGCTTCTGTGGAATTTTTGTAGTCAGTCGCGATTCTCCTGAGTCGTTCCTATGGTGTGCAATGTCGCATTAATCCGGCTGCAATGTCGCAAAAGTACATGGAAATAGAGTATGAAGATAGATTATACTCGCTTTATTGATCTGATAATGAAAATCATTATCATACATAAGGGGGAGTCAGCATGAAAAGAACAAAGAAGAGGCAAGCAACCGGTAGAAAGGTAGATGCTGCCCAAAAAGCAGGACTATTAATGATATGGATGATGGCACTGGTACTTGTGCTAACGGCTTGCGGTACTGGAGGAGGCGCAAATACGGGCACTGCCGCACTGCCATCTGCTTCAGCCGAGCCGTCACCTACATCTGAGACACAGGCTCAGACTGCAGCCTTCCCGGTTACCATCTCGCATATGAAGGGCGAATATACGCTGACTGAGAAGCCGAAGGTCATTGCCGCGCTTGATGTGAAATTTGTCGATCAATTGTTAGCGATAGGCGAGCATCCGGCAGGCAGCGTTGTAGCTGGAGCGAAGGATGCAAAGTTTCCAGAATATTTAAGTGAACAATTGGGTGATGTGAAGGTCCTGGGCACACGCGATGAGCCCAATCTTGAAGCTATTGTAGCGATGAATCCGGATCTTATATTGATGACCGACTTTCAGGAGCAGGTGTATGACAGCGTCAGTAAAATAGCGCCCACAATAGTACTCGACTTCTATGAAGATTGGCGGGATACATCGGCTACCATCGGTATGATAACGGGAAAGCAGGCGGAGGCGAAGGTAGTGCGTCAAGCCTACGAGGACAAAATCGTCGGACTGCGGGAGCAGCTGTCGGCGAAGCTGGGCGACGAAACGGTAGCTCTGATTCGCCCAAGACCGGAAGGTATTCGCGTACACGGTCCCGAACATCGGACCGGAAGCATTCTTTATGAGGATTTGGGATTGAATATCCCTACATTCGTTCAGGAGATCAAAGATGATACCTCCGTTGAAATTTCGATGGAGACCATCGCTGATATCGGAGCAGATCACTATTTCCTGTTATCGGATGAATTGTTTGCCAAAGAGGCAGAGGCAATGGCGAACAGTCCGGTCTGGAAATCTCATGATGCCGTTAAAAATAACCGCGTATACAATGTGAATTCAACGCTATGGATCGCTTATTATGGGCCAATTGCCCTCAACATTATTGTAGATCAAACCGCGGAAGCGCTGTTGGGATCGCATTAAAATGGACAACTATCTGTCGTCTGTCACCTGGAAGCAAATGGCGGAGGAATACCGTCTGTGGGTAGGTGAACCGCCTGAAGGCAACGTTCGGACAATTGCCCTTAGCCAGTTGCACGAAGAAGCTGCATGCCGCGAGTATGTAAGCTGGCTTAAGGGTTATATCGGTGCGCCTGATATGCAGGTTGCCGCTTCCATGCTGGCCAAGCGGATCGGTTATCTGTGGATCGCGCCGATGCTGACCGCTATGACCCTTCATAACCGGGAAGTCTCCATCCCGCTGGAGAACAGCTTCCTCTATCATCCGGCTTCCCCAGCTTTTAAAGGGGATACGCGTTTTCCTTTCCTTGCGCTGAACGGGCTTCGAGCGACGGCGGCACCGGAAGACAGGGAAGCGTGGCGAGAAGAGATCGTAGAGGAAATTTTCGCGGTACGTCTTGCGCCGATGCTGCATACGCTTGCTGCAATTGGTCCCGTCTCCATGGCAGTACTTTGGGAGAATATTATGGTACGTATTGCTCCGCTGTATTCTCCTAGAACAGGTGAATTAGGGCAAGAAAGGCAACGAATACAAGCAGATTTTGCCTTCCTGACCCGGATAGCTCCCGGACAATTGTTCGGCGCAAGACGCAATCCATTTACCCGGTTCACAGTGAACAATGACCTAGCTCCGGTTGCAAAAAAGAAACGTATCACCTGCTGTTTTTATTACAGGATGTCGGCGGAATATTGCGGGAAATGTCCGAAAATTGACAATGAGAATGAATCTCAATTAAAATGACAACAGCAACGCACTCACTTATGTTGCGGACGCGCTTTCACTAAAGCATGTAATCCTATTCGAGTGCGCCCGTTTAACAGAGGATGCTATTGTCAGGAGATGAGAGAAATGCCGCTGAAAGAACAGGCAAGTTTATGGAGTGATACAACGATCAAGATGCTTGATGTGCGCAGCGGTACTTTGCCACCCGGCGGCGTTATGAGCGAAACCGGATTAACAGCCAATGTGTTGCTGCTGGCAGGCGGCGGGGAAGGTAGGCTTGTGATGAATGGCGAAATTTTCCATATCCAGGACTATTTCGCTTGTCACGCAGTCAAGGGATCAGCATTTACTTTGACTGCTGGATCAGAAACCATTCATTATACCGTTATTATGTACAAGGCTTTTCCAATGTTGGGGGCTGCCCATGTTCTGTTTCCGCAGCGCAATCACCCGTTACGCACTTCATTTGTTCACCGTCCTGTGCTCCTGGCTGAACTGCATCAGACTGCGGAACAAATCGAAGCCAAATGGAGCCGGGGCGAAGGGCTGGAGCGTTTCCATGCGAATGCGCTACTGCAAGGAATGCTTTACGAGCTTATTATGGAGTATGAATGTGGTCAGAAAGGCACAGAGGCGGATATGGTGGATGTTGTCGCTGCCTATATAGCGGGGCATTATCGTCAGGAGCTGGAGCTTAAGGAGCTGGCAGCGCTTGCCGGATGCAGTACAAGACAGTTACAGCGGCGATTCAAACAGGAGAAGTTACTAGGACCGATGGAATATGTAATCCAGCTGCGGATGGAGAGTGCCGAGCGGATGTTGCGTCATACGGATGCTCCCATCGGCGAAATTGCAGAAAAAACGGGCTATCGCGACATGTATTACTTTAGCAGGGCATTTAAGAAATATCATGGAGTTCCCCCGCAGATCTACAGGCGCACTGCCGCTTCAGGGATCGGTGTTCTCTCAGCATATTCTGGGCTGCCGGATCGCCTGGCCTCATCGTACGAGACGCTGCAAGGCCCGGTAATTTGTCATATGCGAGGCGAATATTGCGTCACCGCTTCTCCGGGGCGTATCGCCGTACTCGACGTTCAATATGCAGACCATTTGCTTGCGCTTGGGATATCTCCGGCAGGGAGTGTAGGAACGGGCAGTGCAGCGTTAAAATTCCCCCAATATATCAGGGAAAGGCTTAAGACAACGGAAATGCTCGGAACTTATGAGTACCCGGACCTGCAAGCTGTCGAACGGCTGCGGCCGGATTTGATTGTCTGTACTGAGGTGCATGCTCAGCATTATGAACGGTTAAGCCGGATTGCGCCAACCCTAATGTTTCAACGGAATGAGAGCTGGCAGACGATTCTGGGCCTGTTCGGTGAATTGACGGACAAGCGGACAGAGGTGGAGCGTATTATTGCGGATTACCTGCGCCGAACAGCATTGCTGTCTGAGCAGCTTGCAACGGCGCTGGCGGGTCAGAGCGTGGCCTTGATCCGTCCGCGTGAGTCGCTGGTACGGGTGCATACTGCCTCCCATCGCACAGGTGCCGTGCTGTACCGGGATCTTGGTCTGCCAGCTCCTCTATTTGTCGCAGACACTTCCGACACGGCTTATCATATTACAGTTGATAGACTGCCGGCTGTGCATGCCAGCCATTATTTTTTACTTAGTAACGAGATGATGCAGGAGGGGGTATCTGCGACAGAGCAAAGCGTCCGAGGGATGTTGGATTCCGATGAGCGGCCGTATATATACCCGGTAGATGCCGCTACATGGATCGGCTGCTACGGACCGACAGGTATCAATTACATTGTGGATCAGGTAGCCCGTACCTTGCTGGCCTGAGCGTATCTAAGAGAATCCCCTAATTTCAGGCTATTTTTAGCCTAAACGTGAACAGCTCCTGTGATTATCACAGGAGCTTGTTTGTGCTGCGGATTATTTTTTGTTGGGATAGCATTTAGAATTATCTGTCTGACCTAAAATATAGTCGATGCTTACTTTATAGAAATTAGCTAGCGTAATTAAAACGGCGCTCGGAACATCCAAATTTCCATTTTCATAGCGGGAGTAGGTGGCTTGTGTAATATGTAAAAGCTCCTCTATTTGTTGCTGTGTCAGATCTTTGTCTTCGCGTAAATCACGGATTCCTGTGTACAATGCTCATCAGCATAAGAATGAAATCCTTTGAAAACTGCGATATCTACTCATTCTTTAAATTTAACTTTTAGAGTAAGGAGTTTTTTGGTTCGTTCTGTTTAGTAAATAGTCAGTACTCGTCTTATGATAATCTGCTAGCTTAATCAGAATGGCCGTGGGAATATCAACATCACCGCGTTCATAATTACTATAAATCCTCTGGCTGCATTGCAAATACTCTGCCATTTGGGTTTGAGTTAAATCTTTATCTTCACGCAAATCTCGGATACGTTGATACATACTAAACACCTCCAAGGCAAGCATATCTTAGCGAATTATTCGCTATTAATTTTTAGCGATAAATTCGCTAAGATGATTGAAGAGATGATTTGGGAGGGATGACTGGTGAGTCTTTTGGAGGATTTATATTACGGGAAAATCTGTCCAAGTGAACTTTTGTGTTTACGCGATCCCGAGTATATACAGAACTCCAAGCTAATCTCAGAGTTTATGGACATCCTAAAAGCAAAGTTATCTATAGAAGACTTTACTATGATTGAACAAGCCTTGGATCTGAGTGGCATGCAGAACTCTATCTCATCCGCTTCCGCCTATACTCTCGGATTCAGAATGGGGGCTGCTATGATAATAGAAGTATTAGAACATAAGGATGAACTTATACACTCTAAGGGAGAAGCTATGTCTTGAAAAAATAAAGATAGAGCTATTAGAGGGTAGAAATCGAGAAGAGGAGAACAAAAATTGAACAATATTCCAAACCGCATATGTTGATAGACGAACTTCTTCAGGCAGAAAGTTGGGGCATTATTCAAGCGAAGTTGGTTCCTGCTATTAAGGAAGCTATCGCTATGGGAGAGGTTGAAAAACTCTCTAAACTTAGGACTAAGATTCCATATTCTTTCGAAAATTCATTAAAGCATTTGAAAAAAGCGGAGCGGGAATTCATTCGAAACGGATGACGGAAGTGGGGGAACCTCTTAACATGCGCTGGTTATATGAAAAAGATAATTTGACGATCAGTTTTACCGTAGTGAGAGACTAAGCCAGTCGGAGGCGTAGTTGATATACCGATTAACTCTCTTTCTTCGCTTAGGACGGATAAAAATATCGGTATCAGAAGCAGTGAAAAGGATATCATTGCAGCTATCCCTGAGGCATCCCGCAGCGAAAAGAAAGTAGATGGTGTTGTTAACTATTGGGTGAACGTTATCAAGCTTGACGAAGGATTCTATCATCCTTCCCTTCCCTTGCCTTTGTCGTCAAAGAAGACAAGGTTGAAAATCTAGAGTTAACCAAATTACTTATTGATCTGAGTGAATAAAGAAGGCAGGCTCACATGGCCAGCCTTCTTTATTTAGCTTTACAAGGCGACTTCTTTTTTGTGACCAGCCGGATGCTCCAATTGCTTCATTGGCTGCATAAATTCCCGTTAGAACTGATCCTCCTATTTCTAAGATACCCTGGTTGATTACCGGAAGCAGCTTATAGCCTAGGGTCTTTTTTTTGGTGCCTGTAAAATCGGGGCTTGACCATTATGGGCAGGACCTTCTTTACGTTATTCCAGATCATTGACAATTATTGTAAAGATGGTGTATTGTAAGTGATAAGTAGTAAGTAGTAAGTAGTAAGTTAATCAAACGCTCACCATACGGAATAAATATCATCCTGTAAATACGAATTAATGGATAGGGGTGGATGGTTATGATGGATCTTAAATTAGCACCAAGTTTTTCATTGATCGCGCTTAATGCACAGAGAAGTCTTCAGATGACTACTGTCAAGAAAGTGTCTTTGCGCTGCATGGCAGCAGCGGTTATATTGGAGCTTTACTTAGAGGGATGTTTCACACAATCTGAGAACAAGTTAACTTTGCACAAGGAAGCACTTGATCAATCTCATTCAACACTCTATAGAGAAACTGTTCTACAATCCTTACTTCATAATAGTGCTGAGGTGAAGGGTGATCTAAATTGGTGGTTAAAGAAGGCTTCGAGGAAGTCTAACCATCAATTAAAAAAGTTCGAAACCGCGATTTCAGATTATCTTCAAGCAATGAATTTGCTTGAAGATATACCAAGCCTGATAGGGAGCGACATGTATTTTGATTCTGCTGAAGTTGAAATTAGAGCCTATCGCAGTAATATGGAGGCGTACACGAGCATTACAGAGAATATGCGGGCAGAGATTTTGGAAGAGGGCCCAGTAACAGATGAGGTCATTTGTATGCTATGGCTACTTCGTGAATGTGGATGTATGCATGATTTCTTCTCGCTGAACGAATTAGAAGAGGTGAATATCAAATTACATGATCTATACCAAAGTAACTTATGGGCAAAGGCGCTGTTTCCTATACAAATTCGCCAGGGAGTTGAGTTAGGTATCAAACGTTTTTTAGCATTGAAGACAAAGTTTGCGAAGACCTTTATCGGCAGTAGTATCAATCTTATCTTCCCTGCCCTAGAGCGATCACGAGCTGTCTTTATAGAAACAGAGTCCTGGTTTGATAATTCTAATCAAAGGTTAGACGCAGTTATTACAAGATTAATGTCCTATGGACATGAAGTTAAGGTGCTGGAGAGAGGATCGATTGCGACTCTTAAAATTGATAATTTGCTCTACGATGCGATCCCACATTTTGTAATGATGAAAGTGCCAATTCAAGGTGTGCGTCTTATTCCGAAGCGCCCGCTGTAAAGGAGTTGGTTATCAATGTCTAGACAACGATCCATGGAGAATATTATGGCGTCAGAATATGTATCGATAGGGGAATTAGTAAGAATCACAAATGCTCGTTATAGTACACTCAAACATTATACAGAAGAAGGCATGCTGCCCTTTGAACAGGCAGAGGAGAATTTAACACGCAGATATAAAAGAGAAGAAACCGTCGCGCGCATTCTTTGGATCAAAGAAATGAAAGCAAACGGTTTATCTATCCCACAAATTAAAGAAGCTTTAGGAATGAATTAAATTCCCCTTATCCTTGCAGTCAACCTAACTCCGTGGGAGCTTCCCCCCATACTGCGCGCGCAATTGCTGCAATTTATCCAGCTTGCTTAGACTACTGTCCCTATTCGCTAATCCCACTCCAAGGATCAAATTCTCAATAATATAAGTGGGGCCTACCATGGAATGGAACTCCCAAACCTCACCTCTCCCCGCATAAAGCACGATATCTGCATCTTGGGATCGCGGGTAGACAAGTCTATCTGTGATCAGGATGACCTGGTAATTTGCTTCACGTGCATGGTTCAGTATGACTTCAATCTCAGGCAGTATTTGCACAAATCCAAAGACAAGCAAGACATCTTGTTTGTCAGCATGCATTAAGGTCTCTAGCAGCTCATGGCCGCTGGGGACCATTTTTTTCATTTGAAGACCAAAACGCGCCATTCGATAGATCATTAGCTCTGCTAATCCGGCGCAAGGGCCAGGGCTGTATACATAAATAATCCGAGCTGTAGATATCGCATCTACTGCACGCTTTAGTACATCGTCGCTTAAATAGCGGCGTGTTTCTTGCAAATGATGTGAACAATTGTCCAGCAGCAGTTGAGGGAGTGAGGTATCGTCTGATCGCTGCATGGCATCACGCATTTTTACAGAAGGTGTGGATTCAAAGCGGAAACGGAGCCGGTTTTTAAAATCTTTGGCATGTTTGTATCCCGCAGCTTTCCAGAACCGTGAAACGGAGGCGATGCTCAAATGCAGCTCGTCTGCCATTTCTTGTTCGGTCATATAGACCACACGTTGCTCATTTTTTTGAATAAAGTCGGCAATTATCCGTTGATTAGGCGAAAAAGCGCGGTGGTTCCAATCTTTATACAATCTCTCAATCCTCCTATGATGATGCGATAGATAGAATATAACCTGTGAATATGTTGTAAATATTTTTACAACGTTAAAAATATTGAAAAAAATATTACTCTCATTTAACAAATGAAAAAAGCTGTGATGACATGGCCTTCTTATAATGAAGATAAATTCTTATTGGGAGGCCAAATATTTCATGAGCACGATAAAAACGCGTTACACACTGACTCAGTCACAAAAAATGATGATTTTTGTACTGTCGATGTCGCTTTACGGGTTGTCCAATATGTTTACCGAGCTAGTGCCTGGGATCAAACTGGGCCCGATTGAATTATCCATTGAATATTTCGCCTTCATTCCTTTGACATTATGTATGTTGTTTCACCCCTTATATGCGGCGGTCGGAGCAGCTGTTGGTGAGGTAATCTTCGGGGAATTGATGTTAGGCCAATTTGGAGGTTTAGGGGAGCTGGAGAAATTCATTACCTTCTCACTGGCGATGTATACCGCAGGCCGCATGGTATCTGATCCGAAGAATCGTAGACAGGTTGGAGTGGCTGCGATTACCGGCGTGGCGATTCACCAGTTTTTTAGCTCCGTTATAGATATTGTGAAGGTATGGGTAGGGGTAGAAGAGCTAGAGGCTGTTAAAGGACTGGCAGAAAGTATCGTTGTAATTGAGGGAGTAGGGTTCTTGAATGATGTCCTCTTCTCCGGTATTTTGTTCGCGCTAATTCCTACTATGTATCTGGTTCCGCGTTTATATGGAAAAATTGAACCATTGCTCGGCATGAAGCCACGTGAGCGGAATATGAAATATGCAACAGGAGCATGGCTATCTCCTAAGTTGGTCATTGCCGGAACCTTTCTAGTGATGGTAGCGGTGGGTTCGGAATTGTTATCGGAATCGGGCTGGAACTTCGGTGATTTTGAGCTTGCAGGCGCGGAATCGAATGAAAAGACCTTGATTTGGCTCAGTATGTTGGTAGCGGCTGTTGTAGCGGCAACGGCGATTATTGCACTGCTTCGGCGTTCGGCACGAAAAAGACAGGAAGCGGGTCAAGCAGATGCGTAATACAATTCTTGAATTGAACAAAATTAACTTTACGTATCCGGGAGCTGAACAACCAGTACTGCAAGACGTAGACTTACGACTGGGAGAAGGGGATTTTATTGCGATCATCGGCAGTAATGGCTCCGGGAAATCTACTCTCTGCAAATGCTTTAACGGCTTAATTCCACATTATTACACTGGTGATTTCAGTGGAGAGGTGACAGTTTGCGGCCAATCTGCGGATGGAAAAAGTGTAGCAGAGCTGTCCAAGCGTATCGGTTATGTTTATCAGGATTTCGAGAATCAATTGGTACGGCCGACGGTGCTTGATGATGTGTCTTTTACACCTCTGAATTATGGATTTACGGATTACAAGGAACGGGGAGAGCGTGCGCTGGCGTTAACCGGACTTAGTGACTTGAGGCACGAATTTATTTGGCAGTTAAGTGGTGGGCAAAAACATCTGCTCGCTCTGGCCGGAGCACTAGCTATGGATCCGGAAATTCTGGTGATCGACGAACCCGTAGCCCAGCTGGATCCGCAGCATGCCCGTCATATCTATGATATTTTGCAGCGTTTGAATGAGGAGCATGGAAAGACCATTGTAGTGATTGAGCATCATGCGGAATTTATTGCGGATTATTGCAAAAATGTTGTCCTGATGGATCAAGGTAAAATGCGCTGGCAGAAGCCTGTGCGTGAAGCTTTGTCATCTGTACAAGAATTGCTAGAGCTGGGCATATACCCACCGGATGTGACCCGGGCGGCTTGGCTGCTACAGCCCGATGATCAGAAGACAAAGCTGCTTCCCTTAAATGCTGAGGAAGGCAGTACCCGTATGACGCTTCGTCAGGATGCCAAGGAGACACTTCCAATCGGACGTATGCAAGAGCAGCTCCCCATAGCTGCAAAAGAAAAAAATTCTATCGTTCAGCTGGAGAATGTTCACCTCTCTTACCGTACGATTCATAAGGTGCTGCATCCTGTACTGAATGGAATTCAGCTAGAACTGGGGCAGGAAGAGTCCATTGCTCTTATTGGCAACAACGGAGCAGGTAAATCTTCATTAATGAAGCTGATTGCTGGTATTGTCAGACCTACAGCTGGAACCGTAAAGGTTAAAGAAATGACGGTGAACGGGCTACCGCCTGAACGTCTCTCCGGTACGGTAGCTTACGTATTCCAGAATCCGGAGGAAATGTTTATCGAGGATTCTGTGCGTAAGGAAATTGCTTATTATCTGAAGACGCGGAAACTACCAGATACGGATGGAAGAGTGGATGAGATGCTAAAGGCATTTCGCTTAAGCGAGCTGGCTGAACGGGATGCCCGACTGCTAAGTGGAGGGCAGCAGCGCCGGGTATCCTTGGCGATTGGTGCCGCGGTTAGGCCTGCTATCATGTTGCTTGATGAACCGACAGCTAATCTGGACATTTCGACCAAACAAGAAATGGTACATGTGCTGGAGACGCTTCGTAATCATGTGAAGACGGTCGTCATCGCAACTCATGATATGCAGCTTGTCTCTGAATGGGCCAGCAGAATAATTGTAATGCATCAAGGGCGGATAATTGCGGATGGGACGAAGGATGAAATTTTCGCTGACGGCCTTCTTTTACGGCGTGCGGGTCTGGCCCAGACCCAATTGATGGAGCTAAGTCGTATGCTCGGTCTCCCTAGAATTTGCAGTAGCTTAGAAGAGTTTGTGAGTTTAGTGGAAAAGAAGGAGGTAGCTGCAATCCATGGAAGCCGTTAAACGGGCACTTGACCGTATATCTGTAGAACAAATCAAATTGGAGTTACTCGGGACCGCATATAACAGCAGCAGCACTTTTCTGGGCAGGCTGGACCCGCGAACCCTGCTGCTCTGGTATCTCTTTTTTGCCATCGTGCCTTGGTTTGTACATAACCGGACAATCCTGTTAGGGATGTTCGTGCTTATGGTTTTAACAACCGTCCTCTCCCGGGTCAGCCCCTATATTATTTTTATATTATGTCTCGGCTTGATCAGCCAGATTGGCTGGATGTTTATATTGACGCTCTTTTTCGGTGGGGGGATTGAATCCTTGCTGCCTATGCTGACACTGACGCTTAAGCTTTCGGTGATTTCGCTGGCGAGTATAACGGTTTTCTCTAGTCTTGATCCGGAACGACTTAGTGACGGCTTACTGTCTTTAGGAATCCCTGATACCTTTGCATTCAGCTTATCTTATGGCTATCGTATTTTGCCTACTTTACTAGAGGAATTCCATCAGATCCTACTTTCCTTTAGATTGAGAGGGCAACGACCGCTTCAACATGGAATTTTCTATTGGCGAACAATAACGTATTATTTGCGAATCGTCATTCTGGCATTTTACCCGCTCATGTTGAACACAGCTAAACGTTCTCGAACAACGATTGAAGCACTTGAGACTCGGGGATTTAGCTACGGCCTTAATAATAAGAAAGTGAAGAAGATCAAGTTATCTTATTTAAAAATGAAGCGGTCCGACTGGTACTTTTTATCCGGATCCACTGCTTATGTCATCTTGATATTCTGTATTGGTTATCTCTACCCTGAACTGGTGTATTAACATAACTTACAAGCTCAAAGGAGACGAATTAGACATGATGAATATTGATCTGCATACCCATGGTAAATTATCTAAGAAATCTACGTTTTCACCCGAATATTTTGCGGAGATGATGTTCGAAGCCAAGGCGAATGGATTACAGGCTGTAGCATTGACCGAGCATTTTAATACTTCTAATTTCTTTGCGATGTATGATGCGCTGGATCAGACTTATCCCTATAACGGGCATTATTACGATGTGAACGGACTTAAACTGTTTCCAGGCATGGAAGTGGATATCGCGGAGACAGGTCATATCCTGTTGATCGGACTGAAGGAGAATGTTCTAGCTGTTCGCGCTTTACTAGATGAGCATACGCAGGAGGGGAATTTCATACCTTTTAAGCAGTTGCTTGATATGGCCGACGAACATAATCTTTGGAAAATCGGAGCCCATCCCTTCCGAACTTCTACACCTTTACATCAACTGGATCCGGCATTGCTTCAGCGATTAGACGCTTTTGATTTCAACGCTAAGGATATTTACATGCAGGGGGTGGAGACCTATAAAAACCTGATCACGCCCTTTGCTGAGAAGCTGGGTGTGCCTGTGATTGCTGGCAGTGACAGTCATCAGTGTTTGCAATATGGCAGTGTTGTGAATCGACTGCAAGACTCCTGCTCAACGGTGGAAGAATTGAAGGAAGCTATCAAACAAGGGAACTATGAAATAGAGGTTTCTCCGTGTCTTCATACCAAAGTAAAGGCTTCGGTAATGATGAAAAAACTATTGAAGCAGTTAATTGGCGAAGCTCCCTCCAGAGATGAAGCGGAGTTAGGATATATGGCGTAGAAAATAGAAGAGGGTTGTTCCATAAGCCATGAAATGATGAAATGAACTGCACCCCGTCAAGTAGACAGCACAAAAAATAAAAGTAGTTTAAGCGGCCTTAGTCCTAAATTCAATGGGACTGAGGCCGTTTAGTTTTGCCTGTAACCGTTCGTTATTGTAAAAGTGAATGTAGGTATCAATATCTGTTTGGAGTTCTTCAAAGGTCTGGTAGGTATGTAAGTAGTACTTCTCACATTTCAATGTTCCCCAGAAGGATTCCATCGGCGAATTGTCAATGCAGCAGCCTACTCGGGACATGCTTTGCTTCAGTTCTGCATCGTCCAGCATCTTTTTAAAATGCAGAGAGGTATACTGAAAACCACGGTCGCTATGGAGTAAGGTTCGGCTCTCCGGTGCTGCCTTCAAAGCTAATTCCAGTGTGTTAAAAACTAGCGAATTATTATTGGAATGACCCAGAACGTAAGCAACAATCGACTTGTCATACAGATCTTTTATTGCACTTAAATACGCCTTCTTGCCGTTGCCGTATTTGAATTCCGTTACATCCGTTACCCATTTTTGGTTTGGAGCTTCAGCCTCAAAATTACGGTTCAGCACATTCTCTGCAACCTGCTGAGGCGTGGAGCCTACATACTTCTTTCTCTTTCTGCGGATGACTGATTGGATGCCTTGGCATCTCATCAGCCGGTACACTCGCTTTGCGTTAATAGATTTATCCATTTGTCTGCGCAAATGCAGGGTCAATTGGCGATACCCAAAGGTTCGTTCCACCTTCTCATACAAGAGGAGCATAGCCTCTGTCAGTTTCTCGTTGTCAGCCTCTCGAGAACTGGGTTTGCGATTCAACCATTTGTAATAACTTGACCGTGAAATCCCTGCGATGTCACACAAAAGCCGAATGGAGCAAGACTGTTCCTGCTGTACGGCCTGAATGGCCAGGTAGATGTTCACCTGGCGAATGGTCCTTAACGCCTCCTCCTTTCGAGTTCCTCTAACTTTTTTAGAAAAGCATTCTCCGCACGCAGGCGTGCATTCTCGTATTCCAGCTTTTGCATCGCGAGTTTGTGGCGATCTGCTTCCGTAAGTTCTTCAGGCGCTTTAGTGCGTCCTCTACCGTCTCGTAACGCCTCTTCACCACCAGCTTCGTACTTCTTTACCCAGCTATATACTTGTTGGTAAGACACGTGAAAATGGCTTGCCGTCTTCGCATAGTCTTCTCTGTTCGAAAGGCAGTACAGCACGATATTTATCCGTTCCTGCCAAGTGGTTACGCGTCCTTTGGTCATAGCTTTAGTTCCTCCTGAATGAGCTGTTAAGCTGTTGCTATGACCATTATACTTCCTAATCCAGTTGGCGAGTTGGGTTGAACTTGCAATCTTATACTTGCAGATGATTTGGTTTTGCGACAATCCTCCCTCGAGATAGTCCTTAACGGCATGGAGTTTAAGTTCTGCAGAATATGTACGATTGTAGCTTCGGACTTCCAGCCCTTCGTATCCATACAATTGATAACGTTGCCGCCACTTCACTAATGAGTTTTTGGATATTCCATACTTCCGGGTCGCAGTTTTCAAACCAATGTCGCCCCGTTCAATTTCTTGGAGAATCGTTAACTTTTCCAGTGCTGTAAACTTCTTTTGTTCCATAAAAATGCTCCCCATACAGCGACAGGTTTTTATTATTTTACCTGTCTACTATATGGGGAGCATATCAGAAATGGCTACTGGGACAACCCTTTTGTTGTTCGCTGGATTTCATTACTTTTGCATGTACAAAGACAACTATCGGACACAGATGACCTTAAACGCAGTTTTATTCCACATTTGGGATGCTAACGGACCGTATAGCCACTAATGGCACTAAAGACACCATATATGAACCTCATTCTACGGAATAACGTCTCTGGAGTCCGAAACTCTGCTCAAAAGGCTGGAAATTTGCCAATAACGTCATCTGGGTCCTCAAATCTCAGAATGTATGAATTATCGTTTGTCTTTCGAATCTTTATTGCTGACACGGGTGGGTCTGGTCACCCAATTCGTGCGATTCATCGGTTTTACGGTATCAATTCTTGAATTGGAAGGTTCATTCGAAGGTTCTGTGGATTTAGTTTCAGTAGAAGCTGCACCCTCTTGATCTACGGTTTTTTTCCTCGATAGTCCTGTACCATCATGTTTGCCTCTGTTCCATACTCTACCCTTACTCATACATACACTCCATTTCTATACGCTTATTCATAAACCATATCATATAAGGACAAGTTAAGGAAGGAAGAAAGACATAACACAGATCGAAGAATTTTTCAAGTTATAAAGGTTACTGGAGATTTCATTTTATGGTGGCTATAATAGTACTGATATTGAAAGGAGAGTACTTATATTATGGCAATCAAGATCATAACAGACAGCGGTTCAGACCTACCCCTTGACTACATGGAGAAGTATAATGTTTCCGTGATCCACCTACCGGTTCATTTTGGGCATGAGTTAATGCCGGCAGATACGGACACGAAAAGCTTTTATGCTCAAATGCGCGAATCCAAGGAGCTGCCTACCACAGCTAGTCCAAGTCCCAACGAATTCCTTGAGAAGTTCAAGCAAGTGGAGGAGGGAACTGACATTATGGTCATTTGTATGTCCTCTAATATTAGTAGCACTTATCAGACGGCTATGATTGCTATGGAAATGTATAAGGATGAAGGACATACCAATGCAATAGAGGTTATAGATTCCAAAAACTTCTCAGGCGGGCTGTCATTGATTGTCGGCCTGGCGGCGCAGTGGTCCTTAACTTGTTCAAGCTTGCAAGAGCTCAAGGAAAAGGTACTTCAGCAGATAGAGGAAGTTAACGCTTATTTTACGCTGGACACTCTGGAGAATGTAATGAAAGGCGGACGTCTAAGTCGGCTCTCGGGAGCCGTAGCGTCTGTACTCAATATAAAGTTGCTGCTCAAAATCAGCGAAGAAGGCACTGTCGAAGTAGTGGAGAAGACCCGGGGTCTTCCAAAAGCACTGAATCGTCTGCTAGCGCATTTGGATGAGAAGCAGCATGATTACGAGAAAGCGGTTATCGCTATTGTACACAGTAATTGTGAGAAGCTGGCACTCGAGATTAAAGAACGCATTTTACTAAAGCATCCCTTCAAAGAAGTCTTACTCTCAAGCATGGGGCCGGTTATGGGAACCTATGCTGGGGAAGGCGGAATTGGCGTAGCTTTTTAAAGTAGTGATCCTCACAATCCAGACAAATTACGATCGTACATGGGACGGTTTCCCGTGTGCGATTTTTATTTTATTACTATGTGATAATTTAGCTATTCTTTAGATTGTGTTTAGGCTCTGTTAATAATCACAGAATATAGTTAGATGGGGGGATTATCATGTATACAATATTGATCGCTGATGATGAAGCAGAAATTGTGGAATTGCTAAGATTATATTTAGAGAAAGAGTACAACATTTTGGAAGCAAACAGTGGTACTGAAGCCTTAACGCAGGTACAGAACCATAAAGTTGATTTGGCAATTCTGGATATTATGATGCCGGGTCTGGATGGACTGCAATTATTGAAAAAGATCCGCGAGGTGCATCATTTTCCAGTGTTATTTTTATCCGCCAAAAGCGAACATCATGACAAAATTCTGGGTCTTGAACTAGGAGCCGACGATTATATTTCCAAACCGTTTAATCCATTAGAAATAGTAGCCCGTGTTGGAGCACTGCTGCGGCGTGTACATCATTTCGATGCGCAAGTCGTTGAGGAAAAAGAAGCTGAACAGATTGTATTAGGTGAATTAATGCTGGATCAAAGCCAGTGTCTGCTCTATCGTTCAGGTGAACCTGTGGTGCTTACTTCTACCGAGTACAAAATTTTGGAACTAATGATGAAGCAGCCTGGACGAGTCTTTACACGCAAAAAAATCTATGAGGCCGTGTGGGAAGATTTCTATGTGTACGAAGATAATAGTATCATGGTACATATCAGCAATATCCGGGAAAAAATTGAGGAAGATTCCAAAAAGCCAGTATATTTAAAGACTATTAGAGGGCTGGGATACAAAATTGAAGCGCCTATGGAGCAATAGAGATCAACGACCTTTACAATCATCGCTGACGCTGGATTTTTTGTTGTTTATCTGTATTTTGTTTTTTCTCGTGATTGTATATTATTTGTTTATTAATCTTGATGTGACCCATATTTTTGAAAAAAATAAAATCGCTGATCCTGATTTGAAGGTGGAAGCTAGTGCTTATCGAGATAATCTGGAGCATGGGATAGAAACCAAACGTCTTCTGCGTAGCGGGGGATGGATCGAGGTCTTGGATCAAGACATGAAGGTCACCAAGGTTGTTGGAGAAAAAAAAGACGGTGTAACCCAATATACCAGTAACCAGCTTTTAAAAAGTTTGGAAAATGGAGAAGATCAAGCTTACTTTTACTCGTTGACCACGCTAAATGCTCAGAGCGAATCGGAGTGGCTGCTCTTGAAGCTGCCGCGGGAAGCTATCACCATCACCATTAATAGTGATCCCTTCGTGGCCTACTTTAATCATTCGCTCTCATACTACGTCTTTTTGGGTGTGGGAATGATTCTTTTGCTAATTATCGTGTACAGCTATTGGGTAGCGCGGCGAATCAGGAAACCACTGCGTATCATCACGCTTGGATTGAAGCAGATGATTCAGGGGAATTATGATACTCGAATCGCTTTATATGCAGAGAAGGAATTTTCGCAAATTGGAGAGACTTTTAATTATATGGCAGACGTAATTGAAAAGACGACCAAAGAAAAACGCCAGGCAGAGGAAAGTAAGAAACGGATGATGGTTGATCTGTCCCATGATCTGAAGACGCCGATAACGAGTATACAAGGCTTTGCACAGGCGCTTGTAGAGGGTAGAGGCGAGGATGAAGAACGCCAAAAAAGATATTTAAGCTATATTTATAATAAATCCTCACAGGTTACTAAGCTGATTCAGAACATGCTGGAGCTGTTAAAAATAGATTCACCGGATTTCTTGCTACGAATGGAACATCAAGAACTGGGCGAATTTATTCGTGAAATCATTGCAGATACGTACGGAGAGATTGAACAAAAGAACTTTGTTTTGCATCTAAATGTTCCCGAAGAGGATGTGTTCTTGAACTTTGATGCGGAGCTGCTCTCGAGTGTGGTTCATAATTTGATCTCCAATGCACTGATCTATAATCCTCCAGGTACACATTTGCGTGTGGAGGTGATCCCTTTGGAGAAAGAAGTCACGATTGAAATCGCTGATACTGGAGTGGGTATTCCAGAAGAGCTGTGGTCCACAATGTTTGATCCGTTTGTTCGGGGAGATAAAGCGCGGACAGCTTCGGGAGGAACAGGGCTAGGTCTCTCGATAGCTATGAAAAATACAGAGAAAATGGGGGGGACGCTTCATCTCAGTCGACGAAAGAAGGAACCTACGGTATTCACCATCCGGATTCCGAAATAACGAGCTGGAAGACATCCAAATCAGAAGACGGGAGAGAAAGTATGGCTAAACTGAACAATTTCATCAGAGTTTGTCTAGCGATTCTTTTAGTGTTAGGCATTGTATTTTTAGGCTCACGCGTAGATTTTTTATTCACACCGATCCTGTCTTTGTTCAGTGTCATTATAGTGCCTTTAATGCTGGCGGGTTTCTTTTATTACCTGCTGCGGCCACTGATCGATACCTTGGAGAAATATAAGCTGAATCGTTCTTTGGCGATTATCATCGTATATGTAGTTATTTTAGTGCTTCTGTTTGCTTTTATTATCGGCGTTTGGCCTTCACTTCGCACACAATTAGTTAATTTCGTCGATAATATGCCGAATCTCATTGCCTCCTTGAATCAACAGCTATTGAAACTAGAAGATAATGAATTTCTGTCTGCGTTGATCCCTGCTGATGCGAATCCAGCCTCCACATTGACGGATTATTTGAATAAAGGGTTTACGCTGTTAACGAATTACGTATCAGGATTGTTCTCTTTTGTTTCGAATTTCGCGATCATTTTATTCACCTTTCCGATTATGTTATTCTACATGCTTAAGGAAGGTGGGAAATTCGGACGTAAGATTGTAAGTTTCTTTCCAAAGAAGTATCGTGAAGAAGGAACTACAATGATGACTGAAATCGACAGTGCGCTTAGTGGCTTTATCGTGGGCCGGGTGCTTGTTAATTTAGCCTTAGGCGTTCTGATGTATATTGGTTTCCTTATTATCGGCCTGCAATATGCATTGCTGTTGACTGTAATCGCAGTTGTGATGAACTTCGTGCCTTTTATTGGTGCGATACTGTCTAGTATCCCTATTTTCATCATCGGATTCATTCAATCGCCGTCTATAGCCGTCTGGTCCATCATCATTGTTCTGGTAGCGCAGCAGATACAGGATAATTTAATCGCTCCCTACATCTTTGGGAAAAAGCTCGATATTCATCCACTGACAACGATTATCCTGGTATTAGTTGGCGGTGATTTAGGCGGGATCATTGCGATATTGCTGATTATTCCGCTGTATATGATTGTTAAAATCGTCTTGACCAAGGCCTATTATTTGTTTGTCAAGCAACGCCGGGTAGAGATAGAGGTAGAGGAGAGTCCTGATATCTCTTAAGTTAATAAAACATTATGGAGGGATTTCTATGAATGAAGGAACGGAGCAAGGACTAATTCATATTTCAGATGATGTGGTGACTTCGATCGTCGGGCAAGTGGTTCTGGACACACCGGGTATTGCCGGCATGTCAGGAAGCAGTATCTCGGACAACTGGGCTAAACGTCTAAGCGGTAAAAATGTAAAAAAAGGAATGTCCGTTGAAGTAAAAGAAGTGGATGTTGCCATCGATCTTCAGGTCATAGTTAATTACGGATGTGTGATTCAAGAGGTCTGCTATATACTGCAGCAAAATGTAAGAAATGCTGTTGAGAATATGATGGGACTGTCTCTAGTTTCCGTAAATGTTAAGGTTGAGAAGGTCGCTCTGCCATTCTAAGAATAGCCCATTTAATAGGCACCGTAATCTAGGCTTCTGCATAGAATGGAGCAAATCCATTTACGGAGGTCAGAACATCCATGTCGACATTTAACACTGGGCAGCAACAGAATGTGATTTATCAGGCCGATCCTGCTGTGATCCGGCACCTGCACGGTGTCCGCGATTCCCTACATCAATCTTGCAAGCCATACCTTAACCATAAGGTGAACGTACAGACAATAGATGGCTTTGTACATGAAGGCGTTATAGCCGGAGTAGATAATAAACACTTGTATCTGAACGTTGCAGCTAATGGGCAAATGCCCCGAGGGTTTTACAACCCTCATCAGCCTTATCATCCTTATCCGGGCCCGGGACCTGGCCCATATCCAGGACCTTATCCAGGTCCCCCATACAATAATAATGTGATTTTACCGCTTGTGTTGTTTGAACTGCTTGCTATCTCTTTAATCTAGTGCTCGGGTTTAATTGAAGAAGGACATGTGCAGGATTTGTGGTCATACGTTGACGCATCCCGCCAGGTCCTTTTTTTGTAGGCGTAAAGTATGTGTTAGAAGAAGGTGTTCTCATTATCACTTTAGGGATATAATGGGTACAAACTCTGGGAGGTGGCATATGATTAGATACCCTTTTTTGAAAAAAAATGCGACGATAGGCGTTACAGCACCTTCATCTGGAGTAGGCATTCAAAATGCAGAACTACTAACACTGGCCTCCAGCCGTTTGAAGTCGCAAGGATTTAATGTCATTATCGGCGAAACGGCATGGAAGCAAGATAAGGCTAAATCTGCACCAGCCAATGTTCGTGGTCATGAGTTTAATGAAATGATCAAAGATGATGGAATCGATGTCCTTATTCCGCCTTGGGGCGGGGAATTGTTAATTGAAGCTCTGGAATTTATTGATTTTGATGCTTTGCAGGACAAATGGATCGTGGGATATTCAGATATAAGCGTCTTGCTGCTTGCGGTCACGCTGACAACCGGGTTGGCTACTGCCCACGGAGCGAATCTCATTGATTTACGGGGAGAGTATTCGGATGATACTACAGCCCTCTGGCAGGCGGTTCTAGAGACACCAGTGGGTGAGTCCATTGTGCAGCATTCATCTCTTAAATATCAGCGGGAATGGCAGCATGATGTGCCTTCGCCATGCGTTTTTCATTTGACAGAGGAGACTTATTGGAAGTCTCTAACTACAGATGCTGTAACGATGAAAGGACGTCTGTTGGGTGGTTGTATAGATGTAATTAGGCATTTGATCGGCACACCTTATGGAAAGCTCCAGCATTTTCAGCAAGAAATGATTCATGACGAACCTATTGTTTGGTATTTGGAAAATTGTGAATTGAACACAGCGGATTTACGCAGATCTTTAGTGCAGATGAAGCTGGCAGGGTGGTTTCAGAATTGTTCGGGGATTATGTTTGGCAGAAGTCCAGCTAATCGGCCTGTGGATAACTATACTGCCGAGGATATCTATGCTGAACTATTTGAAGAGCTTAAGGTACCGATCGTTTATGATATCGATTGTGGTCATGTCCCGCCGCAGGTTACTTTTATTAATGGAGCTTATGCAGAAATTGAAGTGGCAGACGGAGTAGGGACGGTAAAGCAATATTTCTATGAATAGCGTTAAATCAAAAAAGGACAACCCCTCGGGTTGTCCCTTTTACTATCATTAGTTCCCTGTATTTACAATCGCTGTGATTTCCTCATCCAGGTCCAGTCTTACATCTTCACGATAGGCGCGAACACCATATTCACTGAGCATGTAACGTAGGATCGCTTCAATCATATTGGACTCCACTAGAAATTGACTGCGGCCCTGTACCCAAACCTCTGCAGAGTAACCGGTATCTTCTTCCCAGCTCAGTTCTACCTGAACATCCTCTGGGCGAACAGCCTTTCGTTCCGCCATGTGCAGACAGAGGGCATTGATGATCTCATCCATGCTTAGAACAATTGTAGACATTAGTACCGACCATCCTGTTCTTCTAAGCGGCGACGTTCTTTTCTACGACGGAAGAAGGACATCACGAGCATAACCAATACATAGATAGCTAGCATATTAACGGCAAAGCCTAGGAAGTCACCAAAAGCTCCCATTCCACCAAACATTCCACCGAATAATAATCCGGCCAAACCACCGATCATCATGCCTTTCATTAAGCTGCCGCCGCTGAAGAAGCCACGTTTTGTATTTGCAGCAGATCCTGCTGTGGAACTTTTAGTGCTGTCACTTTTTTTGATGTTATTTGTTGTTGTTGATTTTTTTGGAGTTGTTGAATAGCTGCGAGTGCCGGATTTGAATCCGCCGCCACCTCGACGTGCATCGGCAAAGTCTGGAGCAACCACTGCAAAAAACAGAGTGAAGGCCATTAGAATCATCATTACGCGTTTCATTGGTTTCATTTAGTACGAAAACCCTCCTGTGAGCATGAATTTTTGTGTATGGTCGGTAATACGCAGACATGCCCCACAAGGTTTCAATTTTATTTATCATAATTTATACTTTTATACACAAAAAAAGCGTGGATCCAGGATCCACGCAAACAGCAGTTAGAGAGTCGTCATTCGTTACTTATACCCATCAGCGACAAGCTCAAGCGCTCCCGTTGCCGGATCGATGATCATGCCATGGATAGGTACATTAGGGGGAAGCAGTGGATGACGTTTAATCAGGTCCACAGTCTGAATTACCCCTTCTTCGACATTGTCAAACCCACGCAGCCATTTTGTAAGTTTGATTCCGGAATTCTCCAGTGTAGACAGCACTTCTTCAGATACTCCACGTTCTTTAATGGAATTGATCATATGGTCCGCATTGAGGGAGGCCATACCGCATTCATAGTGTCCAACCACGATTACTTCTTCAGCATCTAGTTCATATAGAGCTACCATTACACTACGCATAACACTACCAAAAGGTTGAGAAATAACCGCGCCAGCATTTTTGATGATTTTGACATCACCATTTTTGAAATTCATGGCTTTCGGCAATAATTCAACGAGTCTAGTGTCCATACAGGTGATGATCAGCATTTTTTTGTCAGGATAACGACTGGTTAAATAAGCTTCATAGTCCTTATTCTCTACAAAACCTTTATTAAAGTTAATAATTTCTGATACGTGGCTCATATTAGCTTCCTCCCTTAAATTCCTTGAATTGTACTTACGTTGCGCATATCTCTTACCATGATATTGTTGCCATAAATCTGAGAATCACTGACCAGCTTATAGGAAGAGAAACGTTCCTCTGCATCGAGTCGCATCTTGTCTTCATAAAAGATTTCCTGTTGCCGGCTTACGATAAAGGGAAGAGAATTCGTCTCTATCCTAGAATCGCCTTGCTCCACTTCTGAAACAATCAGTAACACATTAATTCCGTCACACCCGCAGCCTACCGTATCATAAAAGAGCTTGAAAAATCCTGGCTGATCTCCAAGCCTTTCCTTCAACTTCCTTTCTGCGAGAGGTGTAACTTGAATCATCATAGCCCTGTTCACGCTCCTTGATTTTTGTTCGAAGCATGGTCTGCTTCTTATGTAACTCATTAAATATTTAAAATTAGAGATGTATCTCTGAAGTTGATTATACTCATTCAAAAAAGTATCATCAAGAGGAGTCTGTAAAACAGAGAAAGCAGGTGGAGTAGAATGGAACAACAAGTAAAGGAACGATGGGAACAATTCAGCGAGTTATTAGCAAAAATTAGTGGATATTCAGAGGCCATAGAATTAATGCACTGGGATTTGCGCACAGGTGCACCACGTAAGGGAGTAGAAGTTCGTTCCGGTACGATTGGGATGCTGAGTGGAGAATTGTTCAGACTTGAGATTTCACAGGAGATGGGTGACTTTACAGCATTTTTCAGCCGTCCAGAAGTGTTGAGCCAGCTTACAGCTAATCAACAAAAGATCGTCAACGATTGCCGCAAAGAGTATGAGCGCAGTAAGAGTATTCCGTCCAAAAGATTTGAAGAGTACGCTGTCCTGTCTGCTCATTCCCAAACGATCTGGGAAGAAGCTAAGGAGAACAATGACTTTGCTACATTTGAACCTTATTTGAGTAAAATCGTAGCTCTGAAACAAGAGTTCATCGATTATTGGGGTGTTAATGGCACACGTTACGATACGCTACTAGATATGTATGAGCCTGATCTCACAGTAGAAAAGGTGGATGAAGTGTTCAGTCGCCTCCGCAGCCGCTTGGTTCCGTTAGTGGAAGCTATCGCTGCTTCACCTAATAAACCAGATACCAGCTTCTTGCAGCAGATTTTCCCTAAAGAGCAGCAACAAAAGTTTGGTAACTTTATTCTGAAGCAAATGGGCTATGACTTCGACGCAGGCCGCTTGGATGAGAGTGTGCATCCTTTTGCTACAGGGCTGAATCCAGGTGACGTTCGTATTACGACCGCTTATTTACTTGATAACGTGACTAGCGCCGTCTTCAGCTCACTGCATGAAGGTGGACATGCGCTTTACGAACAAAATATCAGCCAAGATTTAGTGGGAACACCGCTGGCTCAAGGCGCATCGATGGGGATTCATGAATCTCAGTCGAGACTATGGGAGAATATGATTGGCCGCAGCCGTGCGTTCTGGCAACGTTATTACGGTGATCTGCAGCAGCATTTCCCAGAGCAGCTTGCTAATGTAGATGTAGAGGATTTCTACCGGGCTATTAACAGTGTGGAAAATTCATTCATCCGAATTGAAGCAGATGAGCTTACATACAATCTGCACATTATTGTGCGTTACGAGATCGAAAAGCTTATTTTTAATGAAGGACTATCTGTCAAAGATCTGCCTCAGGTATGGAATGCTAAATATCAAGAATATTTAGGTATTACACCGCCTAATGATGCGCTTGGTGTATTGCAGGACGTGCACTGGTCCGGTGGAGACTTCGGATATTTTGCATCCTACTCTTTGGGAAATATGTATGCTGCCCAAATCTTGAATACACTCCGCAAGGAGCTGCCGAACTACGATGAATTGATTGCTGCGGGAAATCTTTTGCCGATTAAAGAATGGTTAACAGAAAAAATCTACCGTTTCGGAAAAAGTCTGCCCCCTTCGCAAATTATCGAACAAGTAACAGGTGAGCCGCTCAGTCCAGATTATCTGGCTGATTATTTGGAGGAGAAATACACGGAGATTTACAAACTGTAATCCAGTGAGGTCCGCGTGGTATAATAGAAAGAAAGCTTAGACGGAAGGATATGGATATGGCAAATACTCACACCTACACCCGGAGAGAAGAAGTCGCGAATGCGATTACGCACGGGATCGGAGCTGTATTAAGCGTCGCTGCACTTGTCCTGCTTGTTGTTTTTGCAAGTCTGAAAGGAACGGCATGGCATGTAGTCAGCTTCTCCATTTATGGAACGACAATGCTGCTTCTGTATCTCAATTCAACACTTGTGCATAGTCTCAAAGAGGGCAAGGCGAAGGATTTGTTCGAATTTTTCGATCACTCCTCTATTTATCTGTTTATCGCAGGCACGTATACACCCTTTTTGCTAGTAGCTATTCGGGGAACACTTGGCTGGAGTTTATTTGGTGTTATATGGGGAATCGCAGTATTTGGCGTTTTCTTCAAAGCGTTTTTTGTTAAAAAGTTCTTGTTCATGTCTACGGTGTTCTACATTGCTATGGGTTGGCTGATTGTTATCGCCTGGAATCCTCTTTCAGCAGTGGTAGCGGATGGTGGCATGATTCTGTTGATGGCTGGAGGAGTGCTTTATACTCTAGGTACAGTTTTTTATGTATGGAGAGGGTTTCCGTTCCATCACGCGATCTGGCATGTTTTTGTTCTTGCGGGCAGTGTCACACATTTCTTCGCCATATTGATTTATGTACTGCCAATCCAATAATTTCAAGCGGATTTATCGCGGAAAATATGGATTTTTAATAAAGAAAGAGATGACAAGCAAAAGTGCTTGACATCTCTCTTTCTTTTAGGTATCATAAGGGACGTTGTGAAGGTGTAAAGTGTTTTTCCTTGACGAAGGGGTTGTCCTTAATGAGTCAGGAGAATAGGCTCGAGAAAACGAATCGTATCAATTTGCTTTTTGCCTTCTATGAACGACTGCTTACAGATAAGCAGCAAACGTTTCTTAAATATTATTTTCACGATGATTTTTCCTTGGGAGAGATTGCCGCTGAATTTGAAATCAGCCGCCAAGCTGTTTATGAGCATATTAAGCGCGCTGAGCAAGTCCTTGAGAATTATGAAGAAAAACTTGGACTATTAGTAAAACATGAGAGTCGTACTAAATATTTAGAAGAGCTGCGCAGACTGCCGGAGAATGGGATGCTGCCTGAGCAATATAAACTTCGGTTCGCGGAGATCGTGGATCGCTTGCAGAGGTTAGAGTAGCATGAAGGGAGAAATCTGCATATGGCGTTTGAAGGTTTAACCGGAAGATTGCAGAATGTGTTCAGCAAGCTACGCGGTAAAGGTAAAGTATCCGAAGAAGACGTAAACGAAGCTATGCGTGAAGTGCGGTTAGCCCTTCTGGAAGCCGATGTTAACTTCAAGGTAGTTAAAGAATTCGTGGCTAAGGTGAAAGAAAAGTCCATCGGCAAGGAAGTCATGGACAGCTTTACGCCTGGCATGGTAATTATCGACATCGTCAACAAGGAACTAACCGAGCTGATGGGCGGAAGCCAAGCGAAGCTGGCCAAGTCGAACAAGCCGCCGACCGTCATTATGATGGCGGGTCTACAAGGGGCTGGTAAGACAACCACTTCGGGTAAGCTAGCTAAGCTGTTACAGAAGGGCAATCATCGTCCGCTCCTGGTTGCGGGAGATATTTACCGGCCTGCTGCTATCAAGCAGCTGCAAGTGCTGGGAGAACAGATTAAGGTTCCTGTATTCTCACTTGGTGATCAGACTAGTCCGGTAGAAATTGCCAGACAAGCTGTACAACATGCGAAGGATAACGGACTTGATTATGTTATTATCGATACTGCAGGCCGCCTGCATATTGATGAAGAACTAATGGAAGAACTCAAGCAGATTCACAATGTTGTAAATCCTGATGAAGTACTTCTTGTAGTAGATGCTATGACGGGTCAAGACGCCGTGAATGTAGCCGAGAGCTTTAATAAACAGCTTGAGCTTACAGGGGTCGTATTGACGAAACTCGACGGCGATAGCCGTGGTGGTGCTGCACTGTCAGTAAAAGCTGTTACCGGTTGCCCGATTAAATTCGCTGCTTTAGGGGAGAAGATCGACGCGCTGGAGCCGTTCCATCCGGAACGTATGGCTTCGCGGATTCTGGGTATGGGCGACATGCTGTCGCTGATTGAGAAAGCCCAAGCGAACATTGATACTGACAAGGCTAAAGAAATGGAACGTAAGATGCGTAATGCAGAGTTTACGTTCGACGATTTCCTAGAGCAAATGGATCAGGTGAAGAAGCTAGGCCCTATCGATCAAATTCTTGATATGCTCCCGGGTATGAACAAAGCCAAGGGCATTAAAGATTTAAAGGTCGACGATAAGCAAATGGGACGCGTTGAAGCCATAGTTCATTCTATGACTAAGGCGGAGAAGCAACAGCCTGAGATCATTAACCATAACCGCCGCAAGCGTATTGCAACCGGCAGCGGAACCTCAGTCGCTGAGGTCAACCGCCTCATCAAACAATTTGATGAGATGCGTAAGATGATGAAGCAATTCTCCGGCATGATGGGCGGAGGCGGCAAAGCCTCCAAGAAAAATGCCATGAAGCAGCTTAAAGGTCTTGGTGGTGGAAAAGGGCTGAAATTCCCTTTTAAATGATCTTGAATGTCTGTCCAACTAATGTTGGAAACTATTATAAGGAGGTGATTTTTCGTGGCAGTACGTATTCGTCTAAAAAGAATGGGAGCGCATAAAGCGCCTTTCTATCGTGTAGTGGTTTCCGATTCCCGGTCCCCTCGTGACGGTCGTTTTATCGAGGAAATCGGTTATTATAATCCGATTGAACAACCGGCAGTAGTTAAGATCGATGAGGAAAAAGCTCTTAAATGGCTTCAAACAGGTGCGCAAGCATCTGATACCGTCCGCAACTTGCTTTCCAAAGCAGGCGTGATGAAGAAGTTTCATGAGCTTAAGCAACAGAAATAATGACTGATTGCGAGGGTCCTCTATGGAAGAATTAGTTGGAGTAATTGCTAAGGCTTTAGTGGATCATCCAGAAGATGTGACGGTACGGGCTGTGGAGAAAGAGCATTTGATTGTCTATGAGCTGTCCGTACATCCAGATGATGTAGGAAAGGTCATCGGCAAGCAAGGCAGGATCGCCAAGGCGCTCCGTACAGTAGTCACATCTGCAGCAGTCAAGAGCGATAAACGCGTAACTGTAGATATTTTATCTTAAATAATGCGTACAATGAGGGGCTAGGGATAGTATATCCCGGCTCCTTTTTGTTCAAATATATAGATGAAGCTTGTAGAGGAGAGGGTTATATGACGGAAGAATTAACCGTAGGCCGGCTTGTGAATACACATGGAATTCGCGGGGAGATTAAAGTATTATCCCATACCGATTTTCCTGAGGTTCGTTTCGCTAAAGACAAGAAGCTGTTCGTCATCCCTGCGGATGGCAGTGCAAAATTCGAAGTGACTGTAGAATCCGCTCGAGAGCATAAGGGTATGTTTATCGTTAAGCTTAAGGGATATACCAATATTAACGAAGTGGAAAAGTATAAGGGAAGTTTGCTTAAGGTGCCAAGTAATGATCTGGTTGATCTGCCAGAGAACGAATATTACTTCCACCAAATCGTTGGCTGTGAAGTTTATACGGATGATGCTGGAAGTGAACCGCTTGGCACAATTACGGAAATTTTACAGCCAGGTGCAAATGACGTGTGGGTTGTTAAGCCTGCTAAAGGTCAAGACATCCTTATCCCTGTAATTAACGATGTAGTGCTGAACGTGGACATTGAGGCCAAACGAATTACGGTTCACTTAATGGAAGGACTATTGCCATGATCAGAATTGATGTGCTAACGCTCTTTCCGGAGATGTGCGAAGGCGTATTTAGCACAAGTATTCTTGGTAAGGCACGCGAAAAAGGGATTGTATCTTTGAATGCTGTGAACTTTCGTGATTTCTCAGGAAATAAGCACAACAGTGTGGATGATACACCGTATGGCGGGGGCGGGGGTATGGTACTAAAGCCTGACCCGATCTTTGCAGCGGTAGAACATGTATTGGGGATCGAGGCTAGTCCTTTGGAGAAGGGTTCTGAATCTGCAGTCCCGTCGCCTTCCTCTGTGAAGCCGCGCATCATTCTTATGTGCCCACAAGGAAAGACCTATAATCAGAAGATTGCTGAGGAACTGGCACAAGAGCAGCATCTAATCTTTATATGTGGTCATTATGAGGGCTACGATGAGCGAATACGGGAGCATCTGGTTACAGATGAACTGTCGATTGGCGATTATGTGCTAACGGGTGGAGAACTACCAGCACTGACGGTTATTGATTCAGTAGTTCGGCTACAGCCAGGGGCGCTTGGAAATGAAACCTCTGCGATCACGGATTCGTTCAGTACAGGGCTGTTGGAATATCCTCACTACACTCGACCCGCTGAATTTCGCGGCTGGAAGGTACCAGATATGTTGCTGAGTGGCCATCACGCCAACATCGAAGTATGGCGGAGAGAGCAAGCGTTACAGCGTACACTTGAACGTAGACCTGATTTGCTCGAAAGTGCAGAACTAACATTGAAAGACAAGAAAACACTGGAACGTCTGAAAAATGAAATCAAGCCGGAGTAAAATTTTAATAAAACAGGCATATTTTACGTCTTTTTAACGTATCTTACGTTAAGGAGGCGTTTTTGTTATGTTTACTTAAGTATAAGAAGGGCTATAATCTCGTATTTTTTTGCGTAATTTCCAAAACAAATGAGCATAGGTGCGTTGAACTCTTCTATTTGGGGTAATAGATAGAGGTGGCGTAATACTATATGCAGCTTACGATGCAGCAAGCTTAACTATTGAAAGGAATGAACTGAAGTGACTACGAAGACGCGTGAAGAATTCAAGCCTAGCGTGGACACGATCCACAAAGATGCGGAGCCGCTCCGCACCGTGAATGATATTATCGATTATTATACAAATCGCAAATCGTAATTCCCATTCGCCCTTTAAAGCTTGAACATATAAGATTAATAATTAAGTATGGATAAGCAAGTCCAATAAAACCATTAGAGTATAGCGAACGAAAGTTCACTACATCTAATGGTTTTATTGTGCTCTACAAAGAGGTCAAACCCTGTGATTCTGGTCAGAATGTAAACGCCCCCTCTTCAAGGAGAATTAAAAACTCTTTGGAAAGGGGGCGTTTGGTTAACTATAAAAATTCGTGGAGGCGCATTCTACTCTTTGCGAAAGAGGCGATATACTCCTGTAAGTAGAGCGTAAAGCGCAAAACATACGAGAACAGTAACTGCCCATGCATAGTTGCGAACGGTATAGGTAAGCGATGATAAAATAATAAAGATGGTAATACGCAGTACGCCTTCCTTAATAAACTGTTTACGTGCTACATTCATTCGATTGGCCTCCTTGAATGGATAGGATGGTACGGATAACAAGCCGAGAATATGTCTTTCCTTATATATAACCTTTGGGAATACAAAAAATGCAGAGAACGGAAAGTAAATATCGATCCAAACAAATGACCTATGTAACTTAGCCGTTACCGACCTGTACTCCTCACCATAGAGTATATCATTACGAATGAGGAGGAGTACACTAGTGGAGGCTTATTATAATTGCTTACGTTGTAAGAATAGAAGGGTACGTATCCTGACTACTGATGGCAGACAGCATGAAGGTGTGATTACAGATGTGGACAGATATAATGTTTACTTAAGAACAGGATCCAATGGACCTGTGCAGACTTCTGCATTTTTTGGTTACCCTTATGCTGCTGACAATATTTTAACTCTCAGCTTGTTCACACTGTTGGCTATTGCATTAATCTGATATGATGATGCAAAAACAGACCGTCCGCTAATCCGGACGGTCTGTTTTTAGTGGTTGGTTACTCTACTGTAATTGCACCTATATCAGAGCTTAAGGACAACAAAGGACCTCCTCCGTTAACATCACGTTTGCCACCCTCAACCCCGGTGATCTGGCCTAGATCACTTTTAGCCACCAAGCTACATTTCACGCCATCGGCTAGAACAGCATTGAGGCTACCTACATTTGTTGTCGCTTTAAGACGGCTATCACTCTTCATTCCGGCTATATCCATGCGTATGCTTCCTGTATTAGACTCTAGAGTGGACTTACCGGTGATGTTAGCTCCTTCGATATCAATAGCTCCAACGTTGCTGACGACGCGGTAATTTCCGTCCAGATTGCGGAGACGAATTTGCCCGACATTATTGGTGATTTGATATTCATCCATACGGGTGGGGATCTCAATGGTATAGTTAATGCTAAAATCTGAATAACCGTATTTGTCTTGAGCCCAAGTCCATAAATCCTTCTTCGGATTTGATTTGGAATTTGTAGATACCTTCAGAGTATCGCCACTAACGTCTATTGAAATCTCAGCGTCATCCAAGATTTTCTGGCGGTCAGCTTTATGAGCGGAGCCGTTATGGGCTAAGATTGTCGCACTCACATTAATTTGATCACCCGTAGTTGATGTAACTTCTATTTCTCCCACTGCATTGTTCATGCTAAGCACTGAAGCAGAGCCGATCTCTTTAGATAAGGATAGTTCTTTGCTAATGCTGTTTGCTTTAACTTCGTCGACCACCTTGGTAGCTGTATCCTGAACGGCCTGTTCCACGCTTGCAGCGGCTTTACCCAGCTCTTGCTTCACAGCCTCACCAATATTTTGCTGCACATCTTCAGTAATATTCTTTCCTAGTTCATTATTAGCGGATTGCCTACCCGGTAACTCTGTGCATCCTGCCAGAAGTACGACGGACAAGACGGCTACAGCTGCCATTACGCTAGTTGTATTACTCTTTTTCATTGAATAAAATCCTCCTTATTTTTGGGTATATGTGTTCTTCCCTAAGCGCTACGTTATGTACGTACTTCTGTAAGTATAGCCTATGGGGATTTATTGTAAAAACGGCTGTAGGCGGGTTAATATACTGGACCAAAGACTAGGTATTTAAAAAGTGTTCACTACACTTCAAATTTCAATTGTGCTAAAATGAAATATAGATCTTACGCTCACATTAAAATGGGTAAGAGTACATATAAAAAGAGCGAAGATGCTCTCATATATAATCTTCAGCAGCTACTGAAAAGCGCTTTTTATAGTGAGATGTGCTAAGGCTAGTTTGCGAATACGATATAGACCGTTGCCTTACTTGCATCACAGGGCGGTCTTTTTATTTTCTTACCTCAAGTAAATCATGAAGAGCGGAGGGAGCCAGATGAAATATGTAGTTATTTTGCTTGTCTTGCTAGCGCTGGGTGTTGGGTATTATATCGTTCAGAAAAAGAAAACAAGCAGCTCAAGCGATCCTTTGCGCACGACTAGCAGTAATGTGATCTCAATGGATAGTCATCGCAAAGCCAAACAGAGTCCAGGGGAGCAACCTTGCTCTTCTTGCAAGAAGAAGAATGGGAAGTTGATCTTCTATGCTCAAGACAATGGAACCGTGGTCGGCTTGTGTAAAGACTGCCAGTCTAAGGCAAAAAAAAGAGATATGTTACCGTTATAAAATAGAAAAATAAGTTGTATTAGCCCGTCCTTTATGATATTATTAACTCTGTTGTGTGGAATACGGTGGTCCGCTGCGGATAATGAGGGAGAGCTCAGATCTCTCCGGAAGAGGCAAGAACACCTGTACGGAAGGAGGAAGTCCTTAATGAATATCCTACAAGCTATTACGCAAGAGCAACTTCGTAAAGATATCCCTAGTTTTCGTCCGGGTGACACTTTGAAGGTGCATGTAAAAGTTATCGAGGGAACTCGTGAGCGTATCCAGTTGTTCGAAGGCGTTGTAATCAAACGTCGTGGCGGTGGAATCAGTGAGACTTTTACGGTTCGTAAAATTTCTTACGGTGTTGGTGTGGAAAGAACATTCCCAATCAACTCGCCTAAACTCGAAAAAATCGAAGTGGCTCGTCGTGGTAAAGTGCGTCGTGCTAAGCTTTATTACCTTCGTGAACTACGTGGTAAAGCAGCGAGAATTAAAGAAATTCGTCGCTAGAATAGTGACAGAGGAGAGGGGCTTGAGTTCAAGCCCCTTTCGCTTTATTTTTTTTTGAAAATATAAGAAAAGCATAAGTTTTACGTTATACAGTATTCTTATATTTCTCGCATAAACGCATACCGTCCTTAAAAGGACGCTGAGGGCGTTTTAGCTTGGTATACAATGCGTGTGACATATACGCTTGGGGATAAGCTTCTCCGAAAAGGCCTCCTGAAGGAGTATCTGTGGAGGGGTTTTTGGCAGGAGTTTTTTTGTGTTGTATAGTAAGAGTAGTATTAAGAGAGGACGGTGAACTATGCAGCAGGAACAAAGCGAAACTTTGGAATCAAGCGAGCAGAACCCACGTAAACAGAAAAATGAAGTGCTGGAATGGGTCAAGGCCATTGCGATTGCTTTAGTTCTGGTTATACTGATTCGCTGGCTTTTATTCAAGCCTTTTATTGTAGATGGACCTTCCATGCAGCCTAATTTCCATACGGGAGAACGTGTTATCGTTAATGAAATTTTATACGATATAAGATCTCCGCAGCGGGGTGAGGTTATTGTATTCCACGTGCCATCTGAAGGCAGAGATTTTATTAAACGTGTAATTGGTGTGGCTGGAGATACTGTGAAAGTAGAAGGAGATGTAGTTACAGTTAACGGTGAGGTTGTTAACGAGACTTACATCCAAGGCGCTATTGATGCTGCGCATAGTAACAACGCTCTGTATAATAATAAAGATTTCCCAAATGAAAAATTCACGGATGGTACTGTACCAGAAGGACATATTTTCGTTATGGGGGATAATCGCTCGGATAGTACAGACAGCCGGATGATTGGCTATGTGCCGCTGGGTGATATTGTGGGTCGTGCAGATTTAATCTTCTGGCCGATAAAAGATATTACACTGATTAACCATTAAGTTGACAGAAGTCAAAGGAGGTGACGGCAATGGCCATTCATTGGTTTCCTGGTCATATGACGAAGGCTAGGCGGCAAATCGAGGATAAGCTGAAGCTGATTGATGTTGTTATAGAGTTGCTCGATTCCCGTCTGCCGCTTTCCAGCCGCAATCCGATGATTGACGATATTTTGCGGGACAAGCCGAGATTAATTATTTTGAACAAAGCGGATCTGGCGGATCCGGAAATTACTCGGAAGTGGCTGGCGTACTTTAAGGAACAAGGGCATGTTGCCCATCCTGTGGACGCATCTACTGGAACAGGCGTTAAGGAGATTCCGGAGCAGGTCAAGCTGCTGTTGAAGGAAAAGATTGATCGGCAGATCGCAAGGGGAATGAACCCACGGGCTATGCGCGCATTGATCGTCGGTATTCCTAACGTCGGTAAATCAACGCTGATTAATCGAATGGCTGGTAAGAGTATCGCTGCTACGGGTGATCGCCCGGGGGTTACTAAGGGCCAGCAGTGGATTAAAACAGGAGGTAATCTGGAGCTTCTGGATACTCCTGGTATCTTATGGCCGAAGTTTGAGGATCAAGACGTGGGTTACCGCTTGGCCGTGACGGGTGCGATCAAAGAAGAAATCCTGAACATTGAGGACATTGCTTTTTATGCAGTGAAGTATTTGGTCAAGGATTATGGTTCCAGATTTCAAGAGCGCTTTGGTATTGAGAAGCTTCCTGAGGATCTTGAGAACCCTGATGAGATCGTTGCAGTTATGGAAGCCGTGGGTCGCAAACGCGGTTGTCTGATTAGCGGTGGACGTGTTGATCTGGAAAAAGCTTCACGTGCTTTGCTGCATGAGCTGCGGGCAGGTAAGCTTGGTCGTTTTACGCTGGAAACACCTTAAAGGCGTTTAAATGAATGGGTATGGAAGAGCCATCCGGAAATTTTCGGGGGCTCTTTTTTTGCTGATTTGGATGGTTATTTGTACATGACCATGTGGGCTTTACTATGGTAAGCTGACTTATGTAGTTTATAGAATAATTTATAATTGGCGGTGACAGATCGTGAGTACGATAGATATGTTGAGTTATGAAAAAGAGGGCTGGGAACAGTCTTATCGCCGTATAGCCGGCGTAGATGAAGTAGGCAGAGGTTGTTTGTTTGGGGATGTTGTTGCAGCAGCGGTGATTTTGCCGGAAGGGCTTATTATTGATGGCGTCAACGACTCTAAGAAGCTTACAGCGAAAAAAAGAGATGCCTTATTCGAGATTATTATGGAGCAGGCGATAGCTATTGGTGTAGGTTATGTGGATTCCCGCATGATTGATGAAATTAATATTAAACAGGCTTCTCGTCTAGCGATGAAAAAAGCGGTAGAAGGTCTTAGTCATACCCCGGACTATATGTTAATCGATGCTGAAAAAGTTGATCTTCCGTTGCCGCAGCAGGCGATCATAAAAGGAGATGCAAACAGCCAGTCCATTGCGGCAGCTTCGATTATAGCTAAAGTAACAAGAGATAGACTGTGTGAAGGGGTGTGGGAGGAATTATACCCTGATTATGGGATTGCGATACATAAAGGTTATGCGACCAAGCTTCACAGGGAACAAATTACGGCGTTAGGTCCGACACCTATGCATCGGCGCAGCTTTATTGGGAAGATTCTTGCTGAACAGCAAACCCTTTTTTAGAAATATCAGAATATAAAAGACGCCAAAGGCGTTTAAGCTTGGATAAATTCACCGCTCAAAAAAGTCGGATTAATACCGATATAGTAAGAAGAGAGAAAATGGAGGGAGGAGAAACGGTATGAATATCGGAACATTGATCCGTGGATTGCTCGGGGATAATAAACCGGGAGCAGCCAAGTCTTTGGAATTGAAGGAAGGGCAGGTTGTACGTGGTGTTGTATTGTCTGTATCGGATTCGGGAAAAGAAGCCGTTGTGCAGATTCAAGGCACACCTGTTCGTGCGGAGTTGGAAACACCACTACTGCCAGGAGAGACCCTGAACTTACAGGTTGGAGCACCCGGAGAAGGCGGATTGCCCGTATTGAAGCCGGTCTCCCTCGGCGAAACGGTGTTAGCCACCCCGCAAAACATGGGCGAGGCATTGGAATCGCTTGGGCTTACTGACTCCAAAGCGGGTAGGGAAATTGTGTTGGCGATGCAGTCGGGTGGTATTCCGCTTACCAAAGAGACAGCGGCGATTCTGGATGCTGTAATGAGTGCGAAACCTGCGGGCGTGCCGACCTCAGAGTGGCTTGATGCAGCTGTCATTTCTGTAAAGCGGGGCTTGCCGGTTACCCCTGAAAGTGTGAAAGGATTGCAGCAGGCGGTTTTTGGTCCGCAGCTTCATCAGCTTTTGTCAGCGCTCGAAGAACAGATTACGATTTGGGCAGGTCAAGTCGCCGGTGAAGAAACAACAACAGCCGAAGCTAAAACTGGAATGGGTACCCCAACCGGAAACCTGAATGCTCCTGTAACGACAGGTACGGGCGCTGTGATTAACGCGGAAGCGGTATCAGCAGGTGATGCTGATGCGGAAATGGACCAGGTGGCGGTTAAAGGAACTGGACAACCTGTAAGTAAACCTGCTGAGGGTAGTGGTGGTGCTACTACTACAAGCGGAAGTACTGCTGCAACAGGAGGGGCAACGGGAGCCGGAGTTATTTCTGATGAACCAATAATTCCTTTGAATTCAGTGAAATCAGAAATATCAGGAAGTGCAGCTGCAAGTACAGCTGAAACTCCTGAGAATGAAACCGGTATTGTAACTGCCAAGCCAGTGGTCCCCGAAGAGGCTGGTGAGGTAGCTCAGCTCTCGAAGAGTGGAAATACTGGTGAACCTTTGACTGGGAAAATAACTTCTACGCTTGCTTCAGGAACTCAGAGTAGTGCTGCTAACACGCAAGGGGACGGAATTGTAAGCAATCAAAATAGTTCTAATCAGAGCGAAACTCATGGCAATGAAATGAGTCTAAATAAAGATAGAGCGCAGGGTAGTGTCAGTGGCGCGATTACAAGCGCCACTGGATCAGCAGGTGCAGATAGCCAAGCTGCTGCGGGAAGCCAAGCTGGTGCAGCAAGCCAAGCTGCTGCGCCTAGCGGGGCTGCCCTGCTCGCGAAGCTGCAGGGCGTGCTCACCGAGTTGCGCGGCAGCATGCCGCAGCTCGCGAACGTCCCGCCCGCTGAGGCGGCGGGACAAGAACCTGCCCCCGCGCCGGCAGCGCCGCGCGGGGAGACCACGGCTGCTGCGGCTTCGCCGGTGCAGCCAGACACCGCCCCACCCGCGGATGCGGAGTCGTGGGTGGGGCGGGTGTTGAAGCTGCTCGGTGCGGAGCACGAGCAGCAGGCCGTGCGCGGCGGCGCTTTGCCGGCCGCGGAGACGGCGCGAGCGGCAGCGGGGACAGCTGCAGCCGCGCTAGGCAGTGTCGGCGGGGAGCAAGCTGCCGACACGTTGAAGGGCGTGCTGCTGCAGCTTATGAGCAGCAGCGAGGTGCCGCCCGCGGTAAAAGATGCCGCGAGCGGGCTAGTGCAGCAGCTGACAGGCCAACAGCTGCTGCTGAATACAGATCGGACTGCTCCCTTCGCGCAGGTTACATTGTTCTTGCCGCTGCAAGGTCCAGATGGGCAGGAAACTGCATCGGTTCATATCCAGTCCAGGCGGGGCCGCAAAGGGGAGTTGGATGCAGCTAACTGTCGATTATGGTTCGATTTGGACATGAAGCAGCTAGGGCAGACATTGGTAGATGTGCAGGTTGTCGATCGAATCGTTAGTCTTAAGCTTCATAATGATCATCCGTGGGTGCTTGAGCTGCTGGAGACGCGGCGTGAAGAAATAAAAACTGCAGTAGAATCCATCGGTTATCAATTATCAGGTTTAAGAACCGAACCCTTGCCAGAATTGAATTTGCCTAAAGAGCTTGCTGGCTCCAATACTAATAAGTTTGTTGATTATGTTCCTGAGGCTTACAAAGGAGTGGATTACCGTATATGAATGAGCCTGTACAGCCAATTTCACAAGGGCTCAAAAAAGCGGTCGCTCTCAAATATAGTCCCGGACAAAACGAGGCTCCTGTCGTAGTAGCCAAGGGACAAGGCGCGATAGCAGACCTTATTCTGCAAAAGGCTAAGGAGAGCGGGGTTGCTGTTCAGGAAGATGCAGCCCTCGTGGAGGTTCTTTCAAAGCTTGATCTGGACCAACAGATTCCGTCTGAGCTCTATCAGCTGGTGGCGGAAATCCTCAGCTTTGTGTATCAGAGCGATCGTTCCGCTGGTGAACGGGGACAAGAATGAAAGAGCCCTATGTAAGAAAGCACTATAACCGCAAAGAGAAAGGAACTGCTGCAGAGAACGGAGCTGTGCAGTACCTATCTTCTAGCGGGTATATGATATTGGAACGGAATTGGCGTTGTCGTACTGGAGAGCTTGATATCATTGCGGAGCGTGAAGACTGTATTGTTGTTGTCGAAGTTCGTAGCCGCAGTGGAGAGCTGCTTCAGGGAACTCCAGAAGAATCGGTGAATGCTCGCAAAATAAACCAGGTTCGGAGTACAACACAGGTTTATTTGCATATGAAGGGTTATGAGGAACGGCGGGTTTCTTTTGATGTAATTAGCGTCTTGTTAAATGACGATCTTAGCCTAGCTTCACTTAGTCATATTCGCGAGGCGTTTTAAGAGTAACTCTATTTTCTCATGCGATTCTTTATGAATTTGCTGCTGTTCTGATAAAAAAGTCTTTACATACCTTCCGCACTGTGGGTCATTTCTCAAAAGAAATGGGTAAACATTAGGAGTAACTTTTTAATGTCATCATGAGGAGGGCTGTCTAGTGAAGAATAAACCTTCTGAAATGCAGGTTAGTTTTACATGCCAATATTGCCAGCAGAAGATTGAAGTGAAATTTAAAGCAGAGCCAATATCTGTCGTCTGTTGCGATAATTGCAATAAGACCTTCACGGTAATGCGGCCCACTATAGCGGAGGAAATATTAATAGATTGGGAAAATGAAGCGTTATTTCAAAAAATCCGGGCTGAAAAGTCGCAAAACAGCAATAGCAGTCTCTTAGCGCTTGTAATTAGAGTTATTGAACTGCTTACATGGCGTGACAAAGGCAATGGACAGGTGGAAGCGATCAAGGAGATGCGTGGCTGGCTCATTGACAATGAGGAGGCGCCTCCTTTAGCTGAACTGATTCAGAGTGATGTTAATAAACGTTCGAGTAAGCGGCGCGACTGGGAAAAGTAACATTAACAATAAAGAGGTATTCCGTCATCGCCTCATGACATAGAATGATACGTATAATTTCGTGAGAAATTAGGCGGAAAAGTCCTCGGGGCTCCGAATTTCCTAGGGTTTATGGGTAGTCGGAGCTTTTTTCATACATACTGTCATTAGAATAGGAACAAAAGGAGGGTGCACATGGCTAAGGTTTTTTTCACATCAGATCATCATTTTGGGCATAAGTTGATCATTGATTTTGAATCCAGACCCTTCAACGATGTAGAGCAAATGAATGAAGTTATGATTGAAAGTTGGAATTCGGTAGTGAATCCGGACGACAAAGTATTTCATTTGGGAGACTTTTCTTTTCTGAATAAGGAGGCAACTCGTGCGATTGTGGCCAGACTGCATGGATACAAAATCCTGATCCTTGGCAATCATGATCGCGGCCGCAGCCGAAGTTGGTGGCTTGAGGCAGGTTTTGATGAGGTTAGTGAATATCCTTTGATTTATAAGGATTTCTTTTTCCTCTCACATGAGCCTATGTACATGAATAAACATATGCCTTACGTAAATGTGCACGGCCATATTCATGGGCAAAAATATGAGGGAAACAATCATTTTAACATTTGTGTAGAGCATTGGAACTATAAACCGTTGACTTTTGAGCAGATTAGGGACTCGGTCGTAGTTAAAGAAGGGGATTGATGTAGGTCTTTAGAGATGTGCTTTCGCTTTTATGTAAAACTTGAATTTCTTATTCTAAAGATAAATTGCTCACAGATTGCGTTAGGACACAACTTCTATAATGTACTTAACAGCTAATATATATATTTGGAAAATAAGGAAGCACCTTTTTTCTTGAAGCTATGACACCCCAAATTAGGGTGTAATTCAGGAGATGAGGTGTTTTTATTATGTATGGGAAAATGTTTAGCGCGTGTCTGTATGGGATTGAAGGGGTAATGATCGGTGTGGAAATCGATCTTGCAAATGGACTGCCGCAGACGAATATCATTGGCTTACCAGATTCAGCGATTCGCGAGGCTGTTGAACGAGTTAGGGCTGCCGTTAAAAATTGCGGTTACCGCTATCCACAGCAGCGTATTACGATCAATCTTGCTCCAGCTGACCTGCGTAAAGAAGGTTCCGCTTTTGATCTAGCGATTGCTTTAGGGATACTGATAACTAGTGGCCAGTTGATTATGCCTTCAGCTCAAGAGATGCTTTTGATTGGAGAGCTTGCGCTCGACGGCAGTCTGCGTCCGGTTTCGGGTGTGCTGCCGATGGTTGAAGCAGCGCGTAAAAGCGGGTTTAAAGCCGTTCTGCTCCCGCAAGGCAATGCGGCAGAAGCCGCTTTAATCAGTGGCATGAATGTTTATACCATCGACCATTTGCAAGCGTTAGCGAATGCTGCTGAATCTGTGGCTAGCTTTGGTCCGATTATAGATAAGCTAGTTCCTCTAGTAGAATCTGAAGGATCACCACTTCCTTTTCCTGTATCCGTGAGTATGGGGACGGGGGCAAAAGAACAACCTCCGGTGCTTGTTCTTTCTGTAGAGCATCTCAAATATAACCCTAAATATTCTGATTCTGAGGCTGCTTCTTCCGAAGCGAATGAAATAATGGATGATTACAGTGATGTGCTTGGACAGCAACATGTGAAAAGAGCACTAACTATCGCGGCTGCAGGGATGCATAATATTATGCTCATCGGCCCACCTGGCACAGGCAAAACGATGCTGATCAAACGCCTTCCCAGTATCCTTCCACAATTGTCGGACAGTGAGGCACTTGAGGTAACCAAAATTTTTAGTGCGGCTGGAAATTTGAAGGATGCACACAACGGTTTGCTGCGAAGTCGTCCATTTCGTTCTCCACACCACACGATATCTTCTGCCGGATTAATTGGAGGGGGCGGTATTCCCAAGCCAGGTGAGGTAAGTCTTGCGCATCGAGGTATTCTGTTTCTGGATGAATTGCCTGAATTCTCCCGGAATGTGCTTGAAGTGCTGCGACAGCCACTCGAAGATGGGGTGGTTACTATAAGTCGTGCCCGGGCTTCCTTTACTTTTCCTGCCAAATTCATGCTCGCTGCATCGATGAATCCGTGCAGCTGCGGCTTTTTTGGAAGCGGTATCTCCCAGCAAAATTGTACCTGTAGTCCATCAAGGATTGCCCAATATCGAGCCAAAATATCCGGTCCATTATTGGATCGGATCGACTTACAGGTTGATGTTCCCCGCCCGAAGGAATGGAATCGGCAGGGGCATGTTTTATCGTCAGCAGATATGCGTGCGGAGGTGTTGGCTGCTCAGGCCATCCAAGCTAAACGTTACAAACGACTGGCGATTTCATGGAACAGTGAACTTTCCGGTGCTTCCCTTCGGAAATATGCAAGCCTAAACCGAGAGAGTGCTCAAATGCTGTATGATATTTTGGAGAATTTAGGTCTAAGCATGCGAGCGCATGATCGGATTATTAAGCTATCCCGTACCATAGCTGATCTGGAGGGTGCACAGGATATTTCTTCTGCACATCTCGCGGAAGCTGTGCAATACCGTAATCTGGATCGACAGGTATTAGCGGAGGAATAAAGATAAAAGAGCAGCGATTCCCGTTAATGAGAATCGCTGCTCTATACTATGGACCGGTAGTGACGAGCACCGCCGAACCATTATTATGCTCTGATGCTTATGGAACGGACCTAGAGGACGTTGTTTGCAAGTTTTTAGCCCTTGGAGCGTAGATTCGGACGCTGGAGACGCTATTCCTTCGGAAGAAGGTTATATTGGGTGGTTTTCCTTCCAATAGCTGCTATGAGGTCCGATAACATCCCAAATATGGGATTAAGTTGCGTTTAAGATCAACTGTGTCCGTTAGCGACTTCGAATGTGAAATGCCACGTATTCAAACGAAGGTTAGATCGTTTAGCAAATTTCACATACATTTTTCTCTATAATTTCTTACAGTACATTCAGTTCTACTTCGATATTGCCACGAGTGGCACGGGAGTAAGGACATGCGCCATGGGCAGCTTCTACCAAAGATGCTGCGGTTTCTCTGTCAACGCCTTTAACCAGCACGTCAAGCTTAACCGCAATGCCGAATCCGCCATCTTCAACTTTACCAAAGCTTACAGTAGCCGTAACTTCACTGCCTTCAATCTTCACTTTTCCAAGACGAGCAACCATGTTCAGAGCACTGTCAAAACAAGCGGAGTAACCAGCTGCGAATAATTGTTCAGGATTAGTGCCTTCACCTCCGGCACCCCCCATTTCACGTGGTGTACTGATCGTAAGGTTGAGTTTAGGGCTTTCTGATTCTATATAACCGTTTCTTCCCCCAACGGCTTTAACTGTGGTTTCATACATCTTTTGTTGAATTGTCATCATAATAAATCTCTCCTATTCACTAATTAGTTTGTGTACAATCTAATTTATCACAATTAATATAAAAGTCAAATTAATTTTTTGCTATTATTATGATATATGAGGGAATTATGATAAAATAAAGAGATAAGGCGGGTGAATAAATATGAAAATGAGTGAAGAAGATATGCAGAAAATGACTACAACCCCAGAGCTGCTGATCGAGAATCAGCTCTGTTTTACCATTTATGCTTGCTCGCGTGAGATTACAAAGCTGTACCAACCGTATTTGGATAAGATCGGTTTAACTTACTCCCAATACTTAGTAATGCTTGTGTTATGGGAACGGCAGCAATGTACAGTGAAAGAGATTGGTGAGGCGTTATTTTTGGATTCAGGAACGCTGACTCCGTTATTGAAACGCTTGCAAGCTGCAGGCCTAATTATACGTGAACGCTCGATGCAGGATGAGCGAAAAGTATTAATCTCACTAACGAAACAAGGCTGGGCACTCCAAAGTGATGCCGTGTGTATTCCCGGCAAAATGATGGAAGAAACGACACTGACAAATAATGAATCCATAGAGCTACTTGATCAGTTTAAAGACTTACTGAATCGTGTTCACGAAGCTAATATCCAAGATAGTAAAAAGTAAGCGTAGTAAGGAGTCAATGCGATCGTTCGCATTCCGGCATGAAATCAAGCGAAAAAATGTGTACAAATCATGAATATATTTAAGGTAAGCGTTTTAAAAACATGTTACACTATTCTGGGTTCCTTTGTATGGCATATAGGTAAATATAAGCTTAGTCTTATAGATTTACACAATGTCTCTTGCAGAAATAATGCCATTCTTTTTACGAGTGGTAGATCAGTTTCTGCTGGTTCCGGAATAGTGCTGCATGTATAACATCAGCCTATCCCTAACCCCGCGGCAATCAAAACGGAAAGCGAGATGACAACAGGCTGCCTGTTTAGTCACCACGCTACTTTAGGAGGCTACCGCTATGAATATCCACGAGTATCAGGGAAAAGAAGTGCTTAAGAAGTACGGTGTAGCCGTACCGAATGGAAAAGTAGCTTATACAGTGGAGGAAGCGGTAGAAGCCGCAGAGTCACTGAGCACACCAGTTGTTGTAGTTAAAGCTCAGATTCACGCAGGTGGACGCGGTAAAGCTGGAGGAGTAAAGGTTGCTAAGAATATCGATGAGGTGCGTAGTTACGCAACTGAGATTCTGGGCAAGACTCTAGTAACTCACCAGACTGGACCGGAGGGTAAGGTAGTAAAAAGACTGCTCATTGAAGAGGGTTGTCAAATTGTTAAGGAGTATTACATTGGTATCGTAGTTGACAGAGGTACTGGCCGAGTGGTCATGATGGCTTCTGAAGAAGGCGGTACTGAGATTGAAGAAGTAGCTGCAACACATCCGGAGAAAATTTTTAAAGAGATCATTGATCCGGCAGTGGGTTTGCAGACTTTCCAGGCGCGTAAGCTGGCTTATAGTATCTCTATTCCTAATGAGCTGGTAGGCAAAACTGTGAAATTCATGCAAGCGCTATATTTAGCTTTCATGGATAAAGATTGCTCTATTGCCGAAATTAACCCATTGGTAGTGACTGCGGATGGGAATGTGATGGCACTGGATGCCAAACTGAATTTTGATTCCAACGCCTTGTTCCGTCATAAAGATATTCTAGAGCTGCGGGATTTGGATGAAGAGGATTTAAAGGAAATCGAAGCCTCGAAGTATGACCTTAGTTACATTGCACTTGATGGCAATATTGGGTGCATGGTAAACGGCGCAGGTCTCGCGATGGCCACTATGGATATTATTAAGTATTATGGAGGCGAACCCGCCAACTTCCTGGATGTAGGGGGCGGTGCAACGACCGAGAAAGTAACAGAAGCCTTTAAAATCATTTTATCGGATGAAAAGGTGAACGGAATTTTTGTTAACATTTTCGGTGGTATTATGCGCTGTGATGTTATCGCTAACGGTGTTGTAGAAGCGGCTAGTCAACTGGGTTTGACTAAACCGCTGGTTGTGCGTCTTGAGGGAACAAATGTTGGATTGGGCAAGCAGATTTTGGCTGGATCGGGACTTAATATTGTTGCTGCTGATTCTATGGCGGACGGTGCCCGTAAGATTGTGTCTCTTGTGCAATAATGGCCTGATTTAGGAAGCCAGTTATCGTATTTGACAATATAAGTAGGGATGTGACTTAAGGCATGAGCATTCTTGTAGATAAAAATACGAAAGTTATCACGCAGGGAATTACAGGATCAACGGGTTTGTTCCATACTAAAGGTGCGCTGGATTATGGAACACAGATGGTTGGAGGAGTAACACCGGGTAAAGGTGGAACATCTGTCAACATCACGCTTGAAAATGGCAGTGAGGTTAGCCTTCCGGTATTCGATACTGTTGTAGCTGCTAAGGCGGCTACAGGCGCAACCGCTAGTGTAATCTATGTACCGCCAGCATTTGCAGCAGACTCCATAATGGAAGCCGTGGACGCAGAACTCGACCTGGTGATTTGTATTACCGAAGGGATTCCAGTGCTTGATATGGTAAAAGTGTCCCGTTATATGGAGGGGCGCTCTACTGTATTGATCGGACCCAACTGTCCGGGAGTTATCACTCCTGGTGAGTGCAAAATAGGAATTATGCCGGGTTATATTCATATGCCAGGGTATGTAGGTGTTGTCTCGCGCAGCGGAACTCTAACCTATGAGGCTGTTCATCAGCTGACCACGCGTGGAATCGGGCAATCTTCAGCTGTAGGTATTGGCGGAGACCCTGTTAAAGGCTCAGAGTTTATTGATATTCTGAAGCTTTTTAATGAGGATCCGGGTACAAAGGCAGTCATTATGATTGGTGAAATTGGCGGAACCGCAGAGGAAGAAGCAGCAGAGTGGATTCGTGAGCATATGACTAAGCCTGTTGTAGGGTTTATTGGCGGTGCTACTGCCCCTCCTGGCAAACGTATGGGGCATGCGGGTGCTATTATTTCCGGAGGCAAGGGCACAGCGAGTGAGAAAATTGCCGTACTTGAATCGTGCGGAATCAAGGTTGCTCCTACACCTGCCGAAATGGGCTCAACGCTAGTAAGTGTGCTCGAAGAACGCGGTATTCTTAGCGCTTTTACAACGCATTAATTATTTTATTTAATTGAAGGAATTCACTCTACGCGAGTGGGCTTCTTTCGTGTATAATTATTTCAGAGGTAAGCAACCTTTTGTTCCTATCCAAGGGATAAAAGGTTGCTTTTTTGTTTTTTAACATAGAAAAATATTGAATTAAAAGAAAATATTGCATTCCTCTAATTCATGTTACAAAATAGGGAAGGCTAACCCTTCCATTAAAGGAGAGTAAGCTTATATGGAAGAAAAAGATCTGCTGTTTGGTTTTAATGAAGTGGAGGGGATTGGCTGGAAGAGTATCGACAAGATTCGCAGAGCCGGCTTAATGTCAGAACGAGCATTTTCCTGTAGTGCAAAAGATTGGGAAACGATCGGATTGAACGGAAAGCTGTCGAATTATCTTGCTTCCATATATACATTAGAATGGATCGCCAAAAGGCGCTTATTAATGGAAGAATGTGCAGTGAAGATGGTCACTGTGTTTGATGCGGCTTATCCTGTTTTGTTGAAGGAGACGGCACAGCCACCGTGGATCCTTTATTATCGAGGTCGTTTGGAACTGTTATCAACTCCTAGTGTGGCGATGGTTGGCACCCGTGTGCCAACAGCATATGGACGAAAGGTAGGGGAGATTCTCGCGGAGGAGCTTAGTGCAGCAGGTCTAACGGTGGTTAGCGGACTTGCGAGGGGGATCGATAGCATTTGTCATGAAGCGGCGCTAAGAAGCGGTGGAGGGACCATAGCGGTAGTGGCAACAGGGTTGGACAAAGTCTATCCAACTGAGAATATTGAACTGGAGCGGCGTATTTCTCAGGAAGGGCTTGTCATTACAGAGTATCCTCTTGGAACTAAAAGTCATCCTGGATTATTTCCACAGCGTAATCGGATCATAGCAGGTTTATCACGGGGGACAGTGGTCGTGGAGGCTGACAGTCGCAGTGGATCACTTATTACAGCCGATGCTGCCTTGGAAGCTGGGAGGGATGTCTTCGCAGTTCCCGGACCTATTACATCACCTAAGAGCAGAGGGGCGTTAGAGCTTATCAAGCAGGGGGCAAAGCTGGTAACCAGTGGATTAGATATTATAGAAGAATATACTTCTTATTTGCCGACAAACGTAATAAAAACAGGGAATAATAGCACTACCGAACAGACAGCAGACGACTTTATGATTGAAAAGAAATTGACAAATGAGGAGTCTCACCTATACCATATACTGCATCAAGGCCCTTTTATATTGGACGATCTGCTTGTAAGAACAGGATGGGATTTTGGACATTTGCATTCAGTTCTGTTATCTTTAATCATAAAAAAAGCGGTAACACAATTACCAGGAGCTATTTATAAGGTAATTTAATATAGAGGTGCGAGTGTTAACGAGGAGGAAGAGTCTATGGCAGATGCATTAGTTATTGTCGAGTCGCCTGCAAAAGCGAAGACAATTGGCAAATATCTAGGTAGTAAATATATTGTAAAGGCATCAATGGGACACATTAGAGATCTACCGAAGAGTCAAATTGGTGTTGAGGTGGAGAATGATTTCAGTCCCAAATATATTACTATCCGCGGTAAGGGATCTATATTGAAGGAATTGAAAGACGCTAGTAAAAAAGTTAAAAAAGTTTATCTCGCAGCTGACCCCGACCGCGAAGGGGAAGCAATTGCTTGGCATTTGGCGCATGCGCTGGATTTAGATAATACACAAGAATGCAGAGTTGTTTTTAATGAGATCACCAAACAAGCGGTAAAAGATGCTTTTAAGACACCGCGTAAGATTAATATGGATCTCGTGAATGCACAGCAGGCTAGACGTATTTTGGATCGACTGGTAGGGTACAAGATTAGCCCTCTATTATGGAAGAAAGTCAAAAAAGGTTTATCTGCTGGACGTGTACAATCCGTTGCCGTGAAGATCATTATGGATCGTGAGAATGAAATCTTCGCTTTTGTACCCACCGAATATTGGAGCATAACAGCGAAGCTTGGAATCCGGGATTCCGTCTTTGAAGCTAAGTTTCATAAGCTGAATGGTGTGAAAAAAGAACTGAACCAGGAAAGTGATGTTCAGGAAGTTCTTGAAGCCATTAAGAACGCATCTTTTAAGGTGAGTGATGTGAAGGAGAAGGAAAGACAACGTCATCCTTCGGCTCCTTTTACCACCAGCTCCCTACAACAGGAAGCAGCCCGTAAGCTTGGATTCCGTGCCGCTAAGACAATGTCTGTTGCACAGCAGCTATACGAAGGTGTGGAACTCGGTAAAGAAGGTACCGTAGGTTTGATCACTTATATGCGTACTGACTCCACGCGTCTCTCTGTCACCGCTCAGGATGAAGCTAAAGAGCTTATAACAGCTAAGTATGGTGAGAAGTTCTTGCCAGAATCCCCACGGCAGTATTCTAAAAAGGCAGCTGGAGCACAGGAAGCGCATGAAGCGATTCGTCCTACCTCGGCATTACGCGAACCAGAAATGGTCAAAGAGTTCTTGAGCCGTGATCAATTCCGTCTCTACAAGCTAGTGTGGGAGCGATTCGTATCAAGTCAGATGTCTTCTGCCCTGCTGGATACGCTTTCGGTCGATATTGCTGCAGGTACTGCTACATTCAGAGCTGTTGGTTCGAAGGTTTCATTCCCCGGGTTCATGAAGGTTTACGTAGAAGGCAACGATGACGGAACTACAGATGAAGACAAGTATTTGCCGCCGCTTCAAGCGGGAGATGCTTTAAATAAGCAGGAGATCGAGCCTAAACAGCACTTTACACAACCACCTCCACGATATACGGAAGCAAGACTTGTAAAGACGCTTGAGGAGCTGGGTATAGGCCGTCCAAGTACATATGCCCCAACGCTGGAAACCATCCAGAAGCGTGGTTATGTGGCTATTGAAGAGAAAAAATTCATGCCAACCGAACTTGGCGAGCTTGTTATAGAGCAGATGGAGCAATTTTTTCCGGAAATCCTAAACGTTGAATTCACCGCGAACATGGAAGGGGATCTTGACCATGTGGAAGAGGGCTCAGAAGACTGGGTAAAGGTTCTTGCAGAGTTTTACGAATCGTTTGAGAAGCGTTTGGTATTCGCGGAAGAAGAGATGAAAGAAATTGAGATTGAAGATGAAGTCTCTGATGAGATCTGTGAGAAATGCGGTAAACCTCTCGTGTATAAGCTGGGTCGCTTTGGGAAATTCCTAGCATGCTCTGGCTTTCCGGATTGCCGAAACACGAAACCGATTATCAAGGATATTGGCGTAACTTGCCCTAAATGTCATGAAGGTAAGGTTGTGGAGCGACGCAGCAAAAAAGGGCGTGTTTTCTATGGCTGCGATCAGTACCCTGGTTGTGATTTCGTTTCATGGGATAGACCTTCTATAAAACCATGTCCATCATGTGGATCTTGGATGATTGAGAAACGTAATAAGCAAGGAACCAAGCTACAATGTACATCTTGTGATCATACAGAGGCGGTTCTAGACAACGAAGAAGAATTAGCAGATTAATAGTCTCTATGGGAGGAAAAAAGACAGTGTCAGATACAGCAAAAGTAACAGTAATTGGAGCGGGTCTCGCAGGAAGCGAAGCCGCTTGGCAAATAGCATCACTAGGAGTTCCGGTAAGATTATATGAGATGAGACCTGTAGTAAAGACGCCAGCCCATCACACGAATCAATTTGCTGAACTGGTATGCAGTAACTCCTTGCGTGCGAATGGATTAGGAAATGCTGTAGGTGTATTGAAGGAAGAAATGCGACGTTTGAACTCTCTTGTATTAGGTGCTGCTGACCGACACGCGGTACCCGCAGGAGGAGCACTTGCCGTAGATCGGGACGGATTCTCAGGTGAGATCACCCATACTTTGCATAATCATCCGCTCGTGGAAGTCATAAATGAAGAACTTACGCATATACCGGAGGAAGGGATTGTTGTTATTGCAACGGGCCCACTAACTTCACCGGCATTATCTGCTGAAATAAAAGGGCTGCTGGGTGAAGAGTATTTCTACTTCTATGATGCAGCAGCACCGATTGTTGAGAAAGACACCATTGATATGAACAAGGTGTATTTGGCTTCCCGTTATGATAAAGGTGAAGCGGCTTATCTGAACTGTCCGATGACAGAAGAGGAGTTCGACGTGTTTTATGATGCGTTGATTTCTGCTGAGACAGCAGCACTCAAGGATTTTGAGAAAGAAATATACTTTGAGGGCTGTATGCCTATCGAAATCATGATGAAACGCGGCAAGCAAACAGCGTTATTTGGCCCAATGAAGCCAGTAGGACTTATCAATCCGCATACAGGTAAACTTCCTTACGCGGTTGTGCAACTCCGTCAGGATAACGCTGCCGGCACACTTTACAATCTTGTTGGTTTTCAGACCCATTTGAAATGGGGCGAGCAAAAGCGTGTATTCTCGCTGATCCCAGGTCTTGAGAATGCTGAATATGTTCGTTATGGTGTGATGCACAGAAATACATTTATTAATTCTCCTAAACTTCTGCACCCTACCTATCAGATGAAAGGCAAGGAAAGACTCTTTTTTGCTGGACAGATGACAGGTGTAGAAGGTTATGTTGAATCAGCTGCTTCCGGGCTCATAGCTGGTATTAATGCTGCACGGGCAGCACTCGGTCAGGAAGGACTGATCTTCCCGCAGGATACTGTTCTAGGCAGCATGCCAGCTTATATTACTTCTGCCGATCCAGAGCATTTTCAGCCTATGAATGCCAATTTCGGTCTGTTGCCGAAGGTAGAGAAGAAGATCCGCAATAAGAAGGAAAAGAATGAAATGTTAGCTCATCGCGCTCTGGACAGTCTTGCCGAGTATGCCAACCGTACAGGACTCGCTTATTCGGAGCCGGAGGTTGTCGATAGCGAACAAAGCCCATCTTAAGGAGGTAACTTACAATCATGGTACCCAGCTTTCATGCGACTACAATTTGTGCTGTAAGACATAACGGACAGGCAGCTATAGCAGGTGATGGACAGGTTACATTCGGAGAGAGTGTTATTATGAAGACGACGGCCAGAAAAGTCCGTCGCCTGTACAGAGGACAAGTAATAGCAGGCTTTGCGGGGTCCGTTGCGGATGCTATAACCCTATTCGAAAAATTCGAGGGCAAGCTGGAGGAGCATCATGGGAACCTGCAGCGGGCTGCAGTTGAATTAGCGAAGGACTGGCGTCAAGATCGTATTCTTCGGAAGCTTGAAGCTTTGATGATTGTTATGGATAAGGAAGGAATGCTCCTGATCTCCGGAAATGGTGAAATTATCGAACCGGATGATGACGTTCTTGCGATTGGTTCCGGGGGTAACTTTGCGCTGGCTTCAGGTCGAGCACTCAAACGTCATGCACCCAATCTTTCCGCTGCGGATATTGCTAGAGAATCGCTTCAGGTAGCATCTGAAATTTGTGTGTACACTAATTCCAACATTATTGTTGAACAATTATAGACTCAGTGCCATAGAGACAAGGAGGAATTCACGATGGTGAATCAATCGCTTACACCCCGTCAAATTGTAGCCGAATTGGATAAATATATCGTAGGTCAGAAGCAAGCCAAGAAATCGGTAGCTGTTGCGCTCCGTAATCGGTATCGGCGCAGTCTGCTAGCAGAGGAACTGCGTGATGAAGTCGTTCCTAAGAACATCTTGATGATCGGACCTACAGGTGTGGGTAAGACAGAGATCGCCCGGCGTCTAGCAAAGCTTGTTAATGCACCGTTCATCAAAGTGGAGGCCACTAAATTCACTGAGGTCGGTTATGTAGGTCGAGATGTGGAATCTATGGTTCGTGATTTGGTAGAGACTTCTATTCGTATGGTCAAGCTTGAGCGTACGGAGAAGGTTAAGGATCGTGCGGAAGAACTGGCTAATGAGCGGATCGTTTCTATATTGGTCCCTTCCTCTTCCAAAAATAAATCACAAAAGAATCCTTTCGAGATGATTTTTGGAGGGAATTCTGCCCAAGAGGACTCTAAAGAAGACACTGAGCAGGATGGAAGCCTAAGTGAACGCCGCCGTGGGGTTAGATTTAAGCTGTTAGCTGGTCAGCTGGAAGATGACATCATTGAAATTGATGTTGAGGATACAGCGCCAACTATGCTGGATATGTTTGCAGGTCAAGGAAACGACCAGATGGGTATGAATATGCAAGAGATGTTCGGCAGTTTACTGCCTAAGCGGACGAAGAAACGTAAGCTTCCTATTCGGGAAGCGCGCAAGGTACTCATTCAGGATGAGGCGGCCAAGCTGATAGATATGGATGATGTGATCCAGGAATCCGTGACTCGGGCTGAACAATCAGGCATTATTTTTATTGATGAAATCGATAAAGTAGCGAGTCAGGGAAAAGGGTCTGGACCGGATGTGTCGCGTGAAGGCGTGCAACGGGATATTTTGCCGATTGTAGAGGGCTCGACCATTATGACGAAATACGGTCCTGTGAAGACAGACTATGTACTCTTTATGGCTGCCGGAGCTTTCCATATTGCTAAGCCTTCAGATTTGATTCCTGAACTTCAAGGTCGTTTTCCGATTCGCGTAGAGCTGAGTAGTCTAACGTTAGAGGATTTCGTTTCTATTTTGACGGAACCAGAGAATGCTTTAACTAAACAATATGTGAATCTGCTTAAAACAGAAAATTTAGAAGTGGAATTCCAGAAGGATGCTATACATGAGATCGCCAAAATAGCGGCTTCAGTGAATCAAAATATGGAGAATATAGGTGCACGGCGTCTTCATACTATTTTGGAGAAGCTGTTAGAGGATCTTTCTTTTGAAGCGCCTGAGCTGACTTTAGAAAAAATGGTTATTACCCCGGAGTATGTGCGCGAGAAATTGGCAAGTATAGCTCAGGATCGTGATTTAAGTCAGTATATTCTTTAAAGCGACAAAAAAACAAAAAATCTATGTATTTTGAATTTGGGCATAACGGATTAGATAAATTACAAATTGGTGTCGTGAAAACGTAAAATTATGTCAAAACATGCAATTAAAAAGAAAAAAATGAGTTGAAAATGTAAATAAATAGTAATAAAGTGCTAAAAGCCCTGTCTTTTCTAAAAAGATAGGGCTTATTTCTTATTGTAATAATATACAAATTAAATGAAAATCAATGTATGTGAAAATGCTAAGTGTTATTCATTGCGACAGCGTTCGACGGAATACCGTAAATTTAGAGTATTTTTTTCTTTATTTGTCGAAAGCAAGCAGGTTTTTTGATGGAAGTTGTGGAATTCTTTTCATTATGATAGCTTTGAAAGGAGGAATTGTCTTGGGATTGCTGAATAGTGTCAGTTTTCAACGATTGCAGGGAGGCATTGATGCTGCCTATAAACGACAAAATGCTCTAGCAAATAATGTGGCTAATCAAGATACGCCCAATTTCAAACGTTCTGATGTTTCATTCGAAAGTATCCTGCAACAACAGGAAAGTGGAATCCAATCTACACTTAGAGCGAAAGTTTCGGATACCCGGCATTATCAATTTGGCAGCAACACAATTGTTCCCGCTGCTGTTGAAAATACTGATGAAACTACCTCTATGAACAATAACGACAACAATGTGGATGTAGATCGCGAAATGGCGTTAAGCGCAGAGAACCAGCTTAGGTATAGTTCTTATGTTGAACAGATTAACAGTCAGATTTCGATGATGCGAGCCGTAATTCAAGGAGGATAAGAGAGTATGAACTTTGGTAGTAGTTTTGGGATCAGCGCATCTGCATTAACGGCTCAACGGTTGCGGATGGATGTAATTTCTTCCAACGTAGCCAATGCTGAAACTACAAGAGCATCCGTGGTGGATGGCAAGGCTGTTCCTTACCGACGTAAGTTGGTTGTTTTGGAAACGAACGAAAGTAATAAATTCTCGAATATACTAAATTCGAAAATGAACAATAGCAATGAAGGGGTTAAGGTGCAGTCGATCATAGAAGACTCTTCACCATTGAAGCCGGTGTACAATCCGAGCCATCCCGATGCGGATGCTGACGGATATGTCTATATGCCAAACGTAGACATTACCAAAGAAATGGTTGATATGTTATCTGCATCTCGCTCTTATGATGCCAATGTTACGATGCTTAATGCATCCAAAGCTATGGTAAGCAAGGCACTCGAAATTGGTAGATAAATGAATGTTAATTAACTTAAGGGGGGGAAACAGTTGATACAGAATATATCTAATGGGGTTCAGGCTGTACAGCAGCTTGCAATGAAACCGACATCTTCCGAAGTTTCATCCACTCCTGCTAATTCGATGGAGAGCTTTGGCTCTTATCTTGAGGATGCGCTCAATAAAGTGGCTGATCAGGAACAACAAGCTAAGGATATGAGTAATAAATTTGTATTGGGAGAAGTGAACATTGACGAAGTGATGATTTCTTCCCAACAGGCTCTACTGAGTTTACAGTTGACTACACAAGTCCGGAACAAAGTGATTGAAGCCTATCAAGAAATTATGAGAACTCAAATATAATAAATCCTAGCTTAGTTTCGGATGGGGTGACACTGTGAATGAAAGATTTGCCCAATATCGGGAGAAGGTTCTCTTGTATTGGAACAGATTTAGTGGTAAACAGAAGATTTTATTCTTTTCAACATTGTTTATCATTCTAATAATAATCGTAGTTATGACCATGCAGCTTTCAAAAACAGAATATGAAGTAGCATTTCAAGATTTGGACAGTACGGATTCGGCTGGAGTAATGAAGGCCTTAGATTCAGCAGGTGTTTCATACCGATTAAGTCAAGATGGAAAGAGTATTTCTGTACCTAGTACAGAAGCAGCTCGGGTCAAGGTGGATATCGGTTCTCAGGGGATTGTTCAAGGTGGCTCTATCGGATATAAAGTCTTTGACGAAAATTCGTCAATGATAGGTACAACAGATAGCGAGTTTAACGTGAAGTACAATAATGCATTAAACGGTGAAGTTGAACAGTTAATGAGACGTATGCAAGGGATTAAAGATGCAAAAGTGCTGATTAATTTGCCTAAAGAGACAGTTTTTGCCTCGCAGGCTGATCAGGAGCAGGCATCTGCATCCGTTGTGCTTTCATTTGATCCAGGATTTAGACCTACCCAAGACAATATTGACGGGTATTTCAATCTTGTGAAAACTGCTGTGCCTAATTTACCAATTGACAACATTACCATTGCAAATAATGAAATTGAATTAATGCCAACAGCTAAAGGTGGACAGGCTGGTGTCACAAACCAAGTTGAAGAAAACTTCGCTCTTCAGAAGAAATTCGAAGAAGAAGTAAAGAAAAATGTGAAACAATTCCTTAGCACTCTTACCGGTCCTGATAAAGTGGATGTTCTTGTGTTCTCAAAGTTGAACTTTGACAAGGAAAACCGGAAGGAAGATCTTGTTACCCCTGTGGATACAGAGAACATGAGGGGGATTGAGATCAGTTCACAAATAATTAGTAATTCGTATTCGGGTCAAGGTAACACGACTGGCGGAGTGGCTGGCACTGGTTCTCAAGATGTTACGGGCTATCCTTCTAATGCGGGTGCGGATACTTCTACCTCGGAGGAATCTTCGGAAACGAGGAACTTCGAAGTTAACCGAATTACTAAAGATGTTATTGCTAGTCCGTATACTGTTAAAGACTTAACCATAAATGTTGCAGTTGAACCACCTTCAGGAGAAAAAAGTTTAGATGATGCAACATCAGCTGCAATTCAAAATATTTTGGTGAATATTGTTCGCGCTTCTCTTGCAGATTCAGGTACTACATATACAGACGCTGATTTGACCAAAAAGGTTTCGGTCTACTCGCAACAATTTGGTGGCACCGATGCCAACACCGTTAAAGGTGGTCTTGCTTCTTGGATGATATGGGCTATCGGAGCAGCAGCATTGCTGGTTGGAGCAGGTGGAGGATATCTAATCTACCGGAGTCGTAAACAGACTGTGGAAGAGGAAGATGAAGACATTCCATTGCAGGTTCCTACTGAATTTCCTTCTATTAACTTGGAGAGCGTGACGAATGAAAGTCAAGTTCGTAAGCAATTGGAAAGTTTGGCCAAGAAGAAGCCAGACGAATTCGTAAATCTGCTGCGTACATGGCTTGCAGACGAACAGAGGTGAACTAATGGCAAAGGCTAGCCAGCAGGGACTTAGTGGCCGTCAAAAAGCTGCGATCCTGCTTATCACACTAGGGCCCGAGGTATCGGCGCAAATTTTCAAACATTTAAGAGACGAGGAGATTGAACAGCTGACTCTTGAAATTGCTAATGTTCGCAAAGTGGACAGCGGTGAAAAAGAGTCGATCATGTCTGAATTCCATCAGATATGCCTCGCCCAGGAATATATATCACAAGGCGGTATTAACTACGCTAAAGAAATTCTGGAGAAAGCGCTTGGATCAACAAAAGCAATGGAGGTCATTAATCGTCTGACTGCAACATTGCAAGTAAGACCTTTCGATTTTGCACGAAAAGCGGATCCTAATCAGATTCTCAACTTTATTCAGAATGAAAATGTACAGACTATTGCACTTGTATTGTCTTATCTGCAATTTGAACAAGCTGCTGCAATCCTTTCCTCGCTTCCTCAAGAGAAGCAGGCAGAGGTGGCTAGAAGAATTGCTGTGATGGACAGTACCTCTCCAGAGGTAATTACGCAAATTGAACGTGTGCTGGAGCAGAAGCTTTCCGCTACAGTAACCCAGGATTATACAAATGCCGGTGGTATCGAATCAATTGTACAAATCTTGAATGGGGTTGACCGGGGGACAGAACGTACGATTCTGGATTCTCTCGAAATTCAAGATCCAGAGCTTGCCGAAGAGATCAAAAAACGGATGTTCGTATTCGAAGATATTGTTAATGTGGATAATCGTTCAATACAGCGCATTGTTCGTGATATCGATAATGCGGATTTACAGCTTGCACTCAAGGTTGCCAGCGAAGAAGTACGGGATGTTATTTTCAGAAATATGTCCAAGCGTATGGCAGAAACGTTCCGAGAAGAAATGGAATACATGGGTCCTGTGCGGCTGCGTGATGTTGAAGAAGCACAGACTCGTATTGTAGGCACGATCCGCAGACTCGAAGAGTCTGGTGAAATTATCATCGCTCGTGGCGGAGGAGATGACATCATTGTCTAAGCTGATCAAACACTCCCAGTATGTTCCGGTTGATGTCTTTAAGAGACTGGAACAGGCCCGGCAATATGCGGGCCTAACTGAGGAGCCCGTTCCCGAGGAGACTTTAAGCGAGACTGACTATCATGATCCCGCACGTGAAGAGGCAGAAGAGACGCGTAAGCAAATGCTTAAGGACGCTCAGGATTTTGCTGAAGAGCAGGTTCGGAATGCATCTCTTGAAGCGGAACAGATTGTAGAGTCCTCGAAAGCGGAGGCTGAAGAGTGGTGGAAACAACGGCGTGAGCAGGATGAACATCTGATCGAAGCTATCAAAGCTGAAGCTCATCAGCAAGGTTATGAGGAAGGTGTTTCTCAGGCTGAGGAAGAGATGAAGCATAAGATCGCAGAGATGATGGAAGAAGCGCGTGCTGTTTTGACTGAGGCGTATAAAGCAAGAGAAGTGATTATTCAGGAAGCAGAGCCTTTTTTAGTAGAGTTAAGCTGTGATATTGCAGAGAAAATTGTGGACAAGCAGTTAACGGTAGAACCACAATTCGCAATGGACTTAATTCGCAAAAATCTGGCTCGTAAGCGAGAACAGGGTTTGATCTCACTTTGTGTATCCCCAGCGCAGTTCGCTTTTGTGAATGCTGCTCGGGAAGAATTATCACTAGCTGTTGATTCACAGGCTGAACTGCAAATCTTGCCCGACTCAACGGTAAAAGACCAAGGATGTGTTATCCGCTCTTCCTTTGGCAGCATTGATGCTCGAATCGACACTCAGCTCGCAGAGATCAAGAAAGAGCTGGTAAGAATTGCGCTGGACACCGATGAGCAGAGAAATGGGGAAGACGATGCTTAATAGCAACCGTTATAAGGAGCAACTTCGTAATCTCGATCCGGTGAGGATCAATGGGAAAGTGACGCAGGTAATCGGTCTAATGGTTGAATCGGAAGGTCCTGACGCAAGTATAGGTGATGTATGCTACATCTACCCTTCTAAAGGAAACAAACCGCTGCAAGCTGAGGTCGTTGGTTTCCGTGATAACAAGGTACTATTGATGCCACTTGGTGAACTGCAGGCGATTGGACCTGGTTGTGATGTAGTGGGCACTGGTAAGCCGCTTAGCGTGCAAGTAGGTTCTGAATTGTTAGGAAAAGTACTGGATGGTCTGGGGCAGCCGCTTGATGGCTCTCTCATTCCAGCACGAATGCCACATAGCTCTACCTTTAATATTCCTTCCAATCCACTTAATAGACCGCGGGTGCAGGAACCCATCAGTATTGGTGTGAGAGCGATTGACGGTTTGCTAACGATTGGCAAGGGACAGCGGGTCGGTATTTTTGCTGGCTCGGGGGTCGGCAAGAGTACTTTGATGGGGATGATTGCCCGGAATACATCGGCTGACGTAAATGTTATTGCTCTGATTGGTGAGCGTGGCAGAGAAGTATTGGATTTCATTGAACGGGATTTGGGACCAGAGGGCTTGCAGCGATCCGTAGTAATTGTTGCTACCTCAGACCAACCTGCATTGATTCGCATAAAAGGTGCGCTTATCGCTACAACGATTGCCGAGTATTTCCGCGATCGTGGCCTTAATGTAATGCTGATGATGGATTCGGTCACCCGTTATGCCATGGCCCAACGTGAAGTTGGACTTGCAGTTGGAGAGCCGCCAGCCATGCGGGGATATACACCTTCGGTGTTTGCCAGCTTACCCAAACTGCTGGAACGTGCCGGTACAGGTCCTACAGGCTCTATAACAGCCTTTTACACGGTACTGGTTGATGGTGATGACATGAACGAGCCAATCGCAGATGCAGTCCGAGGGATACTTGACGGACATATCGTACTCAATCGAAATATTGCTAACAAAGGACATTTTCCAGCAATAGATGTTCTTTCCAGCATAAGTCGAGTAATGAAGGATATTGCTCCAGAAGAACAGATTGCAGCAGCGGAGAATGTGAAGCGCCTTATGGCCGTTTACAAGGATTCAGAGGATTTGATTAATATTGGAGCTTATCAGAGAGGCTCTAATGCTCAAATCGACGAGTCGATGGAGTTTATCGACAGTATATGGGATTTCACCAAACAAAAGGTGAATGAAAAAGTTACGCTGGCTGAAGTTCAACAGTCTTTAATTTCACAGTTCTCAAGGAGTTGATTCGGTATTATGAGGTTTCATTATACTTTTCAAAAAGTCGTTGACTTGAAGGGCAATGAGAAGACACAGGCAGAATGGATGCTCTCAAGCGCGCTTGGAGAATTGCAGGCACAGGAAAGAAGCCTGGATGAACTCATCTTTCAGCGGAGTGCTATCATGCTATCCTTACAAAATGCCGCAGAGCAAAAGACACCTATGATTAAGATTCGTGAAATGCAGGAGTATGTGGAATATCTGGATAAATGCATTGCCCGTAAGCATACGGACATTAGCCGTGCACATCAAGAAGTCCAGAAGAAACAAGATCAGTTAAGCACTAAGGTTTTAGATGAAAAAGTATGGTTGAAGGCAAAAGACAAGGCTGAGACACTGTTTCAGCAAAGTATGATTTTACGGGAACAAAACGAACTGGATGAGATGGCAACCGTCCGCTTCGCGATGAAATCCCTCTAACCCGGGAGGTTTCCGCTAGTGGCTAATATTGATAATGATATGGAACTTGAAAATGAAGGGTCAGCGGGGAAATTTGAGCGGTTCTTATTCTTAATGATACCGATTATCTTCACGCTAGTACTGCTTGGAGTACTGTTGACGCTTTTTAATATGGACATTCGTAATAATGTGCTTGAAGTTGCGAATAAAATTCCTATCCTGGAAAAATGGGTTCCTGATCCGCCTGCAGATCCTTCTAAACCGAAGGAAGAAAGCAAAAAGCAGGAAGTGAGCTCAGCGACAACGATTAAGGAGCTTAAAGCTCAGCTCGCCCAGCAGGAAGAAAACCTGAAGAAGGTTACAGATGAAAAAACAGCCCAGGATACCAAGGTTCAGGCGCTAGAGTCACAGATTGAGGGTATGAAGAAGGAAGCTGAAACCGCAGAGGCAAGCACAGAAGAAACTGAAGATCCTTATCAGAAACAGGTTTCTGATTTGGCTAAGCTGTATGCGGGCATGAAAGCTTCGAAGGCTGCACCGATCATGGAGAATTTAACTACAGAAGAAATGGTACAGATCTTCAGTGTCATGAATAAAGCGAGTAAAACTGCGATTTTGGAAAAAATGGATCCGCAAAAGGCTGCAGATGTAACGATTAAGTTAAAAGAAACCACATCTTCGAGTGACATGGCGATCGCAGCCCTTCAATCTAGATTGAAGAAAGATGCCGGCACAACAGCAACAGCAACAACCAGTAAGAATTTGGATAAGGAAAAGTTGAATCAGACCTTCAGCTCAATGACTCCTGCTAATGCAGCATCGTTACTAGGAGAAATGTACAAGATTAGCCCTGATAAGGTCGTGACGATTATGAATACCGTAAGTGATAGTGTTCGTTCATCTATTTTGGGAGAAATGACTAAAAATGATAGCGCGCAAACTGCGAAAATTGTTAATCGTCTGATGGGTGCTAAATAGATAGGGAAAGGAGGTGAAAAATAAATGAGTTTAGTCGTTCAATCGCTTGTGAGTGCAAACGCAACTGCAGTAAATGGGAGTTCATCGACTACAACGGGCACAACAACGACGAGTGCACCATTTGCTCAAACCCTGGTACAAACCATGGGAGGCAATGCCAACACCCCGTCGACTCCAGCTGAACCCCTATTGGGAAATCTAGCTTCTTTGCTGCAAGGCCTGTTAAAGGAAGTGCAGCCGACTGGAGAAGAGCAAGCAGGGCAAGACGCTCAGAAGGGTGAGCTCCTTGAAAAACTTGCTGCTGATGTTGAGAAACTGGATGAAAGTATCAGTAGTGATCCAGCTCTGTTGGTAGCCTTGCAAGCTTGGATTCTTCAGGTATCTGCACTTCTATCTGGAAGCCATGCTGCAGAGAATGGTACTACTACAACGGAAGCAGAAGTGGCTGGAAGCTTGTCACTATTGGCACAGAATGCTGATACATTAAGATTTGCAGTTCAAGATGACTTGCAAAGTTTAGTTTCTATGATTCAAGAAGCTGCAGTAAGTGGCAATGAGGAAGTTGCAACTAAGGGAATCAGTTTATTGAATAATTTCACAGCGCTTTTAGAAGAGTCCTCCTCTAACACTAATAAGGGGAAGGGAAAGACCAGCAATGTGAGTATTAATTCTGATTCTTCCTTACAACAGCCCGTTATTACTGAAAGCAAAAATAACCAAACGGATAAAACAATTCAGAATGTGAGCAGTCGTTCCGGAGAAGCTGTTGTAGTGAAAAATGATACGGTTGTAAGCTCGCCTGTGACATCAGGAACTGTGCAAGAAGCTGAAGCAGAGACTGCGAACACACCGTTAATCAAGACAGGCGTAACCGGGGAAACGAAGACAACAGAATCTGCTCAAGATTCCCCGCTAGGAATTACAGCTAACGAAGGGGATCATGAGGTTGTTACTGCGGGGCAGTTATCTCTGCGCGGAGGAATTACAGCACCGCTGAAGGCTGAAGTGCCAGCAGCGCCTGTTCCGGTTCAGCAATTTGCTCAAGAAATGACAGGTTTCATTACAGGCAAATTAGAGATTGTGCAAAAAGGTGGGATCGCTGAAGCGACTATATCCCTTTTTCCAGAAAATCTCGGACAAGTTGATGTTAAGATCACCATGCAAAATGGTCATTTAGTTGCCCAGTTCATGACTGAACATACCGGCGCTAAAGATATGCTGGAACAACAAATGAACCAGCTTCGCGCTGCATTGCAATCTCAAGGTCTTCAAGTGGAGAAGCTGGAAGTTACGCAAAATAATACCCCACTCAATTCGCAATGGGGGCAGGAAGGACGCCAACCTAATTCCGGAAGTGGACAGCAGGGTAGACGTTCCAAAGAAAGCAGAGAGGAAGCCAGTGATGCTGTTCTAGCCGCAGAGCTGAATGGTGAATGGAAGGACTGGGTTTCAAACGCGGGACAAGAAGATCAGTCCCAAGGTGGATCTTTTTCTGCTAAGGCTTAACTTTAATAACAAAGGAAAGAGAGGTGAGTGGTTATGGCGACAACAGTTCCGGTCTCTACTAAAGATCAGTGGAATTATACAACTCCCGACTCTAGTGCACGCACAACGGGTAATTCTACTTTAGGTAAGGATCAGTTTTTGAAGATTTTGATTACTCAGCTGCAAAATCAAGATCCGATGCAACCGATGGAAGATAAAGAATTTATTGCGCAAATGGCCCAGTTTACATCCGTGGAGCAATTGATGAATATCTCTACTCAGCTTAATGCTATGAATCAGTCCCTTGGATCTGTATCCGGGTTGATTGGTAAAGATATTACTTGGACAGACACCGCCACAAAGCTGCCTAAGACAGGTAATGTTGAATCTATCGTTGTTAGCAATGGTATTCAATATGCGGTTGTGGGAAAAGACAGAATTGCTTTAACCGATATTACACAAATTCAGAATGCCGCAGCAACACCAGAAAGCGGTTCTGGTACAGATAGTAATACTCCGGAGAATAGCGGAGGAAGCGGGGCGAGCATATGAGTGACAGGCTTACTATAGGCCAACTGTATCCTGCGTCCCTGCATTCTACAACGTTACAACGATCTTCGCTGCCTAAGCAGTCTGTGGCGGGGGAAGCTTCTTTTGAGAGTTTACTGCAACAGAAACTATTAAAATTCAGCAATCATGCTGCTAAGCGCCTAGAACAAAGAGGGATAGAGCTTGGAAGCGGTCAGCTAGATCAAATTTCATCTGCTGTGGACAAAGCTGCTGCTAAGGGAAGTAAAGAATCCTTGATATTAATGAAGGATTTGGCGTTTATCGTTAGCGTTCCTAATCGCACAGTAGTTACTGCTATGGATGGTAACTCGATCAAAGATAATGTATTTACACAAATCGATAGTGCAATAGTGATTTCATAATAGGCTGGTCCTAACGGAAAGCCGAGGCGGCCGCTGACCGACTGACGCGGTCCCAATTCACTTGGAAAGTTATTAGGACTCTATAATCTGGGAGGACATTAAACATGTTAAGATCAATGTATTCAGGGGTTTCAGGAATGAGAGGCTTTCAAACTAAGCTTGATGTAATCGGTAATAATATTGCTAACGTAAACACTATCGGGTTTAAATCCGGACGTGTTATGTTCAAGGATATTATGAGCCAAACCGTTTCTGGTGTTACTGCACCGGGTGAGGATGGTCAAGGTGGGGTAAATGCGAAACAAGTTGGACTAGGTGTTAGTATTGCTTCTATAGATACCCTACATTTGGCTGGTAGTGCTCAAACCACCAACAACCCAACAGATTTACGTATCGATGGAGATGGTTTTTTCCTGGTTAAGCTTACTGAGGATCAAGATACTGCATTTTTGACCCGCGCCGGAGATTTCCACATTGACGCTGCGCGTAATCTGGTTACCGCTGACGGACTTCATGTTTTAGATTCCGACGGTGGGATCATTCAATTAGGTGACGATGTAACGGCGTTTTCTATCTCTAATGATGGAACAATTGTTCAGACCATGGAAGATGGAACGACTGGAGCTGGGGTGAAGATTGGTGTAGCCAAGGTTACTAACCCATCTGGTCTGGAGAAAATCGGAGGCAATCTGTATCGTATGACACTTAATGCGAATGCAGAAGGCGAACTAGTTCCGACTACAGCGAACAATACAGAAGATGGCACCGGGGCAATCATCTCTGGACAGCTGGAAATGTCCAATGTGGATCTTACCAATGAATTTACAGAAATGATCGTATCACAGCGTGGATTCCAGGCGAATTCCCGTATCATCACAACTTCTGATGAAGTGCTGCAGGAAGTAGTAAACCTGAAGCGTTAATTTAATCAATAAATTCTATATTTTCTTAAATGGTTCATGCGGAGTCGTGGGGGAGTTACTCCTCCCCCTATTTTGTTAGGAGGCCTGTTATGATATCGGTAACAAGATTAAATGGAACACCGATGTGGATCAATGCCCTACTGGTCGAAATGGTAGAAGAAAGCCCGGATACATATATTACGCTCGTAACCGGAAAAAGACTGATCGTTCTCGAAAAAGCCGATGAGGTTATTACGAAGATCCGGGATTATAACAGGGACATAGGCACATATGCTGCCACCATTAAAATCCAGTCAATGGAGGAGCTAACATGAAAAAGATGATGCCGTGGCTCATCACGATATTACTAGCGATTACTCTGATAGTGGTCGCCGCATTTTTACTAATGGACAGGATCTTTCCGAAAGATACGAACGAGGTAAGTGCTGCTGTTCAAAATGTGGAAACAAAACATTTAACTGCAGATGAAATCGTCGAATTGACGGCAGAGATCATTGATATCAAAACAAATCTTGCTGATCCCGATTTTATCCTTCAAGTAGATTTCGCCTTCCAACTGAGTTCTGCGAAATCAAAGGAAGAATTCGAAAAAATAAAAGAGATCAAAATCAAACCAATAATTATCAAGACGCTTGCAGATACCAAGCCTGAGGACCTTAATGGAGCGAATGGAAAAGATCAGCTTAGCAGTAAGCTTATTAATCTGATCAATAAGACATTGACTGAGGGCCAAATTACTCAGATCGAAATCACCAAATTCCTTTTGGCTTCTGTGTAGCTTTATTCCTGATAATTCTTTGATGGGGGGGTGATTGAATTGGTTGATGTACTATCACAAAACGAAATTGATGCTCTACTTGCTGCACTTTCTTCAGGTGAGATGGACGCCGATGAACTTAAAAAGGAAGAAACTCAGAAGAAAATCCGCTCTTATGACTTTAAACGGGCTGTCCGCTTTTCCAAAGATCATATCCGCAGTCTTACACGGATACATGACAATTTCGCCCGTTATCTTACAACGTATTTTTCAGCCCAATTGCGCACCTTCGTTCAGATTAATGTCGTTCAAGTAGAGCAGCTCCCTTATGATGAATTTATTCGCTCCATACCGAAAATGACGATATTGAACATTTTTGAAGCAGAACCTTTAGAGGGCCGCATGGTAATGGAAGTTCATCCTAACATTGCTTTTGCTATGCTGGACAGGTTGCTTGGAGGCTTTGGAACTGCACCTTCTAAGATTAATGCTCTTACTGAGATCGAAACAACAATTATGGAGCGCATCTTTAGTAGATGTTTTGAGAGTCTGCAGGAGGCTTGGAAAACGGTGCTGGATATTCATCCGCGGATGGAAGCTCTTGAGACGAACCCGCAGTTCATGCAGATTGTATCGCCCAATGAGACCATTGCATTAATCTCTCTAAGTACCAAAATTGGAGACACAACAGGCATGATCAATCTTTGTATACCGCATGTCGTTCTAGAGCCTATCATGTCCAGACTTTCTGTTCACCAATGGTTTGTGACAGAGAAGAAGACGCGGGATGAAGATGAGCTACTGGCCATTAGAGCTAGAGTTCATAAAGCGAAGCTGCCGATTGTTGCTGAACTTGGAGAATCGAGCTTATCCATATCTGAATTCTTAGGGCTTAGTGTCGGTGACGTGATTTCTCTCAACAGAAACGTAGATTCTGGACTGTCGATTAAGGTAGGGGAGAAGCTTAAGTTCATCGGAAGTCCCGGAATGGTTAAAGATCGGGTAGCCGTGCAAATAGACGAAATTGTCAATGAAGGAGTTGAAGAATTTGACGAGTAAAGATTATTTATCCCAAGAAGAAATCGACGCCCTTCTGAGACAATCTGCGGAGGGCTCATTAGCTCCTACGGAGAAAACGGTAGATGACTATCTAACACCGTTTGAACAGGATGCTTTGGGCGAAATTGGTAATATAACGTTTGGCAGTGCAGCAACAGCACTTTCCACTTTACTAGGGAAAAAAGTAGATATTACAACCCCTCAAGTTTCGATCATTACACGCGGGGAGTTTGAAATCGCTTTTCCTAAACCGCATGTAGCTGTTCACGTTCAATATGTGGATGGGTTTCAAGGCATTAACTCACTTGTTATTAAGATTAGGGATGCGCAGGTCATTGCCGATCTGATGCTTGGCGGTGCTGGCGAACCTAAGGATGAAGAGTTGAATGAAATTCATATTAGCGCTGTGCAAGAAGCTATGAATCAAATGATGGGTTCTTCTGCTACATCGATGTCTACGATTTTTAATCGTTTTGTTAATATCTCGCCTCCGGGTATCGACATTTTGAATATGTCCAGCGGAGAAGGAGTAGGCAGTCTGCCAGACGATGAGACCCTAATTCGTATTTCGTTCCGGCTTAAAATTGGTGATTTGATAGATTCTACTATTATGCAGCTTTTGCCTGTTCAGTTCGCAAAAGATATGGTATCCATGCTTCTTGGTGATGTTAGTCCTGCAGAGGAGGAGGCAGCGGTCACAATGGCTGAAACACCTGCCGTGACTAATTCTGCTGAGACACCACCTCCAGCACCTCCGGTGCAACAGGCGCCCTCACAGCCCGCAGGAGGAACGCAACCACCATATCCACCGCAGGGTATGCCACCGTATCCAGGGATGCCAGAAGGCGGGTATTATTATCCTCCAGCGGGTATGCCAGCATACGGAATGCCTGGGATGCCACCATACGGTATGCCACCGCAAGGGATGCCATATGGACAGACACCACCGCTTAATTCTGAGGCAAATCGCAATGTAAATGTACAGCCTGTGCAATTTGCAAATCTGAATGGTGGGGCCTTTGGTCATATTGATGAAAATAATTTAAATTTATTGATGGACATACCGCTTAGAGTAACCGTAGAATTAGGAAGGACCCAGAAGCAGATCAAAGATATTTTAGAAATGTCACAAGGCTCAATTATTGAGCTGGACAAGCTCGCAGGTGAGCCTGTAGATATTTTGGTTAACAACAAGCTTATTGCCAAAGGTGAAGTCGTTGTTATCGACGAAAACTTTGGCGTACGCGTTACGGATATCGTCAGCCAGTGGGACCGAATTCAGAAATTACAATAAGCATACTTAGGGAGGATTTTGTAAAAATGGCTAACCGAATTCTAATCGTGGACGATGCAGCATTTATGAGAATGATGATCCGTGACATTTTGTCGAAAAACGGATTTGAAGTAGTGGGCGAAGCTCAGGACGGTTCTCAAGCGATAGAAAAATTCAAGGAACTGCGTCCGGACCTCATCACGATGGATATTACTATGCCTGAGATGGACGGAATCGCCGCCCTGAAAGAAATCAAAAAAGTAGATCCGGCTGCAAAGGTTATTATGTGTTCAGCCATGGGCCAGCAGGCTATGGTTATCGATGCAATCCAAGCAGGAGCTAAAGACTTTATCGTGAAGCCTTTCCAAGCTGACCGGGTTATCGAAGCTATTAACAAAACGTTGGGCGCGTAGGATAAAGTCATGTTATATTCCGAAACGCTCGGAAGCAGTAACACCCTGCTGAATTTGTTTAAAGTTATTATTGTCCTGGCGATAATCATTGTACTTATAGTGGTACTAATTCGTTTTCTTGGACGACGTAATCAGACCTTTATGAGCAACCGTTCCATAAGAACGCTTGGTGCAATTGGGCTTGGACCTAATAAGTCGATGCAGGTTATCGAACTGGGAAGCAGTCTTTACTTAATCGGGATTGGTGAGAATATATCCATTTTGGATAAAGTCACCGATCCGGATGAGGTAGCATTGATCATTGCGGCATTTGAGGATCAGTCCTCTAACCAGAATAATTTCCTCGCACCGCTTATTGCCAAGGTAAAGGTAAAGCTGCGTGGGGAGGTTCCATCTCAGGAAATTGAACTTAGTGAAACATCATCTTTTTACGAGACTTTGCAATCCAAGCTTCGTTCTGCACCAGAGCGTAAAGAGAAAATGGAAGAGCTGCTTCGGGATGATGTTACTAAGGATGAGTCGAGGAATATATGAAAAAGAAGCTAATTCTTGCTATTCTGCTGTTCGGTATTATCAGTGTGGTTATGATGACGCCGATACATGCTGATCCTATACCTAATGTTAATATTCAGGTCGGTAATGAAGGTTCAAGCAGTGGTACCAGTTCCATATCAATTCTTCTTCTTGTTACGGTTCTGAGTATTGCTCCGGCGTTTCTGGTTCTTATGACTAGCTTTACTAGAATTGTAATCGTATTAGGTTTTGTGAGAACCTCGCTGGGTACTCAGGCAATGCCTCCGAACCAGGTGCTGGTAGGACTTGCTCTGTTTCTGACTCTGTTCATTATGTCACCAACGCTGGCCACAGTGAATGAAAATGCGTTGCAGCCGTATATGAAGGGGACAATCACCCAAACTGAGGCTTTTGATAAAGCTGCTGATCCGATGAAAGAATTTATGTTTAAACAGACGAACACCAAAGATCTTCTGTTATTTATGAAATACACCGGTTATACCGGATCTACTAAACCGGCTACATACAGTGATATTCCACTGACGGTGATGGTGCCAGCTTTTGCAATTGGCGAATTGAAAAAGGCTTTTACAATGGGCTTCTTAATTTTCATACCATTCCTGATTATTGATATTGTTGTGGCGAGCACACTGATGGCCATGGGGATGATGATGCTTCCCCCGGTTATGATTTCATTACCTTTTAAAATAATGCTCTTTGTACTGGTAGACGGCTGGTACTTAGTCATTAAATCACTACTTCTTAGTTTTAACACCTGACCTAAAGAGGAGGCATGAGGGATGAGTACGGAGTTTATAATCGGGCTAGCAAGCCAAGCCGTATATTTAGTGCTGGAAGTCAGCGCACCCATGCTGATTCTTGGTCTGGTGGTAGGGCTAATAATCAGTATTTTTCAGGCTACGACACAGATTCAGGAACAGACGCTAGCGTTTGTTCCCAAAATCGTCGCAGTGCTACTGGCTTTATTGCTATTTGGTCCGTGGATCATCACGAAGCTGATTGACTTTACAAGCCAAATTTTGGGTAATCTCTATATGTATATTGGTTAATCAATGAACATGGAGACCATACTGCAAAGTTTACCCGTCTTTTTGCTTATTTTTTGTCGAATAACCGCTTTTTTTGTTGTCGTTCCTGTATTTTCTTCACAAGGGGTCCCGACAACCTTTAAGATTGGCATTTCTTTTTTTGTAGCATTGGTTGTCTTTAGTGCTAACGGAACAGGGCTTACGATCCCGCAGGATTTCAGTTATATTTTGCTGATTGCCAGAGAGGTATTAATAGGATTATTGCTAGGTTTCGTTGGATATTTGATGTTTATGGCGATTCAGACAGCAGGTTCATTTATTGATATTCAGATTGGCTTCGGTATTGCTAATGTTATCGATCCTATGACTGGAACGTCTGCACCAATTCTTGGTAATTTCAAATATATGATAGCCCTGCTAATGTTTCTGAGCATGAATGGTCATCACCATCTGCTAGATGCTATTGTGTACAGTTATAAATGGGTTCCTATGAATAATGATTTATTTCTAGGCATGATTGACGGTAGTTTGTCAGAGTTTCTGGTTCGAACATTTGCTCAGTCCTTTGTACTCGCTTTTCAAATGTCGGCTCCTTTAGTAACTGCGCTGTTTCTGACTGATGTTGGCCTTGCTTTCTTGGCGAGAACGGCTCCGCAATATAATGTATTTGTTATTGGGGTTCCGCTCAAAATCATTATAGGTCTTGCACTGCTTTTAGTGCTGATGCCTGGTCTGGCTGTGCTGTTTCAGAATCTCTTCGATATCATGTTCGAATCCATGGAGAATTTATTGAATCTCATGGGGAAGAGTCCGTAGGTGACCGTAAGGGGAGCGTATTATGCCTAAGACGAAGCGGTATAGACTGGATCTTCAACAATTCGCCGGTGAAAAGACGGAAAAAGCAACCCCGAAGAAACGGCAAGATGCTCGTAAAAAGGGTCAAGTAGCCAAAAGTGCTGAGCTATCCGGTGCAGTTGTATTGTTATCAGCAGTAGTTAGCTTGATGATGTTTGGTGGTTTTATGAAAGAGCGCTTCATGAAGCTATATATGGATGTATTTCAGAATCAAATGACACTGGAGGTTACTCCTGAGAATATAACGCTGCTATTTAATCAATATGGACTACAAATACTGATTTTGCTAGCTCCATTACTTGGAATAGTTTTTGTTATGGCGCTGGTAAGCAATCTGGCGCAGGTGGGCTTTATGACCACTGGAGAGGGGATCACCCCTAAATTCAGCAAGCTTAATCCGATAAAAGGGTTCAAAAATATTTTCTCCATGCGTTCGTTTGTCGAGTTCCTGAAATCCATATTTAAGCTTCTAATTATCGCTTATCTGGTATATAGCACTTTATGGGGAGAAAAGAAGAACTTTGCATCCCTGTCGCATATCAGTGCGGAGGGGATTTTTAAATTTGCGGCCAAGCTGACGATGAGTCTTGGCTTGAAAATCGGGGCTGCCCTATTGGCTATGGCTTTTCTGGACTACATGTATCAGAAGTACGAGCATGAAAAAAGCCTGAAAATGTCCAAGCAGGATATCAAGGATGAATACAAAAAAATGGAGGGTGACCCTCTAATCAAAGGTAAGATCAGGGAACGCCAACGTAGAATGGCCATGCAGCGTATGATGCAGGAAGTTCCAAATGCGGATGTAATCATTACGAATCCTACGCACTTTGCTGTTGCGCTTAAATATGACGGTACCAAGATGGAAGCGCCGCAGATTATAGCAAAAGGGCAGGATTATGTAGCACTTCGCATCCGGGAGCTGGCTAAAGAGCACGGCGTCGTGACTATGGAAAACAAACCGCTGGCACGGGCATTATTCCAAAGGGCAGAGATTGGAGATGTCGTTCCAAATGATCTGTTCCAGGCTGTGGCTGAAGTGCTGGCATATGTATATAAGCTTAAAGGTAAGAGGAGATAAGGCGGGGGGGTTAGGACATTGAAAGCTAAAGATTTAACAGTTTTGCTAGGCATCATCGGGATCGTGCTTATGATGATTCTGCCTATCCCGTCCTGGCTATTGGACGTTTTGCTTGTTATTAACATCTCAATCGCATTAATTATCATTCTGGTTGCTATGAATACGAAAAATGCACTCGAATTTTCAATTTTCCCTTCATTGCTCCTAGTAACCACACTGTTTCGTCTGTCACTTAACATCTCGACTACAAAACTGATCCTGACTTATGGAGATGCCGGTTCAGTGGTATCTACTTTCGGTAGCTGGATCGCTGGCGGACAAATTGCTGTTGGATTTATCGTGTTTCTGATCCTGGTAGTAGTTCAGTTTATTGTTATCACCAAAGGTTCAGAGCGCGTAGCTGAGGTAGGCGCTAGATTTACCTTGGATGCGATGCCCGGTAAGCAAATGAGTATTGATGCCGATCTTAACGCAGGCATGATTAACGAAACCCAGGCACGTGAGCGTCGTCGTAACGTAGAACGCGAAGCGGATTTTTTCGGAGCCATGGACGGTGCGAGTAAATTCGTTAAAGGAGACGCGATTGCGAGTATTATCATCTTGCTGATCAATCTCATCGGTGGATTTATCATCGGTATGATGGTTCACGGGATGGACTTTGCTACTGCGTTATCCACTTATTCTGTATTGACCATTGGGGACGGTCTCGTCAGTCAAATTCCAGCTTTGCTGATTTCGACAGCAGCCGGCTTGATTGTTACTAGAGCTTCTTCGGAAGGTAATCTTGCAGAAGAGCTGACAGGACAGTTGTTGTCCTATCCGAAATTGTTGTATATTGTCGCAGTTACGGTAGCTTTTCTTGGACTCTTTACACCCATACATATGATTACAACGCTCCCATTGGCCGGATTGCTGGCTTTTGCAGCCTACCGTATGGGACAAAATTTAAATAAGAAACAGATTGCCGAAGAGCAACTTGTTGAAGAGAAGCAGATTGAAGAGGTACGAAGTCCGGAAAGTGTCATTAATTTGCTGTCAGTTGATCCCATTGAATTCGAGTTTGGTTATGGTCTTATTCCTTTGGCGGATACAGGTCAGGGAGGCGATCTGTTAGATCGTATCATCATGATTCGACGGCAATGTGCCCTAGAAATGGGTCTTGTAGTACCTGTTATTCGCATTCGCGACAATATTCAACTAAAACCGAATGAATATGTCATAAAAATTAAAGGAAATACAGTCGGCGGTGGTGAATTATTACTTAATCATTACCTTGCAATGAGTCCAGGATATGATGATGAATCTATAAACGGTATTGAGACCATCGAACCATCCTTTGGGCTTCCAGCATTATGGATTGATGAATCGGTTAAAGAGCGGGCTGAATTGTCCGGCTATACTGTAGTAGACCCTCCATCTGTTGTCGCAACACATCTGACGGAGTTAATCAAACGTCATGGACATGAGCTGATAGGAAGACAGGAAACTAAGATGCTGGTGGACAACCTTAGGGATAATTATCCAGTGCTCGTCGACGATCTTATTCCTTCTGTATTGGCGATTGGGGATGTGCAGAAGGTGCTTGCTAAGCTGCTTCGTGAAAAGATATCGATCAGAGATTTGGTTACGATTTTTGAAACATTGGCGGATTATGGGACATACACCAAGGATCCGGATATTCTCACTGAATATGTTCGTCAGTCCTTGTCCAGACAGATTACTCAGCAATTCTCACAAGCAGGAGAGACACTGAAAGTCATCACAGTTGGACCTAATCTTGAAAAGAAAATTTCCGAGAGTGTGCAGCAATCTGAACAGGGAAGTTATTTGGCCCTAGATCCAACTTCGACACAAACGATCTATCAGCGGTTAAGTGAACAGATCAATCGATTGCTGCAGACAGGGCAACAGCCAATAGTGCTCACATCACCAACCATTCGTATGTATTTGCGGCAGGTGATTGAACGAACGATGCAGGACATTCCTGTACTGTCTTATAGCGAGCTAGAGCCTAACATTGAAATACAAAGCGTCGGAGTGGTGAATTTATGAGAGTGAAGCGTTACGTGGTCGATTCGATGCCTGACGCCATGCTTTCCATTCGCAACGAGCTTGGGAGCGAGGCCGTCATTTTAAGTACAAAGGAAATCAAAATCGGCGGATTTTTAGGGTTATTTAAGAAGAAAAAAATAGAAGTTGTAGCAGCAGTAGAAAAGGCAGAGAAGAATAATGTTCCAAAAAAGCCGGCTGCGCCAGCGATGAACATTCCACGGAGTGCAGTACCACAGGCTTATCAAAAAGCGTCATCTGCTTCCACTATACCTTCTATACCTTCCGTACCTTCTGTTTCATTAGAAAAGCCAGAAGAGTCACGGACGTTTGCTGAGATTGCCGCAGCCTTATCGGAAGCTATCAATGTACAAGAATCGATAGCCAAGCATCCGGAGCCAGTACCTGAGCAAAAACTTCCTGAATTAAATCTGGAAGATGCACCTTCTGTATCAGCGTTGTATGAATCATTAGGATTAGAACAATCGCCAGAGGTTGCCACTGCTCTCGAAAATGATGTTCTTCGTGAGATTAGAGATATGAAGCTCTGGATGGAGCGAATTGCCAGACAATCCTCAGGTGGAAGAGAACTGCCAGACAGTCTGCAGGAGCTACGGGATCTTTTATTAGAGCAAGAAATGGATGCTGTGCTTGTTGAGGAATGGATCAGTAACATCTCGGAACGTTGGGTAGATGAAGGGCGTACTTGGGGACCTGAGAAATTTATGGGATCTCTTAAAGAACAGATTGATGGTTTCCTGACGGGACGAATTGCTGATGGAATTGCCCGGGATACTCAAATTGTATATATTGCCGGACCCACTGGAGTTGGAAAGACCACAACCATAGCTAAGCTTGCGGCAGAACAGCTATTTAAGCACGGACGCAAGGTAGGTTTTATCACCTCCGATACGTATAGAATCTCAGCTGTTGAACAGTTGCGAACCTATGCTGCTATCCTCAATGTTCCACTGGAGGTTGTCCAATCGCCAGGAGATTTGCAAAGAGCACTCTTTCGCTTGGAGAGTTGTGATCTAGTATTAATGGATACAGCTGGCCGAAATTATCGCAATGATATGCTAGTAGCAGAACTGCAAAGCTTGCTTGCGAAGGAATTGAGAAGTGAAACCTATCTTGTGCTTAGCCTGACCTCCAAAAGCCGTGATATGAAACTTATTGCAGAGCATTTCGGCAGATATAGACTGGATAAGGTTATTTTCACAAAGCTGGATGAGACGGGGAGTTACGGCCCGCTCTTTAATGTCCTGAATGACTTCCCACTTACCTTGTCTTATATGACCGATGGTCAAAATGTACCTGATGATCTGCTTATGGCTACCAAAGGACAGCTTAGTGAGTTGCTTCTTGGAACAGGTGAAACATGATGGATCAGGCACAATCCTTAAGACAGCTTGTATCCAGTCAGGATTCTAAAGTAGCTGTAAGAGGGGGATCATCCGCCAGGATCATTACGGTGTGTAGTGGTAAAGGGGGCGTTGGTAAGTCGAATTTTACACTTAACTTCGCTCTAACTTTAAAGGCTATGGGCAAACGGGTTTTGCTGTTCGATGCAGATATCGGCATGGCTAATATAGATGTGTTGATGGGCGTATCGGCGAGATATAATCTTTATCATTTGTTAAAAAGAGAAGCGGATATCGAGCAGATTATTCAATACGGTCCGAATTCGCTCCCTTTTATAGCAGGTGGCTCTGGAATGGATGAGCTATTTACTCTTTCAGAGTCTGATCTTGATTATTTCACAAATCAGATAGCACTTATCGCGGACAGCATGGATTATATTTTGTTCGATACAGGTGCTGGATTATCTAAGGAAACGATGAAGTTTATAACTTCTGCCGACGATTGCTTAGTCGTTACTACACCAGAACCAACAGCTATCACAGATGCATACGCATTAATGAAGGTTGTGAATCGTTCCTATCCTGAGACTTCCTTTAAATTGATTGTGAACCAGGCAGGTGATGAAAGGGAAGCCATAGCGACAAGCGACAAGATCCGAATGGCCGCCAGTCGTTTTTTACAATTAGATATTTCTTATCTTGGTCATATAAGCTCAGATGCCCATGTAGTGCAGGCTGTCAAAAGGCAAACGCCTTTCACATTGGCTTTTCCAAACAGTATTGCTGCAAAGGATATACATCGGCTTGCCCTAAGTTATTTGACCATTGATTCTAAAAAGACCACAAAAGTCCAAGGGATTAAAGGCTTTATCCATAAATGGTTAAAGCGAAGTAAATAGTTGTTCTGAATTTGGGACAGAGGTGGAAATGATATGAAGCCATATAAAGTATTGGTTGTTGATGATTCGGCATTTATGCGCAAGATCATTTCCGATTTAATTGAAAATGACGCTGACTTTCAGGTGACGGCAACAGCAAAAAACGGTCGTGAGGCTATCGAAAAAATCAATGAGCTTCGTCCAGATCTGGTTACTATGGATGTAGAAATGCCAGAAATGAACGGCCTGGAAGCGCTGAAAATAATAATGGCCTCAGACCCTCTGCCAGTGATTATGCTGTCAGGGATCAATGAAGAGGGCATGAAGGAAACCATTCTTGCACTGGAATGGGGCGCTTTTGACTTTATTCGTAAACCTTCGATTACCAACTCTCAGGATATCATGGGAGTAGGAGAATCCTTAAGGGAACAAATGAAAGAGGCTATGATGGCCCGGGAGCAGCGCGAAGCACGTGCTTCTGCATTTAAGTTGCCAGACATACCGCCAGTAGAAGTCGCACCGCCAACTGTACCGAGAGTGATGCCCGGCAAACACAAGGTAGAACCTAAAGCTTCACTCAAAAATGAAGTGACCAAAAAACCGCGGGTGAAGCAGCCGTTAGATCATACTGTTCCTAAAAGAGCAGCAAAACCATTAATCTCTACTCCACCACCTTTATCAGAAAAGAGTAATGCAAGGTCAAGAGTAGAGAATAACGCTACCCCACCAAAACCGTTGCTTAAACCTAAAGTGGAAGTGTCTTCTGACGCTCCTGCAAATCCTCAGGTCCGGAAGTATGGGAGTAATGATCTGCAAAAGTTGGTTGCCGTGGGGTGCTCTACAGGTGGACCACGTGCTCTAAAGGTATTTCTGGAGAAGATTCCTGCGGATTTTCCAGCGCCTATTGTTATTGTGCAGCATATGCCGCCTAACTTTACCAAATCACTAGCCCAGCGACTGAATACCTTCAGCCCGCTAGAAGTGATTGAAGCTGAGCAGGGGATGATATTGCAAAAAGGAACTGCTTATATAGCACCTGGAGGCTATCATTTACAAGTTGTCCCATCCTCTAGAGGGCAATATGCGGTTGTACTCACAAAGGAGGAGGCACGTAATGGCCATCGACCTTCTGTGGATGTTTTATTTGAATCATTGCTGCCGCTCACATCGTTAGAACGTCATTTGTTACTAATGACAGGGATGGGTAGTGATGGGGCAAGAATGATGAAATCCTTATACGACTCTGGGGTAACCTCAACCTTTGCTGAAAGCGAAGAAACTTGTGTCGTATATGGAATGCCGCGATCTGCGGTGGAATTACAGTGCGTCCAGCACGTACTGCCTTTGCAAGAAATTGCTCCAAGGCTGGTGCAAGCTGTTAAATAACAGAAAAGCGAACTCAAAGGGGAGGTGCTCACTGATGGACATGAACCAATATTTATCCATGTTTATTGATGAGTCGAACGATCATCTGCAGTCATTGAACGAGAGCATGATGGGGCTGGAAGCGAATCCTGAGGACATTAGTATTGTACAGGTAATATTCCGCTCTGCGCATACCTTAAAAGGTATGGCAGCAACTATGGGCTTTGAAGATTTGGCTTCACTCACACACCAAATGGAAAATGTTCTTGATTTGGTACGCAACAACAAACTGCGCATGCAGGATTTCATTTTTGATACGTTGTTCAAAAGTTTGGATGCCTTGGAGTCTATGGTTGAGGATATTACGGGAGGAGGCGAGGGTAAAGCGGATGTTTCGTCTATCGTCTCCTCCTTACAGGCTATAGTCCGGGGAGAGATTCCTGTTGCGGGTGGTGAGGCAGCTTCTGTCTCAGGACCTGCTGCACAAGCGGTTGAAACCCCGATTCATTTAGATGAGTTTCAATTTTCTGTTCTAGAACAGTCGATTCAAGAAGGACATCAAGTATTATATGTGGACGTAACCATTCGCAAGGATTGTCAGCTTAAGGCAGTACGTGCATATATGGTGTTTGATCTTTTGGAGCGTTCAGGTGAAGTGGTTAAATCCTTCCCATCCGTTCAGGATATTGAACAAGAGAAATTTGATCAAAGCTTCTCTCTCTATTACATAACTCAAAAAAGTGCTGATCAAATTCAGGCTATGATACTAAATCTGTCTGAGATTGATAAGGTATCGGCAGTAGCATTGGATCAAGACTCTCTGCAACAGCTGGGTCAAGAAACAGCAGCAGCAGCCTCTGAAGTGGCTGCCACGACTACTGAGGCTCCAGCAGCTACACCTGCGTCTTCTGCCGCTAAACCCCTGCCAACCAAAGAAGAAGGGAACAAACCGGCAGCTCACAAAACAGGTGGGGCACCATCACGTACCATTCGTGTAGATATTGAACGTTTGGACGTGTTGATGAATTTATTCAGTGAACTTCTTATCGACCGTGTACGATTGGAACAGCTGGCTTCTGAGGTTCAAAATGGTGATCTTACAGAAACGGTTGAGCATATGGGCCGGGTAAGCGGAGATCTCCAGAATATTGTAATGAAGCTGCGGATGGTTCCAGTAGATACAGTATTTAACCGATTCCCACGTATGATTCGTGATCTAGCCAAGTCACTAGACAAAAAAGTAGATCTTATCATCACAGGAGCAGAAACTGAGCTAGACCGAACGGTCATTGACGAAATCGGGGATCCGCTGGTGCATTTATTGCGTAATGCAGTTGACCATGGTATCGAATCCATTGCGGATCGTGTTGCTGCTGGTAAGCCTGAGACCGGAACGGTCTATTTGCGGGCTTTCCACAGTGGTAATCACGTCTTCATTGAGATCGAAGAAGATGGAACAGGGATTTATCCGGAGAAGGTTCTGAAATCTGCTGTGAAGAAGGGTGTTATAACACAAGAGCAGGCAGCCAGTATGTCGGACGATGAAGCTTTTCAGTTGTTATTTGCCCCAGGCTTCAGTACAGCAGAGGTCATTTCTGATGTTTCAGGCCGCGGGGTAGGGCTGGATGTAGTGAAATCTAAGATTTCTTCTTTAGGCGGCAATGTAACGATTTATTCTGCTCCAGGTAAAGGAACAAATTTCTCAGTGCAGCTGCCTTTAACTCTATCAATCATTGCTGCAATGCTTATCCGATTAGGTTCCGAGAAGTATGCCATTCCTTTGACCTCTATAGTGGAAACCGGAATCGTGAAGCAATCTCAGATCCGTACAATCCATGGCAATAAAATGGTAGAATTCCGTGATTCGCATATTCCTCTGGTTTCGCTAAGTCGTCTCTTTTCAGTACCAGATTATGATGAGAGTACCGAAGAAGAAACAGAAATCGTAGTGGTGCGCAAGGGAGAAAGATTAGTTGCCTTAGCAGTACAGGATTTTATTGGCCAGAACGAGGTTGTGATTAAGAATCTGGGTAAATATTTGCCTGATGTACAAGGAATATCTGGCGCAACCATTCTTGGTGATGGTCAAGTAGCACTTATTATTGATCCGAACGCTTTTATTAAATAACTAGGATAGAACAGGGAGGTTCATTCCATGGCTGAAGATATTAAAGTGATAGTGTTTAAATTAGGCGTAGAGGAATATGGAATTGAAGTTGAAAAGGTACAAACTATTGAGCGCATGATGCCCATTACTCGTGTACCTAAGACCTATTCATTTATCAAAGGTGTAATTAATTTACGTGGGGTTGTTATTCCTGTAATTGATCTACGGGGCCGTTTCGGCATCGAAGAGGCTGAACACACCGATCAGACAAGAATCATCATCGTGTCTGTTAATGAAATGGAAGTAGGCTTCATTGTAGACTCTGCAAATGATGTTATAGATTTGAACAGAGATTCTATTGATACACCTCCTGATGTTGTTGGCGGCATCAAGGCAAAGTATTTGGATGGGGTGGCCAAGATTGGAGACGAGCGCTTACTGATTATGCTTAACTTGTCAGAAGTGCTTAACAAAAGCGAAATCGTTCAATTAGAAAGCCTAGAGGGCTAACCTGTGGAACTATTTAAGCACTATAAGGATTTCAAAATGGATGTGCTTAAGGAAGTTGGGAACATTGGAGCTGGAAATGCAGCCACCGCATTATCACAGCTCTTGAATAAGCCGATAGATATGGCTGTTCCTAAGGTACAGCTCCTTAACTTTGAAGAAATAACAGATAAAGTTGGCGGAGCCGAAGAACTTGTATATGCGGTGTTTCTACGTGTGGAGGGTGAAGCTCCAGGTAACCTGTTTTTCATTCTGTCACCAGAAGCGGCTATGAACTTGCTTAGTCGTATTGCGGGCATTGAGCTATCGAGTAATGAAGAGCTTGGAGAAATGGAGCTCTCTGCACTAAGCGAAATTGGCAATATTTTGGCAGGATCGTATCTTTCTTCTCTAGCAGATTTCACCGCACTTTCTATGTATCCAACGGTGCCGGCCCTTGCTATGGACATGGCTGGCGCTATCCTTAGCTACGGTCTGCTGCAATTCGGGCAGATGGGGGACGATGCATTGTTGATCGACACTACCTTCTTCGAAGGGAAAAACGAAATTGAAGGGCAATTTTTCCTTATTCCCGATCCGGAATCATTCCCGAAAATCTTCAAATCGCTAGGAGTTCCTTTTGAAAATGATTGAAGAACAAAGCATTATTAAAGTAGGGATGGCGGATCTTAACGTGGGTAGCCAAGACAGTTTAATTCGTACCACAGGTCTTGGCTCCTGCGTGGGATTAACATTGTTTGACCCTGGAAAAAAGCTTGCAGGGATGGCGCATGTAATGCTCCCATCATCTGAGATTGCTAGGGAAGGGCAGTTAAACATCGCTAAGTTTGCAGATACTGCAGTGCCGGAGCTCTTATCCCGTCTGCTAGAGCTTGGGGCGGTTCGGAGCCGGATCGTAGCCAAGATGGCCGGAGGTTCACAAATGTTTGCCTTTGCCGGGGGGAGCGACACCATGAGGATCGGGCCTCGTAATGTTGAATCTTGTAAACTAGCACTTGAAAATTTAAAAATTCCATTAATCGCAGAAGACACAGGCGGCAATTATGGCCGTACGATAGAAATAGCCTGCAACACTGGTATATTGTTTATTCGCAGTGTGCAAAAAGGCTCTAAGGAACTATAATTATGAATATGATTGGAAACATTTTGATAAACTTGGTGTCGGGTTTGGTAGGTTTCATATTTACCTTTTTTGTAACCTACAGTAACAATGTATTGGGTACTAGTTTATTAAGAAGCCTAATTGCATTTATCATCTGGTTTCTGCTTGCTTTCCTCGTAAGATGGGTATTGGGTTTTATTATGATTCAAACATCGCCTCCGGATGAAGTGGATACTGGTGGTGAAGAACTTGGGGCGAAGCTGGATATCAGCACGCCTAATGAGGATGAAGAATTAATCAATCTACTAAAACCGAAGCCAGGACAAGGAAACGAAAATAGCGAGGGATTTAAGCCTCTTACACCTCCTAAGCTAGTTTCGATGAAGGATCCTGAAGAATTGGCCAAGGCCGTTCGTCACCTGAAAGAAGAATAAGTGAGGGCTGAGGCGGAATCGGTGATCTTATTGGAAGGTACATTTCGCCGCGAATGCTCGCTGACTAAACTTTGGGAAGGGTGAAAGCTATTGAACGAGCGTAAAGCTTCTCAATTGGAAACTGACGAGCTATGGGAACAGTGGAAAGAACACAGAGACCCTGATGCCAAAAAGAAGCTGATAGAGAGTTATCTCCATATTGTTGATTATGTATCCAGTCGTTTGGCTGTGGGATTACCCAAAAATGTATCCAAAGATGATTTAGCCAGTAATGGGGTTATGGGACTAATTGATGCGATTGAGAAATTCGACTACAAACGAGGATTGCAGTTTCAGACCTATGCGTCCTGGCGTGTGCGTGGTGCGATATTAGATTCATTACGCCAAAGTGATTGGGTACCTAGATCCGTTAGGGAAAAAGCTAAAAAAATTGAGGACGCTTATCAGCAGCTGGAGCAGAAGCACTTAAGGTCAGTTAGTGACGAGGAAATGAGCCAATACCTTAATATTAGTGAACTGGAATTTCAAAATATGTTGCAGGATGTGGCTGTGATGTCACTTTGTTCACTGGAAGACCCGATTCGTGAAGAGGAATCAGAGACCCGAATGTCCATACTGGTGGACGATAAAGCTAAGAATCCGGATAGCAAGGTAAATGAATTCTACTTGCGCGAAGCGCTCACCAAAGGTATTGAGAAATTAACGGTGAAAGAAAGGACCGTTGTGTCCCTTTTATATTATGAAGATTTATCTTTAAGTGAGATTGCTGAGGTCATGTCGTTATCTCCTTCAAGAATTTCGCAGTTGCATTCCAAAGCTATTTTGCGGCTGAGGGGAACGCTCGAGAAGAACCGTGATCTCCTTATGCAGAACGATTAACCGTTAGCGGTGACAAGGGGGAGCAAAATTTGATCGGTCAATATGCTTTGAATCAGTACTTGAGTATAACTTTTTCGGAGGACAAAGGAATCGCGTATTTGCAGTTCTCCAAAAAGGATGAGAATTTTTCCTGCTCATCTACAGAACTGGAAGCCTTCCTGCACAGTCACAATATTCGCTACGGTATCAAGAGTGATGTTGTCGAACGTATTAGTAGTCATCCTGAGGAGTTTTTTTGGAGTAAAGTTCCGATTGCTGCAGGTTATCCTGCTGTGCATGGCACAGATGGACGAGTTATGCTTACAGTTGATCTGGAAGAGGACCGCAAACCGCTTGAGAAAGCGGATGGTAAGGTCGACTACAAGGACTTGGTCCGGCTTCGTAATGTGCTTAAAGGAAAGTTAATAGCTAAAATTATCCCTGCCCAGCCTGGAAAGTTAGGGATGACTGTAACTGGTGATGAGCTTGCTTTCAAGGCTGGAAAGGAAGCTCATTTTAAAATCGGGAAAAATGTACTCATTGATAACGATGGCACTTCGATGTACGCAGCGATTGATGGACTGGTCACGTTAACTGATAACGGGAAAATCAATGTGTTTCCTGTATATGAAGTGAATGGTGATGTCGATTACGGCACTGGAAATATTGATTTTGTAGGTACAGTCGTCATACGTGGGAATGTCCTTTCAGGCTTTACGGTAAAGTCTGCCGGTGATATTCGGGTTGTAGGCGGCGTTGAAGGTGCAGAGTTAATCTCTGGGGGCTCCATTGAAATTACTGGTGGAATTATCGGATATAACAAAGGCCAAGTTACCGCTGGAAAAAGTGTGAAGGTTTCTTTCATTCAAGATGGAAACGTAACCGCTGGGGAAGATGTAATTGTCTCTCAGAGTATTATGCACTCCAATATACGTGCTGGTAGAGATGTTATCTGTAACGGCTCTAAAGGTTTAATTGTGGGTGGAATCGTTCAGTCTGGAGAAAGAGTTGTAGCAAGAACTATAGGTAACACCATGTCCACTGCGACTGTGATTGAGGTAGGCGTGGTTCCAGAGCTTAGAAATGAGATTAACGAACTTCGTCAAGAGCTGCGGCAGCTGCTGGAGAACGAGGATAAAACCTCTAAAGCTTTGTATCTATTAAATCAATTGGCTACTAACGGTCAGCTCCCTGCGGATAAAGTGGCGCTTCGCGTCAAATTAAATGCTACTAAACAATCCCATCAACGTGAAGAAAAAAGAATTAAAGAACGGGTGCTAGAGATAGAAAGAATGTTAGAAGATACAGGTAGAGCGAGAGTTGAGGTTATCAAAACCATTTATGGCGGTTCAAAGATCATGATCGGCAGATATACCCGATTTGTTAAGGATGCTACGGAGCGGGTTGTGTTTATTTACAGTGATGGGGATATATCTTTAACGCCGTACAATTAATCGGGCGGGCAGCATTTGCGGCCGGCCATTACTTGTGAGAGAAGGGTTAAGATGAGCCTAAAACCGGTGGAACTGCAAATTGCTTTGCCTCGCACCACGGAGGCGGGCAAGCTTCAGAATGAATCTCAGCAACGTCCTGCTATCGACCAACATCAATTGGCTGGGCAAAATGTAAAACAAAGTCAGGAATTGGCCATGCGGAGCACTGAAGTGGATGAGTCTTCTGAATCAGCTTTACGGGATGGCGGTGGAAAAGGCAATCAGCATTCAGGTGGCAATTCTTCGTCAGATAAACATTCGAACCCGCCTGCAACCCGTGATGCTGAGCATCCTTACAAAGGCCAACGCATTGATCTAAGTCTTTAATAAGAATCTACATGAATCTACATCTGATATGTAAAAGGAGATAAGGCACTTGCAACCATGGGTTTATATTGTGCTAGTAGGTGTCGCCGCTATTCTTTATGCCCTTTTACTTCCCGCACGTGTAAAGGAAGGAAAAGCTAATCAGCAAAGCCTCAAAGATACAGAGGCTGCGCTTGAGCTATATATGGCAGACATAGAGCGCGAGAATGAGGAACTGGTACAATTAGTTAGTAGTATTAAACAACAATCGCAAACTAATCATAATGTACTGCAGGGACAGGTTAATGAATTACAGAGTCAAGTGGTAGAGTTGCAGAACAGCTCTTTAAAGCTAGAAGCACGAGTGGCCGAGGAAGAAAAGAGTTTGAAAGAACTTGCAGTGTCGGTTGAACAAGGTTCGAAGGTTAAAGTTGGTGTAAACGAAGATCCGTCTCTCCCAGCAGAGATGAGTTCAGTGTCGCCAGATGTGAAAGCGAAACCTATTAGTTCGATAAAATTACGTTACCCAAGATTGTTTGAACTGCATGAGCAGGGCAAATCGATAGATTCCATTGCCAAGACAGCTGGACTTCAGCGAGGGGAAGTGCAACTGATTCTGCAACTTGCCAAACAGGAGGAATCGGTATGATTAAGAACCGTTCATTCTTGTTCGGGCTAGGCACAGGACTAATTACTGGCGCTTTATTACTTCAATTAATGATCTCCGGTGGAGCGGCTCCACTTACCAAAGAACAAGTTCTACAGGGTGCGGAGAAACTGAATATGAAAGTCATCGATGAAGCTGCAGTACCTTCCTCAGGGGAAACTGAGAATGATAATAAAGAGGAAGTCACAGAGACCGGGGGGCCGACAGCAGAAAGCAAGGAGAACGTCAGCCCCTCTGCGCCGGCTGCTGCAGCCTCCCCCACGCCGGCAGTGTCACCTACAACGCCTGAGAGCTCTGATAAAGCCATTGCCCCGAACAAGCCATCTACGCCTACTGACGGGAAGGTTGAGCAACCAAAGGTCACTCCAAAGGCCAGTGCCGCTCCAACCGCTGTAGCTCCTGTAACGCCTAAAGTCACAGCAAATGCTAGTGTTTCTGTTCGAATTCCATCTGGCAGCACATTGACCGCAACAACAGATATTTTAGCGAAGGCTGGTGTCATTAAAGATAAGTCTACTTTTCTAGAGGCTGCAAACAAACGTAAGATTAATACCAAAATTCAATCCGGTTCTTATAGCTTTAATAAGGGAGAAAGTATTGACTCGATAATAGAGAAATTAATAACTTTAAAGTGATCGTTGCATACACTGAGATAATATGGTATAGTAATTGACGGTGTTAAAACACACGCCGGTTGATTTCGACAAGGGGTGCTTTCTTCTGAAGAAAGTCTTGCTGAAAGATGACGCATGGCGGAGGAGACACACAATAAACCAAACTTAGGAGGTGTGTGAAGATGGCAGTAATCTCCATGAAACAGCTTCTAGAAGCTGGGGTACACTTCGGTCACCAGACTCGTCGTTGGAACCCAAAGATGGATCGTTATATCTTCACTGAAAGAAACGGAATTTACATTATTGACTTGCAAAAAACAGTCAAAAAGGTAGAGGAAGCTTACAACTTTGTAAAAAGCGTCGCTGGTGACAACGGCACAATCCTATTCGTAGGAACAAAGAAACAAGCTCAAGATTCCGTAAAAGAAGAAGCAGAACGTTCCGGTATGTTCTTCATTAACCAACGTTGGTTGGGCGGAACTCTTACCAACTTCCAAACTATCCAAAAGCGTATTGATCGCTTGAAGAAATTGGAATCTTGGGAAGAAGACGGTACTTTTGAAGTACTACCTAAGAAAGAAGTTATCCTTCTTCGCAAAGAGAAAGATCGTCTTGAAAAATTCTTGGGCGGTATCAAGAACATGAAAGGTCTTCCAAGCGCGCTGTTCATCATTGACCCGCGTAAAGAGCGTATTGCAGTTGCAGAAGCTCGCAAATTGGGTATTCCAATCGTAGCTATCGTTGATACTAACTGTGATCCAGACGAAATCGACTACGTAATTCCAGGTAACGACGACGCTATCCGCGCTGTTAAATTGTTGACTGGTAAAATGGCAGACGCTGTTGTTGAAGCTCACCAAGGCGAAGACACAACTACTGCTTAAGTAGCGACTAACACATACAAGAACTTAAATGAAAAGGGTGGTTGGCAGGTGGATAACCTCTCACTGCCCTTTTTTTAGGATAAAGGCCTTGAATAATGTAAGAAAACGACAATTACCTGGAGGGAATAAACAATGGCAGTTGATGCAAAAGCAGTAAAAGAACTTCGTGAAAGAACAGGCGCTGGTATGCTTGATTGTAAAAAAGCGCTTGAAGAAGCTAATAACGATATCACTAAAGCAGCAGAATTGCTTCGTGAAAAAGGTCTGTCTGCAGCAGCGAACAAAGCAGGACGTATTGCTACTGAAGGCGTTGTAGAATCTTACATCCACGCTGGCGGCCGTATTGGTGTACTTGTAGAAATCAACTGCGAAACTGACTTTGTTGGTAAAACAGATTCCTTCAAGGAATTTGCTCGCGATATCGCTATGCAAATCGCTGCAGCAAACCCACGTTATGTTCGTCGTGAAGAAGTTCCACAAGAAGATGTTGAGAAAGAAAAAGAAATCCTGAAAGCTCAAGCTTTGAACGAAGGTAAGCCTGAGAAAATCATTGAAAAAATGGTTGAAGGACGTATTGGTAAATATTACGAAGAATATTGCTTGCTTGAGCAAACTTTCGTTAAAGACCCTGACAAAACAATCTCCCAATTGTTGAATGAAAAAATCAGCACCATCGGAGAAAACATCTCGATCCGTCGTTTTGCTCGTTTTGAACTTGGCGAAGGTTTGGAAAAGAAAGTGGATAACTTTGTTGAAGAAGTTATGGCACAAGTTAATCAATAATAGTTTCATCATAAATGTGAAGAATTGAATAAAGGCAAGCATCAGAAGAGCGGAACACGTACACGTAGTGTTCCGTCTTTTGCAGAAAGTGAGGGTATACATTTGGAACAGCCGGTATTTAAGAGAGTAGTCCTTAAGGTAAGTGGAGAGTCTTTGGCAGGACAAAACGGATATGGTATTGATGCCGACATGATTATTTCCATCGCTGAACAGATCAAGGAAGTTGTAGAACTTGGCGTTCAGGTTGCGATTGTTTGTGGCGGGGGGAACATTTGGCGCGGGATCGCGGGCAGCGCAAGCGGCATAGATCGCGCTACTGCAGATTATATGGGCATGCTGGCAACAGTAATGAACTCACTTGCACTGCAGGATGCATTGGAGCAAATCGATGTGCCAACAAGAGTACAGACTTCGATCTCGATGCAGCAAATTGCTGAACCATACATTCGTCGTCGTGCGATTCGCCACTTGGAGAAGGGTCGTGTTGTTATTTTTGCAGCAGGCACAGGTAACCCATTCTTCTCAACAGATACTACTGCAGCGCTTAGAGCGGCAGAGATCGAAGCAGAAGTTATTCTGATGGCGAAAAATAAGGTTGATGGAGTATATTCTGCTGATCCGTTCAAAGATAGTACCGCTGAGAAATTCGAACAGCTTACTTATATGGATGTTCTGAACAAAAACCTCGGTGTTATGGATTCAACAGCTTCATCTTTATGCATGGATAACAATATACCGCTCATTGTATTTGCCATTACAGAACAAGGCAATATCAAACGTGTCGTTCTCGGTGAGAAGATCGGAACGATTGTTAAAGGGAGTGTAGATTAATGCCACAATCGGTCAAAAAAAATGCTGAAGAGCGTATGGAAAAAGCGATTTCATCGCTGAAACGTGACTTGGCGACATTACGTGCAGGACGTGCAACAACATCGCTTCTCGATCGTATTCAAGTTGAATATTACGGGGCACCTACTCCAATTAATCAGCTGGCCAACATTAGTACTCCGGATTCCCGGACACTGTTGATTCAGCCGTGGGACAAAACATCGATGTCTGATATTGAACGGGCGATCATGAAATCCGATATCGGATTGACACCTGCCAATGACGGCACCATTATTCGTCTTTCTATCCCTCCGCTGACTGAAGAGCGTCGGACGGACTTGGTTAAGCTGACTAAGAAATTTGGTGAAGAAGCGAAAGTAGCGATCCGCAACATTCGCCGTGATGCCAACGATGATATTAAAAAGATGGAGAAAAACGGTATCTCTGAAGATGAGTCCCGTGGCCATCAGGAAGACATTCAAAAAACAACGGATAAGTTCATAGCCGAAGTTGACAAAGTGCTTGTTTCCAAAGAAAAAGAGATTATGGAAGTTTAATGATATTCAAGAGACTTAAGGCCCCTCCGTTAATGGTGGGGTTTGTCTCTTTCTGATAAGAGCTTGGAGGAAACGGAAATGATCAAACGGATTCAAGCGTGGCTGAGCCGTAAAGACAGGCAACAGTCAGTCGAGATTTCACCGGATAACATTCCCCGGCATGTGGCTGTGATAATGGATGGTAATGGACGCTGGGCTAAACGGCGCGGCTTACCGCGCGTTATGGGTCATCAGAACGGCATGAAGGCTGTCAAACGTGCTACGATCGCTGCAGACGAATTAGGTATTAAATACTTAACGATGTATGCGTTCTCGACAGAAAACTGGATACGCCCGAAAGAAGAAGTCGATTACTTGATGCGTTTGCCTGGGGAGTTTCTGGCGATTGAGCTTGATGAGCTAATCGAGAAGAATGTTCAAGTACGCATGATGGGTGACGCTGACGCTTTACCTTCATATACCCGTAAGGCTATGGAAGAGGCGGTAGCTCGAACAAAAGAGAATACTGGATTGATCTTAAATTTTGCTCTTAACTATGGTGGACGCAATGAAATAGAAGGCTGTATGCGCAGTTTAGGGAAAGATATCCAAGCTGGTATATTGTCGCCAGAAGAAATTACATCAGAGTTGATTAACAACAGACTATTAACTGCTGGTTTACCCGATCCTGATTTGCTGATACGTACAAGCGGAGAAATTCGGCTTAGCAATTTTATGTTATGGCAGGTTGCCTATAGTGAACTGTGGTTTACTGATGTGTACTGGCCTGAGTTCGACAAAGAGCATTTGCATCAGGCCGTTGCTGAATATCAACGACGAACACGCCGTTATGGTGGACTGAAGTAGCTTGTTAGGAGATGGAACCTTTGAAGCAGCGATTGATTACCGGAATTGTTGCCGGAGTATTATTTTTAGGGTTATGTGTACTGGGAAACTGGCCGTATCAGGTTCTGCTTATTGCTATGGCTCTTATAGGTTTTTATGAATTTGTCAAAATGATAGGTATTCCTACGCTTTCCGGTACTACTGTTCTGGGTTACGCAGCTATTCTAAGCTTCATGATCCCATGGAATTTGCTTGGTGTTAATGAGCCGTTGTCCTGGGAGCAAGGGATTTGGATTCTGCTGTTATTGTTCCTTCTGGTCACCGTTTTTACTAAAAATAAATTAGATATTCGAGTAACAGCCTTGCTGTTTACTGGTATTGTATACATTGGAATGGGCTTCTCTTATATGGCCGTGGCTCGTGCATCGGATGACGGACATGGTTTGTTCTGGACTTTTTTGCTCCTGTTCTGCATTTGGGGCAGTGATGCGGGGGCATATTTTGTAGGCAGAAGCTTTGGCAAGAACAAGCTCTGGCCGGCCATCAGTCCTAACAAAACGGTGGAAGGTGCTGTTGGCGGGGTACTGATCTCGATGCTTATTTCTATCGTGTTTGCGCTGCTTGCTCCTGAACACTTGACGATAGGACGAGCATTGCTTATTGGGCTTTCTTGTGCGATATTAGGACAGCTTGGAGATCTTGTGCAGTCAGCTTATAAACGTGCGTATGGCATTAAAGACTCAGGTACACTTTTGCCAGGGCATGGCGGTATTCTTGATCGATGTGACAGCTGGATTATCGTATTTCCATTCGTACATATTGTAATGCTTATGCCTTACTATTAAACGAAGGGAGAGAGAGTATAACTATGAAAAAAATAAGTGTTCTAGGTTCGACGGGTTCGATCGGCACTCAGACTCTAGATGTCATCGCAATGCACCCAGACTCTTTTGAAGTAGATGGCTTGGCGGCCGGAACAAATACAGCATTATTACTGGAGCAAGTTCGTCGTTTTAACCCGCGTAGAGTCTCTGTGGCAACGAAAGAGCTGGCAGATGAGATTAGATCCAGCCTACCTTCTGGTATAGAGCTTTACAGCGGGAATGAAGGGCTTGTTGAAGTGGCGGCTGGCGGCGATGCCGAAATAGTCGTAACGGCTGTTATGGGAAGCGTAGGGCTTCAATCAACACTAGCCGCAATTGAAGCCGGCAAACATATTGGACTCGCCAATAAGGAGACATTAGTAACGGCCGGACATTTGGTCACTAATCTCGCTAATCGTAAGGGAGTTAAGCTGTTGCCGATTGATAGTGAGCATTCAGCTATTTATCAATGTCTCAATGGCGAGAACATCTCAGATATTGCCTACATTACTTTAACAGCATCCGGCGGCTCATTCCGTGACTTTACGCGTGATCAGCTTAAGGATGTGACGGTAGAAGATGCGCTTCGTCATCCGAATTGGAGCATGGGCGCGAAAATAACGATAGATTCTGCTACAATGGTGAACAAGGGCCTAGAGGTTATTGAAGCGCATTGGTTATTCGGTCTTCCGTATGAACAAGTGAATGTGCTGCTGCACCCGGAGAGCATCATTCACTCTTATGTTGAATTCCGTGACAGCAGTATTATTGCCCAGCTTGGCAATCCCGATATGCGTGTCCCGATTCAATATGCACTTACTTATCCAGCTCGTTGGGAATCTCCGGCACAGCGGTTGTCGTTAGCTGAGATAGGACGTTTGACCTTCCGTGAAATGGACTTTGAACGTTACCCTGCACTGAAGCTAGCGATAGATTGTGGAAAAGCTGGTGGAACGGCGACTACAGCTTTTAATGCTGCGAACGAAATAGCTGTTGCTCGATTCTTGAGTCATGAGATCTCGTTCCTGCGTATTGAGGAGATAATCGGAGAAGTGCTAGATCGTCATAATAACGAGCATAATCCGAATCTGGAACAAATTGAATCCTGTGATAGACGTGTTCGAGAACTGGCAGCTACGCTGTAGAACGTAGAAAGATCTCCTTTTCAAAATATAAGAAAGTATAAGTTTCACTTTATACATTATCCTTATATTTCTCGCGTAAACGCGTACCGTCTCCTTAAGGGACACCGATGGCGTTATTGCTTGACTGGAAATACTTACTTTGCCCTAAAAATAGGTTGGGACAGTTGATTCTCTTGTGCCTGATCGGAGAATAATGATAAATTAAGAGGACATACTTCGGTCTTACACCTAAAGGGGGATGATACGTTTGGAAATGGTTCAGGTCGTTTTTTTAACGGTGCTCATGTTTTTTGTACTTGTGACTGTACACGAATGGGGTCACTATTATTTTGCCAAACGCGCCGGTATTCTCGTGAGGGAATTTGCTATCGGTTTCGGTCCGAAACTGTTTTCTTATAAACGGAATGAGACTCAGTTCACTCTTCGCTTACTGCCTTTTGGCGGTTATGCCCGCATGGCTGGTGAAGATCCTGAGATTGTCGAGATAGGTTCTGGACAGACCATTGCGGTAAGGCTCGGACAAGACAATAAAGTTAAAAACATTTATCTGGATGCACTAGACACCCGTAGAAATGTTATCCGTGGTGAGGCGCTGAATACCGATCTCGAGGATAAATTGCAGATTACCTTAGATGTGGACGGAGAAGTTACAACTTATGATGTTCATCCGCAAGCGATGATGATTAAAGGAACGCAACAGACACAAATTGCACCTAAAGATCGTCAATTCGGCAGCAAGACCGTGGGTCAGCGTGCGTTGGCTATTGTTGCGGGTCCTGTGATGAACTTTCTGTTAGCCTTTGTACTCTTCGCCATCCATTTGCAAATGGTCGGTATTCAAGTTGAAAATCCTACTTTTGTTAAGATTGGCGACGTCTCCGAAGGAATGCCTGCGCAAGAAGCAGGACTCCAAAAGGGCGACATCATTGTCTCCATCAATGGTGAGAAGATCGGTGCTGATTACCAAAAAATGATTAGCTTGACCTCGGAGTCCAAAGGGAAAGAAATGAACTGGACGCTGCAGCGGGGAGAGGAAACCCTTAACGTTACGCTAGTTCCTCGTAGTATGGAAGGGCAAGAAGGCGGTAAAATAGGCATCACTCCTGAGCTGCCTACTCGTAAAGCTGGTTTTGGCGAGACGATAACAGGTTCAGGAAAAGCTATGGTCGATACGACAGAAGCTATCTTTTTGGGCTTTAAACAATTGATCAATAAATTCAATATGGATGATATTGGAGGTCCGGTTCGTACGTTTGAAGTAACCGGTCAAATTGCTCAACAAGGTATTCAGTATCTTACATACTGGGCCGCTATTTTGAGTCTATATCTGGGGATATTTAACCTCTTGCCGATTCCGGCACTCGATGGAAGCCGTCTGGCATTCCTAGGTGTAGAGGCACTGCGTGGCAAACCTGTGGATCCGGGTCATGAAGGCATGGTTCACTTTGTAGGTTTTGCACTGCTATTTTTATTAATGATTGCTGTTACGTATAATGATATTTTACGTTTGATCAGCGGCTAATTTTCTTCGGGAGGCATTCCATTACATGGCAAAAGATAAACAATTCGTTACGGAAATCACGCCGCAAAGCGAGGATTTCTCACGCTGGTATATTGATGTTATTAAAAAAGGAGACTTGATGGATTACTCTCCTGTTCGTGGCTGTATTGTATTTAAGCCAGAAGGCTATGAAATATGGGAGCATATTCAGGAGGAAATGAACCGTCGCCTCAAGGAAACTGGGCATCGAAACGCTTATTTTCCAGTGTTCATTCCAGAGAGTTTCTTTCAGAAGGAAAAGGATCACATTGAAGGCTTTAATCCAGAGCTGCCATGGGTAACAGAAGCGGGTGGTGATGTACTTGAGGAACGTCTCGCAGTTCGTCCTACTTCAGAGACCATGTTTGGCCACATGTACTCCAAATGGATTCAATCTTATCGTGACCTTCCTGTACTTATCAATCAATGGGCGAACGTGGTTCGTTGGGAGAAACGTACATTGCCATTTATCCGCACTACTGAGTTTCTTTGGCAAGAAGGGCATACCGCGCATGAGAATGAAGCGGAAGCTCGTGAAGAAACTATGCGGATGCTGGATAACTACCGTGATTTTGTCGAGACCTATCTTGCCATTCCGGTTATTACCGGACAAAAGACACCTTCCGAGCGTTTTGCCGGTGCGGTAGATACGTATTCTATTGAAGCGATGATGAAGGATGGACGCGCTGTTCAGGCTGCTACTTCACATTACCTCGGCACCAAGTTTGCCACAGCTTTTGAGATTCAATATTTAAGCCGTGACAATAATTTGGAGTATGTACACACTACTTCATGGGGCTCAACCACTCGCTTGATTGGCTCCCTGATTATGGTGCATGGAGATGACCGTGGTCTTGTTCTGCCGCCTAAGGTAGCTCCAACGCAAGTTATTATGATTCCTATCGGACCTCCTAAGACCCGCGAAGCTGTGATTGGGCGGACGGACGAGCTGTTCAAGGAATTGAAGAATGCTGGCGTTCGTGTACGTGTGGATGATCGTTCAGATGTTACCCCAGGCTGGAAGTTTAATGAATATGAAATGCGTGGAGTGCCAGTACGTTTGGAGCTTGGACCACGCGATATGGAGAATGGCGTCTGCGTTCTCGTCTCACGTGTCACTGGTGAGAAGAAGGTTATTCAACAGGAAAACCTCGTAGAAGAGGTTCAAACAATGCTTGAACAGGTTCACAATGAAATGTTCGAACGTGCGCTGAAATTCCGTGAGGACCATTTCTATTCTGTAGATTCCTTGGAGGAAATGAAAGCTTCGATGGACGAAAAACGTGGATTTGCTCTAGCGGGATGGTGTGGTTCCGAAGAATGCGAGTCCAAAGTTAAGGAAGAGACAGGTGCGGGTAGCCGCAATATTCCTTTTGATCCAGCGGAGACTAAGCAAGTCTGCATTTGCTGTGGCCAACCAGCCAAGCATACTGTGGTTTTTGCAAAGGCGTATTAATCATTAGGCACCGATCAACAGTCTTGTAGTATTTTAATTTAGCTTCTGGCGAAAGGAGTCGGCGGGCCGTAAGAACCCAATGCTTTTTGAAACCAGAAGCTTTTTAAAATATAAGAATTTATAGGAATTCGCTATAAATTATCCTTATATTTTACGAGAAACAGTTGTCGTCTTTAAAAGGCGACTACATCGTTTCTTCTTATCATATTGTACTTTCACTGTATATCATGGATAGTTTTAACTGGGTTATTAAAGGTGGGAGGAAAGCATGGAACAAAACCAGGAGAGAAGAAAAAGGTTCGAGCTCTTGATGAAGCAGGGTGAAATTCCGCCTGCAATCATGGACCCCTACTTTTTGGACGGGTATATAGAACGTGTTGAGATCAGTCGCGGTAATCGGGACTGGCAAATCATTATTGCGAAAGAAAGTCTGGTTCCAGCACAGGTATATCGGACATTTTGCCTTAGAATGCGTGAGAAGCTACAGCATATAGCTAAAGTAAGCTTTTTGTTCCTATATGATGAGAAGGTTAGTAGAGCGGAGCTTGTCCAGGAATATTGGGGACTGTTTCTGGAGTGGGTGCATCGGGAGATTCCATCGGTGAACGGCTGGCTGACCCGCTCCTCACAGGAGCTTAAAGAGGATACTTTAATGTTAACGATGAGTGATTCCACCTCGATGGAGCTGGCTCGCAAAAAAGGCATCGATGGAGCAATTATTAAATTTTATGAAAAGTATTTCGGTCTCTCCTTAAAAGTTAAATTACTAATGGCGGAGAACGAAAATAATAATGTTGAAGCATTCGAAGAATTTCAGCAAAAGCTTCAGCAAGAACAACGCGAGATCGTTGAGCAGATGATGACTGCTGTGGAAACAGAAGCTCCTGCTGATGATAGCGATCCTAATGAAGTAATTAAGCTTCAAGTGGGGTATGAAATTAAGGAACAGGCCGTGCCGATTCTTGAAATTCAAGATGAAGAGAAGAAAATTACAATTCAGGGTACCATTTTTGGTCTGGATCGTAAGGAGCTTCGCAATGGCAGTACCTTGTTCACTTTCAGTCTGACCGATTTTACGGATTCTCTACAAATGAAGATGTTCGCGAAGACTAAAGATGATCTGAAGGTTATGAGTCAGCTAGCTAATGGCAAATGGGTAAGAGCACGCGGGAAAGTAGAATATGACCGTTTTATGCAGATTCCTGAGCTCGTGATGATCCCTTCAGATTTAACGGAAGTTAAGGCACCGCCTGCGCGTAAAGATACAGCTCCTAAGAAACGGGTGGAATTCCACCTTCACACTACGATGAGTACGATGGATGCGGTCACTCCGATCACTACCTATGTCAAAACAGCTGCCCAGTGGGGTCATCCTGCGATTGCTATTTCTGATCATGGCGGCGTTCAGGCTTTTCCTGATGCAAACCATGCAGCTCATAAGCATAAGATAAAAATGATTTATGGTGTGGAAGCTAATGTTGTGAATGACTCTGTGAATATTGTCGAGAACGCTCAGCCTTTGGACTTGAAGACAGCTACCTATGTAGTGTTTGATATAGAAACCACGGGTTTATCGATTACCCGCAATAATATTACGGAGCTGGCGGCCATTAAAATGTGCGAAGGCAAAGAAGTAGACCGTTATTCTACTTTTGTTAATCCGCATGAGAAAATCCCTTATCATATTCAGCAATTGACCAATATTACGGATGAAATGGTTAAGGATGCTCCTGATCTTGAACCAGTGCTGCGTAAGTTTGTTGAATTTGTGGGTGACAGTATCCTTGTAGCTCATAACGCCAGATTTGATATGGGTTTTATTCAGGCCTCGTTACGTAAAATAGGTGAACCTGTGCTTCCGAATCCATCTCTTGATACGCTTGAGCTCGCGCGGTTACTATATCCAAGCATGAAGAATCACAGGCTGAACACATTAGCCGATAAATATAAAGTTCTTCTGGAAAGCCATCACCGTGCGATTGATGATACCATAGCACTCGGCGGTATATTAACAGGATTGCTCGCAGATGCTGAAAAGATGAAGGGCATGACCCGCCTTGATCGACTAAACGATTATGTGGGTAATGATCTTTCGAACACACGACCGTTCCACTGTAATATTTATGCACTAAATCAAATAGGGAAAAAAAATCTCTATAAGCTCATTTCCATGTCACATACGGAATATTTCAAACGTTTACCTTGTATTCCGAAATCCAAGCTGGAAGAGCATAGAGATGGACTGCTCGTGATTTCCGGTTGTGAACGTGGAGAGTTTTTTGAAGCAGTACTCAACAAAACGACTGAGGAAGCCATGGAGGTTGCTCATTTTTATGATGTGCTGGAGATTCAGCCATTGACCATGTACATGCACTTGGTGGACAAGGGCTTTGTAGCAGGCCCTGATGAGCTTCGCGATGTAGTCCGGAAGGTTTGCGAAATAGGGGAACAGTTGAATAAACCTGTTATCGCAACGGGGAATGTGCATTATCTTGAACCCCGGGACAAGCTGTATCGTGATATTACGATTAATGGGATCACGGGCTTTAGTCCGCTTAAAGACCAACGCAAACCGGATGCACACTTCCGCACAACAGATGAAATGCTGTCTGAATTCGAATTTCTTGGTGCTGAAAAAGCGATGGAAGTCGTTGTCACAAATACAGTTGAGCTGGCGGAGCGTTTTGAAGAACTGGAGCTATTTCCAGATAAGCTATTTACACCAATTATTGACGGGGCGGACGAAGAAATTCGCGAGACCTGCTACAATACTGCCAAATCCATTTACGGTGAAGAGCTGCCTGAGGTAGTTATTGCCCGTTTGGAGAAAGAGCTTGCACCGATTATTAAATACGGGTTCTCTGCCAACTATTTGATTTCTGAACGTCTTGTTAAAAAGTCAAATCAGGATGGGTATCTCGTAGGCTCGCGGGGTTCCGTAGGTTCTTCTGTAGTAGCTACATTTCTTGGGATTTCAGAAGTAAATCCTTTGCCTGCACATTATATTTGCCTAAACCCCGAGTGTCGCCATAATGAATGGTTCCTGGACGGTAGTGTGCGGAGCGGATTCGATTTACCAGATAAAGTCTGCCCGGATTGCGGTCAGAAGCTCAAAGGTGAAGGCCAGGATATTCCGTTCGAGACCTTCCTTGGATTTAAAGGGGATAAAGTCCCCGATATCGACTTGAACTTCTCAGGGGAATATCAGCCGAATGCACATAACTTTACCAAAGAAATGTTTGGTGAGAAAAATGTATTCCGTGCCGGAACGATTGGTACCGTAGCTGAGAAGACAGCCTTCGGATTTGCAAAAAAATACGAAGAACTGCACCAGAAACGTTGGCGTGGAGCTGAAGTTGGCCGTCTGGCGGCTGGCTGTACAGGCGTTAAACGTAGTACGGGACAGCATCCGGGTGGTATAGTCGTTGTTCCAGACTATATGGAGGTAGAAGATATTACGCCAGTACAATTCCCGGCGGATGATGTCAATGCTGAATGGAAGACCACACACTTTGATTATCACGCTTTTGACGCGAATTTGCTGAAGCTTGATATTCTGGGTCATGATGATCCGACGATGATGCGGATGCTTCAGGATTTGACAGGTGTTGATCCAACTTCTATCCCGATGAATGATCCGAAAGTAATGAGCATGTTTAACTCTACAGATGCACTTGGAGTAAGACCTGACGAAATCAGATCACCGGTTGCGACCTATGGTGTGCCCGAAATGGGTACCAAGTTCGTACGTCAAATGCTTATTGAGTCGAAGCCGTCCAGCTTTGCTGACTTACTGCAAATATCAGGTTTGTCTCATGGTACTGGAGTTTGGCTTGGTAACGCTCAAGAGCTTATAAAGAATAACACTTGTAACATTAAGACCGTTATCGGTTGTCGTGATGACATCATGCTCTTCTTAATTTATAAAGCGGGAATGGATGCGAGCTTGGCCTTTAAAATTACCGAGAGTGTTCGTAAAGGTAAAGGTTTGTCTGACGAATGGATCGAGGAAATGAAAAAGTGCAAGGTCCCACAATGGTATATTGATTCTTGTCTAAAGATTCAATACATGTTCCCGAAGGCGCATGCTGCTGCATACGTAATTTCTGCAGTGCGTACCGCCTACTTCAAGCTGTATCATCCTATTGAATATTATGCGACTTATTTCTCTGTACGTGCAGCAGATTTTGATATTGAATTGTGCTGTAAGGGGTATGAAGCCATCAGCCGTCAGATCGTAGAAATTGAGCAAAAAGGATTTCAAGCTTTGCCTAAGGAAAAGGCTATGTTGCCTGTCCTTGAGATGGCTTTGGAGATGACGGCACGTGGGTTTACATTCAAAAACATTGATCTTTACCGCTCAGAAGCGAATAAGTTTATTGTTGATGACAAGAGTTTGATCCCTCCGTTTTCTGCTTTAGCGGGAATTGGTGAGAATGCTGCTATCAACATAGCTGCTGCGAAAGATGCTGGCGAGTTCCTGTCTATTGAAGATTTCCAGCAGAAATCAAAGGCAAGTAAGACGGTTATTGAGCTGCTGACCGGCATGGGCTGCTTCCGCGGCTTACCGGAAAGCAATCAACTTTCCCTATTTTAAAGGCTTTAACAACACTTATTTCATGGCTAGAAAAGAGTGCTCCAAAGGGGGAGTCAAGGGCTAGCACTTGTCAGTCCAGTTTCCCTATGGTATAATTTCTTTGGTAATAATGAGATAAGTCCGTTGTGTAAAGAGTGGGGAAACCCACTCTTTATCTTTGGTATATAGCAAAAGACAAGTTCGTGGAGGTAATTTTCTTTTGAGCACACCCAAATCTAAAATTAAACAAACGGTAGAGCAGATGCTCGGGCCCTATCTCGACGACAATGGTTTCGAACTGGTGGACGTTGAATACGTGAAGGAAGGCTCCAATTGGTTTCTGCGTATATTCGTAGATAAAGAAGGCGGCATTGATATTGATGACTGCGGGATCATTAGCGAATATTTCAGTCAGAAGTTAGATGAGAATGATCCTATTCCTGAGGCATATTTCCTTGAGGTTTCCTCGCCGGGAGCAGAGCGTCCTCTCAAAAAAGCTTCGGATGTAGCTAAAGCGGTAGGTAAGGACGTGTATGTGACTGTTTATGAGCCGATTCAAGGACTCAAAGAATTTGAAGGTCGTTTGCTCTCGTTCGAGAACGAGGAACTGCTCATCTCCGCGGGCAAAAAAGAACATGTAGTACCGTACGCCAAGGTCGCAAGTGCGAGATTGGCCATTATTTTTTAACGTCTTGAAAGGGGGGCCGGAAATTCATGAGTATGGAGTTTATTGAAGCAATGAATGAGCTGGAGAGGGAGAGAGGCATCAGTAAAGATGTGCTGTTTGAAGCGATTGAAGCGGCGCTGATCTCTAGTTATAAACGTAATTTCAATGCAGCACAGAACGTGCGTGTTGACATGAATCGCAATACAGGTGTCATTAAAGTGTTTGCCCGCAAGTTAATTGTTGAGGAGGTCCTGGATACAAGGACTGAAATCTCATTGCCGGCAGCCAGAGAAATTAACCCGCATTTCCAGCTGGAAGATATCGCTGAGCTTGAAGTGACACCGCGTGATTTTGGACGTATTGCCGCACAGACTGCTAAGCAGGTTGTAACTCAACGAATTCGCGAGGCAGAGCGTGGACTTATCTATAATGCTTTTATCGACAAAGAAGATGATATCGTTACTGGACTAGTTCAACGTCAAGATATGCGGAACATTTACATTGATCTTGGTAAAATCGAAGCGGTTCTTCCGCTTAGCGAATTGATGCCAGGTGAAAAGTTCAAACAAAGCGAACGCATCAAGGCTTATATCACAAAAGTTGAGAATACAACAAAAGGTCCACAGATTATGCTCTCCCGCAGTCATCCTGGATTACTGAAGCGTCTGTTCGAGCTTGAAGTTCCTGAAATATTTGACGGTGTAGTTGAGATTCGTTCTGTAGCCCGTGAAGCTGGCTTCCGCTCGAAGATTGCTGTGTATTCCCGCAATCCAGAAGTAGATCCCGTTGGTTCTTGCGTAGGTCCAAGAGGCACACGCGTTCAGACCATCGTTACTGAGCTTCGCGGTGAGAAGATCGATATCGTCCGTTATTCTGATCTGGTGCAGGAATATGTTGCGAATGCACTTAGCCCTTCAAAGGTTCTTGAAGTTCAAGTCTTTGAAACGGAGAAGATGGCGAGAGTTATCGTTCCTGACTATCAATTGTCACTGGCTATCGGTATTAAAGGGCAAAATGCACGTCTTGCCGCTAAACTTACCGGCTGGAAGATTGATATCAAGAGTGAAACTCAAGCGGAGCAGGAATACGGCAGACCGAAATCTTCTATTGATGAAATGCATCAGGATTCCGTCTCCATAGATTAATTAACCTGCTTGACGGGAGGCGTTTGTAATGAAACAAAAAAAGGTGCCGCTGCGTAAATGCGTTGCTACCCAAGAGATGATGCCTAAAAAAGAGCTGATTCGTGTGGTAAGAACGCCTGAAGGTGAAGTGCTGATTGATCTGACGGGCAAGAAGTCAGGCCGTGGTGCTTACATATGCGGCAAGCTTGAATGCTTTCAGCTGGCACAAAAGAACAAAGCACTTGACCGTGCATTGAAATGTCAAGTGAGTCCTGAAATCTACGCCCAGCTAGCCCGGGAGTTTACTTCCGTGGAAGAGCAGTTTCTAGCAGCAAAGGATAGTGAGGATAATGAGTAAGGCGCTTTCTTATTTAGGGCTTGCCATGAGAGCAGGCAAGATAGTCACCGGTGACGAGGCTGTACTCAAAGCTGTACGGTCTTCAGAGGCGAAGCTGGTCGTTCTGGCAGGTGACGCTTCAGATAATACCCAAAAAAAGTTCCGTGATAAATGCGGAACTTACGATATTCCACTAGTAATCGCATTTCACCGGGATGAACTCGGTGCAAGTATTGGTAAAGACCAGCGCGTAGTACTGGCCATTACGGATAAAGGATTCGCGGAAATGATCTCCAAGCAACTCGGAGATACTGTCGGAGGTGGATTTATTGACTAAAGAAGAGAACAAAGATAAATTGCGCGTGTACGAATACGCCAAGTCACTAAACATGAGCAGTAAAGAAATTATTACTATTCTGAAGCGTTTGAATGTCCCTGTGAATAATCATATGAGTGTCATGGAGAATGGATCCGTGAACAAAGTTGAACAGTTCTTTAAGGATATCAAATCAAACGCTGCAGCCAAGCGGGATACCGGCACCAGCAGCCGGCCGGTAACAACCGGTGCGGTAACAGCCGAACCTCAAAGTGCTCAGAATGCCAACAAAAATCAACAGGAAAAGCAGGTAGGTATGAACAGTAACCAAAACAACAACCAATCGACGACGTCCCCAAGGCCCCAAAGCGGACAAGATTCCCGCAGAACACAAACAGGTTCAACGCAGAATGCACGTCCGCAACAAAGCGGTGCTCCACGTACTAGCAGTACTAGCAGCAGCCGCCCGCAAGGCAGCAGTACTGGCGGCAATCGCCCACAAGGTAGCAATACCGGTGGCAGCCGTCCGCAAAGCAGTAATACTGGCGGCAACCGTCCACAAGGTAGCAATACCGGTGGCAGCCGTCCGCAAGGCAGCAATACTGGTGGTAGCCGCCCACAAGGCAGCAACACTGGTGGAAGCCGTCCACAAGGCAGCAATACAAGTGGCAGCCGTCCGCAAGGACAAAGCAGTGCACCACGCACTGACAGCCGTCCACAAGGTCAATCTGGCACAGGCGGAGGTTTCACACGCGGTGATGACAGAGGTCCTAAAAAGAACACAACTGGTGGCAGACCGAATAATAATCAAAGACGTTTCGATGATGGTAAAGGTGGTAACTACCGCGGTCGTGGTGGTAAGAATGGCCGTGGCAAGAACCAACCAATGGTACACCGCGAGAAGATCGATAACACACCTAAGAAAATCATCGTTCGTGGCAGCATGACCGTTGGTGAAACAGCGAAATTGCTTCACAAGGATGCTTCTGAAGTAATCAAAAAGCTGATTTCGATGGGTGTTATGGCTACCATCAACCAAGAACTTGATATCGACACCATTTTGCTACTCGCTGCTGAATTTGGCGTAGAAGTAGAAGTGAAGATTCCTGTTGACGAGGACAGCTTCGAAACAGTGGAAGAGAATGACAATGAAGAGGATCTTCAGACTCGTCCTCCAGTAGTTACTATTATGGGTCACGTTGACCATGGTAAAACTACACTACTTGATGCTATTCGTTCGACCAATGTGACGCTAGGCGAAGCCGGCGGAATCACTCAGCACATCGGTGCTTATCAAGTCGAAATCAACCAAAAGAAAATCACGTTCCTTGATACACCTGGTCACGAAGCATTTACTGCTATGCGTGCTCGTGGTGCACAGGTTACGGATATGACAATTATCGTAGTAGCTGCTGATGACGGTGTTATGCCTCAGACCGTTGAAGCTATTGCACACGCTAAGGCTGCTGGACTTCCGATTATTGTCGCTGTTAATAAAATCGACAAACCGGGTGCAGATCCTGATAAGGTGAAGCAAGAGCTTACAAGTTATGAACTTGTTCCTGAAGAGTGGGGTGGAGATACCATCTTCGTTAACCTCTCTGCGAAACAACGTATTAACTTGGAAGAACTGCTGGAAATGATCCTGCTCGTAGCTGAAGTTAATGAGTACAAAGCGAACCCTGACAAACGGGCACGCGGTACTGTTATAGAAGCTGAGCTTGATAAATCCCGTGGACCAGTTGCTCGTATACTCGTTCAGAACGGTACGTTGAAAGTCGGCGATGCCTTTGTAGCAGGTAACTGCTTCGGACGTGTACGTGCGATGGTCAATGATAAAGGTCGTAAGATCAAAGAAGCTGGACCATCTACTCCAGTTGAAATTACAGGTTTGACTGAGGTACCACAAGCTGGAGATCCGTTTATGGCTTTCGAAGATGAGCGTAAAGCGCGTGCGATTGCTGATAGACGTTCTACTTCCCAACGTCAATCTGAGCTGAATACGAACACCCGTGTAACTTTGGATGATCTGTTCCAGCACATTAAAGATGGCGAGATCAAAGACCTTAACGTGATTATCAAAGCTGACGTACAAGGTTCAGTCGAGGCGCTTAAAGGATCCTTGGCTAAGATCGAAGTGGAAGGCGTACGCGTGAAGATCATTCACAGCGGTGCTGGTGCGATTACTGAATCCGATATTACGCTTGCAGCAGCATCGAATGCTATCGTTATCGGCTTTAACGTTCGTCCAGACGCACAGACCAAAGCTGCTGCTGAGCAAGAAAAAGTAGATGTTCGTCTGCACAACATTATCTACAACGTAATTGAAGAAATCGAAAGTGCCATGAAAGGTATGCTCGATCCTATCTATAAAGAGAATGTTATCGGTCACGCCGAAGTTCGCAGCGTGTTCAAAATCAGCAAAGTGGGTACCATTGCAGGATGTATGGTTACTTCCGGTAAAATTACCCGTAATGCTGAAATGCGCTTGATCCGTAGCGGAATCGTAGTGTTCACAGGTAAGGTTGATACTTTGAAACGTTTCAAAGATGATGCCAAAGAAGTGGCGCAAGGTTATGAATGTGGCATAACTTTGGAACGCTATAATGACGTCCAAGAGGGCGACATTATCGAAGCGTTTCTTATGGAAACTGTAGAGCGCTAAGCGAAGAGGTGAATATAGATGTCTAAAATTAGAGCAGGACGAGTGGGCGAGCAGATCAAGAAAGAGCTTAGTCAACTTATCCAAAGCGGTCTGAAAGACCCTCGAATCGGTTTTGTAACTGTAACTGGCGTAGACGTGACTAACGATCTATCCCAAGCCAAGGTATACCTAAGCGTGTTCGGGGATGAAGAGCAGAAGTCAGACTCGCTTAAAGCGATTGAGAAAGCCAATGGTTTTCTTCGCTCAGAGCTTGGCAAGGCCATTCGCCTTCGGCATACACCGGAGCTGATCTTTAAGTTCGACGAATCTGTCGCTTATGGCAGTCATATTGAGAAGCTTCTTGGAGAGCTTCATAAGAACGATTAGAAATAAGTGATTAAAGTGGGGTTCAAAATAGCGTTATGCTATTTTGAACAACCTTTAAAAAGGAGACGGCGAATGCAGAGCTATGAACAAAGTCTCCAGCAGACCCGTGAGTTTCTGCTGGAACACGACGATTACCTTGTAGTGTCGCATGTTCAGCCGGACGGAGATGCAGTCAGCTCCACCCTTGCGGTGGGCTGGCTTCTCTCATGTCTGGGCAAAAAATACACTATGCTGAATGAAGGACCAATCCCGAAGCGAATGGAATACCTATGGCATTCGGATGAAATCATCAATATGGCCTCTAGTGAACCGCCCCGTCAATACAGCAACGTCATCTGTGTGGATTGTGCGGATTTTCAGCGAGTAGGGCTGACAAATCGCTATTTTGCGAATGAGGCTCTTATCCTGAACATTGATCACCATCCAACAAATAACGGTTATGGATTCGTTAATTTAATCAAACCGGATGCAGCTGCGACAGCGGAAATTTTGTTCGACCTGCTGAAGACATTCGAGATCGAATGGGATATTGATATCGCCACAGCTATATATACGGGTCTGTTAACAGATACCGGTGGTTTTCGTTATACCAACACATCACCAAAAGTAATGGCAGCTGTATCTGAGCTATTATCCCTTGGGGTTAACGGTCCTGAACTCGCTGAGACATTGCTTGAAGAAATGACGCTGCCACAGGTTAAAATATTAAATAAAGCCTTAAATACGCTGGAATTATCTCCTGAAGGAGATATTGCCTGGCTATATGTTACACCCGAGCATATGATCGAATGTGCTGCTGCTAATGAAGATTTGGAAGGAATCGTAAACTACCCTCGTAATATTCGGGGCGTGGAAGTAGGCATTCTTTTTAAAGTTATTCACGAACATGCGGTCAAGGTTAGCCTGCGTTCTGCCGGTAAAGTTGACGTGGCTGCATTGGCGCAAACGTTTGGAGGCGGCGGTCATACCCGTGCTGCAGGTGCGCGTATAGAAGCTACGCTTGAAGAGGCAATAGCTCAGGTGCTTGAGGAGGTAAGACGTCATTTATGAGTGAATTAGAAGGTGTTCTGGCGGTTTATAAACCGGCAGGCTTCACTTCACATGATGTTGTAGCCAAGGCACGTCGGATTCTCGGCATGAAACGAATTGGTCATACGGGGACACTAGATCCCCAAGTGACTGGTGTATTGCCGCTTTGTCTGGGACGTGCGACTCGCGTTGTGGAGTATATTCAGGAGCTGCCCAAAGAATATGTGGCAACACTGAGACTGGGGATGTCCAGTGATACTGAAGACTTAACTGGAACCATTACGGAAACTGTTGATGAGGTTCATGTAACTGAGGAAGAGATTCTTGCAGTGCTTGCCTCTTTCAAAGGCGTAATTTCTCAGGTTCCTCCCATGTACTCTGCGGTGAAAGTCGACGGCAAACGTCTTTATGAATTGGCTAGAGAAGGCAAAACCGTTGAACGGAAAAGTCGCGAAGTAGAGATTTATGAAATCGAAATGACGGATATGACTTGGGAAGGTAATCATCCCGACATCACTTTCCGGGTATTATGCTCCAAAGGCACGTATATTCGTACACTTTGTGTAGATATCGGTCGTGCGCTTGGACTGCCGGGTGTAATGGTGAAGCTGGAGAGAACAATGTCGGCAGGAATTTCTGCCAGCCATTGTTTATCCCTTGAGGATATTGCCGCGCACAAGGAAGCCGGAACATTGGAAGATCATTTAATCGCTGCTGATGAGGCAATTTCGCATTTGCCTAAGCATACCGTTATGGATGAGAAGAAGAAGGCAGCACTGCAAGGGCAACGTTTGTCTTCGCGGTTCATTGCTCCAGAAGTGAAGACAACAGGTCAAATTCGGCTATACGATCTTCAGGGATTGTTTCTTGGCATTTATGAGCTGGAAGAGACAGGTGCTATTGCCCCAGTAAAGGTGTTTGCACAAGCTTAAATCAATTTTACCAAGTGAATTGTAGGTGAGAAACAGCGTGAGAACCGTAACGTTAACCTATCCGATGTCGCCGGAGACTGCTGCCGAATGGGCACAACCTCAAGTGGCTGCTCTAGGGCAGTTTGACGGCCTGCATCGTGGACATGCCAGCGTCATTACATCCGCTGTAGCCTTAGCCCGTAAACAAGGTGTGCCGGCTGCAGTCCTTACATTTCATCCTCATCCCAAAGATGTTATGGGTAAGGGAGATTATGAAGGGTACTTGACGCCACCCTTTGAAAAGCAAGAGATTCTTGCCAGCATGGGTGTCGATATCCTGTATGTTGTTGAATTTAATGAGCAGCTTTCCCGGGTTAGTCCACAGAATTTTGTCTCTGTTATGCTTTTGCCGCTACATATTGTAACTGCAGTTGTTGGCTTTGACTTTCGCTTTGGCTACCAAGGTGAAGGCGATGTTGAGATGCTTCGCAAACTGGGTGAAGGTGTTATGAATGTGGAAGTTGCTCCTCCTTTTCTGCTTGAAGGCGAAAAGGTTAGCAGCTCCGGCATTCGTAAAAGTCTCCAAAATGGAGATCTGGGGCTGGCAAACTCCTGGTTCGGACGTTGCTATCATCTGCGTGGTGAAGTGGGGCATGGTGAGAAGAGAGGCCGCACAATTGGTTTTCCAACTGCCAATTTGAAGCTCAGTGATCATTTTGTCATTCCGACCAAAGGTGTATATGCGGTCCGAGTCTTTTATAAGGATAAAGTTCTGTACGGGGTTATGAATGTGGGTGTTAAACCAACCTTTCATGAGGGTGTGTTAACTCCGAGCTTTGAGGTTCATCTTTTTGACTTCGAGGGTGACCTGTATGATCAAGAGCTTAAGGTAGAATTGGTATCTTACATTCGTCCAGAACGGAAGTTTGACTCCATTGGAGCATTGATTACTCAGATTGGCGAGGATGCAGAAACCGCGAAGAAGATTCTGGAGTATAATTTATAGTCATCCCGGACAAGCCGTTTACTTTTGTTAATGGAGATGCTATACTAAGTAACGTTGCTGGCTTACAGCATCATAACCTTAGCTTGGTTGCACGTTCTCACCGACGGTGACGAGGCTAGTGGCGATTATATTGAAGGAGGTGAACAGGATGGCATTAACTCAAGAACGTAAACATCAATTGATCGACGAGCACAAAACTCACGAATCCGATACTGGATCCCCTGAGGTGCAAGTTGCTATCCTAACGGAGAACATCGTTAATTTGACTGACCACTTGCGTACGCACAAGAAAGATCATCACTCCCGTCGTGGATTGTTGAAAATGGTTGGACAACGTCGTAAACTTCTGGCGTATTTGAAAAACAAAGACATCAGACGTTACAGCGCCCTGATCGAAAGACTGGGATTGCGTCGTTAATTTTCCATAAGATTACTCTTAAAGCAGCCTGGTTGTATACCGTATGTCCTTCTCGGAGCGACAGCGGGACAGCTGGGTTGCTTTTTGAAAATTTAGGGAAAACTTAATATTAGGATCGATGAGATTATTCGCAAAAACGGCGACTTTACTTTTCAGTAAGGCCCAGCCGTTTCTTCTTATATGCATACAGAATAGGCAGCCTCCCTTTGGGACAAGCCTTTCCAATTCATTTAGATCGATATGTGAACCTGCTATTTTAGACTGCGGGTCTACTACTATTCAAGGAGGTATTTATGGAAAAACGTGTAGAAATGCAGCTGGGTGGAAGACGCCTTGTGCTGGAAACGGGCCGCCTGGCTAAACAAGCAAACGCAGCCGTTATGGTGCGTTACGGGGATACTTCGGTATTATGTACCGTTACGGCTTCAAAAGAGCCTAAGGATCTGGATTTTTTCCCGCTTACAGTTAACTATGAGGAAAGATTATATGCGGTAGGTAAAATTCCTGGCGGATTTATTAAACGGGAAGGTAGACCGAGTGAGAAAGCGATTCTGTCAAGCCGTTTGACAGACCGTCCAATCAGACCACTATTCCCTGAAGGATTCCGTAACGATGTTCAGGTATTGAACATGGTAATGAGTGTGGATCAGGACTGCGCACCAGATATTGCTGCTATGATCGGTACTTCAGCTGCACTTAGTATTTCCGATGTGCCTTTTGATGGACCCATCGGCGGCGTTGCTGTAGGTCGGATTAATGGAGAGTTTGTGATCAATCCGGATATGTCTCAGCAAGCAATCAGTGATGTTTATGTGGTGGTTGCTGGAACGAAGGATGCAATCATGATGGTTGAAGCAGAAGCGAACGAAGTGACGGAAGATGTGATGCTCGAAGCGATTATGTTCGGTCATGATGAAATCCGCAAGATCGTTGCAACCATTGAAGAACTGGTTAAAGTGGCTGGTAAAGAAAAAATGGCTGTGAAGCTGCATACAGTGAATGCTGACGTGAATACTGAGGTCCGTGCATTTGCTGAGGCTCGTCTGGTGGAAGCCGTTAAAATAGCTGAAAAACATGCGCGTCAGGAAGCGATTGATGTCGTTAATGATGAAGCGGTTGCGTATTTCGTAGAGAAGTACATAGAAGCACCGGAGCTTCTGAAAGATGTTAAAGAAGTCCTACATGATATCGTGAAGGATGAAGTAAGACGTCTAATCACACATGATAAGGTTCGTCCAGATGGACGTAAACTTGATGAAATCCGTCCGATTGAATGTGATACAAGTCTGTTACCGCGTACACACGGTTCCGGTCTGTTTACACGTGGACAAACACAAATCCTTAGCGTTTGTACTCTTGGGGCACTAGGTGATGTGCAAATTCTTGACGGAATCGATCCTACTGAAACGAAACGTTTCATGCACCATTACAACTTCCCGCCGTTCAGCGTAGGGGAAGCTCGTCCGCTTAGAGCACCAGGACGCCGTGAAATCGGTCATGGAGCACTTGGAGAACGTGCATTATCCAAGGTTATTCCTAGTGAAACTGAATTCCCATACACGATTCGTCTAGTATCAGAAGCGATTGAATCTAACGGTTCTACTTCCCAGGCAAGTATCTGTGCCAGCATTCTGGCTATGATGGACGCTGGTGTGCCAATCAAAGCACCTGTAGCCGGAGTAGCAATGGGTCTGATCAAAGACGGAGAGCATGTCTCCATCCTGACGGATATTCAAGGTATGGAAGATCATCTCGGAGATATGGACTTCAAGGTAGCTGGTACAGCAGAAGGTGTTACAGCTATTCAAATGGACATTAAGATTGCCGGTATCGACCGCAAAATTCTTCAGGATGCACTTCAGCAGGCTAAAGAAGGCCGTCTGTTCATCTTGGACAAAATGAATGAAGCGATCTCTGCGCCAAGACCTAATCTGTCCAAATATGCTCCAAAAATCATTATTATCAACATCAATCCGGACAAAATCCGTGATGTTATCGGTGCTGGTGGTAAGATTATCAATAAAATTATTGAAGAAACCGGCGTAAAAATCGACATCGAACAAGATGGCCGTGTCTTTATCGGTTCTTCAGATGAAGAAATGATCCAAAAGGCGCGTTCGATTATCGAAGGACTTGTGCGTGAAGTACAAGTTGGAGAAATCTATGTGGGTACAGTTAGACGTATTGAGAAATTTGGAGCATTTGTTGAACTAATTCCGGGTAAAGACGGATTGGTACACATTTCCCAATTGTCTACTGAGCGCGTAGCTAAGGTTGAAGATGTTGTAGCTGTCGGGGATACAATTACCGTTAAAGTTACCGAAATCGACCAACAAGGCCGGGTTAACCTGTCGCGTAAAGCGGTATTGACTTCGGAAACTGGAGCTAAAGCTTAAGTTTCGATTGTAGAGGTACCTTTTCTAAAGTACCTAATAGCATAATAAAAGGAGACAGAAGCGATTGCGTTCTGGCTCTTTTTTTATATGAAATAAAGTAAAGTGCATCACTATCACGCCTCTGTCCTCTGTTCTTATGACATAAATTCCTCTCTTGTCTCATAGATTGGGACAAAGTGTCTTTGTATTCGTGTGGAACGGACTACAAGTCGTTTCTACCGGGGAGGAAGTCGTCATGAAGACGGAAAAAGTGGCTTTAGTGGTTGCTTGTATTGCGATCGTGATAGGAATTGGCAGCACTCAGGGACCGGTAAAGGACATGCTTGCGCAATTGAAGCCGCAGGATGACCTAGCTGTGTGGAAGGATATTTCTAAGGCGGAGAACAATGATCTTCGGACACGGATTGAGACCGCCGCAGCCAAGCTTAATGCCCCTCCAGTGAATGCTGTGGTTGATCGGGTATGGAAGGCGATTCCGGGTTATAACGGGCTTGAAATTGATGTAGAGAGTACATATCGGAATGCTCTTTTGGCACCAAAAGAACCTATAAAATTTGTGTATCGGCAGATCGAACCACAGATATCCCTGAATCAACTGGGAGCTGAACCCATATATCGTGGGAATCCGGCTAAGCCGATGGTATCGCTGATGATTAATGTGGCGTGGGGAAATGAGTACATTGTGCCAATGTTGGATGCCTTGGATGAAGAGAACGTTAAAGTTACGTTTTTTCTGGATGGGAGCTGGTTGAGCAAAAACCCGGAGCTGGCTAAAGAAATGCTAAAACGCGGTCATGAGATGGAGAATCACGCTTATACCCACCCTAATATGAGTACTTTAAGTCGTGCACGAGCTACTGTAGAAATTGAGAAGACACAAAAGCTGTTAAAGGAATCGCTTGGAGTCACTAATAAATGGTTCGCTCCCCCTTCTGGTGATTTCGATCAGGAGACCGTAGAAATTGCAGGCAGTTTAGGGCTCAAAACCGTACTTTGGACCGTGGATACCGTAGATTGGCGTAATCCGTCTCCTGAATCTGTGGTTGCCAAAATCACAAGCAAAGCGGAACCGGGCACTCTAGTCCTAATGCATCCCACAGCCGCATCCTCCAAAGCTCTGAAGGCCATGATACGTGGAATCAAAGCAAAAGGGTTACAGCTAGGCACAGTTAGTCAAACACTCTCAGCAGAGCGGCTAATCCCCTCTAATGTTGAGTGAGAGATGTATTTCTGGTAGGATTATAGGCACGTGTAATTAAATTAGATAGAACATGGCTATTAGCCAGGAGGACTTGAAGTGGAAAAAATAGTGTTATCCAATGGTTTACGAGTGGTAATGGAGAAAATCCCGACCGGCCGGTCCGTTTCTTTCGGAATCTGGGTAAAGACAGGCTCTCGGAATGAACATCCTGGAAACAACGGGATATCCCATTTTGTAGAACATATGCTTTTTAAAGGTACGGATCGGTACAGTGCCAAGGATATTGCTGAGCAGTTTGACGCCATCGGCGGCAATGTAAATGCGTTTACCTCAAAAGAATATACATGTTATTATGCTAAAGTATTGGATGAGCATCTGCCCATCGCTGTAGATGTGTTAGCGGATATGTTCTTCCGTTCACGGATGGATGCTGAAGAGCTGGAGAAAGAAAAGAATGTCATCCTTGAGGAAATTTCCATGTGCGAGGACACGCCGGATGATCTTGTGCATGATTTGATGTGTGCTGCTGCCTACAAGGACCATCCGCTTGCGTATTCTATCCTTGGCTTGAAGGAACGGCTAATGGAGATGAAGCCGGATGATCTTCGGGCGTATATGAAGGAACAATACACGATTGAGAATACGGTTATAAGCGTTGCCGGCAACATCAGTGATGGATTGATTGAACTGCTGGAACAGCATTTTGGTTCTTTTGATAATCATGGTACAAGTGCGCCGCTGACTCCACCAGATTACTATGGAGAGCTCTTATTTCACCGCAAGAAAACAGAGCAGAATCACATCTGTCTTTCCTTACCAGGTGTCCGTTCTGGCGATCCCCTGCAGTATGCTATGGTGCTGATTAATAATGCCGTAGGCGGAGGGATGAGCTCCCGCATGTTCCAGGAAATTCGTGAAAAGCGCGGATTAGCTTATTCGGTGTATTCCTATCACAGCTCCCAGGCAGATTCTGGTCTGTTTACGGTCTATGCTGGAACAGCGCCCAAGCAAACAAAGGATGTCATGGAGTTAATCAAGGAAATGATGTACGAACTTGCTACCAACGGCCTCAGTGAAGATGAGCTGAGAAAAGGTAAGGAGCAGCTTAAAGGCAGCCTCATTCTTAGTCTCGAAAGCACTAGCAGCCGAATGAACCGTATCGGAAAAAATGAACTTATGCTCGGAAGACATAATACATTGGACGATATGATCGCCAAAATTCAGCTAGTGACGATGGACAATATCAACAGTGTGCTGGACCATATGTTCGCGGAGCCGCTTTCTTTAGCGATGGTAGGCTCATCAGATAAAGCTATTGCAAATGTTAGGAGAGATGATCTTGTCTTATTACGTACAAATCAATAAACTTGCTGGAAACGAGGATGTAAATCTTCCTTGTAAAATGTCGGAGCAAGCTTCCGGTTATGATCTTTATGCTGCCGTTGCGGGTGAAATTGTACTTGCACCAGGAGAGCGGGCATTAATTCCAACAGGGATTTCACTGGCTATGCCAGAGGGGCTTGAAGCGCAGATCCGTCCGCGTAGTGGACTGGCCTTGAAGCACGGGATTACCTGCTTGAATACACCTGGAACTATAGACGCCGATTACCGCGGAGAGATCAAAGTGCTCTTGATCAATCTGGGGCAGGAGCCTTTTGCTATCGCTCGCAATGAGCGGATTGCCCAAATGGTATTTCAAGCCGTTCCAGTGGTTAATTTGGTGGAAGTGGAAGAGTTGTCCGAAACACAACGCGGAGCCGGAGGCTTTGGCCATACTGGCAAGTAAGAGTGTTGTTACAATTCATTTAAAAAGCTTACGAATTCATGCCCAAGGTATGATTCGTGAGCTTTTTTTATTATGCAGAGTTAATTATCCAAAACTTTAATTTCTTCGATTGTTAAGCAGATAGCATTTTATAAAGTGCTAACTGCAGTGCCATTTGCAGTGCCATCTGCAGTGCCATCTGCGGTGCCATCTGCGGTGCCATCTGCGGTGCCATCTGCGGTGCCATCTGCGGTGCTATCTGCTACTCCAACTAACCCCGACTTCCCCATCGAATAAACTCAGCATTTTCATTGGCGCTCTGCCACTACTCTAACCCTACCGTCAAATTAAAGACGAAGCCCCTATCGGACCCCAGTGCTCTTATTTATAACAATTCTGCTTAATTCGGCTGTTTTCGGACCCCAGTGTCACTATTTGATCAAAAACACCTGATATCGAGCCTGTTTACATCGAATAAGAGCTCTCCAGTCCGAAACTCCTCCTAAAAGGCAAAAAACACACAAATAGTTGCATCTCGGTCCTTAACTCATCAGCCGTAACCCGTAACCCGTAACCCGTAACCCGTAACCCGTAACCCGTAACCCGTAACCCGTAACCCGTAACCCGTAACCCGTAACCCGTAACCCGTAACCCGTAACCCGTAACCCGTAACCCGTAACCCGTAACCCGTAACCCGTAACCCGTAACCCGTAACCCGTAACCCATTAGTTCATCATCAGCCTTGCGTGCCGGGGATTTCATTTCCGCTCTTCACCCATTAACTATGCCCAGCATAAGATGCTTTATAGTCGATAGTGTATGTTGAAAGGAGCGTCATCCCTATGCTTACTGGCGTCAGGATCGTGTTCCTGGGCGGGGACGCGAGACAGCTTGAAGTGATTCGGAAATGTGTAGAATTGGATGCGACGGTAAGCGCTGCCGGGTTCGATAAGTGGGAGACCCCTAGCCCAGGGGTGAGCCTGGAACAATTGACGGTAGAGCTGCTGAGTAATGCAGATGTATTAGTGTTGCCTACGGTAGGCTGTGATGATGAAGGAAATATTAGTGCTCTATTTTCTTCTGAGCGTTTAACGATTCTGGAGGAGCATTTCACTGCGCTGCCATCCGATTGTTTAGTGTATACCGGTATGGCTAAAAGTTACTTGCGCGGGATGTGTACCAAGCACTTACTGAAATTAATCGAACTGCTTAATCGTGATGATGTGGCTATTTACAACTCTATCCCGACAGCGGAGGGAGCGCTGGTAATGGCCATTCAGAACACGGATTTTACAATTCACAGCTCGAAGTCAATGGTGCTGGGTTTAGGTAGAACTGGATTTACAATGGCTCGAAGTCTACAGGGACTGGGGGCCAGTGTAAAGGTTGGTGTCAGAAAACAAGAACATTATGCACGTGCTGAGGAAATGGGCTGGAAGCCTTTTATGACCAATGAGCTGCTGCTTCACGTACCAGATGTGGATCTTATATTTAACACGATACCAAGTATGATCATCACCGCGCAGGTGCTCTCGCGGCTTGCGCCGCATTGCGTAATTATTGATCTGGCATCTGCACCAGGCGGCTGTGACTTTCGTTATGCTGAGAAACGTGGGATTAAGGCGATGCTGGCTCCAGGACTCCCTGGCATTGTAGCTCCAAAAAGCGCTGGGATTATTATGGCAAATGCGCTGGTACAGTCGATTTCGGACGAGGCTTTAATCAAGGGGGACGAATAAAATGGATTGGCACGGAAAAACAGTAGGGTATGCGATCACTGGATCTCATTGCACTTTTGCTGAGGTAATGCCACAAATTCAGCGCTTCGTAGACGGGGGAGCAAACGTAGTACCTATAGTTTCTGCCTCTGTACTAGGAACAGACACCCGCTTTGGGACATCGCAAAATTGGTTAAAACAGTTGAAAGATATAACAGGGAATGATATCATTTCTACAATTGTTGAAGCGGAGCCGCTGGGTCCTTCCAAGCTGCTGGATGTGCTGACAATAGCACCTTGCACAGGAAATACAACGAGTAAACTGGCTAATGCCATGACGGATAGTCCCGTGCTAATGGCAGCTAAATCACAGATGCGCAACGGACGTCCACTAGTTCTAGCGATATCTACAAATGATGGATTGGGCCTAAATGCCGCGAATATTGCTAAGCTTCTGGTGGCTAAACATATTTATTTTGTACCATTCGGTCAAGATAACCCTGAGGGTAAACCTAACTCGCTCGTGGCACGCATGGATCTTATCCCGGAAGCTTGCTATGCCGCTTTGCAAGGTAAACAACTACAGCCGATGATCATCGAACGGTTTCATTCAGCATAGAAAATTGACAGAGCTCGGCTGATTTTGTTGTGGACAATAAAAGGGGAGATGCACCAAATGAGCAATGAGAAATGCCAAGATAACGTAGTGGAACCAGCTAAGTTCATTGCTATCAAAAAAATATAAGCAGTATTGCTACCGTCCTCAGGTTCGAGGGCGGTACAGCCATTTAACAACTTACTTAACGAATAAGCTCACGTACCGTAATCTTTTCACGAATGATTAGTGTGTTTGCTTTGATAATAATGGGGGAATTATACATGGGTATTCTGGTACAAAAATTCGGAGGAACATCGCTATCCACACCGCAAGCTAGAGAACACGTAATCCGCAATGTCAAAAGGGAGCTGGCTAGTGGCTATAGCCTTGTAATTGTTGTATCGGCTATGGGCCGTCGTGGAGAGCCTTACGCAACTGACACTTTGCTGGATTGGGCCGTGCAGAACGGAGATGCACTTCCAGACCGGGAAAAAGATCTCTTGATGTGCTGTGGTGAAATTATTTCAGCTACTACTCTATGTGGGCTACTGGAGAATGAAGGCATCGCTTCTACAGTATTAACGGGAGCTCAGGCAGGATTTCTGACAGACAGCAACTACGGTAATGCCAGAATTCTGGATGTACGTCCGGAACGCATTCTCCGTGAGCTGCGTGAGGATAAGGTGGTTATTGTTACCGGGTTCCAGGGCCAGACTGAAGCGGGTGATTTGACAACTTTAGGCCGTGGCGGCAGTGATACCTCTGCTACAGCACTGGGTGCTGCTCTTCATGCTGATATGGTGGATATTTATACGGATGTTAACGGGATTCTTACAGCAGATCCACGGATCGTTGAAGATGCTAAGCCATTAACTTACGTTAGTTATACTGAAATTTGCAATATGGCTCATCAGGGAGCAAAAGTCATTCATCCACGTGCGGTTGAGATTGCTATGCAGGCACAGATCCCAGTTCGTGTTCGTTCAACCTTTTCAGAAGCTGAAGGTACGTTGGTTACGAATCCAGAAGGATTTAACGATATCCAAGCAGGGGGAATTGTGGATCGATTCGTTACAGGGATTGCTTATGTCAGCAATGTTACACAGATTTCTGTGGAATGCCCGGACGGTAACGGAACCGGAGTGCAACTGCAAATCTTTAAGAGTATGGCAGATAACGGGATAAGCGTTGATTTTATTAATGTAACACCTACGGAAGCTCTTTATACGGTTTTTGATGACAAATCAGAGAAGGCTATTTCTGCTCTACAGCAGCTGGGTTTGCGACCTAAGAGTTTGTCGGGTTGTGCCAAAGTTTCTGTTATCGGGGGCGGAATTAATGGTGTGCCTGGTATTATGGCGCGCATTGTTGAGGCGCTTAGCTCGCAAAACATTCAAATTCTACAATCCGCGGATTCGAATACAACGATATGGGTGCTTGTGAAAAAAGAAGATATGGTGCAGTCCCTGCGTTCGCTGCATGCTATGTTTGAATTGCACCGCTGACAAGGAGGAATTCAAAGTGGATTTCGGAAGATTAATAACAGCCATGGTAACCCCTTTTGATGGGGATGGAGAAATCAACTGGGATGTAACTTCACAGCTTGTCGATTATTTAATTGAGGTACAGAAATCAGAGGCTTTGGTTGTCTGCGGAACGACAGGGGAATCGCCTACGTTAAGCGATGAGGAAAAGCTGCAGCTGTTTTCTTTTGTGCTGGAAAAGGCGAATGGACGTTGTAAAGTTATTGCTGGAACTGGCAGCAATAACACGAAACATTCCATTCATCTGACGAAGGAAGCGGAGAAAATAGGCGTAGATGGAGTGCTTTTGGTCGTTCCTTATTATAATAAACCGAATCAGGAAGGTCTTTATCAGCATTTTTCCACGATTGCTTCAGAGACTTCATTACCAGTGATTCTATATAATGTTCCAGGTCGAACAGGTGTAAGTATGAGCGTGGCCACTACCCTGCGGCTTGCTGAGATTCCGAACATCGTTGCTACGAAAGAATGCGCGTCTGTAGATCAGGTAACACTTATTGCCTCTGCTTGTTCAGATGATTTCCGTGTATATACGGGTGATGATGCCTCAGGTCTTCCCAGTCTGGCTGTCGGTGGATACGGAATTATAAGTGTATCTAGCCATGTGGTTGGTGCGCAGATGTCAGAAATGATTTACGCTTATACCTCCGGCAATGTTCAGCTTGCTGGAGAGATTCATCGCCAGCTGTTCCCGATTTTTAAAGGAATGTTTGAATGCCCACAACCGCTGCCCAATCCTTCAGCTGTAAAATATGCTTTAGGACTCAAGGGGATCCCTGTGGGCGGAGTCAGATTGCCGCTTATTTCGCCAACGGAAGCGGAAGCGGCTTTTATTGAAGCACTTTTTCACTAAGAATTAATCATTGCTGATGTACGTTCTAAACCGGCTACTCTATTGAGGGAGCCGGTTTTTGCATTTATATTTTTTTTCTGAAATATTGAGGCGAATTTAAGGAAAGAATTTGGATACGAGGCGGATGACTTGTCTTTTGCCAAAAAAATCATGTATAATGATCTTAAGTGACTGGGTGCGGTTAAAATTAAATATGCGGTAATCTTCCGTCAATGTAATACATTGTGAGACAGGATAGGTCCCAAGATGAGTCTGTTTAAATAAATGACATGTCTTCGCGCGAGGGGCGCGACGGTGAATTTTGACGGCGTTTGTCCGCTTCAATATGAACTTTACTGCCCGGAATCGGGAGCTTTCGCATTGCGCATTTTACAGATTTCAGGAATTTCCTCGTCGATTGGAAGTTATTGGCTGTTTGAAAGAAATGTGTTCAGCGCCGCTGAAATAATCGAAGTTCGATATTTACCAATAAAAGTATGACGTCCAACATCATAGGAGGGTTAGATTCATTTGTCCAAAAAAAACAACAACGATAAATTGACGATTTTCGCATTGGGCGGAGTCGGAGAAATCGGGAAAAACATGTATGTTATTCAATACGGAGCTGACATTGTAGTCGTGGATTCGGGACTCAAGTTTCCGGAAGAGGATATGCTCGGTATTGACATCGTAATTCCTGATATCTCGTATTTGACAGAGAACCGTGACAAGGTAAGAGGTATTGTGCTTACTCACGGACACGAGGATCACATCGGTGGTCTACCTTATGTCCTGAAGAATTTGAATGTTCCAGTCTATGGAACAAGATTGACTTTAGGTCTTGTAGAGAACAAATTGAAGGAAGCGAACCTGCTGGGTGACACCAAACGGATTCTGATCAACGAAGATTCAGAAATTCAATTGGGGAACTCACTTAAGGTAACTTTCTTTAGAACCAACCACAGTATTCCTGATTCCGTGGGTGTATGCATTGAGACTCCGGAAGGAAATGTTGTTCATACGGGCGATTTCAAATTTGACCACACCCCAGTCAACGGTCAATTTGCAAATCTGCATCGGATGGCAGAGATTGGCCAAAAGGGCGTACTTGCTCTTTTGTCGGATAGTACGAATGCTGAGAAACCAGGCTTTACCCCATCTGAGAAGAATGTCGGTATTGTGCTGGAAGATATTTTCCGCAAGGCTGAGCAACGTGTCGTTGTAGCAACTTTTGCTTCCAATGTGCACCGTATTCAACAAGTGGTTAATGCAGCAGAATCTACGGGTCGTAAGATTACAGTAATTGGCCGCAGTATGGTCAACGTTGTATCCATCGCTTCAGAGCTTGGATATTTGAACGTACCTGACGGAATGCTGATCGAACCGGAAGAAATGAATAGAATGGCAGCAAATCGTGTAGTTGTTCTTTGCACAGGCAGCCAAGGCGAGCCAATGTCTGCATTGACACGTATGGCACGTTCTAGTCATCGTAAAGTAGATATCCTGCCAGGCGATACCGTTATTATTGCGGCAACACCTGTGCCAGGTAATGAGAAGTATGTAGGCCGTACTATCGATGAATTGTTCCGTCTTGGTGCTAATGTGATTTACAGCGGTTCCAACTCCGGCGTTCACGTATCCGGTCACGGTAGTCAAGAAGAACTTAAGCTTATGCTTAACCTGATGAAACCGAAATTCTTCATTCCGATCCACGGTGAATACCGCATGCAGCGCAAACATGCTTTGCTGGCAGAATCGGTTGGCGTAGAGCCACAGAACATTTTCATCACTGAAATCGGTGAAATTGTTGAAATCCAAGGCGGTGCCGCTCGTAAGGCTGGCAAAGTAACAGCTGGTAACGTATTGATTGACGGACTAGGTGTAGGCGATGTTGGTAACATTGTATTGCGTGACCGTAAGTTGCTGTCTCAAGATGGTATCTTGGTTGTCGTGGTTACACTTAGCAAGCAGAATGGTGCAATTGTTTCTGGACCTGACATCATTTCACGTGGTTTTGTTTATGTTCGGGAGTCCGAAGGACTGCTCGACGAAGCTAACCGAATTGTATCCAGTACATTGCAACGCCTGATGAGTGAAAAAGTAAATGAGTGGGCTTCCCTTAAAACAAGCGTAAAAGATTCGCTGGGCCGTTTCTTATATGAACAAACGCGCCGCAGACCGATGATTTTGCCAATTATCATGGAAGTGTAAGGAGAGTTTCTCCTTCAATGAATATATAGCTAGGGCTGAGCCCCTTTTCCCCGGAAATATTGGACGGTTTCCACGGGAGAAGGGGTTTTTGTATGTTCATAAGCTGAAAATTGCATAATGCAGCACCCTGAAACGTCATACTAAGGATTGTTAGTAAGGCAACAGCAGACTAGAGCTGCATATAACAAGGGAGAGCTGCGAAGATGAACTACATCGAAGGATCAAATGGAGCAAAAAATGAGGAAGTTGTCCCAGGAGAAACTAATCCGAATCCTAATGAAAATATGCCGCCCACTACAATGGGAGCGATTAAGGAGCTTGGACAAACAGTAGTCCCAAGTGGAGAGCCTGATATTTTTTGCTTAACGATTATTGGTCAGATTGAAGGACATATTGTTATGCCTCCACAGAACAAAACAACAAAGTATGAGCATATCATTCCGCAGCTGGTGGCAGCTGAGCAGAATAAAAACATCAAAGGCCTGCTTATCATTTTAAATACGGTAGGTGGAGATGTAGAAGCGGGATTAGCAATTGCGGAAATGATTGCATCCCTCTCCAAGCCAACGGTAACCGTAGTCATTGGAGGCGGGCACAGCATCGGGGTGCCGATTGCAGTTTCCTCCACTTATTCGATTATTGCTGAAAGTGCAACGATGACGATTCATCCGATTCGAATGAATGGTTTAGTGATCGGAGTGCCGCAAACTTTCGAGTATATGGAGAAAATGCAGGAACGTGTCGTTAAATTTGTGACTTCCCATTCGCGCATTTCTGAAGAACAGTTCCGTGATCTCATGTTTAAGACAGGTGAGCTCAATCGTGATATCGGGACGGCTGTGGGGGGCTTGGATGCCGTTAAATATGGTCTGATGGATGAGGTCGGCGGGATCGGAGCGGCACTTGCGCATCTTAACCGAATGATCGGCGGGGATTTCTCAGCATCGACTCCAGGAGGGATTACGCAATGACACTGTACACAGTAGTTGCAATGGAACAGGTGTGGGAGGGGGCATTTAACAATTATGCCGCAACCCGAGAAGTTAGTGTGCAGGGCATGCTGATGCAGGTTGAACCGATGGAGGAAGGACGTGCGCGGATTGTGAGATTATTGGATTGTCCGCTGAACCGTTATCTAGATCCGGCGTTCTCTCCAGGTTCGATAATTACATTAACATAAAGATTCATTTTCTGACAAAAGAGAACATAGGTACGCCACGCCATTATATGGTATAATGTTGTTCCGGGGGTGGCTGGCGTGGCTAAACGAAAAAAGAAGAAGAAAAAAGCGCTGCTCGGCAGCGTTTTAAAATATGAAATATATGGAATTTTATTAATAACTATTTCCGTCATTGCACTGTCTGGTGAAGCAGCCGTAGGGCGCTCACTTTCAAGTATGGCGGGTTACTTATTAGGGAGATTTTATTTTGTGTTGCCGCTTATCGGCATTTTTTATGGACTTATGGTGATGATCCATCGAAGATGGCCTTCCTCGTGGAACAGCAGGCATACTGGCGTGCTTCTGCTTCTATTGTCTATGTGCCTTATGAGCACAATATCTGCAATGGAGCAGAAGCTTGGCCCGTTGTCTTTGTTACATCCTGGCAATGTAATGACACAAATACATAATGATCTTTCGGGATCACTTTCACCTGGCTCGAACGAAAGCAATGTCTATATGCTGGGTAAGGATATAAGCGGAGGGTACATCGGCGGGTTGGAGTATGCAGCGCTGTTATGGCTTTTTGGTAGTCTGGGCGCTAAGCTGCTTATGATCGTCATGCTGGCGATCAGCTTTATGCTAATTACCAACTTGTCCTATGTGGAGATTTTTACGCTTTTGCGAGTGCGCTTGGTTAAGTTTGTGGAGGGGATTCGTCTCCATGCTGCAAACCGTCCGAAGGCGGTTCCCGTAGCGGCCAGACCTTCTAGAGCCGCTGCTCCAGCTAAGGCTCGGCAGGTGAAGCAGCCTGTCTATGATGACGAGGAGGAAGAAGACGAAGACGATCGGTATTTGCCTAATCGCAAACAACCTGTCCTTTTGAAAAAAATATCTGGCTGGTTCTCAGGCTCCACGCGTTCACAGGTGGAAGCAGATTCTGATTATGACGATCAGGGTCCAATTGTGGCAAGTGCTTCAACTGGTCCGATTATTTCGGGATTAACTCCAGATAGTCATGTAATTCCATTAGACGATATCGATCATGATTTTGATGATGCGGATCTGGATATTGAACCTGTGACGCCTATTATTCGTGACTTCTTTGAACATATCCGTTCAGAAGGGTTAAACGAAGAAGACCGGGAAGAGTGGAGTGAATTCTCACCCGCAGCTCGTGGTGAAGCAGCTAAACCTGCTGTAGCCGGACCTAATGCCGTTAAGCAGCAGTCTACGGATGAGTCTGAGGAGAATGTAAGCATAGACTTGGAAGGCCTGCTAGGTGCTTCTCCAGATGGAGAGATTATTCCTGCTCCTCCAGCACCACCTCCACCGAAGCCATATAAGCTGCCATCGTTCCGTCTTCTAGCCAAACCTAACAATGGTGGCAAAGCTGGAGATCAGAATGATTATATGCAGACAGCCCGTAAGTTAGAAGCAACACTTGAAAGCTTTGGGGTACGGGCTAAGGTGCTGGAGGTAGTAAGAGGCCCAGCGGTTACGAGGTATGAGATACAACCGGATATTGGGGTTAAGGTTAGCCGTATTGTAAATCTGACGGATGACATTGCCCTTGCACTTGCAGCCAAAGACATTCGGATGGAAGCGCCGATTCCGGGTAAATCTGCAATTGGGATAGAAGTTCCGAACTCTGAGGTGTCTATTGTTACCATGCGCGAAGTTATGGAAACACAGATTTTTCAGGAGGCTGAATCCAGATTATCGATTGCTTTTGGCCGTGATATTTCCGGCCAGACCATTATTGGCAATCTGGCTAAGATGCCCCATTTATTGGTGGCCGGTGCAACAGGCTCCGGTAAATCAGTCTGCATCAACGGGATTATAACAAGCATCTTATACAAAGCTAAACCTGATGAAGTCAAATTCCTCATGGTCGATCCAAAGATGGTAGAGCTGAATGTGTATAATGGAATTCCCCATCTTTTGGCTCCGGTTGTCACAGATCCAAAGCGGGCTAGCCTAGCTTTGAAGAAGATTGTAGTGGAAATGGAGAAGCGTTATGAGCTATTCTCCAAATCGGGAACACGGAATATGGAAGGTTATAATAAACTAATGGCTGAGAATCCAGCGGCAATTCTTCCGTATATCGTTGTTATTGTGGACGAGCTTGCGGATTTGATGATGGTTGCAGCCAATGATGTCGAGGATGCGATTTGCCGACTTGCACAAATGGCGCGGGCGGCTGGAATTCATTTAATTATCGCTACACAACGTCCTTCAGTAGATGTAATCACAGGTTTAATTAAAGCTAATATTCCATCCCGGATCGCTTTTGGCGTATCGTCCAATGTGGATTCACGTACCATTTTGGATATGCCCGGTGCAGAGAAGCTGTTAGGCCGAGGTGATATGTTGTTCTTGCCAATGGGCGCATCTAAACCTATTCGTGTACAGGGAGCTTTTATGAGCGACCAAGAAGTAGAGACTATTGTTCAATATGTCAGCAGTCAAGGTGAAGCCGAATACGATGAGTCCATCGTTCCTGAAGTGGATGATACAATCACTGAGGATCAGGAGCCGCAGGATGAATTATACGAGCAGGCCGTACAAATTGTGCTGGAGGCTAAACAGGCTTCAGTGTCGCTGCTACAGCGTCGTATGCGTGTCGGTTATACCCGTGCAGCCCGGTTGATTGACTCTATGGAGGCTCGTGGAGTCATCGGTCCTTACGAGGGCAGCAAGCCGCGTGAGGTGCTGGTGTCACTTGAGCAATATCAGCATAACAAGATCAGCTCCTAAGCTGGACAAGCCCGTCGAAACCTTCAATAGACAGTAAAAGAGATGGCCACTTTATGAAGTGGACCATCTCTTTTTTGTATCCTGAGTACTTATTTGACTCTTGGTGCAGCAAGCAAAGCTTCAACAATATAATCCAGTTGCACATTTAGAGAATAGATATCACTGTAATAACCTAATCCAAAATCAATTTCCATCAAACGGCCTTCTTTCACGGCAGGGATATTGTTCCAAATTGGGTTTTGGGTCAGATCAGCCATACCATCATAAGAGGAGCGGAAGATATAGTCACCGCTGTATTTGCCAAGGACTTCAAAGGATACGGATTCGCCATCCGCACCAGTCGCCGTATCTATTTTCTGTTGAATGATTTCCGGCGCCTTCATGCCTAAATATTCATAAATGATTTGCGAACCACGTCCGAATTGTTTGCTTGCCACAACAGCCATACTGTTGTCTTTTCCACCTTCCATGATGGATATTGTGTGATCCAGAATACCAGCTTCTTGCAGCTTTTGTTTGCTGTCTTCAACTTTTTTATGGAAATCAGTAAATAATTCTTTTGCTTGATCCTCTTTGCCTACGACTTGTCCAATAAAGGACACCCGTTCTTCTGTTGACATTTTTTCATACGGAACTAACACTGTTGGTGCAATTTGGTGGAGGGCTTCATAAGTTTCCTCTGACGGCACGATGATTAGATCGGGATTTAGAGCAAGGATTGCTTCAGGGCTAGCCTCAAACCAGGTGCCAAGCTTTTGCACATCTTTTAGCTCATCTTCAAATGCAGCACCCTCGGATACATCGGATACACCTATAGGTTTAATGCCTAGAGCCAGTACATCACCGAGCAAATAAAGAACTACGACTCTTTGTGGACTAGTGGGAACGGCAATGTCTCCTTTAACTGTGGAAATTATCCGGGTTTGTGCTTCGACAGCAGCTTTGTCTGTATTTGCTCCTGTACTTGTTTCTGCTGAGGGGGTTGGTGTCCCATTGCTTGACGCATTTGAATTTGTGGTTCCCGTGGAACAAGCGCTTAACACTATGGTAAAGCATAATAACAGGGTGAGCAGTAATGTTGGTTTGGCATTTCTAAACATTGGTAATTCCCCTTCTCCGTTATATTGATAATGATTATCATAATCAATATAACGGAGAGGTTGTGTTCGGGCAATGTCAATTTGTGCACCTTGGGATGGCATATCACGCCAACTGGGTTGGGTGATCAATTTATTTTTGTATCGGACAGGGGAGGTTCCGTAATATTTTTTGAACATTTTTCCTAGATAATAGCCATCAGGATAACCTACTGCAATTGCGATGTCATGCAAGCTCGCCTCAGTGTTCAGGAGCAGTATTTTCGATTTTTCCATGCGGATGCTGATTAAGTACTGAGCAGGGCTAGTCTGCAGCCGTGTTCTGAATAATCTGGATAATGTTCTAGGGCTGCTGTTTACCGCTTTAGCTAATTTTTCAAGAGAGAAGGTTTCCTTATAATAAGTCTGCATATAGCGAATTGCTTGATCTAGCGGATCAGGTTGGATTAACTGTGTTTCCAGCGTATGCAGCTGCCTAAGCATCTCATAAATCCATTGATAAAACAGTGTTTTAACATGCAGCCGATCCAAAAGACCTGTTTTGCCCCAATCAGTAAACATGTTCTCCATCTTATCAAATAAGGGCAGTGGACTAGTAGGCGTAAATCCATATTGGAGATTGAAGGGATTATTGTGTTCCATAATTGCTTTTAGATTGTTGCGTGAGGCGAGTGAAAGGTTTGCTTTATATAAAATTAAGTAATACTCCAGTAGTTCCTCCGTGCGTAAAAATTGAATGTTCATTCCTTTTCCACCATGAAGGATATGAAAGTTAACGATCTCATGCGGGATCTCGTCAATCAGTATTTCGGCTTTGCCGTTTATGATCAACAAGAATGCGCTTGAGGGCAGCTGATAATGTGAATTCAGATCACTTGATCGTTGAAAAGTATGGCGTATATCAATAATTTCTATTAATGCGTGGTTCCACAATAAAATGTGGTCCTTTAAATTCATGATTAATATCAACTCCAACGTTTTCTTATTTCGATTATAGTTGATAATTATTCTCAATTACAATGAAATGCTATTACTTCTTTTTTAGTAATGCATAGGATGTCCTGACAGTCGTCATAATAACTTTAGCCATCCATGCAGAACTCACAAAAGAAAGGTAGAGCGAACCCCTATGAAGAAACATAAGTTGTGGATCTTTGCTTCTTTAACCCTTGCACTTGCTGCCGCGCCGTTTGCAGGAATGCTGCTCCAGGGTAATGGCATAGTACAGACCAAGCAAAGTGCTGCTGCGTCATTTGTCCATGAACTAAATCATCCTGAAGAAGAGGCCTTGCCTGCCTTCAGCACGACTCCGATTAAACTCGGTTCTTCTGGTCAGGATGTTTATGAGTTGCAAGGACGTTTAAAACATCTGGGCTTTTATGAAGGGAAAATAGACAGTCAGTTTGGTCCGAAAACGAAAAATTCAGTAACGTGGTTTCAATGGAAGTTTGGAATGAAGTCTGATGGCATCGTAGGCGCTAAGACTAAGCTGAAATTGTATAACGCAACTAAGAACTGGAAGCCAACAGAGTCGGCTTCAGCAACCGGAAATAATACAGCAAACAACAACACCGGTAACAAAACAAATACAACCAATAATTCGGATTCAGCGTCTCTGTCTTCAGGGAATACGATGGGATTATCAGAAAATGATCTCAAAATTATGGCTAATGCCGTCTATGGTGAGTCAAGAGGTGAACCTTTCGAAGGACAAGTTGCTGTTGCTGCAGTAATCTTGAACCGGGTAAAATCTCCGAGCTTTCCAAATACGCCGTCTGGCGTTATTTTTCAGCCGGGAGCTTTTACAGCTGTAGCTGACGGGCAGATTTATTTGGAGCCAAATGAGCAGGCACGAAAAGCAGTGCAGCAAGCGCTGAATGGCTGGGATCCTTCGGGTGGGTGTTTGTATTATTTCAACCCTAAAACGGCGACCTCCAAATGGATTTGGACTCGTCCACAGGTCAAGACTATAGGCCAGCATATTTTCTGTATGTAGATAAGTAAAGAAGTAAATCCAGAGAGCAACCGGGAAGAGGCATCCGGTTGCTTCCTTACTTTGGAATGGTTTAGAATGGTTATTAATTCATAAACATGTTAATGAGCAACTATCCACGCGGTAAAGGAGTTTTGGACTTGACTAATAATGTATTTCAGCATGGCAACGTTGCAGGTATGCGTATTCACGTGATGCCTACCAAGGCGTTCAAGACCTACGCCATCTCACTTTATGCCGGCGTCCCACTTAATGAGGATACGGTCACCCCTACAGCACTTGCTCCATTTGTGCTCCGCAGAGGTACCGCTTCTTATCCAGAGACTACTCAATTCCGTGAGCGTTTGGAGGAGCTGTATGGCGCTGGATTTGGTTTTGATATTTATAAAAGAGGCGATTATCAGATTGTTCAGTTTCGCATGGACACCATTAATGACTCCTTCGTGCAGAGTCAGGAGAGCTTGCTTGAACAATCCTTTGCTTTCCTAGGAGAAGTCCTGACCCGTCCGTTGGTGGAGGATGGAAGCTTCCGTCCTTCCTATGTTGCAACAGAGCGTGAAACAGTGCGCAAGAAGCTGGAATCTATCGTAAATGATAAGATTCGTTATGCTGCGGAACGCTGTATCGAAGAAATGTGCCGTAACGAGCCCTATCGTCTTCATCCACTGGGTCAAAGAGCAGATTTGGATCGGATTACCCCAAAAAGTTTGTACGAATCTTATAACTCATGGCTGGATGGAGCTATTTTGGATCTCTATGTTGTGGGAGATACGACTACTGAGGAAGTTGAAAAGCTTGTGCAGCAGCACTTCGGACGCATTCAGTCGGAGGTGGGCTTATATAGCTCCAAGTTTGTCCCAGTATCCGTCAGCGAGGTGCGGACGGTAGAGGAGAAGCTGGATGTCAGTCAGGGCAAGTTGAACATGGGTCTGCGCACATCGATTACGTATAAGGACGATACATATGCGTCCGCACTTATGTACAACGGAATATTAGGAGGGTATCCACACTCCAAACTCTTCGTCAATGTACGGGAAAAGGCCAGTCTTGCATACTATGCTTCTTCACGCTATGACGGTCACAAGGGGATTGGAACGATACAATCAGGCATCGAAACGCAAAATTACAACAAAGCTGTTGAAATTATAGAGAAACAATTGGAAGAGATGAAAGCTGGCAATATCAGTGATCTGGAGTTAAGCCAGACCAAAGCCATGATCCGCAATCAGCTTTCCGAGATTCCGGATTCTGCTTTTGAGATGATCTCTTACGACTTCAACCGCCAGTTGTCAGGAAAAGAACGGACAGCGGATCAGCTGCTAGAAGAGGTGGAACAAATCGGTGCAGGGGAAGTAAAAGCCGCAGCGGAGACCTTTCAGCTGGATACGATTTATTTCTTGACAGGGAAGGAGGAATAGAGATGGAACAGATTCAATACGACAGACTTCAAGAGACCCTTTATCATGAGGTGATGGATAATGGGCTTCAGGTTTATGTATTGCCAAAACCAACATTCAAAAAAACTTACGCCACATTTGCAACTAAATATGGTTCTGTAGATAATCATTTTCATGTCGCAGGTGGAGAAGAGACCACTGTTCCTGATGGTATAGCTCACTTTTTGGAGCACAAAATGTTTGAAGAGCCAGAAGGCGATATTTTTGCCACTTTTGCTTCAAATGGAGCTTCAGCTAACGCTTTTACAAGTTTTGATCAGACGGTTTATCTTTTCTCGGCAACAGAGAACATAGAGACCAACCTTAGTACACTCGTTGATTTTGTACAACGACCTTATTTTACGGATGAGAATGTAGAAAAGGAAAAAGGGATCATTGGTCAAGAAATCAATATGTATGCAGATAATCCAGACTGGCGCGTGTACTTTGGCCTTATTGAGGCGATGTATTCGAAACATCCGGTTCGGATTGATATTGCCGGAACTATAGAGTCGATTAGTACGATTACGAAAGAAACACTGTACACTTGTTACAACTCTTTTTATCATCCCAGCAATATGCTGTTGTTCGTAGTGGGTGGTGTGGATCCGGAGAAGGTATTCTCCTTGATTCGCAGCAATCAGCAGGGGAAATCTTATGGTAAACAAGGTGAGATTAAGCGTATTTTTGAAGAGGAGCCGGAACAAGTCGCTACGAAGCGCTTAGAAAGCAAACTCGCTGTTTCGATGCCTAAGATTATGTTTGGATTTAAGGAAAAAGTTGATGGTCTTACAGGTGAAGCTGCACTTAAGCGTGATCTCGCCACAAAGCTTATGCTTGATTTGCTGGTTGGCAGCAGCACAGCGTTGTACCAAAAGCTCTATGATGAAGAACTGATCTCAGACAGCTTTGGCCATGAATTTAATAGTTCAGAACAATATGCTTTTTCAGCTATGGGTGGAGATACCAAGGACCCGGATTTGCTGCTGAAACGAATTAAAGAAGAAGTGGATCAGATCTTAAAGTCTGGCTTTGCTGAGAAGGACTTCGAGCGGGCACGGAAAAAGAAAATAGGCGGATATTTGCGCATGCTGAACTCCCCTGAAAGTATCGCACATGAATTTACACGTTACCAATTCCGTGGTGGTGACCTGTTTGAAGTTCTGCCTATTTACGAATCGATTACTTTAGCTGAAGTGAATGAGCGTTTACATGCCCATGTAAATTGGGAGCAACTCGCTGTTTCACTAGTGGTGAGTCCTTAAATGGCGCTTTTGGGAGAGAGCAACAAACCATTAGGAGAAATGACAGTTCTGGTGACAGGGGGCAGCGGGGGAATCGGTGGCGCCATTGCAGAACGGTTTGCCTCTGTAGGCATGAATATTGTTATTCACTACAAGCACTCACATGAAGCTGCTAATGATGTCGCTCGGCGTTGTATGGCCCTTGGAGCAAAGGTAATGACTGTAAATGCGGATATGAAGGATCGCAGTCAGATTGTACGAATGGCGGAGAAGCTTGAAAGTAATGGAATGCAGCCGGATATTCTTGTCAATAATGCCGGTAAATCTCATTATGGGATGCTGGCTGATGTGAGTGAAGAGGAATGGGACGATATTATGGCCATTAACTTGAAAGGTACCTTTATGTGCAGCCAGATTTTTATGCCGTACATGGTATCCCAGCGTTATGGTCGAATCATCAACGTTTCTTCCGTGTGGGGAATATCGGGAGCCTCTTGCGAGGTCGCTTATTCAGCCAGTAAAGGCGGAGTAAATGCGTTTACTAAGGCGTTAGCCAAGGAACTAGCACCTTCTGGCGTAACTGTGAACGCGGTAGCTCCAGGAGCGGTTAATACGAATATGTTGTCTAACCTACAGGAGGATGAGGTCCGGATGCTGGAGGATGAGATTCCGGCGGGACGTTTGGCTACACCGAACGAGATCTCCTCACTGATTTACTTTTTAGCATTGCCTGAATCCGGGTATATTACTGGGCAGATCATTAGCCCTAACGGTGGCTGGATTACTTAATGCTTAACTTGGAGAAAAGCTCCAGCATAAGAATCTATCGTCTGAGACATATTATAAGTGTTGTTTTTTAATCTCTCGTAAGGCGGCTTACAGCCTGTATGCAGGTGTTTGACCGTAAACATGAAGGAGGATTTAAGATGACACAAGACGATAGCGTAATCAAAAATTTTGACACCTGGAAGAAATTCCTAGGTAAACGGGTTGTACAGGCGGAGAAACTTGGGATGAGTCAAGATACAATCTCAAAGCTGGCTTTTGAAATCGGGGAATTCCTTGATGAAAAAGTGGATCCAGCAAACACTCAAAACCGTGCGATCAAAGAGCTATGGGATGTCGGCAACGATGAAGAAAAGCAAACGATTGCTAAACTCATGGTCAAGTTGGCGAAAGACAACGCCTAAGCTTGCGGAAAAGCTCCCCCTGTGGGAGCTTTTCTGCAATTATTACAGGACTGACCTTGCCTTTCATTTTTATTTTATATATCATTAACATGACCCGTGTAAAAGACCGCTTTGCCGGGGCAGCTTTTTTTGCTGTATTGGCAAAGGGTAGGGAAAAGGAATCTATGAGGTGTACAAGTGGAATATAAACAGTGGTATATGGAATACAAGATTCACAAGAACAGACCCGGTCTGCTTGGTGATATCGCTTCAATGTTAGGGATGCTGGAAGTTAACATTCTGACGATTAATGGAGTTGAAGGAAAAACTCGCGGAATGTTGCTGGAGACCAATGATGATGAGAAAATTATGCTGATGGGCGAAATGCTCAAAAAAGTTGATAATATTACAGTTTCAGCTCTGCGGTCTCCAAGGCTCGTGGACAAGCTGGCTGTGCGCCATGGGCGATATATTGAACGGGATTCAGATGATCGGAAGACGTTTCGTTTCACCCGCGATGAGCTAGGTCTATTGGTTGATTTTCTCGGTGAGCTGTTTAAAAAAGATGGGAATCAGGTTATAGGACTTCGTGGTATGCCCCGTGTAGGAAAGACGGAATCCATTATAGCTGGCAGTGTCTGTGCTATGAAACGCTGGACATTTGTCTCCTCCACATTATTGCGGCAGACGGTGCGCAGTCAATTGGCTGAAGATGAGATGAACCCACATAATGTATTTATAATTGATGGTATAGTTAGTACGATCCGCTCTAATGAGAAACATTATAATTTATTGCAAAATGTTATGAGCATGCCAAGCACAAAGGTTATTGAGCATCCAGATATTTTCGTACGCGAATCTGAGTATAGTTATGATGACTTTGATATTATTATTGAGCTGCGGAATAATCCAACGGAAGAAATCTTGTACGAGTCATTTACGACGAGCTACAGTGATGATTTATAGAACACAAACGATGAAGAATACACTTCCGAGCATGTTTTTTTATAAAGCTGGTTAAGGAAGTTTACATTCATAGAACTTACAGGAGGTGATGGTATGTCGGAACTGGGCCGGCAATTGAAAGAGGCACGTCTGCAAAAAGGGATGAGTCTTGACGATGTCCAGGAAGTAACAAAAATTCGCAAAAAGTATTTGGAAGCCATCGAGTCTGGAGACTACAAGGTGCTTCCAGGAAGTTTTTATGTGAGGGCGTTTATCAAAACGTATGCAGAAGCAGTAGGCATGAGTCCTGACGAACTGCTCGAGGAGCATGGGAACGTACCTGCACCACCCGCAGACACGACCATGGAGACGGTGATTCAAAAGCGCAGCCGTAGACCCGAAACCGAACGGAATGCAAAATGGCTGCCAACGGTGCTGATGTGGACATTCCCTATATTGATTATTGTAGTGATTTACATTTATGCTTCTAGTTTAAACAAAGCAGACCCTGATCAAGTTGATCAAACAAATATCACCAATAATGTGCAGGATCCTAATACAGCACAAACATCTCCACCCGCATCAGGAGGCGGTGTAGTAGCGCCTACTTCCTCGGCAGGTGCAGAAGCAACTACTGAGCCAACTACGGAGCCTACGCCAACACCGACACCAACGCCGTCTCCTCAATCTATCACGGTTACACCAGATGGGAAGTCAGGCAAAACAACGAAATTTAAGGTTACAGCTCCTGCCGGAAGCGAAGTTAAGGTTGAGATTGTTGCATCCGGAGTAAGCTGGCTTGAAGTTTACAAAGGCGAGAACTCTAAAGGTGAAAAACTCTCCTTCGGAAATACAGCAGCAGGAGAAACTATGAACTTCGTTCTGGGCAGTGAAGGCATGTATATTAAGTCTGGGTATTCCCCAGCAACTGAGATTACCGTAAATGGTCAAGTAATCACGGATGAGAAGACGTCCTCACGTCTCCTGCTTAATCTTGACGACGGTTCTGGAAGTGAAGGTACCCAAAGTGAAGGGACAGGCGAATAACAAATAGGATGTATAGACTTTGGCTTTAGGGAGAACATAAGAATGTTTTCAGTTTTAGCCAAAGTGAGGTGTACATCTTATGACAGTTAGCTGGATTGTAGCTGGCCTTGGGGTTGTTGTCAGTCTCATCGGATACTATTTGACACCAGGTGCTTGGGGATACGGAATTCTCGGATTCGGTATTGCACATATTGTGCTAGGAATTCTGGATATGTTTCGTAATCCGGTCCGAAGCAGATAGAAGCTGTAGAAATGAACGTCTCCAACGGCGTACTTCCGGTGGAGACGTGTTTCTACCCTTTGAACCAAACTCACTCGAAGGAAAAGCTCCACTTAGTGGGGCTGTTTTCTATGTCGGGTGAGCTACATAATGATTTATCCAAAATTAGACTTAATAGTACCATTCTCTTATAATAGTAGCAGACTAATTGTATAAAGGACGTGGAGTTTAATGAGTTCAGAATGTTCATTTGATATTGTATCCAAAATGGATATGCAGGAGTTAACGAATGCTATTCACCAAACAGAGAAAGAGATCGACAACCGCTTTGATTTTAAGAACAGCAAAAGCAGTCTGAAGCTGGAGAAAGACGCACTTATAATCGCCTCTGAAGACGAATATAAGCTCAACGCTGTTATTGATATTTTACAATCAAAGATGGTGAAAAGAGGCATTACCCTAAAAAATCTGGATTTCGGTAAAGTAGAACCGGCCTCCCTGGGATCTGTACGTCAACGTTTAGGGCTTAAGCAAGGCATTGATCAGGAGAATGCGAAAAAGATTAATATTCTGATCCGTGATTCAAAATTAAAGGTGAAGAGCCAGATCCAAGGGGATCAAATTCGTGTGACCGGTAAGAGCCGCGACGATTTGCAGCAGATTATTCAGATCTTGCGTAAAGCTGATTTGCCGCTGGATCTACAATTCATGAACATGAAATAGAATTTTGTGCCCCGCAGTGCTTATTAGCACTAACAACGCGGGGTGCTTTCTGTTTTTTTGACACCTATTTATTGCTATAATATACTTGCTTAAGTAGAAATGGATTAGCCTGATTTAGGCAATTTGTATGAACGATTTAGGGGAGGAAAACTTCAGTGAATTTGCCCAACCGCATCACGCTAGCTCGTATTTGCCTGATCCCGATTATGATGTTTTTTTTACTGGTGGATTTCAGTTTTTATCCAGAACCGATACATTGGGGCTCGTTTCAGCTATCTGTTAATCATTTGGTAGCAGCTGTAATCTTTTTGCTTGCGGCCAGCACGGATGGAATAGACGGCTACATTGCTAGGAAATATAATATGGTCACCAATCTCGGTAAACTCCTTGATCCACTTGCGGACAAACTGCTGGTATCTGCAGTTCTGATTTCACTTGTGGAGCTGGGCAGATGCGATTCATGGATTGCTATTGTAATCATCAGTCGTGAGTTTGCAGTCACCGGACTTCGCCAGATTGCATTGCTAGAGGGAAAAGTGGTTGCCGCCAGCAAATGGGGCAAGATAAAGACGGTTGTACAAATTGTTGCGATCTCACTGCTGTTGTTGAATAATTTCCCATTTCAATTTGTCAGTATTCCTGTAGACGATATTGCTATTTGGGCCGCAGCGCTGATCACTATTTATTCTGGAATTGATTATTTTGTGAAGAATAAGGATCTGCTACAGCTGCATAATGCGTAAGCATGTAAGCTGGATATACAAGGAAAGGTAATAGGTGAAGCACCTATTACCTTTTTTGAAATCCAAAAGCAGTGTACCTACATTATAACGAGGAGGCGAAAGCCAGGTATGAAAGCGGAGATTATTGCAGTAGGGACAGAGCTTTTGCTCGGTCAAATCGTGAATAGTAATGCCCAGTTTTTGTCTATCGAGCTAGCTGCCATCGGGATCGATGTATACTTTCAAACCGTTGTCGGTGATAACAGCAGCCGCCTACAGCAAGCCATCGAGATCGCTCAGAGTCGGGCTGACGTTATTATCTTTACGGGCGGAATTGGCCCCACTGAGGATGATCTGACTAAAGACGCACTGGCTGCATCGCTAGGTAGAACGCTCCATATTGATCGTTTGGCGATGGATCATGTACAACGTTTCTTTGATGATCGTAAGATCGTTATGACCGAAAATAACCGCAAACAGGCACTTATAATTGAAGGAACTACACCGTTGCCGAATGAAATCGGTCTTGCGGTTGGGATTGCTTTTGAGCATGAGAAGAAATATTATATTGTGCTTCCAGGTCCACCTCGTGAGATGAAACCGATGTTCGTTGATAAAGCAGTACCGTGGCTACAGCAGCACGCCTTGACGAACGAAACACCGCTTTATTCAAAAATGCTCAAATTTGCCGGCATCGGAGAATCACTGCTGGAGGACAAGCTCATCGAACTGATTCGCAGTCAGACTGATCCAACGATTGCTCCGTATGCCAAAGAGGGAGAGGTAACTGTTCGTATTTCGACAAAGGCCCCTTCTGAGCATGAAGCTACAAAAAAGCTGGAGATACTGGAACAACAAATCAAGGAGATTTTGCCGGAACATTTGTATGCGAACATTGATGTGCCGCTGGAGCAATTGATTGTGGATTGGATGGCGGATGCCGGCCTGACCTTAAGTGCGGCAGAGAGCTGCACCGGAGGTTTGCTGATGGAGAGCATAACAAATATTCCAGGCAGTGCATCGATGTTTGCCGGCGGAATCGTCTGCTATTCGAATGACCTAAAGAAAAAGCTACTGAATGTGCCAAGTGCTTATTTGGAGGGACCCAATGCTCCTGGAGCCGTAAGTCGAGAAGTTGCCGAGGTGTTGGCTGACCAAGTGAGAATGATTGCAGACAGCGATTTCGGCTTATCTGTTACGGGTGTGGCTGGACCGGGTTATTCTGAGCGCAAGCCTGTTGGACTTGTATTTATCGGCTTGGCTGAACGGGGACGTAAGACAGAGGTCTATGAGCTTAATCTTAAAGGTACACGGGAAAATATCCGGTTGCGTACTGTAAAGGCTCTGCTGTATCGTCTGTGGCGGAGACTTGAGGAACGCAAGGTGGAGACACCTCTTGAGGGTTCAGACTTGTAATGGGAGATTAGCCCAGTTATAATAAACACATACGGAAGAACCGTGGCACTGAGATTTCTTTGCTGCGGTTTTTTGTATATTTGCAGAGATTTTGATCACGATGACTACTCATGATCATAAGTCGTTGATGTCCGGTGAAGTGGGGAATTTAATTAACTTCTATCTCCGGAGGGAGGCTTACAATAAAAGGGATAAATAACGCCCAAGACAAAAAAAACGAATGTATGTTCGAAAAAAAGCTTGGCAAGACCTTAAAAACACGTTATTATATTACTATAAACAGTGAAGGAAGTGGTCTGATTGTCAGATCGTCGTGCAGCGCTTGATATGGCGCTTCGTCAAATAGAAAAACAATTTGGTAAAGGTTCGGTAATGAAACTGGGAGAATCCACGCATATGCAAGTGGAAGTTGTACCTAGCGGATCTTTGGCACTTGATATTGCGTTAGGTATAGGCGGACTTCCAAAGGGACGTATTATTGAAGTATATGGACCGGAATCTTCAGGTAAAACAACAGTTGCTCTTCATGCTATTGCAGAAGTGCAAAGACAAGGCGGACAAGCTGCATTTATCGATGCCGAGCATGCGCTTGATCCGAAATATGCACGTAACTTGGGCGTAAATATCGATGAGTTGCTGCTTTCTCAGCCAGACACGGGTGAACAAGCGCTGGAAATCGCCGAAGCACTCGTTCGTAGTGGAGCCGTTGATATTATTGTCGTTGACTCCGTTGCTGCTTTGGTACCTAAGGCTGAAATTGAAGGCGATATGGGTGATTCCCACGTCGGATTGCAGGCTCGCTTGATGTCTCAAGCACTTCGTAAGCTTTCTGGTGCCATTAGCAAATCCAATACGATCGCTATCTTTATCAACCAGCTTCGTGAGAAGATCGGTGTTATGTTCGGTAACCCTGAGACAACTCCGGGTGGTCGTGCATTGAAATTCTACTCTTCTGTACGTTTAGATGTACGTCGCGTAGAGAGCATCAAGATGGGGAACGATGTGGTTGGTAACCGTACTAAGATCAAGATTGTGAAGAATAAAGTAGCCCCTCCTTTTAAACAGGCTGATGTTGATATTATGTACGGTGAAGGGATTTCCAAAGAGGGAAGTCTTGTAGATATCGGTACTGAAATGGATATCGTGAATAAGAGTGGTGCATGGTATTCCTACGAAGGCGAGCGTCTCGGTCAAGGACGTGAGAATGCTAAACAGTTTTTGAAGGAACATCAGGATATTGCCCTTATTATTGAGAATAAGATCCGTGAAGCAAGTAATTTATCCACTATTGTTGCTGCGCCGAAGAATGAAGATATTATTGCAGAGCAAGAAGAAGAAGAGAAATTGCTTCTCGAAATCGAATAGTATATTAAGCAATAGGACGCCCTGTGATTGATTGTTGCAGGGTGTCTTTTCTTAACAAGTAACGAAAGTAAGACGATAACCGATCTATTGCTACGAGGTGACAAACAACTATGGTAATACAACTGGATTTTGAAGCAGAAGAACAAGATGAGCAGGTGTTATCTGATTTTCCTGAAGGAGAACTCTTAGAGATCACTAAAGTAGAACGTCAAAAGAAATCTGACCACCGTTATATCATACATTTCGGAGCATATAACATGACTGTGCACGAGGACGTCATGATTAAATATCGAATGATTACTGGTAATTCTTTTATGAAGGCTGATTTGGTGGAAATTGTTGTAGCTGATGAGCGTCAACGAGCTTATGTAGAAGGCCTCCGTTATCTAGAACGTAAACCACGCACCGCTATGGAAATGACTCGCCGTTTACGCCAGAAGGAAATAGGAGAGACTATTATTGCGGAAGTGGTGCAGCGGCTGCAGGAGGAAAGACTTCTTGATGACCCTTTATATGCTAAGCAATGGGCAGAGCAACGAATAGCGAACCAGCGGAAAGGGAAGATGTGGATTCGACAAGAGCTACGTGAGAAAGGGATAGACAAAACCCTTATATCGGAAGCTTTGGAGAATATTACTCCTGAACAAGAGCTGGAGAGCGCACTCGAAACTGGGCGCAAGAAATGGAATCTCATCCGTGGAGAAGCTTCAGATAAGCGAAGAAAGACTGGAGCCTTCCTTATGCGCCGTGGATTTTCGGGCGATATGGTTCGCCAAGTGATCAATACTTTACTTGCGGAAGACAATTATGAAGGTGAAGATGAGGATTTTTACTAGAATCACTGATTCTCTTGACATTAATGCGTATATCGACTCTCTTGACAATGTCTTTTTATAAATAATAAAATATAACATGAATCGGCATAAAATTAGAATCCTTTTTCCTTCCCAAAAAGGAGACTGTTTTAAACGGTTCACGTACAACTCATATGAAATGTAATCGCCGGATAAGGCGGGCAGTGTGCATGTGCAGCATGTGCAGTATGGCAATCGGTTGTTTACCGGTTTTTTGTATGGTGATGAACGGATAGTTAAACAACTGCACAATTCCCAGGGATATACCTTGGAGAGGAACCAACGAGGAGGTGAACAGATGCTGGAATCATGGATCTGGGTCATTATCGTTCTCGTTGTAGCTGCAATATTCTTTGGGTTCGGTTATTTTATTCGTAAATCCCTTGCAGAAGCTAAAATCCAAAGCGCAGAAAGAGAAGCCGTTGTCATCGTTGAGAATGCGAAGAAGGACGCTGAGGCGCTGAAGAAAGAAACAGTATTGGAAGCTAAGGACGAAGTCCATAGAATCCGTACTGAAGCTGAGAAAGAAACTCGTGAACGTCGGAATGAAATCCAACGGCAAGAGAGACGTTTGCTGCAAAAGGAAGAATCTCTGGATAAAAAAATGGAATCGCTTGAAAGAAAAGAAGAACAAGTAGCTAACAAAGAGAAACGAATTGATGAAACCCAACAGCAAATTGATGTTATTTACAAAAACCAAGTCACTGAATTGGAACGTATCTCCAATTTAAGCATCGAAGATGCAAGAAGTATCATTCTTAGCAATGTTGAGCAAGAAGTTCGCCATGAAACGGCACAAATGATCAAAGAAATTGAACAGCAGGCGAAAGAAGAAGCGGATAAGAAATCCCGTGAAATCATCACACTCGCTATCCAACGCTGTGCAGCTGATCACGTAGCGGAAACAACGGTTTCAGTTGTTACGTTGCCGAATGAAGAGATGAAAGGTCGGATTATCGGTCGTGAAGGCCGTAATATTCGTGCTTTGGAAACTCTTACAGGTATCGACCTCATTATTGATGATACGCCGGAAGCAGTTATTTTGTCAGGATTTGATCCAATCCGCCGTGAAGTGGCCCGTACGGCACTTGAGAAATTGGTGGCTGATGGACGTATTCACCCCGCTCGTATTGAAGAGATGGTGGAGAAATCCCGCAAAGAAGTGGACGAACGGATTCGGGAATATGGTGAACAAGCTACTTTCGAAGTGGGCGTTCACGGTTTGCATCCAGATTTGATCAAGATTCTGGGGCGTCTGAAATTCCGTACAAGCTATGGTCAAAATGTATTGAAGCACTCCATGGAGGTTGCTTATTTAACAGGACTGATGGCCGGTGAGCTTGGGGAAGACATCGTGCTTGCAAAACGTGCAGGATTACTCCATGATATCGGCAAAGCGCTGGATCATGAAGTGGAAGGTTCGCATGTTGAGATCGGCGTTGAACTAGCGAAGAAATATAAAGAACATCCGGTTGTTATCAACAGTATCGCATCTCATCATGGAGACTGCGAAGCTACCTCGGTTATTGCTATGTTGGTTGGTGCCGCTGACGCATTGTCGGCTGCTAGACCTGGTGCTCGCCGTGAAACACTGGAAACGTATATTAAACGTCTAGAGAAACTGGAAGAAATCTCAGAGTCATTCGAAGGCGTTGAGAAATCATTTGCTATTCAAGCGGGCCGTGAGGTGCGCGTGATGGTACAGCCAGAGAAGATTGACGATGCAGAGGCATTCCGTCTTGCTCGCGATATTACGAAGATGATTGAAAGTGAACTGGATTATCCAGGACATATCAAGGTTACCGTTATTCGTGAGACACGGGCTGTTGAATACGCTAAATAGGCAATAAGTAGATAACATACGCTTCGGAAATAACGATATTTATGATCGTTTCCTTGTACATGTTTCTGCTAGGAATATAAGGTTAAAGGATAAGATATAACTTATACTTTCTTATATTTGATGAAAATTGGCCCCTAAGCGGGGCCTTTTTTCTTTTAAATATGAAGACTTATCCGTTAGATGCAGAGGTTAAGATTAGGAGGAGAAAAACATTAAAGTACTATTCATTGGAGATATCGTAGGTAGTGTAGGTAGGAAGGCACTTCGGGAGATGTTGCCCTCATTAAAAAGCAAATATCAACCACATATAATCATAGTTAACGGTGAGAATTCTGCTGCCGGTAGAGGTATTACTAAAGCGATCGCAAATGAATTTTTTAACTGGGGCGTTCACGGAATCACCATGGGTAATCACACATGGGACAACAAGGACATCTTCGAGTTTATCGACGATGAGGCCCGGATTATCCGTCCTGCTAATTTTCCTCCAGGAACACCGGGAAGAGGATATACAGTTGTTAAAGGTAACGGCAAAGAGCTAGCTATAGTTAACCTGCAAGGCCGTACATTTTTGCCTGCGATTGATTGTCCTTTCCGTGTGGGTGAAGAAATTGTGGAAGAGCTACGTAGAGATCATAAATGCATTCTCGTTGATTTCCATGCAGAGGTTACCTCTGAGAAAATCGCCATGGGCTATTTCATGGATGGTCGCGCATCAATTGTAGTAGGGACCCATACTCACGTTCAGACGAATGATGATGTGATTTTGCCGGGTGGAACGGCTTACTTGACCGATGCGGGCATGGTTGGTTCAAGCGAAGGGATTCTGGGTATGGAAAGAGATGCAGTACTTTATAAGTTCACTACACAGCTTCCAGCACGATTTGTTGTTGATGAAGGCAAATGGCAGCTTCACGGTTTATTTGCAGAGTTAGACGAGAATACTGGCGCGGCTACCCGTCTGGAGAAAATACGGCTACGTGAAGATGAATGGGTAATGAGCTAGTAGTAGGATAAGATAAGTGATTTTCCGGGTAATTTCGCCGAATAAGGGTAAAGTGTGATATTTATTATATCGAAAAAGAGTATCTATTGTACCATTTTCTCCAGAGTAGTCCGCAAAAAGAAGGAATTATTTCTTCTCTCGCGAATAACATCTAAAGTAGTGGAAGAACACCATTATTTTCCCAGGGGAGGTACTTACTATGGATGTATTAAAAGTATCAGCTAAATCCAATCCAAATTCCGTCGCCGGCGCTTTAGCAGGTGTTCTTCGTGAACGTGGATCGGCCGAATTACAAGCTATTGGAGCTGGAGCACTGAATCAAGCAGTCAAAGCAGTTGCCATTGCCCGGGGATTTGTTGCACCAAGCGGAGTAGATTTGATCTGCATTCCGGCATTTACAGACATTGTGATTGATGGAGAGGATCGAACCGCGATTAAATTGATTGTAGAACCCAGATAATAGAAGCATAGAACGGATGAACCTGTTTACTTATGTAAACAGGTTTTTTGCTTTTCGTATATAGTCTGGCGTTTTTAAGCATAGAATCTGGAATAGGGCTGCATGAAAGCGAGGGCTTGGGATGAGAACCGATAAGCTACAGGTTGCGGATTTTCATTGTGATGTGCTGAGTAAAATGCAAGCATCACCAGATATGGATTTTAAGAATGATCCTCGGCTGGATGTTACCGGAGAGCGGCTGGTAGCGGGCGGTGTGGAATTGCAGATTTTTGCAATATACCTTTCGGCAAGTAGAGGAAGACCTAGCTTTGAGAATGTTTTAGGACAAATTGATTTGTTCCGGCAAAAAATAATAGGCGCAGAGAGCCTTCAGTGGCTGCGTTGGAAGGAGGAGGTAGGAAAACGAACAGCTGGAGCATCCCCATGGGGAATGCTCTCTCTGGAGGGTGTAGACGGTCTAGAAGGGAACTTGTTTTATGCACAGCTCTGCTTTGAGCTTGGCGTGCGGTTTTTGGGAATCACTTGGAATTATGCCAATTGGGCAGCGGACGGTGTTCTGGAGCAGCGCAACGGCGGATTTACGGAAAAAGGGCGAATGCTGATCGAATGGTGCAACGACAGCGGAATGCTGCTTGATGTGTCGCATTTGTCTCAGGCAGGTTTTTGGGAGCTAGCCGACTTAAGCACACGTCCGTTTATAGCTTCCCATTCGAACGCCGCAGCAATCTGTGGGCATGTTAGAAATTTAAATGATGAACAGATTAAAGCTTTGATTGCAATGGACGGAAGAATGGGCCTGACCTTTTATCCGTGGTTTGTATGTGATGATGGAAAAGCTCGTATGGATGATTTATTAAAGCATATTGATCATGTATGTAGTCTAGGTGGCGAGAAACATATGATGTTTGGTTCGGATTTTGACGGCATTGACACTTGGGTAGAGAACATGGAGCATCCGGGAAAATACCCTGAGCTCGCGGAGCACCTGCTTCGTTACTATCCAGAAGCTTCCGTAAAAGGTTGGTTATATGAGAATGCGGTCTCCTACCTGCGCACAAACTTACCTTCTCAGGTGTCTAAATCATGACAATCCTGCTCTAAAAGTATGAATTGTCGAAAAAAAGGCCCTCGTTATGATGTGGGGCTTTTTATTTTTGGTTAAGAAGATGTATAATGGTTAATGGCTTGTACAGATACTAGAGAAAATACAAGGAGTGACTTTACTATGAGTAAGACTGTACCCGTAGGTGTGTCGGCTAGACATATTCACCTTACGCAAGAGCATGTGGAGGCTTTGTTTGGCCCAGGATATCAACTAACGGAGTTCAAACCCCTCTCTCAACCAGGACAGTTTGCAGCAAATGAGCAAGTAGCAGTTATCGGCAGCAAAGGTAAATTTGACAAAGTAAGAATTTTGGGACCTGCTCGTCCGGCTTCCCAATTAGAAATTTCCCGTACTGACTCCTTCGCACTTGGCGTGAAAGCTCCAGTTCGCGAATCTGGAAATATTGATGGAACACCTGGCATTACGCTTAAAGGACCTGCTGGCGAAGTAGAATTGGAACAAGGCGTTATCATCGCCGCTCGTCACATTCATTTCCATACTTCTGAAGCTGAAGCTTGGGGCATTGCTGATAAGCAATTGCTTAAAGTTCGCCTCGGAGGCGACCGTGGTCTCGTATTGGAGAACGTAATTGCACGCGTATCAGACAGCTTTAAACTGGATATGCATATTGACACTGACGAAGCTAACGCTGCAGGTGCCAACAACGGCGATACTGCTGAAATCGTAGAATAGTCATCATAGTTATAGCAAAGATAAGAAGCGGGGGAGAAATCCTCCGCTTTTTTTGCGTGTCTGATCTGCGTGCTGTAAGGATTGTGTGTCTGATCGGCGTGCTGTAAGGATTGTGTGGCTGATCTGCATGCTGTAAAGATTGTGTGTCTGATCTGTGTGCTGTAAGGATTGCGTGTCTGATCTGTGTGCTATAAGGTTTGCGTGTCTGATCTGCGTGCTGTAAGGTTTGCGTGGTTTACCCGACGGCTTGTACTTATCGGACTGTATTGCAGCTATTTCAGCATTTTGATCTATTTTGCCAAGGTTTCGGACTGCATAGCTCTTATTGCCTTATATTTGTACTGAATTGGGCTTCGAAGGTGTGAATAACTGCATCTGAGTCCGATAGCATGTCCAAAATCCACGAATTTTCGAAATAAGGGCGTCTGAGTCCGATGGCTCAGCAGACTCAGCAGACTCAGCAGTCTCAACAGTCTCAACAGGCTCAGCAGTCTCAACAGTCTCAACAGGCTCAGCAGTCTCAACAGGATCAACAGGATCTTCAAAAGATACGCCGCAGGATAAATTGAGGAGGAGTATTTTACGGTTAGTAAAAATATTTTTGTAAGAGCAGAACGGATAGTATCCTGAAATGGATTATTAATGAAAATTGGTGTGATGATAAAGAAAATCTATTATTATGTAACTTATTGTGTTATGATTATGGTTTATGACGTGACAAAAGGATTTATTGTTAAGAATATATGTATTAGAAATTAAGGAGACCCAATGACATTTAATGAACTGAATATTGTGCCTGCAATTTTGAAGGCTTTAAGCAAAGAAAACTATACATCACCTACACCAATACAGGAGCAGTCGATTCCAGCTGTATTAGCGGGTAGAGATTTACTTGGATGCGCGCAAACGGGAACAGGAAAAACAGCTGCATTTTCCGTGCCTATTATTCAATTGCTAAGCGAACAATCGAGCCCTAACAAATCCAATAATGTGCGACGCATTCGCTCGTTGATTTTAACACCGACAAGAGAACTAGCGATTCAAATTGCTGATAACATAAAAGCGTATAGCCAATATACAGATATCCGCTCTGCTGCCATTGTTGGCGGTGTGTCACAGAAAGTGCAAGAGCGCGCACTGAATCAAGGTGCCGATATTCTTATTGCTACCCCTGGTAGACTTATCGACCTGATCAATCAGAAACGTGTAGATCTGCAATATGTACAAATTTTAGTTCTGGATGAAGCTGACCGGATGCTGGATATGGGCTTTATTCATGATGTGAAACGAATCATCGCCAAAATGCCTACGAAGAAGCAGACTCTGTTTTTCTCGGCAACGATGCCAACTGAGATTTCTAAATTGATCAAAACATTGCTTGTGAATCCAGTGAAGGTAGAAATCACACCCGTGTCATCTACTGCGGATAGAATCAATCAATCGATCTATTTATTAGAGAACGGAAATAAGCAAAACCAATTGAACCTGCTGTTACAGGATAAATCCATCGTCTCAGCTTTGGTGTTTACTCGTACCAAACGTGGTGCAGACCGTGTTACCCGCGATCTGGCTAAAGTGAACATTGCTGCTCAAGCCATACACGGCAATAAATCACAAAATGATCGCCAGAACGCCTTGCGGAATTTTAAAAGCGGTGCGACTCGTGTTCTCGTAGCTACGGATATAGCTGCCCGGGGAATTGATATTGATGAGCTGTCTCACGTAATCAACTTCAACTTACCGAACATTCCGGAAACCTATGTGCACCGGATCGGTCGTACAGGCAGAGCGGGATTGAGCGGAACGGCAATTTCTTTTTGCGAAGCTGAAGAGCTTCCTTTCCTTAAAGATATTGAAAAATTGATTGGAAAATCGATTCCGGAAGTTAAGGACCATCCGTATCCGATGTCTCGTAAAACGCAAATGAAGACAGATCGTTCGGCGAAACCGTCAGGTTCGAAAGCAGCAGCTTCGAGACCATCGTCTTCCAGACCGTCGAATTCCAAACCAGCAACTGCTAAACCTGCGGCAACAAAACCGGCAGCAACAAAATCAGCGGCATCTAAACCAGCTAAAGCAAAACCTAAGTCTAACCCTCCATTGAAGCCAAAGTCCGAGTGGTTCACAAAAGGAAGACAAAAAACGAGCAGCAGATAAGTTAGTTTGAATGCGTATCGTTTTCTAAAGCAAAATAAAAAAACCGTCAGAGTAAATCTGATGGTTTTTTATGTTTTATTTCCTGATAATTTACAACAAAAAACAGCCGCTAAACAGTTCCTCACTGTACAACGGCTGTTGTTATATCATTTATGCGGTTGCTTCAATTGTATTGTCCTGAACATAGGGGCTCAGTTCTTGCTGAAGTCCTGCGCTGATGGAAGTCATAGGGAGGCGAAGCGTATCCGAGGACAGTAGGCCGTTTTGGCTAAGCATCCATTTAATTGGAGCGGGATTCGATTCCTTGAACAATAGGCGGATGATCGGCAGTAGTTGTTCAAAGCTTTCTTTAGCGAAGTCCACTTGACCAGATGTAAAGGCTTCAAAGATACGAAGGCATTCTGCCGGGAAAACGTTGGCAGTAGCAAGCATCCCCCCAGCTGCTCCGCAGCTAAGCATTTCATAAAAGAGGGAATCATCGCCGCCAAGCACAGGTTTAGCACCTGTACGGACTAACTCTGTAACCATTTTTGTACTGCCTGAGCAGTCTTTTAAACCGACAACATTATTCATTTCTAGGATTGTACGTGCAGTATCTACCGTCATGGCCGTACCTGTACGACTTGGAATATCATAAGCCATGATTGGTATGCCTACTTCTGCTGCTTTGCGGAAATGGGCAATGATACCCTCTTGTGAAGGACGACTATAATAAGGTACGACTACTAGTGCACAATCAGCACCAAGGTTTGCAGCAATTTCCGTGCGTGCAACCGTAGAGGCTGTATCATTGGTACCTGTACCAACTACTAAGGGGATTGATGTGGATTGTAGAAGCTCACGGGAAGTGTTTACTAGAAGCTGCATTTCATTTACGGTTACAGTGGGCGATTCTCCGGTGGTTCCATTAACGACCAGACCTTGTATGCTGTTGTTAATAATGTTCTTTACATAACGCTGATACGAATCCAAATCAACTTCACCAGCAGCATTGAACGGGGTGACCACGGGGACATAAACTCCATAAATCTGTTGTTCTGTAAGCATAAATTATCGGCCTCCAAAATATTTTAATTCCTCTACATACACTTTACCATGGAAAGTAGCATCGTCGTTAGCTATAATAAATGATATGGATCATCAAAAATATTGATGTTAGGGTGAGGTAATGGATTTAACCTATTTACGAACCTTCCGCGAGGTGGCTAAACGTCAGAGCTTTACGCGAGCTGCTGAAGAATTGGGATATGCACAATCAAGTGTGACGATGCAGATACAGAAGATAGAGAAGGAATATGGAGTACCTTTAATAGAGAGGCATGGCCGTCAGCTACGGCTTACCCCGCCAGGAGAAGAGTTATTGAAGCTGTTCGTGGAGATTTTGGATTTATATGATCGTTCAAAAGAAACCATCGCCCAGCAAATCGGAGGTACGTTAACTATTGGGACGATAGATTCTTTAGCGGCCTTTTATTTACCTCCTTACCTGCAGCAGCTAAGGACTAAATTTCCAAAGCTGGATATTCATCTGCAAACGATGCAGGAAGCTAATCTTCTTGCCAAAATAAAAGATGGCGAAGTAGATCTAGGCTTAATGTTGGATCGCACCACTGCGGATTCCATCCTTGAGCGTACGATCGTCAGAGATGAGCCGCTTGTTTTGATAGCTCCCATTCATCATCCGCTTGCCCAGATGGATACGGTAACCCTACAGGATCTGAATAACTGTGAGCTAATAGTCTCGGAGGAAAGCTGTATTTACCGGAGTTTGTTCGAGAATTTGTTAAAAGAGCACGGGATCATATTCCGCATAGGTTTTGAGCTTTCGAATCTGGAGGCCATTAAACGTTGTGTAATGAATGGTCTTGGAATTGCTTTGTTACCCAAAATCGTGGCAGAGGAAGAAATTGAACGGGGAAGCTTGGCTGAGCTGTCCTTTGTTCATCCCGAAATTCATTTTGATCTGCAGCTTCTGATGCACCCTAAGAAGTGGAAATCACAACCACTGCAATTTTTAATCCAAATGCTGTTTGCAAATCATTAGTTTATTCCCATCAGGGTCTTTTACTACAAACCATTTTTGATCTTGAATTTCGGTTACTATATTTACACCGAGCTCCTTTATATAGTTGAAAGAGGCTTGCAGATCATCGGTTATAAGCATAAGAGCAGGTGTTGTAATTGGAGGAGCCCCTTCAGGCTCTAAACCTCCCCACATGGGCATGGTGTCCAGAATGATCCCAGTGCTTCCTTGCATAGTTAACGGACATAAATGACCGTTTATAATCGAATGATCTGCTTCTTGGAGTCCTAGGACTTGGCAATACCAGTTACGGGCTTTTTCAATATCGTGTACGGGGATAAATACACTGCCAATCAAATTCTTAATGGGACTTGTTGCTGAAGAATTTACAATGGACTGTGCTTGTTCATGCATTTGAATCCCTCCAGAGAAGATGCTAGACCTTTATTTGTAATTTAAGTATCTAATCTATTTAAAACATAGAATCATCCTATGTGCAAGTTGAATGTTATTTATCGATCAAATCCTAAATTTGTATGTAAAATACAGCTTTATTTAATGAAAGTCGCTGTAAATATTGACATTGAAAATGAGTTTATGTTATATAAAAAGAAGAATTAGCACTCATCTAAGAAGAGTGCTAATCACGATGTGCTGGATAAGAAGGTTATTTTGAAAGGAGATTTATTTATTCATGGCCAAAAAAGAGTTTAAAGCCGAATCGAAAAGATTGCTGGAAATGATGATTAACTCCATTTATACACAACGGGAAATATTCCTGCGTGAGCTGATTTCCAATGCAAGTGATGCGATTGATAAGATCTATTACAAAGCATTAGCTGATGAAGGCCTGGTCTTCAATAAAGAGGATTATTATATTAAAGTGACCGCCGATAAGGCGAACAGAACCTTGACGATTTCCGATACAGGTATCGGGATGACACAAGAGGAGCTGGAGAATAACTTAGGTACAATCGCGAAGAGTGGATCTCTTGCTTTTAAGAAAGAGAACGAAGCTAAAGATGGCCACAACATCATCGGGCAGTTCGGGGTGGGCTTCTATGCTGCGTTTATGGTGGCTGATGACGTTATAGTGATCAGTAAGGCATTAGGCAGTGACGAGGCCTTTAAATGGGAGTCTAAGGGCGCTGACGGCTATACCATCGAGACTGTCGAGAAGGATTCTGTCGGCACTGATGTGATTTTGAAGATTAAAGAGAATACGGAAGAAGATCAATATGATGAATATCTGGAAGAGTACCGCCTGAAATCCATCATTAAAAAATACTCCGACTTCATCCGTTTCCCAATTAAAATGGACGTGAAGGAGCAAAAGCCAAAAGAAGGCACGGAGAACGAGTTCGAAGAAGTTATTCAAGAACAAACCGTAAACAGCATGGTGCCTATCTGGCGCAAGAACAAAAGCGAGCTGACTACAGAAGACTATGATAACTTCTATGCAGAGAAACGTTACGGCTTCGATAAGCCGCTTAAACATATTCATATCAGTGCTGATGGTGCTGTAGTGTACAATGCAATCCTGTTCATTCCAGAAAATACGCCGTTTGACTATTACACAAAGGAATATGAAAAAGGTCTTGAGCTCTATTCCAACGGTGTGCTGATCATGAACAAATGTGCGGATCTGCTGCCTGATTACTTCAGCTTTGTAAAAGGTATGGTGGACTCAGAGGATCTTTCCTTGAACATTTCCAGAGAGATGCTCCAGCATGACCGTCAGCTGACTCTGATCGCTAAGAACATTAAGAATAAAGTGAAAAGCCAACTGCAAAGCCTGCTGAAGGATGAAAGAGAGAAATATGAGCAGTTCTATAATGCTTTTGGCAGACAGCTTAAGTTTGGTGTCTATAACGATTATGGGATGCACAAAGACACCCTTCAAGATTTGTTGATGTTCTACTCCTCTAAGGAGAAGAAGCTGGTTACGCTGGACGAATACGTCTCAAGAATGCCAGAAGATCAGAAATATATCTACTATGCTTCCGGAGAGTCGATCGACAGAATCGAGAAGCTCCCGCAAACCGAGCTTGTATCGGATAAAGGGTATGAAATTCTCTACTTCACTGATGATATTGATGAATTTGCGATCAAGATGATTCAGTCTTATAAGGAAAAAGAATTTAAATCCGTATCCAGCGGAGATCTGGGGATCGAAGCCGACGAAGCGGACAAGCCAACGGAAGCGGAAGAGAACGAAAACAAGGAGCTTTTTGAAGCGATGAAGGACATCCTGTCCGGCAAAGTGAAAAATGTCAAAGCTTCCAAACGTTTAAAGACTCATCCGGTATGTCTCTCTGCTGAAGGTGAACTGACAATCGAGATGGAAAAAATCCTGAAATCGATGCCGAATGGCCAAGAGGTGCAAGCGGATAAGGTACTCGAAATCAACATCCATCACGAAGTGTTCCAGTCCTTGAAGGCGGCAGCAGAGAACGACAAAGAAAAGCTCGGTTTATACACGAACCTGCTGTACAACCAAGCCCTGTTGATCGAAGGTCTACAGGTTAGTGATCCTGTTCAATTCACCAATGATATTTGCAAAATCATGAAATAATATGAAGTACAGAGACCATCCAATTGTATTATGATTGGGTGGTCTTTTTTATTTCAGTATTTCATTTTGTTGTGCGAAAAAGGTAGTAATCAATTTCAGAGTCATTATTTGTGCAACCGCTGATCGAATAGATAATTTCACCTTGTGTGCTTTTTTTACTCGTCACTTCGGAGCAGGTATCGGTTCTGACTCCTGTGTTGCTTCCACCGAATGCATCATTAGAAGTATCATAGCTGTAATTAATCACGTTACCGTCAAATTTTAAATCCTTAAATATGGGATCGCCTTCATCTGTGTAACTTGTAACGCGTATATTGTCTGCTTTTTTGCTGGAGAGATTAGTTATAAATTTCTCGAATTTATCTAGGTTGTACACTTTTTCAAAAGAAACAATATCCCCTCTACTGATGGCTTCTTTGGAAGTATAGGGTTCACTTTTGGGAACAGAATTAACTTTAAGATCGGAACAACCCCATACTCCTGCTAGTAAAAGAACAGAGAGTGTAAGCAAATTTACTTTTTTCACTGAGGGACCTCCTTGTAACGTATTTATATAAAAGACGGAGATTAACTGGAAAAGTTACAGTGAGCTTGATGTTTCACATTGACAATAAACAACAAATTGAGTATTATTTTCTCTAACTTGAATATGTAAAAGCAAAGAAGAGAAAGAGTACCACGGCAATTCTTTCAACAGAGAGCTCCGGTCGCTGAAAAGGAGTAAAGAAAACCCTTGGGAATATGGTCTCAGAGCTGCGCATCGAAACCTTATGGGTTGTAGGCTGCGCCGGAACCTGCATCCGTTACAGTGCTAGGGTATAAACGTTAATTAACGTCGTACCTGAAGAGGTAAATGTCATGAGGCATTTATAAAATTAGGTGGTAACACGTGAGTAGAACTCTCGTCCTTTGTGGATGGGAGTTTTTTTGTTGTCTAAAAAAAGGAGGAGAAGGTTAATGAGTAATGTGTTTATAGGTGGCGCTTGGCCGTATGCGAATGGATCTTTACATCTGGGGAGATTATCAAGTGTGTTGCCTGGGGATGTGCTGGCACGATATTTTCGCTCCAAAGGGGATAACGTATTATATGTATCAGGCAGTGATTGCCATGGCACACCCGTAGCAGTTCAGGCTGCGAATGAAGGGATTACGCCGGGAGCTTTTGCAAGCAGATATCATGAAGAGTTTCTGAAGTGTTTTGAACAGCTGGGATTTAGTTATGATCTATATACTCGAACGGATCAACAGCAGCATCATAAGGTTGTGCAAGCGTTGTTTACAAAGCTGCTAGAGAATGGTCATTTATATAAAAAAACCATTGCGCAATGTTACTGCGAGGTGGATCAGCGCTTTTTGCCAGACAGATATGTGGAAGGGACTTGTCCGGTATGTGGTGAGCGGGCGCGAGGGGATCAATGTGATTATTGTTCTACGATTCTAGATCCTGCCGATTTGTTAGACAGAGTCTGCAAATTATGTGGGAATACACCAACAGAAAGGCCGACAGAACATTATTATCTTAGCTTATCTAATTTTCAGTCTGAATTAACGGAATATGTAGAGGAAGCACAATTTTGGAGAGAAAACGCTATAAAACTGACCAAACGTTATTTACAAGAAGAGCTGCAGGACCGCGCGGTAACAAGAGACTTGTCTTGGGGTGTAGATGTTCCTGTGGCTGGATTTGAAGATAAAAAAATTTATGTTTGGATTGAGGCGGTAAGTGGTTATTTATCAGCCAGTAAGCAGTGGGCTGCACAGTCCGGAGGAAGCTGGGAGGATTTTTGGTTAGAGGAAAAAGGGGCGATTACCGCTTATTATGTGCATGGTAAGACAATATTCCTTTTCACACTTTAATATGGCCGTCTGTGTTATTAGGAGCAGGAGGTCTGCATTTACCGGACAGGATTATATCTAGCGAATATTTAACCCTTGAAGGGCAGAAATTCTCCACTAGCCGAAATTGGGCGGTCTGGGTACCTGATATTTTAGAGCGGTATCAGCCAGATTCTATTCGTTATTTCTTAATTGCCAATGGACCTGAGAAGCGGGACACGGATTTTTCCTGGAGAGAGTTTATTTATAGCCATAATGGAGAGCTGCTTGGAGCATTTGGTAACTTAGTGAACCGTTCATTGGCTTTTGTAGAAAAGTTTTATGAAGGGAAAGTGCCAAATGGGCAATTAGATAAGGGGTGGAAAGACAATATCGACCTCTTGTATCTGGAATCAGGACGACTTATTGAGGCTGGGAATCTAAAAGATGCGCTGGAGTTTATTTTTTCTTATGTGCGCAAGGCAAACCAGTATTTCGATCTGCAAAAACCATGGATACAGATAAAAGAGGATCAGGTTACTTGTGATTCTGCAATATACACATGTGTGCAGATTATTGCGAACTTAGCGAATTTGTTGCATCCGTTTCTACCGTTCTCTTGTGACAAGATCAGGGGGTTCCTGTCGTTAGAACTACCGAATTGGCAGCCTTGCTTGGTGCCCCCTTACCAACAGGTTACTGATTTACAATTATTGTTTGAACGAATTGATATTAGCCGTATTAAAGAAGAAGAGGATAGGCTAGATCAACAGCAAGTGAATAAATAGAGCTGGTATTTATCCATTCCTAAAGCTTTCAATAAACTTGGAAGCCAATGATGATAAGTATTTATCCTTAATCCAGACGGCGGCGACCCGTGTGCGTAGTGATTCACTACTGATTTCTTTATAGATCAAATTACGGTTACTCGTTAATTCGAAAGCGGATTTGGGGATGATTCCAATGCCAAGACCAGCGTTTGCCCAGAGCAGTGTTGTTCTAGCATCATCATTCATACAGAAAATCAGCGGATCAAAGCCGTTCTCAAGACATGTTTCCCGGATAAGCTGCTCAAAACGGCGGTAGATAATAAGCGGCTTATCCTTTAACTCACCGATCTCAATAAAGTTTTCATCCGTTTTCCAGTCATACTCAGGTGTCATTACGGCAATCATAGGTTCAGCTTGTGTGTAAAGACATTCTAAATTTGTACCATTAAAGGGTGTCCTAACAATCCCGACTTCGACAATACCTTTATTCAGGAGGTCAATGATTCTAAAGGTATTTCCTTCATGAATCTCAAACTTCACACCTCTATACGTTTTGTGAAACTCACATAGCCGATCTTGAAGCAACGTAGCTCCAGAGGAAGAAACAGTACCAATGGCTAGGGTTCCTTTTAAACCTTTGACAAAATCAGTGAGCTCACGGGCAGTGGAATCTGCCAGCTCCAGGATTTGTTGGGCACGGTCCCGCAATATGGCTCCAGCTTCAGTGAGCTGCACGCTGCGTGGACCTCGTTCCACTAGCTTTACACCGAGTTCTTCCTCTAGGAGCTTTAGCTGCTGGCTCAGCGGAGGCTGGGCCATTTGCAGTTTTTTGGCTGCAGATGTAATCTGCCCTTCCTCAGCTATCGCCATAAAATATTTAAGTTGTCTAATATCCATATAAAAATCCTCCGAACTTTAGATATGCTAATCGTATGGGAGCGATACGAATCCAATATTATTAATATGTGAGTAGATATGCCATAATCATAACTGTTCTTATACATATTTCAAGTGGTTAAATACTTCTTATGTTGGGTGTGGATGAATTTGTTCAAAATTGCAGTATATTTAAAGCCGTACAAAAAAGAAGCGATCATTGGACCGATCTTCAAACTGATGGAAGCGATTCTGGAGCTGATTTTGCCTACCATTGTCGCATTGATCATCAACAACGGGGTTGGTAATCATGACAGCGCCTATGTTTACCGCATGGGTGGCCTAATGGTGCTGATGTCACTGCTTGGCTTCGGCTGCTCCATGGTATGCCAATACTATGCAGCCCGGGCTTCACAGGGATTCGGTACGACACTACGCAATAAGATGTTTAGACATATCACATCTTTGTCGTATGCTGAGCTGGATACCTTAGGTACGCCTACACTGATTAATCGGATTACCAATGATGTAAACCAGCTGCAAATTGCTGTGGCTATGCTAATTCGTCTAGTTATTCGTGCGCCGTTTATCTGCATCGGAGCTATCCTAATGTCCATGATTTTGGATTTTAGATTATCGCTGATTCTAATAGCGGCAACACCGGTTTTTGGCATTATTTTATATTTTATTATCACCCGCAGTGCTCCTTTGTACCGAAAATACCAGCAGAAGCTGGATGCCCTTGCGCTCGTACTGAGTGAGAATTTGTCGGGGATTCGAGTAATTCGTGCTTTTGCCAAAAGACGTACAGAAAAAGAACGTTTTGATGCTTCGTCCGATGATTTGACTACTACAGCGATCCGGGTTTCGCGGATATCTGCTTTGCTTGGACCGATGACTACACTTGTAGTAAATGCGGCAATCATTGCTATTTTGTGGGTAGGCGGAATTCATATCGATGGGGGCCGATTGTCTCAAGGGGAGATCATTGCCTTCATCAATTACATCACTCAAATCTTGCTGGCGCTGATAGTGGTCTCCAACTTGGTTATTATTTTTACAAAAGCCTCATCCTCAGCTAATCGTGTAAATGAAGTGCTGGGTGTTAAGGTCTCCGTGTCTGAGGAAGGAAATGCAGTGATTGCTGCCCCTGCCCCTGCTGCCCCTGCTGCCCCTGCTATACAATTCGATCACGTATCCTTTGGGTATAATACGACAGGTGAATCGGCATTAGAGGATATATCTCTAGTAATTAATCGCGGAGAGACCGTGGGCCTGATTGGCAGTACGGGTTCAGGTAAGTCTACTTTTGTGAATTTGATCCCTCGTTTTTATGATGCGGTTCAAGGTGAAGTGAAAGTGGATGGTGTGAATGTCCGAGATTATAAGCTGCATCAGCTTCGTGAGAAGATCGGGATTGTACCGCAGAAAGCTGTGCTGTTTACAGGAACGATCGCTGAGAATATACGTTGGGGCAAGGAAGATGCAACTGAGGAAGAAATCATGCAGGCAGCCTCTATTGCTCAAGCGGAGGAGTTTATACGTAAATTACCCGAAGGGTTGAATACGCAAGTATCTCGTGGGGGATTAAATTTATCCGGTGGACAAAAGCAGCGCTTAACCATAGCTCGTGCAGTAGTAGGAAAGCCATCGATTCTTATTTTGGATGACTCCTCCAGTGCGCTGGATTTCTCCACAGATGCGGCACTTCGAAAGGCTCTCAAAGAGAGCAGCCAGGAAATGACCGTACTCCTTGTCTCGCAGAGGGTAAGCACTGTAAGACAAGCGGATAAAATAATGGTATTTGAGGAAGGGCGGATCGCCGGTGTCGGAACCCATGAGGAACTGATGCGTGGTTGTGAGGAGTATAAAGAAATCTGCCTGTCCCAGCTATCAAGTGAGGAGTCGGGCCAATGAACAAAAACAACATTTGGAAAAGACTAATTGTATACACAGGGCATTATAAAAAAATAGCTATAGGTGCAGTAATCTGCGCAATACTCAGTGTGATTGCCAGTCTAATTGGCCCGCTGCTCATCGGCAGCGCCATCGATTTTATGATCGGGCCGGGAGAGGTTGATTTTGACGCCGTACTTAGACTGCTTTTGATTCTGGCAGGGGTGTATATTGTCGGCAGCTTTTTCGGATGGCTTCTTACCTACCTGACTAATCGAATTGCCTACCGGACTGTATATGACTTACGGCGGGAGCTTTTTGATAAATTAAATGTTTTGCCGCTAAAATTTCATGATAACCACCCGCAAGGGGACAGCATCAGCCGGTTTGTTAATGACATGGATGCGGTCTCTGATGGACTGCTGCAAGGCTTCTCAACACTGCTCACGGGGATCATCACTATCGTGGGGGCAATTGTACTTATGTTGTACATTAGTCCTTTAATGACCCTAGTTGTTCTTCTGTCAGCACCCGTTACATTTTTTGTGGCAAGATTCATTACGATGCGCTCCCAGAAGATGTTTAAGGAGCAGGCTAAAATTCTGGGCGGTCTCAACGGATACGTGGAGGAAATGATTGGCGGACAAAAAGTGGTCACTGCTTATCATTATGAAGACCGTGCACTGACCCAGTTTGAAGAACGAAACGAGACTTTGTACCAGACTGGTGTGAAATCACAATTTTACGGTTCCTTGTCCAATCCGACAACCCGGTTAGTAAATAATATTACCTTCTCTGTTATCGCGATGATCGGTAGTGTTATGGTGATTCGCGGGCTTGTGACGGTAGGGGATTTGTCCAGCTTTTTGATCTTCTCTAACTTGTTCGCTAAGCCGTTTAATGAAATTACAGGTGTGATTACGCAGCTTCAATCGGCAACGGCATCAGCGCAGCGGATCTTCGCCATTCTAGACCTCTCGCCTGAACCAGCGGATGCAACAGACGCCAAAATTATGAATACAAGCCAAGGGACGATTACCTTTGAAAAAGTATCCTTTGCTTATAATCCTGAACGTCCTCTGATTAATGATTTCAGTCTGGAAGTGAAACCAGGTACCCGGGTTGCAATTGTAGGGCAGACGGGAGCGGGGAAGACCACACTGGTTAATCTGCTTATGCGTTTTTATGATGTGGATAAGGGTTCCATCAAGATTGACGGTGTGGATATCAAGACGATTACCCGTGACAGTCTGCGGCGTAATTTCGGGATGGTGTTGCAGGACACCTGGCTTTTTGGCGGCACAATTAGAGAAAACATTGCCTACGGCAAACCTGAGGCTACCGAAGAAGAGGTCATCGCTGCTGCTAAGGCTGCAAATGCTCATAGCTTCATTAAACGCCTGCCTGAGGGATATGATACAAAGATCAGTGGCTCAGGAGATAATTTGTCGCAAGGACAAAAGCAACTGCTTACCATAGCACGAGTGATGCTCGTAGATCCGCCTATGCTCATTTTGGATGAAGCAACCAGCAGTATTGATACGCTGACTGAGGTACGGATTCAGAAGGCTTTTCTAAAAATGATCGCAGGTCGGACCAGCTTTGTAATTGCTCACCGTTTGTCAACGATTCGAGAATCGGATCTCATTCTTTTCATGAAGGACGGAGACATTGTCGAAAGTGGCACGCATGACCAACTCCTAGCCAGCGGTGGATATTACGCCAGATTATATAACAGTCAGTTCGCATCAGCGTAGACTTTACATTTAGAAAAAGAGCATTCAATCCTAATTTGGGGGTGAATGCTTTTTTTTGGTTGGCTCGGCTTACCCTTACGGACTGTATTGCAGCTAAATTGTGTTTTTGGTGCCTTTTCCCAAAGTAACGGACTGCATAGCACTTATTCGGCTGATTTTGCAGGAAAAAGGAGTGGATATGGCACAATAGCTGCATCTGAGTCCGAACGGGGTGGAAAAGGGCGTGAATTTGCGAAATAAGGGCGCCTCGGTCCGATACGTAGCAATGGCTGCCACCACCAAAGGTAGATTGCTTCTGATCCGGAGTAGAACGCTTAGAAAGTAGTTTGCTCAGCGTTCCAATGTAGTTGGCTCATCGTCAGTTTGTTTAGCGTTCCAAAGTAGCTAACTCACCGTCAACAAAGTAGTTTGTTTAGCGTTCCAAAGTTAGCAATCTCATCGTCACCAAAGATTTGCTTAGCGTTCGAAAGTAGTTAGCTCCTCGTCACCAAAGTCAGTCTGCTTAATGTTCCAAAGTAGCTATCTCATCGTCACTAAAGTAATTTGTTTACCGTTCCAAAGTAATTGTTTACCCTTACGGACCGTATTGCAGCTAAATTGTGTTTTTGGCGCCTTTTTTCGAGGTAACGGACTGCATAGCACTTATTCGGCTGAATTTGCAGGAAAAAGGAGTGGATATGGCACAATAGCTGCATCTGAGTCCGAACGGAGTGGAAAAGAGCGTGAATTTGCGAAATAAGGGCGCCTCGGTCCGATACGTTGCAATGGCAGCCACCACCAAAGGTAGATTGCTTCTGTTCTGGAGTAGAATGCTTAGAAAGTCGTTTGCTTAGCGTTCCAAAGTAGTTAGCTCATCGTCACTAAAGTAATTTGTTTAGCGTTCCAAAGTAGTTAGCTCATCGTCACTAAAGTAATTTGTTTACCGTTCCAAAGTAGTTTGTTTAGCCTTGCGGACCGTATTGCAGCTAAATGATGTTTTTGGTGCTTTTTTTCAAAGTAACGGACTGCATAGCACTTATTCGCCTGATTTTGCAGCAAAAAGGAGCGGATGTGGCACAATAGCTGCATCTGAGTCCGAACGGGGTGGAAAAGAGCGTGAATTTGCGAAATAAGGGCGCCTCGGTCCGATACGTAGCAATGGCTGCCACTACCAAAGGTAGATTGCTTCTGATCCGGAGTAGAATGCTTAGAAAGTCGTTTGCTCAGTGTTCCAATTTAGTTGGCTCATCGTCAGTCTGCTTAGCGTTCCAATTTAGTTAGCTCATCGTCAGTCTGCCTTATCATTCCAAAGCTGTCAGCCAACCGTCCCCAAAGTAGTTCGCTTAGCGTTCCAAAGTCAGCTATCTCATCGTCACCCAAGTAGTTATCTCAACGTCCCCAAAGTAGTTTGTTTGCCCTTACGGACCGTGTTGCACTTAATCGTAATTTTATCCCACCCGTTAGAGGTGAAAATCTCAAAATAAAATATTTGCAAACGAATGAACTATCTGGACGGGCTAAACGTATTATAAGAAACGTATATTGAAGACGACGAAGCTACAGTAAATATGGCATATTGAGAGTGTTATGAGATTGGAAGGGGAGTGGCAAGATGTTGACAATCAAACATTTTACCAAAAGCTATAAGGGTGGCAAGAAGGCGGTAAATGATCTAAATTTAGTGGTCGAAAAAGGTGACATCTATGGCTTTATCGGTCATAACGGTGCAGGGAAAACAACGACTATCCGAGCAGTGGTCGGAGTTTTAGATTTTGAGGAGGGAGATATCGAGATTGGTGGGTACTCCATTAAAAAAGATCCCTTAGCCTGCAAAGCGATTACTGCGTATATTCCAGATAATCCGGATTTATACGATCATCTGACGGGCATTCAGTACTTGAATTTTATTGGTGATCTTTTTAGCGTATCGAAAGCGGATCGGGAGTTACTGATAAAGAAATATAGCGATGAATTTGAGATTACCTCTAATCTGGGGGATTTGATCTCCGCGTATTCTCATGGTATGAAACAGAAACTCGCGATTATCTCTGCGCTTATTCATAAACCGAAGCTGCTGGTTCTGGATGAACCCTTTGTGGGACTTGATCCAAAAGCGGCACACACGCTCAAGAGAATTATGGCGGATATTTGCAGCCAGGGCAGTGCGATCTTTTTTTCGACGCATGTACTGGACGTGGCCGAGAAGCTCTGCAATAAGATCGCCATTATCAAAGCGGGTGAATTGATCACTCATGGGAAAACAGAAGAGGTGAAGGGTGACAGCAGCCTTGAAGATGTGTTTTTGGAGTTGATAAAACATGATTAATATCTGGAGATTGACGAAAATTCAGCTAATCTCATCCTTTGGGTTAAATAAAGCTTTGCATACACGAGATATGAAAGAAAGACGAAAAATGCTTTTGCTGAGCATCGGTATCTTAATAGGGATTGTCATGATGGCAGTGGTTTCGTTTGGATATAGCTTCATGATAGCAGAGACCCTTGAACAGATAGGCCGGCCAGAGCTGCTGCTTGCGATTATGATGGCTGTTACTTGCTTGATTGGATTTTTTACAACGATCTATAAGGCGAGTGGGGTATTATTTGGCTCCAAAGATTACGATCTCGTAATGTCGCTGCCTATCAAAACGAGCCATATCGTAGCAAGCCGTGTAGTTCAGCTCTACGTGCTGAATATACTGTTCTCATTGATGGTGATGGTGCCAGCAGGTGTAGTTTATGCTATAAAGGTAAATCCGGCAGTAGTGTATTATTTATTTTTCATGATAACGCTGCTATTTATCCCATTAGTGCCGATCATTGCTGCAACGATTATAGGGGCATTGATTAGTTGGATTTCCTCACGGTTTAAAGGAAGTCGTTTAATAAGTCTCATTCTGACTTTTGCCGTAATCATTGTTATTATTTTGGGTTCAAGCCAAATGAATGGGAATGACCCGCAGTTAATTGCAGATATGAGCACACAAATTGGCGATCAAATCTTTAACTTATATCCTTTGACGGTCATGTATGTAGATGCTGTCTGCTCGTATCAGGTAGCTCCTTTACTATTATTTATAGGAATTTCATTACTTTCTTTTATGCTGTTTACCCTTATTCTTGGCAGCAAATATAAAGCAATACACACAGGCCTTACGACTTCTTACTCAAAGAATAAGTATCAAATGAGGTCACTTGCAGTCTCTTCACCGCTTTACACATTGTATAAAAAAGAGCTGCGCCGCTATTTCAGTTCTTCTATATATGTGCTAAATACAAGTATTGGTATGGTAATGCTACTTGTCATGGCGATCACCTTACTGTTTGTTAGCTCAGAGCAATTAGGAAAGATTATTGAGATACCAGAACTCTCTAATTATCTAAGCAGATTGGCGCCACTATTTGTTTCCTTCTTTGTAGCATTAAGCTGTACGACCTCGAGTTCGATTTCGCTTGAAGGTAACCATATTTGGATTTTAAAAAGCGCTCCCGTTCCGACAAAAACTATATTATTAAGTAAAATCGCAGTGAATCTCACCATTACTGTGCCGATTGTGATTGTTAGTAGTGTGCTTCTTATGATTTCTCTGGGCACTGGCTGGATGGAGAGCTTGTTATTGCTAATAATCCCCGTCCTATACGCTTGTCTTACCGCAATGGTAGGTGTGATCGTAAACTTGAAGCTTCCTAAACTGGAGTGGACCAATGAAGTCTCTGTAATTAAACAAAGTGCTTCGGTCCTTGTAGCGATGATTATAGGATTTATCAGCTTGCTGATTCCATTTGGTTTGAGTTTTCTTTTATCTGATCTAAATGGTGATCTCGTTATGTTAGGTATTGGTGTGGTGATATTAGTGGCGTGTGGAGTGATGTATAGATACATCCAGTCCACAGGAGAATTTTTATTTCGGGCTCTTTAAAAAAAGGGCATTCCAAAAGCCGAAATTGGCTGCTGGGATGCCCTTTTTTTGTGCAAGATTTATTTTCGTGAAAAATTCCTAAGTTCTACCGTCGCTCTTGTTGTTCTTGTTGTTCTTGTCGCTCATTAGCTAACTGTTCAATTCCGCCCACCATTATTTTTAGACCTGTATAGAACATCTTATCGGAGCCAATTTCATTAAAAATATTGTTTTCGTACATTCGTTTTATAACATTAGGTCCATCCCCGGATAAGTGCTCAAGCGATTGTTTAAAAACCACTCTAGCATCTCCATTAGGTTCATTTTTCATGGCTAAGTCTATTCGATCCTGCTCATATTTGTCCAATTCGAATGAGATTACATAGTTTAACACGCATGCAATCAAGGAGAATTTATCACTATCGCTTAAAGGAAGATGATCCACGATCTGAAGCAAAGTATTCAGTAAAGATAGATAATTAGGTTCAGAAGGCAAGGTTCTCATCATCAGCTGAGCCGAGCAAGGATACTTATGTAAAACCCCACGAATTCGGTCCACAAAATTAAATAACTGTTCTTGCCAAGTACCTTCGAGATTCGCAGTTTCGAGGGCTTCTTTGGCGACCTCATTAGCAAGCGTCTGGAAAATGCTCTGTTTACTCTTAAAATGCCAATACAGAGAGGCGGCTTGTATTTTTAGTAGTTCTGCTAATTTACGCATACTAAATGCCTCTATGCCGATATCATCCAACAGCACCCAAGAAGCTTTTATTATATCTTGTTCAGTGATTTGCAGATTTTTGATTCTCATCGAAACGACCTCCTGTTACTGTCTTTCTTTATCATAAGCGAAGATGAATGGCTGGTCTACCATCGTTAGATTACTGCTTTATCTTACACTGTTAGATATTTTTATTTACAAGCAAATAAACGGGTGCTATATTAATCTTACACTGTTAGTTTAAAGGTGCGATTTTTTAAAAAAAGGAGGCAGCAGTTAGCAATTTAATTAGTAAAAATTAAAAAGGATGTGTATAGACCCATGAGTAATCTTCAAGTGGAACAATCCCAACCAGTCACCAAAGAATTTTCTATAAAAGCAATACTTCCCGTAATACTGGCACTTATAACAGGAATGCTGCTGGTTATGCTCGACAGTACAATTATGAATGTAGCGATCCCGCAGCTTGAAAAAACCTTTGATGCCAGCCTAAAAACAATACAGTGGGCCATTACGGGTTATACGCTGGCTTTATCCGTAATTATCCCATTGGCCGGTTGGTTCTCGGATAAGTTCACTGCCAAACGTGTTTTTTTAGCTTCGATCGTATTGTTTACCATAGGGTCTTTATTATGCTCTATGGCACAATCCACAACAGAGCTGATAATCTTTCGTATTTTGCAGGGATTAGGCGGAGGGATGATTGCTCCAATTGGTATGGCTATGTCATTCAAAATCGCACCTCCCGATAAAAGAGGTTCAATCATGGGATTGCTTGGACTACCGATGTTAATTGCGCCTGTTCTTGGTCCTGTACTGTCAGGATGGCTGTTGGAATATGCCAGCTGGCACTGGATTTTTCTGATTAATGTTCCCATTGGCATTATTGCAATGATTGTTGGAGTGAAATTTCTTCCGGTAATAGAGAAGGGGAATAAAGCTAAATTGGATATTTGGGGTGTGATTTTATCACCGCTCGCCTTCTCCAGCTTGGTATTTGGGGTGCATAGAGGGGGAGTAGATGGCTGGGGGGATCGTATAACGATTATATCTCTTGCGTTCAGCTTCATTGCTTTAGCCTTGTTTATTTTCGTGGAATTGCGCCAAAAAGAACCGTTATTGGAACTTCGCTCTTTTCGATCTCTAGAATTTAGTAAAGGTATGATTTTGACCTGGATTAATCAGTTCGCCTTATTTGGTTCGATTCTGTTAATTCCAATTTTTTTGCAGCAGGTCAGAGGTTTTTCTTCCTTTGAATCGGGGCTTTTAGTTATTCCCCAAGCATTAATATCCTTTGCTGGCATGATTATTGGAGGAAAGTTATTTGATAAGTTTGGAGCTCGGCCCGTTGTGTTCTCTGGACTTGTGCTGCTGTCCACCGGACTCTTTCTCTTGTCACGTTTACAAAATGATACAAGTGTATACGTTATGATCAGTTATTTTGCCATTATGGGACTTGGCCAAGGATTAACTACTATGCAGCTCGGTACACATGTGCTTAAGGCCGCTCCGAAGGATCTGATCAGCCGTGTTACCCCACTTACTGCCTCTGCGCAACAAATTGTGGGTTCCTTTGCTGTCGCTATAATGTCGGGCTTATTGACTTCCAATATAGCTACACATATGAGTCTAGGGAATCAGAAACTACCCTCAGCGGCTATGGTTGCAGGATTCCACGATACGTTCCTAGTTTCATTGGTCTTGGCGCTGTGTGGTGTGGTTCTTAGTCTCTTTTTGCGTAATCCGAAGAGCTGATCCTATCGTACTCTACCAATATTTTAGCGATGTTTATTGATTGTATCCTTGGTATAATTCAAAGATTGATAACCAAGGGGGAATCTCTTAACCCGTGAAAAATATATTTGCTAGATTTACTATAATAACCCTCGCTGTCGTGCTAGCCGCCGGAGTATTTATTCAGCATATATCGGCCGATAATGGGGTTCCTTTTGAGGATATAAACACTAGTTATGCAAAAAAAGAAATCATAGATTTATATAACCGGAATATATTAACTGGCACCTCGAATACTAAATTTTCACCTACTCAATCGATTACTAGAGCTGAATTTATAACAGTACTTGATCGACTGTTGAAGCTTGATCCAGCGTTGAGTCCGGTATCTCCTTATACCGACGTAGCCAAAAGCGCTTGGTATTACGGCTGGATTCAGGCTGCGGTTCAGCTTGAACTGGCGAACGGCACTTCGGCAACTACTTTTGCACCCGCAAAAGCAGTCACTCGGCAGGAAGCGGCTGTGTGGATAGCCAAAGCTCTAAAGCAAACAAACACTGCAACTGCCGCACAAACTAATTTTAAGGATCGGCAACAAATTGCTAGCTGGGCAAGTGCTGCTGTAGCTAAGGTTAATGATCGCGGATTAATGAAAGGCGATAATAGCGGAAATTTTCGGCCCACGGACCCGATAACAAGGCAAGAGACGGCAGTGCTGATGGATCGGGTGCTGCAACATACAAGCTGGGCGGCAGAGCTGGAAAGTAATCCGGACAAACGTATTGTTATAGGCTGGCAGTATGGTCTCACGACGGCACAATTTGAGAATCATGTTCTGCAATCGAACGTCAACACATTATCACCACGTTGGTATTATGTTGGGAAAACAGGGGCAGTAACGGATTCGACAGACGCCTCGCTGGTGACTTGGGCAAAAAATAATAAGAAGCAAGTCTGGGCGATGGTTGGCAATCGATCGGATCAAGAAGCGACGCATCAGATGCTGTTGAGTACAACCGCAAGGAATACGGCAGTTAATCAGTTAGCTGCTTTAGTGAGTAAATATGGATTAGATGGACTAAATATAGATTTTGAAAATGTAGCGGCCGAAGATCGTGTGTATTTGACTTCGTTTATTACTTTATTAGCCGAGAAAATGCATTCGCTCGATGTTATCCTGTCGATGGATGTATCTCCTGATCTTGGAACGGATTGGACAGAAGCTTTTGACTATGCTGCCCTAGGCAAGCAAGTGAATTATATGGTGATGATGGGTTATGATGAGCATTATGACGGGAGTCAAGTTCCGGGGTCCAATGCCTCGCTTTCTTATGATCAAAAGGCTGTGAATACAATCCTAAAAGTTGTACCTAGTCAAAAAGTTATATTGGCATTGCCCTTATATAATCGGGATTGGACATTGAACCAGAAGGGGACGGTTTTATCCTCTCAATATATTACGCTTCCGGAGCAAAATCAGATTATCAGCAGCTATGCATCGAGACCCGTGTGGAATCCTTCGCTGGGACAATATGTCGCGGGCTACTCGAAACAAGCTATAAAACATACGATCTGGATTGAGGATGGGCGTTCATTAATAACAAAATACAACTTAGCGGTTACTAAAAAACTTGCTGGAGTAGCTTATTGGTATATAGGCGGAGAAAGCTCTGATGTATGGTCCAGCTTAAGGAATGCAGAGAAATTTTACGATTATACTTTTTAAAAATATGAAAGACTGGATGCGAATAGCCGCTTAGCTATATTGCTGTCCAGTCTTTTTATTGGGTTACTAAGGCATAGCTGGTAGGATTAGATTGATTAAATCAGCCTCGCGTTACGTATTTTTTGAAGTTTTTCACGTTTAGAACTTTAACATTTTGAGCTAGAAGTTTCTTGTCGCTAACGACCCAAGTGTGATCTTTGGAGTTTTTTCTACGAATCGCAGCGAAGTTATACTTATTTCCTGCATAGATCTTAAAGCCCTGTGCAGCACAATCCGCACAAAACTTAACGCATTCACCTTTATTCCAATCTGGAAAGGAAATCTGCTGGAAGACATTTCGTTTTACGAGTAGGGTAGCACCCTGAACATTGGTTACCTGTTTATTTTCCATATGAAGATAACGAAGCAAAAGGAGCTTCTTATCAGTTAAATACATATAGTGAGCTCGTTTTCCAACGATATCAGCTTTAGTTTTATGGAGGGTGTTCATACTATCCGTTAAATAGTTGGCAGAGTAATAATCGTCGTCATCAAATTTAGCGATACAGCTATAATTCGCTAAGTGCACACCAAAATTCAGACAAAACCCCAGTGAACGATATTCAGGTAGTTTATAGATCCGTACATTTTTATGTTTTTTTGCAGCATGTATATAGTCTTCTATTTTCAAGCTATCATTATTAATGATCACGATAAGCTCTTTAGATTTGAAATTCTGTCGTTGATAGTTATCAAATATTGTTTTAATACAATCCATTCGTTTTGTACAAGTTAGAATAGACACAGCAGATGAAGTAGATTCAGCAGTTAATTTCATAACGAAATCTTTGGACGGCGTCCAACAAAATTCCTATAGTTTTTAATATTCCGGATGATCTTATGGTTAGCTATTAGTGTACTATCACTGATGATCCATGTATGTTTTGAAGAGTTTTTTCTACGTATGGCAACGAAGTTATTTTTACTTGCAGAATAAACCTTATAACCTTTCTTTTTGCTTCTGCTGCAAAAGAGATCATCCTCACCTACGTTTTTATTAGGAAATTTCACATGATCGAATACTTTTCGTTTGAAGACGAGCGTAGCGCCAGGGAGATGGGTAACCATTCGGTGTTCATCATTTGCGAAACGAAGAATCAAAGTCTTTGAACCTAGTAAATACATATAGTGAGCCCGTTTTCCAAGGATATCAGCTTTAGTTCTTTTTAAGGTCAGAATACTTTCCGTCAAATAATAAGGGGCATAATAATCGTCGTCATCAAATTTGGCAATGGTATGATATTTGCATTTTGTTACGGCATAGTTTAAGCATGAACCGAGAGATTGCTGTTCAGGTTTACGATATATCTTAATATTTTTGTGTTTTTTAGCTAAGGTTTGGTAGGGGGATAGTGGAATTTTATTATTATTGATAATAATGATAAGTTCTTTATTGGCATATTTTTGTCTGCTGTAATTTTGAAATAGGTTGTTTAAATAATTATGGCGATTGGTACAGGTAATAATAGAAATACCTTGTTGGTTCGCCTTGTTGTGAGGTACAGCACTCATTTAACCAACCCCTCATATGCATTTTTGGGAAAAGTCTCATAATACGATATGTCCAAGTTAGGATAGAGTAACGGCATATCAACCTCTTAAAAGCAAAAATGGACTTGTTTAAAAAACACAAAACCCACAGTGATAGCTGTGGGTTTTGTAAGAGAGACACATCATATGAAACACTTTGGATGTTTGTTCAGAAACAAGATTCAATGATGGATACGCCATTCTCGATTCTCGCCTTACTCTGCGTTAAATAATCCTTGGTCCAATCATCTAGGTTAGACATATCAAAACTCCGGTACATCCCCGTATAAACAATAATCTCTCTTAATCGAAGAAAAAGAGGAATTAACTTCAGCTCATTTTCTGAAATCCTGTTCTCTTTAACGTAGCCTTTCAGAAAATGCTCCATAAAACGCTGACATTGAAGCTGCCTGTCCTCCATACTATCATCCCCGTAAACGTAGACTAGATAATACAGTTGAATGGCGATATCTTCTACAAACCAGCTGTACTGAGCTTCATCAAAATCAAACAAGGTCAGCTTGCCATTGTCGACCAAAAAGTTGCCTACATTGATATCCCCATGGATGAGACCATAGGTATTTATATCAGCGTCGAGATGCTTTAGCTGATCCATAAGCGCCTTACAGCTTTCCAAAACGCCACTTTGGGATGGAGGAATAAACCTGGTTACATTCTGCAGGTAGTAGTTCTGATGCCACGCATGTCTTTTGGACTGTGGTTTATAAGATTTTGCTAATCTGTGCATTTGTCCAGTGATCATGCCACACTGCTCATAGAGGTCTAGATCCTTCAGGCAGTCTGGGTAACCTATTCGTTTCCCTTGTGCTTTTTCAAAGGAAGATACCATAAAGCATGAATCACCAATCTCTATTTGCTCAACTAGATTACCCAGAAGAGAACCTACGGGTCTTGATACGGAAACGCCATGATCAGCCAGGTATAGAATCCATTCAAGTTCAGCCGTTAACAATTCCATACTGCGCAGCGAGCTATGAGTAAATCTTAGAATATATTGATGATTGCTAAGTTGATATTCATAAACAAAATTTTGAAATCCGCCAATGAAGCTTAGCTCATCTATGGGGATACCGTATTTCGTGCAGGCAGCACTTACAATCTGGTCATTAAATAAAGACTTAATCTTTTGTTCCAAGGGTTCTACTCCGTTCTACATTACAATGATTTTATCGAAATCGTTCTGGAGCTTTCCTGGACCTCAATAAGCAGCGGCCGTTCTTGTGGGTTGAGATTTGGGGCATGAATGGCCAGCATAAGTCTGCCCGTCAAATCACGAAACAACATTCCATGTCCGCCATCTTTGGCATAAAGAGGCTCAGGATCATGTTGCCAAGGTCCACTAATGTCACCGCTGACGGATCGGGCTAAACCCATGGCATAACCACTAGCTCCACTGCTAGACCACAACATAAGCAGCTCACCACTGCTAGTCTGATGCATAAAAGGACCGTCAGTTACGTATTGCCCTTCTTTGCCACCTACCGTCCAAGGAGCTTGTGAAGCCTGGAAAAGCAGCATAGATTCGCCAATAGTAGCACTTAAATCCTCCTTCAGCCGAACGGCATACATTTCTCCATCCGTCACTTCAATCCATTCACGGCAAAAGATCATCCAAGGTTTGTCTTCTTTATCTACATATAACGTTCCGTCAAGGCACTCCCAAGAAGCAGGGGTAATCGGATGATTGCTGATAGGAAGATAAGGACCCTCAGGTGTTTCCGCGCTTAATATTTGTGTCCCCCGTGGAACGCCATGTCTTTTAAAAGAAGCGAACATATAATATTTTCCGTTGTAGCGATGAACCTCTGGTGCCCAGAAATGATGATCAGCCCAAAAATCAGGATCTGGACGAAAGGCAGCAATGGGTCCGGACCATTCCTGAAGATCTGAGCTGATATATACATCGAAGCCGTGAGGTGCGCCACTCCAAGCTGTTAAGCCATCTGTGCCAAATAAATAGTATTGACCAAGTTCAGGAACAGATAGGATATAGGGATCTCTAAAGTTAATATCAGATAATGTTTTCATTAAGGTGCCCCCAATTTACAAGCTATCATTTGCTTAATTTCACAATATCTTCTTTAGGCTTGGAAGCGTTACTTCATTTGCTCGTCTTGTAGCAAACGTATTTTCATTACTCCGGGTGTACAGCCGTAGTTTTTTCGGAAGACACGTATAAAATAATTAGTCTCCATGCCCAGCTGAAGCGCAATATCTTGAACGGGGATCTCCACATCCTCCGTCATTAATTGCAGCGCCCGCTCCAGCCGCAGATTCTGCAAATACTTATGCGGAGTGACCCCATATTCCTGCACAAATAAACGCTGGAAATGCTGCACAGAGTACCCGACTGCTGCTGCAAGATTGGAGATCAGAAGCGGTTCTGTGTAATGTTCGTTGATCAGCCCGACGGCTGTAGTTAGGGCTTCATTTCGGACCGACTCGAAGGCTAGACGATTACCGGAGACTTCTGAACTCTTGGCAGGGCGCAGCATCAAGAGCAGTCTATAGAGTGTGATAGACAACTCTTGCATCCACATCTCGTCCTGCCGATTGGGGGCAGGAGAATTCACCGTATGCCAGATTTGGCCGATTTCTTCCCAGCATTGTTCAAAACGATCCGTTCGATAAGGAACAGAAGGGAGCAGTTCAAGCGCTTCCAGCAATCCATGAGCTTGACTGCCTTGAAAGCCGATAAAGCCAACATGCCACGGTTCATGAGAGGTAGGATAATATTCATGACCACGATCGGGCGGGAAGGCAAAAGCCATCCCCGGTTCCAGTATGATTTCTGTGCCACTTTCCAGATCACGAAATAACCCGGTTCCGGTCCGGATTAAAAAGATTTGATACACAGGAAATCCTGCTGGGCGCACATGATGGAATTGGATATGGCGACCTACAGAGTAGGGGGATAGGGGCAACGTTCCAGAGTCGCGCGGTAATTCAATCAGAGAAAAAGGTAGCAGGTTTATCACCTCATCTTCATTTTGTGCTATCACTTCGAGACTATATTCCTACTGATTGAAATGAATTTTCTTATATTATAAATAGTATAAATGATGATTCCTGAATAAGATAGCTTACGCTTCTAGCCTATCATCAGAGAATAGTCCCATTCTATAAATGGGCAGAATTGAGAGGATGATCGTACACAATGAATAAAAAACATTCCCCGATAAGCAGAAAAGCTGGTGTCATGCTGCACGGTGCTGATTATAATCCTGAACAATGGCTGAAATATCCGGAAGTATTGCGTGAGGATATCCGATTAATGAAGCTGGCGGGCTGCAATGTCATGTCCGTAGGCATTTTTTCGTGGGTATCTCTTGAACCTGAAGAGGGTGTGTTCACTTTCGAATGGTTGGATGGTGTACTTGATTCTTTTGCAGAGAATGGGATTTACGCTATCTTGGCAACGCCAAGTGGTGCCCGCCCAGCATGGATGTCGCAAAAATATCCAGAAGTCTTAAGAGTGGAGCGTAACCGTGTTCACAATTTGCATGGCTTCCGTCATAACCATTGCTTTACCTCACCAGTGTACCGGGAGAAAACTGCAATTCTGAATGCAAAGCTAGCGGAACGGTACAGCCAGCATCCAGCCATTATCGGTTGGCATATTTCGAATGAGTTCGGTGGGGAGTGTCACTGCGAGCTCTGCCAGGATGCTTTTAGAGAATGGTTGAAGGTGAAATATAATAACAGTTTGGATGAGGTGAATCATGCTTGGTGGGCTACTTTTTGGAGCCATACCTACACTTCATGGTCACAGATTGAATCCCCAGCTCCACATGGTGAGACACAAGTACACGGCTTGAATCTTGACTGGCGGCGTTTTGTTAGTGAACGGACAATTGATTTCTGCCAGCACGAGATCAATACGGTTCGTCCTTACAATCCAGAGCTGCCTATCACGACGAATATGCATATGATCGATGGCATTGATTACCGCGAGCTGGCCAAAATCCTGGATGTGGTCTCATGGGACGCTTATCCAGACTGGCATTATACCGAAGACGGTGACGATACTAGATTGGCAGCATGGACGGCGATGCACTACGACTTAATGCGCTCTTTTAAAAAGAAACCGTTCCTGCTGATGGAAAGCACGCCATCCCTTACGAACTGGCAATCGGTCAGTAAGCTGAAACGTCCCGGAATGCACAAGCTGTCTTCCTTGCAAGCGGTAGCGCATGGTTCGGATTCTGTGCAGTATTTTCAATGGCGCAAAAGCCGCGGATCAAGTGAGAAGTTCCACGGCGCAGTTGTAGACCACAGTGGCCACTCCGAGACTCGAGTATTCCAAGATGTAGCGGAAGTAGGAAAGACGCTGGCGGGAATGACGGAAGTAGTGGGTACGTCCACTCCGGCGCAGACGGCGATTATTTTCGATTGGGACAACCGCTGGGCGATAAAGGATGCGCAAGGCATCCGTAATTCCGGATTACGTTATGAGGAGACGGTGCTACAGCATTATCGTGCACTTTGGGAGCTGGGCATTCCAGTTGATATTATAGGCTCTGGAGATGATCTGTCTGCTTACAAGCTGGTTGTTGCCCCTATGTTATACCTGATTAGTGAAGAGAATGGAAAGCGCATTGAGAAATATGTGGAGCAAGGCGGCACATTCCTCGCAACCTATTGGTCAGGAGTAGTTAACGAAACGGATTTATGTCATCTGGGAGGATTCCCTGGTCCACTGCGCAGAACACTGGGGATTTGGGCAGAGGAGACAGAAGGGCTGCACAGCCGTGATCTGAACGGGTTAGTGATGGAGGCCGGTAATAAACTTAAGCTAAGCGGTGACTACGATGCGCATGAGATAGCCGAGCTGATTCATTTGGAAGGTGCAGAGGCTTTGGGGCATTATCGCAACGATTTCTATGCGGGCCGTCCAGCGCTTACAGTCAATCGTTTTGGTGAAGGAAATGCGTACCATCTTGCTACCCGTGTGAAAGACACTTCGTTCTATGTTGAGCTATACGCAGCGATCACATCTAAGGCAGGAATTACCCGTGCGATGGATAGTGAGCTTCCAGCAGGTGTGACTGCACAACTTCGCACAGATGGCGAAAGTGATTATGTTTTTGTGCAAAATTTCAGCGGCAGTCCGCAAACGGTAGAGCTGGATGGAGCGGAATACACAGACTTGGAAACAGGTCTTTCAGCTCCGGCCCTATTGAATCTAGCGGTGAATGGACTTGCGATGTTGAAGCGTAAAGCATTAGTATAATAAAAAGGCAGGACCTGAGTTTCAGGTTCTGCCTTTTTTTTGAATAGAATCAGTTCTTAACTCTTCCCATCATAATGGTGTTATACAATTTGCCGTCCGATAGAAGTTTATCTTTCTTTAAAATCCCTTCAATTTCAAAGCCAAGCTTTTGATATAGCTTAATAGCGTTGGTGTTCGTTTCCAGCACATTTAGGGTGATCTTTTGAATACCATTAGTGTCAGCCCAGGCAATCGATTCGGCGAGAAGATTTTTTCCAATACCATATCCCCAATAATCCTGCAGCACACATACTCCAAATTCTACTTTATGAGCAAATCTTTTTAAGGGATAACCTTCGCATCTGGAGAACGCAACGATTTGATTATCAACTACTGCGACTAGAAAAAGGTTATTATTTTTCTCAGAATCGGCTTGAATAAGCTGTTCAAACCCTTTTTCGTCAATAAAGGCTTCGCCTGGTTCCCGATCTAAATTCTCGGTTTCTCCATCGATCCGCACTCTTAATTCAGATAACACTTTAGCGTCTTTAGAGGCAGCAGATCTAATGCTGTATTGGATTCCATTGACTGTAAATGTTTGAGGATTAATGATCATATGTCCTCCGTGACGATGGGTGATGTTAGAATTATTGCTTCGATGCCCTCAATGATCCGAGTGAAATAAGCTGCTTCATGAGGCACAAAATGAGTCCGATCCACACTTTGTTGAATGTTGATTTTTTGTCCGTTTGAATCTACTTTGAAACCATTGATTTGTAGACTATGTATTTCTCCCTGCCAAAAGCTTCGGAAGTCCGCAAACTTTGTGATAACTATTCCTGCAACCTCTTCTTCTTGCAGCTTAAAATCGTCCAGAGGATAAGGATTGTTATAAACAAAAACATGCGCTCGTTCTTTATCGATAAGATTTTCTTTGATCATACTGTAAGGAATTGTAGCTAAGGGAATCAGCTCATCAAAAGCTAGCTCCAAACCGAGTTCTTCTTGAACCTCGCGAATCCCGTCCTCTACCGTTTCGTGTGTCAGCAAATGTCCAGCGGCCGTGATGTCCAGCAATCCTGCATAATCTTGTTTCTGCTCACTACGAAGCTGTAAATAAATATAGGGGATTTCTTGGGTTTTGCTTATAAACCAGCAGTGGAAGGTCTCGTGCCAATGTCCTAACCGATGTACTTCTGCCCGTGGAGCTGTACCGATTCGGTGACCCGCTTCATCAAATATAGTAAGTATCTCATTATGCATAGAAAAGCTCCTTTGTGAAAATATCTACTGCTTAAAGCCTATCATAAAAACGATCGAATTACTTAATGTCCCCAAGTGATTTTTATTGACATCGTTAAGAAATATATGTATATTTTTGGATGTTAATCAAAGGAGGAGTTAAATGAATTTAGTAGCCATGAAGCGGGAAGACTTGGACACTTTAAGTGATGAAAGGTTAGGATGGGCCTGTATGGAGCCTACCTTTCAGCTGATTCGCGGAAAATCGCCATCGACCAAATCAGAAGTGATCTCGAAGCTCACAGAGGGGCAACAAGCCTTATGCATGTTCAGAGTGCTATATGGTCACAGCTGTAATTCCGAAGGGGAATATTATGCTTGGATTTCCTACATGCAAGACCTGCCAGGGTATTGGACAGGGGTGATAGGAGGCATACGATTTTTTGACGATTCACCCATGATTCTTTTGCTTCAGGAAACAAAGACATTTCTCGAGGAAAGAAATCATCGACTGGGTAAAGAGTGGGCGGATGCGGCCATCACGGATTTGGATCGAGACCCTCAGCTGTTAGAAGTAATTAGTGAGTTATTCGAACGATATAAGAACCTGACACCAAATACGCATAGAATTATCGGCAATTATATTCGCACTCATCCAGAGGAGTTTGTAGAAATAGGGTGTTCATAATTATGAATATGAAGAAACGTTATGTATTTCTCGTACTCATTTTTTTATTAATCGAAATCCCTGTAATCATTAATCTCTACCATAGTTATAATTCATTTGAGAATTTAGTGTTGGATCAAATCGATGAAACTGAAATCACCTCAATCGAGATTGAGAAATCTTTAGTGGATGAAAAGGTAGTGATTGAAGATCCGAAGGAAATTGAAAAGATCATTTATGCTTTTTCAGATGTAAAATTGAGAAGAAGTAGTGCTTTGGACAAATCTACGGAGACCTACTGGATAAGTATTATTGTAAATAACAGCTTGAGGTTTGGCATGAATCTTACGGATACTAACTTCCTGTATGTGACGGATCTTGATAAGAAGGATAAATACAATTCGGGAAACTTTAGAATGACTAGTGATTTTGATGTGAATTCCATTGCAAGCTTATTTAAATGATGCAGAACGATCCACAACCACTGATACTGAGATTTTCGGACCCAGATGCCCCTATTTGCGAATTTATCGTCTTTTGAGCAGGTTTTCGGACTCCAACGTCGCTATTGCTCATGAAAGAGCTTATAATTGGTGTTTTTTGCACCAATAGCGGCTATGAGGTCCGATAGCTATCCAAATAGCGGATAAAACGGTGTATAAGGTCAGCTGAGTCCTTTAGCTGCTGCGTGTGCAGATTGTTCAGCTGAGTCCGATAGTGCTTCATATCCACACAAAAAATGGGTGCCCCTATGGGACACCCATTTTTATGGATTATCTAGCCATCCATCCGCCATCCACATTAAGAACGTGACCGTTCAAGTAGTCAGATGCTGCGGAAGCCAAGAATACAGCAGGGCCTTTAACGTCATCAGGCGTTCCCCAACGTGCTGCAGGGATACGGTCTAAGATAGAGTCCGAACGACTTTGGTCGGCACGGATTGGAGCGGTATTTTCAGTAGCCATATAGCCTGGTGCAATTGCATTGATGTTCAGACCGGAGCCTGCCCATTCATTGGCAAAAGCTTTAGTAAGACCCGCAACCCCGTGTTTACTCGCAGTGTAACCAGGGACATTGATTCCGCCTTGATAGGAGAGCATGGAGGCGATGTTAATGATTTTGCCGGATCCTCTTTCCAGGAAGTGGCGGCCTGCGATTTGCGACAGAAGGAAAACTGTGTTCAGGTTCAAATTGATGACATCAAACCAGTCTTTTTCACTATGATCTTTTGCCGGTGCACGGCGGATCATTCCTGCGCAGTTTACGAGAATGTCAACATGTCCGGTCAGCTCTAGCGCTTGGTCAAAAGTGCTTTGCAGCTTGCTGTGATCACTTAAGTCAGATTCGATACTAACTGCTTTTACTCCAAAAGCTTTTGCTGCATTTACAGTTTCTTCACTCGAATTAAGGGAGACAGACGCAACGTCTGCACCGGCTTCTGCAAATGCAAGCGCGATTCCTTGTCCAAGACCTTGAGCTGCGCCTGTTACAATAGCTGTTTTACCTGCCAAGCTGAATAATGATGACATATAAATTACGCCCCTTTATTGTAAATGGATTGTTATTCCGGGTTTACCCGCATTCAATGGTAACGCCTGCACTGCGGAACTGATCTGCCGTTTCGGGGGAGAGCCCTTTGTCCGTCAGAATCACGTCAACTTCTTGTAGGGAAGCAAAGGTACGCAGTGCAGTATGGCCGAATTTATGATGATCTACAACCGCGAATACCTTACGGGCTGTAGATACAAGGGCTTGCTTGAACTCAATTAAATCTCCGGTATAAATGGAGAGCCCATGCTCTATATGAATAGCAGTCGATGAAAGGAATGCTTTTTGAATATTAAGCTTTTGTACATAGGAGACGGCTTCAGGACCAGCCAACATATTACGGACACGATAACCACCGGGAACGACCAGACGGATGTTATCTTTGGGAACCAGTTCGCTGATGATGTATACATCATTGGTGACTACCGTTAGTGGCATATTGTCCAGACGCCGAGCAATTTCAAGCGTAGTGCTACCGCCATCAAGAGCGATAATATCGTCCGGTTCAATATGAGCAAGCGCACGCAAGGCAATCTCCGTCTTCTCGTCAGAGTATTTATCCAGCGGATCCTTGGAGGGCAAAATACCAAACTGGTCGCTTTGTGCCAGCACAGCTCCGCCATGTACACGTACGATCAGCCCTTGTTCCTCCAGCCTGCTTAAATCCTCGCGTATTGTTTTTCCAGTAACCTGAAGCTTATCGCTCAGTTCATTCACCGTTACATCTTTTTGGTTCAGCATAACTTCCATAATCATCTCGTGTCGTCGTATCGGGTTCATCCGCCTGCCTCATCTTTCCGTAGTTGATTTATCTCTATTGTAATTCTTTCATGGATACGGGGTCCATATCATCATATCTTTTATTATCGCCAGCCATACTCCAGATAAAAGTATAGTTATGAGTGCCGACACCACTGTGGATGGACCAGCTTGGAGAAATAACGGCTTGTTCGTTATGCATTACGATATGGCGGGTTTCGTCAGGTTCTCCCATCAGGTGGAACACAACGGAATCGTCCGGAAGATCAAAATAGAAATAGGCTTCCATCCGGCGTGGATGGGTATGTGCTGGCATGGTGTTCCACATGCTGCCTGGTTTCAGTTGGGTCATACCCATAACCAGTTGGGCACTTTGCACACCATTTGTGTGAATGAAGCGGTGGATTGTCCGCTCGTTAGAGTTCTCCAGACCACCCATCGCACCGGATTCAGAATCGGCCAGTGTGGTTTTGGTAGTAGGGTAGGACTGATGGGCAGGAGCAGAATTCAAATAGAATTTAGCAGGCTTGGAAGCGTCTGCACTTTTGAAGACTACATCTTTAGAACCTTGACCTACATAAAGACATTCTTTGAAATCCACTTCATATTCTGTGCCATCTACAACCACGGAGCCTTTACCACCGACATTGATGATGCCCAGTTCTCGGCGTTCCAAGAAATAAGTAACCCCAAGTTCTTTAAGGTCAGTAGTTAGCGCAACCTCTTCTTTTACAGGATTAGCTCCACCAACGATCATACGATCTTCATGGGTTAGGACAAGCTTTAGCTCATCAGGAGCAAAAATAACGGGAATGTGGAATTCCTTACGGAGGCGCTCAGTGTCAAATTGTTTTACTTCATTAGGATGGGATGCGAAACGTCTTTCCATTGAATGTTCAATCTCCTTTGTGTACATATTATCGTTCGTATAGGTACACTTTAGTCCATTTATGTTCATTTTACAAGTACTAATCTTTTTTATTTCGTTTATTTATGTTTATTTATTGGTTTTTCCAATTGCAAAATGAACGGAAAGTGTGCACAATAGAGCTATTATGCTCGATTTTCATGAATGACGGAAGATGATATAAAACTGAAATGATGGAGGTTGAAAAGTAATGCCGGGGTTGAAAAATATCCAGAGTACTTTTAAGGAACGTCAGCAAGAAATTATTTTTAATATAGCACTGGAAGCAGAGCAACGCCCTTTATTGGAAAGTGGACTCTGGTTCCATGATGATGTGCGAAATAACTTTTATTATGCTTCGTATCTTTTTGCAGCGGCTGTTGATGATTCTTTTGAGCTGCCTTTTGATCGTGAGCAAGCGAAACAGAAAGCACAGGATGTACTGCTGGAGATCTTAATGCTTCAGAACCGGCAGCCCGGCACAGAGTTATACGGTCATTGGCCGCTCGGTTTGAATCCGGTTCCGCGAGATGCGTCACCGCATGAGTTACCAGTGGAGCTTATGGGCAACCTGATGGCGTATTTTTGCAAAAGATACGGAGGAGCATTAAATGCTCAACTTCGCATAGTTCTGAATACAGCGTTTGGACATATTTATCGCAGTGATTTCTACCGTAAGCCGGTGGTTACTTTTGGGCATCATGAAGCTAAATATACAGCTGCTAAGCTGATTTTTGGCACCCTGTTTGCGGATGAAATATTGCTTGAGGATGGCCGGCAGAGTCTGAAGGATACGCTGGCTTATATTCGTACTAAAGGGATGCCGGAATACGGCAGTCTTCCGTGGTTTTGGCATTGGGTACAGGCATTCACCTGCGCGTTGGAACTTGTCCCGCCTGAGGATACGGAGCTTACTACAAGCCTTAAAGAAATGCTTGACCATCTATGGAATGTACGAGCTGAATTCTATCTGCGTGGTGCTTGGGTTGGTGCGCATTCTAGAGGCTGGCCGCATGATGTTCCCGGCGATGCTAATGTACTTCATGATTATGTTCAGTTTGGAGACTTCCAGCTGCCTGAGAGGATGCCGCGCACTGAGTATGCCGGTTTATTATTCTATCAAGTATCCGATGAAATATTAGCCGCAGCCATGAATCGCCAGACACCAGTGGAAGTAGGGAAGATTACTCAGAAGGTTGTCCCAACGGATCCACAGCCGCAGCCTTTGCTTCATTCCTATGCTTATATTACAGAGGAGTTTGCAGCAGGCGGGATGTGGGAGCGGGTTGAGGAATTCGATAATGAGCAGCTTCGCTGGGCTTTTTCGTTACCTGTGAGTGGAGAGGGAAGCGCAAATCAGCTGTATTTCTTCCACCCGGGACAAGGCTACAATGAGGGAGATCCCCGCCATCAAAGCCGTTATATGGAGGTTCTCTATCACAAGAATGTCATCATTTCTTTATTCCCAATCCCTCAGGGTGAGAAGAATACGATCATAGGTGTACTTCCCCAAGGGGAATGGAAACAAGAGCCGTATACATTGTACGGGCAAGTTGGTGAGACGTATTTTGTTATTTATTTATCTCACCCTTATCAGCTGCAGGAACGGTCCAGATTCATAGAGGTATCCGTCGCAGGGATGCCGGGCGGTGTGATCGTTGAAGCATTGGGCATTAAGAAAGCTGCCGAATGTGGTATTATTGGTTTAGAGGCTTTTGCCGCAGCTATGGCTCATAAAGAAAGGAATTTCGAAGTGGGAGAGGTATTAGCAGCGAATTATACCAACATGGATGGTGAAAGCTTAGTTTTGAGTATTAGTAGGGAGTCAGAATTACCGCAAGCTCAGCTTAATGGAATTCAGATCTCATTAGATCATTATTCAGTATAAAAAAACACAATTACTGTGATAAATAGTAATCCGAGTCGGCCTTTTTGGCCGGCTTCTTTAATAAGGAGCTACATGAAAGGATGTGATGCCCCATTGCACAGCCCGCAATAGATACCTAAGTATCCGTAAACGTGATTTTGTCCAAAATACTTATAATTGGGGTGAGCGACGATTTATCTGGATAAACTAGACCTAACGATTTGGTAATTCAATCCTCCCTAAGCACATTTCCCTTTAGAATAGCGGTGTCAGGTTACTAAATAGTAATTAATTACATTAAACCCTATTTTTCTGAGAGACATTTGTCACAATAAAGGTTAATATCTAAGTGAGATAGAAATGATTGCGCTTACTTATTTTCTAATAAACCTAATCATAATGAATGCGAGGGATATAACAGTGATTGAAACTGAATTTCGTGTAGAAAATGACTTTCTAGGCAGTAAACAGGTAGATAAGAACGCTTATTATGGGATTCAGACACTACGCGCAGTCGAGAACTTTCCTATTACGGGCTATCGGGTTCACAAAGAGTTAATCAAAGCGATGGGGATTGTAAAAAAAGCCGCTGCGCTTGCAAATATGGAAGTTGGCCGTCTCTATCGAGGGCTTGGAGAAGTTGTAGTGAAAGCAGCAGAAGAAATCATCGAGGGTCAGTGGCATGAGCAATTTATTGTAGATCCTATTCAGGGTGGTGCAGGTACCTCGTTAAATATGAATGCGAATGAGGTTATTGCTAACCGTGCCTTAGAACTGCTTGGCCATGAAAAAGGAGACTATCGTCACTTAAGTCCCAATTCACATGTAAATATGGCGCAGTCTACAAATGATGCGTTTCCGACGGCAATTCATATTGCCACACTTTCACTGCTGGAGCAGCTACTTGTAACGATGCACAGAATGCATGATGTGTTTGCGGTAAAAGCGGATGAATTCGATCCTGTGATAAAAATGGGTCGGACACATCTTCAAGATGCAGTGCCGATTCGTCTGGGTCAAGAATTCGAGGCTTATCGCAGAGTGCTTGAAAGAGATATCAAACGTATTGAGCATACACGCCATCATTTGTATGAAGTCAATATGGGAGCAACAGCAGTGGGTACAGGATTAAATGCTGATCCTCGTTATATTGAATTGGTGGTAGAGCACTTAGCTGAGATCAGTGAATTGCCGCTCGTAACGGCAGATCATCTCGTCGATGCCACCCAAAATACGGATGCCTATACAGAAGTGTCTGCTGCTCTAAAAGTGTGCATGATGAACATGTCCAAGATCGCTAATGATCTGCGGTTGATGGCCTCCGGTCCGCGGACTGGGTTTAATGAGATTTCATTGCCTGCACGCCAGCCTGGATCTTCAATTATGCCGGGCAAAGTTAATCCGGTTATGGCAGAGGTCATTAATCAGGTGGCTTTTCAAGTCATAGGGAACGATCATACGATCTGTCTGGCTTCCCAAGCGGGTCAACTGGAGCTGAATGTTATGGAGCCAGTGCTTGTGTTCAATCTCATTCAGTCCATCAGCATCATGAACAATTCCTTCCAAGTCTTCACAGACTTCTGTCTGGCTGGGATTGAAGCCAATAAGGAAAAGCTTGAGCGGGACGTGGAGCGGAGTGTCGGAATCATTACGGCTGTGAACCCGCATCTGGGGTATGAAGTGGTATCGCGGATCGCTAGAGAGGCGATTTTGACTGGGGAATCTGTACGGGAATTGTGCATTAAATATAATGTGCTGACCGAAGAAGAGCTTAATCTGATTCTGGACCCATACGAAATGACACACCCGGGAATTGCAGGAGCAGCTTTATTGCATAAAGAGTAGAATGTTCCGGAGGATCGAGCTTTTTGTTTGGAAAAAGCAAACCCCCGCCACCGTTTAGGGTGACAGGGGGAGATCCTAAATATGTTTTACTTATATGAATCTACTTCGCGATTGTCTGAAGTAGGTTCTTTTTTTACATTTCAGGCTTAAAAGAAAAATAAAGAACGTAACAGGCCGCGTTTTCTTGGCGGAGCCGTTAGTCTGGTAGTGGCAGTGGACTGGGAATTTTCATAAGAGGTGAGCGGTTTGCCGTTAGACACTTGCAACGGTTCTATGGATGCCGCGATTTGCTTGATCATTATTCGTAGGTCCTCAAGCTCCTCACGCTGCTGGAGCAGTTGGATCAATACTACTTCATCGGCTTTTTGATCGAGTGCACGTTCAACATTGTTGATGCGAGACAAGATATCCTTCATAGGCTCAGCATCTGTGTGCTGTAGTGGATTTTCCTGTTGTGATGTGGAAATTTGCTGCTCATTCGTGAGTGTGAGTTGTATACATTCCAAGGCCTCTCCGTGATTAATACGGTCTTTAATATGATTGAGCAGGTCGATTTGCTGCTCCGAGAAAACATAATGGCCAAATCGGTCTTTTGGAAAAAAATCAGGGAACATGGCAGCCCAACGTTTAATTGTGGTTAGACTAACTGACAGCAGCTCTGCGGCATCTTTTGTTTTTAGAATATCCATTTCGATTCCTCCAGTTCACGTAGTCATGTTATGAGTAATATTCGTTGTCCAGCAGCGGCTCCCTGCACGGTTGACAAAGGTAGTGCGTATTCGCTAAACAAAGTGTAATTACGAGCAATCTCACCCTTTTGGATTTCACTATCTTGCTTTTCCATTCCAAATTGAGTACAGATGAGCCTGCTCAGGGGTATAATTGCATTAGAGGTGAAGGCGATGAACAGGATTGAAGATGAGGAACAAATGACTGAGGAGCAATGGCAGGCTATTTTGCAAAACAATGTTGCTTATAACGACATATTTTTTTATGCGGTGAAGACTACAGGAATTTTTTGTCGACCCTCCTGCAAATCCAAAGCACCCAATCGGGAGAATGCGTGTGTTTTTCAGAATGCTGAACAAGCGCTGGCAGCCGGATTTCGTCCTTGCAAAAGATGTAAACCGACAGGTGAGCGTCTTCCTGATAAGGAATGGGTAGCTGTGATGACGGAGTACATTGATCATAATTATATGGCCCCCCTCACCCTTGAAACGTTAGCTGAGGTATGTCATGGCAGTCCTTATCATTTACATCGAACCTTTAAGAAAGTAACAGGAATCACTCCCGTGGATTATATACAGCAAAAGAGAATCGCTAAGGCATCTGAGTATTTGCTTACTACAGAGCAGGCAGTTGCTGAGATTGCATTACGTGTGGGTCTGCCCAATACATCATATTTTATTACTTTATATAAGAAAAAAACGGGGTATACACCCACACAGTTTCGTCAGCTTAACAAACAGAAAGTAACGTTGGCTTCTGATTTTATTTTGGAGGGACCGAATCATGGAGAATAAAAAAAATGCTATTCTATACTGGACATTATTAACCGATAAGGATTGGAGTTTTTATATTGCAGCCACTGAGAAGGGGTTAAGTTATGTGGGTTCGCAGCAGCAACCCTTTGAGGAATTAAGCGAATGGGTTAGACGTCGTTTTCCGGGGAGTGAACTGGTGCAGAACGATGAGAAGATGGCGCCTTATGTGAGGGAGCTTAGTGAATATTTGCAAGGGAACCGGCAGAGCTTCGGCATTCCTTTTGATTATCAGGGAACTCCATTTCAGCTTGCAGTGTGGAAGGCGTTATGTGAAATTCCATATGGACAAACCTGGTCCTATTCGGATATTGCCACACATATTCAAAGACCAGCTGCGGTGCGCGCGGTAGGGACTGCCATTGGCGCGAATCCGATTCTGATTACGGTGCCCTGCCACCGGGTTATTGGTAAGAATGGGACATTAACAGGATACCGGGGTGGTTTGGATATGAAGACCAAGCTACTTCAGTTGGAGAGAGGAGAGTATACAGCAGATATATGAAAATAGAGTCCAATTACACCTCCCCAAAAACCTTGCTGAATAAAGGAACAGGTTATCTGTCAGGCTACAGTCATTCCTTAAATCCATATACGGGCTGCACTTATGGCTGTTCCTATTGTTATGTACGTCAGATGCCTGTCTCGCTGTTCCGCAAAGAGGAGTGGGGGACGTGGGTAGATGTTAAACAAGAAGCGGCTGCAATTTTACAAAAAGAACTGCACAAAGCGAAGGCGAAAGGTCCCGTCTCTATTTTTATGTCGTCAAGCACAGATCCCTATCAACCGGTAGAGCATAAGGAAGAGGTGACGAGATCTTTACTGGAGGTTATGGTTCAAGATCCGCCCGATTTCCTATTCGTGCAGACGCGTAGTCCGCTGGTTCGCAGAGATATAGATTTATTATTACGTTTAGAGGATAAGGTTCGTGTAAGTATAACTGTAGAAACAGACCGAGAAGATATTCGCCAAAAATTCACATCAAGCGCTCCTCCCATTGCTGCAAGACTGAAGACGTTACAGCTTTTACGTGAAGCTGGCATCCCCATTCAAGCTACTATAGCGCCAGTACTGCCAAGCAGTCCAACTTTTCCAGCAACCTTAAGGGCTTTGGTGGATAGAGTCTGTGTGGATGACTATTTTATGGGCGACGGCAGCGGCGGCAAACGCACACGGAGATTAGGGATTTATTCCCTATATGAAGAGCTGCAACTGGAAGATTGGTATGATCCTGCAGCATATCGCAGAGTGTATGAAGGACTTCAGCAAGTTTTTTCCGAAGAGGAGCTATTCTTGAGCCAGAAGGGGTTCGAGCCTTAATCTGAAACATGGTATAATAAATGAGAGCATTCATACTTAGTATTTAATATACTTAATATCCGTAATAGCTTATTGGAGGATTAGTGTGGCAAAAGCAAAGGTGGCCAAGCGGCCCACAAGAGATGAATTTGTGCTTGAGGAGTTAGGTAATCAGTTAGTTGAAGCTAAGCAAGAAGGTTCTGAGATTTTATTGACCGTATGGGGAAAAGAAGAAGAGGTACGCGGTATGATCGTGGAAATGGATTCGCGAACCGGGAAAGTACACCTCAGTAACCATGAAGAAATCATAAAAGTTCCTTTTATGGATATCATGCAGGTTAATTATCCCAGAGATTAATGGGCACGGCAGCAACAGGAGGTCCTGAAAGCTATCATAGCTTTGGGGCCTCTTTGATCATAAAGGTAAGGAATAGAGGATATAGAAAGGGAGGTCAACAATGCAAGTAACCAAAACCAACGCGATGCGAATGCTGGATGCCAAAAAAATCGGCTATGAAGTGTTCGCCTATGACAATGAAGATGGACTAATCCATGGCACGGCTGTGGCTGAGAAGATTGGAAAGGCGGCAGAGACGGTTTTTAAAACGTTGGTCGCTCATAGCGGTGCAAATCTTTATGTATTTGTTATCCCTGTTGCCGAAGAGCTGGATCTCAAAAAGGCGGCCAAAGCCGCCGGAGAGAAAAAAATTGAGATGCTGCCAGTGAAGGATCTGCAGAAATGGACAGGGTATATCCGCGGTGGTTGTTCACCTGTTGGAATGAAAAAGCTGTACCCCACGTTCATTGAGAGCAGCGCAGAAGGGCTGGAAACAATGGCTGTCAGCGCTGGGAAGATTGGCCAGCAAATGGATGTAGCCCCACAGTTACTCGCTGAGGTTGTACATGCGAAATTTACAGAACTAATCAAATAGCCGAGCAGCAAGCTGGCCTAAATATTCCTTCAATGCTAACCCTGTTGTGGAGATCGCTCCCGGGGATGGACTGAACTTGGCGGGCTGCAGTGCAATATCAGCGCTGGCGATATAATCCGTAGGATAGGCTTGCGCTGTTAGCCTTGCATTCTTAAAGTGCAACATCGCTCGGGACATATGAAAACCTGAAGTAACTAGTATAGGTTTTATAAGTCCGGTTTGTTGCAGGATGGCTGCGGTATTTACAGCGTTTTGCTCCGTGTTGAGGGATTGATTTTCGATCAGGATGTCCTCTTCGGGTATGCCGAGACCCAGTAGTTGTCTTTGCGCGATATCCGCTTCATTACCACTGTCGGAGAATACTTGTCCGCCAGAAAATAAGATTGGCAGACCTGTCTGCCGATGGAGGCGAACAGCAGTAAGCAGGCGATTTGCCGCTGATCCGTATAAATTGCCCTCGCCGTCTATATCCGGTGTGCCAGAGCTGGCGCCCCCGCCGAGTACGACGATGACATCTCCTTGCAAAGTTTCCGGCTGCGGATATTTCCGTTCTAGACTGCCGATCAGCGCATCGCTGACTAAGGGTGTCATGGAGAAATACATTAATAGTGTAACCCCGAGTAGAACTAGTGCTGGCCGGCAGTTTTTTTTCCATAACCAAATGACTAAACCTAGCAGAAGCACGATAAACAGGCCGGGAGGAAGCACAAAGCTGTATACAAATTTGATGATGTAAATCAACAGTATCAACCGCCTTCTAAAAATATAAGTTCAGGTTGTATTGTAACATGAGATTGCAAGATTACATATTTACATGCGTATCCTTATACAAAACGGATATTGCCGCAGCTATCAGGATCATCCCCATAAAAGCGGGTGCAGCATGGCCAAGTGATACATATATTTGACCTCCAATGACAGGCCCGATCATTCTTGCTAAAGCCTGAATAGATTGGCTACCGCCTTGAATCCTCCCTTGTTCACTAGAATCGACAGACTTGGAAAGCATCCCATTGAATGAAGGCCCAAAGATCGAATCCCCAAAACCAAATATAAACATTCCAGCGATAAAAAGCGGATAGTATGAGAACAAAGCAGATAGTGCAATAAGACTGTAGCCTATAATCTCTGAAACCATTCCAAGAATTGCGATCTGTTTATCCCTAAATTTCAGCAAAAGCTTAGGCATGATGAAACCCTGTGAAATGATGTCTTGGAAGCCCATAATTGAAAACATCAGTCCGATTAGTGCAGGCTTCCAGCTGAAAGTATCCATTGTGAATTGTGAAAAAACAGCCTGTAAAGATCCGTTGGGTATCCAAAGTAAGAATGCTGAGACCAGTAGCCTTTTTAAGTTTTTTATGGACAATATGCTTGCAAGCTGTGTAAATGGATTCAGTCTTACCAAGGTAATTTCTTTTAGTCTATTGTTCTTGTCAAGGCTCTCAGGCATAAAAAAGAATCCGTAAACAACATTTAATAAGGTTATTATTGCTCCGAAATACATAGGTACAGAATAACCAAACTTGGCAAGTAAACCGCCTAGCGTTGGACCAATGACGGTGCCGACACCAACAACCGCACTCACCCAGCCAAAGTATTTGGTTCTCTGTTCTGGTGGAATGATGTCAGCAAAATAGGCGAAGATAGTACCTATGCTTCCGCCAGTTATACCTTCTATTATACGTCCAACAAAAAGTACCCATAACGCTCCTCCTATCCCAAAAACTAAGTATCCAATCGCGGAACCCAAAAGGCATACCAAAAGTAATGGACGACGCCCGTATTTGTCACTCAAAGCTCCAAGTGCAGGGGCTGCAAAAAATACGCAGACTGCATAAACAGACGTCAGCAGCGTGACAACTATAGCCTGTTCTCCCGGATTGCTTATATAAGGCTGCACTAAAAATGGGACAACGGGCATGATGATACTGAAGCCTATTCCGCACAGAAACACAGAGATCAAACCGAAGATTAGAGCGTGTTTATCTACGGTTTGCTCTGTGTTCTGTTCATTATGTGATCTGAATTTGAACATTAAATTCTCTCCTCAAAAGTTGAAATTTTGATTCCTTGGAAACAAATTTGGTACATCACCATTTTTATCACGGTTTTGTTTCCGTGTCAACAAAATAACGACCAAAAAAATGCAGCCTTTCTCATAAGAGCCCGGCTGCATGGAGTTTCATTTTCATTATTCGAATTAATTCGGATTAAAATCTATACCCTGTTTCTTTATTTCTGCATCCAAATGCCTACTATACTTTTCTACGAAGCTAAGCATACTGTCAAATTGCTCCTCAGTTACCTGCTCAAATACGGCTTTATCCCGCTCTTGGAACTCTTTGTGCAGGTCCTCATGGATTTTATAAATTACTTTCCCTTGCTCAGTAAGCCTAAAATAGATTTCTTTTTTGTTATCCGATTTTTGGTAGCTTTCGATGAGGCCCTTTTGGATGAGCTTCTTAGTTAATTTACTTATGGCACCGCGAGTCATATAAAAGGACTCTGCAAGTTTTGTGACGTTGGAATCTGCATTTTTTTCAATGTATTCGATGCAATGTACTTCAGAAGGTTTATAACCCTTAAGACTGTCTTCCATCTTATCCTTATTAAGCCAAACCATCTTGTTATATACATCCCTGAAACCCATCATGACCTGATCTTCTTTGTTCATGGCCTGTCCTCCCAGCGCTCTTACATTAACAAATTATATTGATTTTTTGTTTCTATTTCAACAATATTAAAGTTGAGGATAGTTTGTTTCATTGAACTTTAGATAAAAATAACAGGTGAGTAGTAACGGGGGAAGTCCAAACATTCCCCGCAGTTACGCCTGCCACCTTTTTAAGCGTAGATATAATATTCTTAAGAAACTGCGGTTTCTTCTTAAGAAAGTTCATCCGCTTGAAGCTGCACCAAAGATTGTTTGTCTGTTATCATAAGATTAAGATGATTGGACAGCTGTGGGATGATTTCTCTAAGGTAGGAGGACTGCATAATGAAGAGTATTCGGGTACTGCTCGCAGATGATGAACCGGTGATTTTGCGAGGCCTAAAAAAACTGATTTCATGGGAGAAGCTTGGACTCACCATTGTTGGAGAGGCCAGTGATGGAATTGAGCTGAAACAACAGATCGAGGATTGTGATCCTGATCTGATTATTAGTGATATAAGCATGCCAGGATATACAGGGATTGATATCATCCGCGAAATTCATGAAGCTGGCAGAGCGGTGAAGGTTATTTTTATAAGCGCTTATCAGGAGTTTACGTATGCCCGTCAAGCACTGCAATATGGTGCGCTGGATTATTTGGTGAAGCCCGTGAACAAAAATCAGCTGGAACAGGTTGTGAGCAAAGCCGTTTCCCTTATTCGTCAAGAAACAGAAGGCGAGCGCAACAAAGAGAAGCTGAACCATTATGAACAGAGAAACCGCAGATTAACGATCGAAGAATTGCTCGACAAGCTGACGGACGGCAATAAGGGAACAGCAGACACCTTGCTTGATATGGGAATTATAGCGTTAAGTCGCTACGTCAGTATTTGTTTGGTAGAGACGGACGAGTCGTCGGGGCAGCCTTCCAGATGGGAAGAACGCGAACGTAAGCTAATTGATTTTGCACTGTCTAACATTATTAAAGAAACCGTGGAGCAAAGCGATAATAGCTATATGTTCCGTAAAGGGGAACGTTTTTGTATCCTGCTCCAGCATGAATATGCTGAGGAACCAGAGAGAATTGCCTTAGACCTCCATGACAAAATTACAAGTTTTCTGAAATTAAAGGTGACCCTTGGGGTAGGCAATCCTGTTGACGGTATGGATGATGCTGATGAATCTTATCGCCAAGCTTTGAAAGCGCTAAATTATAAATATTTTACAGGGCCTAATCGTGTGATTCCTGTTAAAGAGAGCAGGTATGAGAGTGAATCATTGATTCAAGCTCCGCTGCATGAAATCCAGTCCGCCCTTGGGATTGCCATGAAATCACAACACAAAGAACAAATTGAGCAAGAGTGCCTGCGATTATTTCAGACGATCCGGCAGACGGCAGGCGGGAATAGAAACCAAGCCGTTTCTACCGTATACAATACATTCTTGCAGCTTGAACAGGAGCTTATTCAATTCGGTGTGGAGGCAGGTCCATCACTTCAGGATACAAATCCGATTCTTGAACGATTGGCTAATTATTCTACCTTCCAAGAGGTGGAGGAAGATTTCCGTGTGCTTTTGAACAAAATGTCCGGGCAAATTGGCAGTCGCATGGGCAGTAAGGAACTGAAGCAGCTTTCCCAGGTGAAGACTTATATTGAGGAGCATTATCCAGAAAATATTACACTGGAATCTATGGCAGGGATGATGTTTATGAATTCCTATTATTTCAGCAGCTTTTTCAAAAAACATACCGGACAGAACTTTAAGAATTATGTCACTGAGGTGAGGATGAATCATGCCCTTCGTTTATTGCTGCAAAGCGATATGATGGTTTATGAGATTGCCGATAGTGTAGGCTACAACAATGCCCGGCATTTTAGCGATATGTTTAAGAAGAAATATGGCAAGCTGCCACAAGAATATAAGCAATCCTTCAAAAGCCAATAGTCAGATGGATAGCAAAGGGGATGCCTTCATTCATGTTTATCTGGGGCCGAAGATCCAAAAGTATATTTGTTAAATTCTCCGCTTCCTTTTTATTAGTCGGCCTAATTCCGCTTTTTGCACTTAGCTACATTTCTGTGCAGACGTTTTCCGGATATGTCGAGCGTTACACAACAAGCAATTTGCAGCAAATGGTGCTATATATGAGCTATAACCTGAATTCAGCCTTTAATCAGTACAATGAGGTCTCTAAGCTGATGTATACGGGACGATATGAAGGTTTTATCGAGAGTTATTCGCAGAATCAAACCTATAATGTAAATGAGCTGGAGCAGATCAATACGATTCCTATTGAAACCTTTCTAAAAACAGTTCTCTACAGTGATTCCTACATCACCAGTGTTTATTTTCATAGGGAGTCAGACGATAAGCTCTACTATCAGGAAAAAGAAAACAGAGGGGTCAATTTTGATTTGCTGCCTTATCAAGAGTGGTTAACTAAAATGGCTCCAAATCCTTCACAAGTGGCAATTTTCCCTACCCATTCCGAAGAATATTATACAGGTTCAAAGCGCAGTGTGTTCACCATCGGCCGTACTTTAATTGATATTTCCGGGCGTGTCACCAAAGATCCCAAGATAGTAGGGACCTTGTTTATGGATGTGGATGTTTCGTTATTTAATCAGTTCTTCAGAGAATTAAATCTGGGGGGACAGGATGAATTATTCCTGCTGGATGGCGACGGAAATGTATATTTCACGAATGAGACAAGGTCGGCGAATGGAGAGGCTTTTCGGGCTAAAAAGGACGAGGAGATGATCGTTCTCAGTGAAGAGATTCCTTTTCTTAAAGGCACGGTGACTGCCAGAATTCATCGAGCAAATTTATTCGATCAGCTTTTTTCAGCTCGTACGACGGTGTTTATAGCGATGTTTATTTGTGCGATTGCAATGATCATCATGGGCGTCTGGTTCTCTAGGCGGCTGGCTGCTCCGATTCGGAACTTAATTAAGCAAATGGCTATCGTAGAATCCGGTAATTTGGATACCCAGATGGTCGTGAATAGCAATGATGAAATGGGTAGACTTAGCCATGGTTTTAACCGAATGGTCGAGCGTTTACAAGCCTATATCGATGAAGCTTACGTTGCCCAGATCAAGCAGAAGCAGACGGAGTTAAATGCTCTGAAGAGTCAGATTCGTCCGCATTATTTATACAACACCCTGGAAGTCATTCGAATGAATGCGGTGGATAAAGATAATGATGAGGTCGCAGATATGATTTTATCGCTCTCTAACCAGTTGAAATATGTAATCGACTATGGAGAGGACAGGGTAAGCATACGACAGGAGCTGGAGCATCTACGGGATTATTTCTATATTATCTCTGTGCGGTATGAGAATAAATTTGAGCTTGTAGTCGATCTCTCACCCGAAGTGGATCTGAACTGGTACATTCTGAAATTGTCACTTCAGCCGATAGTTGAAAATGCTATCCAGCATGGCTTACGCAGTCAAGGCAGAGGGACAGTTGGATTGACGATCGAAAAGAAAGATGAAATGCTGTTGGTTACGATCTATGATGATGGAATCGGTATGAGCAAGGAAAAGGTACAGCAGTTGGCTGAAACCTTGGAAGAGCCTAGTTCGCCTAGCAAAAATGTTGGACTAAAAAATGTACATGAACGAATTCGTACAGTGTACGGTGCAGAATACGGGGTATCTATCAGCAGCCGGGAGCATATTGGGACATCAATTCTATTGTTGCTTCCGATTGTAGAGGATCCGTATAAAATCTCGGATTCGGAGAATGCGTAAAGGATAGACGATGAACGGAAGACTGCGGTCTTTCGTTCTTTTTTTACTTATTCTTAAATTCACCGCATATCCCGCTTAAAAAAGTTCATTCTAACTATTTATAAGGAATGCTATTCTATTAGCAACGGAAACGCTTTCGAGAGATGATGCGCACATCTTGCTTCAGTTTCCACGGTTCACTAAAAGGGGAGGCTATTATGATATGTACAAAAAAACAATGATGAAACTATCCGTATTGTTACTTGCCACAACAACAGTTTTGACTGCTTGCGGTGGAAATAATAATAATGCAGGAAGTAAGGCAACTAATACGCCAGCATCCGAGACGCCTTCAAATACACCGCAAGAGACCAAAAAAGAGGTTAGCTTTACGATAGGTTACGCCTCCGGAGATCCGGCCACCAAAAAAGCTATCTCAGATACGGTCAAAAAGTTTACTGCAGCTAATCCGAATGTCACTATTAAAGATTTGAGCGAAACTTCATCCGCTGCCTATCTTGACTGGCTGAAAACCAAGGATGCTGTGGGTGAATTCCCGGACCTGGTGGAAATGCGGGATACAGAAGTTTTTGCCGATGCGGGTAAGATTGTAGAGCTGCCTTCCGATCTGCTAGATTTGTTCGAAGCCCCTCCACAAGTGGATGGTAAGGTGTGGAACGCACCGCTGCAAGTGAACGCTCCCCAAGGGATTATCTACAGCAAAAAAGCATATGCGGATGCAGGGATCACCGAGCTTCCAAAAACCTATGACGAATTCATCGCCATCCAAGAAAAATTGAAAACATCAGGCATTACTCCGATTGTAGTAGGCGGAAAAGATATTTTCCATATGGGCTTTTGGGTTAACAAATTCCTGATTGATGAGGTCTACTCGAAAGATGCAGATTGGAACTCCAAACGTACCGCTAAAACGGTCAGCTTCACGGATGCTAATGTAGTTCAAGGCATAACGGACTTCAAAGAATTGTTCAAGAATTATGTAGATAAAGGTTGGCTCAGCACGGGCGACAATCAGACCGCTTCGATTCTTGTTTCTGGCAAAGCAGCACAATTGTACTCCGGTACGTGGATGTTTACACAAATCGCTGAAGCAGACCCGAACTTTGAATTTGGCTTCTATGCTCTTCCTGACCGTGAAGGGAAAATCAATGTCATAGGTCTTCCGTCACCTGCAGGCTGGTCTTTATCGGCTGAAGCCGCTAAGGATGCAGACAAAACAGAAGCCATCAAAGACTTTATCCGTTTCTTCTTCGCCCCAGAACAGTATTCGAACTATTTAGCAACGATAAATGCGATTCCTTCAACAAAAGAGAAAGTAACCTATGACACAAGTGAACAAATGCAGGTGGCTTTGGATCTTATTGCTGACCCGAATGTAGTGAAATCGTTGGCGATCAATAACTGGTGGGGAGACAATCTAATCCCTCCACAATTCCGTAACTGGTACTACAAGCTGTTGCAGGATCTCGTGGTAAAAGATGGAGATGTAGCGAAGTACATGAAAGATGCGGATACAGAGTATGACAACCAAGTGAAAGCTAATCAGATGTAAGAGCAGCGCCTGATCGAGCAACCTCTGCTGCTGCAGAGGTTCTCTTTTTAACAAGCGCGGTCTTTTAAGGGAGGGAGAGTAGCCATGGCTACATCCGCAGTAAATGCTGACAAGTCATTGATAGGCACTGTGCAGCACAAAAAGAAAAAGAAAAAATGGCAGTCCTACGCTCTGCTGTTCATATTACCATCATTTATTTTGTACACCTTGTTCGTTATCGTCCCTACGGTAGGCAGTGTCTATTTAAGCTTCACCTCATGGGATGGCATTAGCGACAACGTAAGGTATATCGGCTTCGCTAACTTTGTGGAAATTTGGAATAGTCCAAGGGTGCATAACGCACTGAAAAATACGATGATCATGACCATTTCACTTGTTGTTCTAGAGAATATTGCAGCAATTGCAATGGCAATGATGGTCGATAAGGTACGCTGGTTCCGGAATTTATTCAGAAGTGTATTTTATTTCCCTACGTTGCTTAGTGGGATCGTAATGGGTTTTGTCTGGGCGATGATCTTGAATTACAACTTTGGTGTATTTAATCAGATTCTGGAGTCTGTTGGGCTTGGAACCTGGATTGTGGATTGGTTAGGCAATCCTAAGTATGCGATGCTGTCGATTATTTTGTCTACCGTTTGGAAAGGCGCGGGGTATTATATGATCATTTATCTCGCTGGATTGCAAGGTATTCCGCAGGAATTGAATGAGGCGGCCAGTATTGATGGAGCAGGGGGCTGGCAACAGTTCCGGCATATTACCTTTCCGCTGCTTGCGGGGTCAATGACTGTATGTATGGTATTATCGATGATCAGCGCCTTGAAGATTTTTGATCAGATTGCCGTCATGACTGATGGTGGTCCGGGCTTTGAGACGGAGACATTAACTTATATTATTTATAAGGTTGGGTTTGGTGAATTAAGACAAGGTTTTGGTACTGCGCTGGCGATGGTCTTGTTCTTAATCATACTTATCATTACAGTCTTCCAAGTGAAGGTTCTCCAGAAGCGGGAGGTGCAGCTCTAAGATGACGATGCAGACACGCAAAAGAGTTGGGCAAATCGCACTTTTCATTGTTACATTATTAGTGGCTATTATCTTTTTCTTTCCTATTTTCTTTAATTTGATGTCAGCCTTCAAGAGTAATGCAGAGATTATGAAGGATGCCATTGCTTTTCCGAAAACTCTTTATCTGGACAGCTTTAAATATCTGTTAACCGAAACAGAGTTTCCACGGGCTATTCTGAATAGTCTGATTTTGACAGCAGTTTCTATTGCGGCACAGGTCTTAATTATTCCGATGGCGGGCTACGCAATTGAACGCAGAAATGCCAGATGGACTCGGTTCATGTTCGTTTACTTTTTAGCAGGAATGATGATCCCTTTTCAGGCGTATATGATTCCTCTGTTTAAAGAGCTTAGAATGCTGGGGTTATACGGCAGCCTTGCCGGTCCAATTCTAATTTATGTAGCCGGTGCGGTGGGTTTTGGATGCCTGCTGTATACAAGCTTCGTCAAAGGCATTCCTAGAGAAATTGAAGAAGCGGCGGAGATCGACGGATGTTCTCGTTATGCGATATTTTGGAAAATTGTTTTCCCGCTGCTAGGACCCGTCACAGCCAGTATGGTGGTCTTAAACGGACTTGGAATCTGGAATGATTTCCTGATGCCGATGCTGGTATTGCCTTCAGGACAGGCTAAAACTATGGTCGTGGAAATTTACCGTTATATCGGAGAATTCTCCTCACGTTGGGATATGATTTTTGCAGGAACAGCAATGTCGGTTGTGCCTGTGCTGATTGTGTTTATCGCCTTGCAGAAGTATTTTGTTAAGGGGATTGCGTCTGGTGCAACGAAGGGTTAATTCATAAAAAGGGATATATCCTGTAACCACTTAGTGGGCTGCGGGGTACATCCCTTTTTTTTGTATGCGAAACAATTACTAAAGCGTATTTGGATTCGCGGTTAAACGGCGGTAGCCCATTGGCGGGAGACCTGTCCAGCGTTTGAATTGCTTGCTGAAATGGGACACATCCCGGTATCCTAGCCGGTGGGCAACCGATTCGACAGATAGACTATTATCCATTAGCAGCAGTTTGGCGTGACGAATGATCAAGCGGGATAAATATTGTCTTGGCGACATGCCATAAATTTGGTGGAAAACACGATTGCAGTGAGTTGTACTGTATCCGAGTTTTGCCGCAATGTGCTCAATACCGCCGCCTCTTTCGCCTGTGCTTGCAGCGGAGGAGACAGATCCTTGCAGCAATCCTTCGATGGCGTTAGCTAAGGCGACGGTATTTTCCGTAGCTTCTGTATCTGCCAGGAGGGGCATCTCCGAAAGTACCCAGCCGCTGAGCGCGGTTAGAAGTTGCAGCGAAGCATGCAATGTAATCAGGCGATTTCTGTGTGTGTCCTTTGACTCTGACAGGATGGAAGAATTTATGATGACATCTAGAGCGGAACGAATGGCTCGCAGCTCCGGGGTATTCCCACTTAGACTAACAGCGTCTGCTGTTAGCAAAGCTCGCCGTAAAATCAGATCATCAATATCAAAATGTAGGCAGTAATAAGTCATGTCACGACTAGCATTCGAACCGAGGCTGCTATGTTCTACACCGGGACGAATGAACAAAATATCACCGCTTTGCTGGATAAAAGATTTATTGCCGACCGTCATATGTTGCTCACCCTGCAGTACAACGTTAATCTCAAACATAGGATGAGTGTGTACGGGATATTGCCAATCCGGATTTACTTTTCTCCAATGCGCGGCGAAGATATGGAAAGCCGCTTGGATGTCTGGAGACATCTGGCCATCAATAGAATTATGAAAAGCGGGATCATTCGAGATCATTTCAATCCTCTTTTACTGTAAAGTTTGGCTTCATTATAACATAGGTTTTTATCGATGTTTGATTTGCCCAAATAAAAGAAGGCTTTAACCCTGTTGTACTTCCGGAAAGATCGATAACATGGAGATATAGCCCGGAGGTATCCGGGACCATGCTGGAAGGAGTGTTATTATTTATGGCGCATAATCAATTTTTTAATGCCCATCATTCACCGATTGGTGCATTTGCGAGTTTCACTTTAGGATTCAAAGGAGCTAGTGGAGGTTTCGATCTGGAGATTGGAAAACCACCTAGACAAAATATATTCATAGGATTAGAACGTGCTGACGGGAAGGGATATGATACACTGCCATTTCATGAAATCGGGGGTGAGGACGAAAGCAAACGTTATGATATTGAGAATCCGGATCCTAATCCTGATAAGGAGAATATTCTGTTCCCTTTTCAAGAGCGTGAGATTTCCAGAGATTTTCATGTAGCCACAGACAGCTGGAGTGCGGGTGATTTGACCTTCCGGATTCTGTCCCCCGTTCGTTCTGTACCGGATCCAGAAACTGCCTCTATAGAAGAAATGAAGGATGTGCTGCTGCCTGCTGTGCTGGTTGAACTCGAAGTGGACAACTCCTCATCCGCAACCTCGCGCCGTGCATTCTTTGGTTTTCAGGGAACAGATGTGTATAGCGGAATGAGAAGACTGGATGATGTATCATCGGAGATTACAGGCGTTGGCCAAGGAAGATTTATTGCGATTGCTGCGGAAAAAGGAACTGCAAAATCCGCACTGCATTTCACGATGGAGGATATTCTAACGGAGGAGCTGCAGGAGAATTGGACCTTTGGACTGGGACGAGTCGGCGCTTTGATCATGGATGTTCCAGCCGGAGTAAAAGAAACTTACCGTTTTGCTATTTGTTTTCACCGTTCAGGTTATGTCACCTCAGGAATTGATGCTTCTTATTACTACAATCATTATTTCAACAATATAGAGGCAGTGGCTGAATATGCATTAGCTAGATTTGATATCCTTAAGCAAGAAGCGGAGCAAGCTAACGATAGATTTACTCATGATGACCTATCCGCAGATCAAACCTTTATGTTAGCGCATGCGATTCGTAGTTATTATGGCTCCACGCAATTGCTGGACTACAAGAATAAGCCATTTTGGATCGTCAACGAAGGCGAATACCGGATGATGAATACCTTTGATCTTACCGTCGATCAGTTATTTTATGAGCTGCGTTTGAATCCTTGGACTGTACGTAATGAACTAGATATGTTCGTGGAAAGATTCAGCTACGAAGATACGGTGCGTTTCCCGGGTGATGATACAGAGTATCCAGGTGGAATTAGCTTCACACATGATATGGGTGTAGCCAACGTAGTTTCACGTCCGGGATATTCTGCTTATGAGGTCTATGGCATTGATGGTTGTTTCTCACATATGACACATGAACAATTGGTTAACTGGGTGCTGAGTGCAGCAACTTATGTAGAGCATACAGGCGACCGCGGCTGGATGGAACGTAATCTGAGTATTATGGAGAAATGCCTGGATAGCATGGTAAATCGCGATCATCCAGATCCTGAACAAAGAAATGGTGTCATGGGGCTTGATAGCTCACGTACGATGGGCGGAGCCGAAATTACTACGTATGACAGTCTGGATGTGTCTTTAGGTCAGGCTCGTAACAATATTTATCTGGCAGGAAAATGCTGGGCTGCTTACTTGGCTATGGAGAAAATATTTGCAGAGCATGGGCGTGCGGAACAGTCCAAAACAGCAGGGGATCAGGCTGAAAAATGCGCCGCAACAATGGTGGCAAGTGTTACAGCAGACGGATATATTCCGGCTGTCATTGGAGAAGGAAATGACTCCAAGATCATTCCAGCTATCGAAGGCCTTGTGTTCCCTTACTTTACAGGCTGCAAAGAAGCTCTTGATCGTAATGGACGGTTCGCCGCCTATATTGGCGCACTCGACAAGCATCTGCATGCGGTGTTACAGCCGGGAGTATGCTTATTCGAAGACGGAGGCTGGAAAATCTCTTCAACCAGCAATAATAGCTGGCTCAGTAAAATCTATCTCTCCCAATTCATCGCCCGCAGCATTCTGGGACTGGAATGGGAGGAACGGGGAGCGGCAGCGGATCGTGCTCACGTAGCTTGGCTCACCCATCCGGAGCTTTCCATCTGGAGCTGGAGCGATCAGATTATTTCCGGTGAGATCACGGGCAGTAAATATTATCCGCGTGGCGTTACAGCGATTTTGTGGTTGGATGAGAAATAAGAGTAGATAGTTTCAATAAGTAGAAACGGAATATGCAAAAATACTAAGAGGGGGCTACCCCTCTTTTTTGCTGTTTCGAAGTATACACCTTTCGAATCTGAGAGGAAATTAATATAGCTTTTACAGCTCATTGACGCGGAGCGTATATAGGCTTGTTATATTGAGGGGAAAAGGGGGATGAAATATGAGAGAAATGGAAGAATCGTCCTTTACCACTACCCAGCCTGTTCTTGCAAGCGATACTTATGGTTGGGATAAGCTTCAGGTTTCACAATGGTATAGCCCGCAGCAAGCTTTCACCCCATCCTCGGAGTCAAAATATTTAATTGGGATTCACTGCACAGCCTACTACGAAAACTATTACACCATTCATATTAGCCCTTGTAATGAGAGCCTTCTTTGTCCTTGGGGCAGAACCTCGCTCTATTTTTTGAAAATTGAAATTACACCAGCGGTCATCGAAGAGATTGCTCGTGAATCAGGTTATCTGAAGGAAGGCCATATCCAATTGGACCGCAAATTTCATGTCAAGGATTCCAAGCTGCTGCAATTAGGGCTTTGGATGCTGGAGGAATTGCAGAATGGCGGTGCCAAAGGGAAAATATACAGCGACTCTTTATCAAATATGTTAATTATTCATTTGTTACAACACTATTCTTCTGTGATCCCCCAGCACTCAAACAGTAAAACGCCCGCCAACCAAGAGATATTTCAGGTCATTCAATTTATGCGTGAGCGGTTGGAAGATGAGATTCAACTGACTGATCTCGCAACCATGGCTAATATGAGCCAATCACATTTTATTCGGATTTTTAAACAACAGACAGGATATACCCCCCATAACTATTTAATCCGGCTGCGAATCGAACGTTCTAAATTTCTTATTCGTTCCGGGAAAATTGGGTTGAAGGAAATTGCGTCTCAGGTGGGTTTCGCCGATCAAGGACATTTTACTAGATTGTTCAAACGAGAAACCGGCCTAACCCCAAAGCTGTATGCGAATCAAAGCGCCTCCAAGCCTAATCATATGGTTTATTAATTTTATTCTTGTAAATGAGAGTTTTATTCAAGGAATGAAGTGTTTTGTTCAATTAGAGAGCTGCAGCCAGCTCCTATAATAAGGTTGAAGTAAGGCGTACAAATGCCGAACTACAACCTTATTAGGAGGAGAGAAAACATGAGATTAAAAAGATTATTCAGTCTGATTTGCGCGGGGGTACTTACGACCAGTTCTTTATCTTTAGTAGCATCTGCCACACCTGTCGGACCGGATAACCTAGTAAACACCGTGGTAGAGTCCAGCGCAGAGTCAACTTCAGATTCAATGATCACTGCTGGATGGCATGAAGTATCCAAGCAAACCTTTTGGTTACTAGATGCTCTTGAAAGAGGACAAGGGGTGGCTACAGACGGGAATTCATGGATCTTTAATTCCTCGTATGGGCTCTTACGGACTGGACTTGATGGAAAATCCGTAAAAGCAAGGAATGAATTGGCTATTCCACTGGAGATTGCCTCTCAAGGTGGAGACCATATCGGTGATATTTCCTACTATAACGGTAAAATATACGCTCCTATTGAAGACGGTAAAAACTATCAGCATCCTTACATCGCCCTTTATGATGTGAACACTTTGAAATATACAGGCACATCCTATGCTTTGCCGCTGAATTTGCATATTGGCGGTGTACCATGGGTAGCGGTGGATGCCGCTCGCGGTCAGGTTTATACAGCTCAGTGGAGTAATGCAAGCGTCTTGAATGTCCTTAGCCTCGACGATATGCATGTAATCACAACCGTTCCACTTTCCCAAAGCATTGATCGAATTCAAGGTGCCGAAGTGTACAACGGTATTCTATATGCCTCTACGGATAACGCGACCCAAACGGTTTACCAGATTGATCCGGAGACTGGAAACGTATCTGTGGCCTTTGATCGCAATCTGCCTAGTGGTACAGAGGCTCAAGGAATTGCTGTATTGCCCACCGCTGATGGTGCCCAGCTTCATATTCTTGATGTAGGCTCAAATCGTATTAGTGTGAACTTTCGCCATTATGCATTCTAATTCAAATCCAAGCGAAAAAAGGGGCTAACAGAAATGCTAAAGCAATCCAAAACCATTCTAACGCTATTATCCATTTCCATGCTAGCAGTAGCGGGCTGCGGTCAAGCCAATAACAGTACAGTTGAAGCCAAAGCGAAAACTAATAACGCTCAGCCTACAGCAATCGCAGCAACTCCTGAATCCACAGAGACTCCAGCTACTAAGCCGGTGGAGATTACCTTTTATTATCCGGTTAATGTGGGGGGGCCTCTTACTAAAGTAATCGATGGGATGGCTAATGCATTCATGGAACAGCACCCGGAAATTAAGGTTAATCCCGTGTACACAGGCAATTACGGTGATAATACCGTAAAAATCCAAGCGGGTGTACAAGCCAAACAGCCACCGGATGTCGCGGTCATGATGTCAACAGAGCTATACAGCATGCTCGATATGAATGCGATTGTTCCGCTGGATGATTATATTGCGAAGGACAAGGACATTCAAATGGAAGACTTTTATCCCGCCTTTGTGGAGGATACTCAGTCTGAAGGTAAAACGTACAGCCTGCCCTTTCAGCGAAGTACGATTGTTATGTATTACAACAAAGAAATGTTCAAAGCCGCAGGACTTGATCCAGAGAAGCCACCCACTACATGGGATGAGCTTGTAACCTATGCTAAGAAGCTGAACAAAGACGGTCACGTTGGGCTGGAAATTCCGGGCAATGATGATTCGTATTGGATGTTTCAAATGCTTGCTCGGCAAAATGCTTCTGATCCGAAGCAAAACATAATGTCTTCCGATGGCAAAAAAGCGATGTTTGATACACCGGAGAATGTGGAGGCATTGCAATTCTGGTTGGATTTATCCCATAAATATAAGGCGATGCCGGAAGGTGTTATTGATTGGGCTACGGTTCCAACGGATTTCATTCAAGGTAAAACAGCCATGATGATGCATACAAGCGGCAACTTGACCAATGTAAAAAATAATGCGAAATTCGAATTCGGTGTAGCGTTCCCACCTGCACAAAAGCAATTTGGATCACCCACTGGTGGCGGCAATCTGTATATTTTCAAGGACACATCTCCTGAAAAACAAGCTGCAGCTTGGGAATTCGCCAAATACATGACGGCTTCGGAACAGGCGGCCCTCTTCAGCAGCTCATCCGGTTATGTTGGCGTAAGAAAGTCCGCTTATGATACAGATGCAATGAAGAAATATACGGCGGATTTCCCGCAAGCATTGGTTGCAAGAGACCAGCTGGAATATGCTTTCCGGGAATTATCCACTCATAATCATGGTAAAGTATCGACGGCAATAACGAATCAGATTCAAGCGGCATTGGCAGGAGAGATTGATGCCGCAGGTGCGCTCAAAAAAGCGCAAGCAGAAGCAGATCAGGCACTAGCTCCCTTCAATAAGTAATTATTAAGGTATGGGTTACGCCAGGACAGCCTTGGTAGCATGTTCTGGCGTCATTCCATTATTCAATAATCGTAGAAACCTTTAACAGGGAAGGATTGAATGGTATGAATGCCGGATGGAGTGAGAGGCTTAGACGAAACGGATTCGGCTGGGGACTTGTGTTACCTTCGCTGCTTTTTCTTTGCTTGTTTACTTATTACCCTATGTTTAAATCGCTTTGGCTCAGCTTTTATGAGAAAAACTTAGCAACTCCTGAGCCTTTGTTCGTAGGATTTGAGAATTACGCTAATCTATTGCATGACCATGTTTTTTTGAAGGTGTTCAGTAACAATATATGGTTCGCTCTTGGCACAGTACCAACCTCAATAGTTTTGGCTTTCTTGATGGCACTGTTTGCCGACAAAGCGATAAAAGGGCGGGGACTGGCACGTCTTTCCTTTTTCTATCCGAATATGATCCCAATGATCGCGGTGGCGAACATTTGGTTGTTTCTGTATACCCCTCATTTTGGGCTTTTCGCCAGACTGGCTTCTTGGATCGCAGATCAGCCTGTGAATTTGCTGGGAACACCTGATACGGTGATGGGCGCATTAGTCATCATGATGATTTGGAAAGAAGCCGGATATTTTATGATTTTTTATTTAGCAGGAATGCAGCAGATTCCTAAGGATTTATATGAAGCGGCTGCAGTAAGCGGAGTCAGTACGTTCACTTCCATTCGTAGAATCACAATTCCACTCACGATGCCAACAACATTGTTCGTGGCTGTTGTGGCGATAACGAATTCCTTTAAGCTGGTTGACCATCTCTGGATTATGACAAAAGGCGGCCCGAACAATGCAAGCAACCTGCTGCTTTATTATATCTACGAGTCCACTTTTAATTTCTACGATCAAGGAATGGCCGCATCGATGACGGTGGTCATGATCGTGTTGCTGCTCCTGATTTCCTCTTTGCAGTTTTTTGGCTGGGATCGGAAAATCCATTATGAATAGGAGGTGGATTCCATGGAGGATAATCCATTAAAGCTGCCCTTAGTATTAAGGCAGAATACACGTAAAGCTTTAGAAGAGGAGTGTATGTTGAACTCAGAAAGAACGAAGCGCCGAATCCAGCAGATACTATGGCATGCGGTTGGATTTACTTTTGCCGCGGTCTGGATCATTCCCTTCCTATGGGTGGTCAGAACGGCTTTTTTACCTAAAGACGTCGCTATCGATTCGGGCTGGTCTTGGGGCTTTACGTTCGAGAATTTGATTCATGTCTGGAATGGAGCGCCTTTTGGACGATTTTTAATGAATACATTGCTGGTGTGCGGTGTTGTGCTAGCTGTGCAACTCGTTACGATGACAATGGCTGCTTATGCGTTCGCACGAGTACGTTTCTTTGGAAAAGAGCTGCTATTCCTGTTATTTTTAGTGCAAATTATGGTGCCGCCGGATGTTCTTATCTTTTCCAACTATCAGGTGTTGAACGAAATGGGTCTGCTGGATACCAAGCTGGGGATTATGCTGCCTTACTTTGCCTCCTCCTTTGGAGTGTTTCTCTTAAGACAATCCTTTAAGCAATTACCCTATGAGCTCGATGAAGCTGCCCGGGTGGAAGGCGCCTCACGGCTGCATATTCTTTCCAGAATCTATGTCCCACTGTCACGCCCGATTTATGTGTCCTTTGCCATCGTGTCGGTCAGCTTTCATTGGAATGATTTCTTGTGGCCGTTAATTGTAACCAATTCAGAGGAAAATCGCTTGTTAACTGTAGGATTGGCCATGTTCGCAAAAGCCACGGAATCAGGCGCACAGTGGTCTGATGTCTGCGCGGCTACGCTGATTGTCTCGGCACCCTTAATGATTGGATTTTTATTGTTCCAACGGCAAGTGATAGGTAGTTTTATGAGCTCTGGCATTAAAGGTTAGGAGGAGGCATTTATGAGGCTGGCGATTATCGGAGACTTACATTATCCGGACGAATTGTTAAACAACAAGGTTTTGATTAAAGAGGCACGAGATGCTTTTTACGAGCAATTTATGAATCTATTTTTGTCCATCCCAGCCGATTATCATATTTCTGTGGGAGATATGGTGCATGCAGGAGAATTTAGCGAATTTAATTATATCATGGGTAAGATTAAGGACAGCAAGCATTCCAGGCGTTTTCTACATGTTCTTGGCAATCATGATACGTACACTTATCCTAAGCAAGAAATCCTTTCCGTCACCCGGCAGCAGCGATACAGTGTGATTGAAGAGACCCATGCGATCATTATATTGCTGGATACCGCACGGGAAAATCGTGACGATTGGAGCGGAACGCTTGATGATGAACAGTTAGCCTGGCTCGAAGCACAAATGAAGCGGACTACAGATAAGCCACTATTCGTCTTTGGCCATCATCCCTTGTATAATACGACGGCTAGATCAACTGAGCCAATGATGTCACTGGATCCCAGCTTGGATATTTGGCCGATATTGAAGCAATGGCAAGGTGTGGGTTTCTATTTCAACGGGCATAATCATGTGCATTCTATCGTTAGACAAGAAAACTGGCATTTCATTCAAACGGCCTCCATTCTGGATATTCCTGCTGCTCGAATTCTCACTGTGCTTGAAGATGAGATCCGGTTAGAGATGGTGAGTCTGGCGAGCGAGCAATTAAGTAAATGGTCTTCATTATTTACCCTCAGCATTTTTGATTATGAAAAATATCCGCAGGCTGAAGGGGAGGCGAGAGATCAGGAACTAATCATCAATCGACTTCAAAGGGACAGAAAGCAGGTGGACCAGCAATGAATCGCCAGCCAGTAAGATTAGCCATCGTAGGCGGGAATCGCGGGGCCAGTTTTATGAATGCACTATACTCTCTATCGGATCGGATACATCTGACCGCCACTTGTGACTTGAATGAGTGGGTGCTTAATCAATGGAAAGAGAAATTTCCGGACATCCGAACGTATCGGGATTATCATGAAATGTTAAAAGATTCGGCAATTGATGCGGTGTTTATCTTAAGCCCCATGCATTTGCATGCCAGACAATCTATTGATGCTTTAAAAGCGGGTAAGCATGTCCTAAGCGAAGTGATTTCGATCCAATCTTTAGAGGAAGCTTGGGAGCTTATCGAAACTGTTGAACAAACTGGACTTAAATATATGATGTCTGAAAATTACTGCTTCTCGCGCTCCAATCTGACGATTAAACATATGGCGGATCAAGGCATGTTCGGTGAAATTACTTATCTGGAAGGCGGATACATCCATGATTTACGTCACTTGACTCATCATCCGGATGGATCTCTGACTTGGCGGGGGCAATTACATCAGCATTATAACGGGATCAATTATCCGACGCATTCTATAGGTCCAGTTGCCCAATGGATTAATCTCAAAAAGCCTGATGGAGATCGATTAAAAAGCATCTCGACTTTTGTTTCTAAATCAAGATCCTTACAATATTATTTTGGAGAGCATTATGGAAAAGATCATCCGGCAGCGCGTGAAGGTTTCTGGCGGCAAGGCGACAGTGCGGTTGCGGTCATCCAAACGGAAAAGGGTGTACTGATTGAGCTGCGTGTAGACTGGAGCTCTGTACGACCTCATAATAAAACTCATTATTTGCTGCAAGGAACTGAAGGGGCGTATATTACGGGCCGCCATCAGCAAGAGGAAGATTTGATCTGGTTCAGGAATCTTTCGCCCAAAAATATAGAGAATGGAGAGGAATTGTGGGAGCCGTTAAGCAGCTATCAGCCACTTTATGATCATCCAACATGGAAAAAATGGGGCGAATACGCTGCTGGGACGAAACATGGCGGAGGTGATTTTATGGTGCTTGAGGAATTCATTTCCGCGATTCAGGAGGATCGCACCCCTTCGGTGGACGTATATGATGCCGTTACTTGGAGCTCTGTGTTTACATTATCTATGGAATCTGTAGAGATGGGTGGGAAAGTTATAGCTTTTCCTGATTTTAGATCGATGGTGAGAATTTGACGGTGGAACAGGCGCTTTCCAAACTTGTAATGAAAAAAGAAATGCTGTCCGACTTGCCTGCTTTTCATTGCCCCGCTGGGTATCGGCTTACGTCCTTCCAGCCGGAGGACGAGCGAAATTGGGAGGATCTTATCCGTCATTCTTTTACGAGAGAAGTTAAATTCGTAGATAAAATCAGTGATCATGTACCCTTGTATTCGGATCGCTTGTTGTTCATTTGCCGCGGGGATCAGCCTGTAGCGACAGCTACGGCCTGGGAATTAAGCAGTGGAGACCCTAAGCGCTGGTACTTGCATATGGTTGGAGTGCTTCCGGAATATTCTGGCAAAGGCCTCGGTTATGCTGTAAGTCTTGCTGTTTTGCACAAAATAAGAGAATCAGGTGGAGCGGCAGCCTCTTTAGAAACCGATGATTTCAGATTGCCCGCCATCCGTATTTATTTGAAATTAGGATTTCAGCCGGTGTACTTAGACGATAGTCATCCTGGAAGGTGGGACCGAATCCTGCAAAGGCTTTGATTTTGATAATGATTAATGCTAGGGATTAGGGGGGCTATACGCCTCCTTATTTCATTCTGGCACCTACGGAAGAAACTTGATTCAAGAATTAACTTGTCGGTATGACTATAGGTGGGAGGGTGGGAGAGCCATGGCGAGTGAGAAACGACTTCCTTCACAGCAAATGAAATCTGAAATTATCCGAAATATTCGAACAGCATTATTAGAACTAGGAAAAGCAACGAAGGCAGAGTTAAGCCATAAATTGCAATACAGTTTCCCAACGATAAGTAAATTTCTAATGCAGATGGAAGAGGCAGGGGAAATAACGGTCAGCGGTCTGGATGAGTCAAGTGGGGGAAGAAGGGCAATAAGATACACCTATAATCCGAATTATCGGTTAGGGATGGCTGTTTTTTTGGAAAAAAATGAAACCAATTTTACCATCTATAATTGCATTGGCGAGGTAATCAAAGAAGGGAGTTTGCCCAGTATTCTTGAGGAAGATGTTAGTAAACTGGTCATGCTTATTGAAGATGAAAAAAAGGCCAATCCTAAAATCCAATCTGTGGCTATTGGAGTTCCAGGTGCGGTGAATCATGGGCAGATTTTTCTGATTCCGGGTTATGAGAAATATCAGAATTTAGATTTGAAAAGACACATAGAAGATCAACTATCTATTCCGACAATCGTGGAAAATGATATGAATGCCGCTGTAATCGGCTATATGACGCAACGAAATTTGAAAGAGAATATATCTCTAATGTATCTGTATTTAGGGAAAAATGGTCCGGGGGCTGGGATCGCGGTCAATGGTGAAATCGTGCGAGGAAAGACGTTTTTTTCAGGAGAAGTTCAATTTTTGCCACAGTATGATCATAAAAATTTCATAGAGGCATTAACTGGAGATCCTGGTGGATCAAATATGCAATCGAATCATAGTGTGGATGCGATTAGTCGATTAGTGGCTACTATGACTTCTATTTTGAATCCGCATTATATTATTTTTTGTGAGGATGAATTAGCTCCAGCCATGCTTAATCAAATCTATGAACGGAGTGCAACATACGTTCCGAAGGAGCATCTTCCAGCGTTAGCGGTAAGTAACTTGAAACGTGATTATCTGAATGGATTACAAAGTCTTGGATTAGGCTTATTAGTTTCACAACAAATAGATGAGAACAATTAAGGAGATAACGATGGCAACTTTTTTTCTTATTATTATTTATTTAGCATTTATTAGTTTAGGCTTGCCGGATTCATTGCTTGGCTCCGCTTGGCCAGTGATGAGAATGGACTTAAATGCTTCATTAGGTACTGCTGGAATTCTTTCGATGGTTATTGCAGTAGGGACAATTGTGTCCAGTTTAATGAGTGGTGTTATCCTTAAACGTTTTGGTACAGGGAAAGTAACTCTTATTAGCTGTATCATGACTGCTGTAGCGTTGCTTGGTTTTGCAGGGTCACCTTCGTTAGTCTGGTTAATTATTGCTGCAATTCCACTTGGTTTAGGTGCGGGATCTGTAGATGCCGGATTAAATAGTTATGTGGCTACGCATTATAAAGCCCATCATATGAGTTGGTTACACTGTTTCTGGGGAGTGGGCGCCACGCTGGGTCCTATTATTATGGGCTCTTTTATCTCTGGAGAAGGTCTATGGCGGCAAGGTTATCTTACGGTTGCTTACATACAATTGTGCTTAGTCATTATTCTATTCGTTACACTGCCTTTATGGGATAGAGTGGCTGGGAGCAATAACCACCCGAATGCTGAAAGTGATCCTGAGTTCAATCATCCGGAGCTAGAGCATGCCGCAGAGAACACAAAACCATGGAAATTAAGAGGGGTAAAGCTAGCAATGTTAACCTTTTTATTTTATTCTGCCATCGAAACGAGTATGGGCTTATGGGGGAGCAGCTTTCTTGTAAACATTAAAGACATTCCTGCATCAACTGCAGCGACATGGGTATCATTTTTTTATCTAGGGATTACCTTTGGTAGAATGGTGACGGGTTTCATTACTTTTAAAATGAGTAATAAACAGCTAATTCGATATGGCCAGCTCATTGCTTTAATCGGTACGGTGCTGTTAGTATTGCCGCTTCCAACTATAGTTTCACTTGTAGGATTTATGATTATAGGTTTAGGGTTAGCCCCTATTTTTCCGTGTATGCTACATGAAACCCCTGTACGATTCGGGAAGAAACATGCTCAGTCGATTATGGGCTTTCAGATGGCAACAGCTTATACCGGCACCACGCTGATGCCGCCTTTTATCGGCTTATTAGCTTCGAAATTCACGCTGGGTATTTTTCCTGCGATGATCGTTTTTTTCGCCATCGTTATGCTCTTGTGTACAGAAAAGCTTAATCAATACTCAGCAAAAGTAAATGTCGGTTAAATTTGAATTGAATATATTACGGACTAACCCTTCATATATATAGCTATAGGAGGGGGGAGCTGTAAATGTGGTTGTTAATTATTATAGGTGTTGGATGTCTCTCCGGTTTTATATTGTTTAGAAAGAATATATTGGCCGCCGATCACGAACATGTTCAAGGACCGGAGAAATTGTCCATCATTATCCCCGCAAGAAATGAAGAATACAATTTGCGTTTTCTGCTCGACTCACTCCAGCTCCAAACCATTGCCCCCTATGAAATTATTGTTGTGGATGATTTCTCGGAGGATCGGACCAAGGAAATTGCCGAAAGCTATGGAGTTAAGGTTATTGCCAACAGCAGTCTCCCTGAGGGATGGACGGGCAAGAGCTGGGCAGTCTGGAATGGATATTTACAAGCCTCGGGCGATATTTTTGCTTTCTTGGATGCAGATATCCGGTTAAAGCCTAACGCTCTGGCCTCATTATTAAAAGCAAGGGAGCTATCGAAAGGTGTCATTTCGGTAGTTCCTTTTCATCATACAGAAAAGCTGTTTGAGAAACTTGCCTTAATCATGAATATGCTGGGGATCTTCACATTCACCTCTGTTTTTGAAAAGAATAACGCTAAAAAAGGATTATACGGTTCGTGTATTCTAGCTTTAAGGCAGGATTATGAAAAAGTTAATGGCCATCAAAGCATTAGATCTGAAGTGCTGGATGATTTGTCTTTAGGAGAGAAGTTTATCGCTGCAGGTGTTCCCATTAGAAATTTTATCGGTTATGGCTTAGTATCTTTTCGTATGTATCCGAAGGGGATAAAAAGTGAGATTGAAGGCTTCAGTAAAGGGGCTGTCTTAAGCACCTCAACGATAAGCCCGCGGACAATTATTCCAATCGCGCTTTGGGTGATCGGACTCATCATCTCAGAAACTGTGTTTATTTTTGCGAATACTACATGGTTTATGCCTTTATTGATCGGTTATCTCCTTTATATGTTCCAGCTCTTTTATTTTATAAAATATGTAGGTGTATTTGGCATCGTTATTCCTGTATTTCACGTGGTGGCAACTGTTTTCTTTATCTTGATCATGCTGTATTCGATTTATCAGGTTGTTTTTCTGAGGCATGTAAGCTGGAAAGGAAGGCATATTCAGGTGGGAGGCCCTAGGGACTAATGATCATATTGTGGGTCGCGGGTTTATTTTTGTCGGGATCTCTTATGTTTTCCTATTGGCTTGGTCTTGCGCGTAAAAAGAACTTGAAAGACATTGGCGACGGTAATCCGGGGGCTTTGAATCTATGGAAGTCATCTGGCTATAAATTCGGAATTTTTGGGGTGTTGTTGGATTTTTTAAAAGGATATCTGCCTCTTTTATGGGTAATGGAAAGTCATTATAGTCAGGGTTATTTCATTATTCCGCTAGCCTTAGCTCCTATTGCCGGTCATGCCTTCTCTCCATTTCTTAAAGGAAAAGGAGGGAAGGCGATTGCCGTAACCTTTGGGGTATGGAGCGCGTTGACAGGATTCAAGGCCTCTTTAGCGTTAGCAGTTATCCTGGCAGTGTTGAAAGTGCTCGGCAGCGGGTACAAAAGCAGAGGGAATTCACCTGTCTCGGATGGTGTGCAAGTGGTTAGCGGAATGCTGCTCCTTTTTGTCTATTTGTGCATCAGTAAGTGGTCTGCTCCTATCCTGTGGGTATGGTTTGGGAGCTTTGTGATCCTTGTGTATACGCACAGGTTAGAATGGATTGCATGGGTGAAGGAATATTCAAAAAGGGAGCGGGGGCATTGAAGTTACTTTCTTTGTCGCGATAGATGTTTTGTATAGGTTAATAAACAGGTTTCCAGCGATTAATTTCGGGGAAGCCTGTTTTTTTTCGGTTTTATAAGATGCGTTATCTTTAAACAGAAGATTTTATAATAGCTAAAGTTGGTGTATTTTAGTATCTTTAATTATAAATGCTTTCAATTTAGAAAGTTACAGAGATAGGGTTATGAACTAAAGGGGGGCTTGTGATGAAGATCGGCGGCAGAGTAAGAAATGGAGGCACATGGTTTACCCATCTGATTTTTTCATTCACATTATTAGCCGTTGTTTTAATCGGACTTGTGGGCAGTTATCTGTATGTTCAGGCTAATCGCTTAATGGTGGATGAGATTGCCAGAGACAGTAAGCAACGACTGATGACTTCAAGTGATTTTGTGGAGAATACGCTGCTGCAAAAATACGAAAACAGTATCCGCAACCGAGCAGTGTCTACCTTGTCGTTAGAAAATCAATCTATGCTGAATTATTTACTGGATAGTGAATGGGAAGGCAATACGAGCAGAATATTAGCTTTTCGCAAGGATCTCGAAATTTTCAAGCTTACTAATGAAGGCGTTTACAAAATATCCACATACTTCGAGAAAGGAAATTATATCATCGATAACAGCCAATTTTATTCGAAGCTGGACAATTCTCCAGATGCTTCCTTCTTGAAAACTTCAGTGACACCAGCCTTAAACCGCTGGACATATAGAACGTTATCGGATGAAGAAGAGGTGTTGACTTACGCAATCGCCCTTCCCTATGGTGCTTTATCAAAAACATCAACCGGCACCATGTACATTGACGTTAGCTTAGAATACATCAATAAAATGATTTCCAGCACGATGAGCTCGCCGATGGAAAAGCTATATGCTTTTGATGAAAAGGGCAGCCCTATTATCCATACGGGCTCGAACGTCGAAGAGGGGCTTAAGACTGCTAAGCAATGGATGAAGTCAGCAAGGAATAATAAGGAAATTCATTATAATAAACGCGACAAATATGTGTTGTCTTTTAAAAATGACCAAACCTCGAATAATCAATGGAAATACGTATTAATACGGCCTATGAATTCATTTGTATCCTCATCAAAGCAGCTGAAGAGCCAAATATTTGTCAGCTGTATCCTGGTATTGTTAATTGGGCTTCTATTCGCTTATTTGATTTCCAAACGTGTATATGTTCCGATGAAGAAGCTTGTTAACAATGTTCGCAGCTTTTATCATCCAGGCACCGTAAACTATTCGCAAAATGAATTCGCTATTATTGGTAGTACAATCTCAAAGCTAGGTCAAAAAATCGAAACCTTAGAATCTAAAGCTAAAGTGAATGAACTAAAAAATCTGGTATTAGGTGCAGGCGTTGGCTCGGATTACTACGATTATTTACCTTTGCAATGTCATTACATGACTAGCTATATTCGTATAACTAAGGGAGATTGCGAGGAATTCAGGGCTTTTTATGAACAGCATGCTGCCTATAGCTTTTATAAATTCGTCAGCTTAAATACCCAGGAAGCGGCGCTTATCTATTTCAGTGAGTTGAATAAGGATCACGAGGAGCTGGAGCTTTTATTATTGAAGGAACTGGAGCTTATAAAAAATGTGTTGCCTGAGCAACTACACTTTGGAGCAGCGCTTGGATCGAAGGTTCAGGCACCTGAAGAAATCCCCTTTTCGTATCAAAATGCCTTACATGCCTATCGATATCGGTTTATCTATGGTTCGGAAGCTATTGCGCGGTATTCACATATCCCGCTTAACGATGTTACGCCACACTTATTCTCTTTTGATCTTTATAAAAATGCCTTAAAGGCGGGCAATGACGTTACGATGAACAGGTTTATGGACGATTTCCAAAGGGTCATGGAGAAAGGTGATGTCCAATTGGAGACGGTTGAGTTAGGCCTGCTTCAGTTGGTTACGGTCCTGTATCAGACCATTATTGAGCTTGATCTGCAACAAATCGTTTCGCCTTCCAGTCTGTTCGATGAGTTCAAAAAGGAGACGTTGGCCGAAACCCTTGATTCCATTCGTGATTTATCGGCACAAATTACAGCTTATATTCAAGAGTCAGGAAATCACGCACATACAGAGATCATTCATAAATTAAAAATCTTTATCGATGATAATATTCAAGAGGATTTATCGCTAAATAAATTATCTGAGGTTGCTTCGTTGGCGCCATCGTATATTTCTACCTTGTTCGGAACCGTTATGAATGAATCGTTCACTGAATATGTAACCCGAGTGCGGTTGGAGAAGGCGGCTGATTTATTAAGAGAAAAAAAGCAGCTGTCCGTGGCTGAGATTTCTGCTCAGGTGGGTTATCGTAACCCGCAATATTTTCACAACAAATTCAAAACACGTTACGGAGTTACACCGGTCCAGTATAGGAACGCAGGCAATGCAAACCATTCGAACCATTCAAGTGCATAATTCTCCAATCCATGTGGAAAAGGCAATCGTCTCGCGATTGTCTTTTCTTTTGTTCGAAAAATTATAGCCCCAATACGAAGATAATTTACTGATTTTAATGAATTTACAATAGAAAAAGCGCTTACAATGCCCTAACGTAAGGGGTGTTCAGACACAGTCTTAACGCAAAATCGTATTCGGAAGGAGAAAACAACTATGAACCCGGCAAGCACTGCTGGCATTCAAAAACAGGGAGAGAATCTTAAGCCGAAAGTCTCGAGGTGGACACATACTTGGCGCCAATACAAAAAAAACAAATATTTATTCTTATTACTAGCTCCCGTGATCATCTGGTATACCGTATTTGCTTATGGCCCGATGTATGGCATTCAACTGGCCTTTAAAGATTATTTTATTCGTGATGGAATTTGGGGAAGTCCTTGGGTCGGCTTAAAGCATTTCGAATATTTGTTCACAGCTTCACCCGACTTTTGGAAAATCATTAAGAACACGCTTATTATCAGTTTTTACCATATCATTTTTGGTTTTCCTGCACCGATCATATTGGCTCTGTTATTTAACGAACTTAGGTTTTCCTTCTTCAAGAAGGTTGCACAGACGATATCCTATTTACCCCATTTCTTATCCTGGATCGTTATTGGGGGGATATTGATCGCTTTGTTATCTCCGAATTCCGGTGTGGTCAATTATATTATTCAGTGGCTCGGCTTTGATCCCATTTACTTTTTAGGCAGCGAGAAATATTTCCGCTTTACGCTCGTTATGTCAGGAATATGGAAGGAAATCGGCTGGGGAACGATTATATACTTAGCAGCATTAGCAAGCATCGATTCCCAAATGTACGAAGCTGCAGTTCTGGACGGAGCCAATCGCTGGAAACAAACGTTATTTATCACCATTCCTTCGATCCTGCCGGTGATTGCTATTCTGCTTATTCTTCGGGTAGGGAGTGTGCTGGATGCTGGCTTCGATCAAGTCTTAACACTTTATTCACCAGCTGTATATGGGGTGGCGGATACGTTAGATACTTATGTGTACCGGATAGGTCTGCAAAACTTTCAGTTCAGTCTAACGACGGCTGTTGGATTATTTAAAAATGTGGTGGGTCTTATCCTGGTGTTATTTGCTAACTTCATAACGAAAAAAATGGGGCAGGAAGGTCTTTATTAATGAATGAATGTAAGGAAGGAGTAACTACAATTGAAGCTATCCACTGGTGAAAAAGTATTCCAAGTCTTTCTAATCCTATTTGTAATCATTCTTTGTATTACGATGATTTATCCCTTCTTGCATGTGCTCTCTATATCGTTTAGCACCCCTGCGGAAGCACTACGGCCGGGAATTCATTTCTATCCCAAAGAAGTTTCCTTCTTTGCTTGGAAGCGTGTACTGACAACAGATACGGTCTGGCAAACGATGGGGAATACGGTTTTCCGCACAGTTGTAGGAACAGTTCTGACACTCGTGTTTCTGTCACTGGGAGCATATCCGCTATCTCGTAAATATTTGCCGCACCGGGGATTTTATACAATGTTCATTGTCGTAACGATGTTTTTTGGCGGCGGGCTTATCCCTACCTATCTGCTAATCAAAAGTCTGGGACTTATAAATTCGTTATGGGTTTATATTGTCCCCGGCCTGCTCAGCACGTTTAATCTTCTGCTCCTGCGAAATTTCTTTATGGGTATACCGGAGGAACTGGAGGATTCAGCTAAAATAGATGGGGCTAATGATATGCGGATCTTATTTACGATTGTTATTCCGCTGTCGAAGCCTGTTCTAGCAACATTAGCCCTATGGACTGCAGTAGGGCACTGGAACGCTTGGTTTGATGCAATGTTGTATATGCAGGATCAATCAAAGATTGTACTGCAGCTTTTCTTAAGACGGCTTGTTATTTCAGCCGAAGGAGATCCGATGTTACCACTTCCTACCAATGAGCAGGCTCCTGAAATGGTCAAAGCGGCTATTATTATGTTTACAGCGCTGCCTATATTAATGATCTATCCATTCCTGCAACGTTTCTTCGTCAAAGGAATTATGGTTGGATCACTTAAGGGTTAGAAGGCTCAGAACGGTTTAAACAGTCCGCTATATCCGCGGGCTGTCTAAATATATAGATGAACAAAAAAAGGGAGGAAATAAAAGAATATGAGGCATACATCCAAGAAATGGTTGGAAATTGCTGCGATAGCCCTATCGGCTTCACTTGTCATGAGTGGTTGCGGCGGGAATGCGGCGAATAATAACACTAACGAAACGAAGCCGACGAATCAAGGTCAAGGGGGGGCATCAGCAGCTGAAGCTCCGATTGAAATTATTTGGGCGAACAACTTTAATACGCCAGAAGAAGACGGTAACTATGTGCAAACCGAGCTCGAGAAGAAATTTAATGTGAAAATCAAAAATATTAAATTGGAACGTGGAACTTGGAAAGAACAATTTTCAGTGCTTCTAGCTTCTGGAGATATTCCTGATATCTTCCCGGTCGATGCAAACGAAACGGATATGGTGCAATGGGCAGATCAAGGGATTATTGCGACGATTGATAAGGCTGAAATTGAATCCCTGATGCCGAAATATGCAGCAGCATTGGATTCGGTTGATTCCGGGGCATGGGGCGTAGGCTTATACAACGAAAAAAACTGGGGGATCCCGAAAATTTGGCCAGGTGGTCTTGATGGATTTATTCCGGGCTATAATGAAGCCTGGCTGAAAAATATTGGCTACTCAGAACCACCCAAGACATTGGAAGAGCTTGAGGATGTACTCACCAAATTTGTTAATGAAGATCCGGACAAAAATGGGAAGAAGGATACTTACGGTTTAATCGGCCGCGGCAAGCTTCCAGAGCAATTGTTCACAAGTGTCTTCTCAGCATTTGCTGTTTCCCCTTATCAGTTCAAAAAGGATGCTTCCGGGAACGTAGTTTATGGAGGCATTACAGAAGAGACGCGATCAGCATTGGCGTTATTGAGCAAATGGTACAAAGCAGGTCTGATTGATCCTGAATTCATAACTAGTGATAATAACGAAATCAATATTAAATTTGCTGACCAAAAAGTGGGTATGGTGGATAACGGGAAGTGGGGCAATTTTTATAAAGAATCTGGGTTTGTCGCAAAACCTGGTCTAGAGAAAGGTCAAATATTCGTGCCTGGCAAGCCGTTTACAGCTCCAGATGGCGTTGCTTATTCTTTCGCGTATGGTGCAAGACAGGCGCCAGTATTGTTCGGTGTTCAACTCGAAAAGGATGAGAAGAAACGTCATAAGATTATGGAAATTCTCGAATATGTGTCTACGGATTCCGAAGGTTTTCTGCTGACAGGTTTCGGTCAATTGGGTGTGAGCTATGATATGGAAGGGGACCTTGCCATTCCAAAAGCGGATGAAGAGGTTAGTGCTCCGAAGATGGGAGCGGGCAATTTCTATAATCCACTTAGCTCCACAGACACTTCAATGGAAAAACATACGGTAAAACAAGAATTGCTAGATTTGAGAGACAAGATCACTCCAGGTGTTACACCATTGCTAGATGTACTGGGACCAGCCGTATTAACAAGCAAACCCAAGTATTGGGGCAATCTGAAGACGTTGCAAGATACGTTTGTTATCAAAGCAATTACAGGAGAAGCGAACACGGGTAAAGATTTTGATAATTTCAAGGATAGCTGGCTAAAGGCCGGAGGTCAGGAAGTAACGGATGAGGTAAATAAAGTGCTGGCAGATCGTAAATAGCAGCGTTCGCTGATTAGTACTGGATGATAGGCTGGAGCAAAAGCTTGCTCCAGCCTATTTATTAAACCCTTAAGAGAGTTGATTTTAAGATAACGGAGGTAGAAATGAGCGGATTAATTATTTATGAGCAGCCGAATGAAGCCCTGGGGAAAGACGATTTTACAGTGAGTGTACGAGAGCCTGGTGGGGGATGGCAAGCACTGTTTGTTTTTGAAGCAAAGGTGGATATGCATCAGGTTCGATCGACATCGATGGTTTATTTTGATATGGAAGGCACGGTGGAGGTCTCTGTTCATTGTAATAACCGGCAGATTGAACAAGCGGTTATTCGCCCTTTGGCAACCCATATTCCCTTTCAAATCGAAGAGAATACCCTTTTGTTCACATTGGAGCACCCGTGTAAGCTTTCCATTGAAATCAATGGAGAACGTTTTAGTAACTTGCATCTTTTTGCCAACCCCTTGGAGACAGCCCCACCTAAACTTGACGATGATAATGTAGTGCTTGTCCAACCAGGAATACATCAATTTGCGGCTATCGCAGAACAAGCTCAGCATTTGTCAGAAAGGGCTAATGGGGAGCGTCAAACGATATATTTTATGCCCGGGCTTCATCAATTCGAGAATCCAATGCTGCATATCCCTTCTGGGACCACAGTTTATATTGCCGGAGGCGCGATCCTTTGCGGATCCATAATGATTGACCATGCTGAGAATGTTGTTGTTCGCGGCAGAGGTGTTCTGTATTTGGCGGATATGGAGAAAACCACTTATTTAAGAGGCGTTCAAATCCAGCATTCTGAACAGGTTGAGATCGAAGGGATCATCACGCTTGATCCTCCGCATTACAGTATATATATCGGAGCGTCTAAGCATATCCGCATTCATAACTTCAAAGCTTTCAGTACACGCGGCTGGTGTGATGGAATTGATATGATGGCTAGCTCAAATGTGGATATTAAAGATGTGTTCTTGAGAACTTCTGATGATTGCATTGCCATTTACGGCAGCCGTGGAGAGTATTATGGAGACTCACGCCATATCACAGTTAAAGATTCCATACTCTGGGCGGACGTTGCTCATGCCATGCATGTCGGTATTCATGGTGATCACCAACATAATGGCGATTTTATAGAAAATATTTGGTTTGAAAATATCGATGTGCTTGAGCATCACGAGCCGCAGGAAAATTATTGGGGGGTTATGGCAATCTGTGCAGGGGATAACAATACCGTTCGTAAGGTTACTTTCAAAAATATCCGGGTGGAGGATTTTGAACTGGGGCAGCTGTTTGATGTCCGCGTGGTGTGGAATAAAACCTATAATCCGGTGCCAGGACGATGTATCGAAAATATAGAGTTTAGCGATATCACCTACAATGGGAAGAATATCAATCCTTCCCGTATATTCGGCTATGACGAGGAAAGAGGTGTGAAGGATATTTATTTTTATAATCTTCAGATTAATGGAGAGGTTATTGTCGACCTGAATAACAAACATTTTGTAGTGAATGAATTTGCCAGCGGTATTTATTTGCATTAAATCAGAGGATGTAAATGAATGGAGGAGAACAATGAATTCATTTAAAGAGCTACTCTTTGGAAAATCGCTTAAACGTATTTTTAGGATCACAGTTTCCTTAAGTTTGTTGGTAACGCTAGTGCCTTTATCGGCAGAAGGAGCCGCAGTAGAATCGACAGAGCTGTCGATAATTACGGATTACCAACCTACCATTAATGAGGTTATAGATGAAAGCGGATTCAAACATCCGGGTGTTGGCCTGACCAAGGATATTCTTGAGAATATTAGGACACAGGTACGGGCGCAAAAAGAACCCTGGATCGCTTATTATAATCAGATGCTTCTCTCTCCGGCAGCTTCAAGGACGGTCACTTCCAACAATCAAAGTGGTGCGGATCCGTTGAAACCAGCGAGCGATGCTTTTAATAGCCAGGGCTTTAATTCAAGATTTATAGCGGATGGTTTGAAGGCTTATACACAAGCTCTATTGTATGTAATATCGGGTGATGAGGTTTACAGAGCCAATGCCATGCATATTATCCGGATTTGGTCACAGATGGACCCTGAGAAATACGTGTATTTTAATGATGCACATATTCATACAGGAATTCCACTTAATCGAATGGTTACTGCGGCGGAAATCTTAAGGTACACAAGTGCTCAAACTGAAGAGCTGAAATGGACGGAAAAAGATGTCGCTGATTTTACGAATAATCTTATTAATCCGGTTATTGAAACGTTCCAACACACAAATGATCGTTTTATGAACCAGCATCTTTATCCGCTGCTTGGAGCTATGTCAGGTTATATTTTTACAGGAAATACAGAGAGGTACAATGAGGGAGTTGAATGGTTTACCGTCAATAAAACCGCTGTCGATCAGGGGCAAAATGGCGCGATAAAAGCTTTATTCAGATGGGTTGATACAAATATTGTAACAGGGGAAAAAGTTAATCCACCCGTAGTTCAGCATGTTGAAATGGGCAGAGATCAGGCGCATGGCGCTGGGGATATAACGAATGTAGAGATTTTATCACGTTTATTATTGGCTCAGGAAACAAAGGTAGATCCGGTAGAGGGGACTGTTTCTAGTGCGCCAAATGCGGTGGGTCCGTATGAATTTCTAGATCAACGGATTTTAAAAGCTGCCGACTACTTTGCTCAGTATATGATTGGCCATGATACACCATGGATTCCAGTGGCGGCACATACAGATGTAAATGGAAATCCAACGATTATCTATAAACACTTGGCTGGCGGTTACAGGGGGAGAATTGGCGGTAATGTCTATGATCTTTATTATTATTATAAATATACAGCTGGAATAAATATGGAGGTTGAAGCTCCTTATTTTAGCGAGATGTTTGCTAAGCGATTGCCTTTCTATTGGGAGTCTCCGGATGGAGGCGGGGATTATTGGCTGTACATTCCTAAAGAAGCAGAGGGCGAGGGTACGCTCAATTTGCCGAAGGTGATAACGAATCCAGATTTGAGAGAACTAGAAGACCGGTACACGAAGCTTGATGGTCACTCCACCACAAAACAAGAAGGAGACACTACTTACGTTGAAATTACCGCAACAGATGAGGGCAGTAAAATTGCTTTTGTGGGTGCAAGCAGTGGCGAACGAATCATTGCTTTTAAGATTCGGACTAATGGCATAGCAACCATGGAGGTGTTTGGCGATACCGTTACGCTGCCTGATACAAAGGGGCAATGGAGGTATATTCAGTATGAGTTCAATGAGTTCCAAGGCTTCAGCGATCTTGTCTATTTTAATGTAAAAGGAAATGGAACAACAGTCGATATTGACCATATTAATTTAAAAGCTGGGGCACAGCTTACCCCTCCAGTATTTACATCAGGAAAGGCACCAGTATCTTTATTTACCTATGAGGGATCTACAGCTGCAATTCAATTTGATTTCTCTGCGACAGACGCAGGTGCAACGGATGTTGTTACCTATCAAGCGGATCAGTTACCTGAGGGTGCAGTGTTCAATGAGACTTCAGGTGTTTTCTCTTGGTCTGGAGCACATGCGGGAACCTACTCCTTTGTAGTGAGTGCCGCAGATGGAACTTCGGTTACAGCCAAGGATGTTAGTGTTGTAGTAGCGAATGATCGGCAATCTGCCGTCAACGCCGTCATTTCTCCTTATCATGTTGATGTGCCTTACATTTCGGCAACGTTAGCTTACTATAAGCAAGTGCACGCTGAGGTAATGGATGTAATTACTACTGCCACTGACGAGGTCTTCTATCAAAAGTTATTTGACCTGAATCTCGCAGTGCAAAGTCTTAAAGAATTGACGCCATTAATGAAAGATGGAAGTGTTAATTTTACGAATATGTTTGTTAGCTCAACCTTTGGTAACGCTGTCCCGAATCTGCTGGACAACACAAATGATAGTTTTGTGGGGTATTATACAGCGCAGGATCGGGCGCATTACATGGATTTAGGACCGGATTTTCAAATATCAGCAGAAAGCTTTGAGCTTCAGGTAAGAGCTAGTTTTCCGGAGAGAATTGGCGGCGTTGCAATGTTCGGATCGAATGACAAAGAAAATTGGACCCGCTTAACCCCCGGCTTGACAACAGTTACTGAAGATATGCAGAGACTTGAGGTTCAAGCAGGCCTGGAGCATGAAAAATTCCGATTTTTGAAAATGGAAATGATAAAGCCTTCGAGTACTATGCTGGAAATTGCTGAATTTAGAATCTTTGGCCAGCGGTATGAGACAGTAAATCTATTAGAGTCCGTGTCCATTCACTCGGACCAAAGCTTACGAAATCGAATTATACCCGGGGATACGATTCAATTATCCTTTAAGTCTACAGAAATGATCCATAATGTCACGGCCCATATACAGGGTCAACCTGTTGCAGTCAGTTCTGTGGACAATATCAACTGGACAGCTATGCTTGTGGTGAATGAAAATGTTCCATCAGGTACTGTGAAATTTAAGATTAATTATAAAACGGCAGCTGGAGCGGATGCAGTAGAGACTATTTTTACAACAGATGGTTCTACTTTATTCATTGCAGATCAGACGGGACTTGTCGCTAATGTGCTTGAGATAGCAAACCTAATCGATTCCAGTGGAAGAAATCCGGCTGATCTTTTGGCAACAGCAAAAGTTTTATTTGATAATCATTTAGGTTCCATCACTGATTTTCGTTTAAATGGCAGTGGTTATGGTGCATATCTAACCTTTGACTTTAAAGAAGGCGGCCAGGCATTGCTGTCTAGGGTAGAAGTAATCGGAAGGCAAGATAATTATGCGGGCAGAATTAATGGAACAGTGGTGCAAGGCTCCAATGACAATGTGACGTGGATCACGATCTCTAATGTAGCAGGAAATACGCCGGAATGGCAGACGTTGACGATTAACAGCACAGAACCCTATCGTTATATCCGCATCACCAATGGAAACAACTGGTATGGAAACATGGCTGAACTACGTTTGTATGGTGATGTTACAATCAATTCAAAGCTTGATGCGGTATCCATTAGCTCCGACCAAAGTATCCAGAAACGAATTGTGTCTGGGAACACGGTGAAATTGTCTTTTAAAGCAAGCGATGCAATTAACCAAGTGAATGTCAATATTCAGGGTCAAGTCGCAACCATTGCTACTGTCGATAAGATCAATTGGACGGCTGAAGCGGTCATGGGCAATAACGTACAACCTGGGCCTGTGAACTTTAGTATTAAATACAAGTCAAAGGAGGGAATCGAGGGGCCGGAAAAAACATCAACTACAGATGGTTCATCTCTGTACATTCCCGATGAGACCGAGTTGATTAGTAATGTGCTTGCGATTACTAATTTAAGTGATTCCAGTGGGAGAACACCAACTGATCTCAGGAATGTTGCGGGATTATTATTCGATGGAAATGCAGGCTCAATTACGGATTTTCGGGTAAATGGCAGTGGATATGGAGGATTTATAACGTTTGATTTTAAAGAAGGGAATAGGGTTCAGCTGTTCAAGGCAGAGGTGCTTTCCAGGCAAGATAATTATTTTACACGAATCAATGGGACTGTGGTTCAGGGTTCGAATGATAATACAAGCTGGACGACAATCTCCTCTCCTGCAGGAAAAACGATGGATTGGCAGACCTTAAGTATTAGTAACGCAGAAGCCTATCGTTATATCCGTATCTATAATAGTAGTAATTGGTTTGGAAACATGGCAGAATTACGCTTTTATGGTGTAGTGAAAGGGGCAGATCATACAGCTCCGGTGACAATGGATGATGCACCACAAGGTTGGACCAACAAGGATACGTTGGTAACCTTCACAGCTACAGATGCGGGCTCTGGTGTTGCGGCAACCTATTTCACTGTAAACGATGGCGAGCAGCAAACCGGGAATTCAGTTATTTTGTCCAATGAAGGAACACATAAGTTAGTTTATTGGAGCGTTGATAGAGAGGGTAATGTGGAACAGCCGCAGAAGACTGCTGTGGTGAAGATTGATCGGACCGCACCACAGGTGGTAATTAACGGAGAGATTTCCTATACCATAGAGCAGACATTAAACATCACCTGTAGTGCAGCTGATACTGTATCAGGCATCACTTATTCGCCATGTGATTCAACGCTCGCAGATGTTAAAGCGTATACGCTGGAAGCGGGAACTCATAGTGTAACTGCGAAAGCCGAGGATGCGGCGGGCAATGTCGGGTTGGCAAAACATTCGTATAGTGTATATGCGACATTTGACAGCTTGTCGGCATTAACCAAAAATTTTGCAGCTGAGACAGATGCTCCAGATTTAGAAAATGTAACCAATTCACTTAAGCAGCAGCTGGCTAACGCCAAAGAAAAAGCTCAGCAGCATGCTGGCGCAGAAGTTCACAGCTTGCTGGAAGCTTTTAATAGTGAAGTGAATCTCCAGAGCAATCAGGTGTTCACTTCTGAGCAGGCAGAGGTTCTAGTCCGTTGGTCACAATGGCTCCAGAATACAACTCCGCTTGCTGGTGGAGCCCCTGGAAAGCCAGTGTTATCTGACAATAATGGGCACGACACCGGGCTTCGAGATGGTAGCTATGCCGTCACGATGAATCTTTGGTGGGGGAACAACGGTACCGAGTTTAAGCTCTATGAAAACGATGTACTGATCAGTACCCAGATGCTGACGGACAGCTCACCGAATGCACAAGCCATGAGTACGGATATTGTGGGCAAATCAAATGGAACCTACACGTACACGTGCGAGCTAGTCAACAGCTTCGGTTCGACTACCTGCGATCCGCTAATCCTTACTGTTACAGATGCAGCGCCGGGCAAGCCTATAGTATCCCACGACAACTGGAGTGGGGATGGAACTTACGACGTTGTGATGAATATGTGGTGGGGAACCAATGGTACTGAGTACCGTTTGTATGAGAATGGAGAAGTAATCGACACACAGACACTAAGCACGGCTACCCCTGCGGCTCAGATGACAGTTACGAAACTTAAAGATAAGACACCAGGTGTATATGAATACTACGCGGTATTAGTCAATGCATCAGGCGAGACATCTAGCGAGAAAATCACAGTAACTGTCAAGCCAAGAAACTGACCATAGAGCTGATGTAATAGGAAGGCCCTTTCTTCGGGATGACTGAGGGATGGGCTTTTTTATAGCAGTTAAAGGATATTATTGAGGGATTGAGACGTTGAATAACGAACGGAGAATTAGGGGAATCTGTAAATTGACATAACACCTAAAGGTGTTATAATGAAAAGCGAACCCAAAAGGTGTTATATTAAATGAATGCTGGAGGCTATTTATTATGCAAACTCAAGAACCCTTACAAGAAATTCGTCAAACGATTTTACTAAATGCGCCAATAGAAAAGGTTTGGAAAGCTGTTGCCACGGCAGAAGGAATGGCAGCCTGGTGGATGCCTAGTACATTTGAGCCTGTTGTTGGGCATGAATTCATCCTGCATGCTGGACAATTCGGAGATTCTCCTTGTAAAGTAACCGAAGTTGATCCTCCGAATCGTGTTGGTTTTAATTGGGGGAAGGATTGGCATCTTGCTTTTGAACTGAAAGAAATCGAAGGGAAAACTGAATTTACCTTGATTCATTCTGGATGGGACCCTGAAAAAATTACTGAATTTGGCCAACCACATCCAATCGTACGCGGCTTTATGAACAGCGGCTGGGAAAAAATCGTCCAAGAAAAACTTCCTGCTTATATCGAGGCTTAATATGCCGGTTGCAGAAGCAGGACATGATGTATTTCAAGCGATAGCAGATCCTACCCGCCGCAGTCTGCTAAAGCTGCTCGCTAATAAGGAAATGTCTATAGCATCTATTACGGATTGCTACCCGATCAGCCGAACCGCTGTTAATAAGCATTTACAGGTATTGTCCGATGCGCAGCTTGTTAGCAGTCAGAAAGTCGGACGGGAGACCCGGTATAAGCTTCAGCCAGAACCTTTGCTGGAGCTGCAAGATTGGCTTGCCTTTTTTGAAGGTTACTGGGCTAATAAATTATTTGCGCTTAAAGAATATGTTGAGGCTGACTCAGAGGAGAAGTAATAAACCGGGAGGCGTGAGATCGCGCTCCCCGGTTTTTTGTGTTGTTTAAATTCAGTTTATAAAAGGGAGTTACCATCACAATACAAACTAAAACGTTGGAGGAATTGTAATGGTAAATGAACGCAAAAAAATAATTGAGCCCAACCCTGGAGATTGGGCCGTCGAAGCGCGTGGGCTTGTCAAAACGTTTGGTGACAATCGCGCAGTTGATGGAGTAAATTTAAACGTTAAGGCAGGCACGATTTACGGCGTTCTTGGTCCCAATGGGGCAGGAAAGACGACGGTAATTCGGATGCTGGCTACGTTACTTCGTCCGGATGCGGGGGCGGCGCGAATCTTCGGGCATGATGTGGTAAAGGAGTCGCAGATTGTTCGGCAATTGATAGGGGTTACGGGACAATATGCTTCTGTAGATGAGTCACTTAGTGCTACAGAGAATCTGATTATCTTTTCACGTCTTTTAGGGTTAGGGCGGGCAGAGGCGCGGCAAAAGGCAGCGGAGTTGTTAGAAGAGTTTGGTTTGACGGAGGCGGCGAAACGGCCGCTTCGAAATTTCTCTGGTGGTATGCGCCGACGTCTGGATCTTGCAGCGAGTCTGATTGCCCAGCCTCCGCTTATCTTTTTGGATGAACCAACAACAGGTCTGGACCCACGGACACGTTCGCAAATGTGGGATACCATTCGTCGGTTGGTGAACACAGGATCAACAGTGCTGTTAACTACACAGTATCTTGAAGAAGCCGATCAGCTGGCAGATCGTATTGCAGTTATTGATCATGGCCATGTCGTTGCAGAAGGCACCGTGGATGAGCTAAAAGCTTCAGTGGGCACCACCTCGCTGCACTTAAAAGTCCAAAATCTTAAAGATATCGCTCAAGCGCGCCGGATTGTGGAACATGTGCTGCATATCCAGTCTATTGTGCCGAATGAGGCTGGAAAAATTACTGCACCGATGGCGAACGCTGATTTAGTCACTGATTTGCTTATTGCACTCCGCGAAGCGGGGATTCCACTCGCAGAGATGAGTGTGCAGAAACCGACGCTTGATGAAGTGTTTTTGACGATCACTGGCCATGGAGCTACGGATGAGGCATCCCAAGCATCACAAGAATCAATGAATAAGGAGGCAGCAAGAGCATGAGTATGAGAACTTCTACTATTAGTCCAGGTGCGACCCGACAATTGAAAAACCATACGAGCTTCAAACAATCTGTTCGTAACTCGTTAACGATGGCTTATCGCGGGATATTGAAAATCCGTCGCACACCCGAGCAATTGTTCGACGTAACGCTGCAGCCAATTATTTTCACACTAATGTTTACTTATATTTTTGGTGGAGCCATATCAGGAGATGTAGTGAGCTATTTGCCCGTTATTATTCCTGGTATTCTAGTGCAGACTGTAATCACGACCTCCATCGTCACTGGTGTCCAACTGCGGGAAGACATGGATAAAGGGGTGTTTGACCGCTTTAAGTCATTGCCGATTGCCCGAATAGCCCCACTAGCCGGAGCTTTGTTGGCAGATACGATTCGATATACGATCGCTACTGTGCTTACTTTTGTCATGGGCTATATTATGGGTTACCGACCTGATGGCGGTCTGGAGCATGTCGCAATTGCTGCGCTTTTGGTTATTGTCTGCTCCTGGTCGATTAGCTGGATTTTCGCTTTCTTTGGTGTGATTGCCCGAACCGCTTCCAGCGTACAGGGGATATCAATGATTGTGTTGTTCCCACTCACGTTTCTATCCAACGCCTTCGTGCCTGTAGATACGATGCCTAACTGGCTGCAATGGTTTGTCAAAGTCAATCCAATCTCGCATCTTGTGTCAGCTGTCCGTGAGCTTGCTAACTCTGGAACCGTAGGCTGGGATTTCGCTATCTCACTTATCGGAGCTGCTGTGATTGTTGCGGTTTTTGCACCTATCACTGTGCGTGCATATATGCGCCGGACATAATTAGAGAGATGAAGAAGCGGCAGAAATGCCGTTTTTTTTTGTGTTTTTTTAGCATGTTAAAAAAGCCGTGATCTAAGGATATCCCAAGATTACGGCTTGAATTTATTGAGTAGGGACTTGCAAAGAGGCCTTTTTAGAATTAATTATCTTTTTTAAAGAAGGTATGAATTAAATTGGAGACCGATCTATCATATAATATTTTAGCTGTTTCCTCATTTTGAATATGTCCCCCTAAATGCAGATGAATGACGCCATGCAATGACGCCCACACCAGGTTCACAACAAGCAGAGGGTCTTTTTCGTTAATAAATCCTTGTTCGATGGCTTCTGTAATAAGGGCTATCACTTGTTGTAGTGCCGTAAAGATAGCATGTAAGCTTTCCTCCTCCGGTTTGAATTCGCTAAAGGCTCCTCCGAACATAACCATATAATAGCTAGTATGATTCCGTGAGAAATCCCAATAAGCTTGTCCAAGCTCGCGAAGATATAAATTTAGATTGTCTTGTTTTGGAACCGCTTGAAAGGCAGCAGCCAACAATTTACACCCTTGCAGAAAAAGCTCCTTCGCTAAACCTTCCTTGTTTCCAAACAAGTTATAAATGATTTTTGTGGGACATTCCATTTTTTCAGCAACCTTACGGATGGTTACACCTTCGGGTCCAGATTCATGCATAATGGCCGCAGCGGCTTCGATAATGTTGAGTCTTAATGTTTCCGCATGCTGTTGTTTTGCTTTTGGGTAGGTTGTAACAGATTGTGCATCTATAGAAGATATTTTGGACGATTTTTGCATGTAGTTTCACTTCCTTAGAACTTTACTTTAGCTTTTTTTAGATAGCCGTTATTTCTAAACCTTATTTTACTGATGTAGAAGAGAAATAGCCAATAATTAAATGTGTAGAACTTTATTTGACAACGCAACTTCACTTGGATACAATGATTCTTATTGAAACACTGTTTCTAAATGGTCGTTAAAGGGAGAGAGGATAACAATGATTACAATTCAAAATAAATGGACGTTGATTACCGGAGCTTCTTCGGGTATAGGTGAAGCGTTTGCTCGAGAACTTGCAGCCAAAGGAAGTCACTTAATTTTAGTCGCCCGTTCTGAAGATAAACTGATTGCTTTAGCGGAAAAATTAAAACGAGAATTTCAAATTCAAGCGGAGGTTCTGGTTGCTGATTTATCTCAAGAAGGTTCCCCTGAAAGGCTCTATCAACAATGTGTAGAACGTGGCTTGAACGTTGATATTCTTATTAATAATGCAGGTTTTGCTACGCATGGGCTTTTTGAACAACTATCTGGTTCGAGACAACATGAAGAAGTGATGCTAAATGTTTTGGCGGTTGTAGATCTGACCCATTTGTTTTTGCCAGAGATGTTAAATAGAAAAAGTGGAGTGATCATAAACGTTGCATCAACAGCTGCATTTCAACCTCTCCCTAATATGGCTGTATATGGAGCGACAAAAGCTTTTGTATTATCATTTACTCAAGCGCTATGGGAGGAAAATCGGAAACGGGGCGTACAATTTCTTGCGTTATGTCCGGGGTCTACGGAAACAGAATTTTTTAATGTCGTGGGAGCCGATGAGGCTTCGGTAGGGAAACGAGACACGCCAGAAAATGTCGTTCAAGTGGCTCTTCGGTCGCTTCAGGCTAAAAAAGTATTTGTTGTCCCAGGATTTACAAACTATATTTCTGCTCAAATGTCACGTTTTTTCACACGTAAACAAATGCTTTATTTTGTTGGACGCATGCTCCGTACACGACATTAATAGGTCAACGTATTCAAGTTGGTGTATTCATTAGCAATGATTAACTATTTTATTGATTATAAAAAAACAACAAAACCGCGGTTCTCCCCAATATGGGAGAACCGCGGTTTTGTGTTTTAACTAGCTGATTTTGACTCCGTTCGCTTGAATTTACACCAACATCACCAACATCACCAACATCACCAACATCACCAACATCACCAACATCATCAACATCAACATCATCCAACATCACTATCAACATCGTCAATATCACCAACATCAATATCAACAATCGACATCTAAATCTCAATCACACCGCCGACTCATAATCATCCACTGTGGTACGGACCCAGATGATGTTATTAGCATGTTTTTCGCAGTTCTAGCGTAGTTTCGGACTCCAGTGCAGCTATTCCCTAGAAAGTACCCTAAATATGATGTTTTGTGCGCCAATAGGTGCATTGGAGTCCGATAGGATCAGCAAAATGGGGAATTTCTGCGAATAAGGTCAACTGAGTCCGATAGTATCTCGTCCAGGGTAATTAACTAACTAATGTATTAAGGTTCAATAAAAAGGAAAACAAACCAGCGTTGGTTTGTTGCTTCAATAGATAATGGGGCAAGCAAGGCTAACGGACCCCAATGACACTATTAGTATGTTTTTCGCAGTTCTAGCGTAGTTTCGGACTCCAGTGCAGCTATTCCCTAGAAAGGGCCCTAAATATGATGTTTTGTGCGCCAATAGGTGCATTGGGGTCCGATAGGATCAGCAAAATGGGGAATTTCTGCGAATAAGGTCAACTGAGTCCGATAGTAGCTCGTCCGGCAAAGTAAGGGGAAGTAAACACCTATGTTCTTGCAGTCAGCCTTATTGTATTAAGGTTCAATAAAAAGGAAAACAAACCAGCGTTGGTTTGTTGCTTCAATAGATAATGGGGCAAGGAAGGCTAACGGACCCCAATGACACTATTAGTATGTTTTTCGCAGTTCCAGCGCAGTTTCGGACTCCAGTGCAGCTATTCCCTAGAAAGTGCCCTAAATATGATGTTTTGTGCGCCAATAGGTGCATTGGAGTCCGATAGGATCAGCAAAATGGGGAATTTCTGCGAATAAGGTCAACTGAGTCCGATAGTAGCTCGTCCGGCAAAGTAAGGGGAAGTAAACACCTATGTTCTTGCAGTCAACCTTTTTGTATTAAGGTTCAATAAAAAGGAAAACAAACCAGCGTTGGTTTGTTGCTTCAATAGATAATGGGGCAAGTAAGGCTAACGGACCCCAATGACACTATTAGTATGTTTTTCGCAGTTCTAGCGTAGTTTCGGACTCCAGTGCAGCTATTCCCTAGAAAGGGCCCTAAATATGATGTTTTGTGCGCCAATAGGTGCATTGGAGTCCGATAGGATCAGCAAAATGGGGAATTTCTGCGAATAAGGTCAACTGAGTCCGATAGTAGCTCGTCCGGCAAAGTAAGGGGAAGTAAACACCTATGTTCTTGCAGTCAACCTTATTGTATTAAGGTTCAATAAAAAGGACAACAAACCAGCGTTGGTTTGTTGCTTCAATAGATAATGGGGCAAGGAAGGCTAACGGACCCCAATGGCGTTATTAGTATGTTTTTCGCAGTTCCAGCGCAGTTTCGGACTCCAGTGCAGCTATTCCCTAGAAAGTGCCCTAAATATGATGTTTTGTGCGCCAATAGGTGCATTGGGGTCCGATAGGATCAGCAAAATGGGGAATTTCTGCGAATAAGGTCAACTGAGTCCGATAGTAGCTCGTCCGCCAATGTAAGAGTAGGTAAACGTCACCGTCTATGCACACAGCCTACTAGTAAACACCATCGTCCTGCAAACAACCAATTGGTAAACACCCCGCCCTCGCAAACAGCCTACTAGTAAACACCATCGTCCCCGCAAACACTACTGGCCTGCACCTTCGTATACCTAACCTCATATTGGAAGCTACCTCATGCGCAGACAGCAATTGTGATTTAATCAAGGAAGGTTCGGTCCTCAAATTATGTTGGCCTATTTTTCCATTAACTACTTCATCTGTCGTAGTAATTATGTTATACTGCAACTACTACGACAGATGAAGTAATCATGGGGGGATATTTTTGATCAGCAGTGATGTTATACGCGGCTACAATGATACGATGATCCTATACATGCTGCTGGACGGGGAATCTTACGGGTACGAGATTTCCAAAAATATCAGGCAGTTAACGCAGGAGAAATATGTCATGAAGGAGACAACGTTATATTCTGCCTTCACCCGACTGGAGAAAAACGGATATATAGAATCCTTTTATCTGGATGAGAGTCTTGGCAAGCGGCGTACGTATTACCGGATTACCCCTTTGGGTCTCGCCTATTACCGAGAAAAATGTGAGGAATGGAAGGTTACACAGCAAGTTGTAAACCAATTTATCAAGGAGTGGTGATAGAGCATGGAGACGATCATAGTATATCTGGATAATATGTTTGCGGGTCTGCCAAAGACTCCGGAACTGGAACATCTGAAGCAAGAGCTGCTATCAGGGATGGAGGAGAAGTACCTGGAGCTGAAGCTTGCTGGCAAGTCGGAGAATGAGGCGATTGGTATCGTCATATCGGAATTCGGCAATATTGAAGAGCTGACAGCGGAGCTTGGCATCGATCCAGTTGCGCCAGAACAGGCTATTCCGGTGCTGACGGAAGAAGAGGTTTACGCTTATGCGGCGGCCAGACGAAGCGCTGGATTATGGACGGGGATCGGCGTTTTTCTCTGCGCATGCGGAGTGGCGTTTTTGATCACCCTGGATACAATATTTGAAAATAAGGCTGTTATGAGTGATAAAGGTTCGATGCTGGGGCTGGTCGGAATGTTCGTGCTGGTCGCTATCGCGGTCGGGATGTTTATACACAGCGGAATGAAGCTGGATCGCTTTAAGAGTCTGGAGCAAGGCTTTCAGCTGCCTTATGCTCTAAAAATGGCGCTTCAACGCAGCCAAAGTCTTTATGCTCCGACTTACCGTCTTTCTCTGATTACAGGAGTCTGCCTATGCGTGCTGTCGCCGGCTTTTATCTTTACCACTAGCTATGTCAACGATGACTATGCTCCCTATGGAGTCGCTGCTTTTCTGTTTATTGCAGCTGTGGCGGTGTTTTTGTTCATCTATTACGGGAATATCCAGGGTACTTATACGAAGTTGCTGGAGGAGCCGAATATCACTGCAGAGAAGCAGGAAGAGAACCGATTTGTTGGAGTTGTTGGGGCTGTATTATGGCCTTTGGCGACGGCGATTTTTCTGTTCACGGGTTTTGTCTATGGGCGCTGGGACGTCAATTGGGCAGTATTCCCAATTGCTGGAGTTCTATCCGGCATGTTAAGCAATGTTCATCATGTTCTGAAACGTAAAGATATCTCCTGATGGTGTTAACTGCACTTGTACATTCCTGAACTAGATAGATTATATGTAAGGTATTCTACCAGTTGATTTTACTGGAAGAATGCCTTTTTTTGTTGGATTTTAACAGGTGAGCTAAATGAGCCCTTTAATATTTTGACATTTAAATTTTAAGTACGGACTTGGACATATGTTGAGAGAAAGAGAATATGAATATACAACAATAATCTTGTTAAAGAGGCGACAATACATTAACTAGTTAGGAGAAATGATCGATGGAATTCGAACTGGGCAGCATTTTGAAACTAGTAAAACGTAGGCTGCTGTTCATTATTGTATTATGTATCGCTGCAGTCGGGCTCGCTGGTAGTGTTAGCTATTATGTTTTACAGCCGAAATACGAGGCGACAGCTTCTATACTTATTCAAGGGGACAGGCAGCAGAAAGCAATTAATGACATTATGGCCGGACAAAAGCTGGTAACCACTTACGGGGAGATCATTCGAAGCAGCAGGATAGCGGAAGAGGTTGTCAGAACGCTGCAGCTAAAAATGACAGCGGAAGAGTTGCTCAAAAATGTGAAGACAAGAACCAACAGTGAATCACTCGTAACAACGGTAATTGTGACTGATTCAAAAGCTCAACGGGCAACAGATATCGCGAATGGCTTCGGAGAAGCCTTTAATGCAAATATCCAATCGATTATGGGGGTTGAGAATGTTGTATTTCTCGACCGTGCCAAGGTTCCTTCTGATCCTGTCTCACCTAAGCCGGTCTTCAATATGGCTATTGCCTTCGGATTGGCGCTGATTACCGGGATCGCAATCTCTATCCTCCGGGAAATGATGGAGAAACCCGTGAGAAGTGCCAAAGATATTCAGCTTGATTTGCAGCTTCCGCTTCTGGGAACCGTGGGCAAATTGAAGCCACGTAAACGGCGGAATAAAGCGAAAACCAAATCAGCAGAAGGAGCCACAAGTTATGAAGAAGAAGACGCCAAAATTATATTGCCTGGAACAACCGAAGTCATCTAACGGAGATCAATTCCGAAGCATACGCTCCAATATTCGTTATACCCGCGTTGGTGGAGAGATCCGCTCTTTATTAGTCACAAGCTCGCTTCCGGATGAAGGGAAATCAACGGTAGCGATAAACCTGGCGATTGCCATGGCGGAAGCTGGTAAGACAGTTCTACTCATTGATGGGGATCTACGTACGCCAACGGTGCATAAGGCATTTGATCTGCCTAATTGGATCGGGCTTAGCAGTATCTTAGTGGATCATACCCGCTTAGAGGATTGCATTATTTCTATTGAGGAAGCAGAAGGTTTGTCTGTATTGACCTCTGGTCCGATTTCACCAAATCCCGCTGAATTACTAGGCTCTGAAGGAATGAAGCGATTGTTTGCAGAGCTGAGCGTGCGTTTTGATACGATTGTCATCGACTCATCTTCTGTATTAATGCCATTTTCGGATGCCCTTATTTTGGCAACGATGACTGAGGGGGTATTGCTAGTTGTGAAATCCGGAAAAGTGCTCTTAAAGCACACGAGTTCTGCCAAGCACTTGTTAGAGCAGCAGGGAGCACATTTACTGGGAGCCGTATTGAATTATCGGAAAAAGAGCAGGCGTTCCAAGATTCGTGGTGAAGATTTTGCCGAGTGGGCCTCTTCTTCAGGAATGGTCTGACGTCTATGTCATTTGCTTCTCTTCGTTATTTGCTCGGGAATATCACTTACGCTGGTGCTCAGTTTGTGATTGTGATCCTGCTGAATAAATTCGGGTCATCGGCAATCGTGGGGCAATATTCGCTAGGGCTTGCAGTTACTGCTCCGATCTTTATGCTGTCGCATCTACATCTTCGTTCCGTATTAATCGTTGATTCATCGGGGAAATACAGTTTTGGAGACTTTCTGGGCTTACGGCTGATAACAACCGCCCTTGCGTTTACGATTACCGCAGGTTTTTGCATAATGAGTGGTTTGGATTGGAATACAGCATTGGTTATTTTCTTCATCGGTCTGTATAGAATCGTTGAATCAATCAGTGATATTTTATTAGGCATCGTTCAAAAGGAGGAGAGATTAGATCAAATCTCAATCTCCAGAATGGCAAAAGGGTTATTCTCCATTCTAATCTTCATCCTCGTATTTATCCCTACACAGAGCCTTATTCTTGCCTTGTTAGTCATGATTATCGGATGGTTAGCGATAACGATTGGATATGATGCTCGTAAAGCGAGAATATACACTTCTCTCAGGCCACTCTTCAACAAAAGAAGCCTATGGAGTTTACTGATCGTCAGTTCACCGCTAGGCGTGGTGTTGGCGTTGATGTCGTTAAATACGAATATCCCATTATACGCGATTTCCTATTTTAAAGGGGAGCATGACTTAGGTATTTATGCTTCACTCTCATATATGATTGTTGCCTGTAATGTTGTCGTCACCGCACTTGGTGAAGCCATAACACCACGTCTTGCCAGGTGGCATTCAGCCGGGAGACACAAGGAGTTTGTCACTTTACTCAGCCGAATGATAGCGATGGGTTTGGGTTTTAGTTCGGTCGCTTGTTTGATAGGGTGGTTGTTTGGACACAAGCTGTTAACCTTATTATTCAGTTCAGACGTGGCAGGAGAGTTAGGGTTGTTTCATTGGCTGCTGGCGTCCACCATGCTGGTATTTATTTCATCCTACCTGTGGTACGCCATAACGGCTACCGGAAGGTACAAAGCCCAGATTCCATTGTTTCTGTGCACAGCATTCACTAATGGCTTATGTTGTCTGATCTTCGTACCTCATTACGGGGTAGTAGGTGCTGCGATGGGAGCTAGTTCGTCGTTATTTGTACAGATGATTGGCAGTGTAGTTGTGCTGTATCGTGTCATCGGAAAGGTAAGAAATCGGGAACAGTCGGAAGCGGCAGCATAAGTTCTTTGTTTTATAGGAAAGTAGGAAAGTAGGAAAGTAGGAAAGTAGGAACTTGTATGACATCTGTATCTGTTGTAGGGAAGCCCTACACCATGCATAATTTATTTCTGTTTGCGGTCATGGGGTATATCATATGCCTTCCGGCACAGTTTGATTTTGGTGGAGCCTTCCGTATCGCCCCGTCGGATCTCTTCTTAATGTTAGGTTTGTTTGCCGCTGGATTCCATCTCAAATTGGACCGGAGGATATTCAGTTCATGGCATTGGGGCATGTTGTTCATTTTTGTTCTAGCTTCCTTTGTATCCATTTGGCGCAACGGCTTCATAACCCAATACGCCTTACTGCAAAAAGATATTGGATTCATACTCCTATTGTTGACCTACATCATGCTTGTGCAAGCCGTAGATAGCTGGGAACGGTTATATAAGATGCTCCGATTTTTCCTGATCAGTGTGCTGCTCTTAAATGGTGTTGCCCTATTCGCTTTTTTCAGCGGAGTAAAGGTTCCGTTTATGGTGCAAGACGGGCGGTTGTCCGGCATGTTAATTGATCCCAATGCATACGGGGGATTGCTGGTGACGGCTTTTGCCATTCATATCATGACGAGTGGGGAGAAGATAAAGCTGCTGCGGGGATGGGTCAGCATACTAGCGACGATAAGCTTAGCCGGGGGCATTATGATGACTTTCTCGCGCTCGTCATGGATTGGTCTCTTCCTTGTATTACTTACACTTTTGATTACCAAACCTTCCAGACTGCTCAAGATCGGAATGGGGTTTGGTGTGGCTTTTATAGCTCTGCTGCTGTATAAAGGCACCGCTTATCTAAATGTGCTGGAGTCTATGTCCAGCAGACCTTCCCAGATCCAGTCGCGTCTTGACATCATTGACAAAGCGGTGGATTGGATCGCACAAAGTCCATTATTAGGCATTGGGCTTGGTTCCTATAATTACGAACTGCGCATTATTATCCACAACACGCCAATATGGTTTTTGACTGAATTCGGCTTATTGGGCTTGATTGTATATGGAGGATTTATGATTTGGTTCTTCATTGTGGGTATCCGTTCTTATCGTGCAGCAGATCCCATTCATAGGCCAATTATTATGGCATTGCTGTTGTCCCATGCGGCGATGATTGGGTTATCGATGGGTATTGAGGCGTTATTCCAGCGGTATTGGTGGTTCATGATGGCGATGAACGGAGCTTGCATCCGGTTAACAGACAAAAACCTGAAAGGAGAGATGCCCTATCGAACCCAACACGTTGAACGGTCAACTGGGCGCAAGCTTCGACAACGAGCAGAGCAACCTCAATAAAAGCTCAAGTAAGGACATCGGGAGTATTCCAGCTGAGGGTGGCTTACAAGCAAAGGTTGCTTTTGTAGCCTCCATATATGGGCATTTCGAGAGTTTTCATTTACCTTACATGGTGTTATTGCTGCAAAAAGGGTGTGAAGTCCATGCTTACGCTCAGCCGGGCGAAGCCAGACAGCGCTTGGAACAGCGGGGAATTGTATGTCACGACGTACCTATACAACGAAGTCCTTTACAGTTGAAGAATTGGACGGCTCTGCGGATCTTAACGAAAAGCTTCCAAGCGGAAAAATTTCAGTTCGTCCATGTACATACACCAGTGGCTTCGATTCTCGGACGGATTGCAGCCCATAGAGCAGGTGTCCCTAGCGTATTGTATACAGCTCATGGTTTTCATTTTTTTAAAGGTGCTCCTTTTCTGAACTGGATGCTTTATTATCCGTTGGAGTATTTGATGGCACGTTGGACGGATGTACTGATCACCATTAATAGTGAAGATTATGAGCGTGCTCTGAAATTCCCTGTGCGAAAAAGAGTAACTTATGTGAGCGGAGTCGGGCTTGATCTTCAGGTATACGGTAGCGGTGAGGGGGATGATGAAATTGCAAAAATGAAGGGGGTAAGTCGTCACCAGCTATTTGATTTACCTAAGAGTGACAATGATAATCCTTCATTCGTTGTTCTCTGCGTCGCTGAGTTAAATGCTAACAAAAACCAAAAACAGTTGATCGAAGCACTACATCATTTGGGTGATCAAGCAAGCGATATTCATCTAGCATTCGCAGGTACAGGTCCTTTCGAGCAAACCCTTATAGAACTTGCTACTCGGTTAGAGGTTAGGGATCAGGTGCATTTTCTGGGGTTCCGAAGAGATATACCGGATTTACTACAAGCGTGTGATGTTGCGGCACTTGTGTCCTATCGTGAGGGGTTACCCCGGGCGATTATGGAGGCGATGGCAGCAGGCAAACCCGTGATCGGCACACATATTCGGGGCATTCGCGATTTGATTGAGCATGAGTCAACGGGCATGTTGGTTCCAGTGGATGATATTGCCGCTACGGCAAAAGCACTGGTTCAACTGCGAGCGGACGCAGCTTTGACCGCAGCAATGGGTAAGGCGAACAAGGACAGGATTATTCGCTATGGATTGCCAGCGGTGCTTCGTGAAATGGACTCGATTTATATAGAAGCGCTGAAAGAACCAGGGATAAAGCCATTTCCGTCTGAATTACAACCGGGTCTGACAGCAGATAGATAATTCATTCTCGCATATACGACAACAAACGAATAAACGAATAATTAGTTAATTAGGGAGAAAGAAGTGATGAAAATGCGGATCGTACGTTTAGTCATGTTGGATGCGGGAATTATAGCGGCTTCAGTGTGGCTTGTGTTTTTACTTCGGTTTGATTTTCAAATCCCTGAGCAGTACATGTGGATGCTTCCGTGGGCGATACTCATTCACATAATGGTGTACGCAGCGTTCTCATTTGGATTCAAGGTGTATAACAATATTTGGCGATACACCGGTATAGGTGAGTTATTGCAGCTGCTAAAAGTGAGTGCTTTAACACTCTGCGGAGTGGTCGTTGTCAATGTATCTGCGCATGTATTCGTCCCTTCCTATCGATTGCCGATTTCGATTTATTTTGCAGCGGGTTACGTATTTCTCGGCATTGCCGGCTTACGTTTAGTTAACCGCCTCATCAACGATAGATTCGAAACACTGGGAACAAAGGGTTCATCCGAAGGCAATCTGCTAATTGTTGGGGCGGGAAAAGCAGGCATCCTCGTTACCAAAGATATCAAGCATTCAAGATTTAAATTCATGAACCCAGTTGCCTTCATAGATGATGATATCTCAAAGCGCAAGCTGGAGCTTATGGGGTTGCCGATAGTCGGTAACCGTAACTTCATTCCCCAGGCAGTCGAGGAGCTGGACATTTCGTTCATTATCATCGCTTTGCCTACGGCTCCTCAAAAGGAATTACTGGAGATCATCGAAATCTGCAAATCTACCAAAGCTCAGATCAAGTTAATGCCTAGTATGACCGATATTTTGGACGGGAAAATGGCCATTAACATGATCCGTGAAGTATCCGTAAATGATTTGTTGGGGAGAAGTCCCGTAGAAATTAATACGGAAGAGATTCGTGAGAATCTGGGAAGCGAGTGTATTCTCATCACGGGTGCAGGCGGTTCAATTGGTTCGGAATTATGCCGGCAATTGGCTGCGTATCGTCCGAAGGAAATGCTGCTTTTGGGGCATGGAGAAAATAGCATTTATCTTATTGAACAAGAGTTGCGGCAGTTATATCCCGATCAGATCATTCATCCCATTATAGCGGACATTCAGGATGTATCGCGGATCGATAACGTTTTTCAAAAGTTCCGCCCCTCCATTGTGTATCATGCCGCTGCTCACAAGCATGTTCCTCTTATGGAGATGAATCCAGTAGAGGCAGTTAAAAATAATGTGATCGGCACAAGGAATGTAGCGGAAGCGAGTGCTAAATATGGCGCTAAACGGTTCATCCTCATCTCATCGGATAAGGCGGTTAATCCTACCAGTGTTATGGGGGCCACGAAACGAGCTGCGGAAATGATCATTAATGATCAGAATTCCTTAAGTAAGACGGTTTTTGCCGCTGTACGGTTTGGTAATGTGCTGGGCAGTCGGGGCAGTGTCATTCCGTTATTCAAAAGACAAATCGAAAACGGCGGCCCGGTGACGGTTACACATATGGATATGGTGCGTTACTTCATGACGATACCCGAAGCGGTACAGTTGGTTATTCAAGCAAGTGTGCTGGCACAAGGGGGAGAAGTGTTTGTGCTGGATATGGGTAAGCCAGTTCGTATATACGATCTAGCGAGGGATTTAATCCGCTTGTCGGGTCTCGAGCCTGACAAAGATATTCCCATTGTGGTCACTGGCATTCGTCCTGGAGAAAAATTGTTTGAGGAGCTTTTGACTGAAGAAGAAGGGTTATTGGTCACTAACAACTACCGTATTATGATTAGCCGCCCGCAAAGTGTCTCCAGATCTGAACTGAATTTGGTGTTGGGGGTTCTGGAGAACCTGTGCAAACGGTATGAACTGATGCCAAGCAGTCATCAGATCAAAAAACTGCTAAAGCAGCTAATTCCAAGCTATTCGGGTTTTCAGGAAGAACCGCAGGTGGGCACACATGATCTTGAACGCATTAAATCCGAAGTTCATGCGGGAATCTGACCTATGAAGTCGACTAAGCATTCATGGATGACAAGATTATGGGGCAAGCGCGACAAGGCAATTACTGGTAAACGTTCACGCATGCGGCGGGTGGGACGATACAGCCTGATTGTTATTCTTGTTGTGGTTGTAGTTGGGGGGATCTGGATTGGAGGGATATTGAATCCAGAGCATCGTTTTAATAAGGCGATTCTTAACCCTTTGACGATCCCTAGCTCTAATGTGGTTACGGACAATGAAACGATGGTGCAATCGCTCAGCACACCAGCCCCACAAGCGCAAACGGATGAGCTTACCCTTACAACGTCTACACAGACTCCAACTGCGGTGACATCTCCAACAGACAAGAAAAGCTCATCCTTTAATGTAGTGCTAATTGGAACAGACACTTGGGGCGGAGAAAGCTCGCGGGCAGATACGATCATGGTTGCCCATGTGATGCCGGATCAACGGAAGGCGAATATCGTATCTGTGCCGCGGGACACGCGGGTTTATGTGCAGAACATCGGTTATACCAAGATCAATCATGCACATATCGTTGGTGAAACAAAGGGTGGGAATCAGCAGGGTACGCTGACACTGATTCAAGCCGTTAGTGATTTTATGAATATTCCTATTCATTACTACATCAAGACGAACTTCTCCGGTGTTCGTGATTTCATCGATTCGATCGGCGGGATCGATATGCTGATTGATCAGGATGTGACCATCACTCCGGAGATCACCATCAAGAAAGGTGAGCAGCATCTGGATGGTGCCCACACGCTTTATTTAGCAAGGGAGCGCTACTCGACTCCGGAGGGTGACTTTAGCCGCCAACGGGAGCAATTCAATATCGTTCGGGCTGTAGCCAAAAAGCTATTAAGTCCGGAGCATATTCCTGATCTAGCGGGACTGCTACTGCGTGAAAAGAAAGACATTATTGATACGAGTTTTAGTGACAGTGATTTGATGAGCTTAGCTTGGCTATTCAAGGGAATGGATTCCGCGGATTTTGCTTATGAACAGATTCCTGGCCATAACAGCTCTGCTCTAGATCCGCTCGTCCGAACCAAAGTGTATTATTGGAGTGCAAATCCGGAAGAGGTAAAGTCACTTACAGAACGTCTTTTTACGGAATAAGAGAAAGGCGGGGGAAAGACTACCATGTATCGCCATATGAAGCGGGGCTTCGATTTGGTGGGAGCGATCGTTATGTTAGGTGTGTTTAGTCCGGTCATGGCTGTGGTGGCGTTGCTGCTTCGGATAAAGCTGGGAAGTCCTATTTTGTTCAAGCAGCAACGGCCGGGAATGGGAGAAAGACCCTTCTACATCTACAAGTTCCGAACCATGGCTGAAATGTATGATGCGCAGGGCCAGCCGTTATCGGATGCTCGGCGTTATATCAAATTCGGCGGATTGATTCGAAAGCTGAGTCTGGATGAGCTCCCGCAATTAGTAAATGTTGTGAAGGGAGAAATGAGTCTGATCGGACCAAGACCTTTGCTCATCCGTTACAGCCCGCATTACTCTGAACGGGAGCGGCTGCGATTTACTGTAAGACCCGGAATAACGGGATTGGCGCAGGTATCTGGACGTAATACTTCGGAGTGGAAACAGCGGCTCTCCTATGACGTTACCTATGTTGAGAAGCTGAGCTTTAGATTAGATGCGTTGATCTTATGCAAAACTGTGCTGAAGGTGATCCGCCAAGATGACGTTGTGGCCAATCCGGGTGAGCATAGTTTGCCGCTCGATGAGTACAGAATGAACCAAAAGGAGGGGTCGGCATGAATTTGCGGTTTAGTCCGCTTCAGGAAGATGATATTCACCTTGCATGCCGGCTCTTACAGAGCAACTTGCCAGAGTCGGTCTATAATCAAACCATATTCGCCTGTGGCGGTTATCCCGAATATTTGAAAGCAGCATGTAAATGCGGAAGCCATTCAGCAACACTGCTGATTGGTGCCTATTCTGAAGATCTTCTTATTGGATTCGCTGAATGGCGAAGAATGGAGCAGATGCTGGTTCTGAATAACTTGAATGTGGACGCAGCTTATCGAAAAGACGGCATCGGTGGCAAGCTTATGGCCTACGGGGAGACGTTGGCCCAAAAGGATGGCATTTCGAAGCTGGCACTTGATGTATTTTCGTGGAATGAGCAAGCTCATGCTTGGTATTTGCGGCTTGGTTTTGCAGAGGAAGGCCGGACTTACTGGTATGTAAGAGATTTGGCTCCATCGATTGATAGGGATAGAGAAGCATTGGCGTACATCATAGATGATTATCCGATGGCAGAGGCACATCATCAAAAGTATGGATTCTCTTCTCTTAAGATTAGAACGAAGGAAGAGACTTCAGTTGTGGGCCGGTTAGGTGAACAGTATTATCGTATCCAACTGCAAAGTGGAGGGTGGAGTGGCTGCAATCTTTTGACAGACGTATTAATGGATTTAGACCGGGAGAAAAGGCTATTGTTGCTTTCTTCAGATGCTTATTTGCGTGAGCGAGACCCCGGGCTAATCTTAAGCACTGAAAGTATACGTATGATCAAAATATTGGAGAATCAAGAGGTGTTGTATGAGTAACTTCATCGTGTTAGGCAGCTCTAGTTCAGCGGAATGGGATGCCTATTTGAACCAGTTAGAGACGAAGGATATCTATTTCTCCTCAGCGTTTTTTCGGCTGTTCGAGGATGGAGAGCATCAGCAGGCAGAGCTGTTTGTTTTTAAGCAGGGAGATCAGCTCATAGTTTATCCTTACTTACTTCGCTCCATAAGCCATCTTCCTGCCGTAATCCAACTGGGGCTTGAAGGCGATTGGTACGACATTAGTACACCCTATGGATACGGGGGACCGATATCGAATCTCCCTCCGGGAGCCGAACGAAGTGAGCTGTACCAGCAATTCAGTGAAACGTTCACGGATTACTGTAGAGAGAAAAAGATCATGACCGAGTTTGTAAGATTTCATCCCTTGATTGGCAACGCTACGGAATATCAAAGCGGTCTGACCACCGAATGGAATAGGAATACAATTTATATTGATTTGACTGTGGGTTCGGAGTCAGAGCTTATCCGGCATTATGGCAGCAATCATAAACGGAATATTCATAAATTAAAGTCCGCACCCTTTACGATTCGAAATTCGAATCTGAAGGATCGTATTGAGTCCTTCAGTGAATTGTATTACGGAACACTAAACGATTTACAGGCGGATTCTTTTTATTATTTTCCCAAAAAATTTATAGAAGATACTAGTCATCTACTTGAGGGGAGAGTAGAGCTATTCGAAGCTATGGATGGGGAGAAAACGGTGGCGACCAGCATCGTGTTACATGAACGACCGTGGATGCATTATCACCTATGTGGTTGGGATCGCGCCTATCTGCAGTGGTCACCTACCAAATTGCTAATACACGCAGCAGCCAAGTGGGGGATGGAAAATGGCTTTGAACGCTTTCATCTTGGCGGGGGATATAAGGGGAATGACGACTTATTTCAATTCAAGCATAGATTCGCGACACAACTGGAACCCCTTGACTATTACTTAGGTAAACGAATTTTTTTCCCAGAGTTGTATGAGCGGATCATATCCTTTTGTGACACCAGAATATCAGGAAATTACTTTCCGCTCTATCGGCATCCAGATCTCGATATGATATGTATTCCATCTGAAGAAATCGGGCCAAATGGAGAAAGGAGCTTCGCATGAGCATTCGTCAAACGAGCATTCTGCCACGAATCTTGTTATCCCCGCCGCATATTAGTGGACGTGAGCAGGTCTACATGGAGGAGGCGATACACTCTGGTTGGATTGCTCCTATTGGTCCGCAAGTTGATGCGTTCGAGCGGGAGATGGCCGCCTACACAGGATCAAAGGGTGCACTAGCGTTAAGCTCTGGCACGGCGGCGATTCATCTCGCACTTCGTCTAGCCGGTGTCACACAAGGAGATTACGTGATCTGTTCAACGCTCACGTTCGTTGCTAGCGCCAATCCTATTTTATATTTGGGGGCCACCCCCGTATTTGTCGATTCAGAGCCTGAGACCTGGAACATGTGTCCGCTAGCTTTTCAGCGGGCCTGCCAAGCTTTGAATGACAAAGGGCTGCTGCCAAAAGCGGCTGTTGTCGTCAATTTATACGGACAAAGTGCAGACATGGCGCCCATTGTAGAAATAGCTAACCAATATGGAATTACCTTGATTGAAGATGCTGCCGAATCACTGGGCGCTTTCTACCAAGGCAAGGCCAGCGGAACCTGGGGCCAATTCGGAATCTATTCTTTCAACGGAAATAAGATTATTACGACGTCAGGTGGGGGCATGCTCGTATCCGACGATACCGAAGCCTTAGATCAAGCGCGCTTCTGGTCTACGCAAGCCCGAGACACTGCCCCTCATTATCAACATTCCGAAATGGGATACAACTATCGGTTAAGCAACCTGTTGGCAGCCATAGGACGCGGTCAATTAGAACTGCTTGAAGAGCGAGTAGAGCGTCGCAGATCTATTGGCCGGCGATATAGGGAACGTTTAGGTTCCATACCGGGTCTTCATTTTATGCCGGAAGCGCGCAATTGTCGCAGCACGCACTGGTTGAGTGCGCTGACCATCGATGAAGAAGTGGCGGGGTTCTCTTCACAACAACTCCTGTCATGTCTGGAACAGCACAATATCGAAGCTAGACCTGTATGGAAACCGCTGCATTTACAACCCTTGTTCGAGAGCAATTACTACTATCCTTACAGTGAGGAATACAGTGTATCGGATAAATTATTTTCAACAGGTGTCTGCCTGCCTTCTGGAAGCTCTTTATCGGATGAGGATTTGGAACGTGTCGTTTATGCGATAGAGACATGTAACCAATACCGTTGATTCATCTTATTTAGCCTTCCATCCGCTGGCTGCTGATCCGCTTTCCTTCACATACAAAGTGGCTTGTGCCGTGCCATCCGTTCGCATGGCCAGACTGCCAACTGGGGCGGTTACGACTCCCTCGGGCGAACCCTCTACTATGAACACCGCGGGCAACACTGCCCCGCCAGTGAGGCGAATGGCCCGTTTGAAGTTACCGTAGGTCGAGAACCATTCAGGGAGCGAATATGGATTATACAAGGTTCCTAGTGATGTGCCTTGCATGCCGATTAGTGTTTCGAATTCTAGAATTCGCTTTACCTTCACTGCTCGGGTATCAAACACCGCTACATTATTGAGGCGCAGAGACGGTTTAGCTGCACCGTAAGAAGAGACTAGCACTACCTGATTGGTTCCGCTATTGCGGACGATCATATTGTCGACAGTAGCCATCGCGTCAGACTCCGTTGTGAATAAATGCAAGGTATTGCCCGTTAAATCCTGTGCATCTATCGTCCCCACATAAAGATCTCCTCCGTCGATTCGGACACCACTTGCTAAGGTGGAACCCGAACCGTACATTCCTAAAGAACCGATGTGCAACCTTGGTTTACCTCCGGCAGCATTAAACGCTGCATAGATCGCAGGGCCCCCGATGCCATCGAACTTGGCGCTAGCGATATCAATAAATTGTGAATAGATCGTCTGTAGACCGAAGTTAGCTTTATGATCGGTGGAACGGATAGCCAAATGATTGATTTTCAGCGTCAGTCCATAGGACAGTAAGGCTGGACTTACCGATCCGCTTACACGCATATCTAGTGAACCGATGTCGAGTGTCCAGAGTCTAGCGATAGCATCTGTAAGCCCTGCTGATAGGTCGTTACCGAAACCTATGGTTGTCAAGGAGTCGAATCGCTGATAAAAGCTGCGCGTTCCTTTAAAGACATCGGGTTCAAGATCGAGAGAGTTAGCACCAGTAAAACCAGGCGCGCCACCGCGGCTATTATTCAGAACCGCTCTGTTGACATGAAGCTGGTCTACAAAATGGACCACAAAGTTCTTTCGTCCAGCAGTCTCACAGCGTGCATATCCGATGTGCACATTAACGGAGGGGATTTCTTCTGTCCCCCCAATGAAGATATTATCCCCATAGCAATCGTGAGAGTACACTGACTCTATCGTTATATTTTGCGAAGAAGAAATGAACAAGCCGTGAAGCTGATCGTTGACGGCTGTTTTAACAGTCGATGCACTTCCATCAATTTCAAGGGTGCCCGCGATTGTGATATTTGAGGCATTTAAGATTACTAGAACCCTAGTGTCTGAGGGTGGGTTCGGGGCAAGCACAAGTTTGGAGCCGGCTTCAAAGCTTAAATTCGTTTTGGACGGAATTCGAAGACACCACCAGTCGAGGACGGAGGGGTTACGCATGCGTCCCGAAGATACCTTATATACACCTGGAGGAAAGATTACTACTTTGTTTTTGGCGTTTCCCGCATTGATAGCATTTTGAATCGCTACTGTATCGTCCTTGATACCGTTTCCTACAGCGCCGTACGATCGGACGTTCACATAACCGTTAGTCTCAGGGTCTAATTTAATAGATGTGACCGCACCATCAGAAAGGATGGACGTAGTCACCGAGCTGTCTGGAATAGGGGCAGTAGCCATATACTTCACTCCTTTATCCTTTGATTTTGTATTTTATGTGAATTTTTCGGGGAATGCACGGTACAAAGATCACTCTTAGCGGGCGAAAGGAGTTTTTTATTTTGAAGGTATTGGTAACTGGGGGGTTAGGCTTTATTGGATCCCATGTGGTTGATCGGCTAATAAAAAAGGGCATAGAAACTGTGATTGTAGATAATGTATCCGGAGCCTCCGGTCTGACTTATATGAATCCTGCTGCGGTTCTGTATAAGTACGATATTCGGGATGAGACTTTGCATGAGGTGTTTAACCTTGAAAAGCCAAATGCAGTCATTCATCTGGCTGCACAGATCGACGTCAGAGAATCACAGCGGAACCCGTTATTTGATGCGAATGTGAATATTGTTGGCACGCTGAATGTACTGCGCATGTGCGAGATCCATCAGGTTCAAAAGCTAGTTTATGCCTCGTCGGCAGCGGTTTATGGGAACCCGGAATATTTGAGCATTGATGAGCAGCATCCCTTAAATCCCGAGTCCTGCTATGGTGTATCCAAAAGTGTACCAGAGTCATATATTCGGATGTTTGCCAGCTTACATGGGCTGAAATATACGATTCTGCGTCTCGCTAATGTATATGGGCCAAGGCAAAGTTCGCATGGAGAAGCTGGCGTTGTTTCCGTTTTTCTGGATCGTATAAAGCAAGGGAAGGATCTCGTAATCTATGGGGACGGTGAGCAGACTAGAGATTTCGTCTATGTGGAGGATGTGGCGCAAGCGTTCGTTGACGCGCTTCAGACCGAAGGCAGGGTGAATAATGAGACGATGAATATTAGCTGCGGAATACCAACCTCGATAAATACGATGGTTCGGATGTTAGGGGACATCACGGGTCGGGATTTCCTGACAACCTATGCGGAGCCCCGTCCGGGGGATATTCTCCATAGCTATTTAAACAATCAAAAAGCCCAGGAATTATTGTCTTGGTTCCCTAACCATAACTTTCATACCGGGCTGGAAAAAACAATTACTGACCGCTTAAGTGTAGGAAGCGCAGTAGATTATTAAAAGCACCCATTGAAAGGGGCACTCCGCATGGAACGCAAAATGAACTCGGAAATGTTCGTTCTTCGTAGTGTAGCCTGCTTAAGTATAGCCCTGCTGCATGCTCTTTATCGGGTTTATGACGATGGAAATACACCTTGGGTAGAGTCGGTGGGTTTACTGCTAACGTTTGGCACACCTGTATTCGTATTTATCTCCCAATTCGTGTTGTCATTTGCCTATCCCAATGAAATTCCAGCGAGATTTTGGGAGAAAAGAATCAAGTATATTTTATTGCCTTACTTTTTTTTCGGGACCTTGTATGCAGGACTAAAAGGATTGGAGCTGTCGAGTAGTGACGGCATTCCTTTGCTGCAGGCTTTTTGGTATTACCTCTGGCGTCATTTGCTGATTGGAGATTTCCATGGTTATTTTATACTGATTATCTTTCAGTTTTATGCTTTATTCCTCTGGTTTCAGACGTATGCGAAGCGGCTTAACCCCCGCAATATTCTAATCGTATCGTTCCTTATTAACGTTATCTATTTGGGTTTCTTCAACTTTACTACGCCCGCAGATACGGCAGCCGCCCATTATTTCTGGGATAAAATGTACTGGATTTTCGCACCTGGTTGGATTTTTTACTTTACAGTAGCCTATTACTTGGGACGAAATGAGCTGTGGTTCCGGGAAAAATTAAAAAAGTTCCGCATAGCCGTATACACGCTCCCGGTTCTGACAGGTGCGCTAGTGCTGTTCGTGAATAGTCAAGGCTTGATAACGGCGCATAGCTCCAAAAGAATTGATATGCTTCTATTCGCCTTAAGCATGATTTTGCTGCTCTTCTCCGTGGCATCGAAAATGAAGAAAGTGCCACGTGTGCTGGAATGGAGCAGCAGATATTCTTTTGGCATATACTTGCTTCATCCTTTGCTATTGGCTATATTCGTTAAGCTTCCAGCTTCATTTGGGTTGCAAAACCTTGGACTATTTAGTGTTCTGCTGCAATTTGTCGGTTGTGTGGTAGGCTCGGCACTTATAATGAATTTAGCGAATCGAATTCCTGGCGGAGCGTATGTATTCGGTCGGATCGGCGTTGGGATAAACCCAAGCAAACCACCGAAATCGCTGGATAAGCCGATAACTCCGAATATTGGGAATGCAAACTAGCTTGGATTTGACCGGCCGCTAATCGTCTGTTTAGGTGATTAGTGGTCTTTTTTGTTTTTGTATTATTGCGATTACTTCGCTATTACATTGCTATTACATTGCTATTACATCGCTATTACATCGCACTAGCAGCATCCTCTCAATTCTCATTAAAAAAGCAAAATAGTTGTAAGAAGTACAATTAAGCTCTTATGCTCGCAGCTTTGAGGCAGTTTAATTGTATATTTTACAACTATTATTTTAGATTCCCGCCATATTGAGGCAATTGCTCGTATTTAAGTGTATAGAGTGCAACTAAATCCACAAAGGCTACCTTCAAAGCGTATATAGTTGCACAAAATACAATTAAACAAACTTCGTCGTTACCTCGCATAGCTGCACTCTGGCACATTGGCGGTAAAGTCCCAGTATAATTGTTGTATTATGGTCAGTTCACACGAGGTCTTGTTTGTTCGGACCGTATTGCAGCTATTTTCACTTTTTAGTTCATTTTGCGATAGTTTCGGACTGTATTGCGCTTATTTCCATAAAAACACACATTATGGAAGCTACTTTGCACGAATAGCTGCATCTAAGTCCGATAATTTAGCAAAATGAATGAAATTATTAAATTAACGGCTCCTCAGTCCGATCTATAGTGAGGGGGATCTAATTAGATGAACTTCGATTATAGTCGAAGGGACCTAAATTAGTTAGTATAATTAGGTAGTCCCTTTATGGTTTTTTACATCTAGAGAATAATGCATCGTGCAGAATATTAGGAGGAAATGAATAGTGGAACTTGGAGTAAGCACATTTGTCGAGACCACACCTGATGTCCAAACGGGTGAGACAATAAGTCATGCAGAACGACTACGTGAAGTAGTGGAGGAAATTGTACTTGCCGAAGAGGTGGGATTAGATGTATACGGAGTAGGTGAGCATCATCGGCATGATTATGCGGCGTCTTCACCTGCGGTTGTACTGGCTGCGGCTGCTTCGTTGACTACTAAGATCCGGTTGAGCAGTGCTGTAATGATCCTGTCTTCAGCCGATCCGGTGCGTGTGTTTCAGGACTTTGCAACGCTGGACGGAATTTCAAACGGACGTGCGGAGATTATGATCGGCCGGGGTTCGTTTACAGAGTCTTTTCCTCTATTCGGATATGATCTGAAGGATTATGAAGAACTGTTTAATGAGAAGCTGGAATTGTTATTAGCCATCCAAAAGTCAGAAAAAGTGACCTGGAAAGGCAAACACCGAGCAGCTATAGAAAATTTGGGGATTTACCCGCGTCCGGTTCAAGATCCTTTACCGATTTGGATCGGGAGTGCAGGAAGTCCAGAGTCTGCGATCCGCACAGGATCACTAGGTTTGCCTTTTGTTTTAGCGATTATAGGGAATGTTCTACCACTGGATTATGCGTCACATGTACAGCTTTACAAAAAAGCAGCAGCTGAAGCCGGGCATGATATTTCAAAATTTCCAATCGCTTCGCATTCACACGGGTTTATAGCGGAGACTAATCAGTTAGCGCTGGAGAAATTTTTTCCTTCAACGCATGCCCGGACCAATGTGCGGGCGAAGGAAAAAGGAACACCTCCGTACCATCGTGCAGATTATGATGCGGCGTGCAGCTTAGAGGGCGCCCTTTACGTAGGTGATCCAGAAACTGTCGCTAATAAAATCATTCATCTGCGCAAGCATGTGGGAATTACGCGATTCTTTTTACATGTGCCGCACGGCACGATGCCTCATGAGGATGTTATGCAGGCGATTAGACTGCTGGGCACCGAAGTGGCCCCACGTGTGCGGGAAGAAGTAGCGCGCTGGGAAGCAAGTAATCGGTAATTTAGTAAGCTGCGTCCTTAGGACGTGGCTTTTTTTGTAAGGTATACTGAAGAAATGAATAGCGTTTTATACAGGAGGGGCAATGGAAAAAAATCATTATTTATCTCAATTCAATTTGCTTCAATCGTTAGGACTGGAAGATCTAATTGAAATGGAAGAATTAACGCGAATAACAGTAGTCCCCAAAAATACATATATCCAAACACCGTCAACCTTTTCTGAAGGACTGTTTTTTGTGAAAAAAGGAAAGGTTCGCTTATACCAATTAAACGCAAACGGTAAGCAATTTACATCGGATATCCTCAGTGAGGGTAATGTTTTTGGTGAAATGGGTATGATTTCTTTTGGAACGAAGGAACATTATATTGAAACGATTGAGGAAAGCCATATCTGCACAATTGATCCTGCAAGGTTTGAAGAATTCATCTCTCACCGGCCTAGGTTTATGATGTCATTATTGCAAGTATTGAGCGACCGCATAAAAAGTATGAGTCAGTTAACTCAAAATCTAGCCATCGGAAATCTGCATGATAAAATATTGTGCGTTCTTTTAAAGCTAGCGGATCAGCATGGGGTTGAGCATAAGGATAATTGTTACAAAATTAATGTTCCTCTATCGCATCAAGAAATCGCTAATTTAATTGGAGCCAGCAGAGAAGCTGTAACAGTGGCATTGCAAGAATTGGTGAAAGCGGAGGTTATTCAGACAGGGTTCAGAACTATCTATATCCAGCGAGACAAGACTTTGGAAACAAATATAACATAGCTATCGAGTTGTAAACGAGATTACAGCTTCATTTTTAGAAACAACGGTATCCTAGCTATGACATGAAGGTGATTTAAGCTTTCAAATCATAGTGAAGGGACGATTTCCATGGAACACAGGAAGGGTGCTCGGAGGGTTACTGAAATTCCCGTTGAGATTGTAGAACTGCTGAATAAAGGATATTTACAGAGCGTGAATTTAACGGAATGGCTTGCTGTGGATCATCTTGTCTTGTTGGAAAATGTACTGAATGAGCTAGGTTTTGAACAGGAAGCTAAACCAATTTTACAAAGGCTGAATGCGTTATCGGAAAAGAAAATCATGAAGCTCATCCCGGTGATTTCACGTGAGTGGCAGCTTCTATTTGACTGTAAATCAGAGCTGGAACGTTCCCGGCTATTTGCTGTGTTGGCTCATCATAAATCCGATAGTGTTCGCTGCTGGGCTGCTTATATCGTGGGCCAGAATCATCAATGGAGTCTAGTTCAAAAACTAACAGCAATCCGTCCTTTTGCAGCGGATGAGCATTTTGGGGTGCGTGAGATTTCATGGATGGCTTTGAGGGAATCAGTCATTGCCGAGCTGGATGCTTCCATTGAATTATTAAAGGATTGGGTTCATGATCAGGACGCGAATATTAGGAGATTTGCGATCGAATTGACGCGCCCACATGGGGTATGGGCAAAGCATATTACAGCACTCAAAGAAAATCCAGCGATTGCCCTTCCGCTATTAGAACCGCTTAACTCTGATCCGGCAAAATACGTTCAGGATTCTGTAAGCAATTGGTTAAATGATGCTAGCAAAAGCCATCCGGCATGGGTACAGCAAATTTGTGATGAATGGTTGAACCTATCAGGTACCAAGGAAACAAAGCGGATTGTAACCCGGGCAACAAGAAGTATTACTGATCAAAAATAAAATTAGTGCATTACTTTAGACTGGATAATCCAACGCCAAACACTATGAGCTAATAAGTGTTGGCGTTTTTTATTGGGGAGTTAACTTGGATAATTCAAGAGAAAGACTCCTTCGTGTTTATTATTTAAACCGAAATTCGTGAAAATATTTATATTGTTAATCCTCAAGTCATCTGTTATACTCAGAAACACCAAATGTTATAAAAACTAACACTTATTAAAGGGATGGAGGATTTTCGTATGAAAAAACAAATAATTCGTAATGTAGGTGTCACGTTATCCCTATTTTTAGGGGTGAATTCGTTATCTGGTGTTATGTATGCTAACACAACGGACTATGCGTATAAACCAAAAACCCATGTTCTGAAGGCGAATTCGGAGACTGTTCGATGGGGGAATATAGGTAAGGGAGATCCAGCTCTAACTGTGCATTCGGGAGACATCGTAACGGTTGAGGCCATTACACATCACTCTGGTGATGATTACGAGCGGATGATTAAAGGAGATGCGGGAGTAGAGGATATTTTCCACTGGATTGAGGGGGAGAAGAACGAAGCGCTCCGCGGGCCAGGCGTACATATTATGACGGGTCCCATCGCTGTTGAAGGTGCTGAACCAGGAGATGTGCTGGAAGTTAAGATTCTGGACATGAAGCTGAGACCAAATGGGAATGACCAATACGCTGGCAAAACATATGGCGTGAATGCCGCAGCGAACTGGGGTTATCTATATGGAGATATGGTGGAGGAGCCGAAAAAGCGTGAGGTAGTAACCATCTACGAGATGGATACGGAGGGTGGAACAGATTATGCAACAGCTGTATATAACTACAAATGGTCTGTGCAAACCGATCCAGATGGTCAAGTGCACCCGACAATTGACTACCCGGGTGTTATCGTTGACCATAATACGATTGATAAGAACTTCGATGTGCTAAAAGGTGTGAAAATTCCGGTTCGTCTCCACTTTGGTACAATGGGTGTGGCGCCGAAAGAAGCGGATGTTGTTGACTCCGTTCCACCTTCTTACAACGGCGGTAACGTAGATGATTGGCGGATTACCGAAGGTGCAACGATGTATTATCCAGTATCCGTAGCTGGTGCACTTCTGTCGATCGGTGACCCGCATGCCGGTCAAGGTGATTCGGAGATTAACGGAACTGCGATCGAGACATCGGTCACTGGGGATATACAAGTCATTCTTCATAAAAAAGCATCGCTTAACAACAAGCTGAAAGGTTTAAACTTCCCATTACTTGAAAATGAGAACGAGTGGGTTGTGCATGGATTCAGCTACGCCAATTATTTGGAGGAGCTGGGGGCTAGTGCTCAGACGGATATCTTCAAAAACTCGTCCATCGACAAAGCGATGAAGGATGCCGCTCGTAAAACAAAAGATTTTTTAATGGCTGGAATGGAATTGAGCGAAGATGAAGCGTACTCTCTGATGTCTGTGTCAGCTGATTTTGGAATTACACAAGTGGTGGATGGAAACTGGGGCGTACACGCCTTAATTGATAAAGGTCAATTCGGCGATTTCGAGCGCAAGCCCGTGGTTTTACGGAGCAGCTTTGAGAACTTTGGAGCAAAGGTTGGCTGGCAGCCAGCCACTAAGACAGTTACGCTAAGTTACAATGGCAATGTTCTGGTGATGAAGGTTGGAGCGACAACGGGGATTTACAACGGAGAGACAGTGAAGCTTGCAGCCCCAATAAGTGTTGTGAACGGGAAGATCGTGGTCAGCGAATATTTCGTGAACTTTTATAAAGCTAAGCTGGCTAAGACAGAGTAGGACGAAATAGCAATTATTCGATAATCCTAAAAAAATCCATATGAGAAAAGAACCGTCTTTATAGGCGGTTCTTTTTCTTATATATTCATTCCGTCCTGATTTTTGTGGCGTTTTAATAAGATTTGGTTTTCTACACGTACCAGTCCATCCAGACAGTAGATTGATTCATGCATAAACCGTTCCATCTCTTCAAGATTCTCTACCAAGATGTGAATATGCAGAATACATGGTCCCGTCATTTCGTATAATACAGCTACGCGTTCGTTTTCCTTTAATACATCGACGATATGATTTAAATGAGCAGGTTCTACTTCAAGTTCCAGGTAGGCGGAGATTTTCTTTCCTAGCTTTTCAGCACTGATGACAATCGAGAACTGTTCAATAATCCCTTGATTGACTAGCCGATCAATACGATCTTTCACCGCGACACTTGATAAACTGACTTCTTTAGCTAGATCAGTATAGGAAATTCTGCTGTTTTGGGCCAGCCGCATCAAAATATGGTTATCGATAGGATCTAACATGCGGATTCGTTCACCTCTTTTTTCGTAATTGTATCAGAAAAAAAGTGGAAATGCCTAGTAGCGCTTTACAGTAGAAGTGTGTGACGGCATTCTCTCCTGAAGATAGTTGACATAAAAGAATTATTTCACTATACTGGCTGTAATCTTATATACGATATACGTTGAAGGAGCCCAGTAGTAACTTAGTCCCTGTTTCAGAAAGCCGGGGGTTGATGAAACCCGGTACACACTAAGCTTGCGAATTACACTTTGGAGTATCTCGGGTAATACCGAGCGGAATGGCGAACGATATCTCGTCAAGAGTGGTATCAATGGTATGCTTGAGCATAAGCGTTTCATGGGTGCAATCTGGGTGGTAACACGGTTATTCAATCGTCCCTATGTCTACAATAGACAAGGGGACGATTTTTTTTGTTTTTAAATATAAGGATTTATAGGGTTCACTTCATCAATACTCCTTATATTTCTCGCTGAAACGGTCCCGTCCTAATCAGGAGGGCGAACCGTTTCCGCTTGGCGGACTGATGTTTCATTTATAGGATAACTACTAATTTTGAGGGGTGTAAGGCAATGAATATTATCGACGAACTAGAATGGCGCGATGCCATCAATCAACAAACAGATGCCGAAGGGCTTAGAGAACTGACCAATCAAAAATCGGTATCCCTGTACTGCGGTGTAGATCCAACAGGTGACAGTATGCATATTGGCCACTTGATTCCATTCATGGTGCTCAAAAGATTTCAACTGGCAGGACATCGTCCGGTGATTCTTATTGGTGGGGCTACGGGAACGATTGGTGATCCAAGTGGACGTCAATCCGAACGCTCTTTGCAAACGCTGGAGCAAATCCAAGCCAACGTTGATGCACTTACAGCACAGATGAAAAAACTGTTCGTGACTGATGGCGACAATCAAATCCGCATGGTGAACAACTACGATTGGACGCATAAAATCAATGTTATCGAATTTTTGCGTGACTATGGTAAAAACTTCAGCATCAATTCGATGCTTGCCAAGGATGTTGTAGCGAGCAGATTGGACAGCGGAATTTCCTTTACGGAATTCTCCTACCAAATCCTGCAATCCCTGGACTACCTGCACCTGTTCCAGCATGAAGATGTGCAGCTGCAAATCGGTGGTTCTGACCAATGGGGGAACATCACAAGTGGCTTAGATCTGATTCGTAAAAAAGAAGGTTCTGAGGCGGTAGCATTCGGACTTACCATCCCGCTTATGCTGAAAGCCGATGGTACAAAATTCGGTAAAACAGCTGGCGGAGCCATTTGGCTGGATCCGAACAAAACGACAGCTTTTGAATTCTACCAGTTCTGGGCGAATACAGATGACCGTGATGTTGTGAAATACCTGAAGTACTTTACATTCCTCTCTAAAGAACAAATTGATGCACTTGCAGAAAAGGTGCAGACCGAACCGCATAAACGTGAAGCGCAAATAACACTGGCTGAAGAAATGACCAGATTCGTGCATGGTGAGGAATTGCTGGAGCAGGCTAAACGTATTACTGCCGCTCTGTTCAGTGGAGATATTAAATCTCTAACCGCTGACGAGATCGAGCAAGGCTTCAAGGAAATGCCGACCTACGAAACGACATTGGAGTCCAAAAATATTGTGGAGTGGCTGGTAGATCTAGGAATTGAGCCATCCAAACGTCAAGCGCGTGAAGACATCACCAAAGGCGCAATTTCCATGAACGGTGAAAAAGTTAGCGATGTAGCATTTGAAGTTACAGCCAGCGAAGCCATCGGCGGACGTTTTATCATTATCCGTAAGGGTAAGAAAAACTACAGCCTGGTGAAATTGTCCTAATAATAAGAAGCCTTCCTTATGAATAAGGAAGGTTTTTTGTTGTATTTTAAGTATAGAGGCCGACTATTTGCATAATAAGTGAAATTTGAAAGGTGAAATCGTCAAAATTATGGTAAGCTTAGGATTCGTGTGATTTATGGATTAACATGATATTCTACAACTATAACAGAAAATTAGGAGTGGTAATTTGAGAAGACAAAAACCAATGACCATGGAAGAATTGATGAATGAGTTACAAGGACAGAAAACGTATCAAGAAGATCCCAATCACATCTCTTTCGAGAAATTGTTTAATGAAGCGTTTATGAGTAAGTATTCCAATTACAAAAGTTTCGATGAGTTTGTAACCAAAGGGAACTTTCAAGTAAAGACAGAAGAAGATGTTGCTGACATACCTGATGAACTGTTTGATCGTCATGTTGTTAGGGAGACGAAGTTTGCGGATTGGAAATCCATGTTGGAAACAGCAAATAGAGAATACGTCCGTAATTAATAAGACTAGTCTCTAACTACCGTTAGACTCATCCACAAAGAAACTGCACACCCTTATTGCTTTGTACCAACGGACAATGGGGAGTGCAGTTTTTTTGTGCCCAGTTATTTGACCAGCTATGATGTTTTACTCATCGTTGACTCGCAGATCTATGATTTAATTGAACAAATAGGAATTAGGTTTTACAAAGATAGTATTACATAGGAGGGGCAGAATCGTATGACTGCATGTATACAAACCTCTAAGCAGAAGACCCTTCATGTCATGTGGAAAACCGTCTCAGAGGATTGTAATCTAGCCTGTGATTATTGCTATTACAGTACTGCCGGGGGACATCCTCAGCAACCGATCCGAGTGATGGATACGGAGCTTCTGGAGCGGTTTATCGCTCAGTACATGAAAAGATCATCAGGGATAGCGACTTTCTCTTGGCAGGGTGGGGAGCCATTATTGGCCGGACTTCCGTATTTTGAACAAGTGATTTCATTTCAAGCTAAGTACGCTCCGACTCATACGATGATCAGTAATGCACTGCAGACCAATGGAACGCTTATCCATGAGAAATGGGCGAAATTTTTTAAACGGTATAACTTTTTGGTCGGGATTAGTCTGGATGGTCCAGAGCCTATTCATGATGCTCATCGTGTAACGGGTTCGGGGAAAGGCAGTTATGATCTAGTTATGCGTGGGATTCGTCATTTACAGAATGAGGGTGTGGAGTATAGTATTCTGACAGTGATTCATGAAGATAACGTGACGAAACCAGATGAGTTGATGGCATTTTACCAAGAACATAAATTTCCTAATATTCAGTTTATCCCCTGCATGGATTTTGTTTCTCAGAAAAGTGATGTAGCGGGACGCTTCCGAATTACACCTGAACAATACGGAGTCTTTTTATGCCATACATTTGACCTGTGGTACAACGGTGGGTACCCAGAGCTTCCTATTCGTATTTTTGAGAATATGCTTCTTGTATTCATGCATCGTGAGGCAGAGTTATGCGTTCACAACTCATGTTGCCCGAAGATGATGGTGCTTGAAACGAACGGGGATGCCTACCCTTGCGATTTCTTTATTGATGAAGAGCATAGGCTAGGAAATATCGGCCAAACTGACTTGGAAGCACTGCTAAGCAGCCCAGTATATGATGATTTTTTGTTAATGAAGCCCAATATGAATGAATCATGCTATAAGTGTGAGTACCTTAGCTTTTGCAATGGGGGATGTCCGCGCAACCGGAATTGGCTTGATGTTAATGATCGGACTGAGGTTGATTATTTCTGCCACAGCTACAAAATGTTCTACTCATACGCCTATGAACGCATGCTATTACTGGCGAACCGACTTAGATCGGAGCGGATGCTGGAGTACAGGAAAAGTGCAAAACCACTTCCAGGTCGAAATGATCCATGTTTCTGCGGAAGCGGGAAGAAATTCAAAAATTGCTGTCAGGCATTATAGATTAGACTAGACAAGGTTGTCCCAACAGTCATGCAAAGGATTGGGAGCAACCTTTTTGTTATGCTATAGAACCATATGATTTCTCACCATTATTGCCGCACCCGTCACCACAGCTTCTTCTTTTAATATACCTAGGGAGAAGTGAGGTTGGTATTCAGGATAACGGTAAGTGTTTCTCTGTGCCACCTCCACCGCTGTTTGGAAAAACAACTCGTGAGAGTGAATGAGTGCACCGCCTAGAATGATGGTCTCTGGATGAAACAGGTTGATAACGTTGGCGAGTCCGATCCCGAAGTGGCTGGCAGCTTGGGTAAATAATTCACGCGCGTGTGGATTACCGTCTCTAAAGGCTTGTACCAATACATCATAAGTCAGCTTCTCAGGCGCCACTTTATATCTTTGGAGGATCAGATCGTTGTCCATTTTCGCCTCTGAGCGCGCACTTTGTTCTAGTGCCTGCACAGATACGAATGCTTCCAGAGCCCCGTAGTTCCCGTCATGATTTAATCGGGGTCCATCTGTCTGGATGATCATTTGACCAATGGCATCTTCCATATCCATTGTGCCATGAACAATACTTCCATGCGACATCATCGCATAGCGGAGTCCTGCTCCAGCATGTACATAAAGCATATGCTGAATGTTTGCGTGACGGATAGACCATCGTTCCCCAAGCAGTGCAGAATTGGCACCGTTGTCCAACCATGCCTTGAACCCCGTCCGTTCCTCTACCAGTTTGCAAATCGGCAGATTGTTCCAGCCTGAAGAAGGGAAGTGCAGCGGTTTTAGGATCAAGCCTTGTTCCCGATCAAGTGGCCCCACAGCCCCTATTCCTATCCCGATGATTTGACTGTCCACTAACTGATGGTCCCTAAGGAAAGCGCGTATTTGAATACTGATATGATCTATAAATCTTTCAGGTGTGAATGCCTGATCCATTCGCCAGTGAACTATTGATTTTGGGTTCATTTGCATATCAAATAAACCAAGGGAAGAATACACCCTGGAAATCTCTAAACCGATTATATAACCGTAGGAAGGATTGATCTGGTATAAAATAGGTCTTCTGCCTCCGCTAGATTCTCCAAATCCGCTTTCTATCAGCAAGCCTTCTTCCGTCATCTCATCTAATATCCGGGTCATTGTGCTTTTGGTAAGCGAAAATGTCTGTAAAAGATCCAACTTGGAAACAGTGCCTTGTTCGGCGATTCGGTCGTATAGGAGTTTTTTTGGTGACGGAATATGTGTCGAGCGCTTTTCCACGATATACCTCCAAGCTATATATAGGATGAACTTGTAAGATCGTTTTTTATATAGTTTGTATTTATTAACATGAATATAGTATAACTCATAAACCCTTGGTTGTATTTTACCGTTCAAAAAACTTAATTCCATTTTGGGAAAAAGTGATATAATGAAATTACGACAGATTATATAAGGGTGGATTCCATGAGAACAACTATGAAAACAAATATGATACCGAATACAGACCTGAGGATAAGTCTATTGTTTCAGTTGTTTTGGGTATTTGTTCGAATTGGTCCTGTAACCTTCGGGGGAGGTTATGCGATGATCCCTATGATCGAACGGGAAATTTCCGCTAAACGAAAATGGCTGGGTGAAGAGGAGATGGATGAAATTCTATCTTTAGCTGGTGCTGCACCTGGGGGTGTAGGTGTAAATGCAGCAGCATTCATTGGTTATCGTCTTGCTGGTGTGAAGGGTGCGATTGCTGCAATCGCAGGGATAACGATTCCGACCTTTATCATTGTTTGTTTGCTTAGCGCCGTATACTCCCAACTGGCAGACCAGCCAAAAGTCATTGCCGCTATGAAAGGGATAAATGGTGCTGTTATTGCCTTGATCCTAGTAGCTGCATATCGAATGGCCAAGAACGCTATAATTGACAAGACTACCGCTGTTACGGCGTTAGTTATACCGGTTGTTTTACTGGTTTTCGGAATTAATCCCATTTACGTGATTGCAATTGGTTTATGTATTGGGTTTGTATATCTGCAAATTAAACAGCTCTTAGGGCTCCAAGTTCGAACGGAGAAGGAGTCCTTGAAAGCTTCTGATGAAGAATCGAATTATCCGGAGTATTACATCTAGGGGGAAGCGATGTGATTTGGAGTTTGTTTTTCACTTTTATAAAAATTGGCCTTCTTTCTTTTGGAGGAGGGTACGCCATCATTCCGATGATTCAGCATGAAGCTATGGCTGGGGGGTGGTTATCCGAAGGGGAATTCCAAGAGGTAGTTTCCATCGCAGGGATGTCACCCGGGCCTGTTGCAACGAACAGTGCAACCTTGATCGGATATCGTATAGCCGGAATCGAAGGAGCGATTGTGTCAACATTAGGCATGGTTCTGCCCTCATTTTTAATCATCATCGTTATTTCCGTCTTCTTTTATCGGGTGAGGGACAGTCAATGGATTAAAACGTTATTTTATGGTTTGCGGCCAGTGATTACAGGCTTGATTGCCTATGCTGCGATTCGTTTTGGCTTAAATAGCGTGGAACATGCTTTTATTACTTGGCAGACCCTTGGCATGTTGATCATTGTATTCGCTGCACTTTATGGTTTAATGAAATATAAGCTGCATCCGCTCACCATTATCGTTGCTTCTGGCATTCTTGGGGTAGCTTTTTTTTAGACAGAGCCGGGACAATCCCAGATTGGAGGTAAATCATGTCAGAGAATATACGGGCTTGTTGTTCAGCTAGTCGAAATCAAGTCGCGAAACAAGAATCTATTGATGTTTGTAAGGAGAACACAACGGTTCAAGGAGTAACAGGGGATAAAGATTTCTCGGACATGATCCTTATCCCTGGAGGCACTTTTCTTATGGGGACGGATGATAAGGAAGGGTTCCCCGCAGATGGAGAAGGGCCGACTAGGAAGGTTACCTTATCTTCCTTTTTGATGGATGCAACGGCGGTTACGAACAAGCAGTTTGCTGCTTTTATCAAGGAAACAAACTATGTTACAGATGCGGAACGATTTGGATGGTCTTACGTGTTTCATTCTTTTGTTTCCATGGAGACTGGGAAAAAGGTGACCCAAGTAGCCACTCAAACCCCCTGGTGGTGGGTGGTGGAGGGAGCGGATTGGTGTCATCCTGAAGGTCCGGATTCCCATGTAGATGAACGACTTGATCATCCGGCTATTCACCTATCATGGCATGATGCGGATGCATATTGTCGTTGGGCTGGTAAACGTCTGCCTACGGAAGCGGAGTGGGAGTATGCCGCACGAGGAGGACTGGTTCAGAAACGGTATCCTTGGGGGGACGAATTAAAACCAGGCGGAGAGCATCGCTGTAATATATGGCAGGGAAAGTTTCCCGATAAAAATCATGCCAGCGATGGTTTTGCAGGTACCGCACCTGTAAGTTCCTATCTGCCTAACGGCTATGGTCTTTATAATATGTCAGGAAACGTGTGGGAATGGTGCGCGGATTGGTTTACTAAGGATTATCATTTATCTTCCGAAGCCGTGAATCCGAAAGGTCCAGTAAGTGGTGTCGCAAGATCGATGCGTGGAGGATCATATTTGTGCCATAAATCTTACTGCAACCGTTATCGGGTGGCGGCTAGAAGCAAAAATACTCCAGACAGCTCTGCCGGAAATATTGGCTTTCGATGTGCGGCTGATTATACAGGTTAGAGCACTTTTACGACTACTACATAAGAAGGAGGAACTTCCTTGTCCTCTATCATCCATAGTCAGTTTGACATCAGCGTGCTGGACGTCCTAAAGATTCAATATCAGAAGCGGATCCTGTTCGATTACGTCCAGTCTTGTTATACCGTCTCTTATATCCAAAAAGGTGAGGTATTGACGACATCCTCCGAAGGAGAATATGTTGCTTCTGCCGGAGACGTGATGATCCACCGTCCTAACGAGCCTTTTAATGTGATCTCCAAAACGGATGGCATACATTATCTGTTTAATATTAACGCTAAAGTTAAAGACGGAGATGACTTCTTTAAGTTATTCCCTCTAGGCAAGGTGATTCGGGTCCGGGATCGAAGCGAATATGAGCGAAGATTTGACGAATTGCGGAGCCTGTGGTTGCAGGAGGAAGATGATTTCAGGAATGTTCAGGTCGGTTCATTGGCATTTTTTCTTCTTTATGAAATTATGGAGAGTACCAAGCTTGGCGGGCGACGTTCTTCACGAGATCCCTTTATCACCGACCGCTTTAACGAAGCGTTGCAATATATGGAGGAGAGGCTTGATCAAGAGATTAGTAGAGAGGAGCTTTCCAAGCTCTATCATATGAATCCTGTTTATTTTAGCCGGGCATTTCAGAAAATATATAAACTGACACCCATGCAAATGCTGCGAAAATTGCGGCTGCAGCAAGCTAAACAAATGCTGGAATATACGGATTATACAGTCGAGCATATCTCCCAGAGATGTGGTTATTATGATGCTTCACACTTCAGCAAGGTATTTCGTGGCGAATACGGCAAGGGGCCGGCAGAGTACCGGAAAAGTATCGAATTTACAAATACAAACATCGCTGCTCCATAGCGGAGTTTTCCATATTCATTTACTCTTATAAGCATGAGCAGATCATTCTAAGCTGCCTGAATCGAGCGTAACCATTTCGATGAAAAGGAAAGGCAGGGAATAACTCATGAGAATCTTGTATTTGGATTTGGATTCGCTTCGCCCGGACCATCTGGGATGTTATGGCTATCATCGGAATACCTCCCCGAATATCGATTCAATCGCTAAAGAAGGTGTCACCTTTACCAACTACTATTGTTCAGATGCTCCTTGCCTGCCGTCTCGTTCCGCTTTAATGTCGGGGCGATTTGGCATTCATAATGGGATTGTAGGGCATGGCGGAACCGCTGCTGATATGCGTAGAGAAGGAGCCAAACGTGAATTCAATGACCGTCTGGGGATGGAGAGCCTTCCGGCTATATTAAGGCAAGCGGCGATGAAAACCGCATCGATCAGCACCTTCTCTGAACGTCACTCGGCTTGGACCTTTAACGCCGGGTTCCAAGAAGTGTTTAATGTTGGTGGTAGAGGGCATGAGACGGCAGAGCAGGTGCTTCCAGTGGCACTTAAATGGCTTGAAGATAATGGGGAGTCCGAAAATTGGTTTCTGCACCTGAATTTCTGGGATCCGCATACGCCTTATCGTACACCTGAGAGCTACGGTAATCCATTCAAGAAGGAGCCTTTACCCGATTGGATCACGGAAGACGTGTTTGAGCTTCACCGAATTAAGAAGGGGCAGCATAGTATTGAAGATATGAATACGCTCGCGAAATCGCATTATCAGCAGCATTTCAGGCATCAGCAGGAGATAGAGAACCGTGATGACCTGCGTGTTATCTTTGACAACTATGATGCTGGAGTTAAGTATCTGGACGAGCATCTCGGGAAAGTTTTTTCTAAGCTGAGAGAACTTGGCGTGATGGAAGATACGGCTATCTTGATCTCTGCGGATCATGGAGAGAGTCTGGGTGAACTAGGAATTTACTCCGAACATGGCACAGCAGACGAGGCGACTTGCCGTATTCCGATGATTGTTCGCTGGCCAGGGGGCAAGAAGGGAATCGTGGAGGAGGGGCTACATTATCACCTTGATCTAGGACCTACATTAGCGAGCCTTTTGAATTTGAAAGGGGCTGCTTCTTGGGATGGTGAAAGTTATGCAGGTGCCATTCTGGAGGGGAATTTGGGAGGGCGTGAGTATCTCGTAATCTCACAATGCGCGCATGTGTGTCAACGCAGCGTCCGGTTTGCGGATTGGTTATATATACGTACCTATCATGACGGACACCATGGATTCCCGCAAGAAATGCTGTTTGATTTGAAGCATGATCCTTATGAACAACATAATCTTGCCGAAGTGCGTAAAGACGTTTGTATGGAGGCTGTCTATTTGTTGAATGAATGGCATGATCATATGATGGGCTCCATGGATTGTGATATCGATCCATTATGGACGGTACTTATGGAAGGTGGACCCTACCATGCCAAAGAGTATCTGAGCTCATCCTTATAGGATGCTTAATAATATCCTAGTAAATGCGGTGAATGAAAGACATATGAAAGGGAGGTTGCCCTGAATGGGCAACCTCCCTATTTATGTTCTCGCTTTTTGTGGATCTATTAAAGATCCGGGAAGCCTCAAAACGGTCTTCGTCCCGCTACCCTCCTTACTGTACAGCAGAACGCCGCAAGGATCGCCATACTTAAGATTTAGACGATTATTGACATTTAGGAGACCGATATGATCTCCTGATTCTATATTCTTACCAGCCAGCAACTCCGTAAGTTGTTCCAGTCTTGTTGTATCGATACCTACACCATTATCTTCAACCACGATTTCAAGCAGCCCCGCTTCGTTTTTCTCTACGGAGATCAGCAAAATTCCTTGTCCTTGTGCCTCAAGCCCATGACCAAGCGCATTTTCAACAATAGGTTGAAGGATCATTTTAGGCACGGGAATGTGTAGCCATTCCTGTGGACACAACAGCTTGTAAGTAAATTTGTCCGGGAAACGGCCTTGGTAAATCCTCACACAAGATTCCGCGATTTTCAGCTCTTCCCCAAGAGTTACCTCCTCTTTGCCTTTGATGCTGTACTTGAGCATTGTGCTTAAGGCGGTAGTCATCTCGAAGATATCCCGATTTCCTTTTACGATCGCAACGCCCTTGATTGTATCTAAAGTATTGCTTAAGAAATGCGGATTAATTTGACTTTGTAAATACGAATATTCCGCCCGCTGCTTTTCCAGATCGGTCAGATAAAGTTGAGTTGAAGCATCGATTAATTGGTCCGTCAAATCGTGGATCCGTGTGGTCATATCGTTGAACTGTCGAGAGATGATTTCAATCTCAGCATAGCCCTTTAAATCGACCTTGTTGTTCAATATCCCCAGACTTCCACCCTTTAATTGATTCATATAGCGCATAAGCCTAGACAACGGTCTTAAGAGATTCATCATAAGTACAGAATAGGGAATAGAGACGACCAGCAAGATTAAGGCTAGAAGAGCATAGCTGACCTTCTTCAATTTCTCCAGTTCTTTCATTAAATTATGGACAGGAACAGCAGTTATGATTTTTCCAGAGATCTCCGGTAAGCTAAAGGACTGAATTGCATATTTCTTTCCATGAACCGTCTCGACGATGGACTCTCCATCCCTTCCAGTTGCCCGAGTTTGAAACTGCTGGAGCATATCCTCCGGCTCATTGCTATTAGAGTAGATCATGCCTTTATCATCCATCATAAAAAAGCTGGTTCCGACCAATCGGGGATACTCAGAAATTTCAGTTTGAATGGCTTTCATATCTACAATAACTGCGAGATAGCCAATTTTTTCACCATATAGGGACGTGTCACCTGAAGCGAAGATGTTCATCCCGAAAAGCAGTTTTCTCTTGTCGATGACTTTGTCTGGAGGACTGTATCCGCGATAATGAACGATTCCATCCTCCTCAGCTGTTTTCATAAGATCGATAGCATATTTTGTTCTTCCTGCTAAGGAAATACGTGTGTTTGAGCTACCGATAACAATAATATCTAAGATATCCGTGTTCATATTTCGGGCGATGCTCAACAATCCTTCAACTTTTTGGGATAGATCGTAGACTCGAAGCTTATCATTCTCGACTAGGAACTTTTGGACGGTCGAATCGTAACCCACATTCATCATCATGGAAGAGACGTTGGCATAGTTGTCAGAAATCCGTTGTTTGAGGAGGGAGACCAGCTCCGTATTGTATTGCGTATTTTGATTAATGATAGTCTCGCTTGATAGTTGGTAGACTCGTGAAACGATGATTGGGATAATGGCAACAATAAATAACCCGAATAGCAAAACCTGAGTACGGATGGATAGTCTCTTAAATGTCTTCATTGTTTAGTTCCCTATATTGTGTAGGTGTCATTTTGAGATGCCGCTTAAAAATTCGTGTGAAATAGAAATAATCCTGAAAACCGCATTTCTCACCGATTTGGTAAATGGAAAGGTTGGTTTCGATCAGCGTTTTACAAGCGTATTCAATTCGTAAACGACTGATATGTTCGATGATGGTCTCGCCGACCTCTTTTTTGAATAATTGGCATAAGTAATTTGGGCTTAAAAAAAACTGATTGGCTAATTGCTGGATCGAAATCTCTTGATTGAAATGGTTGCGGATGTATAACATGATTTCTTTGACTTTGTGGTTTGAGATTCGTGAAATATCAGATTCGTTTCTGTTCATAAAAATATCAAGTGTCATAAGAATCAGATCATCGATCATAGCTTCAGCCGTGCCGTACCGATAATAGAGCTGTTCATATCCTTCAAAAAAACGGCCGCTAACCCGAGTCCCTTCCCGAGGAAATAAGTAGAGGATCGATGTATAGAGCAAATAGGCTTCTTTAATGGTGAACGTTCCCTCTTTGAATAATTTCTTTATCGATTCCATGGCTGCTATGAAACCGAGCCGGTCTTTATTATGAAGAATCCGGGAAATCTCTTTGAGTTTCTCGTCGATCGGTATGTCCTGCTGTGGATTCACCCTGTAACATCCGGGCATCCCTGTTGCGAACATACTGAAAGCAGCATGAGAGGCGGACTCTAAAGACGCATCTAATTGGTGTATATCCGAAATAGGAGGACCGATCCCGACTCCGCACTCTTGTACAACTTCTGTTTGTTCAAGACCCTGGAGGAAGACTTCGTATTGGCACTCTTCCAATAAGTAACCATACCGACGGCGGCTCATTGGGAAGACCAGGGAAGAGAACTGCCTGACATCTACAGGTGAACTTAACCCTTGGATAACAATGGGGATATGAGGGGTATCTTTCGACAAGGGTATTTTCTTCTCATCCAACCATAAGTTAATTCGTTCAAGATCTCCGGAACAAACCGCTTCATAAAGTTCGAAGTCGTGGATAGGTTGTTCTTTAACTGTCTTGGAATCGTGTTGCTGGGCTATTCGGTTGAGCATTCCTTCAATTTCTTCGATTTCAAAGGGTTTGAGGCAATATCCGAAAGTGCCATAATTCATTGCTTTTTGTGCATAAGCGAACTCGGCATGTCCGCTGAGTACGATAAAGATCGTATCCGGCGCGATGGCCTTGCCACGTTGAATGAGCTCTAGTCCATTCATAACAGGCATCTTGATATCTGTTAGAACAAGGGTGGGGCGAAGCGATTGAATTAATTGAAGGGCTTCTTGCCCGTTTTCGGCATCGTCGATCACTTCAAAGCCGTATTTCTTCCAATTCACTCCTGCTTTAATTCCTTCTACAATCCACTTCTCATCATCTGCAATAATTACTGAACGCATAAGTGAATCCCCCTCTCTTTATAGAGCTCTTAGATTTATCCTAGCGATTGTGGACCAAGGGGGGTATGGACGATCTTACGCTCACTATGTCCGATATTACGTGCCACAGGAAGGTCTCCCGCAAAGGTGTGAAAAATCCACATGATCGGAGTTGTATTCTCTATACAAGAGAATTTACACTCCCGATATAATTTACCATATAAATCGCTTACAAGCATAACAAACTCATACAGAAAGGTGGGGAGAAGATTGGCTGATTCTGTAACCGCTCGTACACCTAAACGAAGCTTAAAAACTCGTGCTCCAAAGCAAAGTTTAGAAAAAACGATTTTACAGTACAAGTATTTTTACCTCATGGTTCTACCGGTGTTAATCTGGTATGCCCTCTTCAGCTATGCTCCCATGTACGGTGTAACGCTAGCGTTCAAAACATTTAATTACAGTGAGGGGATTCTGGGAAGTCCTTGGGTTGGGTTGGAGAATTTTCAAACGCTGCTGACCGACCCCGATTTTCGCAAGGCGTTTTGGAATACGGTCATTATCAGCTTGATGAAGCTGGTCACTCATTTCCCGATGCCCATTATCCTGGCGATTGTTTTATATGAGTTTTCCAGGACAAAAATGAAGCGTTTTTTTCAGACGATCCTGACGTTCCCACATTTTATATCGTGGGTTGTACTGTCGGGGATTATTATCAATATTTTAAGCAAGGACGGGATTTATAACCAGATCATCATGCTGTTTGGTGGAGATCCGAATTCTCCTCTTGTCGATGAAAATGCATTCAGACCCGTTCTGTATATCACGCATGTGTGGCGAGAGATCGGTTGGGATTCAATCATTTACCTGGCGTCTCTGGCAGGGATCAATCCTGAGCTGTTTGAAGCGGCTGAAGTGGACGGAGCGAACCGGTTTCGCCGTTTGCTAAACATCGCATGGCCGGGTTTGAAGAGTACAGTCGCAGTTCTGTTAATCCTTCAAGTTGGACAACTACTAACCCAAGGTTCGAGCTTCGAGCAAATTTTCAACCTGTATAGTTCGCCGGTATATTCGGTTGCCGACACGATCGATACTTACATTTATCGGACTTCCTTCACGATTGGAGGAGACTTTGGATATATGACCGCCGTGGGTGTCGTCAAGTCCATTATCAGCCTAATCCTTTTATGGGCGGCCAATACGTTCGCTAAGAAGATGGGCGAGGAAGGGCTGTATTAATCTGCAGGAAAAGGGGAGAAGCAAGTGACCGACACAACGGTTAAAAAGAGAAAAAAGTGGAGTGTCTTCGATATCGTCGCATTCGTGGTTCTGGGGCTCCTAGCAATAGTAACATTTTTTCCTTTCTATAATGTTCTTATTATCTCTGTGGCAAAGTTCGAAGCGATTAGTAAAAGTGACTTTTATATTTTTCCGCTTTCGTTTGACCTGTCCGCTTACAAGCTTTTGCTTCAGGATATGAAGTTTTGGACTTCCATCTTTAATTCTGTCATCGTAACTGTGGTTGGCGTGTTGTTCAGTATGACAATCTCTGTGGCGGGAGCTTACGCATTATCCAAGCGGGGTATGCCCGGCAGAAACATAATGCTCAGCTTGATCTTGTTCACTATGTTTTTCAATGGCGGTTTAATTCCTTTTTACTTAGTCGTTAAGGATCTAGGATTCGTAAACAATATACTCGTCATGATCATCCCCGCGGGTCTCAATACGTTTTATCTAATCATTATGAAAAACTATTTCAATACCATTCCAGAAAGCTTGGAAGAATCGGCTAAGCTGGACGGGGCGAATGATCTGTACATTCTTTTCAAAATCATTATTCCGATCTCTGCTCCATTCATGGCGACTTTTGCTTTGTTCTATGCTGTGGAAAGATGGAATGAATGGTGGTATGCGCTGATTTTTATCAGTGACGCTGCAAAAGCACCACTTCAGATTTATCTGCGGGAGACACTTATTACTTCGAATTCCTTGCTAAGCCAAATGGCACAAACGATGGCCGAGCAGGAGCAGACGGGGAAGGTCTACACACCTGCACTTCAAATGGCAGCGATTGTAGTTTCGAGTATTCCGATTATTGTTGTTTATCCGTTCCTGCAGAAGCATTTTAATAAAGGGATTATGGTGGGTTCAATAAAAGGATAAGAAAGATTTTAAATAGATTGATTCTATCCTAAAATAGTATAAAGGGAGGTTTCAAGCATGCATAGAAAGAAAATAATGACATTGGCATTATGTATAACTTTGTTGGCTTCAGTACTCACGGCTTGCGGTGGAGGCAATAACGGCAAAGGGCAGGCTGGTTCAAACGGTGAAACATCTCCGAATTCTTCTAACTCCACGGATAATCCTTACAAGGATCCAATGACCATTTCTCTTGGGTTTTGGGATGCGGATGCCGAGATTGCTAACATCGAAAAGGACCCGATCGCTAAACAAGTATTGGAGAAATTCAACATCACACTAAAACCTGTCAATTTGTCTTGGGATGACTATACCCAGAAGATTCAAATGTGGGCCGCTTCCGGCCAATTGCCAGACATTTTCGCGATCGACGCCGTCGGCACGCAATATCAGCGCAAATGGGTGAATCAAGGCGTTGTCAAAGCGCTCCCGGATCTTTCAAAGTATCCAAACCTTGCAAAATACTTCGAATCGCCAGATATTAAAGGATTAGGAGTAGATGGAAAGTATTATACTGTGCCTCGCCGGATGTTCCCGAGTGTTGATTGGAGCGCACTGGATCGTATGGTCTTCTATCGTTGGGATCTTGCTCAAAAGGCTGGGATCACCAAAGAGCCAGAGACATGGGAAGAGTTTGAAGCCATGCTTGATGCAATCGTAAAGTCGGATCCGGAAGGCAAGCATGTTACTGGTCTTACGACGACAACTACCAAGATGCTGGGCGGATTCTTCTGGTTGTATGGCAACCCGGTTGCTACTAGTGATGGAAGCGGCAGTGATTTTAAATGGATCAAAGAGGATGGAAAGTTTATCCCTGCTGTATTCTCTAAAAATGCGCTGCCAGCGCTGCAAAACATGAAGAATATGTACGAAAAAGGATTGATCGATCCAGACATCGCGCTCGTCAAACCAGCAGAGTCCTATGACAATTTCGTAGCAGGCAAAGCAGCTGCTCTTCTAAGCGGTGGAGGTTTCATAAATTTAAATAGCGATATGTATGAAAAACGCTGGAAAACAGCTTATCCGGATAAGGATATGTCGGAGAGCGTGAAGGCGCTCAAGCCGCTTATCGGTCCTGATGGTGAACGCTCACATGCCATCTTTAAAACATACTGGTCAGAAAGCTATTTCAGCAATAAGATTGACGATAAAAAGATGGATCGCATCATGGCACTCTATGATTATGTGTTGTCTCCTGAAGGCAAGGATCTGTTGACTTATGGCATCGAAGGTGTAGATTATAAGCTCGAAAATGGGCAGAAGGTTGTCATTGAAAAGGGTTCATTAAATGAGAAGTATCCAGCTAGCAGATTTCTGAAGAATTTGGTGGCTTATGAAACTTCAGATAGCTATAACATGGATAACCCGACGATTGCTAATGAAGGAATTCGCAAAGAAGCTGTCGATTACATCGACTGGATTCAGAACAATACAAAGGTGCCAGAATACGACATTAGGTTAACTTATATGTCCACCCCAACAAAGGATAAATTTACTGTGCTTGACCATGATGATTTGCTTAAGATCATGCTTTCCAAAGAACCCGTTGAGAGTTACTGGAATAGCATTGTGAACGATTATAAGGCTAAAGGTCTTGATAAAATGATAGAGGAAGTAAATGAGAAGTCCAAGGAACAAGGTATTGAATAATGGATGAATAGAGAAGATCCGGGCGCTAGTAGCCCGGATCTTCCGTTTAATTATTTGAAGTATGGCTTAGACTGTGCGGCGTTACAGACCGCATACTTATAAGATTGGGAGGGTAAAGTCTATGAACCTTAGCATTCATTTGACAGGGTTAACCGAGAAACAGTTAGCAGCTGTTTCAGAAGTAGCGGGAATATTGAGTATTCGAATGGAACGCTCAGGGATACCAGTGATTTGTAAGAAGCAAGGGAAGGGCATTCGAATATCTTACGATGAGGCTCAGGTCACCATTGCGTATGAACAGGAACATCAATTGTTCCGGGCACTCAGCCGATTTCTTGAGAACGTACGCCGTGGAGAACGAGTTGAAATTAATGAACGGCCGGTTTATGAACAGTTAGGCTTCATGGTAGACTGTTCGCGAAATGCGGTTCTTAACTATGAAGGATACAAGGAATTGATCCGGCGTTTAGCGCTTATGGGATATTCAACGGTTCAGTTGTATACGGAAGACACCTACGAACTGGAGGGATACCCTTATTTCGGCTATTTGCGAGGCCGATATACAGGAGATCAAATTCGGGAGCTGGATCAGTATGCCGCGTTATTTGGCATAGAACTGGTTCCTTGTATTCAGACCCTGGCCCATCTCGGCCAAGCGTTGAAATGGCAGGCACATGCACCGCTTGTGGATTTCCAGGATATTCTCCTTATTGATGATCCCAGAACTTATGAGTTAATTGATCGAATGTTTGCTTTTATGTCGGCTCATGTAAGCAGTCGCCGCATAAATATCGGGATGGACGAAGCTCATATGATGGGACTTGGTAAATATCTGGATAAGCATGGGTATCAGGATCGCTCCTCGTTAATGTTAAAACACTTTAGCACTGTTATGGAGATCGCCAGAAAATATGGTTTCCAGACGATGATGTGGAGCGACATGTTTTTTCGTCTGGCCAGTTCCGGAGAATATTACGATGCTGAAAGTCCAATTAGCCCTGATATTGTAAAGCTGATTCCTGAAGATGTTACCTTGATCTACTGGGATTATTATTCGGAAACGCAGGAGAAATACGACGGGATGTTAAGCAAACATAAGCAGCTGAATGATCATATTGGATTTGCAGGTGGTGCTTGGAAATGGATGGGCTTCGCTCCAAACAATGAATTCAGTCGCCATGTCAGTCTGCTGGCTCATGATAGCTGTGTTAAGTATGGAATTCAAGAAGTGTTGATTACCGCATGGGGAGATAATGGCGCTGAAGCTTCCGTTTTCTCGGTTCTTCCTACCCTTCAACTTTGGGCGGAGCTCTGCTACACGAGATGTTTCGTGGAGAACCATGTCAAAGAAAGATTCAGTAGCTGCGTGCAAGGCAATTATGATGACTTTATGGCACTCGATGCGGCCAACTTGGTTCCGGGTAATTCGGCACCGGGGGGATGTTCTATCAATCCGGCTAAATACTTGCTTTATCAAGATATTTTATGTGGTTTGTTCGATCGACATGTTATTCCTAGCGCGTATTCGAAGCATTATCAGCAAAGTGCAGAAAAGCTCGAACAGGCGATCACTCGCAATTCGCCTTGGCAATCCTTATTCTCTGTACAAGCCAGCTTGTGTCGCTTGCTCGAAATAAAGAGCGAAATCGGGATTTCTATACGCGAAGCTTATCATCGTGGAGATTTAGAGGAATTGGCTCACTTTGCCAAGGTGACTTTGCCACAATTATCTGATTTGGCCAGACAATTCATGGACGACTATCGAGTGCAATGGGAGCAGGAAAATAAGGTGTTTGGTCTTGATGTCTTTGATCTTCGTATGGGAGGATTGCTTCAGAGAATCAGAACGGCGATTCATCGAATCAATCGTTATGTCGAAGGGAACGTGGAACAGATTGCTGAATTAGAAGAGGAGCTTCTGACGTTCGACGGCCTTGTTGACGAGGGCAACCCCAGGGCGATAAGTGCGAATTTATGGCACACGATTGCAACACCATCTGTGATCGCTGGGGTTTAAGAAGGGGGTGAGGTTATGATTGATACTAATCTGGACAATCAAAAGGACACAAAGCAGCCTAACCTTCTGCTTATCACCGTAGATCAGATGCGTTTTGATTGCCTGAGCATTATGGGACATCCCGTCGTTGAGACACCCAACCTGGACGCTCTGGCATCAAGGGGGATCTTATTTGAGCACGCGTATTCGGCTACCCCCAGTTGTATTCCCGCCAGGGCTGCTATCATGACAGGAATGGGGCAAAGATCACATGGCCGGGTTGGTTATCAGGATAAGGTTGAATGGAATTACGCCCATACGATTGCCGGAGAGCTTGCTCAAGCTGGTTATCATACGCAGTGTGTTGGCAAGATGCATGTGTATCCTGCACGTAATCTATGTGGATTCCATAATGTGGTGCTTCATGATGGATATCTTCACTACAATCGGGATAAGAACCAAACGTTCCATGATGAACACTATGATCAAGTGGACGATTATTTGCAGTGGCTGCGAAGACAAACTGATACCAATTCGGATATCACTGACTTAGGCCTCGATTGCAACGCCTCAACGGTTGCCCGCCCCTGGCACTTGCCGGAAGCGATGCATCCAACGAATTGGTGCGTAACCGAGTCGCTAGACTTTTTGCGAAGAAGAGATCCTGGGAAACCATTTTTCCTATGGTCTTCCTTCGTTCGCCCGCATTCCCCCTTGGATCCGCCACAATGTTATCTAGATATGTACAAGGACTTGGAATTTCCTGATCCTCCAATCGGAGATTGGGTGGACGAGAGTGCTGCCTTAAACGGAGCTAAGGATCCAACTTCTTCGTTCACTAATTTGCCAAAGCGCAGATTGGATCGTGCCCGTGCCGCGTATTACGCGCTAATTACGCATCTTGACGACCAAATTGGGAGGTTGATCAATGGGCTGCAGGAGTATGGAGTTTTAAATGAAACTTTGATTCTATTTACTTCTGATCATGGTGAAATGATGGGGGATCACCATTACTTCCGGAAATCTCTTCCTTATGAAGGAAGTGCTAAGATTCCTTTCATAGTGTTTGATCCGGGAGAAACGCTTGGACTTCTTGCCGGCTCCCGGCTTGATTCCATTGTAGAGCTTCGCGATATTATGCCCACATTTCTTGAAGCTGCTGGCGTCCAAATACCATTTACAGTAGAAGGGCAAAGTGTGTTGCCGCTGTGCAGGGGAGATCAGACATTGTGGCGATCTTATATTCATGGGGAACAAGCCTATGGAGAAAAGTCCCACCACTTCTTAACGGATGGAAGAGAGAAATTTATTTGGTATTCTCAGACAGGGGAAGAGCAGTATTTTGATTTAGCGGCAGACCCCTCTGAGAAGATTAATGCGATAGGCTGTATTGATAAATTCGAGCGCATAAAAGAATGGAGAGAGCGTCTTATTCACGAGCTGGAGGGACGAGAGGAAGGGTTTGTAAACAACGGCGAATGGATTGCCGGACGCCCAATTTCTCATATTCTAAAGGCATCCCAATTGGGGAAATAATCATAACTTAGGGCAACCTGAACTTTCAGGTTGCCCTAAGTCTGTTAAGGATAGAAAGAAAGGTTAGTGAATTTACCAGCTACTCCGGCGTTCAGGCAAAGGGTCCTGATCTTGAATCATTCGATGGACGAGCAATTCAACCATCGAATGGCGAATATCACTATAATCGGGATCTTCAAAACGATTGGAGTTCTCATGAGGATCCTCTTTCAAATCATACAATTCACCGTAGGTCTCACCTGCGAAGATCACCAGCTTATAGCGTGTTGTACGCAAACACTTAGCGTTAATGCCGCGATCATGAGCAATATAAGCGGTTAGGGCAGAATTGCGCACATGGGACTCTCTTCCAGCCAGCACCTCCATCTGTGACACACCTTGAATTCCGTAGGGAGTTTTGAGACCTGCGGCTGCAAGCAGTGTGGGGACAATATCAACATGTTCCATCAAAGCAGGGACCCGTTGCCCGGAAGCAATCCCAGGACCGCGTACGATCATCGGGATTCGTGTTAACCCTTCATAAAACCACGGCCCTTTGTAAATCAGCCCATGGTCACCGAGCAGTTCTCCGTGGTCGCTGGTGAAGAGGATGACTACATCATCGTACATATCTTTTTGACGCCAAGCTTTTATAATACGTCCGATCTGCTCGTCAATGAAGGTAATCATCGCATAATAATTTCGGGTGAGCCGTTTCATATGCGCTTCATTAAGAGAATGCTCCTCACCGCCACCAGGCCAATATCCTCCATGACTCTGACGCAGCAGATGTGGAGGACGAAGATGCACGTCGTCTGCTTCGCTGGCTGGAGATGGAATGTCAGTGTCAGCGTACATATCCGCGTAAGCTTTTGGAGGGTCAAAAGGGTGATGTGGATCGACGAAACTGGTCCATAAAAATAGCGGTTGTTCGGTTTTGTGGGCGAGGATCACATCGATACTCCGTTCAGCAATCCAGTATGACTGGTGTAGCTCTGGAGGGATTTCGCTCTCCCACACATCGTTTTGAGCATTAGAAGCTCTGTAACGGTCCTTGCTGAAACGTTCTGCCGCTTCAGGGTTGCGCTCTCTAAGCCACTCCATATATTCCCCGATACAATTGTCTTCCGTAATATGATGTTCATCAAATCCGTAGTACGTTCCATCGGAAGCTCTTCCGCGGTCACGATAAGCAGGCTCTTCATATTCTTGTGAAAAGTCCCCCTTCATCTGAGGGCGGAAATGCATCTTTCCTATACCGATGGTTTTATAATCCGCTTTCTTTAAATGATCGCATAAGGTAAGTTCGTCTTCTCTGAGTGTGGTACCGATGTTCCAGGCACCGTGAACATGCGGATACCTGCCTGTAAAAATGGAAGAACGTGAAGGCGTGCAAACAGGACTAGCGCAGTAAGCACCAGTGAAGAGTGTGCCTTCCGAAGCAAGCTTGTCAAGCTCAGGTGTCAGTACGGAAGCGTTTTCGATACCTAGTGCGTCCGCACGCATTTGATCTGTGGTAATTAACCAAATATGAGTTCTTTTTGACATCCGTAACAACCCCCTATGAATATAGTGTATAGCATCACAAAAGCCTCTAGCAACCAATGAATTCTCCATATATTTCATTAGAATCGTCCATATGGGTTGATATTTTTATTACCTATAATTAAATAGTCTATCTCAATGTTGGAGGAGAAATTATATGCGGAAGTTATCCATATCAGGGGATCATTTTACATTAGACGAACAACCCATCCGGTTGCTTTCTGGTGCGCTTCATTATTTCCGGATCGTTCCGGAATATTGGCAGGATCGTTTGCTGAAGCTGAAGGCTTGTGGATTGAATACTGTTGAAACCTATATTCCTTGGAATTTACACGAACCAGAGGAGGGGAGCTTCAATTTTGCTGGATTTGCTGACATCGAGGCTTTCGTTAGACTTGCTGGAGAGCTTGGTTTGCACGTGATTTTGCGGCCAAGTCCTTATATTTGTGCGGAATGGGAATTCGGTGGATTGCCAGCTTGGTTACTTGCGGAGAATAACATACAGCTGCGTTGTAATGATAACGTCTATTTATCTAAGTTGGATGCCTATTTCGATGAGTTGCTTCCACGTCTGCGGCCTTTGTTAAGCACTAACGGTGGGCCTGTGCTTGCTCTTCAGGTAGAGAACGAATATGGAAGCTTTGGTAGTGATAAGACTTACCTGAATGATCTAAAAGCAGGAATGATCGCCCGGGGCATGGACGTTCTGCTGTTTACTTCAGATGGAGCTGAAGATCATATGCTCCAAGGGGGCATGATTGTCGGAGTGTTCGCCACGGTGAATTTCGGTTCACGGGCAAAGGAAGCCTTTGCTAAACTACGTGAATATCAGCCTACGGGACCGTTGATGTGTATGGAATTCTGGAATGGATGGTTTGACCACTGGATGAAACCGCATAATACACGCCCCGAATCTGAAGTAGCGGAGACTTTGGATGAAATGCTGGCTTTAGGAGCCTCTGTTAACTTCTATATGTTCCATGGGGGGACGAATTTTGGATTTATGAATGGGGCAAATCTTTTTGACAAATATGAGCCCATCGTAACCAGCTACGATTATGATACGCTGCTGGACGAATCCGGTAAGCCAACTGCAAAATTCTATGCAGCTCGAACAATAATTGAGAAATACGTAACGTTGCCGCCCCTGGAATTACCGCCGTTAATAAAGTCACAAGCTTATGGTAAAGTGTTGATGACAGAAGCAGCACCACTGTTCACTCAGTTAGACGTTTTGTCTCACCCAGTACATAGAGCATGTCCCGAGCCAATGGAGAAACTGAATCAGAATTATGGGTTCATTTTGTATTCGACGAAGATCAGTGGACCCCGCAGCAGTACGGAGCTCGTCCTTCAAGAAGTACGTGATCGTGCGCTTGTATTCGCGAATGGGGCCTTTGTCGGTACAGTTGAACGCTGGGATCCGCGAGGAATTCCATTAGAGGTTCCAACGGAGGGACTGCAGATCGACATCCTTGTGGAGAATATGGGGCGTGTAAATTATGGCCCGCTGCTTCGTGATCCAAAAGGCATAACCTGTGGCGTTAGACTCGGCTATCAATTCCTGCATGATTGGACGATTCGTTCTTTGCCTTTAACCCATCTTAAGGGATTATCATTCACACCGATAGATTGCGAGCAACGTCAGCAGCCCACTTTTTACCGGGGGAGCTTTCAAGTCAGTAAGCCTGAGGATACTTTTTTGCAGCTGGATGGATGGAGTAAAGGTCAGGTTTTTATAAACGGCTTTAATTTAGGGCGCTACTGGGAGAAGGGTCCAACTAAAACACTGTACTTACCAGCGCCGCTTCTGCGTCAAGGTGATAACGAGCTAATCTTATTCGAACTACATGGCGTAATGGAGCCAGTGGTTACTTTTGTGGATACACCGGAGCTCACATGATATTTAACGGGTGAGGAAGTATCATGATTCTATAGTATGGGTCTGATGATTTTTAATATATAATCAAAACAGCCCAACAATTTATAGGAACTGAAAATGCACGATTAGGGTGGGTTAGAGGAGGATTTTAAATGAGCTATGATTTGATGGCATTCGAGACGTCTAAAGCACCGCAAGAGAGAGCAGCGTTTATGGAGTGGTATGAACAGCAAGTGCAGTGGTCGGAAGACCATGCCTATAATGATCCATCAGTTTTATCGGAGGCGTTGCAACGCTTTTATAGTGAGTTGTCTGAGCAATTTCCTAATATGAATGTAGAGGACGAGATTTTTGAAGCGATGGAGGAAGCCGGAACGGATAACCGGTTGACTGACTACTCGCTTGGCTCATCCGTCATCTATGCGGCTTTCGCTTATTCTGTAGCTGAGGAAGCTTATACGGCGATGCGGGAGTTGGCTATAAAACACAAAGTAGGATTTTTTGATGTAAGCAGCAACGAAGGCGATATTATTTTTCCTCGAAGCAAAACGATTTAGAGTGTAGACAGCTGGTTGCTCTCCTAGTTGTTAATGAAGTAGTGGCAACCAGCATGTTTTCTATCTTCTTTACTCTACAACAGACGGAATAATACAATCCTTAATAAGAGGCCACCGGTCACGAGGCTGAAGTGTGAATTCTGAGGCGATAGCTACGACAAGTTTTTTTTCTGGAATGCAGCAAATGACATTACCACCATCACCTAACGCTGAGTAGGTGTAAACCCCGTCTTCTTCGCGTAGCCACCACAAGTAACCGTAATGATTAGGGTTCATCGCTGTTGATTCCTCAATCCATGTCTCCGAAATGATCTGATTATTCACCCATTGTCCACGGTTCAAATATAATAAACCAAAACGCGCCATATCGCGTGGAGACAACGTAAGTCCCCAACCTCCTGTGGTGATACGATTGGGGTCTTCCACCCACCCCTTCACATTAACCCCAAACAAATCATCGAACCCAAATGAGCTCATCTCATAATCCGGGATTTCATTCATTCCGATAGGTTTAAATAAACGTTCGTTGGCGAACTCACGGGCACTTTGTCCAGTGCTGCGCGTGATGATGGCAGAAAGCAGATGTGCTCCAGCGGTAGAATATTTGAAATCCCCAATTGTTCCTTGTTGGCCTAGCATATCCAGCGTATATTTTACCCAGTCAGGCTGCATACACATTTGCTCCAGCGGTTCGTGCCAATCTGCAAAAGCATAAGGTGCGGTCATCGTAAGGAGTTGGCGTAAGGTGATTTCTTGTTTTTGCGGATCTTGAGCAGCGTTTGGAACATAGTCCGGGAAAAACTCCAGTACCTTTTGATCTGCATTGTTAATAAAGCCAGCCTCTATGGCAATGCCTATGAGCGCGGATATGATACTTTTTGTTACAGAGGCCACATGATGTGTGTCATTCGGGCTAGCGCCATTATAATATTTTTCATAAGCAATAGTTCCATTTCTTACCACAACAATCCCGTTGATATTGCTATACTCGGATTTGATCCTTGATTCTAGCTCTGAAAGCATATCAGCATCCATTCCTAAGTTTGCGGGGGCTGAGATTTGCCAATCTGAAGTTGGATAATTGTTTTTGAGCATGAAAGTTACTCCTTTATGAATTTTTTTTCTTTACTGGAAAATAGACCTCGGTAACCAGATCCTCAGGCACAGCAACCTGTGTCGGGTCCGTTAAGTAGATTTCATAAGGTGAGTTCACCCATTCATAACCTTCATTTTCTATCCATTCTCTCAGCTGAGCATAGACCGAGGTCAATTCTGAATAGGTGCCTTTAAGAACAGATCTCGCACAAAGAGCATCAGGCAAATCTCTTGTACCTTTTACACCCTCTTTTATGGGGAGAGCAAACTCTGTATCATTTCCGGCTGGATTATATTCATGGCTGTGATATATCGTTATTGGCGTACCGAGCAAAGTGAGTTTTTCCGTGGCGATTTTTTCATATAGCCTGCTAAAATAATGTCCATAACCTAACGCATAGTCATCACTGCTCAACATCTGACGCATAAAAAGAATATTCATAGGCTGAGTTTCAACAAGCTCTACTTTTATCTCATTCAGGTAAGACATCATGGGAATACCTTTCTCCAAATTTAAAACATCACTATTGATTTGTTGTAAGGTGTATTCATAAGCGCTTATTTTCTCCTGTATTTCTTTTTTCTTGAGATTAAGGGCTGAGTAGAGCTTCTCTTCTGAATGATTCTGTTCCCATTGTAAAATGTCTTTGATTTCTTCCAGCGAGAAACAATAACCTTTCAGACGATTGATAAAAAGCATTTTTTTTAGTTGTTTAATGGAGTAATACCTATAACCGTTCGCAGGGTTAATCTCATCGGGATGAATTAATCCGATCTCATCATAATATCGAAGCGTCTTCGTAGAAACTTCGCATATCTTTGAGAATTCTCCAATCGACAGCAAAAAGTCATCTCCTTTTTTCGTTTTAATTAAGCTTCCAAGCCAAAACATCGATGTTTGGTTCTAGCTCTACTTAACACCTTACCCTAAGGTCAAAGTCAACAGCAAAATAGTGAACCGATTCTAAGGTTACGACAATATATAGGTGAATGGCCATTCAGAAAGGAGTAGCCTACTTGGAAATTGAAGAGTTGAGTGACCTAATAAAATTACATGGCAAAGCAATTTACGCATTTTGTTTTACGCTTGCGGGGAATAGGGTGGATACGGACGATCTCTATCAGGAGACTTTTTTAAAAGCTATGGAAATGCGGCATAAAATGGACCTGAACCAAAATCCGAAAGCGTTCCTTATCTCGATTGCTATCTCATTACGCAAAAACAAACGCAGAAAATGGGCATGGCGGCAAAGAATTGCACCTACAGCAGATTATAATGAAGCGGTCGATCTGGCGTGTACTTCCGATGGAGAGGTTATGCCAGAGGATGCATTGCTGTCCCAGGAGCTTCGGCACATGATTCATGCTGCCGCAGACCGGCTGAATGAGAAACTGAAAATACCGCTCTATCTGTACTATACCGCAGAAATGACCGTTGAAGAGATTGCTTCAGCGCTAAGGATTCCACCGGGCACAGTTAAAAGCAGACTTTTCCAAGCCCGCAAGGCGATGAAAAAGATTTTGGAGGTTGAATCCCAATGAATGACTCCGAAAAGTTGGATCAACTGCTAAAGCAAGCGCTAGCTTCTACAGCAGAGCCGACAGAGGAATTAAACGAAAGAATCATCCAACAGTTTAAGGAGACTAAACCAATGAAACCAGCCTATAAAAAAAGAGTTTCGATTGGACTAATGGTTGCTATATTCACGCTTGTAATGTCTTTAACGGCTTATGCAGCTACACAGCTATTTAGCCCCAAGCAGGTTGCTGAGCATCTGGGCCAGCAACTGCTGGCAAAAGCATTCGAAAGCAGGGATGCTGTTGAAATCAACCAATCGGTTATATCTGGTGATTATAACGTGACGTTGAATGGAATAGTCTCGGGGGAAGGTCTTTCAGAACTGAGTAAGTCTGATCAGAATATTAACCCAAACAGATCCTATGCCGTTGTATCCATCGCCAGAATAGACGGTGGCCCCATGCCTGCTACAAGTGAACCGGAGTATGGCCAGGATCCATTCTTTGTGTCACCGCTTATAAAGGGACTAAAACCATGGCAGGTTAATATCACAACAATGAATGGTGGCTATAGCGAGGCTGTTATAGATGGAATTATGTACCGGCTGATTGAATGTGATGGAGTGGAGATGTTCGCTGACCGAGGGGTATATCTAGCTGTCAGTAATGGTAGTTCTTTTTTCAGCAAAGATGCGTTTGCTTATAATGAAAGTACAGGGGAAATTAGCGCTAATAACGATTACAAGGGAACCGCTATTCTATTTGAACTTCCGCTGGACCCAACCAAAGCTGACCCTGTCAAAGCTGAGAGCTATTTACAGGAGCTGTTGAAAGAACCCTCTGCCGACAGCAAAGTTGATTCAGCGGTTTCAACAGATGCAGCTGCCTCTATTGATGATGATGAGAAGGAACTAATTAAAAAAATAGAGGACATGAAGAAAAAAATCTCCACCGGCACGATTATCCCTGAATCTGTAAAGGAAGTGCGTGTTGATGAACAAGGGGCTTTCAATTATGAATACGATAACTGGAGTGTTAAGCTTTTTGTCCAAAATATGTTTGAGGAAGGGCAAATCGGTTACTCGGATTCCGTAAGCTTCAGTGCGGACGATAAAGAAACTAGGGCACTTCAATTTTCCAGAGATGAAAAGGGTGTAATCACGGGCAGGATTATTATTTTGAATTAGAGTATCATTCAGATAACTTTTCACAAGACTTATCTATATTCGTTTTATTTATCGTCCATGACCTTCAGATCAATTCTTTGATCGGTCAGTAAAGAATTTAACGAAGAATTTAAAGCAGGAGAGATTGTTGAATATCAAATCATAATAGAACAAAACGAAGTATCTATTCAAAAGATTAAGGCCAATAAGTAGCAGACTCAATGATTGCAATGAAAAAAGCAGGTGGACTAGCCACCTGCTTTACCGATCACCACACTTTAATATAATTTTTGCCCTTATTCAAAAGTGTAAGAGGTCCTAAAGTGCTTTTATTCTCTTTCTTGTTATCCAGAAAATCTGTATCCAGAATTATATTGCTGCCATCCGGATTCTCAAACTCGGCATCCACGATGCGCACCCGCGGCAAAGTCTCAGTTGAATGTACCTCACCTAAGAAGTTAACGAAGCTTTCAGGCAGATCAATGGAAAGGAATCCCTCATCTCCTTGATCTACAATAAAGAAGTCTGGATCAAAGCTTTCTTCAACTAGCTTTACATTCTCTCTTTCGAAAGGCTCTGCACTGTTTAAGTAAGCGTTGTTATTAATGAACATAGGCTGTTCAACGAGTTCAAACTCCTCAAGATCACCGTGTAACTTATGGACATTCTCGATATACTCCGCCAAAGAGGTGGTGTAGTTATTGAAATGTGATGTGCCCACGCCTGTCCATCCGTCTTTTCCAACAATGATATTGTTATAGAACCGATCGTCCCCACCATAAATAAGTGAGAAACCGGCAATTTTTGTACTATGCGGAAGATGATATTGCGTGGACCGGTTTAGTACCTTTCGATGAACCATCCTGCCGCCGATCAGATTGTTGATATAGGCTCCACCTTGGGCTACATTCTCTAAAGCATGTTTAGCTGTCAAGATATTATGGTCAACAATGTAAGGGCCATGGCTTACTTCTATAAACAAATCCCGATGATTTTGATAGAACAGATTTTTGCTGATTCTTGTCCCTTGGGTCTGCCAATCCAGCCATAAACCTAAAGTACAATCGTGAATCCGGTTATGGTGGATGTGAGTATCGATCGGTGCGTGAAGCTTGATCCCCGCAATTTCGTGGCCCCAGAATTCCCGTTTTGTCGCAATGTTGTAAATATGGTTATGATGAATTTCGCTGAAAATACAACCTAAGTGGCCGACGATGGCATTTTGGCCGCAATCATAAATGGTATTATGGCGGATAAGATGTGAACCGATCGATTCTTTGCTCCAGCCCTGTCGCTCAGCAGTGAAGACGGATTCAAGCTGATATTGATATCCGGGTTTGTCTTTTCGAAGGGTGCGGTAATTATGGCCTGTGGAAGCTTCTTTGCCGATACTGATAGCGCTGCATTTGGCATCGTGAATGATATTATTTTCAATAATCCAGCCTTTGCTCCAGTTAGTGCCCAGCAGTCCGGGCTGGTCTGCCGTTGGAGGTGCCCAAGGTGTTGCCGCATGCGCCATTTCAAAACCTTTTACAGTAATATAATCAATTCCGGTTTCTTCAGGGTAGAAACAAGATCTGCGTACATTGATTTCTACCAGTTCTTTGTTCGGGTTGGCACCTTGGAAATTAGCGTAAATCGTGGTGTGGTCAGGGCTTACTTCGGCAAACCAAACGTAGGTCGTCTGTTTTGGATTTTGGACCGGAACCATCTCTTGTGTCCAGAGATCCTTGAACTCCAGCTTTTCGACAGGAGCTGCCAGTTGATCATACTGACTGACCTCATAAAAAGACATGCCATTTAGATATACATCCCCTAGGTGTCTTGTCTCCTCTATAGTGACGAGCCAATCGCCAGACACTTCCTCAACATACGGATTAAAGCTGCCAAAAAACGTGTTCGGCAAGATCACTTTCCATATTTGGTTCTCAACCTGCTGCCAATCTTGTATATGCTCAGAGCCTTTTATGACAACCTGTTCGTCTTCAGCGGCTTGATAAATAATTCTTCTTTGTTCGCTTAATCCTTTGTATCTCGGTTTTACCCACTCGCGATATATCCCTTCATGAACGATAACCTTATCCCCAGCCACAGCTACTGAAGCCGCTTTATTGATGGTTAAAAAGGGATCCACCTGAGTGCCTTGACCTTGATCTGAACCGGTTTTTGATATGTGATATTCCATTGTCCTATAACCTCCGCTTGGTTGACTTTATCCAATATTATAGGAAATAACGTTGTTAGTTCTATACTTTATATAGTACACTTTAAGACAAAATTAGTGTTTTCGTGAAGGAGAATCTACTTGTGGCCCTTTTTTGAAAAACATGGTGTCAGCGAAAAAGATTACTTTAAACTCATTCCATTGAAAAACTATCATTTTCCACTTCATTTTCATCGGGCATTTGAGATTATTTATGTCAAAGACGGGCAGTTATCTATCACCATTGATGGGAAAAGCTATCAGGTACAGAAAAATGATCTGGTTTTTATTTTTCCTAATCAGATGCATGAATTTGAGACGATTGATTTTTCGGAGATTATGGTAATCCTTTTCTCCACAGAATTGATAGGTGATTTTCACATGAATTATAAAAGCTTTATACCAAATGATAATGTTCTCCATGCTGTGAATGAACCTGATTGTACAAAGCTGGATTCGATTTATAGCCAGAAAAGTTTCCTGTATGGTGTATGTGCGCAGTTGATCTGTCAGACATCATTTGCTCCGGTCAAACAGTCCCCGCAAACAAAGGTGCTCTATAAAATCCTGCTTTTTGTAGAACAAAATTATTCTGCCGATTGCACATTAAAAGCTGTAGCAAAACATCTGCAATATGATTACCCGTATTTATCAAAGCTATTTGTCCAGCTGATGAAAATGCCCTTCACAGATTACTTGAATCACTATCGGATCTCACAAGCATGTTATATATTAAAAAACTCGAATCTGACTATTGGTGAAGTTGCCAACCTTTGCGGCTATAGTAACTTACGGTCATTTCATCGGAATTTCCAGAAAATCACCCATCAATCGCCGAAAGGGTATCGGGTTTCCAATCCTCCTGATAAGGAAATGAACTAGAAGACTTAAAGGGGGGAGGGAAGAGGATAAAAAAGAACTCCAAAACCACGAGTATAGTGGTCTTGGAGTTCTTTTTTTTATTTTTGCATCATAATTCTGTAAATCAGCATGGCGGCTTCGGCACGTGTGGAATGGGCAGTTGGTGTAAGCTGCTGCTGAGAGTCTCCTTTAATGAGACCTGCTGATACCAGCGCCGCAATATCATTTGCCGCATAATTAGAAATTTGATTATAGTCAGTGTAGCTGTCTAATGCAGAGGGGGAGGAAGCGGTCGTATTCGATTCCCATACCTCAGCAGCCTTCAATGCCCTAGCTGCCATAACAAACATTTCTTGTCTGGAGATGGAGTCATGAGGGTGGTAAAGGCCGTCGGTTTGGCCCGTAACGACCCCTAATTTCTGAGCTGTCATAAGTCCCTCATAAAAATAATCGTTAGGTGACACATCAGCAAAGCTATTTCCTTCTGCTGCAGATAGACCTAAAGCTCTAACCAATAAAAGTGCGAAATCTGCACGTGTAACAGTCTGGTCGGGCCTAAACTCTGTTTCTGTTACACCATTAATGACACCTTTTGATGTTAGTACTTCTACAATAAACTTCGCCCAATGAGAATCAGATATGTCCCTGAACGTTTTGTGATTGTAGACGGCGGCATATTGCCCAGATGAATTTGTTGTTGAGAAAATAGCTTGCTTCTTATCTGAATCATAATTCCCGCCTACTACCGGTTGGATGACTCCGTGCTCATTGACGTTCCACACTACAATAAAGGCGTTGTTCAATGGAACTACAGCAGCTGGATAAGGAAGCCCAATTTGTATGGCCGAATTTAAACTCTCTAATTGAACTGTTGTACCATCTAAAAGTAACTCGTAATCAATAAGCAAACCTTCACCCAATCGCTTCTTTAAACTTCCTGTTGTTTCGACAGGTTTGAGGAGCAAGGTAACCGTCTTCACATTGTCCAGTGTCTTCGCCGGGAATAGATTATCCGGAAGTACAAAGGTAGCTAGTGATGTATTGATCTCCAGCTGCAGTGTGGAAGTTCCAACAAGAAATACTGCGGCAGGGAGAGTGACTTCAAATGAGCTAACATTTGACGATTGTTCCTCTGCGAGCTGAATTCTTAGGATTTTGTGGCCTGCGGAATTAGGTTTGGCTAAAGCCATAATCTTTTGTAAGGAAGATTCAGTCAATATTGCGCTAGCTTTTTCTCCATTCATAGTAGTAGGTATCTCAATCCTTACGCTACCGTCCAAATGGAGTATAGTAGTGGCCGAATCTCCAACCGATGATCCGGAACTGCCTGAGCTCGCGGCAGCCGTCGGACTTGGAGAAGCGGTCGGACTTGGAGAAGCGGTCGGACTCGGAGAAACAGTCGGACTCGGTGAGGCCGTCGGACTTGGAGAAGCCGTTGGGCTCGGAGAAACAGTCGGACTCGGAGAAGCCGTCGGACTTGGAGAAGCCGTTGGACTCGGAGAAGCCGTCGGACTTGGTTCCGGCCCATCCAAAGGAATGAACTTCAAGAAATCGCCCCAGATTATATTCCCGTCAGTATCCCGAGAGTAATTGACTACAGGATTTAAGCTGACAAAGTTAGAATCACTCAGTTCTAAACCTGATTTATTCGCCGATCGCGTACCGTCAAACATGAAATTATTGTCCGCAGCTAAAGAAGCTGGATATTGGTCTTTTGCAATGTTGGCAGTTCGGTAAGATAAGAAACCGTCAATCGTAAAGTCTGCAGTAATGTGATCATAAGTGGTGAAGCTTATATTACCACGCGTATTGTTAAATCCGATGTTGTTGATGGCGATCACACCTGGATTACTATTGCTTGTAAAACCATAAGCGCCATTACCAAAGGCGATGGAATCGCGGATGGTATGTGTGACATGAATGCCTTCGCCACCAAGCTTGAAGCCATTTTTATCACCGGCACCTACGGTTCCGTCTGTTAAGAACCCATTGTTGAAGGCGGCGCTGTGCTCAATCAGCACTGAACCTATTGCACCTGAGCCTGCTTTCGTATATAAGTCCCAGCCATCGTCGATATTGTTATGCGCCAGACAACCTCTAAAAATATTACCAACACCCGCAGTCAATTTTGCCGCAAAGCCATCGGCATTATTATCAGATGGATCACGGTTGTCGAAGGAGGTACTGTTGAGAATTAAGTTGTAGGAAGGCCATTCATTGATTTCTATCGCGGTACCATCAGTTCGGCTGATTTGTAGACCAGTGTCACCATTCGCATAGAAACGGCTATTTTCAACGATGTTATAATTGCCTCCCACCGTAAAGCCCTTGGTATTCCCAGCTGAGCGAGTGAAATCAAGTCCTTTCACATGCCAATAGTTTCCGCTCAAGAGAACGCCTTCTGTTTTTTTGTCAAAATCAAAGATAGGTCTTGCTCCTGGTGCTGCTTCTATATACTTTTTGGCGGAGGCTTTGCCATCATTGTACTTTTTAATCTCAAGTGGTGATTTCCGCACATAACGACCCTCAAGCACAATAATATGCTGACCTGGTTTAACGAAATCAATCGCAGTATCGATATCAAGTGGGAGATTGATTGTTCCATCTCCGGAGCTTGATCCGGTGGGCGATACGTAGATATCATCATCTTCGTTATAACTTTTTAGGGTGACGGTAAAGTTGCTGATGATCTTCTCATAAGAGGTCAAATACTGAGTATCATCTGGTAAAAAAGTAATGCTGAAGTTCGTATCTCCTTGATCAAGAAGTCTCGTGGGAATAGAAAGACGTTTACCAGATATTGCCTCGATATGCTGAGCGATGATCGTAGAACCTTGCTTCAACGTCACCGTTCCGTTGACATTAGAGCGCACAATCATTTGGTAAGCTGGATCTGAGGTTTTACTTAGTGAAAGTATATTTAAGCTAGGTGTGACGGGAGTCGCAGGTGGTTCTATTTTAGGAGAATCTGTAGCTGCTGAAGTGACAGTTAATTGAATATTGCTTACATTAATTGTGGCTAAACGAGCAGCATAGAATCCGACATACATTTTTGAATCCTGTACGCTTAGAATGTCTGGTGTGAAATGAATAGCTTGTTGGCCATTATTGAGCTGTCCTGTAAAACCACTATTCGTCTTTGCTAAGGTTAAATGGTAAGGTGCTGCTGGAACAGTATTGGCAGGTGCAGGACGTTCTTTTTGAAGCATGATGGTTTGAATCCCTTTACTGCCAGTCCCATCCGTTTTTTCAACTCCCGTACGGACAAAAAGCTGTGTGCCCAGATCGCTTTTCGTCCCGCCGCTATAACCACCGATGGCAGCTATATTGGATGCAAAGACGCTAGAATTTCCTTGTGTGCCGATGACGTCACGTGCCATAATGCCAAAAGATTCTTGCCCGTCATATGGATTTTTTGCAAAAGCCAACACTTGGATATCCGCAGACAGCACGAAATTATCTTCCGCAGCATCTAGCTCGGTGTAATAGAAGGTAATGCCGTCATGATCTTCGGTGACTTTACCGCCGCCTTCCAAAGCGATCAGTTGGGCGGATCCATCCTCGTTGACAATCGTCTGATTGTTAGTAGCTGAAGTGGACTGACCGAATTGAATGCTTTTCCAAACGGGATCCATCTTTTCTTTTACTGTAACGGAATACGTAATGGGCATAATAGAAGAATCGGTAGGGAGTATGCCAATTTCATACACTCCAGCTGCCTGATTGTTGAACTTGGAAGTGTCGAGCGTATAGCTGTTTAGCTTCTCTCTATCTGAATTATCATACACTTTGGATACGAAGAGATCTTTGCTGTCAAAGTTTTCGTTAATAAAAAAGGTAGTTTTAGGATAGCTGGTGACTTCGATGCCAAGTAGTTTTTTAACGTTGACCTTAACTTGAAAAGAGGTTGTTAAGCCTTTATGCGTAATTGTGATTTTTTTATCCCCAGATGTCGTGGTGTCGAGAAGAGAGACCTTGTATTCATTGTTCAACAGCCGAATCTGTGTACCATCACTGTAATGAGCATAAACCACAAGTCCTTCTAGTTTGAGGGAGTCACCGATATAGTAGAGTGTTTGTTTAGGTTCATTTCGAATTTCTAAAGCGGATAACGTCGCTGCTTTTACTTCCACGTTAAAGGTCGTTGTGATTGCCGGCGCCTCTGTTGAAGTAACGGATACCGCTGTGGAGCCTGATTGCGTAAATAGATACGGTAATAAATCGCTGACCGGTTGTCCGTTAATGGAGAGGGAATAAAGATCACTTGTCAGTTCTTTGGTCAGGAAGCCGTCGTTATAATTGGCAACAAGAACAAGACCTTCTGGATCGAAGGTATCCCCTGGGTAATATACGGTTTTAGCTGGATAATACTTCACTGATAATGAGGTCATAGATAATGGAACGATTTGCAAAGGAATGCTCACGAAAGCACCGTTGTAGTTAATGGTTATGATATTTTCTCCTACCTTGCTGCTATCAAAGCCTGTAACAATATAATCCGTAGAAGATAAAACTGCCTCGCTCTCATCAGAAAAAATAGCCTTAACGACTAATCCAGTCAAATCAAGGGGTTCACCAACCAGATAAGTGGTTTTCGTCATTGCGCTCGTATCAGCGGTTAAGCTGGTTACGATTTTGGATTCAAGCTGGATGTCTATGTCACTGAAAGTAACAGTTGCATCTCTAGCTACATAAATTCCGGCAAAAAGAGTATCTGTGAACGTATCGTCCAGTGTTATGATTTCGGTCTGATCACCCACACTTAATCGATAAGTATCTCCTGATTTTTTAATACTTAGCGAATATACAGCTCCTGCGGACGGAGCCTGGATATCGCTAAAAGGATTTAACTTCACTTGGGTGTCTTTTTTATAAAAACCTTTCATTACCTGATCCAAAGCACCCACCGCCGCATAGTTAGAAGTGGTTGTGCTTGTATCTCCGTTCGTCCCAATACTGTCGCGGAGCATAAGACCGAAGGATTTCTGGTTAGGTGTGCTGACAGTGCTATTGCTATTAAAAGCAATCACTGAAGCGGTCGCTTTCAGTTCAAAGTTCGCTTCCACAGGAATCTCTTTCGAATAAAAAGATAATCCCTCATCGCTGCTGGAGATTTTGCCGCCGTAAGTCGTCATCGTTACAGAGGTTGGACTTTCAATTATAGGTTCGGGGTTCTTTGCTGGGCTAGTATTGCCTCCGAAGGCGCTGAAGCCCCAAGGTCCTAGCTCGATTTGACCTTCTTGACTGAATTGAATATTTTGGAACGTAACCGTAGTATTTCTAGCAGTATAAAGGCCCGCATATTGAATGGAGCCGTCAAAGCTTTCGATCGTTTTGGTTTCATTGCCGATGCGGACAATATACAGATTTCCGGTCTTTTTGATGCTTAATTCGTAATTCTCTCCTTGGGCAGGGCGATTAGCGTTATCAAACACGTACCCAAGTTTCTGTAGGCTTGTATTTTGCAATTTGTGAAACGCTTTCATTTCTTGATCCAAAGCACCCAAGGCGACATAATCGCCAGAGTAGGCTCCGAATTGGTTATGCCACACATTGCCGCGCAGCATTATTCCGAAGGAAACTTGGTTATTGGCTGTCCAAGCATCCACGTGAGCCGTTGCCTTCAATTCAAAATTAACACTTGGATCAACTTCTTTAAAGTAATAAGCGATACCTTCCGTGCTGCCCGATACTTTACCTCTATCGTTCGAGCTTCGCAGTGTTGCTGATCCATCCGTGTTCTCCGTAATGCCAAAGTTGGCCGCAGTAATCTTGTCTTGCCCCCCAACATCACCAAATACGCTACCTTGCCATTCACTTTGAATGTTAATCATTCCTTCATAAGGATCAGGTGCTTCCTCTGCAAACATCGATAACGGAAAAGAGGAACACAAAAGCAGGAAGGTTACGAGCATGGCTAACAAACGTTGTTGTTTTCTCAATGATTAAAACCTCTCCTTATATGATCGATTTTGACCAAAGCTAAGCTTGATCATCCGAAATTATACGTTATCACTAAAGCGTACAGCTATAATCAATACGCCATATAACGCTGTTTATGCAGCAGGAGAGGGAGAATCTGAGTTAATGACACCCAGTTTATGCCTTTGCTTCTGCTACTTACGTGGAGTTTTCGGAGTCTGTTGCTGGTGGTTAGTACGCTGGCGTGGTGGTTACGGGCGCCGAAGCTGCCGATAAGTATGCTCGCAGTAGAAGTCCGCGACCGTTTGAGCAAAAATTACATACTCGGTTGTCGTTAGTGAACCTAAGCTGCCGATAAGTACGTTCGCAGTGGAAGTCCGCGACCGTTTGAGCAAAAATTATGACCGCGATTGGAGTTACGGACCGTAACGCAGCTATTTCAGCTAATTCGCTCATTTTCCCTGAGTTTCGGACTGCATAGCTCTTAATGAGCAGAAAAAGTGGATCAGAGCAGTGTTTTTGAGTAAATAGCTACAACTGAGTCCGATAGCGTGGCGAAAACGAGGAAATTCAGCAAATAAGGGCTGTACGGTCCGAACGTATAGAGTGCATTGGTGATAGTCGTAGGTATTTCTGATAAGAAGCGTAGATTCTGGGGAATCAAAGCCTTTACACGGGCTTGTGCTGTTGTTAAGTACTTTCCGCGTGGTGGTTACGGACCGTAACGCAGCTATTTCAGCTAATACGCTCATTTTCCCTGAGTTTCGGACTGCATAGCTCTTAATGAGCAGAAAAAGTGGATCAGAGCAGTGTTTTTGAGTAAATAGCTGCGTCTGAGTCCGATAGCGTGGTGAAAACGAGGAAATTCAGGAAATAAGGGCTATACGGTCCGAACGTATGGAGTGCATTGGTGATAGACCTAGGTATTCTATAAGATACGTAGATTCTGGGGAAATCAAAGCCAATACACGGGCTTGGGCAGTCATTAATTACTTCCGCGGTTGTGGTTACGGACCGTAACGCAGCTATTTCAGCTAATTCGCTCATTTTCCCTGAGTTTCGCACTGCATAGCTCTTAATGAGCTGAAAAAGTGGATCTGAGCAGTGTTTTTGAGAAAATAGCTGCGTCTGAGTCCGATAGCGTGGTGAAATCGAAGATAATTGGAAAATAAGAGCTATACAGTCCGAACGTAGGGAGTTCAGCTGGCGAGAGTGCATAATGGATGGCAAACAGATTAAAACTGGCTTACAAAGTGAACCAAATCATCTAAATATGGCTCAACAACAATATGTCGTGGAAAAAAGACAGCGGTCAAATATGTTCTTAATGGTGATGAGGCATTCTTTTTTGAGAGCATAGAGTGATCAGCATCAGGAATATAGAAGACTGAAAGCAGATTTTCAGGAATTTTTTCACGGTAAACACGTTCGGTTTCCTCAACATCTACATTTATATCTTGCCCGCCAAGAACTAAATGGATAGGTGTAGTGAAGTTTTTTAAATCCCCGCTCGCATCTGACTGATAATTTTTAGCGAAAAAACCCCATTTTTCTTTGGAAATTAAATCGTCCGATTGTGCAATTCGCAAGTAACTTTCATACGACGCCTGTTCTTTAAGTAGCAGTAGGATTTGCGCGTTATAATCTTCTCTCTTTTTTATCTCCTGTTCTGAAAAACCTTCTAAAATCATCTCTTGTCTGGTATTGTAGTGTCCTTGAGAAATCCATTGAATGGCGGGGGATACAAGAATACTGAAGGCGAGATCAGGCACTTTTTTAACAATCTTAGGAATCACCCAGCCCGCCTGACTTGCTCCCCACAAACCAATAGCTTGATCATCAATCATAGGTAAGGCTTTAGCCCAGTTAATCGCATATATAGTTTCTTGCGCTCTATCCTCCATGCTTTGCTCTAGCCAGTTCCCTGAAGAACCCCCAATACCCGGTTTGTTAAGAGATAAGGAAGCATATCCGGCAGAGGCGAGCTTTTCCCACAAAGGTTTATATCCATCATCGTAAGTATCATTAACTGGGCCATCCCCATGAACAAAAACTACCAGTCCGACGGTTCCAGAGTAGCTTTTGGGCAGAACTAAGGTTCCTGTTAGTTGACCTTGAGGCGTATCTATTTCAATTTTTTGCTCAGTCATTGAAAAAGAATGTTGCTGTAGTACGAACAGGACCGCTGCAATCAACAACGAAATGGTAATCATCCAGACAGTTAGCTTAATTTTCTTTTTCATTCATTGATCCCCCAGATTGTAGCGATGTTTTTCTTATCATGTAATGCCAAACAGGCTCTTTAAAAAGTAAATGTCTTACCGCGCTATAGTCAGATTTATGGATCTCAAAGTTCAACTGCTGGTACATATTAATGGCACGTTTATTCTTGTTAGCAACATGTAGCGTTAATTTTTCAATTTCAGAATGACTGTTTACAAAATCTTCCGCCCAACCCAGCAACTCTTTGCCAATTCCCTTATTACGGTGACTGGACCGAACAGCCAAATGAGCCACATAACACTCTTTTGCTCTAGGTTGATAATCCAAAAAATATAACCCAAGGATTAACTTACAAACATTTAAGTATCCAAATTTCTTGAATAGCTGCAAAAAGGGAGCCCGATTCAGTGGTTTAATTGATCCTTTTTTAAGGGAGATTGTATCCTGCCATTTTAAGTAGATAGTGCCAACCACTTCTCCGTTTTCATAAGCGATTATTTGTTTAGATGATAAGGAAGAAGAATCTTGTTCCCAAAGTCTTATAAGTAGATCAGCAATTTCATTGTCCTCGAGAGAGAGGAGAGAGTGAAATTTCCCGTGAAATGCATCTACCAAAAGCCTGCTTACAGCCTCACGATCTTGTTCCTGGTAATGGGCGATGATAACCTCGTTTGTACTCATTTAGTGGTATCATCTAAGGCATGCTCGATTTGAATTTGAAGCTCATAATGAAGCTTGTCGTTGTTAAACATGGATAGGTACGATTTCTCCAAAATGATGATTGGTCCCAATACCATGTAGTGATGCCCATTTAAAAAGTGTTCCAGCTTGGCAATCTCATGATCTACATCCTGATCGTCTGTTACAAAAAATGCTTTATAGAGATAACACCCTTTTTCTAAAACAATGTCAGGGGCGGGAGTGGTTTCAATGGTTTCAAAGCATAAGGTTACTTGTTCAGAATCGTATACATAATGCAAATCTGTTTCAAATAAATGATGGTATTGCGGTCTTTTTTCATATAAACTTCGTGCAGTTATTGTTTCGTTATCCTCTAGCACCAACCACTTTTTCAGATAACGATTGTCCACATGTTTAATTTGATAATCCCCCTTCATGTTGCCATAATCTGCATGCTCTTTTAGTACCTTTTGTATAAATTGTTGCAGCATTATTAATTGGTTTATTTCTGAGTTGATTTTGTTTAACGATTTCTCTAACAGCAGTTGGTAGTCATTCGTTGCGGATTTATTCATACTTTGGTTAATGGTGCTGACAGGGATGTTTAATTTGCGGAGCAACAGGATATGTGCCAATTGATAGATCTCATCGATGCCGTACATCCGGTACTGATTATTGTCTATATAGGATGGAAACAGGATTTCTTTTTCTTCAAAATATCGAATCTGGTGGATAGATACATTCATAAGTTTTGATAGTTCGCCAATTGTAAGGTACGGATTCAAGGGCGGTGCTCCTAACTGTAAGTTATTTGATAAAATAACTATAAACCTTAGGTCAGACCTAAGGTCAAGTGTTGATTAAAATACGGACTAAGCAGAGCACTTTTTTTCTGAATAATGATTAGTAATAGTAATGGGTAGTATTGAAAAAGACTTAGATTTTGGAAGGACAATGCGGGGGTGCAACGGATTAGATTCAGGATCATTTTTTGTATGAGCCTTGCTGGTATGACCCTAGAGTTGCCGTTACGGACCATAATGCAGCTATTTCAGCTAATTCGCTCATTTTCCCTGAGTTTCGGACTGTATAGCTCTTATTGAGCTGAAAAATTAGGTCAGAGCAGTGTTTTTGAGTAAATAGCTGCAACTGAGTCCGATAGCGTGGCGAAAACGAAGATAATTGGGAAATAAGAGCTATACGGTCCGAACGTAACTTTGTTAATCAAACCAAACTAATCAAACCAAACTAGTCAAGTCATCACATTCTAAGCTGATAGGTTCGATTGCGTACTTTTCCACCGACGATCTCTAGTAGCTGCTGTTCAACTAACTCATGTAAAACACGTCGGGCATGGCGATTAGTGACTCTAAGATGATGGGTGAGTTCAACAGGTGTGAAAGGACGCAGAAGACGTCTTGCGAAACGAAGTGTTTCAGCTTCTAACCAAGTTAATGAAGAGGGCGCGTCTGAAGCCATGAATTTGCCGATGAATGCGAGTACTAGTTGTTGACATAGCTGAGGCTCGTCCGTGATTGAGGGATAGGCGATGGATAGGAAGGTCCAACCGTCTAGCGATAATAAGGAATGGCGTCTACATAAATCTTTGAATCGTCGTACATCAAGATCTCTAGCATGCGGACCGTAGCCTTGAATCTCAATTCCACCCTTTGCTCCACCTGGCATATAGGCCAGATCAAGATAACGATAACCATTGTTGAAATCGCGCACTTCCCATTCGGGGAACAAGTAGTTGAAGTTTCCTACAGCAGGAAACCATACGGCACGCAGAAATTCGACTGTTCCATAGCCCAACCCTTTTGCAAGAAGCTCCTGTCTGCGGGGATTGTTCTCCTTATCCAAGTTGATCTGTAACCATTCCTCTAGTTGCTGTTCGAATCTGGACATTTTGTATATCCTCCTTAAGTAATTTTTTGAAAAAAGAAAAAGCCGCTCCCATACAATTCCTCCTGAGCTTAACCCAGGATAGAGATTGTATAAAAGCGGCGTGTTCTTCACGACCTATAGTTGCTATTATAACGAGTGCTGGGGATTTCTTCAATGAGTTACTGTGTATAAAGATGACGAATTCTAATAGGTTTTAGATGAAGGAAGCTAGCATGGTGAACGAGCTGAATTTGCTGAAGTTAATAGTTACTCTAAAAGCGGATTCTTCCCCCGCGCGGCCGCATGGCTTTTCTAGGACGAACATCATGTGGTTACTGATCCGCAAAAATGGATTACGTGCTCTGCGCAATATCATTATTCATTTTCGAACGTTGCGGACAGTATTGCAGCTATTCGTACATTTTCGCTCGTATTCCAAAAGTTACGGACTGCATAGCTCTTATTAGCCGCAAATCGACTCAAAATGGGGCAGTTATGTGCGAATAGTTGCAACTGAGTCCGATAGCGTGGCAAAACCCTCATTTTTCAGCAAATAAGGTCTCCTGAGTCCGCAAGCGTGCGGCGTAAGCATTCAGAGTTCCCAACGACGTCAGAATTGTCTATCTAGTCCAAGTCGTCAGATTATACATGTTGTCTATGTCACCAAAGTCATGTAACTCCGGGATGAACGGACAGTATTGCAGCTATTCGTACATTTTCGCTCGTATTCCAAAAGTTACGGACTGCATAGCTCTTATTAGCTGCATATCGACTCAAAATGGGGTAGTTATGAGCGAATAGTTGCAACTGAGTCCGATAGCGTTTCAAAAACCTCATTTTTCAGAAAATAAGGTCTCCTGAGTCCGCAAGCGCGCGGCAGATGCATTCGAGTCGCCAAAGTAGCACAAGTCGCCCAACTGGTCCTTTCATTTCGTCATTAAACTCATCATGCTCCTACCGTCATCCTACTCATCATGGTCATATCAGACCCTCTTTTCATACAAGTCCCGCTTTTTCCGAAAAAAATCCTAATATAGGTCCGTTACTTTGTCGAATTGTGAAGGAAATTAGAAAATTTTATAGAATTATCTATGTTCATCTAAACTTTTTACTCTACATCACGTGTTGCAGGATGGCCCTGGTGATTGCTGCAGCTTTACTCTTCCATAAAAGGGGCCGATACGATGCTCAAAAGGACATTACTTATCTATCTGATTGGTTTAATTTTATTATCTGCGATTCCTCTATCCATTCTTATGGGTCACGATAAACAAGGGAGTCACCTGCAAGTGCAGCATGGAGTCATGGATCTCGCAGCTTGGGATTACGAACAGGATAAGATTATCAAGTTAGACGGTGAATGGGAGTTTTATTGGAATCACTTATTAACTCCTGAGCATTTTAGGGCGGGTAGCGCAGATATACCTGATTCTACAGCTTGGATGGAGGTGCCCTCCCGGTGGAACGGCAACATCGTTAATGGAAGCCCTTTACCCGCCTTCGGTTCCGCCACCTATCGGATGGTTCTAAAAAACCTGCCCGTAAGCGGGGTATTCGCCTTGAAAAAAACAAATATCCGCTTTTCAAGCAGGATTTTTGTTAATGGACAGTCAGTTATTGAGGATGGTAATCCTGCTGCTAATGAAGCTGATTATCGGTCAGGGAATATCCCGCTGATTGGGCTTTTTTCGTCTGATAAGGGAGATGTAGAAATCATAATTCAAGTCTCCAACTTCGATTATGTAAATGGGGGCATTCCGGTTTCTTTATCCTTTGGTGAGGAAGCAGCAATGATGGAGGTGCAGCAGAAGAGTACGGCCCGTGAATTTAGCACCGTTGCTATTTTAGGCACACTTGCCCTTATCTTTTTTATCTGCTTTGGGGCAGCGTCCTTATACCGTAAGCAGGATTACTCTTTACTTGTATTTGCTACTATTTGTTTGCTGTTTGCGATATATCATGGGTTGATCGGCGAGCGTTCACTCTTACTCTTTTTCCCTAAACTTTCGTTCATAGTGCTCTACAAAGTAAAGGATATAAGCTCCATCTCCTGCTTTATTGTGCTCGCAATATTTTTTTACCAAATGCACAAAAGCATAATATCTTTAAAATTTACTCAAGCCATAACGATTGTTTTAGGCAGCTTTATAATTCTGGTCGCCATCCTGCCGATTCGTTCTTACACGGTCATTTATCCGTATGTGATTATTTTATATGAGCTGATGTTAATTTGGATGTTATGTAGAGTGGCTACCCTATATATTAGAAGCGCAGAAGTAAATAGAATCAAATTGCTGCTGATGTTTATGGCGATTCTAGCTATTAATCTATATTCCATAGACATTATTTTGTTTGCTCTTTCTATAAAAGAGAACCTTTGGCTCGGGCAGTTTTACATTGTGGCTTTTAATATCATCATGATCGTGCTGATTGTTCTACGTTTTTTTGAAGCCTACCATACCATAGACGAGATGAAAAACCAGCTGATCGGGCTGGATAAAATTAAAGATGAATTCCTTTCCAACACCTCACATGAACTAAAAACACCTCTAAATGCCATAGTGAACATTACAGCTACGCTGCTGGATGGGGTTGAGGGTCCAGTTAATGAAAAACAAGCGCAGAATCTAGCGATCGTAATAGGGAGCGGCAGAAGATTAACACATATGGTAAATGAACTACTTGATTATTCCAAAATGAAGTATGGAGACATCACATTATACAAAAGCAACCTGGATTTGAAAGCCGTTGTTGATTCCGTCATTGGTATTCATTCTTTTTTGCTCGGAGAAAAGTCGATCCTGCTCGTTAACAGAGTCGCTTCGAATTTTCCTATGGTGAATGCAGATGGCAATCGTCTGATTCAAATTTTCCACAACTTGGTTGATAATGCGATTAAATTTACGGAACAGGGTGAAATAGAGATTAGTGCCAGAGTTATTCAGGAGTGGGTGGAAGTACGTGTGGCAGACACAGGTTTGGGAATCTCACCGGATATGCAGGAGCGTATTTTCAAAGCTTTTGAGCAGGTGGATGAGGCGGAGATTCATAGTCATGGTGGAACAGGGCTCGGATTAAGTATTACTAAGAAGCTAGTAGAACTGCATGGTGGGAACATAGCTGTGGAATCTACAGTGGAAAAAGGTTCGGTGTTTATTTTTACACTTCCACGGTGGGATAAAGCGGTTAAGCCAATCTCGAGGCCAACCCTTAAGGCGGCACATTCTTATAAAGAATTAAGTTTCTCCCATGGTAGTTATCCCCTTTATATCAAAGGCGAGATCGATGAGCCCATTTTAGTAGTGGACGATGATTTTGCCAATCTGCAATCTATGATCAATCTGTTTAAGCTAGAGAAATATTCTATTGTGGTTGTCAATCGCGGGCAGATGGCACTTGAGGAGCTAGCGAAAAACACAGACTTTTTTCTGGTGGTACTGGATATTACCATGCCGGACATTTCGGGTTACGAGGTTCTGCAAAAGATTAGAGAGAGATTTACTCCTTTTGAGCTGCCTGTGTTAATGCTGACGGCCAAGAACAGGGTGAGCGATATGAAGATGTCCATGGATAACGGTGCAAATGACTATGTGGGAAAACCTTTTGAAGCTGAAGAGCTAATGGCACGTGTTAAAAGTCTGACCCGATTGAGAGCTTCCGTGAAGACTGCCAAAGACGCCGAAATTGCTTTTTTACGATCCCAGATCAAACCTCATTTCTTATACAATGCTCTGAATTCAATTGCTGAACTATGTGTGGAGGAACCTGAGAAGGCCGAAGAGTTGACACTGCAGCTGTCCCAGTATTTGCGAAGCAGCTTTGATTTCAAACAACTGGATTCACTAACGAGTCTGGAGAATGAGCTTGAGCTGGTAGAGGCTTATATCAATATTGAAAAAGCACGCTTCGGTGCCAGATTAAATGTGGAATATGATGTGAGAGTGAATACGGATTACCGGATTCCTCCGCTGATTCTACAGCCTTTGGTCGAAAATGCAATAAGGCATGGCCTAATGTCCAATTTGCGGGGTGGCACGGTAATTATATCTGTAAAAGAATTAGAGAATTCTGTGATTAGCTTTATTGTGGAGGATGATGGATCTGGAATGAGTGAGCATAAATTGAAAGAAGTAATGCAGTCAGATGTAGATAAAAGAGGGGTGGGGCTGTGGAATATCAGTCAGCGCATCAAGCTATTATATGGAAAAAATATTCATATTCAAAGTGCTGAAGGATTAGGCACAACGGTATCTTTTGAAATTCCAATACAGCAGCTTAAGCGGATGGGAGGTTGAGGCATGCTGCGAGCGATTATTGTAGATGATGAGGAGTTATCGGTAAAACGCCTGAAGCGGATCTTATCGCAGAGCGGAGAGATTGATGTCTATGAGACGTTTTTGAATCCTGCGGAAGCCTATGCTTTTGCGAAGGCCAATCCGATAGATGTAGCTTTTTTGGATATTTCTATGCCTGAGACGAATGGGATGAAGCTTTCTAGCCTTTTGCAAGAATTGGATGAATCGATAGATGTGGTTTTTGTAACCGGATTTGATGAGTATGCGCTGCAGGCTTTTGACCTGAGTGCAGTGGATTATCTTTTGAAGCCTGTAACTGCGGAGCGGTTGTCTAAGACGTTAGAGAAACTCAAAAAAATAAATCGAAATACAACGGCTGAGCCTACGTTAGAAGTTTTTTTATTTAATGGTTTAAAAGTGTACCGCAGAACGCAGAACAGAGAGCTAATCAAGCTGAGAAGTCCAAAAACAGAAGAATTATTTGCTTTTCTGGTTAGTAAAGGGACGGTTAGCCGGGAGGAAATTATCGACACGTTGTGGAGCGGATTGGAGCCTGAAAAAGCATGGAAGAATCTGAACTCGACGCTGTATTATATTCGAAAAGCAATCGGCGCCAATTATATAAAAGCTAGCAGGAATGAAATTCATGTAGTAGAAAGCAGCATTTATTGTGATCTGTATGAATTTAGGCGATTGTTAAAGCAAATCAGGCAAACCTCTGAAAGACATGTTGAATGGATGATTCAAGCAGAAGTTTTATACACAGGAGCATTACTCAAAGGAAAAGCCTATGAATGGGCCAGTGGCAGGACGCGCAGACTCGAGCATGAATATATAGGATTGCTGGAGCTGGCTGCAAGATTTCATTTGGAGCAGAATCAGCAGCAGCAAGCACTGCATTATTTTGGAGAAATATTAAAATTAGATTCCTTGCGAGAGGACATCTATCATGAAATCATCAACTTATTAATTGAATTAGGGCGAATGAATGAAGCACAGCGGAAATTTGGTCAATTGGAAGAGATGCTGCAGCAAGAGCTCGGAACAACACCCGATCCTAAACTTAAAGCGTTAATGAAACAGAAGTTATTGTAATGGAAGGAACCTTCGAAAGGATGGCTATCGAGGGTTCTTTTTTTGTTTATTTTTTGTTTATCTTAATTTTGTATAATACTCTCGATTATTGTCGAATTAAGGACATGATTTATGCTAGAGGGGGAAATAGAGTTTGAAGCCATCATTTATGAAAATAGGCATTAGTATTTCGTTATGTACTGGACTTGTGGTGCAGGGGGTGGGTCCTATGCAAACTCCAATCATAAGTGCAAAAGCTAGTTTCGGTTGGCTCGAGAATAGCCCAGCTATAATAACGTCCATCAATGAAGATGACTATTCCAACGCAGGAGTTGAGGTAGCCAGCTTTTTGACAGGAAAAGTATCGGATCCAGCGTCAACAGGGATTGCTGTAGTAGCTTTAGATAATACCAAAGGGGCCTGGCAGTATTACAACACGGTGGGACGAATTTGGTATAATATCGAGCCGGTGTCGAACAGTAATGCTTTTCTGCTGCTGAAATCGGAGAAAATCCGTTTTGTCCCGGCGAAAGACTGGAACGGAACGGCATCCATTAGCTTTAAGCTATGGGATACAACAGCATCCGGTTATCAAAATTATCAAAAAAATGCGAATACCACAGTATCTGCCGCGTTCAGCTCAGATCCGGGTATAGCCGTAATTACTGTAAATCCAGTGAACGATGCACCTTATCTGACAGAACTAAATGGTGGGGACTATCTTAGTTTTGACGGTAACGGGGATTATGTGACCTTCCCGGATCAACGGATTTATGGGAATTCTTTTACAGTTGAAGGATTTTTGAAGGTAGATGCTTTTCAGACATGGATGAGATTTTTTGAATCATCGATCGCAGAGCAGAACCACAATATTTTTGTAGGTTTTAACGGTAAACGGATGAATTTCACTGCCTACACTAATAAGGGAGATATTAATGTCACTGAGGATTTCCCGATTTCTAAATGGGTTCATGTCGCAATTGTTTATGATCACAGTCAGAAAAAGGGACGGATTTATTGGGATGGTGTACTTAAGGCAGAAGGGGCCATGGATTTAAGTACAGTAGGAAACGTTGCACGTCCGAATAACTGGCTTGGAAAAAGCACGTGGAGACAGGACGGAGATTATAACGGTGGAATGAGAGACGTGAGGTTCTGGAGTAAAGCCAAGACCCAAAGTGATATTGTTCGAGAAATGAATGTCGACTTGACAGGCTCGGAGCCTAATCTGGCTTTAAACTATAAATTAGCGAATAGCAATGATGGGAATGTCGCTATTAATACCTCTGGTCTTCCCCTTAAGAACGGCACAATTACTGGGGCAACCTGGAAGCAGGACACAGGTTTTATGGGGAATACTACAACCGATAAAAACAAGTCGGTCTCACGATCCTTTAAGGTCCTCGATGTGGATGGAGATGACCTACAAGTATCAGCTACTTCCTCGAATACGCTCTTAATTCCGAATAATGGACTGAAAATAAGTGGAAGTGGTGAGTTACGAACTTTAGAAATAACACCCGCAGCGAATGCTTTTGGCACCAGTGTGATTTCTGTTAAGGTAAGTGATGGAGCATTAAGCAACACCTACACTTTTAATGTGACCGTGAACAATACGGGGGATGTAATCGTAACCGGAGTGACCCTGGATAAACCATCACTCAGTTTAACGGAAGGAGAAGCAGGAGACACGCTTAGTGCCGTAATAGCACCTATTAATGCCACGAACAAAACAGTAAATTGGAGCTCTAGTGATGAGACTGTTGCAACCGTTGTAAACGGGGTGGTAACTCCAGTTGGCGTTGGAACAGCGATCATCACGGTAACGACTACTGATGGAAGTTTTACAGCTTCGTCTGTAGTAAATGTGAGTGCCCCAATCCCGCCCGTTGTGGACGTAACTGGAGTGAAGCTAGATCAGGAGACACTGAATTTAACAGCTGGTGAAGCTGATGGACTCCTCAAAGCAACAATAGAGCCTGCCAATGCAACGGATAAAGACGTGATCTGGAGCTCGAGCGATGAAACAGTCGCGACCGTTGTGAACGGAGTAGTAACTCCGGTTGGTGAGGGGACAGCAGTTATTACGGTAACGACCAAAGATGGAAGTTTTACAGCTTCGTCTGTAGTAAATGTGAGTGCTCCAATCCCGCCGGTTGTGGATGTAACTGGAGTGAAGCTAGATCAGGAGACACTGAATTTAACAGCTGGTGAAGCTGATGGACTCCTCAAAGCAACAATAGAGCCTGCCAATGCAACGGATAAAGACGTGATCTGGAGCTCGAGCGATGAAACAGTCGCGACCGTTGTGAACGGAGTAGTAACTCCGGTTGGAGAGGGGACAGCAGTTATTACGGTAACGACGAAAGATGGAAGTTTTACAGCTTCGTCTGTAGTAAATGTGAGTGCCCCAATCCCGCCCGTTGTGGACGTAACTGGAGTGAAGTTAGATCAGGAAACACTGAATTTAACAGCTGGTGAAGCTGATGGAATTCTAAAAGCAACAATAGAGCCTGCGAATGCAACAGATAAAGACGTGATCTGGAGCTCGAGCGATGAAACTGTAGCGACCGTTGTGAACGGAGTAGTAACTCCGGTTGGAGAGGGGACAGCAGTTATCAAGGTAACGACCAAAGATGGAAGTTTTACAGCTACAACCACAGTTAATGTAGCCGCTCCTAAGCCACCTGACGTTATCGTAACTGGGGTGACTTTAGACCAGACAGAACTTAACTTAACGGTGGGTGAAGGCGAGGGAACTCTACAAGCGACAGTAGCACCTGCTAATGCAACAAATAAAGGTATGATCTGGAGCTCGAGCGATGAGACAGTAGCTAAGGTTGTTTATGGAGTAGTAACGCCGATTGGTGAAGGAACAGCCATCATAACGGTAACGACGAAAGATGGAAGTTATACGGCTTCTACAACCGTTACTGTGAAGGCACCTGTTAAACCAGTTACAGCACCTGGAATTCCAACATCCGTAACTGCAACTGCAGAGAATGGTCAAGCAATCATCACCTTTATCCCGCCGGTGAACGATGGAGGCAGCGAAATCACAGGATATATTGTAACTGCTAATCCGGGAGGTTTGACGGTTACAGGAACTGGAAGTCCTCTGACAATCAGTGGTTTGACGAATGGAACAAGCTATACCTTCACGGTACAGGCAATCAATAAAGCTGGCATCAGCGAATCCTCTGCTGAGTCCAATGCAGTTGTTCCTAGCACTCCATCTGGTGGTGATGTTGTTGTTCCGTCGCAACCAACCCCATCACCAACTCCGGCACCTGTGGTAAATGCTGCTTCCATTCTAATCAATGGTAAAGCGGAAATAGTGGGAACCGCAACGAATGGTAAACGGAATGAGCAAACGTTAACCACCATTGTGTTAGATCAGAAGAAGCTAGAGGACAAGCTCGCCACTGAAGGTAAAGGTACGGTAGTTTCTATCGGTGCAAATAGTAAATCTGATGTTATAGTTGGCGAACTAAACGGACAAATGGTTAAAAATATGCAGGGTAATCAAGCGATTCTTGAGATTAAAGCGGGAAATGCGACATTTACACTGCCTGCTCAACAAATTAATATTGACGCTTTGAACGAGCAAATCGGCAAGTCGGTAGCTTTGCAAGATATTAAGATACAGATTGAAATTAGTGCTCCTACAGCCGATAAAGTTAAAGCTTTAGAAGCAGCTGCGCAAAAAGGATCCTTCTCATTAGTTTCCGCGCCAGTTAATTTTACGGCTAGAGGTATCTACGGAGATAAGAGTATTGAACTTTCCCAATTCAATACGTATGTTAAACGTACCATAGCCATTCCTGAGGGGATGGACCCGAACAAGATTACAACGGGAGTGTACGTTGATTCCGAAGGTTCGGTACACCATGTTCCTACTAAAGTGGTTGTAATTGATGGCAAATATTTTGCTACTATCAACAGCTTAAGCGGTGGTACTTACTCCGTAATCTGGCATCCGCTTGAATTCAGTGATGTGGCTAATCACTGGGCAAAAGAGGCAGTGAACGATATGGGCTCCCGATTAGTCATTGAGGGAACAGGTAATGGTCAATTTACTCCGGATCAAGCCATTACCCGTGCAGAGTTTGCGGCGATTGTTGTGCGCGGTCTGGGACTTGAGATGGAACAAGCTGCAACACCATTCTCAGATGTAAAGACCACGGATTGGTATAACAGTGCGATCAACACGGCATTTGCTTATCAATTAATCAATGGTTTTGAAGATGGCATGTTCCGCCCTGATGAACATATTACCCGTGAACAAGCGATGTTAATTATTGCTAAAGCGATGAAAATTACAGCGCTACAGACTAAGCTTTCTGTTCAATCGGCTGACGTTTTGTTAGCTCCATTTACAGATAGTAGTAAGGTTTCTAACTGGGCAATCAGTGGAGTTACTGACACTTTGCAGGCAGGCATTATCATGGGAAGAAGCAGTAAAGGGCTTGCTCCGAAAGATGATATGACCAGAGCTGAGGTTGCAGAGATCGTGAAGCGGCTACTTGAAAAGTCGGATTTAATCTAATCTACTGAGCTCCAGAATTGTGATCATTAGAGGATTCGTTCAAAGAACATTGAACGAATCCTCTTTTCTTTTTATGGTTAGCCAAGCTGGAGAATGGCTAATTATCCAGAAAAAATAACTTAGCTCGTTTATACGATAATTAATCATTAATGATGTATTTCAGGCAGCACAATCAGGCTATGCAGAACGGCTGAAAGAAATCCTGAAAGCTCATCCGCACCTTGCGAATATGGAGAATAATATATTCGATAGTGATGGTTATACTTCCTTACATTCTGCTGCTTTTCATACGGATAATGTAGAACTAATAGAGTTGTAAATCGAACATGGCGCCGACATTTCTGCTAAAATAAAAAGTGGTGAATCTGCATGGTTGGTTGCGATTAAGCAGAGTAATCAAAATGTTGCAGAAATTCTTTGCGGAAAAGGAGTAGTCTTGAATGAAAATCACAGTGGATGATAAGAATGATTCAACGGTAGCTATAATCTCTGGTGAGGAGATCATAATCAATAATGTAAGGGATGCCTTAGACTTAATGATGAATGTGAAATACCAAGGATGCGATAAAATGCTTCTGAGGAAGGAACAGATTACGGATGATTTTTTCGAGCTAAAGTCTGGAGTTGCTGGTGAGATTGCACAAAAATATACAAACTATCAGATGAGAGTTGCTATCGTAGGAGAATTTACAAGCTATAACAGCAAAAGTCTGAATGATTTTATTTACGAATGCAATCAAGGCGATAAAATGTTGTTCAAAAGTACTGAAGCTGAGGCTTTAGCGGCCCTACATTTATGCAAATCGTGGAGATGATCCAGAGAGGAGTTATATCATGGATGAAAGTAAAATCACATATGAATCGATCGATGCCTATATTTCCGGGTTTTCGCTTGAGGTTCAGGAAATCCTTAATACGTTAAGAAAGGTGATAAAAGAGGCGGCACCGGAAGCAGAGGAAAAAATAAGCTATCAGATGCCTACTTTTGCATTACACGGAAATTTGGTGCATTTCGCTGCTTATCCCAAGCATATTGGATTCTATCCAACTCCAAGTGGAATTAATGCTTTTAAAGATGAATTATCTGGCTATAAAGGTGCTAAAGGTTCCGTTCAATTCCCTATTCATAAGCCTATGCCTTATGAATTAATTAGCAAGATTGTAACCTTCAGAGTCGCTGAGAATCTAAAAAAAGTTGAAGCAAAATAAGGTCTCTACTGGTATGAAATAGAGAGGTCCATCTGGTCAGGGCTGGAAGTGTGCATCCATTGTTGATGTTCTTCTTGATGCTGGTGAACATTGGATCCACTTCCGAGGCACTCCTGCCTCTTTTTCCTCATTTCGGACGTCGTACAAACGCCAGTATGATATCCTGGGCATAGTCCCCGAACCCACTTCCGAACAGATTTAGTCCTCGTTTATTGAGTGCATCCTCCCGAATTTCAAAACGTACACGAATAGGTTCATTAAACGCCAGCTTTAAAGAGCTGATTGTAGTGGAAGATGAGAAAGAACCATTACAGCTGCTGCCCGATTCCGAGACACTCCATGTAGTAAGAGCTCCATATTCAGTTCCACTTCTCCAACGTTCAGGGGTCAGTTTCCCTTTGCGGTTCCCGAAATCTGAGGGACAGGTCCACGTCCCGACTAACTGGTCATTGATGGATAAGCTGATATCACTGGCCCAATCCTCTCGAAATGAAGGGGCTTCTGAGCATACTTCTGCCGAAATGCGGATTTCGTCCAACTCGACGCCTGGAGGCAGGGGGTTGGCAAAATAGTATTCGACATAACCGGCTTCTGCGAACCATAAGAGAGAGGCATCGACTCGTTCAGGCATGTAGAATGCTCTTGGATCATCCTGGGAGCCAATGACGCCACCATCTTTTCCGGCCATCCCGCAGGACGGTTGTATGGAGCAGTGGGAGAACATTCCGATGGGCATATGTATTTCCTCAGTTTGATGCAGCCCATCCCCTAGCTTTGAAGGGAGATCGAGTTGAATAGAGCGACAGGTGACCGCACAGATTTTTTCGCGATTTGCACCTTGTGTAGACGAGATAAGATTAACCTGTTCTAACGTCTGCACATTGATAGATATCGTTGGCTGAGCTACACCTAACGTCTCAGCTAATTGACTGACACTCATAGGCTTCTCTCCAAGGGCTTCAAGAATGCGGACGCGGACGTCACCAGACAGTGCTTTAGCTACATCTAAAATGCGTGACGCGGGATAACGTATCGTTTCTTGTGAAATATCATTCATCTTATTTCTTCCTTTTCGTATAGGATGGGTTGAGGTTATTGTACAATGAAGAACAAGTATTGTAAAATCATAATAAACATTGCGAAAAACATATACTGGTGCTAAAATGGGCTCAACTTCTTATTTTGAAAGGCTGTGCTCGCCATATGACAACTTCTATATTAGCTTCTGAGACACTTGCGATTCCTCGTTCTGAACACCCTCATCCACATTGGCAACGTCATGAATGGATGAATTTGAATGGGCAATGGTCATTTAAGTTTGATCCGAACAATGAAGGTATGAAGGCGTTATGGTACTCCAATCCTGAAATCGCTTACGACTCAATGATCACTGTACCTTTTTCTTGGGTAAGTCCCTTATCCGGAATTGGCTGCGATCAACAAGGAATAGGCTGGTATCGCCGCACCGTGAATGGGCAGGCTGTTGACCAACAAACACGATTGTTTTTACGTTTTGGGGCAGTAGATTATTCATGTGATGTGTGGATAAATGGAGAACATGTAGGTTCACATCAAGGTGGATATGGTTCATTTGAATTTGATATTACACCTTACTGGGCAGCTAATTGTGAGAATAATATTGTCGTAAGAGCTGAGGATTTCGATCATGCTTATCAAGCGCGGGGCAAACAAGGATATGGAGAAATCCGTGGAATTTGGCAGCCTGTATGGCTTGAAGCACGTCCCGAAACTTATATGAAAGATGCAAAGTTTGTGACCCGTATAGATGGACAGGTGAAGGTAACTACAAGAATAATTGCGCATGAAACGGGTTCGGCAGAGTTTACGCTGCAATTCGCTGATCATTCTGTTGTTCATACAGAGAAGCTGCAGCTTATAGCAGGGGTGAACGAATGTAAGCTGTCTATCGATGTTCCCAATCCGCATTTGTGGAGTCCAGAAAATCCTTATTTATATGAAGGTGAATTGCAGCTTAGTGGATCGTTTGGTACAGATACAGTCAGCACTTATTTCGGAATTCGCGAAATTCAGACTGCCCGCTTTGAAGATCGTGATTATCGGTGGATCACCTTAAATGGTAAGCCGATATATTTGAACGGTACTCTTGATCAGTCCTATCACAAGACAGGGTTTTTCACCTATCCAACGGATGAAGACATGCGGGATGAAATTTATCTAATGAAACGTTTAGGGCTAAACATGGTGCGAATTCATATCAAGCCCGAAGAACCCCGTAAGCTGTATTGGGCGGATAAGCTTGGCATTCTTGTTATGGAAGATATGCCTTGTTTCTGGGGTAATCCGGATGACAAGGCCAGAGCCTCCTATGAGAGTGAAGCCCTTGAGGTGATTGAACGAGATTATAATCATCCATCTATTTTTTCGTGGGTTATGTTCAACGAGACCTGGGGTTTGAAGACAGATGCTCAGGAGGCTAGCCTCACAAGTGATGTACAGCAGCAGAGTAGTTATCTTAAAGAGACACAGGAATGGGTGCGGGAGAAATATCGCTGGGCGAAGCAGCTTGATCCGACTAGAATTGTTGAGGATAACTCGCCGTGTAATTATGATCATGTGGAATCGGATATTAATACATGGCACTTTTACATTAATGGTTACGAGCAGCTGCAAGCCCACTTAAATGAGGTTGTAGATAAAACATTCCCGGGATCGGAGTTTAACTGTATTGGCGGCAACGTACAGTCTGATGCCCCTCTAATGAACAGCGAATGCGGTAACGTGTGGGGGATAGAAGGTGGTGCAGGGGACAGTGATTTGGCATGGCATTACCGCTATATGATGAATGAATTCAGGCGGCATGATAAGCTATGTGGATTCGTATTTACTGAATTCCGTGATGTTACGAATGAGTTCAATGGTTATTACCGGCTAGACGGGAGCGATAAGGATTTTGGATATGGGGATTTTGTTCCCGGGATGACGATTGCGGATCTGCATTCCCCAGATTTTATCGTGTTAGATGCTCCTCCATGCCAGACAGTAGAAGCAGGGCAGAGTGTTAAAGTACCTTTGCTAGGTTCCAGCTTCGCGGACAGCTATCACGGTCATAATTTGAAGCTGAGATGGGAACTGTGGTACGACAATTTGGGGACTCGGGTCACTGCGCAAAGTGGACATATGTCTGTGAAATGGGATAACTTTGGAAACACTATACTTCCTTCTTTGAACATTACAATGCCTGGTCAGGAGGCGGCTGCAATACTTGCTGTTTCTCTGATTAATGAGAAGGGTGAAGCGATCACGCGGAATTTCATTACTTTTGATGTAAGAGGCGGTAATAACACTGTATTGTTTAAAGGTGAAGGAGAATTTATTCAAATTCCAGTGGGAGCTTATACCGATCATAACTTTAAGCATCAATGGGATGCTATCCAAGGATCTAAGATCAATGGTGCTGGGCAAGGTCAGTATGTATACGAGGTTACACTGCCAGATGCAGCAGATAAATCAATGATTGGTGAGATCGAAATCATGTTCGAAGCAAGTGCTAAACGATTGCTGGCGCGGCATGTTGAAGGTACGAAGCTTAATGATATGGGCCTTGATCTTATGCATGGGGCAGATGCGAGGGTGGAATATAATCCGAATACGTATTATATGACGGATGAAGAGCGTCATCCTTCCCGAGTGAACGTTCTGGTGGATGGGCAGCGGATTGGTACTTTCTATTTACCGGATGATCCGGCTGATAGCAGAGGGATTTTGTCTTGGCATTATCAGCCAATAGCGAATAAGCTGGATGAGGCTGGATCTTATGGCTACCTATGCAAGGCAAGTGTACCGGGGCAGTTAGCAGCGAAGCTGGATCGCAATCGTGTTTTCCGTTTGGAGCTGCAAGCAGAGGACGGCGGGCTAGCTTTGTATGGCCGTAATGCAGGTCGTTATCCACTGGACTTGTTGATTCGTTATCGCTAAATAACCTTAATATGAAAATAAAGCAATCCCAGCTAAGAAGCAGGGATTGCTTTTTTATCGGTATTGCAAGGTATTATTAAAGTTCTTTATCATTAATGCTGTTTAACCAGCTTTCAATCTCCCCAATGACCGAACTAATGCAGCCATCTTCAAAAGGTGAAGTCAAGCCCGCAAGTTTAACCAGCTTGATAAAGGATTTGCTTCCTCCAGCTTGACATAACTCTAAATAATCACTCCAAGCGGATTTAAAATCTTCATTTGAACGTTTCCAGAACTGGAAGGCACATAGCTGTGCTAGTGTATAGTCAATGTAATAGAACGGGGAGGCGAAGATATGGCCTTGCTTATGCCAAAATCCACCCTGTTCCAGATAAGCATTACCTTCATAATTGCGGTGCGGCAAATATTTTTTCTCGATTTCTCGCCATGCTTGCTTACGTTCAGCAGGGGTTGCTTCAGGATTGCTGTAAACAAAATGCTGGAATTCATCTACAGTAACTCCGTAAGGAATAAACTGAAGGCTATCTGCCAAATGATTGAAACGGTATTTGTCTGCATCCTCTTCAAAGAACAATTCCATCCATGGCCAAGCAAAAAACTCCATGCTCATGGAATGGATCTCACAGGCTTCATAAGTAGGAAAAGCATATTCAGGTACATTAATATTTCGGCTTTCATACACCTGGAAGGCATGCCCCACTTCATGGGTCAAGACATCAATATCCCCTGAGGTTCCATTGAAATTTGAGAAGATAAAAGGTGCTTGGTATTGGCTGAAGTAAGTACAATAGCCACCGCCTTGCTTACCTTTTTTACTTACTAAATCCACTAGATTGTTATCCAACATAAAAGTAAAAAATTCATCAGTTTCCGGAGAGAGCTCTTTGTACATCTTGGATCCGTTAGCTACAATCCAGTCAGGATCTCCTTTAGGAGTGGCATTGCCAGTCTTGAAGCTGAAGTTCTCGTCATAAAACTTCAAGGCATCCAGACCTAGGCGTTCAGTCTGCCGTTTCTTAAGCTGTTGGGAGACGGGTACGATATGCTCCAGAACTTGTTTCCGGAAGTTGGCTACCATGTCGGCGTTATAATCGGTACGCATCATCCGGTCATAACCTAGCTCAACAAAGTTGCTGTAACCAAGCTTTTTAGCAATGCGGTCACGGACTTTAACTAGCTCGTCATAGATTCGATCAAAGTCACTCTCATGTTCAGACATAAAATCATATCTGGCTTGTGAAGCACGTTTGCGCATATCGCGGTCCGTGGACAATTCAAAAGGAGTAAGCTGAGTCAGTGTCCGTTCTTCGCCTTCGAATGGAATCTTGGCGGACGCGATAAGCTGAGCGTATTCTGTAGAGAGTTTGTTCTCCAATTGTAAATCTTCGATGATTTCTGGACTAAAAGTACGCAGAGCTACTTCTGCAAGCTGAAGCAGCTGCGTGCCCCATTCTTGTTCGAATTCGGCTCTGTATTTGGAATTGACGAGTGCTTTGTAGTAGTCCGTTATGTATTCCTGAACGATAGGGCCAATCTCGTCCATGAATTCCTGTTCAGCCTTGTAGAATTCATCTGTTGTATTGATCGAATGGCGAACGCTAACCAATGTCTGCAGGGTGTCAAACTCATTGCGAAGCTTGTTAATAGCGGTAACGGAAGCCTTTTGCACTTCTAATGGCTCGGTGTCATTGAGATCTTTAAGCAGGTTGTTAAAATCCTGTTTGAACTTCTCTACATCCTGGCGCTCATAGCGATAATCATTAAATTTCATTAACTATTCAACTTCCTTTCTATACCAGATAGTCTCTATTATATATTCTGAACAGCAATTTACGATAGACCTGTGTTAGCTGTTTTTGAATAAAAAAAGAACAAATGGACAAAAGTGTAAAAACTTGTTAGATGAAATACGGTTTGATATTATCTAAGAATATAGTAGAAATGATATTTATAGCGATTATTTAGCCTTTATTTAACCAGCATTCACTGAATACGGGTTATCTCTGTTTATATACGAAGTTTTGTATTTTTCCACTTTACATCCTTCCTCCCTCTTTTTTTGCTGTAGCCGCACAACTGTCGACAAACTTAATATATCATGATATATTATTATGTATAAGATGAAAAAATTAGAGTCAGGAGATAACGAAAGTCATGAGTGAGACAACATCATCCAAACCGATGTATGAAAAAATATTTGATGAAGTGAAGCAGCTTATCGTTAATAAATCCTATGGACAAGGGGAACGGGTTCCCTCTGAGAAAGAACTGGCTGAAGCCTATAATGTTAGTCGGATTACGAGTAAAAAAGCTCTGGAAATGCTCGCCGCGGAACAATTAATTGTGAGAAAACCGGGGAGAGGTTCATTTGTGGCAGATCCAGCAGTCGATTACATGGAATCAGCGATATCTCCGGGGACGGTCTCCGACGGAACTGTTTTCAATTCCTTTAACCATGAGGAAAAGACGATCGGTCTGGTTATTACCGACTTTGGCAACAGCTATGGCACAGGCTTAATTTATGGCATGGAGCAGGCTTCACGTGATAATGATTGTTTTCTGGTTTTAAGAAGAACGTTTGGGGTGCCGGAGAACGAAGAGAAATCTATTCAGAAGTTGCTCAGCTTAGGTGTAGATGGTCTGATCATTTTTCCGGCTCAAGGCGAATTTTTTAATGCGGAGATTCTAAAATTGGTGATAGGGCGGTTCCCGCTAGTTCTGGTAGATCGCCATTTAAAAGGAGTGGCAGCAGCATCGATCAGTACTGATAATATGCAGGCTGCACTCAAAGGTACGGAGTATTTATTTGATCTCGGGCATACTCATATCTCCTTTCTCTCTCCACCTCCAGCGGATACCACAGCTCTTGAAGAGCGGGTAGAGGGATTTATTCAAGCGCATGCGGAACGGGGAATAGCTGTAGACAAGGGATTGTGGGTCAGTGATTTGACCTCAACACTACCGGATTCCTTCAACGATGAGAATATTGAACATGACATTTCGCGGCTAATTTCTCATTTGCAAAAGAATCCAACAATAACGGCGCTTTTTGCTGTGGAATATAATATTGCGCTGCTGGCTAGAACTGCGGTCCAACGACTTGGGCTACGAATTCCAGAAGATATTTCGATCATTTGCTTTGATAGTCCGCCAACTCCACTTGGTTCGGGTTATGCATTTACCCATTTACGGCAAAATGAAGAAGAGATGGGGCGGCTTGCAGTAGAAAATGTATTGCGAATTATGAACGGGCAGAGTGTGTCCAATAAGATAATGCTGGAAGCTGAGTTAATTTCTGGTGAATCCACAAGCTCCGCTAAACAATCTATCTCTAAATAAAATTTTGGCTTATTCTCCAAATTAAACATATATTAGTTGTTATAAAAACCTATCTTTTTGGATGGGTTTTTTTATTTGTTTTAGATATGTATTTATCATTATAGATGTATTGATATATCATTATAATAAAATAAACATATTGACATACTAATCACATGACAATATACTAATCAATGAAAGCGCTTCAAATTTAAAAAGAAAAAGGGGGTATTATAACTGAAAGCAACTAGAGAAATACCCGAGTCAATGCATAAACTGGCATCTAGCGTAAAAGCACAGCTGAGTGATCGCCCGAAATTAGCCGAAATGTTCGAGAAATGTATGGCCAACACCTGGAACACAACCTTAAAACGAATGCCAAACGGAAGCACTTTTGTTATTACCGGAGATATTCCAGCGATGTGGCTACGGGATTCCGCCGCACAGGTCAGACCTTTCCTAATCCTTGCCTCCGAAGATGAAGAAATTGCAGACATGATTGAGGGACTTGTACGTAGACAATTTACTTACATCCAGCTTGATCCATATGCTAACGCATTCAATGAAGAAGAAAGTGGGCATGGCCACCAAGAGGATCTGACGGAGATGAGCCCGGGAGTCTGGGAAAGAAAATATGAAATTGATTCGTTATGTTATCCAATCCAACTGAGTTATCTGCTCTGGAAGAATTCGGGCCGTACTAGTCAGTTTAATGAGTCGTTTGTAACAGGCGTAGAAAGAATCATAACATTATGGACTACCGAACAGAACCATGAGCGCGATTCAAAATATCTTTTTCAACGGATGAACTGTCCGCCCACGGATACGTTAGCTCGAGAAGGCAAAGGGACGTTGACGGCTTATACCGGAATGACTTGGTCTGGATTTCGTCCTAGTGACGATGCCTGTAAATATGGGTATTTGGTTCCGGCCAATATGTTCGCGGTGGTTGTTTTACGATATGTGTGTGAAATTGCTCGTGAGATTTTAGGTGATCAGGAGCTGGAAAAGAAAGCTAGAAAACTATCTGACCAGCTTAATAAGGGAATAAGTGAGTATGGAATTGTAGAACATCCAGAGTTTGGAGCGGTCTATGCTTATGAAGTAGATGGTCTGGGACAGGTGAATTTTATGGATGATGCAAATGTACCTAGTCTACTCTCTATCCCTTATTTGGGTTATGTGACTGCTGATGATCCTATTTATAAAAATACCCGTGAACTTATTTTAAGTAGCACTAATCCTTATTTTTTCGCAGGAAAAGCGGCTGCTGGCATTGGAAGTCCGCATACGCCAAATCGGTATATCTGGCCCATAGCTTTAGCGATGCAGGGAATGACATCTACCCGCTTTGAGGAACAGGAAGCCTTACTTCATCTGCTGGAGAAGACGGATGCAGGAACTGGATTTATGCATGAAGGGTTTCATGTGGATAATCCTGATGAATTTACACGTCCATGGTTCTCTTGGGCAAATATGATGTTCTGTGAGCTTGTACTCATGCGCTGTGGTAAGCAGATTAAGCGCGGTTGAGACCAACAAGGTTTGAATAATCGACTCTAAAGGGGATAGAGAACATGAAAAAATGGCTGGTTACCTCAATTGTTTTAGTAATGACTACTGCACTTGCTGCGGGCTGCGGTGGCAATAACGGATCTGCGGACAAAGAGACCGGAAACACAAGCAAAGCTGGGAGCAGTACCGGGAAAAAGACAGAGCTTACCTTCTGGGGAGATTGGGGCGGTGAGGGGCAGAAGCAATTCGAGACCATGGTGGATGCTTTTAATAAATCGCAGGATAAAATTCACGTAAAATATGTGCTGCAACAGGATATGATCACGAAATTCCTAACTTCTGCGACCAATGGCGGCACTCCTGATGTACTGTTTTGGGACCGTTGGAGAACTTCGCTGTATGCCCCGAAAAATGTACTGCATCCGGTGGATGAATACTTAACGCGTGACGGTATTTCCGAAGATGATTTCTACAGTGAATCCCTACGGGAGCTTTCATACGATGACAAATTATATGGGCTGCCGCTTACAGTAGATGCCCGTGCTCTTTTCTATAATAAGAAGCTGCTTGCAGAAGCAGGACTTCAGCCTCCAACAACTTGGGATGAGTTAGAGGCAGCGGCTACGAAGCTAACGAAATGGAATGGCAATAAATTGGAGACTGCAGGTTTTTCTATGGGAGATTTGGGACTTTTTAATATGTATCTCCAACAGGCTGGCGGCACCATGCTTACAGAGGATGGAAAGACCAATTTTAATAATGAGCAGGGCAAGCAGGTGCTTGAGTTCTGGGATCGCCTAATGAACAAGGACAAAGTGTATAAAGTGGGGTTCGAACTTGGACTTGGTGAAGGGCAAGATGCTTTTGTCACAGGTAAAGTGGCTATGCTGTATTCCGGTCCGTGGATGCTCAGCACCTATAACAAATATGGTAAAGACCTGGATTATGGAATCGTTCCTCCTCCAGCCGGACCAAATGGTGATAAAGGTAGTGTCATGGGTGGATTTGGGCTAGTGATTCCAGAAGGCTCCAAACATAAGGAAGAAGCATGGGAGTTCATCAAATGGTGGACAGCGAACAAGGATAACGCGTTGCTCTGGGCAAAGACGAGTCTAAATCTGCCGGGTTATAAGCCATCGATGGAAGATCCATTTTTCAAGGATGATCCAAAGTGGCAGCCGTTTCTGGAAACGTTGGAGTTCGCCAAGGTTCGTCCGAACCATCCTGGATATTCCGTGATGGAGACTGATGCTTTGGCCCCTAATTTGCAGCTTAACCAGCAAAACAAGATGAGCATTGATGAGACCTTGAGGAAATCGCAAGAAGAGGGCGACAAAATGCTGAAGGATAATGAAGTAGTGAAATAATAAGTAAGACATTTGAAGTGAAGGGAGGTTTCGCCTCCCTTTTGCTTAGGAGGGGGTAGCTGAAATGGCTTCCATCAGAAAACTAGAGAAACATCAGGCGCGGACGGCTTATCTGTTTATTACACCCACGGTATTGCTGTTTACAGTATTCACAGTCATCCCTGTGGTAATGGCGCTATATTTAAGCTTTACCAACTACGATGTACTTAGTAGAAACGATTGGATCGGTTTTGATAACTATCGCCGTTTGATAGAGGACAGTTTGTTATGGAAAACATTCCGAAATGTATTTCTGTATTCCATCATTTTCGTTCCATTTAATATTCTGATTTCGCTTCTCCTCGGGATTCTGCTTAGTCGATCCTGGCGTGGGGTAAAGTTGTTCCGCACATTGAATTATCTGCCTACCCTTACATCCGCCGTTGCTGCTGCTACCGTTTGGATCTGGCTTTTGCATCCTGAATTTGGTTTGGTTAACGGATTGTTGTCTTATGTTGGGATTACGGGTCCAGCTTGGTTATCCGAGACCCGAACGGCGATGTTATCCATTATTATGCTTACCCTCTGGCAATCGGTAGGTTCTAATATGATTATCTACTTGGCAGGTCTGCAGGGCGTGCCCGACTATTTGTATGAATCTGCACGGCTGGACGGTGCTAATAAGCTGGCTTGTTTCCGGTTTATTACTTGGCCGCAGCTGCGACCAACAACCTTTCTTGTCAGTACGATGTCAATCATTGGTGCGTTGCAGTTGTTCGACCAAGCTTTTGTGCTGACGCAGGGTGGTCCGGCGAATATGACAAAGACTCCAGTTTATCTGATCTATCAGCAGGGCTTTAATCAATTGCAAATGGGGTATGCGTCTGCACAAGCATTTGTGCTTGCTGTGGCGATTCTCATTTTCTCACTAATAAACATGCGGATCACAAAGGCGGAGGAGTCCATTGTATAAGCCGGGCTTGCCATGCAGAAGGGGGATAGAGGTATGGATACTAGCGGAAGTTCGTTATTAAAAAGAAACTTAAGCAAATCAATCTATTATATAGCGTGCATAGTTATTGCTATCGTAATGTTTCTACCTTTTTATTGGAGTGTTCTTACATCCTTGAAGCCTGACGAAGAGATCTTCGCCATGCCCATCCGGTGGTTTCCTTCACATTTGACCTTAGAACACTATCGTAAGGCATTTACTACGGTTCCGTTTGCGCTCTATTTCTGGAATTCGCTTGTACTTGCAGTAGCGGGTGTATTGGCGAATCTGTTCTTTGGTTCTATCAGTGGTTATGCGTTCGCAAAATTGAATTTTAAGCTCAATAAGCCGATATTCCGCGTGCTGCTTGCGGCGATGATGATACCAGGCATTGTGACGATGATCCCCACGGTTTATGTCATGCGCCATATTCCTCTTTTTGGAGGAAATGATATTTTAGGTAGCGGGGGTAACGGGCTGATGAACTCATTCTGGGGGATTATTCTTCCGGGCGCTTCTGGAACCTTTGCTGTGTTCTTTATGCGGCAATTCTTTCTCACCTTACCTAGTGACATGATGGAAATGGCCCGGATCGAAGGCTGTGGAGAGTTTAAAATATTTTGGCGGATATATTTGCCGTTGACTAAACCAGCGCTGGCTACTTTAAGTATCTTTACCTTCCAAGCGGGCTGGAACAGTTTCTTGTGGCCAATGATTGTGCTGAATGATCCCGACAAAGCAACGATTCAGATGGGACTTCAAGCTTTTTCTTATAATTTTCAAACAGACTACGGTCCAATGATGGCTGGAGCGCTAGTAGCAATCTTGCCGATATTGGTGTTGTTTTTAGCTCTTCAGCGTTATTTTGTACAGGGGATAGCCTTCAGTGGTATTAAGGGTTAATGCAATAAAAATCGAACCAGGGAGAGAGTCTATATGAATCAATTGGAGATAGGGATTTGGGAGGAACGGGCGAATCAAGCACAAGCTGCATTGGATTCATTCTTCTGGAATGAAGCGATCAAAATGTACAATATAGAAACACCTTGTCCAAATGGAGAATGCAACACGATTTTTCATTATTGGTGGATGGCCCATGCTGTGGATGTATTGGTAGATGGACTACAGCGGACTGGAGAGAACTGGTATGCCAAAAGGCTTTCCGCACTTCATGAAGGTCTGCTACAACGAAATGGTGGTATGTGGCCAAATGAGTTGTATGATGATATGGAATGGATGGCTCTCGCGTGGCTTCGTGCTTATCAAGCAACAGGAGTGGAAGGTTATAAAGATACAGCCCTTCTTTTATGGAACGACATTCAGACAGGTTGGAACGAGCATATGGGCGGTGGAATTGCTTGGCAGAAATCACAGTTGGATTATAAAAATACACCAGCCAACGCACCGGCAGCTATACTTGCGGCACGCTTGTATCAAGCTTTTGGTGAAGCTGGCCATCTTGAATGGGCGTTAAAAATATACAGATGGCAAAAAGAGCATCTAGTAGATCCGGCAACGGGTTTTGTATGGGATGGCATGAATCGCACTGGCGATGGAAAGATCGATAAAGATTGGAAATACTCCTACAACCAAGGTGTTTTCATTGGCGCAGCAGTTGAACTGTACCGTATCACTAAAGAGCAGGAATATTTAGAGGATGCTCGTCTAACCTTTGCCGCCGCAGCCCATGAACTTGCTGACTCTGAGGGAGGTGTGCTGCCAGATGAAGGAAATGGTGATGCGGGACTGTTTAAAGGAATCCTGATTCGCTATACAGCTGAATGGGTCAAAGCTGATTCCGCAGCAGTTAAAGCTGTAGATTTCCTGCGAGCGAATGCAGAATGTCTCTGGGAACAAGGAAAGTCAGAGGATAAAGTGTTGTTTGGCACAGATTGGACTTCGACTTCCGCTGGTGTGATTCAGCTCAGCTCCCAGCTTAGTGCGATCAAGCTGCTGGAGAAGATGGCTGAATTAACTAAGGAACAGGGTTGAGGTGAGTTCTTAATGACACAAGCAAAGGAAGCCATAGAAGCAGTCAGTTGGCAGGAAAAGTCCGAGTGGTTCCAACAATGTCTACTACGTAATTATTATAATGCTGAGACGGGGATCATGAACCAATGGTATCCCAGAGCGTACAACGTTGCGGGGGAAAACTTTTATTATTGGTGGCAGGCTCATGTCATTGATATTTTAGTAGATGGTTATGAGCGTAGTGGAGATCCTGTGTATTCCTTGAAAATTAAGGAGCTAAGTCAGAGTCTGCAAGCTTATAACGGGGGGACTTTCAGGCATAATTACTATGATGATATGGAATGGACAGCATTGGCGTTGCTGCGTGCTTATCGGGTAACAGGACATGAAGCCTATTTAAATGCTGTGCTTGATCTATGGGAGGATATTAAGACGGCTTGGAATGAACAGTTGGGTGGAGGTCTGGCGTGGAAGAAGGATCAGCTAGATTATAAAAACACACCTGCCAATGCACCTGCCGTCATTCTTGCAGCCCGGTTATATGAACTTTTTCATAAGCAAGAGGATCTGGAGTGGGCGCTCCGTATCTATGAATGGAACAAGATATATTTGATGGATTCTACGACTGGTTTTGTGTGGGATGGGATGAATAGACTCGGGGATGGCCAGATCGATTACGATTGGGAGTTTACTTACTGTCAGGGGGTGTTTCTAGGCGCTGGCCTAGAGCTTTACAAGAATACGGGTGATGTTCATTACTTAGAAGATGCGAATCAAACGGCTAATACATGTATTGATCGGTTATGCGATCCAATTAATCTGATGTTGCCTGATGAAGGCATTGATGATACTGGATTGTTCAAGGGCATTCTGATTCGTTATTTGGTTCAGCTCTGTAAAATATCTCCTGTAAATATCCGTATTCGCGAGGTTATATTGGCCAATGTAATGCAGTTGTGGGAAAAAGGTCTGGATAAACAACTGGGTCTGTGCAGTTCATCGTGGGAAGTGAAACCGGAGCTTCCGGTTCAGCTGAGTATTCAACTCAGCGGCTTGATGCTGCTGGAGGGTGCTGCGGCACTGGTGAACGAATAGCCTGAAATATATAAAGACACCTCAAGAGAGGTGTCTTTTTGTTGTTTAAATTAACTATCTGCAATTAGAAAATCCGATGTTTCCAGCCATTTAATTTAGCGATAGCCTCAATATAATAGTAGTCTCCATAGATCAGGGATACATCAATGAAGGAATTGCCACTGCCAGTTCCGTGCAATAAAATCGCTTCATGCTCCGGCAGCTCCCAGGTTGCGTAATTTTCCGTCAGTGAGCGCAGAATTCGCTCCGCTGCATTTGCATATAGACTTTTTTCGCCTAAGGGTACGATATCTGCAAGCTCTAATAATCCTGAAGCGGCTATAGAGGCTGCGGAGCTATCTCGGAACATCCGGGTATCATCCTCTAGGCGGAAATCCCAATAAGGGACTTGATCCTCAGGCAAAGCAGAGATGAAATAATGTGCGATCCGCTTAGCAGTGTTCAGGAAACGTTCATCACCAGTGTGGCGATAAGTATTGATAAACCCGTACAATCCCCAAGCTGTTCCTCGGCTCCAAGAGGATTCAGCCGAGTAGCCTTGACCGCCAAAATTCTCAAGATAAGCACCTGTCTCTGCGTCAAAAGAAATAATATGTTTGGTGGATCCATCCTCACGTATGCCATATTGCATTGTCGTTTCGGCGTGGCTAATTGCAATATGCTTATAGCGGGGATCACCTGTCACTTTGCTGGCCCAGAACAGCAGGGAGATATTTAACATACAGTCGATAATTACCCAGCCGTATTTATCTTCATTCCATGCGCGGATGAATTTGCCTACAGGATTATAGCGGGCAGCGAGGAAATTCGCAGCTTCAATTCCTCTGCGCAGGGCATCTTCGTCACCTGTAATTGTATGTTTGATTACAGCTGTCGGAAGGAATTGGAATCCCACATCGTGATGCATCTCAACCGTTGGTTTAACAAACCATTCCTCCAAGGTACCGTCCCAATGCCAAGCAGCCTCCTTGTAAAGATCTTTTCCGGTCATATCATGCATGATCCAGAGGAGTCCAGGCCAGAACCCTGTAGTCCACCAGTCTGAACCGATATCATCAAATTTGCCATCTTTCCCGGCGAAATGCGGGCACTTGTCACCGATCTGCTCTACCATACGTTCCACTTTTGTATCAAGTCTACCCATGATTTCCTGCCAATAAGGGTGTGTCATTATTATTGCCTCCAGTGTAATTAGGATGTTATGAGTATAGCTTTCTAAAGCTCAGGAAAGTTGTGTTTTGATATAAGGAAATGTTTGATTATTGTCATGTTGAAGTTGGCTTATAATTTAAAACTGACAAAATACAAACATTTCTGCATAACACATTAAAACTTTATCGGTGTTGGAAGCGATACAATCGAAATGAACAGGAGGATGGTAAAGTGGATGATTTACAAGTATATAAAGCACCTAAAGATATCCCGGGACGTGAGGATTATAAGGTTAGAGTACGGCAGCCTGAAGGAGAATGGCATAGCTTGTTTATTTACGAGGTTAAGGTAGATATGCATGAGGTGCGTCTTGCATCCATGGCTTATTTTGATCTGGAAGGTACAGTAGAAGTTGAAGTCACCTGTCTTTATACGGAGATTGATTGTGTGAACATTGCTCCGGCTTCGCGAGGGATCTCTTACGAATATCATGGAAATACCATTTTGTTTAAGCTAACAGGTCCGCAAAAGTTATCGATTGAGATCAACGGTGATATTTTTCGGAATCTGCATTTATTTGCTAACCCTAAGGAGAAGGATGCCCCTCAACCAGAGGATGCTAATGTTCTAGTAGTCCAACCGGGTATACACCGGAAACCTGATCTTTTACGGCTGCTGGATAATGCCGCTGCTGATCCTCGTGAAAAAAGGAAGGTGCTTTATTTCGCTCCAGGCACACATTATATAGAAGAAACAGTATTGCCGGTCCCTTCGGAAACCACGGTGTATCTTGCCGGAGGTTCAGTGCTTGTAGGTTCCTTGGTATGCGAGGGAGTTCATGATGTATCCATTCGTGGTCGCGGTATAATTTATCTTGCGGATTTTCATCGATTCTCGGCCTTTCGAGGGATACGAATTGTTTTTTCACGATCTATAAATGTGGAAGGTATTACCGTGATTGATCCGCCACATTACAGCATTTTCATCGGGCAGTCTGAGCAGATTGTGATTGATAATTTCAAATCGTTTAGCACTCGGGGGTGGTCTGATGGCATTGATATTATGTCTAGTTCCGAGGTTAGGATCCAGGATGTTTTTATGCGTAATTCGGATGATTGTATTGCTATTTACGGCTCGAGATGGGATTTTTATGGGGATACCCGTAATATTAGCGTTCGTGATTCCATTCTGTGGGCGGATGTCGCTCATCCATTGATGATTGGTACACATGGGGATCATGAACGGAACGGAGACACCATCGAGTCTATTGTTTTTGCAAATCTTGATATCTTGAATCATCACGAACCGCAAGAGAACTATTGGGGGGCACTGGCGATTAATGCCGGGGATCGAAATAAGGTATGTAATGTTCTATATGAAAATATACGTGTGGAGCGTATTGAGCAGGGGCAGCTAATTGATGTGCGGGTGGTCTATAACAAGGACTACAATCCAGAGCCGGGGACAAGCATCCGGAACATTACATTTCGCGACATCAGCTATAGCGGGACGGCCAACCCTTCACGAATTTATGGATATGACGAAGAGAGAGCTGTTGAAAATGTGACCTTTGTCAATTTAAGGATCAATGGTGAACTGGTGGACGCCCCCCGCCCAGAGCTGATAGATATTAATCATTTTGCTAAAAATATACTCTTCGTTACTGAAAAAAATACGGTTGTGTAGATTGGATCTAATTACTTTTTCTATATTTTAATGGCGTCGTCCCTAGGACTCTTTTGAACAGTTGATTGAAATAAGAGGCATTTGGAAAACCAACAGTGATTCCGATTTGCTCCACAGGCAGGTCTGTCGTTCCTAATAAGCGGCAGGCCTGTTTGATCCGGCGGGCAGTCAGATAATCAACAAGCCTTCCTCCGGTTTCCTGATGAAAGATTCTAGAGATATAGGATTTGGACAAGTGAATCTCCTCAGCTAACTGATCCAGATTAACCTCCTCATGATAATGCTCTTCGATAAAACTCATGATTTTCTCAGAATAGCGCAAGGTTCGCCGTTCTCCGGATTGGAATACATGCTGATCTTCAGTTCCTATATTGCTCAATAATTGAAGAATTAACAGTGAAATGTCTTCGGTATCCTCAGTCAGACTGACTTTTTTATTGTGATTATATTGCTCCAGAATCCACTCCACAGACTCAACGTGATCCTTAAGATCAAAGGCACAATGTGTATTTTTCCCTTGCCAAAGCGCTGTGAATAAAGCCTTCCTTTTCGTAAAACCCTCCAGCAGGTGTTCAGCAACATGTGGATCAATGTAGAAGATAGTTCGTTCAAAAGGACATTCGGGAGAAACCTCAGAATAGATCCGGTGCAGCTGATAGGGCTGGAAAAAGAATAACATTCCCTTGCGGATATCGTACATCTGCTGATTCACAACAACGTTTCCTTGTCCGCCATACACGAACATGACTTCACAGCATTGATGCCAGTGATAATAACCTTTGTAATAGTCGTCGGTATATATTTTATAATCCCAAATCAAGGTCTTATGTTCTTCAAAAACAACAGGTTCGAACAGCTGCTTCATAGGCCCTCCAAGATGACAAAATACAAACATTTTCTTATATCTCATTATAACTTTAATCGTTATGAAAGCGATACAATAAATACGTTAAACTATGAAAAATCCGGTAGTGGAGGGTAACATTATGACGCAAAAAATTGTTAATCCGGTGTTGGCAGGTTTTCATCCAGATCCGTCTTTTATTAGAGTAGGGGATGATTATTATATCGCAACATCTACTTTTGAATGGTTTCCAGGTGTAGAAATTCATCATTCCAAGGATCTAGTTCATTGGCATTCCATTTCACGTGTTCTGACAGAAGCCTCACAAGTAGATCTGCGTGGTAACGTAAGCTCTGGTTCCATTTGGGCACCAGCGCTTTCTTATGATCAAGGCGTATTTTATCTGCTATTTACAGATGTGAAATCTCGCAAAAGTGTATATAAAGATCTGCATAATTATTTAATTACAGCGACGGATATCATGGGCCCGTGGAGTGAGCCGGTTAGACTTAATGGCAGCGGATTTGATCCATTTTTATTCCATGATCTGGATGGGACCAAATGGCTGCTTAATATGCGTTGGGATTTCCGTAAAAATCACAATAACTTCTCTGGCATCATTATGCAGCAATATGACCCGGAGACTGGCAAATTAACGGGACCTATCCATGAAATTTATAAAGGGACACCTATCGGAGTGACCGAAGGTCCGCAATTGTACCAGAAGGATGGGTACTATTACTTACTGACAGCTGAAGGAGGCACTGGCATCAACCATATGGTCACCTTAGCTAGAAGCAGAAGCCTCACAGGTCCTTATGAGACTGATCCGGATTTCCCGATTATGACCACGGCGCATGATCTGACCTACCCGTTTCAGCAAGCAGGGCACGGATCGCTCGTAGAGACTCAGAATGGGGACTGGTACATGGCGCATTTATGCACACGTCCGATTCCGGGAACGTCAACGATGAATCCGTTAGGCCGGGAAACTGCTATTCAACGCTGTGAATGGACAGAGGATGGCTGGTTGCGATTGGCCCACGGAGGGAAGCTGCCTGCATTGGAGACCATGGCTCCTGACCTGCCGATATTCACTTTTGAGGAGCTGCCAAACAGAGATGAATTTGATGGAGAGGTTCTTGGATTTCCATACCAAAGCTTGCGTGTGCCTTTTGATGAATCTTGGGTTAGCTTGAAGGAACGTCCGGGTTTTCTTCGTCTGCGCGGCAGAGAGTCATTAGCTTCACTGCATGATCAGAGTTTAATTGCCCGGCCGATTCAACATTTTGAATGCTCAGCTACAACCTGTCTGGAATTCGAGCCGAATAGCTTCCTGCAAATGGCTGGGTTAGTCCTCTATTATGATGACAGTGATTACTATTATTTGCGTGTTACCGCAGATGAGATTCGTGGAACTAGTTTGGGAGTTGTGCTGTGTAGAGGTGGCAAATACGATGAGATTTCCTCTATGCAGCTATCTGTGAAAGATTGGGATCGTTATTACCTGAAGGTGGATATCCATGGACGTGATCTGTTGTTTTATGCTTCATCAGACGGGGTGAATTGGACAGCTGTCTGTACTCCCTTAGATTTTGGTACGCTTTCGGATGAATATGGCGGCAAGCTTGGCTTTACCGGTTCCTATGTCGGGGTATGTGCTCAGGATTTGGATCAGCAAGCGAAGCCGGCTTATTTTGACTATTTTGAATATAAAGCTTTATAGGTGTTCGGAAAAACCATAACATTCTTCATAGTCTATTTTAGGATAAAATGTTAATTTTTACTTATCTTACATAGAAAGGGATGTTTATGATTTTGAAAAAGACTTATAAAGTCGCAATAACCTGCACGCTCTTACTGAATCTGGCCCTGTCCTCTGCTGCAATGGCCGCACCCATCGACGTCGACGTGAGTAATTTGAAAGAAGTCCAAACTTCTGGACCGGAAAAGGTTTGGGTTGGAGAATGGAAGGGCGACGATACGATTATTGTGGACACACAAGGAAATGTTACTACAGTTGGAGAACTCAAAGAGTCATCAAGCTTTGTACCCCCGGCAGATGACAATCTTATTAATAATGAATTGTTAGCACCGGAGCTAATAACACCTACTTTTGAACCTGATGCTCCGCAAGCAACTCTAGCTTCCGCTTATGGTCATGCGTGGCCGTATACAGCCGAAAATAGTTATGGGATTAACTGTTATGGTTATGCCTTAAGATTTCCAGGGGCAATCAACCCTGGTGATGGAGACGGGGTCTCAAATGTCAGAGATCCTGCCTATTTTACTAACGTGTATTATACTGCTGGTCTTGTGGTTCAAGATGGCAATACGAATCCTTTATACTTTAAACCGGGTTGGCGGATACTTCCGGGCCGAACTGCAGCGATTAATTCCGATGAACATCGAATTGCACTAAGAGTGGGATGGATCGACTCAAATGGTAATGGTAAAGTCGATATTCCTGAGGATAACGTTGATTACCACTTCATGCTTCAAAATAGCTCAGGTCTATGGTCAGAGAAACATGGACATCAAGCGTCTCAAAATACGGGAATTTCAGATCCTAGCAATTTCGTCTGGAGCAATGGCTCTCTTTATGGTTTTTACAATAGCGTAACCGTTTATATTGCTGCAAAAGTATTTTAGAATTTCATAAAACATTACGTATGGAATAGCGGTAGTCTTTTTTTTGAAGATTATGGCTATTCTTTTTTAGCGTCGAATTGTTTATGAGATGTTGTATACACTTTTGAGTTTTAATGTGATACAATTAAATTGTACACAAATTAAAATAAGGTGGTTATTTTGATGGTATGGGTAGCTAATATTATGGTCGGTGTTGTTGCGTTAATACATATCTATATTGTTTATTTAGAAATGTTTGCTTGGTCAAAGCCAAAAGGGCTTCGAGTCTTTGGAATGACACAGGAAGTTGCGGATGCTTCTAAAACACTGGCAGCGAACCAAGGGTTATACAATGGATTCTTGGCGGCAGGTTTAATTTGGGGATTGGTTCATCCGAATGTAAATTTCGGCCATCAAATTGAAATCTTCTTCTTATCAACTGTTATAGTGGCAGCGTTATATGGAGGACTGACGGTGAAAAAGTCTATTTTATTTATGCAAGGACTGCCAGCTTTAATTGCATTAATCCTCGTGGTTTCGATTTAAGATAACATAGAAGTAATCGATTAGGTTTCTATCTCGCCTACATGCGTGGTGGAAGCCTGTTTTGCGTAAGATCAAGAAATTATTGGGTAAAGAAATGCACTGGATTAAAAACAGGAATTATGGATGGTGTACCAAGAAACAACAGAGAAGTGGTTGATTAATGTGTTTTAGCTACAGGTGTGGTCCTTAGATAAGATGTAAGGGACTTTAACAAACCCATTGCATGCTTGTGTGGGCTGAATGAGTAGACAGAATGGCGTTTAATCTGAAAGTTCTAGACTTTTAAAGTAAATTCTCATCATAAAAAAAGAGCTGCTACCCAGCAGGGAACACCTGTCAGGGAAACAGCTCTTTTTATGTGATGGTTTAAATGAGGATCTTATTTAATAGAGGCTGCATAAATCGCTTCTACAGATTTGGAGAGGAGCGCGTTAAACTCTTCTTCTGACTGCCCAGCACTTAGTCCCTGCGATAACGCACGTGAGAAGCTGGCGATCAGTCCTTGATTATGGGCGAGCTTATCGTTGGCCTCCGCTTGTGTGTAACCGCCGGACAAAGCGACAATTCGCAAAACATGAGGATTCTCCATTAATTCACGGTAGAAATTATTCTCCGTTGGGATGGAGAGCTTAAGCATGACCTTCACGTCTTTGCCCAGCGCAGACAATTGGGCCGATAGTTCTTCTTTTAGCAGCTTCTCTGAAGCCGTTTTATCAGCACTGTGGATATCAACTTCCGGTTCGATAATAGGTACGAGTCCCGCTGCTAAAATCTGCTTACCGATTTCAAACTGCTGTTCAACCACCTTTTTGATACCGGAAGGATTAGCCTCTTTAATCACCGAGCGCATTTTTGTACCAAAGATGTTACGTTCGTTGGCCCGCTTCAGAAGATCACTCAAGCCGGGAATAGGCTTCATTAGTTGTACTCCGTCTTCAGGGTCGGCAAGACCTTTATCGATTTTCAGGAAAGGCACAATCCCTTTTTTCTCCCATAGAAAATCGGCAGTATATTGCCCGTCTATGGAACGATCCATTGTGTTCTCAAATAAGATTGCACCCAGTATATGCTTTGAATCAAATGCAGGGCTCTTGATAATGCGCGTTCTCATCTCGTGAACCAACCCATACATTTGATCTTCATTAGAGTAACTGTCCTCTGCAACACCATATTGCAGCAGCGCTTTTGGTGTACTGCCACCACTTTGATCCAAGGCAGCTATAAATCCCTGTCCCGTCCGAATTCGTTCCCATTGCTCCATATTCATGAAAATACTCCTTCCTTTCGTGAACTGAATGAAAAATCTTATGTTCATTAACTATAACACTTAATGTACCGGCTCTAAACAAATGGCATTGTAAACTTGGCTGGTAACTAGTCTATTGTGAGGTGGTTTGAATCTGCGTTATAAGGACTTCCGGATCTAATTGATCCATGGGGATGACGAGGTATCTACGTGTAAGGTCTCCTGAGTCCGATCCCTAGATGGTGAAGACTTGCAATCTTAGCATACGAGAACGAATCGACGTTTGAGGTCACTTTTTGGTCGAGTAGCTGTATCTGAGTCCGATAGCATGGCGAACTGGGCTAAATCTGCGAAATAGCGTCTCCTGAGTCCGGACTATTGATGGCGAGGACTTGCAGCGTCCGTATACGAGAACGAATCGACGTTTAAGGTCAGCTGAGTCCGGACTAGCCAAGATTGATGATACTACAGCATCGTTCGGACTGTATTGCAGCTATTTAGATTTTTTGGAGTATTATTCAGAAGTATCGGACTGCATAGCTCTTATTTCCAAGTATTTGCTCCAAAGAGGGGTGGATTTGGTTCAATAGCTGCATCTGAGTCCGATAGCATGGCGAAATGGGCTAAATCTGCGAAATAACGTCTCCTGAGTCCGAACTCATAGTTAGTGTGGACATCCAGTCTAGGTTGACGAGTATGAATCGATGTTTATGGTCATCTGAGTCCGGACTAGCCAAGATTGAAGATACTACATCATCGTTCGGACTGTATTGCAGCTATTTGGTGTTTTTGGAGTATTTTTCAGAATTATCGGACTGCATAGCTCTTATAGCCAAGTTTTTGCTCCAAAGAGGAGTACATTGGGTCGAATAGTTGCATCTGAGTCCGATAGCATGGCGAAATAACCTGAATCTGCGAAATAGCGTCTCCTGAGTCCGGACCATCGATGGCAAGAACATGTAGCCTCCGCAGACGAGTAAGTATCGACGTATAGCGTCACCTGAGTCCAAACCCATAGTTAGTGAAAACATGTAGCCTCAACTGACGAGAACGAATTGACGTCTGAGGTCATCTGAGTCCGGACTAGCAAGATTGAAGATACTACATTACCGTTCGGACTGTATTGCAGCTATTTGGTGTTTTTGGAGCATTATTCAGAAGTATCGGACCGCATAGCTCTTATTACCAAGTTTTTGCTCCAAAGAAGAGTGAATTTGGTGCAATAGCTACATCTGAGTCCGATAGCATGGCGAAATGACCAAAATCTGCGAAATAGCGTCTCCTGAGTCCGGACTATCGATGGCGAGGACTCGAAGCCTCCGCAGACGAGTAAGTATCGAAGTAGAATGTCACCTGAGTCCAAACCCATAGTTAGTGAAAACATGTAGCCTCAACTGACGAGAACGAATTGACGTCTGAGGTCATCTGAGTCCGGACTAGCAAGATTGAAGATACTACATTACCGTTCGGACTGTATTGCAGCTATTTGGTGTTTTTGGAGCATTTTTCAGAATTATCGGACTGCATAGCTCTTATAGCCAAGTTTTTGCTCCAGAGAGGAGCGAATTAGGTTTAATAGCTGCATCTGGGTCCGATAGCATGGCGAAATGGGCTAAATCTGCGAAATAACGTCTCCTGAGTCCGAACCCATAGTTAGTGTGGACATAAAGCATCGGCAGACGAGAACGAATCGACGTTTGAGGGCACCTGAGTCCGTTTCCTCCATGGTGTGGACATAAAACCACCGCAGATGAGTAAGAATCGACGTCTAAGGTCTCCAAGGTCTGATCTCGCCGCAGCCGGAGATGCGGGTAAACATAAATGTTACTCCAAACTGGATCTAAAGACGCTCTATGCGAACTTTTAAGTGATCCCCCAAAGCGCACACTTAGCAAACTACACTCACAGGGTACTCTTAGCAAACTTCAGGACATTCCCAATGGTTCACCTAGCAAACTCAAGACATCCACAGGGTTCACTTAGCAAACTTCAAGACATCCACACGGTTCACCTAGCAAACTTCAGGACAATCCTAATGGTTCACTTCATTTCACAAGGTTCGCTTAACCTATCCCCAATGGTACTCTTTGCAAACGTCATCTCATCCCCAATCGTTCTCTTCACAGACTCCAAATCACTCCAATGTGCTCAGCGAAAATTCCTTCGAAGTATTCTCAAGTAATATTCCTCGAAGCAGTCACTTTTTATGCTTAATTCCCAAACTTGGTATCAAATCGCATAGTCTTCTTCGAGGCGCGCGAGACCAAACCACTCCATTACTAAAAGTTAGTTTGAAACACAGTGGAAGGATGAGCTTATTTAAGCGACTGGGAATTTTGTTTATGTTGTAAACAGCTTTGGATGAAGAATTTTAAATCAGAGTGTGTAAATTCAGAACGCCAAAAGCCATGCTGGGAGCGGATTGTTATCTTATTTGCGGATTATTTCCTAGTAAATTAATACGAATAATCCAATAAGATAATTGGTGTGACATTAATCATAATTACCAATTCGAAGCTTTGTGAAAATAATAACTTTTCGTAAATGTCGAAATGAGGTTGACGAATAAAAATATCAGTCGTATGATTGATTCTACTGAGTATGCTAGTAATTAAAAGTAAGTTAATAAATAATATATAATAGCGGGAGGAATGAAAGTGGAATCATCAACATTTGTGCTTTTTGGCGCTACAGGAGATTTAGCAAAACGTAAAATCTATCCTGCACTATATAACCTCTTTTTAGATGGTCAAATTTCAGGTCCTCTCTCAGTGATTGGATTAGGAAGAAGAGAAGTTTCAACTGAAGCTTTCCGTAAGCAAGTCCTGCAATCTTTGCAGACATTTTCTAGACAGCCGGCAGTAGAATCTCCACAGTTGCAGGTTTTCTTGGAAGCTTTTGAATATAGCGTTCTAGATGTAGGTAATACAGAGGATTATTTGAAGCTCCTGGAGCATGTTAAACGTCGTGAGCAATTTTTTAACATTCCGGAGAATCGGATGTTCTATTTATCGGTGGGTCCTGAGTTTTTCAAGGAAATTGCCGCCAATATTCACTCCAGTGGTCTGGGATCTACGAAGGGCTGGAAGCGTCTGATTATTGAGAAGCCTTTTGGTACAGACTTGCAAACAGCAAGAGAGTTAAATGACAGCTTGAATGCCGTATTTACTGAAGAGGAGATTTTCCGAATTGACCACTTCTTGGGTAAACCGATGGTTCAGAATCTGGAAGTTCTAAAATATTCAAATCCTGTGCTTAGAGCACTGTGGAAAAATCGGTATATCGCAAATGTGCAAATTACGGCGAGTGAGATTGTTGGCGTTGAAGAACGGGCAGGCTATTATGATAAAGCTGGGGCACTTCGTGATATGTTCCAGAACCATATGCTTCAATTGCTCATGATGATGGCGATGCAGCTTCCAAAAGGCAGTACACCTGAAGAGATCCGTGGGAAGAAAAGATATGTCATGGAGCGCCTCATTCCGCTAAGTAAAGACGAAGTTAATCAATATGTTGTCCGCGGACAATATGCTGAAGGTGAAATTAAAGGTAAATCTGTTGCAGGCTACTTGGATGAACCCGGAATTAGCCAATCCTCACAAAATGAGACGTTTATTGCAGCGCGTTTGTTTATAGATGATCCATTGTGGAATGAAGTTCCGTTCTATATCCGTACTGGCAAGAGAATGAAAGAGAAATCAACAAGAATCGTTATAGAATTTAAAGAACCGTTTAATGATAACAATAACAAAAATAAAGGGAATGACGTTCCAAATCTGCTCATCATCGAGATCGGTCCAACTGAAGCCATTACGCTTCAGTTGAATACGAAGGATCAGCTGCAAAAAGGGAAACTTGAACCTGTCCTCGCTACTTATGAAGCCGGAACTTCAGACGTACCAGAAGCTTACGAAAATCTGATCTTTGATGCACTTCGTGGTGACGCCACTTTCTTCGCTCATTGGAAAGAAGTCGAGCTGTCATGGCAATGGGTTACACCAATCCAGGAAGCTATGGAAGAGGGGCTAATGCCACTTCATACCTATGCTTCAGGTTCTTATGGTCCAGATGCGGCTATGGAGCTTTTGGGTGAAGACCGCTGGTGGTTTGATGATACAGATCAGGAGTCAGATCTTCTCGACGCTCAAGCAGAAGTTGCAGCAGCGCAGGAATCTATACGGCCAGGGGCTTAAGCCCCTGCCTGTTTTTTTTGCCAATTTAGCTAAAATACATCACAAGAATCTATAAATCGGAGGGAATTTACATGAAAGTAGGATTAGTTGGGTTAGGAAAAATGGGTTTTAATTTGGGTCAAAATTTGCTGGATCATGGACATGAGGTTGTTGCTTTTGATCTGAATGCACCTGCTGTAGAAGAAATGAAAGCTAAAGGCGCTAGTGGAGCAGTAACGCTTCCAGAATTGGTACAGCAATTGGAAACACCAAGAATCATTTGGATCATGGTTCCGCATCAGGTCGTTGATTCTGTAATCGCTGAACTTACTCCACAGTTGTCTAAAGGTGATATCGTTATTGAAGCAGGAAACTCGCATTATAAGGAATCGATTCGTCGGTATGAGGAATTGAAGGAGCACGGAATTCACTTTATGGATGCAGGTACCTCTGGCGGTATGGAAGGGGCGCGTAATGGCGCTTGTTACATGGTTGGCGGAGATCCCGAAGCTTGGGAAGTTGTGGAGCCTATTTTCCGTGATACAGCTGTAGAAAGCGGCTTTTTATATGCTGGTAAAGCAGGTAGCGGCCATTTTCTAAAAATGGTGCATAACGGTATCGAATACGGCATGATGGCTGCTATCGGTGAAGGTTTTGAGGTTCTGGAAAAGAGTGAATTTGACTACAACTTTGAGGAAGTAGCTCGGGTGTGGAATCACGGCTCTGTAATCCGTTCGTGGCTGATGGAACTTGTGGAACGCGCCTTCTCGAAGGACGCTAAACTAGATGAGATTAAGGGCATTATGCATTCGTCTGGTGAAGGCAGATGGACGCTTGAAACCGCCTTTGATTTACAAGCGGCGACTCCGGTTATCGCTATGGCGTTATTGATGCGTTACCGTTCCCTTGAGACCGACACATTCACTGGAAAAGTAGTTGCTGCACTGCGTAACGAATTCGGCGGACACGCTGTGGAAACTAAATAAGATTGGCCGACTCTGAATTGAGTGTTTACAAGCTCGAATTTCCCGCAATTTATGTTGCGGAGAAATTTGGGCTTTTTATTTTAAGGGGAATAGATAATGGGAAGTATAGATGGAGTACGAATTTAATGCAGTTTACATATTTTAGGGGTAGAAGGGTAAGTTAGGAAGCAAGGGGGAGATTTCATGCAAAGTGGAATTCGTGAGCGACTTCATTTTCTAAATAAATTTCTGCATGCGCCCCGACAATATGGTAGTGTAACTCCCAGTTCACATTGGCTGGCCCAGACGTTGCTTGATCCAGTGCCTTGGAACCAAGTGCATTCTATGGCTGAGTTGGGTGCGGGGACTGGTGCAATCACAAGGTTTATTCCGCGTGGAGAAAAGACCGGTATGAATGTTCTTCTATTTGAAATAGATCCTGATTTTCGCAGTCAGTTAAGAGAGGAATTCCCCGGATGTTTCTGCAACAACGATTGTCTCCGGCTGCGTCTTGCGCTTCATAACAGCAGTCTGGAGAAGCTGGATTGTATCGTGAGTAGTTTGTCTTTGATGAATTTCTCGAAGCCAGACCGCACTAGGTTTATGGAACAGATCATTTCTTCTTTAAAAGAAGGAGGGTGGTTTATAACCTATGAATATTTTCCGCGGATGAAAACAGAGTTGAGCCAGCATTTTGAGATCCTACACACGAAGTGGGTGCTGCTGAATTTTCCACCAGCGCTTATATATATTTGCAGGAAAAAAACTACAACGCAAGTGCAACGCGAAAATCCCAAATCAACAGTCAACGTAGTCCCAATCTCTCAGGTTTATACAAAAAGATAATCATCTCCATACAACAAATGCCGTCACCCATTACTCATTGGGGAACGGCATTTTTAAAAGGGCTGCGAAGGCGTTTGAGCCCGATTAATAGAGAAGCTCAATATTCTCTTTGTTCAGGCGCTTCAACCAAACCTCAGAAGGCTGGCGGTCTGTGATCAAAAAGTCGATTTGGCCAAGCTCGATCAGCTTCGTAAAGGCGGTCTTATCGAATTTGGTGTGATCGGCCAGGAGTATGACCTTGTTAGCTTGACGTAGCATATATTTCTTGAGCTCACACTCCGGTTCATTAGAATCTGTGATGCCTCGCTCCATATCTATTCCTTTACAACTGATAACCGCAGTGTCCACATTGTATCTTTGAATGGTGTCATGTGCTACAGGACCCACGAGTGACATGGATCGGTAACGTAAAGAACCTCCGGTAGAGATGATATCCATCCCAGAATTCGAGAACTCATGCAAGATATTAATTGAGTTCGTGATAATGGTCAGATTGTTTTTATTGCCAAGCAGTTTTAGAAACTCAAAGGCTGTGGAGCTAGGATCCACCATTAACGTATCTCCATCATTGATTAAATCTAGCGTCTTAAGGGCGATTCCCCGTTTGATATCTGTATTCAGCGCATTGCGTGTAACAAAAGGCAAATCCTCGTTCGTGTGACGATTCAGCATGGCCCCGCCATAGGTTCGGCTTAGAATTCCATCCTTCTCCAGCTTCTCCAAGTCTCTGCGTATCGTCTCTTCTGTAACTTCAAACATCCGGCTTAGATCAGAGACTAATACTCGTTTATCCTGATGAACAAGATCGATTATTTTTTTTCGTCTTTCAGCTGCAAGCATAGGGATCACCTTTCCGAAATCTTTATATTCCTTAATCATAGCTCCAAATATCTGTGTTTTGCAATAAAATCAACGTAAAATCATGTTTGTTTTCCAATAATATTCACGAAACGGATATAAAACAAATAAAAACAACATAAATAATATTTAAAATGTTGACAACAAAGATTTGCGGGCATACGATGAAGGAGAAAAGAAGTCCTGTAGTGGTAATTAGATTTGAAAGATACCAGAGCCGGCCCAGTTGCGATTTAGAGGCCAGCCTGAGGCGCTGCAGCCGGAATACTACGCTCTAGCTTGCAGAGTTGTGTGTAAAACTTTGGTGTTGATAAATTAACTTTAGGAGGCTGGTCAAGCATGAGCACGCATGTGTATTATGTTCCATCGATCAATATTATGGGCAAGGGATGCTTGCAGGAGATTGGTCCATACATCCAAGAGCTTAAATTAAAAAAGGCGCTTGTTGTTACGGACAAATTCCTTATGAAAAGTGGCATTGCTGGTAAATTGCTGACGGTATTGGACGAAGCGGGGATTGAATATGCCATCTATGATGAAGTGAAACCCAATCCGACCTGTAAAAATGTCCACGATGGCGTTGATTATCTCAAAGCGCAGAATTGTGATTATCTGATTTCCATTGGCGGTGGATCACCACAGGATACTGCCAAAGCCATTGGTATCATTGCCACAAATGGCGGTCATATCAAAGAATATGAAGGTGTACACAAGTCTAAGCATAAATCACTGCCGATTGTCGCCGTGAATACCACTGCTGGTACTTCGGCTGAAGTGACCATTAACTATGTAATCACAGACGAAGAACGCAAAGTGAAGATGGTTATGGTAGATAAGAACAGCCTTGCGACGATTTCAGTCAACGATCCTGAGCTTATGGTTGATAAACCCGCTGCACTTACCGCGGCTACGGGTATGGATGCATTGACTCATGCGATTGAAGCGCTGGTGACGCCGGGAGCATATCCGGTAACCGATGCTACGGCACTAGCCGCAGTGGAGCTTATTTTTGCTAATCTGGCTCGTACTGTGAAGAATGGCCATGATATCGAAGCGCGTGAACAGATGGTATACGCGATATTCCTTGGCGGATTGGCTTTCAATAATGCGGGGCTTGGTTATGTGCATGCGATGGCGCATCAGCTGGGCGGCGTATACGATCTGCCGCACGGCGTATGTAACGCGATGCTGCTGCCTTTTGTGGAAGAAGAAAATGCCAAATATGTGCCTGAGAAATTCAGATCCATTGCTAAAGCGATTGGACTTAATGTAGAGAACCAAACGGATAAACAATGCGCAGATTTCGTAATTGAGTCGATCAAGGCGTTGTCTAAAGAAGTAGGGATTCCAGCCAAATTATCCGAGCTTGGTGTAGAAGAAGTAGATCTTGATCTTTTGGCTGAAAATTCGATGAAGGATGCTTGTGCACCAGGGAACCCTTTTATTCCTACTAAAGAAGAAGTTATTACACTGTTCAAAAAAATATTATAAATCACCCCTTATCATAGGAGATTGTTTATGAATAATCACATCGCCGTTGACATCGGTGCCTCAAGTGGGCGGCTGGTGCGCGGAATATTGCAAGAAGGTATTCTTTCCTTAGAAGAGCTTCATCGCTTTAGCAATAGCTTTACGGAACAAGAGGGTTCCTGTTTCTGGGACATTGATTATTTAGTAGAGCAGATTATGATCGGGCTTCGGAAGGCTAAAACCGATGGAATTACTACCTGTACGCTCGGTATTGATACATGGGGTGTAGATTATGTGCTGGTAGATGCGGACGGGAATCGTGTTCATGAAGTATACGCCTACCGGGACCGCAGAACGGATCTGGCTGTGGATCAGGTGGCACAGCAGCTTTCACCACAAACCGTCTATGAAAAGACAGGAATCCAGCAGTTATCCATCAATACCTTGAATCAGTTATATGTTCATAAAGAAGAAGAGCTAGCGCAAGCGGATCAGATTTTACTTGTACCAGATTATCTATATTACCGACTGACTGGCCGTAAAATCAACGAGGTTACGATTGCATCTACAACACAGCTGTTGAATCTGGAAAGCCGGGATTTTGACGATGACCTATTAGAATTTTTGAATATCAGGAAAGATCAATTTGCAAAATTAACTGAGCCTGGTGTAGTGGTTGGTCCTCTTGACGAAGCTTTAATCCAACAATATGACCTGCCTGAATGCCAGCTGATCTGTGTGGCTTCCCATGATACGGCCTCAGCAGTGCTAGGTGCTCCACTTCAAGAAGGCTCAGCTTATATCAGCAGTGGAACTTGGTCTTTACTCGGTGTAGAAAGAACGGAGCCTCTAAATTCTCTAAAAGCCATGCAGGCTAACTACACCAATGAGTGGGGAGCCTACGGAACTTATAGATTCCTCAAAAATGTAATGGGCTTATGGCTTATTCAAGAGGTTCGCAGATTACTGAACAATTGTTATAGTTTTGCGGAGCTTGCAGAGCTTGCACAGGGAGAAGAGGGGTTTCGCAGCCTGATCCCTTGTAATGCACCAAGGTTTCTTAATCCATCGAACATGATAGAAGAAATCCGCAGTGCCTGTATGGAGAGTGGGCAGCCCGTTCCGGAGACACCTGGACAGTTAGCACGTTGTGTTTTTGACAGCTTGGCGTTATCCTATCTAACTTATTTGGAAGAGTTGGAGGAGCTGACAGAACGTCGGATCGAGGGATTGCAAATTGTCGGCGGCGGGGCGAACAATCGGCTTTTATGCCAACTAACCGCTGACGTTATCGGCAGGGAAGTAAAGGCTGGACCAACGGAAGCGACTGCTCTAGGAAATATAGTAGTGCAGATGATTAGCACAGATTCCATTGCAGACATAACTGAGGCAAGAGCTATTATCGAACAATCTTTTGAAATAACATCATACATTCCGCAGCCGATCAAGCATTTTAATAACATTCTAAATCGCTGGAGAAGCCTTCATCTGTCCAAGGTGAATGAGCTTATCTAAGCGAAACAGACGTTGCACTAATTTAGGAGGATAAACAGCATGGATCAGAGCATTATCACTATTTATAACGAAGCCAAAAAACTATACGCAGCCCACGGTATTGATGTGGATAAAGTGCTGGAGCGACTCGCGCAAATTAAAATTTCCATACATTGCTGGCAGGGTGATGATGTAAAAGGTTTTCTTTTTAAGGAAAAAGAACTAAGCGGGGGCATTGCGGTAACGGGAAGTTATCCGGGCCGGGCGGGTACACCAGATGAACTACGTCAAGATTTAGAAAAGGCGTTATCTCTTATTCCTGGTAAACATAAGGTTAACCTGCATGCTATTTACGCAGATACAGATGAACCTGTAGATTTGGATGAACTAGAGCCACGACATTTTCAATCCTGGGTGGATTGGGCGAAGGAGCAGGGCTTAGGACTTGATTTTAACCCTACTTGTTTCTCACATCCGAAAGCAGCCGATGGATTCACTCTCAGTCATTCGGACGCGGAGATTCGGAATTTCTGGATCAGACACTGTAAAGCTTCGCGTACGATCGCTGAGCATTTTGGGCGGGAGCTGGGTCAGCCTTGTGTGACGAACTTTTGGATTCCAGACGGATATAAGGATACGCCAGTAGATCGGCTAGCTCCGAGAGTACGTTTAAAAGAGTCGCTGGATGAGATTTTTAGTCAGGAAATAGATCCGCTTTATAATATGGATGCCTTGGAAAGTAAACTGTTTGGAATTGGTTCTGAAAGTTATGTGGTTGGCTCTCATGAATTCTATATGGGTTATGGTTTAACAAATGGAAAAGCGATCTGTTTGGATGCGGGACATTTTCATCCTACAGAAGTGATTTCGAATAAATTATCTTCGATTCTGATGTTCAGTGAGCAGCTGCTGCTGCATGTCAGCAGACCTGTCCGCTGGGACAGTGACCATGTGGTAACAATGGATGATGAGCTGCTGGAAATCGCCCGTGAATTGGTTCGCGGGGATTTACTTCCTCGTACGAATATTGGATTGGATTTCTTTGATGGCAGTATCAATCATCTCGCGGCATGGGTCATTGGCACCCGCAACACTATTAAGGCGTTGCTGCGTGCGATGCTGGAACCAGTGGAAGAACTTAAGCAAATCGAGCGGTCCGGGGATTATACTTCACGTCTTGCTCTGGTAGAAGAGTTCAAATCGTATCCGTTTGGAGCGGTCTGGGATTACTACTGTGCATCACAAGGTACACCGGTGCGTGAGCAATGGCTTACTGAAGTGAAAAATTATGAACAAGACGTTTTGTCTTTAAGATAGAAGTGGATACGGAGAGCAGCAAATACAAAGGAGAGAATAGACTATGAGTACATCCTTGTTAGAATCAAAAGGTTATATTGCCAGCAGTGAAGCTCCATTTATTCAGGAAATGTCAGAGATCACCCGTCATATGTGGGAGCTTGGCTGGGATGAACTGAATGGTGGGAATGTCAGCTATTTACTGGATGAGAATGAGGTGGCTAAGTATATTAATGTACTGGAGCCGTTGCGCACGATCAAACTCACCTTTCCCGTAAAAGAATTAGCAGGCAAGTATTTTATCGTAACAGGTTCGGGCAAATATTTCAGAAATGTGATTAAAGACCCTGAAGCGAATCTGGGTGTGTTAAGGGTTAGCGGCAATGGCGAAAGTGTGGAAGTATTGTGGGGATTGCGGAATGGTGCAGTTCCTACGAGTGAGCTCGCTTCGCATTTTATGAGTCATATTGAACGTCTGAAAGTAGATCCCACACACCGTATCGTGCTGCATACACATGCTACAAATGTTATCGCGATGACCTTCACGCATGATCTGGACGAACTGAAGTTTACCAAAACGTTATGGGAAATGTGCACAGAGTGCCTTGTTGTTTTCCCTGATGGCGTCAGTGTTATTCCGTGGATTGTTCCGGGCAGCAGTGAAATCGGCCGTGAGACTGCCAAAAAAATGAAGGATCACCGTTTAGTCATCTGGCCGCAGCATGGGATTTTTGGCACTGGCTCCACCATGGATGCTACCTTTGGTCTAGTAGAAACGGTTGAAAAGGCTGCGACGATCTACAACTTGATTGGCGGTAGAGAAATCAAACAAAAGATCACAGACCAACAGCTATGGGATTTAGCTAAAGCATTTGGAGTTACACCTAAAGCGGGGATTCTTGAAGTCTAGAGAGTCATTATAATTTGGTGAAACCGGGCAATCGTAGATTCTGCGAGGTCCGGTTTTTGTTGTCTTTTTCTTAAAATTTGCATTTCCCATCTTTTGGGTAGATAATAAGCTTACTTAAAGTAATCAATTAATAAATTGGAGGTAACATATGAATACAGAGCAACTATTTTTACCTTTTCAAGTGGGGAATCTTTCGCTGTCGAACCGATTTGTAATGGCGCCGATGACACGCGCGCAGTCTCCGAAGGGTGTGCCGGGAAGCAATGTTGCCGCTTATTATCGTAGACGTGCAGAGGGTGGAGTGGGATTAATTGTTACTGAGGGTACTGCGATAAATCATCCAGCGGCTGTCAGTCACCAAGATATTCCTAATATACATGAAGAAGCATCTTTAGAAGGCTGGAAGAAGGTTGTGGAAGAGGTTCACGCAGCTGGCGGCAAGATCATCCCGCAGCTTTGGCATGTGGCGATGGCGCGTACAATCGGCGAGTATCCTAACGTTGAAGCCCTTCCTGTAGGCCCTTCGGGTCTGAATTTAGCAGGTGAGCCGGTGACAGAGCCGCTGACCACAGAAGAGGTTGAAAGCTTAGTAACAGCCTTCGCTCAAGCGGCGGCAAATGCCAAAAGCGTTGGCTTTGATGGCATTGAGCTGCATGGCGCACATGGGTATCTGATAGACCAGTTCTTCTGGGATAGAACGAATAAACGTACCGATCGTTACGGTGGCGATTTGGTAGGAAGAACAACATTCGCTGTCGAGATCATTAAAGCATGCCGTCAAGCGGTTGGACCAGACTTCCCAATCGTGCTGCGCTTTTCCCAGTGGAAGCTGGGGGCGTATGATGAGAAGCTGGCGAAGACTCCAGAAGAACTTGCAAGTTTCCTGGCACCGCTTAGCGAAGCGGGTGTAGATATCTTTCATTGCTCGACCCGACGCTTCAGTCAAGCTGAATTTGCTGGCTCTGATCTTAATTTAGCTGGGTGGACTAAGAAGCTTACCGGGAAGCCGTGTATTACAGTAGGCTCTATTGGCCTGCAAAGCGATTTCTTCGAGGAAGATAAAGCTCAGAAGCCTGAGGATAATATTGACGAGTTAACTGAAAGGTTCGATCGGGAGGAGTTTGATTTGGTTGCAGTGGGCAGAGCGCTTATTAGCGATCCTGCTTGGCCTGCCAAAGTACAAAGTGGAGCGATAGACGAAATCATCCCATTTACTCCTGAAGCGACGAATACGCTTTACTAAAACTAGCAGAATATACAATGACTATTTTTTTAGGTAAGAGGTTGTGTAACTGTTTCAAGAGTAGTGTATCTGCTTATAATAGTAGCATACCCCCCTTAATATGATAGAACTTGACCCTGCCAAACGTTGGCGGGGTATTTTTTTGTCGATATGCAACGCTTCATTACATCATTAATAGACCGGGCACTTCTATGTTAGGCCAGCATTATGTTATAATTTTAAATTAGCAAAGTATAAAAATAATTGTTGAACAATAGAGGACGTGAAAACAGCATGACAAAGGGGAACCATAACTCACCGGACTTAAAATCCGGCAAGGGTTCTAAGGATTATTCGAAATATTTTGATTTTAGTGATGCAAAGGTAATTAGTGAAGAGGAAGGTAAGGTTACTTACCGGATTAAAGGAAGAAATGTGCAAATTAATAGCCAGCCTGACTATAAAGAAGGAAAACGGCGCGGCAAGGAAGAAATAGAAGTGCATTATGATTTCGAGATTCCTGAAGAGATGCAGAATTTCGGAGTGGGCAAATATTATCATATAACGACTTATGGCTGCCAAATGAATGAGCATGACACGGAAACGATGAAGGGCCTATTGGAACAGATGGGCTACCGCAGTGTCGCTGACCGGAATGACGCGGATCTCATTTTGCTGAATACTTGTGCGATTCGGGAGAACGCCGAGGATAAGGTATTTGGAGAGCTAGGACATCTTAAGAACCTGAAGATCGAGAAGCCGGGTCTGTTGTTAGGGGTATGCGGTTGCATGTCGCAAGAGGAAGGCGTAGTCAACCGGATTATGTCAAAGCATGGCTTCGTGGATATGATCTTCGGTACGCATAATATTCACAGGTTGCCACACCTCATTAAAGAAGCGGTATTTAGTAAGGAGCTTGTGGTTGAGGTATGGTCCAAAGAAGGCGACATTATTGAGAACTTGCCGAAGAAGCGGGAAGGCATGCGCGCTTGGGTGAACATTATGTATGGTTGTGATAAGTTCTGCACGTATTGCATCGTACCGTTTACACGCGGTAAAGAACGCAGTCGTCGTCCAGAGGACGTTATCGCTGAGGTGAGAGAGCTTGCGCGCCAAGGCTTCAAGGAAGTAACGCTATTGGGGCAGAACGTAAATGCTTACGGTAAAGACTTTACGGATATTGATTACACCTTCGGGAACCTGATGGATGATATGCGTCTGATTGATATTCCGCGCATTCGTTTTATGACATCGCATCCACGAGATTTTGACGATAAATTGATTGAGGTTTTGGGCAAAGGCGGCAACTTGGTGGAGCATATCCATCTGCCGGTTCAATCGGGAAGTACTGCCGTTCTTAAGAAAATGAGCCGTAAATATACCCGGGAAGCTTATCTGGAATTAGTACGCAAGATTAAGATAAGTGTGCCGAATGCTGTATTAAGTACCGATATTATCGTTGGTTTCCCTGGGGAGACTGATGAGCAATTTGAAGATACCCTATCGCTTGTGCGTGAGGTTGGGTATGATATGGCATATACGTTCATTTATTCTCCACGTGAGGGCACACCAGCAGCGGCGATGGAAGATAATGTACCGATGTCGGTGAAGAGTGAACGTCTGCAAAGATTAAATGATCTCATCAAAGAGAACAGCCGGATTATTAATGACCGAATGCTGGATGAAGTTGTAGAGGTGCTGGTTGAAGGGGAGAGTAAGAATAACTCCGAAGTCCTTTCCGGCCGTTCCCGCGCTAACAAGCTGGTTCATTTTGAAGGTCCTAAGGAGCTTATCGGCACATTTGTGAACGTGAGAATTACAGATACCAAAACATGGTACATTAAAGGGGATATTGTGGTTGAGGCCGCAGCTGTTCATTAATCACATACGAATGGGGAGATGACTAATGAGTACAGAAGAACAACAGTTGAATAAATATGGAATGAAAACTTATAATACCCGTGATCTGATCGTTCGCGAGGATATTATGGGCAAAGCTAAAGAACTAGCATCATTAATCTCAACCAGTGAAGAGGTACGCCATTTTCAGCAGGCTGAGCAAAAAATTCTTAATCACGAGCGTGTGCAAGGACTGATTGCGACCATTAAGAAAAAACAAAAAGAAATCGTGGCCTTCGAAAGCTTCAATAATAAAGATATGGTCGCCAAAATTGAACGTGAAATTGAAGTGCTGCAAGATGAGATCGACGGTATTCCAGTCGTGAACGAATTTCAGCAAAGCCAGAGCGACATTAATTATTTGCTTCAGCTGGTAATTTCCGTGATTAGAGATACCGTTTCGGAAAAAATAAATGTGGAAGCCGGCACTGAAGCGCCTCCGACCACATGCGGATAACCCACACTCAGTTCAGGGGGCGGATGCAGATCCGTCCCTTTATTTCAATATAAGAGGTAGAAGTAAAGTACATGAAAATACATAATCCTTATAATTCAACGACAACGTCGTTTCTCATATAGTCTTTTTTGTAGGATAATGTAAAATAATGGAATTCATCTGTTGATTTATGAAGAACATGTTTGGTACATTTAAAGATACGAATAAGTAAAACTACAGCTTCGGAAAAGGATGGGGCAATTATGAGCGACAATGGGGAATTAACCTATAACGCCAAAAAATATCGTACACCGGATGGTGTTCCGGCCGACATTGTAATGTTTACACTTACCAAACGCGAGCGGAAGACGGTCACCAAGACGCTGCCTTTACGTGAGTTGAAGGTAATGTTAATTAGACGGAAAAAATGGCCATGTGCAGGCATGTGGGCTCTACCAGGCGGATTCTGTCAGGAAGATGAGTCTATATATGATGCTGCAACTCGTGAGCTGAAAGAAGAGACCGGTGTTGATGGAGGTCACTTAGAATATCTTGGGGTTTATAGTACACCTGGCCGCGACCCTCGGGGATGGATTATCAGTCATGCCTTTTTCGCTTTAGTAGAAGAGTGGATGCTGGAGCAAAGACAAGCTTCCGACGATGCGGGTGAAGTGGGTTTATTTACGTTGCAGGAAGCGTTAGAAGAACTGGAGCTCGCTTTTGACCACCATGAAATCATCAAGGATGCATACGTACGTATCCAACAGCAAATGCTGCAGACAACGATAGCAAGACAGTTTTTGCCTAGGCATTTTACGCTAAGTGAGCTTTATCAGGTAATTCAGACAGTAGTGCCAGAATTTAAAGAACCAAATTTTATTCGTAAAATCACGTCAACACGCAGCCGTCAGGGTATATTAAAAGAAGTGAGAGATGAAGAGGGCAATGCACTCAGCTCCAATCAATACTCACAACGCCCGGCTCAGTTGTATATGTTTACAGATCACGAGCCATTGTTGTCCATTTATACGTAGTGTCTTAAATCAGGGGAGGGACGATTCTCATGAGAGCACTAATAGTAATTGACTTTACCAATGATTTTGTCGATGGGAATTTACCGGTTGGGCAGCCTGCAATCGATATCGAGCCAAGAATCAGCCAATTAACGTCTGAGTTTGTCCAAAATGGCGATTATGTTGTAATGGCTGTGGATTTACATGAAGACAATGATCCTTATCATCCCGAGAGTAAACTGTTTCCACCTCACAATGTACGAGGGACTAGAGAGCGGGAGCTTTATGGAAGTTTGAAAACTGTTTATGAAGCTGACCAGGATTCCATCTATTGGATGGACAAAACTCGATATAGCGCTTTTAGTGGAACTGATCTGGAGATTAAGCTGCGGGAACGTGGCATTACTGACCTTCATTTGATTGGCGTATGTACAGATATATGTGTTTTGCACACTGCGGTGGATGCATATAACAAAGGTTTTACTATTACTGTGCACGAAGATGCGGTCGCCAGCTTCAACGCGGATGGACATAAATGGGCACTAAATCATTTCCGGGGAAGTTTAGGAGCAGACGTTGTTAAGGCATAATACTATAAAAAACATACACATACAGCAACGTGGATATTAGGAGATGAGGACTTGAAGAGAGAACTTGCGCTACATACAGATAAATATCAGATCAATATGATGTATGCTCACTGGGTGAATGGAAGCCATAAGCGAAAAGCTGTATTTGAAGCTTATTTCCGCAAATTGCCTTTCGGAAACGGCTATGCCGTGTTCGCAGGACTAGAGCGTATCGTTGGGTACATCGGCGGCTTGCGTTTTACCGAAGATGATATCCGTTACTTGTCGGAGCAAGAAGAAAATTACGCTCCTGCCTTTTTGGAAGAATTGCTGCAATTTCATTTTCAGGGCAACGTTTATTCGATGAAAGAAGGGGCGTTGATTTTCCCGGATGAACCGCTAATCCGTGTGGAAGGGACGATCATGGAAGCGCAGCTGGTGGAGACCGCTATTCTGAACTTCATGAACTACCAGACGCTGATCGCTACGAAGGCTTCCCGAATCAAGCAGGTAGCTCCGAATGATATACTCCTGGAGTTTGGTACCCGTCGGGCACAAGAAGCGGATGCGGCGGTCTGGGGCGCTAGAGCGGCCTATATCGGCGGCTTTGATGCAACCTCCAACATGCTGGCAGGTAAAATGTTTGGCATCCCTACCAAAGGTACACATGCTCATTCTTGGGTTCAGAGCTTCAGCAGCGAGCAGGAAGCTTTTGATGCTTATGCTAAGGTGATGCCGGATGAAGTTACACTATTAGTTGATACCTTCGATACGTTGCGCAGTGGTGTGCCGAATGCGATTAGAACCGCCAAAAAGCTTGAAGCTCAAGGTAAAAAGATGATCGGTATCCGTTTAGACAGCGGTGACTTGGCCTATCTATCCCGGCAGGCACGGAATATGCTGGATGAAGCGGGGCTAGATTATGTGAAGATTGTGGCGTCCAACGATCTGGATGAGAATACAATCATGGATCTGAAGCTGCAAGGTGCAGCCATCGACACATGGGGTGTAGGCACACAATTGATTACGGCTTCGGATCAACCCTCTTTGGGTGGAGTTTATAAGCTGGTAGAAATTGAGTCCGCAACTGGAGAAATGGTACCGACAATCAAGATTTCTTCTAACCCTGAAAAAGTATCCACACCAGGCAGCAAGGACGTATTCCGGATTATCGGGAAAAATGGTAAAGCGCTAGCAGATTATATCTGCTTCCCGGAAGAGGAAGCTCCACGAAACGGCGGTCGGGTGAAGCTGTTTAATCCGCTGCATCCATACATGCACAAGTATGTGGAGCGTTATGAAGCGCTGCCTATGCTTGAGCCGATTTACGTGAACGGCTTCCAGGTCTATACTTTGCCGGATCTGAATGAAGTTCGCCGTTACCATCGGGAGCAGAAGGATCTGTTCTGGCCGGAATATCTGCGTAAGCTCAATCCAGAGGTGTACCGGGTGAATCTGAGTGAGAAGGTCTGGACCAGCAAGCAACAATTGATCGCGGAGCATATTCAGCCGGAGATCGAGTAGATTTTGTAGTTTCGATGGAAAGAAGCACGGGAAGATTAGATTCCTGTGCTTTTTTGCGTTTGGGTGAAGCCGACGTTTGGGGGAAGCTGACGTTGGGTGAAGCTTGCGTTTGTTAACTTCGAACGCCGTAAGTTTATTTTCTGAAAGTATATTTAGCTAGTTTGTCCGCGTATATCTGATTTGGATTTCGTTGCATTTTGTGCAACAGAACACTACTTAAAGTACATCGAGAAATTACCATACCCCAAAAGAATAAGTAAATCCCCTAGAATGAGACGAATCCAGTACGAGTGGGTAAATCAACGGTATAAATCCCGCAGAATGAGGCGTATCCGGTGTGAGTAGGTAAATCAACGGTATATATACCGCAGAATGAGGCGAATCCGGTGAGAGTAGGCAAATCAACGGTATAAATCCCGTAGAATGAGGCGAATCCGGTGAGAGTAGGCAAATCAACGGTATATATACCGCAGAATGAGGCGCATCCGGTGTGAGTAGGTAAATCAACGGTATATATACCGCAGAATGAGGCATATCCGGTGCGAGTGGGCGAATCAACGGTATAAATCCCGCAGAATGAGGCGAATCCGATGCGAGTAGGCAAATCAACGGTATAAATCCCGTAGAATAGGGCGAATCCGGTGTGAGTGAGCAAATCAACGGTATAAATCCCGCAGAATGAGGCGAATCCAGTGCGATTAGGCAAATCAACGGTATAAATCCCGTAGAATGAGGCGAATCCGGTGCGAGTGAGCAAATCAACGGTATAAATCCCGCAGAATGAGGCGAATCCAGTACGAGGAGGCAAATCCAGTACGAGGAGGCAAATCAACGGTATAAATCCCGCAGAATGAGGCGCATCCGGTGCGAGTAGGCAAATCAACGGTATAAATCCCGTAGAATGAGGCGCATCCGGTGTGAGTAGGTAAATCAACGGTATATATACCGCAGAATGAGGCATATCCGGTGCGAGTAGGCAAATTAACGGTATAAATCCCGTAGAATGAGGCGCATCCGGTGTGAGTAGGTAAATCAACGGTATAAATCCCGCAGAATGAGGCGCATCCGGTGCGAGGAGGCAAATCAACGGTATAAATCCCGTAGAATGAGGCGCATCCGGTGTGAGTGAGCAAATCAACGGTATAAATCCCGCAGAATGAGGTGCATCCGGTGTGAGTGAGCAAATCAACGGTCCCATAAGAAAAGGTGTATCCCCGTTCTACGCAATCGCCAAGAACAATGGATACACCTTTTTTCATGTAAGTGCGAGATATATATTTTAGTTCTTCTTCCGGAATTTAGCGAATGACCAGATGGTAAGCATCAGCAGGAAGCCCAGACATGTGCCTATGCTGATCCGGTTCTGAGTGTCGAAAAGGAAGGAAATCGTGATAACCGACAAACAGATAAGCGTCAAAATCGTAATATAAGGGAACCCCCACACTTTAAAGCTTGGCTCTTTAGGATAGGTTTTCCGCAGCTTCAGCTGTGATAGACAGATGCTGATCCATACCAAGCTTACTACGAAGCCGGGAACAGCCATCAGCAGCCGGAAAAGTCCATCCTGTGCGAAGTACGCTAACATAGAACCAACAAAAAGAACTATAGCGCAAAGTTTAAGACTGTTGATCGGCACACCTTTTGCTGAGGTCTTTGCTAAGCTACGTGGAGCTTCACCCTGTGAAGCCAAAGAGTGCAACATCCGTGTGGCGCCGTAGATACCAGAGTTAGCAGCAGAGAGCACAGCCGTAATCAGTATGAAGTTCATAACATGGTCAGCACCCTTAAGTCCTGTAGCTGCTAATACCTGCACAAAGGGGCTGGTATGCTCGTTAAGCTGATTCCAAGGAATTAACCCACAGATGATCAGAATTGGAATGGTGTAGAACAAAATAACACGTAAAATGAAGCTTTTGACAACTCTAGGCAACACTTTTTCTGCATCTTGAGTTTCTGTTAAAGTCAGTCCAATCAGCTCAGATCCGCCGTAGGAGAACATGACGACCAGAAGGGCAGAGAAGATAGGTGTCCAGCCTTGTGGGAATAATCCGCCATAATCCGTAAAATTACTTAAATAGGGAGTCCCTTCAGACATAGGCAATAGCCCAAACAATAATGCAGCTCCCAGAATAATAAAGATGATAATCATAGCTATTTTGATTCCTGCTAACCAAAACTCCGTCTCTCCATAACCGCTTACACTCATCATATTGATGCCAATAATTAAAGCACCACTTGCTAGACTCAGTAGCCATAATGGAACATCCGGTAACCAGTACTGCAAGAAGCTTCCTGCCGCCAGCACTTCGATTACGCAGACAGTCAACCACATGAAGCAATATAGCCAACCCACGATAAAGGAGAGCCGTTCTCCAAAAGCCTCGCGGATGAATTCCTTCATATTTTTGTTCGGGTATACCGTGGCCATTTCGGCAATTGCACCCATAACGACTAGTAGCAGCAAGCCTGCCAATACATAGGAGAGAACAACCCCTGGTCCAGCAATGCTTATCGTCTCAGAGCTTCCTTTAAAAATCCCCGTACCGATTACGCCGCCCATCGCCATAAAGCTGATATGCCGTGGAAGCAATTTTTTCTGTAATGATGCTTCGTTTGACTTCACATTTAATGCCTCCTAAGTAGGTTCAAAAAATTACACCAAGAATCAGTTTATCCTGAAATGGACTAGTTGAAAAGTATAAATGATACACATTTGTAGAAATAGAGGTGATTTTTCATCGGTGTGTGATATTTATCATGAAGAATGTGATGAATTTAACATCTTAATTTTTAATTTTATTGCTAAATGAAAGTAGATAAATAAGCTTAGGCAACACTTGGAAAATGCAAGATTTGTCACTTCGCGTCTTGCAAAATCAAGTTACAATCGTTGAAAAAGTCAAAAGGATATTATACTAGATGACATTCTGAAAGGGGCTATGTCGGTGGTACAGTTACCAAAAGTGAACGAGCTCGGATTTTTTGAGATTCGTCTGGAGTCAATTGGAGGGTTGGGTGCGAACCTGGCTGGTAAAATGCTTGCAGAAGCAGGTGTTGTCGGTGCTGGAATGAATGGGGTCAGCTTTTCGTCATATGGTTCGGAGAAGAAGGGATCAGCGGTAAAAGCGCATATCCGGTTTTGTGATTTGAATACGCCTATTCGTGACACGTCTCCGGTTGAGCGTCCGCATGTTGTTGGGGTATTTCACGAAGCATTAGCAAAGACAGTTAACGTAATTAGCGGAATTTATGAACATAGCACAGTATTGGTGAACTCAGCAAAATCGCCGGAGGAATTGAAATCCTCCCTGAATATGATGGCAGGAACTATTGCAGTCGTTGATGCTACAACGATCGCCTTAGATGAGAAAAACCGCGTTAATATGGCGATGCTAGGCGCGTTGTTCCGGATGTGTGATTTCTTAGACCCTGAAATTATGAAAGGCGTTATAGAGAAATCACTAGGCAAAAAATATCCACAGGCAGTACAGTCAGCACTGACTACTTTCGACCGTGGATTTAATGAAGTTAAGTTTATGCATTTTCCACTGCCTGCGGGCGTGACAATGCCTGAGTTCGTGCGGTCTGATATTTCCGCATTGGGTTATGAAACACAGCCAATCGGCGGTACCATTACGAATCCTGGCAGCAGCTTTTTAAAGAACTTGAGCATTTCACGCTCCGGTTTGCTGCCTCATTTTAAGCAGGAGGATTGTATTCATTGTGCGCAGTGCGATACGGTGTGTCCTGATCTGTGTTTTGTTTGGGATGAGCAGCCTGATAAGAAGGGACGTCCACAAATGTTCCTGCAAGGTATTGATTATCAATACTGCAAAGGCTGTTTAAAATGTGTAGAAGCTTGTCCTACAACTGCCTTGTCTGGCGAACGTGAGGAAGAGGGCTACGCAGAGAGTCATACGGTCCGGCATATTTTTGATCTCGTTACTGAGGCCTAATTAACGGAGGAAAGGTGGAATACACGTGGCTATAGATTATGAAAAAGAAGTAGGCTCTGCTAAAGTAGAGCAGAAATTCCTATATGAATCCGGCAATGAAATGGCGGCTTATGCTGCTCATCAGATAAATTATCATGTAATGGGGTATTTTCCGATTTCTCCATCGACAGAAGTAGCGCAATTTCTTGATACGATGAAAGCGAATGGCCAGCATGATATTATGCTGATTCCGTCAGATGGCGAGCATAGCTCTGCTGGAATCTGTTATGGCGCTTCAACGGCTGGCGGACGTGTATTTAATGCTACCAGTGCCCAAGGTTATATGTTCATGCTTGAGCAATTGCCTGTACAAGCTGGTACGCGTATGCCTATGGTTATGAATCTAATCTGCCGTTCGATCTCTGGACCGCTGAATATTCACGGGGACCATTCAGATTTGTATTTTGCTTTGAATACAGGTTGGCCTATTTTAATGTGCCGGGATCCACAATCTGTTTATGATATGAACCTAATGGCATTGAAGCTTGCGGAACATGCTAAAGTTCGTCTTCCGGTAATGGTGGCTTCAGATGGATATTTCACCTCCCACCAGAAACGCCGCGTTCAAGCTTTTACTCATCGGGAGGATGTTCATAAATTTGTTGGACCGCAGCCTCCAACAGGCTTTACCGATACTTTAGACCGCAATAATCCGGTAACGGTTGGTCCTTATATGAACGAACCTGACTATATTAACAACCGCTATCAGCAGTCCGTAGCTATGTACAATGCGGGTGAAGTTTTTGAAGAAATTGCGAAGGAATTTGCTGAGTTAACCGGACGTCATTATCCAATGATCGAGGAATATCGGATGGAAGATGCTGAAGTAGCCGTATTCTTGATGAATTCTGCCTCTGAGATTATTAAGGATGTTGTGGATCAGCTTCGGTTGCAAGGGATCAAAGCCGGTGCAATCTCGCCGAATATGATCCGTCCTTTCCCGCAGAAGCAAATTGCTGAAGCGCTGAAAAATGTTAAAGCAATCACCGTTGGTGACCGTGCAGATTCTGTTGGCGGACATGGTGGTAACATGGTCAATGAAATCAAGGCAGCCCTGTTCACATATGGCAACACTACGACTAAAGTAATTAGCCGTATCTACGGTTTGGGTGGTAAGGACTTCTACGCAGAAGACGGTCATGCCTTTTTCCAATTAGCAATAGATGCTGTTGCTGCAGATCGAGTAGACATACCATTTGATTATTATGGCCACAATCCGGGTACACCAGATAAAGCTCCGCAACGTCTTCTGAAGCCAATGGACTTTGACTCACTGAAGACAGGCTTAATCACTGTGAAACAGGATGAAGCAACAGGCAAATTAAGCGTACGGATTCCGCCGCTGCGCAGCTTGACGAAGAAACCTAAACGGCTCTCCCCAGGGCATGGTGCGTGTCCAGGTTGTGGAATTTTCTCAGGACTGGAGACTTTCTTCAAAGGAATTGAAGGGGATATCGTCGCACTTTATCATACAGGCTGTGCCATGGTAACGACTACGGGGTATCCGTATTCCTCCCATAAATCAACGTTTATCCATAATCTTTTCCAAAATGGAGCAGCTACCTTGTCCGGTGTCGTAGAGATGTTCTGGGAACGCAAACGTCGCGGTGAGCTGGATGGACTAGGGCTTAAAGAGGACTTTACATTTGTTATGGTAACCGGAGATGGCGGTATGGACATCGGGATGGGACCGGCAATTGGAGCTGCACTGCGTGGTCACAAAATGATTATTGTAGAGTACGATAACGAGGGTTACATGAATACTGGAGCACAGCAGTCCTATTCGACACCACTGGGTCACCGTACTTCAACCTCCAGTATCGGCAAGCAGCAGCAAGGTAAAGTTACTCAGCATAAAGATACAGCACAAATTATGGCGGCTACTAACATTCCTTATGTCTTCACGGGTTCGGAGGCTTATCCGCAGGATCTGGTGAAAAAAGCGGCAAAAGCACAGTGGTACGCACAAAACGAAGGTTTGGTGTATGGTAAAATCCTGATCGCATGTCCGCTAAACTGGATGTCTGATGATAAGGAAGGCACGAACATCGTATCATTAGCTGTTGAGTCTTGCTTCTTCCCGTTATATGAAGTAGAGCATGGTTCTACGAATATCACATATAATCCTGAAGATAAGGGCAAACGTGTTGAGCTCTCAGCATGGCTGAAGACAATGGGTAAAACTCGTCATTTGTTGAAACCTGAGAATGAGCCAGCTTTACACAGCTTCGAAGAAGAAGTTGAGCGCCGTTGGAATCGTCTCAAGGCAAAACACGAACATCCTGACTTATAAGCTGTGTCTATCTCCAGTATATAAAATATGAAATAACCCGGCAGATTTGTCTGCCGGGTTATTGTGTGGTTAGGGAGCATTTGCGCGTAAGAAGCAGTTTTCGGACCCCACTGACCTTAAACAAAGCTTTCTCTCCCGTTTGAAATTCTAACGGACTCCAAAGCAGTTATCGGCCCTAAAACTCCCAAAATGAACCCTTTTTGAAGGAATAGTGTCACTGGAGTCCGCGAAACTTCTGAAAAAGCTAAAAACCAGCAAATAACGTCTCTTAGGTCCTATGTGTAAAAGACTTGGTCATTTACAGTTAGAATAAAGTCCAGTTTCCTTTTACTCTTGCATGTTGTTCTGCTCTAACCAGAAGATAGCGGGTACAAATGACAAGACAAGCACTACCTACGATTAAAGCGCCGAGAGCCCACCACCAGCTAGTACCGATATTATCGTATAACGCCCCGCGCACAAGAACCAGACTATATGTGAGTGGAAACAGAAGGGATAAACCCGTTGCCCATGCTGGGAATACTGCTGGTGGAATACGAACCCCGCCAAACAGCTCCATTGGTGCTTGAAAGATGTAATAGAGTAGCCCTGAATCCCTTGAGAATAGAGATATCGCACACAGCAAAGCTCCCCATATAACCGCTGATATCATGATAAGTATTAATACAGGTAATAAGGCGCCCCAGTTAACAGTCGTTACGTCCGCAAGAAAAATGAAAGTCAGAATGGAGAAGCAAGCGAACATCCATATTCCGTGAAATAGTGAATATACGGAACGTCCATACAGGAAGGCCATTTTTGACGCTGGCGTTAGGAACACTACCTCAAGTGTGCCCCCTTTGCGTTCTTGTTCGAATAACCATGCGGCTTGCACAACCGTCCAGTATAACTGAAAGACGAGATATCCGCTCAGCAGAAAAAGGGGAATCCGTCCATCTGGTATTACTTTTGAGAGTGCTGATCCTGCTCCGGTTCTAAAGGGCTGCATAGTAAAGTAGGTGGTTAAAAAGGTGAGCGCCGACCAGAGTAGAAGTGAAAAAAACACTGCGCGTCCCTTAACTCTATTTCGATGCTGCTTAGTGATCTCCGCGCTAAGGGTAAACCATAAGCTATGTAAGTTCATGATACCCTTCCTTCCGAAAGGAGGATAATCGCATCCTCCAAAGTAGGTTTTTCGGATGCGAAGCTTTTAATGCTAAGCCCCTGCTCAGTAGTCCATGGCAGCAGCTCTGTAATGATTCTATCAGCCGAAGGTGTTTTTACAGAAATGCGCTGCAGTCCATCATTTTGAAGTTCTAGTTTTTCTGTTGCGCAGACACCCATTAATTCCGCAGGCTGAGTAAATGTTCGTAGATGCTCTAGTAGCTTGGGACGAAGTGATTCATGCCAGCCTGTAACCTCTAAATGAGCAGTTTGCGAGCCTGCAACCTGATGGACAATCCGCTCAGGTTTGTCACAGAGCAGAAGCTCGCCTCGATTCAGTACATAAACTCGGTCACAAAGTTCTTCGACCTCCTGTAAATAATGGCTGGTCAGAAGGATACCCTTTCCACTGTCCAGTGCAAGCTTTCTTATCGTACTGCGAAGCTGCCTGGCAATAGGGGCATCAAGGCCAAGTGTGGGCTCATCTAGAAATAAGTATTGTGGATCGTTGATAAGTCCGCGGGCGATTTGCAGCCGTTGCTTCATCCCTTTAGAATATTGTTCAACAGGTTGGTCAGCAGCTTGGGTCAAACCTACTTCCTCCAGAAGACGTCCTGCTTCTCTAGCGATGTGAGGGCTGTTCATTCCATAGAGTTTACCGAAGTATTGAAGATTCTCTCTACCAGTGAGCCGCCAGTACAACATTCGTTCTCCTCCGGCGATCATATTTACTTTTTGCTGAATGGCCTGTCGATTTTTGTGTAGTGACATTCCATCGACTTCAATACTGCCGGAGGTTGGCTCTAGGAGAGTAGAAAGCATACGTATTGTTGTGGTTTTTCCAGCGCCATTTAGACCGAGAAGACCTACGATTTCCCCTGCAGCGATATCTAAAGATAGTGATTTCACTGCTGTCACTGATCTTTTTTCCGAACGGAACCAGCTCAGTTTATGTTTGCTCTCGTAAATCTTAGTAACTTCATGCATATTAATCAATGGTTTCACCCCTCCAAGGTTTTAGAATCGTTCGAACAACCCGCGCTCTATGCGCCGGTTTGTCCATTGACCAACCGTTATGTATACAACACTAAGCAGTATGATTGGCCATATGTCAGGTAATCGTATTGTTTCTCCAGTTAGCAGCGAGCCTCGAAGGAGTTGTAGCGCATAGGTCAATGGGAAAATCTCACCTATAGCCTGCAAGTAGTCAGGTAAGTATTGCCTTGGAAACTGAAATCCACACAGTAGAGCAGTTAGCGTAAATAGAGTATTTTGCACAATGAAGGTGTCCCTTGTATAAAGCATAATGCTTCCTAGCACCAGCGCCATCGCATAACACGATAGTAAAAATAGCAAAATTCCCATGAAGACAGATAGGAAGTCAACGGAGGGGAGTCGAAGTCCTGCTAAAAGGCCAAAGAAGAGAACTACCAGCAATTCCGCCCCACTTCGATACAACTGCTGGACTGCGTTTCCTAGAAAATAACCGCTCCGGCTTGAAGGGGAGAGCAGCAGTGCCTCAAGTGTACCTTCTCTCCATTCGGTAATAAGTGCCCTGGATACGTTCATCATCATACTAACGGAAAATATACTGAGCATACCTCCAATAATTACATAGGTCAGATAGTCCTCACTGCCACTATAGATAGCAAATTTTGAATCTATATCCCCTTTGATTAGATACACATAAGAAAAATAAGAGATGATGACTAGATAAACTCCATCAATAATGTGCCCGAATGTAAAGGTCCAGGGAAAGGCTCTAAGATTAGATTTTTGGTTTCTTTTTAGGGTTGCGATAGCGATATGCCACATATATACTCACACCTTTCATTAACCTCATTGTTCAAGGTACTGCCTTTGCAGGATGAGCAGATTATCAAAGACTTCTTTGTTCACTGAATAAAATAAATAATTCCCTTTTCGCTGTGATTGGGTAAATCCTGCTTCACTTAGTTGTTTTAGTTGTTTAGAGACCGCAGCTTCAGAAATACCCAATATTGGCGCAAGCTGCTTGGTACAATGCGGCCCTTTCCACAGCAGTTTCAGAATTCGCATCCGCGTATCATCACTTAAAGCTTTGAGTTGGCGCAACAGGTCACTCGGCGGTCCCCCACTAAAGGCAAGACCGGGAACATCCACCGTGAGAGGCAAAAATAAAGTGTCTTCGAACCAGCCAACAAGCAGATGCGGAAATATGAATGTAGAAGGAAAAACGTACACTTGTCCAAGCTGGTCATAAGGAAAGTAATACGTTACAGCCTTTTGTACTGTCAGAGTCCCGTTCTCTGAGAGGAGGCGTGGGTGGAGCGTATTTAGTGCCTTTTCCGGGGAACGACTGGCTAAGTCTTGAAACTGAGCGGCTGAGATGTTCATAAATGGTTCAATATAGTCCCATTCCTGCCCGAAATAATCATGTTCGTATGTAATTAATGTTGAGATTAATAGCTTGCGAACACTAGCCAGATTGTTTATCAGGTACTTCACGTTTCCACTCAACTTCATCAGCGAACGCTTGCTTTCAGATTCATTCAGCCATTCGACTATGGTACTTAGTGCAATTTCTTGATTCATAAATAGATACACTAGCTCTGCATCCGGAAGTTTTTTGAGTAGGGTGATTCCTTGATTGCAAGAAATAGGGACACCCATACGGTCCGGTAAATCTAGCAGAGCGATCCAACGTTCTGACAACTGCCCAAGTGTGTGGATGTTCTCCTGTAGAGCAAGAGGCATTCTTTTCTTGAGCTCCAGAGCCCATTGTAATCTTGTTGGATGGTGTTCTGGTTGATGGAAGACATGCAGACTGCATAATAACTCATGAAAAGGACTGACGACCGTTTTGATCTTTCGATTTAAAGTTTGGAGTGAGCTCATCTCTTTCCTTTCCGATTAACTGTTTGGTTAATCAAAAACCACTTTCGCGTAAAGTGTTCAAAATTATAGGGGGAATGGTCAAGATTGTCAAATCTTTTATGCAGAAAAAAGCGAGAGCACATCCCCATGCGTTGGACATGGATGTTCCTCTCACTTATAGGATTCTTTTAATAGAGTTATGAAGTAGAGTTTTATCTTCTGCCTCTAGGCATCATAGAGTTATCGCACATGATATCTTTAACAGAATAGGTGTAGCAATGGCGAGGAACTGGGACACAGTGATGGCGTCTAACGATTTCTACCGGGTGAATAACATTCACAACTTGAGGGTGGTAATAATCTTGATAAACCACCTTAGGTGGGTCGGTGACAGTTTGGGCCGGACATTTTGGACATTCTTCTGACATTTCCTTCAGCTCCTTTGTGTGTGAACTTACCGTATTATACGCACAGAACAAAGGTATGCTTGGTTATTTGTCTAGTTTATAAAAAAATGGGTGGGATTATTGTTTGTATATCTCTCGCATTACATGACGAAGCTCCGGGATAATTAGCCGTTCCATAGCCAATTTAACGGCTCCAGTGGAGCCGGGCATAGAAAAAATAGCTGTGTTGCCAATCGTACCTGCAATTGCTCGACTAAGGATTGCCGCCGAACCTATATCCTCTGTGTAGCTTAACATTCGAAAAATCTCACCGAAGCCCGGCAGCGTTTTATCCAGCAAGGATGAAACAGCTTCGTAGGTGGTATCACGGGGAGAAATTCCTGTTCCACCCGTGAGCAGTACGGCTTCAACTCCAGTGTGATCAGCGTTTTTATAGAGTAGTTCACGAATGTCTTGATAGTTGTCTTTGATAATGGTACGGCCTATAACTTCATATCCGGCAGCCTCAAGCATGGATTGGATTAAAGCTCCACCGGTATCGGTTTCGGTAGTTCTGGTGTCGGAGACGGTAATGATATAGCAGGATACGGATTGTGGTGCTTCCTTCCGATGTTCTTCAACGGATGACAATGAGATCAGCTCCTAAATTAGAGATGTTCTCATGATAGGGTATGGAGGAAGCAAAGACAAGTTTCGTTATCCAGCGCTAATCTTTTGAGGTTATAGGGATGCCGCTTGCGTGCTTTGGCATCATGTAGTAAACTCGCTACCATACCCGTAATTTGCAAGGAGCGATGAATCATGGAACAGGTTGTACCTGTGTATATATTGTCAGGATTTCTGGGAAGCGGCAAAACTACCCTGCTGCAGCGCCTGCTGGAACATTGGAAAGATCAGGGCTTACGCCCGGCAGTAGTGATGAATGAGCTGGGTGAAGTGAATCTGGATGGGCTGCTGGTTGAGCAAACCGTTCCTATGGCAGAGCTGCTCGGCGGCTGTATCTGCTGTTCTATCCGAGGAGATCTCAGTACAGAGCTAACTACTCTTATCAAGAAGGAATCACCGGATGTTGTTGTTATTGAGGCCACAGGTGCGGCGAACCCGCTGGAAATTGTAGATGGCGTAACCGAAACTTCACTGTATCAAAAAGTAGAGCTGAAAAGCTTGATCACTGTCGTTGACGCCGCGCATTTGCTCGAATTGTACCGTGCGCAGCAAGGCGCAACCTATCGACTGATGCAGGAGCAAATTCGCTGCGCCTCTGTTTTGATTCTGAATAAAACTGACCGTGTCTCAGCAGATGAAGCAGAAGAGATCATAACCGTTCTGCGAAAATGGAATTCTTATGCACCGATTATGCCAGCGGAGCGTTGTGAGATCGACACAGAGGAGCTCCTGCGTAGCGCAGGTGGAGTTCTTACGGATTCACAGCTTGAAGAGGGCGACAGTGAAAGCCATGTGCATGAGGAAGCTCTGCAATCTTCAGGAGGCACCCATGCTTCCCACGATCACGTGATGGCATACACACATTACTTCAAACGACCTGTCAACAGCGAGACCTTTGAACAGTTCGTCAAGGAGCTTCCGCGGGATGTTTATAGGGCTAAAGGCATTGTGACCTTTAATGACACCTCCAGTCGTTTTCTTTTTCAATATGCTTACCGTGAAGCTGATTTTATGAAAATCACACCTCAAGGCGAAGTGCCAGACGTAGCTGTATTTATCGGGGAACATTTCTCATCCAGTGAGTTACGCACGAAGCTGCTGGAGATGGAAGGACGTATTTTAGTTCGGCCTGGAACGATCAAAAGAAGCCTGTAATCCGTTCTGCTTCAGAAGAAGCTGTGGTTCATTCCTAATCTTGTAGGTTAATAGTAAGGCATACCATTAAAAATGCAGGAGGTTGAAGGCTATGACCCGAATTCAATATCAGGAGTGCATTGACGCTTGTCTCGAAAGTATGAATGCCTGTAACTACAGCTATGTCTCAAGCCTAAAAGAATATGATCTTGCATCTCTTCGTGAGAGCATGCGACTCGATCGTGAATGTGCGGATATTTGTTCTTATGCCATTCAAGCAATGACCCGTCAAAGTCCGTTTGTATCTGGAATTCTAAAACTATGTGCAGAAATATGTGAAGCATGCGCGGATGAGAGCAGCAAGCATATACATAATCACTGCCAAGAATGTATTAATGCCTGCCGTAAAGCTGCAGAGGCATGCCGTTTGATTAGCGATGCTGTTGAGGTATATGCGTAAATCGTATAACTTAACTCTCATATATGAACTAATAGCCAGACTGTTGCTGTAGAGATATAGCAATAGTCTGGTTTTTTATATCCAGGTCTGTTTGATTCATGCTATTGGTAGAAAAAAAGGAAACAAGCATGTAGAATGCTAAATACATACAGATTTAACCTTTTACATATTATTGATAGCGCTTACAAAAAAGATTGGAGGAGCAGTATCATGCAAAAGGTCCTTTTAGTTGATGATGAATTTATTATCCTGGATGGCATCTCATCGGTAATGAACTGGGAAGCATTGGGCACAGAACTTATTGGAACCGCGCAAAATGGCTTGGAGGCATTAGAATTAATCAAGCAAGCTATACCTGATATTATTATTACCGATATTCGTATGCCGGGAATGGACGGGCTGGAGCTGGTGGCGACGGTTACAGCGCTTCATCCTGAGACCTCTTTTATTATGCTGACAGGCTTCTCAGAATTCGATTATGCTAAGATGGCGATGCAGTATGGGGTTAAACATTATTTACTGAAGCCGTGCAGCGAAGAGAGCCTGAATGAAGCGCTAAGCGAGGTAGTTCAGAAGCGAGAGGAACGGCAGTACGAGGAGAACTTTATCCTATCGATAAAATATGGACTGGAACGTGTACTTCCACATGCCAAAGAACAATTCCTGAAGGAGCTTGTGACGAACAAGACCTATGGTGTGGAGGAATGGAAATATTTTGGTGAGCTGTTTGGACTGAATTTTCAGAGTCAACGTGTTAGGCTACTGCTGGTAGAGATTGAAGGAGAACATGAATATGAGCATTTGTTCGCGGTCAGTAATATTGCGGGAGATATTTTTCAACATCATATTTTAAGCTCCACCGTAGGGCGGCGTGTTCTGTTATTAATGGAAGATGACCTGTCTGAAGCTGCTTTATTTGAGAAAATAGACAGCATCCGCGCTACCTTTATGAAATATTATCATATTGATCTGACGGCCGCATTAAGTGAACCTGGAGAGCTGACGCAAGTAAGGCGTTTATTCACGCAGACGATTGAATGTCTTAGCCATAGATTTTATCTGGGGGAAGGGAGCTTAATTACAGAAAAAGATATCAGCATTCCAGAGGATGAGGAAGGTCTAGAGCTGCAACTGGATCTCGAACACCTCGTTATGCTCATTAAAGCGGGGCACTGGGCAGATGCTGAATGCGAGCTGCTGTCACTTTTGCATCAACTTCTGAATTTTAGATATGACATTGCCAAGACCAAATCCTATCTGATCCAGATCTTCATGGAGATTATACGTTTGAGTGATCAAAACAAGATGCAAACATATATTGATAAGCTGCCCCGAATGATGGAGACTAGCACGCTCCAGTCTTTTCAGCAGTTTGTAATGAGTATTGCAGAAGAGATTACCCTTGATCGTTATAGCCGCAATCGCAGTAAGCAATCGCAAATGGTGGCAGAGGTAAAGCGTATCGTGGATAGGCGTTATTGTGAAGAGACATTAACTTTGCAGACTGTTGCACAGGAGATTTATATGAATCCTGATTATGTTAGTAAGATGTTCAAGAAAGAAACGGGGGAAAAGTTTACGAATTATGTTATGAAATGCCGGATGCAAAAAGCGCTCGAAATCATCGAAGGATGTGCACATTTTACGATTGGACCTCTAGCTGAAGAAGTCGGTTTTGGAGATAATGTATCCTACTTTAGCAAAGCCTTCAAGAAATTCACGGGTTTTTCTCCTTCCGAATATAAAAAAACGGCTCCATAATTGTTTCATTTAAAGATAGCCCATATACCCTACGTACTTGATCGATAAGTACTGTGGGGTATTTTTGTGTGCGAGGACAAAGAGGGTTCCACGGTTTTGAACAAATAATTACCGGATATGAACATGGGGAAAGGACAGCTTTACCTGTAAAGTTATGTGCATAAGGAAGCTAGTCATATTACATACGGGGAGGCCAACCAATGGAGCTTAAGCATCAGCTGCTGACCAAGAAGTCCGGTATGAAACCCGGCAAATGGTCTTATGTGAAAAAAGAACTGCAGCGGAATAAATATGTGTATATCATGTTAATTCCCGTGGTGCTCTTTTATCTGATTTTCAGCTATGGGCCGATGTACGGTCTGCTAATGGCTTTTCAGAAATCCTATAGTCCTATAAAAGGGATTATGGCGGGGCAGTGGATCGGGTTTGATAATTTTAAAATGTTTTTTGAAAGCTACTACTTTTGGCGGATTATTAAGAACACACTGATTCTTAGCTTTTACAGTATTATTTTCGGATTTCCGGCACCCATTATATTGGCTTTACTGTTAAATGAGGTCCGGAATAAGTGGTTCAAAAGCACGATTCAAACCGTTAGCTATATGCCGCATTTCATTTCAGTCGTGGTTGTTGTCGGTATGTTAAAAACATTCTCAGCACTTGATGGCGGGTTGTTTAACGTAGTTCGTAGCTTTTTTGATCTACAGCCTGTGATGTTTCTGGCAGAGAAGGATATGTTCCGGCCACTTTATATTCTCTCCAACATCTGGCAAGGTGCGGGCTGGGCTTCCATCATCTTTTTGGCGGCGCTTAGCGGAATTGATCCCCAATTATATGAGGCTGCCAAAATAGATGGCGCAGGTCGCTGGAAACAGCTTCTGAACATTACCCTGCCGGGAATTATGCCTACTGTCGTCGTTATGCTGATTCTGCGTCTGGGCGCGGTTATGAATTCCGATTTTCAAAAAATATTACTGATGCAGACCGCTCCAACCTATGAAACCTCGGATGTTATCTCAACCTTTGTATACCGTTCTGGGGTGCTGGAAGGCAATTATACGTATTCCACAGCCATTGGATTAATTAACGGGGTTATAAATTTCTCACTGCTTTTGCTTGCCAACTCTATTAGTAAAAAAGTGAACTCCACCAGTCTTTGGTGAGGAACAGGAGGTGAACCTATGCGACGTTCGGCAGGTGAACGTATCTTTGACTGTATTAATGTGTTGCTGTTGTTAGGCATCATGGCTGTATCGATTTATCCGCTCCTGTATGTGCTGAATTCCTCTGTGAGTGATCCGAACGAACTGCTGCGTTCCAGGTCATTAATGCTGCTGCCTGAAGGCTTTCAGCTCGAAGCTTACAAAGCGGTATTTCAAAATTCGAAAATCTATAGTGGATATTTAAATACACTTTTTTATGTAACTGTTGGGACAATCGTTAATTTATTGATGACATCAATCGCAGCGTATTCCTTGTCCAGATCAGATCTTTTCGGTAGAAAAACACTGATGAAGTTAATCACATTCACGATGTTTTTTGGCGGAGGGATGATCCCGACTTTTCTGCTCATTCAGAACCTCGGGATGGTCGATACCCGCTGGGCGATGATTATACCTGGAGCGATTAGTACTTTTTATTTTTTGATAATGAAAACTAGCTTTGAGGGAATACCGATCAGCTTGATCGAGTCGGCGAAGCTTGACGGAGCTAATGATATCTTGATTTTATTCCGAATTGTACTGCCACTGTCCAAATCTATTCTCGCGGTTATGACTCTTTATTATGCGGTTGACCATTGGAATGATTATGTAGCCCCGATGCTGTATTTGCGCAGTCAGGATCTCTATCCGATTCAAATTGTAATGCGGGATATTCTGATTAGCAGCAGTACAGAGTCAATGGGAGCTGGGGTAGATACAGGCTTCGCTATCGGTGAGAACATCAAATACGCCACTATCATAATCTCAACGTTACCAATCATGCTGGTGTATCCGTTTATCCAGAAATATTTTGTTCAAGGCGCTTTAATCGGTGCCGTGAAACAATAAATAACATTTATTTATGGAGGCGATTTTGGGTGAAAAGAAAAATAGGGGCCATGATGTTAAGTTCCGTCCTTCTTTCTACAATGCTGGCTGGCTGTTCAGGCAATAATGATGGAACTAGTGCGGGTAATAAGGCGGGAGATCATAAGGGGAATACTACCGCAACTAATACGCCGGTGGAGAAGCTGACAGAAATTCCACTGCCAATTACAAAAGACGGAATGACGATTAATTACTGGCGTGCCAATGATGGTAAGCTTACCGCTTCTTTGGAGAGTTTTGGTGATATGGCCAGCTATAAAAAGAAAGAAGAGTTGACTGGCATCAAAGTGAAGTTTACGCACCCACCACTTGGACAGCAGAAGGATCAGTTCAACCTGTTGATTTCTACGAAAGAGCTTCCAGATGTCATTTATTATAATTGGGCGGATGCGGTTGGTGGGCCGGAGAAATTAATTGAGGATGGCCGAATTATCCGTTTAAATGAGCTGATAGAACAATATGCACCGAATCTTCGCAAAATCATTGAATCCGACCCGGATGTAAAAAAACAAATCACACTGGATGATGGAACGATCTATATGTTCCCTCTTCTGAAGCTGGATGCGCTGAAGCTGAATGCCACTTCAGGGTTGATTATGCGCAAGGATTGGCTCGATAAGCTGGGACTGAAGCCGCCGACCAACATTGAGGAATGGCATACTGTTTTGAAAGCGTTTAAAGAAAAAGATCCTAATGGCAACGGGAAGGCCGATGAGCTGCCGTTCACTGGAAACTGGGGTCCTGGTGACCTGACGAAGCTGCACGATTTCTCACCAGGGTTTGGGGTAATCGGCGGTTTTCAGATGAATGGGGATAAGGTCGAATACGGGCCGATTCAGCCAGGTTATTCAAGCTTCTTGGAAACGATGGCCACATGGTATAAGGAAGGGCTTATTGATCCGGAAATTATGACCAACGATGGCAAAGCCTTTGATTATAAAGTGACGAATAATTTAGCCGGTTCTTATGGCGGTGGTGTCTTTAGCGGTATGGGTAAATTCTTCAACCTGATGCGCGATACCGATCCGAACTTTAATCTTACAGGTGTACCTTGGCCGGTTTCTCCTAGCGGAACAGCTTATGCTACTTTTAATATGAACAATAAAGTATTGACGTATGGTGAAGCAATCACTACCGGAGCGGATAAGGATAAACTGAAGGATATTGTCCAATGGATGGATTTCAATTACAGCCCACAAGGACATGAATTGTTCAACTTCGGAATTGAAGGTGAGAGCTATGTGAAGGAAGGAGAAGGAATAAAATTCACAGATGTCATTACCAACAATTCTAAAGGTTTGACTTACGATCAAGCGTTAGCCTCATATGCGCTTTCGATTATGGATGGACCCATCAATCAGGATAGCCGTTATTTGGATGCTTTATTGTTCGATGAGGGGCAACGAGAGGCTAATGCTTCTTGGATGAAGGCTAGCTCTGATTTGACGCTTCCTCCGTTTCGTTTGAGCGTTGACGAAGCCAGCAAAAGCACTTCCATTATGAGTCAGGTCAACACGTATCTGAATGAAACGATGACAGCAATCATTAATGGCCAGAAACCAATCTCAGAATTTGAAAAAATGGTGGATACGATCAAAGGAATGGGCATTGAAGAAGCTATAAAAATCCATCAGGCTGCGTATGACCGTTACATGGCTAAATAAGCGGATTAAGAAGACTATCCGGGTTATCCATAATGTGGTATACAAGTTATATTACAGTGACAAAGGAGAGCCCGGATGAAAGTTTATCGGAATTTGAGTATTAAAATGAAGGTGTTCCTGATGATTGTTCTGATACTGATTCTGATTATATCCATGGCGTTCGGTTCTTTATATTATGCCTACTCTATTTATGACAAGCAGCTTTATGACAAGTCGTATCGGCTGCTTAATTTGTCTTCGACTACGATTGATATGGAGCTTAAAAAGCTGGAATCCATGACTTTGACGATGATTGCTGATCGGCAAATTCAAGAAGGCCTTAAGGAATTGCGCAAAGATGATTCCGATTTTACTGGATATGTTACACGGCAGATGATTGCTGATCGGTTATGGACGCATATCAGTATGGACGAACGTTACATTCAGTCTGTACATTTGATCGATTCCCAAGGGAAGGTCAGCAGATACGGAGAGACGATTCTGTTCACAGAGGAGAAATCGGCACGAATGACCCGAGAGGCAGAAGCGGGGAATGGTGCTGTACGTTGGTTGTATCCTGACGATTCAGATCCGATGCTGGTCATGGTCCGAGAAGTGAGAGCTTATGATCCAATGACGCTAGATAAGCTGGGCACGCTCTATTTACGCATTAATATAGGGAGGTTAGCCCAAGATTACGCTGGTGTGGCCGCAGAAGACAGCGATATTATTTTGAAAGCAGGTCAGGAACTGGTTTATCCTTATCGGAAAGTGGCGGACGGTGTAACAGCGGTTTTACAGCCTTTAAAATCAGGGGCTGGATACGAAATCAAAGAGATGAATGGAGAAGTTGCCTTTGTATCACAGAAGCAATCTTCCTACTCTGGATGGACTTACTACAACTATGTTTCTTATAATGATATTTTTGAAAAAACCATTTGGCTGAAGAATACAATGATCATTGTATTTGGAATTGCGATTGTGATTATAATTGCGCTAGGGATGAGCTTTGCCCGTAATCTGACACAACCGATTCGCTCGCTGATCAGTCAAATGAAAGAGGTTCAATATGGAGATCTGGACAGTATGGATACTAAGCTGATGGCTCCTCCACTTCAGCAAATGGATGAGGTGGGGTTATTACAACGGACATTTCGTCAGATGATAACACAGATTAACACATTGATCAAAGAGAACTATGCCAACCAGCTGATTATAAAAGAGACAGAATTTAAGGCTTTGCAAGCGCAGATTAATCCTCATTTCCTCTATAACTCACTGGATTCGATCCACTGGTTAGCTAAAAAAAGTGAACATGCACAGATTTCGAGCATGGTTGTCTCGCTTGCTTTTCTTCTTCGGTCATCGATCAGCTTGAAACAAAATGTAATCACAGTCGCGCAAGAGCTAGAAATTGTGAAGCATTATATCACTATTCAGAATTACCGGTTTCAGAAACGTTTGGATTTTCATATGGAGATTCCAGAGGTCTTTAATACTGTCTCTATTCCAAAGCTAACCCTGCAACCGCTGTTGGAGAATGCTATTCAATATGGTGTTGAGACGATGATTGAACCTTGTCAAATTCTATTATATGCTGAACCATTTGATGGCAAGCTAGCGATTGTAGTTGAGGATCGTGGGCCCGGAATGGAAGCAGATTTCCTCAAACGATTACTAAATGGGGAAGTAGAGACTAGAGGCACAGGTATTGGCTTGCTTAACATCCGTGACCGGGTCAGACTTGCCTTCGGTGAGGAATATGGCATTTATGTTGAGAGTACGGTTGGGTTTGGAACAAAAGTCAGTGTTCTTTTGCCGTTCCCGCAGGAGGTGTAGGTGATGCGCAGATTCATACTTAGCTTGGCACTGCTATGCATGATTACAACTCTCGGAAGCTGCGGGCAACAAACGGACCTTCCACCAGAGAATGCAGTAGAAAAAATTAACCTCCGGATTGCCTGGTGGGGAAGTGACTTCCGGAATAACGCTACAATTCAGGTTATCCAAATGTATGAACAACAGAATCCTCTGGTGAAAATTGAATATGATTACAGCGCCTTTAATGAGTATTGGAAAAAGCTTGCACCTAGTGCAGCAGGCAATGTTCTTCCAGACATTATCCAAATGGATATCTCTTACCTTTCGCAATATGGAACTTTGAATTTATTGCAAGACTTGTCACCTTATATTAAGAGCGGACTTATAGATACGAGCAGCATCAGCGACAACAATCTTGCCGGAGGTAAACTAGGCGAGCAGCTATATGGTTTTAATCTAGGGATTAATGCTTTGTACAGTGTGTATGATCCAGAAGTTTTTAAGGAGCAGGGAATTGAGCCTCCAGGGACGGATTGGAGCTGGGAGGATTTTGAGCAGATCGGCGTTACTTTAAAGGAACAGGGGAAAGGAATTTATCTGGGAACTTATCTGACGCCAGAACAGTTTTTTGCTTATTATTTACGGCAGAATGGAGCGTCATTGTTCTCGGAAGATGGAATAACCCTTGGCTATAGCGATGATCGCTTGTTTGTAGAGTATTTCGGACGTATGCAGCGTCTGATGCAGGAAAAACTGATTTTCGAACCTGATATCTGGACGTTAGATGTTAACAAACCGGATCAAGACCCTTTTTACAAAGGGGAAGCATTGCTGGGTTGGGGATATTCTAATCAGTTTATTAGCACTGTTCAGCGTTACGGAAAACCGCTGGCTTTAGCCACCATGCCAGGCCCGCACAATGATCGCGGCTTATTCTTGAAACCAGGGATGTTTTTTTCGATTTCAAAAAGCTCTAAGCAAAAGGAGGAAGCAGCAAAATTCATTAATTTCTTTGTCAATAATCTGGAAGCTAATAAAGTGCTTAAGGGAGAACGTGGCGTCCCGGTGTCCTCAGCTATTAAAGAGCAGATGAAGCCATTTCTAGAGCCAGAGCTTGCACAGGTTTTTGAATATATTGACTGGGTGGAGCAGAATAGCAGTCCGATGGATCCACCGGATCCGGTGGGTGCTTCAGAAGTAACTAGCGTATTACGTCAATTATATGATCTGCTTATGTTTAGCAAAATCACTCCTGAAAAAGCTGCCGAACAGTTCCGCCTTCAAGCCGATGAGATTTTATCTCAGAATATAAAATAAACAAAAAAAGGGGAGAAATACTGGATTGAAAGTAAATTTTAGAAAGGGCTGCTATGGCAGTTCTTTCTTTTTTTTGATTCCTAGAAGAGGAAATTCGTAGGGAACCGGAGAATTAACAGTAGATATGAAGGGAGAATGTTAAGTGGCGAACTTAGTAGATCGTAACTTTGCCGGCGGTAGTATAGGTGTTGCTACTTCCCTAATTGAATTAGAGCAGATCAGTAAACAGTATGGACGCCGACCCGTATTGGAGGATGTATCGTTCACTATTGAAAAGGGAACTGTAACTGCTCTGATCGGACGAAACGGATCCGGCAAAAGTACCCTGTTGTCAATCTTAGCTGGACTTGTCCACATTTCCTCAGGAAAGCTGAGTTGTAAGGATCCAAATCTGAGAATTGGTTATGCACCTGAGATGTTTCCAGGGTTGAAGCTGACCCCAGAACAGTACTTACGAAGTATGGGTCAGATTAGCGGCCTTGCGCCAGTCCTGATCGAACAGGAGCTAACAACGTTATTTCAACTTTTTAAACTGGAGCACTTTCGCAAGCAGTCGATGCTAAATTTCTCCAAAGGAATGCTGCAAAAAATTAATTTGATTCAAAGCTTGTTGGGAAGTCCCTCGTTGCTGCTTCTTGATGAACCTATGTCGGGCCTTGATCTCCCCTCAATGAATAAGTTAGCTGATCTTCTCATCGTTTTGAGAAATAAGGGGACTGCTATAGTCTTCTCTGTACATGAACCCCAATGGATTGAATTGCTTGCGGATCAGGTTCATGTGATACATGAAGGGAAAATTGTAAAGTCAATTCAGGGGTCAGAGAAGCTAAACATAAAACCCTCTACATACATACTATTGTCTAATCTGTCGATTCAGAAACTGCAGCAATTGAAGGAAATGGCAGGTTTCATTTCAATAAATACGTTTAAGGATAGTTGTAACATAGAACGTACGGCGTTGACAGTAACAAGTTCAGAATCAGATACTTTTTTGCGGGTTATCTTGGAGTCGGGTGGTTCAATACAATCGGTAGAACCTCGCGGAGGATCGCATGACTTAGAAAAATGGATGAATCCTAGGAGTTGAACAGGGGGTCTTACGTGTATCCGTTTATCGTTTACATGCTGCGAAGTTATACTCGATCTCAGCGTTATTTCGGCCCGTTAGCAGGGATTGTGATTGCAGTCTTGATATTGTATTCTTATAAGCCCAATCCAGTTATGAATAGCTATGCCGCTACAGCAGTAATGCTCTTTATAAGCTGCGCTTGGATGAGTCTTAGTTTTTTGAATCATGAGCACGCTGTTCATCGGCAGATTGCAGTTGTTCACATGCGAAGTGCGGCTAAACATAGTGCAGGTGGTATCTTAACGCTTGCATTTCTAACGCTGCTGCTAGATCTATTGATTGTCCTTTATCCTTGGGTAACGGGTCATTTTGCAGAATCACCCGGGGGATATCGGTTAATTCTCGCGCTCATAGGACATGGATTATTGGGTATGCTTGGTGTGGCTATTGCCCTATTCTTTCAATCTTCTTGGGTTCAAAAAGGCAGTCATGCGACAGGTATGTTGTTAGCTATCGTTATACTATCACTGGGCGGAGCACAAATCAGCGAAAGTTTGCCTGGTATATTTCATTTTTTGATCTGGTTGTTGCCGCCAGTAACTCCTGTAATGGAGGCCATGATGAAAGCTGATACATTGTCATTAGCGGAGTTGTTAGGTTCCTTTGCACAAGCATTAGTATATATAACACTGCTTATCGGTTTTTATTTGTACAGATCAAGACAGAGGGATTACAACAAAACATAACTTGTATAGATAAAAGGAACAAGGATACAGAAGTGGGGGAAAAGATGAAGGATACATATGTACCTGAGAGTGAACAATCAAAAGAGTTATTCGCCTATTTTGGACTGGCAGTTTATTATGGACAGGCCCTCGAGCAGCAGCTTACCAACTTGCTATTGCTTACTAAGCTATCACAAGGAAAAACGCCAACAGAAGCAGATCTGACAGACCTTTATCAGCGAAAACTCAGCAATTCACTCGGCCAACTCATCAAAGAAATCCAACATCATTTTCCTTTCTCGGAGCAAGAAACCGCTCAGTTGGAGGAAGTGTGGAAACAACGTAATTACATCGTTCATGATTACTTTAAAGAGCGTATACAGGAAACCTTTACGCCTGCCGGAAGGGCTAAAATGATTCGGGAGCTGAAACGTTTTAAAAATAAAGCAAGTAGACTTGAAGTTAAACTGCAAGGCTACTGCACAGAAATGTTCACGAAACTTGGATTAGAGGAGGAAAACTTATTGTAATAATCCTTCTAATCCGCAAGCTGTTACAACCTCTGGTCTAAAATGAACCGAAGAAGCTCTAACACAGCGAGAGAGTGCAGTTAAAGCTTCGCCTAATGCCGGAATCATCTCCGGTGTTAGGCTTTCTCCAGGTTCCCACCACCAATTGTTAATATTCAATGTTTGGCTCTTCTTATCCATCACCGGTTCAAATCTGCCAACAAAACGATCATTATATAATATAGGCAGTACATAGTACCCATATTCTCGTTCTATTGCCGGCTTATAGACCTCCCAGCGGTAATGAAATCCGAATAATTGCCGAACCAGCTCACGTTCCCACAACAAATTATCCAGCGGAGCCAATACGGCCGCAAATGAATCACGTGGTTGAAGCCCAATCTCTTCAGATTCTTGCAGCATCACAGACTCCAAGGTTGGAGCATCTATACTGCGGATATAAAGCGGAACCTTAATCCCCTCGACCAAAACTTCTCTGAGACTATCCTTCTCCAGCAATCTCTGAATCGCCGCCGCACGCTCTTTGCTCTTCAGTCCGGATATGCCCAGCCATCCGTCTCCAGATTTATTCCATAACAAGCCGATACTTCCTATTCTACGTAACACATACCAATCATGAAATTGTTCTTCCGTGACATTTGGATCGGCTGAATTCAGCAGCTCTGAGGGTAACAAACGTTCAGCGAAATCATAATATCGCCGGGTATGTACACGATGGTGGACAACAATCTCTCCCCAAAAGTACATGCTTTCCATTGCAGCTCGTGATAATCTTGTCGGAGCCCAAGCCCAATCTACTTTTTCCTTTCCGTCTAAATCCAGAGAGGAGAGGGGACCACGCTTCTGAAGCTCTTCACGAACCTGTGCTACAGCGACCATTACAGGCTCATTAGCCTGATGATGGGAGGCAGCAGCAGTTCTTCTCCGCTTAAAATAAGGCCAATCCTCGGAACAAAAAATAGACATGTTCTTGTCCCAGCCATCAACGAGCAGCCTGTCTTTATACAGAAGCTCTTGGACTAGTTCTGGTGTGAATCCCGGTATCCTTGCCTGGAGGACCAGCTCATGATTATGGCCAGCGATATTAAGGGGGTCATATTGGATGCAGCCTACGTGACGAACATAGTCATAAATACTAAGTTTTCCAGAAGGGATAGCTCCAGCAGTTAACTTTTGATGAGATAGCAGAAAAAGCCTGGCTTGTTTCTTAGTCAAATTATAAGTAAGCATCGTTTGCTCCTCCAAGGTTATGTATTAATTTCCATAATACAGAACATCTGTTCTAAGATCAAGCAGGAAAAAACCCTGAATCACAATGAAGTGACTCAGGGTTTTAAATTACATTTTTTCAAGAGAGGGTTGCAAGTTTCCGAGTGCTGGACGGTTGCTTGCGCCAGCGTTATCGCCAGAGCTGTTAGCAGCAGCACCTACTTGCAGCTGGTACATACGGAAGTATCTTCCGCCAAGCGCCATCAGTTCATCGTGGCTGCCGCGTTCTACGATCTCTCCGTGATGCAGGACTAGAATCTGATCTGCACTGCGAATCGTGGATAAGCGGTGAGCGATGATGAAAGTGGTGCGTCCTTTTTTGAGAACTTCAAGCGCATCCTGAATGACGCTTTCCGTTTCTGTATCGATGTTGGAGGTAGCTTCATCTAGAATGAGAATAGCTGGGTCAAAGGAGAGGGCTCTCGCAAAAGAAATCAATTGCCGCTGACCCGCAGATAAAGTACTTCCTTTTTCGATGACAGGTTCATCAAATCCTTGTGGAAGATGAGCGAGTAACTTATCCGCACCAACCTCACGCAAAGCACGTTCTACCCGTTCACGGGAAATTCGTTCATCCCCTAGGCTGACGTTCGAAGCAATGGTGCCCGTGAAGAGGTACGGATCCTGCAGCACGATGCCCATGTGATTCCGCAGCCACTGCTTCGGAATATCCGTAACCTTTTGACCGTCAATCGTAATATCGCCTTTTTGTGGATCATAGAACCGGAACAGCAGATTGATGATTGAGCTTTTGCCGGAACCCGTATGACCTACAAGAGCGACAGTTTCACCCGGGCGTGCTTCAAAGGAGATATCGCGCAGGACGTAGTCTTTTTTATAAGCAAAAGATACATTCTTAAATTCCACTTTCCCTTTGTAGCGTGGCATGGAGCCGTCCGTAACATTCTCTCCAGGTTCATCCATAAGCGTAAACACACGTCCTGCAGATACCATAGAAGTATCCAGGTTCGCCAACTGGTTCACCATACCTGTGATAGGCTGGAACAAACGTCCGAGCACATCGACAAAGGCATACAGAACGCCTAAGGATACAAAGGTTGAACCAGTAATACTGCCATGTCCGAAATACCAAAGCACCATCACAAAAGAGAGACTGCGAAGTGAGTTCACCAGATTGTGGGACGTGAAAGCATTCAGATTTAACATTTTATTCTGATATTTCAAGTAATCATCGTTCAGGTTCTCAAATTCTGCACTAAGCTGCTTCTGACGGCGGAATATCCGGACGATTGACATCCCCTGAATCGATTCATTAATAATGGCGTTAATTTCACTTAGACGTGAGCGAATGATCGTATTGTATTTGGTCGCAATTTTGCGATAGAGCACGATCCACAGCACAAGAATAGGTACAATGAACAAGCTGATCAGACCCAGACGGACATCAAGTAAGAACAGAGCGATATACACGCCAGTTATATTGATAATACCGGTGCTGAAATTGGAGAGGACCGCAATGAATAGATCCTTAATCGCCTCGGTATCATTTGTAACCCGCGACACTACCTTACCAGCAGGCAAATTGTCAAAAAAATGAACGGGTAGTCGCTGGATATGCGCGTATACATCTGTCCGCAGCTTCCGGATTACCTGATTCGCCGAAGATTGCAGCCAGTAGGTTTTTCCGAATTCAGCAAAGATGGAGATTACAAGAAAAATAGCATACATTCCGACCAACTGATAGATCCCAGGAAGCTCGGGTTTGTAAAAGCCGAACAGCTCATCGGCCGACAACTTAACCGCCGGATAGATAACTTCGTTATCACCACGGGTGATATGCATCTCTCCATCGATGAACTTTCGTTCACCGTCAGGCTGTGTTACAGCTTCGTTAATAAAATAGAAACTTCTCCCTGCTTGAAGAACACGAATTTCTTGGCCTTTAGTTTCACCGGGCTCAAAGCGATCGCCGCGTTTGTATAAACTATTGTTATATTCAGCCGCCTTATCGGGAGACGTGGTGCTGAAATAGGGCTTCTCGATGGCCAGCATGTGATTGTCGATCATGCTTTTGGCTATAAATGGACCTGCCAGCTCTGCCGCTACCCCGATTGAAAGCAGCAGAAGGGCTGCGATAAAGGTTTTCTTTGCGGTCAATGCATATTCCAGCAGGCGTTTGCCTGTACTTTGTGTCAACCGTGACACCTCCTAAAATGTTTTGCGTAGTCGTAGCTCGTTTATTTATGGTTGTAGTTTAATCATTTGACAAGTTATTTTCGACTTGCTGCCGATCATATTGCTCACGGTACCAGCCATTCAAATCCAATAGTTCCTGATGTGTACCTCGCTCAACAATTTGTCCGTTATCCAGTACAACAATCATGTCGGCATGTTGGACGGCAGAGAGACGGTGAGTAGAGATTAATGTGGTTTTTCCGGCACGTTCATTCCGGATGTTGTCGATAATCTGAGCTTCCGTACGAGCGTCAACGGCTGATAAGGCATCGTCCAGAATAAGAATATCAGGATTAGCGATAAAAGCTCTGGACAGAGAGACACGTTGCTTTTGTCCACCGGAGAGAGATACACCACGTTCACCCACTAGAGTATCCAGACCATCGGACAATGTGCCCAGGTCGTTCTGGAAGGCGGCAGCTGTAATGGCTTGCATAATCTTATCATCATCGGCGTTGTCTAAACCAAACTGAATGTTTTGCCGAACGGATTTGGAGAAAAGGATTTGCTCTTGTGGAACATAACCCATCCAGCTATGCAGCTGATCCAGGGAAATCTGTTGAATAGGCACGCCAGAGATAAGGATTTCTCCATTACCTGTCGGATATTCGCGGAGCAATTGTTTGAGCAGTGTAGATTTCCCGCTTCCTGTACGCCCGACTACACCTAATGTCTGCCCTTGGTTCAGGGTTAGGTTGACATGGGTTAGATTGTCTATCGTCGAAGAAGGATAACGGAAAGTCACATCGTTAAGCTCGATTCGAGTAGGGTGGGGAACTTGTACGGGATGGGCAGCATTTTGAACATCGGGTTTGGAGTTTAACGTCTCGTCGATACGTTCGAGGGAAGCTCCACCACGCTGCATAATGTTGATCAATTCTCCAATAGCGAACATCGGCCATACAATCATACCGAGGTACATATTAAAGGAGACTAGATCACCCAGTGTGATCTGATTGCGGAATACAAGGTAAATCCCATAAGTAAGACCAATAATGTAGCTGAGTCCGACGCAGAAGCGGATGGTTGGTTCGAAGAAAGCATCGACACGAGCTACGGCCATATTTTTGTTGTAAACATCTTCAGTAATATCCGAGAAACGTTTTTCATCAAGACGCTCTTGGACATAAGCACGGATTACGCGCACACCAGAGACAGATTCGAGCACTTGGTCATTCATATCTCCGAATGCATCCTGCGCTAAGCTGTACCGATCATGAATAGCTTTACCATAAAAAATCATAGCTATTGCAATTAGGGGTAATGGTAATACTGCTGCAAGGGTCAATTTCCAACTCACGAGAAAGCCCATCGCAAACAGCACAACCGTGAGGTAGATTGTAGAATCCACCAGTGTAAGCATCCCGAATCCTACGGTAGCTGAGACGGCTCTGATATCATTGGTTGCCCGGGCCATGAGGTCACCAGTTCTATTTTTTTCGAAGAACGAAGGTGTCATAGTCATAAGATGATTCATAAATCGGGAGCGCAGCAGGCGCTCAACAAGGTTGGAACCTCCGAAAAGTTTGTGCATCCATATGTAGGTAATCCAATAAATAACTAGCAGCAAAATAAAGATCATGCCGATATATTTGGCAAGCGATGCTGTAGTAATCGAACCGCGTACTATGTCGTCAATGGCATTGCCTAGCAGACGTGGAGGGAGTAATTCAAGAACGCCCACACCTATGAGTAATATGAGTCCAATCAGGTAACGCCTTTTTTCTCGGCGAAAAAACCAGCCGAGATCGCGAAGAACAGAGAACAAGTAAATCCCTTCCTTTCAGGTTGTAATGATTGCTTGTGATGCTGATAAAAGCGCAAGTGATTATCTCTTCAGCAAACAAAAAAGGCATATCATCCGAAAACGGACGATATGCCTGTAATTTACAGCTATCATGCGCACGGTGCGTTACAGCACCAAGCATGTGAGAGACCTTCAAGAACTAAAGTTATACGGTCCATAAGACTCGCAAAAACTTCAGGATGGCTTAATCACTTGGGCTGCTTCGGTATTCGGTTGAGTAAAAATTCCAACAATAGTAAAATAATATGGCTGTAACTTCGTAAACACCGCGCTCACCCCTTTCATTAATTTGGTAATAACTAGAAGACGTTTAGTTATGTTCAGAGTTTATCATCCGGTTCGCGAATTTGTCAAACTTAATTTTAAATGGATTGGGAAATCATTAATTGCATAAAGTTGTTTGAATATCGACTTATTTTCGTTATGATTAGAATATACAAAGGAGCTGAGAGAAATGAACATGGAAATTAGTCAAGCAGCGGCAGCTTGGTTTAAGAGAGAATTGGACCTTAAGAATGGAGACTATATTCGTTTATTTCCCCGTTATAGCTCGGGAGGTGGACTTCACCCCGGTTTTTCGCTGGGCATTGCTACAGAAGCACCTGGGCGTCCAGCTATTCAGGTCAAACAGGATGATATTGTGTTCTATATGGAGGAGCAGGACTTATGGTATATGGAAGGTTATGACCTATCTATCGTATACTCTGAGTCAGAGGATGACATTGAATATAAGTACGAACCAAAGCCGGTATCCGGCGAAGTGCAGGTATAGTTGTCTTAATGATTGTTTATTTTAATCAGGAAAAGCCCTTGCCAAAAGGCAGGGGCTTTTCAAATGCTGTCTTTAAAATGAGGGTATTCCAGTTGGAAATACATAGGTGTTATCAGTGCAAATTGCGAGAGGTTTCTTCCTCCAGAGCGAAGTCGAAGTCGTCAATATCGTACACCTGAACTGGAACTCCACCCTCGATGATCCGTTGAATCAATTCAAATTGATCCGTTAGGATAGGTACTTTCTCACGTTGTGAGGACAGCAGAAGCTCTGTTTCGATGGGATCGAACATCTCACCGTAGACAGCGGTATCCATACTGTTAATGATGGTGATTTTGGATTGCCCGCCAAGGAGAATACCTGAGCTTTTCGCCCAAGGCACAGCTAAACAGCGGTTGATCTTCTTCGCGTTGAGCGGTTCTTCAAAATAAGCAATGAGCTCACTTATCTTCAACTTAACATGCTTGTCGTCGTCCGGACGGTTCATCAACGGATCATCGCTGTCTCGCAGTTCGTATAGTTCCATCACGGTAGTATAAGGCACTATATATTCTACAGGGCTGCTCGATACGAGAAGCTGGCCGTAAATCGCCATCATGACGGCTTCCGTCACAAATTGTCTAGACATCGTTATCCTCCTGAAGTTCGGTACTGCAATTGTACTTATGATCTAAAATTATAAAAACACTGTAGAGAGCAAAAGTCAACTGTACTTAGCAACTCACTAAAGAGAAGGGACAGAATATTCCTGTGAAGCAATGGAAATCATATTTTACTTTTGTACGACCTTATATGAAATTGATTGTGTTTACGCTGTTTATCGGCATGATCAAATTCAGTATTCCGCTAACACTGCCAATGATTCTGAAATACGTGGTCGATGACCTCCTAATGAACCCGAGCATGGGGATTGAGGAACGGGTATCACATTTGATGCTTATTCTGGGTGGTGCCTTAATTTTATTTGTTATCGTAAGAGGGCCCGTAGAGTATTATCGCCAATACTTTGCTCAGCTTATCACAAGTAAAGTGTTGTTCGATATGCGAAATAAGCTTTACAGTCATTTACAGCGGCTGTCACTGCGGTATTATCAGAATACCAAGGTGGGAGAAGCCATCTCCAGATTTATTAACGATGTTGAGCAGACCAAAAATTTGGTCGAAGTCGGCATGATGAATGTATGGCTCGACACGTTCACACTAGTTTTTGCTTTGGGATTTATGTTTTATTTAAATCCGGTGCTGGCGCTCGTGTCTATCTCGGTATTACCTTTTTACGCAATTGCAGTTAACAAATTGTATAAGCGGCTTAAGCTGTTAACGAAAGATCGTTCCCAAGCTCTGGCTGGCATTCAAGGTTATCTCCATGAACGGATTCAAGGGATATCAATCATCCGCAGCTTTACGATGGAAAAAGTGGATCAGAAGCAGTTTGAGGACATCAACGGTAACTTTCTTAAAAAAGCGATGGCGCAAACCCGCTGGAATGCTATGACCTTCGCAATTATTAATACATTAACGGATATAGCACCTCTTTTGGTCATCGGATATGGTGGTTATCAGGTCATTCATGGCAATTTGACAGTAGGTACCTTTGTAGCTTTCTTTGGCTATCTGGACCGGATGTATTCCCCGCTGCGGAGATTGATTAATTCCTCGACGGTGCTTACGCAAGCCTCTGCTTCTCTTGAACGGGTGCTTGAGCTGCTGAATGAGCCTTATGATATTGTAGACAAGCCGGGAGCAAAAGTGCTAAAGGATTCACGTGGTGAGATTGCTTTTGAGAATGTATGGTTTAAATATAACGAAGAGAATGATTGGGTCTTAAAAGATATTAATCTGAGTATTCAGCCCGGACAGACCATTGCGTTCGTCGGAATGAGCGGTGGAGGAAAGTCCTCCCTTATAAGCTTGATCCCGAGATTCTATGACATCAGTAAAGGCAGCCTCCAAATGGATGGTTATGATATACAGGAATTAACACAGGAAAGCTTGCGTAGGTCTGTCGGCATGGTCCTGCAAGATAATTTCTTATTCAGCGGATCTGTGCGTGAGAATATTTTGTTCGGTAATCCTAATGCCACGGAAGAAGAGGTCATTTCAGCAGCAAAAGCTGCCAATGCGCATGATTTTATTGAGCAGCTGCCACTGGGTTATGAGACAGAAGTGGGAGAACGTGGTGTTAAGCTATCCGGAGGACAGAAGCAGCGGGTTGCTATCGCAAGGGTATTTCTCAAGGATCCGAAGGTTCTTATATTAGACGAAGCTACTTCGGCGCTGGATCTGGAATCGGAGCATTTAATTCAACAAGCGCTGCAGTCTCTTTCTTCGGAACGTACTACACTAATTGTAGCGCATAGACTGTCAACGATTACACATGCGGATCAGATTGTCGTACTTGAGAATGGTGAAATTACTGAACGGGGTACGCATGAACAGCTGATGGCGATAGAGGGTAGTTATGCGCGATTATTTAACGTACAGCATTTAGACGCTTAATATTTTTTTGGAAAAATACTTGAACATCTTAGTGGTCCTCTCGAAAGAGAAGGCCACTTTTTTTGAATTCCAATCAGGGTGGCGGCACACAGTAACTTATACTATGGCAAAAATTCTAAACGGAATCTGAGTCTTTTCGGAGATCATGTGCGTCTAAAGCTTATAAACATCATGAAAGGAAGTGAGGAACGTGAATAAAACCACGCTTGAGGAAAAGGCGATAGCAGGTGATGAAGACAGCTTTACTGCGCTTATTGACGGCATGCAGGAGCGTTTATACCGAATGGCCTACTCCTATGTGCGGAATCAAGAGGATGCACTGGAGATTGTGCAGGAGACCGTCTTCAAAGCCTATATCTCCATTCATAAATTGAAGCAACCGCAATATTTTAAAACTTGGCTCACCAAGATCGCTGTCAACTGTGCGCTGGACTTTATCCGTAAATCTAAAAAAATCGTGTATATAGATCAAGAGCTGGGAGGCAGCTATGCTCCGAAATCTAGGGAAGAAGTTATGGACTTGCATGAAGCGCTCAGCGGCCTTGATGAAAAATCAAGAATGGTGATTGTGATGAGATATTTGGAGGACTTGCCCATAAAGGAAATTGCAGAGGTTCTCGATATGCCCCTGAGCAGTGTCAAAACCGTTATTTATAGAGGTTTGGAAAAATTAAAAATAAGTATGGAGGAGAGTGAGTACTTTGGATAAGCAACTAGAACGTCTACAGCAAGCCTATAATGAGATTGAAATTCCTAAAGAACTATCATTCGCTTCTCGTAAAGGAATTGAAAGAGGAAAAATCTATAAACAGAAAAATAGTTCTTCAAAACGTGCCTTGAAATGGACAGGATCAGTAGCTGCGGCTGTATTGATTTCTTTTACGGTGGGTGTAAATACGGTTCCTGCTTTTGCGAGTAGTATGGATCAAATACCGGTTCTAGGTAAGCTGGTCAGTGTTCTGCAATTTACGGAAGGAAGTGCAGGTGGTGGAACCATTCAGGATGGAGTAGATGTGAACTTTATTTCGGTGAAACAATTGAAGAATAGCGATCAATTGATTTTGAATTTTGCAAATCCAGATGAAACACAACAGTTAGCAAGCTCATATAACGTAAAGTTTACGGAAAATCCGGCAACAATGACGATTACAGTAAGTGGGGCCAGAAAATTCTCAGCAGTCAAAGATCTGGAGACATTAAAGCAAAGCCGATATGTTCAGGATGCTTATCCACTAATTACACTAGATGATTCGGCTATTCGGTTCAATGTCACGCTTACGGACTCGGTTGCTTATGAGGTAAAGGAATATAAAGAGCCAGCACAGGTAGTGATTACGTTAAAAGAGAAAGGAGACGAAGCAAAAGAGGGCTCTGTATATTCGTTAAGAACGGTCTCACAGCCTTCTGGTGAGGCGCTGGGTATGGCTGAAGAAATGTTATATGGGTTAGAGGATGTGCGGATGTTAAAGGATGAGAAAGGCTTATATCTCGTGGAAGCAGGATATTTTAATACAGAAGAAGAGGCTTTGAAGCAGTTGCAGAAAATTAAGACAGAGTATGGCGTTGAAGATTTATTAGTCGTTGAAAAAAGAGCGGTGCAGCAAATTCCGCAGTCCATTTCTCAGGTGGAGGAATAGAGAGAAAGATGGTTGTATAAAAGGCACAATAAAAAAGACCGCCAAAAGCGGTCTTTTTTGTGCTGTTCTATTACATTTTGCCGATCATAAGTGATAAAATGCCGGCTGCGATCAGCGGACCGACCGGAACGCCTTTAAATAACGCAACCCCGATCACCGTGCCAATCAGCAGACCTGCAACAACTGTGGGTTGGTTGGTCATGAGCGTAGCACCGCGGCCTCCAAGAAAAGCGACGAGAATGCCAATAGCGATAGCAAGCAAGGACTTCCAGTGCAAGAAGGATTGACCGACTGTCTGCAGCGATATTTTGCCGCTGGCTAATGGGGTCATGACCCCGATGGTCAGGATGATAATCCCGATGGTTAAACCGTATTTTTCTAGCCAAGGAAAAGTTTGCTGTAAGCCAAGTACTCTTAGCAGTAATAGGACGACCATTGCTATTGTTACAGGGGAATTGCTGCTGATAATTCCGAGCGCTGCAAGTCCAAGCAAAAGCAAAGAGGTCATGTCCATCTTAATGTTTCAACTCCTTAGGATTAGAACTTTCTTTTGACACAATGTGATCTGCAATAAGCTTACCATGCCCTCTTCCGGTCTCAATAAACACTTCGTTAGCATTGCGGCCGGAGGCGATTACTCCAGCAACATACAACCCTGGAACATTACTTTCCATGGTAGAGGTGTTAAAAGCAGGCTTATCCATGTCGTCATCCATGATCACACCCGCTGAAGTGAGGAGGGTACGGCTCGGACGGAAGCCAGTCAAGGCAAGAACGAAATCATTATCCAATGCTTTCTTGTCCCCCTTATGATCCGTAACAATTACTGAGCTTGCAGTAATTTCAGTGACACGCGAGCCTAAGTGCAGAGTGATTTTCCCTTTTTGCACCATGCCTTCAAAGATTGGCCGAACCCAAGGTTTAATATTCTCTGAGATGCTTTCACCACGATATACCATATCTACCGTAGCTCCTACACGCATAAGCTCCAGTGCTGCATCTACTGCGGAATTACTGCCGCCAATTACAGTTACCTTCATTCCCGTGTAAGGATGGGCTTCACCGAAATAATGAGTAACTTTAGGTAGTTCTTCACCTGGAATGCCAATCATATTTGGCTGATCAAAATAACCTGTTGCTATAACTACATTTGCAGTGATACGTTTCTGATGCTCACCACGCATATTTGACGTATGTGCGGCAAAGGTTCCATCTTCAAGCGGTTCAATGGATAATGCTTCTTCATAAGCGGCGATCTCTAGACCATATTGCTCGGCGGCTCGGCGATAATAGACAAGCGCTTCATGACGGTAAGGCTTGTCGTTGGTCGAAGTGAAAGGAACATCCCCGATTTCTAATAACTGAGCCGTACTGAAAAATTGCATATTTGTTGGATACAAATAAATGGAGTGCACAATAAAGCTTTTTTCAATAATAAGGCTGGACAGGCCTTGGCGTTGGCATTCGATAGCTGCCGAGAGGCCGCAAGGACCTGCACCGATAATAATGACATCTTTCATAAAGCGGGTTACCTCCTGATTGTTACTATCTTTTCTTTAAATCCTACCCTAAATTCATGAATTTTTCCATAAGAGCAGATTGAGTATAATAACCATTGCAAGAACAACGTTGATTATTATATAATTAGATATATATCTAATGTATCAATGTATTGTGAAATTCTAGGAGCGTGAACCCAGTGCAGTTGGAGAAAATCGTGAGTTATCATAAAGCTTTAGCTGATCCAACGCGTCTTCGCTTATTGTTGCTTTTGTCCCAAGGAGAAATGCACGGGCAAGCGCTGGCTGAGAAGTTGAATTTATCGCAGCCTACAGTCACTCATCATGCGGCTAAATTACGTGAAGCGGCTCTAATAAAGGAAAGACGCGACAAAAATACAGTTTACTTTAAGTTGAATCCGGAGTTTATCAATAATGGGGCTGAAGCTTCACTGCAATTTATTTTTTCGAAAGGAGCTGAGAATATGGAAGAGCAATTGCCTGAGAATAGTCTCCAGGATACTGTAATTCGTAATTTTTTCTCTAAAGATGGCCGGCTGCGGCAAATTCCCGCACAATACAAGAAGAAATTGATAGCGCTTCAATACATGGTTGAGAAGCTAGAGCCAGGTGTTGTTTATACGGAAAAGGAAATCAATGAGTTTATTAAGCAGTTTCATGAAGATTTTGCCACTATTCGTCGTGAATTCATCATGCATCAGTTTATGTATCGTGAGAAGGACAAGTATGAACTAAATCCTCGAGAAGTATGGACTCGGTGGGAATATGTCAAATAATGATCTTTTAAATATTAACATTCTGTGTCGATTTGAAATGTACTGATTAATTATTCGAATTTCGAATAAAATGGAATTGTAAGCGTTATCTGAGACATATTTAGAAAGGAGACTTTCGTTATGTTATTTAAACGCACAAAAAAGCAACCCAAATCAGATCATGTAACCGTCACATTACCTCAAGTGAAACAGGCGATTCGAAAGTTCGAAGAAGATATGCCTGGACCTATTAATAGAACAGCATTAATCTTAGAGGACAAAAGAATCGATATGAGTCGTCTGAAACGTTATTTGGGTGGAATACCCGAACGGAATTTCTATATGTCTCGAGAGACCTATGAAATTTTCGAGGAAGAAGACAAGTTAGTACCGTATTATCTGGATTTAGTTCAGGCTGCTGTAGACAGTTATATTAGTGATACAGGCAAGCTACCGCTGCTTGAAGACACCTGGTTGCCAGAGGTTCATTATCGGTTGTTATCTACAGAAAGTTATCTGAAAGAAACACCTCCTTTTCCGCTGTATATTACGGATGAAGAAATGATGCTGACCCATCGGGCAGAGCATTTCGAGTAAAGGAATGACGTAGATATGAATCTTCACAAAGACTGTTCAGTAAAATGGAAGCCACAAATCCTTTTTGTTGAATAGTCTTTTCTTTGTCTCTAAAGGCATAGTACAATTACATTCTGTAGGTTAGGTTTGAAAATTAACAGCATGTAAGGGGAATTGCTTGATGAAGGAAGTACAAGCTATTTTATTTGATCTGGACAATACTTTAATGGATCGCGACTATACATTTCGCAGCTTTAGCACTCAGTTCGTGCAGGATTTTCTTGGGCATCTTGAACCTGCGGAAGCGCAGGCCGTGATCGAGGATATGATCCACAGAGACGCTGATGGCTACCGTGATAAAGACGGATTTTTCTTAGAACTTAGTGAGATCCTGCCTTGGGAAAAGCCTGTGTCGGCTGAACATATCCGAGCGTATTATGATGCGAGCTACATCAATCATGGTGCAGCCATGGAGCATGCTTTGGAGGTTCTGGAGTATTGCGTGGAGCGTGGATATACTTTGGGGCTGGTCACCAACGGTAAAAAAGAAATCCAGAACACCAAAATTGATATTCTCGGCCTGCGAGAGTACTTCAAGGCTATTGTTATATCTGGAGAAGTTGGCATTGCGAAGCCTGATCCTGCGATTTATCAATTAGCTTTAGACAGGTTGGGTGCCTCTGCGGATCAAACCTTGTTTATAGGGGATCATCCGATAAATGATATCTGGGGTGCAGGTAAGGCTGGCCTTGAAGGGATATGGCTGCAAAGGAAACATCCTTGGGATGATCAGCTGGACATCCAACCTTGGAAAATGATCCGTGAGCTGAAAGAATTAAAGGCTATTTTGTAATCTGGAAAATTTGGGGTTGACATTTTACTGCTGCACCAATTATGATAACAGCATCTTAAATTTCGGAAGGAGACGATGTTTTATGACAGTTTTAAATGTAATGAACTTAACTGTTGTGGATACGTGTCTTCCGGGAACAGCTGCTGCCGAATAATTGATTCGTGCAGTTTAGCGGGTAAGCTCAATTACGCTTATTAGAGCCACCGGGAACCGTATAGGGTCCGGTGGCTTTTTTGCGTGTGTAGAAAGATTGGATTTGGTGTAATAAATCCACATGTCTATATACCGCCGCCGGAGTCTTTATTTCCGGCGGCTTTTTGTGTTCTCGGAAAACGCCAAGGGGCAAGAAAAAACATAAACATATCTTTTAGGAGGAAATGAATGAATAGCATAAAGCAATATGGTTGGAATGAAAACTGGAGTACAAAATGGAATGAAAAGTGGAGTCATGCAGAGGATAAACAATTTATTCCCGGGAGAATCGTTGGTGACTTTGGCAGTAAGTACAAGGTGTTAACTGATGTAGGAGAGACGTGGGGAGAGCTTGCCGGGAAGCTGAGACACACATTTGTAGCCTCGGGTGATTTTCCTGCCATTGGAGACTGGGTAGCATTGGCGATGCAAGATGGCGGCGAGCATGGAATCATACATGGCGTATTGCCTCGGCAGAGTGTGATCTCACGCAAGGTCGCAGGAAATACACAAGATGAGCAAATTGTTGCCTCCAATGTAGACACATTATTTCTGGTCAGCGCGTTGAATGATGACTTTAATGTTCGCCGGATGGAGAGATATCTGATCATGGCTTGGAATAGTGGGGCAAATCCAGTTATTCTACTCACTAAAGCGGATCTTTGTCCTGATGCAGACAGTAAAATCGCTGAAATGGAGAGCGCGGCTCCCGGAGTATCAGTACATGCTGTTAGTGCAATACAAGATGAAGGACGCGAGAAGCTGCTGCCTTACATTGGTGAGGGTCAAACAGTAGCTCTTACGGGCTCTTCCGGTTGTGGGAAGTCGACAATGGTCAACTGGCTATGCGGGAAGAACCTTCAGATTACGCAGGATGTTAGAGAAGGGGATAGCCGCGGACGTCATACTACTACCCACCGTGAACTGTTTGTTTTGCCGGATGGGGGGATTATCGTAGATACACCGGGGATGCGGGAGCTGCAGCTCTGGGAAGATGAAGGTGGTCTTGATCTAGCGTTTAGTGATATCAGCGGTCTAGCTTCTAAGTGCCGGTTTAGTAACTGTAGACATGAACGCGAAGAGGGCTGTGCTGTACTGGAAGCAGTCCAAACAGGTGAACTGGAAGAGAAGAGACTATTCAACTACCGAAAAACACAACGAGAAGTATTGTACCAAAATAATAAAGAAGCCAAGCTTAAGAGAAAAAGCGCAGCTTCCACTAAAGTGAGTTCATCCAGAACCAGAGGATACGGATGGCGTAAAGAGTTGGATGAATATTAAAAAGAATTGATATAACGGCATAGACATTGAAAAAGGGCGCCCCTTAGCTTTTGACAGCTAAGGGGCGCCCTTCATTATTGAATTGAATCTAAACGGTTATGGTTTAGAAGGATGCAGCAGTTTCCTTAGCCAGTTGCAATCCGTTTTCAATGATTTCAGCGGATTGTGCTGGAAGTTGGTTGTGGCCTTCGATGATTACTTGTGTAATATCTTTAATTCCCCACAGGTTAAGGTTACCAACGATGAAGTTTACTGCCATTTCAGCACTTGCAGCAGGACCTTCAGAGTAGATACCGCCTCTTGCATTCAGAACGATTGCTTTTTTACCTGTCAAAAGACCAACTGGACCTTCAGCAGTGTAAGAGAATGTTTTACCAGCTTGGCAAAGGTAATCTACATAAGTGTGCAATACAGCAGGTACAGTCATGTTCCACAGTGGGAAACCGAATACTACCTTATCTGCAGCGATGAACTGATTAAGATATTTATTAACGATAGCGGCACCAGCTGCTTCCTCAGGTGTTGCTTCGTATCCTTGAGCGGCTTTATACATACCAGTGATCAGGGTATTGTCGTAGTATGGAAGTTGCTCTGCGAACAGATCAAGCTCAGTGATTTCATCTTCTGGGTGGTTGAGTTTGTAGCTCTCCAAGAATTCATTGTACAGCTTAACACTTACGGATTGTTCTGCTGGACGGTTGTTTGCTTTAATAAATAGAACTTTAGACATTATGATTTCTCCCTTGCATGTGTGTATTTAATATTAACTATATTTAATATAGCATGTAATCTTTTGTTTGTAAATTATTTTTTTGTTCTTGAAATTTGTTTGCGTTTAAGGAGTTTGAAAAAATGAAAACAAGGTTAATAGGTGATACAAGAGAACAGGAAATAATTTCCTGTCTCTATAAGTTCCAGAATGATCTAAAAGGAGCGATTGACATGTCCATCGATCGGTTTATCATTAAAAAATTGGACAGCTGTCACGAAGAGCATACGCGTCAGAATTTAGTGAAGCTATTTAGACTTCGAATCCAGAAAGCTGAAAAAGCAGAGCAGAAGAATTACAAGATCAGCTGATAATTGCTGAGCTCTTCTTAATAGTAGATTTTTCGCTGAACGAGACAGAGTCCTTGGGTTAAAAAAGTCCGTAAATATAGCAGAGCAGTGATCCTCCCGTTAAGGGGGGATCACTGCTCTGCGTTTTTTAGTCCTGGCAGATTGCTTCAGCATAAAGGGTCAGCAAATGAAAGCCAACCTACGACAAACGTCACTTTTGGCAGGTGACATAGTAGGGTCAGGCCACCTGATACATCTAATCTGCTAACCAATGCAAAGTCATTTGTTGAGTTACATACCAAGTCAACTGCTAAGTTACACACTGAGTCAGTCACACGCCAAGTTAACGGCTAAGTTACTAACTGAGTCACATAACTAGTAACGTGTAGGTTACTAACTGAGTCACACATTAAGTCAACCGCTAAACGACTTACTAAGCCACACAACAAATCTCCCGCTGAGTTACCCACTGAGTCACACACCAAGTTAACGGCTAAGTCACCTCACTGACTAACACAACTAATCACCCGCCGAGTAACTCACTGAGCTACACACCAAGTTAACGGCTAAGTCAGACAACAAATCACTCGCTAAGTGACCTTCCAAGTATCCTCAGCGGCCAACGGACTCAGATGACGCTATATGCGGATTTTTAGTCATTAGAGCAGAGTTTCGGACTCCAGCGCAGCTATTCAGCTTTTTGAGGTCGATAATTAGTGCTTTTCGCGCCAATAGCGACTCTGGGGTCCGATGGGATTCCAAATGAGCCCAAAAGTTACGATTAAGGTCATCTGAGTCCGAAAGCAGTGGCTATGAGTTCAAAAGCAGCGACTAAAACTACAACAGTAGCAATTATGTACACGACAGTAGCAACTATGTACACGACAGTAGCAATTATGTACACGATAATAGCAATTAAAGCAAACTGAGTTTCGAATTTAGATTACTGCGGACTCAGATGACGCTATTTGCGAATTTATGAGCATTAGAGCAGAGTTTCGGACTCCAGCGCAGCTATTTAGCCTTTTGAGGTAGATAATTAGTGTTTTTCGAGCCAATAGTGACCCTGGGGTCCGTTAGAATTCCAAATGAGCCCAAAAGTTACGATTAAGGTCAACTGAGTCCGATAGCATCCATCTATGAGTCCGAAAGCAGTGGCTATGAGTTCAAAAGCATCGACTAAAGCTACAACAGTAGCAACTATGTACGCGACAATAGCAACTAAAGCAAACTGAGTTTCGAATTTAGATTACCGCGGACTCAGATGACGCTAAGTGCGAATTTATGAACATTAGAGCAGAGTTTCGGACTCCAGCGCAGCTATTTAGCTTTTTGAGGTCGATAATTAGTGTTTTTCGAGCCAATAGTGACCCTGGGGTCCGTTAGAATTCCAAATGAGCCCAAAAGTTACGATTAAGGTCATCTGAGTCCGAAAGCAGGCGGCTATGGGGATGGCCGGCAAGCAGCAATCCAAACGTGCCATGAAATAGCACAAAATCAGTACAAAGTAGCACCAAGCAGAACCTAGCAGAACCAAGCAGAACCAAGCAGAACCAAGCAGAACCAAGCAGAACCAGCGAAACCAAGGTCCCTGACTTTGAGAGTTGAAGCTATGTATACCTATGTATGCGCAAATAGTATCTAAATCAAACGGAGTGTCATTTTGGATCAAGTTTAGCTTCAAAAAGACAACGAGTCCAAGCAGCACCACTTGGCTACTTAGGACGTTCCTTATTAGAAAGCTTAGGACAGCAATGTTGTGACAAAAAAACTACCCCTCCATTAATAGAGGGATAGCGCCAATGAATCATTTTCACTGTAACTGTGCAATATAGCTTCAGAGCCTTTAATTTCGATACTAATCAGAGAATTGAGGCATTTCTGGAGGGCACTTTTGCCCTTTTGAATTTTGAGCTCCAGCGTACTGTTAAGTAATCTAAGTACTTTTTGAGTGGGCTGTTTATTTTCTGTTGTGAAATACACAGGTACAAGTTTGTTCTGAAATGTGATGAGCATTCTCATTTTGAAATCACCTCGCTACAAGTATTTCATGTTAATGATCATACCCCTTGTTTCTTAATTTTACCTTAAAATTAGCTTATGATAACATAAAGATTGCTAGTTTAATATACATTTATATGTAATACAGGAAGGATACAATAATGTGAATGAGAAAGAACGAACGGATTTAACGGATTTAACGGAATTTTTATTTCCAGATCGGGTAACCGACCAAGTAGTATTAAATGAATTGTTAAATACTGCGTCTACAGCAGAAAGGATAGGTAGATTCAAATATAGAGAGAAGGAGAAAACTAAAGATCTGTGTTTACAAATACATAAGGATAAAATACTAGCTTACTGCAATAATACACCGGACTCTCCTCCGTGTGTGCTGAAGAACAGAGAGGAAACAGAGAGCTTTTGTCTCGAGTTGTTTGAATGTGAGAGAGCGATGGAGCCCTTTGCTCACGGGATTCCGGCGTTACTAATGTCAAAAAAAAGGTTCGAGGAGCTGAAAAAAGGCTCTGATTCCTCTACGGTTCACAGACTCTCAGAGTGTTTAGCTGCAGAGACAGGAGATGATGTCCATTCCAACCATCTTGCACAAGTGATGAAATGCTTCGACGCAGAGGGAGAATTGCGACTCTGTATTTCTAGTGAAAATGGCTGGAAGTTTCAGTATGCTAGCTTCATAAGTGATCATTCAAGTGGCTGGTTGCTGCGAATGAGCAGCGATCCTTCCCAAGACTGGATTGTAGCTCTTCCTATATCGAAAGCACAATTATGTGGTTCTGTGGCAGAGTGGGTGTTTCATTCCTCCTCTTTTCCTAGTCCACAATAACCGTTGAATAGGGAGGAAGAGTAAGCTGATCTGAATTTAAGGTCACTTTGTCAGCAGTTGTCTTTTGGATCTTGGTGTAAGAGATACCCTCAACATTTGGATGAAGCGTAATGATTTGTTCATCTCCAGTTAGGTTATGAACAACGAGGACTTGATCCTCTGTTGTTATACGTTCGTAGGCCATTACCCCTGCATTGCCAGAAGTGTAGTCTCGAATTCCGCCATCACGGAGCGCAGGGACTTCGTTTCTTAACGCAATGAGTTCGCGGTATCTTTTAAGCAGTGAGCTGCTGTCGTTAGTCTGGCTTTCGACATTAATGCTAACATCATCAGCGTTATTGCTGCCGACCTCCCAAGTAGTCTGCCCCTCACCCTGATCCGCTGTCATCCATCTCATGGGCTCACGAATTCCTTCATCTGGTTTTACACCAAGCATTCCTATTTCTTCACCATAATAAATAAAAGGATTTCCAGGCAAGGTTAACAGCAGGGCTGCTGCCATTTTTGCATGATCCAGATTGCTGTCTAATTGACTCATGACTCTGTTTTGATCATGATTTGTCAAAAAAATTGCATCGGTAAAATGGCTATCAGATATTTTGGAGTACAAATTATACGTACGTTCCAGCGTAAAGGCAGTCCCGCTGTCTTTTTCAGTTTTCACGGAATTAATAAGGGTCTCAGCTAACCCGAAGTTAAAACTAGAGTCGAAGGCTTGATCCAAATAAGCCCCTACGGTGACTGCAGAATTCTCCCATACTTCGCCGACAATATAAGCTTGAGGATTCACTTCATTCATCGCTTTGCGGAAATCCTGCCACCAAGATACATTTTTATTGGTTGTGGCTTGGCTTTTGTCGCTTAGAAGGTCTTCGTAAATATGTTTAGCAGCGTCTAAACGGAATCCATCAACCCCTTGTTCCAGCCAAAACTTGCCGATATCTTTCATTTCATTACGAACTTCCGTATGATCAAAATTTAGATCAGGCATGCCTTCCCAAAAGCCACCTAGATAATGACTACCCAGTAAAGAGTGCCATGCACTGCCACTACCAGCGGCACTAGCTCCATTGGCAGGGCGTCCTTGATCTTCGGCCCATATGTACCAGTCGCGATATTTGCTGTCTTTATTTTTAGCGGAATCTACGAACCAAGGATGTTCTTTGGAGGTGTGATTCACGACCAAATCCATAATTACTTTAATCCCACGTTTATGGGCCTCCGTAACGAGCTCTTGTAAATCCTCAATCGTCCCATAATCTGGATTGATTGCACGATAATCCGTCACATCGTAACCATGATAGCTTGGTGAAGGATTAATAGGCATAAGCCAAATCCCACCGATCTCCAGATCGTCTGTGGTGTCAGGATTTCCGTCATTTAAGTAATCTAATTTCTTGGTAATCCCTTTGAGGTCACCGATGCCATCCCCGTCAGAGTCATAGAATGAACGAACAAAAATCTCATAATAAACCGTTGAGGGCTGTTCGTCAGTGGTAATGGTTTTTGCAGCGGGAGGTGTTGTAGTATTCTGAGCTGTATTTGCTTGTGGCGATGGAGAAGGGGAGGCAGAGGAAGGAATATTGTTATTATTTCCTGAACAACCGGATAGCAGAACGGCAGTTAAGCTAAGAGTCAAAAGTCCGTTTATTGTGTGTTTTTTGGCGATAGATGTTGCTCGTTTATCCATATAAAATAACCCCTTCTGCTGCAATTTTCCTATAAAGGAAATGGTAAGCGCTTTAATTCTTATAGTACTGTAATCAAATCCTCAGGTAAAACGTTTGCACAGATATAAAAACAGCAAATCCAGTGATATTTATCCATAAAATCAATAAAAACCGCTAATATCATGGATATTCTTTTAATTCCCCACGATATTCGGGATTTTAACCTTTCAGTAGGCATGTGCATATGCTTTAAGCAAGGGCGAAGGACCCGGTAAGAAAGGAGAATGAAGAATGAAGATTCGGAAAAAGCTGTCATTGTCGCTCATGATCATTACTTTATGCTTTTCAGTACTTGCCGGTTGCGGCGGAAAGTCAGAGACGGTAAAGGTGAAGATTGGGGAGGTTACCCGCTCTGTCTTTTATGCACCCGAGTATGTTGCCTTGACTCAAGGTTTCTTCAAAGATGAAGGGCTGGATGTAGAACTGCAGACGATTCCCGGTGGCGATAAAACGATGACTGCATTGCTCTCAGGAGCTATTGATGTGGCGTTGGTTGGTTCAGAAACCTCCATTTACGTGTATCAGCAGGGCTCGGATGATCCGGTCATTAATTTTGCACAGCTGACTCAAAGGGATGGAACATTCCTGTTCGCCCGGAAGGCTGATGGAGATTTTAATTGGGATAAAGTGAAGGGCTCTACCTTCCTTGGTCAAAGAAAAGGCGGAATGCCACAAATGGCAGGCGCGTTTACTTTATCTAAAAAGGGAATTGATCCTGCGAAGGATATTACCTTGATCCAAAATATCGATTTTGCTAATATTGCCGGTGCATTTGCTTCAGGTACTGGGGATTATGTGCAGCTGTTTGAGCCGCAGGCCTCTATCTTCGAACGAGAAGACCGGGGAGCTGTAGTGGCATCGTTTGGGGTGGAGAGCGGTTATTTACCTTATACGGTATTCATGTCAAAAAACAGCTACATTAGCAAAAATGGAGACACCGTGCAAAAGTTCACTAATGCCATCCAGCGTGCTCAGCTTTGGGTGAAGGAACATAGTCCTGAAGAAATTACGGATGCCATAATAACTTATTTTGATAAAACGGATCGTGACATTGTGATTTCTGCTGTAAAACGCTACAAGGAGCAGGACACCTACGCCATTAATCCGGTTGTTGATAATGAAGAATGGAATAATCTGCTAGATGTTATGGACAACGCAGGTGAACTTAAAGAACGTGTTCCAGCAGAAAAGATCGTGAATAATACTTTTGCTGAAAAAGCTGAAAAGACCATAAAGAGCAGTGGCTCTAAATAAGAGAGATAAGATCCTAAATGGATTTTGTTAACTATAAGGAGGGGATGACCTTGCTTCCAGTAGTGCAATTAAAGGGAGTAACGCATGCCTATCTCGGCGATCGGGAAGCTTCACTGGCCGTTGAGGATCTAAATCTTAATGTCGAGCAAGGAGAATTCGTCAGCTTAGTAGGCCCAAGTGGCTGTGGTAAGACGACTCTCCTATCGATTATTGCCGGACTGCTGCAGCCCTCTGAGGGTGAAGTATTCGTAAATGGCCAACCCATTCTAGGCCCTTCGCCTGAGGTTGGATATATGCTGCAGCAGGATTATCTTTTTCCTTGGCGGAGTATTCTTGACAATGCCGTGCTTGGACTGGAGCTTACCGGAAGCTTAAACGAAGAAAGTCATAAACGGACTTTGGAGCTGCTGCGCGAGATGGGATTAGAAGGGAAAGAACAGGCCTATCCTTCTCAGCTATCCGGAGGGATGCGGCAACGGGTGGCTCTTGTACGAACATTAGCTACCAATCCAGGACTGCTGCTGTTAGACGAGCCGTTCTCGGCACTTGATTATCAGATCAAACTTCAGCTGGAAGATTTAGTCTCAGAGACCTTACGCAGCCGGGGAACCACGGCTATTTTGGTCACGCATGATCTGTCAGAAGCGATTGCGGTCAGCAGTAGGGTTATTTTATTGCAGCGAAATCCAGGGAAGATTCGTAAAGTTTTTCCTGTTCCGGAGCTAATCCGCTCAGCCCCACCGCTGTATGCGCGTGATCAGCCAGGGTTTGCGGAGCTTTTTCATGAAGTATGGACAGAGATGGAGATCGCAGGGAGGGAAAGCTAATGAAACGAACAGAGCAAGCGGGTGTCTTAGCTTCCCGTGAACTGTGGCTGCAGCAAATGCATGTGGATTTCAAAAAAACTAAACAGCGCCGGCGTAATCAGGTTATTGCTGTAAGAAGCAGTCTATTGCTGCTGTTCTTTGTGTTGTGGGAAGCAGGAGCAAGAATGGGCTGGATTGATGAGTTATTGTTCAGCTACCCGACAAAAATCTTCAAGCAGATTTGGCAGGATATGATCAGTGGAAGCTTGTGGCCTCATTTGGGGATGACGGTAGGAGAGACTGCGGTAGGCTTTGTTCTGGGAACCTTGTTAGGAACGCTGCTGGCAGTGATTATTTGGTGGTCTCCGTTTTTATCAGCGGTGCTTGATCCGTTTATGGTTGTCTTTAACAGTATGCCGAAGGTGGCCTTGGGGCCGATTTTTATCGTAATGTTCGGGGCGGGTTTCACCGCTATCGTTGTGACAACCTTATCGATTACGGTGATTATTACTACACTTGTTGTTTACAATAGCTTTTGCAGTGTGGATCCTAATCTGGTGAAGGTGGTCCGCTCTTTTGGAGCTTCTAAAGTTCAGGTGTTTTTTAAAGTGATTCTTCCGGCATCTTTTCCAACGGTGGTCTCTACCCTAAAGGTGAATGTGGGAATGTCATGGGTCGGGGTTATCGTAGGAGAGTTTCTAGTAGCAAAATCCGGTCTTGGGTACCTGATCATATATGGATTCCAGGTGTTTAATTTCACGCTTGTGATGTCCAGTCTGCTGATTATTGCAGCCGTAGCAACGGCAATGTATCAACTGGTAGTGTATCTGGAGAAGCGCTTGTTATACCGGCGGTAAGTCTAATGTAACGTTGTGTCCATTCACAAAATCTTGTAACATGTCTATATCTTTACCTATTAACGGTTAGTGCTTTTAAGGAGAGATAGGGTTATGGGATTTCGTGTGATTAAAACAGCTGCTGCGACGTTAATGTCCGTTCTTCTCGCGTCTGCAGTAGGCATACCCAATGCACAAAGTGCAGGGCTTTTAGCCATTCTGGGTGTGGAGGTTACCTTGAAAAGGAGTTTCCGGACGATAACGGCGCGTTTTTTGGCCTCGCTCGTGGGACTCTTTTTTGGGTGTATTTTATTTTGGATATTAGGGTTTCATTACTGGGTACTTGGACTGTACGTTCTTGTTGGCTTTCCGATGATTGTGAAGTCTGGCTACAAGGAAGGGATTGTCACTAGCTCTGTTATTGTGTTTCGTGTGTTTGGACAAGCTGAGTTATCGCTACATGTGTTGTTGCAGCAAGTAGAGCTACTGGCCATAGGTCTCGGTTCAGCGGGGGTGGTCAACTTAATTTACATGCCACAGACTGGGGGAGTTATTTATGGAATCCGCAAGGAAGTGGATCGATACTTTTCAGTTATTTTTACTCAAATGGCCCGTACTTTGCGTGAGCCTGCGTATATGTGGGATGGCAAAGAATTAATTGATGCGGATAATGCAGTGCAGCGGGGACTGACAGCAGCTACTCGCGAGATGGAGAATCATGTAATTCATCCTGATGAAGCTTGGAATGTCTATTTCTATATGCGTAAGGAGCAGCTGGAATCGATACAAAGCATGATGCAGCTGATTTCTCAAGTATATCGCCATTTACCGCATGGAGAGATGGTAGCTGAATTGTTCGACCAGCTTAGCGGAGATGTTTTGGCTGAAGAATATACAGGCCGCACGGAACATTTGCTGGAAGAGCTTGAACATGAGTTTGAAAGCATGGATTTGCCAGAGACACGTGAGGAATTTGAAGTGCGATCAGCGATTCTGCAGCTTTGCAGAGAATTGGCACTTTATTTAAAAATTGCGAAACGCCATAAAATACCGGTCAGCTATAAGCCTGAGAAACGTTTGCTCACCCGGAAAAAAGCTTAAAATTAGGCTTTAATAAAGTGAAGTATTAACATTCGCCCCTGAAATCACGATAAAATATGTATGAACTAAAAGTTGATCTTCGAAAGGGATTAACAATTATAGGGTGAGTTCAAATTCAAGCAGGGAATTCATATACGAATTTTCCGCATTGGCAGGTGAGGCGTATGGACAAAGATATGGAATCATTTATCGGAAAACAACTTGTAGCTAACCTCTTTAATGACAAAGGAGTATTTGTTTTACCCGCATTGACTTTATTGAGTGCTGAACATATTAGATTAATTCGTCAACATAAGATCACTCTGGAATCTCATGACGTCGTCCAGCTGGATAGCGCGGAATTTTTCCAGCTTGCAATTGATGATTGTACAGCTGCGATTGAGAATATTTTTGAACAGATTCGTCATAACAAAAATAAAAGAATTCCTATGCTGGAAGTTAGAAATGAAGTGATTCCGTTTATCCAGCAGGTAAGCGAAAAGAATGACTTCTACGGAGTATTGGCTGCTTTGCAGACCAAAGATGATTATACATACAGACATAATGTAGCTGTGGGCATAATATCTACCTTGCTAGGCAAATGGCTGAAGCTAAAGTCTGAGGATTTGAGCATGTTGACCATTGCAGCGACTCTTCACGATATCGGCAAAATGAGAATCCCGGATGACATATTAACCAAGCCCGGTCCATTATCCGACGAAGAGTTTCAGCTGATGAAAAAGCATACGACCTTTGGGTATGAGATGATCAGGGATACGGTAGGCACAAACCATACCCAAGCGCTAGTAGCCTTACAGCATCATGAAAGAATGGACGGCAGTGGTTATCCATTTGGTGTGCTTGGAAACCGGATTACTGATTTCAGTAAAATCGTTGCTGTGGCTGATGTGTTTCACGCGATGACCTCCGACCGTTTTTATCGCAAAGCGGCTCCTTTATACGAAGTATTACTGCAAATGGAGGAGAGTGTGTTCGGTAAGCTCGACCCTTATATTTGCAGAGTGTTTATTAATAAGTTAATGCAGTCAATGCTAGGGAACGAAGTGGAATTGACAGATGGGCGAAAAGGAAAAATTGTTATGATTCTTGCTACAGACCCTTTGCGGCCACTGGTGAATATTGATGAGGATTTTATTGACTTAAGCAAACATAGATCGCTTGGAATTGTGCGGGTAATCCCGCAATAGCTGGTGTTTTAAGGTTTTTTGAGGGGGTAGGAATGGCTCTGGAACAGGTTGGACCATTTTTGGAATCTACTCATATATGTACAAATTTTGAAATAAAATGAACTATGAGTCTCCTGAAAAAGCCTTCTTGAGGGCTTACTCAAATTTATTTATAGTCTAACAATCAACAAATGCCTAGAACCTGCATACACTTGATAGTGAATGATTGTATGGAGGAGGTTCAAAGATGTCATTAAGCCATAAACGTCAAACAAGGGAGATCATTACGAAGGCAATTTGCGGCAAAGGTCGTAAGTTCTCTACAGCAACCCATACCGTGACTCCGCCACATCATCCGACTAGTATTTTGGGGGCTTGGATTATCAACCACCAATACGAAGCGGTTGCCGCCGGGAACGGAATCGAAGTAATTGGTACTTATGATGTAAACATCTGGTACTCGTACGACAAGAACAAGCAGACCGAGGTAGCAAAGGAAACAGTCTCTTATGTGGAGCTCATTCCGCTTTCCTACCTGGACACGAGACACCGCACTTCAACAGTTGAGGTCTCTGCGGAGGCAACGCAGGAACCCAACTGTGTAGAGGCGGGCGTATCGCCAGGCGGAGGCAGTGTGACACTTCGCGTAGAGCGCGAATTCGAAGTGGAGTTGGTGGCTGAGACCAAAGTCCGTGTGTATGTCACTGAGCAAAGTGATGATCCAGAAGACAAGGATTATGATTTTGAAGGTGATAGCTTCGATTACGATGATCTGGACCCTGACAATCTGGATGATGAGCTGTAAGGAAGGATACGCCGCCGTTAACTGAGTATCAATGGGTTATGGTCCATTATATGTAGGGAGTGCGGCGGCGTAGAGGGCGAATGCCCTCCTTTTTTTTATTTATTTTTAGGATGAAAAAAGGTTCACGCTCGGATGGAGGCGCTAAAGAGTATGAATGAAGGTCTTAAGGTGTATTCAGAATTGTCTGTGGCAGAGAGAGAGTCCAGATTGCTTAGAAGTGGGGTTGAAGCAACGCTGACGCCATCTGGAAAACATTTTGTCGATACATATGCTTCGGATGCTACTGAGAAGGGTCACAGGCAGTGTTATAAGATATTGGTTTATCATTTGACTGTCCTCCACATCTCTTTGCTTGGAGCAGGTCTTGGAATGCGTGCGGCCACCGATAATTACAGCGAAGCAGTGAGCTTTGCTAATGCCGAGAGCAATACCACGGGAGGCCGAGTGCGGGGAGAGCTTCGCGGAGTGATGAAATTGCTCCAGCGGATTGCTGTCCGCACGCTGTACAGCTTGGGGCTGGATAGCGGTGAGGTCCTGCTGAGGGCAATGGGGAACCGGAGGTATGTGGTGGAGGGAGTCACTCCACTAGTAAAGACCTCCGGGCAACGATTGCCCGAGCCTTATCGTTCCGCAGCGCTAGCGCTGGAACGAAAGCTGGCTCTGGAGCAGCCGGGCCGCAGCGGCCTGCTGATGGGCATGGACCCGGAGTTTATCATCCTCCGGGAATCCACCGGCCGCGTCGTGCCTGCGTCGCGGTACCTGCCCACGGACGGCGTCGCTGGCTGCGACGCCGGACCTCCGGGAACGCGCGGCGCGTTCCCGGTCGCCGAGCTGCGCCCTCAGCCGCGCGGGGAACCGCGCGCACTGCTGGCGCAGCTGATGTCCGCCGCGGCGCTGGCGGACCGGCTCATCGCCGACCGCTCGCTGCGCTGGCGGGCGGGAGGCATGCCGCTGACGGGCTGGGCCCTCGGCGGCCATCTGCACTTCAGCGGCGTGACGCTGACGGCGCCGCTGCTGCGCGCGCTCGATAACTATCTCGCGCTGCCCATGCTTCTGCTCGAAGACGTCCGCGCAGGGGCGCGTCGTCCCCGATACGGTGTGCTCGGCGATTTCCGGACTCAGCCGCATGGCGGCTTCGAGTACCGGACCTTACCGAGCTTCCTGGTATCCCCGGTCATCGCTAAAGGCGCGGTCTATCTGGCTCACCTAATCGTGAGCCATTATGAGGACCTGACGCAACGCCCGCTCGACCGGGAAGACCTGCATATCGCCTACTACAGCGGCGATAAATCTCCGCTGCGCGCCGCAATCCCCCCATTGCTGGCGCAGCTGCGTTCCCTAGGCGGCTACGAGATTGCCGCCCCCTATATCGAGCCTTTATTCGACTATATTGCCGCTGAACGGACGTGGGATGAATCACGGGATATACGTGAGTTATGGTGCAGCAAAGTAAAAGTGTGATTTTACTATTTGGTCTACATGTTAACAATGGTCCATGAACCGATATCTTGAAAACCAAGTCGTTTATAAATAACTCCGGCATGTGGGTTGTCATAAAAGAGGCACAATGACTTTCCTTCATAGAGCAGGTCTGCACATAGCTGTGCCATTACGCGCGAAGCAAGGCCTTGCTCTCTGAATGCTTGATGTGTGGCAACCCCTACAATCATCGCTGACATGGAATTTTCCGCTGAAGTTGAAGCGGTGACAATGACCTTATCTTCCCGTTCTATATAATAGGTGCGGCCGGTGTTGCTTTCCAGCGTTTTACGCAGGCTGGTTCTTGAACCATTCCGGCTGCTTTCAAATTCTTCAATGGTATCCGTGAGTGCGCAAATCGCTTCTACATCCTGAACCGTAGCTTTTTTAATAGGCTCAGCTGAAGAGAAGGACTCACTTATTTTATTGTTCATTTCTTTTAATTCAGCAAAATACAGCTGTTTTACTTGTTTGAAATTAATTTCCCCGTCAAAAGCCTTCACCACCTCTGAGGCTCCGGAGATCATATGTATGTCATTATCCTTTCGGATAATCTCAGCGAACCCCTCGACATCAAAAGGGCCATCTGCATAAGGAAGGTAACTTCTATAGAAGCGCAGTAGAACGGCTTTTATCCGCCCGTCGGCTGGATCAATCTCTCCCCATAAATCCATGAAATCCTGCTCAAACCCAAAATTCTCCACATCGCCAATGATAAATAAATTAAGCGCCGGCTCTTTCCGCAGCAATGCCATCAGTAGCTCTTGATCATCCTTCGTTAGCTTTCGTATCATATTGTATTCTCCTTTGATTTTTATATGGGCTGACGCTCTGTGTTAAGATTTTACAATATTTAAAAGCAGAAGAATATACCTCATGTAAGTGTTTGTCTGATAAGTATTCTAGTCTTTCGTTGTACTAATGTGAGGTTTCAGGGTAACTTTGTCCATCAATTTTCTGTTATAATGGGGGACAGCATTAAATAGGCATGGAGGTTGACCATGGCACAATATACGCCGATGATAGAGCAATATTTAAAGGTAAAGGAAGGGGCTAAGGATGCCTTCCTATTTTTTAGACTGGGCGATTTCTATGAAATGTTCTTTGAAGATGCCATTTTGGCTTCCAAGGAGCTTGAGATTACGTTGACAGGCCGCGAAGGCGGGGGCGAGGAGAAAATCCCTATGTGTGGAGTGCCTTACCACGCCGCCGAGGGATATATTCAACGCCTGATAGAAAAAGGATATAAAGTCGCCATTTGTGAGCAGTTAGAGGATGCTTCAGTCACTAAAGGCATGGTGAAGCGGGATATTGTACGCGTCGTGACACCAGGAACCGTGATGGATGGAAAAATCATTGCTGACAAGAGCAATAACTACCTCGTTTGCGTCACCGAAAGTGACGGAATGATGGCATTAGCTGCCTGCGATTTAACAACTGGTGAGCTGTATGTTACTTCGGTATTATCTGGAGCCGAATGGCTGCGTGATGAGATTGGCATTTATGAACCGGCTGAGATCATCGGAGACGCTGCACTTTTGGAGATCCTGCGAAGCGAAACGCCGCTGTTAGCCAAACCTGTAGTTTACACCCCTTGGGAGAAACGCGAGGAGGAGCTGGCACGTCGTCAGTTCGGTGAAGCGGCATGGGTACGTCTAGAGAAGGAACGTGGACAATGTCTGGCGCTTCTGATCTCTTATCTGAATGAGACCCAGCGGCGTTCGTTAGGGCAGCTTAGTCAGATTTCTCCTTATGAACCAGGCAATTATATGATTCTAGATCCATTTACACGCCGGAATCTTGAACTAACCGAGACGGTTCGCGAACGCTCCAAAAAAGGATCCCTGCTCTGGCTGCTAGATCGAACGGAAACGTCGATGGGCGCCCGTCTGTTGCGCCGCAGAATTGATAAGCCGCTATTGCAGCGAGCTCCGATCGAACGGCGCCTAGAGGCTGTCGATTATTTGTACAATCAGTTTATCGTTCGCGAGGACCTGCGTTTAGCGCTTAAAGAAATTTATGATTTGGAGCGTTTGGTGGGTCGTATTGCTTTTGGCAGCGCCAATGGCCGTGATATGAATGCTCTGAAATTATCGCTGGCACAAATTCCTGCATTGAAGGATTTATGTATGACCTCCGGTTCAGCTACTTTACGAGAGATCGGTGCAAGTATGGATGAATGCGCTGAGCTGCGAGAGGATATTGACCGCGCAATCGTCGAGGATGCCCCGGTGTCTGTGCGCGACGGTGGCATTATCCGTTCCGGTTATCATGAACGTTTGGACGAGCTTAGGGAAGCTAGCAGTAACGGTAAACGTTGGATCGCTGAACTGGAAGCTAAGGAAAGACAGGCCACTGGCATTAAGTCACTGAAGATCGGCTATAACAAAATCTTCGGGTATTTCATAGAGATCACCAAATCCAATCTGGCTGCACTGCCGGAAGGAAGATATGAACGTAAGCAGACGCTTGCCAACGCAGAGCGTTTTGTCACTCCTGAGCTTAAGGAGAAGGAAGCACTCATCCTTGAAGCTCAGGATAAAATGACGGATTTGGAATACAGCCTGTTTACCGAGCTGCGTGATCGCATCAGCGGGCAAATTCCCCGCCTGCAAAATCTTGCGGAAAAGGTTGCCGAAATTGATGTATATCAATGCTTGGCGGCAGTTAGTGCCGAACATCGTTTTGTGAAGCCAGTCCTTTCGGATGGTTATGATCTTCGGCTTGAAGGGGGCCGTCATCCCGTTGTGGAGGCGGTGCTTAAAGATTCTGCTTTTATTGCAAATGGAAGCACGCTGAGTAAGGAAGAAGGTAATATCCTTCTAATTACAGGTCCTAATATGGCGGGAAAAAGTACTTACATGCGTCAGGTGGCGCTGATCTGCATCATGGCTCAGATTGGATGTTTTGTACCAGCAAACAGTGCTGAAGTTCCGCTTATAGACCGGATCTTTACTCGTATTGGAGCAGCTGATGATTTGATCGGTGGACAAAGTACATTTATGGTGGAAATGGCTGATATCCAGGTTATGACAGAGAAAGCAACAGCTCGTAGCTTGATTATTATTGATGAGCTGGGAAGAGGTACCTCGACCAGTGAAGGTATGGCCATCGCTCAGGCGGTTATTGAATATGTACATGATGTTATTTCTTGCAAAGCTCTAGTTTCGACGCATTTTCATGAATTGGCTCATTTGGAAGGGAGTCTTAAAGGACTGCGGAATTACTCTATGGCTGTTCAGGAGAGCGGTGATAAAGTAAACTTCCTGCGCAAGCTAGTTCCTGGAGCGGCTGACAGCAGCTATGGGATCTATTGTGCACGTCTTGCAGGTCTTCCTGAAGGGATTATTGACCGAGCTTATGGTCTCTTGCAGAGCATTGAGCAGGCAGCCCATCCTGGTGGTTCTGAACTTCATTACGGGGGAAGCCTCGAAAGACAGGCGGCTGTAAGAGAAGTTGCTAGCGCATCCTCGATAGCGCAAGCCGTAAGTGTCATCACTGAGGCACCTGTAGAAAATGAGGTTGTTCAGTTGTCTATCTTTGGTGAGGAAGAACCACGCAAGAATCGCAAAGGTAGTGCACATCAAGTTGCGGTAACTGAAATCCAAGAGAATCCTGCGCTAAAAGAGTTCATTTCTTCTGTGCGTGACGCTGATCTTATGAATATGACGCCGCTGCAGGCGATGAGTCTGTTGAACGAGCTGAAGATGAAGGTTAAGGATCTGCAATAAAGATTTTATAATAATTGATTGCCTAAATAAGAGGTGAATGAAATGGCCAAAATTCATATATTGGACGAGCATATTGCCAACCAGATAGCTGCGGGTGAAGTAGTAGAGCGGCCAGCTTCTGTTGTAAAGGAGCTTGTCGAGAATGCAATTGACGCTGGCAGTACAAGAATTGAGGTATCGGTAGAAGAGGGGGGCTTGCAGAGCATCCGCGTTAAAGATAATGGCTCCGGGATTGATCCTGAAGATTGCGAGACCGCCTTTTACCGGCATGCTACAAGTAAAATTCTGAATGGCCGCGATCTATTTCAAATCACAAGCTTAGGCTTCCGCGGAGAGGCACTTCCCAGTATTGCCGCGGTCTCCAAGGTATCGCTTCTAACTGCAACTGCCGATGACGGCAAAGGGCGCCTAGTAGACATTGAGGGTGGCAATCTCATACGAAATGAGGACGCTCCTTCCGGCCGGGGAAGTGATCTTGCCGTTCGTGAATTGTTTTTTAATACGCCGGCAAGGCTGAAATATATGAAGAGTATTCAGACGGAGCTGGGCCATATCTCAGATGCCATGTACCGCATGGCGCTGGCTCATCCGGGGATCTCTTTTACCTTGCATCATAATGGCAATCAACTGCTGCATACGCTCGGAAATGGTGATCTGCTGCAGGTCATCGCAGCTGTTTACGGAACCAATGCCGCCAAAGTAATGCTGCCGATTACGGCAGAAGACTTGGATTACCGGATTTCCGGATATATTAGTCGTCCAGAATGGACACGTTCCAATCGAAATGCAATCACTACTATTGTCGGTGGACGTTATATTCGCAGTAATGGACTGAACGCAGCAATCATGCGTGCTTATCACACCTTGCTTCCGATTAACCGTTATCCGTTATTAGTTCTTGAACTGGATATGCACCCCTCTTTGGTAGATGTCAATGTACATCCAGCAAAACTCGAGGTTAGATTCAGTAAGGAGAATGAGCTTTACACCTTTGTTGAGCAGGAGATCCGCAAAATACTGCTGGGGCAAAGTCTGATTCCACGTCCAAGCAAGGAAACAATCGGACCCAAGGGCAGCAGCTCCTTTATCCAGGAGCAATTTGCTTTTTCCAAAGGAGCTGTTCCGCCGTCATCTTCGAATGGTGATGAGAAGGATACAGCCCCTACGGGATCAGCCAGCTTCTTAAGTGGACTACAGTCATCGAACCCTGACCGTAATTCCCGTGATTTTAGCAAGGATGGTCAGGCGGATCATCAGGTAGCTCGCGAGGTAGCTCCAGCTTACGGATCAGGCTATCCGTCTTCATCTTCGCAGGGGCGCCAAACTAATGCGAATACTAGTTATTCCAATAGCTATCGCCCGCAAGAAACGTCAATGGCGCAGAAGCAGCTCCCTTCGGTTGAGAAGCTATGGGCTCCACCACAACAAGAAGAGCCTGGACTTCCGGCCTTTCCTGAGCTTAATTATATAGGCCAGCATCATGGGACCTATATTATTGCCCAGAATGATGGAGGACTCTATTTAATCGATCAGCATGCGGCACATGAACGTATTAATTACGAATACTTCTATGAGAAATTTGGTCGGCCGGAGGATGCCTCACAGGAGCTGCTACTGCCGATTACACTGGAGTTCACGCCTTCTGAAAGTCGTCAGCTTAGTGAACGTCTACATTGGTTTCAGCAGGCCGGGGTATACCTTGAGCACTTTGGCGGACAGACCTTTCTTGTTCGTTCTTTGCCCTATTGGTTTCCTGAAGGGGATGAGAAGGCGGTCGTTGAAGAAATGGCGGAGTGGGTCTTAAGCGAGCGTATGATTGATCTTGCGAAGCTACGAGAAAAGTCATCGATTCTGTGTTCATGTAAAGCCTCGATTAAGGCCAACCATAAACTAACAGAACAGGAAGTGGAGGCTCTGTTGTCCCGACTGGCAGAGTGCAAACAACCGTATACTTGCCCACATGGACGGCCGATTGTGATCTCTTTTTCATCCTATGATTTAGAGAAATTGTTCAAGCGGGTTATGTAATTATACATTTTTTGAAATTTGTTAAGAGCAAGACTGGAGGCACCATGATTATAACTACGGGGTATAGCCCGATAATGGAAATAGTAGAACGCGCGCAAAGCCTTGCGGAGAGAACGGGTTGTAGTTATGCTCCACGTGAGAAGCTCTCCATTACAAGGATGGTTGAACATTACGGAGATGAGGATATTCTGATTCTATCTCAGGACGCTGTTCGACTACACCGCTTAGGAATGGAGCCTATGGAGTTTCATCCGAGCATGGGCTTCGTTCGCGCTAAACGAATTCTAAAGGGTGAGATCGAGCCGATGCTTGTTGCCGCTCGAATGCTTCCCGGAGATAGCGTATTGGATTGTACAGCTGGATTAGGAGCTGACTCCTTACTGTTTGCTGTACATGGTGGTGAGTCCTCAGAGGTTACCGCTTTGGAGAGCTCATTACCGCTGTACGCACTGCTCAGTGAAGGGATGACTCATTACATCTCTGGGCAAGTAAAGGTCAATGAGGCTTTACGCAGAGTTAATGTCGTGCATAGTGAACATTTGGATTATTTACGGTCTCAACCAGATCGAAGTGTGGATATTGTTTACTTTGATCCTATGTTTCGCGTGCCTCTGACGGGTTCTGCCTCGATTTCCCCGCTGCGGCAATTCGCTAACCGTGCAGCCTTATCGACAGAGAGTGTAGCCGAAGCGGTTAGGGTCGCCCGTAAGACTGTTCTTTTAAAAGAAAAGGCTTTGAGTGGCGAATTTGAACGCCTAGGGTTTACTGAGCTGCTCCGAAGCAACTCCAAAACATCGTACGGGGTGATACACATTGACAACTAAAGAAAGGCATAAGGTTCTAGTGCTGTTAGGACCAACTGCCGTAGGCAAAACCCGGTTAAGTCTGGAGCTGGCAGCGGCTTATAACGCTGAGATTATTTCCGGCGATTCGATGCAGGTTTATCGTGGTATGGATATTGGTACAGCTAAGATTACACCCGCCGAAATGAACGGCATTCCCCATCACCTGATCGATATTCATGATCCGCAGGATGCGTATTCTGCCGCTGAATTTCAAGAGCAGGGCACTAGACTCATCGAGGAGATAAGCGCTAGAGGGAAGCTTCCCTTTATCGTAGGGGGGACTGGACTGTATATTGAGTCTTTATGTTACGGCTTTCAGTTCTCGGAAGCAGTGGCTGATGAAGCTTTCCGTAAAGAGCAGGATCAATTTGCGGAAGAACATGGAGCGCTTGCACTGCATGCCAGACTCGAGGCGGTTGATCCAGTCAGCGCAGCCAAACTTCATCCTAACGACCGTCGCAGAATTATCCGTGCACTGGAAATTCAACACCAGACAAACACTACACTTTCCGCTTCTCATGCTGCTCAAAAGAAGGAATCTCCCTATGACTTATGTCTCATAGGTTTGACAATGGACCGGAAAATACTATATAAACGTATTGAGGACCGAATTGATAGCATGCTGGCGGATGGTCTCGTTGCTGAGGTGAAGGGACTGCTGGATAACGGTTACAGCAGAAGCCTTGTGTCCATGCAGGGATTGGGTTACAAGGAAATTGCCGCTTACCTGGCGGGAGAGCTGACGCTGGAAGAAGCTGTGATACTGCTTAAACGCGATACTCGCCGATTCGCCAAAAGACAGTTGTCATGGTTTCGCCACATGAAGGAAATCGAGTGGATCGATGTCGAAGGTGAACAAAACTTTTCTGAGAATTTCTCAAAAATACGTGGTATAATAGCAGGAAAGTTTCTCTCAGGTCTTGAATATACTTCTGAACAATCTAATTGAACCATTGGGGGTACGTCATATGAACAAGTCCATTAACATCCAAGATACATTCTTGAACCAACTACGCAAAGAAAATATCCCTGCTACGGTATATCTGACCAACGGTTTTCAAATCCGGGGAATAATTAAAGCATTCGACAATTTTACAATCGTCATTGACAGTGATGGACGCCAGCAAATGGTGTATAAACACGCAATTTCCACGTTCACACCACAACGTAGTGTATCACTGATGCAAGACAGCAGTAGTGAAGAATAACATTTATCAAAAATGAATTGAAACCTTTCTTGTTTATAAATCGTTTGAATAGAGTGTGAGAGAGCAACCTGTGAAGGTTGTTCTTTTCATTCATGGCAGACCATTTATGTTTATTTCCGAAAGGGAGTCAGGAGGCATTATGTCTAGAGACGATACATCCAGGACGAATCACAATAGAGATAGAGGATCGTCCAGTTCCAAATCAAAACCAAAATCAAAACCAAAAAAGAAAAAGAAATTTTTGACGAAGAAGCGTGTGCTGTGGAGCTTGTTCTTCGCTACGGCATTGGCCATTTTCTGTGCATTAGGTGGATATCTGTTCATTATGCTAAATGGTCAAAAGCTTCTGCTTGAGAACCAAGATAAGCTAACAGTGAATGAAACGACTAAGGTATATGACCGCAATGCTAATTTAATCGGCGAATTATCACTGGAGAAAAGTGATCCAGTAGAGTATGAAGAAATTCCACCGTTATTGGTTAACGCTTTTGTAGCCACAGAGGACAAACGTTTCTTCGAACATTCTGGTGTGGATTTATGGTCGATTGGCCGGGCAGCAGTAAAGGATATAGCCGCACGAAGTATGGTAGAGGGCGGTAGTACCATTACTCAACAGCTCGCCAAAAACATCTTCCTGACACGGGACAAGACGTTTTTCCGTAAAGCAACTGAGGTGTCGATTGCCGTAGCCCTGGAGAATCAGAAATCTAAAGAAGAGATTATTACCATGTATCTGAACCGGATTAACTTCGGGGGTACAATTTACGGAATTAAAGCAGCATCAGTAAGATATTTTGGTAAAAGTGATTTGAGTCAGCTTAAGGTTTGGGAAATCGCGACATTGGCGGCTATGCCAAAAGGCCCGTCTCGTTACAACCCGCTGCGTAACCCTGATCTTTCGAAGGAACGCCGGGCAGTAGTGCTTCAGCTTATGTATGAGCAAGGGTACATTACGGAGCAGGAAAGAGACGAAGCAAAAGCCGTAGATTATAACTATAAGCCGCCAGAAAAGAAACAGCGTTATCAAGCATTTATTGATTTTGCAGTAGATGAGGCGGAAGAAAAATTTGGATTGTCAGAAGATGATCTGAATATCGGCGGATACAAAATTTACACTACCATGGATAAGCATGCTCAAGAAACGGTTGAAGATGCTTTTGCAGATAGTGATAATTTTGAAAAGAGTGTAGATGAAGAGCTGGTACAAGGCTCAATGACGATTGTGAATCAGGAGAATGGCAGCATTGTCGCACTCCTTGGCGGACGGAATTATGAGAAAAAAGGCTACAGTCGTGTAACTGGCAGCCGTCGTTCTCCAGGTTCTGCTTTCAAACCAATTGTCTCTTATGCTCCAGCGCTGGAAACTGGGAAATTCACCATGAATTCAACGCTAAGCAACGAGAAGCAATGTTTCGCGAACTATTGTCCAACCAACCTGCACGGATATTCTAAGAGCATCAACATGAGTGATGCCATTCAGAAATCAGAGAATATTCCGGCTGTTTGGCTGCTCAATGAAATTGGTGTGAATACCGGATTTAAATTTGCCAAGAAACTAGGCATTGGATTGGAAGATGAGGATAAGAACCTCTCGCTGGCTCTTGGAGGCATGAGCAAAGGAACCAATACGCTGGAAATGGCGCAAGCCTACAGCGCTTTTGCAAATGGCGGCGAATTAAGAGAGGCTTATTCCATTAAATCCATCTCTGACAGCAGTGGTGAGACGGTCTACAAAGCGAATACAACGCCTGAGCGAGTGATGAGTAAGGAAACAGCTTATCAAATGACTGAGATGATGCAGAAGGTCGTGGAGAGCGGTACGGGTAGAAAAGCTAGGATTGACCGTCCTGTTGCCGGTAAGACCGGTACGACGCAAAGTGGATATTCTGGAATCAGCTCGAACCGTGATGTATGGTTTGTAGGCTATACGCCAGAATGGACTGCAGCAGTCTGGATGGGTTACGACAAGCCAAGTAAAAAGCATCTGCTTAAGAACAGCAGTCCGCTTGCCGCTGCTTTCTGGGGTAAGGTCATGGAGGAAGCGCTGAAGGATGTTCCTAAGAAATCCTTCCCGCAGCTCGATAACGAGATTGCTCCTGAGCCTACTGAAACACCAGAAACAGCTCAGACCGTTACTGGACTATCAGCAGCATATGATCCTTCTACGATGACTGTAAATCTCAATTGGGAGGCAGTTCCTGTTGCCGGCGTTGAGTATCGTATTTATCGTAGAGAGACATCGGAAGCTGAATTTGGCTCACTGTTAAATACAGTGACTACCAGCGCAGGCGATTTTAGTGCACTGCCTGGTTTGGTTTACGAGTATTATGTAACTTCTTCTGACCCTGCGCTAAAAGTGGAGAGCGAACCCTCCAATGTGGTTAGTGTATCCGTGCAGGATGAAATGCCGACCCCTGAACCCACCATAGATCCTAATCTTCCGACCCCGACCCCAGAGGACGGTGGCAACAACGGAGAGAATGGAAATGGTGGCAATAACGGAGGCGGAAATGACGGCGGTACTACAATCCCTGAAATCACCCCGCCACCGCCAACACCAATGCCGACCCCAACTCCAGAACCCACTATCGGTGGAGAGGGTTCCGGCGATGAGAGTGGGAATGTATCCACAAACCCTGATCCAGAGACAGGTTTTGTGAACGGGGATTCTTCCACTCAATAAAACGAATTTGAATTTCGAACAATAGCTTTATCCATGGCAGTCCAGCTTTGCTTTATTTATAGAGCGAAGCTGGACTGCCGTTTTTATTAGGTTTAGAAGAAAAATTTCTTGTATTTTGCGGGATATTTTGAGTGTATCCTCTAAATGTGTTAAGCTGAATAGACCATACTGGAGAGGGTAATTTCTATGAAACGTAAATTCGGAGACCGGGCCAACTGGCGCCGGATTACGCGTCGCCATTTTGCCTGCCGCTATGTGGAGAGCCGGGAATTCAGCGGATATATTACGCTTTATACCATCTACGGGCTGAAAGAACCACTGTGGAAGAGCTATGGACGACATACATATCGTATTGCAGATAAAGGTTATTCCTGGCTGCAATATTTTCCGAAAGATAGTCACTATATTGTGACGGCTATGTTCGACGAAAAACAAAATATTGTTCAATGGTACATAGACACCTGTAAAGTGCAAGGCGTTACTGACCAAGGTGTGCCTTGGTTTGACGATTTGTATCTGGACGTGGTAGTACTTTGGAACGGCGAGGTGTTTTTGCTCGATGAGGATGAACTGGAGGAAGCACTGGAGAGGCAAGACATCTCAGAAAACGATTATAAGCTAGCCTGGGAGACTGCCCATACTATTTTACGTGGCATCGATGCTCATGCTTTCCCTTATTTCTCACTCTCTTTGAAACATCGTGCCGAATTATTTCATCATGGAGAATTCAGGAGGAAATAAAGATGGAATGGTACGTTTATGGAAGAGACTCTTCCCCGATTCGGATTGTTCGCAAAAAACGCCGAATTTGGTCTAAACGAACGTTGCTTATTGCTTTAATGGTTATTGTTGTAGTTGGTTTGTTGTGGTGTGCGTACGCATTGAGGAATATCAATAAAGCCGCAACGACAGATCCTATGCTCAAAGCCGATACAGGGATCATTCTTGGCATGTCGATGTGGGGAGAAGAACCTAGCCCGGGATTGAAGGAACGATTGGATTACGGGCTTAAGCTTTATCAAGAGGGGATGTTCCCGCATATCATAGTTTCTGGAGGTTTGGATAAACCTGATCTGAAATATACCGAAGGTCAAGGCATGCGCAATTATTTAGTAGCTCATGGAGTTCCGGATAGCGCCATTTCTGTTGAAAATAAAGCTACCAGCACTTACGAGAATCTTCTGAATAGCAAAGCAATTATGACAAGTGAGGGATTGTCCTCAGCAATTATTATTACGCATACATATCATGGATGGCGTTCACACGAAATCGCGGACGAGCTCGGTTATGTGAATCCTGAACTGGGGCTTACAGAATCCACTGTTCTGTCGATGACAAGGCATAAGTCGCGTGAAATTCTAGCCTATACGAAATGGAAAATCCAGCAGTTGTTCCTGTAATTGTTCCCAAATATCAGAATCTTCTAATAATGCTTCCTATTCCGGAAGAGACTTGATTAGAAAAGCCAGCCCCCAAATGGACTAAACTCTAAATGGGGGCTATTTGTTATTTGTATATCAAAAATAATGGGGTTGTGAAATGATAAAAAAATAAAGTTCTGCTTATGACTTTTATGCATTTCGGTCATTCTATCCTCGTGTACCATCGTAGAAGATGCGAGAGATAGCAGGGAATCCAATGTCGAAACCCCATTCTTTAAAACAAGTGCATGATGTCATTCAGTTATTGCATATAATGCTCTAACGAGGTGATTACAATGGGTGAAGAAAATTTAAGAAAGATAACCATTAATGATTCCAGAATGAATATAACTTTCAAAAATCAAGACCCAACAAATATTACGAATGAAACATTGGAGAGCGCGCTGGCTCAAAATAATCATTTAGAATCTACAAAAGAAATCCTGCAAGAGCTTCATGAGCTTATCGGTCTTGAAAAGGTGAAGGATCTTATATATGAAATTCATGCGCTTATCCAAGTGGAAAAAATGAGACAAGAACTGGGGTTAAATGTAGTTAATCAGGTTTATCATATGTTGTTTAAAGGCAACCCCGGGACTGGAAAAACAACTGTAGCAAGAATCGTTGCCAAGCTGTTAAAGAATATGGGCATATTAAGTAAAGGTCAATTAATCGAAGTAGAGAGAGCGGATTTAGTGGGGGAATACATAGGGCATACAGCTCAAAAGACCAGAGACCTTGTTAAGAAGGCTATGGGTGGCGTATTATTCATTGACGAGGCTTATAGCTTGGCTAGAGGCGGAGATAAGGATTTTGGAAAAGAGGCAATCGACTGTCTTGTAAAGGTTATGGAGGACAGGAATGATGATCTCATCATTATCTTAGCGGGTTATCCAAATGAAATGGAGATGTTCATGGAGGCTAATACCGGGCTTCCCTCACGATTTCCAATTCAACTCGATTTTCAGGACTACACAACAGATGAACTGATATTGATTGCACATAAAATGGCTGCTGAAAGAGACTATATAATTACTCCAGAAACAAACGGGAAACTAAAAGAGTTAATCCTTAATGAGAAAATTATTGAAGAAAACTTTAGTAATGCCCGTTATGTACGCAATATCCTCGAACAGGCAATCCGCCATCAAGCGGTTAGATTAATAAGCAGGCATGTCAAAATTTCTAAACAATCTTTGATGGAGATCTTACCGAGAGACCTTGTTCTTCCGGTCGATGATTATTCAAAAGGGGAGAGTATAATCTCTTAAATAAATTGACACCAGCTAAGTTTATACGTGCTTAGTCGGTTTATCTTTTATAAAAGATTGAAGATTATCATAATGTAAATGCGGACAGAATGGTGAGCCGTTCCATTATCAGCCTATATTACCAATGAAACTTATGATAAAATGTTTTGAAGCGCTGTGAATGAACAGGTTCAGCTGTATAACATCAGCAAGAAGTGAAAAACTGATTAAATGGTACACAAAGATTCTATTACCGTCATAAGGAGCATGAATAAATGGCAATAACTACGCATGATACAGAAACGGATATTCAAGATCGGGCGATATTGGTCACTCTCGTCACAGATAAAATTAAACGTACCGGTATTGACCCAGAGCTTTCTCTGCAGGAATTAGTACAATTAGCAGAAACAGCAGGTGTTGAAGTCCTGGATGTGTTGCGTCAGAATAAGGAAACACCGGATTCAAAATGGTTTATCGGGAAAGGTAAGGTAGAAGAGCTTCGCATGGCCGCTGATGGTCTTGGAGCTAATACGGCTATTTTTGATCAGGAATTATCTGGAGCGCAGGTACGGAACCTTGAAGAGTCTCTGGATCTGAAGATTATTGATCGGACGCAGCTCATTTTGGATATTTTTGCTGGGCGGGCCAAAACGCGAGAGGGTATTATTCAAGTAGAGCTGGCACAGCTGTCCTATCTTTTGCCGCGGTTATCCGGTCAAGGCAAAAACTTATCCAGATTAGGCGGGGGTATAGGAACCAGAGGACCAGGTGAAAGTAAGCTTGAGACCGATCGCCGTCATATTCGCGGTCGGATTACGGAGTTGAAACGCCAGTTGGATGAGGTAGTTAAAACCCGTGAATTGCACCGTGAACGCCGCCGTAAAGCAGGGGCAGTGCAGGTTGCTCTAGTCGGCTACACGAATGCTGGTAAATCGACGCTGCTTAAGCAGCTTACGGATGCGGATGTTTATATTGAGAATCAATTGTTTGCTACGCTTGACCCTACTTCACGTGTGCTTCAACTAACGGGTGGTAAAGAGGTAGTGCTTACGGATACTGTAGGCTTCATTCAGAATCTTCCGCATGATCTTGTAGCATCTTTCCGCGCAACGCTGGAGGAAGTCAATGAGGCCAATCTGGTGTTGCATGTAGTGGATGCCTCATCTCCAATGCGTGTGGAGCAGATGGAGATTGTACAAACTATTTTGCAGGACTTAGGGGCAGCTAGCAAACCGCAAATAGTACTTTTTAATAAAATCGATCTATGTGAGCCTGAGCAACTGGAAATGCTGCCAACAGGCACAGGGTTTTTGAAAATCAGTGCGTTTAACCCGGAGGATTTAACCCGGATTATTGAAATTATCTCTGATGAATTGGCTGGAGATACGCTGAATTTTCGCATTCCTGGAGACCGAGGCGATATTTCTTCCCTGCTTTACAGAGTGGGTGAGGTTCTGGAAACTACCTATGACGAGAACGATGTTATCTATAACGTCCGTCTTAATAAAGAGGATTATGATAAATGGGGTTACATGCTTGCTGATTTTGTGGACCAGCCGTAATCTTCTTTGTTCCCCTAAAGTGGAAATGCTTGTTGTATAGGTATAAAATAATAGCTAATGACAAAAAGCGTCAGGCAACTGTCGCTTTCTGTCATTATGATGGCAAGTAAATGTAAGGAGCGAATAAGAACTAATGGCAGTTTTTGCAGAAGATATTTTAGGAGCGGCAGAGTCCGCAGAAGTTGAAATCGAAGGTGCAGTCAAAGCTCTAGATCGAATTGTCGATAAGAATCAATGGAAGGTTATTGAAGCGTTTCAACGTCATCAGGTCAGTGATTATCATTTTGCGGGTTCAACGGGGTATGCTTACAACGACCGTGGACGCGAAGTGCTGGATCTTGTCTATGCTGACGTTTTTGGTGCGGAATCAGCTTTGGTGCGCCCTCATTTTGCTTCAGGAACACATACCATTTCAACAGCCCTCTTTGGTGTGCTGCGACCAGGAGACGAGCTTTTATACATCACAGGTCGTCCGTACGATACCTTACACAAGGTGATTGGCCAAGCAGGAGATGGGACAGGCTCACTCGCAGACTTCGGAATTACATATCGGGAAGTTGCCCTTACAGCAGAGGGTAAGATTGATTGGGAAGAGGTAACTCTCTCTATCAATGAGAAAACTAAAGTAATTGGAATCCAAAGATCGCGTGGTTATGATTGGCGTGCTTCCTTCACAGTAGCCGAAATAGGTGACATGACAGCGAGAGTGAAGTCATTGAAACCGGATGTTATTGTGTTCGTTGATAATTGCTATGGTGAGTTTACTGAAGAGCTTGAGCCTCCGCAGGTTGGAGTGGATTTAGTAGCGGGTTCATTAATTAAAAATCCTGGTGGTGGAATTGCTGAGACGGGTGGATACATCTGTGGGCGCAGAGATCTAGTAGAGCTTACAGCGTACCGTCTTACAGCTCCTGGTATCGGTGGCGAGGTAGGCGCAATGTTAGGAACTACCCGCGGGTTATACCAAGGCCTATTCATGGCTCCGCATACAGTTGGACAAGCCCTTAAAGGCAGTATTTTTGCGGCAGCTGTATTTCAGCGCTGCGGGTTTGAGACGAAACCAGCGTGGAATGAACCTCGTACAGATTTGATTCAGGCGGTTTCCTTTGATGGACCGGATCACTTGATTGCCTTCGTGCAGGGAATTCAACGTGCTGCGGCGGTAGACAGCCATGTAGTTCCAGAACCATGGGATATGCCGGGATATGAACATCCTGTCATCATGGCGGCAGGTACGTTTATACAAGGTGGTAGCTTAGAGTTATCGGCAGATGCGCCTATCCGTGCGCCTTATATTGGCTATATGCAAGGGGGATTAACCTACTCCCATGTCAAATATGGCGTTTTGATGGCACTCCAAAGTATGCGTGATCGAAAATTACTGTCAGAAAATCTTACACACCATTGACACGCTGTATTAGGAAATGTACAATGAGATCAGAAAAAGATCATTGGAAGGTTGGATGAGTCATGGGTGATGAAATCCGCAGAAATATGGCATTATTTCCTATTGGAATTGTAATGAAGTTAACTGATTTATCTGCAAGACAAATTCGTTATTATGAACAGCATAGTCTAATCGTACCTGCACGTACCTCTGGGAATCAACGTTTGTTCTCTTTTAATGATGTTGAGCGCCTATTAGAAATTAAGGCCTTGATTGAAAAGGGTGTTAACATTGCTGGCATCAAGCAAGTAATGAACCCAGTCTCGAAGGAATCCGAAGAAGCTACTGTGATTACCCCTGACACAGAGGTTAGACGTAGAGAGCTATCAGATTCGCAGCTTCACCGTTTGCTGAAGCAAGAACTAGTTTCCGGTAAAAGACCGGGACAGGTATCGCTTATTCAAGGTGAGTTATCCCGGTTTTTTAATAAATAATAATATACAGAGTTTTGAAAGGGAGAGGATCACGTGAGCTTTTCTAAAGAGGATATTTTACGCATTGCCAAGGAAGAGAATGTTCGTTTCATTCGTCTGCAATTTACAGATTTGTTAGGTACTATCAAGAATGTAGAGATTCCGGTTAGCCAATTGGAAAAAGCACTCGACAACAAAATGATGTTTGATGGTTCCTCCATCGAAGGTTATGTACGGATTGAAGAATCCGATATGTATCTCTTCCCAGACCTTGATACTTGGGTAATCTTCCCTTGGGTGACTGATAGCCGTGTTGCACGTCTGATTTGTGACGTGTATATGCCGGATGGTACTCCATTTGCTGGAGACCCACGTGGTATCCTGAAGCGTTGTCTGAAGGAAGCCGAAGAAATGGGCTTTACAGCGATGAATGTTGGACCTGAACCTGAATTCTTCTTGTTCAAAACAGACGAAAGAGGTAACCCAACTACAGAATTGAATGACCAAGGTGGTTATTTCGACTTAGCTCCTACAGACTTAGGGGAAAACTGCCGTCGTGAAATCGTATTGACCCTTGAAGAAATGGGCTTTGAAATCGAAGCTTCTCACCATGAAGTGGCTTCCGGCCAGCATGAAATTGATTTCAAATATGCTGACGCGATCACTTCTGCTGACCAAATTCAAACCTTTAAGCTCGTTGTGAAGACGGTTGCCCGTCAACATGGCTTGCATGCAACTTTTATGCCTAAACCATTGTTTGGTATTAACGGATCTGGTATGCACGCTCACCAATCCTTGTTTAATGGCAAAGAAAACATGTTCTACGATGAAAGTGACAAGCTAGGTCTGAGCAAAACTGCACGTTATTATATGGCTGGTATTTTGAAGCATGCTCGTGCTTTTGCAGCGATTACTAACCCAACAGTGAACTCTTACAAACGCCTTGTTCCTGGTTATGAAGCACCTTGTTACGTAGCTTGGTCTGCAAGTAACCGTAGCCCGATGATTCGTATCCCAGCTTCGAGAGGGCTTAGCACACGTGTTGAAGTTCGTAACCCGGACCCGGCAGCTAACCCATACCTCGCACTTGCTGTTATGTTGAAAGCAGGGCTAGACGGAATTAAGCGTAAGCTTGATCTTCCAGCTCCAATTGACCGTAACATCTATGTGATGTCTGAGGAAGAGCGTATTGAAGAAGGCATCCCAAGCTTGCCATCCGATTTGAAAGAAGCGCTAAGCGAAATGATCCGCAGCCATGTAATTACCGAAGCTCTCGGCGAACATGCGCTGGCTCACTTCTACGAGCTGAAAGAAATCGAATGGGATATCTATCGTACACAAGTTCATGAGTGGGAAAGAAACCAATACATGACACTTTACTAGAACCTTTAAACCCTTGACACCTTTGGTGTTGAGGTTTTTTTTTGTGTGTGGGCGTGGGAGTAGTAGGGGACCCCTATAATGACGGTGCCCACAAAATGCCCACAAATAAATAGTGGGTGCTATTCGAGGATAGATCTCATGTGGGCTTCGTACTTTTCCATACTACTTTCTTCAATCTTCTTGGAAATGTGATAATAGACATCAGATGTAATTGTAATACTTCCGTGTCCGAGTCGCTCCTGAACATACTTCATATCATTGCCTGCTTCTAGTAGTAGCACTGCATGAGTGTGACGAAAAGAATGAATCGGCATCGCCGGGAGACCAATACGTTTCAAAATTCGCGAAAAAGAATTGAATAAAGAAGATTTCGGCATGAAATTACCATCATCTCTAGAAAGAACTAAGTTTAACTTATGTTTATAGGAACCCTTCTAAGCTAATTTATTTTGGTTCTGATATTTAATGTGTTGCTTTAGATCGCTAATGATAGATTGACTAATTTTTATCGTTCGTTGCGAATTAAACGTTTTTGTATCTCCGAATAGAGTTGCTTCATCCTCAGCTGAAAAATCTAACGTCTTACAAATGTGGCAGCCGGTTTAGAATCTGAACCTCCACCGTTGTGGTAATGGTATTCTCCGTTTTCCAGTCCCCACTTTGCGCAATTTGTGCGGCAATAATGACCCCCATTTGCATCTGTGCGTCCTGGATGTGCCTCAGCAAGTACAGGCATCAATAATAAGAAAAGTGACATGAAGATTGGAACAATAATTCTTTTCATAAAAAATAAATACCCCAATGTTTGATTCTTGGAGTAGTCTATCAGAATACATTTTCACTTATCCCTTATTAAGCTAACGGGGCAGGATAGTTGAATGATTTCGCGAATAACTTAAGTCATGACGAATTTACGAAGTTCGCAAAAAGGCGTTAGCCGAAAGAAGTTCTTAGTTTAGGAGGAGTCTATATGATATTAGAAAAAGTTATAAATAGAATTGAAATACAAAGTGAATATAAGGATTTTGTTGATAAGTATATAGATAATATACTTACCGAATTCAAAGGTAAGATTCATAGCATTTATATGTGTGGCTCGATTCCAAAAGGAACTGCTAAACCTTTTAAGTCAGATGCAGACTTTACTATTGTATGTGTAAATCCCAAAGATATTGATTACGAAAGATTGTCAAATATTAAAGACAGGCTTTTGGAAGAATATCCAATAGTAACTAAGATTGATACGATAATTTGCTCGATTGACGATGTATTAAGTAAACCAAATGAGTGGGGTTTTTGGGTAAAGATAATTTGTGTTTGCATATATGGTCATGACGTTGGTGAAAAAGTACCACCGATAATTATTTCTCCAGAGTTCATTTTAGACTTAAATACAGAGACCAATATACATAGTTTACTTTCTAATGCTAGTGATAACACAATGAAAACTAGATATATTAAAGGTTACTCTAAGAGATTAATTCGTGCATTATACTCTTTGGTTTTAGAAGATACAGGTGTATGGCAAGATGACATTATTAAGATGAAGAATTCCATATTAAACTATTGTGAGATTGACTCCGCTTTAGTTGATTATCTGTATGCTTGTTACTTGGATAGTAATGTACTTGTTGAAGAGTTTCTGGGAATTGCAGATGAAGTATATAGCTATTTTGAGAACGCCTTAAATACAATGGCTGCTTCCAGAACTTCCTTCGACTAACACCATATTGACGCTCCGGGTCACTCTGAGAAGCGAGTGACCACATCCAGCCCCCTAAGCCCGTCGGGACGTCACTGCGTTAGGTGTTCGGCAAGCCTCACAACTATAAGCAGCGACTCTAATTAAAACATAAGACTATTGAGCTAACGGGAACTTTAGTTGAATAATACACATTAATGAGCAGGCGCTACGGTAGCCTGCTGTTTTCATTGAAGTAACGGGCAGATTTGCACAATAGTCACCGCAGTTTAATGCGACTTCAAAATAAAAAGGAGAGAAAAGACCCATGAATACTACACTTGGCAGATTAACAGGTCGAATCGCAATAGTAACAGGTGCAAGTCGCAGCACAGGAATCGGTGCTGCAGTGTGCAAAGAGTTGGCCTATCTAGGCGCTGATGTATTTTTTACACACTGGGGTAGTTACGATCAACAGATGCCCTGGGGTAGCAATAACGAGGAGCAAAAGCAACTTTGTGAGGAAATACGTTCCATGGGCGTTCGTTGCGAACACCTAATGATGGATCTTTCTGCACCTGAAAGCTTTGTGGATTTATTAAATAACGTTGAGCAGAAGCTAGGAGAACCTTCCATTCTTGTTAACAATGCTTGTTATTCGGTTAACGATGACTTAACCACGATTACCCCAGAGTCTTTGGATGCACACTACGCAATTAATGTTAGGGCGGTAACTATGCTTAGTGTGGAATTCGCTAGACGGTTTACGCAATCGGCAGGTGGTCGAGTTATTAATATGACATCGGGCCAATCACTAGGCCCCATGGCTGGTGAAATCTCGTATGCCACAACGAAAGGGGCAATAGATGCTTTCACACGAACTTTTGCAGCAGAGGTGGGTCCGAAAGGCATCACCGTAAATGCGATAAATCCTGGACCCACAGACACCGGCTGGATGACTCCTGACCTACGACAGCAGTTATCTAAGCAATTTGTAACAGGTAGAGTAGGATTGCCTAAGGATGCAGCTCGTCTGGTTGCATTCTTAGCCACCGATGATGGGGAGTGGATTACCGGCCAAGTTTTACATTCCACGGGTGGATTCAACTAACGGAGAACGATAGCTCAATGAGACACCTAGCTAATACGATTGTGAAAATCGCCTCGTCAGTGATAATGCTGACGAGGCATTATAATTTGATGTGTCTTATATCAAATTCAGCCCATCCTGGTGGCAGTGATTCGAAGTCGACTTCTTCGAGGGCTTCTGGTTCAATAATTATTAGTAACGGTTCATATATGTCAATCAACGCACCTATACGTTCGCTGATACCAATAAAAGTACCAATAGCTACAATACTTCCGCACCTTCCACCAAATCCGCTATCGTGATTGTCACAGATACGCACGGACTGTCCCGGCTTTAAATCTTCCCATCTCATAATTTAGGGGGTGCTCCTTGTTCTTCAAAAGTTCTCTGGGACATTCCAAAGTAAGCAGCCCTGTCATTTGAGTAATGGTTCTGTCGTTGTATCGGTAGCATCAGTGGCGTCTCCGGGAAACTATTTTCGTTTGCCGCGCGGGCGACGTTTTATGGTTCCTTTTTTCTTGTCCTTTAGTAGTAGATAAGCTGTGTAACATTGTATTGCTGCTGTTAGGAGTTGTACCATGTAGAAGAGTCATCACAGGGATAACCTGAACTGCTCTTTTATTGCTCAAAAAATTTTGTTTTATCTGTAATCAACTCTACGAGTAAGCGTCATAATAAAACCTTGCTGACCATGATGGTAGCAGGGTTATTGTTCATACATTAAATTTCTTCCCTCACGGAGGCAATGGATCCTATGATACATCCACCAATGATTCCGGAACGAAGCCAATTAGCGATGGTTATCCGATATCTAAAGTTAATTTTAACGGCGATGATTCTCCCAATACGATTTTCAAGCCACTTTTAAGATAGCGATATTCTGGATTCTATTCCCTAGATTGAAATCTTCAATTGCATTTGTAGTACCTCTTCTGATTGAAAATTGGGCTATATTTCCTGCACATATAAACGCCCACAAAATGCTCACAAATAATAGAAGGAAGACAATGAAATCCGTAATCGTTTTCTCAGAGAACCCTTTATTTTAACGGAATTAGGTACTATTCAGACCATTATAAAAAGGCAAACTGTAAACCGGACTCGGTTCACGAGTGGGAAAGTAACCAATATATGACGCTTTACTAGAACCTTTAAACCCTTAACGCCTTTGGTGTTGAGTTTTTTTTGTGTGTGGGGGTAAGGATAGGAGATATTGTAGAGGTTTATGGACGCCCCCGTAATGCCCCCCCAAAAATGTAGTGATCATTCGAGGATACTTCTCATATGAGCTTCAAATTTCTCCATACTGCTTTCATTTATTTTCTTTGAAATATGTGTGTATGTGCGCTGTGATTCTTATGCTACCATGACCTAAACGTGTTATTCCAAAGCTTGAAAGGGGTAATAAGCTGGCTAAACGATTTTATGAATTGGACTATAAGAATGCTCTCCAACTTGGGACAAGCCATTTTCGCGACAGGTAAAACTTCTTAGCCTCTTATAAGGAGAATGCTATGACTCAGTCAAATGATTGAATTTTTGAATTGCGAGCACGGCCTTTTGATAAATTTCACTCGTATGTTTCGTTATCGATAATCAATTCAAAGGCGAATCCAAAGCATGCGTTACCTTTGAATTCGTTCTTGACTAAAATGTAAAAAAGCCAGAAGGCTTAACACCATCTAGCTTAGCTGCATAGCGAAAAGTGGATTATTAGGATGAGGGCAAAGAATATGGTTTTTGAGGAATTGTGCTGCAGACCATAGTTCGACAGTTGGAAAGTAAACGTTCGATCATATACGAAGTATCAGAAAGAAATGCGGGGAATAATGGTGGTATGGATAGAGCTGACGCATCGTTCACACACATCGTGGGCGGGACATTTGATTGGATCGAGAATGTGGATGAGTTCAACGTGTTAGGGAAGGCGCCGTCATGACACAGGTACAAGATAAGACTTACATTTGCACTCGAGAGAAGGCAGAGGGGACACGCTTAATATTATGAAAGTAAAGTTGTGATTTCTGAAGGGCAGTCGATACAATGACTACTGATTTGCAGCTGAATTTAGTATCAATAAATTATTATACTTCGCTGCATGCTTTTGCTCATCGAGAATAATGCCATATAAAGTATCCTTATAAACGCCATACGGAAGACCGAACCATATCTTTCGATACTTTTCAACCGCTGACAATTCACCTTGAAAGGCTTTTTGCAAACCATTGTTATACGAATTAACTTGTTCAGGGACTTCGTCGCTAACTCCTGTCACTTCATGTCCTGTCAATTCTCTGTACATTTGTCGAAACATAAGATTATGCCCACGTTCATCATTCCGAATAGAAGTAATAACTTCAGCTTGTTCTTTATTCGGAGCAAGTTGAATGAGTTGGTCATAAAAAAGTTCGTCATTTCGTTCACCTTGGACTGAAGTCCTCATTAATTCAAGAGCCTCTTGAGTTGAAGTTGCCCAAATGGGGGCAAATTGAGATCTGAACCAATAAGGATACACCATATACATTAGAAAAACCTCCAATAATTTATAAGTATTCTATCAACAATCATATGCTCGCTAACTGATTGTATGAGTATGATCTCACTTCTTACTTTTTCTTAATTAGACTAAAGTCAAAAAAGTGGACGGTAAGAAATAGATTTTCTAGTAAATTGCTCAGCAAAACGAGCAGGTGAAAGATACCTTATCGACGTTTGCGCACAATTGGTTTTCCTTATGATTTTCCAGTCGCCATCCTATGATTTCACGTGTTCACAGATTCATTACGCTAGCCAGATACAACCGACATCCCCGGCAAGGAATATATATAATGACAATGACCCAAACCCTGTTGGGTTTGAGAATCTTAAATTGTTGGTTTAAAGTGTTTGTAGCGATGGGATTATTATGCTTTTACGGGCTCCTCCGGTTGTGGAATCAACAAAGTCAACGGGCTATGTGGGAGCTGCAGCTCAGGGAAGATGAACGTGGATTTAATCTAGCTTTTAGTGATATCAGCAGCTTAGTGACTAAGTGCCGCTTTAGTAACTGTAATCTAACTGTAATCTTAAACTGATAAAACTTTAACGCCTTTGCCATTGAGGGTTTACTTTGTTTTTGTATAGGCAGCCTGCTGGCCTTTTGAGTATCATTTATGATATACCTATAAAACGCCTACAAACAGTTTGTTAATCGAGGATATTATACAGGCTAATAATTTTGATGTGTAAGAAGTTGTTCATTTATCATAAATAATGGGATATCATTGGAGATAGAAGAATTAAATGCAGAGACGGAGGAGTGAATTTGGATATAGTTTGGTCAAACTTAATATTAACTTTGATAATTTTCGGGATATTAGTGGTTTTGATTTTTAAAGGTATTAGTTTATTAGTAAGAAGTTATAAATCAAAAAAATAACTCTATAGACGATTATACATAGTCATGGTCAGTCATTGGTTATATTCCCGCATCGCTCTGACTATAAAAGAATTTATCAAAGAGTATTGACACAAGACCTGAGTTACAGACCATTAAGAATGGCGATTTACAGAACCCCCCGCGGTTGGCTGTGAGTCGCTATTTTATTATTTTTGTATATTCTAAAAGTGTTAAAGTAAAAGTGATTGTAAGTTTTTTCACTTTAATTGTTGTATCGTCTACCTTGCTCTTGCTCAGTCCAATTAACCTTATGAAACCGAGAAGAACTAAGATCTCATGGGTCACTTTATGGAATCTGGTGGCATTAATTAAGATAGTAGGTGCCCGAATCGTCCGGGAACAATTTGAATTTCGAGCACAACTCCATAGCTGTAAATAAGAACGAGTCGATTGTTTGAAATTTTTCAATCCGTAGCAATAAAATTGAGAAAAGGTTTGAAGAATAAGAGGACACGTCACTCATGTGGGTAATAACTAATATAGTAATAAGGAGGTGCGTAATGAAAAAAATATTATTAACTACAGTTACTAGTATTCTTCTGTCTTCCTCAATTCTCGGTGCATGTAGTAACAATAAAACAACAGACGAGGCAAAACCTACAGCGTCAAGTGCAGCGACAATGCCAGTTGTTGAAGCTACAAGCACTCCTGAACCTTCTGCTACTCCTTCTATGGAGGCGCAGGAGTCCGCCAGTCCGGAGGCCACTGATCCTCTAACATCCGATCGGCCAAAGACCAAAGCATTTGGTGAACAGGAGGGAGGGGTCTCAGGGCAAGAAGGTACACTTGAGCAAGGTGATGGATATTCCCTGTATGTTTTTCAGGATTTCACACTAGACTCACAGTCTGGTCGTTTATCATTAACTGAGGATCCAACCTATTATGCCGAAATTGAACACTTGCCTGCCGGTTACGAGCTCACCGCTCTGAAGCAACAGGGACAAACCGAGCTTTCTGCAATTGGCAAAGCCAACGACCATAGCGGGGAACTAATTGAACATCCTCTAGGTTTTGCTGAACTATATCTGCAGGCAACCGGTGATAAAGGGATAGAAGATTATATGGTCTGGAAGAATCAGGCGGGGGAAGCTTTTCTTTTTCGGATACACAATCCTAAGGGGGATTCGTCGAAGTTTGCACCTTGGGTGATGGTTTCACTGGCAACACTTGAACTTGAAAGGAATTAAGTGTGATCAGAGCCGTAGGAGTTGTGCGGAGTAGAAGGGGTGTGCCATAACCATAATCAAAAAAATGGTTGTTGGCACACTTCTTCTTCTTTTTGGTACCTTACTTCATTCGAACGCCAATTTTCGTTTGCTGAGGTTGCAAATTTCGCGTATGAGCCTGCTATAGGATCCAGCAGACCTTATACGAAGCTTTACCCTACATTTGGGATAATAAAGGACTCCATAGTCGCAATTGGCATTAAAAAGACCTAATATGAGCTTCTTTTTTAGGAATAACGTCACTGGAGTCCGAAACCATGCTCCAAAGGCTGAAAATTAGCAAATAGCGTCATCTGGGTCCGAAAGTCATGGCACGTAGTAGAGGGATTTAATGTTAAAATATCTTATATATAGATAACTAATTCTTTCCTGGGAAGGAGTAAGTTCATGCAAATTTTTATTTACATAGGATTGGGCTTCTTTATAATTTCAGGTATATGTGTTGGAGCCTTCACGACAGGTACACAACAAAGAGGTAACTTTTATTCGGAATCTAAGCAAGACCGTAAAGCTAAAAACAAAGTAGCGAATTGGTCCGCTTTAGGTGGTCTTATTTCATTAGCTGTAGCTGGGATTCTTTATTTGTTGTAATTGAACGCACAACATAAGGAGGAGTGTTGCAGATGGTGAAGATTTTTAATGAAAATACGGTCTCTTTTACACAAAAACAGTCCCCGATCCCAGATTTTGCTTGGCATACGAGTGAAAGGTTAGCTGAAATGGTGGGCTCCAAGCATTTAGTTTTTGATATCAGATCTTTAGATCCTGATAAATATTCTTTTCCTTATCATTTTCATAGAAATGCTGAAGAAATATTTGTGATTTTAGCGGGAAAAGCGATGTTAAGAACACCCGAGGGTTTTACGGAGGTTACTGAAGGGGATGTAATATTTTTTGAAATGGGACCGGAAGGGGCGCACCAGCTTTATAATCATTCCGATGCACCATGCAGGTATCTGGATCTCCGAACGAATCAGGGAATAGATGTTTGCGAATATCCAGACTCAGGCAAAATCAACATTTTGCCCTATCAAGAAATCTATCAAGCAGATGAACAGGCGGATTATTGTAAGGGAGAAGAGCATGTAAGGGAAAAATGGAATGGGGGAGCGTAATTGATTAAAGATCGTTGGTTTACAGTAACGGAAATTGATCCGACCACCTATGCAATCAGTGAATATGGACATTGGGAAAAGGTGCATTCTTTTTTACTCTTGGGGCAAAAACAAGCCGCGTTAATTGATACGGGATTAGGTATTGATAATATAAAAAGAATAACGGATCAGTTAACGGATTTACCTATCGCTGTCATAACTACGCATGTGCATGCAGATCATATTGGCAGTCATGGGCAATTCGAGACAATCTATGTTCATAAAGCGGATGAGGATTGGCTGATTAACGGAATAAAAGGCTTGTCCCTTGCCCAGATTCGAAAAGATATGAGCCGGGACATCACCCTTCCTGTTCCTGAAACCTTTGATCCTAACACCTACATACCTTTTCAAGGGAAGCCAACAGCTCTTTTACAAGAAGGGGATGTGCTCGACATAGGCGGGCGTAAAATAGAAATATACCACACACCAGGTCATTCGCCAGGTCATATCAGCTTTTTTGATCATGCCAACGGATATCTGTTTACAGGTGATTTATTGTATGACGTTACGCCAATCTATGCCTTTTACCCTTCGACTAGTCCGGTTGATTTAGTGGCCTCCTTAGAAAAGATTACGGAAATTCCAGGAGTTACCCAAGTATTCGGTTCTCATAATACACTGGGTTTAGATCCATCTATTTTACAAGAGGTCAAAAAAGCGGTTCGTGAGTTACGTGAGCAAAAGGTAGTAGCACATGGTACGGGCATTCACCAGTTTGATGGGTTTAGTGTGCAATTTTAGATTTTTATGTCGAAAACAAATGGGGGTATGGCGATATGGCGTCTACATCAAAGGCTTTTGCTAGATCAATGGATTCTTATTTAAACTACATTAAAATGCCTTGGGGGAGATTGTTTTATCATTCCGCTTGGCAGCAAATTGACAATCACTGCAGCTCTGAAGAGGTTCAATCTATTTTAGATATCGGCTGTGGTTTTGGGATAACCAGTCGTGAATTCGCAAAAAAAGGTTATACAGTTACAGGGATAGATCCGACTCCAGAGATGATAGTCATTGCGCAAGAGTCTGCATGTAAAGACGGTCTTAACATAGCCTTTAGATCGGCAACGCTACAAGATGCAGATGTATTAGCGGACGGATATGACTGGATTTTTTGCCATAATGTGCTTGAATATCTCGATGATCCAAAACAATTGTTAATGGACATTAGTAAAAAACAAAATGAAAACGGAATGCTTTCTCTTATAACTCATAATCCAGTGGCAAAAGTGATGAAAAAAGCCGTTATGAATAAAGATCCTATGGGGGCTATAGACAGTATTGGAAACACGCAGGAATATAGCGGCATTATTCAAACAGACATTACCATCTATACAAAAGATCAATTAGTGGAATGGCTCGCGGAGTGTGGTTATGAGATTAGAAGTATATACGGAATACATAATATCTACGGATATATTGTGGATAATGAAATAAAAATGGATGAGCAATGGCATGTAGAAATGGTGGAGCTAGAGCTTAAGTTAAGCAGTTTATCTCCATACAAGGACGTTGCTATTTTCACACATCTTATTGCGCAAAAAACAACTTAATTATTCAGATACGATTGACCTGAACAGTGCATGTAATTGTTGTACTTGGGAGTAAGCTTCCTTGTACTGGTTGTCGGATTGTTGAATAGGCAATAAACCCGGCAAGAAGGAGATACAATACACAGGCGTTTCTTTGCTGTTCATATATATTTTAAGCGTAAGCTCTTCAATCACATTAGCTTCTTCATCAGCTTCCTTAAGGACGTTAATATCTGCACTTGTTGCAGTAGTTTTGCTGTTTTGATGTCTTTTGGATACTTTTGAAAGGGTAAGTGCGTTAACCACAATCTCGGATCCCATTACATTATCAAAAGAGTATAGCTTTGCTACTGCTTTTTTGTTACTCTTCGGATTTTTGGTACCGATTGCCAATTTTTTATTAGGCTCGTTAAGTGCGATCAAGTGAGATTGATTGGGGGGAATGAATGTTTTGGTGAAGCTGATGTTAAAAGATGAGGTCGCATTAACTAGCTTAGAAATTTCAGATGAAGCAGATAGCGTTTTCAATTTTATAATGGCGGCACTTAGAATTAAAACAACTCCTAAAATAGCAAATAAGTACATCAAGATAATCAGCATATAATCACACCTCCTAGTTATCTCATTAGACTCAAATTGTTGCTTATTGAAAGATATGCCTGAATGATCTCCACTAGTATCTTTTAAAAGGGAAATTCGTGGAATTATAGGATCGGCTTCACGATTAACCCAAAAAAAGCACCCAGAGAAACCTTCCGATTCTGCAAATGATGCAAAATTGGGGGTTGCTACAAGGGTGCTTTTTAAGATGATTATGAAAACCTATAGAAAATTGAAGGCAGTGATATGATCGGTATAAACAATCAGCTGTTTGTATTCGATCGGAGTCCCATAACTAGCATAAGGTCTTACAGTAACGTCATTGAGGACAACAAAGTTATAGCTGAAATTTTTATCAGGGTGTTCTGCTCCCAAATAAGATATGTATTCGTCTACAATTACATCATCCATCAAAGATTTTAAATCAAATACATCCTCTTTGTTGGAGACGGTTGGAGAGACGATTCCCTGAATGCTGCCAAAAGAGGTGAGCAAATTCACTTTTTTTCCACTAGCTTGTTCATCATTTAAAAGTAAACCGGACAGCTTACCCAGTGCATCGACTTTAAAATCGACGAGGGTTCTAATTTTTGAATTATTCAAACTAAACACATCCTTTTCAATTTGCAATCCTGTTAACAATATTCGACATATAATCACCAAACTCCTAGTATGCTAATGAAAAAATACTTACTTATGTAATGACCCCCATTTTTTAATGTGATTTGGGGGTTGCCGAGCCTCCATTCGAATTTAATTTCTTATCGTTACTCGTGTGCCTATAGGGACAATAGCAGCGAGTGCTAACACATCCTCGTTGTACATCCGGATGCAGCCGTGGGACACCTCTTTCCCAATGGAGGAAGGGTCATTGTTTCCATGAATTCCGTAGTGTGGTTTAGACAGTCCCATCCAAAACACACCGAAGGGACCCCCTGGGTCGGGTTGTTTGTTAATAATAGTGAATTCACCCACTGGGGATTGGGTTAACATCTTACCGATGCCGACAGGGTAACCTCTAATCACAATATCATTGTCCAGAAGATATAACATTCGTTGGGTCAGATCTACAATAATTCGGTAGTTGGGCATTATACGCAACACTCCTTCCTAATTAGGATATGAGCAGAACGCCTAAAGGGTTATTCATAGAAAATGGCCATTTTAGCCATTGGGAACAAATGTTCGTAAGTGGTTGGAAAAGCAAAAAAAACGTAGAAAAAAGGCTGTTCCGCATATGCGGAACAGCCTTTTATGTTAGAAGTGCATACTTAGTGGATATCTCGAAACAATCCGATGACTCTTCCGAGAATAGTTACGCGATTAAGGCGAAGCGGCTCATAAGCTGGATTCTCCGGCTGAAGCCGTATATGATCACGTTCCTTGTAAAAGGTCTTAACGGTTGCTTCATCTTCTTCGGTCATGGCTACAACGATATCTCCGTTGTCCGCTGTTTGTTGTTGGCGAACAATCACATAGTCACCATTCATAATGCCTGCGTCCACCATACTATCACCCATGACAGACAGCATAAATACTTTGTTGTCACCTACATAGTGAGTAGGAAGTGGGAAGTAGTCTTCGATATTCTCTGTAGCAGTGATAGGTACCCCGGCGGTAACTTTACCTACGACAGGAATCCGTGAGATGGTCTGCGCGAATTGGTGAACATTCTCTGAATCCTCTTGGCCTAGTAATTCTATTGCACGTGGCTTCGTTGGATCTCGACGAATAAGTCCCTTTTTCTCAAGCCGGTCCAAATGACCGTGAACTGTGGAGCTGGAAGCAAGGCCAACAGCTTCTCCAATTTCCCGGACGGAAGGTGGATAACCCTTGCTGCGGACTTCGCTTCGTATAAATTCCAGGATCGCCAGCTGGCGACTTGAAATCTTTGACATTGGAATCAACCCCATATAGTAATGTTTGGGAAAATTATAACATAGAACTACCGTTCGCACAAACATAAGTTCTAACTATTATAAATATTAATCTGCTAGAGTTAAAAAATGGTAGACAAATGATAATAAAATGAACCGCTTGAGTCTCTCGAAAAAAAGAGAACAATTGTTCTGAAATAGTATTGAACAAAACACATGTTCGTGTTATTATAAAATCGAAAGTAAGAACAAGTGTTTGGAGGATGATGATTATGCTAAAATACAGTACATACCGCAGCATCTACGATAAGGCCCCAGTGGTTGAATCTATAGGACATAATGACGTTGCCCGTAATTCCGCTAAGGTGAAAGAGATAACGGAACGTTTGCTTGGAGGGATGATTTCGTTGTTCCGTCAAGATTTCTTTATTAAGTTAATATTGATTTTCGTGCTAGTATTATCTGGCCTAACAGTAGTGGGAAATGTATTTGCAGGATCGACGACTATAATGAAGGAAGAGAAGCGGATTGTGGTTGAACGTGGAGATACACTATGGAGTATTGCCCTTAAGAATAAACCAGCTGATATGAAGACAGTTGTTTATATAGAAGGAATTAAACGTTCAAGTGGGATTAAGAGTAGTCAAATTAACGCTGGAGACATACTTACTTTACCTATTTATTAATTTTCTGAGAACATAATAGAATGACCAGTAGAGCTTGCAGGGAGTAGACCTTGACAAGCTCTTTTTCTCATGGCAGAGTTAGAATTAATTTATAGGGGGAGGGAAAGTATTGAATATTGATGAGTTGGTCGCGCGAATTAACGAATTGGCACGCAAACAGAAGAGCGTAGGCCTTAATCAAGAGGAAGTGGCGGAACGCGCCAAGCTTCGTGAAATTTACCTGGGGAATATCCGTAATAACTTCCGAGCACAATTAAATACTATTGAAGTAGTAGATAACGATGAGCATGAACAAGGTAACAAGGGGCTTAAACATTAGCTCGCTGTTCCTTTTCATAGATATTTCAGGATGACTAGGGGGAACGCACATGGCCCGTTCTTGGGAAAGAATGGTTCAACGCAACACACAGCAAATCAACAAGCAAAGAAAGAAACAAGGCAAGGATACGATTTATGCCTCTAAATCTCCTACCCAGAATGCCGAAGTCTTTAAAGGTCGCAACATTGCATTTCCGGTAGTGTTAGTGATACTTGGCACTATGTTTTGGGTAGTTGGTTCTATTGATCAGGCCAAAGGTAATGGCATGCTGGCTAATTGGCTGGGAGTAGTACTGTACTATTTGCTGGCAGCGCTATTGTTCTTCCGTCGTCCGTACTTAAAGGTGGAAAAAGCAAGACTGTCCACTATTAAATTCAATCGCGAACGCGGACTTCCAGCTGCAGATATTGAGAAAATCACCCTTTCGCGTGGAGCTGTAGTCATTAAGCATAAAGGGAAACGTACGAAATGGATTTTCACAAAACTTATGAATCGCTATGATACTAATGCGATGAGTACACGATTAGAAGCATTTGCTAAAGCTCACAACATTGAAGTAGTTCACGAATAGAACTAGACCAGTTAAAGGGAGAGGGAGACCTGTAATGCCAATTTCTGCTGTACTATTTGACCTTGATGATACATTGCTGTGGGATGATCGGAGCGTCGAAGAAGCATTTCGTTCTGCTTGTGAAGCCGCCGGGGATACGATCGATCCACAAGAACTAGAAGTTGCAGTTCGTAAGGAAGCAAGTAGCTTATATGAATCTTATGAGACGTTCCCATTTACAAAGATGATCGGAATTAATCCATATGAAGCACTCTGGGCTAACTTTACGGCAGGTGAACAGCCAGAATTCCGTCAATTGGAGCAGCTTGCACCGGTATATCGTAAAGAGTCTTGGCGTCGCGGACTTGCAGCGTTAGGGGTGGAAGACGAAGCACTAGCTGAGACCTTGGCAACTAAATTCGCAGCAGAGCGCAGAAAACGTCCATACATCTATGAAGAAACAATGCATGTACTGGAGCAGTTACGGGGTCAAGTGAAGCTTCTGCTACTTACGAACGGCTGTCCTGCACTGCAACAAGAGAAACTAGATGGTGTGCCCGAGTTAATTCCTTTCTTTGATCATATTGTGATTTCCGGAAGCTTTGGTAAAGGCAAACCGGATAAGGAAATTTTCCTGCATGCTTTAGAGCTTCTTGATGTAACGCCTGAGCAAGCGGTTATGGTCGGCGATAAGCTGACAACGGATATCCGTGGGGGGCTGGCAGCAGGGTTGACCACGGTCTGGATTAATAGAAAAGGTAGAGCACCTAGTCTTGATATTCATCCGGATCATGAAATCAATCACCTTGAGGAACTTCTTCCACTAGTTCAATCCTTGTAAGATATACAGAGCTATTAGCTCCAACATAAAGACTTTATAAAAGCAGCGAGTTTCTGAGATCCTAAGAAACTCGCTGCTTTTCTGTACATACATACTAACATAAGGAATTCATTAGATTTTTAAGTAAATGATTTAAGTCACAAGACTAATGCGGAATTGACGCAAAATACTGAAAAACCAATAATAATGTGTATAATAGATGGAGATGTATAACATGAATTGGTAGATTTTTATTATTCGATAATGATTGGGAGGGCTCCAAATGATGAGATCGAAGAAATTAGTCGCTGTATTATTAGGTGCAACACTTCTAGTACTAGGTGGATGTTCTTCAAATGGAACCAAGCATTCAGAAATACATAACATGAATATGAACATGTCTATGGAACCTATCAAAGTCGAACTACAATGGAGTCCTGAAGAAGTTGTTGTAAATCAAAAGGTAACCTTTGAAGCTGTGGTGACCCAAGATAACGAGGCAGTAGATGATGCAAAAGAGGTTCTGTTCGAAATTGTGAATAAAAATGATGAGGGACAGAAAATAGAGCTTAAGGGAAAGCTAATTGGTAAAGGAGTCTATCAAGCAGAAGGGACCCTTGAAAAGGAAGGACAATATAATGTCACTTCACATGTGACAGCCCGGACACAGCACTCTATGCCTAGCAAAGAGCTGTCTGTGAAACCATGATTCAAAGGTTCGCAACGCTTACTGAGCAATAACAGATAAAGCAGAGTGGAAAGGAAGGCTTTTCGAAATTCCTTTATTCTGCTAAACTTACTCTAATGTTTTACTGGGGGGACTATTAGTTGGCTAAATATACACTTGAGGAAAGCTTACAACAAAGGATTTTGATCCTTGATGGCGCAATGGGCACGATGATCCAACAGGTGCCTCTTACTGGAGAAGATTTTGGAGGCGATGAGCTGGACGGCTGTAATGAAATGCTGGTATTAACACGTCCAGAAGTCATTCAGACGATTCATGAGCAGTACCTCGAAGCAGGGGCTGATCTCATTGAGACTAACACATTTGGTGCAACCTCTGTTGTGCTAGCTGAATATGATATTCCTCAGCGGGCACGTGAGATCAATCTAGCGGCAGCAGAGTTGGCTCGCAGAGCAGTAGACAAATATGACACACCTGACCGTCCGCGATACGTCGTGGGGGCTATGGGTCCAACAACAAAAACGCTCTCAGTAACTGGAGGCGTTACTTTCCAAGAGTTAGTTGATAGCTATGAGGAACAAGCAGTGGCATTGATCGACGGTAAAGTAGATGTTTTGCTGCTGGAGACCTCTCAAGATACACTTAACGTTAAAGCTGGAAGTATTGGTATTCGTAATGCTTTTGAAAAGACTGGCATCACATTGCCGGTTATGATTTCAGGAACAATTGAACCAATGGGTACTACATTGGCGGGTCAGAATATTGAAGCATTTTATATCTCATTAGAACATCTGAAGCCTATCTCTATGGGCCTCAACTGTGCGACTGGTCCTGAGTTCATGCGGGATCACATTCGTTCGCTTTCGGAGATCTCCTCCGCAGCCGTGAGCTGTTATCCAAACGCAGGATTGCCGGATGAGAACGGACATTATCATGAATCTCCAGATTCTTTAGCTCGCAAGATTGCAGCCTTTGCCGAAAAAGGCTGGCTGAACATTGCGGGGGGGTGCTGTGGAACGACACCAGAGCATATCCGTGCGATGAAGGAAGCACTTTCTGAATATCCTCCACGCCCGCTGACAGGTAATCATCCGCCTGCACTTTCAGGCATCGAGCCTATCTATATTGAGAACGACAACCGTCCATACATGGTTGGTGAACGTACGAATGTACTTGGCTCTCGTAAATTTAAACGTCTTATCGTCGAAGGTAAATATGAGGAAGCCTCAGAAATTGCCCGTGCTCAGGTGAAGAGTGGGGCACAGGTTATTGACGTGTGTGTACAAGACCCTGACCGTGATGAGATTGAAGATATTAAGCTTTTCTTAGAACTGGTTGTGAAAAAGGTTAAAGTACCCCTGATGATCGATACTACCGATCCTAAGGTTATCGATTTGGCTTTGCAGTACTGTCAAGGTAAGGCGATAATTAACTCCATTAACCTTGAAGATGGTGAAGAAAAATTCGAGCTGGTGACGCCGATCATTCATAAATATGGTGCAGCTATTGTTGTGGGTACCATCGATGAGACGGGACAAGCCATTAAGGCGACAGATAAACTGGAAGTGGCTAAACGCTCCTATGACTTGCTAGTGAATAAGTACGGTTTAGCAGGAGAAGATCTTATTTTTGACACGTTGGTGTTCCCTGTAGGAACCGGAGATGAACAATATATCGGTTCAGCAAAAGAAACGATTGACGGCATTCGTTTGATCAAGGAAGCACTTCCAGGCGTTCATACGATCTTGGGCATTAGCAACGTCTCCTTTGGATTGCCGGAAGCGGGTCGTGAAGTGTTGAACTCCGTATTCCTTTATGAATGTACAAAAGCTGGATTAGATTATGCGATCGTAAATACAGAAAAAGTGGAGCGGTATGCTTCCATTCCTGCTGAAGAACGTCATCTTGCTGAGGAACTGATTTATAATACGAATGATGAGACGCTTTCTGCTTTTGTAGCTGCTTTCCGTGGTAAAAAAGTAGAGAAAAAAGAGAAGATTTCCAACCTGTCACTTGAAGAACGTTTAGCTTCCTATGTGGTTGAAGGTACGAAGGAAGGACTCATTCCTGACCTTAATGAAGCATTGACTAAATCTGGTCCGCTGGAGATCATCAATGGACCGCTGATGGCAGGGATGTCGGAAGTCGGCCGGTTATTTAATAATAATGAATTGATTGTTGCTGAGGTGCTGCAAAGCGCTGAAGTGATGAAGGCTTCTGTCAATCATCTAGAGCAGTTTATGCAGAAGGATGAGACAGCGGTTAAAGGAAAAATTATGCTGGCAACCGTAAAAGGGGACGTGCATGATATTGGTAAGAATCTAGTGGAGATCATCCTCTCCAATAATGGTTATCAGATCATTAATTTGGGTATAAAAGTACCACCAGAGACCATTATCGAAGCCTTCCGTCGAGAAAAAGCTGATGCGATAGGATTGTCCGGGTTGCTTGTGAAATCTGCTCAGCAGATGGTCCTCACCGCTCAGGATTTACGTACAGCAGGTATCGATGTTCCGATTATGGTTGGCGGCGCAGCTTTGACCCGTAAATTTACGAAGACCCGTATTCGTCCAGAATATGACGGTCTAGTATTGTATGCTAAGGACGCTATGGACGGGCTGGATATTGCCAATCGGCTTATGAACCCTGAAGAACGGGAGAAGATTGCCGAGGAAATTCGTGTGGAGGCAGAAGCAGCGGTTGCGGTGGCGCCTAAGCAAGAACTGCCGAAACTAACCAGAGCAGTGCGTTCCAAAATATCTCCAGATGCACCTGTATTTGTTCCACCGGATTTAGAACGCCACGTACTGCGTAACTATCCATTGGGGCATATTATCCCCTATGTGAATATGCAAATGCTGCTGGGTCATCATTTGGGGTTACGGGGTTCTGTAGAAGCCCAATTAGCTGCTGGAGATCAGCGGACTGTTGAACTGAAAGGTACCGTAGACGATATTCTCCATCAAGCAATGCTAGAGGGTACCATTACTCCACATGCTATGTATCAATTCTTCCCTGCACAATCGCAAGGGAATGATATTATAGTGTATAATCCACAGAATACGTCCGAGATCCTGCATACCTTTACTTTCCCGAGACAAGGGGTAGAGCCTCATCTGTGCTTGGCGGACTTCTTGAAACCTGTTGACAGTGGTATTATGGACTATGTTGGATTCCTAGTTGTAACAGCAGGTCACGGTGTACGTGAATTGTCTACTCAGCTGAAAGAAAGCGGAGATTATCTGCGTTCACACGCCTTGCAGTCGGTTGCACTTGAAGTGGCAGAAGGACTGGCGGAACGCGTCCATCATATGATGCGCGATACTTGGGGTTTCCCGGATCCGGCGGATATGACGATGAAGCAAAGACATGGGGCAAGATACCAAGGAATCCGTGTTTCATTTGGTTATCCTGCATGCCCGGATTTAGAAGATCAAGGTCCACTGTTTAAGTTGTTATCTCCGGAGGATATCGGTGTTCACCTTACAGAAGGCTTTATGATGGAGCCCGAAGCTTCCGTTTCGGCTATGGTATTTGCCCATCCAGAAGCGCAGTATTTTAATGTAGAGAAGCTGTAATTCTTTCATTTATATACCTGGTCTGTAGGGGATTGTATCCCTTTCAGCGGAACCTCCCGTAACTGGGGGGTTTTTTGCTGGAAGAAGGTCGTTTAGAATTGAAAAGAGATGGTTGAGCCAATAAGCAGAAGGGAGGAAAAAGAATGGATTTATATTTTTTAGGTACTAATGCAGGTGTGCCAACGCTACAACGCAATGTAACGTCCGTTACATTAAGACTGCTGGAAGAACGTCGCAGTATTTGGATGTTCGATTGTGGGGAAGGTACACAACATCAGGTTCTTCGTTCACCGATTCGGCTAGGAAAGCTGGAAAAGCTATTCATTACCCACTTGCATGGTGATCACCTATTTGGTCTTCCAGGTCTATTATCAAGTCGTGGTTATCAGGGAGGGACAGCGCCGTTAACGGTGTACGGACCCCCTGGATTAAAAGCTTACTTAGAGATCTCCTTAGCTGTGAGCCAATCCCGAATTCCTTATAAGATTGAGATTGTAGAGCATTCAGGAGGAATTATATTCGAGGATGATAGCTTTAAAGTTGAGGCTGCATTACTTGAGCACCGGATTGACAGCTATGGCTACCGGGTAACGGAAAAGGATAGTCCCGGAAGCCTCAATACGGAATTGCTTAAGAGTTATGGTTTAAAACCGGGACCGATTTATGGGAAATTAAAAAAAGGTGAAGATGTTGTTACGGATGAAGGTGTGCGAATCTGTGCTGCTGATGTTGTCAGGGAACCCAAACGAGGACGTATTGTTACTATCCTTGGAGATACAAGACCTTGTTCGGGAGCCTTAGAACTCTCTCTTAATGCAGACCTTATCGTTCATGAAGCAACCTTCGCCCATGATCTGGCTGACATGGCGTATCAATATCATCATAGTACAGCCCGTCAGGCTGCAGAGTTAGCAAAAGAAGCCAAAGCAGGACAGCTGTTGCTGACTCATTTCAGTTCTCGTTACAGCTCGCATGAAGAGTTAATTCCTTTGCTTGAGGAAGCTGAACTCCTATTCCCAGAGACATTATTAGCTGAGGAATTTAATGCATATCCGGTACCTCGCAGACTAAATGGGCAATAGGGGGAATGATTATTTTCCGGGAAAGCGCAGGAAATGACAGTGCTATGCTAAAAAATGCTGGATGGGACGGTTGTTCGATTTCATTCGACGAAGTGTGTTAGATTTAAAGTAATCACGGAGTAAAAGACGAACGAATGGCTGGACATATTGCCGAAAATCAGTAGGTGATATCTTCCACCTAAAGGGATTGAGTTTTTCTGTAAATCCAAGCAGGGCAAAGGCTACAAGTTTGTTAATACTATTATTTATTTATTATATTAATTAAATTTATTGTGGAAACTGAGGGGTTAGTGATGGAACAAATTGAAGGATTATTGATTGATCTAGATGGTACATTGTACCATGGGCATAAAATGATTCCCGGTGCTGATCTGCTGATAAAAGCTCTTCGTGAAGCGGATATCCCTTTTTTATTTGTTACTAATAACTCATCGCGTACGGCAGCTAACGTTGCTGCCCACTTAAGTGGAATGGGAATTGAGGCGAAAGCTGAGGAGGTATGTACCTCTTCTATGGCAGCCGCACGTTACATAGCTGAGGAATCACCTGGGGCTACAGTGGCGATACTTGGAGAAGAGGGACTGCGTATGGCTTGCATTGAGGCAGGGCTCCAAATCGTCACAGAATCCCCTGATTATGTGGTGCAAGGTATCGATCGTTCTTTTAATTATGCTTCGTTAGCTCAAGCTTCGCGTTGGATTTTGAGCGGGGCAAAGTTTGTGCTCACCAATCCAGATTTAATGTTACCATCAGATGATGGGGTTATGCCGGGTGCGGGTACGATTGGTGCAGCAATTGAGGCTGCCAGTGGAGTGAAGCCAGTAGTGATCGGTAAACCTGAATCCCACCTGATCAAATATGCGACAGATCTTCTGAACATTCAACCTGAACATGCTGCTGTTGTTGGGGATAATATGCGTACGGATATCGCTGCCGGTGTTAATGCGGGCTGTCGTACAATCCTTGTTCTTACCGGTTTAACCACTACAGAGAACCTGGAGCACTATAAAAGCATCACAGGGATCACTCCCGATGAAATATGTGCCGATTTAGCTGAACTTAAAATGTTTCTCGGTGTATAATAGCTAGGGTCTTATTACTTCACCAACTTAGAGGGGACGATGAGTATGCCAGAATTGCCGGAAATGGAGAATTATAGACAGCTGCTTAGCCAGCGTATTATAAATGTTCCGATAACTAATGTAATTGTGAACAGAGAAAAAACAATTAACATGGAAACAGAAGCTTTCATTAATGCCTTGATCGGTGCGCGTGTTGTTTTTGTAGAGCGGCGCGCCAAGTATATTTTGTTTCATCTCCATGATGGACGAAGATTACTATTGCATTTAATGCTGGGTGGATTGCTTTTTTATGGTTCAGAAGAAGAACGGCCGGATCGTAATACGCAAGTAGAAATCGCATTTGGTGATCAGATCCTTTATTTTATGGGCCTGCGGTTAGGGTTCTTACATTTAGTATCCGTGAAGGAAAGCGAAGCAACGATGGGTAAGCTTGGACCTGAGCTGCTGGATCGACGGATGACGCCGGAACGTTTTGCAGGAATATTAAAAGGGCGGCGTGGTGCGTTAAAAAGTCTGTTAGTGAATCAGCATGTAATGGCGGGTATTGGAAATTGTTATGCGGATGAGATTGCTTTTGACGCAGGGCTTCTGCCTTCAGTTTTAGTGCAGAATTTATCACCGGAAGCCATTTCCCGCCTGTATCAAAGCATTCAAAAAGTATTGACTGATGCGACAGAGATTGGCGGATACATGGAAATGCCTTTTATGACCGGTGATACGGTTACGGGTTCTTATAATGACCAATGTAAAGTCTATGACCGTGAGGGTGAACCCTGCCTACGCGATGGGGGAACGATTATCAAAACAGAGCTGTCTGGACGCAAAGTATTTTATTGCCCAGACTGTCAGCATGAAGCCTAAACCCAAAATAGGGGCTCATGTCAGCATTCGTGGTGGATATGGGAGAGCTGCCCGATTTGCTTGGGAGAGCGGTGCAACAAGTTTTCAATATTTTCCGAAAAATCCGCGCAGTCTGAAGTTAAAGACGGTTGATATTCGAGATACAAGGGATTGTGCACTCTTTTGCCAAGAAAAAGGGATCACCTCTATCGCCCACACCCCTTATGCAATCAATATGGCTGCGAATAGGGATGACGCTACCCCGCGAAAGGTGTATGTAGACTCCCTACTTAATGATCTGGAAATTGCTGAAGCCTGCGGTTCCTTAGGCATTGTTGTTCATTTTGGACATTTTGCTGGAATGGAGCCGTTACAAGGATATCAAAATATTATACAATGTATGAATGAGACGCTGGAGTCCTGGGAAGGTAACGCCAAGCTGCTAATCGAGAATCAAGCGGGCAACCATGGTACCGAAGGGATTACACTTGAAGAATTGGTGAAGGTTCGTGAGCTTAGCCAGTTTCCCGAGAAGATTGGATTTTGTCTGGATACCTGTCATGCTTTTGCGGCGGGAATTTGGAATCCTGAGCATACGGAAGACTTGCTTGAACGAGGAAACCAGCTTGGATTTTGGCCGCATCTTGTAGCTGTTCATCTAAATGATTCTAAGTTTCCCTTTGATTCGAGACGGGACCGGCATGCTGGAATAGGAAAAGGTTATATCGGCGAAGAGGGTCTTAAGCGCTTAATAACTTCTGATCCATTACGTAAAAAATCTGTTGTTTTGGAAACTGAAAAGGGTTCAGATGGCAGTCATCGGAATGAAATAGCTACTGTTCGCAGTTGGTTTGAAGCGGGGGCTAGAAAGTGACTCATATCTATATGGACGATCTCCGTAAAGGTCCGCTTGGATTTGCTTTAGCCAGGACAACAGAAGAATGTCTTCTGATGCTGCGTGAGTGTGAGGTTGGTATTTTATCGTTAGATTATGATATGGGACCGGATGATTATTCTGGTGGGGAAGTGGCTAGACGGATTGTTCTGGAAGGACTGTACCCCCGTGAAATCTATCTACACACCTCCAGTGTTTTAGGGAGAAAAGAAATGTATGAAATCTTATACGCGGCTAAACCTGAGGGGATGATCTTGTTTAATGGTCCCCTAAGTTCTGATAAGCTTTATGATATCGCTGGGGAGACGGGTCTGAAATGAAGGAAATGAATGAAGCGGATTTACTGGAGATACTCACGAGACCTGGAGAACCGCTGGTAGTATTTTTGCATACTCCGCTGTGTGGTACCTGTAAGGCTACAGAACGCATGTTGGAAGTAGCGGCACATCTATTGCCTGCTGAACTCCAAATGGTTGCCGGAAATGTGAACATGTTGCCTAATCTGGTCCAAAAATACCGTATTACCAGTGTCCCTGCTCTACTTGTGGCTTCTGCTGACCGGATAGAGAATCCGCATATTTATTATTCAATGGTTTCAGTTGAGCGGATTCTGGAATACATAAGGAGTGTTATATCATGATCATTTCATTACAACATTTATCTCTGCGCAGAGAAGAAAGCCTAATCTTGGACGATGTATCGTTAGAAGTGAAGGAAGGCGAAAACTGGGTCATTTTGGGACGAAATGGTTCGGGCAAAACAACAATTTTGGAGATTATGACAGGTTATTTATTCCCTAGCAAAGGAACTGTTGAGGTATTGGGGAATAAATATGGTCAATGTGATTTACGCGAGGTTCGTAAAGAGATTGGTTATATTGGTCCTTCCTTAATGGAGAAAATGTCTTTAAATGATCCGGTGTGGGAGGTTGTAGCTACAGGAGCTTACGCTTATTTGCGTTTCTACGAGAGCATTCCACACGAAGTGAAGGAGAAGGCAATCCGCTTGCTAGAGGATATGAATCTGGGCAATATGGCACTTCATCCTTTTGGAACCTTGTCACAGGGAGAGCGAAAAAAAGCAATGCTGGCAAGATGTCTTATGGCTGACCCCAAACTACTGATTATGGACGAGCCTTGTGCAGGTCTTGATCTGTACGAAAGAGAAAAAATGCTGGCTGAAGTAGACAAGCTGAGACAACGTAATGTCTCCGTTGTATATGTAACTCATCATGTGGAGGAAATTGTCCCGCTTTTTACACATGTTGCTTTAATTCGCGACGGTAAGCTAGCTGGTTCCGGACCGAAAGAAGAAGTATTAACCAAAGAAATGATCTTGGCCACCTATGATATTCCTGTTGATGTAGAATGGGATAGCGGTCGTCCCTGGATTAAAATTAGACCTGGAGGCAAAACGATTTGAACGAATTAAGACATGATAACGAAGAGCAGACCACTGCTCCGGAAGAAATGGTGTACTCCCGATATATTTGTACAGCTAATCACGGCTTTGCGCCATATGCTCAGGAAGAGCTTCGGCGCTTGTTCGGCGCAGTGAAGAGTACGCTGCTGCTGCCGGGAGAAATCTTTCTAGCCACCTTGCAGTCTGAACCCGAGGAAGTATCACGATTGCTCACACAGAATCTGCCCATTTTCCTTCGTCATATACAGCCTGTGCAGTTTCAGGATGAAGGAACCATGGATGCGTTACAGCGTTTGGCTGTGTATTTAAGCCGCCGCAGTGAGCTAGAGGGGGAGAAAGTATCCCTAAATGTTCGTAAAGGGGATCCTTCCTTCTGGCAGGAAAGTCCGGGCGAACTTCGGGAATGGCTGCAGGAGCAATTGCAGAGCTTGGGTGCAGAATTTACAGTACAAGATCCGGCATGGGTCATTTCTGTCTACGCAGACGGGAATGCCTTATATGCAGGAGTGTCCAGACCAGAAGAGAATCTGTCCGGCTGGAATGGCGGTGCAATCCGTTTCCGCAAGGAAGACGGACAAATCTCACGTGCTAAGTTCAAGCTGATGGAAGCGGAGAAGGAGTTCGCTATTCCTTTTTACAGCTTCCGTAATGCGCTTGATATCGGTGCCTCTCCAGGGGGCTGGACTTCTTTCTTGCTGGAGCGTGGAATGAAGGTAACAGCGGTTGACCCTGCTTTGATGCATGAATCGCTGCGTAATTACCCGGGTCTGAAGATCCTGCGCAAAAATGCCGGAGAAGTGAAATTCCGCGATAATGAATTTGATCTGCTTGTATGTGATATGAGCTGGAGTCCTAAGCTGATGGCGAAGCTTGTAACCGGGCTGCTGCACAGCCTGTCCCCAGGCGGAACAGCGATTGTGACCGTAAAGCTGATGCATAAGAAACCTCTAGCGATGATCAAAGAGATCATTGCAATGTTTGAGGGCGAACGTATGCAGATTCAACGGGCCAAGCAGCTGTTTCATAATCGTGACGAAATAACACTTTATATGATTAAATACTAAGTTAGATCCTAATTTAAAAATCTTAAGGGAAAGCATCCCGTTATTAACGTTATCGTAATCTGCGGTAACAACGTTAATGGCGGAAGCTTTCTCTTTTTTTATGTGAAAAAGGGGGAAGTTCAGGTGGATTTTGCATCGAAGCTTGGGGTAGGGCAGATAATGGACGCCAGATACAGAATTATTGATCAGATTGGAACAGGTGGAATGAGTATTGTCTATCTTGCGGAGGATCTGCGTTTAAAGGGGAAACGCTGGGCTGTAAAAGAAAGTGTAAGCTCAGAAGAACTACCTTCAGACATTGAGGCGGAAGCGGAGATGCTAATGGGTCTGGATCACCCGCGGCTTCCACGTATTGTTGATTACTATCTTTCGGATAAAGAAGGGTATTCTTATTTAGTTATGGATTATATTGAAGGGATAACTTTAAGTCAGCTGATGAAGGATAATCCCGGACCTTTACCTTGTGAGTTCATCCTACAAATAGCTAAACAGCTTTTAGAAGTCCTGCAATATTTACATGGTCATCATCCGCCCATTGTTTATCGTGATTTAAAGCCCTCTAATCTTATGTTAACTAAGCAAAAAGAATTGATGTTAATCGACTTCGGAATCGCTCGAAATTATAGAAAAGGAATCGTTGAAGATACGGTGAAGCTTGGTACAGTTGGGTTTGCGGCTCCTGAGCAGTATGGGAACGGGCAGAGTCAGCCGGTTTCTGATTTATATGGTCTTGGTGCATTGCTTTTATATATGGCTACCGGAGGCTTATGCAGCCACTGGGAGTCAGGAATGGAAAATAAGTTGCGTGACCATGTTCCCGCAGCTTTTATTCCTATAATTAGACGTTTATTACGGCCACATCCGGAGGAAAGATATCAGGACGCAACAGCTGTTATTCAAGCACTGGTTCATGTGGAGAATGATATGGATGAAGGTAATTCTTTAGCAGTGTCTGTGCCCCTAGTGGTTGATAAACGGAAGGCTAAAGTGATCGCCTTACTTGGAGTAGGGCCGGGACTTGGAACAACACATACTTCATTTGCAATTAGCAGTTATCTGGCACAGATCGGTTCAACAGCTTGGGTTGATCTATCACCGGATTCATCGGTTTATGAGCGCATGCACAATATGGTTGATGTGCAGAGCGCTTCAGTTCCTGATGAGAGCTCTGAGTCTGTATTTTCTTGGAGGAAGGTTCATTACTGGAAGCGACCTCACCATGGGGATGTAGCAGAGCTTATGAGAGGAGCTTATCAATTTGTTGTCTTAGATCTGGGCACGGGTGGATTTGATGGAGCGCTGGAAGAAATCAAGCATAGCGATATTCCCATTCTAATTGCTTCTGGCGCCGATTGGCGATTGGAGGAATCTTTATTATGGATTAGGAGAAGGGGGCTGCAGCCTGAACGGGAATGGAGAGTGGGTTTACCACTTGCTGAACACCAATCTGTTGAACTGTTGCGAAATTCTTTAGGTATAGATAGGGTTTATAATTTACCATGTCAGCAAGATCCATTTTTACAAAAAGGGAAGTTGGCAGATGTAATTGCTGAGCTGTTAGGGGACATTAAGGGCGAACGAAACGATGGAAAACGCCGTGGTTTTTTCTTAAGATAGGCTATTGGGACTAACATTTAATTCAGTGTTCCGCTAAAGTGTGATAAAATATATATTTATACGTGATTTGATTTACGCATTATTTAAGTATAGACAGGAGCTTGCGGAGAATTTATGAGTTTACTTACTGTAGAAGACGTTTCCCACAATTTTGGGGATCGGACATTGTTCAAGAACGTGTCTTTCCGGTTGTTACCAGGAGAACATGTTGGAATTGTTGGAGCAAATGGCGTTGGTAAATCGACGCTAATGAACATTTTGACAGGAAAGCTTTTGAAGGATAATGGTAAAGTAGAGTGGACCCCTCGGGTGCGTTACGGTTATTTGGACCAACATACGATTCTTACACCGGGCAAAACGATTCGCGATGTTCTAAAGGACGCTTTTTTGCCACTGCTTGAGTTGGAGCAGGAAATGCTGAAGATCACAGAGCAGATGGGTGATGCTTCGCCTGAGGAACTAGAAGTACTACTGGAGCAGATGGGAGACATTCAGGAACAACTGGATATCGGAGATTTCTATCTGATTGATGTAAAAGTAGAGGAAATGGCCAATGGTTTAGGCCTGTCCGTGATTGGGCTAGATCGTGATGTTGCTTCTCTCAGCGGTGGTCAAAGAACCAAAGTGCTGCTGGCGAAGCTGCTACTGGAGAAACCCAATGTACTATTGCTTGATGAGCCTACCAACTATTTGGATGTTGAGCATATCGATTGGCTGACCAACTATTTGAAACAGTACCCATATGCATTTATATTGATTTCCCATGACACTGAGTTTATGAATAAAGTCGTTAATGTCGTTTATCACTTAGAGTTCGGTAAATTGACCCGTTACACGGCGAACTATGAGAAATTCCTCGATATGGCGGAGATGAATAAAAACCAGCATATCGATGCCTATGAGAAGCAACAAGATTTTATCAAAAAACAAGAGGACTTCATCCAGCGGAATAAAGCGCGTGCTTCAACTTCAGGCCGGGCAAAAAGCCGTGAGAAGCAGCTTGATCGTATGGACCGAATTGATCGTCCTGAAGAAGCTGCTAAGCCGACCTTTAAGTTTAAAGAGAGCCGGGCAAGCGGCAAAACCGTCTTCGAAGGAATTGATTTTGAGATTGGTTATGATCGTCCGCTGCTGCCACAGCTAAACATGGTCATTGAACGTGGAGAGAAGATTGCTATTGTTGGCTGCAATGGTGTGGGTAAATCGACACTGCTGAAGACAATTCTGGGAGTGATCCCAACATACAGCGGCAAAACCTATCTTGGGGATTATCTGAACCCTGCATATTTCCAACAAGAAGTGAAAGCAGCTAGTCTTACACCCATTGAGGATGTCTGGAATGAATTCTCCAGTTTAACTCAGAACGAAGTTCGTGGGCATCTGGCACGCTGTGGCCTAAAAAATGAACATATTACACGTCCGCTTAGTATGCTGAGTGGTGGGGAGCAAGCGAAAGTGCGACTTTGTAAGCTTTTGATGCGCGAAAGCAACTGGGTACTGTTCGATGAACCTACCAATCACCTTGACGTTATTGCTAAAGCAGAGTTGAAGCGCGCTTTGCAAGAATATAAAGGCACAGTCCTGCTTGTATCTCATGAACCTGATTTTTATGAAGATTGGGTTACGAAAATTTGGGATGTTGAGCAGTGGTCAGCTGTACAGGTATAGAATAATCATAAATCCGGAGAATAGCAGACATCCTGCTGTTCTCCGCTTTTTGGATATGGGGAGGAGATAATGTATGTTTCATAACGCTGGGCGAGAAGATCGATACTCACGACAGATACGTTTCGCGCCGTTTGGAACTGAAGGACAGCAGGGTCTCGCAAAATCAAAAGTGCTTGTAGTTGGTGCGGGTGCGTTAGGTACAGGGATTGCAGAGACATTAGTCCGCTGTGGGGTTGGGCATGTTCTTATCGTTGACCGCGATTATGTAGAGTGGAGTAACCTGCAGCGCCAACAGCTATATACCGAGATGGATGCGCAGGAGCGAGCTCCAAAAGCCATTGCAGCCCAGAACAGACTGCAGCAGATTAATTCTGAGGTTGTCATAGAAGCGCATGTTATGGATGTGCGGAAGGAAGAGCTGGAAGGACTCATCTCAGGGGTGGACCTGATTATGGATGGGACTGATAATTTCGATACACGTCTCATCATTAATGATATTGCCCAAAAGAATAATATCCCTTGGATTTATGGAGCTTGTGTAGGAAGCTATGGAATTACATATACGATTTTGCCTGGAGAAACGCCATGTCTTCATTGTCTTTTAGGTACAGTTCCACTAGGGGGAGATACCTGTGATACAGCGGGTATTCTTCCCCAGGCCGTACAATTGGTCACTGCAAATGCTACAGCTGAGGCGTTAAAGCTTCTCGGTAACCATAAGGACCAATTACGAAATAAACTGCTGACTTTCGATGTATGGCGTAATGAACATCAAGAAATTGGCGTGAAAAGTGCTAAAAAGGAGAATTGTCCATCTTGTGGGACTCATCCGATCTACCCTTATCTAACAGCCTTAAATACGGAACGAAGTGATGTGCTTTGTGGCAGGGATACCGTACAGATCCGCCCTGCCCGGCCGCAGAAACTTAACTTGCAGGAAACAGCCAGTCGTCTGTCTCGTTTAGGAGACGGTGAGGTAGAGAGCAATCCTTATCTAATTTCCTTTAAGGAAGGTCCTTACCGGATGGTGATCTTCGCAGATGGCCGGGCATTGATCCATGGAACGAAGGATATTGCCGCTGCCCGTAGCTTTTATCATCGATATTTTGGATAAAAAGCATAATAAACAGATCTTCAGGCCATTTCATAGGAATGGTCTCTTTGTTTTCCGGGGATTCTATATCTATTAATGGGATGCTGATGCATGTCTGATGGATACGGGGGATCTTCGTGAGTGAGCAAATGATATGGTACATGTCTGCGGGAAACGGAAGAGGAGAGGAAGAACTAGACGCTATTGCGAAAGTGTTTAATGATATCGGTCTGCAAATAACAAAAAGCGAAGATCCCGAAGATCTTCGCTTATCCATTTCTGAAGTAGAACCGGTATTGCTGCTTGCTGATTTAGGCGAGGTGGGAACATGGGAAGGATGGAAAATCATTTCCGCAGTAAGAGATGAGGGAATGATTCTTCCGGTCATGGTGATTTCCGAAGAATTATCTGGTAACGGAGCAGTTGCGGCCTTTTTAGCCGGAGGGAATGATTTCATGACAAAACCACTACATACCGGTGAATTTAAATGTAGAATTCTAAATTTATTAACCCTCACGGGTCGGCGTCGAAATTTAAAACATCTGTTAAAGGTAGATGGTTTAATGCTCGATCCCAGCCGCAGGCTGGTCACCCGTGAAGGGATCGAGCTTAAGATGACGCATAAAGAATTCGATCTTCTATATTATCTCGCTGCGAATCGAGGGATTATATGTTCCCGCGAGGAAATACTCAAACAAGTATGGGGATATCAATTCCATGCAGATACCAATGTTGTAGATGTATACATCAGGCATATCCGCTTAAAAATTGATAAAGGGTACCGGAACAAGTTGATTCATACTGTTCGCGGAACAGGATATGTAATGAGGGTGCCCGAAGGCAGCACCACATCCTGAGACTAATTCTCTTTTATAGAAAAGACTCTACTATAGAGCTGTTGTTTACAGTACGCGGCGAGCCTTTAGATAAGTCTTTTTCCATGTACCAGAATTAAGATCAGAAACCGTAACACCTGGTTTACCATAAGTGTGCAGAATTTTACCGTTCCCAGCGTAAACAGCTACGTGAGTTACATTTTTACCAGTTGCTCTGCTGCCGCTGGAGAAGAATACAAGATCGCCGACACGAAGGTTAGCTTTGGATACAGCAGTTCCTACTTTTGATTGAGCCGCAGCTGTGCGGGGTAATGATACATTATATTTATTAAAGATATGTTTCATAAAGGAAGAGCAGTCAAAAACCTTAGTAGTAGAAGTAGAGGCTCCGAATTTGTATGGAGTTCCCATAAAGTTTTTTCCGAAATTGACAACGCTTTGTCCTTTGGACACCGTAGCGGCTTCAACTTTAGTTGCACCTACACCAGTTGCCATCATTGTTCCTAAGCCCATTGTAGTAACCATTCCTATAACAATCGCTTTTTTTATCCATTGTTGTTTATTCATGTTGTAAGTACCTCCAAAGTTAGTATATCAATCTGTCTTGCTTGGCTTGTCTTGCTTGCCTGATTCGTAGTATAGCAGGTTATCTATGTCATAAAATTTGGTAGAGCAGCAATAAAGTGAGGCTGGGCCTGGGTTGTAAACGTTTTATTAAAAATTCATTAAAAGTTACAAAAAATTAATAACTTGATATTTTGAGCAATAAAATAAGCCGTAAACCCCTTGATATATAAAGGATTTAACGGCTTTTTAATTTTGAAACAAAAGTTACAAGGATGTTTCTATATCACTATGTATTTAGTCTTTGCTCTGAATAATCAGCAATAATCCACTACGTATTCTAACTGTTCCAGTGGAGGAAATCAGTTTGTTGCTTACACCTAGAGATTGCCCTAGCTTTAAAGTAGCATCATTCAAAGGATATTGAAATCCTTCTAATGTAATCCCTGTTACTTCAGGAGTTAATGGAAGCAAAGATACATAGGTGTAGCCCAAATCTTCAATGACTGTTTGGGATCCGGTAAGTGTCACATAGTTATTAGAATCCATCACGTAGCAATTGATTTGCCGTTGCAGAGCCCTTGTCATCATTTGAATGCTGGCTAAAGAGTGGTCAATTCGAGTGCCTGTAACTCCTAATAGTAAAATAGAATCAGGTTGTTGATTCATTGCAATATCGAGTGCCATCTCACTGTCGGTTAAATCCTTGTTCACGGCGTCACAAGTGATTGTTTTTTTACTTTTGGATTGAATATCCTGAAAAGCCTCAGGCGATACAGAATCAAAATCACCTACCGCAATATCTGGTATATATCCATGTGAGATGAGGAATAATGCACCCCGGTCCGCACCGATAATAAAATCTTCTTCATCTAATAGAGCGAAATAATCCGGAGATAGTTCTCCACCGGCAAAAATAACGACTCGTTTGGATGGCATAACATCCATTCCTCCTCTAAAACTCTAGTTGGTTATCCTGTCCCAGTATAATGCAGATCGAAAAGTTGCACAATTGACCATGACAACGCTAAAATGATAGTGTGCGATTTTTTATGTGCATAAATTCATATTTACTAATGTTTTAACAATTGGGAGGTGAATGAAATCGTAAACGTGCTATTTGTCTGTCTGGGTAATATTTGTCGCTCACCAATGGCGGAGGCCGTTCTGCGCCATAAGATTGATGAACGAGAGCTTTCACATAAGATTCTGGTTGACTCTGCAGGAACTGGAGATTGGCATATAGGTAAGGAACCGCATGAAGGGACTAGACGTATACTTGATCAAAACAAGATTAGTTATGCAAATATGGCAGCGCGTTTGGTCAGTAGCGAGGATTTTCAGAAGTTTGATTATATCGTCTGCATGGACAAGTCTAATGGAGAGAATGTTCGAAAGGTTCCTGGTGGGGAAGAGGCTAAGCTTTTGTTCTTCATGGGTTTATTGCCTGAGGAAGAATTGAGAGAAGTACCAGACCCTTATTTTACAGGTAATTTTGAACAGGTGTATGATTTGATCAATGCAGGCTGTGATGTTTTGCTAGAAATGGTGATAAGAGAAAAGCTGTAACCCGGTTGGGTTCCAGCCTCTCTGATTAGTATTAAAGTAAATTAAGGAAATTTGCTGGATTAAACTGTAAGCGTAAACACGGCTGAAATCTACATACGTTCTTTAGATGTTCATTTTTTGCTTCTATCAATAAGGCATTATGTGTTTAAAAAATAGAGTAGAGATTCAGGGAGTTCCTTTTGCCAAAAGCCCCAGAGATGACGACCGTCTTTCTCCCGGTAGGATACGGTAGCTCCACGTGCTTCAAGCAATGCTTTTGTTTCTCTGTTCATCTGAACAAAATCATAGGTCCCTGTATCAGTCTGGTAATCTGTTTCCTGCAGTCCAACGACCATATTAATGTTGAGCCAGGAGAGATCTTCTTCTTTAGCCAGCATGGCTTGTGATTCGGGATAGAATGCACCGGATAGGCTGATGATACGTGTGAAGATAGCTGGATAAGCAAGAGCGAGATGGAGGGAGACGCTGCCTCCAAGGGAATCACCGGCTAAGATTCGTTCGTCGGGTGTACGGCGTACGGGATAATTTTTTTCAATGAAGGGAATAATCTCTTCGGAAAAGCAAGATAGGTACTCCTTGAATCGGCTGCCGAACGGAGCGTATTCTTGAGTCCGAACAGCGACGTTAACTTCTACACCAACGATAATGAAGGGCTCGACATCTTCTTCTATAATAAGTTGTCCAGCAAGTGTAGCAATGCGTCCAAAGTTGAAAAATTCTTCTCCGTCTTGGCAGTACACCACGGGGTAACTCAGAACTTCATTGTAGCCTGGGGGCAGATAGATACGTAATTTACGTTCCTCCTGCAGATGTTCACTCCAAAGCGTTTCTTTTACAATTGTGCGTTTCAGAAAAACAGAATCGCTCATCGTTGTCACGTCACCTTTCTTGTCGAATTTTGCAATACACACAGGGTTACGCTAAAATTATTAAATGTGTAACTGTGTTATTAATCATTTACTTGTTGGAAAAGTGTTAAACTGTTATATAAAATTTTCTCACCTGTTATACATACAAAATTTGAAGGAATATAAATTTTATAAGTATTTCTTTGACGAAAGTAACTAAACAGGTGTATAATAATATTATAACAGAGGCAGCTGATATTCAAATTTTTTTATTGAGGTGAAGATAATGAGTAAAGTTCCTTATGAAGTGTATACAGAGGACGTCGAGGCTCTATCGGTACTTTCCCCGGATGGAGAAATTATCAATAAGGATAAGATGCCCGATTTAACCGACGATCAACTGAAAGAAATTATGTATCGTATGGTATTTACCCGTACTTGGGATGATCGTGCAGTAAACCTTGGCCGTCAAGGTCGCCTTGGTTTCTACGCACCGGTATCCGGTCAAGAAGCTACCATGATTGGTAGTGAGTTCGCTTTGGAGAAAGAAGACTTCTTATGCCCAGGCTACCGTGATATTCCGCAGCTAGTATGGCACGGACTTCCATTGTACCAAGCTTTCTTATATTCCCGCGGTCACCAACATGGTGGAGCTATTCCTGACGGGGTTAATGTATTGATGCCACAAATTATCATCGGTGCGCAAATCCTGCACGCTACTGGTATTGCTATGGGCTTCAAATTGAAAAAACAAAAGAATGTTGCAATTACTTACACTGGTGATGGCGGTTCTTCAGAAGGTGACTTCTACGAAGGCTTGAACTTTGCTGGTCGTTTTAAACTGCCTGTAATCTTCTTTGTTCAAAACAACGGGTATGCGATTACGACTCCGTTCGCTAAACAAACGGCTTCCAAATCGATCGCTCACAAAGCGGTTGCAGCTGGTATTCCAGGGATTAAGGTTGACGGTATGGACATCTTTGCAGTAATCAGTGCTGTACGTGATGCTGCAGAACGTGCACGTAACGGCGAAGGTGCTACATTGATCGAAGCTGTAACTTACCGTTTCCGTCCACACTCCCTTTCTGACGATGCAAGTAAATATCGTTCGAAAGAAGAAGAAGGACAATGGAGTGAAAAGGATCCAATCGCCCGTCTTGCCAAGTATTTGGAGAAGAAAGGTCTTTGGACTGAAGAAGATACACTGCGCGTGAAGGATGAAGCGAAAGCTACTGTTAACGAGCAGATCAAAAAAGCTGAACAAACCGAAAAAATGACAATACCTGGCTTGATCGACAGCATGTTCGAAGTAACACCTAAACATCTGGAAGAGCAAAAAGCCGATTTTGAATAAGGGGGATATCAGGCAATGGCACAAATGAATATGAAAGAAGCGATTCGCGACGCGATGCGCGTTGAACTGAATCGTGACCCTAACGTTCTTATCTTCGGAGAGGATGTTGGTAATGTAGGTGGCGTTTTCCGTGTAACTGAAGGTCTGCAAAAGGAATTTGGCGAAGATCGTATTTTTGATACACCACTAGCTGAGTCTGCGATCGGCGGTCTGGCATTTGGTCTTGGTGTACAAGGCTTCCGTCCGATTGCTGAAATTCAATTCGTAGGTTTTATCTTTGAAGCACTGGATCAAATCGTTGTTCAAGCAGCACGTTTGCGCTGGCGTTCTGGCGGTAAATATAACGCTCCAGTAGTATTCCGTACTCCTTTTGGTGGCGGAGTTAAGGCTGCTGAGCTTCACACTGACTCACTCGAAGGTTTGATCGCACAAAGCCCAGGGATTAAAGTTGTAATTCCTTCAAACCCATATGATGCGAAGGGACTTCTAATCGCGTCTATTCGCGACAATGACCCTGTCTTCTTCATGGAGCACTTGAACCTTTATCATGCATTCCGTGCTGAAGTGCCAGAAGGTGAATATACAGTTGAACTTGGTAAAGCGAACGTAGTACGTGAAGGTTCTGACGTTTCGATCATTACTTACGGGCTGATGGTACATACAGCTACCAAAGCAGCCGAGCAACTCGAAAAAGAAGGCGTTAATGTTGAAATTATCGACCTTCGTACTGTAAGTCCGATCGACATCGATACTATTGTAGCGTCTGTGAAGAAGACTAACCGTGCTATCGTGGTGCAAGAAGCACAAAAGAGTGCGGGTGTAGCTGCTGAAGTTATCGCACAAATCAATGAAAAAGCACTACTGCACTTGGAAGCACCTGTGCTTCGTATCGCAGGTCCTGATACTGTGTATCCATTCGCACAAATAGAAGATACATGGCTTCCAAACCCTGCACGTATTATTGCAGGCGTAAAGAAAGTTTTGGAATTCTAAATATTTTTACGAGAAACAGTTGTCATCCATATGGATGACAACGTTGTTTCATCTTATAAAGTTTAAATCATAAGGTTAGTCCCAATTTCACGAGGAGGTTTTCAAAGTGGCAAAGTTTGAATACCGATTTCCTGAACTAGGTGAAGGTCTGCATGAAGGTGAAATCATCAAAATGCATATCAAAGCCGGTGACAAGGTAACGGATGATGATATCGTAATGGAAGTTCAAAATGACAAGGCGGTAGTTGAGGTGCCTTGCCCAGTAAACGGTACTGTATTGGAAGTTCTTACTAAAGACGGTCAAGTATGCCGTGTCGGTGAAGTAGTGGCTATTATCGAAGCAGAAGGTGACGTGCCTGATCAAGAGGGTACTGCTACTGAAGCTCCTGCTGCTCAAGCGCCAGCTGCACCAGCTGCTCCAGCATCTAACAAAGCATCGAATTTTGAATATCGCTTCCCTGAGCTGGGTGAAGGTCTGCATGAAGGTGAAATCATCAAAATGCATATCAAAGCCGGTGACAAGGTAACGGATGATGACATCATCATGGAAGTTCAAAATGACAAGGCGGTAGTTGAGGTTCCATGTCCAGTGAATGGTACTGTATTGGAAGTTCTGACTAAAGATGGCCAAGTTTGCCGCGTAGGCGAAGTTGTAGCTATTATCGCTGCTGAAGGCGACGTTCCTGAACAAGAAGGTCATGCATCTGCTGAAGCCGATGCAGCAAAAGGAAGTGCAAACACTACTTCTTCCCCTGCAGCAACAAGCCCTGCTGATGCTAAAGAAGGCGGATCTGCAAGTGTAACACCAGCTCCTGACCGCGATGTTTTGGCTACACCAAGCGTTCGCAAATTTGCTCGTGAGCAAAAAGTGGATATTTCCAAAGTGAACGGAACTGGTAAAGGTGGTAAAATCACTCGTGAAGACGTAGAAGCCTTCTTGAAAGGTGGTTCTACACCAGCAGCTCCTGCAGCAGCAGCGTCGTCTGAAGCTCCTAAGGCTGCTAAAACCGAAGCTAAAGCAGCACCTGCAGCAGCTAGCGGTAACGTTAGTCTTGAAGAAGAACGTGTACCATTCAAGGGTATTCGTAAGGCGATCTCCAACGCAATGGTTAAATCGGCTTACACTGCTCCACACGTAACCATCATGGATGAAGTAGATGTTACTGAACTGGTAGCATTCCGTACACGTATGAAACCTATTGCTGAGAAAAAAGGCGTTAAGGTTACTTACCTTCCATTCATCGTTAAGGCACTTGTTGCAGCTTCCCGTCAATTCCCAGCACTCAATGCTATGATTGATGAAGAAGCAGGCGAAATTGTCTACAAGAAATACTACAATATCGGTATCGCTACTGATACACCAAACGGTTTGATCGTTCCAGTTATCAAAGACGCTGACCGTAAGAGCATTTGGATGATTGCTAGCAGCATCACTGACTTGGCCGTTCGTGGCCGTGACGGTAAATTGTCTGCTAACGAAATGAAGGGCAGCACGATCTCCATCAGTAACATCGGTTCTGCTGGCGGTATGTTCTTTACTCCAATCATCAACTTCCCTGAAGTGGCTATCCTCGGAACTGGCCGTATCAGTGAAAAAGCAGTTGTGAAAAATGGTGAAATCGTAGTTGCTCCAGTAATGGCGTTGTCACTCAGCTTTGACCACCGTATTATCGATGGTGCGACTGCTCAAAACTTTATGAACTACATTAAATCGCTGCTCAATAATCCTGAGCTGCTGGTTATGGAGGTATAATTATGGTAGTAGGAGACGCTTCACTAGATATTGATACATTGGTCATTGGTGCAGGTCCTGGTGGGTATGTGGCGGCAATTCGTGCCGCCCAGCTCGGCCAAAAAGTCCTCATCGTGGATAAATCGGAACTCGGCGGTGTATGTTTGAACCGTGGATGTATTCCTTCTAAAGCCTTGATCGCTGCTGCGCATCAATTTGAATCCGCACAGCATGGTGAAGTTTTCGGCGTTACAGCTGAGAATGTTAAAGTGGATTTTGCCAAAACTCAAGAATTCAAGAACAGCGTAGTTAAAAAAATGACTAGCGGTGTGACTAGCTTGATGAAGGGCAACAAAATTGAAGTATTTAACGGCGAGTGCATGTTTATCAGCGACACAGAAGCACGTGTGTTCAATGATCATGAATCTCCACGTTACCGCTTCAAACACTGCATCATTGCTACAGGTTCCCGTCCAATTGAACTTAAACCTTTCCCATTCGGCGGACGTATTCTGTCTTCGACTGAAGCTCTGGAACTTCCAGAAATTCCGAAGAGCATGATCGTAATCGGTGGTGGATACATCGGTGCCGAGCTTGGTCAAATGTACTCTAAATTTGGCACTAAAGTAACAATCATCGAAGGTTTGGATACTGTACTTCCAGGCTTCGATAAAGATATGACTCGTCTTGTTGCGAAAAACATGGCTAAAACTGGCATCGAAATCGTAACTAACGCTAAAGCTGAAAGTGCTGTTCAGAACGACAAAGAAGTAACCGTGAAATACTCTGTTGGTGGCGAGTCCAAAGAAGTTACAGCAGATTACTTGCTTGTTACTGTAGGTCGTCGTCCTAACACTGACGGTGAACTTGGTCTGGATCTGATCGGTCTTGAGCTCGACGAGCGCGGATTGATCAAAGTTGATCACCAAGGACGCACAAGCATTCCTACCATCTTCGCTATCGGCGACGTTGTTCCAGGTCTTGCTTTGGCTCACAAGGCTTCTTACGAAGGTAAAATCGCTGCTGAAGCAATTGCAGGACTTACATCTGTTGTTGACTACAAAGTCATCCCAGCTGTTGTATTTACAGATCCTGAGTGTTCAAGCGTTGGTTTGACTGAAAAAGAAGCAAAAGACAAAGGCTACAAAGTGAAAAGCGGCAAATTCCCATTCGCAGGAAATGGTCGCGCAGTATCTTTGAACAGCCCAGAAGGCTTCATCAAAATTGTTGCTAACTCCGAGAATAATTTGGTACTGGGAGCTCAAATCGTTGGTATCGAAGCTTCTAACTTGATCGCTGAACTTGGTTTGGCAATCGAAATGGGCGCAACGCTTGAAGATATCGCTTTGACTATTCATGCGCATCCAACCCTTGGCGAAATCGTCATGGAAGCTGCTGAATTGGTTGAAGGTCACCCAATTCATGTAATGAAATAATTTTTCTCCAAAAATTGCTCTAGCAGGCAACAGAAAGGCGGACGCAAATGCGTTCCGCCTTTTTTTGTGTTTTCCACTTTTTTGAAAAGAGATATACTGGGAGGAAGAGCAATTACTTAATCTGTATTTTATAAATATAGGGAGGTTCAATGATGAGAGCTGATAAATTAAAGCCTGGAGATGAGCTGCGTATTATCTCTCCTTCCAGAAGTTTGTCATTAATCGATGCTCAGCAAAGAAAAATCGCTAAAGAGCAGCTTGAACGGTTAGGTTTTCGGATATCCATTTCAACAAATTCTTTTGAGACGGATGATTTTGTTTCCTCTTCTATTGATTCGAGAATTGAGGATTTGCACGAAGCCTTTTTAGACCCCAAAGTGAAAGGAATATTAACGACCATTGGGGGCTTCAATAGTAACCAGCTCCTGCGTTATATCGATTATTCAATCATTGCAGAGAATCCAAAGCGTTTATGTGGTTATTCGGATATTACTGCACTAAGTAATGCGATTTATGCTCAAACAGGATTAGTTACATACTCCGGACCGCATTTTTCCACATTTGCGATGCTCCACGATAATGAATATACCATCGAATATTTCCGCAAGCTGATGATGGACAATAAAGAAATTCTAGTGCAGCCTTCCAGGCATTGGAGTGATGATGAGTGGTATCTGGATCAGGAAAACCGGATATTTATTAAAAATGAAGGTCCGTTCATTATCAATGATGGGGAAGCGAAAGGAACGATTATTGGTGGCAATTTATGCACTTTAAATCTTTTGCAGGGAACAGAGTATATGCCAAGTTTAAAAAATTCTATCTTGTTCATTGAGGATGATTATGAGTCAGCACCTGCAACCTTTGATCGAGATCTGCAATCCCTAATTCATCAGCCTGAGTTTGAAGAGGTCAAAGGGTTGGTGATCGGCAGGTTCCAAAAAGAATCGCGTATGTCAAAGAAGCTACTTACCACAATTATCCGCTCAAAAGAAGAATTATCCGATATTCCTGTGATTGCAGACGTGGACTTTGGACATACATCGCCGATGATTACCTTTCCTGTGGGTGGACAAGCAAGCCTTCGGGCTTATGGGGCAAGAGTGGAGCTTAGGATAGCAGAGTAGAGATACAATTGCTGAATCAATCCTTTATAATTGAATAGGTAACCCGATTATTAAATATATTTAAAAATTATCTTACCTTCTACAAAAATCGGATTTTTCAGATATAATATATGAGGTGAAATATTACGGAGGTGCAATACTTTGACGAATGAGTTAGAACAAACCTATTTGAATTTTTTACAATATATTTTGGATCATGGTGTGAAAAAAGAAGATCGTACAGGAACTGGTACAATTAGTGTATTTGGTTATCAGATGCGATTTGATTTATCAAAAGGCTTCCCGCTGTTTACAACAAAACGTACACCGTTTCGCTTAATTGCAAGTGAGTTATTGTGGTTTATTAAAGGCGATACCAACATTCGTTATTTATTGAAAAATAATAATCATATTTGGGATGAATGGGCTTTTAAAAGATGGGTTGAATCGGACGAATATGCAGGCACGGATATGACAGACTTCGGGAATCGTTGTTTAGTTGATGAAGATTTTAATCAATTATATCAAGCAGAGATGAAATCATTCTGTGATCGTGTCTTAGAAGATGATGAGTTTGCTGCGAAATATGGCGAGCTAGGAAACGTTTACGGTAAGCAATGGCGGAATTGGACATCTTCAACTGGCGAATCAATTGACCAATTACAAGACGTTATTCATCAGATCAAAACAAATCCTGATTCTCGGCGTTTAATTGTCAGCGCATGGAACCCGGAAGATGTTATAAATGCTGGGACGAAAGGAAGCAAAGCAGCGTTACCGCCCTGCCACGTTATGTTCCAGTTCTACGTTGCAAATGGTAAACTAAGCTGTCACTTGCTGCAACGCAGTGCGGACTCTTTTCTCGGGGCAAACTTCAATATTCCATCTTACTCTTTGCTTACGCATTTAATCGCATACGAATGTGGGCTAGAAGTAGGCGAGTTTGTATACAGCATTAGTGATGCGCATATCTATTCAAACCATGTTGAGCAAGTGAAAGAGCAATTATCAAGAGAATTAAGAGCACTGCCTACACTGGTTATTAATTCACAGAAGAAATCAATTTTTGATATTGAACTGGAAGATCTGGTCATTGAGGGGTACAATCCGCATCCTTCGATAAAAGCGCCGATCGCAGTATAACGTAATTGTAAATGAAGATTCGCAAATATTATTTCTGGCAGTATAGTTTTTTACTTTAGTATGGAGGAAGGAGAGAACTTCATGAGTATTAGCTTAATATGGGCAATGGGTGCCAATCATGTCATAGGAAAAGATAACGATATGCCTTGGCATTTGCCGCTGGATTTTGCTTATTTCAAAGCAGAAACATTGGGCAAAAGAATGCTAATGGGCCGCAAAACATGGGATTCGCTCGGAGGCAAGCCCTTGAAGGGCAGAACGAGCCTAATTCTAACTAGAGATACTGATTATTCAGCTGAAGGTGCAGAGGTTCTACACACGCTTGAAGAGGCTCTCAGCGAGGGTAGAAAAGAAGATGAGCTGATGGTAATCGGTGGTGCGGAAATTTACCGGTTGATGTTGCCGTATGCTGACAAGTTGATGTTGACGCAGATCGAACAGGATTTTGAAGGAGATACCCGGTTTCCTGAGATTGACTGGAGGATGTGGAAAGAGGTCTCCAATATCAAGGGAATTCGTGATGAGAAGAATCCGTATGATTACCGATTCCTTGTTTATGAACGTACGGAATAGCAATAAAACGTTTTCTCTGACATAACATGTGAAATAGTACAAATAATCAGTAGATTTATCCATTACTGTGCAAAAGTGATGAATGTTACTATAATTAAAATTAGAAATGATTATGTATAGGTATAGAATAGAATGTGCAGGTACTTCATTGCGTTGCTGACAACCATACGAAGCCGCAATATGCTACAATGTACTATACTTCAACACGAAGAGAACGGATGGGGGAAACGTAAACATGTCTACACCTACAGGTTTTATGGAGTATAAACGGCAGCTCCCAGGTGATCGGGATCCTGAGCAGCGGGTAAAGGACTGGGAAGAATTCCACCATCATTTATCCGAGGACGAGCTTCGGACACAGGGCGCACGTTGTATGGATTGCGGAACCCCCTATTGCCATACAGGTATTGATATGGCTGGCGGGACCTCAGGTTGTCCAGTACACAATTTAATTCCGGAATGGAATAACTTGGTGTATCGTGGACTCTGGAAAGAAGCACTGGAACGTCTGCATAAGACAAACAACTTTCCTGAATTCACAGGCAGTATTTGTCCCGCTCCCTGTGAAGGCTCTTGCACAGTGGGCCTGATCGGACAGCCGGTAACCATCAAAACAATTGAACTTGCGATCGTTGATAAGGGTTTTGAAGAGGGCTGGGTTGTACCTAATCCACCGGAGAAACGGACTGGCAAAAAAATTGCAATCGTAGGCTCTGGACCTGCTGGACTTGCCGCAGCAGCACAGCTTAACAAGGCTGGACATTCTGTAACTGTATTTGAGCGCAGTGACCGCATTGGCGGACTGCTGACATATGGAATACCTACTATGAAGCTTGATAAAAAAGTTGTACAACGTCGTGTAGATTTGCTGGCTGCTGAAGGGATTAACTTCGTAGTGAACACTGAGATTGGTAAAGACATTCCGGCTCAGCAGCTTGTTGATGAGTATGATGCGGTCGTTCTGTGTGGTGGAGCTACTAAAGCACGCCGTTTCAACATTGAAGGCAGTGAGCTTAAGGGCGTTATGTATGCCATGGATTATTTAAATGGCACGATCAAGAGTTACTTGAATTCCAATCTGGAGGATGGTAACTATGTATCCGCTGAAGGTAAAGATGTAATCGTCTTGGGTGGCGGGGATACAGGATCTGACTGTGTTGCCACAGCGCTTCGTCATGGCTGCGGCAGTATCACTCAATTTGGTACACATGAAAAAGCGCCTCTGCAACGGGATCCGATTGCTAATCCTTGGCCACAATTTCCGAATGTGTACAGCTTGGATTATGCGCAAGAAGAAGCGAAAGCTATTTTTGGCGATGATCCGCGTGAATTCTCTATCATGACCACTAAATTTGTTGGGGATGAAGAGGGGAACTTGAAGGAGCTTCATACGGTGCAGATCCGCCGGATCGTGGATGAGACAGGTCGTAAAATCTACCAGCCCGTTCCTGGAACGGAAGCTGTATATCCTGCTCAACTCGCTCTCATCGCTATTGGTTTCGATGGACCGGAGCAAGATATTGTTGAGGAGCTTAACCTGGAGACTGATCGTCGTACCAATGTGAAAGCACGTTACGGCAAATTCAATACGAACGTGGATAAAGTGTTTGCTGCTGGCGATATGCGTCGTGGTCAAAGCTTGGTGGTCTGGGCCATCAATGAAGGGCGCGAAGCTGCACGTGAAGTGGATAAATACCTGATGGGCTCAAGCGTTCTTGTCTAGGCATTAATTCAAGAAGCCGTTTCAAAAGCAGTTTACCTGCTGGAGAAGCGGCTTTTTTTGGAGCTGACGCTTGACGGAAATATTATTTTCATATAGATTTAATACAATATTTAAATGACAAAAGCATTGACCAAGGACTTACGATCCTAGTAGCGTTAGAACAGAGAGGGAACTCACCGGCTGAAAGGTTCCTCAAATACGTGTGGATGGTATCCTGCCTGGGTAGCTGCAGCGTATAACCGCTGCCGGAATCGGCCGTTATTCGATCGAGGATCGCCAAATCAAGTGTAGACTATGTACGGGCTGGCGGTTAAATAAGGGTGGTATCACGACACATTCGTCCCTGACGAATGTGTCTTTTTGCGTTTAGAGCGTTCATTTTTTAGGGAGGGTACAAATATGCGTCAAAGTAATCTTTTATTAACAACTCTGCGTGAGGCACCTTCAGAGGCGGAGACAAGCAGTCATCAGCTACTGCTGCGTGCGGGATATATCCGCCAATTAGCAGCGGGTGTGTATACTTATTTACCGCTTTGCAGACGAGTTTTACGGAAAATAGAAGCGATTGTGCGGCATGAGATGGATGTCTCTGGGGCTCAGGAGGTATTGATGCCATCTATGCAGCCTGCGGAGCTCTGGAAAGAATCAGGCCGGTATGAGGTATACGGTAAGGAGCTGATGACGCTGCGGGATCGTCATGAGCGGGAATTCATACTAGGTCCTACACATGAGGAAGTAGTAACCACACTCGTACGGAATGAGATCAGCTCCTATCGAAAGCTTCCTATTACCGTATATCAGATTCAGACCAAGTTCCGAGATGAACGCCGACCACGTTTTGGACTGCTGAGAGGCAGAGAGTTTTTGATGAAGGATGCTTACTCTTTTGACACAAACCTGGAAGGTCTAGATAAATCATATATCCAAATGTTCGAGGCTTATCACCGGATATTTGAGCGATGTGGATTGAAATTCCGTGCTGTCCATGCGGATTCCGGTGCGATTGGAGGCGAGGGCGGCAGTCATGAATTTATGGCGCTGGCTGATATTGGGGAGGATACGATTGCTGCATGCACCGTTTGTGATTATGCGGCCAATCTGGAACAGGCAGAGTCCGTGCGGCCTGTAAAAAATGAAGTTGTCATACAAGTACCGGAGATAGAGAAATTCCTCACTCCTGATTTGCGCACAATTGAGCAACTAGAGCAGGAGCTAGATATCCGGCCAGACCAGATTATCAAAACATTAATCTATGAAGGTGACGGACAGATTTTTGCTGTACTGGTCCGGGGTGATCATGAAGTCAATGAAATAAAGGTAAGTAAATATTTAGGAACGAATGAGATTAAGCTTGCTGACTACGAGTCTGTGAAATCCTTAGCGGGCGTTGAAAGTGGATTTGTAGGACCTGTAGGCTTAACGCTTACTGTCCTAGCAGATGCGGCAGTAGCTGATATGACTCAAGGGATTACAGGGGCGGGAGAAAAAGATTATCACTTCCGTAATGTCGTACCCGGCAGAGATTTTTCGCTTGGGCATGTGGGGGATTTTCGGAATGTAGCAGAAGGTGAAGTTTGTCCGCATTGTTTGGAGGGTATTTTGCATTTTCATCAAGGGATTGAAGTGGGTCATGTCTTCAAATTAGGTACTAAATACAGTGAAAAGCTAGGCGCTTCTTACTTAGATTCTTCAGGCAAAAGTCAACCTATGATTATGGGCTGTTACGGAATTGGTATCTCACGGCTTTTATCCGCTATTGCTGAACAGCATCATGATGAGGATGGATTAATGTGGCCAGCAGCATTGGCACCTTATCAGGTTCATATCTTGATAATGTCCGTCAAGGATAGTGAGCAGCGGACGGTTGCCGAAGATCTCTATGATCAACTAACCAAGCTTGGTATTGAGACGCTGATTGATGATAGGGATGAACGCGCTGGCGTGAAATTTAAAGATTCAAGCTTGATCGGGATACCTCTATCAATTGTTGTGGGCAAGGAAGCATCACAGGGAAGAGTAGAGTATCTGAACCGAAACACAGCGGGGAAAGAAGTCTTAGAAATTATGGAAGCTGTGTCTCGGATCAAACAATTCTATTCACAGCTGATATAAATGATCTTTTTTCATTTAATGGGAATGCCAATGATCAGGGCAGGAGAGTGTTGCTGGTAATTTTGTGAGAGTATTGCCTTTTGCCGCATTGATCTGTGCCTGAGTGAGAAAGAGAGCTTCTGCTAAATTAGCACCTCTGAGGTCAGTATCGCGAAAGTCTGCCCCAATAAGGTCTGCACCTCTGAGATTAGCGTCCCTAAGGTCTGCGGCTATTAAATAGGCTCCTCTCAAATTGGCGCCTCTGAGATCGGCTCCTGTGAGCTTAGCTCCCATAAGGTCGGCACCTCGACTGAAATTCTTCGCTGATTTCTTTAGTTTACGGCGAGCCTCAGTTCGTACAAGCTCACTGACCTGCAACAGTAACATATTGATTTTTGCTCGATGAGCGGCAACATCCACTTTTGCAAGTGCTTCAGGATTAAGTAAAGTGAGCTGTTCCGTTTCATCGAGAGCTGTTTGCAGCTCCGTATGGATTGTACGGGTTATTTCTAAGTTTAAAGATTCATGTAAATACCAGAGCAGCTCGTGCAAATGCCACATGATCGGAAATACCTCGAACATTTGCTTCGCAGTTTTCGGATTTTTCCTCCAGTCTTCTCCAGCATAAGTGACTTGAGAAATCTTTTGCCCAGCTCCAAAACAGTCATAGACCGTACAACCACGGTATCCTAATTCTCTTAGCTCTGTATGTACACCACAGCGAAAGTCCGACTGTAGATTGTGACAGGGCTGTCCAGCGTCTTTGTCTCTAGCGAAATCTACGGAAGCAGCAAAAGGTAATGCGGCACAACACAAGCCAAAGCACTGCTCACAATCCGCCTTCAGGGCGGCGAGGTTTCGATCTGAAAAAGGTTCTGTAAATCTGTGATTCTCATACAAGGTTTGTTTCCCTCCGATATATGAACGCTTATACCAACTTATTTTAAATCAAACGAAAGATTATGAAAAGTCCGGTCGATTAAAAAAAAGCGAGGTTAATGTTATAATAGAGTACTGGACCTGTTTTGGACTTAAGAACGAGAAGGTAAGGAGCGAATGTTTTTGAAGACACTTATTATTGCGGAGAAACCGGACATGGGGCGGAATATCGCCGCCGCAATAGAACCAAAGGCTAAAAATTACCGTTCCTATCTTGAAGGGGAGCAGTACATTATTACATGGGCAATAGGGCATCTAATCGGATTGGCTGAGCCGGATGCATATGATGTAAAATACAAAAAATGGAATATTAATGATCTTCCCATTATTCCGGACCAATTCAAGCTGGTTCCTAATGCGCGGACCATTGATCAGCTGAAGGTAATCGGAGAGCTGGCTAAACGAAGCGATCTGCTGGTAAATTCTTGTGACGCCGGGCGAGAAGGCCAGCATATATTTTCGCTCATTCAGCGGCATTTGAAGCTTGAACATCCTGTGAAACGGCTGTGGATTTCCGATTTGACACCAGAGACAATCCGCAAAGGCTTTCAAGAGCTAAAGGATGGGGCGGAGTACGAGAATCTAACTAAAGCGGCAAAAGCGCGCAGTGAAGCCGATTGGTTAATCGGTATGAACGGATCACGTGCATTTACTACGAAACATAATGTTCTGCTGTCTGTGGGGAGAGTTCAGACCCCAGTACTTGCACTTATTTATGATCGCCAGAAGACGATTGAGGCGTTCTCATCCCTTAAGTTTTTTGAGGTGGAGGGCCATTTTACACAAAATGAAATGACTTATAAAGGTATGTGGCAGGGTGACCGCCTCACTGATGGTGAGAAGGCGGAGGCGCTGGCTGCCAAGGTCAAAGGAAAACCGGGACGTATTGAATCTTATGAGGTTAAGGAAACGAAAGAGTACCCGAATAAACTGTATGATTTAACGCTGTTGCAGCGGGAGGCGAATGGGAAGTACGCTTTTTCCGCTAAAAAAACACTCGATATCGCACAAGCCTTATATGAAAAGCATAAGGTGATATCCTATCCGCGGACGAATTCTAACTATGTTACAGAACAAAATATTCCGGAGATGCATAAGACTTTATCTGCGCTCCAAGGGACGGCTTATGATGAATGGGTGAAGGGTGCGAATCGTAATCTCGTTCATAAAGGAAACAAATTTATCTGCAATCCCTCCAAGGTAGAGGATCACCATGCGATTTTGCCTACATATCGGAAAGCAACAGGGCTTAGTGCGGATGAGGGAAAGCTGTATGATTTGATTGTGCGGCGCTTTTTGTCACAGTTCTATCCGGCTGCGGAATATAAAGTGCATACGGTTATGACTGATGTAGAGGACGAAAAGTTCAAAACTACTGTTAAGGAATTATTAAGTCTCGGTTGGAAGGTCATTTACGCGGACCAGAAAAAAGATAAAGCGAAGTCGTCCAAGGGAAAAAACAAGGATGATGAGGAAGACGAAGAGATTGAAGTGAATGAACCGTTCGCAATCGCTCCGGCAGATGAGGTGATCTGTAGTGACGCAATCGTTAAAGAGAAAGATACACAGCCGCCAAAACACTATACGGAAGGCACGCTGCTTAGAGCGATGGAAAGTGCCGGAAAGCAGATTGAAGACGAAGAGCTTCGGGATGCTATGAAGGATTCAGGGCTGGGTACTCCCGCCACCCGTGCTGCAACCATTGAACGGCTTAAGAATGTCGGATACATTGAAATGCAAGGCAAAAAAATCGCCATCACGCAAAAAGGACGAACGGCTATTGAACTGATACGTGGAGCGGGCATCGAGCTGTTGACTTCACCTGAAATGACCGGCCAGTGGGAACGTCGCTTGAACGAAATATCAAGAGGAACGGCGTCGGACGGACAATTTATGGAGAATGTAAAAAGATTTGCCTGCATGATCGTGGACAAGGTTCGTGTGCAGTCTCGGGCGTCCAAAACTTCTTTTGAAGGGGAAACTCCTTCTGTGAACACAGGGGCTAAAGGTCGGAGTGGTGGAGGTACATCTCGTAAAACCAGCGATAAACCTGCCGCGCCAAGAAAACGTAAACCAGCTAACGAAGAAGAATCAGCAAATTCAGGTCCGAAAATTATCGGAAACTGCCCGCGTCCTGGCTGTGGCGGGATGATTTTTATGGGTAAAAAAGGCTACGGCTGCTCTCATTACAAAGAAGGCTGCAAGTTCGTGATCTGGAAAGAGAACCACGGGCGTACCCTTACAGATACACAAGTAAAGGCATTGATTGAAAAGGGCCGTACGGGTAAGCTGAAGCTTGCGAGCGAAGATGGCACCCCGCTGGAAGGGAAACTTGTGCTTAATAATATGGATACGGGTCAATTAACAGTGGAGTCATAGTCTAACTGGAAGTTTGTATGGATCATGGGTGATTACATCACATTTGCATGTACGAAGCCGCTAGCGGACACAGATGACCCTAAACGCGGGAATACGTCCTTTTTGGACTGCTATCGGACCGCATAGTCGTTATTTGCATGAAAAGGGCTATATATGCACCGCTTGCGAGAGAATAGCAGCGCTGGAGTCCGCAAACTTGCTCCAAGGGCTATAAATTCGCCAATAGCGTCAGCTGGGTCCGTAGTCAAGACTATTAGTCGGACTCGCCGTATATGGGATATGGTTTCGGTGACAGCTGTGGGAGACTATATATTTTACACATAAAATTCATTAGTTAAAGAGTGTAGGACATACCTATCTTAAACGGGATGTAGTAACTTGTGCGCACAAGATATTATGATTACGTAGGGGGCTGATCTTCACTCTTTTTCTATCCTGCGGGATAAATCCAGAGGTTACATTATGATAGGGCAGTATAGTCACTACTAGAATGGAAGGAAGGATGACAACATGGGAATGCGTGGATATTACTTTGCTATGGATGACAACCTAGTGCAACAAATTGTTACAGGCGACATTGCATTGAATAGCTTGAAAATAGACGATTATCCCGGACTGGACATTGATAGATCCTGGGAGGCGATTCACTACTTGCTTTGTGGAGTTATTTCCGATGGAGATGCCCCTCTTAGTTATGTTGTTCCGCTGACATCAGACAAAGGCATCGATTTTGGCTCATTCGGGGCGTTTTCCTTACGTGCCAAGCAAGTTGCAGAAGCTCATCAGGTTATTTCTGAGCTGGATGAAGCGCAGCTCCGCTTGCGGTATGATTTCCCGGCCATGGTTAAGGAAGAAGTATATCCTCTTGAACCTGATATTGTTTCAGACGAGGATAAGGATGCGTTCTTTGCCTACCTGCTACAGCATTTTAACGAAATCCGGCGTTTCTACAGCCAAACTGTAGCCGAGGGCAAAGGTCTCATCTTTTATATTTTCTGATTCTAACCAAAAGACGACACACGTCTCCTGATTCCATTGAGCGCGATAAAAAATAGAACCTTTGACTGATGAAGATTATGATGATTTGTGAAATAAATGACCAATTACGGGAAACGGTAGGTTCAATTAATCAATGAGACGAAGAGGGGGAAACGAAAATGAAGACGATCAAGTGTATGATGGACCACCTGTACTGGGCGGACGCACAAATCTTAGAAGCGCTCGAGGAGAGTGAGATGAAGAACAAGGACCTTCTGAAGCTGGTTCGGCATGTTGCGGTTGCGGAACGAGTCTGGCTGTCCCGATTGCAGGGCAAGGGTAGTGCGCAATATTCGTTGTGGGAGGAAGCGGAGGACCTGACGGCGATCCGAACGATGTTCGAAGAAAACGCCGAGAAATATCGTGTGTATATCGAAGGGCTCGAGGAATCTGATTTGGACGTGATGGTCGATTATGCGAACCAGAACGGAGTCCCGTTCCAAACGTCCGTCCGGGATATCTTGTCGCAGGTCATTTTACATGGGCAATATCACCGGGGACAGATCAACCGGGCACTTCGGATGGAATTGGCAGAACCTGTCCAAGTCGATTACATCACGTTCGCCAGACTCTAACAGGGCCTAATCATCACCATTACCCGGAATGAGATGGGCATTGAACTCCTCCGAAATGATTTAGTTTACTCATGCAGGCTCATGAATTCGTAGGATTTAACCCTTTAGCTAAATGTGAGATAAGAAGGAAATTGAGGAGGCGGTGGCTTGGAACAACTGTAGGGGCATGTCATTTTCACTCCCATGTCTCAACGGGTCCGAGCCCTTTTGTTTAATGCCTCCCGATACTCCATGCTTCTTGTCCATCCTGCGAATGCATGACACGCTTAAGCTGCTTGCGGAAATAACTTTGACAGAACGATAGGGTTATACACCGACCACTAAATGCAAAGAGGAAATCTGAGATTCAATATGTATTCCTTAACGATACAAACGAAATAGTGGTACCGTTTCATGATGAGATTCCGAAATAGTAGGACCAAAACGTTTGAATTGTCATCTCTTTTCCGCAAGTAGAATCAAGCAATGCAAATTCCATTACTCTACAATGACTATAGAGTGGTTGAAACGAGGTGAACAGACCAATTGTATGAGTGGCACAAGCAAATCCAAATAATCGTTAATGAAATTGACGAGTGTATTAAGAATCGTAACAGTGAAGCAATAACGCTACGATTTCTTTCTCACAAGTTAGGTTATTCCGAATTTCATACTACGAGAAAATTTAAGGAAATATCGGGAATGCAATTTAGGGATTATCTACGGCATAGAAAATTAGCCTTTGCACTAAAAGAGGTTCGGGATAGTGAAAAGAGCATTTTGGATATTGCTTTTGATTATGGTTTTTCATCACATGAAGCTTTTACCAGGGCTTTCAAGGGAACATATGGTGTAACTCCAAGTGATTACCGGAAAAAGCCTATGCCTGTCGCCCTTCGTACAAAAATAAACTCTTTCGACCGCTACTTTTTCGGATTTGGAGAGATTGGTATGATGAAATCTACAGATGATCTTAACATTTATTTTGTAACCATTCCCACTCACAAATTTTTGCACATTAAAAACTATGAGAGTAATGGGTATTGGGATTTTTGGCAAAAGCAAAGTCTTATTACAGGACAGGACTGCGAAACAATTTGCGGCTTACTCGATAGTATCAAGGGCAAATTGGATGACGAGGGCGGGAGTGAATCTAACGGTGGCAGCGGTCAGATTATGGCTTACATTAATGACCCGGATGGCAGACTCTGCGATTGGGGTATTCCACGTACAGAGTGTTTTGGTGTACGTCTTCCTTTTGATTATAAAGGTGAAGTACCTCCACAAATGCTTATGATTGATGTTCTCGAAGCCGAGTATATTGTTTTTGAACATGGGCCATTCAATTATGAGCAGGAAAATCGTAGTGTAGAGGAAAAGATGGAAAGGGCAATGGCAACTTTTAATTTTGCAGACACTGGTTACTGCTTTGATACTTCCGCTGGGAGAATCATTTACGTTTATCACGATCCGGAGCGGTTTTTGAAGTATATCAGGCCAGTAGTGAAGTTGACCTCTAAGCTAATCGAAACAGATTAAGCAGGTAAGTAAAAGGTTGGTGCTATGTGCTGATGAAGAAAATAAGCAGACTGGAGTGTAGTCTCCGCATTCATATCGTCGCATGATTAGTTAGATTATCTGCTTTAGAAGCAATATAAGTTTAAAGGTCCTTATTGTTGTTTGAATTATTGACAGATAGATCTGGAAAAGCCGTTCAGAGAACTGCCGGTTGGTGCGAGGCAGCGGATATCCGAATCCAAAAATCACCTCAGAGCTGTCCCCCGAATTATAGTAGATGGGACCGGGATTCTACCGTTACAAAGAAGCATCGTTGTTGGACGATGGCTTAGAGGACGTTTATTATAAACGTCAATCAGGGTGGTAACGCGGAGCAACTCCGTCCCTAATGGGATGGGGTTTTTTGCGTCTTCATTAATTAATTATTAAATTGGCAGGCGAAAAATCAACAAACTGTAAGAAGAACGATTAGTTCGGAAAATCCGGTAAAACGTTGAGCAGATGAAAGGGGGATATTGCAATGCAATTCAAGTTGTATACGGATGTGTATGAGTTTTACAATGATACCTATGGTATGCTGATGCGTCATGAAGCACAAAATTTGATTCCTCTTGGCAATATCATAATTGGACATGAAGGAAAAGACAAAACAGACTGGCGTGACCCTGTAAATTGGCTTATGGTAACGATTTCGGATGCTAGGGGCATACAACTTACCGCCATAATGACACCGCCACACAATATTACGCTTTATGCAACAGACAACATAATTAACCCAGAAGCTATAAACTGTCTGATAGATGGGCTGAAAGACCGTGAAATTCCAGGTGTGATGACCGAAAAAACCTTGGCAGAGTATTTTGCCAAAGAATATACCTTGCGCAAGGGAACAACCTTTAAAACAATCATGACCCAACGTATATATGAACTTACGGCAGTAAACCCAGACATTCAAAAGGTTGGTATCGTTCGATTATTAGATAAAAAGGATATTCACTTTTTCCCTTACTGGGCTGAAGCATTTTATGCAGCGGGGAGTTATGGTAAAACAGAAATGTCCATCCCGCAAGATGCAGACCCTTACCTCTACCGAATAGCATCGAAAAAACTATATATTTTAGAGGACAACGGGATACCCGTTTCTATGGCAGGATATACAAGGGAGATGCAGACGGCTATTGGCGTAGCATTTGTATATACCCCTCCATATGAGCGCGGAAAGGGTTACGCAACTTCAATTGTGGCGCAAATAAGCCAACTTGCATTGGATAAAGGGTTTACTAGATGCGTCTTATATACCGACTTAGCAAATCCCACATCTAATAGCATTTATCAAAAGATAGGCTATATGCCAATCTGTGATTCGCTTCAGTTAAAATTTGAATAGTAGAATGATGCGGACAGAACTTCTACTACTTTAGAAAATAAGAGCAGAATATTCACTACGGATTGAAGATCTTGAAGGTCGATTGATCAAGCTTTGGGAGAAATATAGAGTTACAACCAAATGCAACTGTTTAACTCCAGGGTTGCCGAGGTATAAAAAAATGAGTTGACATAAAAGTAGTTAGGGACCATACTACATATATGAACAACAATAATAAAAAAATAAACGACATTGAGGCTATTCCCTCGCTTGTACAATCCAAGCGTCAGATTGATCGCTATAACCTAGACATAGACGCACAGGCTATACTCGTCGCGTCTAGGCTAATGGCAGCGGGAGCCATGCTTGGACACGCCTCGGAGATTCATTTCTCTAGATTCGGTTTATCAACAGGGCGTTATCGTTTATTGGCAGATCTTGAAGATAACGAAGGAGAAGAGTTGCCTTCGCAATTAGCGGAGCATCTAGGAGTTACACGTGCTACAGTGACTGGTCTTATCGACATTCTTGAACGAGATGGGCTAGTATCTCGGCGATTAAGCTCAGACGATGGCCGTCAGAAATCAGTTGTTTTAACGGAAGAAGGAGCGAAGAAGCTCCGTGAAATGGCTCCTGAGCATTTCGCTCGGCTGGAAGCTATGGTGGGGTTGCTCAACATCGAAGAACGCAGCGTATTTCTCGACTTGCTAGGTCGAGTTACACAAGGCATTTCAGCACTTACGGGCGAATTAGGCTCGAAACCAAAGGGGAAACATCAGTAATGAGTAGAATTGGGCTAGTGAAGCTAGCCTATTTTTACTCTTATATAGTTAGGCGCCTAATTATAGTTCGCTGAAATCAATCGTTGAACTATTTCAAAGAAGAAGGGAGCAAGTAAATGAACCAGATGAAAAACCCGAATCAGACAGATGATGTTTACAGCATCAAGGCTGTTGGTTCCAAGAAAAAGACTTTTGTACTATGGCGTGAAGTTGTAATGGCCTATGCTGCTCCTGCCATTATGGCAGGTATCGGGGGATTGGTTACTGCAGATAGGGGGCTTCAAATAGCGGCATTGACCACTATTGGCGGTGCATCCGCCTTGATGGCCTTGATGATTGGACTTTTGTTGCATAGTCGAGTGGGCCATTTGCGATGGGTCATCGGTGCACCTCACTTGGTTGTGGTAGGGGTATTCGCAATGGCCGGGTCCTCATTTGGGCTATACGCTGCATGGGTGACATCTGTTGTAGTAGAAATTATGATTCCGAGTAATCACTTGGTCTGGGTAAATCGTGTCTGGATCGATTTCCCGTTGTCTGGATTCATAGCGAGCACGATAGTGACATGGCGGTGGCGACTTGCCGTCACAACTGATTTTTCATCCAAAAGGAGAAGATAAAAATGATAGTTATTATGGGAGCAACAGGTACGATTGGAAGTGCGCTTTTGGAACGTTTGGTTGATCTTGGTGTACCTGTCAGGGCGCTGAGCAGAGAGCCAGAGAAGTTGCGTGATCAAATCGGAGAAAAAAGCCGATCAATTATCGAGGTCGCTTTTGTGGATGCTTCTGACCCTACATCGGTGCGCCGCGCGTTTACAGGTGCTAGCCAGCTCTTCCTTGCCATGTCCAACAGTCCAAGACAAATCGAATTGGAAACCTCAATCATTCAGATTGCCACCGAATCTGGAATCAAACATATCGTAAAAATATCCAGTCCAGCCTTTGAGCATAGCGCTCCAGTGGCAGTGGCGGGCTGGCATCAAGAAATTGAGAACACGTTGAGGGTATCGGGTATCACCCATACCGTATTGCGCCCTTATGCGTTCATGCAAAATTTAATGCGCTTTGCACCAACGATCACAACCCAAAATGTTTTCTTCGGCTCTATGGGCGTTTCACCGTGTAACTTTATTGACTGTCGCGATATTGCAGACGTTGCCGCAGAAGTTCTGACCAACGACAAGGTATCAGGCCATATATATACGCTTACTGGTTCGGAGATTTTCAGTTATCCCCAGATCGCGAGTCGACTATCTGCCCTGCTTAATCGGCCGATAAGTTACATCAACATGGACCCTCAAGTACTACTCCGTAATCTTATTGAGCATGGGAATCTGCCTCTTTGGCTCGCGAACCACGTTGTGGAAATTCAAACCATGTCTAGGATGGTGCCAGAAAGTCCAAATGACACTGTGAAGCGTTTACTCGGCAGAGATCCACGCACACTAGACGCCTTTCTACATGAGTGTGTAGATAATTTCCGGTAGAGGCAGAGTCCACCTATTCTGATATTTGTATCGATAACAGTATTTTATTCCGATTCCCATATCTAAATGGTTCAGAGTGTATCCCAAAGGTCATAAAATGACTGCCGGGATGCACTCTTTTTATTATGTCCTAAGGAACTCAACTCATAGAACTAGTTCTTCTATAGCATTTATATCAGCATTACAAGAAATAAGCTAAAATTCGTCAATAAGTTAGTGTTATTTACGAAATAACACTAAAAAAGCTAATAAAAAATTAACGAAAAATTCATATTATAAGATTAAGTTATATTAATAATAACTAGTTATGCTAACTAACGTAACATTTTTTCTTGACAATCTTTGTGGAAAATTTTAGAATGTAAGCGATTACTCTTAGTTTCCTGAGTGATATTCAAAAGAAGATATTCGTAAGTTCACCAACAAACATCGGAGTTTAAATTTAGGGGGGCAAAGCATGAAAAGGTGAAGGATAACATCATAGATAACAAGATAATAAAATGTTAGTTTTTTTGTTTCAAGACTATGTATGAGGGGGTTCACTTGAGGATGAAAAAAAAGAACGCGTTCTTAGCTCTACTTCTGTCATTTTCTTTGTTATCTGTGACTGCTTGCAGTAATTCCTCTAATAGTGCCAATGAGAACGGTAAAAATGCTGCAGGTAATAGCAATACTTCGGTAAAAGCAACCAGTGATGTGGGTCAAACGGCAGTTAAGAATGAGGGCGCTTCTGATCTTGAAATTAAAGCGGGAAGTTCGGTAACCGTTTTCAATCCAAAGATCCCGACGCTCGATCCTACACAATGGCAAGGACAAATTCTGGTAGGGCAAGGAACTTTGCTCGAAGGGCTTTATGGCTACAATCAGGATAATGAAATCGTTCCGAAAATTGCGACAGGTTATACCGTTTCCGATGACAAAAAAACTTGGACATTTACCCTCCGTAAAGATGCCAAATGGTCAAACGGCGATCCAGTAACCGCCCATGATTTTTATTTTTCTTATATGTATCAATTGGATCCAGCTAACACAACCGCACAACTTTGGCTAAGCGTACTTAATTTTGTGAAGAACGGATATGCATACCATGCCGGATCTGTAAGTAAAGAAGAAGTTGGTCTAAAAGTAGTTGATGATTACACGCTGGAAATTACGACCACGCTGCCTCACGCTATTCTGGGGGATATGGTTCTTTCCGGGTCGATGCCTATGAATCCTAAAGCGGTCGAAGCGAACCCTGGTAAGTGGTTTGAACCGGGGAATTTTGTGAGCAATGGCCCTTACATGGTTAAATCTTTTACACCTAACGGTGAACTCGTCATGGTGAGCAATCCGAATTATGTAGGTGCAGCCGGCCAGCTTAATCACGGCAATGTAGAGACCATCCATGTTCTTCCGGCGACAACCGTGCCGGTGGAGGATTATATGTCCGGCCATGCAGATGTCGTTCTAATCCAAAGCGCGTCTGATTTACAATACGTGAAGAAAACGGAGGAGCTAAAGTCCCAGCTGTATACTGCAGCGACTTATGCGATCAAATATTTGCTCTGGAGCAACCCGACAACGGAATCTCCATATGACAAAAAAGAGGTGCGCCAGGCTATCGCCAAAGCGATCCAGCGTAAACCGATCGTAGAATCGGTGCTGAACGGCATGGGCGGGGCGACCAATATCTTTGCTTCACCAGGTTGGCCAACGGAAAAACTGGAGCAAGGACTTCCGGAAGATCTCGAGGCAGCCAAACAATTATTGAAGGATGCTGGTTATGAAGGCGGTAAAGGTCTGCCAACCCTATCGTTGTATGTTGGGGTCAAGCAAGTAGATGCTCAGGGTGAACAAATCGCTTTGGCGTTAGGTCAATTACTGCAACAAAATCTTGGTATCAAAACAGAGCTAGTTCAGCTCAATGAGGCGCAGTTTAACGCTTATCAGTACAGCGGACCTCAGGGCGATGCAAAACCAGGCTTTATTCTGGCGTCGGGCGCAACCAACTGGAGTGAACCAGGAAGTTTGGACATGGGTGCAACGCAGCAACTATATTCCATAGGAACACTGGATGCCCCGCTAGAAGCTACGAAACAATTCGTGGATTGGACCAAGGAAACTTATTATAAACCGGCCATTGAAAAATATGGGGATCCGGATAATAAGAACGCCGGTGTGGAATGGAGCGAATGGGCAGCATTAGAAAAAGCTGCTAATGAGGATATCGCCTTTTTGGATAAATGGACAGCAGAGCAGCCTGCAGATTGGCAGCCTTATTTGAAACAACCGGGGCTTCCAACGGCCGCTGAACAATGGCAACAGATTGTAGACCTTTGGAAAAATGCTAAAAATAACGATGAAAAACATGCCGCCTTTGTAACCGCTTGGACCTTCGTAGCACCAAACGCGCCAGGTGGCAAGTTGAATCAAAATGCACTTGATGTACAGGTATATTACAACAGTTATCAATCTGATACCTTAAGAGATTTGAGAATGTGGCAAGCGCAATTCGTAAATGCGCTGACCGTCGAAGACGCTGCTCCTATCGCGGCTAAGGTAGTTAATAACCTGCTCGAAGAAGCTTATGCTGTTCCGTTGTATTATCAACAGCAATACTTCTTGGTAAAACCCGGCATTACAGGAGTGCAATCAAATCCTTGGGCATGGGGCAACTTCTATGGGCTACATCTTTTATCTGTAGAATAATCCTAAATGGGTTGAATAATTACCAATCACGGGCGCCAATTATGGTGCCCGTGAATCGGTAAAGGAGGGTCGGATTTGACCATATTGAAATTTATTTCAAAGCGCATTTTACAAATTATTATCACTTTAATCTTGGTCATTTCAGTTAGCTATACCATGATGTATTATTCACCTGGCGGTTTCATGAATACGAATACCATGGCTACGGCACTGGCTCCGCTGCAAGGGCAAAACCCTGTTCTCTATCAACAAGTCATGGACCAGTTTCAAAGCCGGTATGGTTTGAATTTACCGCTGTGGCAACAAATCATGAAGTATATTTGGCATCAATTAACCTTCGATTTCGGTAATTCGATGCAGAATCCGTCTTTGCAAATTGCGACTCAACTGAAGCAGGCTTTGCCGATCAGTACACTTTTGGCCTTTGGATCTGTTGTTCTTTCGGTAATTATCGGGGTTCCGCTTGGCATTATTGCAGCACTCAAACGTAACACTTGGATTGATTATGTGGTAAGCACCATCTCATTGACGGGTCAGGCTATTCCGGCATTTGTTCTCGCGGTGATTATGGTTTTGTTATTTGGTGTTGTGTTTCAAGGGATTCTGCCCGTAACGGGATGGGGTCACTGGAGGCAAGCAATTTTGCCGATTATTTGTTTATCTGCGGCGAATGTCGGTGTTGTTGCCAGATATATGCGGGGCAGTCTGATCGAAACCATGAGGTCGGATTTTATGCGAACCGCAAAAGCTAAGGGTGTCAAATATTGGCCGATGATTTTTAAGCATGGTGTCAAAAACTCGCTGACTGCGATGATAACCGTCATCGGACCACAATTTGCTTTTACCGTGATGGGCACGATCTGGGTGGAGCAAATTTTCGCCATTCCAGCGCTTGGTCAGGTGATGCAGACGGCATTTACCAGTTTCGACTATCCGCTCGCCATCACATCTGTATTTCTGCTGGGATCCATGATTATGATTATGAATTTACTCGTTGACATTATTTATGCCTTTATTGATCCGCGTGTCAGATTATAAGCGGCACAGACTATACGAACCTAGGAGGGGGAGCAATTGGCTGGCACAGTTGCAGCAACTCAATCGGATGTAGCTTTGAAGAGAAAAAAGAATCTTCAGAGATCCCAGTTTTATCAAGGTTGGAAGCGATTTAAAAGACATCGTCTTGCCGTTATTGGTTTGGTCTGGGTTATCCTTTTTTTGATCGCGGGGATCATTGGACCTTGGGTGGCCCCATATGACTATCGCACGGGAGATTTTTTGGCCATCAATCAAGGGCCGACCTGGCAGCATATTTTTGGTACGGATAATGTGGGGCATGACATGTTCAGCCAGATTCTGTTCAGTGTTCGAAGCGCTCTGATTATTGCTTTTGGCGCGACTTTGGTCAGCTTCATTATCGGGATTATATTGGGCTTGTGGGCCGGATTGCGCGGCGGAATCGCCGATATGATTATTATGCGTGCTGTGGATTTTATGATGACCTTGCCGGGGTTTTTGTTCGCCTTGATATTAGTCATTATGCTGGGACGTGGGTATTTATCTTTGATTCTAGCAATTGGAATTCCGGGTTGGGCGGGATATGCACGCTTGATCCGAAGTCTGGTCCTAAGTATGCGGGACGGGGAGATGGTAGAAGCGGCAAGAGCGTTAGGCGCATCTCAGGCGCATATTGCCAGACGGTATATGTTGCCGAATGTTATCGGCAGTATGGGTGTCTCTCTCGCCTTCGGGATTCCCGGTGATCTCATCCAGATTGCAGGCTTAAGTATTTTTGGCATGGGGCTTCGGCCGCCAATCCCTTCATTTGGGAGTATGATTGCTCAAGCCAGTGAGAATATTCTCGGCTTTCCATGGCTGCTGTATTTTCCGGCAGGTATCTTTGCAATAACCTTGCTTTCGTTTCTGTTTGTAGCAGACGGTCTCCAGGAAGCATTCAGTCCGAAAGGAGGCAATTAATATGGGTGAACCGCTACTTTCTATTGATGACCTTCATGTGAAGTTCTCCCGCAGTGAAGATGAAGTTTATGCCGTAAACGGCGTCAGTTTTTCGATCAATGAAAATGAATCCTTGGGGATTGTTGGTGAAAGTGGCTCCGGTAAGTCTGTTACATTGATGTCATCAATTGGGCTCATCCGTGAAAATGGAAAAATAACATCGGGGACAGCTCAGTTTAATGGTAAGGACTTACTTAAAATGCGTCCCAAACAATTAGAAGATATTCGTGGGCGTGACATCGGCGTTGTTTTTCAAGATCCGATGACCAGCTTGAACCCGATCATGCGTATCGGGGATCAAATAATGGAAGCCATGCTGACACATCAATATGCAAACCGGAAGGAAGCTTTTGACCGAACCATTCAGCTCTTGCATGAAATGGGGATTCCGGATCCTAAATCACGGTTTAAAAGTTATCCTCACGAATTTTCCGGTGGTATGCGCCAACGTATCATGATTGCTATTGCTTTGGCATGTGAACCGCAATTATTGATTGCCGATGAGCCAACAACCGCGCTTGATGTCACTGTGCAGATGCAGATTCTTGCACTATTGCAGGAATTACGCAGAAAACATGGGATGAGCGTAGTTATGGTAACGCATGATTTTGGCCTTGCGACCAACTTTTGTGACAAAATCATCGTGATGTACGGGGGCCAAATCATGGAGAAAGCCACTACGGACAAGTTCATAAGTGAGGCGGCGCATCCCTATTCACTTGGATTGAAACGCTCCATTATCGAAGTGGGCCACAAGGGAAAAGAAATAATGCCTATTCCAAAGACGGCAAAGACACTTACACAAACATTGACCGGCTGCCCATTTGCCGATCGTTGCTTCTATACAACTGAACGGTGTCAGAATGAAGTTCCCAAGCTTCGTGATTTTAGCACCGATCATCAGATCGCCTGCCATCATGCTGAGGAGGTCGCTTCCTGTGCCCAATAATCCGCTCTTGCGCGTAGAAAATGTCTCGAAAACTTTTCGTGTACAAGGAAAAAAGCTGCATGCCATCGAGAATGTTTCTTTTACCCTGGAAGCGGGGAAAACACTGGGGCTTGTTGGGGAAAGTGGCTCAGGAAAATCAACCTTAGGGCGAATGGTTCTGCGTCTACTCGAATCTGACAAAGGAAAGATATTTTTTGAGGACGTGGAGCTCTCAAAGGCAAATAAAGAGAAGCTGCGGGCGATGCGCCGGGATATGCAAATTATTTTCCAGGATCCCAAGGCGAGCCTCAGTCCGAGAATGACGGTAGGAGACGCTATTGAAGATGCAATGGCTATCCACAAAATCGGAACTAAAGTAAGCCGGCATGAGCGTGTGATCGAACTACTTGAGCGGGTCGGTTTGCCTTCTGAAGTCCAATACGCTTATCCGCATGAACTGTCAGGTGGACAATTGCAGCGGGTTGGGATTGCCAGAGCGTTGTCACTGAATCCCAAATTGCTCATTTGTGATGAACCGGTGTCCGCATTGGATGTATCTATTCAGGTTCAAGTCATTCAACTACTAAAGGATTTGCAGAAGGAGTTTAACCTGACTTATATCTTTATTTCGCATAATTTGGCAGTAGTGGAGTATTTGAGTGATGATATCGCGGTTCTTTATTTAGGAGAGGTGGTTGAGCAAGCTCCGGCGGATGAATTGTTCAAGAAACCTACGCATCCTTACACGCAGGTCCTGCTAAATTCGATTTTGAAGATTCCGGATAGTGTGGAACAGAAGCAGCAGATGGTATCGATTCAAGGCGAGGTGCCATCACCGCTTAATCCACCAAGTGGTTGCACTTTTCATCCGCGGTGTTCTTATGCCTCGGATGTATGTATGGCTGTCAAGCCTGAACGGAAAATCGTGTCAGAAGGCCATAGTGCCGTGTGTCATTTGGTAGAATAAGTAGTGGCTTAATTAAGTAATCAGCAGATGACTTCTGTATATCATAGAAGTCATCTTTTTTAATTCATACACACAAAAAAGCCCTGTAAGAAGGTCACTTTTTTCAAAGTGAACAGCTTATAGGGCGCAGTTTAAAGACTGATTACTGCTTGTCAATCGCTGCTGCTAACCCTTCATACGAAGAATCCTGAAGCAGCACTCCGTTCACCATAAATTTAGGAGTACCGTTGACTCCGTAGGAACCAGCGATCTTAAAGTCTTCTTTTACATCGAACATATAGGTATGATTCTTGAGATCTGTTTCAAATTGGGCGTAATCAATGCCCTCGATGTTATTCTTAACGAATTTTAAAATGAATTTCTGAGTGGCCCAAATTTGACTCTCATCGCCTTGATTAGCGTACAGCTTATGAAGGTATTCCCAGAACTTCTCGTTGCTTTGCTTGTAGATGGCTTCGCCGGCGCTAGCGGCAAGATAAGAGTCCCGGTCCAAAAATGCAAAGTTCATGAAGAAAAGTTCCACTTTTCCGGTATCTACGTAGTCTTTAATAAAAGTATCCAGATACTTTTCAGTCCACATTTTGCAGGCGGGACATTTGAAATCTGCGAATTCGATAACTTTAACTTTGGCATCAGGACTTCCAAGATGAGGTTGCTTCTCATATTTCAGCCCATCAACAACAATGCTTCCCTTTACGTCGGTGTAGTTGGGTAGATCTGCTGTATCATCAGTCTTATTGCTTAAGATGAAAACAATTACAGCGAGAAGGATTACAACAACGACACCTAATATCATGGGAAGCAAAGGTCTTTTGGTCTGAGATTGTTTAGCTGACACTTTCTTATTCATATCTCACCTCCTAGACAATATAGGAATACTATAAAAATAGTATAATCATCCAGTAGGTAGTGAAGATATGTCATTTGTAACAATGCTACGTAACGTTGTAGCTAGTTATTAGTTTTTGAATTTAGCGGCTGAGCGAATGACAGGGGGCACCTCGTGGATGGACGAAATAGTCATCACGGCTTGCTGCATCTCTTGCTCCAGCTCGATAAGGTTATAGCTCCATTCATTTTGCTGCTTCAGGTAAATACTGTTGATGCCTGCGGTAACTGCGGGAAGTACATCTGTACGTAACGAGTTGCCAATCATCCAGGTACGTTTGCGGTCAAAGCTTTGGGTAGCCAAAATATTTTCAAGCGCCTCAACATTTTTATGCTTCCGAATATAGATACGATCGTCAAAATAAGCATCCAGCTTCATTTGTTCAATTTTACGTTGCTGAATGGTGTCGTCCCCGCCAGTATACAAGAATAAATGGTGACCCTCTTGCTTCAGCGTATCGAGTGTTTCAACCATGCCAGGGTAAGCTTCAATTTCTTGGTCATAGACGCTTAGGCCGAGCTTGTGTAATTGCTGCTCTTGAAAGCGATCTGTCGGACGGTTATATTTGGCGCAGAAATAACGGTAGGTGGCGATTAAGGATTTGGGAAAGTTGTCGCTGGCCAGGCCACTTGTGTTGACGGTATCAACATCAATTTCTATTTGCTTGCTGCGTAATTCACTGGTGCTTGGACCAAATTCATTAAACCAATCAGTCATGAGCTCGAAATATTGCCCTAAAATTAAATCGAAATATTTGTTGCAATGAACCAGCGTATCATCTAGATCGAAAATTACTTGTTGAGTTGTGTATTTCATATCTCTCACTCCTTGGATCTGTATCTGTATAGTGTTCTATAGGTGAATATAAGATTCTAGAAACATTTGAAGCTCAGAAGCGCCGTCTGGACGGATACTGAAGCGCTCGTCTTGTTCCCCGCGAAGATGGATACGGAGTAAACCGGCTACGCGTAGGATCATTAGGTGATGCATAAGCATTTCTCTGGATTGATTTAGATCGGACTGCATCTCCCATAGAGATTTGGGTTCATGGGCGACATACCGAAGCAATCGGAGTCTGGTTGGATCTGACAGTGCCTTGGTCATGCGCAATAGCACCATCGGGGGTTCATTTTCATCTTCCAATGGCACATCTACAGGATACTGTACAATCACCATAGTTTTGTAGAAGCAGTAGGTGTTAATTGGTCGATTATGAACGGTAGGCAATAATACTATAGTCTTAAGATCCCGTATATCCTCGAAAACTACACCACCGGATGCATATTCAATTAAAGAAATAGGGTCCATTTTGCTTTCCAGCATTTTTTTCTCAGAGGCATCTTCAATTAATAACGGTAAAATCTTGTGTTCTACATGACGAAAATATTGCTCATACCAGAGTCTAAGAAGCGGACTATAGCTGCTCTTGATCCGGGAAGCTTCATCTATGGTGAAATCATGAATTAACGGTGCGATCTGCTGATAACACTCTTCTTTAGAAGCTGAATCCAGATCATCCAGGAAATGCAGCACTGATGTTGCGGGCCCCCGGCTGTAAACCCAAGCATATAACACATCATAATCTGTAAATGGCCACTCGGCAGCTTGCATGAGAGCTGTTACTTTATGAGGAGTAATGCGATCTTCCACATCACTAACCCAGTGGGGACCGAGGTCTAAATTGGAGATCCATTTTCTGGTTACATATATCATAAAACTGTCCAACAGTTCATAAACCGGCGATACGTCGATTTTTAATTCGTAATCCATGTAACATGCACCCCCAGAAATCCGTAACTTCTCATATTATCTCTTGTTTTGAAGAGGGTTGTCCACTATAATGTTCGGTGTTTGCCAATTGGCGTTAGATCACATCATTGTTTTTATTATAGGGGGATATCATCCGTGTCAGACCGGCTTAAAGTATCTATACGAAGTAATAGCAAAATGACTTTCATGATTCTTATTACCGCTACTATAGCCGCAGGGCTTAGCCAAGGGCTGTTGCTGCCTATTCTATCCATTCTTTTGGAGCAAAAAGGAGTCTCCTCGTCACTGAACGGATTGAATGCTGCTGCACTATACATAGGATCATTTGGAATGACCTTGATTGCTGAACGTGTTCTTGGAGCGGTTGGATTTAAAAAATTGATAGCTGGTGGGATTAGTTTAGTCTTAGTAAGCTTGCTCATGTTTCCCTTTTTTACAGGGATCAAGGTATGGTTTGTATTGCGTCTGCTTGTGGGTGTGGGCGATGCTGCGATTAATTACGGGGCCCAGCTTTGGGTTCTGCTTATGACACCTGCCGAGCATCGCGGGCGTAATCTTTCACTATATGGCATGTCCTATGGTCTGGGTTTTAGCTTGGGACCACTTGGGATTAGTCTGCTGCGTTATGGACAGGCCGTGCCTTTTATTGTTCTCGCATTTCTATTTTTGTTAGTCTTAATCCTTGTGACTACAATTCTGCCGGATTCCCGGCCAGATAAAGCGGAGAGTGGTGAAAGCCAGGTTCGCCGTTTCGGTCGTTGTTACAGCTTAGCCTGGTTCGCTTTAATTCCAGCCCTTTTATATGGCTTTATGGAAGCCAGCTTAAATAGCAGCTTTCCGGTATATGGTCTGCGTATCGGTTACAGCACAGATCAAATTGCAGCGTTATTGCCTTTTGCAGGGATCGGAGGACTACTTCTGCAGTTTCCATTAGGTCTGTGGAGCGACCGGTTTGGCCGCAAGCGGGTACTGATTATTGCCGGGATCGGAGGCGGGATCGCCTTTGCGATGTTGCCGCTGGCAGGTGATCATTTTACGTTGACAATGGTGCTTCTGATGATCGCAGGAGGACTAGTAGGTTCCTTTTTCTCTTTAGGTCTAAGTCTGGCTGCGGATATTTTACCAAGACATCTACTGCCTGCTGCCAATGTGGTTGCTTCTTTCCATTTTAGTATTGGCAGTATTATCGGCCCCGGCATTGGTGGTTTGTTGCTGCAAGTGGGCTTAAGCGGCGGTATTTTCGCCCTGATGGGTGGTTTATATATCGTGTTCGGCTTGCTGGGGTTATTATTCTCGCCACAACCTAGAAATTGAGGTAAGATAAGAACGAGTGCTCGCATGGAAATTGAACTCACATTCAGAGTACACTATAGATTATAGATGAAGACAGGGAGAGGCTGAACTATGATCACAGTTGAACACTTAGCCAAGGCAGTTGGGGAAGACAAAAATCCGGTCCTGCAGGATATAGGATTTCAATTAGAGTCGGGTGAGCTCGTAGCCATACTCGGAGCGAGTGGGAGCGGTAAGACCACTTTATTACGCTGTTTAGCGCTGCGAGAGAAGTGGGACAGAGGGAATTTTAGAGTGGACGGTACGGATATTATGGCGAGTGCCTTTTCCGGAAAAAGAAAAATTCGCCGGGAGTGGGCTTACCTGGAGCAGAATGCAGAGCTCAATCCTAACCGCACAGCGCTGAAAAACGTGCTGATCGGCCAGTCCGCACAGACGCCAATGTGGCGTATGGTTACAGGGATGGTTCGTTCAGATGATTATATGGGTGCGATGGATGAATTAGATGCCCTTGGACTTCTTGACAAAGCGAAGATGAAGACTAGCCAGCTAAGCGGTGGTGAACGTCAGCGTGTAGCGATTGCTAGAGCATTAACTCATGGTGCAAAAGTTATTCTAGCGGATGAACCGGTTACGGGTCTGGATCCCAAATCGGCAGAAAGTGTATTGGAAACTTTGCGCAGACTGTGTAAAGAGACGGGTCTTACCGTAGTGACGGTGCTGCCTATTGAACTGGCTGAACGTTTCGCTTCACGTATATGGGTACTAGAAGATGGACGAATTAAGCATGATATAAAGGGACGTAGATTAACGTCTCAGGAACGCGCGAATTTGTAAAGTTCGGACACGGATAAGGAAAAGAGTGATGAGGTTGAGTATAAAAAGTCTTAGGTGCCTGGCAGCTGCAACACTGTCGTTATCCGTACTTTCGGGTTGTACTTTCATCAGTGATCCCGTTTCGAAGATGAAAGCTCCGCAGCTGTCTGCTGACAAAGCAACACTTATGGCTGCTATTAATTCACATATTCCAGCGGGTACGGAGTTGATCCGTCCGGTTAATGATGAGAGCTCAATTTTCACAGAGGATCTTAATAACGACGGAATTATGGAGTCGTTGGTGTTCTATAGAACGCCAAGCGAAGCTGTAGAGATTCACGGGATGATCTTAGAGAAGCAAGGAGATGCCTGGGTCAAAAAGCTTGTTTTTGATGGGGATGGAACTATGCTGGAGTCCGTCGATCTGAAAGATATGACAGGTGACGGGAAGCTGAATATCATTACAGGTTATTCACGCGGGGAAGAAAAAGGCCTCGTCGTGTATAGCTATTCCAGCGGATCATTGGAAGAAGTGCTTTCACTTCCTTACACCAAATATATGCTTGATGATCTTAACAAGGATGGAATTGAAGACATCACCGTAGTTTATTTTAAAAGAAATGAATTTGCAACCATTTCGATCTATCAGTACAATGATGGCTTTAAGGTGCTCGATAAGATTGAGGATATCGATCCGTATTTTTTTAATTATTACAATATTGTCGCAGGAAAGATTGCCAAGGATAAAGAAGGAATCGTATTGGACGCTTCGGTGGATTTCCAATCCGCCTACAGTTTAATTGTTCTTATGGAGCATAACAAGCTGCGTGTGGTTTTGCCAGGTGATACGAGGACTTACAAAGATCGTCTGATTGCAAGCGAAGATATCGATCATGATGGCATTATTGAAGTTGGATTGCTTGAAGCGCCAAAAGGATGGGAGTATTTCGACCCCGCAGATATTCCTTATTTCACCTCCTATTATAAATGGGATGGAAAAGATGGCCTAACCTTTGCAGTCCAGCTATATCGTGATCCATCGGATCGCTTTACTATTAATTTTGATCCAGAGCTGCATGGAAAGGTAAGTATTGATACGAAATCTGTTCTGGATAAAAACCTTAAGTTCATCATGACTGATACCGGAGAGACTTTTGCTGAGGTTTCCTTCTTTTCTCCTTCGGAATGGGATAAGGCTAAGAATGAAGGCTGGGAGCTGCTTGGACGGGATTTAGATAAAGTCATCGGCTACCGTGGTGAGCTAGAACAAAGTACAACTAAAGAAGGAAGCAATAAGATTGCCTCCCCTATTGAAAGGAAGGGAATAGATGAGTAAAGTTCTGATATTGGAAGATGAAGAGTCCATTCGCAGTTTCATAGTCATTAATTTGAAGCGTAATGGTTTCGAAGTGCTGGAGGCTGCTGACGGGAATGAAGCATTGCATAAATTAACCACTATACCTGATATTGATATTGCGTTATTGGATGTTATGGTTCCCGGCATTGATGGATTTGAAGTTTGTAGACGGATTAGGGAGACTAATGAACGCTTGGGAATTATTTTTCTTACCGCCAAGGTTCAGGAGCAGGATAAAGTTTACGCTTTGTCCGTAGGTGCAGATGATCATGTTAGTAAGCCATTTAGCCCAACGGAGCTAATTGCGCGTATTCAATCTTTGCTGCGCCGTGTAAATGTGCATCGTGAACAGTCGGCCAAGGTTTCTTTTCATTCGGGGCCTTTCAGCTTGGATCTTATTACCAAACAATTCAAACGTGATAATGTAGCCATTGAACTGACGCCTACGGAGTTCTCTCTGATTCAATTCTTTCTTGAAAAAGAAAACACTCCACTTAGCCGCGATCTTCTGTTGGATCATGTGTGGGGCAAGGAGTATATGGGTGATCCCAAAATTGTAGATGTAAATATCCGGCGCTTACGCCAGAAGATTGAGAACAATCCTTCGGAGCCGGAATTTTTGCAGACTGTATGGGGGCACGGATATAGATGGAAAGGCCAAGGACAATGATTAAGAAGGGGATGCGCAGACAGATTGTTCTGCACTACATTCTTGTAGTTTTTTTGGCGCTTCTCCTCGTAGAAGTTATCTTCCTGCTGGCCATCAGAACATATTATTATGACAGTGTATACAGCAAGATTAAAAATCACATTTCTGTTTCAGAGTCGTTTTTTCAAAAGAACATGATACCCAGCGATAATAGCATCTATCTGCTACAAGAAGTACTGGAGAGGTTCTCATTGAGCAAGACGGAGCTGGAAATCTTATCGCTAAATGGGGATATCATCACTAGTTCCACTGGCTTTCAGCCGGATCGGACCATTACGACCAGTGATGTACCAGAAGCCGTTGGCGGCAGCGTTGGACGCTGGGTAGGGCGTCAGGCAGGCACGAATGAGAGCGTAATGGCGGTTTCCAAAATGCTGCAGATTCATGGACAGGATAAGTATGTCCTAAGGTATATTACTTCACTAGAAGAAATCAATAATGATTTGCTTAATCTTACCTTATTGTCTACTGCTATTGCTGCAGCTGTTATGGCTGTAGTTGTTGGGTTTAGCTTCGGATTGGCCAATTCGATTGTGAAGCCGCTGAATAATATTACGGCAGTTTCAGCCCAGATGGCCAAGGGGAGATTCAACGTACGGATTAAGGGAGACTATAAATTTGAGATTGGTGATTTGGCTTCAACGCTGAATTATATGGCTCAGGAGATTGTACGCAGTAATCAGATCAAGGATGATTTTATCTCGTCCATTTCTCACGAGCTGCGGACACCTCTTACAAGTATCAAGGGCTGGAGCGAAACCTTGGTTTCCGGCGGGTATGATCCGGAGGAGACAAAACTTGGAGTCAGCATCATCTCCAAAGAAAGTGAACGTCTGATTGGGCTGGTGGAGGAAATTCTCGACTTTTCTAAGCTGCAGCAGAACCAAATGAAGCTGTCGATTGGGGTTGTAGATGTAAAGGTGCTGCTACAAGAGACCATACTGAATGTTTGGGCTAAAGCGGAAAAGAAACGAATTCATCTGTTGCTGGAATGTGAAGATGCGATCTTTGTTAAAGGGGATGCCAATCGGCTAAAACAGGTATTCTTAAACTTGGTAGACAATGCAGTGAAGTTCTCACATGAAGATTCCAGTATTGAACTGTCAGCAAAGAGGCTGTCTGCTACAGAAACAGCGATTATGGTTCGAGACAGCGGGATAGGGATTAGTGAAGCACATATATCCAGAGTGAAGGACCGTTTCTTTCAAGTGGATGCACTTAATGGAGGAACAGGCTTGGGGTTAGCGATTTCACAGCAACTTGTAGAACTTCATAATGGGACACTTGATATGGTAAGTGAGCTTGGAAAAGGAACGGAAGTTACCGTCATCTTGCCTCTTACAGAACCACAGCCGGAAGTTATCACAGAAGAGGTAACTCAAGTGACAGCTACCTTTCCTGAATTAGATGATTGGGAGGCCTAACGTGAGATGGGGGTAACGAAGAATTCGATCCGTATAGTTCGTGGAGAGCCAGATCGGGTTAGCGACATCTTGAGGCTACTGCAAGAAGCGGCAGGATGGATGGAGCGTAACGGGATTAACCAATGGACACCCGGACAATTTAATGAGAGCGATATTGCAGGATATTTCGCTGACAGACATGTTTATTTAGCCCTTGACGATGGGGCTGTAGTTGGCATGTTCACGTTGCAATTCAGTGATCCACAGTACTGGGGCAGTAAAAATGATGAGTCCTACGCTTATTTGCACCGATTGGCTGTGAAAGACTCCCACCGCGGCCGAGGACTTGGACAGCAAATGCTTAAATATGCAGCAGTTCTAGCCAAAGATCTAGGCTGTAATAGTCTTAGGTTTGACACTGTGGCACATAACATTAAGCTTAATCGTTATTATCAGAGCATGGGTTTTCACTACATGGGCACTAACGATATGGGAAATGGTCGTTTAGTGAACTTATATGAACATTTTGAGGAAGGTGCTGAGTCAGACCGTCTGATCCTAAGGTTTATATCGGAATCTGATTTTGAACACTTAAAGCGCTGGAGTGTTTCTCCAGAGTATCTGAAGCAGTGGGCAGGACCTTCGTTAACTTATCCCTTAGATGATGAGCAGCTTGTTAAATACTTAAAGGATGCTAATCATCCAGGCTTATCCGATCGCCTTATCTTCTGTGCAATTCAAGAAGCTACGCAGCAGGTAGTGGGCCATATTAGCTTTTCAGTCATTGACCGGGTTAATCGTTCTGCACGTATCGGCAGGGTAGTAGTAGATCCTGAGTTTCAAGGTAAAGGCATTGGCAAACGTATGATGCAAGAAATGCTTCGAATCGGATTTGAAGGTCTGGACCTGCATCGTCTGTCTCTGGGTGCTTTCGATTTCAATACGGCTGCCCTGAAAGCTTATGAAGCTGTTGGCTTTAAGCGGGAGGGTGTTCAACGTGAGTCTGCTTTATTCGGTGAGCAATATGTAGATTGTGTGGAAATGAGCATATTAGATAGAGAATGGACGGCTAGCCGTAATTCATAAAATCACTAATTCTTTACAACCGAAGGGGCTGTTGCTCTGGTCATGATCGACCAGGACAACAGCCCCTTTTTATATAAAGTATTTTTCTATATAATGGTTGTTATGAAGGAAGAACTTCACGCAAACGTCCTGTCTTCTCATACACATCCTGAAACAGACGGGAAGGTTGGTTTCGGACCGCCGGCTTGGCAGCCACAGTCTCATGTGGTCCAACGACAACGATATTATTTATGCTTCCCTTGATGACTGCTCCATCCTTAATGATTGCCCCTTCACCAATAATGGCATTCTCAATCAGCACTCCACGGCCAATGCGAACTCCAGGCATAATAACACTTTGTTTGATCTGGCTCATCTTACCGATTTCTACCCCATTAAAGACTACAGAACGTTGTAGACTACCTTCTTGGGAGCAGGATTCATTCACGAGAGAGTCCGTTGCTGGGTTCTGTACACGTGGTTTATGAACTGCAAGCTTAGTCCGGCGAACCCGACTATACATAGGCCAATGAGTCTTGTCTAACTTCATGCCATTGTCTTTTTGCAGAAGGTCCATATGTGCTTCCCAGAGACTGCCGACTGTACCTACATCTCTCCAGTAACCCTTGAAACGGTAAGCGAATAAATCATCGTTCTGATCCAGCATGGTAGGAATTACGTCTTTGCCAAAGTCATGACTGGAATTAGGATTAGCTGCATCCCGCAACAAGTGTTCCTTCAGATAAGCCCACTCGAACAGGTAGATACCCATTGAAGCAAGATTACTTTTTGGTACTTTAGGTTTTTCCGCAAATTCGGAAATTTTCAGATCATCGTTTACGTTCATTACTCCAAAACGACTAGCCTCATCCCAAGGAACCTCCATTACGGAGATGGTTGCTTTTGCTCCTTTTTCAATATGATAATTCAGCATCTTACGGTAATTCATATGGTAAATATGGTCACCGGATAGAATGAGCACATGTTCTGGGTTGCGGCTATCAATAAAGTCAATGTTTTTATAAATCGCATCAGCAGTCCCTGTATAACTGTCTCTGCCCTCAACACCTGAAGGAAGCAGTGTGACACCTTTATCCTTTTGACTAACTAAGCCCCAAGGCTCACCTTCACCGATATGATTATGCAAAGAGTCAGCTTCGTATTGTGTTAGAACACCTACTGTATCAATGTTCGAATTTACACAGTTACTTAGCGGGAAATCAATAATTTTATACTGTCCACCGAAAGGGACTGCAGGCTTAGCCATACTGGAAGTCAAGGGAGCCAATCTGCGGCCTTCCCCTCCTGCCAATAACATGGCGATACAATCTTTTTTGTTGTTCATTTGTTATCCCTCCCATTATTTTGTCAATGCTTGTAATATAAACTTACGACAAGCGCTTGAAACGACATAGGTGAAATATATTGCTTTGTAAACAGAAAAATTACAATTAATATTTCTTTATCAGAAAATCTTTTCTTTTAACATCAAAACATTTTCAAAATGGTAATATTCGGGTAAGGTAATAGGTACAAGCACATTGAAAAAGGTGGTGTAGAATTGGCTGAAAAAGCAAAAATCGAGACCCTTCCGTCAGCTGCTGATATCTATCTGTTCCATGAGGGCACCAATTATCGCAGCTATTCTATGCTGGGTGCACACACTGCCGCTGAAGAAGGCGTTACCGGTGTGCGCTTTACCGTGTGGGCTCCTCATGCGACATATGTAGGACTAGCTGGTGATCATAATGATTGGGACGGAACACAGGGCGTGGACTCGTTATATAAGATACCCGATTCAGGATTTTGGAGTCGTTTTTTTCCGGGAATACAGCCGGGAACTTTTTACAAATACAGGATTCTTGCCTCAGATGGATCAAGTTTCCTTAAAGCGGATCCTTTTGCTTTTAAAGCTGAGGTTCGACCGGCAACGGCTTCGGTAGTAGCAGAACTGGATGGCTACCGCTGGGGAGATGCAGCATGGCGTCGGAAAAGCAAAGCTCCATATCAACAACCAATGAACATTTATGAAATGCACTTCGGTACCTGGCGTCAAAAAGAGGATGGAGAGTTCTACACCTACCGGGAAATGAGCGAGCTGTTGATTCCTTATTTGGTGGAGATGAACTATACACACGTGGAATTTATGCCGCTGGCAGAACATCCATATGATCTATCCTGGGGTTATCAAGGGACGGGGTATTTTGCGGCAACCAGCCGTTATGGCGAACCCCATGAGTTGATGTATTTGATCGATCAGCTGCATCAGGCAGGTATCGGTGTGATTTTAGATTGGGTTCCCGCTCACTTTGCCAAAGACGCACACGGATTACGTATGTTTGATGGAGCGCCACTTTATGAATATGCCGATCCAATGTTAGCTGAAAAACCAGGCTGGGGGACACTTTCGTTTGATTTCAGTAAGCCGGAGATTTCTTCATTTCTTATTTCTAATGCGCTGTTTTGGTTCGAGTATTATCATATCGACGGAATGCGTGTAGATGCGGTTACGAGTATGCTTCGATTAGATTTCGAAAAGCGGGATCATCAATATCGGCGGAATGTTAATGGTGGATTGGAGAATCTGGAGGCCATCAAATTTATCCAGAATCTGAACAAGGCTATCTTTCATTATTTCCCAAAAGCATTGATGATGGCGGAGGAGTCCAGTGCTTGGCCAGGGGTTACTGCACCAGTGCATGAAGGGGGCCTTGGCTTCAATTACAAATGGAATATGGGTTGGATGAATGATACGCTAGGCTACATAGAACATGATTTTGGTGGGCGCCCTTATCATCATAATTTACTTACGTTCCCAATATGTTATGCTTATGCCGAAAATTACGCATTGCCGCTATCGCATGATGAGGTTGTTCACGGCAAGAAGTCTTTGTTAGACAAAATGCCGGGTGCTTATGAACAAAAGTTCGCAGGTCTCAGGCAGCTGCTGGGATATCAGATCTCTCATCCCGGTAAAAAGCTTCTGTTTATGGGTGGGGAATTCGGTCAGTTTATCGAGTGGAAGGATCAGGAGCAGCTGGACTGGCTGCTGTTGGATTATGAGAGCCATCGTCGTATGCTTGCCTACACGGCTGCACTTAATAAACTGTATCGCTCCGAAAAAGCGTTGTGGGAGCTGGATCATTCTCAAGAGGGTTATCAGTGGATTGATGCGGATGACAATGATCAAAGTGTGATTTCGTATATACGCCGAGGGAAGAAACCAGGAGATACGCTGCTTATAGTCATCAATTTTCAACCGGTAGAACGGCACAATTATCGTATAGGCGTGCCACGGGCCGGGACTTATGAAGAGCTCTTTAGCTCAGAAAATGTAGAGTATGGTGGCTCCGGATTGCACAATGTCCCTCAAAAGAGCGTTAAGCTGGAATGGCACAATCAGGTGAACAGCATAGAGCTGACTCTTCCGCCCCTTAGCTTTCTGGTGTTTAAAAAAACGTCACGAATGGGTAAGAATAAAGAGGCAAAAGAGTTATAGATCTAAGTACGAATAGAGAATCCGTACAGTTTAAGGGGGAAATAATCATGAAGGTTTTATTTGCCGCAGCTGAAGCCCATCCTTTTGTCAAAACGGGTGGTTTGGCCGATGTCATTGGAGCATTACCTAAAGCGCTGAAGGCTGCCGGGGTAGATGTACGAGTGATTTTGCCTAAATATCGTGGGATTCCTGACAAGTTCACCGCTCAAATGGAGCATTTAACGGAAGTGTATGTTCCAATTGGCTGGCGAAAACAATACTGTGGAATTGAACGCATTATCTATGAGGGTATCCCCGTTTATTTTATCGACAACGAGTATTATTTTGGCCGTGATGGAATTTATGGTTATATGGACGATGGTGAACGGTTTGCGTTCTATAATCGTGCAGTGCTGGAGTGTCTGCCAGCCATTGATTTCCAGCCTGATGTACTGCATTGCCATGATTGGCACGCGGCCGTAATTCCAATGCTGCTACAGGGGCATTATCGCCACAATCCATTTTACAGTGAAATGCGGAGTGTATTTACAATACATAACCTGTTGTATCAGGGGGTGTTTCCTTATGAGGTACTTGGAGAGCTGTTAGGTCTGGATAGCAGCTATTTTGGTAGTGTGGAGTACTATGGTAATGTGAATTTCTTAAAAGGCGGGATTGTATTCAGTGATCGGGTCACGACCGTCAGTCCGACTTATTCAGAAGAAATTCGCACACCTTATTATGGTTACGGTTTGGATGTTTTGTTGAACGCACGGTCAGATGTTTTAAGTGGGATTGTGAATGGCATTGATACTAAAAGTTATAATCCAGCGACAGATTCGAGCCTTGTTACCCGTTATCGTTCTAATTTGACCAAGAAGACGGAGAACAAAGTAGCCTTGCAGGAAGAGCTGGGATTACCTGTGGATGCTAATATCCCAATGGTAGCCATGGTCACGCGTCTCGTGGACTCCAAAGGTTTAGATCTGCTTACCCGAGTGCTGGATGAGTTGCTATATCACGATGATATTCAATTTGTGCTGCTTGGAACAGGTGATGAATCCTACGAGCGTTGGTTCAAGGAAGCGGCATGGCGGTATCCGACCAAGCTGTCTTCACAGATCTTATTTAATGATGCACTCTCACGAAAAATATATGCTGCCAGCGATATCTTCCTTATGCCGTCTAAGTTTGAGCCCTGTGGCATCAGTCAGCTGCTCGCTTTACGGTATGGTAGCATACCCGTTGTCCGTGAGACAGGTGGCCTAAATGATACTGTGCACGCTTATAATGAAGAAACCGGTGAAGGCAATGGCTTTACGTTCAGCAATTATAATGCACACGATATGATGTTTACGCTACGCCGGGCGCTTTCTTTTTACAAGCAGCCTGAACATTGGAAAAAGATCACAAAAAATGCTTTCGCGGGAGATTATAGCTGGAATGTATCCGCTCAGCAGTACATGGATATCTACGATGATATAACCAGATAAAGTTTAACGAATTCTGTAATGGGTTAATAAGGGATTGCACCTGGGAGTATGGTAAATACTCTGGGAGCAGTCCTTTTTTTATGAAATTAGGAATAAACAGTCGAATGATTTAGCCAGTATAGGGGATAGTAAAAATGTATAAATTTAGCTTCAACGTGAATAAAAGTGATTTTTTAGCTGCGTATTATAGAATTCCCCTCATAGAAATCCATTAAAAGGAAGTTATTGTCACAATTATGCCTTTGCATATTCATGCGTTCTGATTTATAATAAGTCAGTCATTGGGTCAACTTAGATTTTTTCATATGAATAGGGGAGATATAGAAATGAACAAATGGGGTAAACTTAGTTTAGGAATGGTATTAGCGGTAGGTCTGCTTTCAGGCTGCGGTCAAAATAAAAATGATAATGATACCGCTGCTAGTGGTAATGCAAATTCCGGTGCAGTTACTAAAAAGCTGATTATGGGAACAAGTGCAGATTTTCCTCCGTACGAATTCCATAAAGTAGTGGACGGAAAAGATACCATCGTAGGTTTTGATATCGACATCGCTAAGGAAATTGCTGCCGACATGGGCGCTGAGCTTGAAGTTAAGGATCTGCCTTTTGATTCACTGCTTAACGAATTGTCCAGTGGACGCGTAGATATGGTGATTTCCGGTCTTAGCCCGACTGAAGAACGCAAAAAAGCGGTTGAACTTTCAGATATTTATTACAAAGCAGAACAAGCTATTGTAGTACGCGAAGCAGATAAAGATAAATACGCTACTATGGACGCGGTGAAGGGTACCAAAATTGGTGTACAGACAGGCTCTATTCAAGAAGAAATCGCCAAAGAGATTGAAGGCGCAAAGATCACCTCTCTTGGTAAAATCTCCGAGATCGTTCTGCAATTGCAATCTAACCGTATCGATACAGCAATTATTGAAGGACCTGTAGCCAAATCTTTTGTTAAGAATTTAGCGGGTCTTGTAATCACCGATGCTAAGCCTGAAGTAGAAGATGATGGATACGCAATTGGGATTAAAAAAGGCAATACAGAGCTTCTGGATAAAGTAAATGCTACACTTAAACGTCTAGAATCAGAAGGTAAGATTGATGAATATGTAGCGGCTGCCAGCGAGCTTGCTGAAAGCACGAAGTAAGGAATGTATATTGTTTTAGGTCTGCTGAAGTAAATTGTATGTGTATTACAGAAAATAGCGGAACTTTGCTATTTTCTATTTTTTTGGAGATAGGAGGATAAGATATTGGATATTACTTTATTTAGAATGGCTTATGATTATCGTGATCTTTTCTTGACTGGACTACAATATACCTTGCTACTTGCTGTTCTTGGTGTATTATTTGGCTTCATCCTTGGGATTATCGTCTCTCTACTACGCATGTCAAAATGGAGAGTGTTACGTTTCTTAGCCACAGCTTGGGTTGAATTTTTGCGGGGCACTCCAATGCTTGTGCAATTGTTTCTCATCCATTACGGGCTGGCGACATTTGGGATTGAGTTTACTCCGATTCAGTCCGGGGCGATTACACTCTCCATTAACAGTTCTGCTTATCTGGCAGAAATTTTTCGTGCCGGGATTCAGGGTGTCGATCGTGGACAAACGGAGGCCGCACGTTCACTTGGAATGAAACAAGGGATGACCATGCGTCATATTGTACTTCCTCAGGCACTTAAAAGTGTTCTTCCGGCAATCGGTAATGAGTTCATTACCATTATCAAGGAATCATCGATTATTTCATTTATCGGAGTAACGGATTTGATGTTTCAAGCTCGTACAGTTACAACGATTTCGTATGATGGCATGACACCACTCGTGATTGCTGCATTTATGTATTTTGTTCTAACATTTACGCTTTCCAAGATCCTAGGTAGACTCGAAAGGAGGCTGAATACCGATGATCGCCGTTAAGAACCTGCAGAAGCATTACGGAAAGCTGGAGATTCTCAAAGGAATCGATTTGGAGATTAAAAAGGGTGAGGTTGTCGTTGTAATCGGGCCCAGTGGTTCGGGAAAAAGTACCTTTCTGCGCTGCTTGAATTTATTGGAGCAGCCTACAGGTGGCGAGATCACTTTTGAAGGGGAATCGATCACCTCAAAGAAGCATGATATCAATGCAACGCGTGAGAAGATGGGAATGGTTTTTCAGCAGTTCAACCTTTTTCCGCACAAAACCGTTCTGCAAAACATTACGCTCGCACCGATTAAAGTAAGAAAACAGCAGCAGGCTGTGGCCGATAAATTCGCAATGGAGCTCCTCAAGACTGTAGGGCTTGAAGATAAAAAGGATGTTTATCCAGCTCAATTGTCCGGTGGACAAAAGCAGCGGATCGCGATTGCTCGTGCATTAGCCATGCAGCCCCATGTGATGCTTTTTGATGAGCCTACCTCAGCGCTTGATCCGGAAATGGTAGGAGAGGTACTTGAGGTTATGAAAAAGCTTGCCGAAGACGGAATGACAATGGTTATTGTTACACATGAGATGGGCTTTGCCCGTGAAGTGGGTGACCGCATTCTGTTTATGGATGGCGGGTTCATCGTTGAACAGGGTACTCCTGAACAAGTATTTGGTAATCCTACACATGCTCGGACTAAGGATTTTTTAAGTAAAGTATTATAAAGAATTCGTCAAAACGGCCCTGGACAAGTATCCAGTGGCCGTTTTGTTATAGGGTCCTGAGGGTAATGTGGGAATATATCGCTGGGGGCTGAGTTCATTTATTTATGTAAACCATGTATAATAGATGGTCAGTCAATCAACAGGAAAAGGAGTACATACATAATGAGAGATGATCTACGCCGGATAGGCATTATTGATATTGGTTCGAACTCCATTCGTCTTGTAATTTATGATACAACGCGCGAAGGAGGCTATAAGATCATCAAGGAGTGTAAGTACTCCGCTCGCCTTAGTGAGAAGATTACGAAGGAGAATAGACTGGAACAAAAGGACATGGAAACGATTGTTCCGGTCTTGCGGCAGTTTAAGGAAATCTGCAACGCTTTTGCAGTGGAAACCATTCGGGCGGGTGCAACGGCAGCCATTCGTAATGCGGCTAACTCAAGTGAAATAATAAGCTTTTTGTCACAATCCTCTTCCATTCCGATTGAGGTGATCAGTGGCCACCAGGAGGCATATTATGGCTTCTTGGGTGTTATTAATGCCTTTAATGTAGAGGATGGTTATGTCATTGATATTGGTGGCGGGAGTACTGAAATCACTCTTTTTTGTGAGCGGCGTTATCAACACAGCATTTCTTTCCCGTTCGGGGCAGTAAATACCAACCTAATGTTTGGCCAAGGTGGGAATTGGAGCGATGAGCAGATTCACAAGCTGCAGACTTTTGTTCTCGGCAGACTGGTTGAGCATGATTGGCTAAATGCCAAAGCTGGGCTTCCTTTATTCGGTTTAGGAGGGACGGTTCGTTCCTTAGGGAAGCTGGATCAGAAGACACGAGCATACTCATTGCCTAACTCCCATGGCTATACGATGACCAGTGAGACGATCGAGCACTTTATGAACACCTTACCTTCAATGCCTTACGAAAAACGTAAGGATTTAGATGGATTATCTAAGAGTCGGGCGGATATCATTGTATCCGGGTTGATTATTTTCCATACGGTGTATCAGTATATTGGGGCGAGTGAGGCGGTAATCAGCGGGGAAGGGCTCAGAGAAGGCTTACTGCATGATCTGCTGGAGCCGGAGCAGCCAGTGCGTGATAGTGCATTGGAATATAGCTTAAACACGATCATTCGCTTTGATATTCATACTTCTAAACGGTATTTAGATCATATCAACAAGCTAGCACTCAGCCTGTTTGACGCATTTAAAGATGAATCGAATAGAGCAGAGCACGAGATGTTAATTTACGTGTCCATCATGCTGCATCGTACGGGAACGAATATTAACTATTACCAATCCAAAAGACATACTTTGTATTGGTTGATGAATTCACCAATTCGTGGACTTACCCACCGTCAGCTTATTCTTTGCGCCATGATTGCCTCATACAGCACAAAAAGCCGGAAGCAGAAATTGTCCCAACAACATAAGGACATTTTGCTGCCATCCGACGAAGAGTGGATTCATAAGCTCGGGTCGCTTGTCCAGCTTAGCATTGCGTTGGACAGCACGGAGATTGGAATTGTAAGCGGCCTGAAGGCCAATCTGCACGGCAATACGCTTCATCTGGACTTAGAGGGCGCATCGTCACTGCTAATTGGCCTAGAGGACATTGAGAACGCGATAAAAGCATTTAAGAATGCTTGGGCGGTGAAGGTAAAACTCGGCTTCCCTTCCAACGTGTAACATCCATTGCAGCAAACTGGCTCCGGAAAGGGGCCTTTTTGTCGTCTGGTTGTTCGTAATATCCATTAGCCTGCAAGAAGCTGGCTTTAACATTATCTTTTAGAGACAACTCTAGAATCTTGACGATCTGTTTACGGATGCCGCTGTCTCTGACAGGACACATCAGCTCAATCCGGCGGGTTAGGTTTCTAGTCATCCAGTCGGCACTGGATAAATACACCTCAGGTTTGCCGCCATTTTCGAAATAATAGATCCGGGAGTGCTCCAGAAAACGGTCTACAATACTGCGTACGGTAATGTTTTCGCTTAAGCCCTCTATTCCCGGACGTAGGCAGCAAACCCCTCGCACGATTAAGTCAATGGAGACACCGGCTTGGGCTGCGCTATATAAATCGTCTATTACTTGCTGATTAGAGAGCGAGTTCATCTTGGCGATTATGCGAGCGGGTCTGCCTGCCCGCGCATGTTCAGCTTCACGCATCATTAGCTTTTGCAAGGATAAGCTCATATTCGTCGGTGCAACAATGAAGGAATGCCAGTCAAAATTAGCCGAATATCCAGTCATTTGATTAAACAGCTCAGAAGCGTCCAGTCCGATATCGCTTTGGGCGGTGAATAGACTGAGATCCGTGTAGGCCTTGGCTGTACTGTCATTATAGTTTCCTGTGCCTACATGCACGTAACGGCGCAGTTCAGGGCCTTCCTGGCGGACAATCAAGGTCACTTTGGCATGCGTTTTGAGTCCGATCAGACCATAAACGACATGACAGCCTGATTTTTCAAGCTGGCGTGCCCAAGCGATGTTCCGTTCCTCATCAAATCGAGCTTTTAACTCTACAACCACTGTAACTTGCTTACCAGACTCCGCAGCATTGGCTAGTGCAGTAATAAGTGGAGAATTTCCACTGACACGGTATAAGGTCATTTTAATCGCCATCACTTGCTCATCCTCTGAAGCTTGAATGATAAAGTCTGTCATTGCATCAAAAGACTCGTAAGGGTGGTAGACTAATACATCCCGTTCACGCAGCACCTCGAAGAAATCCTCATTTTCTTGAAATTCAGCAGGATAAACCGGCTCAATAGGTGGATAGTTCATGTAACCAAAACCTTTTAAGCTTCCGGCAAAATTACGAAGAAAGCCTAGATCAAGCGGACCTTCAATTTCAAATACGAAGTCCTCCAGCTCAAATTCCGCTTGCAGCTGCTCAAGAGCATAGGGATGGATACCTTTTTGTACTTCCAAACGGGCTGGCACCCCGCGACGACGCTTGCGCAGCTCTTTTTCGATCTCTTCCAGCAGATCCTCTGCACCTTCCTCATCGATCGTAAGATCTGAGTTACGAGTCAAACGAAACTCACTAACCGCAACAGGTTCGTAACCGCTGAATAAGGTTTGAATGTGATGGCGGATCACATCTTCAATAAATACAAATTGTCTTTTCTTACTATTAGAGCGGTGGGGAAGAGGGATACATCTTGGCAGATTCGAAGGAATTTGCAGGATAGCAAAATAAGGCTCCTCTTCAAGACCATTCTTACGAGTAAGAACAACAGCTAGGTAGATAAACTGGCTGTGCACGAGTGGAAACGGCCGGCTCTGATCAACAGCCATTGGCGTTAGTACAGGATAGATGATATCCCGGTAATACTGTTCTATGGACTGCTCTTGGGCATGGGTAAGATCCTCATAATCCACAAATACGATGCCTTCTTTATGCAAACTCCGCGAAATATCACGGAACGTCCGGTATTGATCGGCAATGATTTTGGTTACGCGTTTGATGAGGCGTTTATACAGCCCGGAAGGGGTGTAGCCTGTGAAATCTTTTTTAGTATAGCCCGCCCGGATCTGATCCTGAATTCCCGCCACACGAACGCTTATGAATTCATCCAGATTGCTCGAGACGATCGCCAGAAATCTGGCACGTTCCATTAAAGGGTTATCAGGGTCCTGCGCCTCCTTGAGTACGCGGCGGTTAAACTCGATCCAGCTCAAATCCCTATTGAGGTAAGCAGTGGCTGGACTGCTCTGATTGTTTTTAATCTCTTCTGTATTCATGGGACCTCCAAATATGCTTCGATGTCTATATCTCAAATCTATTTATCATATTCTATCATTTTACTATTGGATGAGGCACGAAATGTTAAATCTATGTAAAATCTTAAAGAATATTATTTAATTATCTTATATAATAGGATGTGATTGTCGCTATTTAGTTAACATAATCAAAATTACGTTAACTTCTTAAGGGACAAAAGACAATAATTAAACATGTTATTTCAGAATGGTAACAATTACATACGCATAGGTTACAAAATTGTGATATATTAAGTCCTGTCAGTTTTACAAATGACAACAATACATCAGGACATCACACAAGATGTACATAAGTACAGGAAATGTACACGAGCGTATACGGAAGTCATACCGCTTACGCCCATCTAAAGAGGAGGCATTTATGAAGAACAAGTTCAGAACCATTAAAACCCTTGCTGCAGTTATGGGAATTAGTGCATTGCTGCACACCGCTCCTGCTTTTGCAGACAGCGTTCATATTGCAAAGGAAGGCAATACTTTCTATACTCTATCTCAGCAATACAATGTCGGTGTTAATGATTTAATGAAAGCTAATCCAAACGTTGCTGCTCTTAATATTTACGATGGACTTAAAATAACGATCCCAAGTAAAATGCAAGCAGAGTCTGTGGCTACGACAGAAACTCCAGTGCTTACACCAAGCCTGAATGTTACTCCAGAATCAAAAACAGTTGAAGCATGGGGCAAGTCCTTTAACTACGAGAAATCGATACAAGTTAAGGCTTCTGCTTATTCCTCAGCGGCTAGTGAGAATGGAGGCTGGGGTGCCGTTGATTATTTCGGGAACCCACTCAAGCTAGGAACCATCGCAGTTGATCCAAGTGTAATTCCTCTCGGAACAAAAGTATTGGTTACCGGACATTCACACGCAGGATTGCCTAAAGAAGCTTTTCTGGCTACTGCAACCGATATGGGAAGTGCCATTAAAGGTAACCGGATAGATATCTTTATCCCAGGCAGCCAAAGCTTTGTAGCCGATTTTGGTTATCAATATGTACAATTATACATTGTTAAATAGCTAGATAAAAATATAGAGATATGAAATGGTTTTAAATAGGTTAAACAAGAAACGGAGGGAGTCCTTAGCGGCTGCCTCCGTTTCTTGTTTATTTATTTTTAGAGACCTGCAGCAATTGAGGAACGGTAACGAAAGAATAGCCACGTTTACGCATAATCGTGATAACCTCAGGTAAAGCCTGAATCGTTCCGCGAAGATCACTACCCGGCCCACCTCCACCATGCTGAAGGATAATTGCTCCTTTTCCAGCATTAGCTAAGATGTTATTTCTAACTTGAGTTTTGGAAAGTCCCTTCCAGTCCAACGAATCCACATTCCAATTTACAAGCTTATAACCATGATTTTTTGCCCATCTCAACTGTTGCTCAGAGATATCTCCATAGGGTGGACGAATCAAGCGTGGTTTATATCCGGCTAAGGTTTGAATAATGTTCTCGGTCTCAATGATCTGTGATCTGAAATCATGCATCTTTAGCTTCACAAACTGAGGATGATCATAAGAGTGATTTCCAATAGCATGTCCTTCTCTAATCATCCTCTTCACTAGAGCGGGATGTTTCTCAGCTCGGCTTCCCACCACGAAGAAGGTAGCTTTGACATGATATTTCTTAAGAACATCTAGCAATTGGGGTGTAAACCTTGGGTCAGGCACATCATCAAAAGTTAAGGCGATGACTTTATTCCGAGGACCGCTGGTCTTAAAGGTCTCGGGATATTTGTGTAATAGCTGACTCAGAGACAAGCCCTTAGTGTTCTTATTGTTGCTGCTCGTTGAATTATTTGTAGTAGAAGTTCCCGCAGATATCGCCTTGTCTTCGTCAGTGGTTTGCGTGCTTTTAATTTGATCCTGTGAGGGTTTCTGACTCTGAGCTGGGGCTGAAGCAACCTCTGCTGAAGAGGTTGGAAATAGCAGGACAATGATTGATCCTAATACTACTAGCAGTTTCTGGACTCTCCGTTGATCATACATCCCCCTATGCCTCCTTTACTACCTGATCATCACCATATTCTTCATTGTTATCTCCATTGAAGGATGAATTTATGCCGTTTCTTCAAGGGCTCTGGTAAAGATTTCTTGCACACCCTAATGCGTGTATACTAAATAGAACGGGATATTCCCGGGCCAATTATAGACAGGTGGAAGGATGGGGACAAGGATGTCAGAATTGTTTGCACCTTATGAATTGAAGGGTTTAACGCTGAAAAATCGTATTGTTATGCCGCCTATGTGCCAGTATTCGGTGGATAAAGAGGATGGAATTCCTAATGATTGGCATTTTGTTCATTATGTAAGCCGTGCTGTTGGAGGTACTGGTCTAATCATTGTCGAGATGACTGGAGTCCATCCAGACGGTAGAATAACGAACCGGGATACAGGGATTTGGAGTGATACACATATAGAGGCTTATCGTAAGCTCACAGATAGTGTACATGCCTATGGGGCAAAAATAGCCATTCAACTAGGTCATGCTGGACGTAAAGCAGTCGATGCTGAACCGCCGGTTGCCCCTTCTGCAATTCCATTTGATGCTCGTTCTAAGCAGCCACAGGCGCTTTCTAAGGAAGGCATCCTTGAGATGATAGAAGCCTTTCGTGCTGCCGCTCGTAGAGCTGTGGAGGCAGGATTTGATACTGTGGAGATTCATGGTGCGCATGGCTACTTAATTCACCAGTTTCATTCACCTCTGACCAACATCAGATTGGATGAATATGGACAAGATCCAGCACTTTTTGGAGTACAAGTAGTTACAGCAATCCGAGAAGTAGTGCCAGTAGATATGCCCTTGATCATGAGGGTTTCCGCGAAAGAATATGTTGATGGTGGATATGATGCTGACTATGCCCTGGCGTTTTGCCGCCGATATAAGGATGCTGGAGTGGATATGTTCCATGTGTCTTCAGGTGGTGAAGGTCCCATTGGCTCAAATGGTGGACCTAATGCGGGCCCAGCCTACCAAGCAGATCTGGCAGAATATATTCGCAGTGGATTACAAGTGCCAGTAATTGCGGTAGGACGGCTTGAAGCCTATTCTGAGGCACAGTCCATCATTGCAGAAAAAAGGGCGGAGCTTGTAGCTATTGGCCGTGGGATGTTAAGTGATCCTTATTGGGCTTTACATGCTGAAGAAGCGCTTGGTGGCGTACATGATGTACCTAAACCTTATGAACGTGGGATTTGGAAAAGAGGCTAGACCATTTTCGGTGTGAAGTTTGTCACAGATTTTATGCTCCTTCTAAGGCAATCTTAATAAAGATAAAATTTGAAGGAGCTTGATAACGTGGGGACGGTTCTAAGTAACGAACGGCTGACAGATGGTGTGTATCACCTTAAGGTAGAGACGAATAGTGGCGGAGCAATGGGTCAATTCTACATGTTACGGGCATGGGGAGCTTACCCCATCCTATCCAGACCCTTAAGTATACATGAAGTACACGAGGATAGTGTTGAATTTCTGTATCACGTAGTTGGGGAAGGTACGGAGATATTCTCACGACTGGGTTCAGGTGATTCGGTAGAGCTTGAGGGCCCTTTTGGAAATGGATTTCCACAGGTCGAAGGGAAGGTTGCACTCATCGGCGGTGGGATCGGAATTGCACCGCTTTATTATTGTGCGAAGCAGCTTCCGGGGAGTGATATTTTTTTGGGCTTTAGCCGTGAAGCTTACCGGACAGAAGCGTTTCGCCCACTTGCAAGTGAACTTGTAGTCGATGTTGGCGGTTTAATTTTGGATAGTGTGGATTTCAGCCAATATGATCATGTCTTTGTCTGCGGCCCACACCCTATGCTTAAAGCTGCTCAACGTAAAGGCATTGCTGCTGAAGAAGCAGGCAGTAGAACGAAAGTATACCTTTCTCTAGAGAACCGAATGGCTTGTGGGATTGGAGCCTGTCTGGTCTGCAGTGTATCCTGCCGTGATGGTCAAAAGAAGGCCTGTGCAGACGGACCTGTGTTTCTTTCTGAGGAGGTGCTTTTCCATGACTAAGTTGAACACAACAATTGCTGGCGTTCATTTTAAAAATCCAATTATAATGGCCTCTGGAACGTTTGGTTTTGGCCGTGAATATGGCAAGCTGTATGATGTGTCTCTGCTGGGCGGAATCTCTGGCAAGGGGTTAACCCTCAATCCGAAAGCGGGGAATCCCGGCACTCGTGTATACGAGACAGCTTCTGGTATGCTGAATAGTGTGGGACTCGAGAATCCGGGTGTAGCTGCATTTTTAGATAAAGAATGCCCTTATTGGGAAACACTCGATACCGCTCGTTTGGTCAACCTGGGTGGAGGCACACTTGAAGATTATGTTCTTGGAGCTGAGATGATTCAGCGGGATGCAGATGCTCGTGCGAGTGCAGGTAAGACAGCAGTAGACATGATTGAATTGAATATTTCTTGTCCAAATGTTAAAGAGGGCGGCATTGCGTTTGGGATCCAAACTTCAGAAGCTCAAAAAGTAGTACAGGCTGTTAGACGCGCAACTAAACTGCCCCTCGCTGTAAAGCTGTCGCCGGGAGCCGAAAATATCGTTGAAATGGCACAAATGTGTCAGGAGGAGGGTGCAGACGCTGTCTCGCTCATCAACACTATCTCAGGAATGAAGATTGATGTCCGGCGCAGAAGCAGTGTATTCAATAACTTATATGCTGGATTGTCTGGACCTGCGATTAAGCCTGTCGCTCTGCGTATGGTGCATCAAGTCGCACAAAACGTAACGATTCCCGTGATCGGAATGGGTGGCATCACTTCAGCAACGGATATCATCGAGTTTATTATGGCAGGTGCTGCAGTTATCCAAGTGGGAACTTATAATTTCATGAACTTGCGTGCAGGTAGTCAGCTAGTTGCAGAGCTTGAGCAATTTATGGTTGAAGAAAATATTCAATCACTGGAGGAAATACGGGGCATTATATAAAGTGAAGTAGTGAGGGGAATACTAATGACTACTAACCAGATTGATCCTGAGGATATTGAGCTGAAGGCGACGGCTGTCGGACGTGATCTCTTGCTCTTAATTAGTGGAGGTGTTCGGCATATTGGTGCGACGAGTACTGCTTATCTGGAGGGGGAGCAGGTTAAAGTACTGACTTCAGCGGTTCCTCATCATAAAGAGCACACGATAAGCGAGCCCATTGCGATCAGAGTAGCTGAAGCGCTGAACAAGACGGTCACAGTAGTGATGGGGATTCATTACGACAATCTCACGAAAGAAGGTATTATGGAAGTCGTGGAAATTGTGAATTTAAAAGTAAATCAATATTTAGCGCAACAAATATGAAACGGTAGTGGCAATTCTACGTAAAAGATAGCATGTGAGGAATTAAATTATCTTTTGGAGGAATGAAACCATGTCTATATTTAAAAGATTGCGCGATTTAACCATGTCTAATGTGAACGCGATTATTGACAAAGCAGAAGACCCGATTAAAATGACAGATCAATACATTCGTGATATGACCGAAGATTTAGAAGATGCAGAAAAAGCTGTAGCGGCGCAAATCGCCATTGAGAAGAAATTCAAACAGCTGTATGAAGAACAAGAAGCGCTTGTTAACAAACGTACCCAACAGGCTCATGCAGCAGCTCAAGCGGGTAATGTTGACCTTGCTCGCCGCGCTCTGGAAGAGAAAAATGCTGCTGAAGCTAAACTGGTAGAATACAAAGCCAGCTTTGATCAGAACAAAGCCTCTGCGGATAACCTTCGTGGCAAGCTTGAAGAGATGCGCAAACAGCTTACCCAAATGAAGAACAAACGTGAGACATTGGTTGCACGTTATAATGCTGCCAAAGCTCAAACCGAGATCAACAAGGCAATGAGCGGATTTAGTTCCGATTCAGCGTCTGCAGGACTCAAACGTATGGAAGATAAAATGCTGCAAGCAGAAGCTCAGGCTGAAGCCAGCAATGAGATGAGTTCAGGCAATAAATCTCTGGATGATGAATTCGAGAAGCTGAACAAAGATCAAGCGGTTGAAGATGAACTGGCGGCTCTGATGAAACAATACGAGAAGCAATAACATTTGATCTTTAGCCGGTTCACGGCTGGTGTTCACAGGCGAAGGGGAGACAGAAATTCGTTTCTTCTTCGCTTTATCTATGCTTATGAAAGGCATGCAAAATGATTAAGCGGGGGCTATAGAATGGATCTCCATATTCTGGTGTCCATGGTCGTGTGGACGGTGAGCGGCGCTGTGTTGCTGTTTGTACTGATGTATATAGATTCACTTTTTACTCGTTATAACGATATAGAAGAGTTAAAGGCTGGAAATATGGCGGTGACTACACGGTTTGTAATGAAGCTTTTAGCTCAGGCCTTCATTTTATCTTCATCGATAGCGGCTTCTAATAGTTTGTTAGATGCGTTGCTGATTTCGTTGGTATCATTTTTGCTTTTGTTAATTTTAGAAAGAACAGTTCGACTTCTACTAGCAAATTGGGGGAAGCTGGATCTGGATCATGGTACACAGCTTGGTAAAATCGGATATGGCCTGCTATCAGGTTCACTGCAAATTACGGGTGCTTTAATTATTACTGCCTTTATGTAGGAGGAACGATCAAGTTGAGTATGTGGAAACGTATAGGTAACCTTTTCTCTAAGCCAGCGCCTCAGGAAGTTCAAAAAAGTATGCTTAATTTGTCTCCCGGAGACATTTGTGAAGTATCGCTTGTCACCTATGAAGTTACTGGCCGGACACATAATCGGGGCCGTAATGCTGTAGTTCTGACCCTTAGAGATGGAAGCCAGATAGCTTATCTTCATATAGAAGAGCGGGAACAGCTGCAATATGGATTGTACAGACCTATCGATGGGCGGTTAGATAATCCTGCTGAGGTTCCAGCAACGCTTGAGCTCGACGGCTATACATTTTTCCTGGAGGAAGAATATGAAGGTTTTGTTGCTGTTGCAGGTCAGACTCCATTTATGAACGGTGGAGAGCAGCATGTGTGGCAATATCAATCAGATGATTCACGTCTACTGCGTGTAGAGTGGCAACATGGACGGTTTATGCTTTATGAAGGGGAGAAAATAATCCCTGGGGATGTAAAGGTAATTAGAGCATCCTAGACTAGTAGAGAAGTAACGGGTCACTATACCGGAAAAAATATTGTAGAAAAGGCTGCTGCCCATAAACATGGATGGTGGCCTTTTGTGTTTATAATTTTACTTCAAGAGGTCTCATGTTAAAATAATACCTATTACTGCAAAAATCGACGTTTCAGAGCGGAGGTCTTTATGAAGGATAATAAATTTCAGCGTGAAGCACTGCAAGTAAAAGAAGCTCAGGCCAAAATAATCAAATATGCCAATCCGCTAGAATCAGAAGACGTATCGCTGGATGAGTGTTGTGGACGTTATTTGGCTGAAAAGGTGATTGCTCCACACCCATTTCCTGCGTTTAATCGTTCGAGTATGGATGGATATGCGATTATCGCGGGGGATACCCGTAACTGTGTTAATGGACAAGTGGTATGGTTAGAAATTGTGGATAATATTCCGTGTGGCGCAGTGCCTGCGGTAGATATAACTCCGGGAACAGCCGCAAGAATTATGACGGGTGCACAAGTACCGGTTGGTGCAGATGCTGTGGTGATGCTGGAGGTCACGGAGAGACGTGAAGAGGAAGGAAAGACTTACGTTGGTATTCGAAAAAAATTAGAAGCAAACAGCAATATCACACCTCAAGGTTTCGAATTAAGCCAAGGTGATCTTGTATTGCCTACAGGAAGGTTAATCTCTGCGGGGGATATAGCTGTTCTTGCAGCGTTTGGATTACATACCGTGAAAGTCTATCGTCGTCCCAAGGTAGCCATCTTTGCCACAGGAACAGAGCTGCTGGAAGTGCATGAGCCGCTGGAGCCTGGCAAAATCCGCAATAGTAACTCCCCTATGCTAGAAGCTCTAGTCAAAGAAACAGGGGGGGTTCCAGTAATGTTAGGCTCTATTGTGGATGATCTGGAGCTGGCTAGAAGTAAAGTACAGATGGCGCTGGAAACTTATGATTTTGTGATTACAACGGGTGGCGTTTCTGTGGGGGATTATGATATCATGGGCGACTTGGTTCGCGAACAAAGTGGTAATATGTTGTTCAACAAAGTGACGATGCGTCCGGGAAGCGTAACTACTGCTGCGGTTAGAGGGGGTAAGCTGCTGTTAGCTTTATCAGGAAATCCGGGGGCTTGTTTCGTTGGGTTTCAACTGTTTGCACGACCTGTGATTTCACTGATGCAAAGTTCTTCTAAGCCTTTTTTACCGGAATGGAGCGCTACACTCGGCACAGATTATAAAAGAGTGAATAATTTTACTAGATTTGTGCGAGCTCGGTTAGAAATTAAAGACGGCAGCCTGTTTGCTTATCCGGCACTCATTGATGAATCTTCCGTAACGGTCACGATCAAGGATAGCGACTGTTTGATAGTTGTACCCCCAGAAGAAAAGGGGCTATCCGCCGGAGATAAGGTAACAGTGATCAAACTGCCAGGAGAGATTCGGGGCTAGATGTGGAGGGTACTCTGGCCATCGATGATTAAAAGGTATTTGATATCCACGCACGTACGGAAATCAACATATAATTGCTGGGTCAACGGAATTATTTCCAACATTTCAACATATGAAAAATTCACAATAGACAAACAAAAAAACAGTTTTCGCGCTAACCCAATAGTCGCTTACAACCGGTTTAAAGGGAGATTTTACCCCAGAAACTAGAATAAGAAAACCCACTTGCGTACCGTAAGTGGGTTTTTAGTGCAACAATAAAAGGGTTAGGGGTGCCCGCCGGTTGTACTCAAATTTGAAAAAAAGCGAGAATGAAATGTCCGGGTAGGCGACACTATCATAGCAATTCTCCTATCGGAAGAGTCGCTGCTCTGCTGGTTGGAGTTATTAGCCTGCACCACTGCCGAGATTAATCCCCCGCGGATGCTTAAGGACTCAGATGATCTTATTTGTTTATTTATCACCTTTTAAGCGGGGTTTCGGACCTCAGCGTCGCTATTTCATAGAATGGAGCTCATATTTACGTATTTCAGGCCAATAGCGACCTTGGGGTCCGTTAGCCACCCAAATGTGAGATAATCCTGCGTTTAAGGTCCGCTGAGACCGATAACAACTCTGCACTAGCGAAGAGCGGCTACTCATCCGAAGTATAACTCCCCTTGGTGATGATTAATTATCGGTACGCCGTTCGATCGCCTCGGACATCGTTTTATCCGTTAGATGAGCGTAGATCTCAGTTGTTTCGGTGGATGCGTGCCCGAGCTGTTCCTTCGTTTTATAAATATCATTTTGCAGATAATAATCTGTTGCAAAAGAATGACGCAGCTTATGAACCGTAAGATACGGTTTACCAAAGCGTTTAGCGTACTTAATAATCATTTCTTGAATCGCACGTTTGGTCATACGTTTGCCTTCTTGACGCCCGTTAGGGAGAGAGATAAACAAGGCTTTTTCTCTCTTGGGTGTTTTGTAGCGAGATTGGCGCAGACTAAGATAAAGAGCTAGATCATCTTTAGCTTGCTCTCGAAAATAGACAGGTGTCTTGAACGTTTCGTCATTATTCCCTTTGCGGGTGACATATAGCAGCTTGTTGTTAACATCCAAATCGTCTACGTTTAGATTGACTACCTCAGACACACGCAGGCCAGAGTTCAGAATTAAGCTGGCAATACAGGCGTCGCGCTCATGATTTAATTGAAACGAATAATAAGCCTGTTTGTTACCTTCCACATCCCGTCCATAACCTTCATAAATGTACCCCACAAACTCCAGTAATTCCTCATCTTCCAAAATCTTACCCTTTAACTTAGCGGCAGTATCCTTTGGCTTATGTGTTCGTTTGACCTCAACCTTAGCCATAATGTTGCGTTTAAGCAATGGATAAAAGTTCTCATCCTCGGCGATTTGACTTAAATAATGAAATAAGGAGCGTAATGCAGATAACTTACGGGATACAGTAACTCGAGTGTTCGTTCCCTCGGCGCGAGTAGTTAGATGCAACCGATATCCGACAATACTGTCCATATGTAGGGTTTCCAATTCTAGAAGTGTGATCTCGGTATTTGAGCCGGCTTGAGATAAGCCCTCTGCACGCAACCAGCCGAAAAAAGATTCATAATCCCGGATATACTCCAGCAGTGTGGAAGGGGAGAGATCAGGGCGTTTATAATCAATAAACTGCTGAACGAACCAGGGCATGAGGGGTAGCTTTTGATCAAGTTTTTTACGGTCATCGTTCTTTTGAACGCTCATGTGATTCACCTTTTTCCATAGATTGCATAAAATCTCTTCCTTCTATCTTAACATGTTTTGTCCCGGATTGGACTTCGAATGAAGGGGAAACTAGGTCCGAGCCTTGCTCCTGATGCCGCTAAGCTTTATGATGTGAAGTAAACATAAATGTCAGAGGTGCACATAATGAAACTTGAAATTGAGCTGGTTCCCAAAGAACGTAAGCATACTATAAGCAGATTAATGCAGTTCTACCTATATGATTTCACCCGTTATTTAGAATTTGATGTCAATCAAGACGGGGTATTTCCGGCCTATCCGGGACTAGAAGCTTATTGGAGTAGCGGAAATAATAAATTCGCATATTTGTTTAAGGTGGACGGGCATATTGCTGGTTTTGCTTTGGTGGACAGGTTATTGCGTAATCCTGAAGGCCAGTTTTATATGACTGAGTTTTTTGTGATGCAAAAATACCGCCGAAGTGGTGTAGGTACATGGGCTGCGCATAAGCTCTTTGATATGTACTCTGGGGAATGGAAGGTTTCACAAGTCCGTGCGAATATACCTGCTCGTGATTTCTGGCATAAAGTGATCGGGGACTATACCCATGGAGAGTTTCAAGAGCGCTTTAATCCACAGCAAGGCAACCCCAGCCAATACTTCAACACATTAACTATTAATAGGATTAAGAAATAAAAACCGTTATATTGCTGGTTTCTTTTAGCTATGGAGCTTGCTACTAACGGCAAATGGATTGAAAAAGGGGCTAAGCGAGTGAGCGCTAGACAGTAGAGAATGACAAAGAGAGCGTCAAGACGGAAGGTCAGGAAATTGTGATTTTTTATAAAACTGGCTAGCTATTAAGAACATATACGAATTGTGATGTAGGGAGCATCTTATGCTCTCTATTGTAGTTAACATAACATTTATTATGTCAACCTATTAAACCATTCACCATAAAAAAGGTCGTTGGTTTATTTTTTGTGTTCAAAATACCCAGTCAGTGAGGGCAATATTGCATATCTTATGATGTACTCAATTACAAAGGAGGAGTCAACAATGGGCGAATTTGCAGGAGGATACGGTGGTTTCACTTCCACAGGAGCTATTCTGGTTCTGTTTATCCTGTTGGTTATCATTACTAAAACCCTCTGTCTGTAATCCTTTAACTTCACAAATTAAAGGTTCCGTCAGTCTAAATGACTGGCGGATTTTTTATGTCCGATATGTACATTGGGGGAGGAGAATACATGTGACTAAGGAGATTGACATAAAATAATTCAAAATATATATTAAACAATGTTCAAATATTAAACGGTGTTCAATCCACAAGGAGACGAATTTATGACTAAAGAACAACGAAAAGTACGTGAGCGTGAAGAAATGAGAAATCTGATCCTGCAAAATGCAGCTTTATTGATTGCCGAAGAGGGAATAGAGAAGCTGTCTATCCGAAAAATCGCTGAGAAAATCGAATATTCACCGGGAATTATTTATCATTATTTTAAAGGCAAAGAAGAGATTATCGAGAACTATTTGCAACAAAAATATACGGATATGCTTTCTGAGCTTCAGTCTGTGCAACAAGAGGTACAGCAGGAATTACCTCCAGATACACTTTTAAAACGATCATTGGAGAAGTTCATCAGGATGTCTCTTTCTATGGGTGTAGAATACCGGAATGTCATGCTAAACGATGCACCGGCTGTTCTTAGTTACACGGCTGTTCTATTTAGAGGAGCTGCACAGGAACGTAAAGCGATTGGGATGCTCTGCCAGGGCCTGCTCAGATTTGAAGCACAAAAAAACCGTGAAGAAGCTTTCGTAGAACTCACAGCTCAGGTGATATGGAGTGCAGCGTTCGGTTTAATTATGCGGTTGCTTGTCGAAAAGGATCTGCCTAATGATCAGGTCGAAGCTCTGATTTCATGTCATTTGGATTCAATGGTTGCTATTGCCTCCAGGTGAAATCTAAATATTTTCATGGAGGAGGGGGAGGGTGTTATAAAACATATAAGGAAAGTCGTAGTGCTGTCGGTGTTGATTTCGGTTATTGCAGTGTTTGCAACAGCAGTTGGGTTGTTTTCAGATGGGATAAGTGATGGAACAAAATATACTTTCACGTCAATATGGGGCGAGGATGTAAAGCTTCAGGGGTCAGGAGTGTACAGCCATGATTCTGTCTCTGCGGCGGCACAAGCTAAAGCACAGGATGGAGTTACATTATTTCTTGCCATACCTTTACTGCTCAGTTCACTCATCATGACAATTAAAGGCTCGATAAAGGGGAGGATGCTCCTTACGGGTACTCTGGGGTACTTTTTATATACTTACGCATCCTACAGCTTTCTGACGATGTACAATTCATTGTTTTTAGTTTATGTGCTGTTGTTTTCTTTAAGTTTTTTCGCATTCATCCTAGCCTTATTTTCCTTCGACAAAGAATCCATTCATACATACTTTAAAAACAGTTTACCTTCTAAAGGAATCGGCTTTTCCCTAATGGTTATTGCTTTTATGATTTTATTGCTCTGGCTAGGGAAAATACTGAATTCACTACTGGGGGGAACACCGCCACAAGGGCTAGAGCACTATAGTACGTTGGTAATTCAAGTTTTGGATCTTGCGATCTTAGTCCCATTAGCAATTGTAACGGGGATTATGGTCATTCGTAGACAACCTTTTGGGTACCTACTGGCAACTGTCGTTGTTTTTAAAGGAGTTACATTACTGCTAGCAATTACGGCAATGCTGGTGGCAATGATCTATAGCGGTGTGGCTGTGTCTATAGCCGAGTGTGTAATTTTTCCGACGATGACTGTAGCTATTGCTGCTTGTATGGTTATTTTGTTAAAGCATGTACGTGAACCCTTAAGATAATAAGTGACCAGCAAGCGGCAGGGAGTGATTAGAATGAAGACAATAATTATGTATACCTCGAAATATGGGTGTGCGGAAAAAGCGGCTTATTTATTAAAATCTCAACTGGGCGAAGAAACCGAAGTAGTTAATTTGATGCATGTTAAAGAGCCGACACTAGAACGATATGATACGGTCATCTTAGGAGGATCTGTTTATTATGGAAAAATCCAAAAACAAATGACTGATTTTACAACAAAATATCAAAATGAACTAGGGAAAAAACGAGTAGGATTGTTTGTTTGTACAGGAGCAACAGGTGAACAGGCCTCACAAGAATTGAAATCTGCGTTTCCAGAAGTGTTATATGACCAATCGGTGACGAAAGAAGTTTTTGGAGATGAGATCTATGAAGAGAAGCTAACTTTGCTAGACCGGTTTGTACTGCGGATGGTAAAAGGAAAAAATAAGAACGTAAATGGGTTATCAAAAGAGACGATCGAGCGTTTTGCTCTTGCTATGAAAAGGTTGTGAAAGTGAGTGGACGATCGAGCTTCTGAACGCACTTCGGATTATAGTTAACATAATTATGATTATGTTAACTATAATTTGACAATCAAAAAAAGTAGTCCTTCTTGTGAGAAGAGAGTAACTTCCTCGTATTGAGTCTCTGTTCATCGAAACATGAAAAAACCCTACAGAATCGTGCAGATAAAGTCGGGAAGATAAAAACCATCTCTGATAACCTTATAATTAACGAGGGGAGGCAACGTCATGGATACGCTGGTACAACTGAACAAAGCAATAAGCTATATTGAGGAGAACCTAACAAATCCCATTGATTATCAGGAGGTTGTGAAAATAGCCTGCTGTTCGGAATATCATTTTACTCGTATGTTCTCCTTCCTAGCAGGCATTACTCTGTCGGAATACATCCGGCGTCGACGTCTAACTTTGGCAGCACTCGAGCTTTCACAAAGTAATATCAAAATTATCGATGCTGCTCTGAAGTATGGTTATAATTCGCCGGATTCCTTTTCTAGGGCTTTCCATAGCATGCATGGGGTTAGTCCTTCGGAAGCTCGGGTCCATGGACATTCCCTTAAGGCATTCCCTCGGATGTCGTTTCAGCTGACTATCAAAGGAGGAAATGAAATGAATTACCGGATTGAAAACAAAGAGTCTTTTCGCATCGTGGGTATAAAAAAACGGGTTCCAATCATTTTCCAAGGGGTTAATCCGGAGATTGCATCGATGTATGAAGGGTTGACGCCGGAAATGATTGATGAGATGAAGAGATTTTCTGATGTTGAGCCCTCAGGATTTATAAGCGCCTCTACAAATTTCTCTGAAGGACGTATGGAGGAAAAAGGAGAGTTCGATCATTATATTGGCGTTGCCACTACGAAAGACGCATGGAATGGCTTGGATCAGCTGGAAGTGGCGGCCTCTATGTGGGCTGTATTCACAGTCGTCGGCTCTTTTCCGAGTGCGCTACAAGAGATCTGGGGGCGAATATATTCGGAATGGGCTCCGTCATCGGGATATGAGCTAATTAAAGGGCCTGAAATTCTATGGAATGAGCACAAAGATATCACATCGCCAAATTTTAAAAGTGAAATATGGGTGCCTATCACTAAGAAATAAAAGAGTTTGGTTGGACTATTGAAACTGAGCGCTGAATATCCTTTCACAACGAAGCTGCCGCGAAAAATCATTCCGGTAGCTTCGTCAAGCTATAGGCAGGATATTTCGAAAATATTGTAGAAGTACAACCTATCGTGTTAATGACAGAACGGGAAAATCATATTGACTCCGCATTCATGAACCTTTTATAGAGGACATGAAAGGTCTGCAACATACATTCGGCGGCATTCTTGGAGAATTGCAAATGCTTGAGAAGCTGGGAAGCTGGAGCACCAACGAAATACAGACTCCCGTAAGAAACAATGAGGGTGAACTTATTACGATCATTGAATACGAAGGTGAACTGCTAAACTGCTCCGTCCTCACCTGGTTGGATGGAAGAGACATGAATATGAATGATGTTAACAATCTTGAACTGGTAAAAGAACTGGGATCGCAAATAGCAGAACTGCATACTTTTTTTCGGCAGTACGAACATTCAGGTATGGAGATTCGCCCGAGTCAAGGCAAAGCTTATAATGAACGGATGATCCGTGTGATTCATTCGGGTGTGAAAAAGAATTTATTTACGCCTTCTGATGCTAATGTCATTGAACAAACGCTGCAATTGATCAACTCCCGGTTAGATGACCATGGCGGGGAGGCTGGCCCGGACCTTATTCATGGGGATTTGTGTATGGGTAATATCATCATCACAACCGAAGGAAAGGTGCGTTTTATCGATTTTGGCTTTTTCGGAAAAGGTTATGCTTTACTTGATGTAGCCATGGGAGCTATGATGCTGCCTTCCGATCGAAGAGATACTTTCCTAAAGGGTTATTACAGAGAGTGTGAAAATACAGCGAATGATCTACTGCAGTTGGAAGGGTTAATGTTGGTCGCTATTATTGGGTATTACGTGTTCCAGATAGAGAATGTACATGTTCATGACTGGATGCGTGAAAGAATGCCCAAATTATGCGCTGAGTATTGTCGCCCCTTCCTCAATGGTGAAAGTATATTTTATAAAATATGAAATGGAACGTTCAGGGTTGAACTAACGAGGACTGGTATGTTTGATAAAAATTGATTATAACCGTTTATCACCAAACGTGTTATCAAAAAAAAAGTAAAATAATACTGTTAAGCGCGATGGCTGTCGATTAGCATTTATTTCGATTATATTCTAACAAGGAATGAAAGGGAGAATGGTATTGATTGAACATAACAATCTTGAAGAATTTCAAGATCCGGTAAATTACGATCTTGAATTTGACGGTGAAATGGACAAATATCAGTTCTATCTTGAGCTTGCCAGATCGAGTCCTGGGGAAGTGTTGGAACTTGCTTGTGGTACAGGCTTAACAACGATCCCCCTCTCGAAAGCCGGTTTAACAATGACGGGTGTAGATATCTCTTCAGCGATGATTGCATATGCGCGGTTGAAGGCGAAAGGGCTGACTGTTACTTTTATGGAAGGTGATGCCCGTACCTTCGAATCGGACAAGCGATTTTCGATGATTTATTTGACTGGTAATGCATTTCAGGCATTCTTAAGTGATAAAGATCAAAGCGATTTGCTCACGACCGTTCACAAACATTTACAAGCCCATGGAATCTTTGCATTTGAGACCCGAAATCCGGAGGGAACGGATTTATCCGATCAAGAGGAGACAGAATGGGGAGCATTTATTGATAAGGATGGAAATAACGTCAAGGTATCAGGCACCCAATGTTACGATGCTGGCCAGCATATCATGCATTGGGTCACGATGCGTGATTGGGGGTATAAGCGAACGACTTCCCGAATTGCTTGTCGGTTCACGGATCCGAATACGCTACATTCTTTATTAACTCGTCACGGCTTTTGCGTCGAACATCAATATGCTGACTGGGATAAAACGCCGTTTTCTCCGTCATCTTCATCTATCATTAGTGTTTGTAGGAAATGTTAGGAGAAACGTAATGTATTGCGATAGAAAAAATCTAAGGTGACGCAATTGTATTAATTGAAAAGGATGGATAATTCAATGAATACATTTAACTAACGGGAATTGATAGTGGTTGCTTCTGCAGCCATTTTTTTTGCTTAACTAAAGGGTGGGATAAACCAGCAATAATCTTAGGTGAAAATGAAATTAGAGTGGTTATTTTATTTATCCTATTTATTCCTATATTTTGTGTTGTAATAAAGCATCAGGTTTTGTGAAAAGTAGAGGAACTAAATAGAAGGGAGAGATGAAATGATAGAGTTATCTAAAGGAGAGTACGCTCACATTCTGCCACTGCTGAAAAATCTAGCGTATGAACCTGTGTTTGCATATTCCGTAATTGAGCGTAATCAGTCTGGAAAAGTGTTTGTTGATCGCAGAGAAAATCCTACTTGCGGTCTAATTATCAATTTATATGGACAGTATCTTTTGACTGGCAGTGGCGACAATGAAAGCTTCATGAACGATGTGGTTGAATTTTTGCTAAATGATCAAAATCATTCAATTTACTACGATCTTTATGTTTCAACGCCGGATTTGCTTTTTCAAATTGGCGATAGGCTAGCGGGAAAGACTGTACTATTGTACCGTTCTTCTTTTACGTTCGAGCTATCCCAATTCCAACATCTAAAAACCCTTAACTCATCGCCAGAACAATTTGTAATGAAACGTATGGATGGCATTCTGTTCGATAAATACAAAAATGAAATGGACGCTTCTTATGACTCGCTATGGAGTTCGGCACAAAACTTTATAGATAGAGGGTTTGGATACTGCCTAGTGAAGGATGATCAATTTGCAAGTGTTTGTAATTCTTATTTTGTAGGTCGAGGGTATGCGGATATCGATATTGTAACCGTGGATGAATACCAGAATAAAGGGTTAGCAACACTTACGGGTACGGCATTTATAGAACATTGTTTGAACCACAATCTATTGCCGAATTATAGTTGTGACGCTGGCAATGAACGATCGATACAGTTAGCGAAAAAGCTAGGATTTGCAAAAAAAATTGATTTTTCCATGTTATGGTGGCATCAGGATCAGAGTATAATAAGTGATTATTTGAAAAGGTTCAATTATTCAAACACTTCAAAAGACAAATGAGAAACATAATGAGATTGAATTAAGCGAATGGTACATGATGGTAAAATAAGGAATTAATGGAGGCTGTCGGCGAACCTGTTTCGGCTGAGCTCTATAAAAGAACGGGATGAACGCATGTATCGGATGAAGAAAGAAGTTCTGCTCAATAAATAAAAAAGAAGTCGACCCTCTCGTTGGTCGGCTTCTAATTGTTCTATTGCGCGGTCAGGATTTGTGGTCCTTCAGAGGTGATGGCGATCGTATGCTCGTATTGGGCGGCGAGCTTGCGGTCCAGCGTCCGGGCGGTCCAGCCGTCCTGATCAATTGTCATGTTGTAGGTGCCTTCAGTGATCATGGGCTCGATCGTGAATACCATGCCTTCCTTGATGCGGGGGCCTTTGCCGGGCTTGCCGACATGCATATAGGTCGGCTCCTCGTGAAGGTCACGACCGATGCCATGAGCGAGAAGGTCGCGCACGACACCGAAGTTGTTCGATTCGGCATGCCGCTGGATTGCGCTCGTCACGTCTCCGAGCCGATTGCCGGGCTGTGCCTGCGCGATGCCGAGGTCAAGGCACTCCTTCGTGACGCGCATCAGCTTCTCAGCCGTCGGTGAGATCTTCCCGACCGCATAGCTCCAGGCTGAATCGCCGAGCCAGCCGTCGAGCTCCGCTACCGTGTCGATCGTCACAATATCGCCTTCCTCAAGTGGCTTATTTGTAGGGAAGCCATGTGCAATTACGTCGTTGACGGAGGCACAGGTCGCATATTGATAGCCATTGTAACCCTTCGTGTATGGTTTGGCGCCGTGCTTCAAAATAATATCCTCGAATATGCGCTCAATCTCGTTCGTTGTGATGCCCGGTTTGATGAGCGGGGCAATTGTGCGATGGCATTCGGCCACAACCTGGCATGCCTTGCGTATGGCTTCGATTTCATACTTGCTTTTTAAGATAACCATGTTTGTATTAGGACTCCTTTGTAATAGCTTGCATCGCGAGCTGGGCAATTCGATCGATGTCCAACTCGGAAGTGTTCGCATAGTAGTGCAGACCGCAGCAGCTGACCAACACGGCAAGCATAAGGTCGACGCTGTCGTCTTCGCGCTGGATGATCGATTGGAGTGGAACATACAGTCTTTCCGTGAATCGTCTTTTGGCAGGATGCCGATCTTTCTCTGGCAAGCCTGTAAAATGTTCCGCTGCCATTTTGTAGACGAGATATGCGCGGGCATCTGACTGCCACAACCGGAGTAACGTCTTGCAATACGGTAACAACTGCCTGTCGTCAGGGGTGTCCCGGCTGATGTTCGCCCATTGAGTCAGGGTTTGCTCACATCGCTCGAAGCCGCTGCTCAGCACATCTTCTATTAGTAAATGCCGGTTGGGGTAATAATGGTATACCGTGCCATAACCGAGACCAGCCTCGCGGGCGACGTCGCGAATATCAAAGCTTCCGCCCGTACGGAAGTAGGTGCGCGCGGCGAAGTCCAGGATTTGTTCCCTGCGCTGCATGCGTATGAGCTCATTTTGTTCTTTGGTACGGGGGCACATGGGCGCGTTAACCTCCTTTTTATAGACCTGCAAATTTGTCAATGTAAAGAGTGTAACGCATGAGGCGGAGAAATGCAATTGTTTGTTGGCGTTCGATGAAAACAACAAGGACACCATCATTGCGTCGTTAAAACGAAAGATGAAGAAGCTCGAAGAAGAAAATAAAAAGTTGCGAGAACAACTTAAGTTTTCCTATGCGGATGTCTATCAAAGGATTCGAGGGAATGACTGTTAACTTATTCACTTACGGGCAGCTTAGTTTAAGATCAGACTCGGTGAATCGTATCATAAATAGGGGCAAGTTTAACCCTTGAAACCAGTGAGCTAGGATCAATTTCGTTTCGAGCTAATGTAAATAGTAGCCGTTATTTTAAAATATGCGACAAGAATTGCATTTAAGGAAACAATATTGTATGATTTTGGTGTGTTAAAAATTGGAAAATTTAATCGTCATTGTGTGGACAGTACGTAAACTACTTCAGCAGTTAATTATGGCGTAACCAAAGTTTCTTATACTCATTAACTAAGGAGAAGCAGCCTTGCGTAAGAAGAAATATGTTAGCATTGCCTCAATTACATTGGTTGTGATTATGGTCGTTCTATTCTTCAGTATGAAAAATGTTCTTTTCGACGGCTCTTCTAACAAATCAGAGGAACAGGCCGCCACAACAACCAGTGAGATGATTAACGAGACAGAGAAACCAGCCGCTACAATAACGAATAAGGTAACCAATGAAAAGAAGAGCGTAACCGCGATGGAGGCACTGCGCCTTGGGTACTCAGAGGCGAAGAAGCTGACGGAAGAAGAGCCATTACTTATTAACATAACAAGCACGGATGACACTTCTGTTTCCCAGGAACGAACCGATGGTTCGGATGGAACAAGAGATGCTTGGAATCTCGAATTTGGCAGCAAGAAAGGGAATGTTTTTATTTATATCAAGATCGATAATGGAATGGCCATTAAGACTGATGTGAAAAGGCACGATAAGAATTTACTTGTAAAAGGACAGTATGCGATATCTGATATTCAAATCGATTCTTCCGATGCAGTTAAACAAGCTGTTGAGAGACTGGGGATGAAACCAGGAAATCCTGCTATAGCTGATGACTGGATCAAGGGGTATCATTTTACTATCAGCGGGTATAATACTGATCCTAACTCCTCCAAAACACGTCTGCTGCTAAGAGTTATGGGCATCTCGCCGAATTCTCCTAATCGTGAGAATGACAGTTTGAGAATGAGCGCTTTCTTTGATGTCAAAACAGGCGAATTGATGAGCGCTACCGAGATGACAGGCTTCGACAAGGATGGGAATACCATGTGGAAGGATATTGAGCTTAAATACTGATGAAGGCATAAATATATGAAGAAGGAAGATATTTTCATAAAAATACAACATATTACCAAATAAAGAGTTATTATTGATGGAACTTACCGTGCGTTACTGCTCATGAGCAGACGCATGGTAAGTTTGTTTTTGTGTAAAGGCGTTATTAACTGTCTACTTGGTAAAGGCTATACGCATCACTCAAGTTTATTGAAACTGGAAATATCCATTCTTCCAGGTGATGTATATGCTGTGTATATTCTTTAGTCCCCTGAACGGCGGTTAGGGCAATTGGAACCTAGCGGATCAAAGAAAGAGCATTCTGCAAAGGATGGCCCAAAAACTTACCGTTACAAACAGCGCGGTGAACTGTATCACAAGTTGTGGTAAAGTAGATTGTTGGGTTGAGCTAAGAGCAGCAATGTTAAAAATTGCAGATTGTTGTTTATAGATTGCTAAGTGAGGATTGAAAGGCTGAAAGATTGATGAATAAAGGGATGCAGGCGATTCGCAAAGTAAATAATTTAGTGCGATCCTAATAAAAGATGAGGTATATGTGATGCCAAAAAACGATAATATGCTGGCAATCCTATGGATGCTGAATTCGGGTGTTAAAATGACCGCAAAACAAATATCCGAAAAGTTAGAAATAAATATAAGGACAGTCTATCGGTATATTGATGCGCTAAGTGCCAGTGGAGTGCCTATAATATCCGACACTGGTCATAATGGCGGGTATAGCTTACTGAATAATTTTATCAGAGCACCTCTGCTATTTGATATTGAAGAAAAAAAAGCACTTCTTCATGCTGCTCTTTTTGCAGAAGAAGCCGGATACCCTTTGAGTGAGGCTTTAGGTAATGCGACATCCAAATTGAAAATGTATTCGAATCAGGAACAGGAAAGTGTTCTCAGCCATCATTTAGCCGGATTTGAAGTTATAAACCGTAGGGGAGACCCTTCTATTCAGCCAGTATTGGCGGAATTGGAGCAAGCTGTAGCAAACGAATTCTCTGTAGAAATTGATTATCACACACGCCGTGATGATCAACCCAAGACTAGGGTGATAGATCCCTATGGAATGGTGTACTGGAACAATAAATGGTATATTGTTGCATTTTGCCACCTGAGAAATGAGATCCGCAGCTTTCGGGTAGAACGGATTTTACAAATCAAGCGGACTCAAAACATATTTAAACGTTCCGAAGATTTTTTGGCTCGGGAATTTTTTTTGCGAAATCTATTACCTGATTTAGTCGGCAAGGACGGGTTAATTGCTTTAATTATCGAAGGTAGGTCAGAGGCGTTGGATGACTTATGCCTGCATTGGTTTTTGGGGCATCATCTGAAAGAACGTACATCAAATCAAGCAATCTTTTTACTTGAGGAAAAATCAATTCATACCTATGTTCCTAATTTTCTCTTATCCTACGGGAAATCCATTCAAGTAATCGAACCACAGAGTTTGAAGGAAAAACTTGTTGGTGTTGTGTCGGAGTTAATGGAATATTATCAACTTTAAAAACTTTACTGACAGCGGATGTCAGTGAAGTCATTTTATAATGATGATAATCATTGATTACCGAAGGTTGGTATCACTTGATGAATTGTAAAATAGGGAGAACTTACAAATGAATAATACGGTATATCTTTATGTGTTTGACACAATGGCAGACTGGGAAATAGGTTACTTAACTGCCGAACTGAACTCGGGAAGATATTATAAAAAGGGGCTGGCCCCATCAAAAATAGTTACCGTGGGAATTGATAAGACTCCAGTAACTACAATGGGCGGATTGAAAATATTGCCTGACATCAAATTGGATGATTGCAGTATTGAAAGATCCGATCTATTGATTTTACCCGGTGGAGATACATGGACAGAAACCATTCACCACCCCCTCTTAAAAATCGCTGAAAGGTGTTTAAGGGAAGGTATATGGGTTGCAGCGATTTGTGGTGCTACAATGGGACTTGCCCAGACAGGATTGCTGAATTCACGTGGGCATACAAGCAATGATCTGGAATACCTTAAAATGATCTGTCCCACTTATACAGGAGAAAAGTATTACAAAATGGAGTCTGCTGTAACTGATGGAAAACTGATCACCGCATCTGGAATAGCTCCGTTGGAATTTTCTGCACACATCTTGAAAGCTTTGGATGTGTTTTCTCCAAAAACATTAGACGCCTGGTATAGCCTTAATAAGACTAGTGATTCTAAATATTACTATGAGTTGATGAATTCAATACAATAAAAGATATGGGAGTATCAGGTAAATATACAAGAATGGAACACCCAACGACTTTACATCTATTACCCCATATATAACAGTGTGTTATATATGGGTAAGGACAAGATGCCGTATGAGTAACAATGCGATTTAAAATATTCGTTCCACAGAAATCCTAACGGAGTACGATAGTTAAGCATAAAGGGTTCCACATATTAGTCATGACTAATATGTGGAACCCTTTATTATATCTGACTTTCCTAAATCTAGATCTTGATAAATTGAAAAATAAAGTTGTAGACTGCACGCTGGCGTTAAGTTGTCTAAGAATACATTTGGATAAAGTGGGAGATATTACTGAAAACTTCTCCAGATGGGCGGTTATTATGAAAAAAATACTGATATCATTTTTGGCGATACTTATTTTTTCCACTGTTACAGTAGAGGCTGCGCCTGAATACGCAAAATGGGGCAAAATTGCAGTAGAGGAAACACAAAAACGATACAATGCAGTCATAATTGATTATAAGCACATTGGTCGTACTGAACTAACACCTAAAAAGTCTGAAGAGAAATTCAAACTATGGATTAGAAGCAAAGCAGGTAACGAGTTTGGAGTTTTTGTATCGATCCAATTTGACCCGCTAACTGATACAATCCAATCGATTCAGTTTTCCGAAACTAATCGTTAGATTTAATAAATCTCGCGATTACGCTAATGGGGCACGATAGCACAATGACAACAGGCTGCCGAGATCATAGGCAGCCTGTTCAGCTAACTTATCCTCTAATTGAACTATCTTAATCCCAAGGATGAAATCCCTCCAAAATGCTGTGAAATAACAGCTTTTTATGAACAAAAACTAAGCATAGCGTACCAAAAAGGACTGAATTTACTACTTTATTCTACAATTTCAACATATGAAAAATTCACAATAGAAAACTCAAAACCTATTCCTCTCCCTAGCTACTATCCACTAATTCTACAAATTCTACGCCCATACAAACAAAAACCATGAAAAAGGATATCTACACCAACCCTTATGTTTAAACAAGCTTTTTTTCTATTTTTATTGCTAATTCCATAGCTTGTAAGGCATAGTCTAACTCGATTATTGATGTAGAACCCTCCTCTAAGCATTGGAGAGCATGCGTAATACTCTTTTCAAAAGGATTAGCTTGTTCTAACAAAAGTTGCTGTTTACCTGCAGAGGTATATTCAATTAATGATCCTTCAACCGTGCCGTTCATGTCGTCACTTTCTTGATAGACTAGCTTTCCTTGTTCAAAATAAGCCTCATACCCTACGGAAAAAGGATAACCAGTTGGCATTTGTGAGGATACAACGATCTCTGCGGAGACATTCGTTTTCTGAAAATGGGTACGCACTAAAGCTTGTTCACTTCGTCCACCATCGGTTCCCCACACAAAGTATTCTTCTAACGATCCAAGCAGCCACGTTACAAAATCAAGTTCGTGAATCATCAGATTTGTGGAGATAGAATGAAGTCCGAGATCCCCCCAGAGAGGAGACGTTTCTCTTTTTAAGGTGAAGGCTAAAAGCTTTCCATATTTCTCATTAGAAGTGGTTTCGTATAAATATTTGTACGCAGGATCAAATTTAATAAATTGGTTCACGAGAATTCGTCTGCCATACAATTGTTCTGCTTCCTTCATCGCAAGGGCATCTTCAATGGTAAAGCATACGGGGGTTTCACAGAATACATGTTTTCCATGCTTAAGCGCCTCAACGGCATACTGTCTATGTAAAGTCACGGGCAGACAGATATCGATCACATCAATCGTGGTATCAAGCATGATATCCTCTATATTTGTGGTAATCTCAACGCCTAACGTTTGTTTTAAATTTTGCAGCTTAGCTTCATTTCTACCATAAACAATAACTTTGTCTACACGCTCATTTTTCGTCAATAATTCTGCATGATAAGCTCCGAACCCTGTTCCTAATACGGCAATTTTCATATGTTTCAGCTCCCTTTATGTAATGAACTAATCATAACCTGTTATTGTTGACAACATCATGGCAAGAATTTTGAAGTATACTAGATAAAAAAGAAAAGCTCGGAGGTTCTCATGCGCTTGCATCGTTTGATTGCTATTTTATTATTAGTGGAATCGAGAGGGAAAATGAAGGCTAATGAACTAGCTCAAGCCTTGGAGACCTCTGTACGTTCAATCTATAGAGATATTGATGTGCTAGCTGAAGCTGGAATTCCTTTGTTGTCTATGTCGGGGCCCAATGGTGGCATCTCCTTAATGGAGGGATACACAGTTAACCTGAAGCAGTTACATGGTGAAGATGTAATCAATCTATATTTAACAGGTATGGGCATCTATTCTGGGGGCCATTCTGAATCGGGTCTTAAGCTGAAAACGACGCTGTTGAAATTAGAAAAAACATTGCCCGCATCCTACCAACCTGACATTCAGAAAGCGCAAAAACGCTTTTATTTCGATGACACACCTTGGTGGACAGAACGAATAGAAATTCCCTGTCTGGAATCTATTCGGACAGCTGTTTGGCGATCTCAGAAACTACAGATTGCGTACCAAAAGGTTAGCGGAGAAATATCATGCAGGAAATTACAGCCCTATGGTCTTGTGGTGAAAAAAGAGGAATGGTATCTTATAGCCTACTGTGAAGAAGCTAAGCACATCCGCACATTTAAATGTGAGCGAATTGCCTCTACGCAGCTTGTGGAAGAAGAGTACTCTATACCTATGGATTTTTCATTAGAAGAGCACTGGAAGCGGCAGGGACAGGTTTTTAAGCAAGCTTGTAAAGAGGAAGAGGTCTATCCTGTTGTGATTAGAGCCGATAAGAGAACAAGGTCTTCTTTATCTCAGCTAGAGGTCATGGAAATGAGGGAAGAAGGGGATGCATTCATTTTAAAGGTGAATATGTTTGGTTATGAAAGTGCATGTGCTAATATCTGGAGCATAATAGGACATTCCGAAATCATTGAGCCCTTAGAGCTAAGGCAATATGTGAAAGGTCAGTTGAGTTTTCTGCAGGGAATATATGATTAACCGTTTTTTCTATGTAAAAGAGACCGTAGCTATTGCATATTCTGCAAAGATACGGTCCCGATTTTCTGATAAATGAATTAATTCATATAGTTAGTTAACATAATAATGATTATGTTAACTAAGGTGAGTATGATCCAGTAAATGACATATTTAATTAGATAAGTTATCCTTTTATTGCTCTAGTTTCAACACCAAGTGTTAATTTCTCTCTGGCAACAAGTCTTTTGTGCGCTACGAGAAGAAAAGGAAGACCAAAAGCTGTTGTTAAAGCCAACGGTACGAAGATCGCAAGGCCATTCTGAGCGCCATAATGGTCTAACAACACCCCGCCGAAGATAGGTGCCATAACACTCCCTAAATTATTAAAGCCAATCGTACCAAAGTACGTCCCTTTCATTTCAGGTTTGGCAATCCGATCGATCAACATATCCATCATCGTAAAGAGTAAGACTTCCCCTATAGTGAACAGAACTACACTGATCATTAATAGAGCCACACCACCAGCAAGCCCCACTAAGAGAAGACTAAGTGCAACGCAGATATTCCCAAGGATTAAAGGGACAATCGGCGGGAATTTACTTGCCGTTCGTACAATGGGGTACTGCACTACTAACACTGTTATAGCATTCAGTGACAACATATAGGAGAATAATTGCCCACCATTGGTGAAATGCGTATTCATCGCTAAATATTGAGCCATTGTTGAGCCGAAGTGACCGTATCCTAATACACAAAAGATGGTACCCAGGAGTACAGGTAGGAACACACGATCTTTACCGGTGATTGTCAAAGCTTCGAGTAAACGTGGTGCTTGAGCTTGTGTACGGGCGGGCATGCTTGAACGATGTGCCTTAAATTGCATGAATAATACAATTCCATATGCAACATATACGATTCCTGCGATTAGAAAAGGAAAAGTTGATTCCGCAGAGCCAAGCTGTAGCCCAATGATTGGACCAAATACTACACCAAGATTAATTGCTGCATATCTAAGATTAAAGACAAGCAGCTTACTCTCGGGTGGTGTAATATCGGACAAAAGTGCCCGTGAAGTAGGCTCGAATACAGATCGACATAAGCCGTTCAAGGTGTTCACCAGGAAAAATACCCATAGATGTTGAGCCACTGAGAATCCGAAGAAGACGGCTGCCCAGCCAAATACCGAGATTAACATGACGATTTTGCGGCCAACAATATCAGAAATATAACCGCCATAAAAACTGGCCAATACGCCTGCCAGCGAGCTAACCGCGACCGTAATCCCTGTTTGTGTCGGGGAAGCTCCGAGAACTTGGGTTAGATAGATGGATAAGAACGGGATGCTCATCGAGGTCACCAGACGTCCGAACATGGTGCCGATGATAATTGTCCAGGCTAGTGGGTGAATGTGCCTTAGATGCTGATTCATAATGATTACGATCTCCTAGTCTTATTGCTCTAATATTGTTGCTGCATATTCCTTGTTGATTTATGTATAATTATAATGATAAAAGGGGGAAGGAAAAGTGTAAGAATTACATTGACCATTTCACCTTTAAAGGAGTGAACCATTTGGACCAGATAAGTAATCATTTTTTATGTTTAGCAGCAGGCGTTACTAGTTCGTTCAAAGTGAATGAACCTGTTCCTGTGACGATAGATTTATTGGCTTCGATCCTGATTTGCACTCCACGTAATGTTAAATTCGTGCTGCGGAAACTGGAAGAGCAGGAATATATTCAATGGCAGCCGGGGAGAGGCAGGGGGCATATCTCTCAACTTACTTTTTTAAAAAGTATTGATGAGGTATTCGAGGATAGCTTTCAGGAGTTAGTTAGTAAAGGCAAGATAAAAGAAGCTATCGAATTGATGAGCAGCGATCAGGTGACCGGTCCCTTAAAGGAACGATTGTTAACGATGTTAAATAAACAGATGGGTTTCCGTAGTGAAGCAGAGTCAACCTCAGGGCTGGACGTCCTGCGGATTACCCGTAACCGGCATATGGAAGTACTGGACCCTGCTTATGTATACACCGCTTTTGAATCCTATTTGCTGGGTCAGATCTATAGCACACTAGTTACTTATGACGCAACGACCGATACCTTTCTTCCTGGTTTGGCCCATATGTGGGAAGCTAATGAGGGCCATACAAGTTATATTTTTTACCTCCGTAAGGGGGTGCGCTTTCATCACGGAAGAATCATGACCTCGAGAGATGTAAAAGAGACGCTACAACGGCTTATCGACTTGAACAGCCCTGCGGTTAGCCTTTATAAGGATATCGAACGAGTAGAGGTTGAAGGAGATCATCGAATCCGGTTTGTGTTGTCACGTCCAAATCTCTTTTTTCTGCATCTGTTCAGTTGTATTCACATGTCCATTCTCCCTTACGATATAGACATCACTAGTGAAGTAAGCGGTACAGGTCCCTACCGTTTATTGGATCTGAATGAGGATGTTTTGGTGCTCGCAGCTTTTGATTTTTATTTCGGAATTCGGCCGCTTCTGGATCGTGTTGAGATTTGGTATTTGCCAAAAGAGGCTTCTAATGAACGCCAATACCAGCTGCCAGATCCTGAACATGGGGAACTTTTACCTGATATCATCAGCAATCACAGTATAGATTACCCGGCCTTAGGCTGTAGATATATTCTGTTTAATTTTCATAGAGAGGGAATTCATCAGCAGCTATGGTTTCGCCAAGTCATCCGTATCCTTTACAGTCGAACGGCTTTAATAAAAGAATTGGGTGGCAATCGTATCACTCCAGCAGATAGCTTTTTGCCATGGGAGAGCAGTAAGAGAGAGCTTCTAGATCCAACTTTGGAACATGCCCGAGCGCTTTTAGCGGAAAATGGGTATCAGGGAGAAGTCATTACTTTAGCAACTAAGGATAAAAAAGAAGAACGAGAAGAAGCGTTATGGCTCCAAACACGCGCTGCCTCCGTAGGTTTGCAAATTGAGTTATATTTTTTCAATGAATTTAAGGCAGATCATATACAGACAACAGCCGAGATCCAGCTTGCTGAAGAGGTTTTAGAAGATGATTGGCAATGGGGAATGATTAACTACTTTAATAATAAATCTAATTATTTATTCTCTTTGCTTAGAAAGGACCAGATTTCATTGTTTTCGAAGGTATTAGGTCCTTTCACAGAATCTCCAAAGGATGAACGGGTGAAACTACTGAATCAAGCAGAGGAGATTCTTCGAGACAATTACTGGGTGCTACATGGCTGTCATATGAATAAAAAAGCTCAGCTAAATCAAAGCCTGTTTGGTCTGCACACCGGTTCCTTCGGGTTTCTGGACATCTCTAAGTTATGGATTAAAACTAGGCTTTAAGGTTTTCTTTTGTTATACTTTCCAGGGAGGCTGTATCGATAGAATCGAATGGCGCTCTAGATGGATCAGATTTATGAATAGTAATTTATTTGTAGCCATGGAGGTGAACTCGTTGGATTTTGCTCAGATCCGTATGGACCGAGACAAAAGAACGGTCGATACTTGACTCTTTTTTTGCCATTCGGACCTGTTTAGCGGATAAGCTAAGCGGTCTTTTTATTTGTTAAAAATTAGGTGAAAAAAGGGGAGACTTACATGCGTTTTCTATTCGTGGGTGCAGGAGCTATTGGTGGTTATTTTGGAGGACGTCTGGTTCAAAAAGGGGAAGATGTAACTTTTCTAGTCCGTTCTACTAAACAAAAGCAGTTAGAAGATGAGGGTCTGGCAATAAAAAGTGTGCATGGTGACTTTCAGACTCCCGTTAGGACGATTACATATGGGGAGAAGGCAGCGCATTTTGACTGTATTATTATTGCAGTGAAGGCCTATCATTTGCCTCAGGTGATGATGGATCTTACCCCTTTCGTCGGTGAACAGACTATGATTCTCCCGCTCCTTAATGGGTATAAACATTTTGGTATTTTGCAGCAGCATTTTGGAGCAGAAAAGGTACTGGGTGGTCTTTGTTATATCGAGACAACGTTAGGTTCTAATGGAGCTATCATACAAAGTAGTTCTTTTCATAGTATTGTGTTTGGTGAATGGGCGGGTGGGGAGTCAGAACGAACGCAGAAACTTCTCAGTCATTTGGATAAAGCAGGATTCACTGTGATACTAAGCTCTGATATTCAGCACGAAGTGTGGCAGAAATATATATTCGTAGCTAGTTTAAGCGGGATTACAACTTTAATGGATAGCTCGGTTGGACCCATTTTAGCCTCATCTACAGCGCGTACTATTTATGAACAGCTTCTGAATGAGATCGTGAGTATAGCGCAAAGTGCAGGTATGCCTGTTGGAGCAGATATGGTGACTGCCACGATGCAAAAGATGGATTCGGTACTACCCGAATTTACTTCCTCTATGCATAGGGATATGCTAAAACATCTGCCAGTGGAAGCTGAGCATCTGCATGGTGCACTTTTGGCGATGGCTGTATCTGGTCAAGTTGTGTATCCTATTCTCGAAACCGTATATGCCCGTTTGAAAGTATACGAAAGCGTTAATGATATGAGATGATCTGTATAAAATTACTTTAAGGAGCTGGACGATTATGAAGGAACTGAATCAAAAGATAATGACATTTCTAATGTTCGAAGGAAAGGCTGAAGAAGCTATGAATTTCTATACTTCTTTATTTGATCACTCCGAAATCATCAGTATTAAACGTTATGGGACAAATGAAGCAGGCCCTGAAGGGAGTGTCATGCAGGCTACTTTTTCATTACATGGACAAGTCTTTATGTGTATAGATAGCTACGTGAAGCATGGATTCACCTTTACTCCAGCGGTATCCTTATATGTGAATTGTGAAAGTGAAGCCGAAATTGACCGCGTCTATGCTGCATTATCCCAGGGTGGACAGGTGCTCATGCCACTAGGCGAATATCCATTCAGTTCGAAATTTGGCTGGGTAGCGGATCAATTTGGTGTGTCATGGCAATTAAATCTTTCGGGGAATGTGTAATCGATTGATGTGTTGCACGGTCAGATAATATTCTGTATCACAAGGGGCCGAGTTCGTCTGTAAAATGACGTACTCGGCCCCTTAGTGTTCAGGCAGCGGAAAGGTCTGAGGAATCTTCTGATTTTAAATTACGATTGCAGCCCGCTTATGACTAATGAAGAAATTCTCTCGGCGACTTCTTGTTGATTTATAGTATTATTCCCTGTCACCCATTGATAGACACCTTCATGGATCATTTGTGCGATGATCGGTACATAAAAGCTTTTCCCGTGATCTGGGTAGATATCTCCTAAAGCGTTAGATAAGTGAACCTTCAGCTCATTTATAATCTTCTCTTTCAATTGAGGGACAACCATCCCTATATAACTGCTGCGGCATTGTATGTTTGGTTGCTGATAGAAATCGAATACCGATAATACGAGTTGAGTGATGCCTTCTTGATCGAATTTAATTTCACCTTCAGTATGTTTTACAATAGCAGCGGATGCCGAATCACCCATAATATAATCCAATAATTCATATTTATCATTAAAGTGTGCATAGAACGTGGCTCGATTAACTTTAGCTCCCTTTGTTATATCGACGATTGTTATTTTCTCAAAATCCTTCAGGGAAACTAACCGTAAAAAGGAGTCAATTAAAGACTGTTTAGTCTGTGTCAGCCGAATATTGTTTACTTTAGTAGCCATTACTTCACTCCTACCCAACAATTTAGCAATCTTGTTGCTATAGCAACATTTGCAGGTTGATTGTTGATTGATACATTAAATTAGTAGCTGTATATTAGCAATTAAAGCAACAGCTGTTACTTTAATATATCATAGAAAAGGAGTTCATCAAAAATGAGAAATATTGTTATCGTGGGTGCAGGGCCTGGGTTAGGATTGTCTCTAGCTAAAAAATTCGGAGTTAATGGATTTAGGGTGGCTGTCATTTCACGCAATCCCGAGAAATTATCAATGATCATTAGTGAACTTAAGAAACTTAATATTGAAGCACAATCTTTTGTAGCGGATGTGACAGATTTAGCTGCTCTAAAACAAGTCTTTCAAGCGATAATAAAAGAGTTTGGTTCAATCGATGTACTAGAGTTCAGTCCGTATGCAGGGTGGGATAAATTCACTCATGTGCTGGAAACTACACCTCAAAGTGTGTTGGAACAAATAAACAGTTACTTGCTGCCCGCCGTTCTTTCGGTTAATGAAGTATTACCCGATATGATCCATAGAGGATCAGGAGCCATTCTTTTTACCACTGGTATTTCTGCTATGTTCCCTTTGCCTTTTGTAGGAAATGGCGGCATTGTTATGTCTGGTATACGAAATTATGCTACTGCGTTACACAATGAGTTAATAGATAAAGGAGTATTTGTCGGCCATCTTTCCATAGGGACAATGATACAAGCAGGAACAGCTGGTGATCCTGATGTTATTGCAGAGACTTGGTATAGCTTATATGAAAAGCAAGATAACTTTGAGGAAGTATTCCCTCTAGGATTGGATCCGACCCATCTTCCAAATTAAAAAACTAAATCTTATTTGATTAGCAAGTCGCCTTAATGGCGGCTTTTTATCCTATTAGAAGACATATCTCTCATCAGAGTGAAGCAGGATTGAAGGTCAGATGTGAATGGATTTAATTACATTGCTGAACAACGGTTGTGCGTTCATTAGTAATCGTGACTTTGGAATGACCTGATAAATATTCGGTATAACCGCACACGGTTTGTTCTTTAGACTGTCCGTTAGAGTTGGTATATCGAAGATATATAGCACCTTCACCATTTAAACTCAATTTTGGTTTGAATTTTTTCTTTTGTCCTGCTTTTATTGGACTTGTATACAATTTCTTTGAATCCGCACCAATTAATCCTACTTCGATAGAGCTAATATCAACATCAGATTGATTATCTACGATGACTGAGAAGCTTTTAAACGGACTCAGAAGATTTGATATCGTCCCTACACCAAGAGCAACTCCACAAGTAATCAGAAATATCGTAATCCCTATAAAAAATCGTTTTCTCATTCTTCAGTCCCCCTATATAAGTAAGACAGGGGTTACTTAAAAAATGTTACAACAAGGAGAAGTTAGTTATAAAAATTCATTACCAAATCAAGCGTGGACTTGCATGTTATTATAAATATATTCCATATTAATGATTTGAAAAGGGGTTTTGTATTGACTATTATCCGTCATTTTGAACAAGGTGACATGCCATTACTTGGTGAACTTTATAACTCAGTATCTTCAAAGGGGAATGTTGTTTTTTGGTGGGTTGGCACTGAGGAAAATTGGGAAAATGTATATTGCGCTTTCGAGGACGGTAAAATGGTGGCCAAAGGTCAAGTGAGCATCATCAATATTGTGCCACCCGGCCGTTCCAAGGATAGCAGACATTCGATCTACCTGAACTTAAAAACAATACCAGAACGTGAAGCCGATTATGATTTATTAGAAAAAGTTTATCAGTCACTCTTATTAAGAGCACTCGAATTAAAAGAAACGTTATCAAAGGATTACAAAACCACTCTATGTGTAGGGAACGATTCGGCAGAAGTCTTGAATACTCAATTTTTCGAAAAAGTGAAGGGCTTCTCTCATTATAATAGCTTATTTAAGATGAAACACAATCTAAGTGATGGCTTGTCTGAACCCACTCTGGCTAAGGAACTTGAATTCGCAACCTGGAATATGGAGACGCCTGAAGAAGACGAGCATTATTTGGAATTAGAAGCTGAGATTTGGCCGGAAACTCCGCTAGGGAAAGAACGGTTAGCTGAATTTAAACAAAATCCGCTCTGGACATCACTTGTTGTTCGAGAAGGGGAGAAGGTTGCGGGTAGCTTAATGGTCTGGCAGGAAGAGAAGGGTGGCTACATCGAAAATGTATTTGTACTTGAGCCATGGAGAAGATCCGGAATTGCTAAGTACATGCTTTTTCAAGCATTGAGCTATTTTAGAACCCACGGACTGGAAGAGGCATGTCTGATGGTGCTTACGGAAAATGATTCTGCATTACAGCTATATGAATCTGTCGGTTTCATTCTAACGAATGAGGAAAGACGCTATCGGATTGAACTATAAAAGTTTTTGTAAGTGAAGGATTACCAAGCAAAGTGCGATAGCTTTTTTGTCGAGCTTAGGTTCGAGGTTAAGGTCGCACTTTATTTGGTAACCCGTTCTGTGAATTATCTGCTAAATGCTTTCATGCCTTTTGCTTCCCATCACATTTTTTACATACGTTAAGCTTTTCACCTGAAATGCCTTTCCCGAAGTACAACAGCTTAATACGTGTGCTTCCACAGATCGGACATGTTCCTCTGGCCCGGGATGGAATGCGCCAAAGTGCTTTGCCGCGTTTGTTTTTAGACATGATTTGCCCCCACCTTTACTCTTAATACTCCATCTTATGACCAAGAGGAACTTAAAGTTCGAAGAGCGAAAAGAATAGAAAATCGGAAGAAAAAGGGCTAAAAATCACCCTCAAAAAACAGCGTATAACTTAAATTATACGCTGTTTTGATTTTAAGACATTTTTTTTAGGGGGGTGGGGCACTTGGACGAGTAAAACAGGTGGATTTTAAAGGAATATTTTATAAATATCGGATGTCGATATCTTTGAATCTTCCCGCTGACATTTTAGGCATTCTGAATTGCAGGGAACCTTGTTTATAAGTGCCTCTGCTCTGATCTGGAATGACGGGAACTGGCAACTGAATAATCTCGCTATGATCTTTTCCTAAACCTGTTAATTTAATTTGTGTGCGATTGATTTGTGCCCATATACTTTCGGGGTGAATTCCGTTCGGAATACGAATTTTGGTAATCAGGTGATTATGAGTGTCGATATGCTCAAAACTTAAACTTGTGGTTTCGTTCATAAATGAAGAGGAGGTCGCTGCAGTTGCTTCACGGATTACTTTTTCGACATACCCGTCAATTTGGTTAGGATCCAACTTCCACTGCTCTTCAAGAGCTTTCAAGGATAACTTTTTCTTAAAAAAGGGATCTTCATTCATCCAATCTAAAGGGTTCGTCTTATTGGGACTCATAGCTCTGCGCCTCCTACGGTTTTTATCCATTGTATGGGCGTTTGACTTATTCAGTGACATCTGGGCGAATATCTACATAGAATAGCTTATCATTCCGAAAGGAGGAGTGGTTTGGTGGTTTCAATCATCGGCAATATTAAAATCAATAGCGTAGGCCCCAGCTCCACAGTCTTAGTAGGAAATACGGCATCCGTTATCCTGAGCAGCAACTCTAAAATTTATGCCGGTGCCAACTCCTTCTCCATAGGTGACTCCATAGGTACGAATATAACGAATAATGCGGCCAGCAGTACAAATACGATGGATTCAGATGTGGTGGATCAAGTATCACCTCCTTAAGGGTGGGGTTTAAATGAACATTACGGTATATCAATGCATATCGATCTATAATCTAAAAATCGGCACTATCTCTAATTCCTCGGTACTTCAGATTGGTACATCGGGACGAATCAATACTTTGTCTCATAATTATGAGACCTCTGGAGCTCCATCATCGGCTCCAACAACTCCAGCGAAAAAAATGGGTTCACCCCTTGTATCCTTACCGCCAGCGGCGGAACTATATGCACATCTGAATTAGGCTCTTTGTCCCCGCATACAATAAACCATAGGAGGGGGTTGTATGCATCCGTATTACGCTCAGCAGGTTTTTAATACACTAAGATTGCAAGCGGAGAAGATTCAACAGTTAGAGAAGCAACTTCGCGATTTGCAAGGCGATGTAGACAGCATAAAGAACAATAAATCTGCAAGTATAGGACCTATCAATTATCATTTTGAACAATTAAAAATCGAAAAGCTGGAAGGCACTTTAAATATAGGCATTACACCGAATGAGGGAAACAATCTGGATGAAGCGATGATCAACGGTAAACCTATTGGGGAGCGGGAGGATGGTACAACTGCCTTATCGGATCAGATTCGCCCACAGATTTTGAAGTATGTGCAAGAAGAGGTTCCCTCGCAATTTTCACGTTTAGAAAAAGAGAAGAATTTAAGCATTGATGAGCAATATATCCAAATGGTGACTCAGGATCTGCTGAATCAAATGGATGGACGGATTAACGAGTATGTAAACCAACTCCCTGCCACAGAAGAAGGGCGTGGATACACTGATGAGGAATGCGCTTCTATTGTAGAGCAAATCAAACGAGATATCGTTATGGCAGTAGAGCGGCATTTGGAAATAAATATAACCGGAAGGCGGGAGACGAATGAAGATAACGGTGATCAATAGAGATATTAGTGTCAATGCAGTGAAAGTCGTTTCGATCTCGGGTTCATCAGTATTTTTAGTAGGGGATACTCAATCCATTCATTGCTCCTCAGCGTCTGACAGCGTAATAGAATATACTCAGAGCGCGCCAGATCAAGTCAAAAAAGGCAGTTAACTTATGCATACCTCACGCATACAAGATGTTTATATCAACAATCTGTCCGATAGTTCTATTTTTATATGTGGATCTGTAGACCGGGTTCAATCTAAATTCCTGGGAAGCAAGGAGAATTATCTTTTTAACATAAAGGAGATTAATAATCACACGAAAGAAACTACACTCATAGATATTCCTATCCCTGTATGGACAAACCAAGGGAATGAAGCGGATGAATTTGTGATATTAAAGGATTCCGCAGAATCAATGATTAATATACAATATATAAAAATTCTGTCGATTGGGTCTGGCACGACCTTCCAGATTGGAAACAGCGGGTCAGTTCATCTGGAGAGTCGAACCAGTGAGTTTAAACGAGAAGTGGCTGCAAAAGATGAGGAGTAACAACAACTATTTTAATTCTTTTGGCAGGGAAATCGCGAATATATCGTGCTCCGTCTGGATGTAGAGTATACCATTCGCACTAAATAGTGTGCCGTATTGTTGTGCTCCGGTCTTTACTTTGCCAAGCGCTTTGCCTGTTTCTGCATTTATGATATAGAAGTAGCCATTCTCATAGCCAGCGTAAATCCCCTTACCCAGAAATTGAACGCTAAGCGCGGGACTGTCCGGACCGTTGAAGCTTATAATGCGATTATCGTTCATTTGAACGCCAGTAATCTGTGCATCCTTTTGGAAAAAAGCCATGTTATTTACTGGACCAGCCACCCAATTTCCGTACTCCTCATAACTTTTGGGTTCACTCGCTGTTTCTTGACCTAAGGTAAAGCGGTATAGTGGATGACCACCCCATTGGTCTAAACCTCCATCGACTGTATATAGATACGAGCCTTGAAGTGATGTAAAATAATTACCGAGTCTACTGACATCTTCGAGCGGTTTGTAGTTCTTTTTGGTCTTCGCTTTTCCAGTTTTAACATCTACATGTATCAAGGTCAACTGATAGCCTTTAAGAGGCTCGTTAGAGGCATCATTTGCAGCATTGGCTTGTTCGCGGAGTAATAATTCACCATCCCGGTAAGCAACAAAGCTATATAATCCCTGAATTCTCCATAACTTCTTGCCTGTAGCCGGATCGAGACCGAAAAACTGTGTGCGTCTATTATCAACGGTACTGGATACTACCAATACCCCGTTATAAAGGCCGTCGATACTTCCTACATACATAGGGATGTCTTTATTCTCCCAGATCTTTTTACCAGTGACCGGATGATAAGCTGCAATTCCACCATGCTCGTTCCGGAAGTACAACACTCCGTTAACTAACTCCGCGAAAGCATCGATCTCAATCGGATCTTTGGCAGCCTTAACCTTCCAAAGCAATTTCCCCGTTTGAGCATTAACTTTTACAAGATAACCCTCATAAGTGATAAAGAAAACCGAGTTATTCGTTATAATCTCAGGATTTGTTCCGTTTTTGTAGGACCATTTAACTTTGCCTGTAGTGAGATCGGCGGCCTTTAGTGTCCCGCCTGATGAATAATAGAATAATCCATTTGCAATAGGAGCCAGTTGGCTATAAATTCCTTGACCATCTGCCTTGTCGTGCCATAAGGGTTTAATTGTGGTGATAGAGTCGACGGTTGTTGAAGAGGAGGCAGAGGTTGTTACTGCTGCTTGAGCACTAGACAAATATATACCAGCTCCAGATACGAGCAAGGAGGAAGATATAACGGTCTTTAGGATAAACGGTACATATTTCACGATTTTAGCTCCTTATACATCATTTATAATATATTGACGCAGGGAATGGATATTTGTTTCTCAATTGTAAAAATACACTTGTTAACATAATAAATATTATGTTAACAATAAAAGGCGAATCAGTTTCGCACAAGAATTCTTGTGGGAACCAATTCGCCTAGTAAAGGAATATGTCAATAGTTGATTTGTTTAGAAACCTTCACGAAGCCATGTTGTCGCTAACTTGATAGCTCCTTTTTTAGCATGAGTCTCGGCTAAAGGATTCAGCATGACAAAATCATGAATGATGCCTTGGAAGCGGACAGCCGTAACATTCACGCCAGCTTCCCGCAATTTGGCGGCATAAGCTTCACCCTCATCCCGTAGCACATCTGCTTCACCAGTAATGACCAGTGCATCTGGTAAATCCCGCAGCTGTTCTAGGCTAGCACGAAGAGGGGAGGCCGTGATTTGATTACGTTCCTTAGGGTCAGTAGTATATTGATCCCAGAACCATTTCATGCCGTCCCGCTGCAAGAAATAGCCTTCGGCGAACTCATGATAGGATTCAGTATCAAACGAGGCATCCGTTACCGGATAGAATAATAGTTGTTTCGCTATCTTCGGCCCACTCCGTTCTTTAGCCATTAGAGTAATAGCAGCGGCCATATTCCCACCAACACTGTCTCCGGCTATAGAAAGCTTGCTAGTATCTAATCCGTGCTCGCTTCCTTTTTCAGCTGTCCACTGGAGTACTGCATAGATTTCTTCAATAGCTGTAGGATATTTAGCTTCTGGGGAGAGGCTGTAATTTGGGAAAACAATTGCGGCCTCCGCTCCGACAGCTAGTTCACGGATCAGGCGATCATGGGTATGAGCATTCCCAAACACCCAGCCTGCGCCATGAATGTACAGGATAACAGGCAGCGACGCTGATGAGGAGCTTGGGGGACGAACGATTCTTATGGAAACATCACCGTTAGGTCCACCTGGCACCATTAGATCTTCAATATCAACTTCAGGTTTATATATCTCACTGGATTGTACGCTATCTACCGTTTCACGGCCTTTTTCTGGCCCAAGGTCAGGTAGAAAGGGAGGTTTCGCATTATCATCGGCAAATTTTTGAGCAGCTGGCTCAAGAATGATCTTAGTTTTGTTTGGCATGATTTATCGTCTCCTTTGACTGGTCATAGTCTAGTATACCCTCTTCATTCCATAACCATCTAAGCAGCTGCTGAAACGAATGCCAATTTAGGAGTAGTTAGAGATTTGACGCTATTTGCACATTTATCGCCTATTGAGCACGGTTTCGGACACCAGTACAACTATTCCTTAAGGAGAAGTTCAAACGCAGTTAGAGCCTTACAACACCTTTTGTTGTTCCTTATGCATTTCAGGACCAATCTCTTCAGTGACACGTATCCTCTGTTTACGCTTATTACGGATAATCCAAACGAATACCAAAGTAATGAGTAGCGGATAGCCTATCGCCCAGCCCGTAAAAGGAAACACAGCAGCTGTTGCTAAAAAAGAAATCCAGCTTATCGTCACACCTAAGCGACTTCCTTTGAGCAGACGTATTCCTGCAGCACAACCTCCGATATAAGTCAGGATAAAAGTAGCATTCGGAAACTGGATCAGAGTGGTGATGGAGAGGGACCCGCTGCCATACAGCGTCATCACCGATACAAAACAGAGCAGAAGAAAAGCTATGCCACCGATAGGGGTATGATACTGTTTGGATATTTTACCCATCCATTTCGGCGCAGAGCCTTGGCGGGATAAAGCATAAGCCACACGTGAGGCAGCTCCTGCATAGGCAATAATTGTGGCTGTACAGATGAACAGACCGGTAAGTCCAGCAATAAATCCTCCCCAGCGCCCAAGAGGCTGACTAATAATCCAGACGAGTGAAGTGCTTGATCCACCTTTGAGGTAGCTTTGTGTACCAACAGTTGCTAGTGCGGAGAGAAAATATAGAATCCCTACTATAATAGCGGCGATAGTTACTCCTTTAACGGCGGCACGCTGTGGGTCCTTGAACTCCTCAGATAGGTGTGAGACAGCCTCCCAGCCAATAAAACACCAGAATAAGATTGCAGCAGCCTGGCCAATGCTCATCCACCCATGTGGGATAAAGGGAGTGAAGTGTTCGACTTCCATACGGGGCAGTGCAGTAGCAAAGGAGAAGACCAGCACAGCAACAATCGCTATAACTACCGCTATTTGTACCTTTCCAGCTACCTGCATACCAATCCAGTTCGTAATCAGGCCAATGACCAACATAATAGCGGCAATAGTAATTCTTGCAGATTCGTCCCAGCCCATAGCGGCGGTCATATAACCAGCTCCAGTCAGTGCAGCAACAGGTGCGCCAATCGGAACGGACATCAGAAAAAACCATCCTACCAGTGAGCCAGCTTTTGGACCAAAAGCAAGCGTTACAAAATGGGACACGCCTCCAGCGTTAGGGAATTTAGCAGAGAGCAGACCCATTGATAAGGCCATCGGCAAAATCAGCAACGACATAAATCCCCACGCCAGTAATGAAGCGGGACCCGCCATTTCTGCAGCTAAACCAGGAACAATTAAGACCCCAGAACCCAACACAGCCCCGATGTAAAGGGCAATAGCCTGAGGCATGCCAATGTTTTTTTGTAAAGTGTTTGAACCGGATTCCTTCATGTTTTTTTATCCTGCTTTCCTTGTCTTTTGTTCTAGAGTAGCAGATAATAGATCCATTGGAAAAACAGAATTTTTGAATAGTATCCATTCGATATTCCGATGGTTCATTTTCATTTAGGGGGAAATTCATGGAGTCACGTCATCTTTTTACCTTTTTAGTGGTAGTGGAGACGGGCAGTTTTACTAGAGCAGCACAGAAGCTTGATTATGCACAATCCAGTATTACTGCACAAATCCAAGCACTAGAGTCTGAAATTGGTCAGCCATTATTTGATCGGATCAGTAAAAAGATTATCCTAACCGACGCAGGGCGTCGGTTGCTCCCGTTCGCTCAAGAAATATCCAGAATGCACACTTTAGCAGAGGACGCGTTACGTTCGGATAGTGAGCTTACGGGTTCTTTACGGATTGGGGCTCCTGAATCTCTCGCTGCTTTTCGCTTACCAGGTATTATTATGGAGTTTCGCGCTAAATATCCGAAGGTGCAAATTCTTCTGAAGCCTGGAGCTTGCTGGGAACTATCAGATTTTGTCCGTTCGGGTGAACTGGATTTAGCGTTCTTGTTGCAACCTGAGACGGAAGATAAAGATTTAAATATAGAAACATTAGTACATGAGCCGATGACGCTGATCGCAGCGACAGATCATCCCTTATTAAACCTTGCTGAGGTAGAACCCCTTCATTTAAAAGGAGTGACCATACTTCATACCGAAACGGGCTGTTCCTACCGGACTTTATTTGAACGGCATTTGAACAGTTACGGTGTTTTTCCTGACCCCACGTTAGAGTTTTGGAGCATCGAGGCGATAAAGCAATGTGTGATGGCTGATCTTGGCATTGCCTTTCTTCCATTAATTACTGTAAAAAATGAACTCGCCGAAGGCAAACTTGCCAGGTTGAATTGGAATGATGAATCACAGCGTGTGGCGACGCAGATCGCCTATCATCATAAGAAATGGAAATCGCCCGTACTGACGGAGTTCTTACTTGCGATACAAAAACATGCTGAGCAATGGAGAAGTCTAATATAGATCAACGTTAACAAGGAGGCTCTAAGGCATGAATGAGTGGTGTGAAGACTACGAAGAAGGGCTGGAGGCCTTTCTCATCTGGATGAAGGATGCCGGGTACACTCCCTATACGCAAAAATCCTATTTAGTAGATGTGAAACAATTTTTAGACAGCCTGAATGGTAAAAAGCTTGAGACGGTGAAGAAGCTGCATGTCATTTCTTTTTTGACCTCTGTCCGCGAACGTGGAGTGAGTGATGCGACCCGTAACCGGAAGCATGCTGCGATTAACTGTTTTTTCAAGGCATTGATCGAGCTGGAATTACTTCAGAACAACCCGGCAGCCGGGATTAAGAAATCCAAAACGGAGATCAATCGTGAGCCGGTCTACTTAGATGAAAGTGATCTGGGTCGGTTTTTATCTTCTATAGATGGTAAATACAAAAAGCGCAATTTAGCAGTTTTTTTGTTGATGTCCTATATGGGGCTTCGGGTGGGGGAAGTCCACACACTGAATTTGAGTGATTATAATGTAGAAAGACATTCTCTCCGTGTGTTTGGGAAGGGGCGTAAATGGCGTAATGTGCCGGTTCCCGAGGATGTAGTGCCTTTTCTGGACTCTGCGTTAGCAGAAAGGTTAGATCCTTGGCGCAGTAAAGAGGAAGCGATGTTCATTTCACAAAAAGGACGCAGGTTGTCGATCCGCGGCATTCAGCAAATTGCAGCAGATACCTTTGATCGTTTCCAAAGGGATGTGCCAGCAGCACAGCGACGTCCGTATTCAAGTCATAAGCTCCGACATTCCTTTGCAACCATGCTGCTGAGAAAAGGGGCAGATCTGCGCACTGTACAGGAACTGCTTGGTCACTCCTCGATCCAGACTACAACCGTATACACACATATTACCAGTCGTGAGAAGGAAGAGGCTATGTCTAAATTGCAAATCCAGCTGTGATAGAAAAGAAAGAAACCTCCTCAGAAAATTGATAACAAAAAATAACTTGTTATTATAACGGTATTGATTTATTCTAACAGTTATTAAGAGTTTTTTATAGGAGGTCCTAATCGTGAAGGATGTATTTCTAAAAGGGATGACTTATGGCTGGGGATCAAAACGAGGCGAATACCGTACAGAATATGCAGAAGATTCGATGAGAAAGCTGGCGGAGACAGGAAGCGAATGGATCGCCTTATCTTTTTGGACATGGCAAGACACAGTGCATTCAACAGAAATTCATTATGATTACGGTTACACGGTGACAGATCGTGATCTCGCACATGCGGTACAACTGGCAAAACAGCTTGGTCTTAAAGTTTGTCTTAAACCGGTTGTGAATTCGAGGGATGGCATTTGGAGAGCTAGGATTGGATTTCCGGAAGAGGGAGAGATTTATTGGGCAGCATGGTTCCGTTCTTATACAAATTTCATTAAACACTATGCAGAGTTGGCGGAAGAGCTTGAATGTGAGATGTTCTGTATCGGCTGCGAAATGGTAGGCACAGAGTCTAGAACTACGGAATGGAGACAATTAATTCAAGAGGTCACCAATCTTTATACAGGGCCGATCATTTATAATGCTAATCATGGCAAAGAAGAAGGAATCGAGTGGCTGGATGAGGTGGATTTTATCGGAACCAGCGCTTATTATCCGGTAGCTTCCGTGCCGGGAGATTCTTATGAGAATATGCTGGCTGGTTGGGAGCGGCAGAAACCGCGGCTTAAGTCACTGTCTGAGCGATTTGGCAAGCCTCTCGTATTCATCGAGATTGGATGCCGAAGTGCGCATGGATGTGCCACCATGCCATGGGACTTTACATATACAGACTTACCGTATTCAGAAGATGAACAAGCCAACTTCTATCGGTCAGCGCTGGAAGCATTCTGGAATGAACCTTGGTTTGCCGGTTACTTCTGGTGGGACTGGAGCACGAAATTATATGCCTTGGAAGAGGCTTCCATTGACCGTGGTTTTGATATTTATGGCAAAAAAGCCGAACAAGTTCTCAAAGAATATTACAAGCAACCTATCACTAAATAAATTGATAAAAAAGATCCGGAATTTCAGGTGAGCCTGGCCTGCTAAAGGATCTTTTTGTCATTGGCAGGCTAAGTTAATTCGTGTTATATTAAAAACCGTCCTTTTCATAGTGGAGGCAACGCTCCACATATAAAAAGGACGGTTTCTTGTGTCTTTTGTAGTCAAAAAGGGCTGTTTCCAGCCATATTCGCTTACAATTCTAGCTTAGCTATTTCTGCTTTTAGCTTCTCAGCGGATTTCTGGAATAAAGCCTGTTCGGTTTCATTGAGTGGGAGGTCCAGTACCTGTCGAACACCCGAGCGATCTACTACGCAAGGTGCACCGAGATAGACATCCGAAACCCCGTTATAGTTATTTAATAAAGTAGAAACATTCAACACGGCGCCTTCATTATGAAGAATGGAGACTACAATTCGGTCCAGTGCAAGAGCTATTGCATAAGAGGTTGAGCCTTTGGCATCAATAATTTCATAGGCTGCATTCTTGGTATCTTGGAAGATTTCTTCGCGTTCTGCTTCGTCAAAACCAAGATCAATCCCAGCTACATTCGCAAGACTCCAAACCGGAAGCTCTGAATCTCCATGTTCACCGATGATCTGTCCGTGAATACTGCGAGGATCGATTTCTTTGTGAAGACCGATCAAATAACGAAAACGAGCACTATCAAGTACCGTACCAGAACCAATTACACGTCTGCGGTCAAACCCACTTATTTTCAAAGTCGCGTAAGACAGAATATCTACAGGGTTAGTTGCAATAAGTAGAATGGCATGTTGGTTATACTTTGTTATTTTTTCAATGATATCTTTAAAAATCGAAATATTTTTACGAAGCAGATCTATCCGGGTTTCTCCCGGTTTTTGTGATGCACCGGCAGTGACTATAATGATATCTGCTTCACGGCAGTCTTCATAAGTACCAGCCCATAACTTCACACCGCCGACAAAAGGCATGCCGTGATTCATATCCAGTGCTTCGCCAAGTGCTTTCTGATGATTAACGTCAATAAGTACGAGTTCGGGCATACGTCTACGTAACAATAATGTATAGGCTGTAGTTGTACCAACTGCTCCAGTACCGATAACTACGACCCGATTGGGTTTTGGGGGGGCCATGTCTCCATCTCCTTAATATTTCAAATTTTTGGTTTCAATCTTGTCCATCATAATCGTTAACGGTAGTGTTTTCAAGCTGATCTTATTTAATGCATTACCCTAATTAAGGCCATACTAAAATGTGATTTTTATTTCATTATCTTAGCAAGACTAGACAGGAGAGAATGTAAGGATGGATTTATTTCGTAAAAAGGCTCTACACATACCCACAAGTTCTGAAGGGACGCAGTTAAACAAGACGTTGGGTGCCCTGGATCTAACAATGCTTGGGGTAGGAGCCATTATCGGCACAGGTATTTTTGTAATGACAGGAGTTGCCGCAGCAGAACATGCAGGTCCTGGTCTTATAATTTCTTTTTTACTAGCGGCGTTTGCCTGTGTGCTCTCGGCATTATGTTATTCGGAATTTGCTTCGACCATTCCTGTTTCCGGGAGTGCTTATGCTTATAGTTATGTAGCCTTTGGAGAACTATTAGCTTGGATCTTAGGCTGGGATCTTGTCTTGGAATACGGAGTTGCCGCAGCGGCTGTAAGCAGTGGCTGGTCAGGGTATTTTCAGGGGTTATTAGAGGGCTTTGGGATACATCTCCCAACCGCACTATCGGGGGCTTATAATGCACAAGCGGGTACAATAATAAATCTGCCTGCAGTAATCATCATTTTGTTAATTTCCTATTTACTGACTCGGGGAACCAAAGAAACGGCACGCTTTAACGCAATCATGGTTTTTATCAAAATAGCAGTGGTGCTTCTATTTATCGTAACAGGATTTTTCTATGTGAAGCCAGAGAACTGGACTCCGTTTCTCCCTTTTGGGTACCATGGCGTGATCAATGGCGCGGCCACAGTGTTTTTTGCCTACATAGGTTTTGATGCGCTAGCAACCGCTGCTGAAGAGGTGAAAAGACCCCAACGCGATTTGCCGATTGGAATTATTTCATCCCTTGCTATCTGTACTGTCTTGTACGTTCTTGTCTCACTCGTATTAACGGGTATTGTTCCATATACTGATCTCAATGTTAGTGATCCTGTATCTTATGCGCTTCGCTTTGTAAATCAGGATATGATTGCCGGTCTGATCTCTGTTGGAGCCATTGCGGGAATGACTACGGTACTGCTCGTGATGTTATTCGGTCAAACTCGGCTGTTATTTGCCATCTCACGTGATGGCCTACTGCCCATAAGTTTATCTAAGATTAATGCTAAAACACAGGTACCTGTACGAAGCACATGGATGGTAGGTATCTTAATAGCTGTGTTAACGGGTTTCATCCCACTGGACCGGTTGGCAAATCTGACAAGCATAGGAACATTGTTTGCCTTTTTTGTAGTGTCTTTAGGGGTAATCGCGCTTAGATATATTCATCCGGATTTAAAAAGAGGGTTCAGAGTTCCTTGGGTACCTTTCATTCCGCTGTTAAGTGCGGCAACTTGTGGTATTTTGATGTATAATCTAGGAAGTGAGACTTGGATTGGTTTTCTAATTTGGACAGTTGTTGGACTTCTAATCTATGCACTATATGGCTATCGTAATAGTAATTTGAATCATAAATAAGATTCAATCCATCCGAGAGGAGAGAGGTTATTGGCATCTAAGATTGCTGGATTGAAGGGAATAAGATTAATATTGATGCTGATTTTGTTAGCGTGGGTGGTCACGGCTTGTTCATCTCCTCCCCCTGAACCTACTCAGCAGCCCCAGCCGACAGAGGCACCTGAAGAAGGACAGACGATAACCCTGATTACTCCAGACGCCAATCATATTGACAATGATAGCGCTCCGAAATATCAAATTCAGACTCGTCTTACAGATTTTCAGCTGCTTAGTGAAAGTGAGGGTCTGGCCTGGGGGGTTACCAAAAACGAACTCCGGTTGTACTTGACCCGGGATAACGGAGCAACTTGGGCTAATATTTCACCAGCACCAAATGTGCAGTTCCTCTCCAATCCTGTGTATGGGAAGGGGATTTTCTTCACGGATCCATCTCATGGTTGGATTATAAGAAGTGCTTTTGGCTCGACAGAAACGATTGTGCTGCGAACCACAGATGGTGGCCAAAGCTGGAAAATCTCATCTTTAGGAGATGTGAATACAGTATCCTCTGTATATTTCAACTCACCCAGAAAGGGTTGGCTGATGACCTCATGGAACGCTTCTTCCAATAAAGAGAACAAGGCACTTTTTTCAACGACAGACGGTGGGGCCACTTGGGAAGAAGTGATGCAGAATGAGCAATACAATCCGAATTTCCCAAATGATTCGATACCGTTTGCCGGGGTCACCACTGGAATGATTTTTCGCAATAGTACACATGGATTTGTGACACTACAGACAGGTGCTCTTCCCAAAATCTTTATGACAAAAGATGGCGGTAAGAGCTGGAGCCTCGGGCCAGCTTTTCTAGTTAACGAACGTTTAGAAGATTGTGACCGAGTAATTACTGGCAAACCGGAGTTCTTCGATGCTAGTAAGTCTACTGGTTGGATGTCTGTTGGCTGTCAAAAGGATAAAGAAAAAACGATCACTTACCATGGATATTTTACAGCTAACGGCGGTGCTAATTGGAAATTCGCTTCCTTTGGATTGAACGCACAAGCTGGTGTTAATCGTCTAATTGCTCCGACTTTTTTGAATTCACAGATCGGTTGGACCATACTCGGCGACACCCTTTACCATACGATTGATCAAGGAGCGACCTGGTTACCTCTTAAAGAGAGCAGTGTACTGCGATCTAAGCTTTTGGAATATCCGGAGATTGTAAAGCTACAGTTTTTTTCCACTGAGGTGGGGTGGCTTTTGATTGAGAAAAAAGAGGACAAGCGCTCGATACTGTTACAGACTACGAATGGTGGTATCAGCTGGCGCGTAATGTAATAAGGAATAAGAACCTGCCTGATGGTAGGTTCTTTTGTTGTTAGCAGAGTGGGGGTTTATTGTTGTTTGTGAATGATTGAATATAAGGAAAAAACTTATTTAAAATTTTCTTTATAAATGTGAAAAAAATCACATGACATTTAAAGAATCCTGTGATATATTTAACACATAGAAAACAAGTTCAAATTTTCACAAACTCAGACATCGAATAGGAGAGATTACAATGAAAACATTCGAAACAGATTATATGACAAGAAACCTTTTGCAACTTTGCTACAACTGTGATGACGCTCATCTTTGTGAAACTGAAGAACAATGCAGAGCTTGCTGGGCTGAAAATGGAATGTTAGATGATCAGACAGACGAAACTAAGAAATTGCTAGACCTAGTTCATGCTTAATTTAATAACTGAAAACTCTGTATAGAGACCACTCGAATTCTTGATTTCTAAGAAAACGAAGTGGTCTTTTTTGCATCTAGTCTCACTTATTTAATGCTTTCTGGACTAGATGAGGCATATACATGTACAGAAGTACCCAGAACGCAGCAATTAGGCTGAATAACAAGAGGAAGAAGGGGGAAACTGTCATGGGAATGGGCCCGGATCTTTCATGGATGTTTGATTTTGCCGGAACGGTGATGCCGATCTTTATCGTTGTTATGATTGGTATTCTTGCTATATCAGCAGGCAGGGGCTTGCTTCAATGGGGCAGGAACAATGGCTCCCCCATACTAACAATCCCTGCGCATATCGTTAGCAAACGGACTGAAGTACGACAGCAGCAGCTTCAGGAAGAGAATGGCTCAACTCGTACTAGTACAACTTACTATTTAACGTACGAGCTGGAGGGCGGTAGTCGCATGGAATTTAAAGTAGATGGCCATGAATATGGCTTGAGTGCGGAAGGCGATAGAGGAATGCTTACTTATCAAGGAACCAGATATCATGGATTCCAACGACAGGCACAATACTCAACTGCGGAGTAGTCATATGTATTAAATCAAAACAGCGATCCTCATGCTCATGGTGGATCGCTGTTTTGCGTTTTGGTTATGTACCATTCAAGCTCATTGATCCTGTAGCTCTCAAAGCTCACTGACCTCGTAGTTCTCAAAGCTCACTGTAGGTGCGATCATCTATTAAGTGTCAGATCTTCATTACCCTCTCACCTTGCGGACCCAGATGACGTTATTTGCAAATTCACAGTCTTTTGAGCCTAGTTTCGGACTCCAATGCAGCTATTCATTAGAAAGAGGCTTATAATCGGTGCTTTGCGGGCCAATAGGGGCTTTGGGGTCCGTTAGAATCCGAAAAGTGGATTAATATCGCGAATAAGGTCAGCTGTGTCCGATAGCGCCTTCTGAGCGGGTGCTGACGTTGACGCAGTTGCTAACAAGGAAATTGATCTAACGTGGACATTGTGACTAACACAGACACCGATTCCAGCACCGATTCGACTCTAACACTGATGTCGACTCTGATGCTGGCACTTACGCTGACCCCGACGTCGACTCTGATGCTGCCACCGACCCCGACTCAGACGCTGCAGCGCAAATGTAATTGGACATACGCAGCTTAGAGTGTAGATAATGGGGATTTGCTGAGTAGTTAAAAGGAAAGATCCCTACTCTAAAAAATAGGCGGGAACTGTCACCTCTTAGGCGAATGCACATACTATACAGCATGCAGTTAAGAACGAGGTTGCTACAAGAAGTGACCCCAAGGAGGAGACAGCGTGGCCGTCATCAAAACGAACTCGGAAGATGTGAAGGTGCTGGCGCGGTTGATGAGAGCGGAAGCTGAGGAAGATGGAGATCTCGGCATGCTCATGGTCGGCAATGTTGGCGTCAACCGGATTCTTGGCAATTGCTTGGACTTTAATAACATTCGGAATGTGAATGATATGGTCTATCAAAGTCCTGGAGGTTTCGAAGCGCCGCAGAAGGGATACTTCTACCAGCGAGCCAGAGAAGCAGATATCCGTCTAGCCAAACGTGTAATTGCTGGTGAAAGAACCTGGCCAGCTACCAATGCTTTGTGGTTCTTCAGACCCGCAGGTGATTGTCCTGCAACCTGGTATAACCAACAAAACACAGGCCGCTTTAAAGCCCATTGCTTCTTTACTCCGACCGGAGAAGATTGCCCGACTGTATTTATCGGCAATTAGCATGGTAACTGTGCAAAGAGAATTACTCAATAAAATGAGTAATTCTCACAGAAAGTTAGTGTGATTTCAATTGTGTCCAAATGTAAGTTTCATTAGTGTCCAAAGGAGCTCATGCTCTGATAAACATTTAGGAGGTTTCAGTAAATGATCGTTCAACCTTACCGCCCCGTAACTTATACCATCGGTAGTGTCTCTTCTTCAGGTATGCCAATGTCTTCCGGAATGCCGATGTCATCAGGAATGCAAGGCATGGGCAGCATGCCACCCCAAGTAAGCAGTGGTAGTCCAATGACTCCAGGGGGAGTAGTAGTTCAGAATCCACCACAAACGTTCGAACAATCCTACATTGAGAATATTTTCCGCCTGAATTTAGGAAAAGTAGGTACGTTTTATTTTACTTATGAGAACAATAAAGACTGGAATGCCAAAGTTTACAAGGGTGTGCTGGAAGCGGCAGGCCGTGACCACATTATTATCAGTGACCCTGCGACTGGCCAACGCACCGTCTTACTTATGATTTATTTTGATTATGCTACCTTCGATGAGCCCCTTACTTACCAATACCCAGGTGTAATTGGCAATCCTCCAACGATGAGAAATTGTCGCTAAATTTAACCTATCTTCGATGAGAAGAACTCCAACGCCAAACGGTTAGGAGTTCTTTTTATTTGTGATGAATTTATGGAATAATCTTGATAATCATCGCCCATTTTTTTTCAAAAGGACACGCATGCTTGCGGTTTGCCCCAATATATTAATATAATAAAGTATATATTCAAAAACGTGATTCTAGACTGGAGATGAAACCATTGGGAAATTGATACTGAAAGGAACAAACGGCAAGCATTTTGCCAATACTCTGAAAAAACGAAGGAGGTGGGCCTATCCATCCATGTACGGAAAATGGTGGATAGGAGTATAAATTGAGCGACCCTTTACCCGGTATATTACATGTTGGTCTTATTATTTTGTTGGTATTGTTAAACGGATTTTTTGTTTCAGTCGAATATGCAATGGTGAAAGTACGAAGTGGTAGAATTGATACCCTGATTGAAGAAGGTAGTAAAAAAGCTTTTAATGCAAAAAGCATTGTCAGCAACCTGGATGGCTATCTCTCAGCCTGTCAGCTCGGCATTACATTGGCTTCGCTTGCATTAGGGTGGCTGGGTCAACCAGCTATAGCTAATCTTATCGGGCCTTTATTAGGAAGCATAGGTTTAGGAGAAACTGCTGTTAATGTTGTATCTTTGGTTATTGCTCTTATGTTCATTACTATCTTGCATATCGTATTAGGTGAGCTTGCACCTAAGACCATTGCTGTTAACAAGGCTGAATCTGTCCTTTTACTAACAGCAGGACCGATGAATGTATTTTACAAAATCATGTATCCAGTGATATGGATCGTTAATGGGCTGGCGCGTGGTTTACTGCAAATTTTCCGATTAGCCCCGGCTTCAGAGCTGGGAACGGCGCATACGGAAGAAGAAATTCGTATTATCATGCAGGAAAGTAACAAAAGCGGCTTTATCGATAATACTGAAATGGCGTTAGTTGACAATATTTTTGAATTTGTGGATACCATGGCTCGGGAGATCATGATTCCGCGGACAGAGATGATCTGTCTGAATAATCATGTTTCTGCTGAGGAGAACCTTGAGATTGCCTATGATGGCATGAGGACACGTTATCCCGTCTGTGACGGTGATAAGGATCATATTTTAGGCTTCATCCATATAAAGGACTTAATTAAGGATCGTCCACAAAGTTATCAGAAATTAATTCGTCCAATATTGACCGTGCCGGAATCCATTCAGATTAGTGCTTTGCTGAAAGTTATGCAGCGTGCGAAGACACAAATCGCCATATTGATCGATGAGTATGGGGGTACTTCAGGAATGGTGACACTGGAAGATATCATGGAGGAAATTGTTGGAGAAATTCAGGATGAATTTGATGAGGAACGTCCCGGTGTTGAGAAGCTTGGCGAGGATGAACACTCCATTGACGGTTTGATGCTTATTGAAGAGATTAATGATCTTTTAGGTCTTCATATGGAGACTGAGGATTACGATACGATAGGCGGCTGGCTGTATTCTAAATTGGAGGTTAATCCACCTCAAAAAGGGCAATCCGTAGAATTTGATGATCATCTATTTATTGTAGAAGAGACTGAGAATAAGCGAATTTCTCGAATTAAGCTATTGCGGTTACAGTTATTGAATGAAGAAGCTGGAGCTTGATGGAATTTTATATTTTCAAAATAAGAGCAGCGTTTCTCCTTTTGGAGTCACGCTGTTTTTTTTGACCATACTGTTTGCCAAAAAGAGATTAATAATTATATAATTTTAAATGTATATGATAAAAACTACATTAGTCCCTAGAGGACAGAAAGGAATTCTCCTTGAGTAAACCTAAAAAAAGTCCAAATGTTCCCCAGTTGAGCAAACAAGAGAAACGACGGGTAGAACAGGAGCAACAGAAGCAGAAAACGAGAATTTTAGTTATTAGTTCAATAGCTGTAGTAGTTATCATTTTTGTTGGATTGTTTATGTTAGCTTCGAAAGATGCAGCAAAGAATGTCTCTACAGGAGAACCGGTAGAATTCAATTACAGTGAGCTACCTAGGATTGGTAATGAGGATGCACCTGTTAAGCTTGTTGAATTTGGTGATTTCAAATGTCCAGCTTGTTCCCAGTTTGCTGGCTCCATGAAACCGAAAATTGTTCAAGATTTTGTCAACGAGGGAAAAGCAGCTCTTTACTTTGTAAATATGGCTTTCGTTGGTCCTGACTCTGAGACAGCTTCACTAGCTGCATTGTCTGTATACCATCAGAATAAGGATGAATTCTGGAAGTTCTATGATGCTGTGTATGCGCAGCAAGGGGATGAGAGCGTGGAATGGGCCACTGAGGATTTCTTGGTAAGCCTTGCTGAAAAAGAGAAATTAGCGATCGATTACGATCTGTTGCGTAAAGACATCCAAGAGAAAACTTATGCAGATGAGCTGAAGAAAGACATTCAGTTGGCAACTGACGCAGGCGTGACAACTACGCCTTCGCTCTACATTAATGGAGTGAAAACGGCTGAACCTTTCGATATTGAAGCGATTACATCTGAAATTAACACCGCCGCAAAAGCAGTGGAGGCAAAGTGACAAAATTCCTATCTTTTTGCAAGCGTAACTGCCTCTATCTGGCCTGGTTCGTCTCTTTGGTTGCTGTAGCTGGTAGCTTGTATTTAAGTGAAGTCTTGAAGTATGAACCTTGTAAGCTTTGCTGGTTTCAGCGGATTTTTATGTATCCGCAGTTATTTTTGTTGGGAATTGCCACTTTCCGTGGAGATAAGCGCGTCATTCCTTATGTGCTTCCATTAAGTTTGATTGGTGGCAGTATCTCAATCTATCATTATGCGGAACAGAAGATTCCAGCATTAAGTAAAGTTCTACCTTGTACAATTGGTGTTCCTTGTAATAAAGATTATTTGAACTACTTCGGATTTATTACGATTCCTTTGTTAGCTTTAATCGCTTTTGCTCTAATTAGTCTCCTTCTTTGGTATGGACGTAAGGAAGAAGAAATGATTGACGTAGATGCAGAGGAGAGCTTAGGATTTTAGTTTTCACTTTGGAAGGTACAAAAAAGCTGAAAAGGTATTAAAATCACGGGCTAGAGGGATAATTGAAGATAATGAAAGAGAGCATCCAATAAGACGCTATATTTGAGCTTATTGGATGTTTTTTCATTCTTTTTTCATTTTTTTCAACGCTTTACTGTAGGCACTTTGTAGACTAATATTAGACCTTGTGAGAAGTTGAATATGCGCTGAATTTTCTTAGGAAAAACGGGGGAACCAAACTTGGCATTCATGCCAATGGGGTGAATCGGAACCGGGTCGAACAGACCTCTACCGTAGGGCTATAACCACAGCCCGAATCCGCCAGCTAACCTCGTAAGCAAGGTGGGAAAATGACCATGCATAAGCATGCGGATCATTTCCGTATGCTTATTTTTGTGTCTGCATTTATGAAATCCACCGATGAAAACAGCGCACGGAAATTCCGTTTCAGCTCCCAAAGAAAGGAACTGTATCCACCATGGTAAGCAAGGTAAAACGACTATTGATCGGCCGTCCGATGAAGTCGAATGAACTCGATCATGAAAAGTTATCCAAGGTTAAAGCACTGGCTGTCCTGTCTTCTGATGCGCTCTCGTCTGTAGCCTACGGAACGGAACAAATTCTGATTGTACTGGTGGCTGCCGGGTTTACTGCCATCTGGTATTCCCTGCCAATTGCATTAGCCGTATTGGGCCTGCTGGCCATCCTGATTTTATCCTATCGGCAGACGATTTTTGCTTATCCGCAAGGAGGCGGAGCTTATATCGTAGCCAAGAGTAATCTTGGTATTCCGACAGGGCTGCTCGCTGGGGGTTCATTATTGGTGGATTACATTCTTACCGTAGCGGTTAGTGCCTCGGCAGGGACGGATGCGATCACATCGGCTTTTCCAAGTCTTCATAATCATACTGTTCTCATCGCTGTATCTGTTATCGTTTTATTAACAATCATTAATCTTCGCGGAGTGACTGAATCGGCTTCATTTATCGCAATTCCAGTGTATTTGTTTGTGGTTTCGATTGTTGTTCTGATTATCTCCGGTATCGTTAAATATGCAATGGGTGGCGCGCATGCGAATGTTCCTGAAATAGGCAGCGCCGTATCTAATGTAAGTTTGTTTCTACTATTAAAAGCGTTTAGCTCTGGTTGTTCAGCCCTAACGGGGGTTGAGGCCGTATCTAATGCGATCCCAAACTTTAAGGCACCGGCTGAGAAAAATGCAGCCAAGACGCTAATGATCATGGGACTTATCCTTGGCTTTATGTTTACCGGAATCACTGTGCTGGCATATTGGTATGGTATTGTGCCAGATGAAAAGGCTACGGTTGTCTCTCAGATCGCTGAATCGACCTTTGGCCGTGGCGGATTGTACTTTTTCATTCAAGGGATTACAGCAGTGATTTTGTTCTTGGCAGCTAATACAGCATATTCAGCGTTTCCGCTGCTCGCCTTTATGTTTGCAAAAGATAAATATCTGCCACATGCATTTATGGTCCGTGGTGACCGCCTGGGCTTCTCAAACGGCATTATTTTTCTAGGAGTTATGTCTATCATACTTGTGACTGCATTCCATGGGAATACGGAAGGTTTGATTCCACTATATGCGGTAGGCGTGTTCATTCCTTTTACCTTATCCCAACTGGGGATGATGGTGCATTGGATCAAAACAAGACCCGCTGGATGGGTGAAAAGATTTGTAGTAAATACCATCGGTATGCTGACTACATTGACGATTACGCTTATATTTATCATTACTAAATTCTCGAGCGTATGGATGGCATTCATTTTCTTACCTGCTGTAATGTTCGTGTTCCACCGTATTCATAAGCATTATTTGAATACTGCGGATCAACTGCGTATATGTCCGGCTACTGATAAACCTGTAATTAAAGGAAGTACTGTAGTTGTTCCTGTTGCAGGGGTTACACGTGCTGTATTACATTCCATCAGCTATGCGAAGTCTCTAACAGATAATGTTGTTGCTGTGTATGTAGGCTTTGATGAAGAAGACATTCATAAGATGGAGCAACGGTGGGAGGAATGGAATCCAGGTGTACGCCTGATTGTTCTTCGTTCCAGATATCGTAGTATCATTCGTCCGTTAGTGAAGTTTATCGATACGGTAGAGTGGAAGACCGCTGCGACGGATCACATCACGATTTTGATTCCACAGTTTATTACCAAACATTGGTGGCAAGCCGTGCTTCATAATCAGACCAGCTTTTTAATCCGCTCGTATCTAATGAATCAAAAGGACGTTGTAGTAGCGACTGTCCCGTATCATTTAAATAAATAAGTAGAAGATTAAAGATGAGGTTATATCCGGAACGTTCGGAATATAACCTCTTTTGTATTTTATATGAAGGAAATTGTTGCAAATCCACAGAATTTGAAATTTATATGTTGACACAGAGAATGAGAATCAATATCATTTAAAAGTGAAGCAGAGGTAAAGGTCACCTTTGAATATCAAAGCAGTTACATATAGGAGGGTTTTTAATGTTTTGGCTTAACAGAAAAAGATCAGGAAGCATGAAAGTGACGATGAGCGGACTAATAGTGATGACGCTAATACTTTCCGCTTGTGGTAATAATAATGCTGAAAGCTCATCAAATGCAGGAACAGCGCCTACAACAGCGCCTACAGCAGAATCTACAGAGGCACCTGCTGCACCTAAGACGTTAACAGATGCAATGGGTCATAAAGTAACGATTCCGGCTAATCCACAGCGCGTTCTGGGTTCATATTTGGAAGACTCTTTGGTAACTCTGGGTGTAACTCCAGTAGCTCAATGGTCAGTTACAAACGGCGTTCAGGATTATCTGGCCACTGAATTGAAGGATGTTCCTACAATTAGTTACGACCTTCCGTTAGAGGCTGTAATCAGCTTTGCTCCGGATCTTATTATCATCCCATCGGAGTCTTCTGTTCAGAACGGGATTTACGATCAGTTGAATAAGATTGCACCCACTTATGTAATTGGGGATGAACTAAATCAAGATTGGCGCAAATCGTTGCTCAAGATGGGTGAGATTTTGAACAAAACCCCTGAAGCAGAAAAAGCCATTAAAGATTATGATGTTAAAGCAGCGGCTGCGAAAGAACAGCTTGCAGGAGCTATTGGACAAGAGTCCGCGGCTATTTTATGGTTGGTGCAAAAAAACTTCTATATTGTAGACGAAACCCGCAGCAGTGGAGCTGTATTATATACAGACCTTGGCGTAACGCTGCCTAACTTAGTAACAGAGATCCCAGTAGGAACAAGAGCAACTTGGAATCCGATCTCACTAGAGAAGCTTTCTGAGCTGACCGCAGATCATATTTTCCTTGTAAATAGTGATAAGACTGAGGGTTCGGAGATCCTAGATAGTGCAATCTGGAAGGGCATCCCAGCTGTAAAAGCTGGAAATGTGCATGAAATGAGCTCAACAAGCAGCTGGCTTTACAGTGGTGCGAACGCTGGCAGAAAAATCATTGACGATGTGCTAAAAAGTCTTGTGAAATAAAAGTCGTAATTCACCATGAATGAGACTGATCATTTCGGTGGGGAAGAGCGTGCAGATCAAGTATCTCGGGATACAAAGATCTGCACCATTTTTTTATAAACCAATCCCATAGTACGGAAAAATCGATCCTGCAATTGTACAACATAAATATTTTTGCGATAATGAGAATGATTGTTGTTATCATATAAACCATTGTAACTATTGAATAAGGAGACGGCTCATGGTTTCACCCTCAGATTTCGCAAATCGTATTAAAAATGAACCCAAAAAAGCTCTACATACCCGACCGGCAGCTGCCATTGGTATTCTTATTTTTGGACTTGCTGCCATTGCCTTCGGATTGGCACTTTCGGTCTCAGTAGGTGCAGCAGATATCAAGTTAGCTACGGTATGGGAAGCTATATTTCATTTCAATCCAGATTTACAAAAACATCAGGTAATTAGAGAACTGCGATTTCCACGTGCTATTGCTGGCGCCTTAGTCGGTGCTTGCTTCGCAGTAGCAGGGGCTATCATGCAGGGGATGACAAGAAACCCGCTTGCGGATTCAGGGCTGTTAGGCTTGAATGCAGGAGCAGGGGTAGCGCTGGCCATAGTATTTGCTTTTGCACCCTCACTCTCATTCACTTCACTAATGTTGTATTGCTTTATCGGTGCCGCTGTGGCCTCTTTTATCGTATTCGGAATCGGTTCGCTTTCTTTTAATGGCCTGACCCCCTTGCGATTGACATTAGCAGGTTCGGCTGTTAGTGCTTTATTGGTTGCTATTAGTCAGGGAGTAGCTATTCTTTTCAACTTATCTCAGGACATAGCCTTCTGGTTAGCTGGTGGGATGGGTGGAGCTAGCTGGACTCAGATCAAGATTATATTCCCTTGGGTGGCCGTAGCCTTAATTGCAGCAATGATGTTATCACGATCCGTCACATTGCTCAGCTTAGGAAGAGAAGTAGCGGTTGGTCTGGGGCAGCGGACAAGGTTAGTTCAATTGGCATGTATGATTGTTGTGGTTATCTTAGCTGGAAGTGCGGTTTCAACGGTTGGCCCGATTGCTTTTATAGGACTAATTATTCCACATGTTACTCGTTATTTCGTTGGAGTGGACTACCGCTGGATTATCCCTTGCTCCGCAGTTCTAGGGAGCTTATTGATTATCTTTGCAGATATTGCCGCAAGAATGATAAATGCACCGTATGAGACACCGCTAGGAGCTTTAATTGCCATCATCGGCGTACCGTTCTTTATTTATTTAGCGAGTAAGCGGAAGGGGGAGCTGTAATGCCCAAATTAACCCTTACTCCAGATGAAAAAGAACGCCGCACACGCGCCCTAACGGTGTTATCACTCCTTGCTATACTGATCGTCGTTGTGTTTATAGTCAGTATGAATACAGGGTTTATGCGTCTATCCCCACTAGAGGTATTACATACACTCATGGGTGATGGAACACATCAGCAAAAGCTTATTTTATTTGATTTCAGATTACCCCGCATCGTAATTTCATTGTTAGTTGGAGCGGGCTTTGCAGTATCGGGCTGTATTCTACAAAGTCTCGCACGTAATGCACTCGCTGAACCGGCTACGCTGGGCATAAGTGCTGGTGCAGGTTTTGCGGTAATCATTTTTATCTCGTTTTTTCCGGCTACAACAGCAGCTCCGGTATTTGTCTTGCCTCTCCTAGCGCTTGGTGGGGCTGGCCTGACCGCAGCTTTAATCTATATTCTTGCCTACCGGAAGGCAGATGGTCTGTCTCCTACAAGGCTGATCCTTATCGGGATTGCGGTCGCTGCAGGAATCAATGCTTGCCAGCTTGTATTGGCACTTAGGCTTGATCCTAATAATTATCAATTTGTAGCTACTTGGATCGCCGGGAAAATATGGGGTGGGGATTGGAGATTCGTCCTTGCTTTGCTGCCTTGGATCGCGATTCTGTTACCGTTCGCCTTCTATAAAGCCCGGGTTCTAAATGTATTGAATCTAGGGGACCATACTTCATTAGGTCTAGGAATGCGTGTGGAGAAGGAACGTATTCTCCTTCTGGTAACAGCCGTAGCGCTTGCCGGCTCCTGCGTCGCGGTAAGTGGAGGTATTGGCTTCGTCGGCCTGATAGCACCACACCTGGCTCGCAGGCTGGTGGGACCCCGTCATCAGGTGTTATTACCTGCTAGTGCTTTGACAGGGGCGCTTCTTATGATTACCGCTGATACCATTGGTAGATGGGTATTGCAACCTGCCGAAGTTCCTACTGGCATTGTGGTTGCGATTATTGGCGCACCTTACTTTTTATATTTACTCGCCAAGTCGAAAGCGTAAATTAGTTCATACTTAGGAGCATAGCTCCATAAAACTTTTAAGGGAGTTGTAGATCATGTCAGAACGTTTGAATACAGAAGAATTAAGTATTGGGTATGCTGAGGCTACTATAGTTAAGGGATTGAACTTGTCTATCCCTACGGGGAAAATCACCGCACTAGTGGGCGCTAACGGCTCCGGTAAATCTACAATCCTCAAAACGATGGCCCGGATTATGAAGCCGAAGAGTGGCACCGTAATGCTGGACGGCAAATCGATCCATAACTTTTCAACTAAAGAGGTTGCTCGTCAGCTAGCGATTCTACCGCAGAACCCAACGGCTCCTGACGGTCTGACGGTATCTGAGCTGGTCAGCTATGGTCGTTTCCCTCATCAAAAAGGATTTGGCACGATGACCGCAGAGGATCGCAACATCATCTCCAACGCCATCTCTGTTACGGGCATGGAATCTTTTCATGATCGCCCTATTGACCGTCTCTCTGGTGGACAACGTCAACGCGCTTGGATCGCTATGGCGTTGGCTCAAGAAACAGATATTTTATTCCTTGACGAGCCTACAACGTTCCTAGATATGGCGCATCAGCTCGAAGTTCTTCAACTTTTGCAAAAGCTGAATGAGGAAGAAGGCCGTACCATTATCATGGTCGTGCATGATTTGAATCATGCTACTCGTTATGCGCAGCATATGGTAGCGATTAAGTCCGGTACTGTGGTTAGCGAAGGCTCACCTACTGAGGTTATGACACCAGATGTATTGCGGGAAGTGTTTGGAATTGAAGCGGATATCGTTCCGGATCCACGTACGGGTGTGCCACTGTGTCTTCCTTACGAGCTTGCTGCCTATAAAGCTGTGTAATTATCATCTAAAAACATACAACGAACAGGCTCCCGTCATTGACAAGGGAGCCTGTTCGTTGTTACAGTTGTGGTTGCCTACAATTTCATAATAACTCTTTAAAATAGATCAAGGACCATCATTTATACATGGTTAAAGGAGCATGAAAACATGAATATTGACAAAATTCAAGATGATCTAGAGCAGCTAATGACTGCAGGAATAGTGAAAAGTCATGAGAATTTAAAAGATCACGTGTACACTAAAATGGGCGGCAAAGCTGATATTTTGGCTGCACCAGCTACTTATGATGAAATTCAAAAGATCGTTACATATGCAGAACAAAATGGGATAACCCTTACGGTACTTGGGAATGGCTCCAATGTGATTATCCGTGATGGAGGTGTACGTGGAATCGTTCTGCAAACGGCAGGACTGACCGAAATGGGAATTCGCGACAATCTCTTATATGCGCAATGTGGTGCCAAAATAATTGATGTTTCCAGATATGCGCTTGATAAGGAGCTTACGGGTCTTGAGTTCGCCTGTGGCATTCCAGGAACAGTTGGTGGAGCGCTCTATATGAACGCAGGTGCTTATGGCGGTGAGATCAAAGATGTCCTGCATAGTGCACTAGCTATAAATAAGAACGGGCAATTGGTAACTCTGCAAGGAGATGAGCTGCAATGGGGATACAGAAAAAGTGTATTCGCAAGCGGTGAGTATATTGTACTTGAGGCCAAATTTGCTATGACTTCCGGTGATGTTTTAACGATCAAGGCAAAAATGGATGAACTAACTTATTTACGTGAATCGAAGCAACCGCTTGAGTATCCATCCTGTGGGAGTGTGTTTAAGCGGCCTCCAGGCCGTTTTGCAGGTCAGTTAATTCAAGAGAGCGGCTTACAGGGTACAAGAATCGGCGGTGCTGAGGTATCCAAGAAGCATGCGGGATTTATTGTGAATGCAGATAATGCAACAGCCAGTGATTACATCGGGCTAATCCACCATGTAAGAGCGACTGTGAAGGATAAATTCGGTGTAGAGCTGGAAACTGAAGTGGAGATCATTGGAGAAGAATAAATGATAAGCAAAAAGAGCCCGCAGATCGCTGTGGGCTCTTTTTGCTTATCATAATCATGTTCGTTTAATCTACTGAAAGGATGTAATTAGCTCTGTCCGTAGTTATTTCTGCCTTGCGGTCGGCTAAGTCTACGATTTGAAGACCTTCAACAGCTAAATCATAAGTGGATTGTGGCAGGGATACCAGTTCACCATCGGCGTTAAGTGTGCTGCCGAAACCTCTTAATATCAGTGCACTTCCAAGATATTCATCAATTACGTCGTCTGCACTGCGGAAATCTACGGCCTCTAAATTGAAATGAACTTTATCCAGATCACGAAGTTCTTTCTTTTCAATAGCGATTGTTTCATTTAAATGATTGTTAAGCCAATCCATAAGCTGCTGTATACTTTGTTCCATAAAATGCTCCCACCCTTAGCTCGAAGATTATTATGAATAAGTTACCCTTTTCTTAGGATTTGAATCCTTTTTTTTGCCACATCTTAATTAACTGTATGAATAGTTCATGTAATTAAAAAGAAATCCGCGATCAAATTGCCGTGGTTTTTGAGCTTCCTAATCTCTACATACGCAGGTCTATCCACGTTAATCTGGAGTTATTTGCTGATCTATATAAGGTAACAGTAAAGAGTAGAACTTGTCAGGAGCGGGCTACCCATGGTATAGTTCAAGACGCAATATGCTTTAAGAAGAAGTCTGCGCTAAAGTTGTGCAGGAGAGGTTCGCGAACTCCCTCTATAAAAAACTAAGAATATATTAAACAGTACAAGCGGTTGCTGTCCTTTATCCGGACGTTGCTTCCGTTTCTTCTTAGTGGAGCCAAGTTTTCGAAATCTCGTTCTTCTTTCCATTACCGGCCAAGGCCGAAGGAAAAGAGAGGGGTTTTTTGTCGTGTCAGAAGGAAGATTGAAAGAGGAAATGCAAGAAGTTACTTTGCTTGGTAATCAGGGAACACAGTACAAGTTTGGTTATGATCCAGACATTCTGGAGGTGTTTGATAACAAACATCCCGGGCGTGATTATTTTGTTAAATTCAACTGCCCTGAGTTCACTAGCTTGTGTCCTGTAACGGGTCAGCCGGATTTTGCCACGCTGTATATTTCGTATATTCCTGAACAAAAAATGGTGGAATCCAAATCATTAAAGCTGTATCTGTTTAGCTTCCGCAACCATGGTGATTTCCATGAGGACTGTGTCAACATTATTATGAATGATCTGATCTCACTGATGGATCCGCGTTACATTGAGGTATGGGGCAAGTTCACTCCGCGCGGAGGCATTTCAATTGATCCTTATTGCAACTATGGAAGACCGGGTACGAAGTATGAGGCGATGGCGGAACACCGCTTAATCAATCACGACCTCTATCCAGAAAAAGTGGACAACCGCTAAATTCCAACTTGTGATAAGGAGAGATTCATATGAACAAAAAAGCACTCGTCGTATTCAGCGGCGGACAAGATAGCACCACTTGCCTGGTTTGGGCATTGCAGCAGTATGAGGAAGTGCAGGTAGTTACCTTCAACTATAGTCAACGTCATGCGGCTGAAATCGAAGTTGCAACAGAGATAGCAGCTAAGTTTAATGTAAAACAGCATATTCTTGATCTGGGGCTGCTCAATCAGCTGGCACCCAATGCACTTACCCGTCAGGATATAGATATTCTGGCTGGTGAAGGAGATGAGCTTCCAAGTACTTTCGTCGATGGACGGAATTTGTTGTTTTTATCTTTTGCCGCAATATTAGCTAAACAACTGGGGTACTCCCATATCGTCACTGGGGTTTGCCAAACGGACTTTAGCGGTTATCCGGACTGCCGTGATGTTTTTGTGAAATCATTGAATGTTACGCTGAACTTATCTATGGACTATGAGTTTGCGATCCACACTCCCCTAATGTGGCTGGATAAAAAAGAAACGTGGAAAATGGCCGATGCACTGGGGTATTTTGATTATGTTCGCGAACACACACTGACCTGTTACAACGGTATTATTGGCAGTGGCTGCGGTACTTGTCCAGCCTGTCTATTGCGTCAGCGTGGTCTTGAGCAATATGAGGCGGAGAGAATGGAGGCCGGTTCTTAATGCTTAACGAGGTTTCAGTCTGCAAAATATTTACGTTCGATGCGGCACACCAGTTAGTGGGACACAAAGGGAAATGCAGCAATCTGCACGGACATACTTATAAGCTCGAAGTAGTGCTTAAGGGCAAACCTATGGCCGCGGAAGGCCACTCGGATGAAGGTTTCGTCATTGATTTCAGCGATATCAAAATGACAGTACAACAAAGCCTTGTAGATCGTTTAGATCACGCTTTTCTTGCCATGGGAAATGAACCTGTGTTAGAGACGTTAACGAATACGGGCTCCAAAGTAGCCTTGTTGTCTTTCCGCACCACAGTAGAGAATATGTCTTCATATATTGCCTACAAGCTTAAGCAAGCAGGGTTGCCTTTGTACTCGGTAAAGCTATGGGAGACTCCAACCTCTTGGGCAGAGGTGCTGGCTGAAGATGTTCCGGATGAAGGGCCATCCTACCGTTTGTATGGAGGCTGTGATTGTGAGTAAGATTCCTGTAATTGAAATGTTCGGTCCAACTATTCAAGGCGAAGGTGCGGTAATTGGAGTGAAGACGATGTTTGTCCGCACCTATGGCTGCGATTATCGCTGCGGCTGGTGTGACTCCGCTTTTACTTGGGATGGTACGGCTAAGAATAAGGTTCGCATGATGGAAGCAGAAGAAATCATAAATGAATTATTGGCGTTAGCTGGAGATAATTTCGACTGTGTTACGATTTCAGGCGGTAATCCTGCCTTGATTGGTGAAGGAATGGGTACCTTCATCAACCTGCTTCATGAGCGTGGAATAAAAGCAGCGATAGAAACTCAGGGGAGTAAATGGCAGGATTGGTTCAATGACGTGGATGTGCTGACAATCAGTCCTAAACCTCCAAGCTCAGGAATGACAACGAATTGGGAAATGCTAGATAACATCATGAGTAAGATGGAGAAACTGGGTCGTTCTACGCATAGCTTGAAGGTCGTAGTGTTTGATGATAATGATTTTGATTATGCGAAAAACGTTCACCAGCGATATCCGAATGTGCAGCTCTTTCTGCAGCCTGGTAATGATGATGTCACGGAAGAGGGCAACATTTCTGCTCGACTTCTGGGAAGGCTGGAGTGGTTGTTTAATAAAGTAATCGCGGATTCGGGTATGAACAAGGTTCGTGTACTTCCACAGCTGCATGCATTGATCTGGCATAATAAGCGTGGCAAATAAATGTTTGATGAAATCGTCCGGGTATCTGCTTACAGATACTCGGTTTTTATTTTTAACAGTTGTAACTTCTAGTAGGTAGATAGTCTGTCCCAGTTTCTGGTATGATTTTAAAAAAAGCTCTTGGAGGTTATTCATTTGGAACAATCAACAGCATTATTAATTATCGATGTTCAAGAAGCCATGTTCTCCTATGATCTAAAGCTGTACGATGAAGAGGGTGTGATGGACAGGATTGTCTCCCTTCAGCAAAAAGCTCGATTAGCAGGTACTCCTATTGTGTATATTCAACATACCGAAGATGAGGAGTACACAAAAGGTACACCCACTTGGCAGATCAGTCACCGCATCACACCGCAGGAAGGCGAAGTTATCGTTGAGAAGCCTACTTGGGATGCTTTTCACCGAACGGAACTGCAAGATGAACTCCAGAAGCTCGGGATTACGAATCTGGTGATCTGTGGGATGCAAAGTGAATTCTGTCTGGATACGACGATAAGACGCGCATACAGCATGGGATATAAAAGTGTACTGGTCTCAGACGCTCATAGCACCTTTGATAATGGGGTTCTGAGTAGTAGGGAGATCGTTAAGCATCATAATGCGATAATTGGAGGTAGATTCGCCCAGTTACGAGCTGAAAGCGAGGTTCAGTTCTAGATGAATACACCCCAGGCTGCCATGAAGCCTATTCAGCGTTCTCGCCTTAGATTGTTTGCTGGCAAACGATATTTTATTTGGAAAAGATATTTGAAATGGTGCACTGGACGAAGCAAAATAGCGAAGCAGCGTACGGATGAAACTTTAACTTATGCAGCTATGACTCATGCTACCCCGTTATTAAGAAGTCTTCGGAATGTAGATATGGTGCTTCAATACAATAAAATAACTAACTTACGGCTGGCAATTGCGAAGCTGGATGGACTTGTTGTGCAGCCGGGGGAGACTTTTTCCTACTGGAGAAGTATTGGTAAGCCCACTAAGCGAAAAGGGTATCTGGAGGGTATGGTGCTGCATTATGGTGGTTTTCATTCCGGGGTTGGAGGAGGCTTATGCCAGTTGTCTAATCTGATCTATTGGATGGCACTGCATACGCCACTTACCGTTATGGAACGGCATCGTCACAGTTATGATGTATTTCCAGATGAACAACGTACACAACCTTTTGGAAGCGGGGCGACCTGTTCTTATAACTATTTGGATCTTCAATTAAAAAATAACACCGCTCAAACGTATCAACTAAAGCTCTGGCTGGACGATAGCCATTTACACGGGGAGTGGAGATGCAATGAGCAGGCGTTTTATGATTATGAAGTATACGAAAGTGATCATAGGATTAGTCTAGAGCCTTGGGGCGGATATATACGCAGTAACAAGATCAGTCGAAAAGTATATACACGCTCTGGAGATCTAATTGGAGATGAAGCTGTAACTGATAATTACGCACTAATGATGTATTCTCCGCTTCTTCATGGATAAGAGGGTAGGGCTTAGGGATATAACATAGAAAGGCATGAAAATTATATCTCTAGACCATCTCCAAAGGAGCGGATTAACAGCATGAAAGCACTAACCTACCAAGGGAAGAAAAAAGTGAAAGTTAAAGAAGTAGCTGATCCGACGCTTGAGAAAAAAGATGACATCCTTGTTCGGATTACCACTACGGCGATTTGTGGCTCGGATCTGCACATTTATAACGGGGAAATACCAGGTATGCATGATGATTATGTTATTGGTCATGAGCCGATGGGGATTGTTGAGGAAGTGGGTCCTGACGTAACTAAAGTCAAAAAAGGTGACCGAGTCATCATCCCCTTTAATGTCGCCTGTGGGCAGTGTTTTTTCTGCCAGCATGAGATGGAGAGCCAATGCGACAATGCTAATGACGCCAAGGACACAGGCGGTTATCTTGGTTATTCCGATACTTATGGCGGTTTTGCAGGCGGACAAGCTGAATTGCTACGGGTACCTTATGGTAACTTTGGCCCTTTTGTAGTTCCGGAGGATGCAGAAATGGAAGATGAGAAAATTCTTTTCATATCTGATATTGTGCCTACTGCTTGGTGGGGAGTAGAAAGCGGCGGAGTGAAGCCAGGGGATACAGTCATTGTTCTCGGCTGCGGTCCTGTTGGACTGCTTACTCAGAAGTTTGCCTGGATCAAAGGTGCCTCAAGAGTCATTGCGGTTGATCATATTGGCTATCGTCTGCAGCATGCGAAGCTGACCAATAATGTCGAAATTTACAACTTTGAAGAGATTAAGGATATTGAAGCTCATTTGAAGGAGATAACACATGGGGGCGCAGATGTAGTTATTGACTGTGTAGGTTTAGATGCCAAAATATCTGCTTTGGAGAAAGTGGAAACCACTCTGAAGCTACAGGGAGGCTCACTCAGTGCATTTAGAATGGCCTCGGATATCGTACGTAAATTCGGAACTATTCAGCTTGTGGGAGTTTATGGGCTTAATTACAATATGTTCCCTTTGGGTCATCTATTTGAACGCAACATTACTTTAAAAATGGGACAAGCGCCGGTGATTCACTATATGCCGTTGCTGTATAAGATGATTAAAGAAAATAAATTTGATCCTACAGATATCATTACGCATCGCCTGCCAATTAGTAAAGCGGAGCATGGCTATGACGTTTTTAGTGAGAAAAAAGAGGATTGCATCAAGGTTGTTCTGAAGCCGTAGCCTTTTAAGAAGCATGAGCTTTCGTCAGAAATGACATTGCTTGTGCTTTTTTTAGTGAAATCTTATGAAAATAGATGCATTTTTTCACGGTCTGCGTTAAATTAACATAAGTGACTTAAGATATTGAAAGGACGCGTAACATGTGAAACTTAAAAAACCGCCACTTCCGATTCCACTATTAATGTTGATAGGGATTGTGGCCATCTCCTTTTCCGCCATTTTTATTAAATGGTCTGATGCACCTGCATCTATACAAGGCATGTACAGATTATTATTTACCTCACTGCTGATGCTACCTTTTGCAAGACCCTATAGTGGAGCTGCTTTTGCTCTTCGTAAAAAAGACTGGCTAATGCTCATCCTCTCAGGCGCAATGCTTGCGCTGCACTTTTTGCTATGGATGGGATCATTGAAGTATACTTCGGTAGCTAGTTCAACAATGATCATGGCGCTGGAGCCTGTATTTATTATGCTGGGTGTTTATTTTTTGTATAAGGAAAAGACAGCTCTGTCCGCTATTCTAGGGCTTGGCATTGCGATTGGCGGTGTCGTGTTTATCGGCTGGGGTGATATCGGCATCTCTGCGGATAATCTAAAAGGTGATCTATTATCGGTCGGAGGTACTGTCGCGGTAGCTGTACATATGCTGATCGGTCAAAAGCTAGTGGTGCGCATGCCCTCTTACTTATATAGCTTGATTGTCTTCTTATCAGCCGCTGGCGTGTTTGCCGTATACAATCTGTTCATGGGGATTTCCTTTTTTAATTATCCGGCCAAGGAATGGGGAATCTTTGTATTGTTAGCAGTGGTGCCAACGGTGTTTGGCCATATTTTGTTTAATTGGTTACTACAATATGTATCCGCGACTACGGTTTCAATGAACATTTTAGGAGAACCAGTGGGTGCCAGTATCTTAGCGTATTTACTCTTGGGTGAGCAGCTAACAACCTTACAATGGGCAGGTGGGCTGCTCGTTATGATTGGCCTCGCAGTATATTTGTACGCGGGAAGAAGGAAAACTATCCGGATGGCTGATGCCATTCAGAATGCTTCATAACAGATATTTTACACATAAAGGGGTAGCAATGGATGGAAGAGCAGAATCAATATTCAAATAATCAGGCAGAAAAAAACGCTGTGCCAACAAGCGAAGAGCTTTGGAACGAAGATACTTATACCGCTTGGGTAACTCGGTTTGGTACACCGTCAGAAGCAGCTGCAAAATTAATAAAGGAACCAAGTGCAAAGCTTCACCCGCTCCTTTCTTTTTTTGGAGAGGTGAAGAGTAAGAAAATGATGAATTTAATGGGCTCAAACGGGATGAAGGCCGTGGCACTCTCATTACTAGGTGCGGAAGTAACGGTTGCTGACTTCTCGGAAGCCAATGCGCGATATGCGGCTGATCTTGCCCAAGAAGCAGGGGTACCACTAACCTATATCGTCTCAGATATTCTTAAGCTGCCAGAAGACGTCCTTGATGGTTCATATGACATCGTCTTTGCAGAGTTAGGAATTGTTCATTACTTTACCAACCTTACACTATTCATGGAAGCGGCTCGCCGATTGCTATCTCCTGGAGGCGTATTTGTACTCCGCGATTTTCATCCGGTAACGACCAAGCTTATTTCCTCGAAGGGATCTACTGCGAAGGTACGCAAACACAAAGTAAACGGAGATTATTTTGACTCTTCATTGGAAGAGAAGAAGGTATCCTATTCCAAGTATTTGCCTTCCACAGGTAAACCAGCAGGTGAACAAGAGCATAGTGTTGTGTATTGGCGCCGCTGGACACTCGGAGAAATTGTAACCGCAGCAGCTAATAGCGGACTAGTGATCCGCCAATTAGTAGAAGAACCTAATCTATCTTCCGACGTGTATGATAAGGGAATTCCTAAGACCTTCACATTGGTGGCTGGAAATGGCGCAAGCCTTTAGGAGGGTTCGCTGACATGTGATTTTTAGGGTATAACATTTGTGCTGAACTGAGGTGCTCTCGGTTCAGCTTTTTTTGTATGTAAAACATAAAATTTTAAACTTTTTTACGGAGATTATTCCATTACAATGGCAACTTATAGGGAATACAATGATTTTACATTCCGGATTGAAAGCGATTACTTTAAGGGTTAAGGCATTCTCAAAGAATTTGAGGTGGATATCAAAATGAACGAAGTGTTGCTTCGTATGGAGGGAATCAACAAGTTTTTCCCAGGTGTTCATGCTTTGAATGAATGTCAATTTGAGCTGAAGCGTGGGGAAGTTCATGCGTTAGTAGGAGAAAATGGCGCTGGCAAGTCTACCCTTATGAAGATTGCGACAGGTGTCTATTCCAAGGATGCTGGTCAAATGTGGTACAAGGGAAATGAAGTGGAGATTGTTAATACCCGTGAAGCACAGGAGCTTGGAATTAGTATCATCCATCAGGAATTGAATTTAATGCCTCATCTTACGGTCGCCCAGAACATTTACATTGGACGAGAGCCGCGTAAAGCTCTGAAATGGTTCGTTGATGATGTGGAGATGAACCGAAAAGTTCAGGTACTGTTTGATCAAATGAATCTGAAGCTGGATCCCAGAGTTTTGGTATCAGACCTGACCGTTGCTAATCAGCAAATGGTTGAAATCGCTAAAGCTTTGTCTTTCCAAGCCGAGGTATTGATCATGGATGAACCAACCGCCGCGTTAACAGATACAGAAATTAACGAGTTATTTCGAATGATTGAGCAGCTACGAGATAAAGGTGTGGGAATTATTTATATCTCTCACCGCATGGATGAATTGAAGCGAATTACAGACCGCATTACAGTTATGCGTGATGGTTGTTATGTAGATACCGTTCGTACCGATTCAATAACGATTGATCAGATCATCAGCATGATGGTTGGACGTGAATTATATCAAACGTCGAAACCAACGATTGCGAAACAGACTCAGCAAGTTGTCTTAGAAGTTCGGAAGCTTTCTAGAGGGCATGCGTTCAAGGATATTAGCTTTCATCTGTATAAAGGTGAGATTTTGGGCTTCGCTGGTTTAATGGGAGCTGGACGTACCGAGGTTGTACGTGCCGTATTTGGTGCCGATCCCATCGATGAGGGTGAAATTATGCTCCATGGAAAATCGGTTCGGATACGTCAGCCACATCAAGCGGTACAGCATGGTATTGGGTATTTGTCCGAAGACCGCAAACGTTTCGGATTGCTTGTGGATATGGATATCAGCATGAATAATGCGATTGCCTCCTTTTATAAATTCCGTAATTCATTTGGCTGGATGAAGGAGCGGGAGATGCGAAGCTCAGCGGAGCAGCATGTTGAAGCGCTAGCCACCAAAACTCCAAGTGTAGATCAAAAGGTTAAGTTTCTGTCCGGAGGTAATCAGCAGAAAGTGGTCATCGGCAAGTGGTTGACTAGAGACTGTGATGTACTCATCTTCGATGAGCCTACACGAGGTATTGATGTAGGCGCGAAAAGTGAAATTTATAAGCTGCTGGATCAGCTTGCGAGTCAAGGGAAGGCGATCATTATCATTTCTTCAGATCTTCCTGAGATTCTAAGAATGAGCCACCGGATTATCATTATGTGTGAAGGGCGTATAACAGGAGAACTCCCCGCAGAAGAAGCATCGCAGGAGGCGATTATGAAATATGCGACGAAACGTTCATAACTGTTCAAGAGTTAACCGGAGGTGTCAGGACTATGAAGATCGCGGATAAAGAGATTAGTCAGCCAGCGGGTATGAAGCAAACGGGAGGGCAATCCGGATTCAAACAAAAATTATTGGCATTTGCCAGTCTGATTATATTGGTCATCGTATTCTCTTTATCCTCCAGCAACTTTTTTCAATTCTCAAATCTTGTCGGAATTCTAGTTTCTACAGCTGTAATCGGAGTATTAGCGCTTGGAGCTACCTTTGTTATTATTACGGGCGGCATCGACCTTGCTCTGGGTACTGTAATGACATTCTCATCTGTTATGGTTGGAGTCATTATTACCTTCTGGGGTCTGCCCGTCCCGTTAGGCATTGTAGGTGGGATTCTGGCTGGAGCATTGTGCGGCTTCATCAGCGGTTTGATGGTGGCGAAGATGAACATTCCACCCTTCATCGCCACTCTGGCGATTATGATGGTCACCAAAGGCTTGTCGCTTGTCATCACCGGAGCCAAACCTATATATTTCAACGATGATCCGATCTTCGCCAAGATCGCCATGGGTAAAATGATCCCCGGTATACCCAACACCATCGTTATCTTCTTATTACTCGGTATGATCGCAAGCATAATCTTGTCTAAGACGATTATTGGGCGTTACAACTTCGCGCTTGGCAGTAATGAAGAAGCTACTCGCTTATCAGGTGTGAACACAGTCAAATGGAAGATTATTATCTATTCCATTACAGGGATTTTTAGTGGAATCGCAGGTATCCTGATGGCATCACGTCTGAATTCAGCACAGCCATCACTGGGCACCGGTTATGAACTAGAGGCTATTGCGGCAGTGGTCATTGGCGGGACTTCCTTAAGTGGAGGTGTAGGTTCTATTCTAGGCACGATTATTGGCGCACTGATTATGAGTGTGCTGACGAATGGCTTACAGATTATGTCCGTGGCTCAGGAATGGCGGACGGTCATTGTCGGTGTTGTAATCATCATTGCGGTTTACGCTGATATTCTACGCCGCCGTAAGCAATAAACTTGGTATGATCTCCATCCGGAGTGATATACAAAGCAAATGACGAGGGGGAAGATTCAAATGAAACTGCGTCGTAGAGGGTTTATCATGCTTGCCTGTCTATTATTAGTCACTACATTGCTGAGTGCATGTAACAACAATGATAGTAACAAGAGTGCATCCGGTTCAGACAAACCATACATTCCAGTCATATCAAAAGGGTTCCAGCATCAATTCTGGCAAGCGGTGAAGCAAGGAGCGGAGAAAGCTGCTAAGGAATTTGATGTTGAGATTACCTTCGAAGGTCCAGAAAATGAGAGTCAGGTGGATAAACAAATTGAGATGCTGCAAACCGCTCTCGACAAGAAGCCAGCAGCAATTGCGCTAGCCGCACTGGACAGCAAAGCTGCGATTCCTTATCTAGAAAAGGCAAAGGAAAATAAGATTCCGGTCATCGGCTTTGACTCTGGTGTAGACAGTGATATCCCTGTAGCAACAGCAGCGACTAACAATAAAGCAGCAGCTGCTTTGGCCGCAGATAAAATGGCTGAACTGATTGGCAAGAAAGGTAAAGTGGGTCTTGTCATACATGACCAAACGAGCAGCACAGGGCAACAGCGTCGCGATGGCTTCTTGGAACAAATGAAAGCAAAATATCCGGATATTCAAGTGTTAGAGCCGCAATATGGGGGTGGAGATCAGTTAAAGTCCACAGACCTTGCGAAAGCGATGATGCAGGCAAATCCGGATCTGAAAGGAATCTATGGCTCTAATGAAGGCTCTGCTGTAGGTGTGGCTAATGCAGTTAATGAATTGCAAATGAATGGTAAGATCGTAGTCGTCGGCTTTGATTCTGGCAAGCAGTTGATGGATGCTATCCGCAGTGGTGTTGTGGCTGGTGCTGTTACACAAGACCCCATTGGTATTGGCTATCAAGCTGTGAAGGCAGCTGTGCAAGCGATTAAAGGGGAAGCGGTTGAAAAGAACATCGACACGGGGTTCCACTGGTATGATAAAAACAATATGGATTCCGATGAGATCAAACCTCTACTATACGAATAGAGTTTAATAATAGAGGTTGCCTCACGCAGGCGGCCTCTATTATGCTTATGCTGATAAGTTCAAAGTTGTGGAGGTGTTGGATGTATAAAATAATTCTGGTTGATGATGAAGATGAGGTTCGTGAAGGGATCAAACAGAAGATTACATGGAGTAAATATGGGTTTGAGCTGGTTGGTGATTTCGATAATGGCAGAGATGCACTGGAAGCAATCGAGCAGCATCGTCCTGACGTAATTATTACTGATATTTGTATGCCTTTTATGGATGGACTAGGATTGGCCAGAGCTGTGATGGATAGGTACCGGGATATGAAGGTCATTATCGTCACTGGATATGAAGACTTCGAATATGCGAAGCAGGCCATAACACTGAAGGTGACTGAGTACTTATTAAAACCGATTAATGCACGTGAGTTTGCTGAATTTCTAAGTAAGATGAAGCAGGATTTAGATGAAGATCATCTACAAAAAGCGAATTTAGTTAAGCTTCGTATGCAACTTAATCAGAGTCTTCCATTGCTGCGGGAACGATTCTTGGAGCAGCTGGTAACTACTCGAATGAAAAGCGAAGAAATCGAGAATAAATTGAGTTATTTTCATATTCCGTTGCAGGGTCAAGTGTACCTTGCGCTCGTTATAGATATAGAACTGGAGAAACGAAGCCAGGACCTAGCTTTTGATGCAGAGCTACTGTGTTTCGGCGCCTTTAACATTGTTCAAGAGCAGCTGGAGAAAGAGCAAGACGGAGTGGTATTCCAGACGAGAGATGGAAAAATCGCTGCGATATTATCCGGCAATTCAGAGACGGTAGAAGTAGCAACGCAGCATCTTGCAGAGCAAGTCCAGGGTAGCTTAAATAAATATTTGAAGCTGTCATCCACCATAGGCATCGGTAGAAAATATAATACTTTGCAACAAATTCCACAATCCTTCCAAGAAGCGATCTCCTCCATAGAATATCGTTACCTTTTAGGCATAGATAAAGTTATCTCCATACAGGATCTTGAGTTTGGGAAGGGATTGGATCAGGCGCATTTCACCTCATGGGAAAAGCAATTTATATCCGCTTTAAAGACAGGTAAAGCTTCTGCTGTATCGGAAATTCTGTTGAAGTGGTTTCAGGAGCTTAAAAGTAATACCTCCTCTATAGAAGGCTGCCGTAGCAGCATCTATCAGCTGCTGGTTTCTTTGATGAACTATGTAGTCGACATCGGCTTCCCAAATACAGTAGTTGTTTCGCATAATATGTTTGCAGAGGTTGCTGCGCTTAAGACTTTAGATGAAGCAAGGCATTATCTGGAGAGGACTTGCCATGAGCTGATACTTAAACTATCGGAACAGAGAACAACGGTTCGGACTTCTCAGATGCAAGCCGCAGAAGCTTATATTCGCGAGAATTATTGTAATGACAGCTTTTCACTCAATGAGCTGTGCAGCCATATTTTTATGAGCATCAGTTATTTCAGTGCAACTTTTAAACAGCACACCGGTGAAACATTTATAGAGTATCTGACTCGACTCCGTTTGGAAAAAGCAAAAGAACTCCTTACGGTCACACAGTTGAAGACATATGATATCGCTGCCAGAGTTGGTTATGCTGATCCACAGTATTTTAGTGTTATTTTCAAACGTAATGTAGGAAGCACACCGAAGGAATATCGACACCGGCAGAAGGAGAATCTCTCTCTATGAGATCACAGCGCTTTTTCCGCAGCCGAAGTATTCATACTAATATTGCAATCTCCTTTTCACTTCTTATCCTCTGCACAACTATTGTCCTGAGTTATACTTCCTATCGCCTGTCCTCAGCCGCGGTCAAGGGCAATTCTGTAGCCTATACTTCACAATTAATAGAACAAGTAAAACTAAATATCGAGAATTACATTGGTAATATGGAGAGCATAGCTGCTCTGGTGTTAACTAGCAGTGATCTAGAGAAATATATAAAAGGCTCGAAATTAGATGAAGAAGAGGCGCTTAAGAATAAACTGCTTGCCAGTCATTATCTCCGGTCAGTCGTTCAGTCCCGCTCGGATATTTCCTCTATATTATATGCAGGCTCAGATGGCATGACCGTTTCGGATCGACAGCATGCTGTTTTGAAACCGCTTCCTGAACTAATAGCTCAAGATTGGTATCAAAAAGCTATGAATCAATTAGACGTTGCAGTTTCTTCCTCTCATGTGCAGCACATCTTTCAAGATGAATACCGGTGGGTAGTCTCGATCAGCCGAAAACTCTCGAATGCGAATGCTATGACGGAAGCGGATCAACAAGGTGTACTGCTCGTAGATCTCAATTACAGTGTAATTAATAATCTATGTAAACAAATCGAACTGGGAAAACGAGGTTATGTTTTTATCGTCGATCCCGCAGGTAGCCTTGTCTATCATCCACAACAGCAGTTGATCTACTCCCAGCTCAAGTTCGAACAATTAGAGACGGTCCTTGGGATCAAGAGTGGATCTGTTACGGTTAATACGGGGAATGATCAGAAACTGTACACTGTGGACACTACCAGCTTTGGCTGGAAAATAGTTGGAGTCACTTATCCGGATGATTTGGTCGCGAACAAGCAACGTATGCAAGGAACCGCCGCCTTATGGGGAGCAATTAGCTTGATTTTTGCTATGGCTATATCGATATTTCTCTCTTACGCACTGACCAAACCGCTGAAGAATTTGGAGCTGAATATGAAAAAAGCGGAACGTGGAGAGTTCGACATACGCGTGGAGATTGAGAGCACGAATGAAATCGGCAAGCTTGCTCGTACGTTTAATCTTATGATTATGAAGATTAAAGAGTTAATGGGACAGATCGTTCTGGAGCAAGAGATGAAACGTGTGAGTGAACTGAAGGCACTGCAAGCGCAGATTAAACCTCACTTTTTGTACAATACACTTGATTCGATTATTTGGATGGCAGAGACAGGAAAGATGGAGGAAGTGGTTGAGATGACTTCATCTCTATCCAAGCTGCTTCGTTCAACAATTGGTGAGGGTGAGGAATTGATTCCGCTGGCCAAAGAATTAGAGCATATTCGGCACTATTTAACGATTCAGAACATGCGTTATCGTAATAAATTCACTTATTCCATAGAGGTACAAGAAGATATCCTAACCTGCAGCATTTTAAAAATGGTACTTCAGCCTTTGGTTGAAAATGCGATCTATCACGGCATAAAACATAATCCTGAGCAAGGGCACATTCTGATCCGAGCAAGACAAGAACAGAACGATATTATCGTACAGGTCATTGATGACGGTATTGGGATGGATGAAGAGCAAATGGGTAAGGTACTGCTGCAAAAATCAGATTTCAAGACTGGCAGCGGTGTAGGTGTCGCGAATGTGAACCATCGTATCCAGCTGTATTTCGGTGTGAAATACGGTTTGTCTTTTGCAAGCGAGATGGAGGAAGGAACGACGGCCACTTTACGAATACCTGTGATTTATGAGGAGGAGAGTCAATGAGCGCTTTACGGTCAAAAATTGGCCTGTATACTCTGCTGCTGCTCTTCATTGTTACTTTGGGTTCATTAGCCTATCGTATGTTTACAAATGAGCTTGACGCAAAGGTTAGGACCATTATTTATGTGCCCAAGACTATCGATAGCAGTATTGAATTCTGGGAAGTGATGAAACAAGGTGTGGCAACAGCGGCTAAGGAGTTCGGCGCAGAGGTTCGCACGGTTGGAACGGATACAGAGCTTGATGTAGATCAACAGATAGAACTGCTGGAGCAAGCAATTAAGGAGAAGCCTGACGCCATTATTTTATCAGCTACAGATTATTATCGCCTCATTCCAATCGCAGAAAAGATCAAATCAGTTGGCATTACGCTTATTACTGTAGATTCGGGCTTAAGCGGTGGTGTATCAGAGAGCTTTATTGCTACAGACAATTATGAAGCAGGACGTAAGGCAGGGCAGGAGTTAAGAAAATATATTGATCCGGAGGATAAAGTCGCTATCGTTAACTTTGTACAAGGCTCTGCCACCGCAATTGAGAGGGAAAGAGGGGCTCGTGATGCCCTTTTAGAGAATGGAGTTCATGATGTGCAGCCTACATTATTCAGTGATGGTTCCGTGCGAAAAGCGTACCAGTTAACTGTTGATTTACTAAAGGACGAGCCAAATCTAAAAGGGATAATAGGTCTTAATGAACCTTCTACACTAGGTGCTGGGCAGGCGATTATGGATATGGGATTTCAAGACAAAGTGAAATTATTTGGGTTCGACAATTCTAGCAATGAGGTGAAGCTCCTCGAAAAAGGGATCTTGCTTGGCACGGTTATGCAGAAGCCTTTTAATATGGGGTACTTAGCTGTGAAGACGGCGATTGAAGCTGTTGAGGGTGAGAAAGTGGAACGGATAATAGATACAGGCTCCGTGATCATCACGAAGGAGAATATGTATTTAAGTGAAAATGAGAAATTAATGTTTCCTTTTATAGAATAAATGAACAAGGTAGCTTCTAAAACCGTTTGCGGCTTTAGAAGCTACCTTGCTTTTTTAAAGATTAAGAGTCGTTACTATATCAACAAAGGATTGCTGCAACGGCGTTAAAATATGATCTTTACGCCAGCCGAGCACAAACCCGCCGCTTTCAGGCAGAATCCCTGGCAGGTTAGCATAGCTAAGCTTGCCTAGCTCAATCTCAGCTTTAACCGCCGCTTTAGAACATATACCAACACAATCACTCCCGCTAACTAACTGCTTAATCACTTCTGGAGAATTCAACTCGGATCGGTTCCATAAACGGATTTGATTGAATTGTGCCCATTGATCGGCATACCCTCGTAAACAAGATCCTTGCTCATGCTGAATCCACGGCTCATTGGCAATTTGTTCAGGTGTTAATTTCTCTAGGCCTTCAAATGGATGACCAGGTGCAAAAATTAGGACAGGTTCATCACGGACAATAAGCTGAAAATCAAAAGATTCGTCCTGCCAATCCGCAGTATGTAAAATGGCCATCTGAATATCCCGACTACGGAGACGCTCACGTAACAAAGCATCGCTTTGAACAGTCAAAGAGTTATTAATCCCCGGATAGAGTTTCATGAATTGGATTAACACATTAGGTAAAATATAAGTTGCAGGAATAAAACTGGCTTCCAGCTCTAATATTCCTTTTGAGGGGGAAGAAAATTGTTTAACTGTGCGCTCAGCTTCTGCTGTGAGAGAGACGATTTTGAGGGCGTATTGATAAAGGGCTCGTCCAGCATCCGTAAGCAGCACTCTTCCGCTTCGGTAAAGAAATAGAGGGGTTCCGAGCTCAGCCTCCAGATTCTTCATATGAAAAGAAACAGTTGGCTGTTTAAGGCCTAATTCTGCGGCTACATCGGTTACTTTTTTATATTTTTCAATTAGAACTACGATGTTCAATTTCATAATATTCATGACTTTCCTCCACATAATACTAAGTTGGATTATAAATTATATCTCCATTATAGATTATATCTATACAGATATACACTTTATATTGGTATTTTTTTCGTTCGCTTTACAAAGATAAGAAGTTTCTCTAACGAACGAGCTCTAGAATAAGAAGAGTCAGAGGGGCCAAGAAGTCCCGGACAACATATAACATATGCGTTTGATGAACTTTTACAGTAACCATGCATATGGGGGCCAAGCTCCACAACACCATGTTAAAGCTTTCGAAGCCAGTTTGGTATGAACTGATCAGGGAGCCATGCTAACAAACCATTTAGGAGGAGACAAAACAATGCAATTCAAAAAATCATGGATCATGACTTTGGCTTTAACAAGCGTACTGGCACTATCGGCTTGCGGTAACGGCGGGGCTAACAACACAGGAGGAAACGCTGCAGCAACTAACGAAGGAAGCGGCGGCGCTGAAATAAGTGGTTCGATTCTGGCTTCAGGTTCAACAGCATTACAACCCTTGGTTGAGCTGGTAGCAGAGAATTTCATGGATAAAAACACTGGCGTGGACATTCAAGTTCAAGGCGGTGGCAGTGGTACTGGTCTTACTCAAGTAGCTGAGAAACAAGTAGATATCGGAAACTCTGACGTATTCGCAGAAGAAAAATTAAAAGATGCAGATGCGGAAAAAGCAGCAGCACTCGTAGATCATCAAGTAGCAGTAGTAGCGATCGCAGCAGTATCTCATCCTGATGCTGGTGTGGATAGCTTGACTAAACAACAACTGGTGGACATTTTCACTGGTAAAATCACTAACTGGTCTGAAGTCGGCGGAGCGGATCAAAAAATCCAAATCATCAACCGTCCAGGCAGCTCCGGTACTCGTGCAACCTTTGAAAGCTTTGCACTTGGAACCAAAACAGAAGATATCCCAGGTTCGATTCAAGAAGATTCCTCCGGTACGGTTAAGAAAATGATCGGTGAAACTCCAGGGGCAATCGGATACCTTGCTCTTTCTTACCTGGATGATTCCATTAAAACACTTAGTCTTGACGGTGTAGAAGCATCTGTTGACAATGTTGTTTCTGGTAAATACCCAGTATGGGCTTACGAGCATATGTACACAAATGGTGAACCTAATGCAACAGTAAAAGCATTCCTGGACTTTTTCTTAACTGACGAAGTGCAAACAGGTGAAGTTGTTGAACTTGGATACATCCCAGCTGTTAAAATGCAAGTTGTTCGCGACGTTGCAGGAACTGTTACCGCTAAGTAATTTAATTCTAGGCAATGTTATTGATTAGAATCTCAAGTGATTAGAGGCGGATACATCTGCCTCTCTTTTCACTTTAGAAAGAGGGAGCAATTGAGGGTGAAACTAAAGAACTCACGATTCGAAAAACATCATATTGAAGATTTTGTTGGACGTACTTATATGTCCTTCTGTGTATTACTGTTGATAACAATCATTGTATCGATGGTATATTTTGTAGCGTCTAAAGGAATTTCAACCTTCACAAGTGGCAATGCTACAGTTTCTGAATTTCTCTTCGGTACAAAGTGGTCGCCTGAAGCGGATACGCCTTCCTTCGGAGCTTTTCCATTTATCTCGGGTTCCTTCCTGGTTACTTTGCTTGCCGCATTGATTGCTAGTCCACTTAGCTTATGCGCTGCGTTATTTATGACTGAGATTGTTCCAGGGTGGGGCAAAAAATTACTTCAACCTGTTATTGAGCTTTTGGCAGGGATTCCTTCGGTAGTATATGGTTTCATCGGATTAAGTGTAATTGTACCGTTTCTACGCAACAACCTGCCGGGCCAAGGCATCGGGGTAGCTGCAGGCGCGCTTGTGCTCTCGGTAATGATTCTTCCGACGATTACAAGCGTGGCTGCAGACGCGCTGGCTTCATTGCCGCAAAACTTAAAAGAATCTTCCTATGCGCTTGGTGCCACCCGGTGGCAGACGATTTCGCGGGTGATTATTCCAACAACCTTTCCTGCCATAATGACAGGGATTGTATTGGGAATGGCTCGTGCTTTCGGTGAAGCACTCGCTGTACAAATGGTTATCGGGAACGCGCCATTCGTACCAAAATCACTCTTTGAGTCAGCTTCTACCTTGACCAGTGTGATCACACTCGGTATGGGGAACACGACCATGGGCTCACCTCACAATAATGCACTGTGGAGTATGGCACTGGTTCTCATGCTGATGACTTTCGTATTTGTCTTCTTTGTGAGAATGCTTGAAAGGAGAAATAAAATTTGAAGCCGAGAACCGTAAATAAAATTGCCACCAGTCTTATTGTATTTTTCGCGATGCTCATCGTTGCCATTCTACTTGGACTTTTGGGATATATCCTCTTTAGAGGCTTAAGCCATATCAGTTGGGATTTTCTTTTCTCCGCACCGCAAAAAATTCGAGCAGGTGGAGGGATCGGACCGCAGCTATTTAACTCCTTATTCCTGTTAGTACTGACACTTATTATTACAGTTCCGCTTGGACTGGGTGCCGGTATTTATATGGCGGAATATGCTCGTCCCGGTAAGATTACCGGCTTTATTCGCTTGATTGTTGAAGTGTTGTCATCTTTCCCTTCCATCGTAGTCGGCTTGTTTGGTCTATTGCTGATTGTTAACTATTTCAATCTGGGCTTCTCCTTAATCTCCGGTGCGCTGGCATTGACGGTCTTTAATCTACCGCTGATGGTGCGGATTACAGAGCAAGCTTTCCGTAGTGTTCCAAAACAACAAAAAGAGGCTGGTTTTGCACTAGGATTGTCCAAGTGGAAAATTGTTACCTCGGTGTTGTTTCCGGTAGCATTACCTACAATTATTACAGGTACTATCTTGTCCGCTGGCCGTGTCTTTGGGGAAGCAGCTGCGTTGATGTTCACAGCAGGGATGAGTAGTCCAAGATTGGATTTCACCAACTGGAATCCACTTAGTGCGAATTCACCACTGAATCCCTTCCGTCCAGCGGAAACGCTGGCTGTCCACATTTGGAAGGTCAACAGTGAAGGTCTAGCTCCAGACGCTGCACAAATTGCTGCGGGAGCTTCGGCGGTGCTTGTAATTATGGTGTTAATCTTCAATCTGGCAGCACGTTATTTCGGAAGATTTATTTATCGTAAGCTTACAGCTTCAAAAAGAATGAACTAATCATACAAATTAAAGTAGAGATGTAGGAGGAGTAATCGATGGGAACGTCGGCAACAGCAGTGCGTGAATCTTTTCAAACCGAAGACCTGAGTATTTTTTACGGAACATATGAGGCAGTAAAGGGGATAAGCCTTCCATTTGCTGAAAATACGGTTACTGCACTGATCGGCCCCTCCGGCTGCGGTAAATCAACTTTTCTTCGTTCTTTGAACCGGATGAATGACGAAATTTCTGGCTCAAAAACAAAAGGAAGCATCTGGATTGATGGAGTGGATATTAATGCTCCGGGTACGGATGTGATTAAGCTGCGTCAGAAGATCGGGATGGTATGGCAAAAGCCAAATCCGTTCTATAAATCGATTTACGATAACATCGCTTTTGGACCTAAGTATCATGGCATTAAAGGTAAAAAGGCTCTTGATGAGATTGTTGAGAGCAGTCTTCGCAAAGCAGCATTGTGGGATGAGGTAAAGGATCGTTTAAAAGATTCAGCGCTTGCACTTTCCGGTGGACAACAGCAGCGTCTTTGTATTGCTAGAGCGTTGTCGGTTAACCCGCAAATTCTGCTCTTGGACGAACCAGCATCAGCTCTAGACCCGGTCTCCACAGGTAAAGTAGAGGAGCTAATCAAGGAGTTAAAAGAAGAGCTTCGCATCGTTATTGTGACACATAATATGCAGCAGGCAGCTCGGATCTCTGATTATACCGCATACTTTTATCTAGGCTCCCTTGTCGAATATGATAAGACGGATAAAGTCTTTACTAATCCAGAGAATCAAATGACGCAAGAATATATCATGGGCCGATTCGGCTGAAGCTGTGAACATCGTTCCTTCAGGAACGGTGTTTTTTTTGTGAATTCAAAAGTTAATATGCAGAGAAACAATAACATCCGAAAGTTTCTGCGAAGTATATCGGTTGTTTTTATATGAAATTAACTGTGATTCGAATGGTTACCTGTTATTTGCAAAAGGTAGAAAGATGCTGTATCATTTGTGATAATGATTATCATTATTAATATATTAGGGAGTGGATCTTATGACGCAATCTCAACAGACTCAACAGAATAGTGTGGCCGAAATAATAAAAGAACGACGCTCGATTAAGCTTTTTAAAAAAGATCCACTTCCACAAGGCCTTTTAGAGGAATTATTAAATGTAGCGGTATGGGCACCGAATCATGGTGTGCGTGAGCCGTGGAGATTTATTGCCTTTCAAGGGGAAGGTTCGAAATTCCTAGCTGAATCTGCATTTGCTTTTGTAAAACGTGCTATAGCTGATCCAGAAGTGGCTGCTAAACGTAAAGAATATATCTCGAATATTCCATTAACAGTAATCGTAGTGATGCCTGAAGATCCTCGGCAGAGAGAGTGGGACGAGGATTTTGCAGCAGCGTCCGCACTTGTACAGAACTTCCAGCTCGCAGCTTGGGAGCAAGGTGTAGGGACAATTTGGAAGACTGATCCATACATCAACAACCCTGAATTCCGCACTAAAATTGGTGTGAAGCCCGGCGAAAAAATTGTAGCCATGATTCATGCCGGATATCCGGAGACTGTACCTGACAGCCGTCCACGCACAGACGCTTCGGAGCTGCTGAAGATCGTAGACTTCTATCCAGAGAATGGCGTAGTGGAATAAGGAAAGTCGAAGGCATTCGTATATTAAAAGCGGCGAAAGATCAAAAAGATCGAAAGATCATAAGCATCGAAAGATCAAAAGTATCCTTAGGGATGCTTTTTTTGTTGCTTTGACTAGCCGTAGTCGGGTGGGGGGGAGGGCTACTGGGTGCTGATCACGTTTCGTTGCTGGTTCCTCTGCTGATGTGGCTCAACCTTCTACTTACTTCCTAATGATCTCCTACTGACCTCCTGCGGGCTTCCTACTGATCTCCGTATCGGACTGTATTGCAGCTATTTGAGCTTTTTGAGTCATTTTGCCGATCTATCGGACCGCATAGCTCTTATTACCATGTAACTGTGCAGAATTGGTGTGGTTATGAGTAAATAGCTGCAACTGGGTCCGATAGCACGTCAATTAGCTGCAAATCTACGAAATAAGGACTCCTCAGTCCGATGCAACGGCGAATATGTGAACTAACTCCAAACTACCCAAACTAACTAAAGACCCTCAGTATGTTACGGACTGTATTGCAGCTATTTGAGCTTTTTGAGTCATTTTGCCGATCTATCGGACCGCATAGCTCTTATTACCATGTAACTGTGCAGAATTGGTGTGGTTATGAGTAAATAGCTGCAACTGGGTCCGATAGCACGTCAATTAGCTGCAAATCTACGAAATAAGGACTCCTCAGTCCGATGCAACGGCGAATAAGTGAACTAACTCCAAACTAACCTAAACTACCCAAACTAACTAAAGACCCTCAAAATGTTACGGACTGTATAGCAGCTATTTGAGCTTTTTGAGTCATTTTGCAGATGTATCGGACCGCATAGCTCTTATTACCTTGTAGAGGCGCAGAATCTGTTTGGTTATGAGTAAATAGCTGCAATTGGGTCCGATAGCTCGCCTAAAAAGTGCGAATTGGAGAAATAAGGTCATCTGAGTCCGAACCATTGGCAAAAGTGTGCTTACATACTAGCAAAGGCGGCGAGTTAGGCATCGCAGCTGACTGGCTATGTACTCAGTTACAATCACTCTTCACCATTTGATCCAACGGTGGGGAGAAAAGTATTTCCTGACGGACAGGGAATGGAAAATGAAGTCTGGATCCTAATATGAAACGTTGATCTTAATAAGAAACGTCGATCCTAATATGACACGTCGATCCTAAAGTAAAACGTTGTCCCACCAATTAAATGCAATATATAATGTACATAATGACCGATATAGATTACAATGGTGGAAAATGGAATGCATCACAAACATTAAAGGGGGGTTATGGTGTGGGAGAGAACAAAAACATCAAGTTAAAGCTGGCTAGGATCCAAAAGAATCTTTCCCAAGAACAGTTAGCGGAAGTTGTAGGGGTTACACGGCAGACGATCGGCCTGATTGAAGCTGGTAACTATAACCCGACGATTAAGCTGTGCATAGCCATCTGCAAGGCGTTGGATACGTCATTAAACGATATTTTTTGGGAGGATTAGTTGTGAAAGGGCCAAAAATTAAAGACGAACGAATTATCACAGAAATTCAGAAGTTTAGTACGCACGGATTGTTGATTGTGTTAGTTGGATTTATGATCAGCCTTTTGGTAAAAGTATTTATCCTGGAGTGGGACATCAAATATTGGATAGATACTTTTGTGATTATGCTGTTAGGTTGTTTGTATGTTACCGTTCGTTGTGTCAAAGATGGGATATACCTGCTGCCAAGTAAGGAAGGAGAACTCAAACGGTTTAAGAAGATTCATTTAATATCGGGAGTTATCAGCACGATTATTTGGGCCACGCTAACATTTTTGCTTGATTTTAGAGAAGCGGATATTAGAAAAAATATATCGAGTACTCTCGTGGGGTCGGTTGTTTTTTTCATAGGGGTCACTTGGGCGATGTGGTACATAATTAATAAATCCAACAAAAATGCTGACAAGAACATTGAGAATTAAATATTAATATTAAAGATAACTACCTCTTGAAAAACTAATGTCATTAGTTTATATTTAAGCTAATACCATTAGTTTATCGGAGGGGTAAGGATGAGAGTAACACGTGAAGGTCATTTATTGCAGTTGACTTGGATGCCCAATTTTTTTCCAGTGAATTGTTACATTATTGAGGAAAATGATGGATTGACTTTAATAGATGCGGCTATGCCATTTAGTCTAAAAGGAATTATGGAGACTGAAGCGAAGCTAAATAAGAAGCTTACACGCATAATCTTAACGCATGCGCATGATGATCATATTGGGGCACTGGATGGACTGAAAAAGCAACGTCCAGAGGCTCAGGTGTACATCTCTGAGCGAGATTCGGCATTACTACGTGGAGATCGTTCACTTCGGGAAGGAGAACCTCAAACCCCTATTAAGGGAGGCGTGCCGAAGAAGATAGCTACCAAGCCAGATGTCCTTCTCCACGAAGGGGATACCATTGGCTCATTATCAGCGATTCACACTCCAGGACATACCCCCGGCTCTATGTCTTTCCTTGATTCACGCAGCGGTGCTGTAATCGTGGGGGATGCTCTTCAGACCTTCCGGGGAACTGCGGTGGCTGGAACCATCATCCCCCTGTTTCCTTTTCCAGCAATGGCTACATGGAATAAAGCTCAAGCTCTGAATAGTGCGATTAAGCTTCTAGAGTTATCTCCAGCTTTACTTGCTGTGGGTCACGGCAACTTACTTAAAGCGCCGAAGCAAGAGATGGAGAAAGCCATACGTAAGGCACAAATGATTCAGGATAGGAGTAATTAAATGTCACCTAGAGCAGGATTAGATCGTCACACGCTAGTGATTAGAGCAGCAGAAATTGCCGATGCTGAAGGTATAGAAGCTGTTACCTTGGCTGCACTAGCAGCTAAACTAGGTGTTCGTTCCCCGTCACTATATAACCATATAAATGGCCTGCAGGATTTGCGGACCGGGCTCGCCATTTACGGTTTAGAGTTATTATTTACATGCATGTCGAACGCAGCTGAGGGATTAAATGGAGATGCTGCTGTACACGCGATGGGCCGAGCATATGTGGATTTTGCTAGAAGTAGACCAGGTTTGTATGAGACTACACTACGAGCGCCTGAACAGGAGAACACGGAGCTTGAAGCGGCTGGTGAGCATATTTTGCAGTTTATAATTCAGGTGATGAAGAGTTATCAATTAGGTGAAGAAGGAGAACTTCATGCCGTAAGGGGATTACGGAGTATTCTACATGGATTCGCCTCATTGGATCAAAAGGGTGGATTTGGTATGGCGCTCGATACTAACGAGAGTCTAACCCGCTTGATTAGCACTTTTATAACCGGAATTGGAAATATGAAATCAGATTAAATTAGATCTAGGAGATGATGAACAAATGGGTCAGGAATACGAACAAGGTAGTGTCACCACTTATGGGGAAACAGCAGAGATTATTGCGAAATTGGGGATTTTACCGCTTGCTGCGCTGATTCCCGGGCACCCGTCTTTAAACGGCTTAACTAAGCCCGAGAATTGGCATACTGGAACAGATTTAGATCCGTGGTCATGGCGTGCGCAGTTTCCAGGTGAGGGTCTTGCAGGATACGGAAAGTTTATTAAAAAAAAGGCTATTTTGGTCTCAAGGGAGTGGTTTCCGGCATTTGTAGCAGCAGTAGGCAGTACCAAATCTATTGAAGAGCGGTATAAGGATGGGTTGGCTAGTAAAGAAGCTGTGACCTTACTGCAGATTGTTCGTGAACATGAAGGCATTGATACACGTAAACTTCGGGCAGAGGCTGATATGAAGGCAAAAGAAAAGAAAACAGCCTTCGATAACGCGGTTACTGAGCTTCAAGGATCGTTAGATATGGTGATCTCAGGCATCAAGCAACGCCTGAATGATGAAGGTGAAGTAAATGGCTGGAGCAGCACCTCGTTCGAGACGGTCAGTCACTGGATGTCAGATAACGGTCTATCCGCTTTTGAAGGGGATAGAGAAGAGGCCAGAGCTTGGATACAAACGAAGATGAACGGGGTATGGTCGCCAACAGCAATAGCTTGGACAAACAAAGCATTCTCATGGAATTAATAAAACGGTTAATCACTGCTCCATAGAGAGTGATTAACCGTAAGCGTTTTCCAATAAAATTTTATCCATCACATTAAGGTTCCAACATAGGCGCCAAGTAAGCAATCAGGAAATACAAGAATCCAAAAAGCAGCATAACATAGGCAGTGTATTTAATAGCATTAGATGCAACAATTCTTGAATCTACCGGTGGTTGAATTTCTAGCTGTTCTTCTTCGAGGCTGTCAACTTCTTTGGATACTGGGTCTCTCAACATGATAATCCCCTCCTTGGAAATTCAATCCTTAACTGTATTGTGACATATTTGTGAACGGAAATCAACAATAGTGTGAACAAATATTGAACTTTTATTCAAATTTGGGCATTTTACCACCTGAAATGTTGCTGTTAAAACAAAAACAACCCGCTTACTCTCTAATTAGAGAGCTAAGCGGGTTGTTTGAAGTTGGTTCTATCTAGGATCTAACGGGTGTTGTTTATACCTTAAGCCCAATCCCCATTACGGAAGATAGGTACTGTTGTTCCATCATCGTTAATTCCGTCAATATTCATTTCAGGTGAGCCCATCATAAAGTCAACATGGGTATGGCTTTGATTCATTCCTTTTTCCAACAGCTGTTCTTTAGTCATCGTAATTCCTTCTTGAATTGTGAAGGCATAAGCTGCACCTAAAGCCAAATGACAGGAGGCATTCTCATCATACAATGTAGTGTAATAAAGAATACCGCTCTCAGAAATCGGAGAGTGGAAAGGCACCAAAGCAACTTCACCAAGATAGGAAGAGCCTTCATCCAGTGCGATTAGTGATGCCAAAGTTTCTGCGCCTTCTTCAGCAGTAAAATCAATCACTTTACCGTTCTCAAAGGTCAGCGTGAAGTTATTGATTAGATTGCCGCCGTAGCTAAGTGGCTTAGTGCTGCTCACTTTACCATTAATACCAGACTTCAGAGGGGCAGTAAACACTTCTTCCGTAGGAATATTGGCTAAGAAAGGGACGCCCTTACCGTTCACAGCTCCAGCCTGACACCAGATGTGTCCTTCCGGCAACTCAATAGTTAAATCTGTACCAGGTGCTGTATAGTGCAGCTTGCGAAACTTACTTTCATTCAAGGAAGCGCAACGAGTTTTGAGTCCATCTAAATGGCGGCTCCATGCTTCAATAGGATCTTCCTGATCCGCACGTGTGGCTTTAAAGATGGCGTCCCATAATAGTTCAACCTGCTGCTCTGATGGAGCGTCAGGGAACACTTTTGCTGCCCAAGAGGCTGATGGGAAGGCAAGGCCGCTCCAGCTCGCATGATTCCCCATTAAGTACTCACGATAAGGTGCTAGGGTCTGCCCAGAGATACGTTGATTATCGGCAATTCTTCCAGGTTCAACGCCTTTTAAAAGATCTGGGTCAGCGGAGATAATGGTTAGAAATGCGGCTCCCTTTTTAGCAAGATCCTCTAATTCATCGGCTTGCCACTGCGGCGGCTCCAGGAAGGAATCGGATGGAGCAAGATCATAACGTGTACGTAATACAACTTCATCACTATAATTTACCTTTACAAGTCTCGCGCCGGCTTCATAGGCTTTACGAACCACAAGTCGCACAAGCTCTGCGGATACAATATCTGCATTCACAACGAGTGTCTGACCCGGTTGAATATTAACGCCAATCTTCACGGCCAGCAATGCGTAATTCTCCAGCTTTTGCTTGAAATCCAACATAGTTTCTATTCCTCCCAATATCCTGTATCTCTTGTGTGCTTAAATTAGAACGCCCAGTTTCCATTCAGGAAGACAGGTTCTTCAGTTCCATCAGCAGTTATCCCGTAAATGTTCATCTCAGCTGACCCGATCATGAAATCCACATGGGTTACACTATTGTTGAGACCATGCTCAATTAACTGCTCTGGATTCATGTCTTTACCGCCTTCTAAACAGAAGGCATAAGCCATACCTATAGCAAGGTGATTAGAAGCATTTTCGTCAAACAATGTGTTGTAATAAAGAATGTTGGATTCAGAAATAGGGGATTTATGAGGAACCAAGGCAACCTCCCCTAAGTATTTCGCTCCTTCATCCATGCTAATGAGGTGCTCTAGCGCTTCTTGACCTTGCTCAGCAGTAACACTTACAATACGGCCGTTCTCAAAGCTAATAGAGAAGCCATCGATGATGTTGCCGCCATGACTAAGTGGCTTAGTGCTTCTTACAGTGCCATTAACACCAGTCTTTAGTGGTGCAGTGAAGACTTCTTCGGTAGGCATATTGGCTACAAAAGAATGACCTTTTGCATTAATGCTGTCTCCTTGTGCCCAGATATGGCCTTCAGGAAGCTCGATGCTAAGGTCAGTGCCAGGTGCTATGTAATGCAGCTTTTTATATTTTTTTGCATTGAGTACATTCGCTTTTTGCTCCAAGGTGTCAAGATGCTCCTGCCATGCAGCTACTGGATCTTCACGGTCAAGACGCACGGTGTGGAAAATGGCTTCCCAGAGTTTATCTACACGTTCTTCGGCTGGAACCTCAGGGAATACTTTATCCGCCCAAGCTTGACAAGGAACAGCTACAATACTCCAGCTCACTTTGTCGGACATTTGCATTTCACGATATTTGGTGAGGGCAGCTCCTCGTACTTTTTGAAAATTGGAGATACGTACTGGATCAATACCTTTAAGTGCATCAGGATCTTCAGCGATCACGTTAAGGATAGCCGCACCTTTTTCGGCGAATTCAGTCATTTCACCTGCGTACCAAGTAGGAGGCTGAGTGAATACCTCTGGTGCAGCGTGTTCAAACTGTTGGCGTGTAATGCTTGCATCACTCCAGTTCACCTTAACTAAACTTGCTCCGATAGCATATGCCTTAGCGGTAATTAGACGTACGAAATCAGCGGCAAGAATCGGTGCATTCACCACTAGAATTTGCCCGGGTTGAACATTAACACCTATTTGTACAGCTAAATCTGCATATTTACTAAGCTTAGCCTGAAAATCAGTCATTGTAATTTCCTCCATTTACTAATAGTTTAGTACTTTACAAGCATTGTACTAAATTATTAACCGCCGGATGAAAAAAGTCAATTACGTGGAATTTACAGTGCAAAGAGAAGGAATTACATTCATTTCAATGATATACTGAAAGGGTAGCTGATTTGATGATAGGAAGGAAGATAAGTGGATGAATTTAGAGATCGTAAGTGCTGAAATGAGCCGTAAAGAAGATAAAAGTTATGTAGGGAGGACTGTATTCACTCTCGAAAATCATAAGGCTCCATATGAAATTACTTTCTTCAGTACAAGAGGAACGGAATGGGATTACAGTCTAAGCTTTGCGGGTGAGCCTGGGAGCGAGGAACAGTTCTTAGAAACGGATGCATTGCTGGAGAATAACGATGATGTGTACAACCAGTTGCTGGATGCTGCACTTGATCAACAAGAAATCGTGGAAGAACAATAATATTATTGATATGACGCCAGCGGCATTATGGTAGCCGCTGGCCATATCATGATTATCCAATCGTTATCTTACCTTCTGGGTAACGGTACAGTTCTTTACTACCTTTTGGTTTCAAAGCATAAGCAAGTGTAAGTGGTCCGGTCCGGCCCATAAACATCAGGATAATCACTAGAACCTTTCCTGCCGTAGTCAGTTCCGGAGTAAGGCCCATAGATAAGCCTGAGGTTCCAAAAGCAGATACAGCTTCAAAAAGTACAGTTAGAAATTCAGCGCTCTCGGTTAAGGATAATAACATCGTAGCGATGACAAGCAGCATAAGAGACATTAATGTGATAGTAAGGGCTCTATATACATTTTCTTTAGCGATCCGGTGGCGGAACATTACAATATCTTCTTTCCCCCGTAATCGCGCAGCTACTGCAGTAACCAGTACGGCGAATGTAGTGATCTTGATACCTCCACCCGTCGACCCAGGTGCAGCTCCGATAAACATCAATAGAATCATTAGAAATTGCGTGGATTGCCGTAAAAGTGGAACTTCAATGGTGGTGACACCACCAGATCGCGGAGTTACCGCTTGTAAAAAGGTCGCCCAAAACTTTCCGCTTGCACTCAAGGGCTTCAGCGAAGAATTAAACTCCAGTAAAAAAAACAGCCCCGCACCAATAACAATCAATATAAGAGAAGTCCAAAGAACAACCTTTGAATGAAGAGTGAGTCTTCTGCGTTTAGGAAAGTCCATAAGATCAGACAGAACGATAAAACCAATCCCTCCAAGAAATATGAGACTCATTGAGGTAAAGTTAACAATGGGATCATTTACAAAACGAGTAAGTCCGCTAAACGGCCCATGAATATCACCGAAGAGATCAAAGCCTGCATTATTAAAGATAGATATACTGTGGAAAATCCCATAATATGCTGCTTTCCCAAAGGGCATATCCATCATAAACCTTCCAGCAAACAACACGGCCCCCGACAGCTGAATAACAAGAGAATAGATCAGGACTCTACGGATTAAGAGTACAATTCCCTGCATCGAATTTTGGTTCATGGATTCTTGCAAAAGGATTCGCTCTTTCAAGGATATCCGTTTATTAAGGACCAAGGTAATCAAAGTAGCCATCGTTACAAAGCCTAATCCTCCGATTTGAAATAAAATGAGTAGAACAACTTGTCCGAAGGTAGTTAGCTGAGTTCCCGTATCAATGACCGCAAGGCCTGTTACACAAGTGGCTGAAGTCGCCATAAACAAGGCATCGATAAAGGATATTTGTCCGGATGTTGAGGAGACCGGGAGACTAAGCAGAAAAGTCCCGGCAGTGATAAGGATTAAGAATCCTAGTGATAAAACTTTGGGCGGGGTCATTTTAAAACCACCGAAGTTCAGGTTAGCCAATGTAATTCTCCTGACGTACGTGATATTGGAGTAATGCTCACAGAATTATAACACAACTTACCAGCCCTTCCCTAAATGGAGGGAGGTAATTGACATATTTTATCGAATTATTCTAGAATAACACCCTATCCGTCAACTTAAAAGAGGAGGCTTTCTTAATGATGATAAGTCCGATTCTGAATCAGATTGGTGCTGTTTTTATTCCGGTAAAGGATATTGAGAAATCAAAACAATGGTATTGCCAATTGCTTGGACTCCCATTAGATGGAGAGGTATTATTCGGTCATTTATATGTAGTCCCTATGCAGGGACCGGGCATCGTTTTGGACAGTAAGATTTACACCGCTGAATCTGTTCTAAACATCCCTTCGTTTCATCTTAACACCGAGGATATTGATGCTGCTTATGATTATGTAAAGGCCAACGGAGGAGAGATTCTCACGGATATTGAGCATGATCATTGGTTTAATTTTAAAGATCCCGATGGAAATGTGATCATGGTCTGTCGTTGTTAATCGTTGTATAGAAGGGAGTAGACGAATGATAAGAGAAGCAGTGCCCGAAGACGCTACCTTCATTGAAGAACTTTATCGGATTTTGCTGCCTGAGCATCCAGCTATTCATGTATCTCCTGAGCGGCTGAAGCAGATAGCAGATCATCCGGAGAGTTTTCTATATGTGTGCGAAGAACAAGAAACAATTGTCGGGTCGTTACATCTTCATTTTTGTATGGATGCTTTGTGTGACGATAGGCCCTTTGCTGTCATAGAAAGAGTCATTGTGGCTGAAAAAGTACGAGGAAAAGGGTATGGCGCAATGCTAATGAGACATGCCGAGAATGTAGCAATCTCCAAGGGAGCCCTTAAGATTATGTTATCAAGTGCTGCAAAGAGAGAAGAAGCGCATCGTTTCTACGAAATTCTTGGTTATGATAGCAGCTCCAGTAAGGTATTCAAGAAGTACTTATAGTTATTTACGATTGGAAGTGATGATATGATGGTTACACTTAGAGAACTGGTGCCGGAGGATGCAGGTGAATTGCTTCGACTTCAGCATCAGTTAGACCAAGAGTCCAAATTTATGTTATTGGAACCGGATGAAAGACAAGCTAGTCTTTGTCAGGTCAAAGAAATGCTCGAAAGCTTTCTGGCAGCAGAAACTTCAATTCTTATAGGGGCAGAGGTTGACGATCATTTGGCAGGTTACTTGTCTGTTAGAGGTGGAAGTGTTAGACGCAATAGACATAGCGCGTACATAGTGATTGGGATTCAGAAACAATATCAGGGGAATGGGATTGGGGCTGGCCTGTTCCGTGAGATGGACATCTGGGCTATGAACAATGGGATTGTTCGTCTTGAGTTATCCGTCATGACCCATAATCAAGCTGCTTTGGGGCTGTATACCAAGAGCGGGTTTGAAATCGAAGGGACGAAGCGGAAATCTCTTATTGTCGATGGTGAGTGGGTGGATGAGTATTATATGAGCAAAATTCTCCAAAAAGAAAAAAGGATAGAGTGTCAGATTTAATCTGATGACCCTATCCTTTTTTTTATGAATAAAGGTTATGATTTCGTGATTTATGATGATTCAGTGTTGCTTGATTGTTCGATAACAACTTCAACCTTGCGGACACGGTATCTGTTCATCTCGCGGATGGTCAATGTTACATGGTCACGAACAATACTTTTGCCAATGGCTGGATCTGCGATATGACTGTATACCCAGCCTCCAACTGTGGTCACTTCTTCATCTTCGAAATCAAGCCCTGTAAGATCCTTGACCTCTAACAGAGATACCTTACCGTCGAACAGATAGTTAGTATCGCTTATTTTTTCGACTTCTCTGCGTTCATCACCGTCAAACTCGTCACGGATTTCACCAACGATTTCTTCCAAAATATCTTCAATCGTGATGAGACCGGATGTTCCACCATATTCATCAAGCAGCAAGGCAATATGCACACGCTCCAACTGCATACGAGTTAGAAGATTCTTGACCGGTGTCACCTCAGATACTGTCAGTACGGGTTGAATTAAGCTATGAAAATCAAAATCAGGATTGTTATCATACTGCAAATAGAGCTGTTTCGTGTTGATCATTCCGATAATATTATCCTTGCTGCCTTGTGCCACAGGGAAACGAGTATATTGCTCCTTGCGGATAATTTCGAAATTTTCTTTCAACGAATGATTGGTGAAAAGACATACCATATCGGTTCGCGGAACCATGATTTCTTTGGCGAGCATCTCATCAAAAGTAAAGATTCGGTTAACATAGCCATATTCGGCTTTATTGATTTTCCCGCTTTCGTAACTCTCGGACAGGATCAAACGAATCTCATCTTCACTATGCGCGTCTCCATGCTCACTAGCTGGTTTCATCCCAAAAAGACGAACAAGCATATTAGCGGAACCGTTCATGAACCAAATGAGAGGGTACAAAATTCTGTAGAACCAAATAATCAGCGGTGAAGTAATTTGACCGATTTTTTCCGGAATGTTTATAGCTGCCGTCTTCGGAGCAAGTTCTCCGACAACGACGTGCAAGAATGTTGCAATGATGAATGCGAGTAAAAACGCAAGAGGGTGACTCACACTAGAACTGATATTGGCCCAGTCGAAAATAGGAAGCAATAACTGTTCGAATGCAGGCTCTGCCAGTGCACCAATACCCAGCGCAGTGATGGTAATCCCGAGCTGACAAGCGGATAAATAGCCATCGAGATTAGCGGATACCTTCTGTACTGCCAAGGCATTCTTCTTTCCGTCAAGCACCATTTGACTGATCTGGCTACCTCTAAGTCTCACCAATGCAAATTCTGTTGCTACAAAAAAAGCGGTTAAAATAATCAAAATAACCACCAACGTCAAACTAAGTCCTATACCCATATAATCTTTACCATCCCTTTCGTTCCTAAAATAGGTTATACTCATTATTATGAGTTCTTATGAACTATTCTACGAACTTTTCAGTAAAATATCAAATGGTGGAGGGAAACAGATATGGAATCATTTGCATTGACTCGTGTGGAGATGTCCAGTCTACTGCTCTCATTGACCGGATTGTCAGACCGGAAACCGCTGAATATCCTCCAAGAGGCATGGGCAAAGTTTCACCGTGAAGAATTACAAAAGGGGACTTCGTTGCCCGCTTTTTTATCAACCAATGTTCCACCCATATTACAAAAGATCATTAAAGGCGGCCATGTAAAAGGCTTTTCACTTGGTGAAATTGCTTCATTGGGCCATCTTATAGAGTATTCCACATTGACCGTCACAGCTATGCAAAATTGGGTCAAGCGCGACTTCAAGGAATATCTCGGTTCGCCTAAAGAAGGAAAGAAATATTCGGTTAATCAGGCGGCGCTTTTGTTTATTATCGATGATCTCAAATCTGCTCTTAACTTTGAAAGTATCCGCCAACTGTTCCAGCTAATGTTCCTAAAGCCGGATCGCGATGATGATGATCTAATTGAACCGGCCAAGCTGTATTACGCCTATGCAGGGCTTTTTGAGGAGATCAAAAGCAATCCATCGATTCAGACGCAATGTAAAGTAGATCAAGTGTTGCACAAGGAGTTCTCTTGGAAAGAAGATACCTCGTTAAAAAGCTCTATTGATCGTGTAATTAACCGGCTGACACATTTGTCGAGAGCGCAGAGAGAATCCGTTCGTAATATGCTGCTTATCGCCACAATTTCTGTGCAGACCTGTTATTTTCAATCGCTGGCTAGGCAATACTTTAATGCTGCTTTATTTCTTGATTTTTGAGCACTTCAATTTTAAAATGTATAAGTGAAACAATCAAAAGTAAGTTTATTGGTTAACAGGTTGAAATAAGGGGGCTTCGAAGTGAATCAAATGACACTGCTGCGGAATCCGAAACAAAGGAAATTACTCTTCAGCGCTGGCTTGAGCTGGATGTTCGATGCGATGGACGTCGGAATGATTTCTTTTGTTGTAGCAGCTTTAGCTAAGGATTGGAATCTGGGACCGGAGCAGATCGGTATATTGACTAGTATTAATTCCGTCGGTATGGCAGTAGGTGCTGCAGCGGCAGGGATATTAGCAGACCGCTTTGGCCGTAAACCGGTATTGCTGTGGACACTCCTTATTTTCTCGGCGGCAAGCGGATTATCTGCATTTGCAACAGGCTTTGCGATCCTCTGTGTGCTTCGTTTTATTGCTGGGTTTGGTCTTGGCGGAGAGCTGCCTGTCGCTTCTACCTTGGTCTCAGAGAGCATGCCTGCTCAGGAGAGAGGCCGTGCGGTTGTGCTTTTGGAGAGCTTTTGGGCAGTCGGTTGGATTGCTTCGGCATTAATCGCGTTCTTCATTATCCCTGATTATGGCTGGCGTATAGCTTTCGGAATTGGGGCTGTACCTGCACTCTACGCTTTATATCTAAGACGGGCGATTGATGATTCACCGAAATTTGCTGAGATTAAAAAGGCACCCGTTTCCTTAAAGAAACGAATCGCTACCGTATGGTCGCCAGAATATCGCCGTTCTACAATTATGTTGTGGATTTTATGGTTTACGGTGGTGTTCTCGTATTATGGCATGTTTCTATGGCTGCCTACAGTTATGGTACTTAAAGGCTTCAGCTTGGTCAAAAGTTTCGAGTATGTGCTTATTATGACGCTCGCTCAGTTGCCTGGATATTTTACTGCCGCTTACTTTATTGAAAAGTTCGGACGCAAATTTGTCCTAGTCATCTATATGCTGTTCACTGCGGTTAGCGCTGCATGGTTCGGAAATGCGACTACTGAAGGCATGCTGATGGCTGCCGGAATTTGTTTATCCTTCTTCAATCTTGGCGCTTGGGGTGGCATGTATGCTTATACGCCAGAGCTGTACCCAACGGCTATTCGTTCCACAGGCGCTGGTTTAGCAACTTCCTTTGGCCGGATTGGGGGCATTATCGCACCATTGCTGGTAGGGGTTCTAGTAGGTAAATCTATGGCGATTGGCTCGATCTTTATGCTATTTTTTGTAACGATTATTATCGGTGCATTAGCGGTATTGTTTCTTGGCAAAGAAACAAAGGGAACCGAGCTTCTCTAAAGTGTGATTCTGCATTACATACTTGATGTTAATCTATCAACAATGCTAAAATATCAAGAAGAAACGATGTTGTCGTCCTTATGGATGACCACTATTCACGTAAGAACAAAACGGTTCCTTCACAGTTGTGAACAGGACCGTTTTTTTACATTAATCCTTATTTATAAGGACGGAGCGATCGCACATGAGTAATGATAGGAAGCAACCGCATTTCACAGAATTAGTCTGGGAAAGTACGGAACAAAATGTACCGATTCCGCCGCGAAATTCCCCTGAACCTGCGCTGCCTAAGTCATCTTCTAAGAATAATGGCAAAACAAATTCAACCCCTGAACCTTCATTACAGCTGCAGCTTTGGGATACAGAGATGGAAACGCCGGAGCCTGTGACTACCACCGAAGGGCAGTTCGTAACAAGAGCGAAGGAATTAGTTGAAAGAACTGAGGACTCAGCGCTTTTTGTTCCTTTTAAGAGTTACTGGCCTACATATGGCCATATGACAGGCACGCAAAGCAGATGGTATTTTTATTGGCGGAATGAAGTTAGACAAGGCAGATATCTGAAAACAGATCTTTCTTATATTTTTCTGCATGTATATGAGCTTATTAATGGCGTGGGGTGGACTGACCCTAATGATGGCTATAGGCAGCTAAATCTGATCTGGGAAGCTTACCGGGAAAGTTATAAACGTTTGGATCAATATCTTGGCGGCTGGATCGCGGACTTCTCTTTTGTACATCATTTGGATGTCCCGCTTTCTATCATTGTGGCTCGTTCACGTGGTCTTGCTGGGGATCTGGCGGAGCTTGAATTAATGAGAGGACTGACGACTGCTCCTGAGCAGCTAACCTTCGCAGTATTAACGGCAATGTCGGACTATGATATTAGTAAATCCAAGTTCTACATCGGAGAAGGCAATGAGGCTCTTGAACAATACATTCCGCAGGTCGTGGCGTTAATTAATGCTTATGTCACCCGGAAACACGGCTCCAATCTAGTTGAAATGTTTCCGCCTGGACCAGCGGTGATGCGGGAGCGTTATTTATTCCGAAGTGCCGTATATGATATTTCATTATATGGCTATTCTGTTCTTATACCGGTTGTACGTATTAGTAAATCTCCACCACTTCGCAGTCTGATTACAAGGCTATTTCGTCTGACTGAGAATAAACTCCGGGAACTGATGGGCTACCGCGGACGACTTAAAGGTATTAATGTAGAGGCCGATATGGACGATTTGATCACTCGTTTTCTAAAGCGTGAGTACCTTAAAGAGACGCAGGAAGACAAAGGGCCGACAGTCGTCATAGATCCTGAGAAGCTAGAACGCCTGCAAAGTGATTCTGAAATTGTACGGACAATGCTTACGGTTGAGAATATGGACGAGCAAGATTACGAGGCTAGCGAGCTCGAAGCAACTATCGGTGAAATCGATCCAATACAAGATAGTAAGGAAGAATTGTTGCCTGTAGAGGTGATTGAAGAAGCTCAAGCGGTTAGCATAGGATCGGAGGCAGAACAGTTTGCCAATGCTTTAAGTCCACTACAACGGGAAGCACTGCTTGCTCTTTTGGATGAGGATGGAAGTCAAGCTTTACTGAAGCTGGCTGCTGCTAATGGCACGATGTCAGAGCTTCTAATTGATGAGATTAATGAGATCGCAATGGACATTCTTGGTGATCTGATCATTGAGGGGGAAGACATTGTTGAGGAATATATCTCTATGCTGCGCAATATTTAATGAGGTGAACTTTGGATGAGTGAATTAAAAATACCTAAACGAATGACAACTGCGCTAGTCAATTCGTTGACGGCAGGTGTTGTTCCGCGTATCGGACTAGAGCACATAGCCGTTGGCCGTCGGCCGGAGATTGAAGCCATATTAAGAGATATGGAGAACATTGCAGAGGGTGGGGCAGCTTTTAAGCTGATTACAGGCAAATTCGGCAGCGGCAAAAGCTTTCTGCTTCAGATGATCCGTAATTACGCGATGGATCGGGATTTTGTAGTAGCAGATGCTGACCTGTCCCCTGAGCGTAGGTTAGTAGGAACTAAAGGACAAGGCCTAGCGACTTACCGGGAGCTAATGAGCCATTTATCGACCCGCACACGTCCAGATGGTGGAGCGTTGGAGATCATCCTGCAGAAATGGATTATTACGCTACAGCAGTCCGTGATGCAGGAGAAGGAATATGGGCCTGATCACCCTCAGCTTGGTGAAGAAGTAGAGAAGCGAATTTACGCTGTAGCCTCTGAAATGCGTGGTTTGGTACATGGTTTTGATTTTGCCAAAGTACTCGCCTCTTATTGGAATGCACACAAGCTGGCCGATGATGACCAGAAACAGGATTCGCTTCGCTGGTTGCGAGGAGAATTTGCAACTCGGACAGAAGCCCGCAAAGCGCTTGGAGTTGGCGTAATTATTGATGATGATAATTGGTATGACTATATGAAGCTTTGGGCGGAATTTACTGCGGCTATAGGCTATAAAGGTCTGCTGCTGTTTATTGATGAAGGTGTCAATCTCTATAAAATTACGAACAGTATTTCCCGCCAGAGCAACTATGAAAAGCTGCTTACCATGTTCAATGATACGATGCAGGGGAAGGCAGAGAACCTTGGGATTTTTATAGGGGGAACACCGCAATTTGTGGAAGATGGACGGCGTGGATTATTTAGTTATGAGGCACTGCGATCGCGATTGGTTGCTGGCCGGTACGGGGCGGCGGGTCTGAACAATTATACTGGACCTATCATTGCACTGGACATGTTATCACACGAGGAAATTCTGGTACTGCTGCAAAAGCTTAAAGAGATTCACGCCCTACATTATGGTTATGAAGCGCGTTTATCACAGGAACAATTGGTTCATTTTATGGAGGAAGCGGTTGGAAGATTAGGGGCTGAAGAACTCTTGACTCCACGGGAGGTAGTTCGTGATTTCATGGATCTGCTGCATACGCTCCACCATCATCCGGAGATTACTTTTGAACAGCTAGTGGGCGAAAAAACGGCTAAGCCAGCTGAGACTGAGCAAAATGAACTGGATGGATTCCTGGCGGAGTTTGAATTATGAGTGATAATCCGTTCTATAGGCTGGCTCCCTTCATTAAAGAGTTTATTTATAAGAACCGCTGGGAGACTTTGCGTGAGGCACAGGTGGATGCCTGCCGGGTGCTTTTTGATACCCCGCATCATCTGCTGATTGCCTCAGGTACCGCTTCAGGTAAGACAGAGGCAGCATTTTTCCCAGCGCTTACTGAGCTGTATGAACGTCCTTCCGGTTCGGTTGGCATTTTGTATATCGCCCCTCTGAAAGCTTTGATCAACGATCAATTTACACGTTTGAATGATTTGCTTCGTGAAGGCAATATTCCGGTGTGGCACTGGCATGGAGATGTACCTCAAGCCGATAAAACAAAACTGGTGCAGAATCCTTCAGGCGTGCTGCAAATCACCCCGGAATCGCTTGAGGGATTATTAATGAACCGCCCGAATGCTATTCCAGCGTTGTTCCATGATCTACGTTTTATTGTCATTGACGAGGTGCATGCCTTTATGGGAGCTGACCGGGGGATCCAGGTGTTAAGCCAGCTGGCGAGAATCTCACGAATGGCGGGATGTCATCCTCGCAGAATCGGTCTATCAGCTACGCTGAGTGACTACGCTTCTGTCACAGAGTGGCTGGCGGCGGGCACACGGGAGAGCGTTGAAGTGTCCGCTCCACAAGGCGGGCGTAAGCTCCGTTTAAGTGTGGAGCATTTCTCTTTCCCGGATGCACGGGATGAGGTGCAGGCGGAGCATTTAGAACGTGCGAAGCAGTCTTATTACGATTTTATTTATGATCATACGCATCTGAAGAAGGCGTTGATCTTCACCAACAGCCGCTCAGATGCGGAGACGGCGACCCTAGAGATGCGGAGGACGGCCGCGAAGCGTGGTGAACGGGATGTATTTCACGTTCACCATGGCAGCATCTCCGCGATGCTGCGTGAAGAGACGGAAGCCGCGCTGCGGCAAGGCACCGGACCGGCTGTTGCCGCAGCGACGTTGACGCTGGAGCTGGGCATTGATCTGGGCGAGCTGGAGCGAGTGCTACAGGTCGGCGCTCCCTATAGCTGCGCAAGCTTTGTGCAGCGGTTAGGCCGCTCGGGCAGGCGTGGAGACGCTGCATCCGAGATGATCTTTGTCACGCCCGAGGAAGAGGACGAGGAAGCTCAGCTTCCGGCGCGGATGCCGTGGACACTGCTTCGAGCGATAGCGGTTATTGAGCTATATGTGCGCGAGAAATGGGTGGAGCCCCTGGTCGTGCGTCAGCTGCCAGTTGGACTGCTGTACCATCAGACGATGAGCATTTTGAAAAGTATGGGTGAGGCCGAACCGGATGATTTAAAAGAAGCGGTTCTGAGTTTGCCTTCGTTTAAAACCATAGATCCTACTGATTATGATATTTTCATGACCTATTTGTTAGGCATGGGACAAATTGAGAAGATGGACGAAGGCAGCTTGATCATCGGGATGGCGGGAGAGAAGATCGTGAATAACTTCCGCTTCTACGCGGTCTTCAAAGATGATGAAGAGCATGTGGTCTATAACGGAACTGAGGAAATTGGATCGATCACAACGGTTCCACCACCAGGCTACTGTTTTACTCTGGCAGGTAAGCTTTGGAAGGTAGAAGAGGTGGATAATCGCCATAAAGCCGTTTATGTGAAAACCTCACGCGGCAAAGTAGATACGTTGTGGCTTGGTGCGGGTGGGGATGTACATACACGCATCATGACCAAAATCCGTGAAATCTTAGGAGCCACTTCATTGTATCCGTATTTAGCTCCGAGTGCGGCTGCGCGGCTCGAACGAGCCCGTCGTTTAGCGAAGGAAAGCGGAATGCTTGTGCGGTCCGTTATGCCGGCAGGTGGAGATTCCATGTTCATTCTGCCCTGGGCGGGCAGTCGGCAATTCCGCACGCTGGAGCGCCTTCTGAAGAACAATCTGAAGAGCCCTCTGGGACTGCGTTCTATCGTTCCCATGGAACCTTATTATATGGTCGTTGCTGGTAAAACAGATGCAGAAACGCTGGAAGCAGAGATCATTGCCGAAAGTATGGCTGCCACAGATCCATTATCATTGTTATCCCCAGATGAAGCACCCTATCTCGGAAAATACGATGAGTTCATCCCGCATGAGCTGCTGCGCAAAGCTTTTTCCTTGGATGGATTAGATGTTCCGGGTCTGATTGAAGTTTTAAAGCAGTGGCAGCAACCTAATTAACCTTAAGCAGTACCCATTGAAAATACTCTAAATTGCAGACGTCCGCTTATGCGGGCGTTTTGTTATGTCCGGACCAATGCTGATATATGAACTTTCCTTAAGTTTCAAATGTTGCATAAGAATAGGGTGGAAGGAGAATAGTACTAACAGATTCCTATAGAGGATGATTGCGATGTGGCCTAAAATAGTCTCTTATATTCCGGACTGGACAATTTTTATGCAGGCGGCGATTACGCTGCTCTTTCCCGTAGGGATTTTTTATCTTTACAGGCATTTGTATTTTTATGTTGGAAGCGGACGCTCTAAGGAAACAGAGGCCAAATCACAGGATGCGGAACTGAAGAAGAATGACAATCGGGAAGTAAATCCGCAGCCTCCTGTGTCTACTGCTTTTACCCAGGACTATGATGCCGATCTGACAGCGATAAAAACGGCATTGGGGGAGAACAGTGATGTACATTTTCGTGAATTCTCAGTTAAAGGTATACAGGCACGTGCCACATTGGTCTATGTAGAGGGGATGCAGCACGAGGAGCTAATCAATCAGCAGGTGCTGCAGAATCTGATGTATGCCGGCGAAACGCAGGCTTCAGAAGGAATATACAATTACTTGAAACAGAATATGCTCCCCTTAGCTCAGCTTAGTGAAGCCAAGGATTTGGACCAACTGCAGGAGTTTGTCCTATTCGGATACACTGCGCTGATTGTCGAAGGCATGCGTGAGATGTTGTTGGTGGGTTCTCCGCATGGATCCGTGCGCTCGATTACTGAGCCGACCTCGGAGGCTTTACTGCGTGGGCCTCGGATTGGCTTTACCGAGGTGCTTAGTGAGAATACCTCTATGCTGCGGCGCCAAGGGCTTAATAAGAATCTGGAAATGAAAATGGTTGAAGTAGGCAGCGAAATCAAGAAGAACCTGGTTATCGCTTATATGAAAAACATTGTGAATCCTGATTTGCTCCAGGAAGTGAAGGAACGTATCTCCAAAATTGATATGGACTTTATTCTGGAATCCGGCTATGTGGAACAGTTGATCGAGGATGATTATTTAAGCCCGTTTCAGCAGACACAGAATACGGAAAGACCCGATCGGGTAATTGCTTCCTTGTTAGAGGGAAGAGTCGCTATTTTGCTGGATGGCACACCGTTTGCACTCGTTGTTCCAGTGACGTTCAGTATGCTTTTGCAGTCTCCTGAGGATTATTATGAGCGCTGGATTCCGGGTACACTTTTGCGGATACTCCGGTTTTGCGCATCATTTCTGGCTCTGTTGGCTCCGGCGCTGTATATTTCCTTTATCTCTTTTCATCCGGGGCTGATTCCTACACAACTGGCGATCTCCATTATCGAAACACGCCAAGGTGTACCCTTTCCTGCATTAATTGAAGTGTTGATTCTGGAAATTTCCATTGAAATCTTGCGTGAAGCTGGGATCCGGCTGCCGAAGCCCATAGGTCCGGCAATGGGGATTGTCGGAGGTCTGATCATTGGAGATGCCGCGGTACAGGCTGGTATTGTGAGTCCGTTTCTGGTAATTGTTGTAGCCGTGACAGCGATCTCTTCGTTTTCCATACCGATGTACAGTGCGGGAATTACTCTCCGGATCTTACGATTCGCAGGCATGTTATTTGCGGCGGTCCTGGGCATGTTCGGAACCATCCTTTTCTTCCTGCTTATTTGCAGTCATCTGACTCGGCTTTCAAGCTTTGGAGTTCCTTACGTCACCCCTATTTCCCCTTTCCGGTTAAGTGACTGGAAGGATTTGTTCGTTCGTGCACCGTTATCGATCATGAAGCGAAGACCGGAGATGCTGAAGACCCAGAAGAAAAAGCGCAGGTCCTAGAGAATGTATTCTTAGCAGAAGCAGAGGGGAGACCACAGTGTTTAAACGAACTGATGACAAGATCACAACCTCGCAGGCTTCTATAATCTTGACCAATTCAATGCTAGGTGCGGGAATTTTGACTTTGCCCAGAAATGTTGTTAAGGCTGTGCAGACTCCCGATGCCTGGATTTCAGTAGTGCTGGGAGGTATCGTCGTATCTTTGGTCATATTGGTTATGGTGAAGCTTAGCCAGCAATTTCCAGGGAAGACTGTCTTTCAGTATTCTAAAAGAATTGTTGGGAATCTTCCAGGCAGTGTAATGAGTACAATATTGATTCTTTACTTTATTGTGATTGCGGGTTTCGAAATCCGCGTTTTGGCGGAAGTAACGTTGTTTTTTCTTCTGGAAGGGACACCGATCTGGGCGATTGTGATGCCGTTCATCTGGGTGGGCACTTATTTGGTGTATGGCGGGATTAATTCCATGGCCCGCGTGTTTCAGATTGTATTTCCGATCAGTATTTTTATTCTGATTATTTGTTATATCTTAAGTACCAGAATATTTGATATCCAGCATTTGCGTCCTTTTCTGAGTGAAGGCATGATGCCGGTGATCCGAGGCATGAAGTCGAGCATCCTGATTTTTACCGGTTGTGAGGTTGTGATGACAATGACTGCCTTTATGGAGCATCCGCAGCAAGCGGTCAAGGGAATGTTGGTTGGTTTAAGTATACCATTTGTATTATATTTGGTTACTGTTGTGATGGTTATCGGCGGTCTATCTATCAATTCTGTAATCACAAGCACCTGGCCTACGATAGATTTGGTACGGAGCTTTGAAATATCAGGGTTCTTTTTTGAACGATTTGAATTTCCGTTGCTCGTCATTTGGCTGATGCAGATGTTCTGTAATTTTTGCAGCTTTTTCTTTAATGCATCACTTGGCATCTCCCAGGTATTCCACCTAAAGATCCATCCGGTTATGTTCGCTTTAATGCCCATCATCTTCATCTGTACGATGATCCCTCAACGCATTAATGATGTCTTCAGTCTTGGTGATGCGATTGGCTATATGGGTTTGCTAATCTTTATATTGCTGCCACTGTTATTGTCGATTGTATTAATCATTAGGAAGAAAGGACTCAAGCAGAATGTTTAGACTGCGGGTTATTCGCTTACTATTGGTATTCGTGATTCTGCTTACGCAGTCTGGCTGCTGGAGCAGTAAGGAGATTGAAGACTTGAGTGTTTATACGGGATTGGCGCTTGACAAGGGGGAGCCGAAAGGAGTCGAACGGGAATTCGAGGAACTTGGAGGAAGCTATTCAAAGAAAAATAAATTGACGGCTACGGTACAAATTGTGCCTGAAAAAATACTCGGAAACTCTGGCAAAGATGGCGCAACACCACAAACTCATTATCACAATATTTCTGAGACAGGGGATTCTCTGCTTGAGATATTCCGCCAAATCTCAATACGTAAGAACCGTCCGATTATAGGTCATCACCTCAAGGTTGTTGTCATATCTGAGAAACTGGTGCAACAGGAGAAGATCAGACGGCTAATGGACTTTTTACTGCGAGATAATGATATCCGCCCTAGCTGTCTTATATTTCTTAGCCAAGGGCCTGCATCCGACACACTTAAAACAACCTCGGAGGAGATTCCTTCTTTTCGTCTGGCAGACATGATTCATAACCACTTCAGAACCAGTAAAGTTATGAAGGGCATAACGTTGTCTAATCTAGATGCACTTATGTACTCCAGGCAAAGCTTTGTTTTACAGAACGTTGTGGAGGCACAAGGTGAGGTGGAATTTTCCGGAGCAGGTATTATCAAGGGAGACACAGGACAGTGGATTGGCAATATTGATCAACAGGATGTGGAGAGTATTGCCTGGATCAAAGGGGACATAAAAGGTGGGAGCATTAAAGCCTATAATCAGTTGAATGAAGCGATTACTTATGAAATTAAATCAGTTAAGAGCAAAATTACGCTGAAGGAGACTGCGGATGAGAAGTTCTCTATTCATGTAGCCATTGAGTCTGATGGACGTCTTATTGAGAATTGGGATGATAATGAGCATTCCGCAGAAGTTGCCTATTTCAAAGAATTGGAGAAGATATTCGAGGAAAAATTAACCGAAAAAATCAATGCTCTTATTCACAAAATGCATTCTACCTACAAAGTGGATATAGCAGGGTTCGGAAATTGGTTCAGCATAGAAAAACCGCAGGTTTGGAAAAAGATCAAGGATCATTGGGACGAGGAATTTATTCGGATGCCATTGACCTTTGATGTAAAGCTTAAAATCACCGATTTTGGTTCCACGACTGAATGAAGAGTTCACTTGGATAAACGTGTTAACACAAAAAGGATCTCAGCAGCCGATGATGGCTATTGAGATCCTTTTCGTGGTTAGTAAGTAGAAGCTGCAAAAACAAACACAACGACGAATAATATAATAATTGCGTACATCAGCGTGCCCACAATTCCACATACCAGGCCTGCAATCGCTAGGCCTTTGCCTTGTTCATAACGATTACGGATTTCCTTCAGCGATAAGGCGGATAGAATAATCGCAATAATACCTAACAGAAAACCAATATAAGGCACAACAATAGAGAGGATTCCCAAGACAAAACCAGCGATTGATTTACCATTCGTCGGTGCCGGAGGGGGTGGAGGCTGATAATAGTTCAAATTGTCGTTTGTTGGATAGCTCATTAAAATCACCTCCAATAGAAATTGTTATTGAATGTAGTTAATCCAGTGCTCTAGCTGCACACAAGGGACAAGCCCAATAGATTCAGCTAGACGAATGGACGCTTGATTTCTTTCAAGGACGTGATAGCGTGGAATAAAGCCTCGTTCTAACGTTTCTTGTATGGCTGTGCGAACTACCATTTTCGCGTATCCGTATCTTTGAAATGCTTCTAAAGTATGAACAGCGCCGATTTCCCAAATCTGCTCTTCATTTCGGAACGCTAGGCAGGTACTAACCGGATTGTCGCCCTGAAAGATTGAAACGGAAAACGCTCCTTTTTGGAAATATTCCTCAATTTCTTCCTTATTGTAATGGTTAGCAGCCCAAAGTGGAAGTAGTCTGTCGTCAAATGAATGATTGATTGACACCTCTTTGTCCTTACTATACCTTAACCCCTCAGTTGTGCTGTAAGAGAAAAACCCCCGAGTTTTTTCTAAAGAAAAATGCGCAGACAGTGCCTCTTGGTACTTCACATCCTGTAGTTTAAAAACAAGCTTCGCCTGTGCTGGGAGCAGTGGTAGTAAAGCTGGAAATATATCGGGGCAGCTGTAATCCAAAAATACGATGTAATCCGCTTGAGGATATACCCTATGATCATATGCGTATGCTGTGGCTGGAAGAAGTAATACAATACCCCACTGATCACCATGCTCAACTAGATGTGTTTCCATGACTTCGTGGAAGGAGTTTAACATTTTTAACAAGCTTACATTCTTTAAGGGATTCGTTTGTAATTTGTTTATGATTCGTTCGTTCTGGTGCACGTCCATCCACTCCTAGCTCAGATTTATATATTTTACTATAAATAGTACTTATGCAGATATTTATATTTTTCCCTTTACTAATCATTAATCTATTGAAGAAGGAAGGTTGACATTGACTGTTATAATATATTAGGGAAAATAAAGCTCGCTGTTTGAAGCAGCATACGTGAACGGAGGCACATAATTTCATGACACAATCTATCACAGGCGCTGCTGTTCGTGTAGGAGAAGGTCTATCTAAGCAATTCATCCTAATTCTAGCCATTGCATCAGGACTAAGCGTGGCAAATATGTATTATAATCAGCCGCTCCTAGCTGAGATAGGACGCACATTTAATGCTTCCTCTAACGCAGTGGGATATGTATCGATGCTTACTCAAATCGGCTACGCGCTGGGAATGTTATTTTTTGTTCCACTAGGTGACATTCGTGAACGCAGAACACTGATATCAGGACTTCTTATTGCTGTATCACTGTCACTAATTGGTTTCGCTACCGCACAAAACCTCACTTGGATGTATATCGCCAGCTTTGCTATCGGCATAACTACGGTGGTGCCGCAGGTCATCATTCCTCTCTCGGCTGAGTTAGCTTTACCGGAGGAGCGGGGGAAGGTTATAGGCACAGTAATGAGCGGATTGTTTTTTGGTATTTTGCTAGCAAGAACAATATCCGGAATTATAGGGGATATGTTCGGCTGGAGAGCGATGTACTGGATTGCCGCAGTAGTCATGTTATTGTTATCCCTTATTCTTTATCGGCTAATCCCGGCAACGAAACCAGACAATAATTCCTCGTACTCCGATCTGCTGAAATCAATGGGACAACTGATTCGCAGATATTCGACGCTTCGTGAGTCATCTTTAATTGGGGCTTGCATGTTTGGCGGCTTTAGTGTGTTCTGGACTTCTCTAGCTTTCTTTCTGGAAGGAGAACCTTATCACTACAGTAGCTCTATTACAGGATTGTTTGGTCTTATTGGTGTAGCAGGTGCTGCTGGTGCTCCATTTATCGGGAGGTTAGCAGACAGAATTGCTCCCAAAAAGATTGTAGGAATCCTACTGTTAATTACATTAATTGCTTACGGATTTTTTGGTTTAGCCGGATTTACGATCTGGAGTTTGATTGCAGGAGTTATAATTCTGGATCTTGGGGTACAGGGATCACAGGTCAGTAACCAAACACGCATATATGCACTTGAACCAGCGGCTCGCAGTCGTATTAATACTGTTTTTATGGTCAGCACTTTTACAGGGGGAGCGATTGGATCCACGCTGGGAAGTTTTGCATGGCAGCATTGGGGCTGGAGTGGTGTCTGCTTAATGGGGGGAACGCTAGTTGTAGCCGCTTTATGCATATGTATCGTCTATAGAGTGATCGAGAAAGAGGATATACCAGAGACTAGCTAGAAACGTATTACAGTACCTTTTATTATACCCGGGAGGTGTTTGATCATCGCTGAGAAGACGAAAGTTATAGAGGTTGTCCCGTATAACCCAGAGTGGAAGGCAGAATTCAATAGATTAAAAGAACAGCTCTTATCTTATGTCGGAGATCTTATTATTTCTATCGAGCATGTGGGCAGTACTTCGATTGAAGGGCTATCTGCTAAACCTATCATCGACCTTGATCTTGTGATGGACAGCTACGATGTACTCCCACAAATCATAGAACGTTTACAACAGCATGGATATGAACACCAAGGGAACTTGGGAATAGAGGGAAGAGAAGCGTTTCAAAGACTTCAGGATGATGGATTTATGAAATATCATCTGTATGTATGTCCTAAGGATGGAAAAGGCTACTTGGAGCATATCGCTTTCAGAGACTATCTGCGATCGAATACAGCAGCGCGTCAAGCGTATGCAGAGGTCAAACAACGCTTGGCAGAACAACATCGTTATGACATTGATGCTTATTGTGAAGGAAAGACAACGTTTGTTAGCTCAATTTTATCTAAAGCCATGAAAGAAACGTAAGATACATCAATCACTTGCCCGTTCGAAGATGATTTCGAAATTCACTGGGAGACATGCCGCTCCACTTACGGAACTGCTTGGAGAAGTATAACGCGTCATTGAAACCGACCGAGGAAGAGATCTGGTCGATGGTCAGCGTGCCTCCTAGCAGTTTTTTTGCTTTATCCATACGAACCTTTAATAAATATTGTTTGGGAGACATGCCGATCTTTTGTTTAAAGACTTTAGAGAGGTGCGCCCTATGATAGCCTAGAGACGATGCCATATGGTCGATACTGATCTGTTGATGAAACTGTAGAGAAATCCAACGGATCGCTTGATCGATCTGACGGTCGATAACATCCGGTAATTCTATCGATTGAGAGGGAAGCGAACTTATGTTCGCAACACCGAATTTGTGCACTAGCAGCCGCAGCCAACCCGAAGCTTCTAAGCTCTCCAGTCGAGGATAAGCAGATTGCTGAAAGGATAAACGAATATGTTCATATACTTTATGTATCTCTATTAGGTTATCTAAGTGGATTATTGGCTTGTCCCTTGTAATTCCCACTTCGTGTAGTAGCTGTTCAACCGCTTCCCCTTGTAAGGCCACCCATACATATGTCCACGGACGATCCATGTCTGCCTGATAGCTAAATAACGCCCCCGGAAAAATAACAAAGGTATCCCCCTTACTACATCCCTGCGAATTACTGCCACTTTGAAAAACACCTTCACCGTCAATTACTGTGTGAATGAGATAGTAATCATGAACAGAGGGGCCCATTTTATGGCCAGGAACGGGCTTGCCTTCTCCGCTGAATAATACAGATAGGTCATGATCATCGGGAGCCAGATTAAACCCTGCTGTAAAATGATAATGCTCTGAAGCCATTTACTTAGAACCTCCCCAAGATTGCTTTTATAATACATTTAGATTATAGGATTGAATATACAAATGCAACAAACGTCCATATATCTCTTGTATTTCTCCATACTCATTGGGACCGCTCTCATTTATAGTGATTAGTGAAGAGAGCAGACGGTTATGATCTGACATCCTAGTGTTTATAAGGGAATTATAGTTTACTCTATTCCATAAAACTGCGATGTTAACACCGTTCACCTCACCTATAAGGAGGAATATTTCACATGTCTAAAATTACATTTATCGGAGCGGGTAGCACCGTATTTGCCAAAAACGTGTTGGGAGATTGTATGAGAACGCCAGCCCTGCAAGGGTTTGAACTTGCCCTGTATGATATTGATCTACAACGCCTGAAAGATTCCGAGAATATGCTAAATAATATAAAAGAGAGCAGCGGCAGCACTTGTGTTGTGAAATCCTATACGGATCGTAAAGAAGCTTTGCGTGGAGCTAAATATGTTATTAATGCAATCCAAGTGGGAGGTTACGATCCTTGCACCATCACAGATTTTGAAATTCCGAAGAAATATGGCTTGCGGCAAACGATTGCGGACACAGTTGGCATAGGTGGGATTTTCCGTAACCTGCGTACTATTCCAGTGATGCTGGACTTTGCTGCGGATGTACGGGAGGTTTGTCCGGACGCACTCTTTATGAACTATACGAATCCTATGGCAGTTCTGACCAATGTGATGAATACCTATGGCGGTGTAAAGACGGTGGGATTATGTCATAGTGTGCAGCATTGTATTCCGGGCTTGTTCGAGCATCTGGGTATGGATCAGACAGGTGTTCAGGCTAAGATCGCTGGGATTAACCATATGGCTTGGTTATTGGAGGTTACTAAAGACGGCGAGGATTTGTATCCGGAAATTAAACGCCGTGCCGCTGAGAAGCAACAAGAACATCACGGAGACATGGTCCGTTATGAAATGATGCTTAAATTCGGTTACTACATTACGGAATCTTCGGAACATAACGCAGAGTATCATCCTTATTTTATCAAACGTAATTACCCAGAGCTTATCGAACGGTTTCAAATTCCACTCGACGAGTATCCACGCCGCTGTGTAGATCAAATTGAACGTTGGCAACAAATGCGTGAAGAATTGGTTAATAACAAAGAACTTAAACATGAACGTTCGCATGAATATGCGTCTTATATTATGGAAGCTATCGAAACTAATGTGCCTTTCAAAATAGGTGGCAATGTTATGAATACAGGTCTTATCACTAATTTGCCAAAAGAAGCATGTGTAGAGGTCCCTTGTTTAGTAGATAGAAGCGGAGTAACTCCGACCTACGTGGGAGATCTGCCTCCACAGTGCGCCGCACTGAATCGTACAAACATTAATACACAGTTGTTAACGATCGAAGCAGCGATTACCCATAAGAAAGAGCATATCTATCACGCCGCAATGCTCGATCCACATACAGCAGCTGAATTGTCGATGGATGACATTACAAATATGTGCGACGAGCTGATCACAGCCCATGGAGACTGGCTCCCGGCGTATAAATAAATTAACTAGTTAGGACTAAGGAAGCCTGAGAAATCAGGCTTTTTTTGATTGTATTTCTACGAAAACCGAATGCTATCTTTAAAAAAGACCACGTCGTTTCTTCTTGCTTATCTGTCTAGGACAACTGGGGGACATCGGAATACACATATATGGATTATCTAAATGTGGAGGTGATCCTTTATGATCGTTGAAAGCTATACCTTAGCATCGTCCACAGCTTATGCTACTCCTTATTATGTGATTAGAGGTGAGCTTCCTGGTCCTGTCTTTATGGTGGTGTCGGGGATACATGGGAATGAGACAGGAAGTATTCGTGCCGCACAGATCATTGTAGAACATTTTAACCAGAGAAGGTTGTATATACACCGGGGCACGATCATTGTAGTACCTCTAATGAATCAAAAAGCTTACCGCAAACGGATCAGAGGTGTACCCGATTTAAATCGCACCTTTCCACGTTCTAGCAAAACAGCGGCAAAACATCCATTAGCTTCAGCTTTGCTACAGCTAGTACTAAGATATCGTCCCACCTGGTTTCTGGATCTTCATGAAGCAAATGGGTTGTCACAAAAAAATCCGAAGCGACTTGGCCAGTCGATCATCGTCACTCCGGGAAGCCGAGGAACAGGTACAGCAAAACGTGTCATCAAAGGCATTAATCGAACGATTCCCAAAACCGCTTATCATTTTAATATCCGTTTACGGGAGCGCCCCGGCTCCTCAAGGGCAACCGTTACCCGTATATTAGGGGCTAAAGCATTTACTGTGGAAACCTGCTGGAGCCTTGATCGTGAGCTACGGATTCGCTATCAGATAGATATTGTTAGCCGTTTTTTAAAAAGTGCGGGATTATTGTGATAGAGAAAATATCTGATAACTGTGTAAGCTGGTTCTTAGATCCTAGGAATCAGCTTTTTTGCCGATACAAGAAAGGTAATTGACAACAATGGGTATAGTGTATATATTACATATATACATTGATAACACATAAACTAGGAGTGAGGGCACGATTACATGAACATATTGATATCCAACACTTCCGGTGAACCCATCTATGCACAGATTGTCAGCCAGATCCGCCAGATGATTCTGCAAGGAGAGTTAGTGTCTGGCACCCCATTACCTTCTATCCGGCTATTAGCCAAAGAGCTGCAGATTAGCGTAATTACAACGAAACGAGCCTATGAAGAACTGGAGAGAGAAGGGCTTATCAATTCAATTGTGGGGAAAGGTTCCTTTGTTTCTGGTGCAGATCAGGAGTTTATTCGGGAACAACGGCTACGGATTATGGAGAACAAAATGAAGGAGATTATCGACGAGAGTAAAATGCTGGGGATTAATTTTGCTGAGTTTAGTGAGATGTTGAAATTGCTTTATGAGGAGGAGACAGAATGAAAGAAGTCATTCAATTGGACCAAATATCTAAAAAATATGGCCATTTTAGCCTATGCGAACTTACGTTCGGTATTAAAGAAGGGTATATCACGGGGCTAATTGGACCGAATGGGGCAGGGAAAACAACATTAATAAAAATGATGATGGGGATGGTGTTTCCTGATCATGGCAGCGTCAAGATTTTTGACCAAGAGATGTCTATCCATGAAGCAGAGAATAAGGATCGGATTGGCTATGTCTCCGATGAAAATTACTTTTACGATCAATTAACCATCGATCAGATGAGTAAGATTATTGCTCCTTTTTATAGTCGTTGGGATCAAGAAACGTATAGGAAATACATAGAGATGTTCAAGCTTTCCCCGCGGAAAAAGATTAAGGAGCTCTCCAAAGGAATGAAAATGAAGTATTCGCTCGCCATTGCCTTATCACATGGTGCAGATCTGCTTATTATGGATGAACCTACTGCAGGACTTGATCCTATATTCCGAAGAGAGTTGCTTGATTTGCTTAGTGAGCATATCCAGGATGAGAAGAAGTCTATTCTTTTTTCAACGCATAATACGACTGATTTGGACCGGATCGCGGACTATATTGTTTTTGTGAACGAAGGGCACCTAGTATTTAATGAAATGAAAGAATCTCTAGCCAACAAATATATGCTGGTAAAAGGCAATAAAGAGTTGCTTGATCGGGATGTACGAAAATGGTTCATCGGGCTTAGAGAGACGGAAGTTGGTTTCGAGGGTCTTCTGAACAATCGCTCTGAGGGGGAACACTTCTTTAGAGGTCATGCCATATGCGAAACGCCTACTCTGGAAGAAATCATGTATTTTACGGTAAAGGGAAACGCTTTGTATGTTTAATCTCTTGTTGCTGATTCGAAAAGATTTTATTCTCCTGCGGAATTTTATCCCTATATTTCTCTTGAGTATCTTGTTCATCGCATATGTTCAACTGGATAACTCCAGCATGTTTGCTACTTTTCAATCTTTACTGTTGCTCGTATACTCCTGTTCTATGGATGCACAGAATAACAACACAAAGTTTGTGATAGGGTTACCAGTAAGACGGCAAGAGATTATCTTGGCTAAATACTTATCACTTATTCCTTATTGTTTCATCGGTTTGGTTTGCTCTTTAGCTTTGTTACTAATTTCCTTTTCATTTGGATATTCCATTAGCCCGTTTTATTGGATAGGGGTATCTTTAACGTTACTTATGATTCCTTTGGCTGCGTCTATTTATCTGCCGATTCATTATTGGCTTGGTTCCAAAAACTATTACTTCAATATCCTTTTTAATGTAGTAATAACGATTACCACCCTGAACACTGGATCTTCACTTTCAAATTCATCCTTTTTCTTAACAATTACCGACATAAAGCTGCAGGATCATCTGTTGTCGATTGGTTTGATAGGGATTGTTTATCTCTCCATATTGTACTGCTCTTATAGGATTTCACTACGATTGTTTAGCAAGGAAGAGTTATAAGCTAAGGAGGACGTAAAGTGTATAAATCATTTTTTTTAATTCAAAAAGACTTCATTCTTCTGCGTAAATTTCTGATGCTGCTAATCCCTTTTTTTATTTGGATAGCTTACTCGAACTATCATAGCTTCAGTTTATTTACGGTAATGCCACCCATGCTGTTATTGATAAGCTCCTGCTCAATGGATACTCAGCAGATGACGCAACGGTTTCTCGTTAATCTCCCTGTAAGGAGACAAGAGCTTGTCCGTGCCAAATATTTTTCGATCCTTCCGTATGCGCTTGTTGGGCTGGCAGCCACGTCCTTTACTTATCTCCTGATTATTGTAACAGGTAAAGCCGTAACCCCTCATTTTTGGCAAGAGGTTGGTATTACGTTATCCATTTTCCCTCTCCTTGCGATGCTTTATTTACCGATTCATTACTGGTTAGGGGCAAAGGGAGCGCAAGTGGTTAATCTTGTTTTTATGATGATTGTAATGTTTGGACCGAACGTGTTTAGCTTTTTGATCCAGTGGATACCTGATGTGAACAGATGGCTGAGTTTTGGAGTGAAAGGTACAGTCATTCCCTTTATAATCCTAGGGCTGGCTTATGTATTCTTGCTTAGCTGTTCATATATCATTTCTCTGCGGATTTTTTTGCGGAAAGATCTTTGATTCGAAGGATTTGAGATTTTGAATGAATTCATATACCATTGTCACTACAAAGATAAATAGTAGGGGAAGGGTATACAACCAATGCCTAAAATGATCTATAGCTTTCGCACAAAAATGATTATGCTGCTGATGGCCAGTATGCTTGTATCCGGTGGAATTACCTTTTCAATCTATAAAATTCTGCAGAGATATTATCGATCAGAGGTCTTATTAGAAAATCCATTGACTAAAGTTCGTTACTTGATGCGGGATATCGGTGATGTTAATGCGTTTTTGATTATCTTCATTCCTTTGGCCATCTTATTCTTTTTTATATTTACTAAACCATATGCAAATTATTTCAAGGAAATCTCGAAAGGGATCCATCAGCTGGCGTCGGGTGATTTCTCGGAGCGGGTGGATATCCCTTCTAAAGATGAGTTCGGCCTTATTGGCCATGATATCAATCTGGCTATTGATCATCTACAGGAAGCTATCGAGCGGGGCGACTTTGCGGAGAGCAGTAAAGATCAACTTGTATTAAATCTGGCACATGATCTGCGTACACCACTTACCTCCGTTATAGGTTATTTGGATTTTATCCTGAAGGACAATGAATTAACGCCAGAACAGACCAGACATTATACAACGATCGCTTATACTAAATCTCAACGTTTGGAAAAATTAATTGATGAGCTATTTGAAATCACAAGAATGAACTATGGTAAGCTTACGCTTGAAAAAACCTCGATCGACCTGAGTGAGCTTCTTTTGCAGTTAAATGAAGAGTTATATCCCGTTTTTGAGAAAAATGGTCTTACTTCCCGCTTGGATGTAACCCAACCTCTGAAGATAGAGGGTGACGGTGAGCTGCTGGCGCGTGTATTTGAGAATCTCCTCACCAACGCAGCGCGATATGGAAGCGACGGTCAATTTATTGATATTCATGGGTATTTAGAGGAAAATGAAGTCGTTATTGAGATCATTAACTATGGAGATTGTATTGATCCGGAAGAGCTCCCGCGTATTTTTGATATGTTCTACACCGGGGATCGAGCGCGAACGCATCCCACAGGGAGTACGGGACTGGGCTTATTTATCACTAAAAACATTGTGGAACAACATGCTGGAACAGTTTCTGCACAAAGCAGTGTAGTGCGGACGATGTTTGAAGTACGGCTTCCACAAAATAATTGAGAACGAAGTCAAGTGTCGACTAAGCAGGAGTAAAACCGAGATCTATGTGATCTTGTGGTTTTACTCCTTTTTTAATGGTTTGGTCAGCAAACAGGATGAATGTTACGGACATTTATTTGAAATTTTTAATAAATCGTGATATTATTAGCTTGCTAAGTAATTTGTAAGGCAGTACGGAGGAAATATCTGTGATAGAAGATGAGATAAGGGAACTACTGGATAGAATATCAGCGGAAATGCGTAGAGATTATGCAGAACTGCTTAGAGAACTTAATCTTCATGTGGGTCAAGAACAGTTATTATGCCGGTTATGGAGAACAGATGGAATGACACAAATACAGCTAAGTGAACGCTTGAATTGTGAGCCTCCAACCATAACAAATATGGTGAAATCTCTTGAAAATCATGGGTTTGTTGTTCGAAAAAGAGATTCTGAAGATGGCAGAGTTAGCCGAGTGTATCTAACCCCAGCCGGACGTAATCTCTGCGAACCTGTGGAACAGATCTGGAACAAACAGCTGGATAAATTACTAGCCGGAATTATACCTGAAGAACGTTTATTATTAAGAAGACTTATGAAACAAATGGCCGATAATTTAGCTTGAATCTGGAACTAATCGCCATAACCGTTAGTAAGCTAATTAAAACTAAGAAAAGAGGAACATAGATGATTACAAGTTTGACTCGCATCAATGAATTAGCTAAGAAAGAACGTGAAGTAGGCTTGACACAAGGCGAATGGGTTGAACAGATCGCATTGCGTGAAGACTATCTACGTGAAATTCGTGGACAAGTTCGTAACAGTCTTTCTGGAGTGACAATTTTAGATCCGGATGGAAATGACGTAACCCCTGAGAAGCTTCGTGCAGCGCGTAAATAATCAATGAACTAATAAGTGGAAACTACACCTTTAGATAACGTTAGATTAGCCTATGGCTGATCGACGGATATCTAGAGGTGTTTTTTGTTATATAAATCTTAACAGAAGCTTAATTCGTTATCATTAGGAGCTGTTGAAAGTTAAGAATCAATTAAACTTGCGTTACACAGGATCTAAGACTGGATTGTTAGAATGAAATAGACAAAAGATAAGGGATAACATGAAGGGGTGCAGAAGTTGGAGAAACTAAAAGAAACACCAAGGAAGGAAATGAAAGTATGAAAAAAACATTATTAATTTTACTTAAAGTAATAGTCGCTATAGTCATACTCATAGCACTTTTTCTGGTCATCGTTTTTACAGTCAATGTGATCAGCAATAAAGTGGAGAAAGGAAAAATAGAACCCTATGGTCAGCTTGTACCTGTCGACGGGAAAAAGATGAATGTTACCATACAAGGGCAAGGCAAGGAAACAGTCGTGTTACTCCCAGGGTTTGGAACCGCATCACCCGTAATTGATTTCAAACCACTTGTAGATGAACTGACTCCTTTCTATAAAGTTGTAGTAGTTGAGCCGTTTGGTTATGGACTAAGCGATGTCACCACAAAAGAACGAACGGTCGACAATATCGTGAGTGAGCTTCATGAAGCTTTACAAGAATTAAAGATAGATCGTTATATTCTGATGGGACATTCTATAGCGGGAATTTACGGACTGGACTATGTGAACAAATACGAAAACGAGGTTAGTGCATTCGTAGGCATAGACAGCAGCGTACCCACACAAGGGGGCAACGATGAAGAATTTCCATCAGGAACCTATAAGCTGCTTAAAAACTCAGGATTTATGAGATTGCTGGTAAAGCTTAATCCAGCCCAAATCGTTACACCAAGTGATGATGAGGAAACTAAAGAACAAAATAGAATGATTTCACTTAAAAACATGATGAATCCAAATATCATCAGCGAAGCAGAGCATTTTAAAAGTAATTTCAAAGCCACGGAAACATTAAATTTCCCTAAAGATCTTCCTGTTATTTTCTTCCTAGTGAAAGAAAATACGGATGTTCCAGGCTGGGAATCCCTGCATAAAGAACAGATTAAAGACTCCTTACACGGGAAATTGATGTTGCTTGATGGGGAGCATTATTTGCACCATACCCGATCTAAAGACATTGTCGAGAACTTTAGAAGCTTTATGGGAGAGATAAAGTAAGAATGGATGAGAAAAGCCTGCTAATACAGGCTTTTCTTTTTTTGTATTTTCAAATAAGTGAATCCTTTAGAAAAAAATGATAAATTTATCAAAGCAATTATGGGCACTCTATATCCTAATCTTTATTATAGGAAGGACTACCATAGTATGTGCGGAATAGCAGGAATATTAAAATATAATGGACAGCCACCACAGGAAGAAACCTTAAAACAAATGACAGGGGTTATGAATCACCGAGGCCCCAATCATGAGGGAGTATGGCTCGATTCTCACATTGGACTTGGTTTTCGCAGATTGTCTGTAATTGATTTACGTGATGGTAATCAACCGATGACGAATGAAGATCGTACCCTTTGGATTGTTTTTAATGGTGAAATCTATAATTATAAAACACTACGAGATCAGTTAAAGCTAAAAGGACATCACTTTCAGACGCAATCAGATACAGAGGTCATTGTGCATTTATTTGAGGAATACGGCAAGGACTGTGTCCATCATTTACGTGGAATGTTTAGTTTTGCGATTTGGGATCTTAAGGAACAATCTCTTTTTGCTGCTAGAGATCATTTCGGGATCAAACCTTTTTATTATTACAAAGACGAAAATAATCTTTTATTTGCTTCGGAAATTAAAAGCATACTTGCAGTGCAAGGGGTACCCAGAAAGCTTCAATATCAAAGTTTATTCAGCTACTTAACTTTTCAGTATGTCCCGCATCCTGATACGATGTTTGAACACATTCATAAATTAGGACCTGCGGAGCGATTATTTGTTAACTCGGATGGTGAAATGAAGATCGAGAAATATTGGGAACCCCATTTTCAACCGGTAGAACGATCTTTAGCAGACTATGCCGAAGAAATTCAGTGGAAATTGAAAGAGTCTGTAAATCTTCATTTACAAAGTGATGTGGATAGAGGATGTTTTTTATCCAGTGGAATTGACTCCACCGCAATAGCTGCAATGATGAGAGCAGAAGAATCAACAAAAACCTTTTCGATTGGATTTGAAGGGCTGAACAATGAAACAATCATTGCAAATCAAACGGCAGCCAAACTGGGGACAGATCATTATTTTCACATTTTATCGCAAAAAGACTTTTTTGAAAGTATCCCGAAAACGGTCTGGCATCTAGATGAGCCTGTTGCAGACCCTTCCGCTATTGCACTCTATCATCTAAACCAGCTTGCCAAAGAACATGTAACGGTTGTCCTATCAGGGGAAGGCGCTGACGAATTATTCGGAGGGTATAGAATCTATAGAGAGCCAAATGCATTAAGACCGATAACCTGGATGCCTAACTTCATAAAGGATTCGTTACGAAAATCATTATCTGTATATCCCTATCATTTTTATGGCAAAAATTATTTACTTCGGGGTCTGACACCTTTAGAAGAGCGTTTTTTCGGTAATGCTAATATTTTTAACAAAAGCGGTAAAATGAACTTGCTTCACGAATCGGTACACGCTCAGAATAGCTTTTTACATCCCATGGATATCGTTAAGCCTTTTTATGATAAGACAGCTCACCTAGACCCTACGACAAGAATGCAGTTTATTGATCTGAATTTTTGGTTACCTGGAGACATTTTATCAAAAGCAGATAAGCTGTCCATGGCACATTCATTAGAATTAAGAGTCCCGTTTTTAGATAAAGAGGTTTTTGAAACGGCTAGTAAAATACCTGTGTCCAATCGGATTGGGCAAAAAACAACAAAACTTGCTTTGCGTAAAGCTATGGAAGGAATCGTTCCGGAAGCTATTGTGAATCGCCCGAAACTAGGATTTCCCGTGCCCATTCGTGATTGGCTCAAAACTCCAATTTCAGATATAATGTTTGAACAAATACGCTATAGTGGCATTGAAGAAATATTCAATATGAATATCATCGAAGAGATGTTTGCCCAGCATCGGAGTAATAAAGGCGACTATTCGCGTAGAATATGGATAATTTACATTTTTTCAGTATGGTACACTCTTTTTATAAAAGAAGATCTGAAGCAATTAAATAGTGCCGTGTTGTAATGGGGGAGTGATTCGTTGAATATTGAGGAATATGCATGGAATAAACATGAACAGCAATTAAGAGAAACTAACATGTTTACTTATACTAGTCCAAAGATAAAGATTGTAGATAACCATGAATTAAGAAATCGGCTTGAAGAAACGCTTGAAGAGCTGCCGCAGAAGTTTCTGGCCAAATGGGCTTTGAAAGTAGCAGTTGAGCACCTGGATCATCTGGTCCAGCAGCTTGTAAATGACCCGCGGATTGATTTAGGTATAGAAACGCTAGAAAAGCGTATAACTGGTGAGATTAGAGCCTTTGACTTAAGAAAAGTTGGATTTATTGTCAATGAATTAGCCAAAGAGTCCACAACCGAGGCTAGTAAGTATGCTGCCCGTTCTTTTGCACAAGCCATTGCAACTGGACATATGCGAGGACACGCTATGGTTTGCAGTGACTATGCAGTAAAACTGGTGAATTACATATCAGATCATTCTTCAGTTGCAGAGGCAGCTACTAAAGAACGGGAAAGACAATTAAGGATAGCTGAAGAGTTACTTTGTAATTGAAGGTTTAAAGATGAACATGTATGAGGATGATTCTAAAAGTTAAATAATGGGAAAAGTTAACTTTTTATATAATCGAGAGTTATGTAATCTAATGCAAACAATAAAACATTATTAGTACTTAAAGTTTTATGCGAGACTTGATGAGCTTTAAAGCTTAATACTCGTTTTAGATAATACGATTACTAAATAAGAATCAATTGCTTAGGAAAGGGCAGCTATTTTGAACAGGTTTGAACATTGATTAGATAATCATTAATAGACAGTAAATTGGCAATAATTTGGATCAAATTGGTTGGTTCCTTTAATTTATACACTACTTCCTCACAAAACCCGTATTTTGTACATATGTCTAAGGTTTGATATTATCCCTTATCTGAACTGATTCTTTTAAGTGTACAATGACACAAAGTTGCCTACATAAATATAGATGTCATCCTCCCTATAATGATAACAAAAAATCTATCTTCAAAAAAATTCTTCAATTAAAAATACTATATCTATTAGGTAATAGCCTACGGATTTTTTATGTTGTTCTAATTCAGTCAATTTATATTCGAGATACAAGTTCGAGTTAATCCGATATTTAGGCATTTTAAATATAGCTTCATCTTTGACCGCCACATATTCAGCGAAAACTCCTATTTTATTCACCGGCAACCTCGTATAAACTCGGTTACCAACCTGAAAATTAACAACATCTTTACCACATGCTTCTATAACACCAGATAGTTCATTACCTAATGTTAATGGGAAATCATAATCAGTAATCATTCGGATACTGCCATTTAAAATTAATGAGTACCTCACGATTATCGATTTCCGGTATCTTAACATTGTTTATTTCCAAATGAATTTCTTTTGAGTATTGTATTTGAGCAGCTCTCATGTTCTGCCAGCTTCCTCTCCATTTGAAAATTTTATGGCGTACAATTTTCAGTTGTACGCCAGTTGTGATTCCACATATTCTTATTGATGTTGAGTTTTTAATTCTTCCATTCTAGGGTAGTCTGTATAACCTGAGCTTCCGTTACCAGAGTATAATGTTTTAGGATCAACTTCATTTAAAGGTGTTCCTTTTTTTAGTCGTTCCACAAAATCCGGATTAGCTAAAGACCAGATACCGACTGGTACGACATCAGCAGTACCACTATCAATATCTACACTAATATCTTCAAGTGCCCGCCCTACTCGATTGACCAATAATGGATTTGTCCAAATTGAACGAATTTCATGGAGCAGTATTTCATTCCCTAAATGCATCACATGGAGGTATGCTAAATTATAATTAGCTAATTCTTTTACAAGATGGCGATAAACCTCTGGTCCTTGTGCGCCTTCAACAATCCCACCAAGAGGTGTTCCTGGTGAAATACGGAAACCGGTTCTTTCTGCTCCAATTTCTTCAACGACTGCTCTTGTTACTTCAATTGCAAACCGAGCACGGTTCTCCACAGATCCACCGTATTTATCGATTCGTTTATTAGAATTTTCACTAATAAATTGATTAATTAGATAACCGTTGGCTCCATGAATTTCAACCCCATCAGCACCTGCTTTAATAGCTGCTGCAGCTGCTCTTCGGAAGTCTGCAATAGTATTTTGAATATCTTCTTCACTTAGCTCTCGTGGGACGGGTATTTCCTGCATGCCTTTAGCAGTAAACATTTCTACACCAGGTGCGATCGCAGAAGGTGCAACTGCTTGTCGATGATGCGGAGTATTGTCGGGGTGCGATATACGGCCCACATGCATTAATTGTATATACATAAAGCCACCTGCTTCATGCAACGCATCCGTAACCTTTTTCCAACCTTCTATTTGCTTTTCAGTATAGATGCCAGGTGAATTTAAATAACCTTGACCATCATCAGATGGTTGTGTACCTTCACTAATAATTAATCCCATTGATGCTCTCTGAGCATAGTAAAGAGAGCTTAGTTCTCCAGGTGTGCCGTCCTTCTGTGCTCTACTACGTGTCATAGGTGCCATTGCTAAACGATGAGGTAATTCCATATTTCCAATTTTCGTATTACTCCACAATTTGTTCATTTATTATTCCCCTTTATGAATTAAATTAGAAATGAAATTGTTATTAAGAAAGATGAGGGTACAGTGCAGGAACGCCACCTGCAAGTCCACCTTGTATCATTCGGCTGTTATCATCAGCAATAATTTCAAAGCTGCCAGATTCTATGCCATTAATAGCTATTTTTGCGATATCTGCAGGGCTTGCTTTGGGGACTTCTAAGCTGGTTGTCATGTCTGTATCCATAAAGCTCACATGTAATCCTGATACTCTTATATTATGAGGATATAGATTTAAACGTAAATCGTTCGTCAATGCCCACTCTGCAGCCTTTGCAGCTGAATAAGCACCTACAGTTCCTGAACTAAACCAAGATAATGCGGAAAGAACATTTAAAATAGATCCTCCCCCATTTTTTTCAATTATTGGTGCAAAAGCACGAACCATGGACAGCGTACCGAAGAAATGCGTATCAAACTCCAAATGTATTTTTTCTACCTCATCGTCCAGCAAAGTGGCGCCAGTAGCTGAGCCTGCATTGTTGATTAAAAGCGTCACGTCCTTAGCGAGGATAACAGCTGCTTCAACTTCTTGAGTGTTGGTAATATCAAGCTTTACTGGTATAACGCCTGGAATGTTAATGGTTTCCGGATTTCTTGCACCACCATAAACCTTAGCCCCTCTGGATAAAAGCTCCAGCGTGAGATGGCGGCCAAAACCTCGATTTGCTCCAGTGACAAATGCTACTTGTTCAGAAATTATCATTTTTGTTACTCCTTTTATTCATCGTTTATTCACTATATGGGAATGATCATTCTAAAAAACATATAAGAAGGATCGTTTAAAGAGATCTTTAAACGAGACAAGACTCAGTTATGAGAACAATCATTCTAGAATATGCATAAGCAATTATATTTAAATAATAATTACTTATATAAAAGTTTAATTGATAAATCGGCTATTCGATGTAATTTTTCTTTAGGCACTGAGGTCCTAGTCATTACCCTTAATCCCACAAAAACAGAATGCAGATGTTCCGCTAGATCGTCGGCATTGAAATCCAAGCTAAATTCTTCATCCTGCTGGCCCCACAGAATAATATCTTTGAGCAGCTTCTCTGATAATGTGAACGATTCAATGGACTTCAAATCCACATTGGCATCGCGCATTGCTAATTCCACCGCTGAATTCACCATCAAACAGCCTGAGGGCGAATCTTCTTCACCATTTATTATGAAACTAAAGATAAGCTGAAGTGCCTCAGTTGCAGTCTTGGAACGTTTAACTTCTCTTGAAAGCTCAGCATTCACTTTATCGCGAAAACGGTCCATGGCTTTCAAAAACAGCGTATGCTTGTCGCCAAATGTGTCATATAAACTTCTTCGATGAACTCCCATATGCTCTACAAGATCTGTCAAAGATGTCTTCTCGTAACCCTGTTCCCAAAAAAGCTTCATCGCCTTATCTAATACTTCGTTCTCTTCGAATTCTTTGCTTCTTGCCATTCGATTCCCTCCCTAATAGTAAATGTAACATATTAAGAACGATCGGTAAAGAATAGATTTTCTAATCACTGTTGACGATGTGCTCTCTTAGCTTTCTTCTTCACTCCTTCCGACTGGTCTGTGGTGACTTACCTCCGAACGGATCCCTTCCCCATCATAGCGCGACTATGTAGGTAACTTTAAGTCAATAAACCACAATGTAGATACATTTGTGCATTTTTTTGACACAAATGTACCTACATAAAAAAAAGAAAAGCCTGATTTAACAAGCTTTTGTCGAGTAGCTTATGTTGGCACTTTTGTGTCTTTGGACAGTTCGTTATATACATGTCGGTGGACAAGAAGATTGTCTACTTCGGCTACGGTACTTAAAAGGGTAAAGTTAACGGGTGGCCGTTAGCTTAATAAAAAGACAGCCGATCATCTAGACGGCTGCGATCGTGTATGGATTGATCGTTCCCCATAAGCGTAATGATGTTGCTTCAGTCAAAAATAACTGCAATCTTATTAACCTGCTCCGTAATTTATAGCGAGGTTACGAACTTCACCTCCGGAAAGCGGCTATCTGGTCCTTTCATTAAGATTCCGTCTTGATTTTTCAGATACATATCGAAGAAATTCAGCATATAGGTATTGGTAACAGAGTCCGCTCTATCGGGCTCAATCTTTCCTGTAATGCCCAGCATTTTGAAAATCGGAGAAATGAACTGTACGTCGGTAAAATTCAAATGCTCCGTATTTTCGATATAGAGGACTTGTCCCCCTTCGTCGACCGCTTTGCGCATCCGTTCAAGCTCCAACTTTTTATCTTCCGTTACTTGATCCTCCCACTCTATGGTTGAGCCCATACGGTTAATTTCTGCATCCGTGTAGACCCGGTTATCCATCACCATTTTTAATTTTTCGAAATAGCTTTCCGAGTTGAGGAACAAAAACGGCTTTCGCAGTCTCTCTCTTTCACGCAGACGATAAAGCCCTCCATCCAGATCTATGCCAACCGCGATTCGCGGATCGTAAGAAGCGTCATAAGCCGTTGCTCCGCCGATAGAATGACCGAACACCCCGACATGGTCGAGATCAATCCAGCCTTTTAGATGACTTGGAATCTGCCCCGATTGGATAAGCTCGAATTGGTCCAGCACAAACACCACATCTTCGGTTAAAACTTTCCCTAACTTGTCGCGATTTCTGCTTTCCGTCCGATAATTATGGTCAGGCGAGAATAAGTCGTTGGTTGTGCTGGTCGTGATTCGACCGTCCGGAAACTCGGTTGCAAATGTGTTGTAGGTGTGGTCGATCATTGCCACGATATATCCGTGACTCGCGAGATATTCGGCTTGCGAAGTGTGGAGGAATCTAGAAGAGCCGTTGCCGGGATTCCCAAGGATCAGTGGGTATGAAGTCTGTGCCGTAGAGATTTCCGCCTCCGAATATGCATAACTGGATACGTACTTCAGGTGTTGAAAAGTAAACCCGGGAAGACCATAGTTTGCGGCCATATAACTTAAAATCCGCGTATCGGGAATAAAAGCAGTTCGCTTGCCACTACCAGCTTGAGTCGGATACCATACCTGAACCATCAATTCTCTTTTACCCTCTCTTGCTTTATCAAAAATCTCTTCTCTATTGGTATCCACAAAATGAAACGTTTGCGTTCCTACCTTAAATTCCCCTGTCAGTTCAGGGAGTTTAAATACAGGAAAAGCATACATGAGAACAGCTGTTCCGACCAGCATGATCGCTATAGCGGTATAAGCTGAACCCAACAGGAATCGAGGGATTTTTTGAAAACTGGTTTTTTTAAAATAACTATAACCTGAAATGGCTAAAAAAAAGACCGTTATGCAATATGGGAAAAACAGCTGCACTCTGTATCCTTCTACCGTCCAATGAATGACCAGCAAAACTGCGGCGATCCCGCTTGCAACGAATACTGGAATAATACGCTGACCTTTTTTTAATACAACTGTTAATACAAATAAACTGATGTTTGACAAATATAGCAATAATTCAAACAATCTCATCTCAAGTCTCCTTTAAAAAAAATTCATTTTCATTTGTTCCAATCATTCCTGCCTAGCTAGCCTAACCCCCCTCCTTTTGCTGCTTCAGTATAAAGACGGTTTCTGAATCCAAAATGTATCAGTTTCGTTTCTGTAAACTGCTTATTAGCTTAATAAAAAGGCAGCCGATCTTTTGACCGGCTGCCTTCTTATTTTGATAGAGTTATCGTTTCCCATTATCTTAGCTTAATGGATCACATTCGTAGTCTTAATGCAACCTACCACTTATTCCATTAATCTCCCTTTACTTCATTATCATTCGGAATTAATTCATACAAGGCACGAACATCACAACCGATGGAATCGGCGATCGATATGGCAATTTTGAGTGGCATCACTCTTTTGTTTTCAATAAAGTCGTAAACTCGTTCCGGTTTAAAAAGCAAGTCTTTTGCCAGCCATTCCGCTGACTTCCCGGATTCCATCAATCGTTCATTCAGTAAGCAACGTCCTAGTTCAAATTTCAAGAAGTGATGACCTCCCGCATAAGATAATACTTAACCTTAAGCGTTGTCCATTGCCAGCATGAATATACTTCATAAAGGGTCCTATAACGATGAAGTTCCCCATGTTTCCTGTTAGTTCAATCTGAGGTTTTCCTATTTTCAGCCCAATTTTCCTGTTCACAATTGAGATTAATGATGCATAATAGCACTGTGTAGAAAATCTGCTAAATCCTCATTGCTATATTGATTAATGATGTTCATATCTCTCACTCCGTGCATATATAAGCAATAACGCCCCATCTCGTGGTCTATAACATCGTCCACCTTAAGAGTAAGTTAGGTCAGTTTTTATGGAGTATATTGTGTAAACAAGCTTATGCGCGCTTTTTTATTGTTATAGAACATATGGATTTGGTTTGAATGACAGACTCATTCTTTAATATAGGGCGTAAACCCTCTTGAATATAGGTTCTCCACTAACTTGAAAAATTCTTCTGACGATAAATCCTTTTGACGCTGGAGCCAAAGACGAAACAAAGAAAGAGCAGTTGTCAGGTAAAACTCAATGAAGTATGGCGTTAGTGATTGGTTTTGCGGAACGTTTAATTCTAATTGATTCAAAGCGATTTCTTTTTTTAAGCGTTTTAAAAAACGGACACTTCCATAATCACCCAAAAGGGCATTAAGAACCAGGAGATGTTCTTTTTTATCCAGACAATAGAGCGTGTCTTGAACCGTATCCAACGATAGCTCTTTATTTGCCAATTCTTTTTTCATTTCATTCAATAGGTCATTTTCAACAGAGTCTAACAATTCGTAAATGTCAGTAAAGTATTGATAAAAGGTGCTGCGGTTATATCCTGACTTATTCGAAATTTCCTGAATCGAAATTTTCTCAATCGGCTTTTGGCTATATAACTCACAAAAAACTTCTACAAACTTTTGTTTTGTTTTCTCCGTTATTTGGGGTTGCTTTTTCATGTTTCCCTCCTACTGGTGAATAAGAATACCATCCGACAAATCATAAAAAACTGATGGTTGATCAAGGAATAATGAAGATTTATAATCACATCATACAACACGTTGTCGGATAATCCAAAGGGAATATTAATAAGTTGGGGTGGTTTATATGTCAGCAAAACAAGATAGAATTTTAATTTTTGGTGCAGGTGTCATCGGGAGCATGTACGCAATTAAGCTTATTGAAGCAGGGTTTGACGTTAGCCTGTTTGCACATTCGAATAGATATACATCATTAAGAGAAAATGGCCTGCAGTATATAGAAAAAGGTACAGTTAGATCGATACAAGTGAATGTCATGGATACGCTCGAAAATGACGATGTATACGATTTTATTTTCGTTACTGTTCGTTATGATCGGTCCGAATCAGCATTGTTAGCGCTAAAAGATAATCAAAGCAAAAATATAGTTACGATGATTAGTAATTCAATTGGATTTTCTTCGTGGCTGGATATCGTAGGGGATAGACTTATACCAGCTTTTCCCGGCTTCGGCGGACAGATTAAAGATGGAGTATTACATGCGCGATTTCTACCAAAGTTTATAGCGGCAACTGCATTTGGAGAAATTAATGGTGTAGCGACAGAACGCATAGAAAACCTCGCAAAACTATTTAAAACAGCAAAGCTTCCCTACGTTATTAAAAAAGATATGCAAGCGTATCTAATCACACATTCCGTATCAGATATTGCCATGTTGAGTTTTTTGCATTCTGAGAATAAGATTATTGACAAAAAAACAGCCAGAACCAGAAAGACGGCACGCAAAATAACAGTCACTTTAAAAGCGTATCTTAGGGAAATACAAAAAGCGGGCGTTTTAATTGATCCTCCAATACTTAAAATGGTGCTTAAATTTCCAAACTTATTTTTGGATCTCTTCTTTATGACATGGCTACGAACTAAGATGGTTAGGGATATGATGTTGCCGGATTATGCGAATAATGCTAACAATGAGATTGTACAGCTGAGTAATGATTTAATGAAATTTTTAAGTCAACATGATATCAAATCGGAAATACATGTTCCGTAATTTTTTGTTAAAATAGTATGGTATTTTTTAATTTATTTTCATTAAATCCTTCAATCAGGCATTAATCTGAATATGAAAATCTAAATATATAGTTTTTTCGTAGCATCCTTGAATAAACTACCGGGAAATGATAATTGAACAGCGGCAGTCCAAGACTTTATTTATCAAGTCTTGGACTGTCGCTGCTTTATTATCCGGGACAGTCGGCTGATAAACGCATTTCAGTATTCAAAGTTTTACTCACACCTGGGGTGATTCCTATCTTGGTTGTGGTTCTTGCCTGGATGCTGGCTCATAATATTTTGTATACCTATATCTCTCCTTTCCTGGATGATATGGGGCTTGAACCCTATCTCGGACAGGTTCTGCTTGGTTTTGGAATTATGGCACTGGTGGGAATCTGGGTGATTGGGATTTTCATTGATCGTTGGTTGCGTCCGTTGGTTCTCATCAGTCTTACCGGATTTGCTCTGATATCTCTTGTACTAGGACTTTGGAGTGAGCATGGTACTATTATCTTCATTTCTGTTGCGCTGTGGGGGCTGACATTCGGTGGTGCGGCAACATTGTTGCAGACAGCACTTGCTCAGGCTGCGGGGAAGCAAGGTGTGGATATCGTGCTGCCTATCAATACCTTCTTGCTCTGTTTGTTGCCTGGTGTGCTAAAAGGCATGGATTTCGTCCATCCCAGATCCGTTAAGTAATCCGATTGCCATCCGTCTGCTATTGACTGTGAATTGTTCTTGCACGATCGTGGCAATCATTCATCGATTTGCACCACTGAAAATCATAAAATGCACCACCAAAAACCATAAATTACATTAGATCGATATGTGAACCAGGCGGAATCATGAATTTCGTCAGGTTTTTTCTGCATTCTGGCTTTTGTTAAATAAAAGTAGTCCAGGTAAAAATAAATGGATTATGTAACGAAGTATAAGTATACTTTACATTTGTTAAAAATCAGTTTATAATTTGATTCAAGAGGTGATGGTCATGAAGAAAGATTTCGGTGATTCGATATCCAATAAGGTTTATGAATATCGTGTACTTGCCAGAATGTCTCAGCAAGAATTAGCAGAGAAAGTCGGGGTTTCCAAACAAACCATTTTCGTAATGGAAAAAGGAAATTATGTGCCGACTCTGCTATTGGCTTTTCGAATTGCCGATTTTTTTAATGTTGATGTAAACGATGTTTTTACTTATTTGAAAGGAAATGATCAAAATGAAAATTAAGTCTATTTCTGATATCCATAACGCAATTTTTCACCCTTTAAAGTCCTGGGCTGAGCAATCTACGGGAAATTGGAATATTCTCATTGGAGTAGGTTTTTTACTGCTCATGGGTAGTGCGATTTTTACCTATGTATTTTATAAGAAGATTGGGCAAGACGATGAACGGACAAATAAAATCTTTTTGAAAAGCAGTTACTTTATGCTGTTGACAATTATTCTATGTGACATGATTTTTCCTAAAGAGTATATGTGGAACATCTTTTTCTTGTTCAAATATACGCTAGCGTTTTTAGCTGGTGGAATTTACATGGCCATCCAGTATAAAAAGGATTTGTCGTAAGGAAGGGTCAGAGCGAGGACCAGCTAAGGATGGGGATTAGACAATGTTGATAAATATGCTAACTAAGTGGTATGGAAGTTCAATAGGTGCAATCGGGTTGTAAAATAAATTGCTAAAATCAAAAATATCCTTTTATGTTCCTTCCCCCCTCTGCTTCTAGCGGCAATGGTTACATGTTCTTGTCCTTTGATCGCGACAAGAACATGTATTTATAAATCAAAAAAACCGCGCTCTGCCCCGCCTCTTATGAGACTATTATACCGTTGAGTGTATACAAACCATGTAATGCTTGCTGTTAATAATGCTGAAGAAATCAAGACTGTAAGAACACTATATGTTTGCCAAATAAGTATCGTTGGCCAATCTAATGCACAGCACATTATACACAGGGCAATCGTAGCCATCAGCAAAATAGCTGTTACGATTATTCGCTTTTTTGTCATTGGCTGCCGCCCATTCATTTTTCTTCTGCGTAATCCTAAGAGAAAGAACAGAACGGCCAATAGGCAAAAAATAATTGTGGTAGACGATAAAATGATGTCCAAAAGCTGTGTGCCGCTTATTTCATATGACTGCGTTAGATTGCCGTCTAATATAGCTTTAACTTTTAGTACCATGCTTCTATTGATATTTGCACCGTTGGTCAGCAAGCTGACGGCTGTTCGTTCATTTGGCAGTATGATCACTTCGGTTCCAAAATTAGGATTTCCCCCGGGGTGCTCTATAATCGTTTGGTTGGCGTTTACCGTCCAGCCCGCCGCATAATACATTTCGTTGACAGCCGGAACAGACATATCACCCTGATGTGATTTTTCGATAACCGTATGGAATATTTCGGGTATGTCCTTCACAATACCCATCTGTATGCCCATCCAACGCGCCATATCCTTTGTACAAGAAATGATGTAGCCTGCGGGTTTATTCCCGGAATAATCCGGCGCGTTATATGGAGTTGTCATAAAAAAGGAAGAACGGTAGCCCTGTGCCAACTGTCCGGTGGCTTGAGCATCTTCTTTATAAACATACGTCTGGTGAAGACCTAACGGCTGAAATACCTGTTCCCTCATAAAGTCTTCATAGCTTTGTCCCGACACAATCTCAATAACCAAACCCAATACGTCATAATTAACGGTCCCATAGTTGTACTGTTCACTGGGAGGGAACGCCAACTCAACATCTACCAGCATTTCCACAGTCTTTTGCAGCAAATCTGGTGTATTGCCTTGTGGAATATTTTGAGAATGCTTACCATTTGTTAGGCCGCTAGTATGGTGAAGAAAGTTATTGAGTGTAAGGCTTTGCATATCAACAGGTTTTCCTTGATACTTTAACGTAAACCAAGGTAAATATTTTTGGACAGTGTCAGTCATTGACAGCAGCCCTTGTTCCTCCAACAGCAGAATACCCATGCCGGTAAAGGCTTTACTGACCGAGGCCAGTTCATATAGTGTGTTCTCACTTGCAGACAACCCACTTTCACGGTCTGCATACCCGGAAGAAAAGTAGAAAATTTCATCATCAGCTAGTATCGAGATTGACATTCCCGGCACACCTGATATACGACGGGCATCATCCAGCAACGCGTGTATTGCCGCAGATTGCGTATCTGACAACGCCGCATAACTTTGTGTTGCGAATCCTGAGAATACTATAAGTATCGCTATTACACAAACAATAGTCTTTTTCATAAGCTCTCCATTTCGAGTAAATTAAGCGAGGATAATATAAACAACCAGTAGTACGCCTTATCTGCCTAATGCGTCGCTCCATTATACTTAATGCTAGACGTTCAATGATTGGATTACTATTGTAAAATTCACAGACCCATGTATATTATTTCTTGTTTCGCAAAAAAGACCCCTCTGATTACTTAGCGGAAAGGTCAATGGTTTAAATCTTATGTCTACAATTTTTCTGCTTCATCATTACTATTTTATTAGGTATCAGCGTTGGTCTAACGGCAAAAAGAAAGGAGACTAACCAAAATGGCTAGTCTCCTTTCTTTTATAAAAATTTCACCCTATTTTGATAAAGCTCAGTGTAGGCAAGCTTCATTAATCTTTCCATGTTACCTGCCATCCATATGACTGAAGTTTAAAGTATTTATTAAACTCCGCAACTACGGACTTCGCGTTCTCTTTCGATGTTGCATGAAATATAGTTATATCGACTATATTACAGTCTGAAATTTCCTCCAAACCTTTAAGTCTTGATGCATCTACTCCAATCTGCTTTAGACTCATACAATTTTTGAGTATTGTTAAATCTCCAACCGGATAAGTGAACTGCTTTAATTTCTTCAATTCTCCTATAACCTCTATATGTGATTCATCTATTGCACAGCTATCTGTCTCAAAAACCGTTAGATTTTTTAAAGCTTTTAAGAATGATAAATGTGGTATTGTCACTTGTTTGAGCTCTAGTTTTATTAACTTACTAAGGTTTGAAATATAAAGCAGGTCGCCAACCTCCATTTCTTCTAAACTTAGTTCCTTCAAATTTTTTATAGTTCCTATTAATCCCCTATCAATTGAGTTCATTCTACATAATCTCAAACTCTTTAATTTCTTTATATCTTTCAGTGTATGTATATCTTTTAATGGAAGTCCTATTAATGTTAGCTTCCTTAACCCATCTAAAGAAACCAAGTACTTCAAATCAGACTCTTTAAAAGCTTCTGATCCTATCACAAGTTCTGCTAAAGAAGCCAAGCGTTGAAGTACATCAAAATTAGTAATTTCATCCGCATGTATAATAAGTTCTTTAAGATTAACCATATGGGTTAAAATATCCAAAGATATTGCTCCGTATTTTTGAGCTTGATCCGCTCTAATAAATACCAGTCTCTTTTTTTTCAATGTTTTTGAAGATACAAAACCACTTTCAACATCGTCTTTAAAATACTCTTCCCAAAATCCGCTTACAGGGATAAGGCTGTTCTCTTCGATATTCAAATTAGTCAAAGCCAAAATATCATCTAACAAACTTCCACTTTCACGGGATAATATGATTACATCTTCTTCTTCACGAATACCAATACTACTATTTCTGAGACTCGAATCGATAAATTCAAAGAAATGTCCCAAACTTTCTGCAATAACATAGGAAAAATGAGAATTATGATCTATCGTGATAATTTGCCCATAAACGCCCTTTTCTCCGGGGTCTAAATCTATTGCCAAAAATGAGCCACCACCATCTTCAGCAAAAGGAATCCAGCCTTCTCTGTAGTTCCCGTCTTTTATTACATCTGATTTGCTGGATATAATATCGTAAGCTGATTCCAAAAGGGACTTCCAGTTACTTACTATCGATTCAATGTTCATCCAACCAAGACCAGCCATAACGCCAAAAATCTGCTCTCCTTCTCCATTAGAATTCATGTATAACTTTCTGAAATCTTCTGGAAATTTGCAGTTCATCTTGCTCTCGAAAAGATTTATTTCTGATTCCTCAACTGCTGGATTCAGTAATTCCTCTACATTTGGTATATGCGATTTTAATGTCTCGATAAGTAAACACTCTTCTTTTTTATTAGCTAATGACATATAGTGGCCCCCCTTCTACAGAGTCATAATAGTTTCAGTAAACATCCTTGGTTGATCATCTATCATTTTGTTATGATTCATCTTCAACAGTTCCATAAATAATTAATTCTATCTTACATATGGAGCATCTATTTCCCGATTTAGCAATATCGTATCATGAATTTGTAAATATTGTTGTATTAAGTCATATGAAAAAAACTAAGAGTCATCTTAGGGGTTAATTTTATCTCTATATAAACTTCATTCACAACTAATTTTCACCCTATTTAATGGTACGGTTCAGCGTAACATCTATAGAACGCAGACACCTACACAAACACCTGCACCATTGTCTCCACAAGCCGCGTTGGGTACGATTAATGCTTACTACGTTCAGCAAGCTGGCGATGCGCCTGACCACTCAATATTTGACACTACTGGAGTAACAGATGTTACTCCGTCGAACTTAACCTATGTTGATTATGCATTGAGCGTGGACGAGACATCTCCATGGACAGTACTTGAAATTCAAGAGATTGTTAATGAAGTTCATTCAGGACTCGTATTGACAGCGATCGGCACGGGGCTTTCCCATGCCGTTTTGAATTCCATTTTTATTCCCGTTCTTACCTTTGAGCTTAACTTAATGACCTTGCCTGTTTGGGTGTCCTTATTGTTTTTCTAAGTTTTGCTTGCTAAGCGACTCTATTCAGCATCATTCTGCTCTTCCAGCCATCTCAAAATCGCTTGGTTTGTTTCTTCCGGCTTTTCTTGCTGGATCCAATGACCGCAATCCAGATTGACCACTTCTGCATTAGGCACGAACTTTGTCAGGTTTTCAGACCTCTGGACCGTATCCCGGTCACCATAGATCATGAGGGTCGGCTGTACCATGAAAATGAAGGGGGTTGCGATTTTGGATGAGCTGTTTCATCCCTTCTTCATTTAGCGATTTGATTTATGCCTCGCATTTAAAACGTTCTGACTTTTGATGAGAATTAAACCCTAATTGATTGAGAAATACAGTAGCTCCTCTCTCCTATAGATCAGGGAAACAATAGACCCAGATTTATGCAGTACCAAAAATCCTTTTAACCATTCTTTTGTTATTTATATTTCCTTATTCTGTAATATATTTTTTGCAATGTTGAAATTTTAGCCCTTCTTCAGATGAAGCGATCAATATTCCAAGCCTTCTTAATCGTGTTTCTTCTTTCTTGGCGCTCATTACCCACCAGATTGAATCTCTTTTATAGGATGGTGATAAATTAGTGAAGAATAGCCAGGCTGTTTGATTTGCCTTGATTTGTTCTTCATATTCTTTGGCAAGTTCCACGTTTCTTTGTTCAGAGGAATAGCCTTGTGCATCGGTTCTGTTGTTAAAGACGTGCATTCCTTCTGGTCTCATCTTTCCAAACTGTATTAGTGCTTTTACCTTCTTTACGTTCACAGCACTCCATACACTATTTACTTTGCGCGGAGTAAAGCGAATCTTATAGCTTTGTTTATCAATGGTTTTTCGTATACCGTCAATCCACCCAAAACAAAGAGCGGCATCTACTGATGCAGACCAAGTAAGGCTTGCACGACCTGTACTTATCCCAAAATAGCCCACCCAAATTTCACTAGCTTCAGCATGATGTTCTTCTAACCAATCGTTAAACTCTTCTTGGTTGTTGAAAAAAACTACATCTCCCATTGTTCCAGCCATTTTAAAATCGCTTGGTTTGTTTCTTCCGGCTTTTCTTCCTGGATCCAATGACCGCAATCCAGATTGACCACTTCCACATTGGGCACGAACTTTGTCAGGTTTTCAGACTTCGCAACCACATCCCGGTCGCCGTAGATCATGAGGGTCGGCTGCTGGATGATTGGGTTCACTTTCGCCAATAAGCGCCAGTTGCGGTCAAGGTTCCTGTACCAATTTATGCTGCCCGTGAACCCTGATGTTTCAAAAGCGGAGACGTAAACAGCCAGCTCGCTTTCGCTCAATACGGGCTCACCGAGCGGTGTTTCTGCTCTGGCGAGATTGATCAACGCCATACCTGGCTCAGGTGCTCTGAGAGGCTCGTTCTTCCGGTACAGGTTGCGAAGGAACCTGTATGTATTGTCTTCGAATACGGCGTCCGCGACGCCTGGCTGTCGATTGAAGTGGACGAAATAGAAATCGCCGCCAAGTATTTCTTCCATGAACTCGATCCAGGGTTTTTCTCCACGCTCTTGGTAAGGCAAGCTCAGATTTATCACTTTATTGACGCGGTTTGGATGCAACAAGGTCAGTCCCCAAACGACGAATGCACCCCAGTCATGACCGACAAAGGTAGCGTCCTCGTATCCATAGTGATCGAGAAGCGCGATGAGATCACCCGACAAGTGTTCAATGTCATAGTCTGTTACTTCGGTCGGACGGGATGAGTTGCCGTAACCCCGCTGGTTGGGGACGATGACATGGTAGCCCGCTGCGGCAAGTGCGTCCATCTGATGGCGCCAAGAAAAGGCATGCTCTGGCCAGCCGTGGCAGAGTACAATAGGTTTTCCTGCGTTTTCTCGGCCTGCTTCAAACACTTCGAGTTCCACACCGTTGGCTGAAATAAGGGTGGGCTTGGGAAAATCGATTGGATTAAACATTGAATTAAAACCTCCTTCTTGTGATACTTGTAGTATAATGAATAAAAGGTGACATCTAGGTGTCACCTTTCTGAAATCATGTAAAAAAAGAGGGCAATTATGGACAAAGTGGAGAGACTCATTTCGATTATCATGATATTGCTGAAAAAAGAGGTTGTTTCTACAACGGAATTCTCACAACTATTCAATGTCTCCAAAAGAACGATCCTTCGCGATATGGAAACATTGAGCTTATCGAACATCCCGATCTACTCTGTCAATGGGGTCAAAGGGGGCTACGGCATAATGGATGAATACAAGGTTGATAAACGCCTTTTAAGCAGCTCCGATTTACAGAATATATTAACTGCGCTCGGCGGATTGGAACAAATCCTCCGTACTGAAGAAGTTGAAAGAACGATAAAAAAAATAGAGGCAATGGTTAGTCCATTGTCTCTAAATCGTTCCATTCAACTGTCGTTTTATGATTGGGAAGGTCGGTCCGAGATTCTTGAAACCTTAAAGACATATCAAGAATCCATTTCAAAAAAGAGGCTGGTTTCGTTTGATTATACAGATAAGGACGGGGCTGTAACGAATAGAATGGTCGAGCCCTATGAGCTGCATTTTAGCGAATCGAGTTGGTACTTGAAAGGATTCTGTTTACATCGACAGGGATATCGAACTTTCAAGTTATCTCGGATCGATCATATTACTATGGATGAACGCGCGTTTCATCCTAGAGACGATTGGTCAGAGCAAGTACACGAAGCAAATTATCTACCTGAATTCGTCACGATTAAGGCCTGGATATCGCCTAGCATAAAAGATCAAATCATCGAAAGGTATGGTCGAAGAAGTATTGAAGACCATAATTCTGGATTTTTATTAGCAACCATTTATGTCCCACAAAATCGTATGGGATTTCAACTTTTAGCAAGCTTCGGCACTCATCTAAAAGTTGTAGAGCCCAAAACCTATGTTGAAGACTTTCGAAATTATTTATATCAAATGATGGAGAACTATTCCTGATATATTTAGCATTAAAGCTTCAACCTTCAACTCAACTTTTCACCCTATTTATGGTACGGTTCAGCCCGATTTGTCTTCACCGTGGGATACATCTGTTCCAAGATTTCAGCCACGTTTAGATTCTATTGTGATTGTGCGCCTGAGTCTGAACCAGCTAATCTTCTCAACTGCTGTGTTGCGGTCCCCATCTGCAGTTTCCGGGCAATCTGCTTGTTGCGCATTCCTCTGATACCTTCAATAGTCCTCCTTGCTTCATTTAGAGTTATATATACTGGTTCTCTCAAATTAATCACGTAATCTAGTGCTCTGAATAATAAAAAAAGCCCGCAAGCTAGTTACCTGCGGCTTTGAATTTAGGATATGTTGTTATTTATTATTATCTCTCCCCTCTGCAACAAGCCTTAGCCCACTTTCATGGAGTTAGTTGCTTGTGGAAGCTACACCAAAGGCTATACTCGTTGAATCGTGGCTATCATGACACCGGCAAATCCAATGCCTAACTGCACCAGTATTTCCGTGGGCACGCAGGACACGCCATGCGGTTTTCAAGTGGCAATCGCCTCCTTCTGTTCCTTAGCTTTTGGGAATCCTTGATCCACACCTTGTTCTCTACGATTATCACGCAAGAGCTCGTACGTCACATACACCGGTCGCCCTGTTCGTGGTTCCAGCATAATCTCGGCATCAATGGCAAATACCTCACGCAGCGTCCGTACCGTCATTACACGCTCTGGCGAACCATGCTCCACCACCTGACCCTCACGAATCGCCACCATATAGTCGGAGAAGCGTGCTGCCAGATTCAGGTCATGCAGCACCATCACAATCGTCACCTGTTGACTGCGATTTAGTTCATAGAGCAGTTCCAGCACTTCAAGCTGATGCGCCAGGTCCAGATAGGTGGTGGGTTCATCCAGCAGGATCAGATCGGTTTGCTGGGCGAGCGCCATCGCAATCCATACGCGCTGACGCTGACCGCCAGATAGCGTATCGACCTCACGATGCTCAAACGCTGTAAGCTGTGTAACCGATAGGGCCCAGGCTACTACTTGCTTATCCTCTTTGGAGAGCTTGCCGAAGCCCCGTTGATGTGGAAAACGCCCATAGGCGACTAATTGACCGACCGTCAAACCGCTTGGGGCGGTCGGCGTCTGCGGCAGAATCGCCATCTGCTTGGCCACTTCCTTGGTGGACAGCGTGCGGATATCGGCACCATTCAGATAAACCGTACCATTATTCGTCTTGAGCAGCCGACCAACTGCCTTTAGTACGGTTGATTTGCCGCATCCATTGGGACCGATAATCGAGGTAATCTGTCCACGCGGAATCTGCAAGTCCAGTTCTTGTACGATAAGTGTGTCATTATAGGCAATATCGATTTGTTGCGCTGTAATACTTTCCATGACGTCCTCCTAATTGGCCTTCGATAGTAAATAAAGAAAGTACGGAACACTGATGACCGTAATGACGATTCCCGTCGGCACATCTCCCCCCAAGCTAACCGTGCGCGTAATCGTGTCAGCCAGCACCACGACTAATCCTCCGGTCAGGCTGGCAGCCGGAACGAGCAATTTATGATCGGGCCCGACCAGTTTTCTTGCCACATGCGGAGCGATCAAGCCAACGAAAAAGAAGCTTCCGCCCACGGCCACACTGCCAGAGGATAAAGCAACCGCAGCGACCGACAACCCAAAAAACTGCCGCTTCACGGCAAGACCCAGCCCTTCTGCCGTCTGATTGCCCAGATGGAGGGTGTTGAGTATGCGAGACTTGTAGAAAATATAGCCGAGTAAAATCAAGACCCATGGTGCCAGTACGGAAATATAACGCCAATCAGCGCCCCATAAGCTTCCCGCCAGCCAATGCAGCATGAAATCCATCTGCGAATCATTCAGCTTGAGAGTCAGGAAGGTGGTCAGCGCTTCATACCCGCTTCCGAGTGCGACCCCGGTTAAGATCAAACCGATTGGCGAAATATCTCGCCCACGGCGATACGATAATAAGAAGATCAATCCCGCCGCCAATAATCCGCCAACAAAGGCCAGTAGTGGTAGGGCAATAAAGGAGCCCTTTCCTGTCGATGCGATGAATACGACGAAGAACAGGACAAACAAACCCGATCCCGAACTAATCCCCAGCGTCCCTGGACTAGCCATGTCATTACGCAGCAAACTCTGCATCACGACCCCAGCCGCTCCCATTCCCAGACCTACCAAGATCGACAGTGTGATTCGTGGCAGGCGAAAATCGAACACGATCAGATTTTGCTTATCTGTACCGTTTCCGAGGAGAACATTCAGCACTTCTAGCGGTGAAAGATTCATTTTGCCAGAATTCATGCTAATGACAGCAAACATAAGGATGAGCACCATAAGCACTATATTGACGATAATGCCCCTTTGCACCGTATAACGCTGCTTGATCATTCAGATTCCCTCCTTTGCTTGCGAGCCAGGAAGAGAAAGTACGGCACACCAATGATAGAAAATATAATACCAATCGGTGTTTCGAACGGCTTATTGATCAAGCGGCCAGCCAGATCGGCCGACACGGTCAGCAACGCACCATATAGTGCAACTGCCGGAATAATGTAACGATAGTCGACACCGACCATGTATCGCACAATATGTGGGGTAATCAGACCAACAAACCCGATCGGACCAACTAAGACAACAGCCAATCCAGTCAGCACGAGCACGATAATCGTCGATAAACCTTTGACCAGTCCGCTACGAATACCGAGTCCACTTGCCACATCATCCCCCAAACTGAGCAGTGTAACAGAAGGAGATAGCGCCAGCGCCAGCAGTACACCACCAACAAATAGCGGTGAGATGATCAGCAATTCCCCCCACTTAACCCCCGCTGTACTGCCTGCCGTCCAGAATGCTAATGCTCGACCCAGATTATAATTGATCGCTAAATACTGACTGAGTGCGCCAAATAGCATAGAGATGGACAGTCCTGCCAGTACCAGCCGCTGAGGCGTCATCCCGCGCTTGCCCAGTGACGCGATGAAGTAAGTGATCCCGGTCGCGAGTGCTGCTCCCAGACAAGCAAACAGCATCATATGCCCATACGAATAACCCGGCAGAAAGGCCAGGCAAAGAGCAATCGCGAATGCTGCACCAGAGCTGATGCCCATCAGCCCGGAGTCAGCCAGCGGATTTCGCGTCGTTCCCTGCATAATAGCCCCACATACCGCAAGGCTGCATCCGACGATCAGATCGGCTACGGTACGCGGAAGACGTAGGGTTTGTATAATTTGATGCTCAGTGAGCGTTGGATCAAATCGGAAAATAGCCTCCCATGCAGTCGCTAACCTCATGTCGGCGGCGCCGAAGCTAATCGACGCCGCCGACATGAGAACCGTTAATCCAAGCCCTACCACCATGTACATGGTGAAATTCACCGCCCCACGGCGTTTTTGTTCAGGCTTGTTTTTCATTACGCTTTCCTTTCCTTACCTACTGATAGTCATATTTACAAATTGGAGTACTTCTTTTTACCTCGTCAAAATCCTTATCTAGCCATAGCCAGCAATTGATTTACAATATGATCAATCAATGCACTGGAAGTCATTATATCCGTGGACCAAGATAGCGATGTACCCACCGATATGATCCGATTATGTTGCACAGCAGGTAGCGATTTCCAGACCGCATTATCAGTAGGGACTTCCGTATCTCCTATAGCGATTAGATAATCCCCTATGTAAGCAGCCAAGACCTCCATAGAGATATCTCCCCAATATTTATCTGTGTCAATAATATCAGTTTGAACTTTTGAAGGTGCCTTCATTTTAAGTCCATTATAAACAAGCTCGCCAACCGCATGCTTGGCTCCAGCGATGTAGTTACTTTTATCACTGAATTCCCCCATAGTAATCGTCACGTCTGAAAGACCTGCATTCTGAAGGGCTAGCTTCGCTTCTTCTATTTTTCCGGCATAAGCACTCAGAACAGCCTTAGCCTCTTCCTGCTTGTTCAAAACATCACCAATAAAATGTATCCGCTCTTCTGTAGTCATATCACCATAAGGGACATAAATTGTCGGGGCAATTTTGGATAAATCTTCATAATTTTCATCGCCCCATGCTAAAATGATCAGATCAGGCTCAAGAGTCATGACATCTTCCGGCTCCATAGCTATTTTAATAGAGTCTGTAATCTGGTTAGCAAAAACAGCCTCTTTCCCGTCCCTTGCCGCTCTCGCCACCCCTAAAGGAGTTACACCTAGGGCCACCACATCACCAACCAAATAATCGACTACAACACGCTGAGGGTTGTTCGGTACCTTAACGTCACCCTTTACTGTGGATATCGTTCTCGTCTGCGAGACTGCTTCTGAAGCTTCCGGTTGTGTCGTCTGTTGTGTCTGCGCAGGGTTTGAATTCACCGTTCCCCCGTTATTCGATGGCGTTCCCGACGCACATGCCGACAATAACAGCATCAAGCTCATCGTCGCCGCCAAGATCATTTCTTTACTTCTTACTTTTCCAAACATGGTTGATTCCCCTTCTCTATAAGACTGGACTAGACCCGCTAGTTCCCTCTCATAGTAAAGAAAATGAGAATCATTATCAATACCATCAACCTGCATAGATAGTGCGTTTATTTTCCGATAATCACTTGGCGTCATCTTGTAATACTTCTTAAACATCCGAAACAAATTTTTCTCATCTGCAAAACCAGATCCTGTTGCGATCTCTTTAATGGTTGCTTCTGTATGTTTCAAGTCATGGCAGGCAGCTTCAATCCTTCTCTGAATGAGGTACTCCTGTAAGCTGATGCCTTCCTTTTTTTTGAACAGCCGCGTCAATTGCCCGCCACTGATCCCAAACATATCGGCAATTTCTTGGAACATAATCGGCCGCATGTAATGTTTATCGAGATATATCTTGGCAGAACAGGCTGGATCTGGCTGGAGATACCGAATCTCCCCACTCTCAAAATCTCTGTACACCCCATGTATCAATTGATATAGAAAACTTTTGGCCTGCAACTGATCCATCGCTTTGCCGCGGTTCCAGCCATTCATCATCTGTTGAAACCAATCGAGTAGCAAGATAGGATTACTTGGTGTATAACCATACTGTTGAACAAATGGATTTACTTCCTCGAGTAATTGCTGCAGGTGCCTCTTGAAAAAAAGAGGTAATTCTGCTTTATAAAATACCATAAAGGTCTTCACATTCTCCCCTTTAGGCGAAATACTGAGCAGGCTCCCCTTCCCTCCGTGAACTAAACCAAAGCGTTCCATTCCAAATGTGGTTTCATTCAGTTGAATTTGTGCTTCTCCTCCACATGCATAGATAAACATGCTACTAGGCATTTTATACTGCTCCAACGGGTATTGGGACGCTACATTCTGAAAACGTACATCTATTAATGTAATGATCGAACGTGTCCAAATGTGGGCCATCGTATCGATCATCTCCGGTGTAAATACCTGGCTTGCTGCTGCTTCGTCTTGCATCTATCTGCGCTCCTTCATCTCACCTTTTGCAATTTATATATCACCTATCAATTCAATTGATATTGATTATCAATATCATAATTAATGAGGTAAGTATATCATCATTAAGTGACATTGGGGACAAGTTCTTGCCCTAAACAAAAGACAAGCACTTGTACCGATAAAAAAAGCCGCGCACAGCGCGGCATCCCGTGAGACTATGTTCTTGTCCTCTGAGCGAAGAATTGTTTCTATACTCTCAGTAGAAGATATTATTTACAGCTAAATATTCCGAAGCAGTGAAAGATTTAGTTCCGCTCTCCCTAAGTAGCCGCTGCAGATAACGGGGCGGTTAATGATTTCATACATTTTTTTAAGATCCGAAATGTACTCTTGGCTCCAAGTTTCAAAAGAATCGAATTCCGCCTTAGAAATTTGATGGTACTCCGGGGAGTCGGTTACCCCCGTAAGGACCTCATATGCATAATATTATCGCCAAACTTTCCTACTGATTGGTATCTTCCTGTTTTCAGGCAGATATAATCGGTATATTTCACGGTCATCCCTCATCCTGTCATTGATTTCCTCAAGTCCATTAATTTAATCTTGTATAAATCTAACTCCGCAGCAACTCGTCCCGCGCTTCCGTCAGTGCTAACCCCAGCAGATTTCTGCCCCGCCATTTCATGGGATTCTCAGCATCCGGATTGGACTGGCCCATGCCGATCCCCCAAATACGGTCCCGCGGGCTAGCCTCGACGAGGATGCGGTTCTTCGTCGAGTTAAGATAATCGTTAAGCTTCGGATTCTGCGAAAATTTGGCCAAGCTGGCTCTTTTGACGATGCTGTAACATTCCTTATCCCAAATATCTTTGTCAAAGTTTTGGACCGCACGTCCAAAAGCCTTCATCTCCTTTGGATGCTTAGCTTTAAGGATGGACTCCAGCATTTCGTCATCGCCGAACAACCTTGCCTTCTCGGCCATCATAAACTGCTCGGCGCATGAGTACTGCGTTCCCTCTACCGTGAACGGGCACATCCACCATTGGCTGAAGCAGCTTTTATCAACGCTCCCGTCCTTAGGCGGTGTATGTCCCCAAAAAAACACGAATTTGAACTTTTTTCCCTCGTTATATGCTTTTCTTAACTCATCGATATTGTAAATCATCGTTAACCCTCCAAATTTCTCCGATATAAGCGGGATGGTCTATGCCCCGCATTTTCGGTATAATGATCGGTCTCCATTACAAGATCGGCTACTTTACGCCGGAAGGCCGCCTTCAACAGCTCTTTATCCATAATTACCTCATAAACCTGCTGCAGTTCCGTCAAGGTAAAAAGCTTCGGCATCAAGTGCAGTGCAATATCGGTGTAATTCACTTTTCCCCGTAACCGATCAATAGCGCATGCTATGATCTTCGCATGGTCGAAGGCCAATCCGTCATTCGATACGATCTCATAATCCGTGCCAGTCGATGTAGTCTTCGCTGTCATAGTCCTCGCCACGACCGCCGAAAGTACTTCTTCTTCACTGCTTAGTTTGAGTTCGTACTCCAGCGTCTTGATGTATCCGTCCACAATCAGTTCTTTTTGCTCCCGCAGCGGCCGATAGGATACCTTGAACCAGGCGGCGTCTGCTGCATCATCTCCTGCCTTTAACTCCAACTTGTCGCTGTTAATCAGAGCCATATAGCTGCAGCTTATTACCCAGGTTCGTGGGTCGCGCCCGATATCACTGAACGTATACAGCTGCTCCAGATAAACATCTTCCACGCCGGTTTCCTCGCATAGTTCCCTTACTGCTGCCTGCTCAGTCGTCTCATTCGGCCGGACAAAACCGCCAGGCAGCGCCCATTTGCCCAGGAAGGGGTGAGCCCCCCGGCGAATTAGTAGGACGCGTAGCTCTTTTTCTGGTAGTTTGCGATAACTGTCAGCCTCGTCTTCCGTCACAGTGAAGATAACCATATCCGTTGTCACTGAAGGCCGCTCGTAATCCCCTGCTCTGTATTGCTCCAAAAATTCGCGTTCCATAAGTCCATCCTTATCCAACAAATCCAAGTGGGTACGCCTCCTTTATATTTGATTTAACCGTTCAGCTCTCCGAAATAGTTCCCGTAGGGCTCGAACTTCGCCAACACTTCATCAACCCTGCGAATACGTTCCTCCAGACTCCCCCGCAGCGTAATATAGGGGATCCGCCGCTCCTTCAAATCCGCGATAATCTGTTTATGAAAGATATGCCGCTTCTGATCCCCGCTGCGGTCCCACGTATCGTCGTAAGGAATATCGTCAGCGCATAAAAAGAACAGATCATAACGTTGCGCGTTCTCCAGAGCGATGCGGGTTAACAGCTCGGGGGCCCGGCCGTGGTAATCCAGGGCGAACATATACGTCGTGATCGCATTGGTATCGACGAACAGAACCCGGTTCGCCGCATGCATTGCCTGTTCTTCGCGCTCGATATGACCCACTGCGATTTCATCGAACGCTTCCAAGCCGATTCGGCGGTCCACCTGATGTTCGGTCCAATAATCACGTCCGTATTCGCTCGCAAACGTCGTGCAATATCGCCGTGCCAGCGCTTCGGTGATCGTCGACTTACCCGTCGACATTGCTCCAACGAACACCACTTTCGTGATCAAATCCCGGTACACGATATCACTTACGAACTCCCTGTACTGATATGGATTGGAACGGACCATCGTTGCTGAGATCGGGACCCGTTCTCGGGCTTCATCCACCCGCCGGTCTATTGCACCCAAAGCGAGACTCATATGTTTGCCGTAGAATTCGCTCGAGTAAAAATGCGTTACTTGCTCTCCGTTCAGCAAACCGAGTATATACTGTTCTTCCCGAACCTCATGCTCCCTGTCATCCGAATACCCATCCGGACCATCCCAAGCTTCGATTACCCGGACTTCCGGATAGAGCCTGCGAATCCAATTTGCCCGGACATGAAGCGGGATCGGAGTGACTGTCGTTTCGTAAATGACTAGGATCAATTCATCGACCTCTTGTAGCGCCGTTTCAATCATGAACTGATGACCTTTATGCAGCGGGGCAAACTTCCCCAGTGTTAGTCCAAGCGTGTTCATGCCGCCACCTCCTTCGCCCCTTTATTCCAAATATAGTACCCGTAAACTGCGTTGACCAGATACGCGCTCCACATCACGATCATCAGTAGGCCTTCCCCGCTGCCCTCCAGCATGCGAATCGCCCACAGCAGCACCGTAAAGAGATTTAGCACGATATAGACCAGCCATTGTTCCTTGAATCTTCTAACCATTAAGAAGGTCGCCACAACAGACAGCACCGTTGTAGTGGCATCAATGTAAGGCGAATTCTGTCCCGGAATGAACGAAAGCCCAAATCCGAGCAGCAAACAGCCGATTACACAGACCATCCCAACGAGGAGCAGTCTTCTAAGATCCATCTGCCGCATGGTCAGTCTACCGTCTTTTTGGCGATTATTTTTCCACATGTAGAAGCCAATAACATTCATTGGAACAAAGAATAGCAGATTCAGCAAAACCTCTCCAAACAAACCGTTAATATAGGCCAAATAAGCATAACCGATGGTATTGTACATGCCGAAAACATAGCTCATCAGGTTGCCCTTCGCTGCAAGCACCACGCATAACACCCCAGTAATAAATACCGTGAATCCGAATAAAGAGTCCTTTGTAATCACTGTAAACCCGACAGCGATTGAGGTAAATAGTATCAACCACGTAATTTCGAACAGATTCCAGTTAGCCGCCACCTTTTTCATCTTGCATCCCTCCGCTTTTTCCACTCATTCATAGAGCGAAAAAAATTAGTTGTACTTAGTATCGTTGTGATAATAACATATTGTTACTATCAAAAGTAACAGAAAATTCTGCGAAGGGCAAGCAAATTTTTCCTATTTCCACAGACAGGTACTTATTTAAGGCTTCTCAACAGAACTAACTTTAAATTTGTAAAAATAAAAAGAAACCCCTATTAAAAGGGATTTCCTCTAATCTTGTTCAACTAACGTACCAATAGGTGGACTGTTTTTTAAGGTTTACTATTCCGTCTTTCTACTCAAATAAATAATCACCCTCTTTTTCTAAGAGAAGAGGTAAATACTGAGCTACCATTTCAGTAAACACGAAATCATCCCCACAATTAAATTGTGCACTTCATTACATAAACCCGTCTTCGGGTTCACCAACATCAAATCCTAATACTTTTGTCGCCTCCAATTTAAATCTCTCTATCCAAGAACTCCAATCACTATTACTCATCTGTGCATAAAATGATAAACCACTTGGCTCCACTGAAGCCACAATAAAAACATCATCTTCTTCTTCCTGCCCGAACCAATAGAGAATTCCATTTTTACATATCGTAATCAACTTATAAGAGTCAGCAGCTCCGAGAGAATAACACTAAGCTCAAGTTCCGTCTGCTCTGACTTCACGGCTTTTTCCAGCTTTGCACGGCTTCCGAATATCCGATATATAACCTGCTCCCGTTCATATATTTCTTTAGGCGACAGCTCTTGAAGCAGCGCTTCTGCAAGCTCGACCCGATCGATCACGAAGTTTTTGACAGATCTTGCTTCCTCATTTCCTGCTAGCAGGATGTCTACTAGGACTGGCATAAGCTCAGCCTCCACGCCGTGCGCATCAATAAAGGTCTCCGCATAACTATCCTGTATCATTTGGTGCTCCGAATCTACCATCTCCATATAACGAGAGACGAGTGAGAAATATTCCTTGCTATATAATCCTAATCCGAGTACAGCATAGGTACTAGGCATGACCGACTTTTCACCCGGTTCCGTGTCCTTGTACCACGCATAGGGCTCCATAGCGATATCCGCATACGCAGCCAGCTTAGGAAAAAGAGACGGATAGGCTAGTGCACCAGCAAAAAACTGATGAAGACCTGATTTAGCCATTTTTTTTAGAGGAAGATAGTTCTTTTGTTTGCTTTTCAGCTTCAGGTTATATTCCTTCGGGAATCCCTGCTGCAGCAATTGGGTAATGTGATCCAATGCTTCTCCATAAGCTGCTTCCTCCTCGTTCAAAATCCGGACTTCAATGCTCTGCGTTACATCATTATTATCAACTTCAACACGGGTCCCTTTATATACTGGAGTGAATTTCCCGCTTCCCCCCTGGATATACTCCGCTGCGTGTTTTGAACCAAGCTGGACAGCTAGTTTCAAATATTGTTCCCGGATGTCCGGTTTCGTTTTTCCAATTTGCAGAGCGGCATATACAAAAAAGGAAAGTTGATCTGCATTCGGATCCATAAGCGCCATATCCTCTTTAGGTATCCAATCCATTCTAAAGCTGCCTGTACGCACAAAATAGCGTGGAAGAAAAATATTTTGAATCCAATTATCCATAGCCAAAGTATACTGGCCAGTCCATTCGTCTAAGCGTCGCCTATTACTTCTGAGCTTGTCGGATAAATGCTCAATTAATGGGCCAACCGTATTTTCTTCTTGCTTCATAAGATCAGGGTTCATCAAGTGATGAGAAAAGAAAAACTGGTCATCAACACTCGGCAATACGGGAAGATTAGACATGATTTTGGATGTTATAAACTTCTGTAATGATTTGCGGAGTTCGTTCAGCTTCTCTTCGTTAACCAGATGCACGCAAAGTGTTAAGTCTTCGTCCTCCATTTCAAAGGAAAGTACGATCTGGAATCGGTAATCAAAAAAACGAGGACCTAACTTCTCTGATAAAAAAAGCTCCTCCACTCTCTTGCATAAAGCCGGGTAAAGTTCAGATCTAATTAATTCATCCGTGAGTTCGGCGATATAAGGACCTGCTTCGATTTTATAAGAGCTGTCTGTCCAATCAAACGGTTCTTCAACATCAATATGTATTTTTCCGTCACGCCAAGCTACCTGAAGATAATCCTTTATCCCTGCCTGGAGCGGACGATTTCCTATGAATTCATTTATTCTTATAGTCTCTTTGTTGTATATGGTTATCATCTCGCTCCACACATCGTCTAAAAACCTCTGTACTGCTGCGTTCATTCCCACTCCTCCTCATTGTTAATGCTAATAGAACTTAGTACACCTCATGCAGTTTGAAGACGGAGAAGCAGTTGATCAACCAGATCTGCCTCTCGCAGCTGGTTGATCCAGCGCTGAGGGATATGCTCATAGCCATATCGGATTCCGGCAAGACCACCTGTGATACAGGCCGTTGTATCCGTGTCGTTGCCTAAGGCAACTGCTCGTTTGACGGCATCTTCGTAGGAAGTGCAGGTTTGGAGGATCATACACGCACTGAACAAGGAATCTACGACATAACCAGATCCTTCGCCATAGAATACTTTATCTGGATGAATGTTCTCTTCGAGCTCCCGTTCATGCTCAGGCATCTGCTGGTAGATCGTTCGAAGCTTGCTAAGAGCAGTTCGGTAGCACAGATTGAAGTCTTGCTCTTGCAACAGTTCACGTGCAATTAACACATAGAAGGCACAACATACCTGATTACAGATATGTGCATGAGTTACAAGGCATTGAGTATGTGCATCCTGAACGAGTTGTTTATCTGTTCCTTTGTGCCACAAGGCAAGTGGTAGCACGCGCATTAGCGCCCCATTCCCTTTCCCATCAGGAACTGTATTGCCACTCTCGTAAGGGGACATTCCTTGGTAATAAGTAGACAACGTACGACTGGTTTGTATTCCAACATCAAAAACTTGTTGGGCTACTGCCCATCTACCTTCATGATACCAGTCGACCAATTTGTCAGCAAAATCAGTTAGCTCCAGTGTACCTTTATCGATCAGACTCTCCAGCAGACATAGTGCCTGCGCACCATCATCCGACCAGGTGCCGGCTGGAACATCTCGGTAGGTGGGCTGAAAGCCCACAGGAGGAGTAAACTCAATCTGCTCCAGAGGTGGGAGCTGCTCCGCTGATCTGAATTCATAGGGGACACCAAGAGCATCTCCAATCAATAAGCCGTAAAGCCCACCCTTAATCTTATCCCACATGTTGTATTCTCCTTATCACTAGATATAATTTGGATCAAGCTGTCTACAAATATATAAGCCTACCCTATCAATATTTAAACTGTTTTGCATCATGTAAATAAAAATTGAAGAAATAAGCTTCCAATGAACAATACGATAGTAATCTAAGCCCTTTTTGAAATCAATAATATATAACAAAAGATGAGGCTGTTTTTAAAATCAACAACCTCATCTTTTTTTTGAATACTTCCCGAATAATTACGTGTCTCTACTTAAATAACCAATCAACTTTTTCTGCGTATTCGCAGTTTATTTTAGTCCCTATAATTAGCTAGGATGAAGTGCCCGGGCCATCGCATCCATATAGCCCTGAACAGCGCGCTGACTCACTTCTGTTTCTGGAGCGAAAATTTCGAAAAGGTGAAAACAACCGGGATACAGGTGGAATTCAACATCTACACCTGCTTGTGCAAGTCGTGCCACATACTCCATTGTCTCGTCTCGGAATAGATCGAGCTGACCTATACAAGTATAGGCTGGCGGCAAACCTGCCAAGTTCTCCTCTCTCGAGGGTACTGCATAAGTAGATTCTCCTCTGACATCGCTCTCCTCGCCCAGGTACATGTTCCAAGCTGCTATGTTGTCTGTTCGGTTCCAGATTGCGCCTGCTTCCGTAATCTCATGACTGGACGGTGTGATGTTTCGGTTGTCAAGCATCGGGTATAATGGCATTTGGAAAATAAGAGACGGTCCTCCTTTATCACGCGCCATCAGCGCGAGTGCTGCTGTCAGTCCGCCGCCACTGCTAGCACCGGCAATTGCAACCCGATCCACATCAATGCCTAGCAAGGCTGCCTCCTCCGTCATCCATACCAATCCAGCATAACAATCTTCGATCGCCGCCGGATAAGGGTGCTCGGGAGCAAGCCTATAATCAACCGATACGACTATACATTCAGCTGTCTGAACAAAACGTTCGCATAATTCGTCGTCCATATCCGGATGTCCTAACACGTATCCGCCCCCGTGAATCCATAGCATGGCAGGTAACAAGTCATTGGTTCGCCCGGCAGGCTCATAAATTTTCACCAGCATCTCGCCTCCATCCCTCGGGATTTTGCGCCTGGTTGTGTTTACATGCTCTGATCCTTCCACGGATGCAGCTGACACTAAGCTCCTGCTCCACTCTAAATTCTTCTCCAATTCAAACCCAGGAAATTGTGAATAAACCTCTCTTAATTCTGGTAGTATACGTGGTTCAACACTCATAATAATCCCTCCAAATAAAATAATGAATTCGTTCGTTTACGTCTTATTCATAGATAATCCTTATCCCATTTGAGATTCCCACTTGGCAATTTCCTCTCGTACTCGCGGCGCAACCTCTGTACCGAGCAGTTCTATAGCCCGCATAACCAACTCATGCGGCATCGTACTTAAGGGAACATACATCATGAATCGTGTAATCCCTACATGCTTACGCAGATGGATTATTTTTTGGGCGACTGTTTCCGGATCCCCTACATACAACGCACCATCAAAGCGTCGGGCAGCATCATAGCTGGAACGATCGTAGTACGCCCACCCCCGTTCTTTGCCGAGCTTATTCATACCGTACAGGGTAGACGGAAAAAAGAGTTCTGCCGCCTGTTCCGTATCTTCTGCAACAAATCCGATGGAATGTGAACCTACCTGAAGCCGCGATACATCATGTCCGGCATGAGCTGCCGCCTTTTTATACAGTTGTACAAGCGGTGCAAAATTGGTTGGGTTTCCACCGATAATCGCCAGGACTAATGGCAGGCCCAGAAGTCCTGCACGCACGGCAGACTCCTGGGTACCGCCACTACCAATCCATATGGGTAAAGAGTGCTGAACAGGGCGCGGGTATACACCCAGATTATTTATCGCTGATCGATGTCCTCCACTCCATGTAACTTTCTCAGATTCCCGTATTTTCAGAAGCAGCTCGATGTTTTCATTAAATAAATCCTCATAGTCATGCAAGTCATACCCAAAAAGCGGAAAGGATTCAACAAAGGAACCCCGGCCCGCTATAATCTCGGCACGTCCATTGGATAAGCCGTCAAGCGTGGCAAAATCCTGAAACACACGGACAGGATCAGCTGATGAAAGGACCGTCACAGCACTCGTCAATCGAATCCGCTTTGTTAGGGGGGCTGCAGCAGACAACACCACTGCTGGTGATGAAGCTGCATAATCTTCACGATGATGCTCACCTATGCCAAACACATCAAGTCCTACCTGATCCGCAAGGACGATTTCTTCGACGACTTCTCGTAATCGCTGTGCGTGACTCATCACAACTCCGGTCTCAGTATTAGGCTTTGTTTCTATGAACGAAGTAACACCTATTTCCATAGTTAATCTCTCCTTATATTTTCTCTTGCAATTCGCCCGACATCATCGGTGCAACCCAATTTTTTAAGAAGAATGCTCAAGACAACGGATTAAAGCCGTCCAATCCAACTCACCATAACCATTGGCAATTCCTTCAGACAAGTGATGGTGGATAAGCTGACCTAAAGGTAGAGGAGTTTGAACGGACTTCGCTGCCTCAATAGCCAATGCAACATCTTTTAACCCAAGCTTCATTTTAAAACCGGCCGGTTCAAAGCGTTGTTCGCTCATGATCGCTCCATAGTTCTGATATATTGGAGATTGAAAAAGAGCATTCACGACATTCATAAATTGGGACGAATCAATACCGTGCTTTTCTACCATTAGCTGCACTTCCGACAAAGCTTCCAGCATTGAAGCAATTAGAAAGTTAACGCCAATTTTCACAACGTTCCCTTCTTCGCCGTGATCCCCAATCTCTACTATCTCTTGACCCAATGCTGTTAAAACAGGAAGTACCCGTTGTCTTGCTTGTTCCGGACCAGCTAAAATAATACGCAATTTAGCTTCTTTAGCGGCATCTGGGCGCCCCATCACCGTGGCAGACACAAAGTGTTGCTTTCGCTCCGCATGCGAGACGGATAATTTTCGAGCCAGATCTACGCTGATTGTACTGGCAGAGATGTGAATTCCATTTTCCGACAATCCATTCAGAACACCATCTGGTCCCTCGACGACCTCCTTCAAAGCAGCATCATCAGAAAGCATGGTAATTACAAGATTGCTTTCTTTCACTGCCTCTAGCGGTGTTTTGGCATATCGTGCTCCCTGTTTCATTAAGGGTTCAACTTTTTCAGGGGTCCGATTAAAGATGACTAATTCATAACCCGCTTTCAATAGATTTTGGGCCATTGGGAGCCCCATATTTCCAAGCCCAATAAACGATACTTTCATTAGACACCTCTCCTTATTTTGATGGGTTTCTCAATAACGGAATGATCGTTCCGAAATAATCAAAAAAATATAGTCTAACATATACTCTTCAATTATCACTTTCATAATATGGGAAATATGATAACGGAACGATCGTTCCGAAATAATTAAAAAAAATTAGATTCCTGCTATTACAAAGCTAATCATCTCTTTTGCACGTTCCGGATTCTGATCTGCTTTGGCCATAATATTAATGCTTTGATGTAAATTCAACAATAAATAAGACAACGCTTTGATATCAGTCGTTTTATCAATTTCTCCCCGTTGCTGGCCCTTTTCTAAAAGGTCACAAAAAGCTTGCTCTAATTCCAAAAAACTAGTCTTTATCAACTCATTAATTTTTTCATCTGGCGACTCCAATGTTGTAGCTACATTCGTAACAAAACACCCGCCCGGCAGGCTGGTATCGTATGCTGAAGCAATATGATACTCAAAAAATTGAAGAATTCCATCTCTAACACTAGATGCATGTTCAAGAATAGCCTGCTTATTGAAATTCCCCTTTTTATAATGCTCAAGGGCATCTGTATACAAGGTTTGCTTGTCGGAAAACGTATCGTAAAGGCTGGATCGGCTAATGCCCATCACCTCTAGTAAATCCGGTATGCTAGCCGCTTCGTATCCTTTTTTCCAAAACAACAGCATGGCTTGATGCAGCGCTTGATCTTTGTTAAATTCTTTTGTCCTAGCGATAAGTAACACCTCCCGTCATTGAAATATAACATATCTGAACTGATCAGTCCAGATTTATAAAATAAACGGACACTCATATTGGTGTCCGTTCTTAAGAGCAAATACTTAGTCATTGAATTGCTCATAAACATCTTTTATCCAAACATCAATGTTTGTTGCATATTGTTCTAGTTTAATGATCAAATCAGCTAGTTCAGAGTTAGGCATCTCGTTTACGGTAAAATTTAATAGCTGCTGTAATAAAGATCAGTGTCCATAACAGGGAAATACCTGTCCCTTCCATTGGTGTAAGGACATTTATTTCATCGGAGGAAGGCGGCATATACATATAATATCCTGCTGTATCCGGAAAAAAATATTTAGTATTGTGTAGAAAATCTTTCGACAATGGACTGACAATGAAGTAATAGCCAAGCAGTACCACTAAAGCAGGAGTAGTTCGTCTTAATAAAGCACCTATAGCTGCACTGAGAAGTGTGGTTAAAGTTAGATAGCCTGTTGCACCTGCTAATGATTTTATCATTTCGTCTATTTCAATCACTACTGCTGTGTCTTTCATCATGATAAAGGTATATAGTACACCTGATGCAGTAGTAAAAGACGCCGCAGGAATGGTTATAATGGTCAAGGCCAAATACTTCGTGGATAATTGAAACCCTCGCCAAGGTATCGTAGTTAAAGTAGTTCGAATCTGTCCCCCTGTATACTCTGAACAAGTAGCTAAGATACCAAGAATAATGAATCCTGCTTGAAGATATCCCATAGAAGAAAGTCCTGTATTCAGTATATTTTGCGTTCCTGCTGCCCCTTGTAGATCAACAGAAGTAAAAGCAGCGGCTAAACCTAAATTAAGAATGAATGTAACCAAAAGAGTGAGCCCTATCAATGGTAATGTAACTAATTTATCCAGTTCAGCACCCAGGATTTGTGTTATCTTTCTACTAGATGAGACACTCATGCTGCAACGTCCCTCCTATGGAATACAATAGCTGCAACAATGAAAACAACGACTACCCAGGCAAACATGACTAAACCGCCTGTGAAGGGGGTGTGAAACCTCTCGAATAAACTGCCTGTGGACGTGTTGTCCGTAAACATAAACATTTCAGCGCCAGCCCTATCTGGTAAGTAAAACGCCAACTTTGTAACCCTATACAACAGGACACTAAATGATACAACGGATGAATTTATTATGAGCACAGCAAGCGGGAGGATGCCATTCTTAGTTAGAAAAGTAATTCCAAGTGCTAAAAGAGCAGTGAATGTCCAGTAACAAATGGCACCGATAAGTCTGGACCATTCAAATGCAGGGGCATATTCACCAAGAATAAGATGCGTTGCAGACACAGTTGTCATAATAGCAACAATACAAAGCAGTATGCTGATCACAGTCACAGCACCTGCTTTTGCCAATAAAAAATGAATTCGGGATGAAACAACAGTTAAACTCGTTGTAATCTGTTGTCCTCCACCAGATTCACTGCTCTCTGTCAAATACTCACTGCTGACAGCAAGCACACCAAGAATAATAACGCCTTGCACACCAAGAGCTAACCCGATATAGCCAACTTCCGATAGCCGCGTGCTAACTCCAGCTATAATCTCCTCTTTTTGTGCTATGCTGTCCAAGGCAGAAATAAGCGCTGGGGCAAACGCTCCAATGAGAAAAGCAAGCCAAATACCCGGTAAGGAGAACAATTTAGATAGTTCCGCGTTGAATGCTCTCATACAACTTCACCCGCATTTTCAGATGTCAGGGCAAAAAAGGCTTCCTCCAGCGTGGAATAGTTACCTATTACTTCTTCCAATGTTCCATCTGCAACGATGGTTCCATGCTTAATAATCACCACATCATCAACCGTCTCTGCAAGCTCTCCCATTAGATGACTGGATAACAACACCGTATTTCCAGACTCAGCACGTTCACGTAAAAATGTCCGAATCCACCGAATTCCTTCTGGGTCGAGCCCATTTACGGGTTCATCTAAAATCAATACTTTTGGATCACCGAGTAGCGCAGCTGCTATTCCAAGTCTCCTCCCCATACCAAGAGAATACTTCCCAACTCTTTTTCCGGCTGCATTAGTAAGACCTACTATTTCCAGAACTTCCTCGACACGTGAGTTAGACAATCCTGCGGCACGAGCAATCCAACGCAAGTGTGCCCGTCCTGTTCGCATACGATGAGCACCGAATCCATCAAGTGCGGCACCTACTGTGGATACAGGATTATGTAATTCTGCGAATGGCTTTCCATTGATTAGTGCACTCCCTGAGGTAGCACGATCTAATCCAAGCAGGATGCGAAGTGTAGAGCTTTTACCTGCTCCATTTGGACCTAGAAAACCAGTTACTCTGCCAGGTCTAGCTTTAAAACTGATACCTGATAAGATTTTCCCAGTTCCGCGATGTTTGACTAAGTTATTAATTGTAAGCAACCATAACACTTCCTTTCTGTTATGGTTCTAATTATAAAGAAGCAAAGTTACATCTCGGTTATTCTGCTGTTTACTTCTGGTTTAACTTTAGGTTAAGCTCTACCAATAGCCACTGTTGTGCCGTTTTCATTTGATGTAAAGTCAGCTTTAAGCTTCATTTTATTCAACATATAATTTGAAGTCGATAAACCTATCCCCGCCCCACGCTCATAGGAAGAGTTATCCATCCCCGGACCTCTGTCTGCAACAATGATCTGTTCTTTTTCTACATCAACCACAATGTTTACATATTTCCCCTCTGCTGCATGGCGAAGAATATTCTGAAATAAATTATCCAGAACACGTGTCATCCATTTAGGATCTGCTTCCCAATAAAAAGTCTTCTCTGTCGGTAAATCAACCTCGATCCGGATTTCTTTTTCTTCAAATACAGGATACCACGCAGCAACAGATGCTCTTACTAAACGTCCAATATCTGTTGAAGTGGGCTCAAAAGGATGTTTTCCTGATGTAAGCAATGTATAGGAAAGTAAATCATCCATTAGATCTCCGACTCTAGTAATCGTATGGTTCATCTCTGATAATGAGTTTTGTCCTTCTAGACTCATTGATTCTTTATTTAATCGGGTGACATGTCCTCTCAAAATGGTAAGCGGCGTTCGTAAGTCGTGAGATAAATTCGCGATGAGTCGATGTCGTAACAATTCCTCTTCATGTTCTCGCTTGCGACTGTCTTCAAGCTGTTGAATCATCCAATTAAAGGAACTTCCTAACTGGTCTATTTCATCCATACGATCACTTTGAACAGCTATTGGTTTAGGAAATGAGTTATGATTAGCTGAAAATGACATGACTTCCTGTAAGCAGGTGAGACGTTTACGAAGTCTCAAGAAGAAAATCCAAGAGATTACCACAAATGCGACAATAATAAAACCAAACACAAGAAGTACAATGTAAAAATAATTTAACTTATTCAGCTCTTCTTCATTAAAAGGAGACGCAATGAACGCAGATAAGAAAATAAGTACGATCGGAGGTAAAAAGATAAATAGAAAATGTCCTTTTAGAAAACGACGAAATAGTGATTTAGTCTGTCTCATAGTTTCACCCGATAGCCTATTCCCTTCAACGTTTCAATAATCTCTGGGGAGTCTGGATGGCGTTCCAGCTTTTGACGCAGTCGATGAATATGTACCATTAATGTTTTATCACCTGTGATATAAGCTTCTTCCCAGATGGCTTCATAGATTTGTTCTTTTGGTAAAACTTGATTAGGGTGGCGTAAGAAGTACATCAAAATATGATGTTGTTTCCCTGTCAATATAATTTCTTCTCCTGTGTGTTTATCAAATACCATTTGGATGTCTGGATCTACTTCAATATAATTCCCTAATGAAATGCGTTCGGAATGTGTTCCGCCCTTTCGACGGATTAATACTTCTAATCTAGCAATTAGTTCATCCGTATGGAATGGTTTCGTTAAATAGTCATCAGCAAATTGTAACCCTTCTACCTTATCATCTATCGATGTTCGAGCAGTTAACAGCAAAATAGGAACAGCAGGAGCTGCCTTTTTTAATCGTTTCCCCACAGTAAATCCGTCTAAACCGGGTAACATGATATCCAAAATAACGATTTCATGCTGATTTACTTCTTTTTCAGCTCCTTCACCAGAAAGCAGCCACTGTACTGAAAATCCTCGTTGTTCCAATTCTTCCTTTACCCAACTGCCGATCTTCTCATTATCTTCAATATATAACACGTTTCTTTTCAAGTAACTTCCCTCTTTCTAAACCGAGTTCACTATTAGACAGATTAACACAATCTAAAGAATTGTTTCCAGTTAAGACAATTTTATTGTTCGTTAATAGAGGACATTCACCGCCAAGTTATCGTCTATGCCGGGCGCACACTAGAAAACCCTCTAACATGGCAGTGCATGTTAGAGGGTTTCGAGCGTAGCTGCTAATTTTAGGAAATACTACTTCATGATACTAATGGATTTCGAAGTATTATCGAAGAATATATTTGCACCAAAATACTCAGCAATGAAACGTAATGGGAGCATAGTACGACCGTTTACAAGTTCAGCTGCTACATCCATCGCTGGTGCAAGTTCACCGATCTTAATCGACAAAGTCTGACCTTTCAAAGTAATCATTACGGTTTTCGTAACGTTATCCCAGCTTATGTTTGCTCCTAAGCTCTCGGCAACGAAGCGCAGTGGGACTAACGTTCTGCCTTTAACTACCGTTGAAGCAACGTCCATACTCATTTCGATTCCGTTTAATCTATATCCTGTCTTTCCTAGAGTGAATTCCAATTTCACAGGTTCAGGCTTGGCTGTAACGAAGAGATAACCTAGTCCTTTTGCCGTGAAGGTAAAATTACCTGTCTCATGCTCATAGTTGCCGCCTAAACGCTCCATGTTACCGTTCAATTGAAGCATAACACCGCATAACAAGTTAAGCTCGTTTGTCGACAACTTCTCTTTTGACAGATCGAAGGTTACGGGTATAAGCCCTGTATAATCCGTTACTTCCCGGCTATCCACGAAGATCTTTAATTCATATCCCCGCCCTATAGCTCCGCCTCTTTCATCTACAGGTATAATGACAACCTTCATCCGCTTTCCTGTATTCAACTGCTTCAACAATTCAGCGGACAATTTAACAGATACGGTGTCATTCGTAACGATTAGCGGTTTGTCGGCATTAATAATCGCACCGATCGTATCGCTTTGAATCTCAAGCTCATCTTTTCCGGCTGACATCGTCAATTTAATGGAATTTCCCTTCTTCAGCTGCTCTTTGATTGTAGCATCAATACGCTCCGTTACTGATGACTCTGGCGAAGGAGTCGGCGTACTGCTGTGGCCATTTGAATTGCCGCCATTGTTATTGCCATTATTGCCACCACTGTCATTTGTAGTAATTACAATAGTTAACTCTATCGTATCCATGCCAGCATGATTGGAAGCCGTAATATTGAATTTGTAAGTTCCCGCTTCAGTAGGCACGCCTGAAATAACGCCCGTAGCTCCTTCTAAATTCAGTCCAGCAGGTAAATAATTATCACTCACTTTCCAGGTAATCGGTTTGTCGCCGTAAACCGCTAATGTTACCGTATACGGTTGTCCAACGTTGCCGCTTAGCAGATTCTTAGTGATAATCTCCGGAGCTGTATCCACTGGCTTATCTTCTTTAATCTCGATGCTCAATGCTCGCTCATCTCTACCAAAATCATTCGTTGCTGCAACAGTGAATTCGTAATATCCCGCCTCTAGAGGCGTACCCGAGATAACGCCTGTTGCTTCATCTAGGTTCAAATCTACTGGCAAATCTCCTCCCTGGACCTTCCAAGAAATCGGTTCACTGCCATATACCGCTAGTGTTACTGTATACGGTTGTCCAACTTTGCCATTTGGTAAATTCTTAGTGATAACCTCCGGAGCTGTATCAACTGAGACATCTTCAGTGATCACTATATTGAACTGTTTTGTGTCACTGCCAACGTCATTGTTTGCTTGAACTTTGAACGTAAATTGACCCCATTGATCCGGTGTACCAGAGATAACACCAACATCTTCATCCAAGCTCAATCCTGATGGTAATTGACCCTCTACAACAGCCCATTTGATCGGCTTATCGCCATCAGTGGTAAGAACTGCCGAATAAGGTTGTCCTACCTTGCCATCCGCAAGCGAATTCGTCATTATCGTTGGTGCCGTACCTGCGTCTTCAGCCCATTTCGCATATAATTCAATATCCCTTGTAACAGGATCAGCATCGAAATTCCAAGCATCGTTTAATCCTTTATCTTGATACCAACCGCCGAAAACAGTTTTATCTTTTGTCGGCGCTGTTGGCTCGGTAATTGTACCGCCCATGTCAGCGAACTTCACCGCAACTTCGCTGCCCCCATTGGAATCAAAAGTTACCGCATAAGGGTTGTGCGCGCCGATGGAAGGCGTTCTACCGCTAAGTGAATTGCCGAAGAAGTCTGTTCTCTCCGTCATATGAGGCAGAGCATTCGCCCGATCCACATATGGGCTTACAATCTCGGCACCTGCACCATAGGCCAGGTTATTACCATCCGCAAGACGGAACCCGTTCATCGCATCGTAATCAAGCTTGGCATCCACTGTCCCACTGTTGGTAATCCAATGTTCAGGCGCAGATTTATAGTCTTTTAATATAGAATTCAGTTCCTCTTCCGTTACATAGCGGTTGTCTGTTGCTGTTACGCCTGCACCTAGATATCCGCCTCCACCTGCGTTCATACTGCCAAAAAGATTAGCCGGATATACAATGTTGTTCGTAAACCGTCCGGCTGCAAATGGAGCTGATGTTCCCCCGCCTTTCAGACCAACCTGGTTGTTTGCCCCAGTGTAGGCAAATATATTATTTTGGAAATAAATGTGCAAGTTGGAGGCTGTCGGGTCAAATACTAACGAACTGCTATTCTTCAATGGTGTGACGATGACATTGTTATAGTATAAGCCACTTAATTCCTCGCTCGTTGAAGAACCTCCTGCAAGCAATATTAGACTGTTAAAGCTCTTGTTAAAATCGGGGCTGCGGCCGTCGTTCACGCTAATATTATAGCGAACGATATTGCCCTTGGCAGCATTCATCTGTAAGTACCAACCACCATAGTTATTTCGGCTGTAATTGTATTCATACACATTGTCCTGACAATAGTTGTCAATGTCCCAAGCCATACCGTCATTACTTGCATGATAAGGGTTATCCACAGCTTCATTATAGCGGAAGATGGTGCCTTTACTTGCCATAATCCACGCAGCCGCATAGTTTTGCGAACCTAGATATGTTGGTGTTGTATTATTTGGCCCCCAGTTCGTAACCAGATTGCCGCTCTTATCGCTTAAATAGCTATAACCGTTGTCTGTGACCACATTTCGTTCCACAAGGGAGTTGTTCCCGCCGGACATGACAATGCCATCTCCAACCGAACTAGAAACCCAGTTGTTTCTAAACACAGCGTTGGATGCCCAAGGATAGCTAGAATTACTCCAAGTAATGCCTGTGTTATTAGTCCCAGGATTGCTTGGCCCGTAGGCATTATTGCGAATACCTTCGTTATCACAACGAAGGGTTTTGTTGCCTTCAACCAATATATCCACATAACCATTAATAATGATGCCGCCGGATACCTTACTTGCTCCATTTGCTTGGTGCAGCCCATTAACATCATGAACATAGTTATCTCGAATGACGATTCCTTGCATACGAGCATCAGCATAATCTTGAATATTAAACTGACCTTGTCCCAGCTTGGAAATCCGTGACATTACAGCGATACCGGAGCGGCCGTCACCTGCCGCATTGCCGATGTTCGTTACTTCAATTCCACTGACTACCCAATAGTTTACGTCATATAACTCTATGGTACCGTTTAAGGAAATGCCTGATGGGCTCGACGCTGTTCCTCCACCATTAATTACCGGGCGTTGGTTAGGGTCGGTCGTATTATATTTTGTAAGCGTAATCGGATTTCCTTCCTCACCATTGCCGCGCAGTCTGATTTGTTCGTTCCATACGCTATTCGCATCCAGATAAATAGTTGAACCTGGCATAAATACATATTCATTAATCTTGGAGATTGATTTCCATGCCGTAGCTGGTGTGCGTCCATCTGCATGATCGTCACCGTTATTGGAGAGATAATAATCACGGACTTCAAGGGGTACAATGTTCAACTCGAAGGTGATTTCGGCAGGATACAGATCAAGTCTAACGGTATATTTTCCCGGCACGATATTATTTCTTGTGAATGATTCTTTGTTAATCTTCAATACATTACCGCTAACCGTATAATCCACATCCCGCAGCAGAGTTACAGCGCCGATCTTCACTCCAGCCAGATCCGTTAAATCAGGATTTACGGTGATATTATAGTCATCCAGACCAATAACATATGTGCTGTCTTCCAAGTGACTATACTCTTTAGGCAAGAGCTTTAGCGTAATAGAAGCTGTTCCGGTTTGGGCTGCTATTCCACTATCGATAACATATACGTCATCGATAAAATGCCTGTTCTGTATATCCTTAACCGTTCCAGGTTTGTTGCCCCAGTTCGTAGCAAGCTGCAATGCATCGATCTTGGAAATATTGTTCTTAACTGGAGTATCAAAATTTCCGCCAGCTGTTGTTTGCCTTTGAATGTCTTGTCCATCGATTTTATAGGTTGTTCCTGTTGATGTAACGAACCATTGAAATTTATGCCAACCTTCGCTTCGCTTGACATCTACAGGATAGAATCTCCCGGATGAACCAGGCCTGACTGCGTAATTGGTCAGATTTGCCGCCCAGTCACCATCTCCATTGCCATAATTTATTGCGATATGTTCATTGGACGATGGGGTTAAGCCAAAGACAGCGTGGTCATTGGAAGCCGCTCTGCCATCATCATAGTACCAAGCAGTAACGATTGTTGTCTTACCGGTTGCAGGGGCATAATTATAGGTACCTGGAACAGTCGCCACCTGACCGGCGCCGCTTGATGTCGCGGCCTTTCCTCCGGTACGGGACATCACATCGCTATGAACATATCCGTTCGCACCATTTGAAAATTTCTTCTCCCCTTCAAATCCATCGTAAAACTTAGTGTCAGCCTTATTGAAGTAATCAACGCTCACATGTACAGTAACTTCTTCGTTCCCTGTCGGAATATAACCTTTCTTAACCGTCACGAATCCGGCATCATCAACTTCAATCTTATCCTTGTCTTGATCCGCCGGACTGAAGCTGATGTTATCAGCAACGAACACATCAGCTGTGTCAACCATTAACCGCGTTCTATCTCCTGCCCGTAATGTATCGTTCTGGCGAATTAGCGCAATGTTCGCTGAATATTGTGCACTCTCCCCTGACTCATCGGAGTCTAAGAATCGTGACGTTGCGTTGCCGTTTGCTTTTATTTTAAATGTATCATTTAAAGTCGGGGACAAAGCCGCATCATTGCTTGTTGCTGCAATTGGGCTTCCTTTAGCCACTCCATTACTGAAGAGTTGAACCGAATAGGCAGATGCGTTAGCGACGCGATCCCATGTAGCGTATGTGCCGTTCCATCTGGCATTTGCCGGTGTAGGCAATTTCTCGATCTTTAATATTCCGGATGCTGCAACTTCTTCACTGATATCTCCCGCATTATTTATGACAATAGCTGTAACAGTGTAGTTGCCCACTCCCAGTGCCCTTGCATAGGGCAGAACATGATGCCTTTCATGATTGTTAGGCTGGTCGGGTCCCCCATTTTTCGATAAATAATAACCAACAGGTACACCGTCTTTGAACAGTGTTACAAGGGTATCCCCGTAATTGGAAGCGCCATTATAAATACCCGTATCCGAGTCAAGCGTTGGATTAATTGGTGCATTCACCTGCGTATTGGTGGTTATCAACAACGGTACAGCATGGGATTTCACTACAACTCCCTCTGCCGAGGAAACCTCGCAATAATAAAAATTGCCTTGTTGTGAAGCTGCGTCCACATTGGAAAGTGTTAATACTGCCTTGTCAGCTCCGCTGACTTTTGTCCCGCTCAAGCCAGTCTCGTCATCAGATACATACCATTGATAAGCAGTAGCAGCGGCTGATGCCGTAATGCTAAATGTTGCTGTCTCACTTTGTTTCACTTCTGCCTTTGTTGGCTGAGTGATTATTTCTAAATTTGGCAATCCGCCGGGAGGTACCAAATTCACTGTTAATGTTCTGGTACCTGTTGTTGTAGCCACATCTTTTACAACATAAAAATCGTCGATTAGATGTTTATTTTTAATATAAGCTTTATTCCCTAATTGGCTGTTCCATCCTCCAGCTATTTTAGGCTGAATGGTTGTACCGCTCTTCATAGCTTTGTAAATATCACTTTGCGCTGAATCGGATATTAATGTTCCGTCTATTTGTAACGTCGCACCATTCGGTGTAAAAAGCCACTCGAATTTATGCCAGCCTGTGGAACGTAAAACCCCGCTATCTTTCCAACGATTGCCTGCTGTACCCGCTGATGATGGTGCATAAGCCCAAGTATATTTCGTTGGGTTATGAATAACATCTGCCTCTGAACTTTGATAGAATGTCCCGGCAAAGGTGGCATTTTTACCATCTACAATAGCAAATTGCGTTCTATCCGTCGCAGTCTTCTCCTCATTAGGATACGGGTCAAAATACCATGCCGTCATCTTATAATTGCTGCCAGCCGGCAATGCCACATCTTGAGATACCTTTTCATTATTCGTATCATCCGAAGGTGTAATCGCTTTCAATCCAGAACGGGACTGTGCGTCGGACAGCGTGAATGACGAGCCAAATTTGCTCATAGATGTCATCGGACCATTGTTGTTCTCGAAGTCCTCCATGAATAACACTTCTGAGTCAGGGTAATAACCCGCCCTGGCCGTGATTGTCACCGGGACGCCCGGAGCATCTGGCGACGCAAATGTATAACCGTTAGATAAAGTAATGTTCCCCTGATTATTAACAGTTAAAAGTTGCGAATTGCTGGAATCATAACTTACCTCGTCAATAACCGGTCCTTTAACCAGACTGCTTAAAGGTGAACCTTTATACGTAAGATTTACCCTACCTGTTTGACCTGCCGCTTGTGTCAATTCTAGTACAACGGAGTCAAAAGATTCGCTCCCTCCCGCAGCTGACACTTCGGATGAAGGCGCCAAGCTGAACAGACCAGGGAATGCCAACGTTGTAGCTGTAACTATCGACAAAGCTTTTTGCATCCATTTCCATCGTATCATTCCAAAATTTCCTCCCTTTGAAATTAATAAATTTATACTTTATAAAAAATCTGTATCTATGGAAGTCTCAATAGACATAGATTTTTATAAACTTAAAAACTAACTATTCTAGTTCACTACTAACTCACTGAATCGATTACCGTTATACACGATCTTCAATTCATTCGTATTTGCAATTAACGCTCGCAAGTCAGACTCCGCCGATCCGTATAGAATGGAATCTTTCACTTCTTCCAGTTTAAGCTTGGTGATTTCCGGTTTTGTGGTTAATGTAGCAACGACATCCTCACCCATATATTTACCGATTACTGTCTCACCTACAGAAGCAGCAGCTAAAGACTCCCAGAACTTAAGAGACTCGGTATCTTCTTTGGATATATCTAAACGATTTAGCACTTTCTCTTCTTTGACTTGTCCCGCTGTCGCTAACGCAGCCGTTAATTTATCAGCTACACGAATATAATCCGCACTTTTTGATGCATACTCAACTTGTAACTGGGCGTCGCTCATTTTCGTTTTCTTTACCTGGGTTTCTATCAAATCCGGCCAACGGGCGCCACTTAAATATTGCATGTATTGATATAAATCAAACTGAGGCAACCCATAGTAAGTCTCTCCTGAATCATCCATCTTAGCTCGCTTAACATTTTCTTCTTCCATGTCGGATTTAAGCTCATCAAAGCTTTGGTAAGGGGCGATTCCTCGCTTGTCTGCAATAAATTGCTCCTGCTTGGACATTAGCAATGCTGTCATCGCAGAATTTTTGGCGTATTCAGAGGGGGTTTCATGATTTTTGCCGTATTGATGTGTCCAGAAGCCCTCATCTACTTGGGCCCCATAAGTTCTGAAGAAATAGTCTACCGTTATAGCTCTCTGCTCTTTGACAAAAGATTGAAATTCTTCCTCTGTTACGGCGTATCCATCTACTGTAAATATCCAATTTTCAGGCAGTTCCACCTTTTTGTTAGTTAAGCCCAACATGAGTAAAGCAAGAACAATCAGAGCGGTAAACAAGATAATCACTGTTGGTTTTCGTCTTGTAATCCCCATGACAGCCTCCTCTCCAATATTCAACCTAGCTTTGCATGAAAGCCATGACAGTGAAATTCTTCGCCGTTGCAGGAGAAGTTCCCAAATTTAAATGGTTAGACATTATTGTAAGTTTAGCCACCCCCTAATGTAAGCGCTTATTTAGACTGAATTAGAACAAATTTGACATGTTCAAATTACCACGTTTGGTTGAAAACGCCCTGCTAATCTAGCATGAGCAGTATTATGTAGATATCACCCAGTTGAGAGCCTTGAAAGATTAGCTTTTTGTATAGCTCTATACTAAATTCCAGGAAATAAAAAAGCCGAATGGATTGTTCTCATCCACTCAGCTCATAAGTTTATTTTACAATAATCTGTATCGTATCACTTTCCGTTGTTCCACTTCCATTCATAAACTCACCGCGATAGTGATAGATGCCAGGAGATTTCCCTGAAATTTGTGTAGTGGCCGATTGAGCACTTGGTGTTTGTGAAGATAAAGATTGCGTTTCAATAAGTTCGCCATTTTCATATAATCGATACTGTGTTGCGTTCGTGCCCCACCACATATTAGCAGTAATGTTATAGTCCCCATCTTGATCCCAGTTGTCACTAGACAAAACAGGTTTGCCGGGCTTCGCATCAGTCACGGTGACGGTGTGTGGATCACATGAAGTCGTTCCATACAAATTCGATAACTCACATGTATACACATAGGTTCCATTCGGCTTTCCTTGAATAGGAATAATGGAAGTCTGGGCGGCTGGCGAAACATCGGCCAATGACTTCGTTTGGATCAATTGACCATTCTCGTATAACTTATACAGTGAGCCATTGTTTCCCCACCACATATTCATTGTAACCTCATAATTGCCATCATTTATACCTGTCGCAACACCGCTATTATTCGAAAGTATCGGTTTACCTGGCACCCCATTTGCAAGCAATTCCGGGCTAACGGAATGCCGTTCGAACTTGACTGCATCAGCCCTCGTATAAATCATATCGACAGGTAGAGTTGGCGGATCTACCGTTGTCGGAGTAACCCTGGTTAGACGAACGTACTCGCTGCCGTCTCCAGTAAAGTCGAACGTTCCTAGATTAACCCAACCTGATGAGCCGACGGTTGCATCAATATACGTAACCTCGGTAACCGACTGATGCTTCACTTCCACTTTGACATAGTTATCGTTTGCCGTCGTATGGACGAGCTTGTAAATGGAGACCGTATATTTCCCCTCTGGGAACTGGCCTTTCCACGTCGCTGATGAACCTTGAACGGTAGAATAACGGGACTTAACCCCAATTTTGTATCCAGCTAAATTGCTTTGGCTCCAAGATCCTTCTGTCGTGTATAACCCAGTCGTATTCGTGCTGTCGACAATAACCGTTAAGTCCCTGATCGCAATTGTCATAGAAGGTGTTGTTAAGGTCACCCCGTCAATCGTTACAGTGGCCCATACCTCAATATGATCCGTTTCTCCGTCGAGACTTAGAAGGGTCAACATACCGCTACTGTCCACTTCAGCCAGATCGGTTCGATCAACGAAATACTGCACATTTGCCTGTGATAGATCACCAATCAGACCGTTATCCAAATAGCCGGTTACGCTTAGTTGTGCGGTTTGAGTCATTTGCAGTTCACCCCGATCCGACAGGATCACCACAGACTCCAATTGCGGCATACTGTTTGGATCCACCCACATCATCGCATCGGCAACTACCCGTAACTTGTTGGCCTTATTGGTTAATTCGACATATCCGCTATCGCCTGCTGCAAAAGGATAATCTCCCAGGTGCACCCAAGTCCCATTGGCCGTTGTCTCATCAACGGTAACCGTCTCGGAGCCTCCACTATAATAAACGGTAAATGAGGCATTCGTTGCCCAATTTTCACTTGTAGCGGTTATTTGCGGAAGCTTGTAATACACACTGTAAGTAACACTTTCCGGCAGCTCAGGCCGCCATTTAATTCTGCTTGTCGCTGTGCCGGCAGTCGATTTGGCGTACACATAGTTATCATAGTAATAGTCGTTAGCCGTTGTATCCCGTATCCAGACGCCTTCTGTCTCTGCCTCCATATTATCCACAATGATCGATGAACTCTCCTGCCAATCCGGTTGAACTGGAGTTTCTTGTACTTGATCAGGCAAATAGAGTGTCCGCTTGCGGGTCTGTTTCCCATCCGATTCCACATAATAAGTGAAGGTTTGGGATAAATCGTTTACCCGTATCGACCATTCCATCGGATAGATCGTATCTGGAATGGTTGTATACGTTACTCCGCCATCCAAGGAATAATGGATCGTCGCTGGTTTTGTCGTTTTTGCCTGCACATAAGCATCATAGGCCGTTTCGTCGGGCTTGACGATCAGCATACCTTTAACCGCATCTATTGGACTGTGGATATCGAAGAAATAGCTTGCATCCGATGTATCAGCAGTTCTGACCTGGTGCAGCGGCACATCAATGTTGAGTCCTTCTACAATGATAGCGGTTATTCCTTTGCTTGAAACCGTGGCTTGAATGATTCCACCACTCATAACCGCTTGCTCTGGTGTGCCATTGTCGCGGATGATGGTTACGGTATAATCTTGTGCCGGGTTGAACCCAATGATTTGCGCATTCAATTCGATCGGAGTCTGGACTTCAGCTGATGATTCGTTGCTTAACCCGATGTAGAATTTATTCCCGCTCTCTCCCGTTATCCAGTTCAATTGAAGATGGTTGGTCTTGATAATCCCCTTGGGCATCCAGAGCCAAACGTCGGAATTACCGTAAAAATTCCCTGGTTTATTTCCATAGAGGTGATATTTGAACCATAAAAAATTAGTTTCAAAAACAGAAGGAAATGTAATACTACCATTCGATTTCAACGTTTGTTCGCTGATCAAATAATCCATCGTTTGCCCGAGCTGTCCCGGGATATGGTGATAATAGATGGATGTAGCCCCGCTTGGGCCTTCCAGAGGAAACTCTGGCTCAAGTTGGCTAACGGCGAAGCCCTTATAGTAATAACCTGGATAACTAGAATATCGTCCAATAACTGCATTATGAGCAATATCCTGCAGCAGTTTATCACCTGTATAGAGCGACAATCTCAGCATGAATGGAGCTTCCTGAGCATTCATCCGATAATAGCCAGTTGTACTTCCCGCTTCAAACGTCAATCCATTGGGAGAAACAAGCCAACTATCCGCTTGTACGCCTCCGGCTAGATCTTCTGGGAGCTTGATCCGAGGATATTGATATTTACCACTTTCCGGCCAATGGAACGACTCCGCGTAATTATACGTCTCAGGCTGCGGAATCGTAACGCTACCTTCAGGAACCGGACGAGCAACAAACATCGTTGCATACCGTTTGGCTTCCTTATAAGCGGCATTCAAGTATTTGGGATCCTGAGTTTCCTCGTAAAGCTCCAAGATCTTCATCCACAGCTTGCTATAATAATAAATGAACTCATTTTTACTCAGATTGACGGATGCAGGCGTATCAATATGCTGCATGATATAGCTGTCGGCTGCATCCTTGGCAGCCTGTAAATACTGAGTATCTCCCGTCATACGATACATCATCAGGGGTTGAATGACAGGACCACGGTCTTTCTGGTCAGGATCACGCACGAGGTATTCTTCCTGTGCCAGTGCTCCAATTCCTGCCGAAGTACCCATCATCTGATTGAGAGCGGTTACGCTTGAAAAATCAAACGGCAAGGTTGCCATTTTCCATAACGACGGCACACCGTATACTGGCTTTTGCGTAGGCGACCAGCCTATACCATTTCGCGATAAGCCATACTGGACGGACGGCAATGCTCTCGTATCGTAGAGCTGGTCATCCCCAGTCAAATAGTAAGCCCCCAAAAGAACTGCATTCGAGCTTGTTCGAACGCTATCCTCGTTTTCGATGTCAATAAAGCCCTTGGCACGGCTCCACCACCCGCTGGGTGACGGGACATAATCAACAGAGTCATCCCCTTGCGGCTCTATCTTAAGTAAATCTATCATATTGAACATCGCGTCAGTAAGCGACTGATCTGATACATTTTCCCGGTATGCAGAATAACCGTACTCTTTGCGAAGAATATCCGCGTAGGACTCATACAATTTGCTTTTTTGAGCGATTAGTCCCATATGAAATTGATAAGTGCTTTCTGCGTTCATTTGCGAATAGGTCCCTAATTGAGGAGCATACAAGATTGGCTGCACGCTGCCTTCGTTGTTGACAAGGCTCATGCCAAGCCTTTGCTTCGTAACGCCTCCCGTCGGTTCAAATTCAACCGGAAGCTCATCCGACGGTACAAATACCCCATATGTCAATGGATTCCCCGAACCGTCATTCTTCTCAATTAGACTCATCGGAGCGCTTAGTTCCCTTAAGCTTGTTGATTCCACTGAACCTACCATTTTGGCGTGTGATCTGAAACCATTTAACACTTCATTGACGTCTGAGATTTGCTCTGTTGTGAAGGACTGATAACCGATTACATAATTGCCATCCTTGCGAGGTGTAAAGGCGAAGGAAACATCAGGTTTGTCCCCTGACATAGACCAGTTCACTTGTAAATCGTAATCGCTTTCATGTGAAGAATCGGTTAATATCGCCGTGTGGCTGTCTGGGAAATTGATCTCGTCGAATGTAATCCAGCGTTTGTTCATCGTATCGTAATAATTGGTTCGACTCCCCGCATTCCCATCCAATAAGACCCATTGTTCTTCAAGTCTTTCCGCCACATTATTAACAGGCATCCAGTTCCCCGTATCCGTATCCTTGTAGAACATATCACGAACGATGGTTTTGCCTTCATCCCAAGCAGCTTCATAAAAGGTAGCCTTATAGCTGGCATTCTCGATGCTGCCTTTTTCCGTGTAACTGAGATTCGCCAATGTACGGCTGCGCAGCGGAGGCAACGGCGGAGCTTGCTGCCGTATATTCCCTTCAAATTTGACCGCATCGGCCCGCGTAATGATTTTTCCGGTCGTAGGTTGTGTTCGAGTCAGTCTGACAAATTCGCTATCATCACCACTGAAATAATAGGACCCCAAATCAACCCATCCGGCCGATGGCCCCGACGAGGGTCTCAGATCCATAAACATGACATCCGTAATCCCATTGTGAACAATTTCGATTTTAACATTACTGTCTGCTTTATCCGCCCAATCAAGCTTGTTGAATGAAATTTTCGCCGTCCCTGCTTCTAATCGCGGATTCCATGTGATGCTTCTTCCTACTGCATCGGTAAATTTGGAACTAGAATTATTATATCCCTTCACTCCCGTACTTGTAGTCCAATCAGGAGCGGAGAACCCGTTATTTGCGTTATTTACATCAGTAGTGACGACATCATCAATCGTGATGCTTCCATCATCAATGATGATCGTCTTATGAGGCTCTTTTTGCTGAATATTCCCTTCGAACTTGACCGCATCTGCACGAGTAAGTATCGTGCTGGTTGTGCTGGTAGACCGAGTTAATCTAACGAATTCGTTACCAACTCCGGAAAAATAGTACTCTCCCAAATCAACCCATCCCACAGAAGCGCCAAACGAAGGTCTGAAATCCATAAAAAGAACATCCGTCGTTCCATTGTGGACGATTTCAATTTTTACATTGCTATCCGCTTTATCTTCCCAGTTAAGCTTGTATAACGAAATTTTCGCCGTTCCCGCTTCCAATCGTGGATTCCATGATATCGTTCTGCCTGCTGTACTCGTATATTTGGAGCTGGAGTTATCATACCCCTTCACCCCTATACTTGTGGTCCAATTCGGAGCCGAATATCCGTTGTTCTCATTACCCACATCAGGTGTCACAACATCATTGATCGTGATGCTCCCGTCATCGATAATAATCGTCTTATACGGTAAGGTCTCTGCATAAGCGGTCCTTATTCCGTCTAGGCTGAAAGGAACTAATATCGTCACGATGAAAACGATTAAGAAAAACAGCTTCCTTTTTATCATACAACTCACAGCCTCCCTTAAGTTGATAACGCTTTCAAAATAATAAAACCCTCCTTTGTTCGAAGATCATAAAGTAGCAATCAGCCGTATTCTTCTGGCTAATCCCGCTCCGTCGTTTTTATCATAGCATGTCACATAACTGTGAAATTTCTTTGATTTCAAGAATTTCTTATAAGATTTTAAGCAAGAAGAAACGACATTGTCTTCCTTTAAAAAGAGACCTACATCATAACTGGCTGCTCAACTGCAGTCAGTATGATATAGGTCTTTCAATTGGAGAAAACCTTATGATTAATTATAATGGCGGCTGCACCAATAACAACTTCCCAAGCTGGATCACCGTTTGATCATACCAATCTGGATGCTGCCGAACATGCTCAATACTTCGTTCATTGCCGCATGCCTCAAATACAGCCGCTTTGTCTGTCTTTTCGGTATCGACTTCGAAGCGCACCGTATGTTTCCCATTCGGGAGCTCCGGCAAGAATACATACTGATTACGATTATGATCGTTGTGTAGTGTGAATCGATCGACAATAAAGGGTTCCCCACCATCCACCGACACCTTCAATCTGCCAGAATCAGGCCCCCCGATATCGAATAACCCGATATGAGTTCCCTCGAACTGCACCGTAATAGCCTCTCCAGGATCGACTGCTCGCCACAGGCCGGGGAACAACCAATTGTACTCGCGTACTAAAGCACAATCATCGGGAGTCATGTAAGACCATCCTGCGGAAAAATCGGTAAGACTATCCAATGACAGCATGCTCGCATATTCCCAAGGATTAGCCGGGACCAACGGATTCTGAGGTAAGTGATGTACTGACCTTCCTGGATGATCCTGAAGTTCTCTAATTTTCTCAAATGACCGGGTGATCGTATCCGTGTAAATCTGATGTCCTTCGGGAATAGTCGGATGGATCGAATCATGTGTAAAAACAACGGCTCCGGAAATGGACACGTCTTCCCTTGAGGTGAAAACGATTTTTCCCTCCGACACCAAGTGACTGACCGCTACGCCCAGATGAATCGAAGGAATACCGTAATAGTGGGCCACTTCCTCTTGCATTAGAGCCCCCTTCTGGTATTCTCCAGACTGAAATAAGGCCACATCCCGCTCCTTCAGCGTATAAACGAACAGGATATCAGTAAACCGGCTCCGCTTGCGGATCTGACGGACAATCCCTTCGATCCGCGCCTTGGATTCGGGATCTCCGCCATCATTACCGACAAATTCAACAAATACTAGATCAGGTCGATGACGCAGTACATCTGTCTCCAAACGGGCACAGCCCAAATCCGATCCTGTCCCATCAATGCCTGCATTCACAGAGCGGATATCCGCCTTAGGATATTGCTTACGAAGCCAATCCGCCGTCATAACCCTGTAGCCTTCAGAACGTGTATTACTGCCGCCGAAATAGACGATTGTTACGGTATCCCCATTTTCCAATTTTTGAATTATATTGGGGAGCCCTTTACGAGGGAATAATTCCTTCATCGTGACTTCACCTGTCCTCATTTATCGATTTTAGGAGCAAACAATTTTACAGCAAACACTTCAAAATAAGGCGAACCATAAGTTGCGCAGAAATTAATCCGGATTCGGGTTACACCGTTCGCATCTATCTTATGTTTATTCAACGTGAGATAATTTCCACGAGTTATGATTGTCCTCTCGGTTCCGTCTTCTAAGGTCAAGGTCATATCATAATCTTGGATAAGGGACTCAATCGGGTCGTTGAAATGCTCCAAATCCAGCTGCGAATTAAAAACAAGATGGATTTCGTCCAGATTTTTGGGGCTTGCAAAACAGAATTCCAACCATTCCTGTCCTTCCGAATGTTCAGAAATCCAGCCATTCGGTTGGCCATAAGGTCTGGAGTAGCCATTGACAACATTCTCAGGACTATACATATTCTGAGCTGGCACCAGGTCCTTAAAGCAAATGCTCTTATTGAATTTCTTCAGCCTGGACGGCTCTTCCGGCCTATAGTGGAAGCTGACCGCTCCTGTCAATTTCTCTTCATTACCGTATATGGCAAGGCTCGCCGTGCCCTCCAATATGATGTAGATTTTGTCGTCAGCCGGTTTCTTGCAGTCCAAGTCTAGCGTAATCCAGTCGTCATGACCGGCTGTAATAACCAAGTGGTAGTCTCTCAACTCGCTGGTTGGAATGTAGTTTTCCTTCCATTCCCCGCCAAAAAGCTTCACATGTAGAGTTTCCGAATGATTGGAGCTATTTTTAATTTTGAACCGTACGCTTTCAGCCACGGATGTCTGAATCGGCAAGACCAAACATAACCCTTTCTCCAAGGAAATCTCTTCGGTTGGATGAAGATTGTCATAGCTGCGCTGAGACGAGGCACGAATAGTTAATCCGTCAGCGAAGTAAGGATCCAATTCCTCTTGAAGGCCTACAATGGTTTGTCCGTCTCGAAGCAATAGCGTCTGCAGCTCCCCCATATGAGCTTCGACTATGGCCGCGGGGTCTACCTCATATTTCGAGCACAACGAAGCAGCCGTTCCAACCGCCTGCCCCATACAACCGCAGGTTGCCATAACCCTTGTAGATCCGAAAGCCACATGGGTAGCACTTATATTGCGACCAGCGAACATGAGATTAGGAATATTTCGTGAATATAAACTGCGGAAAGGGATATTGTACAATCCAGGCACGAAATTCCAAGCTGTAGCCGGTCCCTCATCGTAGATGCCCTTATTAGCATGTAAATCCATATACCATCCACCGACGGATACAGCATCTTCGAAATGCGGCTTTGCTGTGAGATCGTTCTGAGACAACATGTGATCCCCAATAAACCGCCTCGACTCCCGCTTTCCCGGGATCGGGCATACATAATCCAAAATGAGATTGTCTACATCATCAAATTCACCGCTATTTTTGAGATAATCCCAAATCCCGTATACCAATTTCCGCAGCTCCAACGCGATGTCTTCATTATTTTTGATAATATCCATATGTCCGCCGTATTCCAGCCACCACAATCCGCCAAGCCCGTTGATTTTTCTTGGAAAAGCCCGATGGTTTAAGCCTTTTCTGATACTATCGAAAAAGGCCAACTTCGTAATATCATACGCAAAGCCAGGTCTTTTGTATGGAACGGAATACCCTACGTCACGGGCTTGAAACAGGATCGTATCACCCATGGTGTAATGGTCCGCCACTTCAGGAGCCAATTCTTCCTTGTATTCATGTTTCGCTTCTCTCCCCCATCGGAAGAGAGCACCTGCCTGATATCCGACAACTCCATCTCCGGAGCAATCGATATAGGTTCGGCTTTCAAAACGAAATTTCCTTTCGGAAGCCAATTGAAGACCATCCACCCATTTAATTCTGCCGTTCTCCATGCCCGTCTCATGCACGCATGTATTCAGAAATAGAGAAATGTTAGGCTCAGCATAGACCATATCCAACAAGACCGTATCCGAAAGCGAAAGCATCAGCTTCTTGTTGTATAACGGATTATAGTGGAAAATCTTCAACTTGAGTTCTTCCACCAACCCTCCTTCGCGTGCATAATAGGATGGACTGTTTCCGAGATATGCCGACCCGTTGATATGAACCCTGACCTCGCTGCTCGCATTTCCCCCAAGAACCGGTCGATCATTAATAAGTGACACTTGCAGCCCTTGGCGTGCGGCAGCAATGGCAGCGCATATCCCAGCAATACCTCCGCCGACGACGGTTACATCTCCTTTAATAAGCTCCATTTTGATAACCTCCATGATTAGATCCTTCTATCATGGTAATCCTTTTGCTCCCTTTTTTTTTACATGATTTCGCGAAAAAATCACACATTTTTTGCAACCTTAATTGGATTCATACCGTGTCATTTTTATCCGATATTGCTTAGGAGTATCACCCGTATATTCTTTAAATAATTTGCAAAAATAACCTTCATTCACAATTCCTACTTCTTCGCACAATTCCAATATAGAATAATCCTGAATATTTAACAGCTCGAGAGCTAATTGGATTTTTTTACGATTGATGTAGCTGATAACGCCTTCGTTCATTGTTTTTTTGAATAAGCTGCTAAAATACGATGGAGCTAAATTCACTTCCTCGGCAATCGCCTCGAGCGTTAATCGCTGTTTCAGGTTTTTCTCTATAAACCGCATAGCACTCATGATTTCTATACGATGTAAAAGTTGGCCGGCGTGTACATATTCGAAGGTAAAGTCGCCGATATAGGCAAGCTGCTCCCGAAAAGCTAAAAATTCTATGGGAAACTCTGCTACTTCCGTAGCCAACTTGTTTCCCGATTTAAACTTCACAATAATGTCTCTGTACAAGTCTCTTAACATAGGCGCCATGATGGACTTATGGATTTTATGGTCCGTAACAAATTGGTTCAGATCAGCAAATGCTTTCTCCAGCTCTTCCTTGGAAACCTTTCTTTTCACCCCAGCAAGAAAATCAGCCAATTTCTGCTGAAATTCTTCTTTTCTGTCATTATGGTAATGGAACCGATGCATGGGTGTTTTTACTACTTTCTCTGTATGATAATAGAAATCATCACTCACATTTTGTGCTTCCGTGTAAGCTTGTTTGATGGATTCCCAGCCTCGGTGTGGACCTCCAAAAGCGACGGATACCCTTTGATTCAAATATTGATGCAAATGGGAGACGATCTGCCCCCCCAATGTCTGGCAATCATATTCCGTTTCCAGATCACTACGATTATTTTCCCAGGATAGAAAGCCAATAAACCGATTATCGGATAGATCCGCAGCTACACCACTGCCACCATTCATCACCGTTTCTTCGATTATATTTGTAATCGCATACCTCAATATGTTCTGATCAGACGCTGAATAATCATTTCGGAAACTTTCATACATATTCATTTCGACAATAAAGCAGCGATAGTTGGCTTGAAAGAAATGGAACTGCATACGATTGGCAAAATCTGATGCCCGATGAGAAGGGATTTCGCCTCTGATAAGCTCGTTAAAAAATTGCTTGCGGACTCTATATTTATTTTCAAGCACGGATACGTTTAAAGATTGAAATTCCGCTTCTTTTTTCTTAACTTCATTTAAAATCCCGGCTGCCTTATCTAAAGCTCGATCCAAATCCGCATCTCTGAGCGGAACCTTAACAATGTACTCCAATACGTTGGCTTGAATAGCTCTCTGGGCGTATTCAAAGGATGAATAAGCGGTCAAAAGAATGAATTGGGTATGGGGAAGCTTTGGCTTTAGCTGCTCAATCATGGAAATCCCATCCATTCGCGGCATGACGATATCAGATATTACGATATCCGGCTTAAGCTTTACGATCTCCTCTATCCCCTTCAGCCCATTATTCGCTTTTCCCACTAAATGAAATCGCTTATCCCTAAGGGAGCGCTCGTGAAAAAACAATTCCAATCTCTGAATGATTAGATCTTCATCGTCAACAATGAAGCAGGTGTAGTCTCTCATCATCATGCATCTCCTTTAAACAAGCCTGCTGGGAATAAGGCGCGAACCCGGGTTATTTCCTTAGGTATGCTTATGATTTGGAGCCCGAACTGTTCTCCGTAGTGAAGTCTGATTCGGTCATGAATATTGTTTAACCCGATTCTTTTCCTTTTCAATTCCACATCCCCCGGTTCTGAAATTAAAATATGCTTTATTTTATCAGTTGGAATTCCCTCGCCCTGATCAACTACTTCTATGATGACGTTGCCACCCTCCCTGTACGCATGAATAGTAATAGGGCCTTCGATCCCCCCTCCGTTATAACCATGGAAGATACTATTCTCCACAAGGGGCTGCAACAGCATTCGAAAAACCGGAAAATCTATTAGCCCTGCTTCGATATTTTCGATTAATTGGAAGTTTCGGTTATAGCGGATGTTCTGGATCGCGATATAGTCTGATACATTCTGCAATTCCTGACGCAGTGATACCTTCTCCGAAGCGTCAGCTATCCCATATTCCAATATTGAAATGAGAGACTCGATCACCACATCTACTTTCTCTATTTGTCCGAGTCGTATGACATTACTGATAGAACCAAGCGTGTTATACAGAAAATGAGGGTTTATTTGAGACTGCAGCACTTGAATTTCCAGCTTTCGTTCAAGTTCGTTATGAAGCTCTGCTCCCCGAATCAGTTCCACAATTTGCTGCAGCATACGATCGAATGCTCGGGAGAGATCTCCAAACTCATCATTTCGGTTAATCGATATTGTAGTTGTGAGGGAGCCTTGCTCCACCCGCTTCATTTTTGTTTTGAGTGCATAGAGCGGGTTCCTTATATATTTGGCAATAAAGAAGGAAACGAACAGACTTAAGAGAAAACCAGCAGCTAGAAGCTCGATATAATAGGTTTCCAATCTGGATAAAGCAGCTTTCAAGCGTGATTCATCGTTGATTGAGATGATGGTCCAGTTGAATTTTTCAGTCGGTTTTTTTAGAAGGGAAACTTGAATCCCCTCCTTGGTGTGCAGTTGAAGGTTTGTTTCTGTAGTATCCAGAATTTCTTCTGCTGACGTTTCACCGATTGAAAAAGTATGATCTTGAACATTCAGGGGGCCTTTATTTTCCGAAAATCCGGCAATGATTTTTCCCGATGCGGTGATTAGAGCCAAATTCATTTGTTCTTTTTTATTAATCTTGAACAAGGTATCTTCAATGGCATTTAGATCTAAATCTACTGCAATGGCCATAGGAAACGGAGCACTGTTCAGATATCGGACCATCGTAACTGTCCAGCCGGAATATTTAGATTTGTAAGGATCACTGACAAATGTAATCCTTCTATTCTTGTCAGCTGCATCAAACAATGGTTCTCTTTCAGCTAAAGGTTCATCAAATATTCGGGTAGGTGTACTTCCGCCTAGAATAGATAAATCGTTTTTGATCAAATAAATATTACTGACGTAATTACTGTTGAGTTCATAGAGCTCTCTTAATTGCTTTTTAATCACGTCCGGATTGTCAATGTTGGCTTTCACCGATGACTCGACCGAGAACAGCATCGTCTGGAAGGAGGAAAAATTAACTGTGAAATACTGATCAATCTTATCAAGTATTTGGTTGGTGTAATAAATGTCAGAGGTTCTTATTTCCTTTTGGACATAACGATAAGACAATTGGCTTATCAAGATTATGCAGCTTAATACAAATGCAAATACGATAAAAAATAGTTTTAAAGGCAAGCTGATTCTTCTTCGCATCGATCATCTTCCTTTTAAATCTGTAATAAACAAATAATAGCATATGATAAGAAGAAACGCCTTCGGCGTCCTTTTTAAGGACGATAAGCGTTTCTTCGAAAAATAGAAGGATAAGTATAAAGTAAAACTTATACTTTCTTATATTTCAATAAAGAGAGGGGCTAATTATAGCCGCTCTCTTCGTTTGATTTACTTGATTAAGCCTGCTTCTTTAAATTGCTTGATTACTGAGTCTTTATACTTCTGCATGTCAAACTTAGTTTCCAATGTATTGAGGAAATTGTCCCAGTTCGAAAGAGGTTCTTTGCCAGTCATAAATTTGACCAAGCTTTCATTAATGTAACGTTGGCGGTCAGCTGCCAAGGAATCGTTCGGGTCTTCAGTCAATAAATTCCCGGGCAACGTAGCCGCCACGTATTTCTGATTGTTCTCAAAAGCTTCTGCCGTCTTAGGATTCTGGAAGCTGAAGTACTCAGCATCATCACCACGACGCGGCATTCTATAATGATCGACCCATAAGTACTTTTCTTTCATTTCCTTAGATAATTCGGAGGTTTTATTTTTGATCTTGCCGTCTACCAAATCCCAATGAATCCCTTTAATTCCGTATGCAAAATTCGGATATGCTTCTTTGTCCGTAAAGAGATAATTCAGCATGGACAAGATCCGAATGATTTTGTCCTTATCCGCTTTCTTGGATATGGCCCATGAATTGCCTTGGAACGATTTTCTCTCTACAATTTGATCACCATAAGGACCTGTCATTGGAGGAATGACGATCCATTCCGGCACCTCTCCACTGATTTCTTTCATTTTTTGCTGATAATCTGGTTCCAGCCTGCGGGCATCTCTTATCATGAAGCCAACTTTACCCTTAAATAGCTTTTGGTCCAATAAATCGGGAGTATTCATCGTCACCCAGTCTGGATCTACAACTTTAGCTTCCATCATTTTATTGATATAAGCGAGCGCTTCTTTCATTTTTGGGTCGGTAAACAGGAACACCGGTTCATTGTCTTTCACATCAATGGCTGAGGGAGGATTGACTCCAAACATCCACATCAAACTATCGAAGCCATAGGTTTGCAGATTGCCTTCTTTATTCATACCGCCTATGAATCCGTACGTATCATTTTTGCCATTGCCGTCCGGGTCTTTCTCTGTAAAGGCTTTCATAACTTCAAATAGCTCGTCAGGTGTTGTTGGCACTTCCATATTCAGCTTTTTCAGCCAATCATTACGGATAAAGAAGCTTCGACTAATACCGTTTACATTATCATAACCTGGAACTCCAATGGTTTTTCCCTGATAGGACATCGCCTCCCAGGAGTCGTTGCTAAAACGTTTCTGCAATTCAGGAAATTGATCCAGATACGGTGTCAAATCCGCAAGAACGCCTTGGTCATAATATTGCGCGAGATCAGCACGGCTCTTCAAAAAGATCAAATCTGGAATATCTCCGCCAGCAATGAGCGTATTTAATTTAGTCGTTGCTTGCCCTGATTGAGGAATCATCATTTCCAAGTCGATATTTACTGCTTTCTCCAACATTTGGCGTTGGATATCTTCTTCACGGGGAGGAATCGGAGCAGCAGCATTGAAAGTTCCTTGGTTAAACATCGAAATTTTCAATTTGGTTTCAAAGGGACTAGACTGGCCTTGTGAATTACCCGAAGCTGTCGATGTAACCTCTTTTTGTTCCCCACAGCCTGACAATACTGTTCCCACACCGACCATTGCTGTCAGAATAGCAAATGTAATCGCTTTACGTTGCATAATGACCTCTCCTTTGCTTCTATATTATCACGGTTTCCCCGTAACAACTCAGGTTGGAATATCTTTTTAACCTTTAACCGATCCCAAGAGCACACCTTTGGTAAAATGCTTTTGCATAAATGGGTAAACGATCAAAATCGGAACTGTAGTCACGACAACTGCTGCCATTTGTATAGCGAACGTACTAACAGCTCCGGTATTGGCAAGCGAATCAGCACTTTGTGTTGCGACGTTAAGCAGGATGTTGCGCAAGATCACTTGGAGCGGCATTAAGTTGGAATCATTGATATAAACAATAGCATCGAAGTAACTATTCCAATGCCCGACTGCGTAAAATAATGAAATTGTGGAAAGGACGGGCAAGGACAGAGGTAAAATGATCCGCCATAACGACTGAAGTTCACTTGCACCGTCTACCCTCGCTGATTCCTCGATTTCAGCAGGCAATTGCTCGAAAAAGCCTTTAATGATCACCAGATTAAATGCACTAATGAGATTGGGAATGATCAATACCCACGGACTGTTTAGCAATCCCAGAGAGCGGACTAGTAAATAAGTCGGAATTAATCCTCCCCCAAACATCATGGTAAAGACAATGAATAGTAAAAATGGGCTGCGACCCGGCAAATATTTTTTGGATAACGGATATGCCGCGATTACCGTAAAGAACACATTGAGAGCAGTGCCTACAATCGTTCGAAACAATGTGATTTTATACGCCTGCCCAATACCATGAGAAATGAATACTTCTTTATAGGCTAGAAAGGTAAAGGTTTCTGGTATAATAACAATTCCTCTTCTTAGCACTTCCGATTCTGGCGTTACTGAAACAGCAACCACATATAGAAAGGGTAGTAAGCAAAGTAGAGCTAGCAAAATAAGAATAAAATAAACGAATGCTTGCCAGACCTTTTCTCCGATTGTCAAATTGATCATTTTGATAACCACCTCACCAAATTTGCCCATCGAATTTTTTGGCGAGCTTATTCGCTGCCAACACTAAAACAAATCCGATGACCGCTTTAAATAATCCCACAGCAGTAGCCAAGCCAATCTTAAGTCGCTCGAGCCCTTCACGGTATACCCATGTGTCGATAATGTCGATCTTCTCCTGATTAAAGCTGTTGGCAAACATGAATATTTGGTCAAAACCAGCATCCAGAATATGGCTTAACTTAAGGATCAGCATCAGAATCATCACGCCTCGAATGCCGGGAAGTGTTACATGCCATAGCTGTCTCCACTTGGAAGCGCCATCAATTCTAGCCGCTTCATATAAGCTTGGATCGATTCCTGCTAATGCTGCAAGGTACAATATCGCTCCCCATCCAATATCCTTCCATATTTCAGATAAGATGATCAGCAGTCTGCCCCAGGCAGGTTCCGTTAGGAATGAGATGGGTTCAACTCCAGTTTCCTTCAATATCATGTTAAAAAGACCATCCCCTGGGGCTAATAATGCCACCATCATTCCATAAACAATGACCCATGATAGAAAGTGGGGTAAATAAGTGATCGTTTGAACGATTTTCTTAAACCATTGGGTATAAACTTCATTGAGCAGCAAAGCAAGTATGATAGGAGCTGAGAAACCGAACAACAGCTTATACAGGGATATGATAATCGTATTTCTCATGATGTCCCAGAAATAAACGCCGTTCATAAAATCTGTAAAATTTCTAAATCCCACCCATGGGCTATCCCATAGTCCCAAAGCCAGATTATAGTTTTTAAAGGCAATAATGATTCCCGCCATAGGAATGTATTTGAATACGGCAAAGTAAACTAATGCCGGGAACAAGAGAGCGTACATCACTTTATACTTTTTTATCGTCCTTATCCATGAGTTCCGTTTTTTGGGGAGGGGAATGGCGTCCGCTGCCAATTTTGCTTGCATATCATCACCTCGTCTTTATTTGTATTTGTATAATAGCATCCCCCTACTGGATAAATTTCTGTAATTTCAAGAATTTCTTATAAGATATTAAGTAAGTACAGCCCTGGATAATTCCAATGCAATAGGCATGATTGTCTTGATTTAAAGCTGTACAATAACTCTGGCTCGAAAGTTTGAGTATAGACCAAATACAATCCTGAGGACCCAAACAAAAAAAGCCCTAGAAAAAATTGGGCTTAATTTAATGAGTCATGTTTTTTATATAATGCATCCACGTATTTTATTTTCCATTACTAAAAACTACATTCATGAGCAAAAAAAAGGTATCCTCCATCGTGGAAGGGTTACCTTTTACTTCTCCAATGTTCCATCTGCAACGATTGTTCCATGCTTAATAATTACCACATCATCAACCCTCGCTGCATGCTCTTCCATTAGATGAATGGGATAAATCAATAATGCTTATGACTGGGCTAAAATTCCTTTAACAAACAATGAGACACTATGCTTGTAGAACTCTTCCTCGGTGACGAATTGGGATTGATATTGCCGGTGAATCAGCTCGCTCATCTGAAATCCGTAGCACATCGAGAGAAAAGACATTGCGACAAGACGCTCATCCTGTCTGGCGATAACTTTTTTCTTCTGCAATCGTTCAAAATATTCAACCAGCAAGGAGTGAAGCTTCGCCGGCGGATCGGCGAGCACTCTGTCTAATTCGGGAAGCATTCCTTTGTCGCGGATGCCAATCAAAATGATGTCCGCATTTTTATGGAAAAACAAACGGTACTGCTGACTTACATTCAGCAGATCGACTTCCGGATTATCGGTCGCTTCCTCTTTTAACAGCTTCTCAAATTGCGGAATATCCGAATGTCTTTCAATGATGGCTTCCAATATGCCTTGCTTGCTTCCAAATTGCCGAAAAATCGTAGATTCATTGACTTTAGCTTCCGTTGCAATGGCTTTGGTGCTTACTCCCCGATAGCCATTCTTTTTGATGAGCTGTGTCGCGGCTTCAATGATTCTGTCTGAAGTTTGCATTGTAGTTCTCCTTTTGCATATGTTAATCCTATTCTACTACAAGTTCTGCATATGCAGCAGGGTCGGGGTTCATCATTTTGATAAACGTTTTTTAAGGCAAATCGCTTCTTTTTTCCCAGCGGCTTGGTTCCGTAATCTTGACATGATCAGGCACCAATTGCGTGAGCGTGCCTAATTTATCAAATGTAATCTGGATTCGGTCAGAGGGCAACAGCCATTCTTCGGTCTCGATTGCGCAGCAATCCGGTATCGTCCCCATTCCAATAATCGTGCCCGGGAGCGGCGTGAAAACTTTGAGAACCTCCTCCATCACTTTTGCAGGGTGTGAAGAATACTCGGATGTGCTCCCCTTCCAGTGCAGTCTCTCCCCGATGCATACATTCACATCCAGTACCAGCGGATTGTCGATTTCATCCGGCGTAACCAGAAATGGCCCTATGCCTTTGCTGCGATCAAAATCTTTGCAGCGCGTCGGTCCGGTCAGCCCCTGGAAATCCGGCCATTGCACATCGCGGACAGTACTGTCATTAAAAATAACATAACCTGCAATGCAGTTCTCCATCCCTGTAACAAAGGCCAGCTCCGGCTCAATATCCAGGTAGGAAGAGTACGAAGGCCAATGAATCGTATCTCCATCGCCAATTAATGCATTATGGTTACATTTGTAATAACTGAAAGTTACTTTATTCGGATCTTGCTGGAATTTTTCAGCGATTTTTTGTTTAAGCTCTTCTCTTTCCGGCCCTGTATATTCTCTTTGCAGCAGATTTACGCCAGCATTTCTCAGATGTCTTGGCGTCAGCCCGAAATCGATAAGCGCAGCCGGATTTGGAACTGGCGGCAGCAGTTTTACCGCTACAATCGGGCAGATTTCATTTTCATTAAATTGATGCGACTGTTCGACAGCATATTGCATCAACTCCTTAGCGGCATCATAACTTGCCGGCAAATAATGAAGATAGCTGTCCATACTTTCAAGACTGTCAACGAATGTTCCCTGCTTTTTCATGATTGCGGTAAAAGACACGACAAATTTCTCGTTAATTACAAGCCCAAACAAAGGTTCCTGGGATATTTTGGTTTGAAAGGTTACTAGCTTCATGTTGCAGCGCCTCCATACATGTAGTGTGATGTTGTTCTGTTACTATCATATCGTACAGCATAAATGCATGCAAGTACATGCTTGCATTTATGTTTTCCGTTCTCTATAATAAAGCCATAGTCAGTATGCCTTATCCTAAAAACATATACGTAAAGGAGAATTTTTATGAAGTATGGACGTATTATCCAAAAACCTCGCGTTAAATTTTTTGAAGTCGCAGATGGCGTCTTTGCTGGTATTTCGCCGTATCGCGGGATCAGTTGGGCCAATGCCGGATTCATCAACAAGGGTGACGGGTTGGTGTATGACACGTTTTTCGATTTGTTCCATGCGCGGGAAATGCGGGAGGCTTTTATGGAAGTAAGCAATGGCGGCTCTCCCGCATATGTGGTGAACTCGCACTATAACAGCGACCATGCCTGGGGAAACAAAGTGTTTGAAGATGCTTGTATTATTATGCACAAGGAAGCCTCCAGAGAGCGTCTCACCGAAAATATCGCTTGGATGGACAGCGTCATCAGAAGAGGAAAAAATTCTTCGGAATCGACTCCGGGCGAACGGTTTTTTGCAGCGGAATTTGAAGGATTTGACCTGGAAGGCGTAGAATGGGTGCTCCCGAATATTGAGATAAAGGACGATATCAACATCCGTCTTGGTGATACAGAAGTTATGATTCACAACGTAGCTCCAGCCCACTCTGATAGTGACTTACTGTTGTGGATGCCAAAAGAAAAAGTGCTGTTCGCTGGCGATGTCGTGTTTAATGGTTGTACGGCATACAGCGAAGAGGGAACCCTCAATTGGGTTAAAGTGCTTGATCGCATTATTGATGAAATTAAACCCGAAATCGTTGTTCCAGGGCATGGCGCCATTTGCGGCTTGGATTTCGTGAAGGAGCAGAGAGACTACCTCTTGAACCTGATCAGCGAGTTCAACAAGCATTACAATGACGAAATCGATTCCTTGTCCCTGACCAAGCAAATGGATATTTCCCGCTTCCTTCATTGGATTCAGCCAGAACGCTTGTATGTTACAGTGGATATCCTATTGAAAAGCAAACGAGGGTTACCACCCCATCCAGTTTGGAATGAGGTGCCTGCTAAGCTGGAAGACATGAAAGCTTTTTTGGCTGGAAAATATGACAATCAGATCAAGCCATGGGACCCTATGAGTGTTTGGCAAGAATAGCAATTTACAGCTAACCTATGAAAAACAAAAAAACGGCCCTGTCGCAAATGATGCGAACAGCGGCCGTTCTTTTGCATTGTTCCACGGAATTAAAATCGGTGCTTAGAAACGATTATGATAAAAAATGAAGAAGGACTATGGTTTACTAGAGGGGAATCCCCCCAATTGGATGGGAGAAGATTCCCGTTGTTTTTAATATTTATTATTCCAAATAGCCTTTTGCAATTTTCATCAAAGTTTCTTTGCTTACTTTATTTATGTCTCCACGTAAAGTATAGGCGTATTTCACCTTTTTGTCTGGGCTCTCGTATACCCATTTCAGCTCGTGCGTCTGCGAAGGAGCAAATTCTGTATGCAGCATTTCTACTCCCTTCACTTGAACCTTCTCCTGCTTAAATTCAACCTTCTCGTCAATATACATTGTAGGATCGCTCTTTCCACTCAGATTAGTGATATTAACCCCGATTTTATCTTCGCCATTTTGATACGTAGCAAAGAGAAGGAAAAACTGATCTGTCATTTCAACCGGCATCATGGCATATCCCTGATTGGATTCTTCCGCCTGCCTTCTCAGCTTTTCTGCCATTTTCTTTTTTTCTTCCGAAGAAGGAGGATTCACTTCCTGAGCATTTTTAAAGATTACGTCCGCCTTTTGGAATGTATAATTTCCATTGACTTTGTCTGCGATCTTAATGGATTTATCCGTAATCTTATCTCTCAATTGAGAAAGATCTTGGAAGATAGTCACCTTCGTTCCAAGAATTGTTTCATGATTCGGATTATTGGCAACCATATAGAACAGCCCAGCTTCCCCGTTCTTTAGCACCTTATCCTTAAGTTCATAAAATGCCTTGTAACGCTCTATCTCATCTTTCGATTCTGTTTTTCCGTAATCTTTCGTCGATTTAGTCTCATATACGACTTCGCCATCCTTATTCGTCAAAGAATGATATTGAACTGCCGCATAACCTGTGGAGGCCATTAACATCATCCCTACACACGCAGTCAAAACAACTTTATATTTCATAAAAAACCTCTCCTTTTCTTTTGGCTTAGCATGTAATATTCTCATTACTTTTCCTGTCAAGTCGGCGTCGGGAATGCTCGGGTCATCAAACAGTCTTTTCAAATCCCGATCCCTGTCCATATTCATACACTCCCACTCCCTTCACTTGAGCATAATACTTTCGAAATTTTGCAGATGCACGTTCGTACTTTTTACGAAGGCTGGCACTGTTTTTGCCGAGAATCAATCCGATCTCCTGGTAGCTTTTATCCTCGACACAACGTAAGATTAACAAATTACGCTCTTCCGCCGATAATTTTGCCATGGCTTGATGTACGGATTCATCAAAATAGTTGGCTTCAATATGCAAATCGACTTCATTATTTTCTTTCTCATCTTGGTAAAAGAAAGGCAAATATTTCACCAACTTTCGCTTACGGATGATGTCGATACATTGATGGTAGGCAATCTTGTATACCCAGGCACCAAAATCCATCTGATATTGGGTATATTTTTTCAAGGTGCTGAAGGTCTTCAAAAATACCTCCTGTGCGTTTTCCTCGGCTTCGGTATAATTGCCCAGCATGTGATAACAGTAGAGAAAAATCGGTTTTTGATAAATCTCCATGATTTTCTCGAATTGTTCTGTGTTCCCATCCAACACATCTACAATGATCTGATTTAACTCCGTATCATTCAAGCTGTCTCCCCCCCTTTCACTCTATACAACGAAGAGCTCAACCTAAAATGTGACTGCAATAAAAATCTCAAGAATAAATCTTCTTTATTAACCCCTCGTTTTTTAGCATCTCCCCTGGCACATATTGCTTTTCAAACTTTAATATTAATAAACATAACAAAGAAGCCCTTCTTGTGAGGGCTTTCTTTGTTTTTCTTACTCAAATATCAGGAGCCTATGAATAATTATTGAGGTTGAAAATCTGAGAACCCTGAGATTAGTACCCTCAACCCCTTGCTGACGCTATCGACCTTCCATACACCATTCGTAAATACGAGAGTGATCGTACGATCCTCGGCATATTGATCTTCTCCTGTTAGACCATTTGCCAATATAACCGATTGCGCAAGCGTGGCTAAAGTCTTGTTAATGTATACTGGCGACGAGGCAGGCGATTCATAGGTACTAGCTGTATTCAAGCCTTTATTTTGAACGATAGACTTAATTAATTTATCGGTAAAGTACGGTTTGAAGTAGGAACTAATATTTTTATTTGAAGAGATATCAGCTGCTTGATTTAATTTATCGGAGAGTTGTTTTAACCGTGGATCCATAATTTTCTGCTTATCAGAGATTTGAATAGGTTGTTGCTCCATGTTGACTACGAGTTCCTTACCCCCCAATGTTATGGTCGCCTGCTTAGACTGTTGGTTCCATAAGACATTTGCACCTAGCGATTGACCGACAAAGCGTAGCGGAACATAGGTTGTTCCTTTAATGACCTGCGTGGCAGTATCTATATCAATATATTCCCGGTGCGGAATATCCGGGTTATCTGTAGTCGGTGGTGATTCAATAATTGCGCGTTTGAAATTTGCAGCAAGCCAGAGGGTCGAGTCTCCATTTTTAATCTTTACTTCTTTCTCCGTTTGAAACCATTCCACACTTGCGCCTAAATTTTCTGAAACAGCTCGTAACGGAATGAGAACTCGACCGTTGTTAATTTGGCCGTTATTTATGATCGTAGGTTTGGATGTATCCGCTGCAAAGCTATGCACCGGTATTACTGGAAGCACAAGTAAAGCTGAGGCAAATAAGGAAATCATCAATTTTTTCTTCATAATAAAACCTCCCATAATAGATTTATCTTAATAATAGAAGTTTTCCTTTCTTATTTTGTTTGAGTTGTTTGAATACCCAAATTGTTATAAGTTTATCCAATATTTATACACTATTACATGCAACGAATCTAGAGAAACTTCCATACTATTAATGAGCTGTAGCGTAAGCGATGCTGTATCTCAGAATCGCGTCCGTAGAAACATCAACAAATTGCCGAAAGCTTTAAGCGCTTTATTTGACTTGAAAGATTTAAGTACATCCAATGCGCTAGTTGAGAAGCACTGTCCGGGCCGGCGTTCGAGAATAAACCTGTTCATCAAGTCCTGCCGATCAATCTTTAAGTTCAAATGACCACTCCGTTATATGACGAGTGTTTTCAAAATTTCAATACCAAATTCATCGCTGCATATTCTGCTTTCTCCAGGCCTTCGGTGTCACCCCTATCATTTTTTTAAATACTGTAGCAAAATGCTGACTTGTCTTAAATCCAAGTTCCATGGCAATATCCGTGATGGACATCTTCGATTCCTTCAGCATCTGGCTTGCACAATCTATACGAACTCGTTCCATATACACTATAGGCGATTGTCCATTCGTCTCTCGGAACACACGATAGAAATGCGACTCACTCAACCCGAACTCCTTTGCAAGCTGTTCAATTGAATAACGAGCAGATGGATTCTGCTGAAGTCTGTCCTTCAGCTGCTGCGTGTAGGTATGCATGTTTGGGGAATGCACAACAAGCTGCGAATGATGAAATAGATGCAGCAAAATTTCCATGACATAATGCCGAAGTTGAAATTCCAGCAGTACCGTACTCTGGTTCTGTAGAAGCTGCTTCAATTGTTTGAAATAGACGACAACGTCCTTGCTGACCAATTGAATGCGTGGACAGTTCTGCATCCAATTAACGAAGATCTGACGCTCCTCCTCTTGAAGCCCGAACCATTCCTTGTTTCGGGCTGGGTCGCGAATAATCATCCACCAAATGGTGGATGGACCAATATAATCAAATTTGGCACGGTGCCGCTCCCCCGGACTTGTATGTATAACTTGCTGGGCATTCGTATGGTATGTTTCGTCTCCGATCTCCCAGTCGACAGCCCCCTGATCAACATAGACGAATTCGTATGCATCCTCATGCACATGATTCGTTAAAGGCATCGCTTTGCTAAAATGGTCATACCCCATTAACAATAAATCCTTTACTCGAGCCGAGTTGCCATTCTCTCCCTCTATGACATATACCCACCGTTCATTTTTGATATAATTCGCCACAATCTATACTCCACCTCTGCATGATTTGTTTCTGATCCTATTCAATATAAATCGAAAAGTCAAATGAGATAAATTGCTATACACTGAAATCGTGATTATGAGGAAGGAGCGATGAACTTGAATCAGAGCGCAACACACATTCACGTTATATTCAAAACACACTTGGATATTGGCTACACGGATTTCGCGAAAAATGTGACGGACCGATATATGAGGCGATTTTTTCCAAGTGCGATTCAAACAGCGAAATATTTTGCCGAGAACCCGGAGAAAGGTTCCTTTATCTGGACAACGGGCTCATGGTTAATCCATCATCTATTAAAGCACGGTTCCAACGAAGTAAGACAACAAGTCGAAGAAGCGATTGCAAAGGATTATTTAAGATGGCATGGTCTCCCTTTCACCACATATACCGAGTTATATGATCGCGAATTGCTTGACTATGGCATTCAAATGGCGACGCGACTTGATGAGCGATTTGGCAAGCGTACGATCGCAGCCAAAATGACGGACGTTCCCGGTCATACACGCTCGTTAATCACGCATATGGCAAAGGCTGGTCTAAAGTATTTGCACTTAGGCGTTAACCCTTCCAGCTATGTTCCTCACGTTCCTGAAATGTTCTTATGGCGAAATACGGACGGATCTGAAATTGTTGTCCACTACAGCAAAGATTACGGCACAACCTTTGACATCGAAAGTTTGAACGATATCCTTTACTTCGCGCATACCCATGATAATCATGGCCCTTCTACGGTGCAGCAGATTGAAGCTGAGTTCGCCAAGCTGCGAGAAGCTTATCCGCAGGCAGTGATACAAGCTTCCACATTAGACCAGTATGCCGAAAAGGTATGGGCTATTCGTAATACCTTAACTGTCGTAGAAGAAGAAATCGGCGATAGCTGGATTCACGGTTCTTCCACCGACCCTTACAAATTAGCATGTTACCGAGAATTGCTACGCTTGAAGAGTAAGTGGCTGCAAGAAGGGGCGTTAACAGACAGCGATGAAGAATATCGCAATTTCTGTGATGAGTTAATTATGATTCCTGAGCATACGTGGGGTGTAGATATCAAAAGATATCTTGCAGATTATATCCACTATGGTAAAGATGACTTCCAAGAAGCACGCAAACGCGATAAGGTCGATATCAACTTAAACCCGCTGGAATATCGGTTCTACGAAATGAACTCCCGCGCTGAAATGATTGAAATGTTTGGTGAGGAAGCCGATGCCAAGCTGAATGCACGTTCCTTTAGTCTTATAGAGAAGTCTTGGCAGGAACAGCGTGAATACTTGAAACAAGCAATCCAAGCACTTCAACCTGAACGACAAGAGAAAGCCGAAGTTGCCCTGCTCGCGTTGAAACCATCTCGTAGCACTCTAACGGATGCAACTATCTTATCAAGTGACCAGCCTTATGTATTAGGAGATTTTGAGGTTGTGTTTGAGGATAGTGGCGCAATTGTCGGACTGAAAGATGCTCGCGGTCGGGCATGGGCCGGTCCAAAAAATCAAATTGGTTTATTCTCCTACGAAACTTATTCGCAGGCCGATTATGACCGATGGTATCGTGAATATCATCTCAGATGGAGACATACGCATGTGTGGGCAACCGGAGATTTTGGGAAACCAGGGATGGACTTAACCCACGAGTGGATAGCACATGAAGTTATGACACCAAGGCTTCAGTCTTTGCAGGCTGTCTTTTGTGAAGAGCAAGATGTCGTGCTTGCAAACCTACGTATGCCGAGAGCGGCATGTGAGCGTATGGGCGCTCCACGGGAATTAACGCTTGAGTATGTCTTTAAAAAACATACGCATACAGTGGAATGCAAGCTGCAGTGGTTTGACAAAGATGCCTATCGCCTTCCTGAAGCTTCTTGGATGAGCTTTAATCCGATCGTGAACAATCCAAATCAATGGAAGCTGGACAAAATCGGACAACTCATCTCACCTTTGGATGTCGTTCAAGGTGGAAATCGCAACATGCATGCGGTTCAGCAAGGGATGTACTATGCAGCAGCAGATGGAAAAGTGCAAATCGATACGTTGGATGCTGCACTTATCTGTCCTGGGAAGCCACGCTTGCTTCAGTTTGATCATACTTTTGCTCCGCTTACCGGAGGTATGCATGTGAATTTGCATAACAATGTATGGGGAACGAACTTCCAAGCATGGTATGAAGAAGATGCTTTGTTCCGCTTCAAGCTGTATTTTCAATCACATATATAATTTCCCTTCGTTTATATCTCGATTCGATAATCCTGTAATTCCGAAAGGAGCTCTACGATGAATCAGCACAAACCTTGGACAATTTACGTCATTCAACATTCCCATACCGATGTCGGCTATACCGAGCGTCAAGAAAAAATTCGTCAATATCATGTCAATTATATTCGGCAGGCTCTGCAAATTGTACGTGATATTGAGAGCGGCGCCAGACCTGACTTAAAAGGCTATAAGTGGGTATGTGAAACCTATTGGCCTGTTGAATCCTTCCTATTGAAAGCCACAGACATAGAAAAAGAAGAACTCGCTCATGCGGTGAAGAAAGGTTATATCGGTCTCTCCGGCACCTATCTCAATTTCGGTGAGCAATTAAATCAAGAGATACTCTCTATCATGATTAAGCGGATAACAGATTATGGACAATCGATTCAATTCCCGGTACGTTCTGCGATGACGGCAGACATTACAGGCTTTGGTTGGGGATACAGTCAAGTGCTGGCGGATGTAGGTATCGAGAATTTGATTACATGTATTCATACGCATCATTCCATGTTTCCACTGTGGAAGAAGCAGATTCCGTTCTGGTGGGAAACGCCGAAAGGAGATCGTATTCTCACCTGGAGCGGTGAGCATTACATGTTCGGCAATGATCTTGGATTGACCCCAGGCATTGGCGGATCTTATACGATTCGCGATGATCATGATGTCCGAAACGGTGTATCCTTTGAAGTGGCCGAAGCACGTTTTGATCGTTATTTACAGCAATTGGTTGCTGATGGTTACACGTTCCCGTTCGTACCGGTGATGGTGTCCGGACTTCCTACCGACAACGGCTCGCCGAACGCAGCGTTGATGGATTTTGTGAATCCATGGAATGAGAAGCATGGCGAACGCATCCGGATTCAACCGGCGACCTTGGACGATTTCTTTGCAGATTTGAGAGCTTATGCAGAGGAGCATCCCGAGGAAATCGAGACCTTCCGTGGGGACTGGCCAGATTGGTGGACAGATGGCTCGGCGACGACGCCGATGCATGTACAGATTTTCCGTGAAGCACAGCGTGTCTATACAAAGGTGAAGCTATTAGATCCCGCATGCGAGATCGTCTCCAAAGAACGTCTTGAAGCAATGGAATATGAGCTAGCGCTATTCGCTGAGCATACATGGGGTTATCATTCCTCGGTCACCGAACCTTGGAATCCGTTCGTTCAAGAGCTTGGCTGCAGGAAAGAAGCCTATGCGGCCAATGCCAGCTCACTCGCTCATACCGCTTTATACGACATCCTTGAGGCTCGCGGTGACGCTTTGCTTCGTCCTAATTGTCCAATGAAATTTGAGTTATATAATCCTAATGATTTTGCGCAAACTGATTATGCTGAACTCATTATGGAAGGCTGGAATATATCGGAATTGAAGAACGGTTTTGAAGTCATGGATGAATCGACGGGCACTGAATATGAGGTGCAAATGGTTACAGGGCACCGCGGTGTCATCCTTACCATTCCGGTAACGCTTCAGCCAAAGCAGCAGGTAGAATTGACGATCAAGTCTCTTATCAATCACAAACCTGTAACTGCGTATCGAACAGATTATGTAGGCTCGGATCGTATGTTGGATATCATCCCGCCAGTCGCACCGAAGCTTCAGGTTACGCCGAAATATATGGAATCGCAATACGTAAGACTTGAATGGGAGATCGGTGCTGGCATCACGAAATGGATCGACAAGACCGTGAATCAGAACCTGCTTCGTGCAGATCGGAATCACCATGCATTTTCTCCTGTTTATAATGTGACTCGGGCAGCTAACGAATTTGGTATGTATGATGTTCGGCGCAAGATGGGACGCAATCGTAGAGGCCCTGATGCAATTACTTCTGTGGGAACACTGGTTAATGTTGATATTGTTGAAAAAGGCGCACTATACGCTAAAGTTCGTCTGACATACAGCGTCAATGGCTGCAGTCATTATTCCTTACTTGTCACCTTATACAGTGATCGTGCGCGAATTGATGTTGCCGTACGCATGCATAAGGAAAGTGTATGGGACCCAGAAAATCTATACATTTCTCTTCCGTTCGGAAGTGCTCCCTCTTCACCGCAGCAAGAACTATGGATTGAAAAAACCGGTGCGTCAGTACGACCGCGTATCGACCAACTCCCGGGTTCCCTTGCCGATTTCTACTGTGTTGATGAGGGTGTGGCGTATATCAGTGAAGGACGAGGGATTGCGATTGCCATGCCGGACACGCCGCTGATTCAAATCGGTTCATTAGACTATGAGGATCGTCTTCTGAGCGGCCATCCGGAGCTTGCCCATGATCCAGCCTACCTGTACTCATGGCCCATGAATAATTATTGGGAGACAAACTTTAAGGCGACACTGGGAGGATTCTATGAATTCCGATATTATGTTACTTGGGGTGAGGAACTTCATACCCCAGAATCTGCAATGAAGGCGTGCAGGAGCATGAACGCGGGTATCCTGTCTTGGAGAACAAATTTATAAGCAATAATCATTGAAAATAATCTCCCTACAAGATGTCTCTTCTCCCTTAACATAGTAAACTAAAAAGTTGATCTGCAAAATAGATCAACTTTTTAGTGTCACGTAAATTGAGGGCTTCTCCGAGATTAAACCTCCCCATCGTTCAACATGCCATCATTAATGGATATAATGGATATTTTACTGTTTAATTTTATATATTTCTTCTTCCAGACGTTCCAATTTACGTGTGCTAATACAATTTGAGCCGGTTTAGCGTTTTTCTCTGAAGCGATTTTTATTACCAGTTTTTGAAGAACTGCTCATCGTTTAAGACAAACGTGGATTATAGTCTAGGCGAGAATCGCAAAACAGGCTAAAGAACTGCTCCCGATATTACACCGGAAGTTATTCTTTAGCCTGTTGCTTGGTAAGATTGATCGAATGCTCAGAGGAGCTCTTGCTTTTTTTACACTCCAACTTCTCCGATCATTTGCTGTTCGATTTGTTTCATCTCATAAAAATAGCCTTTTTGCCCCATCAACTCCGAATAGGACCCCGTTTCGACTACCCTGCCTTGGTCCATGACCACAATCTGGTCCATCTCTTCCAATCCGGTTAGCCGATGACAAATCAGGAGAAGCGTATCATTAGCCGCCTGTGCGTAGAGATGCTTCAAAACATGATGCTCTGTCACATAATCCAGCGATGAAGTGGGTTCGTCCAGAAGCCATACCCGTCCTTTGCGGAGCATCGCTCGCGCCAGAGCCAACCTCTGCTTCTCGCCGTCTGACAGATTCTCCCCTTTTTCATACACCATATCGGTCAACGATGTATCGGGCAGCTGCATTTTTGCTAGCACATCCAACAATTGTTCGTCTGCATGTTCTTCTCCATTCAGCAGCAGGTTGTCCCGGATCGTTCCCCGGAAGAAATGACTTTGCTGAAACACTACAGTAGCCGTTTGCCAAATGCTCGTTTCATCCAGTTCCTTCACCGAAATGCCGTTTAACCGTATATCACCGGCCGTTGGTGTTCGCAGCTTGAGCAGCAATTCGATAATCGTTGATTTTCCTGATCCACTCGGCCCGACAATCGCCGTTTTGGAACCAGGTAAAATGTGCAGGGATACATCCCTGAGCGCCGGTCTCCACTCCCCTTCATATTGAAACGTAACATCGGATAGCTCCATCGTAACGGCATGATCAACAGACAATGTGCCACTTGGCTGCGAAGACTGCTCATCAAAGGTCTGAACTGTTTCCGTCAGTCGTTTGGCTGCGTGTTCGCTATCCTCTTTATACGCGGGTAATGTGGCCATAGCCGCCGCTTCTTCAAATACGGTTTGTGATGCCATAACCAGCATGGCAAGAAATACGCCTGCAAGCGCTCCTTCCATAATTAAATAGGCGCCAAGCGTAAGCACTCCCCAGGAAACGAAAAACGTAACAAAAGTGTGCATCGATTGCCCGCGCAGCAGTTGCCCGGCTGCTCGTTGCTGCTCAGCTGCCAATACAGTGGAAGCATGCTGGAGATGTTCCTCCCGCTGTGCCAATTGACCATATACTTTTAAATCCCGGAAACCGTACAACACTTCGGTAACTTCCGTGGACAGCTGCGCCCTCTGCTCACGAACGCGTCCATGTATTCTCCGCTGCCCGAGTAACACAATTCCCGGTACAACGAATGCCGTTACCAGCATACCTATTACAAACAAAACGGCAATCCAGATCGAAAAGGTAGAAGTAAACAGCACCGTAGCCAAAAACACCATGACGACCATGATCGGAGGATAAGCGACTCGCAAAAAATAATTTTGCAAACTTTCCACATCCCCAACGATCCGCGCAAGCAGATCCCCGCTTCGATTTTTGTTCAATATACCAGGCGTTAAAGGAATAAGCTTGGCAAAAAAGGATGTACGTAAACGGCTAAGCATGGAGAATGTCGCCCGGTGAGAATACAAGCGTTCTCCATAACGACTCGCCGCCCGAAGCAGACCCAGCAGTTTGACCATGGAGGTGAGTACAATTAAAGTATAAAGCGGTGGCGCAAATACCGTTTGCGAAATCAGATATCCGCTCGCAGAAAAGAGTGCCACACCGGCTATGCCGGCGATAAATCCACCCAAAATCGAAAGAATGATATCCTTGCGCTCCTGAATCATCGCCTTTGACAGAACAGCCAGTTCATTCATGAGGATATCCCCCCTTTCCGCTCTACATCAATCATCTCGGCATACTGAGGCAGGCGCTCCAGAAGCTCGTCATGTCGTCCCGAGTCCACCAACACTCCATTGTCCATAAACAAAATCTTGTCGGCTTGTTGAATCGTATATAATCGGTGAGCTACCGTAATCATTGTAGCCGTTTTTGCCAGTTTGGCTATGGAGCGTTGCAGTACCCGCTCGGTGTGCAAATCAAGTCCAACTGTGGGTTCATCAAACAAAATGATAGCAGGACGCTTCAAAAAAGCGCGTGCTAAGGCAAGCCGTTGCTTTTCCCCACCAGACAGTCCCCGGCCTCCTTCACCAACAAAGGTATCAAATCCATGCTCTAATTGGGCTGTAAGCGCAGCGAGTCCTGCTTCTTCCCCCGCCCGCTCAATTTCTGCTCTGGAGATGCTCCCACGAGCACCAATCGCAATATTTTCAGAAAATGTGCCTGCAAAAATATACGGATGCTGTGTAATGTAGCTAACATGTTCGAACCATTCGGTTTCATCGTATTGCGAGAGTGGACTTCCATTCACCAGAAGCGTTCCCGATTCTGGTTTCAGCAGACCGGCAATGAGATGTAGCAAAGTCGTTTTGCCGGAACCGCTTTTGCCAACAATGGCAATGTGTTCTCCTGGACTAAGCTGGATCCGCCCCGTCTTAAGCTCGAAAGAATCTGGAGCATACTGAAACCGGAGTTGGTCAATTACGATGGACGGCGGTATTAAAAGGTCTCCAGAATGGGTGAGTTCCAATTTGCTTATTCTGTCGGTCCTATCACCGACCTTATCCATGCTGTCGATCTCGTCGATTCCATCGGTTGTTAATGCTCCTTCAATGCCATTAGCGTCCCTGCTCCCCCCTGCCGTTTCCTCAAGCATCTGTTCCACCTTACGAACCGCACCCATACTTGTCCGGCCACTGTGAAAGGCCGTTCCCGTATTCTTTAACAGGTTGTAAAACTCGGGAACGAGCAGCAAAACGAGAAAGGCGGTGTGGAACGTCATAGCTTTGAAAACGAGCAACTGGATGGCCAGTTCAAGAGCGACAATGCCAATGCTAAGCATTACGATCGATTCCAGCATGAAGGTATTCGTAAACGCAATCTTCAAAATGCCCATTGTGGCATCACGATAACCCAAGCTACTGCGCTCGATCTCCTGTTGCTGACGGTAAGCCCGTCCAAATATTTTCAATGTCACCAGTCCTTGAAGAGAATCCAGAAACGTCCCTGAGAACTCAGCCAGTTGCGCATATTTTTCTTCGGATTTGTTCTTCGTTTTCAGCCCTACCAAAATCATGAACAGCGGGATGAACGGAGCAGTAAACAATAGAATGAAACCTGTGTTGGCATGTTGGATAAATGTAACGACCAAAATCAGAACCGGGATGATAGCAGCTTCCATCATACGCGGCATGTATTGACTGAAATAACTATCGGCCTCATCCACAGCATCCAGAGCAACACTGACCTTTCCTCCCGTCTGTCCACGAAGGGTTGAAGGCATGGAGGCATGAGTCAAGTTTTGCAGCACGGCAGCGCGCATATTTGTCTTAGCAGTGGCAGCCATATGTAAGCCAACTATACCGTTTCCATAAGACAACAGTGTGCGCACAGCCATAACAGCTAGAAGTATGCCGAGCAACAGGATAACCGATGAAAATGAAGCTTTCTCGACAAAAATCCGTTGGACTGCTTCAGCAAGCAGTCCAGCCTGACTCACAATAGCTATACCAAGCGCTAGTGAAATGATTGCGAGGAGAGCCATGTTTTTCCTTTGTGAAGACATTTGTTGAGAAATCAGACTGGATTTCCTCTTCATAGATCACACCTCCTTTATCTATAGGCTTGTAGGAAAACCTCAAACATGCCGTAATGGATTAATCAGCTTTATTTTTTCCCTTTAACATAATCCGCATCAAACAGGAAGAGTTTGAAGACCAGAATAAGGGATGGGATCAACAGGCATAGACCGCCGATAAACACAATTACTAACGCTAAACCCATTGCCGGTGAAGTTGCACTGCTCTGAATCGTGATATACGGATCAAGAATATAAGGGTATTGCCCAATCCCATAAGCGAAAAAGGCACAGAAAAACTGCAACATGACGCATATAAAAGCTAATCCGTAACGGCGTCCGTTATATAATAGCCACATCGCGATCATGAAGAAAGCAACGGAAAGTGCCAGTAACCACCATAAATCCATCATATTTTGAAAATGGCGCTCATTGTGTTGACCCAAATAGATAAATGCTGTCAGTGCGAGGATTATCGTGGGTGTGCTCCAAAACAGGGCGTAGTTGCGCATCAGCTTCAACGCGGAATGATCCTCCGCCCGAGAAGCGTAAAATGTCAGAAATGAGCCGCTAATGAACAAAACGGACACGATTGCCAGTCCAACGATACTCCACGATAACGGATTGGTAAACAGCGCCCAGTAATCTAGAGAAACCGTCTCCCCCTGCTTCACGATAAAGCCGCCTTCAGACAAAGTTAGCGCCACTGACAACGATGCTGGAATAAGCAAACCTGTAGCTCCGTACAAAAAAAGATATACTATGTTTTTCTTGGAACCGTAATTTTCAAAAGCATAGAATGAACCGCGAATCGCAAGAAGAATCACTGCAATGCTTCCCGGAACAAGTAACGCGGAGCCATAATAATAGGCTGTGTCCGGAAAAAATCCGACGATGCCAATATAGAAAAAGATAAAAAATACATTTGTAATCTCCCATACGGGTGATAAATATCGGGAAATCAGACGATTAATGAGATGATCCTGCTTTGTTAAACGTGCATAAAAGGCGAAGAAGCCCGCTCCGAAATCAATGGAAGCTATAATTAAATAGCCGTACAAAAACAGCCAGAGCACCGAGATGCCAATCAATTCGTAACTCATCATTCAGTGCCCCCCTTTTCCGTAAATTGATTAGGATGATCCTTCATCCATTTCTCCATCTCAGCTTCTGCCGGATTATTGTTGAACAAGCGTCTCAGCACGATTACACACATACTGCCGAGTACGATGTACAAGAGCAATAAGGCGAAGAATATAATTCTTACATTCGGTGAAGACGTGGCAGCCTCCTCAACACGCATATATCCACGGATAATCCACGGCTGTCGGCCAATCTCTGCATAAAACCATCCCAGCTCAACAGCCAGAAAAGCGAGAGGGGCGCTCAGTGCGATGATGCGAAGCATCCACTTGTTAAGCTCATTACGCTTTTTCCAGAACACAAACAGAAAATATAGAAACGAAATCGCGAGCAGAGTAAATCCAATTCCGACCATTAAATCAAACAGATAATGAACGAGAAGCGGTGGCCATTCTTCCTTGGGGAATTCCTCGAGCCCCGTCACCTCTGCATTAAAGTCTCCAAAGGCCAGGAAGCTGAGCAGCTTCGGCAGATGAAGAGCCCCTAGAACTTCATGCTCTGCATTCAGCCATCCCAATAGTACCAAATCCACACTGCTGCTCGTCTCAAAATGCCACTCTGCCGCTGCAAGCTTCTCTGGCTGATGCTCGGCCAAAAACTTGGCAGACACATCACCGGCTAACGTGTTCAGCAAACCGAATAGTAAAACGACCGCCATCATTAGATTTAAAGATTTTTTGTGGTATGCGGACACACCTTTTCTCAGCATCGCGAAGGCTGCAATCCCGGCTAACAAGGCAGCTCCAGTCAAATAGGCCGAGCTTAATACATGGAACACTTTGGAGAACGTCGCCGTATTCAGCATCGCTTGCACCGGGTTAATCGCTGTGAATTGGCCTGCTTCCATGACAAAGCCTTCAGGCTGGTTCATGAATCCGTTCACCGTCGTAATAAAAACGGCAGACATGCCTGCCCCGGCGACAATCGGTATCGTCAGCAGCCAATGGATATACGGATTTTTGAACCGACCCCACGTATACAAATAAATGCCCAAGAAGATAGCTTCAAAGAAGAACGCGAACACCTCCATGAATAACGGAAGTGCAATGACATTCCCAGCCAGTTTCATAAAATTCGGCCATACCAGGGCCAGCTGTAGTGAAATCGCTGTACCGGTCACGACACCAACCGCCACAGAAATGACAAATCCTCGAGACCACCGCTTTGCCATAAGTGTATAATGGGGGTCCTTCTTCCGAATCCCGATAAACTCTGCTATAGCGATCATTAGCGGTATACCGACGCCAATCGTCGCAAAAATAACGTGGAACCCGAGAGTCAAGCCTGTCACCAGCCTGCTCCATAGCACCGTATCAATTGCCATTCTTTACTGCTCCCTTCAAAACACTGTTCATTTTTCTATGATTAGGCCTGCTAACTGTTGGCTGCATTCAATATCAGGTTTAGCAAGGTTCAGCGACATCGTTGCCTGTTCGTTTTAGTATGACGTTCATCGTTCTTTGCTATGTAAAAAGAGAAAAAATTCACAAAGCAAGAGTTGGCGAGCCCGATTTATCTGATACTGAGCAGTCAAAATTATAATGTGACCCAATAATTAAAATCATCTTATCTTAAATTGCAAGTAATTCAATCACAGATATCTCTTAATCCCTAAACGTTCAAGAAAGGGTCAAATCTTTCTGACAACTCAGTGAATAACACAAAAAGTACCCGAAGGAGCTATTGATTGATTAGTGCATATGTGATGTCACAAGTTCCCTCCTACTTCGATGCTGGCAAAAAAACGATATTTTCTCATTTTGAGCCATAATATATCCCCCTTTTGCAACAAAAAACACTGACTCAAATCATCAGTGTTTTTTGAATTAAAGCTAATGTCATCTTCGTCATGACAAATCTTGATCTGCCAATATCATTTAGTACGACCGTAGAAAAAAGAATACCCATCTGACTTCCCAAGCTTAGTCGTCTCCGTTCCGTCCACTAGCTTGACCGCTTTCAGCAACGATACAATTTGCGTATGCATTAGCTTTGCATCAAATTTGTCCATCTCTCTGTTGTCACTTTCCACGAGCAGATAGTCGGGCATTGGAATGAAACCAATCACCGGTATCCCTGCTTCAAATAAGGGCTGACTCTCTCCAAACTCAAACTTGTTATGTCCACGCAATAATACAGTACGTGTGCTATCTGTCTTTTCAATAGCCTTCAGCCAAATGGCTGCCATCATTTCATTGCCCGCATAGGTATATTCTGTACTTATTTGTCCAGTTGGACCATAGTGACCCGTATCATCGTCCTTCCACTCCATGCTGCCTAAATGCTCAACCGTAATTCCAGCTACAGCTTTTAAATGGCCATTCTTGCCATCCCACAGCTCTCGATGCCCCTCCATCCAGGTAGAAGTCGCCTGAGAGGACCCTTTGAACTCCGGCAATCTAAAATGCCCTGTCACAAAAGCAAATATCATCGTACGTTCCGGCTGCTCCTGCTGTAAGTAACGAATCATAGACAGCATGCCCACAGCGCCATTCTCCTCCACCACATTTATCCCATCCGTATGAGTATTTACGATAATTGCTTCGTCTTTATTCTTACCGTCAATTTTCACATAAAAGGATTCTGTTGGGGCATCTTTTTGTATTACCGCTTCTAAAATAACCGTACCTTCTTTATGCTCCTGAGCTGCCCTGATAACCTTTTGCCCTTCCGTTTCATTCACCCAGATCGCAGGGATTCCAGCATAATCGGTGGTAAAAGGCACATATTGCTCTTCAACCTTATCGTCAGATACCCCTTTCCAGACTAAAACAACAGCTTTTACGCCCATTTCCTTCGCTTGCTCCAATTTAGCTTCTTTTAATGCTGTAGTGAGGACCAGATCGCCTTCATTTGGGGCAATTTGGTTGTCCATTGGAGATGAAGCCCGCATATTCATAACGATCCCACTTGGAAAATTTCTGAAATTCTCAATTTCAATGACAGCAATTTTTCCGCTGGCCTGGCCATATTCACCACGCTTCGTATACACCAGCTCCCCAGTTACACCTTTTTCGTCAGTTTCCCCGGAATAGGGAAAAGCTGAAGAGACATGAATTGCCTGCTGATCAATCATTAAAGCACTGTTCTTTTCTTCCCATCGGTCAAAAGTATAGCGATCACGAAATACTTGCAGCCCCATATCCGTTACCTGTTGCTCCAGCCAAGCAATAAACTGATTGTGACCCTCAGAGCCGGTTGTACGGCTTCCAAAAGAATTCATTACTTCAATATCTTTGAGCATCACTGCTGCAGAATCCAAATTGCGTTCATCGATCGTCACTGTCGTATCAGCAGCTAATGCTACAGGTGTTGTAATAGGTTTTGCGTAGACTCCAATACCCCAAAGTGCAGTAACGATAAGTGCAGCAATGCTGAATAACACTTTACGAACCACTAGAAACGGAGTAACTCTTCTGCTTACCTTTTGCCCCAAGAGTCCTCTCCATATGCCCGCTATGATCAGCAAGAGGATAGAAAGCGCAAGCAGCCAAAAATTTCTTGTTAGTAAGAATAACCCTTCTGCCACCATCGCACTAATAAATACTACATGTAACTTCTCACGCTTCTTTAATAGTAAAAAAGAGATGCCTAATTCTGCTAATAAAAAGATGATGGTCACGATTGAGATTACCGTTTCTTCGCCAATGAATACCGTAGCACTTAGTGCTAGGATCAAAAGCAGCACTGCTGACAATCGTCTATATAAGATTTCTAACATGACGCCCTCCCATTTTAACTAACGATTATTTTGACATTACATTTGTAATGCCTTATGGTTTTAGCATATTGAAAAGACTCATGAAAAACAATGAAACGAACATCAGAATGTACAAACGGAGGGGAAATGTCATCTCAAATCATGAATTATACAGTCCAAATACCTCTCAGCATCGTTCCAATAAAGAAACCAACCGTTTGACAAGAGAAGCCATCTGTACGGCATTAGTCTTCTTGATCCAGGAACAGCCTTTTGACAAAATCACCATCACCGATATTGTGAAGCGCGCAGGGGTTTCTCGAACAGCCTATTACAACAACTATTCCTCCAAGCAAGAGATCCTGGTGGATTTGGTCGATTCGCTTATTTTTGAAATTAATCAAAAACTCTTACCTTACACCAATGAATTAACAGGCAAAGCTAAAGAACCTCAAAAATTTATCAAAGTGCTTTTTGAAGTTATTTTTCAGCAGCGGAACATCTACAAAGCACTTCAGAGTGCAAAGTTTGATCATGTAATTCTGGATTGCTTGAATGAAATGATGCTTTCTACTGCTCATGACAAAAGCGACGAGAATGTGTACCGAATATACTTTAAAGCGGGGGCCCTCTATAATGTTCTCCTTAAATGGATACAATCAGACTTTGCAAAATCCATAGACGAAATGACCAAAATTTGTCTTGAGGTATACCATACTCCAATGTCCCAGGAATAAGGTTTAAAAATCGTGTTTATAAATGAAAAAACAAAGAAACCACGGAACCAAGTTCGGCTCCGCAGTTTAATTATCAACCCTACTATTGAATTTGAATTTGTTTCATGTACTCTTTGAATGCCTCGGCGATTTCTTTGTATTTTGTATGATGCAGATAATGTGAACCTTCCATTGGGATCATTTTGCCCTGTGCGGATTGTTTGACTTGCTCCTCATGCAGCGGAATCCACTGTTTATTGTGCTCGTTATTTGATTGAACGAAGAGAAGCAGCGGCAAGTCATTTGGCATTGTGATTTTTTCTCCATTTTTGAAATTGGAACCGAGGTGGCCCAGTTCATTCATCAACGTTGGATTGGTCGCGACTTGATTCGAAATCAAACGCATCTGTTCTTTGGTATGCTCATCGAACGCAAGCGATTCATAGGGATCTCCGCTCACTTTTTGGACCAATCTCATTAGACCTGATTTTTGAAGAAATTTCATGGCGTTCAAAGGTAATTTGACATCCATTCCGGGTTGATTGGGAACGCTGCTATCGATGCCGACAAAAGCAAGAACTTCATCCGGATATGTGTTCACATAGGTCGCTCCGTAAAGTCCCGCGATGGAATGTCCCATTAGAATGTAACGGTCTAAACCCAGTTGCTGCAATGCTTCGTGAACCTCACTTACTATATTCTCAGTCGTTCTCTCCTTCTCGGTTTCATCGCTCAAACCATAACCGAAAGGCTCGACCACCACGACTTTATAATTAGGGGTAATTTCATCGATCAGCAATTTGAAATCAAGTGCAGGCGTCGGGGTTCCTTGTCCCGGTAGGAGTACAACAGTTTGTTCTCCACTGCCTTGAATAAGCACATTCATCTTTTTCCCATCCACATTGACATACTGGCCATACGATTCGATTTTCTTTTTCTCTACCCCGTCGCTGATTGCATCAACGATAAAAACGATGCCCATGAACAGCACGAGCGCCCCTACAATACCTCCGATTATTTTTAACCATAGGTTCCGTTTCTTGTGGCTCTTAGTCCCTGTTGTTTTTATTTCTACCTTATTTGCCACGTTCATCTCTTCCCTTCCTTGTCCCTGTATCTGAAGTGCCGCCTTGACGACATATTCAAAGTGTAATCAATCAAGATGTACTCTTCGTGACGACAATATGAACGGAATATGAACAAGACAAAAAAAGAAGTTTTAGATTAACATCAAATCGGAAATGAAATAATGTTCTTGTCCTTTACTCAAAAAGCAGCGTTTCTCATTAGAGATCGCTACTTTTTATTGTATACTTCATTTAATATGTGTAGGTTCTCACTATTCTATTATTTCTCAGCACAAATCATGAATATCGGTGTTGACCGGTTTAAGACTTGCTGTTTCTCATCCAGAATTTTTGCGTTCAAATTCTCTTCAGCAAAAATATTAGCGAAGCCTTCTTTTTTGAGAGTCCGTATATCCCACTCGGGACGCCATTCTCTGGTCAGCGGCAATACAAGACTCAGACGGTCTGTCTCCTCTATGTCCTTATGATGCGGGAGTTCACCAAAGCCCTTATCTACATAGGTTTGCTGATCCTCTACTCGCTTTTGCTGCATCTCTTCGTCCCAGAGATGGCGATTCCAGTTGGCATCAAAAACCAGCAGCCGTCCCCCAGGCTTAAGTACTCTTCTCCACTCTTTGTAGGCTGACTGCGGATCGGTAAGGCTCCAGGTGACATTGCGGCACACGATCAGATCGAAGCTCTCCGCAGCAAAGTCAAGCTTGTGCGAATCCATCTTGCGGAAAGTAACGGTTACACCTTCACGAATGGAGTGGGCAAGTGCTTCTTCCAGCATATTGTCGGTGCAATCGATCGCAGTAACCAGATGCCCGGCACTCGAAAGAATCACAGAGAAGAAGCCAGGACCGCAGCCAATATCTAGGACATGCAGTCTTTCCTTCTGCGGTGCATTAGTGAGGATAAGCTTCAGCCAGGCTTCCCGCTGGAATCCGTTGAGTTCCTTCTGAATGCCTTCGCTGTACAGCTCGGCTTCGCCTTCCCAATACATTCCCACCTCTTGTTGTATACCCATTTATCATTCACTCCTTCTTGGCAAGTATCATGAACCGGTTTACATTCTGGTAACCGTATTTCAAATAATCTAGCGGCATCGCACGGGCAGGGATAAAGTTCCGGTGAACATCTATGGTTCGGAACCCGGCCTGTTTCAGCGCTGTCTCGTCAGCTTCAGGCCGTAATACATTAACATATGGCAACTCGCTTAGCAGGCTTTTATCTTGACTGCTTCGCTGGCGGATTCTTTGTTCTGTGAGTAGAATCAGTGTCCAGGACAAGGCATACCAAAGTCTATGGAATACAGTCTTGCTCTCTTTATACAAATAGTTACCGTCAAAAATAATCAGGGTCCCGCCCGGTTTTAGAATCCGATACCATTCAGCATAAGCCCTCTGTGGATCAGGAAGCGTCCATACTACATCCCTGCAGACCACTGCCTCAAAGCTATTCTCTAGCTCCATATGCAAATCGGCAGCATCAGCGACATAAGCTGGAACTTTATATCCATAACTCTCAAAATTTCGTGAAGCTCTATCGATCATTCCCTGAGAGGTATCCACCGCTGTAGGCAGATGACCCATCTGTGATAAGAGTATGGAGAAAAAGCCAGGCCCTGTTCCCACATCCAGCACCTTTTGCTGGGGAGTTGTTCCCAACCCTTTAATAAGCAGTTGTTTCCAGAGGTTTATGGTTTTTTTGCTGCGGAATTGAGTCTGTATGACTTTGTCATAACTCTCCGAGCTTGATGTCCAGTATTTCGAAATCTCTTTTAACATCATTTTTCTCCTATGTCGAGTAGATTCCAGAAGACCGGCATAAAGGTGGAGTACCCCGGTTTAAATCCAGTCACTCTATTATTTACTGCCAAGATATCGTCAGGAAAATAAATAGCTGCAAACATAGCCTCCTGATACAATTTGGAGAAAATGGAGTCATATGCGGTCTGACGTTCCTGAATATCGGTTGTTCCTACTGCTGTGTCAATCAGTGATTCTAGTCCAGGATCAGACCATACGACAGCAGATGCGTCAGCTGTTTTATGAAATAGGGACAGCAAGAATGCATGCGGATTATAGGCATCATCATAAGTCCGGTACATGATTAGATCATAGGCTTTGCTTGTCCATAAGGCATCGTAATAGGCATTCGGCTCAAGAACCTGAAGATTCACTCTAATGCCAATCTCCTTTAACTCAGACTGAACCAGTTCACTAATCGACTTCCATTCGGGATATTCAGCCTGCTGCAGCACGAAATTAAGCTCAAGCGGCGCTCCGTCCTTCTGTACAATTCCATCTCCGTCCGAATCCGTGTAACCGGCAGCTGCTAGCAGTTGCTTCGCTTCCAGCGGATTGAAGCCGTACCAAGTATTATTGGACTCCGTCACATAAGGAACTGTCAGCGGGAACAGGCTTTGAGCTTCACTGCCGATACCGTCCATAAGATCTTCGACAATGCTTTTTTTATTAATTGCCAAATTGATAGCTTTGCGCACATTCAGATCTTGAAGTGCGGGCGTTTTGTAGTTAAAGATCATGAAATGAGAGCTTGTTCCTTGTGCTTTTTGCAAGGTCAGTGAAGAATCCGCTTCAATCACTGGCACGCTTTCGACTGGAATCTTTCCCATTTGTCCCCCGGCAATGTCAATGTCTCCAGCTTGCAGCGCTAGTACTCTGGACTGTGGATCTGGGATTACCTTCAAAATAATTTTCGACAGCTTCGGCATTTCTCCCCAATAATTCGGATTTCTGACGAGTATGGCTTCCTGATCTGTTTTGTAGCTCTCTGCCATCCATGCGCCAGTTCCAATCGCTTTGATGAATTTACCCGTAATATCTCCTGCGGGTTCCACAGCGGAAGGGCTGATAATTCGGACCGGTCTTGCAAAGGATAACTCGGTTAAGAAGGGATAATACGCTTTGTTGAATGTCATTGTAATCGTATGTTCGTCCACAACAACAAGGGATTGCATCGCAGTTGCTACATTTAACGAATTGGCTGGATCCTTAATCCAGCGTTCGAAGGAGAATTTAACTGCGTCGGCATTAAACTCCGTACCGTCAGAGAATTTGACGTCATGGCGAAGATGGAACGTATATACTTTCCCATCTTCTGAAATATCCCAAGACTCCGCAAGCGACGGCAGTATTTCGCCTTTTTCACCATACTCCACTAACCCCTCATATATCATCGCGTGCACATTCATCGAACCATCATAGGCACCGGCATCCAATCGGTCTATACCGGCATCAGACGATATAGCAACAGTGACTGTCTTGTCCTGAGCTTCAGATCCTTGTGCAACTTCATTATTGGCGGTATTATTGGCTCTAGCCGTAGAATTGCTGTTATTACTGTTGCTGCAACCTGATATCAACACAACTATTACAAGAAGCATAAAGAATAACGATTTTGATAATAGGTTTTTTGTCTTAGGGTTCGTTCTCATTCTTGGTACATCCTTTCTCTACTTAACATCATAGGAATGGCTGGGTTGCCACTCCTCTCCCAGTCTCTTCTTTCTTAAGCGGGGGTCCTGCACAGGTACCGAGGAGAGCAATGTTCTTGTATAAGGGTGGTCTGCTTGCTGCAATATGGTTGCACCCGATTGCTTCTCTACAATTTCCCCTTGACACATCACAGCCACACTGTCGCAAAAACGATTTACAACTGACAAGTCATGTGTAATGAATACATAGGATAATCCCAGCTCATGCTTCAACTCCTGCAGCAGATCCATCATTTGCTTTCGCAGGGTGACATCGAGACTTGAGAAAGGTTCATCGCAGATAATCAGCTCCGGCCGCAAGGCGATTGCGCGCGCAATTCCGACCCTTTGCTGCTGTCCGCCGCTGAGTTCATGCGGATAGCGGTGAATATGCCGCCTTTCAAGTCCCACAAGCTCAAGTGTGTCTGCTACCGTGGCCCTGCGGGCTCCAGCCTTCCTCTCTCCATAGTTTCGAAGAGGCTCCCCGATAATTTGCTCTACCGTAAACAACGGATTAAATGAAGCCAGACTGTTCTGAAACACCATCTGCATCTTCCTGCGGATCATGCGCATTTCGCTAAAGGTCCAATCCGTATAATCCTCGTTCCGGTACATAACTCTTCCGGAGGATGGTTTCTCCAGTCCCAGCAGAAGTCTGGCCAAAGTGCTCTTACCACAGCCACTTTCCCCCACTAAACCAAGGGTCTCACCGCTCTCCAGACTGAGAGACAGGTTGTTGACGGCATGAACACTTCTGGCATTACGTGTGAACCACCCCCTTTCCATCCCATATTTCTTGTTCAGGCTTACCGCTTTCAATAACTTCAAGATCACCACGTCCCTGAAAAATGTAATATTACCGTTGTTATCTGCACTCCATTAAGTATTTAGTATAGGGATGCACGGGATTAGAAAAGAGTTCAAACACATTGCCTGATTCCACAATCTTCCCGGACTTCATCACATATACATAATCTGCAAGCTCCGCAACAACGCCAAGATCATGGGTAATTAATAGGATGCCGACATTGTTCGTCCATCTGATTCGGTCTAGCTCTTTAAGAATCTGGGCTTGAATGGTTACATCCAATGCCGTTGTAGGCTCATCTGCAATTAGCAATTGTGCTCCGGATACCAGGGCGATGGCGATCATTACTCTTTGACACATACCACCGCTAATTTGAAAAGGATATTTATTGAAAAGCAATTTAGGCTCGCTGAGCCCTGCTTGCTCCATCTGCCTCATGGCAAGCAGCTTTGCTTCTTTTCCCGATATACGCTTGTGCAGTTTAATCGTCTCCATGATCTGCCTGCCAATAGTAAGTACCGGATTCAGCGCGTTCATAGGATCTTGAAAGATAACAGCCATTTCTGTTCCCCGAAGTTTCTGTATCTGACGGCTGGAGCACTCACGTAGATTGTTACCCTTAAGCCAGATTTCTCCACTCTCAACTATGCCTGGAGAATCTACTAATCCTAATATGGACATTGCCGTAACACTTTTACCGCTGCCGCTCTCACCTACAAGTGCGACAATCTGCCGGGATTTCACCTCGATACTGACATCATCAACCGCTGTAACTTTATAACTGCCTGTGTGAAAGCAGGTGCGTAAATGACTGACCTTCAGCAGTGGAGACTCTGCCATCATATTCTGACCCCCCACTTTACTACAGAATTGAAAGCACGCTCTGGTTGTCGCAAGCCTTCTCCCAACAGATTAAAGCCCAGAACCGCCAGCATGATCATCATTCCCGGAAATAGCATCAACCGCGGCTCCGTTTGAATATAGGCACGGCTGTCGTTCAGCATTACTCCCCATTCCGGTGTAGGCGGCTGAGCTCCCAAACCCAGAAAGGACAAACCCGCAATGGAGAGCATAATCGTACCCACTTCCATAGAAGCAAGAACCAGAATAGGCCGGGCTGCGTTCAGCAGAATATGCCTGAAAATAATTTGTAAATGAGAAGTGCCTGACGCTTTGGCCGCTGTAATATATTCACTTTCCTTGATTTGAAGGACCATACTGCGTATCACTCTGGCATACCCCGTCCACCAGACAGCAGCAAATGCGATTAGCAGATTCTTCATACTGGGACCTAGCATGGCTGTAATAGCAAGTGATAGGATTAAGCTGGGAAAGGCAAGCAATATATCTATGATCCGCATAATCAAATGATCGATCTTGCCGCCAGCGTAACCAGCCAGTAAACCAACAGGGATGCTAATCGCAAAAACAACGATCAACACCATAAACGAATAATTTAGGGAGGTTCGGGTCCCATAGATTAATCGGGATAAGACACAGCGTCCCAGATGATCCGTACCGAGCGGGTATTGCCAGGAAGGTATAGCCAGTTTGTGTTCCATGTGAATCTGCAGCGGATCGGAAGGTGAAAGCCATGGGGCAAAGAGTCCAACGGATATGAACAAAAGTACTATGCCCGCTCCTAACCTTGCTCCCTTATTCTTAAATAAGCTAATACGAAATATGACAATCCGCTCCTTCTAAATCGTCACCGCAGCCTGATTCGCGGATCCAGCAGCAGATGTAATAAATCCACTGTCAAGTTAATCAGGACAACGACAACAGCCATCCATAATACGTAACCCTGAATGACAATATAGTCTTTCGCAAAAATCGCCTCAACGGCATACTTACCAATTCCCGGCCAAGAAAATATAGTTTCAACAATAACGGAACCGCCTAATAGCCCCGCTATGTTAACCCCAAGGAGGGTAAGACTCGGAAGAAGCGCATTACGAAGTGCATGCCGAATGATTATTCTCCATTCCTGCAGCCCCTTAGCTCTAGCTGCTGTGATGTAACGCTTGCCCAAAACGTCTAGGAGACTGGAACGAATCAAGCGGATGTAGACTCCTGCCATACCAAATCCTAGTGTGAAGGCAGGTAGAATGACACTGGATACCCCATCCATTCCCATCACAGGAAATAGCTTAAACTTCACCGCACCATAATAAATCAGAAGCAGACTTAGCCAGTATCCTGGCATTGAAACACTGAGCATTGCACATACTCTTCCCAGTCGATCAAGCATTCTACCCGGATATAATGCAGACCCCACTCCTATCGGCAGGGCAATAAGAATAGCGGACAATACGGAACAGGCACTGAGCAGTATAGTTGCCGGAAAACGACTCATCAGCTCTGTGAACACTGGACGACCGCTGCTGTAAGATAAGCCAAAATCGAGATGGGATACCCGGTTCAACCAGTGAAAATATTGCTTATGTACAGGACCATCCAGACCAAGTGTATGTCTGGTCGCCTCAATAGCTTCCTGCGTAGGTTTGATGCCGTCAGCACGCAGCATGATCTCCGCTGGATCACCTGGTGTTAAATGCATCAGCGCAAAGGTAATGCAAGAGATGCCGAGCAGCACGGGGATGAGCTGCAATAAGCGTTGCAACAAGTATCGATTGATGGCATTCAACTCCAAATTCTTAATCGTAATAATTACGATTATAGCATAATCTTTTTAAATTAATAGTCTTAAATTGATTTATTTTATGTAGGACATAAAAAAATCAACCCCTATTAAATGAGTTGATCTTTAAACATTTGGTCTCTGCACAGTCGCAACTATTTTTCACAATAATATTGTCAAATCCTTAGGAATCATGTCATTATAAGTAGGTTCATATTAAAAATATCAATAAAGGAAGTGTGTATTTGAGTCGGTTCAATCTAGTCCTCATCTATGTTTTATCCATCATGATAGCTTTTCTTTTAGGAATTTACGTGGCCCCTAGCGTTGAAACACGCTTGAATGGGCAGACTGTGGCAAGTAATCCCGTTATCGAAGAAATACCGCCTAGTACCGCAGATAAAGCTGCTATTGCTGCTGAATCCAACACTACTGGATCCAATCCTATTGAATCAGATCCTACTGAATCTTCACCTTCACCTTCTCCGGAAGCCGTTGTCTTGGAAGATATGCCTTCGGACGATGATACTGGACCCGTTGGTGATGACTCTGAAGATCTGTCAGTAGCAGATACCCCATCCGGTCAAGGGATTGGTGCGCCATTAGAATTCAAGTATAGTACGAACTCTGCCGATGCTGTTAAGCTTACTTGGGAAGCTGACAACTTAACTGGAAAAAGGATCAATTATTACACTGCCCACATCAGCACGTTTAATCCAGTAGGCGATCCTTCTAATGATCAGCTGAACGGCAAGAGCAGCTTTTCACTTAAATATGTGGGGCCGGTTGAGCCCAATGATACTTTATTTATTTTCAGTGATTTTACATATCAGAATACAATACATACGATTATTATTGACCAGCTCACACTTCAATATGATGATGGTACTATCGAGACCTTCGACTATGGTTACGAAACTACCGATGATAGCGGCCTATAATCCACATGATTTGCAGCCCTGGTGCGAACCAGGGCTTTTAGCAGGCACAATTGAACTAATGGTAATGTAAAAAACGAAGAGCGGCCTGGAATCCGGCGCTCTTCGTTTTTTACTTTTATTGTTACTGTCAGTCTGTTTAGCGGATGACCGTTACCTTGATCGTATCACTGGCAGTCACTCCCGCCGCGTTGACCAGCTCCGCCCGATATTCGTACACACCGGCAGTGCGTCCGCTGATAGTGGTTGCTGCACTTTGTGCCGAAGGCGTATGGGCATTCAACGGCTGCGAGTCGATGAGCTCCCCGTTCTCATACAGGCGGTATTCTGTAGCGTTAGTCCCCCACCACAGATTCATCGACACCTTATAGGTGCCATCTCCGTCCCAGTTATCTTCGGATAGTATCGGCTTGCCCGGCGCGGAGTCACTTATGGTGACCGTAAGCGGATCGCTCTTGGTCGTGCCATATTTGTTGATTAACTCCGCAGTGTAAACATAAGTGCCGTTCACCTTACCATGAAGCTCTGTACTTGCCGTCTGGGCAGCCGGCGATACATCTTTCAGTGTCTTGGAATCAATCAGTGTACCGTTCTCATAGAGTTTGTAACTCGTGCCGTTATTACCCCACCATAGGTTCATGGTGACTGTATAGTTACCATCACTAAGTCCATTAGCATAGCTGCTGTTGGAGGATAGCACAGCTTGTCCTGGCTTACCAGTCGCAATCACCTGGCCGCCAATAACCTGGAACGTATTGCTCTTTTCAGTCGTATTGCCGGCCGCGTCATGCACGATGTATTTCACGGTGTGGGGGCCGGCGCCTAAATCGGCGGCGCTCAGGGTCTGGCCTTCGGCAATCGGTCTTCCATCTAATAGAAGCTGTTTCGAGGTGACACCTGACAATACATCGTCAGCAGTCAATTCAAAGGAAAGCTGTGCTCCTTCTTCTACATCTCTCACCTCATGACCGGATTCTTTCAGTTCGGCAACCGGTGGAGCCGTATCAATATTGAGGTTCAGCGTCTTTAGATCTTCCACTTTGCCTTTTGCCGGCACAGCATGGTATGTCAATGTATGCCGCCCATCTTCCTTCAGGTCCACAGGTGTACTGTACTCAGCTTCCTTGTTGCCGTTCAGCGAGTAATAAACATTAGCTGTATTTGTATTCGCCTTCAGGGTAACGGTGACCGGCTGGTTAAACCAGCCGGAAGCATTAGGCTCGGCAGAAAGCGTCGCCGTTGTTACCGGAGCCCCCTCTTCTGCTGCTGCGGCGAAGTCATCGAGGCTTCTCGGCTTGAGCTGGTAGATGCCTTTAAAAATTGTGGAAACACCTGTAATATTAAGTTTCTGTCCTTCTGTATAAGGGAAGTTATCCTTAGTAATGCCTGTCCGGGCATCCACGCGCACATGATTGCTTGTCCCGTCGGCATTGACGGCGTCGAATTCAAAGGAGCCGCTTGGCGTAGCGTTGATAATGTTCGCCACGGTCACACCGTTCAGTTGAACCAATTGGCCTTGGTTGGCATCATTCACCATACTCGCCGCAATCGGCTGCGGCAGTGTCGCCGTGCCCGTCTTCGCAATTTGCACTGCTTCTGTCAGCTCCAGCTCTGTGTTGTACAATGCGGTGGACGCTGTTACCTTGACCTTATCGCCAACGTGGAAGCCGCTCTGACTCTGAAAGACATAAACCCCACCGGTTCCATCTTGGAGATAGAAGGACTGTCCGCCGAAGATACCCGGCTCAGTCGTCACGGTCCCCTCCACCGTTACCAGTGATCCGGCTGCCTTAGCCCGGGAGTCGCTGATAGAGATTGTAGCCGGAATGGGATCTTCCTCAGCCGGAAGCGGTTCAGCAGGAACATTGCCCAGCGTCACCGATTCAGTCTTGAGGTTTGTACTGTTCTGGCGGAGGCGCAGATTGGATGCAGCTGTGGTGCCCGGCTTGATCTGGATCGTCAGATCCTTATAGGCATGACCGTTCAGATCAGCTGTCAGATTGAATGAGGAGCTATAGCCGTAGCTGCTTGGCCAGGTACCGTCGCTGTTCTGAATCTTGGCGATTTGGGCGCCGCTGCTTACCTGGTAGACACCTACCTGGAAGCCGGATACGCTTGTGCCTGCAGGAAGATTATCTGCACTCACCCGAATCTGAAAATTCTGTGCATTTGGCAGCACAGCCTGGTGCGTGAAGTTATAAACCGCACTTGCAGTGGCTGCCGGTCCGCCGTAGGAGCCTGCTTTGAAGGTGCTGCGATCATACCATTTGTAGCCAGCATTAGGTTGAGCCCAAGGCTCCGGCTGCGGCTCAGTGGACAGCGCCGGCTCCTCGAATGGCAGCAGTGTTGTCGGCTGATCTAGCGTCAGGCCATTCACCTGGGTGAAATCCGTATAGCTCTCCTGCTCGGCGAGCCAGTTCACGGTGTTAACCAGCAGTGTGGCATCGTCCACTTCCTTGAAGCCATCGTAAGTTGTTTTCTTGGCGCCGGTATCTTCGCGCAGGTATTTCGGTGTTGCATCCTCTACAGGAGATGAGTCACCGATGAAGGCTGCCTTGCCGGCGCCTTTTTTAGCAACTGCCACATAGGGACCTTCTGCCACACCGCCGCCGTTATAGACCCCCTGGTCTACGGCATTGGCCCAGGCAGCATTGGTTTGCGGCAGGTAGACGATACCTTTCGCACGGGTTGGGTCTAGAATGGCCAGCGTGGAACCGGCATGCATAGCTACCGCTGATACGCCCGTTGTAATGCCGAAGGCTTGATCGGGAGCTACGACGTTGGTTGCGTTAATGTCGCCAAGCGCATTGTAGCGGAAACGGACACCGAACTCGTCCGCCAACCAGTCAGAGCTAACCACACCCTGCATGGCTGCAGAAGCGACCTCATCGGCATTCATGCCTTTGGCTGGATTGTCCCATGCTCCACGGCGGTAGCCGTTGAAAGCTTCTGAACCATCCCAGCGGTTTTTGTTGCGGTCGGCGTTATAATGGTCACCGATGAAGAAAATACTGCCGCCATCCTCCACATATTCCGCCATCGCAAGCTGCTCGCTTGCTTTGTAGGGCACGTTGGATTCGGCGACGATGTAGACATCATAATCGGAAAGATCACTCAAAGTAATTGGAGTCGTCTTGCGGAGTTCTTTGACATAATAGCCTTCCTGGGCAAGGGCATTCCCAAAGTCTGAAAAAGCGCCGTCAATCACCCAATCGGCTGCTCCCGCAGTCTGCTCATGGGTGTTGTCGAACAGGATCTTCTGGCCTGCATGCTCATTGACGACTTTGGCCTCAATGTACGGCGCAGGATCGTTTGGTCCTTCTGCGAATACCGCCGAACCGGCTCCGAACGTGAACAGCTGAAGTGGTACGGCCACCGCCACAGCTAGAGTGCTGTTCATCAGCCTCTTTTTCCAAACTGAATTCTTCTCCTTCATACCCTTCCTCCTCAAGATATAGTCCGGTGAGTAATTACCATAAATACCCACCTGCTAGACATCTACTATCCTATCTCAAAACAATTAAAAAAAAGATAGATTTATGTAAACTGCTGTAAAAATTATACTTTTGGCCTATAAAACGGGTCGAATATAGAAAGGGTATTATGAAAAAAGTCACAGTTGCTGAGGCTTATGATGAAGGATTGGACTATCGGCATATTAGCAAAAAAAAAACGAAACGGATAAATGCTCCGTTTCGCTCTCTTCCTATGTCGCCGCTGGCAGTTTCTGCTTGTTGTCCTGGTATCAATATTCCAGAAACATCAGTGGCTTAAGTATATCTATTAAACTATTTACTAGTGCCAAGTAACAAATTCACAATCGTATCAAGCTGAAGCTCTAATGAAAAAGGATCTTCCATTACGAATTCATCATGATAATTATCACCATACAAATAAACTTTGCCATTTTTCACTGCAGGGATGCCTTTCCATATGTTACTTTCCATTGCTTTATTGGTAGCATCCGCATCGCCATTATAAACAAAAACATAATCACCTAAATATTCTGGAAGCACTTCTAATGAAATCGATTCAAATCCCTCCGCCATATTTTTTGCACTTTCTGTTGGAGGCAGCTGAAGCATATTGTATATAGTGGAAGAACCATAGTTTCCTCCCTTTGCCGCTAAGACGTATACCGCCTTTTGTGAAAACTGAACAATCGAAACGGTTTCCCCTTCCTTGATAACCCCGGCAAGTTTAGACTTTGCTTCAGCTACTTTCTGTTCATATTCCGTAATCCATTCTTTTGCTTCTTTTTCTTTTCCGAATATTTTGCTTACACTCCTAAATTTATCAAGCGGCCCTGCTGTTTTTAACCCCTCCCAATAAGGCAGAAAAACAGTGGTCCCAATTTTCTCATATTGTTCTATGTTCTCATCGATCGAACCGATAATTAAGTCCGGATCTAGCATCGTTAATTTTTCCAGATTTAAAGGGAAATCCCCTAAATCCTCAATTTTCTCGATGGTTTCTTTGGGTATGTCCGCTTTTTCCATCCAGCCTTCATCCAGCATAAACGTTCTTGCTCCGATGGGTACAATTCCTAATTTCAATAAATGCCCCATATATTGGTCAGCCGCCACTCTTTTCGGCTCTGCTGGTACTTCCACATCTCCCTTAGGCGTTGATACTATTCGAGTGTTCGTACTTTCTTCTGATGTTGCTTGATTTACGGTTCCATTCCCATTACTTTGTTCCTTCGTAGCAGTACCCGTCCCACTTGAGCAAGCACCTAATAATAGAGAACCGCAAAGCAGTAAAGCAGCCGTCGTCTGAGATTTTGTCATTTTAAACATATGTAATTCCCCTTTTTCCGTATTATGATAATGATTATCATTATTAATATACTGTTGAACGATGGGTTCAAAAATAGAGGATGTGGGGAAGTTTAATGGACTTTCAGCAACTTTTGGCCGCTGTGACTCTTTTGTTCTAAAATGTGCAGGGGATACACCTTTTCTTTTCTTGAAAATTCGGCTGAAATAATATACGTCTTTATAACCAACGCTTGCTGATATTTCACCGACCGAAGCATCTGTTGTTATTAGAAGCTCTGTTGCAAGTTCAAGCCGAAACCGAATTAAGTAATCAATCGGACTCATACCTGTGTACTCTTTAAACAAGGATGACAAATGATAAGCACTGAAATTAAATACTTCCGCAAGAGAATCTAATGTAATTGGCTCCGCATAGTACTCCTGAATGTAGGTGATTACTTGGACTGCAACACTGGTCTGTTTCACCTCACTCTCTTTTCTATGTAATTCTTTTAAAACCTGATGAATGAATTGATAAAAAAGTGATTTTACGTTGAGTCTCTCTTCTTGCTCGTTCCATTTTAGATACATCAATTGCATTTTGTTATAAAGTAAAATGGGTGCATCAGGGGAAAAACAATATTGTGATTGGAACAGATCCTCCTCTTGAATCCATGCACGGTAATAAATGATATAGTAAACAAAATTCTTACTTGTCGGAACAATATTAAGTATCGCCCCTTTCCCGCTATGCAGGACTTGAAATCCTGTAAAAGAAAATTCAGAGTGATCTAACTGAACTTGAGCGCTCCCTTGTACCGAAAGTAAAAATATACTGGCAGGAATCTTGTACTTATGAAGAATTTCGCCTTGAACCCTTTCAATATGGCGCACATCCAATAACTTGACCGTCGCTTGGTCCCAAAGCAATATTTGATTGCTTTTGTGCATAATGACTACCCCTCCGTTATCTGTCTAATACTCATCATAAATGATAACCATTATCAATAACAGTCAAGATATTTAACTTAATAACAAAAATCCGATTGCCCTAAAAGGTGCAATCGGATTTTTTAATATAAATTTATTGTTCAGACGCCAATTGCAGAAAATGATCTGCAGCCAAACGGACAGCCAGGATACTTGCGCTATTAAGTGAGTTATCAAAGATAAGAACATGATTGTTTTTCACTGCTTCCAGTGAGTTCCACACGTTCGAAGTTTCCTTGTCCTTGATGGCTGCCTTTGCGATATCCATATCATGCTGGATAATAATATAATCAGGATTCATGCTGTATATCCCTTCCAGAGAAAGGGCCCCTCCCTCTTCAGGATATCCCTTCGGTGGCAACAACCCAAAGCCTACTGTTTGATTGTAGTACATCGTGTTTTTAGAGCCTTGAGCATTAAAATTAGCTTTTCCGTCGACCCGTAGTAAAGCAAAGGTTTTATTCTCAAGACTACTTAGCTGTTCTTTTGTTTTTGCAATCATTTCTTGGGTTTCCTTAATGGCTTGTTCCGCTAATGTCTCTTTACCAACAATCTGAGCACACAGCATCGTCGTTTTTTCCCAGGTATCGGTGTAGTCAATTAAGATGACTGGTGCAATCTTATTCAACTCTTCATAATTGCTATCAACAGAACCCTTGAAGGTTACAATCACATCAGGCTTTGCATCCATGATCATTTCCAGATTCGCATTGCTGCTGCCCAAATCAATGATTTCAGCAGTTCCAGCGTAAGGCTGTAAAGTAGCAAAATCCTTCATCGCTTCCGCTGCGTTAGTTGATGCGATTGGAGGCGTATCAAGAGCAAAAAAGTAATCTAAATACAAGGGATGCAGAACCGCTATACGCTCAGGTCGTGTCTCGAGCACCACTCCATTGTCGCTGGCATCCGCAATTGTTCTTGGCCATCCTGCTTCTTCGATCTTGCCAACTTCTGGTGTAGGCGTGACTGAAGTTTCGGAACACCCAGCCAGTAATCCTACTAGTATAATTAAGGATGCAATCCATCCATATAGTCTTTTCATTTGGCTCCCCCTTGAGTTGTTATCATTACTGTCTGTATAAATGCTTCATTAAATCACGGTTTTTCTGCGTGAACAGGTCATTATGTGAAGACACCATCCCGGACGAATTTGCCTCCGGTGTGATGTATTGTTTGGCTTGGTTTACCGCATTGGCAGCATCCTGGAATGCCCCCGCGATCAGGTGCAGTTTCCCATCATGATGTAGAACATCCCCTGCCGCATAAATACCCGGCACGGATGTCCCGCTCATTACTGATCCTGAAATCCGGTGTTCCCACAGATCCATTTTAATTTCACTGTTCACCAGCAGTTCTTTGTCGCGCTCATAACCGTGATTAATGATGACCTCATCGACAGACAGCTCAAATCCCTCTCCGTTGTCATTACTTTTTAGCAGTACAGTCCCTATTCTTTCGTGATCCGGTGTGGCAATCAACTTTTCGATTGAAGTATTTAACAAGCACTCTACGCCATTGTTTGCCAAGCGTGAAATATCGGCTTCATGCCCCTTTAAGTTCTCTTTCCGGTACGTCAGAAACACCTTTTTGGCAATCGGAGCCAGTTCATTCGCCCAGTCAACAGCAGAATGGCCGCCTCCCGATATTAGGATAGTCTTCTCTTTAAAGCGGGCAAGTGACTTCACCGTATAATGCAAATTTGTGATTTCGAATCTTTCGGCACCCTCGATTTCGAGCTTGATCGGCTTCAGAATGCCTCCTCCAATGGCCAATATGACAGTTTTAGTGAAATGCTTCCGGTTTGCGGCCGTGTGTAAAATAAAGTAACCTGCTTCATCTTTCGAGATGGATGTGACCTTTTCATTAAAGGCAACCTCCGGTTGGAAAGTCATCCCTTGACCAACCATTTGTTCAATAAGCTGTGAGCCAAGAATAGGCTGTAAGCCTCCCACGTCCCAGATCATCTTTTCCGGATAGACATGCACCTTGCCGCCAAGCACAGGTTGGAATTCTATAATTTTGGTTTTCATTTCACGGAGTCCGCTATAAAATGCAGCAAATAATCCAGCCGGACCGCCGCCAATAATCGTAACATCAAACAATTCCTCTTCATGCATCGTTCAATCGCCTCATTTCTCTTTTTTAAATCCCTAAATGCTCACGGAAAGTGCTACCCGTATATTCGCTCCGGAATAAGTCTCTTTCAACCAGCTCCGGTACCAACTTCTCAAAAAACAGCTCCATAGATTGTTCCGAACCGCCTGGCAGGGCGATGAAGCCATCTATAGCCCCCGCTTCAAACCGTTCAATAATATCGTTCAGCACATCCTCGACTGTCCCGACAGATACCCAATGTGCAGATCCGACAACCTCCGGCCTGTCCAAGATTTCTTTCACTGTAGGCTGATTTTTAATAATATACCGCCGTAACAACTCAGCATGAGTCCGGCTGCGGACGGCCTGGCTGGAATCGGGTAACATATCGGCAGTTACTCGCTTATCTAAGGGATAACCGCTTAAATCAAGACCCAGCACCGATTTAAGCGAAGCATGTCTGCGTTCAAGGCTTAAATTCGCATGTGCAGCTTTATGTAATTCAAGTGCTTCTTCGCGCGTATCGGCCAGGAAAAAATATAAGCCCGGCAAAACTTTGATAGCATCCGGATCACGGCCCTGCTCAGCCGCTTTTCTTCTCAGATCATTCCTTAGTTCCACTCCCGATTCGATATCCGGCATTGCGGCAAAAATAGCATCAGCTACAGATGAGGCGAAATTCCGTCCAATATCCGAAGCCCCAGCTTGGAATAGCGGCGGCGTTCCTGACTTGTGAGCAGGCAAAGTAAGCGGCCCTTTTACACTGAAAAATTCCCCGGAATGATTAATGGCAGTCACTTTATCCTTATCCGAAAACATACCTGACTGACGGTCGATAACAATCGCTTCATTCGGAAAACTCTCCCAAAGCTTGCATACAACATCCGTGAACTCCATAGCCTTGGCATATCTCTCTTCCGGTGACGGCATAGGTGAGTCGCTGAAATTATCGGCGCCTTCAATAGAAGTGACAATATTCCAGCCGGCGCGTCCATTGCTCAGCCAGTGTAAGGACTGCAGCTGCCTTGCAACAACATACGGCGGATTAAAAGTAGTGGAAATCGTCGTTACCAGTCCGATCCGCTCGGTTTCACGAGCTATCGCTGCAAAAAACAATGCAGGGTCTGGGCTGCCGAAATTTGAGGAATCTCCTAACATCTGCGGGCTAACATACAGATAATCAGCTCTGAAAAGAAAATCGAGCTTTGAATTCTCCGCCATTTTTGCCAAATCAATATAGTAATCAATAGAATCCATCTTTTCTACTCCGCTATCCGGGTGCCGCCAGCCGTCTCCTTTCATCCAGGTTGCATTTAAGGACAGGCCAATACATAATTGTTTGGGTCTTTTTTCTGTCATATCTACCAGCCTTTCATTTATAAATCAATTTACTGATAATGATTCTCAGTTACAAAGGTGAGTTTATCAAAAATTTAAATAAATTCAAATGTACAAATCTCAAATCCAGCATGCATCATTATTTAATCTAAATAAAAAAAGTCTGCACTTCTGGCTTATCACCAGTAGCTGCAGACGTAGTTCAAGTACAAGAAGCTCATTATGTACATTATTTATAGGCAGAGGGAGAAACACCGAATTTCTTTTTGAATAATCGGCTGAAATATAGTGGATTGTCATAACCGACACGGTCAGCAATCTCGCGGATAGGAAAATTACCTGCTTTGAGTAATTCACAGGCCCGTTCCAAACGATAATTAACAACATAGTCGATGGGTCGTAGTCCCGTATATTTATGAAAGAGGTAAGAGAAGCGGTTGGCACTCATTGCATGCTGTTCCGCTAACTCACCAAGTGTAAGTGAATTCATATAATGAAGTTTAATATACGCAAGGGCTTCGTCTACCATTCTTTGATTCGGAGAACGATCGTTCTCTCTGTAACTGCACGCAATCAGAACCTGGTGCATCAGGCTTAAGAACAACTCCTTGATACGCAGCTTCCCAATTTCTCCGGATGGATGGGCATTCTGATGGAGCATAATTAGTAATTCAATAATTTTTAGATTCGCTCCCGGCTCCAGTTTGAAATGAGAGTCAAATTCGTGAGTACTATTCAATTCTTCCGGCATATCCAATTTATAAAAAAGGGAGTAATACTCGAGCTCAGATTGTCCTATAACCTGCGAATCCATCTGCATGCCCGGAGCAGCATGAAAAACTGATCCTGGTCGTAATTCATATACCGTTCCATTCACACATATTCTGGCTCCCCCGCGAATGATAAATAGAAATCCATGCTTAACGGTGGTGAATTCACTTAATAAGCTTTTGGGCTGGATGACTAAGCGGCTTCTATCTTCTATTTCATAGACACCTTTAGTAAATGCCTTTGCTAATTTGTCCAAATTTATCAATGCTCTGCACCTGCTTCCTAGCACCATGCTTCTTATAAAAATCAGATCCAATTCCGATATTTATTTAAAACAGTATAGACAATAGTATGCGAAATTGCTAGAAGTGTAGTAGATATTCTACTGTACACTGCAACCCAAGAAGATGCTCAGGAGATTTTGCTTGAAAATATGCCGTTTTCATTACAATCAATTTGAAGAAGTTCATCCTGTAAAATCCAAACATCAGTTTTTTCAACAAAGAAATGAAATCCGCCAATGGATTGAACCCATGCGGGATCGATCGGTGTAGCACTTGCATTAATTCCAACAGTGAAAGCATCAGAGCCTCCACCGGCATATTTTGCGTAAATTCTTACATATTGCCCCTCTTCCAAACCCCATTCATTCTTAAATGAATCCAATGCTTTTTCGGATACTGCAAATGATATCATTCCTCTTCTCTCCTTCCTGCTGTTTAATCACATTTTTTTATTTCGCCACGATAATTGGCCATTCTGAAACTGGCTCCGCATCCACATGAAGCTTTTGCATTAGGGTTATTCATAGTGAATCCGCCTACCATTCCACTCTCTTCATAGTCAATTTCAAGACCGTCAATATATGGAATACTATTCGGGTGAACCAATATACTAAAATCTTGTTTATTTAATATAATATCCTCTTCTGCTTGCTGCTCATCCACGACTAGGGTATAGGATAGTCCACTGCATCCCCCTTCATCAACACCCACTCTTAGAAATGGATTTCGGATATTCGCACTTGATAAGATTTCGGCGATTTTTTCTGATGCTTTGTCACTGACCTCGATGATCATTGTGAACTCCTCCTTCGTTTATTTATTTTTCAAACCTAAAGATTGAATACCCGTTCCTATCTGTTCAGCTACTGGTGAGATCCGAGTGCTCGCAAATAAACTCATTACAATCAACAAGAGATGGAAACCCATTGCTACAATTAATCCGGATTGGAGTGACATTCCGCCAGCCTGACAAACCACAAGGATGGAACCGCCGATCCCGATAACTACACCGGGTGTAAAAGAATCCGCAAATTGCAGATTAGCCGAGGTGTTGCCGACACCTCCTTCTCCTGTCTGAGAAAACGCCACAACACCGCTAATCGGATGCGCCAATCCAATGCCGATTCCAGCGATGATCTGTCCAATAACTGCTACGGTAACGGTCACAACGGGTATCCAAAATACGATAGTAATCCCTATGGCAAGCAGCAATACACCCAGAATAATTCGCGTATGCCGTCCACGGCCCTGATCTGCCGAATCCCACCGTCCTTGCAGATACGCTATGACGCACCAACTCAACGCAGCACTCGCTACAATCAATCCGGCCTGAGAAGGCGTTATTCCTTTCACATCGATTAGAGCCAATACCAAGAAATTCTGTGTGCTGGTATAGGCAGCGAAGAACAGCCCACGTGTTGCCAGAATAGCTGGCATGCCTCTTCGAAGCGTAAGAGTTCCCTTCGGTAGCAGTTTGCGGAGCGGAAATATCATAAGTACTAAGCCGATAATGACTAAAACAAATCCCATAATGCTCGGAAGCATGCTTAGACCAACTAAGAAAATCCCTGTACCCATCGTTAACAGTAACGCATTCCAAGTTGATGAAGCTCCGATATCCCCTTGCGTCTTCGGTGTTTTTAATTTCGTGAACGCAGGTAAACTAAGCAGTGCTGAAATCATCAGGATCGGTAATATTCCCCAGAAAACAAACCGCCAGGACCACTGATCTGCGATAAGACCTGCAACGTATGGACCGAGCATGGACGGAAGAACATAGGCCGTACCAAATGCTCCGAGTATTTTGGCGCGTAATTTATCCGGGTAGCTTAAGGATATTGCTGTGTACACACAAGTCATCATAGCTCCGGCACCCAGACCCTGCATGGCCCGTGATCCTATCATGGTATACATATCGCCTGATGTTGCGGCAGCAATCAACCCAACGATAAACAAAAGAAGTGCGATAGTGAACGGTACTGCAGGTCCTCTTCTATCTATGATTCGACCGACGACCAGAGTTCCGATAATCTGCGCAAGCAGATACGTGCTGAATATCCAGCCAAACAGGCTAAGGCCGTTCAAATCTCCAGCAATTGAAGGGGCAATGGTAGTTACGGACAGGCCTTCGAATCCAACGGCCATCACTGACAGAATAATACCTATGGATAGTGCAAAATAACGTGGGCTGAAAATACTTTGATGATTAGACGACATGAAATGTGACCTCCAAGAAAATTGGTATGTATACATCGTATCCGGACACTTAGTAAACATTTTTGTTTATAATGTCTAAGCTACAGTTCAGCTTTGACTTTGTCAACATTTTTGTTTAAAATGTAGTCTGTGATGTAGATTTAGTTGTTTCAGTAGGAGGTGCAACATGAGCCGAAATCAAACCAAAAGGGATGTCTCAACCAAGACCCGAAGAGCGATCATTGATCTGTTAAAGCAACAAGGGGGAATGGATGTTATGGCACTCTCCTCCCAGTTTTCGCTATCTGGAATGGCTATTCGTCAACATTTGAATGCGCTGAAAGAAGAAGGGCTAGTTACTAATATAGAAGAGTCCCGTCCCATGGGGCGGCCAACCAAGCTATGGATCTTAACCCCCGCGGCCGATCGGTTTTTCCCAAGCGGATATTCGGATTTATCCGTCAGTCTGATCCATTCCATGAAAGAAGCTTTCGGAAATGAGGGGCTGGACAAGCTGCTGGCTGTTCGAAATAAGAATATGCAAGAACAATATCTTCAGCATCTTGGTGATACAGCAGACGTTAGAGAGAAGCTGGAGAAACTGGCCGAGATTCGAACAAATGAAGGGTATATGGCCGAGGTTAAGGAGCAGGATGATGGCAGTCTTTTATTCATTGAGAAACATTGCCCGATCTGTGAAGCTGCTGCTGTATGTACCGGGTTATGCAAAAATGAGTTACATCTATTTAAAACTGTTCTAGGTAATAATGTTCATATTGAACGGGGGGAGTACATATTAGCGGGAGGAAGAAACTGTGTTTATACGGTTAGACTCTGACATTGCTGTGGCACTTTCCAAACCCTTTCCATGTCACACATGAGCATCCAATGACTAGCGATATGAACCATTATCATAATATTCATTACAAATAAATAACAACCCACAGCCAAGATTTATAATAAATATGATCTTGGCTGTGGGTTGTTATATTTTAGCTTTTACCCTCTAATGGTTTATAACGCAGGAATACTTCAATCAATCCAAGGCTTACGAACCCAACCATCTGTCCATTCAGACGCTTGAGTTATAGCACCGCTTAATTTTTTGAAGTACCACTTTCCATTTACCTTAACGAAATGATCAACATAGTTCCCGGTCATTACTACTGCGTTTTCTTGGGATCTGTCATTTTTATTAATAATGGTAGCAAGACAGTTCAAATAAAACTTTCCAATAGCACTATTCCCATCAGAAGCTATTACGATTTCTGGTGACGTTATATAATGTACGACCCATACAATATCCTTAGAAGCTGCAACGAAATGCTTCTTTATCTCATCATGGCCTGTTGCCTCGCCACCAATACCAGTAACTAACCAATGTCCATCTGGTATGAATAATGAGGCGATTCCATCCGGGTCATAATGGTTATCACAATAACGTGCGTACTGATACTTTAACTGTTTGATTGCTTCAATATCTTCTAACCGAGCTATTCTTTGTTCTAAGCTTAGATTATCGTTTAATGATTCATTTAAATTCAACATTTTTGACTTCCCCTTCAATGATAAATTTGATAGTTGTGCTCCGTTTTTCTAATCCTTAATAAAAATTATAATTCTTTCAAATTAAAAGCTCGCGCCAGCAGTTCAATAGATTTAACTCTATTATTAGCTCCTGAGATATTTGGCAGAATAGTTACTTCGTTCACTCCATATTTTTTTGCAAGATTCTCAATTTGTTCCTTAACATGATTTACATCACCAACTACAACGCGACTGCGATTACGATGAATAGTTTCTTTCTCAAATGAACTGTATGAATAGATCTTTGCAGTTTCAATTGAAGGGTAAGAATTTGGAGTTTGTGCAGACTCAGCTTTCAAAAGCCATAAATCAAATGCTTTTGCGAGCTCTTCTGCCTCTTCATTTGTTTCTGCGATTACAGCAAATACAGCAATCATTACATGAGGTTCTTTAAACAATTTGGATGGTTTAAAGTTTTCTCGATAGTGATTTATTGCTCTTATCCCTTCTCCATAAGGATTAATAAAATGAGCAAACGTATATGCAGCGCCATTGTCAGCAGCTATTTTGGCACTTCCTCCTCCCCCACCCAAGACCCACATTTCAGGAGTTGTAGAAATATCAGGCGTAGTGAACAAATCTTTGAAACGATGTTCTTCTGGAAAATCATTCGTTAAGAAACTTTTTAGATCCATAACTTGTTGCTCATAGGAAAGTGGTCTAGTTTTCTCTTCATTAAGTGCGTGAGTGACTAATCTATTTGCTCCGGGAGCTCTTCCTATACCTAAGTCAATACGATTAGGGTACAGAGCCTCTAGCATCCGGAAGTTTTCAGCCACTTTATACGAGCTATAATGAGGAAGCATCACTCCTCCAGAACCGATTCTTATGTGATTTGTTGAAGCCGCAAGATGCATCATGAGCAGTTCAGGAGTACTTCCTGCTAAGGACTGCATTTGGTGATGCTCTGATACCCAAAATCTCTTATATCCAAGTTGATCCGCTCTTTTTGCCAACTCCGTTGTCTGAATCAATGCTTCTTGTGCATCGTAATTTTCGTCCACTGGCGAATAGTCCAATATGTTTATTGAAATCATGTTTCTCAAAGGGCTCCTTTTATAAGGGAATATTTATTATCCTCGTATTGAACAATTAGTTGGCGTATTTATTTTGAAAACACCCATATATTTGCATGCGCATGCATATAAAAGGTTAATATGATTATCCTGTTATTTATGTTTACTAGTTTTCTAAATTAGAATGTTTTGCTTTACTTTGAGATTTTAATCCATAGTTCCGCCCTTACACCACCCTATTCATTTTTTTCGCCACGGGTACCCAACCTTCGATAAAAAATAGTTTCTCCCAAGCAATATCTCCTTCATTCCCATCCATCACCTTCTTCACCCGATGCGGTTCCACAATAAATTCCCGACCCATGGCAACAAGAGTAATCCCACTGTTTAGGATGTCTAGCATTCTTCTGGACTATGAATAAAACCTACTGCCACTAGGGGAAGACGATCACCGTGTAAAGTACTCAAACGCTCAGTAAATAGTTTTTCATCCTAAGGTCTCCATAAAGACCCCCGGTTGGCGTTGCTTAGAGAACAAATAACCATTTCTAGAACGTGTTCTAAATTTAAAACAAAAATCCATAGTTGTCAAATAACTATTTCCAAAAATTTATTCGTACAAAGCTCTATACGCCTCTGTAACTATACTATTCAAATAAATCCTTAAGATTTTTTGAACATTCTTTTGTAGGTCATAGCTCCCATCTGTCAGGCACCACTCGAAGATGAGTCCTTTAACTAAAGTGCAAATATCATTAGCAGCTTCATGTATATCTACATCTGGCGATATAAATTCCTGTTCTTGCCCATGTTTTATGGCAATGATCGACTTTTCAAAAAATGGAACCTTGTGGATTTCTTCTGGGGAATGTTTATCACGTGTATTTAAGCTTTTATTTTTAGTGGAATAGTAATTTGATAAAAATTCAATACCCATCTCCATACAATAAGAAATGTAAATATGATAAATTTGAGCGATGTTCTTTTTCACATCATCATCAAACAGAATCTCGTTTTCATCCATGTACTTTTCGTACCCGTATGCTAAATAATAGGTCAAAAGATCATCTTTGTTTTTAAAATGATGATAAAACGTACCTGTAGATACGTTGGCTTCTTTGCATACATTACGAACCGTTAAATAGTCGTATTCATATTCTTTCAGCATCCTGATGGCTGCATTATGTATATTTTCTTTGACTTGTTGCGATTTTAACTGACGTTCAGTTAGTACCTTTTTCTTCATTGTAAAACTCCCCCCTGATCAAACCAATACATTCAGAATTCTTATATCAGCCATTTTACTTGATACTCTTAATGTTGTACATGTCATTGGAAATAAGTCAGCCTTGGAACAGGTCTGCGGAGTTCGACCAGAAATCTAAGTAAAGTTTTGCCTAGTGTGTATACCAGTTCACGCATTTCTTCACTAAAGTCACTGTTGATATTTCATCGACACATAGGGAGCGTCTGTATGACAAATGCTGGGATTAATTTAACTATTAGTCAGAGCAAATACTCATTACAACCCTGCAGGTGTTATGTTTCTAATATATACATCCACATATGTTTTTTTGACTCGGACCAAACAGAACAGATCTACGTCCTCTGACGAATTAATAAGTTCGATCGATAAATAGGATGACATAGATAAAGGACGGCACGCGAGAGGTCTCTTCTTAATTTATCTACCCTGGCTCTTCACATGAGCAACCCAATCGATTCGAAATTATTTTCTTAATGTCCATTCCTTTCTTCTATTAAACTGCATACTTTATTCTATCAAAAAGAAAGGAGCTGAATGCAATGGGACTTAGTTTTCGTAATAGTACCAGTGTAACCATATATGTTGCCTTTGCATATTACTCCTCTGCAAGCTGTAATAAGGGCTCTATCCCCTTAATACCTTGGCCCAGCTGGTACGAAGCGGTAGGTTGGTACACAATTAATCCAGGTCAAACGGTAGAGGTATTGAATGGGGCAGTCAACAATCGTGAGATATATTACTATGCCGAATCTGCAGATAGGCGTCTTGTATGGTCAGGTGTTAACTATCTTACTCTACCGCAAAATGCTTTCAAACTTTGTGGTGGCGCAGGTTACTGTGCTGCTCCGCTTTGTAGAAGGCTTGGATTGAGAAAAATCAGTATTGGTAACTACAGAAATTACACGGTTAATATTGTATCCACTAGTATTCAAAGTCAATCTAAGTTTTTAAATGTCAACACGGCAGTTCCTGGTAAAAGGAAAAATGTTGGCCGGAGTACCTCTCCTATTAAAGGTCTTCGAGTTGTACAACCTGCTGCAGGCAGGAAATCTATCTCGAAACATTAGGTGGAAAAAAGTAGAAACAGTCTTGGACTTTCGTATTCAGTCCAAGACTGTTTCTACTTCTCTCATATACAAAACTCCAAGATACAAACCCCCAGCCTCTTCCTTACCGGAAGAAGGTTGAGTTGCTGATTATCACTAAAGATAAGGGTTCCTTGTTAACCCTGCTGCCGGTATTATGCGTTCTTCTGCTGCTGTCCCGCTGCTACCCTCTTTCTTTTGTAGTACAATCATGAATTCACCTATGCCCGGAACGTAGATACGTGCTGCAGAATGCTCTTTGTCCATACTCGACAATAGGATCATAATTTCTTCTGCCGATGTTATTTTCATCGTATGATTCACCCCCTGCGGTAAGATGAAGAACAGAATTTAGAGTGTACTAAATTCTTTGTCCTTGCTTCCTACGGATTGACACCGACTGAGAACGGACGTGCACCTACAGGAATAACACTAATCACAGTCTGGGTAACCCCATCAATGACCGATACCGTGTTATCATCCTGATTGGTGATATAGATGCGATTGGTCAATGGATTAACTCCTGCACCATTAGGGTTATTCCCGACCGGAATGGTAGTAATCACCGTATTCGTTAAACCGCCAATCACCGACACATTGTCGTCATCCCGGTCTGGCACATAGATGGCATTGGTTGATATGTTCACTCCCAATTCAGCCGGAGTCGTTCCTACAGGCAAGTTAGTTATCACAGTATTGCTGGCTCCATCAATGACTGAAACGGTGTTACTGGTAAAGTTCGAGACATAAATCCGGTTCGTTAAGGGATCAACGCCCACCCGAAATGGATTAACCTGAACGGGAATCTGCGTAATAACCATATTCGTAGACCCGTCAATGACGGTAACAATATCCGAGTTGAATTCAGCTACATAAATAGTATTGGTTAAGGAATTCACGCCGATCCCCGTTGGAAAAGGAGAACCGCCGGCGGGAATAATGGTAGTCACCACTGTGTTGGTTAATCCGTCAATGACAGTAACACTATTATCATTAAAGTTAGCAACATAGATAGCATTGGTAGCAGTATTGACCGCGACAGCACCTGCTCCATCCCCGGCAGGAATGGTAGCCAGCACCGTATTGGTCGCTCCGTCGATAACGGATACGTTGTCGCTGTTCAAATTAGCAACATAAATACGATTAGTTAACGGGTTTATGGCTACTCCCGCAGGATTCACACCTACAGGGATGACTACTATCACCGCACCTGTTGCCCCGTTGATCACAGAAACATCATTGCTATTGAAATTGGAAACATAAATGCGGTTAACGGAGCCTGTGGCTCCCCCATTTTCAGTTCCCAGCAGCTCAGATGATACAAGCCGGTGGGCGGTAACCAGCTCCCCGTCTGTATTTTTGCCCCACATGGAAATTTCCGTCTGTAATTCTGCAAGACCTTCCGTTGTAAAGACAAACTCATAGGCATCCAGATTGGCAAAGTAATTTCTTGTAATCACCTCGTCTGGAGAAATAGTAACAAGCTCGCTTACATACAAGGTCCTTGTGAGGGTTAAATTGTACCCTTGGATCAGAATTGCGGACTGATTTAACGCATCCCGGTTATCAATCTTGACCGTCACCTGTTCAGTAGGTCTGAAACCGCTCACAGCGCTATTATCAATAGGTCCTGATGATAGAATGGCCATTCTAGTGAATCCTCCCTTAATTAAAGATTTAATATAAACTACCAGTCTCTCTTTAATGTATGTAAGAACTGTAGTCGGGATTGGACTATACAATAGCTAGAATTAAATTATAGCTTGACTGCCTATTTATCTAGGAAAGGTGTGTGCGAGTCCAGTTGCATGCCTAGAGCAGCATGAAAAACTGATCCTTCTCGTAAATTAAAATATCGTAACATTCATACTTATTCTGGCTCCCCCTGCGAGAGATAAACAGAAATTCATGCTTTATTTCACAATTGGAAATTTTAGTGGGAAATTTTGGATGGATATGTTCATGGGAAAATGGTAGATTATTCTATGGTTAATCCCTCAGCTTGTTCGTGTTCGATATATGTTATTGGGATTACGCGCAAGTCGGGAGATATGTTTAGGCTTATATAATCTATATTTGGGGCGGGTGTCTGCATGGACAAAAATTCTGGTTATAGAACAAACGTTATAGGCGCTGGTGAGGTTGGCGTCGCCATCTCGGTCGATATGGATACGAATACTATTCATGAAACAAACAGCTTATTTTGGGATACAAAAGGAAATGAAGTTTTAGGAGCTACTGCACTTCCTCTTTATGGAGCATTTGTATCGGAAGAACAATGCCAACTTTTTGGTGATGTCTCAGGGAAAAAGTTGCTGGAGATAGGCTGTGGAAGCGGTCAATCTTTGCAATATCTGGGGGAACGCAATGCATCTGAACTATGGGGTACGGATATAGCAGAGAACCAAATCGAAAAGACTAGGCAACTTTTGACGGAGCACGGTCTTTCAGCAAAATTGATCTGCTCACCTATGGAAGAAGAATGTGGCCTGCCAGAGGATTATTTTGACTTTGTATATTCGGTTTATGCCATAGGCTGGACAACTGACCTTGAGGGTACTTTTAGCCGGATTGCTTCTTACCTTAAAAAAGATGGATCATTTATTTTCAGCTGGTCTCACCCTATACACAAATGTGTTGTTGCAGAAAATGATATGCTTGTTTTTAAAAAATGTTATTTCGATGAATCTTGGTATTCAGTATCTCTTGATGAAAGTACGCTAACTTTATCGGATCGTAAATTATCAACTTATGTGAATGCGCTATCTAAAGCTGGATTTGTTATTGAGCAAATGATTGAGCAATCTGATGATGAACTTATGCAGTCGCGGGACGATAAAAGCGATTTTGCAAAAAAAGCAAAGATGCTTCCTGTAACTTTTGTAATTAAAGCAAGAAAACTCTAGCATCCGATACCTATTGAACAACCTTACAACGTAAAAATTATTTTTCTAAGCCGATCCAGAAAAGGATCGGCTTATTTGATAGCTTTTTAAGATCAATCTTGTCTGTTCTCAACAGATTTCATGCGGTTTTGATCATCTGGCACTCGGTCATTACTGAATTCCTGGCCTGCTTCTGCTTCACCATGACCGGAAGCACTTCGGGCAAAATTTGTGAACTGCCTCTTCTGCTCATCCAGCTTGTGTTTACTTTTAAGAAGCTCCTGCGGATCTTGATTTGTCATCATTATCACCTCGCAAAATAGATTCATGCTGTTTATTCGCACTACATAAGTTTTCCATAATAGGGCGGTGCTTATGCAAGATAAAAAAACTCCTGCTCACCATAAGCAGAAGTTTCTAAATGAAGTTCTAGTTAACGAAAAATATCAATTATTTTATGCAAAACAAGGTATTCCAAAACAACAATCCCACCGCAAATGAGTATAAAAAACTGAAGCCTTGCCGTATTCATTCTATCCTTCCAATACTCTCCCCGGAATAATGAAATGATGTTAGGTGTAAAAGTATGCCTAATCGATTCGCTATAATCATCTTTATTCACGAAGAACACGCGAAATAAAAATTTATATACTGGAATATTTAAGAACAGTAATAAAATGATCATCACAAGACTCAATGTCCTCGCCTCCCAAGATCCAATTATCCTAATTTCACCACATGGATAACTATAGAAATCTCAAACTGATGACAACTTTATAGCCGCTCATAAAAAAAGACCTTCCTTTTAGGAAGGCCCTTTTGAGTAATATTCACTTTCAGCTGCGTAAACGACTATTTATGCTCCAACCACTTACACTCTGTAATTTCCATTTCGGTGAAAACACCTTTAAATGAAGAATTCTCTGGGCTACAAGCATATAAGCCAAAATTTATTTCCTCATTCCCTTCAAACAAATGAAAAATACGCATCTGTTCAAATATAGTCCCGTCCAAAGAGCTTTCAATACAGAAATCACTTTCGCGTCGACTTAGTCTATAATACATAGTTTTAATGTTTGCATCGATATCAGTTGTTGCCCAATCTGAATATCCGTGATTTGTAACCACACTTCCAAGTCTTTGGAATTCCTCATTTTCATATTCTACCGATGCCTTGAACCAATTATCACTGTCCTGATAGATGACTATCCCACACTGCTCGTATCTATGTGTACTATCATAATCTGTTCTTACTATAAATGAAAAATACTTCTCAGCAGTTTTCATTAACAGTGCAGGTGAATTATCATTTCTAAAACCATAATAGGTTCGTTGCCAAAAATCTGTATTCGGCATCGTTACAAATTCAATCCTGTTTTCTGTAATAGAATAATCATTGATTGGATTTATCCAAAAAAGCTGTTCTTTATCAAAGTTCATTGCTCTACTCCTCACTTTTTATAAAGTTTTGTCAACCATTTTCATTGCTAAGATTCCAAATACAATTTAAATAGTTTTCAGCAGTTCATCCTAATAATACCATTTGAAAAATATAACGCACATCATTTTCTAATCTTTTATATTGAAATATCCAGAGAATTAAATAAAAAGGTTGTCCCGTTCACATAAGCTCTCAAAATCGCTTGAGCATATGGCTGCTCTTCAATCAACCCCTCGGTCTCAAGCGGATTCTCTGCATGAAAGCTATAGGCTTCGATTATTGCCATGACTAAGAAGCACTCTAGCTTCATTATATATTCATTTTCCAGCTTCCTGATTCTCTGATATCCTTCGACGAAATAAGCTCTCTGTGTTGGGTATAATCCCATAATAGCCTGAGCTATATCGTAAAGATGATAGCCGAAGCCACATCTGCCAAAATCGATAGGATACGGTTCATTATCCCGAAAAATGACATTTCCATTATGTAAGTCCGCGTGGATCATCCCATAATTTTGTTCATGTCTTGTGAACGTTTCGAGACATGTTGCCACTTTAGTGGCGGCTGCGGAATATAACTTAAAACCCTCATCCGATATGAAATGTTTGCGATGTAGACTTAGGTGATCCCAGTCCCGTTTAAAGCTCAGTACACCCCAAGAAGGACGAGTAAAACCGCTGGAAGGACTAAAATCAGAGCTGGCCTCATGAAGCTTTGCCATCAATGATCCTGTTTTACGGATGCCCTCCTCCGTTAGTTCGCTTTTGTCTACATGCTTTCCCTCGACCCATCGCATTAAGCTCGAATAAAACCGTTGTCCGTCACACACCGATGTTTCCGTAATAAAGGCCCCTTCACGATTGATTACAGCTTCGGGCAAGAGGAGGCCCTTGCTCTTCAAAGCGAACAACCACTCAATTTCTGAAATGGTTCCTTCGCGTTGTTTGTTATCCGGGTGAATGCGGAGCAAGAACTTTTCCCCCACATCGCTTACAATGCGGAAGGTGACATGTTCGGATACTTGAATGAAGTGAATGGAGTTCCAGTCTATTTCATATTCCTGTAAAGCATGAAACGCCGCTTGTTTTACTTGCCTCAGAGTTCGGTGTCGGTTCTCCTCAGTATTGATCCGAAAGCCATTATTCATTGCTTATCTCCTTTGTCTACCATACTTCCATCATTTTAACAGTCTAGACGGATAGCTGTAATGATAAAGAATGAATATGAAAAGAGTTTTCTCTTTTTGACTCACCTATAAAAATAGGGAATTCATTGCCACTTAGGCATGAAATTCCCTACTCTTCAAATCTAATAAGATTCTTCTACAAGCGAAATTGCAACAGGTTCTATGACATTAGTATAAGTGCCATCACCAAGCTGGGCTAACCCATTATACCCCCAGGTCAACAAGGTCCCCTCCTCACTAACCGCACCGCCGCTCATATAACCTGCACTAATAGCGACGATACGATTTCCAATGGTGAGCTTAGAAGCAAGGGAACGCTCCGATTCAGCGCTACCGCCGAGCTGGCTCTCATTGTTCGCTCCCCATATCCATACGTTTCCATCGCTTTTCAGAGCCATGCTATGCAAGGCACCAGCGGATACACTGATAACTGGGACACCCTCGGATCAGCTTATCGCCTCACCCTTCGAGCAAAATCCACGAACTGGAATTTATCCAGCCGGTGTCTAGACTCGGTATATTGGTAAAGCACCGTGTTCTCCAAATACACATAGTTTCGTACTACTACAATATGCGTAAAATTCTTCAAATCGAGCAGTCTATGATCCTCCTCAGTAGAAGGCTCAACGGATATCAGCTTCTTCGCATAACTGATCTTAAGCCCCAATTCCAGCTCCAGATATTCATAGATTGAGCCTTCCGCGATTTCCTCACTCAGAAAGGAAACAATATCCGCACGAAAATAATCCTTATCCAAAATGATCCGTTCACCTTCAATTTCTCTGGCGCGAACAACCTTCCAAATCAGAGTTTCAGGTGGAATCTGCAGATGTCTGGCGATTGCGGAGCCTGCCGGCTCTTGTATCGTCCGCTCTACCAGTGTCCGTGAGGCAGTACCCAGGGTATCGGCCATCTCTTTAAATGAAATCAACCCGGTAACAGGGAAATCCATTCTGGTCATGTCAAGCACAAAGGAGCCTCTGCCCTTAATTTTGTGAATATATCCTTCACGGAAAAGTAGATTCAGCGCTTTGCGCACGGTCTCTCGTGAAGTGGCGTAAGCTTCGGCGAGTTCACTTTCGGAAGGCAGCTTGGTTCCCGGCAGCAGTTGTCCAGAATGGATTTGGTTGCTGTATTCATTATAAATTTGCAAATATTTATTTTCTCTCAATTTTGATCACCGCCCTTTATTGTATCACGTCATGCCTTTGGAAGCATCGATTCAATTGGAGGGGAATTTATAGCGTTGAACATATAAATTCTTATATTTATAGAAAAACAGCCCCCAAGGGGCTGTCTTTCTAAAGTATAAAGTCTTTGCCAATATAGCCTTTATCAACCCTTGAGATGAATAGTCAAGATACTTGTTTGTTTGGCCGTAGCTGGTCCGGTCTTCTCCTCGATCTTCTCGACCATCTCCTGACCTGCAGGAATGATGATTGGAGTAATCACCGGGTAACCTGCTGCGCGGATAGCTTCCATATCAAATTCTAGTAGAAGCTCTCCTGCTTGCACCTTATCACCAATATTCTTCAGGCTGGTAAAACCGCTACCTTTAAGCGCCACCGTGTTAATTCCAACGTGGATTAATACCTGAACACCGCTGGCATGCTCCAGTATAAGCGCATGTTTGCTCTTAATCACATGGGCTACTGTAGCATCAAAGGGAGCATATACTTTCCCCTCAGAAGGTTCGATTGCAATTCCCTCACCCATTTGCTTTTCAGCAAAGGCAGGATCGGGCACCTGTTCCAGCGATACTGCAGTTCCACTAAGCGGTGAGACAAGCTCCAGAATATTAACTGATTCCTGTGACCCTTGAACGGAATGACGGCTGCTCAATTCCTCTGGTTCGCTCGTAGTACTAGAAGCCTCTGTAGCTGTGTTCTTTTCGGAACGACCCACTACAGAACGTCCGTACAATACTGTGGCGGCAAATGGCACAACGAGAACAATAACCATGCCAATAAAGAAAACGCCCCACTGATTCGGGAAAATCGAAAGGAAACCGGGAATTCCCCCTACGCCAATGGATGAAGCTCGAACCTGGTTAACGGTAAGGAGCATACCGGCAATTGCTGAGCCGATCATCCCGAAGATGAAAGGATAGCGATAGCGGATATTCACCCCAAAGATTGCCGGTTCAGTCACACCGAGGAACGCAGAGACGGAAGACGTAGCCGCCAAACCTTTTGCCTTTTGTTCTCTAACAACGAACATCATCGCCAGTGCCGCAGCGCCTTGCGCAATATTGGAGAGCGCCAGCATCGGCCAGAGGAAGGTGCCTCCCTCACTGCCGATGAGCTGAACATCGACTGCCAAGAAAGTATGATGCATCCCAGTGATGACCAGAAGTGCATAGAATCCACCATAGATCAAACCACCAAGGAGCGCAAAATGATCAAATACATAAATCAAACCCGAGGTGATAGCATTGGCAATGGCGAACGTAACGGGTCCGATAATGGTGAAGGCCAGAAAACCTGTAACCAGCAGGGTCACTGGAGCAACGACCAGTAGTTTAATGGAATCAAGCACCCGGCGGTTGAGGAACTTCTCCAGTCTAGCCAGAATATAGGCCGAAACCAGTACAGGCAATACTTGCCCCTGATAACCAATCTTCTCCAAATGCCAGCCGAACAAATTCCAGGTCGGAACGGTTCCCTCAGTTGAAGCACTTGCATAACTGTAGGCACTTAATAGATCCGGATGTACGAGAATGAGACCCAGCACGATTCCGAGCAGAGGACTGCCCCCGAAACGTGTAACAGCTGCCCAACCGATAAGGGCTGGTAAAAAGGTGAAGGCTGTGCTGGCAATCGTGTTAATAATCGCAGCAATGTCTTTCCATGCAGGATAGACATCTACCAATGACTTACTATCAAAAAAGATACCAGGTCCGGTCAAAATATTATTAATCCCAAGCAGCAAACCTGCGGTTACGATGGCCGGAAGAATCGGAATAAAAATATCAGCCAGTGTTTTGATCGCCCGCTGCAATGGATTCTGTTTCCGTGCTGCCGCTGATTTCACGTCATCCTTGGAAGAGCGGGCACCACCAGTGATTTGAATCATTTCATCGTATACTTTATCTACAGTTCCTGGTCCGATAACGATCTGGAACTGCCCTTGCGTAGAGAATTGTCCTTTTACGAGTTCGTTACGGTCCAGGGCTTCCGAATCCACCTTGCTCTCGTCATACAGCGAGAATCTCAGCCGGGTTACACAATGCGTCGCAACCTCAATATTCTCCTTGCCCCCAACCGCCCGTACAATATCTTCAACATTTTTGCGGTCTATAGCCATATCTTCACTCCTTACAAAATTGATGTGTGCTCCTTCTCAAGTACACCTCGTTAGCGGACTAACCACATGTAGGAAGCATAAGGACTAAGCTGAAGCTCTTGTGTTAATGATGGTGCATCTGCTGTATTCCCAATCAGAAGCTCGTCCTTACCACTTGGCGACAATTCAGTCCAGTGATTGTCTTTAAAGCGGAAAGAGATTTCTTTATTGCTGAAGTTCGAGACCACAACAAGTGTCTCCCCATCTCCTGTTCTGGCGTAAGCGAAGACTTCAGGATGACCTTCATCGAGTCTCTTGAAAATACCTTCTATGAATACTCCATACTCCTTGCGAAGTGCAATTAGTTTGCGGTAATGGTGGAAGATGGAATCAGGGTTTTCCAGTTCCTTCTGCACATTGATGTCTGGATACCGCTCATCTACCTTCAACCATGGAGTACCAGTGGTAAATCCGGCATTCCGGCTGTCATCCCACTGCATCGGCGTACGTGAATTGTCCCGCGAACGTTCTTGGAGAATGCTGAGAGCAACCTCCGGGCTTTTCCCCTGTTCACACAGAATGCGGTACATATTTAGTGACTCAATGTCGCGGAACTCATCGATGCTTTTCCATACCGGATTCGGCATACCGATTTCTTCCCCTTGATATACATAAGGTGTTCCCTGAAGGCCATGCAGAGTTGTCGCGAGCAGCTTGGCGCTTTCCACACGGTAGACCTTATCATCAGTGAATCTGGAAAGGGCACGCGGTTGATCATGATTGTTAAAAAATAGTGCGTTCCAGCCTCCGCCTTTCTGCATTCCGGTCTGCCACTGCGCGAACAACCGTTTCATTGCCTCGAAATCATAAGGCATCAGTTCCCACTTCTGTCCATTCGGATAGTCGACTTTTAAATGATGAAAATTGAAGGTCATAGAAAATTCCCGCTCTTCGGGACTTGAGTACCGGATACAATGCTCCAGTGTAGTTGAGGACATCTCTCCTACAGTCACCATCTCAAACGGACCAAACACCTCTTCATACATTGTTTTGATGTATGCATGGACCTGTGGACCGTCAGTATAGAATTTACGTCCATCCCCCGGTGGAACACTCCCGTCATCGTTAGGGAAGCGCTGATCTTTGGAGATTAAATTAATTACATCCATGCGGAAGCCGTCGACACCCTTTTTAGCCCAGAATAACATCATATCATTCACTGCTCTACGTACCTTCTCATTCTCCCAGTTCAGATCCGCTTGGGTTTTATCGAAGAGAGTAAGATAATATTGTCCCGACGCTTCGTCGAACTGCCAGGCAGGCCCACCGAACTTCGACTGCCAGTTGTTGGGTAAGCCGCCGTCCGGAGCCGGGTCCTTCCAGATATAGTAATCACGGAAAGGGTTGTTCCTGCTTGAAATGGACTGTTTGAACCACTCATGTTCAGTCGAGGTATGGTTAACCACGATATCGATCATTAGCTTCATTTCGCGTCTATGCAGTTCCTGTATTAGCTCGTCAAAATCCTCCATCGTACCGAAATCCGGGTTAATATTTTCATAATCTGCTACATCGTAACCGTTATCATGTTGCGGCGAAACATAAACCGGCTGTAACCAGACAATATCGATTCCAAGCTTCTGCAAATAATCTAATTTCTCAATAAGTCCTTTAATATCTCCTGTTCCGTTGCCTGTAGTGTCCTTAAAGCTCTTCGGGTACACCTGATACACCGTGGAGCGGCGCCACCATTCCGAATACTGGGACTGACTCAAGTTGAACACCTCCAAAAAGAATTCCTTTATTTCAACCATTAAACCTGTATATACAAGTTCAAACACTTCACACAGTTTAAACCTGTATATACAGGTTGTCAATACTATAACTATAGAAGGAGTGGTATGAGTAGAAACTAGATTATTTATAACGTTGTATTAGAATGCGATTCATCGAAAAAAGGGTTAACGACAGGTGGCTCTAAAATTACCCCCTTTAATAATTGATTATTACCCTAATATTTGATCCGTAATAACAAAAAAAGCCGCTTTCTCGGCAGCTTTTTAGATACAAAGATATGTAGACAAAAAATCAAACAGGATACCTTTTACTAATACAAGTTAGGTATCCTGTTTCTATTCAAAATGTCTATTCAAATTATAGTTTATTTAAGCTCTTGTAGGAGGCTCTTACCGAATTGGGGCATGGTCACAACAAAGTTATCAGCAACTGTTGCTCCAATATCCGAAAAAGTCTTCGATATAGGCAGCTCCCCTTGTCGATTGAAACTCTTACTGTAGAGGAGTAAAGGAACATATTCACGGGTGTGATCCGTACCCGCATGAATGGGATCATTCCCATGGTCTGCCGTAAGTATAAGAAGATCATCTTCGCATAACTCCGCTAGAACTTCATGTAAACGATCATCAAATTCTTCCAGCGCTTTCCCATACCCGATCGGATCTCTACGATGGCCATAAAGTGCATCAAAATCAACAAGATTCAAGAAACTAAGTCCTGTAAAATCAGTATGAAGGGTCTCCATGAGTTTATCCATGCCATCCATGTTAGACACTGTTCTGAAAGACTTGGTGACACCTTCCCCATCGTATATATCTGAGATCTTGCCAATCGCTAGTACATCGAACCCGGCATCCTTGAGCTCATTCATCACGGTTCTTCCATAAGGCTTCAAGGCATAATCATGACGGTTCGATGTTCTTTTGAAATTTCCGGGCTGCCCGAGGAATGGTCTAGCAATCACTCTGCCTAGCATGTACTCCTCACGTAAAGTAATCTCTCTGGCAATCTCACAGATTTGATACAGTTCTTCCAAAGGAATAACCTCTTCATGAGCCGCAATCTGAATCACGGAATCTGCAGAAGTATAGACAATGAGTGCGCCTGTGTTCATATGCTCTTGTCCAAGCTCATCGAGAATAGCTGTACCACTAGCGGGTTTATTCCCAATCACCTTTCGTCCTGTTCTTTCTTCTAATTCATTAATTAATTCATAAGGAAACCCTTCAGAAAACACTTTGAAAGGAACATCAATTCGTAGGCCCATGATTTCCCAGTGACCTGTCATCGTATCCTTTCCATTAGAAGCTTCCTGCATTTTGGTCCAATAAGCTAAAGGGCGCTCCACTTTGGGAACTCCGGGTATTGAGTCAATATGACTTAACCCTAGCTTGGATAACGCAGGAACATGTAGCCCATTCATTTTTTCTGCAATATGCCGTAATGTATGTGATCCTGCATCCCCAAACTTTTCAGCATCTGGAGCTTCACCAATGCCTACAGAATCCATAACGATGACGAAAATCCGCTTAAACCGGGGTGTTTGTTTCATGTTAATACTCCTTGCTACAACTAGAATATGATACCGATAATCAAAGCTGATAAAACGCTTACAAGTGTGGCGCCAAATAACAGCTTTAATCCAAATCGTGCGACGATATTCCCTTGCTTTTCATTCAATCCCTTCACTGCACCCACAATGGTACCAATCGACCCAAAGTTAGCAAATGAGATTAGAAAAACAGAGACAATGGCTGTAGTACGGCCACTTAAACCTTCTTGAATCTTAACAAAGTCAAGCATAGCAACGAATTCATTCGCAACAAGCTTTGTCGCCATAATACTACCGGCCTCAACAGCTTCATGCCATGGCACACCGATAAGAAAGGCGATGGGTGCAAAGACGTAGCCTAACACTCCTTGGAACGAGATTCCGAATATGCCACTGAAGACTCCGTTAATTAAAGCTATGATTCCCACAAAACCAACTAACATTACCCCAACTACTATGGCTACTTTAAAGCCATCCATAATATATTCGCCCAGCATTTCAAAAAACGTTTGTTTTTCTTCTACCTGAACTTCAACAATATCTTCTTCAGGTGTAACTTCATACGGATTAATGATGGATGAAATGATAAATCCGCCAAATAGGTTTAATATCAATGCAGCTACTACATACCGAGGTTCTAGCATCGTCATATAGGAACCAACGATTGACATGGATACCGTAGACATTGCAGACGCACATAATGTATACAAGCGATGTTTTGGCAATAGTCCAAGCTGGTTTTTCACCGAAATAAATACTTCATTTTGTCCGACAATTGCGGCTGCAACTGCATTATAAGATTCCAATTTACCCATGCCATTTATTTTACTTAGCACCAAACCAATATACTTTATAATGAATGGCAGTATTTTGTAATGTTGCAAAATCCCTATCAATGCTGACATAAAAACAATGGGCATCAAAACATAAAGGAAAAATGTATGAGCCCCTTCATTTGCAATGCCGCCAAACACAAAGTCAGTACCTTCATTGGCGTATCCAAGTAATTTTGCAAAACTATCAGCAAACCCTTTAATCAAAAATTCTCCAATGCTCGTTTTTAGGATAATTAATCCCAAACCTATCTGAATAGCAATCATTACAATGATTGGACGATATTTAATCTTTTTCTTATTGTTACTTCCTAGCCATGCCAGTAATAGAACAATAACCAGACCAGCAATAGAAATTAGATAATGCATTTTTAGCCCTCCAAATTATCGGTTAATTTTCTTGGAATCCTCATATCGAAATGCATCTTTCCACATTAACCCTTGTTCCAAAATAATCGCTAACAGGCTTCCGCATATTAATCCATTATTTAAAATGGCTATCACAATCGGAGATAAATGGGCCGTAGCTGATGCGGGAATAAACATTAAACCTACACCCACTAAAAGGGAAAGCCCACTGACAATAAATGTTCGCTCTTCATGAATAACCTTTTTCAATTCCTTTAGCGCTAGTCCGACCATCTTCACAAAAATGACGAAGGTAACAGAATAGCCTATGGGAGCTGGAATCGCAGATATGAAATTCATCATAGGCGGAAACAAGGATATTGAGATCACTAAGCTGCAGCCTATTAAAAATGATTTGCGCTCCCTCATCCCTGTTTGCTCAACATATCCCGCCGCTCCCGAAATAGGGACTGAGCCGACCGCTCCTAAACCACCACTAATAAGATGCGTAATTCCAGAAGTAAACCCGGCGCGCAAATAACGACGATGATCCCCTTGCTTTGGTTTCATAACGGTCTCCATCAAACGGATGGATGCCACTGCATTGGTTATTAATAATAGGGTTAGTAAAAATGCAGTAGTAATTGTCCCGGCATCGAATCGGGGTGTTCCAAATGGGAATATTTCCGGCAGCTTAAATAGAGTATCCGCACGAGAAACCGCCGGCATACTACCGCAGATTATAAATAATAGGCAGCCTATCACTATACTGAGAATTATTGAAAACTGGCTTAGTAATACAAAGCGGCTGTTGCCTAACCAAAAGGTAATGCAGACCACGATCACACTAAGGATGAATACTTTAACATCTAACATGGTGTGGGCTATGGTAATCCCCATCATCCCTTTCATAAAAGATCCGCTTAATTGAAAGATCAATAAAAGTAAATAAATAAAGGTGATGGTTGGAGTAAAAAGACGAGCGATTTTATCCATTAGCTTAAATGCTGAAATTAGGATAAACAACACTCCGCTAATGATCATCGCTCCACTTAAAGCCTGTAAAGCGCCGTTGTTAGAGGAATAGAGTCCCCCCACTAAACTCGCGTAAATGGTAAAAATGCTCCACCATAACCCTGCTGGACCTTCATGAATAGGGAATTTATGACCCATCAGGCCTTGTAAAAATCCAGCTATTGCTAAAGTAATCATGGTGCTCTGAATGAGTCCAGAAGTCTCTATGGGTGTTAAGTTATATAAATCTGCGATAGCAATGGGTGCTGCAATTGCACCAGCGATCATAAAAATCATCCACTGCAATCCTGACAGTATTACCTTCATTTCTTTCTCACTCTCTTTTCTAACAACACTGCACTCTTATCAATAAATCAGCCTTCAACGACTGTGTTAAGAGCTACTTCGACCATTTCATAAAAGGATTGTTCACTTTCTTTATGAGTTAGGTGCTCCTGTCTTAACAATTGACTGCCGACGGTCAAAATCGATAACGCTTTTACACCATATTTAGCGGCTAAAGTGTATAGGGCGGTACTTTCCATTTCTACAGCTAATACACCGAAATCCATGAACTTATGAAGCCGATCTAAATTTTCACGATAGAATTCATCAGAATTATAGATGTTACCAACAAACACCTTTGCATTTTTAGCTTGTGCTTGTTGATATGCTTTCATTAGCAATGAGAAATCTGCCGTTGGTGCAAAATTACAGCCATGAAAGATCTTTTCCGTCATATTACTGTCTGAAGATACTGCTTGGGCTAATATAATATCGCGGATATTGATATCTTCCTGCATCGCGCCACATGTACCAATGCGAATCAATTTCTTAACTTCATAATCGACGATCAATTCTGTTGCATAGATACTCATCGATGGATTTCCCATCCCTGTCCCCTGAACCGACACAGGCACACCCTTGTATAATCCAGTGTATCCATACATCCCTCTTACTTCGTTATAACAATAAGCCTCCTCTAAAAAGTGTTCTGCCACAAACTTTGCACGTAAAGGATCTCCTGGGAGCAAAACGAGCTCTGCTATTTCTCCCTTATTTGCACCTAAATGCCTACTCATAGTTCTTCCTCCAACTTTTAATAGTAAACTGAGGTTTACCGAAATCGCTTTCCACTTGCCTTCAAGTAAAATCAGTTTCGAAACTAGATTGAGCATAAGGTTTTTTAACATTACAAACTAGACCAAAAACTTACGGAGCTTACGGAAAATAATTGGTCAAATTATAAAAGCAGTTCTTTACGAATGTTGTCTAAATCTCTTTTAGAGGGGATCGTGGAAATAATAACAACAGGCACTGTCGTTAATGCAACCGGGATATTACTAATGACAAGATCGATATTATTTTGCTGCATGATCTCGTCGGTCAAGCCTTTCATTATGGAAGTATTAAGGATCAACTGATCCCCAATCTCCTTCTTTATCAAATCTGCTATGTAATGACGAATTGAAAATTCTTCCCCGATCACTAAAAAGGCCCTCTTACTTTTATAACGTAAACTCGAGCGGACAATTAAGGTTAGCTTTGTTAAATGAAAATGATTAAACAAAACGGAAGGGTAAGTTTTATTCCACGTTTGCATACAGGTTTGCAATTCTTGATAAATCTGTTGGCATTCCTTTTGAACATATGTTGTTAAATGACTTGTTGAAATCATCATCCATTCAGGAATGGCATTTTCGATTAATAGCTTGTCAAAGAAACCGTAAATCTCCAAAATAAACCGTTCTTGCATATCTAAGTTCGGGTATACCTTTGCTAATAACATTAGAAGTAGATTCCCCATTTGATATTCTTCTTTATCCTTGTGTAATTCGACTTCTTTCATCGGAGTGATCTCTGACCCTTCATAATAATGATATTGGCTGAGACTAACCATGGATTGCATAAAGAATATTTCACTGTTTGGAAATTCAAGGGACAGCTTGTCCTCAAGACGTTTTGCAATAGTTTTCACTGGGAAATAAAACATCCCCTTTTCCCAAGGGTAAGCATTTTCGTCGATTTTCACACATTTTCCTTTAGCCACTCTTTCTATAACAATGGCCAACAAAAACGATAATCTCCTTTTGGAATTGATAAAATATACAATTTTATTCTCATTTTCTATATTTGTGATTAACTGATTAATATAAGCAAAATCAACATTCGCAAAGGGCCAGCCTGTAAACTCATACGCATCACAATATAACTTCCAATAAAAATATCGAATATTCATTTCATTCCCTTTGATCATGGGGGTAGAAAAACTAATGCGTAGCTTATAAGCTTTTAGATCATCATTATTTAATTGCACAATCAATTTCTTCAAAGACGAGGTACTCATAAACATGGCTTCGGAGAGCTCTTCCACTGACAGTCGACCCACATTCGTAAACAAAAAATCCATCAGCCGATAAAAGATGGTTTGTCTGAACATAGAAGAAATCACTTCACTAATCGTACTTCGCCCATCACGTTGAAGAACTATTCCCTTTCCTCTAGAAACCTCAATGGTTACAGTAGATGGTAATTGCTTGCTGATTTCCTCCACCATCTTCCGGATGGTCTTATCAGAGATCCCTAAACTTTTTTCGATTTCCGCTAAGGTAAACCATCTATATTCTGTATCAAGCAGCGTTAATAGTTGACTAGCTAAATTAAATCCCTTATCCATTTTTCCACACCCACTTCAATTTCGTTTTAATTTTTATAGTATAAACAAATTCGCAACCATAACCCTATTATTTTTCAATAAAAAAACCCGGGTTTTATTTACCCGAGTTTCACATCATATTATATTTGTGTTTTTTCTTCTATAGGGCTTATTGCTTTCAACTGCATCGTTATGACGGCTGCAATAACGGCTTTGATGATGTCTCCCGGAAGAAAGGCCAACGCTCCGACAAGACCAGCCCAGATCGAAGTATTGGTTATCAATGCCATGACAGGGGCACCAATCAGACTCACTAGTAATACACCGAAGATTATGTTGATAGCTACCAGCTTCCAAGTTCGAACCTTCGGCCAGATTTTTTCGGAATACCAGCCAATAAGGCCGGCCGCGATTGGAAAACTAAATATGTATCCTGCAGAAGGTCCAACTAACACCGAGATTCCGCCGCGACCGCCAGTCAGTACAGGCAGCCCAATGGCTACTAGTATGATGAAAATAATGAGACTGAGGGCGCCCATCCGTTTCCCCAGAAAACATCCAGCCAACATGACGCCAAGCGTCTGGGCAGTGATCGGAACGGGGATGAAGCCGAGGGGGATGGGCGGTATCATCCCCAACACCGCGATAAGTGCTGCGAATAATGCAGCATAAATAAGTTCTTTTGTCTTCAAAAAAATGACCTCCATTGGATATCAATGATTGTATTCTGGTTAGCAAATACGTCCAGTAAGCTGAATTATAATGGAGATATTCTTTATTGTAAACCATAAATTAATATATGGTTTACAATAGAATGAAATACCATGCTTGAGTTTTTCATATTGTTATATAGAATTAGAGTATCAGTCGCAATCGTTGGATGTTAATCTATTCAATGGGTTTTGGTCGGAGAGTTATACTTTTGGAGGTTTAAGTTCATGACAGTAAAAGAACATATTCTTGCCTTGCTCGACAGTAATAAGGGTGAATATTTTTCCGGCGAGGAAATAGCCGTTCAGTTATCCGTGACGCGCAGCGCGGTCTGGAAAGCCATAAAATCTTTACAGACAGACGGTTATTCCATACAAGCTGTAACCAATAAAGGATATTCCATGTCACCACAAACGGATATCTTATCAACCAGTGCAATTTCAAAGTACCTGGATACTCAGGGGCAAAAGTTACGTGTTGAAGTCTTTAAGACCATATCTTCCACGAATGAAGCCGTAAAAAACCTTGCCTCAAATGGAGAAGCTGAAGGTAAAGTGATTCTTTCGGAAGAACAAACAGCTGGTCGCGGGCGAATGGGCCGGAAATTTTTTTCTCCACCTGGAACGGGTATCTATATGAGCATCCTGCTGCGTCCCAAGCTGTCCGCAACAGACTCAGCTTTATTGACCACTTGCGCCGCAGTAGCTGTAGCCCTTTCTATCGAGAGCGTATCCGGTAAAGAAACGCAGATTAAATGGGTAAATGACGTTTTTATGGAAGGTAAAAAAGTATGCGGGATCCTTACCGAAGCATCCGTGTCACTGGAAAACGGCTGGCTTGATTATGCTGTCCTCGGCATCGGTATCAATGTAGTCCTCCCTTCCGAAGGCTTTCCCAATGATCTTACCGAGATTGCGACAACTGTAATTTCCGAAAACAATCCTTATGGTGATCTCCGCAACCGTCTCGTTGCAGAAGTACTAAACCATTTCATGAGATATTATGAACATTTAACGGACAGATTGTTTCTTTCCGAATACAAAAAAAGGTTAATTTCACTTGGCGAACCTGTGACCGTGATAAAGGATAATGAACAACGTAAAGCAACAGCCATTGATATCGATGACGATTGCCATCTGAAAGTCAGATATGAGAATGGTGACGAGGAATATCTTTCAAGTGGAGAAGTCAGCATTAAAATTTAACTGGAGCTTCGCCTCCAAAGCAGCTAGTGCTGCCTCATGGCAGGCTGCTTCATCATACGAGCCAAAAAAACCTTGCTGATCCAAGGTTTTTTTAGATGAACTAAAAATTTCAACTTAAAGCTTAGAATTTTACTGTACTAAAGTATCTAAATCAGGCTGCAATTTGTTCCGCAGAACATACAGCATGATGGCACCCACAAGGAACGCAACAGCATCTGAAATGACGAGCGACCAGACTACTCCGTGGAAACCGTTCATTCGATTAGCGATATACAATACTGGAATCAGAGTAACACCTTGAATAATTGACATAATAAAGGCGGCGGTTCCTTGTGCTGTCGCTTGGAAGATCCCCGTAAACAACGCGGTCGTTCCTGAAATGAACAGGGATAAGAACGTTACATGAAGAATATAGCTGCCCAGTTCAATTAATTGCGGGTCATTCGTAAATAAACCGATTAAGTGGTCGGAAATCAGATATACAATAATGCCGAACACGGCTGCTAATGCCACAGTCACTTTGATTGTGAATGTAATGGTATGCTTCATGCGTAATTTATTGGCTGTAAAAGAGAAGGCAATCAGCGGCACGACTCCCTCACATAAGCCCATCAGAATAACCTCTGGAAATTGTAATAATCGTGATGAAATTCCGAAGGCCGCAATGGCCTGCTCCCCATATTCGACCAGAAAACGGTTAAAGATAAGTGACATTGCACCCATGAAGAGACTCATAACAAAAACGGGTACTCCAATTTTAAATACATTGCTGAGAATGTCTTTGGAAGCTTTGAACCATTTTACAGAGATGGTTAAGAATTGGCTCTTATATCCCATGTGGAAGGCGTAGAATGCACTTGCAACCAAGTTAGAAATGACTGTAGCAGATGCAACCCCGATCACGTCCCAATGGAAGACGAAAATGACTAGCGCATCGAGAATAATATTCACAACAACACTGAGAAGCATGCCGATCATCGAAGTGATCGCTGCCCCCTCCGAGCGCACGATATTCTCCAGCGTGAAGAATAGAACGACGAAAGGTGAACCAATAAGCATAATCGTGACATAGTCCTTCGTGAACCCGAAGGAGTCAGGCGTCGCTCCCAAGCCATGAACGATTGAATCGATCAACGGGATGCCGGCAGCCATCAAAATAAGACCGAGAGCTAAACTGCTGTAAAAGGCGAATGAAGACACATGCTTTACATCATCATATTTTTTCTCTCCCAGCAAACGGGAGATGAATGCACTGCTACCGATACCAATCAAGTTACCTAGCGCCATAATGGCGGCGAATAACGGTAAAGTTAGTGCGAGTGCGGTTAACATCGCAGTATTGCCCAGTGTACCAAGGAAATAGGCATTCAAAATGGAGTATATGACACTCATCGACATGCCTAGCATCATCGGTACTGCGAAGTGAGCTACGGCTTTTGCGACAGGTGCTTTTTCAAAGTAATGGAGGTTTTCTGCATCCATAAGGTTCACCACTATCTTTCTTTATTTTGTTTTTTGAAATTACTTAGAATTCTAACTATCGGTCCAATATGATCCGTGACGCAGCAACAAGCAAACCTGTACCCTAACGACGAGTTTTCAGATTTGGCGTACGAAATTTGACTATTCTTCAGTTTCACATTACGCTGCCTTTGCCGTTCATCTTTCTCTGGTGGAAAGGCAGCGCCTCAGCTACTGTTTGCTAAAAGACTTTAATTACTTATCGTCTGGGTCATGTGACTTGTCAGGTGACGAATTACTGTCATCGCTGGAAGGCCAGCCGAATCCGCGCATGTCACCACGCCCTTCTCCGCCAAATCCAGGGAACCTTCCGCTAAAGCGTTCGTCCCTAGAATTTCCCCACATTCTGTGCATTTGTCCGCGCATAGCCATCATTTTTTCAAATTCCTCTGTTCCCATACGCGCCTTGGCAGCTTCCATCCACATAGCCATCAAATCACGTTCTCCGTCCGATCCAAGTTCTTCCTCCAAAGCTGTAATGACGCGAGTTAGGTAATCCCCGAAAGCTATCTGCTCTTCTGGCGATAAGCGAGAAAATATGTTGCCGCTGTCTATCTCTTGTTTCTCTTCCTCTTGTCCTTTTTGCGTTAGGTAAATCAACATGATACGTTTGTCTGTTTCTGAGGGTTTACGGGTGATGTATTCTGCTTTCTCCAGTTTACCAAGCAATTCATTGAGGGATGATACACGGATGTCCAACATATAGGATAAGTCTTTGGTGCTGATACCGTCTTTCATCCGAAGAAACGCTAATATCCTCCCTTGCCCACGTGATGCGTCGGCCATAGGACCAACCGCGGCATGAGACTTCAAGTGTTGCCTTTGCAACAGCCATTGCAGTTTCGCGAGTTTTTCGTACAATTCAGTATTCATGTCCATAATGAATCCTCCATTAAGTTTTTACGGTACCTGTTTAACTTTATAACGGTACCTGTTGATTTGTATTATAACGGTACCTGTTAGATATGTCAAAATGTTTTTTTACAGGTACCGTTAATATATTGTTTGACTGTTTATGGACGTGGCTTATAAGCTTGCAAACAAATACAAAACCCGCGCATTGCGCGGGTTATTTTAAAATTATATTGTGATTAGTTTTCATTTTTTATATCTGCAAGCAATCCTTCAAACCACTTCAGAGCGGTTTGCTCGCCTATTCGATGTGCCTTGATATTCTACTTATCACCGGCAAGTATAAGCCACTTGCGGTTATGATGTTCCTGTACTTCAACGGGGGTATCGAAGAAATCACTCAAAACATCTGACTGCAAGCAGTTTACTGTCTCGTCACCTTTGTAGATTTCACCGTTCTTTACCAGCAGCGTGTGCGTGAAGCATGGTGTTATCTCCTCGATATGATGGGTTACATACAGCAAGGTTGGTCCACCAGGTTGCTTTGTTATCTTCTCGATCATCTGCAGCAGCTGTTCACGTGCAAAAATATCTAGTCCCGTGCACGGCTCATCAAGGATTAGTAGATCTGGATTGGCCATTAGTGCGCGTGCAATGAGGACTTTCTGACGCTGTCCTTGCGACAAGGTATCATATGTACGACCAGCCAAAGAAGAGCAGTCTAGAAACTCCATTAACTCCTCGGCTTGCTTTTGATCCTCTTCATTCGTCTTATCATACAGACCAATCGTCGCGAATTTTCCGCTTAGGACGATGTTCAGGGCAGTCTGATGGCCGTACAGCTTCTGCTGCAAGGAGGTGCTTACCCAACCGATTCGTTTGCGTAGCTCTCTCAAATCCACATCGCCAAAGCGATGGTCCAGCACTTCGACTTGTCCTGTTGTCGGCCAGATATAGCCGTTCACGACGTTTAGCATCGTCGTTTTTCCTGATCCATTCAGACCGACGATACACCAGTGTTGTCCCTGCTTCACTTCCCAATTCATATCGCGTAAGATCATTGTCGTATCACGTTGCCATGATACATTTTTGAGTGATATAATCATGCCCAATTTTCCCTCCTTAAACATGCTTCAATGAGTTCAATATTATCATGGTAAAGTCCTTCCCGTAAAAAAACATAAACGCAAGATTTTCTCGCCAGCGGTTCTACGGACAATTAATCTTTGATTCTCTGTTTGTTTCGGTATACTGTCGGAGGGATCCCGTTAAGCTGTTTAAAAATCTTACTGAAATGATATTCTTCGTAGTACCCGCATAATTTGGCGATTTCCTTAACTGGATAATCGGTAAAAACCAGATAACGACAAGCTTGCTGGTTCTGTAAGTGCATATGGTATTCCTTTGGCCCCATCCCCGTAAATTTCAGGAACATCTTCCGCAAGTAAGATGGCGAAATGCCGTATTTCTCCGCCAATTTCTCAATCCGGTGATGATCCTTATAGTCGTTCTCGAGAGTTTTCTTGATCTGTTCGAAGGCGGCGAAAGCTCCAGACTCCATCAGATTCCAGTCCGGTTGTACGGTCTGGTGCAGCTTATGCAGCAGGATCTGCATTTTAGCCCGGGATACAGCTATACCATCGGTTAGTCCGGGTAGCCAGTCCTGGTGAATCCCCCAGACCAGCTGGCTAATTTCCTCAGCCTGCTGTTGGTTATATTGGCTTAAGAAGGGAAGTCTCAGTTTTCCGATTGGCTTGACTTCCTTCCATACCGCATCATAACTAAGCTCTGCACAATCGAAGAGCAGCATCGTTATGCGAAGTGGAGCATCCATCTGCGAGCGCATGGACAGTTTAAGGCCTGGTTTTAAATAGATTAGCATTCCAGCCTCTACTTTGTGCTCAACATTGGTCAGGAAAACCCCTTTACCTTCATGAATCCAGTACAAGCTGTGCACATTTACCATGTTACGGATGTCCTCCCAGCCGGGATAAGTAGCTTTGTCGAGTACAAAATGGATATGCACTGTGAGGTCATTCAGCTTGTAATCATTTTCTTCCAATTAATATCCCCTCCTGCTGCTAAAAGAGCGATTTAAACAAGACGGTAACGTTTTTTTCTATTCATTGCTTAAACTCCAAATGTTACTATCCATATTATCAAGATGTCTGAAATTCACAATACATTACAGGAAAAAAAGGAGGAACACACTTGTTAAGGACTTTTAGCGAGTATCAAATTCGGAGAACTGCGCTGTTGGATGGGCCTTGGGATTTCATGAAGGATCCGTTAAATACGGGTGTTCAAGAAAAATGGTTTGAGCGATTTCCACATTCTTGGCAGTCTCTTTATGTGCCCTCGTGCTGGAATAATGAACTGGGAATGTACGATTATGAAGGTGTCGGTTGGTATCGTAAAAAAATACAGATTGTGAATTCGCAGCATGTCAGACTCATCTTTCATGCCGTGCTGGGCCACGCCGATGTCTATTTGGACGGGCAGCACCTTGGGTATCACTATGGAGGATTTACACCTTTTGAATTTATTGTTCCTTCCTTAGGAGCAGGAGAACATGAGATTATCGTCCGGACGGACAGCACCTTGGACCGACTTACGATTCCTACGGAGCAGGTGGATTGGTTTCATTATGGGGGAATCATACGGTCGGTGGAGCTGCAATATTTGCCTGAACTTTACATCGAACAACTGAAGATTGATTATGAACTGCATGGACCAGATGCCGATGTCACTGTTCAGGTGAGGCTCCATTCCTTCTTTAAGGAGCAGCACACTACAAAGATCACATTCTCCGAAAGCGGACATGAATTGCACTCGGAAGAAGTACAGATTGAAACTGGCCAGACCCTCAGTCATACGTTCAAGTTGCTTATGCCTGAAGTACGTTTGTGGAACGTAGGTCTTCCAGAACTGTATACCTTTCAACTGCGGACAGAGGAAGACGACAAGATTGAACGGATCGGTTTTCGCTATATTGAAACAAAGGATCATCGGATTCTAATTAACGGTTCACCCGTTTATCTTAAGGGGGTGAATAGACATGAAGAGCATCCTGAGTGGGGTTTCGCCTTCCCTCCGAAGCTGATGCACAAGGAGCTCAGTATCATTTTGGAGTTAGGTTGCAATTCCGTCCGGGGTTCTCATTATCCCCAAAGCCCATATTGGCTTGATCTACTCGATGAGCAAGGGATTGTATACTGGAGCGAAATTCCGATATGGGGAGCCTTTCTGCCGAACGAAACAGTAAGTGAGCCGCTCTTCCAGGAGCGTGCACTGACTATGATTGAAGAAATGATCAGCTTGCATATGCATCACCCAAGTGTGATCTTTTGGTCCGTTCATAATGAGATTGATACCCGGACGCAAGAAGCATATGCTTTCACACAAGCTCTAGTCGGATTGGTGAAGAAACTCGACAGTACTAGGCTTGTCACCTACGCTACGATGCATCCACTCGAAGATATTCTACTTCCTTTATTCGATGTTATCGGTATTAATAAATATTTTGGTTGGTACGAAGGCGATACAGCCAGCTTTAAAGACATGCTGGAACAGTTCCATGTGCGTGCGGAGCAGATGGGAGCCGGTGACAAGGTAGTGCTCATGACCGAATTCGGTGGTGCTGGACTATTTGGGGATGTGGGCTGGGAGCAGAGATTGTTCAGCGAGGATTATCAGGCAGATATTGTAACTGAAGCACTGGCGATCTTCAAAAATGATTCGAAAATTGGCGGGACCTACATCTGGCAGTTTGCAGACATCCGCGGCGATCTGAAGAGCAGCAGCAAGAACTTTCGCGACCGTGCCCGCGGCTTCAACAACAAGGGTCTGGTTAATGAATACCGCAAACCTAAACAATCCTTCCGTGAAGTGCGCCGTATCTATCGATCTTGGACAGATTAATATCCACATTGACTAAGAAGCCCATCGTCAACATGGGTTTTTTTAGTGTCTGCATTCTTAGTTCCTTACAGCTGGTGTCGGACGCGGTATTTATATAGTTAAACTGGGCGTATTAAGTCGGTTCTATTCTTTGCGTACTCGGGTAGCAGTAAGTTGATTGTCTATTTTCGGCATTCGATACAAGTGCTAGATAAAGGAGTTTTAATCTAGAGTGATCAGTATGGTATGAATAATACTTGTTAATTTCTCATGGTCCGTTGCCGTTTTTACCATTGTACGTAGTCCTAACCAGGCATTCATTAAATAATGGGAAATAGCCTCGGGCTCCAGTGAAATTCTAAGTTCACCTCTTTGCTGGCCAGTCTGAACGAGGTCATATAACAACTTCTCCGTTTTTGAATAGCTATTCTCAACAAAGGATGCAACCTCCGGATCCAGTACTCCCAACTCCACACCCGAATTAACTATGAAACATCCTTGAGGTTCTCCTTCGCTCCTCATCGAGGATTCTAGAAATTGTCGAATGATCTCCTTTACGGGTTCTTGTTTCTCAACCAAGAAGCTCATTTTTTTGTTTTGAGTAGATTCGTACCGTTGGAGTGCCGTCAAATATAAGGCGTGCTTATCACCAAATGTATCATAGATACTTCTTCTGTGAATTCCCATACAGTCTACCAAATCTTGCATTGAAGTTTTCTCGTAACCTTGCATCCAAAATAGTTTTATCGCTTTATCTAGTACTTCATTAATTTCAAATTCTTTGCTTCTTGCCATTGTAATCACCTCAAGCAATCATTATACATTTAAGTAAACGATCCGCAAACTAATATATAAAACGTAAATAAAATCAAGCAAGATGCTTGATTTTATTCATAACATGATAACTTAACTGATGCTTACCGAAGAATTCTTACTTTGTCTGCTTATAAACAATCCAGAGTCCAATCTTTTTCCAGCGTATGCAAAAAAGTTGTACCCCACGTTTAAGAATAGGGAAGCCAGTTCTTTTTGCTCCAGTTTCTTCAACGATCGTTTTAGTGACTAATATCTAATTCGATTTATAACTCAGATATAATTGGATAGATTTGATCTCTCAGATTGAAGTCATAGTTCTGGTCAACAATTCCTATCATATCATTGCTATCATAAAGCTCTACCATGAAACTCGCCATTTGTTTGGCAGTGTGGTATTTAGGCATGTTTGCTTTGTAATCAAATTCTTCAGCATCTATAGATTTCTTCACAAATTCCGTTTCAGTTATTGCTGGTGCTAAAACCTTTGCTTTTAATTTCGCGCCTTTAAGCTCTAGTTCCTTTGCAAGCCCTTCGGTGAAGGCACTAACATAATATTTAGATGCAGAATAAGCAACGCTCCCAACAGCAATGGCATATCCGAGTGCGGATGATACGTTAATTAACTGAGTTCCTTCTACATCAGCATAATCTCGCACAAATAGTGTAGAAAGGATCGTCAAGGATTCGATGTTAACACGTAACATAATTTCAACTTTATCTAAATTCTGTTCTACCACAAAAGAAGCTTCACCAAGTCCTGCATTATTAATCCAGGTTTCTATTTGGTATTCCTTCAAAGTGTTATACAGTGTGTAAGCCTGCTCTGTAACAGACAGATCACTTGAACGAACAATAACATCTACATTAGGATCAATATTCTGAATTGTTGATTTAAGTTCTTCTAATTTATCTAATCTTCTAGCTACCAAAATTAAATTTTTACCGCGTGCAGCAAACGCTAATGCTGTTTCATACCCAATTCCTGAGCTTGCTCCTGTAATCACTGTATATTTCATATTATTCTCTCCCTTTTAAGTTTTTTGATCATTTAACAACATTTCAATAGAGTTTTGTTCACGATTAAACTTGTATCTCATTCATCCCTCCCTTAATAAATTTCTTCAAAATATTCAAGAACGATCATTCTAGTTAAGGTAAAAAAACTACACTATTAACTCTAATTTGCATCAGTATATCAATTCTAGAATGATCAGTAAAGAATTTTTTGACAACAATTGAGCCCCCTCCTTAAAATCTGATAATAACTTTCCCTTTAGGATGACCTTCAGCAACAAAATTCAGTGCTTCGTTAATATCTTCTATATGGAATTCTGTAGGGTCCACTGCTGGTACAATCCCATTATCTTCAATAATCTTCGTAATTTTCTTTAATTGTTCGCCATCACTGCGAACAAAAATGAAATGATATTGAATCTTCTTTTTCTTCGCTTTATGATCATACTTAGCCCCGGCGATGGTGAAGAGCTTTTGTTTCCAGCCAGAGAAGCCCAGATCTTCTGCAAAACGTTTGTTAGGACCGGTCCGCAGAGAAAGAAGGCGGCCTCCTGCTTTAATAATTGAAAGCTCATGATCAAATTCGCTGGGTCCTAAGGTATCCATCACATAATCAACATCACTAAGCTGTTCCCAATAGTTCGTAGTCGTATAATCAATATATTGGTCTGCACCAGCGGCCATTGTCCGTTCACGTGCTCCTGGATTTCCACTGATGATGACCTTGAGCCCCATGCTTTTGGCGATAGGAATGGCCATTTGGCCAAATGAACCAGACCCTCCAGGGATAAACACGATTTCGCCTGCTTTAGCATCTAATTCTTCATTTAATCCTTGATAAGCTGTTAATCCTGTTAATGGCGCAGCAGCACCAGTCACAAAATTCAGGTTGGCAGGTAGGTACCCGATGGCATCTGCATTAATTGCCGCGTATTCCGCAAAGGCACCGATTTTTTGTAGTGGCAGACGTGAATAAATTGCATCGCCAACTTTGAAACCTTGCACCTTCTTACCCACTTTTTCAATAACACCCGTCAGCTCGTTACCAAGTACTAATGGGAATTCATAATCCTGAATCAGCTTTACACTTCCGGTACTAATGAGCAATTCCAAATGATTAACTGCTGCTGCTTTCACCTGGACCAAGACTTCGTTATCACTTATTTCTGGGATTGGAATATCGTTCACTTTTACTATGAACTTTTTTGAATATTTGGTGATCTGTGCTGCTTTCATGATAAATGACCTCCTATGCGTTAAAAAAGTAACATTTATTTATTTTTGTAACTCACACAACAAGCATAAAACTATAAGTTACAAAAGTCAACAATTGTTACTGGATATTTCATATGTTAAAATACTCGCAAGTGTATAAACGACAAAAAGGAATTTATTGAAGAAAGAAGGGTTGACAGTCGGTGGCTAAAATCACTCAAGAGCTTGTTATTGAAACAGCTGAGGCATTAATTAAACGCACGGAAAAATCCGAAGTGACACTCTCACAAATTGCGGATGAATTAAGTATCACCCATGCAGCGCTCTATAAGCACTTTAAAAATAAGCAAGAGCTCTGGGCAGCCGTATCTAAGAGCTGGTTCAACCGGATGATTTCAGAACAAATTAAATTAGATATGACTAATTTAACTAAACCGCAAGAATTGCTTCACGATTGGCTATGGGCATTTGTTAACGCAAAAAAACGCGCTTATAACGAGAATCCCAAGATGTTTGCCTTGAATACTCAATACGTGGATAGCAATCCACTGGTATTACGCAATGTTCTCTGGGATTCCTACCAAATCATTGACGGCCTCATGGACTATCACGATCCCCACTTGGAACGGGCTGAGGCGATTCTCTCTGCGTTTGCAGTATTTAGCCTCCCATCCTTCAAAGAATCCTGGAATTTACCTGACTACCAAGACAGGTTTGAACGCATCTGGAGTTTAATTAATAAGGGTCTTTGAATTCAAATCCCTTAGTTTTAAAAAAATTATTCTTCAATCATAAACATGGTCCAGAAGCTTCTGTCTTCTGAAGTACTGTAGTTGTTCTCCCACTTTTGTCCGGTTCCGCCAATTTTCGTAAACTCGGAGTAAAATTATCATTGCGAAGTCCTGCTTCGGTGGAATACGCGGAACTCCTCACTGAGCATGCCAACATGTGCGGGTTACGGACGACTCTGGAACCTGTGGCTGGTGCTAGATATGCGCCGCACGGCGTAATCCTTTATTGGTTCTTCTAAGATTACAACTTATAAAAAGAGGTCTGTTGTAATAAGACAGATCTCTTTTTTATTCCTTATTTTCATTCAGCGGATTATCGAATTAATAAATATCGTTAAAGTGCAAGCGGATTACAATATCCTGATCGTAATTGCCGAATCTCGAACCATAGAGTGTCCATTCCCCCTACAGTTCCCTTTAGCTCTAAAAAGTTTAGCTTTTTTTCTCGGCTTCTATTCCGCAAGCTTGTAAGTCCAAGCAACTCTAAGAGACCAACCACCTCCTATTCTCGATACTCATCCCCGACTGCCTGCGCTCGGTTCTACCGCTGTTGAATTATGATTACCCGTTGCATTAATATTCCTTGCATACAGGTTATCTTTTGTTTGATTAGCTGAGTACTTACCAAAGGTGTTGGAAGTCTCAATGACTCCCCATCAATCCCTGCCTCGGTTGGAGATACACTCCACCATCTCCAGTGATAAGCAACTTCATTGAATGCAAAAGGCATTTATACTTCCAATCATCACGTTGAAAAACATTTGATTCCTCCACAACTCGTGTTCAATTTTATCGTTCCTTATTTTCACATTTATCCTTAAACTTGCACGAATGACGACGCCTCAAATTGACATACCAATTTTATGTGAAAAGCTGCAATTTCCGTGTTTTTGTGGGCATGCTAATGTTTGTTCAAATTCAACAATAAAGGAGACTGTTTATGACAGGGATTCTAGGCGGTAACCCCAAAGAAGAACCGATGCATTATGGAGAGATTTTTACGGTTTGGCAAGCCTCTATGGTAGCAAAGGGAGCACTCTCTTGTTACAGAGCTTATATGTATCACGCTGGTGACAATGACCTGAAAAAAATATTAGGAGCTTTAATTGATCAAGCGGAGCTTGAAATCAGTGAGTGTGATACACTGCTCTCAGAGCAAGGTATTGCATCTGCACCAGTAATGCCAAATCGGCCCGATGCCAAGCTTGAAGATATTCCTGTAGGGGCACGTTTCACAGATCCTGAAATTGCTGCCAAACTTGCAGCTGATAATGCTGTTGGACTTGTGGCATGTAGTCAGGCAATGGGACAATCGATCAGAGAAGATATAGGGGCTTTGTTTGCTAAATATCACCTTACCAAAGCAGCCATCGGCCTTAAAATTCTACATTTGACTAAGAAAAAAGGCTGGTTGATTCCTCCACCTCTTCTTGTCAAACGACCTGAATCCGTTAAGGCGTAATCCTACTCACTCTTCAGCTTCTTATAAAAGAAGGCCTGCAATCATCCGCGGGCCTTCTTTTGCTTGTCCTACTACTACCTTTATTAGAATATGTTATCTATATTAAGGAGGAGGACAACATTAACGTATTTATAGGTTATATGATTCTAGGATTATCCCTCTCGGCACCTCTCGGACCCATTAATGCAGCACAGCTGGACAAGGGACTCCGCGGAGGATTTATGCCTGCCTGGATAGTTGGTTTAGGGGCGGTTAGTGCCGATATCATCTATATGCTGCTTGTTTATTTTGGCCTCATTCATCTGCTGGATGCTCCGTTTGTTAAAGTGTTTTTATGGTTGTTCGGATTCTTTGTCCTCGTCTATTCAGGTGTAGACAGCATTAAAAATACAAGAGAAATTTCAGGGATCGAGATGAGGGGAAACGATGTCTCACTGTCCAAATCTTATCTTTCGGGATTTCTGATGTCCTTGTTTAATCCCCTCTCCATCCTTTTTTGGCTGGGTATATACGGCTCAATATTAGCTAAGGTGGTTAGCGAGTATCCAATTCAGCAGTTATTGATCTACAGTGGAGCGATCGTCCTCGGGATTTCACTCTGGGATGTAGCCATGGCTGCCGCCTCCAGCCTCTTTCGGGGCGCTGTTCTTTTAAGAATAGCTAGGATACCCAAACGTGCTTCTACAATCATTCATCTCACTCCTAAATACTCCAAACCGTATCCAGCAGCTCGTCCACTGCTTGAATTCTGTTCACAGAGGGTGTTTGTATTAAATTCCCTCTGACCATAACCATAGCTACATTCGACAAAGCTTTTATGTTCTCCAATGGGTTTTGCTCCATCATGATTAAATCCGCATATTTGCCAACATCTATAGAACCTGTCAGGTGATCGATTCCCAAAATCTCTGCATTTGATTTGGTTACTAGTTCAATAACCTGACTTGCGTTCAGCTTTGTTTGTCGCATGAAATGATCAAGCTCACGCCAAAGATCATAGTGGGTTACATAGGACATAGCGGCATCCGTGCCCACACCAATTTTGATATCATGTTCTATAGCCTGCTGTAGCCCTTTTAACATTGAGTCATACACAAGCCGGGCATTTTCCTTAACGGTTGTATTCAACTTTGTCAGGCTCGGATCTAATTTCGCACTGGGATAAGCTGCTTGTAAAGTAGGGATCACAGCGGTGTAGCCCTTTAAGGCTCTGGGATTATTTTTGTACAGCCTGATCATTTCCTCATCCATCTCCGCGCCGTGTTCAATAGTATCTACCCCACCCTTTAACGCAACTCTTACACCTTCGGTACTTTCTGCATGTGCCGCCACACGCATCCCAATTTTATGAGCTTCCTCGCAAATCGCAGCCACCTCTTCTTCCGTCATTTGCAAGCGGCCTGCTTCTCCGACCCTTTTGGCATCGGTAACCCCGCCAGTTACACATATTTTGATTAGGTCCACTCCGTTTTTTACATTGATTCTTACATTTCTTCTCCCTTCCCATGGTGAATCACCGACCAAAGCCAAATATGGTGCACCGTGGCCATCCGTTACGCTCAGGAAATACCCGGATACCAAAAGATTAGGTCCAATAAATTGATTTGCCTTAATCTCATCCCTCAAAAGAACATCAGTATAAAAAAATTCACCTACGCTACGCATCGTTGTTACTCCGGAATGTAATGCGGTTAGGGCATTTTTTTTCATCCGTTTCTTCAATACGTTTCTGCCCAGTCTCGTATCCAAAATATGATGAAACGCAAAATTCAGCAGCCCTTCACTGGCAGATAGCGTAAATGGCTTCCCATCGGCAAAAAGATGAACATGCGCGTTGATGAGACCGGGCATCACATATTTCCCCGAACAATCGATCGTTTGGTAATGGGTCGGAACAGTTACAGCGCTTGCTTTCCCGATCTCTTGAATCAATCCGTTTTCCTGAATCAAAATAGTCATATGGGTATCCGTGCCTTTTATTGCATCTCCATAAATAACATTGCAGTCCTTAAATGCATAACCTATCTTCATCGTAGCTTCCCCCGTTTCATGATTACACCGTCCAATAATGAATTAAATATTCATTATTGGATTAAAAAAATAGGGACCCTCGTAGATGCTAAATGTGCATATCCACTTGGTTGTCCCTCATTGCAGTGTTGTGCGCCAGTTCCACCCCAAACCTTAATTCGGCGCATTGACGTTATTCGTTTAAGCTTTTTAGTCCATGCAGCCAGTATAAGCTTAATGCCTCAAAAATCCGTTTCCGGCTATCGGTGCTCATCTCGTGCTTTAATAAATCCAGGATCATATTGATGACATTGTTCGCGATGATCTTCAGCAGAATCATATTTTCTTCGGTTCCGATTTCGTATCTTTTATAATGATCCTTAACATAGGGTCTTTTAGTTTCGATCATCAGATCGATCAGCTCGTTTTTGGCATTGCTATATACGGTCCCTTTATTCTTTTCAAAAATAATGACAATCTGCCTGCTGTATTGGGTTAATATAGTTATTTGCTCTTGAACGATAGCTGATTTTTTCTCATTATTAACATCATCAAAAAAAGTCTGGTTATCGATGCGAATATTTTCCACTAACACATTCTTCAAATAGTCCACTAAAGACGGCGGAACAACCGAATAGAACAACTCTTTTTTATTTTTAAAATAAGTATAAATATTTCCAACAGAAATTTGAATTTCATCGGCAATATCATTCATTTTGGCATCAGAGAAGCCTTTTTGGAAAAATACCTTTAAAGCGGCGGATTCAATTTCCTGTTTTACTTCATCTTTTTTTGACTGCATATTGCCCCTCACCTTTAATAATGAACTGATAATTCACTATTAAAAATAATTCAAAAGATTGAATTTGTCAAACCACATTCGTGATTCAGCCATTACAATATCTCGATATAGCCTTCTGTTCCATGCACACGAATTCGTTGCCCGTCTTTTATCAATTTGGTAGCATTCTCCACGCCGACAACTGCTGGCAAGCCATATTCACGCGCAATAACTGCCCCATGGGTCATGAGTCCACCAACTTCAGTAACTAGGCCTTTTACAGATACAAACAATGGAGTCCAGCTAGGGTCAGTAAATAAGGTAACTAATATATCTCCGTTTTCCAGATCAGCATCCTCCATGTTTAAGATGACACGCGCACGTCCCTCTATAACACCGGCAGAAACCGCTAAACCTACAATAGCTTCAGTTGGGAGGTTTTCTCGTTTATACTTACCCGCAATGATTTCACCTTCAGACGTAATAACACGTGGTGGAGTTAGTTTTTCAAATAATTTGTACTCTTCTTTGCGTTTGCTGATGATCTGGTAATCCAATTTATTTGTGCTTACAACTTCGCATAGTTCTCCAAAAGTGAGATAGTATATATCTTCTTTTTCAGGAATAACTCCCGCTTGTATTAGTTGTTCAGCTTCTTTCAGTAAAGCTTGTTTATAAACGAAGTAGCGATTAACCATACCGTATTTGGGGTATTCCCTATACCCGCTGAAATTCCGGATGAGATCAATCATTCGTTTTGTTTCATTCGCTTTTTGTTCACCATCGGGTAATTGCTTCAATCGATCTAATAGCTCTTGTTCTTTTTTCAAAGCTTCCTGTCGACCTTGCTCAAATTTCCGATGGCCAGCATTAGGTTTAAAGTTTTTGATATTACTGAGAATCATGGGGACAAGTGTAGTTGGTTTTTCGCTCCAACGAGTTCTTGTAAGATCGATTTCTCCGGTACATCGCATTCCGTATTTACTGAGATAGTCATAGAAAGCGTCTTGGGTTTCCTGCCCACCCTCAAAACTAACCAGTTCATTTAAGAAATTATCATCTTTAACCTGCTGTAAATAATCAATGACTTCCGGATATGGCCGAATCACATCAGCGAGATTGAGTAGCGCCAGACCCATTTCTGAAGTAATATTGCCCTGTACAGATTGAGAAAGCGTATCCGCTGCGTTTTTTTCACCTAACCACTCATTTATTTTTTCATTGATCCATGCTGAGGCATCCATAGCCGCCATAATCACACGCATACTTTGTGGGTTGAATAGAATCTTCTTTAATTGCTGCATATCTTCCAGAATAAAATCAAACAACTCCGCCCCTGATTTGGTTTGAATGATTTGTTGCAACTCTTCTATCGAGGCTTGGTTGCTCTTAATGAGGTCAGAAACGATTGTCGGATCATTTTCGAGTTCTACTTGAGAATCACTAGGTGGCAGGCTTGTATTGCTCTTACTCGGAGTAGAAGCCTTTTCATTATCTGCCGAAAATTTTATAAAATCTTCTCGCTCTACGATGGTTATGAGTGCGTCTTTTATGAGGGGATCAGATTTACCTAAGGCTTCTATGATCATTTCTCTGCTGCCAGGTGAAGCAAGACTTGATGTGACATCAACAAACAATCTTCCGCCAGCTGTACGCATAGGTGCAGGAGTCGTTAACAGGTAAAAAGCCAATCCCAGCGGTTTCATGGGATCTGTCATCATTTGTTGATGACCAACAGATACATAAACGTGGTTTTCTTGATCATTCGCTTCAGGGATGGGGAATAAAGTCGTGATCGGCCGACTCTGGACGATATAAAATGTATCCTCGGCCAAACACCATTCGATATCTTGTGGGCAACCAAAATAAGCTTCAATCTGTCTGCCTATCCTTGCTAATTGTAAAATTTGTTGTTCAGTAAGTGTTTGAGTCTCTTGCTGATCGAGTTCGATCTGCCGGGTCTCTGTTCCGCCTTCTTTTAGTCCGTAAATAGCCAATTTTTTGGTTGCTATTCTCTTATCGACAATTTTCTCTTGCTGTACTTTATAACCATCGGCAGATACCAAGCCAGAGACCAGAGCTTCGCCAAGTCCAAAACTGGCATCGATGGATAGCAGTTTTCGGTTAGAAGTAATCGGATCAGCGGTAAATAAAATCCCTGAAGCCTGTGGAAAAACCATCCTTTGAACGATAACGGATGAATAAACTTGACTGTGGTCAAATCCATTTTGCATACGGTAGATTACGGCACGATCCGTAAATAGAGAAGCCCAACATTTGCTGATATGCTGAAGGATTGCTTCTATGCCGATGATATTTAAATAGGTATCTTGTTGACCTGCAAAAGAGGCATGTGGTAAATCTTCAGCGGTGGCACTAGAACGCACTGCATAAGCATGTTCATCACCCAGCTGGGTGAGATAGTGAGAAACTGCCTTCACAACATCGAAAGGAATTTCTGCTTCCACAATGATTTGCCGAATCTTCTTACTGATTTCACCGATTTGATCCCGATCTTCTACTTTTAGCATAGTTAGTTGATCCAACAAAGCATGATACGTTTGGTTCTGTTCGAGGGCTTGGTGATATCCTACTGTTGTAATACAGAATCCTTCTGGTACTTGTATTCCTTCTATTTGTGATAGTTTCCCTAAATTTAACCCTTTTCCGCCAACGAGCAAAAGCTGTGTATTGTCCACTTCCTGAAAACCGAGAACTAAAGAACGCATTTATTATCGCTCCTAACTATTAAATTGAGAAAAAAATTGACAAGAATTTAACGGTATGATAATATAAATATATAAGATGCAATTATTATGCCTAACTATAGAATTTCAGTCGTGAGTTGATTATATCATCGTGTCTTTTCATATGCAATATATAAGAATCTGATGAGATAAATCAGGTTCTTTTTTTGATTTCAGCTATCATTAGTGTTAAAGCAAATAAACCGTAGCCCCTCAAGTGGCCTACGGTTTATTTGCTTTAATATTAGAATGACGTAATAGGGTATATTATAATCCCTTCACTTCAAACTCATAGATCCGCGCTGCCGTATCGGCTCCCTGCGTAGGTTTGAGAATCAATAATTTTACATAGCGGGCTTTTACTAACGCAATTGAATCAGTCGACTCGGCAGCCGAGTTTCCTTGGACGTTGACGACATCCGTCCAGTTCGTTCCGTCACTGCTGACCTGAATCGTATAATCACAGGTATTAAAACCGGACCACTCTCCTCCGCTCTCGGCATGCTTGATAACAAAAGCGCTGAGTTGATGTTCGGCGCCGAGGTCGACCTGAAGCCAATGGGGCAGATTACCAATTGCGCACCATTTACTGTTATCCGTCACTTTACCATCTACGGCGTTAGGTGCACCTTCCTTTTCCCCGCAGGCATGATCGGCTGTTGCAGTTTTACCAAGTGCCAGATTTTTCACTGCTCCAGCTTCCTTACTCACTGTGATGAGCTCTTTTTTCGTAATTGTGTCTTGGCCCGAGCTGTTAGTTGCAGTCAGCGTCACACTATAAACGCCTTCCTGAGCGAACGTCACAACTGGGTTCTTTGATGTGCTGACCGCGGGGCTTCCGCTTTCGAAGGTCCATGACCATCCTTCTGTCACTTCAGTCGACAGGTCGGTGAAGTTTACGCTCTCGCCTGGAGCGACTAGGGTTTGATCAGTTTTGAACTCCGCAGTCGGCTTTGGATAATCCGGCCAGCTGATCTTCACGCTAGAGGATTGACCTTGCTCGTATCTTCCATTGACGGCAACAACCTTCAATACTGTGATAGTTTCTTTGTCTATTCTTCGCATCTCAGGAACGTAAAACACATGATTTGGTGTTGCACCTATGAACATCTCACTGCCATCTGGAAGCACTCGATAGATTTCGTATTGCTTGACCTGTTGGTCAAGCTGTTTCCACTGTAATCTGGCATCTCCATAAATACCATTGCGAAAATCAGTTTGAGTGACCTTAAGATCGCGAACCGCGGGTAGTGGTTTGATCGGGTCATTAGCATTTTGAATGGAGAGCTGGCCAATTTGAATGTTGTAATTATTAACCTCATTCTTAGAATCAAAATACAGTGACAACGCTACGATCCGTTTCCCTTTGTATGGGGTCAAATTCAATGTTTCAGTTGTCCAGTCTGGCGATGTCTTATCCTTCACATTAAGGAAGATATTTTGATCGGGCTGATCTGCGAATGCAAGACCAACCTTCAGGCTTGGCTTATTTTGTGTTTTGTACGTAATAGACAGCTTTGTGCTTGCTTCGATCTTAAGGTCGGTCTTGTAGAGCTTCAAATGTGTCGCATTGTTAGGGTTCAGCACGCCTGATACCTTCAACGAACTGCCGCCGTAATAGGCATCGGACCAATCGAGCACTGGTGAAAGCGGGGTACCTTTGCTGTCTGCAATCCAGCGCCAGGAGGGAAGAATATCCTGCAGACTCCGGTTGTTCCAGCCTTTATCCCGCACCTGCTTCCCTCTTACAAAATATTTCTGTCCGCTTCCCGTGTTGAAGTTGGTGGTGAAAGGCAGCTCATTGATTGGTGATGATTCGATCACATCGTTAGCGATACCTTTCCAGGCTTGATCACTCGAGGTGTTACTCGGATTCCCGTTTGGACCCACCCAGAATTTATTCTCGCGTACGAAGAAATCTTCCATACTCTCTGCGCTGTTAAAAGCCCAATCGGGGCGGTAAATACCAAGGGAAGTAACGGCAGGATCTTTATCCGGAAACAACAGATTCCAGTTCACCTTTGTATCGTAACCCTTGGCTTCGACATCGATGCCTGCATACAAGTCATATGGACTTCTGCCCAAGCTTCTAGCCTTCTCTGCCGAGCTTTTAAGATCCTTCCACCAAAAGTTCAGGAACATATTGTCTGTAATTTGCTTTTTATTGTCTTGCAGGAACATCGCATTCTTGTCGTTAAGTGCATTTTGCCAACTGATACTGCCCTCATTGGTCATGGAATCATACCATACGATGTGCATAGAATTTGACTTGTGTGATTCCAGATAACTTAGGAAAGCTTTCATTTGCTGTGCGTCGGCCGGCGTTCCGCCCTCAGTCTCCTGGTTAATAAACCAGCCGTCAAATCCGTAATGGCTCGCAACCTGGATCAACTTGTCAGCAGCAGGAAAGGAGCCGTCACTATTCTGCTGAAGCATCTGCTTGACCCATTCATACTTCCCGCCATATACGGTTGGTGGAAAGAACACCGTTCCGATGATCGGCACGCCATTTTTATGAGCCGCGTCGATCGTATCAGCGCTTGGAGGTACGATGATCCCTTCGCCCGCGGAACCACCCCAATAGACCAGCTTGTCAACATATTGCCAATAGGTAAATGTGTTAGCTTCGAATTTGCTTGAACCCTGCGATGGAACTCCGCTTGTTCCCGGGTTCAGTGCTGATAAAGCCATGACTTTTGGCGCTTTGGTTGCATGAGCGTTGACTCCATCTGCTACAAAACGGTCCTGCAGCGGGACTGTGCTCCGGTTAAATGCGGCATCCGGGTCGGATGCCGGACTCCACTGAAGCAATTGCTCCGGAAACCAATAGGATGAATAAGGCTGTTTCGCGAACGCAGTTGTGGATAAGGCTGCGCACATCACAAGTAAGAATATAAAACCTGCCCCAATCTTTTTCATGCCATACTCCTCCAATCGATTGATTAAATGATTGCGCTTACATTTTATCAAGTTGGACAAAGCTATAGATAGTGGATTAATGGCAAGTTCAGGTGCATTTATTACAGGTTGTCAGCCTAGGCTATAATCCCAGTGGGGAATTTGCTCCTAGAAATTTGATATTTATATACAAAAAGCCGCAATTATGCGGCTATTAAATGTTTATGATAAGGTATAGCGTCAGTTATTACGCTTTTAGGTTTAAAAGAAAATGCCGTGTGTCCTGATAAGCCTCTGTCCAGCCCATCTTAGCATAGAATCGAAGTCCATCGAGTCCCTTAAAATAATAGGCACCGATTAGCCGCTCCTCAAAATTCGGGGTCACTATTCTAGCTTTCTTTTGATAATTTTGATATGTGTTAATGACATCACACCAAGGCATATGCTTGTCGAGAACCGCAAGGTCTATGAGAGAATCGCCATACATGCAATTTCCATCAATAATGCCGGTTATCCGTGTTCCGTTGGACAACATATTCCACTGTTGAAAATCTCCGTGTATAAAGCTTCTATTAGATTCATTATAGGGTACATAGGTCATCAAACGACTATAGATTTCTTCGTATACGTCTCTTTCCAAGCAAGACGTGCGGAAGAGTTCATGCCAATTCTCCCAGAATGTCCCCGTCTGATCTTCCGCATTTACGGCAATGACGAAGTCTTTCCAAGATGAATAGGAACCATTGCCGTCAGGTCCGATCCAACCATAACCGTTAGTTCCCCCAATATCCGCTTCGGCCATTCTTGTTAAAATGCCGATAATTTCTGGCATCAGACGGGTTTGTTCCTCTGCTGTACAATCGGATAGATTGCGACCTTCCATTCGCTCCATGATCAAATAGGTTAACTGATTAGTCCTCCCTAACCCCAAACATTTTGGGAAAGGGATACCTTGGTCGAGTAGCAAATTAGATACAAATTGTTCGGTCTCATATGCTCGTTCCAAATCGCTGAATTTCACAACATAGTCTTTTCCTTCTAAAATAAAAGAAAACACGTTGCTTATATTGCCGCCAGACAACGGTGTAATCTCAGCCGCTCCCTGTCCAAGATGATTCCACAGTACTTTTTCAATTTCACTCATGGTCAATTCCGGTTTTTCGTAAGCCATTTTTACTCCAACTCCTGCTTATTTGAGTCTACTATGAATTTATCCGCAGCATATCAAAAACACCCTCATCCTAAATATCTCGTTCCTCATACTCAAAGGGTTCATCACATGAGTAAATTTCATGGAAAAATCCTACATATGGGATATCGTCTTCTAGACATTTTATACGATATGACAGCTCTTCATCGCATTCCGGGTCTTCACCATTGTTCCGCATTACCTCGAATGCATCAACGATGTTTTCCATGAGGGTTACTTGGATAAATAATGGCAATGTGTCTAACATCGAATCTTCGATCCTGGTCTCGGATCTGTAGCCATCAAGGACTGTTTTAAAATAATCATCCATAAACTTTTTGCGTTTATCAGTGTCTTGTTCAAATTGTATCCAGCCCACTCCAAGTGTCCAGAGATTTGCCAGGTCATACATATACCAACAAAAGCAGGAGTTATCGAAATCAAAAACAGTTATTTGCCCTGTATCAAAATCGATCATATAATTCCCATCGCAGTAATCAAAATGAACCATCCCAAAAGACTCGTGATTCCTGTCCATCCCTTCTAAGGTTGTTAAGAGATCTACCAGTTTCTCCTTCAAAAGAGATAACGAGTTAGGTATTAGCTTATCTATATAATCGGCATTGTATTTATCAAAAAAATCATACCGGGAATGGACAGGTGTATAACCCTTCGACAATTGATGCATTTTCCCAAGAACTTTGCCACAGTTATAATAGTATTCCGTAATAGGAACGCCTTCCCGATACTGATAATTATTTTCCGCGAGCATCCCCCCCTTGGCCTTTTCAAACAAGCAGACAAAAAAGGTATGATTATTAAGAGTTATCGTTTCCAGCAGATTCCCCTTCTGGGAGTTGACCACATTCGAAACACTGCCGCCATGCTCGTACAAATACCTGATATATTCCACTTCACCCAAAATATCTTCTCGGCTTCTGTCACTTAAGAAGGCAATTCTGATTATTTTTGCTTCAGAATCAGCTTTAGAACAGTTATATGCGACATTCCGTCCTCCTTCATGTGCATTGATAAGCCTGATTTCATAACCTTCCAATCCGTACAATTCCATCACTAATGGAAGTAAGTGTGTATCAGCGATTTTAATAACCTCGTTATAATTCAGAATATCTCTCCTCTCAACTTCTTCAATATATGGATAGTTTACCAGTTCCAGCTGATAAACTGGATGGAGAAAACAACTATAACTGAACTATCCTGCTTCATTAGGTCATCGTTCCTAGGTACACACGAATTAAAATATCTTGGTCATGGTTACCGAATCCAGCCCCATAAAGTGTCAAACCACCAACATTAACAGCCTTCTCGTCAACTGCGAACCGAAGCGTCCAGAATTGTTCCCGTAGCAAAATATCTGCGACAGTAATGTCCGACATCCTTTCTTCATCAATAAATGTGCCCGAAGTGTCAATGCGGAGCGTCTTCAATAACCCGTATTGATTTACATTCCGATGCCACCAATCCGGAGTATATATGCCTCGTGCCGCTCTTCCAAAGTCTGCCGGACTGGTCCAAGTTCCAAGCTTCACACCGTTAAAAAAGAACTCAATATCCGAAGGCCAATGATCTTTCAAGCCTGGCGCTTCAGAAGCAATTTCCATTGAAATCTCGATGGCCTCGGGCATTTGACCGGGAAGTAAGTAGTTAGGCGTTTTGTACTCTACGTAACCTCTCCCAAACCACAAAATGCCGGCGTTGACCCGCTCGGGATCGAGAAAATAGCGGGGATCGTCCCAAACCCCAATCTCTTTCTCTTGTGTCCCAAGACCACATGTAGGATGGACATCAAACGAGGTATAATGACCGACTGAAATGGTCTGCTCTCTGATCCTCGGAGTTTGAGTGGCAGTGGGGAGTTCGATTTCAACTCTTTTTTGTTTAAGGAAACACATTTTGTGCGTTCCTCCGTTTAGGCGTACCCTGTGGCTTCCTGTAAGTCCAGCTTGTTCGAGCTTTCGGATATGCATAGTAACTATGGAAGGGCTAAGCTCTAACTTAGCCGCGATCTCCTTCACATTCATTTCATTATCTGCAATGAGGCTCATAATCCTCCATCTGACTTCGCTTGCCAGCGCTTCATACAACGACATGAATTTTGCTTCGCCGTTTGCTTTGATCATCATCATAATCACCTGACCTGTGCTTATTGAAATTACATATATATTAATTTAATAAATATAACGTATATCTTCAACCCCGATTCATTGAAAACCTATAAGCAATAGTGTTTAATTTTCTTAGTAGTTAAATATATTGAATTCTTATTTATATGAATTAATTAATGAGGTGGAGAAATGAAATACAATAACCCGGTCATCAAAGGGTTTTATCCTGATCCCAGCGCATGTAAAGTTGAAGACACTTATTATTTGGTCTGCAGTTCCTTTCAGTATTTTCCCGGTGTTCCGATTTTTGAAAGCAAAGATTTAATTAATTGGACCCAAATCGGTCATTGCTTAACCCGAAAGAACCAGATTCAACTGGATACTGTGGATAGCTCCGGTGGTGTATTCGCCCCCACCCTGCGGTACAATAATGGACGATTCTACATGACGACCACTAATGACACTCTGCGCCAGAACTTCTATGTCTGGACTGACAATATTTACGGCGAATGGTCTGATCCGATTAATGTAGATCAAGGCGGTATTGATCCGGATTTGTATTTTGAAGACGGCAAAACGTATTTCATGAGTAATGGGACAGACGATTACGGAGTTAATGGTATAGTCCAATGTGAAATTGAAATTGAAACTGGGCAGAAGCTGTCGCCAAGCCGTTCAATCTGGCAAGGATCCGGTGGGCGTTATTTGGAGAGTCCTCATTTATACAAAATTAATGGACAATACTATCTACTAGCTGCTGAGGGTGGAACCGAATATGGGCATATGGTTACTTATGCAAGAGGCAATTCTCCTACTGGTCCATTCAAAGCCTACCCGCATAACCCCGTATTGACTAATCGAAATTTAGGCGGTTACGAGCTTCAGGGAGTTGGACATGGAGATTTGGTACAAGACCATGAGGGGGAGTGGTGGCTGTTACATCTCGGATTCCGGCAGACTGGCCAGTATCTTACCTATCACCATTTGGGGCGCGAGGTTTTTCTAACTCCGATTACCTTTGGCGAGGATGGATGGTTTACAGCAGGTCAGGAAGGTACCACACTTATAAGTTTCGAGACTGATCGTATTGCGGACACAGTCATTCAGCAGGAGAAAAGAGTCTTTACGTTCGAGAATACAGATTGGAATTTGGACTGGTGTTACCTGCGTCACCCGGTTACAGAAAATTATCGGTTAGAAGCTGATAAAATAAAGCTTAAAGGAACAGCAGTTACGTTAGATATCCCGGCTACTCCGACATTTATTGGTATACGTCAAAAAGATTTTAACGCAATTATTTCCTGCCAAGTCAGCCTTACGAATGGTGAAGCCGGAATTACACTTTACATGGACGAAAATCACCATTATGACTTGGCCTTGCGTAAACATCCAGAGGGTTATGAGATTATCGAACGGCTGAATATCGGAGATATCAAATCCATTGAAAAAACAAAAAATATAGGTCAGTGCAACCATGCTTCATTAGTTGTCAAAAGCAGTCCAACGCATTATCACTTTTATATCCAGGTAGACGGTACTGAGATCTTACTCGGAGCTGCGCAAACCAAATATCTATCCTCTGAAATAGCCGGAGGATTCACAGGTGTGCTTATTGGTTTGTACGCCACTGGAGAAGATCAAGATTATAATGCGATATTCACAAACTTTAGCTGCCTTTATTCTTAAACCTTCAAATTAGAATGAACTGTTCAAGGCTAAGGGTGTTCATATAAATAAAAGATGGCTTAACCCCTTAATTATGGTTAACCCATCTTTTATAAAAACCAACAAGATCCTAAGAAAATTAGATATCCAGCTTCCTGGTACTTAACGCTTTTACCATTACAGGATCTCTATGTGAAAAGAACAAACTCTCTTTTGTGTCTAACAGCGCAATTTGTTCTATATCCTCTGAGTTTAATTCAAAATCAAAGATATTAAAGTTTTCAATTATTCTTTCTTTCCGGACAGACTTTGGAATCACAACAACTCCTCTTTGCGTCAACCAGCGTAAAACCACTTGGGCAACAGATTTATTATATTTTTGAGCTATTGATACTAAAACTTCGTTCTGGAACATGTTGTTTTTACCTTCAGCAAATGGACCCCATGATTCAATCTGAACATTGTTTTCTTTCATGAATGCAGCACTTTCAATTTGTTGGCAGAAGGGATGTGTCTCAACTTGATTAACGGCAGGTGTTACTTCATTATGAATAATCAAATCAATCAGACGATCGTTCTGGAAGTTACTTACGCCAATCGCTCTGATTTTTCCTTCACGGTACAATTCCTCCAGCGCCCGCCAAGAACCATGCACATCGCCAAATGGCTGATGAATTAAATACAAATCCAAATAATCAAGATGCAATCTTGTAAGGGATTTTTCAAATGCTTCCTTTGTACGTTCGTATCCTGTATCTTGAACCCATAATTTCGTAGTAATAAATAGATCCTCTCTTGGTACTCCACTCCGTTTGAGGGCTCTTCCCACCGCTTCTTCGTTTAGGTATGAGGCTGCGGTATCTATCAGTCGATAACCTGACATGATCGCATCGTAAACAGCTTGTTCACATTCAGCTTCATTTTGAATTTGAAAAACCCCAAAACCAAGTATCGGCATTTCAACACCATTGTTCAAAATAACTTTTTGCATAAAAAATCCTCCTATTAGTTGATGATATAGCTCTATTTAAAAGTGTGAACTATCAATATCCATTTTAGACAAAGCTTCATTTAGACTATCTACATCTTCCTTTGTTAATTTGAGATCAGCTCCATATAGGTTTTCTTCTAATCTGTTTAATTTTGTAGTGCCTGGAATTGGAATGATATATGGTTTTTGAGCTAATTCCCACGCGAGTACGACTTGAGCTGGTGTTGCATTTTTACTTTTTGCAACTTGAGTAATTAAATCTAATAACACTTGATTATGATCAATCACATCAGGTTTGAATCTTCCCATGAAACTTCGATAGTCACCTTCATCATATTTGGTTTCCTTGGTATATTTACCACTTAAGAAACCATTTCCTAATGGACTGTAAGCGATAAAAGCAATTCCTAATTCTTCACAAAGTTCAAACAACTCTTTTTCCGGTTCACGCCACATCATGGAGTACTGATTTTGGGTTGCAGTAATCGAACATACAGCATTTGCTCGTTTCATATAATCAATCGGTGCATTTGAGACACCCCATGTATTAATCTTCCCTTCAGCTATTAAATCTTTCATTGTTTCAGCGACAGCTTCAGGTTCGACATTTGGATCCACTCGGTGCTGATAATATAAATCAATGCAATTGACCTTCAACCTTTTTAATGAACCTTCTATTTGTTCACGAATAGAATCTGGTGTGCTATTCAAAATAAGTTGAGGTTGACCGTCTACAGCTTCTTGTCCTAAAATTCCGAATTTAGTTGCAATCACAACTTGATCTCTTTGTGGTGCAAGGGCTTCGCCTACTAATTCCTCATTGGAATCTCCATAAAAAGCAGCAGTATCAAAGAAATTACATCCTAGTTCAACTGCTCTGCGAATTAATTTAACCATTTCATTACGATCTGCTGGCTTTCCATAGGCATGATCCATTCCCATACAGCCAAACCCTATTGCCGAAACTTCCAAGCCACTATTTCCTAATTTACGCATTTGCATCTGTGATCTTCCTTTCGCATGAAGTTCAGTCAAAGTTCAACGCTCGACGTAGTCTGCATTATTTTCAGCACGTTAATCCAGCTAAATTAGTTTGGGTACTATTTTAGTATGCAACAATTTTTCACAAAACAGATATCATAATAGTATTAAATCATTGCCTATTCCTCTCATTTCATTGAATCCTCCCTATGTATGAGTCACTTTATATCGACTACAAGGATTTCAAACCAAATCTTAAGATTAGATAAATATTGATTCTGCTCCCTTTAAAACAAATTCCCCACAGGTAATAATGGATACAAACCTACTATTGGAGTGAACAGTAATGATTAACATACTCGTTGTTGAAGATGATAAGCATGTAAGAAGACTTCTTGAAGCTGTTCTGAAACGCGAAGGATATGATGTTGTAACTGCTGAAGACGGAGTTAAAGCTTTGGAGGTCCTTGATTCACAGCATATTGATCTAATCATTCTGGATATCATGATGCCTAATATGGATGGTTATGAATTCGCCAAGGAAGTAAGAGATGCCGATAGCTTGGTCCCCATTCTTATGGCTACAGCAAAACAGCTGCCTGAAGATAAGAAAAAGGGGTTCCGGATTGGAACTGATGATTATATGACCAAACCCATTGATACCGAAGAAATGCTGCTCAGAATCCAAGCGCTGCTTCGCCGTTCACAAATCGCAAGTGCCCGTAAATTAGTAGTGGGTAAAGTGATCCTTGATTATGACGCATTGACAGTAACCCGGGAGGACGAGAAACAAACGCTTCCGCAAAAAGAATTCTATTTGTTGTATAAGTTGTTGTCCTATCCTGAACGGATTTTCACGCGCATCCAGCTTATGGACGAGATATGGGGCATGGAAAGTGAAAGTACGGATACAACCGTTAATGTGCATATCAATCGCCTGCGGAAACGGGTTGACGCTTATCCAGAGTTTGAACTGGTTTCCGTCAGAGGTCTTGGATACAAGGCGGTGCGAAGCCAGTGAGCAAAATAAGTAACAAGCTCAGCAACAGAATCAGCCTTCCCATCTATTTTTCTCTTATCATATTTTTCATCTTTCTTATTACCGTTGTGATTACAGGACTACTCTTCTTTCTCGCACAGGTTTTTGGTTTGTTGAACGAAGAGCTTGCCCAGGATGGATTCGTACTACCCATAATGGTATTAATCGCTTGTACAATTATCGGTACCACGATATCAGCCATCACAAGCCGGAAAATGGTAAAATCCATCCGGATATTTATAGAGGCCACAGAGCGTCTTGCCAGTGGTGACTTCTCCATGCGGCTCCAGCTCAAAAGCCCGCCAGAGTTTGAAATTCTATCAGAGAACTTTAACCGTATGGCTGAAGAGCTTGGGGGTATCGAAATTCTGCGAACTGATTTTGTAAACAATTTTTCCCATGAATTCAAAACACCGATTGTATCTATTAAAGGGTTTGCTGAAGTCTTAAAGAATGATGATCTTACTAAAGAGGAACGTGATGAATATCTAGATATTGTCATTGAGGAATCGACCAGACTTGCCTCCCTTGCTTCGAATGTACTGGAGCTGACGCAGGTTGAGACGCAAAAGATTCTGACAAACAAAATGCGGTTTAATGTTGGGGAACAAATTCGCCAGTCTGTGCTTTTACTGGCTGCCAAATTTGAGAAGAAGCACCTGAAGCTGAATGTTAATATTCAGGATTATGAACTCTCCGGCAATAAAGAGCTTTTAAATCAAGTTTGGTTAAATTTATTGGATAACGCGATCAAATTCACTCCTGAGCATGGTGAAATTGAAGTTAAGATGAAGAAAAACGAAGATAACCTGGTGATTCTAGTTCATGACTGCGGAAGCGGTATTCATCCTGAGGCTCTTCCCAAGATATTCGATAAATTTTATCAGCAGGATACTTCCCACTCGACTGCAGGCAATGGACTTGGATTAGCAATTGTTAAAAAAATCATTCATCTACACCATGGAACCATTTCTTGCGAAAGCATTCCATTACAAGGAACCACATTTACAGTTACGATTCCGATTGGAATGTAGTGCGAGCCCTGGAGAACCTCATCGTTCTTTCAGGGTTTTTTTATTTTTCAGAAAAGTTAACTTTCAGTTTATCTTCTTTCGTTATCATTTAAGCAACGCCACATAAAGGAGTCAGATGTATGGTAACTATACTTAAGTACTTAAAACCGAAGGAATGGGCCCTAATCGGTATCAGCATCCTATTCATTGTCACACAGGTATGGCTGGATCTGGAATTGCCCGGTTATATGAGCGAGATTACTCGTCTTGTACAGATACCAGGGAGTGAAATGAGCGAAATCATTGCAGCCGGAGGCTGGATGTTGCTCTGTGCCCTCGGCAGCTTAGCCACATCAATTATAGTGGCAGGGATCGCCGCAAAAATTGCCGCCAACTTCTCTTCAAGATTACGCTCCAAATTGTTTGATAAGGTACAGTCTTTCTCTATGGAAGAAATCAACAACTTCTCAACAGCTAGTTTAATTACCCGTTCAACAAATGACATTACACAAGTGCAAATGCTGATTGTCATCGGTCTGCAACTGCTGGTGAAGGCTCCCATCCTTGCCGTTTGGGCAATGCTCAAAATTACAGGCAAGAGTTGGCAGTGGTCGCTTGCTACCGGTGTCGCCATTGGGGTATTGATTCTTATTGTCGGCATAGTGATCGTGCTAGTGCTTCCGAAATTCCAAAAATTGCAGCAATTGACTGATAATCTTAATCGTGTTGCAAGAGAGAATCTTACCGGCCTTCGTGTCATTCGTGCGTATAATGCGGAAAGCTACCAGGAAGATAAATTTAGCGTAGCCAACAGCGAGCTTACCCGAACGAATTTATTCGCCAATAATGTACTGTCCATGATGATGCCAAGTATTTCTCTGATTATGAGCGGTTTAAGTCTCGCAATATATTGGATTGGTGCTATTTTGATTCAAAATGCCAATGGTACGGCGAAGATGGGCTTATTTTCAGATATGATTGTCTTCTCATCCTATGCGATGCAGGTGGTTATGGCATTCATGATGCTGATCATGATTTTTATCCTGATGCCTCGTGCCCATGTATCCGCTAAAAGAATCAATGAAGTGCTGGATACTAAGCCAAGCTTAGAGAACGGATCACTTACTTCCTCCAAGGCAAATCGGTTGGGTGAGGTCGAATTCAAAAATGTCAGCTTTAAATATCCGGATGCAGAAGAATACGTTATTGAAGATATCAGCTTTACGGTGAAAAAAGGAGAAACTGTAGCCTTCATCGGTTCAACCGGATGCGGAAAAAGTACCGTCGTGAACCTGATTCCTCGCTTTTATGATGCTACAGCAGGTGAAGTGTTGGTGGATGGTATTAATGTTAACCAATATGAGCAAACTGCACTGCGCAATAAAATGGGATATGTATCTCAGAGAGCGATTTTGTTTGGCGGCACGGTGAGCTCAAATGTTGCTTTTGGCGATAATGGCAGTGATCTGTCCTCTGATGTTGTTGATGCCATTTACACCTCTCAAGCTTCAGATTTTGTTGAAAAGATGGAAGGAAGCTACGAGGCTCATGTCTCTCAAGGCGGTACGAACTTGTCTGGCGGTCAAAAACAACGTCTTTCCATTGCCCGAGCCATTGCCCGTCGTCCTGAAATATTAATCTTCGACGATTCCTTCTCAGCGCTTGATTATAAGACGGATCGCAAATTGCGAAGTGAATTGAAGAAAAAATCCAGCGGTACAACGATACTAATCGTTGCTCAACGGATCGGTACAATCAAAGATGCAGACAAAATCATTGTACTGGAAGCCGGACGAATGGCAGGCATGGGAACACATGATGAATTGATGCAGACCTGTGACGTCTACCAAGAGATTGCTTACTCACAACTTTCAAAGGAGGAGCTAGCTTAATGAACAAAAGCAAAGAGCAACTCAACACGTGGAGCAAACTTCTCCACTATTGCAGAAAATATATCCCTGTAGTTCTTATAGCTATTATTAGTGCAGCAATCGGTACGGTTCTGACTCTGCTTGGACCGGATAAGCTTTCGGAGATGACAGACTTGATCACAGCCGGCCTCGTCACCGGAATTGATATGGAAGCAGTAACTTCTATCGGCCTTTTCCTTGTATTTATCTATATCCTTAGCGCTGTGTTATCTTTGGTACAAGGATTAATTATGTCCGCAGTTACGCAAAAGGTCTCCAAAAACTTAAGAGCCGATCTCTCACGCAAAATGAACAAACTTCCGATCTCTTATTATAATAATTCTACAACCGGTGACATCCTGTCCCGGGTTACCAACGATGTGGATACGATCGGGCAAGCTTTAAACCAAAGCGTCGGCACACTGGTAACTGCCCTTGCCCTCTTTACGGGATCCATCATCATGATGTTCAAAACAAATGTGATCATGACTATTACGGCGGTTGTTGCAACTATCATTGGCTTTGGCCTCATAGCGGCAATTATGAAAAAATCCCAAAAGTATTTTCAAAGTCAGCAAGAATACTTAGGGAAAATCAATGGCCATGTGGAGGAAGTATATACAGGACATACTGTAGTGAAAGCCTACAATGGTGAATCGCAAATGCGCAATACATTTGAATCCCTGAATATGAATCTTAAAGATAGTGCATTTAAAGCGCAGTTCCTCTCCGGTCTTATGATGCCGATTATGATGTTTATAGGCAATCTAGGTTTTGTGGCCGTTTGTGTAGTTGGTGCTGTACTTGCTATGAACGGAACGATATCCTTTGGGGTCATTGTAGCCTTTATACTGTATGTCCGTTACTTTACACAACCGCTCTCTCAGATTGCTCAAGCCGCACAAAGTCTGCAATCGGCTTCCGCGGCAAGCAAACGTGTCTTTGAGTTCCTCGATGCTGACGAAATGGACAATGAAAGTCATAAAGAAAGACATCTTAAAACTGCTGTGGGCAAAGTTGATTTTGAACATGTGCAATTTGCTTATGAAAATTCAGATAAACTTGTGATTAAAGATTTTTCTGCAGAGATTAAGCCTGGGCAAAAAATTGCTATAGTCGGCCCTACCGGCGCAGGTAAAACTACACTGATAAATCTTCTAATACGGTTTAATGAATTAAAGGGCGGAGAAATATATATTGATGATACCCCCATCAGCAGCTTAACAAGAGAAAACATCCATGATCTATTCTGTATGGTCTTGCAGGACACCTGGCTTTTTGAGGGCACTATCAGGGAAAATCTAGTGTACAACAAAACAGGTGTAACCGATAAAGAAGTTGAAGATGCTTGTAAGTCGGTAGGCTTGCATCATTTCATTCAGACCTTAAGTGCCGGTTATAATACCATACTAAATGACAAAGTTAATTTATCCACGGGCCAAAAGCAACAGCTTACGATCGCCCGCGCGATGCTCAAAAATGCACCAATGCTCATCCTCGATGAAGCTACAAGCTCAGTCGATACAAGAACAGAGCTCTTGATTCAGCAGGCAATGGATAAGCTCATGGAGGGAAGAACCTCTTTTGTTATTGCGCATAGACTCTCAACCATTAAGAACGCCGATGTGATTCTGGTTCTGAAGGAAGGCGATATCCTGGAAAGCGGCAGCCACGAAGAACTACTTGCCAAAAATGGTTTTTATGCGGAGCTTTATAATAGCCAATTCGACCAAGCCTCTTAAAGCCTAGTTGACACTGTGAATTAAATAACGAAAGTCAAAAGGACCTACTCATTGTTTTTATCCAGAACAATGAGTAGGTCCTTTATTTGCTATGAACACATATCATCTACTGGCAAGGAATTCATCAAGCTGTTTTTGCTTTTCAGCAATGACTTTATCTAGGCCAGCCGATTTTTGGGCGGCGATAAATTTCGGCAATTCTTTGTCCAGATCAACCGAGCCGGTCTCAAGCATCTTTTGATATTCTCTTAGAACGTTTGCTAGTGCTCCGACTTCGGATTTGACTGGCTCGCTGTCAAAGGTGAAGCCCAGTGCCGGCGATGATTTAGCGCCTTCGTTGAACTTTTTGAACTGCTCCCACTTGTCTGGAGCTTCCGAACTCCAGACATAGTTCAGGAATTGATTTCCCAGCTCCCAAGCGACGCCCGGTGCGTACTGTCCTGACTTCTCCGTCTGCGTCATAACATTACCATTAAGTGTAAAGTGTGTACCTTCAATACCGAAGTTAAGCAGATTAATAATTTCTTGATCTGTATGAAGCAGGTTAATCAGCATCATGGCGCGTTCCGGGTTCTTAGACGTTGATGAGATGGCTAACATGGCGCCGGTAGTCTCCGATGTGGCGACCGTTTTACCTGTTAAAGTAATTTGTGCAAGCTTGCCATCAAGTCCTGTCGCGGATGCGATTTCTTCTGCTTTGCCTGGCTTAAGAGGCTCTACAGTGGAAAATACATTGCCCGTCTTATAAGCATCAAGGGATGACGTTTGGGAAGTGGCCGCATCTTTGTTAAGATACCCCTTCTGGAAGAAATCACGGGTTACTTTTAATGCATTTAAGTATTGTGGATACTCTTCGGCCGGTTTGACTGTCGCTTCCGTGCCATTCTTATCGATAGCGCCAGGTATCGTCGTATCACCTAAAAAATCCAATTCCACAAAGGAGTGAGAGGCGAACGTGCCACCCGTTGTATACAGCGGATACATGGTTGGCTTCTTCTCTTTAACGATCTTATAAACGGCATCTAAATCTTCGATTTTTTGCACTTTACTCATGTCGATGCCGAGTTCATCGGCAATGTCCTTCCGGTACACAATGCCCCCTGACGATGCCAATTCTTTATTCGTAGGGACTGCATAATTTTTGCCGCCGATTTTGGAGCCATCGAGAAAAGCTGGATCCAAGCTATCCTTAATGCCCTGGCCATACTGATCGAGCAAGGGACCGAGATCTAAGTAAGCACCTTTGGCAACGTTCTTTGCATACCCGTTCCATGAGGCTGTAAATAGAATGTCTACGGGCTCTCGAGAAGCGATGATGAGGTTAGTCTTATCATCCCATGCTCCCCAATCGATTGGTGCGATATCTACCGTCGCGTTGATTTTTTCGGTCAAGATCTTGTTCAGCGCTTCCTCGACGATAGCCTCGTCCGCCTGTGGAGCTCCTTCGTAGACCAGCTTTATTTTATAAGGCTCCAGCTTCGAGGGCTCATTGGATGTGTTATCAGTGGTTGAGTTCGCTGATGAGCTCGGTGCGGCGCTTTCTTTTCCGGCATTATCTGGTGTAGCGTTGTTCGAGTTGTTTGAATTGCCGCAAGCCGTAGTGGCTAATGCTGAAATAAGCATCAGTGTGAGAAGCAGTGAAGCCTTGCTTTTCGTATCCTTCATTTTCAAGTAATCCCCCCATAAAATAGAATGATATGCTAAACCATATACTGGTTTTAGCCGTTTCCGTGCCCACGTAAGTGATCGGCAATCTTAGCCTTTGACGGAGCCTACTGTCAGGCCTCTGATAAAGTATTTCTGGAAGAACGGGTAAGCAAATACGATAGGTCCAACACCTACAACCACCATCGCCATACGCACGGTTTCACTTGGGAAGTTGATCATTCCGCCAGCTCGGGTAATTTCAGCCATCGCGTTCGGGTTACTGGATAAGTACTGGATGTTGACCATCATCTTGTAAAGAAAGTACTGCACGGATATATTGTGGTTGTCTGTAATAAACATTAGGCTTAGGAACCAGTCGTTCCAGTATGTCAGTGTTTGGAACAGTGCAACGGTTGCCAGAACCGGCAGAGATAATGGCAATACAATTCGGATAAATATCCGTAGCTCCCCTGCCCCATCTATTTTTGCTGACTCCAGCACAGCTTCAGGTACGGTCTCCTTAAAGAAAGTGCGCATGATCAGTACCCAGAATGCGGACATGATCAGCGGCATGATCAGTGCCCAAAGTGTATCTTTTAATTCCAGCATCTGTACGTATACCAAGTACCAAGGGACTAAGCCGCCGGAAATCAGCATCGTTAGAAAAACAAAAAATGTAAAATACTTTGCCTGCGGAAAATTATTCCGTGAAATGGGGTACGCATACAGAGCTATTATGATGACACTTAGTATCGTACCTATCACCGTGACGGTTAGTGAGATTCCATAGGAATGAACGATTTGACTGATATCTTTCATTAGGAATCGATAGGCTGCCAGATTGAAATTTTCGGGCATAAATCGATATCCGTGTGTCATAACGGACTGCTCATCGGAGAACGATACCGAAAGAATCAGCAAAAGCGGTAGGATACAGAGCGCCGAATAGATGACAAAGAAGATGTTGATGAGGGTTGACGCCCATCCCGACAGCTGATTCTTTGGATTGGACCCAGATAAGGATTTACTCATTGTATTGGTCATAAGGGCTCCTCTCTTAGAACAGCGCGTTCTCGCGGTTAAAGCGGCGAACGACCCAATTAGATACAAAAACCAAGATGAAACCAACGACTGATTGGAACAGGCCTGCTGCTGAGGAAAGTCCGATATCCCCAACGGTCAAGAAGGTGCGGTAGACATAGGTATCGATAACGTTTGTCACAGGGAACAATGCCCCCGATTCACGTGGCACTTGGAAGAATAGACCAAAGTCGGCATTGAAGATCCGGCCAACCTGCAGCAAAGTCATAATCGTGAGGACAGGCATGATCAAGGGAATCGTGATTTTCTTGATCTGCTGCCACTTGTTTGCCCCATCAATTGTCGCGGCTTCGTAGTACTCCTCGTCGATACCAATGATTGCTGCCATGTACACAACCGTGTAGTACCCCATGTTTTTCCACGTGTTAATGATCGGCAAAACGATCGGCCACACTTCTTTCGTGAAGTACCAGCGTACGGAATCAAGACCAAGCGCCGGCAGCAACGTGCCGTTGAAGTATCCTCGCTCGTCGCTCATGAACCCATACACTAAGTACGAGATGACGATCATCGACAGGAAGTATGGCAGGAACATGATCGTTTGGTGTAGCTTCGAGAGGAAGCGGTTCTTCATCTCGTTAAGCATCAAGGCGAACCCTAGAGGAAGCGCCATGTTCAATACAATAAACAGCGAATTATAAAGCAATGTGTTGCGAATGATGATGTACGAATCCTTCGAGGCAAACAGATATTCGAAATTCTTCATCCCTGTCCATGGGCTTCCCAGGATTCCGTCCTGGTAATTGATTGTTTTAAAGGCAATAACGATCCCGAACAAAGGGATGTAGTTATTTATTACAAGCAGAACGATTCCCGGCAGCATCATTGCGTAGAACATCCAGTAAGTACGAAGATTCTTCACGATGGAAAAATTACGTACAGTACGTATTGGTTTCCTATTTGTAGGAAGCGGCATAGCTTTCAATAGAGTTGTTGCACTCCTTTCACTGTCTTACACACTCCCCACACCGTTGTTTAGGCGGTAATGGGGAGTTCAGGTTTTCACTATTGAGCCGTAACGTCAATTGTGACGTTACTTATTGAGGTTCTGTTCCCCACTGAAGAGCGCCTGCGATATAGCCAGTTGTATGGCTCCAATCGGTGTAAGTCGAATCGGTCGGATCGAAGGAGTAATCTCCCGTCTGCGTGTAGTTCGTCCAATCGGTCTTGTTCACGCGGATCTGAAGCTCAATGCTGGCTCCAGCTGCCAAACTTCCGGCTCCGCTCGTAAAGCCGATTTCCAGATAATGATCAGCTCCTGTCAAAGGAGCCGGCAACTTGACGAAGTCGCCAGTTACGTTGCTACTGCCGACAGTGGACCAATCGCACCAGAAATTCTGGTCCTTCTCCCCATCGATCGTGTAATAATAATGAAGCTTCACGTCGGACAGATTGATGGCAGTGGTACCGGTGTTCTTCAGCTTTATCCGAGGGCTCAACGAATTGCTCGTTGCCGTAACAGGAGAATTGTACTGCTGCACTTTGATAGAACCACTTTCGGCAGTGGGGGTATCGACCACGGAGACCTCAAGATTCGCACTTACTCCTGCGCTAAAGTTGAACGTCAGCGTCGTTGTTCCCACCGGTTGGGCAGCCAGATATGCCTTCTGAATCGTCACTGTCGTGCCTGATACGGTGTAGTCCGTACCAGCAACTAGGGCAGCCGTGCCATTATTAATGCCGATGAGTGTGTTATCGTTCAGCGTCAAGGTCACCGGAATGTCGGTCTGATTCGCGATTTGCTTGTCAAAGGCAGCGGTCGTCGGACTGATCGTTGAGTTAATAACCGACGAATCGTTCACAGCAACGGATAGCGTAGCAGATGAACCGGCGTTAAACAGGAAAGTGAGGTTCGCCTTGCCGATTGGCTGCCGCGCGAGATAGCTCTTGTGTAGAGTGACCGTGTTGCCCGAAACGGTATAGTCCGTGTCCACAACGAGAGATGTCGTACCGTTCTTAATGTCGGTGAGCGTGTTGCCGTTCAACGTTAGAGTCACCGGAATATCAGCTTGATTTGCTGTTTTTTTATCAAAGGCAGCAGTCGTTGGACTAATGGTCGAGTTGCTGCTATTTCCGGTTGCGAATGCGGCAATGAATACCAACCCTGAATTCCAATAAACGGTATGTTCATTTGTAGTCCATTCTTGGAAGTTATCGGTATAGTTTTTGGCTGCAAATCTTGATATCTGGTTTCCTACGGTTATGTCGTTGGAGTATTTATTCGGTCCTCCGACAAGATATCCCTTAGGTACACCAGGTAATCCATCTGTTCTATACATGATGCTGAACGGATATTTCACGCTGTTATCGCCGTAACCTGATACAAAAGATACGCCTACCGGGTTCTGGCCAAGAATCCAGTCTAACTGACTATTGTTAATCTCATTAATGATAGCGCGGTTGCTCTCAAAAGTTCCCAGTAACTTCGTACCGATGATCATTTCCATCGGTGTGTCCGCAACCTGCATGGTGATTCCCCAATAGTAGTTACCATCTTTTATGATGCTTTTCCAAGGGCTATCGTTATATCTGCTCACTTTGTCATTGAACCATTGCTGGAATTTATCCGAATACCAGCTTAAGACTCCGGAGTCCGGATTAGCGGCTTTCAGATAACTGAAGAAGCCTGTATTCCAGGTGTTTGCCCAACCACTGGCGAAATCAAGGGTATCCTCAAAAAATATTCCCATATCGGTGTAATTCGCCAGGAAATAATCATTGTATTCGGCATCGCCGGTCGATCGGTACAGGGAGCCTGCAGCCCACAGACGATTCGAAGCGTCATCCGTCACATCGTAAGGCCATCTGCCCGTGTTAGGCGTCCGAATATTTTCCGGATGTGCTTCCAGGTACCCCCATGCGTCTATTGCCGCATCCAAGCAACTTTGGGCAAAAGCCGGATCAATATTCTGATAAATTAAGTAGGCATGTGCCAATACACCGGCTGCGGTAGCTGTATCGGCGGTCGTTTTGATATCAGTCCGCGAGCTTACCGTATCCTTATCGATAATTTCTCTGTCTACCATATTGTCATCATCCTGAAAGGTCACTCGAGCATAGAAACCGCCAGTTGCAGCATCCTGCATTTTGAGCATCCATTCCAGTTCCCACCTTGCCTCATCCAGGATGTCGGGAATGCCGTTACCGCTCTCAGGAATATTAAATTGATTGTCTGTAAATTTCTCCGGCATCATTTCATAGGCCCAGAAGAGATCCGACAAGGCTTTGGCTCCTGCGTTAACGTACTTGCCTTTATCACCCGCATCGTACCATCCCTTGGAAACATCTTTTTTGATGGAAGGGTTAGACATTAAAGGCACTGCGGTGTCAGGGGTAAAATCTGTTCTTTGATAATTTTGAGTGTATGGGCTGGTAATATTAATCCCGGTTCTCTGGTAATAGAAGTATCTTGTTACGTCATTTAAAAAGGGTTCATAGATTTCGTTAGCTTCGCCGATCGTGAACTTGGGCGAATTCTGGAGACCCTGCACTGAAACATAATATTTTCCCGGAATCGTTAAATTTGTGAAATCGGCGGTAAAAATACGCTCCCCGCTATCGATAGCATCATAATTTTTGGTGAGTACAAGCGTTCCGGAGTAAGCTGTCGAATTATTTGTGGCGTTAATAATGTTAAACGGAGTACCTGCATCGACCGCGAGCACATCCTCAAAACCGGTTACAAGCGCTTGCTTTACTCCATCTACGGGATATCCTAATTGATTAACCTTGATGGGGGCGTACTCTTTCTCCTTATCGGGAGACGTAACCCTAATGTCATTAAGCCACACTTTTAAAGGTTGAAAACCATTATTCTTGATGGATAATGCATCTATGGAAGATACATCAATTCCTTGGGAGACCTGAATTAGATCCTTTAACGGGATCTTCACATGGGTCCAACTTGTAGAAATGTTGACGTAGTTGTTAATGTTTACAGTAGTGGTAATTTCATTGCCGGCAGCTCTTTCGAATACCCGGTCTTTGAAGCCCAGTAAAAAGGACTCTCCGCCCGCATTTCCTTTGATATTAAACTCAAGGAATCCATTTGGATGATAAGAGGTAAAGTCATATGCTTTCCAGCCGGCAACCGTAATTAAAGCGTTGTACCAGGAAGGACTGGTAGGCGTCTTCGCATTCAACAATAATGAAGGCAATCCATTGTACATTGCTGTAGAATCAATGGGAAGCTTGCTGTTCTCCGTCTCCAATCCAAACCCGCTATCTCCTGCCCAGCCGTCGGATATATTACTGAATATTTGGTAATCTAGTAAGTCTCTCCACCCTGCAGGCGCTTCTGGGGTTGCCGCATTAGTCTTGATCGGATTTGAAAAAAAGATAGTCACAAACATAGTTAATGCCAGAAACACGCTTACTTTTTTCCTCATTACCTCTCCTCCTAAAAAGTTTTGTGAGCATAAACTGCTTCGCTCCGCTTCATACAAAAATCAGTTCGAAAGTTTACACTTAGTTAGTGAGAGTTACTCTATGATTAACTTCGTATACCATCACCTCTTTTTTTGAAAACGCTTTCTAATAAAATCATTTTAATTCACGAAGTTAATCCTGTTATATAGAAGAAATAACGGAACATAGAAGAAAACAAGCCACAATATTATGGCTTGTTTTCCATGTACCAATTATTTACTTCTCTCGTGATTACGTCGCCGCCATTCTTGTAAAATTGGGCTACGAACTCATCAAAGTAGGAGATCGGCTTCTCGCCATAAATGATGCTCAGATAACTCTCCGTTGCGAGTTTCTGCAGGAACACTCCGTGTTTCTCCATCCCGTCCGTTAAAGGTCCGTGGTATCGGTTTGGGATTTCGAGTCCCTGCTCGGCAATCGCCACCCCAGCCGCCGTAAGTTGAGCCGAATTTAAACCTTTAATGGCTTGTTCGATCGGCGTCGTCACTATGGCTTCCGAATTTTCAGATAATTTTCTGATTGCATCCGCATTCATATAAGGCAAGGCTGGAGCGCCACCTGTCAGCGGATAGAGCATCCAGCGCATATCCATTGAAGACCCGTCCGCAAGCGGCCACTTATCATTTGGCACGCCTTCAGTCGCGAAATTGACAGTAATGACCTTGTCGTTCATGATCACATAATCGTAACCTTCGTGAAACCCTTGTGCGAATCGGGGATCGAAGTACGGGTCATCCGGGCCGAAATTTTTGGCAAGCAACTTGTTATAATAAGCGAACCAGGCTTCCATATTCGTGAAATCCTTGCTGAACACCGTGTAGATACCGTACAACGGCTTTTGTGCCTTGCCCTTTAACCCATCCGGTCCGGCAGGAAGGGAGTAAGCCTGCCAAGCCGCTTCGGGATCGACCTTCACTGTATCGCCGAGCGGCCAGGCTCCCATCCAAAACGGGCCGAACATGACACCGGCCATTCCGTTAACCGCCAGTTCGGACGCTTGGCTCGGGTCCTGCATGCCTGCATCCCTGTCCATATAGCCCTTCGCCATCCAGGACGCCATCGTTTCCAGGTATTTCTTAGCATCCGGGTGTACGGCGCCAAAGATCAAGCTGCCCTTCTCGTCTTCATTCCAGAACAGTTTGATGTCAGACGTGCTAATCATCTGCCTAGAAAAAGCTCCGGCAATCGCATCTGTCTGCCCCATCCAGCTCCAGGGACCTTCCTTCAGCGGAACCGCTAGACCAACTTCGTCATCTTCGCCATTCCCATTAGGATCTTGTTCAGAAAATGCCTTCAGCACGTTCTCCAACTCACTTATCGTCGTAGGCGGGTTCAGCGACAGTTTCTCAAGCCAATCCTTACGGATCCACATGACCGTTCCCTCATCTCCTGCACTAAAACGGGGAAGTCCATATATCTTGCCGTCTTTGGTCACTTCTGCCATGGTATAAGCGTACTTCTCCAGCGCCTCTTTAAGTTTGGGATGAGCATACTTCTCGATGGCATCATCCAGCGGAAGCAACTTGTCGGCTTTGAGCAGATACTTCAGGATGTCTCCTTCAGCGCTAAGGGTGTCCGGCAGCTTGCCATTCACAGCCAGCGCGAGCCGAATTTTGGTATCTGCATCTTCGAACTTGCTGACAATCCAATCAAACTTCGTGACGATTCCCAGATTATCTTCCATCCAGCGGGTATGCACGTTGTCAGTAAGGCTCTCATCTGGCTTGAATGCGTTAGGCCGATTCTCGTCTACGATTCCTGTTGTGATCGTTATAGGCGGATCGTATTTAAAGTCCCATACCGGAATCTTTTCCCCATTGGATGTACTGTTTTGTGCCGTTTTCCCTGTGCTACTTAAACAGCCGGAAACTAGCAGCACTCCGCTCAGAACTGCCCATAGAAAGATGGCCTTTCTTTTTTGTTTTTTCACCGGCCCAATCCCTCCATTCCCGATCGGTATCTATCCCTGAATTCCTGCGGCGTCACCTGATAATAGTCACGGAATTTCCGAATAAACCAGTTAGTATTGGGATAGCCAATGCTTTCACCAATATGGTAGATTTTATTATTTGTATGCTTGAGCATCTCGCAGGCTTTGAGCATACGCTGCTCGTAAATATATTGGGATACGGTAGTGCCTGTACACTGCTTAAAGATTTTTGACAGATGGTTAGGATGTACGAAGACGCGTTTGGCCAGCAAAGTAAGTGACAAGTCCTTGTCCAGCTCCTTCTGGATGTAGAGTTGCGTCTTCCGGACGATCACCTGGCTGTGGTCCTCGGTCTCCTCCCCTAGCTTATCGCGAAGTGTGCGTAGTAAGTCGAGCGCCCAGCTTTCCAGCTGCGACGCGTGCAGCATTGCTTTTCCTTTTACGAAAGCCGATTGCTCAGGAGTGAGCATTTGGGCCAGCGTCCTGCCACTGCGATTCGCGATATACTGGAAGGCATTGGAGAGAAAGAAAAAGACGTCGCGCATGAGGTAAGGTGAACCCGTATGCATAAGCGGTGACACGAACGCTCGGATCTTAGCTTCCGCCGCTTCCCATTGCTCCGTTTCCAAAAGATGTGTCAGCAGAGGCGTTTCATAGAGCTTGCGCATAAGACGCGCTTCCTCTTCATTCCGCTCTGGCACCTGCCCATCCGAAAAACTGTCACTATCCAATCGTGATTTAGCTGTCATATAACTAGCTTGCAGTTCTTCCGGGAATAGACAGTCGGTTTCTCCTACAGAAATTTCACCTTTAAGCAAACGCTGTACTTCTTTCTTTAATCGCTCTATCCGCTCAAGCACCCATTCCGGTTCGGGTGGTGCTCCTGATAGGTCGTATACCAGAGCGAGCAGGTTTCCTTCATCATCCGCAGCCGACCAGCAGTCATAGCGGTCCATCAGCAATTCTTCCAGCATGTTTGTTACCGCGAACCGGATCAGTGACTGCGAATAGAGATCTTGTCCGTCGAAAGGGGAACCCAACCGAACAAGGCACATCGAGACATGACCTGGTATTGGAAGAGGGAGGTCAAACAGCTTTAACTTCTCCGCAAGCGCCTTGCCATTCAGATTTCCGCTGAGCACTTTGAGCAACAACCCTGCTTTCAGTTCTGCACTATTGTCTCGGTAGATACGGAAGCCCTGTTCGATTGATCGCTCCTGCTCAAGCTGCTTAATGATCCGGCCCATTGCCGTAAGTAGCTGCTCGTCCTTCGCGGGCTTCATCAGGTAATCGAGCGCTTGCAGCTCAATCGCTTTTCGGGCGTAATCGAAGTCCGCATAACCTGTGAGCAGCAGGCACTTCAGCCCTGGAATACGAAGCCTGGCCTGTTCAATCAGTTCCAAGCCGTTCATGCGTGGCATACGGATATCCGTCATAAGGATGTCAATGGGGAAGGAGTCTATCAGAGCAAGTGCCTCGCTCGCGCTGTAAGCCTTCCAAACGCGGGAGATACCAAGTGTCTCCCATGGAATCGTATCTGCCAGACTGTCCGCATAATGTTTCTCGTCATCAACTACAAGCAGGCTATTCAATGCTCTTCCTCCTTCGTTTCTTCTTTCATCCCCTGTCTCCAATTCAGCCTCACGTTTAGACCACCCAGTCTGGACGGGCAAAACTCAATTTGAGCGTCTGAACCGAAGTTGCCTTGCAGTCTTTGATATACGTTCCAAAGACCGCAGCCTGCATATTCGCTGGCCGGAATATGAAGCTCCATTTGCAGTTGGTCCATCCGTTCTTTATTTAATCCTTTTCCGTTATCCTCCACTTCCAAGTGCAATTGGTCTTCATTGACGTAAACTCTAATTTCAACCCGGCCTGGATATTCGACGTTCTCAAGTCCATGCACGATCGCATTCTCCACGATTGGTTGAATAAGAAGCCGGGGAATTCGCAGCTCCGCCAACTCTTCAGGCAGTTCGATGCTGTAGGACAGTGTCTCATTGCGAAGCCGTAGAATCTCGAGGTGAATACGCACGAACGCCAGTTCTTCACCCAGGCTGACTCCTTGATTATCCATTCGCGTCGTATACCGGTAATAGTCGGCCAGATGATACGCCATGTCTATAACTGCCCGATTCTTTCCCATTTTGGTCATATTAATGATGAAACCCAAACAATTGTACAGAAAATGAGGATGGATCTGTGCTTGTAGCTGTTTTAGCGTGGCATCGCGCGCAAGGATACGCGATTGTAGGACATTCTCGATGAGATCTTGGATCTGCGTCGCCATCTCGTTAAAGTTCTGCATCAGGAACGTGAATTCATTGTTTGATTTCTTCGGTAGCCGGTACGCGTAATCGCCTTCCTTAATCCGCTGCACCGCACGCACAAGTTGGAAGATAGGTCGATGTACGTTCCAGTACAAAGCAGACGCGGCGGTAATACAGGATAGGAGCAAAATAATCGAAGAAGCTCCAAATAATAACCTCTGTTGCTTGATAGGTCCGATAATCTGGTTAAGTGGAACAGAATCGACGAGATGCCACTCAAGAATATTGGAATAATAATAGGTAATCAGATAAGGCCTGTCGTCGAAGGAATGAATTAAAAAACTTGAATCCCGGCTATTGATCCTGTCGCCTAATTCCGCGATAATTTGGTCCATCTTGGGCCCATCTGCGGATCGGCTGGCGATGATGGCATGTCCTTCTTTGTAAAAAAACGGGTTGTCAGAGTGACCAGATTTGTAGGTATCAAGCAAATTTTCAAAGCTCCACTTGTAGAGGTTAATGCGAACGGCAACATCCAGATCGTCCGGACGGGCTGGTTTGTAACCCGTAGTGACATAAGTTCGAGTAAAACCGGAGCCAATTTCCAAATCTTCGCTGTAGCTCCACCCTAGCGAAAATCGGCTATCAAACTCTTTAAGGTCATATTCATAGGAGGGGGAAGAAGAAATACTATCGTCTCGTTGCGGGAAATAGACGGTCACGTCATTGCGCCAGTTGCCCGATGCGCTGGCCAGCGACAACTTCTCTTGGATCAGCAGCCTTGTCTTCATTAGGGAATAATCGCTCATGTTGAGGTTGTAAAGGTATTCCAGCACGTTCGTGTCAACGAGCATAGGTGCGGAGACTAAGTCGAACTTCTCAATGCTGGCATCCAGTTGTGCCACGAAAAGCTCCATCCGGTTCAGGCTGGCTTTGATAAGCTCCTCCTGTATGACGTTGATGCTCTTAGAGGTAGAATAATAGTACAGCGCCACGACCGGAGTTAGCAGAATCAGCAACAACAATAACATTTTCTGAAAAATATTAAATTTGATCCGCATGGGATTTCCATCCTTGTTTTGTAATTACACCTCAACCTGTATTTTACAATGTATAGAAAGCGTTTTCTATACAAATTCTTTGCGTTTCAGCAAATTAAAATAACCTCATTCCCAATGAACTCTACTTAGGAATGAGGCTGCGTTAAAATTTGAAGGCATTATCAACCGTTATTTTAGGACTCCCCAAAAAGAATCTCCGCATTAAATATCTTGCGATCCTGCTATTTCCCATCAGTTTCATGCAGGCTAGCGAGAATTTTTTAACCCCTTTAGGGGATTTAACGGCCATGCTGATTATCAACTGTTGAGCAAAATGCACAAAACGAATTTCCCGATTACGAATGGGCTGCAAACGATCTAAACACTTGTGATTTAGCTCTAATTTTGATGCAACAATAAGTTCAGCAGCGACCAGCGCTGTTTCAAAAGCCAAGGACAATCCGATAGCTCCGAGTGGTGAGGAACAATGTGCAGAATCACCGATTAGAATACAACCCTTATTATGCCAATTGTCCACCATGAAAGTTTCTGATTGGATAGAAACAAACGATTTGAAATCAATGATCTTTTCAATGTCTTCTTTAAGCTCAGGAAAGGCCTTTATGAATTCAAGCTTTAATGGTTCGATGCCTTTGCTTTTTATGGAATTCCATTGGTCTTTCTTCATTGTAAAACCTATCTGCACACAATCAGAGGAATAAGGAAGCCCTATGAAGTTACTAAAATCAGACAATCTGAAAAGGAGTTTTTGATTTAGCTTGAACTCATTAGTCGATATTTTGCACCAGATTAAATCAAAATCTTCTTTTTTATACTTAAAAGAAAAATCGCTTGTCTTCCTAACCGTGGACATCCGTCCATCCGCTCCGACTACTAAAGAAGCATGGATCGCAGTCATTTGTCCATCTACTAAGGCGTTTACTCCGACTGTTCGATTTGCACTTTTAATAGTTGAAGTGACCTTTGCGTTAAAAATGAGCTCAAAATTACTATAATCCTTTGCCAGATCATAAAGAAAAGTTAACAGGACGGATTGTTTTATTTTAATTGCGTAAGGTCCCTCCGGCATTTCTTTTTCATAATCAATTTGAGTGATATATTTCTTATTATTCCATATTTCAGCATTAAATAATTTTATATGCTCATACTTTTCAAGACGCTGTTCCAGATTCAACTCTTTCATGAGCCTTACAAATCGAGGCTGAAGAACTTCTCCTCTGAACTTGCGATTAAAGCTTGTTTGACTTTCCAGTACGGTAACTCTAATTCCGTTTTTGGCTAACAGCAGCCCTAGAAAGAGACCAGAAGGTCCACCACCAACAATGCAAATCTCCGTTTCTTTATTCATTCCTATCACTCTGTGGGTAAAGTAGCAGCCCGTTCATTTTTCACTACTGGAACCCTAGCCGATAATCTAAGAAAAAGAGAGATTAAAAAACCTAATAAAAGAATAGAACCTAATATAGTAAAGGATAACGAATAATTTTCTGTTTTTAGTAATTTTAAAGCTAATATCGGGCCTGTGCTAGCGCCTAGGAATAGAATAAATGCATTGAATGAAATCGCAGACCCTCTTGCATTTCCCCCTAATTGACTGACGATTGAGATGATAACGGGAGTTACCAGCGCGATACCAGCCACAAATACAACGCTCATTAGGACAAGAAGTGGCAGGTTCGTACTAAAACCTAGAGCAAGCAACCCAATTGCAGCTAAAGCTAAGCCTCCCCTTAGAACAGCGGCCATTCCAAGTTTTTGAGCAATTCTTCCGGAAAAGGGTGATAAAAGCATCCCCGCGATTCCAAATGCACGAATATAAAGGATATCCTGTGAGGAAAGACCAAACTTAGCTGAGCTTAAATAACTTCCCAAAACGGTGTACATGCCAACTAAAGTTAATAGAAGCATAAAGGTTATCGCAAAAGCCAAAAGCAATTGTGATTGTTTTAGCAGAATTGTCATTTGTTTAAACTTCCGCAGAACATTTTCTTTCGGTCTTAGCATTTCATCTTTAGGAAGGAACCTCATTACTATCACTGAAGTAATACCATACACAATCCCCAAAATAAAGAAAATAGCACGCCAGCCAAGAGCTTCGTTAACAATCCCACTAAAAACCTGGCCTACTATACCTGCCATTAACAGTCCTGAGCTTATAAATCCGACGGCTGTTAGTCTTTTATGAGGCGGGAACATCTCCCCTGCATACACTAGCGCAATAGGTGCAAAAGCAGCAGCCACTAGGCCTTGCACTCCTCTGAGCATAATAAGCCCGTAAAAACTATCCACAAATCCTAATGCAAGCGTAACTACGGTTAACCCAATAATGCTGGCTACTAAAAATACTTTACGTCCATATCTGTCTGAAAAAGGTCCATACAAAAGACAGCCCAGAGCATAACAAAGAGAAAATGAACTCCCAATCCAAGCCGCCTCACTCGAGCTAATCTGAAAGGCATGTGAAAATACTTCGGATAATGGAATTGTAATATACATGCTAGTTAAAATAACTAATCCACACCAAAATAAAATAATCGTCATTAATGAATAGTTCTTATTGTAATTCTGAACGTCTATCGTCTGATTCATAAAGTAAATATCCCCCGGTTTACTATTAATTTGCAATAGTGATGCCTTCCAAGACATGGATCAACAAATCGTTTATGTAATCCGCATCCGGAATTTGTTTATAGATGAGAATTTGAAAGTATATGGGACCATAAAGCAGATCTAAAGTTATATCCAGGTTGATTGTTGGTTTCAATTCTCCCATATCTATGGCTGCTTGGAGTAATTGTTTGGCTTCATTTCTTTTTGTCATTAAAAACAATACGTAAAAATCTTTCGCGATTTCTTCGCTCTCTGTAACTATAGTCAAAGTGGATTTCCCGATTTTGCTATTGAGGATACGAGCTAAAGCTTCAAGCTGTTGTTTGAAGTTATCCTGAATGGATTTATTACTATCAAATTCAAACTCTGATTCTACGGTCATTAGAAAAGCGTCCAGTACAAGACGCGCTTTATTTTCCCACCATCTATAGATTGTTGTTTTGCCTACTCCAGCTTGTGCTGCAATCGCCTCAATCGTTAAAGATGAATAACTGTTGGATTCTAACATTTCAAGTGTTGCAGTAAGAATCTCTTTTTTACTTCGAGGTTCTTTGTTTTTCACGTTCATATTCATTTCACCTCCTAGATGTTATTTAAGTTATTAAAAGGATGTAATTATAGAACGATACGTATCGTTTCATTTGTTACACTATCTTATATCATTTTCATAAAATTTAAAATAGTTAATTTGAAAATTATTATTTTCTGGATTTAGGCATGCGGTAGATGACGAAACATAACTTGCGCATACAAAAATTAACGCTTCGGAATGGTCCGAAGCGTTAGTTTTCGTGGATATTTGCAATTAAGGATTCGATGACTGATTAATTATGTGCGATATGTACAATATGATCCTTTTTATTTAAATTTTCACATATAAATCATGGATATCAAAGCTAAGTTAATCATTGTTTTTTCTTTGTTCTTTTTCTCTTGATTTTATCAACTATAAACATAATAAAAAATAAATAATCTTGGCGAAGTGATTAAATTTTAATTTTCGTGGGATTTGTCCCGAGAGTAATACTTGTAAGCGCTCCTATTCTATCTTATCAAGAGTCCCAGGCCACTCATTACATAAGGACGAACAATGTCCACAAGTAAATCGGTCTGATCAGCCTCCCCCTCAATTAACCAAGAAAATGCAGCGCCATAGATCGCTGAACCTGTCATTGCTGAAATGATCTTTGTATGTTGGCGGTCTGCAATATCGTATTTATCCCCTCTCAGAAATATGTTTTCAATGATTTGCTGCAGCATATTTTTTACTTTCTCATCCACCAGCTTAGCAATGGATTTGGAATCCATTCTGCATTTCTGATAAAAATCAACGATGTACTGATGAGTCAACAAGATCAGCTGGTTACATATTTCATCTGAAAACTCCCGTGCATTTATTACTTGTTCAGGAATCATTTGATGAAAAGACTGTTCTGTAAATTCATCGAGTAATGCATATTTATCTTCATAATGAGCATAAAAAGTAGCCCGGTTTATCGTAGCTTTCTGTGAGATATCTTTTATTGTCATTGAATCAAATCCTTTAGTCTGTAAAAGATTTCTGAAAGCTTCTCTTATTAACAGGCGAGTCCGTATTACTCTCGGATCTTCTTGATGTACCATCTGAATATCCCCTTTCTAAAACATCAATTATCGGAATTTGTTGTCTATGCAACTCTTTTCTTACACTGACGGTTGTAAGCATAAACTTGCCATACTATTATCTTATCAAACAGATGTTGCTTAAACAATCAGTGTCTAGTTAGTCGGAAGGAATGATAATAGTGAACATAAAACAAAATAGACTTCTAATTTTTGGGGCGGGTGTGATTGGCAGTTTATACGCTCTTAGATTTGCACAATCGGGGTTTGACGTCACTTTACTGGCTCGGGGAAAAAGGCTGGATGAACTTAAGCGGAAGGGTTTGAGATACAACGACAACGGAATGATAAAGCAACTATCCATTAAGACGGTCGAAAAGCTTGCAGATGATGACATCTATGATTTTATCTTTGTTCCTGTACGATATGATCAGGCAGAATCTGCCCTGTCTGCGATCAAAAATAATCAGAGCAAAACAATAATTACACTGACCAACACTATTGGTTATAATTCCTGGCTAGAGATCGTAGGTGATCGGTTACTTCCAGGTTTCCCTGGTGCAGGTGGAGACATTAAAGAGGATATTTTATACGCTCAATTTGGTTCCAAAACTTATTTTGGTGAAATAAATGGACAAACGACCGAAAGAGTTAAGGAGCTTGCTTTGATATTCGAAACAGCTGAAATGCATTATGAAATACAAAAAGATATTCAAGCCTTTCATGTTTCACATGCTGCACTCGCTGCAGTCAACAAGCATTTTTATACGAATGAAGGAATGGTAGATATTGAGACAGCAATAAGTGAAAGCATTCTTAGCAAAGTAGCTACAGATATCAAACAAAATCTTCACTTGGTAGAGCAAGCTGGAATCCCTGTAATCCCGACCGAAACGAAGTCAATGGGAGAATTGATGGAAGAAGAGATTATATCCCGGTATCGGCAGATGCTGAGTGATGAATTTATCATTGATGTTAAGTTTGGAAACCAAGCTATCAGCAGAAAAGCAGAAATAATGTTATTGGATGAAAAGTTTCATGAGAAGTTTTCGTTTTTGTCCAAGCAAATTTTTCCATAAAAGTTATCAAATGAGTTCATAGCCCATATTACTAAATACTAAAACAACGTAAATATGGAGGTGTTAGATTGCCACTGAATCAAGATCAGCAGATCTTTCAACAAAGTACAACAACTCAAAACTGGGGAAATATTCAGGGACAGACCTTAGTTGCGGGCCAGGGTAGCTTGAGAAGAGGAATGAACTATAAGTTAGGCGCACAGGCTATGGCACAAATCAATAATTTATTAAATAAATGGGCTGAATTAAAAATATTGGGGAGTGCCGAAGTTTCACTTCTTCTCCAAGTACAGATACAAACGCCCCTGGATCTATTCGACGAAGCCGGGCTAGCTGGACGACTTCAAGCCGTTCTTAAAGCGGCGGTAGCGGCAGGATTAAGCATGAATATGACCGTTAAAGAGTTATTGAAAATCCTGAAGAATAAACCGTCAGGAAATGGTTTATCCGGTGAATTGATTGAGCTATTGTTAGAAGAATCAGAGCTCGAAGGTTATTTGTATGCCCAATTTGCGGTTGGTTTTATGGCGTATGCCAATTTTGTTATGCTTGGTAATTTACATAAGACAGCTACTCTAGGGGAATCTGGATTCCAATTTGTCTATGAGGCGGGAATGGGATTTATTGCGGGGGGTGGCTATAGAGGTGGCATCAATTTTAAATTCCCCGATCCTGCAAAACTGGTCAATCGTTATGGGAACGGCTTAATTGAGGGCATTGTTAATAAAGCTATTGACACACAGCAGGAACAAGCATTAATGCTCGGTACTATGCTTAGGATAGGAGTGAAATCAGCCTATGAGGTCAGTAGACAATTAAATGAAGGTACCGGGAGCAATACCGAAAAACTAGCGCAAACCGTTCTTACATTTATTGGGGGGCAATTCCAATCGTTGTTCTTCTTGACTATGAATGTGTTCTTTAAGGAAGAGATCCTTCGTTTACTTGGCCTTGCTTCTTTACCAGCTGAACAAACCACAGAAGTCATTCAAACCCTGAAAGGTTTTAATTCTTTTCAGTTAGTGCCGGATAACCATGAAATCTTTGTTCGTTTAGACTCATTATCAGCATTAATTCAAAACGAGCAGCTTAAGAGGGAGTTTGTCCGAAGTATTTCTGCTTTGTGGGTATCAGCTTTGTTGCTCCCCCTTGCAGTGGAAGCGGCAGATAAAGCAACCATCCCTACTTTTACGGCACAATTGTCTTACCAACCTCCTCCCGCTGTCAAAAGTGCAATTAATACAGATTTGAACCGTCCGTCTGACACAAATTTGAACCAGGGTGATCTTCTTTCATTTCAACTTGATAAACCTTTGACGATTGCCATTCAACATGTAGATAGCGTTCGGGAGATAGCAGCAATTCTGAAACCTGCCGTTTCAGGAACTGCCCAAGATGCAATGAAGTTCTTATTTAGTCCCTCATTTCCTTCGACTACAGGGGAAAACTCTTATAGATCAACGCTTGGAGCCATAAACCAAGCTTTCGATCATTATGTGGATACGGAAATAAGTGCTAGAAAAACTGCAATCTCGAACACTTTGGCTGGCGAGGAAGAGATTAAGATACTGTTTGAGCAAGCCCTGATTCCCTGCATACAACTGACTTCTGATGTTCTGATTCCAGAGATCGTTAATGGATTTCAAAATTTTGATATGAAAACTATGCAAGAAGCATTATCCAGCGTATTACTCACAATGCTTGGAAGAAGCGTAATTCATGTTATGGACGGAATTCAGACTTCAGTTAATAAACAAATAGAGGGTCTTCTTCGCGAAGCTGCAGGTCAGGCTGCAAATGTTCTTGGACCACTTGGAGCTCAAGATATTTTAAAGAAACCGTTGGAGGCAGCTGTTAAAATTATTGCGGAAATGGTAGCGCCTTTGACACCTGAAGAACAAGAACAGCTTTTTGAGAATGCTTTAAACATATTTACTCCAATAAAAGGTAACGCCGTGGACTTTGCCAACCATTTGCAAAGCGATCCGATGTGGATGCCTCAAATGGCTGAAATAGAAGCAATAGCCAAAATATTGATAAATCATTTAACTGATCATATGATTCAATTCGCTCTAAAACTGATTCCAGCGTTGTTTCAAGCCTTGATCGATGAACTACTCGCCATAATCGAACGCTGGCTAAATGAAATAGCCAAGATATTAAATACTATTACCGACTTCATAACTAAGCTGATGCAAGAAAAACTAATGAAAGAACTGATTGAACCAGTAATGGAAATCGCTGAAAAAGCCGCTGACGTATTAACGTTTAACATTTTTTCTCTAATCGGTGCCGGTAAAGTAAAAGATGAATTTTTCAAAGGGTTAAGAGGAGCAGTCGAAGCTATAATTCAAGAAGCAATCATCCCTCCTGTTGTTATGACAGTGAAAGAAATCAAGTTCAATCCTCGTAAGCTCGTGGATCTTTGCCGAGACGTTTCCAACTTTACTTTTACAAAATTTTCTGAGATTTTTAACGATTATATTTTTGGGGAGATCCAGAATCAACTTGAAAAAGGTTTAAATATGAAAAATTTCAAATTGGATATTAAAGTGCCGGTTTCTTTTTCGATTGACTTACCATGGCCTTTAGGGTCACAATCCTTTTCTCATACGTTTAGACTTACAGATGTCCTCATTCCGTCATCAATCGTTTTGGACATTGTAATGAATTTAATACGTAACAATCTAAAATTAGGAGGAACATCTGAGTATCTTTTCCAAATGGTTGTAGCAACGATCGATAATTTAAAAAAAGTAGATCAATATAAATTGGATATGGCAGATGCTTTGAAAAAGTATAGTAATTAAAGGAATATTCAAGATTCCATTCCCCTTATATTGCATTTTATAATACAAAAAAGGCAACCAGTCATCCCTGTTTTTTCGGCGACTGGTTTCCTAAATTTGTTATTTTTTGTCCCTGTTCTATTCCTTAACGACTACGGTCATTTCTTTGCTACGTGTGATCCCGCTGCTGTTCGCCAGCTCAGCCAGATTCATCGTGATTTTGAAGCTGCCGTCACCATCCCAATGATCATTTCCGAAAGCAAAAAGAGCTGGAGCCAAGTGAACTTGGCTCTAGCTCTTCTTTGGTGCTTACAATTCCATTACTCTGTAAATTAAAGCAGCGGCTTCCGCACGTGTGGTCAGGCTCAGTGGTCTGAAGGTACCGTCGGTATAACCGTTGACAATTCCTGTCTCCCGCAGGTACTCAACCGCATCCATCGCGTAAGAACCGATTTGATTCTCATCGGCAAAAGTTGCTGCCTTGCCGGAGATATCCGACTGGAGAGCAGTTAAGCTCAGAGCGCGAAACAGAATAACAGCCATTTCTTGGCGGGAAATAGGTTCTTTTGCGGCAAATACGCCTTCGCTACGTCCGTTAACAAGCTTTAGCGCCTGAGCTGTTGAGACAGCTTGGTAATACCAAGCATTTGAACTCACATCTTTGAAAGTACTGCTACTCTCGGCTTGAAGTTCTAGCGCTGATACTAACAGTTGAACAAATTCCGCTCTTGTAATTTGCCGGGCAGGCTCGAATTTGCCCCCGCCTGTGCCATGAATAAGATCACGGGAAGCCAAAGTTTCCAAGATGACTGTGGAGCCTGAATCAACATCGGAGAAGTGGATATTTGCATTAGCTGCAGCATAGAGTCCAAAATCCCTTGTTGTAAACGTTGTTTTGCCTGTTCCTGATACGTATTTGGAGTTTTTGACCACTTCGGCCACTCCCTCGCCGGTAACAGAGTAGACGATGGCTTGATGTGGGACTTCACCAAGGTTTAATTCATATCCAAATGATACCTTCATTGCCGCAGAAGGGCTTAATGTTTCTTTGGACTTACCGTCTACCGTCATTGAGATCCGGAACAAAGCATGCGTTTTCCATTTCTCTTTTAAGGCAACTGGAAGGGTTGACGCATCAACAAAATGGATAGATAGCTCCAACTGCCGGGCACCCTCTGGAATATTCTCACCTAAAGTGTTAATTGGAAGTGTTATTGTGGCAGCACCTGCTTTTACAGTTAGGGAAGTAACATTATCTTTTAGTTCGGGAATGGGCACTTGAAAAGCCACACCACTGGCAGTCGCATCCTCTTCAGCAAGCTCAAGTACTAAAGCTCCATCTTGCACTCCCTTCATCGCTTTTTGGAGTTCTCCTGTGGGAAGCTGTGCAATTTTCATTCCTTCAGCACCGGGTGAACCCTGAATGCGAATACGGCCCGCTGAAATTATATTCACTGGATTAACTATTTTTCCTCCACTACTCTCATTTGTGTTGCCACTATTATTGCTGCCGGACGAATTGCCGGGCGTATCTGTTCCCCCACCTTCTTCACTCCGCACTACATTCAAAGTGTATGTCTTAGTTGTTATGCCGTTCGCAGCGGTAACTTTAACATCGATTCTGTTATCTCCTACCTTAAGCTCACTTCCGCCTGTTACCGTCAATTTGGCTTCTGCATCAGAAGGTGTCCCAGTTACAGCCACCGCTGTCTTGGAAAAGGGCACATTTATTGTATAGGTCAGTTTCTTACGGTCAAACCCAGGGATGTCTGTACCGTCCATACTCAAAACGCTCAAATCGGCATTATCACTCAGTGGTGTCTCTTCTTCACCTTCTACGTTCATAAACTGGAAGGTGCGGAAAAGTGAGGCGTCCTTCGCAGCGCCAATGCCTGATCCCCATTCAATATATCCTTTTCGACCCGCGCCATCATTATCGTTAACCAGCATGGAGAAGCTTAAGATATCGCTCGCCGCTGGACGGATCGGGCTTATTTCGCTCCAAGGTAGTGCCAGTGCATATGAGGTAACCTTGGTCGCCTCATCTCTGGTCACACTTAAAGTTCCCTTAGTCAACACTCCGGTAGCTGCACCTTTCATGGACAGCCAACGATATATTTGCGGCCCCTCTGGTGTTTGCGAGATTCCGTATTCATACCAGGATTGACTATCGCCCGGTACACCGGGAGCAAGACTGAACTGAATACTGTCATTTTGCCAAATATTAATCCCGGCGGCATTATGGCTGAATACATCATCGCGGATATCAGCGGTCAAATAAATGTGTTCTTCATCCCAGCGTAGTTGCGCTGTTCCACTAAGATCATCCGCACCCTTATATCCGTTGAGCAAAGGGGTTCCGTCCGCAAGATCAATCAGAGCTGGACTTCGTGTATCGGACTGATGCTGCATCCGGTTAATATCTATGTTTTGCTTGAGGTGAACTGTCTCATAACCTTCAAGGTCAACTGTCAACTCAAGAGGATATTTAACCCCTTCAGAGAATCCCGGCAGTGGAATTGAATAAGTAAATCCACTATTTGGGGCAATTTCAGACAATTGCGATTCACTACCGCTGATCTGACCAGTCTCTTCCCCTAGGGTCCAGGAAATCTTTTTAATTCTCAGAGGATCCACACTGGAATTGTTCGTAAATTGAAGTTGTAGCGACATGCCGCCGTTATTACCATCTGTAATATGAGGAGCAATTTTTAAACCTTGAAAATATAGTCGCAGATCATCTACAGGGGCTTCTGGAAGAGTAGCAGGATCAAGTCCGGGTCCATTATAAGCTCCAATATTCGGTGGAGTTGCTGCTGAAACGGGATTGCCCCAGTAGTCCCGCCCACCGTTGTCTGCAATGACAGCACCGGCCCCAAGTGCAGGAGACCCCTCTCTCAGCTTGTAACCGTCCACTGTATTCCAGCCCATTCCGGCGGTGCCCTGAGCAACTAAGAGTGGATTTGCTGTGATAGGATTGGTATTTTCCGGCTCGCTTACTGGATGGTTGCCATATAATAGATTATGGTCGAAGCTACCGTTCACCCCTGGCAGATTATAACCTCCTTGACCAAGGTTGTAGACCAGATTGTTCCTAAAAGAATATGGAGCGTTAATATTTCCTGCGTCATCCCATTCATGATCGATAATTTTGGTGTTTTGCCCAGCTCCGATATAGATAGTATTGTTATAGATTTGTGTATCTGGCGTAACCCCGCCTGCAAAATTAAACGTATGCGTTAGATCATTCTGGCTGATGTTGTATCTGACTACATTGTTAGAGGAGCCTGTCAGCACTCCCGGAGTCAAACGGGCATCGACAAAAAGCATGAATCCGCCTTTGTTGCCATGGCTGTAATTATATTGAACCACACTGTCCATCGTATCGATATCCAGATTGAAGCCCTGACCATCTCCCTCTGGTTTGTTCGTGTTAAAAGACTCATTGAACTGGACGATATTATTCTTGCCGCGAGTCGGCCAAATTGCGGCAGAGCCGTTAAACTCGCCTTCTTCGGAATAATTTCCGCCTTCCTCCGCTATGTTATGCTCAATCACCGCTCCATCCGCACCGAAGGTGAGAATACCGTCGCTGTCGGCTTGTTTGACATAATTTCCACGGATCGTAACATTGACCGTAGCATAGTCTGCTCCGTTAAAACGCTGATCCCATACCACAATACCGGTCCGGCCTATCCGTTCCACTGTATTGCCCTCGATCCATACCCATTCGAACTTGTCCGTGCCCGTCGTTCCGCCCACATATACGGAGATACCTCCAAACGCATGCGGGCCACCTTCGGCTCCGGAAACCGTCGGATAACGGAAACTGCTTGATACATCATGGACATAGTTATCCTGAATGCGGATATTACTTAATGTTCCTCCATTAGCATTCTCCACCATAATACCTTCCCGGTAAACAGTTCCCCTCTCGGAAGCATAATTAGTGACTTCAAGATCCCGAATCACCCAGTTCGAGGCGTTACGTAGGTATACAGCTGCTCCGGCCATGCCTCCACCGTTGATAATCGGTTTGCTTCCACTCCCATAGGCAGATATTGTAATCGGTTCTTCATCTGTGCCGCTGCCCTTAGGATATAATTGTTCGTTCCAGATTCCACCCTTCTTTAATAAAATCCGATCCCCAGCCTCAAAGGTAGTCTGATTCACTATAGAAAAGGTCTTCCAGGCAGTCTCCGGTGTTTTTCCATCGTTGTTGTCGCTGCCTGCAAATGAATCCACATAATATTCTCCGTCTCCACCGCTGCTCCCTCCATCTCCAGGCAAGCGGTTGGATAAGGTGACCGATCCTAGTTGCATCAGCCAGGGTGCGGAATCACCGCTAAGTTCTATTTTTAAGTAATGAAGTCCGGAAGGAATCCCCTGTGCCGGAGTATAATTCGTCCCGGTCCAAGCCGCATCACCAGTGGCCTGTGGAGGTTCATGAACAGCAGAAAGTTCTGTCCAAGTGGATGCATCCGCCGAACCATAGAACTTGATAGTCCCGCTAGACCCGGCAAAGGAATGCATGCGGGCTGTGAAATGTTGCAGATTATGCAAATGGTACACGAGTGATTCTGCTGAGTCTGCTGTTCTCACCGCACGAGAATGATCTCCACCAAAAAAAGCGGGATTGCTTGTATCTAAAGACCAATTTGTACTGTGTGTATAAAGCTGTGCAATGTCGTCAAGCTCATCAACAATCGTTTGTGGTGCAAGCGACACATTGGAGAGCGTAAGGTGCCCAAGCTGCATCAGCCAGGTATCGAGGTCACCACTGACTTCAATTTTGAGATAATTGACACCATCCGGCAGCGCCCCCAAGGGTGTATATACTGTTCCGTACCAGCCAGAACCGGTTGCGGTTGGACTGTCGTTGATGGCTGGAAGCTCCGTCCAGATATCTGCATCTGGCGATCCGTAGAACTTGATAACAGCCGTGGAACCAGAGAAATAATACGCTTGAAGCGTAAACGACTGAACTCCAGTCAAAGAGTAAATGGCATAGCCAGTCTCCGTGGAGGTTCTGACCAGCCGGGCTGCATCTCCTCCGAAAAATTGAGGATTACTACTGTCAATCAGCCAGTTCTCGGACCTGTGTTCCGCTGCCGGTAGGGTTGAGAAATCATCGGCATTCGCCTCTTCAGAATGGGCAGAAACGCCCATTACGGGAAGCACCGCTGTGAAGATCAGCACCATTATAAGCAGTGATTTTGCGAGTTTTTTGAACATTATTGTATTATTCCCCCTTGAACATTTATTGGATGGTTTGGTTTGCGAGACCTTCAGCCATCGGGTAATTCCATTCCACGACAGCTTCGGACAGCTTTTCGTCCACAATGGATCTATACTTCTGCTGCGCCAAATTCAGTGCGATGGCATCCTTCGCATGATCGAGCGGTTGAACAACTGCATCATCTGCCGACAGGCAGTAAAGTAGATGGATAGCCCCATTTTCAGCAAACAAACTGCTAATCTCTCCCGGCGCCAGTTGCTCTGCGGTAAGCAATACCTTTGGATTTTCCAGAGCTGCTGTTCGCCGTGAAGCACTTGTTATTTTCACCTCGCCAACGTTTACGCCAAACTCTTTTGTCTGGTCTTGGAAGCCTGTGCCTGAAGAATCTGTTGCTGCTGTCGCTGTTGCTATTGCATGGAGCTTTTCCATTCTTTCTAAGGCTTTTTGCTGATCTTTGTACTCTGTTTCTGGGCCAAAGGGAAGCGTTGCCCATTCCAGACGAATCGTTCCCGGCAGAGAATATTTCGCAATTAGATTTGCTGCATATTCCAATTTCACCTGTTCGTCTGAAATCACGATACTTCCGTTACTGCGCATAGCCTCAATCGTGGCTTCCTCAAGGTTGCTCATGTAATAACTGAAATAGGCCTGCGCCTCCAGATGAAGAGGACCATACACCACCTCCTTATTCGCTGCTGCCTGACTCCGCCGATTATTCTCGCGCTCCATTTCCTTGAGAAAACCTTCAAAACTGATATCCGTTACGACTCCTGCTTCTTGAGCAAGCTGTAGCTCCATCCGCTTCGTCAAAAGCTGAGTTTGAGCTGTATTGATCCATTTCTGCATTGGATTTTCGCCGGAATAGTAGGCAGACCAGAAGTCTTTTGAATAGTCGGCGTTGTAAGTTTGTTTAAAATAATCAACAATCAGTGCCCGATTCATTTGAAGATGCCAGTTGAACTCCGCTGCTGTGGCCTCCTGCCCGTTAAGGGTCAGAAGCATTTCTTCTGCTTGTGGATCTTGCAACTTCTTCGCACCAATCAGCAGCAGGCTTCCTGCTAACAGAGCGGTCAGAATAACGATTAGCTGATTTCTTTTGGAATGAAGTTTTAGTGTCATATATTGATTCCTCCTCTCTTCCTTGGTGTTAAGCGCTTTCATTCTCTTCGATATTAGACATGTTTACGTTGAAATAACAGGCGAGAAAGCTGCGAAATGGTTTGCCATTTCACGATTTGACCGTAAAGGCCAGTTTTCGCCCCATAAAAAATGCTGCGGAGAATAGAGAAGTTACGTATTCGAACGTGGAATGTTGTACAATGTGCAGGAATTCAGCGCGTTTGTCGGGATTGAGCAGCAAATTGTTGTATATCAAGCATGATATCCATGCAATTACGGGATCGGAGTGATTTATAGAAAAGTCGATTTGCAATCATCACTGATTCAGTGTGTTCCTCAATTTTTTTGATTGTAAAATCATCTAATAAAAACAAAGGCAGTCCGGAATTTTCCAGACTGCCTTGCATTGTTCTTAAGACGGATATGCGCCCGAAAACATACAGAAATTCAAGACTCCACCTTTGACAATCTCGTCATGTGACAGAGAGTGGTGCTCCCATAGCGATCCGTTCCAGTGGACCGATTTGCTGTACACATTGGCGGGGCTGTTGTTCTCTGCTTCAATGATCCATTGCTGCCCATTTTCAAGCTGAATAGTTACCTTATCAAAAAGCGGGCTGCCGAGCACATATTCAGGAATTCCGGGACTTAAAGGGTACAGGCCGATGGCGCTCCAAATAAACCAAGCACCCATGCTGCCGTTATCTTCGTCGCCGGGTAAACCATCCATCTGGCTGCTGAACAGTTCGGCCATGGTTTTGCGGACCCAATATTGCGTTTTGGACAGCACACCCAGTCTGGCAAATATATAAGGAATGTGGAAGCTCGGCTGATTGCTGATGGCAAACTGCCCCAGATCGGCGGAGGCCATTTCCGACATTTCGTGTATTTCCAAACCATAGGATCCCACTTTAAATACCGGTTCCTCGGTCATCAACTGATCCAGACGCTGGACAAAAGCCTCTTCACCACCCATCAACCCGGCTAGTCCCGGGAAGTCGTGGGGCACTGCCCAGCTCCCCTGCCAAGCCCCGCCTTCACAAAACGGATTACCCCACTCCAGAGGATCAAATGCTTCCTGCCAAGTACCGTCCTCATTGCGACCTCTCATAAACCCAACTGTCGGATCAAACAGCAGCTTATAATTCTGTGCCCGAGCCATAAAACGCTCATAATCATCCATTTTGCCAAGTGTTTTGGCCATCTGCGCAATACAGAAATCTCCGTATACATAATCCAACGTGTTGCTTACACTTTCATGGAAACGGTCATGCGGCAGATAACCATGCTGCAAGTACAATTCAAGGCCCCTTCTGCCCAGCTTCTCGTCCACTGATGGACGATCTGCATGCTTCAGAAGACCTTCATACAGTACCTCTGTATCAAATCCGCCGATGCCTTTAACCACGGCATCCGCAGCTGCGGCATCAATCAGTGTGCCGGGCATGGCACTGCGCTCCCCTGGTGACAGCCACTTTGGCAGCCAGCCGCTCTCCTTGTATGCCAATGTCCACGCCTGCATAATCTCACCCAATAAAGATGGGAATAGGATACTGTATAAAGGAAGGCTGGTTCGGTATACATCCCACAGCCCGATATCCGAATACATTGGACCCTGGCAGATGCTGCCATTAAAAGGGCTGTAATGGATTTTCTCGTTCTGCTCGTTATATTCATGCCACGTTCTCGGGAACAGGCAGATTCGGTACATGCAGCTGTAAAAGGTGCGGAGGTTCTCTTCATCTGCGCTTTCAGCAACAATGCGCCCCAACCGTTCTTCCCAGCTTGCCTCTGCTCTATTCAAGATCTCTCCGAAGCTGTCTTCCCCAATCTCTCGGTTCAGATTAAGCAGCGCCTGCTCTCCGCTAATAAAGGAAGTCCCGCACTTCACTCCCACTATGCCAGATTCCGGTGCAGCTATTCCTACGTAAGCGCCCAGTCGTTCGCCAGTCCCTTCATGGGTCTCCAGTGGCTGATAATCTCCGTTAAAGATTCCCGACTCCTCCATGTGAAAATCCCTATCGAACTGGAACACGAAATACATCGCGAAATTATCGGGCACCCCGGCGGTATGGCCTCTTGTGTAGCCGGTGATTCTACGTTTATCCGGCTGGAAGGTGAGATGTGACTCACCTTTCAGAGGTGCTATAATAAGCCTGTTCTGCTGCCTCTCAGCGAAAGTTATTCTTATCGCTGCACAACGTTCGGTTGGAGTCAGCTCCAGCCGGGTGCGGTAACGTTGAAGAAACACATCGAAATAGTGAGGGGACACTTGCATCTCTTCCGTTTTGAAGGAAGAAGAACGTGAACCGGGACTGAGCAGCAGTGGACCTGTCTGTGGCAACAGGGTCAGATGCCCATAATCTCCGATCCACGGGCTGGGCTGATGGGTCAGCCGGATACCCTCTAGGTGGCGATGGCGCGGGTGGAAGAACCAGGTTCCACCTGCTTCATAGGTTTGCGGGCACCAAGCCGCCATACCAAATGGCAGCGCTGTAAGTGGCAGCGTATTGCCATGTGAATACCGGAAATCTGACTCCGTCCCCTGCAATGGATTAACATAATCTAACCAACGCATATAGATACACTCCTTTAGCCAGTTTTCACCAGCTCTATATTCTCCGTTCTTTACTGATACCGGTTAAGATAATCGGAATACTTGAACATCTCCAGCTTCTACCCGCACAGTCAGTTTTGTAGTTGTGGGTTTCAATAGATTCATTGGTTGAATTTCAGCGCTGCCATCATCAAACCACGGTTCGACAGAAGTATAAACAATACCCAGCGTAACGTCAGCCTTAACCGCCATATCCCCTTCATTATGAACAAAAAGAAATGCCCCTCGGTCCTGCTCACCTTCCCACTCGGAGAGATCCGCGCGGACACCGCCGCTTGCTTGTACATACGGCTGCAGCTTTAGTTCCTTCTGTAATAGATCCCGCACCAGCTGAAGCGTTCCGGGATGTCCATCCTGCCAGTAGGCAGCCGCAAGCAAGGTACCAAACCATACGGCACGCCCGTTGCCATAAGCGGCGGTAGTCAACACAGGCATGCGGTCCTCGGCAAATTCAGCCAGTACCTTCACATGGCTTTCCAGCTCGATATCCGATTTGTAATAGGATCCGTGCGCCGTATCGTCTGCTGCCGATTCCTCCGCCTTGCTGTGCTCCATAACATTCCGCAACGGAATCGCTGTCCGTGATTCGAACGCAACCTGATGATAGCTGTGATCCAGGTTCTCAGCGGAATGAATCCAAGTCTCACGGACCCCGAACACCTGGTCAAATCCATAACCGGGCACCGTATAGCTGTGGCAGCCATTCTCTGCCTGAAGTGCACCGAACGAGCATTCCGAAATCAAGATCCCGCCCTTTTCCACCCACTGGCGTAGGATGTCACACAGTTTGCGGTTCAAATATAGAGGATAAGGCATCCACAAGCAGTGGTATTGCTCCAGTGTCTTCTCGTTAACATCCGTCTCATGCAGAAATTCAACTTTATAATTGAGCTCATGCAGTAGTTTATGGGCGCCTTGTAAGGAATCGTTGTAGGTGTCCAGATGATCATGTGCCGCAAAGTTAGCAACCTGGTTCTGCGGACTGAACAGAATGGCAATCCCGTCTCCGCGCCGTTTTGCATGCATCAGTTCTTGCTTATTGTTTTGCACCAGCTTATTTAGATGAGCCATATCCTTGTACCATGGGGTTGGACTTCCGTCCAAATATACACTGCCCCATGCAGGGGCCTCCTGTCCCAATATCTCTGGTCTGTACTGCCAGAACAAATATCCCGTGATGCCACGAGCGAGCGGGGTCAGAATATGCCGTTTCATTTCCCGTAGTTCCGGCTGACGCGGCTTCATTGCAGTATTGCCTGGCAAAGCATGAATCTCCGAATTGATAATGGGTTTACCTTTGGCGGCAGAGATCAGTAGATCAGCAGACCAGGCCGAGGACCCAAGGCTATTGCCTGTCAAGTCACAGGGCTCAGCCAGCTTGAAGTCGTCCGAACCCGCTGTAATCATATTAAAGATAGGGGCGGGCACAGTGTGGGCCATAACAGGATGCAAAAGATCCAGTGACTTCACTATATCTACCCGGCTCCGCAGCTCATCCGTTAAAGTACCGGACATGAATAGGCGCCAGTCCACCAGATCATTAAATACGCCTTGTCCACGCGGTGCCTCTACTTCCTCCCAGCTCCCGTAAGTCCGCTGCCATGATTCATTGAGGGCTTCCAAAGTAACATATTTATTTTTCAGCCATTCTTGGAACACCCACAGCGATTGCTCGCAATAACACACCTGGTTGTCAAAAGACAACTTGCGCTTGATTCCTGTGGTTAGTTCAGGCTCATTCCATAAATCCCAGACCCAGAGCGCCGGATGATCCTTAAAAGTCTTCACCGTCTCCGCCAGAAACTTTGCCTTTTCTTCGGCGGCAGCTGGATGATGATAACAGGGCCCCGGCGCTCCGCCGATCTGGCGGCAGTTAATCGCCCTTGGTTCCAGAATGGAACCGTCCGCTGTAACCATTTTGGAATCAGGATATTTTTTATAGAACCAGGCCGGCGCCACGTCGAAAATTACATTCAAAATGACCTTCAAACCATTCCTCTGCGCAATATCCATTAGCTCCTGAATATCATCGAAATGATAGGTCCCTTCTTTGGACACACTCGCGCGCCATTGTACCCAATATTTCACACAATTGAAGCCCTGTCCGGCAATATTGCTTAGGTCTTGTTCCCATTGATCACGGAAGGGGGTCGGGGAACGGTAATATTGAAACCCAAATGGAATAAATGAATCTTGCATCTAGTGTACTCCTCCTACAACGTTCAATTTCGATCTCTCTATGTTTATAAAAGCGCTTACTGCTCTTTTACGCTTAAAGTCTATCACAGTGGATTTTGCAAAAGTTAGGATGGAATCCTATGAAACGGTTTGCGAAGCTGTTGAAATGTTTGATCCTTACGCTACGTGGCAGTCACTGCGCAGAGTCACCGGGGAATATACTGCGAAATCGTTTGCGATCCTGACAACCTCAGAAATTATACCTCCTCTTTAAGAGGTTTCATGTTTATAATGGCTGTAAGACATATTAGAAACTACTTCGAGGTGAAGCCAATGTTGAAAGCGCTTGTAGTGGATGACGAATATCTGGTCCGCATGGGCATCACCCAGACCATAGACTGGGCAGAATACAACGTCGAGATCATAGGAGAAGCCAGCAATGGCGAGGAAGGATTGGAGCTTGCCCTAGTGCACCGTCCAGATGTGATCATTACCGATATTCGTATGCCGTATATGAACGGTCTTGAGCTCATCGAAAAAATACGGGAACAGGACATGCTCGTAGGGATTGTCGTGCTCAGCGGTTATGACGAATTTCAATATGCGCAGGCTGCTTTGCGTTATGGCGCCTCCACCTATTTGCTAAAGCCCATTAATATAGAAGAACTTGCAAATACAGTTCGAAGCGTCGGGGATGAAATCCTTGGCAAAAAGCAACTCTCCAAGCGGTATTCACAGCTTAATGAGGAATTGGCCTCGATCTCCAAGCAGTTCTGGCAGGATTTGCTGCATGACCAACTGCATGACGAAGAGTTTATTTCAAATAAGATAAAATTACTGGAACTGCAATTGGAACCTGGAAAAGCTATCCTACCGCTGTCCATTACCTTTCCTCCTGATAACGGCCTTCAAGGAAATACTGTAGGCAAAGCGCTGGAGGATGCAGCGGCGACTATTCTGGAAGCGCATTCTTTTGAGCAACTGTGTCTATTCCGGGACAGCCATCTGGAGTGGGTTATGATCCTTCGGACCGGGGAACCAGAGCTGGCCGGAGATTCTGCACGAAAATTGGGCAAACAACTATCTGAATGGAGCCAACAGCACTTCGGCCAGGCCTTAAGCGTCGGCATAGGTAAACCTGCGGGAGAATGGAACGGGATCGTAGATTCATACCGGCAGGCTGTACTTGCTGCGCAGCGTGCCCTTTCTGGCATTGAACGTGTGCTGTATGCTGAAGAAGAGGCTGGGGCTCGGTGCCGGCGTGAAATCAGGGACGCACTCGCTTTTATCCGGGAGCACTATGCCGGAAACATTACCGTTGAGATGGTTGCTGCGGCGGTCTTCGTCAGTCCAACCCATTTGATGCATCTATTCCGTAAAGATCTGAACAAAACCTTTTACGAATGTCTGACGGAATACCGTATCGAGGAGGCCAAACGTATGCTGCGCAATCCGAAGTATCGGGTGTACGAGGTTGGCAATCAGGTCGGCTTCACTGACTCCAAATACTTTAGCCAGATCTTCAAAAAAATGACGGGCATCCCGCCGAGCGAATATGCAAAAACCTATGGGTAAGCGGAGACTAGCCAACCGGATGGATTCCTGGATGAGGCGGTTCAAGATCAAAAGCCGGATTGTTGTTGTTCTGTTAGCAGGACTGTCTCTGCATCTGGTGCTGATGCTCGTTATTTTCAATTTTTATTCCTATACCTACCTGCAAAAGGATCTGTACCGCCATGTCGTTCAGACTCAGCGCCAAATTGGGCTTAGCGTGGAGCTCATGGTCGATGACATTCAAATGTTGTTTCTGCGGTTTCTGGTGAACAGTGATATCTACCAAATCATCAATAATGATTCCCTGCCGTCAGCTGATAAGGAATCGCGAATCGGAGCTATTATCGACGGTATGCTGGCCCAAAACGACCTGGTGGGTAACGTGATTATCAGCACCAACGATAATATGCTTTATTCTTACCAGTCTAAGGAGCAGATGTTGGAGGTGCCTGAAGCCCTGTTCATCAAACGAATTCAGGAGAGCAGCATGCCTGTTGTCGGTGAGATCAAACGGGATGGAGAAGGCAATGCGTATATTCCATTCGGCCAGCAGTTCCGCAATTTCAATACTGGACAAAATATCGGGGTCGTGATCATTTATGTCAGGGAGGCTGCTTTGGCGGACCTGTATTCCTCCAGCTTCACTGGCATCGGCTACTCCTTCCTGACTTCCGACAATCGGATTATTTCTCACCCCGACAAACGGCTCTTGGGCAATTTTTTGGAGGAAAACGCCCCTCTTCGCCCAGGTAAAAAAGAAGGCTATCGTACCTGGTCAGATAACGAAAATTCCTACATCATTGCTACTTATCCTTTGAATCCCCGGTTGGAGACACTTGGGGTCAGCTGGGAATTCACCAGTGTGATTTCCAATCACAAACTGCTCTCGGGAATCGCCAAAGGCAATCAAAATGCGCTTCTGTTCGCCAGCGTTACCTTTATTGTGCTACTGATTTTTTCCTTCTTTCTGGCAGCCAAAATCACCCGTCCACTGCTGAACTTGAAGAAGAAGCTGAGCCTGTTTGGCAAAAAAGATCTGGCCGCTGTTTATGAACAGCGCGGTCAGGTTGATGAGATTTTTCAGCTTGAGAACAGCTACTATCAGATGGTGGAGCGGATCAGCCAATTAATGCTGGAGAAAGATGAGGAGAAAGAAAAGCAACGGAAAGCTGAGCTGACCGCACTTCAATCACAGATCAATCCCCATTTTCTCTACAACACACTGGATGCAATTGCCTGGATTGCCCGACTGAAGAAGCAGCCCGATATAGAACGACTGATTTCTTCATTAGCTACCTTTTTTCGAATCAGCCTGCATAAAGGCGACAAGTTCGTGACCGTGGACGAAGAAATCCGCTTGGTGCAGAGTTTTGTGACAGTTGAGCAAATGAGGTTTCCGGATAAGTTCGAGATTGAATACGAGATTGAGGAATCGCTGCGCAAGGTTCGCATTCTGAAGCTGATTCTTCAGCCTATTGCAGAGAATGCGATCAAACACGGCATCAGCGAGAAACGCGGGATGGGCCGAATCTGGATTAAAGGCGAATTAGTGGCAGATGAGATTCGCTTCACAGTGACTGATGACGGGGTGGGATTTTCCAACGGTGCGACGCTTAGCCAAGCCAAGGAAGATGTGTTGTTTCAGAGCGGGTATGGACTAAGAAATGTGGACGAACGAATTAAACTGGAATATGGTCCTCAATATGGTTTAAGTATCTCCAGCACACCGGGGCAAGGCACCACAGTTACGATCAACTTGAAGAAGGAACTGCCCAATTAGCGAATTTAGTTTATAAATGCGGACATAACAAAGAAATCGATCCTTTTTGAGTGGGTAGGCGGGACTTCTACTTTGCTTAAAAAGACGATTGAGTAGTGGAAAATTAAAGATACTTTCGAGAATTATAGGTGCTTTAGTTGTATTTAATACAGCTAAAGCACCCTTTTTTGCAGCGAGCAGAAGTTTAAGTGTATTTGGTACATCTATACGTTCCAATTCTGTTGGCAGCAACTAACTTTCCGAATTATAAGTGTACTGAATACAACTATATCTTACTTCATCCGTTTATTGCCCACGCTAGATGTATGAAATACACTTCGGTTAGCGATTTTCATGATTCAGACTCCATCTTATCTTAGTCTTTCATTGTTGAATTAATCTTCAGGTACAACTGCTTCAGTGGATTAACTATACTGCCGCTAAGCACTGAGATCAGCAGCCAGAACACTATGAACACTACGATGTTCAGGGCGAGCATTAAATACTTAAACGTTCGCAGCTCTGCATTCATGCCATCTGCTGAGATATAGGTGACAATCCGCTCTGCCGATTCCGGTAGTGGATAGAGCAAAATCAGGCCGTCAGCCGTTTCCCGCTCCAGCAGATCTGCATCACCTCTGCCTGTACTATTTTGATCGATACCCTGTGTCACTGGCTCAGCCAAGGTAGCTTTTTCCGAAGTAACTAGTGCTGCTTTGATCTCCTGCAGTCGCTCCTTCGGGACATCGGCAGCACTCAATAGCTTCCCGTTTCCGGTCAGTAGGTAAACTTCATTTTCCCCGTAGATTGTATTCTCGCCAGATAGGTAGAAGCTGTAAAGCTTGTCAATCTCCACTTCGAGCGAGAGCAGACCGAGGACGTCTCCCATCGAACCCTTAATTTTTACTTCAAGCAACAGACGGTCGCGCAGATCCGAAGGTGCATTCATTAGATGCTCCCGGTTCAGCACCGTCCAGCGCAAAGCCTGCTCTCGGTTATTTAGAAATTGTTCCATCCCTGGTTCTTTTTTGATCTCTGCAAAGGGCAGCAACCCGGAAACATTGCTCGAGGAGTAAGTTCCCCCTGCTTCTCCCCAAATGTAAATGCCGAGAATGTCACTACTGGAAGAACGTATGCCCTCAAGTATCGGAGAGATTGCCCCGTCATATGTTGGTTTTTTCAGCGCATTCTGCACCACCTGGTTGTTGGATATAAGCTTCGAGGTCTCCTCCAGCCAGTTCATGAACAGAAGTGTGTTCTTATGCTGCTGGCCAGTGTACTGAACGGATAGCTGCCGCAGCATGTCAAGGCTTCTATGCTCCATAGTACGGTACAGAATGAAGCTCGAAGCGACAATATAGACAGTAATGAACAACACCAGGACTAGGCGGATATTGCGGCCGAACGATCTGAACATATGACTTCCCCATCCCCCTCCGGTGTATGAATCATGAAAACAAAATCAACTGAAATCAGACTAACAGCTAAGGTGACTAATGTCGATCTCCTTGTAAAAGGAACCCTCATCTGTCTCATGCACTTCATGATTAGGCAGAATTATTGTAATTGCCGATCCAGTTTGCCAGGAAGCTTTCATGTGGAAGATCTCCTGTCCTGTTACTGAACGGATCTCCCATTTGATGTTTATTGGGCCGATACTTGTATTTACGGTTCCGCTGGCCTGCCGCAGTTCTCCATAGTGGGGCTTTATAGTTATTCCCTCTATTCCTTGTTGGACACCCAATATCCCTCTGGTGAACTCAGTGATCGGCAGTGCGCTCCATGCGTGGCAGTCACTTCTGGTGCCGGTTGAATCTATTTCTGGAAGTGTAGTGAGATTAAGCTCCAACTGCTTCAACCACCGTGTCCATAGTCCGAACGAGCGGTCATACATTCCGCATTTCTCTAGCGCGCGGAATAGATAGTAGCTCATCGGCAACGAAAGCTTAGCCAGTGATGTGTCTGTTAACGTTGACTCCAGCAGTGCCGCCCCTTCTACAACATCCACTGTGCCCGCTAAAACCGCCCAGACCTGCGTGTGCTGGCTATGCTGCGTTCCCGCAGTTGCCTCCGGACTGTCGCGGAACAGCAGACTGTTCGTTAGCCGGCAGCAATCCATTACCGCAGCGTTGACCGCCGCTTTGCGTTGACGCAGTTCACCAGCAATCTGTGTCCAACCGCTGGCTGCAAGCAATTCAGCCGCTTGCTCCAGCGCGGCCGCATACATCAGGCTCAGTACGGTTGCGGGTGCATCATCCGTACAATCCGGTGCGCCGAGCGGCCATTCCTCCACCCAATCGAAGTAATTCCAATATTGGCGGGGCGTTCTGTCCACCAGACCCTCCGGAGTCAGATGTTGATCGAACCAGTCCAGCACAGATAACAGCGCTAACCGGTACTGATTCACCAAGGCCATATCCCCGAAGGATCTGTAGTGGTCATGAATCATTCCGATCCAATATAGGGAGAAGGAAGGAATGACCTGCGGCAGCACTGAGGGATAGCGACTTTGCAGCATCCCGTTTGGTAGCTGAGAGGCCTTATAATCTTCCATAGCTCTCCGCGCTAACCGGTCGTCCCCTGATAATAGGTACGTAAACTCCATCATCAGTTTGGTATCCATGGTATACTGCAGCTGTTCATAATACGGAGTATCCTCGTAGGTCTCATGCATGCAGCGCTGAAGTGTTCGTACACTGAGCTCCCATAGTTGGTTATATTGTTCATCGGAGCAGTGAAAGTTTCCTTCCGGCTGCAGTGGATATCCGGTCTCCCTATAGCTAAAGCTGGAAATCGTTAGAGGCTCGACACCAGCCTGCACTTCCAGCCGTACATAGCGGAAGGTACGGAACCAGAACGGTTCGTAGATTTCCATCCGCGCAGAGATGCCGTAACCTGCCGGGTGATAGCTGTCGTAACCGCCTCTTAATACATGTTCCTTCGTATTATCGCGGACAGCTTTGCGGCGAATCTCATCATCCCCCGTTTCTTCTTCATAACACTCAGCGCATAGTAGGGTAATCCGGCTACCTTTGCCTCCAAGAAGTCTAAGCTGCAAATACCCTGTGGTTAGCTCGCCAGCATCCAACTCCAACCAAAAATGTTGCCCTGCTTCTATTGTTATTCCAGCGGAAGGCAGTACTGCGTTGGGTGAAGCGCCGCCATCTCCATTTCGCAGCTCCAGACTATGCCCTTCCTCAAAAAAGGCATGCCCTTCCCCGCTACTGCTACGCATCAGCTTCAGAAAAAATTGCTCCCGCTCATACAACAGCGGAATCGGACGCCGGGCCAGCTGCCAAGGGGTTAATTGGCCATATTCATCCCGCACCGGTTGCACAATTCCGCTAGCAAGCCAGGCACTGTCATCATATTCGGGCAGTGTCCAATCCAGCAGCGCTGCGTCACCCTCCACTTCTTCCAGTCCACCCATCCAGCGTATGATCGGAAACTGCTGGAACTTATAGCTGCGATCCTTAATACTTTTCCATGAGCTATCCGTATTTAGCTCCTGTACTAGCTGCCCTCCTTGTGTAACTGCCGCTTCCACAAGCAGCCCGCCTTTTTGCGAGCGCCAGACGGACAAAGGTCCGTCTTCGCCCAGTTCAAAGGGCGTAGTCCCTGCATAATGAACGACCATAACAGCAAGCACATTTAAACCTGGTTGTAGAACATTGTCCAGACTGAATTCTTCATAATACTGTATATGACCATGTCCTTTACAAGGACCGGCCCATAAACGCTGCCCATTGACGAACAGCCTGTAGCGGCTGTCTGCGGTAATGGCCAAATCCAGGGTGCAGGTCTTTCCGATACCAGCTGGCAGTTCGAACACTCTGCGAAAGTACGCACGCTCGTGCTGCTGTTCCCTATCCGCTGATCCTTGCTCCTCCTGCGGCCAGATCCAGCGTGCTCCCCAGTCTCCCCATTCTTTTGCTGCCATGTTATGCATATCTCCTTTATCTCATTTAAGTAGTTAAGGCAATCTACGCAGAAACGGCATCGCCGCCCTTCAGAAGGACGACGTCGCCGTTGGTCTGCGTTTTATTTAACCTTATCGAGATAATCACGTTGGAATTCTTCGGCAGCCCTATCCAAGATCTGTTGCGGATCTGCGTTCTTGTCCGTCAGTACGGTTTGCAGTACGATATCCAGCTTTTGGTACAATTCCTGTGCGTTGACTGGTTCTTCCGCCCGCATGCCTTTGCTGCCATTGTCCATATAATCACGGAACAAATCCAGATTGACGTTGTTGTATTTGTCGAGAATCTTTTGTTCTTCTCCAATCCGTTTCTCATCAGTCCAAATCCGCAGCCCGTAAGGCCCTACGATCAGCCCTTGATCGCTCAGTGTCTTCTTCTCAATATCCCAACCGGTCAGTGCCTCTTCAGAGGACTCTGGTGTAAATCCGTAGGTTTTTAGCCATTTGAATCCGGCATCAATCTGCTCAGGTGTTACATTAGGCGAGAACATATATAGGCCGCCACCGAGCAGGGTTACAGGTTTCCCGATTGGTCCTACTGGAAGCGCGGACATTGCCACATTGTCCTTGGACATCTTAGTCTGTTGCTGGATGACCGGTGACCAGTCATTCGTGCCGAAGCTCATAGCGACCTGATCGGTTCCGAACAAGCGGAACATATCGTTCGTAACATCGACCAGATTGTTGTCGGGCAGTACATCATATTTCCATTTTAAGTCCTTCACATATTGCAGGGCCGCTGCTGCTTCCGGCGAATTGAACACCGCCTGCCATTTCCCGTCCACTTGTTTTTCAAATTCTGCTCCGTATGCCCAGGCAATGTTCATGAACATCCAACCGCCTTGACCACTTTTTGTAGGCAAGAACATTCCGGCTTTACCGGTCTTTTGTTTAATAATCTGCGCAGTTTCTGCTAGCTCTTCATATGTTTTAGGAAATTTAGGAATCCCCTTGTCGTCCAGCAGTCCAGCCTCCTTGAAAAGATTCATATTGTAGAGCATACCGATGACGTATCCGTCCTTCGGAATCCCATAATACTTGTCGTCCTTGGTAACCATTTTCAGCAGATCTGGATTGATCGCCTTGTCGTAGCCATATTTTTTCATCGTATCCGTTATGTCAGCCGCGTAATTTGCCTTGATGATTTTGCTTGTTTCTGTAAAAAAGGTTTCGTATACCGTCGGAAGCTGGCCGCTGGCCGCTTTTGGCAGGAATGAGCTGACATCATAACCCCATTCATCTTTGTCCACAATAATTTCCGGATAATTGGCTTTCATCTTCGCCATGACCTGCTCATACTGGGCGATTTTGGCTTCCTCATTCGGCTTTGGCCAGTTACTGACCTTGATCGTCACCTGTTGATTGCCCGCTGTCTCCGTCTTTCCTCCGGCATTCTTCTCATTGGAGCCGCCTCCACAGCCAGCCAGTCCGGCAGAAAAAAGCAGCGTAAGTGCCAGTGTAGCTGTCAGGTTCTTGGTGTGTCCTTTTTTCAATGTAATTCCCCCTAGTCTTATTGTTAAAGCATTCTTCGCAACATGTAAAGCGCTTTCTTTTTGAATCTGAAATCATCTTAACATGCACCTTCTGCAGCACCCTACGGGGCAAAACTGTGAAATGGTTTGTGATCGGGTGATGTTACCCTTTAATACTGCCGCCGAAGGATTGCCCGTTCATAATGTACTTTTGGAAAAAAATAAACAGGATAATCGGCGGCAGAATCGCAAAAGTCAACGCAATAAACTGTATGTCCTGCGGCAATGTCGCCTTCAGATTGTAAATAGCCACAATGACCGACCAGGTCGATTTATCCTTCAGCACCATAAAGGGCCAGAAGAAGTCCTGCCAGACACTGTTCATCGTAAGGATTGTAATTGTAGCCATAACTGGTCCGCTGAGCGGGAGAATGACTCGAATAAAAATACCGATTGTGCTCGCTCCGTCAATTTTGGCGGCTTCCAGCAGCGCTTGTGGGATGGTATCGAAAAAGTTTTTGAAGATCAGAATTACCACCGGATTCACAGCAGCCATAAACCACATCGGCCAGTAAGTATTGGTCAGGTTCAAGTGCAACAGCGGAAAATCAATCAGATTCTTAAACAGCGGCACCATGCCCACTGTATTCGGCACCATCATGGTCCACACGATCAGTGCAAACAGCAGGGCACTGCCCCGCGGCTTTAGCTTGGAGAAGAAATATCCGGCCAGTCCGTTAAAAGTAAGGCAGAACAGTACAGAACCTGCGGCCAGATAAGCCGTATTCAGATAATAACTGAGGAAGTTAAACTCCTGCCAGGTCTCCCATAGCTTGCCAACATTGAACGAGCGGGGGATCAGGGTGGGCGGGATTGCATAAAACTCTTTGATGTCCTTCAGACTTGAGACCATAATCCAGACCGGAGGCAAAATACAGACAGCGGCCAGCACAATCATCAGAATGAACATGCACCAATACAGCAGGCGCACCCAAGGTGATCTGTATTCTATATTGCCGATAATGCCATATGCTTCTTTAGTTTTCATAGCTTCTACTCCCTGTTCAATTTCTTATCCAGCCGGAAATAAATAATGGTAAGCACCATCAGGACTAGAAAAGTAATAACCCCGAGCGCCATTGAATGGCCTGCTTCAAAACTCCGGAACGCATAATAATAGCTTTGCAGCATCAAGGTCATTGAGGCATTGTTCGGTCCACCCTCAGTCATTACTAGGGGTTCATTGAAGATCTGGAATACACCGCTGATCTGCAAAATCATCATCAGTCCGATCATGCTAGAGATTTGCGGAATGGTGATACTTTTGAATCTCCGCCATACATTCGCACCGTCAATCGAGGCTGCTTCGTACAGATCATGATTAATACTCTGTAGACTTGCCAGATAAAGCAGCACTGTTCCCCCGAAATTTCGCCAGGTAATCGTGAAGATAATCAGCATTATCGTCATTTGCGGATCCTGAAGCCATTGCTGCACCGGAAATCCCATGGCACTCAGCATAATATTCAGCACGCCACCCTTTCCGGGCTCAAACAAAAACATCCATAACATCGAAGCGGCAATGCCGGGAACCATACTCGGAAAAAAGACCGAAAAGCGAAAAAATGACTTCCCATGTCTCAATTCATTAATCACGACAGCGACAATAATGGGTACGGCAAAACCGATCAGTAGTGACCAGAACACATACACAAAAGAGTTGGTCAATGTCTGTTGAAACGCCGAGTTCTGTATAACGTCCTTGTAATTCTGCAGTCCGGCGAAGCTTACGGCATTATAACCCTCAGTATTGAAAAAAGAGAGCACAATGCCCTTCACGAGCGGCTGCCAGGAAAAAAAGAAAAAGGCAAACAGTGTGGGTACAATTAATATCCAGGATGACCAATCTTTGAATAAACGCCGTACAGGATAACCTTTCTTTTTCTCTGTCATTAAAGGATTTAGTTCACTGGTTTTTCCAATCATGCTCCTGTCCTTCCTTCCTCCCGGAATCAAGCTTTAATCCGGTCAGGCGTTGTATAGTTGTTATACCTAAATGATAGCGCTTCCTACTGAGCGCCGAAATCCGGTAACCCTGCGAAAGCGTTTGTAAAGCTACTTATTTGTTGGCAAAAAAAAAGCAGTGCACGCACCGGAATGGCCGCACACCGCTTATGTTCATGTTATGGTGAATCGTTTAGGCCTCACTTAACCCTGCGCTGATGCAGAGGACGGCCGCTTCCGCCCGAAACGCTTCGCTCGCCGGATTGGGCTGCTCCTCCAAAATACGAAGCACCGACTGAGGCTCTACGCCGGGCTGTGGCACACGGGAGGGAGAAACTACGCTCCACTTCTGCTCACCCTTGAGCCTGTATGACAGCTCATAAAGATAAAAGCCCGCATGTTGTCCGTCAGTGAACTGGCTTACGCCATACTGCCACGAGCAGAGTTCAAGCGGATGCTGTTTGTCCGGCAATACACCGGACGCCAGTGTGATGCGCTCATTTCGAACTACCTGCTGCTTCTGTTCCCAAGCCTGCTGATCTAGGATTCCCAGATCCAGGCGGTATTCCATTCCCGGCTCTCCATAAAGAGTCCAAGCCACAGGGCTACCCACCGCTACGAACTTAGGTGCTTCCAGAAAAACGGGTTGATGAGTTGGGACAAAACGTTCGGTCTGCTCCCACTCTCCCGCAGCCGGACTGCGTCTGCGATAATGCACCGTGCCCGTGAATTCGAGCTCCTGTTCCTGTAGCAGAGCTATTAGACATAGAGTAGCTTGCTCGTAAAGATCCGTGCAGTTGTTATGGCCGAAGCGGTATCCGATCTCATGGCGAAGCGGTATCCCGCGACTCCGAACCAAAGCCGCGAAGGAAAAGCTGAAGCGGCTAAGGGTAAAGGCATCATGCGTGCCATGGTTAATCAGCAGCTTTGTGCCACTCGCTTTAAGACCCTCCAGAAAAAATTCGGATTCCAGTCCGGTCGTTTCCTTTAGACTTGCAGAGTCAATAGTTCCCGTCAGAGTCTGTAGCAGAGTCTCGATTCCCGTGCTGCCGTTCTGTGGATGCTGCCAATCTTTCTTCCAGATTTCCCGGTAACCGGTGTCTACTTCCGCCACATGCCAGATCAGTGGGCACGCTCCTTCGGCAAACTCACGGGTGAGCCCGTTCAGAATCAACGGCGGTGCATAACACAGTGTGTAGCGCACCCGATAGGGTAAGCAAAGCGGATTGCCTCCAGCCAGCAGCGCAGTTAAGCCGCCGCGCGAACCACCTACAGCCACTACCTGCTCTGCATCACCGCCATAACTTTCTTGACCTCTGGTAATTGCCGCCCCAATGCCAGCATAGATGGAGCCTTGCAAGGAACGGCTGCCGATATATCCTCCTCCGTTCCACAGAATGCCGACAACGCCTTTGCCGGTGCTGGCCAGAGTCTTGCCGATGATTTCCAGAAATGAGGGACCTACCGTGCTGAAGGTATTCTCATTGGCATCATAATAACCATTGAACAACAGTGGATATCCCTTAACATTTGCCGCACTCCAGAAGGGCGGCAGAATATAGGAAGCAAGGCTATGCTGGTCATTCTCTATAACTAGCAGACTGCCGCTGATGAGCTGAAATACAGGCGCATTGCTTAAAAGTGCAGCATTGTCTGTGGATGCATTGCGGAAAACCACCGGAAATCCGAAGGTCTTAAGGATGCGGTCGCTCAGGGAAACTGCAACTAGATCATCTACAGCATAGAGACTGTAGCGGTCACCGATATAATGCTCGAATTGCGGAGTTTTAAGATTCTTATTCCCCTCGTTGCCTCCGAAAAGCTGATGATCTTCCGTATTGTATACATAAGGGCTATCTGGGTCGCTATTGTAGAGCCGCGCATGCTCGGAAACAACCTTTTCCCCAGCTTCGTCCATCCGCAATGTCCCTATGCCATCTGTTCCGCCATAACGGAAGCCTCCTTTTCCCTCAGCAACGCTATTATCCCAGTGAGACACTACAGGAAGCATATTGGTCAGCAAAGGACTGACTAATACAAATACCCCCTCCTCTTTCTCGGAGATCTCTTCTGCTGCTTCAGCTTCAACAATGTCTTCATGGAGGGTTGACCAATTCGCTTTCTGATAAGCTACTTCGCCGCCTCGCAAGCAAGCAAGCAGCAGTGGAGCGTTGTGCAGCCTTAAGTAATCAGCCACTGCTCTGCTAACAGGTATAGCTACAGGTGTAGATCCCTCGGCTTGAATAAACCGACTTAGCGGAACATATGCCTCCGGTACAAAACACAATGTTTTACTCACGATTTTTTTCTCCTCCAACCTGTATCATTCTGCTCTGTGCTGTTAGGAACGACATGAATCTAATTTCTGGCAAGCCATCTGTGATCCTATAATTTTCCCCAGACAGGAATCCTCCTGAGAGTTTAGGAGTGCAAGTAACCGTTACTGTTTTGGTCTCACCCGGAAAGAGGGTATGGAACTGCTCATCCGCTTCCATCCAGTAGCGGTCTCCCCTTTCCTCTGCATGTACATGCAGCAAAACTTCACCACCGGTATTTCGGACTGTAAAACGGGCCTGCTGGCTCTTCTCCTGAGGACCCGTCGGCTGCCATAAACTCTCCTGACGCACCTCAAGATTGCCTCCTATAAGTGCAAGCGCGGGAGCATATGGATGCTTTTTATTGGTAGAGAATACATATAAATTCTGCTGTGGTGCTTCATCGCCGTCCTGGTAGGACAATCTGACGAAATATAAAGCATCGTCATGCTCTGGCACGTTGAAATTCAGCACCCCAGCGCCGACAGCCTGATCTTTGTTTCCCTCTGCCTCAAATGATTGCTGATAGATGCACCGTCCGACTGCATCGAAGACTTCCGCGTCGACTTCTACCCTGTGTCCATTTCCTCCATGCACGTATACATCTCCCTGAAATCCGGTGCTTGGTGTAAGCAGTAGACTGCGGTAGTCCAGCGAAACATGTAGCGGACGGAAGGCAGATTTCACCCAATGGTAGGCCATCTTCGTTTCACCGTAATAATCGACAAGGTTAGTGCAGGACACATTCGGCCACGGCTCGTTGAATTGCCAGACAATGCTGCCGCTGTTTCGGAACTTACGGCGGCGGTTAGCCTCCAGCACGAACCGGATTCCTTCCGCCTGTATCCACTGGCTGCAGGCAGAGAACTGCTCCAAATCTGTCATGCTGCCGAACATTTCTTCTTCACGGCTCAGCGTATCCCACCACTCCCCGTGATGTCTCCATATCGCGTTGTTCTCCATAGAAACCGGTCGCCGGTTGGTCTCACTCAGAAATTTCTCCAGACTTTTGAGAGAACTCAGACCGTCCACCCCAAATTCGCTGTGCAGCAGATTATCGTTGCTGCCATATAACTCGTAGTGATAAGGGTTTCCCATATACTTCCAGTAACCGTGCACATCATGCCCCTGACCTTTTGCATCCGTAATATATTCTACCGGGCCGGAAGCTGAGGTCGGTAGGAAGAGTCGCTGCGGATCATACTGTTCTACCAGTTCTTTCAACATCGCCAGATTGGAATCGCTGCTGTCGGAAGGCTTATTTGGCTCACTCATTAATTCATTGCCGCCGCTCCATACCGTTAGCGATACATGATTGCGTTTGTCACAGAGCGCTGTGCAGGCAGTCTTGTGAAGCAGCTCCAAAAACTCCGGCTGCTTCGAAGGGATATTGTCAATACCTGAACTGGACTGAATGAACTCCTGCCAGACCATAATGCCGTTTACATCACATAAGTCGTAAAAAGCCTTTTTCTCAATGATTCCACCGCCCCATACCCGAACGAGATTAATATGAGCTGCTTTCATCAGACGAATCATCAGTTGATATTGTTCAACCGTTACATTCCCGTAGAGATGGTCCAGAGGGGTCATATTTACCCCTTTCATATAGATCTTGCTTCCGTTAATCACCACTGTATATGGTAGGGCGTTGTCTGGACTATCTACATTGTGGATATAATCGAGCTTGCGAATGCCCGTTTGAAAGCTCTGGGTATCCAATTCCGTTCCAGCTTCATCCAGTAGCTTTAGTTCAAGATTGTACAGTGGCTGCTTTCCATAACCGTTTGGGTACCATAGCTCAGGTTCGGGTATTTCCAGCTCCGCGTTCAGAAGCTCTCCAGCTCGAACTGGTCGCGATTGAACCAGCAGCAGATTCCCCTCCGGATCAGTACAGGTGATGCTCGCTGTCAGTGTCCCATCATCTTCAGAGCCAGCCATTCGCTTGATTCCTGCTTGAATGGTGATTCGACCAGACGAGATCTGATTTCTATCGTTCTCGCCAAACTCCGCATCTGTAGTGATCGACACATCATCCCAAGAGCACTGTTGATGTACCCTCAATACCACATCATCCCAGATTCCGACATTGACCAACCGGGTAGAGAAATCCCATTTATAATTAAAACGGCTCTTCTGCGTGAAGGTAGCCGAGGTTTTGCCGATTTGCCCCATTTCATCTGGCGCCTGCTTCAACAGCACTGAAATTTCAAGGCTTTCCCGCCCGGAGAGCAGGTCTGTAACATCAAATACAGCCGGCTCGAACATACCTTTATGTTCACCCAGCAGTAAATGATCAGCGTATACCGAGGCTTCATAGTCCAGTCCCTGAAAGACCAGTTCAACTCTGGCTGCTCTCAGCTCAGGCTGTTTCAAGGTCGTACGGTAAACCCACCAGCGGTTCTCCACCCATTCACAACTCAGGCTATTTAACTCTTGATAAGGGTTGGTAATCCAGCCCTGTCTGAAGAGATCATAGTGAACTCCACCCGGCACAGTGGCAGGCATCCAGTCCGTAACCCCCATCAATTCCTGTCCCAGCTCCATACTGGTGCCCTTTAGCGGAACCCAGGGCCAATACCCTTTGACTTCCCACTTCAAATCGTTCAATAGAATTTCATTCATGTCTTCTCCCGTTCCCCCAAACCCTGCTAAATTTGGCGCTGTTCCTGACGATGAGCGGCTCTGGCGCCATTCGTTAATGCGCTTACAACTTTAGGTGTGTAGCTTCATTACCAATGATAGCATCGGGTTAATGTTTTCAAAGGTCTCCAACCCTGTGAAATCGTTTGTAAAACTGCTCAGTTGCTGATAAACACAAACAACCCCTCTAGGCTGGAGTGAGGGTTATCAGCAATCATCTATAGAGGTGACTTTTTAAGGCTTGTTTTGTTTCGGAGCCTCTGACTCCCGTGCTTTACCAATACGTGTAATACGTCGAACGCGAAAAAAGGAGTTCCCTTCAGCCGCGAAAGGCTGCTTGGTGAACTCCTTTACTTTTTGTTCGATAGAAGTTTTAAGAACTATTGCAACAATGTAGCACCACCTATCGGACATAGATGACGCTAAAAGCAGTATTATTGTACTTTTGGTGGGCTAACGGTCCCCATAGCCACTATCTGTATGAAATACAACTCATATGGACCTCTTTTTAAGCAATAGCGTCACTGGAGTCCGAAATGTTGTTCAAAAGGCTGAAAATTAGCAAATAGTGTCATCTGGGTCCGAAACCCTCAGAGACTCAGATAACGATACACTGTTGAAGCTGGCGGCTACCAATAAACTAAAAGCAGCAAAAAACTAAGAGCAGCGAATCTCTCTTTATTATGAGAAACGCTGCTCTAGAGTTTTTTACGATGAAACCTTCTGTCTTATTCAATAAAAAAGTAGTTTTTAGTATAGCGCCATTGAACTGTGCATCTCTATGAAACTTGAAAAGCAGCTCAGTAATCGCCTGCCTCTGCCTATTGGATCAGCTCTAGTAGCTCCGCAACATTGGCCTTGTACTGTGGTTTGAAATCGTCTGATTTCATATAACCCGCAAGGCTGGATAAGAACTGTCTGCCTTCCGGCGTATCGCTAACCTTAACAGCATCCAATGCGCATATCAGCAGGTTGCCTGCTCTTACACTGCATTCCACTAGGAAACTCAGCTTATGATTGCGTTCAAAATTATCGATAGTCTGCACTACGGGATTCCAGTTGCGGTCAGCTGCATCCATGATGAGCGATTTCGAATTCTCAACAATACTCCACCAAGGATAAGTAGAATATTCCTCGCTCGGGAACTCACGCAGCGCCGGGTGGTTGTTATCAATCAACAGCCCCATAGTACCAATGGGTACTGGCCGGTTCATGCTCTCTGAGATCGAGCGGAACATTGGATAACACCAGAAATCTGTGCAGTAATAACCTTCAACAGCATTTTTGAGAGATTCCGGTTTCGGCATAAGCAGCACATTCTCACCTTGCTCCAGCAATGCAAGTGCATCATCAGATAGCTTGTCGAAGACATGGACACCCTCCAGCATGTTGCCACTCTTCACTGGATAAATCCACAGGTCATAGCTCTTACGGATATCTGTTCCCTGTATGGAGAGGGACAATACGATAGTACTCATCCGGTCAACTACAGGTAGTTTTATTGCCAGATCGAAGATATCGATATAATTCGTTCCTGCAGGTACGTCCACCTCGGTTGAACCTGAGGCGAGTATACCGTTATCCGCGGTAAGCTCCCAATGCAGTTCAAATATACTCGGCATACCACTGCGGAAACAGCTCAGTTCGACATGGGCATCGAACGTTTCACCAGAGACATAGTTATACTTGGGGAATCTTGCCAGCAGAACGGCGTCATTACAAAAAGTTCGCCAGTCCTCAGCACTTATCATTCCTTTGGAATCCATAAAGGCGTCGAGGACACCCACCAGCGCTGTTCCCTGGCCACTGAAATCCTGCAAATCAAGCAATTGGAAGCCCGCAAGCCGCCGGGAGCGGAATGCCGCCTCGAGTTCCTCTTTGTAGCAAGCTACTGCCAGTTGCCCTGAGCATTCGAAATATTTGGCAGCTAAATGACCCAGCCCTTTACTTTCCAGTCGTTCACGGAAAATTATGAAATTCTCAGCTTTGAGCGGACCGTTGTATTTATCGATTTCCTCATAATTAGGATAGGTAGCATACTGTCCGATCTCATGCGAGATTACCGGAATGTGCGGTATCCATTCTGCGGAAGCGTCTCCAGCCTTCACCGTCTTGGCTTCCGTACCATACTGGATCTGGATCTCTCCGCCAGCGGCAGCTTCCATCCCCTCTCCGTTGAAGAGATCCTGAGGGACGATCTGATCGTCATAGTCTTTCATCGTGCCTGGCAGATCGATCTGGACATGACCTAATGGAGCATCACACATCGCATAGGAGCCTCTGAACAGCCGATCTCTGGAGAAGCGCACGCCGCTGAAGAAATCGTCATGTCCCAGAATTTCTGGCACCCATTGGTGGTTATTGGACCCCTGTGTATAGAGAATCCGGTTATCAAATGCTTTATAGTCCTTTAGGAAGGAATCAATCTTAGCTTTGCTGCCCCATAGCTCGTTGCCAAGCGACATCATCACGAAGGAGGGGTGATTGCCAAAAGCCTGGAGAATGGCATAGCCTTCGCTAATCAGATAGTCCTGCTCCGCCTGATTATGGCCCTCATCGGTTTCTTCTGTGATTGTTCCCCAGAAGGGAAGCTCTGGTTGCATGTAGATACCGAGCATATCCGCTGCGGTGAAAGCAGCTTCCGGCGGACAGCAGGTATGAAAGCGATAATGATTGATGCCGTAAGACTTGGAGATGCCCAGGATTCTTACCCATTCCTCGACGTCAGTCGGGGCATAACCGGTAAGCGGGAAGATCAGGCCGTCATGTTTGCCGCGGAGGAAGGTTTTTTCTCCGTTGATTGTAAACTTATCGCCCTCTGCCCGGAATTCCTTCAATCCAAAAACGAGCTCCTGTCGGTCCGTTATATATCCATCGCTGTCTTTCAAAACAAGGTTTATGTTATAAAGATTGGGAGCGCCTTCACTCCAGAGCAGCGCGTCTTGACCTAGCTCATAGTTGAAGGAAAAACTACCCGGTGAGACTGGGTACTCCCGCTCGTCCACAGCATGTGTATTGTCGCTGTTGAAGCTCTGAGCAGACACTGTAAGTATAGATTCATTCCTGCTGTCCAAGGTTGCCGTGATTCGGACTGAGCGGGCTGAGAGATCCGGATCGAGCCGGATACCGCTGAGCCGTGACTCACCATAGAACTGAAGCTCCATACGTCCGGTAATCCCGTTCCAGTTGGTCTGGGTATCCTGCGACGTTAAATGTCCACCTTTGGTTGGGTAACCAGTATTGTCCACGCGGATGGTGAGCGTATGATTCCCAGGTTGAAGCTGCGGCAACTCATATATATGTGGGGTATTTAGACTGTTACGGCTGCCTATTTCCTGATTGTCCAGCCATAGAGTCGTCAGTCTCGTGCGTTCCAAAAATAGGAAGCAGACTTTGCCGGCTAGTTCTTCCGGAATGACGACCTCTTTTGAATACCAGACTTGCCCTTCAAACAAATACTCATCCGTTAATGCGCTTACTAAAACATCCTCGTTCTTCGGACCTTTGCGTGCGTAGGACGTTGTTCCGGGCAGTGTGATAACATCTGTAAAAGGCAATGCCAGCAGTCCTTGTTTTCCCTCATCCAATTGCAACTTCCATTCGCCTTCCAGGCTGATCTTTGTCTGCAAAATATCACTCCTAATAATGATAATCTCTGAACTCCTGAGGTGTAGTGCCGGTTGTTTTCTTAAAAAGGAAGGCAAAATAAGCCGCGGTCTGAAAGCCCACCTGCTCGGCAACCTCGTAAACCTTAATATTGGGGTCACGAAGCAGTTCCTTGGCTTTGTTCATACGCGCTTCCTGCACGAAGTCGGAAATCGTCCGGCCCATTTCTTTCTTGAAGAGAACACTTAAATAGCTGTGATTCAAGTGGAACTGCTCAGCAAGCTGCTTAACAGTCATGTTCTCATGCAGATGCTCCTCCAGTTGGCGGGCGACCCGCTGGATAAGGTTATGCTGCTGAGCGACCTGCTCTCTTTGATTAAGCTTAGCATATTGCGCCAAATATTCCAGTACGACCTTCCTGACTTCATCTACGCCTGTACAGTCGATCAGCCGCTGCCACATGAGGATGTTCATCTCTGTTTCCTTCTCATGTACACGCTTCAGTTTTCTGGCTAGCTCGCTAAGCAAACCCATTCCGAAAGCCTGCACATAGGAAAAGGATACAGGCTCTCGTGCAAGTAACACTTCGAAAGCATGATTGAAATAAGCGGAAGCTTTATCGCTCTCTCCTCTGTCCAGTAGCTTAACGATTTCCGGAATGTATTCTTCACGCAACCTGAAATCATGATATTCATTCATCAAGTTCCGGTCGAAATAGAGGATTTGTCCGTAGCCGGCCAGCCTGGCACCGCTCATCATATGCCTTACTTCCTTATACAGCAACGGTATTTCCGTCCAGAACAAACACTCTCTGCTGATTCCGACCGAGACGGAGGCTTTATACTGCTCTCTTAGGATATCTTGGATAAACGCAAGCTGCTTCTCAAGTCTTGCCCGCACCAATGGCGTTGCGTTCAGCACAATGACGGCCAGTTCATCCGCTCCTGTCTTCCCTATATAGGTACCGGAGAAACCAGATAGACCAGTCTTAACGCAGTTCAATAGCCCTTCGCTAAGCAGGATCCGATCCTTGGCATCATGCGGATTATCTAGGAACCTGCGGTCATATCCGAACAGGAATAATGTTGCCTGCCATTCCCCATTAGGCAGATCCAGCAGGCGCCGCCAGGATTCGAGCAGCTCTTCACTGTGGATCCAGCCTTCAACCATATCTTTGACGAAACGTTCCTGCAGCACCTCATAGCTCTCTGTAACTTTCTCCCTAAGTACAGTGGTTTCCTGTTCAATCTGTTTTTTCTTCTCAACTACTTCTCTGAACGCAGCCAGTTTCATTTCGAGTTCTTCCGTCTTGATGGGCTTCAGAACGTAAGCCTTAGCTCCCAGATGTATAGCCTCCTGCACAAATTCAAACTCGTCATATCCACTGATCATCACAGTCTGTAAAGACTGGAGTGTCGGATAATCCGCTCTGCATCTGGCGAGCAGTTCGATCCCTGTCATACCGGGCATCGAGACGTCAGCGATCAGCACATCCACAGGAGTTTCTCCTAGAATCGTTAGTGCTTCTTCACCAGATAATGCAGTTAACGGTTCCTCATACCCCAGAGCTTTCCAGCCAATATGACGAAGAAGCCCTTGAATCTGCATAGGCTCGTCGTCGACAATTAATGCCCGCATTAAGCTCCATCCCCCTTTTTTATCTCAGGACTTTCCTTGCAAACAGGGATATCAATGGTTACACAAGTCCATTCGTCTTCTACACTTTCAATCTCAAAGCGGCCCTCTGTGCCAAAATACAATGCAAGACGTTCACGGATATTGTTCATCCCGAATCCGTTTTGCGTACCCGTGTAGCTGCCGGCACGGATCTGTTCCAGCTTCTCACTGCCAATCCCTTTTCCATTATCAAAAATCTGAAACTGCACCGTATTCTCCACTCGTTTGATCGTAATTTGTATAAAAGCATGAGTTCTAGTTGTGATGCCCCCGTGCAGATAACAGTTCTCGACCGTTGGCTGTAGGATCAGCTTAATGCTGTACAGGTCAAGAACGTCCGGCTCTACCAGCCACTCTACGGATACCTGACCGGGATAACGCAGCTGCTGAATTTCGATATACGCTTTCAGATGCTCAATTTCGTCACGGATCAGCGTCACATTAACCCGGTTATTGAGTGCCAGCCGATAGAATGTCGTCAGCGCATCTATGGTTCGGATTTGCAATTCGTCCTGCTGATCTAATGCCCGCCAACGGATCAGGCTTAACGAATTATAAATAAAATGAGGGTTAATCTGTGCCTGCAACGCCCTGAATGATTGCTCCCGCTCTTTGAGCATGGCCTCTGTATGTTCTTCGACCAGTTTTCTCAAACGGCCAGACATGGAATTGAACAATACCTCAAGCTCCCCCAGCTCATCGTTGTCACGGTTTCTCACTGTAACTTCGAAATAGCCCTGTGAGATATCTGTCATCCTGGTGCCCAGCTTGCGGATCCGCCAAATCACATTTTTAAGTACAATCATGATTAGAAAGATGGACAGCAGCAGGAAAAATGCAATACCTGCTCCGATATAGTACATAATCCGCGTAGACTGCTCCTCCAGTCGGTCAAGATGCACAAGTGCGGCAACCGTCCAGCCAGACTTAATCTCCTGAGTGATCAGCATCATCCCGCTTTTTGTTGCTGAGGTTTCCAACGAGTTGTTCCAGTACTGACCTAAGGAGGATGAGGATAACCGGCTGCCAATTTCAGAGGGCTCCGAGGATGCAATAATGCGTTCGTTGTCGTCAACGATATACAATTCTCCGGCCCCTTCAAAAGGATGTTCGAACGATTCCATGAAGACACCGTTATAGTTCAGTAACAGGTACACAATCCCGTAAACATCTCCATACGCGTTCAGAATTTTATGGGATACCACTAGCTTAGTCCTGTCGTCAGCTGCATTAGTCCATACCAGATTGTCTGTTGTGCGAAGCATTTTCGTATACCAATCCCGCTCTCGAATTCCCGAAAGGCTCCGTTCTTCCGGCTTCCACAGAAGCCCTCCATCTTGCACTAGTGTATCGTTGGTATGATAGATTCGGAAATTCTCAATCCCTGGCAAGTATTTGCTGGTGAGCAGAAAGGATCGGTCCACATAATTGACCGTACCCAATTGTTCATCGATATCCGCATAGTCCCTGGCTAATCTAGAGATCAGCTCACCATCCGTAGCCGTCCGGGTAGCCAGCAGATCATAGCTTTGCTTCCTGAATTCAATACTCTGCGCACTTTGCCGAACGGCTTCCCTGATCGTAAGCATATAATTGGCCCGCACCGTATGAAGCATCATGTACCCTGCACCTGCAGCCAGCAGTACGGTGGGGAGAAATACAATGAGTCCGTAGAATAATACAATTTTACTCCTCAGGTTCATGGAACGGGTCATACGGATGATCCATTTCTCTATTTGTTGTTTAATCATAGATTCCCCCCATGAAGTGCAAAGGGAGCCCCCTCCAAGTGAGAGGTGCTCCATTAATTTTTTATCGTTTACGATCCGCGACTGAAAGAGCATCACGGTTGTCTATTGCAAGGCTGTTACTTCCTCCTTGTACGTATCCAGCCACTCCTGCTTGACTTCACTCCAGTGCCCACGCTTCTCTAGTGCTGCTTGGAAATCGCTCCAATTCTTTTCGAATTGCCCCTCGTCTTTGGCCATTAAAAGCTTGGCTCGATATTCCTTGCGGATATTTTCGATCTCCGGTGAATATTTCTCCCATGCGCCGCCCTGTTTCATCTGGAATAGATCATAAGGCTCTGCCACGCGGATCGTTCCCATTTTGCCGATAGCCTCAGTGAACTTAATGGTCTTAGCAGCTCCGGCTTTTCCTGCATCCTCTGTGTTCCACCATGGGTACCATTCATTGCTGTAAGAGGCAGTCATGTAAAGCTCAGGGGTGACTTTAGCTTTTTGTGCGGTGTCTCCGGAATTGCGGCTCGTCTTGTAGGTTTCGTCTGTGAATTTCCATTTGCCCAACGGTTGATCAATCCAATCCCAGTATAATCCCGCCGGTCCTTCATTAATGACCTGCTGCTGCTCGGGTTTTGGTTGCAAGGTATAATCGAAGAATTTCAGAATAGCTTCCAGATTTTTAGTTTTTTCACTAACATAGACATCATAGCCTGGATTCGGATTGGTAACCTGATTAATTCCGACTTTCTCTACACCATCCACTTTAGGAAAAGGGATCGCTTCGTAAAACCACCCTGGCTCTGTTGGACCGTCCAATGTCTCCCAGGCTGAGGCAGGAATGTTCCAGAAGCTGCCGACATTGAAGGCAATACGACCTGATTTGTTCTTTTCTGTATACTGTTCTTTTTTGCTGGTGACGACCTCTGGATCGATCAACTTCTCCTGGTACATCTTGTTCATCCATTGATACGCTGCTTTATAATTGGGATCGTCGTAAGCGAATACAAAATCATCGCCGCGTTTGTCAACGCCATTACCTGCTGTAGTCACCCCGAATGCGGTCAAAATCGCGTTTTCATCGCTCCAGCCCAGATTATCACTAGTGTCCATTAGGAATGATAGAGGAATAAGCGATTTGCCGGAAGCATCCTTCTCTTCTGCAGCTTTCCGAAGGAAGGTCTCAACTCCTTCTAACGTTGCTAAGTCCTCTTTGGTCATACCTGTTTTCTCCAGCACATCACTTCTGACAATCCAGGCTTGAGATGCCCAGCCTGGCCACGGATCTTCCGGGTTTTGGTCAAACCAGGTAGGAATGGACCAGATATGACCCTCATTATCCTTCATAAGTTCCAGATACTGCTTTGGAATAGACGCCAGTCCTGGATATTTGTCAGGCATGTCGAAATACTGCTCTAGCGGCATAAGCTGTTTCGACCGGTTCATCGCGCTTTTGACCGTTTCGTTTCGGCTGAAGATAGCTGCATCTTCAAAGCCGCCTGTGTTTATCTTCAAATTAAGTGCAGTCATTGCGTCGCCTTGAGTGGTTTCCAGCTTCACATTTACTCCAGGCTCCTGTTCACGCCAATATTTCTGGACCAAACTATCATTATTGATGGTTGCCGTCCATCCAAGCCAGAGATTAAAGGAAGTCGAGCCACTGGCGGGCAGGTTACTTGACGTTTCATTGTCGCTTCCAGGCTTGTTCGCAGTATTCTCACCTGATCCGGAGCATCCGGCAATAGACATCAGTAAGGTTGCTGCAGCCAAAGCGGCTAGACCCGTTTTTTTGAATATCATTGATTTTTCCCCCTGTTCTATTATTGAAAATCAGCCTTTTACTGACCCTACAAGAACTCCTTTCACAAAATATTTCTGCAGGAACGGATACACGCACAGGATGGGGATTGCACTCACCATAACGACTGCCATCTTAATCGACATCAGTGTAATATTCTGCATTTGTGAGCTTCTCGCCAAAGCTTCCTGGTTGGTATTCGAGCCAAGGACAGCGGATAAATCCTGAGCAGCGAGCAATTGCTGCAGGAAGGTCTGCACCGGAATCAGGTTCTGCTTCGTGACGAAGAAAGCACCGGCGAACCAGTCATTCCAGTGTCCCACTGCGGTAAACAATCCAAGTGCGGCAAGCATAGGTTGAGAGAGTGGAATAATAATCTGAATCAGAGTACGAACAGGACCGGCTCCATCTAGTTCAGCGGATTCTACCAGAGCTTCAGGGATTCCCTGTATAAACTTCAGCATGACAAACATGTTCCAGACCGAGAACAGCCCGGGAAAAATATACACCCAGAACGTGTTGATAAGCCCAAGATTATTAAGCTGAATATAGAAAGGAACCAGTCCTCCACTGAATAGCATGGTTAAAAGAATATAGCCTAGAATCGTGCTTCTTAATGGAAGGCCGCGGTAGGACAAGCCAAAGGCCACCAGAAGTGTGACGATAAGTCCTGCGAATGTGCCAATGACTGTCCTAGCGATTGTAATTAGATAAGACTGGCGGATAATCTCATTTCCTAATACAATCTCATAATTAATTAATGTGAAATTTTTGGGCCATAGATACACGCCACCTTTGGCCGCACTTGCACCGTCATTCAGTGAGATGGCCAGCATGTATAGGAATGGATATAGTACAGACAAGCACAGACCTGCCAGTACTATGACGATGACGTATTGAGCTATTTTTTCACCTCTGCTGAGCTTCATATGCCATCACCATAATCCTTCACCATTTATTTTTCTAGATAACTGATTAGTCGAAACAACCAATATCAAGCTGATCACTGAGGATAACAACCCCACTGCGGTCGCCATTCCAAAATATCCCTGCTGCAATCCGTTGCGGATGATATACGTATCCAGTACATCCGCGACCCCTTGATTAGCAGAATTCATCAGCGGATAAATCTGATCCATCCCTACTGAAATCAGGCTTGGGATACTCAGAATTAGCACAATCGATATTGTCGGTAGAATACCCGGGAAGGTGATATGCCGAATCTGGGCTAGCTTTCCTGCACCCTCTACTTTGGCGGATTCATACAATTGCGGATCAATCGTTGTGATCGCAGCCAAATAGAGAATCGTGTTCCATCCGGTCTCTTTCCACAAGCCGCTTAATATAACCATGGGCCGGAACCACTCCGTGGAACCTAGAAAAAATACAGGATCACCGCCTGCTTTCTCGATGAACTGATTGACCAGCCCACCATCCAAAGTCAGAAAAGACTGCAGGATGTAAGCGACTACAATCCATGAGAAAAAATGAGGCAAATAGCTGACCGATTGCACGAATCGCTTAAATACAGGCCGGGTTACCTCGTTAATCACCAGTGCCAGTAGAATCGGTGCCGGGAATCCGAAGATGAACTTAAGCACAGATATATATAACGTATTTTTGACGACAGTTAAAAACTGGGGATCTTGCAGGAAAGAAAAGTTGTCTAATCCCACCCATGTGCTGTTCCAGATCGAGGTGCCAATCTGAAAGTCGCGGAAGGCGACCTGAATCCCTGCCATCGGAATATAGCTGAACAAAAATAGCAACAGCACTCCCGGAAGAATCATTAAATATTGCCATCGGTACTTGTAGAACTTAGCGTACAATTTACATCCCTCCTTGATATTTCTATCATAAGGTGCAGCGGGAACCCTGCCTATATAACAGTGATTGGTTATCTATTGCTCTGATTGGTTCTTTAAAGCGCTTACGTTGTTAGACAAGCTCCGCTCGCACGCAAATAAACGCAGCCTTAAACGGCTGCGTTACATTTTTTATGACGAAAGCTAATTATTCGATTCAAATTATTATTGTTAATGTACGGCTTTTTGCCCTACCGGTTGTGAAGCCTTGGAATAGCGGTTCTCTGGCAATGGAATACCGAGATTTCCACGCAGGGTGCTACTTTTGTATTCAGTGCGGAACAGGCCCCGCTCTTGCAGAATCGGCACTACCCGATCGACGAATTCCTCCAGTCCATTAGGAACAGCAGCTGCGATCATAAATCCGTCTGCTCCTCCACCCTCAAACCAGGTTTGAATCTGATCAGCCACTTGCTCAGGTGTGCCAATAAAGCTGCTGCGCGGGGTAGCGGATTGTAAGGCGACCTGTCTTAGTGTTAAGCCTCTCTCCTTCGCGTCCTTTTTGATTTTATCCGTGCCGCTCTGAAAACTATTACGCCCCAACTCGCCAAGCTCAGGGAACGGTTCATCCAGCGGATATTGCGAGAAATCATGATGCTCGAAGAATCTGCCCAAATAGTTCAGTGCATTCTCAATCGTCACGAGACCAGCAACCTCCTGATATTTACGCTCTGCTTCCTCTGATGTGTCGCCAATGATTGGTGCAATACCAGGAAAGATCAGCACCTCATTCGGATCCCGGCCAAATGAAGCTACCCGTGTCTTAACATCGCTATAGAATGCCTGGGCATCTTCTAGCGTTTCGTGGCCAGTGAAGATAGCATCCGCTTCCTTTGAGGCGTAATTTTTACCAACTTCTGAGGAACCTGCCTGAAACACGACTGGCTGCCCCTGCTTCGAACGAGCAATATTGAGCGGTCCTTTCACGGAGAAGAACTCTCCTTGATGGTCCAGGGTATGCATTTTTTGCGGATCAAAGAATACACCTGTTTCTTTATCTCGAACAAACGCATCATCCTCCCAGGAATCCCATAATCCGCGTGTCACCTGCAAATATTCGGTAGCAATACGGTAACGCTTGCCATGGTCAGGATGCTCTGTTTTGCTGTAATTCGAGGCAGAGCCTTCCAGCGGTGAAGTCACCACATTCCAGCCGGCCCGGCCACCGCTGATTACATCCAGTGAGCCGAATTGACGCGCGACGGTAAACGGTTCACTGTAGGAGGTGGAAAGGGTACCAACCAGACCGATGTTGGTGCTGACGGCGGCGAGTGCGCTAAGAATGGTCAGCGGTTCAAACCGGTTAAGGAAATGCGGAATGGACTTTTCATTAATGTACAAACCGTCTGCGATGAAGATCAGATCCAGCTTGCCTTCTTCTGCCTTCTGTACCCACGCTTTGTATAATTCAAAGTTTACACTTGCATCCGGCTTAGCATCAGGATGGCGCCACATCGACGTACTGCCTCCTACTCCATGCAGCAGTGCGCCTAGCTTCAGTTGTTTTGGTTTGGTCATGTTCATTCCTCCTAAAAGTTTTGTGAGCATACGATTCCCAGGTTTTACTTCATGCAAAACTAACTATGAAAGTATTCATTGCACGAACGATGCATTGGCTGCGCCCTGCTTGATTCGCTCAATCTGGCCAAGATGTCTCTCTACATGTGCGGTGAAGCTATGGACGATATCGGAAATTTTAACGTTTTCCCCCTTGAAGTTAACCCCGCTTTTCTCCCAATCCTCTGCGCTGAGTCGTTCAAACAATAGACTGTTATAATAAAGCAGGCTGCGGAACAACTCCAGACTATCGGAAGCACTACCACTATTGGCGTACTGGCCGCTGACCCAAGTGTCCTGATTGAAGACTGGCAGCTGCGCAGTTGTAGCAGCGAGAATATCACGGATACGGAACGAAACCACAATGCTGTGATCAGCTAGATGGGCTAACACCTCAGTAATACTCCAACTCGTTGGTGCTGCCTTCCATTTCAGCTGTTCCTCTGATAACCCTGCGGTTGCATGCACCAGTTGGTTGTGCGTACTTAAAAAATTGCTAATTTGAACTTTGCTCATTAAATCCCCTCCAAAATTAGGCCTGCTTGCGAATGATCAGGTGTAAAACGTGATAACGCAAAAGGTTGAATGTTGTGGTTGGTAGCTCCACTTGTCGCCAAATCAGCAAGTATTTCACCTACAACACTAGAAAATTTAAAACCATGCCCTGAGAACCCTCCGGCTACCAGCACATTGGAGTGGAGCGGATGGCGGTCAATAATGAAATCTTCATCAGGTGTATGCTCATATTTGCATACAGATCCTTTAAGTAATCGGCCAGCTGCACCCGGCATGTAAGTCTCCAGTACTCTTCGGAGGTCTTGCTCATCGCTGGTTTCACTGCCAAAGGGAGCAAGTAGTGTGCCTGGTTTCCATTCCAGCCCCGTATCGTGCCGGCCGATCTTCAGACCGGCTCCAGCAATGCTGGGAAAGCCATAATAGCCACCTTCCTCAGCTCCTAGCGTGAAGCCAGGGAAGTTACCGGCTGCAAAAGCAGGTGAGCTCTCAAACCAGCCCACAACTTTGCGGATCGCCTTGATTGGCAAATGCACAAAAGGCGCTAACGCACCAAACCAGGCTCCGGCACTAAGGATAGCTGACGCTCCGTGATAATCGCCGTTTGTTGTATGAACTGTTACACTGCTTTCGCGGGCGGTGATGTTTACTACCGAAGTGTTCGTCAACAGTTCCGCACCCTGTCCAAGGGCAAGCTGGCGGTAGGCGGAGATACAGCGCTCGCTGTACAAATACCCGGCATCTGGTTCATACATTGCTGCGAATGTTTCCGGAATGTTCAATCCCGGCCAGCGCCGCCGGATCTCTCCGGCATCCAGATGCTGGACCTGCACCTTCCGTTTCTTTGCTTCCGCGAGACGACCGCTGAAGGAATACACTGCACTATCTGCGAGATTCAAAACGCCCGAGCGGACAAGCAGTTCTATTCCGCTCAACTGCTCGGCTTCTTGCCATAAATGATCTGCCCGCAGAGCCAAATTAATGTAGGCGGGATCACCACTGTAAGCATGCCGGATCAGCCGCGTTTCCCCGTGATGGCTTCCCTGTGTATGTGGAGGATCAAAGGCATCAATTAGCAGCGTCTTCACTCCGCGCTTCGCAAGATAGTAACCGGCACTCATGCCCATCGAGCCTGCGCCGACGATAATTACATCGTAACTGTTATGTTCAGCTATAATTCTGCACCTCCTTCGGGACTGTACTGCACTAGGGATCGTACAGCTACATCCGCAAGGAAACGTGCTGCCACAGGGAGTGCACGTTCATCCAGATTGAAGGCCGGATGATGCCATTCCTGGCTTCCTTCAGTACCTACAAAAACGAACAGTCCGGGTACCACGCGCTGATAGAAGGCGAAATCCTCTCCAGCCAGAGAAAGCTCTGGCTGAATCGCTCGGTAGCCAAGAGCTTCGACCGATTCAACTCCAAGCGCTGCTAGGGAGGGATCGTTGATAACCGGAGGTGGCCCTTCTATCCAGCGAACGGTAGCTTCTGCTCCAAGAGCCGCTGCTACACCGACCGCCACTTCTTGAAACCGCTCCAGCACTTTGCTGCGCACCGTTTCATCAAAGGTGCGGATCGTCCCTTCAAGCACCGCTTTTTCGGGGATAATGTTCCATGAATTGCCGCTGTGAATCTGCGTCACACTGACCACCGCACTCTGCAGCGGACTGACATTGCGACTTACAATGGACTGGAATGCCGTCACAATATGCGAAGCCGCTACAATCGGGTCTATGCCAGCTTCCGGAACGGCAGCATGAGAACTACCACCCTGCACTTCAATCACAAACCCGTCAGCTGCTGCCATTAAAGGACCACCCTTAATACCGATGGTTCCGACTGGCAGGTCTGGCTTGTTATGCAGCCCGATCACTGCCCGGACGTCTTCTAGTGCCCCGCTAGCAATGATTCGCTGTGCACCCTGCGCCTTCTCCTCCGCTGGTTGGAATAACAGGCGCACCGTTCCCTGTAATTGCTGCTCTCGCTGTTTCAATTGATAGGCGGCACCAATCAAGGCAGCCGTATGGAAATCATGCCCGCAGGCATGCATTTTGCCGGGATATAATGAAGCGAAGGATACTCCGCTTTCCTCCTGGATTGGCAAGGCATCAATATCTGCGCGCAGTCCGATGACCGAACCGGGCTTTTTGCCGCCAATCTCTGCGATCACGCCGGTAGACAGACCGTATTCTACGATCCTGACTCCTGCCCGCTCCAGCAAGGAAATAATATATTCTGTTGTGCCATATTCTTCATTGGACAGTTCCGGGTGCCGGTGCAGATGACGGCGTATCCCGATTAATTCTTCTTCAAGCGCTTCCGCACTCAACTCTTTAGCTTTACTTGTCATATACAGTCACCCTCCTTTACACGATTTCCTGTGTGATACCGAGCCCGCCCGCTTTATGCCTCTGCAGCCACTTCAGCGATTGCTTCGCTCAGTAGCTCAAAGGATCGGAGCCGTTTGTCAAAGGGCTGTACATTCGTCGTTATGATGAACTCCTCGACACCGGACGCCTCTGAAAGTTCCAACAACTGTTCACGGACAGATGATTTTGTTCCCTTGGTAATCTCCGGTTCCAGCTCTTCAATCGTGTAGGCTTCATTGCTCTGGCGGGCAAATTCCTCCGCCTGTTCCAAGGTCCCTACTGTCAGCTTCTTCCCGCTCGCCAGTTGAATCCGGATCAGCTTATGCGCACCTGCCAGTTCTTTCGCTCCCTCCTCAGTCTCAGCCACCACTAACGCTAAAGCGATAATCGCTTGCGGTTGTCTGCCCTGTGAAGAAGCGAAACCGCTGCGGTAAGCACGAATGGCATCCAGCGCTACCGCCTTATCGCTGTTAATAAACAGGGAGAATACGTACGGTAACCCCAGTTCAGCGGCAATTTCCGCGCTGCTTACACTCGCGCCAAGGACATACAACTCAGGAGGAATACCAGGAAGGGGACCTGCCTTCAACCCTGCCAGCGGATGGTTTTCTTCGAGGCGGTTATGTACATATTTTTCCAGCTCGATGATTTTATCCGTCAGGTCTGGGGTTTCAGCTTTTCCCTGCTGTAGTGCCTGTGTGCTACGTGGGAGTCCACCGGGAGCACGTCCCACACCGAGATCCACTCGTCCAGGAGCCAGTGTGGACAGCACATTGAAGTTCTCCGCTACCTTATATGGGCTGTAATGCTGGAGCATGATGCCACCGGAGCCAATGCGGATTCGCTCTGTTTTAGCCAGAAGATGTGAGATAAGTACTTCCGGGGAAGAGCCGGCTACCTGCTCGGAGTCATGATGCTCCGAAACCCAGAACCGGTGGAATCCAAGCTCTTCGGACAATTGTGCCAGCTTGATCGTATGCTGGAATGCTTCCTCCGGCGTTTCTCCCGGATAGATCGGACTTTGATCAAGTACGCTGATTGTAATAGCCATTATTTTTCCTCCTATATGGAATAGTTAAATTCAGGTGTGATCCGCTTCAGGAACTGCTTCGTTCTTTCTTCGCGCGGATGGTTAAACAGCTCTGCCGGAGTTCCTTCTTCAACAATGACGCCTCCGTCCATAAAAACCACATGATTCGCCACATCGCGAGCAAAGCCCATTTCATGAGTCACCACAATCATTGTGATGCCTTCCTTGGCAATTTTACGGATGACGGCCAGCACCTCACCCACTAACTCTGGGTCCAACGCCGATGTGGGTTCGTCGAACAATATAACCTCCGGCTCGAGCGCCAAGGCACGGGCAATGCCAACCCGCTGCTGCTGGCCTCCGGACAGCTGACTTGGATAGGCGTCCAGCTTGCTGCCAAGACCAACCTTTTCAAGCAGGGCAATACTCCGATTTTTCGCTTCGTCCTTCGGAAGCTTTTTGACAATCAGCAGTCCCTCCATCACGTTTTCCAGCGCGGTTTTATGGCGGAATAAATTGTACTGCTGGAACACCATTGCCGTTTTTTGCCGGAGCAGATGAATCTCCTTTTTGCGGGGATGTTTGCAGTTCACTTTGAAATCGCCGATGGCGATCTCTCCGCTGCTTGGCTTCTCCAGATAATTTACACAGCGTAAAAGTGTCGTTTTTCCTGAGCCGCTGGGACCGAGAATGACGACAACTTCACCCTTCGTCACCGTTAAATCTATATTATTGAGCACCTGATTCCGACCAAATGACTTCGAAATTTGCGCAAGCTTGATCATGCTACTCCACCTCGATTGTACAGATTAATTCTTTTTTCAATCAGCGACGTCACGCGTTCGATTAGGAACGTAAGTCCCCAGAAAATCAGTGCTGCCGCCAGATAAGCCTCAAAAAACTTCCAGTTCGTTGAAGCTACAATTTGCGCCTTAGCATTGATATCCACCACCGAAACGGTAAAAGCAAGGGTAGATCCATGCAGCATACCAATTACCGAATTTGACAGATTAGGCAGACTCGCCGCCAGCGCCTGAGGAAAAACAATCCGCCGCAGTGCCTGGGGCGTGGTCATTCCGATAGAATGGGCCGCTTCCAGCTGACCGCGATCCACAGCAAGCAGACCGGAACGGACAACCTCGGACATATAGGCTCCCGCTGTAATCGAGAACGAAATATAGGCAAAACCGATCATCGGAATGGCTACCGACCTGAAGCTCCAGCCGAACTGCACTGCCAGACCATCGATTAACACGGGAAGTCCAAAATAGATAAGCAAAAGATGCGTCAGCATGGGTGTCCCGCGGATGAACGTAACATAACCGACAGCCAGCGGATACAGCAGCGGAATTCTGTATATCCGGATCAACGCTACAGCCACACCAATCACAAATCCAATGAGTACTGAGACAGCAGTAATAGATAAGGTCACAGGAATTGCACTTAAAATTTGCACCAGAGCAGTCCAGATAAAAGATGGGTCCAGCTTCATAATCCGCTACCTCCTTTACCCGGTCCAAGTTCAGCAATGATGCGGCGGTAGGACCAGCTTTTGTTGATTTTGAACGTTTGTTTCTCCGGTGTATTCCGTTTCTCATGCCGCAGCAGCCGGCGTTCTGCTATAAGCAGCAGTTTCTCGATTGTAAAGCTAATGACCAGATAGATTAGCGCAAGCGCGATATACGTTTCAATAAAGTGCTGAGTTAAGCTGCCTAGCGTCTGTGCTTTACCTGACATTTCCATCACCCCAAGAGTAAAGGCCAATGACGTATCTTTCAGTAGAGCAATCACCAGATTGGAGAATACCGGAACTGCGATTCCGAGCGCCTGCGGCAGCACGATTCGCGTAAAGGCTTGAAACCCCGTCATCCCTGTAGCATAAGCAGCCTCTACCTGCCCCTTATCCACCGCCATTACAGAAGCCCGGATCATTTCGGACATGTATGCCCCCGTATGCAGCCCGTAAGTTAGAATCACAAAAACAAGCACCGGAGTCCGGGTCATATCGACATGAACCAGCTTCATAATTTCGGGCAGACCATAATAAAACAAGAAGAGCTGGATAAGAATCGGAGTTCCCCGAAAAAAAGAAATATAGATTTCGGAGATGGTTTTTAACACAGGCACTTTATAAAGTCTTGGCAGAGCTACGAGAAAGCCGACAAGAATTCCTGTCAGTAGAGAACAGGCGACAATCAGAAGCGTGGTGCTTAAAGTCCCTAGTAACTTAGGCAAAAACGAAAATACAAAGCTGATATCAAACTGTGCGCCCATATATCCCCCCCCCTTCCCGTGCTCACCGGCTCAATCATTTCACCGAATCCGCTGTAACATCCGCACCCAACCATTCCGTACTAAGCTTGCCTAGTGTGCCGTCTGTCTTCAGCTCTTTAATCGCACTGTCAATCGCATCTGACAGCTTTTGTGAATCGGCATCATCCTTACGGAAAACATAGAGAATGTCCGCGGAGGATAGCTCGTCGCCCGTAGCTTTTAGCTGACTCTGCGGATCAATGATCGGCAGGACAAAATCTGCAGCCAGCGTAGCGTCCACACGCCCAGTACTAATCTGTGCGACGGTATCATTCGCTGCACCATTCTGATACACGATATCAATCGTATTGTCATTCTCTTTATTGTAGTTCTCGAGTATTTGTGCTTGTGCACTCGTTGCACCTACAAGCACCTTTTTCCCTTTGAGATCATCAAGCGATTGGATTGAATTATTATCCTTTGCCACTACAATGCGGTTTCTCCAGTGGGCATAGGCTTCTTTGTTAAAAGAGTATTTCAGCTCCCGTTCCGGATTTTTCTCCATGACATGGGCGACCAAATCGATTTTTTTGGTTTCCAGGCTCAGCAGCAGATTGCTGAAATCCATGGTTTGAAATTCGAATTCATATTCTGGCAGCTGCTTATCGATTTCTTTGAGCAGTTCCACATCAAATCCGGTGAGTTTACCATTCTCATCTATGAAGCAGACTTTCGGAAAAGCAGTACCCGTGCCCACAATGATCTTAGTTACCTTTGCCGAATCCTTTGCCGGTGCCGCAGCTTCTGCTGCATTTCCATTCTGATTGCTGCTAGCGCTGTTACTGTTGTTTCCGCAGCCAGCAATCGCCAGTGTCAATACCGATGCAAATACTAGTGAAATGGACTTTTTCATTGTTTTATCCCCTTTAAATGAACTGTGGTTTGTCTGTAAGTGTTTTTTTCATCAGATACATAATGCCGTCACCGTTCTGCTGATCCAGTTCTAAAAAACGTTCGTACCCCCGGCGTTCATACATTTGAACCAACCACGGATGTTTCTTCGCCGTTGCCAGCGTGACTGCAGCCGAACCTAACTGACCAGCAATAATGTTCTCTTCCACCCAATCCAAAAGTTTTCCACCATAACCTCTGTTACTATAATCTGGATGGGCAGCAAACCATTTGATAAAAGGCAATGGGCTAATCTTCTTAATCTCTTCTTCCTTTGAAAGGGTTATGGTCGCAACTATCGTTCCGTCAACTTCAAGCACATAACACTCATTCGTAGCTATATTGTCTTCAATAAGCGCCAAGTCGGCTGTGGCCGCCGGCCAATGCAGCCCGAGTTCACGAATCAGCTGATAGGCACGATATGTAACATCTAGCAATTGCTCCGCATCCTTCAGTTCTGCCAGCCTGTATACCTCACTCATCACATGCCCTCCAGCCTTTCGAAAAGTAACTTTATAATCCCTATCGAAATAGTCGTGATTATATGCAATTAACTTTATCACTGCATGTGTCCATGCGCTAATAGAGTTTTTTAATACATCTATACAATTAGTCGATCTCCCACTTTTCCAATCCCGAGTTCAAGCAGGGTTTCGATGAATTCTGCGTTCTCTCCATTTAGCGAAATCAGGCTGGTTCGCAAGGAGATACCTTCCGTCTCCGCAATATCCACCCGGATCAGTGACCCAACCGCCACTTCCTCCTGCACACTGAGGGCGGGAAGGAAACAGATGCCTGCTTTTTTCAATACCAGCTTTTTGGCTGTCTCCAGGTTATCTACCTGATATTCAATCTTCGGTGGTTGTTCCATACTCTCAAATACACGATGCAGCCGCATCCAATCCAAAGATCCGCATTCAAAAAAAACCAACGTTTCCTGGCGGATATCCTCCAGTGAAGCCCGCTGTGCTTTAGCAAAGCGGTGTCCCTCATGTACATACAGTGAGATGGGGTCCTCGCAGAAAGGAAAGGTTTGAATTGCCGGATTAACGACCTTACGGATAAAAGCCAAATCAAGCTCCTTCGATTTTAACTTTTCAGTCAATACTTCCGTAGAAGCTGTCATCAGCTTGATTGTGATATGAGGATATCTGCGCTTTAAATGAAGCATCAGATGGGGCATTAAATAATTGGAAACCGAGACCGTACTGCCGATTCTCAGTTCATTTGGAATGTGCCCCTTAGCCTGAACCTGATATTTTCCGTTCTGATAAATCTGGAGAATCTGCTGGGCATAGGGTAGAAACTGTTTACCTTTATCCGTCAGGTTAATCTGCTTCCCCAACCGATCAAACACTTTGCAATCCAGTTCCCTTTCTAGCGATTGGATCCGGGCCGTTACTGTCGGCTGTGAGATATATAGGACTTCGGCCGCCTTATTGAAGCTTCCATAATGATTGATGTAGACAAAGGCCTCAATATTTTCAATGTTCATCCCTAATCCCCCTATGCTTTTATTAATTTTACTATTCCGATGAAAAAACAATGAATTATAGTGATGCTTTCCTATAGATTTTGTTTATATCTTAGTCATCGCCCTATTTTTTGTCAACAATTAATTCCGTGTAAATCAATCGGATTTTGAATCAAACGTTATGTTTATTTCATATAGAACTTTTCTATTCCTATATCAGAATTATAAAACCCCTCTTATTCCACTGGGAATTATCATATATAATAATTTCATTCGAATGAACATTACATTTGTCTGAAAGGGGATAGCGAAAACATGTCACAAAAGATCATTATCCGTGAAGCTGAGAATAAAGATTGTAATGCTATCGCCGAAGTGCTGTTAGATGCATACCATCAATATTCGGAGATCATGCCTGAGCCGTTGTGGCTGGAGTATCGAAAATCGCTTCTTGATTCCGTTCATGGTGATACTCCGCTCGTACGGATCATCGCTGAAATCGACAAGAAAATCGTTGGTAGCGCACTCTTGTTCAGCTCCTCGGAAACGGCTTACGGGAAACCGGAGCTCGGGATTCACTCCCCGATCCTACGTCTGCTAGCCGTATCTCCATCCGCTCGTGGTCTTGGCGTTGCAACCCTTCTGATTCGCGATGCTGCACGGAGATCACTACAGTTGGGTGCCACCACCTTGAACCTGCACACCTCGGAAATGATGTCTTCAGCCATCAAACTGTACCAGCGCTTAGGCTTTAATCGTGCGTATGAGACCGATCTTATGAACGGTGACACTCTAGTACAAGGCTTCCGGCTAGACCTGCTGTCCTCCGTCCGTTCTACAGCGGGACAAATATAGAATTCGAGAATTCTTAAATATTTGTCTTTTAAATATAAAAAGAAGCCTCGGAAAGCTTCCCCAATGATCTTGTGTGATCGTTACGGTAAACTCCCGAGGCTTCTTTATTTTTCTTTTTTATAAGTGATTTCTTTAAAACTCACAGTGATTTCCCCCGTATTATCGGCATCGCCCATTCGAAGATCTGTAGTAACGATAGCACGGGAAGGGATGGACGAAAAGCTTGCCCCCTTCTGCTTCTTATTTACATCATAGAGATAATAAGAAACATCCTTAACATTAAGCCCTACATTATCCTTGTGTATAAGTTCTACAGTATAGGATTTTATCACGGCTACATTAGCGTCCATCCACCCCACAACTTCAATAGCTGTATCTTCATGGTTGCCTTCAGTCTTAATGGAGCCGATGGAATGACCATCCTGATTATAAAAATTAATTTTTTGTGCAGCTATTTTCAGATAATCGATATCGATGTCAAGAATTCGGTTTTCGTTGATCTCTGCTGAATCCATCCAGGCAATCGTGCCCGCGGGGTTCCACTTTATTTTCTCAGAAGGTACATATTGCTCTTGTGGTAACGGAACAGTACGAAGAGAAACTCCTTTATTATCGTAAAAGGTTAATTCGCCGCTCTCATCATCATGTACAAATCTTTTAAAAGTTGGTGAGAGGAACAGGGATGGCGCCCCGGTCGTCGAATGTGGGATTACGCGATATTTCAGAAGATGCACATCGTCCTTTCCCGTTTTCAGATCAAAGATCCATACATTGCCGAGATAACTCTGCATAAACAATTTTTGCTCATCAGCTTTCCATTGAAATTTATAAATGTAATCATAATCATCAGAAAGCGGCCAGAAGTTTTCCCGAAGTCGTTCAATCTTTCCTGTAAGAACATTATATGAGGACAAATGATATTGCCCTGCTTTTTTCGTCACATCCGATTCCAGAAATAATAGATGATCCTCATCCAGCGGGATTAGCATATTATAGTTGCTCATAAAAGCATTATTCCATAGATTATTGGAATCGTTGAGCTCGTCACTCCATTTCACCTTTACCTCATCCGTAGCAGGATCATGGGCTAATAAAGCGTTGACAGCATTATGGTCGCCATAGAAAAGATGAATGGTATGATAAGAGATCCCTTGCAGTTCAACTACTGCTCCACCGTTTAACAGATAGTTATTTTCGGATAGGCCAACCGGTTTGGCCACCAGATCTCCAATAGAGTTCCGTTCTGTATTAAACTCCAAACCATTAAATTTTGCTTCCGAGAACAGAATCTTCTTTAACTCGGCAGTTGATTCCTTAGTAAGTGTGTAGCCTGTATCCGTTTTGTTCACATTCATTAACATGCCTTGCTCGCTTGTCTCGTTAATCCATAAATGAAAGGCATATTTATTATTATCTGAAATTAGAACGATATCGTAGTTAGGCGTTGCGGTATTTAAATTCCCTGGTATTTGTTCAGCAGTACGGATGGCTCGGACGAAAGTATCTATGGTTTCATGATCTGTGTATTCATCCTTTATGTTAGCATTCACTGAACCATGTGCTAGAGCGTTTGCTAATGTGATTCGCTTGATGGTCTCATCTAATTTTAGATTATCTGATTCTACTTGTTGTTCAGTTGATTGAAATAAGGTAAGCAAAGCAGCCTTATCCGTTTCAGATAACTTGTAATGCCCATTTACTCCTGATTTGGTGAAAAGACCATTATTATTACCCATAATCCAGAATGAGAATTTTTCGTTTTCTTTACTCTTCAATTCAACAGTAACCTCATAATCAGGTGCTGCAATATCAAGCTTCGCGTTGTCATACTCAGCAGTATGTATAGCTTTATTGAAACGTTCTATTAGCTTTTGGTCCGTTATGGTTATTAATCCACCGCTATCATTATGGATTGTAATGGAGTCCACAGAACTCAGATCGATTAGCTTTTTATTCGCTTTATCTTTACTCCCTGTATTGGCACATCCAACAAAGATTATTGAAATAACTGCTAAAAGGGCTAGTAGATTTAAATTTTTCATATAGGCTCCCCCTTCTTATTCTCTCTTCTTTGACGCCGGATAGAGGATAAAGTTGCAAAAAATGAGATTTTACACCTATTTAAAAAGATCTAATTAAGCCAAATCTAGCCTGTAGCCATTGGATCTGATTCTTGGCCTGAACAAAAGTACAGTGTTTGTAGCGATAAAAAAAGCCACCGCACAGGCCTGTTCTCCTGTAAGGCAGCTTCTTCTTTATCTCAATATATCTTTTACAGCACCCGTCAGTACACCAATAACTTCTTGCTCGGAGGCCAGCGGAGAGTCTCCTTCTACTGTGTGGGCTAGCATTCCGGCCGCGGCCGCAAAGGCTACAGTATGCTGAGGATCAAAACCTTCCAGCTCACCATGAATTATACCACTGGCATAAGCATCTCCAGCCCCGACTCTATCAAGCACCGGAAAGCTTAAGGTCTCGGAATATGCGAAGCGACCGGATTTGAAGATATAACCGCGCAATGAATGGCGGTTATCATCATGGATGGACCGATGCGTTCCTGCTACCGTACTTAGACTGTAGCGTGAAGCTACTGTGGGAATCAGCTCCTGAAGTTGTTCTTCTCTTGAAGTTCCTTCGGGCTTCATACCAAGGATTAGCATTGCGTCTTTTTCATTCATCAGCACGATGTCGGCCAAATGCAGCATGTCTTCGTAATGGGAGCGCGCCAGCTCATAGCCTCTCTCCCCCCAGAGCGATGGGCGGTAATTGCAGTCAAAAACGACTAGACCACCGTGTTGCTTAACCGTTTTTGCATAAGTTTTCATCGCTTTTCGCACATCATCGTTCATTGCCAGTGTTATCCCGCAGAAATGAACAGCATCCGCGAGGTCTGCCAGCTCTGCGAATGGATAAGTACCCGGAGGAGCAGTATTGAAGCTGCTCTCCGGGCGACCGGAATAAGTCACTCGGGAGGGGCGAGCCCCGAATCCGTTTTCAAGAAAGTACATCCCTATACTTGAGCCCCCGCGTTGGATATGCTCCGGCTGGATGCCCAGTCGCCGAAGATAGGCTGTTGCTGCGTCACCAATAGGATTCGCAGGCAGTCTGGACACCAAAGTCCCCCGATGTCCGTATCGGGACAATGCGGACAGTACATTGACTCCGGTGCCGGAGAACGAATACTTCAGCAGGTTACCCTGAGATAACAGTTCAAAGCCCGGTACCTGTAGCCGCATCATTATTTCACCAAAAGCGGCGATATGTTTAGGCATATTGATCTGCCAGCTTTTTCATCGTCCGATACAGCTGTTGTATGTCCGCCACTCTCGTTCTTCCGCTCTGCGGATCGATGATCGATGTATAGACATGGGGAATCACCTGCGGCACTCCCGCTTCCAATATAATAGACAAGATCTCTTCAAAGTTGTCCAGATCGATACCGCCGGTCGGCTCCAGCGCAAAACCCTCTTCCGCACAGGCTTTGGCCACAGCGATTAGCTCCGCTTTACGGCTCAGCCCCTGCATCGGAAAATACTTTAAAGCATTTCCGCCCATATCCCGAACCAATGCAATCGCCGCATTTACGGGAATTACAGCGGGTACAGATTGTGCCGCACTGGCCGGGCCGGTGGAGATATTCACAAAACCAGGTTGTCCCGTTGGTGCGATCATGCTGTTAATCCAACTATCTTTCGCTCCAAGGTTAGCACGGGTCGCACCAACTGCTGGGAATACCTGATTAATGTGGCTGCCAGCATAGGATTTGACAATCTCTGCAACAACAGCAGCTTGCCGATTATCACCCGCACCTAGTCCTATTGATACCGCACCGTCAATTTCCCGCCCATATGCCTCCATCGCCTGCACGGCTTCTTCTACCGTTGCATAGTCTTTGGACAATACACCGACCAGTACATAACCTTCGGCAGCAGCAAACACCTCTTTGGCATTTTCTATATCCTTAGCCAATACGTTTAAGGCCACCCGACCTTTATAGAACCGCTTGTTAATTTCAGACATTGCTTGCCCCTCCTGTCAATTCCCTTATCCTCGCTGTAATCATTTCTATGTCATCACCCATTAGCGGACGCGGGTCAATATCAAAATAACCTTGCCTTACCCCATAGTCTCTAGTGTAAATAGCCACTTCACCTTGTTGAAGCTGCTGGGACAGCTCAAGTGCTGTTATTGCGCACTGATTCGGGTCCACATGGATGCGTCCACGGTAAATCGCCCGGCCTGCTTCATCCTGCACGATAGTTACCCGAATTCCGGGAAGCCCATCGAGCGGCATCAGCAATTGGAGCGTAGCTTTTTCCTTTTCGCTTGTATCCTGTTTGTGAGCATATTCATCCAACGCTTGCATCAGGCCGAAGGATGTTTCCTTACCAACCTTCATGCTGCGTCCAATGCCGTGAAGCTGCACTTTTAGCCATTCAATATAAAGACGTTTTCCCGCCACAAGTCCGGATGTTGGACCTTCTATGGCTTTGGAGCCACTATAAATGACCAGATCGGATATTTGCACGTATTTCTGCAGATCCTCTTCCGCTGCAGCATCTACAATAAGCGGGACGTTATGAGTTTGAGCCACAGCCCAAGCTTCCTCTACAGAGATCATATTCTTCTGAACGGCATGATGAGATTTGACATACAAGATAGCCGCAGTCTGATCCGAGATCGCAGCAGCCAAATGCTCCGCCCGTCCTTCATTGGCATAACCTGCTTCCACCACTTTACCGCCGCCGAGATAAACCATGGTTTCCACTGGTGCACCGTATTGTACGTTATGACCTTTTAACATCACAATTTCATTTCTAAAAATGCTATCCTGATGGAGCCGTAGACTTGTACGAATATTACCGCGGGTTACCAGCGCCGCCACGGATAAAGCAATTCCACTGGAAGCCGAGTTCACGATCACCGCTGCTTCAGAACCTGTATGACGTGCAACATAATCCCCCGCTTTATCCACCAAATCGGCGATTTCCACATAACTCTGTCCGCCTTGACGCATAGCTTCCATCACCGTATCGGTCGGTGCCGATACCCCGAGGATGCTCATCCGGCCGCTTGCATTAATAACTCTTTTCAGGCCGTATTTCGCATTCCATGTATTTGTCACCTATGATCACTCCTATTGCTTGAATGGTTTGCTGTGCTACCCGGCGTTCCCCCTCAGAATCTACCAGTTCAATCTTCTTATCCGTCACACGAAAAAGGGTCAGATTCGCCTTGTTATTGATCCGAATCTCCCCAAGTTCCGGGCGTCCCAGCCACTGGGCTGCTCTGCTTGTCACCCGTGCAATTGTATCTTCAAGGGAATATCCCAGTGCAAGGAATTTGTTCAACAGATTCGCCATGGAGTAGACGGGACCATTGATACGGTTGCCTCTGTATATGTCTGTGCTGATCGTATCCGGATCAATACCGTTTTGTTTGGCCGCCTCGGCCACAGCGAACGAGAAGCTAGCCGTACCATGTCCCACATCCAAGTGAACTCCACGCTCAATAGCATCTCTCAGCACTTGGAGCGGTCGATTCTCCTTATCGAACAAATTGTTGCTTTTACCATTTAGATAATGGGTTATCACGTCGTTGCGTTGAAGTAGCGGTAAAACCTCACGGATATCCGGCGGTGCGGAGCCTATATGTACCATCAGCGGCAGCCCGGTCTTTTCCGAAAGCTCCAGTGCATGTTGAAGCGGTTGAATGCCATTGTCACCCACTACGCTTTTGCTGATTCTGGCCTTCAAGCCTACGATAAATTCAGGATAAGCAACTACCGCCTGAAGCACCTTTTCATGATCAATCCACTCTAGTTGGGACAACTCGTCAATTCGCATCAGGCCAATCTTTGAAATGTTAAGAAAAGCAAGCAGTTGCGTTGCCGACTTTTTCCCCGCCTCTGCCAGCTCACCAATACGCTCCGCTCCGCAGCTACCTGCGTCCACGAGCGTAGTCACGCCACATTTGATTCCGATTTCATCGATCTCGTCTCCATACGGATTCAATTCTGCAAACGCATGTACATGCAAGTCGATCCAGCCGCTAGAGACATACGCCCCATTGGCTTCCACGACCTTGAAACCATGGTCTTCGGCGGTGCCTCGGGGAACAATCTGGACTACGTTGCCATCAGCTATGACAATGTCCACTTCCGCTCCATTCAGGACTTTCGCCCGGCGGAGGAGCAAACGTTCTGCTGTCATCGTCACACCTTCTTTCCAAATTCAGAACATTACCGTCCTAGGTCTTTCCCGCACAATCTATAACACAAACAGTCCCAATGGATGTAGGATCTTTTTTCACAGGGACTGTTTGGATGAACTATTTATTCTTTATCACTACCGTGTTCAGACCCGAAAACCCTTTAAAAAATTCACAGCCTGGCGGATATCTTCCTCCGGATTAGTGCCAACTTCCCGTTCTATGGTCAGGAATCCTGTATAACCGATGTCGTTCAGTGCTTGCAGATAGTTGTTCCAATCAACAGAACCCGCTCCGAGCGGAACTTCACGGAATGCCGAGCCGGTCTCGGCCATTTCAGCGATTTTCTCATGGTCTAATGCTGGTGCTTCATAACCATATTGACCGTAAACATCGCGTGGATCGATATCGGCAAGCTTGAGACCATCTTTAGCATGGGTGTGTACAATGTAGTCTTTTAGAGTATGAACACCTTGCACCGGATCATCACCAGTCACCATGACCATATTGGCCGGATCAAAATTAACGGAAACCCCTCTGGAACCCAGACCGTCGAGGAACGTCTTCAGACGTGCAGCGGGTTCTGGCCCAGTCTCAATCGCAAAATAAGAATTCATCTCATGTGCATATCTGCTAAGTTCCTCACAGGCAATGTGCATGGTTTCATAGATTTTACTGGCAGGGTTAGAAGGAACAATACCGATATGTGTAGTTACGATATCTGTACCTAGCTCCTTGGCCAGCTCCATAATGCGCTTGGACTTTTCAATTTTGGCACGGTTCTGGGCAGGGTCCTGAAAGCCATGTCCGCCTAAATCTCCAACGATGGCAGAGATTTCTAAACCTAGCGAAGCAATGTAATCCTTCCATTCACGGCGTGCTGACTGAGAGAGAGTAGCGGGATCAAATTCGCCTTGTACCGCATAAATCTGAACTCCATCTGCCCCAGCTTCTTTTGCCTTGCGCAATCCCTCTTTCACTCCCACCTGAAAGCTGTCTACGATAACACCGATTTTATTAGTGATAATTGGTTTAACCATGGCATAATCCTCCAGTATAATGAATTAGATTTGGTTCCAAACCCGCTTGATGTATTCCAGCCCCAGTCTTGTTCCCTTACGGCACTCTTCCATTCCCTCAAATTCTACAGAGATATATCCATCGTAACCGCTTTCCTTAACGATTCGAATTACACTCGGCATATCGATGTCTCCTTGACCAACGATGGCACCTCTCAACCAGTTCCCACCGGAGGATTGGAACCAACCTTCGCCAGGCTGGCGGTCTTGCGGACGAATATAGAAATCTTTGAAATGCACCATTGAAGCAAGCTTGATGTTGTTAGGTACAGCTATTAGCGGGTTCTCATCTGCGCACAGGAAGTTCCCAATGTCGAGTGTTGTACGGAAGTTGTCTCTACCCACCGCATGAACCAGCGCCTGTACACGATCGCTGTGCTGAATAAAGTATCCATGATTCTCCACACTGGTCGTAATGCCTAAACCTGCGGCATAATCAGCAATTTCTCGGCAGGCTTCAGCCAAACGTGGAAGCTCTTCCAAAAAATGCGTGATGGATAGATCGTTTGAGGAGGCTACATCATGCCGCATCCGCTGAATGCCTAATGCCGCGCACACGTCTACTTCCCGCTTTACCCGCTCGACTTCCCGCTGCATTTCCGCTGTCTCCAGCCCGGCAAAGTTCGCCCCGATAGCATAATTGGATAACTCTAGTCCACGACCCGCTGCTGTTCGTACAATCTGATCAATTAGCTCAGGATTTTCAACCAAATTGATACCCAAAGGTACAATCTCCGCATGTTCTGCGCCCAGATCGGCGATCGTCTCAATGACTCCTTCAAGCGTGAGCTCACCCGTTGAAAAAGCCGAATGCAGACTGTAAGTGCTAATTCCTAACTTCATAGTTTCACCTCTTCACCTTTGGCTGCGGATTCATAGATCGCGCCGAGTATCTTCATGATTGTAACGCCGTCTTGCACAGGACTAATTGGTGTAGAGCCGGTACTGATGTTGCTAGCAAAATGATTAATTTCATTCTGGAATGCACTGTTGAACTCAAACCCCTTATTATCGGTCTGCGGATAGGTATTGACGATCGTATCCGCCTGTTCTTTAACAATGACTATCTCAGGATCAATTTCAAAACCACCCTTGTCACCATACAGGCGTACCGAACGCTCGTCTTCTTTGGCATGCAGTGTAAAGCTGACATCGACCATTAGCGAAGCTCCATTCTCAAAGCGAATCAGTGCATTCGCTAAATCTTCCACCGTATTGTTCGCTGCGTCGTAATCGGCGGCTTTATAGAATGAGAGATTCTTAATATTAGAACGATTGCCGAGCTTCCGGTAGGTATTAGCACTTACCGATACTGGATTCGGACGGCCCATCAAATACCAGCATAGATCAATCACATGGACACCAATATCGATCAGCGGTCCGCCGCCGGAGCGTTCAATATCACTGAACCAGCCGCCGGGATTGCCTAGTCTCCGGAACGTCGTTGCTTTTGCATAATAGATTTCGCCGAATTCTCCTTGTTCCACCAACGTCTGAAGGAGCTGGGCATTGGAGTCATAACGTCGTACAAAGCCTACTTGCAAAATCTTGCCGCTCTTTTCCACTGCTTGCTGTACCTGAAGCGCTTCTTCAACCGTACGGCAAAGCGGCTTTTCCACAAGCACATGCTTGCCTGCCTCAAGCGCCGCGATACTGATCTCGGCATGAGAGTTGTTCCATGTGCAGATGCTGACTGCATCTATTTCAGAATTGGCCAGTAATTCACGATAATCCGTGTATACCTTCTCGACGTTATATTCTGTAGCAACTTCGCGTGCACGCTCTTCATTCAGATCACATACCGCATATATGGTTGTCTGCGGATTATTCCGATAAGCACTTAAGTGCATGCCGGAGATAGAGCCCGTACCTATTACGCCAATTTTGATCTTATCCATTAACACTCTCTCCTTTATTTTGCATAGGTTATGATTCGTATTATAATGATTTCAACCCTAAACACCATGCAGAGCCTTGCGGTTTCATTTGTACAATTGTGCTATAGGAGGTGCAGTCTATAAATGTTGGACTATGATAAACATCTACAGGAACCCATGGACATGCCGGATCCCGAGTTTCCGATTAAAGTACATACCCAGCGTTTCCACCAAGAAGGAGTTATGTTGTTCCCACATCATTGGCATGAGCATCTTGAGTTTATATTTATTGAAAGTGGTGAGGCTGTTTTTGAGTGCGGACGAACACCGATCAACGTTCGGGCTGGCGATTTAGTTGCTGTGAACAGCAACGAGCTGCATTATGGGGTAAGCGCTTCTTCTGATTTATTGTATTATGCGATTATTGCAGATACTTCTTTGCTGCATAGTGCGGTAAGCGACGCTGCCGAAACCAAGTTCATCGCCCCGATTCAGCGGAACCAGCTGCTGTTACGTAACCATATCCGGGGGGATCAGCATATTACTGACTGTGCTTTGGCGATTATTCGGGAACTGGAACGTCGCGAATTTGGTTACGAGCTGGCCGTCAAGTCCGAGCTATACCGCCTGTTAACGCTGTTGTTGCGCAGACATATCGTCACCGTACTCTCACAAGCTGAGCAAGAGAGGCGTATTCAGACCGTTGAACGCTTCGCACCTGTTTTGCGATATATCGATACCCATTACCAAGAACCGATTCAAGTTGACGAACTTGCGGCGCTAACGGGGCTAAGCCGCTTCCATTTCAGCCGTCTCTTTAAGGAACTAACTGGGCATACGATATCTGAATATGTAAATGCTGTCCGTTTAGACCGTGCAGATTATTTGCTCCGCCATACCCAGCTAACGATTTCTGAAATCGCTACCACTACTGGCTTCAGCGATATCTACTATTTCAGCCGCACCTTCAAAAAGCATAAAAAAGTAACCCCTAGCAGTGTGAGGGGATTCTAGTTAGAGTGAACAAAGGACTGCCTCTTGGCAGTCCTTTGTTAGTGTATACAGCGTTCCTCTAGTTAAACTATTATTGCCATACAAGCTGTCCCTTTCTTATTTTTGCTGCATAGATGATTTGGCCTGTATGATAATGGACTTCTCTCACCATCGCTATCATGAGATTAAGAGCAGTGGTCTCGTTATTTACTTGGCTATATGTAAGTGGTGGCAAATTAAGAAAGGGTTGTGACATCAATAACTCCGGGTTAGATTGGAGCCGTTCAAGGTATTGGATAATAATATCAAAAGCATCCCTGGTCATGGTTATAGCTTGTTCTTTTGTCATTTCTAGACCTCTTTCAAACTCCCTCTCTCTATCTCTTGTATCAGGAATATCTAAAAGAATGGTTTCAATTCGTGAGTGTACTGCCCCGCTAATATGAGCAACTAAATTTGCAATACTGTTACTTTCCACGGTTGGGGACCATGTAATATCCTCTTGGGTACATTGCTCGATTGCTTGGAGCGTCCATTTCTTTTCCGATCTAAATTTAACCAACATACTTTCAATTAACTCAATGGCGATATCCATTGCTAACCTCCTATTGATATAACCTATGTAAATTTTACCAAACTCATCTCTACTGTCAAATGAAATCCAGTACCAATGCTATTTTTATGCCACAATGTTTTGTTACATTCTTATCCGAGCTCCTGAGTAGAGTTAATTGATAACGTTTGTTGGCCTTAAAAGAAGGAGTTGGTATATGACACTGGATCATTCAGATTAGTACAAAAGAGACTGATGAGATTATCTACTATTTTTAGAAAAAGGAGATACGAAATGAAACTTAAAAAATGGATTGCCCCTATCCTCACATGTTCTCTGATGAGCCTCTCTTTCGCTACAGGATCTGCAAGTGCAGCAACTAACAGCGAGTATAGCTTGAAATTCAATGCGACTAACTATACTACAAAGACCATAACGGTGGATGGTCAATCCGTCACTTATCGGGCATATGAGAATATCGTTTATGTAAAGAACCCTGTAGATATTAATTATGAAACTATGAACGTCTATGTCCCTGAGGAATACTTCCAGGGTAAGTCGATCGGTAGTTACACCGCCGATACCGCACCTATCTTCTTCCCAAACCAGGTTGGCGGGTATATGCCTGCTCAGCCAGGTAGTACTGAAACAGGTAAAGGAATGGGTATGGGGGCAGGTCCACAGAACGGCGCTCCGAAAACAGACAAGGAATCCGCAGCAGCCCCAGGCGCCGATACAGGAACGGAATTGAATAAACCCGCTGCGGGTAAAGACGAAAACGCAGGAACACCTTCATCTGAATCTCCCAGTGCTATCGCAGTTGCCCTGTCCAAAGGTTATGTGGTCGCATCTCCAGGCGCTCGCGGTAGAACTACAAAGGACGAAAAAGGTGTTTACACTGGTAAGGCACCCGCAGCTATCGTAGATCTGAAGGCGGCTGTCCGCTACCTTCGCTTTAACGACGACATTATGCCTGGTGACGCCGAGAAGATCATCTCTAACGGCACAAGTGCTGGCGGCGCGCTCTCCGCATTACTGGGTGCTACCGGCAACAATGCGGAATATGAGCCTTATTTGGAAGCGATCGGAGCAGCTGATGAGCGTGATGACGTTTTTGCCGTTTCGGCCTACACGCCGATTACGAATCTAGATAACGCAGATGCAGCTTATGAGTGGCAATTCAACGGAATTAACACTTATGAAAAACTTGATTTCTCCGGAAATACGGATTTTAACATGGAAAGAAAGTTGGTAGAAGGAACATTGACGGAGGATCAGATTCAGGTATCTAACGAACTGGAAGCTATGTTCCCTGAATACGTCAATAGTCTAGGACTTACGAATACTGACGGAACAGCTTTGAAGATGGATGCGGACGGCAATGGCACCTTTAAAGATTACATCAAAGCTTTTGTGATCGCTTCAGCGCAAAAAGCGTTAAAATCGGGTACAGATCTGTCCGACAAAACCTGGATCACCATTGAAAATGGCACTGTTACGGATATCGACTATGATCAATATCTTGCATACTTGGGCAGAATGAAACTGCCTGGAGCCTTTGACGGTTTAGACCTGAGCAATGGTGAAAACGATCTATTCGGCACAGCGAATGTCGCTGCACAGCATTTTACTCAGTTCGGTTTGGAGCATGATACAGCGGGGGGAACACTTGCTGACCAGAATCTAGTGAAAATGATGAATCCAATGAACTATATCAGCACTGAGGGAACAACCACTACAAATAATTGGCGGATTCGGATGGGAACCAAGGATAGTGATACTTCCCTCGCTGTTTCTACTATATTGGCAACAGAGCTTGAGAACAAAGGTTCAAACGTTGACTTTGCAATGGCTTGGGATATTCCACACAGCGGAGATTACGATCTGGATGAGCTTTTTGCTTGGGCGGACAAGGTTAGTGCTACTTCACCAAAAGCATCCGCAGCTGCCATTCCTTCCAAATCATCATTGTTGGTGAATGGTAACAAGATATCTGTTAACGCGTACAATATCGACGGCAGCAACTATTTTAAATTACGGGACATTGCTATGGCTGTAAACAACACTACACAACAGTTTGAAGTGACATCGGATGAAAATACGAATACTTTAAACATTACATCTGACAAAACGTACACTCCGACGGGCATTGAACTTTCAGCATCTGTAAATACTAGTTCAAAGACCGGTGTTATGACAGCCACTAAGATAACTTTGAACGGACAAGAGATTTCAGTAACGGGCTATAATATCGGCGGTAGTGAGTATTTTAAGCTGAGGGATATTGCAAAATCACTTGATTTTAATTTGGAATGGGATGCTGGAACGCACACCATAAGTATAGATACTTCTAACATCTATAAGGACAGTAATAAATAATAGAACAGTAACTTATTCTGGTTACAAGAGGCCGATCCTTCAATCGGTCTCTTTCCATTCCATTTAGAATGCGATTATTTCCCTCACGAACATGCAGTCTTCCTTGCTCCTTTTAGACAATTTACATACAATAAGGTCCAAGATATCGGAATAAAGGTGGTAGCTATGCAGGGTAAAGTGAACATACTAATTTGTGATGACAATATAGCTGTACATGAGAGCATATCTGCTTATTTACAGGCGGAAAATATGGAATATGAATCCGTATACAATGGTGAGGAAGTTCTTTACAAATTGGAAGATCAGCATTTTGATCTCATAATTCTAGATATTATGCTGCCAGGACTTTTTGGGACAGAGGTTTGTCGTAAGATTCGCTTGACTAGTAACGTCCCGATTATAATGCTGAGCGCAAAAGGTGAGGAAACTGACCGCATATTAGGCTTGGAAATTGGTGCAGATGATTATATTACAAAACCGTTCTCCCCCCGGGAGGTCGTCACAAGAGTAAAAACCATTTTAAAACGCACTCATTACACCTTTCCAAGTGAAGACGCCATCCTGACGCTGGGAGAAATGAAGATTGACCGAAATGCTTTTAATATCAAAATTAATGGATCACGAATGGAATTTACACCTAAAGAGATCGAATTGCTTATCTATTTTACAATTAATAAAAACAAGGTGCTTTCAAGAGAACAAATCTTAAATAAGGTCTGGGGTTATGATTATTTCGGTGATACTAGAGCCGTTGATAATCTCATAAAAAGAATGAGGAAAAAACTGCCTGAAAAGAATTTGGGATTTGAAATCAAGTCTGTTTATGGGATGGGCTACAAAATGGAGACTTCCACATGAAAAAAGTAACTTCCAACAAAAAAGTGATTTATCTGGCCATCCTCTTTTGTTTCATTTTAGGACAACTTGGAGGAACCTTGATTATTAAACAGCTTTTTTTGAATTATAAATTAAAAGATATGCTGCCTCAGGCCTCTGCTATAGCTGCTGAAATGGCACAAAATGAGATGAGCATTCGAGGTTTTAAACCGTATCTTATGAAGGTGTATGATTTAGAGGGGAATGACCTTTCACCTGGTGACGAAAATAAGCATCTTTTTTTCAATGTTACATCGGAAGAATTCAAGGATGCCCTTATAGATTATATTCCCGAAGTAATTAAGTACAATAAATTCGCTGCGATTAAAAATATTAATGGGTTTCCGAGTAAATCCATTGTCGTAGGTGCACCTATTATTCAGGATAAACAAGCGGTCGGAGTCGTCTTTTTATTAGAACCTGGTAGTGAATTTCAGGCGGTATTGAATGGCTTCTATTACGTTTTTACAGGTACCCTTCTGTTAGGCACACTAATAATCAGCTTCTTTATATCCTCCTATCTAAAGGAGATGAAGCAGCTTGAAAAGACTCGTCGGGATTATATAGCGAATATTAGCCATGAGCTGAAATCTCCCATTGCCTCTATCAGAGCTTTAACGGAGACGCTGGCAGATGGAATGATTCAAGATGAAGAAAAAACAAATAAATACTATGGAATTATTTTATCCGAATGTGCGCGCTTGCAACGATTGATTTATGATGTACTGGAATTATCAAGAATGCAAAATAAAAAAGAAACTTGGAATAAAGAAAAAATAGATACTCAGGAATTAGTCATGCTTATTGAGTCTAAATACTCTTTCTTGTCCGATGAAATGGGCATTGTATTTGAGATTACAGATAACGCCAGAAACCTTCCAGATGTTTTTTCTAATAAAGATAAAGTGTTGCAATTAGTCAATATTTTGATGGATAACGCCATGAAATACGTTCAGGAGGATGGGAAAATAACTTTTGATGCTATTGTGCATTCGAGGGTTGTAACTGTGCAGATATCAGACAATGGACCCGGCATTGCAAAAGAGCACCTCCCTTATATCTTTGAAAGATTTTACAAAAGTGAACAGTCCCATAATGAAAAAGGAAGTGGTCTTGGGCTTGCTATCGCCGAGGAAATTGTAAATGGTCTGGGAGAAAAAATATTGGTTACAAGCAAACCGGGAAAAGGAACGGCTTTTCAATTTACCATTAGACGGTTCAAATAATAACTCTCTCATTTAACACCAAGAAGGTCAGGTAAGGGTATTTCCCTCTACTGACCTTCTTATATTTTATTAATTGTGTAAAAGAAACTATCTTCCATCTTATGGGTATAATTAACATAAAGCTCTATAGGAGGGAAAATCATTGAGAAAAATTAGGAAGCTGATTCTTTTAGGATTTTGCATCATGATTTTACCGGGAACCGTGATTTATGCTGCAGCTGGCTCATCTGAAGTTTCATTATATTTGAATAATGTGCTTCAAAAACAGCCCGCAATATTTTCCGAAGGTTCGATTTCCTTGACGACTGAACAGTTGTCTAAAGATTTATTTGCACTATTCGCCTTGGATGAATCAGGTAAAACCGTTCGAATCTACAAGCCTAATATAAACATGGTTATGCTCGATAATAACGGAGAGATTTTTGGTAAAGTAAAAAGCCCGTCACGTTTTGCATTTTCGACTCTATTACAGGTGGATCATTTAAAAACAGAAATTTCAGATATTAAGGTTGTGATCACCGATCCTGCGGATAAAACAGAAACCATTGATGCTCAACAAATTAAGAACAGCGAAGAAAACTTTTGGTTCAAAACCAATGAGTATACATATTCCTTTACTACAAAGGGCACCTACACTATTCAAGTATTTTTTAAAGATGTGGCTTCGAAAAAGTGGTTTCCTGTCTCCGAAATTGATATATTTGGCATTTGAATTCCAGTTATAAGGGACTCCGCTCATTCTATTCTTATCGCGATATTACCAAATTGTTCTCCCTGCTGCATTCGGTGAAAGGCTTGAACTGTGTCTTGTAAAGGATACACTCGATCAATGATAGGTCGAATCGAATGGTGTTCCATAAACTGAAGCATATCCGCAAACTCTTCACTACTTCCCATTGAGCTACCTATGATACTAATTTGCGGGAAAAATATGGCTCGCGTCGGGATTTCGATTCGATCTCCTGAGCTTGCACCAAACGTAACAATACGTCCATTGGGTTTAATAATATCAAAGTAATGTGGGAACGTCGCAGGCCCAATGCTGTCGAGGATGAGATGAACGGTGTCTCCTTTCATTCTTTCCTTCCAGTTGCTATGACTGTCAAACGCATGATCAGCTCCATGAGCGAGTGCAGCTTGTCTTTTCGTTTCACTGCGTGAAGTGACACTGATACGTGCACCCACCGCTGAAGCCATCATCATGGCATAAGTCGCAACCCCACCACCAATGCCAGGTATAAGAACATGTTCACCTTTCTTTAAGCGGCCTCTAGTGAATAGCGCCCGATAGGCTGTTAAGGCAGATAAGGGCAGCACGCCGGCTTCTTCCCATGACAGGTAAGCTGGCTTGCTGATGGCATTTTGCGCAGGAATGATGATTGACTCAGCGAATGTGCCTTCTGAAGGTCCCCCTACAATGGCTGGAACGTTTGGAATATTGTCGCTATATTCCCATCCGATGCACGGATTAATGATGACATCTTCACCTACATTATGATCCAGCATACCTTCACCTATTGCTTCAATTCTCCCCGCGCCATCAGAGCCGATAATCAAAGGAACATCCTGTTTTGTTCGGTCATCCATGATAAACAAGTCCCTGTGGTTCAGCCCTGCAGCCATTAACCTAACCTTCACTTCTCCAATCCCCGGTTTTTTATCCATAATCTCTTTATAGTTCAAGCCCTTCAGGCCACCTTCTCCAGCATGTACAATGGCTTTCATCATCCAAGCCCCTTCCTCAAGTTGTTATTAATGAATCTATAATAAATTTTACATAGTGGGTGTAATCCAGTAAAATGATCAAAACTGAAGGTGACTATCATAAATCATCATACCAAGAAGGTGCAAAGGAAATGGAAAGTGGAGATTTGAGAATATTTCAAGCGGTTGCTCGCGAGGGTAGCATAACGAAGGCTGCTCAAGTCTTGAATTATGTCCAGTCAAATGTGACGAACCGGATTCAGTATCTAGAAGCTCAGCTGAAAATCCCCCTATTTCGTCGATCCAATCGAGGGATGACGTTAACGCCGGCAGGTGAGAACTTACTGGTATATACAGACAAAATATTATTACTAATGGACGAGGCTGTGATAACCACACAATACTCTGAGCACCCTGCTGGTCCGCTCCGTTTAGGTTCCATCGAAACAACAGCGGCTACTCATCTGACACCTCTGCTAACCGAATATCACTTACGATATCCCGAGGTTAATCTATCGCTTATAACGGGAGAAACGCATAACCTCTTACAAAAGGTGCTTGATTACCAACTAGATGGAGCCTTTGTTTATGGACCCATTGACCAGCCTGATATAGAACATGTTGTTGCTTTCGAAGAGGAGCTGGTGCTTATCTCACAACCAGGTAAGAGCGAAATGCGCGAATTGCTTACAAAGCCAATGTTGTTTTTCGACGTCGGATGTACACATCGTGCCAAAGCTGAGAGTTTCCTAAATGAAAGCGGGATGAGCTCTTATAAGATTATGGAATACGGAACGTTAGATGTAATTCTAAGTGGGGTTTCAGCTGGACTCGGCGTGTCAATGCTGCCCCAATCTTCGATTTCCAAGGCCGAAGAGGCGCGAGTAATTACTTCCCACCGTCTGCCTGAAGGATATCGAGATTTGCAGGTATTGTTTGTGTATCGCCGGAACGCGGTTTTTTCTAGTGCGTTGTCAAAATTAATCCAAATGATCGAAGAAATATAGCAAACATACATATTGGGGATTGATTATATTCGAGCGCAAAGCTTGTTTATTAATCAAACCCTTTTCAGCTTTTTACGATTATACTTGGTATGTCTTGTTCCCATTTACTCACCACGAATCACTCGAAAACCTTGATCAGGACCCATACCATTCGCTTCGAACTTTCCCCGAAATGAAATCTCGTTGTTGCTAATGCCGCCGATCCACCCGCCACCCTTTACAACCCGAAAAGAACCGCTCTTACTATCTATATCTCCGTACCAGTTCCAACACCATTCCCTAACATTCCCTGACATATCGTAAAGACCTAGCTCATTAGGTTTTTTGCCACCAATAGATTTTGTTTTGTTATGGTTGTTTTCTATGATCGGCCAGTTCCAATCTCCTGATAAGTATTTGTCTCCAGCGTTTTGCCAATACCATGCTACTTCATCTGCTTTATTGCTTCCACTGTAGGTGTAACTTTTGCTTAACTGTCCTCCACTTGCAGCATATTCCCACTCTGCTTCAGTAGGCAATCGGTAACCATTAGCTCCTGCATTGAGCGTTACTGTCCATTTTAAATTATCATTATCACTCTTATTATTCGGATCTTTTTTATTTTTATCTATATTGTAATAGGGTTTGAACCCCTCTTTTATACTTCTTTTATTACAGTAATCTATTACGTCATACCAGTTAACCATTTCTACTGGCAAGTTGTCGCCTTTGAATGCTGAAGGGTTGCTTCCCATTATTTCAACCCACTCTTTCTGAGTAACTTCATATTGCCCGATATAAAAATTTGATATAGTTGTACTTTTGTAGTTGGAATTTGTGTTAATGAAAGCCCCGCCTTTGACTAATACATAAGTATCCTTCTGTTCAGGCTTTTCTTGCGAACAAGCGCTGATAACAACTACTATTAAAAGAGAAATTAATAGTTTTCTCATGGATATATCTCCTTTCCAACCACTGGTATGTAGTTAAGTATCATTTGTTGAATGATCTAGAATGATCTAAGGCTGCCGGCTGTGGACCGACAACCTTAGCAATGACAGTGATTAATAGTTATTTTAATCATCTGGAGATGCCTGAGCTGGTCCGATGCTCAAGTTACCATACTGTTACGTTTGAGCTCCCGCTACTTTGATATCCTTCTGTCGCTAACACCTGATAAGACCAACTGCTGCCCAGATTCATTCCGTAACTTTTCCAAGCATTAACGTGGTTGGCAAAAGTGATCGCAACATTGCTTCCCGTTGCTCGCTTGGATTGTCTTACACTCCAAAACTGTGTGAAGGTTGCCGTACCATCAATAGAAGGGGCGTTCGTTCTCGTAGTCGTATATATATCATATGTGCCTCCATCACTGGTCACGGTACCTTTATAAGTTCCAGTAGGTCTATAAGTGCCCCAGCTATCAACGACGTAATATTCTATGAGGGAGTTTCTCGTCCACCCATACAGAGTTAAATACCCATTGCCGGATGGTGCCCAGACGCCTGCATTGTAGTTTATTGTTCTAGATGGGGATCCAGTATTCCAACCTTTACCAACAACAAAGTTACCAGTATTTGACCATGTAACGCTGTAATTCCCACCAGATCCATTAGTAGCATTTACTGTTCCGCCACCATCGGTCCAATTTTGCCAATAGTCTGTCGCTGCACTTGAGGTTGCTGCAAACAAGCTGAAACTCATTGTAGCTGCCATAATTACAGTCACGATTTTCTTGTTAAATTTAAACATAATCTACCTCCTGAAATTTTTTGTCACTACATACCTACATACTGCTTGTCTGTATTTCTAGTAGTCGAAGCAATTCCTTGTGGGGCAGATTCGCAACACCACTTCCTTCCATATATATTAATGTAAGCGATTACATATGGAATCTTATCATAGATCGTTTACTATTTAATCTCTTCAAATTAAAGATTTTACCCTAAAAAGTATTGTTCTTTTGGGATACCTTATTCACTGGATTTTTGTATCTGCCACAATTACAATCCAGTATTTTTTAGTAACACGTTCATAAACCAAGGCTTAATCAGTGGTAAGACTACTGCTGGTTGCATAGCTTTTGTATGGTCCATCTGGGCTCCCGTAAGGATTTCAACATCCCAACCTAAATCAGCCAGCGTCTCCTTATTTCTTTTTAACAACCCGACGATGTCAACGGTAACGCTCCCGAAATTTTCACCGTAAACAATCGTATCATTTCCACCTGCAAAAGCTAGTTTAGGGAGACTAAGCAAATGTTGAATACTGCGATCATCAAAGGCTGTGAGGCTCTGGTATAGAGAGACAAATTGTGCTGTAACACGGGTATCTATGGTAACCTTTATATTGTCCCAATCCATTTCGTTTGGATTCTCCGATCCTGTTGGGCTTTCTACAGATTCATTTTGGTTACTCAAAGCTTGTGTATGTGTTTTATGGGTCACAACCCTCATTTCTTGATAGGGGCCATTATAGGGTGGAAAACCTCCCATTACCAAACTCTCCAAGCGATCTGTTCTTATAGCCATTTGCAATCCAATCAACGCAAGCCAGGAATAACCGAAGTAACTAAAGCTTGTAACATTCATTTCATCCGCAATGTGGAGAAGATCCTTCACAATATGATCTGCTGTTAGATTTTCCTCTGGATATTGAAATAGATGACCTTCATAATCGAAATAAAGCACTTGAAACGTATCCGCAAGTCCTTCAACAAAATGTTTGCCTAATTCGGGATCTACTCCCCACAGCTTTAAGTTTTCTGCTTCCTGATTGTACACAGATTTTTTAGCGATGGGTAACATGAGGGTTGGACAATCTGGAAGTCCTGCCATACCTACTTCTATTTCTGATTGATTTGCTAATTGTATTATCTTTTTCAATGAACTCACTCCTTTGTGTTATATAAAAATATCATATAACATTCATGCAATCTTTCGGTTTATCCCTCTACCTCCCTTGATATATCTACCTAAATTCGATTTAATATTGTTGTAGCACTTGAATGTTCAACTTTAATGTTTTGGGGTGATGATGTTTATGGAAGAGATATATACACCTACACTGATAGCTAAGCAATTAAATGTGAGTACCACTACTTTAAGGAGATACGAAGATCAAGGTTTAATTCCGGATGTACCAAGGACCGCCAGCAACCGCAGATGTTACACTTCCATCCATGTGCAAGCTTTTATTACCATTCGGGCATTATTGCAGGGATATGAAATTCCGGTTGTGTACGATGTGATGAGGAAGATTAAAGGCCAGCAGATGGAGTCTGCTCTTTGGGCAATCAATCAAGAGCAACATAATACCCAAGTGGAAAAAGAAAGGTTAGAGGAAGTCTTACGCATGTTTCGGGATGTTGATTTATCTAAATACAAAGATTTAACTGTATCAGATTCAATGACGATTGGTGAAGTTGCACAAATGGCAGGAGTTAATCCATCAGCTATTCGGCATTGGGAACAAGAAGGGCTAATCTCTTCGAATAGGAACAAAGATAATGGCTACAGAGTCTTCACTTTAACGGAATTAAGAAAAATTATTCTTATCAGCAGTTTAAGGAAAACTGTTTATTATATCGAGAATATGAAACAGCTTTTGAATGAAATAGAAACACATAACTACAAAAAAGTGGAGATATCCTTTCAGCTTGCCTTACAAAAATTGAATTCTCAATTAATGAAGCAATTTTTCGCGATAGCTGAACTTACAAACTATGTGAAATTGTATAAAAGTAATGCCGAGTAACATAATGATCATAGAAAAAGGACTACCTTGCGGTAGCCCTTTTGTGCCTATTTGAACTTGATGTCAACAATCTTCCCGCTTTCCACAAAACCAATATTTCGATAAACCTTATTCGAGTCAGGATTCTTTAAATCAGCATAAAGCATGGGCACTAAATCCTCCGATAAAAGAACGGAACATAACTCTGCTACTAGTGCACTTGCATAACCTTTTTTCCGGCAAGACGGTGGTGTGTATACCGCATTTAATCTGGAATATCTTGCCGACCTATGTGCAATGTACGCCATCGATACAGGTTTATCGTCTACAAACCATATATACAAGTCCCCTGTCTCAATCATCCTCTTGGCATCTAGAATTTTAGCTTCTGGGTTCACCCTAACCCCATAAGCCCCCTCTGAGAAACCCGCCAAAAACTCTGCTACAATGGCCACATTTTTTCTCGTTCCTTGTTGCATTATGCCTTTTACGTTCAAAGGTTTCTTTGGATCTGTACAGAAATAAGATTCTATAGTCATCGTGGACTCATATTGAAGATGATTTGCCTGAGAATACAGCTGTGCAAAACGTTCTGTTGTTTTTGGTTCTCCAGATACTCCCGGTAATGTAGTCTCTTTAAGAAATTCTATAAGTTCTTCGTAGAGAACGGCCTTCTTATCCTCGACAATATCCTTAGAACTCCAAAGCCATGCGTTATGTCCCGTTGACTGGGCATAAATCATTGTTTCATCAGAATCTTTTAAGCAAGTAGAACTCTTCGACTCGCAAATAAGGTGAATCAGGTTGTATTGAACCTCATCAGCAATAAACATATCCTGGCTAAGTATTCGATCGGAGACATTGATTTTTTGAAACATTGTTACTCCTCCTTATTTATTTATAAGAACGCAAAAAACTCCGTCCCATTAGGGACGGAGTAGATTCCGCGTTACCACCCTGATTGGTGTATTTATGAATACACCCTCTCTGCTGCCATCGTCCAACAACGATGCTTCTTTGTAACGGCAGAATCCCGGGCCCGCCTACTATGATTTCGGGAGCCAGCTCTGAGGCGATTGTTCGATTCGGGTGTCCTCTGCCTCGCACCAACCGGCAGTTCTCTGATCGACATATCCGGATTTACTTGTCCTCTTCGTCGCATTTGATTGCAATGTAATTAGATACAATATAAAGTAATAGGGATTTTATGTCAATAAAAAATATGTAAGTTGGCGACGTTAAACAATTATTATTCACTGCGGAAAAATACTAAACACCAAATTGTCTTAAATGATGGTCTAGATGTTTATAAATCCCTTTACCCCATTGCTCCGGAGTGAATTTTCCGAAAAAAGGATGTGGATGGGATGAACAATTCTCCGGACCGTTACTTTGAAAAGTTATAATTTTTTGTTTCAGTATTTCTTTTTCTTTTCCAAAATCTCTATCATCTAAAATAAGTATGGTCGGAATTGTTGACATATTATGTGGTACTGGCTTGTCATTGTAAAAAATAGATTTCACAAACCCTCCTATTAATATTCCTAGCCAACTTCTAGGAGGAAAGGAGTTTCCATTTGCGATGTCTTGAAATGCTGAACAGTGAGCCAACATTTGAGAAACATTCATTTTTCCCCACTGTGGGTTTGAATTAGGACTTAAATTCTCGATACGGCTCAGTATTTCCGCTGTATGTAATTTGTTATATATATTTTCCATAAACACACTTCCATTACGTTTTTTGGGTTTTCGATTTTTTCATTATTAGTTCTGGTGATCCATATATCACGATAAGCTATTGTATTCATGATTGCATCATAATAATTTTACAGTATACTGCCGATCTAATATTCGCCATTTCCATTATTCTATCCTTTATTCACTATCATGTCCTTTAACGTAATAAAGCTATCCATCATGGAGGTAGCTCCTCGTCTTAAACTGTCTTTAAATATCGTTTCCCGTCAGTTCAACAACCTACGGATTTCTGCAATACAGAAATACTTTCCTTTAGGAACGCCCTATTCTTTTCAATCCCTCTATTTTTACACCAGACAACAGCACCAAAAGCATCGTAAAAATCATAAAAGGGTAGTATTGTTTCCAAACCCATTAGAGGACGAATTGTTGAATATCCCTCTTTATACGAAATTCTACTTTGAGGATTCACTTCCCAAACATATCGGTTAATTTTTGTGAAATCAATTTCCGAGGATCCACCCCGTGCACTCTCAAAATCAATAATTCCAACAACCATATTATTATTTGTTAGTATATTACCTTGTCGAAAATCCATATGAACAACACACGGGCCATCAGGAGGAGGTAAAACTGAGAAAGCACCCTCAAAGTAATTAATACATTTTTCGAAAAGTCCTCTCTCAAGGACTTCCTTGCAAGGTTCTATAAATTTTTCAAAGCTATTTCTTATATAAAGTCTCCAATTGTTCTGATTAAAAAATTGAAAACCGTCTAATCCTTCCACACCATATCCCGGCATTTTAACTTCATGCAGCTTTGCGTGAAGTACTCCAATTTGAAATGCTAATTCATCGTCAATAGCACCTGTACATGGTATACCTTTAATCTCAGATAAAAGTAATGCACCAGAAATTAAGTCATCCCCACTCCAGAAGTCTAACACCTTTGGAACCGGTAATACCTCCCTCAACAGTTCAAGCATACGATATTCGCGATATAGTTTATCCCTGTTATAAGGGATCTTCGCATACAGCGTTTCTCCATTAGTAAGATTCAGCTTGTATACTTGTGAACTAAAGGACTCAGGAACATTATCTATACTTAATACATTAAGGTTAAATCTTTTTATGATTGTTTCTACTAAGTTCAACTCGCACCTCACATGTTATGAATGAATAGTAATTAGTTCAGCTATCTTATTCTTAATTTTATTGAACTATCCTAACCATTAGTGTAATAAAATTACACTTAGCCCTTTTTCCTTCTTGCTCTCAGGTAAATGACCGAAATCACTACTAGTCCTATTGCAATTACAAAATACAAATCAATATCCTGCTCAAACATTAACCACATCTTGTATTCTAGGTGTACTTGCTGTTTGGGTCGAAGTCCTTCACCGAATAGTTCTGTTGCTTGGTTAAGGTTATTCATCTCAATTGTTGAACTGCATGGACTACTGCTTGATTCGCCATCCACTTCACTAATGTATATTAAGTATTTATTACCTTCCTTAAAATCAAAACCCCAAGTGTAGTCTGTTCCCACAATAATTTGAGAGTCAACTTCAGTTTTCCAACTTCGTTCAACATCCACTAATATATATCTGATTTTCTCTTTTGGCCCCGTAAATCCTTCTTGTTTCAAATCGACCTTTATTTGTTTTACTTCACCGTAAATTGCTCCACCGTAGACCTCTAGGGCTTCTTGGGGACTTCCTAACTCGACACAGGATAAAGCTTTAGCATCTTGTCCATTTGCAATAAAGAATGCGAATGTGAATAAACATATTAACGTGATTAAACGAAGTTTCAATTTACCACCTACTCTTATGATTTTATTACATAACTTCTTTATTGACATAAGTTATAGGTGAAATGTTGCACTAATTTTCCAACTCCTTCAATGAAATAGGGAGTACACCTCGACGGTATGCTCCCTATTTGGGTTGACAATAGTATTTCGTTGGCCGTGGATGAAGCGCAAGCGCCGTACCTCAGATGATAGAAGTTAAAGTTCTTCCTGGGAGCTGAAAGCTTTGAAGAAATATTCCCCACGGATTTGATTCAACTTTATTCCCTAATTCATTTACAATTAGATATTGAACTGAGCTTTTATAAAAAAACGCACCTGTTAGCTCAATAGCAATAATCTGCAACTCCTTACTTCTCCCAAAGCTCGATCAGTCGACCTTCTGGATCTTCAATCCAAATAAACTTTCCAAATTCACTAATCTCTATTTTCTTTGCAAGAGGTACACCAATCTGTTCAAAATGCTTAATCGTCTCGTTTAGATCATGCACTTGGAAATTCAACATCACTTGTTGTTCTATTGGAAAATAACTGTCATCCTCGGTAAAGAAAGAAAAAATAGTCTCATTTCCCACTTGAGGTTTTATCACAGTCCCATTCCAATTCTCAATGTCAAGCTTCAACACCTCACTGTACCATTTTTTTGTAGCTTCAAGATTCTTAGTCCTCCAGAATATTCCTCCGAAACCTTTAATCATCGTATCTACATTCCTGTCTGCATTGAATTTTCTAATAATATACCCTTTAGAATTAAGGAGAATCCACCGTTAACCTCCTTTCAATACATCGAATGGTAGTGCCAACGGGTAATCAATATCACATTCAACAATAAACGAGAAGCCAAGCATATAACAAATGGCATTAGAAGCAGGAGTGAAGTCTATCGGACCCTATAGTCGCTATTAACCATAATCCGGCTCATTTGAGAACCTATCGGACTCTATAGTCGCTATTGGCTCGAAAAGCCCTCATATCGCGCATGTTTGGAACAAATAACGCCTCTGGGGTCCGAAACACTTCTAAAAAGTCAAAATTCAGCCGAATAGCTGCATCTGAGTCCGATCGCTCATGGTGAAGAGAGCGTGTGGGAATACAATACGCACAACAAGCAGCATAGTCGCACATCCGGTATCACAGACGCCAAACAAGCAGCATAGTCACACATTCGGTAATACAGACGCCCAACTGCAAAGCACTAATCAAGTATTTAAGTATCCATGTGTTCGAGTACGCAAATGTTCAAGGAGTTACATCATGCTTCTTCCATGTGGAGATCATTCCTCCTAGCCCAACGCGGTGTCCGTTGCTCATTACTTCTCCTTCTTATGTAAATAATCTTCATTTTAGATTCTAGATTAGAATTATTTGCTATAATGTTCTCATGAAAAATAAAACTATTCTAAACAAATTAGCTATCATTCTACTTTTTATAAGCATTCTCTTTGGCCTACGCTGCATTTGGTTGAGTATATTTAAGGTTTCCAACACTGTACCTGTGATTAACAATGGTGTACTGGATTTACGCGGCCAGGATCTGGAGCAGGCTAACTTATTCAGGCTGGATGGTGAATGGAGCTTCTATCCTTCGCAATTCGTAACGTCCAAGGATATTTCAACTTTACCAGAACCTTCCCTCCCGCTTCAAGTTCCCGGAGACTGGAGCCACGCGATAGGAACGAATGACCCTTCTTCGTACGGTTATGGTACGTATCGTCTGCGAATTTTGGTAGACCCGCTTCAGCAACCTGTCTCTTTCTGGATCAAACAAATTTATTCCGCTTCCAGTGTGGAGATTAACGGCACTCCTATTCTCAATAATGGGGTAATAGCTCTTGATGCCGATACATATGTACCCAAAACCACCTCATATACAGCAGCTTATTTTTCAAAAAACACCACAGTGATAGATGTATTTATTCACGTAGCTAACTTTGATCACCCCTATAAGGGCGGTATAAAAGGCCCTATTTTCTTTGGCTCTCAGGAACTCATTGACCGGACATACTTTTACACTGTCGGATTTCAAATGCTTACAGCAATTATCTTACTACTGCATGGGCTTTATGCCTGTATTCTGTACTTATTTAATCCTAAAGAACGTGCTCTGTTTCTAGTAGGATTAATGACCTTATCTGTAGCTGTAATCCTTTTAGCTCGAAATGACAACTTAGTGCTTTCATTACTGCCGATTAATTATACTTGGTCCTTAAAAATCCGTTTGATCGCCTTCTTATGGCAAAACCTTTTTATTCTGCTTGTTTTCAGGAAATTCACCTCAGGTACCAAAGTCAACAAGTGGTTACGTGCTTACACATGGTGTCTTTTCCTTTATACCTTGTTTATATTTATTGTCCCTGCTTATTTAGTCAGCACATCCATTCATTTGGGAATCATTCAAGTGTTCCAGTATATTCCCTTCATTTGGTTGCTCTATAGCTTAGGGCGCTTATTGTTCAAAAAGCAAGATGATAAAGATGTTGTTTTTCTGCTGTTATCAGGTGCGGCGATCGTTTCTAATTTGTTATGGAATTTGTGGGATAGTAACGGACACTATTCAATTGTCTATTATCCTTTGGATATTATCGCAGCCATCGTGGGCTTCTCAGCTTATTGGTTTAAAAAGTATTTTCAAAATGCTAAAGAGAACATGGAACTAAATGAGCAGCTGAAAAAAGCAGACAAACTTAAGGACCAGTTTCTCGCTAATACCTCACATGAGCTGCGTACACCACTTCACGGAATCATGAATATCGCGCAAAATATTGTCACAAAAGAAAAGGACAGACTTTACGAAAGTAGCCGTCAAGATATGGAACTGCTGATTACAATCAGCCGCCGTATGTCTCATATGCTTGGTGATCTACTGGATGTGGTCCGTCTTCAGGAGCATCGTGTTATTTTACAACAGGAACCTATTTCGGTTCAATCGGTAGTTCCCGGTGTGATTAGTATGCTTCAATATATGATTGAAGGTAAGCCAGTACAGCTATCTATGGATATCCCGGAAGCTATGCCGCCAGTTCGTGCGGACGAGAAAAGACTGGTGCAGGTTTTATTAAATCTGGTGCACAACGCGCTCAAATACACCGAAGCAGGACTTGTAACTGTTAAGGCTGAGGAACAGAACGGACAGGTTCTTATCTATGTGACAGATACCGGAGTAGGCATGACTGAAGAGACTATGGCACGGATATTTCTACCCTATGAGCAAGGCCCTCACGGAATAAATGACGGGCGTGGAATTGGGCTGGGATTAAGCATATGCCGGCAGCTGGTAGAACTGCACGGAAGCAGCCTAAGCATTCAATCAGAGCTTGGTAAAGGTTCAACTTTTAGTTTCACACTCTCTCTTGCCGATTCTTACAGCGAACAGATAATAAAACAGACGGAACCTACAGTTTCGTATATGGCAGATGAGATTCATAGACAGATGACTGAGTGGGGAATTTCCGAACATCAGCCAAGTAATCACTCTGAAAGGATTCCGCCGCTTTTTACAGAGTTTAAGGTAAATATTCTGGTGGTAGATGATGATCCTGTCAATCTGAATGTACTAAAGGGTATTCTTGAAACCGAACCTTATATCATAACTACCGTGAACTCAGCCCATGAAGCATTGGAATTGTTGGATAAAAGGAACTGGGACTTACTTATTGGCGATGTTATGATGCCACAGATGTCGGGATACGAATTAACACAGAAGGTTCGTACTCGTTACTCCTTATATGAGCTTCCGATTCTACTGCTTACTGCCCGTAGTCAGCCTGAGGATATTTATACTGGATTTTTGTCCGGTGCCAATGATTATGTCACAAAACCTGTAGATGCAGTGGAGCTTAAATACCGTATTCGGGCTTTAACTGCGATGAAGCTATCCTTCAATGAACGGGTGCGGATAGAAGCAGCCTATCTACAAGCACAGATACAACCGCATTTTTTATTCAATACGTTGAACTCTATTGCCGCACTCAGTGATTTGGATACTAAAAAAATGCAGGAGCTCATTGGCGCGTTTACTTCTTTCTTAAGAATCAGTTTTGACTTTTTAAATATCGGAGAGCTCGTGAACCTCTCCCATGAACTGGAATTGGTAGAATCTTATCTGTATATTGAACAGACTCGATTTGCAGAAAGGATATCTGTTGTCTGGAAGGTAGATCCGAATATTGACATCCTAATTCCTCCTCTATCCATCCAACCGTTGGTAGAAAATGCTGTTAAGCACGGTATACTTAAGCGCCAACAGGGTGGAACTGTTCAAATACGTATTATCCGTCTGCACAAGGCTGTAAAGATTGAAGTGGAGGATGATGGGCAAGGCATGGATTCCGGGACCCTCTCTTTACTGCTGAAGCCATTGATGGAAGGCAAAGGTGGCATCGGGCTGGCCAACACCCATAGGAGGTTAAGTCAATTATATGGTCAAGGTCTCTCGATCCAGAGTAAGCCTGGAGAAGGCACCTTGGTATCCTTTGTTGTACCAGAGGACAGTGATAACTTTTCAAGCAAAAAAGCCGCTCCATAAGGAGTGGCTTTTTTGTATCGTTATCTATATCCTTTTAGAGTAAGCTTAAAAAATAGTCGGCACCATTCCCCCATCCATGCGAATTGGAGAACCTTTAAATGCAGAGGCATAAGGACTGCATACAAATGCTGCTAGTCTGCCTATTTCAAAAGGTTTAATAAATCGTTGTATTTCAGATTGAGGAAGATTTGTAGTCATGAATTTTCTTTCTTTTTCTGAAAAAGTCATATCTTCATTGGAGTATATCCCATCAATAATTTGATGCACATTTTCAGAAAGTGTTGGTCCTGGCATGATTGTATTGACTGTAACTTCAGTTCCTATCGTTAACTTAGATAAGCTTTTTGACAATGATAATAACATTGATTTGGTCATTGCATATTGAGGCATTTGGCCTGAAGGCATAATGGCTTCTTCACTAGCAATAAAGAGAATGCGGCCATAATCTTTTTGTAACATTTTAGGTAAATAGAATTTTGTTAATCCATTCGCAGCAAGGACATTAGTACGGAAGTATTTTTCGAATATTTCGTCGTCAACGTCCTCATATTTCATAATTTCATAGATACCCATATTATTAACTAAAATATCTATATTAGGGTATTTTTCGAATAAGGCTTCTCTTTGTTCAATATTCACAATATCCGCTGTAGCATTTTGTGGAGAGGTAGCCGGGAAATTTGACTTTATTTCATTTACAGTTTGTTCTACCTGATCATAATTCCGTCCATTAATTAGTACATTAACTCCTTCTTTAGCAAGTTCAAAGGCGATTGCTTTGCCAATACCTTTTGTTGATCCTGTAATTAAAGCTGTTTTATTATTTAATCCCATATCCATATTACATTTCTCCTTTTATCACGGCGTGCTGAGTAGTTGTCATTTTAAGAACAGTCCTGTGTGCCGGCTAGGATTATATTATCGTACCGGGGTTGTTCAGTAACTAGCGGATTGCGCCAAAGTTCTTGTTTAACACGCCAATGATAAATCTCTGAAAATACTGTCTTTATGAAGAGGGTACCGAGTTTAAACCTAAATGTTCAGTACGCCAATTTGAAGGAGTATCACCTTCCCAAAGACGGAAGGCACGGTAGAACGAGTTCTGGTCTTCATATCCAATCAAGAAAGCCACTTCTTTAATATCAAACGATGGATCTGCCAGATACTCTCGTGCTTGCTCATGTCTAGCTTGTGTCAGCAATTGCTTGAAGCTTGTGTTTTCTTCAGTAAGCCTGCGTTGCAACGTACGGTCACTCATACTTAATGCCTTCGCAACAGCATGAATGTCAGGGCGTCCTCCGCTGAAGCTGCGTTTCATGATCCATTTGACCCTCTCGGTTATAGAGCGAGTGCCCTTCTGTTCAGCAAGCGTCCGGTCCAAAACGGGAGTCAGAATCTCCAGCAGCTCTTCGTTGTACGAGATAAAAGGCCGATCCAAATCATTTCGAAGCAACGTCAAACGATTATATTGAGCACCTATCTGAATTCGGCAGCCGAAATAATCTTCAAGAATCTTTACATTTCCTATAGGCTGTGAAAACTCGACAAGCTGTGCTGTCAAAGGTAGACCTGTGCCTCGCCGCCCAAGCTCTAGAAGAAATGCCAAAGTGAGGCCTAGTAGCAGCGGTGGACCAAAATGCCCGGGATGCTGCCATTCCAATTCGATTGTACATAGCTCGCCTTCTTCGGTAAAACGCAAGCTTTCAGGAGGGCACATTTGTTTGTATCGTACCATTCGGTTAAGAGCATCGCGATAGTCCTTAGCATGGTATGTTGCTAAGACCGTAGGCGGATATTGTGTAGTTTCAAAGACGGTTGCAAGCTTAATGATTCCTTCGGCTGTATCCCCAATGAGATCGGAATATGCCTGCCAGACTGCGAAATATTGGGCGGTGGTGACTTCTGACTCTGTGATCTGGCTAAGTGGAAGATTTGCTTTGCTGGCTACATCTTGTGCAGTTATTCCTAATTGACTTAATCCAGCCCAAAATCCTGGTGGGATTTTAATTTGATCAGAGGTATGAAACTTCATACATATGGACCTCCTTTATTAAGAACTCCAGCACACTTGGGCAAGCAGTTCGAACGAATGCAATCGTTTCTCATAATCTGGAATCATGGTAACGATAATGAATTCATTAACTCCATACAAAAGAGATAACCGTTCCAACTTACCTTTAACACTTTCCGGAGTACCTACCAGCAGCTTACGTTCCAAGGGCTCAGACTTCGCTTCGGCAGAACCTTCTTGTTGGAATAATGTCGTACCAGATGAGGCCAATCGCTCTGCCTCTTCCTCAGTCTCGGCGCAAATGACGCCAACAGCAACCATGGCCTGCGGTTCAGGAGAAAGTGAAGAAGGAGTAAAGGTTTCACGGTAAGCCTGCAAAACCTCCTCCCCTGCTACATCGCTCATGAACTGGCCAAACACATAACCTGCTCCAAACTCGGCAGCATATGCCGCGCTTTTCTTGTTTGTACCCAGCAGCCATAGCTCTGGAGATACGGGAGGGACCGGACGGGCGGTTATTGAACGTCCTTCATAGGAATAGTTACCCTGCAATAATTCAGTGACGCCTTTAAGGAGTTCTGGCATTTTCCAAACATTTTCGAGAAAATTGCCACTTAGTGCTAAACTTACTTCAGCAGTACCGCCGGGAGCTCTGCCTAATCCAAGGTCGATGCGTCCCGGGTACAAACTGGCCAACAAATGAAATGCTTCCACCACCTTTAGCGGCTTATAATGTGGCAGCAATAAAGCGCCTGAGCCAAGGCGAATGTGTGCTGTTTTCGCTCCAATATGCGATAAAAGCACCTCCGTAGAGGTACATGCTAATCCTGGCATATCATGATGTTCAGCAACCCAATAACGAGTATATCCCAGTCTTTCTGCTGTCTGAGCCAGCTTCACTGCTTGTCCCAATGCGATACTAGCATCCACCGTATTAAAAACAGGTACAAGATCTAATACACTAAGCTTAATGGATGTTCTTGTCATGATTAAGTCCTACTCGAGGGTTTCGGTAAAATTCGATCATATCGATAAAAATAAGCTTGTAATCAACTGTCACCGCAGCCAGATCATACATTCGGCCATGGCCGTCTTCTTTGGAGGCAAAAACAACATCGTGCCGCAGCTTGTCCATAATCATTTTGCCGATGAACTGATGCTCGTATTCCGCGTACTTCTTTTTGAAAGCTTCATTAAATTCCCACACCTCTTGGTAAGACCGCTCTAGCATTGCGTTTACCAAAGTCAGCTCGTTGCCCTCTTTTTGTACAGCCACGTAATAATTTCCGCGCTCATCCTTGATCAAATCCTTATATAACTCAACGTTCAAAGTTAACATCTCCTCTCTGATTACCTAGGACTCAATTTTATAGGCTTGCAGTCAGCACCGTTGGCTCTGTCGTGATTTCTACATTTCCTGCAACGGCTCTGGAGATCATGCAGGAGCCTTCTGCTTTATGGGCAATTCGGATGGTTTTATCGATATCGTCCTGTGACGCAACTTTGGTAAGGGTGATTAGGGGTGAATGTTTGATGGCTTCATATGTAAAAATGTTATTCGTTACATCGACCGTCGCCTCTGAGGTTAACGTCAGCTCTAAAGTCGTAAGCCCTGCCCGCTCCAGCATTGCTGCAAGTGTAATGAGATAACAGGTTGCTGCTGCTCCCAAAAGCATCTCATCCGGATTCGTTCCTACTCCGGGTCCTCCCATTTCCTTCGGAATGGAAATTTGAGTCTTAAGCTGTCCAGCTTCAATAGTTCCGTCACTGTTACGGCCACCGTTCCATACGGCGTTCAATATAAATGGGTGCTTCATTTTTATATATCCTCCCTAGCTTGATATTGCATGCTATATTTTTCATCGAATACTTTACATGCTAACATAGAAGAATGTGGTGAACAAACAGGCTCAGGCCTACTATTCATGAAACTTATCTATAAATTAAAATTCAGGAGGTTCTACCATCATGATAAACGACACGGATATCAAACATCTTAAGCGTTGTATTGAACTTGCCCAAATTGCACTAGAAGCTGGGGACGAACCCTTTGGTTCCGTCCTTGTATCAGCAAGTGGCGAAGTGCTGGCGGAAGACCGCAACCATGTAGGTAGCGGTGACCATACTCAGCATCCCGAATTCGCTTTAGCCCGCTGGGCAGCTCAGAATATGACACTGGAAGAACGTAAGCAGGCAACAGTGTATACCTCCGGAGAACATTGCCCTATGTGTGCAGCGGCACACGGGTGGGTTCATTTAGGACGAATTGTATATGCCAGTTCCTCGAAGCAATTATCGGCGTGGTTAAATGATATGGGAATTGCAGCATCACCCGTCCGTAATTTAAGTATTCAGGAGGTTATTTACGAAACGTTCGTAGATGGCCCTGTACCCGATCTTGCAGAACAAGTACGGGAGCTTCATCTACAATTTCACGAGAAAAGACTTCATTAGTATGACGAAACAAAAATAAATGATTTTTCCGTAAAAAAAGAACCTTTGGATAAAGGTTCTTAGGCTGTCGAGAAAGTCTCGACAGCTTTATTTATGTCCAGAAAAGGGTGATTTCACATCCCTTTACCTTTTATTATTCTTAATTACTTCGCTAAAGCGGTCAGGGAAATTTGTATGTACACCATCTACACCCCAAATTACGGCTTTATCCATATTCACTTGATAATTCACAGTATATGGAAACACCTTTAGCCCTGAATTTTTTGCCTGCGCGACATATGCCGCATTTATTTTTTGAAAGTTAGGACTTATGCCTACCGCATAAGTTTTTAATCTATTCACATAGGATTCTGATATTTTATAAACAGGGAAATCATACCATACAATTTGATAAAGAGGGACTGCTGGATTTATGGAATGGAATCTACGTAAACTCGCTTCACTAAATGAATGAATAGCAACATGAGCCGACAGATCATAATTTAAAATTTCTTCGTTTAACAATGCCTCGATGTTCGAATTCGACGTGGGATCTTTAATCTCAATCATATAGTCCACTTCTTTTCCGAACCTTTCAAATACCTCTTTTAGTGTCGGAATACGTAAATCTACATATTTATCTCTAGCGAACATGGGATATTGTTCATTAAACCATGAACCCGCGTCTAATTTTGAGATCTGCTCTAAAGTAAAATCCTTTACATACCCTTTAGCATTCGTGGTACGATTTACGGTCCCATCGTGAATAACAACAGGAACATGATCTTTTGTTAACTGAATGTCTAACTCGATATAATCGGTCTTCATATCAATGGCTAGCTCGAATGCAGGTATTGTATTCTCAGGAGCATATCCTGAAGCACCACGGTGAGCGATGGTATATACTTTATCCGCAGGCATGATAATTTCCTTTACTTTAATGCGAATCCAGGGGGAATAAGCATACAAAGAGGTGAACAATAAGATTAATAAAAGGACATGTATACCTATAAAGTAGATTCTGGAATTTTGAATTTTTTGCATTAAGCTGACCTCATCTTTTTAAAAATATAATGTAGAATACTTGGTGTCTTTCGCTCTAACATTCATTCTTGTGTAAAATTATGATTTATATTCCCTTATGTTAATCTCACCTCATCGTATTTGTAAGGTCAAAGTTTGGAGATTTCTATTGTACCAGATTATCTAGAGAAAATATTGTGAGGCAGCATAAATGGGAAAGGGTCTGCAAGGTCAAGAAAGCAACATCTAAACTTTGTGGGGTATAAACTATAGTTGCTATATATACAGAGTCCTAAAGTTCTTATACCATTAACTTTGTAAGCGATTAACTTTATAGGAGGAAATGACTTGACAAAGCCAGTGCAACCCAATGAACCTCTCGTAACTCATATTTATACTGCGGACCCTTCTGCTCATGTATTTGAAGGCAAGATTTATATTTATCCCTCTCATGACCTGGATCACGATATGATCTCTAATGACAACGGTGACCAATATAATATGGAGGATTACCATGTTCTGTCTATTGATGGAGATGGCTCCCCTTGTATCGACCACGGTGAAGTGCTTCATGTGAAGGATGTCCCATGGGCTAAACAGCAAATGTGGGCTCCGGATGCAGCATACAAAAACAATACCTACTATTTGTTTTTCCCAGCCCGAGACCATGACGATATTTTCCGAATTGGGGTTGCAACCTCAGCGTCACCTTCCGGACCCTTTACACCTGAACCGAACTACATTCCCGGCAGTTATAGCATTGATCCCGCTGTTTTCGTTGATGATGATGGCAAATCATATATATACTTTGGGGGTCTTTGGGGCGGTCAACTTGAAAAATGGCAAACCGGCTCATTTGTTGCGGATGCAGAGGGACCGGCTAAAACGGCACCTGCTCTAGGACCTATCGTAGCGGAGCTGAGCGAGGACATGCTGAGCTTTGAAGGTGCGCCTAGAGAAATATCCATCGTCGATACGAACGGAAATCCGATTCTTGCTGGAGATGAAGAGAGAAGATATTTTGAAGGTCCATGGGTTCATAAATATAACGGTTATTATTATCTTTCTTATTCCACGGGTACTACCCATAATATTGTATACGCTATCAGTAAAGATCCGCTTGGGCCTTTTGTATATCAAGGAAAAATACTTACACCCGTCCTGGGCTGGACAACACACCATTCTATTGTTCAGTTTAAAGAGAAATGGTATTTATTTTATCATGATAGTTCTTTATCTGGTGGTGCTGACAACAAGCGTTCTGTAAAATATACGGAGCTGAAATACAACGATGATGGCACCATTCAAACCATCCATCCTTAGTTTTTATTGAAATGGAGTGCATGCGTAGTGCACAGGAGGGGAAATATCATGCCAATAACACAACAAGGTGCTTTTTATACGGGGAAATATCGCAATTTATTTAAAGAGCTCGGCTTTTCTGAAGATGAAATCAACGCTAAACTCGAAGAAACTTGGAGTGATTTGTTTTACGGAGATCCGAACGTACGAATCTACTATCCGCTGGACGAGGATAAAAGCTATATTCTGGATACAGGTAATCTGGATGTTAGGTCTGAAGGAATGTCCTACGGGATGATGATGGCTGTTCAAATGAATAAAAAAGATGAGTTTGATCGTTTATGGAACTTCTCTAAGACGTTTATGCAGCACAAAGAAGGCCGTTATGCCGATTACTTTGCTTGGCACTGCAAGCCTGACGGTACAAGAATTTCTCAAGGACCCGCACCGGACGGGGAAGAGTTTTTCGCCATGGCTTTGTTTTTTGCCTCAAAACGTTGGGGGAACGGTCCGGCACCTTATAATTATTCCGAGCAGGCTCGAATAATATTGCGTGCTTGTGTACATAAAACTGAAACAGGCGCTGGTGACTCAATGTGGGACGCGGAAACGAAACTGATTAAATTCGTACCGGAATCCACCTTCAGTGATCCATCTTACCATCTCCCCCATTTCTATGATTTGTTCGCTTTGTGGGCTGATGCAGGTGACCACATGTTTTGGAGAGAAGCGGCGGAAGCCAGCCGCTCATATCTACACACTACATGTAATCCTATAACTGGTCTCGCTCCCGAATATGCTAATTTTAACGGCACCCCGGCAGAACCCCAGCCTCATGGTGATTTCAGTCATTTTTTCAGTGATGCTTACCGGGTTGCGGCTAATATCGGTCTGGACTGGGCATGGTTCCAAAAGGACAGCTGGCAGGTCGATCAATGTAACCGGATTCAAGCTTTTTTTAGGAATATCGAAGTTTCCAATTACCGGAGGTATACCATTGAGGGACAGGCATTCGACGAACCGGCGCTGCATCCGGTAGGCCTTTTGGCGACCAACGCTATGGCTTCGCTTGCTTCTGATGGCCCGGAGGCAGAGCATTTTGTCCGTTTGTTTTGGGATACACCTTTGCGAACTGGACAACGTCGTTATTATGATAACTGTCTGTACTTCTTTAGTTTACTGGCCCTAAGTGGAAACTATCGCATTTATTGAAGTAAATCGAACAAAACAATAGGACTCCTTTCCTCAAAAAGCCGAGGAATGGAGTCCTATTAATCGTAATAAAGCTTTGCTATTATTTAATAACTACATATTCCAAGTTCACAAGTTTTGCGTAAGCAATAATTTGGTCTGTTGTAAGAGTTAATGAAACAACGGTGTGGTGACCGCCACCATTTTCGATCCAAGCTTTAACTCCGTCTTGGAAGTTTGGTTTAACATTCCAAAGCACACGAGCTACTGGAAGGTTTGGAGCTGGAACAGTTGGTTCAAAAGCAGTCACTTCATTGATCAAAAGTTTGTAATGCGTACCGAAGTCAGCCATGGAAACCACTACACCGTCTCCTGCTTTGCCGTCAAATACTAAACGGGCTGGATCGTCTTTACCACCAATACCTAGTGGAGACACGATGATTTTTGGTTTGTTGCTTGCCAAAGTTGGATCTACTTCAAGCATATGGGATTGAAGAATAGATTCTTGTCCAACTGTCAATTCATAAGTGTAATCTTCCATAAAGCCAGTCGATTGGTTATGGCTCATCACTTTAAGCAAGCGGTCTAGAGCTGCAGTCTTCCAGTCTCCTTCTCCAGCAAAACCATATCCTTGTGCCATCAAACGTTGAACAGCAAGTCCTGGAAGTTGTTTCATTCCATGTAAATCTTCGAAGTTTGAGGTGAAGGCATTGTAGCCACCTTGATCAAGGAAACGTTTGATAGCAATTTCATAGCTTGCTTGAACTCTTACGCTAGCTTCCCAAGCTTCTTTGCTGTTAGTGCCATAGTCGAATTCATACAGCTCTGCATATTCAGCAAACAAACCATCGATTTCCTCTTCTTTAACTTCATTAATGACTTGAACCAGGTCACCAATACCAAAGTAGTCAACCGTCCAGCCAAATTGAATTTGGGCTTCAACTTTATCTCCTTCAGTTACACCAACGTTACGCATGTTGTCACCAAAACGAGCAACTTTGATATTGAAGCTTTCGTTATAAGCAACGGCTACGTCCATCCATTCTGCAATTTGCTTTTGAACTTCAGGGCGTTCCCAATAGCCTACAACCACTTTGTTTTGTTTGTTCAAACGGGCGTTAATAAAACCATATTCACGGTCACCATGAGCTGCTTGGTTCAAGTTCATGAAGTCCATATCAATTGTTGCCCATGGAATACTTTCATTATATTGCGTAGCTAGATGAAGCAAAGGTTTTTGCAGCATTTTTGTTCCGCGGATCCACATTTTTGCAGGTGAGAAAGTATGCATCCAAGTGATGACACCGGCAACTTCGTCACGGTAGTTAACTTCTTTCATAATGTTGGTGATTTTATCTGCGCTGACAGCCAAATCCTGCAATACTAGTGGGTAAGGCAAAACTCCGCTTTTATTCAAAGCATCTGTCATCGTTTGTGCGTGCGCTTTAACTTCAGCCAATGCTTCTTCCCCATAAAGATGTTGCGAACCTACGACAAACCAAAATTCTTTTGCTACTGCTGTTGACATATTCATCCTCTTTTCATCATTTTGTAGTTTGATTATTTTTGACCGTAATAAGCGTCTTTCCCATGTTTGCGCAAGTAATGTTTATCTAGAATACGTTGTGGCAATTCTTCCGCAAAATGGTTCAACTCTCTAGCAAATAAATTCATTTTCGATACTTCATCCAACACTACGCTGTTCATTACAGCGGATTTTGCATTTTTCCCCCAAGTAAAGGGTCCGTGGCCTTTAAGCAAAACACCGGGAACCGCCATAATATCTATCCCGCGTTGTTCAAAGGTTTCGATGATTACATTACCTGTTTCCGCTTCGTAACCCCGATCGATTTCCTCTTGCGTCAAGAAACGCGCACAAGGAATGGAGCCATAGAATGTATCAGCGTGCGTAGTTCCCATTACAGGAACGTCAAGTCCTGCTTGTGCCCAGATAGTCGCCCAAGTGGAATGTGTATGCACGATTCCGCCAATTTCGGAGTAATGTTTATAAAGTACTGCGTGAGTAGGGGTATCGGAGGAAGGTCTCATCTCCCCTTCAACCACATTGCCATCCAGATCAACAACTACCATATCGCTGGCTTTCATTGTTTCATAATCTACACCACTAGGTTTGATTACGAATAATCCACTTTCGCGATCAATTGCACTCACATTTCCCCATGTATACTTGATTAGTCCATGTTTCGGCAATTCCAGATTGGCTTGAAAAACCTCTTCTTTAAGTTGTTCTAACATCTTGGTCCCTCCATTTTCAGACTAAATTATCAACAGCGGATTGCTCAATTGCCAGACCTTTTTTATAACGTTCGATAAAGGTTTCAAAGCCTTTAATGTCGGTTGCATCGGGATGAATTTCTTCTCCCTTTACATCTTTGAACACTTTTTGATCGAGGAAGTCTTCCAAGCTTTCTTCCTGATTTTTGTTCATCATGTAGGAGGCAAGAATAGCCATTCCCCATGCGCCGCCTTCTCCAGCTGTCGACATTACGGAAACAGGAACATTCAGTGAAGCTGCCATCATTCTTTGGCCAACAACCGGAGTCTTAAATATACCGCCGTGTCCTAAAATACTATCTATGGCTACATTCTCTTCTTTCGTCAAAATGTCCATTCCAATTTTCAAAGCACCAAAGGCGCTGAACAAATGTGTACGCATAAAGTTAGCCAGATTAAATTTGCTCTCAGGCGAACGTACAAATAACGGACGACCTTCTTCTAACCCCGTAATGTTCTCACCCGAGAAATAACCGTAACTGAGCAATCCACCGGCATCTGGGTCTGCTTCCAAAGCTTTATTCAGCAGTACGCTGTACAATTTGTCAGCTTCGACCTTTTGCCCCATCGCTTCATAGAATTCACGGAATAATCCGAGCCAGGCATTAAGGTCACTTGAACAGTTATTAGCATGAACCATACCTACTGGACTTCCGTCTGGCGTAGTCACCATATCGATTTCCGGATAAACCTTGGAAAGCTCTTTTTCCAATACGATCATGGCAAAAACAGAGGTTCCTACGGAGACATTCCCGGTACGTTTTCTTACACTATTGGTAGCAACCATACCGGTTCCTGCATCCCCTTCTGGAGGACTAAGCGGAATCCCAGCTTGTAATTGCAATGATGGATCCAGAATTTTGGCTCCTGCTTCGGTTAATAGACCCGCTTGCTCACCGGCAACACACACCTTAGGAAGAAGGTTGCTGGTCTTCAGCGAATAACCTTTGCCAGCAATAAGCTCATCAAACTGTTGTATCATAGATTCATTATAATTTCCTATGGATTCATCAATCGGGAACATACCTGAAGCATCTCCAACACCAAGTGCTTTGTTGCCGGTCAATAACCAATGAATGTATCCTGCTAACGTTGTAACAAACCGAATCTGCGGCACATGTTCTTCTTTGTTTAAGATCGCCTGATAAAGATGAGCAATACTCCAACGTTCAGGAATATTGAATTTAAATACATCTGTCAGTTCTTTGGCTGCCTTACCCGTTGTTGCATTACGCCAAGTCCGGAACGGAACGAGCAATTGATCCTGGTCGTCAAAAGCCATATATCCATGCATCATTGCAGAAAACCCGATTGAACCAACGGTTTGGAGGGTGATTCCGTAATTTTGTTGAACTTCTTGCTTCATCTCACGATAAGCATCTTGTAGACCTTTGATAATATCTTCTAGGCTGTACGTCCAAAAGCCGTCTTTCAACTGATTTTCCCATTCATAACTTCCAGAAGCGATCGTTTGAAAACTATGATCAATAAGTACTGCTTTAATACGCGTGGATCCAAATTCAATCCCTAGCGAAGTTTCTCCCTTATTGATTGCTTCTTCGATGCTTAATCGATTCGATATCACGTTGGTCACCTCTCTGACAGCGCTTTTTTAATATAAAAGAATTCGCTTTCTTAATTGACAGCTTTAGTATAAATTTTTGTACGTACATTTGTCAATAAAATAGTTATATATACATACAAATATGGAGAAGATAATAATTTAACTCCGGACTTAGTTTGTTTATGATGATCTAAAGGTACGAAATATTTACATTTTTTCATAAAAAAAGAGCCCCTTTATATTTAATTCGTAGTCATGCTATAATTTGTACATACAACTTAACGAAATTTACGAATTATAAAGCGAACAAGTATGGAAAGAGGAATTACATGAAACCAAAGTATCAAGTGATTATAGAGGATATAAAAAGCAAGATCCTTTCAGGAGATTACAATGTAGGCGAACAAATTCCTACGGAGTCTGCCTTGCAGTCCTTGTACGAGGTTAGCAGACAGACTGTTAGAAAAGCCATTTTAGAGCTATCCAACGAAGGATTCCTCCGCAGCGAAAAAGGTTCTGGCACGTATGTCAGCAACCAATATCGCACAAAGACCGGCGGGAGTTCCCATAAGAAGACGATCGGTGTAATTACGACCTATATCTCTGACTACATCTTCCCTTCTATTATCCGGGGGATTGAAAGCCGAATGAATGAGGATAACTATTCACTACTATTGGCTAGTACCAATAACGATGTTGCGCAAGAAAAAAAAGCTCTCGAAATGATGTTGTCCTACGGCGTAGATGGTTTAATTATTGAACCTACGAAAAGTAATCTGTATAATCCCAATATTGCGTATTATCTGTCGTTTAAGGAGCAAGATATTCCACTCATTATGATTAATGCTTTTTATGAGGAAATAGAGCTCCCCTTCCTTTGTCTTGACGATGTGCAGTCCAGTTATCTGGCAACGAAAGAATTGATCTCCAAAGGCCACTCTCAAATTGGACTTATCGCAAAAATGGATGATTTACAAGGCAAATATCGAATGAAGGGTTATATCAAAGCTCTCGAAGAAGCTAAATTGCGGTTTTATCCAGAGCAAATATTTTCGTTCAACACCGAGACCAAACAAACCTTAGCTACGAACTTGAAGGATTTCCTAAATAAAAATAGAGATACCCTCTCTGCGATTGTCTGCTACAACGACGAGGTTGGTCTGGAAGTGGTCAATGCTTGCAGACAGCTAGGCATTTCTATACCAGAGGAATTATCAATTATTGGCCAGGACAACTCCTATATTGCCCAAAATGCAAACATCAAACTGACCACTTTAACACATCCCCAAGAAACTATGGGCCGTGATGCAGCGGATTGGGTCATTAAAAAATTACAAGGAAAAAAGGATCTTCCCAACAATACTTATTATCAACCTGTGTTAATTGAAGGAGAAACAGTAGTCGAGAGATAGAATAAATTCTGAGGGATTTTGCGTTTCTCTTCATATGTAAATGTAATAACCCACCAGTCGTGACTGGTGGGTTATTTGCAACTGTCATCTCCGTATTCTTTAAAGGTTCGATTCGTGTTTTGAAGTCAACAGTACAGAAGAAGCAAACTGTTTCACAAGCTTGCCGGGATTGATCCCGTATTTCTCCCGAAACACCTCTGAGAAGTGACTTGAGTTGGAATAACCTACAGCACAGGATGTCTCATTAACGTTCAAATTACCTTGCTGCAATAGGTGTAGAGCCTTCTCCAACCTTATATCCCGCAAATAGCCAAATACAGTTGTTCCGAACATTTCTTTAAAGCCTGATTTTAATTTGTTATCATTCATTCCAATCAATCGGGAGAGCTCCAACAGGCTTGGCGGATCTATCATCCGTTGCAACATGATGTCCCGGGCTTCACTAATTTTTGTCATGTCGCTTTTCGATAGCTTTGTTGTCCCAGAAGTACCCTCTGTTAGAATCGATTGAAAGCCCAACGACAAAAGCTCTAATGTACTACATTCGATCTCCAGATTTTTGGTGCTGCGGTTTTGAAGAGCTGCCAGCATTCGCTCAAGCACGATAGCAGTAGACGGCTGCATCGTTTCCTGGAATACACGAAAAGACGCTTGGCCAAGAATGCGGTCAAAATCAGCGGATCTCCCACCCCCGCCTTCTTCCATGAAGTGATGAAAAGTCGAAACAGGAATACCTATGCCTAACATAAGATAAGATTCATTCCCCTGAAACTCAAATTGAGAGCCAACTTCATTCATGAGTTGTAGCGTACAGCTTCCCGGAACAAACTCATACTGGACACCATCTACAGAGACTTCTCTTTTCCCTTGTAAACAATAATTAAGTTCAACCATTGCTGTTTTGGTTACCAAAGGCATGCTGTAATCCTGGCGAAAGGTAAAATCGGATACCACCACATTGATATCAAAGCGTGGGACGAATCGACGAACGAACCCTTCTCCCCTTTGCGAATGTAGTGCCATGTGCTCTGTACGATCTCTATTCTGCCGCGGCAGCTCAAGCCCATCGAAAAAAAGATTGAAATTGTGATGATAATCTATTCCAGTCATTGCTACCGCTCTCCGTTCAAGTTTTATAATATTGAGAATAATTCTCATTATTATAAAGGATCCTCTCTTTTTTGACCCGCTTGAATATGGTGTTATCTGGATACGCCATCTAGGAAACACTAACATTTCTTTTACTTAATTTCTTAAATACCGAGTATTCCTTATTGGACTCTATAAAACTTAATATCTTTGCGGCACATTCTATTGAATTCATCTCTTCCGTATTTACTTCGAGGTCATATTCATCAAAGCAATATACTTTGCTAAACTGTGAAGCTGCTAGTCCAATCTTTCTATCTCTTCTTGTTTGCTCTCTTCTTATGAGTTCTTCTTTCGAGCATATTACACCTATAAATAACGTAGGCTGATCGAAAAATTGATCAAGAAACACATTAAACCTCTTATCATTGTCGATTACGGTATCTACTATTACATTAAAACCCATTTCTATTAACAATTTAATTGTCGAGCGGTACACTGAGAATATGGAATCATCTAATATTTGGGAAACGACTTGATGATCTATTTCTCTTGGAGGTTCATCTGGAAATTTATTATTAATAAAATCATTGTAATTATTAAAAAAATCATCAATTGATAAATGATAAAAAGGAATCTCTTTCTGTTTTATCAGTTCAGTCGATATGGAGGTCTTTCCGGAACTTGAAGTTCCATTTAGAAAAACTAATATCCCTTGCTTCAATTTAATCATCCCTTCAAATAATAATCATTGCAACTCAGAGAATATTCGAGAAAAAATTAAATTATCCTTTACTGTTTGATATGTTCCTTGATTTGTTCGGCTATTTGCTCCAACAATGCTTCTTTTCCTAAAGCAAAGAAAGCCTCATTATAATTTTGTCTGCTTGTTATACGATATATATTATTCGATTTTACAGCTTTCAGATTGCTCCAGACCTTGCTTTGGTCAAGAACATTCTGGTCATTATCGGATAATAAAATGATATGGTCTGGATTAAAGGTGGACAGTGCTTCTAGACTTGTCACTTTCCCTCCCCATGGATCTGGCTCCGGTGTACCTGGCGCGATGGGTAATCCTAGATCATTAAAAATCATATCCGCAATACCTGTGCGGGAATAGATGCGTATTTCTTTCTCTGTAGCTTCGATTACCGCAAACGTCTCTTCCTTGGTTATCTCAGTGATTTGATCATGTAGTAGTAGAGCACGTTGATCATAGACCTTCAACCACGTTTCCATTTCCGCTTTCTTATCAAGTACCTCCGCAACAAATGCAAATCGCTCTCTAAAAGCGTTAAAGCCATAAGGCACCCTCACTGTTGGAGCAATCATATTTAGTTGATCATAGATTTTTTCTTGGGTAGGTCCTGCCAGTATCAAATCAGGGCTTGCTGCAATGATCGCTTCTAAGTTGACTTCCGTCTGAAACCATCCAGCGGGAGTTACATCAGGCAGTTCTTTTTTGAGAATAGGAGTGATTTCTAATGAATTAGCCATATCCGTATTCCCAGTAATAACAGGGTTATATCCAAGCACCAGAAGTTCTTCCGTTGAGCCGGATACATCGGCAATTCTAACCGGATTCACCGGTATTACAACATCTCCTTTAGCATCCTTGAGGGTACGTGTTTCGGTCGAATTAGTAGCGACGGGTTCTGAATTTACCGCAGGTTGAGAATTTTCTACCTTAGCCTCCTGACCTGAATTCCCACACCCGTACAGCATCACCATCATGATTAAGGCGATTCCGACAAAAGAGATTCGTTTTAAACTGAACATTTTTTCCAACCCTCTCCAATCTATTGATAATCATTCTCACTTCTAGCAAGTCCGATCATACACTCTGCTAATAGGATAGAACTACCGGCAGAGGGATTGAATAACGGTTTGGCGGATATTTATTTAATTTTTATCGTTTTTTAATTACTTCTGAAGGATTAATTCCATACTGCTTCCGAAAAACTTCGGCAAAATGACTAAAGTTGTTGTAACCTACCATCGTCGCCGTTTGGCTGACACTAATTTCCCCGGTACTTATGATTTCCCATGCTTTTTCTAAACGTTTGTTCCGTAAATATGCAAATACAGTTGTTCCGTACTCTTCCTTAAATCCAACTTTTAATTTGTATTCGTTAATGCCTGCCAGCTTGGACAATTCGATTAGCGAAGGTGGGTTTGCCATGTGGTCAAGGATGATATCCCTGGATTTCCGAATGTTTTCTCGGTCACTACGTGATAAATGCAAACTCCGTTTAGTATGTTTCTGCTCAAAAAGAAATGCGTCAAAATATACAGATAGGAGTTCTAATGCCTTCCCCTCTACGTACAACCGGCGCATGGAGGTATGATATGGACAGTCTCTCAATTGCACCAATAATCGGGTGGTTTCTGGAAGAATAGGCATACGGAACATTCGAAAAGCACGTGAATCTAACAGCCCGGATAAGCTGCGAGCATGTGAAGAGCCTTGATCCGCCATCCATGAATCGAATAGTGTAACCGGTACACCTATGGACAATAAACGGATAGGTTCAGCACTGCGATAGTGAAATTCCGCTTGGAAATCCTGCATGAACTGCAATGAACAACTATCGGGCATTAACTCATGGCTGGTATCTGTTACATGAACTTCCCCGCTTCCCTGCAGACAAAAGCTTAACTCAATCATCGCCGCTTCGGATTGAACCCGAACTAGGCGATCATCAGCAAAACGGTAATCACTATCAACAATTTCGATCCCGGAGGGTGTGATCACTCTATCGACGTATCCTTGGGTACTGGATTGTGCAAAATGTTTCCTCTCTGTAGTGCCCCTCATAGACGGAGCCTCAAACAAAGCATCGAAATACCCGTTATAGATGTTATGAATAGATGAACTTGTCATTCTGTTATACACTCAGCAGGTAAGCTGCACTCCGTAATCCCAATATTATGTTTTATCATGAGCAGATCACCTTTTCTCTTCTATTAAATGATAACGTTTATCATTTAGATCATTATATGCGAGATATTGGATAACCTGCAATGTACAGTTTTTAAGGATCTCTTATCTCCGCCTTCTCAGTAAAGCGGTAGCACTTCTTGTGTCAGCCCTGAAAAGAGGTCGCTGGTTTGATCAAAAAAGGTATCAGGCAAATAATAATAAGCATCACCCATAGACACCACCTTTAATTCGGGAATGATATACATGGCGATATAAGTCCCGTCTTTGAGGTTGAACTGTAATTGATATGATTTTCCTTGGGATTGCGCCGCTGCAAGAGCTTCATATTCCTTAATGCTTAGCTCTGTTTTTTTTGCGCTGTACAAACCTTCGATAATGGACTCAACAATAGGATGATCAGTGATAGTCTTTTGCACGTCATTCCCCACATGATTCAGAATATAGATATCTTTTGCATGCTCCTTCAGATTAGCCAGATCTAGATACTCCTTCGCGCTCATTGCAGAATCGTCTACCTTCGCCACAATTTCAGCTAGATAATAATATTGCTCATCCTTAACTGCAATACGAAAATGGGATGGGTATGTTGGGATTTCATACAGCTTTCCACCCATAGCGAACGTAGCGGCATAATCTTTTTCCGCATTCTTATCCCCGTCATTCTTTCCGGGCTCTTGGTTGAGATCAAACTCTAATGCACCAAGCGATTTGTCAGGCTCCATACCTGTGAACTTAAACTGAGCGCCATCTGCTACGAATGCATAACGGTATCCATTGTAATTCAGAATTTTGCGAACCCCTGTGGGAGACGAGACTGGTGTCTGCTGTGATATTTGTGGTGAATTAGGCAACGGAGTCTGCGGAAATTTATAAACGGCCACACCTAACACCAATGCAGCACAAGCTGCGAGTGAGCCCCACTTTACATAAGCTTTTTTATTAGTGCGTCTCGCGGAGTTGGCTTTTTCTATCAGATTTTCGTCTATGTAACCGATTGTTTTGAAGAGCTCTTTATTATTCAAAGGAAATAACCCTCTTTCTGAAGATATATTTGGAGTTTTTTGCGTGTTCTGAAAAGAATTGATTTGGTTTTACTTTCACTGATTGAGAAGCGTGCGGCAATATCGGCCAAAGAATCAGAATACCAGTAACGCCTCAAAAAAACATTCCGCTGATCTTCCTTAATGTTGTGTAGAAATTTGCTTATAGATTCGGCTATTTGTGCTTCCTCGTATTGGGTTTCAACGTTGTCTGAAGAGGATAAACAATCGTTTAATTCATTAAGAATCGTATCGAATTTTTTATTCCGTTTTTTAGCCATGTAATAATCGTATTTGTTCAAAGCAATATTTCGTGTGATTCTCCCCAGAAAAGAGGACAGCTTTGCAGGAGACTTCGGCGGTATTGCTTCCCATGCACCAAGAAAGGTATCGTTAACACATTCTTCCGAATCTTCAGCATTAGACAAAATGTTATGAGCGATCCGAGTACAATAATTTCTATATTTTTTCGATGTTTCTTCTACTGCCCTTTCATTACGTGCAAAATACAATTGTATGATTTCACTATCTTCCACTCCATCACTTCCGTTCGATTTGATTAAGCATTCACTTATAAAGTAGGAAAAGAAGTGTTTAGGTTGCATAAAAATTTAATTTTCTATAAGCTTCGGCATTCAACGCTGATAATATGACATAAAAATACAAATAACCCCTCATCCTAAGGGATAAGGGGAAGTTATGATATCATCTAATTATTAATTAATTCTACTTCCTTCATTGGAGCCTTTGTCTTACGGAGCATCATCCAGATCCCCCCCAGACAAAATAAAACACTACATCCCATGCCAAACAACGCGCTGGCGTTTAATGCCTGAGGTGAGCCTTTCATTGTAAGCACAGCCATTTGAGTGACAACAATGGAGACTAAGGCATCAGTAAAGCTAATCATTTTTAATGTTGATATAATGGGATTTTTGAGATGACGGTTAACAATATTTCCATGAATGGCAAAACCAAGTTTTGTAAAAGCGATCAGTGCTACCAGATATACAATGTAACCTTCATAAACCAAAGCGTCTCCGACTAGATAAATCCGCAGGCAGACCAACAGATATGAAACCCCTAGAAGACAAAGAAAAACACCGCCACGCTTATAAACATAAAGCTCCATGGAATACCTTTGCTGTGCTGAACTGACTTTTTTAGCTAATGTATATTTATGAAGCACCTGTCCTTTGGCTATACAAAGGATCAGATAATAAAGTGCATTTGTGATGAACCATCCGGACAATAGATATAACCCAAGAATTAACTTGCCTATACCAATAAAAGCATCGATGACTAAGGAAGCAGCGTTGAACATGGCGGTTCGATCTTGCGGATTTCCGAAGTACCGAACTAAGATTGCCTTAATATATATCATCCTTTCAAGAAAACCTTCATATCTCATTTTATGTTTCTAAGGGGACAATAGTATCATACTTGACTCAACCCAGCAATAAAGCAATTAAAGTTCTGATTTATGATATATTAGAAAAGGTTGTGCAAATTCGGCAAGAGGAAATAGCAACAGCAATTGTTAATGGAGGCAGGTCGTATATGTATAGAAAATTAACAGCAGCAGAGTTAGATTTTATATTAAGCTCGATTAATAAGGAACAGCATTTTTTATATTATTCATACCTTACTTTTCGCAGACAAAACACAGTGCATTACGGTCAGTATTCTGACCAGGGCGAGTTGCTTGGAGTATTAGCCTTTTTAAGTGGCCTTCCGTTTAATGCTTTTTCTGTATATCCAGTTCAGCAATCCTTTTGTCTCAGCTCAATGTTGGCGTTCATGAAAGATGAATTACATCTACATAACCATGCGGTAGGTAGCTTTATTATTAACGAACAAGAGCTGCAGGTCTTTGCTTCTCAGCTTGAGTTCTACAGCCCTCCCAAAAAATTGCTTCTTATGAAACATATTCATGAAGATGTTCTACCAACAGCGGACAAGCATGTTATGCACTTAGGACCTGCTCATTTCCAGCGAATTGAAGCAAAGATGAACGAGCTGCAAACCATGGCTTTTTCAAAAGAAGAATTACAGAATCCGTTCTATGGTGTGATGGCACAAGACGAGCTGATTGCTGTAGGAGGATACCATATATATAGTGAGGATTACGTTGAACTAGGAAATATCGGAACAGATGTGGCCTGGAGAAGAAATGGTTATGGTAAAAAAGTCTGTGCAGAGCTAACACGCCAAGGACATGCCATTTCAGCTAACGTATATTTGAATGTTTTTGAGGAGAATGTAGGAGCCATTTCTCTATATCAATCGCTGGGATATGAACTCATTTGCCAACAATACATCGTTGAATTTATGATTTAAATTAAAAACGTACTGCAGCTAATGCAGTACGTTTTTTCTAAATTTTAGGTGATACGCCAGTTAATCTTGTTTATTTCATTGCTTTTGCCAGCTCTGTGAAAATAACCCCAAGCGCATGAGCACCCGCATCTGGATAACCGATGCTGCGTTCCCCCACTGTGCCGGCTCTTCCCATACGGGCAACGATTTCTATAGTATTTTTAGAACCTTGGACAGCTGCTTCCGCTGCTTTATTTGCCGCCACTTTGATATCGTCGCCTTGTTCTGCACTTTGGGTCCAGGCATCTGCGAACGGTACAAGCGCATCAATCAATGTCTTGTCTCCGACGACAGCCCCTCTGCCAAAAGATCTTTCACCCGTATCTTGAATCCCTTTGACAACAGCCTGCATCATATCAGCAAACTCCTGAATGGTCAGCTCTTCCTTCTGCTGAACATTTTTACTCGCTGCGCGGAAGCCTGATCCCCAGATCGGTCCGGATGCTCCACCGCAATATTCCATAATGACCATGGAGCAGGCGTCAAGGAACTCACCGATATTAGTGAAATGATGAGCTAAAATATCTTCCCACTCGACTTTCAGCTGTTTAAAGCCCTTAGCTACACTCATCCCGAAATCGCCGTCTCCAGCGTGGGAGTCAAGCTCACAGAACGGAACTTCATTCTCGATAATAACCTGGCTCATTTGATCGAGCAGATAGACGATATTTTGCAAAGTAAACCGATTGTTCTTAATCACCGCTGCAGCAGCATCCGTATTATTCTTAAAGGATACATTGCTGTCTGCTTTCTCTTCTTGGATTACTTCAGTATAGTTCACAGGCTCAAAAGGGCCTTTAATCGACAAGGCTGGTGTATCACAAGGCGCAGATAACCATTTCTTCAGTGTCTCATCCAGCTTCATTATCGTCACCGATGCACCTGCCATGTCAATGCTGGTCATGTAGTTACCAACAAACACTTTAAACACTTGCTTATTCTTAGCGGTTAATTCGCGGATGACAGAATTGTTCAGCAAATATAACTCTTGCAGCGGGGTGCCGCCAAAACCATTAATTAATACGGCTACTTCCTCCTGCTTCTGATCATTCATTTGGAAGTTGTCTAGCAAAGAGGTAACCATTCGCTGTGCTAATTCATCTGCGGGTACAATTTTCTCCCTGCGTATTCCAGGTTCTCCATGGATGCCAACCCCGTATTCCATCTCGTTCTCTTCAATATGAAATGTCGGAGTACCTTTGGCAGGCACGGTACAAGAGGTATAGGCGAAGCCTATGCTGCGCACATGATCAATTGCATGTTGCGCCGCTTCTTTCACCTCCGCTAAGGATAATCCAGCTTCTGCTGCTGCTCCGGCTACCTTATGAACAAGCACTGTTCCGGCTACGCCTCTTCTCCCTACTGTATAAAGGCTGTCTTCAACGGCAATGTCGTCGTCTACTTTGACATAATCCACTTCGATGCCGTCTTCAGTTGCTAGATGGGCCGCATTTTTAAAGTTCATGATGTCACCGCTATAATTCTTGATAATAAGCAGCGAACCTTTGGTGCTGGCAGTGCGGCGAATCGCTTGATAAACCTGTATTTGGGATGGAGAAGCAAACACATCACCGCATACAGCTGCATCCAGCATCCCGGTTCCTACAAACCCGGCATGAGCCGGCTCATGCCCGCTTCCGCCACCACTGATCAGGGTAACTTTATCTTGATTGATCTCTTTCTTAGAAATCACTTTGAATTTAGGATCGAAATCCAGCTCGGGATGCGCCAAGACAAGCCCGTTACACATTTCCCTAACCAGAGTCTCCGGCTTGTTTATTATTTTTTTCATCTTAAAGCTCCTTACTTGATTTATATTGACGGCCTAATTGATCGGCTGCCATAATTGCTGATGCAACCGCATCCTCCGTAATTGGGAACGGCATCGAATGGATAGATTCCTCAGCAATGCAAGCTTTTTTAGCAACCTCAAGCAGTTCCTCATAGGTTACATGCTCAACACCAATATCCGCTAAGCATACTGGGAGGCCAATCGAAAGACAGAAGTCCAACACTTCTTTTAATTCAGTCCGGTCTGCATTTTCAAGAACCAATTGAGCAATCGTGCTGAAGGCAACCTTTTCACCATGATAATAATGATGAGTTCCTTCCAAAGCAGTTAACCCATTATGAATCGCATGAATCGCTGCCAAACCACCACTTTCAAACCCAAGACCCGATAAAAGAATATTCGTCTCAATTATATTCTCCAAAGCTGGGGTTACGATATTCAGATCGCAAGCTTGCTTCGCCTTGAATCCATTCTCAAGCAATGTCTCATAGCAGAGCTTCGCAAGTCCCAACGCTGTTACTGTTCCTTTAGCTTCACCGCAAACCCCTTCTCGAACTCCGCAAGGTAAACCTGCATTCACATTGGAGTAAGAATTTGCAGTAGCTCTTGCTTCAAAATAGGTTGAAAGTGCATCTCCCATACCTGCCACAAGAAATCTTGTAGGTGCATTGGCAATAACTGTTGTATCAATCATGACTACACTCGGGCTTTGCTTGAAATAAGCATAATCATCGAATTCACCTTCCGGTGTATAGAGCACCGCTGAGTGGCTTGTCGGAGCATCAGTTGCTGCTATCGTTGGAACGATAATCAGCGCTTCTCCTTCAGCTACACATTTTGCCGTATCAATCGCCTTACCTCCACCCAAGCCAATCGTACATGAACATTGATGTTCTTTGGCTAGCGCTTGTAATCTGGCGACTTCTTGTCTTGAGCATTCCCCGTGGAAGCCGCTTTCAACAAGAGTTATATTAAATTTCTGTTTAGTTGACTCCAGTTTGTCTTTCACACGTGTTACATCATCTGGATGGGCAATTAACAAAGCAGAATCACCAAATGTTTTTACGAAGTAACCTAAGTTCAATAATTCATTCTCACCTTGTACATATTTCGTCGGACTGATAAATGCTCTTCTCATTTTTCGTTCCTCCTCAGTTGTTTATAGTTATCATTATAGATTGCTCTAATTTAAGAAACATGAAACAATAAAAGCTTATTAAAGCGTTTTCTTATCGTATTTTTTTGTCATAATCGTGAAAAATCGAACTTTCATGTCATTGTGTTGAATTATTCTGTATAATGTTCATTAAGATTCTATAACTTACATAGGAGAATTTTGTGATGTCAAAATCCCGGTTCAATCTAGAAGAAATTATTGATTTGAAGAAATGGGAAAAGCTCCAGGATTCCTTATCTCTTGTAACCAAAATGGCTATTCTTACTGTTGATTACAAGGGTGTTCCCGTGACCAAGCACAGCTATTGCCAGCCATTCTGTCAAGGTGTGCGCCAGGACTCCCATCTCTCTCAATATTGTCAAAAATGTGATGCCCGCGCTGGGATTGAAGCGGTTCGCCAGAACAAACCGTTTATTTATTTATGTCATTTCAATATTATAGATATCGCGATTCCGATCATTATAGATAATCAATATCTAGGTGCAATTATGGCCGGACAGCTCAAGCTTCGTGAACCTGACGTGCCACAACTGGAGCAAATTGTCTCTCGCCCTCCGAATGTGGAGACGAACATGAAATTTAAAGCACTCAAAGAGGATTACCAGGCACTGCCTGTTTTATCCTACGATGAAGTAACAAAGTGTGTTGAGCTGCTGCTGCAGTTAAGTACCTATATCGTGGAGGAAGCCATTCAAAAGCATACTACTGTGGATTTGTACAAAAAGGTTCTGACCACCAATATAGAAGAACCCGCTTCTGCTGAAGCAATGGACGAGTCAGACCGTACGTATCGAAAAATCCAATCCATACAGCAGGAGTTATCCGGGGCCTTGATCGAGACCAAATTAAAGAATGGTGTACAAAAGTTCGTCTCAGTAAATTCTGTGCTTCAGCCTGCTTTTAATTACATTTATGCTCACAAAAATGAGAATTTCAGCCTCAAAGAGATGGCTAAGCTTTGTCATATCAGCCCCAGTTATTTCAGCCGTATTTTCACTAAAGAAACTGGAGAGAATTTCTCCATCTTCATTGCCAGACTCAAGATTGAATGGGCTAAGCAACTGCTGGAATCCACGGATTCCCCGATCAATCAAGTCAGTGATGATTTGGGCTTTTGCGACACGGGCTATTTCATTAAAACCTTCAAAAAATACGAGAACCTCACCCCGGCTGTATATCGGAATATGTATATGAGGCGATCAGCAAAAGAAACCCTCCGTTAATAAAATTAACGAAGGGTTAGTTTCTCATTCCCACCAATGCTTCATTTCACTAAATCCTACATCCCATAACTTCACATTCCCTTTAAGGATAAAGGTTATTTCTTTTACGGTAACTAATGCCGTATTGTTGAGTTCAGCTTGGGAACTATATTGTTCACTGGATTGAAGGATCATGTTACCATCAGCTATAATCATTAGTTCACTGCTAGAATTTTCATTTTGCGGGAATCCAAAGCTGAAATATAACCATACCTCTTTTTTATCACCCAAAGTATAGGTGTATTTTTTAATTTCTTCACCTTCACTGCTGTACAAATTCATTTTTGGTATTATATTTTCACCTGCGATAGTGAAACTGGGAAGATTATGCGTGATAGGCATGCTTCCCGTAAGCTTTTCCAACGTTTGTAATCCCTGCACAGGTCTTTCACTTTTCTTCAGAGTTAAATCAATGATCTCAGAGATTCCCATGATTCCAACCAATAGCACAACAACAGATAATGCCGAAGTAAAAAGTGATCTCCTGGTGATTTCCGGGGAAAATCCAATCTTATATGCACAAAATCCGATCATTGCCCCTAACGTATTGGAGATGACATCGGCTACATCAAAGGAACCCAAAAAAGTTAAAGCTTGAAGACTTTCCAGCATAAAAATTGTTAAGATAAACAAACAAATAAACTTCTTAAAATGTGTACGATACAGCAAAGGGAATAATACGCCAAAAGGAATAAAAGCAGCGATGTTCCCAAAGTCATAAACCCAAGAAAAGGATAGGTCAAAGAGATCAGGAAAAAGAAGCGGAACACTTTCTGGAATCAACATAAACGTATATTCATACTGGCTTGTTGCATGCTCTACTCTATTGAAAGCAAAAAACAAAAAATATAAGATCAACAGTGTATACAAAATAGTTCCTATAATAAGAATCTTTCGTAATTTCACTCCCATAATAACTTCACAATTCCCTCCATATGTCGATGGAAATAGTATATCTCTCCAAAGTGACATTCCCGTGACACTGAAGGTGACGATTTAGTCATTCAAAGCTTATATCGACAAAAAGTCATCCCCCTTAATTTAAGGTCGATGACTTTTGGTTACATAAATTATCTATTCGAGACTAGTTTCCAGTGCTGGCCAGCAGAACCTGTATTATTTGTTTGAATAATATTTGCTCCCTCTGTCGTCGAACCCTGATCTACTGCCAGAGCTTTTCCACTATTACGATTAATAATATTGTAAAAATCACCTGAGGACTCCAAAGTCCACTGCTGGTCATTCGATCCGTTATCATTCCATTGTACACTTTGAGCACCGTTAGCTAATGAACCTCCTAAAATGCCCAGGTTTTTACGACTATTAGTATTGACCAGCTTCGTATAGCCATCAGCTGTGCTGACTACAAACCAATTTTGGTCATGGGAAGAAATTCCGCTGGTCCACTGAACCGCCTTCCCTCCATCCGCCATCGAACCTTGATAGATACCCAACACTTTACCACTGTTCTCATTAACTAATCGATAACTGTCCACCATAATATGTCCTTCATCTGGAACTAACTCCCACAGCTGATCAGTGCTGCCTGCATCAGTCTGCTGTATAACTTGGGTACCCTCTTCAGTAGAACCCTGCGCTATACCTAACGTCTGACCACTGTTACGGTTAACAATCTTGTAGTAGTTACCAGAGGCTTGTAAAGTCCACTGCTGGTCATCGGAATGGTTTTCAGTCCATAATACGGCTTTAGCTCCTTCTGTTGTTGATCCTTCTAATATTCCGGCGACCTTTCCACTCTTTGCATTCACAATGGATTTGTAACCGTTAGGAGCATAACCACTTTCCGCTGTGGAAATGAGCCAATATTGATCCAAAGAATTAGTCCCGCTGCTCCATTGGACGAGCGGATTGCCATTCGCAGTTCCACCTTCCAATACACCTAAAGCCTTCCCACTCTTCACATTAATTAATTTGTAGTAACCTACGGACATATCGCCATATTTCACCGTGTTTTTCCCACTAAAAAATCCGGCTTGAGGGATAAATAAGCGGCCATTGCTAAGCGGCAGTAGTTGGCGGTTATACCCTGCATCTACGGGCGGATTATATGGAACCCAGCTTCCGGATGCATCCACTCTAGAAGAGTTGATCAGCACTTCTTTTTTTCCTGCAACGTTTAATACGAGTCTCCCATCTCCCAAAGCAGAAATATAGGGACTTCCTCCGTACCCTACAAGAGATCCTACTTCAGTTAGATTCCAGCTCTCAGGATCTGCTGAAATTTTCAAATAATTGGGCACGCCCGGGTATCCGACCATCTCATAGGTCATTGCGTAATTACCATTGCCCAGCTTAGCGATTGTAGGCATTCCTGGACGTAATTTACTGTCTGCAAATGCCACATCAACTACCACAGGTCCCCAGTTCGTACCCTCCAACGTAGTCTGATGAACTAACTTCTGGGCATGGGCAGGATCACGTTCATCTGAATAATAAACAATGAGTTTGTTGTTGTGAACCAAAAAGAAAGGCTCCCAAATGGGATCGTAACCAATATCGTTTCGTCCACCTTCAGCAATGGTGCTTACATATGTCCATATTCTACCTAAATCATTGCTTTTATATAATTCCAACTTGGTAGCTGCTTTGTTGCTTGGCACAGAATTTCCTGCAAGAAGCATAGTACCTGCAGGCATGTTACCTATAGATTGGGGGAGTTCAAACAATTCAGGGCAATTTAACATTCCCCAACCGTTTTGAGTATCCTCCACTTCTCCAACCTGATTCCAAGTGACACCATTGTCAACGCTTTCATAAATAGGGAAAACAGGGGTGGTATTAGAGGTTTGTTCAAATGTAGCATACATTTTATTATTGTTGATGCCACTATATTTAAGCTGGATTGCCCTAGGTGATAAAGCCCCATAGGATGGTGAATCTGCTGGTGGTACATATAAGACATTAGGACCGAAAGCGTTTACAATATTGCCGTCAAAGCTAATCCCTGTGCCAACCACTGTCACTAAAACCAACAAAAAAGACAAAACCTTCCTCAGTTCTCTTCTCAAAAGTAATTTCTCCTTTACTCTGGTTTTTTTAAACGAATACAGCTTCAATATAATTAATAAACGGATAAATGAGAATGTAATATCTCGACCGGATCATGCAATATGATTACACAAATAGACTCTCATCTTCGATTTCAAGTTTTGAAATTAGAAGAGGCAGATGAACAACCTTTGATAATCAAAAGTTGTTCATCTGCCTCTTAACTTGTTAGGAATCTACTTTTTCTTCTTGATGTGGTATCTTTTCATTGTGATAAAGGACGAATTCGTATTTATTCCCCGTTAGTTGATCATTATAAAATACAATTTTACGGTTCAGTATATCCAAGTTTTGTTGCAATGCCTTAATTTCTTGTTCCACTTGTTGCTTACGCTGTTCAAGTAAATTTTTCCGTTCAGGAATTGTCTCGTCCCCCATAGCCCGCCACTCGGTATATTGCTTCAATTCTGCCATCGTCATTCCTGAATCTTTTAAATGAAGCAAAAATTGAACCCAACCTATATCCTGATCTGTATATTCACGTAAATTATTGTCACTTCGATGTGGAGTAAGTAAGCCTTCCAATTCATAATATCTGAGTGTGCTCTTGTTAACACCGACGATTTCTGCAAATTCTCCAATGGAATAAGGCATGATCCCCACCTCCATTTCTAATTTTGTTTCTATTCAAAGGATATACTTAAATTAATAAAAAACCAAATGTCGGAGTATGAATCCATTTTTATGGCTTGCCTTAAAGTGTACTTTAAGGTCTATACTTCATTTTGAAGCAGTTAATCATCGATGAAAGGGATGTTCTTATATGGCTGAAAAACAAACAGCAGGACGAGACTTGTTAGGAGAATTCGCTCCGAAATTTGCTGAACTGAACGATGATATCTTATTCGGTGAAGTGTGGTCAAGAGAGAAAGAATTATCTGCACGTGACCGCAGCATGATTACAGTTTCAGCATTAATATCAGGAGGAAACTTTGAACAATTAACTCCACATCTGCATAAAGCAAAGGCAAACGGAGTCACAAAAGATGAAGTAGCGGAAATCATCACGCACCTTTCGTTTTATGTAGGGTGGCCTAAAGCATGGTCGGCATTTAATATTGCTAAAGAAATTTATAAAAATTAAACGAAAGAGGTTTTTATTATGGCTAATGAGCAACTAAGCAACAGTACTATCTTTCCACTCGGACAAAAGGTTGAAGCTAATTTTATAGGTGATGCATACTTGCAGATGATTTATACTGATGCGACACCTTTGAATGCGCCTATTGGGAACGTAACCTTTGCCCCGGGAGCTCGCAATAACTGGCACTTCCATAAAATCGGACAAGTATTATTAGTTACCGGTGGTGAGGGTTGGTATCAAGAAGAAGGCAAACCCGCTCAATTCCTCCAAAGCGGGGATGTTGTGAATATTCCAGCGAACGTAAAACATTGGCATGGTGCTACAAAAGACAGTTGGTTTGTCCACTTAGCCATTTCACCCGGAGAAACAGAATGGTTAGAACCTGTTGATGGTGAGCTTTATAATCAATTATAAAAAAACGCATCGAGTCTATAGACTCGATGCGTTTCTTTTCTATATCGTCTTTTTAAGAAAACTAAACTTTATTGCTCAAGAAATTGGTAAACTGCCATCATCTCTTGTTTATTCAACTCACGAATACGATTGAAAATTGGAATATCAGCAACAGCTTCAATATTTAAGCTTTCAGAAATAACGTCACTTACTTTACCCGTTAGCCAAGTTTGAACATCTATACCTTCAACGACTTCCTTACGTCCTTCATCATTGATTCCACTCGCATAACAACTCACACAGGGAATAGTTAATTTATATACACCATCATGAAGTCCATCTTCCGAGATAACTTTTTTTCCTTTACAGAATGGACAGGGATGGCTTGCTTTAACCTTATTAATTAAGGTGACGATTTTTTTGTAACCAAACGCTTCATAGACATAAGTCAGCTTTTTATATTTTCCATTAGTGAAATACTTATCTATGATATTTTCTCTTGTTTCGTGGATATTGGCAAAATCACAGATCGTAATCCGGTTTTTCATGCTGATGGTTTCGATACTGCCGCTAATGCTGTCCCAGAATGGCAGGGCATTTTGTAACACCATTTCATATTGCGCAAAACTTCCTAACTCTAGTTCAAGCATTTTTAGAGCGACTTGTGTTTCCCTAGGTAATAGAGAGACCTCTTCTGTCAAAACCATATCGCCGCCCACGATGGCTTTCATTTTTTCTAGTACCTGTAATTCGCCAACAGTACTAATAACTTGATCAAGGGGCATCCCAATAATCTCACGAATATCAGTGTCGCCGTATTTAAGCTTTTTATGATGATTTAATACCGTTCCTTGACAAATTGGACAGGTAATCATTTTTTTGGATGCTTTAATATGCTCTTTAATAATCGATTTCGAGATAACCATATAGTTCCCGATAATGGTATTAAAGCCATCCCAAGTTCTCGAGGCTTTAGCTGCTTTATCATAGAAGGACTTTTCCCAATACCCGTATAAAAAGGTGTGTTTTTCAGCTTCTGTCATCTCATTATAACTTTTGCTAATATCCTGTCCGAGCTCATTCTTTAACTCATCAAAGATGAATTTTATTTTTGGTAATTGATAGAATTTCAGAATCTCCATCGCATCTGGATGTAATGAACCGTCCCAAAAGGGTACGTTCTTGTCCTGAAGAACAATATCAAAGTCAAATTCTTCAATCACACGGCGGCCCTTACAGCTTGGACAATGATTGTCTGATTGATAGAAATCAAAGCTTTTTGTATCTTTATTAGTGGGATGCGCTGCCACAATATGGTTGATCAAGCCACCCATTTCATAAAGGAAAGTAAACTGACTATACAAGTGTCGTTCCAGATCAATGGCGATGACAGGCGCAATCGTATCCGATTCATATTCACCATAAATCAGGCGAGCCATGGAGGATAAGCTTTTTAAGATGCCACCTTTATAGATGTTCTCTGCATTTTTAAAATAGGGGATCTGACTTTCTTTTAAATAGTCAATTCCATTTTGTAGCTGGAGTGTTGAAGAAATGTGCGCAGGTGCCAAACTATCAGCAGGATTTTGTTGACGATAATAATCATCATGACTGAGAACATCAAGATGCTCCACAGGTGCAAGCTGTCTTTTGCCAAAATCAACGATAAAATCAGAGTTCTCTAACATATAAGAATTATGTTCAATCATGATTATGGAGACAGATTCATCCTGCAGAATGTCCCTAATGCTGTCAATGAATTGATTTAAAATATTTTGTGATAAACCTTTGGAAGGCTCGTCAAAAATAAAAAGTGTATGTGGATTTCTTGAGCCCGCAAACAGCTCAGAAACTAAATGGACACATTGAAATTCACCCGTGGATAAGGACTGTGTTTTTCGCTCCAACGTCAAATAACCAAGTCCAAGCTTGATCAATAAGCTTAGTCTTTTATGAGCAATGTCCTCATTTGGCAGTTCAACAATAATATCTTCAATCGAGCGCTCAAAAATATCATCAATATCCTCACTGTACTTTGTGAGTTTCCTTTTAATATCAAGAAAAGTGGCAACGGTCGAGCGACTGGTAATCGACTGATTTCGATCTTGCCCTACGATCACCAGCTTATCTTTGGAATAACGCTTTAGAAAATCTTTGACCATACATTCATTAACCAGTGTAGATTTACCACATCCGGACTCACCTGTAAAAGTTACCAGTCTATTTTGAGGAATCTGAATTTGGGCCATTTGAATATTACGACAATAAAGATCATGAAATTGATAATATTCTGCAGGTGCTGCCTGATTTAGTTCTCTATTGATGGGCTCAGGACGTGGTGATTCTTCAACAATTTTCCCGCCATATTTGCCACTGCCAGGTCCAAAGAACAAGTGTTTATCCGCTGTGTCCAGCACGGTGTCAGAATGGTCAATGAGCCAAATTTGATTTTTATATCCCAACTGTTTAATCTCCGCTAAAATCTTCAATAGGGTTTGGTGATCGAGACCCACGGAGATTTCATCAATGATAATCACGGTATTTTCACTTGTTGCCATGAATTCTGCCAAGTAAAGTCGTGTTAATTCTCCGCCTGATAATGTACCCATAATACGATTTAATGTTAAATAACCAATATTCATATTGATTATATTTTTCAGAATTTGTTGTTTACCTTCACTTATTTTTAGAATATCTGCCTGTGATAAAATGGTCTCTATACTTAAGTCGTTTAGATCAGAAATACTCTTTGCTTGATCCAATAATTCAATTTTATATTGTTCAGCTGCTTGATTATAGCGTTTCCCCTGACACTTTTTACACTCGACATTTTTTGTAGTTCCACGACCCTTACAATCAGGACACCAACCCAATTCATTATTAAATGAAAAAACCTCTGGAGAGAGATTATATTGCTCAGCAAGAGTGACACGGATTTCAGTAAACACACCTGTATGTGTGCCAATGGTTGACCGAGGATTTGAAGATATGGATGATCTACCAAGAAAAAGAACAAGTGGCATTGCTTCCATTTTGATCGCACTGAAATTAGTCTCCATAATATTGGGGAATAAATACTGGTATTCAGCTTTTGGCAGTAAGGAAACGAGACGTTTTTTTGATTCTTCCCCAATCGTTTGACAAAAAGTTGTTTTACCAGATCCAGACAAACCAGCAATTCCTAACGACTCATCAACTGGCAGTACCGTTTCTAATCTGTTAATATTGTTCGCAATTAATTGATTTATTTTCATAGTAAGCTCATCTCATCTCCATTCTCTTCATCTAGTATTGCCATGATTTATTCCATTAAAAAGGGCACTTTCCTTGTTCCAGAAAAGCGCCCTATTCTTGAAATTATAATTCTGCTAATACCTTTTCGAGCTGACCACCCATATTTGTCCAAGCATATTTAGCACCTTCGATGGCTCCTTGGCGGGCTTTCGTCTCTTCACTAAATCCTGATTGATCTAAATGGAGATTAACCTTCCCCTCTGAATCTTGACTCAAAGTCCAAGTAACAGTTGTACTTTCTCCCGCACTATTCCAAGTATAAGATAACGTATGCGGCTCATCCACGACGAGTACTTCGCTATCTACAATTCCATCCCACCATTCATTTGGCTCAGCACGGAATTGAAATTTATGACCAACGACGGGTTTAAAATCATTACTCCAGATCCATTTCGCAAGCGTATCCGAATCCGTTAAAGCATTCCATACCTTCTCGATCGAACTTGTAAATTGAAAATCTAATGATACATCTGGTTTCATAGTTATTCCTCCAATATAAGTTTTAATTTATCAATTCTTTGTTTCCAGAATCCTTCATAAAAAGATACCCAATCTTGAATTTCTTTCAAAGGATTGGCATTCAACCGATACCTCGTCTCTCTGCCAACCTTTCGAGCAATTACGAGACCAGCATCTTTAAGTATATTTAAATGCTTCGAAACGGCTGTACGACCCATTTCAAAATGAATCGTTATCTCATACAGAGGTAATTCATCAACATCAGCCAGAATTTGAAGAAGTTTTCGTCTTGTTGGATCCGCAACAGCGTCATAAACATCTCTCACTTGACTATTTTCGCTCACAACCACCCCCACCTTTTCCGTAATATTTCCTGTAATGTCACCTAGTATCCATCATTATTAATTAATAGGACACCATTTGGTGTCTGATTGATTATAAGACACCAAATGGTCACATGTCAACAATTCAGTAAAAAAAGCATTACCAAAAGCGAGTCCAGCATAGGACTGCTTTTGATAATGCCTCCAGATAAATCATTTCGTTGTACGCTTTAATAATTAATCTAATTGTTCTCCATTAGTAGCGATAACATTTTTGTACCAATAAAATGATTTTTTCTTTATACGACGTTTTGTACCTCTGCCCATATCATCTTGGTCCACATAAATGTAACCATAACGTTTGGACATTTGATTTGTTCCTGCACTCACCATATCTATGCAACCCCAGCTTGTGTAGCCCATTACATCTACACCATCTGCAATGGCTTCTTTTATTTGCTTAATATGTTCTTTTAAATAATCAATTCGGTAATCATCCTCTATAACATCGCCTTCTTGTAATACGTCTAAGGCACCTAGGCCATTCTCTGCAACAAGTACCGGCTTTTGATAGAGGTCATACAATTGGTTTATTGCAGTTCGTAAACCCTTAGGATCAATCTGCCAACCCCAATCACTCGATGGTAAATAAGGATTTTTCACTCCGCCTGTAAGCAAATTCCCTTCTGCGCCTTCTATCTTTTCTGGATGTGCACTGACTGCACCAGACATATAGTAGCTAAACGATACATAATCCACTGGATAGTCTTTCATGATTTGTTCATCCTCGGGCTCTGTTTTCAGAACTATATTTTTTTCTGCAAACATTCGAGCGGTATAAGCCGGATAGTAACCTCTCGCTTGTACATCAGTAAAGAATAAAGAGGTACGTTGTTTATCAACTGTGGCTTGAACGTCGTCAGGATCACAGCTATAAGGAACAAGAAGTTGATAACTAACCATACATCCAACCATTGCTTGAGGATTACTTTCTTTACAGGCTTTGGTTGCAAGTGCACTTGCGACAAATTGATGATGCGCTCCTTGAAACATTGCTTGTTCAATATTCGGATGATTTTCTTCGATAACCCCTAGACTTACATATTGGTGGTGTACTACACAGTTAATTTCATTAAAAGTCATCCAATATTTCACTTTATGCTTGTATCTTTCAGCTACAGTGGTTGCATAGCGAACAAAGAAATCTATAACTTTCCGGTTCACCCAACCTCCATACTTAGTTGTTAGATGAAGTGGCATTTCATAATGGGATAAAGTAACAATAGGCTCAATTCCATATTTGTTCAATTCATCAAACACACGATCATAAAATGCAAGACCTTCTTCATTAGGGATTAATTCATCCCCATTTGGAAAAATACGAGTCCAAGCAATGGACATACGGAAGGCTTTAAAACCCATTTCGGCCAATAAAGCAATATCTTCTTTATAGTGGTGATAAAAATCCACCCCATGTCTTTTGGGATAATACTTTTCACTTGCGGGATCTTGTGCTTCTTCTATTTGTTTATGAGTCATGAGGTGCCACTGGTCAGACCAGTTTTTTTTAGGGGTGTTTTCGTCAAAAATATATACATCTGCTAGAGAAAGCCCTTTACCGCCAACATTACTTGCTCCTTCTAGTTGATTGGCAGCTGCTGCTCCTCCCCATAAAAAGTTTTCTGGAAATGTCGTTTTCAATTCAAACATGTGTAAACCCTCCTTGTTGTTAAATAAAACATATGCTATGGATTAAACCTGTTGGATAAGGGCATCTTGTTCTTCTTTATATTTTTGATTATCCATTATTCTAAAGAACGGATAGTAAATAATAAACGCTACTGCAAACAGTACAATTTGTAAGATCATTCCCGAGATACTACCTGTCATCAAATATCCGCCGATAATTAATGGCATTGTTCCCGGAGGCAGTACACCTATTGGCAACGCTACTAATCCAAAATCCATGGAGAGATAGGTTATCAAAACAGTAACAATCGGTGTTATAAGAAATGGGATTAACATCATTGGGTTTAATACGATAGGCATCCCAAAGATTAACGGCTCATTGATATTAAATAGTCCTGGTCCAATCGTCAATCGACCCATTTGTTTCAGCTGTTTGCTCTTCGCAAAGAATAACATAGCAATCGTTAGTCCTAGAGTTGCACCAGATCCACCGATAAAGATAAGATATCTGAATTCTGCTGTAACAATATTATGGACGGGTGAACCCGCTGCGTAGGCTGCAGCATTTTCTGAGGTCAATTGCAACCAGATAGGCAACATGACAGAACCTACAATGGTGGAACCATGTAATCCGATTGCCCATAATAGGTTGATTAACAAGAACACAACAATTGTTCCCGCTAAGCTTGTTCCAACAGTGGTTAATGGTTGTTGAAGAAGCTTGGCAACAATGGTATGCACGTTATCAAAACCAGTAAAGTTCTCAACAAGTAGGCGAACTCCCCAGACACTCACGATAACAAAGAAACCAGGAATAATCGCTGTAAAGGATTTAGCAACTGTTGGCGGCACACCATCCGGCATTTTAATAACTATATTTTTTTGTACGATTCTGCGATATATTTCTGTTGCGAAGATTGCGGTTAACAATCCTACAAATAAACCTTGACTCGAAAAATAATTCACGTTCATTGCTTTTGTGACAACATCATCTACTGTGAAAGAAGTTGATGGAGTGACTACAAAATATGAACATAATGCCACAGCCCCTGAAGAAAGCGGATCCACTTTATAGCTCTCTGCTAGTCTGTATCCCACGGCAAATGTTGCAACTAATGCGACAAGGTTAAATGTACCATTGTACGGATATAGTAAGGCTGTTTTGATATTTGGATGGGCGACCAAGAAATCTAAATAGGCTGGAATTGGCAGGTTTGCTAAGATTAAAAAAATGGAACCGATAATAATAAACGGGATAGTTAAAACCATTGCATCGCGAAGCGCTTGTAAATGCCGCTGACCAGAGATTTTACCTGCAACTGGCATTACCTTATCTTCTAAAAATTTCGTTATTTTATCCATAGTTTCTTGCACGCTCCCGAAGAAGTATTTTCTTATTGCGATGCCACTTCTTTTTGATCCTATTTTGAAAGCTTATAAAGTTCAATGATTTCCGTAACAAGTAAAGAAATGGTCTCTACACTCATTAGTTGGTCTTCCGCATGCATAAGGATCAGTGAGAATTGAAGCTGTTCGCCATTTGCTTCTCTTTTGATTAATGATTTATGCATTTTATGACCTTCTCTAAAAAATTGCTTTGATTCTTCTAATTTTTCTTGTGCCTCTTTAAATTCTCCCTCTTTGGCTGCGTAAAGCGCCTCCATTACTAAGCTTTTAGCTGCGCCTACATTACTGATAATGTTAAAAGCCACAGTATAGTATTCCTCTTTCACTTCATCTACCATTTCTCTCTACTCCTCTCTTATCTCTATTTACTTTCAATTAATTGCAAGGCTTGTTCAAGTACTTTTTCACCGTTCATCATTCCGTAATTCAACATATCAATAGCTTCTATAGGAATGTTTTTATCTGCTAATCTTGTTTCTAATTGCTTTTTCATATATTTCACCTGAGGTCCTAACAATAAGACATCAACCTTTTTCTCTTGCAAAGTAATATCAATTTCAGATGCTGATTTAGCAAAAACATCGACATCCAACCCTTTTTCTTCAACAACCTTCTGCATTTTTGTTACTAAAAGGCTTGTACTCATTCCTGCTGAACACACTAACATAATTGTATTCATATTGACTTCCCCCTAAAATTATCATTTATTGAACACCTTTAGTGTAAACTTAAATCGCTTTCTTTTTAAGCTAACCTTTTTCCAAATCAACAGGAAACGGTTACATTGCAAATAGTAAGGCAGTACCTAATTTCTCACTCACTCTAGTTTAGTAATTGTATAATTTCTTCCACAGAGTCCTTAGCAAGGATCTGCACAACAATCTCTTTATCCTCTATCAATGATCCTAGCTTTTTATACATTTTATCTAGGTCGACATTGTTTCCTTCTTTAATGTTTAATAAACAAATTAATTGCACCATTTGCTTATCATTCCAACGAATAGGACGTTTTAACGTACAGATTGTCCAAAAGGTTTCCGAGGTAACAGGAATTGAAGGATGTGGAACAGCGACAAGATTTCCAAAACTAGTGGGTGCATAGGACTCTCTTTCAACTACTAAGGATTCATAATGCTCTGGTACAAGTCCTTGTTTTGTTAGCTCATTGCTTAAAAAATGAATCACACTTTCCTTTGTGGTAAATTCTTTTTTCACGAATACTCTAGATGCGTCAAGGTAAGAATGAGTTTCTGCCACCTGTTCTGAAGACAGTAAGACGTCCTTGATTCTTTTGAGGTCTTTAGCTTCTAGAAAGGTATTTACAACATAGACGGGAATACCTATATCTTCATTGATCGGAACTGTACTGATAATAAAATCAATCGAGGAGAGGTCCGTTTCTGCTAATTTGTAAAAACTAATTGTGTCTACAATCTGCAATAGATTCTCAAATGAATTGATCAATCGGTAATAAAGTAATTTGGCACTTCCAACACCAGACGCACATACAAGAATAACTCGTTTTATTTTTTTGTTTTTATTTTTCATTCTTTCTAAAGCAACCCCAATGTGCAAAGCAATGTAAGCAACCTCATGTTCTCCAACTTCTGAATCCAAATAGTAGTTAATACATTTACTCGCAATAAGTGCTCCTTCGAATGCGGCTGGAAAACTCGTCTTAATATCATTTAACAGAGGATTTCTAAAATTCATGTTGTATCTTAATCTATTCATCGCAGGCCTAATGTGAAGGGTCAGGGCTTGAATAAATTCATGGTCATGGCCAAAATCCCAATTCAACTCAGTTTGTAAACTTTTTAAAATACAGCTGACAATGGAGTCCACTTCATCGAACTTACTGTACTCCGTTAGATTTTCTTTCGGCAGCAATTTTGTTCCAACCAAATGGATGATAATATAATTAATCTCTGAATCGGAAAAGAGCAGATCTGTGAAATCTTCAATGTCTTTAACAATTTCATGGGCAACAATTTTTTCAAAAGGATACTCTTCCATAAGATTTACCGACGGTTGTTCGATTAAAAATCCCTCTTCGATACGTTTACAAGCTATTATTAAGTGAATAGCGAGGTTTTCCAAGGAAATATCTGAAATCTCAATTTTGTATTTATTTACTTTGCCGATGATTATTTCTTTGATTTTCGTGTATACCTCTTTGTCAAACAAAGTAAAGTTATCGAAAGTTGGATCGGAGTTTTCTTCTCTTTTGTATAAAAAATTAGACAAACATATTCGTTTCTTAAATTCATCGCCCTCTATAAACAGGCCATAATGAGGCCGATTAACTAAATTCAGGTTGTATTTTTCCAGTATCTTACGCACTTCTTTTAGATCGTTTTGGATTGTCGATTTAGATACAAACATCTCATCTTCAATAGTGGCCAACTTGATATACTTATTTTCTAATAAAAACCGACTCAACAAATAAAGAACCCTATTATCTTGTTCAGAAAAGTCTACTGTAGAAGGATTGATTTTATCATTAGTTAACTCATTTAATTTTTGAGAAAATATATCTTTATCGAAGACTCTTACAACGAAGCCCTTCCCACGAATTAACTCTATTTTTAGTCCTACTATGGCGGATATATTTTGTAACTCTTTCAAATCATTACGGATCGTTCGATCGCTAACATTCAGTTCTTTAGCAATCCATGCAGCTGTGACAGGTTGATTGGAATTAATTAAGTATAAAAGTATTTCTTTTTGCCGTTTTGAAAACAATTGTATCCCTCTTTCTTAACCAGAGTATGAATATGAGCTAATATTAACTGAAGCATACATTTACATACATTTGCTCATTTTTTTATATCGGTTACAATATCACTTCCTAAGAAAATTTGATAGTGTTCTTACAGTAACATACGAAACAGGCGTCCTCATTTAAGAAGACACCTGTTTAAATTTCAGCTTCGTTTGACGAGTCATGACAAGAAATTTGCGGGTTAACTCAACTTCTGCTGCAGTATAATTGCTAGCTCTTCCGCTGAATCCCACACAATAGGACGAATATCCTTAAGCTGTACAAAAAGTTTATCCACCTCAATACTGTTTACGGTCCATAATACGGGTATGTTTAAACCAAGTGCATATCCCGCTGAAAAATACACCTCTGGGGATTGCCCCGTTAAATCTGCGATAATCAGTTTGCTTTCTGCGATTTGATCCAACTCGTATTTTTCGCCGTTTTGAGTTTTCGTATGTGTTAATAAGCGCGGCAGGAAACCACACTGCTCTATTTTGGGCAATAACTTCTCCAACCATGTTGTAGACAAATTTTCTTCATCCGACACGAGCACGAGACAAGGTTTTAGTTTTTTACCTCCAGCGCTTTCCGCAGCTTCATTCCAGCCGGTTTCAGTAAGCTTAAAGGTCATGCCTTCCCTGATCAGAAGCTGATCACTTATCAACTTGTCTATGATGTATACCAGCTCTTGCAGATTGGGAGAATACGTCAAGTTATAGCTGCTAGAGAGGGGTTGAATGACAACCGCTTCCCCCGGGCCTTCAGAATGTCTATATAAATATTGCAGTAGACGGTTTCCTTTATCTTCAATGCTCACAGGTATTTTGGGTGAATTTACAATGGACTCTAAATCATCAGCAGATATAGTGATCTTTTCATCACAATCAGTCAGCTCACGTATGTAAGCAGATACTACATGAAGCATGTCGCGTTTCTTTTGATGCGGGAGCGAATTAATGGGTTCGTAGCTGTCTCTACGTAGACTATAAAACCCGCCTGGTGAACAAGAACAGCCTATATATCTATCGTTATCGCCTTCTGGTTCAATGGAAACAATCTCATCACAGAACAAACAGTGTTTCTTAATCATGACAACTCTTCACCTCTTATTAAGTGTTAGCCTCTACCTTACCAAGATTTTTTTGAAAAGTAGACAAGAAGATATTTCCTGTAGCAGGTTATCCCAAGGCGTAAACGTATTATTTCGAGGCTCGAATGTAGATTTTATTCAATAAAAAACCGACATAATCATCAGCTAAAAAACTGAATCTTAGGTCGGTTAATATAGGCTTGGAGCCGGCATTTAGGATTGTGATAAACCTTCTATAACTTTATCAATATTCCATTTGATCATCTTAATGTATGTGTCGCCCTCTTCGCCTTTCTTAGCTAAAGAATCGGTGAAAATCTTAGAGTGTATCGGTACTCCCGTTTCATTTGCGATAGTTTCCATTGTTTTTGGATTTACGCTAGTTTCCAGAAATAATGCAGGCACTTGATTTTCATCAATGATCTTAATTATGTTTTTCATTTGTTCAGGCGTTCCTTGACTATCCGTATTGATCTCCCAGATAAAAGCTGATTCAAATCCGTAAGCTTTGGAAAAATATTTGAATGCTCCTTCGCTGGTAACAAGGATACGTTTCTCTTGTGGAATTTTTTCGACTGCTTCTTTTGCATATTGATCCAATTCATTCAGTTTCTTAACATATTCCGATTGATTATTAAGATAAAATTCTTTGTTGTCGGGATCCTTTTCGATTACACGTTTTGTGATGATATCTACATATTTTATTGAATTCTGAATATCCAGCCAGGCATGAGGATCTATCTGTGTTTCTTTTCCTTTTTCTGTTAGGTACATTGGAGATACTTCATCTGAGACCGCAAAAGCAACATCCTTTTTATTAGTCACATCTAGAAGATCTTGAAACCACCCCTTACCTGTTTCTAGGTTCAAACCGTTATAAAACACTAAATCTGCGCTAGAAACCTTACTTGTATCCTTGGGTAATGGATCGTACATATGCGGATCTGTTCCGATGGGTACCATACTGTAAACTTCAGCTTTCTCCCCTACAATGTTTTCGGTCATATCAGCGATAATGGAGTATGTTGCAACAATCTGCAGCTTATCATGGTCTGCATCTCCTTCACTAATCTTTGAGCATGCGGTAAGAAGTACGATAAACATTGTCAAAGAGAGTATTTTTATGGTCTTCATCCTTGTTTCAACCCTTTCCTGAAAAAATTATTTTTGGGTGAGATTATAAATGAAATTCCGAACATGCTTACGCCGACCAGAACAATAGTGGCACTTGTAGGTAAATTGAATTTAAAGCTTACAATTACACCTATAATCCCGGATACAGCGCCGATTGTAGAAGCCAGGATAATCATGTGGAACAGCTTATTCGTCCAGAGATAGGATGTAGCAGCCGGTATAACCAGCATTGCAATCACAAGCACAATTCCTACTTGAGATAACGAAGATACGGTAACCACAGATAGGAGCATCATCAATAAATAATGATAGAACCCTGTTTTTAACCCATAGGCTTTGGAAACAACCGGATCAAACGAACTCATTAAAAGCTCTTTATACAGCAATGAAATGATGGCAATAACAACAATCATAATAATAAAGGATTGCATTAACTCCGACTGTGGGACGGCCAGAATATTACCAAACAGAATGTGAGTTAGATCAAGCCCGCTTTTGGCAAAAGTAATTAGGACGATACCTAGCGCAAAAAATGAGCTGAGAATAATGCCGATAGAGGTGTCACTTTTAATATTGCTGCGACTTGTAATAAATTGAATGAGAACCGCTGCTAATAGTCCAAATAGTGAAGCTCCAAGAAGAATGTTGATTCCTAAGATATAAGATAACGCCACCCCGGGTAACACCGCATGTGATAACGCATCTCCCATTAATGACATCTTTCTAAGTACAATAAAGCTTCCTAAAACCCCTGATACAATTCCAAGAATGATAGCAGATAATCCCGCGTTAAGTGCATATATCGGAATGTTTAATACTCCTGAGAAATAATCAATCATGATCTGTCGCCCCCATCCCTTTGATCACCAGATTACCTAAGGAGGCACCATAGGCGCTGAGGATATTCTCTGGCGTAAAGGTGTCTTTAACGTCACCAAAAGCAATTAATTTCTTATTGAGAATGATGACTTTGTCAAAATATTCTTCGACCTCATGCAAATCGTGATGAACGATGAGTATGGTTTTTCCTTCTTCGCGAAGTTGTTTTAGCAGCTTTACAATGATTTTCTCACTGACTAAATCTATGCCTACAAAAGGTTCATCTAAAAAAAATACATTTGCTTGTTGTGCAAGTGCCCTGGCGATAAAAACTCTTTGGAGTTGTCCCCCGGACAGATTGCTGATTTGTTTATTCGCAAGATCACTTATATCCACCATCGCCATACATTCCTCGACTCTTTGCCGCTCTGTTTTTCCGGGACGCTGGAAGATTCGCAAATTAGGGTAAGTTCCAGTCAGCACTGTATCCCTTACCGTGATTGGAAAAGAAAGATCAATGTCATTCTTTTGCGGCACATATGCGATCTTCCGTTTGTACTCAGAAACATCTTTTCCCTCCACCATAACTGATCCTGTTCTCTTCTTTATCACCTCTAACAATGACTTGATGAATGTAGATTTTCCCGCACCATTTGGTCCGATAATTCCGATTGTATACCCAAAGGGGATATCAATATTTACATTTTCTAGTGCAGAATTACCGAAATAATCTACGTTTAGGTTTCTGATTTCAATCATAAAAAAACTCCTTATCTCTGTTAAGTTCATATGTAGCACTGTTCTGTTCATCCTGTTAATTTATTTCCCAATAGAAACAATGATTCCTATGATCCAATTTGTTTCCCTAGGTAAACTTTTATTCTTATATACAATATATTTACCCGAGGGCAATATGTCAACAACATTCCTTAAATCAACAAAAAAAAAGAACCCAAGTGATTTGAGTTCTTTTGCATTATTTCAATATAAAAATCTCATAGTTGCAGTAGTTTTAAACATCTAGGCTGCATCAAATACCCCCCTGTAATACGCTCTGCCTGCAATTGAATCGTATATTCTCCTGCCGTGGGGAAATACAGCTCACCTACTTGAAAGCTTTGAAAATTACTAACCCCATCAGTAGAATGAACTTTAGCTTGTAAAATTTGATCCGCTGCCTTGATGAGGTAGTCTCCGCCACCACCATTCTCTCCTTCTTCGCTGCGATATTCGATACTAACCTGAAATCTTACCGGACCTAATGTCCGGACATGCCAAATTGCGGTATCCTCTCTATCCTTCCAGTCCAACAGATTATCATGGTCTTTTTTTCCTGTATCGTAACGGAGGGTTGGACCAACGATCTCACTTTCAAATACCCCTAATTCTTGTAAGGTATCTTCTCCAAAGTCCAATAATCGGACTGGATTACCTTCTACAGGTTCTGCACAGACAATTGCGATGACCAGCGGCAAGTTGTTAGAATTTTCGGCAAAGTTCGGTAAGCTGGGGAGTTCGACTTCCAGATCCTGCTCAGATAACTTTGTGAAAATCAGCTCCTCCCCTCCATCTAAAGCAAATACCTTTTGAACAGCGGTCTTCAGACCGGGGACGATTAGCTTATTTCTCTTCTTAAGATCGAAAACATGCAGATATAATGTGTTTCCTTTCAGAGTGCATCTGCCCCATGACGGTTTGGCTGTGGGCGATTCTCCAGCACCGTAAATGCTATCCCCATTGGTATTTAACCAATCTCCTACATCAAGCAAAATGGATTCGGATACCGAATCCCATTCCCCTGTTGCTGTTGGGCCGATATTGATTACCAGATTTCCATTTTTACTTACAACATCGATGATCTGGCGGATGATAGTTACAGGGGATTTCCAATGGTGATCGGATCTCTTATACCCCCATGAGTCGTTTAACGTAATAATATTCTCCCAGTACTTACCAAGGTTACGAGTCGTAAGTTGATTATCAGATGTATTTGAATAATCTCCAAGTGGTGCTTTCCATACTCTGCTATTGACCAAACATTCTGGCTGAATTGCATGAACCGCCGCCAAAAACGCTTCTCCTTGCTCACGGGTCAGTTTGCCTCCGCAATCAAACCACATTAAACCAACTTTGCCGTAGTCCGTCAGCAGCTCACGGACTTGAGGGATTGATTTGCTGTGCAAATATCGTTCAAAGCGGGTTCGTTTATCGGTATCATTTATCCACGTTTGAACGTCATCGTAAGCGCCGATATTCAGTGGATAATCCCAGGTATTCCCTTGAGAGTCTGGATCATGCCAATCCATCGCATGAGAGTAGTAAATTCCGAGTACCATTTTTTCCGCACGACATGCCTCCATTAGTTCCCGAAGGGGATCACGGCCCAATGAGGTGTGCTTGACGATCGAATATTCGGATACACTTGAGTCATACATCGCGAAGCCGTCGTGATGTTTAGCTGTAAAGATGATATATTTTAGGCCAGCACGCTTGGCAGTCCGTACCCACTTCATTGCATCAAAAGCTGATGGATTGAACGCTGCGGCCATTTCCTCATATTCAGCCACTGGGATCTTCGCGCGTAGCATAATATGCTCACTGTAAGAAGCTTGTATTTCTTTTCCCTTCCATTCACCCGCAGGCAGGGCATAAGGGCCCCAGTGAATAAACAAGCCGAGCCTGGCTTCCTGCCACCATTCCATACGCCGAGCCTGCTCATTATCTATCGGAGTTTCGACCGACTGTATACTATACGGATCATCGAGAAGGTTTTCTGTTGTTTTTCCGTTCCTTACCATAACTGAAGAACGGCTCCGCGGAGTTTAGATACAGCCTCGACGAAGAAATAATCGCCATAGATCAGTGGCGTATCAATGTGCACACCCCCTGGAAGATTGGATGTTCCAGAAAGAATCAAACCCTCCTCTTCCGGAATGTCCCAAGTCCCATAATTCTCATAAAGTGAGCGAACGATTTGTTCTGCGGCTCGCAGGTAAAAAGAGGCTTCCGCCTGTGGTACGATCTTTGCCAGCTCAATCAAGCCACATGCCGCACATGCACCAGCAGAGGTATCACGCGGCTTTTCGCCTGCATCAGGTGCCCTGAAATCCCAGTGAGGTACATGATCCTCCGGAAGATTAGCTAAGAAGAAGTGCGCAGCTCTTTTAGCTCCCGTTAGAAACTTATTCTCTCCGGTATAGTGAAAAGACAAAGTAAGACCGTAAATCATCCATGCGCTGCCCCGTGCCCAAGCGGATTCTTCCGCATAACCTTGGCCGGCCATAGCGCCGATTTTTTCGCCTGATTCCGGGTTGAACTCCAGAATATGATAACTTGATCCATCCGGACGTAAAAAATGCTCAACTACCGTTTCCGCATGCGCAGCGGCGATATGCCGGAAACGCGGATCCTCTGTAACTTCCGATGCCCAGTATAGTAAGGGCAGATTCATTACAGTATCAATGATGGACCATCCCGCCCGGTTTATCTTCTCCGTGTCATGCCAGGCTCTGATAAATGACCCTTTCAGGTTAAAGCGGCTGGCCAGTTGAGCAGCAGCCATCAACCCGCGCTGCTTGGAGCGTTCATTACCAGTCACTCGGTAATTGGCCAAAGCTGAGAGTGTCCATATAAAACCAGCATCATGATGTACGGTAAGGGCATAAAGAGGTTCATCCAATTTCTCTTCAATTTGCTCGGCGATTTCTTGCAGCGCCGGATGATTACCTTCTGCGGCAATCTGCCACAAAATACCCGGCCAGAACCCTGCTGTCCACCACGATGGACGCATGTTGTCGTATACTCCGCTCACGGAAGCATGCGGAAAACTAACACCAATTCGCTTACTAGTCTTTTCCACTTTATTTACAATTTGTTGCCAAGCGCCATCCTCCCATTCCAGAGTAGACTCCGAAATTACCAGTCCGCGAGTTTGTTGAGTTGGTATAACTTCACTCATTTTAGTTCCTCCTGTAAACACTGATGATATTTATGAAATTTAATTTCTTAAAGCGTTGTCCGTAGTGGAATGACCATATTCCAAGTGTGCTTCGCATTTCGAAACCCTCCCGGTCCATCTGCTACTGCAGCGAATAAATGGGTAGGGACCCCTTCTTGAAATAATAGGAACGGACGTTCAAAGCTGCCCATCCACTGCTCTGTGCCGTCCTCCCAGAGTACCCGCCGGGAATACGATTGCGTTGAATCAGCCAGCTGCCAGTCGGTTCCATCCGTAGATGATGCAAATATCCCACCGTGCTTTTCTCCACATATCCGGTCATCCATATCCTTGGCGATCATTTGGTACCCGTCCGTGGTCCGCCAGATAAATGGATCTTCAATATGAGACCGCTCTGGTGGAAACAGCGGTGCGTTGTTAATTACTTTATATGGCCCTTCGTCCTTAGATGAACCGGCAATGCCAAGCGTCATCTGTCCATAGGAATTGCCCTCGTATTTGCGGGCTTTATATACCAATAGCAAGGAGCCATCTTCGCGGATACAAGGAGCCGGATTGGATGTGAGAAAGCTGTCGAACCTGCCCGGACGTGTAGGCAGAATAGGTGCGTCCATCCTTATCCATGGTCCGAATACACTGTCGGCTATAGCTAAGCCAACACGTTTGTTGGCACGAGCGGCAATCACCCGATAGTCGTCAAGTTCCACTGTTTCATTAGGCTGCGGCTCAGCGAATGGATGAGTGGAACCCATATAATACAACAGATACTTATCACCATAACGAAGGATATGCGGATTATGGGTGCTTCGTCCGTCCCAGTATTCCGCTCCCCTTGCGGGTAGTACGGTTTCTTCGTACGTATAAGGTCCTTCCGCGTTATCGGCAGATGCGCGGACAATTTCTGAGCGGAGTAACCATCCCGGATGCATCGGCAGCCACTTCGGCCAACGGGATGCAAATAAATGAAAACGCCCATCCTCGCCACGCACAGCTGATCCGCACCACACCCACCAATCCTCCATGCGGAACCCTCCGTTCAAAGGAGCAGGCAACATTCGGTCCATCAATGAAAAAGTCATTTTCTCCCTCCACGGCTTATTGCTTTACATCTGTTAGTCCATAACGTTTAGCAGCACTGCCATGTAGCCATTCCGCCGCAATATTCAGCGCCTCCTCCCGGCTGATCCAGCCTTCTGCTATTTGACTTTCCAAAAAGCGCGCAAGTATTTTTTTAACGATCAGCAGCTTGCCATATGTCCATTCGATACAGCGCGCATCCGAGACAATGAGCGAACACTTGAGCGGGGCGAGTGCCTCCAACCGATACTGCATGCTCTGCAAATAAGTACTGGGTCTGAAGTTATACCACCACATCCCACCTACATGAACGTTAGGGAAATTCCATGCAGCCTGCACAATATCCAGGTTATTTAATTCTGAAGCCACCACCAGCTCAAACGGAATGGAATACCGTTCAAACAAACCATACAGTTTAACAATCCGTAGCGGATCGTTAACTGGCGCAGCCGATGTATTACACCATCTCCGTTCGACGCCGAGAAACAGCTGCAAGAACATTCCTCTTACTTGCAGTTCCGAACAGATATGATGAAGGAGCAGCATCATGATTTCATCCGGTTCAGTTACGCTGCTAAGATTGTAAACATCATGAGCATTGGCTTCAAAGGCTGGCAACGTAGTCATGATTCCCGGACAGCCCATCGTCTGATATGAGTGCAACTGCTCGCTAATAAACTTTTTCGCTTGAGTATAAGCCGCTTCCCGGCTGGGATCAGAGGCATCTGTAATATCCTTTGCCAGCTCAGGCAGCCAGGAGTCAATTCGAGGAATCAGTAGAGTATTTTCTCTCATGTGTGCAAAGTTGGCATGCTCCGGACGGTTTACAATAAACCGCTGCACATGCAGACGGTCAGCTACGTTTTGCGCCCAGCCGGGATCGTTACTTTGCTGTTTAACCGTTATATCCGCTTTGAACACCGACTCTGAATCAGTGATGGAGATACCGTACAAATCTTTCATGATTGCTGTAAAAGCACGATTCATCATCGTATTACGGGAAGCGTGGTAAGCTCTAACAAAAGAGTCAGTCCGCTTCTCTTTCGAAAGTTGGTCCGCATCCGCCGGATATCCTGCTGACTGAAGCTCTTGGTTCAACCAGAAATAATCGGCTATTTCCCAGAAATCAGCCGCGTTTAGCTTATCGCCGACGAGATGGGTATGTGTATCGATTACAGGCAGACGCATGATTTCATCACACAGAGCAGTTTGACTCATTGTTCTCCCTCCTAACTGGCAGGAAGCCCTTCGAATGAAGAGGCTTCCTGAGAATCTATCTATTTCCGGCTTTGCTGATTAAGGATTCCCTCATTATTTTTGTAGCGTTCTGTTGCTTCTTTTAAGATTTCTTCGCCGCCCTTTTGCTTATATTCCTCGATGACTTTTGGGAAATCGCTAATCGGTTCTTTGCCATAAATCATTTTGACCATATGGTCTATGATCAGTTTTGGTGCCTGATCGGGACGTTTGGAGGCAAGATCAGGGAATTTGCTGAAAGACTCCAGATCAGGTACAAATCCGATGCCCCCTAAGCCTTCTTTACTCAGAGTTTCATCCAATGCTTTCAAAACATCTTTACCACCCGTAAGCAGCTCAGTTCGTTCGCGGTTGATTGTTCCGTCCCCTACCCAGCGCAGCTGTGTGCGGAATTTCTCTTCATCTTGGGCAGCCTTGTTCTCTGGCAGCTTATAATCAACTTTTCCGTCTTTTACCGTGTAATTCTCGCCTTCAATCCCAAAGCTATAGAAATTACTGGCTTCCGGGGTCTGCATCCATTCAAACATTTGGATAATCCGGGCAGCCTTTTCTTTACTGACTTTATTGTTGATATACAGTGAGGTATTGACCGAACTATACAAGCCGTATCCTTTTTGTCCATGGTCACCGGTTGGCGACGAGATAATATCCACTTTCGCTTCCGGATTGGACGCGGCGATCTGGGTCCGGAAATCCAGGAGATTCTGCGCATTAGCTGTCCAGATCCCTGCATTGCCTGCAGCAATATTTTCACCATACTGTGCCGTTTGGATTGTCGCAAAATCCTTCTGAATGAGGCCTTCGTCATACATCGTTTTGTATACGTTCAGTGCTTTTTCCATATTCTCGGAATTATAAAATTTGGGTACGATCTCTCCATTGTCCTCTGTAAACTGATAGCCAAGCGCGTCATATGCACCAAATGCGATATCTGCATACTTGAAGTTCTCACGCATCTGATAAGGAGCGCTCACACCGAGTTTCTTAAAAGCGCGCAGCACATTCAAGAAATCCTCAATCGTTACAGGTACCGGAAGGCCAGTTTTCTCCAATAAATCAGTTCGGATAAAGGTAGCACGTCGAGACGGATTGCTGAGCCAAGTCGGAATGCCATATATTTTTCCGTCGTAGCTGACTTCATCCCATGCTTCCTGCGGGACAACCTTCATCAGGTTGGGTGCATTCTCCTTCAGCAGATCATCCAGCGGCATAAAAACACCAGCCTGAACCGACCCAGCCATCGATTTATCCGTAGCCCCTCCGACATTTTGAACCACATCCGGGATATCACCGCCGGCAAACATAACAGCCATTTTGGAATCAAAGTCCTTCAAAGGAATTAACTTAATGTCTAAATCGACATTCGCCCGTTTCTCTAACTCCTTGACCCACTTATCGGTGTTAATGTCTTTAGAACTTTCCGTGTAAGCGTTTCCGCTTGTGTTTAACGAAATACTAAATTTAAGCGGTTTTGATTCGCCTGCTGCATCGACGTTACCGTCCGATGTTTCATTGCTTCCGCATCCTGCGACGAGACTTGAGACAAGCGCCGTGGATAGGATCAGACTAACCCATTTTTTCATCTGGATAATCCCCCTTATTAGTATAAAAAGGTATTTGGTTTACCTGTACCCATCATAAAGCTGTATCAACAGCACTCCCATGGGGTGGATTATTGTGGGATGTGTTTTTTTGTGATCGGTTATCGTTTTAAAAAAAGGCCATCCCCAAAAGTCCGCGGCTCGGACCTCAGGACAGCCTTTTGATCCTCGTTCTCTTCGGCGAGTAACGCCTATGCGTTAAGCACTTGATGTTCCTTCCTTCCGGAAATCGGCATTCTCATGATCATGCGTGTTCCGCATTCTGGACTGCTTTCTACGTCAACGCCGAATTCTTCTCCGAAGACAAGCTGAATCCGGCGATGAACATTTTGCACACCGATGCCGCCTGGGCTTCCTTTCCCTTCCTCCACATCGGCGAGTCGATTTTCGCTCAGTTTGAGGCGAAGTTCTTCAAGCCGCTCCGGGGTCATCCCGCTGCCATTATCCGTAATGCTGACCCAGAAGATATCGCCATCCTCTCCAGCATCAATCGTAATTGTGTGATAATCTTCAACACCATAACGAAAGGCGTGCTGGAACACATTTTCCACAAGTGGCTGTAAGGTCAAGCGAACCATTTTGCGCAGAAGCATTTCAGGCTTTATCCGCACATCGATTTCAAACGGCCTTCCGATCCGGTGATTGAGAATGACCATATAATGGATGACATGCTTCAGCTCATTTGCTACGGTTATCTCTTCAAGATTGGTGCGCACCGAATAATGCAGCATGTAGGACAGGGCTCCGACAATTTCTGATATTTCATCTGAATCCTGAATTACTGCATAGCAGACCACCGTTTCGAGCGTATTGTATAAAAAATGAGGGTTGATTTGCAGCTGTAAGGATTGGAATTCGGCCTTCTGCCGCTCAGCTTCCATTTCCTTGTTCTTCAGTTCTGACTGATACACGGTGTCCACAAGCTCTGACAGGCGGGTTACCATCAGATTGTAACGAACGATAAGCCCAGTGACCTCATCCTGGCTTTTCGGAAGGGAGATTAATTCCCAATTTCCTTTTTCGGTCTGGCTCATTCCTTTCATCAGTATACGGATGGGTGTAGTAACGGACTTACCAAATCGGCTTGCCAGAAACAGCGCTATCATAAATGTCAAAATCGCGACAACAATAATATAATTCCGGATGGTAATTAGCGGCTTTTGCAGCTGAGTGTCTGGGATGGATACAACCAGATGCCAACCGGAATATTCCGCATTACGGCTGATATAAGATTTTTCCACGCCCTCTGCCGAACTGCGGAACATCGCCTCTCCTGCTTGCTCAATTTGCTTGCCAAGACTATCGGGAATCAACGTCCCTACTTTGTTTTGATCGTTATGATATTGAATCCTGCCTTCGCCATCTACAATAAAAAAATAGCTTTCGGGACCAAGATCGATTCCTTTCCATAACGTAGAGAGCTCCTCTGCTTTGACTTCGATGCCTACAAATCCTTTCATCTCTGGTGACTGAAGACCGCGAATGCTGCGGATTAAGGTCAACATCGGCGTTTGATCCCCACGGATACTGTAATTGATTACATTCAACTGTCCACTGACATCTGTATGTTCTTTGAAATACCGGATCTGTCTAGCGGTGTCTTCCTGTGTAAAAGATGGCGCTGAACCGCCATTATAATAATAAAGCGCATTCCCGGAATACCCGATAATATATAGGGCTTCAATCTCGGGATTGCGAATCCATACTGGTTCAACAATAGCATCGCGAATATCGGTCGTGTAGCGGTAATTTTCATATTCCTCACGATCTGCTGATAGATCAATATATCTTTTAACTCTCAAATCCGTTAGTAGCGCCACGGTCGACCGTTGATAGGATGAAATATAGAGATTGGTATGATGAACTGCATTATTTACGATCTGAATCATTTGGTTTTCAGTGCTTGACTGCAATTGCTTGGCAGAAATGCTGTAAAAGGAAATCCCCAGCGCTGACAGGGAAAGTAAGATGACAATGGTAAAATAAAATAGCAGCTTCCGGCTGAGGGTTGCTCTCATTATTCAATGCCAAACGAAGCACGGTATTCCGAAGGTGACACACCCACGAGATTTTTAAATGTCTTCGTAAAATGAGGATAATCCTCGTAACCTACATGAATCGAGATGTCACTGATTGTCATGGTGGGTACGGCAAGAAGTCTGCGCGCTTCCTCCATTCGTCTCCGGATCCGATAGTGTACGAAGGTTTCCCCCGTCATTTTTTTGAATAATGCGCTGAAGTAGGTGCGGGCAAGTCCCACCCGTTTGGCTACTTCTTCTAACGACACATCCTCAGCCAGATGTTTATCAATGAAAGCTTTTGCTTCTTCAACCGGGTCCTTATAGTTGCCTTTGCGAGTAAGCTGCAGCTCCGCAAGTATACCGTTTATTATCGCGACAAATGCTAACATCGTTTCTTTTTTCGTATTGGGGGCTTTTACCCCTCCACAGCACCAGGACGGAGGCTTCCAGCCTCGGCGTTCCAAGCGATCTACGATCATTTGCAGACAATCATTCAGCACTGCATCCATGCTAAAGACGTTCAATCCTTCAAATAAACCCGATGTTTCTCTTTCATCAAGCAGACGGTTTGTCTCATCACGTTGCAGCAGCCAGATGTGTTGTTCCAGCTGTTCGGCCCAATCCACGTATTTATGAACAGGAATAATGCTGCCTGTCATGCCGGATATCAGTTCTCTCAGCATATCATGCACATCCTGCTGGAGAACCGGCTTCAGTAAATACCGTTTAACGCCATAGGCCATTGCTCGTTGTGCATATTGAAAGTCATTGTACCCGGAAATGACTGCCACCTGGACATGACTGTAATCACGGTGAATTCGTTCACATAAATCAAGGCCATCCATCCGCTTCATGCGCAAATCTGTCAGCACTAAATGCGGTTCTAGCTTTTGGATAGTTTCTAAGGCTGCTTCGCCGTCGTCGGCTGTATAAATCGCGGTGAATGAGACCGGATAACGCTGGACCATCTTCACCAATCCTTTTTGAATGACAGGCTCATCTTCTACAATCAATACTCGCACTTGTATCAAATCCCTTCCGGAATGGAATCAGAATCAGTTGTCTTGTGGTATGAAATTGATTTGAAGTTGCGATATTTGGCAACGCTTCCATTTTGAGTTTGGATTATATCTTACCATATTTTGATAAGCAGATGGCTGTTTCTTTTAAAGGATGATGCAAGCTGATTGATTTAAGACTTAATAGATCCGATTAACATCCCTTTGATAAAATACTTTTGCAGAAACGGATACACGATAATAATCGGTATGACGGAGACGACAATAACTGCCATTTGCACACCTGCCGGAGATACTTCATTTACGTTTTCTAATAAGCTGCCCGCTTGCCCAAGGTCGTTACTCAGTACGATTTCCCGAAGCCGCAGCTGAAGTGGATAAAGCGCTCGTGTATTGATAAAATACAACGCCGATGAATAAGAATTCCAATGGGATACCGCGTAGAACAAGCCCATAGTTGCCATAACAGGTTTGGACAAAGGAAGGATGACGCTCCACATCGTGCACAGCTCTCCCGCTCCATCCATTCGCGCGCTGTCTATCAGCTCAGTAGGCAGGGCTGAGAAAAAAGAACGCATGATGAACAGGTTATATGCACTGATGGCCGATGGGATGATTAATACCCATAAAGAGTCGATCAAGTGCAAGTTTTTGATGACCATATAGTTCGGTATGAGCGGAGCGTGAAATATCATCGTAATAAGGATTAAAATCAGAACTCCTTTGCGCATCGAATATTCGGATCTGGATAAAGGATAGGCCAGTGATGCAGTTAAAATCAGATTAATAAGCGTTCCGACAACGGTAATAAATATACTTACCATGAAAGCTCTCCAGATGGAGGTATCCCCAAGAATAACTTGATAATTCATAAGCGTCCAATCTACAGGGAATAGCTTAACCTCGCCTGCATTAATGGCATGAGTGCTGCTAAATGATTTGGCGAGCACATGCAGCAGAGGGAAGACCATCAAGCACCCGACCAGCATCAGAAATATATAGTTAAAAACGTCAAACAGGCGACCTTTATTTTTCATTTACTCTTCGACTCCTTTCTAGTAAAGTCCATCCCCTGATGCTTTTTTGCTAAGCGTATTCCCGATCATGACTAGCAACAGTCCGACGACCGATTTAAAGAGTCCTATAGCTGTTGTATAGCTGTATTGCTGATCAATAAGACCCACTCGGTATATATACGTATCGAGAATATCTCCATTGGTCTCATTAAGCGAATTGATAAATACAAACACTCGCTCAAAGCCAAAATCAAGGAAGTTACCGATATGAAGCAGGAACATAATCATGATAGTGGGCAAGATCGTCGGGATCGTTATAGATAAGGTTTGTTTCCAACGATTTGCTCCGTCAATCCGGGCCGCTTCGTACAGCTCAGGATTCACAGCAGCGAGTGCGGCTAAATAAACAATAGTTCCCCATCCACTGTCTTTCCATATGCCTGTTCCAACCAGGATGGTACGAATATACGAGTCCTCGCCCAGAAAATAAACGGAGTCGAGCCCAAAAGTATTTAAGATCTGGTTCACGATACCTGTCGTTGGGGACAAAATGCCAATCATAATCCCCCCAATAATGACCCATGAGAGAAAATGGGGCAAATAAACGACGGTCTGCAAAATCCGTTTATAGAAAGCTTTTCTCACTTCATTAAGAAGGAGGGCGAATATTATGGGAACCGGAAACGCAAAGACCATATCATATAGGCCGATCAGGATAGTATTTTCAAGAATTCTCAAAAACTCTGGATAGGTGAACATCCGCCGGAACTGATCAAGGCCAACCCACGGACTGCCTGTAAAACCTTTGAATATGTTGTAGTTTTGAAAGGCCATGATGGAACCCGCCAAGGGTAAGTATTTAAATACGATAAAAAAAATAATGCCTGGAAGTGAAATGAGATATAGCGCCTTATATTTGCGCAAATTGGTCATTCGTCTTTGGAATGGGGAAAGATCTGGCCTGCTCGCTGGCAATGCGGCTGGCACTTGTTGTGGCATAATTATCGCTCCTTTGGTTGCAGTTTGGATTTTGTTGTATGGCTAATGTTAATCCAATATCCAGGTCTTCAAAATGGAGATTTTTCGGCTTGCCTGTGTTTTATTACGATTGACTATTGTGCACGAATCTTGCGGGACTTCCCTGCAACTGAAGAAAAAGTATATTCAAATCCCTGACCATCGCTAATAAGAGATTGTTCTGGCAGATCGAGCGGAACGGCAGACCAAATTCGATATTCAGCGGTAACCGTAGAGTGAATCGTCGCTTCATCCAGCTTTCCTTGGCTCCAAGAAAGATCAACGGTAAAACCACCTCTTGCTCTCATCCCCCTTATGCTGCCTGAAGACCACTCCTTAGGAAGGGCAGGTAATAGTCGAAGTTCTGCTCGGTGGGATTGCAGCAGCATTTCTGCTACCCCTGCTGCTCCACCAAAATTGCCGTCTATTTGAAAGGGTGGATGGCAGTCTAAAAGATTCGAATACGTGGAGGAGGCTAACAGTTTAATTAAATGCTCATAGGCTTCCGCACCCATACCGAGACGGGCATAAAAGTTGACGATCCATGCCCTGCTCCAGCCGGTATGACCTCCACCTCCGTCAAGGCGGCGTTCAAGCGTTCGCCGGGCTGCTGCGGCAAGCTCAGGGGTGTGCCTCATGTCAATCTGTTCCCCCGGATGTAATGCGAACAACTGAGAAATATGCCGGTGACCTGCGTCTTGCTCTTCGTAGTCAAACAGCCATTCCTTAATCTGTCCATGACTGCCCACACTCGGCTGTGGAATGTGTTCAAGCGTCTCATGTAGTTCAGAGAGAAACATTGTATCTTCTTCTCCAATAATTAATGCCGCTTCCGAACAGGCGGATAGCAATGTATATGCGATTTGCAAATCCATGGATGGTCCCATACAGAGGCTGCCGCTGCTTCCGTCCGAAAGAAGGAAGCGGTTTTCCGGGGAGACTGAAGGCCCAGTAATTCGTAAGCCACCTTCCTCTACCATGTAATCAAGCAGAAAAATCGCTGCTTCCTTCATCAGTGGATAGGCCCTTTCCTTGAGAAAAGAAAGATTCAGTCCAAACCGGTAGTGTTCCCACAAATGAAGGCATAACCAAGCAGCACCCATTGGCCAGACCGTGCAGGTAATTAGGATGCCTTCTGGTCGGGTTTCCGCCCATAAGTTAGTGTTATGATGAGCAACAAAACCGCGACAGCCATACATTTCTTTTGCCGTTTCTTGACCGTTCAACTGCATCCGTTCGATCAAATCAAACAGCGGTTCATGGCATTCAGCCATATTTAGGACTTCGGCAGGCCAGTAATTCATCTGGAGGTTAATATTAATTGTATATTTTGATTCCCATGGCGGGGTAAAGCTATCATTCCATATGCCTTGCAGATTAGCAGGCAACGTACCTGGTCGAGAACTGGAAAGCAGTAAGTAGCGCCCATACTGTACATATAGTGCAACTAGTCCCGGATCACCAGACTCATTGGGATTGCTTCTTTCATCTTTTGCTTGCTGTAACCGCTGTAATCGCTTATCGGTAGGAAGCTCAGCGTACAGGTCTCCACCCCTAGTTAAATCGATTGAAAATCGAGCAAACCGGGACTTGTATTCCTCCTTATGCTGCTTTATTAGAGTTGCAAAAGACTGAGCCGTAGCTTGATCCAATTGCTCTAGACAGGCTTTTTCAGGTTGATCTACACGGAAGGTACTCTGCGCTGCCAGCATAAGGGTGACGGAGTCTGCCCCCTCAATAGAGATGTAATCCCCGATGAGCCTCTGGCGGCCCCCTTGTTGAACTGCCCTTAGTGCTGTGCAAAAGCGAACGCCATCCGCTCCGCATTCCCCATTCATTAAAACTGTGTTTGCAGGACCAGTGCTACAGCCGGTATCGAACGGACGACGCATAAGATTCGCAGCCAACGTGATCTTGCCAAGTCTGTCAGCTGTCAATCGGACTAGCAATACACCGTCCGGTTCACTTATAAAATATTGCCTGTAATAGCGAACCCCGCCACAACGGTACGATACCGTAACGACCGCTTGCTCCAAGTCGAGCTCCCGCTCGTATTTTTCTATAACCTCACTGGAATCCAGAAACTTTAAAATCAAATCTCCAAGTGGCTGGTACGGCTGCTCATATTTTGGTGAAGCAGTCATAGCCATTCGTGCCAAATGTTCTGCCTCCGCCTGCCTGCCGTCTTTCAGCATTTGCCGAATCTCTGTTAAATATGGCTGAGCTGCAGGATTAGCTGCACGTCCAGGGCCGCCGTACCAAATTGAATCTTCGTTAAGCTGGATTTTATCTTGGCCGATCATACCGGACACCATTGCCCCGAGGCGCCCATTTCCTATGGGAAGAGCCTCATTCCAATTTGACGCCGGGCTTGTATACCATAATCGAAGACGTTCTGATTCCTGCTTGGTTGCCGGTAATGCTACCTCTTGTTTCGCTCGTCTTCTTTCACTCAACTCTTGTTCACCTGGCCTTTCCTATTTTCAGTTCATATCATTCGTCAGTAACTCCACTTCCTATGCTACTCTTGATCCTGATGTCTCTCCATGGCATAGATTGTTAGGGGTTGTGTTTTTTTATGATCCAAACTAAAAAGGATGCGGAAAATTCCGCACCCTACTGTAAATTATTTTTTTATATTATTGAGCGCATTTCGACCTAAACGTTCCATCAGCTGCTGCTTGTAGAGACTATTAATGACGACATGTTGACCGCAACTGCACCAATATCCATCTTCACGGGGCCGGGAATCATAATCGTTAGGAAGCAGTCCGGGTATCTTGCTACCAACATGGCCAATGGCGTAGTTTTGAGCGGTTGGTGGCCGCTGTAAAGTGAGCTCTCCTTGTGTATTCCAAGTCACATAATTCGCACCTGCCCAGCCATGTCCGCTGCCTAACCACGCCCTATCCCGAATAGAGATGGGAGCTTTGATATTATCGAACAGGCCTCCGACTGACCAGCGATGATGAGGTTCACTGGTGTTATAATTTTTAACAGCTTCTCCATCCAGAAATACATTCGGCCCCGGTACCCAGCTATCGACGGTGAACGCATGCCGCGCCGTCTCTGTATAAATACGTTGAGCGAGATTTAGCTGGCCCATCTGATGTATGACATAACGGCGACCCCCAGTAACCACACTGATCATATCGTACATTTGACAGTCCTGAACCGTAACCCATTTGGAATAACGCTTCATTTGAACGAGAGAATAGGACAGATGGTAACCTCTCACCTCTCGAACCCAGCCATTCTTCACACTGTTGAACACGACGAAACGTTCAGCATGTTTTTCGTCCGCATAATAAGGATCTGTTGTATCGTTATCCATCTTAATATCTATAATGCTTGGGTCAAAATCGGACTCTACCCTCATTTTCTCTACCCCCACCTGCTGAATGCGGGCATGGTCTGTATATTTATAGATCTCTCCGCCGCCCCACTGACGTTCGATAGCATTCGCCAATGGGGCATCGACCGTAATCGTATTACCTACAATAGCAGTGATGACTCGGTCAAAATCCAGATTGAACGGTGACCATTGGGTTACGGTTCCACCCGGGCGCTTATAGATGTTATCCATACCAATTTCGTGAATCCAGTTTTTATTACCTATTCTGCGGACTATGATCTGATCGCCTACATTGTAAGCACCCCCGTCTTCTACATGGAAAGAACGCGAGCCTGAGGGCACATACAAATCTGAAATCATCTGCTTCGAGTTGCTGTCCAGCATAAGATCTGCATTTTCACCAATTTCAATTAGATTTCGCAGTTTCGCTCCGGTACCATAGAGAATAGTGCCCTCTTTGTCCTGACCTTCACCGCGAAGGACGATCCCGCTTGCTTTAATGAACAACGTGCCTCCGACTTCATATCTGCCTTTTTTCAAAAGGACTGCCCCGCGGAATCCGTTCTTATCGAGCGGGAGCATAGCCAACTGGTCAATTGCCACCTGAATACGGTCCGTCGCGTCTCCGTCCAAGGGTAGAACGGTCGACTTAACGGGAATATTCGGGATCTCAACACCACCACCCCTATAACCCGCATTAGAAAAGTCCAAGATCCGATTACCTCGATAATCACCGATATACATCATCATTCCATCGTTACCAAGGAAAGCGATTGTGCTCTGTCCCGCGGGGATGCTCTTTGGATCCAGCACGGTAAAATAATATGAGTCATACTGAGGAGCTTTTCCGTCCTGCTTGAGGGTCATTCGCAGTTCATAAGTACCCAGTAGATCAGCCGTGCCTAACGGTGTCCATTCCATTAACGAGTCTTTAACCATAGGAGTCTCAGGCAACTCAGTCACCAGTTTCGTTCTATCAAAAATCAATTCACCGGCAACCCTTCCGTTAACACACGGTGTGAAGGAAACCGTCGGGTACACCTGACTTGGATTGAGGATGGCTGGTTGGCCAATTTCAGTATTCATGTGCGTATGCTTCAATGTGGAATTAATAATAAAGAGTTCATCTCCTTTTCTATATTCACTCTCACATATCGGATACATATTACCTTGGCTTAAGAAGAATTAACATGTCATTTTTATCGATTGGAATGTGTTTTCTTATTCACCTATTTATGCAAACCCTTGCACCCGCATGGTGCTGAGCAACGATTAAGCCAAACTAAAGACAAGTTTCTAAAGGCACTAAATGGTAGATGAAAGTTTAGCTTAGGTAAAAAAAAGGCGCGATCCCCAAGGGTATCACGCTTTTAATCTAGCTTAGATTTCCTATAACTGGGTGTGGCACATAAGGCTCTTCCAGACTCGCTATTTCACTAAGCTCCAGCTTCACTGATACCGCTGCAACGGCGTCCTCCAGATGATTTGCTTTGGTTGCACCAATGATAGGCGATGTTACTTGCTCTTTTTGCAGAACCCAAGCAAGCGCTACTTGGGCACGTGGAATCCCGCGCTTTGCCGCAATTTCGGCAACTACCTCAACAACCTTGCGGTCAGCCTCAGCCATTTTTGCATAAAATGCCTTTCCGACTTCGTCTATCTCTGAACGAGCTGTTTGTTCATTCCAATCACGGGTTAGTCGACCTTTAGCAAGCGGACTCCATGGGATCACACCGATTCCTTCTTCCCGGCAAAGAGGCAACATTTCCCTTTCTTCTTCCCTGTAGAGTAGATTCAAGTAATTTTGCATAGAGACAAATTTAGTCCAACCGTTACGCTCAGCAACATGCTGTGCCTGCAAGAACTGCCAAGCATACATAGAGGACGCTCCAATATATCTAACTTTACCTGCCTTTACTACGTCATGAAGGGCCTCCATGGTCTCTTCGATAGGAGTGTCATTATCCCAACGATGGATCTGGTATAGGTCCACATAATCTGTGCCCAGCCGTTTTAGACTGTTGTCTATTTCGGTCATAATCGCTTTGCGTGAAAGTCCTGCTCCATTTGGTCCCTGATGCATCCGGAAAAACACCTTTGTAGCAATGACTACCTCATCGCGGCGAGCGAATTCTTTTAAGGCACGTCCGACAATTTCTTCGCTTGTTCCGTCAGAGTATACATTAGCCGTATCAAAGAAGTTGATGCCAAGCTCCAGTGCTCTTTTAATAAAGGGTCTGCTCTGCTCCTCATTTAGCGACCACGGAGCCATTCCACGTTCAGGTACTCCGTAACTCATACAACCAAGACAAATTCTAGATACATCCAAACCAGTACGACCAAGTTTTGTATATTCCATCAGTTTGTGTCTCCTTTAGATTTTGGGTTTGTTTACTCCTAAACTGCGGCGAATTTCCATATCTGGTGACTCGGCCAATTTAACAACTAATGCAGCCACACTTTTTCGCGACACTTCTCTCCCTTTAAAAGGTTCACCTTTCTGAGTTATTTCGTAGTCTATCTCGTCTTTATAGGTAAACCATCCAGGTCTCAAAATTGTATAGTTAAGATTTGAAGCTTCAATAATTTCTGCAGATTTACGATATGGATCCAATATACTGCTGTACTTCTCTCCTGGAACTTCATCGTAAATGCCCATTGAGCTGATAAAAATCAAACGTTTAAGACCAGTGGTGTTCATTGCTTCAACGATAGTCTTAGACATTTTCTCCAAATTACCTGCCAGATTAGCATAAACAACCTCTTGCCCGATCATCGCTTCTTTTAATTGCTCACTATCCAACACATCTCCTTCAACTACTCGAGCACGGCTGGATGTTATATGGCTTAATCTGTCCGAGTTACGGAGATAAAGTGTTAACCGGGCATCGGTTTCGTTCAAAAACAAATCAATCGCATGTCGTGCAATTCCGCCATTAGCGCCTAAGATCAAAACATTACTCAATTTCAAACCCCCTTTCTTAGTTCTAATTATGCGATAAATGAAGGGGACGCCGTTATCTCAATTATCTTAAATGATTGCCTATTCCTCTCACTATCACTAACACAAAAGATGTTTTTACTTTATAATTGAATAAGAACAAAACATTAGGAGGAGCACATGTCTAAAGAATTACTAGAGCGGAAAGAAGAACTCGCCAGATTGATTGAACATCATTCGAGCCAGGATGGAGTATATGAGACCGCTATCCCCTCATTGTTTGTGATTCGTAACTCCAATGTGACCGAGCCAGTATACAGAGTATACAAACCTTCTTTATGTTTCATTGCGCAGGGAACAAAGGAGATCTTATTGGCCAAGGAGCGTTTTGAGTATGGTCCCGCAAATTATCTAATATCATCAATGAATTTACCCGTTATCGGTCAGATTATAAAAGCTTCTCCCAACGCACCCTATTTAAGCTTTAAGCTAGAATTCACGCAGAGTCAGATTTTGAAAGTACTAAATGATTCCGAATTTAAACTCGCTCCGAAAGAAAATGCTAAGCGAGCTATGTATGTCGGGCAGATAGAGTTATCACTATTGGATGCGATCCTGAGATTGGTACGTTTGCTGGATGATCCCAAGGACATTCCGTTTTTGGCTCCGATTTATACTGATGAAATTCTATACCGGCTTCTGCAGGGACCCTATGGAGTTACACTCGCTCAAATTGCGATGGAAGGTAGCAGCACCTACCGCATTCGGGAGGCCATCGAACAGATTATCGAGAACTGTGATAAACCTTTGCGGATTGAAGAGCTTGCTGAAACAGCCAATATGAGTATTTCTTCGTTCCATAGACACTTCAAAGAGGTAACTGCCATGAGTCCTATTCAGTTTCAAAAGCATCTGCGCTTACAGGAAGCTCGCCGCCTTTTATTATCTGAATCAGCGGATGCAGCGGATGTCGCGTTCCGTGTTGGCTATGAAAGTGCATCACAATTCAGCCGCGAATATTCTCGGATGTTTGGTTCACCCCCTAGAGCAGACATCAAGCGTTTGAAGGAAAATATGCTCATAGGATAAAAGCGAACGTGTTCTTCATTCACAATATGGAACTATCCGCTAAAGACCAACATGTATAGGTAACCTTTGCGCACACGCTGATTCTATCGGGCTGGTCCTATCAGGTTTATCCTATCAGGCTTATCCTATCTGCTGATCACTATCGGACCCAGGGGACCTTAAACGCAGTATTATCTCACATTTGGGATGCTAAAGGACCGCATAGCCGCTATTTGCTCAAAAAACACTCAATATGAATCTATTTCGAAGTAATAGCTGCACTGGGGTCCGAAACTATGCTTAAAAAGTGATAAATACGCAAATAACGTCCTCTGAGTCCTTAAGCCCAAGAGGTTGATAAATACAAGCTGAGGGAGACAACCAACGACGACAAAAAAACAACGATATCCAAACAACAACAACAACAACCAAAAAACACAAAGCAGCGATTCATCCATACTTGGAGAATCGCTGCTTTGTGTTTTTCACAAGCTAACACTGCTTTTTCTGACGATCACGTAGCCGACCGCCTTTTATTTCTTTTGATAGCTAAACCAATCATAATAAGCAGTTGTTCCATAAGGAGAGTAGTTATACATGCCGAAGAATACTCCAGTAAATCCGCCTGCGACTTCAGTAGATATCAAGTGTGTCTCGGCTTCGCCAAGCAGATGCCATATTTGATCCACACCTCGATAGTAAAATATATATTTTTCAGGTAATACCTGGATTCTCAATTCTACCCCTGTTCCTTCGAAAGCCGAAGAATATGCCACATCACTAATGCTCCCTACCTGTCTGCGCAGCGTAATAACATTTTCACCTTCCATCTGCGTTAGTCCAATTGCGTAGTGATACTTCTGATCCATAAAAACTACAAGACCAGCTTCGTCACCCTCAAGAGGGCTAAATTCCATTTTGGTGGTAATTTCACAATTCAAATGCCGCTGTCTACAGCCAATAAAAGCAGGCGTACCCTTCTCATTTAATCTCACATCTGATCCACGTAAAGCTAGCCACCCTCCCCGTTCCTGCAATGACCAATCCACCTTATTAGCATTACGTATGAAATTCCAGCTCATTCTTAGGTCAGATTGATCAAAATCGTCGGTTTCAGGCTCTTCTTCCCACGGCATTGGTGAAGGCAGGTCAGCTTCCATTTCTAAACCAACCACTCCGTTATCACCAATCATTGGCCACCCCTCCTCCGTGCACTGAACAGGAGCCAAATATGTCTCTCTGCCAAGATGATGATGGTAAGGATAACCTACTGGTCGAATCCCCAGAAATACCGCCCACCAGCTACCATCCTGTGCTTCAACTAAATCGGCATGCCCTGTAGCTTGAATGGGGTAATCTGAACTTCGATGTGTCAAAATGGGATTGTGAGGAGACGATTCATAAGGCCCATATGGCGATCTACTTCTTGCAATAGTCTCCATATGTCCATATTCTGTCCCACCTTCCGCACACATCAAATAGTAGTAATCGTTTATTTTGTAAAGATGTGGACCCTCAGGGAATTTCCCTCCGCTGCCAGTCCAGATCAAGCGTGTATCGCTAAGCTTTTGACCCGTTTCAATATCAATCTCACATTGGTAGATCCCCATCCCTTGCTCGGAGCCTGTGCTTGTGAAATAAACCTTTCCATCGTCAAAAAACAAGGAGGGATCAATGCCTTCTTGCTCCACATAAAGTGGATTCGACCATTCGCCTGCCGGGTCATCCGCCCAAACGTAGAAATGACCTCCGCTATCCTGATTTGTCGTAACCATATAAAAACGACCGTTATAATAACGAAGAGTCGGCGCCCAAACACCTCCGGACACCACGGATTCATCAAATTGAAGCTGATTCTCACGAGTCAAACAGTACCCAAGCTGCTTCCAATGCACCAAATCCTTGCTGTGCCAAATGGGTATTCCCGGAGAATAGGCAAATGAACTGTTTACCAGATAATAATCCTCGTCTACTCTGCAAATGCTTGGATCTGGATAAAACCCCGGGATAATCGGATTGTTATATTTCATGTAGTATTCTCCTTCTCTATCTTAATCACTGAAACCTATGTCAAGGATTATACTGCTTCAACTGGATAGAACGCCTTGATTATTCGGTCCTAAAATAGCATGGTATAGACATTCATCTAGACAAGCTTTTGGAGGGTAACGAGTTGAGTGAATTTTATTTAAAATGGTTTACATCTGATCGTCAATTTCCATTTTTTATTCAATACGGCTATCACGACGAAGACACCGATCTACATAGACATGCGGACTTTTCAGAGCTCGTAATTGTATTGAGTGGCACAGCTACACATATTGTTAATACTGAGGAGTCTTTTATCAAAAAGGGAAATGTGTTTGTAATTAATGGTTCGACCCCGCATGCTTTTAAAGATCCTCAGGATTTCAAGATCTGCAATGTTATGTTTCAGCCTGAATTGCTATCGACGGCCGGAGCGGATTTGCGGACATCCAACGGCTTTCAAGCCTTATTTGTGTTGGAACCCCTGTATCGTCATAAACATTCCTACACAAGCAAACTCAGCTTGCCGATTCCTAACCTGGAGTATGTCTCTTTTCTCATTGCGGGCATGATTGAAGAATATCACAACAAGCTACAGGGTTATCAGACCATGCTGGGCTCCAAGTTTATGGAACTGGTCGTCTATTTGTCCAGACATTATGACCCACAGGAAAAAGGGATTCAGGGGAACCATCTGATGCATTTGGCGAATGCGCTCTCATATATGGAAGATCGTTATCTTGAGCCGTTAACACTGGATCAGATCGCCAAACATTCGGACATATCAGTCAGACACTTAAACCGGATCTTTCGCTCCTACTATCAGACAACCCCGATCGCTTATCTTCATCGTTTACGTCTGGAACGGGCTTGCGGGCTATTAAAGCATTCTAATCTCAGTATCACCCAAATCTCACATGAATGCGGGTTTAGTGATAGTAATTATTTTACTCGCCAATTCACTAAAATCTATGGGATGTCACCCAAGGTCTATAGGAACAAGCTTTGAGTGTAAAAAAAGAACACCAGGCAGCGATTCTCCTATTATTGGAAAATTACTCCCTGGTGTTTTTGAATTAATGCGCATTACCTGATCAGATTATGGGCAAGTGAATATAAACAGACTAATGGTCGCTAATCGCTTTTAACAAACCTTGGACTTGAAGCGATCGGAAGTTCCTCTCCGCATTCTTCTAGCTCTACGTCTTAATCGAATCTGGAAAATAACTGCATTCTATACACTTATTCCGTACGCAGAAAGAACCTTCATACTTTAACTGCACTTTATACAACTAAAAACAACCAAACCTACCTAATGGGTAGAAAATCAAGGAAATAGATGTACGAAGTACACTTATATCCCCGAGCTGAGTGATTTGAAGGAATATAGCTGTACAAAATACAGTTAAACGTTGGTAAACAACGCTGACTTCGGCTCTACGGGATTATCCTCCCCCATTGATTTTTTATTAATTAAAACCAACGATGGAATGTGGTACATAAGGCTCCTCTAAAAACGCAATTTCTTCAGAGGTTAAAGTAATGGATAACGCACCTACGGCATCTTCGAGATGCGATGTTTTTGTAGCCCCGATGATAGGTGCTGTAACTGGTTCTTTTTGAAGCAACCAAGCAAGAGCGATATGAATCCGTTGAACACCGTGTTTTTCGGCGATTGTCGCAACTCGCTCCACGACTAATTGATCGGTATCGGCAGTTCCATCATATTTAGATTTTTGAATCTGATCAGTTTCTGAACGATGAGTTGATACCGCCCAGTCTCGCGTAAGTCTTCCTGATGCAAGGGGACTATAGGGAATAACACCAATATTCTCTTCCTTACAAAGCGGCAACATCTCTCGTTCTTCCTCACGATAGATAAGATTGAGATGATTTTGCATAGATACAAATCGGGTCCAACCGTTTTTCTCCGCTACATATAACGCTTTTTGAAACTGCCAAGCATACATTGCTGAGGCACCTATGTATCTTGCCTTACCAGCCTTCACTACATCATGAAGAGCTTCCATCGTTTCTTCTATAGGTGTGTGATAATCCCAGCGATGAATCTGATATAGATCTACATAATCTGTTCCCAATCTCTTGAGACTCTTATCAATCTCACTCATAATTGCTTTCCGGGATAATCCTGCTCCGTTCGGACCTTCATGCATACGGTTAAAGACCTTAGTTGCTAAAACAATCTCGTCTCGATTGGCATAATCCTTAAGCGCTCGTCCAACGATTTCTTCACTCGTTCCATCGGAGTATACATTCGCTGTATCAAAAAAATTAATACCCAGGTCAAGCGCTTTTTTTATGATAACACGGCTCTGCTTCTCATCAAGCACCCATTGATGGATCCAACGTTCGGCAACGCCAAAGCTCATACAACCTAAACACAGTTGGGATACATCCAGCCCCGTTTTTCCAAGTTTTGTATACTTCATTTATCTCGAATCCACACTTTCCAATTAAATTGTAATATCCTATTGCCCTGTCTTAAAGGGTTACATATTAATTCATAAAACAGCTCCAACGCATACCGATGAAAAGGAACTGCGGAATAGTTAACACTTCCGGCAGTACATTGCACCTAATCGATGATTTAAACGGCGTTTGAATAAACTGAATTTATATTCAATCCTGGTCCATGTCAAGCCTATTAATCAAGTAATAACAGCATTTGAATCAAATCTTGTTCATCCGCCTCTTTCCGTGTAAGTCTGTGTCCGAAGATTGTTCATTTCATAAAATAGCTTAATAAGGTTTCTGCGCTTCTACTTGGGAATATGAGGTGACATGATGTTATTTTCTGCACAAGGGGTACCACCCCAAGGATATTACCAAAGCATCTGGGACTTTACTTCCCACAACGAAAACAGTACAAAGGAAGCGGGGAATGTCGTTCCTTTTGACTTCGGACGGGCGGCTGAGTTCAGAGCGCCTAAAAGCATTGAAACGAGCATTGCTCCAGCACTAACACCTTATTGTTTAAAGCCCTTTGGCGGATACGTTGCCACCATTTCCAGAGGGAAGGTATGGGGAGAATCTGGTGCTGTTCTAACACCAGAAGGGAAATTGATCTTTGATCTTTCCCAAGAATATGACGCCAAGCAATATAGGATGCTTGAAGCAGATGAGCACCCAGTGTTTCACCGGTGGAATGATCCGCAGCTTCAACATTTTGCCGGGACCGCGGCGGTGTTAACCTTTTGCGGAGCCCATAACTATTTTCATTGGATGTATGATGTGCTTCCTAGATTAGCGATGCTTCAATCGAGCGGAATCACTTACTCCACTATTATCATGAATCCAAATCCGTATGGACCCTTTGTGGAACAAACGTGGGCCATGCTTGGGATATCCGAGTCATTGGTGATCCGGACGAATTCAGAAGTATATGTTCAGGCTGACCGGCTACTTGTCCCTTCCTTAATGATGAATTCACATTATCCTCCTTGGACCACGGATACACTGCGAAGATTTTTGTTGCCGCATAGAGAAACAACACTAGTCACTCCAGAACGTTTTTATATCTCACGAAAAAAAGCAAGCTCAAGACGGTTGGTTAATGAAGATGATGTCATCCGCTGCCTTGAGAATTTTAATATCGTACCGATTTGTCTAGAGGACTGGACGGTTGCCCAGCAAATCCAATTATTCGCCTCAGCGAAAGTAATCGTAGGTCCACATGGTGCTGGACTCGCTAATCTGGCTTTTTGCCAGCCTGGAACACAGGTCATTGAAATTTTCCATGCCCAGCATGTTGTTCCAACCTATTGGATGATCAGCAACCATAATAATCTCGAATATTATATGGTGTACGGGCAAGGTGTACCCGATCCTGCGATTCGTTTTCCAGGACTGGAGGACATCTATGTGAACGTAGATCGTCTGAAACAAACGATGCATCTGGCAGGCTTGGAATGAGAAGAATGCTTACTACTTTCTCGAATTCAAAAAGCGCAAAGCATATTTTGCTTTGCGCTTTTTAAGAAACATAGATTTAATCACGCCGTGTTACATACTTCAACCATAGCCCATCATCCGCAAGTTTTTCTACACTCTTCAAGCTAAAATTTGCTGGGGGCTGTTGTTTCATAGATGCATCCATTTCAAATAAGGTCACAGAATTAGAGGCACCATCTGCGATGGGAACTATAACCAGGCTCAACTCATCAATTAAATCTTCATTCAGGAAAGACCCGTTTAAAATGCCCCCACCCTCCAGCATCAATTCATCGATTGAGAATAATTGATTACTTCAATGATATGATCCTCTGTTCTATTGTGACTTCCTTCTGAAATTCAAAACTCAAGATGCGCTTAAAAAGGCTGTTATTGTAAAGGTGCTCCTTATTTCCGAAATCGTTTCTTAAGCTTTCTTCTCGATGAGTTTAGACATGAAGTAACTACCACCGAAGGCATAAACGAAGGGTTACATGAAGAGGTTATTATTAGTTTTGTTGCATCGGCTTATGCAGGGGTAGTGGAATGGTGGTTCAAGAATGAAAGACCTGTGACCTATCAAGTCTTGGCCGAACAACTCGGAACGTTATTAGAGAGGAATTTATAAAAAAAAGCGGCGATTCTCCTATAATAGGTGAATCGCCGCTCTTTTTTATCGGGCATTAATTACGGCAATAGATTACACATCTTTTTAAGGACTTCGGACCCAGATGACGTTATTTGGTAGTTTTCAGCTCTTGAAACAGGGCTTCGGACCTCAAGGACGTTATTCCTTAGAAAGTGACTTATATTTTGTGTTTTTCATGCCAATAGCTGCAGTGGGGTCCTTTAATCTTCTGAAAATCAGAAAATCTTGCCTTTAAGGTCAGAGGAGTCCGATAAAAGCATCTACTTACAAATGTTATCAGTTCAAGTAAAGATTCTTTTAAATCGCTCGTTTGAACTGGGTATTGTACAGCTCGTAATAAACACCTTGCAGCGCAAGAAGCTCTTTATGACTGCCTTGCTCGGCAATTCCGCCACCCTGAATAACGAGTATACGATCAGCATCCTGGATGGTACTAAGCCTATGGGCGATCACAAAGCTTGTTCGTCCCTTCATTAGCTTTTCCATCGCCTGTTGAATATGCATTTCCGTACGCGTATCCACACTGCTGGTTGCCTCATCTAGGATCAAAATAGCTGGATCAGCTAGAATGGCGCGGGCAATCGTTAAAAGCTGACGCTGGCCGTGGCTCAAATTACTGCCTTCCGCATGGAGAATAGTCTCATATCCATGCGGCAGTCTATTGATAAAGGCGTCTGCATTGGCCAATCTTGCCGCTTCCTCTACCTCTTGGTCAGTCGCATCAAGACGGCCAAAGCGAATATTTTCCCGAATCGTTCCCGAGAATACATGCGCGTCCTGCAATACCATTCCCAATTGACTACGAAGTGCATTTTTATCCAGCTCTCCAATATCGCGGCCATCAATGAATATGGAGCCGCCGCTCAAATCATAGAATCTGATCAGCAAGTTGACAATGGTCGTTTTTCCAGCACCCGTTGGGCCGACAAGCGCAATTTTCTCTCCGGGTTTTGCTTCAAACGTAACCCCACTCAGAATTGGTGAATCCGGCTTGTAAGCAAATGAAACGTCCTTGAAAACAACGTTCCCTTTTAACCTTGGCAGATCGTCACTTTGTTCATCACCGTCACCGTATTCGGATGGCATATCCATAACTTCAAACACACGCTCCGCACCAGCAATTGCCGACTGAATTAGATTGTACTGGTTAGCAAGATCGGAGATCGGTCGTCCGAACTGTTTGGAATACGTAAGGAAGCTAACGATTACGCCAACCGTAGCCATATTATGAAAAGCCATCCAGCCACCCACCCCGGCAATGATCGCAAATCCAAGGTTATTAATCATGTTCATAACCGGTCCCACTAATCCGGAAACAATTTGTGCCTTAATGCCGACTTTATTCAACTCTCCACTGATTTTGCGGAACCGTTTCACTTCTGTCTCTTCCCTGCTGTATTGTTTGACTACTTTTTGTCCGCTGATGGTTTCTTCGATAAATCCACCCAACTCACCTAGATGGCGTTGCTGATTTTTAAAATAAGTTCGACTTAAACCTATGATTTTACGGCTGGACAATAACACAAGAGGGATCGTTATCAGTGAAACTACGGTCAACGGAACGTTCATCATTAACATGATCACTAGTGAACCGCTTAGGGTGATCAAACTGTTTAATAACTGGGTCACACTCTGATTAAGTGTACTGGATACGCTCTCTATGTCGTTGGTTGCCCGGCTCATTAGTTCTCCGTTAGCTTGCGTGTCAAAAAACTTAATCGGTAGCTGTTGATATTTGCTGAACAGATCACGACGCAGCTCAAACACGGTATTCTGTGAGACGGATGTCATAACATAGGCTTGCACCCAAGCAACCACACTGCTTAGACCATAAATACCTATTAGGAGTAGACAAAAGCGAATAAGACCCTGATAATCGTGAGGAATTACGGCAGTATCAATCGCTTTACCGATTAGATAAGGCCCGATCAACGAAAGGATTGCATTCAACACTGTAAATACATACACAATGATTAACCCGAACCGCTGGCGGTTCAAATACATCCAGATGCGTTTGAGTGTTCCCGCTTGATTCTTAGCGCGTACGATCGGCACAGCTCCGCCGCGTCCAGGGCCAGATCCCGGTCCAGATCCAGGTCCGAATCCGCCTGATCGATTAAAAGGAGTGGTGTTCATGCCATTATTAAGCTTTGACATAAGGCACCTCCTCTCCCTTCATCTGTGATCTCCAGATATCTCTGTATATTTCACTGCTGTTCATAAGTCCATCATGTGTACCTTGTACAGCAATTCGGCCGTTTTCTAATACCAGAATACGATCAGCATCAATTACAGAGGTGACACGCTGAGCTATCAAAATATTCGTGCTGCTGCGCAGCCGTGTTTTTAACATCTGCCGGATTCGTGACTCTGTCGCTGCATCGAGCGCACTAGTGCTGTCATCCATAATGAGGATTGTTGGCTGAATTAAAAGTGCCCGTGCAATCGAAAGCCGCTGCTTTTGCCCACCGGACAGGTTAATGCCACGCTGGCCGAGCTCTGTATCGTAACCCTGTGGAAGTTCTAAAATGAAACTGTGAGCTTCAGCGGCTATTGCTGCTTCTTCCACTTCCTCATCTGTGGCATCCGGTCTGCCGTATCGGATATTATCGCGGATAGTACCGCTGAACAGAATAGCCTGCTGCATAACATATCCGATTCTGCTACGCAAATCTTCCAGAGCAATCATACGAGTGTCGGAGCCATCAATTGTAATGGATCCAGAGGACACTTCGTAAAACCGGGGAATGAGGCTGACCAATGATGATTTACCAGTACCGGTGGCACCAAGAATGGCCACTGTTTCTCCTGGCTCCGCAGTGAAATTAATATCGTCTAACACTAGATTTTCATCAGAAGGATCATAAGCAAAAGATACATTGTCAAATACAATCCGACCGTTGTGTATGGCATCTTTTTTAGCGTTGGCAACTTCTTTAATCTCACTAATGGTGGAAAATACTTCATTCTCCCGATCGGCAGAAACCTTGGCTCGTGAGAAGAAGGTCAACATATTGCTTAACATCAGCATTGACATCAACAATTGGGTTATATAGTTAATAAAAGCGATCAGCTGACCAACTGGCAGCCCACCGTTCCAGCTTTGCACTCCCCCAAACCATAGTACAGCAACAATACTGGCATTTAGTACAAGCATCATTAGCGGCATATTTAATGACATTAACCGTACCGCTTTTATCGCAATTTCTGTATAATCCTTGTTAGCTGTATTAAAGCGTTTCTGTTCATGGTTAGCGCGGACGAATGCTTTGACTACACGAATGCCTGATAAATTTTCCTGCAACACTGTGTTCACACCGTCTAATTTGACCTGCATTTTCTGAAACAAAGGAAAAGAAAGTCGGATTAACCCATACAAAATTAAACTCAAGAGTGGCACGGCAACGGCTAGGATGAGGGTCAGCATAGGACTTATCCGAATCGCCATCACCAAGCTTCCGACTAATAGCAAGGGAGATCGAATACTCCGCAAAATCATTTGCACAAAGGTTTGCAGCTGTACCACATCATTTGTTAATCGTGTAATCAGTGAGCCCGTCTTCAATTGATCCAGGTTCTTATTAGAAAATTTCTGAATATGTTCAAACAAGCTAATCCGCAAATCATTTCCGAAGTTTTGAGAAGCAATACTCGAAAAAATAGTGCAGCCCACCCCACCAATTAGACCGATAAACGCTACACCAAGCATAATCAGTCCGGTCGAGAAAATATGAGACAAGTCTTTTGTCATGACACCCTTATCCACAATGCTCGCCATGAGCGTGGGCTGCAGTAAATCCATAGTCACTTCGACCAGCATCAGCAATGGTGCCAACACACACCACACCCAATATGGCCTCAAATAATGCTTAAGCTTCCACATTCCGCCACCTTCAATTGTTTAAGATAAATACGTGATTTTAGAACTAATCGGTGTTCTGGGTTTCGCATTCGGCACTTCCTCCGGATACCCCATTCCAAATATCCCAATAACATCGTAATTTTCTTGAACACTAAGAATCTCACGATTATGGGGCAAAGCCCCCAGCGAAGCCCAATACGTACCTACACCTGCTTCATGTGCAGCTAATAAGAAATTTTGTACGAAACAAGCAGCAGCCATAACATTCTCATCGCATTCAAACGCAGTTGCGGCAGGCTTAGACAGAACTGCAAAAACAACAGGTGCGTTGCCAAAATCCGTCTTATGCTTTAATTTCGCTCTAGTATTGGGTCCGATGAAAAGAAGCTCCCAAGGTTCGGTCATACGATGATTAGGAGCGTAACTTGCAGCCTCCAGCCATGAATGTAACTCCTCTTCACGAATTGGAGTCTGTTTGAATTGTTTTGTACTTCTACGGGTTTTAATGAGCTCAGTTATTTTCATCTTTTTCTTTACTCTCCTCTTTATTAACATTTGATGTTGTATCTTCTGGAGCGATCTCATGAATCTGAAAGATTTGTTTAAACTCTTCAATGATCGCTTCCGTTGCTTTTAATTCACCGCTAACCACTTGTTTAATCGATTCAAGCTCAGGCTGATTTAACTGCCGCTGTAATGTAGCCCGGTTAACCATAAGCTTATCTAAAAAAGCGATGGCTCTGCCACGGCGAAAAGTTTGAGCACTTTTAGGATGTGGATCCATTGATTCCGTCATCCCATGTTTCATAAAGCCACGATCTCTGTGTTCGCCACGTCCCTCACGATCTCTGTGCTCTCCATGTTCCCTATGACCGCCACGTTTGCCGACATGTCCTTCACGCATTTTATTTCCTCCTTTTGCGGTGTATACATTTGTATACGCGCTCTTCATGTATACAAATGTATACGATAGAAACCATTTCTGTCAAGATCATTTTTCCATTTTGTAACATCATTATTGCTTACTTTATATCTATAAAAACAATAAAAAACCCGCATAAAGTGCGGGCTTAAAGAGAAAAATTATCAAATTCAACGGAGTGATTTATAGGGAAAAGCTATTTTTCTTATACTCCTGAACGGATACTCCCATTACTTTTTTAAAACAGTTACTGAAGTAAAATGGATCTTTAATGCCGACCTTTTCAGCAATTTGATAAGCTTTCCAATCCGTTTCATTCAGAAGCTTCACCGCTTTTTCCATTCTGCACTTGAGAAGATAATCCGTAAAGCTAATCCCTGTGTCCTGCTTAAAGATCCGGCTAAAGTAACTGGAATTCATGTGGAATTTATTCGATACATAGGATAAAGACATCTCCGGAATGTGCATCTCCTGTTGAATAAATTCTTTAACTTCATGGATAATATTATTAGTTTTTTTGCTTCGTGCCCGGGTTACTTGAGAGGTTATCTTCTCTGTGAGTTCAAGTAATGTCTGTTGCATGTCTGGCAGGCTATCGAGCTCAAAAATCCTTTTATATGGCGAAATATCGAAAGAAAGATTATTATCTAGTATAACTCCCATTTCAGCGAGTGAATTGATTAATGTGGAGACAAATTGGGCCGAAACCAGCCTAGCTCGTTCCACAGAAAAAGCCTTGGACTTCTCCAAATCCTGAAACATTTTCTCAATGGATTGCACAGCCTTGTCTAAGACACCAGCTTTTACAAAAAACAAAATTTCCTCAATTTCATTCGTCTTAGCTTCCCAGGATCGGCCCCCGAAATGAATTTCATCATTAAAAAAATAGATGGCGTTACTGCCCTTTAACTTACCATATCTAACTGCCTCCAGCGCCTCTTTATAGGATTCTTTGATCCTATTGAAATCCGTACAGGTACTACCTACGCCAATGCAAGCTTTACATCCAAGCTTTTCATGGAGCGATTGGGCCAGCCACTCTCCAATCTTCGTAAGATTCTGATTATCTTTTCTATTAAGAAGGACAATCCGTTGACTGTTATCAAAAAAAACTTCGATTCCCTCATACTCTTCAAGCGCGTAATCAATAAACCTCTTACAACGCAAAGACTGTAGGATTCGTTGTTCCTCCCCTTCTTCTAAGGGAATTTGAAGTTCAATAAGCATGATTGAAAACAAGCTGTTCGCTGATTCAGGAAAAAAGTAATGGAATCGGCTATCCAACTGATCGGGGTCCCAGAGGCCTGATAGCAAATCATTTAGAAATTTTTCTTTTAGTTGAACGGCGTTTTCATTTAACTGTCGGTTCAGCTCCTGATATTCGTTCCACCGCTCTGTCTCTTCCCGGATTTTTCCATGAAGATCTACCGCAACTCTTCGTACCTCCTCGGCTTGGAGCGGCTTCAAGATAAAATTTTGCACTCCAATGTCCAGGCTTCTTTTTGCATATTCGAATTCGGGATGTGCAGTGATGATCACAATTTTGACTAGCGGATACCTTTCTTTTATCAACCGGCTTAATTCCAGTCCATCCATAAAAGGCATACTGATATCTGTAAATACTACATCCGGTTTCATGGTTTCGATCAGATCTAACGCTTCGCTTCCATTCGAGGCCTCACCTACGAATCTGTAACCAACTGCTTGCCAATCTATAATGATGGGAACAATTTTTCTCGCATTAATTTCATCATCCACAATAATGGCTCTGAGCAGTTCAAGCTCCATGACTATTCCCCTCCTCAAGCGGTAGTTCCAATTCAATCCGAGTTCCTTCTCCCGGTGCACTGACCAAACTACAATTCATGTCCGCCCCATAGTACAGCTTCAAACGCATCAAAGTACCGCGCAACCCAAAACTGGACTCATTTTGCCCATAGGGCTCAGCTTGCATTTCCCGACGTTTATCTTCATTCATCCCCACACCATCATCTTCCACGACTAGCTTCAGTCGATTCCCCTGAATACGGGCAAGGATGCGAATCTTACCACACTCCCCTAAAGGGCGAATACCATGATAAAGCGCATTTTCTACAAGCGGCTGAAGCGTCAATTTGGGTATCCGAACATACTCAGCTTCTTCCGGCACCTCAATTTCACTGATGAAAATTTCTGGATAGCGAATATTTTGTATACTCAGATAACTTTTAGTGATCTCTACTTCTTCTCTTAACGTTACTACATCACTGCCCTTACTAAGACTCTGACGATAGAAGGCTGCAAGCTCAGAAATAATCTGGTACGCCTCATTATTATTTCCTGACAAAGTTAAATAGCCAGCTGATTCTAACGTGTTATATAAAAAATGTGGTTTAATTTGCTGCTGCAAAATATCCAATTCGAGTTTCCGAATCAATTTCTGTTCTTCTTTCTCCCGCTTAAGCGCTTGCTCAATGGTCATAATCATATTGTTATACCTATCTTTCAACTGGTTCAGCTCATCCGTTCTCGCCTCGTACCGAACCAAACTGAACTCTCCAATCTCCACTTTTTTCATGGATCGCAGCATATGTAAAATAGGTGTAGTAATGAATCTAGAAATCCAGACGGAACCTAAAAATATAGAAATGAAATTAAACAACATAATCATTAACAGCATCAGATTAAATTGACGATAGGGGCTTTCCCATTCCCCCAAAGGCTGAGCGCTAGTAAACCTCCAACCACGATCCATTGAAACCAGAGAAGAGATCAGATAATTATGATCTTTGATCTTTACGATTTTGCTACTGCCGAGCGGCACATCAAGCATAGAAGAGTTTGTATAAGTCGATAATTCAGGCCGTGTAAAATCAAGGAGTGTCTCATATCCAGTTTCGATCATTAAATCAGGTTTATTATCGTTGATCGAACGTTCATAGCTTTTTTTTAGCTCCTGAACTGTAATGTTCACGACTAATACTCCTATTTTCTTAGAAGTGTTCATGTCGTTTACGATGCGAATCAGAGAAATATATTGTGGATCCTGCTGGGGTTCCTTCGTCTCAAAATTGAAGATACCTCCGGCATTTTTCCTCCAAATTGCTTTTCCGTCTAAGGCGACCGCCTCGGAGTACCATTCCGCTGACTCGATCCCATCCGTTCTGATCGGTTTTGCTGACTGCAAATCAATCGCAAACTTACGTCCTGCATTATCGAATAGATAGACAGAAGAGATAGAGGGCTCTGCGAGCATAAAATCTGACAGAGCAACCTCTAGCTTGTAAGTTAAAATTCCGATGTCGTTACCCGCCAGATCACTGCCCAAAATTTCCTGAACCGTATTGTTCGACACGATCATCTTGGAATAATTATTCGTGCTGTCAAGAAGTGATTCGATTCCGGAATTCATGGCGTTCAAGGTTTGAAGCGATACCTCACCTACCTTTTCCTCGGTGAATTTCTCATTGATTCGTTGGTACATAATACCGCTTGCAATCATGGAAACCACTAATAAGGCCAAGTAGTAAAAAACGATTTGTGATCGGATACGTGCAAACCTCATCGGTAACCTCCTGGCCGACATTAAGCGAATACGGACTTTTATTTATAGCTTCTTCAATACGACACTAGTATAGCATTTTTCGAAAGATTCCTATCCCATTGCTTTAACCCTTAACTGCCCCGGCAATAATGCTTTTTTGGACTTGATTACTTAGGAACAAGTAGATAATGATCATGGGTAGTGTAGCCACAACCATTCCTGCGAACATAGGTCCAAATTCTGTGGCATAGGCACTTTTAAACGAATTGATGGCGACGGTAATTGTTGCTAAGTCAGGATCATTAATGAATGTATTGGCAAACATCAGTTCGTTCCAAGCGGATAAAAAAGTAAAGATGGAAGTGGTTACGATAGCCGGCTTTACAAGCGGAAGCATAATACGGAAAAAAACCTGATAAATATTACAGCCGTCTACAACGCTGGCTTCTTCCAACTCCCCTGGCAGCGCTCTAAAGAAACCAATCATGATAAAGATTGTAGTAGGAAGTGCACTAACGGTATAAGGAATGATTAAGGCCCAAGGCGTATTCAGCAAGCTTGTCATTTTTAACATCTGAAAGACAGGTAGCAGCGTAGCATGAACGGGGATCATCAATCCCAGCATGAAGAAAGTAAGCACCACATTATTAAGCTTCCACTTCATTCTTGCGACAGCAAAAGAAACCATTGCCGATAACAGAGCAGAAATAATGACAGTTACCGTTGTATACATAAGGCTGTTCAAAAAGTTACGTGCGATATTCGCCTTAAAAAGTGCGTAGTCGTAGTTCGCCCACCGCCACTCATTAGGCAAGCCCATCACATTTGAGCCTGTAATTTCTATGTTTGTTTTAAAGGAGGAAAATACAAGCCACACGAGCGGATACAGTTGAATAACTGCGAAGATTAGAAACGCAATCTGCAAAACAACCTTTGGCCAGCGGCGGTTATGTGTTGTTGTCATTAGCTCTCCTCCTTATCATCGTAGGTTCTGATCAGTTTTTGTAGAACTAAGTAGAAAAAGAGACATTCCACAACCATAAACACGGCCATCGCGCTGCCGTACCCATACATATTGCGATTAAAAATCGACGAATACATCAATGTACTTGGAACACTAGTTTCCGGTGTAGGGTAGCCATTGGTCATAATGAAGACTAAATCGAAAAACTTCAATGATCCCAAAACAGCAAATATGACGCATACCTTCAGGATCGGTGAAATAAGTGGAATAGTGATAGAGAAGGCGGTTCTTATACTTGATGCTCCGTCAATTTTCGCAGCCTCGTACAAATCTTCAGGAATCCCTTTGATGGCAGCGTACATTAGAAGCATATGGTAGCCGATATATTGCCAAACGATTGGAATCATAACACTTATTAGTGCAGTTCCGCTTTCCGTTAACCAATCATGTGTCCAGGAGGACAAGCCTAGTTGATTGAGTATCGTATTCAGCAAGCCATATTCAGGCTGATAGATTTTCAGAAACATAACCCCGATGACAGAGGAGGATACCAAGACTGGAATGAAATACAAAGTACGATACAGCTTTTCACCCCACACCCCTCTGGCAAGAACCAGAGCGAGCACCAGAGCTATCGGAAGTTGCATGAAAACAGAAAGAACTGCCAGATACAACGTATTAAGTATCGAATGATTAAAATCCATGCCGTACGTATCTGCAAAAAATAAATCCTTATAAGAAGCTAAACCAATAAATTTAGCCGGTTGTATCCCATCCCAGTCCAGCAGACTGTAATACATAGACTGAAGGATCGGGAAAAAACCGACAAGAATGTATAAAATCAAAGCAGGAACAACAAATACGGCGATAGCCTTTTTGTTTCCGAATACTTGATGCATGCTTCACTCCACCTTAAATCGATCAGGCGGCGAACAATTCTCGCCGCCTGACGCAGATTATTGTCCTTGATTGACCTTGCTCTGTAGTTCTTTCGTGTAGTCTTCAGGTGTTGTTTTTCCGGCGACGAATTTCATCAGCGAACCGAACATAGATTCAGTGTCATTACCATTCAGCAGTTGATCCCACCAGTAGGAGAAACCAGTTGCTGATGAGGACAATTCACCAATTTGCAGAGCCAGTGGATTCATTTGAGAAGTGTCACCTACATCAACTTTCCATGCTGAGGAGCCTGAACCAGCCAGAAATACTTCTTTAGACATGGTCTCAATAAAGAACTTGTATACTTCCCATATTCTTTCCTTGTTTTTCAGATCGGCATTGAGCACGAATGTTTCACCCGAACCTCCGAACCACTCGTCAGCATTTCCTTTCCCCCCTGGAATGGTTGGAAATTTAATCGGTACCACTTTACCTTTGACCAGAGAGTTATCATCTTCAATCTGTCCGTTGACCCAAGCGCCCATGAACATCATAGCTGCTTTGCCTGATAGGAACATATTTGTCGCGTCATCATAAGAAGTTCCAACAAAATGTTTGCCGAAGGAGTCCGCATCAATCAATTGTTTGTATTTCGCAGCAGCTTCTGTGAATTCAGCTGTGTCGAATGATCCTGTTTTCGTTAAAGCGGCATTTACAGCATCCACGCCTGCCATCCGGATGGCTAGAATCGCGTTCCATTGCATTGCTGGCCATCTGTCTTTAGCCCCAAGTGCAATCGGCTGAATGCCTTTTGCTTTTAGTGCTTCAATCGCAGCAACAAGCTCATCCCATGTTTCCGGAATTTTCGCTCCTGCTTGCTCAAATAGTTCTTTATTGACGTACATTTGAGCAGTAGCTATATTGATCGGCAGACCGTAAAGCTTGCTATCGAAGATGAAATTGTCTGTCGTACCTGGTACAATTTGGTCCAGCGTTCCATCTTTTGCGAGATCATCAATGGACAAAATCCGGTTCCCCGCTATAAATGGCTCAGAGAATCCGCCACCCCAGGTGTAAAAAATGTCGGGCAGCTCATTGGCGGCTGAAGCCGCTTTCACTTTTGTTTTATAAGATTCGCCCCCAACACCCACATGCTCGATTTCAACATTAGGAAATTTAGCCTGGGTTGCTTCAAGTGCTTTATAAAAACCAACAAACCCGCCGTCTTTAGAATTTGGATCCGCGAATTGGGACCACATAGTAATCTTGAGCTTCTCTTCCGCCGCAGGGGTTTTTCCCGTTTTGCCTGCGTTTGCATTAGCCTCAGAATTCACGTTATTCCCGTTGTTCCCACCACAAGCAGTGATAAGTATGGACATAGCCATCAACACTGTTAGAGTTAGGCTAATCCTTTTTTTGTTGACTTTTTTCATTCTTTTTCGCCCCCCATTTTTATATTGCTTACAGGACTAATTATATAAATCAATTTATCGAGTGAACATGAAAGCGTTTTACTTAATGATGTATTCTCTTTACATTAGACATTTTTCTTTATTAGCTACACATAAAGAAGACCTCTGATTTCTTCAGAAGTCTTTTTTTCATTCATATCAAAACTTAGGGAATGAACACCTCTATATAGCTGAGTGGCTTAGGTTCTATCTTCTCTCTTCTCTATTATCAGAAGTTATCTCATGAATCTGAAACATATGTATGAACTCATCGATGATCGCTTCCGTAGCTTTTAGTTCACCACTAATGACTTGTTTTGCCGATTCAATCTCTGACTCGTTTAGCTGCTGCTGCAACGCCGAACGATTAATCATTAGCTTGTCCAAAAATGCGATAGCCCTAGCACGACGAAAGGTCTGAGCGCTTTTGTGAGGATGCTCCGAACCCTCCTTGACTCCATTTATATTCATTTCTTCATGCTCTCCGTATTCTCGATGCTCGTTATAACCGTGCTTATCTATGTGCCCTTCGCGCATAATTATTCCCTCCTCTAATTCCACTTACAAAACCATAGCCCATTAATAAGACCGGGTAAGATGGAAGCCGTCTGACTCCTTATCCAAGTAATGTGTATACCATCTTCACCTTTATATTCACAAACGGCTTTAGATCTCCCTGAGATGAGTTATTAATTATAGCATTGGATAGATCCATAGTTACAGGATAGGGTGCAAGAAGAAACGGTTTGAATTGTGCTTTCCAACTACGCTTTATCCGATCGTCTCTTAATTCTATTTCTCCCCCTGGAATTGCAACCATAGGATAGTCCAAATAGCCCTCAATTTCGGTCGACACTCTAGCTGCCTCCTAACTATAATTTTAATCATGTATTGACGGGTATACAGAATAGAACTATAATCTATACAATTCCTAGAAACATACTATGAATTACAAAAAAATAAGAAACATTAAATCATCCTTAGTTTGTCCACAAGAAGGAGTGTAAACACATGCCAAATGTTCAAACTTTCAAAGCAACTGCTCATTTGCAAGACGGCGTAAAGGTCGTTACTAATGCAAGACAATTCGAGCTGGTCATCGATGAACCGACAAGTCTAGGGGGCACGGATACAGGAATGAATCCTGTTGAAGCTTTGCTCGCTTCTTTGGGTGCCTGCCAATCCATTGTAGCTCGGGTCTACGCCTCTAAATTTGAGGTGGAGCTTGAAGATTTCAGAGTAGATGTGGAAGGTGACTTGGATCTCGACGGATTCTTCAACCGCTCTGAAGTACGTCCTGGCTATTCCGATATTCGGTATACATTCTACATAAAGACTCCATCCCCTGCTGAGAAGGTCGAACAGTTCGTACAATTTTTGGAGAGCAAATGCCCTGTAGGTGACACCATTGCTGCTCCGGTTAATCTCAAGCTAAATCGTATTGTGATTGAAAATTAACCGTTTAATAATGCTAAGAGGGAATGTAAAAAGGGCTGCAAAGTTGCGTAAAAGCGACTAAGCAGCTCTTTTTCATGTCCTGTTCTCCGACTTCATATAATGTTAAAAATGATGCCCTTCGGAGGAACCCAAAACATGACGGATATACTAAGTAAAGTAGATGAAGAAATCGAACGTTTGTCAACGTTCTTGCTACAACAGCAGAAGGATGACGGCTCATGGCATTTTTGTTTTGAGAACGGGATTGTGATCGATGCTTATATGATCATTCTCTTTAGGGTGTTGAACCTACAGAATGAAACGCTCATTCGGCAGCTACATGATCGCATTCTTGATGCACAACAGCGAGAGGGTTGCTGGCAGTTATATAAGGACGAAGAAGCTGGGAACTTATCCACATCAGTCGAAGCTTATTATGCCCTGCTCTATTCTGAATACAGTAAGATAACAGACGAGCCAATACTTCGGGCTAAGCGTTATATACTGTCTAAAGGTGGTTTAGGCAAGGTCACAAGTATCTTAACTAGAGTCATTCTCGCCGCAACGGGTCAAAGCAAGTGGCCTTTAGCAATTTCTTCGATTCCACTGGAGGTGCTTTTGTTTCCCTCTTACTTCCCTATTAACTATTTCGAATTCTCTGGCTACTCTAGGGTACACCTCACTCCTATGCTCATTATGGCCGATCGGCGATTTTCGATCACTACAGCCCATGCTCCTGATCTGTCAGATCTTATAGAGACACGATTGGATACAGATGAATCGCCTACCCGTGGATATCAGGAAATGCAGGATGTTATTCAAATGGGTTTGAGCAGATTACTCGGGAGTCCACACTACATACATGAAGCTGCCAAAAACAAAGCGGAACAATATATGCTCCAGCGAATCGAATCCGACGGTACCTTTTACAGCTATGCCAGCAGTACGATTCTTATGGTTTTTGCCCTGCTTGCTCTCGATTATGATCGGCAGCATCCAATAATTACACAGGCCATTCAAGGTCTCACCGCACTGCAATGCCAATCAAATCGTAATACTACAATTCAAAACTCTCCATCTACAATATGGGATACAGCGTTAATCTCCTATGCTTTACAAGAGGCTCAAATTCCGGTTGATCACAAAGGAATAAAACACGCTGCAACTTATCTTCTGGATAAACAGCATCATAAACCTGCTGATTGGAGCATCCATAATCCGGATATAGTTCCCGGCGGATGGGGATTCTCTGAGTCTAATACAATCAATCCGGACGTAGATGATACAACGGCAGCCTTGCGAGCCATCCGAAGCTTATCAACCATTCACCCTCCATATCTAGAATCATGGAATCGCGGACTGAATTGGGTCCTATCGATGCAAAATAACGACGGCGGCTGGCCGGCATTCGAAAAAAACACCAATAAAGAAATGCTCACATGGCTCGCTATCGATGGTGCTAAATCTGCAGCCATTGATCCTTCGGAAGCAGATCTTACCGGACGAACTTTGGAGTTTCTCGGAAACTTCGCTGGTTTAAATACACAACACGAGTTCATTAAAAGGGGTACAAAATGGCTGATTCAACATCAGGAGAAGGATGGTTCGTGGTATGGAAGATGGGGTGTTTGTTATATTTATGGCACTTGGGCATCATTAACAGGCCTGCAGGCTGTTGGGCTCCCTATAAATCATGATACATTGCAAAAAGGAGTGAAGTGGCTCCTAAGCATTCAGAACCCGGACGGTGGTTGGGGGGAGTCTTGTCACAGCGACCGGCTTCTACAATATGTTCCTTTAGGAGAAAGCACACCTTCACAAACCGCCTGGGCACTTGATGCGATTATCACCGTTCAGCCAGAGCCAACAGCTGCGGTGGATAAAGGAATTCATAGACTAATCACGTCTATTCATGAAGAGGATTGGAAAACTTCTTATCCCACTGGCGCTGGTCTCCCCGGTAATTTCTATTCCAATTATCATAGTTATCGGTATATCTGGCCACTACTCACACTGAGTCATTACAGAAAAAAATACGGTCAAGGTTAGTACTCGGTAATACTCGGTAATACTCGGTAATAACTAGCGTTGTCCTGCTCCACTTTTTAACTGTCTCGTAAAAGCTTGAATCGCACCATTTGCCGTCCTTTACGACAAACTCTCCTTATCAGTACTTACTTAATAGTCTACATCTCCATTACAGTCAGTCCGTAAACGGGTACGAACCAGTAACGCAACCAAATCATTCATTAAATGCCATAGGGATTGGTATATCAGCTCCCCTACCCTCTCCAATAACTTGCTCCAATACGTATTCATCTGTTCAAACTATACTACATGTTTTCTTTCCATAAAGACCGTCTGCTTTTTCTATTAGTTAAAAACACCAGAGCAGCGACCATCCGTTATTGAAGAATCATTGCTCTGGTGTTATGAACCGGGGGTTGAATGCTTTTGTCCGTTGTACCTACCTCTAAATCACCCAGTCTTGATCAAGTTTAGAGCTTTTCGGACTCAGAAGACGCTATTTGCTTGTTTTTAGGATTTTTAGTTAGGTTACGGACTCCAGTGCAACTATTCCTCAAAAAGAGAGCCATTTTTGGTTTTTTTCATGGTAATAACTGCGATGGGGTCCGTTAAAATTCCAAATGTAAGCTAAATCTGCTCTTAAGCTCAGCTGTGTCCGATAGCAAATACGTGTGCGCAAAATGTTACCTAATCAATCCAATTTGCTATTTGGAGCAGCCCTATAGAAATCACTTAGATTACTTATGAGATAGATTCCATTTTTGCATTGAGTCAATTGAGCGTAGTTAACACATAGTCAATCAGGCGCAATCTCCGATAATCAAGGATCGCTGCCTGATATTTTGGATCACTGGCGTTTTGCCTGAGCAAATTATGACTGTAACTTCTGATATCCCCACTCCGTATATTTGTAGCTCAGGATTTTAACGTAATCTAATGAAATAACTGCATTTTATACACTTAATCGATATTGCTAGGGAATAACTCCGACTTTAACTGCACTCTATACAATTAAAATCAAGAGAAATCACCTAATAGGCTTTAACTCGTGAGAATAGATGTAAGAAATACAGCTATTTTCAATACACAACTGTTTTGAACGATTATAGCTGCACAAAATACAGTTAAACACCTCGCCGCTTCCCATCCGTTACCTTCATCCGCCCCCATACTGGTACACAGAGGGTTGCATCATTACTCAATTATTTTTTGGAGCATGCTACCGAAATATTCCTTTTCAAGAAACAGGTGTAATCGTTGGTGGTTTCGGTGCCCTTTCCCACGCATGGGTTACCTGCAATGTTGCTGCATAGGTGATTAACGAAACAAGCAACGCTCCGAACAGTTCAATGACCTGCCCCAGGTGCAATCTTTCCAGAATTCCGTGAGCCGCCAACCCGCTAAGCGCCATGACAATTCCTCCTGCTCCCACCTTGAATACAATACGAAAGTCAAAATAAAACCCGATCGTTCCTGCCACAGATAAAAAATTCAACAATGTCAGCAGCAAGAGCCCCAGTCCGAATCCCATGGCCACCCCTTCGATTCCAATATTAGAACCTAGAACAAAGATCGCAATCACTTCAAAAATATTCGTAAGAATATGATTCCACATAACGGTTGATGCTTTCCCCAAACCAAGCAAAATCGCTTGCAGTGGCGCTCCGAAATAATAAAGAAAAAATAAGGGTGCAATTAACCTTAGCAGCTCGCCCGCTTCTGGCGAATGATAGATCATAGTTGTTAAGGGTACAGCCCATAAGTACAGGATGATTGTACATGGGAAACCTACTATAAGCGCGGATCGCATAGCCATATCCATCCGATTATGCATAAGCTTGCTATTGTTGCTCACACTTGCTTCGCTGATCGCCGGAATTAATGCAGTCGACAACGATTGTGTGAAGAAGCTGGGGAGAAACAACATGGGAAGAGCATAACCCGCTAGAAGTCCGAATTGCTTGGTCGCCATCTCAACACCTACACCAAACAGTACTAGACTTTTCGTAATCAGCAGTGGTAGAAAGGCATGATAGAGCGAATGAATAAAACCGCTGCCTGTCATCGGTAAGCCGATGCGCAGCAAATCTCTCAACGTACTGTCTCCTTTAAGTGAAATTCTTGACGTAGGTGGTGGAGAGGTTTTGACCTTACCTCGATTTGCCCATTTGAAAACAGCAAACAAATAGAGCAAACCAAAACCTTCCCCAACAACGGAGGCAGCCATTGCGCCAGCAGCCGCATAGGCAATACCGTAGGGCAACAATACGTTGACAACACCGATAATGACAATGATTTGCGCCAGATTCTCAATAATATCGGAAAAGGCAAGTGGGTTCATGTTCTGTTTTCCACGAAAATAACCTTTCAGTACAGCAGACATCGCAATAATTGGAATGATCGGCGTAATAGCAACCATAGCATAATACGCCCGCTGATCGGCCAAAAAAATCGATGCGATCCATTTGGAGCCAAATAGAGCCACTAAAGTTAATATAATACTCAACGTACCCGTAATGCTTAAGGATACTGTGAGAATACGCTTTACTCGCGCTTCATCCTGCTTAACCTCAGCTTCCGATACAAGCTTTGAAATCGCAACAGGAAGCCCCAGCTCTGTTAGCGTAATAAATAAGGGAAGCAGTGGATGAGCAATCATAAGCAGCCCTACTCCCTCTGCTCCCAAAAAACGTGCCAGCAAGACTCCGTTCAAAAAACCAAGCCCTTTTGTGAAAAATGACGACACGGTTAATATGAACGTGCCACGAATAAAACTTTGTTTACGCATCCCCATTTATACGCATCTCCACCTATGGTTTGTCCTGTCCTTCTTTCTAACTTATTCGAACAAACGCAAGTACATGCAGACAAGTATTTGTAAAGTATTTAATCAGCAATAAGCCCGACACATCTAAGCCGGTATACCAGGCATTTTCCTCACTTTCATTAGCTTCTGTAGCAATAACATTTTTCATAGACCAGAGATACTTCTCTGTATTGTTCATTAGTACTGTTTTTGTATAAATTTCATCCTCCGCAATAAAAGATATATTAAGAAATAAATAGATAATTTACCAATGGCATGTTATCATTTTGAATGCGATTTCAATAGCTTTGTTATTACAGTTTTTTTACTCTTCTTCGTGAATGTCTTTTTGCAAAATCTTTGATATGATAAAAAAGAATACAAAAGGCTTTACGGAAATCATTCACATCGTTAATAACCACTTCTAAATTTTCCAAAGATAAAGGAGAACTTCATTCATGAGTCAGAAAACAAGATTAAATAATGACTGGTTATTCAGCAAACAGCCGCTTAAGTCCACTTTAGAATCGGTGATAGCAGCTGATTTGGAGTGGATCTACGTAACCTTACCCCATGACTGGCTAATTTTTGATACACATAATCTATATGAAAGCGGAGAAGGCTGGTACCGTAAAAGCATAATTATAGATGAGAAAGTGCCAAATAGTCGTGTCTCGCTTCGTTTTGAAGGCGTATACATGGACTCCACTCTCTATGTGAACGGCCATATCGCAGGCGTCTGGAAAAATGGATACTCCACCTTTGAATTAGATATCACGCCATACATTATTGAAGGTATCAACGAAATCTATGTTCAAGTGGTTCATGAGTCTCCTAATTCACGCTGGTATTCCGGTGCGGGCATCTATCGAAGTGTATGGCTGAAGACGTATCCAGGGACACATATTGTGCCTGATGGTATTTATATCTCTACTCATAAAAAAGAGGATTCCTGGAATGTTGAGATAGATACCGAAGTATTGTGCAATGATCTATTACAAACCGCAAATCACTACATAATTCGTCACAGTATACTGGACGCTTCAGGTATCTGTATCTCTCATGCAGAGAATGAAAGTCCAGTACAAGTCGGGTCTGCTGTATCCAGCTCTGCCCTCTTATCCGTCAATAATCCAATGCTCTGGGATATTAACCAGCCTTACTGCTATTCCCTAAAAACGGAGCTGCTGGAGAATGATCAGGTAATTGAAGAAGAAATCCAAACCTTCGGATTCCGTACGATGGAGTTTGACAGCCAACAAGGTTTCTTTTTGAATGGCCGAAAGGTGAAGATTCATGGCGTATGCCAACATCATGATTTGGGATGTTTGGGGGCTGCGGTGAATAAGGTAGCTCTAAAAAGACAGATTCTCCTCCTGCAGGAGATGGGCGTAAACGCTATTCGTACGGCCCACAATATGCCAGCCGTTGAACTGATGGAACTAGCGGATGAGATGGGCGTGCTCATAGTTTCCGAAGCATTCGATATGTGGGAACGCAGTAAAACTCCTTTTGACTACGCCAGATTTTATCCGGATTGGTGGAAACAAGATATTGCCAGCTGGGTACGCCGGGATAGAAATCGCCCCTCTATGCTCATGTGGAGTATCGGAAATGAAATATACGACACCCATGCTGATGAACGTGGGCAAGAGTTGACCATAGAATTACGCGATCTGGTGCAGGTTCATGACCCTAAAGGAAATGCAGTAGTTACTATCGGTTCCAACTATATGCCATGGGAGAATGCACAGAAATGCGCAGATCTAGTGAAGTTCGCAGGATATAACTATGCTGAAAAATACTATGACCAGCATCATGAGGAACATCCCGACTGGATTATTTATGGTAGTGAAACTTCGTCTACTGTACAGAGCAGAGGCATCTACCACTTCCCTTATGCTCAGTCTGTATTGTCTGACGATGATGAACAATGCTCAGCCTTAGGGAACAGTTCTACTAGCTGGGGTGCCAAAAACACAGAAGCTTGCATCATCGCAGATCGTGATGCGACCTACTCGCCGGGACAATTTATTTGGACTGGATTTGACTATATCGGGGAGCCAACCCCGTACTTCACTAAAAACTCGTATTTCGGTCAACTGGATACCGCAGGATTCAAAAAGGATTCCTATTATATTTATCAAGCAGAATGGACGGATTACAAGGTCGCCCCGATGATTCATATTTTTCCGTACTGGGATTTCTCTAAAGGGCAGCTTATTGATGTGCGAGTATGCTCCAACGCACCACAAATCGAATTGTTCTTTAATGATCAATCCATGGGCACGGTTAACATTGACCATAAACATGGTAAAAAGCTGCTTGGGGAATGGCAGCTCCCCTATAGCGATGGTACTCTGCGAGCAGTCGCTTATGATGAACACGGAGTGCAGATCGCTGAAGATACGGTAACTTCTTTCGGAGATTCGGCCACTGTGGTCATGAATCCTGATAAAACTCAGTTGACTGCTGACGGATCGGACTTGGTATTTGTTGAGATCTCGACTCTCGATCAAGAAGGACGTCCCGTGGAGAATGCCAATAATCGTATTCAAATCTCTGTAGAAGGGCCGGGGCGTCTTGTTGGTTTGGATAATGGTGACAGCACTGACTACGATTCATATAAAGGAACAAGTCGCCGGATGTTCAGCGGCAAATTGCTTGCGGTCATTGCCTCTTCATTGGAGTCAGGTACAATCGTTGTACGTGCATCTTCCCATGGCTTACAGTCTGCTGAGCTTACACTGACTTCCGAAGCACGAGAGCTAGATCATTCTAAGGACGAAGAGCTTATACTTTATCAGCATTCGTCACAATCACTATCGGATGTGAGCGAGTTATCCCAAGACTATTTATCAGATGAAATTCCCGTTCGCAAGCTGGAAATCATATGCCCACAAGGAAATCAACTAACGAAGGACACTCGAGCACTTCCGGTTCGTGTGCAAATTCATCCAGAGAACGCAACCTATCAGGAAATTGAATGGCGAGTTACGAATGCTGCCGGTATTGACGCCAATATAGCCGTTCTTGAGGCAAATGGGCATGAAGCAGTAATATCGGCATTGGGAGACGGAGACGTCTATGTACGGTGTGCAACGAAAAACGGTGCAGATCAAGTGCGCCTGTACTCGCTTATGGAATTCCATATTCGAGATATGGGAGCTGCCTTTTTGAATCCTTATGAGTTTGTTTCCGCTGGTTATCATAGCAATACGAGCCGGAACTTAACAAATGGGAATGAACGCGGAGTGGCTACTGCAAGAGAAGGAGAAAGCTGGATCTGTTTCGACAACATCGATTTCGGTGATTATGGAGCTACTGAACTTACCCTTCCTATCTTCGCGCTAGATAACGATAAATATACGATTGATATATGGAAAGGTACTCCGGATGCTCCAAACGCAGCTCTGCTGACACAGGTAACCTATCAAAAACCTTCCATATGGAATGTATATCAAGAGGAAACCTACTCATTACCTGAGCGAATAAAAGGTGTCACCACCCTTTGTTTTGTTCTTCATAAAAAGATTCATCTCAAGGGCTTTCAGTTTAACAAGCCTTTAAAAGCGTACGAAGAACTTAACGTTCTAGAATACAATCAGATTTATGGGGATTCCTTTACGCTGGCAGATGGACAAATCAAAAATATTGGTAACAACGTCTCTCTCATCTTTAAAGATATGGACTTCGGTGATACTGGAAGCACTAAACTAACCTTATGCGGGCATTCGCCTATCGATAAAAATACTCTGCATATTCTATTTAGCGGACCAGAGGGTGAAAAGAGACAGCTTGTGGAGTTTACACAGTCAAGTGATTATTGCGAAAGAGAATTTGTATTGGAGCGCATAACCGGTCCGCAAACCGTCACCTTTATATTTCTACCGGGGAGCCAGTTTGATTTTAAGTGGTTCCAGTTCCAAGCAGAGTAAGGTATTTTCAACTTTAAACTAGATGGATAGCTTTATTACAGAACAAATCCCCTGCGCATTTGTCACGGTTCAATAAGGATGTTTTCGGCTTTTGAGATTTGCCGTAGGATTATCAAGTCCTACGGCTTTTTTCTTGTTTTAAACCTTTTATCAGACATTGCTTTTGAAATTCATCCTTAATTTGCAGACTCTTTTCTTTCGAGAGATTTCTTCCTGTTACATTTAGCTTCATACTATTTAACCCTATTACATTTTAGCGTTCATATTTCTGCCTTTAATATAAGTTTACACACCCTATATTTTTTGTTTATACCTCGGACTGTATGTTTCTGTCAAAAGAAATATAATAGATCTAAGGAGGTGTTATGCATAGATTATATAACGACAAAGGAATCAGCGAAAAAATGGGAAATACTTGCCTTGTTCCAATTGACGCTAAAAACCCGGCTAACGGACGATATAGTTGCAGTAAAGTAAAGGACGGTGCAAATAAATGAACCAGATATTTTTGGTTGAGGACGATAAGACAATCGCTAAAAACCTTGTGCTTCTGCTCCGCTCAGAGGGATTTACAGTCTCTCATGTCCCTACGCGGAGTGAAGCCCTTACCGCGCTTGCCGGAAATAAATTTGACTTGGCGTTGATTGATATTTCTTTGCCTGATGGAAATGGCTTTGCGGTTTGCACGGAAATCAAAAAAACGCAAGATATTCCCATAATCTTTCTGACGGCTTCTGGCGATGAGTCAAGTGTTGTTACCGGGCTGAACATGGGCGCGGACGACTATATCACTAAGCCTTTTCGTCCGCGTGAATTGATTGCACGAATTGGAGCCGCCTTGCGAAAAAGTGGGCGTTCCATATCTGATTTTAAAATTCACGGGCTTCATGTCGATATGGCAAGTGGCATTGTGGAGAAAAACGGTAGCGAGGTCTTTCTTTCAGCATTAGAATACCGCTTGTTGCTGATGTTTATTAGCAATTCGAAAAGTATTATCACGAGAGGCAGGCTGCTTGACGAATTGTGGGACGCTGCAGGCGAGTTTGTCAATGACAATACACTGACCGTGTACATCAAACGTTTGCGGGAGAAGATAGAGAACGATCCAGCAAGTCCGCAAATTATTCTGACTGTTCGTGGGACGGGATATAGATTGGGGAACGAGTATGCTTCGGAATAGAGAGTTTCGACATTTTGTCATTTTGTTCTCCTTAATTGCCACCTCCGCTGTGACGCTGGGATTTGCAATCAATATGGCGGCGGGAATCCTTACCACTACCTCTACCGCCGCTTTTGGCATAGCGTTTTTCGTGTTTACCAAAGCCCGATACATAAGCATTGCACGGATTTCACATCAAATCGACCTTGTGCTTCATAATGCTGACCTTCTGTACATTGAAGAGTCGGACGAGGGCGAGCTTTCTATTCTGCACAGCGAGATAACAAAAATGCTACTGCGCATTCGGGAGCAAAACGATGCGCTGAAAAAAGAAAAAGAACATCTTGCCGATTCGCTGGCCGACATAGCCCACCAACTCCGAACCCCACTCACATCAGCCAACCTCATTCTGTCTTTGTTAGAGAATAGCCCTAATGAAAACGAACGGAAAGCATTTATACGAGAAACAGAAGAATTGCTTGTGCGGATGGATTGGCTGATTACTTCTCTACTAAAATTATCTCGCTTGGACGCGGGCATTGTGGTATTCCAAAACGAGCAGATAGATGTAGATAGCTTGATACGCTCCGCCCTTCGCCCGTTCCTAATCCCAATAGAACTGCGCTATATTGATTTGCAAATAGACGTGCCGAAAGTAGTACTTATTCAAGGCGATCCAGGTTGGATTTCGCAAGCAATTCAAAACATCCTCAAAAATTGTATAGAAAGTGCAGGCGAGCACGGGAGGATTGAGATTGATTGTACGGATAACCGGTTATTTACCGAGATTGCCATCCACGACAGCGGTGCGGGTTTTCAGAAAGAAGATTTGCACTGCTTGTTTGACAGGTTTTATCGCGGGAAAAACCCAAACGCTACAGGATACGGGATTGGATTGGCTCTCTGCAAGATGATTATAACGCGGCAAGGAGGAACGATTACCGCAAAAAACCACCCGCAAGGCGGCGCAATCTTTACCATTCGTTTCTCAAAGTGACAGATCTCTCACCTGAAAGTCACAGAGATGTAAGTTGAAGGTTCTATTATATGGGTAACCCATCAGAAAGGAGACTCACATAATGGAGTTTTTAAAAATTGAAAATTTATGCAAAGTCTACGGTAAGGGAAATAATCAAGTTACTGCGCTTGACCATGTTTCACTTACAATTGAAAAGGGAGGATTCACCGCAATCATCGGTTCGTCCGGCTCGGGCAAATCTACATTGCTTCACAGCGTCGGGGGCGTAGACGTACCGACAAGCGGAAAGGTATATTTGAACGGGCAAGATGTATATAGCCAAAGCAATGAAAAACTCGCCATCTTCCGCAGACGGCAAGTTGGACTGATTTACCAATTTCACAACCTCATTCCCACTCTGAATGTAGTGGAAAATATCACTTTGCCTATCCTTATGGACAAGCGCAAGGTCAACGAGGAAAGGCTAAATGACCTGCTCGAAATGCTTGGGTTGCAAGATCGAAAAACGCATTTACCCAATCAGCTTTCAGGTGGTCAGCAACAGCGTGTTTCCATAGGACGCGCTTTGATGAATGCCCCGGCGGTCATGCTTGCCGACGAACCCACGGGCAGCTTAGATAGCCGAAATGGACATGAAATCATCAAGCTGCTCAAAGAAAGCAATAAAAAATATGGGCAGACCCTGATCCTCGTCACCCATGACGAAAATATTGCCCTGCAAGCAGACCGTATTATCGGTATAACAGACGGCAAAGTAACGCGGGATGAACAGGTGGTTCGGCCATGAATATTTTTAACAAAGTCACACTGCAAAGTATGAAAAAAAGCCGTTCCCGAACGATTGTCACGGTGATCGGAGTTGTTCTGTCCGCCGCCATGATTACGGCTGTCGCTACCTTTGGCACTTCCCTGTTAAATTATCTGGTAAACGGTTCTATTGCGAAATACGGCGGTTGGCACGTTGAGTTTTTGGATGTTGATTCCTCTTTCGTGCAAGAGAGAACCCATGACAGTAAAGTTGCAAACAGCGCAGCATTTGAAAATATCGGTTATGCAACGCTTGAAGGCGGGAAAAGCCCTGAAAAGCCCTATCTTTTCATCACCGGATTCAGTGAGGAAGCCTTTGATACCTTACCCACAAGCCTGATTTCCGGCAGGCTTCCTGAAAATAGCAAGGAGATTCTCGTCCCGTCTCACGTTACTGCAAAGGGCGGTGTTAGATTTAAGTTGGGCGACACACTTTCACTTTCTGTTGGAAGCCGATTGAATGGAAACAAGAATCTCGGCCAACACGACCCTTATCAGACCGGGGGTGAATCGGGAGAGGACAAAGAAACCCTTGTTCCAAAATCAGAGAGAACCTACAAGGTTGTAGGTATCTGCGAAAGACCCAGTTTTGAGGAACATTCCGCACCGGGATACACCTTGATAACGAAAGCAGATCCTAAAGACCAAGCGGACAACTTCAGTATATTTGTCACACTGAAAAATCCGCACGGTGTAACGGCTTACGCAAGCAGTACAGTCGGAGCAGGAGCTTATGTCTTTAACGATGATGTACTGCGCTTCATGGGCGCTTCGGACAATAAACTGTTCAACACGCTTCTGTACTCAGTTGGCGGCATTTTGGTTGCCATAATAATGATAGGCTCGATTTTTCTGATTTATAACTCGTTCAACATCTCGCTGAACGAACGCACACGCCAGTTCGGGATTCTCGCATCGGTGGGTGCAACGGCAAGGCAACTGCGAAATTCTGTGCTATTTGAGGGACTTTGCATTGGTGCAGTCGGCATACCTATTGGCATTATGGTCGGCATAGGCAGTATCGGACTTGTAATTCCTATGGTTGCCGAGAATTTCGGGAAAACTTTCCACAGCACCGTGCCTTTAAACCTATCGTTGTCTGTCCCCGCAATTGTCGCAGCTACAGCAGTCAGTTTAGTTACCATTTTGATTTCAGCCTATATCCCGGCCAGAAAAGCTGCAAATACTCCCGTGATGGAGAATATTCGTCAGACCAACGAGGTCAAAACCGAATCGAAAGCGGTAAAAACATCAAAATTTGCACAGCGTATTTACGGTTTGGAGGGTACACTTGCGTTAAAAAACTTTAAAAGAAACAAAAAACGTTATCGCAGCATTGTGTTATCGCTCACTTTAAGCGTCGTGCTGTTTGTATCGGGAAGTGCTTTTGGAACAACTCTAAAACGACTTTCAGAACAGTTGATAATGGACATGGACTATGACATTCTTTTTACCACTCAGGTGACGGACGACAGCGAAATGATCCCGCTTTACAACAAACTTAAAACCTCTGACGGGGTTTATGAAAGCTCGTACCAAACCGTTTATGTGTATACATCCGTAATTAAGGCAAGCGATTTTTCAGACCGTTACCGGGAATACGCGGGGTATACTACGCCGGACGAAACGGTTCAACTACCCATGGACATCCAGTTTATTGAGGACAGCAAATATCTGAGTTTTATCAAAGAATTGGGTTTGTCTGCAGATGAATATACCGGGCAGGACGCGAAGATGATTGCCGTTGCCAAAAAGCGGATTGATAATAATGAAAGGCCAAGCGAAGTGTTTAATATGTTTGCAAATCATTCCATGACATTTAGTGTCGCCCCCCAAACAAATGACAAGCAAATGATGGAACAGGGGCAAAGCATAAACATTACGTTTGTCGATACGTACCCGGTGGATCCGCCTCCAAGGCAATCTTTAGAGCAGCGGCCATACGTTTTTATGGTGGTAGCTCCCTATTCACTTAAAGAGAACTTTAAAAGCCCGGATACCCATGCGGAAATGGGCCTGGCCTTTCTTTCAAATAATCCCTCGCAATCGGTGGCTGAAATGGAAGCGATCATTCAGGACACGGGAATGATGTCTGCTTATACCCTTTACAATGTCCATACAATAGTTGAACAATACCGCAGTTTAATATTTGTTATTGATGTGTTCACCTATGTTTTTGTTATTATGATTTCCCTGATTGCGGTTGCAAATGTATTCAATACTATTTCCACAAATATCAGACTGCGCAGGCGGGAACTTGCCATGCTCCGCTCGTTGGGGATGTCCGACCGCGATTTCAATAAGATGATGAGTTTTGAGTGTTTCTTTTATGGGATGAGGACGTTGCTGTTCGGAATTCCAATAGCGGGAATCATCTCGTGGCTGATTTATGAAGGGTTAGTGGCCGTAGAAAGGATAGATAACTTTAATTTTGTATTCCCGTGGGGCAGTATGGCAATTAGCGTGTTTGGCGTAATCTTTATCGTGTTTATTACAATGTTGTATGCCATTAGCAAGATAAAAAAAGAAAATATCATTGACGCGCTTCGGGATGATTTGGCTTGATTTTAATACCGATATTAAGATCAGGTTTTACTGCAAAATTGTGGACATACGGCTTTCTATGTATTCAAATTTAAACTTCACCAAAAAGTAAATCCTCCAATATAGATTATTTACAATTCAACAGTAATCGTTCGGCTGTGTGCCTAAACAATTATGTTTATCGTAAACATCCTTATTGGAGGATTTGCATTAGCGCAGGGTTTTTCCTTTAACTTATATTTAGAGCTACTTAGTCAACTTTATTAAATTCGATCCAGTCGATCTGTAAACCTGGTTTAATGAATTCCAGTTTCATTTCATAAAGACCTGCTTCGAGTTCTACTTTCACAAGCTTTTGTCTAATCCATTGACCTTCTGTCCCGTTGGTTTGAATGGTTGTCATCAATTGATCATTCAAATTAACATTGCATGCACTTTGAGCCAGCTCAGGTTCTGTTGACATGATATGCACGAGGATCCGATATTGTCCAGCTTGGCCAACTTCAAAGAAAGTCGATCCTTCAACTGCTGGCTTAACCTGTGGATTTTGAGATAAGGATTGTACTTGTTCTGCAGTAAGTGAAGGATTAGCCTTAAAGGACTCAACTGTTTCAACAATTTGCTGTTTTCTCGAGAATACTGGAGCATGTATGATGAACTCACAAATATTCATTGCAGAACGTTGCAGCTCTCCTCTAGTCAAAGATCCATTTTCCAAGGATTCAATGGTGTTGTCATTCCATCCATTAATTTCGGCGCCATAGTTAGCTACAACCATGTACAGGTCATTTTGTGCACGGACCATCCAATTTGTAAATTTCCGGTCTGCAGCTCCACCATTAACGACATCATTCATGATAGCCCACCAGTCTGTCATGACAATACCTTTGAAGCCCCATTCTCCGCGGAGAATTGTAGTGTTCAAATCGTAATTTGAAGCGGCCCAATGTCCATTAACAGGGTTATAGGAGGTCATAATTGAATTCGCTCCACCCTGCTTCACTGCAATTTCAAAACCTTTCAAATAAATCTCGCGAAGCGCACGTTCCGACACAACAGCGTCCACTTTACTGCGATGTTTCTCCTGATTATTGCAGGCAAAATGCTTCAGCGTGGCATTAGAGCCACCTTTCATAATCCCACGTGTACATGCAGCGGCAAACACCCCAGAGATCAAAGGATCTTCAGAAAAATACTCAAAGTTGCGGCCATTAAGCGGGCTGCGACGAATATTTAGACCTGGTCCAAGCAAGGTGTCTATGTTGTTTCTTACCAACTCTTGTCCTTCTAACACATACAGCTCTTCGACTAATGCGGCATTCCAAGTAGCTGCAAGAAGCGTTCCGATCGCAACCTGAGTCGCTTTCGCTCCACTATCCATACGAATTCCTGAAGGACCATCTGCCGTACATGCAACAGGGATTCCTAAGTTATATAGACTATCACTTACTCCTCCAAATGCAGAAGCTGTACCCGGTGTAACCAATGGGCTGCTCATACCTTCACCCCGTACAATGGCAGCCAAATCATCGTCACTAAGCTGGGCAATAAAAGCTTCCATACTAACTTTTTGTTCAAATACATCTCTTAATTTATGCCCTTGATTGCCTGTCTGGGAGATCGTTGTTGGTAGATTGCTCTCGATCCGTTCTGCTAACGAAATCTTGCGTGTTGGAACCTCTGCATAAACAAGTTCATATGAACCGTCTGCTTTTTGAACACCTGGTTGCATTCTTGTAAAGCTTTGCGTGGGTGCAAGAGCTTCTTGTAACTGTTCCACAACTTGAAGAGTTTCCACGACATAGCCGCTATTCCCTTCAACCTTGACTTCCTCCACTTTTTTAACACTCGTTCCCACAAATATGCGGTACGTGCCTTCTTCTAGCACATAAGCGGAAGCATGCCCTGACACACCAGCATCATCATAGGAAGCCATTGAATGAACAGGGAAACTCACGGTAAGACGTTGAGCTTCGCCTGGCTGAAGGACTTCTGTTTTTGCGAAGGCTGCCAAAGCTTTAGCAGGCTGTCCCAATTTTCCTTGTGGAGCTTCATAATAGACCTGAACAACCTCTTTTCCAGCAAAGGTAGTTCCTGTATTAGTTACGGTTACGCCGACTTCAACATTAAGTTCGCCAGCTTTGTAAATAAGTTTAGCTTCTTCTGGCTCGAGCTTAAACGTGGTATACGATATTCCATAACCAAATTCATATTGAACCTTTTCTGGGCAAAATGTCTCGAAATAACGATAACCAACATAGATATCTTCCTGATAAAGGTTTGTAAATTCATTACCGTAGTTGTGTGTTGACGGGTAATCGTTGATGGAATATGCGATCGTGTCTGTTAATTTTCCGCTTGGAGTTACTTCTCCAGCCAGCACGTCCGCAATTGCATTACCACCTTCCATTCCCCCCTGCCAAGAGTAGATGACAGACGAAATCGGATTTTTATAGCTTTCATCGTTCAGCCAGCTCATATCAATAATATTAGAGACGTTCAGTACAACAATCGTTTGCTCAAAATATGTAGTTACCTGCTTCAGCATCGCCTTTTCATCAGCTGTTAGTTGGTAGCTTCCTGAACCATCGACATTATCCTGATCTTCTCCTGCTGTACGTCCGATTACAATGATTGCTTTGTTCGATTTACTTCTAGCCTCAGCTACCAATTCGTCGGATAAAAGCATTTCCTTCTGGTTCCATGGCTCTGCAGCCCAAACGCCGCCACCATTATCAAACGGATTTTGCTCAATCCACTTCTCATATACTGCTGCCAAATCTTCGTTGATCGTAAGGTTCTTTTTACTGCGAAGACCGCCCAGCAGGTTGGTCGTATAAGTAACATGAACACTACCGCCCGAACCAGTACCACTGCGATAATAATTCACTTGAGTTCTGCCAAAAACAGCAACATTATCACTTTCAGCAAGCGGAAGCACCTGATGATCATTCTTCAACAGTACTGCACCTTCTGCTGCTACCGTTCGGCTAAATTCTGCAAAACCTTCTAATGGAATTCCCACACTCTGTGTACTCAACTTGTTTCCTCCTGTTGTTCAATTCTATAGGTTGTTTCTTTAGGCATCAATTACATATCATAAAGTTTAACTATACCATTATAGTACATTGGATAACTGTAATATATATAATAATTATCTTTATTAATATAATAATATTGGTCTGTTAGAGTTGGAAATTTTCAATCGATGTTAAAAATATCAGCTAAGTTCAATGATCTTCGTGGCAACATTATGGCAAAATTCGCGATCATGCTCCACAAAAACGAGTGTTGGTGTATATTCAAGCAATAGCTCCTCAATTTGCATACGTGAAATAACATCAATAAAATTAAGCGGTTCATCCCAAATATACAAATGAGCTTTTTCACTAAGACTTTTGGCGATCAGGACTTTTTTCTTTTGGCCGCCACTGTAAGTGGATATATCCTTATCAAATTGAATTCTAGAGAAATCAAGCTTTCGCAGAATAGATTTAAAAAGACTTTCATCTATCCCATTCTCTCTAGCATAATCTGTTAAATCGCCCCGTAGATCTGAAGTGTCTTGTGATACGTAGGAAATGATAAGCTGGCTATCCTTAGTGAAGGTGCCGGTATAATCTATCTCCTCACCGGAAATCAATTTGATGATACTTGATTTGCCGGAACCATTTTTACCCGAGAGTGCAATTCTCTCCCCTTGCTCAATGGTAAAGCTTACTTCTGAACATACCCTTTTCTCTCCGTAAAAAACCGAAACATTGTCCAGCTCCGCAAGATGACGTTTATGATAAGCAAGCTGCGTAATCTCTAAGTTCTCAGAATTTTCGATGTTTTTAAGAAGCTTAGACTTTTCGTTGATAGCAGATTGCTGTCTTTGCTCGATGGCTTTAGAGCGTTTCATCATTTTAGCGGCCTTGTGCCCAACATAACCTTTATCTAACTTAGATCCAGAATTTCTAGTTCCATTTTTAGTTTTTTCCACCTCATGTGACCAGTTACCTGTTCGTTTAGATGAGGCTGACAAGCGTTTGATATCTCTTCTAAGTTTTTCGTCTTCCGCTATCTCAAAGTTATCTTGTCTGACTTTATTCTCCCACCAGCTAGAAAAATTGCCCTTTTGAATCTCTATATTGGTTTTGTTGATTGATAAAATGTGGTCCACACAATTATCAAGAAAGGATCTGTCGTGAGAAACCAGAATATATCCACTTTTCGTATTGAGGTAATCACTGACAAGCTTTCTTGCCGTCATATCCAAATGATTTGTAGGTTCATCAATCAACAGGAAGCTATTTTCCTTAATGAATAATGTGGCTAACAGCACTTTCGTTTGCTCTCCGTTAGACAATGAATCAAAGGGACGATATAACACATCCTCAGAAACCTTTAGCAAAGAAAGCTCACGCATTAACTTCCAATGAATATAATCCGGAAAAATCTCGCTGATCACATCTATGGTGTTAAGCTCCTTGTTATTCACCTGAAAGGGGAAATATTCAAAGCTGACATGAGCAGAAATATTACCGCTGTATTCATGCTTTCCAAGCAATAAGCTAAGAAATGTAGTCTTTCCTCGACCATTTCTCCCTGTGAAACCTAATTTCCAATCGGTATCGATTTGAAAGTTTACGTTCTCAAATATGTTATCGTAGCTGCCTTCATAGGCAAATGTTAGATTTGTGACATTTATTAATGACATAAAATAATCCTCCTGTATTTTAACAAAATAAAAGCCACAAGAAAGTTACTTTCTTGTGACTCAAATAAATACAGCAAATCCAGCCCCAAATGGAGTTAGATATGGATATATTTTCGAGTGAAAAGAAGTAGTAACTTTCTTGCATACAAAGAATAAAACAAACGAAATAAACCATTGTTGTTGTTTTATTCATCATGGGACGCAAGAATAATTACTACACTATACTTTTCAACTCCGATCATTAATTTGTAATTATGTTATCATGCATACTTATTATTTTCAACTTCCTACCCATAATTCGTTAAAAAAGTTCAAATTCTTCTTCTATAAGATCCATATTTACACTCATAGCTGTCCGACTCCCGTCAGCCGCGGCAAACACTAACTGAGAAGGCATAAAATAAGAAACATCTCCAGCCGAATATAATCCTGGAATCGAGGTTCTCCCCGCACCATCCGTGCTAAACCCACCAGAATCATTCCGCTTTACAGTCAAATGGTCTACGATTGATGACGTTTGGATCAAATTCGGAGAAATAAACCCTCCCGTTCTTAAGATCTCAGTACCATCTGCAAAGCGAACCGCCTGAAGTTGCCCGTCATGACCCATAAAAGAGGAAACTGTTTGTTCATTGACTACAACTCCCTTAGCCTCAAGACTTTTTTTCTGTTCATCTGAAAGGAATGTCTTGCCGTTCGTGCAGATAACCAAATCTTTACTCCAATTGAGCAGCATTTTAGCCATATGAAAAACATGTGGATTTTCGCAAACAACGACAAGGGGTTGATCTCGTAATTCCCAGCCGTCACAATACGGGCAATTAAACAGACTTTTTCCGTATAATGGTCGTAGGCCCTCTATCTCAGGAAGGACCTCTTTTAACCCGGTCGCCAAAATCAATCTGCGAGCTTCAATGTGACGACCAAACGAATCATGTACCGCAAATCCAGAATCATTTTTGTTAATCGAAATAATCTCAGTCTGGATATGCTCAACTGACGGATAACGTAGTACCTCCTCATACGCAATACGACGAAACTCGGCTGGTGTAACCCCGTCTCTTGTAATAAAACCATGTGATGCATGGGTAACAGCATTCCTTGGCTGATTATTATCAATTAAAGCTACTTTTCTTCTTGCCCTACCAAGAACAAGGGCTGCGTTCAAGCCTGCGGGTCCACCACCAACAATAATGCAATCGTAAATCATATGAATCATCTCCTATATGCAGATATTAAAGACTCTTTTTGTCTATTATTAAACCAAAAAAATATTCGTTCCATCATAGACTTAATGAATCTATAATATCTCCAAATTAGCTAAAGTGTCAACCCAAACTTTCCGATCCTCCGTGAGTTTTATTTAGTGTAATACTAGAAAAAAGTAAATAAGCCCATTACCGTATGTTTGGAGGTAACTTAATACTCCAATATATCAGGTAAGAGCTATATGTTGAACTTACTTGGCAGTGCAGGGCTTCCTCACTTATCAACCTTCACCGTTTGCTAATTCTAAATCATCAGCCGAGGGTCCGTAAAGACCAGGTACCGGCACGTCAAGCAGCCGCAGATAAACTCCAAGCTGCGCCCGGTGGTGAACCATATGATTCAATCCGATGGTACGAAGCGCAGCTGCCCGTGTCTGACGACGGATGATCTGCTCCCCGTTCCGCAAGGTCCACTCCGCGCCGAGCATCTCCACATTGCTTGCAGTAATTAATTCCTCAATCTCACGAGCTTTCAGGTCGAACTCTTGTAGAACCGCGTCGGGACTCTCCAGTGCTTCTCGTCGATATGCCACAGATGCCAAATCAAACTCCGAGTAAAGTAGAATTGCAGATTGCCAGCTCAGAAGGTTAACGAGGTGTGTGGCCAGCCCACCCAGGCTCATTGACTTAGAGTGTGGTTTCCATGTCATATTCTCTTGAGGCAGCTTCTCCAGTATCCGACGTGTACCAGCCAGCTCTTGCAAAACATCCCCAATGATCAGCTCTTTAACCATTCATCTCTCTCCTCTCTTCTGTAAAGCAATTTCTTTTGATCATTCGTGTGATACTTTTGATTTCTTTTCCCAAACACTTTCTAACTCTCCGCTAGATCGGACCGAGGTGCACTTATTTCGTAGATTTATAGCATTTCACCAGGTTATCGGACCCAGATGCAGTTATTTCCCTAAATACACTCCAATTCTGTGCCATTACAAGCCAATAAGAGCTATGCAGTCCGATAAGCTTGAAAAATGCAGCGAAAATCTAAAATAGCTGCAATGGAGTCCGATACGATGGACATTTGGCGAAAGTCCAATACAGAATACATCAGAAGGAAGATCTAATTGGATTATCAATAACGACTTCGACATCGCTTAAGAAACATCCTGCTGAGCATTCGCTTTTCAAGTCTTCTCTCTGCAACTTTTTAGATACTTTCTGCCAATTGCATAGTTGTAACACATGTATTATCACTCTTAAAAGTGGAAAGCTCAGATTTTGCTGTTTTTCCGTCCTGCTCAATGGTTACGTTATATTGTTTGTCCCGGGGCAACCAAAGATCAATAAATCCGTTAGATAGCGATTTCATTTCTTGATCCACAATCACATTGCCTTCGCTGTCTTCGATATATACTTTAAACTCATCATCCGTTAATTCCCCTTGGCAGCCAGTCAAGCTATGTGTTGCGCAAGGATGCGTATTCTCCACATATGGAGCTATAGAAACAAAAAACTCATCTTTAGGCAAGTCGTAAGTTTTCTCTTTATTGTTACTATCGGTTACAATAAGTTGCTCAGAAGTGATAGACGCGGACAGGTTTTCCAGACTGCTTGAACTATATTCTTGCACTAATTGCTTAATGTCGGTTGTATCTTGTGCTGAAGGCGTATCCTTATCGATACCTCCCAATAACAAATACGCACCTAATGCAACAACCGCCGCTCCCGATACCACCAAGATATTTCTTTTCATTTGTAATCATCTCCTTCGCTTATTCGCCAGATTATGTACTCACTCAAAGTATCTTCCATTTCTTTTAGTATAACTAGTTAAACTAAACTAACACAATTATGAACAAGGCAAAATAGTGAAAAGTTATGTATTTGATTCATCCTCTATCAACACAAAAAAAGGCCTCCTCACTGGTTTTTCAACCTCGAGGAAGCCTTTTATCTTTTATATTATTATGCTTGTAAATTACCGACCATAACACGAATGACATCCGCAAGAGGAGTAGCTGAACGTTTCAGCAGTTTCTCTAAATCGCTACTTTCAATATTAAGCCAACCTTCACGAATCCCACGTTGTATAGCTACAACTATTGGAAGCGCAGCTTCTGGGACACCCACCTCCGACATGGTCTTGGCATAAGCCTCGTCGTCAACCTGGATTACTTTGATTTCTTTACCGATTACACTGCCTATGATCTCAGTCAATTCCTCTTGTGTTAAAGGGTTGCCAGACAATTCATACACTGTGTTCTCATGTCCGTCACCTGTCAGAACATTTGCTGCAGCTTCTGCATAATCTCCGCGTGTAGCCCAGCCAACTTTACCATTCCCTGCTGAAGTCACCCATGGGGCACCTGCTAGAGCACCTTGAATGGAGCCGATCTCATTCTCCAAATACCAGTTATTACGGAGGAAGCTGTAAGGAATGCCTGTTGCGCGAATAGCTTCTTCGGTGATGCGGTGAACTTCAGCAAGAAATAGTTCACTCTTGTCTGCTTGTCCTACACTTGTGTAGGCAATGAAGCCGACGCCTGCTTTTTCCGCAGCAGCAACAGCTGCTTTATGTTGACGAATCCGGGTTTCATTATCACCATCTGCAGATACAATTAATAATCGATCCACACTGGCAAATGCTGATTCCAGCGTCTCAGGTTGATCAAAATCACCATGACGGACTTCCACTCCACGTGCCTGAAGATCACTTGCTTTTTCTGGGTTCCGCACACTAACTACAAGATCACTTGCGGGTACAGTTTTAAGTAAAGCTTCTATCACCAATGATCCGAATTGACCTGTTGCTCCTGTTATTGCTATTTTCATTTTTACTTCCTCCTCAAATTAGGATGATAAATTTATTTTAACCACTACCTGTAACTATTGTAGTTACAATCAGTTTGGATGTCAACTTATTTATGATCCCAACTCTGGCTGGATAATAAACAGGAGAATTAAAAAATTATATTCAGAACAAAAAAACCACCGTCATTTCCGTTAGGAAAAACGCTGGTTCTATGATTAGCTCCAACTCAACTTAATAATGGTCCCTTGTCCAGGGCTACTCTCAACAGCAATTCTGCCCTCCATACATTCGATTAATCCCTTGGAGATCGCCATGCCAAGGCCGGATCCGTTGGAGCTAGATACGGTGTCCGTTCCTCGATAATAACGTTCAAATAATCGGTTAAGTGTGACTTCATCCATTCCATCGCCATCATCGGAAAATTGAATAGTAAATCCACTGTCCAAATCATTCATAGTAAGCGAAACCGTTAAAATCGTATCCGAGGGGTTATGAAGTAAAGCATTCGCAGTCAAATTGTTCACAACCCGCTCTAGCCATGGAGTATACAATCGGGCCCTCACTTCGTTTGGTGCCGGCACAAATATAATTCGCTGCTTCCCGTATTCGGGATTTGCAGCAGCTTGATCAAGGGTTTGATGTAACCAAGAGTTCAATTCCACTTCCATCAGCTCTGGTGGCTTGATCCCTGTTTTTAGCCGATAGGTCATGGCAAGATCACTGATCAGCATGTCCATATGGGCTGATTTATCCAGCATCGTCCTTGTAAACATGCGAACTTCCTCTTTCGACCAATCATACGAAGGCTCCGCCAGTAAATGAGCATAACCAGTTATAGAAGATAAAGGAGTTTTTAAATCATGTGTAACACCTGCGATCCATTCTTCCCTCAAATTCTCTGTTTGTTGCCGCAACGCCTGATCTCTCTGCAAATTAGCAGATAATTTCTCTATGGAGACCATTACATCAGAAAAAACCCGGTATCTCCGCCTCCATTTACCTACGTGTGTTCGACTACGACGATTTCCTTTACGGTCCAAAGGCTCTGTATATATGGCATTTCCAATAGAATCGAGCCATACAAGCATATGCAGCATTGGCGCTCCAAACCTATGAGCTTGCCATAAAGATAGCAATATAAATGCAAGCAATAAAGCCGCGAGCATTGCTAATGAGCCTTTAATGACAATTTTAACCTCTTCAGGTACCCATACCTTTTGTCCTGTATCTGCACCCTTTACGTTCGGTTGTCCAACGATCCATGTTTGGCCCGTTTGTTTATCAAAAGAAGATCGGACATGATAGCCGTAACGTTCACTGTAGAGAGTGCGTAGTGCTAGCTCTGGCACTGAGTACTTGGTGGGAATCATCTTTGGCCTATTATAGGAGAGCAGCTCCGTACCCGATGAATCAATGAGTTGAACAAAAGCCTGTGATGATTTAATTTCTCTTTCAATCGAATCAGGCAGAACCAGATCTCCATCTACTGCATCAAATGTACCTTCGCTCATTTTTTTTAACAAAGGATCTAGTGTATTTGGCGCGCCATAAAGAAGCGTGAATTGTCTCCCATTTTTCTCTTGAATCCATACAGCCAGAGTATACGGAAAAGGCTGAGTCCCTGTCCAATAGGCGACTACTTCACCCGGTCCATATTGAATTGGGACATCTTTTGGAGTGTTGTAGGCACTTTCAACTTTTCCATTTTCATCGATATTTTGCAGCCAGCCCTTATTCTTCTTCACTTGCTCCAGCAAGCTCGGGGAAAATTGAATGCCCTTCTCATCGATTTTGGAGGATTCAACCAGTTGCTCTAAGCCAACATTAGCAAAATCACGCGTAATACTGATATCGAGAAAACGCAACAGCATCCAAGTAAACGTTACTGCTGCAATAGCGAGAACAACCATTCCCGTAATTGCTAGCTGTAGAACGAACCTTAACGTTAACCGACGTTTGATATTCATGGCATGGACAACTCCTGGCGGTCTACCTTCACCAGCTTATAACCAAGACCCCTAACGTTAACAATAAATTTTGGATCGGACGGGTCTGCTTCGATACGTTCTCTAATTCGATGAATATGAACCATGACCGTATTATCATCGCTCAGTGCTTCATCGCCCCATACTTTCTCATATAACTCACTTTTGCTGAAAATCTGATTAGGATGTTTGCATAAGAAGACCAGCAGTTGAAATACAAGTGCCGGACAAGCAACAGACTGACCCTCTACCAGGAGTTCTCCCGCTGTCTCATCTAGCTTAAACCTTCCGTAATCATATACATTTGCAGATTTATTGGGGACTATTTCTACACTCTTGCCAGTAGCCTGTTGGTTAGCAGAAGCAAAATATCTCCGCAGTTGTGCTCTTATACGAGCCACCACTTCAAGCGGGTTAAAGGGCTTGGTAATATAATCATCTCCGCCTATAGCAAATCCCGTTAATTTATCGAAATCAGACGTTCGAGCAGTCAGAAAAAGAATAGGGGCATCCGTCGTCTGACGGATAAAAGGGCAGATTTCGATACCACTTCGTCCGGGCAGCATTACATCCAGCACAATTAAATCATATTTTTTGGATTCACAGGCACTTACTGCTTCCTCACCTGTTTGCACTGTATCTATATTGACGTAGCCCTCCTTACGCAGCACTGTCTCCATAATGTCTAAAAGTGATACCTCATCATCAACCAATAAAATTGAAGCCTCATTCATATAAATTTTCCCTTTCACAATAGACGTTTTTAACATCATAGCATGATTTTTTTGGCTAGCAATCTTACTAATCTTAACGGAAGCTTAATTCGTATTCATTAAATAGCTAGTAAATTATGTAAGTGTTAATATAGAATTTCAGAAGAGCTAAGGATAGACTGCTACAATCGTAATACTGGGAGGCGATATATATGAACAAAAAACCTAAAAAAATCATTCATAAAGTTATTTTGAATACAAGAACTGCATTGGCTGTAGGGTCATTGTCTTTATTAATGGCTGCCTGTGGAGGAGAGAATGCAGATGTGCCGACTACTGAAAAGGCGGAGCAGACAACAAGCCCGGCCACAGCTGCCATTCTGAGCGGATTTGCTCCAGATGAACTATCAAAGATTCTACTGGACGGGAAGTACAAGGAGTTGTATGCCCGCTTTAATCAGCCTTTAAAAGATGAAATAAGTGAAGCAGAATTAACAGAGACAGGAAAAGAATTCACAAAGGGTATCCATACATTGGAAAAGGCATCGACCATGCAGCTTAATGGATTTGATCGACGCACATGGGTTAGTGATGCTGGCAATAAGGGGCTTGTCGGGATGTTTGATCCGGATGGGACGATTACATTAATTCAAGTTCAAGAGCTTACCCCTTCTCCTGAAACCGACAATGTACTAAGCAAACATGAATACGCACTGCCGTTTGAGGGAGATTGGTATGTATTTTGGGGTGGTGAGAATGTGCTTGTGAATTATCATTATGAGTTAGAAATCCAGCGTTACGCTTACGATTTTATCCAAACCAAAGATAACTATTCCTATACAGGAGATCCACTAAAAAATGAAAGCTATTATGCCTTTGGCAAAAACATCCTCGCTCCAGCGGACGGCACCGTTGTATCGGTTGTGAATGACATTAAAGACAATGAGCCAGTTGGGGTCATGAATCCGAATCAAGCTACCGGAAATATCGTTGTCATTGATCATGGCGGGGAATATAGTCATTTGGCGCATCTCAAACAAGGGTCAGTTACTGTAAAACCGGGGGATAAAGTCGAAAAAGGTGAAGTTATTGGCTTAACAGGTAATTCTGGTAATACGAGCGAGGCCCATCTACACTTCCAAATCTCAGATGGAGCTGATCTATTCACTTCCCGGGCAATCAGAGTTAAATGGGAGAAAAATTTAAAACCAATTCAAGGTGAGACTATTTCCGCCGCTAATTAGCGCTAAATTCCGGGTCGCTAAGGTTGTCTCTCATAAATAATAAATCAGATGAGACAACCTTGATCTTCCCTAAAAAACATCCTACTTTCTTGTAATACCAATACATATAATCCGGGTAATTCACAAATAATAATAGACATATAGGATATATAGTGACTAAATATGGCTCTCTTTTCAGAGGAAAGGAAGTGTCAACCCCGATGTCTTTACTCCTAGGCTCTCATGTGTCTATGACCGGAACAAAAATGCTCCTTCGAGCTAGTGAAGAGGCAGCCTCTTATGGAGCGACCACCTTCCTTTTTTATACCGGAGCCCCACAAAATACACGCCGCAAACCCATTGAAGCTTTGAATATTGAAGCAGGACATGCTCATATGAGAGATAACGGTATTTCTAATATTATTGTACACGCTCCATTTATTGTTAACTTAGGAAATACACTTTCGGCACAGGTCTTTGAGCATAGTATAGAGTTTCTTCAATCAGAAATCATAAGAACAGAAGCTTTGGGTTCAACCCAAATCGTCCTACATCCTGGCTCCCATGTTGGTGCTGGCTCTCAAGCTGGAATCTCTCGGATCGTGGAAGGCTTAAACGAAGTGCTAACAGATAAACGAAATGTTCAGGTTTCATTAGAAACTATGGCTGGAAAAGGTAGTGAATGTGGAGTCTCTTTTGAAGAACTTGCAGCTATTATTGATGGAGTCACCCATAATGAGCGTCTATCAATTTGTTTGGATACTTGCCATATCCATGATGCCGGTTATAACGTAAAAGAAGATTTTGATGGCATATTGGATAAATTTGATCGATTGATCGGAATAGAGCGACTAAAGGTAATTCACGTCAATGATTCAAAGAATATTATGGGCTCACATAAAGACAGGCACGAAAATATAGGACACGGATATATCGGCCTTCAGGCGCTTCGATATGTGGTCCACCATCCTCAACTATCAACCATTCCCAAACTCCTAGAGACTCCCTCCATCGGTGAAAAGAAATATGTAAACGCACCCTATAAGCATGAGATTTCCTTGTTAAGGGGAGAAACAGATGAGCTGGTAAAAAAATAAAAACCGCCAATTACGCGGTTTTTCATCTGTGCAGCCATGATCGACTATCCTTTTGTGGAATCAATTGTAGTAGGTGCAGTTCCATTTACCTGGAGTTTTTTTAACGAGTTTTTCTTTGCTGTTAATTCTTTGGAAAGATCAGCTTGCAGGCGATTCATGTTCTTAATTTCATCGTTAAGCTTTTTGATTCGCGTCATTTTACTGCTCAAATCTGTGTGAGACTTGCTAAATTTCATATCCTGTTCTAATTGATTAATTTTGAATTTGGATTTTTCTTTTTTGTTCTTCACGTTTTTGAGCTTGCTCTCTACCTCTATGATTTCTTGTTCTAACCTTTGGATCATTGGTTTGGTGAAATTAATCGCCATTCTTACACCCCATATCATTTAGTGTTGCCGAGAATCAATTCTACTATAAAAGAAGAAAAAAGCACACTCATTAGAGTATGCTTTTTAAAAATAATCAGAGAAATAAGGATGTTCTGGCCTGATTAACCCTTCCAGGAATTGAACTGTAGCTTCATCTGCCTGGATCCGACCGATCCTAGCCAAATAGGTAGGTCGCTTATAGCCCATTAACATCGTGGTTAAAGTAGGAATGTCAATCAACAAGGAAGGGTTAGTCCCTCCTGCGTGCAAAACACCTGTTCCATCTTTATCCACATTAAGCGTAAATGTACCCCGGTTCCATTCCAGCATCGGATCACTCAAGGTGAAGATAAGGCAACCATCTTTATCCTGTTTTTTAAACGGATACTGTTCGATAAATAATTGCACATCCACTATCCTGGCCATAAAATAAGGAGCAATGGTTTCCTTGATGTCACCATCATCTAAAACGAAGGAAAGCGGCTCCCCTTTATAAATATCCCCTTTGACAAGAGTAATCATCGAAAAATGTGCACTTATAAAGTTCCATAATCCCACGCGAGCTTCTTCGTTAATATATACCATTTCTTTGATGTAAAAGATCTCCTCAGCAACCCAATACAACAAATACCCCGTGGGCAAATCATCATTGTTATAGTAGATGCCCACTGTCATTTCATCCAGATCCCAGCGTAAATATTCTTCCCAAGCCAACTTATTTCGAAGCATAGCTCCATGATGCTGCATGGAGAACTGATCATATATCTCCTTGATATCTGGATGTTCAATAGTTACCCGCTCCACGTTCCCAGGAACTTTTTTAGTTTTCGGCAGCTGGGTATCCGGAACTTCAAATGAGATTTTATCGGTAATGATCTCCCAGCCTTTCCGCCTATAATACGGAATAGAATACGGAAATAGATAAGAAATTGATTGCTTGCGGCCCCGCATTTTAGTTAATGCATGCAACATCAGCTTATTCATTAAACCTAAATTAGCATATTCGGGATAGGTTCCAACACCCGTCAGGCCACCCATCTCATAAATTCGCCCAAAAATATTTACTTGAAATGGGTATACTGCTAACTGTGAAATCAATTTATCACCATCAAACCAACCGACCACATCAGCATACTTTAGAACTGGCAGCTTCGCTTGGGTGATTTCACGATTTTCCCAACCAAAGATTTGTAAATCACGATTCGTCACTTGAAATACATAACGCAATAAATTATTAAATTGCTCTGCATGTTTAGTCTCGACATTTGCTAACCTGATTCTATCCTGCAACTTATTGCGACTCACTAGCAATACCCCCGCTGAATTCCCCAGATATAAATCAGAAATCACTCTTATTATTCTTTATATCCGTTCAATAAATACATTCTTTCAGAGAAGGTTAGCCTAACGAGTTCTTTTGCAGCTTCGGGATCAAAGCATACGCAAACGTGATGAATGGGCTTAACCACAGAAGGGTGGCATAAGGTATATATTCAATTACCGGCACACCTAGTGTAGCAGCGAAAAAAGCACCGCTAACTCCCCAAGGAATTAAAGGATTAACAAGGGTTCCACAATCCTCTAACGTACGGGATAGTGTCTTTGCTGGAATGCCTCGGCGATTATATTCATCTTTGAACATTTGACCAGGCAACAAAATAGAAAGATACTGTTCACCAGTCATCCCATTAACCGCAATGGATGATGCGCCGCTCATAAGCACGATACTGCTTTTACGTTTGAGGGGTTGAATGATTTTGCGAAAAAAAGCCTCTATGACACCACAATGTTGTATTAGCCCGCCTAATGATAAAGCAATCAAGATAAGTGAAACGGAACTCATCATTGATTGCATTCCACCTCGGTTAACGATAGAAGCAACGGTTTCATTGGCAATAGTACTTTCGTATCCATTCTGCATCACACTGAACCAGACACCGATTTCTGCCTGCTGCTGAATAATAGCGGTCACCAGAAGACCAGTGACAATGCCAACCATCAGTGTAGGAAGGATTGGGATTCGTTTGATTGAGCAAATAATAACGGCAAGTGGTGAGATCAACGTTAACCAGTGGATATGAAATCCATCTTGTAGAGCAAACTTAATCCCCTGAATCGACGATAAATCAATCGCATCGGCTTTTGGTGCGAACAAGAAAAAGACAGTAGTTATTATAAGCGCCGGAATCGTTGTGTACATCATATTACGAATATGTGTGAACAAGGATATACCTACCACTGCAGGTGCAAAATTCGTCGTATCGGATAAGGGTGACATTTTATCACCAAAACAAGCTCCGCAAATGATCGCTCCAGCAGCAAGTGTGGGAGAAATCCCTGTCGTCAAAGCAATACCCATCAAAGCTACGCCGATCGTGCTAACGGTGGTGAATGAGCTTCCAGTAAACATAGAGACGACAATTGTGACATATAACGCGCTTACTGCAAAGTAGTTCGGATTAATATAATCCATACCATAAAATAAAAGTGTAGGCACCGTACCACTCATCATCCATACAGCGATCAATATTCCGATTAGCATGAGGATAAGAATGGGCATTATAGCTGTTTGGATGCCTTTAATGATAGCTGCCTCAATATCTTTCCATGACACGCCAAATAAACCCAATAAGACTGCTGTGCCAACTGTGGTTGCGAGAAGAGGGATATGAGGTTCTGCTTTCAATAGGAAAATAGATACAAAAAGAAGTGCGAAAATAAAAGCGATGATAATCATACTTTTTGAAAAACTAAGCTGACGGTCCATAACGATAGTGCTCCTTAACATTGTGATTGGGATAAAATTCGGAGATTGCGGTGCTTCCTTACTTTTAAGCTTTTAAGCTTTTAGGCTTTTGGGCAATGAAGCACAGAGGTAATATTAACGATAAGATAGAGAAGAGTCAATGTTAAGAACATACAATGAAGGTTTTTCCATTAAAAAAACAGAGGGCAAAATGCCGCTCTGCTATATATTCACCCTATTCACTTTACAATTGCAGCTTTAAAATATCCTGCGGAGTTTCAAATTTATATTTCGCGGGAATATGCTCATGCTGCTTGCATCCCCATAAAGCTAATCCAAAATCGACACCAGCATCTCTTGCACATTCATAATCATAGATCGTGTCTCCTATGTAAATAGATGATTCAGGGTTTGCTTTTGATACTCTAATAAATTCTAGCAAGGGGTCTGGATGTGGCTTATGCTTTGCTGTATCTTCTGCGATAACGGTATATGATAAATATTTAGTTAAGCCAAATGGAACGAAATCGTCATTTAGCTCATCTCTTGTCTTGGAAGTCACAATTCCTTGAACGATCTCTTTTGACTGTAATGAACTCATTACATCTACAATTCCGTCAAAGATGTTAATAGTATCATAGAAATCTTTCATGAAAACATTCCATCTCTCATTGCCCTCATGAATATCTTCGATCCCAAGTTGTGGTAATGAAGCTGAACCGGGAATACCTAACACAAAATAGAGCTCTGACAATTCATACTCTCTGTTATGATCCACCTTTAACATCTTTTGCAGAGAACTCAAAACAGCGATTTCTGTATCAATTAAGGTTCCATCCACATCAAAGATTACAGTGTTATAATTACGCATAACTACCTCCTATAGGATTACAACTAATACAAGATTATTAATCGTTAAGCTTAATCTATTACTTAGTAAATAACTCTACGGCTTGCGTATCCATAATCGGATTGATATATTTCTCTAGCATAATCGTTAGGGGTTGAGGATAATCTTTCGCTCCCTTTCCAAAAGTATAACGCATTTCATCCACGGCTGTACCATCCTTTGAAGTCATGTAACCACCGAAGTTTCCTGCCGAAGTTGTTTTGATTGCTCTTTTATGCACATTTCCTTCCGCATCAGTAAAAGTCTCAGCAAGTCTAGTGTAGTATTTTAAATATTCGGCATCAGTAATTGTATGCCGCAACAAGATCTCTCCTTCATCAGCATAATTCTCTTGCGTTGGAGCAACAAGCTCAAGGCCACTTCCCGGTGCTTCAATGATTTGCTGCTTATTGAGATCGACAACAATTTTCATTTTATTCTTTTCCACTGCCGAGATACCAAAGGTTTTTAATGAAACGGTGTCTGGCTGACGGTTTAGACTGCTCTGGCTGTTCCTGAACACCAGCGTAAACTTGGAGTTGTCCGAATAGACTTCAGAATTGTCTGAGTTGACGATGTCGGGGTAAAATAATTTTTCGGTAGCTCCACCATTTGTATTAATCAGAACTGGATTAATCAATTGGAAAATTTGTTTATCATTGTTCGGATCATACTCCAAATCTACATAGGTACTAAGCGGTGTATATTGCACTAGATTCACTTTAATCTTTTGCCCGTCAACTGTCAGCGTTTTATCCGTTTTTAGAATTCTTTCCTGTGCTTTGAGCATATCAGGATTAAGTTCGAAAGCAACATCCAGATTAGTCCGGTACTTATTACTACTGGATTGTAGCGCCTTATCTGAAGTTTCAGTGAGAATGACATTATAGTTTACTTCCTTTGGATATTTAACCGTTGGTGAAAGACTAGTAGTGTATATAAAATCCTTAGACTGGCCTGGTTGAATTCGGTTATCGCTGGCAAGCATACTTAGTGCAGCACCTTTATGTAGATTCGACTCCTGTATGCCTTCATATTGAAGCGCAAAATTCGCATGTATAACTTCTTTGTCTGTATTGTTCTGAACACTGTATAGAATATACACCTTCCTTCCATCTGTTACTGCACCAGTTACATCCACTCGGTACCCCTTGTTTTCCGCGCTCTGACCCACCGGCATCACGAGATTCTCTTCCAGAGCACTAGCAAGCGCTGGTTCTAACCTTGAAAATGAACGATAAGCTGCAAAATCATCTGTATTTTTAGGGCTGGCGGTTTGAACTGAAGGTTCAGCCACTTCCTTGGCCGGTAACCCGATTGAAGAGTATGTAAATAAAAGGGCTGCGGCTGCGATCACTCCCAAACCTGCGGTATAAACGCGGCGTTTCTCACGTTTTTTTCCTTCCATAATTCCCTTTCGCATCGCGTTATAAATTTTCATTTCCTGTAAAGTTTCAGTATTCTGATTCATTTCATCAACATTTTTCTGCAAAATACGATCTTCTTTATCTGTCACTCCGTTCACCTCCCATATCACTTCAGCACATTACGAAGCTGTTTAAGTCCCTCGCGTAACCAGGTTTTGATTGTACCTTCAGGTTTTTTTAGCACTTTTGCGATTTCGATTGTAGTCATGTCATTGTAATATTTAAGAAGTACCACATGCCGATATTTGGGCTTTAATCGGTTCAGAGCACGTTCCAGATCAATCCGGTCGTTACTTTTCATTTCCTGAGTTGCAACCTCTGCCAGCTTCTCCGTAGGAATCACTCGTTTTTTTCGTCGTAGTTCATCCATACAGCAATTGATCGTAATTCGAATCAACCAAGGTGTAAATGACTGTTCATCTTTAAGCTTCTTACGTTTCATCCAGGCTCGACATGAAGCCTCTTGTACAACTTCTAACGCGTCCGCTTCTGTCCGTAGATAACTATAAGCGACGGTGTACATTTTCCGATGCTCCACATACAGGCGTTTAAAGAAAACTTCCTCATCCATTCGGGCAAAATCAACCATTCTGACCTCGTCCATCGTCCTATCCACCACTCACCACACCCCCTCTTTTTTTGTCAGTGTCGGTATTAGGATAAAGTCATCGTTCTGATGTTCTTATAAGTAAGACGGAGTTGAACGTAAAAACGATTGATTTTTTTCATAAAAAAGTGCTGGCAAAGATGCCAACACTCCATTTTCATATTTATCGATCACGATTAACCATATAATTCAATAGATGTTTTAAAAAATTGATATTGCGGGGGATCTCTTTTAGCGCCTCCATGGCAAGACAATAGTGCTCCCACATCTCTTTTCTAGCGCCTTCTGAACCCAGAATGGATACAAACGTTGCATTGTTATTCTCAACATCCTGCCCTGTGGGCTTACCCAGTAATTGTAAATCCCCTTCCAAGTCGAGTAAATCATCTTTAATCTGAAAAGCAATCCCCGCATGATAAGCGAATTTCTTCAAAGCTTCAATTTCTGTCTCCTTAACCTGTGCGAGAATCGCTGGCATAACTAGTGAAGCTTCGAACGCAATGCCCGTCTTATAGAAACAAATCATATTTAATTGCTCTAGCGTCAATGCTTTCCCTTTAGAATTCAAATCCATCGCTTGCCCCATGCAGGTATCTTCCGCCTTTTGAGCTGAATATTGCATTAAAGCAATTACGGATTTAGCATCGAATGTAGAAAGGGATGCCTGTTCCTCAATCGACTTCTGAATTAGAAAGAGTCCTGTCAATTCCGCCGTTGCGCTATTATACACCTCATGTAGAGTTGAACGGCCTCTTCGAGTGGGGGCATTATCCTGAGAGGGCAGATCATCGAAAATTAAGGATGCAGTATGCATATATTCCAAAGACCTCAAAAGCGGCACAATTGCCGCGCTGTCTAATCCGTATTCGTTCACCCCCATAACCCAAGTCAGAATAGGTCGTATTCGCTTGCCATCACCCTCTAAACTATAATTGGCTGCATCAATTAACATTTCTTTCATAGCTGGTGTCCCAACAGGTTTATTAATCGGCAATTGATTGTTGATTTCACCACGAACCTTTTGAATCGTATTGTGAAAATCCACCTTTTCCTGCTTGTTGTTTTTTAAATTCGTAAGCATTTGATCTCTTAGTAGTTTGTCAAAAAAATCCACATCATCAGCTTTCAACACCATTTGCTGCACGAGTCGATTAAATTCGGGTTGACCCGAAGCAAAGATCTCCATAATCTCTTTATACTTTTCAGTACCCACACGTACTTTACAACGCTTCAAACCGTTAATTGCTCGATCTAGAATCACTTCACGGGTTTTGGCATCGGAGTGATATACGGAATGGATTAGATGAGAGATGACGGTCCAGTATAATTCAAAAGGGTTTATCAAATCTGAACGTTGATCACGGTATTTCAGAAAATAGGTATACGGCGTTACCGCTCCCTCTTTCATATCGTCAAACATATCTGCAAAATCATCAGCCAGTTGATTGTAAAGACCATAATAAAAAGTGCGTTGATCAAATCCATCATCTGTAGGTGCACTAATAACGGATCGGACAATTAAACGGGAAGAAGAGGATTTTAAGATAATGGGGATATAAAGCTCTTCATTGGTGTAATTAGCGTTGGAAAGTTCCTTAACACGGTCCAGCTCCTGAGATTGAAAAAACACAAAGGATTGCTCGAAAAATATGTTCTGCATTTCTGGACGTTGATAGCTTTTAATATATTCGAAAGCTTCACTAAGCTCCGAATGTACGTATCGAATGAATTCCATGTTCTCTCCGGACCATTCTCCAAGCTCAGGCACAGATCTAGTAAGGACAGCGTCGCGTATCATGAGGGAAAATTGCTCTTTTTCTTGAACCGTTAAGACACTGGAATCGAGAAGATCATCAATAAAAGGGTAAGTCAGCCCATAAGAATAACCAAGTCTAATGGCTTCACTAAGCTTCTTAGAACGTTCCAAAGGTGGGCTACTCTCCCCCATTTCCTCCATTACATGCAGAATGACCCCGATAATGATCTTAATTAACTTACGCTGCGCTTGTTCAGCATTCATTTCCTGCGGAATATGGGTTGATACGTTCTTTAGCTTGTCGATCACCCAGATGGTGGCGGTCTCGACGCCTTCTTTCTGCGCCCAGCGATATACTCCTGCCAAGCTCATAAATTCCGATTGATCTCTTATCGTTGTTGAATCGTCTGGGATCAATTGAGATCTAATGTCAGCAACCATTCGCTGAATCCTGTTTTGTGTATCAGTAGAATCCAAGGCTTTGCCCAGATCCCTCATATATAAATAGGACACGCTGCGATCTAAATAATCATCCAATTTACCGTTAAGATTCAGCCAGCCTATATACCTATGATAATCCTGCGAATCAGGTTTCCTTTTCCCTCTAGAGAAAAATGACAACCATGAGCGGCGATGAATATGCTGTTTTTTCCATAATTGAATGTCTTCAGTCAGAGTAGATACATAAGTTTTTTCTTTGAACTGCATGTGCAGTGAAACAAAATACTGAGCCGCCCTCTGCTCGGCTAGCGAATAGGCTGAATCGGCATGATCGGTTACATTCACATTCATAGGTGGATTACCTCAACTTCTCTTTTGGTTAATTGTCGGTCATGTTCATATCTTATACGGAGAAGTGTCTTTATGGTTACGAATTCTTCGCCATACGTTTCCCAATAAAGTCAAAGATCAGACCCGCTGTCCTTTTTATAGGCCCCAATGAAACAGGATAATAATAACCCGACTCAAACCAGCCTTGTTCTTTGTAATAACGATAATCCTTGGAATGATCATCAAGCATTGTTTTTATACTTGTACGTGACATTCGAAACAGCATTAATCTGAGAAAAGAAGGAACTGGAGTCTTGGGCGACATAAGGTCCTTATAGAATCTTTCGGAGGCTTTCTTTATTTCTCTCGTCATTTTTTTCTGCGCAACTTCTGTTCTTGGCTCCAAAGTAGTCAAGACACAGCCTTTTGTAACTTGAAATCCGAAATTCTCGCCCATATTACTAAGGTATTTCACAATTTTGCTGCCTCCAAAGATCCCCTGATTGACAATAGCCGTGAAGGTTTTCCCGAAGAATCGAGGTCTATGAAACACAAAAGCAAGCCGGTCCAAGAGGTTCTTCATCGGTGCCGATACATGAAATGCATAATTAGGTGTGGCGAAAATAATTCCGTCAGAATGGATCATTTTCTCCATCAATACATCGCGATCATCCTTTAGTGGACAATATTCCTCACCTTTATTGAAACATATCTTGCAGCCCCGGCAATATTCAAGCCGATAATCTTTTAAAAAGACATACTCAAATTCAATATCACCATATGCTTTTAAATTATTGCCAAATTCACAAACCGCTTCAAAGGTCGCATGCTTTTGTTGATTCCCAATAAATGCAGTAACTTTTTTCATTTGAACCCCTCCATATATGCATATTTTGAATAACACCTTCAATGTGAATGAATTATATTTTATTCATTCACATTGTAGCACCTTGATCCCTTTTATGCGATATAATTCCATTTGAGAATGCAAAAAAAAGAAGCCCGACTTGACCAGGCTTCTGTTAACTTCCCTCTATATCTTTTTAGCGTAATTATGTGTAACAAAATCAACTAGCAGATTCACACTGCTCTCCATATCGTAAATCTCTGTGTTAACTGTCAATTCGGCATGTTCAGGGGCTTCATAAATAGCATCAATACCTGTAAACTCACGAATTTCACCTTTTCTAGCTTTCTTATACAGCCCTTTAGGATCACGTTGTTCGCAGGTTTCTAATGAACATTGCACATAAATCTCTGCAAACTCGCCAGACTGAAAACGATATCTAATCGCTTCTCTAGCAGCTGAAGAAGGTGAAATCATCGGGACAAGCACTATAAAGCCTAGATCCAAAAACATAGATGCTACTTCGGCTGCGCGACGCATATTTTCTTTACGATCCTCTTCTGAAAAGCCTAAATCAATATTCAAACCTTTCCTTAGCTGGTCGCCGTCGATCACAGCACATCGGATGCCTTGCTTAAACAATTCTTTTTCAGCTTGTTGTGCTAGTGTACTTTTTCCTGAACCTGAAAATCCTGTGAACCAAAACACGCCCGCTTTATGACCGTTCAACAGCTCCCAATCTTTTCTATTCATTCTAAGACGCCCCTTTCTATATGATTAATATTATACTAGTTTACCGCAGTCTTGAGAGAAATGGCTGATCCTAATTCCTTCTGTATATACGCTATATCAGTCATCTGCTCAATATGGTAAACTCCACCTGGGGGTGGTGAATCATATAGATGTTTTGCTACTGCCGCTGTTACTTTTGCCGTAATGATAGATTGATTCTTTCCTTGTAATAAAAAATCCGCATGAAGTAATTTACCTTCTGAATTTCTTCCATGTGCCTCAACCTTAATAGCGAACCCATCATCCCCCAAATGCAGCCGCCCCATAACACGAACAATTGAATTCTTCAGCCAGCCTATTTGCAGTAAGCGAACGGCTCCAGTTCTTTTCGTTATTGCCAGTATTTTAGTAACTACAGCTGAATCAAGACAAAATCGTGTAGAGATAGACGATGATTTTAGTGTTCTGCTAAGTGTCTGTTGATCTGAGAATGGAAAACGGTAAGCATATCGCTTACCCATCTCATCACCAAAATGATACAACCTTCTGTCTGTAAAGCTCTCCACCTCAACCTGGCGATTATCCTGCTTCACTTCGAACTTAGCTGCTAAACTGTCAACTGTCCATTCTAGCGCCGCTTTGCCATGAGAATCACCTAATCCGAGCATAATCGCAATTTCTATCTCCTCAATCTGATCCATCTGCCGCTCTGCTTCAAGGGCCAGGAGATTAGTGATGCCGGGAGCAAGTCCTACACTTAAGACAGCACTTGACCCATTGTCTTCAGCTTCTCTCTTGTATTTCTCAATTTCATTCAAAAACAAACCGTTCGCAGATACATCCACATAATGAATACCGCTTCGAAACACCGCTCTTATAAAATCCGTATCCGTTTGATCTAAGCACATAATGATTAATTTCACTCGTTCTAACTTATCAGTAGGTAAAGGTTTATTAATATCCAACTGCATCGGCTTAATTTTCCCATTAGTTGCTTGACTGAATTGCTTTGCTTTTACAAGGCTTCGCCCTGCAGCATATACTTTTCCAGGATATTTTTTCTCTAAGATTTCACAAATGGTACGCCCTACATGGCCATATCCACCGACGACTACAATATCTTCTTTTCTCTGCATTTTATCACCGCATCCTATATAATAGAAATAATTAAGAACCATTCTCAATTATACGGATATGGTTTACATTCACTATCCCATAAATGTGGGATACTTGTTTTTATACTCCATGACTAGAGGGCTGACCTATGAAAACCATAAGACAACTTAATCATATTAAACAACAAATCATAAGGTTAGGTGCTGTTTCTGAATCTTCACATAGCTACCGTACTTCATTACTGTCGATTTTACGCGAGGCTGTACCCTTTGATGCTGCCTGTTGTACCCATGTTGATCCACAGACACTACTCTCGACAGGTGCGGTTACAGAAGATAACGTGGAATCCATTCATCATCACTTGTTCCAGATCGAATACGGTGAAGACGATATTAATCCCTATGAGCAAATGGTTCATAGTAAAGTGCACGTAGCTACTTTATATGAAGCAACCGAAGGGCAGCCAGATTTGAGTGCTCGCTATCAAAAAGTACTGTCTCCGGCAGGATTTGAGGATGAATTACGCGCTGTACTTGTTCATGGAGATGCGTGTTGGGGGTATCTGACACTTTACAGAAAGTCCGGTCAGCCTGTATTTTCACTGGAAGATTGTGAGTGGATAAGCTTAATGCTTCCTGAGATTGCCGCTAGAATGCGGGCTTTCAGTCTTGAGTTGCCTGAGAGAAATCAGACTTGGCTGGAAGAAGATTACGGTTCCGGAATTGCCGTCCTTTCTGATCAACTAATGCTCCTCTCCTCTAATCCTACAGCGGACCGTTGGTTAGAGAAACTTCGTTCATTAGAAAAAATTGATCACCATATCCTGCCACGACCAATTCGGGCGGTGAGCACACAAGCAATCAATAGTCCCTCTGAATCTTCGGGGATGGCAAAGTCCTGTATCCGGATGTCAGACGGACCTTATCTAGTGATCCGGGCTAGCCGGCTTCATGCATACGACGGTCAGACGCAAATTGCTATTTCATTCGAGCCTGCACGTCCAGCAGATATGCTTCCTATCATTGCAGAAGCGTATGATCTGACGAAACGGGAACAGCATTTACTTGAAGGAGTAATTCGCGGATTATCTACTAAAGAATTGGCTGCTGAGTTACATATTTCTGCTTACACGGTTCAGGATCATTTAAAATCCATTTTCGCTAAAGCAGGTGTCAGTAGCCGTAGAGAGCTTATCTGGCATTTACATTCTCGATATAGCATTTCAGAGAAATAGGATCGCCGAGCTTCTTATCAAAAAAGCCCAAGCCTTTATTAACAAAGGACTTGGGCTTTTATTTTATCTTTTATTTCCTTAATGCGATGCCGTAAATTCTTCCAGCTCAGAAGCAGGATCAAACTTCTCCCTGCTCATCACAAATGCTGCCATTAGAGCTATAACTGATGGAATAATCGCCCAAGCAAAGGTATGAACAAGAGAAGAAGATAATCCTTCGGTGATTTTATCAAGAACCTCAGAGGGGATTTTGGCCCGTGTGTCGGGAGTCAAAATTGTACTTGGATCACTTAGATTAACACCTTCTGGTGCCGCGCCTCCCTTACTGAACATGGAAGCTAGTTTATTCGAAAAAATGTGACTTTGAATAATACCAAATACCGTAATGCCAAGTGTCATTCCCAGCTCCCGTGTGAAGCTAAGTGTCGAACTTGCAGAACCCCGTTGTCTTGCTGTAAATCCATGAATCGCTGCATTGCTTAGAACAGAAAATGATGAACCTATGCCAAGACCCACCAGAAACATAAAAATAGTGACTATAAACCGGGAGGAGTCTGGTGTTAGTGTGGTAAGTAGAGCCATACCTGCTACAAGGAGTACTAACGTAGAAATCATGATCGTGCGATAATTAAATTTAGAGAGCAAGAATCCTCCGCCAGCAGCAGTGATAACAGAACCAATCATCATCGGAAGTAGAACAAGCCCCGAATTTGTGGCAGACCCGCCAAGAACCCCTTGAATATAAATTGGAATGTACACCGAGGCTGTAATAAATGCCGCTCCGCTAAATATCGCCATAACATTACTCGTAGAATAGAGACGATTCTTGAACATGCCAAAGGTAATGATTGGCTCTTCTGCACGACGTTCGATAACAATAAAACCAATTAAAAACACAACAAAAGCCATAAACAATCCCAGAATCATTGTCGAGTCCCAAGCATATTTCTTACCCCCGAGCTCAATCGCAAACATGAGACAAAGGATTGAAGCTACAAGTGTAAAAGCCCCAAGATAATCAATTTTCTCTTTGGAATGCTCAACAGATTCTTTGTAGAAGAAAGCGATCATAAAGAATGCAATAACACCAATGGGTAAATTGATATAAAAGACCCAAGACCAATGAATATAATCCGCTATATAAGCGCCAATAAGAGGACCAAAAATACTGGAAATACCATAGGCAGCACCGAATAACCCACCGATTTTCCCCCGTTTTTCTGGGGCCACTACATCGAACATAATCGTGAATGCAATAGGAACGAGTGCCCCTCCACCAATACCCTGAATTGCCCGATAAATACTAAGCTGGACAATAGAATTTGCCGTACCACATAAAGCTGAACCAATCATAAAAACAATAATACCGAAAATAAAAAATCGCTTACGTCCATACATATCCGATAATTTACCGAAAATCGGCATACCCGCCATCTCAGCTATCATATAAGCGGACGTAACCCACATCAATTTGTCAAAGCCGCCAAGGTCACCTACAATGGTTCCCATTGCGGTTGCAAGTATAGTATTATCCATTGATGCCATAAGTGTAGCCAACAATAGAGCTACTATAATAACCCCAACTTTATTTTTCTTTTCCATGCTCCTTTTTCTCCTCCACTTTTCCCAAATGTTTAGTTCTACTCTAATTGTTAAAGGATTGTGCACAGGCTTCATTCCAAACCATGTGATGTTATACCCTTTGCAAATTAGTGAATAATTCGATAAAATCAAGACAATTAATTAGATGTTCATCAAGCATCTTGTTCATTGATTATCTTGACTATCAAGATACAAACATTTTAAAAGGAGGGTCCTCTTTTGTCAAGAGATCGACACAATCAAGTTACAATTCAGCAGGAAGACTTAACTTTATGCATGCGGGGCCTAGGTAGCCGAACGGTTTTGTATCAGCAAAAAGTAGCAACTTCTCTAGGGTTATACAATAACGATTTTCTATCTATAGATATCCTTCATGAAAAAGGTCCTATCACCGCCGGCGAGCTATCCAAATTAACTGGACTTACTACAGGCAGCATTACCACATTAGTTGATCGACTTGAAAAAAACGGCTTTGTTCGCAGAGAACATGACCTCAATGACCGTCGTAAGGTGATCATTGTTCCTTTATATGAGAATAACGACGTTGGAAATGCCTACCTTCCTTTACACACTAAGATGGTTAAACTGGCGTCTTCCTTTACTGAGCAGGAGCTTGAGCTTATAACAACATTTTTAGGCAAAGCAAGTACCATCCTGGAAGAGCAGATTCACTATCTCAGCACTACAACGAGTAACTAAAACTGTATAATCGTCAAAAAGGACGATCTCCCATGAAGTCAAATGACTTTGAGATATCGTCCTTTTAATATAAGTATGGATCAAAGAGAAGCTGAAGCTTGAGCAACTAAAGAGACCAATTGTGCAGAATCAAATGTGTCTCCTTTTCGAAGCTTCAGGGTTTTCCTTTCAGGTGGTCCCTCAAATACTCCCTCTGGAAGCGTTAGCTCGGTTGTATTAAAGATTACAAAGCTGACTGCGTCTTTTGATGTCGAGATGGCCGCAGCGTATTTTCCATTTTTCAAAAAATGAGGTTTCTTATACTGAATACGTTCCTGCACATCCGGTATAGCCTGATGAACAACCTCACGTAGTGAGGTGGACAACTCCACCTGCCATGATTCTTTTAGCGCTTCAATAAAATCGATTACTTCCTGATTCATTTTTCATCTCTCCCTTTAAGTAATTAAATGGTTTGCCTGAATAAGCGCAGTAAGTTGTTTAACAAAATCAGGAGGTCCTTTGAGATCCGACGCATCTGCTATGACGAACATAAGATGATGAAATCAACACATCTGCAAAAGAATTTCAAAAATTTAATAGTTTAAATTCCCCTTATATTAATTTCTTGTTCATGTAGTCATTATCCTTCTGGCAATTTAGAGATATCCAGCTCGTTTCAAGCTAAAAAGGGAAAAGCTCCTAAGAGCTTCTCCCTCAACCTCGTACATAAAATTAGTGAATCGTTAGATTAAAACCGCTCTGAATATAATTCAGATTCGGATAAGCAATGTTGGAGGTTGTCAGGTTATTAAAGGTTGCAGCACCATTGCCTGTATAGGTGTAAATAGCTGCACCTTTATGTGGACCTGAGAACCGTGAAGTTGTTATTCCATCAAGTCCTGTACCGTTAATATTGATGTTGTTGAACACGATGTTCTCGAATCCACCACCATATCCAAATTGAATCGCATCACGCTGGGTATTAATGATGTCTATGTTATTAAATGTAACGTTCTTGATAGCATCATTTGATGCTTCAAGATCAATTGCGCCACGTTCACCCCCATAAAGATCTTTACTCGTGCCACTGTTAATAATGGTTGTGTCTGAGAAAACTACACCCGTATTATTCTGGAAATGATAACCTGGAAAAACGGTATTCATACGTATGCCGGAACCACCAACTGTATCAATGATATAGTTATGATCAGCCTTATGACCACTTCCTCCAAAGAAAGCAATCGCTGCCGCACGCCAGTTATTCTCAATGGTGTTATACGAGAAGGTATTATTCACACCAGCAGGTGCACCATTTGTGTTACTGGTCCATACTGCAAGACCATCGTCACCATTATTTCGCACACTGCTATTGCGTACAATTGAATTGCTAGTTCCTTGCGAGAAGTTGATGCCGTCTGCAAGATTGTTCCGAATCCGACTGTTTTCAACTACCAGCCCGGTAGCATAAATCGCAGGTGTATGAGCGTAGTCGCCTACCCACATTCCGCATTCAAAATGCTCTACCCAGACATCATGGATAATAGAGTTGGTTCCAAAGTTATCCATAAAACCTTTGTAAATTGCATTTTGTCCATAACGTGAGCGCAAATTAGAATTCATATATACATTACTGAAATCTAGCTTACCTGAAATACGGAGTGAAATACCACCGCCCGCAGCATTAGGATTGGTGAACTGAATATTGGTGTGCCAGAGACCAGCACCAGTAATAGTGAGGTTATTGATCATATTACTAGCAGTACCAATCTCCCACATACTGCTAAGATTAAAGGTTCCTGCTGGAATATAAATAGACTTTCCGCTTGCCACGGCTGCATTTACAGTAGCTTTAAAAGCTGCCAGATCATCTTGTCCGTCGTTTGCCACAGCACCGTAATCTGTTACAGATACGGAGTTAGCTGGGCGGGCAATTGCTGTTGGAACAGATTCAATTTCAAGGAAATCCACACCATATTCCAAGCTATCTCCATTGTTCTTCTGGATTCGAATCTTATCCCCAGGTTGGAGGGGTGTATCCATCTTCCAGTGAACTTCATCAAAACGGAATAGTGGACGTCCAGCACTAGGTGTATCGCCAGGCATATCACCTGAGAAATACTGCCAGCTGTAGTATGAGGTTAAGGAAACTGTTTTTACTTTCGCTCCATTCACATACACATCCAGTGAACCATTCAATCCCATCCCATCTGCAGAGTCAGGCATTGTAAATCTCATAGTTACACCTGCGCCGCCTTGACCCTGTCTGACCGTCCACTCTAAGTTCGAACCATTCGAAGGAAGAGCTATATAACGCTGGCCAGAAGCCTCAGAGGCGATTAATCCTTGATCAAAGGTTGGCGCCGATTTCAATGTCGCGCCACCCCCGAGTGTAGCATCCTCGGTATCATATCGACTATACGGCATGCTTGCACCACGCGCAGCATAGACAACGAGATTAGAAACACTTACATTATTCGCTTGCTTGGCAGCTATCTCATTAGCATCCACTTCAACAGTAGTGGTGACTGTGTAGTTACCATTAATCGCTGTCCAAGTCCCTGGAATCGCTACATTAACTATTGCCCCCGCTGCTAAGGCACCGTTATAAGATCCATTATAGGTTTGAATAGTGGAACCCGCAGAGTTTTTAAGAACAACGCTTATACCATGTGAACCACTTGCAGAGGCAATGGTTCCTTGATTCTTAAGATTTACATTAAACGCTACATTGTTATTAGCAACAGGATTACTTGGTGTCCATGTAACAGTTCCCACTAAGTCAGAGCTGGACACTGGAGCGATAATAAGTGACGCTGGGTTCGTGTAGCTGTTATTCGCTTCATTTTGTTCGATAACTAGGTTGTCTTCATCAACTTTGGCACTAACTGAATACGTTGCGGCAGGCTTAACTCCTGCGGTAAGTGTCATCGATGCTGTTGTCGATGCTCCAGTTGCTAGTACACCTACCGGAGCTGAGCCTACAAGCTCATTATTTAAATAGAAATTAACAGTAGTAGCTGGAGAGCTGGCATTGCCGATATTCTTTACGATTGCGTTCAGCGTAATCGCATTAGACTCAACCGGATTCGTTGGTGACCAGGACATGCCAGTAATCACCAAATCCGGATTCGGAGCTGGAGTACCGTATACTTCAAATTCGGCGATCTGTCCAGCTGGAGCACCCGAGTTGGCAGTAATATTAAGCTGTAGACGTTTGACAGTTGCGGTAACAGGAATGGTTACTGTATTTCCTGAAGCTGGATTAAACGAATACGATTGTGCTGACACCAGATTCCCAAATGTCGTTGTGTTCTGATTGTGACCGAGCACTTGAATCGTTTGGGTACGTGCTCCCCATGCAGCGGCTGGATTTAACTTTAGAACGATGGAGGAAACGTTGTAGTTTGACCCCAGGTCAAGTATCAATGAACTAGGATTACTGCCACCTTCCCAGTATGTGTTGGTGTTGTTGTCATTAGCATTTGCTGCCACAAATGATTGCGTATTAGAGGATGCGGTAATCGATTTGCCAACCGCGATATTACTGCCCGCAACAGGTGTGGCCGTTGGCGTTGGTGTCGCTGTTGGCGTTGGTGTGGCTGTTGGCGTTGGTGTGACTGTTGGCGTTGGTGTGACTGTTGGCGTTGGTGTGGCTGTTGGCGTTGGTGTGACTGTAGGCGTCGGTGTGGCTGTTGGCGTTGGTGTAACTGTTGGCGTTGGTGTGGCTGTTGGCGTCGGTGTTGGTGTACTAGCTCCATAAATTTCGAACTCAGATACTTGCGCTGCCGGCCAACCCGTATTACCTGTTACATTCAGGCGTACATAACGAGTGCTGGTTGCTGAAAAATCAATCTTAACGGTGTTCCCTCCTGCTGAAGGATTGAACACATAATCAGCTGAACCAACAATGTCAGTGAATGTAGATCCATTTGTGCTGCCTTGAACGGCGAGTGTTTGCGTACGCGTCTCCCAGCCCGTTGGCAGCTTCAATACGATTTGGTCAATACTTGTCTCTGTACCGAGATCTACTTGGATCCATTGCGGAAATGCATTATTGCTGCTTTCCCAATACGTCTCTTGATTGCTGTCTTTCACATTGTTTGGACTATACGTTTGTGATTGACCACTAGCCGTCACAGTTTTGCCCAGCGTCAAATTCGCGCCACCAGAGGCACTAACAAATGTGAACGGACCCGCTGCCAGGTATAAACTTGAAATCAACAGGGTTACTACAAGCGACCATACGACATACTTGTTGCGCATTATAATCCTCCTCTTAATGTAGATACTCACTAACGTGTCGCCTTATCGGAGTGCTCAAATGATAGCGTTTACAATCAAATTCATCTCAGAGCACATTAAATAACAACCGATCCTCCTTTCAATGTGAGACACTCTCATTATAGAGAAAGAGCGGATCAAGCTATAAGATGTAATTCTACGGAAAAGATATGTGATACCAATATCGCGAAACTACCCTAAATATGGAATCTATTAACATCACGTCCATCAAATAAAGGCCTGATTTCTCAGGCCCTAGTTTTTTATGAAGATTAACTTGTCGTTTTAAGTTCTTTTTCATTAGCTGAATCTGGAGAGTTTAATAAAACCACACCTCCAACTATTAATACTATGCCTGCAAGTGTAAGCATACTAAATGGATCCCCCCATATTACGATACCAACGATTGCGGTTAGAACTGTACCTACACCTGCCCAAATCGCATAAGCTAGGCTTAAAGGTAAAACTCTGAGACTTATGGACAAACTATAAAATGCGATAATAAAACCAATAATAACACCTATAGTAGGCAATATTTGTGTGAACCCTTCTGACATTTTCAGCATAGTTGTACCTATTACTTCGCTTATAATAGCTACCCCAAGTACCCAAAAACCCTTATTCTTGTTCATAACATTTCCTCCAAGCTCTAATGAGATCCACCAGAAAGTTTCATAATGACTACTCCACCAATGATAAGAATCAGGCCGAGTAGTTTTTTCAGATTGAAGTTTTCTTTATAAATGATGACTCCAATTAACGCAGTTAAAGCCGTACCTACCCCCGACCAAATAGCATAAGCCGTCCCTAGTGGAATCGTTGAAAGCGCTAAAGAAAGACAATAAAAGGCTGAACCCATGCCGAGTACGACTCCTATTGAAGGTAAAATCTTTTTAAACCCGTTAGAAACCTTAAGCATGGAGCTACCAAATACCTCGCAGATAATCGCTGTTGCCAGTAACATATATGAATTCAACAATAGCCCCTCCTTACTCCGTCATGTTTATTAATTCTTGAATTACTTTATCTCGTAAATCCTTATCTAAAGCTCCTAATCCGAACATTTCTGAATACCATAAACCGTCCGCTGCCAGCCTGACAATTGTGGAACGTACAGGATCTATTCCATCGTTCTCTATATTGTTTTGCCATACTGAGTATTGATCTTGAAATTTCTTAAGGATATCCGGATTCGTAAAAAGAGCAGCCGAAAGCGCGGTGCTAATCTCTTGCTCTTCCTTAAGATCGTCGTCAATCGCCTGAACAAACGCTCGTCCCCACTTCCCCGTTTCTCTAGATGCATTCGCTACTCTTTCTTGAACATTACTGAAAAAATCACTTGTTAACTCTTCCACCATACTTTTTATTAAAGCTTCCTTATTCGGAAAATGGTGCAGCAGTCCACCTTTACTGACCCCCGCTTCTTTGGCAACGGCTTCAAGCGTAAGCTTCTCCACCCCATTATTTTTAACTACTATAGAAGCTGCTAATAAAATACTACTTCGTTTTGAATTACTGTTCACGATAATCACCTCTGTTATTTACTATACCGTCTGGACGGTTTTATTGTCAAATAAAAAATCATTACCTTAGATCAAAAAAAGCCTGGTAATCCAGGCCTCCAACATTTTAAAGCAATTACATTAATTTTTTAATATACCAAGCATCACAAGCAAAATGCTCCGACCCATCAAGCGGTTCATCCAAAAGCTCAAATCCATTTTTCATATAGAAACGGTTAGCTGCGTGCATGTTTTGAAGTGTCTCCAAATAACATTGGTTGTAATGAAGCTTGGCAAAGTCCAGCGCTGTGTTTAAAAGTTCGTTGGCTATCCCGTTACCTCTAATCGACTGAGATAAATACATTTTTTGCAACTCACATATCTTGTCATCATTCCCGAAAGGAGCAATGCCACACCCCCCTAATACTTCCCCTCCCTCTTCGACAACCCAATAAGCCCGATTCTCACTATGATTATAATAATCTGATAAATGATGCAGGCTGTCATCCTCCCAGGCTAGACCCGAGCGATTCCCGCCAAACTCAATTAGGCAGTCCCTAATGACCTTTTCAATGGAGCTATTATCTTTCATTTGTAATAGTCGGATATTCATGAGTAACGTTCTCCTATCTTTCGATTAGCTTTCTTCAGTTATTATATTGTATCAAGCTTCAGAATGGATAATTATAATGGGATTCAAACATAATATAGAGAAATTTATTTAGGAGGGGCTTCAATGAAAATGGCAGCTAAGCAACTCTCGATTGCAGCATTAGGCGGGGTTCATGAAATTGGTAAAAATATGTATATCCTGCAATACGCAGATGATATTGTTGTCATTGATTGCGGCTCTAAATTCCCAGATGAAAGTCTCTTAGGGATTGACCTAATTATTCCTGATGTTTCGTATTTATTAAATAATATTGATAAGGTACAAGCGTTGGTGGTGACTCACGGACATGAGGATCATATCGGCGGGATTCCTTACCTGCTTAAACAGTTGAATATCCCAATATATGCTTCCCGTTTAACCTTAGGATTAATCGAAAATAAACTTAGGGAACATGGAATTTTACGACAAACGAAACTCCATTGTATTAATTCAGAATCTACGTTAACCCTGGGAGCCATTACTACAACATTTTTTAATACAAATCATAGTATTCCAGATTGCCTTGGCGTAGTATTCGATACACCTGAAGGTATCGTAGTTCATACGGGAGACTTCAAATTTGACATGACGCCTGTCAACAAGCAGTATCCAGATATACATAAAATGGCCGATATTGGGAAAAACGGTGTAAAGATCTTGCTGTCAGAAAGCACTAATGCTGAGCGTCCTGGCTTCACCCCTTCTGAAAAGCTTGTTGGCGCTCACATAGAAGAAGCCTTTTTAAAAGCAGACCGTAGAATTTTTATTTCTACCTTCGCCTCAAATGTACATCGTCTACAGCAGATCATTGATGCTTCTCACTTAACTGAACGTAAATTGACCTTACTCGGCAGAAGTATGGTAAATGTAGTCAGAGTGGCCCAAGAACTCGGTTATTTGAACATTCCGGACGATATGCTGATCGAACCTGCAGAAGCTGCTAAGCTCACTCCGGCACAGGTAACTGTTTTATGTACAGGCAGTCAAGGAGAGCCCATGGCCGCACTATCCCGCTTAGCGAACTCAAGCCATCGATTGATGGAGATCCAGGCTGGGGACACGGTGCTGCTCGCAGCCAATCCCATCCCGGGGAATGAACGGAATGTTTCAAGGATTGTCGATAATTTATATATGCTGGGCGCTAAAGTCATCTATGGTTCACGCAGTGAGCTTCACGTCTCAGGACATGGCAGCCAAGAGGAGCTTAAGCTAATGCTGACTCTAATGAAACCTGAATACTTTATTCCGATTCATGGTGAATACCGTATGCTGCATCATCACAGCTTGTTAGCGGAGGCGGTAGGCGTCAAACCGGAAAATATCTTTATTCTAAAAAATGGAGACATCGTCGAGTCATCGTCTGGTGTTGTCCGCCAATCCGGCCGAGTGACCGCTGGGCAAATTCTAGTGGATGGCCTTGGGATCGGAGATATTGGAAATGTTGTGCTTCGCGATCGTCGCCAGCTGTCAGCAGACGGCATACTGATTACAGTGATTACACTGAGCCAAACCGATGGACGTCTATTAAACGAGCCAGACACTATTTCCAGAGGATTCGTTTATGTCCGTAACTCCGATAATTTAATGGACGAGATCAACCAGCATGTAACATCGACCCTTAAAAAAATGAACGAAACGGATCTCGGCCAATGGAATATCATCAAGCAGACCATCAAAGAATCATTAAGTAAGTTCCTATACGAAAAAACGAAACGGCGGCCAATGATTCTTCCAATCATCATTGAGGTTTAATTAAAAGGAGTTCCCGTGGGGAGCTCCTTTTCTCTTTGTATCCAGTTGTAGAGGATAGATTTTAACTACATTTTAGATAAATTGCGCCCATGTATTCATCTTGATACATTCTGTCGCCATATTCCGTTGAATATTAATAATTTGCTCCAATTGGGAAACTCGATCTTGAAGCTTTAGGTTAGTTGGATCCGTTTTTAACTGTGCGGCCAATGAAAAGTATTGAGGCACTTCCCAGATACAACGTAAAGCAGTGCCTAAACAATAACCATATCTTGCAAGGGACTCGTCCCCCTGCCATCCTGAATCTTTTAATCCCTCGATATAGTTTTGGAATAAAGACTCTTTATATTCCTCGTAGCGATGATTAGGAAAAACTCCTAAGCTCATATTTACGCCAAACATTTTGCCAAGGTCTTCACCTATCCCCGATATACTCATAAATTGCCAGTCAATTAATATCAGCTGTTCGCCGTCCGTATCACTTTGAGTTAGCAGCATATTCATTTGACTGAGGTCTTGGTGTGCAAGCACTCGCGGCAAGCTATTCAAAGAACGCAACCTTCTGTCAATCTGGTCTGTGAAGTCTTGGAACCATGTCCAGATACTACGTTCATTATCATTGTGTAATTGATTTATATATTTTGCTGGATTAGGGGCGTAGATTTTACTCGAGGTAGTCCATGATTTAAGCCAGTTTCTGCAAATCCACTTCTCATCAGGAATTTTCTTTCCTGTCAGATAAGTTCCATTGAAACGACCTAACTGTTCAGCGATGTAATCAAACTGTTCCTTTGTGTAAGCATATTCCCCATCTATTCGTTCCATCCATAACCATACGGTACCATCTGCTTGTTCCTCAACAAGATAACACTTAGGTGCCTTGATTGAGCTAGGAAGCTCGTCGAGAATCTTGGATTCAAAGACTAGAGCTTCTCGTCGCCAGTAATTGTGATGCTGAAGATTATCTTTCTCCGCACTATCTGGCTTGATTATCTTTAATATGATTGACCATGGAAGCTGCTTATGATTAATAGATGCAAAACCGCTTAGACGAAAGATACCCGCTGTTGTAAAGTTAGGTGTTTTATAATTTAAATCTTCACATGTAAAATTGACTATCTTTGCTTCGGATTCTTCAAAAATCCGCTGAACACAGCTGTTAAGCTGATCCATTTTATTCTCTAGCACATAGACCCTCCCTGTCTCTGTTAAGATCCCATTCTATTCCGCTAAAAAAAGCCTATGAAGCGTAACAGATTCGTTATCACTCATAGGCTTGTTCATCAAAGACTTACTTATTAGAATACTTTCGTTGTCCAATCTTCGCAATTCCAGATATCGGTTACGATGTCCTGATAAAAATCGGGTTCGTGAGAAATCATAAGAATGCTTCCTTTGTATGCTTTTAGAGCGCGTTTCAGTTCATCTTTGGCATCGATATCCAAGTGGTTCGTCGGCTCATCTAATACGAGAATATTAGTTTCGCTATTAATGAGCTTACATAGACGCACTTTAGCTTTTTCCCCACCACTTAGTACAGCAATCTTACTCTCAATATGCTTCGTGGTTAATCCGCATTTAGCTAGAGCAGCACGTACTTCGAATTGTGACAGAGACGGGAATGTATCCCAGATTTCCTCAATACAAGTCTTGTAATTGCCTTCTTTCATCTCTTGCTCAAAATAGCCAATCTCCTGATGATATCCACGTTCTACTGAACCAGACAATGCAGAGATTTCACCTAAAATACTGCGCAGCAATGTTGTTTTACCAATTCCGTTTGCCCCAACCAACGCGATCTTCTGTCCACGCTCCATCAATAAATTAAGCGGTCTGGACAATGGAGAGTCGTAGCCGATAACCAATTCTTTTGCTTCGAAAATCATCTTGCCGGCAGTTTTACCTTCTTTAAAGTTAAACTGTGGTTTCGGTTTCTCCTTGGCAATCTCGATGATCTCCATCTTGTCGAGCTTCTTCTGTCTGGACATCGCCATGTTACGGGTAGCCACGCTGGCTTTGTTACGAGCTACGAAATCCTTCAGCTCTGCTATTTCTTGCTTTTGGCGATTATAAGCAGATTCAAGCTGTTGTTTTCTCATTTCGTAGACTTGTTGGAATTGCTCATAATCACCCACATAACGGGTCAGCTTTTGATTTTCCATATGGTAGATCAGGTTGATAACACTATTCAAGAATGGCATATCATGTGAGATCAGAATAAAAGCATTATCATACTCTTGAAGGTAACGTCTCAGCCATTCAATATGCTGCTCATCCAAATAGTTCGTAGGCTCATCGAGGAGCAAAATATCTGGTTTTTCAAGCAATAGCTTAGCAAGCAAGATTTTGGTGCGTTGACCACCACTAAGATCGGCTACATCGCGATCCAATCCAATGTCAGTAATCCCTAGTCCACGCGCGGTTTCTTGTACTTTCGCATCGATCATGTAAAAGTCTTGATTTGTAAGTGTATCTTGGATGGTACCTACTTCTTCAAGCAGCTTTTCCAGCTCTTCAGGTGAAACGTCACCCATTCTGCCATACATATCGTTCATCTCTTGCTCAAGATCGAACAGGTACTGGAAAGCACTTCTGAGTACATCTTGAATCGTCATTCCTTTGGTTAACACTGCATGCTGATCGAGGTAGCCAACACGCACCCGCTTGGACCATTCGACTTTACCTTCATCAGGTTGCAGTTTGCCTGTAACAATATTCATAAAAGTGGATTTTCCTTCGCCGTTAGCGCCGAATAATCCGATATGCTCGCCTTTTAGGAGACGGAATGAAACATCCTTAAAGATCGCACGATCTCCAAAGCCATGACTTAATCCTTCAACATTTAATATGCTCATTTATGGACACCTTTTTCTTATTTTTCTCGCTATATTATAAGCAGGATTAGCTAAAAACTCAATGGAGAAGCAAAAAATTATCATTTTATGGACTAATCCGCGAGCAATTTTAGTTTTGTGAACCGTCATTTGCCGAGAATGGGATTACGCTGGCGATTGCTCGTCATCTTTTATATGATAGTATGCATAGATACACATTGGAGTTGACTTGAGAACTAAGGAGAATTAGAAATGAATAAACTTGTATTTTTTCTTGGTCCAGCTGGAGCAGGCAAAACAACGTTAGCTAAAGCGATTGCTTCGCGGCGCAAAATACCTTTTTTCGATATGGATATTCTACTACGGCCTGCTGCTGACGCGATAATGACTTTACACGGACTGGATCCGGCAGATAGAGACTCAGCTGAGTACAAAAGGTTATGCCGCGATTTAGGTTATCGAATCACTATGGATGCTGCGCTGGATAATATAGGCTTGGACGTCGATGCTTTTGCAGTTGGTCCCTTTACCAAAGAGGCGGCCAATCCTGACTGGATCAGCCATGAATTAGCTCGGATCGGGCGTTCCCTTCATGATGTTGAGGTCAAGGTTGTCTTGGTAGGGTTAGCCAACGAGGAATTGTACCGGGAACGAATTCAAGACAGACAATCACCACTAGATGAATGGAAGTTCCAGCATTGGAATGAATTCCGCACTTCTCTTGGCAACCGTACGGTAGAATGGCCGCTCCCGGCTGAAAATATTGTGTTGATCGACAATTCTAACCCGGATATTACTGCTACTGCTGCGGCAGTAGAACGATTTATTTACGGCTAAACTTTCGGACCCAGATGGCCTTATTTACACATTTAGCACCTTTTGTACAGAGGTTCGGACCCCAGTGCAGCTATTCGTTAGAAAAGTGTGCTTGGGGCGTGTTTTTCGTGCCAATAGCGACTATGCGGTCCGTTATGATTGCAAAAGTGCGATAATGCTGCGTTTAGGGTCAGCTGAGTCCGTTAGCTACTGCGTCACCCGTAAAATAATGAGAGCAAACGATGTTTGTGGCTTTGACGAAGAGTTTTGGTTAGACTATCGGACCCAGATGACCTTATTTCCGCTTATATCCCCTTTTGTGCAAAGTTTCGGACCCCAGTGCAGCTATTCGTTAGAAAAGTGTGCTTGGGGCGTGTTTTTCGTGCCAATAGCGACTATGCGGTCCGATAGAATTGCAAAAGTGCGATAATGCTGCGTTTAGGGTCAGCTGAGTCCGTTAGCTGCTGCGTCCCCCGTAAAATAATGACATCAAACGATGTTTGAGGCTTTGACGAAGAGTTTTGGCTAAACCTTCGGACCCAGATGATCTTATTTCCACTTTTATCACCTTTTGTGCAGAGTTTCGGACTCAGATCACGTTATTCCCAGAATTCTTTTATTGAATATACTTCTGACTGACCAAATCATCAGCAAGCACCGCGGTTGGTATCACAAATTCAACGGAGCCCATATAACCAGGTGCGACATCGTATTTGTTAAACACAATCACAAGCTTACCTTCGGTGTTGATATAAAAGCTCTGATCCTTCGTAATGGAGGTAAACTGATCCGTTGGCACATCATCGCCATACTCAGGGATCCAGTAAACTTTCTCAGAGTCTGCTTTCATTTGAGCAATCATCTGTTCTTTAATATTTTCACTGATGCGTTCAATGTATTGATCATCTTTAAATAGCATTGGCAATGTAATAAGGATCTGGTTCACTTTGTCTATCGTATCAAAAGTAACTTCCATTGAAGATGAACCAGCGGTTTCCTCAACATATCTGCCAATGGAGAAAATGCGCTCATTATCCGTTTTCACTTCATAACCTACATCCAGCCCCAAATGGCCCCCACCTTGTTCCTTCAACGCTTCGATCTCCGCTTGGAACTTTTCGTATAGTGCTTTATTCTCACTTAAATATTTGCTGTTCAATCCAAGCTCCAGTTCTTTGTTTTCCATATCGGTAACGGCTGGAACCTTGATATTAGCATCGTAGTTCTCTTCTTCTACAACGTATTCTTTAATAGTTAGTACTTTTATTATCCGATCAACGCCTGGAATGGAAGATAATGCACTAGCTACGGTTGTACTAGTGTTTATGGCTACTAGAAAAATAACTGCGGCCGCACCAACACTAGCCACCCACTTAGTTGTCGTGTGTTTTTTTCTATTGGCTTTAAGTGACTGCTTTATAGAGCGGTTTACAATCAAATCAAGTTCTTCCGGAATGGGAATATCGGTATACTCTTTATGTAATTCTTGTATTCTTTCGTCCATCTTACTTTATCTCCTTTAAGGCTTCATCATTCAGCTTCACCCGCAATAACTGAAGGGCCTGATACAGCCTTGTCTTTATTGTATTGGTGTTCTCGTTAAGAACTTCAGCCACTTCATTAATCTTCATATCCTCAAAATATCTAAGCACAATCACACTTCGGTATTTCGCCGGCAGCTCTTCCAGTGTTCTTTTCAAATCCATATCTGTATAGCTATCCTCAACAGCCGGACTATAGGTTTCTATTATCTCTGGCTCCATCGTCTGAACCTTCTTGTTTCTGCGCAAAAAGTCTAAGGAAGTATTCACGACAATCCTGTAAAACCAGCTTTTCACGGCATCGTGATCCTTTAGCAAATCCATTCGTGTCATCGCTTTATAAATAGAATCCTGCACAATGTCGAGGGCATCCTCTTTGTTTTTCACATAACTGTAAGCAAGCCGGTATACATTTTCTTTGTTTTCTTTGATACATCGCGTCAATATTTTCTCGGTTTTCCTATTCAACATGGTCGATTATCCTTCTCTGTTTGTGATCTGGTGTTGTAACAGGAGTAAGACGTTTGGTGAGTATAAAAAAGTTTGGAGATTCCAAATAAATTATTTATTTTCTTTTTCCAAAGCTTTAATTAGAATTGATGCATAATACTTGGCACCCTCACGTTTCAAATGAACACCATCTTTGTAGAAGTAGTCGTCTTTTCCTTCACTAGCTGAGTACCAGTCTACTATGGTCGTATTCCTGAATTCACTGGAAACTTTTGAAAGGGTGGAATTCACAGTCTGCTCCCACTTTCTCGGCACACGTGTATTGACCAAAATAATCTGCTCCGCATCGCTTAACGAGTTTAGTAGTTTACGTAATTGCTTGGTGTTAAAAGCTCCATTCGTCCCCAGCTCTATGATCATCCGCTTCCCTAACCGTCCTTGTGCTCTAAGCTGATCAATTACCTCCTGTGCCTGCATCATCTGTCTGCCGACCTTTCCATCGATGACAATACCAGGGAGACTTTCTACCAAAAATGGTGCTGCATCCAAAATGACAGAATCGCCAATGGCCGTAATATTCTTTCCGGTTTGATTTTTCTCGGTTACCGCTATGTTTCCTTCTGGTTCAAATTGTTGCTCTTCAGTGTCAGGTTTTTGCTTCTCAACATCAGTCGTATCTTTTTCTACGGGTGGTGCCAATAAATTGTGATCTATTGGATCTTGCGCTGTTCTCTCTTGCTGTACATTCTGCTTATCTGCAACTTCGATTGTAGGTGTGTCAGATTCAGCATTGGATAAATATCCATTGCAGGCAATCGGAATAAGAACCAAAAAGATCATGGTCATAAGAAAGACTGGGCGGTAGCTGCGGCGTTGTTTTGCACTCCAATTGTTCCAAATGTTTCTTAATGATCCACGCCGGAGCGGCTCCTCCACATATTTGTATGATAAGGCTGCCAGTAGAAAACTTCCTGCTAACTGAAGGATAATTCGAAGCACGCCGCTCTCATCTGGATTCCCATTAGGGCTGGTAAGAATAATTACGGGATAATGCCAAAGATATAAGCTATATGAACGTACACCTATCCATCGCATAGGTTTCCAACCCATTTTCCGTCCAAGAGAACTGGCAGGATGAGCAAGCACAGCAATCACTACTGCAGTAATGATAGAGATGATCAAAAATCCACCCCGATATAGTGATTCATCAAACTCGTTAACCCGGTAAACTAACACCATTAATACCAGCAGTCCCAGAGCACCAATGATATCAAACATATAACGAGATCTTTCTGTGACTGTATTTTTAAGTTTCTGACTAGGCCATGCAACGGCAAGCGCCGCTCCAATTAGAAGTGCAAATATGCGAGTATCTGTTCCATAATAGACCCTGCTTGGATCTGTGCCCGGTACATAGAACATAGCCATGGCTAAAGCTGATACAGCAGCACAAGCCAGAATCCAGGCGATAAGTTTACTTCGACGAGGTATGATCTTTAGTCCTAATACGAGCAGCAGCGGCCATAGAATATAAAACTGTTCTTCAATAGAAAGTGACCATAAATGTCCGATCGGTGAAGGAGGTCCAAAGCTTTCAAAGTACGAAACATCATGAAATATTAACCACCAGTTATTAACGTAAAATAGTGATGACATGAAATCTCCTGTCAGCCCATTTAATCTCGTGGGATCTATGATTAAGAGCCATATGGTGACAACGATCAGCATGACTATCGTCGCCGGCAGCAACCTCCGTGCTCTACGTATCCAAAAGTCCAGAAGGTCCAATCTTCGATGACGCTCCCATTGGTTAATGATTTGGTCTGTGATGAGATAACCCGAGATCACAAAAAAGATTCCCACTCCCAGCAGTCCACCCCCAGCCCATTTCAAATTCAAATGATAGGCTATGACAGCGAGTACGGAAAAAGCTCTTAGTCCATCAATACCAGGCATATAACGCTTGTTGTCATTCATTCTGTTTCAGTCCTTACCCTTAATTTGTTGTTCATAGGCAGGACGCAGGAGCAGCTCAAAAAGTTCTTTAAACTGGCTAATCTGTTATCAAAAGTAAAAAACACCCGCGCAAGAATTACCCTGCTGGATGTTTTTAATAATTCTAACTACTTTTACAAACTTCTAAATGGTTATTTCTGAACTTCAACCTGTAGAATTTCTGATACGAATTGAACAGGTACATAGGTTTTGTTATCTTGCAGAACAGGTGCGGCACCTAAAGCTTTAGGAGTCATTTTTGCGAAGAAGTATGAATCTTTGTTAAGCGTAACACTTGTCCACTGCGCTCCTTTCATCAACTCAGCGGTTTTGGTAGACTGATTCCATTTCAATTCATAGTTTAGTTGACTGGCCACATCACGAAGCGATACCATGAGCACGCCTTTCTTATTCGTGAAAGTAGCTACTTTTTTCAAATCTAGCTTAGTTGTATCCGTTGAACTATGATTTAAGCTGAACCGAAACTCTGGTGAACCTACATAACCTGGTGCAATGCTGTATTTAGGGAATACGATTACTAAGTCACCTTTATCGATATAGAACGACTGCTCAGTTGAAGTTCCTGTGTACTCTTCTAAGAAATACTTATCTGAATCCTTTTTAATCTCTGCCAGAATGTCTGCATCGAGCTTCTCTTTGTAGTTAGCGCCCAGTAGATCCGTTAGTGCAACAGGTTCTGCCTCAGCTATATTTTTCACATTATAAGTATCGATCCGCGGCATGCTTGTTCCACCTTCAGAACCTTCAGTAGTAACAGTCAAGGAGATAACGCCTGCTGGAGAACCTGTTCCATCTGATTTCAGATCATAAGTAATGTAAAGAGTATAAGGATGAAATTCCATTTGATCAGCTTGTGCTTTTTTGCCCATTTCTGCGGCGTCTTTCTCCCACTGTGCCAGATCCTTTTCAGCATGAGAGAGGATAATATCGTTCAGTTCATCTTGATAATGAGTATCCAGCATTCCTGTTAGCTGTGGTACTTTTAAATCTGCAATCAGGTATTTACTTGTTGTGTTAAGTACTTTTTCTTGTACTTTAATGCCAGCAAGGGCTGGTGTCTTGGACGGTAAAGCCGCAGAAGCATTAGCTGTTACTTGTGTGGAAACCATAGCATGAACCGGTAAAGAAGCTGCACTCACTCCCATAATGGCTACACATCCAACTGCACTCATTTTAAATAGATTTTTTGTTCTTTTGTTCATATCTCGTCATCCTCCATCTCTATTTATAAGTGCCTTCCGATGACACTCATTAGCTAGGACGCAGGAGGACCTCTAAAAAGTTTGCTGGTTTTCTAATTTAAATATGATTTTTTCAACTTCTGTACCCCGTAACTCTACGTAAAAAGGCTGCACCTTATCATTTAGACAATACTCCAGCCGCAGTCTGAGGTTTTTCCATGTGACCATTTCCAATGCTTGTTCTATCGGGAAAAACCCAACTTCTAAGCTCTCGGAACTAGTAGCAGGTTCGCCGCCGATGGCTTTCCCTAGAAATAGGTTAGTACAAATAGATCGATCAACATTTTGAAAAACTCCGCAGAACTTATTAATCTCTATATCAATGCCCGATTCTTCTTTGGCTTCCCTGATTGCTGCTTCGATAAGGGACTCCTCCTCTTCAACCTGTCCGCCTGGCATCTCCCATCCTCTACGTGGACCCTTTTATTAATAAGATTTCTTCTTGATCATTGAATACAACTGTAGCTGCTGAAAGAATATGTTTGGGGGGATTCATATCCATTGTTACCTCGCTCTAAATTTATTCTAAGCCCTAATTAATTCTGAATACAGGTCCTTTGGGTGAGAAAGGCAAGTCATTTCCCTTGGGCAAGATATAAGCATGGTCTCTTTTAATGGTCAGCTTGTCACAATAACCATCTGTAATAATTAGAAGTGGTCCTTTTTTCGGAAAATCCTCAGCTTGTTGAATCAAATCAATAGCTGGTTGTAAGATCGTTCCCCCTCTTCCCTTCACTTGTACCCGATCCGCGATAGCCTCCGGGGGCATGTAACCTGCATCATAAGGACAAGCATCACAAAAGATAATCCGTGCAAAAGGAACATCACGAGCCTGCGCATAACTTGAAATGGCTCCTAATGCTTTGGCCAGAAGCTTTTTATCCATTGAGCCTGAGGTATCTAAAATAACTCCAAAAGTACGGCCATCATCTGCAGCACCGCTATGAACCCACTGTGGTCGAGGGATATCAGGTGTAGAAGATTGACGTCTGCTAATTCGTGAATAAGATCTGGTCTTCTCAAGCGGTGAAAAATAATGATCAAACCACCGAGCAAGCTCTACATCCCATTTAATAGGTGGCTGGCCTAGCGCTCTAATCTCTTCAACTAGGCCTGATGGCAAAAGACCGCGGCTTTGCTCTTCATGATACATCAGTCCTTGTTGCATAGCATTTTTACAGAAATCATCTAACGTCTGTCCTTCTCTCGCATCCCAAAAACTTGATGAACCGTTATCTAAAATGTCACCAAGTCCATTCCCTCTCAAGGTCGCCAGTTTCTTATAAGTGCGGATATCTCCGACCATACGATCATAAATCGTTTCAGCAGATAAACCTTTAAGCTCAGGATCTAATAAGAGTCCAATTCGCGGATACTCCCCTACACTCATTTCTACTAGCCATAGATTTATTACGTAGTCACAAGCCACATTCCAAAGATAATGATCCCGGCCAAGACATCGCTCGTGATGCTGAAGCCCCGCGTGCAGAAGCTCATGCGCCATCACGAAAATACACTCCTCATCGTTTAGTCCGGCTGCAGGGTTCATAAATATTTTGCGCTCAATAACGTCAATGGCAGCTATGGAAATATCAAATCGCCGACATATCGCTGAATCTTCTATAATCTCAAAGCCGGCGGCAAGCGCACCTAATAAAGGATATCTGTCCATAAACCATCGTTTTGCACGTTGTGGAGCGGTTAATGAAAGTGCAGGGTCACTAATAGTATTAGCATGGCCTCCAGCAACACTTACTGCATTCGTCACAGCATTAGATAACCCATAAGCAAAATAGGCTTCCCAATCCGGTGCTTTTCCCCAGTATCTTTTGGTGGTTTCTCTAACATTCATATCCAGTTTTGAAACACCCGCAGTCCCAAAATATCTGGAGGTGTCCGGAATTCCTTTTATCATAAACTGCTCGTAAAGCTGTTGTTCATCTTTAATTGTAAGATCAATTCGCGACTCCATATCTGCGGGTACTTTCCCAAGCTTCAAGTCATTTAAAAACTTTGCTATGTACACATCACATGCAACGTTCCACGCCACTTGATTCTCTTTAATCTTTAAATGTCCAAGACCTAAATGAAGAAAACAATGTGCCAAAACGTACATCCATTCAGCAACCTCGCCACGCCTTTTAGGATGAGTGTAAATATAACCGTTATTAGTGACAATTGCCCAGCCGTCTTCAGGATAGGGACTATTTTCATTATGAATAATCGAAGCTCGAACAGATAACGGCGCAAAAATAGGATGATCCGCGATTAACGAACATGCTTCATTAAAATTTTTCAAAGCGGGATTATCTGGAGTTGTTTTTTTAGCCATATTTACCCCCGCTCTTTTATTGCAAGACGTGGTAAATCACGTACAATTTCAACCATTAACCAATCTGGAATATTATCACTTTGCTCCTGCTTAGCAACTACTAGCTGTGCAATTTCGAAGCTAATGACGGACAAGTCTTTAATCAGCTTTTTAACAGTGTGTGCAAATTGGCGATGTCCATCTCGTACGTTATCTTTAATCGGAGGGAGTTCTTTGATAATCTGGGCACGCAAGGATTGCGCCAGGAAATACAGGAGATCCCGATCTTCTGGAGCCGTTGGAAATGAGGATTTACCATCTATAATTTGATTAAGTTCATATTTTCCAGTTAGATTTTTATAAAAAGCCCTGAATTGTGTGGCGTGAGCAGGTGTCAGTGAACCATTCGCTAAAATCCCCACGGTATCCGCATTTATATCATCGCCAAACTCATGTAGTGCATCACTAAGCATATGCCAAGAGCGTGGCGTGGAGAAAGGCTCTTCAGTCTTTGGAGGTGCACTCCACAAATGATCGGGACGCAATTCCAGATATTCAATAACCATAGGATGAATGTTATGCTCATATGCCCAAGAGATCCAATTTTGAAACGATACATTTAACTGTATATGGAACATCCGATTGATAAGCGCGGAGGACATAGGTTTAACAATTGCACTATCTTGTGCACGGTTACCAGCTCCTATTACTATAGAGCCCTCAGGTAGGTGATAATCGCCTATGCGGCGTTCGTGGATGAGACTATAAAAAGCTTTTTGCACTTCTTGAGAACAGGCATTAAGCTCGTCCAGGAACAAACAATAAGGTTCATCCCGAGCAATCATTTTTGGAGGACAGAATTGGCTCTTACCGTTAACGATTTGCGGGACTCCAATGATGTCTTCAGGTGCTAATTGAGAACCTAATAGAGACACACAAGGAAGACCCACCTGATCAGCAAAAGCTTCTACTAGCGAAGATTTCCCAATACCAGGCGCCCCCCAGATAAAAACAGGCCGAATCACAGAAACGTTTAGAAGTACTTGCATAAGTTGAATAGGTGTTACAGGAGTTGCTAGATTCAAATAAATGCTCCTTTTTTAATGAAATGATAATAACGATAACTATACACAGTATAACAAATAATTCATTAGCTCAGGAACGAACTTCAACAACAGATGAATAACCCCACATCCTAGTCGAGGGTTACTATTTATTTCAGGGGAGGTTGTTGCGCAGATTTTAATAATTTCCCACCGTCATAATGTTTCCCATATTTTTTCACTATTTCTTTAATTTCATTATCTTCAGGAATTGAGTTTGAGATTTTCCATGTTAAAAAGTAAGCCTGTACTTTCCCGCCATAAAAAACCCATGAAAAAAATCTCATAGCAAATTTATGTGCACCTTTTTTCCTGAAATTATTCATGGAGCTTCCTTTTTTCCACACCGTTATAGTCTGCCCGACACCTCCCTGAAGTTGTCCAGAGAGCTCAGCATATAGGAGATTTTCATTTTTCTGAAGTTGCTTCTTAACGAAATTATTAATAGTTCCATTAATCATAATTCTGAATATATTGAAATTTTCTCCTCGTGTTACTGAGATAATCGCCGTTTGGGGTAACTCTACAGCTCTATCGCCTAAAGTGAACTTTGCACCGTACTTATTGTTTGGATCTTGATGCTTAACCCATTCTCTCAATATAAACTCCCCCGATCCTTTCCCTATATATATTATCAACCCACTCTATTTCATTCGAAAAAACAAACCTTTTCTTGACGAGATATAAAAAAGGATGATATATTGTTTCACGCTTTAATAATTAAGTAGTTAATCATTTAGTTGTTATCTAAAATTTAATGGAATTACTTATTCCGCCCTATTTCATAACTTTAGGAGGCGTGATTTGGCTAATAATGAAGATTTTCTTCAGATATCTACTATGTTCAAATCCTTTTTAAAAGGAATCTCTCAAGATTGGAACAAACAAGACTACCCCCTAAATATTACACAGTTCAAAACCCTCAGGACTTTATCTAAGAACGGTCCACAAAACGTATCACAGATTGCTGCAGCTCTTGGTATTACCTCAGCAGCAATTACAGGCGTAACAGACCAATTAATCGCTGAAGATTACGTAAATAAGGAACGCGCCAAGGATGATCGAAGAGTGGTACACATCACCATTACGCAGAAAGGAGAAGCAACGATTAAAGAGGTGCAGGAACGCCATCAAGAACTTATGGAATCTTACTTTAAGATACTGCCCGATGAAGATATTGAGCATTTAAGAAGAATTTTCGCAGTTATAATTTCTGATTTAGACAAGAGATAAAATTTAAAAAGTGGCGGGGAAACAATCGAATGGAACATTTATCCAGCAAACGAAAACTTAGTATTATGATAGCTATTATGGCTGCAATGCTGTTCGCAGCGATTAATCAGACAATTACAAGTACTGCTATGCCGCGTATAATCGCAATTCTTGATGGCATGGATTACTATACTTGGACTATTAACATTTATTTATTAACATCAACAATAGCGACCGTTCTTGTCGGTAAGTTATCTGATATGTTCGGACGTAAACCCTTTCTATTAGCAGGTATTCTATTATTTATGGTTGGGGCTTTTCTGACAGGAACATCTTCCGATGTTTATCAATTTATCATTTATCGTGGGATTCAAGGGGTAGGTGCAGGTATTATTCAATCCACCGCATTTACTGCCGTAGGTGACTTATTCCCTCCGCGTGAACGTGGTAAATGGATGGGGTTGATGATGGCCGTATTCGGTTTCTCCAGTGTGCTTGGACCAACGCTTGGAGGCTTTTTGATTGACAATATGGATTGGCATTGGCTGTTCTGGATCTTCCTACCGCTAGGTGTAGTAGCCTTCGTCATGATTCTTACCTTATTTCCTAAAGGCAAACGCGGGGAGTCAACCAGCATCGACTATTTAGGTTCCTTGCTAATGACAACCACCATCGTGCCTCTACTGCTTGCCTTCACCTGGGCAGGTACAGAATATGATTGGGGTTCTTCGCAAATTCTCGGCCTGTTGGCGGGAACTGTCGTTTCGGCACTTCTCTTTATTTTTGTCGAATCCAAAGCTAAAAATCCAATCCTTCCGCTTCATCTATTTAAGAATAGTGTAGTTACCATATCTAATATTATTGGTTTTATTATGAACTTCGGTATGATGGGAGCTATGATCTATCTTTCCTTCTTCGTACAAGGTGTTCTGGGGATCTCCGCGACATATGCAGGGTATGTTACTATGCCAATGTCGATCGTTATGGTTGTAGCCAGTGCCCTTACCGGACAAAAGATGGCGAAAAAAGGGAAGTATAAACGTTACGCATTAATTGGAATACCCATTATGATTGCTGGTATGACAATTATGGTATTTATGAATAATGTACCGATGGCTGTCCTAAGTATGATTGTGTTTGGTCTTGGGTTGGGATTGGGGATGCCAGTATTCTCACTAGCTACTCAAAATGCGGTTTCACACACCGAACTGGGTGTAGTAACGGCCTCCTCACAATTATTCCGTAATTTAGGCGGTACGATCGGTATCGCAGTCATGGGTACCGTTATGTCCAATAGTCTTACCAAAAACTTGAAGGAAGCTCTGCAATCGTCATCAGCACCGGATTTCACACAGATTGATCCAAAACTTGCTGAGCAAATGCTCTCCTTCGCTAATCCACAGGCATTAATGAACAAACCATTGCTTGAACAGACTCAAGCTAGTCTGCCAGCCGATGTGCAGCCTGTCTTCTTACAAATGATTGAGGGTATCCGTGACGCTTTAGGACAGACATTGTCATCCGTGTTCTTAACCGGGACCATTGTGCTTGTTGTAGCTTTCGTGCTTGTCTTCTTCCTGAAGGAGCTTCCACTTCGTACTTCTAACCAAATGCCAGTTCCTGAAGAAGCTGAACAGGACCCGTCAAACATGAAATCTTCAAAACTTGCAGTGGATAAAGCCTAACCGCAAATTACTTTGAAACTGACTATAAAACAACAAAACTGCAACGTACTCATGCGTAACTGAGTAAGTTGCAGTTTTTGTGTTGATCTATTATTTTACAGGTGAAAGCTCATCTTCTGTTACCCACTTATGATTTTTCACTTCATCTCCACCCGTAGTAGGTTTGTAATTAATCATATAGACAGTGGTTTTTTCTGCTGAGTTAATCTGAGCCGTTGCACCCTTCATATCCTTCATATGATCAGATTCCATAATGACCTCTGAGCCTGGTTGATAGGATATATCCTCTGCTTCTTTTATTTCTTCATGAATAATCCACTTATGATTGGTGACCGGCTGACCTCCTGTAGTAGGTCTATAGGAAACATTATATGCTGTCGTCTCATAAGCTCCCACAATTGTCGCAATGGCTCCCTTCATCCCTTCCATATGGTCAGTTTGGATCACAGCTTCACTTCCTTCTTTGTAAGTAGGATTCTCCGCTACCCTCAGATCTTTTGGAACTTCACCTGAACTTGAATGTGAGTTATGTTCCATTTGTGTATCGTTAGAAGACATCTGATTGCCATAGCTATTGTCATTACTACAAGCACTTAAGCTGAAAGCAGCTGCGACGACTAGTAGAAATAATTGCTTTTTCATATAAAAGACCTCCGAAATTTTATCTGCCTATAAGTATTATTTTACCCATTTCAGAAAATCACAAACGGAACTAAGGATTCACAGTTTGTAAAACAGTAATTTATTTTCCATTAAATGAGTATTGTCTCAATGCTTAAACTATATTTATAATGTTTTCTGAAAGGAGGCTGCTATAATGAAGACTAAAATATTCACTTTGTTGCTTCTTTTGGGTCTGGTGAGCATGGCTACTATGATCGGTTCTGCTAATGCAGCTCCGGTATTAACCATAGGAAGTTCTTCAGGAGATGTATGGGATCTACAATATAGATTAAAAACCCTTGATTTCTATACTGAGCCCTTAGATGGGGTATACGGATCACAGACGAAAGCAGCGGTTGCTAAATTTCAAAAGGCCTATGGCATAAGCGCTGATGGGATTTCGGGGACAAAAACTTGGAATATTTTAAAAAAACACACGCTTAATATTAATGAAATGGATATTTTGGCTAAAGTTATCTACAGTGAGTCTCGCGGTGAGCCTTATGTTGGACAAGTTGCAGTGGGTGCAGTAGTCATGAATCGTATACAATCTAGTCAATTTCCTGACAATATCAAAGAAGTTGTATTCCAAAAAGGAGCTTTCACAGCCGTATCTGACGGCCAGTATTGGCTTACACCAAATCAGACAGCTTATTTAGCTGCTCTTGATGCTGTTCGAGGTTGGGACCCGACAAACCATTCAATCTATTATTTCAATCCCGATACAGCAACTAGTGCATGGATTTGGTCACGTCCGCAAAACTTAAAAATTGGTAAGCATATATTTGCAAGTTAAACGCATCAAATAGCTAAGATCAACAAAAGCCGATCTAACTACGATAGTTAGATCGGCTTTTATTATTAAACCTATTCGGTTGTGTTAGCATCCATTCCAAGCACTAAAGCCACCAAATATTGCAGTGAATTGTACTTATAAGCTTTTGCTTTTAGGAATGAATTCTTAAACATAACTTCGAAATCCCCTTTTATGGATTCGATAATTTTGTTTGGTTATTGAATGTAAAAATCATCTTTAATTCATCATCATATGACTTCCCGCATTCCTCTAAATAACTATCACCAGTGTATTCTTTTAAAGTTTTCCTCCAAAAATGCTGTGCTCTCCTATTTGTATCCGTGGGATTCGTTTGCAGCTCCCAGTTACCCAAATGAAGCTTAAAGACTTCCTTAGCCGCATATTCAGCGATCCCCTTACCACGGAAGGGCCGTAGAATAAAAAATTCATTCAAATAGAATTCACAAGCAGACGGTGTGTATGGTGGTGTAGCAACTAATGCAAACCCTACTGGAATATCATTTTCTTTTATTAAATAAGGATACAAAATGCCAGCTTTCTCCCACCAAATGTCGAAGACTTTATTCTGTTCCTGCAGTGACTGTGTCTCGTCCTCCTCGAATATCCCATATCGATTAGGAATCGTCCCCCATATTTCTGATAGATCGTGTAAGTATAGTGGGTAAAGGTTGTTAATAATAAACTTCGAGGCACTGTCAGTTAAGGTAATTGTGAAATTCATGTCGTACCCTCCTTACCTTCTGTTCGAATTCCTGAATATATTTATGGAGATCACTCAAATATTATGGTTACTGGAACAAGCTTAATCTCCATCATACCTCCACAATTTCTTGTCTATTGTCACTTCTTTTTTAGTATAATTACGACCTCGCTCTAGTTATATGCCATATTCGATTAGAATTAATTTTTATATAATGTCACCATTTATATTTGATAATTAAGTTAAGCGTACCTACTGTACTTCTATATACTCGTCTTAACTTTTGCGGATATAGTACAAACCTCACGCATATTATAATTGTATGAAAATGGGGGGTGTACTCAGATATGCCGGATCCTTTTGTTTCGAGACCTCTAGATGAAATAAGATTCTGGTCACGAATCATCAAAGAACACTCTTTTTTTCTTAAACCTTGGGTTTCGTTGTGAAGACACGCAACTAATTAATGAAGCAAACCATTTCTATGCCACATTCGAAGCCATAGAGAATAAATCACTCGGATTTACTGTGGATTCTGATCCAGCAGTAATATGGAAGTTTAATGAGGAAGTTCATAGTGCAGCTTCACATATCTGGGCGTTTAAAAGGAAAATACTAGGTCTAATTCTACAATGTAAGCTTCCAGGCGGAACGAAAAGCAATGACAATGATGAAAGAAGCACTATACAAAACAAAAGTTTCTAGTACAGCTATTAATGCGGCAAATAAAAAGATGGATGAAGGCGTGAAGTATGAAGGACAGTTCGTAGATGGGATCAATAAATATCGGAAAAAGTATGGTATTTCAGATTAAATTATTATTAAATTCCAAAAACCACGTCAGAGTTTCCTCTAACGTGGTTTTTTTGGATGATAAGCTATTTTTTTGAATAAATGATTTTCTTAATACTATCCCTAGATAGGCAATATTCATCTGAAAGCTGGTCAACCGTTGCACCCACAGCAAACCTTAGACAGATTTCGATGTTTCTAGATCTTAAGTATTTTCTGCTCCCTGACTTTTCGCCCCATTTTACATGTGATTCTTCAGGCTTAGGGATATAAACCATACCCCCGTTGATATATTTCTGAATTTCCTCTAATAATTCTTTTGGGAAAATCGTATCTGCATTTACATATTTCATAATCGCTCTGCTCCTTAAACTTTTTATGAGTTTGAAGGTAGCAAAGTCTATTCTTTAAACAACCCATGCACACTGCACTAGCGGTAAAATCAATTTTTCGCTCTATACAAACAACCGCCGTTGTTTATAAGTCTAGACTTTGCATAGAGCTGATCGCTAATCTTCTCACGATTGTACACCCTCCTTTTTAATGTGTAATTACTTGTTCCAAAATACGCTCTGCTGTTTTTTCTCCATTCGCAATACAATCTGGAATGCCTACACCATAATAGGAGCATCCAGCAAGGATAACATTAGGATACCTGTCTGTCATCTTCTTCTCTAAGGATACTACAATTTGATGATGAAGTTTATGGTAATTTGGCATTACATCATGCCATTTGGTCACATCGTAGGTAGCTGGCTGTCCTGTTATCCCGAGACTGGTCTGTATATCTTTCAAAGCCACCTTCAATAGTTCCTCTTCAGATAGCTTGATCAACGAATCATAATGAGGGTTTGAGCTTTTATAAAAGAGTCTGACAAGCAGACGCTGTTGTCCTGACGTATGCTCCCACTTGCGACTTGTCCACGTACACGCATTACATAGAACATCATCGCTGTTGGCAGTGATGAACCCTGTGCCATTCGCAGGCAGCTGACTGTCGGGGATATCAAATCCTAAATATACACTAATCATAGAACTATTATATAACTGATTGAAATCTTCATTTAGTTCTTCGTCTTGAAGTAGCGCTTGTGCAGTAGAATGCATCGTTCCAAGTACGACAACATCGGAGTCTATGATTCGTCCATCTGCCAAAGTTACCTGGTACTGCTCTCCATGCTTCTCAATTCTTTCGGCACGAATCCCTTTGATGATCTCCGAATTAGAAAGATGTTCTTCCATAGAGTCGATCAAGGCAGATACACCTCCCTTGAATGACATGAACTTCTTATCACCATTCCCTTGAAATTTGGCTTTATTTGCGGATAAGCCTTGAATAATACTGCCGTATTCATTCTTATAATCAATCAAATAAGGCAGCGTTGAGGCTATTGTAAGTTCGCTTAGCTTCCCGGAATATACACCTGAAAGAACCGGTGAAATTTGCTTCTCGACAAGTTCTTTTCCAAAGAATGCTTCTAGAAAATCACCCACGGAATCGTTTTTCGTAAACTTATTATTGGGAGTGTAGAAATCTTTGAGTGCTTCAACCTTTCCTTCAGCTGAGATCAGTTCTGTTGTAGCAAGCGACTCCATACTGAGCGGAATGCCAAAGACTGCATCTTTAGGAATTTGCTTCAGTTTACCTTCTGTATAAATAAAGGATATTCCTGTCGCGTTATATACAACCTCATTTTGTATACCCAACTCTTCAATCAGAGGTGCAACATTCGTTTTGCGAGTGACAATAGAATCTGCCCCAGACTCCATAATGAAGTCTTCTTGTTTTAGTGTTCTGATTTTGCCGCCCAGTCTATCGCTGGCTTCAACCAAAATGATTTTTACATCTAGCTTGTTATGCTCTATAGATTTCTGTAAATAGTAAGCGGTAGACAATCCAGTAATTCCCCCGCCAATCACGACAACTGTTCTCAATTCGTTGACACCTACCTCGTGGTTATAATCTGTTCAATTCAATTGTGTACATTATATCATAGGAATTTATAAGAATTTACATACCAACGTGTCAGATATGACACAAAAAAGCCGCGTTAAACGCGGCAATGATGGGCTAAGAGTTATATATTTTCCTGTTTCAATGCATCGATAATGTTCTCTTTTTTCACTTTTGAGCTTGAATATAACATGGCTGCACCAACGATGATAAACACTGCCAATATGACACACAAGATACTCATCCACGGAAGTGTGAATCCATAAGAGAAGCTGCTCATCATTGATCTATAGATCAAGTACATAATAACTATACTAATCGGAAGCCCATATAGTAGTGACTTTATTCCATAAAAAACACTTTCGTAATTAATCATTTTATTAAAACCGTTTGGCGTCATGCCCACAGACTTCAGCATCGCAAACTCTCTTTTACGAAGAGATATGCTGGTTGATATCGTATTAAAAATATTCGCAATTGATATTAAAGTAATCAAAGCAATAAAACCATAGGTGAAAATAGACATTAACATGATCATCTGCTCACTATTTTGTCTATTTTGATACACATTTTGAACATAGATATTCCGCTCTTTCATTTCCTCTATGGCTTGTTGTGTTGCTAATGGGTTTGTGCTATTCAAGTTAAGCCGGCTTTGAATATCTTTGCTCATCGCATCATTTGTTAGTTTATCGAAGACTTGTTCAGAGACGATGATGTTTATTCCACCAACCATTGCTGAATGTACTCCCATTGGACGTTTATCAGTTAAAGCGACAATTTTTACTGGTGATAAATCCGTCTCTTTTTTGGTATCCCAATCCGTATAAATAAGCTCAAGCTTTTGGCCGACTTCAGAGTGAAAAGCTTTGGTCTCAACAATTTTTTTAGCTTTCTCATCCTCAAAGGTAACCGTATCATTCACAATAGCAGTCATCTGATCAAGCTTCGTTAGTTGTTCATAATTTATACCGACCGTTTCTGCATAGGTTTTCAAACTCTGTTCATTTAGTGCATAGATCTGAATATAGTAAGGATATTTCCCGTTCTTTAGAACACTCTTATCCGCCTGCACAATCTCTTGCAATTCTTTTGCCATATTTTTCTCATCAATCCATGAACTCACACTGAGTTCCTTAGTCACATTATATTCCGTTATATTAGGTAATTTGGATATCGAGTTCGTCAACCGGTCCACTTTTTGAGCGTCCTCAGTCCCCATATATACTTGGATATCATAGTTCAAACCATCCTGTGAGAGTTCTACCGATCTTCTCATATTAGAAGTGAACGCTGATACAGATAAAAATAAAACAATACTAATGACAAGTGAGAACACGGTTGCTTGGTACCTGCGTTTATTTCTCTTTAAATTCTTCAAACCAATTTCTGCTTCAATACCAAACAATCTGCGCACGAACTTGGATGTTTTCACCGCTTTACCTGAGAGCTTAACATCGGTTGTTTGTCTGATCGCATCAATTGCCGAGATCTTTGAAGCCTTTCTGGCTGGAAGATAGGTGGATATAAAAATTGTCAGTATTGAAACTAAACAAGCGGTTAGTAGAGACAGAGGTGTAACAATCAACATTAATCTCTCAGTTATCCCTAATACATCTTTAATCATCGAATTGATAAACATAAAAGTGATCCCGATGCCTGCTATACCGCAAATGATCCCAATTGGAATACTAATTAAACCGATAATCATTCCTTCAAAAAACACTGAATTCTGCTTTTGCCACTTTGTAGCCCCTACACTGGAGAGCATCCCTAAATGACGTGCACGCTCCGAGACAGAGATTGCAAAAGCATTATAGATTAAAGAAACGGAACCAATGATAATCACAACCATAATAATTACTGACAATAAAAGAAGTGTGTTACGTAAGCCATCGTTATTCGTCACACCATAATAGCGGAGCAGACTATTATTATAAGAGATCGACTCGATCTTATTTTCTTTTGCCAATTCCTCTGCATGCTTGTATATGGAGCTGTCCACCTTTTTTAATACAACCGTCGCTGTGGTTTTTTCAGCTGCTCCAATCATGCTTTCATCCACATAACTTATGGCAGTATAACCCGGAGACCATGTTGGTTCCCAAGTAGGACGTTTTATCACTCCCACAATCGTATAGTTCATTGATTTTTTATGAATAATCTTTTCAAGCAGGGTATCCTCTTCAGTCCGTAATCGTTCATTCTGAGATAGGGGTTGGCCACTATTTTCATCATCGCTAGTGACACGTTCACCCACATCAAGCGTTAAAGTTTCACCAATCTTGTAAGAGACTTTTGCATTCTTTGCAATCTCCTCAGAAATGACTACTTCGTGGTTTTTCTTCGGGAGTCTACCTTCCAGCAGTTCAATCGGGAATTGTTTAAAACCAGCTGCATTATATTCCTTGATATACCAATAGGGTTTATTCTCATTCTTCCCACCCTCTAAAGGGGCGTAGCCACGATCGTTGGAGATCACTAGGGCTTTTGTCGCATCATCTGTTTCTATCGCTTTGAGCTGAGCTTTAGTAACATTTCTATATTGGACATGCCATTCTCCATTTGTAGAGATACTTTGCTTCTTCATTAATTCCATAAAAGAAAAACCTAACGTCGCCACAGCCGTTACCATAGCTACTGAAATGATAACTCCAATGATAGTTACCAATGTTCTTCGCTTATTCTGTTTCAAATGTCTTATAGTTAATTTGTTTACGATATTCACGGACGAATCACCTCATCTTTAGCGATCCTTCCATCTTCAATAGTAATAACCCGATCTGCTTGCAAGGCAATACGTTCATCGTGAGTAATCACAATCAGTGTTTGATTATACGTTTTATTAAACATTTTTAATAATTCAATAATTTCACTGCTATTCTTGCTGTCAAGATTACCAGTTGGCTCATCTGCCAGCATAATTGCAGGGTTACTAATTAATGCTCTGCCTATGGATACCCGCTGCTGCTGTCCGCCTGATAGCTGATTCGGCAGATGGTTTAAACGATTTTCCAAATTTAACGCCTTCACGGTATCTGCAAATTGCTTCTTATCCACTTTATGCTGATCGAGCAGCAACGGAAGTGTGATATTCTCTTCAACCGTCAGCACCGGTATGAGATTATAGAACTGATAAATAAGACCAATTTGTCTGCGTCTAAAGATCGCCAGCTGTGTTTCATTCAAATCATAAATATCCGTGTTATCTACAAATACTTTACCACTTGTCGGTCTATCCACCCCACCTAATAAATGCAGAATCGTTGATTTTCCTGAGCCGGATGGTCCAATAATCGCTACGAATTCACCTTTTTTAATTGAAAAAGATACATCATCCAGAGCCTTTACTGCGGTCTCGCCTTTACCATATGTTTTAGACAGATGTTCAATCTTTAAAATATCCATTGTTAGACCCCCATTTGTTGATGAGATCAGTATATCTGTCTACAATGACTCTTCAGTGACTCTTAAGTGACATTCTAGTCACTAAGCCATAAGTGTTAAATCACTTGCTTGTAAAATTTGATCCGAAATTGTGTCCCCTTTCCTACTTCACTCACCACATCAATCGTGCCGTTTTGTTCAGTGATAATACTTTGCGCCAAGGCAAGTCCGATTCCAACGCTGTCTTCGTTTGCATTTGTACCCTTGTAGAATCGTTTGAAAATATAGGGGATCTCTGCCTTAGGAATTCCTTTGCCATTATCAGTAATGACAATTTCCGTGAACAGCGTGTTTTCTGCAAAAGAAATCGTAATCTCTCCCCCAGCAGGTGTATGCTCTACACAGTTTTTCAGAATATTAATCATCGCCTCAGTTGTCCAATTGTAATCGCCTATGAATGAGGTAGCGTCTTCACCTTCGATTAGGATCCGTTGCTCCTTTATATCCATTGGAATCAGTATGGGCTCCATAGATTTCTGAACAAGCTTCTTTACTTTTATTGAATCTTTTTTAAATTGAATGGTTCCGGCATCGATCTTTGAGAACTTTAATAATGAAGAAACCAGCCAGCCAATCCGATCGAGCTGAAGGCTGATTTTCCGCGTAAATTCTATTCTTTTCTCAACGTCCAGATCAGGATCACTTAATAAATCTGCCATCACGGTCATGGAGGTAAGTGGTGTTTTGAGCTGATGGGAGATGTCGGAGATCGCATTGGTAAGCTTTATTTTATCCTCTTGCAAAAGCAAACGCTGCTCCGATAACATCAACGTCACCTTATAAATATCATTTTTCAGGATACTAAGCTCGCCTTCCTGATTATCACGAACATCGAGCGAATAATTACCGCTGCTAATTTGACGTAGATACCCTGAAAGCTTCTCAATTTCGCGGTATCTCCAGCGGGTAAATAATAAACAACAACCTATAAGCAGAACTGAAGTTACCGCCGTGATCCCCATCGCTGCTGATGAAATAAATGCCGTTCCTATAATCGCCAGAAGGCTGATCGTAGACATCGTTAGTAATAACCATCTAAATTCTCTGTTTCGTAACATCTAATCACCAACCTTATACCCTAAACCGCGTACTGTTTTGATCAATGTGGGTTCTTGCGGGTTATCCTCTAACTTTTCCCTTAAGCGTTTAATATACACAGACAATGTATTATCATTTACAAATTCTCCGGCGACATCCCAAATCCGCTCTAACAACTGATTTCTGGAAAGGACTTGTCCCACATGATTAGCAAATATCAGAAGCAGACGATATTCTAATGCTGTTAGCAGAACTTCATCGCCGTTCTTATAAACTTTTCCTTCAAGCGTATTAATCCGTATATTCTCTAGTTCAAAATTAGATGGAGTTTGAGCCTGCTTGTTATATCTCCTTAACACCGATTTAATGCGTGATAACAGCTCGCGAATCCGAAATGGCTTAGTTATGTAATCGTCTGCTCCCATATCAAGTCCCATCACTACATTAACTTCGTCATCAATCGCAGTTAAAAAGATGACCGGAATATCGCTCCGCTCCTTCACGATCTTACACAGATCATATCCGCTGCCATCCGGTAGAGAGAGATCAAAAATGCAAAGTGTTACTTCAGATAACCGCTCCGCCAACACCCTCCTAGCAGAGGTTGCATCATAACATAAAATAGTTTCAAAATGATCCTGCTGCAAGGAATATTCAAGTCCTGAAGCAATCGTTCTATCGTCCTCTACGAGCAATATTCTCATAATGTTCATCCTAACCTAATAATTTGCGAAACCGTCATATTGAAAAAGCACTACACTTATATTGATGAATTTGCTGAAATCCTAAACGGAGCGCTAGCTTTCGGGAAGCTTCATTATCTAATGAACAGTCCCAGTAAGGCGTAAAACCATTTGTAAGTATATCCTCCGCTACTAAGGCCGCTAAATGAGTCCCCACTCCTCTATTCCGATACTTGGAGAGAGTTTCAATTCCGATAGCATGTGTATCCTCCGTAACGAAACTAGAATAACATACACCCATAATCTCAGTTCCCTCAACAGCAGCATATCCATAGCCTTTTGCCCTAAAGTCTTCTTTCGATGACCAGAATAAATCAATATTATCATGTACAAATTCTATATTCTTTAGATCTAAGTCCTCCCAGTCCAGCATTTTAAGATTTATAATTCTAATCGCATTATTAAGGGACTCAACGGGCTTGTGGAATAACTTGAACACCATTTGTTCAAAAGGATATAGCTTCCTAGAAGGAAACATCAATGCCAGATTCCATTCATTGTGTTGACCTGAGACTTCAAAATACTCCAGCCCAAGCTTTTTCATCCTCGGTGCAATATGACTGGATATATAACTATCTAAGCTCTTAATAAATAACTCATTGGTGTGATCGCCTATAATATAAAATCCTTGCATCCCCTTACTCCATACCAACGCGCTTTTTGGTGTTACAAGTTGATCTACAAAAATCCAGCCCGGATTATTTCCCTCGATAACGGAGAGAATTTCAGGATGAATAGGAGCACCTGTAAGTAACGGTTTCACTTCATTAAAATCCTGTTGAGATAATTCATGCATATGAACACTCCTCGCCAACAATTTATCTAAATCACTGATCAATACTTAAAAAGATTAAATCCCCTTTGTATATTCTATAAGATAATTCAGCAAATTGCTTATTATAAAATCCGATCCGGGTATCCTAAATAAAAAAGAATTGGACCCAATGCTTGACGCACAGGCCCAATCCTTTATTTGAAGTATCCTTAATGATCGAAATCAGCTTGCATTATTGACCTATCATACCACCATCGACTGTATATAGAGAACCCGTTACGAATGAAGCCTCATCCGAAAGAAGGAAGTTCATCACAGCGGCAACCTCTTGCGGTTCTCCGTAGCGTCCCATAGGTGTTGCAGCTTCGTTAGCTGCCTTGTATTCTTCTGCGCTTCCAAAATTATTTTCAATTTTACGCATCATTTGTGTATTGATCGTTCCTGGGAGTACCGCATTTACACGAATACCAAGTGGTGCAAGCTCATTTGCAGCTACGCGAGTCAGACCAATTACAGCATGCTTAGACATAATATAAGGGGCCATACCTGGTGCACCCATGAGTCCTGCCAGAGAAGAAGTGTTCAGAATAGCACCTGAGTTTTGTTTTTTCATCACAGGAATTACATAATGTAGTCCAAGAAATACACCACGTACATTGACGTTATATACAAGATCGAGTGCTTTAACGTTAAGCTCTTCGATTTGACCTGCTGGACCTTCAATTCCGGCATTGTTTGCAAAATAATCAATGGTTCCAAATTTTTCTACCGCTTTATTAACATAATTCTGAACGTCTTCTTCATTAGAGACATCCGCAGCTACAGCTAAAGAGTTAGTTTCATTTAAGCCTAAATCTTGGATGACATTTTTTATCGCTTCTTCATTCAGATCGACAAGTACAAGATTCAGTTTACGATCAGACAATCGACGGGCAAGCTCTTTACCGATTCCACCTGCAGCTCCAGTAATTACAGCAGTTTTTACATATGATTCACTCATTGTATGTTCGCATCCTTTGTTATGAATTGGCTATATATTATAGTCTTAGGAGATGGGATAACCTATCTCTATTACTAGAGTACACCCCATTAGTTAACCTGTTCAATAATCAGAATTTTAAGTAATGTCACCTAACCAACATACTTGCTCTACGTGTTTACTTATGTCTAAATCTTGAACATTAGCTGATCTTTTGTTACTTTTAAAGTAAGAACTATAAATGAACGATAAAAAGATCATAGCTGGAGGTAGTTTTTTTGATACAGGAAGAACATGAAGACAGAAGAACCAGAAGAACACGCCAAGCTCTGAAATCTGCATTCGTTGAGCTAATATTGGAAAATAGCTATGATTCAGTTACGATATTGGACGTGACTAATCGAGCGGATTACAATCGAGGGACTTTTTATAAACATTTTGAGAGTAAAGAGGCTTTGCTTAAGGAAATACATGATGAATTTCTACAGGGTATAGGTGAGGCGCTATTAGAACCTTATGAGGGATTGGAACGTATTGAGGCAACGGAGGTCTTCCCTTCCATTCTGCAGCTGTTCGAATATATTGAGGGGCATAAAGCGGAGTTTTTAGCCTTATCCGCAGTGGAACGAGGGAAAATGACTGTTGAACTGTTCGACCGTTTACGGGAATCCATGCGTGAGGATATGCGAATTGAGATAGAAGCTGATGCTGCTCCTGTGGATTATGAAATTATGTTGAGTTACCAAATGTCTGCTACAGTAGGTGTCATTATGCACTGGGCTGAAGTCAATTTCAAATATTCGGCGAGCTATATGGCAGAACAGTTAATTACACTGGTGAACAGCAAAATAGACCATATAGCTTTTATGAAAAAACCCAATGGGTAAGAAACGAATTGCAAGTGCCATATATAGGAACGAAATTTAAAAAACCAGCGCATTGAGAGATGATCTCAAATGCTCTGGTTTTTAGTAGCAGTGCTCTACTCAGCGAATATCTTTTACTCGAATATTGCTTCCTAACAGGCCCGAATCACTACTTAATCTGAATGACGGGTAATTCTCATCTGCTTCAAGTCGCATCTGTTCATCAAATAAAGATTCCTGTTGACGGTCCACAAAAAAAGTAAAGGGCTCTTTCTGAACTTCAATATCTGTAGCATGGGGTTCACTAATAATCTGAATTACGATCACGCCATTACAACCACAGCCCTCTGTATCGAAGAACAATTTAAAATAACCTGGTCGTTCACCAAGGTTTTCATTTAACTTTTCTGTAGTTAGAGAGTTCAATTGTATGAACATTGGATGATCTGCTCCTTATTTATAATTGAGTTACTACTTTCCCAAAGTATAGATTGATTTGCTTTCACTCTCGTGTGACTGCCATCACTTCTATTTTGACAAACATGAGTCTGAGGATAAATTAAGCCGACTTTTGAGTCTCCCGGGCACCACCTAGCTTAAACACTAGAATACCGCCAACAATCACGAGTACTCCGACCAACTGCTTCCAGGTGAATGGAACCTTTTCAAGCCCTAACCAGCCGAGGGAATCCCACAATAAAGCAAACCCAAGCTGAGAGATTAATACGATCGAGATCGCATAGGTTGGCCCAAGACGTTTGGTGCCTTGCACGAGACAGATTACTACACCCACCCCGATCAATCCGCTGATCCAGTACCAAGGCTCCATATTTCGCAAAGTAAATATTCGGCCGCCTTCAAAGATAAGACTCATGATAAAGGAAGCCAGAAAACCCAACCCTAATACTAACGTCGTTGTGGCCCAAGATCCAACCTTTTGATTAACCTTCGTATTAAAAATATTTTGTAAACTAACGAATGAACCCGCGACAAGCGCTAATATTAACCCTAAAATCATAACGTAACTCCTCCAGTTGTTGATTGTATTCTCAGAATTTCAAAATCACTACTCCCGCAATCATCAACCCTATCCCAATAAACTGTGGGAGTCTCATTTGTCGTTTTTCCATCCCAAACCAGCCTTTAATATCAATTAAGAAGGTCAAGCATAGCTGTGCAATCAGCAATGTCGATATAGTAAAAGTAACGCCAATCTGTTGAATGGCAGTGACTTCACTGAAAATAACGACTGCGGCAAAAGATCCGCCAATTAGATATAATGGTTTTACTTCTTTTATTCCTTGCCATTTCCCATCTCTAACAAATAAGAGGATTAGTAACGACATGATAAATCCTGTTAACTGTGTAATTGTCGCAGCTTGCCAAGTCCCAATATCTTGACTAATTCGAGCATTAGATACTCCTTGCAGAGTGATACAAGCCCCCGCTAAAAACGCAAATATAATTCCTCTCATTTCTCTCTCTCCTCAACTTCGATCTCTTACATATTAAAAAGCAATTCAGGCCTTTAAAAAAGGACATCTGTCCCAAAGCAAAATAAACGATGTTGTTGCCCCTATAAGCCTTTCGTATATTTTCAAAAAAAAGACCGCCTCAAGCCATCTCTTAGGCTTAAAACGGGCTTTCAGAACTTTAAATTGTGGATTAGGAAAGTAATTTATGCTCATGCAATTGATCGAAAATGATCTGTGTAACGACTGAAACACGATTTCGATCCTTATAAGATAACCAGGATAACTCTTCAATTTCCGACGCAGGACTAAGTGTACCTTCAAAATCCGCGATATAACATGTCATTTTAACTATGACGCCTTCAGCTTTACCGTGAGCTTCCGCTTCAAAGGTTCCAAAATAGGAGATGGTTTCTAGTTTAATACGAACAGAGATCTCTTCCTCGATTTCGCGCACGAGCGTCTCCTCGTCTGTTTCTCCAGCTTCTCTTTTTCCTCCAGGCAAATAATAGGTATCTTTCCCTTTGGAACGCGCACACAAAACTTGTCCATTCTGAATATGAATCCATGCAATTTTATCAATGATTGTAGTCATACAGTTCTCCCCATATTTTTTTCTAATAATTATATCATACAGCCAAGACCATCTATTTATACAACGTCTATATTTGATTTTTGTATGTGCAGCTTAGCTTTGGCCTGAGGTACATGATGAAGCAAATAGTACGCAGCAAGCGAAAGAAGTGTTACTCCCCCCGCAACCTCATACATCATTCGGTAATCCGTATAAGAAGCAATTAAACCCATGAAATACGAGCCCGCTCCATAACCCAAATCAAATAACAAGAAAAAGGTCCCATTCGCACTACCTCTACGATCTTTAGCCGCTAATTTAAGCGCAAGAGTCTGGAAACATGGCATAAGTGCACCATATCCAATTCCCATAATGACACCAGACATCATTAACATCAAACCAGACCGAGCTTGACTTAAACTAAGCAATCCAACGGCGAAGATTAGAATTCCGGGATAGATGAGAATATGCTCATTATATTTATCGAATACTTTACCTATAACCGGGCGAAACAATACAATCATAATTGCAAAAGCCACAAAAAAATAACCAGTTAGCTGTGATTGATGAATTTCTTTCGTAAAAGAAGCTATAAATCCAGACAAGGAGCTGTAGGAAAAAGCAAGCGTAAATCCGACAAGTGATATCGGCAAGGCTTTCGGCTCGATTACGTCTCTCCAGCGAAGCCCTTTTCGCGTCTTAGCAGGTTCCTTAACAGCTTCAATAACGTTAGCCTTATCTTCTTTTGGCATCCGAACACCTAACGTGAATAACAGCGAGAGAGCGGCAATCACACACACGCCTAACAGTAGTACATTAATATTCTCATCTTTCCAGAGAAAAAGACCCAATGCGGGTCCAATGACCATAGCAATGCTCATAAACATGCTAAAATAACCGATGCCTTCTCCTTGACGTGAATAAGGAATTAGCGTCGAGGCTATTGTACTAGTAGCTGTCGATGCAACAGCATAACTCATTCCGTGAAGGAAACGAATTACCAGGAATAATACAATTCCATTAGATCCGAAGTAACCAATACAGGCGATTAGAAATATGGTTAGCCCAATAACCGCCATTTTCTTTTTGCCGAATTTATCGACCCATTGTCCCGAAAAAGGACGGATCAATACTCCCCCTATTACATAGATAGTAATCGCTAACCCCATTTGCTGCTGATTCCCGTGTAAGCTTTCCTTTACGTATAACGGGAATGCAGTTGCCAGAATGTAAAAGGTCAGAAACATAAAAAAACTACTTAAGCAAACAACAATAAAATTCCGGGTCCATATTTTCTCTCTAATCACAACAGACTCTCTCCATCCTACCTATAACTTTTTATATGTTACAATAGTATAGGACTGAAAATTAATTAAGTAAAATACATATTATATGATCGATAGATCACATTAGAGTTATAAGTAAAGTGAGGTTTTTGTTATGGAATTCCTTCAGCTTCAATATTTTCAGGCAGTTGCACGCCATGAACACATGACTAAGGCCGCAAAAGAATTAAATGTATCTCAGCCCTCCCTTAGTAATTCCATACAGCGTTTAGAGAAAAACTTAGGTGTTCCCTTATTCGAGCGACAAGGCAGAAATATAAAATTGAACGAATTCGGAAAAACCTATCTGCAACGTGTCGAGCAAGCTTTTATGGAACTTGAAGAAGGACAGCGTGAGCTCACAGATATGGCTGGACTTGAACATGGTGTAATTTCCATTGCGGCCACACTCCCGTATGTATTGCCCACTTTACTAAAAGAATTTCTTACCCTTCATCCGCATGTACGGATCATCCAACGCCAGCTCGGCTCTGCGTTAGAAATGAGAAATGATTTAGAGAGTGCAGCGATTGATTTTTGCATATCATCTACACCTGTTACCGGACCAGATATCGAGTGGCATACCTTAGCAGAAGAAGAATTATGTTTAACTGTGCCCAAGAATCATCGCTTTGCTAATCGAAAGAGTATTTCTTTGATAGAAGCTGCAGGTGAGAATTTCATTTCTTTATCTTCTAGATATAATTTCCGTGAAATTTCAGATGAATTTTGCCGACAAGCTGGATTTGAACCTCAAATTACGTTCGAGCTTGAAGAAGTAAGCGCCATTCAAACCCTAGTAGAAATGGGACTAGGAATCACCTTCACCCTCCCTCTCTCCTTAGGCAGAAGAAGTCAAAATACAGAAATTGTTCAATTAAAAATAACAGATCCGCTATGTCAACGCTCTTTTGGCATCGCATGGAGCAGAAAGCACTTTTTATCGCAAGCAGCTATACATTTCCGGAAATTTGCTGTGGATTTTTTTAGTAAACCTCATGAATATAATTAAGGTAAAAACTACTATGCTAAGCATTTTTAGTTATACCAAGATGATTGTAAAACGTACATATCTGCATAAATCCCTTTATTATTTATTAAGTCTTGATGCTGCCCCACTTCAGCTATACTTCCATTATCAATAACATAGATCGTATCAACATTTTTCGCCCAGCCCAGTCTATGTGAAATGAAGATGGCAGCTTTATCTTGGCAGATATCTAATAATTGTGTATAGATCTGCATCTCAGCATTCGGATCAATCGCAGAAGTAGGTTCGTCAAACACTATAAGATCCGCATCATTATATAACGCACGCGCTATCGCCAGCTTTTGCCACTGTCCGCCTGATAGCTGCCTGCTTCCTTCAAGCATTTGACCTAACCTTACATCTAGTCCCCCTAATTCGTAAAACAAATCCATCAGCTCACATTTTTCCAGAATACTTAGTATTTTCACATCGTCCGGCGAAGATTTGGCATCACCCAACAGGATGTTTTCTCTTAGTGTCATTTCGAATTTAATAGAATGCTGGTACACGACGGATACTTTACCTTGAGGTTCTGGACTGTCTTTCCAGTAAATAGATCCAGAACTAGCAGTGTACTGCCCTAATAACAATTTGATCAAGGTAGACTTTCCTGCTCCATTTTCTCCAACGATGGCTATTTTCTCACCGGGCTTTATGACCATATTGATGTTAGATAAAACAGACTTACTGGATTTGGCGTATTTAAAATAGACATTTGAAACGGTAATAGGAAGCATAGCTTCAGAGCTGTTATTGATATTATTTTTTCGGAAATCTCTATTTTTATAGGTAAGCACTTCATTTAAGTCATATAATTTACTGCTGCTGATGTAAAGCTTGCTTAGCGGCCAAGTCAAACTCATGATTTTACCACCACAAGTTAACAAAGCCAGAAATAATACTGAGATTGTCCCCACAGTAACTGTATTTGACTCCCCCATTTTACTTAACAGATAGACCAATACGATAAAAATAGCACTCGTCTGAACCATAGCCACAATCATCCCTGTTTTGATTTCGAATTTCCTCGCACTATACCTTTTATCATGCTGCTTCTTCATAAGCTTTGCCCAGAGATCCGTAAAATAGGAGATAGAGTTATAGATTCGCATTTCCCTAATCGCATTAGGATCTTCCAAAGTTACAGCTAGATAATCCCCCATTCTTCCGTCAAAAGTAAGCTCTCGCCCTGTTCTTCTAACTTTAATCTCAGTAAACATTCGAAAAGATAAAGTAGATACGATCATTAAACCCACCACCAGTGTGACTAAAAAATATCCACTTGTAGCCGATAACCAGATGATACTTATAAGTCCTGAGATATTTCCTACACTGGACACCAAAAAACCAGTAATTCCCTCTAAATCTTCTCCAACTATTGTTTTAGCTCTTTGCAGCTTGTTCCCAAACTCTTCATCATCAAAATCCTCAAAGTCAACTTGGTTTGCAATATCTATCAGCTCGGATTGGAAAGCGAGAGTTAGTTCCGCATTCATTCGACTTTTCATTATGTTGGTTATACTCAATGAACAGGCTTGTACTCCATGAATTAAAACAAACCATAGAATCGGAATAAAGGTTATCGCACCAGCAGCTACTGCATTAATGATATGAACTTGAACAGAATACGAGTAAAAAGTTAATAATCCACTGATTATAGGAACTATGATCGTTATTGTTGAGATTACTGGACTTTTTCCAATCATCCGTGCCAGTATCGTTAAAATATTCTTAAGGTCTCTTCTCAGCAGAATCTCTCCTTTCTCAGCCATATAAAGAGGACTGGCGGTTAAACATTCCCCTGTACTTACCATCCAATATCATTAATTCTTCATGTGTTCCACTTTCAACGATTTCTCCATGCTCAAACAGAAAAATTCTATCAACAAATTTGGACATATATAGCCGATGTGTCACAATAATGGAGGTCTGCTGCTCTCCTAATTTCATAAAGGTTTCAAACGCCTGCTGTTCCGCGTAAGGATCAAGGGCTGCAGTAGGTTCATCAAAAATCGTAAGCGAGCCGTTGTTGAGGTAAGCACGTGCAATCGCAAGTCTTTGCCATTGTCCACCAGACAGATCGATCCCCCCAAACTGTGGACCTACTAAAGTGTCCAACGCAACACCATAAGAATCGGCTTCTGCTTTTCTCATCGCAGCTAATAATCTTGAATCGTCATACATGGCAGCAATATTCCCCATGGCTATGTTTTCTCGAATTGGTCTATGTAATTTAGTGAAATCCTGAAATACAACTCTCACACCCTTTGTGACGTTATGAGCCAGAACTTCCTGCTCTCCATTAAACCATTGGATGTTTCCCGCTGTTGGATGGTATAACCCTGCTATCAGCTTGATGAGCGTGGATTTTCCTGAACCATTCTCACCTACAAAAGCAACTCGTTCACCAGGTTTGAGGGTCATGTTTATATTTTTAAGCGTGTCCTGTGCATTGGTTGCATAACGATAATTCAACTGCTGAATTGTGATCTGCATCGCATCGGTATTCCTTATGGAATCTTCCGGATCTCTTTGAACTTGCTCTTCAAGTTCCAAATACGCACTATACTCATTGAAGCGCACGCGACTTTTGGTCAGATCAGAATACATCCTTGTTAGTGCAGGAATGACAATAAATAATTGACTAGATATCTGAAGTAATAATACGAAAAGTCCGGCGCTCTGCCCGCTACCTCCAAGCGTAATTGCTAAAATAGCAATCGTAAGCCCGTTTAATAAAGTCATAATTATACTTTGGGAGAAGCTTAAGGTCTCAGATAAAATAACTTTTCGGTGCATTTGTTTGAAATTTCCATTAAAGAGCTCTTTCATTGTGGTAACCAAGTAGGAGGACATTCCGTACATTCTTACTTCCGGGAGGGTATTTCTACTAACCAGCAAATCAACGATATAATTAATCATTCGTACAGAGGAGGTTTGATTCGCTGAAATGGCCTCTACTTTCCGAGACATCCATCTGATGAGGTAAAGCTGCAGAATTTGTACTACTAAAATGAACATTGCCAGGATATAAAAGCCATAACAGGATAGGACTACGATTAGTGCGATCAATGTTATAAAGTGGATTGTCACCCCGGTCCATTGATCTAACAAATCGATCAGGGAAAGCCGTTTTGCTTTTTCTCTAATCGTTTTTGTTGCGGGATCTTCCAATAAAGCCGTCGATAATTTAGAGGTCTTAGCCAAAATACTATGTTCCAGTTCATAAATACTGGTTGCCGTTAAATTGGTTACAGAAATGGCTCGAAGAGAACCATTGATGCCAGCCAGATATAAAATTAACATCAGTGAACTTACCAATAGTAAGATATGTAGGTAGGCGTTAGTCGTGAAGTTCTGAATGAGGTCAACCACATATTTCGTTATGAACAGCTCTGCAAATAGAATTGGTGGGCTCAGCAGGTTAGTGATAAAATATAAAAGTGAGTTTCTTTTGTCTTTTACATAGAGTAGCTTTACAACGTAGAGAAAGTCAGGCAGATAGCATCTCTCCTTAAGTGTATATTTTTCACTGAAAACTCTTTCCTTTTCAAACGTGGAATCTGATTATAACGTTAATTGTTTATAATTGGAAGAAGTACTTTCAAGCTCACCAAATTATAGGAGTGTGAATTCATGAAACTTCAATTCAACTTATTCCCAGGCGGATTATCAAAGGCGCTCACTATGAGCTATGATGACGGCCAGAAACACGATATCCGCTTGGCTGGTATTTTTGATCAATATGGAATTAAAGGGACCTTCCATTTAAATAGTGCAATGATCAATGCACCTGGGTTCTTATCGCCCGCTGATGTTAAGCATTCGCTCAGGAATCATGAAGTGTCCGCCCATTCCGTTACTCACCCACATCTAGAGCGTCTTCCTTTACCGATGGTAATTGAAGAGCTGTTCGAAGACCGTAAACGATTGGAAAAGCTGGTGGATTATCCAGTGCGAGGCATGTCCTACCCCTACGGTACATACTCTCAGGAGATAATTGCACCACTTCAGTCCGTTGGAATTGAATACAGCCGCACTGTTCACTCTACTAAACAATTTGATATGCCTCTTAATTTCATGGAATGGCATCCAACCTGCCACCATATTGAAGATCTGCATCAGGTTTGGGAGCGATTCACAATGGAAGGACCCTCCCAGAAACTAAGACTCTGTTATGTTTGGGGCCATAGCTATGAGTTCGCACAGCAGAACAATTGGGAGCTAATCGAAACTTTTTGCCAACAAGCAGGTGGACATTCAGATATTTGGTACGCTACTAATATTGAGATTTATGATTATGTCACTGCCCTGTATTCACTGAAATTAAGTGCCGACAAAACGATTATCCGCAACAATTCTGCCATAGATGTTTGGGTATCTATAAATGATCAACCCGTTCAGATTAAGGGTGGAAGTATGATGACAACGAAATAATCATAAATACATAAAAAAGAGCGATGTTCAACATCGCTCCTTTTTTGTACTAATTATATTGATGTGATTCCGAATTATTTCGCTAGAAGTGTATATGTCACTGTTTTTGCTTTTTCCTCAAGGATTGGCGTATAGGTGAATGTCAGCACATTCCCCTTACGGCTTTTCATCCCTAACATTCTGCTCAGAATGTATTGATCTCTGTCATCATTTACTTTATCCCATTCTTTACGATCCTCACTAGTAATCAGTTGTTCACTGAGATTGACGATTTCTCCTGTACTGCTGTAGACAATATATAATTGTGTTGTATCTAATAAGCGAACAAGTGCCACATCCTCCGCGGCGTACTCCACTATGAAATCACCGGTTGCCCCGGTTAATTTCTCCATCTCAAACAACTTGCCCAAACCGCCATCCTTAGTAATATACTGAACATTCTTCCCATCGGTCATATACACCTGAGTGGAAGGTACTTGAGGCGCATGTGGATAAGCAGAAATCATATAATGATAATCCATTTGCTTAATTATTGTACCTGCTTGAACTAATACCTGATAGCTGTTGCTGAAATCATTAAACATTGCATAGTGATTGTCCGTTAACTGGAGTAAGTCCGTGCCATTTCCAAGTTTTTTAATCTCAAATCCATGATTGTAAGCTGACTCCTTAAGGGGTAGTTGGCCAATAATTACTGGTTTCCCGGCTGCCGTAGCCCGGTAATATAAATTAGCGTTTTTTTGAGATATCCAATAGGATCTACCTTCTACAGAAGCAGCAACAAATCTAGGTTCATCTACGATTTGGATAACCCCATCCGTTTTATTAAGCGCGGTTTTACCCCCGAGTACACTGACTGCAGAGACCAATGGCAAGTACAACGAACCTTTTATGATACGAGGAGATTTTGTTAATGCCATCGCTGCCCCGTTCACTTTTGACGTTGCAGTACCCGCGGTGAAGATGACTTCACGCTCTGGACGTACCAGCTTGGCCATTTTGGATTTTTGATCCCACGATAACGTATAACCCATAGCATCTGCGAGTGATTTCAAGGGTACAAAAGTTGTATTCTCCGCGATCACTTGTTTACTGCTGATTCCAATTTCTTTATAGTTAAATTGAATTTGCTTGTCTGCTTGCGCAGATACCGATCCATATCCAGTACTTAAAATCAAAACAGCAAAGATCCCTAGCGTTACCTTCCATTTATTCATATCTATCCGTCTCCTTCGACATTATAATCATATGTAATTAGACGGAAGATAATGGAAAAAGTTTCTTCTCACCCTCTAGCAAACTCATAAAATGCCAAAGCATCCTCCCAAGTTGGGAATCCTGCTTGCGCCAGTTTATCGCTGCCCCCGCCTTTACCATTATAGCTGCCTAGATGAGCTTTGAAAAAAGCTCCACAGGAAATCTCCGTGCTCCCATTCTGCGCAAAAACAACCTTATTCTCCGCAGAAGTAGCTAATAATACAGGAAGATCACATTTCGAAGTCAGCTTTTTAGCTAAGCTCTGTAGATCTTTTAGAGATTTATCCTCAAATACTTGTGCGATCATCTTTCCCGCTTGCTCATTTAAAAGCTCTTGCACAACATAGTCGTCATTTTTTTCTTTAAGCAGGTAAATTTCAGCTTGCAGCAGCTTTTGTTCATTTTCCCATTTTTCAATTCGATCAATAATCTCATCTTTACCTGTGTTGAATTTGGAAGACAGTGTTCCAAGGATTTGCTGACTAGTATTAAATTCCTCTAAAGCACGATATCCACATTTAAAATAAATCCGCGTGTTCGCTTTTATTTTCTCAGCTTTCAAAAGCTTAATCATTCCAATTTCACCCGTTGAGGACACATGTGTCCCCCCACAAGCGTTGTATTCAACATCTTTGATCTCAACAATCCGGATGTTCTCTGTCACTTTTGGCTGTTTAACCAATTTAAGCTGTGCAGCCTCTTCCCCTGTTACGAAATAACTGAGAATATTGTGATTTAAGTAAATCTGCCGATTAACTTCTCTCTCTATGGAGTACAGTTGATCAGCAGACAGTTCTGGCACTTCTATATCAATAGTGCAATAGTCCTCACCTAAATGAAAGCTTAAGGTCATAAAGTTATGTTTTTCTAGACAAACCGCTGAGAGCAAATGCTGGCCACTATGCTGCTGCATATGGTCAAATCTTCTATTCCAATCAATCTGACAAGTTACCGATTCCTCATTAGGTAAACGTTCCAGCTTATGCAGTACAAACTCTTCCTCACTGATTACATCAAGCACAGGAATTCCCTGAATAGCTCCAAGATCACAGGGTTGTCCACCACCATGCGGATAAAAAGCCGTCTCCTCTAAAAGAACATAAAGACCATCTTCTCGTTCTATGGTTTCAGTCACACGGGTTGGCCAATCAGTCTGGTATGTAGAATTGTAGTATAGTTTGTTGGTCATAAATGGTTTCCTCTCTTTTTTACGTTATCGACATATTAAGTTTATAGTATCATAACGGATAGTTTGAATCTTATTATTTCAAAAAAAACAGCTCCACGCAAAAACTGCGTAGAACTGGTATTAGGGTAATTAACAAGAACAAGTAGCATCTTTTAAATTTCTAATGGCAATTGCATTTAGTCGAAGCGCTTCTACTATTGAGTCTCTTACTGCTAACAATTCAAATCTTTCACGACTGCCAATAGGCAACCTGCAAAGAATGGCTTCAATTCTTTTAAGACTTTCTTTCAGAATCACTCTTTGCTTACGCAATGCGTTCAAAGCTCTTTGAATTTTTCTCTTCTCTGCAGCAGTCATAAACTACCACCTCTTTTCGATTGTGATAGTATATGAGATGCTTATTCCCCCTTATTTGCTTGTACAATCCGGAAACCAAATAACTATATTTACTCTTTTTTGCTAGCTTCCATGATAGGAACGGACCAGTCTACATTAGTATACATTCGATTGTTTATCGTGCGCACTAATTGAAGCTGCTCGGGAATTTGTGTAAGGCCATCGGCACGGAATTGGAAATATATCTTTTGATTATTTGACTGAGACTCGATAAATTCAATATAACCATCTTTCCATCCTACCCCTTTAGTAGTAAAAGCTCCTTGTTCAGTGAGTTTGTACTCCTTGCCATCTAGTGTCTTAAATATCCATTCACTATTTAAAAACTCATTTCTTAATCTTCCTCTAAAATGTAATACACCTTCCTTCGCTGATACATTGTTATCGGGAGATGACTCCACTGTAAAATCATTTAACATCAGTTCATCCCCGTCAAATACAAAGGGAATCGGCTGTTCTTTCAACTTGGCAGGCTCAAATCGTACACTAGAACCATCCTTCTCTGGGATGAAATATCCATCCAATACGAAAGTATAAGGCGTATCCTGAGGTAAATATTTAAACGTATAGCTCCAGTGCATAAGTCCCTTTGTTGCCCCGGGAAGGTTAGAGTAGGACATAACGCTATTCTTATTAGGAAACTTTCTAGCATTAACACTGTGAATCTCTTCTCCTGCTGTATCCTCAAAATGGAATTTCAAGCCCTGTTGCTTCCATAGTTCGCCAGGAGAACGGGTCAATGCCTGTTCACTCAATTGCGTATCAAACTCAAAACGAACACCTTGCACCATATGAGTTAATTTTTTCAAGGTCACAGTTAAACCGTCCGGGGAGGTGTAGCTACCCGTTAGTGGCATGGAGGTTGTTTGTTTATTCGCTTCTGTCATATCCATAGAAAAATTGAAATTCCAATCGCCTTTAAGAGTAGGGATGTTCTTGCGTTCACTTCCCAATTCAGTAATATGACCTTCGACCGTAATTCGATCAGTTTGCAGAGGTTCAGTGAAATTAGCGATCAAATAGTAAAAGTCACTGGTAAATCCTATATCGTATAACTCCCCAACAACCTTCCCTTGATCATCCTTAATCGCAATACTGTTCCCATCATTAAGGGCCAACCGCTTTTTATCATGCTTTCCATCTGGTCCAAACAACTGTAACGCAACAATTACCCGTGTAGGATCTGCCACTGCTTCATCTATTTTGATTGTGTAGCCCTTATCCTTCACCTTAATATTAGGATGCTCTACCAACCCAAATTCTTGTGCTCGTAGAAGGCCAATGTCCATGTTGTTTTTTACAAAAAGAGAACGTAAAGTCTCTGCCAGTGTAGGAACGGAATATAAGATCACGGCACTTAGCACAACCAGTAACAACGCCGCACCCATAAATAATCTCAGCAACTTATTGCGCTTCGGATGCTTACGATTCCTTTGTGTTGGAGTAAATTCCTCAAGCTCTACTTGTTCCAAAGAAGCCATTACTTGAGCAGTAAATGAATCTGGTAAGCGCTCTTCATACATAGCCTGCGACCATTCAGCTTGTTCTTCAAGCTCTGCTTCGTAGATCATATTACAATGCGTACAAGTTGCCATATGTTCAGCTACGGATTGATCTCGTAAGATAGATTTGCTTAAAATATATTCTTCGATCTCATAGGAATTTAAGCACCTCATCGGTCTTCACCTCCTGGAGTGTAATTAGCTGCTTCAAACGCTGTTTAGCCCGGTATAAATCATTTTGAATCTTGCTTAATGGAACATCTAGAACCATACACATTTCTTCATAGCTTAAATCATTGGTATAACGAAGCAGTAAAGCCGTACGATAATTAGACGGGAGCTTCTGCATCAGGTGAAGCAGCTCTGTGCGATGCTCCGATCGCATTAATTCTTCTTCTGGATTATCCGAAAGAGAATGTTCGGCATTGTCGTCCGGCAAACTCGCTGTCGGTCGGTCTTTTTTCCACAAATCCTTCAGTAAATTAGTCGCGATAGCATATAGCCACGCCGCAAAATTCTTATCCAAATCATGTGAGGCCAACTTGCGGTAAGCTTTAATAAACGTCTCCTGCGTTATGTCTTGTGCATCTTGATGATTGGCTCCCATTCCTCGCAAAAGCCCATAAATTTTATTCTTATATCGATTTACAAGATACGAATAGTCTTCTTTATGTCCATCGAGAACATTTTGGATCCATAGCCTCTCATCCTCTTTTTCAACTTTCGGTACATGTCCCTTCACCCTGAAGCCTCCTTGAAGCACGATACTATATAGACGATCCCTATTAAAAAAACTCTCACTTTATACAAAAAAAAGTAGATCTTCAAATAAAACGAAGACCTACTGTGTAATCTACCGATTACGTTTTAGAACAAAATACAACAATTGATCCATTTCTAAAGCCATAGAATCACTGAAGCGCTAAAGAAACCACTTTACTCCAATAAATTAACTCTTCATCCCTACCATATGCCCCGATACATTGAAATCCTAATGGCATGTTGTTTATAGAGGCAGCTGGAATACTCACCGCAGGCGCTCCAGCATATGACCAAATGGCCGTCATTCCGGTCCATCCGGTTCGTGAACCCCACAGCGGAGCTGTTCCTGCCTGAGCCGGCGAAACCCACAGATCAATCCCCTGTGACTTCTGCACATCTAATAGATCATTTCTGAGCTTGATTTGTCCGCTACGATATCCTTCCAGTTCTTCCTCAGTGATGGTTCGTCCAGATAAAATAGCCTGCCGTACGGTATCCTCATAAAGATCTTTATAAATATCAAATAGTGAATGATGGACTTGCGCCATTTCTCCGTGAACAAACCGCACCATGGCATCTCCGTAGATAAAGCTATCTTCCCACGGCATCGCAACTGTTTTTATGCTGAACCCTGCTTCCTCAAGCTTCTTAAGCTGCTTCTGAAAGGTTATCTTGGTGTCATCCTCCAATAATGTCATGTATACACCTTCGGGTATCCCTAGCACAGGTTTACGAGCTTCATTAAATGGTTTCCATTCTGTTACTAGCTCCGCGGCGAGAAAGTCCATACCCTCCATATCCTGAGTGAAAAATCCAAACGTATCAAAAGATGGCGACATCAATTGGACACCATCTATAGGGATACGCGCATAACTAGGTTTAAAGCCGACCACTCCGCAAAATGAAGCAGGTGCCATAACAGAACGCAAGGTTTGTGTACCTATCGCAAATGGACAGATACCCGCGGCAACCGCAGCAGCAGAGCCTGCACTAGAGCCGCCAGGCGTATGATCCAGCTGATGAGGATTGCGGGTTGTGATAGGTCCGGCATAAGCAAATTCCTCCGTCACTGTTTTGCCGGTGAACCAAACCCCTTTTTGCCGAAGCTTTTGAATAAAACTGCCCTCAGACTTCGTCAAAGCTTGTGGGGGAAGGTTCGACCCTGCACAGGTAGGCAACCCGTCTAAGTGAATTAAATCTTTGATTCCAACAGGTATTCCATATAGCGATGGTTTAGGAAATTCCGAATACTTCTCTTTTACCCTAGCCACTTCATTTTTTATTCTATCTGCTCGGTTCTCCTCTGGCACAAAAGCACGCACGTGTGGTTCTACCTTATCGTAAAGATCTAAATATTGTGTAAGATATCTATCCATGGTCACATCTGAGGTCTTATTGCCCTGAGCAAACTGAGCTAACGAAGATTTATTAATGTACATGTCTGATTGGAGCCCTCCTTAATATTCACTTAAACCAGGAAGCCATTTGAAGACGATTGTATTAATTTGGAACAACTTTATGTTACTAGTTAACCTTATCTATGGCTATACTTTAGTTCTCTATTTCTATTTTCATCCACAATATTGATTACACGATCCACCCACCCTTGATAAAATTGCTCCTCATGAGAAACTAGAATCACTGTACCTTTAAATTGGATTAAAGCATTCTGTAAAGCATCTTTTGTTTCGGCATCTAAGTGATTAGTGGGCTCATCTAAGATTAAGAAATTACATGCTGTAAGCAATAAAAGACACAGCTTAACTTTGGATTGTTCGCCACCGCTGAGTGTACGGATAGGCTGTGTAACGTGACTATCTTTTACAACACATAATGCTAGATGACGACGTATTTCCTTAATAGTCAATTTTGGATAAAACGATGCGACGATTTCTATAGGTGTCATGTTATCGTTTTCCCAAATTAAATCTTGCTCGTAGTAACCAATAGAGACTTGTTCGGCAAAGCGGAATGCCCCGTCAACACTGGGGATTTGACCAACTAATGTTTTCAGCAATGTTGATTTTCCTATGCCGTTAAAGCCTGCTATGACTATCTTTTGTCCTCCTCGAATGGAAAATGTTAATTTTGGCAGCAGCGGCTTATCGTAACCAACCACAAGATGGTCTACTCTAAGCGCAACTTGTGCATTAACAGGAAGCTCTTGAAAACGGATAGATGCTTTAGTGACAAACGTCGGTGCAGCGATTCTCTCCATACGATCCAGCTGCTTCTGACGGCCACGGGCAATTCTAGAATTAACACCAGCACCATTTTTCCGGATATATTGCTCAGTGGCTTCAATTTTTTTCTGCTGTGCATGGTACTGCCGGATATGGCTTTCGCGAAAATGCTCCTTCTGTCTCAAAAAATCAGCATATTTGCCATGATATTTTTTAATCGTTTCCCCTTCAATATCGCAAATGCTTGTTGATATTTTATCGAGAAAAGTGTAGTTATGAGAGACCACAATGAAGGCTTGATCGAACGCTATCAGATATTCAGCAAGCCAGTTAATATGCGTGGTGTCGAGATAATTGGTGGGCTCGTCGAGCAATAACACATCAGGTTGTTCAAGCAACAGCTTTGCCAATATAACTTTGGTTCGCTGCCCCCCACTAAGCTGATCAATAGGACGGTCCATCCCCATTGCATTTAATCCTAGCCCCGTAACCACTTTACTGATATTGCTCTCGATAGAATAATAGTCGAGCGCCTCAAGTCGTTCCTGAAGGTCTGCTGCCTTCTGCAAAAGCACTTCATTGCCAGTAACAGCACATTCCGCATAAAGTGCATTCATCTTTTCTTCCATTTCGTATAATTCAGTGAACGCTCTCCTTAAATAACTTTGAACGGTACTTGACCCATCAATAACCGCGTATTGATCAAGATGACCTATTTTGATATTGGGCTGCCATTTAATCGTTCCACCATCAGGAATCACCTCGCCCGTCAGAATACCAATCAATGTGCTTTTCCCTGTTCCATTCTGACCCACTACACCTACATGCTCCCCTTTGTAGACTTCCAAAAAAACCTGTTTATACAGCACTTTATCTCCAAAAGCATGTGATACATTAGAAACCTCGAGTAAACTCAATTGCTTTCCTCTTTTCTATAATTGTTTTTAAGCACAAAAAAAGCAGAAGACACCGCGCCCTTGGGCGCAAGCCTTCTGCTTATTAGTGCACAAATAGACGGCACAAATAGATAATTGTCAGTTTGGAAACTGAACATTATAAACACAAAAGGCTGTAGACGAAAATTGTCTACAGCCTCTTAATCATTAACATCGGAAGATGGCGTAATCAAATAAGCATGAATAATCACACTAAAATGACCTAGCTATCTTTCGATGATATAAAAAGCGATTCGCTTTTTGATTAAGCTCCGGACAACGTTTCATCGTTTGTATCCGATTGTTCGGAGCAGCTTCTGGTATATAATTTTTCAGTTTCCACATGAATCATGTTGAACCATCCCTTCGTTTGGCTACATTTTAAATCGTGTATCCGCACTTGTCAACCACCATCCGAGAGGTGCTGTTATTTTTTGCGGGCGCGTTTGACCGTACCGATCCTAGTCCCTTGAGGAATAGTAATGAACTGGCTCTTCGATACACCAATAAGCTGTGAAGTATAAATACTACTATGTCCGGAGAATAAATAACTCACCACACAAGCGATAAACATGTATATGGCTCCTTCCGAACCAAACAGCTCGATCCCCATTAAGAAGCAAGCGATAGGCGTGCTAGTAGCTCCACAGAAGACAGCAATAAAACCGAGGGCAGCTAAAAAGGGTCCATACAAATGTAATATTCCAGCCAAAGCATTGCCTAGTGTGGCACCAATCGTAAATAACGGAGTAACCTCACCACCCTGAAATCCTGTTCCTAAGGTAAAGGCGGTAAAGATCAGCTTCCATAAAAAAGCGAACGGCGAGACATCTCCCTCAAAAGAATCCTTGATTAATGGAATTCCGAGGCCTAAGTAATCACGAGACCCTACAAGGAATACTAAGGCAATGATAATTAATCCACCTACGGCACCTTTTATCATTGGATTGCTTATCCTGGCGGTGAAGATTCTTTTTAGAAAATGAGTCAGTTCACTGAAAAGCATACTCACGAGACCAAAAATTACAGAGGCCAATACCACTTTTAGAATAATCATTAAACTTAAAGCTGGAAATTCATTCACTACATAGTGTGTATGATGAACACCCCACAATCGAGTGGTGACCAGATCACCAACAAAGCTAGCCACAAAACATGGAAGTAATGCCTGTTGGCTAATAAGTCCAATGGTTACTACCTCTAGACCAAATAAGGTTCCAGCCAGCGGTGTTCCGAAAATAGAACCAAAGCCTGCACTGATCCCGCACATTAACAGTATCTTACGATCCAGAGGACTGATTTTAATCAGCTTTCCGAACCATTCCGCAAGGCTTCCGCCCATTTGAACAGCTGTCCCTTCACGCCCAGCGGATCCACCAAATAAGTGGGTTACCAGTGTCCCGAACAATACTAAGGGTGCCATCCGTAATGGAATGGTCTCGTTACCATCCTGAATTTGTTCTATAATAAGGTTATTTCCTTTAGCGCTGTTTTTTCCGTAACGCATATATAGGAAACTAACAAATACTCCCCCAAGAGGCAACAAATAAAGTAGCCCTGGATGCTCTAAACGTACATCTGTTACGTAATCCAAGCTTTTTAGAAAAAAAGCAGAGGCGGTGCCGGATAAAATACCAACTACACTGCCGAGCACAATCCATTTGATAAATGTACTCCAAAGAGCAAAATAACTTCGCTTCTTAGTGATTTCAAACCATCGGGTAGACCATGGATTCATCTCGACAGCTCCTAAGGACAAAATAAATTAGTCTCAACAATAAAACAGACTCCTACCAGGGAAGCTCGCACTGGTAGGAGTCATTAGTCTCAGAGAGACAGTTACGGCGAACTCCATCGCCCTTTATAAAACTTAAATTATTCTTCTTCTGAATCTACGTTATGATACACTTGTTGAACATCTTCCAGGTCTTCCAAAGCATCAATCAATTTCTCGAATTGAGCTTGAGCATCTTCTGGGAGTGCCACATAGTTTTGTGGAAGCATGTTTAACTCAGCAACAGTAAATTCAGTGATGCCTGCATTCTTGAATACTTCTTGCACTGCATTGAACTGATCAGGCTCTGCATAAACAATAACTGCATCATCCTCTTCCAGCACATCGCGTACATCAAGTTCTGCATCAAACATCATTTCAATTACTTCATCAGCAGTTTTACCTTCCACACCTATAACGGCCGTAGAGTCAAACATGTAAGCTACTGATCCGCTGACACCCATATTTCCGCCATTCTTACTGAAGGTTGAACGGATCAATGGAGCTGTCCGATTAACGTTATTTGTGAGCGCATCAACGATGATCATTGAACCGCTAGGTCCAAATCCTTCATAACGAAGCTCTTCATAATTTTCTTCAGCGCTACCTTTAGCCTTATCAAGCGCACGGTCAATGATCGCTTTTGGTACATTGTAAGTTTTTGCACGTTCTAATACAACTTTCAGGGCCCGGTTCGCTTCTGGATCGGGTTCACCCTTCTTTGCTGCTACATAAATCTCAACACCAAACTTTGCATAAACACGACTAGTGTTTGCGTCTTTGGAAGCTTTCTTTTCTTTAATATTATTCCACTTACGACCCATATTGTTCCCGCTCTCTTTCAACATGAATTAAAAACAATTGTTACTTATTATACCCTTCTTCGATAGCTCTAGTAAAGTGCAGTAGTAGGTTAATCCTCTAAGCTGTCACAATACAGATAGAAAAAGGCCCCTGATTCAATCAGGAGCCTGCTAATTTTTTATAGATTACTGCCAAATTTCATCTGCAATCTCTTTAATAAACTGCAGTTTATCCCATTGCTGTTGATCTGTCAGATGGTTTCCTTCTTCCGTAGAGGCAAAACCACATTGTGGGCTCAGGCACAACTGATTGATATCCACATATTGCGAAGCTTCTTTAATCCGTCCAATGATTTCTTCTTTATTCTCAAGCTCACCTGACTTCGAACTGAACAAACCTAAAACCACTTGCTGATCTTTAATAAATCTAAGGGGTGCAAAGTCTCCGGCCCGATCCGTATCGAACTCCAGATAGAAACCATCTACATCTACCGTTCCAAATAACACTTCTGCGATAGGCTCGTATCCGCCGGATGCTGCCCAAGTGGACGCGTAGTTCCCACGGCATACATGCATCGTGATAACCATATCTGCTGGATGATCTTTAATCGCTTCGTTATTTACAAATGCGTATAGCTTAGCGATTTCGTTAACATCTACACCCTCTTTTTGACGGGCTTCCCAATATCCTTTATCACAGAGCATACCCCATGTGCAGTCGTCCAATTGCAGATTACGGCAACCTGCCTCATAGAAATCGCGAATAACTTCACGATAAGCTGCAGCAATATCAGCCACAAGTTCATCCTGCTTGTCGTAAACAGCTACAGTAGTCTTTTGATTGCGCTGAAGTTCAGCAAGGAACTGCGCTGGCGAAGGAATCGTTTGGCGCGCTACTACATCATTTCCCGCTATGCTAACCAATTGTTTGTAGTCAGCGATCATTGGATGGTTAGTCCCACGGATTTTACCGGATAATTCTGCAGTTTCCGCTCTGGTCTCTACACCATTAAACAGGTAGCCCACTGGGCTGACTTTCTTTGTTACCCCTTCAAGGCCCCACATAAAATCTAAATGCCACCAGGAGCGGCGGAACTCTCCATCCGTTACACCTTTTAATCCAATCGCTTTTTGTTTTTTCACAACTCTGGCAATCTCTGTATCTTCTACCTTGCGCAATTCATCAGCGGAGATTTCATTATTTTGATATTGGACACGAGCTCTCTTAATCGTTTCCGGACGTAAGAAGCTGCCAACGATATCTACTCTGAATGGCACTTCAGTTCTTTGTTTTCCTTTTTGGATGGTACTCATAGGGGTTCGTCCTCCTTTATTGTCTGTGCTTTTCTGTTGAATTCACTATAGCACTGTACAATCAGGACAGGGTAACTCCTAAAAACTATGGCCTACCATAAGCTTACGCTATAGCAGGCCACCAAATTAGCTTATTTAATTATAACCAGACCTCTCGGGCGGTTTCGATCACAAGGCGTATTTTATCCCACTGCTCTTCTTCAGTTAGAATATTTCCTTCCTCCGTAGAAGCAAATCCACACTGAGGGCTTAGGCACAGCTTCTCAATATCTACATATTGCGCGGCTTCTTCGATTCTTGCCTTAAGCTGCTCTTTACTCTCCAGACCCCCATGTTTAGTTGTCACTAATCCCAACACTACAAATTGGTCTTTAATAAATCGTAAGGGCTCGAAATCGCCAGCTCGTTCATTATCATATTCCAAGAAAAAGGCATCAACTTTTGTATTGGAAAAAAGCACCTCGGCAACAGGCTCATAACCGCCAGCAGCGAACCAAGTGGAGCGAAAATTACCTCGGCAAACGTGCAGCGCAATGGTCATATCATGCGGACGATTCGCAATACTCTCATTGATCAGCCTAACGTAATCCTTTGCTAACTGATCGGGATCTGTACCTCTACTTCGTAAATGGGCGCGATGTCGGCCACTGCTCAGCGTTCCCCAAGTTGTGTCGTCTAACTGAAGATAACGGCAGCCTGCATCGTAAAAGGCTTGAATCGCAGTTTGGTAAACCGCGATGATATCTTGAAATAGAGTTTCCTTATCAGGGTAAACTTCATTTCCATTAAACTCCTCCACAAAGTGAAATAGGGCAGGTGAAGGGATCGTCATTTTGGGTAACCGGTCTCCCGCCATTTCCTTGAGCTTTATAAATTGCTGTAGCATGGGATGATCTTCAAAGGAAATCCGGTCAACAATTCGGAATGATTCTGCACGCTGAACCGTTTCCGCTCTTCCATTCCCTTGATTTAAGTTAATCTTTTCAGTTCCTTTAATTCCGACAAAGAAATCAAGATGCCACCAGGAACGGCGAAACTCACCATCTGTTACTGCTAATAATCCTACTTCCTTTTCTAATTCCAGTAGTTTAGCAATCTCAATATTCTCTATTTCATAAAGCTCACTACCTGTAATTTCACCATTCTCATATTGGAGGCGGGCTGCTTTAATCTCTTCCGTACGCAAGAAGCTGCCGACGATATCATAGCGAAAGGGTGGAGCATTTCTCTGGGTGCCAGTTACGGGTCTAATCATACCGATCCTCCTACAGCTATAGTAAAAAATGATTTAGATCAAAATAACTTCCGGAAACCAAGTCATTTAAGATTTCTATATACTTGGATGCCATCACACTAGGTCTACGATCTTTATGCGCAATCCAACCAACCGTGAATACTTCATTACTCTCAAATGGAATCGTCTTCAGTCCATTACCGTTCAGATCGGATGCCATGATTCCTGTACCCACTGTATAACCGTCCGTGCCCATTAATAAATTGGTCAAGGTTGCCCGGTCATTCACTTTAATATTCTTCTCAATCTGAGAAAAACTTAACATTTCCTCCGAGAAGTGAAGTGAATTGTTCTCACCCTGTTCAAAAGTAATATACGGAAAAGGTAAAATATCGTCCTGCGAGATCCTTTCCTTCTGGGCAAGCGGATGTCCAGTTCTAACATAAAGATGTGGGTCAGTATTAAAGAGTGGCGTGAATTTCAGATTACCGTCACTGAACAGCTTATTCATATGCTTATAGTTGCTCTCGTTAATATAAAGAATCCCCAAATCGCTACGGAGAGTACGCACATCTTCGATGATGTCGTAGGTTTGCGTCTCTCTCAAGCTGAAGTTGTACTCTGAGACATCACTTTGCTTCATGAGACTCACAAAAGCATCTACCACAAAAGCATAATGCTGAGTCGAAATGGAAAAATAGATTGGGCTACGCTTTTTCCCAGTATAACGATTCTCCATAAGCTCTGTTTGTTCAATGATTTGACGGGCATATCCGAGAAATTCCATTCCTTCTACAGAAATGCTGATTCCACGGTTCGTCCTTTCAAAGATGGTAATCCCAAGTTCATTTTCAAGCTCTTTAATAGCGTTGGACAGGCTCGGTTGAGAAACAAAGAGTTTCTTTGCCGCCTCATTCATGGAGCCACTATTTGCAATTTCGATAGCGTAGCGGAGCTGCTGCAACGTCACTCCTATTCCCCCTGTTCCAGACCTATTCGTACTACATTCTGTTTCATACTAGCTGATATCGTAGCATAAATACACATCTCATTCCAAGATAATCCTTATTATGTGCCCAATAACGCGTACTTATTGTGTTCTCTTTTTCCCAGCATCAATCTTGGCAGGATCTAGTCCTTTCCAGATATTTGGCATATCAACCTGTTCTGGATGCTCAAAAACTAAAAAAGCTGTAGGCAAATACCGCTCACCATATTGGGATGAGGGTTTATTCATAATCTCATTATCTTTTACTAGTACCGTAGAAGATCCACCATCCAGATTAGCCGCTATCACAGCTCCATGCTTAAGCAAAATTTGCTGCACATCATAGAGATTCGCTCCAATACTATAAGTAGGCTGTCGTCCGTCAATTACCACAAAAATAATAGCGCCATCTGCCCGCTGACCCATTGCTGTTCTAGGTGCAATCCCCCAACCTTCTGCTGCATTCTTAATCAATCCTTTGCCATTGACGATTAGCCGCGGGCTAAAAGTAACTGCCTCCTGAACCCCCATTTTACTAATCTCATCTAGCGTATAATTCCCGGCAACCATTTTTCCTTGTTTATCAAGACCAACAATCTGTGTAGATTTTTTACCGCCAAGACCGTTGTAATATAACTTACCTTGTGAGACTACAATTCCTATGGGTTTAAACCCGTTACCTTTCCAGTTCGGATCAGCGAACCCACCACCGTTAACTCCAGCGATAGCGCCTGTACGCTTCACCATACTGGTTACTTTTTCACCTGAACCAATCTTATTAGGTATTCCTAGTCGGACTTTGGTTGGATCATTAACAATCATTACATATCCGGTATAGCCACTGCCTGAGACATTCTCAATCTCGACAAGCGGCTTCTCTACCACCTCAGGTTCGGGAGCGATCGTATGTGTATCTATTTCGTCCCCCATCTCTTCAAAGCGGGCGGTATATTCGGTTACCCGGTCCTTCAGTTGATCTTCACCTATAATATATTTAGCCATATAGCGATGTTGTGTTGTAATTAACGTATCTGCGATTGTATAACGTAAGTTCTGAGCCGAGGGTGCAAAATAAAGCCATCCACCAGCAGCGATCATTAAGAATAAGCAGAATAAAAAAACTTTGGATAAGGTGCGAAAAAAACTCCGTTTCTTCCGCTTTTTTATTGGTTTCTTTACAGGTTTCTTATTGCGTGCATTGGAACGTTGAGGTAATGATGAAGTGCTCACTTCTGAGTATTCCTCCCTAAATATTACTAATTTGATAATATGTACAACTCGTCCTTATCATAGACGATGATTTTCGTTAAAAGTTTCTGTTTGAGTAATAGTCAGCATTCAAAAACAAAAAAACGAGCAGGTTTCCAATATCTTGGCTACCTGCTCATCTAAAGCTAAACAAAATCTAATGTCTTCCTACTCCACCGCCGCTGCTAGCGCTACCGCCGCCGCCTGATGAGCCACCACCGCCGGAATAACCGCCACCACCTGATGAGCCTCTATCATCATCTGAGTAGCTGCGGCTGGATGAGCTTGAAGAATGTCTTCCTGCTCCTCCACCACTGCTGGAACCTCCACCACCATGGTTCTCGTTGCTTGAGGAATACCGTCCTGCACCGCCACCGTTAGTAGAGCCTCCGCCACCACTGTTTCCCCAGAAACTTGATTGCGAATTGTTTGTATTCCTATGGTGGTGATGATAATAACGTCTGTGCCAGCGTCTGCCATAACCGTAATCCGCTTGACCATGCCAAGGACCATAACGGCGTATATTCCTTTGGCTATATGGATTAAATGGCAAACCATACATTTCTATATATCTATTGCGTCGTGAAGCAGTAAATCCAAATAAGATAAGCGAACCAAAAATCGCTGAGAAAATTAGAAAAGCCTTGCTTTTACTAACCGCCTCACCTCCACTTGTAGCTGTAGTAGAGGAAGAACCAGAGTTCGTTGTAGTTCCAGGATTAACATTGTTTCCGTTGTTTCCAGTAACTCCTTGCGGATGATCCGCTCTCGCTAACAAGAAACTGTAGAACGAATTAACTGTCGTTGTAGCTCCCGTACCGTAATCTTTTTTCACAAATTGGGGTTCAAGCACGGTATTTAAAATATTACTAATAGCCTCATTGGTTAAAACCTTGTCGATATCCTTGCCTTGTAGAACATGATAGTTGTCTCCGCCTATGTCCAATACCAGCATAACATCCTTAGGACCCGCACCTACCGAAGCAAACTTCATATAAGTATAGTCCTGCAATGTTTTATCTCCAGCATTTTTTACGGTGACCACATAAATTCCACTTCCGGTTGTTGTTTTATATCTGTTGCTGGAATCGTTCAGATAGTCTTTAGTTACTTTTTTGAGCACACCCGCATTATCGGATACGTAATTTTTGGTGCCAACATTTTCTGCCCAAGTGCCACCCATAGCTTGAATAAAAGCTCCATACGTCTTCCTAGCACCATTACTGTATGTTTTAGCTGCGAAATCCGGCTCAAGATATTGTGAAAGAATCTCTTTAATCTTACTGTTAGGCAATGATTCCTCTATACCTTTACCTTGTACCGCCCAATAATCATCATCTTTTATAGAGAGCAGCAGCAGGAGACCATTATTTTTATCCGCAGCCCCCACACCCCAGCTATTGAAAAGCGATTTTGCATACTCTTCCATCGAAACCCCTTCAGTTGAATCCACAGTTACAAGCACAACTTGAGCTCCAGTAGCCTGATGTAATCGAATGCCGTAGTTCACCATGTAATTCTCTGCTTTCTCGTCAATCACATTCGCAAAATCATTCACATAAAATGACCCTGTATGCTTAGGTACAGCAGTTTTGGCTAAACTTACAGCCGGCAAAAGCAATACACTTAACAATAAGGCAGCAAGTGTGGTATGTAGCAGTATTTTTAGAGTTCTCGTGTTCATATGTACCTCCTGATCTATCATTATCTCTCTTATTTATCGGTTACGCGCGGTTAGCGGAATAGTTCCATTTTATTCTAAACTGGAAATTACACAACAGGAAAAAACGCTTAGAGTTTGTGAGGCGGGTGATTTGAGGCGTGCAAGTCGCTTTAGGGGCAATCATCGTGTTGTGTTGATGGATCACACTCAAGATCATTGGAGATTTGGAATTCCCTACTGAGATAACATACTTTTCGCCGATTCATCGGACTCAGGAGACGTTATTCTGTTTATTTGAGCGTTTGCGGCAGACTATCGGACTCAGTTGCAGCTATTTACTCAAAACCACACTGTTTATCCACAAATGTTGGCCAATAAGTGCTATACAGTCCGATAACGCAGCAAAATGAGATTAAATGGCGAAATAGCTGCAATACGGTCCGTAACACACTGAACTCTCTTAGCTACTTGAGATAATGGGAGTTTTGGAATCCCCTGCTGGATAACACACTTTTCGCCGATGGATCGGACTCAGGAGTCGTTATTTTGTTCATTTGCGGGTTTGCGGCAGGCTATCGGACTCAGTTGCAGCTATTTACTTAAAACCACACCACTTATCCGCAAATGTTGGCCAATAAGTGCTATACAGTCCGATACCTCGGCAAAATGAGCTGAAATGCTGAAATAGCTGCAATACGGTCCGTAACACACTGAACTCTCTTAGTTACTTGAAATAATGGGAGTTTTGGATCCTTCTTAAACTTCTTAGTTACTTGAGGTACATTGGAGTTTTGGAATCCTGCTACTGGATAACACACTTTTCGCCGATTCATCGGACTCAGGAGACGTTATTCTGTTTATTTGAGCGTTTGCGGCAGGCTATCGGACTCAGTTGCAGCTATTTGCTCAAAACCACACCACTTATCCGCAAATGTTGGCCAATAAGTGCTATTCAGTCCGATAACGCAGCAAAATGAGATTAAATGGCGAAATAGCTGCAATACGGTCCGTAACACACTGAACTTCCTTAGCTACTGAGAAAAATGGGGTTTTGGAATCCCCCTTAAACTTCTTAGCTACTTGAAATAATGGGAGTTTTTGAATCCCTCTTAAACTTCTTAGTTACTTGAGGTACCCGTTATCTGGAGATATACAGCCAATACTCCAACAACAAAAAGGCTCAGCCTATAGCTGAACCTTTTACTTGCTTTTTAAAGCCGATTCCTTGGATCTAGCGCTCATGTTCCGTTAAAAATCAAACAGCGTAGTGGTTAAGTAACGTTCACCGGTATCCGGCAGAATCACCACGATGGTCTTGTCCTTATTCTCAGGACGCTTAGCGATTTGTGTAGCTGCGTAAACAGCTGCTCCGGAGGAGATACCCACCAGCAATCCTTCTGTTCGCGCAAGTGCACGTGATACGCTATAGGCATCATCATTTTTCACCTGAAAAATCTCATCCACTACTTCATTATCGTAATTCTCAGGAATAAAGTTTGCTCCAATGCCCTGAATCCCATGTCCCTTAGGACGGCCTCCTGATAAAACAGGAGAGTCAAACGGCTCGATGGCGACAATTTGGACTGCGGGGTTCTTTTCTTTCAACGCTTTCCCAACACCCGAGATAGTGCCTCCAGAACCAACACCCGCTATGAAAATATCAACATCTCCATCGGTATCCCGCCAAATCTCCTCTGCTGTAGTCGTTCTGTGTATTTCCGGGTTCGCAGGATTGCTGAATTGTTGGGGAATAAATGAATTTGGAATTTCCGCAGCTAATTGTTCTGCCTTTCTTACAGCTCCGCTCATTCCTTCAGTTCCCGGTGTTAACACAAGCTCAGCACCTAATGCCAGCATTAATTTACGGCGTTCAATACTAAATGTATCTGGTAGGACGATGATCAGTGAATACCCTAAGCTAGCAGCTGCAAAAGCAAGTCCTATCCCAGTGTTTCCACTAGTAGGCTCAATAATGACAGAATCTTTATTAATGAGACCTCTCTCTTCCGCATCTTTGATCATTGCATATCCAATACGATCTTTAACACTACCTGCAGGATTAAAAGATTCCAGCTTGGCAAGAACCCTTGCTTCTACGTTTTGGGTTTTACTATACTTTGAAATCTCTAATAACGGTGTATTTCCGATCAGATCGGTTAAGCTCTTATAAATATTAGCCATAATGATCCGCACCTCATTTCTTAATTTCCAATCAAATTACTCTGTATTAAGTCTAGCAGGATTTAAAGGATTTACAACCTATTCATTCTTAGTAGTCGCAAACTTGAGGCCTTTAATTCGTACTACGTCTAACCGAAACACTTGACTCTCGCACGATTAATCGCGGATCAAGCTGCACCCTTTGATACTCCCCGGTAATATTATCCTGAATACGTTGCAAAAGAAGCTGTGTGGCTAATCGTGCCACTTCATTCCCCATGATGGAAACTGAACTAATCTGAGGCGTTGTGATAGTTGTCCATGCGTTATTATCTACCCCAACCACCGCCACATCTTCAGGAACACGTACGCCTAATTCTTTAAACCGATTCACAATACCTATGGCCACCATGTCATTCACTGCATAAATAGCGTCTGGCATATGCGTCAGGCTGTAGAAATAGTCAGCGGCTTGTAGTCCAGTTTGCAAGGAAAAGTCTTCGCCAAAATAAACAAGCGAAATATCCACTTGATTTAAAGCTTGCTGATAAGCAAGATAACGATCTTCAATAAGATCTTTTTGTGCCCCTGCATATGCAATTCTAGAACGACCGATATTAATTAAATGCTCCATCACTAATTGTCCTTCAAAACGTGACAAACTAACGACGTCAGCTTTCACATTTTCTGTGATTCTTTTCCCGTAGTTAATGATGGAGACCGGAACACTCGATTTATTAATTAACTCTACCATGGTCTTTGGATAAGCAAGAGGCATGATAATGAGTCCATCTACATGTAATTTTTTGACCTCACGAATCGTTTCGAGCTCAGTGCGCGGGTTGCCAGAAGTATTAATTTGAATTACCCGATAGCTATGTTGTTTGGCGGCTTGCTCTACGGACCAGGCGATATCCGGAATAATTGCGTTGCGAATGTCAGGAACGGCCAGAGCAATTTGCTTCGTTTGGCGGATTTTGAGGCTTTGCGCAGAGGTATTTGGAGTGAAACCCATCTCCTCAATCACTTGCAGTACCAGCGCCTTGGTCTTGGAACTAATTCCCTCTGAATTATTAATGGCTCTTGAGACAGTAGCAATACCTACCCCCGCCCGTTTCGCTACATCCTCTATGGTTACTTTGTTTTTATTAGCCACTCTGATAGTCCCCTTATTTCCGGAATCGTTTTCGTATTTATCTCTATTCCACTCATCTAAAATCAAAATTCCAATGTATAGATTATAACATAATAGTACATAGAAGAATACTTATCTCAGCTGCCACTGTGAGCCTAAAGGCTTGATATAACTCTATTTTAGTGAAAAATTTCACTAATTTTCAATATTAATATTTTCAATATTTAAATTTGACAATATGAAAATTATGTGACATATTTGTTCTCGGAAACGTTTCCTCTTTTCCAGAAATAAAATACTATTTATTATTTAATTATTAATCTAGGAGATGAATGATATGCAAGCATTAAGATGGCATAACGTCAAAGATCTACGGTTAGAAAAGATTGAAGAACCAGCAGCCCTTGAAGGAAAAGTGAAAATCAAAATCGAATGGTGCGGAATTTGTGGCAGCGATCTTCACGAATATGTAGCCGGTCCTATTTTCATTCCCCAAGGAACAGATCATCCCCTTACTGGTGAAAAAGCTCCAGTCGTAATGGGACATGAATTCTCTGGACAAATCGTAGAAGTAGGTCAAGGCGTTAGCAAGTTTAATGTTGGTGATCGCGTCGTCGTAGAGCCTGTTTTTGCATGTGGTGAATGTGTGGCTTGTCGACAAGGTAAATATAATCTTTGTGAAAAAATGGGCTTCCTAGGTTTGGCTGGTGGTGGCGGTGGATTCTCAGAATACGTCGCAGCAGACCAACATATGGTGCACAAAATTCCAGACAGCTTATCCTATGAACAAGGTGCTCTCGTGGAACCTTCTGCCGTTGCTCTACACGCTGTTCGTTCCAGTCAACTGAAGGTTGGAGATAAAGCTGTAGTATTCGGTGCTGGCCCAATCGGTTTGCTGGTCATTGAAGCTTTGAAAGCATCCGGCGCAGCTGAAATCTATGTAGTAGAACTTTCCGAGGAACGTAAGAGTAAAGCTGAAGAGCTTGGTGGTATTGTAATCGATCCTAAACAATATGATGTGGTCGAAGAAATTCAAAAACGTACCGATGGTGGCGTAGATGTTGCGTTTGAAGTGACAGGTGTACCTCCCGTTCTAACCCAAGCCATTAATTCCACTAAATTGAGTGGACAAATCATGATCGTTAGTATTTTCGAAAAAGATGCTACGATTACTCCAAACAATATCGTACTTAAAGAACGCAACTTAACTGGTATCATTGGTTACCGTGATGTTTTCCCAGCTGTAATTAGCTTGATGGAACAAGGGTACTTCCCTGCTGAAAAACTTGTTACTAAGAGAATTAAACTGAATGAAGTGATTGATCACGGGTTTGAGGCTCTTTTGAAAGAAAAAAATCAAGTGAAAATCCTTGTAAGTCCTAAACAATAACCATAAGCAGCCTATTGGCTGAATCATAAAAGAAGGCGCTGCTCCAAGCAGCTCTTTCTAGAATTTGTAGCGGTCTCTGTTATTAAAAAAAACCAGGCAGCGATTCTCCGGGATTGGAGTATCACTGCCTGGTGTTTTTGATCTGTGGGGGGTGTTTAAGCAAATTTATGGGCAAATCCTTATACGCTCTGGCTTAACTCGCTTAATCATCCGCTGATCCACCAAGTATATTCATCCTCACTAAGCAGGAGTTGCAAGTCTGATGCCTTGAAGAAATCCTTTCAGACAGAACGTAGCTTCCGGTGCATTCCCTCTTGGTATACACTTCTGGTACCGAAATTAAAGGATTCGAATGAGATAATGGAGAGTGATATAGGGTAAATGTGAAATAACTGCATTCTGTACACTTATTCCGTATGCAAAAGTAACTATTCTTGTTTTAATTGTATTCTGTACAATTAAAACCCTGAAAATCCACCTATAAGGAATTAAATGAGGAATATAGATGTACTAAATACAGTTATATCTATACCCCGACCAATTAAGGAATTATAGTTGTACAAAATACAATTAAACACTCACTCTGCTTTAACAAATTGCTTCCGTCGCCACTCTGATTCATCTATACTTATGCGTATTTATCATTTATCAAATAATGCAGATTCTCTTTTACAGCAGGCCATTCGGTATCCAATATGCTAAAGACCACATTATCATGAATCGATCCGTCAGACTTGATTCTATGCTTACGCAGAACCCCTTCTTTAACCGCCCCTATTCGTTCTACTGCTCTTTGTGACCTCAAGTTGTTCGCGACCACTGTAAATTCTACGCGGATCAGCTTTAGTTCTTCAAAACAATAGTGTAGCAGCAGCGACTTGCCTTCTGTGTTCACACTAGTTCTCCAATAGTCTGGTGAGATCCAGGTACATCCAATTTCAGCGTTACGATGAACCAAATCCGGATGCATAATACGAGTGGTTCCGATAATTCGCTCCGTTGCTTTATCAATGATAGTAAAGGTAATTTGTGAACCGTTCTTTTGATTCGCTAAAGCTGTTGAGATTAATCCTTGCACCTGCTCGTCCGACGTTATTTTTCGCCAGGTAAATTCCCAGATGTCTGGATTTCTTAACACTCTCGCCAATCCTTCTGCATGACTTTCATCTATTGGAACCAGCTTAATCGATTTCCCGTCAAGTATTTGAGTATTCATAACACTCATTTGGTACACCGTTCTCTCAATGAAATATGCTGAATGATATCTGCAATTTCTTCCACACGAAAGGCGATATGGTCTGCTCCGGCTTGTTCAAGCTCTTCCTTGGAACCATAACCAAAAGTCACTCCAATGGATGCAACACTACAGCCAATAGCACCGATGATATCATGCTTACGATCTCCTATCATTACCGCTTCCTCTGGATGTATGTCATTCTCATCAAGCACGTACTGAATAACCTCTTGCTTCTTAGAACGGGTACCGTCCAGATTACTTCCTCCGATATGTTTGAAATAATGATCGAGCTTATAATGCTCAAGAATCTGTGCTGCAAAAACAGTCGGTTTGGAGGTTGCTACATACAATGAGTATCCATTCGTCTTAAGTCCCTCCAGCAATTGGGGTATACCTTCAATCACCTTATTCTCAAATAATCCCGTGGCACTGTAACGCTCCCGGTAAAAAGCAACCGCTTGAAGCGCTTGTTCCTCAGTGAAATGGTGCAGCTCGATAAATGAATCATATAACGGAGGACCTATGTAAGGAAGAAGCTCATCCAAATGCTCGATCTGTATATCAAATTTGTTCAAAGCGTATTCTACGCTTTTGGTGATGCCTTCTTTGGGGTCTGTTAAAGTACCATCTAAATCAAATAAAATGTTTTGTAATCCTCTTCCCACGGTTGTCTTGCTCCCCTCGACTGTTATTATTGCATATATTTATCATACCTTCGTTTCCACATACTTTCCACATACTTCTCGAATACGATAAGTAACTGAAGCTATTACATATTATCGGAGGAGTATCTTATGAACATGACGCATTACATGTCTTTGCTAGCGGACAACCAGCCTTGGAATTTGATTATATTCATGGCCATCCCCGTGATTTTTGCTGAGACGATTACCATTACAGAGTTTATTATTTTGTTCACCAAGAATCTAACAGGCCCACTACGATCCTTCAACAAAGTCTGCAGCATACTCGCAGGGATATATTTCACAGGTGTATTCCTCTACTTGTTCCCAACTGCGTTTATTCCTTTGTCTGTGAATGGGGAATGGCACACATGGGTTGATATCGTAGCCGTGGGCTTCTATTTAAGCGGAGTACTCTTCTTATTGCCACTGGCTTTGTTAGATCTTGGTCTGATTGCCCGTAAACGATCGGAAGAGCACAAGATGAAGCTGCATTTTCTGCTTATTAGTGGATTCTTGGTCGTGGCGCATATCGCGATGATATTCGGGATGATTAATCCGGAAATTGTAGGGAGTATGGGTGGAATGGGCGATATGATGCATTAAAGTTTATTAACAAAACGTAATCTAAGACAAAAAGCAGATCAAGGATAAAACCTCGATCTGCTTTTTGGATCGTACCGGTTATCCTGCGTTTTGTACAGTTACCACAGTACGCTTCTTGCGTAATAAAAACATCAGTGGAAATCCAAACAACACAATAATGGAACCTACCACAAAAACATCATTCACACCCATCGTGAACGATAGCAAACGTATCGAATCTGTATTACTTGCACCGGAGCTGATCAACTCTTTAGAGTGGAGTAAGGATCTACTCGACAGCAGTGAGGTGAATACTGCAATCCCAAGTGAGCTTAACACATTGCGAACCCAGTTGTTGATCGACGTAGCATGCCCAGACCATTCGACAGGAATTTCCTCCATTGAGGCTGTACTGCTTGGAACATTGGCTAGTCCAATGCCGAGATTACGAACGACCATCGCCCACATAATAAAGCTATAAGATATGTTCGTTTGCAGCCGACTAAGCATGAATAAACCGATGAATATAAATAAAATTCCCGCAGAAATCAACTTCACAGGTCCGAACTTTGGATACAGCTTACCTACGATTGGACTCAGTAAGGCAAGGAGGATCGAGGACGGCAATAAAATCAGCCCTGTTTTAAGCGTTGTAGCCCCTTCTACCGTTTGTAAGAACAAAGGGGTTAAATAGGTTCCGGCATACATCGCAATCGTAACTAAACTATAGATACTAAGCATGGCGGTAAAACGGCGATTACGGAATACACGCAAATTCAGCAGAGGTACCTCCGCCTTCAGCTCGCGCAAAACAAACAAAACTAACAATACAACTCCCAAAAGGATTAACGATAAGGTTTTCCACGAAGTCCATCCCCAGCTATTGCCTTGGCTAAATGCAGTTAATAATGATAAACTACCGAGGACAACGGTAAGGAAACCAGGAATATCAAATGACTTCGGAATATTCATTCGATAATATGGAATTAACGTTAGGGTTAGAATAACAGCTATGATTCCAATAGGGATGTTAATTAAGAATAACCAATGCCAGCTGGCATATTGGAGCAGCCACCCGCTAAACGTTGGTCCTATGGCTGGCGCGACCATCGCGGATAACGACCAGAGGCTTACTGCAAAAGGTCTGCGTTCTCCCGGTATTACTTGAAATATGATGGTCATTGTACAAGCCATGATGAGACCGCTACACGAACCCTGTAGCATCCGAAATACAATTAATGATGTTGGATCCCATGCTAAAGCACAAAGCAAAGAGAACATGGTGAATCCCATCAAGGCGAAAAGATAAAGCCTTTTGTAGCTGAATCTTCCTCCGAGATATCCGGCGAGTGGTGCGGTTACTCCTGTCGCCAGCATAAAACCGGTGACCATCCATTGCATGGTGTTCAGACTCGTATTGAAATGATCCATTAAAAGAGGAACAGCAATGTTGATCGTCGTTGTACTTAAGACAGAGACGAAATTTCCGAAGAATATGGCAATCATGATCGGCCAAAAATGTATTTTGCTTGCTTGATTTTCTTCCATGCTTCCCCTCCTCATTTTTTTTATATGTCTACTTTTACATATATAAGGTGACTTGAATAATGTTATAATCGTATGATCAATATGTCAATGATGACATATCCCCGAAAAATTCAATGAAAACGGATTTATAATAACTGGAGGGCTTTATAGTAATGAATACACTGTCTTATGGACTTCTAGCTTTACTTAGCGCTAACTCATTGTCTGGATATGAATTAACTCAGAATATCAAGCCGCTCTGGCGTGCTGGACATAGTCAAATCTACCCTCTATTAATGAGCATGGAGCAGCAAGGTTATATCACCTTTAAGCTCATTGAACAGACCGATAAACCGGATAAAAAAGAATACTCCATTACGAAAGCAGGACTGGAGCAATTGCGGCAATGGGTGGAAACTACTGCAGAGCCTCCGGTGCTACGGGATGAGCTGCATTTTAAGCTGTATAGCTTATGGCTATCCAACCCGGAAGAAGCCAAGGACCTATTGCTAAAACGTGCAGAGTTTTGTAAAAGTGAGCTGGAGCGATACAAGGTTTTGCTCAAAGCAAACGAAGTCTTGCGTGATGAACGCGGTGAGACTCGTGAGTTAAAAGCCACCACTTTTGGACGTTATTTACTGATCCGCAAACGTGTGCTTGATATGGAGAGCTCTATACAATTCTGCGAATGGGCACTTGAAGAGCTTGAGTCGAATCAATAACATTATAAACAAGCAAAAAAGAGACCTCATTTTGTATCGGAAGTCTCTTTTTACTTACATTTATTCGGATTTAGATAAATTCAATAGTTGCACCTCGCAACGAATACCCGCTCCAGGCTGACTCATCATTCGAATCTTGCCTCCATGCAATTCCACCAGCTTTTTAACAATGGAAAGTCCCAGACCTGAACCTCCGTATTGTCTTGAACGTGATTTCTCTACCCGGTAGAAACGTTCGAAGATATAGGGAAGCTCTTCCTCAGGAATACCTATTCCTGTATCTTCAACTATTAGAGTTGCAGCATCCGCTGTAAATTCCACATGAACAATAATCTCGCCTTCATCCGTATAACGAATTGCATTTTCCAGAAGGTTCATTATAATCTGTTCCATACGTTTTTGATCTCCACGGATCATATACGCATCTCCGCTAAGCTGAAGCTTCAGCTGTAACCCCTTCTCTTTTGCTTTCAGTTCAACTCTGCGCACGGCTTGTTCCGTTAGCTGACTGAGATCGATCCACTCTTGGGTAAGTGTAACCTTTCCTTCCTCCATCTTTGCCAGTTCAAATAAATCATCCACCAGATGCTGGAGCCGATGTGCTTCCTGATGAATGATATCCAAGTATAGATCCCTTTCCCCCTCGGTCTCGTAAAGCCCATCTTTTATAACCTTGGTGTACCCCTCCAAATATGTAATGGGCGTTCTCAGCTCATGTGAGATATTTGCCAGAAATTCCTGCCTTGTATCCCTGTATCGTTGTAGATCGACAGCCAGATCATTTATGGCCGCAGCCAAAAAACCAATCTCATCGGTACTACGTATAGAAAGTCTCGTTTCCAGCTCGCCAGCCGCGATTTTCCGGGTTGCCTTTTGCATCTTGATCAGAGGTCTAGACAAAATCATGGCGATCACACCAGTGATCCCTAAAGCCAATATAAAAGCCCCCATTCCTGCAATCAGCAGGAGGTTCCGGATGGAAGCCAAAGATTGCTTCATACTCTCTGTAGAGGACATTACATAAAGTGCAGACTGAGTTGTATCCCCCTCCATTATTGGTTTTCCAATGATAAAATAAGAATATCCAGCAGGATCTTTATACTCAAAATCAACACTTTTCCCAGCGAAAATCCTACTAACATCCGAAGCATGGATGAATGAACGATCCAAACGATCATGTACACCCGAGTGGAGTATCACATTGCCATCCTTTGAGATATTAAAGATACTGACATCCGAAAATTCTGCAAAGGTACTCATCATCTGCTCGTTTGAACTATCCTGCGATTCCGCCATTCCAATAAAATGTGAGGTGAGTTCCTCCGTCTCTTTTTGCATCTCGTTGTAATAGAAGCTTGTAAACATCCGCTCTATAGTAATTCCAAGAACAAGCAAAACAACCACAAAAACAGACATAATAACAAAACCGAGCTTAAGTCCGATGATGTTATTTTTCATACCTGATTACCGGGAGCATGAAATTTATAACCTAATCCCCACACCGTCTGAACCGGATTATAGGCTAGGCCTGCTTTATGTAGTTTCTCGCGGATATTCTTAATATGAGTGTCAATAACACGATTCTCCCCCTCATAATTATTCCCCCATAATCGCTCCACCAGTTCTTCTCTCGTAAAAACCCGGGTAGTGTTTTGCGCCAAAGTGGCCAGTAGATCAAACTCCTTGAGCGTGAATTCAATGGATGTATCCTGAATATGTACCTCCCTAGCTTCTGGGTATATTTTAAAATCAGGGTATGTGAGCACCTTTTCCTGAGGTTGTTGAACAAAAGTAAGTGTTGAACGCCGCAGCAGAGAATAAATCCTAGCCACTAATTCTTCCGGCTCAAACGGTTTAGTAAGATAATCATCTGCGCCTATACCGAGACCACGTACCTTATCCTTGGTTTCAGAACGTGCGGTTAGCATTAGAATTGGGATAGAGCTTGACTCCCTCACCAGCTTGCAGACCTGCCAGCCATCCATATCCGGCATCATCACATCCAGCAAGATTAGGTCAAAGCTGTGTTGTTTCAACAGTTGGAGTGCCTCATGACCCGTTGACGCCTCTTTTGTAGACATCCCTTCTTTACTTAAATAAATCCGCAATAAATTCCGCATGTTCCATTCATCATCTACGATCAGTATCTGTAGCTTATTCAAGCCGTTCACCCTCTTTATGACCTAGTTCTTCTCATTATACAAAAAAAACACAGAACAAGCCGACATCATCCCTAAATGATGCCAGCCTCTGATGATGGTTAGTGACCGGAATGCGGATTGCCTCCTGCAGCAGGTGAGATTTCTAGCATGTCATCGATTTCACTTTGTGCTCGCTCATTTATTGTAAGGTTATCCCCACTTATCCAAGCATGATTGTAAGGACCTTCTGCTGGTGAATCTTGAAATTTAGGTTGAAGCTCCATCATATACTCCATTACTGAATCTGGCAGCCCGTCTTTTTCCGTAAAAATAAGCGGCGCATGTTTCCCCAAATGAGAAAAAGGCGCAGCGGCGATAGCGAGCATCGTTGAATCCGTGGTTAACAAAGACAGGTTATGACCGGGTGCATTGATTCCCCAGCCGAATCCGTTATTGGCATCCTTAAAACTTGCAAAAGCTATAGCGTTCTTAAAAACATCTTCTCCAGCTATACGGAGAACTGTTCCGTATTCTTTTAATTGCTTTTCTACATCTGCTGAGACAATGTCTTCTGGTCCTAGGATGTAAATGGTTGCGCTACCTCCACGTTCTTTTAAAGCCTCGACCGTTGAGTTAGGAATTTCGTCTTTGGTTACAAAGAGAAGAGGTTCAGGCATATGTGCGATCCAATTCACTGCTGGCAACGTGTACTCAGGGCTATCCATAGAACCAATAATGACCGACTTTGGAAGTTCATCCGCTACTTTGGCGTAATAAGTATCTATAGCCTGAGCTACTGCCGCTGGCTCATCCCCTTCTATCCGGTCTACTTTTAAATCAATGGCCTTAAATTGTTGTTCGACATTGGATGCCATAGGCCCAACAAGCACTACCTGAACCCCTTTATTGCCTTCAGCACCTATTGGATTCAGTCGCTTAAGTTCAGCGAGAGTAACCTCAGGAACCCCTTCTTTTGTGGTATACAGTACAGGCCCATTACTGGGATGATGAATCAAATCTGCACTAACTGCGGCGATCTGCCAATTACTCACATCCGTCAAAACTACACTTGAAGGTCTATTATTCTTTGTTTGCGCAGTCCATAAAGTCTGAGAAACTAACACTGCGGCTTGAATCGGATCTGAAGTGTTAATACGAGTAGTATTCTTCGTAGCTATCCATGGTTGCTCCACCGTTGCAGAACTAGCTTGCGAATTAACCTTAGATGGAACATTATTGCCTGATTGGCAGCTTGTTAACACTGTACTCAAAAGCAAACTAACGGCAACAAATGGTATGATTTTTTTCATCCTAAACCCTCCTGTGTGATGTTCTCGCTTGATTTAGAGTAGTTTAGTCTACAAATGTGTGGAAAGTATGTAGAATTTAAAATAAATAAAATTTGTATATAATGCAAAAAGAGCATCCCGTAAGCCATGAATGACTCAGGATGCTCTTGGTTTAAAGTTTTTTCAACACTTACCAGTGTTTAGCGATAAAAGTATCCCGACCGGATTGCTCCCGATCTTCTTTGTAGTGCTTGGGATTCTTATGATGATAATCCTGATGATACTCTTCTGCACGATAAAAAGTTGGCGCCGGAAGAATTTCCGTAACGACTGGACCGGAGAATCTGCCACTGACCGCAACCTGTTCCTTCGAGGCAAGAGCTGCTAAACGCTGTTCTTCATTATAATAGAAGATCGCTGTCCGGTACTGAGTTCCTCGATCCTGGAATTGCCCACCATCATCGGTAGGGTCAATCTGAGGCCAATATAATTCAAGCAGCTTCTCGTATGAAAAAAGCGCTGGATCAAACGTAATCTGCACAACCTCGTAATGCCCCGTTGTTCCGGTTTTGACTTCTTCGTAGGTTGGATTCTCAGTTAACCCTCCCGCATATCCCGATACAATTCCATGAATGCCTGGTAATTCCTCAAACGGTGTCACCATGCACCAAAAACATCCGCCTGCAAACATCGCTTGTTCCATATGATCCAATCTCTCCCTATCTATCTTCATCTAATAAATAATATATGCTATGACGATAAAGCCAAAAGATCATAAAGTCAATGGAAGTCCGAAGCACCATTAGAATTCAATTCTCCAAAACGTTATAATATAACAACAACAGAAGTAGAAAGGAATGCGCTATGAGAAAAAATCGTTTAGGACAATCCGATTTGTATGTAAGTGAAATAGGACTTGGCTGTATGTCTTTGGGTACGGATGAGGCGAAAGCCATTTCCATTGTTCATGAAGCACTCGATCAAGGAATCAATTTTGTTGATACAGCAGATCTTTATGATGAGGGCCGTAATGAAGAGATTATTGGCCAAGCCATTCGTCAACGTCGACAGGATGTAATCCTGACCACAAAAGTTGGCAATCGCAGAATTCCCGGCCAAGATGGCTGGAGCTGGGATCCTTCAAAAGCCTATATTAAAAATGCAGTCAAAGATAGTCTCAAACGGCTGCAAACCGATTACATCGATCTATACCAGCTGCATGGCGGCACTATTGAAGATCCAATTGACGAAACGATTGAAGCTTTTGAAGAACTTAAGCAAGAGGGTCTTATCCGCTATTATGGGATCTCTTCTATTCGTCCTAATGTAATTAGAGAATATGTGAAAAAATCAAATATTGTAAGTGTTATGAGCCAATATAGCATTTTAGATCGACGTCCTGAGGAAGAAATCCTTCCTCTGCTAGCTAAGCATGGAATTAGCATGATCGCACGCGGACCTTTAGCAGGGGGCATACTGACAGAGCGTGGTCGCAGCAAGGCGGAGAAGAATTACTTAAATTACAGTAGTGAGGAACTTCTGAATTTACATGATCAGCTTTCGCAGGAAACTAGTGACTCGCGCAATCTTGCACAAACAGCGCTTCATTATCCACTAGCCAATCCATCTGTAGCCGTTATTATTCCTGGGGCGAGCAGTCTGGAGCAATTAAAAAGCAATGTAATGGCTGCTGATGTAGCTCCACTCACTTCGGAGGAACTTGCAGACATTCAGCGGATAAGCAAAGCAAATCGTTACAAGCTTCATGTATAGATTAGTCACTTTCGTTAAAAACAATGGGGTGTCCATAGCCATACAATGGCTGTTGGGCACCCCCTACTTTTGAAGCTACCTGATCGCTGATCTAATCCTTAAACTTGGTTTAATTAAGTACTAATCACACTTTTGAATCGCACTATAGGACACAGTTGACCTTATACGCTACTTTTTCCTATATTAAGGGTGCTCGCGGACTCCATAGCCGCTATGAGCATGATAATCACCATATATCACCCTCTATTTAAGGAATAGCAGCACTGGAGTCCGAAATCATGCTCCAACGCCTAAATATATACAAATAACGTCATCTGGGTCCGAAAGTATTCAAGTCACTCCGCGTGACACATCCAGCCTGCCATAATTCCAGTAGAATAAAATCGAGTGATTCTTGTGAAGCCTGATTCTTTCAATAACTCTTCAATTTGTTTTTCAGGAAGGAAAGAAATTTTTGTAATATTGCTACTTACATTATCAAACGCTTCGGGAGATTCATACCCTGCAACCCAAAAGCTTTTCCATACGTTTATTCTGTCGTGGAGTTCAGGATCATCCAAATCTCCATATGCACTTACGAGAACAAATGGAGCACCCGGTTTCAGATTATCCTTTATGGAGCGAAGCAATTTCAATTTTTCTTGAACATCATGGATGAAATGAAGGACCAAAATACAACTTGCCACATCGAACTTTGAGTCCTGCTGAGGAAGATCATCGATTGTCCCAGGAATCAGACTGACACGGCTCTCTAGGCCCAGTTCATCTATCTTTAATCTCGCAATCTTAAGCATATCTTCCGAAGGATCCACTCCAGTAAATGTCCAGTTTGGGTTAGATGGCCCCCATGTCGAAAATTCATTTCCTCCCCCCGCACCGACCACGAGCATAGATACAGGGATGTCACCTAATTCGAAGCGAAAATAAGATTGGATCATCGAAAATAATGAATCATAAGAGGGAATCGAAATATGAGTGGTTTTTTCATAGGTTGCCCTCTTGGCATTTAATTTTTGCTCTTCAGTCATTGTAATCATCCTCCATTGTTTTAAACTTCATATTTTAGTATCAAAACCCACATTAAAGTCATTACGGATTTATATTGTCTCTAATAACCCCGAAAAAAGAACGGATCTTTACTCCGTCTTCATCGTTTTTGCCAAATCTGCAATTTTCGTGTTCTCTAAGTACTGCTCCATCTGTCGCTCAGCGTCAATCACAACCTGTTGAATCAGACATTCACTTCCGTGATCTAGACTGCATTCAAAAAAGGAAGCCGTTCCTTCGATTGCATGGATAATATCCAAAAAAGAGATTTCTTCCGACTTGCGTCTGAGACGATAACCACCATTAGCACCAGGTGCAGATTGAATCAATCCAGCCTTCACTAGCTTAGTCATCATTTTGGACAGATAGGTTTGGGAAACACCTAGCTTCTCAGCAAGCAATTGAACACCCACCGGCTTATCAGACGCCACCGTCACCATATAGAGCATTGCATGAAGTGCATAATCTGTCGCTTGGGAATATTTCATTCAGTACCTCCATTAACGACTTTAGAAATCTATGATAACTCTAACATTGCTAAAAGGCAAGTATGTTTGCTTTTTAAAAGAGAAGAAGCTCAAGAATCTTTGTCCCAAGCTGGCTCATTTTTTGCTTCAAAAGTAACGATAAAAACCGGAGTTTTATATAGATGTTTTTGCTGTTGCAGCGTATTTTTTTCCAGAGCTTGTTCTGAAAACAATTCAAAATTAGGGTTAGACATTAATAAATACTCAGCCATAATATTCTTAACTGTGATCATCCGAATGAACTCCCCTCAACTAATTGGAGTATACTCACCATTAAACTCAAATTCATAGTCATTAGCGATACGGATATAGCCATATACGCAATGCCAGCGATCTCTGTAGAAAACACTGGAATAATTCTGATTATCCCTATTTCCTTCAGCAACTAAGATCTCCTTGTCATCGCATGCTAAAACAATACCTGTATGATCGTGAGGGTCATTAGTTAGCAATTTTTCATAAATCACAATATCACCACGTTGAGGAGTAAACCCCTCTTGCCCGTCAAAATAAAAAAATGCGGTCTCAGGTAGTTGCGCCCACTCTAACCATGCCCCTACGCCAGCTAATCGAAAATCAGCATTCGGATATCGAATCGGCAGCAGAAATCCAGCTAGCATACAGCAGTAATATACAAATGCTGCGCACCAATTGTTTTGTAATACTTTATAAATCGCTTGGTCAGGCCAATATTTACAGATTTCTCGATATCGTTCGTTTCCTGGTATTCCAACAATGTTTTCTTTTCCAAATGCTTCAGCAATATTAGCTAACTTACCTCGTTTATCCGTAGGCTGGAGAACTTCAGCCCCGCTACTGTAATCTATCTCTTCCAAAAAATCCTCTGGAATCGTCATTTCACGAAGTACATTCCGAAGTCTAGTATTGTCCTGAGGCATTAAGATACAATTCCTATTCTGAAAATATGATTGTAGAACTTGAGCATCCTTTAGAATCTCTTCATAGGGACCCTGAACTTTATTCCTGTCCCCTTGATGGAAGATCGCCTTTAGAATTTGAGTCAGCTCTTCTTTGGTAAACATATTCAAGTCTCTTAATAAAGGCCTTATGGTATCTGCACTGTTGGGACCTGGAAATTCCTTGACTCCGGTTTTGAAGAAATAATAATTATGAAGCAGTCCTATAATGGCTGCCAATTCCTGATTTTGTTCTCTTTTCATGGCAAGCAATGAAGCGAAACTAGACACTCCGTACAGGTGAACACACGCTTCCTGTTTCCGTTGTTCGCTACCTATAGACATGATCATTTCTTGAACCAGCACACGCACACTATCGAGGCGCTGATTTACTTTTGTTATCAGGCGTTGAGTCACTGGAAACCTTCCCTTCCGTTACTACTCAGCTGTAATAATACTAAAGCAAATAACTCACATATTTATTTTTATCAATTCATTCCCTAAAGACTACCTTTTTCTGTCCATCCTTGACGAACTCCACACCAAAATAATCGGTATTACCGTTCGCCCCGAATTCAGCAATCCGAGCGTCAGGCTTACTCTCAAAGTGAATGTTATGTTTAATATTAGATCTTGGTAACAAGGTAATCTCTTGCGGCTGAACCTCTGCGAATGACCAGATCCCTTGAGGATTACCGTACTCTCGAAAGATTGGACGGATCATAACGGTTTCATTTTGCCCGCCATAGTTGATTAGCCTGATTGTACATTGAACCTGCACAATATCCTCTTGAGTACCGTACATACAGTGCGAATCTTTTTCCAGAAAATCCACAACTCCAATTCCATCATTGTTCATATTCACAAGATAATACAATCGTTCTGTTAGAAATGGATACAATGTAATGAAGATGATGATAGCAAGCAAAACGGTTCTGCCTACATATTTTTTATAACGCTGTCTAAAGTGCTTTATAGTTAAATTCCCACTGAAAATTAACAAAATGATCCCGAATATTGCTGAATAATGTAAACCATGGTTTGTCGCAGGTTCGCTCCAAGGCGGAATTCCAATGGTTCTGAAGAGGTAATCCCCAAACATAGTACCCTGATGTGTGATTCCCACAAAAACTAAAGAAAACAGCAAAAATAAAACAGCTATCCAACCTTTACCCTTGGTCATTTCATCCCTCCCAACCAATAACAGTTATGTCTTCTCTATCCTCTAAGGAAAGATTCCTATGCATATGCAGTTCAATTTTTTTACCGCTAAAACTCAAAGTGTAATCAACTACGTAAGGGGTTTCAATGTAATATACCGTGAGGATTAATTTGGAATCATCATATTGCCAGCTTGCAGATGTACAAACTTCCTGCTCACTAAGGGATAAGTCTTTAATAAATAAACTTTTTGCATGGGTAGGCCTTGAAATATCGAACGGAAATTCATCTAAATGATCGTCGTAAAGTAAAGAAAAACTAAGGTGCTCATCTTCAAACTTCAATGTTAATTCTTTGATTTTATGCTTATTGTCTTCAAAGATATAGGTTCCACTATACGATCTATAATCTACTTTAACTATCCTGTCTACTAAGGAGCTAAAGGTAGGAGGTTTAATAATGTTAGATGCACTTGGCCAATCAAGGTTCAGTAAATTTGCATATATGATATCTAAAAAATCCTGTAACTTCTTCATCTCGGTAAAACTTGAAGTTGCAGCAATCACAATCTCTTGACTCGGATCAATGAAACACAATTGACCAAAAGCTCCATTCCCCATCTTACATCCATTCCTGCACATAAAGAACTGATAACCATATCCGTTTGACCAGTCAGCCTTATTTTGTCCCCAGCGATTATCGCTTTGTTCATTTAGCGCCAGCTTTAAATAATCTTCAGAAACAATTCTACGGCTATTGTAAACCCCTTGATTGAGGAGCATCTGGCCAAATTTCGCAATTGCATCTGTTGGTATGCTTAGTCCCATTCCACCAGCAACAATTCCTAACGGGCAAGTCTCCCAATCCGGTCTTTCTATGTCCAATGGCGTAAATAATCTTGGCATTAAAAAATCAACAAGATTCTCTCCAGTCGTCTTTTCGATAATAGCCGAAACCATATAAGTGGCGTGTGTATTGTAATTGTAATAACTTCCCGATTCATCTTCTACGTCCAAAGCTAAAAAGGCACGAACCCAATCATTTTGCTTGGCTATCGCACCATAGATACTATTGTTATGTCCTGTATTCATGGAAAGAAGATGATGTATCGTCATCTTCTCTAAATTAGGTGAAATTGAGCTAGGAAGCTGATCCGGGAAAAAAGAAACCACTTTATCCGTTAATTCAAAATAACCGTTATCCCATGCTATGCCTGCTGCAATAGATGTAAAGCTCTTACTTAGAGAAAATAAAACCTGGGGAACGTTTTTGCGGTACGGTTGACGATAAAACTCGGTAATAACTTCTCCCTTACGCAATAGCATAAAAGTATTAACCGGTAAATCAGATCGTTCAAGTTCTTCATAAAACTTAGACAGCGCTTGGGTCAAATTCTCTGGATTATCCATTTAAACCTCGCTTGTCGTTATATTTTGAGTTTTTAATAATTCTCAGGTAGAGCACTAAGTCTCGTGTCAGGTCTCCTCCATTTGTTCATTTAGACGGCAACCTTGTCATACTTAACCTAAAGACTTGTTATACCAAAAATAATCTTCAACGTTTTACGACTCTTCTTACATATTTTCAAGCCTTGTTTTAAGTCTAGAATGATTACAGTTTTGCCAATCCAAATCCTAAAATATAACGAGCGGAACTTTACCGGTGTCACTATGCCTTTTTCTTCATATTCCGTTCCATCCTCTAACTCCGTTTCAGTTCTAATTAGCCTGCTTTTATTGCTCAATAGTTTTTATAAGATAAAGGCAGAGATCATCGTCGACACAAACATGTGCCCCAGGCTCAATAGGCTTATTATCGTACATGATTCCCCGCCCATCAGGGATAAAACCACGCTTTATATACATCCGTTGTGCGGTTCCATAGTCAGCGTATAATCCAAATCCAATACCAATAGTATTAGATATAGTAAAAGCATCTTTTTCAAGAGCTTCAATTAATACACTTCCTACCCCACGTTTCCTAAATGGCGGGATGACGTCAAAGTTTTGAATTTCAGGTATATTATTCTCTGCAAAATAAGGATATTCCGACCTGTATACCACATGTCCCCATCCAACAAACTCATTTTCACAAAAGGCTAAAAGTGTAACTCGCTTTTCATTTTGATTTTCTTGCCAACAACGTTGGACATAATCAAGAGGTTGGCTTACGTCATGCTCAGATAACCCCGTATGTATAATATCAATATCGTTTTGTGTCATTCGACGGATTTGTAAAGGTAAGGCCATAATATAATTTCCTCCTAACTTATTAAATGAGTCCATTCCTATATTAACATACTAATTAGGATTAATCTGGTAAAAAACAATTATTGTTAAACTACCCTGTCAGATAAAAGAACAGGCTGCAGAATATACCGGCAGCCTGTTCTGATTTTGTTATTTTTTTATTTCTTTAAGGTAAAAGTCATATAATTGATCAATAGATGAACTTGAAAAGATAGAAGTGGCTTGTTCAATTTTCTCACGTTTCCAATCGAACCAGCGCATTTCCTTTAACTTTTCGATTTCTTGATCTGTAAACCGTTGCTTGATCACTTTAGCAGGATTGCCGCCCACTATCGTATACGGTGGGACATCCTTTACAACAACTGATCCTGCCGCAACAATAGCACCTTCGCCTATTTTCACACCGGGCATAACCATTGCATTCATCCCAATCCAGGCATCACTAGCAATGTTTGTATCCCCTTTGGATTCGTAAGAGTTTGCAATCTGGTCTACAAAAGGATACACGGTAATCCATTCAGGATGATGATTGTGATTCCCACCCATGAGAATAATTACACCACTAGCAATACAAACATAATTTCCTATAATCAATTTATCTAAATGCCAACCATAATCTTCACTGGGATTAAACAACTTTCTTGATTGTTCATCACCCCAAAGGTATCTGACACACCCATCTTCAAAATCAAGATTATCGTAATAACCAGAGTAGTAAGAGTACTCTCCTACCTCTATCATTGGGTTGGTGACAATATCCTTTAAATACTTAGTTTCAGACCAGTGGCTGAACTGATGTTGTTTCATTTTCTTTCCCTCGCTTCTAAGTAATGTAATTCATTTATACTTAGAAGCTTGATGCAGTAGCGACATTCTTAAACCTTTTCAAACGACGAACCATCGTCCTCATCCTTTTCCTAATTGATGCCGTCATTGTAACAAACGAATGATTTATTCGTCAAATCAACCGTATTGTCCGAACTCAGCTCAATTATGAATTTATCGGATTACGGCTAGCCTTAACATGTTTAAGCTGGGCAACTATAATGACGCTAATGATCACTAGAAGGAACCACGAACTGATCTTACTGAAACTAACCAGTTGCCACGTTTGATATTGATCAGGATATTTCCATGCATTAAAAAATGTAGCGATATTTTCAGCTAACCAGATAAAAAATCCTACAATAAAAAAGGCCAGTGTCAAGGGCATTCGATAGGTAACCGTCCGTACCCTATAAATGATCCATGTTTTCCAGAAGACAACAACCACAAGCGCTGTCAGCCACCAACGAAAATCAGGAATGAAATGATGTGTGAAAAAATTTAAATAGATGGCTCCTCCCAACAATCCCGCTGAAGCAAGCCCCGGCCAACCGGTCATATCCATTTTCAATCTTCGCCATATCTGGCACATAAAGCTTGCGACACTTGCATACATAAATCCACTATAGAGGGGTACACCAAACACCTTCGTAAACCCTGGCTCAGGGTATGCCCATGAACCCATCTTTACCTTATAGATTTCCAGCAATAAACCAATAACGTGGAACACACAGATTACTTTTATTTCATCCAGCGTCTCTAATCCAGTACGGTACATGAGGTACTGCACTGTAAGCAGTATTAGAAGAATGGCATCATAACGGTAAAGAAAAGGCATTTCTATTATGTTAGAAAGAGCTAAAGTCCCAAAAATCGCAACTGGAAATATGCAACTCATCGCCTGATGATATCCGAAATGCAGCAATTGTGTTATTGACTTCATTCTTATGTTTCCTCATCATTTTTGTATTCTAATAGATCTCCAGGCTGACATTCCAAAGCCTTACAAATTGCCTCTAACGTTGATAATCGCACCGCTTTTGCTTTTCCATTTTTCAATATAGAAAGATTAGCCATTGTTATTCCAACTCTCTCCGAAAGCTCAGTAACACTCATTTTTCTTTTGGCCAGCATCACGTCGATATTAATTATAATCGCCATTGTTTTCACCTCAGACAGTTAAGTCATTTTCTGATTTTATATCAATAGCTTCTTTTAAAAGCTTTTGTAGAACTGCAGCAAAAACGGCAATCACCATGGAGGCAAAAATGATAATCAAGCCGATGACTATAATCCCTGGGGCATCATCTTTCTCCGCCATGAGGTAAAAGAGTGGCATACCAACTACATACAAGCAACTGATGATGATTGCACAATATTTTATTTTCTTTAAAACCTGTACAGACATTTCCGAGAAAGCATTGTTCTTGTCAATATAGCCTAACAGTTTAAAAGCTTGATACAGTGCAAAGTAAAAAGGTATCGCCGAGGCATACAAATCAATGGCAATGAGATATTTCAATAAACTATAATCCGGATACAGTTCTGCTGCGAAACTCGCTATTTCCGGCACCACAAATATGCACAAGGCAAGCACCGGGATACCAATAAGAATAACCGCTGCCCTTAAAAAAAGTGTTGATCCTCTTTCCATAATAAACACACCTCACAGATTTATTGTGAATTGAATTTATCATATTATTTATCGTTTTACAATATATTTTAATCGATATACAGTTATTATTGGTTGTTTTATAACTTTCGACTAAAAAGCCGAGCTAATTGACTTTTGAAGTCACTAGCTCGGCTTATTTCACCTTTTCATATCTCTTTATCTCTATTTTTCTATTCTACAAGTAATTCTAATACTGACCAAGATCGATAAAATTCAAATCCATGTTAGCTTCATCTTCAGCCTGATTTGCAGCCTCTGTAGATACTGCTTTTCCTTCGTATTCAAGGTTACCGCTTGTCAAATTGAATACATACAGACGATTACCTTTGAAGTACTTATTATCCATATTCTTATAACCCACAATATAGAGATAGTCTTGTTTAAAATCATAGGTAATGTTTTCACTTAAATCTATATTTGTATTCTTCAGAGTAGTCTCATATTCTTTACTCACGAGATCGTAAGAAATCACAGTAAATCCTATATTCTCCTTACCCGATACAGCTTTTTGCAGGAAATAAATTTTCTGTCCATACGCATTCATAATATTATTCAATAACATTTCATGCCCTTGGAACGCGAGCGGCGAGATTTGTCCTGTTGCAACATCTACTTGATATGCCTTTTTATGATTATCTTTACTAACCGTTAAAATCCATTGATCCGAGTGATCCAGATTTTGATTGGCTAACCTAACGAATTGATTATCCCCATTTGCTGCTTCAGATTTAGCTCCTGGTAATACGAGCGGCTCATTCGTAATCTCCTTTGTTGTTAGATTAACACGGATAATCTGCGGTTCAGTTACATAACCTTTGGCGCCGTGATTCAAAAACACCATTGCAACAAGCTCTTGATCAACAAGCTGTACATTTTGTACATAGATATCTGAAATATCATGATCCACATTGATATCGGATCTGATTTCCTGCGTATTATCCTTTTGCTTATTAAGCACAGAAATACTGAGTCTAGCATTTTTCTTCGCTGATGGATCATTTGATTGCTGCTTATCTACGGTCCAATTCACGTAAGCAAGCATATCCTGATTTTCATAGAACCCAGCTAAGTTCTTCTTCCCACGCATGAACTGACGATGCTGATCCCTCCATTTATCCAATTGTGTGTTCACTGGTCTTCGGTTTAAGCTTTGGCTGATCGTTAACTTTTCATCTGGATAATCTGTACCATTTGTAGTGATATTAGCTCGTTTGATGCCAAAAACACTATCCTTAGTCAGATAATTTCCGTATAAGGCTATACCTTCAACGAGGGAAGCATCCCCTTGAACCATCGTCAGCTTATAATTAGGTAGTGTCTCTTGTGAGGCCTGTACATAATACGTCCCGATTGTAACAACCGAGAACACTACAAGAACGGCGGTAACCATATATTTTCTCATTCCTTAACCTCCATACCCCTTCAATTATACCGATATTTTCTTACGCAATAGATATAAGCTGTACCAAAGCGAACCTCCAGCAATAATCACTATTAATCCGAGACAAGCACCTATGATCTCTCCGGGATAGAAGTAGCTATCATATCTGCTATAACCCATAAGATAGGGTATTGAGGCTAATCCAGCCAGAACCGCTAAGTATAATATGATAAAGCCGATCCCTTTCAGTCTGTAGCTCCGCTCCATTAGAATCGCTGTGAACAAGACGATCAAGCCCGTAATGCCCAGTCCATAATATAGAACAAACTCAGAAAAGTAGGGCGGAACCAGAACTTTAAGCACAGTAGGATACTTCAAATAATCAAATACCGAGATGTTCCGATATAGTTCAGCAGGAAGAATCGACTGTGCTATCAAACGCTCCAGTGGCACAAGCACAATTTGCAGGGCAACAAGTCCAAATGCGAATAGCAAGATCGTAACCAGCTTGGCAAAATACAAATTCGCCCGATTGGATGGCAAGGTGAGCAGGCGATATACTATCGTATTTTTACCTCTCCAGTCACGGTACCAGATGAAGCAGCTATATATTAGCAACACTGTTATGCTCAAAAATATGGGTCCGAAATATAGAAGTCCATTATAGCGAGCATACATCATACTGTTTAGCTGAATATATCCAGTCACATTGTGATATTGCTCAAGCGTCCATTGATTCACTCTCATTGCCTCATTCGCAGAATCCAGCCAATGATTAGCACCGATGGTGACTGCTGCAAGCTGCAAGGCAACTGTCAGCACCATGAGTCCAATATATATTTTGGCAAATCGGTTCATTTCAAAATTCAATAGCTTCACAAAAGCTCTCATTTCAAGTACACCTCTCTCATTACGTCCGTAATGGACTTACCTTCCTGCTCGCGAACTTCTTCACAGTAGAATTCACGTTCTACCTTCCCGTGCTGTAGCAAGACCGCTTTATCAATTAAATGCTCAATATCGTTAATTTCATGAGTTGTAATAATCACACCACGATCCTCGATCAATTCACTCGTGAACACATCAGTAATTTGCTCGCGGCTGAACATATCAATTCCCGAGAACGGCTCGTCCATTAGGATGTAATCACAATCCAAGGCAAGTCCCAGCAACAAATTCACCTTCGCAGCCATCCCTTTCGACAATGAGGATACGCGATCTGAAGAGCTCAGTCGGAAGAACTTAAGCATTTCCTTTGCACGTTCAGCGTTCCAATTCCGATAAAAGTCAGCCATAAAGCTCAAGCAATCAGCAATTCGCATATTAGAGGGCATCGTTAACGAATCTGGAATGAAAGTGATTTTCTCATACATCGCAGGCGTTAGTGATGCGTTATCGATTAAGACTTCCCCTTTGAATGGTGTCAGTCCCATGATGGACTTCAGCACTGTTGACTTCCCGGCACCATTGATTCCGATCAGGCAGGTAATCTCTCCCTTGGCAGCAGTGAAGCTAACGCCATTTAGTACCTTCTTGAATCCATAATTCTTTACCATCTGATTCACTTGGATCATCTTGTGTCACCACCCTCTGGAGATAACTTGCGCTCGGATGTATATTTTGTCTTTATGATCTCTACCAGTTCTTCAACTGGAATTTGAATATTCTGAATGGAGCTGATGAATATATCCACTGCACTTTCGATTAATTCAGCTCGAATCGAGTTTAGGATTTGCTGATCCTGTGTAATTCGGCTCGGGGAATTCCCTTCTGTTACGATCAAACCCTGTTCCTCCATTTCCTTATATGCCTTCTGCGCCGTGTTCGCATTAATCTTCATTACTGATGCCAGTTCACGCCGTGAAGGAATTTTGTCTCCCGCTCCGATTTGCCCTGTGGCGATCTGTTCCTTGAAATGACGCACAACTTGAATATATACCGGCTCACGAATATTAAAGCTGACGCCTGATTTCTGTTCTTCTGTCATACAACCAACTCCATATACTAAGTGTGTGTACTAAGTGGTTCATACATCTCATTTATGTACTATACGTGTAATACACTTTTGTGTCAATAGTTCAGATTTGAGCAAAAAAAAAACTGCCTCTCGGCAGCTCTTTTATTACTAAAACACCTTTTGATTAAAAACATGTTCTTTTCCACCTAAACCCAGTGTATCTGCTGTTGTAGTGTGAATTTTCTGCAGAAGCACGGGATTATCCATTAGTGACAAGCCATAAGAAGGAATCATTTCTTTTATTTTGGGTTCCCATTCTTTTATATATTGAGGGAAACATTTGTTAAGCACTTCAAGCATCACGTGAACAGCCGTAGAAGCTCCAGGGGAAGCCCCTAACAATGCTGCGACCGAACCATCAGCGGCACTAATAACCTCCGTACCAAATTGAAGTGTGCCTTTGCCAGCTTCTGTATCTTTGATAACTTGCACACGCTGACCAGCTACAACAAGATCCCAATCTTCAATTTTGGCATTGGGGATAAACTCTTTCAGTTCTTCCAGACGTTTTTCTTTCGATAACAGCACTTGTTCGATCAGGTATTTTGTTAATGACATGTTTTTAGCACCTGCCGACAGCATTGTTATGAGGTTATCCGGTTTTACAGAAGTTATTAAATCAAACATTGAGCCCGTTTTTAAGAATTTAGGTGAGAAGCCGGCAAATGGCCCAAATAGAAGCGATTTTTTATTGTCGATAAATCTTGTGTCTAAGTGCGGTACGGACATTGGAGGGGCTCCAACTTTAGCTTTGCCGTATACTTTGGCATGATGCTGCGCAATAACTTCCGGATTATTACACACCATAAAAATACCACTTACTGGGAATCCTCCAATATGTTTTCCTTCAGGAATACCGGATTTCTGCAGTAAGTGCAGGCTTCCTCCCCCGCCACCAATAAACACAAATTTCGCTGTATGTTGTTCAATGTTACCGCTGGCATTTCTGATTTTTAGATCCCATAAGCCAGCACTATTGCGTTTCATACTATTGACACTATGTTTGTAGTGAAGATCGACGTTTTTACTCTTTAAATGCTCAAATAAGATACGCGTTAAAGCACCAAAGTTAACATCCGTTCCAGAGTCAATTTTTGTAGCCGCAATGGATTCATTCGCAGGACGATTTTGTATAATAAGTGGAATCCATTCCATCAGTTTTTTAGAGTCAGCGGAAAATTCCATCCCTTGGAATAATGGATTTTTTGAGAGCGCTTCAAATCTTTTCTTTAAAAAAGCTATATCCTTCTCCCCTTGCACCAAACTCATATGAGGTAACGGCATAATAAAGTCCTGGGGAGTATGTATCAGCTTGCGATTTACAAGATAAGACCAAAACTGCATCGAAAGCTGAAACTGTTCATTAATCTGAATAGCTTTGCTAATGTCTATAGATCCGTCTGGCTTTTCAACAGTATAATTAAGCTCACAGAGCGCCGCATGCCCGGTTCCTGCATTATTCCATTCATTAGAGCTTTCTTCCCCTGCTTTTTCAAGCTTTTCAAATACTTTAATTTTCCATTCCGGTACTAATTCCTTCAAAAGTGTTCCTAAAGTCGCACTCATGATTCCGGCACCAATTAAAATGACGTCTGTATCAGTTGCACTTTTGCCCATTATTACCATCCTTATCCCCTGAATTTTGCAGAAAGGATGTGGGCGCTCCTTCTTAGGCGTCACACCTTTTCTGTATCAATTATAACCTTATCATGGTGTATTACAATTATTTATAAATTTAATATCTACTATTATATGAAAAAAATAAAATATTTAAAAGCTTGTAAAAAAGATAGAAATAAGTCCTCAAGATTTATGGAACAAAAAAAGGCTTTATCATGCCCTGTTCTCATTGTAGACAATTCCGTTTTGATAGCCCAACCCCACTATTGTTTTTTGAATTTCCTGATCTACTTTTCTTTTAAAAGTTGCAAACTCTATTGTGGTTAAGCCGATTGGAAGCTCTTGTTCTATAAATGAATCAAAATCGATCGCCGTTTTGAAAATACGAAGCTTGTGCAGAAAAGGTAATTGCTCCATTCCCGTCAAATGAGCCAATGTTTTGCAATTCATAATCGTTAGCTCTTCCAGTGCCTTCATCTGCTGATCAAAGTTAATCTCACGTAACTGGATTTGATCTTCAATCACAAGCTTTTTTAACGCACGAAAAACCGAAATATTACTCAGGTCATGAAAGCCACGGACTCTACAAATTTCCAGGCTCTCGATTTCATTTTCTTCGATGTCCTGAATATGTTCTCTGCCTCCAAGTAAAATACGTAGGTCTTTCAATTTCTTTAGCCGATTAATAAAATGTAAGGGTTTGTTGCTGATGGAGTGCAGCGCGAGATAGGTAAGATCCTCCAGATCTCCAATAGCATCAAGGTTTTTAACCTTACCTATAACATGCAACTGTTCTAAACGAGAGAATTCTTTTAGGTATTCCAGATTAAGCATCTTTTTCTCCGAGCTAATATTTAAAATACTTAGAGACCGTAACGTATCTATACTCAGAATTTCCGGATTTTCAAGTTCATATATCCCCACGCTCAGACTATACAGGTTATTCAGCTTAGCCAATACGTTCGTGTTATGTGCCTGGTGAAGACAATTCAGCAGCAGCATTTTAACATTTGGAATCTGCAGGAGTGTCTCACAATCAAAGGATACAGAATAGTGGCCATAAAAACGCACTCCAAAATTTTCATCAAAACGCGCGCAAAGCTCATTTACTTCATCCAGAATCGAACCATAGGTCGATGGATCAGAGAACTGGACAATAACTTGGTTGCCGCTGTACAAGTCTTGCTGAATCTGAACTGGATCTAGTGAAATGGGATCATTGATCAGAATCCTTCTTTTCCATGTAACACTCATTTCTAATCCCTCCTACTTGCCGTTAATCATCAGTGTATATTTATTGTAAATCTACGAATTACTTACCCAAGAACATAATTACATAAATCAACCCCATGGACAAGCTACCAAGGAAGGTTACAGGTTATTTAGAGTTTCGTTGATTTAGGAGGATTGAGTACAAGTGTTTTACATTAAAATACAATAAGCTGTATCATTCGTAGATTACTCTACTTTTGATACAGCTTATTTATCATTATTCAGCCTTCTGCGATGAACTATAAATCCCCGCCACCAACTCCAGCGCTTTTATCCCTTCAGCACCATCCAACCAAAACTTTTGGCCCCTGGCGACATGCTCATAGAAGTCCTCAATCAGTCTCTTATGCCCGGTGCCCCAATAGGATTTACCTTCCGTGGCACTGAAACTAGGCTCGCACAGCAAGGTTTCCTTTCCATCCTTCCAAAGATACAAATGATCTCTGCGGAGGTTGATAGTACCCTTTTCAAAAACTAGCTCCAGCTCCACTGGAGAATTCTCCAGATAGGTATTTGTACCATAAAAAAGCCCTCTGACATTACTAGTGAAATCGATGCAGGCATGGGCGGTATCTTCTACCTCTATGACCCCATTTAGCACATCCGTGGTAATACTCCCTTTCACCGATGCCACCTCTCCACCAAACCACTGAAGTAAATCCAGTGTATGAATGGTTTGGTTAATTAGCAGACCTCCACCTTCCGTAGACCAGCGTCCTCTCCAGTTACTATCGCTATAATAACTTTCGCTACGGTGCCAGGTCACGATTCCTTTCATACAGAGCAGCTTCCCATATATTCCTGAGTCAATCACCTGCTTAATATACATCGAGGCATCATTATAACGGTTCTGAAACACCACACCAAGCTGACCTGTGCTTTGCTGTGCGGCTTCAAGTATTCGTCTGGCTGAAGGAAGATCTGTCGCCATAGGCTTTTCGGTGAGGACATGTTTTCCTGCTTGTAACAACTCCGTAGCCATTTCTGCATGTAAATAATGAGGCGTACAGAGATGTACAACATGAATACGGTCATCCTTCAAAATTTCTCTATAATTATTAGTGGCTTGGCAGTCATATTCATTAGATGTCTGCAATGCTTTGTCAGCATCAATATCTGCAACCGCAAGTAGTCTCACACCATCGATGCCTGTTAATGTTTTTGCATGAAGAGGGAAAATGGCTCCGCATCCAATAATGGCTGCTCCAAGTTCTTTCATCTATATTACCCTCCGTTCATCATTCCATCGTTATCTGAGTATTGCTGGGGTTAGATTGATCGCTTGCTCTTGAGCCTTCAGACATAGCTCGGCAGCTTTGAACACATGGGTCTGTGTCATCGCCAGCTCTGTCCGATTCAGACAGTCAAGGATTAGCTCACCAAAGAAAGGAAAACCAACCTTTCCTGCTACATGCTCATAATGTTCCCCTTCCCCATTGACCCAGTACACATGATCCGGTGTATTTGAACGACTTATATCAGTATATTTACGCAGTTCAATGTATCCTTCAGTCCCCATAATCATCGTGCGCCCGTCTCCCCAAGTGCCCAGCCCATCAGGGGTAAACCAATCCACGCGAAAATATTGTGTTGCCCCATTGTCCCCTACAAGAGTAGCATCACCAAAATCCTCTAATTCGGGATAAGTCGGATGATTGTAATTGGCCACTTTACTATGAATAACCGAAGCATCCTGACAATCTGCATAATACAAAAATTGTTCTATTTGATGACTGCCTATGTCACATAGAATCCCACCATATTTCTCCCTTTGGAAAAACCATTCCGGCCGGTTAGGAGCATTTAGACGATGTGGCCCTAATCCAATGACTTGCAGGACACGGCCAATAGCGCCTTGTTGAATCAGCTGCCCCGCATAGATAGCGCTTTCAACGTGAAGGCGTTCACTATAGTAGACCATATATTTCTTATTGGTTGCAGCTGCCATTGCTCTAGCGGTTTCAAGCTGTTCCAGGGTCGTAAAGGGGGCTTTATCCGTAAAATAGTCCTTACCGTGAGCCATTACTCTATTGCCTAAAGGTCCTCGTTCAGATGGAATTGCGGCCGCTGCAATTAATTGTACTTCGGGATCTTCCAGAACTTCTTCCATTGATCCGGCAGCTTTGACACCGGGATATTTACTAATAAAACTTCTGACCTTTTCCTCGTCCGGATCATATACCCATTTCAGCTCTGCCCCTGCCTCAACCAGTCCGTTACACATCCCGTAAATATGACCGTGATCTAGGGCAATAGCGGCAATGATGAATTCCCCCGGCTTCACTACGGGTTTGGATTCATACGTTGGTGCATAGGTCATCCCATTTTTTCGATTCATAGAAACCCTCCTTCTATTAGTATTACTCCATTCTATAAGGTATCAAGAAGATACCGCAGACTGATCTCCAAGCTTTCAAAAGGATCACGGCGGCAAACATCCTGCTCCACTACGAACCATTCAACACCCGTTTCGCGACAGACATTGATAATTTCTTTATAGTCCATATTCCCTTCACCGATTTCAGCAAAGATCTGTTTTCTATTAACAATCGCCATATCTTTTAAATGCACTACCTGCATTCGACCTGCAACTTTGCGTATCCATTCGGCTGGACTCCCTCCGCCCGCTTGAACCCAATATAAATCCAGCTCAAAACCAACAGCAGGATCAGACTCAGTGAGCAGAATTTCCATGCCAGTCAATCCATCAAACCGTTCAAATTCAAAATCGTGATTATGATAAACAAATTGCAGATCATGTTGTTCTTTTAGTGTAACTGCAATGCCCGACATCAGCTTGGCGAATTCACGGTAACCTTCTTGCCCCGTACGGAATTTTTCCGGTAAACTTCCTAGTCCAATATTTTTGCAGTTCCACAGCTTATGTTCAGCGGCTAAAGCATCCAAATCGCTCACTAGCCGATCCCAAGACACATGGGTTGCACATATTGCCAGACCTGCTTCATCCGCATACTCTTTTACGAGCTTCGGATCGATTGGCCCGATGCCTGAAATCTGAATAGCTTCATAACCCATAGCAGAGACCTTTTGAAAAGTAGATCTTAAATCCTCCGCAGTTTTAGTAAAATCACGTAATGTGTACATTTGAGCAGCAATGGTTGAACGATTCATAGGATCTTTCCTCTCTGATTAAAATTTAATGAGTTCCCTTAACATCAAAGGTTTGGGCGGCTGTGGTTTCTTTGTTGAAGTTAGAATTCTCCACCTTTTCCATGAGCTTCTCATAAAATAAATCTTCATCAATCGGTAACTCCACCCAATCGTCGGTCCAAGCCGATAAATACATCCCATTAGATAGCGTTAGACCGTGAATGCCTTCCTCACCCGGAGCTAACAATTTCTCATCGTGTAGAATGGCATTCGTAAAGTTCCGCAAAATTCCTTTATGCTGTTCCCCGCCACCCTCTTCTACAGGAATCTCACATTTCCAACATTCTGGACTGCCGAATCCTCCCGTAAACTCTGCATTGAATTGCGGCTCCGCCGTGCGTAGACGCCAAAAGGTTAATTTCCCGTCTTCCACTACGATTTTTCCATGATCACCAGTAATTTCGAAACGGTTAGTTCCCGGTGCTTCACCTGTTGTGGTGATAAAAAGCCCTGTCGCACCATTTTCATATTCCACATAAGCGGTTACATCGTCTTCAACCTCAATATTGCGGTATTTACCAAAATGACAAAATGCTCTGATCCGCTTAGGCATCATACCTGTCGTCCACTGCCATAAATCTAGTTGATGAGGATCTTGATTCAGCAGCACCCCGCCACCTTCGCCTGCCCATGTAGCCCGCCAACCACCAGAGTTATAGTAGCTTTGTGATCTGTACCAGTTGGTGATAATCCAATTTGTGCGGCGGATTTCGCCTAGTTCACCAGACTGTATGAGATCTCTAAGCTTTTGATACAAAGGATTCGTCCGCTGGTTATACATGATTCCGAATTTACGATCAGACTTTGCTGCAGCTTCGTTCATCTGCTTAACAGCTTTGGTATAAACCCCAGCCGGTTTCTCTACCAATACATGATATCCATATTGAAAAGCCTCGATAGCTAAAGTTGGATGATCATAATGTGGAGTACAGATTAATACTGCATCTATGAGATGAGACTCATATAACTCTTGGGGTGTTGCAAATTTCTGTACACTTTCCGGTAAATGCTCTTCTGCCCATTTCAAACGTTCTTCCCTTACATCACATACAGCTGCAAGCTCAGCATCTTTAATATGATTCAACAGACTTTGTGCATGTGCACTCCCCATATTCCCAATTCCAATAATGCCATACCGTACTTTATTCAATCAGATCACTTCCCTATTTGAGGTTATGTTATGAGAATATACTTAATTAATAGACATGAACATGAGCGAAACTAAGCATTATTTGCACAATAATAAGATGATTTAGTTAAATTAATTCGTTATAATAAGGATAATCAAGTCATAGAGGAGCTAGATGATGAATAATCCAGGTAACCTTACCGGCAGATTCCTCCAGAATCTTACCGTAAAAGTGACCCATGCCCAACTTAGAAGCGGATATAGCGGGTGGAATCGTACGTTGGAAACTCCAACCTTTAATCGGCTGTATTTTATTGACCGCGGTGAGGGAAAAGTTATCATTAACGGTGTTACTTATTATCCGAGAGCAGGTCAGCTAATGATCATGCCCGCAGGAAGCACTCAAACTACAGAGACGTCAATGAATGATCCCTATACACGCTATTTCTGCCATTTTGATGCTGATATTGGGGAGTGGCCCTTATTCCATTCGGCAAACAAACTGTTTATCTGTGATGCGCCCAACCCAGATTCCGTACGGGTTATTTTCACAGAAATGATCGAACAGTTTCAAAAAGATGATGTATTGTCCATTCTGCGTACTCAGGCGAACGTCCTCAATCTAATTGCTACTTGTCTTGAATCGAACGAGAATATCAAAACAGACTTTATGCAAGAATTTATACATACGGGGGATCAAGGAAAGCTCGCCTATGTGCTTCAATATATTGATGAGCGGCTGGATAAACCCATAGAAATAGAAGAGTTAGCAGAAATTGTCCACTTACATCCGAACTATTTCATCCCCTACTTCAAGAAATTTATAGGGGTTCCCCCCATGCATTATGTACAATTGAAAAGAATGGAGCATGCTAAAAGACAGCTTTCTTATAGCAATTTCAGCATTTCAGATATCGCGGAGCAAGTCAGTATGGAATTAGCCCATTTCTCTAAATATTTCAAAAAGACAATAGGAATCTCCCCTTCTGCCTATCGTAACAGCACTAAGTAAATTTATTAGGGAATGTCTTAATCTATGTGATGAACTATAATAAAAAGGCTCTAACCTTCAATTTTGAGGTGGTGAACGATATTCTTATCAGAACAGCATCTATAAGCGACATTCAAGAGATAGCAAGACTCTCAAGCCAGCTTGGATATCCTTTGAATATCGATCAATTAGGAGAAAGACTACAAGAAATCGGAACACACAAAGATCATACTGTATATGTAGCTGAATCAGATCACCAATTGGTAGGATGGATACATGCGACCGTTCGAATCTTACTTGAATCTCCTTCATTTATTGAAATAGGAGGTCTTGTTGTTGATCAGACTTGCCGCGGAGAAGGAATTGGCAGACAGCTTGTAGAAACCTGTGAACGATGGGCAATCCAAACAGGGTTTAGCAAAATTAGAGTACGTACCAATCAAACCAGAGAAGATGCTGTACGGTTCTATAATCATATAGGATTTTCGCCAAAAAAATCACAGCATGTACTTGATAAGGAACTTTAATCACACTCAGGACTTTTAGGGAGGTTCAATGGTTATGATAGAATTAACTTTGCATCCAGCATTAGAAGGAAAAATCGCTGTGATTACCGGAGGAGCCGGTGTATTATGCCGGGTTATGGCGCTAGAGTTAGGTCGGCAAGGAGCTAAAGTCGCGATTCTAAATCGCACCGCAGCTAAGGGAGATTTGGTTGCCGCTGAAATTACAGCCGCAGGCGGTCAAGCGATTTCACTTTCCTGTGATGTTACAGATCAACAGAGTGTTATGAAAGCCGCAGAAGCTGTTAAGAATCACTGGGGTCCTTGCGATCTATTAATTAACGGTGCTGGCGGAAATGATTCCTCAGCAAATACGACCCAAGAGATTTTCAAAAATGATGATCTGGAGAACCCGGACATATTTACTTTTTTTGACCTTAGTGTAGATGGATTTCGCAATGTGATGGACCTTAATCTGATTGGAACATTGATCCCAACCCAAGTTTTTGCCAAGCAGATGCTCGGCAGAACGGGCACATCTGTTATTAATATTTCATCCATGAGCGCACCTTCTCCAATGACCAAAGTACCTGCCTACAGCGCTGCCAAAGCAGGAATTAATAATCTCACCCAGTGGCTCTCCGTTCATTTCGCTGAGTCTGGTATACGTGTGAATGCCATTGCCCCTGGCTTTTTCCTTACTAAACAAAATGAGAAGCTGTTGGTTCGTGAAGATGGCGAGCTTACAGACCGTTCCCAAAAAATCATCTCTCATACTCCAATGCGCCGCTTTGGACAGCCGGAGGATCTGCTTGGCACACTACTCTGGTTAGCAGATGAAGCAATGTCAAGCTTTGTGACCGGAGTTACCGTCCCCGTTGACGGTGGATTCTTGGCTTATTCGGGAGTATAGACTAATCTAATGAGGGATTACAATGATTGTAGATCCATTACGCGTATTCGTTACTGTAGCTGAACTGAGTCATTTTTCCAAAGCAGGAGAAGCGCTGAATTTATCTCAACCCGGTGTCAGTCTGCATATCCGGAATCTTGAGAATGAGCTCGGTGCTAAACTCCTGCATCGTTCTTCTAAACAGGTTAGATTAACAGAAGCCGGCAGTATTCTTTATAAACACGCCAAACAAATATTGGCTCATTTCGATGAAGCAAGTCAGGAAATCCATATGCTTCAGGACGAAGTCACTGGGAGTATACATATCGGCGCTAGTTTTACTATAGGTGAATATATTTTGCCGGCAAGACTTGCTGATTTTGCCAATCAATATCCGCAGGTCAAGCTGCAAGTGACGATAGGCAATACTGAGGAGATTATTGGAGGCGTTAAATCCAACGAACTGGACATAGGGTTTATTGAAGGTGAGGTCCATGAGAATGATCTGAATGTCACTCCTTATATGAAAGACGAGATGATTATGGTCGCTCCTGCTACCCACCCTCTGTCAAAAGCGATTTCTGTGGAGCAGAGCATGTTGCAGGATCAGGTTTGGGTGCTTCGGGAGCACGGCTCGGGTACACGAGCTTTCAGTGATCATTTCCTACAGGAGGAAGATATATCTGTTAAAAGATCCTATGTCTTCAACAGCTCTCAAGGTGTTAAAGAAGCTGTAGCCTCTGGCCTCGGAATCGCCATGCTCTCCAGATGGATTGTACGGAAGGAACTAGAAAGCGGTGAGATCAAAGAGCTGCCAATCAGGCAACATCATCTGGAAAGGCAATTCTCAATCATCCGACATCAAGAATGTTCTTCTTCCTTAGCTACCGATGTCTTTATAAAAAAGCTACTTGTCTTTAGAAAAGACAAGTAGCTTTTTTTCTTCCACACTATGAAATTATACTTGATGTTCAACCAAATGCCCGTCTTCCAGATGCAGAACCCGGTCACACCATTCGAGCATCCGTTCATCATGAGTGACCATTACCGCTGCTTTACCTTCACTCTTCACCTCATCAGCGATCATGCGTACAACTTCTCTTCCGCGTTTGAAGTCCAGACTGGCTGTCGGCTCGTCTGCAAAGAGAATCGCTGGTTTATTCATCCACGCTCTAGCGATAGCTACACGCTGCTTCTCCCCACCGGAGAGCTGTTCCGGATAATGATTACGCCGTTTCCAGATATCCAGCCGCTTCATCAAATCAGCAGCCCGTTCCTTCGCTTCCTTAGCACTCATTTTCGCCTGCTTGGCTACAAAAAGGAGTTGCTCCTCCACCTTCAAATAAGGCAACAACTGAGCGCTTTGGAACATAAAACCTATCTTCTCTAAACGGAGCTCCGTCAGCTCACTTTTACTTTTATCTGTAAGTGATTCCCCATCTATAAAAATTTCACCACTAGTAGGTGTTAGAAGTGCACCAGCCGCTGAAAGGAATGTACTTTTCCCTGTTCCCGAAGGTCCAAGGACAGCAACGAATTCCCCTTCATTAACGATCAGATTCAAATTGTTCAGCACAGACACCGTTGTATCGCCATCACCGTAGTTTTTGGTTACTTGCTTCATGATTAGTTTTGCACTCATGCTCCAGCCCTCCCAATAGCTTCTAATGCATCTACTTTTGCCACTTTAGCGACAGAAATTAGTGATCCTAAAAGAGACATCCCAACGAATAAACAGCTGGTTAAAAGAATGGTGGAAGGCTCCAGTTGGAATGGCATCGAATCAGGCAGAACCTTATTCATCCCAAAGGTAAGCAGTAAGCTAATGCAAAGACTTGAAATAGCTAAAATCATAACCTGCCCTACCACACTCCAAGCCAAGTAAGACATTTTGGTACCCATCGCCTTCAGAATACCAAACTGACTAGTTTTCTGAATCGTAATGACATAGAAGAATACTGCCAGAACAAACGCTGCGATCACAAACAGGAAAACAATCATCATTAGCAGTGAACCCTGCTCTGCCGAGTAGCCCGGAATATTGGAAATAGCTACTTTTTGCGTAATGACCTCTACATCTTTTACATTCGTTGAAATCTTATTTACTTGATCAGCATTCGCATTAAGGGCAATCACATTAAACGGTACCGACGAAAAGGTTTCTTCTCCTTGGTTAACCCCCTGCTTCATAGCTTGCCAATCCTGATTGTTGATATAAACTACTGGGGTATGGCTGTAAGAGCTATCCTCAACAAAACCTGCGACAGTAAATTCCATCCCGGTTGCCTGATCACGAATGATACTGCCAAGTTTGATTCCTGACTGTTCCAGGTCACGATCAACAAGGACTTTACCGTTTGTCTCATTCGTAATCTTGTCACCTTCAACTACTTTAGGAGCTAATAACCCATTCATATCTACTGCAAAAAAAGTAATATCTGCTTTTACGTCTGCCTCGTTAGCAGTGACAGTGCTCATCTGCATTGCAAGTGAAGATGCATTATTGTCTCCAACTACTGCACGTACATTCTGGAGCTCCGTATCTGTTAACTGAGAACGTCTAAAGGTCTGATCCGCATCACCTTGCACTACAAAATAATTCGCCGGCATGTTCTCTACTGCAGAGATATTTGCATAAGCTAATCCTCTGGCTAGTCCCGTGACGAAAAGTACAAGAAAGGAAACCAATAACATGATAACCATAATTAATAGGTATCTGGCTTTAGAATGTCGCATTTCCCTTAAGGCTAAAAACATATTACCACTCCTTCTAATCTGTATAGTCACAGTTTAGAAGATGAAAATGAACGGAGTATGAATAATGAATTACAAAAGCGGAAGTGTAACTGTAAAGGTAGTCCCTTCACCCAAAGTACTGGTTACTTCAATGGTTCCGTTATGCGCTTCTACGATTTTTTGAGAAATCGCAAGTCCAAGTCCGCTGCTATGTGTTTCATGCGTACGTGCTCGATCTACTTTATAGAAACGATCAAAGATTAACGGCAACTCCTCAGCTGAAATGCCTTCACCCGTATCAGACACAGAAACAATACAGTTCTGTTCCACAAGCTTCGCGGAAATCATAATGGAACCCTCAGCAGGTGTGTATTTTATGGCGTTGGAGAGCAGGTTCATCCATACCTGGAACAATAGATTTGGATCACCTAGAACGCTGATGTCTGCAAGATTCAAACGCACGGCCAGTTGTTTCTCTGTTAATCTCCATTCCATGATTTGTACGACCTGTCTTAGTTGTGCACGTAAGTCTGTCGACTTTTTCTGTATGGAATTAGGATCATAATCAAGCGAAGACAAGGTAAGCAGCTGTTTGCTTAGCAATGAAAGACGATGGCTTTCTTGGTCAATGATATTGAGATACTGTAACCGTTCATCCTCAGGTAAGGTTGAATCTTGTAACGCTTGGGCAAATCCCTGAATAGATGTTAATGGCGACTCAATTTCATGTGATACATTAGCGACAAATTCCTGACGTGCCCGATTTGTTCGTTCCAGCTCCCGGCTCATAATCATAAAATGGGAAGCTAACTGACCAATCTCATCACGCCGCCACGTATTCAATTTGATATCGTATCTGCCTTTTGAGATCCGTTTAGTGGCCGTCGTCAAACGTGTAATAGGTCTAACTACATGCAGTACGCTAATCATTACAAAGCCTAAGCTAAACAACACGGTGAACCCAATGATCACAGCAAAAAAGACGCGCAGCTCACCGAATTGTACTTCAGCATCCGGACGCATAAACAAAGCATACGTCTCATTGTTTACTTTTACAGGAACACCAATTGAATTACGCAGTTGATTATCAAAAAATCCGGTAATAAATGCACTGTCCGGGAAATCCGCAACCCCATGATAAATTTGCCCATTCAGAACCTTCTCTAGTTGCTGCTCATCCAAATCTTCTTTTCTAAAGGGCTTCCCGTAGAATCTTGATTCCCCTTCAGCATCTGTTAAATAGATTTTATAACCCAGCTTGGCTATACTCCGCAAATAATCCTCCATTGTCTCCGGATGTGATTCTGCGAATTGTTGAACCTCGATAGCCATTCCGGTAAGTTTGGCATCGTTCTGAGATTTAATCTGGGCTTGATAGTAAATATTAGACACCAAAAATCCAAGAAGGCTACTCACCACAATTACTGAACAGAAGACAATACACATCCGGACATACAAGGATCTCATACGTTAACCATCTCCAATTTATAGCCAATGCCTCGAACGGTTCGGATCACAAAATCTTCCTGATAATCTACAAAGCGCTGACGCAAACGTTTGATATGTACATCGACTGTTCGCTCATCCCCTTCATAATCCATGCCCCATACCAGTTCAATTAACTCACTTCGTGTATATAACCTGCCTGGATATTGTGCGAGTTGAGCCAGAAGCTCAAACTCTTTTACCGGTAGCAGCAGAACCTCATCACCATCGGTTATTTCATAATTTTTGCGGTCAATAACTAGAGAATTTAATCGAATCCGATCATCTGAAGCAATGGAATAGCGGCGAAATAACGCTTTGATCCGAAATAGCAACTCTTCAGGCTCAAAAGGTTTCGTTAGATAATCATCCGTCCCCCGCAAATAACCTTGCTCTTTATCACTCAGCTGCTGACGTGCTGTCAATAAAATGATCGGAATATCATACGTTTCTCTAATATGCTGACATAGCTCTAACCCATCTACATGTGGCATCATTACATCTACGACCGCTAAATCCGCAATACTGTCCTGCAATTTATGTATCGCATCTCGGCCATCACTGGCCTCCATCACCTGATATCCTTCCCTTGTTAGTACATGTTTTAATAATGTTCGAATATTCACATCGTCATCTGCTACTAAAATCTTCTTCATCATTTACACTCCCTGAATAATGGATGAACTCATAGTAACAACTTTATAACGATAGAACAACTAAAGTCAGATCAAACAAAAGGCTTAATACTCTCTCTAAGTGTGGTAACCGGCCGCTCCATCAGTCTCTCCAGATCTTTTGATGTAGAAGCAGTATCTATCTTCGCTAGAAACGAATAAATCCAATGCTGAATACTTGAATCCTGGCGAAACGTAATTTTTTTCCCTGATAACTCTGATAATACATCAACTAATTCGTTGAAGTCCCAAACGTTTGGTGCAGCTAGTTCGTAGACTTGGTTCATATGTCCATTCGTTGTAAGAACCTTTGCCGTAGCTAAAGCGAGGTCCTCACGAGTGACTGAATTAAACTGCCAGTTCCCTGGATAAGTGGGTAGCTCACCGCTTTCCATCGCTTCCTTCAACCCAAGCACACCCACAAAATCTATATACAAAGCGTTACGTAGAAACGTATAATCTATCCCTGATTCAAGAATCATCTGCTCAGTTAGTAAATGAACATGATAAGAAGGAATCGGACCTTTGGGTGGAAAGGCAAATCCAGTATAAAGCAGATGCTTCACATTGGCCTTTTTTGCTGCATGAATGACCTGAGCATGCTGATATAATCTGATCTTATCATCGGTATGAGAGCTGGAGATTAAAAGTAACGTTGTGACCCCAGTAAAAGCTTCAATCAGCGTATCTAACTGGTCATAATCGCCAAAACGGACTTCGAACCCTTTTTCTAAAAAATTAACAGCTTTCTCTGGCTGACGAACACAAGCAATAACTTGACTAGCCGGAACGTACTTCTCAAGCTTCTCCATAATTAAGCTGCCTAATTGACCTGTGGCTCCTGTAACCATAATCGACATACATAACACCCTTTCTGTTATTCGAATGTACTCAGTTTTTGTAATAAAAAGATAAGTTGATGAAGCTCCTGATCATTCAGATTCTTCATTCTCTCTGCGACAGCCTGACGATTCTCTGGAAGATGCTCCAGAAGTAATTGCTGGCCTTCAGTCGTAATCGAAATGACGCTTTTTCTGCCATCCTTGGTATCATTCGAACGGGTTATTAATCCATCTCGCTCCAATGGTGTTAACAGCATGCTTATATTAGCTTTGGTAACTCCAATAATGTGAGCCAATGTAGAAGGCAGAATCGCACCTCCCTGTTTAGAGATCTCCACCAAGATACGAATTCTTGCTCCGTTCAATCCTTTCGACTGCCAATATTTCTCAGAAATAGAAACTAAATTTGCAGTAGCTTCAACTAATGTAAAAAATGCTTTGGTATGCAATGGCTGATTCAGCACAAACTGTTGTAAATGATCCATTTTCTATAATTCAGCTCCAATATAGTTAAGTCCTTAACTATTTTTAACATACTACACTCCCCATGAGTTGTCAAAAAAAGAAGCTGCCTCACCTAGCAGAATAAATCTGCTGATGAAACAGCCTCTAAATAAACTCACTTTAGATTAACACCGTTTTTGTGGAAACAGGCTCTTCACTGTATTTTTTAGAACCCTCCAGCATAACCTCCAGCTTAATGATCTCCGACCGGCTTGCTAAACGAATTGGGGGGCCCCATGTTCCATAACCTGACGACACGACTACATGCAAATTGTCCTTACGAAGATATCCCCAGTCCAGCTCGAACAAACGTTTAGTGATCCAGTGATTAGGAGCAATCTGTCCTCGGTGTGTATGACCCGAGAGTAGAACGTCTACCCCAGCTTGAGCGGCTACGTCGAAGCCTGTAGGCTGATGATCCATCATAATCACAGGACGTGTAAGATCAAGTCCTTCGAGCAAGGTGCTTACACTTTGTCTGCCACCAGCTTCCATCGTCTCGGCTGTCTTGTCTTTTCGGCCTACAATATACGTTCCTGCGACTTCTTCAACCTCATCTTGCAGGACCTTGATCCCAATACTACTCATCAAATCGGTATATTCCTTAATTGATCCGCCATAATATTCGTGATTGCCCAGTACTGCGTAGACACCATAACGAGCTTTTAACTGTTTAATCTGTTCACTCATACTATTGCGGATAAAAGGTTCAATGCTGTCATCCAAGACATCTCCAGCCAGCAAAATCACATCGGGTTGCATCGCGTTCATTTGTGCCACCATTTTTTTGAGATGACGATTGCCCACGATATTCCCTAAGTGCAGGTCTGAAGCAACCGCGATCGTTAATGGCGTGCTGGTGCCAATAGATTTATCAATAGGTATGGAATGTGTGCGGATCACGGTACTCCAGGCGTTGATTGAACCCCAGACCAGAAAGACTGCCAGTAATATCAGAATTGTCCCGCCCGCTTCTGCAATGTAATAGGTACGATTGATTCCTGACCATCCCAGTATCACATATAATAGGTCTGCCAAAGGTAACATAATGATTGCAAATTCCATACACGCTAAATAATACGATCCAATCACTTTAAAGAATCTGGCGATCGGTTTAACCGATTTTGGCCATGGGATCATTCCAATGACATACGCAAAAGCGATCAGCATAAATAATGTCCAGAATACTGCTGACGAAACACCTGAAAACCATTCATGAATAAGTAACCAGCCGTGATAGCCAATGTAGAAATTAACAAGACCCAGAATGAGCAGCATAGCAAATCCTGAAGCTAACATTCGTAATGTTTTCATCGTTTCTCTCCCCTTTACCTAACTACTTCTCTACTTCTTATCTCAAATCATAACACAAACCGTTAACCCAGTATAAACTGCAATGCGGTGTTCGGAAAACATCGGAACTAAAAAAAGAAAATGCCCATCGGCATCTTCTTTGGAGGTTTATCTTATATCGCTTTATCACGTGTGGCCATACATTGACCAATCAGCTTATCGCATTTATTGATGTGATTTATCAGCCAGTCTGTTAACGTTCGATTAAGCTTGATGGTTGAGAGTACGGATACTCCCTTTGTTTTGACCGTTTCTTCCAATTCGAGAACTGCCTTCACGAAATCAGCATGCGTCTGACGATGTTCAGCTAGTTCAGGGAAGTTGATCTCCTCCATCAGCTGCTCTTCATTACTGAAATGTTCAATCGTGTATTCTTTTAAGAATTTCAGTGTTTCCTCAATCTTTTCTTTCCCTTGCTGATTACTGCATGCTTCAAAGAATTCGTTCAATTTCGCTAACAACTGTCTGTGCTGGCAGTCAATTTTTTCTACACCGATATCATATGAATCTTTCCAAGCGATCATGAAATCACCATTCCGTTTCTTGAAAATTACATTTTAATTTTATTTTCCACCTTTCTCCACAAAAGAACTATTAACAACATCACAGGTGCTTATATTCAACCATTAGCTGTACATATGGCACCTACTGATAAATCTCTACTTCATCACGGGTTCGATATGTACAAGTACATTGGAAACTTGGTGCCGGTCTTTTAACTGTTCTTCAATTTCTTCCGTAATATCATGACTCTGCACTACACTTAGCTGAGAATCCACTAGCACAGTTGTGTCTACTAATACGTTATTCCCATGGATACGGGCTTTGATATCTTTTATGGATTGTACACCATCAATTTCTGCCACAGTTTCTTTCATATGTTCAAGCTCTTCCGCATCAAATCCGTCCGTCAGATCATGCGTAGCTTTGCTAAAGATATCCCATGCCGTCTTACAGATGATTAGTCCGACAATGATGGCTGTAAGCGGGTCAAGCCAAGGAACGCCCAAGGAGGAAGCCACAATTCCGATAAAAGCGCCCACGCTAACTATAGCATCTGATCGATTATCCAGTGCTACTGCCCGCATTGCGTTACTGTTAATGGCACGGGCCAGCCTAATATTATACATATAGACAGCCATCATAACTACAGCACAGCCCACTGCCGTCCACGCCGCTATGAGATCAGGACTTTCCAGTGCTGGTTGAATAAATTTGTTCACAGCTTGGTACAAAACTTGAAGCCCTACCGCAATCATAATGAATGAAGCAATTAATGAAGCCACGGTCTCCGCTCTAAAATGCCCGTAGCTGTGGTTCGAATCCGGCGGTCTTCTGGAAATCTTCAGGCCAATTAGTACCGCGATAGAAGCAATAATATCTGTACTGTTATTCAATCCATCTGCAAGCAACGCTTGAGATCCTGAGACCGTACCTATGAACAGCTTGATAGCTGATAAAAAGATATAAGCAACGATGCTTAGCCAAGCTCCTTTTTCGCCTTGTTTAATGTCGTTATAAGTTTCCAAAAAAAGAACCCCCAAAGAATAGTATTGTTCTATACTACACTTTGAGAATCGGGTGGGTCTAGAGAAACAGTGTTGCTACGGGGCGCAATAGTTCCCTCTGTCAAATAGAGTTGCAAGGTCGTAACTGTTTTGCAGGACGCAACATAGTTTGCCCCCGTTCAACTTTGCTTCCATTCTTCTGGAATAGTAACTTTTTGCTATTTTTATTGTCTAATTATAGTAATGACTAATTCAAAGGAGCGTGGAGTGATGATTCAGTCTTTGCCGAAGAAAATTGTTACATGTTTAGCTATAGGGAGTATTTTAATTCCAATAACAAACAGTGGATCAATGTCAGTCATTTCTGCAGAAAAAGCAATTGTAAGCCTAAGTAACACTTATTACAGTGAAGTCACAGCCCCGATCCTAAAACCTGTTTGGTCAGCACAACTCGCCATTTTAAAAAAAGACAGAATCACCGGACAGGACATTACAGCACTCGCGGAAAACGGAAAGATCTTTGCGTTGCAGCGCAATGAAAAATTAACCGCAATGAATGCGGCAACAGGCAAAAAAATATGGGAGTTCGGAAGTGGATTAGCGCCGCTATTCACGTACAGCAATGGATTTATCTACGGTCTGACCCAAAGCGGCTCCCTATATGCCGTTAATGAGGCAGGTAAAAAAGCATGGTCGGCTTCCATAACACTCCCCAAAGCTACAAATATACAGCGTTTAGGATCTACTATTTATGTTACTCAAGAGGAACAATTAGCAGCAGTTGACGCCGTAACCGGAAAGATCAAATGGAAGGCTGTAGAGAAAAGCAATAACTTTACAGGCTTATCAGAGGTCATGGAATCAGATGGGGTCGTTATTCGCAGCTATCTGTCTCAAGGGGCCTTAACAACTGCTGGACTCGCCGCTTATGACAGTCTGACAGGAAAAAAACTATGGGACCAGACCCGGCAGTGGATGCCGTTAGCAGTGAAGGATGGGCTCCTCTACTCTATCACGAATACATTTATGATGGATGATGACCCGGTAAATCGAAAAGTCAAAGTATCCGTGTTCAACATAAAGACAGGTGAATTAAAAGGAGAACGTTTATATAAATGGACAGATACCGAGAATAAAGATGGTGTGTACAGTTATAATGGGATGAATGGAAACGCGTTTTTGGATGGAAAGGACTTTTACATCTTTCAGGGCAGTAAGTTTGTGAAATATGATTTCTGGAATTATTCTGCAGAGGGTAAACCGGTGCAAACCTGGGCCTCGATGGTTAAAGAAAAAGACTCTCCATTGAACCAAGTTTATCAACAAAGAATGTTATTTCAAAATCAAGATAAAGGTACTTTATCCGCACTTAAGCTAGGAACCGGCCAGCTTGTCGACCTCAATATTGGAGAGAATCCAGTGGTACAGACGGATCTGTTCGGAAACGTGGTTTATAGTGGACAATCTGATGGCCTATTTCACGCTTATGACATGTTAACTCTAAAGCCTATTTTCACTGTGAACACAGGCTCTCGTAACTTTGCCCCTTCCCTTAAAACTGGAGGGATGCTGATGATTCGGACGGATAATAAGCTGCTCGCGATTAAACTTCCTACCTCTATAAAATAAAAAAGCCTGATTTCTCAGGCTTTTGGGCTTCAATAACTTATTCAGCCGGAGCTGTAAAAGTACGTGCAGCAAACTCGGCATCCAGCATGTAGAAGGCGTTGCTATCTTTTTCAATTCGTTTCAGTTTACTGATGATGTTGCTAAAGAGTGCTTCTTCTTCTACTTGCTCGTCTATAAACCATTTCAAGAAATAAATCGTCGCATGTTCACGCTCATCCAGAGCAAGGTCAGCCAAATGATAGAACCGTTTAGTGTTCTGCTGTTCATGCGCGAAGGCATGTTCAAAAGCATCTAACATCGAGTTATATTCGTTCTTCGGCTCTGGCAGTGCTTCTAGCGTAGCACGGTTATCCCGGTCGTTAAGGAATTTATAAATCTTCATGGCATGGAACCGTTCTTCTTCGGCTTGAATTAGAAAAAAGTTTGCAAATCCATCCAGACTTTCGCCGGAACAATAAGCAGCCATCGCTAGATAAACATGAGCGGAATAAAACTCGAAATTCATCTGTTCATTAAGTGCTTGTACTAATCCATCTTTCATTGGACCGTCACCTCATTATTCAAATTTAATATGTAAATATTTAAGTTTATCTTATCACCGTGCTTCTAAGTCAGCAAGGATTCCTCTCCCAATATCTAATTTAGCTAACGAAAGGACGACTATTCAGATGATTAGATTCACCCGTCACAGCCTAAAGCCTAAGACTTCCGGTACACTCTTCATTATTGCAGCTATGGTGTCACTGTTCCTCATTGCTGGCTGTTCTAATAGCAGCAGTAATTCACCGTCCGAAGCTACCGATTCACCGACCTCCCAATCCACACCTGCACCAACCACCAGCTTGGCTCCCACCCCCTCAGCAGTCAGCGATCCAATTGCTCTTCAGGTTGCTGAGATGACTTTGGAAGAAAAAATCGGACAAATGCTCCTAGTTGGAATTGATGGAACTGTCCTTGATGAGCAAGCTAAAAAGATGATTACCGAAGACAAAATAGGTGGAATCATCCTCTATAAGGACAATATTAAAAGCCTGAAAGGGATGATCAGTCTTATCAATTCTATGAAAAAGAGTAACACTGGCAACCCTGCCCCACTATTCATGAGTGTTGATCAGGAGGGTGGAAAAGTCAGCAGGATGCCTAAAGAATATGCTACATTCCCTTCTAACGGAACAGTGGGTGCAAGTAATGACGCTGCTGCTGCCGAGAAAATGGGAAAGCTGCTCGCAAGAGAAGTACGTTCAGCCGGATTTAATATGAACTTTGCTCCCGTTCTCGATATCAATAGCAATCCAGACAATCCAGTCATCGGAGACCGGTCGTTCGGCAATGCTGCTGACCAAGTCATTCAACTAGGGATTGCCGAAATGAAGGGAATTGAGAGCGAAGGCGTCGTTCCTGTTGTCAAGCATTTCCCAGGACACGGAGATACTTCTGTCGACTCCCATCTGGATCTGCCGATTGTGAACAAAACAGCCGGTCAGCTAGCTGACTTAGAATGGCTCCCCTTCCAAGCAGCTATTAAAGAGGGGACGGACGCCGTAATGGTCGCTCATATTTTGTTTCCAAAATTAGATCCAGACAAACCCGCATCCTTATCGCGTACCATTATTGGTGAACAGCTTCGAGATGAAATGGGCTACCAAGGAATCGTAATTACAGACGATCTAACCATGGGAGCCATTATGAAGAACTACGATCTGACTACAGCAGCAGTAGATACTGTGAATGCAGGTAGTGATATTCTCCTTGTCGCTCACGGCTATGATAATGAAAAACGGGTCATGGACTCCCTCTTGCAAAACGTAAAAAACGGTAAGATTCAAGAAACACGGATTGATGAAAGCGTCTATCGGATCTTAGCCTTAAAAGCCAAATATAACCTTTCCGATGAGCAAATTCCGGTTCCTGATCTTACCGATCTTAATAAAGAGATTAACGTTTGGCGTCAAACGATTGAGAAGTAAATCTAAGCGTTAGTCATTGTTACTGAAGAACAACAACATCTCCAACCTTCAACCCAGAGAGAACCTCTGTTTTGTCCGTAGTTTCCAGACCCACTTCGATGTCTTTTCGTTCATATTGCCCGTCCCCTTTATCCAGCATAACGTAGGAGAGGTCTCCTTCATGCATTACAGCTATGCTGGATACAACGGTGGCATTTTCTTTGCGAACTGTTTCAATTTCTCCGTTTAAGCTTAAGCCACCGATCAAATGCTCGTCAGGCTGCAGCGTGATAACCACTTCGAATTGAGGAACCGAACTGGCAGTAGCATTCTGACCTGAAGCTGTCTTTGCAAATTTCGCTACCTTCGTAACTTCTCCAGATAACTTCAAATCTTTTATAGCTGTCATTTTTACGTCGACCTTCATGCCTGTCTTTATACGGAAGACGTCTTGTTCACCTACAAGAGCAATGAATTCTAGCTTGTTCATATCTACTATTTTTCCGATATATTGATTATCTGTCACTGTTTGCGGAATTTCGCTTGCACTGTCAAATAAGAAAATGCCGGTTGCCGGAGCATAATAAAGTGCTGTTTTGAGTTTGGCTTTTTTCTCTGTTAATTCGCGTGCTTGTATTTCGGCATTGACCTGATTAAGCTCGTCCCCTAGCCGTGTTGCTTCTTGGGCTGTGAGTGCTTTAATGCGTTCTGCTTCAGTCGCACCAAGGGCTGCATTCTCCTCGTCTTGCTGGCTCACAAATGCATTCAGCTCTGCTTCCAGCTTTGCTTTACGGATGGTCGCCTCTTGTGTAGCAATCTCATTCTTCAAGGCTTCCTGATCGAGAGTAAACAGTAAATCACCTTTTTTGACCTGTCCACCGTTCTCAACCTTCCACTTTGTCACCTTTGAAGCATATGGAGCATAAACAAGCGTTTCTTTCTCATAATTAGAATTACCTTTAACTTGTATGGAATTGGTAATGGTCTCCTGTGTGACCTCAAAAGTTATGGCTTGTGGGGGTTCAACAGGCTCTAACTGCGCTTCAGGCTTATACATCTTACTATATAGAAAATAACCTGCTGCAATTATAATCAGTACCAATACAATCCACTTGATTCTCCTCTTCATCACTTTGGCTTCCTTTCAACTTAAAAATAGCTAATCCCGTTTAATCGCCGTGAGTGCATTCGTTCTGGATGCACTGATCGCCGGATAAATACCCGATAATACCCCTGTCATTACCGCAAATGCGATCCCTACCGGAAGAGTCATCAGAGGAATATAAATCACCAAAGGCTCGCCTCCACCCATTCCTGAAGAGTTACCGATGAGCTTATTAATTCCTAATACAATCAAGTATGAAAAGGCTATGCCGAGCAATCCGCCCAACATCCCGAGCAATGCCGCTTCTGTAATGAACATATTGCGGATCTGACCCATATTGGCACCTAACACTTTCATAATACCGATCTGCCGTCGTCGTTGATGAGTGGACATAGTCATCGCAACGATAATGGAGATCGAAGCAATAATCAGAATAAACACACCTATACCGAGAGCTGCTTTCTTGACCATGCTGAAGGTATCAGCGAGTGCCTCTTTTTGATACAAATTCGTGCTTGTTGTTAAGGTGAGTTTCTGAATAAGCTTCTCTAGTTCCACGATATTCTCAGTGCTGTCTACCTTTACAATCGCTGAGTTATAGACACCCTTTTGCCCAGCGGTTCCACTCGATAGCTTCATTTGTTCTACAAGCCGCTCGCCAGTCTCTAGTGACACATAGATCTTCTTGTCGTACATAGCCATATTCTCGTTCGTTCCACTCGGGTTGTCGAGGATTCCCACCACTTGAATCGGTGAGCTAACTAACATCCCTCCGGTTTGAGAGGCGGGATCAAAAGACTGTAATTGAACCTGCTGCTTGTACATATCTGTTGGAAGCATGCTTAAGCTGTTGTACTGTTCCATCAACTTATTGTTATATGGATCTGTACTCAGTTGTTCAAAAAGACGCTGCCGAGTTTCGTTATCAATCAGTCCAACGGTTGCACCATAGTTCAGTACAGCCATTCCTACCAAATCAGAAGCTCCGCCTTGTTTGAATTTCTTATCATATTTCGTTAACAAGCGTAGGTCCGTTCCAATAAGCTGTACATCTGTTATTTTATTATCGATAGTCAACATCTGTATGTACCCTAGCTCTTGAAAGGGAGCTGCTGCAGTTACATGCCGCAAGCCTTTAATAATCTCCAGCTTTTGCGCCGTCAGCCTGCCGGGATCAAGCTTTTCATTGGCCGCAGACGATCCGCTGCCTCCTCCTTGGGAGGGTATTCCTCCGTTGGGAGACACCGTAATTTCATCCATTTTGAAATTGCGGTTGATTTCCCGCTCCGTGTAGCTCTGTGCGGAGTCTCCTATACTTAATGCAACTATGATTGCAGCACATCCAATGGATATGCCAGCCATACAAAGACCTGTGACAACTTTCCGCCGTTTGACCTGTTCCCAAGCCAAGCGGGAAATATCACTAATCCTCAATGAGTATACCCCCTTCGAGTTCAGTATTCGAAGAAGTTTGGTTTTCAGTAATCATATATCCGTCCCGAAGCGTGAATATCCGCTGCATTTGCTCCGCGACTTTTAGCTCGTGAGTTACAACTATGAAGGTGGTCTTCATCTTCTTGTTCAGGTTAAGCAGGATATTGATAATTTCTTCTTCTGTCTTCGAATCTAGGTTTCCGGTTGGTTCATCTGCAAAGATAACAGATGGTTCCGTAATCAAGGAGCGTGCAATACTAACACGCTGCTGCTGTCCGCCAGACAGCTGGGAAGGGAACAAGTCGGCTTTATCAGGAATGCCGACTCCTTCCAACAATTCTAAAGCTTTTTGTTTACGTATAGAGGGTGCAACGGATTGAAAAACCAGCGGCAGCTCTACATTTTCACGGACTGTCATGCTAGTAATCAGCTCATAAGCTTGAAAGATAAACCCGATATTTTTTCTGCGAAATTCCGATAGCTTATTCTCACTCATCTTCACGATATCTTGATCGGCAATATAAATATGGCCTTCCGTAGGTTTCATTAGTCCTGCCATCAGATTGAGCATCGTTGACTTACCGGAACCCGAGCTCCCCAGCAGTGCTACCATCTCCCCCTCTTTCACAGAAAAGTCAATTTGATGAAGCACTGCTGTAGTTTCATTACCGTTTTTATAAGAATGCGTTACATTTTCCACTCGCAACATTGGAGCTGCTCCTCTTCGTACAATAATAGATATGAAATGCTATTTCTCAGTTACAACTGCTCTATCAATCTTGATGTTATAAGCTTGACTAGCCAGCTCGATCCGTTCGCCTTGGAATTCATCGTACAGCGTGATCCGGTAGGTTCCTCCTGACAAATTCTTATACATATTATTGCTAAAGCTTGCTGTATACGAGTTGTTGGTCCCTTCAAGAATATCGGTGCCAATGTTCAAGCTTCGTTCCTGAGATAGACCATATGGATCCGTCATTTTGAGGACCAGCTTATGCGTGAAGGTTCCCATATCATAGCTGCTGTCACGAAGAAGATTGTAATTCATAACTATATTTATAGAGTCACTGCCTTGTAGTGAGCGCCCTTCCGAACTTAGAACGGACATGGTATACGGATAAATGGCCACCTTCGTCAAGTTCTTCTCAGGTGGTGTAGTGACCGGATTTAATGACAGTGAAGCCATATTAATAAATCCAGTGGATTCCTGACCGGGTTCCGTCAGTTTATTCCCAGTAATCCCTGGCCCAAGGAACAGACTTACATCAGAAGCATTAACAGCCTTGGGAACCTTCGCCCAGAAGGTGATTAATTGCTTACCGCCTGGAGTAGCAGACGTATCCGGCTGATTGGCTGTAGCTTCGAATAGCTGACCATCTCCCGTTTTGTAATAAGCTTGGAGGCGAGCCATTTTGCTTTGTCTTTTCTCTTCACTGCTCAGAAGCAGCTCTGTGTATACGAGATTGGAGTTAAGTCCTTCATAAATAATGGTTTTGTTCTCTTGCACTTTTGCGTTCTTGCCTTTACCAGAGATAACATAACTTCCTCCAGTTTCAATAGAAGCTACAGCGTTCATCATGCTGTTCGTAGTAACTGACAGGAACGAGCTTTTCTCTTCTTTTACCATAGAATAAAGATTTAATTTTAATTTATCGAACTCTTGTGTATAAGGAATTTTGGCAAACACATAGATTTCAGCGTTTTTACCGGGCCCAATCGTTGAAGTTTCCTTATCCATAAACAATTCCGTTGAAGATGACATGTCCTCATTGTCTACCTGAACAGCTCCCTTTAATTCCGGCAGAGACAAGGCAACCGATTGGGTATTCGTAATATTTAATCTGGCAACAACGATATCATCGTCTTTCCATGGAAAACGCTGCAAGGAAACTAAACTATAAGTAAACGTCCCATATTCATTTGTTGCTCTATATTCCATACCTTTCTGTATCTCAGGACGCAAGGTATAGGAGATCGTAAAGTAAGCAACCGGAACCGTTAGTTTAGCTGTGTTACTCGTAGCGACATTGGTTCCACCAGTGCTTCCAGTTGCTGCACCTTCTCCAGTAGTTCCCGTTTCACTATTATCTGGAGCAGAAACAGCCTCAATCATCTGCAATTGCAGTGAATTCTGTTCTACCTCAAGGGGTACCTGTGCGGTAAGCGGGATGATTTTTTCCTCCAGCGGTTTTATGGTTAATCCGCTCAAGCCCTTAGAATTGATCGGAAAGGTTGTCCCCGTTGAGGATTTGACAGCAAGCTCATAAGAAGGTAACGTAACGGCTGTCTTTCCTGTATTCTTCACTCGCAGCTGAAAAGTCCAGAATCCCTTATTGTTCTCTGCGTATACGGTTGCGTTATTTAATTGGGTTTCAACCGTATTGTTATTGATGGTAATTTTCTTGATTACACCTTTGCCAACTACCAGATTTGGTGTAGTAGCCGCAGGCAGCTTGTACGAGGATTTGGCAATCTCCAGCTTCAGCGCCTCATCCTTTTGGGTGAATTGCAGTTTCATATTCTCCGTCTTCATATACGAAGGAATTTCTGTAAGATAATAAATGGTTTTTTTCTCTTGGGGCTGAATTTTATAACTAAGCTGAGAACGGTCAAGGGCTAATTCATACGAGCTTCCCCCTGCCGAGACCAAATATGCTGCGTAACCAGGATCACTTAATACTTTGCTGCCTTTATTGGTCAAGCTTATGCCCACCTTGGCATAAACCTTTCCGCTGTATTTGTAGAGCTCCAAGGATTCACTTTTAGCAATAACCGGAATGTCATTCATTGTAGTGCTTACATTTTTTCCGTTTACAGCGGTTGGCGAATAGTTGGCGGGTATATTAAAAGTTCCTACTTGCTTGAGATACCCCTTGGTTTTGGAATCCCAAACGTACATTGGAATCTTGATACCTTTTAACGAATTTACCTGGCCGACATTAACATAATATGTAACGCGCAAGCTTTCGTTAGAACCCACTTTTTTCTTAGTAGCGTCCGCACTTAGTGGATTCCCTGGAATAACAGAGCCGCCAGAGGTCATAACTCTCGAAAAATAATACAGTAGGCTAGCACTTTTGCTGCTTCCATTCGAATAGTTAATTGTATAAGTTAAAATATTGCCTCCAGGCTGTGACCAAATATTCACATCTTCCAGTGTAGCTTTGATATTAGCTCCTAAAGAAACGGAACCCAGATTACTAGGAGCTGTTACAGTTGCAGCAGCTACCGCCGATTTTGGCTGAACAGAACTAACTGCAGCAGCCGAAGCGGTATGCCCTGTCAACTGGCTTATGACAAAGGTGCTTAAGAGTAAAACAACATATGTACTGCTATGCTTTCTCATTGACTTCCCTCCACGAGTATTTTACTAGAATTATTATAGTGGTTAGCACAGATCCAATTGTATCCATGTTGTAACTCTTACAGGTCTTTTGTAACCTATTTGTTCCAATTTGCATATATTCTGAAAATGATTCTATAATTTCAGTTGATTTTTCAAAGCTGCAATATCAGAAGCAGCAGGCTCGTCTTCTCCGTATCTAACTTTTTCATATATTTCAATCAATTGATCTGCTGCTAAAGAATCATCATCACCCTTACGTTTATGCTTGCTACGATCTCCCCATAGCAAAACATCCCTTTTTGTTTCCTGCGGCGTAAGATAACTTTTCATTTCATAACCGTTATCGCGCTTTATATTAAGCCACCGCCGATAAAGCCAACGGACACGTTCCTGCTCGCCATTCATCTGATCCCAGCGATCCTTACGATGTTTTGAAGGAAGACGAGAGCTCCAGAAATTTTTTAACCCTCGAACGGTTTGTTCCCAAGTAAAGACGCTTTTCTCCTCGTCAAGATATGCTGTATTATTCTTAGGGGTATGTTCCCTACGTAACATCGATAACAATGCATCTATGACTTTCCGCCACTTTTCTCCAGCATTTCTGTACAACCAGCGAAGTGCATAATAGGCTACAAATCCCAATAATACCGCCGCCAAAATATAAAACCCGTATTCTAGTATAATAGCTAGCCAGCCACGCTTTTGCTCGCCAACTGGTGGTAACATCGGAGTTGCTGGCGGCAATTCTGCTGGCGGAGGCTCTGGTTCTTTTGTGCCAGAAAATAACTGATTAATAAAATTGAAAAATGAGCGTAAGAGTCTCCATACCAATGATCCTATAGCTTTACCGACACCTGCCGCTAGTACAGCTGCAATAACTCCAATTACAATGACATATATACGATTATTCCGTTGTATCCCTTTGGGCAGCGTTTCATTCTCTTCAGTAAGTGCGCTGTATCGTATATAGCTGCTATTAGAAATAAGTAAAGTCAGTATTAAATACAGACTGCCACACCAGGTCAATAACGGCACACTTAGCTCCAATTCAGGAACTCTATGAAACGCTATAGTTGCCACAAAATAGATTATTATACCTATCCAAAACATTCTGAATCTATTATTTCTAGAGTCTACCGTCATCCCTAAGAATGTACATATAATTCCAGCCACACCTAAGGGAAGGCTTTCGATGGATAAACTCCCTGAAGCCACACCTAATAATGCCCCGAGGATTAAGGCGGCAAGTAATTGCTTCCATCTTACATTGCAAAAATTGCGCAAAAGAATGCCTGCTAAAGCTAGTATAGGCAGCGCAATCAACCATATTTGTTCATCTTGTTGGGGCAACAAATAAATCTGAAATAGAACCCAAACCGGTAGAAATAGCAACAATTCAATAATAGACCACAACCAGAGTTTCACTGTTTCCCTTACATAGCCAGACAACGTAAGCTTCATGCGCTCTCTCTCCCTTGTTCCGGAATATCCAGCCATTCCACACCATTGCCTTGCTGCATTAGGAGATCCGTCGCCTTTTGCAATTCTGCTCCCCTATGGCAGCTTATGATTAGAAAGTCTGTGTCACTAATTCCACTCTCAACCTGCAATTCCAATAGTCGACTCATAGGAAGTGTTCTATCCAGCTTCAGCCTTGCCAGGAGCTCTAACATATCTTCGAGCTGAGCCATCGGCTCTGCTTCAATTGGATCTCTTTCGCCAGCATCGTCCAATCTGCCATTACAGATTAATCCGGTCTCAATTCCATGCTGCATTGCGTATTCAGCTATAGTCGCTGCATATCTTATTCCTTGCTCGATTCGTTCCACATCAGTCACCGTTCTCCACATGGAATCACTGTCCTCTATATTCAGACAGATGACGAGCCGGGAATCAGCCGTGTAATCTTTTTTATGAACCTGCATAACACCAGTACGTGCTGTAGCCTTCCAGTTTACCAATCCCATAGAATCTCCTGAGCTATATTCACGAATGCCAGCAGTCAGAAAAGGGTCTTCAACGATCCATCTTTTCACAGGAAGCTCACCCAGCCAGCTATGAATGGGCAATGGAAGCTCGTCTAGATTCAGCAGAACGGGATAGATCAACAACTCTAACTCGAGTGGATATGTTTTGTTTTTTCGAGTCAAACCAAATGGATCTCCCGTTGTCATAGTCACGGATTCTAAACGATATAAACCACGACGTTCACATGTCACTTGATGCCGTCTTTTAATATGACGATAAGATTTTAAATAGAATAAACTAATATGATTCTGAGAGATTTCTCCTGTACTAATCCCAAGATTATCCTGACTTCCAAATTCCAGACCTCTCGCAATACTAGACTCCAATCGGAGCCACGGCAAAGGAAGAAGCTTCGCATTAATGATCTCCTCGATCATCTCAATACGTTCTCCTTCATAAGCAGTTTTATGTGAAAAATAGCGAGAATAACTAAGCGCTTTCAGACCATTCCGTTTATAAATGTCAGCAAGAAGTAACACCAACGCCACTGTAATGAAAATGAACCAAGGCAAAGCCATAGGTCATTCCACCTTTCCGCCTCTTAAGGACGTCACGGGTTCAGCAGGCACCTCAACTTCACGAAGCACTTGCAATACAATATCCGCGGCTTGTCCCTCTCTTGAGCCTAATCCCCGATGAAGCAGCAGACGATGTGCAAGCACGGAAACAGCCACGGCTTTGATATCATCCGGTGTTACATAGGATCTGCCTTGAATAAGTGCATATCCCTGAGCTGATCTAAGCAACGCGCCACTGGCACGTGGACTCGCACCCAGTTTTACTGCCGTAGATTTGCGGGTAGCTTCCGTTATCCGTACGATATAACCTAATAAATCATCACTGATACTTACAGATGCGGCTAAACGCTGTGCGGCTTGAATATCTTGTGCCGTTGCTACAGGAAAAGACTCTTCGAGCGGATTATTCTCACGAAAACGCTGCAAAATATGTATCCCTTCATCAAAGGTAGGATAACCCGTAGTAATCCGCATCAAAAATCGATCTAATTGAGCCTCAGGCAGTGGGAAGGTCCCTTGGTTGTCTATCGGATTCTGAGTAGCAATGACAAGAAACGGTGCTTCTAATCCGTGCGTTACCCCATCGATAGTAATTTGCCGTTCCTCCATACACTCCAGTAGGCTGGATTGGGTTCTAGGTGTTGCACGATTAATTTCGTCAGCCAGCAGTATATTAGCAAATACCGGACCTGGTCTGAACTGAAACTCTCCCGTCTTCTGATTGTAATAGTTGATCCCGCTTAAATCGGAAGGCAATAAATCTGGCGTAAATTGTATGCGCTTAAATGAACAATCCAATGATTTGGCAAGAACCTTTGCCAGCAAGGTTTTACCCGTACCAGGTACATCTTCCAGCAAGACATGTCCATTCGCAAGTAATGCGGTCAGCAGCAGGTCTACTCCCTCCTCTTTTCCTACAATGACTTTGGCAAGATTGGCCCTAATAGATTTGATAAGTTCAGTTACTTCTTGAAGATTCATGTGAATACACCATCCAATCTGAGGATAATTATGTAATAAGTGCTTTAATCATAACAGAAAGCGTACCCGATTTATAATTCACAAAAAAAGCACTGTCCATAATTAGACAGCACCCGTCTTCCATTCGATTTTCATTTCGCAGTCTTATGCCGATATCGAAAGAAGGCTACAATTCCATAATAGATGGGTATGCTTTCAACGATTAGCCAAATGATCACAATGGCAAAGCTTTTGTAGTGTTCGTAATATCTGCCGACGTCGCGTGAATATAAGTATGCTATTGTCACTGAAGCCAGTGTTAAAAGGGGAACGTAAAATTTTTTACTATTAGTATTAAACAAACTTGCTACACATTTTGAAGCTACATAGATAAGGAAAGCGCTGTGAATAAACATCGAAGACGACCATATTCCAATCAAAAGCGGGTCAGTATTACCTAATAAATTATCTTCTTTTGAACTACGCACCATCTCAAGAAAAGGATATTGGAGTTGCTGGCCTAAATGTGGACCAAAACTCATCATTGTCAATAACCATCCTATTAAGACCGTAATTGAAACATAGAACTGCGCAAATACTAATCTTTTCATCATTTTCGCTTCAATTTTTAAATCAGGTGCAATGAACAAAAGCACAATCCATTCTCCAAACCATGACATGACCACAATAGAATCTTTCAGGGCGATTCCAGGATCATGATAATGAAAGAAAGCAGGTACCATATTAAAGTCCGCGTTTGGAAGGAATAAATTAAATAATATGATCACGGTAATAAAGAAAATAATAAATAATCCATCGGCCATATATGTAATTGTTGCAAATCCTAGACTTGCCGTGTACATGATTACGAGACCAACGACACACTGGATAAATAGAGGTGGAGTTCCTCTTAAATAATTCGAGCCGAAAAATAGTACGAAATTCTCTATATCGAAAGAAACATAATAAACACACCAGCATAGTAGGAGCAGAATCATAAATTTATGTGGCCATTTGCCAATGATCTCTTTTCCAAAGTGAACCCAAGCTTGATTAGGTCGCAGCTTACCAACATAGATTGTAAACCACAATAATATCAATCCTAATAAGGAGCCAACGATTAATGCAATCCAGCCTTGATAAGAGGAAGTAGCAATAATAGCTGGTATCAAAAAAATGGTGGTTTGTGAGCTAAAAAAAATGGTGATAAACCGGAACAGCTGCCACTTTGTTGTACGCATAACTTCTCCTTCCTCAGTTCTTTATTTTGCTGTCCCAAAATCCACAATCCGAAAGTCCGTCTTCACCTTAATATCTGCCTCATGAGCGTAGTAATTATCCCAACGTTCTCTTAATTGCTTCCAAAGTTTCGGATCATTCCATTCCAGCAACATGCCGAGCTGAAGAACATCCGCACCTGCTTGTTGGGATAAACGTATAGCTTCGGTCAGATTAGCAGTTACTTTATCGCTTAGTTTCTCTGTAATGATATTACTGATCTCCTCTAGATTTCTTTTCTTAGGATCCCTTAAATAAATCACACTAGCTTTTCCCTTTAATTTCACTGTAAAAACTGGACCCTTATCCGTTATTTTTACTTTTTTCGAAGATTTGGTGCTAACAAATACAACACTTGCTGCACTTTCTCCACCATCCCAGGTAACAGAATAAACCGACAGCTTAAGCTTGCCTGCGGCCCATGCCAATGCCCTCCCCTCTTTAAGCTTTAGTATTCCCTTCATTTTCTCATTCTGAAACAACATAGCTCCTTGAATGCCTGCCCAATATTGTGGTTTACCTTCTTTTGTAGTTTCTTCTTTTTTGCCAAATGAAAGATTATTTATAGCAAATCCAACGCCCGAAGCCTCAGCGAATATGCAGTCCTTAATTGTAGTCGAAAACATGTATTTTTCTGTTCCAAAGCTCCTCAGTACATCAGAAGGCAATTGTTCATAGATAGGTGTTAATGTATTCATCTCTTTTGCACTGCCGGGACTAGCCATGACATAGGTTCCAAGGGGGAGACTTGGCTCTCTTCTAATCCATAATAGGAGTTCACCGATCCCTTGTTCTGCATAAGCTTTCCCTAAGACAATTATTTTCAATTGAGAAAGACTAAGTTGACGTGTCAGATCTTTTTGAACTAGTAACATGGCGTCTGCGATCGTATCTGCGGTCTTAGAAACTGTAGAATAACTATTCCCATCACCGCCACCACTTGAGGGCTGGCTTCCCGAGTTGAGACGATTAGGCAAAGGAGAATTAATCGTAATTTCAACGGTGCCTGCTTCTTTGCCTACATCTATAAATAAGCCGTACACAAAGGTTAATTCGTCCAGTTCCACCTTGGACGACCAACAGCCTGTTAAATTTAGGAGTAGAAGTATAACAACTCCTATCTTTAGAGTTCTCATTTTTGATTCTGTCTCCTTAGATTCCTGTTGCTATAAAGTTTGCTGCGTTTCTTCATATAGTTAGAGGGAAAGCGAGATAATGTGTCCTTCCAATCTTCTAACACCAAAGGGGCAACGGGTTGTAAATACGGTGAGCCTAACGGTCTAAGATTAGCTAAATGTCCGTAAATCAAAAAAGCTGTAATATATACCCCGAGCAATCCCATTGTTCCCCCCATAATCAATAAAGGGAAACGAAGTAAGCGAAAAGTCAGACCGAGCTCATAATGGGGAATAATGTAGGTGGCAATTCCGGTAATGGAAACAACAATAACCATTGGAGCGGATACAATTCCCGCTTGTACCGCAGCCTGACCGATGACTATCCCCCCAATAATAGAAACGGTCTGGCCCACAGGCTTTGGTATTCGGGTTCCAGCTTCTCTAAGGGCTTCGAAGGTAAGCTCCATAATCAAAGCCTCAGTCAATGCTGAGAAAGGAATGTTCTCTCTGGCAGATGCTATCGTAATTAACAGGTTTGAGGGAATGATCTGAGGATGAAAGGTTGTAATCGCAACATAAAGCGATGGAAGAATCATCGATAGGATGGAGAACACAAATCGAACCATTCGAATCCAGCTTGCGGCATAGAAGCTTTGATAATAATCCTCAGAGGATTGTAGCATTGTAAAAAAAGAGGTAGGTGCAATCATTGCAGTGGGTGTGCCATCCTGTAATATTCCGATCCGGCCTTCCATTAAAGAAGCTGCCACCGAGTCGGGGCGTTCTGTATATTGAAATACCGGAAATGGTGTCAAGTTCCCCTTCCGTAATTGTTCCGATATATAACTAATGCCCAATATGCCATCAATATCTATTTCATTTAGTTGCTTTTCAATTTCAGCAAGAACTTCTTTTTTATAAAGTCCTTCAATATATACAACATACACATCAGTTTTTGTATATTTACCAATCGTATAATGAATAGTCTTTAGATCCGGATGTTTAATTTTGTGTCGGAGCAGGGACAGATTTGTTTCAATATCTTCAATAAATGCTTCTTGTGGTCCAATCACCACAAGTTCATTTTGTGATTCCGTAACCGATCTTTTCTGATATTGCGTGATCTCAAAATAATAAACATAAGGAAGCTCTTCAAAATAAAGCACTACTTTTCCAGCGACAATCAAATCCACAGCCTTGTTTATGTCAAACTCCTTAAGATACGGGATGGGAAAAACAGCTCCTCGATCCAGTCGTTCTAAAAAATCCGGCCATTTGTGCTCTGAATTTGCTTCATTTTTTAGCGGCAATGCAATATCTTTATGAAGACTCAGGGAATTTACGATGAATGGGATATAGATCAAGTCACAGGAATGCCCATGAAGGCGAATGTTTTGAAAAACTGCATCACTAGATCCTTCCAGTTGTTCTTTTATTGTTTCAATAATTCCAGACATCTGCAGACTACCTCCAAAATTGTGACTTGTTAATCTGGCTTAGTTTGCCAACGTGATGGAAGGTTTATACTTAAAACAAACCAAATAGGCACAAATCCGGTATAGTACCGGACTCATGCCCATCAAAATATCGAATAAAATGACCTATCTAATCCTACAGAGTCAATTAAATAAGGAGCTCAAACCCCTAGCTTTCAAATCAAGGAAAAGTTGTACCAATATTAGTTCCGCTAGGTGTTCCAGTTCCGATTAGATCGCTACCCCCAGTTAATTTGAGGAAACTGCCCAGACTAAAAGAACCATCTGCATTTCGCACCACTGAAGGTGTAAGACTTACAAAATCAGCGGCACTGGCCACCAAACCCTTGGCATTGGTACTTGCATTACTTTTCCACCACACATTAGTACTTAGAATATCGGTTCCACTTGTTTTGTCACTCGATCCTCCAGCAAAAGACAAGTTGTTCGTAAATTGGTGAGTACCGGCATCAAAAGCAAAGTTACTCTGTCCGTTACTCCAAGAAGTATTATTTGTTAACTGAATGGAACCTAGATTACTATTGTAAGTGAATCCGTGTTTTTTATTTTGAAACGCTATGCTATTCAGCACAATGTGGTTTACTGCAATTTTTTCACCACCTAGTTTAAATCCATTCCCATCACTGTTTGCCGTTGAATTTCCATCTGAGGTCTGTCCGTTCTTATAGGAGATACTATTCTTGATCGTCACCACTCCGATGGGGCCTGTTTCTGATTTACTGTAAAGATCCCAGCCGTCATCTGTATTCCATGCAGCTATACATTTATCGAATACGTTACCAGGACCTATGGTCAGCTTAGCAGCAAAACCATCAGCGTCTTCCCCGTTATCCGGATCATAATTATCATGAGAATACACTCCAATGATCTGATTATAGCTCGGCCATTGACTCATGCTGGTCAGTGATGAAGCATAACGGCTGATTTGCAGTCCCGAATCCCGATTATGGTGGGTTTCAACATTCTCAATAATGTTATAGTTTCCGCCAATAAAGATCCCATTGTCTCCTGAGCCTCTTATCTCTAATCCTTTTACCTTCCAGTAGTTACCGTATATCTGCAAACCACGTTGAGCTGGGTCAAATGGCTGAGCGTAAAAATCCAATATAGGCTTCTCAGTCCCATATGCAGTGATGTTCTTTCGTAAGTTAGAGCTTCCGCTATTATCTTGTCCAACAATTATTGTTGAAGAATACGTGTAAACCCCTCCACGCATATAGATGGTTTCCCCGGGGGCTACCTTCGTAATCGCTGAGGCCAGTGTGGTTGGACTACCAATTGTTCCTGCGTTGCTGTCCAGACCATTTGGAGCTACATAAATAGAGCCTGCAACTGGTGTTGCTGTTGGTGTGACGGTTGGAGCTACTGTCGCAGTGGGGGTTGCGCTTGCTGTTGGAGTAGCCGTAGGAGCTACCGTTGGTGCAATTGTTGGAGCTATAGTAGGCGTTGGTGTCGGAGTGCCCGTGGTGATATCGGAGACATTGATATTGTCGAACTTCGCTGCTGTCTTATAAGCTACAAGTCCTATACCTCCTGCTGTCAAAATGTTATCGTGTGCATTTAGCTGTAAAACATCATTAACATACATTTTAAGCGAATCTCCACTAAGCTCTAGCCTAACTGTATAGGCAGTCCCTGTAGTTATAGGAAAATCAGTTTTACTAGCCAGTGTTGAACTTGAACCATTCACTTTTTTTCGTATTTCAAGCGTCCCACCATTACTGTTAGACAGAGATGCAGCATAATAGTTATTTCCGTCAACATAGCGCCCGCACACATAAGTTCGATTAGTCCCATTGAAATCATCAATCTTCACATCAGCTTGAACGCTGTAATCTGTCCACGTGTTGCTACCGGAGAACGAACGTCCTTCGTTTTGACTGGATTGGTAATACACATGATTGCCACCTTCTTCAACTACAGACCAAGTTCCTGTTGTACTCGTCCAATTGTCGGCACTTCCATTCTCAAAATCATTACTGAAGATATTTGCTGCCTGAGCGGTAGGGTTACTCCATGCCAAATTACCTAGAACCAGCGAAGTTGTAAGCGCAACCATAATTCCGAATGAAAATCTTCCTTTTAGTTTCACGTGAACATCTTCCTCCTTGTTTTCTGATGTAAATAAAAAGCGAAGGCATTCCTCCAATCTTGTGTCATCTATAACTCCAGCCTAATCTCAACTATAATTAATATTTCGAAGTTGTACAGCTACTTTATGCCCATATTATTACATTTATTTAAATTAATATAAAAAACACCCTCGATCTTACTCGAGAGTGCCTTTATCTTTACCCTTAGCTTTGAATTAACGGTTTCAAAACCTTCAGTGAAGCCTGCAATTGCTCCGAACATTGTTCATACATTTTTTTAGCTTTTTCGTTATCTGTTGATAAACTGAACATCTCTAAATCAGCTTCACACTTTTTCAGCAAAGCATATAATTGAGGCTTATCCTGCGGCTGTGGGACTTTAAAGTTATCTGCATACAAATCGACAGTCAGCTCACCATAAGAATCAACTTGTCCAAGAAAAACATTCTCAACCGTAAAACCCATTTTCTCAAGGGCTCCATCCAGCCAGCTTCGCGTCAGGTTTAGGGTGTCTAATGGTTTGTCGAGCACTTTACCATCCATAATGACAACTTGCGACTCTTTCTCCGGGGCAACCTTTATACCCAATTGCTTAGGGGTTACCGGCTGATATTCACTCTTGAGTAAAACATTTATGGCTCCATCAGATTCCATAATCGCAAATTCCACTTCCGATATATTGAAAACGTCTTTTTTGCGTAATTCCTCCAGCAGTTCATCTGTGGTTAAACGTTCTTTTTTCATATGATCTTCGAGTATTTTTCCGTCCTTAATTAGTACGGTGGACTTGAAATCAATAAAGTCTCTTGCTTTTTTACTCTTCATCTGAAGGTATTCGATCCCTAAAGAACAAGCCACCCATACAATCAGTGCAATGAGCCCTAAATGCCATAACTTATCCGTATCCAAAGAAATGTAAGCGGCTAAGCTGCCGACGGTTATCCCCGTAATATACTCGAAGAACGAGAGCTGCGATACTTGTCTCTTTCCCAGTAATTTTGTTAAAAAGAAAAGTACAACCACAGCAAAGAGCGTTCGAACTACAACCTCTAACCACTCCGGCATTACAATTACCCTCCTTTTGAATCAAAACTTGTTTACTAACACTCATTATTTGTCAATAAAGGCGCATTCAATCCGGAATTTCACTACTTATTTATGGAAAATCATCTATTACTAGAAGTATGAATTTTTTTCCTGCATAACGCTAGAAGCATTTGAGGACAATAGCATTCGTCATGCTAATAATCCAACACAGAGGAGAGAAACTCAATGACAGTAGCCTCACAAGTTAAAACATGTTTATCTTCTTTAAAAGGTGCTCAAGCCAGTCTTGAACAATTTGCACTAGAAACACAAAACGAGAGTGCAAAAACCTTGTTCACGAACGCAGCCGAGCAAACACAACAAATCGTAACTCAAGTAGAGAACCGGGTAACCGAATTGGAGTCCGAAGAGCCTCAATATAAAGGATTCTAATTAAAATTAAAGGGGTCTTAGGCTAGAAAAACTAGCTTTAAGACCCCTTTTCATCATGTACAACATTCGAACGAATGCCACGCTTGCCCTTATTAGCAGGAATTAGTATCTGAACAGAAGTGCCAATTCCAACACGGCTAAAAATGGTTACGCCGTACTCAGATCCATATTGCAGTTTAATCCGCTGATCCACATTACGGACCCCATAACCTGTATTCGTGTGACCCTTTGGATCAAAAATTTGATCAATACGTTCCTGTCTCATGCCGATTCCATCATCAATGATGCGGAACAGAATATTATTCCCCTCTTTACGCCCAACAATGCGTAAATGAATGTGATCACCACACCAGGCGTGCTTCAGCACGTTCTCGATAAATGGTTGAAGAATGAGCTTTATAGTCTCATAAGGCCAGATTTCTGTATCAAAATCAAACATAACTTCCAGACGATCACCGTATTTAATTTTCTGAATTTCTAAATAAGCGTTTGCCTGCTCAATTTCAGTGGGGACCGGAATCATGGTACGCCCTTCATTAAGCGTCAGGCGATAAAACTTCGCTAATTCCAGCACCATCTGCTGCAGCTTCTCATTTTGACCAAACTTGGCTAATTGAATAATAGATGACAACGTATTATATAGAAAATGAGGATTGATTTGTGATTGCAGAATTTCAAGCTCTGCTTCCTTCTTCTGGAGCTGCGTCAAATATACCTCTTTAATCAACATATCGATATTTTCGCCCATATCATTTAATGCGGTAGCAATCTGAGAGAATTCATCCTTGCCTCGATAGGAAATACGCTTGTGAAGATCACCTTCCCGATAGGCATTCAGCACGTACACGAACTTATTAATCCGAATTGAAAAATATCGGGATATAAATATGCCGACAAAACTAAAAACTACACAACAGATGAGACACATCAAAATAATAAACAGTCGTACCTTCACTGCATCCTGTTCAAGAATCGTAATTGGAACTAGCGCGTTTAATTGCCAAGCTTGGTTAGAAACTGTAACTGTTTCACTAATCGTCAGGTAATCCTTATTAAGTTCGGCTTCGTTGGAATAGTGCTCTGGTAGTTCTCCCGATTGGTACATCGTTCTTCCGAACTCGTTTTTTAAAATTAGAATACTTCCTTTTCCTATCTTCGTATAATTCACACTATTGAACAGATCTGGAATGCCTACATTAATCCGCAGGAAGCCAATCTCCTTAGGTACGAGAGGATCATATGTATCTATTAATCTACGTAGCAACGAGATACGATTATTTTCTACATCGCGCTCAATCTGCCACCATTTCATAGTCTCCGCATATTTCTCGGTTGGAAAATCATAATACCAGGATTTCCCTTCAATCCGGTTCATATGGTAAAGATGATAGAAGCTACTATTATCCAGATAGCCCTCTAGTGAATTCGAATAGATCTCAGGAATGGATTCATTCTTTAAAAATAGCGACATCCCAATCCTCATACCCGTTGATTGAATAGCTACGTCCAGCTTTGGAAGTACCTTCATAGACATCCGGTCATAATTCTCCCAGCCTTCTTCATAGCTTCGCAGATTCCGATAGAAATCATAATCACTATATAATTGCGTTGATATCCGGGTAACTTCCCCCATTTTATAATCAATATTATCGCGAATTTGCAACAACGTACCTTTAATATTCGAACTTGTATGCTCGCGTAATGAATCATTGTACATAGAGTGAGAGACAAAACCTATCACAGATACTGGGATAATAATGAAAAAAATATACGTCAGCATTAATTTATACCCTATCGGCACATACTTATGTTTACTTCTTGGTTGTTTCATGCAACATCATCCCCCATCACTTCTCCCGCTTACGATACTCCATAGGTGTCATACCATAGGCTTCTTTGAATTGTCTGCTGAAGTAAGGAAGATAACGGTAACCTACCTGGCTCGCGATTTCATAGATTTTACACTTCGGATCTTTCAAAAGCTTGCCGGCTTGTTCCATTCGCAGCTGAATGAGTACTTCGCTGAACGTTTTCCCAGTTTCCTCTTTAAATAGATATCCCAAATAGTTGGGTGAGAAAGAGAACTGCTGTGCAATATCCTTTAACGTAAAATTCTCGCTCATCTTATCCTTCATCATTTGCATAATTTCTCTAATCAGTTTATTGTTCACTGACTCTGTTTTACTGCGTAGATACTCGGATATTTCAAACGTTTTGAGTACAAGCCAAGAGCGTATATCACTGATCGTATCGAATTGAAGCAAAATATCTAAACTATGTAACTCCATACCTAAGATTTCAAATAAATCCTCACTAACCTCTTTCAACTGCTGATCCAGCTTCCATATAATATACATGGCTAGATTATGAATCGTGAATTTAGATCTTAAACTACTCACGGATTTAAACAGCTTATCGATCTCGTCATAAATAAGGACTAACTCATATTCTTTCATCGCTTTAAAAAGTGTATCCATACGGGCATCCAACGTACGGGCATCAATCATTCCAGGTTCGCTGCTAACCGTTTCATACATAATTAGTTTGCCCTTGCCGAGAAACATCTTTCCGTCAACGGCTTCCATAGCTTGCCGATAGGAGGTGTGGACCTGGTCCATAGCAAATGTAGGCTTCCCTACCCCTACGGTCATAGTGACAGGAAATTTTGTGCGAATTGACTCATAAATTTCTTCAATAAACTTCTCCATCTCCTGTTCGTTAATCAACAACGCGATTCGATAAGAAGATACCTTATAGCAATGTGGCATACCGTGCTTCTGAGCAATAGTATTCACTTCATACAGAAAGTCCTTGGACATTAGATGTTTAGTTAGATTATCCTGTTCTTGCAACCAGTTGAAATAATCCAGCTCCAAAACCGCCACACGTATAGGCCATTCCAGCTTATCCAGACCGTAGGACTTCATAAGCTTTAACATTCCAGCTTGAGTGTCCCCCTCCCATTCCCCTTCAAATAAGCGGATCAACAAATCATTTTTGGCCATAGGAATCATATGCTGATAAGCTTCTTCAACGTCACGCCGTTTACTTTCATCATCTAAATCCTGCTTTACTTTCTGTAGTGCAGCAATAAGTTCCTTGTCATCCATTGGCTTAAGGACATAGCTATATGCTTTTAGTGAAAGCGCCTGTTTCACATAGCTGAAATCCTGGTAACCGCTTACAAAAATCACACGTATATCGTTTTTTTTCTCTATGGCAATCCGAGCCAGCTCTAGACCCGACATATTCGGCATATTCACATCACTAACAATAATATCAATAACATGCTGTTCTAAAATATCGCATGCCGTAAACGCGTTATTCGCTGCCTCCACGACCTGCATACCCAGTTCATTCCAAGGAATGAATTGTCTCATGCCTTCAAGATCAAGCATCTCATCGTCTACTAATAATACGTTGTACATCAACACAATCCCCCTTTGAAATGTTTTAATCCAAACAGCTGAATTCTACTAACCAATCTTTTTCAGTATACCATTCATTCTCTTCCCTAACAGCTTATAAAGCAATGAGTACAAGAAATGGGACGTAAAAACGAAGGCTTGCTAAATAGCAAACCTTCGTATTACAAATTATTATTTACCTAAAGCTTTCTTATTTTCTGTCCATACTTTTGTTACATAATCAAGGAATTTCTCATAGCCAACCTTGATAGAATCTTCATGTGCTTTATCAAGAATTGCTAATGCTTCTGCATCAGTCTTCGCATACATCGATTTTGCTCTTGCTGTTAACCAGATATCTCTGACACTTTGTCTGATAATCCCTTCTTCACTGTCTGGAGCCGGATCCCAATTCAGGAACTCCGTAAAGTCACCTTGCGAAGCCCAAGTTACTTCCATCTGCCAACGGTTACTAAAGTCAATCTTGTCAGCTGGAAGGGTTTGCAACATCATTTTCTTTGTATTATCCAAGAAAACAGTATTACCTACCCATACCAAGTCACCGGCTTTTCCGTTAATTTCGGACAGAGCTTCTGGCTCATTCAGATATTTATCTTTATTAAACTTAGGAGTAAGTCCATCTGCTTCAAATCCATCCCAATACCCTTCTGGTCCTGGAGGACCCCAGTTAAGAACCATAGAACCTTCTGGTCCTGTCATCCAGTCAAGCATAGCGAATACAGCCTCTGGATTTTTAGCGTTTTTAGTGATTGTAGCAACGTTCCAACCTAACTGATTATACGTTCCTGGAGTAATCTTACTTTGATCCAAACCAGCTTTGTAAATCGGTTTAATAAACATATATCCAGCTTCCGGATCCGTCTTCTTCATCTCTTCATCAGCAGTGGCGAGCAATTTCATTGGATCAAAAGTCGCAATAACAGCAAACTTGCCATTCATCGCTTTCTCTCTAATTTGATCTTCTGTTTGAGTATTCGCATCCTGCGTCATTAGCTTCTCACGCATTAATTTAGCAGCAAATACAACTGACTCACGGAATCCTTCATCCTTGTATATCGAACCCATTTTATCGCCATCAGGTACGGCGTATATTCTAGTATACGACAGATTACTCTCTTTAAAAGAGGAGAATAACTGGTCAATTCCGTTACCATCTCTCGCTAAACCCGTCTCGAACGGAATAACGTCAGGGAACTTTGCCTTAACAGCATTTAAATAAGCATACAAATCATCTGTCGTTTCTAGCTTAGGAGAACCAAGCTCTTTGTAAATCTTTTTATTAATAGCATAACCGGCGTTTCCGTTTGGTTGAGTTGTATAATAATTCGGCAGCTGATAGATCTTCCCATCAGGGGAACGAAGCAATTCCAAATGTCCAGCTGTTAAGTATTTCTTAAAGTTTGGATATTTATCAATATATTCATCCAAAGGAACTAGCATATCCGCTTGGCGAAGACGTTCTACGTCAGCACCTTTCTCGGTCCACACAATATCCGGCAGCTCGTTACCAACGATCATCGTTTGCAGCTTTTGAGCGTTATTACCACCAGAGCTAATTCCTGTGACATTGATCTTCAGATTATCTAAAATCCATTTAGAAGCAGCATCTTTGCCCCATTTCGGCATTTGATACCAGCCGTAATTTCCGTAGAATGAGACTTCAAGCGGTTCTTTCCCTAATTCATACAAATCAGCCGCAGGAGCTTCAGTTGCTGTGTTGACCGCTGTTCCTCCTTCTTTCTCTGGTTCAGCAGTTGCCGCCGGAGCGCTTGAATTGTTGCCACCACAACCCGCCACCAAAGTCGTTAATAGCAAGGTAGACATCATACCGAGAAGCATCTTTCTCTTAGTCTTCAATGTATTTTCCCCTTTCAATTTGTAATCTATGTTCAAAGCAATACGCTCTAAACCCAATCTCATTCTATCATCCTACTCTTTCAATGATCCGACCAAGACCCCTTTAACGAAGAATCTTTGTAGGAATGGATACACACATACAATCGGAATGGTTGCAACCATGATCGTAGCCATCGTTAATGACTTCGAGGTTATTTTCTTTGCCGAGTTAATATGAGCAATGGAGCTTGCATCTACATTAGACAGCTGTTCTGAAGCAATATTAGAGAACAATATCTGTCTTAAGATGGTCTGAATCGGCATTAACTCCTCTTTCGTAATGTAAATACTCGCTACGAACCACTCATTCCAGTGATTTACTGCTGTGAACAAAGATAATGTTGCTATAACTGGTCCCGACAAAGGAAGCACGATGCGGACAAAAGTCCCCCAATATCCGCAACCGTCAATCTTTGCTGACTCCTCTAAACCTTGTGGAAGACCTTGAAAGAAGGTCCGGAATATGATCATATTCCATACGCTGACCAGTGCAGGAATTATAAACACCCAAAATGAGTTGAAGAGACCTAAACTTCTGATAAGCATGTATGACGGAATGAGTCCCCCACCGAAATACATAGTAATGATACACATAATCATGTAGTATTTGCGACCCATCAGTTCACGCTTCGACATTCCATAAGCGAATATCGAAGTGGCCAGTATCGCTGTTACTGTACCGATTACTGTCCGCAATGTAGCAATGACGAATCCACCCATTAGACGAGAATCTTCAAAAACGATCTTATAATTCTCAAGCGTGAACTCACGGACCCAGAAAGTAACTCCACCTTTCGAAGTATCCATCCCCTCATTAAAGGAAATAACAAGTGAGTTCCAAAATGGATAAAAAGCGGAAAATGCCAGTAAGGTCAAAAATACATATATGAATCCTATAAATATTCGATCTCCTATATTAATACGTTTCATAGTTTGGTCCCCCTATATTGAGTAATTCATTACCACAAGCTGTTCCCTGCTCTTCTGGCAATGAAGTTGGCAAAGGTAAGTAATGTCACGCTGATCACGGCCTTGAACAATCCGATAGCAGTCGCATAGGAGTACCTGAAATTGTCTATACCGACACGTACAACATATACATCAACTGAATCTGACACTTCTCGTAGAGCTGGATTGGAAGCTAGGATCAAAATATCTTCGAATCCTGCATTCACCAGATTACCGATTGCCAAAATCATAAAGATGATTACAACTGGCATAATTGAAGGCAACGTTATCAAATATATCTGTTTAAACCGACTTGCACCATCCATCGAAGCCGCTTCGTATAAATGCGGGTCAATACCAGCAATGGCAGCTAAGTACACGATTGAAGCAAATCCAATTTCTTTCCATACATTGGTTGTAACTAAAATGCCCCAGAAATATTCTGTCATGGAAAGGAAGTTGATCGGTTCATCAATGAATTTCAATTTCTCAAGCAGCATATTTATACTGCCGTTATCTACGGATAACATCGAGGTAACCATTGAGCCGATAACTACCCAAGATAAGAAGTGTGGCAAGTAAGTAACGGTCTGAATCACCCGTTTAAAGAACATCTTACGGACTTCGTTCAGCATTAACGCCAAAATAATCGGTGCAGGAAATCCAAAACAAAACTTCAGTAAGCTGATAATGATTGTATTTTTCATAACCACTTCAAATTCAGGAGCATTAAAGAAGTAAATAAAGTGCTTTAAGCCAACCCAGTCACTGCTAATAAAGCTATTTCCTAACTTGTAATCCTGGAATGCAATTAGAATCCCGTACATGGGGATATAGGCAAAAATAAAAACTAGAACAAGTGCTGGTAATACCATAAGCTGTAGATCTATTTGCTTAAAAAAGCGTCTGATCCCGCTAGTTCGTTGCTTGTTGAGATTCGGTCCGGATCTCTTGTCTGGTGCGACGCTTGCGTTCGCCATAGGTGAATCCTCCTTGTGATGATTTTGAAGATATGTACAGATAATTGATGTCCTTTCTCCCTCCGCTATAGTTGCAACATTTATAAAATAATCATAAGGTTTAAGCGCTTTCAAAAATATATGACAAAACAACTATTATTGATACTTTGACACTCTCTTGCATTAGCTCGTCTCATATTCCTTAAGCTTGAATAAAAAAAGACACATACAGAGATAACATCTGTATGTGTCTTTGACTTTCTCCTTAATTAGCAAGAGTCCTCAGTATTTCTTCATTTATCTTTTCAGTAATTACTTTTTGGACCTTCCCATTATCCAGATAAACAATAGAAGGAACTGAATCTATCCCTAGCTTGGCAGCAAGTCCGGGTGACTTATATACATCTACCTTTGTGACCCTGACATCCGAATGGGATTGCTCAAATCCCTCAATTAGAGGCAATAACTCCCGACAGGAAGGATCTGTGGCATTCCATAAATAAACAACAGATGCTTTGCCTTGATTCAGAATTTGATGCTCATACACCTCACATTCAGATATATACTTCTCTGCACCATACCCTGCAATGGCACCATCGCCAACAGCGGTAGCAACTTGTTTAAGAAACTTATCGCACACATCTCCTGCTGCAAAGACCCCAGGTATATTCGTTTCCATTTTCTCATTAATAAGTACATATCCATTACGATTTAGATCTACTACCCCTGATAAAATTTCTGTGTTAGGGGTGTATCCAATAAATAAGAAACATGAATCGACCTTTACGTTTTGCAGTTCATTAGATTTTAAATTTTTCAGGACGACGGAATTCAAACGTTCCTCACCTTCGAAAGAACTTACCACCGTATTCCACATGAATTCCATTTTAGGGTTTTCTAGTGCCTGCGTTTTGGCAATTTCATTACAATCCATTTTCCCATGATCATGCATGACAGATACGATCACTTTATCTGCAAACTTAGTCAGAAACATCCCTTCCTCAATAGCTGCATCACCACTGCCAACGACCATAACTGTTTTCCCCGTATTTGCCGCAGCGTCACAGGTTGCACAGAAGGAAATCCCTTTATCATATAAGAACATATCTTCATTAGCTGCACCTGTAATTCTTGGTTTTCCTCCACTGGCTATGATAATGACTTTACATTCATATCGAACCCGAAAGGTTTCCACTACTTTAATCCCTTCCGCTGCCGAGACAGATTTGACATCTGTCATTTTGAAATCCACACCAAATTTTTTGGCTTGTTTATGAAATAATCCCATAAGATCTGTTCCGGTCGTTCCTTCAGGAAAACCAGGATAATTTTCTATTTCATTAGTATAAGTCGCAAGACCGCCTACCAGCGATTTTTCCAAAAGAAGTGTCTTCAATTTTGCTCGTCCACAATAGATCCCTGCTGTTAATCCAGCAGCCCCGCCACCGATAATGACGACATCATACTGTTCTGTCTTCTTTTCCATTTCAATTGACCCTCCTGTGTAGACTATGATTTCAATAAAATAGGCTGACTCTCGTCAGCACTATAAGCTCAGCCTATTTCACTTTTACATAAAGAATTTGGCTAATAATTTACTGCCTATAAATGCACCAACCAGCAGGAACAATCCAAAAATCCAGCCTGAAAGCGATAAAGAAGCTATAGCCGTAAATAATGCACCTATATTACATCCATTAGCCAGTCTAGCTCCGTACCCCATGAGCAACCCACCAAGTACAGCCGCCACTACCTGCTTTTTGGACTTAATTTTCTTAAGCTTGAACTCGGAAGCAAACAATGTCGCTGCTAATGCACCTAAGATAATCCCTACATTTCGAATGGACCCACCATCATTCAAAAATCCGGAAGATAATGTTTTTTGAGCTTTCTCCGTACTAAAGTAAGCCCAGTTATCTACATTTCCTCCTACCAGTCGATACGCCCAAGCTCCCCAGTCCGCGAAGGCGCTGGTTACTCCCCATCCTTTTGAGAAAACAGCCAGATGTGCTGTAGCGAACACAGCGAGAAGTACAGCTCCAGTTACATAAGTAAACGGTTCTTTGAGCAATTGCTTGTAAAAGCGGTTAGACGATATCTTCAACCAGAATTCGTTCACCGTTTCATTCACCGTCCTTTCCTACTTAGCGATCCTATTTTACCTTCTCAATAACAACTTCCCACTCGCCATCATCGACCTCTTCGATTTCCACATTATGTCCCTGTTTTCTCGCCCATTCTGGTACGTTTTTCATTGCGCAGCTATGATCAATAGCAACAACTAGAACGTCTCCAACATTTAGTTCAGTCATTTTCTTTTCTGTTCTCATTAACGGTACCGGACAAGCTTCTCCCAGGCAATCAAGTGTAAATTCAGCCATCTTAAAAACCACCTTTTATATTTTTTAAAATTCCTAATAGTGAAAATATTCACGTAATAACTTAAACTAATCTGCGCTTCCCATCTTTTTCTCTTGCCATTTAACTGCAGCGATGTACAACAGAAGAATGATCAGGAACTGAACAACTAGCGCTCCAAGCCAACCAAAGACGTCTGGTAAAAATACAGTGGGTGCATCCTTTATAACGTTAGCTCTCCACCAACCCATATCATGTGATCCCCAAAGTGACCCAATGACAAAAAACACAAGTGACAACATCTGCATCGTGAATCCTTCACCTACACGCATCAATGTACCCGAAGCGCAACCCCCTGCAATAACCATGCCTATTCCGAATAATACTGCGCCAATTATCAAAGCAAAACTGATTTGACCCACATTATCCATCCCAGGAATCGGTTTACCTTCCAGGAATGCTGGATACTTTATGGCTGTAAATCCGATCGTAGCGAGAGAAAATGCTATCAGTACAGCTCTTGTTACCGATGTGCTGCCTGTAATACATGGATCTCTAAGTGATGCAGTAAAACAGAAACGTGATCTTTGCAAAATAACGCCAAACGAAATACCGAAAAGCAGGTAGACAACCATTTTATCGTGGGAATGGTCTAGGAAAAAACCAAACCCAATAATGAGAACTGTGACCAGCAACGCGATGGGCAACTGACTCTTTTTAGGTTTTCTAGGAGCTCTGGTTCGAGTTGATTTCGTTTCGGGACTTACGGTTTGCCCCATAGTCTAACACCTCCATCGTTTTATGTAATTGACTATGTGAAAATAGTAACATACTTATTTGCGCTGTGGTTATCTGCTTTCTTTATGCTGTATAAGTGTTACTAATGGCACAGATGGAGCGTAATCAAGTATGCTATAGTTTGCACTAACAGCGGGCAACAGGAGGAATAAGTATGAATATGGAAACGCTTAAATTATTTTTAGATATTGCTTCGTTAAAAAGTATATCTAAAGCCGCTCAGAAATCTCATATCACCCAATCCGCACTGAGTCAGCAGTTGAAATCCTGGGAGAATACCTTGGGTTCTGAGCTTTTTGTGAGAAGTAATAAAGGGGCCAGCCTAACAGAAGCAGGGATTATAGCAGAGAAGTATGCGGAGCAAATCTGTAAATTGTATGATGATATGGTCACAGAGATCAATCATTTACAGCCAACACAACATGAGCTGTCTATTTATGCGATTCCAGAAGTCTGTAATTATGCCCTGCCATGTACTTTATATGAGGTAAAAAAGCATTTTCCCAATTGCCATATCACTCTAAACGAAGGGGCATCGTCACTGGTAGAAGAACGTTTGCTTCTTGAAGAAGGTGATGTTGGCTTTATTTCCGGGCCTTCCCCGAAATCTGAATTAAGCTCCAATATGGTGTTTTCTGATCAAGTTATGCTAGTGGCAAGCAGTACGACCGTTTGTCCTGATAAAATCACACTGAATGAGCTCCCTAAATATCCGTTAATCTGGTCCTCACAGCTTCATTGTGTGCAAAGGGCTTTAAATAACATATCTGCGGGTGAGCTTAAATTAAACATACTGTTTAATCTGGACTCCCTTGAGGCGGTAAAGCTTGCTGCAATTAGAGGACATGGTGTTGCCTTTCTGCCTTATATGTCCATAAAAAAAGAGTTGTATAGTAAACAACTCAAGATTATTCATATTGATCAGTTCCAAGTAAATAACGATGTCTACATGGTAAAAAAACATAATCAGCGTTGTGACAATGATACGAAACAATTAATTCGTTATATAGAAAAGACATTGATTGATACATTGTGTTGAACTTATATCTCAATCGTAATCTCCCATACCCCATTAATAACTTCTTGGATGGTACATTTCAAATTTGAACCACGACAGTAATCCGTGATGGAAACTTTTGCGCAGCTATGATCAGTAACCAGAATCACCTGTTCGCCATTTTGAATGGCTTTTTGATGTTTTTTTAACATCATTACTGGTACTGGACAGATTTCTCCCAGACAATCAATTTCAATCATGAAGTTACCATACTGAATTGAATGGGTAGCACCCCCACGTTTGTTTCGATCTTTATCGAGCCAGCCTCACCAAGGATCCCCTTTGTTTTTAAAGCAAATAAAGATGCCATTGTAGCATGTCCACAAAGATTGATCTCATGGCCTGGCGTAAAATACTTAAGCCTTAAATCAGCTACATCTGATGAGACTACAAAAACTGTTTCGTTAAAACCGACCTTATGAGCTATCGCTTGCATGTCACTTTCGCTCAAATGAGCCGCATCTAATACTACACCAGCTGGATTTCCTTTGTTGGGATAAGGAGAAAAAGCATCATAATGAAGTACTTTTATGTTGTTCATTGGTTAGTCTCCTTTCAATTTATTTCAGTAAAGCTTGATAACTTCACGAAGTGAGAAACTCAGCAGTAAAAATTTCTATTTCTCTTAAAACTTCTTGGCGGTTAGATATCGCATTACATATATAAAAACGGTCTTTATTGTGCTCATGAAACTGTTTAATTACATTAGGCTGCTGATTTAAGAATTCTTTATGAAGAGCTTCACAATCAATTTCAAGATGAGTATCATGAAGTTCCTTGAGTTCAAATACAAGGACATCTTTTTTGTGCTGGATTATTTCACAGACCACATCTTTTGCGTATATACCGTGAGTTAATAAGATTCTTAATGCCGATAGGTCATTGGCTTTTTCCTGTGAAATCTTAATTAATTCTGCTTGTATCTGTTGGACTTGTTTCGTGTTCCAATGATCAATTAATTTTTCGAAAATCCAATACACCCATTCTTGATCATCGCTGTGTTGATTTAGTACATCTTTAACATATGGAATCATCGGATCCCCTATTTCAAGTAAAAAACCAGCTATTTCCCCCGCACCTGGCCAATTTAAATCTTGTATCCATTCAAGCAAACCCGGCAATATGCTTTTCACACGTGGATATCCTAAACGTATGACTGTTTCAGCCGCTCCATCCCAATAGTCTTTTGATATAGGTTGTACTAATAAATGCAAAGCTTCATCCTTTATATATTGTAGCTTATTAATTGCATCTTCCTTTTCCTCTTCGCGTGTGTGCCATGATAACTTTTTGATTAAATTTGATACTTCATCCACTATATTCACCTTCTAACTTGAATTTTCCCCCACGCCGTTCTAGTTACAACACTGCTTTCTTCCGCTTCATTATCCAAATTATTAATAAGACGATAACCGATGTCCCCAATAAGAAATATATCCAAATCGTTTTTTTAACCAATTCATCATTGGGATAATGGCCTTTATTATAAGCTTTTACAAAGATATCCTCTTGGGTCTTAATAGCAATGTAATCTTTTGGATCGGTATTGATAATTGAGTAGTAGGGCGTACCTTTAGGATAAATATTCGAGAAATTTCCCCTGTACGTGCCTTCCTCATCGGAATATTTAGTTACATGCCCTATCTTCTTATCGATTTCTTCGGAGGGGATGAGTTCATCGTCTGATATTTCGTAGATGTCACCTGAATAAACAACAAACGAACCGGCCCAATCCGCGTAGACCGCATGTAATGGCAATAAAGCAATTATGGCTAGAATTACAATAATGAATTTCTTCATCTCAACCTCCTAGCTTTGGGATTCGATTGATTTATAGATTGTTTTGAACTCTTTTACATTATTTAATCCATCAATAAGCTCCACTAAACCCGACAAAGATTCCAAACCATCTATTAATTTCTGAATGGGCGATCACATCGAAGTTAAATCCGTCTGGATCAATATCGTTCAAAAGCATCGTTGTTGTGACCTCTGAAAAATCTGGTTCTACATAAAAGGTTGAGGATTTATTATATAGACTACAATCAGCATCAGAAGCAAAAATGAAAGAAATGCGGTAATGATTATGAGTTTCTTTCTTTTTTTGATCATAGGGATTAACTCCTTACGGTTTAGATACAAAGTGATTTCCGATAAATGTATTTATGATCCTCATCCATATCCGATGATTTCATATACCCCACACTGCGCCAAAACCTTTCATTTGCATCATTAGTCGGGGTTAACTCGATATACTTTGCACCGTCTGCATAAACATGTTTTTCGACCATTGAATAGGCAAATTCGCCATACCCTAAATTCCGATACGTAGGTTCAATATAATACTCCATTAAAAAACACTTTCCACCCTCATCAAAATAAGTAACATACATTAAAAATCCAAGCACAGTACCGTCCTTATGTATAAGAAACAAATTTAAAGGATTTATATCTCTTGTTCTTAGCTCTTCAATGATCTCTCTATACTCGTCTGAATAAAAGTAATCCAGGTCAAAATCATCGCCCATAGATACGTGGAGAGATAATTCATTAATGTAACTATTAAAAAGTCCCCAAAATATATCTACATCCGATTGATCTTTTGCTGCAAAAACCTCTAAATGGATCGTATTCATTTCAACCTCCTTAATCATAGTTTTTAATGAAAATCTTAAACGAACTCTCAATTGCGTCAAAATCAGTCGAGCCAATAATTTGATCCATAACCTTGCCATCAGAGTTTATAAAAAACAACGCTGGAAAAGCTTGTTCACCAAATTGTTTATGGAGATCACCTGTTTCATCTAGGAGAACGGGATACTTAATGTTGTAATCCGCCACGTATTGTTTTACTTCAGAAAGATCATCTTGATAAAGCAAATTGATTCCGTATATGTTCACTCTATTTTTATATTTCTCATACAATGAGACAATCTTAGGAGCGTCGTCATTACAATATGGACACCATGAGGTGAAAAATACGAATACAGTCGGTTTCTCCGAAAAGTCCACTTGAATTTTGTTTCCATTCGCCAACTCTTTTAGTTCAATGTTCTCAGGACTCTTAATGGGTTTAGAAGAGTTGTTTACTACGACAAATATAATCGAGCTTAATGCAATCAAAAATATAAATGTACTTACAATAATAGATATCTTCTTCAAAAATCATCCGTCCTTTTATACTTCCTTAGTTACATTAAGCTTTTTCCATTTGCGAATCTTAGAACGAAAAGTCTTAAACGGTGCTACTGAATTAATATGAATCCATTTGACCATTGGCCATCTTGGATTGTTTCCTGTCCATTTCCGCACGCCTTGCGTAAAAAGTTCTTCATCACTTAAAGAATCAATCCAGTTCTGCCACTGATGTTCTGTCTCTTGAAATAAAGATCTTAACTCATCTAATGAGTAGGCAGCATATGTATGATAAAACGATTGATATAATCCGCCAAGTTGATTCCATTTATAATCCGGTGAAGGTGTAATAACGGTTAACCCTGATTTTTCATCCTTATCCCATTTCATAACAAGATTCAACCAGCCCAATTGATAAGCAATGATTTCTGCTGGGGTACGATCAACCCCTTCCATACGATTGTCTCTTTGGGAGTTCTCAATGCCATCAAATTCATGATCAAGAGACTGATAGGCAATATGAATCGCATCTTTCAATTCTTCTTTTGATAGATAATCTTGTGTAGACATCATACCCCTCCTTTAAATCACTTTATTAAATTACTTTACAAATGTATTATGTACTCGCTCTGATTTCAATAAATATGCAGTCCAAATTGCACAAGTAAACGCTGACCTAATGATCCTTTTAAGTGAATCTCAATTTCCAAGTTCTCTGGCAAGAGGAATTTGATAAAGAATTTTACAAAGTGATTTTATCACCCACAACAATACACTTACTGTTACTGCCATGCCCAATCTCAGCTGTCTTTATGATAGGAATGGAGGCGGAATGGCTAATTTCCTTCACATACTCTTCTACTATCGGGAATTCATTAAAGTTCTCAAGTTCTGAAAACGACCCTAGAATCAATCCAGCACAAGCATCAAAATATTTCAATTGCTGGAGCTGAGCAAAAAAGGAGACTATTTTGTTAGCTCTGCCACTTAAACTCTCCAACAATAAAATTTTGTCCGAAGGATCCGGAAAATAGCTTGTCCCTGCCAGCTTCAAAAAGCAGCGAATATTCCCCCCGATTACTATCCCGCTCATCTGGTTACCACGAACCCAATGATACCGGAAATCGTAAAGATCGTTTTGACCCTCGAAGAATGTTCGATAAAAAGCCCTTTGCTGCTCCGCCCCATCAGAAGACACTAAATTCATCAACTGATAATGATAGGATTTCGAATTATTTTGCGTATATAAAGCGTTCAAAATAACTGACAAATCACTCATTCCGAAAAAGGGTTTGGGGGTCATTCGGATACTTTCATAGTCTATGTACTCTAAGATCTGATTGGCAGAATCCCCACCTGAAATATCGAATATCGCGCTAATTTCAGTATTTTTAAATAGTTGATTCAGCTCCACTGCTCTTTCCATGGGATTGCCGCTGAAATAACCCTCTTTTCTAAACAAAGTATTAGCCACCACTACATGGAGTCCAAATGAATGCAAAACTCTTTTTAATTCCTCTACTTTTGCTAGGTTTTCTACTCTCACACCATCTGAACAAGCAATCAGTCCTACTTTATTCCCGTGAGTAAATTTTAAGGTTGTGTTCATTTTAATAATCCTTTCGATTCTACTTTTTAGTTTAATCTCCTCAAATTTACGATCATATTTACACCATACCATATTTAGGGATTTGAATCATTTTCTTCTTGAAATTATGAAACCACAACATGGTAATATAAGTATAATAATGCAAGATCAAATACATTGGGGGTGTACTAATGCGTAAATCACCGTTGATATTAAGCATGATATTATTATCCCTGGCGTTAATTATGGGATGTAGTTCAGAAGTAGATGATGCTACTAAAGCCGCAGAGAAATATAAAAATATAGAATATACCGTCAAGGCTTCTGAGGATTTAATGTCTGATGAATCCATTCTTGCGCGAAATGAAGAGATGAAACCGTATTTTACAGAATACTTTTCCGAAAAGGCTATAGCGAACCGAATTACAACTATCCCATTTAAAATCGCTGATACACAAAAGCTTTCTTTAAAACCGGAAAACCTAAAATTCAACCTTTCCGAACAAAAAAAGGATATTGTCGAGTTAAAATATACGGTGGATCTTGTTTTATTGGATAAGGATGACAAAGAAAGTAAACGTGTACCTTTGGAAGGTATATTGACTCTCTTTGATGTGGACGGTAAATGGTTAGTTCAAGGGGATCGATTTGATACTGTAGCATTAATGAACTTGATTGATGGGTGAATTTGAATATCCTTCTTATCATAAAAAGCAGACTGCTCTAATGAGCAACCTGCTTTTTTGAATTACATTATTTTTTTGCTCATCCTATAATTGACCAACAGAACACCTTTTCGTTCTATACTTTGTTTCGCAATAAGCTGGTATCCCAGTCGTTCAAAAAAAGGTTTAGCAGTGATGCTTGCTTCGGCATCCATTTCATAAAGACCCTGTTCTTTTGCTTTCAATTCAAGCTTATTCGCCAATGCAGAGGCTACACCTTGCCCTTGGTAATCTTTGTGAACATATAATCGATCCAAATGTCCTTCTGGTGTCATATCAGAAAAGCCCACAATAATATTATTAATTTCGGCTACATAAGTGATATTTTGACGTAAAGAAGCTCTCCAAGTATTAAGCTTAAGTGCCTCTTCCTCTTTAGGTGCCCAAGCATCCAGCTGTTCCTGTGAGTAGTCTTGTTTGTTTACGGAATGAACTGTTTCGTAGAACAATGAGATAATTTGAATAAGATCCGATTCTCGGTAAGCTCTAATATTCATTTTGATCTCCTTGCTGGCGATTGTAGTAACAGAAGTCAATCTCAAAACTCCACTAGATCGATTTTCCGGCCAGATTCAGCACTTTCCAGCGCTCCGAACACCATTGCCATACTATACCGATTATCTCTACAATTCGTCTCTGCAGGACGTTGCTCTGCCAATGACAAGAACATCTCATCCAAACACCCTTGATGGAATGTTTTACTCATCTCAACGTTTTCACCCTTTACACGCTTTACGTCACGAATGAACATATCGCTCTGATCTCCTGCAGTAACTACCTCAGCATATGGCAGCTCATGACCATCCCAGATTGCGGTTCCTTTCTCCCCGTTAACCCGCCAAGAAGCTTCCCATGACGTGGATGCACCTTCTGCACACCAAGATCCCTGATAGGTAAATATTGAACCGTCGGACATCTCGAAAATGCACACTGCCGACGCATTCCCCTCATACCATGAACCGGGAGGATTAAACTCCTGACAGTATACGGACACAGGGTTCGCGCCACTAATAAACCGGGCCTGGTCGAAGGTATGAATCGCCATATCCAGCAGCAACGGACTTTTCATAACATCACGGAACCCCCCGAAATGAGCCCCAAGGAAAAAGCTTGCACCGATAAATCCTGTTCTACCAATCGTTCCTGATTCTATGATTTTTCTTAAAGAACGAATACGAGGATCATAACGGCGGTTCTGCATCACCGCATGAGCGTTTCCAGTCCGTTCCGAGATCTCAACAATCTTATTACATTCCTCCATAGTCTCAGCTAAAGGTTTCTCACTAAACACATTACACCCAAGTTCCAATGCAGTGCTAGAAATATTGAAATGACTTCCGGGAACAGTAACGTCAAAGACGAGATTTGCTGCGGTCTCCTGTATCGCCTGCTTAATATCCGTAAACGTCAGACATGAAATCCCATGCTTCACGGCCATCGCCTCAGCCGACTCCAACCTTATATCTACTAGAGCAACGATCTTAGTATCTGTACGCAATAAAGCGTATTCAATCCATGCATTAGCCATTCCTCCGCAACCTGCAACTACTACCCGATACTGTGCTGTCATATTTCTCCCCCTGACTTATTAAAGCGGATTAGGCACAAAGCTGCCCCCGCGGCATTGTTTTAAATGATTCAAGGCATGTACTTGACCCATCATTTCCAGTTCATCCCGATAGACAGGATCATGCCAACCTTCAATATCAATGGTTCCTTTATAACCAGCCTGACGCAAAATGGAGATAACATCCGTCCAGTTCGTATCACCAAAACCCGGAGTACGGTGCCATACATAAGGTTTCGGGCCGTGGATTCCATATTCTTTTACAATATCCCAAGCGATGGTGGCATCCTTGCCGTGTACATGGAAAATCTTATCTGTCCATTTGCGCAGCTGTGGAATCGGGTCAATCAACTGCACCATCTGATGGCAGGGCTCCCATTCGAGTCCCATATTGTCAGCAGGGACAGCGTTAAACATCTTTTCCCAGGCTATTGGATGATGAGCGATATTCCAGTCCCCTGAAGTCCAATTGCCATCCATGGAACAGTTCTCAAAAGCAATTCTTACTCCGCGATCTGCTGCTCTTTTTGTCAGCTCACCAAATACCTCGGCAAACTTCGGAATCGATTCATCAATGGACACTCCTGGTAGTCGTCCCGTGAATCCTGATACCATATCAGTACCAAATACATGAGCATGATCAATAAGCCGTTCCCAGCTCGCTAATGCATCGGAATTGTCACCCGTATTCGTCAAAGGATTGCCAAAGATGCCAACCGATGAAATCACAAAATCATGTTTTGCCGCAAGTTCTTGCACACGCTTACCAGTTTCCACAAGATCTGTTTCACCTGTAGTCTGCCAGAAGGTTAAGCTAAAAGATTCGAAGCCATGACCTACGATTTGCGGAATCACTCTAACAGCATCTCCGCCTCCAACTAATGTGCCTATACGCATTGTATCCTTCATCTTGTGTACCACTCCAATATTGGTTTATAGTAAGTTCTATAACCCGAGTATATACTGCATTTGAGCTTAAAACTCTTATTATATTGTGTTTATATAGTCGTATATTGTGGGAGTTGAATAAATATTGAGCTATCCTAATGATCTTAAAGAATACCCTCAATTAGAAGGAAACACCTATCCGTTTCGATTGTTTTTTAATGAATGCAGACATGCGAAAATCGGCCAGAACATCCTTTTTCTACACTGGCATGAGCATTTCGAAATCATTATCATGCAAGCAGGCAGCGCCATTTTCCACATCGACAGCAAGCCCTACGAACTGCATCCCGGAGAGGTTTTGTTTGTTCCTTCTGGAGGTTTGCATGTTGGATATAGTCTGCGGGATGATCATGTCCGATTTATATCCGTCGTATTTCATAGTTCTTTATTTAAAGATTGGAAGCAAGATCCTCAACATGAACAATTCGTAGCTCCCTATTTGGAGAATCGATATCAGCTACCAGTTAAACCAGCGGCACTAGTTCCAACCTGTTCTACTTATTACTCTCTTCTGAACACTATCGTGGATGAAGTGCATCAGAAAGGTCCTGCATTTCAGTTGATCATCAAAAATCAACTTCATCTACTTTTTGTATTGCTCTCCCGTACCTTTTTGCCTGAGCAGGTTTCTGGCAGAACAAATGAACGTCAATCCTTCAATCGTGAGCGTTTTAAGCCATTGCTGGAGTACATGGAGAACCATTTTGATGAGAAAATGACTATTGAAAGCGCCGCGAGATCCGTTAATCTAAATCCATACCATTTCTGCAAAACCTTTAAGAAGCTCACCGGCCGAACCTTCATCGATTATGTTAATCTTTGCCGCGTAAATGAAGCAGAACGACTGCTGCTGGAGACAGATTTTACTGTAACGGAGATTGCTGGACGAGTGGGCTGCGACAATCCTAATTATTTTACCAAGCTGTTTAAGCAATATAAAGGAACTACACCATCCGGTATTAGAAAATAATTCACACTGGAAAATAGGAGCATGTAAAATGAATTTAAAAGAAACGTTGATATGCATAAAAGAAAATGATTACCAAGCACCTCCCGATACCTTCCAGTTGGTACAAGAAATGATAAATAACATTGGTTCTTTAGATGCCCAACTACGGGATGAGCTAATTTATACAACCTTATCACATTGGATCCCAGGTAATTCTCTAACTACAAACGGACTGGAACAACTTATACCCGTTATCTTGGATAAAAACCATTTGCATTTTAAGCTTGGTGAAACCAATACAGACTCTGTCTTTACTAGATCCTTCTCTATGCTAGTCATCCCACTCCTCTTCATGAGGCATAAAGAATCACCATTTCTCTCAAGTGAGCAAATTCATCAGATAAAGGAGAAGGTATTTTGCAGTGTACAAAAAGAGCGGGATTACCGGGGGTATGAAGAAGAAAAAGGCTGGGCTCATGCCATAGCCCATGCAGCAGATACTTTAGATGAATTGGCTCAATGCTCCGAACTGGATGAAAATGACCTCATAACTATCCTCGATTTGGTTTACGAAAAGATGACCCTAACAGATCGAATATACTCCGATGGGGAAGATGAGCGAATGGTAAGATCCATAATGAGTGTTTTAGATAGAAAAATGCTTAGTCAGACTTATGTAGAGCAATGGATTCAAAGTTTTGGTGATGTGGAGAAAAATCCAGAATTTCTTCCTGCCTTTAAACAAAAAAATAATATAAAGAACTTTTTGAAAAGTTTATATTTTCGAGTTAAATATTACAAAGTACATGCCAATCTCTGTCCAACAATCGAGCATACATTATATAAAGTAGAAAAAGTATACTATTCCTAATTAAAAAAAGTGAGGGTTAGAGCACCCTCACTTTCCATCTACAGTTCAAATACGTGGAGCACTTGCTACCTGTTGACGGGTCTATTAGATTATTCAGTAATTGCTAGCTCCATCCTCCGCACACTCGCAAGCGCGGGAAAAGATTCCAGCACCATCCCTGTATTCCATAACTTAACCTGCTGTCCTACCTGTAAATCCTTAAAGCTGATGGTCTTTCCAGCTTCATTAAACATTTCAGATTTCGCATTGAATGTGAACCAGTAAGATGGATCTTCGTTACCAGGTTCAAGGATTAGAATCCGCTTCGCCTGTTTAGTATCGATATCAACGATTGTACCTACTACATGCGGATCACCTATTTCTGAAATATCATAGGTCAACATCTTTGGATCGATCCACTTTTCAATTTCAAGCTTAGCTGCTTCCGCATCATCTGACGGAATGGTTATAGTTACTTTATTACCAATCGTATCTACACCAGAGCCGTAGAGATTCAGCTTCTGGTATAGTTCTTGTTCATGCAACAATTCTTGAGCAGCTAATAACTCTTGCATCGTATATTTCACATCATGAAGTTCATAAGTACCTGCAGTGAAAGTCTGAGCAAGGCTTTGCTCAATCTCCGAGTTCAAACCTACAATATTAATATGAACCTTGTTATCTTGCAGATAAATATCTCCGTTAGGAATCTTCTGGGCTGATAAGAAAGTCTTAACCGCGCCTGGATCATCCATTGCGGGGTTCGTAGAAGCTAAAATTTGTGGTTCTGAACTAATTACAGGAGTTGGAACCGGCTCCTTATTCGCTTGTTGAGCCTCTGAACAGCCACTGATTAACAAAATAACAACGGGAATCCATATCCAACCAATAATTATCTTACGCATCCTATTAACACCTCCACTCTTCATCTTCTCAAACGAAGACCGGAAGTGATAGGTTGCAGATTCAGGAAGAATTCTCTAATCCAAAGTATAAGGAGCAAGACCGATTGGAAGTGCCGCAGGACGAGTGCAGGTGCTTTCCATTTCGTAGAATGAATGAGCATCAGAAGAATCATGGAAAGCCCACATTGCTTCTAATACGTGATAAGCCAGTTCTCCACTGGCACGATGCTCTCTACCCGTCCGAATGGCGTAAGCCATATCTGCTGGTCCAATCCCGCGGGTATTCTGATCATACCCTGACAACAACGGCTGTTCCGTCCACTCATTCTCACCCATAAGCCGGAGTTTCACGGGACCCCCAAAGTTATTCGGGTCTGGAACTTGAATCGTTCCTAGCGTTCCGTAGATTTCTATATGCGGCAGGTTGCTCCCGCCAAAGATATCAAAGCTTGTAATCAACGTTGCAATGGCACCATTTTCAAATCGTAAGGTTCCGGCTACGTGAGTTGGAATTTGAACAGGAATTTTATTCCCAAATTTCTTCTCGCTTGTAATCGTACGTTCTTCCAGCGCTTTCCCAGTCATTCCGCTAACCGTATGAATAGGACCCAACAGCTGCACCAAAGCCGTCAAATAGTAAGGACCCATATCGAACATTGGACCTCCACCAGCGGCATAATAAAATTCCGGATCTGGATGCCAATGCTCATGTCCACGGCCCAGCATAAACGAAGTAGCTGCAACAGGTTCGCCAATTACTCCTTCATCTATCAGCTTCAAAACCGTTTGAATTCCCGCTCCGAAGAATGTCTCCGGTGCACTGCCCACAAGTACTCCCTTTTCCCGCGCCGCAGTCAGAACTTTGCGTCCTTCTTCTCTCGTCACAGCTAGAGGTTTCTCAACGTATACATGTTTACCCGCTTCAATAGCTTTCAGGCATACTTCCGCATGAACAGCTGGGATCGTTAAGTTGATTACGATTTCTATCTCTGGATCATTCAGTAATTGTTCTGTGGTATAGACGTTTGGAATATTGTATTTATCCGCTTGTTCTTGTGCTCTCACCAAATCTAAATCTGCACATGCAACTAGATCAAGGATCTCGAACTTTTGACAGTTCTCCATATAGATACTACTGATTTTACCGCATCCAATAATACCAACTTTGACTTTATCCATTCGCTGATCGCTCCCAGAATTTATTGACTGTCTGCCATTCCACTATAGCTATTCCTAACCCCCGAAACATTGGATAATGCTTGCGCTTTACCTTCAGCTGCCCATATTAACCCTCTGCGCATCATTTCACGCACTTGCGGCTGATCTACAATGTCCGCATGATGCCCCAGTGAATTATAATAAACTCTGCCCAAGCCCCAACGTTTTGTCCAAGCTACTGGCATATCAACAGCCTTATTATACGAATGAGGCCCTTCAACTACTGGAAAACGAGTCGTAGCAAGCACTTCAACAGCTGGATCTACATGCAGATAATATTGCTCTGAGCAAACACTGAAATCTTCTAATCCTTCTACCAGAGGACTTGAGCTTTGACAAATCTCTACGGTATAGTTAACGCCGTCATTCCCAGGATGAGCTACCCATTGTCCACCCGTCATAAACTGCCAATCTACATTATTACGAAAAGAATCACACATCCCGCCATGGCAACCGGCAAGACCTGTTCCATGCTGTACAGCTGCTGAGACATGATTCACAAAATCCTGCTCGATTGTGCCCATTGTCCATACCGGCACGATCAAATCTAGTCCAAGAAGCTTATCTGCATCAGCAAAAGCCTCCAGTGTATTCGATACTTCAACTTCAAACTGTTCCTCTTGCAACATTTTAGCGAATATATCAGCGACCTGCTCAGGCTCATGACCATCCCAACCGCCCCATACAATCAATGCTTTTCTCATCTTCAGCACTCCTTCTAAGGTTAGATTACATCTCAGATAAATCGACCCACCGGCGTTCATCAATAGAGCGTTCTACAGCCTCTAACACCGCTTGGCATTTCACTCCATCATTGAAATTCGGTTCTGGCTGACGACCTTCTTCAATTGCGTTAGAAAGCTCCAGCATTTCGTGAATAAACGTATGTTCAAAACCAATCGTATGACCTGGTGGCCACCAAGCCTCTGCATACTCATGAGCAGGATCGGTCGCCAGCACACGACGAAAACCTTGTACATCCTCTGCATCCGAGGTCAAATAAACTTCTAATTCATTCATACGTTCGAAGTCGAATTTCACACTGCCAAGACTCCCATTGATCTCAAAAGAATTGGTAGAGCGATGACCCGCTGCGAATCTTGTAGCTTCAAAGCTGCCCAGAGCACCATTATCAAAACGGGCTAAAAATAAGGTGGCATCGTCAACGGTAACCTTACCCTTGGGTGCATCCTTATCTCCTTTAGCGCTTAAACCAGTCATTTCAGCGGCGAGCGGACGCTCTTTTATGAAGGTCTCGCTCATGCCGATTACTTCCTTCATATCACCTACTAAGAAATGAGCCAAATCTATGAGATGCGCCCCCAGATCTCCATGTGAACCTGAACCGGCGATATCCTTCTGCAGTCTCCATACTAAAGGGAAATCCGGATCTATTATCCAATCTTGTAGAAACCAAGCCCGAAAATGATAAATCTTTCCCAGCCGCCCACTCTCTATGAGCTTCTTAGCCAGTCGAACTGCCGGAGAAAAGCGATAATTAAAACCAACCATATGTGTAACTCCCGCGTCTTCAGCAGCTTGCAGCATTTCACGGGAATCCGCCAAGGTCAGCGCAAGTGGTTTTTCACAAAAAATATGTTTACCTGCTTTGGCTGCTGCCAAAGCTATCTCCTTATGCGCGTTGCTGGGAGCATTAATATCTATAAGATCAATATCCTCTCGAGCGATCAGATCCTTCCAGTCCGTAACACAATCCGCCCAGCCTAACTGCGATGCAGCTTCTCCAAGCGCTTCACTATTACGTCCACAGATTACAGACATTTCCGGTTTAAGCGCTTTCGGGAAAAACATAGGCAAACTGCGATAAGCATTACTGTGGGCTTTACCCATAAATTTATAACCGATCATTCCAATGCGAAGCTGTTTCATCTTATTCCTCCTAAGTGTTGATAGATTTAGATGAAGCTCGTATAACTAGTTCTGTCGGTAATTTGATCTGTACGGCTGGTACGGGTACTTCTGCCAGATTGTTTCCCAGCAATTCAATGATTTGGGCTGCGGCAAGTTCACCTAGTTCATAAAAGGGAACCCGCACACTGCTTAATGCAGGTGTGGTAAGCTCCGCAGCTTCCGAATCATCATAACCCACAATAGCTGGCAGGCGATCCCTTGGTATTCCTAGCTCCTGCAGCCCTTGCTGCAAACCTATGGCCATCCGATCATTAGCGGCCATAATCGCATCAATCTCATTCAGCAAAGGTAACATTTCTTTGGCAGCTATAATTCCGCTTTTCCGGCTAAAGTTACCTTCGAACAAAAGTGAAGAATCTACAGAAAGATTCACCTCTGCCAAAGCGCGGGTATACCCCGTTAAACGATCTCGGCTGTTGGAATAAGATTCTGGCCCATTTAGAAAAGCAATCCTCGTAAAACCTTGTTCCAGTAAGTGTTTAGCTGCTTGCCAGCTTCCTTCGACATGATCGGCATCCACCTCGTGAAAAGCTTCCCCAGCAAAATGCTGATTAATCAGACAAAAAGGATGGTCTTCTTCCTTCAAACGGCGGAGTGAGGCTAGCTCACCTGGCTCTTCTTTAGCGCCAAGCACAATGCAAGCATCGATCTTCCGCATCTTAAACAACTCGTTATAATCCATTGGCTCTTCGGCATTCCGAAACAGCATTAACAGATCATAACCCTCTTCTCGCGCCTTGCTCCCTATTCCACTTAATATTTCCGAAAAATAATAAGTGGAGAACAAGCGGGCTTTCGGCAAATAAGGCATCACTACACCCAAGTTCCCGCTCCGTCTACGAGCAAAGCTCTGAGCAAGTGAACTAGGGGTATAGCCTAGCTTCAGTGCAGCTGCCAACACACGTTCCTTCGTTTCTTCCTTAATCGGACCAACATTGTTTAACACGCGAGACACTGTGGCTTCTGAGACACCTGCAAGCTCGGCAACCTCTTTACGGCTGGCGATATAAATTCCTCCTTCTCATAGGTTATGAACAGTGACATTAAGCCTCGTTCAATTCGCTATTCGAAAACGCATTCATTTAATGTACGCGCGTACATTTTCTCATGAACAAGGCTCTTCGTCAACCCTAAGATTGGATAAATTTAAAAGACGTTCATATACACTAAGGAGAAGAACGTCTTTCTATTTCTTTTCAACTATCCGCGAGGTACTAGCATTAGGACACCAAGTAAAATGATAATCAGAAATAAGTAACTCTCAAATTTTTTAGCAGGAATACGTTTATTCACATATACCCCAAGCACCGTAGCTAAGAGAATTGCTGGAATAGAATATCCATAAAGAATAAGAGCATCCACCGTCCACAATCCCCCGATAGCATGACCCGTTACAACGAGTAAACCAGAAATAAGAAAATGAGCTTGCAACGTACCCCGAAAACGATCCGGATTCCATTGTCTTAAAGTACCATAGATCACGACAGGGACACCATTAAAGTTATAAGCACCGCCAAGGACACCCGAAGCGAATCCGAAAGGATACACCCAGCCTTTTGCCTTAAGCAAGGGATGATCGATCGTCTTAAATATTCTCTTCTTAATCACCGAATAAACTCCATAAACAATCAAAAATATACCAAGTCCAGTCATAATTACACTTGCAGGTGCTAAATAAAGCATGACTAGTCCTACAGGAATTCCTATCACTGTTGAGAGTGCTAGTCGAATCAAAATAGGTCGTTCTATATGCCGCCACCCACTCACAACTGTAAGTGAGGCAACCGTGAGGCCTGCCAATCCAATCAAAGAAACTGAGGTATGTATAGGAATCGGGAGCAGTGCAAGCAGTGGCATGCTCACAATCGCTTCACCAAAACCAAACACGGTTCTCATTAAGGCACCTATAAATACTGCTACTACGACTAGTGTAATTATTGTAACGCTCAATCGTATAATCCTCCTCCTAATCTCATCCATCCGTAATTGTGCATAAAGTCCTCACATTTCCAGAACATCTGAATACATTCCTTATTTCCACTCTTCTAATTATAACATATTAATTATACTAAAACAGATATTAATAGAGGATCAACATGCAATTTAACGTCTCTTAAATCCTCTATAATGCCGCCAAAACTATAAGATAATGGAGATATACATATGTTTAACGAAAATCCTTTAAAATCGATTACAGTGGTCCTGTGTGTAGTTCCTGTTTTCTGAAAAACTAGCTGAAGTACTAAACAAAAAAACTGATCCCCCTTAACTTTGATGAGGTATCAGTTTCTTATTTTTTGACGTATTTATTTAGGTGTTATCTTTCAGCCACACCTGCACATGCTTTAGAAATTTTTTGGTGACGGGAGAAGCATATTTCATAGAGTGGACAGCAATTCCTAACGATCTGAAACTACGTTCCTCCAATTCTAGCATAGCCACATTATAATTTTGCCGGGTCAAGACAAGCTCTGGCAAAATACTAATGCCAAGGCCTTTCTCCACCATCGACATAATGGCATAGTCATCACCTGCTGAGAATTTAACATTAGGTTTAATACCCGCCTTATCCAGCACACGTCTAACATCATAATCCGAGCCTGCTTTCGGGATAATGAAATCCTCCTTAGCAATTTGCGATAAGGAAAGAAAGGGTTCTGCACTAAGCGGATTCTCTTTAGATACAATCCCTAACATCCGGTCTTTTTTTAAAGGAATTACGTCAAACTTCTCACGTGTAGGCAGTGAAATAAAACCGCAGTCGATCACTCCAGCCTCTATCCATTGCTCAACCTCCAAATAACCGCCTTCCATCAGCTTGATTTCTATATATGGGTATTCACTGCGAAATTGCTTAATCATCCCTGGCAGCCAATGCACAGACACACTGGTGAACGTACCGATGGTGATCGTGCCAATCTCTAGCCCGTGGATGTCCGCTACCTCCTGCTTCAATTTCTCGTTCCATTTCAAGATTTCACGGATAGGCTGCAGAACTTGTTCCCCGTTTACCGTCAATTTCACACCGGATCTATTTCTAATTAATAACGCGAACCCAAACTCCATTTCCAAGCTGCTAATGGTGTGACTAATTCCGGATTGCGTAAAACCCAGCATTTCTGCTGCTTTTGTTAAGCTGCCTAGCTCTACAACTTTCAGAAAAATCTCATATTTATTAATGCTCAACCTCTGTTCCCACCCTTATAAATTACATAAGTTTTACTCATGTATCCTATGATAAACATTCAGTTACCTTATGTATAGAGCCGTATTATACTATATTGAGTTGAAAATGAAGAAGGATGGATGAAGAGATGAAACCGCTCAAAGCTGAGCTGCTGCTGTTAGTTGTAACATTATTTTGGGGCTCCTCTTACATATTTATGAAAATGGGGTTAGGTACGTTAGGCGAATTCAATCTGATTGCACTCCGCTTCGGACTTGCTTTTATATTAGCCGCTATGATATTCCACAAACGATTAAGACGAGTAGACATGAGAACATTAAAATATGGTGCTCTCCTCGGATTCCTCCTGCTAGGCGTATTCACATGTATAACCTTCGGACTTCAAACAACCACCACCTCAAACGCAGGATTTTTAGTTGCATTGACGGTTATTTTTGTACCGATCTTGGATCGAGTTATTTTCAAAAAAAGAGTTGCACCTCCGCAAGTGTTCGGCTCCATCCTCGCCATAGCCGGGATTGGACTTCTTACCTTAAATGCAACCTTAACTATTCAACCGGGTGACTTTCTGTGTATCCTTTCGGCAGTGTTCTATGCGGTACAGATCTTATTTACAGGCAAGGCGGTAAAAGAATGTGATTCCCTGAATATTGGAATCTTGCAGTTAGGATTTGCCGGAGGGTTGGCCTTAGTGTTGTCCGCAATCTTCGAGACACCTTCGCTCCCCTCTACTTTGCCAGGTTGGGCAGCAATACTAGCGCTTGGTATCCTATGCAGTGCCTGTGGCTTCATCCTGCAACCTATTGCTCAAAAATATACTTCACCAACCCGCACCGGACTAATCTTCTCCCTTGAGCCGGTCTTCGCTGCGATGTTTGGTTATTGGTTCGCTGCTGAGAAGTTGTCGATGCAAGGCTATGCTGGCGCAGCGCTTGTTCTGCTGGGAATCGTGGCTTCTGAGCTGCTTGGTAAAGCAACTCTCCCCGCATCGTGGGCTCAGAAGAAACCAGAGCATTTATAACAATAAAGGCGTCGTTCAACTATACAAGCTGAACGACGCCTTTTCTATATTATCTATGTTTTTGGGTTCAATTAATGCCCCATCATCATCGCCGCATCTGCCTTCTGTCCCTCTCCAGAGGAAGGATCTCCAGTGGAAAGCTTAGGCTTGCGCAAAATAATACTCATCAATACACCTACCACACCTATGCAGCCAGACAGGAAGAACACATCATCAAAACCACTAACTGCGGCTGTCAAAGGATTACTTCCCACTTTCAGTGCTCCCATGTGAACAGCGATCTGACTAGTCAGGTAACCTGTCATTCCAGCTATAGCAAATGAAACAACGACTTGTTGAGCAGCAGCAGTAAGTGAAGTTACACTTCCCACCCATTCACGTGGAGCAGCATTCAAGACATGAGTATTCAAAGGCATCATCGTTAGACCCATCCCAAAGCCTAAGAAACCCAGGTATGTCATAATTAACGATAAATTTGTTGTAACACTAATTCCGGATAACAGGAACAAGGTGACCGTAATGATACTAAGTCCAACAAACGCCAGCGGACGAGCCCCGATCTTATCAAACAACCTGCCGCCAATCGGCATTCCGATTGCTGAAGCTAAAGCCTGCGGAAGTAGAATCAGGCCGGTCTCCAGCGGGGTATAGCTTCGAATCTGCTGCAGGTAAAGGGGCACAAATAACATGGACCCAAACAAAGCAGCTTGCATAACCCAAGTTAAAATAATACCCCGAGTGAAATCCGACGAACGAAAAACTCGCAGTTGTAAAAGCGGATTTTTGTGAAGCAGCTCCACAATGACAAGAAGGATCAATGCAACCCCTCCAACAGATAAGCCAACAATAGCGGGAGTAGACGACCAGCTTGTTCCACCGCCTTCATTCACTCCATAAGCCAACATAGAGAAGGCAATTGGGGCAAGGATAATGCCTAGGATATCGAGTTTGCCTTTGCTCTTTTGTTCAGACTTCGGCAAATATTTAACACCAAGAATAATGCCAACAATTCCAATAGGTACATTAATCAAAAAGATCCAGTGCCAGCTTACGTACTCCACCAGCCAACCGGATAAGACTGGACCGAGTGCCGGAGCTAAGAGCATTGGAATACCAAGCATCCCCATAATAGAACCTCGACGTTCTACTGGAGCTAATTTAAAAACCATCGCCATCCCAATGGGAGCAACCATCCCCCCGCCAAGACCTTGAATGACTCGAAAAATAATGAGCTGAGATGAGCTTTGTGCAACCGAACATAACATAGAGCCAAGAATAAACATCGTAAGAGTTGCCAGAAAAACTTGTTTCGATCCAAAACGATCGGTCATCCAGCCCGCGAGTGGGATTACAGCCGCTAAAGCTAAAGTATAACCCGTAATCGCCCACTGAATCGTTTTGAGATCGGAAGCAAAATAATCAACCAGCTTGGGAACGGCCACATTCACAACAGTACCATCCAGAATAACCATAATCATACCGACAATAATAGCAAGAAGCGGGGGGATGATTGCTTTTAACGAAAAGGGTTGCTCTTCTGCAGTACTCATTCCAGTCATTGTTTTTGTCATCCAGTACTCCACTCATTTCTCTAATTTAATTAAATGCTTTATTGATTATTTCAAATTTTAATTTACATTCGATGAATCTGGAAGTCAACAAATAAAACCATTTTTTACATTAAAAACACATCGGGTTTACGATACCCTTCAGAAATTATCTGGGAAAGTATATTAGAACAGCAAAAAGACTATGCATAATCCCCTAAAATCTTCTCGCTTGGGAAATGTGCATAGTCATCATAGAATCATTTTCCGATTAGAGCGTATCTCTTAATTCTATAATTTTACCCGATGTGTTCAAAATAATTTCAAGTGGAATCTCTGTCTCTGCAAAATCCAATACACAGCGGATAGAAAATTGATCCTCGTTATAGCTACTTTTTGTAGATTTAATCCCATGATAATTCCCGGCTTTTATCGTAATTTGCTTCCAGTCTTCCAGTAATCCATTTGAGCTTGGCTTATTTACGACCACATCATAATGATATCGCTCCGATAATTCATTATATTTACCGCCGACCAGTAACCCCGCTATAACACTCGCTGTCACTTCAGGGGTATACACTTCAACTTGATTGGACTCCCCATCATATGAGGTTACTAAACCAATTGTCTTAAAAAAGGAGATTGGAACATAGATATGATCCTGTCTGAATTCGAAATCATCTTTAAAAACCAACTCTTGTGCATTATTGATGCTAACTAAATGTTCGTTAAGCTTCCATTTAATTATTTCATTTATCCTTGTTAGCGTTATAGTTTCTGAACTTTTTTGATATGTTGTTGTATATTTCAGTGCATTGGAAGCCTCTCTGAGCGGAATCATGACCGTGGAACCCTTATTGTAGGCTGAATGGGGATTAGTTTCCAGTAGTTTACCATTCAAAATTACGCTAACCTGGCCGGAGTCTGCCCATACTGTTGGAGCGGCAAATCCACCAAATCCATTAGTTAAAAATAGAACACCTAACACAACAACCGCTGCCATTTTGATCATCCGCTCGAAACCTCCCTTTAGTTATTACAAGTATTATGTGCGTTTCCAGCATGTGCTAATCCTAAGGATAATCAAGACAAGCAAAAAAAGAAGCCGTTCAACATTATGTTGGGCCACTTCTTTAGAAATAATTATTCCACCTTGAAGTCAAAATACTGCTTAGGAAAAGGTTCTTTTATCAGCGTAAAATGCCACCATTCCTTACTATAAGGTTTAAAGCCTTGCTTCACCATAACCTCTTTGAGAATTGCGCGATTTGCTTTCTGAGTCTTGGTGATTAACGATGTATCATAAAAAGAGATATCTCCGAAAAAATCAAACGGGCTGCCCATATCTACATCTACACCGGTCTCTTTATTGACGATCGTTAAATCGATGGTACTGCCACGGGAATGTCCTGATTTTTTCGCTATAAATCCGAGTTTGAATAAATTACGTTTATCCAGTAGCGGGTAATATTGCTGCTTCATCTTAGTATCCGCGGAATTCTGTGACCATCTTACAAAATGATTCACCGCGGTCTGCGGACGATAAGCATCATAGATTTTTAGGATATATCCTTTTTTGGCTAAATCCTCACTTACTGCCTTCAAGGCTGTAGCTGCAGTCTGTGAAAAGATCGCTAAAGGCGCTTTATAACCATCAATCCGCTTCCCTACAAAATTATTGTCCCCGTAATAACGAATCTCAAATTGAGCAGTAGGAATTACTTCATCCAAATAGACAAATCCTTGCGGCAGACTGTTTTTCTTCTCCAGCTGCATTTGCTGCAGTACATTGTCTGTAGATGATCCAACGTAAGCTGCATCAGCGCTACCCATAAAAATAGTGTTTGTCCATAACAACAGCACAAATGCGAAAACTATGATTTTTGTTCCTCTAAATCCGCTTCTCAATAGATCCCGCCTTTTCATTTCGAATTAACCGTTTGATTCAGAAATTTCTCCACTTCAGGTGTGAGTTTATTATTCGTGGAATCAAGTAACTGCAGTAGTTTTTCTAAAATCATTAGGATTCTGGTGTCGCCTTTGTTTCCTTTTAATGCATTCTCATACGCCTTCTTTACTTCAGGTTTGATTACTTGCTCATCATAGTCATAAGCTGGTGTGTTGCTTGATCCATATAATAAGCGTGAAGTTGCATTGAGCAGCTCTTTTTGAAGAACGGTTGACCGATTGGAAGCTGGGTATTTCGTCACAAAATCCTCCAGTGCAAGCGCCCTGTTCGTTAACTCTGTCCAACTAATCACAATAGCTGCATCAAAAACACTTGGTTGATTCGATTCAGTGGCCATGATATCTATATAAGCAGCGATGTCCTTCGTGACATACGGCTTAAAGCTTTTGAACCCCTCATAATGCATCACTGGATAGTACATGCCCTCACTAGTCTCCAGCTTATACCCCTTATCCCGTCCTTCAATTAACATATTGCGTACATTGGGATCTTTGATCGCATTAAGGAGTGTGCTGTATGTTAGATTTTTGCTTTTGGAAAAAGCATTATTTATCTCTTTCTGAACATTCTCCGGAAAAACCTTCTCAGAGTACACAGGTAAATATGCCTTCTGTGCATTTTCGAGCTGGAGTGTCATCTGAGTTGCTGTCCAGGTATCCACTTCTTTGATATGGTTAATCAAATAATTCCGTGCGTTAGCAAGAGATGCCGGTTTCTGTACATATTGTTGGAATTGGTTATAGACTTTTGCAGATTCTTTCACAGTTGCGGCAGCTACAGTATCAGTTGTATGTATACTCCCAAACCCTCCCATAGAGCCTAGGGCAAAGGCAATACTTAACAAGCCTGTTTTTTTCCATCCCATTAAAAGACCTCCCTTAAGTATTCATACTTAATAATTAGACATACGAGAGGATCCTGAATCTAACTCAGTACAGTATTATCCTGGACGGCTCCAATGTCCTTCCTACGATAAATGCCCATCAAAAGTCCAATAGCCGCATATTCAAACCACACATGACTCCCATAGCTCAGGAAAGGGAACGGGATAGAAGTCAACATCATTCCGCCGCTCAAAACAGCAAGACCATAGGTTAGTCTTATGGCTAGTAAAAATGCCAAACCCAACACTAAAGCTTGTCCATAGGGCTCACGAATCGCTCGTATCGTAGATAGAAGCTTGATAAAGAACCAGGAGATAACTGCAAGCAAAAGCAGCGCCCCCGCCCAACCAAAACAATGAATAAGATAGACAGGCAACATATCTGAGTAAACATACGGCAGCTTTTGTTCTACTGCTCCGAATCCGTGCCCCCACCAACCCGCTGAGCTAATAACTTCACGCATTACTTGATATATATAGCCATAACCTTCTGGATCTAAAGATGGATTTATTGCACTAATAATTCTGACCATCAGGTAGTCGCTATTGAAGATGAACATTAGTCCAACTATTACAAAGAACCCTAATAATACTACACTCTTTATCCAATCGCGAGTAATCCATACATATAATAGTAGTGAAGAGATTAGATACACTACAAGCTCTGGAAGAGAGTTTAAAGAGATAAGAAGCCATGCAGGTGCTAACAGAAGGCTTATGTCGAACAACCCACTTCGCCAAGTTTTCTTTTTAGCCGATTCCTTACGATTCACTAAAATCCCTGCTAACGCGACTATCAAAACATAAGGACGATAGGATGTCATATCAGGTAAGATCAAAAAAATCCTAGGACCATAATTTACTCCATTTATTGTTATCCCCCAGAATATACTCGACAGAATTCCTGCTATTGATGTTCCGTATAATACCCACGAGAAACTTCTCAGCTTTCTGAAATCAATGAAATACAATCCAAACATCAATACAATTCCAATAAGTATATTTATCGCTTGGCGTCTAAACGCATTATCCAAAAAAGCACCTTTAACAATATCACTGTAGCCTACATCCACAGAACTCATTCCGATCAGACTGATCGCGGATAATATAGCTACAACGCCAAACAATCCCCAAGGTACATGTGGTTTATGTATTAGATGAAGTTCTTTTCCTAACGTTTGCGGATTCCCCATTTGTGCGATCGCCCAAGCTATGGCTTCTTCCCGTGATACACCGTCTGATTCTTTTTCACAAATTAAATCTTCTAGATGACTAGCTAATTCTTGACGTATCTCTGGGTGAGTTTTTTTCGCTTTAATCTCTGCACACACTTCATCCAAAAATTGCTGTTGCCTCTCTTTCATCATACACCACCCTCTCCCAGAACGGAGTCAACTGCACCTTTAAACATAACCCATTCTGCTTTTTTCTCCTTGAGTTTCTCTTTACCTTCATCCAGAATTCTATAGTACTTACGCTTCCTTCCCTCTACCTCCATCCAGTAAGCCTCTACCCAGCGCTCACTTTCCATCGCATGCAGAATTGGATACAAGGTTCCTTCTTTTAATGAAAAAACACCCTGTGATCTCAGCTCCAGCTCTTTGATTAACTCATAACCATATAATGGATTCTCCAGTAAAAGAGTCAGAATTAACGTACCCGTACTGCCCTTCAGCATCTCTTTACTTACTTTCAACAGCTAACACCTCCTAAATTCTAACATTACAATTGGCGTGGGACCGGATTCGGCTCATTCTACGGGATTTATACCGTTGATTTGCTTCTGCGGTCCGGATACGGCTTATTCTACGGGATTTATACCGTTGATTTGCTTCGTCGAGCCGGATTCGGTTCATTCTACGGGATATATACCGTTGATTTGCTTCCTCGGTCCGGTTCAGCTCATTCTACGGGATTTATACCGTTGATTTGCTTCGTCGAGCCGGATTCGGTTCATTCTACGGGATTTATACCGTTGATTTGCTTCGTCGAGCCGGATTCGGCTCATTCTACGGGATTTATACCGTTGATTTACTTCTGCGGACCGGATTCGGCTCATTCTACGGGATATATACCGTTGATTTGCTTCGTCGAGCCGGATTCGGCTCATTCTACGGGATTTATACCGTTGATTTGCTTTCTCGAGCCGGATTCGGCTCATTCTACGGGATTTATACCGTTGATTTGCTACCTCGGACCGGAATCGGCTCATTCTACGGGATATATACCGTTGATTTGCTTCGTCGGACCGGATTCGGCTCATTCTACGGGATTTATACCGTTGATTTGCTTTTTTTCCCATGACTAATATCTGTATATCATGAATATTAGTTATCCTTTTATACCTAGGACAACTATACATCGTAAATCTATGTATGTAAAGTTTTATTAAGAAAGCCCTTATTCCCTCCTCATTCATGTATAATAATGGTAATACAAGCAGCATGTTGAGGAGATCAACGATGAGAAAAACAACAATAACAATCTTGAGTTTTACCGTTCTTTTCATATTTATTTTCGTTGGATATATGCTCCGTAACAATTCAATGAACTATTATGAGACGTGGAAGATAAATTGGGGCATATCGATCTCTAAACCTACAGAGTCAAAGGTGATATTTGAAAGTCCACCCAGTTTCCATGGGGATGGCGAAAGCTATTACGTATTAGATTATGACGAAAAGCAATTCAAAGAAATCAAAGATGCAGCATTTTGGCATCCCCTCAATGTTGAATCCATTGACCCCTTAAAAGAGAGAATATCAAGTTTCAAAGACTCTGTGATTGCCATTTATCCAAATGAAAAAGAAAAATACGAAAAATTATTTTGGGCTAACCCTATAGAACTCGAAGAAAGAGGATTCTATTACTATAAGAAAAAAGATGATGGTAGCTACTGTATCGTGATCCTTAACGTGGAGTTACAACGAGTATATATGATGGAATGGACACAATGAAAATTTAATAAGTGAGAATTAAATGACGATCGCTCCCCGGTATTCTGCCAGGGAGCGATCGTCGTTTTTTCGGGATGTCTCTTAATTATTATGAATACATAAAAAAACAACTCCAAGTATCCGTCCAATATATATTGACTCAATATATAAAGGTCTGATATATTGTGATAACGATATACAAATATTTAGAAACTTAAAGGAGGCCCTATTTTGAACAGTCAGGATGTTATTTTAGGCATGCTTATGAAAAAATCGTTGACTGGATACGAAATAAAGCAGTTATTGGAAGAAATATTCTCTAATTTCTATAGTTCTAGTTATGGAACGATTTACCCTACACTTGCTCGCATGGAAAATGAGGGTCTGATTACTAAGGAAAACATACCTCAGGAAGGTAAGCCTAATAAAAATCTTTTAAACATCACGGATAAAGGAAGAGATAGTTTTAATGCCTATTTACTAGCCCCACTAGAGGCTGACAGTATTAAGAAATCTGATTTTATGATGAGGCTTTATTTTGGTGAATTTGTCGGGTATGAGAAGGTGATTATTTGGTTGAAGCAAGCTCAAGAGGAATCACAACATAAGTTAGATCAATTACTCGCTCAGTATTCGCTTTATAAAGATGAAATGCATCCAGCACAGATCATCTGCATTCAAATTGGCATAGAAGAATATAAGGCTAAACTAACAACCATTGCTGAGGGATTGTTAAACATGGAGAAGTTAGTACTTACGAAGTGAGTTTTAATACGAACCAGGTTAAGATGTACCGCTCATAAAACTTTTAGGAGGAATTGTAGATGAAAACAATTTTTATAACGGGTGCTTCGTCTGGTATCGGTAGAACTACAGCAAAACATTTTGCTGAAAGAGGATGGAATGTGGTAGCCACGATGCGTTCACCTGAACAAGAAAGTGAATTCACTACACTTGATAATGTGTTGGTGTTACGGCTCGATGTTGAGAAAGCAGACACGATTCAACCTGCGTTAGAGGAGGCGATCAAACGGTTCGGTAAAATTGACGTTCTTCTCAATAATGCTGGTTATGGAACAATGGGACTTATAGAAGTAGCTACAGATGAGCAGATCAGAAGACAGTTTGAAGTCAACGTTTTTGGTCTTATCAGTATGACAAAAGCCATGCTGCCACATTTTAGAGCTAATCAAGATGGTTTGCTGATCAATATCTCTTCTATGGGTGGAAAAGTAACCTTTCCTACAATGTCTCTGTATCATTCAACGAAATTCGCCGTAGAAGGTTTTTCTGAATCCGCATCTTATGAATTAGCATCACAAAACATCAAAGTAAAGTTAATTGAACCTGGTGCCATTCAGACAGACTTTGGTGGTAGATCGATGGAGTTCTTTTTTAATGAAGCATTAACGGAATATAAACCTTTTACTACTGCATTTTTGAGTAAATTGGGTGAGATGGAAAAACAACCTGCGTATGCTTCGCCTCCAGAACTTGTTGCGGAAACAATATATCAAGCCGCTACAGATGGGACAAGTCAATTCCGATATGTTGTTGGTGAAGATGCAAAAATGCTCATTCAAATGAAAGAAAATACGGCCGAAGAAGAATATCTGACTAATATATCCCAGCATTTTTCTTAAAAAAGAAAGCTTTAAGTGGAGTCGCTTTTCGGTATTCTACCGAGGAGTGGTCCTCTTTCTTATTGCGAACAAAAAAATCCCCTTCGATCAACAGTGTTAAGTCCATGAGATCATGAACTTTTTTTCACTGTCAATCCTAAGGGGATTTTACAAACTAACCTATTCGCACACCTTTTCTTGCGTCAAATTTATTTATTAATGCATCGGGGTATTCATTTTATGATTAACAACTACTCTTTTTATGAAGAAAGCAAGAATTAGTCCTACAATCGCCATACTCATTCCGAAAATAAAAGCATTTTGTACACCGTTCGTGAACGCAGGTAACATATTAGCTGGATCTGCTGGGTTCTCCACAGTTTTCATGTAGCTTTTTGAACCCGCGGTCATAATGCTGACTGCTAATGCAGTACCAATGGCACCAGCAACCTGCTGCAGTGTATTCATAATAGCTGTACCATCTGGATAAAGTTCTAGTGGCAACTGGTTAATACCATTCGTCTGTGCCGGCATAAATACCATTGAAATACCAATCATAAGCGTACTGTGAAGTACGATTACGAACACAACCGTAGAAGCTACAGTAATACTGGAGAAGAACCACAAGGCTACTGCTGCAATAATCAGACCTGGAATCACGAGCCATTTCGGACCGTATTTATCAAACATACGACCCATAATTGGGGACATCAATCCGTTTATAATTCCACCTGGAAGCAGCAACAGACCCGCTTTGAAAGCTGTATAACCTTGTCCTTGTTGAAGGTACATCGGAAGAATCAACATGGAGGACAGAATAACCATCATACAAATAAATACCATAGCTACACCAATAGCGAACATTGGATATTTAAAAGCACGCAGATTAATCATTGGCTCCTTCATCTTCATTTGACGAAGCCCAAACAATAACAGTGCTACTACACCTACGATGATTGCAATGATCACTTTCGGACTTCCCCAGCCCGCTTCTTCACCGGCGCTGCTGAAACCAAACACAATACCGCCAAACCCGAGTGAAGATAACACAATGGAGAGGATATCAATCTTCGGTTTCGTCACCTTTGTTACATTCTGCATGAACAGAATCCCGAATATCAATGCAATCACTAAGAATGGCAATGACAACCAGAAGATCCAGTGCCAGCTGAGGCTTTCAATTAGCAGTCCAGCAATGGTAGGCCCAATCGCCGGAGCAACCATGATAACCAGACCGATCATCCCCATTGCTGCCCCCCGTTTTTCAGGAGCAATGATGATAAGGATTGTATTAAACATCAGTGGCAACAGAAGCGCTGTTCCCATAGCTTGAACCACTCTTGCTGTAAGTAAGAACTCAAAGTTAGGTGATACTGCCGCTAGGAATGTTCCTAGGATTGAAAAACATAAAGCCGCTATAAACAGCTGTCTCGTCGAAAACCATTGAAGCAGCATCCCCGAAATTGGTACTAGTATACCCAGTGTAAGCAGATAAGCTGTTGTCAACCATTGTGCTGTTGCTGGGGTAATTTGTAGGACATTCATAAGATCACTTAAGGCAACATTTAATGCCGTTTCACTGAACATTCCGATAAAACCTGCTAGTAATAAAGAGACAAGAATTGGAATAGTCTTAAACTTCTTGACCTCTTTTTGTTGGTTCCCTTGCATAGTTGCTTCCACCCTTAATCCTCCTGATAATCTTATCTATTTGTCTGTATCTAACCAAGTATTACTGGGATAAACTTTGCCGCCGCGAGAAGCGGTTGTTCCTCCCGAAAAGTCAGCGTCTGGAGAAGCGCCCCTTCAAATAAAGAGATTACCACTGAAGCCTTATCGGCCGCGGGCTTGTTCTCTACGCCCTCATCCAAAAGACGTTTCTTGATCACATCCTGCAAGTCCATAAACACAGATTTACATGCAGTCCGCAGCTCCTCACTAATACAGGATGTCTCCGCCGCCAACCAAAAACTAAACGGAACAATCCCTTCGTATGAGGATTCCACAGCATCTTTAGCCATTCCTAGAATGAAATCCTCCATTGCCTCAGACGCACTCTTGCTGTTCTCCATATGATGTCTAAGCTTCTGCGCGACAACTTCACTAGTCCGGTTAATACATGTTAAAGCCAGTTCTTCTTTACCGTGAGGAAAGTAGTAATAAAGAGACCCCTTCGGTGAATCGCTGTCTTTAATAATCTGATTCAGTCCTGTTGCATGATATCCCTGAGAAAAAAACAATTTCGAAGCTGTGTCCAAAATCGCCTCACGCGTATTCGGCTTGTTCGACAAGCTGACACTTCCTTTGCATTATAACAATTGGTCTACATAATAAAACCATATTTCAAAGAGATATGTCAACACATAAATTACTTAAATTCAAAGTAATTTTGGTGGAAGATCGTGGGGGTTGGGTTAGCTCCATCCTCCCTATCGGACTCAGATGCAGCTATTTGTGCTAAAACATGCTTTTGGGCTCATTTTCGGACCTGAGCGCCGCTATTCCCCTCAAACCGGACTGTTTTCATCCCTTTTTGTGCACTTAGCTGCATTGAGGTCCGTTAATCTTTCAAAAGGTTACTTTTCCAGCATATAAGGACTCTGGGGTCCGATAGCTCCTAATTTCGTACATCCTTCTACTTCACATTTACTTCTCATCGAGCTATTAAGCTTCATTAGGTCGCACACATGCCTCACACTATTTCCGCGCATGCATTTGTCCGTGTACTCCCTTGCTTCACACTTACTACCACACTTTTGTTTTCCCTGTACTACACTTGCTCTCAAGCTAACATTCCTATCGGACTCAGATGCAGCTATTTGCGCTAAATCATGTCTTTTCACAATTTATCGGACCTCACCGTCGCTATTCCACTCCAACCGAACTGTTTTCATCCCTTTTTGTGCTCATAGCTGCATTGGGGTCCGTTAATCTTTCAAAAGGTTACTTTTCCAGCAAATAAGGACTCTGGGGTCCGATGGAGTGAATGAGATGAGGTGAAGGAGATGGTGTAAAGGAGATGGTGTGCAGGAGATGGTGTGAACGAGAGCAGGCCCAATGTGCTGTGGAGAGGAGGTGAGGACGTAATGTGCTTGGGGTGGGATGCTATTAATGTCCATCTGTATTTTCTCAATAAATTACTACCTGCCTCCATCCAGCCCATCTGCTCCTTCTGTCCCCACTCGCCCCATTTGCTCCATCTGCCCCCTTCTAGCCCGTCTGCTTCATCCGCCCATCTGCTTCATCTGCCTCCATCCGCCCCATCTTCCCCATCCGCTTCCAGCCATCTCCATACCTTCTCCAACCCTCCCTAAATCAACTTCCGACACCCCATGTCCGCTTGAAATTCTCTACTTCCCATTCCCACAATCCCAGCGTATACTATAATTATTCCAATGAGAAAGGTGTGAATAAAATGCAAAACGTGCCCAAAGGAATTCCCCGGCCATTAGTAAAAACTAATCAGGCGTTTATCGTCATTTCTGTAATATTAACATGGCTAACAGGACAACACTGGATACTAGCGCTGCCCTTGTTTGCCGGATTGCTCGGTCTTTTGTTCGGTTATAATCCCATCATTAAGCTAGCTGCCAGGTTTCTGACAAAAGAGCGTTCCCACTATGTACTCGAAGACTGGTCACAACAACAGTTTAATCAAAGCATAGCTGTCTTCTGCCTCGCAGGGGGTCTCATCAGCTTCATCGTTGGCTGGACGATCGCAGCTTACATTTTCACAGCGCTCGTTGCGGTGGCCGCCACTGTGGCAATCCTAGGTTTTTGTATCGGATGTTTTATCCATTATCAATGGAGAATGTACAATTATAGACGTAAACAAAGCAGCACAAATTAAATTTGTTAATTTTAATCTCTCTCTTCTCCAACAACATCCCAGCGATGGCGAAATTTTAGTAACCGTGGATGCAGTGATGAAGGTGCAGCTGGCAACAATAACCGAATCTTTACAATCCACTCTTCAAAAGAAGAATAAGACGCAAACTGATTCGCCACCTCAGGCGTTAAATACAGAAAAATCGGCGAAGGATAGATCTCCAAAAGATGCCGCAACGCTGAATCAAGCGGAGTATACTTCTTTCGCTTCCCTTCCAAACTCTCTACCGTGATAAAGCTACGCCCTTGCTCCCTTTTCCATTCATGCAGCCGGTCCTCTCGCTTATAATAAGCGCTCACCGGCTCTTTGGTCATCCGTCGCACCGTTTCCTCATGAAGTGGATATAACACCAGTTTGGTGAAACGCCGGTCTGCTGCAGTTTTTGCTGCCACTTCAAGCTCTTGATCTGTTATATGTTCAAAAGAGTCGTAAAACACTAAAGTCCCTTTACGTTGCTCAACTGGTGGCTCATAGCCATAGGGTACATGCTGAATGTCTCTTTTCAATGAAATCCCTCCTGCTTGTTCTATTTATTAATCATATCATGTGACAACAGCAGGGCTATCATTCTTATCCTACAGCTGAAGATGAATGGTTAATGAAATCCTGAACTATTGATATCAAGGCTGGGTAAATCAAGGGATACGTCAGTTCTTTTGGTATCTCAGTAAATCCTCTGATTTCTGCCATCTCATAAGGAGGAAGTTCTGCGAACTGTTCCACATTTGCAAAATATAACTTACCATAATTTTCTGGAGCGTCAATACTAGTGACCCTATAAATAGCTATTGGAAAAAGTAAGAATTGTTCCGCACCCGTTTCTTCATATAATTCTCTGGCAGCAGCCTGCTCCGGGATTTCGCCAACCTCTATATGCCCTCCGGCAAACTCCCACGTCGAACGGTTCTGATGTCTCGCTAAGATCCATTCTTCACCATGTTTAACCATAATAACAACGTACTTCAGCTCAACTTCTTTTTCCTTATCCAACTCAAAAAAGTTTACCTGCAAATTATATCCCTCGCCTTCCCACCAGCCTCAAACATTTTTTGCCGCATCCCAAGCCAATTTAAATTCTGCTACATTCCGATACCGCTGCTCCCTCACCGCACTGACAGCCCGCAAAGCAACCTCGTAGAGGGCTTGGCTGGTTTCCCATTTTGCAAACGATCGATCGGATGCTCCTCCTAACAAAACAAATGCTGTGGCGCCCATATTAAATACATTCGTAACTTCATCAATCGGTGCATCCAAGATAAACTCTTCCGGTGACTTAAATCTGGATGAACCCCAGAAGTTCTCTCCTAGATCATTTACAGTAGGCTTACGTCTATAATAATCAATATCACAAATTTTAGTTTCATCGTTTACAAAATCATATAGAATACTTCCATCATAAAAATCGACAGCCACATAACCCTGTAACTCCACATATTCATGAAACGAAAAGATTACATCTAATGAAGACAGACGTTTTTCAACGGATAATTGCTTATAACGAAAAAAAGGCGACTCCGGATGACTCAGCTTCGCTTCTCCCGCAAACAGCCAATGCGAATGTAAACATTCACCTGCAAACCAATCAAAGACTGCTACATACCCCGACTCAACTTCAAAATGCGACAGTAGCGTGATCAGCGCATCATATCTAAGTTCGTTATATAACGGAATAGCTTCAATTAAACGGTTAACAGCATCCTGAGGATTCCCGGCATAAGTCAAAGGTTTCGCCCCAGCAAATTTCACAAAATACTTCTTCCCATCCTGCTCCACGCCAAAAGAAAGATTTCCGGAGTCTTGCTGATCGAACACTTTAAACACTTTTCCCAGCTTAGTTAACCAAGCAAAATCACAGGCTTCCTGTAATTGAAAAGTTACCGCATCGATTTCATATGTATAATTTTTTTCGCGCAAATTAACCTCCTGCATTCACTATCCAGTTTAAATTAATAAGCTTCATTCATTATCTTGTTCGATATTTAATCACTAGAATAATAACCAGCAATACAACACATAAAGACATCGTATTCGTAATCAAAAAAGCTAATCCAACCCCCGTAACCGCCAAACTGATCGCATAAGCTTCCATTAAACTAATCCCGAGCAGCATAAGTAAATACGATTTGAGATTTAAATCGGCTACGGATTTTGATTTGAGGATTTGAACAATCTGCGGGATCCATCCCAAAGAAAGAATCACTCCACCTATTAATTGCATGATTGCAAACATAAGAGCACCTCCACGGTTTTATACAGTTGTATTCCGGGCGGCTCGATCTGGTTCCATTTCATGTAAAAAAACAAATAACACTAAGCAAAGTTTAATTTCCCTGCATCTTGCAGCTTACTATACGCATAAGAGGCCGCACCTATAGTTCCTGCTCGACTCCCAAGCTCTGCTTGAACAATTTTACACTTACTGCTTGATAGCTTCAACGCATGCTGATGCACAGTCTCTCTTACAGGTTGGAGCAATTTATCTCCCGCCGCTGCCATTCCCCCACCTACAATAATAAGATCCGGGTTGAGGATATTCACAACATTCGCTAATCCAAATCCAAGTATAGTTCCAGTCTCCTGCATTACTTCCATAGAGAGAGCGTCTCCAAGTTCGTAAGCCTCAGATATCATTAACGCGGTAATTTGCTCAACTTGATCCTTAGTCCAAGTCTGAATAATACTTGTTCGACCTTCTTTCAGCTTCTCTTTAAAAGTATTCACCATGCCAATCGCGGACACATATCGCCCCAAACAACCGGAGCTTCCACATTTGCAGGGACGCCCGTTCCTGTACATATTCATATGCCCAATTTCACCAGCGCTATAAGACGTACCGTAGATCACTTTTCCGTCGTTCACAATACCCGACCCTAATCCCGTTCCCAAGGTAATCAGAACCAGATTGTTATACCCTCTTCCTGCACCTTGTTGCCATTCACCATAAAGATTAGCCCTAACATCATTATCAATAAAAGTAGGAAAGTCATAGAATTTTTTCATCTCATCTACAACATGTACAAGCTCCCAATCCGGAAAATTCGGTGAGAAAAAAGAAATTCCCGTTACTGGATCAAGTAATCCTGGCACTCCGATTCCCATTCCTTCTACCAGATCTAATGGAATATTCGCTTCATCCGTGATTAAACGTACTGCTTCTCTAATCCGTCCCAACACATGGGCTGGGCCCTTAGCAGCCTCTGTTGGTATAGATCTTTCTTTTACAGCTATAAAATCAGTATCGTAAATCCCTGCTTTAATATTGGTTCCGCCAAGATCAATCCCTATCATAGACCGTTTCATAAAAACCTCCAGAATTAGATATTCTATCGCTTTCGATTAAGTTCTAGTACTAACTGCCGCTTCCGTTTCAGCTAACATCAAGCGGTTCACACCCATCTTAATCTGATTCTCGGTGAGATTAGAATAACCAAGTAGAAAGACAGGACCTTGAGGTTTACTGCCCACAAAATAAGAAGACGCAGGATAGACCCGAACTCCATATCGTAACGCCAATTCAGCTATGCGATGCTCTTCGGCATTGGATTCCAGTTCAATTAATAAATGAAGACCCGCCTCTTCCCCATAATAGCGTACACGACTGCCAAATTCAGCATCCAAACTTTTTACTAGACAAGCCCTGCGGGCAGCATAAAGTTTCCCCATCTGCGTAACATGCCTTGCATAATGTCCATTCTGAATAAATTCCGCCAACGCTTCCTGATCCAGAGCAGAAGACATACGATCTGTTATCCATTTGACCGCCAAAAAAGGTTGAATCAAAGTCGGAGGCAATACAACATAACCTATGCGCAGAGAAGGAAATAACACTTTACTAAAACTGCCTACATAAATTACTCTACCGTCAACATCTAGTCCAGCAAGTGATGATAGCTTCGGACCCTCGTACCTGTATTCACTATCATAATCATCTTCAATAATAAAAGCTTGATTGGCTTTGGCCCATTCCAGTAACTGCACTCTTCGTTTCATCGACAGGGTCACCCCGAAAGGAAACTGATGCGAGGGAGTGACATAAGCTAGTTTTGGTTTTTTATGAGGACCTTCTTTGATGGTATCACAGCTTACTTGAAGCTCATCTACAGAAATACCCTCTAGGTCAACCCTTATGGGTGTAACCACCGCTCCAGCGAACGAAAAAATCTCCCGCACAACGTTATGTGATGGATCTTCAACAATAACATGATCACCTTTTGAAACAAAAATTCTCGATAATATATCCAATGCCTGCGTAGCCCCGGATGTAATCACAATTTGCTCCGGAACCACGGGCATCGAACGTGTGGACCGTAATAAACGTGCAATCTCTTGGCGTAGTCCCAAAGAGCCCTCGACCGGGCCGTAACCCAAAGTATCAGGAGATGCACGACGACAGGCATTCATTAATGCTTTTTGCCACTGATCCATTGGAAAAGCGTCCCATGCAGGTACACCGTGCCGAAAATTACATAATACTGTGTTCAAGTCGTTTTCTATAATAGAAGAAGGATTGAGTGTAAGGAAATCAGGACCTTTCGTTATAAAATTGTAAGGGTTCTCAGAATTCTGGGGGTCTTTCTCCTCCACCGGCAGCCCCGCTATATAGGTTCCTGCCCCTTTTCTCATCTCCAGATAACCCTCTGCTTGTAGTAGCTCGTAGGATTGAAGAATTACACTTCTGGATACTTCCAGTTGATTAGCCAAAGTCCTTGATGGAGGCAGTGAATCCCCCCCACTTAAAGCTCCTGAATGGATAGCATTACGAACCTGCTCATAAATTTGACGGCTTAATGGAATAGGTCTTTGTTTATCGAGAGTAATCAGCAATTCATGCTTCATAAGATTTCCTACCCTTCTAATCCGGGTTTTCTTAATGGTTCATAGTAAGGATTTTTACAATTAGTGCTGCAGAAACAGCGCCTAAGATCACGAGTAACAGCGGGATTTTCCTAATTAATACCAGTATAACAGCGACTATACCCGAAGCGATACCTACAAGATTGTCATCTGCGTCCACCTGAAATATCCCAGGAACCGTTAAAGCACTAAGAACCGCGATAGGCAAATATTCCAACAAAGCTTGGACTTTGGAAGAGCCATTCGTATGCTTTGTCAGCAGCAAAGGTACAAAACGAAATGAAAATGTAAGGATTGCCATCCCGATAATGATCAGAATAGTCATACGGATACCTCCTTTTCTACTTCAGCTTGCTCTCGAAATAAGGACCCTACTGCCATACCAATTAACATAGCTGCAAGTATCGAGGAGTTTCCAAGTACGGGATGTAGAAGCCATGAAGAACCCGCCGCTGCTAAACATATGGCCAAATTCCGAATGCTTCCCTTTAGTTGTGGCACTATTAGTGCTATCAGTAAGGCATATAATGAGGTGTTCAAAGCAGGTAAGTATATAGCCGGAATGTAGGATGCCAGCGATATTCCCGCAGCTGTTGCCAGCAAATTTGCTATATACGGAGGAATTTGTAGACCCAGCAAATATGGAAGAGTTATATTTTCTTTTGAATGATTGCGGGGGATCATACTAACAGCGTACACTTCTTCTGTTAAACTGAACCCAATCCAGACTTTGGCCAGCGGATTGATTGTACGGTCAAGCTGACTCCCAAAAGATAGGCTGATAAACAAATATCTTAAATTAATGATCAACGTAAGCAGCAGGATCATTGGAGCGGCGGCACCAGCGGCAAGCATTTTTACGCCAATAAATTGGCTGGCTCCCGCAAATACGAGCGCTGACAATAAGAACACTTCCAGACTCCCCAGGCCTAATCCCTTACCGACCAATCCAAACGTAAAACAAGCAGGAATAAATCCTGCAACAATAGCTACAGAATCCTTAAGACCCGTTCTAAACATCACTTTCTGATCACTCATAAGTTTCTCTCTCCCTTATCGTTGTCCCTAGAGAGAGCATACTTGGATACAATTCTGGTGGAAATAACCGCATGGGTGCGTATGTACCATACCAATTTCTTGACATAGAAAAAAGACCGCCCGCTAAGAGAGCGATCTTTAATGAAGGTTAAACCTCCTGAGGACTTTCCATAATCCCGCTGATTTCTTGTTGAATTTGTGATTTAATCTGATCTACATGGTCAAAATCTGTAGCTGCGGCATAGATTGTCTTTAACTCATCCAAAAATACTTTGGCATCTGTCAGATGTTGAATGGATTGTTTCATGGTGCTGGAATATCGCTCTTTAATACTTGCGATGGCTTCGGCAAAAGCTTCATCCGTACCTGGCTGAATGCACCGTGAATACATATCAACAATCTCGTCGGTGGCACGATCAGGGAAATACTCATGCGGAGCTGTGCTGTCAAAAATAGCAAACCCAAGCTCGCGTACGATAATCATATCAAGGCTGTTCGGATCGAAACCACAGTGGTAAATCTCAACATCGACACCACGTTTTATTCCTTCAGCCGCCAATTTTTTTAAAAGTGTAGATTTACCGGAACCCGCGCGACCTTTTACAAGATATCTTTTTAGCCCTGCGGTTAAATTAGGTACAAAATCCACTGCACCCTTAGGCGTAGCTGCACCTAAAAAACGGTGATCCACTCGGCTTACTTTTTCGAAGTTCTGATCACCATACAGAAGTTGAATATACTCCTGAGTCAGCTCATCAGCGGCTTGGAAATTCATTGTCGCAATATAAATCGCTTCCCATTCGTCATGAATGCGGAGTGCTTCAGCAAAGCCTGAATAAGCTAGTTCATGCTCTTCCGTGTACTGATCAACTAAGCTGTCGATCTCAACACAACGCTGGCTTAACTGGAGCGTATCGACGGCCTGCTCCAAATTCACATGTATGATGGCCTCTTCAGGCAATTCTGGCTTAATGACCCGTGGAGCCGTACCATCTATAATTCCTACTTTTAATTCAGGAATAACCACTCCGTCGAGTGAATCATTATCTGACGCTGCGTGAATTAACCAGATCTCATAACCTTGTTGAGCCAGAAGATCTCCAATTTCTCGAATGATTCTAGTTTTCCCCGTACCGGGGCCTCCTTTTAAAACAAACAAACGTGTTAAACCTTGCAATGACGACTCATAGAGGTTAGAGAAGCCGTGAGCTGTGTTACCGCCAGCAAAGAAATTCAGGATTGTTCCGTCCATAATCGCACACCTTTCCGGGCTGATGTCATATTTCATTGTTCATCTTATTAACGTTCTGCGGGAAGGGTGACGCTTTAGAAATCGAAGTTAAGCAGGAATCTAACATTTATGTGACAACACACTCTTGGATTATTCTTAATTGTATTTGCTCAGTATCTCTTTCGCTTCCCTCTGCGTCATATTTCCTTGCTTGACTTGTTGCTCACAGTAAGGTTTAACCTTAGCAAGAAGCTCTTCCTTCGTGTCAAACGGGCCAAATGAGATAACCTCACCGTTGTCCGACGAAATGGTTTCACTGTAGACAGAAGTACTTATTTCAGTCGCATTAGAGGACAACATCATGTCGTCCTGACCATTCACGGTCTTTGAAATTTTTGTCCCGTTCTTAATATCAGCAAGATTTTTTTCATACCTAGCGATAACATCATCCACACGCTTCTGTGTCCATGTGAACCACCCATCTCCTGAGGTCCATGCTTTTCCTCCAATTATTTTTGGGAGTTCTATTTTTTCATCTTCGAGCCAAGCTTTGTATTCATCATAAGTCCACCATTCTACATCTGAAACGGGATATTTTGCTTCATACTCCACTTGGTTCATCCATGTCTTTCCTCCATTCGTTGAGTACTGAATATTATCATTGTCCCCACGAGTCAACACAGATGAATCTTGATTCGTGTTCAAGCCAGCAGACTTCGCTGAACTGGTTGCAAAAACAGCCGTAGCACCAACAACTAAGACAATGGCTAGAACAGTCGCAAAGGTGGTCGTTTTTTTCATCTTCATAATCATCATAATCCTTTCTTCAATCGCATTTTTTGAAAAATGATTGCTTAAAGGGTTTAGCTTATTCTTTCGTTCTTCCATTGTTATAAGAGACATCGCATAAGCTCTTTTCGTTGTTTCGCCAAATGATCGCACAACCGTTTCATCACAGGAATGTTCAATATCACGATTAGCCAGCATATACATGACCCACACTAACGGATTAAACCAATGAACACAGAGAACAGCTGTTAATATCAGCTTCGTTATCTGATCGAATCGTCGAATATGTACTAGTTCATGCATAAGAATGTATTGTATCTGCTCAACATTACTCCAGTCTGTATTTTTCGGCAGTAGGATTACTGGATGCTTAATTCCATAGGTTAGGGGTGAACGGATTAAATCCAATTGCCGGATCTGTATCGTGCGAGTCAACTTATGTTCATCTAGCCACTTCAAAGCAACTGGATGATCAACAGGCAAAGAAGCATGAAATTCTCTTCGACATTTCACATAAGTGATGATGAAGTACAATGCGGAAATAACCATACCCATTATCCAAATGACTAAGATAGACGAGATAGCAAAAGACAAATGGTTATTAATCGACTGAACCTCAGAAGTCGAAGTCGAACCTACTAGATTCATGGGTAAGGTTAGAGGGGAGGACGGATTAACGAAAGTCACATTGTTCGAATTATTCAAAGGTAAACTATCAACCCATGTGTAAATACTAAATGGTGACGGCAAAGAAAAGGGAATCAGTAGTCTGTATACAACCACCCCCCATAACACCATAAAGGTTTTCTTAGGCAGCTTATTGATGACCAGCGATCGAATGACAATAATAGCCACGATCATCACCGCAGCAGTAAAACTCATATTCATAAAGGTGCTCATAGGCCATCACCTCATTCAACGTTATCGACGATTTGTTTGAGCTTCTCAATCTGTTGAGCAGATAATTTCTTACGCCCCAGTAAGGATGCAAATAACTTGTCGACAGAACCATTGAACACCTTGTCAATCAGCTCATCTGTCTCCATTTCTTGTACCTGCACCTTAGCAATTAACGCATGACACATAAAATTAGGTTCATAGCGCTCAATTGCACCTTTACCAATACACTTTTTGATAACAGTATAAGTTGTATTCATATTCCAACCAATCTCAGCCTTCAAAATATCAGAAATTTGTTTGGCAGACCTATCTCCTTCTTTCCATAACACTTCCATTACTTTAAGTTCCGAATCAAAAAGTTTAATAGTCATTTAAATCATCTCCTTACACTATTGCAATAGTTTGGGTCTTGGATACAGACTACTCCAATAGTTTGACGAAGTCAACACTGCTGCTATAGTTATTTTCAACAGAAAAATTCGTGGTTGTACTGAAACTCCCGAGGAAATGGCCAAAATAAACTAAAGAAAGGGCTACCACTAGGCAGCCCTCTTTAATCTTTTGAATACCATCCGACATCACTTCACAAAACGATCCAAAAACCTCTTAATGACGGGAACATCTGGAGGAGACAGCTCGCTTGGCAATTCTTCATAACAAAAAAAACGCAATTCTTGCACTTCAATTCCATCTACTTTTAGCGCCCCATCAAAGTCTGTGCATAGATACGCAGCCACAACATTATATACTTCATCCCCGTGCGGGTATTTATAATAAAGATCTTTTCCAGAGAACATGTCGAACAATTCAAGACCTTTGGCTGTTAAGCCCGTTTCCTCAAAAAGCTCCCTCTTAGCGACCTCTTCTAAAGTCTCCCCAAGCTCCATCGAGCCACCTGGCAAACCCCAGCATCCGTTGTCCGTTCTACGTTGTAATAATAATTGATGATTGCTGCACAATAAAACACAGGCACCTGCCATTATAAGGGGTCTGGTACCTACCAGCTTTCTTAACTCCATAATATAATCGCTCAAAAAACTACATCCTTTCTTCTAATAGGCTCAAATATCCTAAGCTAATTAAAATTTATTTCTTTTTCTGCACATGAAAACCATTGTCTTGCGCGTAATTTTCAATGCTCCAAATACCTATTCCCCGCTCTCGCGCCTTATCCTGAATCGCTCTAAATTGATCTACGTATTTTGTATTAGGTGCAAATACATAGGCTACACGTGCATAACCCTGCTCTAGCAGAATCTCATTGAACATTTTCCCATCTATATAGAGGTAACAAAGTAGGCGGCCATATTTGTCCCGCTCCGATACATCAAGTTCAATTTGTACATCTTTATCCGTAAGCATCTTTTTGGCGAAATCAGAAGCTTCTAGCGAAAAGGGCTGTGGTTCGGGGATGTTCGGATTCACTGACTCTGGAGTATCAACCAGCAATAAACGAATGGTTTCCTTTTTTCCGCCTATAGTCAGCTTCATGGTGTCACCATCGACTACTCGTGTTACCTTTGCATCTATTAAACGTTTGTTGTCCTCTGTTGTATTGTCTGGCGTAGAACCCAATCCAGAACTGGAATCAGCCGTAATCGTTGGAACTGGCTCTAAAGTAATCTGCTCGGCTAAGTTGCAGGCAGTTGTTGTTCCAAGTAAGAGTGTGATAGCTAGAAAGCTTTTTACTAGATAAATCTTATTCATTGTTAACCTCTTTCTTATACACGTATGTAATTTCATGGGGTCTATTAAAAATAAATTAAAAAACTTAAAAACACAAGACTGTACTACTAATCATAGAAAACAGCGACAGCCATGTACCAGAAAAAAGATACTTGGCTATCGCTGTTTCGCCTTTACTCTACTTCCACCACGTTTAATTTGGAAATCTTTATTTTGATTATGATCGATAAGAAAGCAAGCAGGGAAAACATAATTCCGATCCAGATGAGTTGATGTATTCCTGCGTGAGAAATAAACCAACCACCGATAGCAGTCCCTATAGTAATTCCAAGGTTGGAAAATGAGATAAACAAGCTGTTACCGAATTCGGGAGCTTCTTTCGCTTCGGTCGTTAACCATGCTTGACTGACAATCAGTCCGCCGGAATGCACTGCCCCCCAAATAATTATGATAACAACCATCGGAAGGAAATAAGAACCTAGATAATATACGAATAAGTAAGTTACCGCATATAACAATGGAAACATGATAACGGTCTTTGTAATGCCTTTATGCAAAAGGCTTCCAAATAAAAAATTCCCAAAAATCATGATTATCCCAAAGGCCATCAACATGATACTAATCCATGACCCGTTCATATGTGTTACCTGCCCAAGATATTCAGCAAAGTAACTGTACACAGAAAACATAGCTGCAAAGATAAAAATAACTGCCACAATATTTAACCACAATAGGGGTTTGCGTAAAATACCAAGTTGTTTACCATATGACATTTTTTCTTTAACTGGCATGGAAGGAAGCCAAGCTAGTATTCCTAAAAAGGCAATTATACTTACGACAGCTCCAAACAGAAAAGCGACTTCTAACGAAATTTTGTCCGCGAGATAAGAAGTCAAAGGCACACCAAAAGCAAACCCGACCGTTATTCCGGCGAAAACCTTTGTAACTGCTTTGGTGCTCTTTTCCGGAGGGACAAGTTGGGCAGCGGTAACAAGTGCAACTGAAAAAAACACGGGATGAAAAATAGCAGGGATAATACGGAAAATCAGCATTACTTCAAACATGGTCGTATACGCATAAACAATATTTGAAATTGCAAAAATAAGCACAGCAGTTAATAGAATTATTTTACGATTAATTCCAGAAGCCAATAAGGTCAGAAATGGACCTGAAATAGCAACAACTAAAGCAAATATACTTACAAGCCATCCAGACTGAGAAGTTGATATATTAAATTTTTGAGTTACCTGTGGCAGAACACCTATAATCCCCATTTCCGTTGTAATAATGCCAAATACGCCTAAAGCCAAAATAATAATAAGCAAAGGGTTAACCTTTTTCATTTTAAAATAATCCTCCATTTATATTTACATATTTAGATTTGTAGATATGTATTACCAAAAAAAAGCCCTTCCTCCTTTCTCCTATAGTTTCTCTTTAATATACTCGGAAAACTCTTGAATTGTCTTTTCGTTTCGACGATAATACGTCCACTTCCCAATTCGCTCAGATTCCAGCAAACCAGCTTTTTGCATAGTCAATAGATAGCTCGAAATAACCGACTGTGCAAGCCCCGCTTTAGCTTGAATATCTCCCACGCAAATCCCAATTTGAAAATTTAGGCCTTGTTGTAAATAAGGCTTTTCATCAAAAAATTCCTCGGGAGTTTTTAGCCACATCATAATTTGACTACGAGTCTCGTTAGACAACGCTTTGAATATCAATAAAGGTTCCATGTGTTCCATTATATCTATTTTTATAGATTTGTAAATACAAAAGATGCCGATGTCTCGTTGTTGCAATAACATTATGTAGATTCATGTTTCGTATCGAATTGTTCGTTTAGTGAATTAAATATTTCCATATCAACCAGCACAGCAGTACGGATACCCAAGAAATGAAACCGAAAATCATCACGATTTTGTTCTCACTCCATCCGTATTTTAAGCTGAAGTGGTAATGGATCGGAGCCATCCGGAATAGCCGCAGCTTCGTCCGTTTGTAGTACCAAACTTGTAAAATGACCGACAACTGCTCCGCAAAATAAATGAAAAATAAAATCGGAAGCAAGAGCTCAACCTTTTCAATGACAGCCAGAACGGAAAGGGAGCCACCGATGGCCAGTGATCCAGTATCGCCCATAAACGCTCTTGCAGGATAAATATTGTAAAGCAAAAGCCCTAGCAGACAACCGATCATAACAAGTGAAAATGTCTGCACTTCAGGTTTGTCCGAAATCATAAAAAAGAAAAAATACGACGGTATGGCAACATTGATCAATAGCCCATCGAGACCATCTGTAAAATTGATGGCATTCGCGGAGCCGACCACAAACAGCAAAATGATGGCCACATAAAGGTACACAGGCAACTGCAGATTTTGCCCTTTAAATAACTCGATATCACTCGTCAGGCCGAACGAATGGAACAACACATATAATATAATTCCAGTAAAAAGAAATTGAAGCACTAGTTTTGAGCGGCCGCTGATGCCGGATGGATTTTGCCAAAAAGCCTTTTTGAAATCATCCAAAAATCCGACTGAACTAAACAACAAAAACGTAACGCATAAGAGTAACATTAGAGGCCCGGGTTGAAACTGCAGCGAAATCGCTATCCCGATAAGCAGGATCAACCCTGCCATTAGTGGTGTACCCCGTTTGGCCTGATGATCTGCTGGAAGCTCGGCACGAATTGGCTGCGTTAACCTCAGTCTATGCAGCGTCCAGATCAATAGAGGCGTAAACACCGCCACCAGAAGAAAAGACAGGCCGGAAACAGCCAGAATTCCATACATATAACGAACTCCCCTCTTTGAAAAAGATCATTTATAATACTCACAAAATATTTCTAGAGTTAATGAGGTCGTCTGTAATTATGTACTCTTTTCATCTGTTGATAAAGAGAAATTATTCTATTTTTATTTCCTGTTTTCTGCTGTGAAACTGCCGGGAATTTTCTATAAGCAGATCCCAAAGTATAAACTTGCCCAATGAGAAAGTTTGCACATTGGGCAAGTTTGCATTAGTATAAAGTCAGTAATCCTAATCTTCACCACAATTACAGCTATATGGGAGGTGTATACATAAATTATGATTAAACAAACGTTGAGAGATTTCAAAAAAGAAGCCACTGAAAAAGCGCTAGCTGAAGCGGCATTCGAACTTGCACTTGAACATGGGTTGGACGGTTTTGTTGTTGAAGATATCGTGCAAAAAGTCGGCTACTCCAGAAGAACTTTCGCAAACTATTTCACATGCAAGGAAGAGGCAGTTGCGATGGGAGCAGTTACCGTACGGAACACGAATGAATATGAGGAATTGCTCACCAAAATCCCTGAAAATGCCTCCCTGCTGGATACCTTATATCAACTAATTAAGATGCAACTTACATCTGAGCTTATAGGGAGGTTGCGTGAGCTTTCTTTACTTTCCCGAAAATTCCCAGCTCTCGAGCCCCATTATCTAAGAGCAATACATCTTACGCAAACTGGAGCACAAAAAACATTGTTGCACTTGTCAAATGGTAAGTATGACGAGGTCTATACTTATCTGCTTATAAATTCGGTTTACGGAACTGTACTTCCCTTAATTGACGGAAAACTTAATGTGCTGCTTCCGGGACAAACGACGAGCGACGATCCAACTCCTGAAACTCTTACGTTCGATCAATTTTTGGAAACTATTTACGGATATTTACGCAACGGATTCTAATAGGCTAACAATCAGTTTTCATCATCGAGGGAGTGTAAAATAGATACATGTCAACATTATTATACAGAGTGGGAAAAACCGCTTATCGCAAACCTGGGTACTTCATTTTAGGTTGGATTTTAATTTTAGGAATTGTCATCTCTATGATCAGCATGAATGGTATTCATATCAGTTCAGAAATGAAGATTGAAGGCACAGAATCGCAAAAGATTTTGGATCAATTAGCAACAGAACTTCCGGCTGCATCTGGTGGACAAGGAAGTGTCGTGTTCAAAGCACCTGAAAATGAGCGACTGGATACGCCAGAACGTTTGGCAGCGATCACTAAAGGTGTTAATGAGGTTTACGGTATAAACGAAGTGATTAATCCTGCGGATTACGCAGCGGAAGCAAGTAGTTCAACTACTGAAGCAACTCAGGCTGCCAGTATGGATCAGTCTGCAGCAGCCACAGCACCCCTTTCCTATGGTCCTCTGATGGCAGATGGCGTTCCAGTACCTGGTGTTATTCTTTCCGCAGACGGTAGCATTGCATTGTTCCAATTCCAGTTTACCATTGAGCAATCTGCTATCTCTCAAGATATTTTTGATTCTGTAATTGATACCGTCAAGAATGTCGAGAAAGATACCAACATCACTGTACTGCCGGGCGAGACACTCAAATCAGTATCTATCGGTGTAGGATCAGCTGAGATTGTCGGACTTGTCATTGCTGCAATTGTTTTGCTGGTGACGCTTGGCTCTGTCGTTGCAGCAGGTCTGCCCCTTATAACTGCACTGCTTGGAGTCGGCATCGGTGTAGGTGGAGCATTTTCTATTTCCAAATTCATTGAAATGCCTAGTGTCACTTCCGTCTTGGCGCTTATGATTGGATTAGCCGTCGGAATCGATTATGCTCTTTTCATTGTAAATCGCCAACGCCGGATGATTATTGATCAAGGATTAAGCGCACAAGAAGCTGCGGCTAGAGCAATTGGCACATCCGGCAGCGCCGTATTTTTCGCCGGTTTGACGGTTATTATTGCTCTCTGCGGTATGCTTGTAATCGGGCTTACTTTCTTATCTACGATGGCGTTAGTAGCAGCTGCTACCGTCCTTATCAACGTATTTGTTGCCTTAACCCTATTGCCGGCATTGCTCGGATTGGTGGGTGAACGCATCTGTTCACCTAAAGCTCGCAAGAAAAACAAGGATCATCATACAACGGGTAACCGCGGTATAGCTGATGGATGGGTTAAATTCGTCATCAAGTATCGTTGGGTCACTATTGTTGCCATCGTCGTGGTACTTGGCGTAGCAGCAACCCCTATAGCAAAAATGGAAATGGGCATTCCCGGAGCTGCCTCAGCGAATTTGGATACGGTAGCAAGACAAAGTTATGATGCTATATCCGAGGGTTTTGGAGAGGGCTTTAACGGACCGCTTATTCTGGTTGCAGAACCAAAGAATTCTTCCACTCCAGTCACTCCGGAGCTCCTAGGAAATCTTGTAAAAGAGCTCCAAGCTCAAAAGAATGTCGCATTGGTCACTCCTCTGGGCATGACTAAGGATTTGGCTATCTTCAGTCTGATTCCAGAAACGGGTCCTAGCGATATAACAACCAAAAATCTGGTGAATGATTTACGGGCTACGGAATCTAGTATCGCTCAAAGTAATGATGTTAAACTCGGGGTTACCGGCTTTACCGCTGTTAACATCGATATGTCGGCCAAACTGGCAGATGTATTTCCCATTTATGTAGGAATCATCATTCTCCTATCGCTCATTATTCTTCTGTTGGTATTTCGTTCGATTATCGTTCCTATCAAAGCTACGATCGGCTTTCTGCTTAGCATACTCGCTACCTTCGGGATCACCACAGCCGTGTTCCAATGGGGCTGGCTCCATTCTCTCTTTGGTTTCGACACCGGTGGCCCATTGCTAAGCTTTATGCCAATCATCGTTACGGGTATCCTATATGGGCTTGCGATGGACTATCAGGTTTTCCTTGTCAGTTCCATGCGTGAATCGTACGTTCATGGTCATGAGGGATCAGAGTCCGTTGTTCATGGATACAACCAGGTGAGTCGTGTCGTAGTAGGCGCTGCTATAATTATGATCTCCGTTTTTGCAGGGTTTATTTTTACGGATGATGTCATGATTAAACAAATTGGCTTTACACTGGCCGTAGGGATCTTAATCGATGCTTTCATTATTCGAATGGGATTAGTTCCTGCTGTAATGTCTATTTTCGGCAACAAAGCTTGGGCACTTCCAAAATGGCTCGACCGTATTCTGCCAAACCTGGATGTCGAAGGCGAGAAACTGATTGCTACACTCAATGCTAAAGACAAGTCTAATTCCATGAAATAGATACAATAATAAACAGCCTGAGTCCTGTATTCCTAGGGGTTCAGGCTGTTTTGTTTCTGTGGTAAGATTCGCTTCCCATGAAACGATGTTGGAGAAAGAGCTTAATAATTAAGGATTAAAGCGGGGCGCACACCGTAACAAGCCAAGTTGACATGTCCGTAACTGCGAATACTGCTACGAGTACCTACAAAATACGCACGTGAGGAAATCGCAGGTTGAGTTCTCAGCCACCACCATGAGCAGCCAAACTCTTCATCCTTCTCAAGGATATAATCAGCTTTGACTTTTTTATCATACACATACAATTTACATCCATCGTACTTTTTCACTTTGGAGAATCCCGTTCCTATCGCCCTACGCTTCGCACGTAAAGTATTTTCTCCAAGTTTAAAGGTGAATTCATTCGCCTCCGAAACACTAAGCAGAAAAATCTTATCTTCCGTGTTTATACTTCCCTCTCCGTTATCTGTGCACTGTGTAGTCTTGATGAGCCTGTGCTCGGAGTCATTAAAAGCGGCATTATAAAACCCATCGTTCAACCACTTTCGCAAATCGGAGTCATGCCATGTAACGTCAACATATTCATCGTGATACCGCCTGCAATCCAAAATGTACTCGCTCAAAATGAACAGTTCTCTACCTGAATTTTGCAGCACTCGCCACTTTATCGGCATTTGGTCTGCTCCGTCCGCCATTTGCGGATAAGCGCCAAAAGTAATTAGTTCGCCGGGTTTTGCCCGCTCATACACGGAAGCAAGATTATCATTTTCATTACAAATCATAATTATAAATTCTGTAGTTCCTTTAACGATTTCAGCTTCCCTGCTAAATCCTAGTTTTTCATACAAGCGTATCGCTCTATCGTTGAACTTCGCCACTGTCAGCCGCTTTGGTTTTTCCTCGCATCTCTCATTGATATAGTTAAGGACTGTTGTGAAAAATTGTGTCCCATTCCCCTGTCCGGTTAACTCAGGCTTCATTCCTAAACCCACATCTATAAAATCCTGAGAATATGTATATTTATCATTTGGAACCTGTGCTGGACTTCCTACACAGAAGAATCCGATCAATTGTTTATCTGCATCAAGTACAGAAAAAAATGCTTCCTCTAGCATTTCACTTATAGCTTCAGGAGTTAGTTCATTATTGTAAAAATCATAGGGTGGATCATATTGCCAGCTTAAAATATCCCTAGCAGCATCAGCATTCAGCTTTTCCACGTAAAGTTCCATTTCGCATCCCCCTTTGTTTTCAAAATCGATAAGTCCTTAAGAGTCTAGCTCTGCTAACTCCTGAAGAATTATCTCTACATCACCATCAGGATTTAACGCTTTGATCATCTCTTTTGTAATGGCTGCACCCTCATAAACTTGTGAAACAACCTCTAAGGGGAGTGTGAGTTCAAAATAACCTTCGGCAAATTCCACGAAATCCTCAGCTGTGCGGAAAATAGTCCCTAGCAAAAAGTCCGAACCATCTTCTGCCCCCGCTGGAATCTCTACCTCCCCCTTCTGCCACGTCAAGTCGTTATTTTCACGCCAAAAACAAAAAGTAACATCATCCTTAGCTATCGCCTCATCTTCCAGTAAAGACAATAGCGAGGTTGGAACCTCTTCATAGATTCCTGGCCAAACTTCATGTTCGTCACGCGCATATGGACTTACTTCGGACTCATGATCAAAACCTTTAATTACCGTTCCTTGAGGTGTAAAAATAATAAACAAATTATCGCCTGAGCCATTATTGATCGATGCTAGAGAAACATTCTTATCAAATTTAGAATCAAAACTATGATAGCGAAGCCAGTCCTCTGGACATAGGACAATATTTAGAGAAGCAAGTATTTTCATAAGTTTTTTTAAGTTTTCGGGTGCTGGTAAAATATCTAACACATTCATCTATGATTCCTCCCCATTGTAGATATAAATGATTTTAGCATATTCATGAATTCCGGGTGAAAAAAAGACTACCCGAAGGTAGCCTTTCCAACTTAACAAAACACTAGCTTAACTTAAGACCCCGCACCTTTATATCTTCGTACGCCATAACTCCAGGCTAACAAACCAATCCCCAGGAATATAGCGCCTACTACAGGTGTCATCAGAGCAAGGCTGGTCATCTCCTCCCGCTGTAGAAAAAGCGCGGCTGGATACACTCCGACGAATGCAAATGGAATGATCCAAGTAAGCAATACCTGTATAGCACGATTGTAAATCGTTACCGGGTACCGGCCATAAGTCTGAATGTTGTACATTAACGGAAGAATGCCAGTAGGAGCATCCGAATAGAAAGACAATGAAGTCAACGTTGTGTAAATCCCCGTATAGATGGCGACCGCACTTAACGTTAGAATGATCAGAGCCGGTATCGTCCACCATTCAAAAGGAAGACCCAGATTGCTGCCACTGATGGCCATAATAATAATACCTATGAATGAGCCCATAAGTGCTGGTGGATCAACATTTTCCAAAAAGATCTGGAACAAATTATGAGCTGGGCGTGTCAAAATACGGTCCATCTCACCTTTAACGATGTAACGTTCACTAAATCCCCATAGATTCACAAAACAACTAAACACCCCAAATGGCACCATAAAGAATCCATAAACGAACACTACTTCATTCTGATTCCAGCCGCCCAGGCTATCTGTGTGCATAAAAATTACGAGAATAAAGATAAAGTTGGTAGCTTGAAAAAGTAAGTCTGAAATGACCTCTACCCAAAAGTCAGCGCGATAGGTGAGCCGGCTCTTCATATAGTTTTTGATATATTCAATTAATAATCCCAGGTAATACATGTTTCCTCAACCTCCCTGCACGAAGAGACGCTGCCGCGCCGCATGATATAACCAGACAATTGGAATCAGCAATACTAGGAACCAAATAATTTGTATCCCTAATACATTCCATATTCCAACCCCTTGCACACGTCCCGTAAACACTGAACCTGGCAAGTAGGTAATCGCCTGAAACGGCAGCACCTCAAGTACGGAAGATAACCAGTTAGGAAACAGACTGATCGGTACGATTAAGCCGGAGAATAAGTCTACAATCACCCGCTTCATTCGCATCATGCCTTCATTATTTTCCACGAAAAATGCCGAGAGCCCTGTGATGATATTGATCTGTGAATTAATTAAAAAGCTGAAAAAGAGCATCACCAGGAACCCTGCCCAAGCAGATGGCGCTGTTGGCAATTGAACCGGGAACAGCAGCATCGCTATCGCCATGCCGGGAATCATAAATAAAAGGAAGCGGAACATTCCCTCTCCAAGACCTTGCATCATTTTGACTAAGACATAGTTATAGGGCCTTATAAACTGGATAGCGATACTTCCATCACGGATATCCGTAGAGATCTCGCGGTCTAGGTTATTAAAATAAAAGGCTCTAGCCATCCACGACACAGCAACATATGATGTCATTTGCGTTGCAGTAAAGCCACCCAATGAATCCCCATTGCCATAAATGGCCATCCAAGTGAAATAGTTAACCCCAATATTCAGTGAATAGATAAGAATACCTGAGTAGTAGTTAATCCGATAAGCAAGCATGGTAAGAAAACGGATGCGTATAAAATCTAAGTAAGCCCCGAATAGTAATTTACGGCTATTCTCCTGAGGACCGCCAGAAGATGAACTTCCTGAGGAGGAAGACATAGCTGTTGCAGGATTAAGCTTATCAGACATGTAAAGCCTCTCTTTCATCCTTCAGAGCGGCAGCCATTTCATCAGGCTTGTCTGCAGACCCAGATTGATAAATACTGCGAACAATATCGTCCGTATTGGTCTCTATGATTTTGATATCAGTAATGTCTGCTTTTCCCACTACTCTGCCTAATACATCCGATACATTTAGCTCTAGCGGTATCCAGACAGACGCCCCTAAATCGTTCTCCGCAGACCAAGTAACAGGCAATCCCTCAGTCCATAACTCAAGTTGCTGACGTTTCGTAGCATTTCCAAATTGAAATTGAACCTCACGTCCGGTTCCCCAACGCTGCTTCAGGTCTTCCAGTCCTCCGTCATAAATGATACGGCCATCATCAAGCATTATCACTCGGGAGCAAAGCGCCTCAATATCTTGCAGGTCATGTGTAGTCAGCAGTATGGTTGTCCCATGCTCGCGGTTCATATCTTTTAGGAATTCACGGATCTCTGACTTCACCACAATATCTAAACCAATGGTCGGTTCATCCAGAAATACAATCGACGGATTGTGAAGCAATGCTGCCACTAATTCACAACGCATCCGCTGACCTAGACTAAGCTTACGAACCGGACGATTCAGCAGTTCTTGCAGTTGCAGTCGTTCGACCAATTCATCCAGCCGTTTCTTGAAATCTTGTTCAGACACCCGGTAAACCTTGCGCAGGAGCTGGAACGACTCAATCACGCCAATGTCCCACCATAGCTGACTTCGTTGCCCGAATACCACACCGATATTTTTCACGAATTTCTCGCGCTCCAAATACGGAACATACCCACCTACTGTCAGGTTTCCGGAAGTCGGCACGAGAATACCTGTGAGCATTTTGATCGTGGTCGATTTCCCAGCACCGTTCTCGCCGATATATCCACAGATCTCACCTTCAGGAATGGAAAAGGAAATGTCCTTCACCGCAGTCACTTCCGTATATTCCCTTTTAAACAAATCAGCGAAGGCCCCTTTGAGACCCTCGCGGTTTTTTTGTACTTTGAATGTTTTGCGTAAGTCTTGTACTTGAATAGCAGTCATATTGTACCTCACTAAGCTTAGAGTTGGTTCCCAGTACCCCATTATAATAGAAGAAGCGCAAAAGCACTACTTCAATCTTTACTTAGCCAGTCTTTCATTTAGCGAATGGGTGTCCTTCACAGCTTCTAAATGCCCTGAGCGAGCGACTTTAGTCCGCAAATATTTCTCGTTAAAAGAAGATACATCTCCCCATAACGCTACTCTTTTCACGGCATTCATCCCTGCAGCCTTGAGCGCATCCAATTTCTTCGGATTATTCGTAATCAGCGTCACTGGTTTGTGACGTAAAGTTTGCAGAACACTGATTGCCTCTTCGTAGTTTCTTGAATCATCAGCAAATCCCAACTCTAAATTAGCCTCAACTGTATCGTATCCTTCTTCCTGTAAAAGATACGCTAAAGATTTGCTGAACAGGCCAATGCCTCTTCCTTCATGATTCGCGAGATAAAATAATGCCCCAGAGCCATGCTCAACAATCATTTTCATGGATTGATGCAGCTGGAATCCGCAATCGCAACGTTTACTGCCAAAAATATCGCCAGTATGGCAGATGCTATGCATCCGGATCAATGCATCCTCAGACCCTTCGAAATCGCCATATACCAACACACTGGATTGTTGTCCTTCTGCTAAGTTCATGGATGGCAAACGTGAAATTAAAGCTGCCGTTGCTTTACTGCTATCCTCTTGAAGAAGCTCTGCATCCGTTGTATTCAGCCAGTTGTACCATTTAAAAATAACGGTCTCGCCGTCTAAATTCACCGGTAACGTAATGGGTCCAACCAATATATTTGTGGAATTTGCTAAAGGAATTCGCGTGATTTTATTCTGTAAAATAGAAGTGATTTCTGGTTTAATCATAATTACACCTTCCTCATTGTTCATCAATGCTTAGATAGAGCTAAGCATAAGGATAAAATATTAGTTAAATTATAAGTAACTATTTGTAAGTAAGTTTATCATTGTAATATAACTTCGTCAAGTTATAATATATCTTTAAATATTTATAATTACTTTATGTAAGTTTATGATATAATGAATGTCGAGGTGATATTATGAATGATTTCAACATGTGTCCTCGCTTTGAAAAAGCGGTAGACTTGCTAAGTAAACGTTGGGTCGCGCTTATTGTTTTCGTGCTTATGCCAGGGCCACGCCGTTTTGGTGAAATTGAGAGCTGTCTGTCCAATCTCAGTGGCAAGGTGTTATCTGACCGATTGAAGGAAATGGAAACCGAAGGTATTATAGAGCGAACTGTATATCCTGAAATGCCAGTACGTATTGAGTACTCTCTGACTCCAAAAGGCACAGCGCTTGCTCCTATACTTGGTGAAATTGGAAACTGGTCTACCGAATGGATTGAGCTTGGTATTAAGAAATGATTCCCGCTACACAACACAAAGAGCCCTAATTGTCCCGATCATGAGACAAGAGGGCTCTTTTTGGATTAACATCCCCTTTATAAGTCTTTTCGCTCGAAGCGAAGTAGACCTATAACAAAAGCTAACAGGGTATATCCTATCGCATAAAAAATAAACATATTTGACGGAACCGTATTAAAATCCAGCAATCCATTCATGCTGCCGAACAATCCCATCATTCCACTCATTTCATTAGCGCTGAACAGGACGGCGGTCATTTTCCGCTGTAAACCATCCACTGGCATAAGCAGTGCCATCATTCCTGACAGATTATTTAATGTGTCAAGGACATCGGGTTCTAATCTCAGCGATCCTCCGATCTTATCAATCATCCCACCTAACCAGCCAGCTCCATATAACATTGTCATAAAGACACCATTCCCCACTGCTGAGAAGAATCCAGAACCCAGCATAGAAATCGTAATTAGCAAAGGCACTACAGAGGAGAATAACAAAAATGATTTCAATAGGACTACGGCATCTCTAGGAACGGTGGCATGGATCTCAGTAATCCATAAAATAGAAATAAATAAAATCAGGGCATAACCGATCCCAAGCGTCACATATCCAAGCCAGCGACCTGTGTACCATTTCCACCGCGGCAGCGGTCTTGGCAGTAAAGCCTGCATAACCCCTTGTTCCGCTTCACCTGCAATAGCTGAGAAGGAACTGAAGATCGCCAAAAAGGCGAGTACAAACGCGCCAAAAAAGAATCCAAGTGATAATATAAAAGCACCATTTGTAAAATTAGCTAAGAGATGCTCGCCACTGCTAATATCTGTTCTGTTCGGTATTCCGCTTTGTCCGATCGTATTTGCCACAAACCAAAATCCTATAAGAAAGACAATGGTCATAAGCAATGTTAATACCATTACTCGTTTACGCAGCAATTCCTTCCAGGTCATTCCTATGATTATTCTCATTCGTGTTCACCTCTGTGACTTAGGCCGGATACAGCACTCATAAACCAGTCTTCCAGACGTTCTCGCTTCCGTGAGACTTCATATAAGGTCATGCCCTGTTCAATAATTAACGTGTTCAGCCAGCCTACTTGCTCCTCATTCTCCAATTCCGCTTCCAGCCAAACTGTGCTACTCTCCAATGTAGCTGGGAATGAAGCTCCTTTTTCAGATTGAGCTCCGATATCCGCTGAAACTTTGATCTGAAGTTCAGTACTATCCTGTAACCAAGACAACAAAATAGGCGTAAAACCGCCCACTTTAAAATGCCAGCTTGTTCGCTTATTTAAGATCTCAGATACTTTCCCATGCCGCAGTATAACTCCGTTATTCAGCAGTGCCATACGGTCGCAGATGAGTTCAACATCCTCCAGTAGATGAGAGTTAAGAAATATTGTAACTCCCTTCTCTTTTAGCCTCTGCAAAATATTCCGAACTTCCTGACGTCCAATCGGGTCTAGCGCCGATGAGGGCTCATCCAGAAAAACGATGGCCGGATTGTTTACAAGAGCGCAAGCAAGCCCTAATCTCTGCTGCATCCCTTTGGAATAATGTTTCACGCGATCCCGTCCACGGTTTCCAATTCCAACTTCCGCTAGAAGCTCTGGAATTCTTTTGTCGGCTACAGATCGATCTACACGGCACAGCTTGGCATGCAGTCTTACTACTTCTTCCCCCGTAAGCCATTCTTGATAGCGATATAATTCCGGTAAATATCCGATTTGGGACTTGGCTTCAAGTGAACCGATCTTATGACCAAATAGAGTAGCACTACCATTCGATGGACGAATGAGACCTACCAACATTTTGACAAAGGTACTTTTCCCCGCACCATTAGGGCCGAGGAAGCCAAAGGCTTCCCCTTTCCCAACAGTAATCGTTACATCACGGCAACCACGTCCGTTATCATATTCTTTGGTCAAAGACTTCGCTTCTATTGCAGCAGCCGTCATTATTCAATCAACTCCCCTAGCTTCTCTAAGAATACAGCTTTATCTGTATACACGCTTCCTCCGTTGAAATCAAACAGTTGTCCGTTCTGTACCCAAACAGCCGAGTACACAATCCCTTGACTATATTCATTCTGATTCAGTAGAACCGTAGTATCTTTAATCTTTATTTGATCGGTATTCAAGCCTTTTACCAGTGGCAGAGGAATTTCACCCGATAAAATGCGGCTCTGCTTTAAGCTGGATTTCAGATAATCTGGCAGCAATGGAAAATCGATTATAGCTTCCAAAGCTTCATCAACCTTTATAGTTGGATCTACCGTAATTAAAGGAGTCTTCGTCTGTGTAAGATTAGCCCATTTATCATTATTAATCGAAAGATCATAATTCACGATCTCCGAAAGATCTAATTTAATTTCTTTCCCATCTATGGCTTCTGGAAGAAGCTGTTTTGCACCCAATCTTTTCATTGCTTTATTAACTGCTTCAATATTAAGCTTCAAGGTTATTTCTTGTGAATTGGTTATATATGCGCTCTTCACATTCTCGAGCAAAGTTCCGCTTGGAAGTGTAAAACCTAGAGTCTCTTCCACCTGATTTAGCGGAATAATCCCTTTATTTGAACCAAAGGAACTTGTAAACACACCAAATTTGTTCATAGCTTCATTCATGGATTGACTTTCATTTACCTGATAAAAAATATCCCGGATATCATTTTCATTCACAACTGTAACTTCTTCCATCCGAAATTGATTCAGCAGCGATGCCATAGCCGTATTTCCTACTGGAGTTCCAAGTATAACCGCAAAGATCGCGGCACCTGCCACTGCTACTCCCCATTTGCGCCGACGATTCATGCGAGGACGCTTGGATGGGCGATTAGCTGTTGGATTGTCATCCGTAGATTGAGGCTGGTCTATATGTGGATCTGTTTTGTCATCATCTTTCATAACATCCACAGACAACTGCTGACTCCACACAGACCATTTGGGACTTGCAGGCTCAGACGCTAACTTGTTTTGCAATTTGGCCCAGGCTTCATCTGTATGTTGTTTATTATGATCTTGATTTAGCGGTTGTTTAGTCATTAGTAATCCCTCCTAAATAATTTGGAGCTTCGCTTATCTCGTTTTATTATTCCGTCTGAGACAGTGATTTTGCTGCATTTTGTCTTAACCTCTGGGTCGCACGGTGCAGTAATGTCCCTACTACGGGAGGTCTTAGACCAAGCTCGCCTGCTATTTCCGCATAACTGTAACCAGAGTATCTAAGCAGAAGCGCTTGTCTATCCCTGTCAGGCAGCTCGTTCAACCATTCATGAACATCCTCCTGATCCAGCTTACTGATTAAGACTTCCTCTCCTGAAGGAGGTGATTCCCTCACTTCGTATAACTGTTCTTGTTTATTTTGCAGCCGCCGTTCCCTTGCTTTTTTGTCCAGATAATCATATCCAATACGAGTAAGGACTCTATGAAGCCAGGCACCCAGCGCTGCTGGATCATCTGGGGGGTTACGATACAATCTCAGAAAAACTTCTTGTGCCAAATCATCTGCTGCCGACTCATCACGAACCAAAGCGGTCAGCTTACGTCTGACAATAGGATAATGTTCATAGAATATTGCTTTAAAAATTTCAGATTCCGGAATTTCCATCTTGTAAATCCTCCTTATCAGCTGCAGCTATAAGTAAGACGACTATCAATGTATTTTTGTATCAAGATTACGTAAAAAAAGACAGCCCCTAAATTAATAAGGAAACTGTCTTCTAGTGTTTACCTAATTCGAATGTAACGATTAAGAATCTTTTTAGATAAAATACTCCGTTCCAGCCTAAGCTCCCAGAGCTGCTCTTTCCACTGAAACTGTTGCTCTGAATGTTCATTCTCCCGTAACTTCTCAAACAGCTTCATGATCATTATGTTAATGGCATCAAACCTTGACCAAAGTTCTATTACACTTTCTTCTTGTATCTGAGGACTTTCCGCTGCTGCACTAAGATTCTTTAAGCGCTCAATGATGTCAGCCTGCCACTGCCCATCTTTAATCGCCTTGGCGTAATTTAAAAGATCCAAATAATCATCGACTGACATGTGTACCGACTCCTTTGCTTACTTATACCAAGTATTATACTAGGCATTATCTATAAAGCAACCCTTTATCTCTGGACACAGCAAAAAAACAGGACTGGTATGAGAACCAGCCCTGTTTAATGATTTCAACATGATCAATTTAGTTATAAAAGCTTTTGAATATCATCTTTAATTTGCTCTGATTTTGGACCAAATACGATCTGCACAGCCCCTTGACCCAGTCTCATAACACCGGAAGCTCCGAGCTGTTTCAATGCGGAATCTTTAACGGCTTTTTCGTCATTAACAATCAGACGAAGGCGTGTGATACATGCATCGATATTGCGGATGTTCGATGGACCGCCGATGTTCTCAAGAATTTGAGCAGCTTTAGAAGACGATGAAGGCGTTCCATTACCTCCAGGTGGTGCTAACAGACTTTCTTCATCATCATCTTCACGTCCAGGTGTTTTTAGCTTGAACAATGAGATAATAAAGCGGAATAGTACATAATACAAGACGAAGAATCCAAGACCCACAGGAATAAGTATCCATGCATTAGTAGACAGTTTCAGGTTTACAAGATAATCGATCAAACCTGCGGAGAAACCAAAACCAAGCTTAACATCTAAAATGTACATCAAGGCCATGGAGAATCCTGTTAATAAAGCATGAACTCCGTACAAGAGTGGTGCTACGAACATAAAGGAGAACTCAAGTGGTTCAGTGATCCCTGTTAAGAAAGAAGCAATGGCAGAACCGATGAAGATGGAAGCAACCATTTTACGTTTTTCCGGTTTAGCTGTATGAATAAATGCAAGTGCTGCCCCTGGAAGCGCAAACATCATAATTGGGAAGAATCCAGTCATAAACATCCCAGCAGTTTTATCTCCAGCGAAGAAGCGGTACAAGTCACCATGCACCAGTTCACCAGCTGCATTCGTAAAATCACCAATTTGGAACCAAGCAATCGTATTAAGCACGTGGTGAAGACCGAACGGAATCAGCAAGCGGTTAGCTGTACCGAAGATGAATGCTCCAACAGCCCCCAGTGACACAACCCAGTTCCCGAAGTCACTAATAACATCTTGTATCGGACTCCAGATCATACCCACAAATACAGCAAGAACCATCATAGAAGCTGCCGTAATGATTGGGACAAAACGTTTACCTGCAAAAAATCCGAGCCAATCAGGCATTTTTATATTGTGATATCTCTTGTATAAGAACGCTGCCCAAGCACCGGCAAAAATACCACCAAGCACACCCATGTTCAATACAACATCATCATTGATGAAAGAGAATTGAAGCGGTACGATAAGCAGAATCTTAGTCAGTACCATGTAAGAAATTACTGCTGACAAAGCTGCTACGGCGTCACCGGCAAATCCAATGGCAACCCCTACCGCGAAGATTAAGGCTAGGTTACCGAAGATCGCATTCGCTCCGGCGTTTAGAAATGGAGCAAAGTATTGATTCAGAAATCCACCAATGGTCGCTCCTAGCGGAATATCTTTTTCGTAGTTAAGCAAACCAAACCCTTGAAGAATAGCTGCCGCCGGCATGGTTGCAACAGGAAGCATTAACGACTTACCTAGTTTTTGTAGAAAAGCCAACATTTAAAATCATCCTTTCGGTTCAATAGTAGTAGTGCTCTATAAACCATTTACTTTGAAGCCACGGTAAGAATCAGATCCTGTCCTGCTGTAACCTGACCATAATGTCCGCTTACTTGAGGTGGATTCTCCTCTGTACTGGTCACGATTACAGGCGAAATTGTGTCACAACCTGCCGCGCGAATTACGTCCAGATCAAATTCGATTAGGGTTTGACCTGCTTTTACTTGATCTCCAGAGGTTATATGACTGACAAAACCGTTGCCCTTGAGGCTGACAGTATCGATTCCGATATGTAATAGCAATTGCATACCGGAGGAATGTTCCAGAATGACTGCATGACTCGATTTCACGATATGAGCAACCCTACCGTCAAAAGGCGCTTTCAAAATTCCTTCAGATGGTTTTATTGCAATTCCGTTACCCATATGACCGCCAGCAAAGGTTTCATCCGGAACCTGTGCTAGTGGAACTGACTCCCCGCTGATTGGTGCCATGATTTCGATGGTATGTTCAGTATGTTTCTCTTCTTTTTTTGATTTCCATTTGGAAAACATATGCTCCACTCCTCTTAAGATGTTAATTTGATTTCACTAAGGTCTGAAATAACCGGTGCAAATGCATGGCTAGAAAACATAGTTCTTCTTCCGGAATTTCGACCTCAAGCGATCTTTGCATTACTTTACCGAGCTTTTTAGCCAGCTTGTATTCCTCTTTGTATTCTTTCTTAATATGTTTCACAAAGGGATTATCTATTAGTGATCCTTTTAAAATACGTTCCAGCGAAAAACGCAAGTGGATCATTAATCGGATATGATTCATACTGCCGTGCTCAAAAGTTATCTTTCGTTCTTGCTGAATCATGTCTAGAAGCTCATTGACAATATTAGAGGCCTTGACTAACTGACCAACCGATACATTATTGACGGCTGAATACACATGATAAGTAAGAAATCCAATCTCATCTTCGGGGATTTGCACTTGAAATTCAGCATTGATTTTCTCCGATGCCTTGTAAGCGATCTCAAATTCCTTCGGAAATGACATTTTGGTTTCTTGCAAAAACGGATTAATAATATCCATCCCGTTGCGCAGACGGTAGATGGTGAACTGTATGTGGCTCGGGAGTGCCAGATAAATCTTGTCGTTTAACTTGTCAGGAAATTGACTTTGGATATCTGCAATTATCTCATCAGTTATTTTCATTACCTTAGGATCTATATCTTCCAGCAAAACTTGATATTGGCTCCAGGCTTCGCGATCTTCTAGACGAAACAATTTTTCAATCCGAGCATCATTTCCTTCGATCACACCAGAACCCTTCACTGCAAATCCAATACCTTTGCCAATGATGACATATTCCTTCCCGTTTTTGCTTCCCTGAACCATTACAACGTTATTCCCAATTACACGCTGTACTTGAAATTGCTCGATCTCTCGCGACAAGCTCATCACTCCTCTCCCTAATTATCGTCAAATTGGAACAAAAAAAGCCAAGAATTGTCTAATGGAAATAAAGACAATTCTTGGCTCATGCCCTTAACGGTAACACGCCACTAAAATATAAATGATCATTTATGAACATATCATAATTCATGAACTGCTAACTCGTCAATGGTAAATTTAGAAATGTCAAGCGGAGCTCCCATTATCCCAAACAGCGCCTTATAAAAACTCTTCCACGCGAGGAAGCTTATCTTTAAGCTGGCGGACGTTAGTTTCAAGCCTCAGAATAACCTCTTCCAATTCTTTTGGATCAATGCCTCGGGAAACAGGAACCTGGATAACCTCTGTTTTTGTTTCTGCCTTTAATTCCCGCATTTCCAGCTGCTGCTCTTGCCATTTATCCATCAGATCAGCTATCGTCGCATAGAAACGTTCGTAATCTTTGATTACGCTGTCCAGAAATGTATCTACTTCCTCCGCATCGTAGCCACGCAGCTTCATGCTGAATTCTTTTTCATGTATGGTTAGAGCGTCTAATGTGATGCCAAGTTGACTGAACAGCTTCCGCTGTTTGTCTAACCGGCGTTTCATATGTTCATCCATCTTTTGCTACCTCCAAGTATATACTGCAATCATCCGGCAGTAACCATTATAACAGGGTGAGAGCATCCTGAAAATATTACTATAGTTGCAGTTCTAATAGTTGTCCACAACAGCTTTATTCAAAATGCCTAAGCAGCGGTCAAGATCCGTCTTTACCTGCTTTTTATATAATTTTGCTTTTTCTTCACCATCTGAGGTGAAATGGTAAAGTACGATTTCTTGAAAATCCACTTTAGGGTCATTGCCTTTCAGCTGCTTGGTACGATATAAAATCCCTTGCTGCACCAGCTCATGCAGGGCGCGATAGATTTCACTCTGTGGAGGGGAATAACCATGGGCTTTGAAATCCCGACGTAAATCCTCCAGCATTTGATATCCGTAACCGCGGTGTTGTTCTACCATTGTTATAAGATACACTTTGATAAACGCTCGTTGAGCAATCATAAACGCCATATAAACCCTCCTCATGTTGTAAATGTTGTTGGCTAATCTTTCCTTCTATTACTCTAGTATAAGCACTATTTTCCAACTTTCACAACCTGAAATTTGGTAGAGGGTTCACTTATTACGTTGTTTATAGAGATTTGGTGGGATACAGGATGATTTATATGGATGTGAGTAGGGAGAGTTTAGTTTTTTGTGGTTTTCTATTGTGAATTTTTCATATGATGAAATCACGGAATAAACGGTTGTAAATCGTTGATTTCGTAGAATGATCCTCGAAGAATTAGATCCACAGCTTCGGCACGATACAAACTCCATCTGAACCCGCATGCTTCGGCACACCCTCCCATTCTTTGTTTAATTTGATTCGTTTGGTTTGTTTGGTTTGATCCGTTTGGATTGATCAGTTTAGTTTGATCAGTTGCTTGTTCGAGCTACTATCGGACCCAGTTGACCCTATTCGCTGCTTTTTCCCACTTTTGGTGTGCTATCGGACCTCATGGGCGCTATTGGCATAAAAAGTAACATATATACAGCGATTCTTGTGGAATAGCTGCACTGGTGTCCGATACTACTCTCAAATAGCTAAATATTTGCAAATAGCGTCTTCTGGGTCCGAAAGTTTCTGCGTGAAATAAACTCTATTTAGATCCACAGGTTTCTGCACGAAATAAACTCTATCTGAGCCCACATACTTCTGCGCAAACCAAACTCCATCTGGATCAATATACTTCAGCACGATACAAACTCCATCTGAACCCGCATGCTTCTGCACGATACAAACTACATCTGAATCCACATGCTTCTGCATGATCCTCCTCCTATTCTTTGCTTAGTTTGTTCAATTTTGCTCGTTCGAGCTACTATCGGACCCCATTGACTCTATTCGCTGCTTTTCCCCACTTTTGGTGTGTTATCGGACCCCATGGACGCTATTGGCATAAAAAGTAACATATATAGAGCGATTCTTGGGGAATAGCTGCACTGGAGTCCGAAACTACTCTGAAAAAGCTTAATATTTGCAAATAGCGTCTTCTGGGTCCGAAATTTTCTGCGCGAAATAAACTCTATTTAGATCGGCAAGTTTCTATGCAAACCAAACTCTATCTAGATCCACAAACTTCTGCACAAAATAAACTCCATCTGAATCCACATGCTTCTGCATGATCCTCCTCCCATTCTTTGTTTAGTTTGTTCAAGTTTGCTCGTTCGAGCTACTATCGGACCCCATTGACTCTATTCGCTGCTTTTTCCCACTTTTGGTGTGCTATCGGACCTCATGGGCGCTATTGGCATAAAAAGTAACATATATACAGCTATTCTTGTGGAATAGCTGCACTGGTGTCCGATACTACTCTCAAATAGCAAAATATTTGCAAATAGCGTCTTTTGAGTCCGAAAGCTTCAGCGCGAACCAAACTCTATCTGGATCGGCAAGTTTCTGCGCGAAATAAACTCTATCTGAGGCCACATACTTCTGCGCAAACCAAACTCCATCTGGATCAATATACTTCAGCACGATACAAACTCCATCTGGACCCACATGCTTCAGCACGCTCCCCTCCCATTCTTTGTTTAGTTTGTTCAAGTTTGCTCGTTCGAGCTACTATCGGACCCCATTGACTCTATTCGCTGCTTTTCCCCACTTTTGGTGTGTTATCGGACCCCATGGACGCTATTGGCATAAAAAGTAACATATATACAGCTATTCTTGGGGAATAGCTGCACTAGAGTCCGATACTACTCTGAAAAAGCGAAAAATATGCAAATAACGTCTTCTGGGTCCGCAAGCTTCAATAGAACATCAATTCGAAAAGCAAAACGCAAAAAAGCGATCCTCCAGTTATTGAAGAATCGCTTTTTAGGTAACTAATAAGTTCCACTTTGCCAAGTTCATTTTCTAAACATCCTTTTCAGCTATAATCCCTGCGCCACTCCGCTTTCCAAGTAACCTCTCCTAAGCACTATTTCATAGCGTTTTTCTCCACAAATTCATTCTTCGTCAATCCAAACAACAGTAAGTCTAAATACTGTCCATTTGTATAAATAACTTTACGGCGCACGCCTTCTTGAACACAACCCACTTTTCTAAGCATAGCTGCTGAGGGTTCGTTACCTTCGAGCGTACATTCGTTAAACTTGTTGAGTCTAAGCTCCAAAAAAGCACACTTCAACAGGATGTTGATAGCTCTTGTCCCATACCCCTTACCTCGATGGTCTCTATCCACTTGCACGCCTATACTGAACGTACCATTTTTCTCGTCTATGCTATTAAGATTTACTCCACCCACATATTCACCATTCAGATTTTCGATCGTAAACATCAGTCGCTGTGATGAGAATTCTGCAAATGTGAACAGATCTTAGTCTTATTTTCTCATCCTGCCAAAAATAATGACTGTAATCTATCTCTCTCATCTTATACCTCCGAGTTAATAATTTAGAGATTATGATAACACATCTACAGGATTATATTGGTATAGTATTTTTAAAATCAACTTTACGGTTAAAAAGCATAGTATTATATATTCATAAAATGCGAATCCCAAAATCATCTGAAATAGAGGTATATTCTATGAATGAATATCAATTGATTAGCGATTATAAACACATCGATAAATATAAGCTTAGCTTCAATTCTTTAGCCCAATCAATCTTTGGTATTGATTTTAAACCTTGGTATGAACAAGGGGGCTGGAATGACAAATATATTTGTTATTCCTTTATCGATGAAGATCATGTCATTGCGAATGCATCTATTAATAAAATGACTATTCTCATCAACAAAAAAGAATACAACGCCATCCAAATTGGGACGGTGATGACACATCCTGATTATCGCATGCAAGGTTTATCCCGAAAATTAATAGACCACATTATCGCTAAGTACGAACATGAATACGACTTCCTCTACTTATTTGCTAATGAGCGCGCTTTGGATTTTTATCCTAAATTCGGGTTTGAACGCATGCAAGAAAGCAGCTTTTCACTTAATGTTGCTCATCTTAGCAATCAGCCAACTACAACCTACTCTGTGCGGCCTTTATCTATAGGTAACCCCGTTGATTTTAGCATGATCAAAAATTTTGCAGTCAAAAGAACACCGGTATCCTCCGCGCTAAGTGTGATAAATAATGAACATCAGCTGCTGTTTTATTTTATTCTTCCTTTTCACGATTCCTTTTATTATATTGAAGAGGCTGACGTTATTGTGATCTTTAAACATGAGGATCATCAGCTTCATATTTTTGATATTATTAGTACAACAAGTTTTGATATCAACACAGTATTGAAAAGCATTATTTCTCCGGATACTGAAGTTATACATTTTTATTTCACACCAGATTATCCAATCGATCAAGTTAAGGCAGAATTAATTTCCAAGAGTGAAGATACCTTATTTATACGTCCGTTATTAAAAGAACTCCCTCAACATTTCATGTTTCCTATTACCTCTCATGCCTAGTTAACAAAAAAAAGGCTGCCATCTGGCAGCCTTTCTTAATCGTGCATAGGGATATACATACTCTGTATCTCTTGTACTCCAGGAACAAATCCTAAATTTAAATAAACAGACTCCGCATCATTACCTTCCATGACATATAATCTTAGGATCGGATACTTATCTTTCAGGAGATTAAGTCCTCTTTTCAACATCCTTGTAGCAATCCCTTTTCCTCTGTAAGCAGGTATTACACCAATACTGTAAACTGCTGCGTAATCATCTTGTAAACCCAAAAGACAATTCGCAATTAGCTGTCCTGATTTCTTATCATACACAAGCGTTGACGCTGTCAGTAATTCTTCATTTGTGTAATTAGGTTCTTCACTTGGGATAAAATCTTCATAAGCGAATTTTTTTCTCCTTGTTGCCTCAAGACTTCCATCGAAGCTCGCAAAGTTACATTCGGCAATCTGCTCTTCAAGAATAAATCGTTTAGCGTCCATTCCATTATCTTCGATCTGAGGACTTTCAATCCTTAACTCTTTGTTCCATTCGACCTCAAAATAATCTGTAGGACGGTGCATCCAACGGCATCTGAACTCATCAGGCCAAAACCCCGCCCGCGCAAATAATTGAACCTGGTCTGGCAGAACCTCGAAGGTTTTTATAGGTTTTGTTCTATCTGACCAATAAATCAAAAGCTTTTTTAGTAGCTTCAGCACCACAAATGTATCATTATAAGGTGGAATAACAAATAAATGATATATCCGGTTAGGTGACATCCTTACCCCACCTATTTTAGACTCGCCTTTATAAATCCAAAAAGCGTTTCTTTGGGCAGAATTGAACCTTTCTTCTTTAAAAAAACCATTATATTGCATATTATAATAAATGGAACAATACAGTCCCCACTCTTCTGAGTCTGCCTTACGAATAGAATAATCATTATTTAAGTCATATGAAATCTCGTATTCAGACCATGCCATTAATTGCATTTACATTTCCTCCTCGCTAGTCCTATCACCTTCTGTATTCCATAGTATCACTTCTTAAAGTAAATGTTTGGTAATAAACTGTTATATTAATCTTTTGCCGATTTAAAGCAAATGCTTTTCTTTTATCTTAGAAACGGCTTTACCTGGTTTTTAACCTCTAACTTTTGATAAGCTTGACGGACCATCAGCATACGCGCGAGTGTGATTTGTTCGTATTCCCGGGCAACATTAGGTTTATCATTTGTACTAATATGCCTTTTCGTTAGCCATTCATCACCGCTACTTAACGGTCCTTGCGAGAACTGAATTCGAATATATGCAGCTTCCAGCAATCTTTCCCTGCCAGGAGAATGATATTGCTTAAGTTCCGCAATAGCTGTCTGCAAAACCTCCGCTGCATCTTCCACATGACCCATTGCTTTTAACATTTTAGCTTGCAAAATAACCCCTGGCACCCACACGCTCACATGCCTCGTGGAATTACACATAACAAGCGCTTTGTCCAGTTGGACATTTGCATCTTTAAGATGATTCCGTTCATAGAAAAGATCCGCCAAAAATACAAAACCATGTCCTTGTAACGTTTACTATAGATGCAAATTTCTCTATGCCTTCCCTGTTTTGGTCCAATAGCTCAACGAACGTATCCACGTCCCCCTGATAAAATGCAACCGAAGCACGATACAGATCCAACCGCATTTGAATTACGGCTTGCTCTTTTTCCGGAATAATAAATTCCTCTTCCATGAAAAGTTCAACCTTTGTAAGAAGCGTTTGGCATCATCTGATCGTCCAGCGACAGCCATCGAACCCGCTTGAAAATAAAATAAATCAGGGTGCACAATCATATTTTTGATCGGCAACTTATCTAGTAAATCTAGCAATGTAGATTCATCGCCATCTTTGATAATTGAATTGAAAGGCCTATCCATACATGATGCAGAAAACGTATAATCCTCTGCCTCAAAAGCATGCTGGATAGCTTCCAAGACCAGCCCTTCCTGAAAAAGAGCGGAAGGCAAGAATTAAACCCGCTGCCCATCCTTCTGTTTTTTTCCAAGCAAAAATAACTCATCTTGTGAAAGCTGCTCGCTCAAGGATTGAGATTGTAGCTCATCAATTTCGTCAAATGTAAATCTCAGATCATCGTTACTTAATTCTAGTAGTTCCTGTTGTGCTCTTAGGCGGGATAAGGCGAGTGGCGGGAGGGTTCTACTCAATATTACAAGCTTCACATTAGCCGGAAGATGTCCGATGAAAAAGCCCATACTTTCATGAATCGATTGATTCGTAATCGCATGATATTCATCCATTATAAGTGTAATAGAGCCTGGAAGAGAATGCAGATCGTTTAATAAAAGAGGAATCGCAGTTTCTACTGAACCGTCACGAATAGACTGGATAAACAAATCCAAGCGATTTAAAAAGGGGCGAAAGATTCTCTCAATTGCAGCATGCAAATTTAACCAGAACCGTACAAGATGGTTATCTGCAAGTTCCAGTGACAACCATGCAACCTCATCGGAATGAGTGCGAGCCCATTCAGCTGCAAGTGTCGTTTTTCCGAATCCAGCTGAGGCGGCAATAAGCGTCACTTTGGCACGATTTTCATCCATGAGTTTAGACATTAATCTTATGCGCTGATCATAATAAGGAGCCTGTTTTAACCATCTATTAAGTAGTAACATAACATTCTAGCTTTCTGACATCCAATCTCAAAAAAAAGACCGCCAATTGGCAGCCTTTTCTCTAATATATTCTCGAGCATAACCAAAAAGCTGAACCCACTGCGATAATGCCTGCCATAGATACAAATAGGACATACCCTTTCTTTGTTCTAGTAACGGTGTGTTTATCATAAAACTCTGGTTTTCGAACGATTCCAAACCATAGATCAGCAATTAAATTCACGACTACTAAAGAAAAATTCTTTAATTTACTCATGTTATCTCTCCTTGTACATGTTTGGATTCATCTCTAACCTTTCAAGCTCTGAGCAAAACCTGACCTCCATGAAGGGTATGATGGACTCCATCCGTAATCCATTCGAGCTTTTGTATTGGACGCTCCCCGTTCCCAGCCTTCTCTGCCCATTTGCAAAGGAGGTCTAGGAGCTCCCAAGATTTCAGAAAAAACAGGCACCCAATCTATTCCTCGCGCAGGTTCATTGTCCACAATATTAACTGGACCAGAAGGCCAGTTCAGAGCAAGCGCCGCCGCGTTAGCTGCATCCTCCACGTGAAGGAATGACGTAACCGCTTCTGTTGCAGTCAGTCTCCCTTGTCGAATTTCTTCTGTCATTAATCCCGCAGTATCATACCAAGTCCCTTGGCCGTACAACATTCCGTACCGCAAAATCACATGATTAGGAATTTCTGCAACTGCCTTTTCAAGTGAGCGGATACCCTCAATGGTTCTCATCCGGGATTCAGAAGCATTAGTATCTAATGGAGTATTCTCCGTGGCAGGTCCCTCACCAGCTTCATAAGCCCAAGAGATACTTTGAGCAATAATCTGTTTAACCCCGTTTGTCAGTGAAGCATCGACAATATTTCGTGTTCCTTCTATTCTTATCCTTGAATTATCTGCAAAATTCCGCTGACTTAATGAAGTCAGCTGATGAATTACCACTTCAGGTTGGGCTGCTTGAATAGCCGCAAATATAGACTCACGCTCATACACATCCGCGATTACCGCTTGTGCCCCTAAGCTCTCAAGGATTGTTTTGTTTTCTTCTTTATGGGTCAGACCGATAACCTCATGCCCCGCTTGTAGTAACTTAGGAAGCAATGACCGTCCAATCACACCTGCAGCACCTGCAACAAAGATTCTCATCTATTCCCTCCTTTTCGCTGTGCTGTATCTTATGGCATAGCTAGAGACAAAGCATAATTTGAATGATTATCCATATGATACCACATATGCAAAAAAGACTACACCTCACAGTCTATTGCTAAGAGGTGCAGTCTTTGATTTGTTTCATTTTATAAAGTGTTTCATCCAAAAATAGCAGCTTGTCTTTTATAAAGATCTTCCAATACTAAGCAAGCCATTGCTTCAACAACCGGGACGATTCTCGGACAGATACATGGATCATGTCTGCCCTCCGTTTTAATCTCAACTTCTTCACCATTCGTGTTTATGGTCTGTTGAGTAACAGAAATCGAGGATGTAGGCTTTACACTTATTCGAAAAATAATCTCTTCTCCTGTGCTGATTCCACCTATAATCCCACCGGAATGGTTACTAAGAAATCCATCCTTATTCATCGCGTCATTATGTTCACTTCCAAGCATAGAGGCCGCTTCGAATCCAGCTCCAAACTCTATTCCTTTTACAGCACCAATAGATAACATCGCTTTAGCTAACTCTGCATCCAATTTATCAAATACGGGTTCTCCAAGACCCGGAATAACCCCTCTAATCCGACACTCCACGATACCTCCGCAGCTGTCTCCAATCGAAGCTAAGTGTTCAATTTTTTTAATCATTTCAGCTCCAGCCTTAGCATCACAGGCGCGGACTGCATTTTGTTCAATAACATCTTCATCAAAGGTTTGACACTTAATCCCTCCGACCTCTTGCGTGTAGGCTAGTACCTCAACCCCTCTTCTTTCGAGCAGTTTCCGAGCGATCGCTCCGCCAGCTACTCTTGCCGCTGTTTCCCTGCCAGATGCCCGCCCACTGCCTCTATGATCGCGAATTCCATATTTCTGCAAAAAAGTATAATCCGCATGGCCGGGTCTAAATGAATGCTGAATATCGTTATAGGCCTCCGGTTTCATATCTTTGTTGTACAGAACTACAAAGAGTGGAGTTCCGGTTGTTTTCCCTTCGAATATTCCTGATTGTATTTGCACCACATCATATTCCTTACGCGGTGAAGTTACAGAGGACTGGCCTGGTTTCCTTCTATCCATCTGTTTTTGAATATATGCTTCATCAATTTCAACATTAGGTGTAACTCCATCCACTATGACCCCAACCGCTGCACCATGTGACTCTCCAAAGGTAGTAATCTTAAATACTTCTCCAAATGTGTTACCTGCCATAATATTCAAACCTCCATTGCCGACTCTTTTATTATTTATATATCCAAATTATAATAAGATTGTTGCGATTAATGAAATCACATTTTCAACAGACTGTCATAGAGGTGATCTATATCAAATTCTTTAACCTTGAATGGTATCGTATTTTTTTATATACGGCTCGTTACAAAAATCTAACAAAGGCTGCAAATGAATTGCATATTACACAGCCATCCGTAAGTTATGCCATTAAACAAATGGAGGATTCTTTAGGCCTCAAATTATTTCATCGTTTATCTAAAGGTGTAGAGCTAACCGAGGAAGGACGGGCGTTATTGGAATATGTTGAGCCCTCTTTAGTCATGCTGGATTCTGCACAAAAGCATCTTCATAATCTAAAGCAATTAAACGAGGGAGAAGTTCGGATTGGAGCAAGTGATTCCCTTATAAAAAATCTTTTGCTGCCGCAATTGAACGCATTCCACAAACAATATCCCGGCATACGAATTCGGCTATCACACGGAAAAACGCATGAGATCACCAAACGTTTGAAAGAAGGCGAAATAGACTGTGCGCTCGTCCATATGCCTATTGACGATCCACAATTAAGTATTCAGACGCTTGCCACCCTTGAGGATTGTTTTGTAGTGGGACGAGCCTTTCAGGAACTGGCAAACCGTTCGCTTACGGCAAAAGAACTTGCAGAGTTACCTTTTATTTTATTATCCCCAGAAAGCAGCACCAGACTGTTTGTTGATCATTGGTTTGCTGGTAAGGGGTTGTCCGTTAAACCAGATATAGAGCTAGGCAGCATCGATTTACTCTCTGAATTTGCAAGACTTGGTTACGGGGTAGCCTTTATTAGCCGTTCTTTTGTAATTGAGGAGATTCAAAAAGGAGAACTTTTCGAGTTGCAATTAGATGATCCCCCTCCACCCCGGAATATAGGCTTCGCAATCCATCGCGATATGAGGTTATCCGTGGCAGCTGATTCTTTCATCCGCATGCTTCGTATCCTTGATTAAGATCGTGCAAGGTAGCAGCATATAAGGACACTGCGGAACGAGGCATGTGCTTAGCAACCATAAGGGCGCTGCGGAACGGGGGGATTTCTTAGCAGCAAACCGTGGACGTATGCTCAGTAGGATAAGGACACAGAGTCCGGATGCGCTTACGTAGCAATAGAAGGACACAGTGGAACGATGCATGTATGTAATAGTAAAAGGACTCTAGGGAACGGTGCATGTACGTAACAGCATAAGGACAATGCGAAACGATGCACCTCTAGCATAAGGACACAGTGATCAGGTACGCATACGTAGCAGTACAAAAACAGCACGTGCGTTGCAGCATAAGGACACTCCGAAACGATCAAGTACGTAGTAGCAAAGGACACAGCGGACCTTAAACGCAATATTATCCGATATTTGGAGCCCTATCGGACCCCATTGCAGCTATTGTCAAAAAAAACAGCAAATATGAGCCTCATTCTATAGAATAGCGTCCATGGAGTCCGAAATCCTGCTGCAAAGACCAAAAATTAGCCAATAGCGTCATCTGGGTCCGTACCCCTCAGAAGAGGATGAGCAAAGGGTGATTACGGGAGGCGCGATGGACTAAAAATACAAAGGAGCGATTCTCCATTAATCGGAGAATCGCTCCTTGTAACCTTTTACCGCTTTTAAAGCAGGTTATTATAATGTTTATATTTTATCGCGGTTGTAGACTTCAGCCGTCCGATCCGCTCTGTTAGCCATCGAATTTCCTAGTCTAGTGTCTTCGTTATAGACGCCTTCGTAACGCTGAGTATTCAGTGAGCGGTTGCCGCGGAACACATCATGTGCTTGATAGCCGCGTCCATTATCATCGACTAGTACAAGGATTTTGCCACTTTCCACATAACCTTCGTACTCTTTAGCCTCATCCTCAGGAATACCGAGTCCGATCAAGCCGCCGACTAATCCACCTGCGCCTGCACCAACTGCTGCACCTGTAAGTGTTGCAACTATAGGCCCTGCCGCCAGGATCGGTCCAATCCCCGGAATCGCCAATGCTCCTATCCCTGCCAATAGTCCGGCAACGCCGCCAACTACACCACCTGTAGCAGCGCCTGTTGCTACTCCTTCTGGAGCTTTTGTGCCTGTATCCTCTGAGATGTTTCTAAGCTCATCACGATCACGTGTGATTACTGATATTTCATCATTATTAAATCCTTGATTGTGAAGTCCTTCAATTGCTCTGGTTGCTTCTTGTTCTGTGTCGAAAATACCTACGATTTTTTTAGTCACTTGAAGCCCTCCTTAGTAATTGTCTTCGCTAGTAATTACCCTTTAAACGGGAGACCAAACATCTAAGGAAAAATTTCAAGAGCATATGTAACCATAAATTATTTTACAGGACGTGTACGATTAGTCGGAATAGCCTGTAATGGGTCATCTGGCCAATAGTGCTTCGGGTACCGTCCTTTCAGATCTTTTTTGACCTCAAAATAGGTCCCCCGCCAAAAACTTGCTAGATCAGAGGTTACCTGCACAGGTCGTCTAGCTGGTGACAAAAGATGCAGCAATACTGGCACTTTTCCCCCTCCAATTCGAGGTGTGTCCAGCTGTCCAAACATCTCTTGCAATCTTACTGCCAATACCGGGGCAGCAGGATTAGTATAATCTACAGGCACACGCGAGCCACTGGGAACAGATATATGTGTAGGTGCCTCCTTTTCCAGCATCTGCCGCTGATTCCAGTCTAACATCCCCTCAAGCGCTCGCGCTAACGGTACACGCTGAAGGTCGCGGAGGTTCCTCATACCTTGCAGATATGGCAAAAGCCATTCATCCAACGTAGCAATTAAAGCAACATCTGATACATCCGGCCAATCTGAACGTAAGGTATGCATAAACATCAAACGTTCGCGAAGCTGTATGGTTCCCTTCTCCCACGGTAGGATTTCAATGCCATCTGTAGCAATGACACTTAATAGTACATTTGCCATTTCTTCCGCGGAGGGTCTTTCATGTGAAGTTTCTTTTAAGACCAACGCGCCGAGCATTGTGCGACGACGTTTCTTCACACTTCCACTTTCTTTATCCCAATACACATCCGCTTCCTCGGTGATGCGGTCTGCATGATAGGAAAGCAGTTGTCCTTCTTCTATCTCAGCTGCCAGCATAATTGCGCCCTGTGTAGCGCGATCATCGATCGAAGCAGCTACGATATAAGATGACCGGGCCAGCGGTTGCCCTTCCCGCATGGCCGCCCCCCGACCGGAGAAGAGCAGAAACGCGCCATCGCCGCGTTTCTGCCCGATCCGGTCGGGATAGGCGAACGACAGAAGCAGCCCGCAGCGGCTGATGTCGTTCACGTTCTCGCCCGGCGCGGCTTGCAGCTGCGCCAGGAAATGGCGGCTCTCGCGCAGCACAGCGCGCAGAGCCGTCGGGTCCGCTCCGCCGCTATCAGCGGAGCGCTCGAACCGGAGCAGCGCCTCAACGCGGAGCGTGAGGTCGCAATCTAGGGCCGCGGGACCCTTGAAAAAGTCCCGCTCTTGCAGCAGCGCCGTCAGCCGGCAGGCGAGCGGTGCTGTGCCAAGCTCTGCCGCGCGCAGCAGCATATGCGCGGCTCGCGGGTGCGCGCCAAGCGCGGCCATGCTGTGGCCGTGCGGCGTAATAGCGCCGCCGGCGTCCAGCGCGCCGAGCTGGCGCAGCAGCGCGGTGCCCTGCGCATAAGGCGCAGCGGGCGGCGCGTCAAGCCAAGATAGCGCGGCAGGATCGCGCACGCCCCACAGCGCCAGCTCCAAAGCGAGCTGCGCAAGGTCCGTCTGCATAATCTCCGGCACATTGTCATCCGGAAGTCGATTATGCTCCTCCTGACTCCACAGCCTGTAGCACACGCCAGGGGCTGTTCGTCCGGCACGTCCCCGCCGTTGATCCGCGGAGGCTTTCGATACCGGGACTGTCGTCAGACTTGGCATTCCTGTGCGTGGTGAGAATACCTGTGTACGGCGCTGCCCTGTGTCAATTACCGTTCGCACGCCTTCAATCGTTAGACTTGTCTCAGCGATAGAAGTCGCGAGCACTACTTTTCGTTCACCTTGAACCGATGCAGCCACGGCTGCATCTTGGATATTTTGTGGCAGCTGGCCATATAAAGGGCGAATTACCGTCTGCTCTGCCAAGCTTCCATTTTCCAACTCACTTTGAGTTCTGCGTATTTCTCTTTCCCCCGGTAAAAAGACGAGAATATCTCCGGGTTGTTCAGCAAGCGCACGTCTCACAGCAGCTGCAGCAGTTTTTTCCAGTGGAAGATTCCCAGTAGTTGGCACATAGATTGTTTCTACAGGATAGGTTCTGCCCGGACAATTTACTACGGGCGCATCCCCTAGTAAAGCAGACACCCGCTCACTGTCCAAGGTAGCTGACATGATAAGAATCCTTAGATCCTCCCGCAGCACAGCCTGTGCTTCCAGTGTAAGGGCAAGTCCCAAATCCGCATGAAGACTGCGCTCATGGAACTCATCAAAAATAACTAAACCCACATCACCCAAAGAAGGATCGCTTTGCAGCATTCTCGTTAATACTCCTTCAGTGACTACAACAATCCGCGTATTTTTGCCTACTTTAGTGTCATTCCGCATCCGATAACCTACCGTCTGTCCAACACTTTCTCCAAGGCAGGATGCCATGTAAGTGGCGGCAGATCTAGCAGCAAGCCTTCTAGGCTCTAACATTAAAATGCTTTTACCCGCCATCCAAGGCTCGTCCAAAAACGCCGGAGGCGTTCCTGTTGTTTTGCCTGCACCCGGTTCAGCGATAAGTACTGCTGCCTGCGCAGTGTTAAGTATGTTTTTCAGGTCAGGAAGCACCTGTATAATCGGAAGCTGTTTCATTCTATCTCTCCATCGTCTATAATCATATGTTATAATTTTCCTTGAAGTTATCTTAGATCATCCTCATCATGTGTGAAAAAACCTTAAAGATCAAGACTTACCAATCATACCCTCTATAATATTAATAAGGAGACTTACTATGATATTCGTAACAAAAGCTACAATTTCAGATTTACCCATGCTCACCAAAATAGACAGCAAGATCATTGGCAATGAAAGCCGCAAATCGAAGATTGAAAAATATATCAAGCATGAGCAGTGTTACGTAGCATCACATAATGGAACGTTTGTAGGATTTGCTTGCTGCGATACCACCTTTTTCGAATGTTGTTTTATTCAGCTGGTCATTGTGGATCCTGAGTTCAGACGCCTAGGCATAGCCAAAACACTCCTTAGCTACATCGAGGAACAATGCCCAACCCCCAAGCTTTTCACCTCCACCAATGAATCCAATACGATCATGCAGCAACTATGTCTTTCTCAAGGGTTTGTTAAAAGCGGAGTCATTGAGAATTTAGATGATGGCGATCCGGAATGGGTATATTTTAAACAAATTAGATGAGTATACATGTTTAGTTACACATAACAAGCAAAAAGGCAGCTCTTCTGTCTAAAACGACCAAGAGATGCCTTTTTATTTTACACTATTTATTCTGATGTCCAAATGACTGTAGGCATTTAGGCAGTAACGTAACCAGCGTTATTCCTCTTCCTTTATCATCTGTTCGTGTATTTGAGCACTGTATTGCATAAAAGCAGGGTTACTATCCAAGCCGCGTTCACGCAATAACTCCTGTAGACGCAGTCTTTTCATAGACAGTTTTGACCGCAAAGCCTTGCCCTCACTGGTTTCTGCACTTCCGCTATTATGACAAGCCGCTAGCAATCCTTCCAACGTAACACATTCAGCTCGCAGAGAGATTTCCTCAGGCACCAGTCCGGAGTTCTTCATGATTTTAAAAGACATCCGCAATTCTTCCGGCACACCCGATAAATCCTCGAGCTCCAGCGGCTTGCCATGCCCAGGTAAATCTCGAAATTCCCCGTTACGCATAGACTCCTGAATCCGCTGCTCAGCTAACCAAGACATCATCCCCATATACGCAGCCTCCTTCACCAATGCCACACTATTAACTACCCTGCCTAAGCAAAAGTAGATTTTACGGAATTGCGTTCATTTTAGCATAAAAGACTTAGGATTTGCATCAAGGTGCCGGAATGCTTTCTCAGATCTTTCCTATTCTGTTAACTATAGGGATGGCGAGCTATTTACTCAAATGCCCCTTGCCCTCGTCGCACAGTTGAATAGCTCAGACTCTGTAACTATCGTACACAAAGTATATTCTAAGCCCATAACCGCAACGTCAGCATACACTGGCTACCGTGAAACGTTTGGACCCAGGAGCTCTTGCTTGTATACTACATCCTTCATTACACATTCATTACATCTTCGTCGCCATAGATCGTTCGGACCCAGCAGCCCTTATTTCACTAATTTAGTCCTTTTCGCTGTACTATCGGACTCAGTTGCACCTATTCACTCAAACACACCCTACTTTTGTTCAAAAACGCGGTAATAAGCGCTATGCGGTCCGATACTTCTAATAAACACACTAAAAACGCCAAATAGCTGCAATACAGTCCGCAACGCCGATGCATCTTCGCTACCATGTAACGTTCGGACTCAGATGACCTTATTTTATTAATTCAGGCTTATTCTCTCTGCTATCGGACACAGTTGCAGCTATTCACTCAAACACACCTTACTTTTGTTCAAAACCATGCCAATAAGCGCTATGTAGTCCAATACGTTCAATAAACACACCAAATACGCCAAATAGCTGCAATACAGTCCGCAACGCCGATGCATCCTCGCTACCATGTAACGTTCGGACTCAGATGATCTTATTTCACAAATTCAGGCTTATTCCCTCTGCTATCGGACTCAGTTGCAGCTATTCGCTCAAACACACCTTACTTTTGTTCAAAATCGCAGCGATAAGAGCTATGCGGTCCGATACTTCTAATAATCAAATCAAAAACTCCAAATAGCTGCAATACAGTCCGCAACACCGATGCATTAGCACACACTCGCCACCGTGAAACGTTCGGACTCAGATGATCTTATTTCACAAATTCAGGCTTATTCCCTCTGCTATCGGGCTCAGTTGCACCTATTCGCTCAAACACGCCCTACTTTTGTTCAAAATCGCGGCAATAAGCGCTATGCGGTCCGATATGTTCAAAATACAAACCAAAAACACCAAATAGCTGCAATACAGTCCGATCCATTAGCGAATCCAGGCCTCCGCAAACCGATCGGAACCAGTAGCTCTTGCTCATATACTACATCCTTTGTACCTTCATTACCTCTTCGTCGCCATAGATCGTTCGGACCCAGCAGCCCTTATTTCACTAATTTAGTCCATTTCGCTGTACTATCGGACTCAGTTGCAGCTATTCGCTCAAACACACCCTACTTTTGTTCAAAATCGCATCAATAAGCGCTATGCGGTCCGATACTTCTAATAAACACACCAAAAACACCAAATAGCTGCAATACAGTCCGATCCATTAGCGAATCCAGGCCTCCGCAAACCGATCGAAACCAGTAGCTCTTGCTCACATACTACATCCTTAGCACCTTCATTACATCTTCGTCGCCATAGATCGTTCGGACCCAGCAGCCCTTATTTCACTAATTTCGTCCTTTTTACTCTGCTATCGGACACAGTTGCAGCTATTCGCTCAAACACACCCTACTTTTGTTCAAAATCGCAGCGATAAGAGCTATGCAGTCCGATAGTTCTAATAAACACACGAAAAACGCCAAATAGCTGCAATACAGTCCGATCCATTAGCGAATCCATGCCTCCGCAAATCGATTGGACCCAGTAGCTCTTGCTCATATACTACATCCTTTGTACCTTCATTACATCTTCGTCGCCATAGATCGTTCGGACCCAGCAGCCCTTATTTCACTAATTTAGTCCATTTCGCTGTACTATCGGGCTCAGTTGCACCTATTCGCTCAAATACGCCCTACTTTTATTCAAAATCGCAGCAATAAGCGCTATGCGGTCCCATACTTCTAACAAACACACCAAAAACTCCAAATAGCTGCAATACAGTCCGCAACGCCGATGCATCCTCGCTACCATGTAACGTTCGGACTCAGATGACCTTAATTCACAAATTCAGGCTTATTCCCTCTGCTATCGGACACAGTTGCACCTATTCGCTCAAATACGCCCTACTTTTGTTCAAAATCGCGGCAATAAGCGCTATGCGGTCCGATACTTCTAATAAACACACCAAAAACGCCAAATAGCTGCAATACAGTCCGCAACGCCGATGCATCCTCGCCACCGTAGATGCTACTGTTTACTTCCACCATTCATCATTCACTTATCCCTCTCTTCACTCCCTTTTCACCGTCATGCACACTTATCTCCTACATCACTCCCTTTTCCCCGCCAACACTAACTCCGCGCCGTACGTAAATCGAGCTCGTGGACTTGCCTATGACCTTATTTCTCCCGCTATTTTATTACCCTCTATACCCTATAAGTTACGCTTCAGCCACACAGCCGGATCGTGCAATTAACACAGGCGATTGCTATACTCTTTCTAATGAGCCTCAACTCAATAAAAAAAGGACTACCGCAGTAGTCCAAAGGAGAAATATAAATGTTAGCTAACATCCAAAAAAAAGATCAACATTATGTCGCTCGTTTCGAACGCCAGTTAAAGCATTCCGCAACTGAGATTTGGTCCTATTTGACCGAAAATGAGAAGCTTGCCTTATGGTTCTCTGAATTAAAAATTGAGGACCTGCGTGAAGGCGGACTTATAAAGTTTGATATGCAAAACGGAACGTTTGTGGATATGGAAATTACCGCGCTGCTGCATCAATCTATTTTTGAGTTTACTTGGGCTGAGGATCTTGTTCGTTTTGAGTTATACCCTAATTCAGAAGGCTGTTTACTCGTCTTGAACGAAACACTACAAACGCTTACCCCGCATACACCACGAGATCTCGCTGGCTGGCATGTTTGTCTAGAAGTGATCCAGCATCTTTTGGAAGGCACGACGCTGGAGTCACGGAAAGACGAATGGAATAAATGGTACGAGCAATACCGGGAAGCGATCTCGAAATTAGGATAACAAGGACTCCGCGCCGTCAATTACGATTTGAGCACCTGTAATATGGATAGATTCATCCGAAGCCAGAAAAGCAACGAGATCAGCGACATTATCCGGCTTGCCCGGTCCATCCGCCAAAGGTTGCGCTCCATCAGGGAATTCAATCGGAATGACGATTGCCTCAACATCCTCGCTCATTTCAGTGGTTTCATCTATATTCGTAGCAATAGCCCCAGGGCAGATAACATTCACACGAATCTTAAACTTAGCAAGCTCGAGAGCTGCCATTTTGGCAAAAGCCACCTGTCCAGCTTTGGTAGTGCTATAAGTAGACCACCCAAAGCTGGCAAATCTAGTGTTCCCATTAATGGAACTAGTAATAATAATACTGCCCTTCCCTTTATCTTTCAGATGAGGAATAGTATATTTCAGAGTCAAAAAAGTCCCCGTCAAGTTCACCGACATCGTACGCTCCCAGTCGCTCAAGCTTAGTTCTTCTATCGGGCCCACAGCGCCATTAATTCCCGCGTTAGCGAATACTACATCCACACCTCCGAATTGTTCCACCGTACAACGTACGGCTTCCTCCATCTTTTTCTCATCCGAAGTATCTACCTCTATGGCCAGCGCACAATCTTTTCGAAGCTTATTAAGCTTTTCTGCCAAGGAAGAGGTTCTTTCAAGATTTAAATCGAACAATGCTACATTTGCACCTTCCCGCGCCAGCTTAATAGCGGTAGCACGGCCAATTCCCGAGCCCGCTCCGGTTATAATCGCTGTTTTTCCAATAAATCTTTGTTTCTTAGATATGTTTGGGCTCATATGTAATCTCTCCTCTAATGTCTGTAAGATAAGTACTATGGATCAAGATTACCCAAATAAACCTGTAATGGAATCATCTCGTTCATAAATCTTCAGAATTTAGGCACGCCGCACAAAAAAATCTCCCCATTCAATAAGATGAGCGGAGAGTTTGTTTCGAATATTTAGAGTATTTAAAATATTTTGATTGTTTCGATGTTCGATGTTCGATGTTTCAATTATTTCAGATCAGTTGTCCAGCTTGCGTACGTCCACTTTTACAGTCAGTGTTCCTGCTCCACCGCGATATACCCCTTTTACAGGTACTATATCTTTATAATCCCGTCCATGACCCAGCTTGATATAACGCCAGTTCACTTCAACATTATTCGTCGGATCAAAACCAAGCCAGCCCGTACCCGGAATATGGGTCTCCACCCAAGCATGTGAAGCCTGCTCGAAATTAGCATTGCTGCTCTGTAGATCACCGACAAAATGATATCCACTAACATATCTTGAAGGCAGACCCACACTGCGGCAGACAGCGATCATAAGATGAGCATAATCCTGACAGACCCCCCGCTTGAGCTTGAGGGCTTTTTTTACCGTTGTATTTACGCTTGTTGCCTCAGGATCATAGGTGAACTGTTCATAAATCGTCGAAGATAACTTCAGAATCCATTCATACATATCCTCAGCTTCACTAAAAGGGTACTGGGAAGCGAACTCCACTAATTCAGGAGTCACCTCGGTATAACGGGTCGGCAAAATAAACTCAATATAACGGTTCTGAAACTTTTCATCATTTAATAGTTTAACTTGCTCTTCAAGGCTGGTTCGCGGAAGATCGGTACCCTGGGCTTTATCCAGCGTTACTACAGTAGCTTTCGTATGGATTACCATTTCCGTATGTGGCTTATTAACCGAATAGGCATGCACCCGATTACCGAAGAAATCCTCATACGTTAATAGATTAGCTGCCGGAGATACTTCAACCTCATGGTGATAACAGGATTGCCGATAGTTGGTGCGTGGGGTAAGCCTGATTTCATTGACACTGTCCGTAACCGGCTCTGGATAACTGTATGTGGTGGTGTGATTGATTTGAATCTTCATACAGATACTCCTTCTCGCCGAAAAAAGGCGCCCTCCATCGTTTTGCCCAGTCTCTGGCAAGATATTACGAGTGATTGCAGCACATCTTCCACCAGTTCACCGGACATTTCCTCTTTCTCCATATAATCCAGCTCTGCCTTCAGCTTTCCTGCTTGACGGATGACCTTCTCATGACCTGAGCCTTTTTCTGAGGAATCTAATTCAAGTCTAGCTAAATGCTCTTCCAGCTGGTGAAAAGAAAAGCGGATCGAACGTGGAAATTTGGGATTTGCGATCAAAAAATCTAAAATGCTCTCCGGTGACATAGCATCTGCATAATAACGGCGAAACGCCTGATAACCACTTACCGATTTCAGCACAGCCTGTAACTGAATATAAATTGCATGAAGCTCTTTAAAACGGCAAGAGGCAATAACTGCCTGCAAAATACGCGTCGTATTCTCTGCCCGTTCCAGAAAACGGCCGCTCTCTATAAAATGCCATTCATTTCCCCTAAGCATTACGGATTGTTCTGCTCCTAGAAACATAGCCGCACGTTCCTTCACCTGCTGGTAGAAATGATGTGGGCCACTCATAATATCAGCGACTGACCGCTCCCCAAGCCATAGATTAAAGCTGTTGACGATATCCCATAGCTCACTTGGAAGATGCTGACGCAGTGTGCGAAGATTATTTCTAGCATGATGTACGCAAGAGAATAATGAATTCGAATTGCCTAAATCGAGTGTAATAAAGGATAACACGTCCTGTTCAGAAAAGGTTTCGAACTGCTGCAAATACTCACTTCGAACTCCTAATGCATCGATAAGCCTCGACCATTTATGTCCTTCTTCCTGAAAATCCTCTTCCTGCTGGATATGATAATGTACATTGATTAGCCGCGCATGATTCTCTGCCCTTTCAATATATCGGCCGATCCAGAATAAAGCCTCCGCATTTCGATTCAGCATCTTTAGCCACTCCTTTATCCTCCAAATTGATGCTGCATATTTTTGATTCACAATCAAGGCTTACAAGATAATAGATCAAGCCATAACCCAAGTATCCTTTACGCCACCGCCTTGCGAGGAATTCACAACCAGTGAACCTTCTTTCATAGCCACTCGTGTTAATCCACCAGGTATGACATGTGGCTTCCGGTCTGCGCCCATTAATACAAAAGCCCGAAGATCGATATGCCGGGGTGCCATAGTGCCTCCCGACAATACGGGTGCTCTGGACAAGGACATAATTGGCTGTGCCACATAACGGTCCGGATCGGCAATAATTTTCATTCGGAACTCGGCTAATTCTTCTTTGGTCGCCTCACTTCCGATCAACATCCCATATCCTCCGGATAATGAGGTTTCTTTAACAACCATTTCGGATAGGTTCTCAAGAACATACAGGCGTTCATCGGGTCGGGACAACAAATACGTCGGCACATTACCAAGGATCGGCTCTTCATTCAGATAATAACGAATCATATCCGGTACATAGACATACATCGCTTTATCATCTGCAACACCGGTTCCCGGCGCATTAGCAATCGCTATGTTGCCTGCCCTATACGCATTCATAAGTCCTGCCACACCCAATAAAGAATCAGGTTGAAAGGCTAGCGGATCAATGTAATCATCATCCAACCGACGATACAGCACATCCACGCGACGCAGTCCGTTCATTTCTTTCAAATATATTTTGTGATCCTTTGTTACCAAATCTCGTCCTTCGACCAAATGTATACCCATCTGCTGTGCCAAAAAAGCATGTTCATAATATGCAGAATTGTATTCTCCAGGCGTTAGGAGTGCTATAACCGGATCTGACCTTCTTGAAGGAGATAGACTACGAAGCACGGATAAGAAGCGATTTAAGCTATGATCTACATCTCGGATGGAGCTGGCAAAGGACAATTCAGGAAACAATTGATTCATAAGGGTTCTGCCTTTAAAAAGATAGGAAAAGCCGGAGGGTGTTCGCAGGTTGTCTTCAAGTACATAATAATGTCCATCGTGGTGGCGGATCAGATCGATTCCTGAGGTGGTGATATAAGCTCCACCGGGCACTCGCAGACCTGACATTTCTGGCCGGAAGTAACAGTTGGAAATAATCATACGCCTAGGGACGATGCCATCTTTAACAATGTATTGCTCATGGTAAATGTCATGAATGAACAAATTCAAAGCTGTGATACGCTGAATAATTCCAGCTTCTAGCCTCTCCCACTCATTCTTAGGGATTATACGTGGAATCATATCGAAGGGGATCGTTCGCTCCATAGGATGATCCTGAGCCGGGTTGTAAAGCGTAAAGGTAATTCCTTCTTCCATCATCCTACGCTGCATTAAATTTTGCTTCCCTTGCAGCTCTTCGGAGCTCATTCCGGAAAACATGCGATTCACATGTCTGTAGTGCGGCCGGACATTCCTCTTATCAGCATACATTTCATCGAAAAAATGCTGTAATGGATACGGAGACAGACCTGGCAGAGGATCTAATTTGGACATGAGCCCGACTCCTTTCGATAGATGTAATCTTTGTTAACAACTTATACTTTCATTTCAGAAAACATCCATGGAAATATTGGTTTATATTCTCATAATACGTAAATCCACTCGTTCATGTCAACATATATAACAGAGAAATGTGATTCCGGAGATATTTGTATTTTTTGGAATCGCTTCCTTTCTCTCTTATATAGGTTGCCGAAGATGAAATGTAGATTCATCATTGAATTGTATGCAGGAAGTGTGACAAGCATTACTGTTATGAATTTTTCATATAATGTATTTTTTATATAGTTGCCTGAGGATGTGGATTCATTGAGTATGGTATAATTTGTTGCGATGGGAGAGTGACCTATGGAGCACAAATATACTATGTCAATTGAGCAGGAAGAGACTAGGCGGAATCACATTTATCTGTTATTTGGCCTGTCTGAAGCGGGATCAATGAAGGTAGCCCTTAGTCATCTGGGTTGTCGTCATTTAATACGAGTACTTTCATTTAATGAGATGTTCTCTGCTGGACCGTTGCGTGGATTACATAATAATGAAGGCTATCATACCCGTGAGTTATGGTTTCAGGAACGATTTCCGGATCAGGGTTATCATTTAAATCCCCAGCATAAACTGGCAGCCATGATTCAGACCTTAAAAGAAATTCCCGAGGACAAAAAAATCACTATTTGGTGCGGAGATAACTCCCATGATCAAACGGGTTTACGATTTGCACTTTCTATTCTTAGTGAGAGGACGCAACCTATTCATGTTATTGATCCAGTCAAGGCTTATAGGGAGATTGCTGCTCCATTTGAAATCGGCTTATATCCCAGAGCACTTAGTCAGCTCCCAAATGAAGTTCTGCAAAAAATTATAAAAATTACCGAAAACACACCCCCTATCACCTCCGCTCAAAGAAAACAGTATGAACTAGAATGGCAAAAAATCAGCAACACCGAGGATATGCTTAGAGTTTGGGCTGAGGGCCAGCTTATGAATGTTCCCGAGAGTTACTATGACGAAGAAATTCTTTCTTTAATTCTGCAACTTCAACAGTGTGAGGAAAGAGATGGCTACGTAAATGCAGGTCTAGTTGTAGGCACAATTATAGGGCAATGGAATTTGTATCTCAGTACCTCATTCATAGAATATCGCTTCTGGAGGCTAATTAGTGAGGGAAAGCTGTTATTTAAAGGGATCCCTTACGCGATGCATTTATACTTTCTAAAAGTCGCTTAGCAGTTGCTACAAAATGACGGACAAACCCTTTTAAAAAAAGAAAAGGAATGCCCTCCTAACTAAATATAGCTTCGAGGGCATTCCTTGTAAATATGACTTCTTTATGATTATATTGTGCTGTTGATTACACTTGCTCTTCCGATTCTTCTAACTCTTCTTCCTCGGCAATTAATCCGGCAAAAAGAGCATGTACGAACTGCTGCGAATCAAACGGCTGCAAGTCTTCCATTTTTTCTCCAAGACCTACAAACTTCACCGGCAAATTCATTTCCTGACGAATCGCTACAACGATTCCGCCTTTAGCCGTACCGTCCAGCTTCGTCAAGACCAAGCCAGTGACGCCACTCTTTTCACCAAATAACTTGGCTTGTGTAAGTGCATTTTGACCTGTCGTAGCATCTAGCACCATCAGTACCTCATGTGGAGCACTTGGGATTTCTCTTTGAATGACGCGGAAGATTTTGTTGAGCTCTTCCATCAGATTGCTTTTATTCTGCAGTCTGCCAGCAGTATCGCAGATTAAGATATCCACATTGCGCTGTTTAGCCGCTTGCACCGCATCGTACATTACAGCCGCTGGGTCAGAGCCTGCTTGTTGTTTAATGACATCTACGCCTGCGCGTTGGCCCCAAACCTCAAGCTGCTCAATCGCTCCGGCACGGAACGTATCCCCTGCAGCCAAAAGAACTTTTTTACCTTCTTGTTTGTAACGATGAGCCAGCTTGCCGATGGTAGTCGTCTTGCCCACGCCATTGACCCCAACGAACAAAATAACCGTAATTCCATTCGGATTTTCCTTCAGGCTGTTATCATCATCTCCACGCAGCAGCTCCATAAGCTTACGGGACAAAATCGGCTTCAGCTCGGCAGCATCTTCAATCCGATTTTGCTTCACTTCGGCACGCAAATCCTCGACAAGGGTCATAACAGTGTTTACACCCACGTCTGCACCAATCAAAATCTCTTCCAGCTCTTCGTAGAACTCTTCATCTATCTTTTTGCGGCGGATGATAAGGTCGGAGACCTTCTCTACAAAACCTTTACGGGTTTTCTCTAATCCGTCGCGGAATTGTTTCGTTACACTTTCCGTTTTGCCGGAAATGCTTTCTTTTAATTTTCTAAAAAAGCTCATTTGGTTCCTCCTAAAAGTTTCTCTTCTTTGATGAATTTAAGCAATCTCAGCTTCTTCATCCTCTAAACGTACTGAGACGAGCTTGGAGACGCCGCCCTCTTCCATCGTTACTCCGTATAACACGTCCGCCTCTTCCATCGTTCCTTTGCGGTGCGTAACGACGATGAACTGAGTTTGTTCAGAGAACTCGCGTAAATACTGTGCAAAACGAACAACGTTCGCTTCATCGAGCGCAGCCTCGACCTCATCCAATACGCAGAACGGAACTGGCTTCACTTGCAAAATAGCAAACAATAACGCCATCGCAGTTAGAGCGCGTTCACCGCCAGATAAAAGCTGCAGATTTTGCAATTTTTTACCCGGTGGTTGGGCTACGATATCTATACCTGTTTCCAGCATATGTTCCGGATCCAGAAGCATGAGATCCGCTCGCCCGCCGCCGAACAGCTTTGAGAACACGGTCCCGAACTGTTTGCGGATCGCATCAAAGGTCTGTTTGAAACGTTTGGACATTTCATCTTCCATCTCGCGGATTACTTGATACAGGGTAGTCTTAGCTTCGACTAGATCATCTTTTTGTCCACTGAGGAACGTATACCGTTCATGGACCCGCTGATATTCTTCGATCGCCCCTAAGTTAACCTCTCCTAGCGCAGAAATACTGCGCTTCAAACGCTGTACATCGGCTTGTGCGGCAGGTACATCTTCAGGCACTGGATATCTCTGTTTTGCTAATTCATAACTTAGCTCGTAGTCATCACTCAGCTTGCGGAGAATATTATCCAGCTCCACATCGAGTCGACCGACAGAAACTTCAGTGGCACGCAGCTTGTCCTCGACTACTTTAAGGGCCTGACGTTGATCTTTAGTCTTGCCTTCCTCAAGTTCCAGCTTACGGGTTAACGCTGTACGCTCAGCACGCGCAAAATCCAAAGTTCCAGTCGTCTCTTCCTTCTTCAAGCGGTAACTGTTCAAATCTTCCTTCTGCTTCACAGCTTCCAAAGCATTGTTAGCCAGATCCTGTTCAATCGTATGTAACAGATTTCGATTCTGGCGCAGCTCCTTGTCCTGTGAACCTACATCTTGTCTTAGGCGACGTAACTGCTCCTCCAGGGAGAATATCTCCTGATCGAGCTTGCCTTCCGAGACTTTCATACTGGTCAACTTGCCTTGCAGCTCTTCCTTAGCTGATTCATTCGCTTTACGCGCTGATTCAGCGTTACGGATACCCTCATGGGCTTCCTTTTCTTCCTTTTCAAGGCGTTCAAGCTCAGCAGTGGCTTGCTTCCGCGTCTCTTCAAGCGCACGTACTTCATTCTCAAAGCCGCTGCGTTCCGCACCTGTGCTCTCCACTTGCTCCTGCACATGCCGAAGCTCATGCTCGAGCTGCTTCAAATCACCGGAGACTCTTTGCTCTTCCAGTCTTTTCTCATCGCCATCACGGCGCAGGTCCTCCAGCTTCACGCTAGCGTTCTCCTGCTCCTCACGAAGTCTGGCAATGCCTTGCTTCAGCTTCACTATTTGACGTTCGCTTTCTTCAATCTCACTGCTTAATTGATCCAGCTGACGTTTACGGCTAAGCAAGCTATTATTCTTCTTATGCTGGCTACCCCCGGTCATCGAACCGCCGGCATTAACTACATCGCCTTCCAGGGTAACTACCCGATAACGATATTGGCATCTAGCGGCGATACGGTTCGCTTGCTCCAAGCTCTCCGCAATAACCACATTGCCGAGCAAACTGCCAATAATGCTAGTATATTTATCATCGTAACCAACAAGTTCGGAACCAATTCCAACAAATCCGTCAGCATCACCCACCATACCACGGTCACTGCCAGAAATCTGGCGCGGCCGGATAACATCTAGCGGAAGAAAGGTAGCTCGTCCCAGCTGACGTTGCTTTAGAAATGATATCGCTTGGCGGGACACAGTCTCATTATCCATGACCACATGCTGAAGTGATGCGCCTAGAGCAGTCTCAATCGCCATTTCCAGCTTCTCCGGAACAGAGATCAGCTCCGCAACCGCACCATGCACACCGTTGAGCTGTCCTTTGCGCGCACCCTTGAGCACTTCTTTAACCCCAAGCATGAAGCCGTCGAAATCATCCTGCATCTCTTTCATGGTCTCATGACGAGAGACTTGCGCTTCCCGCTTCTGTTCCCATTTCCGAAGACCGGACTGTGTTTCTTCGATCAGCTTCTGACGTTTACTGAGCTGCTCACTTTCAGTGATATAAGCCCCGCGAAGATTGCTAAGCTCCTTCCCCAGCTGGGCAATCTTGTCCTTCAGCCCTTTCTGGTTGGCAGACAACTCTTCATGCCGGGCTGTCCATTTGCCGCTTTCTTCTTCACTGCGGCTCATACGACGTTCCAGATTCTCCTTTTGCTGATCCGCGTAACGAATTTCGTTACGTGCATTCGCCATAAGGTTCATTAGCTCCAAAAGAGCACTTTTGAGCTTTTCTTCCTGGCTCTGGCTAATCCCGTCTGCCACACCTTCAAGCCTTGTCTCTTCATCTTCGATCTGTTTCCGAAGATCCACAAGCTTAAGCCGCGATTGCTCAAGCTTAAGCTCCAGATCCACGACTTCACGCTGACGATCTGCAGAACGCTCGCCAACCGAACCTAACGTGAGCATTAACTGCTCACGATTACTTTCCAGATTACGTTTGCGTTCCCTCAGCACTTCACCGTAACCTTCGCTCTTCTCAAATGCTTCGCTATAACGCAGCAATTGCTCTTGCTGCTTCTCGATCTGTGCTTCGATTGTGCGCAGTTCAGAGCGCCCGCTCTCCAGCTTGGCATCATGAGCCGAAACCACAGTAGACAGCTCCAGCTGCTCGTCCTTCAACGTTTCAAGCTTAGCGTTACCTTCCTGCCAAGCGGTATGAATGCCTTCAATCTGGTGTACGTATACTGAAATTTCCTGATGTTTTAATTGTTCGCGAAGTTCCTTAAAGCGGATAGCTTTCTCGGACTGATCCTTAAGTGGCCCAATCTGATCCTCAAGCTCACTGATCAAATCATGAATACGAAGCAGGTTCTGCTCGGTATCATCCAGCTTTCGACTTGCGTCTTTCTTGCGCGATTTATATTTTACAATACCTGATGCTTCTTCAAAGATGCCTCGCCGATCTTCGGAACGAGTACTTAGAATTTCTTCAATCCTACCCTGCCCGATAATCGAATACGCTTCGCGTCCGATACCGGTATCCATAAACAGCTCTGTGATATCCTTCAGACGGCAGGACTGCTTATTAATTAAATATTCACTATCTCCACTGCGGTGGACTCTCCGAGTCACTGTAACTTCGCTGAAATCCAGCGGAAGTGTGTGATCTTCATTATCAAGCGTAAGTGATACTTCGCCATAATTCACAGCTTTACGCGCATCACTTCCAGCAAAAATGATATCCTCCATCTTGCCGCCACGCAGTGATTTAGCACTCTGTTCGCCGAGTACCCAGCGTATGCCGTCAGAAATATTGCTTTTGCCGCTTCCGTTCGGGCCAACTACAGCCGTTATACCGCGCACAAACTCCATTTCTGTTTTGTCGGCAAATGATTTAAAACCAGCTAATTCTATCCGTTTCAAAAACATACTTGCCAATCACCTCTGACCCATTATACCATAGCGTTTGTACCCTAAAAAACCATTAAGATGTACCTTATCCTTTGTAACGCGGAACATATAAGTTCTTATATTGTCGAAAAAGAGCAGCAACGGTCTGAGCTCCGCCTAAACGCCGGTATTCAGACCTTTGCTGCTCTCCTCCGCTTGTCCCCTTGATGCAAAACTCAGGCACCGTCCTCTTTCAGATGCAAAAGTGCTGCTGCTGCAGCCTGCTGCTCTGCTTCCTTCTTGGACCGGCCGCTTCCTTTACCAAGTGAACGGTTAGCCATATACACCTCTGAGACGAATTCACGCTCATGTGCAGGTCCCCGTTCTTCTATAATTCGATATTCCAATGTACCCATATTGTGCTGCTGAATTAGCTCTTGCAGTTCCGTCTTATAATCGGTCATCTGCATTTGCAATTTCCCATCCGTCTCCACGAGAGGAAATACGTGATTATCAAGAAAACTCCGCACTGTTTCCAGTCCTTGGTCGAGATAAAGCGCTCCCACGAAGGATTCGAATACATCAGCCAGCAGGGCCGGGCGAGTACGTCCGCCCGTAAGTTCTTCCCCTTTGCCCAATAGTACATAACGGCCAAAACCTAAACTCTCCGCAAACTTGACCAGTGAAGGCTCGCATACAATAGCGGCCCGCAGCTTGGTCAACTCTCCCTCAGGTCGGTCTGGCAATAGATTGTACAAATATTCAGAAACCGTTAACTCCAGAACTGCATCCCCAAGAAATTCGAGACGCTCATTGTCCTGATGCTGATTGAAACGGTGTTCATTCACATAGGATGCATGGGTAAAGGCCTGCTTCAGAAGCACAGAATCGTGAAATTGGATTTGAAGTTGCTGTTGTAACTGCTTCAGTTCTCCTTTCACCGCACTGTCCCCTTACTAATTATATTTTTTTAGAATAACTGTTGCGTTATGTCCCCCGAAGCCGAACGAATTCGACATTACAATATCAAGATCAGCTTTACGTGGCACATTTGGTACATAATCCAGATCACATTCCGGGTCTTGGTTGTCCAAATTAATCGTTGGCGCAATCATCCCTTTTTGCAAAGAAAGGCCACAGATAATAGCTTCTACTCCACCAGCAGCACCCAGAAGGTGACCTGTCATGGATTTCGTCGAACTAATTGCCACTTTATAGGCATGGTCACCCAATGCTTTTTTAACAGCAGCAGTTTCTGATCTATCTCCTACAGGCGTTGAAGTACCATGAGCATTGATGTAATCAATATCTTCAGGAGAGATACCAGCATCCCGGATTGCCATCTTCATGCAGCGAGCTGCACCATCTGGATCAGGCTCAGTCATATGATGAGCATCTGCGCTTAGACCATAACCGATAACCTCAGCATAGATCTTCGCTCCACGTTTCTCAGCATGTTCGAGTGATTCCAGAATAAGAATCCCGGCACCTTCACCCATAACAAAACCATCGCGATCCACATCAAACGGACGACTTGCCTTCTCAGGCTCATCATTGCGAGTGGACATTGCTCTCATAGCACAAAAACCAGCCATACCTGTTGGACGAATGGTCGCTTCGGAACCCCCACAGATCATTGCATCTGCGTCTCCACGTTGAATCAAGCGGAAGGATTCCCCAATGGAGTGACTTCCTGTAGCACAAGCAGTTACTGTCGTCGTATTAGGACCCTTTGCACCAAGGTTAATGGACAACTGCCCAGAACCCATGTTAGCGATCATCATCGGAATGAAGAATGGACTAACCCGCTTCGGTCCTTTTTCAAGCAACAAGTTATGATTGTCTTCCCAAGTCCCAAGACCACCAATACCTGATCCTACAGATACACCTATTCTTTCGGCATCAATATCTTCACCGATCTTAAGTCCGCTATCTCGTAATGCGTCCTCACCGGCAGCCACTGCAAATTGTACAAAACGGTCCATTTTGCGGGCTTCCTTACGACCAAAAAGTGCCTCTGGATCGAAATCTTTAACAGAGGATGCTATTTGCGTAGTATACTCACTGACATCAAAGGTCTCAACCTGTGATACACCGGATTTGCCGCTCATAAGATTATCCCAGAACGTCTCCAAATCTTTGCCCAATGATGTAACTACGCCCATCCCGGTAACAACCACTCTATGACTCAAACACAATCACCCCATCTATAGGTTGTATACATTATATTCAGAACTTATATACTTTCTGTTGCTACTATATGAACAGCGATAACCGCATCATTAACCATCCTGCGGTTCTGTTATATCCCTTATATAGTTGCTCAAGGCAACCTTTGATTCATCTTTAATGCTCTATAAATGAGGAGAAGTCCCGCCCTAGCAGGAACGGGACTCTCAATCATATGACTCTAGGTATGAGATTGTATGTACTTCACAACTTCACCCACGGTCGTAATCGTCTCTGCATCTTCATCAGAGATTTCCATATCGAATTCATCTTCCAATTCCATAACCAATTCTACTACATCAAGAGAATCAGCACCTAAATCATCTTTGAAAGACGCTTCTAATGTTACCTCAGCTTCATCGGCACCTAAGCGGTCGATGACAATGCGTTTTACACGCTCTAATACATCGGACATCCGGTTCACCTCCTCTTTTGGTATTATACGAGATATGAGTTCAAAATACCATAGAGCGTCAAAAACGCTTTCTTTATCCCTCACATTTCAGCATTAAAACAGTGTAATTTCTCCTTGACGGAGAGTTACATATACATCCCGCCATCCACGTGTAGTGTCTGGCCGGTCATATACGCAGCGCCTTCAGAGGCCAGGAAGACTACAGCCATAGCAATCTCTTCAGGACGCCCCAGACGAGCAAGTGGAATGCCCTTCTCAAGCTCACTGCGCACTTCCTCAGAGAGCTCACGCGTCATATCTGTATCAATGAAGCCAGGAGCGATACAGTTCACCGTGATCCCCCGTGAGGAAAGCTCACGAGCCGATGCCTTCGTTAAACCGATGACACCTGCCTTAGCTGCGGAGTAATTAGCTTGTCCAGGATTTCCTGTTACACCTACTACGGAAGAAATATTGATAATGCGCCCGTAGCGTTGCTTCATCATAGGGCGTGTAGCTGCCTTTAGGCAGTTAAACACCCCTTTTAGATTCGTTTCGATCACTTGATCGAACTCTTCTTCTTTCATGCGCATAATCAGGTTGTCTCTGGTAATGCCGGCATTATTGACAACAATGTCAATACGTCCCCAGGTATTCAGAACCTCTTTGACAAGGTTCTCGGCCTGTTCACTATTGCCGACATCGCCACGAAGGGCAATACCCTCCGAGCCAAGCTCGACAATCCGAGCTACGGTTTCTTGTGCGGCTGCTTCACTGCCCGCATAGTTCACGGCCACCTTCACGCCATGTTCCGCGAGAGCAAGTGCAATACTGCGGCCAATGCCGCGAGAGCCACCAGTTACAAGGGCCGTTTGACCCCGCAATGCTGAGAACATCATTTATTCCCCTTTCGATCATATTGCTATTGATAAACAATGTTTGAACGTATCTTACAAGACAGCTTGCACACTTTCAAGCGTGTTAATGTTGATTACTTTGACTGTTTTGTCTATTTTGCGGATCAGACCTGCCAGAACACTGCCAGAACCAATTTCCACAAAAGTATCCACACCATCAGCAATCAGCCATTCAATACTGTCTTGCCAGAGCACAGGGGAGTACACCTGGCGGACAAGCAGTTCACGGATTTCTTCAGGATCCGTTACAGGTGCTGCGGTAACATTGACAATAACAGGTACAGCCGGAGCATTAAAGGTAACACTCTTCAGCTCGTCTGCCAAGCGGTCTGCCGCAGCCTTCATCATCGAAGAGTGAAAAGGTCCACTTACTTCCAGCGGAATAGCCCGCTTTCCGCCTGCTTCCTTAACACGCTGCACAACACCGTTAACCCCGGCCTGTGAACCAGAAACAACAATCTGTCCCGGGCAGTTCACATTCGCCAGTTCTACTACGCCGCTCTCCTCGGATACGCTCCGGCATAATTCTGCCAGAGCATCCCGCTCCGCACCAAGCACTGCAGCCATAGCTCCCTGTCCACCTGGAACAGCTTCCTCCATAAAACGACCGCGTAAACGCACGAGTCTTACAGCATCTTCATAGGACAATACGCCTGCCGCAACCAGTGCGCTGTATTCTCCTAGGCTATGACCAGCTACATAATCCGGCTTCATCCCTTGATCACGTAATGCTTCCAGAAAAGCCACACTTGCTGTTAGCAGAGCTGGTTGTGTATTTACGGTCTGTTTCAAATCACTGTCAGGTCCTTCAAAAATCAGCTGGCTCAGCGGAAATCCGAGCACCTCGTCACCTTTTTCGAATACCGCGCGGCTGTGTGGAAGAGCTTCATATACATCTCTACCCATTCCAACTGCCTGTGCACCCTGACCGGGAAAGACAAATGCGATTTTACTCATAAGTAAGAACTCCTTCCTCTATTACCAGATCAATACGGACGCGCCCCAAGTCAAGCCACCGCCGAATCCAACCATCAGAACCGTGTCGCCTTCCTTCATGCGTCCTTCTTCCGCCGCTTCAACTAGAGCTAGAGGAATAGAAGCTGCTGATGTATTAGCATATTTATCAACATTGATTACACATTTCTCCGGTGGCAGGTCAAGCCGCTGCATAGCGGATTGAATGATACGAATATTCGCTTGATGCGGTACGAACAAATCAATATCTTCTTTACCTAATCCGGCTTTAGTAAGCACACGTTCTGTAGCTGAGCCCATAACACGAACGGCAAACTTAAACACTTCCCGGCCATTCATATAGATGAAATGTTTCTTGTCTTCAACCGTCTGCTGAGAAGCAGGCAAGCGCGAGCCCCCAGCTTCCAGCTTAAGCAAGTTTCCTCCAGAACCTTCAGCACCCAGATCGAAGGATTGGAAACCGCGTCCCTCTGGAACTTCACCGATGATTACTGCTCCTGCACCATCGCCAAACAGTACACAGGTGTTACGATCCGTATAATCAGTGATGCGGGATAAAGTGTCCGCACCAATTATGAGTGCATTATTGTACATTCCGTTCTGAATAAAGCCAACCGCAGTAGCTAGGCTGTATACAAAACCAGAGCAGGCTGCTGATAAGTCAAAGGCCGCAGCACCTTTTGCTCCAAGTTTATCCTGCAAAATGCAGGCTGTGGAAGGAAAGGAGCTATCAGGGGTTACCGTTGCAATAATAATAAGATCCAGATCTTCGGCTTTCATGCCTGCAGAATCCAAAGCTTTAAGTGCAGCTTCATAGGCTAAATCAGAAGTTGCCTCATGTGGTGCAGCGATATGTCTTTCACGGATCCCTGTCCGACTGACGATCCATTCATCGTTAGTCTCCACTATTTTTTCTAGATCACTGTTTGTTAAAATTTTCTCAGGTACATATTTACCCGTACCGATAATCCCAACCGGCCGCAACTGTTTCATTTCGTCACTCACTTCCCGCTAATTTCCTTGGATATACTTGGCACAAGATCGGCTTGCAGAGCAATCCGCGCTTGTCTTACTGCATTTTTAACCGCATTTCCGTCTGAAGATCCGTGCCCCTTAACTACCAATCCGCTAAGACCAAGCAGCGGTGCACCGCCATGCTCTTTATAATCCATCTTGCCCTTCAGGGCTCTAAGCTCCGGCATCAGCATAGCCGCTCCAAGTTTAGTCTTCAGAGAACGGCTGAATTGCTCCTTCAGTAAAGAGAACAATGCACCCGCTGTACCCTCAAGCGACTTCAACAGGATATTACCAGCAAATCCATCGCAGACAAGCACATCGCAGTTTCCTGTCAGTACGTCGCGTGCCTCAACATTACCGATAAAATGAATGCCCGGCAAGTTCTCCAGCAGTGGATAGGCTTCTTTGGTCAGTTCGTTGCCTTTCCCAGGCTCCGTCCCTACATTTAGAAGTCCAACCCGCGGCTTAGCAATGCCATGCACTTTATTCCGATAAATGCTGCCCATCAGCGCATATTGCACCAGATGTTCAGGCTTCGCATCCATGTTAGCGCCAAGATCAAGCGCAAGCACGCCAACATCATCCAGCGTCGGAATCATAGGTGCCAGCGCCGGACGTTCAATCCCCTGCATACGGCCTACTACAAGTAACCCTGTAGTCATAAGCGCCCCCGTGTTACCTGACGAAATCATAGCATCTGCTTCGCCCTCACGCACCATACGTCCAGCTACAACCATGGATGAATCTTTTTTGCGGCGAACCGCCTTAACCGGCTCTTCATCAGAACCAATAACATCTCCTGCATGCCGCACACTCAGGTTGGACGGCTTGTCCTTCAGCAGTGGCTCTAGTCTGGCTTCGTCACCTACGAGCACAATCTGCGTATCTTTCCATTCCGCGGCCGCGGACAACGCCCCCTCGACATTACATTCAGGAGCGTTGTCCCCGCCCATGGCATCAATGGCGATCAGCACTACGGTTACCCCCTTCACTATACTCTTCATTAGCGGAACGATACACTATAAAGTGGCCTTGAAATACCAATTCTTCTCCGACATAGGTGAATACGTCCACCTCTGCTTTGCCGCCTCTGCCTGCAAGTGACCGCACTTGAGCTTTAGCAATGCACTTCTCACCAAGCAGAACCATACGAACAAATCGTATGTCGGCTGAAGCAGTCAAGGCAATTTCATCGTTAATTACAGCAACCGCAAGCGAATTGGCTTGAGCAAACACGTAGTGGCCACGGGCGATCCCATTTCTGGAAAAGACATGATCCTCACGAATTTCAAAGATCGAAATCCCGCTCTTATCGAGCTGTAAATCCACAATATCTCCGATCACTTCATCCGCAGGCAAAGAGCGCACCTGATCATAGGAATGCTCTGCCATTTGTTTCATTCTTTCACGCAGTTCTGGTATTCCCAGCTCCATCCGGTCTAACCGAATCGTCTGAATGCTCACCTTCAGCTGACGAGTCAACTCCCGATCAGTTACAAAAGGATTGCCTGCAATTATATGTAGCAGCTGTTGCTGACGTTCTTTCTTGGACATCCGCTCGATAGCGGCTCACCTCCTGGCACATGCCAAGCATAAACGCCTTCGGCGCCCTAATAAGGACGGTAAGCGTTTAAGCGAGAAATATAAGACATAAAGTATAGGTGCATAACTTATACTTCCTTATATTTTAAAGAAAGCATCCGGCCGCTTGAATGGCCGCTGTTATATTAGGTCAAACAATCATAAATATTTTTTAGAACCAGGTACTAATATGTAGTATAAAGCATGCCGCACCAAAAATAAAGCATTGACTTCTGAGCGGAACATAAAGTATAGCTGCAAACCTTATCTTTATTAAATTTGGACAAAAAAATAGTACCTCACCGAAGTGAAGTACTACTTATTTTTGAAACTATTGTTTGATGATTTCTCTTGCTTTGTAAGTTCCGCAAACTTTGCATACGTGGTGAGCTAGTTTCAACTCTCCGCATTGTTCACATTTCACCATGCCCGGCACAACCAACTTAAAGTGGGTGCGACGTTTGTCACGGCGTGTTTTAGACGTTCTACGTTGTGGTACTGCCATGTGTTCCACCTCCTCGTGATATTTCTGTCAGCCTGCTCCTCAGAGCAGGATGTGTTTTGTTGTAATGTTTCATTTGAAAAAGTCTTTCAACCCAGCGAGTCGAGGATCGATCACTGTGTTGTCGCAACTGCAGGTGCCTTCGTTCAAGTTCTGTCCGCATTTCTGACAAAGACCAAGACAGTCTGCCTTGCACAATACCGAATCCGGTAAGTGCAGTACGAAATTTTCTTCCACATACGGGATAAGATCCACAACCTCATCCTTGACGTAAATGAGATCCTCATCTTCGTCATCATCTGGAAGAACTGGCTGCTTAAGCCACTTGAAAGTCTCAGCAAAAGGAATGTTCAAATCACTTTTGACCTCCGTGAGACAACGTGAACATAACATGTCCACATCTCCACTCAGTTTCCCCACCACGTTCACACAATCGGTTCCCGCGGGCAGCGCTTTAAGGTCTACTGAGAGCGGAGCAACAGTTAGAATATCCTTGCGCCCTTTGACTACCTCGCTGACATCCACAACATCGTGAATATGTAACGGTTCGTCGGCATTCGCTAATTTGCGAAAGTGAATCTGCATACTTATCACTCCCAAACAAACAAAATTTATTATACCTAGTATTCTATACCTTTGTCAACCATTTTCCCTTTATATTGTTTCAGAAAATGCGGTGAATTATGATATAACTATTAGTGTAAATCAAAAGATCAGCTTGTGCTAACAGTATCTCTAGAAATCTACCCTACTAAACTCAATAAATATACCTTACTTATCGGAGGGAAGCCACAGTGACAACGGTTGGAATCATCGCAGAATACAATCCTTTACATAACGGACATGTGCATCACTTCACGGAAGCCAAAAGACTTTCCGGCGCAGAGCGCACCATCGTCGTCATGAGTGGTCCCTTTACCCAGCGCGGCGAGCCGGCGGCGGTAAGCAAGCAAGCCCGGACAGAGATGGCGCTGCATATGGGCGCCGACCTCGTCATTGAGCTGCCGGTGGCTTATGCCGTCCAGCCAGCCGAGTGGTTCGCGTTCGGAGCAGTTGCACTGCTGGAAGCGACCGGGGTCGTGGACAGCTTGTGCTTCGGCTCCGAAGCCGGCACTTTGGGCTCGCTGCTCCCGCTGGCCAGATATCTGGCTGAGGAAAGCAGCGAGCTTCAGAGCGAGATCCGCCGCCGCATGGCGCTCGGAGCGAGCTTCCCCGCCGCGTACAGCGCAGCGGCGGCGGTGGCCTTTGAAGGGACTCTCCCGGAAACGGAGAGTCCCGGAGATGCAGGCGAGCTGCTGCGCCAGCCGAATAACAGCCTTGGACTGCATTATCTTATCGCCTTGCAGCGGCTGCACAGCAAGATAATGCCACTAACCGTTCCGCGCACAGCAGCAGGCTTCCATGACCCATTACAAGCCGACTCTTCTATTGCAAGTGCGACGGCCATCCGTAAGCTGCTGCAAGAAGGCGGATCTCCCGCTGCTTATATGCCGGATTATAGCGTGTCCATTTTGGAAAGAGAGCATGCAGCCGGAAGGGGTCCTCTGAGCTTGGAGAGCTTCAGTATCCCGCTCCGCCATCTGCTGATCACCCATACTGCGGCCGAGTTACACGCGATCCATGATATGAATGAAGGCTTGGAGAACCGAATACTGCGGCTTTTGCCTGAGTTGGAGCAATTCTCTGTTTCAGGCCTGCTTCACGCCCTTAAGAGCAAGCGCTACACACATACACGGTTACAGCGTCTGCTGCTACATGTTCTGTTAAATCATTCTAAAAAAGAAATGACCCCTTCCATACTAGCAGAGGGGCCCGGATATATTCGTATTCTTGGTTTTAGAGAAAGCGGACGAGCACTGCTTAAAGAAATGAAACAAAAAGCTACGTTGCCCATCGTCATGCGCCCGTCCCTTTGTTCCCATCCGCAGCTTGAGCGAGATCTTCAAGCCGCTTCCGCTTTCGCGGGAGCATTTAAGGAACCACGCAGAATTGATATGTACCGCGATTATTTGGAACCTCCGGTCATGGTTTGACCGGCAGTTCCTCCATATACTTCAGCGCCTCATCCAGCGTAGATACAGGCACCAGCTTCATAGATGTGCCGATTTTATCAGCTTTTGCTTTGGCTTCGTCATAATTCTTAACAGGCACGAAAAAAATCTCCGCCCCTTCTCGGTCCGCAGCCACGATCTTGTGTTTCACTCCACCGATAGCACCAACTACACCCTCAGCGTTAATCGTACCCGTCCCTGCAACCCTATGGCCTTTAGTTAAATCACCAGAAGTAAGGCGATTGTAAATTTCCATAGTAAACATTAGCCCTGCCGAAGGTCCGCCAACATTTGTATCTACAAAGCTGACAGCTTTCCCTGCTTCTTTTGGTTTTACTTTTTGAACGGCGGCAATAGTGACTCCAAAACCAGGTCGAACGGCAGCGCCCTCTTTATCCTTTATTTCAACCAACGTCACTTGTTCTTGTACTTCCTTGCCATTTCTTTGCAAAACAACAGCGACTTGATCTCCGATTTTTTTAGAGGAGAGCAGTTTAGACAGTGCTTCAGGATCGGGCACTTTTTGTCCCTCTACACTAATGATTTTGTCACCCGGCAGAAATTGTCCTTTATTACTTTCTACAGGAACCGAAAAGATGTAGAGATAATCCACTACATCCTCATATGGAATTCCCGCTGCATGATAAGCGGCCTGAACAGAATAAGACTGTGAGCTATTCATATAATAAACCTGCTCTGCAGCATATTCGTCTTCTGATTTATCCCCTAGCCGGGTTTCTTTTCGCACAACCTCTGAATTGGAATTAAAAGCAGAGGCGACCAATAAGGCCACATTAGCATAACTAGCAGACACCGTAGTCATCATAAACGTTCCTTCTTCAGCCGGATCGGCATTCTCTACCTTAATCATAGGGGCAACCTCAGATGCACTGCCTGGCTGATATACGATGTACGGGGTGTTCATAAAGACAAATACATACACGATTACTACAAACGTAAACAGATAAGCTGTGGCGCGGAAACCCGGCCGATGCTTCAGTTGCTTCACTGCTCTTCCCTTCTTTCCCGCGGCACTTTTAGGATATGAATGATTGAACTTCATTACCGCTTCGACTAGTGGTTTGGCATGATGGTTGTCTACTCTGCATAAATTGATAACACATCGTCCATGCCTTAAGTTATGAAGAGGTGATCTGAGAAATGAAAAATATTCAAATACGCCGACTAGCTACACGCTCCACACCATTTATACCCGGGATTATGGCAATCCTGACAGCCATTGCAATTATTATCTCACCGGAGAGCTCCTTTGAGGCTTCACTCCAAGGATTGAAGCTTTGGTGGACACTCGTATTCCCTGCCCTGCTCCCCTTCCTGATGCTGTCAGAGATGCTTACCGCCTCGGGTTTCGTGCATGGTTTCGGAGTGCTTCTGGAGCCATTGATGAAAAAGGTCTTTCGTCTGCCCGGTGCCAGCGGCTGGACCTTGGCACTCGGAATCACAGCCGGATTCCCCGGTGGAGCTGGAGGGGTCATGCAGCTACACAAGCAGAACAGCATTTCTGACAAGGAAGCCGCCCGACTTGCCGCACTTACACACTTCGCCAGCCCGGTAACCATGCTTATAGTAATTGGCATAGCTTTTCTACACAGTACTTCAGCAGGTTATTTCCTATTGGCCATCCACTGGATCTCTGGACTTCTAGCCAGCTACACCGATGCTCTATTAAAGGGGCGGTCAGCGAACACGAAACCAGTTGATAAGATCTCCACGGACACCAAACAGCCTTCTTTATATAGTCGCGTTCAGCTTGCAGCAACAGATGCCAGAGCAAAAGACGGACGCAGCTTCGGCAAGCTTCTCGGCGAGTCCGTCGCTAATGCCGTGCAAAGTCTGATGGTCGTGGGCGGTTACATGATTATGTTCGCTGTAGTCATCAATATCATCACTACTGTACTTCCCGCATTGCCAGCTGCTCTGCCAGCAAGCTTGCTGGAAATTCATTTAGGCGCCGACGCAATCAGCAAAGGGCTAGCAAGCATAGGAACAGGTCCTTCTAGTATGCTTGGGATAGCTTTGCTGTCTGCTGCACTGGGCTGGAGCGGACTCTGTGCGCAACTACAGGTGCTGACCATGCTCAAACAAGCCAGAGTCAGATTTCTACCCTACGCTACGGTTCGTCTGATGCATGGACTTTATGCTTTTCTGTTAACTTTATTGCTCTGGAAACCATTGCTGGTTATCCCTAAAGCTGCTTTACCAGCACTTGCAGACTCACGCCCGACTCCAAGCGGCACCATTAATGTAACGGACATATGGAGCTCTTTTCCACAGCTGCTAAGTCTGCAAGCCCTTCTGCTCATCATCCTGTTGGGATTATCTGCTGGAACGTATCTAGTAAGTACTATTCGCCATCGGCTCGGTTAAATTTACGCTTCATCGCTTGTTCAACCTCAGGCGTCACAAAATCAGTCACATTCCCGCCGAAGTGGGCGATTTCTTTAACAACGCTGGAACTTAAGTAGGAATATTTCGGATTAGTCATCATAAAAATCGTTTCTGCATCGGGATCCAGGCTATGGTTGATCGATGCGTTTTGCAGCTCATATTCAAAGTCAGTAACGGTACGGATACCCCGAACAATGACTTGAGCATCTTTTTGACGAACATAATTCACTAACAGATCACGGAAGCTGTCAATTTCCACATTGGGAATATCAGCGGTCGCCTGTCTTAATAGCTCTGTCCGTTCATCAACAGTAAACAGCGGGTTTTTACTCAAATTATTAAGCACCGTTACAATCAAACGGTCGAATTGCTTGGATGCGCGCCGAATAATATCCATATGTCCCATAGTCACGGGATCAAAGGTACCTGGATAAATGGCAACACGTTCTTTTCTAATTTGCTGACTCATTCTCTACCTCCTCACCAGCTTCACTTTCCTCTGCAGGATTAGTTTCATACTGGTAAATAGAAATTGTCGTTTCTCCGTATACGGCCTGACGCAGCCTATAAAATCCTGGAATGTCTTCAGGATAGGCATAACTTGATTCATGCTCCAGAACAATAATTGCGTCCTCTTGCAGCATTCCTTTTTCGACCATCATAAGCATAAGCTCATCCCCATGCTTCAAGCGATAGGGAGGATCTAAAAAGACCAAATCAAAAATTTTCCCCCGCTTCTCCAACGCACTTAGCGCTCTCCCAGCTTCATTACGGTACACCTGCGCTTGTTCTTCCAGCTTAGTAGCCTTCAGATTGGCGCGGATCGTGTCGATACTTTTAGGATCCATATCAACAAATACGCCGCTTTCCATCCCTCTGCTTAAGGCTTCGATCCCCAACCCCCCAGTACCGGCGAACAAATCCAGCACCACTCCACCTTCGAAATATGGGCCTATCATGCTAAATACAGCTTCCTTCACCTTATCGGTCGTAGGCCTTGTCCCACTTCCCGGAACACTCTTCAGTGGCCTTCCTTTTGCACTTCCCGATACCACTCTCACTGTTATTCACCCGCTCTATATCTCTGTTTGTTATGCCCAAAAGGGCATAAGTCCACGCCTATCGTAACACATTTGCGCGATGAAATAAAAAATTTGTCTAGATATGAAATAAGAAGGCGAAACAGCTTATTCAGAGAAATAAGTCATCTTAATGTATAAGATTGGACTTCCAGGGACATCATGTAATTATCGACACCACAAATGTCGTAGACAACCGCGGAGCAGGCTTACGTTTCCCCATAAGCTCTTCGTCCGGTTTCTCCTCTCCCATGAAAGGGGCCCTCGAAAGAGGGCCCCGAATTTATGTTTAACGGTATTATAAGCACGAAAAGACTACCTTTCGGCAGCCTTTTCAGCAACAACTATTTCACAAATCTTCCGATAAACTCAGAAACTACGCTCTCATACTTAACCGGATCCCTGCGGAAAGCTTCTCCGTGACCCGCATTAGGAACGATGTAAAGCTCCTTCTCGACCGGACTATTTTCATATACCGTATGAACCATTTCCGTAGGAACAAAAGTATCATTATCGCCATGAATAAACAGAGTTGGCGTTTTAGATTTCTTCACCTGTTCTAAGGCCGAGGCTTCACCAAAGGAATAACCTGCCCGGATCTTTGTTAGCATACTGGTCGTATCTACAATTGGAAAGGCGGGGAGATGGTACATTCTTTTTAATTGAAAGGTAAGCTCGTCCTTCACTGAGGTATAGCCGCAATCTTCCACAATTGCTTTAACATTAGCTGGTAAATCCTCACCGCTTGTCATCATTACGGTAGCTCCCCCCATGGAAACACCGTGCAGTATGATCTGTGTATCCTCACCGTTTGCTTTCAGAACGTTCTGTATCCACTTCAGGTAATCCTTACGTTCTGGCCATCCAAAGCCGATATAGTCACCCTCACTTTCTCCATGTCCTCTGGCATCCGGCAGCAAAATATTATATCCAAGTCTCTCATAATACATTCTGGCATAACCGCTCATTTGAGTTGCATTTCCAGCATAGCCATGAGCAATAATCACTGTCTTATCGGAATGTTCAGGAGCAGCTAAATAGTACGCTTTAAGCTGTATTCCGTCATCAGAATTCATTTCCCATCTATCAAAGCTCTGGGTATCCCACCACTCTTGGTCTGCCTTCGAGGTATCTTTAGATTGTTCTACCTCTGGACTGGACTGCAGGTCAGGGCTTTCATTTAAGAAGTCCTTTGAAGCACGTGCAATAGCAACATGATAGAAATAAAAGCTTCCCACAGTTACAACAATGATTAAAAGTACAATAACAGAAGAAATTCCGATCATCATTTTTTTCTTCAAACTAGCTCTCTCCTAAATAAAATTTAACAGTATTAATCTATGTTATCAGATTAAGATAACATGTATATTTGAATATTCAAAATCATAGTATTGTAAACTCATGTTATTCACTACGTGATTAGTATTCTTTTAACTTATTATTTTATATTACCTTAATGGACAAAATATCTACAAAAAAAAAGCCCCAAGTCGGCAAAATGCCAACATGGAGCTCTGCTATTTTAGTGATTTAGAATATGCATGCGCTTGTAATAATTACTAATAAGATGAACAAAACTAAGATTGCGCCTGTAGAAGTAAAAGCACCACCAACATGACCATATTCAGCACCCATGAGAAGACCTCCTCCGTATTTAGAATACATCATAAGATATGTAATGATCCCCTTAGAAGATTGGGCGTTCAGTTAAAAAAAAAGACCTCTACTGGGCTACCAGCGAGGTTAAAGGCTCTACAATTAATCAGAAACTAAAATACCATCAAAGCTTTCTGGGCCCACACGTACTGTACCGAGAAGATTAGAAGAAACAAATGCTGTATAAGTGAGCTGAGGTGTGATGGCTGGTAAGAAATCCGCTGCTGAAAAGGTTATTACTTGCGGAGCCAATATACTAAGAGCAAAAGTTGAAGTAGCAGAATACACTTTTGGATCGGTAGCCAAGGTTCCTCTTACAATCGTAATTGTGATGCCCACTAACGCTAGCGGAAGCGTCACTGATATCGTTCCTTTAAGGAGAACACGTGGATTGGTAGTCACTCCAGCCGTTAACAACCCAATCTGTCCAAAAAGCTGCGGCGTGTTAAGTACCGTAATAGGAATAGATATAGAGTTGGCGAGGCTGGCATTTTGAGATGTTCTAGCATCAAGGTAAGTTCCCATCGTTGCACCCCCTTTATAAATTGGCATACCATAATATATTAGTGTTCTCGATAGAATGCATAGCCACATTACCAGTGTAAAACGATTGTTTTATAAAACTCATAGGCAAGATCTATTTATCATCTTTTTTCGTCCCCTCCCTTTTATTAAAAGCTAGTTCAAACAAACCGGTCGCTGATAGTCCCGCAAGCCCCCCCGCCCAGAGTCGCAGAATCAGATTCATATCAGTGAACGGATAGGCAACTGCTCCAACCAGCAAGCCAATAGCCAACCCCACTACTGGCACAATGTTCCGCGGAAGTTCAATGCTATTCTTCACAAGTTGTACAAGTGCCATTACAAAAACAGCTAGGACTGAAGCAAAGGCAAGCACACTGTTGAGAGCATCGTTATACATGTTTTTTAATCCTCCTTATTTCATTTTTTACTTCCTGTTACAAGTAAACCTGCACGGTTCAGCACCGTTAATATGCGATAGAAATCGTAACTGCCACCCGATGGAGTATCGAGAAGTCCTGCCGCAGTCGCTGCTTTCACAGCCGCTTCAGCCCATGCAGGGACATTCATGACTGCCCGATTTTCAATGAATGTCACCCGATCCGTAAGCTTATTAATCGACTGCCCCTGTTCTTGCACACCTGTTTTCAGCGTATCCCTGCTATCTGTAAGAGCTGCTATAAGAGCACGCAGTTCCTTTACTTCCGATTCTAGACTAACAAGCTTTTGCTTATCCTCTGCTGACATCTCATCATCTCCTCCCATGGATTTGTCGTCATATTGATACAGATTATAGGTATTCATAATTTGAATCAGCTTAGCTGCATAGTTCGGATCAGTAGCGTAACCAGCTGCGGCAATCTCTTGTGCGGCCACCTTGCCACTCGCACCGAGAACCTTGCTGTAAAGGTTGCGATTCCATGAGACTCCATTCACAATCAAGTCGGAATGATCCGCGATAGATTCTCCCCAGTTGTTATAGGCTCGAAAAGGGGCATTCACTTTAACAGCTTTATCGTTAATATATTCGGTAGTTTGTACAGTAATGCTGCCAGCAGGTCCACTTCCTTTGATCCCAAACAAATTATTCGCTTTCACAGTCAATCCACTGCTGCCCCAGCCTGACTCCAGAGCCGCTTGAGCAATGGTTAACGAAGCAGGAACCTTAGTGAGCTGCATGTCCTTTACAGCAAAATTCGCAATCTTCGCTATAAACTCGCCTTCTGTCATCTCATCACATCCTCTCCGTTTATTAAATGCGAGGCATCATAAAATGACTGTGCTTATCCCCTTCTAACATTGTGTTTTTACTAGATTCGAATCCAACTCGGCAACAAAAAAAAGCCATCCCATTACCCATGAAATGACTGCTGGAGTAGCCTCAATGATCTGAACATCTAACTTCCTAATTACATCTCATTCGCTTACGAATCATCTATTGGACTCAGCTGACCTTATACGCAGCGTTAGCTCACTTTTTGGATATTAACGGACACCACAGCCGTAATTGGCACCAAAAACATTCAATAACAGGCTCTTCATATAGAATAATGTCTCTGAGGTCCGAAACCATGCTAAAAAGGATAAAAACATGCTAATAACGTCATCCGGGTCCTAAAGCTTCAATAGACTGAATATGACTCAGCGGTGTAAAAGCAGCCAAACAACGATCCCAAAAAAAGGAGTAGTAGTTCTCCTATTATTAGAGAACTACTACTCCTTTGTCTTTCATGACATCGACCACTGCTATCCACTATGACGTAGAGCGTCTATGTAAAATGGAAGGGTGCACTTCTCGGTAGCTCAAGCGGTGCCTTAGGTCCTGCATAATGCATCCTCAACTCCTTTCACCCGGACAATATGTAATTATTAGTAAATCTAGCTTGTGAATCCCGTAGAATTAGCGTAATATATAGTAATAATTTACTATATAGGAGGGTCTAACAGACTATGCCTTCATATTATTTTAAAGAAGTATGGACACCCTTACGCTGGGTAGGTATAAAGTTTTTTCGTGATGATGATGGATTCTTATGGATTAAATGGTGGACAAAACCCAGAAAACGGTTACGTTAACGCATACTATTACATATGCCATAATACATAGGTTCAGCAGTTAGAATACTCATAATAATCTGCGCTGCCACCCCCTCCGCTTCAAGCATTGATTTGCTAGCGGAGGTCTTTATGATCCACGCTAGCAACTGATGCGTCCGTTTACTAATTCCCTACTTTTGCCCCAAATGAACGTGCCAAGAGTACCGCCTGTTCAATATCCATCCGCACTCCCTGCAGATCCAGACTCTTTAAATCAATTCCTTCAACAATCGCTTCCCGCATATCCGCTCCCTTAAGCTTGCATTGAGACAATTGTACACGGCTCAAATCCGCTCCGCGCAAGTCACTTTTTTGCAAATTACAGCCCATTAAATCCGCTTCTGTAAATCGAATCCCTCGCAGATCCTGTCTGCTTAGATTAGTATGTCTTAGGTTCGTGTACGACCAGTCCCCTCCGAGTAGGGAGATCCCGTCCAAATATGCATTTGAGAAATCCGATCCTACCATCTTGCAATCTTCAAATTTAGATACAAACAAGTTCGCTCCCGTAAATTTACAATTGGTAAACGCTGAACCTTTATGGTGAGACGCATTAAGCATGGCTCCAGTAAAATCACAATCAATAAATCGGCAGCCAATAGAGTTCATCTCTTCCATAGAAGTGCCTTTGAAGGAGCATTGCTCGAATGTGCAGTTATTTAACTCACCATCCTGCAAGCTTCCTTGATCAAAATTGTGATTACGGAACGTTTCATTAAGGTATTGGTACATATAAATCTCATCACCTTCGTTAGTATTAAAAAAATTAATTCTTAATTAAAAATAGCACTTTAGTAGATTGTTCTCAACATTCCCTTTCGATATAATAGCAAATAAACAATGGGGAGGAAAATTATGGATGTGTCCAGCAGGAAAGAACCATTCCGTTATGTTATGAACCATCCGCTTGAATGCTGGATTGAAGTTCCGCTTAACAATTCCGGTCCAGGTGCTGGAAAGTTAACAGAGGCTGTATTACTCGATCTTAGCCGTTCGGGTTGTAAGGTACGTACTCCTTTGAATCTTCGATTCACTGCAAGAGATACTAGGCTTATTATTCATCTTCAATTAAATGAAGAGAAGCTTCAGCTCTTATGCAGCGTCCGGTGGGGTTGGATGTTTGGGCTTGGCCAATATCAATATGGAGTTAAATTCCGCTTGGACGAAAATGAGGAAGAACGCCTAATAAGAGAGCTTGAAACATGGACCGCCACCCTTCGGGTTGAAGGTCTGTAGAACTTACCCTAACAGATGCCCTTCACTTAGAAGGACGTCTTTTTTTTGCACAAAAACGAAGACAAAGCTAAATCGCTCTGTCTCCGTTCTAAAAACTATTCCGCCAAGTTGTAGCTAGATGTCCACTCTTTTATTAACGAGCTTGATGATGACCGCTATAAGAAGAACTGCTATCACCGCTTCAAACAGAAGAGGAGCTAGATTCAAATGACCCTGTATAAGCTGGATCCCATTTGCGGTATCCGTCTCATCTATGACCTCGAACTGGAATACACTTTCCCAAGCAGTGAAGTTACTTTTGAAAATAAAATACTCCAAATAGAATATTCCATTCTGTAACAAATACGCAGTGGCCAGCCCAATCCATACTCGCCCCTTAAATTTCACACTTCGTGCAACCGTAATGGAGACCATCAAGGTAAGCATGATATAACCGGCAAACCAATACGCCTGCAAGAGAACTAACAATCCCACTTTCCAGAAATTCTCCGGAAGAAATGAGGAGGGATACATTGAAAGATACACGCCAAAATGGATCAAAGCTATTAAAATAATACCCAGCATTAGAGCTAAATAGAGCACTAACGGAGAAAGGACTGTGTTCAAAGTTCTTACGGGCACTAGGCGACGATTATAGGAATTTATATTGTTAAAAAAGGTTTTTGCTGCCATGACAAGAAAGATCAGTCCTGCAATAACATAAGCTATTCCGTTCAAAGTAAACCGTTCATAGTCATGCAGTTTGGTAAATCCTAACCCAATCTGTGCCAGAATTATGATTACAAAAACTGCAAGAAACTTATCCCTATCCCGTCTAAAATCATACTTCACTAGCTTTAGCATTCTGCGTACACCTCTCTGAACAGTTCGTCAATACTTTTGCCATGGCGTAGCCGAATATCCTCCACCGCAGTATGCATCAGAATTTCTCCTTCTTTTATAAAAATCACATCATCAAAGATCCGCTCAATATCCGATACTAAATGGGTTGATAAGAGAATGGTACTGTCCTCTTCATAAAACTCTACTAACGCGTTAAGAATTTTTGTTCTAGCTACCGGATCTACACCACCAATGGGTTCATCCAGCAAATAAAGGCTAGCTCGGCGTGATAGGGCAAGTGTAAGCTGTAAACGTTCGTTCATCCCTTTGGACAGGTCCTTTACCTTATCTTGCGCTCTTAGTTTCATAAACTCCAACATTCGCGAGGCTTTAGTCTGATCAAAATCCGGATAGAAGTCAGTTTGGAATTTCAGAGCATCAGAAACACTCATCCAGGATTCTGTAAGCGGCTTATCAGGCATAAACGACACCACCGCTTTACTTTCTGTTCCTACAGAACCCCCAATGACGGATACACGACCAGAGGTAGGTTGTGTCAGTCCAGCGATGATTTTCATAAGTGTACTTTTGCCGCTGCCGTTACTGCCCAGCAGTCCTGTGATCTTACCCGCACTCAGATTAAAAGATACCTTGTGGAGGGCATGCTTGGATCTATATTTTTTTGTAACTTCATGAACCTCAAGTATATTCCCCAACTTGTTTATCCCCCTATTCTTTATCCTTGTTACGGATATTCTCCGCAACCACCGCTAAAATATCTTCGCCTTGAAAGCCAAGATCCTGCATACCACGAATGAAACGATCTAGCACATCTTTGGCCATTTCTTTTTTGATGGTCAGGATAGTACCTTCATTACTTGTGACGTATCTTCCCATTCCACGCCGGGTTTCCACGATTTCTTCACGCTCCAGTTCCTGAAAAGTCCTTTGCACCGTATTCGGATTAATCTGCAGTTCACTGGCAAGTTCTCGTACTGAGAGTATTTTATCTCCCGGTTTCAGCTTGCCTGTGACGATTTCACCTTTGATGTAATTCATGATCTGTATATAAATCGGCAGGTTGTTATCGAATTCGATTGTCATGATTAAGCAACATCCCTTCGTCTAAAGACGGAGAAACCTACGAGAAGAAAGACAGCTGTGTATAAGACAAGCATCACGACAGAAAAGGTCAGTGTCATTCCAGGCATTGGTGCTCCTCCACCTTCATAAGCAGATAAATTTAAGTTTGGAAACAGAACATATTTGTAAAAATCACGAGAAATAATCAATTTGTCTATCATTAATGCAAACATAGTAGCCCCAATCGTTACTCCCGTTGAAGTGGTCAATATCCCCAGCATAAAAGCAAGTGTTCCATACACAACCGTACTAACGAGATTATACAATAGGTTTGTAAGCATCTCACTCATACCCGCTTCTCCACCACTTAGTCCAAACCACAAAGCTCCTGTTCCAAAAACGGCTATACCTCCGATGACAGTCAAAGTCAAAGCATACAACAGTACAACCACATATTTGGATGCGAGGATTGCTGTACGGCTTCTGGCGCGGATAAGCAGGAACTTGATGGTTCCTTGACTATACTCTTTTGAGACAATACCTGCTGTTCCGATAATCGCAAGAATTGTAATCACTTGCCCAATCCCTTGGGAAAGCAGCATCATTGCTGAAAAATCATAAGCTGATTCAAACAGGCCAGGTGAGACAGAATGAACTATATAACCTAACAGCAGGGATAATAGAATTAATATCAGATATGGCATAAAAAATGTGCGTTTTTTTGAGAGCTTGAGCCATTCATTCACAATCAGATTATTAAAGTTACGCAATGCGGTTTCCTCCTGTCCATTTCAAGAAATCTTCCTCAAGACTTTGTTTATTCTCCGTAATCCGAAAAATCCCCACGCCTTCATCACTAAAAGTAGATACAAGCTCCGGTACTCTGCTATCAAGCAGTCTTACTGTCACTTCAGATCGCGCACTATCCATAGAGATCAATTCCGCATAATCCAAGCGCTCCAAGATATTTATAGCGGATTCGATTGATCCTACACGGATGGTGAGCTTCACTTGTGCGGTTGCTTCCTGCTCCTCACCAATCGTAGTTACGGTCACCAGCTTACCATTCTGGATCACAATAGCCCGATGGCATATTTGTTCAATTTCAGTAAGTAAATGGCTGGAAATCAGAATAGAAATGCCTTCCACTTCGGCGATGGTACGCATATAATCACGCATTTCCCGTATTCCGGCCGGATCAAGTCCGTTCGTAGGCTCATCTAAAATCAATAACTTCGGCCGATTGAGAAGCGCCTGAGCAATCCCAAGACGTTGGCGCATCCCCAGCGAATAAGCCTTTACTTTTTTATTCATCGCTTCTTGAAGTCCTACCAGTTCTACAACCTCATCTATTCTGCCAGCCTCAATGTTATCCGTCATTCTTTGGTACTGCTTCAGATTATCAAGTCCAGTCATATAGGGATAAAACTCTGGATTTTCAATTATCGCACCGATATGGCCAATCGCCTGCTTAAAATCCTTTTTCACACTGTGGCCTTGGATAATCACATCGCCTTCGCTCATCCTTATTAAACCCGTCATCATTCGAATCGTTGTGGTCTTTCCTGCACCGTTTGGACCTAGCAATCCAACAATTTCACCCTTACGGATATCAAATGTCAGCTTATCCACAATCGGTCTTCCTTTGATGATCTTACTTACCTCATTCATTTGCAGAACGATTGAATCTTGCATTTCTATACCACTCCCCTGTTTCATGCGAATCCTCCCTGCCAACTAATGTATTGTTCATTTTTTATATTGTGTCAGTGTCATAGTTAAATAGTACACTAATATATTGTTGGAGTGAAGCCCAAAATAATAAATTCATGCAAATAAGGGCTTTCTATTAGACTTTCAGCCAAGCCAAAAAGTTATATGAACATAGATTAGATAACAAAGGAGGAATTACAAATGAAAAAAGAAGTTCACATTTCTCAGACTTTCCCTCGCTTGACCGTGTACGATGAAGAAAACTTCAATGGACGCCGTAGAGTATATACTGGCAACCTGGGTATTCGTAATACGGACAACATCCTCGATGGTATTGAGAGCCTTCGGTTCTTCTCTACTAGCAGCAATGCTACACTGGTACTCTTCACAAGAACCCGGTTTAGAGGAAATTTCCGTGTTCTTCGCGGGAACCGCAACATTAGGGATCTGGATGATTTCATTTCAGGTAATGACGTGGAATCCATTATTTCTACTAACCAACGCTTAACCCTCGAACAAATCCGTAATATCCGCAGCAGCGGTAACTTGCCTTCGGGATATCGTTTGATCTAGGAATTGCTTACAACAACAAAAAGGAGTAATCCGGAGCCTAGCGCCCAGGTCACTCCTTTTTCCAGTCGAAACTACCGCATTCATTTATGGTAAATCTGGCGGCGAGTTGTCGAAAACGACAGTTCGTCAATCGAACTTGGAGGGATTAACCATGATTACAAAAAAAGTAACATCTGTAATATATCCTAGGCTAAGAGTGTTTAGTGAGGAGAACTTTCGGGGGCTTCGCAGAACTCTTCGCGGCAACCTGGGCATTGCAGATATAGATTCAGTCCTTACAGGAATAGAAAGCTTGCGCTTCTTCTCCACAAATCCGAACGCTACGCTTGTGTTATTCGATCGTTCTGCCTTCCGCGATAATTTCGTCATTTTGCGTGGTAACCGCAGCATCCGCGAACTGGACGACTTTCTGCGAAGAGGAGATGTCGAATCGCTCATTTCAAGCAATCAACGGCTGACCCCGGCGCAGGTTCGCACCATTCAACGTACCGGCAGCTTGCCATCAGGATATCGTTTGATCTAATTCAATGAGGACGCAGTTTAAGCCATAAGCTTAAGGTGCGCCCTCTTTTATTTTCCGCTATAATGACTCCATACATATTAAACAGGAAAGAAGGCTACTTTATGGAACCGATCGTTTCTACTCGATGGCTGCTTGCTCGGTTATACGAGCCTGAACTTGTTATAGTTGATTGCCGTTTTTTACTTACTGACCCGGAAGCTGGACGTAAAGCCTATACAGAAGATCATATTCCCGGAGCAGTTTATCTACATCTGGAAGAACAGCTCTCCGCTCCAGTAAGCGCACACGGTGGACGCCACCCACTGCCTGAGATCTCGAAGCTAACCACCGTTCTTAGCAAGGTTGGCATTAACAGAGATAGCATTGTCGTTGCTTATGATGATCAAGGCGGTGCCTACGCTTCCCGTCTGTGGTGGATGCTTAAATATTTGGGGCATGAACGTGTGTTTGTAATGGATGAAGGCTACTCTGTTTGGAAAAATGGTAAGTTTCCCGTCAGTGATCATCAAGCCGTGCGAATTCCTAGCCAGTATGAAGCAGATGTTCAGAAGAAGATGCTTGTTAGCATGGAAGATGTGCAAAATGTAGTTAACGACGGTGGTGCACTATTGATGGATTCCCGCGAGTCCCGCCGCTATGAAGGACTTGAAGAACCCATTGATCCGAAGGCAGGTCATATTCCCGGAGCGATCAATAAGTTCTGGAAGGATGTACTGGATGAGCAAGGGCGCTGGAAATCAACTGAGGTGCTGAAAGAGCATTATGAAGGAATTGATCCTGAGCAAGAAATTATCGTGTACTGTGGTTCAGGCGTAAGTGCCTGCCCAAATGTGCTCGCGCTAGGCAAAGCCGGGTACAAGAATGTGAAGCTGTATGCAGGAAGCTGGAGTGATTGGATTTCATATGAGGAGAATCCGGTGGCTACCGGAGAGAGTTAAGCGTTCTTTTTATTTGTATATTTAAGAACAGGAAAAGCCCGCAATCTTTGCGGGCTTTTTTAGTGCACTTAATACCGAAACGTTTACCGCAAAAAATCGATTTCCCGAAGCTCGGATGCGCTTGCCTCTGCTTCGTCTTCTTCGCCGTACTGCTTCTGTATATGCTGCACATGCCCGGCTCCCCAGTCGCTCATTGTCTGGAGCACGGGTTTCATTAGCTGTCCGTACTCCGTAATCGAGTATTCGACCTTTGGCGGAATTTGCGCATACACTTCGCGATGCACAATATCGTGATACTCCAATTCTTTCAACTGCTGGGCCAGCATCTTTTTCGAAATATCCGGAATGGCTTTTTGTAGTTCGCTGAACCGCATTGTACCATTGCTCAGTAGGCGTAGAAGAATCAATGATTTCCATTTGCCTGTGAGGATTTCCAGCGCCGTTCCGAATTTGCAATACACCGTCATTCTTATCCTCACTTTCTGGTCTTGCCAAGGTTTACTTTTGGTTACCTGGTTAGGTTTAAGTGCCTACTTCCTGAATGGGCTTTCTCACTTTAGTATAGAGGCTGACATCGAAATCGAACAAGTGAGGGGAAAGAAAAGATGAATGTGACGTTATGGATCGTACAAATCGTATTGGCGGCAGGCTTCGTATATTCGGGATGGATGAAAACTGTTCGCATCGAGTCGTCAAAAAAGACATGGGCCTGGGTAAATGATGTGCCGAAAAGTCTAGTTGTTCTGATCGGAATCGCGGAGCTACTTGGAGCGCTGGGCCTTGTTTTGCCTTGGGCGCTGAACATAACACCGTTGCTTACGCCGATCGCCGCGATCGCTTTGACTGCGGTCGCACTGCTCGGGATGCTGTTTCATATTCGGCGAAAAGAGTACCGGGAGCTCGGCGTGAATATCTTTTTTGTGGTTCTGGCGTTGATCGTGGTAATTGGAAGACTATAAAGGAACCAGAAGGGCGATCTGTTGTCCACAGCCTGGCTTCCTTGAACCGGGCAGGAGAACGTGGTCTATTGCGGCTCGGGCGTGATTGCTCCGGAGAAAGCGGGGTACAAGAATGTGAAGTTGTATGCGGGTAGATAAAGGGATTGGATTTCGTATGAGGAGAATCTAGTGGCTACTGAAGGAGCTGAGCCTGCTGAAGATTCGCGCCGAAATTCTGGAGCAGCTGCTGACGGCACAGTAATTGCCTGAATGATGCAGAGCATTTCAAAAACAGGTATATAGAAAACGCGAGTCTGGGCGGCATTGCCCTGAACTCGCATTTTTGTGCTAAGTGATTCGGTTATGTATTTCTAGCGCCTATTTTGCCGGGTATCGTTTCAACTGCTGCTCAAACACGGTATTATAGTAAAATTTTCGCGGATAGGTATCCTCCTTCAACACCTTGTAAAGCACGGATTGACCTTCTTCATAACGGACCGCAAATTCACATTCATCATAAAAACGCCGGGACAGCTCACGGATATTGTCTTTCTCGGACGAACAGCGCCATCCGAAATAAATCATGTCTAGCTGGTCCAGCGGATCACGGTAAGTGTCGAGGACAATACAAGCGTTTGGTTGCTCTGGATTGCTGTAAACGAGCACATGTCCGGTGTGAACAGGGTTGGCAAAAAAATGTTCATAAATCTCAGCAACGGGTACTGTAATACCCAATTGATCCATGATGATCTGAAAATTCGGGTGCGGAATATAGGTATCACTCTGCTCATCCGGGTACTCCACCAATTCTGTAATGGATGCCATGACCCCAAATTCATACTTCATATAAACATCCTTCCTGTTGATTGCTTGAAAAATATCCCTATGCTTGCTATGATAACAAAATTATTAGGATGAGAGGCGATTTTCATGAAAAAAAAGCTGCGTTCTATCACGCTCAGGGAACTGGAATACAGCTATATATTGGGCATGAGAATCCATGACGAACGGAGTCTGCTTGAATTAAAGATTTATCATAAAAATGTAAAGCTCCACCCCCTCCGCATCCAACTCCTAACATGGGATGATCCTATTGCCGGTTGTCCGCTAAATACAGGCTATCTGCTGCAAAACCATAAAAAGGGTTTTGAAGATGTCTATAATCTAAATCATCCACAGCGTATCCGCGAATGGATCGAATATGGAACGGCTAAAGGCTGGGACGGCACCCGGACAATAGAGATCATAAATGGATTGGATGCTATGCAGGAAATGGGCTATGATATTACTTCATTGCGCACCTCTATATAATCAGTCAAAAACCTGTTCCAGTGCTTGCGGATAATAAGGGCTGATAATTTTATAGGCATTCAAGTGAGGATTGCTTAAATCATTATCATAAATGATCATATGCTGTCTGCTTTTTAAAATAATATCAAATCGTTGCTTGCAGTCAGCCTGAACTATCGTAATATAATAGCTGAAGTTTTTGTCAGAACTGACATTTCGGGCCGATTTCATTAATTGAACATGAGAGAAATCAGCAAAAATCCGCTCAATAACAGCAGGATCAGTTATAATGATGTCTTTCTTTTCACCGGGAACTGAAGACAATCGCGAGATTTCTAGAGAGGCGATTTCTTCCAAACGGATGGTATTGACTACGATTCGTTTAAACGAAGTATAGCGGCTTGCTGTATAGGCCATCAAAGAGACACCTACCCCTGTCAGAAGCGCACCGACAAGCATATATTTTCTATTTTTATCCATTTCCCCATTCCTCCCAGTAATACGATTAAGTAAACTACAATTATAAAACTATATAGACACCGGTGCAAATTCAGAAACATAAAGTTCAAACGGTACAAAAGGGCGGTGAGCTCCTAATCCTCAAGCTCGTCCAGCTTCGCTTCCAATTCAGCCAGCTTACGATTCGCTTGATCCAATATTTCTTGAAGCTCTGCAGCTTCTGCTCGTTTTATTTCTTTTTTAACGGCCTTAATCTGCTGCTCCAAATAAAGAATATCGGCTTCATTTCCTGAGTTGTTCCAGATCTGTGAGTAAGTCATAGTCAGCCTCCGTTTATCTATGTCGACGATTCAATCATAACCCGCATTCCACTTCTTCAGATTAATCGATGCTACTCGTGGAGTCTAGCTAATCAACAAAAAACAATGACCGATTACTATTCTATATTCAACCCTCTTTACTTTATAAACAAAATAAAGAAGCAGCGAGTTCCTCCTCTGCTTCTTTGTTGCGGATTAACCTGAGATCTCATTTATTTAGCCAGCAGTTTAGGGAACTCATCCAGCAGCATGCTGCTGGTCAACATATCGTCATAATTCCATTTAGTCTCCACAAAAGTAACTTTTCCGCTCTTTACAGCAGGGAGCGAGCTCCACAACGCAGTTTTCATTAACTCATTAAAGGAATTTTCCGCATCAGCATTGGCCGGATAGATGACAAACAAATGGTCACCAATAAGCATCTTATGCATTAGCTCAGGGGAGACCTCAATATAGGGTGCACCTTCTGCCGGCTCGATTTCCTTCACTGCCTCGGACATTTTGTAGCCCTGCGGCTGATACAGCAGTGCAGGAATACCACCAGTTTTCATCAAATACATTGTCTTGTTCCAATAATAAATCAGCACTACCGCTGTTTCTCCTTCGGCAAGTTTGCCTTCCTGACGCAATCCGCTCCACATATTCTCGGCCTTGCGATTATATTCGGACAACAGTTGCTCTGCTTCAGCCTTTTTACCCACTATCTCACCAATGACAGGCAGACGCTCAGACAAGGGTTTACTCTGGTCAAATACAACAGTAGGTGATATTTTGGACACTTCTTCATATTGTTTGTCCATCACATAACCCAGCATTGTCAAATCCGGTTCCAGATCCAAAACAAGTTCCAGATTTGTAGGAAATCCAATATCCTGTGCCGGGGTTGTCTCCTTATCCAAATAGACTGATTCTTCAATAAACCGGCGGTCGACACCGACCGGCTGAATCCCGAGTGCCAGCAGGTCTCCGATCGAATTACCTTGCAGCACAATCCGCTGTGGACGCTCTGGAATATCAACCTCATGCCCCTGACTGTCTTTATATACTCTTGTAGATTTTGAATTGGTGGCTGAGTCCGGTGGACTTGTCTCTGTTTGCACAGAGGATACTGGACTAGGGCCAGCATTCACAGAATTAACAGGACTGTTCCCTGAAGAACAAGCACTAAGCATTAAAACCAGACATAACAGCATCGCTGCTCCCATTGACATTTTTGTATTTCTAACCATCGGTAAATCCCCTTTTCTTCTATATTGATAATGATTATCATGATCATTATCAATATAACTTGGCTCAGCCCATCCTGCATTAGACAATCTTAGCCTGATTTTAGGACGATCTGATCCTTTGGCAGAGCCTAGGGCCAATGACTTAAAATTACCCGGAGTCACACCGGTTGTTTTCTTGAAAATACGGATGAAATAGGACAGGTCCGTGTACCCCACTCCGGCGGCAACCTCCTGCAATGATGCATCGGTATTTAGCAGCAGTTCCTGCGCCTCATCTATTCGCGTCCGAATAAGAAAATCAATCAGACTGGTACCCGTCTTGCTTTTGAACTGCTTCGCCACATAGGCCACACTATAATTAAGCTGCTCTGCAATAGAGGATAAGGTAATAGGCTGACTGTAATATTCTCGTATGTATCGAACTGCTTGCTCCACCAGATCCGGCTTGACGGAATAGACTCCATATGCCTGTCTTTGCCGCTCAACTTCGTAGACAAATTGATAAAGCATTGCTTTGATCTGAATCCGTTCAAGTGAACTTGAGTCCAGCCATTTCCGGTGCATCTCCTTTACTTGAGACAGCAAAGCCACTGGAGCATTCGGAGCAAATTCATATTGTTTTTGAAAAGGACTGTTTCTTTCAAAAAGTCTACGTACACCTGATCCGGACGTTAGCGAAAGCGAGGCTTTATAGAAAATAAAATAAAACTCCATTTCCTCCCTGACCCAATCAATATCCAGTTGCCCTCCTTTTCCGCTGTGTAGGATATGAAAACGTTCTGCAGCATGTTTATTTCCATTGAGCCGAAAAACCACGTTGCCGCGAACCATATATAAAAAACCTGCAGCCGGGAACCTATAGGAGTTCAGCTTGTCTCCTGCCTTAAACAACATATGGCGAATATCAATCAGCCGGATATGTGCATAATCCCAGAGCATCAAATTATCATCAGCATTTAAAATCTTCACTCGCCTCCTTCCTATCGGAAGTATAATTGATAATCATTATCAACCGCAAGAGCTGGAAGCAATCTACAAACAAGAAGTCTGATAAAGGCAGTTAAGCATCACCTAAAAAAACAACAATTCGCCTCTAATCAGTAGCTGCAATGTGCCAAGCTACAGGCTAATTGTTAAGATCTCCCTCTCCCCCCACCATCTTGAAATCCCGCACCAGTCAAGGATTTATCCTGTGCATCATCCATTTTAATTTAATTTTTTCATTCTCAAAATTACTATTTCGAAAATCTCACTATCTTCCGATATGTTCTTATGAGCTATTTGCTCAGAGACAACTTGGGGGAGATGGTAGCATGTTACAACAACTAAAAAAAAGGCGGTTTGGTTCATCAAGCATAGCAAATACTTTGTCCATTGTACTTTTAGTTATTATTGTTGTCGTCTTCTCAATCTTGGGAACCTTTATGTTTTCCAGCACTCGCAGCATACTTGTGAAACAACAAGAATCTATGCTTCAGTCCAAAACACAGGCACTTGTCAGTCAATTTGATGCACTATTTAAGGAAAAGGGTTCACTGGTCAAGCAAATGTCAACGAATAACTTATTCAAACAATACATCGAAACCACCGAAGTTCCTGAAATGGCCAAGACTTCTCCGCATGCCGCTGAAGTAGCAAAGACACTAGCTGCCATTGTAAAGGTGGAACCCACTTTTGCAGATGCATGGATTGCTAGTACTGCCGGCAAAGGTTTTTATATCCTCAACAATGGTACGACATCAGATGCTGCTTTTAACATTAAAGAACGGCCGTATTATAAGCCAGCAGTCGAAGCAGACGGCCTGTACTACTCCGATCCTTATATTGACATCACTACAGGTGATATGCTGATGGGTATTTTCTATCCGATAAAAAATGACAACAATACATTAATCGGTTTTGTCGCGGTTGATATAGCGTCTAAAAATATCCCTGAGATAATGGAAAGCTATAAGCTAGGCAGCACAGGTTATTCGATTCTCGCCTCCAAAACAGGTGATATTCTGTATCACCCAGACCAGTCTAAGGTCACAAAGGAAAAGATTAATGAGCTGCCAGGTGATCTTGGGGGAATCGGCAAGAAAATGATCGCTGGTGAATCCGGAGTACATCTGATTAATGACAACGGAGAACGCCGTTACATCGGCTATGCTACAAGTAAAGATACCGGCTGGTCCGTAGGTTTAACTATTTCAGAGCGGGAAGTGCTCTCCGAATTAAAAAAGTTCACCTGGATTACGATTGGCGGGTTTGTTGCAGCGGCGATTCTGCTCGTTCTATTTTCGTATATCACGCTCCGTTATCTGCTCAGATCCATACCGAAGCTGCTTACCAAAATCAAACGGGTGGAAAATGGGGATTTGACGGTTCAATTTGATGCCTATTCCAACAACGAAATTGGACAAATCTCCAACGGAATATTCAACATGGTCCAGAAAATTCAAGGGATGCTCCAAATAGTGGGTACCTCCGCTCAGGTATTAAACCAGTCCTCAAAGGATCTGCAATCTATTTCTTCCCGCACAGCTATAACGATGAACGATACAGCCACAGCCATTAATGAGATTGCGAATGCAACCAACTATCAGTCGATCGAAACGGATACGATTTTGCAAAAAACCGGATCATTATCTGGTCAAATTGACGAAATCGCAAATGATGCCATAGCCATAGAGACGATGGTGCAGGCTTCTGCCGACCAGAGCGAACTGGGGTTGGGTGTATTAGATCAGTTATCAAAATGGGCAGAAGAAAATCATAACTCCACTCATTCGATATCGTCTGCCATCCATGATATTGATCAAAGCCGTCATGAAATTTCGAGCATCGTGGACACGGTACATCAAATCGCTACGCAAACCAATCTGCTGGCACTAAATGCTTCCATAGAAGCAGCACGTGCGGGAGAACAGGGACGCGGATTTGCCGTTGTTGCCGGAGAGGTTCGCAAGTTGGCGGAGCAGACTGCACAGGCTACACAGGAGATTGGCAGAAAGGTTCATGAAATCGAAGAGAAAACTAGAGCATCTGTGGAATACACAGCCCAAGGACTTGAAATTGCCGAAGAAAATGCAAAATCCGTGCAGGCTACGAAACAGGTATTCTTTAGCATCAACAGCGATTTGGAGGCTTTAAGATTACGTATGATTCAAATCAGCAGCAACACCTCCAAAGTCCATAAACACAAAGATGAAATCCTACAGGCACTCGAAATCATTTCTTCAACTACAGAAGAGAATTCCGCTTCAACGGAAGAAGTTAGCGCAAGTACGCAAGAACAATTGGACAGCATTGAACAGGTTGCCGAACTGTCCCTGCAGCTCAATCAGTTGTCCAAAAAGCTTCAGGACGAATTAAACCAGTTCCAGGTCGAATAGTCCTTTAGTCATCCGTAATTTACACAGTCGTAAGACTGTCCTCCCTTCTAGAAAAATTAAGCAGCCAGTGCATGCCGATAATCTATCGGCGCGTACTGGCTGCTTTTAGTTTCAATTCGCTAGTAATGGTCTCTTCAATAATACGGTACAGACCTTGAAACTTAACTATTGATACGGGTCAGGAATTTCCTCCCACTGACCAGTAAAGACATCTACTTTAATCGTGAATTCCCTGCTTCCTTGCCTAACATCACTGAACAAATAACCATCCCCGATAAAGCCTGAAATCCAGTCCGTATCTGTTGGCTTGAAACCCTCTGTATCAAAGATAGGTTGGAGTAACTTATACAGTTCCTTCTGGTATTCTGTACCGTTAGAGATGTTCCGCAGATCTATCGCTTCTCGGTTTACAAGACTTCTCAGTGGACTGCCAGAAGTTACGTCATGAACCGTTCCGGTAAGCGGATTTATTTTATAGCTATTGCCTTCCCCTACGCCATTCAGTGGATCTATATCCACCCTATACTGATCTCCGTCTTTGCTAAAGGTCCAACCACTTGCCGGAAGCTGTTTTTCCATCATGGACTTGATATCCTGTTCACTGAGTGGTGGAGATATAAACGATCCATAGTACATCTGTGCGCTCTCAATGGTCAGATTCTTCCCGTAAACGGCAATAACTTCGAGCGGAAACTCAGACATAGACGCCGCACCGGACATATGGGCTACAATTTGGTCATCTATCAGTTCGTATGAAACTATAGAGCCAAATCCGACCTTCTCTCCCCAAGCTCCCTCCGTGTAATCATACACTTTGGTCAAATGCTTTCCGTCCAGTTCAGCAGATACATAAGTGTGGTTATTTCGATGTGTAATGGATGATTTCAGCTTCTGATTCAACGTTTCGATCGGATCTTCGACCACAAGCTCTTCCAAGCTAGCAGGCTGGAGCACATGAATCTCACTCATAGAAAGTCCAGTACCCGTGCCGGTCGTAATGCGTATGAAAATTTCTTTCGTTCCATCTCCGTTCACATCTGCTTCTTCAATCAATGGAGGCCGAGTTTTATCTTCTCCTGCATTCCACAAGAACGTACGGCTTACTTCACCACGCACATCTACCGTGACTTTATGCAAAAGTGTATTCTCCCCAGTGGGATTAGCAAATACCGTGATTCCGTTTTTTTCCGCCAAAAGAGTGCCTTTAACCCCGGAAGCCGTGGTATTTTTATCCTGCACTTCTGCCTGAAAAGTAGCAGGAGCGCTCATTGCCGGAGCTGATGCAGAATTCAGCTTTGCTCCTGTAAGGGTACAGCCACTTAAGATCATAATTACAGCGAGGCCCAGCATTGAGCTTTTTGCCGTAAATTTTTTGTGCCTGGTGATCATAATAATCCTTCTTTCCATTTCCTTTTTACTGCTTGAAATGCCAGCTGTACCTGCCAACCGGATCGGATCGGGTAAGGTTTCTAACAATTTAAGAAGTGTCAAGGCATAACTTCTGTGGCAAGCTGGTTCAAGATGCTTCAAGGCCAGAGCATCACAGGCAACCTCTTGATCCTCTTTCATTTGGCGTACGGCATACCACAACAGAGGATTAAACCAATGCATGGCCAGCAGCAGACCTGTCAGCAGATTTAGCGAAATGTCATGGCGCTTCACATGTGCCAGCTCATGAAGGAATATATGACGGAGTCCGTTCGTCTCCAGAGTGTGTAAAGTAGAGGTGGGCAGCAGCAACTTGGGCCGCATAACGCCAAGTAGTGTCGGTACGGCAATCTGCTTCGTCCCGATCAGCTTGACTGGGCGACGCACCTGCATCTCCTGCTTACAGGATACGAACAACCGTTGGATTTGTGAGGAATGGATCTCCGTTTCCTGTCGAACCCGTGCGGTAAATCGCAGTTGCGCTCGAACCGACATGCCCAGCACCACCGCCGCTCCGCCAAACCACACCAAAACCAGTACATGTATCGGCTGCCATCCTGAATCGGTTTGCGGATTGACTTGTGCCATAACATCCGATGTCGATTCTCCCGGCAAAGGTCCAGTTTTTGCAATTCCAGTAACTGACGGCGGTTCCTTTTCCCCTCCGGTCAACTCTGGGACATAAGTAAAGCCAACTTCCGATTGCGCTGACGAAATAAAGGAACTCTGCGCCGTTTCTTTCTCCAGCGGCAACAGATTAAAAATACTAAATGTGCTTTCAGGTGCCCAAGGTATAACCAGCCTCACGATCAATGGTATCCACAGAAGATACGTCCAAGTAGGTTTAAGACGATCCTTGAACAGGAAGCGGGTCAATAAGATCAGCAGAGCCAGCACGCTCGCCATGGCAGACAGCGACAATACCTTGACGAACAGATTGTATGCAGCTTCCAGCAAGCGGCTCAGTCCTTTCGTTCATCCAAAATTCTCTTCAGTTCTTCAATATCTTCCCGGGACAACTTTTCATCCTGCAAAAAATTGACCAACATCGGGCGCAGAGTTCCACCGTAGATCCGCTTCAGAAAGGATCTTGTCTCCGATTGGACACATTCCTCTTCCCGCACCAGCGGATAATAGGAATACACCCTACCTGTCTGGTTATAACCAATAGCCCGTTTCTCTGTCAGACGCTTAATCAACGTCCGTACCGTCTTTGGGTTCCAGTCCCTGTTGCCTTCTAGTGCTTCAACAATCTCACCTGCAGTGCGTGGGGCACTTGCCCACAGCACCTTCATCACTTCCCACTCGGCATCCGAGATCTTTGGAGTTTCCGTAGACATCATTCTATCCGCCTTTCTTTTCTCCGTATGACTACACTTGTAATCCAATATCCAAAATATACAAGTCAGCATCGTTTATGTCAACCCTAAACTCCCAGCTCACCACGGTTTATGGACAATGTACACGGAGATTCATGATTACGTACATTAATAGCAATAATACGGCTTTATTAGTCAAAGATGACTTCAAAAGAGGTGGAACCTATGCCTATAAAAACAGGTAATCAATACATCGAACGAATCGACCGGCAAAAGATCAATATCTGGTACAAAGGAACACGTGTTGAAGGTCCTTTATCCAAACACCCTGCCTTTCAAGGTCTCATACAAACACAAGCCGAAATGTATAACATGCAGTGTGATGAACGTTATTTGGCGCAGATGACCTATCCTTCACCTGATACTGGAGATCCGGTTGGTTTATCTTTTCTTCCACCCAAAAATGCTGAAGATTTAGAACGCCGGAGAAAAATGATTGAACTCTGGTCCAACAGACATCACGGATTTTTAGGACGTTCCCCCGATTATATGAATACGGCCATCATGTCTCTGTTCACAGCTGCTGATATCCTTGAGGATCATAATCCGAAATATGCTGAGAACCTCAGAAAATACTATGCCTTCTGTCGAGATCATGATATTACCTTATCCCATGCTTTCATCCAGCCTCAAGCCAGCAAAATATCCGGCCAGATTGATGCTACAGAGGATTCTATCGCTGCTAAAGTCGTAGAAATCAATGATGAGGGGATGATTGTTACCGGTGCTTTTATGATGGCAACACAGGGAGCTACCTGCGATGAAATGCTTGTATTCCCGACTCCCTCACCCTCACTTGTGGATGATGATAATCCCTTTGCGTTTGCCTTTGCGGTGCCTAATGATCTGCCGGGAATGACTTTTTTTTGCCGTGAAAGCTACGCTGCCTCATCTACTTACGACCATCCGTTAAGTTCAAGATATGAAGAAATGGATACCCTTGTTATCTTTGACCGTGTACTTATCCCTCATGTTCGTATATTTTATTATGGCGATGAGAGGTACTGTTCCCGATTATTCGGCGAGAGTAACTTTCATACGCATATGGCCCACCAAATTGTCACCCGCTATATTGCAAAAACCGAGTTTTTTCTTGGTATGCTAGAGTCTTTGGCTGAAGAACAAAACGCTGTCCTTGAGTCCTACACGATTTTGCCTATTTCCAGAATATTAGCATATTTAGAAACTTTCAAAGCCTTAAGACTTGCAGCGGAAATAGGGGCTTCGCTCGACAAATTTGGATATCTCGTTCCAGATAAAGGGCCACTGTTGGCTTCAACCATTCACTTTTCAGAGTTTTATCCAGAGATGGTTGAAATGGTTCAAAACCTCAGTTCAAGCGGTCTCATCATGATCCCCTCTGAAGCCGACTTTACATCAAGCGCTGGTTCGTATCTTTATGAGTATTTGAAGGGAAATGTCTCGGATGCGTGGTATCGAAATGCCTTATTCCGGCTGGCTTGGGAACTAGGAGCGGGTGCATTCGGAGGTCGTCAAACCCAGTTCGAGCGGTTATTTTTCGGCAACTCCCAAACAGTGGCCTGGCGTATGTACAACAGCTATGATAATCACGAGTATTTTCGTCAAATCGTTCACGAATTTATTGCCCCTGATGCCCACTTGTCTAAGTCAACAACAGATGGAATTTCCAATTAATCAAGAGTTGCGAAGGTTTATAATGATGTTTTTCAGGATTGATTAAGAGACTGCTTCAGCTCTCTTTTTCAGTCCTTTTTGAGCTGTATCAACAAACCAAATTAGGAAGAACTAGATGCTTTTTCATACCTGCACTGGACAATTCTGTAATAAGTTGTTTATAGTTTATTAGCATTAGGAAGTGATTTGCTAGCTTAGGAGGGAACAATGAACTATGGGCCATATCATAGTCGTAGAAGATGAACGTGCAATCAGTGACTTAATTACTATGAATCTAAAATTAGTCGGACATACCTATAGCAAGGCTTATCGCGGGCTGGAGGTTATTGAACTGTTGGAACGTGAAAAGGCCGATTTAATTCTGCTCGATATAATGCTGCCCGAACTGGACGGTTTTGAGATCATGCAGCGGATTGCTCACTTACAAATTCCGGTGATTCTGATCACCGCAAAAGATTCACTGGCTGATCGCATCAAAGGCTTTGAACTGGGCGCCGATGATTATATTATTAAACCTTTTGAAATCCTTGAATTGTTGGCAAGAATCAATGTAGTGTTACGTAGGAGCGAAAAAGGCATTTCCAATTTTCTCTGTGAAAACGTTGAGGTACGTTATCTTGAGAGGCTTGTGATGGTGGATCAGATACCCGTAGATTTAACCGCTAGGGAATTTGAGCTGCTTGAGGTCCTTATCCGCAACAGAAATATTGCTTTATCAAGGGAAAAGTTGCTGGAATTAGCCTGGGGCTATGATTTTGAAGGAGATACCCGTACCGTAGATGTTCACATCAGACAGCTGCGCAAAAAACTAGGCTGGGAAGAACGAATTAAAACCGTATTTAAGCTTGGTTACCGCTTGGAAGTTCAGGTCTAGTATGAGATTCTGGCATAAAATTCTGCTGTCAGTCCTCGCTTTCTTCATCGTCGCCCTAGATGTGAGTGTAATCATGATTATGAAAAAAAGCTGGCAGCTGAACATGGACAGCGAAATGCAGCGTGCTTCAAGCGAACAGCTATTAATTGCAAACAACATTTATGAAAATCTTGAATCGATTCAGACCCGTGGGGCCACACTTACCTCTACTTTAATCTCAAGTGTGGCTCAATCCTATGGTGAATTTTATCATAAGCAGGGAATCGGACTACAGCTCTGGGAGAATGACCAGCTGGTTTATCCGAATGCCGGAGTCCCATCAGTCTCAACACCGGAGTCACATTCTATTCAACTCTCTACTGAGCTCCCTGCTCCCTATCAAGCTTTGTCGATCGTTTATCAACGTGATATCAGTGACCTGTATGCTAAGCAGCATGAGCTGAACCGTTTTTTTGTAATGATTAACTGGATTATCGGTCCAATTCTGCTCCTATTACTCTACTTGCTGATCCGGCAGTTGACCAAACCACTTAAACAGCTTTCAAAGACTACAAAAACGATCGCTGAAGGCAAATATACCGAGCGCGTGCAGTTGCGCAGTAAAGATGAATTTGGTGAGTTAGCCCTGAACTTTAACCGAATGGCAAACGCAGTGGAGCAGCACGTGATCGAACTGTCTAATATGGCCGATGAAAAGCAGAGAATGGTCGATAACCTCGCCCACGAACTGCGCACACCTTTAACCAGTATGCAGGGATTTGCTGAATTTCTGACTTCCGCGAATATAGGCCAGGAAGAACAGCAGAAGGCTGGTCAATATATCCTTAGTGAAACTTTACGCCTGAAGAATTTAGCCTTCAAACTGCTGGATTTGTCCGTCCTACGGCATCATCCTCTGACTCTGAAACAAGTAGACATATCAGATTTGTTCAAATCGGTTAAACAGATTGAGCAGCTTAAATTGGACGAAGCAGGCATCAAACTAGAAATGGATTATTCCATCCCTGCGGTTTGGGGTGATCATGATCTGCTAACTTCCTTCTTGGTTAACCTTGTCGAAAATTCCATTCATGCATCTCCGCAAGGGAGCACCATCCGCTTGCTTGCCTATGTATTGCAAAATGAAGCCATATTGGAAGTATGTGATTCAGGATTTGGGATGACACCGGAACAGAGCGCGCGTGTATTTGAACCCTTTTATCGAGGTGAAAAATCGCGCACACGCGAATACGGGGGTGCGGGTCTTGGTTTATCTTTATGCAAGCAAATCGCAGATGCGCATCAAACTAGAATTTCACTCAATTCTACTTTAGGTCAAGGAACAAGTATCCGCATCTTTTTACAACTCCATAACATCTGTTCACCTACTCTATAACATCTATAGTTTAAGGTTAGGAAGATTCAGCATCATCCGAAGCAAATGGAGGTTATTCAAGTGAATAACAAAAAATTCCCCACTACTTTAGCTGTACTCCTGTTCTCGGGGAGTCTGCTAATCGTCAGTGCAGTCATTCAAAACACCACCCATTTAGCTTTAACCAGCACCAAAACCCCAGGGATGAAGTTGGAAGCACCAACGCAGGTGTCCTCCACAGTGAATGACGATCTACAACCGCAGATGAGTCCTAAAGAAATACAACCCATTAACAATTTCATAGACATGGCTGGTCATGAGACTTCTGAATCCAAACGGACCATTGTCACACCACCTGCTGCAGGGGATCTGAGTCAAACTGATGCCGTTATTCTGGCTGCTTCAAGCGTTCGCAAATTATTCGATGTGGACATTGCCAAGCTGCAGATGCGGGTTATTCTGAGTGATACCCGAACCTCGCTGCCGTGGACATGGGCTGTACATTTCAGTCCATATAACGCCAAGACGCTAGAAGGGCAAGGTAAGGAATTCTGGGAATATGATGTACTAATTGATCCCATAAACGGTATGGTAGTGAATACGACCGCGATTAATAATGCTCTGAAAAGAACACCAATTAGCGCTTCTGCTGCCAGCACTATCTATAAAGATGCCCGTTGGATCAATGCGGCCATAACTATCCTTACAGATAAACAAAAAGAAAGCCGGAAAATTGCTACAGCAACACTGATCAACACTGAAACCAATGATAAACGCGGCATGGTCGCTGTTCAGATGATGCTGGAAGATGGCAGCAGCTACACGGCAGAAATGCGTTATCCTGATCAAAGTCTGCGCTGCCTTACCTACGAGACTGCTCAAGTACTGAAATAATCAAAAATAGAATCAGCTCTTCACTAATCCTACTTTTATGTCGATAATTTATATTACATGGAAAAGTATGGAGGAGCATATGAACACTAATCGCAGAACCGAACCTTTTCGATATACCCTTAAAGAACCTGTAACATTTGATCTTCATATTCTTACTATTAACGGAATCCAGGTTCCTTCCAAGCCTGTAAGGGCTGTATTGTTCGATATCAGTCGATCGGGTTGCCACTTATCGTTACCCCTCAATATCAACCCAGAAAATAACTTAGTACGCATTGGCATGGAAATGAATCTTACGGATGAATCTATGTACATAGAAGGAATATTGAAATGGAACAAAGAACAACAAGGCAGTTTCCACTACGGCATTCAATTGGACATCCCTGAGAATGATGGTGATCGACTCCCAAGAGTACTTCGCATACTTGCTGGAGAAGGCAAAATATTAGTTCGTTAAGATAACAAAAAAGAGTAGTTTTAATCTAAAAAAGCAACAACCCCGCGTTTTCATGCAGGGTTGTTGCTTTTTAGCTATTGCGATCCAAACTTATTGTTGTAATCCGAAATCGCAGATCACCATTCCATGGATTTTATTCTTGAGGCACATCCCGTTCAGGGGATGCTGCTACAGCTTTTTCTTTCTCCAGTACCTCTCTTAAATCATCTTGAATTCTGCGATTCCATAAGGGAACCCCTGAGCGATAAGCAGCTCTGCCCGTCAAATGTGCAGATAAAGGTGAGGTCATAAATACAAAGACAATCCCCAGTAGCAGCTTAGCACTTATATGATCTAGAAAAAATGCAAAATATAGAAAGGCCCCGCTCAGAACACATAAAACACCAAGGGTGGCACTTTTGGCAGCGGCATGTGATCTCAGATAAACATCAGGCAGCCGAATCAGACCATAAGCACTTACAGCACTAAGCAATGCCCCCATCAGTATTAATAAGGCAAACAGCAATTCACCGACTGTCTTGATCGTTTCCATGTTCTAGCACCACTCCCCTTTCGATGTATCTGGCAAATGCCGTCGTGCCGATAAAGGAAAGAATGCCTATTAACAAAATAATTTCGATAAAAGCCTGCGTTCGGAGTAAAACAGAAAGAACGGCTACCATGGCTAACAGATTAATTCCAATCGTATCCAGTGCCGCTACCCGGTCGGGCAAAGAAGGTCCCTTCAACAACCGCCAGGCACATACACCAATCGCCAGCGCCATAATCGTAAGCGAGAGCATAAGAATAAATTGGATCATTAACGGGTCACCTCCAATATCGCACGCTCAAAGGTGTCACGGATATTCGCTCTGAACTGTGCGGGATCCTCAACATCCATGGCATGAATATACAAAGTCCGGTTATCATCCGAAACTTCAAGTACCACAGATCCGGGAGTAAGGCAGAGCAATGTGATCAACGTAGCCACTTCCCAATCCGATTTCAGCTCTGTAGTATATTTTAAGATTGCTGGACGTATATTAAGCTCCGGTCTCAGAACAGCTTTTACTACTACATAACTTGAAACGACCAGCTCCCGCAGCAGCAACAGGATTAGCTTAATAATTGCCCACACTTTTCCTAGATATAATCTGGGCCAAAAACGTCGCATTCCGAGCAGAATGAGGATACCGATCAAGAAACCAATGACGAAACGTGGCCCAGTCCAGTCATTGTGCAGGAACATCCACAGGAATGCTATCATGAAATTCAATAATAGTTGAAAAGCCATAGTATCACTCCTTCATGACAGCGTTAATGTATAGTGCTGGATCAGCCAGTACAGCTCCGGCTTGGCTGACAAGTCCGTTTACCGTCTCCGCACCCACACCCATCAGAATTACAATCGCGAACAGAACAGCTGCCGGTGCCATCATAGCTTTATAATGAAGCGGTTTGACTTGTTCTTCCCTTTTCTCGCCACCCCAGAACACTTGCTGGAATACCTTGATCAAGGAATATAACACTACGAAGCTGGATGCAAGTGCAATCAGCGCCAGAGCCACGTGATTCTCGCCAAATCCACTCCGCACCATCATCACTTTTCCAGCGAAACCACTAAGGGGTGGAACACCAACCAATGCCAAAGTCAGTACAAAAAACATCCAGCCGGTCCACGGATAACGTCGGATTAAACCACCCATTTCTTTTAAGCGGTCAGTGCCTGAAGCTGAGATAATCATCCCACCCAGGAAGAATAATAATGCTTTGGCAACCATGTCATGCATTAAATAAAACACTACACCATTTAACGAATCCTGAGTCGCAACAGAGATCCCAAAAGCAATAAATCCTACACTGATGATGATATTATAATTAAATATTCGGCCCAAATCGTTGTATGCCAATGCCCCGATTGCCCCAAGTATCATCGTCGCCCCCGCCATCCAGGCAATCAATGTATGGGTAAGTCCCGGTTCTTGAATAAAAATCAAAGTAAAGGTACGAGTAATTGCATACAATCCGACCTTGGTTAGCAAAGCCCCAAACAGGGCTCTAACAGCCAATGGCGGTGCACTATAAGAATCGGGAAGCCAGAAAAAGAGCAGTAAACCTGCCTTAATCGAAAATACAATTAGCAGCAGAACCGCAATGACGTTCATTACACCGCCTTGTCCCGCCTCTGCTACACGCATAGATAGATGCGCCATATTCAGTGTTCCTGTCGCGGCATATAAATAAGCAATCGTCGCCACAAACAAGGAAGAGGAAATCACATTAATTAATACATACTTTAATGTCTCTCGCAGTTGACCCTTGGACCCACCAAGTACGATCAAAGCGTAAGAGGCAACTAACAGCACCTCAAAGCAGACAAACAAGTTAAACAGGTCCCCGGTGAGGAAAGAGCCAAATACCCCGGTTAATAAAAAATGGAAAAACGGATAGTAATAAAACCGTTCCCTGTCTTCCCCAATGCTAGCGAAGGAAAAAAACAGACAAGCCGCGCCAACAATGGCCGCAGTCAACACGAGCAATGCCGAAAACATATCGGCAACAAACACAATGCCATAAGGTGGACGCCATCCCCCCATATATAAAGTCTGGATACCGTTTGTATTTACCTGATACACAATGAATCCTGCAACAAAGATATTTAAAAACACACTCACGGCACTTATGATTCGTTGCAGACGTACTCGTTCTTTCAGAAAAATGAGTATTACTGCCGTAATGGCCGGAATCAGCAGAGGCAGCACTAACAAGTTGTTCATCGTCTCTCCTCCTTGGTTCCTTCCACATCATCGGTACCCGTCGAGCGGTAAGTCCGGTATGCCAAAACAATAAAAAATGCTGTTACTCCAAAGCTAATTACAATAGAGGTCAAAATGAGCGCCTGCGGCAAAGGATCGACATAAGCTTCCGCTTCCTCACCCAGCAATGGTGCAGCACCTGTCTTGAGGCCAGACATTGTCAGTAACAACAAATGAACGCCGTGCGTTATTAAAGTGGTTCCCAGAAGGATGCGCAGCAAGCTTTTGGAAAGAACTAGATAAACACCTACGGAAAACAGTACACCGATCGCCAGGGCAATAATAAGCTCCATTAGCTATCCCTCCCGATCGTAAATATGATATTCATAGTGACACCAATAACAGCTAAGAAAACACCGAGATCAAAGAACATTGCTGTGGTCAGTTCTGTTTTGCCCATAAGTGGCAGTTGGAAATAGCCAAACGCTTGGCTCAGAAAAGGTACATCGAATAAAAACGAACCTATTCCTGTAAGAAAAGCTACAGATATCCCAACCGCGATTAACTTACGATAGTCGATAGGCAATACCTTCTCAACCATATCAATCCCAAAAGTAATGGCGAGCAGTACCAATGCGGCTGATGCCATCAATGCTCCAATAAATCCGCCTCCCGGATTATTATGTCCGGCGAAAAACAGATAAAGCGAAAATATTAGTATCATAACGAAGGCTACTTTAGCTACCGCTTGTAGTAACACATCATCACTTACAGAAGAACGTGGTTTATTATCCTTCACAGCCCGCTTCAGTGGGGCAATAGTTCCATCCGTATCCAACTGCAGTTTGATCATGGAATAAATAGCAAGTGAGGCAAGGCCAAGCACTGTAATTTCAAACATGGTATCAAAGCCGCGGAAATCAACGAGCAGAACATTAACAATATTTTTACCGCCACCCAAGGTATAGCTATTCTCCACATAATATTTCGAGATGGATTCGAACGGGCTACTGCCTAAAGCAGCAAGTGCAACCAATGTCATAGTTATTCCCATCCCGATGGAAATAATTAGCTTAGGCAAGCGGGACCGAAGTTTGAGCGGCTCTTTCTCCAGCTTAGGCAAATGCCGAAAACATAGCAGGAACAATGTAACGGATACTACTTCGACAATCATCTGGGTAAGCGCCAGATCAGGTGCCCGGAACAGAACAAAGAGTAAAGTAACCATATAACCAACCATTCCTGTTAACAAAATGGCTGTGATTCTGGAACGAACAAAGGGGATAGCCAAAGCGCCCACAAGCATAACCATAACAACAATAACTTCAAACAAAGAAAACGGAGCATATTCAGTTGTCCCAAGCGTTATTCCATCGGTATACCACACGGCTCCACCAATGGCTACGATCAGGAAAGCGAAGATATACATCAAGTAATGGCGCATGGAACCTGTCATATAGGTGCCAGTCAACGCCCTAGACGATTTCTCGACCAGCCGGATTACTCCGTCATAGACTTGATTTAAAGTGTAGCCACTGCCCCATTCTTTATCGACCAGACTCCAGCGGCCATAGATTCGGTATACAATAATACCAAGAATCACAACACCAAGTGTCATCCATATTTCTGGTGTAAAGCCGTGCCAGAAATGAATATTCACAACAAAGGGTTCTCCGGTCTGCAAGATAGGGTGAATAGCATTCATTGCAGGGATAATAAGTGTTTTGGATAATATATTCGGGAAAAAACCGATAAATATAGACAGCACTGCTAGCAGGCACGGGGCAAGCAGAAGTCCAAATGGGGCTTCATGCGGTTTTTTGTCCAGCTTCTCAGGCTGATATTTTCCGAAAAAGGTGTGGAAAACCAAAATCATACTGTATGCAAAAGTAAACACGCTGGCAATCCAGGCCAAAACCGGGAAGAGCGTAAACAACGAGGGAATAGACAATATATCCAGGTTTCGGATATTCAGAACAGCCGTAAAAAACATCTCTTTACTTAAAAACCCGGAAAATGGCGGCAAACCAGCCATCGAGAAACTGCCGATCATCGCTACCGTAAAGGTAACCGGCATAATGGAAATCAATCCGCCCAGCTTTCGCAGGTCGCGGGTACCCGTCTCATGGTCAACTATACCGACCATCATAAACAAAGAGCCTTTAAAGATGGCATGGTTAATAAGGTGAAAGATAGCCGCTGTTGTTGCAGCAGTGTAAAAGACTGAATCTTCCCCTACATAAAATGCCGCTGCCGATCCCATTCCCAGCAATCCCATAATCAGTCCAAGTTGACTAATCGTTGAATAGGCTAATAGAGCCTTCAGGTCCGTCTGCTTCATCGCCTGGATGGAGCCATAAATCAAGGTGATCAAACCGACGCCTGACACAACCCAGAACCACTCATATTGCCCCGCAAAAACAGGGCTGAAACGGGCGACAAGATACAATCCAGCTTTAACCATCGTTGCCGAGTGCAGATAGGCGCTGACGGGTGTCGGTGCCTCCATGGCATCCGGCAGCCAGATATGAAACGGGAACTGAGCTGATTTGGTGAAGGCGCCTAAGAGAATTAGTAGCATCGCCGGAATAAATAAAGCATGCCCGCTAATATCGCCAACCTCACTCCAAATTTCCCGGATACTAAAGGTGCCTGTCATTACATAAAGCATTAAAAAGCCGGCAAACATCGCTAAACCACCAAATACGGTAATCAACATAGATTTGAGAGCACCATACCGCGATTTTTGCCGCCGATGCCAAAAGGCAATTAACAGAAATGACGAAACACTTGTTAATTCCCAAAAGCCGTATAACACCATCAAGTTATCCGAGAGCACAACGCCAAGCATTGCCCCCATAAACAACATTAGATAAATATAAAAAGGGGTTAACGCTTCTTTTCGCCGGTCCAGATAATAAATTGAATAGATAATTACAAGACTACCCATCCCAGTGATTAACAAAGCAAACAACAAACTTAATCCATCCAGATGGAAAACCAAATCAATTCCTAGTGAAGGAATCCATGAAATGGTTTCATATCCCAAATCCCCACCTTTAATAACGGGAATCCGGGTTAAGAAATAAACAAACAAAACGAGTGAACCAGGGAAAACAAGCCATCCTCTATGAAGGTTGGGTGCTCTCTTGGACAAAAGTGCGATTACTAAGGCCATTAGAAACGGAACAAGTATGATTACATGCAGCAAAGGCAGTCCTCCTTTTCCACTTGAGCTTATCAAGTTGTGAACTTTAGTACTTACTTTTTTACCAAAAGCCAAAGATCATATGATTGGTAGGGCCTTTTATACAAGGCCCCAATGTTGATAAGGGCAAGCCCGATTATAAAGAATCGGTCAATGTGCCATCACAAATATGCAGATATCTAGCCTTTCCATCTTCTTGCTCAATTCTGAATAAACCGTTCTCAAATTCTGTGTGTAGTTCGTGAAAGAACTTTCCCTTAAGCGAATACTCTCCCTGAGGTTCATCACTGAGCTGGTACTCAGCCCCGTTTTTGACCAGGTAAGCGATAACGCCTTCCTCATGGGTTTCTTCCAGCCCTGCACGCATCCGCTGCACAGCCACGACATGCAGATCCATCATTTTCATTTTACCAATGAGTTCATTGATGAAATTACGTTTGGTAAGCTCCTGCCACCGAGTTTGAGCAGATTGTCCAATGACGATCTGTGTGACCTCATTCTCTTCAGCAACTTCTACAATAATATCTGTTGTTTTTCGGCCTTCACGTTTCCGAATGATAAACTCAGCGCCAGCTTCATCGGCAAGACGTTTCCAGACCGTCATATACATTTCTTTGCTCTGATTATATTCATCAATATCCGAACTATCGACATTTAATACAAACAATGGCGCCCCTATAATTTCAGATAGTTGGACACCACGCCGGATTAAACGCTCCCCATGCGGACCATAATGAACACAAACCATAATCTTTTCATTGTGTATGACCTTCACCCTCCTGTAACATGGCCAAGAAATACAAAAGGAGCCCACTGGCGTTAGGCCCCTTGCGTAATTCTAAAACCCGATAAGTTATACTTAATTATATCTATTCCTATGTTTTTTGTAAAGTTTGTTGGTTATCATGGAACATATTTCTTTTTAATGCTTGTATCATGCCCTTCTCTAGCAGTTGTCATACAATGGTTATTATATATTCCTTTACAGGAATATTCCCTCCGTGGTATATTATCATCACAAACAGGAAATACCAAAAAGGAGGCGCTATAGAGCCGCTTAACCACAGTATGTCATAATAGAGATACGAATGAATTTAATGAATCGAAGTGATCCTTGTTTATGAATACTAACGTTATGAGTGCCTTAGCTGAGCCCCACCGCATGCAGATCGTTGAACTATTACGCGAGAATCCTCTAACCGTTGGGGAGATTGCAGAAAGTCTTCAGCTACGGCAGCCTCAAGCGTCCAAGCATTTGCGCGTCCTTAGTGAAGCGGGCTTAATTGAAGTTCAAGCTGTTGCTAACAAGCGCATTTGCAAGCTCCGTCCTGATCCATTTAAGGAAATAGACGATTGGTTAGACTCCTACCGCCATATATGGGAAGAACGATACGATCGACTGGATGATTATTTACAAAAGCTACAGAGCAATGAAAACAATAATAAATCATAGCCTCAGGTCGAAATTGGCAGGAAGCAAACAAATTTGAGGAGGATCTATCCCATGACAAATTCTAACCCGTCCAACCAAGTGGTATCCAAAGTTGTTGATGGCAACACATTAGTATTAGAGCGCGTATTCCAAGCTCCACGTGAGCTAGTATTCAAGGCTTTTTCTGAGGCTGAGCATTTGAAGCATTGGTGGGGTCCAAAAGGGTGGACGCTTCCCGTATGTAATGTCGATTTCCGTCCAGGGGGTACTTGGCATTATTGCATGAAGTGCGTGGATAAGAATCAAGGGGATTTCTACGGTATGGAGTCTTGGGGCAAGGCGTTGTATAAGGAAATTACAGTCCCAGAACAAGTCATTTATACAGATGGATTCTCAGATGCAGAGGGTAATATTTCAAAAGATTTGCCTGAAACGCTTGTCCAGCTAGATTTTATCGACCTGGAGGGTCAAACGAAGCTGGTGAATTCCGGTAAATACACTTCTCCGGAAGCCTTGCAACAAGTGATTGATATGGGGATGTTAGAGGGGATTTCCCAAACCTTCGATAATTTGGACGCCCATCTTGAGAATTTACAGAAGAATAACTAGAGCAGCTATCACACGATAAGTAGGACGATGCAAGGATACTCTCTCCTGCTCGTCCTATTATGTTTATTTTGCTGGAAATAAGAACCTGATACTATTCGGAAAATATTGCAGGAAAAACGTATCATTATGCGTGCCCAGCGGATCCGTCTCAAACTTCACTCGCTGATCCGCTCCAACAATCTTCTCTTTTAAAATATCATAAGCACGTTTGCTGTTAGGCACCATGTCCTTCTGGGCATTTGTCTTGTGGATCCCTTCCTTTTCACCAACATACATATAAATTCTGCATTCCCTATCTAGTCTTGAAGTCTCCATGAAATGAATGAAATCTTTAAACCATACAGACGCAGATATCAATATAAAATTTCCAACAGTAACTTCAGTCTTGTACATCGCATACAGACTTATTAATCCACCTAGTGAAACACCACCCAAAGCCAATTTCTCCGGCTCGTTGGAGATGCGATAGGAGCTTTTGATATAGGGTACAAGATCCTGATAGACATAATTCAAATAATCATCGCCCTTGCCCCCAAAGGACCAATCCTTAAAAAGAGCAGGCATTTCCCAAGGTGTATATTCATCATTCCGCAGCTGAGAATCAATCCCGATAAAAATAACCGGCTCTGTTACTCCCTCTTCTACATCTTTCTCTATAGCTGTAATCGCCTCTTTGAACAAAAAATCTCCATCCTGTAAGAAAACCGCTGGGAACATCCGCTCCGGAAATAGATGATATTCTTTCGGTAAATACACGGTAATCTGACGATCCATATGTTCAAAAAGCACAAGCTCGCCTGCCCTCATTTGCGTCATATCCCCACTCCTTAACAGTTCAGCACTCGAAACGCTCTACTCATAATCGTTGGTACTACAGAAGCGTGATTTTCATTGGGTGCGACATAGTGCTTAACCTCTAAATTAGGCAAAGCATACTCATTCAATTTTGAAAATAATATTGCTGCGTCATCGACCATAAACGACTCTTCACTCCCTACGGTAATCAATAACTTTTGTTTATCGGCCGTCAGCTCTTGACCCTTGTGATAGAACTGCTCCGCATACGTCAGGACTTCATGATCATTCCACCAAATGGATGGACTAGAGGCCAAATAATACTGGAATAGCTTCGTACGAGTGAATAACGTCCAGAGGACAAATAAACCACTGAGAGAGTGACCAAACAAGGATTGTTTATGCTGATCCACATTATATTTCTTGATGATTGCTGGCATTAACTCTAATTCTAAAAAAGCCAAAAACTTCTCAGCTCCACCATGTGGTCCTATGTCAGCATCTTTCAATCGGTCCGGATATACATACTGCTTCGCCGGAGGTGTGAAATCATAAAATCTTCTTTTGGAGACCTCTTCATCTGAACCATAATGTCCAATGCCAATTACAATTGCTGGTGCAATAAAAGTTTTCGGGGCATTTCTTGACTGCAATTTCACAACATCCCGACCCAATTGAAAATATGAATTACCATCGAGCATGTAATACACGGGAAAGCCCTTTTCTGGTGCTGCTTCTCTGGGAAGAGAAACCTTTATATCGTACGTGTAACCCGTATACTGAGATTCAAGTTTCCATGATTCTGTGTGTTCGAGCTCTACTTGTGTTGTCATTTTTTCTGTACACTCTCCCCTACACTCTTGACTTTGCTAATAAATATAAGAAATAAGGAATTCCAATAATCGAAACGACTATACCCACGGGTAACTCTGCCGGCTGAAATATTGTTTTGGCAAAATAATCCGAGATCACCAGCAAAAACATCCCGACCACTGCACTGGATAACATAATATAGCGGTGATTAATCCCTACTAATCTTCTGGCGATATGAGGAGCCATCAAGCCTATAAAACTTATAGAACCGGATACAGATACACAAACACTTACGATCCCCACACTGCATAACAGAAAGATCAGCTTTTCTTTTTCTACAGAGATCCCTAAGCTCTTTGTACTGGAATCCTCCAATTGAAAATAATTGAGTAAATAGCTTTTTCGATACATTATAAATCCTAAAATAAGCACCCAAGGTGCGATCGTAATGATATAAGTCCAGTTCGCGCTGTAAATACTTCCGACACTCCAAACCGCAGCCATCTCATAATCACTTGCATTCATTTTCAGAGAAATATACAACGACAACGCACCAAAACCACTGCTAATCGCGATCCCTGTCAAAATCAAGCGTTGCATATCGAGTGCACCATTCCGCCATGAAAAAATAAAGATAATGACAACTGCGGCAAGCCCACCTACAAAACCAAACAGCGGCATGGCTAGTATCGAGAACCAGCTTTCTTTAAAAAAAGTAACTCCCGACATCTGAAAGAAAAACATAAATGCAACGATGGCAGCTCCTGCGCCTGCATTAATCCCAAGGATACCTGGATCAGCCAGCCCGTTACGGGTAATCCCTTGAATGACAGTTCCCGCCATCCCCAGACCTATTCCTACTAATGAGGCAATAATGATCCGTGGTAACCGAAACTGAAAAATAACCAGGTCAAATTTAGCATTAGGATCTATTCGCAGCAGTGTTTTTATCACGTCCATTACAGACATATCAAACACGCCATTCGTAAGATGAAAATACCCGGCCACAAGGGTTAACAGGATAAAAACTAATAGTGTCAGCATATAGCGGCTAAACTGTACTTTACTTCTATCCACGCTGCTCTCCCCCTTTAACCCGAATTAAATAAAGGAAGAAAGGGATGCCAATAAAGGCTGTTACAACACCAATTGGCGTCTCAAACGGAAAGTTAATATAACGGCTTAAGACATCGCAAAACGCTAAAAAAACAGCTCCAATCACCGCTGAGCAAGGAATGATAAAGCGATAGTCTATACCTACGATAAAACGTGTAATATGAGGAATGATTAGACCCACAAAGGCTATCTTGCCGACTAAAGCTACTGCTGTCCCGGTCAGACATATAACAGATATAATACTGACAATTTTCACCCATTTTGTTCGTTGACCCAAACTAATCGCGGTTTCATCCCCCAGGGAAGCAACCATTACTGACTTAGAAATACTAACCGCCAAGAGCAGTCCAACGATTATAAAAGGAACTGATAATATTAGCATATCTGGATTAACGGTATGTATTTTCGAGCTATACCAAACGCTAACATTTTGTGAGACTTGAAAAAACATCGCTACTGCTGAGGCGATACTACTTAAAAAAGTACCAATTACAGTCCCAATAATAGCTAACCTGACTGGTGATAAACCGTTTTTAACCAATGAACCAAATCCGAAAACCAAACCTGCTCCGATGGCTGAACCCACCATAGATAAAATAATCATCTGAACATTCGATAATCCCGGATAAAACACCATAGCCAACGTAATAACAAATGCCGATCCGTCATTTACTCCCATAATCGATGGTGATGCAAGATAGTTACGTGTAACCCCCTGCATTAACGCCCCTGAAACAGCCAGAGCCGCTCCAACTAATAAAGCGGCGATTACACGCGGAAATCTAGATGTCATAATAATGTTGTGGTCCACATTATTAGCATCGAAGTGTGTAATCGCCTGCCATATTGTCAATATTCCAATATCTTTAACACCATATAAGACGGATACAACCATTGCTAATACGATGAATAATGGAGAAGTTGATAGGATCAATATAACTTTCCAATTTTTTGTATTCATCTTATTCATCGCACCTTCGGTTTTACTTCAACAGGTTTTCAATTGCCGCATCCAGGAATCTTACTTTAGACCAAGCCGTTCCACCTTGTGCCAACGGATCAATTGCATTTACAAACACATGATTATTTTTGACAGCAGTTACGCTTTTGAAGATCGGATTCTTGAGCAAATCATCAAGTGCTGTTGCATTATCAGTATTCTCACTAGTCTCAAACTGCAAGAAAATATAGTCCGGATTAATATCCGCCAAAGCTTCTAATGAAAGCTCTGCTTGTGCTTCTGTAGAGGAGATCACCTCAGGAATGGCAGCACCCAGATCTTCATAAATAACCGGATTCAAATAAACGCCAGCAGGATACACACACATACTGCCCTGACGAATGCGAATGACTAGAATGGATTGATCTTTCAGCTTTTCTCCAATTTCAGCCTTTGCACCCGCAGCTTTAGATTCATAATCACTAATAATTTTTTCTGCATCTGTGGTCTTACCGGATAATTGGCCTAATAAGAGCAAGTTATCTTTCCAGTTTGTTGAAATATGTGAATAAGGAATCATCGTTTGAATTTTATTAAGTGCGCCGGCCACATCTTCCCCAAACTTGGAAGACCCTAAGATAACATCTGGATCCAGTTGCAGAATCGCTTCATTACTTGGAGCAAATTTATCCCCCACTAAGGATGCACCCGCTAGGTCAGTTGACAGATAACCTGGAATGGCATCAGCTATTGCAAGTACACCTACAGGTTTCACTCCCAGTATGGCAGCATCTTCCATAGATTCGAGACTTGCTGCTACAATATTATTAATCTCTGCAGGCACGACATAATCCTTGCCCAAATATGTAACGGTTTGTTCAGTGGCAACAGCCTCCTGAGCCGCATTTCCTTTGTTATTTGCAGTTCCTTCTGTTGCTACTGCAGCATTATTTGTGCTTTTTTCTGAAGCTGTCTTATCCTTTTCATTGTTACCGCAAGCTGCCAAACTCAAAGCTAAAACTGCTGATACCCCAGCTAATAAATATTTTTTCTGATTCATAATCAATCTCCCCATCTATATTTTATTTATCATTCTTCAAACTAAAGTAATGATAATGAGAATCGTTATCATATTAAATCATATGAGAATAATTATCAATACTTTTCTTTGATTATATGAAATCTTGTAATTTAACAGTTGCGTTGAATGATTAGTGAACATGCAGAAGAACCCGCACCAACTGCGGGTTCTTCTGCACTATAAATATGAGTCCATTTTTTTTAATCAGCGTTATAAAACTCAGATAAGTCACGGAACAACAATCCGCACGCCTCTAGTCTATTAAGTTCCTCATCCACATCAGTGAGCAAATTGCTTTCTCTCTCATGGGCTGTATTGATTAGCCACGGTTGTCCCTGTTTTAGAAAACAAAGATCATCAGGCAGCCTGGTCTGTACCCACGAGTACAAGCTGGTGGAATAGGATAAAAGAATATTGACCGCTTCAGGTGAACAATCAAAAAAATAAACATCTGCATAATGCCCCATAAGCCGAGTCCCCGGCCAATAGTCATCTTTTATGACCTTTTTGAGAAAAGGTTCCAGCTGTTCAAGCAGTTCATATCCTTCTGGCTCCAACTCCATCTGATCACGTTTTACTAGAATAAATTCATCACATACTTCCATAGCTACCTGTACCAGCGTCTTGTAGGTCTGACCCGTTGGTTCCTGCAAAATAGTATGAATAATAATGCACCCCCTCTACTTATTTGTATTATTCAAATATTCTTTATGCATCCTACCCCAGCCACACATGCTATCCAAAACTGTAATTAGGGATTTGCCATGTTCTGAAATACTATATTCCACCCTGAGTGGAAGCTCATGATAACTCACCCGGTCGATAAGCTGATCCTCTTCAAGCTCCCGTAATTGTTTAGCTAACGTACCTTGGGAGACATCTGGGATAATCCGTCTAAGTTCACCAAATCGTTTTGTGCCATCTATCAATAAAATAAATAAAATGAGCGGCTTCCACTTTCCACCGATCTTTTCAAGTGTTGTAAGAACCCCGGTTAATCTCGGCTCCAGCAAATCCATGCGATCCCCTCTTTCGATAGTTATATAACTGTATGTTCGAACCAGCTAGTACGAAAAATCGTACCTAGTACGAGAAAAGTGCGTACTGTGCAGGTTATATTTTATAGCTAATAATAAAAAACAGAACTTAATAAGTCCAATTAACTATGAACGGAGAAGATAAATATGTCCACTATTTCATTAAAAAACCAGCGCATCGTCATTATCGGAGGAAGCTCCGGAATAGGGCTTGCGACTGCCAAACAAGCGGTTGAACAAGGCGCAGCTGTCATAATCGCTGGGCGTTCACAAGATAAATTAGAGAAAGCTCAACACCTTCTGGGATTCGATTCTGTTGAAATTCATTCACTAGATAATCAAAATGAACAGGACTTGAAGGATTTCTTTGAAAAAATCGGCGTTTTTGACCATTTGTTCACTCCGGGAGCCTCCTATGTTAGAGGACCGATTACTTCTAGCTTGGAGATTGCACACAGTTGCTTTAATGCAAAGTTCTGGCCGCAATATAATGCTGTAAAGCATGCCGTCCCTTTTATCAACCCAACAGGCTCCATTGTTCTTATGTCCGGCGCATTCAGCCAACGTCCACTTGCAGACGGTGCCTCCTATGCAGCTTGTAACGGCGCGATTGAAAGTCTGGGAAAAGCATTAGCAGTAGAATTGGCTCCGATTCGGGTAAATGTCATCTCCCCTGGAACCATTCATACCAACTTTAATTGGGAAGGCGCAGAACAGGAAACTAGAGACAAGGCTTACGACAAATATACGAATATCAATATCCTTGGCAGGGTGGGTCATGCCGACGAAGCAGCACATACAACGATTTATTTGATGACCAATAGCTATACAACAGGAAGTACTTTATTTCCGGATGGGGGATATATTTTGCGATAAAAAACAGCTGAGTCAATAAGTTGGAACCGCTACTTATTGACTCAGCTTCTTTTAGTTGAAAGAATCAGGGAGAAATTCCCTGATTATCAGCCAGGGGATCATTTCCCCTTAGTTACGATCATAGTAAATTCAAAAAAGGAGCATAATCTCAGTTGAATTTTAATTTCTATGACTACTTCGTATTAAAGATTATACTTATGGAATCCTCCTGAATCTCCTTAATTGTATATACACCGATTTTTTCAGCAGCGCTCACTAACGCTGAGATATACTCAGGAGTTGAATTTAATTTCCGAGCAGAAAGCTTCAGGTTAATGGAGAACTCATCCCCATGCTCGTCAACATCAAGAGATTTCACATAAACTTTAAATACCTTTACATAATGCTCATAGTTAACCAAATGTTCTTCAGTAACACCTTGAAATGAAACATTTACTTTCAAGGATTCCGGCTTCAGGAAGCTCACCTTACCTGCCTTGTCTACCTGCCCTACTTCAGGATTCAACACTTGATATTCAACTCCGTCAAGGATTGTAAAATCCATCCCATTATCCATAGTGACTAGTAAATTAAGACGTATATCGATAGCTTCTGGTCCGATTAATGTCAGATAGTCACTTACTTCATGCTTGATCGTTTGTCCAGCCTCTTTCCCGGCGAACATAATCAATGGACTATGTACACGTCTATTCCATGACTTCTCTTCATGTGTACCCAAAGGGTCCATCAGAAAGAATAGATCCTTCCCTAATACAAATCCCTTCGACTTTAGTACAGTCACAAGCGGATCAATTGGCATTCCTTCGGTTACGCCCATGTCGAGCCAAATCTTCAATGCAGGCTTCCCGGACTCTTTCGCCAATTCATCCAATATACGCCCATTGCTTACCCAAGTGGCAGGGGATAAAGCCCCTATCGCTGAGAAGGTCTCCGGGTGCTGATACCCCATCCATAAAGCCTGAATAGCACCGAACGACGATCCCATTATCATCCGGTGATCCCGATCGGGAATGGTCCGGTAAGCACCATCAACATAGGGAATAACTGTATTGATAAAATATTGGGTAAATTCGGCTGCACTCGCTCCATCCGAAGGAATAGACTCGTCCGGAAATGGAACATACTCCATTCCCCGTTCTGATCCATCACTTGAAGCGACTCCTATCACGATAACCTTCTCCATGGTTCCATCAGCAACGAGCTGATCAATGATCTCCTCAACTCTCCATTCTTTGCCTAAAGAGCTGGTATTTGTATTGAAAACATTCTGCCCATCGTGCATATACACAACAGGATAACGCTCACTGTCAGCTTCATACCCTGCAGGTAAATAAACAAATATTCTCCGCTCACCTATATTTTCTATGTGCACAGTACCTTTTGCCGCCCCCACATTGGTTGGGTTCTCCGATGCATTAGAAGTATTGCTTATCGTTGGATTGGGGGTTGGTGATGTAGCAACTTTTTCATTTACATTTTCGTAACTGGAACATCCCGAAAGCGCTAACAAAACTAATACTGCAAACCCCAAAAAGCTCCATCTAAATAATCCATTTGAATGCATAGAACCCCTCCTGATTTTTGTTCAAACGTTTTCACAACTCTTATTATACAGGATTTATATGGTATTATGAACATTTTTTCACAATTTGGGGCAATGTGTAAAAGCGCTCAAGTTTAATTGTATTTCATACAACTATAATCCAATAGAACGCTCGATCACTGGATATAAGTGTATTTCATGCAGCTATTTTCTGAAATTACTCCCTTATAAGTGGATTCTCTAGTTTTTAGTTGTATAAAGTGCAGTTAAAGTCAGGATTATTCTTTGGGCACTCGAAATAACTGCACAAAGTACAGCTATTTCGCAGATTCCATCAACATCCCTCACCAGTAACCGACACTAAAAAAAATCAATGAAGCAATCAGGCAGCCTCCACTAGCTCATCATTTGCAAAAGCAAACCTCCCCGCAGACCAAAAACACCAGACAGTGATTCTCCACGAACTGAAGGATCATTGTCTGGTGTTTTATTCAGATTCAGTAAGGGTTGTTTGGAGACAATCTCTTCTTTTCAATTAGTACTGTTGTCTTTCCTCGTAGGATACGAACAGCATTCTACGTTGCACATCCATAAGCATACGAATTACCCAACTTGCTAACAAGGCAACAACAAATCCAGCTACTACATAGGAGATATATTGTTGGGATAATGTCCAGTCGATCTGGAACAAAGCAAACACACTATTCTCTAAAATGTTCAAATCCATGGTTTGCAAGAAAATCTGGTGCAGCACAGGTAGTGTAATCAGGCCCAGTGCAGCCGCTACTACAGTTACTGTTATTGAAAAGAAAATAATACTGGATACGAATCGACCCATAATCAGCATAACGTTACGGGCAAACTTCGCTCCATGAAAACCTAACTTCATTCGTTGCAGGAAGCCCGCTCCCTCTAGCTGCATATCCGATCTGGTCTCTTCACTAGGTCTAGGAATATCTAACAATGATCTGACCAGCTCTTGCTCAAATTGTACGATGTAATCCAATCCCTTAGCTACTGCAAAAAACAAAGGAATTCCGATGAATATTGGGGTTAACGCAATGGATAACGTCAGCCCTGTCACCATAAACACGAAATATACAATCGTAAGCGGTAAAGAGATTAAGAAGTATAAAATACTCCGATATGTCTTTGGACTTGCTCCACGTTTGCGCGTTTTAGATTGGGGTTGGGATTCTGCTGGAATATGCATGGAATCAAGAGCTCCCATCGGCATAGTGTATAACTTATCATTCATTTCTATTGTCCTTTCTCTCACGTTTTTCAATTAATCTCATTATACGTGGGAAAAAGAAGGCTCAAAACAGTCTTGGGGCTGGAGTCATACCAGACTAAAGGCTAGGATTTGTTGCTTCAAAGCGCATAATTAAACAGATTTATGATTTTGCTAGGCTACAACCCCAACTTATTTCCCTTTTCCAGCCGCACAATCTGCTGTTCGCCATTATCTGCCAGCTCTCTGAACTGATTAATGGTTTCACGCATTTTGGGGAGAGCTTCCTGCTTATAAGTACTGATGGAATCGAGAGCGGATAGCACATCTGTAAAAGCTTGCTTTAATGTATCCACTGAAATACTTGATTCTAACGACTGTTTATGGATTTCCGCCCCTTGGTTTTTCAACATTTTTGAGGTACCGCTGATCAGGCTATCGGTGGTTTGATTTAAAAGTTCGATCTTTTTCAAAACAATTCGTTGATTATACAGCGCACTAGCTACCGTAACCGATATTTTCAAGGCAGACACGGTAACATTTCTAGCTCTGTCCACCCCTCTGATCAGCTCTTTATTATTTCGAATAACCACTTCTATGGCCATAATTCCTTGTTGATTCACTACAAGCATCTGTTGCAAATCCATGACACGCTGCCGCAACGGAAAAAGCACTTCTTCTGTAATGAACCGAACTTTCTCCTCATCCTCATCACGCAGCTTAGCGGCTTCCAGTTGCGTCTCTATCTCCTGATCCATCAGCATGCCGAGCTGAATTTCTTTTTGTAGCTTTTTTGTAAGTTCCCGAAGTGCCTGTTGCTCAAATTCCAGCGTAGTATTATCGTTCTTCAAAACGGTCTTACCCTTGTCTAAAGAAATTATAATATCTGAAATGACAGCATCCGCCTTTTGATATTTAGCAAAATAACTACGTAATGGATTAAAGAACTTCCCAAGAAAACCCGTCTTGGCAAAATCTACTGCACTGGGATCCAAATCCTTCAGCTGGAGATTAAGCTCCGTCAAACCTTTTGCTACTTGGCCGCCTTCATCCCCTGTCTTTGATAAATTCCCCACTGAAACCTGCAACAGGGAGTTTTTGTCCGAAGAGGATCTCATCGTTTCCAAACCGAAGCTATCAATGGATTGCAGCACCGCTTTCCGCTTATCCAGTGACTCTAAATTCAGATCCAGAATGGCGGAGACATTGTTTACTGCCAGTGTTTTCAGTTGTGATACTTCCTCAGGCTCAGGTTTGACCTGCTCTTCAATTACTGATTTCAGCTTTTCCTGACTTACGACTTCCATAGTAAACGACATAGAACCCCTCCTATAAAAAATAGCTTACATTTGAACATTGAGCAGGTTGCCGATTTTATAGACCACATCATCTGTATCTGCATTGATGTTGGCCGCTTCATTTATACTCGAAATACTCTCAAGCGCCTTGATATTCGCATTGTAGCCAATCGTGTAAATCGGGATTTTGTAGGTCTCAATAAGACCTCTGATATCATTCAAGGAATGCCCTTCATTGGTCTCTCCATCACTTAATACAAAGATCAACGGCTTCAAATCCGGATTTAGCTGTAATTCCGTTTGAAGCATATGGATGGCTACCGCGATCCCGTCAAAAGTAGCCGTCCCCCCATTTGCTTGAAGACTATCAATCGCACCAACAAACATGGACTGCTGGTTCGTGTCATATTTTCCAATCGGAAGATTGATTGTAACGTTATCAGAGTAAGAGACAAAACCAATGCTGTTATCCTTGCCCAAGTACTTCTGGCCTGTTAATAAAGATTGCTTTAAGCGGTTCAAGGGTTCCCCGTTCATACTTCCTGAGACATCTGCCACAAATACTGCGGCGATAGGTTTATTGCCATTTTTCTTCTCTTTCCACAGCTTCTGAGCTGAGGATATGAGACTGCCATCCACTGTACTAAGCTCTGATTGGTAATCATTAAGACCATTGAAGCCTTTTTTCTCACCCAGCTCCTGGTATTTATCCTGTTCAACAAACTCAGCAAACTTCTTAATAATATCGAGTTTTTCCTGAGGAAGATCACCTAAAGCATAAAGCGGGCTGTCATGTCTTACACCAAAAGGAGTGAATACATACCCCCCTTTCAAATCTGCTGCATTCAAAAAGATCTGGTATTCTAAGACAAAAGCATCAAGCTTACCGGTTTTTGCAGCCTCTCGCATCTGTAAAGTGGTTGAGGCAATAAAGGGAACATTTGCTTGGAATTTCTCAAAGCCCTGCACCGCTTGCTCACCAAGTAAGTCTGAACCGCCAAACGTCCCAAGCGCTGTTACCAGAAAGTTTAAACCCGTAGAACTGGCAAAAGGGTCGGTATAGCCCATTGATAACTCATTATTTGCTATGGCATCTGTAACCGTCTTGACGTTTAAAGAACCGTATTTCTCTATTAGTTCATCATATTTCGCCTTACTGGTAACAATACCAGCTACATTACCTACAAGACGTTTAGTGATTAGCTGAGTGTTCATCCCGTTTGCTTTTACCATTTCGCCCCACAGCTCATTTGAAGGGGTAAAGGCATCTGGCACATACTTCCCAGATCTTATGTAATCTGTCGCTGTACCTGAAGCAATATTACGGATTTTCACAGAAACATGACTCCCGTTCACCTCAATATTAGAGTTGTTAAAATCTGTAGCAACTTCATTTAGCCAACCATCATTACCCGTTCCTGATTTCTCTGTAGAAGAAAATATCTCTACAAAGCTATCTGTTGTATTGTCTACGGATACAGGAAACTTTGAGATATCTGGTAGTGAATCCCCAATCGCGACAGGATCCAGATCAATCTGGCCTTTGATTTGCTCAGCAGTGGTCACGTTTATGTTCTTATATAGCTTCTCAAGCTGCTTCCCCGCATCTTCGGAAGAAATCTGGGTTTTGGTTTTTCCTATATTAGAAGTCAAGGTGATTCCAAAATACACGAGAGCAAAAACTACCACCGTAATGCTCCCTAAAACTGCTACTGTTTTTCCTTTATTAGCCATACACATCTCCCCTTCATTGCTTATAGAATTTCGTCTGCTTGATCAGCTCATCGATTTCCTTCATACAAGGCATCTCTTCAACATCTGTATAATCTGTACTGTCAAGTAGCGATATTTCCAGCAGCAGCTTATCCAGCTTCAGCAGAATCTCTTCATTTGCCCCAAGATACCCTGTTACATAGGCTAAATATTCATTGTACAAAGCTGTCTTTTTTTGCACCAGTTTATCTGAGAACTGCGAGGGTCTATGCTGGCTGGAGAAAAGGGTGAACTCTGAGGCATCAAATACACTGAGTTTATTCAGAATCCCTCGAATGTTCAGGTAAAAAAGCTTTGCTACTTCATAACTGACTGCATTAAATTTTTTGAAGCTAAGTTCAGTGGATTCGAATCTCTGACCTAAAACATCTAACAAGGTACTTCTCTTCTTTTCCATCCGGGATATCTGATCTAGAGCAAGCGCAATGTCTTTTTTCAACACTTTGACATTTTTGTATTGAGTAAGCGCGGCTATATAATCCTCATAAGATTTCAGTGTTTTCACAGCAGGGATAGATGAAGGTTTAAACAATAAAATATAACTTTCATAAAGAACAACAAGTAGACTAACAAACAACAATGTCACACCTAAAGCTGTTTCAAATACACTGGTTCCTCCGATTTCCACCCCTAATAAACCTGGTGACAACACGATAATGTTCAGTAGTACCACACCGAGAATAAGTCCCAACAGCTTTATGGCTCTAACCCCGTTCATCACAACCACCTCCTGCATCCAGTCACTTCTATTGTATGGAGCAATTTCTGTTATTACGTCTCTTCATTTGCTATATGCTAAAAAAATAAGGAATTAATCAACAAAAAAACCTTAACAGGCAATAAGCCCATTAAGGTTAACGATCCCTATTTTATACCCACGCATCATTTGAATACCCGCGTTGCTCCCAATATCCCGTATGATCGCCTTCGATCAGCTCAATCCGGTTCAGCCACTTCACAGACTTGTATGCGAACATCTTCGGAACGATTAACCGTACAGGACCGCCGAGATCGCTTGGAATCGGCTTTCCATCATGCATTACCGCGACCAGCACATCATCCATGTCGGCTTGTTCCAATGTGAGCGTATCCGTGTATACACCATCACCCGAATAGAATTTCACAGTCTTAGCTGTGGGCTTCACACCGGCCTGACTCAAAAGATCTTTTAGCTTGATTCCTTCCCAGGTATTCTTATAGACTGACCAGCCTGTCACACAGTGAAAATCACTCACCTGAACGGTCCGCTTCAGCTTTACGAACTGTTCCCAGTTCCACTTGAAATTCTGCTCCACAAGCCCATCTATCGTAAAAGACCAATTGTTGTTCGTAAACTCTGGAATCGGAGTGACTGTGTAAACACGGAATTGTCCTTGCGCCCCTCCTCCGAGAGGGGGTGAGGATGCCGCCAGTGGCTGGGGTGCAGGCAACAACTGATTACGATCACTTTCGATCAGCTTATCAATTGTTTCGCTGCCTCCGATATTTCCAATTGAACTGCCGAGCCATTTTATAAACGATGGACCTATAGTGACCGCAAGCCCAACACCAATCGATCCGCGTATGAAAGCTCTACGTGTATAAACCGGCTGCGGGGTTTCCCGATGATTCGAAGGGCTGCCTGTCTCAATGCCACTTTTCACTATCCGCCGGCTCGGTTCTTTAAGCCATTTTACCCGAGTCAAAGAATGATAAATAATATAAGGAAGGCCTATCCAGGTCAATAAGTCATGGACGATCAGAGCAACGTTCGATACATGTGGACCCACCACGCGGAATTGCCAGAGTAGTACTCCTGAAACGAACCAGCCGAGCAGCAATGAAAGTACAACGATTACATTAAAACGTTGCCAAGGCCGCTCCTTCAGTTGTTTCCAATGTTTCCCTGCCAGCAGCAAATAATAAATAACCGGAATGATCGAAGCGACACCGACCACGATATGAAGCCCTTTGATCCATACTCTGCCTTCCCCTAAGAAGCCACGCCAGAAGCCACCTACAAGTACAAGTCCTGTGAGTGTGAGCAACACAACCAGCCAGCCATTCCAGGTATGAAGCGCCCGAAGCTTTTTCCCGTATCCCTTGCGCAGCCGAGCCAGTAAAGGATTCATTACCTTTCCTCCTCTTCACTAGGTATGCTCTAATAGCTCTTTCCTGATTCTACTCTAATAATGTTAGAAAAGACTTTGAAGCAGCTGTAAGAGGAACTCCACGCAGGGTAGCAATTCCTATGTTACGTTCTGGCAAAGGTGGGTCCAGAGGAATCTCGACAAGCTCACCTTTCTTCAATTCTTCGGTTACGTAATCACGAATAACAAAAGCAAGGCCAAAACCACGTTTCGCAAACTGAACAAGCAAATCCACACTTCCCAGTTCAAATTCAGGTGTAATCGTCAGATGATTAGAAGCTAAAAACTGATCCATATACTTTCTGGTGCTGCCACCCGCTTCTAAGCATAACAACGGATACTGCTGAATGTCTGCAAGCGGCATGGTCTTGTCCGCCAAATGACGAAAACCTTTGCCCCCTACCAGGCAATCTTGAAGCTGAGTACTTTTGCGAAAATCAATCTGTTTATCAGATGTCGGCAAGCTGACGATACCAAAATCAATTTTCCCTTCTTTTAAAAGCGTAAGTGTTTCTGGTGTCGTACGATTCGTAATATGAATGCGGATATTGGGAAATTGTTCATGAAATTGCTCCAAAAAAGGTAACAGATAATATTTGCATAAGGTGTCACTTGCTCCGATATGAATCTCGCCGCTGTTCAGATTGTTCATATCTGCGATCGCTCTTTCGCCCATGTCTACATGATGAAAGGCTTGCTCAATAAAGCTTAGCAGTACTTTTCCTTCTGTTGTTAGATCGACCCCGCGAGAAGTGCGAAAAAATAACGGGCCGCCCATTTTTTCTTCCAATTGTTTAATCGTGTGACTTACTGCCGGTTGTGTAATATTGAGTCGTTCTGCCGCAGCAGTTAAACTCCCAGTATTCGCTACCCAATAAAAAGAGCGATACCACTCCAAATTAATGTCCATCCCCACGTCATTACTCCACCTTATAATAGATATAACTTATATCAATTTTTCTAATGATTTAACTAGCATTATACTTAGTCCTGTAGCCAAAAACAAGCTTGGGAGGCGAAAACGCGTGACCGTAATTGCAATTGTAGGAGCAAACTGGGGCGACGAAGGAAAAGGAAAAATGACGGATGTGCTAGCTGCACAATCTTCCTTTGTCGTTCGTTTTCAAGGTGGTAGTAATGCTGGGCATACCATCATAAACCAATATGGAAAATTTTCATTGCATATGCTGCCATCTGGGGTATTTTATCCTTCCGTTACAAACATTATTGGACCCGGAACAGCACTTGATACAGAAGTCTTAATAAAAGAATTGAAAGCTTTAACGGATAGAGGTGTGCCAAAGCCTAGATTATTCGTATCCGAACGGGCGCAAATCGTGCTTCCAATCCATCGTTTGTTTGATGAACTAGAAGAGGAACGTCTGGGATCTCAAGGATTCGGTTCAACAAAACGGGGAATTGCACCATTTTACGCAGATAAATATGCAAAGCTAGGCATACAGGTAGCGGATTTATTTGATACCGCCCGACTTGAGAAACGTCTTGAACAATTACTCGCTTCCAAAAATATTTTACTTGAGCATTTATATAAGAAAGCGCCGATCCAAATCTCGGAATTAATGATTCAGCTGCAAGAAGAAGCTGTACAGCTAGCGCCTTATGTAGCCAATACAACAGACTTGCTACAAGAGGCTTATGCTAAGGGAGAGACTATCTTACTTGAAGGTCAGCTTGGGGCTCTGCGTGATCCTGATCACGGTATTTATCCTTACTCCACCTCCTCTTCAACACTTGCCGGGTTTGCACCTGTCGGTGCCGGTCTTCCTGCAGCAGCTATCACGAATGTCATCGCTGTAACCAAGGCCTATTCCAGTTGTGTCGGCGCTGGACCTTTTGTTACAGAATTAGAAGGGCCCGTTGCGGATGAACTTCGTACAAGAGGTGGCGATGCCGGGGAATTCGGGGCTACGACTGGCCGTCCTAGACGTATGGGCTGGTTTGATGCTGTAGCTACTCGTTACGGTTGCCAAATGCAGGGTGCCACTGAAGTCGTGTTGACTAATCTTGACGTGCTTGGTTATTTGGAAGAGATTCCAGTTTGTGTGGCTTATGAGCTTGAAAATGGAGAGATCACCGACAAGTTCCCGGCTACGAATAAACTGAACTCTGCAAAACCGATATTCACGCATTTATCTGGCTGGAACTGCGATATCTCTCAGATCACCGACTTCGAAGATCTGCCAGAACAAGCTAAGCTTTACATTGATTTTATTGAAACCTCTATTGGCACGCGTATTACTACGATTTCCGTGGGTCCTAGACGCGAACAGGTCATTAATCGGATAACGAAATAATCATATACGTACTAAATCTCTGTAAAATTTAAAAGAAGCGCCTCTCTTATTAGAGAAGTGCTTCTTTGTTTTATTCATGAGAAGGGCTGCCTCATACGTAGAAAAATCCACTTTTGAGACAGCCTCTTTTTGTGTACTCTTTTTAAATCAACACGGCATCCACTTTCGTCTGCGGAGCCTTGTCACAGCGTTTACAGACCTTAACGACTGCTCCATCCGTTTTTTTCTTGGGATAAAGCAGCTTAATACGGGTGTTCTGACAGATTGGACAAGTCCCCCTGCCCCTTGATGGTAAATTCCAAAGTGCATGTCCACGTTTTGACTTTGCCATGAATAAACCCCTCATTTCGGCCAACAATAGTCAACACTTTAATTCTGAAAGTGCTTCTCCAAAATGATATGTCGCAAAGACAGGCTCTATGACTAAAGTAACGCAGAAGTTAGGAAGAATTAATTCGTATAAATCATGGAGACAACACCGTTCGTAAAGGTAACATAGTTATAATTACCATACTGCCAGGTCTCCACTTGAATGCCACTACCTGATAATGTGGATTTACTTATAGGCTTACCCCAACTAAACTCCACTTGCTGCTTGGTCATCCCAGTAGCAACTATGCTCTTTTTAATCTTACTCCAAATCGCATCCGACCACTTATAGGTCTTAAATGGATCCGTTGTTAAGAAATATTCTTTATTTCCTAATGTACGGATCAACTCATCCCCCGACATTGTATAAGAGTTAAGAATTTGCCCCGTTGATAAAACCTTAAATGAAATGGCGAATTCACCTTCATAATCAGGTAAAATATCTACAATAGTGACTTTTTGGAACTTATAATCGGAGTCGAATTGATTGAGCCAATATGTTTTTCCAATGAACTTAACGAGGTTTCCTTGTTCTTCCTTCTTAAAAATCTGCGCGGTTTGTTTCGTATAGGCGAACAACTCTGCTTTGCCGAAGTAGATCTCCATCGTCTGATAATTTCCATCCCAAATTAACTCTGCTGACAGTGCAGTTTTTAAAAGCGTGGCAGGAAAAACTGTAGATCCGTCGATCTTTTGCACGTTACCACTCATTTTGACCTTCGCACCATTCACCATTGCAATATCGCTTTCGAGTTGAAGCTGTATTGGTAAATCTCCTAGGCGAATGCTAAAGATTTTAGTTGCTGTATTAACTTGGACTGTTGCTCCCAACGTTTGAAAAACCGATTGAACCGGCAAATACATTGTTCCATTAACAAATGCACCTTGATCAATATCATGGTCCGCACTGATCGAAACTTTTATTGTTTTGGAATCTGATCCTGAAATGACCGTTACGTTCGTTTCTCCTACCGCTAAGGCTTTCATTGTGCCATCGGCTTGCTTTTGCAGCAAATAAGGTTTTTCAATTACGACATTTGCTTGAGCTAACGGAACGCGTTCAGATATGCCATCGGCATCTTTAGCATAGATTTGTACCGGAACATTGTCCCCAACAGTGATTTCGGTCGCATCCATCTGAAAAATCAAATCTTCAACCTGCGGATTGCCTTCATTGTATGATGACGAAACTGAACGGGCACTCCGTAAAATACTACCTTGATCGTAATCGACGTTACGCGTATCTGCCGCCTTCACTGTATGTATTGGACCCAACATAGATACTGCTAACGCTGCAGTGATGCTCCATTTAATAGCTTTCATTTCCCTTACATCCCCCTCTAAATATATAAACCTTAATTACTGTATCACAATTCCACAATTTTACTAGAGAAAAATTTACAGAAATTTTTTTTTGTATTTCTAGTGAATTTACTCCGTGATAATTACAGAGTCTTCCATTATAATCATGGATTAGGAGGTATTAACTCATGGAAATAATAGCCGACAGATTGATATTAAGAGATTATACAAGCGATGATTTTTCTTTTTATGAAGAACTGGAACTTAATCCTTTGTCTCACAAATATGAAAACACCGCACCAGATGCAAAACAAATTAAAGAGAACTTCCTTTCGATTCTGACTCAGACTACCAGCGATCCGCGTGAGCATTATGATCTAGCAGTATGTACAAAGCAAAATAGAACCCCCATAGGCAACGTAAGTATAAAGTTAAATTGGGAAGAGATCAGAGAGTGGGAGATTGGCTGGGTCCTACTGCCGGAATACTGGAAAATGGGCTATGCGACAGAAGCCGTCAAAACACTGATAGGCTACGCCTTTAGCTCTCTTAATGCCCATAGAGTCGTTGCCTATGCCAATGCAGAGAATCTTCAATCTGAAAAAGTTATGATTAGAGCAGGAATGATTAGGGATGGAATCCTCAGAGAGACTAGATTTTGCAATCAACAATGGTGTGACGAACTCATTTACTCTGCTTTGGAAAAGGAGGCTACATTAAATTGACAACAATCAAAGTTTTAAATGAAGGTTATGTAAGATTAGTAGATCATATGGGCTCAGATTTAACGGTTGCTAACGCTGCGCGTGTTTCTTATGCAAAACAATCTTTTGAGCTTAGTGATCGGGATATTAAACTAATAAAATTCCTTGCCCGTGAAGGACATACCTCTCCTTTCCGCCATGCCATCACTCAATTTGAGGTTTATGCCCCATTAATGGTTGCGAGACAGTGGTGGAAATACGTAGTCGGTTCTGCCCATTACGAAGGTACTGGAGATAGCTTGGAAGCCTGGAACGAATCCAGCCGAAGATACATAACAGAAGAACCCGTTTTTTATCAACCTGCTGCGGGAGAATGGAGATCCAAACCAGAGAATTCCAAACAAGGCAGTGGTGACATCATTGCATGGGAGCTTGGTGAAAAATACACCCGTGAGCTTCAAGAATACACCGAGTTAGGATTATCTAAGTATGAAGCAGCTTTAGCAGATGGTATATGTGCTGAACAAGCAAGACTGTTTCTACCTGCTTATGGATTATTCGTTCGTTGGTACTGGACAGCTTCAGTTCAATCTGTAGCCCATTTTTTAAATCAAAGACTGGAGCATGACGCTCAGAAAGAAATTCAGGAGTATGCAAAAGCAATTTTATCGCTAATTGAGCCACTATTCCCTGTCTCTTTTGATCAGCTGCTGACAACCGGCTCTGTAGATTAATTTATTTCCTAATATAAAAAAGAGCCGCCAAACCCTTGGCGGCTTTTCCCTTTTTACACTACCAACCCTCGTATAACTTCAAACTCGTCCCTACTGACTTCAACGAACCCGAGTGATGTATATAAATTCGTAGCACGTTCGTTTTCGATCCGATGGCCAATAACGATTTTGTCGCAATGATGTTCTGCTTTAATATAACGAATTAAGGTATCCATACCCGTTCTGCCTAAACCCCTGTTCTGATATTTCTGGTCAATCATAAAAGCCATAATCCAATAACTTCCATCCTCAGGATCTACGCTATACACAGAGAAACCTACCAATTCTTCATCTGCGTATAAAGCGAGCGGGGTCATACCACAATAAGCTGCTTCTGCTAACCAATAGACCACCGGTACAGGAAAAATAGCCTTTTGCTCATCCGATACTTCTAATTGAGTACAAGCGTACCAGTTTTTTTCAGTAATATCCTTCAGCACTATATGTGGTTGAAAGCCGGTTCGTAATCGGTCACAAACTCTTTCTAATTTCAGTTTAAGCTGTTTCGCCCAATCCGGGAAAATAGAATCATCCGTATTCTCCATACACCGAAGTAATCTAGCAAAACTGTATAAGTCTGCAAATCTTTGAAATTCAGGTATCAACTTCATATACTCATCATCTAGCTGCTTAACCGATCTATATCCACTAATAAAATGGTCAATGTTTCTTCTACTCTCATTATCATCCGATTCCGTCAGGTCTCTTAACGCCGATGTAATATCCATCGCAAACCAGTGATACATAGAGTCATCAAAATCGATGGCACTGTAGCGGGATTCTTCTTGCATATAAAAGATATTATCCATCTCAAAATCATAATGCACGAGCCCAGTATGCCCTACTCCAAAAGGAAGCTCTGATAGCCAAGCTTCAATCCGCTCATATTCCTTAAGCGCCTTATGCTCCTCAGGATGCCTGCTCAATACGGAATAAATAAAATTCAATGAATCGACCCAGCTTTTGCGATAAGGTGTGCTCGGTGCATAGGTTTCCGAAAAATTATGCAGACGTGCAAGCGATTGGCCCCATTGATAAAAATGAGGTTCCTTCATCTCATCAAGTGAAACATATTCACCCTGGGCCTGTTCAAAAACTACCCCGTGGTATCGCCCGTGATCCGTTAACAACGTTTCAATCCAATTGCCAGACTTAGAACGCACTGGAGAGACAGTCTCATAACCTTGTTCTAATAAATACATCATAAAATCCAGCTCTGCCTGGATATTGTCTGGAGAATTATCCTCTTCATGAGTAAACCTTAAATAAAAGCGGTTACCATTCCACTGAAAGGTATAAATAAAATTGCTGCTGGCCCTTACCATCTTTAAGGTTCCAGGCTCATGATTCCAATACTTAATCATCTCTTTAGCAGGAAGATCGTTCTCCGTTCCCCGCACCATGTTCATTAAAGTCATCATTGTCCGATAGTGCCTCCTGCTTCATGACGGATTTGATTCTGGGTTCCCCCATTAACATTATCGGTAAATTATTCTATTAAATCAAGGGAATTTGATAGGCAGAGCTTTTGCTCTTCCACCATATCTATAGCATTTTATAAAAAAACACTTTTCTAATTAGGACTATATAATTCACTGTGCCGGAGCAAATCTCCGACCAAGCGACTCATCGTCCTCTACCCAGTCATATTTCAGAATAAGCGGAGCAGGTACAATAGTCTCCAGTTGCTCTACACTCTCCCGCACATCATCATCAAAGTATCCTATAGCAAGTACAAGGGAAGAGATCAAGTTAGACAAAGATCTGGCGCTTTCACCAATCGTTTCCCAGTTGAATTTCTCCCCCAGTACTGTTGTCCAACCTTGGGACTGCCCGATGGAGATTTGCAAATGAAGTTCCCATTTAGGCTCCATCTTAGCCGTCCAATAGGAGGACAGGACGTAAATCACGTCATCATTTGCCAAAATCACCGAATGAATGGAACCTTTGATTGCGGTCTCCGCTAAATGCACTCCTTTTTGGAAAAAAATATCAACAACGGAGTAGCTTTCAATCGAGTTATCCATTAAGCGACTTTGAATAACGTTGCCGCATCGGCCGAGAATTGGCTGAGTTATTGCAAAACCTTTAGTTTCCGCTCTCCATAGCTGTTCACCGTCTCGCGTTAAACAAATGAATTCCCCGCCGGTCAAATTTACGTATAAATTACCGTCTGCGCCCAGGGAAGGGCTGGTGTCAACGTAGCTTTCCTCCGGTTGGTATATCCATTTCACTTCGCCATCCGGAGCAATGGCATATAACTGGCTAGAAAGACACCCATACATAACCCCATCCTGATCTATGACAGGGGGACGGTGCCCTTCTCCTTGACCCATCGGTTTCTCCCACAACAACTCTCCATCAGGACTAAAAGCATAAAGTTTGGAATTCACATTTTGACCAATATATATGATTCCTTCACGGGAAATAACCGGATCGCACCAAAATATGGACGAGCACTTGTAAACCCATCTTATGGTTCCATCCGCATCAAAAGCATAGAGTCTCCCAATAATTTGTGACTCATCTTCATATGTACACAGGTAAATATACCCTTCGCTGCTTACCACCGGCCGGCCATACGGCACACCATCCACTGCAGTCTTCCAATTTATCCGGCCGTTTTCGTTAACCGAAATGAGCTGATTATCTCGAATGCTATTGGTCGCAACCAAAATGGAGGCTGGGCTGATCAGCAGGGGAGACATAAGGGATGCCTTAGTCTCCAATAGCAGCTCCACAGTGTCAGATTCAAAGCAAACCCGAAACAGTTTGCCGTATTGATGATTAAGCTCGAAATCACCCTGCCCCACAGCTAAAATGGCTCTCCCTTGTTCATCCACTGTAAACGAGCTTAATCCATATGAAAAATCCGGTCGCCCCGAGTCAACAACTCGCTTCAAAACTGAAAGCGATGTTGGAGCTCTGAATCGGGATTGTCTGGTCCAATTCGCCTCAATGGGATGAATGGCTAATGGACGATAGCTACCTTGTTGAAAACCGCCTATTCCTTCGTTGTTATTATAACCGACCATAATTTTCCCATCCTTTGTTATATAAGTTAAGGGATACAAACTGGATATCTTGTATTTCTTAAGCCTAATTAAAATCTTAGCTAGGCTGGTTTGGTCAAACAAGTTATCCGAGCCGGACCAGTTAAGGTCGAATTTCCCCGAGTCTTTGGACACATTGAATTCGTCGTAGCGATATCGTGTGATATGCTCACATTAATGAATCACCATCATAAATTCAACGTAAAAAGCGAAAAACTACTTCCCATAACATGGGTTAGTTGTGTTGATGGTTGAACGAAGAAGGGTTCATTCGGCATTGGGTACTGGGGCGGGCTATAACTAATAAAAGAAACCACATGGAGTATTATTCACATGTGGTTCTAACTAAATTATTTTAAAATTTAACCATCCCAAAACACTAATCAATCTTCAATGGCTCAATTACACCGGATCTCAGGGGAATCTGAGAAATAGAATAAATGTATTCTATACAGTTATTTCGTAGGCAAATGCAATCATTTTGACTTTAGTTGCATTTTCTACAACTAAAAACACGAGAAGCCACCACTAAGGCTGTAAATCAAGAAAATAGCTGTACAAAATACACTTATACCCATCGGCTGGAGGGATTCGAGAAATATAGTTGTACGATGTACAATTAAACTCGCTTCTACGTATTGCTCCCCGTGATTTTCTATACAGATAGATGGTGAATAGCCCCTTATAACTCTGCTCTCTTTACTTTATCGGGACTATACTCCCACATCTGCAGCCCCGCACCGATCATTCCACATAAATTACCATAATAGGCTGCTTCAATACGAACATTTTCCAGCATCGATGGCATTACTCTGCCCTTTACTTCCCTTCTAATGCCTTCAAACAAAAGTTCGCCTGCTTCAGCAACTCCACCGCCAATGACGATGACTTTAGGGTTAAAAATATGGATTAATGAAGCAATCGCGGATCCGAGCGCAGCAATCGTGTCTTCCATTAACGCTGTAGCCAGAGAGTCACCTGCCCGCCATCTCGCTATCACTTCCCGTGAGTCTACGTTCTCTGGGGACTGGTTATGTAATAAAAGCTTGTCGCGCATGCGACGTGCGATACTTGTGCCTGAAGCATACTGCTCCAAGCAGCCTGTTCCACCACAAACGCATGCAGGCCCTTTGAAATCTACGGACATATGGCCTAACTCTCCAGCCCCACCCCAAGAACCGTGGACAAGATGGCCGTCTACGACTATCGCTCCACCCACGCCCGTACCAAGGGCAAGACAGATAAAATCTTTTACCACTTTGCCTGAACCTAAATATTTCTCTGTTATTGCTAATACATTCACGTCATTATCAACGATTACCGGAAGTTGAAACTGTGTCTGAAGCAACTCCTTCAAAGCTGTGCCAGCATAGCCTGGAATAAGCTCCGAAGCGGAGCGGACACGCCCCGCCTCCCAATCCATTTGCCCTGCTGATCCTACGCCAATTCCTTGGAGCTGAATTCCCGCTTGTTGTGCTGTTATTTCATCCATTAATGTCCGAATAGCTAGTATAATACGATCCATTGTTTTCGTCTGTCCTGTCAATGTGCTTAGGCTTACAGTATGTAAAACGTCCCCTTGTGAAGAGACGAGTCCGGCATTAATTTTCGTGCCGCCAATATCTACTCCGATCGCATATTCTATATGAGGATCATACCCTTCCATCGCGGACTCACCTCCGTCAGTCATTGAAATTGCTCACGGCCTTAACATATCTCGAAGTGATCAATTGTGGCCTAGTAATTGCACTTCCTACAACAACATAGGATGCCCCCGCATTCTTAGCTTTTGCTGCGTCTTCCGGTGTCCATATCCGTCCTTCCGCAACAACAGGAATGTTCACTAATTTGCTTAATTGTTGAATTAAGACAAGGTCCGGTCCTTCCTGCTGTGTACTGTATGGGGTGTAGCCTGAAAGCGTGGTACCGATGAAATCCACACCTAATTTCTCAGCGGCAAGCCCTTCCTCAAATGTCGAAATATCCGCCATAACCAGCACACCTCTCAGATGTGCATATTCTATTAATGGCTTTACTGACTCTAAGCGTTCTTCCCGATTCGTTACATCAAGCGCAACAATCTCTGCTTTTGCAGAAACAATCGCCTTCACTTCATCTAAGGTTGGTGTTATAAATATGGCTGATCCGGGAATATCCCGTTTAATAAGTCCAATGACCGGTACATTTACTTCTTTTTTGATAGCTACAATATCTGGAACACCATTTGTCCGGATTCCTATAGCTCCTGATTGAACCGCTGCTCTTGCCATTTTAGCCATTGTATCCCCACCATGAAGCGGCTCATGCTCAAGTGCCTGACAGGAAACAATCAGACCTTTCACCGGAAAGATATCACTTATTCGAGTCATTATTAACCCTATCCCTTCGCTTCAAGAATATAATCTAATATTCTATTGTTCAGAGCTTCCACCCGCTCCTGATCGGAATCCTTAATCGGTAAAAGTGGCATTCTTGGCTGACCTGTTTCAAATCCGCGCACACTAAGGATCGCTTTACACGCACCATATAATGAAGGAAAGGATAGCAATTCAACAATGAGATCATTGATGATAAACTGCCATTTCTGCGCCTCAGCCATCTCTCCTTGCACATAACATTGTTCCACTTTTAGGAATAACTCTGGCATCACCCCATAAGTTCCACCAATCCCGCCATCTGCCCCAATACTGCGGCCCGCCAAATACTGCTCATCAGGTCCATTTAAGACTAGAAAATCCTTCCCCCCTGCGGCTTTAAATTGCTGAAGCTCAAACGTGCTCTCCACCGAAATTTTCACCCCGATTACTTTATCCTGAGCTGCCATCTTAATCAGCAAGCTTTTCGATAATTGAAAGCCTGTAGTTTGTGGGATGTGATAGATAATAAATGGAAGCGCCGTACTATCAATAATCGCCTGCCAATGACTTTCAACACTGTCCGGAGACAGACGATAATAGATCGCTGGAACAGCCGATACGGCATGTGCGCCAACTTTCTCAGCATGGATAGCTAGTTCAACACTGTCTCTTGTAGATGGGGCACCCACGTGAGCAATGATTGTAAGCTCTTTTCCAACCTCTGCTATAACTGCCTCGAGCATTTGTTTGCGTTCTTCTACAGATTGCAGCATACCTTCGCCAGAGCTTCCGCCAATATAAAGACCTTTTACTCCCGTAGAAGCATACTGACGAGCTAATTTTCGGGCTGCTTCTTTATCGATTTCCCCCTCAGCATCATAACTGGAGTACATAGCAATAATAATGCCTTTAAAGGATTCAAGATCATATGATTTCATAAATTACAGCCTCCATCGTTTAATTCATTACTATTAATTTTCGTTGTTATAAGAATAATTAGCCTTTTACAGCCCCCATAGTAATCCCTTGGGTAAAGGCTTTTTGGAACATTAGAAAAATTGCAATCATAGGAATAGAGGCTAACGCAGCACCCGCCATAAGCAATCCATAGTTTGTTGTGAATTCACCCCGAAGAGTCGCTACCCCAAGTGGTAATGTCATCATTGAAGTCGATCTGGTCATGATCAGCTGACTGAAATAATCATTCCAAGAAGTGATGAAGGTAAAGATTGCCAGTGCCCCTATTGCGGGCTTTAACAAAGGTAAAATGATGGTTCCGAACAAACGAATCTCAGAGCTGCCATCTATTTTGGCTGCTTCAATTAATTCTCCTGGAATCGTCTGCGCGAACTGCTTCATTAGGAAGACTCCAAATGGCCAGCCAATCGCTGGTAAAATAAGCCCTTTATACGTGTTGACCCACCCAAAATCTGCAAGCATCGTAAACAGCGGGACAAGAATAACTTGCTTAGGCAATGCCATAGCGGCAACAAACATCGTAAAGATAATCCCTCGGCCAGGAAAAGACTTTTTGGCTAGCACATATCCAGCACAGGAAGAAACGATACAAATCGCTGCCATTTCACAAAAAGCAATGATGAAACTGTTAAACATCCAGCGCTCAACGGGATTCTTAAATAACTCGGTCCAGTTTTGCAGAGTCGGCTTAGCCGGAAACCATTCCGGGGGAATCGTTGTTGCTACAGTCTGAAGCTTAAATGCCCCTGAAACCACCCAATAAAAAGGGAAGATAAAAAACAACGTTGCTAGAATCAACAGGATGGTCGCTAATATTTTTGGAATCGTCAATTCTTTTTTCCATTTGCTTACTTTCTTAGATTGGCCAATAGGTGCTCTCAGTTCTAACGGATTCGTAGAATTCATGATGTCCCCTCCTTAATACTCAACATCACTGCCAAAGTATTTGAATTGAATGATAGAAATGATCCCGATCACAATCGCAAGGATGACACCCATCGCCGAGGCATATCCAAAATGACCGAGCATAAAGGCTTGTTCGTAAACGCCATACATAACAGTCGATGTGCTATACACAGGTCCACCCGAGGTGAGCAACTGAATTAGTGCAAAACATTGAAAGGTGTTGATCGTGGTAATCACGATAATATATAAGTTCGTTGGCATTAGCATTGGCCATAATATTTTCCGGAAAATCTGCCAAGGCGTCGCTCGATCAATCTCAGCTGCTTCTATGTAAGAAGTAGGAATGTTCCCAATAGATGCCACATATAAAATGATCGGCTGCCCTACAGAGGTCGTTATCAGAACCACGATAATTGCAAGCAGTGCAGTCCTCGTATCTCCTAACCAGGATATAGGCTCCATTCCCAAAAAGCTGGTTAAATAATTTAGAATCCCATAGTTCGGATGATAAATCCAGCCCCAAACGACTGTGATGCTTACAACCGAGGATACAGCCGGCAAATAGAACACTCCACGGAAAAACGATCTGGCAAACTCTTTTTTCTTATAAATATTCATAGAGATAAATAACGAGAAAATAATAACGATGGGTACGGTGATGAGTACAAGCAATAATGTATTTCCCATCGACTTCCTGAAGTTATCATCTTTTATTAAGGAGATATAATTATCGAGGCCAATAAAGCTGAAATCTCTCAAGGAGTAATCAAAGAAACTAATATAGACCCCTTTCACCATCGGATAAGCTACAAAAAGCAGGAAAAACCCAAATGCCGGCACTAAAAAGAGATAACTCATCATCCAGTCACGAATCACATAACCTTTTATTTTGCGAACCGTTGTCCCCACAGTCCTTCCCCATTTCTTCGATGATTTAAAAAGAAAAGAGTGCTTCCCGCACTCTATTCTTTTGGACACCATTCACTTTTTTTATTTCATTGCAGCCTTTGCTTTCGTAATCGCTTCGTTTGCTTTTGCAGCAAAGCTGTCCAAAGCTTCTTTACCGGTTGCTCCTCCAGTTAAAGCACGTTGTAATTCAGGGAACCAGAAAGTACGAATATCAGCATATCCATCGGCAATGGTAGGTGCATCTGTTGTGAATTTACGAGCATACTCAGCGTATTTGTACTCTGCATCATCATAGAGGCCTGTAATCGAATTACGAACAGACAAACCACCTGTTTGAATCAAGTTTTTCTTCCCCCATACAGGATCATTAGCAATAAAATCAATCAGCTTCTTAGAAGCTGCAATCTTAGCTTCATCACCATTATTGAATACAGCCATACCGCCGAGGTAAGGTTCAAGCTTAGGTTCCGATCCATCTAAAGTAGGGAATGGAAGCAGAACATCTTCGAATTCAACCATTTTTTTAGATACGTTCTGAGCTTTAAGTACTGCAGAATAGTTGAGTGTAAAGGCTAATTTCCCTTGTAAAAATAAGTCGTTCACGTCAGCAGCCGCAAGGGAAGCCGCACCAGAAACGCTAAGTTTATCTTTTGTAGCTTGAACGATCCAATCCAACGCTTTTGCAGCATTATCAGTATTGATAGCGACTGCGGAATTATCTTCATTTAGAAATCTGGATACACCTAAGTTAGCAAGATATGCACGAGTTCCTTGATCTCCAGCCTGGCTCTTCGCGAAGAATCCGGTAGGAATAACATCAGGTGCTTTTTCTTTAACAGCTTCCAGCGCTTTCTTATATTCTTCAAACGTCCAAGTTCGGTCTTCCTTATCCAGAGGAAGCAAATCTAGCGCGCCAATCTTCTCAAAAACAGTCTTGTTTACCGCCATCATAAAAGGAGCTGTATTGATCGGGTACATAAAGATCTCTTCGCCAACACTAGACTGTTTCCAAAAGGCTTCCGAAATATCATTTTTCACTTCATCGGTCACCATATCATTAAGAGGTGCTAATAAGTCCTTTTTACCCCAGTCAATAATCCGTCCAGGAGCATCATAAATTACATCAGGTGCGGTATTCGAAGCAATTGCCACATTCAGTTTTTCAGGGCCGCCTTCAAAGGTGATCATCTCAAGGTTGACTTTAATTTCCGGATTCTTCTCATTAAAAGCTGCAATGATTTCCTTCTCATATTTGCCAACTTCACCATCTAAAGCTTGAAAGCTCGGAAAATTCCACCATGTTATTTCTACTGGTTTAGCAGCAGTCTCAGTGGCCGCGGGCTCACTCTTATCAGTATTATTACTTGGTTCATTGGCGGAATTCGCTGTATTCGTATTTCCGCATGCAACTAACTGTGTACCTAAAAGTGCGACACCAACAATGCTCATTAGCCCTTTTTTCATTGCTCTCATGTGCTACCCCCTATTATTTTTGTGGAATAGAATGCTTTCTCATTCCTTGCGCTAATCATAAATCAATTATAAATTCAGGAGAATCCCACTCCTTTTACATTTAGGGTCGTATTCTGACCTATACCTTCTTTCAGCCCCTCTTCAATGTTATAATACATTACATATTTCACCTATAATTATTTTAATTTTTAGCTTATAACTTACATTTGATGATATCGTTGTTGAAAAATCCACTATAAATCTAGTCTTCCGGAGGGATTTCATGTACAAGCTTATGATTGTAGAGGATGAACCGTTAATACGGACGGGATTAAAACATTACTTTTCGTGGCAGGAGCTTGGTGTTCAGAGTATTGTTGAAGCGGAGAATGGAAAAGAAGGCGTCGCTACCGCACTACGTGAGCAGCCAGATTTAGTGATCACTGATATTCGCATGCCCGAAATGGATGGTCTACAGATGATAGAAGAGCTTCGCCAATTCCTTCCTGATACTTTGTTTATTATTTTGACAGGATTTAATGATTTCGAATACGCTCAACGAGCCATCAAACTTGGGAGTGTGCATGCTTTTTTACTCAAACCTCTGGAATATGAAGAAAGCCTAACCGTGATTCAAGAATGCATGAACAAGCTGCAACTTAAACAACAAGAACAAAGGAAACGTTCTACTCTGGAAGGCTCACAACTTATAAAGCTAATACTCGAAGAAGAACAACCTGCAATTGACACTAATTTAATCGCTGAATTATGTATTTTCAAAAGTAAACATTATCTGTATCTCCCTTTTGTTTTGGCAGGTTTCCCTATCAGAGAAACACCTTCACCATCCACAAGGTGGATGCGAGAACAGGCGACTAAGTTCATACATCTTGCAACGGAGGCCTATCTCCCGGCAAGTCTGCCACGATCTATTTTTACATATGCTGCTAAATCCAAACTATACGGGCTAATAGTCATGGGATCACAGACTGCAACGAGCATTGTCCCTTTTGAGACCCAAGTACTTACTGAACTCGATCAGCATTTGAACAAGCTTACGTTAGAACATCATCTTGCCCTTTATCTTGCCATAGGTACAGTGACGAACGAACTGTCTCAAATCACTTCATTACTTCACGAGTCTGAAAAGCTGTTATATCAACGCTTCTATCAGAATGAACAGAATATATTCCATATCTCTTCCATAAAGGCAGGCGCCACAGCTACTAAACCAATGCTTATCCAACTAGATGACAACGATAAGAAACGAATAATCTCCTGCATCGAAAACGCCAATAAACAAGAAATTCTACAATTAATGCAACGATTGGCACAAGATATTTTGCATAAAGCAGATGGCCCTTCACCTGATCTATGGCTTGCGTATGTACAAGAAATCATAAGTGTCATTATCCGCTTCGCTAATAAAAACCACATTCATAGGGAGGGTGTGTACAGTGATAAACTATTAAACCTTACTTTTGTTGAGGATTTTCACTCCCTTGAGGTCATGTTCGAGTGGCTAGGGAATTGGATGGTTCATCTGGGGAACATATATACCGAAGGTCTGACGGATAACCATCAGCAGGATGTGATTATCTTTGAACATATTAAATCCTTCATTAGAGCTAATATTGATCAAGATATTACTCTACAAATGGTAGCGGATCGCTTTTTCTATAACCCTTCTTATTTAAGCCGTCTGTTCAAAAGAAAACTCGATAAGAACTATATGCGATTTGTAACCGAAATCCGTATGGAATACGCGCAGGAATGCTTAAAAAAACCGGAAATTCTAGTGACCGATGTCTGCACAATGTGTGGTTACAAGAGCTATAAGCATTTCGTTAAAACGTTCCGGCTCTTCACCAACATGACCCCATCAGACTATAGAAAACAATCGGGGTGGTAAGCAAAATGATGCAAATAAACCAGCCAAAAAAAAGCTATCGGATGCGGCATGTCAATCGGCAGATTTTTGTGCTGATGATCCTGACCATTACCATTCCTTTGCTGATTATATCCGCGATTATCTATATTTTTTCAAATCAAGCCGTCAAAAATGAATATCAAAGCAGCTCTAATCTCATCCTTAATAATCTTTCTTTCAACATCGACCAGTATCTGCAAAGTATTGAAAAAGGGACCCTTAATGCCCAGGTAGATAGTCAATTACAAACCGCTCTCGAGCATTGGACTATCAACAAAGATAATATCGGGAATGATCTAAGTATTCAGTATGGAAACACGATTGAACAGTTCATCAGCGGGATTGAAATGACGATTAAAAATGTCGACAGTGTGCAGATTTTCGCGGGGTCACGTGTATTCTACTCCGCCAATTTCAATCGTGCGGATTATGATGTGAAGGACTACACCCAAGAGGATTGGTATTTACAGACGCAGCAAAAAAAGGGGGGCGTAATCCTGTTTGGAAGTCATCTCCCCTTCTATCGCACCAATTCCAAACAATCCGTCATCTCCATCGCCAGAGTCATTAATAAAAAAGGAAGCAAACAGCCCTTAGGTGTCATGTTAATCGATATCCGGCTGGATTCATTACGGGAAATCTTAAAGCTGTCCGAGAATAGCAAGCGGAAATTTATTATTTTAGACGATAAGGGGGGCAACGTTTACAGCTCAGATTCATTGGAGACGAGTCCTTTAGAGCCAGTCCCTATCGACAAACAGGCGCTTAACACTTTTATGAACAATGACGCCGGGAGCTTATATGGTACTTTTGATGACAAGGATTCGTACATTAATTTTGTTACCTCTCCTTACTCCAACTGGAAGGTCATTCAATATATTGATGAAAAAGAGATGACTAAGCAGGCTTCTTTTCTTGGCAAAATCATTTTAACCTTGGCGCTCTTATCGCTTGTCACTGCACTCTTATTTATGTATATCCTCTCGGAACGCGTAACCAAACCTATTATTCTGTTAAGCCGGAAGGTGAAGCTGGTGGGGATGGGGAATTTCGATGTAGATTTGTATAGTAATCGTCAAGATGAATTTGGGGTTCTATATAATGGAATTCGTAAGATGGTAAAAGATTTGCAAAACTATATTGAGCGATCTTCGATGGCCAAGGCTCAACAAAAAGTAGCCCAGTATGGTGCGCTCAAAAGCCAAATCAATCCGCATTTTCTGGCAAATGTCCTTGAATCTATTCAAATGAAAGCCATCATCAATGGGCAAAGAGAGATTGGCGAGATGGTGGGGATCGTGGGCAGATTGTTTCGGATTCATATCCAGACTGGAAAAATCACCGTTACCCTGCGCGAAGAACTTGAGCATGTCCGGCTATATGTGAAGATTCAGCAGTTGCGTTTTGGGGATAAATTACAGTACATGGAGCAGCTAGATCCGCAATGCGAAATCGTTAAGGTCATGCACTTCTCCTTGCAGCCCATCGTAGAGAATGCTATCGTACACGGCCTAGAAAGCCGCAGTGAACCAGGTCTGCTTGAGGTATCCTCGGTGATATCGGGGGAGGATATGCTGATTATCGTTAAAGATAACGGCATTGGCATCGAGGAAGAGAAACTTAAACAGCTGCGTTTCCGTCTCTCTCAACCCTCAGATACCTTAGATGAAGAACATATTGGCATTAAAAATGTTCATGATCGTATTCAATTTCATTTTGGCGAAAAATATGGAATTGAAATTTCCAGTCACGTAGGTGAAGGAACGACAGTGATCATCCGACTTCCCGCGTAATCCTAAACATTTTGCTCAGTAATGCCTAATTCAGGATCAAAGGTGAGCATTTTCGTCGCTATTTTATCAATAAAAAACCGATCATGACTAACTGTTACTACAGCGCCAGGAAAATGAATCAACGCCTGCTCCATCACCTGAATACTGGTTAAATCCAAATGGTTAGTGGGCTCATCTAAAATAATGACAGCAGCTCCGGAGAGAAGGCATTTCGCTAAAGCCACTCTGGCCTGCTGTCCGCCTGAAAGGCTGCCAATCGTTTTACTCAGATCCATTTCCGAGAATTGCAGCATCGCTAGAAATTTATTCACCTTTTTCCGCGGTGCGTCCAGTCCCAGTCCATAAACATTTACGGCATGGCTGACGGTATCTTTATGATCCAGCTCATCCCACATCTGATTAAAGTACGCATAACCGACCCCGCGTTCCCAAGTCACTTCCCCCGATTCCGGTGCTTCTTGTCCAGTCAGTACTTTGATTAGTGTCGATTTTCCGCTGCCGTTCGGACCTACGATAGCTATCCGGTCTTCCTTTTGAATATCGAAGCTAATGTTCTGGAAAATGGAGCGGCCATCATAACTTTGTCCAATCCGCTTCACTTCCCCCAGCTTGTCAGGAAAACGTAAATTACTATAAATATCAGTGATTAATACGTTAACTGGATGAGGTTCCACTCGTTTTTTCATATCCGTTAGCTTACGGGATAGACGATCCTTAGAAGACTTCTTACTACCACGGTTTTCAATGGCCTCGGACTCCATAAGGAGAAGTTCTTCTTCCCACTCAAATTGCCGATCGAGCACTTTTTTACGCATCTTCTTTTTACGAACGTAATCGGTATAATTGCCTTCATATTCCTGAAAATGATAGTTCTCGATTTCTATCGTCCGCGTGACCACTCTGTCAATAAATTGCCGATCATGAGAAACCAGAAGCATCGCCCCATTGAAACGGTGCAACCACTGCTCCAACCATACGATCCCTTCCATATCCAAAAAATTAGTAGGCTCATCGAGCAATACAACATCGGGCGCTTCAATTAAGACTTTAGCCAGTGCCGCGCGGTTCCTCCAGCCTCCGGATAACTCCTCTACAGGTTGATGCCGCGATCTCTCATCAAATCCTAATTTAGTCAGCACCGTATTGATTTCTACAGATACATTCCAGCCATCCAAATGCTCCATTTGTTCAAAAAGCTCAGCTTGGCGCTCTAAAAGTGCATTCATCTGGACATCATCCGACACCTGCCCAAGCTGTTCTCCTATTTGGTTAAGCTCCTGTTCAATGCGTGCTACCTCTTCGAAGCAAAGTTCTAACTCTTGTTGTACAGACAAAGACCCGGAAAGCTCCGAAAATTGAGAGAAGTAGCTGATCTTCACATTGGGATCTAATTCTACTTTTCCTGCCGTTGGCTCCTCTTTTCCCATGATTAGCTTAAAAACAGTAGATTTACCTGCTCCATTTCGTCCGATTAAGCCAATACGTTCGCCCTTGCTCACACGAAAATAAATATCTCGAAAGATCAATGTATTCTCATATTTCTTAGTTACGTTCTCCATTCGGATTACGCTCAAGTCTATCACTCCTAGTTCGTATAGATCAGAATTCATCGTTGAATACCCAAAAAGCTATTATAGCACTAATTAAAAAAAGGACTTTATAATCATATTATTACTTATATTTATTTCCGATATATGTATTTATATTAATATAAATTTATAAATACATAAGGAGGATTACAATGAGTTTGCTAAAATCATTCAAGAAAAATGCTAGTGTTATTATGTGCATTACCCTGCTCTTTTCTCTTTTTATTGTGTATCCGGCAAGTGCTTCTACCTTCTTCCAAGACCGTTTTGAAGAGGGCGATAATCTATGGACATCCACTAGTGGGAATTGGACTATTGTTGAGGACGAAGGCAACAGCGTATATTACCAGTCTGCCACAAAAGAAGGACGTACTTCTGCAGGTGATCCAGCCTGGAGCGATTACACTGTGGAAGCGGATGTAAAAGTTGTTGATTTTAATGGCTCAAACAGAACTTATGTTGCAGGCAGATACATAGATGGAAATAATTTTTATGCAGCTTCTTTGTATAATAATAATGATGGCATGCTGGAAATCAGAAAGAAAGTTTCTGGATCTACTTCAACTTTGTCCAGCAAACCTTACGCTCTGCAAACAGGAGTTTGGTATAATGTAAAACTCGAAATGAGCGGAAATACCATCAACATGTATGTAAATGATACGCTGGAGCTCTCAGCTTCCGATTCCAAATTAAAAAAAGGTGCAGCAGGGCTCGTTACCTTTAAGACAATTACGATGTTCGACAATGTGACCGTTTCTGATACCATTGGCACTACGCCGACACCAACACCTACTGCTACACCATTACCGACTGCTTCACCAACACCTACTGCTACGCCATTACCTACTGCTACACCAACACCGACGGTTACACCGACACCGACTGTTACACCGATACCGACTTCTTCACCAACGCCTACTGCTTCACCGACACCTACTGCTACACCGATACCGACTGCTTCACCAACACCAACTGCTACGCCGATACCGACTGCTTCACCAACACCAACTGACATGCCGACACCGACTTCTTCACCAACGCCTACTGCTACGCCATTACCGACTGCTTCACCAACGTCTACTGCTATACCGACACCGACTGCTTCACCAACGTCGACACCGGTTCAGGTTAGTGAATATGATTTGGCTGGGTTTGCCACAGGAACAACAGGTGGTGGAAATATCCAAGAAACCAGTCCACTCTATAAAAAGGTATATACCGCAGAAGATCTTGCCACTGCACTGAGAAAAGGATCCAAAATAAAGGTTATTGAAATTATGAACGACTTGGATCTGGGATGGAATGAAATTTCTGATGCAGCAAAGATCTCCCCATTTAGCGCTCATAACAATGCTTTAACACATCCCGTATTAATAGAGACTGGTGTCAGCAAAGTGTCTATGGACAACTTCGACGGTTTGACCATTTTCTCTGCTAAGGGTGCAACCATTAAACATGCCGCTTTTACCTTTAAAAGAAGCTCTAACGTCATCATCCGCAACCTTGAATTTGATGAGCTGTGGGAATGGGATGAAGCAACCAAAGGGAATTACGATAAAAACGACTGGGACTACATCACCATTGAAAACAGCAACAACGTATGGATCGACCACTGCACTTTCAATAAATCTTATGACGGAGTTGTCGATGTTAAAAAAGGCAGCAACGGCGTCACCATTTCATGGTCATCCTTCTTAGGGGATGATAGAAACGCACACAGCTGGGTTACTCAGCAAATTAATGCTATGGAAGCCAACAAGGCTGCCTATCCCATGTACGCTTATTTAAGAAGCAGCTCAGTTGGCCTAAGTAAAGACGACATCATTGCGATTGCCGCTAGTCAAAAAAAGGGCCACTTAATAGGCGCAACAGAGTTTGCAGCTGATAATGCGCTTCTTTCTGTAACGCTCCATCACAACTACTATAAAGATATACAAGACCGCATGCCCCGCCTTCGTAGTGGTAATGCGCATGCCTATAACATTGTAATGGACAACGAAGATACCAGATTGGCTAAAAAACGTCTAACCTCCGCTATGGAAAAAGCGATCTCAAGCAAGGGGTATCATTTCGGGGTTACAAGTAACGGAGCCATCTCGACAGAAGGAGGAGCTGTATTACTTGAAAGTTCTGTAATCATTGATGTAGTGTATCCTCTTCGCAACAATCAAGCGGATGCAAATAATAGCAAATATACGGGTGCAATCGCAGCTTTAGATACGATCTATTCACTTGATGGAGCAACATTCAGAGGAGACAGTACAGCAAAGAACAGCCCTCTCTCCCCTGCACCCGCTGCCGTTAAAGCATTTGCATGGAACGGATTCACAACACTACCTTACAGCTACACTTCAGATGACCCAGCTAGTCTAAAATCTAGACTTACCGCTGTTGACGGCTCAGGGGCAGGCAAATTGTCCTGGTCAAACAAGGAATGGTTGAAAACAAATTACAGCAACTAACTCGACTAACTAATTACTGAACACATACTCCCATAACTACAACGAGAAAAGTTACTGACTTAGTAGTTGCCACACTAGCGTCACCTTTGCACCAAATTAGTGCCATATTAGTGCTACTAGCGCCATATTAACGCCATATTAGGACCACATTAGCACCACTTTTGTACGCCGAAATTACTCAGACGCTCAGACGGTGATTTACAGTTTAAAGTGCAGTATTTACGAGGTCAGATGGTGAGTTTACTGTGCAGTATTTACGAGGCCAGATGGTTCGGACTCAGGAGCCCTTATTTCGAAGAATCCGGGCATTTCGCAGTGCTATCGGACTCAGATGCAGCTATTCATCCCAATATGCTCATTTTGGGTGTGGATTTAGACCAATAAGAGCTATGCAGTCCGAAAACTCAGCAAAATGGTCAAAAAAGCCAAAATAGTTGCAATACAGTCCGTTAGGAGTGTTACGCGCGTGAGGAACATGAGGAGCATGAGAAACGTGAGGAGCATGAGAAACCTGATGAGCGTTATTAACTTAGTTGCCACATTAGCAACTCATTTGTACCGCACTAATGACACACTAACGCCACTTTTGTACACCCGAAATAGCTAAGACGCTCAGATGACGATTTTACAGTGCAGTATTTACGAGGCCAGATGGTTCGGACTCAGCAGCCCTTATTTCGAAGAATCCGGGCATTTCGCAGTGCTATCGGACACAGATGCAGCTATTCAACCCAATATGCTCAATTTTGGTGTGGATTTAGACCAATAAGAGCTATGCAGTCCGAAAACTAAGCAAATTGGTCCAAAAAGCGAAAATAGCTGCAATATGGTCCGTTAGGAGTGTTACGCGCGTGAGGAACATGAGAAACCTGAGAAACGTGAGGAGCCTGTGAAACGTGAGAAGCGTGAGAAACATGAGGTGCCTGAGGAACATGAGAAACGTGAGGAACATGAGAAGCCTGAGGAACATTAAGCGCCTATAGACCCCGTGAGGAGCATTATGCACATACAGTCCCGATAGGAGCATCAGGAGTTTGTTCTCATTTAACAAGTGGCGTGTTTGGTGTTACAAGGTAACTCGCAAAGTTAGTATAATGTCCCAACAATAACAAAAAGGCCGCAACCTGCGGCCTTTTTCTATATTACAACTCCCAACGCATATTCACTAATATCGCTTACCGCTCATTTTTTCAGAATACCAATATACTCTTCTTTCTCTCGATCTGCCCCCGCATTAAGTTTCAGTCGCAGTGACTTCGGGTGATCCAACACATTACTGCTGAAGTAACTTATAAATCCATCATCAGATCCACTACCAGAATTCGGATTAATTTTAATGTCGCGCTTCCCAACCTGCGCGGTTAACTCATAGGGGAGCTTTTGAAACAGTTCATTTCGGACGATCCAATCCGTTTGCAATTCCTCATTTATCGTAAATTTGAGCGCTATGCTTAACGGAGAAAGCTCGACTTCGGCTAGTTTTACTTCCTGTCCGTCAATTATGAAGGGGTGGTCTACAACTAATGTCTCCGTCTTCTGCTCCCAAAACTTAGGATCAATAGAGAAGTTCACTTTTAAACGATCAGAATACCGCATGTCGGATAAAACCGTTCCTGTTTTCGGTTTACTTAACATTCCCGGGTCTACAGAGGCAATCTGAAAATCCGCCACTACATCTGTTGGCCTTGGTTTATTTCGGTCCAGTGAGAATACAGTTTTACCGAGCCAAGTATATATGGTTCCCTCTGCGTGTGCTCCCATTCCGCCCCTATTCCCATTCTCCTCCATTACGTCTCGTCCAGTTTCAGCATCTGTCAGCTTCACACTATTTACACTGTACACTTCCTGACCATCACTTGTTGTCCCTGTATACAGCAGCATGATTTTATTTTCATCAGCAAGCACAGCATTTAGAGTAATTTTATATCCATTTGATTCAGCACTCTTATTAACGATTTGTACATAATCATTCCGGATTGCAGACTCTAGTGTAAGAGCATCAATATCAGCTGCAGCCAATGTTTTAAAAGGCTCCAATACGCCCCAATCGAACGTTTCAACACTCGAAGTCCCTTGCTGTGGCAACAACTGGGTTGGATTGAAGAACAGCAAGCCCGCTATCATCACTGCAGCCGCCAGCACAGACATCGCACTTTTTGTGAACATTAACCTTCTGCCACGTTTCTTGCCTAATTCCAAACCTGCTTGGATCGCATAGATTTGAGCGGCTGCATTCTCTATTTTTTGTTCTTGTGGGATACGTTCGGCATCGCTTAACATGGCAAGCTCCTCTTGACTACTCATTGTTCCATTCACCCCGATTCTTTATGATGGTTCGCAACTGCTTCAGCCCCTTATGCTGCCAAGTCTTAACCGTCCCCTCGGGTTTATTCATAATGTTAGCGATCTCAGTCAAGGTCATATCGTTGTAGTATTTTAGCAGCAGCACATGGCGATACTTGGGCTTAACCTGCTCGAGTGCCCACAGCATTTCCATCCGATGATGGCCAATGTGTGTGACCTGTTCTCCTATTCTTTCATCTACCAGCGGCATGGAACGTTTTCTTCGTCTTTGTTCATCTATACAGACATAAATTAGAATGCGAATAATCCATGATTTGAATGCTTTGGGGTCCTTTAAAGTTTTTCTTTTAATCCAAGCCCGGCAAGTCATTTCCTGCATCGCTTCCAGCGCATCGTTTCGGTTCCGCAAGTAACTATAAGCAATACTGTACAATTGTTCTCTATGTACCAATATCGAATCGTAAAAATCCGTCTCGCTCCGAGTATCAAGAATCGTTACTTTTTTCATTTCTGCATTAGTCATCGTCATGTCCTTCCTTAGCCTCCTCTCTTCAACCTTTCATAGATTAAGACGGGGGAGGTATAGAAACGGTTTTTATTTCACTTAACTTTTTTTCGCCCAAAGCTCTCTAAATTATAGCATTCTATAAAAATTGAACGAAAAATGTTATGATGAGTTAAATTGGACATAATTAATAGTACGCACTCAAAAGTGCCATAGGTGCTAAAAAGTACCCATACCTTGGAGGTTATCATGACAACAACATCTACAACAACTGTCAAGAAAAAATACAATATTTCTGTTGAAGCCACACTAGAGGTCATCGGAGGGAAATGGAAATGCGTAATTCTATGTCATTTAACTCATGGCAAAAAACGCACCTCCGAGTTAAAACAGTTGATGCCCGGCATTACTCAAAAAATGTTAACCCAGCAGCTACGCGAGCTTGAGGCAGACGGAATCATCAACCGAATTGTTTATAATCAGGTTCCACCAAAAGTAGAATACGAGCTTAGTGAATATGGGGATAGTTTAAGCGATATTTTGACTGCATTATGTAATTGGGGAGAACAACATATCATTAAGCAATACGGTGATAAATACGCTGTTTTAGAGGATAACATCTTAAATAAATAAACCGCTATATCAAGGAAATGGTTGGAGATTTATGCTGTGAGAGTTGTACTTCAATTATATGCCCACGAAAAAAGGACAGCTGAATCAGATCGATTCAACTGTCCAAAGCTTTGATTCACCCGTCCCTTAAATGGCGCACAGAGACATAACTTAAATTACGCCCTCTCCTCCAATAGCAGTTGCTGTGAATGATATGGGTCCAAATAGATTGATAGGCAAGTTGCTATCATTCTGAATTACCAATTCATAGTTGTGGACTCCAATATAAGCACCATCGACCCACTGAGCACTTAATTGAATATCAGTAATTGTAGTAAAACGATAAAAGGATCTATAAATATCGACTCCAGCTCGTCGGATGATAACAAGAAATTGGCTATTAGCAAGTGCAGTAAGACTAAAACTTCCATTTAACTCGACTCTACTGGAGAAAGAAGCCGGATTAGCCGGACTAATATTTACTTGCGCTGTAGCTAAACCCGCTCCAGCTCCAGGAATCCCTGCAACCGTTATAGCAGTAGTAAACGGATCTAACGGGATTTTTGCCTGTGACCCATAACTTATTATTGTCGCCATTTATCATCACTCCATTTCAAGGTTATAGAGTAGTATATTGTGAATCCACAATGATAGATTGGACTTAATTCCTGATGATTATATACATTTAAGGTATACTTTGCTAGATCATATAAACCTAGATACCTCGTCAATCACCATACGATTTCTACTCATTGACAACACCCCTGTTCAGCATTACAATAATTCACATATCATGAACAACGATGACAAAGGGTAAGTAGACAGACGAACATGGTCTTCAGAGAGCCGGTGGTAGGTGCGAACCGGTGACCAGCGTATGCTCGAATGGCCTTTATAGTTGTTTTTCCGAACTATCTAATGGATGCAGTAGGGAAAACCGGGGTTCCCGCCGTTATCAAGGGACCTGTATCGAGAATAAATTCAACCTCTCCGTACAGGTAAGAGAAGATCGAAAGCCAAGAATCGTAAGGTGACACGATCATTTAAGGTGGTACCACGACAACTTCGTCCTTATTGGATGAGGTTTTTTTGTCATTTAAAGGAGGTGATGGCCATGGATGATGGCTGGTGGTGGCGACTCGAGTGTAACCAAATGCTAAATAACAGGAGGAATTTATATGATGAACGAACGTGTCTTAACTGGAGATCGAGTGACTGGAAAGCTTCACCTTGGCCATTACGCCGGCAGCTTGCAGACCCGAGTAGCCCTTCAGGAGCAATATGAAACTTTTGTGTTTTTAGCGGATATTCAAGCCCTAACGACCCATTTTGATCGTCCACAGCTGCTGGGTCAACATCTGCATGAGATCACACTGGACTATTTATCTGCGGGTATAAATCCGGAGAAAACAACTATATTTATTCAATCGATGATCCCTGAAATCGCAGAGCTGACCCTCTTGTTCTCTATGTTTGTTACTGTGAATTCTTTACGGCATAATCCCACGATTAAAGCCGAATCGAAAAATTCGAGCTTAGATGAATTGTATTACGGTTTTCTTGGTTATCCAGTTAGTCAGACTGCTGACATAACATTTTGTAAAGCAACGATAATTCCTGTAGGGGAAGACCAACTCCCTCATCTGGAATTAACCCGTAAAATCGTCCGCAGATTCAACGAGCTGTACAGCCCGATACTGGTGGAACCCAGAGCGCTGATCAGTGAGACTCCGAGGCTTGTGGGTACGGATGGCAACGCTAAAATGAGTAAAAGCCTTGGCAATGCCATCGAGCTGGACTCCACTAAGGAAGAGATTATCTTTAAGATACGAAAAGCCACAACCGATCCAGCGCGTGTGCATAAAAATGATCCTGGACATCCAGATATCTGTCCTATTTTTGCTTATCATGGTGCTTTTCGCTCAGCGGGGGTAACCGAAATTCGTGAAGGCTGTGAGCGGGGTACCATGGGTTGTTCTGCTTGCAAACAGTTGATTTCGACAGCTCTAGATCAGCTTATAGAACCGATGCGAGAGCGTCGTTCCTATTATGCTACTAAGCCCAAGCTTGTGCAGGAAATCTTAATCTCTGGAACACAGCATGCCCGCAGCATTGCTCAAGAAACAATGGCCGAAATACGTGAGGCTATGTGTCTTAACTATTTTTCAATCTAAAAATGACCAGTATAGGCACTCAAAAAAAGCCGGAATCTCATTGGAAGAGATCCGGCTTTTTTCTTCTCCTTACAACACCCAATTTCCTTTACGGAATACGGGTTCAATCGTGCCGTCCGCCAGCTCTCCGTCAATATCCAGCTCTGCTGAACCGATCATAAAATCGACATGAGTTAAGCTGACATTAGCTCCTCTAGCCACAAGCTCTTCGTTCGTAAGCTTTGTGCCGCCTTCAATATTTACAGGATAAGCACTTCCTAGCGCGAAATGGCAGGAGGCATTCTCATCAATCCCTGTATTGTAAAAAATGCGGTTCAAGCGAGAGATTGGAGAATCATGCTGCACTAAGGCTACTTCTCCTAGATAAGATGCACCTTCATCCGTTGCCAGCAGTGAGGTTAAATGTTCGCGTCCGGATTCAGCTTCATAAGCTACGACTTTCCCTTTTTCAAAAGTGAATGAAAGTCCTTCAACCAACCGTCCATTCAAATTAAGAGGGAGCGTGCTTCTAACTGTGCCATTAACGCCAGTACGATGGGGCATGGAATAAATCTCTTCCGTTGGCATATTAGCTACAAAATATACGCCTTTATCATTCTCACCGCCACCCCCGCGCCATAAATGGCCTTCCGGAAGCTCTACATGCAGATCCGTTCCCGGAGCACGGTAATGTAAGCTTTTATAACGTTTAGCGTTCATTCTGTCCTGACTTTCTTTCAACTGACCAATATGCTCTCTCCAAGCAGCTACCGGATCATTGCTGCCCACACGATTCATCTGGAATACAGCTTCCCACATCGCCTCTACCCGCTCTTCTTCAGGAAGATCGGCAAAAACCTTGTTCGCCCAAGCACGTGTTGGCGCTTTGACCAGAGACCAGCTGATTTTGCTGTTCCGAGTATATTTGGAGTAGTTCTTGCGAGCAACAGCCGCTGCTTTGACTGCTCTAGATACCTTAGAAGAATCAATGCCATTAAACAGTTCAGGATCAGGTACTTTAATATGTAAGATGGCACCATTCTCTTCCGCGAATTTCTCCATCATCTCAGCCTGCCACTGTGGATAGTAATCGAAAGAATCCTCTGGGGCTTTTTCATAACGGATCCGTGTAGTTGCTTCATCGTCCCAGTCAACAATTACATATTTAGCTCCCGCTTCATAGGCTTTCGCTACAATCAAGCGAGTAAGTTCTGCGGTTTCTATCGGTGCATGTACCATAAGGACTTGTCCAGGCTGTACATTTACTCCTACTTTTACAACTAGGTTCGCATATTTCTCCAGCATTACTTCAAAATCTTTCATGAATTCTCTTCCTCCATCTCTAGGGTTGCTATAAGCACTCGGTCAGCTTCACTTCTTATTTTAACGCAAAACGAGGATAGTTGCGATTCGATTTAGATTCTCAGCTACTTCACTTCAGGTATTTCGCCTGTATAGACACCTAGATCATTCTTATGAATCTCTACAATGGACGTTCCGATCTGCTTGTTATTGTGGTAAGCCATCACTGTGATCTTGGTATCCTGAGGTTCATCTATTTGCTTATTCTCCCCATCCATTGGACTCCAATAAATTTGATCTCCAGATTTGATTTTCAGCTCAAGACCTTTGTTATGCACCTTGTAGTCAGGGGGGTTCCATAACAATAAATTGCCGGATGTAGCCTGTATCTTAATAACATCCGCCCCTTCAGCAGTTATAAGTATAGGTAATCCTGGAGCACTACTATCAGTCACCCTGTATTCCGTTGTTGGGAACATAATATCCGGTTTCACCTCAAGTGATTGATTATTATGCCGCAAAATAAAGAAGAAAAAAAGTAAAATCGTTAAGCCCATGACGCCCCCGATGATTATTTTTTTCACTATTCAACCTCCCTTCCACCCTAATACTGTAACATATTTCCTTAATCTGGACAGTTATGAGCCAAATAAAGCGGCTCCCGCGAGGAACCGCTCACTTCAATCCCTATTTTTTATCCACCTGTAACAGTGTCACTGTCTTCAAAGCATAAGTATGCATGATTTTATCCTCTGAAATTACATTCAACTTGGTCAAGCTTGCCACCTTTGCCGGATCTGATTTGGAGAGCAAACGCCACACTTCGGGGTCTGATAAGGTCTCATATAACTTTGCATCATCATATTCTTTGCGGTTTTGCACGACCAGCTTCACTTTATAGCTGCCAATTTCAGTCTCGTTAGTTTCCTGCTGACTACAATAATTTAAAATATCCTGACGAAGCTCGGCCAATTCTTTTTCAATATCCTTTTGCTTTTGCTTGAGCCGATAATACTGCTGAACCTTTTTCTCCATCCACTTCACGCTCCTTCATAGACATATGTATGCCGGAAACGTTCGATAAATTAGTTGAGTTCCCTATCATAAAAACTTATAATGAGCCGGGGATAGCTTATTTCCAAGTAGAGTCAAATTTCTTATAAAAACAATTCCACGGCAGGTGACTTATGTTTCATTCGTACTTTTTTCCAATTTCGTATGCGTTCATGATGTTTCCAATAGCAGCGCTGGTCTTCACACTACCTTTTCTTATCGTGCAATACCGCAGACATGGCTATATACATAAGCTTAGAGCTTTAATCCTATATCTGCTGCTGCTCTATCTGATGAACGCTTATTTTCTTGTCTTGCTTCCTTTTCCATCCTCCCGGCACAATGCAGCACCTTCTGGGAGTATCGTCCAATTCATTCCCCTTCAGTTTATTCAGGATATTGTGGATGGATCGTCAATCATCTCTGATCAAATCTCGACCTACTGGTCATTACTGCGTGAGCCTGCATTTTTACAGGTCATTTTTAACGTTGCATTGACCGTACCGTTTGGAATGTTTTTGGGCTATTATTTTCGTACACGCTGGGTCGTGTGCATTCTACTATCCTTTGCCTTTTCCTTGTCCTTTGAGATCACGCAGATTACAGGAATTTATGGTTTCTTCGATCATCCTTACCGTCTTTTTGATGTCGATGATCTCATTACCAACACAATCGGAGGGATTTTTGGATTTCGAATTTCCATTTGGATCTCCGGGCTATTGCCACGTATAGAACAACTGGATACAAACATTGACCGCTCTGCCAAAAGAGTCTCCTATACCCGCAGAGGAATAGCTTTTCTAATCGATAGTATGGTGTGGAGCATCGGGTTTGGGGTACTCTTCGGATTCGATATAAAAGCTGCCTTCTGGATTGTAACTGGTATTTACTTCATGCTTGTTCCGGCTCTCACGGGCGGACGGACCTTAGGGAAATGGATGGTGCGGATTCGGGTGAAGAGCAGCGGGAATCATGCTTTTTTCTGGGCTCTGATGATCAGATATGGCCTGCTATATTGGGTGCTGCTTGGGATTCACGCTCTTTTGCTTGATTCCGCCCTTCTAGGGCATCTTTCCTCCGTATGGAATATGCTTATTCATCTGTTTGTTCTATTGATAGACTTGGCTTTCTTTATTCATTTAGTCATTAGTATATTCAAAAAAGAAACTCAGCTAATATATGAGAAACTAAGTCGAACTTCTCATGTTATTTCTTGGCCAGAGAAACGGCTCCAATCTGATGTATCCAGCAACAGCCCTGTAGAAAGCTAAACTAGTTATTATTTAAATGGTATTTTTACATTGGAAATTATTATAGAATTAGGAGGTGAGCATTCTCAAAATTTAGGAGATGAGCGTATGGAAACCACAAGCAGCTTGCAGTTATCTAGAAGTCTTCCAGAAGAACAGGGGATTTCATCAACCGCAATATCCAACTTTATTAGTGCAGTAGAAGAACAAAATTTAGGCCTGCACAGCTTTATGCTATTACGACATGGTTATGTGGTCTCTGAAGGCTGGTGGGCTCCTTACAGGTCCGTTCTTCCGCATATGTTATTTTCCCTAAGCAAAAGCTTCACCTCAACCGCAATCGGGTTTGCTGTTACTGAGAAACTTGTCACCCTCGATGATTCTGTCCTCTCCTTTTTCCCTGAAGAGGCTCCTTCGACTATCACGGAGAATCTATCCAATATGACAATCAGACATCTATTGATGATGGGTACCGGGCATGTCGTGGATACTATGGACACCCTTCGCAAAAGTACCGACGGGAATTGGGTGAAAGCTTTCTTCTCCGTCCCCGTCGAGAAACAACCGGGTACACATTTCCTATATAATACCGGTGCTACTTACATGCTGGCCGCGATCCTTCAACGGGTTACTGGCCAAACACTGCTAGAATATTTAGAACCGCGCCTCTTCGTTCCTCTGGGCATTCACGGTGCAACGTGGGAGTCTTGTCCACGTGGAATTAACACAGGGGGATTTGGCTTAAACATTACAACCGAGGATATCGCTAAATTCGGCCAGCTATACTTACAAAAAGGAATCTGGAATAATCAACGGGTTCTGCCTGAAAAGTGGATTAATGAGGCTACTTCCAAACATATTTCCAATGGCGAAGGTGATCATGACTGGGCAATGGGATATGGGTATCAGTTCTGGCAATGCCAGCACGGTGGCTACCGGGCAGATGGCGCCTTCGGTCAACTCTGTGTTGTGCTTCCGGAGCAAGATGCCGTAATTATTACTACTGCTGCATCAGACAGTATACAAGGAATGTTGAATGCTGTGTGGGAACATCTGCTTCCCGCGATGAAGCCAGCTCCCTTGCCATTAGAGCCGGCTGCTTCTGCCCACTTGGTTGAACAATTAAAGAATTTATCTATCCAACCGCCACAACTGCAGCCCTCTTCATCACAAGAAGAACGAATAAACGGCTTAACCTATAAGCTCGATGACAACCAATTTGCCTTGGACACCTTCTCTATCTCTTTCAATAACAACGAAGCTGCAGTTACTTTACAATTTAAGACTGGAGAGGATTCTGTGATCTGTCTTGGTCGAGGGAAATGGCTCGAAAGCTTCGCACAGGTCATTGATGCTTCCTTGAACCGAATCATGTCCAGCTTTACTTGGGTTGCTGATGATCAGCTACAGCTTACTTTATTGTTTATTGAAATGCCTTTCTGCATAACTCTTGAAATAATCTTACTAGAGAATCAGCTAATTCTTAAACAAAAGTTTAATGTGAATATGGGACCGACTGAATTCCCTGAGATCATTGGCAGACTATAATTCTTAATGAATACAAAAGACCGCTTCGTCCTTTAAAGAGACTTAGCGGCCTTTTAAATATTCGATTCTAATCTGTGAAATCAGCAAGCTTGAGGATGACCGGACAATGATCGCTCCCCATAATGTGGCAATCGATTTGGGCATCCAGCAGATTAGGTGCAAGTCTAGAAGAAGCTAGGAAATAATCAATCCGCCAGCCTACATTCCGTTCTCTCACCTTGGGCATATAAGACCACCATGAATAAACACCTTCAAGCTCTGGATGAAAATATCTAAAGGTATCTATGAAGCCGGACTCCAGCAGCGTACTCATTTTTCCTCTTTCTTCATCGGTAAAGCCAGAGTTTCCGCGGTTAGCTTTAGCATTTTTGATATCAATATCCTGATGGGCTACGTTCATATCGCCGCATACAACGACTGGTTTTAGCTTGTCCAGTTCCAGAAGGTAATTGCGGAAACGGTCCTCCCATTCCATTCTGTAATCCAATCTAGCCAGATCTCGTTTGGCATTTGGTGTATACACATTCACTAGATAAAAATGTTCGAACTCCAGCGTAATAATCCGGCCTTCCGCTTCTTCATCCTCTTCCATTCCGTATCTCACAGAGATCGGCTTGATTTTGGTGAATATAGCTGTGCCTGAATACCCTTTTTTCACTGCATAATTCCAATATTGATAGTATTCTTCACCCTGTTCCAGAACAATCTGCCCTTCTTGCAGCTTCGTCTCCTGAACACAGAAAATATCTGCTTCTACTTCCTTAAAATAATCATCAAACCCTTTTTTCACACAGGCCCGAAGACCATTCACATTCCATGATACCAACTTTATCATTAACGTTTCTCCTTGCATTTTGCTTTAATAGTAACCAGTTTATCATATTACGGCCAGAAATTTATAGAGGGTTAGGGTCATCTTGAGCAGTTCCGCGAATAGATTTATATCCTAATCATTTATTATCCATGATACAATAGCAAAATTGACTCTATACAAATTTTCTAACACGTGAGGTAAAAAAACTTATGAATGCACCAAATCTTTTACGAGGGTTTAACTTTTTGTATTTTGCTCTGCTAGCCATGTTTATTCCCTTTCTGCCAGTCTATCTAAGTGAACAAGGTCTAAGCCCATCGCAAATCGGCTTCATTATTGGAACTGGTGGTTTTGTTACCATCGTTGCCCAGCCTTTATGGGGGATGATCAGTGATAAAACAAAAACCATCCGCAAAGTGCTGTTAGCTCTGCTGTTATGCTCAGCGGTAACCGGATACTTTTTGTTCGATTCCAGCAGTTACGTTGTTCTCATTCTTTTTGCTATGCTGCTGTATTTCTTCTTGATGCCCATTGATCCGCTGACAGAAAGCTTGAATTTCCGAGTCTCTGAGGCGGCTGGAATTAGCTATGGTTCTATCCGTACATATGGTGCGCTAGGTTATGGTGTAATGGCTCTGATTACTGGCTATGTGCTTGGTTTTTTCGGCTCTCATGGAATAGCTCTTCTGTTTGTTGCCATTTGCCTTATAAGCTTTATAGTAAGCTGGAACATGCCAGATGCCCCCGTCACAGGTAAGCCGGTCACGCTGGATAGCCTCAAGCACTTTTTTGGCAACAAAAAGACATTGATGTTTCTGGTGCTCATATTTATTAGCTCTGTACCCGCACGAATGAACGATACATTTATTGGAGTTTATATTCGTGAGCTTGGTGGCAGTCCTCAACTGGTAGGCCAATCATTTTTCCTCGCGGCAATAAGTGAAATCATTGTCTTTGCATTAAGCTTCTGGTGGTTGCGAAAAGGAAAAGAACTGATTATCATATCGATTTCCGGAGCCTTCTATTTCCTTCGTTTCTTGATTTCAGCTTGGATCATTGATCCACACTTGTTAGCGTATTTGCAGATTCTGCAAATTCTTACCTTCCCTGTGTTCTACTCGGCTGCTATTCAATACCTCTACAGCATTGTACCCGAGGAATGGCGTGCTACAGGGCAAACCGTCCTTGCACTATTGTTCTTCGGTGTATCAGGTATCCTGGCTTCTTATGCTGGTGGGGCATTATATGATGCCTTTGGGGGTAAAGCTCTTTACTTAACGATCTCCGCAATGTCGTTTGTCGGCATGCTATTCGGATTGATACTGTATCTGATTTATCGTAAAAAAACGGAATAAGCGTACGAAAATAAACCGGGGATGTCCCAGCCGCTTTCTAAGTGGCTATTGGACATCCCCGGTTTTTTCTATTAAAAAGTGCTAATTCACCATGGCATTCGCTCTAGCATTAATAGATTTTCAACATAGAATATCCTATCAAACGAAAAGGAGGTCGTTACTATGGCCATCGTATTACCGCTTCAATATTTCAATTTAGCCCCTGTCATTGGTAAATCTTATTATGAAAACCTTGCAGGTGGAATTAACGCTGCTGTTACTGTGAACAACAACTCCAACTTCCCAGTAGATTTAGTAATCACTCGTGTGAATGCTCCAGTTATCACATACACGATTCCAGCATTCAATAGCCTTACGCTTGCAGTTCATGCCCTTTTGGTAGCTGCACTCTTAAGTACTCCTGCTGGCACCACATTCGGAACTATTGAAATTTCAACATCAGATTTCTAATAGTGTAGCATTAAGCATCTCTAGCTGGAAGTTCAGCTAGGGATGCTTCTCTATGTGAATCTAGCTTAATCCTTCTATTGTATGCTGCTCCATAAGCTGCTTCAGCTTGGTTTCAGTATTCGAATCTCCCGCAGGAGTATAGATGCTGCAGCGTAAATCTGCACTGCCATGAACCTGCAAAGAGGTTAGATGAAATAACATTTTTCCCGCCTTGGCATGTCTGAATTCTAGTAACACATCCGGGGCCGAGCTAACCCGACTTTGCTCCCACATCTCATTAAAAGCCGGATGCAATTCTTTCAATTCCTCTATAAATTCATCATACCAATGATCCTCTACATACTGTCCGTAATACGCTCTGAAGATAGAAAGATAACCGCTGACGAATTGTTCCCAATTCACTGCTAAGCGCCTAAACTCCTTACGAACAAATAACAATCGGATCATATTCCGCTCTTCGATAGGCAGCTTTGAGAAATCAAGAAAAACATGGGCGGCAGCTTCATTCCAACCGACGATTCCGCAACGTCTATCAGAAATAATCGTAGGACAATATTTAAGTTCCTGTAAAATTTTCTGCAGCGAAGGACTAATTACGGAAGATTCATCTTGCGGATAGGGTGTGGTTCCGGTTCCAGTTTCTAAAGCCAGTGCAAAAAGATACTTCCGCTCATCTTTAGTCAGCCTAAGTGCAGTGGCAATACAGTCCAAAACAGAGGACGAGACTTTTATATCTCTGCCTTGTTCAAGCCACGTATACCAGGTACTGCTTACCCCTGCAAGCTGTGCAACCTCTTCCCTGCGGAGTCCTGGCGTTCTTCTGCGTGTGCCTTCTGGCAAGCCTACAGAGCTTGGTGAAATTGCCGCACGACGTGCTTTCAAAAAATCGGATAATGCTTGTAATCTTGTTTGATTAGCCATAAGCTACCTCCACTTTGGGATTTCTGTTCCTTTAGTATAGTACAAATTATACTAGGATAAACGATAACTTGTAATAGGATAAATAAAGTGGAAAAATACTAGTATACACTAGCTGAGGAGGTTCATTATGGAACGCGTAGTGATTACAGGCATGGGCTTAATCTCACCACTTGGAAATACAATCGAACAATTTTGGGATCGGCTAATTTCTGGTGAATCGGGTATATCCCCGATCACTTCATTTGATACAACAGGTTTTAAGACGAGAATTGCCGGCGAAGTACGTGATTTCGATGCAGAGGGCAGATTTGGGCGTAAAGAGGCACGGCGAATGGACAGATTCAGTCAGTTTGCCCTCGCAGCTACTGAAGAGGCTTGGAAACATTCTGGCCTCCAGCTTGATAAGATTGACAAGGAGAGACTTGGCGTTTATGTAGGATCTGGTGTTGGAGGAATTCAGACCTTGATGGATCAAGGTACGGTCCTGAAAGAGCGTGGACCTGATCGAGTCAGCCCTACCTTAATTCCCATGATGATCTCCAATATGGCTGCGGCGATGATCAGCATTAAATTTGGAGCTCTCGGCCCGACCATGTCTCCAGTAACAGCTTGTTCTATTGGAAATACTGCGATTGGTGAGGCCTTCCGTTTAATTCGTTATGGCGGTGCGGACATTGTTATAGCCGGGGGTTCTGAAGCTGCTATTACTGAAATCTCGTTGGCCAGCTTCGGGAATGCCACCTCTTTATCTACACGAAATGAAGAGCCTACTAAAGCGAGCCGCCCTTTCGATGGAGGACGGGATGGCTTTGTAATCGGTGAAGGTGGCGGCATAGTCATTCTTGAGTCACTCTCCCATGCTCAGCGTAGAAACGCCAAGATTCACGGTGAAGTGATCGGGTATGGTGCTAGCTCTGATGCTTATCATATGGTTGCCACTCATCCAGAGGGGATTGGTGCCTATCAAGCTATGAAGTTAGCGCTAAATGAAGCTAATCTCCAGCCCCACAACGTAGATGTAATCAGTGCGCATGCGACAAGTACAGTAGTAGGAGACCATTCTGAAACCCTAGCGATTAAAAAATTATTTGGCGAGCATGCCTACCACATCCCCGTAACCGCTAATAAGTCCATGACTGGACATGCTTTAGGGGCCGCTGGCGGCTTAGAAGCCATCGCTTTAGTTAAGAGTATCCAAGAAGGGATCATTCCTCCTACCATCAATCAGGGCACGCCTGATTCCATCTGTGATTTAGATTACGTACCTAACAATGCACGAAAAGCTAATCTCGAAATAGGCATCTCCAATTCATTTGGCTTCGGCGGCCATAATGCTGTTATTGTGATCCGAAAGTTCGTAGACTAATCCTACATTATAAAAGGGGTTTCAACTTAGCCATTACACATGACTAGTTGAAACCCCTTCTGCTGTTAATCCTTTTAAACTATCTTATTCCGAAGGTGATACATGACTTCCCCAGATAGAGATCCCTTCATTAGAAACCGCGGTGAACGTCATAACATTACTGGCTGTAGCTTCATTCCACTCTTTCAGGAACACACCCTTATAAGTAGAACCACCTATCGTTAACTCTGCAGTATGATCGTCGATAAGCTTCCACTTGCCCTTTACTGCGCCTTTGATTTTACCACTCTTCGTCAATTGAATTAGCTCCGATTGCACGATATCTGCCGTAATTTCTTTATTATGATTCACATATTTGTATTCGCCTGCGATTTGCTCTTTCGTATATTTATCAATGGTCTCGCCACCATAACGGTGTGGTGCGACCACCGGCCAGCCATCAGCGTTCATGAACATCTGGTGTACTCTAACCTCATGCTTTTCACCACGATTCGGGAACCGTGTATGGAAGATCAAATAATACTTGCCAGTCTCTTCATCGTAAAATGCGGAGTTATGTCCTGGTGATACATATCCTTCCCCACTTACTGGGAGCTCATCGTCATTATTCAGGAATTCGAAATTCCCCATGAGTTTAACTCCGTAAGGAGCATAAGCAGGATCATCAAACAATACGCCAGCTGTGCCCTGTGAATCGATCATATCCTGGCCCTCAGAATCTTCAAATGGTCCATCAGGTGTCTTCGAGCGAGCTACACGGATGTTATATCCGCCATCAGCAGCCAGCCCCCCGTAGGATAGGAACAGGTAGTAGTAATCCGTCTCAGGACTGTACAGCATATAGGGAGCTTCTATCCGCGCATGATTTGCGCCTAGAAGCTTTTTGCCATAACCTTGATCTGGCAGTGGGAATCCTGTGCTTGTATCCAGTTCCATAATAAAAATACCACCGGAATAAGAACCATACACCATCCACAATCTTCCTTCTTTATCAAAGAACACATCCGGATCTACAACATTCGGCTTTTGTGTGGCATCATAAGTTTCTCCGTCATCGCCTACGCCCACCATACCGGACTTTAAGAAGATCCCTTTGTTCTTATAAGGACCTTCAATCTGGTCTGACACGGCTATACCAAGTGCTGATAATGGGGAATCACCTTTACACGCGTTGTAATACATATAATATTTGCCATCCGCCAATTGAATGACATCCGGTGCCCATAAAGTGTCCGTCTTTCCCCAGGTCAAGGCCTCTTTTAATTCCTCTTTGACATTCGGGATGAGTACGTTTCCATCAACAACTCCTGAGGACAATTGAGTCCAGGACATCAGGTCGTCGGATTTAGCAGAAGCCAAATGCGAGCCAAACACATAGTACTTATTATCAGCCAAAATAATGGAAGGATCATGTACAGAAACATTCTTGAAGACAGGCTGAACAGGCTCAGGTCCGCTGTTTATGTTGCCAGAATTAGCCGTGTCGTTGTTGCACGCGGTTACAGCTAATAATGAAACACTAAGTAAAGTAGTAATAATTATCTTCTTCATCGTTATACCCCCTATGTATGCCTTTTCATTTTGAGATGAAAACGATAAATAGTCAACCCTTTTATTTAATTAAGTTCGTATTAATTCATATTTATTTAAATAATAGTGAACATTGTAGAAAATAAAAAAAACGCTAAGCCAACTAAATGGCCTAGCGTTTCCTCTTATTATTTAGTTAAAACAAGTTGCTTACTTAGCGCCTTCTTGCACTAAAACTGGCTCTGGATAAGCGTTCTTAAGTATACGTTGTCTATTCTTAACGACTGTTGGTGGTTCCACCTTAGGTGCCATCGGATGCATTAACCAAGACTTCACCATATGGGTATCCGAAACCTTATACATTGGAGGCTCTTTCTCCATATCGATTTGCATAGCATAGGTGCTGCGAAGTGCGAAGGCATCACCCTTAGGCGGTTTGATCAAATCTGGAGGGGTACCAGGAATAGCGGTAAGCAAAGAACCTTTGCTCTCTAAACTTGGCATGGACGCAAGCAATCCCCAAGTGTAAGGATGTCTTGGATCGTAGAAGATCTCTTCTGCAGTTCCCATTTCAACAATTTGTCCGGCATACATTACTGCTACACGATCCGCCATTCTTGCTACAACACCAAGATCATGGGTGATAAAAATAATCGCCGTATCAATCTTCTTCTGCAATTCCTTCATCAGGTCAAGAATCTGTGCCTGAATGGTAACGTCGAGCGCTGTAGTTGGCTCATCCGCAATCAGAAGCTTAGGGTTTGCTGCAAGTGCCATTGCGATAACGACACGTTGACGCATACCGCCACTGAACTCATGCGGATATTGATTGAAGCGGCGCTCTGGTGAAGGAATACCTACTAGCGTAAGCAGTTCAACCCCACGTTTATTGGCAGCTTCTTTGGAGATTTTCTCATGTTTGTGCAGTACTTCAGTAATTTGTCTGCCGACCTTCATCATCGGGTTCAAGGAAGTCATCGGATCCTGAAAAATCATACCGATCTCTTTACCACGAATCTTCTGCATTTGCTTCTCAGACTTACCGATCAAATCTTGTCCATCAAATAAAATTTGTCCACGTTTATATTCTCCTGGCGGCGTTGGAACTAACTTCATTACCGCTTGTGAAGTTACACTTTTACCGGAACCGGATTCCCCAACTATCGCTAGAGTTTCACCTTTATCTACATGGAAGCTAACACCACGGATCGCTTGTACTTCTCCACCGTGTGTTTTGAATGATATCGCTAGATCTTTTACCTCTAAAAGGCGCTCCATCTTGTCACCCTCTCATTTCCTCGTCAATTATGATAATGATTCTCACCAAGTTGTAAGCAATAAGTATTATTTTATCTAGTTCTAAGGGTTCTAGTCAAGATTTTTCTGAAAAAGATATGGCCAGCAGCAGCCTTATGTACTAGTTCTGTTTAATGCGAGTTCTATTCTTCACTAACAACCACAATATTGGCGGAAGCAGCAAAAGAACTAACAGCAGAGACCATCCGATATCTCCAAGGGATACCAAGTTGTCATTCAATAGTCGATAATACGCATAAAGAGAATAGGGAAGAACTACTAGTACTGCTGTAACTACCCCTGGTGTATATATCTTTAAATATATCGTCTGTCCTAGATGAGTAAATACATGTAAGAAAAATACCGCAAGCACTGCCAAGTACAATAAGTAATTAGAAAAGAATACTGCAATACAAGTTACCGTCACTATAAAAATATACACGAATAATACGTCCATTGCAAAATTACGTGTAGTCATTTGTAACATCGAATGATACGTCTTGCGCATAAACGAAGGAATAGCGTCCTCTAACCTGGTTCTATACTTTGCCCCCCATGCTTCAATCGTTAATATTTCTTCAAAATCATGAAACATAAATAGGATCGGCAACAGCCACAGCAAACTTACGATATCTATATGTACACTTAGCCACTCAAACATGAGAATCCTCTCCCTTCTCCTGCTCAGCCTCCTTACCTTCTTATGTTGTAATCTTGCTGAAAATGTCCTAACCCATGAAACGTTCCCAACCTTCCAGCAGATTATCCTGTGCCCACTGGAAATGGCCTTGGCTATCGTATTTACGCGAATAACACTCAATGAAATAAATTAAATCGATATATAAGTCGTAGAGCTTTTTGCGTACACATTCATTAGGGCTATCAAAGCTGTCCCCATAACCTCTACAGAAATGCTCAGAATCCTCAATATAGCGAAAATAATATTCCATAAGGTGATCGCCCCATAACGCCCGTTCCCAATCGATTAAGGCAACAATGCTTCCCTCTCGCACAAACACATTCCCATCCCATAGATCCCAGTGAACTAAACGTGGCTCAGTGACCACATCCATCACATGTATACGGCTGTTGATCTCCGCCTCAATCTTTTCTAAAGGAATGGGCATCTTTGCCTCTAAGCGCCGAGCATCATCAAGGAGGTTGCCAATCAAATTTTGAAAGGTTTCCCGCCAAGAAGTCCCCTTTATCTTCGAGGATACATTAAATAATCCGAAATGATCCCCTTGAATCTCATTGATAATCCGGCTATAACGACCTAATTCTTCCTCAATACAACTTCTTTGCTGCGGACTAAGCTCTTCCTTAATTTCATTATAGGGCTGGCCGATTATTTTCTCCATGAAAAAAAAGTCACTAGATATTAAATTTCTGCTGTTATCATAAGCGTATACCTCAGGCACAGGTACCGTTCCTTTAGACTTCATTAGCTGCATTGCCGCAACCTCTGTAGCCATGATATCGTGCTCGTAACTTAGCGTGTCTGTCTCATCGGATGGCGATATTTTAAGGATCGTAGCTCTGCCATCTGACAATAGGAGGTCATAAGCTGCGTTGAAATAACCTCCCGTCAATTCCGTACTTTGAATGATTTTCACATGGCTTCCAAAAGCAGCACCCACCAGGATGTCCTGCTGCTCAACCGTCAATTTTGTTTTAGTCTGACTTTCCAAGACTTCACCACCATACAGAGTTAAGTAAAAATGCAAAAATCCAACCTCATAAAAGCCCGGGATTCATTGTATTTGATATAAGAAAGATAAACAATCCTTCTCCATTGGAATGAAAATTGTTAAAATTAGAAATAACACGTATCATTAGCTGCTTTTCATGAAAGAGAGGAAACTATTATTATGATCATAAAACCTAGAACACGTGGCTTTATATGTACAACCGCACATCCGCAAGGCTGCGCTCGTCAAGTCGAGCGGCAAATTGAGTATATTAAGGCACAACCCGCGATCAAAGGACCCCGGAAGGTACTTGTCATTGGCGCATCCACAGGCTACGGCCTCGCCTCACGGGTTACAGCCGCCTTTGGGGCTGGAGCCAGCACAGTAGGCGTATATCGGCCGAGCAGCAGCAATGGAGCCCGTACAGCCTCTGCTGGGTGGTACAATTCCGCCGCCTTCGAACAACTTGCGGAGTCTGCAGGCCTGCAATCCTACAGCGTTACGGGAGATGCTTACTCCAAAGAGACCAAAGAAAGAACGATTCAGCTGATCCGCAGCGAATTAGGACAAGTCGATTTGGTCATCTACAGTGTTGCTTCTGGGCGCCGTACAGACCCGGAGACAGGTGAAGTATATAACTCTGTTCTCAAACCTATTGGCGACACCTTTACCAACAAAACTGTAAATTTTCATACGGGTGAAGTCACTCAAATCTCCATCGAACCCGCGACCGATAAGGAAGTTCATGATACCGTACGGGTGATGGGCGGTGATGATTGGCAGTTATGGATAGAAGCACTCCAGCAAGCCGGAGTATTAGCTGATCACGCAACCACTATTGCTTATTCGTATATCGGATCAGAGCTTACTCAAGCCGTATATCGCCAGGGAACGATTGGACTTGCTAAAGACCATCTCGAAGCTACGGCAAGAACACTTAACGAAGCGTTATCTGTTACTCACGGTAGAGCTTATGTAGCGGTCACAAAAGGTCTTGTCACACAGTCCAGCTCGGCGATTCCTGTCGTGCCCCTCTATATTTCCGCCCTTTACAAAGTCATGAAAGAGCACGGTCTTCATGAAGGTTGTATTGAGCAAACCTATCGGTTGTTTGCTGAACATCTCTACGCAGCGAAAGGAACTCCTGTGGATGAAGAAGGGCGTATCCGTATAGATGATTGGGAATTGTCTCCGGCAGTCCAGCAAGAAGTTATAGAAATCTGGGACCAGCTTACTTCAGACAATATCTACGACCTAACGGATCTGCATAGCTATAAACAGGAATTCTTCCAGCTATTTGGATTCGAGACTGAAGGTGTAGATTACGAAGCTGATACTGATCCAGACGTAACTGTTATAAATCTGCGCTAAAATTAATCGTGTTTTTGGATTATCTTCTGCCTGAGGATAAGGGTTGTTCGAGAGCATAAATCTCCTCTTCCAGAGAAATCATCTTTTGCTCAATCATTTTTCGTGCATCTGCCAACGCTTGATTGTAAATATAAGGCGAAAGTTCTTTGAGCATAAAATCGAGAAGGTTCTCGCTGGCTAATTGCCCAATTTCACTGGACAGCTCTGTGTCAAAATATTCTTGAATACTAGCTGTAATCTGAAGCTTATGTTCTCTCGGTATTTTTAACGGCTGCATGGTAATCCTCCAATCTAATTAGATACAGGAAAATGACGTGCTTTCGCACGTCATTTTTCACACCTATAACCTTTATTCACTGCTGCCTTTAAAACGGTTCCAACCCTCAGTCAAGTTATCATGCGTCCAACGGACATAACCTTCGTCTGCATATTTGCGTGAATAACATTCGATAGCAAGAATAAGATCAAGATAAAGATCATAAAGCTTCTTCCGCTGAATCTCGTTCGGACTGTCGTAGGTTGTTCCGTACCCCTTATAGAAACTGGCAGAATTCTCAAAATGCCTAAAATAATACTCCATCAGCACATCGCCCCATAGGGCTCTCTCCCAGTCAATCAGCGATACGATGACTCCATCCTTCACAAATACATTCCCATTCCATAAATCCCAATGCACCAGTCGTGGCTCGGTTACGGCATCTAATGCAGGGAGATACTTGGAAACCTCCTGCATAATCTCTTCACTGGACGCAGGGAGCTGTGCATTCAGCCTCTTGGCATCAGCAAGTACACTTTCCATCAGGCATGAAAAGGTCTCTCTCCACGAGGCTCTTGGCTCCTCTGAATCCGTTCCAAAAATGCCAAAACGTTCTCCGCGTATCTCATTGATTATGCGATTGTAACGCCCCAGCTCAGTTTCGATAGCGTCTCTCTCCGGAAGCGAAAGACTCTCCTTTACATCACTGTAGGGCTGGCCCTCCACCTTCTCCATAAAGAAATACGGAATAGGAATAAGCAGCAGACTTTCATCATAATGGTAGACGGCAGGCACGGGCACAACACCCTTATCTGCAACCATACGGAGAGCTTCCACTTCAGTTCGCATAATGTTCTTCTCATAACTTAACGTATCTGTCTCTACAGCAGGGGCAACCTTTAGAATGACAGATTTCCCAGTGCTGAGTTCCAAATCATAGGCTGTATTAAAAAAGCCTCCCGTAAGTTCTGAACTAAGGTTAACCGCAGTTTCTGAACCGAAAACCGCTTTCACCAAAATATCCAGCTGTTCATCATTTAATTTAACTTTCGTGAAGCTCTCCATTTCGTTTAAACCCACCACATTTCTGTCAGTGGCTCCTCAATCAATACTTGTTGAAGGTTACTTACAGCTTTGGAGAAACCTTCTTCAATAGACATCAGCCCATCTTCATGCTCAATACTAACCACATAGTCATACCCAACCAAACGAAGTGCACTAATAATGTCAGCCCAAGTCTTAAGATCATGTCCAAAGCCGACAGAACGGAACTGCCAAGCACGGTCAAGCATCTTGGTATACGACTGCATATCAGTTAATCCGTGCATATTGACATTCACAGGATCAATAACGGTATCCTTCGCATGGAAGTGATGGATTGCACCTTGGCGTCCCAAAATATGAATCGCTTGCACAGGATCAATTCCTTGCCACCACATGTGACTCGGATCAAGGTTCGCACCGATCACTTCACCTGCTGCTTCTCTCAGCCGCAGCAGAGTACCTGGTGTGTGTACAGAGAATCCGCCATGCAGCTCAAGACCTACCTTTACATCATGCTGAGCGGCAAAGGCACCCCATTCTTTCCAATAAGGAATAACCTTGTTCTCCCATTGCCAGTCCAGAATTTCTTGATAATCATTGGGCCATGGAGCTACAGGCCAGTTCGGATATTTAGCACCCTCATGATCTCCAGGACATCCAGAGAAGGTATTCACAACCGGAACCCCTAGCTTCTGCGCCAATTTGACCGAGTTTACGAAATCCTCATGATCCTTTTGAGCAAGTTCTTTTTGCGGGTGCAATGGGTTACCGTGGCAGCTCAAAGCACTGATTGTAAGTCCGCGAGATTCCACGGCATGTTTGAATTCTTGTAAGGCTGTTTCATTCTCCAGCAGCATTCTAGGGTCGCAGTGGCTGTTGCCAGGATTGCCTCCCGTACCGATTTCTACCGCCTTTAGCCCTTTGGATACTACGTAATCAAGAGCATCCTCCAGCTTACGACCTCCAAACAAGACCATAAATACTCCAAGTTTCATTGTAGGCCACCTCCTCTAGGAAATAGTTTACTTATTATTTATCGTAGATATCAAAATTCTTCACCACTTGATTACTCTCAGCAGCTTCAAAAATAACTTCAATCAAATTCTGTACCCGCATAACCTCAGCGTTCTTAACGATAGGTTCTGCAGTTCCCTCAATGACAGCAGCGAAATTATCATAAAAGCTAGAGCTTAACTCCGACGGCTGAGGTAATTCCTCAGTGATCGTTGCCCCCTCCGATGGAGGTGCCATAGTTTTAGTTAGTCCTACACCTGCACGAATCGGCTTCGGTTCGATTTTTTCACCTGCGTTATTTCTGGTCACCAATCTTCCAGTTAAAGACCAGTCTTCAATAATTCCAGTGCCTTCGATACCCTTCACATACCATCTTGGCAATGTAATAAAGTTAGTCGTCCCAACCTCTACGATCGCTTTAATTCCATTCTCAAATTGCAGAATAGCTTCAAAACCATCATCGACATCGTTTCCTAAAATAAAGCTTAGACTACTGCTCACACTGGTAATTTTGCTATCAATCATGAATAATAGCTGGTCCAATAAGTGAACGCCCCAATCCAGCAGCATCCCTCCGCCTTGTGCCTTAACATGACGCCAGTCACCAGGAATTCCGTTCGCTCCGTGCACGCGGGATTCGATCTGGAATAGGGATCCAATCGTCTCCTCGTCGTACATTTTTTTGATGGTTAAAAAATCTTCATCCCAACGTCTGTTCTGATGCACCATAAACACACGTCCAGCTTGATCAGCCGCCGCCAGTATTTCTTGAAATTCAACCTTAGATAGAGCAACTGGCTTCTCACAAATGACATGTTTGCCAGCTTGTAATGCACGAATCGCAATTTCTTTGTGCACATCGTTCGGTGTGGCAATTAGAATAATTTCGACCGAAGAATCTGCCAATACTTCTTCATAACTTTGGTACGCCTTGTAGCCAGCGTCGTTGGAATTGGTACGACGTGCTTCAAGCACATCGTACGTTCCAACTACGATTAAGGTAGAGGTCTCTTTTATCAATCCTGCGTGATAACTTCCCATTCCTCCAAAACCAACAATGACTACAGAATGTCTGTTTGAACTCATGAACTTCACACCTGCTTCTCGTTTAGTTATCTGATGTTCCGTCAAAATACACAGCACGACCTGTACGGGAAGATTCGTAAATAGCCTCCAAAATTTGGGTAACGACAAGGGCTTGTTCAGGTTTAACTACTGGTTCTTTATCTTCCCGAACTGCTTCAAGCCACAAGCGAGCTTCACGATCGGATTCACTCTCTTGTCCTCCGTTAAAGAAAGCTACTCCCCCTGCGGACAAGTCAATTTTAGTCTCGTATAGACGGCCACCACGGTCACCATTTAAGCGTAACCCGTCCTTCATATCTGCGCCACCCTCTGTACCTGCTAGGAGCGTCTTCGCTTCTCCAAATTCAGATACATTAAGAGCCCAGCTTGATTCCAGTACAATTGTAGCACCATTTTCCATGGTAATAAATCCAAATGCTGAATCTTCTACTTTAAATTGTTCAGGGTCCCATGGACCAAAAGCATTTCCGCCGTTTTTACGGTTACCAAGCTTATGGAAAGTCGAGCCCATAACACTACGCGGTTTATAATTGTCCATCATCCATAATGTTAGATCAAGCGCATGCGTACCGATATCGATCAGCGGACCGCCGCCTTGCTTTTCTTCATCCAGGAATACGCCCCATGTAGGAACCGCACGACGACGAACGGCAATCGCTTTTGCATAATAGATCTCACCAAGCTCACCGTTTTCACAAACGTCTTTAAGATATTCACTATCCGCACGATAACGGTTCTGATAAGCTACAGACAATTTCATGCCTGTACGTTTGGCAGCCTCTAACATTTCCTGTGCTTGAGCTGTAGTCTTCGCCATTGGCTTCTCACACATTACATGATTGCCAGCTTCCAATGCTGCGATTGTGATCACGGAGTGACTGTCATTCGGTGTACATACATGCACGATATCGAATCCTCCGGCTTTCAAAAGCTCTTGATAATCTGTATATACAGCCGCGCCTTCAGCACCATAGGTTTTTGCTGCTTCCTGTGCACGTTCTTCGACGATATCACAGAAGGCTACCATTTCAGCATCTGCTTGACGTGACAAACTTGGCATATGTTTTCCATTAGCAATTCCACCGCAACCGACAATAGCAATTCTCAACTTTTTAGACATGAACATTTCCCCCTTGATTAGCGTATGCTTTTACCCATTTCAAACTATCTTCTACACTTCCTAATGGTGAACGGCTGCAATAATCCTGCTCCACTACCGCCCACTCTACCTTTGCCTGTACAGCCGCATCAAGAATTGCTGTAAGGTTTACTTCTCCTTCGCCTAGAACAACCGTTTCCGGTGAACCATCCTCATGTTTCTTCAAATCTTTAAGATGGATGATTGGCAACCGGCCAGCGTATTTGTTGATATATTCTACGGCATCATAACCTGCGTGATGTACCCAGCATGTATCCATTTCAACTTGCAGCAAATCAGCCGGCACCTCTTCAAACAAACCGTCAAACGCTGTACGGTCACCATATCGATCAGTTAGCTCAAAGTCATGATTATGGTACAAAAGAACCGCTCCACGCGCCTTACACTTTTCTCCAATAATCTTCAGATTCGCAGCAACTTCTTCATAGTTACGTTGTTCTTCTGACAGATACGGCACAATTAGATGATGATTTCCAATCTCCAGGTTGTACGCGATCTCTGCCTCTGTATCATTCAACAACGCGTCATAGGGACGGTGTGCGCCCAGCGCTACTAGTCCAAGTTCATCAAGCAATTGTTTGACTTCTGCTGCGCTACGGCCGAAGTAATGGAAAAACTCCACACCTTTATAACCAAGGGCTGCTACTTTACGCAGTGTCCCTTCAAAATCCTGTTCCAGTTCTTCTCTGAGCGTATACAATTGCAGGCCTATCTTCAGCATTTTCGAATCACTCCAATTGGATTTAAAGTTGGCTTTCTGTAGTGACAATCACTTGAACAATAATGCTGTAACAGAATTGACTAATCTGATTCTCATCAGTTTCCTTAAACTGTCATTCTTGTAAGCACAGCTAATACCGACTGTTTCTAGCGTTGATGGTCGATTTCTTTCTTTATTGCTTAGCTACATAGTAATATGAAAGCGTATATATTAAAATGAATAATATGATTAAAACATGAACAATCTGCTTATCATTTCAATACACCCAGGAGGACCTATGACACATTCTGCTACCTGTCACGTATTATCAGCCGGATTTTCTTTTCATCGCAAGCCTTTTCATATGTCTCAAAGTCAAGGGAACCAGAACTTTCTTATACGTCTGCAAACAGAAGGAAGAAGCCGTGCATTGATCGATGGTGTAATGTCACCTGTGGAAAGCGGGGATATTATGTTATTCGCTCCAAATGATCCTTACTATTTGATCATAGATAAAGAAGAGTACCCTGTAGGCAAGCCACGAATTGAAAGCGGAGATTATCATATCTTTTGCGGAGGAACATGGATTGATGAATGGTGGCAACGTTCACAAAGACCCACTCGCCTAAGTGTGCCGCTTAGTGAGAATTTTCTTGGCTTGTTTCGCCAATTGATTCTGGAGCACCGTCGACTTTCCGACTTCTCTCCAGAAATATCTGCCTGCTATCTGCAAATTCTATGTATGGAAATCGACCGGCTAATTACAGACCAGCCAGCTATTACTCCAAAAGGTTATCTGGCATACCGAATGAAGCAATATGTTGAGGAGCACGCAACCCTACCCTTTCTATTGGAAGATGTAGCAGGTTTTGTGGGTATATCCGTCTCGCGGGCCGTTCATTTATTTAAGGAAGCCTTTGGGACCAGTATTATTAAATATGTAAACGATGTCCGACTGGAAATGGCCAGAGAACGGATAACCTTCAGTCCCATGCCGCTGGAGCAAGTAGCAGAAACTTGTGGTTTTGCGAACTACACCTATTTTCACCGGGTCTTCCGAAGTCGTTTCGGGATGTCACCAAGAGAATATCGTGTGCACAGCAGAGAACAGGTGTAAATGAAGAAAGCCCGTTTCATTGCAAAAGGGTTGTCCCTTAGTAGAAAAAGCTACTTTTAGGACAACCCCTGCTTCTATATTCGAACATAACTCGTGAGCATGAGATTATTCTTTTACAGCCGAAATGATCAGGAACATCGGTCTACGTTCCTCATCCTTCATCCATGGATCATTACTCATTTCTGCTGAAGGCTTTGGTTCTTTAACCGCTTTAATAGTAAAGCCAGCTTCAATCAGGTCATTAAAGTAGGTGGAAATCGTGCGATGGTATTTAATCACATTTTCTGTTAAGAATTTAGTTTCACGAAGTCCTTCTGATTGATAATGATCTACGGGCCAATGCAGGCGGTTTCCTTGCTCATCGGCATACCAGTCTTGCTCTTCACGTGAAGTAAAGATTGGATGCTCCACTGAAAAAATAAAACTCCCGCCAGGCTTAAGAAACGAATGCACCTTTCGGCAGATGGCTGCAAAAGATTCAATATAGTGGAAAGCCAATGAACTGAGAACCACATCAAATTGCTCGCTCGCAAAATCAATGTCCTCAATCGGCAGCTGGATATAAGTTATAGCAGGATCGTTCGTTTTTTCACGCGCCTGTTGCAGCATTTTTTCAGAGATATCCACACCTATAACTGAACTCGCCTGCTGCTCACGGGCGTATAGGCAATGCCAGCCAAAGCCGCAGCCCAGATCAAGCACACTTTTATTATGTAAGTCTGGAAGAAGCGCCTTTAATACATGCCATTCTCCTGCTGCTGCAAGCCCTCCAATAGAACGGGGCATTTGCTGGTAGGCGGAGAAGAAATTCGAATCGTCATATTTATTTTGTTTCATCAGGGATACATCTCCTATATATTATTTCTTCAATTACTATACGCTGAGCGATGTTCTCTTATCAAATAGCCAATAAAAAAGGAGCATCATCTTGGAAGATCTGCCCCTTATATCTATTCTTATTCAATTGTTCCTGCTTGCTTGGTGTTAATCGTACATGCTGTGAAATGGCTCCATAATCACTATTCAATCTACGACTCTGTGCTGCGCACCAGGCTCCGGAGCGCTCTGCCTTACGCAAGGCTTTTTGTGTCTTGGTTCGTGCCATGTGACACCACTCTCCTATTCATGGGTGAATGATTATAGATCTTACATCTATAAGACAACTTCATTTTAACATATTCCAGACTATGAGCGAAGCAAGAATTCCGTTACACTTAGAGCAAAGCTAGTATTCTATCTTATCTAAATAGATGCGGAGGTTTAAAGGATGAATTACCAGGTTTTGTATGAAGGTGCTTTTGCTATGTTAAAGGTCCAATTAAATCCCGGTGAAAGCGTAAAGGCTGAAATGGGCGCAATGGTCGCGATGTCACCTAACGTAGAATTAAAAGGAACCGTGGATGGTGGTTTAATGCGCGGTCTCGGGAGAATGCTGAGCGGTGAGAAATTCTTCTTTCAAGAACTTAAAGCGACCCGTGGTCAAAGTGAGGTATTGCTGTCGCCTGGATCACTCGGCGATATTCAGGCGATAGAATTAGACGGATCGTATAAACTGTTAGTTCAAAAAGACGGATTTCTCGCCGGAACTGAAGGCATTCAAGTAAATACTAAAATGCAGAATTTAACCAGAGGGCTCTTCTCCGGTGAAGGCTTCTTCATTGTAGAAATCAGTGGCAGAGGAACGGTGTTCCTGTCTTCCTTCGGTGCTATCCATGCAATAAATTTAGGACCTGGTGAAGAAATGATTATCGATAACGGACACCTCGTAGCATGGCCAGACTATATGGACTACAAGGTGGAAAAGGCAGCCTCTGGCTGGCTTAACAGCATAACTAGTGGTGAAGCACTTGTCTGCCGCTTCCGTGGAGAAGGTGTAATTCTCGTTCAGAGCCGTAACCCTGGCAGTTTCGGAACGTGGATCAAATCCTTTGTACCTACTCGAAGCTAGACTTCCTAGAACGCAGTAATCAAAAAAGACACAGGCTTAGAGAAAGCCTGTGTCTTTAGGTTAGAAAGCAATCTTACGAGACTGCTTTATCTGCTTCTGCTTTTGCTTTTTTGCAGCCAGTACGTTTACATGTTCCATAAGTACCCTTGAAGTCAAGGCGGTGATCCGTGACGTTAAAGCCATATTCACGTTCCACTCTTCTCTCCAGCTCCACAAGCCAGTCGTCCTTAATTTCCTCCAACCGACCGCATACGCTGCATATCAAATGATGATGCATATGCGAATGATCGTTCCCGCGCAAATCGTAACGGGCAACTCCGTCTCCGAAGTTCATCTTCTCTACAATGTGTAGCTCACATAAAAGCTCAAGTGTACGGTATACCGTTGCCAGGCCCAGATGTGGATAGCTGTTCTTAACAAGCATATATACTTCTTCTACGCTTAAATGATCCTTCTCATTGTCGAGCAGAACGTTCACTATAGCTTCACGCTGAGGCGTTAATTTATATTTTTGCGCCGCAAACAATTGACTGATATTTGATATTTGATCCATTTGGTCTCCTACCTTCCCGGAACGATTTAACATCCGTACCCTCTGAGACGCTCCTATTTATGCAGTTAAGACAAACCATAAATAGTAATCGTTACGATATAATCATAACAAAATTAACCACGAATGAAAAGAGCCTGACATCATTATATCATTTCATGCCACTTATCCAAAGTACTACACCCCAATCTGGCCCATATTTCTATTAAAATCTACTTTTTCGTGAAATAATACAGATTAGACCGCAACCTTTCCATAATTTACAACGTTAAAGGAGTGACAAAGGCTAAGGAGCCTATCCATACAACGAGGTGAAAAGACATGAACATGAAAAAGAGCACACTAGCAGCGATCACAACCGTAGCCATTTTCTCCTTTTCTTTGGGTGGTCAGATGTTTGCAGCTGGGAACACCTTTAAGGATATTGATAACATAAACGGCAAAGAAAAAATCATTTCTTTAAAAAATCAAGGGTTAATTAAAGGTGTCAGCGAATCTCAATTTCTCCCTGGCTCTAAGGTAACTACAGCCCAAGGGATTCAGTTTATCTCCGGCGGTCTCCAGCTCAGCCTCGCAGCCATTGACTTTAACAAAGCTCCTGTTGCCAGCGGCTTGTTCACAAAAGTAAAAGACAAAGCCTGGTACGCTGAAGCCTTTATCAATGCTTATTACAATCAAGTTAAGCTTCCAAAAGACATTGATCCTAGCCTAATTATGACCAAAGAGCAATTCACTAACTATCTAGTGCAAGCGATCGAAGGCGTTGGTAATCTGCCGATGATCAATATCGTTCCAGTAGATATCGCCGATGAAGCGTCACTGACCCCTGCATATCAAGGCAGTATTCAGCGCTCCCTGAAATACAAGATCAATACTCTAGACGCTAACGGAAAGTTTAATCCAAAAAGCGAACTCACCCGTGCCGAAGCAGCGATTATGCTCTACAACGCTTTGGAGTTCCTGAAAACTGGAGGATAAGCCAAATTTCAGTTACTCTTCTCATTTGAATAATCTACACAAGAAAAAGCAGCTCCGGATGATTCCCGAGCTGCTTTTTCTTGTATATTGTCTTTCTACTCTTCTTCACCATTCAGTCTATTCAGAAATTGCAGAGCCCGGGGATTCTTCGGATGCTCCAGCACTTCTTGCGGAGTTCCATGCTCTAAGATATGACCGCCATCCATCAAAATGATCCGGTCCGCTACATCGGCGGCAAATTTCATCTCGTGGGTCACAATCACCATAGTCATACCTTCTGCTGCTAATTGTTTGATAACCTTGAGCACTTCCCCTACCAGCTCGGGATCGAGCGCCGAAGTGGGCTCATCAAACAGTAACACTTCTGGATCTACTGCCATAGCCCGGGCGATGGCCACTCTCTGCTGTTGTCCACCTGACAGCTGATGTGGATAGTTATCAGCTTTATCAGCCAAACCCACCTTAGTCAGCAGCTGAAGCCCCCGCTTACGCGCTTCTTCCTTGGATCGCTTCAGGACAGTTACCTGTCCCTCCATCACATTGCCAAGCGCAGTCATATGCGGGAATAAATTATACGATTGAAAGACCATCCCTGTTTTCTGCCGAAGGGCCAATACGGAATTCTGAGGAATTTTCTTATGATCTGTAAAATTGATGGTGATATCCCCGAGTGACAGGCTGCCTTGATCCGGGATTTCCAACAGATTAAAACAGCGCAGCAGTGTGGTCTTTCCGGAGCCGGATGGCCCAATAATGACAAGTACCTTTCCATGCTCCATTTTCAGATCAATACCCTTTAACACTTGGAGTGCGCCGAAGGATTTATGCAAATTAATGATTTCAATCACAAGTATCTCTCCTTTAGGTCGCAGAGTAACGATCGAGTCGTTTCTCCAAGTAATTTTGCAGCACCGACAGCACAGAACAGAACACTAAATAAAACAATCCTGCTTCGGAGTATACCAACAGAGGCTCATAAGTGGTAGAGGCTACCTGCTGAGCAGTTCTAAACATCTCCGTATAGGTGATGATCGCTGCAAGCGATGTATCTTTGACCAAGCTAATAAAAGAATTGGATAACGGCGGTACAGAAACGCGTGCAGCTTGTGGCAGAATTACGCGGCGCAGAGCCTGCCCACGAGTCATCCCGACTGAGAAGGCAGCTTCCCACTGGCCTTTATGTATCGACAGGATAGCAGCGCGTACGATTTCCGATGAATAAGCCCCTACGCTAAGGGTAAATCCAATGGTGGCGGCAATGAAAGGGTCGAGTACAATACCAACAGCCGGCAAACCATAAAATATAATAAATAGCTGCACTAACAACGGGGTTCCCCGAATGACCCATACATAAAAACGGGCGATTAGCTTCGGAATTACCCACGGTGAAAGACGTGCCAACGCGGTTAGGATCGCCAAAATCAATCCAAGCACAAAGGAAAGTAGCGCCAACGGAATGGTAAAAGCCACCCCGGCTTTAAGCAGGGGTAGCAGTGTATCTAAGAAAATTTGTATTTTGCGGTCATCCATTATTCAGACATCCTTTTTAGCTTCTAGGCTTAATTAGCCTTGCTAGCCTTGTATTATTTTGAAACGTCAGCTCCAAAGTATTTCTCGGAAATTTTCAAGTACGTTCCATCACTTTTCATCTCTTTAATCGCATCACTGACCGCATTCACCAGCTCATCATTGCCTTTCAGGAATACCGCAGCACTTTGTGAGCCTTCAGGAATCTCATCAACCACTTTAATTTTTGCATCTGGTTTTTGTTTTTTCAGATCCAGATAAGACAAGCCATCATTCACAGTTGCATCAATACGTCCCGAAGTCAGCAGATCCATCGCTTGATTGAAACCGTCCGTAGCTACGATTTCAGCACCGTTCTCACGAGCGATGTCGGATAAGTTACTGGTCAGGGATTGTCCGGCTTTTTTACCCTTTAGATCAGCAAAGGTCTTAATATCCTCATTGTTTTCGCTCACGATCAATACTGCCTTGGATACAATATAGGGTTCAGAGAAATCATATTTCACTTTGCGATCTTCGTTAATGGAAACTTCATTAAAAATGACATCAAACCGTTTCGCATCCATCCCAGCAAAAATACCATCCCACTGAGTTTCAAAAAATTCTGCTTCAACACCTAAACGTTTGGCTACTTCTTCGGCAATTTCCACGTCAAAACCCGTCAATTTCCCCGCAGTGTCATGATAAGTAAAAGGTGCATAAGTCCCTTCTGTACCTATCCGCAATTTGCCGCTGGCCTTCACAGCCTCCAAACTGTTTTGCGCTGAAGATGCTGCTCCACCATTCGTTCCAGCTGTTGGTTCAGCAGCCGTATTGGTATTCGAATTATTGCCGCAAGCCGCTACAAGGACCACGGTTAACGCCAATATAATAGTTAAACTCCATTTTTTCATTATTAAATCCCCTCTCTCTATCCGGTTTTTTTCCGGTAAATTGAATAGTACACTGCCATCACATGATCGTCAATACTTTTTTCCGATTATGTACATCGGAATTGTAATATTAACTAGATTTCTACTTATATCTTACCCAATCTTGGATTAATCCTTCACTTCTTTCTCTCTTTACTTCTCAGAAAGATATGGTATATTTATAAACAAATTAATATGGACCTGTTATTTCACTAGGGGAGTCGGCCGACTGAGACGGAGCTTTAAGCTCCGGACCCTTGGAACCTGATCTGGATCATACCAGCGGAGGGAAGTGGAGCAGAATTTTCATCAAGCATGTTAAGTGTTATTATGCAGAATGAACTTTTTGACCCATTCATTTCCTCTGGAAATGGATGGGTCTTTATTTGTTTAGGCGCTCCACAAAAATATTAGGAGGTTAGATCATCACGACCATTTTATCTATTCAAGGCCTAACCTACTCTTTTCCGGAAACTGAACAACCCCCTGTATTCGCAAAACTATCCATGGATATCAGGCAAGGGGAATTCGTCTCCGTAGTAGGTGCTAGCGGATGCGGGAAAAGCACATTTTTCAAAACGGTTGCCGGTTTACTCGAACCTACTCATGGAAAAATAAAACTCCCTACGCTCCCCTCAACCGCTAGTCGTTTAGGTCAGATCGCTTATATGCCTCAGCAGGATTTATTGCTGCCTTGGAGAACAGTGCTCGACAACTGCCTTTTGCCCTGGGAGATCATGCCCAGATTTAGTAAACAGGAAACAATCACTCAGATTCGGGAAATGTTGGCCCGCTTCGGCTTAACAGATGTAGAGAAGGCTTATCCCCATGAACTTTCGGGAGGAATGAAACAGCGAGTCGCATTTCTGCGCACCTTAGTGGCTGGAGGCGGAAGTGGCCTTATGCTGCTGGATGAGCCCTTTGGCGCTCTCGATGCCATGACCAAACGTGAGATACACCGTTGGCTGTTGGAGTTATGGGGTGAACTGAATCAGACGATTATGCTCATCACTCATGATCTGGAAGAAGCACTATTGCTCAGTGACCGGATTTATTTATTATCTGGCGGTGCGCACAGCGAATTACAGGAGATCATTGTCGATCTACCAAAACCAAGACATTATAAGATGAACTATGAACCCCGGTTTATAGCACTACGGGCAGAGTTGGAGCGAAGATTGCATGCAACCTATACCTTTTAAAAAACATCTAGACAACTATGGTCCCTTCCTTCTTCTGGTACTGCTCATTCTTGTAATCTGGGAGTCAGCTGTTCGCCTTCACTTGATTCCAGCCTTTATTCTCCCTGCACCTTCATCTATTGGCATCGCATTGATCGAGCACAGGCAATTATTATTTGGACAGCATTTATTAGCGACGTTGCAGGAGATACTGATAGGTTTTGTCCTTTCTGTGATTTTTGGTGTATTGCTGGGTATTGGAATGTTCCTGTTTCGCCCCGTAGAAAAGGCCATCTATCCCTTCCTTATCATTAGCCAGACGGTCCCATTAATTGCGCTATCGCCCATTTTTATTATGTGGTTCGGATATTCGCTGTGGAGCAAAGTGGCTGTGGTGTTTTTGACGGCTTTTTTTCCAGTTGTAGTGAGTACATATGATGGACTTCGTACAAGTGGCCAGACTTACAAGGACTTATTATTAACATTTGGTGCAAACCGCTGGCAGCTGCTTGTCAAAACCCAAATTCCACTGGCGCTGCCTGCTTTTTTCTCTGGCTTAAAGCTGTCCATTGTATACTGCGTCATCGGAGCTACTATCGGGGAATGGCTCGGCGGCAGTAAAGGACTCGGTTACTTCAGCCGCAGAATGGCCGGAAATATGCAGAGCGATGAAATGTTCGCGGCTGTATTTCTGCTGTCCGCGCTTGGTGTTGTGCTTTTTCTGGCGATAGCTTTACTCGAACAATTATTTTTAAAGAAAAGAGGATCTAACCAATGAATCATTTAAAATCACCACAACGAGGACTTATTTCTGTATTTCTAGTATGCACACTTTTGCTCTTAAGCAGCTGCGGGAAGGCAGACAAGCTAAATAACAACTCCCAAACTGGTTCCTCCAACACCGAAAATAAGCAGTCACACAAGCTGACGATTATGCTTGATTGGTATCCCAATGCCGTTCATTCCTTTCTATACGCTGCGCAACAGCAAGGTTTTTTCCAAGAGGAAGGTTTGGATGTCGAGATCAAAATGCCTGCGGACAGCAATGACGCCCTAAAGCTTGTAGCAGCAAATCAAATTGATCTAGCGCTCAGCTATCAGCCTCAGGTACTTATGGCACGCGGCGAGAAAATTCCTGTACGTTCGATTGCAGCTATCGTGCGGCATCCACTGAATCATCTGATGGTTCCTCAGGCAGGCAGTATTCATAGTCCCAAAGAGCTCGCAGGAAAACAAATCGGCTATTCCTCCATTCCGCTCTATGAAGCAATGATTCGGACAATGATCCAGAGTGATGGAGGCGATCCTTCATCCGCCAAGCTAATTGACGTAGGTTTTGACCTTATCCCTGCGATCTCTACAGGACAAGTGGACGCAATAATGGGCGGGTTCATCAACCATGAACAACTGATCCTTGAAAAAGAGGGACATCCGGTCACCTCGCTTAATCCAACGGATTACGGAGTACCTGACTATTATGAGCTTGTGCTGGTGGCCAGCGAACAAGGATTGCAAAATTCTGAAGCCTACTTTAAAAAATTTCTAAATGCCATAACAAAAGGACAGGAATTTGTGGAGCAGAATCCTGAACAAGCCCTGGATTTACTGGTTGCACATGAAGATGCAACTTCACCGCTCGACAAGGAGATTGAGAAAAAAAGTCTTGAGATTCTACTGCCACTGATGAATGCTGGCGATCAATCTTTTGGTTATCAAGACCCGACATCTTGGGAAAAGGTTCAGCTGTGGTTATCCACCAACGATCTTCTACCAGAAGATATTAAAGCACAGGAAGCTTTTATCAATCTGTAACGTTTAGTTAGTTATTCATACAAGCTTGAGGAGGAATTATGATGAGTTACTTAGCCAAAGTACGGGAATCCAACCCCTTGATCCACAACATCACTAATATTGTAGTAGCCAATTTCTCAGCCAACGGTCTGTTGGCGCTGGGTGCCTCTCCCTTTATGGCGGATGCCCACGAAGAAGTGATCGACATCGCCGCTATGTCGTCTGCTGTAGTTCTAAATATAGGCACACTCAATGACTACGCCATTCAATCTATGTTGCTCGCTGGTAAATCCGCTAATAAACACGGGGTTCCCCTAGTGCTTGACCCGGTAGGTGCAGGCGCAACTTCTTATCGGACCGCTGTCACTCAAAAGCTAGTGAATGAGATGCAAATCACCGCACTGCGGGGGAATGTAGCTGAAGTCGCTAATGTCATTGGAGAGAGTTGGTCCATTAAAGGGGTGGATGCTGGCGAAGGCGAAGGCGATGTAGTCCTTTTGGCTGAAGCTGCTGCGAGGAAGTTAAGCTGTGTGGTCATCATAACTGGAAAAGACGATGTGATCACGAATGGAAAAAACACTTATATTGCCAGCAACGGTCACCCTATTCTCACGAAGGTTACAGGAACTGGCTGCTTACTCAGCGCTGTTGTGGGTGCATTTCTCGCGGTAAGTGGAGGTGCCTCGTTGGAGGCTGCAGTGGAAGCCCTCTCCTTCTATGGAGTAGCCGCTGAAATCGCCGCTGAACTAACAACTGGTCAAGGGCCAGGAAGCTTTCAGGTTGAGTTTCTAAATCAACTGACATGGGTCACGCCAGAAGTCTTCCTAGAAAGATCTAGTATCAAACAGCTCAGTTAATGACCCTCAAAGGAGTGAAATCGATGATTATATCCAAAGCTCTAACCATTGCCGGCTCCGATAGCGGCGGTGGTGCTGGCATTCAGGCCGATCTAAAAACCTTTCAAGAGCTTTCTGTCTATGGCATGTCCGTCCTCACAGCTGTGACAGCGCAGAATACGCTGGGTGTCCAAGGGGTTTATCCAGTGACTCTGGACGCCATAATTCAGCAGCTTGATTCTATAGGACTTGACCTGCAACCAGATGCCGTAAAGACAGGGATGTTATTTAACAGCGACATCATCCGCATTGTGGCAGATAAAATTAAGTATTACGGCTGGTCTAATCTTGTAATTGATCCTGTGATGGTCGCTAAAGGAGGGTCCACACTGCTGCTGCAGGAGGCGGTTCAATCCTTAATCAGCCATCTGCTGCCCTTAGCATTGGTGACGACACCCAATATTCCCGAAGCCGAAATGATCACAAAGATGACGATCTCCACCATCGAAGAACGCAAAAAAGCAGCCAAAATCATTCATGGCATGGGCTCCAAATATGTAGTGCTAAAAGGGGGGCATGATACCTCAACCACAGCCGTAACCGATCTTCTATATGATGGTCAGGAATATACCTTATTGGAGAGTAGCCGGATTCAGACCAGACATACGCATGGTACAGGCTGCACCTATTCAGCAGCGGTCACCGCCGAGCTAGCCAAAGGCAAATCCGTAGCTGAGGCCATTCAAACTGCCAAAGCATTTATACAAGCGGCGATTGAGGACGAGTTGGGCATAGGGGCTGGGCATGGACCAACCAATCATTTTGCTTATCAGAACAGACTGCGAGGGATAAACAATGCAACGAATGAACAGTGAACATCTGCGAGATCTATTAAAAGTCTATTTCATTATGGGCAGCGTAAATTGCCGTAAAGCTCCTGTTAAGGTGCTGCAGGAAGCGGTTGTTGGAGGCATAACCATGTTTCAATTCCGTGAGAAGGGTACCGGGTCCTTAAGCGATAAGGCACGACTTAATCTTGGCAGACGACTTCAAAAGATCTGTCATACCAATGGCGTGCCCTTTATCGTGAATGACGACATTGATTTAGCGATCGCACTTGATGCGGACGGAATTCATGTAGGACAGGAGGATACACCTGCATTGGCGATCCGCCAGCTACTTGGAGAGAATAAAATCATTGGTGTATCCGCTCACTCCTTCGCTGAAGCTCAGCAGGCGATTGCCGATGGAGCCGACTATCTGGGCGTGGGTCCCATTTATCCTACGTCATCCAAGGAGGATGCCAAAGCTGTTCAAGGCACTGCGATGATTGAAGAACTAAGAAATAAAGGCATTACCATCCCATTGGTTGGCATTGGGGGAATCACGCTGCAAAATGTTGCATCAGTATTAACAGCTGGTGCGGATGGGATTTCTGTTATCTCAGCGATTGCCGGAGCTGAAGATATTACCACAACTGCCAGAGGCTTTGTTGACAAAGTCAGTTTAAGCGGAACATAAGCTCATACAGCTCTTCACTGCTTAAATGCCGCCATTGTCCCAGCTCCAAGCCGTCTAATGTAATATTCATAATTCTTATGCGCTCCAGCTTTAGTACTCTATATCCTAACTCCTTGCACATTCTGCGTATTTGCAGATTAAGACCTTGAGTTAGGATAATTCTAAACTGACATTCTGTGATCCGATAGACCTCACAAGGTTTCGTTGTGACTCCCAGAATGTTCACGCCGCTAGACATCTCTTGTAAGAATTCTGACGTAACCGGTTTGTCTACATGAACTACATATTCTTTTTCATGCCCATTCTCGGAACGCATCATTTTATTTACAATCTCTCCATCGTTGGTTAACAAAATGAGGCCTTCCGAGTTTTTGTCTAATCTGCCAATCGCAAAGATCCGTGAAGGATACCCTACAAAATCAATAATGTTCCCAGCCACATGTGGGGCTGCTGTACAGGTAATGCCTATCGGCTTATTCAAAGCGAGATACACTGGCTCCCCTTTACTGCTTGTTATCGGCTCCCCATCGATCCATACGATATCCTCTGGCTCTATAAGAATGTTCGCCTCACAGACAATACCGTTTACAGCGATTCGACCTGCTGCAATTAATCGTTTGGTTTCCCTTCTGGAACAAAAGCCTGTTTCGCTTATATATTTATCGATTCTCACTGCTGATCCTACTTTCATTCTATATACTTACCTTACCTCTAGTCATAAAAAAACACCTGATTTTAACGATCAAAATCAGATGTTAACCTTCAGGAATAACCCAGTTTAAGGGAGCTATTTGGTGCTTCCGCTTTTTTTCACGTTACTGCCCTTGCTTCCACTTGCACCTTTAGCACCTGGACCCGTCGTTGGATCACTTTTAGCAGGTTTAACTGGTTTTGCTGTTTTGTTCCAGCGTGTCCAGCCTTTACTCCCCGTACCTCTGCCTGTGCCGCCACCTTTACTTTTTGCACCCATCATATCACTCCGTCAGTCATTCAGAATTCGTATAGTTTATACACTTTACCTATCTTACCACACTCTCAACCTTTCTGTTTAAGTAATAACAAATGCTTCATCTAACTAGCCACTGTTTAGAATTTAGCATCTTTATTCATTTCATGAATATCAAAGGTATCCTGATGTATTTCGATGGCGATGACGGTGTCCTTTTTTTCAAAAAATTGCACATGTCCTAACCGCTTGTCCTCCAGCTCTATCCATCCAACATCGTTTAATTTATTAAAATAGCCGTCAGGCCGATAAAGACCTTGTTCTCCTCCTATATTATCCAATTCGTACTTTACACCTATTTTTATATTGGGGTTACTTGAAGTTGTTGTCACTTCGATTTCTTTGGCTTTTTTAGGAATAGGAATTTCAGCATTAATGGAACATACTCCATACTCTTGTACCTCTTGAGTTGATGATGTACATCCAGTTACAAAGATTGATAATGACAACAAAATAAAAGTAAATAAGTACTTCTTCAATTAAATTCCTCCTTCTCAGATGATAACTTATTTTACCAAATCAATCCATTAAAAAACACCCCACCAAAGACTAAGCTTTGATGAGGTGTCTATTCACATCAGCTTTGCAGCTCATGCATGGACTTATTTCGGTTGAATATAACCTTCTGCTTTCAGAAGCTCAGCGATCAACACAGCACCGCCAGCTGCTCCGCGCAGGGTGTTATGGGAGAGACCTACGAATTTGTAATCATAGAGGGCATCTTCCCGAAGTCTGCCCGTCGATACGCCCATTCCGTTCTCGATATCACGATCCAGCTTAGTCTGTGGACGATTGTCCTCTTCAAAATAGGTAATGAACTGTTTAGGTGCGCTAGGCAGTTCAAGCTCCTGAGGACGTCCTTTAAAGCTCTTCCAGAGATTCAGAATCTCTTCTTTGGACGGTTTCTTCTCAAAAGAAACAAATACAGCAGCCATATGTCCATCCGCTACAGGCACACGTATACACTGCGAAGTAATCGTTGGCGCTTCACTCTTTACGATACCCTCTTCTTCAACGCTTCCCCAGATCCGCAAAGGCTCTTGCTCGCTTTTCTCTTCTTCGCCACCGATGTAAGGAATCACGTTGTCCAGCATTTCTGGCCAGTCTGCAAAAGTCTTTCCTGCACCAGAAATGGCTTGGTAGGTGGTGACCACCACTTTAGATGGATTGAAGTCTTTGAGCGCATGAAGTGCAGGCACATAACTTTGAATGGAGCAGTTAGGTTTAACCGCAATGAAACCTGTCTCTGTTCCCAGACGTTTTCTTTGCTGTGCAATAACCTCAAGATGCTCCGGATTAATCTCAGGAATGACCATAGGCACGTCAGGCGTCCAGCGATGCGCTGAGTTATTGGAGATTACTGGTGTTCCGGTGCGAGCATAAGCCTCTTCGAGCGCTTTAATCTCATCTTTTTTCATGTCTACAGCACAAAAAATCAAATCCACGTCCGCAGCAACTTCTTCTACCTTAGAAGCATCTTGGACCATAATATTCTTTACGTTCTCAGGCATTGGAGTAGATAACTTCCATCTGCCCTTGGCCGATTCTTCATACGTTTTTCCAGCAGATCTAGCACTGGCAGCAATCGCAGTTACTTCAAACCAAGGATGATTCTCTAAAAGGGCAATAAAACGTTGTCCTACCATACCTGTGCCGCCAACTATGCCGGCTCTTAGCTTTCTTGACATCAGAAAATACACTTCCTTTTGATTAACTGTCCTATTGTGAATAATAGGCCGATAATTAATGATATACGGCGCGGGAACATTTGGCGAGTGTTAACATCAAAATAACATTAAAAATTTTATTTTTAGCGGATTATATTGAATTTCACTAATACTAATGAAGGAAATAGCTGCACTCAGTACAATTATAAGTATATTTTCTGCTTAGACAACTCTTTAACTGCATTCTCTACAACTATTTCCCCGAAAAATAATGGAAATGCCCTCTAAGTGAACTTTTAGATGTAAGAAATACAACTAAATCGCATCTGCAGAGCATTTTATAGCATATAGTTGTAGGAAATACATCTATTTGCGATTGGTGAGCATAAATCAGGAATCTGCGATCAGCGTTCAGCGATTAGCGATTAGCAATCAGCGATTAGCGTTCAGCGATTAGCGTTCAGCGATTAGCGTTCAGCGATTAGCGTTCAGCGATTAGCGATCAGCAATCAGCGATTAGCAATCAGCGCTCTGCGATCAGCGATTAGCGTTTACAAGCTGCTTCAACCAACTAATCGTTTCTTACCCCCGCTCACTTAAACCAACCTTTTTCCTTAAATCGAGTGATTGCCTCGATGCGGTTACCTACATCCAGCTTATCTAGTATAACTGAGATGTAATTCCGGACTGTTCCCGTGGTAATGTACAACTGGCTGGCGATCTCTTTTGTATTTTTACCGTCGGCAATGAGTCCAAGTACTTCCTTCTCCCGCTGAGTCAGAGGATTTACTTCACCGCTGTAGGCTTCATCCATTAGCTCCGGTGCATACATGCGTCGGCCTGCCATCACATTACGTATCGAAAGTGCCAGTTCTTCGCTAGGACTGTCTTTCAGCAGATAAGCATGAACTCCCGCCTTGAGCGCACGTTCGAAATATCCCGCACGGGCAAAGGTGGTTAATATCATCGTTTTGCAGCCGCTATTCTTCAGCGCTTCCGCAGCGTCGAGACCACTCATCGCTGGCATCTCAATATCCATAATACAGATATCCGGCTTATGCTGCTGAACCATCGCTACAGCTTCTTCCCCGTTGCTTGCCCGGCCCACGACCTTCATATCCTCTTCTAAATCCAACAAAGATGCCAACGCTCCAAGGAGCATTCGCTGATCCTCAGCGATTACAATCTTAATCATTATACGGTTACCTCCTGTTCCGGATGCTTAAATGCATTTGGGACCTTAATCACTATCGTAGTCCCCTCATCTCGCACGATATCCATACAGCCATTTACAAATTCAAGACGTTCCCGCATACCTTGCAGCCCATGTCCTTTAAAATAAAGATCATTGCCCGGGATGCCAGTTCCATCATCTTTCACTTTAATGATGAGATCTGTGCGTGTGGGTTCAATGATAATTGCGCAAGATTGTGCATTACTATGCTTCACAACATTTGTGACAGCTTCCTTAATACACATGCTGAGCACATTCTCCGTAATCAATGAAGTGTTAGACAGTTTAGGATTGCCTTGCAAAACATAGTCGATCTCCGCAGCCGCAAGAAGCTGCTGAATATGAACGAGTTCGTCCTCAAGCCGAATGCCGCGCATTCGCGTAATCATCTCCCGGACCTCTTTCAGCGCACTTCTTGCCGTCTGGCGTACATCATTGATCTCGGCTTTTGCTTGCGTCGGATTACTGTCGATAAGCTTTCCTGCCAAATCACTTTTCAGACCAATTAACGAAAGCTTCTGACCTAATGTATCGTGAAGATCACGTGAAATCCGCTGGCGTTCCTCGAGCTTAACCAATTCTGAAATACGCTTATTAGCATCCTCCAATTGGTCTTGCAGCTTCCCTTGATTATTCCGGTTATAGGTACTGATTGGCAGCAGGATCACTGCAATCATACTGACAAGCACAAAGGGAAGCTGGCTGATAAATACGGGATTACGCGACAGCAGCTCATAATTGATCGTAATAATCGTAGTCAGCAAATGAATGGAGTACAGGGTGAAGAACCCAACTCGGTTCTGGATATTCCCAATGAAAAAGGCTAAAAAAAGCGCAAAATACATATATCCGAACAACAACGTCATCGTTATAGAGACCAGTATCTGCACGCTCGTCCAAAAATAAACTAACCAACCCTTGGAGACAAAAGAAAGCACATAACAAACAAAAAACACAGCGATCATCAAGATTCCCGAAACTACCTGGTAGGGAGAAGAGGACCGAAAGATGAAATAAAACGGTAGAATATAAAATACGACCCATACATAAGGGCTAAGACCTGTACTTTTATGAAAAATATGATGCCACTTCTGCATGTTCGCTCTCCTTTTTGCCATATGCCACTCACCTTATTCTAGCATAAATCCGGTAAAATCCGGTGAACCACAACAATAAAGAGAAAAAAGATTAGAGCGCGAATGAGTTCTCCGGCTCTAACCTTCCATTTTGCTGCTATTTGATTACAATTAGCTATTATTCTCCCTGGAGTCTGGGCTTATGAACTTGCAGGACCTCGCCTGCAGTTTTCGGTTTATTTAATATGGACTTCATCTCTTTGAAGCTAATGAATCGTTTATTTTCCTCATCCCAAAGACGGAAATTAAGGGCCTTCAGGCTGGTACCAATCGTAATCGTTGTTGCTTTTTGTAGCGGTGGCGTCGCGTTATGCGCTTTTTCCAAATTATAGTTTGGCACCTTTGGACTTAAATGATGCACATGGTGGAAGCCGATATTGCCCGTAATCCATTGCAGCACCTTCGGCAGCTTATAATATGAGCTACCTTCAACCGCGGCCATCACATAACTCCATTCAGATTCATTCTCGAAATAAGAGTCTTCAAACTGATGTTGTACGTAGAACAACCATATGCCGAGAAACCCTGATACAAATGCTACAGGCAACTGCACCATAAGAAATGCCTGCCAGCCAATCGCCCATATTAGCAAGCCATAAAGCGCTGCGATTGAAATATTCGTCAAATAGGTATTCATCCGCTCTTTGCGTCTAGCACCTTTAACATTGAAACGATACTGAATCATAAAAACAGCAATCGGTCCAAGACCAAACATCACGATGGGATTGCGGTAAATCCGGTAATATAGACGTTTCCAGAAGGAAGCCGCTGCGTATTCCTCGACCGTCATAATCCAAATATCGCCGATCCCTCTTTTATCGAGATTACTGGAGCTGGCGTGGTGAATGGAATGACTATGTTTCCACTGCCGATAAGGAACCAGTGTCAGTACACCTGTGATCGTTCCGATAATATCATTCGCTTTACGATTCTTAAAAAACGATCCATGTGTGCAATCATGAAAAATAATAAAGGTTCGAATTACAAATCCTGCTGCAGGAATAGCTAACAGAAGGGTGAGCCAATAGGAAACGGATAAAGAGAAATAAGCTCCGCCCCATAACAGCACAAGTGGTCCTAAAGTATTGATGAGCTGTCTTATACTTGCGTTGCGGTCATTTTTCTCGTAAGGGGCTACACTCTTTTTAAGGCTGGAGAGCTGTGATGTCTGTTTTGTAGTCATCTATATCGTTTCCTCCTTGATGTGTCCGGCTAAGGATCTTTTCATCTACTCTAAGTATAGGTGATGAAGTGTCATCCTATAAGTCATAAACATCAAGTAGAGAGTATGACAAATGTCATACTCTCCTTCTCATTTAAATTACGTTAGCATTGCAGCCAACATCCATCTTCCTTCACTTCGTATTGACCTTTGATCTCACCAATTCCATTAAGGATTAACGAATCTTTATTAAAAGTTGGAGGTTCATCTAGTACGAGGTGGAGTTTATTAATATTTCGAAGGTCAGCTGTATAGTAGCTAATCACTGGCTTTTCCAGAAAATACTCCGCATCATTGATTTGGATTCGTAAATTATTCTTATGAATGCATTTCTCATCTCCACCAATAATACCCATAGGATTAAAACCCGTAGATTTTATATCTCCTTCAATATACAGGTGGTACCCTTCAAGGCTAATAAAATCAATGAATTCCTTCTCCCTGATTGTTTTGACCGATTGCATAATATCTTCCGTTTCTTTGCTGATGGATATCTCCTCGAAGGGAATGACGACTTGATCCACAAATTGCTTAAAAAACGCATATAAACTTAACTCCGACTTCATAAACTCTTCTTTCCAATCGGAGCGAAGCTCATCCAGCAGCAAACATATAAACAGACCAGAACCGTAGCAGCTTCTTCTGATATTAGCCGAAGATTCAAGTTCATCTATTAAATACGAACTGAATTTGTGCAATACTTCCTCATTAGGTAGGGTGGATTTTTCGGCATAGGCATTTAGTTCAACATACCAAGCGGGTCCTTCCAGCGTTTCGATAAGATATTCATTTAGCACGTACTCCCCAAGCAGTTGTTCTCTTTGTTGACGGATGGCAATAAATCTGTACATTGCGTGATTACGCTCTTCAATAGTAGCTGCCATTACACTAAGATATAAATGATGTCTTTCTTGAATCCGCAATTCCATATTTTCGAGGGATAAAGGGTAGGTAATCATCAATAATTCATCTGCATAACGTTCTTCTCCCATCAGGAATTGATAACCGTGAAATAATTCGTGTACACAAATGGCGTACAAGTCTTCGAATTCTTCATGTAATTCCAGATTAACGATGGCTGTAGGGTGATCCTCATATAAGATGATGGTATCTCCTGAGAATTCATTACTCCAAGAAAGCAAATGTGGATGATATCCTACCGTTTTGAATTTGGGATGATTGTACAGATACACGTTATCCTTATTATAAAATGCAAAAGAAACAGCCTCGAACCCTTTCCAATATTTCTGCAGCTTGTGGTTCGTTAAACACTTAACAATCATCTCCAAATGAAATTCCATCCCTTACCTCCTCGTTAATGGCTCTGCTTAGTATGCTCTTCTCGGTATTCTGTTGGTGTTTGACCACTAGCCTTTTTAAAAACCTGTGTAAAATAACGCGGGTCCTGATAACCGACAAGAGGAGCTATCTGATACACTTTTACGTTGCTGCTCTGCAAAATATACTTTGCCCTCTCCATCCGGCAGTGTGTAACATACTCCAAAAAGGTATATCCCGTTATTTGCTTATATAAAGTGCAGAAATGACTGATGCTGAGATCAGCCAGCTCCGCTACTTCCTCAATACTTAAATCTTTATGGTAATTACTCTCAATATAACGTTTCGCTTTCTCGATGGCGCTACGCGTATCCTCGCGGTTCACAGGCTTGTTCCCTTGCTCCAATCGCACACCAAACTCTTCTTTCAGAGCAGAGATCACTTCATTTAAAGTGCCGAGATTGTGCATCTTGCTAAGTAATCCATGCAAGGACCAATCTGAATTTATATTCAAATACTCATAATTTCTGTACAACACAACGATCAATTCAACAAGAAGACGTTCAGCCATATCCTTAGGAACAGCTTGTGACTCAATAAATAAAGCAAGCTCATCAAATAAAGACCACATCCGGTCTCTATTTAAGGTACGTATACTTTCAATCAGCGCGGTTTCCAGCTCTTTTGGGTATTTCACCTCTTTACTGCTTGGGAACGATATCTCTTCATCAATAAAGACCCCGGCAAGCCCCGAATAGAACCGTTGATATAAGGCCTTCGCGGCCAGAGGGTAAACCGTACTTAATTGATCAATGCCTTGTGTGGTGCGGCTGATGCCTACGGAACAAGACTGCTTGGAGTATCTCTTGATTCCCGCTATCAAATGTTCACCAAGTTCTCTCCTGCTGGCGCTTAAAGATCCAGGGAACAGTAGTATCCACTCTCCATTATGAAACGGGAAAACCGTCAGCACGCCATGCTCCAGTGACCATTCTTCCACAATATTGCGGATTGCAAACAGCCATAGCCGTTTTTCTTCTACACTCCATTGACTGCTCAGTGTGGTGTAGTCATCTAACTGGACAACAGCCATAAAATATCCGCTCTCCAGTTCACTGTTCTCCAGCCATTTCAGATGCTCAAGCGGCCTTGCATTTCCCAAAGTGATTTCTGCAAACAGACGTTCACGTGCAAGCAGTGACAGCATCTGCACAGAATGAATCAGCTGATCATTTTGCTTCTGTTCATCCAGCTTGGTTCTGGCGCGGTTTAGCATTTCAACCAGTTCATCATGATCGATCGGCTTCAATAAATAATCAAAAGCGCCTTGACGTAATGCTTCTCTTGCATATTCGAACTCTCCGTAACCGCTTATAAAAATAAACACCAGCTTCGGGTTTTTAGACAATACTTCCTTCATCAACGTAATCCCGTCAATTACGGGCATGCGAATATCACTAATCACGATATGTGGTGAAGTGTCTTCTATCAAGCGGAGAGCTAATTCTCCATTTCGGGCCTCTCCCACAATCTCCATCTGAAGATCATTCCATGGAATGGCTGCTTTTAAGCTACGAAGAATAATCGGCTCATCATCCACGATTATTACTTTATATTTCTCTTGTAACTCATCCATTCCCTGCACCTCCAGCATCATTGTACACTTGAGCTTTGGATCAAATTCCAATATTGAATGGAGGATGCCTGCACTTGCTTTAACGCTTGCTCAGCAGACATTTCTCCGTTAATCATCTGTTCTATAACACTCAGGAACGTTTTTTTCACTTCTGGTGACAATACATTATCATAAGGGACAAAGCTCTTGCGGTTAACTTCCATCATATTCATAACTTGCGCGAATACGGGTCCTGTCTTCTCAGGATCAAAGGCGATGCGCATGGACGGAATTCTCAACCCTTCATATACAATCCGAGTCTGAACCTCCTGGGTGTAAAAAGCTTTCATGAGATCGAGTGCAGCCTCCCGCTTCGCTCCGCTTAGTTCGGAGGAAAGACCGATGCCAAATGTATAACCGCCGGCAATCGAAGGTTGTTCCCCCTTCTTCAATGTGGGAAACGGAATAACACCTACCTCATTTTGAAAATCCGTAGGAGCTGCTGTTCCAGCAAATAAATTGATATCCCAGTTTCCGTTCAGATACATCGCAGCCTTGCCGCTCGTAAATAGTCCCACCGCATTTTCTGTGGATAACGCATTCGATTTCGTACTGAAGGCACCTTCTTTGATCCATTGCTCCAAGTGCTGAAAAGCCTTTAAATACGCCTCATTCTGAAAGCTGTCTTGATCTTCACCAGTGATCAGCTTCTCGATCAAGTCGGCGCCGGCATAACGATCCATTAAATAATGTGCAAAAATTCCTGCGGGCCAACGATCCTCGTTGCCAAGTGCAAATGGAATATATCCTGCCGACTTCAGCTTTAGTATGGCAGCATCAAGCTCTTGCAGCGTTTCTGGCGGCTTCAAACCGAGCTTTTCGAATATGGTTTTATTAAAATATAAAGGTTCAGCATTCCCTTCAATGGGCAAGCCATAAATATGGTTGTCAAAGGTCCAGAGATCCAGATCCTTGAATTGATTGGTTAGCGCATTCTCCCGGACGAAATCCGTCAGATCAATCAGACGCTTAGAGCGCACATAGGGCTCAATTTCCGCTCCACCGAACAAAACAAACATATCTGGCGGGGTGCCAGTAACCATCTCGTTCTTCAGCTTTTGATCACGGTGCAACGTCTGATCCACACCTTCAAAGTTAACTTTCACATTTGGATGCTCTAACTGGTATTTGTCCACGATATCTTCATAAATAGTCAACAGTGGCCGATCATGCTCTTTAATCCAGAAATGACGGAAAGTTAATGTGATTTTCTCGGGTGAATCATCTTCAATGGGTTCTTGCTTTCCTAAAGTTATAAATAAAACCGCACCCGAAATCAGCACTAGATATAACCACATCCAGCCCCATTTCAATAACCATTTTTTGATAACATTCTCCCCCTTTCTTTCCGTACGGTCGATTACGGCAGTATTTTTGGTATTCGGATTCGGATGGTTGAACCAAAGCCGGGGGATGAACACACTAGTATGCCGTATGGACTGCCGAACCGAATATTCAAGCGTTCATGCACATTTTTAAGCCCCACGCCGCTATCACTGTATTTCTTCTGAGCACTTCCCTCGTTATCCCAAAGACTCATCATCTTGGCAAGGTCAAAGCCGGGGCCGTTATCTTTTACGATAATGATCATATCCATGCCCATTTCATAGGCCGTAATCTCAATGACCCCTGGGTCCTCCATCTGCTCAATCGCATGATACAGCGCATTCTCAACAATCGGCTGAACGATCAGCTTTTGTGTCATGAACGTCCTAAGACCATCCGAAAGATCTATGATATACGAGAATTTGTCTTCAAAACGAAACTTCTGGATATCCAAATAATGACGGACATGCTCGAACTCCATATGCAGCGGAATCAGCTCCTGATTCTGACTGATGCTGATTCGCAGCAGCTTGCCGAGTGAGATGACCATTTTGCTAATATCTTTATTGCCTTGCAGCACGGCCATCGAATTAATCGATTCGAGTGAATTATAAATAAAATGAGGGTTAATCTGCGCCATTAGCGCTTGCATTTCTGCTTCCTTCTTACGTCCCTGCTCAGTCTCCACCTGCACAAGCAGCTCATTGATCTGCGTGCTCATCCGATTAAAGCCATCAATCAGCAAATCACTTTCATCATCAGCACGATAGGGTGTAGTGATCGGCGTAAATATCCCCTGCTTCACCCGCTTCATCCCGTTAACCGCACTATTAATACTATGAACGAGCCTCCGTACGAAATAGCGGTCGAACAAAATGGCGGATAACAGCGAAACTGTACTTAAAATAATCGCAATATTCCGGATGGATACAGATTCTGACGAGATGAGATTCATAGGTGTAATGGCTACTAAATACCAGGCTGCATTATGAGAAGGTAGGAAGGTTATGAGTGATTTTTCCCCCTGATAGTTGTCGATGTAATAGTCATGTTCCTTAGCATAATCATTTTGTAAAAAGGGGAAATCTGTGCGTTGTCCAATATGTTCACCGGATTTATTAAAAACGATATTTCCTAGCTTGTTGACCAGCAAAATATCCCCCTTCTTAAGGGTTGCTGCTTCCCAGAAAATCTGATCCAATAAATCAGGTTTTACATTAACAACCAGATATCCGATATCTTCGAGAGAATATGAATCTTTGATTACTCTTGCTTGTACAAGTACCGGATTGCCGGAGATCTCCGAGCCATTTTCTCCCGGTCCTGACCACACAGGCCGCCCTTCGGCGCCTTCCATCGCGTCAAACCAGCTTTGTCTCTTCAAGTCCTCAAAAGACATCGATGCATTGTATTGATAAATTAAACGATCTTTACTATAAAAACTAAATGAAGTAATCATTGGATGATCAATGAGATAACTGCTAAGCTCCTGCTTTCGATCATAAGTGATTACAAAGTTCTTCTGCTTCAGTGATTGCTGAACAACCGGCTGCGTAATTTTTGAATTCGTGATCGAGGTGATTTCACTAAGCGCAAATTTAAGCTTTCGATCCGTTTCAAGCAGTGAAATCCAGTAGAAGTTGCTTGATTTTTTCTCCATTGCATTAGAAAAATTAACGTAAGTGACGATCCCCATCAGAATAACCGGAATAAAGACGAGAAGAATAATAGCGAACAAGATTTTACGGCGGAGTTTCATGATATTCCCCTTCCCCCTGCTGTCTCTGTCCTCTAGTATTCTTCACAAAACCGCCTATTCCCTGTAAAGATCAAAAAGTAAGATCAGCTCTTAATAGCTCCTGAAGTAAGTCCAGCAATCACCCAGCGGCTAAATAACAGGAATACAATCAGCAGTGGCAAGGTTGCCGTAAATGTTGCTGACATGATCATTCCGTAGTCTAGACCATCGCGATTGGAGAACAGCTGCTGGAGCGCAATTTGAATTGTGAAATGCTCTTGATTCTTCAGTACCACTAAAGGCCAGAAGAAGTCATTCCAAACGGTCATAAAATTCAGTATACCTAGTGTAGCCATAGCTGGAGTAATGACCGGGATAGCGATGTTCCAGAAGATCCGGAAATGTCCGCCGCCATCGATCCGACCTGCTTCAATCAATTCCGTATGTACAGCTGTAGTGATATACTGCCGCATCCAGAAGATCCCGAAGGCATTAACCATCGCCGGAACAATAAGTGCCTTGAAAGAGTCTATCCAGTGGAGCTTGGCCATAATTACGTAAGTAGGTAATACACCAAGCTGCTGTGGCACAAATAATGTAGCAATTACAAAGTAGAACAGAAAATTTTTAAACGGAAATTCATATTTGGCAAAGGCATAACCTGCCAGTGTACAGAAAAACACGACTGATATTGTAACCATAGATGAGACAAATAAAGAGTTGCCCAAGGCTTGAAAGAAGTCTGTTTTGTCCAGTACCCGCTGGAAATTCTCAAAAAACTGGTCTCCAACCGTAAGCAAAGGTGGCACATGGAATACTGCGCCTCTGTCATTAGTGCCAACTACAAACATCCAATAAAAAGGAAAGATGGACACGAGCGCACCAACAACCAGCAGCAGATAAAATCCTAACTTGCCGATGATCCCTAGATCATCCGGATCTTTTTTAAATACACGCAGCGTACTCACGCTTTACCCCCTCCCGTATCTCCACCCATGCGATTTGAGACCAGCATATTGAGGACAGAGAAAATAATCGTGACCAGGAACAGCAAGACTGCCGTAGCTGCTGCCGTACCAAAAAATCCGTTGCGGAATGCTTCGCTATACAAATAAGTAACCATAGTGATTCCTTCCTGACGTGTAGATCCAGTTCCCGCTTGGCCCAAAAATACATAAGGCTCAGTGAACAACTGCAAGGCACCTATAGTTGAAAGCAAGGTAACAAATACAATGAATGGCTTCAATAGCGGTAACGTTATAAAGGTTAGCTGTTGTCTTCTGTTCGCACCGTCAATACGTGCCGCTTCATATAGATCCGTAGGGATACTTTGCAAGCCTGATAGAAAAATAATGGCATTATATCCCGTCCAGCGCCACATTACCATCGTAGAAATGGCGATTTTAACGCCCCACCAGCCAGAGTTGAAGGCCATACTATCCAGTCCCAAGCCGTTTAGAATCCAGTTGATCATTCCGTTGTTGCCAAACAGTGTGCTGAACACGAGCGTAACCGCAACGATAGACGTAATATTAGGCATAAAAAATAAAACCCGGAACGTCTTCTTAAAGCGAGTCATCGCCGAATTCAATAAAACAGCAATCAATAGAGCTAGTAATATCTGTGGAACAGTACCCATAAGCCCCATAATTAACGTGTTGCTAAAAGAAATCCAAAAGGTCGGATCACTTGTGACCAGATCATAGTTTTTCCACCCTACAAATTTCATAGGATTCAGGGCATCCCATTTAAAGAACGAGAGATAGATCGTGAAAAAGATCGGATATAGTCCAAATATCGAGAACAGAATAAAAAAGGGCGAAATAAACGTGTAAGCAGTGATGCGGCTCCTTCTTTGTTCAGTTAAAAAGCGGCGCTTGCTCTCGGCATGCGGACTTGAAATAACAGGTTGTGCCATGTCACACCTCCAGGTAATCTAACGTGCAAATCCGAATTCACAGAGAATGTTTCACTCTATGAATCCGGACCTTCTAGAAATTGAATTTCATAAGCTTGAAATCTTAGCTGCGTTCAGCCAATGTTTTCGCTTGTTTTACTGCTTCGTTCCATTCTTTGGTCGGATCTGCTTTTTTCTCCAACACATTTTTCAATGCGTTTTTGAAGAAAGTATCGGTTTGGTCATGAAGCGGTCCGTAGTATACAGGTTTTACCCGGTTTGCTGCTTTACCGAATTCTACAGCGGTTTGTTGTCCACCGAAGAAATCATCTTTGAAGTCTACGAATGCAGGATCTTCATACAGGGCAGGAATAGAAGGCATAAGTCCTTTTGTTTTGAAAGATTCCAGTTGGTTTTCCTTGTTATCCATCCATGCGATAAAGTCATAAGCTTCTTTCGAGTGTTTGCCTTCTTTTGGCAGCGTCAGGAACGAGCCACCCCAGTTACCAGCACCTTCAGGGAGCTGAGCAATTTTCCATTTGCCAGAGGAGTCTGGAGCATTACTCTTAACATTTCCTGCCATCCAAGCCGGTCCCATAACTACTGCAAATGAACCGTCGTTCATGCCTTGACCCCATTCAGGAGACCAGAGCATAACATTGCTGATCCAGCCTTCTTGAATACCTTTAACCGTGAAATCATAAGCTTTTTTGACTTGCGGATTGGTATCTCCGATAAAGCTGCCATCAGCTTTGCTGAAATAGATTTCATCAGCAGATTGATCACGCAAAGCATTAAAGGTAAGATCCGTAAGGTCTACAAATGGTTTGCCTGTTTTCTCTTTGAAAGCTTTGGCAACAGCTGCGAACTTATCCCAAGTATCAATAGCAGCGCCGAATCCTTCTGAATCACTTGGCAGTCCAGCTTCTTCAGCCAAATCTGTGCGGTAATATACAACCGTTGGACCGATATCTGTTGGAAGACCTAGCTGGAAGCTGCCATCTACGGAAGAAGCTTGTTTCCATTTCCAATCCAGATAGTTGGCTTGAATATCTTTGGCACCCAGATCATTCAGGTTATAGAACTTGTCCTGAGCGTTGATGAAACGTTCCATGAAACCGATTTCAAGTTGGAAAATATCAGGCGCACCCGATCCAGCCGACAAAGCAGTGGTCAAATTATTATGGTGAGCGGTTTGGTCACCGGTATTTTGCACTTTGATCGTAATGTTTGGATGTTCCTTAGTGTACTCCTTCGCTAAATCCTCGTAGTTCACGTTGCCCAGTGTCCAGAAAGAAAGTTCGATTTTCTCAGCCGGTTCTGTTCCCTCATCCTTAGTAGGTTCACTTGTGCTTGCTGCGTTGTTACCTGCATTTTTGTTTGATGTGTTGTTGTTCTCGGCGTTGTTGCCTCCGCATGCTGCCAGTGAACCTACGAGCATGATAGCGACTAACGATAGCGCCAAGTGTTTTACTTTATTCATTCCCCTGTACCCCTTTCAAAGGTTTCTCTTACAAGAATTAGTGTACAGGGTTTAAATTCTTTTTTTGAGGAGGTAAACTTCCGATTTATGGTGGAAATAATTACGAAACCATTCATATCTATGTTATGTCTAAGGAGGGAGTATAAAATTTCGTCCAAATATGTTCCTCACAGAATACGTGTACTTCATCTTAAATTGGATTTCTTGTGCTTCCGCAGGTATACTATTTTTATTTCTTACTTCATTACATGATCAAAGGAGTTATTACCCATGCCCATTAACCGCCCGCTGCTAAGCGACAGCGATTTCCAAGAAGCCGTTGACCGCAAATTACCTGTTCGTGTATTTCAGGACGATCATTTAGTAAATTCAGGAGCAACCGTTGTCCGCTTCACTGATTTCGATGTTGTTATTCAATCTAGAGTTAGTGATCTGACTTACTACTCACGCAAGAGCTGCGAATTTTTTGAGGTCAGACCCTAAAGAAAGCCGGAATGCAATGATCTCTAGGATCATCACGTTCCGGCTTTCTTTAACAGACATAGGGTATAGCTTTCATCTTTAATTTTTGTTGTAGGTGCTGTACGCTTTCATTTTCTCATTCAGAACTTCCTGGAAACTCATTCTCTTCTTGTCTGCTTTTCCTTGCTTGGGATTGACCACGGGCTGAGGTCTAAAAAACTGATGATTGTAAGCCATAAGATTATGTACGATCACATTCATTGGATTTCAACCTCCTTCCGTGATGTTCCTGAAATTTGCATTTCTGCTTGGTTACTTACGGCTTATTTACCCAGCTTCTCCAAAGTTTAAACAGTTTTATCAGATTCATATTAAAAAATGAAAAAGTGCAGCTTTTAGAATATGCTAAATACATCTTTGTAAATCACGTATGTCTTTCCACGAAATAAGTTTAATCTCCTTATTAATAATCAATTCCTTAATTTCAATATCATTTAGAAGACGATATTCCAATTCTCTTTCTGTATAACATTTCGTTATTGCTATTAATTGATCTGTTATTTTAGATGGATGTATAGTTAACTGTGTTATTCCAGGTTTTAAATTCTTTAACAATTCAGTTAATCTCATTTTCATTTTGCTATATTCCGCAGCAGGGTAAAAACAGTAAGGAAGAGAAATTATATCATCGATTAATAAAATCCCCCTTTCTTTTGCTGAAGAAATTCTTTTTTGAAACAATCTCAACTGATCATTATTAAAAAAGGGTTGTTCTAATATCCTAATAGGTAAATTAAAGGGCAGGCGGTACTTTTCACACAAATCAAATATTATTTCTATAAAATCTCGCCCAGTGTATAACCCCATGATACTCCCCCCATGACTATCCAGATGAGTTGGATCAATGTCTTGTACGATTGCACTTTGGATTTGCGATTCTAACTCTAATCTAATCTCGTCATCAGCAGCGTTTCTTTCCAGAAGAGTGGCATCTTGATGAAAATACCCTTCCCCCGTAATTAAGCTACTCAAGATTTTTTCTTTGAATACTGGTTGATACGGATATTTCTCGCCACTCGTTAGCGTTAGATGAATTCCAATATTCTTTATTCCTTTCCAATTAATTATCTTTATAGCGTCATTTGAGTCTGGGCAAGGCATCATAATAGATGTGGATGTTATAGCTTGTCCTTCAAATAAGTTAACAATAGCTTCATTAGTTCCTTTAGTTATTCCGAAATCGTCGGCATTAATTATTAACAGACGGTCGTCAGCCGCAAAGCCTAATTTTCGAATCATAAGCCTTCCCCCTATTACTAAATGATTTTACAAAAAGAAAAAAAATAAGAACGTAGACACCGTGAAGTGTTTGCGTCCTTATTTTGAATAGCGTGCTAAACCAATTATTCGCACCTTAGAGCAGTGGAAACCTTGAATCTAGCGCTGAGACGGGAACCTTGCTTTCCCCTTCTCATCATTATTATGATCCACTCGCCCTCTCATCAGTTCAAGCAGATATTCGGGTTCTGAGTTCATATGCAGCATTTGAAGTGCAGTTTTTGGTGCAAAACCTTCAGCCACACTATGTGAGATCAGGGCTTGCAGTGGATTAAAATAACCTCGAACATTCAGCAGCCCTATAGGCTTCTGATGAATACCAATCTGCATCCAGCACAGAATTTCAAATAGCTCATCGAAGGTTCCAAGACCTCCCGGCAAAGCAATAAAAGCATCCGCCATACCGCTCATTACCGCCTTACGTTCATGCATACTAGAGACCTCAATCAGATTCGTCAATCCGGAGTGTCTGATTTCATCTTGAAAAAGATCCACTGGCATAATTCCTACAGCTTCGCCGCCATTCGCAAGTACTCCGTCCGCAACCTGTCCCATAAGGCCATTCCGCGAACCTCCATAGACCAACCTACAGCCTTGTGCCGCTATATGATAACCTAATTCCCTAGCCATTTCCGTATATTCAGAGTTAAGACCTGGATTCGATCCGGCAAACACACATATTGTAAAAGCCATTCCTATCACTCCAGACTGGTTATTATGGTGAAATTGAGATTAATTCACTTATTGTACCTCAGAATATTAATATATGTGTTAAATGAAAGTCATCTTTTTGTTTGTAATGTTAATTGGTACAGCGTACTATTCCACTCCGCAGATAGACCTGTAGCTTTGGCCAAAGCCGCTGCTGGCACTAGAGAAGTATAGCTTACTTTAATGGATTCTGCTGATGGTAATGAAATTTTCTTCCCAGCTTTCGTCAACGTCAGTTCCCCCTCCAAAGACAGGGTATATCCCAGACTTTCTGCTACATCCCTAATCGGTACTTTTACACTTCCATCCATAAAAATAGCAGACTGTGCGGAATCCATTTTTTGACCATCTACAATTACAGTAACAGGCTTTAAAATAGGAGATATAGCAAAAGGACGTGAATCAACCGCGCTAATTCCGAGTTGACCAAACCTATTTGTTCCCCAAGCCACAGCTGTTCCATCCTTCAGGACTGCATACTTACTATTCTCACCCATGGCAAAAGAAACAGGATCACTCAATCCTTTTATTAACTTAGGCTGCGTAAAAACTAAACGGTTGTCGGTTGTTGGTTGGGTACTCCAAGTCCACACGGTGCCATCTTTTTTAACAGCTGCAAAGTTGTCTAAATCCAGCGTAAGTTTTGAGATCGTTTTTACGGCTGTAATCTTTTGCAGACCTTGTAGTGAGGTACCAGCTTTCCATACCCAGTATTCTCCTTTTTTATTGCCAACAAGATTGAACCCGTTTTTCGTCTGGACAGATACAATATCCGTAAGACCTGGCATCTTGCTCATCGTGACTTCGTTATAATTATCGCTGTCAATTGTTCCCCAGACGCTCCCGCTCTCGGTTAAAGCCAGTATACTGCGATCGCTCATAGAGACGGACTTTACATGGTATAAATCCTTAACTGGGGTCGGTTTCTTCATCACATTCGTGTTCTCTGTTTGCGGGATAGCACTCCAAATCCACAGCGTACCGTTAGTTCGAATGGCGGCATGATAAATACTGCTTCCGATCCACTTCACTTCGCTCAAACCCTGTACCTTAGTGGCAGCAGGCAGCTCTGTATAGCCCACATCTGAAGCTTCTGGAGGATTCCACTGTAGTAGACTTCCATCGTTTCTCAAAGCTAATGCACTATGCAATCCTGACGATATACTAACCACATCACTCATTCCTGAGATCCCTTGAGGAAGCAGAACCTTGTGTTGTTTAGCACTTGCCCCATTGCCAGCTTCTGCTACACTCTTATCCCGATAATCTCCCCAAGCCTTAACCGTACCGTCTTCGTTCAGCGCTACATAGTACGCTTCGCCGATCGCCAGCTGTTTCGTATGTTCAAGCCCAGCTATTCTATGGGGAGTAATCGTCCAACCCTCAGGCCCGGCAGTTCCATTAGCAAATTGACCAAAAACATTACTCCCCCAGGACCAAACATTTCCGTCAGTTCCCACCGCAAAAGAGCTTCCACCCCAAAAACCAGGCGAAGCAACAATCTCCTTAATCCCACCCAACTTCCCAGGTGATGGAGCTGCACTTATAACTTGAGGGACAGACAATGCAGTCACCAGACTTGAACAAACCAACAAACTAAACAGCCTTAGCTTCCTTGAAAATAAGTGCATCTTGATTTTCCCTTCTTATGATATTATTGTAATTATTATTTCTATTACACTAAGACGCTATAAAGCTGACAAAAGTTGTAGTTTATCTTAAATCCCGGGATTCAGATTGGTTTGAATTATGATATAATTACGCTGCCTTAGATCTACTCTTATTCAACCGCAATACCGGAACCAAATGATCATGGAGGGAAATCATGCTTAAATTTATAGGTATTATGATGCTTTTCAGATTAGTGGGCAACCCTTTTCTGGCTTTATTCATCCTGCTTGTTATCTTATATTTCTTAGATCGGCGATACGTGGGAATTTTCCCTAGTATTACAAAGCCCTTCAAACGGGTGCGGCAAATCTCCAAGCTGCGCACAACAGTATCATTGAATCCAAATGATGTTTCTGCTAAATTTGATTTAGCCCGGAATCTGTCAGAACGTAAAAAATACAAGGAAGCCAAGGATATCCTGCTACAGATCGAAGACCGTTACGAACAATCTGCCGAATATTGGGTGGAGCTGGGTCATGTGAATCTTAAGCTGGGCGCTTTGGAAGAAGGCGAAGATCAGATGCTTCGAGGTCTAGAAATCAACCGAAAAGCCCAATATGGTCAGCCATATCTTCGGTTAGCGGAAACCTTTCGCCATACAAATCACGATAAAGCGTTGCATTACGTTACTCAATTTCAAGAGATTCAATCTTCCTCTAGTGAAGCCTATTATTTAGCCGGCTCCATGTACAAAGCACTGGGCAGAACTGAGGATGCTAAACGTGCTTTCGACGAATCCACCGCCATTTACCGTTCGCTACCCAAATATAAAAAACGGCAAGAACGCGGCTGGGCGTTACGTAGCTTTTTTGCCAAAATGAAATAAACTTTGTACTTATATTTTCACAAAAAAACCTCTAGCCGCCTATTTAGGCAAACACTAGAGGTTTTTTGCTGTGTAGAGTGATTACATGTTTACATCTTGTTTAGTGGGTTCTCCACTTTGTTTGACCGCAAATGGCCACCAGTTCCCACGGCCGAAGATCCGCACCATAACAGGAACAAAAAACGGCAAGAAGATTAGTGCATACAAGGCCAACCCTACAAGCACCACTGTTGCAATCTGCATCATCGACAATACCCCTGAAGGGTACATCGATGCGAAGGTGCCGCCCAAAATAACTACCGCCGAAAGAATGACTGTTCCCATATTGCGCATAGCATGCAGGATCGCTTCCCGTACATCCCATGTTTTATATTCGTTAAAGCGGGCCATTAAGAAAATACTATAATCTACACCAAGTGCAATCAGCATAACAAAGCTGAAGAATGGCGTTGTCCAGGTAATCCCTTCAAAGTGCAGAAGGTGAACAAATATAGCCTCTGTAACACCCAATGCTGAAAAATAAGTAATCAAAAGAGAAATAATAAGGTAAATCGGCATTACGATTGAACGAAGCAGCAACACCAAGATAATGAAGATCCCACCCAGCATCAAGATTACTGTACGTGTGTAGTCTTCGTTGGAAATATTACGCAAATCGTTCTGGCTGCTTGTAACCCCGCTGATTGCAGACTCTGCATTTTCCAGCTTCGTACCTTTCACTGCACGATCTACTGCTGCTTGAATATCATCAACACTGTCAATAGCTTCTGAACTATATGGATTCTCAGTGAATACTACATCCAGCGTCATTACCTTACGGTCGTCAGACAAGTAGGTATTAAATACCTGCTCTATGCCTTCAGCTTCAAGAGCCTCAGCCGGCACAAAGAATCCACTCAGCTCATCATCCTTAGCCGCTTGAATCTGATTCAAATAATCTTGTGCAGAGCCCAGCCCACTGGTAATTTGTTCCAATCCGTTTGCACTGTCGCTTAATCCAGTAGTTAAGGCTCCTATCTGCCCTGTTAATTGACCAAAACCATCCGCAAGCTGCTGCTGTCCGCCTTGCAATTGATCTAGGCCGCTAGTAATGGATGGAATTTTATCTACGATCTGTCCTTGGCCTGCTGCGGCCTGCTCCAGCCCAGATTGCAGCTGACCGATGCCCGCAACAAGCTTAGCTAAACCTTGTGCGAGTGCAGTTTGCCCAGCCGAAGCTTTGGCATAGCCAGCATTCGCCTCATTTAAGCCTGCTGCTGCTCCTTTAAGCTGCTCTGAGATCTGCCCAAGACCCGCTGCCAGCTGAGCTGCCCCAGTACCACTCTGCGTTACGGTGCCTTTAATGGTCAGATAATTAACATCCTGCAGAATTTCCGGATAACTGCTCTCAAGACCCGTAAAAGAACCATCCAGTCCCTTCAACGCTTCTGCCACACCTTGCAGCTGCTGCGGAAGCTGCCCAAGCCCTTGATCCAGCGCAGTTAAACCGCTGCCGATTTTTTTATATCCCTCCAGCAGCTTCGTATTGGCATCCGCAAGCTGCTTGGCACTAGCAGCTGCCTGTTGAAGTCCTGCTTTGATCTCTCCCGCACCAGCTGAGCCGCTTTTTATTCCGCTCTCAATACGTGCCAGCCCATCGCCTAACGCGACGATTCCATCTTTCAGTTCTGCTGTGCCTTCCGTCAGCTTAGCGCTGCCTTGAGCAGCTTCTGTAAGCTTAGGTGCATTTTCACTCAGCTGTTTACTAGCTTCAGACAATCCCGTTTGAATCTTGGTCAGTCCCTCACTGGTCTGATCCAGACCGTCAGATAAAGTCCCCACCTGATTCGGGATTAAGAAATCACTGATCAGCTCTCCGGTTGGACGAGACATGCTGCGCACTGATTTTACGCTGTCCACTTTTTCCAGCTCGCGGCTGATTTTTTCTGCAAGTCCAAGATATTCTGAAGTATCCATCCGGTCATCATTTTTGATTACGATCTTGCCAGGCATGGATTCACCCGGCCCGAAGCTATCCGAAATGATGTTAAATCCTTTTACCGAGGCATATTCCGAGCCAATTTCCTCCAAGCTGTTGAAGGACAGCTTTCCGCTATAGGTAACAAGGAACGGAGCTACGATTACTGCAACAATTAGCAGCGCGGCCCATGGTCTTTTTAAGGAAAAAGAACCTGCTGCTCCCCAAATACGGCTCTCACTGTGCTCCAGCTTGCCGCGTGAAGGCCAGAAGAGCTTTTTGCCAAGTACCGCCATGAAGAATGGAACAATGGTTACAAGCGCCAGCAGCATAACCGCAATCCCCACGGCAACGGCTACCGCCGAGCGATACAGAATGAATTTGGATAATCCAATCGCTACAAAACCTACGAATACCGCAAGTCCGGAATAGAACACCGTTCCCCCAGCCTTACGGTAGGTTGCAATAATAGCACTTTTGGTATCTTCTGCTGTCATCATTTCTTCTTTAAAACGACTGATTAACAGGATACAATAATCCGTACCAATCCCGAACATGACCGCAACCATAAAGATTTGAGTAAATGTAGATAATGGAAAATCATAACGGTCCACTAAAAAAGCCACAACGGACTGAGAAACAATATAGCTGAGTCCTACCGTCAGTAGCGGAACAAACGGTGCCACGAACGAACGGAATACCACGAACAGGATAAGTAAAATAAAGACTACCGTAATATATTCCGATTTCTTAAGCCCGGCTTCCGAGCTAGCAATCATATCCTCAGTAATCAAACCCTCACTGGTTAAATAATGATCCGCCTTAACATCTGTGAGTAATTCATCCACTTTATCAGGAAGTGCGGTGACAGACTCTCCTCCGCCTTTGATAGACAACGCCACCATTATCGTCTTGCCATCCTTGGCAATCAACGTTTCCTTAAGCTCACTTTGTGAAAAAGGATCGGTGATGGAATCGATCTGCAGCGTCTCCTTATTCGCAGCCAACTTCTCAACACCCTGCTGGATACTAGCTGTTTCATCGGCTCCGATTCCCTCTGGATTATTGAATACAAGAGCTACCTGATGCAGTGTCTCTCCGCCCTTGTCATTCGCCGCTTCCTTTAAGATCTCTGCTGCTCTAGATGAGGAATAGCCATCAGGTACAGTAACCTGCCCCTTCTCACGTACAAGATCAGAGAACGATGGGGCCGTCATGACCAAAACTACGGCCACAGCGAGCCAGATTGCGATAACCGCCCATCTTGCTTTTAGAATCGTCTTCATGGATTCTTCCCTCCATCATCATTCTGAATTAAATTCGCCAGCTTCTCGAACATCATGACGAACATTTCAATATCCTTCTCTTCAAAATGAAACAAATACGGGGAAATCACTTCATGTACCTGCGTCTCCGCTGCTTCAAAAACTTTTTTTCCGTGCTCAGACATCGACAAATACACCTGGCGGCGATCATTCTCGTCACGAGTTCGCTCGATTATACCCGCTTGCACCAATCTGTTAATGATTGCAGTAATGGAGCTTTTACCCACGCAAAAAGATTCAGCAAGATATGTAGACGTACATTGTTCCTGAGCATTAATCAACCGAAGAATTTGATACTGATCATTCGTTGTCTCCGCAGCAATACTATCTTTAATTCTTGCTGCTACTTGTCTTGTCACAATCAAATAAGCATCCATGTAGCGATTGATCCAATGTTGCACTTCGTTATCCAAAGCTTCCTACCTCCAAAATATAGTTCAACTATCGAACAGTTTCATTGTCAAACTATAATACCTGCTTTTATAAAAGTCAATTGGCTTTTTTTCGGGCATTTAAAGGCAAAACGCAAAAAAAACAGGCCGAGATTCTTCTCGACCTGCCATTTTATGACCTTCAAAGACTTTTTAGTCCTCATCCTCGGTCTCTTCAACTTCGTATACACATCTTAACATTTCAATTCCGGCTTCATTCTCTCCTAAGCTGTACACCATGAACCCTAGACTGCGATAAAAATCTGCGGCGATTTCATCCTCAGTCTCAGCTACCAGATAACGCGGCTGACAAGTAGCGAGCAGCTCCAGAATCATTCCCCGTGCATAACCTTTCCCTCTATTCTCTGGCAAGACGGCAATATGCCGAATGTCCAAAGAACCGTCTTCGGTTTCTTCGAAACCTACAAGACCAAGCAGGAGTTCTTCTTCTTCCCAGCCATATAACTGCAGCCCGGCTTGTTCGCTGTACTCAGACGATGTCTGCTCCAACGCGTTGGGGTCATCAATGACCGCATACGTCAACAGCTCGTTCACCTCAGGCGAACCAATAAGGGATTTAAGATCTACCAACATTGTTCACATTCCTCCTTCTCTGTTGCTTCTGTACCCGATTCGAAACATACAGTAACCTGTCCATATCCCTAACATGTTTAACAATAGATCATCAATATCAAAGCTTCCGACATGCAGCAGCATTTGCAGAGACTCCAAAAGCAGGATGCAAGGAACAGCATATAAAGAGATTCTTTTCCAAGAAATTGGCCGTGTCTTTGCAAGTGGAATTAGTATACCAAATGGAATAAACACAACAACATTTCCAAGCAGATTCACAAACCGGCTGATCAGCGATAACCCGTTATTCATGTCGAAATAAAGTGACACCGTACGTAATGGAATCAAATTGTACTGAAGCGGGCCACCTGTATGGATCTCACGCCCAAAACCGATGAACATCCAATAGATAACAGTAGCACTATACAGAGTCAGCCCTATCCGTGTCAATGCTCTCAGCTTCCGTAAACTGCTAGATTCTCCAGATCTACGAATGATCAATTGCCCGGTTTAGCTTCTATAATTTCAATACTTCCATCTTTTTTACCCACAATAGCCATTGCTGCAATTCCAATAAATAAGCCGTGTTCCACAACTCCCGGAATACTTTGGATGGTCAGTGCCAGCTTCGGTGCGGACTCAATGACTTCGAACCGGCAGTCTGCGATGTAATTGCCGTTATCTGTCTTGTACAGCTCTTCTCCGCTACGACGCAATTCAGGATTGCAACCCAGCTTGGCAAGTTTAGCCACAGTCCATTCCCATGCAAAAGGAACAATTTCCACAGGCAGCGGGAATTTGCCAAGTGTGTTTACCACTTTACTCTCATCAGCAATAACGATCATACGAGTACTGTTACTCGCAACAATCTTCTCCCGAAGCAGCGCGCCACCGCCACCTTTAATAAGCTGTAGACTACTATCCAGCTCGTCCGCTCCGTCAATGGTCAGGTCCAGACTATCAATATCTCCAAAAGCTACGATTGGAATCCCAAGTTCACGCGCCTGTTCTTCGGAAGCACGGGAGGTTGCTACAGCGGTAATCTTTAGACCTTCACTGACGCGCTCACCAAGCTTGTTGATCGCCCAATAGGCAGTAGATCCAGTACCAAGGCCGATCTTCATGCCATCTTTTACAAATTCCACTGCTTTTTCCGCGGCTAATTGTTTAACATTGATACTCATTTTATTACCCCCATGTTATCCGTTATAATGATCTATGATGATGTTGAAATCACCTATTGTTCAGGAGGATTCCGGATGAGAACCGAAAACCAAATTCAATCTAAAATCAACGAATTGACACTGCAGCGCAGATCTCTGGAATCAAGATTAGCTTCATTAACAGAGAAAAGCCCACAGCAAGATAACCTACAAACTCAGCTCACTAGAGTTGAAGATATGATCATGATGCTGGAATGGGTGCTTAATGCACCCGTAGGGAGATATCATGCCTAAGTGCTGACTGGCATCCATTATTTTACCAATCAATGTGCCGGTAGCTGTGTTTAACATAAAACGCGATTGCTTCCGGCTGTTTGATTTTTTTTATATCCAAATTTGTATTATGCTTTGCGCAGAGCAAAAAATCAATATCTTTCACCCTACTCTATGTATATTGTAAATTCACTGCATCCTCTAGATTGAGAATCATCTCTTTTTCTGTGTGATTAGCCGTCCTGTGTAAGTAGGCTTTATGCTCAGAATACGCATTCAAAGGCATTGGCCTACTAATCTTCTCAAGCATATTACGCTCGACATCAGCCAGTAAGTAATCCCCTTTTCCCGCTGCAACTCTGCACAAAATAATCAAAGCTACAGGCTTGTTCACAACAACCGCTCCATTCGACCGCGCAAATACAGTGTATTGAAATAACGGAATGGCCTCAGGTTCTTCAACACCAGCTGCACTAGATTGGTCAAAGATAGAATACATAAGGGAAGGATCACCTGATGAAGTACCGAGTTTCTTCTGATTAGACACCAACTTGCTGTTTTGGTAGGTAAGGAATCCCGCTGCTGCCAGCACAAGCACAAGTAAAATAACCAATATCGCATACATCATCCCATCCCCACCTCCCACTCCAAAATAACAATTCCGGTTATATATTATCATGGAGGGAGGCCTAAGCCAATCTTATATTATCTGAAATTCAGCGCATACAGGTAATACTGATTCTATAAAGTTATTTTGAAATATTCAAAATAACAGTTGAAACTTTGATTTGCATGTCTCATAATGTAAATATGAATGTTGCTTGTCAATCCATATGGAAATCAAGGGAGGAAATTTAAAATGAAGTTTTTCTTGGATACCGGAAACATTGAAGAAATCAAACGTATTACTCGCCTAGGACTAGTGGATGGCGTAACGACTAACCCTTCGCTGATCGCTAAAGAAGGAAGATTGTTCAAGGATGTTATCAAAGAAATCGTTGCAATCGTTCCAGGACCTGTAAGCGCAGAAGTAATCGGACTTACAGCAGAAGAAATGCTTAAAGAAGCATACGAAATTGCTGAATGGGCTCCAAACGTTGTAATTAAACTCCCTATGACTGAAGATGGCTTGGAAGCTTGTTATGAGCTTACTAAAAAAGGCATCAAAACTAACGTTACACTAGTATTTTCCGCGGCTCAAGGTTTGATGGCTGCTAAAGCAGGCGCAACTTATATCTCTCCTTTCGTAGGTCGTCTGGATGATATCGGTGTTGACGGAATGAAGCTGATCAAGGATCTGAAGACTATCCTGACTAACTACAACTTGAAATCCGAGATCATTGCAGCAAGTATCCGCAACATTGCTCATGTTGAACAAGCAGCTATTGCTGGTGCACACATCGCTACAATCCCAGGTTCACTTCTGCCAACCCTCTGGAAGCACCCGCTGACAGATAACGGTATTGAACGTTTCTTGAAGGATTGGGAATCTGTTCCACAAGCCTAAGAATATCTTTTATTCTTTTATCTAGAGGGCTATCCCACAAGCTGCGGCAACGCAGCTTAGGGATAGCCCTTTTTTCCATCCAGAGACATTGAGGAGGTTTGGCGAATACGTTTCGGCCAGATTGGAGGAATTATCTTCTCTGTGTCTTTAACGCCTGGCTCCCCCTTTTCCCCCTTACTCGGAGTTACTGCAAACAAGGTCAGCAATCCACCAATTGCCCCTACTGTAGCCATCAACGCAAACAAGACCCAATGCCCGCTGCTTAGCAGCAACGATACCACCGGTGGCCCCAACGCTACCCCTATAAACCTCATACTACTATAAAGAGCGGTGATTGTGCCGCTGTTCTCCTTCTCAATCCCCTCCGTGATTAAAGCATCCATACAGGGAAGTACAATTCCGATTCCAACACAGCCTAAGCCCATAAACCCTACTAAAAAATAAATGCCTTTGTTGAATCCCGCACAAATCATCGCCGCAGTCAGTAACACCATGCCCCCAAAACCCAGCCATTTCATTAGCGTTTTATTCTGACCAATGATCTTTCCTGTTCCATAGGAGGACAGACATAAGAGGGCAAGCGGTATCGCCAACACAAACCCCTTCGTCGCCCCGTGCATCTTATATTTAGTTTCCAGCATTTCTGATAAATAGAATTGGACACCAAAGGTCACAAACATACAGATGCCGCCTATGACAAAAATAGCATACAACCAACGTCCCTTTTTGCGTAAAACGCTCACAATTCCAGATAAAAACGCCCGAAGTTCCTGTTTCTCAGGTTCATCCTTTGCTTCGGGCTTTCGGACCAGAAATAAGACTAACAAAAATGAAATTAGACATAAAATGGGAATTGCAATAAAAGGAGCAAACCAGAGCCATATCCCAAGATAGGCACCAAGAATTGGACTGAGTACTTTACCAAACGTATTGGAGGTCTCAATGATTCCCAGACTTTTGCTCACATCTTCTTCTTCCTTGAACAAATCGCCTACAAAGGGGATTACAATTGGAAAAGCACCCGCTGCACCAATTCCTTGCAACAGACGCCCCGCTAAGATCACCCAATAAGCGCTAACCCCCTTCATAAACCAAGCAGCCACCACGCAGACAGCACCGCCAATTGCGGCAATGATTAAACTCGGAAGAATAACCTTCTTTCGCCCAAAACGGTCTGACAGATAACCTGCAATAGGGATCATTACAATTGCCATCAATCCATACACGGTAATCAGCATACTGACTTGAAAAGCGCTAATGCCGAGTTCTTTGGAGATCTGCGGCAGAATAGGCAGCAGCATGGAGTTACCGAGGGTCATTATTAGTGGGATTGATGCTAAGGCAAGCAGATCCCATTTTCTTTCCTTCATGAACTGACCACCTTTGTCATTGTGTACAACATTCTTTATTGTGGTTTGTTCGCCCTTCTTTATTCATGAAAACAAAAAGACCGTCCCTCCGCTGCTTCGGAAAGGACGATCTTAAAATGAAGAAATCTATGGTTACAGCGACCCGGCGCTTAAAGATGCCACATTAGCGGACGGTATAAAATGGCTAGGTTCACCCAGACTAAAAATGTGCAGCAAGTGCATAGCCCGAGTGCACGCCGTATAAAACAATTTGCGTTCACTTTCTCTGCCATATTGTTCAGCCGAGCCATCATAGATGACGACCGCATCAAACTCCACGCCTTTTGCTAAATAAGCAGGCAGAACCAGTGTCCCCTTCTGAAAATTCGGTGTTTCCTTTGTAACAAGTCTCACCGGCAGGCTACGATTCAGTTCAGCATGAACCCTTGCGCTTTCCTCCGCTGTTTTGCAGATGACAGCCACATAATGATATCCCTCAGAATGCAGCTTGCGGATATCCTGTTCCACAGCATTCAGAAGCTCCTTCTCGCTGGATACCACACTTAGCTGGGGCTCTTCTCCCCGCCGATTAAATGGTACGATTCGTTCTCCTCCAGGGATCATTGACCGCGTAAACTCCACGATCTCATAAGTTGAACGGTAGCTTTGGGTTAACGAGATCACTTCTGTGTTCTCTTCACCATATATACTTACGAGACTAGACAAATCCCCCAGTACCTCACCTTGCGCATAAATGGCCTGGTTCAGGTCGCCTAATACGGTCATTTTTGCTCTTGGAAATAAACGGCGCATGAACTCTAATTGGAATGGAGAGTAGTCTTGTACTTCATCTACAATCACATGGCGGATCAGTGTGTTGGTCCGGAAACCTTGGCTTAACTCCTTCAGATAAAGGAATGGCGTAGCATCCTCATAAGCAAGCTCGTTCACTCCAATGGATTCCAATGTCTGCTCACAGATATCATCCCACACCTCTGGTAAAGGATAATCTCCATTGAGGCGCGCCATAAGCTCGCGATCTGTAAATAACGTGCTGTACAAGCCCTTAACGTCCACAAATCGACCCCGTTTAGTCCAACCACGCAGTGGTTTGAGCCGCTGGCTGACTACATAACGAGATAACACTTCTTTTTCCGTATCAAAATCATCAAAGCTATCCTGCGAAGCTTTCTTCTTCCGACGCAACATCTGATATGCACGGTGATAATCGCTGGAATCCAGCAGCTCGATCTGATCTTCGACCCACTTCGCATTTCTTTCCTCATGAGTAAAATCTGCAATCTTCTTAAGCAGCCAGCGGATCATCAAATCCACACGATTTGCAAGCTTTATGGCAGGATCGTACGCGTAGAACTGGCGTTCCATTTCTTCTTTACTGACCACTGCTTTCCCTTGAAACATTAAAGGCTTAAAAAGCATACCCTCCTGTTCCAACAACGTAGCATACCGCCGAATCACATCAAGGAAAGGGACGGACGATTTATAGGCAATGCCTTCTCTGCGTATAGCCACCTCAGGACCCTCAGGAGCATTAAGTAAACTTTCGGTCTGACTAAAGACATCTTCCAGCAGGAATTCATGTCCAAGACGATGTTCTAAATACATTTGGAACGTTGTTTGCTGCATATTTTCTTCGCCTAGCTCCGGGAGCACTGTAGATACATAGCTGTTAAACAGCGGATTCGGTGAAAACAGCAGCATTTGATCTGCTGATAATACTTCACGGTATTTATATAGAAGATAAGCTACCCGCTGCAATGCAGCAGAGGTTTTTCCGCTTCCCGCTGCTCCTTGCACAACTAGCATCCGGCTTTTGTCGTTGCGGATTATCGCATTTTGCTCTTTTTGAATTGTAGCAACAATACTTTTCATTCGATCGTCAGCGCTATGACTTAGCACCTGCTGCAGCAGCTCATCCCCGATCGTAACCCCAGTGTCAAACATAACTTCAATTACACCGTCAGCAATAACAAACTGGCGTTTAAGATTCATTGTTCCGGAGACTAATCCTCCAGGTGTTTCATAAGCTGCAGGACCTGGTGCCCCGTCATAATACAGACTGGAGATCGGCGCACGCCAGTCATAGATCAAAAAGGTGCCATCATCCTCCATCAAGGATCCAATCCCTAGATAAATCTTTTCCAGCCCGCCCGTTGGTTCCTCTGTGAAATCAATGCGGCCAAAGTAAGGAGAGACAACCAGCTTTTTATATTTTTTCAGTGCCTTGCTTGATTGCAAATGATGACGTTCCCGTTCATTGAGGATTTGGGACTGTTGGCGAAGACTTGTTGAGGTTTCTCCCAAATCATCCGGGCTACTGAAGTTTACGGTTACCTCTTCCCAGAAGTCTTTCCGCATATCCACTACATCACTGCGATGAAGTCCAAGCTCCTCTGATAAATTGCGAATATGGGCGGACAAAAGCTTGGTTACTCCGTCAACCCGTTCCTGTTCCTCTTTCCACTGACTTTCATTGTTATCCACTACATTTCATCCCCTTTTGGAAGGTTGACATTCCATTTGCATCATGATATGATAAATTTGCATATTTATGTTTTTAAATGCATACTTATTCGATATCTTATCATTTTAGCAATTTCAGTTTGAGATTTCAAGTATTCTCTTAAATAGATGATCCGGTCCCTGTGGAACCGGATTTTTTGCTGTTACAAAGCTTATATGTTGCTCTTCACAAGGTTATGTTTAGGCTTCATGCACAGATTCTTTATCCTCCGCTATACGATTCATCTGATCGGCCACTTTATCTAAGCGCTCCAATTGATATCCGTAATCATAAATTGCAGCAGCCACAACATATAAACGCAGCTGACCTATTTTCTCTGCATTATACCCCAAAATCGCAGTATTCAGGAATTCATCATTGTCTTCTCCCAAGGGTTCCGATTCATTGGCATTGGGCTTTAATTTGTCTTCAAACTTAAGTAAGATGTGCTGATGATATTTGATTAAATGTTCCAAATGATTATCAAATAGAGCATCTGTATGTTCGGTCCGATCCGCCTGGAAATAATGCCGATCTACGGCCTCGAGAACATCGTAACCTTTTTGCAAAGAAGCTAACAGGTTCTTATACACAACCATTTGTCTAGTCTGGCTATACTTGGCCCGTTTTAACTGCTTCTGCTCCTCCTCAAACAATGCATACTTATCAGCCAACGATTTTATGGATGAATGCAAAGCATTTTTTTCATCACGAAATACACTTTCCTTCATCTCATGAGAAACCGCTGTTCTTAGCAATAAAGAGAGGCTTGAAAAAACATTCTCAATTTGCTTAATGTATTGCTTACGAGGTTTTGGAGGAACGACAATAATATTGATTAGAAATGCAGAAACAATACCTGTCAAAGTTAATAAAAAACGATTAAGTGCGAATTGCCATTCACCCGAAGCCTCCATCACTGTTATTACAGTAACTAACGTAAGACTTATCGTATCCGCCCGGTTGATTTTCATACTGATCATAATGACTAGAATACAGACCAAACCGACTGCTATTGGGCTGTTGGATAACAGCATCCCTCCAAGTAAAGCCAGGACGGCCCCCATTGTACTAGTCGTGAGCTGGTCAAGAAAATAACGCCAAGAGCGATAAATAGAGGGCTGCATAGCGAAAATCGCCGCAATCCCTGCACCCACGGCAGAAGGAAATTGAAGCATTACAGCTAAATACAGGGCTAGCGTAACGGCCAAACCTGTTTTAAATATGCGAGCTCCTAAAGCCAAACCTATCCCTCCTAAAAATTAGCCCACGCTACAATATGAACATCAGCGAACCCTCGTACTTCTAATTACCCCAGCCTGGAGTTGATGAATTTTAAGAACATTTAAGCTCTCACTCATGTTTCTTTCAGCTTTCAGGGAATACTAATTCGAGTAGTGCCTATCACATAACATACGAGGTGAGTGAATGAATAACAATATCAAAAGATTAATGACTTTCACGACCGTTATTTTTCTCAGCCTGTCTCCAGCTCTTGCGCCAATCGGAAGTGCTTCTGCTGAGAAAGTAACCCTTACAGCCACCGCACCTGGTGCCCATCCTTCAGAGAAAGGTCACGGTCACCATCCAGGAAAAGACGGAAAGGTTAGGGCTGGTGGACATTTCATTATTTTTGAAACGGCTAAACTGCTGGAAATGGATCGTACAGAGCTAATCAATAGCCTGAAAGCAGGCAAAACGCTCCCGCAGCTTGCTCTTGAGAAAAAAGGCTGGACGGAAGATCAATATATTCAGAAGCTCTGCGAATCGGCAAACCAACGGCTGGATCAAGCCATCACCGAAGGACGTCTGACAAAAGACGAAGCCCAAAAGCTTAAAGCAGGACTTCCTGCGATGCTGAAGCAAAGAATAAGCAAAATGGGACAATTCCAGGATCGCAAAACATCTGAACAACATGTGACGACTCCTTAAACAATCCTCTTACACATAAAGACGGATATCTTCATGCGTTATGAAAGATATCCGTTTTTGTATCTGTCCTAATTCTTACGCGAGCTCTTGTAGATTTGAAATAAACAAATGGACAACATCAGCCAAGCACCACTAGCCATATATCCCCCAATTACGTCACTCGGGTAATGAACACCCAGATAGATTCGACTCCAGCCAATCCCCACGGTCATGAATACGGCGAACATTATTAATAAGACCCGTTCATGCCTCCGCCGCAGATGACGCCACATTAAAAAGGCAATAACGCCGTACAAAGAGAATGCTGCCATTGAGTGCCCGCTCGGAAAACTATAACCAATCTCTTCAACAATGCGATGTAAATTCGGACGTTCTCTGTGAAAACATAACTTCATTATTGTATTCAAGAGCTGTGAGCCTAATCCAACCCACAGGAACAAGATTAATTCAAATCGGTGTTTCAGCAAAAAATAGAGCAGTGCCATGGTAACGATAGATATGCCTATAGCGATCTTAGAGGAACCAATCAGAGATAAACCTTTGGCGAATGAGGTCAACGCCGGTGATTCCGCTGATTGCACCCCATCAATAATATAGTTATCAAAGGTTGATACCTTATTCATACTTACAAGGACAGCTATAACGGCGAAACAAGCAGCAAACCCTAAAAAAAAGCGAAAAGCTCTAGACCAGTTCTGATAATAAAGCATAAATACCTCCATGTCTATTCAGGTGACTGTTGATCTCATTTCCAGTGAGGGACTAACCCATGTTATAATTATTGAGAGAAAAAAATTCACAGAAGATGGAGTGCTGCCAAAGTGGAGAGTTTAAAATTGCAAGAACGATTGTTGAACCAGTTCATTTCCACAAAGGTGCCTGTGACGATTTTTACGACGAATGGTGTGAAAATGCAAGGGCTCGTAACCTCGTACGATGCTTTCACAATCACTTTACAAGGTCAAGGTGATGGCAGGCAAAATGTACTATTCAAATCTGCAGTATCCACTATTGTACCTCTTAAGCCCGTTTCGCTCAAATAGTCTACTCCCTCATTCACCTCATCAACCAGATAATCACAGGCTTTTATTTTCAAAAAAAGGGAACACCGGACTTTATATCCGGTGTTCCCTTTAGCATTTCCCAAGATCACTGATTCACTCTTCAAATGGAGTAACTTTATACAGGAACAATTACGGGCTTCACACATACCGGTTTGGATACTTCAGCTGTATTTCCAGTAAATTCGAGTCGGCCACTAGCCGCTTCAATTGAAAATACAACCAGATTATTCGCATCACGATTTGCCACGATAAGATAAGCTCCATCTGGTGTCAATGCGAAGTGACGTGGATGTCCCCCACGAGTAGATACATATTCCAGATGTGTAAGCTTAGCAGATGCATTATCCACAGCATACACAGCGATATTATCAGCCCCACGGTTTGAAGCGTACAGATATTTTCCGTCCTTGGAAATGGCGATTTCAGCGCAAGTATTCTCTTCGTTAAAATCATCAGGCAGCGTCGGCACTGTATCTACAGTGTGCAGAGTGCCTGCGGCACTGTCATATGTAAACGATGTAATGGTGGAATCCACCTCGTTAATTACATAAGCAGACTTTCCGTCTGGATGAAAAGTGAAGTGGCGTGGTCCCGCTCCTGGATGCAGCGCCGTATCACCATGCACTTCTAGCTTGTTGGTTTCTCTATTGATTCTATAGGCACGAATTAAATCAAGCCCAAGATCAGATACAAACACATACTGCCCGTCCGGACTGAAAATAGCGGAATGGGGATGAGGGCGGTCCTGCCGTTCAGGATGCTGGCCATGACCTGAATGTACGGCCACATCAACTAATTGATCCGCAGCTTTCTCTTCATTTAATTTGATCAAACCAACACTTCCACCATGATAACTACATACAACAACGTATTCATCATTCAAATCTCTATTGATATGACAGGTGGTTGTTTGACGGTTGCCAGAAGCAGGCATGGAGGGAATGCGTTTCAGTTCACTCAATTTCCCGTCCTTTGGATCAATGGCAAAGGTAACAACCTCGCCTTCTTTTCCACCCTCACCATTCGGTTTTTCTCCTATAGCATATAGACGTTTTTCAGCGGCATCTACATTAACAAAGGTAGGATTAGTTAAGCCCTGCACCGAATCCAGCAGCTTTAGCGTACCACCTGCAGCTCCATCGAATTCAAACACCTGCACTCCGCTTTCCGCGGCACTTGCATAAGAACCTGTAAACAGCAATAACTTATTCTGCTCATTCATCTCTATATTCCTCCTCAAAAGTATTGCTACTTCACACTCATTAGATGTGATCATCTATATAATCTACAATTTTTAAACGTTAATTACAAACGATAAAGTTAGAAATGTACGAAACAATTCAAAAATGGGTCTTTCCAACGATTAACTGTTGTGATATAATGAAAGCGCTAACATTAGTCTTTTATTCCGTATAAAGGGGGAACATGAATGAGTAGCATCCTGCTGGAAGCCAGAAATGTGTACGAGGACTTCGAGGTGGAGACAGACATTCTGTTCTTTAAGGTCGGGGACCATGATTTGGTCATTTTTCACGGCAGAAACTATAACATAAAAAAGAGAATGACTGCCGAGCAATTAAATCGATTGTTGTCCAATTCAAGTTATTATCATGTGTACGGTGGCTGTTATGTCAACCTGAACAAGATCAGCTCTATCGCAGATGACTGCATTTATTTCGGTGAAATGGGCCTGTATGCTAAAAACGTACGTGTCCCAAGACGAAAACAAGAAAGCATTCGTCATCTTCTGAAAGGACTGAAGTAGACATCTTATTCCCATTAGCCGGAAAGGCATGTTACTGATGCCATTTCCGGCTTTTTGCTTTTTATTAATAGAAACTTAAAAAGATCCTGCCTTTTTTTATACTTTCTTAAGGTTTAGGATTAGGATTTCTGTTAAAGTTGTAAATAGACAAGCAACACCTATATTGAAGGGAGTCATTACTAATAATGGACAAAAAAGATCTGAATGGAAATGAGAACTTAGAAAACAACGGTACCACGGAAGAAGAATTGAACACTTCCGAGATTATCAATGAAGAGGTTGAAGTAGCGCAAGTTGCTGCTGAGGAACCTGTGAATACAACAAAAGCAGACAGTATTCCAGTAATGAACAAAGTCGGTGCGAACAACGCTACGCCACCTACACCTCCGACTGCTCCTAGAAGCAATAAAGCTTGGATGATTGCCTCTATCGTATTAGCTGCAGCACTAATCATTGTTCTGGTCGTCCAAAAAGACGACAGCAAAAAAGCTGTTGCAACAGTAAACGGAACAAAAATCACAAAAGAACAACTTTATGATAAATTGATCGAAGCAGGCGGAGAAAGCACGCTGCAATCTATGATTACAACTGAGCTTGTTGATCAAGAGGCTAAAAAAGCTAACGTAACTGTTACAGATGAAGACATCAACACTGAACTTGAAGATCTTAAAGCACAATTCGGCGGAGAAGCTGCCTTTAATGCTGCTTTGTCCCAAAGCTCAATGACTGTAGACGACTTGAAAAAGCAAATGCCGCTGCAAGTAAAGCTGCGTAAAATCCTTGAGCCACAAGTCACTGTAACGGATGATGAAATCAAAGAATACTATGACACAAATAAAGCTACTTTCAGTGAAGAAGAACAAGTTCGCGCTTCCCACATTCTCGTTGAGACTAAAGAAGAAGCAGATGCAATTCTGAAGCAACTGAAAGAAGGCGCAGATTTCGCTACTCTTGCCAAGGAAAAATCCTCTGATACGGGTTCCAAGGATAATGGCGGAGATCTAGACTTCTTCAAACGTGGCGATATGGTAGCTGAATTCTCTGATGTAGCCTTTAAGCTAAAAGTTGGTGAAACCAGTGATGCTGTCAAATCCGATTATGGTTATCACATCATTAAAGTAACCGACCATAAAGATGCTAAAGACTATACACTGGAAGAAAAGAAAGATGAAATTCGTAAAACACTAGTTTCGCAAAAGGTTTCCACTCTGTCCTCCACTTGGATGTCAGAAACAACTGAAAAAGCAAAAATCACGAACACACTTACTGACGCTAAAGAAGATGCAGCTGCAACAGCTGAGCCAACTGCAAGCGCAGCAACAGGAAATGAATCCACTAAATAATTGTGCCCGTCAAAAAGCAGGACAAGCGTTAATAAACGCTGTCCTGCTTTTTTTCATTTCTATGTTCAGGCCTTTGATTAAGCCTTAATGGCCTTTTTTACGGATTTGTTTATCGTGGTTCTCCCCCCACTCTTTCGCCTGCGCTGTGGCAATTGAAATCGCCCGCCCCTCCTCATAACCATCTTCGAGGAGCGCATTCGCAATATCGATTGCCTTATTGCGAACAGGTGCTGTGAAGTTCTTCAATGATTCTGGATAATCCTCTTTGTTCCATGGCATACCAAAAACCTCCTTAACCAGTCTATATACATACTTAGCCTGGTTAAGGAGGTTTCAAACGCTTATTTCACTTATTTAAAGACTTTAACACGATCTTCAACCGGTTGGAATTGTTTCTCACCAGCAGGAGTAACTGTTTTACCAAATGGCAATTGAGCAATCAATTTCCATTCTTGCGGGATGCCCCATGCTTCTTTTACTTCATCATCAATCAGTGGATTATAGTGCTGCAAGGATGCACCTACACCTGCTTCAGAAAGTGCTGTCCATACTACAAATTGCAGAATACCAGAGGATTGGTTAGCCCAAATTGGGAAGTTCTCAGCATATAGAGCGAAGTTCTCTTGCAGGCTCTTCACTACCGTTTGATCTTCGAAGAATAGTACGGAACCGTAACCTGCTTTGAAAGACGCTAATTTTTGCGCTGTTCCTTCAAATTGTTCGGCAGGAACGATTTTACGCAATGTTTCTGTAGTGATATCCCATAGCTTATCGTGTTGTTCTCCAAGAAGAACAACGGCTCTTGAGCTTTGGGAGTTGAAAGAAGTTGGGCTATGTAGCACCGCTTGTTCAACAATTTCTACAATTTGTGCATCCGAAATCGTAGATTCTTTACTAAGGGCATATATGGAACGTCTTCCTTTTACTGCTTCAAAGAAATTGTTAGACATAAAATAACTACCTCCATTAATTTTAGTAACTTACTTTTGTATATCTTAGCACCTTTTTTCTGAAAACACAACAGTTATTCACAACTTATTTTGTCGGATATATTCGTTGCCAACTCTTATTGTCGCATTTATGGGCTTAATTATGCACCTGATCTATTAATCATTAATCACTTCAGGCGGGCTAGAAACTGCCCTCTTCCTTTTCCGATATACACCACGAGCTAAAATGCGCTACAATAGTGCAGCAAATGTATAGAAGGAAGGTTATAATCATGAAATTCCCAAGCGAGAAAGCCCTTGTTCGGCATAGAAAATCAGCCTTAATCTCATTATTGCTGCTCCTTTCAATGAGCTTGGCTCTAACTAGCTGTAAAGACACAAATTCGTCTAATTTAACCTCAACAGCACAAGATCCGAATGATCTTCACCCCCTCACTTTCTGGGTGGCAACGGACACTCACTTCTTAGATAAGAAGCTACAGGATGGCGGTACAGCTTTTCAAAAATATGTAACTGGCGGTGATGGAAAAATGCTGCCTTACAGTGATGAAATCCTTGAAACCTTGGTTTATGACGCTGAGCAGCAGAAGCCTGATTTTCTCATCCTGAGTGGAGATTTAACAAATAACGGAGAACGCAGCAGCCATCAGGAGCTAACCCAAAAATTAAAGCGAATCGAAGCACAAGGAACCTCTGTTTATGTCATTCCAGGCAACCACGATTTATTTAATCCTTGGGCCAGATCCTTCAGCGGGGATAAGCAGCTTGTTACGGATTCCATTACAGACAAAGACTTTACCAAGAAGTATGAGGATTTCGGTTACAAAGAAGCTGTATCACGTGATAAAGAATCACTAAGTTACATCGTTAAGGCAGCGCCAAATTTATGGCTCCTTATGATTGACAGCAGCCAATATCATAACAATCAGAAATACGGTTTCCCCCAAACGGACGGACGCCTGACCGCCTCTACCCTATCATGGATAGATAATTCTGTTAAACTGGCTGCCAAGGAGCATGCTTCTGTTCTCACGGTTATGCACCACAATCTACTAAGCCACACCTCTATGTCTGTTTCAGGCTTTAAGCTTAACAACAGTCAGGAAACAATAAAGGTACTTCGTGAAAATGAACTTAATTTAGTCTTGTCAGGCCATATCCATATGCAGGACATCCGGGTAGACCCGGTAACTTCTTCGGAAGAAACACCAATTTATGATATCGCAACAAGTGCAATGGCTGTCTATCCACATCAATACGGAGCGATGACCTTCGATCCTCTGAGCAGAACCGTCAATTATGAAGCAACGCCCTTAAATGTAGAGGGATGGGCTAAAGCTAATGGCAATACAGATCAGAATCTTTTAAACTTCAAGACCTATGCTGAGGATACTTTTGCTACAAACTCTTATAACAAAGCTATGGATGGTTTAAAGGAGAGTTCCTTTACGCAGTCTGAAAAGGCATCGATGGCAGAGGTAATGGCCAAGCTAAATGTAAGATATTTCGCGGGGACAGCCGGCAGCTCCTCAGAAGATATTAAAGCGATGCCAGGCTACAAGCTTTGGGAAGGCCTACAAGAAGGCTTCTTAGGTGGATACATCCAAAGTATGACAGAGGATAAAGAGCTTAGTAATATAGCTTTAGAGGTGGTATTAACGAAGCAATAACTGGATTATGTATTCATATGAAAAACCCAGCCTCCACCTGCATTTATGCGTCAGATGGAAGCTGGGTTTATTGTGTTAATTAATTGTTAAGATACAACTATTTCCGTACAATAGTAATCCAACCATCTTCATCTACCGACACAGTAGCATGAAGCGCTTCAGCAAGCAGACGCAAGGATACATATGCATCGCCATACTCGTCAACAAATACAGGTTGGGCAAGCTTTACAGCCGTGCCGTTAATCAAGGCTTCGGAAGAACCGATTTTGAATACCAGTTTATCTCCGTACACACCATCAGTAACGTTAATTGCACGATTGGCCGTATCCCATTCTACAGTAGCATCTAAATCTTCTGCCAAATAACGCAGTGGGATATAAGTAGTGTTCTTGTCTACAATCGGGTAATAATATTCGTCATCAGGTTCGATAACAATGGTTCTCTTCGTAATGCCCAGATCATCCTTCAATATACGATATACATCAGAATCAGGGGCAAAATTTCTCAAAGTCTCTCCAGGTGTAAGTCCGGAAGAAATATCAAGTGCACCTTCAGTACTGATTGGATCAGCAGTTACAGCACCGCCAATGTTCCAAATCTGACTGGAAGCTTTAAGCGAGAGGCTCTTCAATGGGAAATCCTCGGTACCCGGAAGCGCCACTTTCAGATCAACATTCTGTTTACGCACATGCAGAGCACTATCAACGAAAATATCAACAGATAACTTCGTATCCTTACTCAACACTGTCTTCATCTCAGGAGTTGATTTGTAAAGACTGTCCACTTGATTGTCATATACTAGCAGCAATGCATCAACAGCCAATTTGGCAGCATCATGCAATACAGTTACGACAGCTTCTTTATCATCCAGTGGAATATCTCCGAATCCCAGATTGAAAATATCGCCAGAACCGTCTTCATCCATAGCTTTGATCACAGGGTACAGATAGTCGTAAAGACCACCCACCAATTCAGTAAAACCTTCTGTGTCTTTGGAAACAGACTTCAGGAAGCCTTTTAACAATGCAGGAAGCTCATCACCAGTCACTTCTGCATGCAGCTTCGTCATGTTCAACTGCTCACCATACACAGCATCACTAACCGGTGTAATGTTGATTACGCCAGGATTAGGAAGATTCTTAACAACGAATTTCGTCAACAGCTTACTGACATCTTCAGCTTTTGCCGTATCCAATCCTACTTCACCTAAAATTTCATCGTATCCTTGTACAGGGAAGTAGAACGGTTGTTTTGCTCCTTCAACTGTAAAAGCAAGTGTTTGTTTGTCCATAAACAAGGTGAATGGAATATTCAATTGTTTATAACCAACAGTTCCTTGGGCCGATAAACTCCCATTATCTTGTAACTTAGCTTTACTAATATTCAAGGAAAAAGAATTAATAAGATCAACCATTTCCTTATCTTCCGCGCTAATTCCCTCTATGGGCTCAGCATTCATGGAAAAAGTCATACTGGATTCTGATGATTTAACATCAACATCCCCAATCAACGCCTTATTAACATCGAACCCCCCTACCGACTGACAGCCGGCAAGAACTAGCATCAGTGCGACAAAAGGCAAAAACCACTTCAATTTCGCTTTAACTCTACTCATAGCATGTCTCCTTCATCTTATTTTGTGAAATCAATCCATTATCTCAGCTAAGGTAAGTTTTGTAAATCAAAGTTCCTTTTATTGTAAAATGTTTAGATATTCAACAAACTTCGCCATTCGATCTGAGCCCAATCCTTGTAAATTACAGCCTTAACTATCGCCAACATCAGTAAATGTGCAGGATAAAATGACCACCACATCCAGCGCGGAACCCGGTGCCGCTCCAAGCGATTCCAAATTAAAGGCGTAAAAGCAATCAGCAAGGTAGGTAAAATACTGAGCATCTGTACAACCCAATAATTATAAAACATATAGAATAGATTCAGTGTCAGATGGGCTCCAACAAGCCAGTACGATTTCGTATAACGAAAAATCAATACTAAAAGCAAACCGTACGCATTGTAATCTATAGGGTAATAATCCATTAACACTATAGCAGCAATTACCACAGGTATACCAAGCCATAGTGAAGGCAGCTTGTCCAAAATAACCAGTACGATTGCTGACAGCAATAACGTAAACACCACGTTCCAGCCACCAGAATTTAGCGCTAGATTATAGGGAATCTGGGCAATAATCGCAATCAAGAGCAACCGAAATAAATATTTAGGTCTGGATGAAGTATGGATATGTCCCTGCACAAGCCCATAACAATAAATCGGAAAAGCTATTCTCCCTACATATCTCCAAGCAAGATTCTCCGGGAAAAAGATATAGCCAATATGGTCGATTAGCATCGTCAGCATGGCAATAATCTGCATTACAATCCCCCTTAAGCATGTTGAAATATAAATTCGCCAAGTCCTTCCTCATTTCCTTTACCAATAAGCAAATGAAGACCGCGGAGAAACGATCATCCGATTTCTGTGCACCTCCCCCCCTTGACTTTATTGAATACTATTGAGTAATATTAACTAGCAACAGAATATGGCAATGATCAAAGACATGATTTCCTACACGAACTGTCCAGAGAGAGAAGTCCAGGCTGCAAGCTTCTCCAGTTACCGGTTGTGAAGTTACCCCTTTGTAGCCGTGGCGCTGAATCCGTAGAACTTTGTTTTTTCGGTAGTATGCGGCACCGATTTATCCCCGATATCGGATACCAATGAGGTCCTGTCTAAATGACAGGTCGAATTAGGGTGGAACCACGAGCTGAACGCACTCGTCCCTTTCTGGGAGAGATGCGTTTTTTTGCGTTCACAACTAACAATATTTGAGAAACGGAGGCTAAAATCATGAAGATCAAGGTAACACTGCAAGATGGAACAATTAGAGAGGTACTGCAAGGAACAACGATTAAAGAAGCAGCAGGTGCCATAAGTACCAGTCTGAAAAAAAATGCTGTAGCTGGAAAAATTGATGGAAAATCTGTTGATCTAAACCAAGCGATCGAACATGATTGCCGGCTCGATATTGTTACGTTGGATAGCAAAGACGGTCTTGAGGTTTATAGACACAGTACTGCACATATCATGGCGCAGGCCATAAAACGTATATATGGAGATAAAGCTGTCCAGCTAGGCATAGGTCCTGTTATCGAAGACGGCTTCTACTATGACATTGATATTGAGAAACCTCTATCCACTGATGATCTTGCTGCAATCGAACAAGAAATGGCGAAAATCATCCAAGAGAATCACCAGATTGTCCGCCGTGTGGTGAGCCGCGCAGAGGCCATTAAACTTTTTGAAGAGCTGAATGAGCCTTTAAAGCTGGAGCTTATTCATGATCTGCCGGAAGACACAGTATTAACTATTTATGATCAAGGTGAATTCTCCGATCTTTGCCGTGGGCCACATCTTCCCTCTACTGGCTTGGTCAAAGCCTTTAAGCTGTTGAATGTAGCGGGTGCCTACTGGCGTGGAGATTCCAATAACAAAATGCTGCAACGTATTTATGGAACTGCCTTTCCTAAAAAAGCGCAGTTAGAGGAACATTTACTGTTTCTTGAAGAAGCTAAAAAACGTGACCACCGTAAGCTCGGCAAAGAACTTGAGTTGTTCATGTTCTCAGAAGAAGCGCCAGGCATGCCCTTCTATCTTCCCAAGGGAATGACAATCCGTACAGAGCTTGAGAACTTTGCCCGGGAATTACAAAGACAGAGAGATTACGATGAAGTTCGTACACCGCTGATGATGAACAATCGGCTTTGGGAGCAGTCAGGACACTGGGATCACTACAAGGACAATATGTATTTCACAGATGTAGATGAAACAAAATTTGCCCTTAAGCCGATGAACTGCCCTGGGCATATGCTAATTTTCAAAAATACTCTGCATTCCTACCGGGAACTGCCTATCCGTATCTCGGAATTCGGTCAAGTGCATCGCCATGAATATTCCGGAGCACTGAACGGGATGATGAGAGTCCGCACTTTCTGCCAGGATGATGCTCACCTCTTCGTTTTGCCAGAGCAAATTGAGGATGAAATAAGACGGGTAATCTCACTGATTGACCATATTTATCAAGTGTTCGGCTTTGAGTATAAGATTGAATTATCAACTCGGCCGGCAGATTATATGGGATCTGAAGAATTATGGGATCAGGCTGAACAATCTTTACAAAATGTATTAGACAATCTCGGGATCGAATATCGTGTGAATGAAGGGGATGGCGCGTTCTATGGACCTAAGATTGATTTCCATATCTTAGATGCGCTAAAACGAAGCTGGCAATGTGGAACAATCCAACTAGATTGGCAAATGCCAGAGAAATTCGATCTTACTTACATCGGGGAAGATAATCTTAAACATCGCCCGGTCGTAATCCATCGCGCTGTTTATGGGTCGATCGATCGTTTTATGGGGATTATTACTGAACATTTCGCTGGAGCTTTCCCACTGTGGCTCGCACCTGTTCATGCGAAGTTATTGCCAGTCTCTGAGAACTATGTTGACTATGCACTGCAAGTGAAGCATCACATGGAGAAGGCTGGCATTCGTGTCGAAGTAGATATCCGAAATGAGAAGTTAGGCTACAAAATTCGTGAAGCTCAGCTTGAAAAAGCACCTTACATGCTTGTACTTGGAGAGAACGAAAAAAATTCCGACACTGTCTCTGTAAGAAAACGTGGTGAAGGTGATCTTGGTTCGAAGAGTATCCAAGACATCATTGAACAGATTAATGAAGAGATTATTAGTAAGAGATAAATTTAAGGGGCTGTCTAATCGTAGAAAAACTACGTTTGAGACAGCCCCTTCTTTATAACCTATTCATATTCACATGAACTCTATTTTACGTACAGGCGGCTGCTCTCTTCCCAATATTCGCCTGGTTTCAGGCTGAACAAGCCGATTTCATCAGCAGGAAGATCTACCATTGGCGCATTCACCAAGTTAATTTGTGGCTCAGGGCAGAAGAACTGTTCTGTAGCACCATTATTCCAGATCATCCATTGTTTGTACGAAGTCCCTACATCGTACACCAAGGTTACTCCAGCTTTGCTATCGGTAAGCTCCATCCGGTTGCGTCCGTTCTGAGGTACAGCCGTGTAGTGATTGTCCATCGATGCAAAATATGGATTCACACCTTCTTCACGAAGCTGAACTTCTCCTGGCTCCAACGCCTGGAATTTGCCTGTTGGCAGCATGCGGTCGTTGAGCTCCCAGCGCTCGCCAATAGTAGCTTTTACGCGGTAATCTTGTGCACTGCTTCCTGGTGCGAAAGGTGCGTTAATGGCAGTGTGGAATGCCAGCAAGCAAGGCATCACATCTTCTCCATCATTGTGCACCAACACCTGTTGAGATAATCCTCCTTCGCCGAGGGTATAACGCAATTTGATCGTATACTTATGTGGCAAATACTGATAAGAAGGATGATTCTCATCCACCTTGATGAATACGGTTACGAAGCTTTCAGTCTTACCGCTGCCAAATTCTTCGACTTCCCAAGCTGCAGTATGTAAAAATCCGTGTAAATGGTTGCCCGTTGCAACTTCATTTACTGGGAATTGATAAGTTTGACCATTCCATGGAAATTTACCATCCTCATAACGATTTGGAGGAAATAATACAGGAATTCCGTGAATCCCCGGACTTGCCTTAAAGGCTTCCATCTCTTCAGCTCCAGGCTCATGCAGGAAGCGATATCCGTTTTCGGTATCACGGAAACAGATCAGGTTGCCGCCAATGCCTGGCAGAATAGCCGCCTCATAACGACCGGCTTTCAACCAGATAGCTGCTTCTCCTTCATATTGTCCTTCATACGCTGTGATTGACATAATATATTGTTCTCCCTTCCAGTGTCTGATAATTGTCTCCACTTGATAGATTACCACATCTAGTCATGAGGTGACATGCTCTTTTTACAATTGCTCCACTTCTACGCTCATTACATGTTCAATTTTCTTCACATCGTAATAGATTTCTGTTGCGTAATCCCGATCCGGTGCTGAGATCACCATATCGATCATTTGTCTGCCATCTTCCAAATCTTTAATTTTCATTCTTCGAATCGCTCGGGATGGACCTCTAGTACTACGCTGCGAGCTGACCTGAGGCCGCTCGATTTTTTGGATCACTTCTGTAAGCACAAAATTAGCTTCCATAATGATCCTCACTGAAACTTCATGTTTATTCAGTACTTCTGGTCCTAGCGAACGGATTAAATGAGGAACTAAATTCACAGCAAACATCAGCAGAATAACCGCATATGCTGCCTCAATATAGAATCCCGCACCCACAGCTATACCAATTCCAGAAGCTGTCCAGATGAGTGCTGCCGAAGTAAGGCCCGAAATGGCATCTCCGCCTCTACGCAGAATAACACCCGCACCCAAAAAACCAATCCCGCTGACAATCTGAGCCGCAAGCCGCATTGGGTCCATGTTTGGATGCTCTGGTCCTGCGAACTTATCAAAGGCATGGATAGACACCACTGTGACAAGACAGCTCGCAATGCTTATGACCATACTGGTCCGTATCCCCAGCGGTTTCTGCTTGATCTGTCGGTCAATCCCGATGAACAGCCCGAACAGCATGGCCACTAGTAACTTCATTAATGATTCCAATTGAAAATCCATATCGCAATCTCCTTTCTCCAGAGATACTCCATTATAACGGAAATTGGAGATAATGATTAGCTTTATTTTACAACAAAAAACGGCATAGCCATCCTCACCGCAGATGCTCTTTCGACCCGTGTGGTCCGGCATAGCGACGAGGATGGAATCCGTTATGAGAGGCCAAGATTATGTTGAAAAATTAACCATGCAGAAGCGACTCTGCACCGTCACAATAAATTTCCGTCCCCGTAATATGATCTGAATCTTCAGACGCCAGAAACAGCGCCAGCTTCGCTACTTGATCAGGTCGCCCCGGACCTTCTTCGAGCGGTTGATCTCCCTCAGGAAATTCTACTGGGATTTTCACTTCTTTCAGATCCTCTGATGGAAAAGTGTTGTCATCTATATTGGTCTTTATAGCCCCAGGACAGATCGCATTTACGCGGATTTGAAATTGAGCCAGTTCCAGTGCCGCCATTTTCATAAAAGCAACCTGTCCTGCCTTTGTCGTACTGTAAGCAGAAAAACCAACATTAGAAAATACACGATTTCCGTTAATGGAGCTGTTGATCAGGATGCTGCCTCCGCTTTCTTTTAGATGCGGTATCGCATATTTAACAGTCGCGAAGGTTCCACGCAGGTTAATATGAATGGTCTGATCCCAAGCTTCAATATCCATCGTTTCAATAGGCGTCATCGCCCCATTAATCCCTGCGTTGGCAAAAACAACATCAAGACGACCCCATTTCGCGGCCGCCTTATTTATCGCCGCTTCCACTTGTGGTGGTTCAGCAACATCACATTCGATAACTAGGGCTTCTCCGCCCTCTTTCTCCACTAGCTGTCTAACCTTTTCAGCATTTTCTACAGTTCTGTCCAATAATACAACTTTGGCTCCGTTACGTGCGAACTCAAGCACGGTTGCCCGGCCAATTCCTGAGCCGCCTCCGGTTACAACTGCAACCTTACCTACAAGCTTTTTATCTGCCATATCGTGATATCCTCCTTCTTATCATGCAAGTCTTCCAGTTAAGTTCTTTCCTTAACCTTAACCTTGCATACAGAAGTTGAACCGACAGATATTTACTTTTCCTTTAGGATTATTATTCTCCCTGACGAAGATGAATGATGAGATCGTTTAATCCAACTTCCCGGATCCCTTCCACTATAAGCTCAGCTAGAAGACGAGCCCCTAAAATCTGAAAATGGGTATTATCCTGCACCCCACCTGGATGCGCAATAAATTCTCCTGGATAGCTCCACATGAATAAATCTTTTGAGCCCTCTGAGCCATAAGCTGCAAAGAGCTTGCGGCTCTTCTCGGCTAAATCAATCAGTGGAACCTGCTCGGTATCTGCGAGTTCCCGCATGGCGATTAAATAATCTCCATGCGTGTCTACAATTGCTTCTTCACTATCAAATCTTCGCCGATGTACAGAGCTCACAAGAACCGGATAGGCCCCCGCTTCTCGGGCGACTGTAATCAACCGGAGCAAATGTTCTTTATATGTAGTAAAGGGATCGGTATGTCTTAAATCATCAGTTTTGGAATCATTATGTCCAAACTGGATGAACAGATAATCTCTGGGTCTGATATCTGCGGCAATGCCCTCCAAATGCCCTTCCTCAATAAAACTCTTGGAACTGCGTCCAGAAAGTGCTCGATTATCTACAGCTATTCCGGCTTTGAAGCAGCGTGGCAGCAGTTGGCCCCACCCCGCATAGGGGTAACCTTCTTCCCCTTGATCGGTCACCGTGGAATCTCCCGCCAGAAATAAGACTAGCGCTTCATTGTCCATCTGAATGTCCAAGGCGTTAATACGCGGTGCCGCACCCGAGAACGATAGCTTTAGCTGCCCATCCTTAACCCTAATTGCAAAGGATTCGCGCAAATATTGGCCCGCAGGCACATTTAGCGTGTCCAATACGAACTTGCCTTCTCCAGCTTTGATAAATGTGCTGGTATCTGCCAGAGTATCACCCAACAGCAGCGTAACACGGTAGATCCCATTCGTGAGATCCAGAAGAAAAACTGCTTTCTGTGGGATGCAGCAATCGCTTCGCAGTATATCTGTTCCCCCTCTGAAACGACCAAAGACGGAGGAATCAGAAGTGAAACCATACCCTATTTCCTTAGAATAAGATGTGTCCGGCCGAATTTTGGTGTAGCCAGGCTCAGCTTCCTTAATCCCAAAATCAAAACGATAGCTATCCAAATTCAGCCGCACCTTTCTTAATTAGAGATTTAAAACATTTATATTCGTTTGCTGAAATCAACCTTTCAAACCACTGGTGCTGATTCCTTCTACAATCTGCTTTTGGAAGATAAAGAAGATAATCATGACTGGTGCCAAACTTAGAACAGACATGGCGAACATTGGACCCCAGTTGGATACGGACTCACTGTCCAGGAACATTTTAAGCCCCATCGAAACTGTATATTTAGAAGGTGAGTTCAAGTACAATACCGGTCCAAGCAGGTCTTCCCAGCGCCAATAGAAGGAGAAGATCGCCGCAGTAGCCATAGAAGGACGAATGAGTGGAAGTATAATTCTGAAATAAAGTCCAAATTTCCCACAACCATCGATGGTAGCCGCTTCATCAAGTTCAACAGGAATGGTCCGAATAAACTGCAGCATTAGGAAAATGAAAAACGGGACACCGAAGAACTGTGGAACAACGATCGGTTTGATACTGTCGAGCCATTCCAATTTGGCATAGATAATGTATTGAGGGACGAGCACCACATCGGAAGGAAGCATCAGGGTCATCATCATGATTCCGAACCATAAGCCATGGCCTACAAATTTATTGCGGGCAAAACCGAAGGCAACCAGTGAAGATGAAATGACTGCGCCCAGTGTTGCGACAATAACAATTACAAAAGAGTTCTTGATGAAGACACCAAAGGAGTAACCTGCAATACCTTCCCAGCCTTTAGCATAGTTCCCCCATTCCCATGGATCAGGTATAAGGTGCTGCGCTGTAACAAACACAAGCCGGCTCTCTTTAAAAGAACTCATGATCATCCACAGAATCGGATACAGCATAACGATAGCGAGGCCACCTATAAGGATGTGATAAAGCGGCCATTTCAGTTTAATTTTCGCCATGGATTATTTTCCTCCTTCCGACTCGTAGAAGACCCACGATTTGGATGTCTTGAACAAGATTCCGGTCATGATGCCGACAAGCAACAACATTACCCAAGCCATAGCCGAAGCATAACCCATATTATTAAACATAAAGGCCTGACGGAATAAATAGAGAGAATACAACATAGTGCCGTCCATAGGTCCGCCTTCACCTTTAGAGATAATATAAGCTGGAACAAAGGTCATGAATGCGCTGATCGTCTGCATAACTAGATTAAACAGAATCACTGAACTTAAGAGTGGCATAGTAATCTTGAAGAACTTTCTGAAGAATCCGGCTCCATCCACACTAGCTGCCTCATACATTTCACCAGGAATATTTTTAAGACCTGCAAGAAAGATCAACATGGATGAGCCAAACTGCCACACAGATAGAGTTATCAACATGATAAGCGCAGCATTCGGATTGCCAAACCAACTTACCGGTCCAATTCCGAAAAAGCCAAGCATGCCGTTAATAATTCCTGTATCACTAAAAATATTACGCCACATGATGGAGACCGCCACACTACCCCCTATAATAGAAGGTAAATAATAAGTTGTCCGATAGGCTCCTACCATACGTGATTTCGTATTTAGAATCATGGCCACAAATAATGCGAAGGTTAGACGTAAAGGCACACCGATAAATACGTAAAGCAGCGTTACCTTTAGTGAATGCAAATATTTCGGGTCATTTGAGAACATTTTGATGTAATTATCAAATCCAATCCACTTAGGTGGAGCGAATAAATTGTATTTGGTAAAAGAAAGATACAGCGAAATGATCATCGGGATCAGTGTGAAGCAAAGGAAGCCAATGACGAACGGACTGATGAAGGCATATCCTGTAAGGTTGCTTCGTAACCGCCGGCCGGTGAGGTTCTTTTTCTTAACAGCCAATGGATTCGAAGGTAGGGGATTCGTTAATGCCAAGGGTCTCCAACTCCTTTTTATGTGAATAATATGGGAAACGGGATGCCGCCTAGCGAAAGGGCATGCCGTTTCCCATGTGAGACGCAGTATAGTTATCTGTTACCCTACGATTAACGGCTGGAAAGAATAGAGTTCGCTTCTTTTCGGAACTGTGCCGCTGCTGCTGCTGGATCGATTTTCCCGAAGTTCATTTGTTCAGCAAGGTCTGTAAGCAGGGCTACAACCTCTGGTGATCCAACCGGTGGACTCATAGGTGAAGTAGTAGGCTCCATGTCAGCAACAAACTTAAATACTTGCTTACCGGAATCAGTTAATTGTGTAGCTACAGATTCTTTGATTTTGCTTGAAATCGGTACTCCGCGTTCGCCTTTGATCAGGTTGTTAGCTTCCACATCATTAATCCAGAAATCAACGAACTTCGCTGCTTCTTCCTTCACTTTAGAGTTAGAAGTAATTGACCAGTACATACTTGGCTGCATGTAAAGCCCTTTATCCATATCTGGACCAGGCATTTGTGCCAGCTCCATAGGACGATTTACAGCGATTTGCAAAGCAACGTATTGGTTCGACCATTGCCATACACCGATACCTGTCCCTTTAACAATATCCGACTCTTCAATAACCCCTTTATTTTGGCTCAGTTTGTCTTGTGATGGGACCGCTCCATCTTTAATCAAACCAGACAACATTCCGAAAAAGTCAGTGAACAACGCATCGTCCTCATAGCCAAGTGCGGAACCATCATTGTTATAGAGTGCCAGCCCTTTTGTACGCAGATAATAGTTGAAGAACACGTCTGCTGCCATGGAACCGTCCATATACAGTCCAGCCGACTTAGCTTTTGCGGCGATTTCCTTGTATTGATCCCAAGTCCAGTTCTCTGGGATAGAATCAACACCTGCCTTTTTCAGCAATTCTGGATCATATTGAAAACCAAGTACGTTAACCCCTAACGGAATTCCGTATTGCTTCTCACCAATCACTCCAGTACTCAGCACGTTCTCATTCACATCGCCGACTTGAATCTGAGAGTTCAAATAAGGTTTCAAATCTTCGAGCTGTCCGTTAGATCCATATTGATTAATATAAGAAATATCCATTTGAACGATATCAGGAAGTCTATTCGCAGCAGCTTGCGGAGCAAGCTTTTTCCAGTAATCATCAAAGGATGCATATTCAGGCTCAATGGTTACATTCGGATATTTGGCTTCATACATATCAATAACTTGTTGTGTATAAGAATGTCTTGTATCTCCACCCCACCATGCGATACGCAGGGTTACTGGTTCTGCTGAGGTCGTGGCCGCAGGTTTCGTCTCCGAAGGAGTATTTGTAGCGGAATCCGTAGCAGCAGCATTGTTATTGTTGTTACCTCCACCGCAACCAGCTAACATCGACGACAGCAATAATGGTACGGCTAGTAAAGCGAATCTCTTTTTCAATTTCATGTCCCCTTTTCCTATGATAGTGTAAAGGCTCTGATCCCTTTAGGTAGCGCTTTCATTGGTTAAATTTTCTCAAATATTCCGTGATTATTGAATACAAAAAACCGTCTTGTTTGTTCAATAATCAGTTCGCTTGAGGGGGTTTCATGAAATCTGTAGGGGTCTGGCCGGTTACTTTTTTAAAAACCTGACTGAAATATTGTGCATTCCCACCGAAGCCGAACATTTCAGCCAGCTCAAATACTCTTACATCCCCACTTCTCAAAATATGCTCCGATGCTTTAGCAATCCGGTAATTGGTTACGTAATTCGAGAATTTCTCTCCGGTAATTTTCTTGAATATTTTGCCTAGATAGTCGGGATTCATATATAACATTTCAGCAGCGACCGAGCTAAGCGACAGCTCTGCATTCTTGTAATCCTCTGCGATAATTTTGAACATTTTGTCTACAATAAGCGATTGCCGGGAACTAAAATGTCGGTCATACATCGCTGTTAAGCGAACCGCTGCCTCTTTGACGTATGCTTTTAAACCTCCCAAGGTTCTAATTTCGGCAAGCTCCGCCAAGCCCGATGTGAAGCTGTTTCTTTCATCAGGGACTGCTAAACGAATCATAGCGGAATATAACTGTAAAACATATGAACGCGTCACGTTAATATCTAACCGTTCATCCGCGAGCAAGTTGAATAATCGTTCCAATTCCAGCTCTACCGTATTTTGGTCACCTGCTTTGATTAGTAGACAAATATGCTCTTCATCTAGCTCGATATCATTTCTTCCACTTAGCTCATCACTTGGGATATCACTCCCGGTAATCAAACCGCCCGCCTCCAAATAAAAACGATGGTTCAGGCATTGCAAGGTCTGACGATACAATCTCCGGGAATGAATCATAAGGTCAGCATCACTAATCGCGATTGTCACATCCATTTTATAAAACTTGCAGAATACCTCTCTTACTTCAGCGATACGTTTAAGCAAGGGGCTATTCTGCACCGTATTTCCTTCGTCTTCCAGTAATATTAATAAATGACCGCCTATCGTCGCACTCAGGAGTGTTTCCTGAAGTACGTCCTGGGCAATATTTTGCAGAGCGAACAATTGCTCATATTCGTAAGAACCTTCTAGTCGGAACAGGAGCAAGCGTACCGTTTTGTCATTGAGTTCAATGCCGAATAATTCCTGATAGTACTCTAGATCCTGACTTCCATAAGTTTTGTTAGAGATCCATTCCTTCAAAAACTGTTCTTTCACATGGGGCAATACCTTCTGAAGACGTTGTTTCATGCTATTTACGAATTCGCCCCGGCTCTTCTGTTCATCGAGCTCTGCTACCAGCTCAACCAGCGCTTCATGGATCTGATTCTCATTGCACGGCTTTAAAAGATAATGTTTGACCCCGTTCTGCATAGCAATACAAGCATAATCAAAATCCTTATAACCAGTCAGCATAACGAATTTCACATCTGGAAATCGTTCACTGCATTTTTGCACCAGTCCCAAACCATCTAAACCAGGCATAGAAATATCCGTAATCACTATTTCAGGGCTAAGCTCCTCTATTTTCACCAAAGCCTCAATCCCGTTCCACGCCGTGCCTACAAGCTCTGTTCCCGCTCGTCCCCAGTCCACAACCTGCGATATCCCTTCCAGAATCAAGCGTTCATCATCCACCAACAGCAGTTTATACATTCTCTAGCACTCCTTTTAAGTAAGGTATACGCACATGTATAGTTGTTCCTTGACCCGGTTCACTTTCTATGGAAGTGCCCCATTCAGGGCCGAAGACGATTTGAATCCGTTCCGCGATGTTAGCTAAGCCGATGCCTTCTCCACGGGTCTTAACTCTTCCCATCTGCAAATCTTTGATAAATTCAGCGCTCATTCCCGGTCCATTATCACTGACTCTGATATCGAGCCCCTGCTCATCTTCACTAACTGTTATAGAAATGGTACACGGTTCAATATTAGGCTCTAGTGCATAGCGGATAGCATTTTCGATTAAAGGCTGCAAGGTCAGCTTCGGAATCAAAGCGTCATGCAGATGTTCAGGTACATCCATCCGGAAATCAAGCCTCTCATCAAACCGTGTTTTCTGGATAATGACATAATTGCGCACGATAGTGATCTCTTTTTCAAGTGTAATCAGCGGATCCTTTAGACCAATAGAGCTGCGGAACAAGTAACCGAGCGCTTCTACCATTTCTGAGATTTTGGCTTGTTTGTTCATTTTGGCTAACCAGTTGATTGATTCCAGTGTATTGTACAAAAAATGCGGATTAATCTGGGCCTGCAAAGCTTTTAGCTCTGTCTCTCTAATAATCAGCTGCTTCGCATAGTTCTCATCAATAAGCTCTCTGATCCTGCGGATCATCATTTTAAAAGTCCGGTTTAGCTGACTAACCTCGTCCTGCGCAGTCTGTGAAACCACACCTAATGACTGTTCCTCCAGATTGTCCAGATCGCCTTTCTCGATTTGCTTCATTTTTTTGGTCAGCTTAGAGATCGGACGTACAATACTGCGAGCAAGCCTGTAGCCTAAAAGGAGACCAATTAATAAGATTAGTGCGAATATGATGACGACCAGCTTTTTGACAAAAGTAATATGTTTGAACATCTCATTAAATGGAGTGGCATTGATGTAGATCCAATCTATATAAGATGATTTCGTCTTGGTTATAAAGTAGGTACCTTCTTGATATTTGGCCGTGCGATATAGCTCCGGACGTTCTGTCTCTTCTTTAAGCTCTTCTGGCAAAAGAATTGGCGCTTCAGGATAGATTGCCTGTCCCGTCGTGGCATCAACTGCGATTAATTGGTCAGTATCGCTCGTACTATCCGCAATGATTAGATCGATCCGAATACGGATCACGAGTGTTCCCAGATCATCCAGCGTAAACGTTGACCCTGTATAAGATTTAATCTGCCGAACCGCCAAAAGTGAATTTCTGTTTCCTTGCGGATACCACACTATACTCCCGCTAGCTTCCGCAGCTAACGGCTTTAACTGATCCTGCAGATCCTGTGATACTCCTTCACGATTGCCCGCAGTCATTACTCCGCCACTCGTATCCATCAGCATCATGGAATAAACGTATTTCTCTGCCCCTGCAAAAGCAACCAGCCTGTTTATGATCTTGTTATGTAGAACTTGTCTTTCATAAGGCTGTGGATCATTCTGCAATTGGCGCAGGCATTCTTGAATTTGCTCATCAGACACCACTGTAAAAGAAAGCTGATCCAATTCTCTTAGGGCATTTTCGATGCTAATGGAGGACATCCCCAGTACCTCAGAGGCCTTTTCATAAATTTGCTTGTCATAGATACGATACACATATTGTAAAACGGTCAAAGAGAATAAAAAGGAAAGTAGAAGCAAAAAGGAAATAATCAGTATCATTTTGTTGAAAATGCCCGAACTTCTGTAAGCGCTAACATTTTTCCAAATCATCTGCATTCTCCGCTCCCTAAATATGATAATTTTCATTTATTATCACTATAATTCCATTATAAACCATAATGTTCCATTTGGGTAAATTTACGTGAACTGAAAGATAAGGATAGTATAATGGCTCGGCGAAAAAATTCCTATGTAAAAAAGGGCTCGAAATGAAATCCAGAATCAGACTTCACTTCAAGCCCTTATATTGAGCTACCTTCACACCTACAACTGACTAGCCAAGCATCATTCGGTCATCTGCCAATTTATGTCCGCTGATTGTCTCGAATTCTCCGAGCAGCCGTTCTACAGTAAGATCTTTTTTACGTTCCTCATCGATATCCAAAATAATACGGCCCTTATCCATCATGATCAGACGATTGCCAAGACGAATGGCCTGTTCCATGTTATGAGTAACCATTAGGGTGGTTAACTTCATCTCACGGACAATGGACTCTGTAAGTTTAGTAATCAGCTCCGCACGAGAAGGGTCAAGGGCTGCTGTATGTTCATCTAAAAGTAAAATTTGCGGTTGAGTAAAGGTCGCCATTAGCAGACTTAGCGCTTGTCTCTCTCCACCTGACAACAACCCTACTTTTGCCCGCAGGCGATCCTCCAGCCCAATCCCCAGACGGCTTAGCTCATTGCGAAACAAAGCTCTTTTAGCTTTATTTACGCCAAAGGTTAACCCTCTGCTTTTGCCTCTTTTATAAGCCATAGCTAAATTTTCTTCAATCGTCATATGTGGAGCCGTACCCGCCATTGGGTCCTGAAAGACACGGCCAATCCAACGACTCCGTTGAAATTCCGCCAAATGGCTGATTGAATTTCCCTCAATGCTGGCTGTACCCAGATCCGGCTTCATGACACCGGAAATAATGTTCATCAACGTAGATTTACCAGCTCCATTACTTCCAATGATGGTGACAAAATCACCGGGAAGAAGCTCCAAGTCAATGCCGAGCAGCGCTATTTTCTCATCGGGTGTTCCGGGATTGAACAGCTTAGATACGTTCTCCAGTTTAAGCATCGATGGTGCCTCCTCTCTTGCTGCTTAGCGCCTGCTCAGCTAATTCAACGGAACGCCTCCGCGCCATATTCTTCTGCTTCAGGAAACGCTGAATCGACGGGAATACAAGAGCGAAAATAACGATAATTGCTGTGATCAGCTTAAGATCCGAAGCTTTCAGCCACGGTACCCGCAAGGCAAGAGCAACTACGATCCGGTAAACTATGGATCCGAGCACAACAGCCAATGTGGCCCGAAATACATTTTTAGCACCGAATATGGCTTCACCGATGATCACCGAAGCTAACCCGATTACAATCATCCCAATACCCATAGAGGAATCCGCAAAAGAAGAATACTGAGTGATTAGCGCCCCCGAGAGCGCCACCATTCCATTGGATAAACTGACGCCAAGAATAGTGGTATTATCCGTGTTTACACCCAGACTGCGGATCATTCTTGCATTATCTCCAGTAGCCCGCAGCGCAAGTCCAAGATCTGTACGCAGGAATAAATCCATTACTATTTTCACAAAAACAACTACAAACGGCAGTACGAGCAGAGGATCAATGGAAGTGAACAAGGTAGTGTCGCCCATTAAAGACCAGTTCGGTTTGCCACCAAATATCCGCAGATTAATGGAATAGAGTGCAATCATCATCAAAATCCCGGATAACAGTCCATTAATCTTGCCTTTCGTATGTAATAGGCCCGTACACATTCCTGCCAGCATTCCACCAGCAATAGCGGCCAGGGTAGCAAGCCATGGTGCATAACCGTTAGTAATCATAACAGCGGCAATGGCACCACCAGTGGTAAAGCTCCCATCTACAGTCAAATCAGGGAAATCAAGAATACGAAAGGTAATGTATACACCTAAAGCCATAAATGCGTAAAGCAGTCCCATTTCAACGGCCCCGAGCATCGAATTTAACATAGATGACTTCCTCCTTCGAGCGGAAAGGGGCGTTCTCACGAAATCGCCCCTATATAATGGCTTATTGAATAATATTGTTAGCTTGATCGGCAACTTCTGCCTTCATTGCATCAGTCACTTCTATGCCTTGCGCTGCTGCAGATTTCAGGTTAAGAATGAGATCGAGTTTTTCTTGCATGGTTACTTTCATATCAGCTGGCTTTTTACCATTTTTCAAAATATCCACGGCCATTTGACCCACTTGATAGCCATGATCGAAATATTTAAAACCAACGGTGGCGAAAGCTCCCTTTTCAACCGTATCACGGTCACTGGAGAAGAAGGGAATTTTCTTGTCATTAGCTGTTTGAATAATGGTATCCACTGCACTTACGACTGTGTTATCCAAAGTAATGTAGAATGCATCTACACGACCCACAAGTGATTCTGCAGCTTGTTTGACTTCAGAGGTATTCGTGATGGCAGCCTTCACTAGCTCGATTCCATGTTTATCCAACTCTTTTTTAGCAATCTCAGCCATAATTACTGCATTTGGTTCACCTTCATTAATAACGATGCCCAGCTTTTTCACGTTAGGAAATTGGGTAGCTATAAATTGCATTAATCTGTTAATCGCTTCGGGATTGGTGTCCGATACCCCTGATACATTGCCACCTGGATGCTCCAGATCCGTGACAATCTTTGCGTCGAGTGGGTCAGTTACGGCTGCGAATAAAATCGGTGTATCCTTACTTGCTTTGCTGAGTGCTTGAACAATTGATTGAGCGGAAGGCGTTGCAATTGCCAATACCAAATCATTAGAGTCAGCGGCAATCTTTTGAGCAATGGACAAGTTATTCGCTTGATCAGCCTGAGCATTCTCAAGGTCAACCTTCAGGTTCTCACCTTCAACGATTCCTGCATCCTTCAAAGCAGCGAGAATTCCTTCACGTGTAGCATCAAGTGAGGGGTGCTCCACATATTGCGAGATCGCAATTTTGTACGTTTTTGAATCTGCTGCTCCTGCATTCGTAGGGGAATTACCGGAATTCGCTGCATTTCCTGCGTTTCCCGCAGTGTTATTGTTACCACAACCAGCTGCTACGAGCATGAAGCATAAGCTTAATCCCGCCAAAATGTTTCTCATTTTCATCAAAGTACCCCATTTCATTAGTTTATTAACGCATACATCAAGGTGAGCGACTCAGCATTATCACTTTTATCGATAAAAGCATTAAAGCATAAGCTTACACGTACCTCACATTAATGATAGAAATCTATTAAACCTATATTATATGGAGGTTGTTTATCCGTCAATCACTTATCATATTTCCATAGATTTCAAATTCTGAAGAATATATGACATCAAAACAGGTAATGCTTGGTTGTCTCTTACAGCGATTGCCTTCGTTTCTTTTACATAAAAAAAATCGCCCTGCACAAACTGAATTTACAGTTTGAAGATGGAGCGTGTTAAATGGCTAATAATCACAAAAGACTACTAACCACCGCTACTGTATTGCTTGCTGTCGCTTTAACGAGTTCATCCTGCGGTTATTCATCTCAATCGCAAAAACCTAAGGTTAACGCGCTAACTCCTGATGGAACAAATGCCTCCAGTTATTATGAACAATCTGCAATTACCGACGCTCAGGGAAAGTATTGGATTCCACTTAAGCCTGCGGTTACTTCGCTCGGATATCGGATGAAAGATGATGGTTCTAGTGATGGATACACTAAAATCGGTTATAGCGATGTTATGTATATGCTGCGCCCTGGCTCACCACAGGTATTCTCACTTGGGGAAAAAATCACACTGCCACAAGCCCCTAGACGGCAAGAAGGGCAAATCTATATCACCCCTTTAGCCTTGTCCAAATTTCTGCAAACAGAAGTAGGCTGGAATCCCCAGTCGGGTGAGATAAACATTGCTACACCGTCCGAACGTAAGACTATCGAAAAATTATCGACGGTCGAATCCACGAGTGAATCTAGATCTTTACGCATTCAAAGTATTTCTGAAGCGGATAAAAAGGAGTTAGTCGCTTTTGCCAAAAATTTCTTAGGTGTACCCTACGACTTTGGCGCTGGATCTTATGAAGAAACCAAAAAATTTGATTGCTCTTCTTTTACAAGGCATGTTTTCAAAAAATTCGGTGTCAGCTTACCTCGTTTAGCTAAAGATCAAGATAATTTAGGTACTCGTGTAAGTCGAAGCGAACTGGATGTAGGGGATCTTATCTTTTTTACCGTTCCCGGCCGATTTGAAAGTGATGCTATACCTGGTCATGTCGGTATTTACATTGGAGACGGAAAGTTTATCCACACTTGGGGTGAACCCGGAGTTCAGATCAGTGACCTCGACTCGGGTTATTGGAGTAATGTAATCCTCCACATGCAACGTGTTTTATAAGCTTCCCATACTTTAAAAGAAATCATTCAAAAAGCCTGAATCCCTATTGAAGGGATTCAGGCTTTTTGACTACAACTCTTAACCAAATTCTTAATCCCAGCTCTTGCCCCTTCCGCTTATCCGGACAAACAGCTTTACAAGTTCTACTATGACAATAATCGCTACAGCTGCTGCACATACTATTCCCCACTGTATTCCACTTAAATGTGAGACACCAAACCAGTCGTTTAAGCCCGGGATGATGATCACAAGCACAAGCATTAGTATAGAGATCAGCGACGCCCATAACATATACCGATTGCTGAACCAACCGATCTGGAATAGCGATTTTTTATTGGATCTGACGTTAAAAGCATGGGCAATTTGCAGTAATCCTAATGTGGCAAAGGCCATTGTAACCGCAATGCCTTCATTGTAATGCGTATGCGCCCATTGGTACACAAATAACGTAAGTGCCGCTTCTATAATCCCTTGATATATTATCCCGATCCCAACGCCGCCAGCAAAAATGCTACTGCTTGCTTTACGCGGCTTCTTCGTCATTACATCCTCACCGGCTTTCTCAAGCCCTAGGGCAAGTGCAGGTAAAGTATCCGTAACGAGATTAATCCACAGGATATGGATCGGCTCTAGAATACGCCAACCAATCATAGTGGCAATAAATAATGTCAGCACTTCCCCAAGGTTAGCGGAGAGAAGGAACTGGATTGCTTTGCGGATATTGCTGTAAACTTTCCGTCCTTCTTCAACGGCAACAACTATAGTCGTAAAGTTATCGTCGGCAAGCACCATATCTGATACACCCTTGGCAACATCCGTTCCGGTTATCCCCATGCCCACACCGATGTCGGATGATTTAAGTGCAGGAGCATCATTTACACCATCTCCGGTCATCGCCACAATTTTTCCTTTTTGCCGCCAAGCCTTAACGATACGCACCTTGTGTTCAGGAGAGACGCGTGCATAAACCGAATAACCGGTAACCTTCTCCGCAAATTCCTCTTCGCTGAATTTATCCAGCTCACTGCCCGTTAATACACCTGATTCATCTTCAATAATCCCTAATCTTTTGGCAATAGCCGCTGCTGTATCACGATGATCCCCTGTAATCATTACAGGTCTTATTCCCGCTTTACGGCAGATGGCTACCGCATCCCGTACTTCCTCACGCGGAGGGTCTATCATACCAACCAAACCAATAAATACTAACTCTATCTCCGTGGTATCTGGTGAAAGATCGGTCGGCAGCTGCTCCTCATCTCGGAAAGCAAACGCCAACACTCGAAGTGCGTCATTTGCGAGCATTTTATTACTCTCCATGATATTCCGCTTATGTTCGTCTTGTAGAGGTACAATTTCTCCATCCACATAAATATGGCTGCATTTAGACAAAAGTACATCTGGTGCACCCTTTGTCAGCACACGATATCGACCATCTTCTACCTCATGAATCGTTGTCATCAGCTTGCGATCAGAGTCAAAAGGCAGCTCATTTTTACGTGGATATTTCTTTTCAAGCTCCCTTTTGTCAGTACCTATACTAAGCGCATAATCGACTAACGCGGTCTCCGTCGGATCGCCGATGATTGCTTTTCCGCTCTTGGTTTGGGGATCCTTGGTTCCAGCTTTTGCTTCAGTTTCACTAGGAGTCTTTCCTTCGTCAATGCTGGAGTCATTACAAAGCGTCATAGCTTGAAACAATAACTCACCACCAGGAATCCCTTCAAGTCCTGCACTGGAATCAATGGTCTTTCCGTTGACATGTACTTTTTCGACAGTCATTTTATTTAATGTTAAAGTACCTGTCTTATCGGAGCATATAATCTCTGTACTTCCGAGTGTCTCCACCGCAGGAAGCTTGCGAATGATCGCTTTTCGTCCCGCCATTCGCTGCACACCAAGCGCGAGAATGATCGTAACAATTGCTGGCAGCCCTTCCGGGATAGCCGCTACCGCAAGTGAGATCGAGGTTAGTAGCATATCCATTAGCTCTCTTCCCTCGAAGATCCCAACGGCAAAGATAATCACGCAAACGCCAAGAATAATAAAGGTGAAATATTTCCCTAGTTCATCCAGCTTTTTTTGCAGCGGTGTTACATCATTATCTTCCTCCGAGATAAAACCGGCAATTCTACCGACCTCCGTCTGCATTCCTGTTGTTGTAACGACACCAACCGCCCGGCCATAAGTAACACTGCTGCTCATGTAAGCCATATTGGTGCGGTCTCCGATTACAATGTCGCTGCCTTCAAGCACACCGGCCCGCTTTTCTGATGGCAATGATTCTCCTGTAAGCGCGGCTTCCTCCGTCTTTAACGATGCGGCTTCCAAAAGTCTTATATCCGCCGGAACTACATTTCCGGCTTCCAGTAATACGATATCCCCGGGAACGAGGTCTTCACTTTTTATCTCAGTAACCTGACCGGAACGTCTTACTCTGGCATGCGGAGAGGACATGCTTTTAAGCGCATCGAGTGCCTGCTCCGCCTTATTTTCCTGAATAACTCCAAGCACCGCGTTCAGAATGACTACAAGCAAAATAATAATCGTATCCGTCCATTCCCCCAAAACTCCTGACAATACAGCTGCTACTAGCAAAATAAAGATCATTACATTTTTAAATTGTTCGATAAACTTTTCTAATAGCGATTTAGTCTTCGCTTCTTGCAGTACATTCTTCCCATATCGCTCCAGAAGTTTAGCTGCTTCATCGGAAGATAAACCCTCTTTCCGAGTTTCCAGCCTATTCAGCACTTCTTCCTCGCTCAGTGTATGGAAGGGTACCAGCCCTTGCGATTGTGAATTATTTGAATTCAAGACCATAGCCTCCTTCCAGAATTGAGATCTGGTAAAACCTCTCATATGAGTTTTACCCAAAACAGGCATGGTGATTCTTGAATGGTATGTACTTTTTTAGAAATTTAGATGTTCTTTCTTCAAATCGCGATTGAAGCTTTTAAACCTAGTCCCTTGATACAGGAGTTCACCTCGGTCACCTTCTACAATCAGGCCAAAATCCTGATCTCTTACCTGCAACTCTAAACGAGAGCCATCGGCAAACTCAAAGGTAACATAATAACTAGTATTTGCTCTCGATTCACCGGATCCACCCCATACCTCGGTTCGTTTGGTGACCGCTGTGCAGTTTGCTTTTATCAAGGGACTTGCGTTATTGGACATCCAGATTCTCACTGATTTAACAATTATAAAAACGAAAAAGCCAAGAAAAAGCAAAGCAAATAATTTAAAAAACAGTGGCATCTCATGAATGAAACTTCCGAAAAAGCTGCGCTCATCAAAACCGTTAAAATCCTGCCATTCGCTCAAATTTATCCCTCCTGACTGAAACAAGATAATAAAAGTTATCTATGCTGCGAAATACGTCATTTTTCCCGTTCGGTTTCATGTTTTCATCATCTATATATGAATTTTTTTCACAAAACAATTTGGATTCAAAGGAAAAGGTATGGTATGCTTTTTATACTACATACAGTTGGGAGGTGTTATTTCGGTGCAATATATAGCGCATTTATCACTACATTGGTTTCTTCGTATAGTCCTAATTCTGGGAATGATGTTCTCTTTTCCACCTGCCTGGTCTGGAGGATTATTCACTACGGAGCAAGAATCAACGACATCCGAAATTGAACGCTACGAGCGAAAGTTTACACCTCCCGTAAGGATTGCACCTCAAATAACCCCTCAGGTAGGAGCCATCAAAATAACTGAACAGTGGGGAGCGAAGTCACTTGCGGTAATTGCAATACTCCCTGTACTTTCTTTACTGTTCCGTCCAGTGATTTATAAATTCCTGCTTCGACTGCGGCTGTACCTGTTAAAATTCACGTCTCATTTTCTAATTTCACTCCACTAACGAAGTTCACCTCTGCCCTAAATGAATGTCGGCTGAAGGGAATTTAGAACTTCAATTGATAAAAATCTTAGGTTCATGAATTATAGAGATGCGGATTTCCCGGTGGGTATACATGCTCGCATTGCTCATCATCCACTGGAAGAAAGCAAGTATCTTGGCTGAACCATGTTCTGGATATCCGTTCCGGAGCGCTTTTACATTAGTAATATTCGCAGCACTATTCTTGATTGCCGGATTCTCCGAGAGCACTCGTCTAGCAGACAGAAGTTATTGGCGCACTACTAGTGGACTTTTCCTCGCTGAAACCGAACATGTGAGACGAATTGAAAAGCTCGTGATCCTATTTCGTTATTTCTTAGGTGCCATCTTCTTCTTCAGCTTGAGACTGAGGTACATCCGCCTACCTTAGGCGGTGAGGCGCTCTGGTACTCCCTTGCAGCAGTTATCGTTATGCTGATTGGCAACTTCGTTGCAGGCTTGCTGGCCGGACGTAGCGTTGGTCACAGCCTTCATGCTTCATCTATCATGGGATGCCTATAGTCTCACGGGATAAACTTTAAATTGTTTTAGCCAATTTGGGTAAAGAAAGCGGAGTGCTGGCTAGTCTTCACTATTTGCAGCCATTTGCAGCCATTTGCGGCATTTTCAACCTTTCGCAGACATTCGCAGACATTCGCAGACATTCGCAGACATTTACAGCCTTTCGCAGCCATTTGCAGCCATTTGCAGACATTCGCAGCCATTTACAGCCTTTCGCAGCCATTTGCAGACATTTGCAGACATTCGCAGACATTTACGTGCTGATCCATGTTGTCCTTGGACATTGTCTGACGAAGGAATCTAAATAGATTTATAAAATAATGGATAAAGTATTCAACTTTGAGAAACGACATGATGCACGAATATCCAAAAAATCTGCCATAGCCACTGAAAATGAGTAAGGTCGTTTCCCCTGTTGAAGGAGGAAAAACTATGCAGAACAAAATAAATCAACGTCAACAGCTACAAAGAAGCTCTACCTTCCGAGTTCTCACAGTCATTGCCGGCGCATTGCTTGCTGCTGTAGGATTGGAATTATTTTTAATGCCACATGGCCTTGTTGTCGGCGGGATTACAGGTTTATCCGCATTATTCGCTCATACTACTGAAATGCAGCTTGGATTGTTTCTATTTCTATTCAATCTGCCCTTTATATTTATGTCGCGAAAGCAAGTAAATCTCCGCTTTGCTCTTTACACTGTTTTGGGATTAACCTGCCTAACCATCGCGTCTCTTGCGCTGCATCGTTTTCCTGCTGTGATTAGCGATCCTTTACCTGCCGCAATGGCAGGAGGCATCTGTCTTGGAGTAGGTATTGGAATATCTGTGAGATTCGGCGGTGTAAATAAACAAGCCAGTGACCAGGGGTATTCTCTGCTGAGCGGCGGACCTCCAAAGTCAACGGAAGTCGTTATTATGATCCTGAACTGTGCAATTCTGCTTTTTGCAGGTACATTGTTCGGTTGGGAGCAAGCAATGTATTCTATTATTGCCTACCTGCTGGCTTTCGAAGGTGTTCGTATCTCACTACGGGGATTATCCCACTCCCGCACTGCTTGGATTACCAGCAGCCGATGTTTGGACATTCAACAAGCAATCGCAAGCTCCCTAAACCGAGAAGCTGCGATTGCTGAAGGTTCAGGGCAAGATGGAGAGGTTAGCACGTTGTTTTGTCTGACGAACAGAATGGAAGAAGAGCATCTTCGGGCACTCGTTCTACAGTGTGATTCAGAGAGCCAAATTGTGTTTAGATCAGCCACTAAAGATCATAGACAAACACGCTTACACGAATAAAAAGAAGGGAGCGCCCTTAAGCCATGAATATGGCTGGAACGCTCCCTTCTTTTTGAATTTAGCCTTTGATCGCAACCAATTTTTCTGCGCGAGACCTAATTTCTTGAGCGAAGACTCCTTTTTTTTGTTTGAGACCCAAAACTTCTTGATCGAAGCCTCAAACTCCTTGTGTGAGGCCACAAACTTCGCTTAATCTAACATGTTTGCGCGATTGAGGCAGCTATCGGACACAGGAGACCTTATACGCGAAATAATCCTGAATTTTGGATGCTATCGGACCCCATAGCTCCTATTGGCACAAAAAACGCCAACTACGAGTCTATTTCTTATGAATAACTGCACTGGGGTCCGAAACCTTGCTCCAAAGGCGATATATTTGCGAATAACGTCATTGGAGTCCGAATGCCACAGCGGATGATCATGATTCGGCGGAAACGGACGATAGATGAACATGATTCGGGGGCAACGGACGATGGGTGAATGTGATTCGGCGGGATCGGATAGTGGATGAACAAGATTCGGTGGGAACCGACGGAAGATGAATGTGATTCGGTAGCATCGGACAGTGGATGAACAAGATTCGGTGGGAACCGACGGAAGATGAATGTGATTCGGTGGCATCGGACACAGCGGACCTTATACGCGAAATTACCCTGAATTTCAGATGCTATCGGACCCCATAGCCCCTATTGGCACAAAAAACGCCAACTATGAGCCTATTTCTTATGAATAACTGCACTGGAGTCCGAAACCTTGCTCCAAAGGCGATATATTTGTAAATAACGTCATTGGAGTCCGAATGCCACAGCGGATGATCATGATTCGGCGGGATCGACTTGCGGATGAACAAGATTCGGTGGTACCCGACAGCAGATGAACTTGATTCGGTAGCATCAGACGATGGATAAACATAATTCAGCGGTACCCCACGGCAGATGAATGGAATTCGGTGGCATCGGACACAGCGGGCCTTATGCGCGGAATTATCCTGAATTTCAGATGCTATCGGACCCCATAGCCCCTATTGGCACAAAAACACCAACTACGAGTCTATTTCTTATGAATAACTGCACTGGAGTCCGAAACCTTGCTCCAAAAGCGATATATTTGTAAATAACGTCATTGGAGTCCGAATACCTCAGCGGATGAACATAATTTGGCGGGATCGACTTGCGGATGAACATGATTCGGGGTCAGCGGACGGTGGATGAACTTGATTCGGCGGGATCGGACAGTGGATGAACATGATTCGGCGACATCGGACGGCGGATGACTATGATTCGGTGGTATTAGACGTAGGATGGATATAATTCGGCGGTATCGGATAGCGAATGATCATATTTCTACGGTATTGGACAACGGTTGACTATGATTCAGTGGCATCTGACGAAGGTTGACCATGATTCGGTGGCATCAAACGATGGATGAACATCATTCAGCGGTACCGGACGACGAATGACCACGATTCGGTGGCATCGGTTGTCCAGAATAGAAACGTATTGCAGCTTGCCGTAACTGCGACCAAAAACGCAAAGCAGCGATCCTCCAGTAATAGGAGGATCGCTGCTTGCAGACTGTCACATACGATGAAAAAACCATCTATGGACAACCCCTACTTTTCATTTAATCCGCTACTTAACGGAACATTCCCCACAAGCGGATTAAATGAAAGGTGTTGTTCGGATCGATTTTCTGCGCGATGATAAACTTTACAATTTGTTCTTCCTGTGTCGAGGTCAATTTCTCGTTCAATACACCTGACGCTTTTCGTACCAATCTGCGAACAACCGCAGGATCCTGCAGCTCCTGTTTCGAGATGCCCTCAATCATACTTTTGATACGATCCTTCACAGTCGAGTTTTTCATCTTCAGCTTGATGCGATCCACCAACTGAGGGCTAATTCCGAATTGTTGATAACCCAAGTGTAGCACCTCCCGTCATATCCAATCTTTCACAGTATATGAGCCTTCGGTGCTACATGTGCCTAGTTAGTCAATTAATTCTCCTTGGAAGATCTGTTCACTCTGTAAATAATGCCGAAGAGATGCATATTCAGGTGATGTCCAAAAGGCTTCATCCTTAAGCAGCTCAGCAACATCATCCCGCGCCTGCTCGAGAATTTCAAAGTCAGCCGTCATATCTGCCAGCCGAAACTCCGGTAATCCACTCTGCTTTGTCCCAAAAAAGTCCCCCGGACCACGCAGCTCCAAATCCCTTCGGGAAATCTCAAATCCGTCATCCGTATCGGTCATGGCAGTCATTCGCTCACGTCCGATTTCAGATTTTGGATCAGCTACCAACACACAAAAAGAGGCATGCTGCCCTCTTCCTACCCGTCCACGCAGCTGGTGCAGCTGTGACAGGCCAAAACGATCCGCATCCATAATGATCATCAATGTAGCATTAGGAACGTCTACACCCACCTCCACCACCGTAGTGGACACAAGCAGCTGTAGCTCATTGTTATAAAACGCCCGCATCACTTCATCTTTTTCAGCGGGAGTCATTTTACCATGTAAAAGCCCAACTTTATAGCTAGGGAAAGCTTGGCTCATCTGAATATGCAAATCAATAGCATTCTGCACATCCAGCTTCTCGGACTCTTCAATAAGCGGACAGATCAGATAAGCTTGACGACCGAGATCAATTTCACGCTTAATCAGATTCAGCACACGATCCATGAGATCATGCTTTACCCAGTAGCTAGTTATTGGCACCCGGCCTTTCGGCCTCTCAGATAAAGTGGATACATCCATATCGCCAAAAACAGAGATGGCTAGCGTACGAGGAATAGGCGTCGCCGTCATCGTCAGTACATCCGGATTATATCCTTTACGCCGCAATACACCACGCTGATTCACACCAAAACGATGCTGCTCGTCAGTTACTACAAGTCCCAGATCACGGAAAAATACATCCTCCTGAATCAAAGCATGTGTTCCTACCACGATATCAAGCATCCCCATTTGCAACGAGGCCAATAATTCTTTACGTTTTCGGCCAGTCACACTGCCCGTCAGGAGTCCTACAGTAATCCCAAACGGCTCAAACATTCTGGTAAGTGAACGCATATGCTGCTCTGCTAAAATCTCTGTAGGCACCATAAGTGCGCCCTGAAAACCAGATCTTACCGTAGCAAAAAGCGCCACTGCCGCAAGCACTGTTTTACCCGAGCCAACATCTCCTTGCAGCAGACGATTCATGCAATATGGTGAACGCAGATCATGTAAAATCTCCAGCTCTACACGTTTCTGTGCATCTGTAAGCTCAAAGGGCAGACTGCGAACGAACTGGCGTACCGTCGCGTTATCCACTGTGTGGACTACCCCATCCATCCGCCCGCGGTTCAGAACCCTGAACGCTTGCATCTTCAACTGGAACAGGAATAGTTCCTCATACACCATCCTACGGCGCCCCTGCTGCCCTTCACGAGTGTCCTCAGGCCTATGAATAGTGGCAATGGCCCGTTTACGCGGCATGAAGTCATATTCCCTCATAATAGAATGCGGTAAAATTTCTGGAATCAGATCCCCATACTGCTGAAGTCCCTGATTAATAACCTTCCTGATCCACGACTGCGTGATCTTGCCACCTACTGAATAGACCGGCTGCAGTGTTCCCGTCTTCCCTTCACCACGATCCGGAAATTCATAATCAGTCACTGTAATCTGATTGCGCTTCTGATCCCATTTGCCGGTCAGCACAATTTCCCGTCCCACAGTGAGTTGCTCTCTTACGTAATGGCGGTTAAACCAGGTTGCTGTGAACATCCAGGGCTCTGCAACCATCTTACAGCTAAGACGAGACTTGCCGCCAAAGCGCTGCAGCACAGGGATACCGATCACTTTTGCCTCAACGGTCACTTTATCCCCGTGTTTAGTCTCGCTAAGCGAGCGGGGCCGATAATCCTCGTAGCGGAACGGATAATACTCTAATAAATCCTTTACTGTAAAGACGCCAAAGGCGTGAAGCTCGCTTTGCTTTTGAGCACTCACGCCAGTTATGTTTTTTACTTCAATTTGATTTAATGCCAGTGTCATATTTATCCCTCATTTTGCAGGCCAAATGAACACAGCTAATGTACCGTTACCGACATGGCTGCCCACGACAGGGCCGACGTTCGTCAGCACTTTTTCTTCCAAGGTGAAGTGTCCTGCAAGCTCATTCAGGAACTCCTCGCCGGAAGCCGGTTCAGCCGTATGACCCACGGCCACATTGATTTTGTTTACACCCTGCAGATCCCGCTTGAACAGTTCAATCATACGGGCGACAGCCTTCTTACGGCCTCTAACTTTCTCCACCGCATAAATAATTCCATCTGCATCAATGGACAGGATCGGCTTAATATTCAGAAGTGTCCCCAGAATAGCGGAGGCTTTCCCAATTCTCCCGCCTTTTTGTAAATATTCAAGTGTATCTACTAAGAAGTAAAGCTTACGCGATTGACGTAGGCTTTCTACAGCCTCAAGTATCTCTTCAGGTCCTTTGCCCTCAGCAGACATTCTGGCAGCTTCCACTACCATAAATCCAAAACCATAAGAAGCGGAGAGAGAATCCACAACAGTGATTCCTTCTCCCTCTTCCTCCAGCATCGATTTAGCCAGCAATGCAGATTGATAAGTCCCGCTCAGTCCAGAAGAAATATGAAAGGAAAGGATAGAACAGCCCGGGTTACGCTCCAGAATACTGCGGTACACATTCATATATTCAACCGGTGAGGGTTGAGAAGTAGTCGGCAGCTGTGAGGTACGGGGAAGACGCTCATAGAACTGCTCCGGAGTCATATCCAGATTGTCCCTAAAAGCCTCTTCGCCGAACATTAAGGTCAACGGTACTACCTCAATTCCGTACGTTTCCGCCATTGCTGGCGGGATATCTGAAGTGCTGTCGGTGACGATAATGGTACGATTCATGGATTTTCTCCCCCAAGCTATAATTTTGCCAACTACGCAATAGCAAATTTCTACTCCATTGTTAAAGAACCATTAGTTCCTATCTATGGCTCTACAGAGAACAGATAATAATACAGGGGTTGGCCACCCTCATGAATCTCAACTTCCACATTCGGATAAGTCTCTTCCAGCCACTCACTCAAAGAATCAGTAGCCTCGGATTCTGTTTCTGCACCAATAAGGATCGTGACGATTTCGTCGCCATTCTCCAGCATGTTGGATAACAGCGCCTGACTTGCAGCTAAAAGATCATCTGCCGCAGCAACAATTTTGGAATTAGAAATCCCAATAAATTGGCCCGACTTAATCTCCAGCTCATCAAAGCTTGTATCACGCACAGCGTTCGTTACTTGTCCGGATTTCACATGAGAGATTGCTTCCAGCATATTCTCAGAATTAGTCTCCACAGCATCTTCCTCTTGGAACGCAAAAGCTGCTGCTATTCCCTGTGGAATACTTTTACTTGGAATCACCGTAATCTCACGTTCGCCTTCTAGAAGATCTTTAGCTTGTTGAGCGGCAAGAACAATGTTCGAGTTATTCGGCAAAATATAAACATGCTTCGCAGATATAGAAGAAATCGCGTTCACGAAATCCTCCGTGCTAGGATTCATTGTTTGACCACCAGCAAGGACTACGTCCACTCCAAGGCTTTTGAAAATATCAGCAATACCTGCGCCAGAAGATACCGCAATGAAGCCGTAAGGTGCCAAATCATCAGCTGGTGGCTCAGCAGGAGACATTTGCACTGCACTCTTCTCATTCGGCATATCAGCGAACACATCAGGCATTGGTGCAATATCCATGCCCGCAGTCAACAGGTCACGATGCTGCTCTCGCATATTAAGAATATGAATCTGCGTGATCTCCCCATAAAGAAGAGCCAAGTTCATCACTTCACCCGGAGCCTTAGAGTGCACATGCACTTTAATCGTCTCATCATCCGAAATTACAATAATGGAATCGCCATTAACTGACAACGCTTTCCTAAAAGCTTCCTCATCAAAATTAGTTCTCACGTTAACGCCTAACTGGCGATTAATGAAAAACTCCATATCATATAGAAATTCTATATCTTCAGTAGATAGCTGTGACTGTGCAGAAGACTGTACAGAAAACAGTTCATTTTCAGGTTTCGTTAACACGGGTTTAGGCGCTGGTGCAACTGGTGTGTGGGTTTGTCCTTGCACAGATTCAGACAGACCGGTACTTCCGTTCGTCAGATGCTGGTGAAACCCTTCATAAATGTAGACCAAACCTTGACCGCCAGAATCTACAACACCGACTTGCTTCAATACAGGTAATTGCTCAGGCGTATAAGCTAAGGCTTCTTTTGCTTTGGCTAATACCTCTGTCATCAGCTCCACAACGTCAGTAGTACGGCGGGCATAATAAACAGCATGTCTTGCAGCCTCTTTAGCTACAGTAAGAATAGTTCCCTCTACAGGCTTTACAACTGCTTTATACGCAGCGTCCACTCCGGTTTGCAGCGCAGCAGCGAACTGCTGTGTGTTAAGCTCATCATGTTGAGCCGCATACCTGCTAAACCCTCTGAATAACTGGGACAAAATAACGCCGGAATTCCCGCGAGCTCCCATTAATAAGCCCTTGGAGAGTACACCTGCACATTGGCCCACAGAAGTGGTGTTATTTTTCTTTAATTCATTCGCACCTGCGGTCATCGTCAAATTCATGTTTGTACCGGTATCTCCGTCTGGGACCGGAAAAACATTTAGGGAATTGACGTGTTCTGCATGCTGTTGCAGCTTATCCGCTCCAGCCAATACCATAGCGGTAAAATCTGTTCCGTTTATAGAACGCTTACTCAATTGAGAATTCCCCTTCCTAACTTCATGCCTAATCATTCTATGATTAACAGGACATAATGCACTAATTTACATTGTACTATAAGTATTAAAAGAAATAAATGTTTTTGAATCGGTTGACGTAGCAAAATTTGCTGTGATATTATAGATAAGTATTGTTTATGCAGGTGTTAGGAATAAGGAGGTGTAATCTATGTCCCGCAAATGTGCAGTAACAGGCAAGAAACCGAGCAGCGGCAACCACGTGTCTCACGCTAATAACCGCAACCGTCGTTCTTGGGGAGTTAACGTTCAGAAGGTCCGTATCCTCGTGAACGGTAAACCAAAACGCGTGTACGTCAGCACCCGTGCTTTGAAAGCCGGTAAAGTTGAACGCGTTTAGTCTTTAGCAATTTTTAAGACCGAACGATAACTTATATGAAGCAAAAAGCACCCTTTACATTTGTAAGGTGCTTTTTTTCATGTTTTCTTTTCTGTTAGAGGCTTAACTCTTCTGAAATGTGTTCAATATTGCTTTAACAAAACCTCCCAAAAACCTTGGCAGCTTAAACGTGTAAAATTTCATGATTTACCCTCCCATCAATTCATGCCGTACGCAGGAGACTTTCCTCTTGTCAATAACGGAAACGAACTGCAGTCCTCCCTGCCAAAACAAAAAAAGGCTACATGAGATTTCTGCTCATGTAACCATATTTATGCACCGAGGACTTGGCCTATACCTCTAGTCTCAATCGCCTATTTTTTAACGCAGTGCTGATTCGGCTGCTTCTCGAATTCCTCGGATCGCCGCAGCACGATCACTCCGGCCAAAAACTGCATTCCCCGCTACCAAAACATCGGCTCCAGCTGCCACAACCAATGGTGCTGTATCTTCCGATACTCCACCATCTACTTCGATCAATAAATCTGGATTCACTTCATTCGCCCATTCTCGAATTTGAGTGATTTTGCGCAAAGTGTTAGGAATGAATGCTTGACCACCAAAGCCTGGATTAACGGTCATCACCAGAATCATATCCACATCCTCTAGCACCTCACGCACCGCTGAAGCCGGAGTACCCGGATTAATTGCTACACTTGCCTTCAGCCCCAGTTCCTTGATCTGATGAACCACACGATGCAAATGAACGCATGCCTCAGCGTGAACGGTGATCACACTTGCACCTGCTGCAGCAAAATCAGGGATATAACGTTCTGGTGACTCAATCATCAAGTGAACATCAAGAGGCAGCTTGGTATGTAACGATACAGCTTTTACAATAGGTGGACCCAACGTGATATTCGGCACAAAATGACCGTCCATTACATCCACATGTATCCAATCTCCACCACTGGCTTCCGCCTCTGCAACTTCTGGACCTAAACGCGCGAAATCCGCCGACAATAAAGATGGTGCTATTCGTATCATGATGTTAGTACCTCCGCTTTTTATCTTTCATTTCATTAAAAAACAGTTTGTAATGATCATAGCGACTATCCGCAATTTTCCCTGCTTTCCAAGCCTCTATTACACGGCAGCCTGGTTCATGCTGATGACTGCAGCCCCGGAACTTACAATCGGATGCGTATTGAGCAAATTCACGAAAACAAGTGGACAGCTCTTCTACACCAAGCTCCAAGAAATCAAGCTGACTAAAACCTGGGGTATCTGCAACAAAACCTCCACCACCAATATCCATCAGCTCCACATGACGGGTCGTATGACGACCACGTCCCAATCGTAAACTGATCTCTCCAGTCTCCAGTTTAAGCCCTGGAACAATACGATTCAATAAGGTGGACTTACCAACCCCGGATTGACCCGCAAATACGCTGATGCCTCCAGTAAGCCTTTGTCTTAGCTCATCGCTTCCGGCACCAGTAAGTGAACTTGTGACCATCACTTCATATCCGATATCCTCATAAAGTTCTTTAACATAACGGGTAGCTTCACCATCATCATCCGCCAAATCCTGTTTAGTCAGAACAATTAGGGGTTCCAGACCCGAATGCTCAATATGAACTAGAAACTTGTCCAACAGATTCAGGTTCATATCGGGCTCCCGAACGGAGAATAAAAGCACTGCGAGCTTAACATTCGCTACAGGTGGACGAATCAGTTCAGATTCTCTAGGTAGAAGTTCATCCACCATTCCTTCTCCATGCTCAGTAAGGATATAAATAACCCGATCTCCAACTAGCGGAGCGATCCCTTTTTTCTTGAGAATTCCTCGGCCTCTGCATTGAACAGAATGCTCTTCAGTCGCAATTAATCCTTCGCGGAGCGGTTTCACATAATAATAACCGCTTAACGCCTTAACAATTATTCCTTCAGGCATACATAGTGAGCCTTCCTCTCCTGATTTTACGAAAATGACCCAAGTCTGATATCCCCGGGTCATTTCGCTACGCCAACCGTTCAGGTTAAACCCTGTTTAGTTGTTGTTTTTATCTTTAGATTTATCCTTGCCTTTATTGTTGTGCTTATTATTGCCATTATTAGTCGATTCACTATTTATAGAACTATTGTTTACGAACCCTGTCTGATTCACCGCCCCGTTATTCCCTCCGTCATTCTCTGAACCTGAACCCGGCAAGATCTCCGGTTCAATCGTAGGTTCAATTGTAGGCGTAGGTTCAGCAGAAGGTGTTGGAGTTGGCTGTGGTGTTGCTATAACTGGTGGTTCAGGCTCCTGAACGGTTCCGTTCTTCGCATCGATATAAGGAATGACATAAGTGTCCAAAAGCACACCGTCACGGGTAACAATAACCGAACCATCTTTATTAGGAGCCAATACTAGATTAACGGATAACACTTGGCTCTTTCCAATGGTACGTGTTCCCCAATCCTGTTTCTCTCCATTATTGCGTGCATCCACGAATTCGATACGAATCTTGCTCTTTTTCCCATCCTGAGCAGGAGCGACTGGCACATTAAAGGTATAATTCAGGGCTTCAGGTGGATAACCTGTACTTAAGTAAATCGTAATCGCTGTTCCAGGTGGAACAGAAGTACCTGTCCCTTTATCAAATGCCCAAGTCTTTGTTACTTTACCTTCTTCAATGCTGAAGCTGGATTCTTTCTTCACTTCTCCAAGAACAAGCTTGGCACCTTCAAGCAGCGCCTTTGCCTCACTCTCCGTCTTACCGATGAGATCTGGCAACAGTACACTTTCTTCTCCTTTACTAACGTAAAGGGTGATTTGAACCGTCTCAGGATCGAATTCAGTATTTAATGCAGGGTCAGATTTTACAATGAGACCTTCATCTGTATTTTCGTCATAGAGAGGTTTATTATCAATCCTGTCTTGGGCTACACCCAGCGCCATCAATGCCTTAACCGCATCATCAAAGCTCTTGTTAACTACATCTGGCATCTTGGGTAATGGCTTAGCCGTATTCACAGTGAGTATAAGGGACGCTCCTTTTTTCACTTTGGCATCCTTTTCCCTACTCTGCTTAATGACCACATTCTCTTCAAAATTCGGACTGTAGTCATACAGAATAGGATCAGCAACCTCAAGCCCCAAATCCTCAAGCTCAGTTTGTGCTTGTTCTATCTGTTTACCTACTACATAAGGAACGGAAACCTCAGGAACAACTAGCTGTGATTTAACGTACCATACGAGACTGGCCATAGCCAACAGCAACAGTAAGGTAAGCCCAATCCATAATGTGGGTTTTGCCCATTGTTTTTTACCTTTGCTTGAAGGCACCGGTTCATCATCTTCATCACGAACCATCCGTTCCTCACGATGATTACGATTACCATTGCTTCTTTGAATCGGTTTTATCGCCGGGATAACCCGCGTACGATCCTCATCTTCTTCATCGTTGAACAGAATCTTCGCCTCACTGCGGCGCTCCGGCAATAAGCATGTTTCCAAATCCTGTAACATTTCTTTGGCAGAGTCGTACCGCTCCTCCGGGTTTTTACGCATTGATCTCAGAATTACATTCTCAACGCTTTGCGGAATGAGTGGATTCAGAAGTTTTGGCTCTTCAAACTCTTCTTGCAGATGTTTTAAAGCTACACTAATCGGACTCTCTCCCAAGAAGGGCAGGCTTCCAGTAAGCATTTGATAAAGTACAATACCTAATGAATACAAGTCAGACTTTTCTCCTGTAGAGACACCTTTGGCATGCTCTGGCGAGAAATAATGTACTGAACCAACCACAGAACCGGTCTGTGTTATGGTTGTTGACGTAACTGCTCGGGCAATCCCAAAGTCGGTTACTTTCACCCGTCCATTGCGTCCGATCAGGATATTATGTGGTTTTATATCACGATGAATAATTTGATTCTGATGCGCATGATCTAGGGCATCACAGATTTGTGAAGCGATCCGTACGGATTCATCAACCTGCAATGGCGCTCGTTCTTTTATAATTTCATTAAGATTCTGACCCTCAATATACTCCATGACAATGTAATGAATTTCGTCTTCTTGTCCTACATCGTATATGCTGACGACATTCGGATGAGACAAAGATGCGGCAGACTGCGCCTCACGCCTAAAACGGCGAATAAATTCCTCGTCATGCACAAACTGATTGCGCAATACTTTGATGGCGACATTTCGGTTTAAAAGAATGTCATGTGCTCTATAGACGAGCGCCATTCCACCTCCGCCGATCCGTTCGATGACTTGGTAACGGCCGCCCAATTCGTGACCGATCATCAATCCCACTCCTTTGTTTCGGGCACAGCGGCCTCTCCATGATGTTCTAACAAAGCGACGCTAATATTATCGCCACCGCCGGCGAGCAGTGCCAGCTGAAGTAAACGGTCCGCTCTTTCCTCTAACGATATCTCATGTATACCTGCTACTTTGCCTAAATGCTCATTTGTGACAAAGTTGCTTAAACCATCGCTGCATAGAAGCAAAATTTCCCCTGGTAGCAGAGCTATAGGCGCCATATCAACCTCAACCTCAGCGTCTGTTCCAAGTGCCCTCGTCAGCACATTACGACGCGGATGATTATCCAATTCCTCCACACTGATCTGACCGTTCTTGAACAGCTCATTGACTAGCGTATGATCCTCGGTTAGTTGAACTGCCGCACTGTCTTTTATTAAATAGGCTCTGCTGTCTCCGATATGGCCAATATATCCGTTTGATCCATTCAAAAGAACAGCAACGACAGTAGTACCCATATTATGATACTTATCGTCACCGGAAGCCTCCCTGAACACAGTGCTGTTAGCTTCCAAAATAGCAGCTGACAACGCATCACGCAGAGCTTCGTCTTGAAGTTCAGGCTCTAACCCGTCCAGGTTATTCCTCATTGTCTCCAAAGCGAGCCTGCTTGCGGTTTCACCAGCCTGATGTCCACCCATCCCATCGGCAATAATACCGAGTGTATAACCGTGGCGCGTCGCGCCGATCCAGACCGAATCCTCATTGACAGAGCGCACTCGGCCAATATCGCTGGCATGAACTGTTCTGATCAAATATCCTCACCCCAACTCCATATGTTTGGCACGCAGCTGTCCGCATGCGGCCGCGATATCATGGCCTTGCTCACGGCGAATAGTAACATTCACCCCGTTATCAGCCAAAATACGTTGAAACTCAAAGATATCATTGCGTGAAGTACGTACATATTTCCGCTCAGGCACATGGTTTACCGGAATCAAATTGACGTGGCACAACATGCTCTTAAGCACCCCGGCCAATTCCTCAGCATGCTCCGGTTGGTCATTTACCCCGCCGATCAAGGCATATTCAAAGCTGACACGTCGTCCCGTCTTAGCTTGATAATAACGCAATGATTCAATTACATCATCAAACGGAAAACGGCGGTTAACAGGCATTAGCTTTGAACGCAAGGCGTCGTTAGGTGCATGAATCGAAATCGCCAAATTAATCTGGGTATCTTCTTCTGCAAATTTATAAATGCTCGGTACAATACCGCTGGTGGAAACAGTAATATGCCGTTGTCCGATATTTAGGCCCTTCTCATGAATCATAAGACGCAAGAATCTCATTGTTGCATCATAGTTCTCAAACGGCTCACCAGTACCCATGATAACAATGCTGCTGACACGTTCGCCGCGCGCATCAAGGATTTGTTGGGAACGGACAACCTGAGCTACAATTTCTCCCGCTGTCAAATCCCGTTTTAATCCACCGAGTGTGGAAGCACAGAAAGTACAGCCGATTCGGCATCCTACTTGGGTTGTTACACAAACGCTATTGCCATAATTATGTTTCATGATAACTGTTTCGATAGCATGATCGTCATGCAATCCAAACAGGAATTTTACAGTTCCATCTTTAGATTCCATTTTAGTAATTTCAGTTAGTGCAGCAATAGAGAATTGTTCATTCAGCTTCTGACGAAGCCCTTTGGACAAATTGCTCATTGCTTCGAAGTCATTCACACGTTTTACATACAGCCAATCAAAAATTTGTCCACCACGAAAAGCAGGCTCACCATTGTCTTTCGCCCACTGTTGTAACTCTTCTAAAGAAAAATCATATATTAAAGGTTTCATTATTATCTACACCTGTTCTTTCATAAGGATATGCGTATTATTTCTCATTCTTCCTATTTTAACACAAATTTCAGAGACGGTAAAAGAAAACGCCCGCCGTACGGTAGCCCGGCGGGCGGAGGATACTACAATTGTCAGAAAATTTGCTATATTACAAGACTCTCTGAAGCTTGGAAATATAGAACCCGTCGCTCCCATAATGATGAGGCAGCAGCTGAATTCCCTCACCCTCAGCCAGCGCAGTACCCTCCAGCCTGTCCCATAATGGGGAGGCAAAAGTTACAGCGGTGAAGTCAGGATTCTGCTTCAAAAAGTCAGCTACTACTTCACTATTTTCCGCTTGTTCAGTAGTACAGGTACTATATACCAGAATGCCACCCGGTTTCAACAGTTTAGAGACCGACTGCAGCAATTCCCGTTGCAATGACGCTACGCTAGCCACATCTTCCGGCTGCTTACGCCATTTGAGGTCTGGCTTACGGCGAATTACGCCGAGTCCAGAGCAAGGTGCGTCGAGAAGAATTCTATCAAAGGATTGATACTCTAAAGTGTGCTCCAGCTCCAGCGCATCTGCACTGCCTGTAGATACGCAATCAAGACCTAAACGTTCTGCTTGATCTGAGATCAATTTCGCTTTATGCAAATGCAGATCATTAGCGTAAATTGATCCTTCATCTTTCATGAGCTCGCCCATATGTGCTGTTTTGCCCCCAGGAGCAGCGCAACAGTCAAGCACCCTCATACCAGGCTCCGGAGCTACCGCTTCAGCTACTAGCATAGAACTCTCATCCTGAACGGAGAGATATCCATCACGATACCAGGAGGTGAGCGCCAGGTTTCCACCGCTTTTCACAACAATACCATAGGGACTAACCTCAGATGCTGAAGCTTGCAGACCTTGTTCAATCATCTGGTTCAGCAGAGCTTCACGACTGATCATCGTTGTATTCACACGTACACTGACCGCAGGCGGCTCATTATTAGATGCACAAATCGCTTCCGCCGTGTCGACACCGTACTCGGTAATCCAACGTTCCACTAACCACAACGGATGTGAGTATAATATCGATATCCGCTGCGCTTGACTCAGCCCCTCAGGCAGAACCGGTAGATCACCAGCGCGCAACACACTGCGCAGCACACCGTTAACCATCCCTGAGATTCCCTGGTGGCCTTTTTTCTTCGCTATATTAACAGCCTCATTAACAGCTGCATGGGACGGTATACGATCCAGATACATAATTTGATATAAACTTAACCGCAGTAAATTACGGACCCATGGCTGTAGTTTAGCTATCCCTTTACTAACAAATCCTTCAAGCACATAATCCAAGGTGTTCATCCGCGAAATAGAGCCATAAACAAGTTCTGTCACCAGTCCGGCATCTTCTCTGCTAAGCGTTGCCTTCTGTAGACTGCTGTTGAGCAGCAAATTGCTATAAGCACCTTGCTGTTCAACCTTAACCATTATATCAAGCGCGATTTCCCGGGCAGAAGCAGGGGTAACCTTACCCTTGTTGCCAGCTCCGCCGTTTTTGCCTACTGCTTTTGAATTATTCCCCTGTCTCTTACCAGCGTTAGGATTTACTGCTGATCGGCCAACACCTTTTCCACCGCCGCTCAACCTAACACCGTCCCTGGCTTCATAACAGCACCACGGCTAAAATCGGCCGCACTCATTGCTTTTTTGCCAGCAGGTTGAACCGTTGTCAGCAGCAGACTTCCGTCACCTGTTTTCACTTCGACACCTTGCTCGGTTACAGAAAGCACCGTTCCTGGAGCACTATCGCTTGCTTTCTGCTCTTCAGGCAGTTTAGAAGCCCAAGCTTTAAAGGTCTCACCATTCCAGAGCGTAAATGCACCGGAAAAAGGAACTAATCCACGAATTCGATTATAGTTATCACGCGAGCTGGCGTTCCAATCCAAACGTTCATCCTCGCGATTAAGGTTAGGAGCATAAGTTGCTTCACTATCTTCTTGCTGAACAGCTTGAACTTTTCCACTCACTAAACGTGGCATTTCAGACTTTAACAGATCTCGTCCCGCTAGGCTTAGCTTCTCAAAAAGAATTCCTGAGGTATCTTCAGCCTCAATAGCCACTTCGACACGAGAGATCATGTCACCGGTATCCAGCCCTTCCGCCATATACATCAAAGTAACGCCGGTCACTTTCTCACCATTGATGATACTACGCTGAATCGGAGCACCTCCCCGATATTTAGGAAGCAACGAACCGTGTACATTCACACAACCATTTCGCGGTAAGTCCAACACTGCTTTAGGCAAAATTTGACCATAAGCAGCCGTGACGATCAAATCCGGCTCATACGCAGCCAGCTCAGCGACTGCCTCAGGACGACGCATGCGTTCAGGCTGAAGCACAGGTAATCCGAGAGCTAATGCGGCTTCCTTAACTGGTGAAGGAGCCAAGATCTTTTTTCTCCCCTGCGGACGATCCGGTTGGGTGATGACAGCTACAACTTCATAGCCTTCATCTACCAGCATTTGCAAGCTTGGCACCGCAAAGGCTGGAGTTCCCATGAAAACAATCTTCATATTCCTCACTCCTCAGTCTCGTTAGCAGTCATCTCGTACACTTTTTCAGCGATATCTGTAAACAGAACTCCATTCAAATGGTCAATCTCATGCTGAAAAGCCCGGGCAAGTAAACCACTGCCGGTTATCGTAATCTCTTTTCCCTCACGGTTAAGGCCACGTACAGTTACAGTCTCCGCACGGCGTACATCACCATTCAAGCCAGGAATACTAAGACATCCTTCTGGCCCTAGCTGTTCACCTTCCATGCTGATGATTTCAGGGTTAATCATTTTGATCAATCCATGCTCTTCATCCGCATCCACCACAATTAGACGTTTCAAAATTCCGACTTGGGGTGCCGCCAGCCCTACTCCTTCAGCGTCATACATCGTATGTGCCATATCATCCAGCAATTTTTTAACATTAGGAGTAACTACAGCTACTTCTTTAGCTTTTTTGTGCAATACTTCATCCGGTTCCTTAACGATCAAACGTATAGCCATTACAAAACACCTTCCCGTTCTGAACATTTCTATATTTAAAGTCAATTTATAAAGCTCTTTTTTTACATTGTAACATGATACGGATTTACATCAACATCTGCGGATCCACATCAATGCTGATCTGAAGACCAGTATCCCGTACAGAATCCTCTAACTCTTCAGCCACTTGGCGGACAAGTCCAATTACATCGATGGCGCCGCGCCATTTTATCATACACTGGAATCTATATCTACCCTTTAATCGAGGGATAGGTGAAGCCACAGGACCCAACAGATCTAACACATCACTGGTTAGCTTATCGAGACTTCCATACCATCTTAGCTGTCTGGCCTTTCCTTGAAGATTCAGAGCATAATTCTCTGCCATCCGCAGTAGAAGCGGCAGCTGTTCATGAGACAATGTGACCAGGATGAGTCTGCAATACGGCGGATAATGGAGGCCTCTACGATGCTTCAGCTCTTCACGTACAAAAGAGAGATAGTCATGTCCGCTGGCATGAATAATGGAATAATGCTCTGGCGTATAGGACTGAACGACCACTTCGCCTGGAAGCTGATGCCGCCCTGCTCTGCCTGCAACTTGTGTAAGCAATTGGAATGTCTTCTCTGCTGCGCGAAAATCGGGCAGGTTCAACGCTGAATCTGCTGTGATTACACCAACAAGAGTGACATCTGGAAAATCCAGTCCCTTTGCTACCATCTGAGTCCCCAGGAGAACATCCGCTTTTTTGTCCCGGAATTGGTTCAGCAGCTTCTCATGTGAGCCTTTTTCTGTTGTTGTGTCCACATCCATACGAATCACTCGTATGCCTGGGAACAGCTTACCAAGCTCTTCTTCCACCCGCTGTGTACCCGTTCCGAAAAACCGGATATGCTCACTCCCACACTCCGGACAAAGCTTAGGTGCTGGTTCAGCATGGCCACAATAATGACAACGCAAATTGTCACTACGGCTATGATATGTTAGTGAGATATCACATTCTGGACAACCGGCTACGTAACCACAGCTACGACACATGACAAAGGTTGAGAAACCTCTACGGTTAAGCAGCAGCACCGTCTGTTCTCCGCGTTCCAGCCTCTCTTCCAGTGCTGAATGAAGCTTTCGGCTGAACATCGAACGGTTGCCTTCTTTAAGCTCTTCCCGCATGTCTACTACGTTCACCTTTGGAAGTTCATTTCCAAGCGCACGGGTAGGCATTTCCAGCAGTACCGGTGAAAAATGAATATCACTCTGCGATCTTGCAGCATGATAGCTTTCCAGCGAAGGCGTGGCAGATCCAAGAATCACAGCTGCCCCACACTGCTCTGCTCTACGAATAGCAGCGTCACGGGCATGATATTTCGGATTCTCCTCCTGTTTATAAGAGGTCTCATGTTCTTCATCCATAATAATCAGCCCTAAGTTGGAGAAAGGAGCAAACACGGCCGATCTTGCGCCTACAGCGACTGTGGCCTTTCCTTCACGGATTTTACGCCACTCATCGTATCGCTCGCCAACAGACAGCCGGCTATGCATAACCGCGACCCCGCTGCCGAACCGCCCCTTAAACCGCTCCACCATTTGTGGCGTTAAAGCAATCTCTGGAACAAGAACAACAGCCTGTCTACCCTGATCTAAACAACGTTTAATACACTGCAAATAGATCTCTGTCTTACCACTACCCGTAACGCCATGAAGCAGAAATACTTCGTGAAGCTGCTCTTCTACGGTTCGAGAAATCCTTGTATATACGACCTCTTGTTCCGCTGTAAGCGGTAAAGGTTCGGTAGGTTTAAAATCTCGTCCTTGATAAGGATCGCGATAGACTTCAATTTCACTGATCTCGATAAAACCTTTTTCCTCCAAGGCCTTTACAGTACTTGCCGTTACTTGGAGAGCAGACAAAACTTCTTTAAGGGCCATGGGGAGTGTAGCTTCCATATCAACTAAAAAGCTCAGAACTTCCTTCTGGCGTGCGGATTTTTTCGGAAATTTGTTCAAAGCCTCACGGGCAGCAGTGACACCTATCGCCAGATCGACTGCCTTGAGCTTTTTCTTGCCCATCTTATCCTTAATGGATTGACTCTCTATAAGTACTCCACGTCGCAGCATGAACTTCACCGTCTCAGCAGCCTCAGGAAATGCACGAGTAAGCTGCTTCATGGAAACTTCGCCACTACGTCCAATAAATTCTGTGATTAGCCGTTCCTCATCCCCTGTGTCCGCAAACATTGGGAACAATTCATCCTCTGGAAATGCTGTCTCTTCCTGCACATCTCCAAGTGAAATCAGCCGTTCTGCCTTCCCTTTTAGAGCGGTGGGCAACATCGCCTGCAGTGCTGAAATTCGTCTACATGCATATCTTTTACTCATCCAGTCCGCAAGCTCAACTAATTCAGGAGATAAAGGCGGGAGCAGATCCAACACTTCTTGGATTGGCTTCAGGTTAGGATTCACTAGAGTCTCGCCTGATTCTAAAGAAACTACAAAACCTTGGACTGTCCGGTGCCCAAACGGAACGGCTACCCGACTGCCCACTTCAATCCATAATTTCAGGGATTCTGGAATACTATAATCAAATGGCCGGTCAGTGCTGCGTACAGGCACATCCACAATGACCTTGGCGATATCCATTATAATGAAGCTCCAGTAATTCGCTCTGCCACGAGCGTCAGCAAACGACGAGCAACCTCATCCTTCGACAATTGTGGCAATTCAAGCACCAATCCATTCACATCATATATCGAAACGATATTTGTATCCGCTCCAAATCCGGCTCCTGCAGCCGCTACATTGTTAGCAACGATGAGATCGCAGTTTTTGCGGACCAGCTTGTCCTTAGCATAAAATTCCGTATTGCCCGTTTCCGCAGCAAAGCCAACCAAAAACTGCTTGTTTTTGTTCTTACCGAGTGTTTCCAGAATATCCGTTGTCTTCACAAGCTCAAGCGTCATCGTCTCTCCGCTTTTTTTAATCTTAGAAGGCTCACTATGCTTCGGACGGTAATCCGATACAGCCGCCGCCTTGATCATAATATCGCAGCTGTCCCACTGTGCGGTAACTGCTTCATACATTTCCTGTGCAGATTGAATACGAATGACTGAAATCTCTGGATCCTGTGGAGGGGCCTCATCTGTACGCGCAGCAATCAACGTTACCTCAGCTCCCATTGCGCGCGCAGCACGTGCTAATGCGAAGCCCATTTTACCTGATGAATCATTGGAGATATAACGTACTGGATCAATGCGTTCTACCGTTCCACCCGCTGTGATGACGATTTTTTTACCCACAAGAGGTTTGGATGCGACGCTTGCTTGATGTGCAAAAAAATTCTCAACCACACTCACAATAGCCTCTGGCTCTTCTAGCCGACCTTTGCCAACGTATCCACATGCCAGCAGTCCTTCACCAGGCTCAATAAATTGAATGCCCCGAGTAGCGAGAATATTCAAATTATTAAGTACAGCTGGATGCTGATACATATGAACATTCATAGCTGGTGCAACCATAATAGGAGCCGTAGTAGCTAGCAGCGTTGTAGATAACATATCATCGGCGATCCCGTGCGCCATTTTGGCAATCATATTTGCGGTCGCGGGTGCTACCAGCACAAGATCCGCAGCATCTGCCAGATCAATATGTGAAATGGAGGATGGATCTCTCTCCTGGAATGTATCGCTGTATACTCGTTGCTTCGATAGTGACTGTAGAGTTAATTCTGTAATGAACTGCTTCGCCGAAGCTGTCATAATGACATGGACCTCGGCACCTTTTTGGACAAGCTTACTGGTCAAGGACGCCGCTTTATAAGCAGCAATTCCTCCTGTGATCCCAAGTAAAATAGTCTTCCCCTTCAAGCTCTTCAACATGATCTCCCCCCTGTTCCCTACTCTTACAACGAATGGCTATCTTTACGACGAGAAAAAAATAACAACCTTCCGGTTGTCATAAAGAGCCCGGTTCTGGGCTTTCATCATAAATTTAAGACCCGTAAATGCTCCATAACCCAAGAAGAAACGGCAGCGCCTCAAAACAAATAGGCGGCATCCGTTTCTACAATAGGTCATTATTACTTATGCTTGAGACTACTCTTCACCGCGGGTTAGAGTAATGCGATCTTCGTAAATTTCCTCAAGAGCAACACCAACAAATTTATGCGATCTAGGATTCTTCACATCTGTCTTGCCACCCTCACGCAATTGTCTAGCACGACGTGCAGCAGCGACAACGAGCGAATACTTACTGTCAACCTTAGTCATCATTTCATCAATGGATGGATATAGCACTGGGACACCTCTTCATAGTTTACTGTTAATACATTTGACCTTCAGCTTAAATTATCTGACTTTACAATGTTCGGCGATAATAATGCTTTCTATTCTCTTACAAGCCAGATCAATCTCATCATTCACTACAGCATAATCATAATGCTGCATTAAGTTGATCTCATCCTCCGCTACAGTCATGCGGTGATCGATCACATCTGGATGCTCAGTACCCCGTCCGCGAATGCGGTCCTTCAACTCGTCCATGGATGGAGGAAGAAGGAACACAAAAATCCCTTCAGGAAATTTCTCTTTAACTTTGAGAGCGCCTTGAACCTCAATTTCGAGAATAATGTCTTTGCCGCTATTGAGAGTTCTCTCCACAAAATCACGTGGAGTACCGTAATAATTACCTACGTACTCCGCGTATTCAAGCAATTGATCGGCTTCGATCATTGCCATAAATTCATCTTTGCTTTTGAAAAAATAGTTGACGCCATCTTCCTCACCCGCACGCGGACTGCGAGTAGTAGCAGAAACTGAGTAGACAAGTTCGGGCATCTTCGGACGTAGTGCTGTACAAACAGTACCTTTACCTACGCCGGAAGGTCCGGATAATATGATGAGCAATCCTTTTGACATAATACACTCCATTTAGTTGTTATTCGTCGTTGTCGTCATCTTTACTGGATAAGCGATGCGCCACAGTCTCCGGCTGTACAGCCGATAGGATGACATGATCACTATCTGTAATGATTACGGCACGAGTCCGTCGGCCATAGGTGGCGTCGATCAACATATGCCGATCACGTGCCTCCTGGATAATACGTTTGATTGGTGCAGATTCCGGACTGACGATAGAAATAATGCGGTTGGCAGACACAATATTTCCAAAGCCAATGTTAATAAGTTTGATTGCCATGTTCCGGTAGTTCCCCCCATAAAGTTCTATGCTATTACCTATTCCCGATTACTCTATGTTCGCAGCTTGTTCTCGAATCTTCTCCAGTTCTGCTTTCATATCTAGCACAAGACCCACGAGAGTTAGATGATTGCATTTCGATCCGATTGTATTCGTCTCACGGTTCATCTCCTGAATGAGAAAATCCAGTTTGCGTCCTACCGGTCCTTTCCCCTTCAGGAGGGCTCTGCATTGCTCGAAATGACTATACAACCGGGTCAACTCTTCATCAATATTACAGCGATCTGCAAAAATAGCGATCTCCATCCCGAATTTATGCTCATCAAAAGCGAACGTCCCATCATTTAGTTCATTTAACCGATGTCGAAGTTTCTCTCGATATTCAGTGATTACGACAGGTGCAAGTTCAACCATTTCAGCATGCATGTTCTCAAGATGGTTCAGGCGCTGTTCAATATCTGCGGCTAGATAACTGCCTTCACGGGCGCGCATCTCCAGCAGAGACTGCAAACACTGCTCAAGTCCCGCCTCCAATACTTCGGAGTAGTCTTCTAATGTCGCAGACACGGCACCCGCAGCCTCGTCTTTGCTGTCCATAATACCGGGTATAGAAAGTATATCACGTAAAGTCAACTCACCACTCAAACCATATTCATTCTTAAGCTGCTCTGCTGCCTTTAGATAGGTCATTACAGCAGAGTGATTCAGAACCGGTCTAACAGTCGACTCATCGTGCTCTCTATTGATGGTAACATCTATTCTTCCCCGTTTGATGTGCTGTTGAACCTTTCTTCTCAACACATCCTCATAACCCGTCCAATCCCGGGGCATCCGCAGTACAACTTCGCAGTACCGGTGATTCACCGATTTCACTTCGAACATAATCTTGTAGCCGCCGAATTGCAGGGACGATTGACCGTATCCGGTCATGCTAAATGACAACGGAATCACATCCATTACACTATTGTAATTGATTATTACTAGCGAAACAAGGGGGACAATTTGCGTCCTGATTTCTCCCACACATACTCCATTAGCTGTGCACTCATATCGTAGAACATGAACGGAGTCATCAGATAGATCCCATTAAAATGGGCAGTAGCAACATCTAACAGTTCCTTAGCGATAGCGACACCTTCTGCTCTTCCAGCTTCCCCTTCAAGTCCCTTCATGCGGATGCGGACATCGTCCGTAAGCTGAATACCGGGAACCTCATTATGTAGAAACTCTGCATTTCGTCCGCTTGCCAGTGGCATAACCCCAATGAATACAGGGATTTCCAGATGTGCTGTTGCCTCAGCTATCTTCACGATAAGTTCCTGATCATAGACAGGCTGGGTCATAATATAGTCGGCACCAGAGGCGATTTTCTTCTCCAGACGTTGCACTGCCTTATCCAAATGTTTAACATTCGGGTTAAACGCAGCTCCGATTACAAAATTCGCTTTCTGTTTCAAAGGTTTACCTGAGAAGGAAATCCCGTCATTCAGCTGCTTGATCATTCTAATTATCTCAAAAGAAGTTAAATCATAAACCGAGCTTGAGCCGGGAAGATCTCCAAATTTCGCAGGATCACCTGTTACGGCCAGCACATGATCAATTCCAAGCGCATCAAAACCCATCAAATGGGATTGAGTACCAATCAAATTACGATCCCGGCAAGCAATATGCACTAGCGGACGAAGTCCGGTTTTAGCGTGCACCAAATGCCCCAACGCCATATTGCTCATCCGTGTAACCGCCAGAGAGTTGTCGGCGAGTGTCAACGCATCCGCGCCTGCTCTTCTTAGCGCTTCTGCGCCCTGCATAAACTTTGCGATATCCAATTCACGAGGTGGATCAAGCTCAACAATAACCGTATGTCGTTCCTTTACCAGATCAACCAGGTTCGGCTCTCTACCCTCTCTATCATCATCGCCAAAATTATCTTGCAGCGATACACGCTCCACAGTAGGTGGCAACGGTTTAGGAAGCGGTTGCGGTACATAATTCTTCAGTGCAGACGAGATTTCTGCGATATGCTGCGGAGTTGTACCACAGCAACCACCGATTATCCGGCAGCCCATCTCCGCAAAAGTCTGCGCCATTTGCCCAAAATATTCTGGAGAAGCCCCGTACCGGTATTCTCCGTCTACATAATCCGCTACACCCGCATTTGGATACACAGAAGCTGGCAAAACCAGGCTCCCTTGTACAGCTTTGAGCGCCCGCTTCATTCCGTTCGGGCCTGTGTTACAGTTAAATCCGATAACATCAGCGCCATCGCTTTCCAGGATACGAAAAGCTTCCGGCAAAGTTAATCCATCTAATGTGCGTGCTGTTTCATCGACAGCTAATTGGCAAACTACAGGAAGCGAGCTGATCTTGCGGAGCGTTCTTAGAGCTAAATGCAGTTCCTCAACATCGTAGAAGGTTTCCAGCATAATGCCATCTACGTCCTCTTCTAACAATGCAGCAATCTGCTGTGTAAAATATTTTTTCAGCTCTGTGGAAGAGAGATTCGCACGTTTGCCCGCGCGAATAGATCCTACAGCTCCTAATACATACCCATGATCTCCAGCAGCCCGGCGAGCGATTCTAACCCCGGCTCGATTAATTTCCTCAACCTTAGATTCTAAACCATATTTAGAGAGCCTGTCATAGTTCGCCGAGAAGGTGTTGCTCTCCAGCAGCACTGCCCCTGCCTCAATATAGCTGCGGTGAACATCTTCGATTACCCCCGGAGAGGTCAAATTTAATTCTTCATAGGAAATGCCGACCGGGAAACCCTTCTGATATAAGTAGGTCCCCATCGCTCCGTCTCCGACTAATACTTTATTTCCCCATGCGGAACGTAAATCCGGCTTCACAACAAGATCCTCCCCTGCCACATTAGTTTCTAACTTTAGTTTCATACTAATGTAACATAAATCGGTATGGATGATAAGCTTTCCAAAAGAAATGCATTGAGACCAAAATATCCACCATGCATGTTCATATATAAAAAGCTTCATACTAACGTTAATGCTGTTATTTCCATAAAGGAGAGAATACTTTGAAGAAAAAAACAAGAAAGTTTCTGATCCGAAAATACGCTGTAACTTTACTGCTAGCCACTCTCTGCTTACTGTATATTTATTTGCTAGATTGGCTGTATGGCTATGGGCTGGGTAACGTCGGCTATATCCTTAATTATCTCTTCTATACCGCCTCAGAGAAAGCTACTGCTTGTATTTTGCTGCTCTGCTTGTTCATCCCCGATATCTATTACTGGAAAACAGGACATCAACCAGAACGTGGCGGGGAAAGATGACTTCTTATCGCCGCAACGATGACAAGAATTACAGGGATCAACACCATAAAGAAGGGAAAAATCGTATATAACAATCTCCCTCCCTCATTAATGTGTTCAGTAAAGCTCCGCGCGTTCAACATCGAGCTGAACAGAATGATCAGAGCACAGGGATAGACCATTCTCCGGTAAGGAATTTTGAACAATTCGGAAATCCCTATAAGTGCGGCCGCAAAAAACACTGACATTTTGAAAAAAACGCCGATAATCAGCACCATAACAACTAGAATATCCACCCGTTGAATAAAATCGGAGATTGAAATCTTGCTAATCGTGGGCATCAGAGGTAGGGGTGAACGTTTCACAATATCTGTGCCCAGCACGGAGATATTCAGCATCATAGTCAGACTTAAGAGCAAACCTGAAACAAATATCCCTGCTCCGATGACCCAAGGACCTTTTTTAGCATTGTTCAGATATGGCATTAGCATGGTAAAACAAATCATTTCACCAAAAGGGAACATATAGTTCTGGCGAATGACAGATTCGATCACAGGCTGGAACCCATTCTCAAAAACAGGAAGCAATCGATTCAAATTAATGGAGCCCGATAACATCAGCATGATCGAGCAAAATATACCTATCAGCATTACGAGAGTTGCGAATACCAATGAAGTTCGGGATAATACCTCTACTCCTTTATGCAAAACATACGCAGAAGATAAGATCATCAACGTAGATATAACAAATAAAGGTGTGCGATGCATGGTAGCCATAACCAGCATGGAACTTCCATCCCGTAAATCACGACCCGCTAAATTGAGAAAAAGGATAATGTAGAGAACAGAAATCACCGTACCGATGGATCTTCCCAGCAGCTTGCGTGTATAGGTTGTTATGGGCAGATCCGGAAACTTTCTGTACAAATAAGTGTACCCCGAAAAAATAATCAAACCGATCAAATTTCCGAGCAGTATGGATATCCACGCATCTTTACCAGACTCCATCCCAAGATTCACTACCAGCGCTGTTCCTAGTTCAAACAACAAAGTCAACGTGAAAAATTGGAGTAGTCCTATTTTTATTTTTCCCATAGCTGCCCCTCCTTTATTGTCATTACTTATTCTTGGACTGAAAGGAATCACTCCGCATATCCGTATGCCTGATCACAGCATCCGTATTGATATTAACCTGGCAGGTTTCAAATATACGGTCCCAATGATCTTTTACTTGTTTCCAGCCACGTGGATTAGCTCTTTCTGCTGCTTCACCAAAACCTAGATAATCACTTTTTAACGAACGGGCAGTTGCTATGGCAGCGCGGATCTGTTCTTGAATATTCTTTTCCAAAAGCTTCGAAAGATCATTTAACACGGTTGGATCTGTTAGATCCAAGCCATTGGGCGATTCCTTTAATCCAGCCTGCTGAGTGACGTTAATCGTGAAGATAGGATGCTCTATGTCTTTCGCATCAGCGTGGATATGTACCTGTGATAAATACACATTAAACGATATATAATCATTCTCACCTATCGAGACCAGTACCGGCATCTGAGAGATTTTATTCTTAAGCAGAACGGTACCGATCGCCTCCTCCCCTTGCAGCCACCCTTTAAGCTTGTCTTCTTTAAAAGCTGCAAGACCCGTAACTTTTATTATGGCCTCCGGTCTTATTTTTTTTAAATTATCATTACTTTCCCTCTGCTCCAAATCTCCAGTCACTAGCACGCCATTGATCACTGGCCCTCCACCAGGAACCTGTATCCCCCGGATAATATCATCCACTTCCATCCGATAGTTATATCCGAATTGCTTGGAGGTCGTCTGCAGCTTTTCCACCAAATCGTTGGATGGAATTCTTCCGAACACGGTCATAGTCGTCATACATTCACTAGCAGGCTGTCCCTTGGAAATAAAAATCAGGCTTGTCAGCCGGGTTTCACTTTCCCTTTCCAGCACATCCATGATATCCTTGATGCCTTCTTGCGCGAACTTCTCGGAAATGATGACCACCCGAATATGTCCTAAAGACAAAAAACGTGCAGTCTGACGCGAGGCATTGGCTAATGCTTCAAACATAGAGCGGCCGCTACCTTTATATACCGAAACAGGTGAAGTCCCTCTAGCGTTCTTCCCAGAGATTTCGTCAGCAACGATAACCTGAAAGGATACTACGTATTTCTCTTCTTCTGTAGGTCCTCTATCTATGGACACACCGGAAACGATGGCTCTTCTGTTTAATTCCACACTATCCCAGCAGCCTGTGAGACTAAGACAGATCAATACGCAAGGTAAAAGTCCTGCTAAGAAAAAATTGCATTTACTCAGAATCTTGCTTTCCTTTCTTATGCGGCTGTGTCCCTTTAGTCTTATCAAGAATTTTTGGAGATAGGTTCTGTTCATGTCCGGCTGTGATCTCCTTCCCTTCTGAAATGTTCCCTTGCTGCGCAGTAGCAGGAGCTGGTTCTGCTGTGCCAAGCGCCCACAAAGGCAGCCTTAAGACGGCATCCTTCTGACCTCTGGATGACAAAGGCACGATTGGAGACAAATAAGGAACGCCAAAAGTCCGCAGACTGTTCATATGTGCAACCAGTACGATTAAACCCAGTGTAATCCCGTAAAAACCAAACATACCAGCCAATATCAAAAAACCAAAGCGGATAATTCTGCCCGCAATCGCCATGTTATACGCTGGAATGGCAAAGCTCGCAATCCCGGTCAACGCGACCACAATCACCATAACGGGCGTAATAATTCCAGCCTCTACCACAGCCTGACCAAGAATCAGAGCACCTACTACAGATACGGTCTGCCCAACTGCACGCGGCATTCTTACTCCCGCTTCCCGGATGATTTCAAACGCACCTTCCATTAGAATAGCTTCGACAAAAGCGGGGAAAGGCACATTTTCCCGTTGCGATAACAGGTTGATCAGCAAAGTCGTAGGGATCATCTCATAATGAAACGTCGTCAAAGCTATATACACGGAAGGCCCTAGAATAAGCACAATAAAACTGATATACCGAATAATTCGCATCAGAATAGCAATATCGAACCTTTGCGCATAATCCGAAGCTGACTGAAAAAAAAGAGTGAAAACCGCAGGCAAAATCAATACAAAGGGGGTGCCATCAACGACAATCACTACCCTCCCTTCTAACAGATTCGTTGCAGCCACGTCTGGCCGCTCGCTGTTATTGATCGTTGGAAAAGGGGTAAAGGTCTTATCCTGAATCAGCTCTTCGATATAACCGGATTCCATGATGGCATCTACATTAATCTGCTGCAGCCGTTTTCTAACTTCTTCAACCAGCTTCTCGTCCGCAGTATCCTTGATGTACATAAAAACCACATCGGTCTGAGTTACCGCCCCGATCTTCACATGCTCGAGTCTTAGTTTGGGTGATCTTATTCTTCTGCGTATTAATGAGACATTCGTAGCCAAAGATTCAACAAAGCTATCCTTTGGACCACGCACAACTAGCTGAGTGGAGGGTTCAGTGACAGAACGAGCTTCCCCTCCTTCAGTCTCACACATGATGCCACTGTCATAACCTTCAATGAGAATCAGTGTCTTCCCAGAAAGAATTCCGAGCAGCACCTCGTTCCAATCCTCCTGCAGCTGCGCTTCACCTATTTCCAGGGCACGGTTTAAAATGAGGTCATTCAGATTATTTGCTGCAGTATTACTTTCCTTAAGCATCTCATCTGTTATGGAGAGCAATGAACCCATTACAAATTGATTCACGGTTTCTGTCTTAGCTAGACCATTAAGATGTACCGCAGCAGCCTCAACAAAGGATTGCTCACCAAGCTTTACCTGGCGGATTCTAAGATCCGGACTATCTCCCAGCTCGGTAATGATATTGTTTAGTGTCTGCTCCAGATGAATGGTTAATCTGGCTCCCGAACCTGAACCCGCCGGGTCTGCTTGCTGTCCCTTACCGGATTTATTTCTTTTAGTTAACCCGTTGATGTTCAACAAGCTCCCCTCCTTTCTCTCATAAACATTGTAGTATTATTCTCGGTTACTCCTTCCATTATTCGGCTGCTTAAAGTCACATCAGGTTAAAAACACAAAAAAGGCAGTCCAAGAATGCGCTCTTGGACTGCCTTTTTTATTATTTTTTATATTGCTACACTGCCCGTGAATACGACCTCAGCAGGTCCAGTCATATAAACATGATTATCCTCTTCATTCCATTCAATATAGAGATCGCCGCCCTTTAGACTAATCCAAGCTGCCCGGTCTGTAAGATCATTCAGCACAGAGGAGACAAGGGTTGCACAGGCTCCAGTGCCACAGGCAAGCGTAGGTCCTGCCCCACGTTCCCAGACACGCATATCCACTCTCCCCCGATCCAGTACCGTTGCGAATTCAACGTTTACTTTTCTCGGGAACAAAGGATGTACCTCAAGCTTAGGTCCCCATGTGGTAAGATCAAAATTCACTGCATCTTCTACGTAAATCACGCAATGAGGATTTCCCATGGATACCGCTGTGAACGTAAATTCGGTTCCGTCCGCTTCAATCGGCTGAGAGAGCACTGGCTCTGCATCAATAGATACTGGAATTTGCAGACCGGACAATACAGGTTCGCCCATATCTACAGTTACAGTCTCCACAACACCGTCTTTCACGTTTAATGTAACCTTTTGTTCTCCGGCACCAATCGTTTCTATTACAATCTGCTCTGAGCTTACCAGTCCGTGGTCATATACATATTTAGAGACACAGCGAATAGCATTTCCGCACTGCTCCGCCTCCGAACCATCAGAATTCATAATACGCATCATGAAATCGCCACGCTCAGAAGGAAGGATATATACCAGTCCGTCAGCACCGATTCCAAAGAACCGGTTGCATAGGGTTACAGCAAGCTCCGCTGCATTACTTGGCAGCTCTTGCTCACCGAAAACAACGATGAAGTCATTACCGAGGCCGTGCATTTTTGTAAATTCCATTAAAAGTCCACTCCTAAAGGTTATGTTATGTTAGCATTCGCTTAAGCTTAAGGTTCTGTGTAATTTAGCATTTCGCAAGCATATGAGCGGTTAACTGCAACAAGTATACCTTTAGGAATGGAGCATTAGTATTGACTTTATGCTGAAATTTTTGTACTTTTTATCATCGTACTGCCGCTGCGCCCACGATTACGTTTGCCGCCCCAAACACTGCCGGCACCCATCAAGAAGGTTGGGATCCCCGCTGTTACAAACACCAGACACCATTCGCGGAAATTGAGCGGCACTGTTTTGAAGACAGGCTGGAGCACAGGCACGTACATTACGGCCAGCATCAGTAAGACTGATGACAATACGGCAAGCACTAGATACTTATTCTGGAACGGATTGCGGTGGAACACTGAGCGCGAGCTGCGGCAATCGAAGACGTGGATCAACTGTGCCATAACGAGTGTCGCAAAAGCCACCGACTGTGCGCGAATCAATTGTGCAGGATTCTCTGGTGCTATACGTAAAGTTAGCCAAAATGCTCCTAGCGTACATAAGCCAATTAAGAGTCCACGGCTTATAATTTTCCAGCCTAAGCGGCGGGCAAAAATATTCTCTTTCGCACCACGCGGTTTATGCTCCATCAAATCCTTCTCGGGCTGATCCACGCCAAGGGCCATCGCTGGCAGTCCGTCTGTCACCAGATTGACCCAAAGGATTTGAATGGGAACGAGTGGCAATGGCAGAGCGAGCATCATGGCAAAGAACATTGTCAGAATTTCTCCTACATTGGATGCCAACAAATAACGAATGAATTTACGAATATTCTCATAGATGTTTCTGCCTTCTTCGATGGCAGCAACGATCGTAGAGAAGTTATCATCTCCGAGAACAAGTGATGATGCTTCCTTGGTCACATCTGTGCCTGTGATACCCATGGCTATTCCGATGTCCGCAGCCTTAATGGCTGGAGCGTCATTCACTCCATCTCCGGTCATAGCCACTACGTGACCATGACGTTGTAGCGATTTAACGATCCGAAGCTTATGCTCTGGAGATACGCGGGCGAATACATACACATTGTCCGATACCTTATCCAGTTCATCATCATCCATCCGGGTTAACTGAGCGCCTGTCAGCACCGTTCCACCACGTTGCAGAATTCCCAGCTGGTGAGCAATAGCCTCGGCAGTTGTTCCATGGTCACCGGTAATCATAACCGTCTTGATCCCGGCCCGGCGTGTGACGCTGATGGCATCGCGGACTTCACGACGTGGCGGATCAATCATTCCAGCCAAACCAATAAAGACTAATTGATTCTCCGCATCCTTTTCACTATTCACATGTTCATTTGGACGCATATCCCGGTAAGCCATACCTAGCACACGAAGGGCTCCAGAAGCCATCTGCTCATTGGCATCAAGCACCTTCTGCCGCAAAGTCGGCGTACAAGGCACAACACCGCCTTCCCAAAGCATGTATGAGCAGCGATTCAGCAATACATCTGGCGCACCTTTCGTACATACCATCCGTCCTCCAGGATGGCCTACGATCACAGACATCAGCTTCCGCTCAGAATCAAACGGAAATTCCTGTTCACGAGTGTAGGTTACGGCAAGCGTCTGAGCGGTAAGTCCCATCTTTCCTGAAAGTGCCACGAGCGCTCCTTCAGTCGGGTCGCCCTTCAGTTCCCAAACGGAAGTGTTGTCTGCAGACTTTTCAAGAATAGCATCCTTATCCTTCCCTTTGCGTTTGCCTCGCACTTCAGACTGGAAGGTCTCGATGATTTCTGCGTTGCTGCATAATGCGCCGACCTGCAACATCCGCCGTAAGCTTTGATCATGTTTTAGATCCACTGCTTTACCTTTCTCCAGAACCTGTCCATTTGGAGCATACCCTTCGCCTGATACCTCAAGACCACGTCCACCTGTCCATAATCGGGTCACCGTCATTTTATTCTGCGTTAAAGTTCCTGTCTTGTCTGAACAGATTACCGAGGCACAGCCCAGCGTTTCCACTGACGGCAATTTACGAACGATAGCTTTGCGTTTGATCATCCGCTGCACACCTAGCGCAAGCGCAATAGTTACAATAGCGGGGAGCCCTTCCGGAATCGCGGCAACTGCCAAGCTCACACCCGCCAAGAACATGGAGGTGGCAGGCTGTCCATGCAGAATACCTGCTGCCACAACTACAATTGTCAATCCCAGAGATACGTAGATCAGAATCTTCCCTAGCTGCTCAAGCCGATGCTGCAAAGGTGTTTCCTGAGAATCCGTATTTTGGATTAGATCTGCTATCTTACCCATTTCCGTATTCATACCGGTACGGATTACAACAGCTCGCCCTGTTCCTCTGGTTACCATTGTGCCCATGAAGCCTAAATTCTTCTGATCACCAAGCGGAATCTCTTCTGCACGGATCGCTTCCGAATGCTTCGAGACAGGCAATGATTCCCCAGTAAGTGCGGATTCTTCCACATATAGAGCACTGCATTCCAACCAACGTACATCAGCAGGAATCCGATCACCACTCTCCAGCAAGACAATATCGCCTGGCACCAACAGCTTGGCTGGGATAATCTCGCTATTCCCTCCACGTAGCACTTTGGCAGAAGGTGCGGAGAGCTGCTTTAAAGCTCTTAGCGAACGTTCGGCGCGAAACTCCTGAACAAATCCAAGCGCTCCATTCAGTAGGATAATCGCGATGATCGTGATGGCATCCAAGTATTCGCCTAGCAACCCGGATACAAGCGTTGCACCCATGAGCACAAGCACCATGAAATCCTTGAACTGGTTCAACAGCAGGGTAAACGGAGATACTGTCTTTCCTTCCGACAGCTCGTTGTACCCGTTCTCCTTTCGTCTCTCCGCGGCTTCCTCATCACTGAGGCCCGTCCTTGGCTGGACATTGAACATTTTCTGCAGCTCTTCTGCACCGAGACGGTGCCAACTGTTTTGTTCCATGACTTTTCTTTCCCTCCCGGTCGTTTCTTTACTTCCGGCGGCGCACAGCTTTTCCACCTGTTCATGACAAATGTATTCAAGGTCGTCCAATAATATCACCCCTATCCAATTCCCCTTTTGCGCGAATGTCCTAAAGTATGGCATCATAGAGAGGTAAGCATAAACATCTTTGGCGTCCTTATAAGGACAGGTAGGCGTTTGAGCGAGAAATATAAGACATAAAGTATTGTGTGAAACTTTTACTTTCTTATATTTAAGAAATTCATTTCACGGCGACAGGAGAGCTTTATCATGGCATTAGACGGCATTGTTACCCGAGCTATCGTGCACGAATTGCAATCATTCATAGGTGCACGTATAGGAAAAATATATCAACCGAACAATCACGATTTAATTTTTAACCTGCGCGGCGCAGGTGGCGGCGGCAAGCTGCTGCTCTCTGCTAATCCAACGTATCCTCGGGTGCATTTTACCGAAAGAAACAGCATTAATCCTTCGGAAGCCCCCATGTTCTGCATGCTTATGCGGAAGCATTGTGAGGGAGGGACCATTGAAAGCATTACGCAGGTAGGCATGGAACGAATTATTCACATAAACGTCAAGACTAGAGATGAGCTTGGCGACGTATTTGCCAAAAAGATCATCATTGAGCTCATGGGTCGGCACAGTAACATCATTCTTACTGATCTCAGCTCTGGAACGATCATAGACGGCATTCATCATGTAACTCCATCGATTAGCAGCTATCGGATTGTGATGCCCGGCATCGCCTACACAGAGCCGCCTCAGCAGCATAAGCTGAACCCTTTGGAAATCGGCCAGGAGCAATTTCTCAATTTAATCTCGGCTGCTGAAGAAGCTGCGCTGATAGAGGATGTTGAGGAGGAAGCTGAGCCAGAAGAAATCATTGAGGGAGAGCTTGCTAATCTGATCACAAAAGAAGCAGTAGAGCAAAAACCTGACGGCTCTGGCGGTCCATCTCCCTCAGCTGACCCGGTGGGCTGGATGGTACATGCTTTCAGCGGAATGAGCCCGCTGATTGCTGGTGAAATTGCTCTTCGTCTGAGAAACACCTTGGATAAAGGCGAAGTTACAGAATCCGAAGCAGCATTTCCGGCACAGTTATGGATTGCCTTTCATTCCGTAATGAGCCCCGTACGTGATAACGAATTTTCTCCTGTTGCAGGTGCAAACGCAAAAGGTAAGATGATTTTTTCTGCGATCCCCTTAACACTTCTGGGTGAGAGTGCGAAACATTACAATTCCATAAGTGAATGTATGGAGGATTATTACGGGGATAAAGCCGAGCGCGATACTGTAAAGCAACGGGTGAGTGATTTGATCCGTTTCCTCAGCAATGAACGGAGCAAAAACGTTAAGAAACTCGCGAATTTGCAGAAGGATCTCGACGAGGCTCAGGATGCTGATCGTTACCGCATTTGGGGTGAGTTGCTTTTTGCTTCATTACACGCGGTATCCAAAGGGGATAAAGAAGCCTCCTTGGTCAATTATTATGACGAAAATCAGGCAGAGATGGTGATTCCGCTCGATCCGTTATTAAATCCTTCGGACAATGCACAACGTTATTTCAAAAAATACAACAAATATAAAAACAGCCTGCTTGTCATTAATGAACAGCTTTTGAAAACGCATGAGGAAATTTTGTATATGGAGAGTCTGCTGCAGCAACTTGCCCACGCTTCCCTCAACGACATTGAGGAGATCCGCGACGAGCTTGTAAGCCAAGGTTATCTGCGTGACCGGAGCAAAAAGGGTAAAAAGAAGAAAAAGGCCACCAGACCCACATTACAGGTCTTCACCTCTTCAGAAGGAATCGATATTTATGTCGGCAAAAACAATTTGCAGAACGAATACGTCACCAATCGGCTGGCTTCTCCGAATGATACTTGGCTGCATACCAAGGACATTCCCGGATCACACGTGGTCATCCGAAGTGAGCAATTTGGAGATGCAACGCTAGAAGAAGCCGCTCAGCTTGCCGCTTATTTCAGCCAAGCCAAACAGTCCAGCAGTGTGCCTGTGGACTGTACATTGATCCGCTATGTACGTAAGCCAAGCGGCTCCAAGCCGGGATTTGTAATCTATGATCATCAAAAGACATTGTTCGTCACACCTAATGAGGAAAGAATTAAGAGTCTTCCAAATACTTTGAGAAGCTAAATACTAGATATAAAGAAACCTCCAGCTGCAGATGTTGAACATCTAAGGCTGGAGGTTTTTATAATTTGCTCCGCAAATCGACTAATTTCATGCCTCTTTGTTTAAAAACTTCAGTACCTCTGTAGAAACCGAAACACTGCCGATATCCCCGTGAAAAATCACGCCTTGACGGGCACCATGAAAGTCAGAACCTCCGGTTATTAACAGATTATAATCCTCAGCCATAACTTGATAACGTTCTTCTTCCGCAGGTCCATGATCAGAGTGATAGACCTCAATCCCTTTAAAAGCGCCTTGCTCCAGAATATCTCGCACCAGAAGGTCATCCCCGTACAAGCCCGGGTGGGCTAATACTGGAGACCCTCCTGCCTCAATGATCCACTCGCAAGCTTCCTCCGGTGTGATTCTGGGAGGTGACACATAGGCTGCTGCACCCTCGGCCAAATACTTGTTGAAGGCATCTCTCATATCGGTAGCTGCCCCAAGCCGAACCAGCTCGTCGGCAATATGTGGCCGGCCGATGCTTTCATCAGGCTTCAATTCCCGCCCAATCCCCGCTATAACCTGTTCCAAGGTAATCGCAATCCCAAGGTCTTGCAGCTTGGTAATTATCGCTTCATTCCTAAGTGCCCGGGTATCTCTTAGCCCTTCCAAACGTGAGAGAAATTGTTCATTCTCAGGATCAACATAATAGCCCAGCACATGAATGTCTTTGCCACCAGCACGCGTACTGATCTCTACACCAGGCACAACGGTTATTCCGTACTTTTCTCCTGCTTCACAGGCTTCCTTCATGCCAGCTACTGTATCATGATCCGTAATGGCAACAGCGCTTAGCCCCTTCTCCTTAGCAAGCCGTACATTCTCCGCTGGCGGCTGCATGCCGTCAGAGGCTTGAGTATGGGTATGGAGGTCGCATACATCCTTAGCAGATAGGTTACCTGAATTCTCCCACTCTTCCCGCAGAATCCCCATTTTTATGGCATCATAGTATTCTCCTCGCACGATTCGTGCTTTACGGACGCGAGCTTCCTCCACCATGCCACATTTCGCTGCCAACCCGGTCATTCTTTTATTCCCTGACCAGGTGCCTATTCCAAGACGGACTGTATCAAGAGAATTAAATAAATAATCTATCCACATCTTAAACGCTTCCGTACCGTAACCACCTGACCAATAACTAGAATCAAAGATTACTATACCAATCTCCATCCAGTTGGTTTCTTGCGATATCCAGTAGCGCCCTACTTTGCCCTTTACCTTGCCGTCTATTTCTATGATCAACAGGTTACGCGGGGTTTCCGTCTCAACTAACGCCAAATGACCTATGTAGTCCTCGGTAAACTTTTCGAATCTTTGATGTGCCAGAGATTTATAGGGACCATCCCATTTCAAGTGTTCACGGTCTTCAGCTTCATGATAGTGATAATAAAGCTTCTGAAAATCAGCCTCTGTAATATCGCGCAATACTAGCTTTTCTCCACGTAGAACAATTGACATTGTAATATCCCCCGCTTTAACTATCAGATTTGATTCGAATGCTCACGCAAATAAGTCAGGAAGGTTACTGCAGAAATTGGCAGCAGTGTTGATTTTAGATGAATGGCGTAGAATTGTCTTTTAAAAGAGGCATCGGAGATATTCACAATTTTCAACAGTCCCAGCGCAACTTCATGCTTGACCGAAGAGGTCGATATGATCGTTATGCCAAGACCTGCTTCCACCGCTGATTTCACAGCTCCCGTACTTCCAAGCTCCATCACGATCTTCATTGTTCCCGGATCAAGTCCCTTGGAGAACAGCTGCTCTTCCATCACACGCCGCGTTCCTGAGCCCTGCTCACGCAATACAAAAGGATGCTGAAGCACTTGCTCCAAGGTAACCTCTTGCTGCTCCGCAAGTGGATGATCATGTGGCACGATCAACTTTAGCTCATCCCCCATCACGGGCTCGATCTCCATGTCTGGATGTGTGACCGGGGCTTCAATTAAGCCGAAATTCAGTTGATGCTTGAGGATTTCCTCCATAATTTGCGAGGTATTCATCACTTTCATCATAATTGAAATGTTAGGATATTGCTTTCCGAAAGGGCCTAACAGCCGTGGCAGCACGTATTCTCCTATCGTAAGACTCGCCCCAAGCTGCAGCCGCCCCTCCAGCATATGTGTGAATGCTGACATCGCTTGATCCGTCTCACGCATCAGCTGAATACTGCGCAGCGCGTATGGCATCAGGGTGTGCCCTGCTTCGGAGAGTACGATTTTTTTGGTGGAACGGTTAAACAATTTGGTGCCAAAATAATCCTCCAGTGCCTGTACCTGCATGGTCACAGCTGGTTGAGTCATATGTAAAGTCTGCGCCGCCGCCGAGAAGCTTCCCCGCTCGGAGACCGTATAAAAAATATGCAGCTGATGAAAGTTCATGCTTCGCAACTCCTTATATTACAAAAAGAACGTCCTTTAAAGACGACAATCGTTTCTCGTAGAAACTTAAGAATATTATAATCGTGCAGTATATAAATTCTTATATTTTTAAAAAGGACATGCAGACTCGCCGCATGCCTCTTGCCCGTTTCTTTATAGACTATTTGCGTCTTCGTTTCTTCTTCGACAGCTTTGTGCGGTGAGAATTACGCAGCAGTGAAAAATAGGTCTTTAAATCTCTCAACTGTGGCATCTCCGAGATTCTCCCAAGAAACGAAACGATGATCATAGAATATAATGGCTGGCCTGAGAGATCTCTCTCACCTGTCAATTCCGTAAACTCAGCGATTACTACAGAGTCATCGTCAATTAAATATGCGTTATAATCACTGCTTGAAAAGGGCTTGATCCGATTCTGCATTAGGCACTGCCACATCCATGCAGCGACCTCTTCGGCATTGCTTGCACCATTGCTGATGCGGTCCATATAACGGCTCTTCGCATGATTGGTTATAACGATATCGGCGACCCTGTAATCGTTCAGCATGATGTGGAAGGGCTCATAAGTGCTGGGCCAATCCGTCCCCTTGTTGCGCATCATCATCACACTCCACCATAAGGGTCTTAGTATGCACTTAATGTTGTCATCTTACCTCATTGCCGAAAGTTGTACAAGTTTCTACCGTCGAGAGTAATGGCGTTTTTTTGTAAATAAGCATAAAAAAACAGGCGCTGTTTAAGCGCCTGTTTATCTCCTGGAATCACATACTGTAATTACGGGACTTGTCCGGTCCATTACTAGTATACTCTGTCTTAATTTCGTTACGATAAGATCTTTCAATCTTTCGCACATAGGAGAGTCTGCGGACATTCTTCATAACTTCCTCGGCCCGTTCTGCATTTACATACATAACTGCATAATGCATTTTCCGAGAAACATAATGTAATGTTCCGTATTTCTCAAGGTTACGTGCCGCTTTAACGTCACTTACCCAAATGATGTATCCTGTCCGTTCCGCAAACATAAGCTAAACCGCCTTTCTCTCTCTAAATCCTAAGGGAAGCTTATCCGCAGGAGCATTTCCCCCCGCTGCCGCATCCACCTTTAGGGGAAGGATCATTACTTGGTACTTTAATGCTATCGGATACTGAAAAAGCAATCGCTTCCGACATGGAATGCAGAATGTCGTCAAGGGTCTTCTCTGCCAGCTTGAAACGAACAACTTCTTCGAACCGCTCCAGTTCCGCTTCTACTGCCGAAACCTCATCCTTTGCTGAATGATAATTCGGGTGGAAATGTCCGAATCGCTGTGTTTCTTCAAACAACTCCTTCTTAGTCTGAAGTTGTTTGACCATGGCCTGAATTTCGGGGTTCGTATCAACCCGTCCTTTCCAGTATAAGTAATCCGACACCTCGGCGGATTGATTAATCATATCGCCTAATTCATAGGCGTATGTCAGCACTTCAGCCATATCGACCGTATTTATTTCAGCTACGCTCATGAACTCAGCTCTTTTCTTCGTTAATGATCTACCGATTCAGTAGACTTTTCTATCATACCATAATCACTCGCTTGAGCAGAAGAGGAATTTCTTCGTCCTTTGGGAATAACTAACTTCATTTCCTTCCAGTCTTCCGGAGTGAGCTCTATATCTTCAACCGTTTCACCATCATGATAGAGCAGCTGTCCGGAAACTCTCCATGGATTTCCGCTTATGCGGGAAGGGATAAAATCTAACGTCTGATCTTTTAGTGCAAAACGCACCTTGACTCCCCATCTTAACCCTTGCTCCATCACCTTTTGTGCAGTCGAGCTATGATAATGCCGCCATTCTTTGCTCCAGATCCGCGGTACATTTTCTCCACCGAAGAGAATCTCCTCCTCTTGTTCAGGAGCAATAACCGGCAGGTTAAGAAAAGGATTCCCTTTGGACAGCAATCCTAGTTCTACATTCAGCTCTGGAAGAACATACGTTGCCTCGGGGTTTCCTGTTTCATGAGGAAACCAACTCCACCCTACGTTTGGATCCTCCCCTTGTCCTCCAATGATTCTGGAAGGCGCTAGCCCCGCGGAGTACAGTTCTTTTCGTATCTGTTCCATATATTCCGGGTCCACTATGAAATGTAAAGGACCGATACGTTCAAGATTCTCCTGTAAACGCGGGTGAGCTGCGATAGCAGCTCCATCGGCTTCCGTCTGACAGGTCAAGAGAATTACTTGCGATAGTGAAGTACGGCCAATGCTTTTTGCCCATTGCTCAAGGGACATTTGAACCCCCGAAGGAAGCCCGCCCATTGCATGCTCACTTATCCAGGAGATGATGTCATTTGGTGACATTCCACGCTCAGCTGCAAGTTCCAACCTCTCTTTCGTCAGCCGGAAGCTCCATATCGTATCACTTTGCTGGAGCTCAGCGCAGCCAGCCAGTGTCCATCGTACAGAATAGGGGACCTCCGGTGGAACCAGCACCTCGAAATCCGGCTGCACAATAAACTGTTCCTGTGTATCTCCAGACCCAACAGCAGCGAATGATCCCCTCTCAGCAGATAGCATTGGCTTAGCAGCGGTCCAGCGAAAACACAACATGCCCTCAGCGGTTTCTCCCAGTTCACACCAGCCAAAGCCTGTTAAACAACGTAACCAGTTCAAGCTTGACTTCTCAAGCTCATTACGGGCAACGTTACCTGTGAGATTAGAAGCCATCATCCAGTCTAATAGTGCGGGCAGCATTATCCATTTCCCGGGGATAAAATCTGCATTAGAAATTATATAACGAAAATGTTGATCGGCTGGCCCCACGCTTCCAGAGCGATTAATTACTATCCCATAAAGAATGTCACTCATCGTCGCTTCAGGAAGCTGCAGCCAACGATCCAACAGCTCCAGATCAAGCGTGTATCCGGTGTTCTGCCTGTGGATAAGTCCAAGACACAGCAGGATGTCTACCGTCACAATGACAGAAAGAGTTTTCTGTTCCTCTAATAGAGAACCTACGGAGAGCCCTTGCAAATGCTCCTCCCCAAAAGAGAGCTGCGCCGCTAAGCGGTTAAGATGCTTTTTATGAATAATCCCCTTGGCTGTCAGCGGCAACCCTTCCCAAGCGGTGAACAGCAAAGCCCGAAACAAATCTATCGCCAGTCCGGCTCCTGCTTCCATGGTAAGACTCACTAAATGCCCGGCAATGAATTGCGGCTGATACGGGAAAAATTCTTGTTCAATTGCCGGCAGCTGATCAACAGGAATCTGGTACAGCTTTTCGCCTAATATTTTATGCCTTGCAGTTAACAGCCCCTCGCGGCGCAATTCGTTCATTGCAAGCTTTTGCTCAGCACGACAAAGCGCCACAGGGCGCAATCGTTCTTCCTTCCCTTCCTCAAACGGCTGGGCAGCATAAGCTGCACATAATCGCTTTAAGACCTCTAATGCTTCTGTAGACAGCTGGTTCAATGGATGGTTCTCTCCTCTCCACTCGGCATCTTTTTAACGACATATTCATAGCCCTGCTCAGTCAAAAACATCCGGCGTCGCAAAGCGAAATCCTGTTCCCGGCTATCTTCAGATACCAGTGTATAGAAATAGGCTTTATTCTCCCCCGCTTTGGGACGGAGGATTCGACCTAGTCGCTGGGCTTCCTCCTGCCGTGATCCATAAGCTCCCGAGACTTCAATAGCAATTGACGCGTCAGGTAAATTCACCGCGAAATTCGCTACTTTTGACACCACCAGTACCTGTATATCTCCCTCGTTAAAAGCCGCATATAGCTCGTCTCTTTCACGCTGCTTCGTTTTGCCGGTAATTAAAGGCGCCCCGATCCTGTCAGCCAGTTCACTTAACTGGTCGAGATATTGTCCAATAACCAGCACCGAAGAACCTGTATGGACCTTTAGAAGCTTGGCTACAATTTCAGCTTTGGCAGGATTGCAGGAAGCCATACGAAATTTTTCTTTTGCCGCCGCGTACATATATTCTTGTTTAAGCTCCGGATTCATCGGCACAATGATCTCTACACATTCCACTTCAGCGATCCAGCCCTGCTGCTCCAGCTCCTTCCAAGGCAAATCGTAGCGTTTCGGTCCGATTAAAGAGAACACATCCCCTTCCTTCCCGTCTTCTCTAACCAAAGTGGCTGTAAGCCCCAGTCGACGTGTAGCCTGAATGTCTGCTGTAGCCCGAAATACAGGCGCTGGAAGCAGGTGAACCTCATCATATATAATCAAGCCCCAATTGCGTTCGTTAAACAGCTTCATATGGAGAAACGGACCGTCTTTGGACGAACGATGCGTTAATATTTGATAGGTGGCAATGGTGACTGGCCGCACTTCTCTTTTTTCACCCGAATATTCACCAACTGCCTCCCCAGCCAAATCTGTTCGCTCCAGCAATTCATCCATCCATTGCCTTACGGACGTTGTATTTGAAGTTAAAATCAGGGTTTCACATTGGAGACTTTCAAGTACTGCTACTCCTACAATTGTCTTCCCTGCGCCACAAGGCAGCACCACCACACCGCTTCCCCCTTGTCCTTCTGTCCCTTGAAACAGCTGAACGGCCTCCTGCTGATATTCACGTAAGCCAAATGAATCGTTTGCCGAATCAGCCTTGCAGGTATCGAGATTCTCCTTCCAGGTCAAGCTAAGCGCTTGCCCTTCATGATATCCGGCGTAGTCGAGAACTGGATACCCCAATCTCATCAGCTCTTGTTTCAAAAGCCCTCTATTCTCCGCGGGGCACGAGCATTCCAGAGGATTTATTCTCAGTAGACCCAACGCTTTTAGACCTTGTACATCACTCAATTCATTCAAAAGCTCAGGAGCATCCGCTCTTAACATAACGACCTCATTCTGAGTCTCTTGGCCATGAAGAGTCAGCTTTCCATATCTGGACAAAAGAGTTTCAATTTCCTCCTCCAATCCTGTGGGAACACCCCAGCGTGCAAGGTGATGCAGGCTAGTGATAATCTCCTCAGCAGTATAATTAAGCGCAGCTGCATTCCAAAGAGATAAAGGGGTAATTCGGTAGGTATGGTAAGCAGGAGGACTTTTTATCAGCTCCGCGAAGGTCCCTAGCTTTTTCCTTGCCACCTCAAAATCCGGATGAGCACATTCCAGTAAAATTGTCCGGTCCCTGCGTACGATGCAAGCTCCTGATCCATTCATAGCTTTTCCTCCCTAGTGTTCAAGTGATTTAAGCTTGCGCTATGTAATTTTGTTTATTTTCATATAACAGGAAAAAGCCCATCCCCGCATAACGGTCATGAGCTTCCCTATCTGACTATTTAATGTAAGTGCTGCTGCGAAATATCATGGAGGGCTTCACCAGCTTCATCCGCAAAAATGTCGCGCACAGCCAGATCTCCAATCGACACTACGCCCACCAGCTTCTGGTCACGTGTCACCGCCAGCCTGCGAATTTGCCAGCCAGCCATTAACTCTGCAGCCTCATCTACTGAAGTATTCTCCGAGACGGCCTGAATCTCTTTACTCATTACAGTTTCCACTGAGGTTGAACCAGGATGTTTAGCCGCATAACCTCTAATCACGAGATCGCGGTCAGTAATTACACCGAGCAGTGTCTTATGTTCTTCATTATCAACAACAGGTATAAATCCAGTGTCATAATCTCGCATTTTCACGGCAACTTCATACACATTATCTTGCAGCGTAACCGTTGCAGGCTCCTTCGTCATAACCTCTTTCACTGTCTTCAAGAATGAACCCTCCTAATCATGGTCTCCATGTTATGGGAATAGGTTCTCCTCTATGAAACGAAATTATACGATTGTGTTCTCACGCATACAGGAATTCGCCATAGCAATGAGCAGCTTCATTCCGTGCAGCATGGCATCTTCGTCAAAATCAAATTTGCTATGATGATGTGGATAGTCAGCCTCTTTATCCGGATTTCCGGCACCCACAAACATAAAGCAGCCTGGAATCTCCTTAACATAATAGGCAAAATCCTCAGCTGGCATCAGCTTTTCCATCCGAATCACTTCAACAGATTCTCCTAAAGCCGCTGGGGCCACCTCGAAAAACCGCTGCACTTCACCATCGTGATTTACGAGGGGAGGATATCCCATAACGTAATCTATCTTAGCTTCTGCCCCGTAAGCGCTGGCAATAGAAACGGTCATTTCTTCGATTCGCTGGCGTATCAAATGCCGTGTCTCCTCGTCGAATGCCCGTACTGTCCCTGTGATCCTGCATTGCTCGGCAATGACATTTTGGGCGAATCCTCCTTGGATGGTCCCTACACTGAGTACAGCGGGCTCCAGCGGGTTCACAGAGCGGCTTACAATGCTCTGGAGCTGGGTCACCAGCGCCGCTCCCGCCACGATGCTATCAATGGTACGGTTCGGCATGCCGCCGTGTCCGCCTTTGCCAATGATATCTATAAAAAACTCGTCCGCAGATGCCATCAACGGTCCCGGAGCACTCCCTACAGTTCCCATAGGCAATGGAGTCCACAGATGCAGACCATACACCGCATCCGCTCCTTCTAACATGCCTTCGGCAATCATTCCCTGCGCCCCTCCTGGGCATACTTCCTCTGCGGGCTGAAAAAGAAAACGCAGCTCGCCTTCCAGCTCCTCAAGCCGGCTGCTGTAGTAAGAGGCTACACCGAGCAGTATGGAAGTGTGGCCATCATGTCCACAGGCATGCATTACCCCTTCATTTTGCGAAACGTAATCCTTCTTATTCTCCTCTTTAATAGGTAGGGCGTCCATATCCGCGCGAAGAACAACGGTTTTCCCCGGCCGCTTTCCCCGTAGTATGCCAAGCACACCATACCCTGTCCCGCTTCTTCTGACTTCAATTCCGAATTTGGCTAACTTATCTGCTATAAATGCTGACGTTTCCTTTTCATGAAAAGACAACTCCGGATGACGATGCAAATGGCGTCTCCATTCTACGATCTCCGGCATGAGCGAATCAACCGCTAAGCTCTTCATAAGTTCTCCATCCCCTTCTCGATAAACCCGCATCCATAGCAAGCGATAGCAGTCCTGTTCACTTTGTTCCAGCCGCGAACGACTATAATTCTTTTATTGTAGCAGAAACGCAAAAAACTGGGTATTGTTAGGCACTGCCTACTCTTGCACAACCTTTAGAAACATACTATCATGAGGTAGAACATCAGCAATCGGATCAGAAATTCATCATTATACTTCATAAGGGGGATATGCGTGCTATGATTTTTGAGAACACGGGCCTCGTAGGATTGAAGAGTGATCTTCTCTATCTGGACGAGAGTGCCACAAAAGCTGGCTTCATCCGCTGGCAATGGGAATACTATCGTGCCACTTACGACTGCAAAATTGAAGACCCACAGGATGGTGGCGAATACTTCCTACGCATTAACACTCGCGCTGTCGAGGGAAAGCTAGAGAAGTCTGATGCCGTACTTGCAATTGAAGCCGTATACTTAGGAAAAGCAACCTTCCCTCATGGCCTGGAATATGAATCTCCGGTGCCAAAACCAGTATTGGACACTGCTGCTAAGCGGATTCTTGAATTAAAGCAGCTGTTAGAGGCTTGAGTAACAGAAAGGGAACGACGAAACAAAATGTCAGCCTGCCCAAAAGAGGAACACCCGATTTCCAACTACTTATCTTAACACTACTACTTGTGGGTTTCGGTCTAGTCATGGTCTTCAGTGCTAGCTCAAGCTTAACCTTAGCAAGCTCGAAGTTCGGTAATGACCCTCTATATTTCATTAAACGCCAAGTGATCTGGATCGTACTCGGAACCGTTGTTATGTTTATAGCTATGAACATTCACTACAGTAAGTTTAAGAAGTGGTATGTACCTATTTTTATCATCACCGTTATACTTCTGCTCGTGGTAGCCTTCTCTGAAAAAATTAATGGTGCCAAGAGCTGGCTTAGTATCGGAAAACTTGGAATTCAACCCACCGAATTAGCCAAAATATCGATTATCCTGTATATCTCAGCACTCATCACCAAAAAAGGTGAACGGTTTAGAGATTTCCGTACAGGATATATCCCTGTAATGGTCATCGTGGGTATTGTTGCCGGACTTATAATGATGCAGCCGGATTTAGGTTCTTGCCTCATTCTCGTAGCTACCAGCGGACTTGTTATTTATGCCGGCGGTGCCAGCATGAAGCATATTCTGGGCTCTATAGCACTGCTAGTGCTGGGTGTAGGACTAGTTGTAGGCGCCAAAGCAGCGATTGATTCCTTATCTCCATCCGATAAAGCCACTGACACTCAGGATTATAGAAAAGGTCGTATCGTTGCCTTTTTAGATCCTTATCAGGTTGCTGAGGGTGATGGTTATAACATTATTCAATCCTTAACCGCTCTTGGCCAAGGTGGAGTAAGTGGTTCCGGCTTCGGCAAAAGCATTCAAAAGCTGGACTATCTAAAATACCCTTATACGGACTTTATCTTCCCCGTAATTGGTGAAGAGTTCGGCTTTCTTGGGACCTCCATATTTTTGATGTTATATTTGTATTTTATCTGGCGAGGTATTCTAATCGCTTTAAGGTGTAAGGATCCCTTTGGTACGCTCGTCGGAATTGGGATTATGGGCCTCATAGCCATTCAGGCCTTTGTCAATATCGGCGGTGTAACCAATACAATCCCTCTTACCGGCGTTACCTTGCCGTTTATCAGCTACGGGGGCTCTTCACTCCTTGTCAGCATGCTGTGCATGGGAATTATGCTAAGCATCTCAAGAGAAACCAACCTTCCTGCCAAAGAGGAAGTAACGAAATCTGTAACAACGGTTAGACAGGTTCGTTCCCGGTAAGCTTTATAAAGCCGGAGGTTAGGGAATTTACACATAAAAAAGCAGCCCAGGGAATTAACCTTGGACTGCTTTTTTGTGTACAAGTTTTTTAAGAGATTTCATCATTCTTGAAAGCTACGCCTTCAACTTTGACATTTACCTCAACAATATGAAGTCCAGTCATGCTCTCCACAGCTTCACGTACGTTCTGCTGAAGCATCCGGCACACTTCGTGGATCGGTGTTTCATAGAGAACGATAATTCGTAGATCTACTGCTGCTTCCAGCTGTCCTACTTCAACGGTAACGCCCTTCTGAACGTTCTTACCGCTTAGACGTTTCGCCCAGCCTTCTGACAGGCCACCAGACATGGCTGCAATTCCCGGAGTCTCCAAGGCAGCCAAACCGGCAATTTTTGAGACGACGTCATTTGAAATTCGTATATTTCCCATTTCCAGTTGAAGTTGTTCTGCCATGCCATATCCCCCCTACACTCATTATCAATTATTGTAATTCCAAAACAGGCTAAAAAGCAAATCACTTTATCGCTTTCTCGTTTACACCTAGGAACAATTTGGGTATATTGATTATGAATTCAATCTAAATACATAGATAGGAGTGTCCTTTACATTGAAAAAATGGATTTCACCATCACTGATGGGTATCGCCTTTATCCTTAGTGCGATCGGCCATTATGCCGATTGGGATCATACCCTGCAGTTCATTCTCTCAGCAATCGCTGTGGTGTTTGTGGCTGGTTTTCTCGGCCGGGCCACTGAAAGTGTAGCTCATTATGCCGGACAACGACTGGGCGGCTTCCTAAACGCCACCTTCGGCAATGCTGCTGAGCTAATCATTGCCTTCTTCCTGGTTAAGGAAGGATTGTTCGACATGGTCAAAGCCAGTCTTACCGGTTCTATTATCGGCAACCTGTTGCTTGTTCTAGGATTGAGTATTTTCGCCGGCGGGATGAAGTTCAAAGTTCAGAACTTCAACGTAACCCTTGCCGGAATGAATGGCTCCCTGATGATCGTTGCCGTCATTGCCTTATTTGTTCCCGCTATGTTCTTTACCACCCACTCTATTACGGAGAAGGATACCGATGTGCTCAGTTTAATCGTTGCCGGGCTGCTCATCGCTTCGTACATAGCTTGGCTAATCTTCTCCATGATCACGCATAAGAAACATCTAGAGGACGTTACAGAAGAGGGTAAAGAAGAATTAGCTCATGAACATGCCCCTGCTTGGTCCAGAAACAAATCCATCCTTTATCTCGTGCTTGCCACTGTAATGGTAGCCTTCGTGAGTGAGTGGCTGGTAGGAACGTTAGAGACTTTGACAGAACGTTTCGGATTCAGCGAGCTGTTTGTAGGTGCGTTCCTCGTAGCTATCATCGGTAATGCCGCAGAGCATAGTGCAGCCATTATGCTGGCCATGAAGAACAAAATCGGTGCAGCAGTAGAAATTGCGGTTGGAAGCAGTCTGCAAATCGCCCTGTTCGTAGCACCTGTCCTAATCTTCGCCAGTTATTTCATGGGTGATACAATGGACATAGTTTTTACGACCATCGAAATTGTCGCCATCGGTGTAGCTGTCTTTATTGCCAAATCAATTACTCAGGACGGCTCGACTAACTGGTATGAGGGTCTCTTGTTATTAACGGTCTACCTGATTTTAGGAGTCTCCTTCTATCTCGTATAATCATTATTAACCATTGTACACAACAAAAAGCGCACATGAGCGATTCGTCCTCATGTGCGCTTCTATAAATACTTAAGAAACCGATATTTATTCTTCCTTCGCTTTGTTGTTCAAAGCCTCGTAGAGTACTGCTAAGTTACGCTCCAGCTTACTTAGTACCATCTTACCAGTAATCTCTGGGACCAAACCTGCTCTAACCGCAAAATCCACTTCTCTGGAGAAACCGTACATCTGGGTATCCAGCACTTCCTCATAGAGAGGGCAGTAGCGTGTTGCCAGATTCTCCATCTGCACTTCTATAAGTTGCTGAATTTTATCGGCATCTTCTTGTAGAAGATTGATTGCTTTAAGATTATACTGTTCCTGTAATTCCGATGAAGTCATGCCTCTATCCCCCCCATGTCCAAAAGTTAAGCTGCTTTTACTATTTTACTTAATATTAGACGAAATCCGGTATCAATACAACAATTCAGTTTATACTAACCATATATTTAAAAGAACCTGCTGCGTTATCCTATCAAGTTTCGTATCTACTTCTAGAAAAAACGCCCCACCGAAAACCGGTAGGACGTTTTTAGCACGACTATTACTCAGCAACAACTGTGAATTTCAAACCGTGTTTTGCAAACACTTCAGTCATTGCCTTCTTAGCTTCTTCAGCATCTGCCCCATGAACATGAAGCTCATAGCTTTGGCTGGATACCAAAGTAGTGAACAAACCAAGGATACTTTTAACATCAATGTACTTGTTGTCCGCTTGAAGAACGATTGAAGAGTTGAACTGGCCTGCCGTTTGGGCAATATCGACAATTGCCGCATTGTTACTGGACATAGAAATCCCTCCGCAACTTGATTATAAAACTTTAGTCTTTTGTTATCATTTCTTATGATACATTGAATCCGCTTACTTGTGCAAGGAGTTTTCTTGTTATTACATTTTATTTCAAGTTTTCAGGATTCAGACCTTCGAGTTCCGGCAACACAAAAATTCCATCCTTACGGATCAATACATCGTCAAAATAAATTTCACCGCCGCCATAATCGGGACGTTGGATCAACACAAGATCCCAGTGAATGGAGGAGCGGTTACCGTTATCTGTAACATCATATGCTTGTCCTGGCGTAAAGTGCAGGCTGCCTGCGATTTTTTCGTCAAAAAGAATATCATTCATCGGGTGAAGAATGTAAGGGTTAAAACCAATAGCGAATTCGCCAATATGACGTGCTCCGTCATCTGAATTCAAAATTTCGTTCAAACGGGCGGAGTCATTGCTGGTGGCTTCAACAATTTTTCCGTTCTCGAATTTGAATTTGATATTTTCAAAGGTCACTCCATTATATACTGACGGTGCATTATAGCTGATCGTTCCATTTACAGAATCGCGAACTGGGGCGCTGTAAACCTCGCCATCCGGAATATTTTTTTGCCCGGAGCATTTCTCTGCACCGATTCCTTTAATCGAGAACTTAAGATCTGTTCCAGCACTCAAAATATGTACCTTATCCGTTCTGCGCATGAGATCAGCTAAAGCATCCTGAGCCTTGTCCATCTTGGCGTAATCCAAATTACACACTTCGAAATAAAAGTCCTCAAACGCTTCAGTGCTAATATTCGCAAGCTGAGCCATGCTCGCATTCGGATAACGCAGTACTACCCACTTCGTATGCTTCACACGTTGTTCGCTATGCACTGGATGAGAGTACAGCGAGTTATACAATTTCATATTTTCTTCAGGAACATCGGACAGATCGTTCACATTCTCACCTGCACGAATCCCGATATAACAATCCATTTGCTTCATCCGGTTCAAGTCAATTTCAGCCCATGTCTGAAGACTCTCACGAGTTGCGTATTTAAGCATGCTGCGCAGGACTGTACGATCTGTTAATTGTACAAAAGCATGACCGCCGGCCTTGCCGATTTCCTCTACAACAGCTTTGATTAAATCTCTTTCATTGCCAATCATTTCGACGAGCACGTTCTCGCCTGGCTGGACATTTACAGAATAACCGACTAGGTTAGCTGCCAGCTTTTGAATTCTGGGATCTTTCATTGTGTATTCTTCCTTCCTCTGTCTAAAAAATAAGCAAGCTTTTCTATTGTAGCACGCCCTGTATGGAGCGCAAGACCTGTGGGATAATGTGAAAATCAACGAAAGCCTGAAAAATTCACCTGTGATACATAAGTTTCATTATCAGATTTATTCCCCGCTTCCGAGTAGGTAACCTTACGATTTAAGGTGAGCTTTCTCGGCAGATTATGTTTTGTATCAACGGTTAAATGGTAGACAGTCTCAACATTAGCTTGTTTCAGCTTTTGCTGTAATTCATTATTTTTCTTCTCCCATAGCTCCACCAAAGCTTGCGTAACCGCCTGATCGTTCTTTGTTATTTTTCCTGCAGAATCTGGTGTTTCAGGTCGAAGGTCTTGCATCTCTTTTTCCAATTCAGCAGTCAGCTGCTTTCTGGCCTCAGCAGGCGTCAGCTCGATCCGCAGCACATTTGTCCCTCTGCCTGCACCCGCATCTTCAGTCACATTAGCCTCCATGGATTGCAGCTCCTCCAGCTGTTTCAACGGATTAAGCAAAGCAAGCGGATTTCCGTCCTCAGAGGAACCTTCAGTGGTCAACGCTACCCATTCCCCCTCTTTTTTCTCTAGCTGACTATGGAAAGCTTTCATAGAAGTGATGCTGCTTTTTAAATCTTTAGCGCTATTTGCTGATTTTTTTGTGGATGAGGATTTATCAGGAAGCAGTGTATACAGATTGACCTTCTTATGGTCCTGTACTGTGCCTTCGTAAAATATCATGGATTCCGGAACGGTCTTTCCACCCTTTGTAAGCATGGTTGACCCTTTAAAAGTAACCCCATCGCTGCCCGTTATACCCGCTAACACCAAACTTAGATCTTCCTTGGCTGGTTTGTCTCTAATAACACTGCAACCGCTGTTGAACACGCAGGACAAGGTAAAAATCATAAGAACTAACCCCTTCAGTAATAATGACTTTCTCACGGTCATCAGGCCTTTCTTGGAGTATTTTACTTTACAGCCCACTATAGGGTTCTCCCTTCCTGCGCGCCTTATACAGATGCAAATACGTTGCTGCTATCGGTTTTCATACATTGCTCTAAGCTCTAGCTTATGCGCGTTCGTCGCTTGCTTCTGAATGTCAGTACATACCACCTTCAGACTCACGAAGTTACCGCTGCCAGTCGCCACGCCGTTGTCTCTATAGGACACAGTTGACCTTAATTACAGTATTTTGCGGTATTTCGTATGCCAACGGACTCCAGCGCAGCTATTTACCCGAATTGTGCCCGATATGCCCCCATTACTAAGCAATAGTGTCTCTGGTGTCCGATAACATGCCCCAAAGGCAAAATACACGCCAATAGCGTCATCTGAGTCCGAAGGCCTCGCAGCATGATGAATACACCAGTCGAAGCAGCGAGCCAACTAACAAAACAATGACCAGCAACTCCTTATTACGGGAGAACCGCTGTTCAAATGCTAATGCGCGAATATGACCGTTGCAGTCGCCACGCCGTTATCTCTATCGGACACAGCTGACCCTTAACGCAGCATTTCCCGATATTTCCCATACCAACGGACTCCAGCGCAGCTATTGACCTTAAAAACGCACAAAATGAGTCTTTTTCCAAGCAATAGTGTCTCTGGTGTCCGAAAACATGCCCCAAAGGCAAAATACACGCCAATAGCGTCATCTGAGTCCGAATGCATCGCAGCGGCATATTTGATACACAGTCGAAGCAGCAAGCCATCTGCCAAAACAAAAAGCAGCGACTCTCCAATAACGGGAGAACCGCTGCTCTGCTATTTTTTTTACTTATGAGGCAATCCCTTCACACCGCTGCCATTCTCTTTAGTGTCAACGATCACTTGGTTACGCCCATTGTTCTTAGCTTTATACAGTGCCATATCTGCTCGATAGAACAGGGATTCGACGCTTACACGTTCGTCCATCCAGCTCCATTCCGCTATACCGCAGGACACTGTTACATTAGGTTCGGTCTCATTCATCACTCGCTTACGAATACGTTCAGCCACATTTACTGCCTGTTCTACTCCCATTAATGGTAAATAGACCGACAGTTCTTCTCCACCCCACCTCGCAGCAATATCCCCTTGACGGATGGAGGACTTCACAATTTCACTGACCTCTTTTAAGATCTTGTCGCCCTTTTGATGACCATAGGTATCATTCACCATCTTGAACTGATCGATATCCACAACAATTAAGCAACCGCAAAAATCTGTAGACTGCCGTTCCTTTATTTCTTCGTCCAGATAATGACGAGCATAAAGTCCAGTTAGGCTATCTCTGTTCGCTAGACGTCTAACTTCGGCATGCAGCCTTGCATTCCCTACAGCTAGTCCAATATGCCCCGCCATCGCCTGAAGCAATCTGTAATTGTCATAAGAGAAATAATGGGCATCGCGATGCGCCAACATGATGGCACCACGCACTTCACCACCTACACTTAAAGGTGTGGCAATCAGCGACTGCGACCCGGTAGCATTCATTAAACGAGAAGTAGTATTAGGATTATCTATGTAGTTAGACATGATTAATGATTCCCCAGTAGTATAGACCTTCCCGCCTAAACCTTGTCCTACTTCTAAAATTTCATTTTGCAAGGAGGAATGATTGCAAGCAATAACCTCTAGCCCGCCCTTTTCTTCGTTCATATGTAAAATACAGCAGTAGTCAGCGCCAAACATCTCAAGCAGCTCTTCAAACGCAAATTGAAAAATATCCCCTAAACGCAAGCTCTGATTCAGCCGTTGTGTAAGTTCGTTACTCATACGCAGCTCACGAATGAGCTGATTGGAGCGTTCATACAGCTTGGCATTCTCAAAAGCAGTACCTGCGGTATCCGCCACCATCGAGAGAAACCGTAAATCTACATCCATAAAGATCGAGTTATCCATCACCATGTGGAATACGCCATAAACCCCTTGCTTCCCGCCTAGCGGAAGACCAATCTCTACAATGTGTTGATCTTCAGTGTTGGTGTTCAGAGCAACACGGCCGTCTTTAAATGCTCTAGCGCAGACATCATCACTGGACATCTGAAACGGTAAAGGTTTGACCTGCGGATGAGTGCTGCGGTGATCTTGCGACATAAACAGCTCAAGCCTAGCACCAGGGTACATTGCAGAAATGCTATCTATAACCTCCGTAAGCACAGCGTTCACATCAATATTGTCATGCATCCGCTGAACGATCTGAAATAACAAGGAGCGGCGATTGCTCTCACGTTCAGCATGTTGATGAACACTCGCAAGATCAGTTACAAAAATATGTTCAAACTTATGATAGAATATGGTCCTGTACTGCAAAGATATAGCCTCAGCAGTATCTCGTCCACCCATTAAATATTGTTGTGTCGGCATAGCACAGCCCAGGAAGGCAAAAATTTCTTTGTCAACGCGAGTGATGAGCGGTATAGTAAAAAAGCTCATATCCTGACCCTGCACCGTAAGTTGAACAGATGAGGTTGCGCCAGAAAGTAAACTAGCTGCAGCCGCTTGCTCCCATTGGTGCCTCCATCGTTCTTGCTGATCGGCAATATTAGCAAAATATCTGCCTTCAAAATTCAGCACACACCAATCCCATGATTTAGCGAATGGTAGAGCCTCTAGCCCATCGATCCATTCCTCGAAGCTGTCTGCAATCAGATTGGCCAAATATGGGAAGTCATGGGACACTATTTCCGTTTCCCTAAGCCAGGCGGTGGGATCTTCGGAATCTCTACTAGTGTGCAATTTGTCCTGTATCAGCATACGACTGTCTTGAGAAGCGTATGCTTTCTGTTCTGACATAACGAAGATCCCCTTTGCTTCTCATTTAAGAAAAAAAACCTTCCCAATTAACATCTAATTAACTATATTTTACTCCCTTTCTTTGTGTATTGCATTATATTTTCCTTATTTCCGGGATTTTTTTTAGGACCAAAGAACTAACGACAAAGAATGACAAAAACTCTTTTAATATGCGCTTGACTTTATATGCTACTTTCATATAATATTTATTGTTGAACAAGACTGTAACAAGTCTTACTTGGGCGTAACGTTGTGTCACCCTCACGCATTTCGTTACTGCCAGGGCAGCGGCTGAACTTCCCTGGTAGTGTGGAAGCCAATAATGCTAATCACGGATACGAAATGCGGCGCAAATAGAGCCCTAACCTGAAATTTCAAATATAAAGGAGTCTACTATAACATGGCACGTTACACCGGACCTAAATTCAAACTCAGCCGCCGTCTGGGCATTTCCCTTAGCGGTACAGGCAAAGACCTGAAACGCCCTTTCCCACCAGGACAACACGGCGCTAACCAACGCAGAAAAGTAAGTAACTACGGAATGCAGCTTTTGGAAAAACAAAAACTGCGTCACATGTACGGCTTGGGAGAGAAACAATTCCGTACTCTCTTCGCTAAAGCACAAAAACTTCCAGGTCTTGCGGGCGAAAACTTCATGTTCTTGCTTGAAAGCCGCTTGGACAACCTAGTTTACCGTCTTGGATTTGCTAACTCCCGTGCTGGAGCACGTCAGTTGGTATCCCACGGACACGTAACTGTAAACGGCAAAAAAGTCGACATCGCTTCTTACCGTGTAAGCTTAGGCGACGTTATCGGTCTTCGCGAGAAGAGCCAAGGCATGGCTTCCATTAAAGAAGCTCTTGCTAACCGTAACCACCTTCCAGCTTACCTGGAATATGCTGAAGGATCTTTCGAAGGTAAATATATTCGTTTGCCAGAACGTTCCGAGCTTTCCCAGGATATCGATGAGAAACAAATCGTCGAGTTCTACAACCGTTAATATCTCGCTTTTAGCGGGTATGACCGAAGCCTCCGGATTAATCCGGGGGCTTTTTGTTATGTCAATATCCTAAATTCCATGCCGTTTGTAAAAGGTTATGCTCCCGCAAATCATACCCTAAATTACTTTATTTATAATTTTTGCACAAAAGTCGAATCTTAAGACCATGAGAATCAGGTAGAAGCGCATTCAAAAACGCCAATTTATGCTATAATAATTCCGTTAAAAGGAGGAATTATCGTCGATGGCTCAAGAGAACAAGAAAAAAAACGCTAAGAAGCCTTCACCCCGCAGATCCGCCCTAAGCAGGTTCGGTTCTGTAGTTAAGTGGATGTTTATTCTTGGAATAATAGGCGTTCTATTTGCCGGTGGTGCTGTAGCAGGCTATGTCGCTTCCATTGTGAAGGATGAACCTGTTCGCTCCGAAGAAATGATTCAGCAGCAGGTCAGTCAAAATGCGATCACCGGATTCGCTTATTTCCGAGACGGCGCACCGATCGGCCAGCTTCGGACAGAAGAAGACCGAAGGCTCATTGAATTCAACGATATCCCCCAGCTTATTATCGATGCAGTTCTCGCTATAGAGGACAATAATTTTAATGAGCATAATGGCGTGGATTTCAAAGGCACCTTGCGTGCCGTCAAACAAAAGCTTCTCAATGAATCCGTTCAGACCGGAGGCAGTACACTCACTCAGCAGCTCGCAAGACGTGTATTCCTGAATCTGGATCGGACAGAAGATCGCAAAGTAAAAGAAATTCTACTTTCTCTTAGATTGGAACGCTTCTTGACCAAACAAGAAATATTAACGGCTTATCTGAATAAGGTTCCTTTCGGCAATGGTTCGAATGGCTACAATGTATTCGGAATTAAAGCAGCAGCCAAAGGGATATTCGGTCTAGACGATCTGGACAAATTGAACGTGGCTCAAGCAGCTTATTTGGCTGGTCTTCCGCAGCTCCCTTCCACTTATTCTGCATTTAATGGCATAGGTGAATTCAACGAAAAAGCTTTCAACAGAGCTATGGACCGTCAACATCTTGTACTTCGTCGTATGCTTGAGGAGAATAAGATCACTACCTCTCAATATGATGAAGCCCTTCAATTTGATATCAAGAGTTCTCTGGCGCCGCACACCAAAAAAGCCTATGCTACCTATCCATATCTGATGATGGAGACTGAGCGTAAAGCATCCGAGATCCTTCTATCATTGAATGAAGAGAAAAATGGCACAACGGATGCCAATAGCACTACTGACAATGCCGTGTTACTTGAGGAAGCAAGACAGCAGCTCATGACCGGCGGTTATCGAGTCTACACAACCATTGATAAAAAAGTTTACAATGCAATGCATAGTGTCTCAGAAGACAGCAATAATTTTACTAAAGACAGCAAAACCAAAGGTATGGAACAAACGGCTGGCATGTTAATCGACAACAAAAGCGGAGCCATTCTCGGCATGATTGAGGGTCGCGACTTCAATATTGAGCAGATGAATTATGCTACCCAAATGATCCGTCAGCCCGGATCGACTATGAAGCCAATTTCAGCTTATTTACCAGCCTTAGATGCAGGGCTGATTCAGCCTGCCGGGATTGTGGATGACGCGCCAATTATTCTAAAAGACGGCGGAAAAGGATTCCACATTCCTAAGAATGCCAACAATCGCTATCAAGGTCTGGTCACTGCCCGTTACGCACTTAACAAATCGCTCAACTTGCCTGCGCTTAAGCTGTTTAATGAAAAGGTCGGAATAGAGAAATCTTGGGCCTTTACTAAAAAGCTGGGGATCACCACCCTCACAGATGATGATTACAGCGCGCAGACTGGGGTTATAGGCGGTCTGAAATACGGAGTATCCGTAGAAGAGTTAACCAATGCCTATTCCGCTATCGGTAACCAAGGAGCTTTTAATGATGCCTACATGATTGAGAAAATCGTCAATTCAGAGGGCAAAATTATCTATCAGCACAAGGTTAATCCTGAGCAAGTATTCTCTAAGCAAACAGCTTACCTAATGACAGATATGCTGCGAACTGTAATTACAGAGGGTACAGCCAGCACAGTAAAAAGAGAATATAAACACTCTAAAGAAATTCCGATTGTCGGTAAGACTGGATCTACCCAGAATTATGGAGACGTATGGTTTATGGGCTACACTCCTGATGTCACACTGGGAATGTGGGTCGGCTATAAAGAGCAAATCAACACTCTTACGGGAGATACACAAAAACGTCAAGCCCAAACATTATGGGCAAAAGTGTTGAATGCTGTCATTGATAAGCAGCCGGAACTATTCGTCACAGACAAATTTGCACAACCTGAGGGAATTATCAAAAAGACAGTTTCCGCATATAGCGGCAAACTGCCAACATCCCTGACTGATAAATTCACAACGGATATATTTAATACAAAATATGTGCCAAAAGAGAGTGACGACGGGATTTCCAAAGCCAAGTATATTACTTACAAAGGCGTCAATTATATCCCGTTGGAAGGCACTCCAGAGGAGTTCCTAAAGGAAAAAATCGTCGTTAAACGCGAGAAGCCGATACAGGAACTAGTCAAAGAACTCCTGGCTGCCTTCCCTAAGATGAAGGATCATAAATCACTGGAGTATTATATGCCAGCCGATGCCAAGACGGATTTCCCAACAGAAGTTGATCCACGTGTGGACGATGGGGCTTCCCCTGCTGCTCCCGGAAATGTTAACGTCTCTTATAGCACTGGTAAAGCGGTCATCAACTTCTCCGCTAGCAGCTCGGCAGATGTTGTGGGATACCGCTTATATCGTTCATTAAACGGAGGTTCTTTCCAGAAGCAATCTATACTCATGGCAGATGAGAACAAGGTATTCACACCGGGTACACCTGCAAGTGCTAATGCAACCTTTTATGTAACCGCCGTGGATGTTGCAGGTAATGAGACGGCTTCTGGCAGCGTTGCTGGAGGGATTACACCAACACCCGAAGCAACTCCTACACCTGATCAACAACCTGGTACAGAGGCGCCTACAGAGCCTGAGACGACACCAGGAGACGTTATTGAGGATCCAGGTAACATTCTCCCGCTACTACCGACGGAAACACCAGCCGGCGGAGGTAACAGTACTGGAGGCAGTAATAATACCACAGCAGGTAATAATGCAGGGACACGTTAACCCAAAGATCATTAAATAATTTCACACAGCAAAACACCGTTCCCATGAATTCATCGGGGAACGGTGTTTTTTTACAATTCATTCTAATCCTCAATCGTGGATAGATCTCCTGTCGGTAAATGCAGCTCCCATGCCTTCAGGACACGCCGCATAATTTTACCTGATCGTGTCTTCGGAAGTTTATCCTTAAACTCGATTTCCCGCGGGGCAGCATGTGCAGACAGACCCGCTTTGACAAAAGCGGCGATCTCCTCTTTCAAGGCAGCAGTTGGAGTATAACCTTCTCTAAGCGAGATAAAAGCCTTAATAATCTCCCCCCGCACAAGATCCGGTTTGCCGATTACACCCGCTTCTGCCACTGCCGGATGCTCCACTAATTTGCTCTCCACTTCAAATGGACCAATACGCTCACCAGAAGAGTTGATAACATCATCAATTCGTCCCTGAAACCAGAAGTATCCTTCGTCATCCATATAAGCTGAATCGCCAGAAATGTACCAGCCAGGAATCCGGAAATATTCCTCATACTTCGTCTGATTGTTCCAGATCGTTTTCATCATGGATGGCCACGAAGTTTTTATCGCAAGATTCCCCATAGAAAAAGGCGGGAGAACATTTCCCCGGTCATCCAGAATCGCTGCTTCAATCCCCGGTAACGGACGGCCCATCGAGCCTGGTTTGATATCCATTGACGGATAATTACAAATCAATTGTGCCCCTGTTTCAGTCATCCACCAAGTATCATGAATACGCTGATTGTAAAATTTATCTCCCCAACGTACTACTTCCGGATTTAACGGTTCACCAACCGATAGAACATGGCGCAAACTGCTTAAATCAATCCCCTGTAAAGAGTGCTCCCCTGCACCCATCAACATACGAAAAGCTGTAGGTGCGCTGTACCATACAGATACCTTATTCCGTTCGATTGTCTTATACCAATCCTGAGGACTAAAGCGGCCACCTCTGACTACATTGGTCACCCCGTTTAACCAAGGGGCAAATATGCCGTATGAAGTTCCGGTCACCCAGCCAGGATCTGCCGTACACCAGTATATATCGTCTTGACGTAGATCTAGCACTACTCTACCTGTATAATAATGTTGAATCATTGCTCTATGCACATGATAAACGCCTTTGGGCTTACCTGTAGAACCAGAAGTATAATGCATAATAAGGCCATCGTCCAAATCAAGCCATTCTAAATTAAGATCAGCAGAAACGTTAGCCATCTCTTCTGCGAATCCTAAGTTTCCTTGCTCAATATCAGTTGCTCCACCTACTAGAAAAATATGACGCAGCTCAGGAAGCTCTTCTCGCTTGACCCGATGCAGCAATTCTGGCGTAGTTACCAGCGCAACAGCCCCACTATCCTCCAAACGATCCTTAACTGCTGTTTCCATAAAGGCTTCAAATAAGGGTCCTGCTATGGCTCCGATTTTGAGAATACCTAGCAGACTGAAATACAGTTCCGGTTGGCGAGGCATAAAAATAAATACCCTATCTCCTTTACTGATGCCATATTTACGCAATACATTTCCGAACCGGTTCGACCGCTCCTGCAGATCGGCAAATGTATAGGATTCTTCCCGTACAGTGTCACTGTAGAGTAGGGCCGTTGCCGCTCCCCGCCCTTCATCCACATGGCGATCAACGGCTTCATAGGCCATATTAACCTTGCCGGTTTCATACCATGAGAAATTACGTTCAACATCCTCCCACTCAAAATTGGCTACTGCCTCCGCATAATCAGACATATTGGAGCTCTGCACACGACCCGGCAAAATTTCGCTATGGACTTGACCCATCACTCTTGCCTCCCTCACTCGTTTGATTTAAGCTTTAAGGGTAAGACTCATGTTTTAAATAATGATGTCAATGCAATGAATGTGAATTTTTTATGTCTGAATTAGTATACCATAGCAAGCGTTTACATACCATTTTTTTGATCTGAAAGGAGCACTGTCATGGAGCATCGCAAAATCCCTATTTCCCATACTCTCTCCTATATGGGTAGAACGATAACTGTGAGCGGACCCCGATCTCCCGAGGACCTTGAAGTCCTGCATATGCATCAGGACCTTGATGCTTTCCGCAGGCCCTTAGAGCAGCAAGAGGCGCTCGTAGAGATCGCCAGCTTGCCAGAGGGCCGTGTAATTACCGCAGTAGAGAATGACGTTATAGTAGGCTATGTGACCTTCCATTATCCAGATGAAATGGAGTTATGGTCACAGGGTGGTATGGAGGATCTTATTGAGCTTGGAGCGATAGAGGTGAGTAATGATTATAGAGGGGCCGGACTAGGCCGGCTGCTGGTTTCTACTGCTTTTGAGCGGGAGCAATTGGAGAATTGTATTGTTTTTACAACAGAGTATTACTGGCACTGGGATTTAAAAGGCAGTGGGCTGGACGTATGGGCCTATCGCCAGATGATGGAACGGCTGATGAAGACCGTAAATATGGTTTGGTATGCTACGGATGATCCAGAAATTTGCTCACATCCCGCTAACTGCCTAATGGTTCGCATTGGACAAGAGGTGCCCATGTCCTCCCAGGAGACCTTTGACAGAGTACGTTTTAGACAACGCTTTATGTATTGATCATTAAATATGCTGCAGCATAAATTCTAATATGGAATGCGAGCGTTGTGAAGATTGTACTGTAAATTCCCTGAAATTCACCTCAGCTGATCCATCAGACTTATCTGACATGGAGCGAATGATGACAAAGGGCGTGGCGTTCATATGACAGACTTGGGCAACCGCCGCCCCTTCCATTTCCACACAAGCTCCATCCATTTGCTCTCTTAATTCAGCTACAATCTCCGCATTAGAAATGAATTGATCACCAGATAACACCTTGCCTATCAAGTACTTTTGACCTAGCTCATTGCATGCCTTCTCAGCAAGCTGCACTAGCGCAGGGTCTGCCTGGAAGACGGAAGTCTCCTGATAAGGAATTTCGCCTCTTGCGAACCCAAGCCCCGTAGCATCCATGTCATGTTGTACACATGTAGATGCTATAACAATATCTCCAATATTCAATTCAGCATGTACTGCTCCAGCAACCCCAGTAAACAGCACACGGGATACGCCAAAATTATCAATTAGAATCTGAGTCGTAACTGCTGCATTTACTTTACCCACGCCAGATTTACAGAGCACTACGGATTTTCCTAATATGTTTCCTATGTAATATTGTATACCTGCTTTAACTTTTGTCCGCTTGTCCTCCATACCCTCTAGAAGCAGCTTGATTTCTTCATCCATCGCTCCGATTAATCCGATGATTTCACTCACAGTAAATACCTCCTTTGAAGATTTATTTAGCAAATAAAAACATAAAAAGCTCCATAAGGAGCTTTTTACGGAATAACTGTTCAGTTCTTAAATTACTTATTCAGATGATTAACCGACAAGCGGAGAATCGTTTCATGAGGCAGGATAACCCGCGGATTCTCAACGGTTTCTTTCTTCATAAGCTTGGTCAAAAGTCTCATCGCAACTGCGCCCAAATCGTACATAGGCTGAGCTACGGTTGTCAGCAAAGGACGAACCATCGAAGCCATACGAATATTATCCACACTAATGATGGAGAAATCATCCGGTACCTTCAGACCTTCATCTTGAATACTGTGAATGGCACCAATAGCCATTTCATCCGTTGCCGCAAAAATAGCGGTTGGTTTCTTCTTGAGTCCAAGGAAATACTTCATTGCTTCTACACCAGATTCATAGCGGTAGTTACCGATGCGTACCAAATCCTCTTGGTACTCGATTCCTGCCTGTTCCAATGCTTTCTTGTAACCATGGAAACGCGCATATCCATTTGCAGGATCCTGCAGTGTGCCACTGATCATAGCGATCTCACGATGACCGTGACGAATCAATGTGTTCACAGCATCAAAAGCAGCGGTTTCATGATCGATGTCAACGGAAGGATAAGTTCCCTTCTCATCCCGTGTAGCACATAGAACAATCGGAACTGCAGAAGTCTGGAAAGCTTGAATATGTTCGTCAGTTACTGTCCCCCCCATGAAGAGCAGACCATCGACCTGTTTCTCCAAAAGGGTATTAATGACACGAATTTCTTTCTCTTTACGCTTATCCGCGTTACACAATATGATATTGTAATGATACATGTTCGCGATATCTTCAATCCCGCGTGCAATTTCTGCAAAAATCGAGTTTGAAATATCAGGGATGACAACCCCAACGGTTGTCGTTTTCTTACTGGCAAGACCTCTTGCCACGGCATTGGGACGATATCCCAAACGTTCAATCGCTTCAAAAACTTTCTTCCGGGTCTGCGGTTTCACGTTAGGGTTATTATTCACAACCCGTGATACCGTAGCCATAGATACGCCTGCTTCTCGAGCTACATCGTAAATGGTTACCGTCAAATTACTCTCTCCATTGCGATAAATTTTATCGTTCGACTAATTAAAAATATGATACGACACTTTGTACATTTGTGCAATGATAACGCTTCATTTTCCTTTCAAAATTTCTTTCAAGGCTGAAAACGTCACCCTGGATTAAAATTGTGACCAGTGCTGGTTAACCTGTCCAAGAGCATCAATAATGTAACTTCTATCTATCGTAACAAAAAGTGAGTGAAAAATCCAACATTCCGTGAAAAATTTTCATTATTTTCACACAATTTTTTTATAATCTTCATTTTCAGCCATTTGGAAGGTTAATTGAGACAATCTTCGACTAGTTTCTTCCATCCAATGCTGGTCTGACAGCTTTTCAGCTAAACGATAGATATCGAGAAGCATATCGACTCGGCTCTGAATCCTCTCTCGGATTATCGTCTCTAGTTCTGATATTCCCCCTATTATAGTTTCTGACAAAGATTCTTTTAATACACTGGCCAATTCATTTCTCTCCGTAAACAAAAAATCTTTTCCCGGATCCTCTCCACTGAGTTCTTTTACTAATTTGCCTAGATCTGCTTTAATAAACTGCAAAGGTTCATAACTAGCGCATTCTGGGCAGGTATAGACAGGAACATGGGTAATCTTCATCTTCGTATTAAAAATCAAAGAATGCATATGTAAGTTCATGAGGCCACCACAACTGCACAACTTCTCCATCAAATTATCTTTATACATCTTCTACACCTCTTGCACAAAATTAATAAAGCACAAAGTTTGACTTTTTCAACTTCTATATTCGACTCTACTCGATTAAAACCCTCCTTTATTGCATATAATGATTAAATTGGCAATTTGTCTATAATTTACATCCCTAAAGATGACTTCATATTTTAAATTTGATAGAATAATGAAAGAATCATGGGAATCGAAAGGAGCTTAACTAAATGAGACTAGCCGGTAAAAAGGTCATAGCACTCGTAGACGATGAATTTGAAGATTTGGAGCTCTGGTATCCCGTGTATCGGGTGAGAGAAGAAGGTGCCGAGGTTCACTTGGCAGGTCTGGAAAAAGATAAGACGTACATCGGTAAATATGGCGTACCTGCTAAAGCAGAATACTCCTGGGACGAGCTTAATGCCGCAGATTATGATGGGATTTTGGTTCCAGGCGGCTGGGCTCCTGATAAAATCCGTAGATACAGTGCCGTTCTAAAGCTCGTACAGGATTTTAATGCGGCTAAAAAACCGATTGGGCAGATCTGCCATGCAGGCTGGGTATTAATTTCCGCTAAAATTCTGGAAGGTGTAACCGTCACCTCCACGCCAGGCATCCGTGATGACATGGAGAATGCCGGAGCCATCTGGAAGGATGAAGCTGTGGTTACAGATGGACATATCATTTCTGCTCGCCGCCCGCCAGATCTTCCGCCATACGGGAAAGCCTTTTGCGATGCACTCGCTGGGGAATAAAACAGTAGGTATATAGTTTAAAATCAAACAAGCCCTGTTTCTCACAATTTGAGGAACAGGGCTTTTGATTTGAGGTGTTTAAAATCCAGATGGTTATCTAATCCGCATGCTTACTTTTTCCATGATCAGGTTTGGATAATCGTTAAATTTGAAGGTCAGCGGTTGAGGCAGCTTTTCTTTGCCTACGTTGAGAAAATAAGTTATTGTAGTTCCCTTAGCGTCCTCACGGTATTCTCTATATCTAGAATAACCCTCAGAATCATGTACAAGCCAATGTCCGCTTCCAGCGCTATCCACAAAATTATCGTCTATCCCAAAACCGGTTGCTTCATGCAACTCCTCAACTTTTTTGGGAATCAATAAATCCAATAATATAATCCCCTTCTTCTCATCCGCGGTCCGTTTAGAAATTGTGAGATAGCTATCCGGTGCCTTTAAAATCTGCTGTGTTTCCGTGTTAATCACTAGCTCGACCTCTGACTGATCTAGAGCAGAGATTCCCTCAACTTCAAGTTTGATTGGATCATCAGGTCTCATATTGTCATTGTGGTAAATATTCGAACCACTTGCCCACATTAGTTCCTCTTGATGATCCCCTTTTCCGAGGACAAGCTTAGGTGAAAGCAAACTGAAAATTCTCATTGTATTCTCTCTGCCAAAGGTTTGTCGCATATAAATACCCGTAGGCCCAATATAAACCTGGTCCATTATAATTTTCTGTCCGCCGATAGACAGACTATCCTTCAGATCAACGAGTTCTCCTTCAAAATAATTGTTATCAGCTTCCAGTGGAATTTTGACATCCATTTCTTTTATATCCTTGTTATTAAAAACTTGACCAAGAGCATCTGGAAAAAGCGATAGTGTGATATTCAACTCCTCTGGTATCTCATCCTGATATTTATCCCAGACGATTTGCTCATACATACGAGTCGTCCCAGGGGACCCAACCTCTTGTGCATTAGAAGTGCTAAACCCGCTGTATCCACTAAGGTGGTATTTATCCTCTGGAGTCTTTTTCAAAGACAAGCCAAAAAGCCGCATCTTCTGATCCGTATTGTTCTGGATTGTATAAAGTACTGCAATGCCTCTTCGGTCTGCAATGATTCCATTAACAGTCCATGTTATCCCATCCACCTCAGGAGAAGAGATATTTACCTCCTTCATCATCCCCGCATCAAGTGCTGATTTAATCGTCAGATTATTAGCAATAACGGGTCTAAACACTTCAAGCTGACCCCAGCTTTTTGGAGGTAATTGCGCACGTACGGGATTTATCATCTGATTTGCCCAAGGCACAATTATAAGTAAGGCGAATGCCAAGACTACCAATACAACAACAGCGTACTTTTTTCTAAAAGACAAACGTGAACGGTTCCCTTGCTGCATCCCCTTGCGGATCGCGGTGTCCAGTTTTACATCCAGAATTTCTTCTGCCTCCGCATCGATTTTCTGAAAATAATCTTTAAGCAGCTTCTCTTCAGACTCAGCCATAAAATAGCTCCCCCTTCCGCTTCATTTTGTCACGCAGTTGTTTTAATCCTTTATTCAGCCATGTCTTCACTGTGCCCTCGGGTTTATCCAGCACCTCTGCAATCTCGGCAAGGGTCATATCCTTGTAATATTTGAGCACCAGCACTTGGCGATATTTGGGTTTCACTCCATCCAGCGCTTGTTCCATGTCCAGTCTGCGGTCACTTTTCATCTCCATGATCCCCTCATCACTTCGAGCAGCTTCTGCGACTGTATTCCTCTTTCGGCGCTTCAGCTCATCATTACAGCAATTAATCAAAATACGTGTTAACCAAGGAGCGAAACGCTCCGCATCTTTTAAGCTTTTTCGTTTAATCCATGCACGGCAGGTGGCCTCCTGCAAAACCTCCAGCGAATCCGCTTCATTTCGCAAATAGCTGTAAGCAATGCTATAAAGTTTTCTTTTCTGTCCAGCCACTTGCTCATAAAACAGCTCTTCGTCCGTAGCAGCCATTTCCATTTCGTCATTTATAATGTGATCCATTTTCGGCCCGCCTCCCCCCTTGCCTTTATTCTTAAATCGGTTCTGTGTAACTCTCTCTATGTATTGACTGCGCCGCAGGGCAAACGGTTTTGTTTTTTTAAAAAGTATGGCTTAAATAAAGAAAAAGGCTCGGCAAGAATGCCGAACCTTGATATGAATTGAATAAAAGTTACAGTAATTTTAGGATGAGGCTTTCTCCTGTAGTTCCCCGCTTGATCCAAGTGTAAGACCACTTTTTTGGGCAAACGCAGTTAACATTTCTTCCGTCTCTGAGCTTGTACGATGGTGGAAACACGCTTTGGCGATTCTTTTGGCATCCTTGGCCAGTGTGTTCAGTGTGCGGTGTTTAACCTTCAGCAGCGCCTGCGGCGACATGCTGAGTTCTCTAATTCCAAGCTCCAGCCAAAGAGGCAAAGAACGCTCATCCGCCGCCATTTCACCACATACACTGATATCAATCTTGGCATTACGTGCCGCTTCTACCGTCATACGGATCATTCGCAGAACCGCTGGATGGTACGGATGATACATATGAGCAATTTGTTCATTCATACGGTCTACCGCTAACACATATTGAACCAAATCATTAGTGCCGATACTGAAAAAGTCAACTTCCTCAGCCAGTAAATCAGCAATCATAACCGCCGCCGGAACTTCAATCATAATACCCACAGGAAGATTCCGGTTAAAAGGGATCTCTCGTTGCTCCAGCTCAGCTTTCACTTCTTCTAAAACAACTTTTGCCGCCTGCACTTCCTCTACGGAAGAAATCATTGGAAACATTAACTTTACATTCCCGTATGCACTTGCCCGCAAAATGGCACTTAGCTGGGTTTTGAACATATCTAATCGGTCCAAGCTGATGCGAATCGCCCGGTAACCAAGGAAAGGATTCTGCTCTTCAGGCAGCTGGATATAATCCAACTGCTTGTCCCCGCCAATATCCAGCGTACGAATCACTACAGTGTTATTGCCCACCTTCTCGACAACCTGTTTATACACTTCAAATTGTTCATCCTCAGTTGGAAAAGATCTGCGGTCCATATAAAGAAACTCCGTGCGGAACAGACCTACGCCTTCAGCTCCATACTTAAGCGCTATGTTGAGTTCTTTAACTGAACTGATATTGCCGGCAAGTCGCAGGTTCACACCATCCTTGGTAACAGCCTCCACGGTGGCGAGCAGTTCCAGTTGCTCTTTCTTTTTATGCTGTTTATCCCGAATCGCTACGTATTCATTTATCGTAAGTTCATCTGGATGGATTTGTACAGATCCGGTATCGCCGTCGATCACAAGCATATCCCCGGTCTGAATAGGATTAGACAGATTATTCTCCAAGCCTGCTACAAGAGGAATGCCTAGCGCACGAGCCATAATGGAGGAATGTGAGGTTTTACCGCCCATCATAGTGACAATACCTAGAACATAAGTTGGATTCAAGTGAGCTAGCTGGGAAGGAGACAACTCCTTCGCAACAAGAATATATGGCTGTGTATCCGATGGTAACGTAACCTCTGGAGCGCCTAAAAGATGTTTTAAAAGACGGTTTCCGACATCCTTGATATCCACCGCCCGCTCCTTCATGTACTCATCGTCTAGCAGATCAAACATCGCTACAAAATGATCAATCGCTTCTTTCACAGCTACTTCTGCCGCCTTGTACTGGCGCTCAATGATCCCTCGGATTTCACTCATGAACACAGGATCATCTAAGATCGCCAGATGAGCATCAAAAATACTCGATTCCTCCGGACCTACCACTTCTCTGAACTCTTTTTTGATGAATTCAATCTCGTCCTTAGAGGTACGGATACCTTCGTATAAACGCTCAAACTCCTTAGCTAGATCCACTGGGTTCACTTGTGTATCCGGTAAGCTCCATTCCCAGTTCGGCAAGACAAAGGCCTTCCCGATAGCTACACCTGCTGCTGCGCCTATGCCTTGTATCATCCTTCAATCCCTCCAACGTTACTTTCGTGTAAGACTACGGACATTACTGATGATTGCCCCTTTTTAACATTTTTAAATGGAGCATAGCTCCATGATTTGACTCGATCAGGATTCGTGATCACCATCGGTGTAGCCAATGAGGCCGCATGTTCACGCAAATAAGCGAGGTCGAATTTAACAAGCAATTGACCCGGCTCCACGCTGTCGCCTTCTTTTACAACCGCCTCAAAGGGTCCCTTGAGCTGTGAAGTGTCGATCCCTATATGCATGAGTACTTCCAACCCTTCCGGCGTCGAAATACCCACGGCATGCATTGTAGGATAGACGTGCATAACTTTCCCGAATACGGGTGAAGTAAGTTCCCCTTTTTCCGGCAAAAATGCAACCCCATCCCCCACTAGCTTAGCTGCAAAAATGTGATCAGGCACTTCCTCAATGGGCATCATTCTACCCTGCATTGGCGAACTGAACAGCACCTGCGGTAAATCACGAAGCATAAGCTTATTAATCTCCTCGCGGATCAGTTCTGAATACGTGCCAAATACTACCTGGACATTTCCACCGCCTAGCTTGATAATCCCAGCAGAACCTAAACCTTTAAGCGCTCCAGTATCTATATATCGGTCATTATGAACGGTAAGCCGCAGACGAGTGATACAGGACTGCACTTGTACAATATTCTCCTTGCCTCCAAGCGCCTCCAAGATCAGCGGTGCCTGATAAGGGATATTGCCGGCCCAATCCCCAAGCTCTGAACCTTCTTCACGCCCCGGTGTCGGGATTTGAAAACGGCGAATCGCCCAGCGAAATAAATTATAGTATACAATCCCGTAGCCGATACCAATCGGAATCAGCAGCCAAGCCCTCTGTGACAAATGCATGTTCAAGAAGAAATCGATGGCTCCAGCCGAATAGGAGAACCCGTGATGGATTCCCAGCATGTAGGTCAACACCATAGCGAGACCGGACATTACAGTATGTACCGCGAACAAATACGGAGAAGCAAATAAAAATGCAAATTCGATCTGCTCCGAAACCCCGGTCAGAAAACAAACCAACGCCGCCCGCACAAAAGTCTTTTTAATCTTGGGCTTCAAATCCTCGCGCGCTTCCTGAATAATTGCAAAAGCAATGGCAGGCAGCGCAAACATCATAATCGGAAACAACCCCGCCATAAAAATCCCCGCCGTTGGATCGCCTGCAAAAAAACGCGGCAAATCCCCCTGAACCACAGCACTGCCATCAGGAGTCGTAAAATTCCCAAATTGAAACCAAAACACATTATTAAGAATATGATGTAGTCCAAAAGCGGTCAGAACCCTATATAGGACCCCATAGATAAAAACGCCAAACCCGCCCGTCTGCAATATTCCCTGAAAAAGATTATCCAGCCCTATCTGCAGCAACGGAGATATTCCTAACATTACCCATGCGAACCCGGCAGAGAACAAGCCCATGAACAGCAAAACAAAACGCGACCCTCCAAAAAACTGGATCGCCTCTGGAAGCTTAATATTTTTAAACCGGTTTTGCGCGACACCGGCAACGATACCCAGCAAAATTCCGATTAGTGTTGCAGGTTGTACAAGCCCGTCTCCCATTTGGGTAACAATTCGGTCGTAAGTGAACATCCCAGCCAGCGCTGCAAGCCCCGCTGTTCCGGCTTGATTGGATAACCCCCATGCTACACCTACAGCGAACAAATAAGGCATATAATAAAATATTGCCTGCCCCGCGTAAGTAGCCACTTCAGACACCGAAGAAAGTCCCCATGCAGACCAAGGTAAGCTGCCCAAACTCAGCAAAATGGCTGCCGCCGGCAGTACCATGGTAGGAAGCATTATGGCTCTGCCCAATTGCTGCAATGATCCGAGCCAATTCAAGGCTACCCTCTCCTTTCTTTCTATATTGAATGGTAAGCGCTGCGGGGATTTTTGTCAAAAGAAACTCATGAGATCTTCACGTTACATTTTTAAAACAAATATTCTCACATTCCACTAAACATTTATTCATTAGTATCCATAGAACGGCTGGTATTTACGTGAGGCTATCGATACTACAGAGTTAGAATCGAGTTTAAGTGTACTTTGTGCAACTATTCCTATCGGCGTTACTCTGAGCACCTTTTTAACTGTACTTCATACAACTATTTTTAGTGATTTCCCACTTCATCTAATTTTTGATGCGTTCTAAGTGTACAAAGTACAACTATTTCGCATTTTGATAGCTATTTCGACGATTTAGTTGTATAAAGTGCAATTATTCTCTTGTGCAGCTATCGTATAGATGTCCCTAGCATACCTGGTCTGATCAGATCAGGTATGCTTTGGTCTGATTTGATCTGATCTGATTTGGTCTGGTCTGAACTGATCTGATCTCAGAGCATTCGCTTCATAACATCGAACTTTTCTCCCCCATTAACTATCTTCAACACCCTAAACTCACAGTTAGGAATTCCACCTGAGTTTAAATGTACTTTGTGCAACTATTCCTATCGATGTTAATCTGAGCACCTTTTTAACTGCACTTCATACAACTATTTTTAGTGATTTTCCACTTAACCTAATCTTTGATGCGTTCTAAGTGTACAAAATGCAACTATTTCGCATTTAGATGGCTATTTTAGCGTTTTAGTTGTATAAAGTGCAATTATTCCCTTCGCAGCTATCGTATAGATGTCCCTAGCATACCTGGTCTGATTTGATCTGATTTGATTTGATTTGGTCTGGTCTGGTCTGGTCTGGTCTGAACTAATCTGATCTCAGAGCATCCGCTTCATAACATCGAACTTTTCTCCCCCATTAACTAGCTCCAACACCCTAAACTCACAGTTTGGAATTCCACCTGAGTTTAAGTGTACTTTGTACAACTATTCATATCGACGTTACTCTGAGCACCTTTTTAACTGCACTTCATACAACTATTTTTAGTGATTTCCCACTTAACCTAATCTTTGATGCGTTCTAAATGTACAAAGTACAACTATTTCGCATTTAGATGGCTATTTTAGCGTTTTAGTTGTATAAAGTGCACTTATTCCCTTTCCCAACCTCCTAAAGATCTTCTTACCACATTTGATCTGGTCTGAGAGCCTTCACCTCATAATACCGAATTCTTTCTCCCTGATTAACCGGCTTCAGCAACCCCTTCTCACTTAATGATTGCAGCAATCGACGCGCCGTACGGAAATTAATGCAGAAATGCATGGCCACATCCTTTGGACGAACCTGTCTACCGAGACGCCAAGCGAAACGCAGAACCTCTTTTTCCTCAGATAAAATAGCTACGCTAGCAGATTTACGCGCCAAGTAAGGCGCCAGCACCAGTTGTAACAGCATCCGGCAGACCTCGGGACGTTGCTGGATATCATCAAAAGAAAAATGAATCATCCTCCAGCCCATCCCAGTCAAAAAAGTGTCCCGATTTACTGAATAGTTGAATTTCTCGCGGTCCATATCTTTCACATGGCTTTGATATCCATCACACTCGATCCCAAAGCTGCTGCCCGTCTGTGGAAGATAAGCAAAGTCCAGAAATTGTGATTTGCGATTCCAGTCATATACTTCGTATTCTGGATGCAAATCGTCTAGGGACTCAAACATAGGCCACCATACATTCTGCAAAAATAGCTTTTCCGCAAAATTATGTCCTCTAACCAGCCTCCCTCTTCTTTCACCTGTTCTTGATTTCATATGCTGGTCGATAAACAAACCATGCGCTTCTTCAAACTCCATAACCTATAGCCTCCCCTACAAAATAAAAAAACGCCCTTCACCGCAAAAAGCGGTTAAAGGACGTTCTTCGTCTAATCTCATTATAACTAGCTCAACAGGCGATTTGCATTAGAAATCGCACCATGCGTTACACAATACCACTTATTTTGGCTAAACTTCATCATCTAAGTTTGCATTAGCCACAGCATCATAAATTTAAACCTAGTTAGTTTATTTCACCTTTGCTCGTTCTCGCCAGTTTGCTCATTCTTCACCAGTTAGTTCGTTCTTCACCAGTTTGCTCATTCTTCACCAGTTAGTTCGTTCTTCGTCAGTTCTTTGTTAGTCCGTAGGTCGACGATAACTGTAAATCACCAAACACTCAATTCGGTGTTCTGTTTAACAGTTATATAACCGAACCTACTGCCGGCTACGACCATGCATTGTGATCGCTTCTTCGACCTTGATGCAGCGGTCCATAATGGCGATCATACCGTGCTCAGCGGCAATTTCAGCGGCTTCCGCGCTAACTATACCCTGCTGGAGCCACAACACACGTGCGCCAATGTCAGCTGCCTCCTGCGCGACCTTTGCGCAGTGTTCGCTTCGACGGAATACATTGACGATGTCCACTGGATCTGGAATTTCAGCTAAAGTGTGATAACACTTTTCACCCAGGATCTCCCCGTCCACCGTTGGGTTAACGGGGATAATCCGATATCCCCGGCTTTGCATGGCGCCCGCGACCATATAAGAGGTACGATCTGTTTTGTCTGATAAGCCGACAACAGCAATGTTACCTGCGGAAGCAAGAATATCTCCGATCTGCTCCCGACTTGGATTCTCAAAGCTCATAAGTAGTGCCCCTTTCCATAATTACACTTAATGATCCTTGTTTAACTGAAGCTAGATACGCTAGCTCCCTTATTCCTATTGTACCCACTCCACATTCGCACCAAGCGCACGCAAGTGATCAAAATATTGCGGATAAGATTTTGCCACATGATGTGCATCCTTAATCAAAAGAGGTTGACGCGCACGCAAGCCTACTACGGATAGTGCCATAATTACGCGGTGATCATAATGCGCATTAATGGTGACTCCGCCTTCGACACCTTCGGGCATGCCGTGAACAATAATCTCATCGCGGCGTTCTTCTACCTTGGCTCCGGCACGGGTTAACTCTGCCAAGTAATCGGTAATGCGATCACATTCCTTATAGCGCAAATTCTCAACATTGTAGAATCGGGAGGTACCTTCTGCAAATACTGCAGCAGCCACCATGGCCAGTACCGCATCGGTTGCAGCATCTCCATCGAATTCAACAGCTTTTAGGATACCGTTCCCTTGGACATGTACTGTACCCTCTTCATGTGTAAGAGGAACTTCCATCATCCGCAGCACATCAACAATGGCTCTTTCACCTTGTTTACTTTGTTCTGCAAGACGGTGAATTTTCACATCCGACTTTGTAACGGCAGCCGCCGCAAGGATTGCCGCAGAGCCTGGGTAGTCACCTTGAACAGTATATGATTTAGCTGCATAAGCTTGACGACCGGGAACTTTAAAGGACATGTAATCATCCGCAGCGTGCACCACAATACCTGCCTGCTCCAACACTTCCAAGGTCTGGCCCACGACAACCTTCGATTTCAAATCATCGAGGACAATAATTTCACTATCTTCTTCAAGCAATGGCGTCAGAAATAGCAGAGCACTTAGGAACTGGGAGCTTACTGCACCAGAGACAGTAATTCTGCCTCCAACCGGTTTACCCCCACGGATCGTGATCGGCAGTTTCCCTTCATTATGCTCAACCTGAACACCTAACTGTTCCAATGACACAATCAAGTCGTCATGCGGACGTTTGCCCAATGAGTCTGGATACGTATTTACAAAAGTAACCTCAGGACTTAACGCGGCCACAGCCATAAGAAAACGCAGCACCGCTCCGGCATTTCCTACATTAAGTTCTTTAACATCTTTTGGGTGACGTCCGAAGCCTTGAATCACAATTTTTTCCTCATCTTCTGTAAGCACAGCACCCAAATCTGCTATGCAGCGGCGGATCGCATCGCTATCCTCACTATGTGCAGGATGATAAATCGTACTTACTCCTTCAGACAATGCCGCAACCAGCAGATAACGTGTCGTATAGTTTTTGGAAGAGAGGGCTCCAAATTCTCCTTGCAGAGATGGCGTTGGCCTAACAATAACGTCCATAATATAAACTCTCCTTAGTAGATGTAGTTGGTATGTAATGCTCGTTTGACAGGGTATTCTGTTCTTGTGTTATCATTAAACCATTCTTCTGATGAAAAGAGGTCAAACCCATGCATAATGTACCACAAATCACACCGCAAGAATTACGGCAGTGTATAGAGACAGGTGAAGACCTTGTACTCATCGATGTTCGCGAAGACGAAGAGGTGGCCTTTGGGATGATTCCTGGTGCACAACATATCCCTATGGGAGAAATTCCGCACCGAACTGAGGATATTCCAAGTGACGCCAAAGTGATCTTCATTTGCCGTTCCGGTGCCCGCAGCCAACGTGTCTGCGAATATCTACAGCAATTTGGTTATAATGCTGCGAACCTCAGCGGCGGTATGATTGAATGGAATGAGACACTCTCTTAAAAGCTCAACCGCGGTAATGCATTAAAATATGTTGCGACACTTCTGCCGCAGTCAGTCCCGTTGTATCGACCGTGTAATGCGCGAATAGGTATGCATCCTGGCGATCTTCCATGATTCGTCTGACCCGTTCTTCTGCATTGCCGGCGAGCAGCGGACGATTCTCATCCCCGCTAACACGTGCAATAATCTCTTCCTCAGTTGCCGTTAGCGCAACTACATGCCCTTTACTCAGCATTAAGGCTGTATTTCCCGGCGCCAATACCGCGCCTCCACCAGTAGATATTAATTTATTCTCAGACTCTAGCATTTGCTTTAGAACCGTAGTTTCTACGCTTCGAAAGTATTCCTCACCATCTTCTGCGAAGATTTCTGCAATGCTTCTGCCTTCAGTCTCAATAATGACATGATCCAAATCAACCAGCTCATAGCCCAGCTCCTCGGCCAAAATAGCACCAACAGTTGACTTACCAGTCGCCATCATCCCTACTAAAATAATGTTTTTGTTCTTATCTTCCTGACTCATCGTTTTTAGTTCTTCTGTATCCCCAGCCATGACTATCCTCCAACCGCGATATTTGTCATATCATAACACAGGGTCAAAACATTAGACAATCCGCTTCTTCCAGTAAAAAAAGACCCGAAAGGCTCCCCATTTCTGGTGAAGCCGTCCGGGCCGCTTGTCATACAGTCAATTAGATTATTCCGCTGCCATCCAGTTGTGGTGGAAGACGCCTTCTTTGTCCACACGTTTGAAGGTGTGAGCGCCAAAGTAATCACGTTGAGCCTGAAGCAAGTTAGCAGGCAAACGTTCTGTACGGTAGCTGTCATAGTAAGCCAATGCGCTGGAGAATCCAGGGACTGGAACACCCAAAGTTACCGCAGAAGCAATGACTTTACGCCATGCAGATTGGTAATTGTCCATAACATTCTTGAAGAAAGGATCAAGAAGCAGATTCTTAAGCTCTGCATTGTTCTCATAAGCATCTGTGATATTTTGTAGGAAACGGGAACGGATAATGCAGCCGCCGCGCCAGATTTTAGCCAGCTCGCCATATTTCAGATCCCAACCATATTCGTCGGAAGCTACGCGAAGTTGAGCGAAACCTTGCGCGTAGGATACGATTTTGCTCGCGAACAATGCTTTACGCACGTTCTCGATGAATTCGGCTTTGTCGCCTTCAAATGTTGTTGCTTCTGGTCCGTTAAGCACTTTGCTTGCTTCTACGCGCTCATCCTTCATAGCAGACAGGAAGCGGGAGAATACGGATTCAGTAATCATGGACAGAGGTACACCAAGATCTAGTGAGCTTTGGCTTGTCCATTTACCAGTACCCTTTTGGCCAGCAGAATCAAGGATAACGTCAACCATAGGTTTGCCGGTTTCTTCGTCATATTGAGCAAAGATATCAGTAGTGATCTCAATCAGGTAGCTGTCGAGCTCGCCGCTGTTCCACTCTTTGAAAATATTGTGAAGTTCTTTTGCATCCAGACCTAGAACATCTTTCAACAACTGATAAGCTTCACAGATCAATTGCATATCACCATATTCGATACCGTTGTGCACCATTTTAACATAGTGTCCTGCACCGTCAGGTCCGATATATGTACAGCAAGGCTCTCCGTCCACTTTGGCTGAGATTGCCGTTAGGATAGGCTCTACAAGTTTATACGCACTTTCTTGACCACCTGGCATAATCGAAGGACCTTTAAGAGCACCTTCTTCACCACCGGAAACTCCAGTACCGATAAAGCGGAAACCTTTTTCTTCCAGTTCTTTACTACGACGAACTGTATCAGGGAAGTAAGCATTCCCTCCATCGATAATGATGTCGCCTTGATCAAGATGCGGCAGCAGTTGCTCGATGGTAGCATCAGTAGCTTTACCAGCTTGAACCATGATCAGAATTTTGCGCGGTGTTTCCAGCGAAGCTACAAATTCCTCAACGGAAAATGTGCCTACGAGGTTTTTACCTTCCGCTTCAGCAAGAAGATCATGTGTCTTCTCCGGGGAGCGGTTGAATACGGATACGGAAAAACCTTTGCTTTCGATATTTAGAGCCAAATTCTTGCCCATTACCGCCAAGCCAATAACGCCGATTTGTTGTTTTGCCATCTGGTCCTCCACCCTTTGCACCCTATATTTTTGTGAAATCCATTTCTCGCAGTATAAGAATACCACCCTTTATCAGAGACAGCAAAGCCTGCCCTGCGAATAGAGATCAATTTCATTGACAAATTCAGTCTAAGAAATGATCACAATGACTATTTTAACGTTTTTAACGTCAGAAGTGAACCCCTGTCTGCAAGTTCCAATACAAATATAAGACACCCCGATGAACGGGGTGCCTTGAAAGAACATTTGCGGCACTTGCTTACCATTCTAACATAAACAATTCCTTGGTCAAAAAGGCAAGCTCAGCTCGACATTTGTCCGCGCGAACCGTATCTCCAGCCTTTAGGGCATCATTTAACCGATCCAACTGTTCATCCACTTCAATTCTCCGCTGGCGAACCCGTTCTTCCCCTTCAATAGAATAAAAGAGTCTTGTCAGCTCCTCATCTGTGAGCATAGGTCCCTTCTGATATAACACGCGCTGCTGATAACCAGAAATTTCAACTAGGCGAATCACTTCGCCAAACAAAATATTTTCAATAATAATCTGCCGATCCCGGAAACGTTTAACGATTGCATGCCCGCGCATATCCCCAATTAATTTCTCCATCCACTCTGACAAGCGAGCATCACGGATCATATAATCACCCACAAGCTTATAGCCGTCTTTAATCCTTTGAAACCGCAATTTCACTAACTTACGACCCGTACGGACCGAAATCACAAAGACCTGTTCATTCTCGCTCCAATATAGGGAATAACCTTCTTGAATCAAATCCTTGATCAGGTCCTGGATATGCTGTCTGTCGAACCGCAGTTCCAGGTTACAATACTCCACCTCGTCGTTTTTGTTCACGGCACTCCCCCCTAACAGCTTCACATCTGTAAAGCCAACCTTCATTAGTTCAATTCCAGAGTAATCATGGCTGCCGGACCTCTTCTTGAGTTAACTTCCTTTTTGCGTTCGTCTTAATCTTATTTTATACTTCAGTTTATGTAGCGGTAACTTGGTTTATTGACTATTTTTACCCGCAACAGCCTTTCTCCAAACGCTGATCGAGAATTTTAATGCCTTTTAGTCCTTTTGGAGCATAAACGTTCTAGTCCTTCAGCTGCACAGTGTCATACAGAAGACCTTCGAAACTTACTTCCGTTATATCGTATATCATTCTAATTTTCTAAAAAGCCGCTGATTTACCGGATCATTCTCCGGTTATCAGCGGCTTTTTTTCCTCAGCTAGTCTTAAATTTCTGTTTCGTTCTATGCACGATAAGCAGATGCAGCCCGAAGAGCAGCAACATTACAATAGCACTTGCCAGGAATGGGACACCATGTCCTACATGATCCCATAATCTACCTGACAATACTGGCCCCGCTACCATTCCTGAGCCTTGGAGTGTCAAGAACAGCCCCCAGACCGTCCCTCGTTCCCCCTTAGGAACTTGCTTAGCCAGAAAGGCATTCCATGCCGGGAGGATAAGCGCGTAGCTTATACCGACCAGCGCAACCGCGATAAAGGCAAGTGGCAGCCAGCGAACCTGAGAGAAAAAGGCCAGCGAAAAGGCAGCTAACAAAAAACCTATATTCAGAAACACCGTTGTCCCTATACGGTCCACCAGCTTACCTGCGGGAATAAGTGCAAGAACTGTAATCCCTCCCCCTGCAATGAGGAGCAAACTGAATTGATTGGGACTAACATGCAGCTCTGTACGTGCAAACAAGGTAACTACAGGTGTCATCAAGCCAATGGCGAAGGCCTGTAGGAACAACGCCGGGTACAGCCATCTGCTGACTTTCAGGGTAGTTCTCACCTGATGCAGCGTTCTTTTTATACTTTCTAACGGACTAAGCTTTTTACGCTCCATTGCTCCGCCAAGTCCATGCATGTCCCTCACGACAGCATGAGACCCGCTAGAAGAGATTCGTTTAGGTAAGAAAAGGGCTACTACAACTACAGCGGCAGCACAACCTAACAAGACTAGAAAAGCTACGTGATAGCTTTGTCCACCCTGATCCATTAAAAAATTCACAACAATTGGACCGATTCCTGTTCCTGCGAGAGAAGCCATCTCAACAGCGCCCATGGCCGCACCACTGCTGCCGCTTTTGGTTGATCCGGCCAGCTCGGTAATCCCGGTCATCACACATGGCCAAAGCGGTGAGGTCCCGATCCCAAGAATGAGACAGGCGATGGATAACGCAACGGCCGTTTTGGCATAGATGATCAAACCAATGGCTACTAGAATCAGCAGCAATGCACTTGTCATCGTCCAGCGGAACCCTATGCGCTCCATAACCCAGCCTGAAGGACTGCGGAAGACGTTGTCCCCCAAATACTGTAGGGCAAAAGCGAATCCCACTACTGTCACCGACAGCCCCAGTATATTCTCCATATACACTGGCAATAAGGCAACAAGCAGCGAACCTTTAACAAATTCAACTAAAAAAATAATTACCCACATCTCAACAATAAATGGTGATGCTAAACTAATATTCATCCGTTGTTCAGCTTTCGTGGACATTCTATCACATCCAAATCCTAGTATTCTGAAGATTGTTTTGTTATACTGATGCTTGCCTTAAAAATTAACTATTCGCGAAAGGTTGTGACAGCATTAAATGAATCAACACCGTACTCCCCTCTTCACAGCTCTAAAAAAGCATGCCGCCGGCAATCCAGTTCAATTTCATATTCCCGGGCATAAGAAGGGGCTAGGAACCGATGCCGAATTCCGTGAGTTTATCGGCGATAACGCTCTATCCATAGATCTAATCAACATCGCACCGCTTGATGATCTACATCAGCCAACTGGCGTAATCCAGGAGGCTCAAAAGCTGGCTGCGAAGGCTTTCGGCGCCGACTATACGTATTTTAGCGTACAGGGCACGAGCAATGCCATCATGACGATGATCCTCTCTGTCTGCTCACCGGGTGAAAAAATAATTGTGCCGCGTAACATTCATAAATCCGTAATGTCGGCCATTATCTTCTCCGGAGCCAAGCCTGTGTTCGTCTCGCCTGTACAGGATGAGAATCTCGGGATAGATCACGGCATAACCACCAGTGCGCTGGAACGAGCGTTAAAGCGTCATCCAGACGCTAAAGGAGTTCTAGTTATCAATCCAACGTACTTCGGCGTATGTGCCGACCTGCGTTCGATTGTCGACCTGGCTCACCGTTACGGGGTACCCGTTCTGGTGGACGAGGCACATGGAGTACTGATTCATTTTCATGAGGATCTGCCGGTATCGGCCATGCAGGCCGGTGCGGACATAGCTGCCACTAGTGTGCATAAGCTTGGTGGTTCCATGACGCAAAGCTCGGTACTGAATCTAAATGCGAAGACTGGGCTGATTAACCCACAACGGGTGCAGACCATTATGAGCATGCTGACTACAACATCAACCTCATATATTTTATTAGCGTCTCTCGATACATCTAGACGCAATCTCGCGCTGAACGGACATGAAATGGCGGAAAGAACCATCCAATTGTCCAACTACGCACGCGAGACCATTAACACTATCGAAGGCTTGTACAGCTTTGGTAAAGAAATACTTGGAACAGAAGCAACTTTCGATCTAGATCCAACCAAACTTAACATTCACGTTCGCCATTTAGGGATCACTGGTTACGAAACCGAAAACTGGCTGCGTGAGAAATACAACATCGAAGTTGAACTGAGTGACATGTATAATATTCTTTGCCTTATTACCCCAGGTGATACTCAAGAATCAGTAGATAAATTATTAGCTGCTTTACGGGTGCTATCCGCTATCCATTATAGCAAGGGTGAAATCTATGAACTGAAGGTTCAGGTTCCAGAAATCCCGCAGCTTGCTTTAATTCCAAGAGATGCTTTTTATGCTGACACTCAGTTAGTTCCGTTCCGCGAATCTGCTGGGTACATCATTGCAGAGTTTATCTATGTATATCCACCGGGGATACCGATTCTCCTCCCTGGCGAAGTCATTACTCAGGATAATATCGACTACATTATCGACCACGTCGAAATCGGCCTGCCGGTTAAAGGGCCTGAGGACCGCAGCATCACTAATGTTAAGGTGATTGTTGAAGCCGATCCTATATCCTAAGATCTATTTTTTTCCTTAAAAACTTAAATCATTTATACAAAAACCCGATACCATAATGAGTATCGGGTTTCTGTATATAAGCATCAACTGTTCCATTCACATAGAACAGCTTAAGTTTAGTCGCTAGAATCTATTCTTGCTGAGCAAGCAGATTGTTGTAAGCTTCTTCAACAGCTTTCCATTCTTCTTCATCTTCGATATTATACAATACCATTTCTTCGTCTTCTTCTTCCATACGCAGAATAATGCCGTCTGCTTCTGGATTCTCGCGCTCTAACAACAGAGCATATAATTTCTCGCCTATGTCGAACGTTTCTACAAGCACCATTTCCACATCTTCGCCCTGCTCGTTCGTCAAGGTCAGCACAAACTCCTCGTGCTCATGGTCGTGATCATGCCCGCAACCGCATGCTTCACCATGCTCATGTTTGTGATCGCTCATTGTAATACCTCACTTTGAATTGTATTATCCTACATCTGGTATCGTACCACGTTAGATTAGTTCAGGTCAATTTAGAACACCTAATTTAACGCTGTTATTACCTTCTCCGACACAAGTACGTAATCGGCATTTTTGGAGGGCTTAATATAGAAGCCTACCCGGTATTTGCCCGCTTCTTTAAAATCATAAGTAAACTCCGAGGTTGGAAACCAGAAATTATCCTTCTGCGAGCCTTCAAGCACCTGTGACTGAATATCCTTAACGTTTCCAGACGGATCTGTCATGGCCACTTTCACAGCTGAAATCTCTTCGGTCAGACTATCTACCTGAGTTAATATCTTTATTTTCAGCTTGCCTACATTGACATTGCCAAAAACCGTATCCCCTTTAAAAAGTACAATATGGACATTAGGTTTAAGGATCGTAACTTTCCCAGAACCGTCCCAAGTAACAACCCCGCCTGTTTCTCTAGCAGGAATGTACGTTTTTCCATCAATTAGATAACCGCCGTCTACAATTTCTTTTCCGTTGCTCCATACTCTAATTTTCTGATTAACGGAATCGGCGAATAATAATGAGCCACCCATTAAGGAAAAAGCAAACACGCAAAAAGTGATTTTTTTCCATCTATTCATTTGAGACCCTCCAGATAATTCATGCTGTTAATATATACTTACTTTGTTTCAGCAAGTTGCGCTGATTTCAGGTAAATATTTCATTGATCTTGCGAAAAATGATATTATGGTCTTATTCGAAGTAGAAACATTAGCTATAACCGATTTCAGGAGGGTTCTTTCTTATGAGTCTAAGCCTACAAATGCTAGGAACAGGCAATGCTTTTGCGAAAAAATATTTTAACAACAATGGCTTGCTGCTAGATGAAAATTACACCCTGCTGATTGATTGCGGGATAACAGCCCCGCTTGCCATGCATAGACTTGAAAAATCCTTCAGTGACGTAAATGCTACGCTCATTACACATATTCATGCAGATCATGTTGGAGGGCTGGAAGAGCTTGCACTAACCTTAAAGCATGTGCACGGTAAAAAAATGACCTTACTTCTTCCCGAGACACTTATAGAGCCCTTATGGAACAATACGTTAAAGGGAGGTCTATACCAAGAAGATGCTGTGTCTTCCTTATCTGATATCTTCGATGTTAAGCCCATGCAGCCTGAAAATACCTACAAGTTCTCTCCTACTCTTTCATTAGAGATCATACAAACACCGCATATTCCCGGGAAAAACAGTTATTCCCTTCTAATAAACAACGAGATTTTTTATAGTGCGGACATGACCTTTCAGCCGGATCTACTGATTAGCCTTGTGCGGGAGCGCGGGATCCGGATCATCCTGCATGACTGCCAACTAGGTGGAACAGGCGTTGTTCACACCACGCTGGAAGAGCTGATGTCTCTGCCTAAAGATGTTCGCGAGCGGATCAAGCTCATGCATTATAGCGATGAACAACCAGATTTCGTCGGACTTACAGGAGAGATGGAATTTTTAGAGCAGCATGTGAACTATAAACTCTGATCTTTACAAAAAAAAGCCGTACATAAACGTCTGTAGACGTATGTACGGCTTTTCGTGTTGAACTATGAAAATGTCGGCAAATTATCCAGATTGTTAGTTGGATCTCCATCCGCATCTCCGCGAATATAAGTTTCTCCATCCTTACCTTTAAAAGCGTTCACTCCGGCAATATTTCCGGCCTGTACTTCTTGCAGGGCTTGGTCATACGCCAGCACACGTCCTGTAGAGGTCTGGAAGCTTGTTAAATCGCCATCCCCATTTTTTTGAACAGCTACGAAAGATTCACGTTCGTTATTTGGCACTTTAGCTCGCCCCTTGCACTTGGATTTGCCATCATTCGGCACATCCTAGCTTGCGTAGAGCGTCCAATAATTATGTGCACCAATCTTTAAAGCATTTTTTGCATCCGTACATGTAATATACCTGCATCATAGAATGGCTCTGTAGAAATAACTTCATAGCCGAGTTTCTTATAGAAATTCTCTGCCTGACACTGAGCATCTAGAATTGAAGCTTCCAGTCCAAGCTCCCGAGCAAGCTCTTCCATCGCCAGTAACAAGACACGTCCGTATCCTTTGACCCGATATTCTTTCAATACGGCGATGCGCTGCATTTTAGCCGTACCTGCTTTGTAATAGATCAATCTACCCGTTGCTACAGGTATCCCTTCATCTATAATCAGAATATGGTGCGCATTCGGACTGATGGCATCATATTCGTCAATTTCTTCCTCGGCCGGTACCTTTTGTTCCTCAACAAATACTTTAGTGCGGATATCCAGCCCCATCTGAAGCTGTTCCTCTGTAGTTACCCGTAAGATTTCTGCCGCCATGTTAGTTGCAAACTCCTCTCTCTATATAGCCAACGATAGTTGTCTATTATATAAAATAATGACAAGAAAGAAAAGCCTACACATGGAATCCTTAACCTCTCAGTAGACTAATCCACAGAATATACTTCTTCAGGGATTGAACGGTTATATACGTCTTGCATCACAGGTGACAACGGAGGATACTGACTTTTAGATTTGCCATCCAGATTGGTCATCTCATTGATTTCGATAACTTTTGCGGGTTTCACCGTAGAGCACCCCACTACACCCAGCAGTAACACTAGGCAAACGCCGACTTCCCATTTCACAATTTTAGACATAAAAAAGCTCCTTTCATCGCAGCTGCAGTTATACTCACTACAGCTTTGACGATTCAGGAGCTTTATAAACAATAGGAGCTATTCATTCCAGTTGCCCTCTTAGAGATTGACGTTTCCAACCAAATGGACTAGATACATCATCCCAACCAAAAAGCCTGCTAAAACAAAATAAGCTGTTCCATATTTCCAGCGTGTACTGGCTGGCACATCGTAATACTTATCATTATCGTGCACGGTACAGCTGATGTCACATTGCATCTTTAAATGAAGACCATTCTCTAACGTTACTTGCTCCAGCTGCGAAATTCTTACCTTTTCAATAATACATTGCTGTGGCAGTGTAGCTTTGCCATAATAATTCAGCTGGTCCCATCTGACCACAACATACTGCTGTCTCTCTAGATCACTGTAGGTAGTAAAAGGTAAATCCCGGCGATGCTCAGCTCCTGGAATCATGTAACCCGCCTCTCGCAAGGGCTCCACGGGAATTAAGAACCCCTTAGTCACAGACTGCGGGCGGTTGTTGTTACGTCTTTTCACATATTTATTATACAGATCGTAAGCAAACATTGCCCAGATGATAAAGAACAAAATCGAACGCAAGTAAACGATTATAGCTAAGCCACCCACCAGACCCACAAGCCACAGCCAGCGCGTAACTGCGGTAGCAATACGTCCACCGTCTAGCGGATGGATTGGCAGCAGATTAATCAAATTAAGTAATAAGCCTATATAAGCCAGGGAATAAAGAAGCGGACTATCCATATAGTATCCCGCTCCAAAAACAGCAGTAGCCCCAATAGTACCCAGAATCGGTCCGCCAAAAGCAACATACGCTTCTGTCTTCGCATCCAGCGGATGTTTTTTCATAGTAATTAACGCGCCTAAAAAAGGAATAAATAACGGAGCGCTGACGGGTAACCCGATCCGCTTAGCGGCTATGACATGTCCCAATTCATGAACAAGCAAAAGCAGGACGATACCTATAGCAAACCCCCACGGATAAATCAAAGCATATGCCCCTATCGAAACCATCATGGAAATTAACGGCCCGGCAATTTTACCTATTTTCAGCAGAGACAAAATCGCCTTTCCTTTTAACAGGAGCATGGCGGCTCCGCCCCCCAACCATTTCAGCGGAGTAGAAGTATTCTTTTTCTGCTCATTTTGCATTTGCGGCAAGATCACAAGCTCCTTTATCTTTCAATTTTAAGAAACTACTGTACAGTTCCATCTATCTTATCATAGAAGCATTAAGGATATTTCTACAGTGAGCCCTTTGGAAAGTATACGACGCAACTTTTAGAAACGTTTCAGCGTCAAACCAACTATCTTGGATAAATTTTACTGCCAGATAAAGAAAGGGTTGGTTCATATGCTCTCTTTTCACTCCAAAGCTTGGTTATCCGTCTTAATGCTCTCAACACTTTTACTCCCTGCCACCATGTCAGCAAGCTCTTCATTAACTGTATCGGAGTCCTCTGCGCTCGCCCAAGCTTCCTCTGCTAATACTTCGCAAGTATACTACCAATTTGGCGTTCCTGGTGGAAACATAGGCGGACCTGCGCTGCTCAAAAATGGTGTAATCTACGTAGATGTTCGGGGGATCGCTGGGCAAGCTGGCTTAAAAATGGAATGGGATAAATCCGGCAAACGTGCTCTATTCAAAGGCTGGACTAAAAATTTTGCTGTTCGAATCGGGAGTCAAACAGGCGTGCTTGACGGGAAAGCGGTAGATCTAGGAGGAATACCTTTTAAATCCAAAGAAGATGGGATATATGTGCCGGCCCGTTTTATCGTTAAGGCTTTCGAAGGCAGCCATCTCCGTCTGGACTCCACAACGAACACACTTTTAGCAGATGATCTGAAGACCTACAATGTTTTCACAGAATCCTTTGGAGGGCGTACCTATACGCTGGTCAAAGCTAATGGTGATTTATATGTCTCACAAGGCAAGGATACGGTGATAAAACTCACTTCACTCCAAACAAACTTTGACTGGGCAGGAATGAAGATCGAGAAAACGGCGGGGGGTCTGCTAGTCATTAAGATTATTGATTCCTATGGAGAGCCTCATATTAATACACGCGAAATCACACTCATATTCAAAAATGGTGCATTACTACGCAAGGCCACATTCGCTTACCAGTTCAGAGGAGATGCGGATTTCAAACCTTATGATGGCAACCTCATCTTGCATGATGGTAATACCTTACGTTTCATCCAAGACGGCACAGGCAATGTAATAGATACTCTTGATCTTGTAAAGCTGGGTGGCGAGGAAGATGCTTACTATGTAGAAAGCATTGATAAAGAAATCATACTGCTTCGTGGAAATCAGAATGGATTGCTAACCTTAATCGACCGCCAAACAGGCGAGCGAACCCTTTTGTATAAGGAGCTACTCACAGCAAAGGATCAGGAATATGCGGAAAATAACGATGTTCCTTTTAAAGGAGATACTTTGAAATTCGTAAAACGGAGCGGTGACAAATTGTATTTTATAAATGACTCCCCGCTTACTGGCAAAAAAGAAGTTATCTACTCCATTGAAGCTCATTCCAATAACTCCAAGAATAATACTGATTAGAAAGTACAGCACAAGCATGTGTATAGATTAAAGAACTAATCGAATCCTCCTCAGTGATTATCCCTGAAAATTAACCTTCCTACATATAGGCAAACGCCGTGAACGTTGTAGGCAAAGGACCATAGACTGTTATCAGGATTGAAACATTCGAGGAGGATATCCATGGAATCAAATACAAATTTTCATCAACAGGTCGCTTGGAATTGCATGAATAAATATGTAGGTATAGTAACGACTGATGGTCAATCCTTTGACGGCTTCATCGCTCACGTGGATCAGAACTATATCACCCTAGCGGTTCCCAGCAATGAAATGGTCGATCGTATGAACGGAATGCCTGCCGAGCAGTCGAACTATAGACAATTCGGGTTCCAGCCCGGCTTTTACCCAAGACGCCGCTTCTATCCACGCCGTATCCCTTTTTTCGGAATAAGCAGTCTATTTCTACTCCCGTTTTTTATCTGACTCGGTGCAGGGGGATGAAGGGTCATCCCCTTTCTAGCTATTTAACTACTTAATCGGAGAAAATTAAGATATAATACCACTCTACATCTATATTGATTATAAAAAAGAATTGCCATCCTACTCTATCGTATGGTATTATAAATTTCGTCGCAGGACGGTAGCTCAGCGGGAGAGCACTATCTTGACAGGGTAGGGGTCATGGGTTCGAACCCCATCCGTCCTATACTGAAAAAGCCTTATATAATAAGGCTTTTTCTTTTGTTTAGGGATGTTTATGTTTTGAGTGAATTACGAATTGGTGCCATTATGGTGCCCTGTAGTAGACTAAAGCAAAAGTGGTGCCATAATCGGCACCACTTTTTTTTATCCCTGTAACCATTTAAGAAATACATCTTTTGAGACTTTTATCATCTTTCCGACCCTCACGATATGAAATTGACCCGAGTTTAATAGTTCATATGTTTGACGCTCACCTATACCAAGTATTTGTTGTATTTCCTTCGCTGTAAGTACAGAGGGATAATCAGAAGTAGTCTTATACATTTGTTCAATCACCCTTCTCTTCCTCCTTCTCGAAAGACAAAAACTCAAATATCCTATATTTTTCAAGAGCCGCTTCAACGGCAGCTTGCGTCCGTTCTCTATCTATCTCAGGCAATAAAATCTGTTGCACTGGGCAATCCCCCTTTGTTAAGAATCCCCCGACCGAAGTCGGGGAGTATACCATCTTAGAACGGCAGATCGTCTTTATTCACAGGAATTATTTGACCATCTGTATCTTTTAGTTCCTGTTGTTCTTCCTGTTCTTCCTGATCGTCTTCTCTTTCTTCGTTCTCGTCTTCCTCTTCAGTCACCTCTTCTATCGTCATCTGACCGGAGTCAACATTAACCGATCCATCATTATCAATCGTTCCGCGAATACCTTGATGCGTATGTGTTGGAGTATAATCATCCAGATCAGCTTGCGAGCTGCTGAAGCTTACGAATGCTAGCCAGTATTTTTAATGTTTCGCAGGATGGATACCTGCTGGTCTGTGATATTGCCCTCGATCGTTAACGTGATTACGTCCTCTTTATTACCAAATTTGATATCCTTGATCTTTGTAGTTACGTTGGCTTTCATTTATAATTGCTCCTCTCAAATTTGGGTTTTATGAAAAAATAACCACCGCAGCTAATGCGATTATTGAAGCAACACATATTGCTGCCATGTCATGCTACCGAATTTATTTCTGTCCATTTCGGCGATTTACCCTATGAATGAAACTAAGAGAATAAAAGCAAAGATGATCTTAACCATATTGACGTCAGTTCCTCCCTAAATCCGTGCTATATTAATTAAGAGGTGAATTTTATGAACGGCAAGAAAGTTATCACTATTCTTTTATCCATCTCTTTACTAGGTGTGATTGCTTACTTCGGAATAGCTTATGGATTACTATGGTATATCTTTAATGGGTAAGAAATGAAGATTATCCAACCCCTTTATAAGTTCAGTACAGCCAAACTATCTCTTATATCCTCCTTGTGGGAGAGAGTCTTTTTTTTGAAATTTGTTATACTTAAATAAAAACTTTTAATGAGGTGCTATCTTGCAATATTTTTTTTTAATACCGTTGGTATTTGTTTTGGCGATTCCCTTGGTTTTACTGTTAAAAGGTGATTATGGAACCAAAAACAAGGTTTCAGATAAAACTACTAGCATAGAGAAAAAAAATTAGACAGAATAATAGAATTACTTGAAAAGGATAAGGATGCATAAGCATTTTTATCTTTTTTTCATGTCGCAATATGTATCTACTACGTTATAACCTTTGTGAGAGGAGGGCTATTAACCCTCTCTGTCCCTGTATCTTCGTACTGAGAGTATCCGATTTTGAATCTGTTATGAGCCGATTTCAAGCGAGAGGAACTGATAAAATAACTCAACTCACTGGGACACTCCCAGCGTATTACGCCATCTTTGATATCTTGATATACAAAGGTAAGGATACGGAGTTTGTACATCTGGAGTCCCGGACCAAATCTGGCATGCTTCGAAGCCCAGTATTTACAGAGTTTATCGTATAAGCACCTAATAGACTCTTCAGGCATTAGCTTGACAGGTTATTTTATGTTTGTTCTGAATCTAAATCGCTACGGGACAAACGTGGCAACTCATAATTTCTAACAACACCTAGCCTCTAAAATTGGTCCCTTTTTTTATTAAAGAATTGGTAAAGGCGGGAGTAGACTCAATTGGTGTACTGGGATCAACTGGAAACTATGCGTATCTTAGTAGAGGGGAGCGTTTGCGTGTCCTTGAGCTTGCTGTTAGTTCTGCTGAAGGGATTCCCGTGATGACAAGCATAAGTGCGATTCGAACTTTAGAAGGACTTCAATTAGCGGAAGATGCACAACAAGCTGGGGCAAGTGCAGTACTCTTGGCTCCTATCTCCTATCAGGCACTAACAGATGAAGAGGTGTTTTTTCTATACGAACAGGTGACAAGTTCACTCTCCATTCCACTTTGTGTTTATGATAATCCCGGCACTTCACATTTCCATTTCAGTGATGAGCTGCACAGCAGAATTGCTGTAGAAAAACTCAGAGCTGTTATTCCACTCCATGTTACGTTTGGAATAAGCGGGAATCCATCCGCATATCCAGGCTTGAGTGCAGGTTGTGACTTATGGTACTCAGTGCTAGGTGGTTTATTTCCGAGGTTATGTCTAGATATCACAAGAATGACTCAAAGTGGCCATTTAGAAGAAGCACAACACCTTTCAACATTACTAGAACCGATCTGGAAGTTATTCAATAGCTACGGTAGCCTTCGAGTGAGTTCAGCAGCTGCTGAAATAATCGGCTTAATTAAAAGTCCTAGTCTTCCTTGCCTTTACAACCATTAAACAAATCCGTTAGGAATCACCTGAATATCATTCTAAAGGAATTAAAGTTTACTGTATAACCTTAATATAATTCATTTGGAAGTATATATGCTGCTCTATAACACTGGTAAGGATCGTTAGTTTTCATCAATACAACAAATCCCCCTCCTACCACTTAAGGTTGTTGGGGGATTTGTTATAGACATGCTTATGCCAAAATCACGCTTAAAATATTACAACATTGTCAATTGTCAACTATTTTGCGTTCATTAACAATGAAGTGGGTATTTTATGAATATAATCATCTTATGCAAGGGGGCTATAATATGAATCTCACACTGATTTTTCACGCAATTGAAACAGAATTACAACTACAAATACATTTAGTCAGTGGAGAGACATATGTTGGTTTTTGTCAGGAGAGCGACTCTTCAGGTTACTTCACAATAAGAACTAAGAGTGGTTTATTTTCTTTTCCTTCTTGGGCGATCAAACGGATTAAAGAAGTGTGATATCGTAGGTTATTGAATGCATGCTCTAAATTCAAATCACTTCCAAACAAAATGAGATCCAGCAAGTTTAATAGATCCGGTGCATCCCCTCTACAATCCCACCATAATCTATAAGATGGCCTATTGGATCTGGTTCCAAACGAAACCAATCCAAGTATGAGTATCCATAGAGTTGCTGGATTCCCCACAATAAAGTATGTCTCTCTGTATTGAAAATCTTTATTGTTCATCAGTACAAAAACTCCTTGTTCTCCGAACTATCTATTTCTTCGCAACCAATCGTTTTTCTGCTTTAAAGTCCATCTTAATAACTTTATTGTTGTTCATGTAATTATCCCACGAATCATACTTCCAATTAGGTGAAAAGTTATGACTAATCACATCGATGTAAATACGACACTAAGTAAACACTTCCCGCTTCTGGCACATCTTTATTGTAAAGACACTTCTTGCATTGTAGCTGTGGCTCTTGAAGAAAAACGTGGACAAAATTGAGATTAACTCCTGACTGTCCTTGGTGAAGGGGAAGTATCCGATCTTTTTACAACTCCATAACAACTATCCTCCTAATTCTATAATAACTTGGTGTTAAGATGTATAAAGATTCATCATCTTAGATCCCAATGGAGGTAATCCGATTGAACAAGAAAAAGCGGTCCGCTACATTAGTTGTTATCCTGTTTTCAGCTGGTGTGCTTGCAGCCAGTGCGCTGCTCGTCCCCAGCCTGATGAATTCCGTAGTTTTCGCCAAGAACAGTTCGTCAATTCAGGGCAGTAACCGGCTGGCTTTGAGTGAAAGCACGATACCCGTGCTGAAGGTGGAGGCGCCGGCGCCAGTATCCACCATACAACAAGACCTGTATCAACAGATGACAGCAGCGCAAATCCAGCAAATCTATGACTTTATAGACAAGGCAGAAGATCCCCATACTTCAGGTCGGGAAGAAACCGAATCCGAAATCAACCGCAGACAAGTGTTGGACGATAAGTATGTGTATGACGGCCTCCGCCCCAAGCAGCAGCTGCCGTTAAAGGCTGGACAAGCAGATTTGTATCTAGATTTAGAAACCAATACGTACACCTACCCGGAGAGGAGTATGAGTGATGAGGAACTGTTACAGCTGATTGACTGGTACTACCGGCTGAATTACTTCGTGTCCAAACGAAATCCGACTGTGCCTCAGCTTCAGTCTCAAAAAATCAGCCAGGTTGAAGCTGAGGCACTGGCCTCTGACAGTGTGCGCAAGCTGTTCGATGCCGACGTATCCAAGCTAAAAACATCGGGAATGCTGATTGAGCTGGGACTAACCAAACGTCCAACCTGGACAGTTCATTTTGCTCCTTACAAGAATCTTACCCTGCTCGGATCAGGCGAGGTATTCTGGGAATATGATGTGTTGATTAATGCAACAACCGGTGCCGTAGAGGATACGACAGCCATTAATTTGGCACTGAAGAGAACTCCCATCGACGACGACGCAGCCGGCACCATCCAGAAGGATGCCAGTTGGATTCATAAAGCCGTGCAGGTCATCACGGACAAGCAGGGAGAAACAAGAACCATTATCAAAGCTTATCTAACCGATACCGAATTTAACAACAAACGCGGGATGGTGGATGTTAAACTGTTGCTGGAAGATGGAAGTAGCTATACCGCGGAGTTCCGCTATCCTGATCAGACCCTTCGCTGCCTAATCTATGAAGCATCTGACAAATCCAATTAAGCGGAAACGTTACAGAAATACAGCAGTTCGGGGCACCACCGCCACACTGACTTTTTCAAGACCAGTTATTAATGTAATTGTGAGTATTGCGCGATCACCAGATGGTTCTGGTTCAGGTTGATCTGCCTTCTGAGGGGTAGCTGATGCTTCTTTTGAAACTTAACTTTCCATTATTATTCAATGTAGTAACTACATAAAAATTGGTCTTACCGTTAGAAACAGATATATCTAAAAACCTATCTTATTCCCAAGAAGCACAGTAGATGAAATATACAACATTAAAGGTTCTGTCTCTAAGAGCAGTATCTGTCGACATGGTGCAGAGGTTACAATTATAGATGAGATCGGATATCCATATGAGTATGGTGTCTGTAAAACAACCTTTCTGTGATGCTTTAAAGTAATTAATATTTATAACTGTCAAACCATTTCATGTGTAGGTATGACCATGTTCGAAGGTTCCACCATTTGTAAAATCTAGTGGCCCAAGCATTTCCTACTGTGCATCAAATCTCAGTCGAATGAATAGTACTCAGCAGCCTGAATCTTGTAAATATTAACATTTGATTATAAAATCAAACAAAGGCGGTGTTAACAATGAGATTAGTACTGTTCATGTTGGCTGGAGTAGGCGCGATTTTCTATCTCTCATTAGGAATCATCATTGTAAAGGTAATCCTTACAAGAAAATTACCAAATAATAATTACACTCCATTTGACTACATCACGGCCCAATCTCCTGTTGAGTTTCACGATGAGAAAAAAGAGATAGAAGAAAATGCAGACCATGGTGATGATAAGGACAAAAACATCATTTCATTATCAAAACGACGACCTTCTCTTCCCTGATGCGCAATAGGCTGCTACTTCTTCATAGCCTTTGGGAGAGGATTGCTGTAACCTCCTCTATCCCTTAATGTCATGTATCTTCGTACTACGTTTCACTCAATCATTTTTTGTTAAACTAAATTTAGATTTTGTTAATTTGTTTAGAGAGGAATTAATGATTTGAAAATATCTATCCAAACATTCTTAATCACCATGTCTTTGGTATTTGGAATTATCATCGTACAAAAAAGCCTTCAATTAATTTTTTCATCTTCGGTACTTATTAGATCACTAAATGTTGTAATGATTATTATTCTTTCTGGCTGTATTGGCGCTTTTATAAGAACATTACTTCTGCCAAAAGAGAAATAGGCTGCATTACCGCTAGATAGCCTCTATACTTCGCAATATGCGTCTACTTCGTCATGACCTTTGGAGGGACACTCCTACTCCTTTAATGTTCTGTATCATCGTACTGTGACATAAAAAAACTCTTACGTTATAATAATGTTGAATTAAATATTGAAGGGACTGAACTATGCGCAGATATCGATATCTTAACCCCAAAACAAATAGATAATGGAGGTAATATATTGATTACAGAAATACAAACCAAAAGACTAATATTAAGAAAAATGAAATTATCTGACTCTGCTAGTTTGTTTAACGTTTGGTCTGATCCTGAGGTTACAAAGTTTATGAATATCAATAGTTTCACTGAGGAAAGCCAAGCAGTAGAAATGATTAAAATTCTTAATAACCTGTCTTTGGAAAGCAAAGCTATTCGTTATTCCATAATTGAGTTAGAATCAAATCGCATAATTGGTTCCTGCGGTTATAATTCTATAGATTCTTCAAACGCTAAAGCAGAGATCGGATACGATATTAGTAAAGATTATTGGGGCAAGGGATATGCTCCTGAGGCCATTCAATCTCTGATGGATTATGCGTTCAACACTTTAAATTTCAACAGGATAGAAGCAAAAGTCGAACCCGAAAACAATAATTCCATCAGAGTTTTGCAAAAGTTAAACTATACATTCGAAGGAACAATGAGAAAGTGCGAAAAGTCCAAAGGAAAGTTTATTGATTTAAGCATTTTCTCAAAATTAGTAACAGAGTAACTTTTAATGGGTGGGCCTACATTTTTATGGTGTAGGCTTTTTATTTACTTCACGTTGCTCAACTCAACTAAATGAATAGTTTGCGGCTACTTCGTCATAGCCTTTGGGAGAAGAGGGATACTCCTACTCGTCTAATGAACTGTATCTTCGTACTGTGTATTAAGTAGAGCAACTGTTGTCACATCCTCCAAACGATGTACACATTCTTCCAGTTTGTACTCACAAAACATAATACGGTAAATGATTTAATCAATAGCAACCTTTTAGTTTATGTCGTAGCTGCTGCTATTCTTGAGGCATTACATAATCTATATGACTTTTTATGTGGCCATCTAGAGCGGTAATCTACTACTACCAAAGCTTTCCCAGGCACACATCATGGCGCAATAATGGATAGATTTACTCTATTGGTCCCTATTAATCATCTATTTTTTATATGGAGCACTTAATTGACCATCTATTGATTACATTGTATAATACAGGTATATTATGTAAAATAAAGGCAGGTGAGGCCGTTGGATGGAAATATCGATTTAGATTTAGATATAAATCTTCTAGATCTTGATCCAGCCGTAAAAGTTCTTAAAATGATATATTCTTTTGAAAGCTGGCCCAATCTTCTAAAACTAGCAGATACCTTTTTCAACCGAATAACTCAAATTTATAATAATTACACACACAATAATGAACTGGAACTAAAACACCAACGACCTTTAATTTATTATTATGGATACAGCTTGCTTATGTTGGGACTAGCCCACAAAGAAATCGAAAATTATGATAAAGCTCGAACTTACATTAAAGCTTACAGTGATTTGAGTTGGTTCAAGGGATTAGATGCTGAAGGATTAAATGAGGTAGCCTATTATAAGTACATATCAGAGCCAAATCTCTTAGAAGTAGAAGTGCTTTCCGGAAATATTCAATTCATAGATCGTTATGTTTCTTTCCTTTTATCCAACACTAAAGAAGTTCTACCGGGACTGATAACTTTGTTAAAGACAGCTACTAATTTCAATTTAAACATTGAATCTCATTTAGAACTTTTCTCTAATAGTATTTCAAAATTTGAGGATACCGCTGCTGATGAAATTATAATAAATTCCTACCAAGAAACTTTTTTTATTAATATGATCAGATATAAAACAAAAATTCAAGATTATAATTCAGCTATCAAATATAGCATGAAATTATTAGATTCTGCTGAGGTCACAAACTCTGATAAAATCTTTAAACAAGCAGTAGTATACTTCGAATCATTACGTTCATATGCTGATGCTACTCAGATTAAAGATTTTGAAGAGAAAATAATAAATTTCAAAGAAAGGGTTGAGTCTCTATGAAAAAATTTGCCGTCTCTTTATTGTTGGTCCTCACCATCGTCAGCATTGCGCCAGCACTGCCAAGTACCTCACCAGTGGTCTTATTCCACGGAGCAGAACATTAATATCAGAAGTACAGCGCGGGTTAGGAGATTGCTCCTAACCTGTTTTTTATGAAGTGAATTATGTAGTTATTGCAATAACATCCTCCATCTTGAACCAATCCCACTCCTCCTCCGACCAGCGGAGTTTAATTCCCTGTTGTTTATCCAGTTTCATCACGATACCTCGTTTTAATTTATTCTCCATGGGATCAAACAGAGTGAGTGTAATCGGGCTGTGCTCTTCCATCGAACGATATAACAATATTTCAAAGCGCTCTATCTCCTGTAGATCTAGAGTGGGTTTTTCACGACGTTCCTGCTCATTATTGTCATCTATAATCCGGTTTTTATGTTCGGGCAATATCATTCTGCTACACTCCCATACGTTCTCTAATTTTTTCATCATGAAGCTGCCCTCCTAATAATCCGTCCAGTAGTTCGTTTTACTACCATCTATCCCCCATTGGAGTTCTTGTGGCTCTGACTTTCTCTTTTTAAACCTAGGGTCAATCCTTTCCCAGCCTTCAATAATTCGGGCGCTCTCGGGTGGAGTGTGTGGGGTCCATTCTATATATTTTTCGTTAACTAATTCCCTAAGCCCACTAATGATCTTATCTGGTGTCCGTCCACTCTTGATCTCTAACTCCTGTAGAGTTGGCATATGAGCATGATGCACGGCAGAGTGGCGCATGATCATTAGTAGCTTTCGGGCGGTGTCACTAAGCATAGCGCTTTTTTTGCACAGGCTGCCAAGCAAGAATATTAGCCTCCAGAAATACGCGCGGTGCTCCGGTTGATAAGCAAGTTGCGCGAATATATCCCCCACGAATCCCTTTCACATCAATTTTCCGTTGAGATATCTTACCTGATTTATCTTGATACACTATTTCAATGGTTTGACCGATGCTTATTTGCATAATTACTCACCTTCCAAGGATAAGAACATTTGTTTGTATTATAACCAAACGTACGTTCGTTAATCAATGTAAAAATATCCCGTCAGGCATGAATTATTACATACAAAGTCATCGCTCAGGTTTATAATTTGTTCTATAAGCATTTATTGCATTTCCGCAAACAAACTAAGGAGTATGAGTGTTTTTTATATGTTATAGGGGGAAACGAATATTAGGACCGATGACTGAGGCTGAAGCTATGCGTGAATGGTTTACTCTCTCCGGTACAGTGAAGGAGATTTATATCATTGAGGTAGATGAGAACGATAAGGTAAGACGTCAGATCGGACCCACTAAGAAAAAAAAGAAATAAATATAAAGGGAAAAAACGTAAAAACACCCCGCCGACCCATTAAGGTTGACGAGGCTGTTTTTAATTTTTAAAAAGGAAACTGAGTAAGCGAGACTATTAACAATACAATCCCAACAATCGAGGATAGCACAGCCATTTTATCTTTCGTTTTCAAATACAATGCCGCTCCATTAAATATTAAAGCTCCGCACATCCCCAGCATAGTCCAAGACACTATCACTTGATCCTGGCCGCGGAAAAATGTGATTCCCAGAATGATTGTTGCTGCACTGAATAAAATACCGCACACTCTTAGTACTTTCAGCAAAATGCTCACCTCCGACAAATAAAACACGCTAATCTAATATATTGGTTCCGCCATAAATTATAATTCATAGATTACTATTCCTATATCTGGTAGAATTAATTAGCAATTATTAGCAGATTTAGGGGGATATAAAATTGAACAAAAAAGCTTTTTTATGTATCGTGGCAACTATTGTAATCCTTTCAGGATGTGGTAGTTCCACAACAAATTCAGAGAAAAAAAATACAACGTCTACAGGAGTTATACCGTCCGAAGCAACAGCCAGCCCTTCAGAGCCCACTCCTGAGCCAAAAAAGAAACTTACAGCTTCCGAGAAACTGGCTCTCAACTATGTGGAGATTTTCCTCAATGGTTCAGATATCGAAGCGAAAAAGAAATTCGTATCCGAAAATATACTTCCAGATGTACAACCCATTTTCCAAATGGCTGAATCTACTGAGACACCCGAGAATAATAAACTTAAGAATCCTACAGTAATTGAAACAGCTGATTATAAGGACAAAGATGGCGGAAAAGATAAACTCGTGCTTATCCAAGGTGAGAAGTCTTCCTCCAATAGCGAACTTATCATTTTTATTAAAGATGACAAAGTTGGTTGGGGGTATTCGTCTAATGACAAAGATAAGGATGCATTTAACGAAGTGAGGAAACTTTTCAAGGAACCTGTAATTAATACTTCAGATTCAGGTAATGCAGGTACAACTGAACAGTCTCCTGAAGCGATGCTTAAAGAAATCAGTAATTTTGTCGTTTCAGATATTTGGAATGATGGATTTGTTGATATCAGCTGGTATGCAGGTTCAGGAACTGGCTCTACGGGTGAAACAATAGATATAGATTTTACAATCGAGCAATTAGGAAAAGCTATGATTCAAAAAATGGAATACGATAGTTATATCAGCAACCTTGATGCAAAATATGATTCAATTAAAAGCATCTGGGCTAAGCTCACGGGTGAGATGGATCGTATGTACAAACAAATCCAAGATACGCCTCCTATTGCAAATGATGCAACCACCAAAATAGATACAGGATTATTCACCCAGTACTTGGAAGCCTTTACTGACGAGGTTAACAAATTACCTAATACTTAGATTAAAAAATAACGTCCCTGCCGGCCGCCACGGTTAGCAGGGATTTTGTTCGCCTTTAATGGCTTGCCGCTCAAAATAGTAATCCACCAGAGCATAGATGAAACCAGCAATACCGAAAAAAATAATAGCTGTACTACTATTCAAATGGTATTCCCGTATAAAGCGTTCATCGTACACCTCGTAAAAGAAACCATATCCCGCAATACCACTCAATAAGAATATCATTATGCGGTTTACTAAAGGATTAACTATCTTTCGAATAACCCATGATAAAGGAAGCAGTATAACCGGGTAAAGAAGAACTGAAAAGAGGAACACCAGAAAAATAAAAGCAAACCCAATGTTTTGAAAACCGTAATATTCTGTTGTACTTATTTTAGTTCCTTCCCAAAGCTCCAATCCAAAGGCTGCCAGGGTGAATAAAATCGTCGAAATAAACCATAACATTATAGGCTTAACTGCACGCAAAACAATCCCACCATCTTTATGCTTTTTATACTTACAGCCGATTTTTCAAATCATCATTTCGCACTTGGTTTAGATGGATTACCTTTTTACCTTGCTGAATAATTCTTGCATGTAATCTTCCGTCATGTATTCTCTAAACTCTTTGTCTAATAAGTATATTTCATCTTGATTTATCCATTGGTAGTTAAAAATAGTCCCACAGTCTTCACCTTCTCCTTCTCCAGTGAAGCTCCACTTTTCAGGTAATCTCGTTTCTGGAATTAGAAGGTAGTCATGTCTTTCGACATTCGCATCTATAAAATCCTTATAATAATATTGTGTGCCTATTTTCTTTACTAATTTAAATTGTTTAAGTCCACTTTCTTCTTGAATTTCCCTGAATAGCGCTTCTTCTTCTGTTTCCCCGGCATCGATATTTCCACCTACTAATCTAAAGGGTACTTCTGGTTCATTAAGATAGACTAATAAAGTCTTTTCTCCAACTTCATTGTCTTGCAAAATAAATCCGTATACCTTCTTTCTAATCGGTTTTCCTATCTTCATCGTGACACCTCATATCTTCAACATCTCTTCTGGGACTAAGTGGCTCTTCTAATATTGTTTTTCGATCTCCACACTATTTTTTTGTGCCCATTTATTTAATAGTGTAAAAATATCTTTTGCTTCATCCTTATTTACCTGTATCGTAATTATTTTTTTCTTTTTTCGAGCCGGAATTATATGAAAAAATATTGAAATAGGATTATGAATCACAATTTTTTTCAAGGAACCACACGTAATATTTGTTTCACCAATTACTACATTATCATCTAGTACTTCAAGTTTATGCTTTTCCTTTTGACTTTTTAACGAAATAAATAGAAAAGGAAAAACTGGCAGGACAAAAAATAAATAATAATAAACACTAAGATCAAAAAACACATTCAAACCTACGTATAAAGCATTTGCTAATAAACAATATGAAGTTAAATAAGGATATTTTTTACTATGAGGAAAAGTTACCAGCATTCTATTGCTATTATTTGTGTCCAACATACTTACACCTCTATTCATCACCTTAATTATTTCACTTTGGATAATTATATCATTAATTCCCATATATTATAGTTATGATTTCCCTTTGGAAGGGTTAATTGTCTTTGTAATATGGGTAATCCATTTTCTCTTAGTCTAAATCCATGTTATAAAATCAGTATCGAATCTAAGTTGTCGAGTCGAAAACCCTCCAGGGATAAATATCAAATCATAGGCTGACAGATCAGGGGAAACCTGGTTTATTTTCAACGTCAATCCTCGATCATCCGTGACTTCTTCCTTGTTGGAACAAAAATCCCACGATACATTTTCTATCGCCTTTAGAACTCCCATCCGGGTAACCGCATCGTAAAAACCAACAAAATCTAACGTGGTCATCCCATCAAATAGAATATAAGCCATCCTCATCATTTTCATTCTACACACTCCTTCGATACTTTTCGGCGAAATTCATTGGGGGTGATCCCGTATTCATTTTTAAAAACACGATAGAAAGAACGCAAACTGTTGAATCCGGAATCAAACGCGATATCCGTGACCGGATGGGTAGTGGATAACAGCAGCATATGAGCAAAGGCTACCCGTTGGCCATTGATGTAATCACGAAATGAAATGTGAAACTGCTCAGAAAAGATTCGGGAAATGATAAATTTACTAATGCCAAGCTCTCTTGAAAGCGTATTCAGATTTATGTGATCTAAAAAATGCATGTCGATGTAAGCTAGGATTTTGGGGACGAGATCCATTTCTTTTTTGTAGTCTACTTTTTTCATTAGCAGTAACGGCAGCGCGTGCCCTAATACTACAGAGGTATAAGCCTTGAGCAGACGAACATCACATTGTTCTTTATATAGTTTATACAAGGTTGCCAACAGATCTTGAAGCACCTTTTGTTTCGAAACTATAGGGTTATCCGGAACATGATTAAGCAAATCCCCCGCAAAATCCCCCGGAAAAGTGGCGTCAAAAAAGAACAGCAGGATCTGGCTTTTCTCTAGGGTTTTGTAGCTGTGAGGTTGATTGGAGAAAATAATCGCTATGTCTCCTTCAGACAAATCATACTCTTTTCCATTGATGTTGATATTGATTTTGCCGGACAAAACCATTATTATCTCTACATTTTTGTGTAGATGAAGAGGATAAGTGTTATTGGTAGAAATAAAGGAGTGAAACGCCTGGTCACGATGCTGATATTTAATATTCATGTTTTTCTCCCTATCGTCATGGAATGCCAAGCACTATAGCTGCTGTAATACTAAGAACATAATATGAATTTGTTCGTTTACGCAAGAACCAAAGAGCAATAGTTGGCACAAAAAAAGATTTTTTTGGCAGGTAAATACGCCCTAAAAGTTTTAAAGTATTACCAGTAAGCTGCTTGTCGCAGACCAGTAACATTTCACTGAGAGGAGGAAGTATAACAGGAACAGCATTCAGCGATAAGACTGTATCCATGTTATACGTCAAAAAGATGAAATGGAAGAGTAAAAAATCAGGTAAGGTTATAGGTGTCTTATTGAGTTTTTCGGTAGCGTTTTCATTTTTAGGAGGTCACACACTTGCAGCTTCAGGGCAGGCAGACGGAGACAAAAGTTTTGCGGGTGCCTCTATTCTTGCTTTTCCTGGCGCGGAAGGTGGCGGCGCCTATACAAGCGGTGGTCGAGGGGGCGATGTATACATCGTAACTACCCTTGAAGATTACGCTGTAAAAGACAAACCGATTGCAGGGTCCCTTCGCTATGGAATTTTATCTACGCCTAAAGAGGGTCGTACCATTGTTTTTCATGTTTCCGGAACGATTGAACTGAAGAGCACGTTAAGTCTCAATAATATTAAAAACCTGACCATCGCTGGGCAAACCGCTCCAGGCAACGGAATTACCATTGCAGGTTGGGATACCAATATCAGCAATTCAGAGAATATCATTATTCGGTACACCGCTTTCCGTCCGGGTGCCACTAATGTGTATAATGGCAGTGATTCAATGGATGCGCTTTGGGGGAGAGACAACAACTACTTCCTCATTGACCATTGTTCCTTCAGTTGGAACACAGATGAAACTCTATCTTTATATAGAGGCGAAAATGGCACGATCCAGTGGTCCATTATTTCCGAAAGTCTGACTCTATCCGGGCATTCCAAAGGAAGACATGGCTACGGCGGTATTTCAGGCGGAGACAAAACAACATTCCATCACAATCTGTATGCGAACCATACCTCGCGAAATCCAAGACTAGGCGGCGGTTACGCAGGTGCTGCAGATGCTGATCATGTGGCGGTTGTTCAGTTCTCGAACAATGTAATTTACAATTGGGGCTTTAACGGCACTTATGGCGGAGGGTTTACTTTTACTAACTTTATGAACAATATCGAAATTGCCGGCCCAGGTACAAGAGATAATGTAACTAACCGAGTGATTGATGCCGGTGAAGCTACCAAGCTGGGCGGTTTCTATATTGCTGGAAACAGAATTAACGGTAAGCTCACAGGCTTACTGAATGATTCTTCAGATTATGTGAAATTTTCTGGCGTACAGAGTGGTGAGCAAAAGACGACCCTTGCAGCCACACCATATCTTTCCGCGGACAGTACTGGAGTTAACCATGGTATTACCAATAAAGCATTTGATAATTATGTTAAGTCCGGCGTAAAGCAAGCGAATGAATCACTATTAAAAAGCATTCTGCAACAAGCGGGCGCTACCTATCCACGTCGCGATGCTATCGATGCAAGAATTGTGGCAGAAGTCGAGCAGAACTCGGGAAGATATATCAACACTGAACATGAAGTCGGGGGTTACATTTCAGACTTTGGCGTCATTGAGGCACAATATGATAAGCAATTTGACACTAATAAAAACGGAATAGACGACAAGTGGGAAAAGAAAAATAAAATCTGGGGCAGCAAGGATGCATACAAAACGGTTACTAAAAATGGTTACACCTGGCTTGAGCTTTATATTAACGGCCTAGTTGATATGAAACACGTCGCCGAAAACCCTGATGCTAAGCTTTTAGCGCCAGAAAACAATGCACAATTTGTTACCGGGAAAGAGGTCGAAGTTAAAATCAATGCTTCCCCTAGATCCGGAAACAAAATAAAAAAAGTTGCTGTATATAATGGTTCTAAATATCTTGGGGAAGCAGTCAAAAAAGGCAACACATACACATATACCCTCAAGAATTTAACGGATGCTTCATACTATATTTCTGCAAGAGTGACCGATACCCAAGGAAATGAGACGCAGACCACAGCCACTAACATCCATATCAATGCTGCTACCTCTTCCCTGGCTGGAAAGGGTTGGACTACAGCAGATATCGGTGATCCGAACATTAAGGGTTCCGGAAGTATGACAAATGATGTGCTTACCGTTAAAGGCAACGGAAAGCTTGGAAAAAGTGAAGGTGGCACAGAACGATCCGAAGCAAACAATGCAACCAAAGATGACTTCCACTTCGTGTATAAAGAAATGAACGGAGATATGGAATTTACCGCGAAGCTCGAAGAAATCGGGGCCGTTGACAACCATGCCTTCACCGGGCTAATGATCCGCGATGACTTGAATAAAGACAGTGCCGCGGCGGCCCTTGGTATCTCCTATGTGAAGTTGTCCAAAGAGACCAGCTGGTCATCTTATCTGACGGGCAGAAACATTAAGGGCGGAGGATTTGATGAATTAACTGAAACTTTAGACAGCGTATCTGCTGCTGAAAAAGCTGGCATTCAACTTCTTTCAGATATTCCATTTAAAATTAATGGTGTGGAGCAAGGGTATTGGCTCAAGCTTGGCCGTAAGGGAGAGGTTTTCTATGCTTACGGATCAACGGACGGAAAAGACTGGAAGCTAATTGGCGAGCGAACTATTGTTATGGATGGTTCGGTATATGTCGGATTCGCCGTTGACAGCAATGATGTCGCCAATAAGATTGAGCAACTGAACTATGCTAAGTTCTCTAACCTTACTGTGGAGAATACATTCACTCCAATAGGTGACTCAGCGATAAATAAATAGTGTCTGTTCTTCTACACAGTTCCAAAAAAACGGAAGCCAGTAAAGCGGCTTCCGTCCTTTTATTGCTATCCAATTGGACCAGCACAATAAATTGCCTGATTCACTGTTCACTATGGCTTTAAAGTTTTTTCTTTAACATTACTTCATCATCCTTAACATACCCGCTCAATTCATACGCTTTAATGGCTACACGATTATCTTCTCCTGTTAAAATCTTAACTGTTTTGACTCCACGAGAATAAAGCTGACTTTCCAGAAAAGAAATTAGTGCAGTAGCGACACCATTTCTACGAGCTGACTCTTTTACATACATTTCAGTAATTTCACCATATGCTTCATTATAACAAAATGATTTCAGACTTTGAGCACAGCCAAAACCAACCACTTCATCCCTTAAAGTAGCCACGGCCACCAATTCATTATTGCTGTTCAAACACTTGATGATCTCCGGCACAGGACGTTTTACTCCACCATTGAACTCAAGATTTAACCTAGACAAAACATCCGCGTCACATATCGTTGCTAGCCTAACATTTGGAAGCATTCTCTTCCCCCTCTACAATGTTCCCTTTTCAAGAACATACTCTTCATTGGAATTTTTTAAAACGATATCAAATTTATGATGATAAGAATGCATAAACAACTCATATTGCATCCTGCGCTGTTCATGGGATTTTCTTAAATAATTAATATCTGTTCCTCTTTCAGAAACATCACGTGTACTCCTTCTTATCAACTCAGTTTCTCCATCCGTGTATAAGTAGATTTTCAGATCATACAAATTCGGATCAGTAAAGGCAACACTCATGCCTTCTACAATATTTACCTTCTTTTGTGAAGATATGAACATACTTTTTGTATAGTCCGTGCCAATTGTGTAAAAATCCAACCCATCCCTCAACATATGAATGTCTCTCTCTAAAGCAAATATATGATGAGCAGCAGGATGACAAGCTGTCACTTTATCGTGATAATGTACATTCTTATATTCATAGTCGATAGAAGTGTATTTTCTAAGACTAGATTCAACAATATAGGGGTCTGTATTAATATAATTCACATCATCCTGCTGCAAAAGCTTTAAAAGATTATGAGCAAACGTTGTTTTTCCAGATGCACCATGACCCGAAATCCCAATGATGAATCTATTAGCCTCACCGCTAATCAAATTAGCTATCTTATGTAACACCTTGTCCATATTATTAGCCCCTCTCCCTACTCGATCCTATGTATTCCTTACTCCGCTATGGTTTAGCACATTAAAATCAATGGTGCATTTTATATAAAGAAACTTAATAGAAAGGGGTAGATCTTCCATGGCTACTCGTCAGCCAGATTTAGTATTGATCAGTTGGAGCAGAAATCCTTTGGTTGCTGGATCAGCACGTAGGATTATTGCCGTCCGTGTTATTGGAAATGCCGTGCCGTGCAGACCTAGCTTGAGACCCAACGGATTGCTTAACACCGCTTTGGCTTGCTTATTAGACAACGATGTTGGTTTTAAAGTGGTCTTTCGTAAAAAAACTTCAAGCATTAGCGGATATATTTTGTTACAACGTAACTAATAGGTTTAGGGGGCAGTGAAAATTGCTGCTCTCTTTTTCCTGTGTATCTCATTGCACTTAAAGTCCAATCAATCCTAGAAAATGGTGTATATAATTTATTAGAAACTGAATCTGATTGAAAATGGGTGAGTCCATGAAATTACAAGCTGTGAAAAAAAGCTATGATTTAATAGTAAGCTTAGGGATGTCTTGTGCTCCTGCTATAAATCTGCAAAGAAATAGCTTAAGGAAATTCTCCATGCCGCTCGACTGGATGGTTTCTTATTCATTGGCTGATGTAAATAGACTTTATAAGAATAGATTTCAAAATTTCATGGAATTAATAAATCTGCAAATTCTTGATGAAACACATTTTTTTCTGGAGGATGGATTACCAGTCTATCCTAATGGGAATAAAAATGCACTAGTGAAATCCTATTTTATTCAGGATACTTTATATAACATTATCTCAGTTCATGATTTTCCAATCCACCAAGGTAAACACTGGTCTATAACCTATCCTTCGTATAAAGCGAAGCTGGAATTACGAATTAATAGATTTTGGGACAAGTTAATCCACAGTAAAAAAACTTTATTCATTAGATGGTCCGCCTCATATGAACAGGCTGTAGAGCTACAGTCAATTTTGTCTGATTTATTAAAACCGAACGAATTTATTATTCTTATTCTTATTCCCGTTCGTGAATCAACCTCGGTACAAGAATTAAATTGGAACATAAATAATATTTGTGTGTTAGAAGTTCCTGAGGATATGAACGATTATGATAGCTGGGATTATATTTTGAAAGACATACACGTAACTAATAACTAATTTCGCTTTGATCGATCATATGATTAATTATTTCCTCTGCTGCAAAAATATATGGATACAAATACAGCCTACTGATGCTGACCAATAAAGAAATAGGGTTACTAATTCCAAAATCGTATTGACTCCCATGCGCTGCTGGATTTGCGGGTTCAGGCTCTACAAGATCATACTTCTCCATCAGCCTTTCCTTGGTTCCACTATCTACTACTGTTCCGTTTCCTTTATCCGCAAGGACAGATCCCGATTGAAAACACGCCATGAATAAGACACAGCAAATGGTGAGGATCGCTAGTTTCTTTTTTCGCATCATACATCTCCTAATTCTTTCTGGGTCTCCCCTATAACTTAGAGCCGTTCAAATTATTTCTTGGGTAATCGCAGGAAAACTATGTATTCGACAATCTTGATCAGTATAGATCATATTCTATGAAAATTATGGGAGAAAAAGTCTCGAATTCTATAATACTCCTTTCTATATATAAAAACAAAAGCACCCAAAGCTAAAATTAGCAGGGTACTTTTGGATACTTCGCCGTATTTACAATATCAACATTCCGCTGAGCGGTTTATGGAGTTGGAGTTCCGCCGTTCGCATTCAGTGTTTCGCCACTGATATAGCTAGATTCCTGGCTAGCCAGGAATACATATGCCGGAGCCATCTCCGCAGGCTGTCCCGGACGACCTAGTGGTGTGCTCGACCCGAACTCCTTCAGCACTTCCTCCGGTTGCCCACCCACAACTTGAAGAGGTGTCCATACGGGACCAGGTGCTACTACATTGACGCGAATCCCCTTATCAGCTACTTGCTGAGCGAGAGACTTACTGAATGTATTAATAGCAGCCTTGGTGGTCGCGTAGTCCAAAAGGATCGGTGAGGGATTATAAGCTTGAATAGAAGAAGTGTTAATAATGGTGCTGCCCGGTTGCATATGCTTCACCGCAGCTTTGCACAGCCAGAACATAGCATACACGTTCGTCTTAAATGTGTCGTCAAAATGCTTCGTAGTGAGATCAGCGATGTCTGGAACGAATTGCTGTTTGCCCGCGATATTGGCTAAAATATCAATTCCACCTAGCTCTTTAACCGCAGTATCGACGAGTTGTTCGCAGTATGTCTCATCCTTCAGATCGCCTGGAATGGCGATTGCAGTACGACCCGCTTCCTGCACTAGCTTGACCACCTGCTTTGCATCTTCCTCTTCCTCGGGCATATAAGATAGAACAATATCTGCCCCCTCACGAGCAAAAGCAATAGCAACAGCACGGCCTATACCGCTGTCGGCTCCCGTAACTAACGCTTTACGTCCGGTCAGACGCCCAGTTCCTTTATAGGTATCTTCTCCTGTATCAGGTACTGGATTCATTTTCTTCTGCAGACCCGGCTCCTCTTGTTGCTGCTGAAATTCCGGTCCAGCCTTAGTGTACTGAGTGGTAGGATCTTGCATCGTATATTGGTTAGACATCGATCAATTCCTCCTTTATTTTTAGAAATACATTTTTATATTTTCCGAACTCTTTGTTATGTAAACACAACAAGCACGCCTCTAAACATTCACCTTCAATAACATAGCCTTGAATAGTGCCGCAAAAATACCCCAACCACCTGTCAAGGTGGCTAGGGTATCCCCCGCCTAAAAATAAATATATGGAAGCTCACTTGTTAGTTAGGGAACGCTCCGTATAGTCTGGCGTATACATTAGATAAAGGAGTGATAAATCATGGGCTTTTTTATATTCCTCTTTGTACTATTAGCATTGCTTAATATCTTCTTTCCTCATTTGGGATGGTACATGCGCTATGGCTGGATGATGAAAGGTGATGTAGAACCCAGTGATGCCTATTTATTAATGACTCGCATCAGCAGTATAGTGGCACTTATTATCCTCTTTTTTATCTGGACTAGTTTCTGACTTACCCTAACGCTCTTAACACATCTTCAATCTTGCGCTGATGCGACAATACCCCATAATTCATCCAGGCCATAAAATCCACCTCATATACACAACGATTACGAACAGCGGGCAGATTGCGCCAAAGCGGTGTATCCAACAGCTCCCGTCCTTCTCCTTCCTGTCGATCAAAGGTAATGAACAAATGATCTGCAGTGAGGCTCGCAAGCTCTTCTCTTGTTAGGCTCACCCGCTTCTGTCCACGAGTCAACTTCGGAACCAAGGCATGGGGCTGCAAACCTAAATCATGATGGAGTACGCTACCTGTATAACCCAATTGCCCGCATCCGTAGAGATTGATTCCGTAGGAAGATATTCTAAGGCATGCTACAGTCTGCCCTTGGACAGAACGGTTTAGCTCTCGTCTAGCTTGCTGCGCCCGATGCTCATAATTGCCGATCACTTCCTGGACACGATCCGTTCTGCCAAAGACGGCTGCTGCGGAAAATAACGTGGCCCGCCAATCCTCTTGATGAAAAGGCAGCTTGAACAACGGAGCAATTTGGCTGCACTCATCCAGGTGCCAACGCTGAAAGCCATCATCCAGCAGGATCAGTTCGGGCATGTACTGGGAGAGCTCCTGCCAATCGCCAGTCGAAATATCAACCGCAGGCACATCGAGGAGGGACAGATACTCTTGCTTCCCCCACTGAGCGTGAGAATATTGCGCCACCGGTGTAATATCCAGAGCCAGCAGGTAGTCTTCCAGAAAAGGAGCGAACACCCGCAGCCCTTCCTGATGGAAGCTTCTGTATTGGCCGGGCGTAACGCCCACCGATCTTTTGAAACGCCGGTTAAAATAATACTCATTGCTATACCCTACAGATAACGCGATATCATGCATACGGTCATTCGTAAGCAGCAACTGCTGCTGCGCCCTTTCAATACGAAGTCCGTTCAAATGCTCTAAGGGAATCCGCCCTGTCACTTCTTTAAAAATCTGTGTGTAGCGTGCACGTGTAATGCCTGCCACTTCAGCTAATTGATCGACGGTTATGGCGTGATTGTAGTGTTCCTGCATATAGCGGATGGAACGCTGTACCGCCTCATGGGCTCCTTTCATCTGGATGACAGAGGAATTTGCCCGCATGATCAGCAGCAGTAACTCTTGAAAGCGGGTATGGCCTGCGAACCATTCAATCTCTTCCGTACTTCTGCGACTATGATAGATAGCCTCCAGCAGTAATGCACATTGTGAAAAAGGTCTGCAGCTTAGCGGGCCGGACTGGAGAATTCCTTCTTTAGTCCCCTTTTCCATTCCACTCTGCCTGCTTCCCCCCGTTTCGATGACTTCAAACGTAAGCCTATAGAAGCTAAGTCCTCGCTCCTCGGCATTGATTTTGCTTATTAGCCCAGGTTCGAACAAGAACCCGACACCTTTTTCCAGAGGAAAACGCTTCTCCTCGGCTTCTAACCATCCCTGTCCTTCCGATACAATGATCAGGGTATGATTTTGAAACACTAAGGTCTGTCCGTTCACCGATAAGGATTGGGCTTCTATGTTAATCAAGCTATAGAATAGCCTCTTTTTATTGCTGTCTTGTAAATCTTCTGCCATTCTAGCGCCCTCCAATTGAGAACCATTTTCATTCACTTTACTATAGTTTAGAATAAAAAAGAAGGTCTATCAACTATGCTGATAGACCTTCTTTATGCTATTCCTTACGACGGCTGCCGTTTTATTTCACCATAGCTTTCAGCAAGTCATCAAGCTTCATCGAATTGGCTGTGATGGCACCAGTCTGCCAGTGGGAACGTTCCATTCTATAAACATTCCCGTTCTTCACCGCCGGCAAGCTCTTCCACAACGGGCCATCAAGGATTTGAGTCGCTTCCTGATTCCCTTCAGTATCCCAGCCCCCGTTGTCAGGGAACACAATGATATGATCCGCTTCGAGCTGAGGGATAAGCTCTTCGGAGATAATAGATTGATATTCGGTCATTTCTGCCGCCATAGGCACAGGTGTCAGGCCAAATTGAGAATAAATTACACCGGTGAAACGGTTTTTAACACCGAATAGAGCAAAGGTTTTATCCGCTACGTTGAGCCGGATCACTGCTACTTTTTCCTGACCTAGGGCCTGTTGCAGCTTAGCTTTCCCCTCTGCCACTTTCTGATCGTACGCTGCAAGAACAGATTCCGCCTTCTCCGGAATACCGAGCGCATCTGCAATAGCCGTAAGCACTTGTCTTGAGTCTTGCAACACCGCCTCAGGTAGACGATAGGTTGGTGCTATCTTGGAATATTGTTCATATTTCGCCGCATCCGCACCTCCATCCACAATAATCAAGTCAGGGTCTTTTTCCAGCAACACTTCCATACTACCGGTAATATCAAATTCTGGTACATCAAGATTTAAATAATCCTGTTTGCCCCAGCTTGGATGATACCACTGCACCACCGGGGTAATGCCCAATGCCTTCAAATAATCTTCAACATAGATCCCGGCTACCCGTTGCGGTTTAACTGGAATTTCAACATCCCCGAATTCCCCGGCAATAGTCCGAGTTGCACCCTCTTCTGCGGCATTTCCATTTCCTTCAGTTGGTGCGCTAGTGCTCGCTGAGGTAGATTCCTCTGCATTCTGTGTCTTAGCAACGTTTTCTTTCGCAGTATTGTTATTCGTTCCGCATGCTGCCAGCGCAGTTATTGCCATTATAAGTACCGCTGCCCATAAAAACTTCTGACCCCATCTTGCCATTGATCCCTTCACTCCTATGCTTTATTGTCATTGATTATCATTCTCAATAACCTTTATCACAATAGTAGCATGACTTTCATAGCTTTCAATGCACTTTCTCCGCAAAAAACTTATACAAACTATTTCTAGTTGTTCTGCTCTATCATTATTCGGTAGGATTCTTCTTCTATTAAAAATATGTCATCCTTTATTAATTTAATCGCAAAATTTCTTATTTTACGATTGATTTATACGATGCTTTCGCTTACAATAAACTCATAAACGCGCGTTTATGAAAAGAGGGGAAACATGCGCAGCGAAGATATTGCTAAGTTGGCCGGGGTTTCCCGAAGTACGGTATCCCGCGTGATCAACAACTATTCCAATGTTCCTGAAGAAACCCGGGCCAAAGTGCTGCGGGTGATTGAGCAACATCAGTACGAACCGAACAGCTTTGCACGGGCTCTGGCCGGTAAGAAAACCGATACCATCGGATTGTTCGCCATCAGTATGAACGAGAAAGAGAACACTACCCGAATTTATCAGAACAATTACTTTGCACCATTCGTCGATGCCGTAGTCGACACGTCGAATGCCCGCGGATGTTACGTTCTGATTCATACGGTATACTCTCCGGACGATTTTCTGAAGGTAAAACAAGCTTTTCTGCAAAAACGGATTGACGGTGGTATAATTGTCGGCACTCAGAAGGATATTAATATCGTCCGCGAAATGGTGGGACTCGATTCTCCGCTAGTACTGATTGATTATGATATCTCAGAGATTATGTCGGAGCATCTTGACCGCAATCATTTGGCCATTGTGAATTCCAAAGATTACGAGGGCACCACAGAAGTGATTGAACATTTAATCTCCTTAGGCCATCAAGAGATCGGCATCATCTGTGGGCAAATGAATACGTACTCTGGTCGAGAACGCTACACGGCCTATGAGGACACGCTGAAAAAACATGGTCTGCCTATGAATGAAAAGTTTATTCTTAAGGGTGATTTTCTGAAAGAGACGGCTTATGAAGAGGTCAAGAAGCTGCTTGCTTCTGGTGAACCTTTGCCGACTGCCTTTTTCTCTTCCAACGATGACATGGCTATTTCAGCGATGGAAGCGTTCTCCGAACATGGAATCATTGTCCCTGAGGATATCTCCATTGCGGGTTTCGATGACATTCAGCTGGCATCCCGTATTCAGCCTAAGCTGACCTCTGTACGCTTGCCGATTTATGAAATGTCCAAGGCTGCAGTGGAAAAAGTAATCGAGCTGTGTGATTCACAGCAGCCGACTTTCAGCACGATCAGCTTTCCAGCTCGTTTAGTGGAGAGAGATTCCTGTCAACCGCCGAAGAAGTAGCACAGATTCATCATTCACTGAAGAATACATATTTTTCTGTGGAGCTGCTATCATTGGGTCTCGAAATCACTGCCTAATACTATCTTTTAGAAACAACGGAAAGAATCCCTTCCCTCGAGGGAATTTTTCCTGAAACTTATAAACGCGCGTTCACAATCGAAAGGAGACTTTCTCACATGAAATTCGGTACCTTTGACGACACTCGTAAAGAGTATGTAATTAACACACCAAAAACACCTTACCCTTGGATTAACTACCTTGGTAATGAACAATTTTTCGGACTTATTTCTAATACTGCTGGTGGCTATACCTTCTATAGAGACGCTCGTCTCAGAAGATTGACCCGTTACCGTTACAACAATATCCCAATGGATGCTGGCGGCCGTTACTACTATCTTTATGATGATGGTGATTTCTGGACTCCAGGCTGGATGCCAGTAAAACGTGATCTGGACTTCTACGAATGCCGTCACGGTCTTGGCTACACCTCCATTACTGGTGAACGCAACGGTATCTCTGTAAACCAGCTTGCTTTTGTACCTATGGGTCATAACGCTGAAGTACATCGTCTTGTAGTGAAAAACACGGGTTCCGCGAAGAAATCCGTTAAACTGTTCTCTTTTGCAGAGTTCTGTCTTTGGAATGCACAAGATGATATGACTAACTTCCAACGCAATCTCAGCACTGGTGAGGTTGAAGTGAAGGGTTCTGTTATCTATCACAAAACAGAATACCGTGAGCGCAGAAACCACTACGCTTTCTACTCTGTTAACAAAGAAATCGCCGGCTTTGATACTGACCGCGAAGCTTTCGTAGGGATGTACAATGGTCTGGAAAGCCCGCAAGCTGTTGCTGCAGGTGAACCAACTAACTCGGTAGCGAGCGGCTGGTCCCCTATCGGATCGCACGCCCTGAACATTACTCTGGAGCCGGGCGAAGAGCAAAGCTTCATCTTTGTCCTTGGTTACATTGAAAACCCAGAAGAAGACAAATGGGAATCTCTGAACGTAATCAACAAAAAACCAGCAGAGGCTATGATCGAGCAATTTGCTACAGACGCTCAAGTGGATGCTGCTTTGGCTGCACTGGCTGCACACTGGGATAACCTGTTGTCCAAATATCAAATCCAAAGTGGCGACGACAAGTTGAACCGTATGGTTAACATCTGGAATCCATATCAATGTATGGTTACCTTCAACATGTCCCGTTCCGCTTCTTACTTTGAATCCGGTATTGGCCGTGGTATGGGCTTCCGCGATTCTAACCAAGACTTGCTCGGATTTGTGCACCAAATTCCTGAACGTGCTAAAGAACGTATTCTCGATATCGCCGCTACACAATTTGAAGACGGCAGTGCCTATCACCAATACCAGCCGCTCACCAAAAAAGGTAACAATGAAGTCGGTACCGGCTTTAATGATGACCCGCTTTGGTTGATCCTCGGCACAGCTGCTTACATCAAAGAAACTGGCGACACATCGATTCTTGATGAGCAGGTTCCTTTTGACAGCAATCCGGATAACACAGCTACTCTGTTTGAGCACTTGAAACGCTCCTTCGAGCATGTAACTAACAATCTCGGACCTCACGGCTTGCCGCTGATCGGTCGTGCAGACTGGAATGACTGCTTGAACCTGAACTGCTTCTCTACAGAACCAGGCGAATCTTTCCAAACTACTGCCAACATCGAAGGCCGCGTAGCGGAATCCGTATTTATCGCGGGTCTGTTCGTCTTCGTTGGACCGGACTATGCAGAAATCTGCCGGATGCGCGGACTTAATGACGTAGCTACGGATGCAGAAGCTAAGATTGACAACATGCGTGAAATCACACTCACTCACGGTTTCGATGGTGACTGGTTCCTGCGCGCTTATGACCACTATGGCGACAAGATCGGTTCCAAAGAAAACGAAGAAGGTAAAATCTTCATCGAACCACAAGGTATCTGTGTTATGGCCGGTATCGGTGTGGAAGATGGTCAAGCTGAAAAAGCTCTGACTTCCGTGCAAGAGCATTTGGATACTAAATACGGTATCGTATTGCAACAGCCACCATATTCCAAGTACTATCTGAACCTGGGTGAAATTTCTACGTACCCTCCGGGCTACAAAGAAAATGCTGGTATTTTCTGCCACAATAACCCTTGGATCATGATCGCTGAAACTGTACTTGGACATGGCGACAGAGCGTTTGAAATTTACGCTAAAATTGCTCCTGCTTACTTGGAGGACATCAGTGAAATTCACCGTACTGAACCTTATGTATACTCGCAAATGATCGCAGGTAAAGATGCCGTTCGCCATGGGGAAGCTAAAAACTCCTGGTTAACTGGTACTGCTGCTTGGAACTATGTAGCGATTACACAATCTATCCTTGGTATTCAAGCGGACTTCAATGGTCTGAAGATCGATCCTTGTATTCCTACAGAGTGGGACAGCTTTGAAATCACCCGTGTCTTCCGTGGAGATACTTATGTGATTCAAATCAAGAACCCGAACCATGTATCCAAAGGTGTAGCTAGTCTTACCTTGGATGGCGCAGCTGTAGAAGGTAACATCATCACTCCTGTTGGAGACGGTGCTGTACACCAAGTAGTTGTAGAACTGGGTTAATACAAAAAAATCCGCTCACCGTTCGTTTGAACGATTGAGCGGATCGGATCTAAAATTAACAGTGGGATGCCCCCTGAAGGATTCAGGGGGCATCTTTTTTTTACCCTTCCACAATATCTGCTCTTAAATCACTCGCGACCTCAAGCATTCTAGGAATCACGGCTTCATTGGCGCCAGAAACATAAATATCGCCCTGATAATGTCTAAATGGGATTGTTGTATCACCATAGCTCCACATAAAGAAATCTCCCTCAATGGACATGGTAGTGGCACCTGTTACTGTAAAAACTGATGTATAGGTGAAATCAGGTTTGGATGCGAAATATTGCTTACACTCTTCTAAAGATAGGGTTGTTGCTGAATCTCCAGCATTCTGCATTGCTCTTGTCATCCGATAACGTTTACTCATTGTGATGCCTCCATTATTATCTGTAAAATGATCAGTTACCTTATCCAGATCAAATATAGCATACAATGAAGGGCAAATCCCATTCCATTTCTAAGTCGAAAATGTTAATATAGCCGTTTTTCATAGCTTTCTTTTAGTGATTTTGAGATATCCTCTGGAGTAACTCCAAGTTTACGGGCATGCTGCGCCAGTATTTTTGATGGATTAGGCAAGACTTCTTTCGCAAGCCAATGATCGTCATCCCACAAATGTGACCGCTTAAAGGCTTTTGCACAATGCATATAACATTCTTCTACTTCCACGCCAATTCCAATGATCGGGACTTTACCATGCGCTTCCATAGGTTTCAATATATCTTCATCCTTAACTATACTCGCGTGCCCATTTATTCTTAATGTTTCTTCAAGTCCGGGGATGATGAATATCAAACCGACTTTTGGGTTCTCAAGTATATTCCGCAAAGAATCAAACCGTCTATTCCCAGGGCGTTCAGGGATCACTAAATGTTTATCATCCAACACGTGAACAAAACCTTCTGCGTCCCCGCGCGGAGAGACATCACAAGCACCGGACGAACCGCTTGTAGCCATAAAAAGCATTGGAGATTTTGAGATATAATCACGGCAATGATGATCTATAACAGTTATGGTTTTGTTGTTAACCAATTCGCTTGGGTACCCAAATAAAGACCTTAGCTCTTCTTCTGACTCTATAACTTTTTCGAAAAAGTTTGACTTCATACTTCTCCCTCTCTCAACTTAATAAGCCCCAATGTTCTTATTTTTGCTCAAATATCCGCTTAATAATTGGGCGAAATTTTTTCTTGTTGATTCATCCGATAACTTCCCAAAAGTACCATACAGATTATCCCCATGATATCTTGGAAACACATGTAAATGATAATGCCATACATCTTGGCTGCCATCCGGCTCATTATGTTGTCTAGAAGAAACGCCATCACATTTATAAACTTCTTTAAGACCTTTAGCAATTTCAATTTCCAGCTCATGTATCCGGTTTGAGATCTCAACCTCCAATGTGTAAATATTCTCGATATGCTGATTAGGGATGATTAGAACATGCCCTTCATTATTCGGATACCAATGAGAAGCAATAAAAGCCGTTATGTAATGATCTTTATAAATAATATCCGCTTGCTTAGAATGCACATCTTCATTTTCAATGCCCGAAACCAACAAACAAAAGGGACAAGTATAACCCTCTGGAGCATGATTATAAATATAGCCCGCCTCCACTGTTATAGGATTTAAGAATATTTCTATGTTTCTTCTAATTTCGCCATTTCGCGTGTGTTCTCCTTTTTGCAAAAAGAAAAGGACAGACTGTAAATTACAGCTGTCCTCATCGGTAAATGTTGATAAACTACAGCCATTCCCGAGATCTATGTCTACCTATAACTTAAACGCTGGCTTCCGGAATCCATACCTTCATTTCACCACTGCCACGATTTCCCCATAAGTAATACGGAACCGCCTTAACTTTTACGGTTTGAACTGGTGCCTTGACTCTGCTGTAAAGCTCACCACTCCAGCCCTCTTTATCTACACGCAGCCCCTCTGCCTCGACAACAACAGCGCCGCCGAGCAACGTCTCATCAAAAGCCGCAGTAAGTTCACTGCCTTCTTTTAAAGAAATCGAGCTTAACGGCTCACCATTATCGATACTTTCAAGACAATACACAAGAGGTCCACGCTGAATCGTTACTTTTTGAGCATCAGCACGCAAACTTGGATGTGCGTAGATACGATGTGCCTCCATAGGGTCATGCACTTCGATTACATCTCCTGCTCTCCACAGTCTCCGGATAACGAGGTATCCCTGCTCGATGTTCTCAGCAGTATTCATTGCTTCACCGTTGACTCTGATCTCCATTCCTTGGCTCCAAGATGGAATCCGCAAGGCAATCCCAAACTCTGCTTCCGCTGCAGGATTAATCTTCAACGAGACTGTACCTTCCCATGGATAGTTACTCTCTTGCTGAATCGCAACATCTGTTCCACCCAGCTTTGTTGTCAGCTCACTCCCAATATACAAATTCGTATAGAGCGTATCACCATGGATCGTATAGATATATTGATTCAGCGAAGTCAGCAGACGCGCCACATTCGGAGGACAGCAAGCGCAGCCAAACCAGCCTTGACGCTCGGACTTCACATGATGTTTATCTGGGTTGCAGCTGCATGCCTTAGGCCATACTTCCAGTGGATTCACATAAAAATAGTGTTTACCATCCTGTGCCATTGAACCCAACACATTGTTATAAAGCGCCCGCTCCATGACGTCGGCATAACGTGCATCCGGCGATATTCTCAGCATCCGCTGTGCAAAAAAGATCAACCCAATAGATGCACAAGTCTCTGCATACACCGAATCGTTAGGCAGATCATAATCGAAGGTGAAAGCCTCACCCCGATGCGTAGATCCGATCCCGCCAGTAATGTACATTTGCTTAGTAGTGATGTTATTCCACAGTCTCTCGCATGCTTCGCGAAGGGTATCATCTCCCGTAAGTGCGGCTAGATCAGCCATGGCAGTATACATATAAACCGCACGCACAGCATGTCCTACAGCCACTTCCTGTTCTCTTACCGGAAGATGACTTTGGTAATATTTTAAATCTAAATTCTCCTTCTGACCTGTGAAAAAATTGATACTCCCCAGACTATCCCATTGTTGCTTTAAGAAATTCGGCTGTTGACCTCGCTCATTAATAAAAAAGCTGCTGAGCTTCAAATACCGCTCCTCACCTGTGAGCCGATACAGCTTCACGAGCGCAAGCTCAATCTCCTGATGGCCATCATATCCCCGCATTTTTCCTTCTTCCGGACCAAACACAGAATCGATATGATCAACCATTCGGCACATGATGTTGAGCAGTTTTCTTTTGCCTGTAGCCTCGTAATAAGAAACGGCTGCCTCAATGAAATGCCCAGCACAGTAAAGCTCGTGGCAATCGTTCAGATTAGTCCAGCGTTTGCCGGGTTCTTTTATCGTAAAATAAGTATTTAAGTACCCGTCTTCCTGCTGCGCTTCTCCAACGAGGTCAATCACTTCATCCGCTTGACGCTCCAGCTCAGGGTCACGTTTGATGCTTAAGGAATAACCTACGGCCTCCAGCCACTTGGCTACATCACTGTCTTGAAATACCCAGCCGTAAAATTCACCGTTCTTCCGGCCCGCAGCAATCTCAAAGTTAGCAATGGCATGACTGGGCTCAGCTCCCGCTGCTTTATCGTGCAATGCCTCGTATTGATACGGGATTACAACATCCTGAACCAGCTTTATATAACTTCCCCAGAAATCATCTTTAATGCTAACGGATTGATCTTTTACAACTTGCTGATCCTGGATCGTTTTATTCATCATCATCTTCCCCTTAGCCTTATTTTATACTCGCTAATTACAATTATAGAGCGTACAATAGATAAAAAATATAATCAGAATCAACCCCTTTTTTGTACTATTTCACACTCCTAATTCCAAGGACTATTTGAGCTCGGACTACGATAAAAAGAGAGGTAGAACACAGTGAGTCCTTCCTATGTACATTTCGCAGCGCCGCCTTTTCCATATTTTCTGGAATGCAATCACACTGTTTATCAACCCGGAGAGCAGCATCCAAATAGAAGCCATATCGGCTTATTTGATCTGATTATTGTAGAGCAAGGTTGCCTATTTATCGGTGAAGAGCATAATCAATGGGAGGTTGCGGCTGGGCATACGCTGCTTCTGCTGCCTGACCGCTATCATTATTCCGTTAAGTCTTGCGAGGAGCTGACTTCGTTTATTTGGATTCATTTTCATACCCTCGCAGATTGGTCAAGCTCTGATGGCGAGCCCGTGTATATCAACCGAGAGACACATTTCCGGCAGTTTCTTACTCATCCATATACCATTCGCATCCCGCAGTTTGGTCCCCTTCCTGATCCCTTTAAACGGAGTGGACAAGCTGAGAAGCTTTTACAGCTGTCCACTGGAAGACGTTCCAGTGCAGTTTGGGAGCAGCAAAGGATTTTTGAAGAAATGCTGCGGATGATGGATCTAGCGCAGCATGATACTTCAGAAAGTCATGCGGTAGAGATCGCCGAGAGGACAGAGACTTATATCCGCAATCATTATGCGGAGCCTCTCTCCAATGCCTCTTTAGCGGATGCGCTGCATTTTCATTATAACTACCTTGCCCGCTGCATGAAACGCGTATATGGACTGACTCCGATGGAGTATTTAACGGATTACCGTTTGGAACAGGCCAAGCTGCTTCTGCTTAAAACAGAGATGCCTATAGCTGCGATCGCAGAACGTATCGGTTTCGAGAGCACCGCCTACTTCTCGCGTCGCTTTACTCAGCAGATCGGAATCTCTCCGCTTCGCTTCCGCAAGCGGTATTCCCGATAACGGCAAAAACAGCATGTCTCATAATTGGAGGCGTGCTGTTTTCGTTGTTAATGCGGTGCGCTGCTGTAGCTTTCTTGTGTGCTGCTGGCTTTCTTCTGCGCTGCTGGCTTACGTGATCAGCTATGGATTAATTGGATGCGAGATGCGAGATGCGAGATGCGAAATGCTCCTCTAGATCGGAGAAACTTAAGTAACTATTATGATGGAGCAGTACTCCGCTTGGCACATTTCTTGTGTACCCGTGATCCGCCTAAATCCTTCTGCTGCTTCTTGCTCCTTGCTCCTTGCTTCTTGCTCCTTGCTCCTTGCTCCTTGCTCCTTGCTCCTTGCTCCTTGCTCCTTGCTCCTTGCTCCTTGCTCCTTGCTCCTTGCTCCTTGCTCCTTGCTCCTTGCTCCTTGCTCCTTGCTCCTTGCTCCTTGCTCCTTGCTCCTTGCTCCTTGCTCCTTGCTCCTTGCTCCTTGCTCCTTGCTCCTTGCTCCTTGCTCCTTGCTCCTTGCTCCTTGCTCCTTGCTCCTTGCTCCTTGCTCCTTGCTCCTTGCAATAATTTTACCAGTTTACCTTCCTAGGCGTGGCGCACTCATACTTATCATAGATCAACGGCGATCATGCGGCTCGACCCTCCAAAGCTTATCAGCAAGTAACTCACTGTATAGCCATCACACTACTCTCTGTATCCCCCGGAGACGCGTCTACTTAATCATCCATTCATAGCATTCCCCGTTGCGGACCGGATTGCAGCTATTTGTGATTTTCGATCCATTTTGCAGCAGTTTCGGACTGCATAGCTCTTATTGCTCATAATTTGCTCCAAATCGGGCTACATTTGTGGGAATAACTGCAACTGAGTCCGATAGTGTGACAAAACGAGCGGAATCATGGAAATAAGAGCAACTGAGTCCGAACAATTGCTAAAAAGAACACCGCCTGCCGAATTTGATCCTAATCGTGCTGCCCATTGTTTAAACTAGCTGTCTGGGGCTTAACCTAGCTACTCTGCGAGAAATTAGTTACCTGTTTTTCAAACTAGCCTCCTACGTCTCGAAATCTGCTACCTTTTGCTAGAACTTGATCGTATCGTATCGGACCGTATTGCAGCTATTTCAGCATATGGGTTCATTTTGCGAAGGTTTCGGACTGTATAGTTCTTATTGCCCTTGATTTGCGCAGAAAAAGAGCACATTTGAGCGAATAGCTGCAACTGCGTCCGATAGTGTGACAAAACGAGCGGAATCATGGAAATAAGAGCAACTGAGTCCGAACAGTTGCTGAAAAGATCGCCGCCTGACAAATTTGCTCCTAAACGTGCTGCCCAGTGCTTAAACTAGCTGTCTAGGGCTCAACCTAGCTACACTGTGCAGAATTAGCTACCTATAGCTCAACCTATCTACTCCGTGTGCGTAATTAGCTACCTATGGCTTAACCTAGCTACTCCGTGCGGAATTAGTTACCTGTTACTCAACCTATCTACACCGTGCGGGATTAGTTACCGATGGCTCAACCTGCTACTACGTGCGGAATTAGTTACCTATGGCTTAACCTAGCTACTCCGTGCGCAGATTTTGTTACCTGTTGCACAACCTAGCTGTCTACGTCTCGAAATCAGCTACCTTTTGCTCGATCTTGATCGTATCGGACCCTATTGCACCTATTTGTGATTTCAGGCCCATTTTTCGGAAATTTCGGACTGTATAGCTCTTATTGCTCATAATTTGCCCGCAATCGGACCACATTTGTGGGAATAGCTGCAACTGGGTCCGTTAGCTCGAAAAAATACTTTGTATCTGCCTAATAGGGTCTTCTGGGTCCGCATGATTAGGCCCGAAATCAGTTTTTTTGCTTCACTGCAATTTTTTGGAAGTGACAAGCATATTTATAAGACATGCCTTTAATGTGGAGATGTTAAATATGCAGTCATTATTAAGATACGCGATCATCCTGATCGGAAGCTTGCTCATTGCAGCAGCAACTAATTTTTTTCTAGTCCCATATAAAATCCTAGATGGGGGAATAATAGGAATAGCCCTCATCATCAATTATTTATCCGATGCCAAAATCGGTATAGCTGTCCTTCTCTGCAGCTTTCCGATTTTCCTGTTAGCCTGGCTGAAGGAACGCGATATCTTTTTCAATAGTGTATTAGGTTTATTGACCTCATCGTTTCTGATTGAGCTTCTCGGTCCTTTGCAGTACCACTTTCTGTATTATTTTGAGTTCGGCTCCATTTCCAGCGCCATTATTGGCGGTTTTTTAATGGGAACGGGTCTTGGGCTTATGCTGCGGTTCAAAGCCAGTACAGGCGGAACGGATCTGCTTGCTCAATATATCAAAAGGTATCTCCCGCTTAACCTTGGACTCATCATTTTTTTGACAGATTTTATAATTATCGGCGCGGGAGGACTCCTGATTTCCAAAGAAACCTTCTTCCACTCCATCCTCACGATTATCGCTGGGGGTGTGGCCACAGGTCTCTGCACCTTGGAGACTGAAGAGAAATGGAAAAAAATATGAATATACACGATCATATGTTCGTATTATAATAATAAGAAAATCATCTACCGTATCTCTACCTCACCTGGAGAGTGTGAATCTATGAATAAAGAGCGTGTTATTTTGTTATCCGATTGTCAGAGCTTTTACGCCTCCGTGGAGAAGGCCTCTAATCCGCAATATAGCAACAAACCGCTTATTGTCGCCGGAGATCCGGCTAGACGAAGCGGGATTGTACTTGCCGCTTGTCCGTTAGCCAAATCTTTTGGCATTACTACCGCTGAGACTTTGAAGGAAGCACTCGCGAAATGCCCCGAAGTAATCGTCGTCAGACCACATATGCAGCAATATATCGATGTTTCCTCCCAAATCACGGACATTCTACGCAAATTCAGTGACCTCGTAGAACCTTATTCCATCGATGAGCAGTTTATTGATATCACCGGCAGCCTCAGCTTATTCGGAAGCCCAAGACAGATCGCTACGACCATTCAGGACTTAATCCGCAGAAATACAGGTGTGCGCGCACGTATCGGTATAGGTTATTCCAAGGTTACCGCCAAAATGGCTTGCGACCTGTGGGCCAAGAAGAACCCGGAGGGTCTATTTACCCTCACTCAGGAAGAGCTTCCAGATGTACTTTGGCCGCTGCCCATTAGTGAGTTGTTTATGGTAGGCCGCCGCATGTCCGCGCACTTCCAAAGCATGGGTCTCACAACGATAGGCCATTTGGCACAGATGCCGCTAAGCGAGCTGAAATGGCGCATGCGGGAGAAATTCCATAAAAAATGCGATATCGATGCCGAGCTATATTGGCGAATTGCCAATGGCATCGACGATAGCCCTGTAAGTCCCGCTACCTATGAAGTTGCACCCAAGAGCGTCGGGCACCAAATGACACTGCCACGGGATTACTATACACTGCAAGAGATCAAGACCATCATTCTGGAGCTCTCAGAGCTGGTGTGCAGGCGCAGCCGCAAACTGAAGGTGCATGGTGCAGTCGTGTCTGTTGGCTGCCAAGGCGCCAGCTTTGATGACCCCAGCGGCTTCTCGAGACAGACTACGATGAGCGATCCTACGAATGCAACCCAGCTGGTATACGAGGCCGCCCTCGCTCTTTTCAAACAGCATTGGGAAGGTCAGCCTGTGCGCCGAATTCATCTAAGCCTGTCCAATCTGTCTGACGAAAGCCAATATCAGCTAACCTTATTTGAGTCGCGCCCCCGCTACCGCGAGCTCGAACGGGCCACTGATGCGCTGAAGAATAAATACGGGGAATCGATCATCGGACGCGCCGCATCGTTCACAGATGCTGGACAACTTAAGGACAGATCCGGAAAGATTGGCGGGCACTATAAATAAACAGTGCATCTTTATACATTTTATTTCTGAAACTATATTAAAATATATCCCATATCGTTTATAATGCTATATTGAGGTTGTTATTTTATTTTCACACAATGAAGCGACAATCATAAGTATATACACATAGATATGTAACATTCCAGGGGAGGACCGGAGAAGTTGGAAAGCACGAGCAACACTAACACTACCTATTATGAAATCGTTGATCTCTGTCTTCTTGCTGGCAAGATCATGCTGCAAAACGGTGCAGAAACCTACAGAGTAGAAGATACAATGACACGTATGGCTGCTTCTCTCGGTTTTCCAGGGGCACACAGTTATGTGACGCCAACCGTTATTATGTTCACCACCAATAGAACGGAGCCCGTTAAGTTATATCGGATTGCCGAGCGGACAACAGATCTGCAGAAAGTCTCGGAGGTTAATGATATCTCGCGGCGTCTGAACGAGCGTCAGATTACAGCCGAGGAAGCTCGGACACGATTAGGAGAGGTCGATGATGCCGCACATGCGTATCCGGTATGGCTGCAAATCATAGCAGCGGCGCTTACCGGCGCTTGCTTCACCGTTATGTTTAAGGGCAGCTTGTGGGATGCTCTCCCCGCATTGCCGATTTCCGGGTTAGGTTTTGCTGCGGTTATCTACCTGCATCGTCTTGTGCAGACTAGATTTTTTGCAGAGTTCTCTGCTTCCTTCCTGATCGGACTTCTAGCCTTCTATTCTGTAAAGCTGGGCATAGGTCAAGAAATGGACAAAATCATCATCGGCTCCGTGATGCCTCTAGTACCCGGTCTACTCATTACTAATGCCGTTCGTGATCTGATGGCTGGTCATCTGGTCTCAGGCATATCCAAAGGAGCAGATGCCTTTCTAACTGCTTTTGCGATCGGTACAGGCATTGGGCTTGTACTATCACTATTTTAATTTTCCATGTGAAAGAGGTTAGCCCTTCATGATTTTGCAACTTATAACCAGTTTTATCGCCGCGGCAACCTTCTGTATTTTATTTAATGCGCCTAAGCGCGCTCTACTGCAGTGTGGTTTTGCTGGAATGGTAGGCTGGATGGTGTATGTAATCCTTGATGTAGAGTGTGGGCCTGTTGTTGCTACGTTTGCGGCTACTGTAGTGGTGGGCATCGTCAGCCAGCTGTTTGCCCGATCCTTCAAAATGCCGGTTATTATTTTTAGTGTTGGCGGTATTATCCCACTTGTTCCGGGTGGCCTTGCTTACGATGCTATGCGTAGATTTGTGGAAGAGAACTATAATCTGGCTGTAGAAATCGCTGTTCGGGCATTAATGCTCTCTGGCGCAATTGCGGCTGGACTGGTACTGAGTGAAGTTATCGGACAAATGTTCCGCCGTCGTGCAAGCAAAGCATAACCTTCTTACAACGTCATCTCATAGATTCAAAAAAAGAAATCGTCTCTTGGTATAATGAGGATCATCCATCCCTCTTCCAAGAAGCGATTTCTTTGTTTACTGTCCTATCTACACAAGTACTGCTACAGGTTCAACCTCCGAATAAATACTATTGATCCGGTTATTTTTAATCCAAGAAAGTCCTACGGTACCTTCACCCGCATGAACAGCCACGGCAGGAATGTATGTCATAATCTCCGTACGTAAATCAGGCGCCATTTCTTTGATGTCTTCTTCTAGCTTCAGCGCCATTTCTAAATTATTGGAATGCATGATGCACACATCGCTAACAAGTCCACAATCCTGTTTAAAGATATCTAACAGCGCCTGCTTTGTCTTCTTCATCGTGCGGATTTTTTCCACAACAATGACCTTCCCCTCGTCAAAACGCAGCAGCAAATTTATCCGCAATAATTGACTAAGCACTACCTGTGTGCCAGAAACACGCCCACTGCGGTGAAGCTGGGACAAGCTTGCAGGAATTAAGTAGAAGGACATATTTTGAATGATATTCTCTATCTTTTCTTTAATCTCTAGGCCAGTAAAGCCCATCTTGTGCCAATGAATACCTCGCGTGATCATTTCCCGAATCGGATAAGCGCCAACCTTGGAATCAATTCCAATAACATTAGCTTCCGCTATTTCAGCACCTTGCATGGAAGCATTGTATGTTCCGCTAAGCCCTGTCGAAAGATGCACCGCGATAATCTCATCATATTCTTCCTTCAACCGTTCGTATAACTCGATAAACTCACCGATTGGCGGCTGTGAGCTGCCTACTTGATCATGCTGACGCATTTTCTCATAGAACTCATCGATCGTAATATCTATATTTTCTTTATAACACTCGTTGTTAATAATCAGACGTAAAGGAACAATATACACATGGTTGTTCTTGGCGAATTCAGGATCGATTGTACATGTACTGTCGGTTACCCAGGCAATTGATTTCATGGTCACTTGTCACTTCTCTCTTTCATGAAAGGAATAGTAGAATGTTTGAAGAGACAAGGGCCACTAAACCTTCTCGGCCAATGAATCACTCTCTCATCCTGTACAATCAACATACGAATAGATCAGCGGTTTAGGAAGTCCTCGTGCGTATTCGTAAATTATACAAGATAACGAGCGATAAGATAGGCAAAACAGGCCGATAATGCAAATTTTATTCAACTTTTTTCAACTTTATTCGACATTATTTCACATTATGTATGACGAATATACCTATCCTAATAGAGCCAGTTCATGTTATGTAAAAGCCTAACCACAGCAAAAATATCCCCGTCCCCACCCTCACCTTTCTTACATAAATCAGCGCTTGGTAGTTACATTAATAGGTACTCTTTACAGTTGTTACAGTACGGGGCTAAGTTATGATTGGTCAGATATGGCCCGGCATCTGTCAATTTGTCCAACTTTCCCTGTTGGCGGGTTGCACTCGCCTTTATGAAGATCAGTTACCTTCTGCTGTGATAAAGCTTATTACGGTGTGATTAAGGCTACCGTCCAGTTTTTCTCCTGAATTTTAAAATCCAACTCCCGATATGACTTAGACAGTTCATCAATCCGCTTCTGAATCTGAGCGACATCCACCGTTCTCTGGAAACGAACCTCAGAGCGGCTATACCGATCCTGAGTGATCGAAGCTTGCTCAAGCAAATCGCTAAACAGCTTCCGCAGCTGAAGCATTTTATCCCGTTCGGCTAGGGCGTCGGCAATACTCCAATTCTCATTGAAGGCAACAGATGAATTCGTTCGATTAATCGCTCGAATCAAAATCGTCTGCTCGTTAACAGCTATTTCTAGCTCATGCAAAAGAGCCTCCGGCTGCTCTGCCGGATCTTCCCCCTCCTGCACCTTAACGACCCGATCGAGCCGCTGCTTTAGCTGCGCGATTTTACGGGTAAGATCACTTCGGTTCACTAATGCTTCCGCAAGTTTCATCTTTAAGTTCCCCCTAAGATTTTCTGATAGCTGGCGATATCCAGTCTTCGACCAAATTTACAGCCAATCTCCTTGAAGTAGGCACATTGTTCATATCCATTCTTTGAGAAAAGCTGGCGACTGCGTTCATTCTCTGCGCAAACGGTAGCTACTAACACATGGAAATCCAGTTCGGCAGCTCTCTTTTCAATAAAGCATAAGGCATGCTGTCCTATTCTTTTACCCACACAAGCAGGTTTCAAATACACACTGATCTCCCCAGAGCTATCATAAGCCGGCTTACTCTTATGTCTAGCAATCAGAACATAGCCCTGAATAACATTATCCCAGGATAAAATAACGTATGATTTGAACCGCGGATCATCATTCATCACTGATTGCCGCATTTCGTCCAAACTTAAAGGCTCGGTATGAAAAGAAACCGTAGTGTTCAGCACGTAATAGTTATAAATATCGAGTACATCCGACAGATGCTCTTCGCGAATTTCAGTGAATAACAAGCTTTCTCCCATTACTTTGTTCAACACAGCTAATCCTCCCAAATGGATGTTTCCAAATGATCGACGAACTTGCGTAATTTACCGGCTAGCTTGCGGTTAATAGTTCCATCCTGGTACATTTGCTGCACCTTATCCCGTTGCTCCTGAATAGCTTTCAGTTTCAATTCAAGCTTTTGATCATCAACGAGACCATCCTTTGTCCAGCCTTGACCCTGCTCGAAGCGTGAGATTAGTTGCTCATAACTGCATGCAACCTTCTCTACTGCTTTTCGGTTGTTCTCATTCATACTTGCATTAACAGCAGCTATTGCTGCGCGGGACATAGAAACCTTAGCTTTTCTTGCACATTCAGCCTGTTGCAGCATTTGTTGGCTAGCTTCCCGTTCGTTTTGTCCTGAGAACATCCCCGCAAATAGCCTTCTAATCTCTGTAAGGGATAATCTAATTTGAGAGTTGAGACTTCTGGCTAAGAAAACTTCACTATGATCCAAGAATTCTTCCATTTTCTGAGCCACTGAGGCAGGAATCTCATTGTTAGTAAGCAATCGGGTCAGCTCTTTGCGTTCAGCATGCAAGCCCACTATCCTTGCTTCAACCCCAAGCCGACGGAGTTCCTCAAATGCCGGATCGTTTGCTTGATCCTCGCGGTTCAGACTATAAACCTTTTCTCTGAATTCACTCAAAGCTGGCTGTGCGGAATCCTTGCTCTCCTCCGTCATCATACTTTGAAGCAGCGTTATCCCGGCAGCAACGACCTTAGATTTGGCCGCCTGTTCAACCTCAGTGTCCCCTGGTTCGGCAACCGGCTCTTCTTTACCTGCGAGAATTGGTAAAAAGATACTAGCGATCAGCAGCGACATCAGAATCACACCCGCAGCGATAAAGATAATTAGATCACGTTCAGGAAAAGGTGAGCCATCTCCTAACACAAAAGGAATCGAAAAGGCACCGGCTAAAGTAACCGCGCCTCGCACTCCTGAAATAGTCAGGATTAGCATGGACTTAATAGACGATTTTTCCATTTTTTGCAGGCCGGCGCCAGCCAGGGAAAATACATATACCCATATAAAACGCAGCACAAAAAGCAGTAACGTTATCGCTAATACATAACCAATCACCATAAGATTGTCCACTGCTGTATCCCGGTAGATCACTTCAATAACATCTGGAATCGACAATCCGAGAATAAGGAAGACCAAGCCATTCAAGATGTAGAGCAGCACAGACCATGTGCTGGCGGATACCAGCTGTAGCTTATACTGTGGCGAAACTGCACGATCCTTCTCGACCGCATGAATTATCCCTGCTGCAACCACAGCTAAAATGCCGGATACCCCTATTTCTTCACTAATCAGATACACAATGAAAGGAGTCAGGATTTGCAGCAGCACATGTACTGTGATGTCCTCCATCCCCAGTCTGCGGATAAATACACTGAACCGAATCAGGAGGAACGCGAGTATTGCTCCGACAATTAGCCCACCTAAAGCGATAATCACAAAGCTAATGGAGGCTTTCGGCAAAGAAAATATGCCTGTAACAGCTGCTGCAATAGCGAAGTTAAACGCAACAAGGCCAGAGGCATCATTCATCAATGATTCGCCCTCTAGAATACGATGAATACTCTTGGGAAGATGTACTCTCCCAGCGATTGCGCTTACCGCCACAGCATCTGTCGGCGATAAAATCGCTGCCAGCGCAAAAGCAGCTGCGAGTGGAATGGTGGGGATCATCCAGTTAATGGAATATCCAGCGATAAGCACTGTAGCAAATACCAAGCCTAGTGCCAGCATTAAGATTGGAGCCCGCAGGTTCCATAACTCATTTCTTGGTGTTCGCTTTCCGTCATTGAACAAAAGCGGAGCAATAAATAACACGAAAAACAACTCTGGCTCCAGTGACATATGTATTCCCAAAGGCAATAGTACGACCACTACACCCAAGCCAATTTGTATTAAGGGTATCGGCACGAAGGGAATGAATCGGTTTATGATGTTGGATATTGCGATAAGCCCAAGTAGGACGAGTACAACTAGAAATGTCTCCAAACCACATCAACTCCCTTTTTTATATTTGATTATTATATCGCAAAGCTTTAGGCAAGGGCAAAATCTAGCAAAAGATTCTTAACATTAAAATCCCCTACAAATTCCACAAAAATTCCATCAGATACATATTGACATAAATATTTATTTGTGTTATAATTAAATATTTATCTATTGTTTTTATTTTCAGTTTTGAGTAATATATGCATTAGCCTCACGGCGTCGCTCTTATTATCAATCACGGAGGGATATAATGTACATTGCTCAAGGAATAGAAATGCTCGAGATTACAGCGCAGGTTATGGGTGGAAAAGACACGATTTACCCCACGCTACTCTGGGATGAACATGCCGCCGTACTCGTCGATACCGGATTCCCGGGTCTACTCTCTACTTTCAAAGAGGCTCTAAAAGAAGCGAATGTGCCTTGGGAGAAGCTCCGTACCCTTATTATCACGCATCAGGATTTAGACCATATCGGTTGCCTCCCTGCCCTATTGGCTGATGAAGATCTAGAGCTTACTGTTCTGGCTCATGAAATTGAGCAGCCCTATATTCAAGGAGAGCGAATGCTCCTTAAGCACACTCCTGAAGCTTTAGCGGCGGCAGCGGCTATGATCCCAGCTCATGTACCTGAGGAGTGGCGGCGTGCCTTCCTCTCTGTATTAGCCCATCCTCCTAAAGGAAAAGTGGATCAAACGCTTGTGGATGGAGAAAAGTTACCTTTTGCCGGTGGAATTACGGTGATCCATACCCCTGGCCATAGCCCAGGGCACCTCAGTCTTTACCATCATGATAGCCGTACACTTATTGCCGCCGATGCCTTGACCGTTCAGGATGGCGAGCTACAGGGTCCCACTCCTTCCGCCACACCTGACATGGAGCTGGCTTTGGCCTCTCTGAACAAGTTCTCTAAGTATGAGATCGATACGGTCATTTGTTATCATGGCGGACTCTACCGCGGAGATGCAAACAGACGCATTGCTGAACTAGCAGAAGGAAAAGGAAAGCTGTAATGATACAAAAGAAGACAGAGCCTGAAATCCGGTTCTGCCTTCTCTTGTTATATATAATCGTTATTCTTCATTATCACTTAAGACTCTGAACCCACCGTAAACCGTTCACGAATATGCTGCGGCTGTTCGATTTCATCGACAATAGCAACGGCATAATCTTCGTAGCTGACATAACTCTCGCCTTTGGAGTTCACCAGAAGATTATCCTTACCTTTTACATAAGAACCCGTTCTTGTGCCGATGGCAAAATCAGCAGATGGGCTAACAAAGGTCCAAGAGAGTGCATCTGTTCCTTGCAGAATCTCCAGATTCTTGGCTTGATTCGTCGCTGTTGGCTTAATAAAGTCAGGAAAGTCATTCGTATCCACTACTTTAAGCGTTTTGGCTTCATCTACATAAAGACTTCCTGCACCCCCAACTACAATCAATCTTGTATCGGGCGAAGCCTTCAACGCTTCAATAAGCACATTCCCGGCATCCACATGCAGATGTTCTTGTCCAAACGGCGCACCAAAAGCATTCACAACCACATCGAACCCCTGCAAATCTTCAGCGGTAAGTGCAAATACATCCTTTTCAATGACATTCGCTTTACTATTTGTTACTTTAGATGCATCCCGCACAATCGCTGTAACTTCATGACCTCTATCCAACGCTTCCTGCGTAATTCGGCTTCCAGCTTTTCCACTTGCTCCAACAACTGCGATTTTCATATGATTGTCCTCCTGAGTTTACGATGTTTTCGCTTTAATATTTATATCAAGGAGCTCCTGAACGATGGTTCTATCGATATCGAGATCAAATTTTCTCCCCCAAAAGCATTCCGTGCCCCGTTGAGTGATCCGATCATAGTCTTCTATCGTTAGCGTTCTAGGATAATCCGGTCCTGTTTCCCAATCTGTATACCGCTTAATTTCATTCAGCACATGCATCTTATAAACACTATTCAAAATTATCGTATGGAAAAAAATTTCGTCTCCACATAAAGTGTTCCTAAAAAATCTGACGTATTCCGGAGAGCTTTTTGTAAAATCCAAGATGTACTCCATACATCCACCTGTAATAGACATCCAGTTTGAGCCTTTATATAAACCGTTCGGCAGAGCGCTTAATCTTCTTTGCAGAAACGGAACGCTCATAATTAGTTTAATGTACCTCATTCGGATCGCTGTCATACGCCGGGTCCTTGAGATGAGGAATCTAGGATAATAAACTGAGACCCGCTCGTAACATCCCCAAGTTTCCGCAGCATTAGGCAGCTGCAAATACTTCACAAATTCCTTACCTTCATTCACCTTAAAGAAATCTAGAATCACTTCATTTGAAGCCAGAGGCAGATCCTGACCGCTTAGGATGTGGATATAATTGAAATCCCCATGTTCTTTGATCAGCGAAAAGCACTTCAAAATGCATTCAATCTGGCTGTAATGCCCCCACTGCACATCAATAGGCTTTTCCACAAAATGAATATCGTTACGATGAATAATATCAGCTTCAATATTACTTTTCTGATCGACATGCAGGAAAAACTCTACGGACTCGTTAGTTAAACTATCAATTAGCAAATTGATCTGCTCCGGATTCTTATGACAAAGAATGATATACGCCATTTTGAATGCTTCCAACAAACTTCACCCTTCCGCCCATCTATTTCCAATATTATAAAATAAATGGACGAAAATGGATATATAATTATCTCTCTAAAACAAGTCTGATTCCAATGTTCCAAGGATCTTGGAATGTAGGATTTCCATTCACTTCTGTAACTGCGTAACCAGCCTGCCGAACTCGCTCCACCACAGCGTTGCGTTCCTCTTCATTCGTAAGAATTAAGGTAAAATAATCAATTCCCACAGTATCAGCTGGAGCCGCAGGTGCGCCCTGTCCGGCCCAAACATTCAGCCCGATATGGTGATGATAGCCACCAGCAGAGATAAACATAGCAGCACTTCCATAATTAGCTGTTAGTTCAAAACCAAGCAAATCGACGTAGAAGGCTTTCGCCTTATTTAAATTCCCCACATGAAAGTGTACATGCCCAATCACTGTTCCCGCTGGCAGCCCGTTCCATGATAAACCTTCAGAAGCTGCCAATAGTCCATCTACATCCACTGGATCAGTGGACATCATTACATGCCCTTCCGCATCATATTTCCATTCACTCTTAGGACGATCTCGATAGATTTCAATCCCATTATTATCTGGATCCTGAATATACAACGCTTCACTGACCAGATGATCCCCCTGCCCCACTTCAATCCCCGAAGAGATCAAATTGCGCACAACCAATCCAAGGCTAGGACGATCTGGAACAAGGATAGCGAAATGATACAACCCAGCCACAGAATTAGGGCGGATCACCCGCGCATTTTCAATCTCCCGCAAGATTAATAACACATTCTGACCGTCAGCGGTCATTTCCACTTCGCGGCCAGTCTGCCGCAAAACGCTTAATCCCACAACATTCTGATAAAAGGTGAGCGAACGCTCCAAATTGCTTACTCTAATCTGCACCAGACCGATCTGAGTGTCTGGTTGAAGTATTGTTTTAGTCGTCATTATAAATTCCTCCTAATCACGCTGTAACTATTTCAGTTACAAATTAACTATCTTTAGTATAGTTACCTTCTATATGTTTGTCAATTACCTATAAAAAAATCATGTCGACTGGTTCACAGCCAAACATGATTCACAAAATAATATTATAAGTAATTCAAAAAAAGGTTTCCGGGTATTTCAACTCTCCCTTAATCCTCTGCAGTACGCCTTCCTTCAGCTCACAGACCATAAAGACATTCTCCGGTACCGCGAATTGTTTCAACTCCAGCCCATGTAGCCCTGCGGGTTGAAATCTGAATCTTGGGTAATATTCGGGATGCCCGATCAAAAAGACAAGCTCATATCCGAGCGTTCTACATCTTTTTACCCCTTCTTGGATCAGCGCCTTGCCGATTCCTTGCTTCTGAACGAATGTTTTCGACCAACTGCGCTTCATCTTCCCGATCACCAAAAGCCTCAACATTCACTTGAAATACTCCATTATAGTCTGCCACAGTTTCTGTTCTAATCCTCATTTTTGTTGCTCCATTCCAGAAAATATTCGGATACACTGGATTCCAGAAGGCCGATCAAATCTTCATCCATATACTTATAGTCATCAGCTATGTTCAGGCAAATTATTTTTTTGCCCATTACACAGTCTCTAAATTTATCTTGAATTCTTCGAACATGTTTCTTCTCCATCACAAAAATCACATCCGCCCAACCCAAATGCCCTTCAGAAATTTTAATTCTGGCATGATCTTCAGTCCCTGCAGATCTCACTTCATGGCCATCAATTCCTTGAAAAATCTTCTCCGCAGTTAGACTCCGCCAGCGATTCTGGCTGCAGACAAACAGGAGTTTAATAAGTGCACCTTCCTTATCCGATTGTTAAAAAGATATTTATTGTCTCGACTGCTTCGTGTATTCAATCAACCAACAATCTCTTAGTTCTCCTTCATGTTGTTCGTGCTGTTCAAGGTATTTCTTCTTCACAAAGCCAATCTTCTCGTATACTCTAAGGGCTCTTTCATTCCAGGCTTGCGGGTCCATGACAATTTTATCCGCCTGTTTTGCTTCGACTAGATAATTGACTGTTTCTTTAATGAGTCGCGAACCAATTCCTTGATTCCATAAATCAGGCTCGCCAATAAACTGGTCCATCCCAAAGATTTGACCTTCGAATCCCACGTAGCCGTACACCTCTAATTCTTCATCATCTATAAGATAGAACTGGAGATAACCTATATCCCGCTCCTTGTATTGCACAATACACCGCGTAACTTCGGCTTGCTCGTCGTAAAAATGCTCCTTCACCAGCTCCAAATCATGCGGGCGATCACGACCTTCATAGAACTCCAGTACAACGGGGTCTGAGAGCCATTTTACAAGTAATGCGGCATCGTTTAGCTCAAGTGTTCTCAGTCTGATCTCTTGCTTTTCAAAAATAATCATAACGCACCATACAATTCATGAAGTGGTCTGTAGCTCGGATGTTCTTCTATTTCCGTTACGACAACACCTTGCTCGGAGTCAATCACACGGTAGGCCTTAGCTTCTTCTCTGGTCGACATCACTTTATATTCCTTATCTTTATAGATGATTGCACAATTGTTATCCACCGCGATTCCAGGCAAACCTCCACCTTTAACCATGCGTGTAAAATCTTCAACCCGAATATCCTCATTATAATGCGGACAATGAATGCCCGGCAGAATCCCCATGGCTTCAAGCTTGATATACTGCCATTCCCCCTGGTCGTCGAACGCTTCAGAGTCACTATGCCCATATTCAAACCAACAGATGGAACCTGCGCTAAGCCCGGCCAATACAGTTCCAGAGGAATAAGCTTCTTTCAAAAGCGTATCTACCCCTGTATTTTTCCAAATCTCCAGCATCTTTCGGGTATTGCCTCCACCCACATAAATCAAATCAGCAGCTGTAATTAAATCTGTAATCTCATCATGAGTGTAGGTTTGGCTCACAAGCAATAAGTGACTTGTTTCACATCCAAGAATATCGCCATATACTTTGCTAAAAGTATCACAATATCCCGGCGCATCACTACTGGCTGTTGGAATAAATAACGCCTTCGGCTTAGCCTTTTGAGTTAGCTGCACAACTTTACGATCAATTTCCAGCGTTTCAAGCTCGATTAACTCTCCCCCGCCAATCACTACGATAGTGCCCATGATTTCCCCTTCTTTCACTAGGATTACATCCTATTGCTCACTCTTGGCTTACCGATGCTTGCAAAATATTCCTCTGCCAAAATGCTGTAGATCTCCAGATCCACCAGACCTTTACCTGACCATACATGCGCCTGCCTTAACGTGCCTTCTTTCGTAAAGCCATTTTTCAAAAGCACCCGCTTCGATCGTTCATTAAAGGGCATAACCTCAGCTTGAATTCGATTGACTTCTGCAGTCTCAAATAAATATTTCACCACTAACTGAATGGCCTGAGCTGCAATCCCTTTTCCCCAATAAGGTTCCGCCAAAAAGTAACCGATCGTCACCATATCCACCTTTTGATTAAAATCCATAACTTCGATGATACCTAGCAGTATGTAAGGGTTATTTTTGAGGAAAATCCCCCATTTCACTCTTACCCCTTTGGTAAAATCACGTTCGAAATGACCGATCATATTCTTGACTGTATCTTTATTATGTTTCGGAATAATTCCACAGTACTCAAATACTTGATCATTGCTATATATCCCAAATACCTCATTAAGGTTGCTGACTTCAATCTTTTTCAGTAATAATTGCTCGGATTCCAAAGTAGGGAATTGCTCAAATACGTGACTAAGCTTCAATTTGTTCCCTCCATTACTTTTTGATGGCTTGGATTAAGGTTGCAGTTTGATTTTTCGTTTCCTTTATTATCCTTTCCTTTATTATCCCCGGACACTTCCCCTGTACTGCGCGGTTCTAAGCTCACGAATATAAGGCTCTGCAGCTGGCATATCTGCCTCAACGGCCTGTTGAACAGCTAACTCGATGTCATAAGGCACTCTTACAAATTGCATATTCAAAGGAGCTGCTAACACTCCCATGTATTCTCCCTCCATAATCACATAAGATGCCTGGGTTAGATCAAGCGGATTCCCCACACTGCCTACGTTAAATAAGGTCTTACCTTCTAGATGTTGAATAAAAGCATTATGAATATCCCCGTAACCTACGATATCCGCTTGTCGTTTCTCCTGGCAGAGATCAGAATAATCAAACAAAGATAATCGCTTTTCATAATCATCCCAAGGTTGAACACGTTCATACAGGCTTCGTGGCGAAGCATGAAATAACCGTACAAATTTACCACTCATCATAAACTCAATCGAAAACGGCAACGTGCTTAAATAAGCTAGGCGCTCTTGACCTAACAACCCGCGGCACCACCGAGCCATCTCAAAATCAACATCCTGATTCATTAAATCATCCCAGTTCCCCATAACACTGATTTCACAATTCTTTTTTATGATATCAACGGCTAGGTCTGAGTTCGGTCCTTTTCCAACAATATCGCCTAAACAAAAGACTCTGCTGATTCCCCGCTGCTGGATGTCATCTAAAACGGCCGTAAGGGCCGGTATATTTCCATGAATGTCTGAGATTATTGCAATTTGCTCCACTGTAGAACCTCCGTATATATTGATCTTTAAAAAAGTTACTTATCCTAAACTAATTGTAATTGTACTGCATCAGCGGCTGTTGCTGCTCATTTAGCGGCCGCTGCTCGTTTATAGGGCATTTTTGCCTTTCTTTTCGCTCATCCATCGACTGTTGCTCGTATATAGGGCATTTTTGCCTTTCTTTTCACACTTTCAGCGACTATTGCTCGTTTATAGGGCATTTTTGCCTTTCTTTTCACACTTTCAGCGACTATTGCTCGTTTATAGGGCATTTTTGCTTCTCTTTTTGCTTCTTTGGATGATTTCAGCCAAATCTGAGGCATTTATACCGTATATTCCACCATTCCAGCTACTTCAGCACATTTCAACGGTATTTATACCGTAAATTTCACCATTTTAGCCACTTCAGCACATTTCAAAGGTATTTATACCGTACATTCCACCATTCCAGCTACTTCAGCACATTTCAACGGCGTTTATACCATACATTTCACCATTTCAGCTACTTCAGCCCGTTTCAACGGCATTTATACCTTACATTTCACCATTCCAGCCACTTTAGTACATTTCAACCGCATTTTATACCGTACATTCCACCATTCCAGCTACTTCGTTCTAGTCACACTTAATCTTTTGTAAACTTTATGGATTGTAAAATATCCTCTATCCTCTTCATATCTTCTTTATGTACTTCATCCACACTATAAGGGAACTGCACCATAAATGACATTTCCGGTTCCTCAATAACGTAATAGATAGCTTTTCCTTTACTCCCTTCCTCTTCGAATACTTCAGTTTCGTACTTTACGGACTCTAACCCGCCTAAACTAGCTTTACTTTTTGTCAGCTCCGCCCCGTTGTTGTAATTCGTTTGGGCATCCTCGAGCCATTTGTTGACAAGCTCCATGTCCTTAGGCTTAAATCCAAAGAGCATTACTCCCGGACCTTTAAGTCCCTCAGCAGGTTTATAATCAGTCGTAGAGACTATCAACCATAATGGCGCTCCATACTTCTCAGTTACAACCCAATCATCCGGATAGTTAAAGGTGATTCCAAAATTAGTATCCTCGTATTTAGTGGTATCCTTTGATTCATTACATCCGGTAATCATTACTATAATTAGTAGTATAGGCAGTAATTTCTTTAACATTCTTTAGCTCTCCCTCAATGTATGTATGTATATTATCTTTAATCCGGCTTATAAATACAGATTCTATATTCTCTCTTACTTCCCTTCTTTGACCATAAACCTAATTAAGCCAAAAAAGACCAGAATCACGTTTTCACATGTTCTGGCCTTACTTCTAAGCTGTGATATGGAGGAATCATAGTTCTGGCATTTCATTCACAATCTGTTCCAATGTAACCTCCTGGAGAACATTCTCCATTGCTTTTTGGGCGAGTGAGAACACAGGTACAATTGCACTGGCTATATTCTTGCCAACAGGACAATCTGGATTAGGATGCTCATGTACAGAAAACAACGAGTCCTCTTCCACCGCATTAACTGCCTTATAAATCTGCAGCAGCGTAATCTCGGATGCGCTACGTGTAAGCGAGGCGCCTGCGACTCCGGGGCGGGCATTCACCAGTCCTGCTTTTTGCAGCATACTCGTAAGCCGACGGATAACTACAGGGTTTGTGTTTACGCTACCAGCTATCCACTCCGACGTGCTTTTGCCTTCTTTATTGCTGTCAATCAACGTTAATATATGAATGGCTACCGCAAATCGGGTGCTAATATTCATGGAAATCTCTCCTTCTGCCTTGCTGCAAAACATCCTTCAGATGCAACTATAATAGTTACATTTTATGCATTTGTCAAACTTTTGAGGATATGAACAACTTATAATCTATCAATATTCTCCATATAGATAGGTTGGTGCATTTTAATAAAAAAAGACCGTTGGGCAATACTTTTAATAATAGTTGTCTTTGAATTTATTAATATAACCTACAGTTTAATATTCGAACAATCCATAGAGTGGTTTTCTTTGATTATATTAATTCTCTTTGTTTCTTTAATTGTTAATTCTAATATAAGTAAAAACAAAAAAAATGATTAAATACAACTGCCAAATGGCACTCGTATCCTAAGTGTCTTTTCCTATGTTATCGAATTCCTTTAGGATCTCAGCCACCTGGGCAGCATATTTTTTACTCAGACGCGATTTGCCAAGATTACTCTTCACAATCTTAAGGATTCGGGCATCTCGGCTCTTTGCAAATCTCTCCAGCATAACAAAGCCTTCTTCAGGCTCATTCGCCACAAATACACTCAAGCTGTATTCAAGTCCCTTAGATAATACACGAAAATGCTCAGCGTCCTCATGTTGCGCTCCCCCACCATCTATACTCTCCATGATTCCGGCAGCCAACTGAAGACAATACAGCGTATTTTCTTTCTTTTTTAAAAGAGGAGGATGTGCTAACGCCGCTACAAAAGCCCGTTGTTCAAGCCTGTTCGCACCTTTCTCCCACATGTCAATCAGCTGCCTGAGCAGGGTGAAATCATCCTCCCCTATACTTTGCAACGCCATAGCAGACGCTTCACGCACCCTCCATCGCGAATCATTCATAGCTGTCTTGATGATGTTTTGAATCACTACTTGCTGCTCTTCTCCAGCGTAACTGTAATAAGCACCCAACGCCCTAACTGCACAAAACGGCAGAAACTCACGGGGATCATTCACCCCAGCTTCAGCTTCAGTAATGTCAGTCCAAGAGACGAGCAGCTCCCAGCCTGTATCTGTTAGATTAGGATGAGCGAATTGTTTAGCAAAATGGTCTGAGAGCTCCAAATTCACTCGTGGTCCTGGGAGTTTACTCTCCTGCATCATCAAATCATTAAGCTGTACCCACAGCTCCTTATCGTTTACCCATTGCTGAAACGGCACTTCAATCATCTTTTGCTCAGCCATCTCTGGTCCCTCCGATAGTTATCTTCAGATTCGAACGATTCCTTGCATCGCGTATGCGGGGCACAACCTATAAATAATAAGGTCTGTTCGCACACTACTCTTTATGCCTTAGTCAGAATAACAGGCTCACCTTTAGTCACGATAATCGTATGTTCAAACTGCGCTACCCGACCGTTATCTACAACACTTAGCGTCCAGCCATCCGATTGCTGCTCCACATAGTCCGCTCCAGTCGAGAGGAAGGGCTCTATCGTAATTACTTGTCCTTCCTTTAGCACCGTGGTCACTCTTGGATTATAGAAGGGTAGAATTTCAAAAGGCTTCTCATGCAGTGATTTGCCAATTCCATGGCTGCACAGATTACGCACCACTCTATAACCGCGTTTGCGAGCTTCAAGTTCCATCATTCTGCCGATCTCGTTAACCTTCATTCCTGCCCGCAGATGATTGATCACACTCATCATGGTTTCCTCTGTACTCCGGCATAAACGCAGAATATCATCGTTATAGGGCGGCAGTTGAAAAGAAACGCCAGCATCCCCATAATACCCATTCAGCTCAGCAGAGACATCAATGTTGATCAAATCGCCAGCATTAATCACTCTCGGACCCGGAATACCATGAGCAACCTCTTCGTTCACACTGATGCAGGTGCTGCCCGGGAAATTATAAGTTATCTTCGGGGCTGAGGATGCTCCGAAGCTTTCCAGAATCTCAGCTCCAATAAGATCTAACTCCGCAGTCGTCATCCCAGGGGTTACTTTCTTTTTCATCTCGGCGATGGTGTGGCCCACCACTTTTCCAATAGCTTTTAACCCTTCTAAATCTTGTACCGTATCACTTGTCATCCAACACACATTCCTCTCACTTCATGAATTAATCATTTGTCCAGCCTCTGAAATGCACTCCCTACCCACTGAAAAGTATCTTCCACTTGTTTGCCTGCTGCGTTATCGTAGTAACTTCTCTTGAAGCTATGCTCATCAACTTTATCCAGTTTTATGGAATACCGCTCAGGACTGCTGATAAACAGCTGATTTTCAGGTTTAATAGGCAGTTCTTCTATCACGTTATTTCTTCTGAGTGTAAAAAGCTTGTAGAAATAACCGTTACTCGTTCCATATTGTCCGATCGTAAAATCGGGATCACCATCTCCATTATAATCCTCAAACTGAAGCTGGAAAAAATCATTAAAGGTCTGGGCAAATTGATCATTTAACGGATAGCTACTCAGTGTTTTTCCATGCTCATCAGTCACTACTAGCCTAAATCGGCCACTCCAGTTTCTTCCCGCTAACGGACTCGGTGTAGTCCAATCTTCGCTATATGTCCCCTCTAGCAGTTGCAGATTTAAAAATCCCGCTCTGCCTGTGACCGGAGACAGTTCATTATGTGATAGGGTTACTGGACCTGTTACCTCGACAGAAGTCTCCACAGGGTCTGCCTGTTCAATGTTCTCCGTATCGATTGTTCCATAAATGAGCTTTCTTAACTGGTCAGAGTTTTTTACAGGAATTGTATAGCCCTGACTGCTGTTCTCTGCTGTAGTAAACATCCCTTCATGTCCAAGTTGATCTCCAAGCGCTATGTAATAATCTTCCGAATAGCCGTCCCCATAAACAAGCTTCATTTCAAATTCCGGACCCCAATCCAGATCATCAGAAAATTTCTTACTCTTGTTCATAGCCTCCGCAAGCGTCTTGATCAAAACAGAATCCTTTAGCGTTAAGCTCTCTGAGTGCAAAGGACGATCCGCTTGTTTCTGATCACTCGTTGCCACGGGTGTCAACGACACGCCTTCGATCCATCTGGCATTGATGAAGCCCAAATCACTTTTACATCCGCTTAACACTACGACCAATAACAAAGGTGCTATCCATATTAACCGCCTAATGCGAATCGCCTCCAATACATAAGCATATTCCAATTATAACAGTGTCTATAAATATATAAAAACGACTTTATGAACACGCGATTAAAAAAAGACTACAACCTGCTTATTAAAGCGTGGTTCTAGTCTTAAAATGGCAATTGATTAGATTACTCCCATCGTTTTGAGCCAAGCATCCGCAATAAGTGCATGACCTGCAGGAGTAGGATGTACTCCATCATATGCCCAGTAAGCCGGTTCTGCTTTTACGGAAGCCGCTGCAAAAAGTCCATCTAGCGGAACCAGCGGCGCCCCATATTCACGTGCCAGCTCGCGGACAATATGAATTTTAGGATCAAGATCCTGACGCCAAGTTCTACGATCTTTCGGTACAGGCAAAACAAAAGGCTCTATAAGCACTAATTTAGCATCTAAAGATTTCTGAGTGCGTTCGATCAGGTCCCGATACGAAGCTTCAAACTGCTCGGGAGTGGTTTCTTCACCAGAATCAAAACGCCGCCAAGTGTCGTTAATTCCAATATAAATGGACACCCAAGTCGGCTTCAAATCCAGACAATCCTGATCCCAACGTCCCTGTAAATCAACAATACGGTTGCCACCAATACCACGGTTAATAAAAGTAAGATTCTTCTCTGGATATAAATACCCCAGACGAGCGGCGACCATCATTGCATAACCTACTCCAAGTGATGAAGCGTCTTCATGATTACGCCCCCAGTCTGTTATGCTGTCCCCTTGAAACAGAATGACATCGTTTTGTTGGAATATCATAAATGAAATCCTCCTCTAACTACCTCTGTTAATATAACCCAATCTATTATATCAAATACAATGAATACAGCCTACTGTGAAACATCAATAATGCAAACATTTCACTAAAAAAACAATAACAAAAACCCCGCTCAGATTTGAGCAGGGTTTAGGGTTAAGCTATATTAGTAAGCTAGGCTGAACAATCCTTTAATGTGGGACAAGTAACGGATATTACTTGCTTCCTTCATCAGAGTTGCAGGCAAGCCCTTTAACGGAGTAGAACTTGCACCAACGATGGCAACACCGTCTTTACGGCCTAAGCTAGCAAGTGTACCAGAGTTGATTGGGCTAAAGCTTTCAAACGATTTATTTTTCAAGAAGGCATACAGATTGTATCCGATCAATTCACCCATTTGCCAAGCGATTTGCGCAGTTGGAGGGTAAGGACGTCCATCTTCTGCAAAGACCACCGCGCTGTCACCAGCAACGAATACATCTTTGTGGGAAGTGGATTGCAAGAATTCATTCACCGTTGCACGACCTCGGTTAACTTCAAGACCCGATTCGCCGATGAGTGGATTTCCTTGTACGCCACCAGTCCATACAAATGTGTTAGCAATAATTTTTTGACCGTCTTTCAAGTCAATCGCATTGCCTTCTACATTCGTAACAGGAAGACCTGTCAGGAATTGAACACCACGTTTCTCCAAGCTTGCTACAGCACGTTCGATTAATGCATCTGGCAATACTGGAAGGATTTTAGGACCTGCTTCAACGAGCATAAGCTTAATTTCTTTAGGATCAACGCCATATTTTTTAGTAAGTGTAGGCAATACATCCGCGATTTCACCAACAAGCTCAACACCTGTTAAGCCGCCGCCACCGATCAGGATGTTTGCATCTGCTTCATTTTTCGATTTCGCATATTCACGAATACGATCTTCAATATGTTGATGAATTTTGTTAGCATCTGCAGCTGATTTCAATACCATACTGTATTGTTCAAGCCCTGGAATGCCAAAATAAGCTGTAGTGCTGCCAAGACCTACAACAAGCGCATCATAAGTAAGTGTCACACCATCAGAAAGAACAATTTGTTTGTTCTCCACAGAAAATGAATTAACCTTCGCGATTTTCAGGTCAATATCTTTCCCTGCGAAAAGCTTAGTTAGAGGCATAGCTACAGCACCCTCTGCAACACTACCTGCTGCAAGACGATGCAATTCTGTAATGATTTGGTGGGTAGGATACTGATTAACTACAGTAATTTTAGCTTCATCTTTTTTGAGATATTTGCGTACGGTTAAGGCGCTTAGTAGACCACCATAACCTGCTCCTAGAATGACAATATGTTTAGACATGATGTTTCCTCCGTCCCTTACGTATAAGATATGAAAATGATTATTTCTGCTTACTGCGTTCTCCAGCAACTTGAAGGTATGCATTTACGAAACGGAAAAGCTTTTGCGCTTGCGGATCTTTCAACAACTTCATAAGACCAAAAAGACCAATAACTTCGTTACTTTCATTCGCACGATCTTTTGCTTCGATCACTGTAGCTGCCATATTCTTCGCGGAATGCACTACAGGTTCAGCAAGTTCTTTAATTGCACTTACCGTATCACTTTTCAAGACATCATCCGCTGCGACAGTTTGCACAAAGTCATAGGACTTTGTAAGCACGCCAACAAGCTCAGTTAATTTTGGCAGCTGTTCCACCAAGACTGTTAATGATTCCTGAACTTCTGGTTTCAAGAGCTGTTCTAGAACATCCATTTGTTCCTTGCTAACAGCTACTTTTGGTGATTCTTGTTCAGGTTGTGTTTGAGTGATTGATTCTGACATATCCAAATCTCCTCTGCAATAAGCTTTGCTGCTTAATAGTAATGAAAAACATAAGAACTTTTAACGCCATATTTCTATTATAGCACTTATCAAGTTATAAATGTCACAAAGTTTTTGAATTTCCATAAAAATTTGTGATTTTTATTACATTATAATAAATTATTTAAATTACTAGTGTTAATTAAAACCGTTTGAGTGAATTAATGTACAAATTCATTCAAATTCTTCTCAGTTTTCAACAAAACATCCACAATGTCCATATTCTTCTCTGTTAGAAGTAACCTGAAATAAAGAGAACGCAGGAAGTTCTTTGTATTTATTCGAGTAACGTACTGGCTGTGGCTTCTAGGCCAACTGCCACATTGCGCCAAGTTGAGAATCCAATCGGTTATAGACTGCTGTGGAAGTAAATGATGATCGATGATTGTAACTATAATAGTAGCAATCCTTTCATCTTCTTCCTCCCTGAATATGTATTGATCGTTATAAAGCATCTTTTGAATAACTGCCAGAACCTCTTCCCGCACCTCGGCATCACTCTCCGAGCATAAAACCAGCTCATCCAAGGCGTCTGCGCCATGGGCTGCTGCGTGTGCCCAGCCTTCTTTTTCCATATAACCTCTTAAGTCCCGTTCTTCCTCATAATAACGAATCAAATCCTGCTTCACCTTTATAAATTCAGAGCTATCCAATATAGCCATTTCCCTATGCCTCTGGAGAATAAGAGCAACAACCAATACAGAAAATGTTCTTGTATACACCGTCAGATCTTCTTTATTCCCAATGTGATAAAAAAGATGCTGCTCGTCAAGAAGTATCCACAGCAGTTCACGAAGCTCCGCATCATTAAACCAACGTTTCTCATTAATCCATTTGTAGAATGTGGAATAAATCAATTCATCACGCAGTACAGGCTCGGGATCTCCTATATGCTCAAGCATCAACTTCACATAATCCTTTATGTCCTCTCCACTTCTAAGCTCGTAGTCATTCTCTTCGATTCTTTGCAAATCTATCATCAATTGTTCTCTACTATTAATCAATTTATCCACCCTTTCATCCACTGTGTTTCTACATATCCTAATATCCTAATTTATGTCCTATTTTTTGACAACAGGGTGTTCAAGATTAACTTCAATAAATTTTATCATTGACGAATTTTTTAAGCTGTGTTATTTTGAGTTAGTAACATTTAGTTAGTTCATTTACAAATATCAGGTGTTGATATTTTACAACCGAATACATACACAACGGAGGAATACTTATGAGCGCTTTTACAGACTTGATTCAGTCACGCAGATCCGCTATGAATTTTGTGGAAGGGGTTATCATCCCTCAGAATGAATTAGAGGAAATGTTCTCTTATGCCAGATTGGCACCCTCGGCCTATAATCTACAGCATACAAATTACAAAGTGATATCTAACGAGAGCTTAAAAGAAGAAATTCGCGAAGCAGCTTACGGCCAATATAAAATCCATACTGCTTCAGCAGTTATTGTAGTGCTAGGAGATAAGCATGCTTATCAGCAGGCTCCAGAAATCTATGGCGGGCTTAAAGCTTTAGGAGCGATGTCACAAGAGGAATATGATGAGCAAATAGAGATGATTAACAATGCTTACATTGATAAGGATGCTTTTCAAAGAGATGAAGCAATACGTAATGCCTCTCTCTCTGCCATGCACTTTATGCTGATCGCCAAAGATAAAGGCTGGGATACCTGCCCGATGATCGGCTTCGATGCTGATGCTATCCAATCCACCTTGAATCTGCCAGATCATATGGTACCTGTTATGCTGATCACGATCGGCAAAGACAAAAAACATAAAATCAGACCCCGCGGCTACCGTAAGCCAGTCAACGAATTCGTTGAATTCATCTGATTATAGATACAGCAAAACGTTCCATCCGAGGCAAGTAGCGGGTGGAACGTTTTTTAATTGGAACTCATCATGAAGATAATGAACCGTACACCCGATATACAAGAGGGGCTCTACTTCGCATATTGTAAAATGGCTATCGCTGCTCGTTCCCGTCGTTCGGAGTCATCACAAATCAAAGCATCTTTCAAAATATTAAGCGCCTTAGAGAGTGTCTCCTCATCCAATTCCAGCGGACTATTCACTTCTTGTTCATTAGCAGAAACACCTGTAATCCACAGATCCAAGCGAGCACTTGGTTTGGGACCCTTATATTGTACAACCGGTGCACTTTGGTTAAATAACTCCCGCACGCCTGTGTTTAGTTCAGAAATCGGCACACTTTTCAACCACGTCACACCACGCCGATGGCATGTACCCTCGTCAACATTATCAGTAAACTCGTTGTAAAAATAATCTCCGAGGTCCCCGAGATGTACCCAATCTCCATCGGCCACCAGCACATAATCTCCATCTTGCATCGTATGTACAAATAGCTGAAGGGCTCGCAGATGTTGCGTAAGCTCCAACTCACTATATTGGTATGTGCCAATCAATCGATCACGAAGTTCCTCTGTGCTTAGATTCTCCAGATCCCCTATTCCGGGGTAGCCGATACTCACATAATTATCCTCCAAAAATGTGCTGATCCGCTCAATCCCCAGTGGCTTCGATCCCATCCGAAACAGATTCATATGTCATTCCTCCAAATACTTAATAAAATGCTTGTAGTAGCCCTTGGATTTGGGAGTAACAAACCGTCCATCATTCGCAGAATCCTTCATTAGTTTATGAAGCTTCGGACCTCCAGTATAGGGATCTACTACGCTAGCCTTAAGTCGTGTCGCTTGGATTGCCTTCTGAGGACAAGAATAAACACAACGCATACATAATAAACAATTTTGACTGAAAACAATTCCTTCTACGCCGCTACTAATATTGGATGTTGGACAGTTTCTGACACATTTTAAACATAGTGTGCAAGCGTCGGTTGTACGCAATCCTTTGGCGAAGTATTTTCCCCCTTGGTGTTCCTCACAATAATATACTGTTCTCAGAACCCGCTCCAACACAGGGTGAATCGGCAGATTTCGTGGTGTCCGGTTTACGATTTCCTCTGCAAACAATTCCACCTTACGCTGTGCGGCTTGATACAATTGCTTATTCAACCTGTCATTGTATTTGATATAAAAATTACATGGCATCGCCAAAATCGAATTGTGAAAGGGATTATATCCCTTCCCACGCAAAGAACGAAGCACCGTATTCGAAGCACCGTTATTGATATAGTGTGGAGAGGATGCCGTTTTGAATACAAATGCCGGGGTTCCATTACAATCAGGTAGCCCTTCTGCAAAACGTTCAACAAAACCGGAAGCGCCAAAGCCTAGAACCGGATGACCAATACCTATAAGATCATAGGCTTCATATTCTACAGAACGAGTGCCTTTAAAAACATCTTCCACTCTAAACAAATCTACATCTTGCCCTTTACTTCTTAGCCTTTCAGCAAATTGCTTAGCAATAATCTCCGTATTGCCCGTACCTGAGAAATAAAATATGGCCGTCTTTGCATTATGCATTCCATCCCCTCCCAGATCAAATATACCTCATTCCCGTCTGGGAAAGCTGTGAAGTTGAAGTGGGTTTTGGCTATTTCGGACTCAGTTGCTCTTATTTCCATAATTCCGCTCATTTTGCCACACTATCGGACTCAGTTGCAGCTATTCGCTCAAATGCACTCCTTTTCTGCACAAATCAGGGGCAATAAGAGCTATACAGTCCGAAACCTTTGCAAAATGAACCAATGTGCTGAAATAGCTGCAATACGGTCCGATACGATCTCAATCGAGCAAAAGGTAGCTGGTTTCGAGATGTAGGCGGCTAAGTTGAGCTATAGGGAACTAATTCCACGCACGGTATAGTTAGGTTGAGCTATAGGGAGCTAATTCCGCACGGTGTAGATAGGTTGAGCTATAGGGAGCTAGTTCCGCACGGTGTAGATAGGTTGAGCTATAGGGAGCTAGTTCCGCACGGTGTAGATAGGTTGATCTATAGGGAACTAATTCCGCACGGTGTAGATAGGTTGAGCTATAGGGAACTAATTCCGCACGGTGTAGATAGGTTGAGCTATAGGGAACTAATTCCGCACGGTGTAGATAGGTTGAGCTATAAGCAGCTAGTTTAAGCACTGGGCAGCACGTTTAGGAGCAAATTTGGTAGGCGACGTTTTTTCCACCAACTATTCGGACTCAGTTGCAGCTATTCGCTCAAATGCACTCTTTTTCTTCACAAATCAGGGGCAATAAGAGCTATACAGTCCGAAACCTTCGGAATATGAACCAATGTGCTGAAATAGCTGCAATACGGTCCGCTACGATCAAGTTCAATCAAAAGGTAGTTGGTTTCGAGGCGTAGGCAGGTAGTTTGGGACGTAGGCGGCAAGGTTGAGTAATAGGTAACTAATTCCGCACGGTGTAGATAGGTTGAGCTATAGGGAACTTATTCCGCACGGTGTAGATAGGTCGAGCTATAGGGAACTTATTCCGCACGGTGTAGATAGGTTGAGCTATAGGGAACTTATTCCGCACGGAGTAGCTAGGTTGAGCTATAGGGAGCTAATCCGCACACAAAGTAGCTAGGTCGAGCCCTAGACAGCTAGTTTAAGCACTGGGCAGCACGTTTAGGAGCAAATTTGGCAGGCGGTGTTCTTTTCACCAACTATTCGGACTCAGTTGCTCTTATTTCCATAATTCTGCTCATTTTGCCACACTATCGGACTCAGTTGCAGCTATTCACCCAAACCTACTCAAATACTGTACTTAACAAATCCTCAATCATGCGTCCTCACAGGAGTAATTAAAAAAAGTGTGGACGAAGATGCGTCCACAGGCAGGATCACCAGCGCCCTTTCTTTTCCCGCGAACCTGATTCTAAGCGTCTCACTATCGATCGCCCGAAGGATGTCCCTGAAATATTTTCCGTTAAAGGCTACTCGAAAATGATCACCTTCCAGATGCTCCAAAGGAATCTCTTCTTTTACATCCCCAATTTCTGCAGTCTTGGACACTAAACTTAGCGTATTAGAAGGAAGTACGCTGAGCATAACACTCTCACCAGCCAATATAGAAATACGTTCAACCACATGTAACAATCGGTCTTTCTTAACAATCACTTCGGAGAGGTACGCTTTTGGGATTAAATTATTGACAGAGGGATAAGTTCCTTCTAAAAGAGCAGACTGAACCCTCAATCCATTAGAAATAAATCTGATCTGCTTGGGGCCTATTTCTAAATCGGTGCTGCTGTCTGCATCATCGTTTAATATTTTCAAAAGATCCTCCAGGGTGCTGCCCGGGATTACAACATCTAAAGGAATTGCCCCGTAATCATCTACGCTTTCAACAACATGCTGGGCGAAGCGGATGCCATCAGTGGCGACTACACGAATATTATGCTTCTCTATTTGCAGCAAAACTCCTGTAAGCACAGGTCTGGTTTCCGATGAAGAGACCGCAAAAACCACTCTTTTAAATATTTGCTTCAGGAGAGTGTTCTTCATGCTTATCCTTTGAATGTTTGGATGATCTATGTATTGGATTCTCGGAAACTCTACCGCATCCATTCCACACAAACGAAATTGAGTGTTTCCTGATTGAATATTTAAAATCAATGACTCTACGATTTCCAGCCTAATTAGTCCAGGATCAAGCTTACGAATGATCTCATAAAAATAACGCGCGGGAACTACGATCTCACCTGTGTTGTGCACAACCATCGAATCCATCTTCACAGGGAGCTTATATTCAATGGTCATTCTTATATTGCTGGCTGTTAATATCAGACCCTGAGTTTGCGCCTGAATAAGTATTCCTGACAGAACACGTGAGGAGCTATTCGCGGATATGGCTTTTAATGCTGCCTGCAAAGCGGTACTAAGAGAATCTTTTGAAACATGGATTAGCAAAGACTTCACCTAACTCTCCTTAGATTCCTTTACAAAATGCGCCTCAATGATGTTCCGAAATACTTGGGAGCGAGATGCGTTCTGATCCGCACAAGCCTGCTCTATCTCCTGCCAAACGTCCTCAGATAACGTCAAAGATACCTTTTTAGTTACACCAGTGCTTTTTCTACCTGCACCTTCCCGAAGACCTCCCCTTGTAAAAAGAAACCCCAACTGCCCGTCTTTAGTGGCTACACCTACTTTGACTTTATCCTTGTTGTTACTTGCGCTATCGCTAGTGACTTTATCTTTAATTTCGCTAATACTGCTCCCCTTGTGTTCGCCTTCGAATTTATGATCACCCAATCCCTCACACCTCCATATTTGAATTTAGTAACTTAAATCAATATATCCACTAATTTCATAATACCATAATCGCCATTAATCCACCACATTTCTAACCACAAAAAAACACCCCAAAGATCGGAGTGTGTGCGGTGGGCTGGGCAGAGTTGGGTATGAGTTGGGTATGAGTTGGTATGAGTTGGTATGAGTTGGGTATGAGTTGGGTATTGCAACGTTAACCCATGGATTTTTTTATTTTGCTCAAAATCGTTTGGGAATGTATGAGTTAATTGCACTTTATACAACTATAAACAATACATTGTGCTGCCCGAGCGAAATAAGTGTATTCTCTGCAACTAAATTCAACGATATTAACAAATAAGTGTGAAAAGACTTCTTTTAACTGCACCAAATGCAACTAAAAGTGACTAAGCTTCTTATCTCCTGCAAGTAAGTGTATAAACTGCAACTATCCCGTTTGCCCGCTCCCGGACACACGCACGCACACCCTCATCATGCCACTAACCCAACCTTCCTCCCCTCTCCCTCACCTCATCATGCCACTAACCCAACCTTCCTCCCCTCTCCCAAAGACTCCTTTCCCTACAACTCCCATCACCATTACCTCAGAACTCCCTACACATGTAAAAATAGCTCGCCTCATAACTCAACGTGTGGCACATATTAATATCTACTCTTCCACCCACCCGCCTTACCGAAACTACACTATCTCAGGATGTTCTGATAATTTGGTGGAAAGTCTGATTTTTTGGGGTCTTTTAGATGCTTGAACGATTCAAGCTTCACCTTAGGACCAGGAGAGATCCTAAAAGTCATGGTATCTTCTCCAACTGAAATATGTGGACCAACTGTAGGATATACGTTAAGTGTAATCAAGAAATCAAACCCCCGGAAACCATTGGTCCGCTTCACCTCTGTCACATCCACAAAGTAAGGATAAACCATTGGCGATTCTCGCAAAAGCGGCGAATAAATATCTGCAATCTTTTTCTCAATATGGGGTAAAAGAAATAACATCAGCATGTCTTGAAACTTAAGTTCGCGAGAATCTTGATCTGGCAGTTGAAGTCCCGAATCAGACCTGGAAGGTGTTACAGACTGAGGTTGAATTAACCTATTTGCGGAGCAAGGTTGTGGCGCCAGAAATAGCATCACTGCGACAAGAAGGGGAGCAATCCAGCTTTTTTTCATCACAATAGCCTCCTTAGGGAACTTTATATAAATTCCCCAAAGAGACCCTATTTCTATACGTTAAATCTCAATCCTGTTAAAAAGAAAGGGTTCTCCCTTAAGATAATTTCTCAAGATCGCTAACGCATACAACTGTTCTGCTTTTAGACCCTCGGTTTCCCTCGGATCGGATGCGTGATGGCAATAATTTTCGATCATCACCATGACCGTAAAATTCTCTAAAGTCTGAACCCACTCCCCGTCAAGCTTGGCGATACTTTCGTACCCCTTAATGACCCCTTCTCTTTGCAATGGATACAGTCCAAGAAGGGTATGTGCTACGTCATAAAGATAATACCCCCAACCACATCTCCCAAAATCAATCGGCCGAGGCTCACCCTCTTTAAATATGATGTTGCCTTGATGTAAATCTCCATGGATAACGCCATAAGACCTTCTGTTCTTATTTTTATGCTGCTTGCTTAACCAATTGTATAACTTCTCAGCTGCCGACTGATACAGCACAAACTCTTCATCTGTAAGAAAACAATGATAATGCAGCTTTAAACGAAGCATTGCTTTTCGAAAGCTATGTTCATCCCAAACAGGACGATTAAAGCCAGGGGGTAACTCCAGCTCCTGTGCCGCCTTATGTAGCTTGGCTAATAGAACGCCTTCTTTGTAAATTTGTTCTTCGGTAAGATTTTCATTCGCATGTTCCCCTTCAACCCAGCGCATTAAAGAGGCATAAACACCTTCTCCATTTCCCTGTTCCACTCTGAACGTTACAGCACCCGTGCGATCATGAACACCTTTTGGCAGGGGGACATCAATTTTGCTCTTCAAAAGCTCCAGCCACGCGATTTCGGAGTTAATTTCCTCTTTAGATCTCCCCGAATGAAGGCGCAGTAAAAAAGTTCCCTCTTTATTAGTTTCGATAACAAAGGTACAGGTATCCGATAGCTGGTTAAAACGAATCTGCGTCCAATCCAGGTCAAAGTTCTGAAGCGCTATTAAAGCTGCCTGCTTATAATTTTTTCTCATCGCAAAGGAAGGAACAATTCAGTCTCATCGGGCCAGGAAGGGTTCGCAAATTGATAGATTTCTATAACCAATCCACGATCATTACTCTGCAAACTGCTATTAAATTCTCGCTTCATTTCCGGCAATTCAAGCACTTGGACTTGGCTTTCATCATTCATAAATAACCATCCCTTCAATGATCTATAAAAATGAAAACTATCTGAAAAAATATTTATCTTGAAAATATTTTCAGAAAACTAAATAATAGAAAAGCAATACTTACATGTCGGATCTATCATCTTAACCAAGGTGGAGCTTCATTACAGGCAGAAGAAAGGTTGAACATCGGCATCATGAACGCAATTCCAAACCTCAACAAGGCACAATCACGCAAAGAACGAGCAGGGAAAGAGCCCTTTCCCATCTCTATACTTTCTCTTACGGTAGGCGCTTTTGCGATTGGTATGACTGAGTTTGTTATTATGGGTATTTTACCAAATGTCGCCAACGATTTACAGGTTAGTATTTCGACTGCTGGCCAACTCATTACAATGTACGCACTTGGAGTGGCCGTTGGCGCACCCATCCTGACCATTCTCACGCAGCGTATTCCGCAAAAGAAACTGTTATGTCTTCTCATGATTCTTTTTATACTGGGCAACGGAATCTCTGTGTTTGCACCAAACTATACCGTTCTCATGGTAGCTCGTATAATTACAGCTTTAACTCATGGTACTTTTTTTGGGGTTGGCGCAGTCATTGCATCCAATCTTGTACAACCCAATAAGCGGGCCGGAGCCGTATCTATTATGATGGCAGGTTTAACGATAGCCAATATTGTCGGAGTTCCTCTAGGAACATTTATTGGACAAAGTATGGGCTGGCGGGCCTCATTTGCAGCGATTGCTGTCATGGGAGTCGCCGCGCTGATCGGCATCCTCATTTTTATTCCAAAGCTTAAACAAGAGAAACCAGCGAGTGTTATCCAGCAGATTGCTGCTCTGGCTAATCCAAAGCTGCTGCTATTCTTATTGATCGGGGCGTTAGGGAACGCCAGCTTGTTCACCGTGTTCACATATATTACTCCACTGCTTGAAGAAGTGACCGGTTTTGCTGAACATAGTGTGACTTGGATTCTAGTCTTATTCGGCTGTGGGGTGACCATCGGGAACATCGTTGGCGGAAAGCTTGCGGATTGGAAGCTGATGCCTTCTATCGTGGGACTTTATTTTGCAGTCAGTATGATTCTAACGATCTTTTCCTTCACGATGCATAGCCCAATAGCTGCGGTAATCACAATATTTTTCTGGGGTATGGTGTCCTTTGCCGTCATGCCAGGTCTGCAAATACGGATTATGAGTCTGGCTCAGGCTGCCCCTGCACTTGCTTCAACGACCAGCCACTCCGCCGGGAATCTCGGTAACGCAGCGGGTGCCTTTATTGGCGGTTGGGTTATTTCTCATCTAGCGATCACTTCGCTTCCTTGGGTCGGTGCGGTTCTAGTGGGCCTTGGTCTGGTATTAGGCATAGCTTGTTTTGTAGCAGAACGGAAAGAAACTGTAGCGTAAGCTTTATAGATATGTATACAAAAACGAGGGTGCTCCCAAAGTCATCATGGCTTGAGGCACCCTCGTTTTTTATATTTCAGAGGAACAATTCTGCTCTTCTAATCTTCAACATCTGCTTTGCACCTTTTTGAAATTCATAAGGAACCTCTAGTTCCTCTGCAGTAAATCCTTGCCTCACCAAATCATCAATAAGGCGGTCTAATTGCTTATACCTTTTACAAGAGAGGTCGACTAGTGGAAAGATTCGAAGCTCGCCTCTCGTCACCCGCATGAGTTCCTTAACAGTCTCTAAATGAAATTCATAGTCCAGCCGATCGCTGTACATAAATAGAAAGTGTGCAGATAATGTCAGGTCAAATGCTTCATCCGCAAAAGGCAGATCCGGAAGTATCACAGGAACATAACGCTCCGGGGTTTGTCTTCGATCCTTAGTGCTGGCGGTTAAAGCTGCGTTCCTCGCTTCGGTCAGTCCCTCGATTGATTTAAAGTAGTTCCAAACGAAATTATCCTGTACTTTTTCCATTCCGGACATCGCATGCGCAATATCTTGAACCCCTTTGTCTGCCAGCTCATCTTCAGAGTAATAGTAAGCAATATCAGCAGCCGTTACTTCACCACGCAACTGATTCGCTATTGCTGTAAAAGAGCAAGCACCCGCAGGACAATCCAGAATGCTCTGGCCGATAAGATCTGATTCCAGCAAATCAAACATACGTATATATTCCTCATAGGTTCTGCCAATAAAAACAATTCTCTCCAAATCAAGTTTTCCCTTTGCTCCGCTCATCTCAGCTCACCTTTCCTCTTCTAGGCTCATCTACACTTCTACTTCTGTTTTAATATACGAATAAGGTAATCAATTAGAATACCCAAAATCAAAAACGTTCCAAAATGAATAATATAAGTTGGGAATCTGACGCTGATTAACGCACTATTGGTTCCCCATCTCGGATTATTTACATCAACCATGAAGCTTTCAAAAGGTTCTGTAAAGATCAGTGTATCTATAATAGGGTTCAAACGTACAAGAATAATATTCGCGATCCCCACCCCCAGATAGTCACTCAGACAGATGATGATACTTATAATCGAAAGCCAGAAACTGAATTTCCTCCTAAAAAACATCAAACACCGCCCTTTCTATTTTTTCTATTTCTTAACAATTCGTTTAAAATTCAAAATATCCTTGTCACGGTTAGTTCCTGTTTTAAAAAATGATACAAACTGGAGCTCGCTTGCTTAAGCGGATAATCTGAAAGTTTACATAGGATCCCACAGGTCATATCAATAACCTTCCCCTCCAGCTTCCGTACTATAGTTCCTGCTGGGGCTGGATTCAGCACAATCTCAGGAACAAGTGCCACACCTAAACCACTTCCCACAAAATATTTCAGCGCTGTCATGCTCCCAATCTCCATTGTATCTAGTGGCGGCCCGCCTGATTCCTGCAGCACACTTTCTAATTTTTTACGATAAGGACAATTCGCTGCCGTAATCAGTAAGCGATGACTCTGTAGATCCTCTGGGGTGATACGTTCCTTGGATGCTAGCGGATGCTCTTCTGGCAAAAGTAACAAGAATTCCTCCGCAAATAAGGGTTCAAAATACAGCTCCTTACCGAGCTCTGGTGCCGAACACACTGCCAAATCAATTTCACCACGCAGGAGTAGTTCACTAAGTGCGGCGGTTCCCGCAATATCCACGGAGATCTTCACTTTAGGGAATTGCACCATAAACCTACTTAAAAGCTGCGGCAAACGATAGCTCGCCGTAGGGTCCGTTACCCCTAATCGCACGTTGCCAGCTTCCCCTATTTTTAAATCAGCCAAACGGCTCTCTAGTCGTTCCATATCTTTAACAATATGTAGGCTCTCTTCATAAAACAATCTGCCTGCTTCTGTTAAGCTGATTTGCTTCCCCCGCTCAAGCAATTGACATCCCAGATCAGATTCAAGCCTTTGCATCTGCATCGTAACTGTAGATTGGGCATAGTTCAATTCTTCTGCTGCGCGATTAAAGCTTCCGGAAGTTACGATCGTTTGAAAGGTTTTTATTGTTTTTAGATCCATCCTAGTGCCCTCCCCTATTCAATTCAAATTAATTGAACCAAACCTTCATTATATTCAATTATACGAAATCCACTTTTCTCTATAGAATACTTTATAACAACAACATACGCCAACATAAGGAGTGATTGAGGGTGGATCTCAACAATAAAGTCGCATTAGTAACCGGTGGAGGGACTGGAATTGGCAAAGCTGTAAGCTTGGAGTTATCCAAACGCGGAGCCCACGTCGTAGTGAACTATTCTAGATCTGAGGATGAAGCCAATGAAACCGTAAAGACGATTCTGAATCAAGGAGGGTTGGCTATAGCAATACAAGCGAATGTGTCTAAAGATCAGGAAGTGCGAAGTATGGTCGATTCGATTATTCAGCATTTCGGGACAATAGATCTGCTAGTGAATAACGCCAGTATAACTAAACATATTGCTCTCGGAGATCTGGAAAAGGCAACAGAGGAAGTATGGGATGAGTTATATGATGTAAATGTGAAAGGAATGTTTTTCTGCGCCAGAGCGGTTGCACCGTATATGAACCAAAAAAATTCAGGAGCCATCCTCAATCTCGGCAGCATCGCTGGACAGACAGGCTTAGGCTCATCCCTTCCTTATGCCGTCTCCAAAGCGGCTGTCCACGGTCTTACCAAATCGCTGGCACACGCGCTGGCTCCCCATATTAGAGTTAACTGTGTAGCACCGGGAGCCGTTGCTACTAGATGGTGGTCTGGACGAGAAGAACAAATGCATAAACTAGCCCCTAATCTGCTGCTTCAGCATATTTCAACCGCCGAGAATATCGCCCAGTTCGTCTGCGCTGCGCTAGAACAGGAAGCAATGACTGGACAGATCATTACCATAGATAGTGGACAAACATTGTAACAGCCAAAACAGCAAATGGTATGTCAGAACTACTTTTAAATATCATTAGCTGGTTTTTGCGTACCGTACAGGAGGAAGTGAAGCGTTGATAGCATAATTGGGGAATTTCTCCCTAAAATTCTAAGTTTTTTGGTCATCCAGCCAATAATTAGGGAAAACCTCCCTAATTATTGGCTAATTTGCTGGAAACTAACGAATTCGCCTGATTTTCAGGGAATAATTCCCTGATTTCGTTGATTTAAAGCAAATATCGGCTATTTTCAGGGAGGTTTTCCCTAATTACTATATAGCCAACACTATAGGAACCATAAATGCATCCGACATACCACATATCACATGACTCATAGAACGTAGCACATAGCGTACATACCACCTATAGCCTGAGGGTTAAAGTAAGAAGCTGCCCCAAAAGTAGAATTTTCTACTTTTTAGGACAGCCTCTTCAGCATAACTATTGGTGAAGATTCTTAGTTAGGTTCATTACCCCAGATCAGGTTACCTGAGATGTAGGCGGGCGCTTTTGTCCAGTCTACAAAATTGGTATCAACCGCATTAAAGGAGTAATCTCCGGTTTGAGTGTAATTTGACCAATCCTCTTTAGCTACTCGCACTTGGATATCGATGCTCGCACCCGCAGCTAGTGAACCTGCTGCACTCGAGAATCCAAGCTCCAGATAATAATCCGCATCCGCTTTAGCCGTTGGCAGCTTCACAAACGTGCCCGTTACATTCGCGCTTCCAGCCTGTGACCAATCGCAGAAGAAGCTTTGTGCCTTCTCTCCGTCAATTGTGTAATAATATCTTAATTTCACATCAGAAAGTGCAACGGCACTTGTACTTGTGTTCACCAGCTTAAACTTTGGATTTAGCGTATTTCCGGAAGCAGTCACTGTACCGTTATACATCTGCACTTTCAGTGCTGCTGTAGGAGCTACTGACGTATCTGAGAGAGTGACAACCAAGGATTGTGCCGCTCCGGCACTAAACTCAAAGGTCAGCGTTGTCGTTCCTACCGCTTGAGTTGCCAAATACTCCTTCTTGAGAGTGACTGTTGATCCACTTACCGTATAATCCGTTCCGGCTACGAGGGTTGCCGTTCCGTTCTTGATCGCACTCAGCGTATTTCCGTTCAACGTCATAGTTACTGCAACGTCTGCCTGATTCGCTGTTTTCTTATCAAATCCCGCGCTTGTTGGCGTTATCGTGGAGTTGGATACTGGTGTTGTAGTATCCGTTACCGCTACCGCCAAAGATTGTGTAGCTCCAGCGCTAAAGCTGAACGTCAGCGTTGTCGTTCCTACCGCTTGCGTCGCTAAATACGCTTTTTTAATCGTCACTATTGATCCACTTACCGTATAATCCGTTCCGGCTACGAGGGTTGCCGTTCCGTTCTTGATCGCACTCAGCGTATTTCCGTTCAACGTCATAGTTACTGCAACGTCTGCCTGATTTGCTGTTTTCTTATCAAATCCCGCGCTTGTTGGCGTTATCGTAGAGTTAGATACTGGTGTTGTAGTATCCGTTACCGCTACCGCCAAAGATTGTGTAGCTCCAGCGCTAAAGCTGAACGTCAGCGTTGTCGTTCCTACCGCTTGCGTCGCTAAATACGCTTTTTTAATCGTCACTATTGATCCACTTACCGTATAATCCGTTCCGGCTACGAGGGTTGCCGTTCCGTTCTTGATCGCACTCAGCGTATTTCCGTTCAACGTCATAGTTACTGCAACGTCTGCCTGATTTGCTGTTTTCTTATCAAATCCCGCGCTTGTAGGCGTTATCGTGGAGTTGGATACTGGTGTTGTAGTATCCGTTACCGCTACCGCCAAGGATTGTGTAGCTCCAGCGCTAAAGCTGAACGTCAGCGTTGTCGTTCCTACCGCTTGCGTCGCTAAATACGCTTTTTTAATCGTCACTGTTGATCCACTTACCGTATAATCCGTTCCGGCTACGAGGGTTGCCGTTCCGTTCTTGATCGTGCTCAGCGTATTTCCGTTCAACGTCATAGTTACTGCGACGTCTGTCTGATTTGCTGTTTTCTTATCAAAGCTTGCAGTTATTGGCGTAATGGTCGAGCCTGTAGCTGGTGGATTTACAGGATCAGCATACAAGGTGCCTCGGCCATTCGTACCGAGATATACACGTCCATAGATTCTTGGATCCCCAGTAATCGCCATATTGATCTTAGCGTATTGGTGAGCATCGTCATTAATACGAACCCAAGTTGCGCCAACATCATCAGAACGGAATACGCCCCGTACACCATCAATCTTAGCTACGGTGTACAATGCCATATAAGTTTGGCCCGGAGCAGCCTTACCATAACCAATAAGATCAGCTTCTTCTACATTCGTTAACTTCGTGAAGCTCGCACCTGAATTAGTGGAGTGCCATAGACCATATTTATTCTCAACCGTATTCCCTCCGGCGAACCAGATGTCACCTTCAATACCTGGAACTGCCTTCATACTGATTTGGGCTTCATTCGGCTGTAATCCAGCCACATTATTGGTCGGGAAGCCCGAAGCTGCGGTGGCAGTAAATGTAGCTCCACCATCCACACTTACATAGAAGGTTCCTGCATAAAATCCATAGTATTTGTTAGGATTCACGCGATCAGACGCTATCTTCGCTCCAGCCGGTAATCCTGCACTTGCTGTCCAAGAATTGCCTGAGGTTTTGGAATAATACACCCCGATATCTGAGGTGCTCCACAGAATGGAATTACCACTTGCAGAGACAGCTACTTGTCCATGGCCAACCGTTGTTTTGGTTCCATTGGAAGGCTCGGAGTTTGGCATGTACCAGTTCACTCCACCATCGTTAGAGATACCAATGGACTTCATACTTGGCGTTTTTTCTTTATCTGCACTGCCTACCCGCACCATATAGGACGGACTCAGTTCAGCATAGTCAATACTCATCGTCGTTGCCCATGAAGGACTGGTCTGGAATTTAGTCGGCGCTACCGACAAATCCTCATGACGGAAACCGGAAACGTCACCAAGTGCAGTGATCAAATGGGAGGTTCCTGTTGGCGGGCTAATTAGCCCCAGCACTGCAGTTTCCTCCACACCTTTTGCCATGACAGAGATATTTACCTTGCCTCCGGTATCCCATGAGGTCAAATTGTTCGAGCCATAAATTGTTGCTCCAGTGCCGTACATCATTCGATTCGAGTTAAATGGATCAATTTCCAAATCACCCATCATCCAGCCTAGCTTCGGTGAAGGATCCAGGGATGTTGAAGTGGTTCCATGATCGAGCCATGGAGCAGCGGTGATGTCCATGCTGAACTTATAAGTCCGTTCTGGATAATTGCCCCAATCCCAAATGCGACTCCAAGTAGCCCCACCATTGGTACTGCGGAAAATAACTTCATCAGGCCACCAAGCGTTTAAGCTGGATACCATCAATGTGTTAGGGTGCTGAGCATCCAGCGCCAATCCACCAAAGCCATACCAGTTATCTTCACCGGTCGTAGGACTGATATTGGTCCAAGCCCCACTAGTTTTGTTGTATTTCCAAACTTCACCCTTACTGCCATCATAGGGACCTACACCATTACTATAAGTAATATAGAGATCACCTGTGGATGACAGCTCGCCGTGATGTGGCAAGAACCCCGTAGGTTGTCCAGCCAGAGCTGTCCAGGTTACTCCACCATCTGTACTCCGATATATGCTGCTAGCCGTATCGGCCACACCGACATATATCGTTTGAGTAGCGTTGCCAAGTGTACCTGTGCTCTTATCGAAAGTGATCCAAGACAATCCGACAAGATCATTCCCATAATCAAGTGTCGGATTCTGAATATACGTTCCTACGTTTGGAAAAGAGGTTACCTTTGACCAAGTTACACCCGAATCAATACTTTTCCAGAGACCATTACCACTTCTAGCTCCAAAATAGAGAATGTTGTTCTTATTGGGGTCGATGACTAGACGTTCACCAGCGGAACGGCCAGGCATATTGCCACCTACTTTAAAAGGCAGTGGAGTAGTTTGCCAGGTGTTCCCCCGGTCATTAGAGCGCATAATCTGGCCATTATTATCCCAATGATTAGTATACGTACCTGTTGCCATGTAGACTTTATTAGGATCAATTGGGTCTGTAGCCAGAGCATCAACACCATTCTTGTTCCAATCCACCCAGCCTACCGAGTCACTAATTGATGTCCAGCTAGATGTAGCTTGATTCCAGCGATAGGCCCCGCCAATATCTGTTCTGGCATAAATCAGATTCGGTTCAGTTTGATTAAAAATAATTCCGGGTACAAAGCCCCCGCCAGCTCCCGTTACAACGCTTTTCCAGGTGTAAGGTTCACTTGAGGCTGCATGGGTAGTAGCTGGGAATGCAGAGAATAAAGAGCCTACCATCGCGCCAAGCAGGACCAAAAGTCCTGTTTTCCGGATACGGTTACGAATCACGTTTTACGCCTCCTACGATATAATTGGTTTGTTTATGCCTTCTTCTTACTCTATATCCCTGCTCCTCCCTCCCCCTTAATCCATACCTTCAGAACTTAGACTCCATTTTCTGATAACGCTTTCATTATAATGGTAAGGTTTTTCATTATCGAGAGAAAATGGTTATATTTTGCAGAAGATTGTCTCTAAAAATCGTACCATTTTCACACTTCAGGATACAATTTCACTAAATTTTGATTGAAAATAATTCTGCTGATAAAGAAAACCTCCGGAATAAATCCCAGAGGCTTCTGATATAACTATTCTTCACTAGTATCTACAGGCATAACAATCTCTTTTATACCATTAAAATTGCTGATAGTTGTTTGCAACGTGAGCACTGACTCTGAATTTAAGTTTTCTGATTTCAATGAAGTGAATATTTCTGCCTCCACTTTATGCGGCAAAAGTGTAGTTTTATCCAGCGTATATCTTAGTTTAATCTTGTCTGTCAAATTCTGCTTCATCAATTTCATCGTTTCCTTACTCGCATCATGAGACGATATCTCTATCGAAAGTATGTATTCTTGTTCCTCCTCAGAAACAACGATCCCCTGAGAATCTATCCGGTATATGTCTATATAATCATACGGGTCAATAAATCTTTGTGCGATTTGTTTTTCTTTCGCTGGAATATAATCGTCCTGCTTAATAAATAAATCATCCATTACCTTTGTATGATATTCAGTATCCGATATGTATTCTTCTCGTTCCTTTCCTTCCGCAGTCTCCGATTTTAGATATACGGTATAAGGATTTCTAACATAGTCGACATGAAATGAAACAGCGCTCGACCAATGTTTATCTTCACTTTTTTCCGATTTGCTGGATGTTTCTTCTTGTTTCTCCATTTCTATAGTATAGCTCTCCTGCTTAGCCAGTTCACTCCGAGACATGCTGAGCAGCCCCTCTGCACGCTTATCTCCCTCTCCTTCAGCACCTGATTTAGTGTTCGCTGCACAACCTGTCAAACCTAACATACAAATGATACCGATAAAAACCATTTTTCTGATAAACATATTACTCCCCCTTCACTTCAAATGAAATCCAAATATAACTAAATCTATTTTATCATTATAAAGTTAACAGCTTATATGACGGAAAAGGTAGACATGTGAAAAAACGGCTTAAGATACACAGTTGTTGCGCTGAATTTAGTGTTTTAATGCAAATCAAAAAATACCTCCCCGACTTTACAGCAGAGAAGGTATTTAAATAATATTATCCAATTCTCTTAGCTCAATGTGTCAACACAAACTCATCCAGCAGCTTTCCATCCACATCATAGGCCTGATAGGTTAATGTATCCCCGGTAACGTTAATGCCCGCAAACATTTGCTTATAGTTCTGAAAATGCACCGCATGATAGAACTGATCTTCTTTTTTCTCGTTAAATTTTCCTCCAGAAGCGTTGGTCACCACATAGACTGTCCCTCGTTTAGCACCTTTGGAAATCTCACCTTCTGGAACTATTTTTCCGCCACGTAACGGGTAGGATCTGGAGTATTCATGATTATGACCCTGCAGCACTAAATCAACCTCATACGTATCAAAAATATCCGTCCAATTTTCAACTTTCTTATAGGAGTTCCCCCCGTAAGCCGGACGGTGCATCGCAACGATTTTCCACTTCTTGTCTGTGTTCTTCAGATCTTCCTTCAGCCACTCCGTTTGCTTTTTTAGATTGCTCTCTGTATTCAGTACCGTTACATGCACTGGTCCATAATCGAAGGAATACGAGGTGCCTGCAATTGAACCCTTTGCCCCATTATCCGGCAGGTTGAAGTGTGAAGTATAATACGTTGCATCCTCATCCACCTCATCATGATTGCCTGTTACCGGCATTAACGGAATCCCTGAAATCCAGCCCTGCACATTGCCAAAAAAATCATCCCAGCCTGCCGAATCCTCCGGATCCTCCGTCAAATCCCCGTTATGCACAATAAATTTGGCTTCAGGAAATGTCTGAAAAGCCTTGTTCAGTGTATTTCCCCACAGCTTAAAATCCTCTGCCGTTTCCCCTTGAGAATCCGTTACATTGATAAAAGACACACTTGCCAGTCCATCTTCTTCCGTTGTAAATTCCGCTGCCGGACTCCATTCTCCTTCAACGCCACTACCCACTCTATAAGTATATAACGTCCCGGGTTCAAGACCCGTAGCTTCCACTTTATGAACACCTTTGGTGCCATTGTCTGTTTTGATGGAACTACTTTTCGCATCTACCCTTTGTACATCCGTATTTGCAAAAGAGGACACCTGTCCCTTTACAATCTCCAGAATGCCTGCTGCACTCGAATCACTTGTATACCAAGTAAACGCGCGGCTTGTGCTCGCATCTCCCTTAAAGGTAGTCACGAGATCATACGGTGCTGGTGAATTTGCATTACTTCCGCTTTTCGATCGTTCCAACCCATAAGCCACTAAAATAACCACAATCACAAGCACTCCTAGGATTATGGCAAATTTATAGTCTCTCATCACGGTACCTCCTTATGAAAATTTCTCTCTAGCCTTCTCAATAAGATAGCCCCCTGCAAAGTCAGAAGTCAAATTTGCACACGATTCTTTATACAGACTTTTGTTAACGCAGTGTAAAACATTCAGCAAACATTCAGTCTATTTTAAGTTAAGCATAAGGTCTGTCTCCTAGAATTAGTCAAGCAGGAAGGTTAGCCAGAGATAGAGAGAGAAACGAGGTGTGAAAATGAATAAGAAGCTTCAATTCCGGCATGAACTTAAATTTTTCATTAACTATCATCAATACCTTATATTGCGCCAGCGATTGCAAAGCTTGATTGATAAAGATCAACACGCTAATGAGAGTGGAGAATACCACATTCGGAGTTTGTATTTTGACGATATCAACAACACGGCACTTGCAGACAAGCTCGGCGGTCTCCGAGAGCGGGCCAAATACCGGATTCGCATTTACAACATCCAAGACAACATCATTCACTTTGAGAAAAAAATTAAAATGGACGATTATATCGCCAAAATCAAAGAACCACTAACCCGGCAAATGTACGACGAGATTATGGCGGGCAACTACGAAGTGCTGAACGTCCCGGACAGTCCGCTGTTCATGGAGTTATACGATCAGATGCGCCATAACCTGCTGCGACCCAAGGTCATCGTGGATTATGTTCGCGAGCCTTATGTTTGCCACAACGGAAATGTGCGAATAACGTTCGATAAAGAACTACGTACGGGCCTGCACTCTACGGATATTTTCGATAAGGATTTGCATCCGATTCGGGCGATTGATGAGAACTTCATAATTTTCGAAGTGAAATTCGATGAGTATATTCCGGAGTACATTAAAATCGCGTTGCAGCTGGAGGGACTGAATAGGCAGTCCGCTTCGAAATACGTGATCTGCCGCAAATTCTTAAAAACTAACACTTGGGAGGATTATTGATTATGAATGCATCACTAGCACCGCTAGCACCGCTAGCAGCTACAACAACGACTACAGATTCTACAAATAATTTTTCAGACATTATTAAAAACTCGGTGATCGACAATTTTGTATCTGATATTAGTATCTCCAAGATGCTGATTACCTTGGGCGTAGCTTTTCTGATCGGATACTTCATTTACCTGCTCTACAAACGTGTCTTTAGCGGCGTTTTATATTCCAAAAGCTTTAACGTCTCACTTATGGGCATGACCATGATTACAGCTACTGTCATTATTGCGATTAACTCTAACCTTGTGCTGTCCCTCGGTATGGTCGGCGCATTGTCCATCGTACGTTTCAGAACACCAATCAAAGATCCAACTGATCTGATCTTCTTGTTCTGGGCAGCTGTAGCAGGGATTGTAACTGGAGCAGGATTTTTCACCTTGGCTATTATCGGTTCGATCATTATCGGCCTCATTTTGTTCCTGTTCATCAAACACTCTTCTATCGAAACGCCATACTTACTGGTCATTAACTGCGACAGTGATGAAAGTGAACGTGAAGTACACAGCCATATCACCAAATCCGTAAAACGCTACAATGTGAAGCAAAAAACAGTCTCCGCAAACAATATTGAATTGACGCTGGAGCTTCGTCTCGATGATAAAGTAGGCGGCTTTGTCAACACAGTCTCTGACCTTAAAGGTGTCAAAAATGCACTCTTGATCAGCTATAGCGGTGACTATGTATCTTAATTACAACGAGATGAAAGGCGGTGCCCCAGATGAAAACCAGAGGTAAGTCAATCCTGCTGAGTTTTTGCTGCCTGCTGCTGGTCATCGCCGTAGCCGGGTGTCAGAACGCAAGTCCGTCTGCAACAAATAATCCAACGTCTGATGCTCAGGACAAGGTCATTTCGAGCGATGAGAAAAAGCTAGACGAGCAGGTCTTTCCAAAAGATAAGGTCGTGGATGTCAAAATCACCTTGGACCCGGACGATTTTCAGGATATGCTGGATAATGCCAGTGCTGAAGAATATAAAATGGCTTCCGTCGAGTACAACGGTATGAAATACGATAATGTAGCTGTACGGACCAAAGGAAATCTCAGTCTCAGAAGCGTAGTACAGATGACAGACTCTGACCGCTACAGCTTCAAAATTTCTTTTGATGAGTATGTTAACCAGAATTTATTCGGCATTACTAAGATCAACCTGAATAATAATTACAGCGATGCTTCTTATATGCGTGAATTTCTGACCTATGAGCTCGCTGAAAGTGTCGGTCTCCCGACGCCGAAATATTCCTTCGTAAATGTGTATGTAAATGATGAACTGAAGGGTTTTTATCTTGCAGTAGAACAGATCAGTGATGCTTATCTGGAACGCAATTTCGGCAACACTTATGGTGCACTTTATAAAGGTGTAATGACCGGTCAGGGCAGTGATTTGACTTGGCTGGGCGATGATCCATCCCTCTATACTGGACTAGAAATGAAATCCGATAAGTCTAACGATGATATTCTTGTCGACATGCTGAATGAGCTAAACAACGGCACCGATTATGAAAAATACATCGACGTAGAGGAATCGCTGAAGTATATCGCTCTAAATGCGGTCACGGGTAATATGGACAGTTATTTAGGTGGAAATAAGCAGAATTATTACTTATATGAAGACGATGGGGTCTTCTCGATTCTGCCGTGGGATTACAATATGGCTTTTGGCGGCATGGGAAGCGCAGATGTGTTAATTGACGAGCCTACCCAAGGTGCGTTGGCAGAACGCCCACTGATTGCGAAACTGCTCGCTAATGATGAATACAAAACGAAATATCACGAAATTGTTAATGAGATGATTACTGGCTATCTAGCGGACGATACGTTCCAGGCTCGGATGGATGAGCTGAACACGATGATTTCCAGCTATGTCAAAGCGGATCCATCCGCCTTCTACACTTTCGAACAGTATGAAAATGGGATAAAGGCTGTTGAGACCTTCATGTCGAACATGGCCAAAAGTATCCAGCAGCAGCTCGACGGTACCATTCCTTCCTCCGGTGACGGATCAGGAAGTGGTGGTGGCATGGGCGGCGGTGGCTTTGGTGGCGGCGCTAAAAATGGCGCAGCTCAAGGCGCTGCGGGTGCTGGGCAGGCCACAGGTGCGGATGGCGCTGGGCAGGCCACAGGTGCGGTTGGCGCTACTGGTAATGCTGGCGCAAATGCAGCTGCACCAAATACCGAAGGGCAAGCGGCTACGGGTGGACAGACTGCCCAAGGCGGTGCAGGTGGTGAGCCTGGTGCCATGGGCGGACCGGCTATCCCTAATGGCGGCGAGGGGCCTGGCAGTAACTCACAAGCAGCTGCGGGTGGGCAGACTACACAAACAGGGCAAACTGCTCAAGGAGGACAGGCCAACACTAACGGGCAAGCTGCTCAAGGTGGACAAACCAACACTAACGGGCAAGCTACTCAAGGTGGACAAACCAACACTAATGGCCAAGCTGCTCAAGGTGGATTTGACGGCGACGCGGGTGGTGAGCCTGGTGCTATGGGCGGACCCGCTTTCCCTGAAGGCGGCGGAAATGGTCCTGGTGGTGGCGGCATGGGCGGCGGTGGCTTTGGTGGCGGTATGCCTGGTGGTATGGGCGGTGGCGACTTTGGTGGTGCTGGTACTATGCAGCAAAAAGGCAGCACGAGTGAAGCCATCACAACTGGCGTCGCCATCCTTCTCCTAATACTAACCGCTGCTTTCGTAACCTTTTACAAACGCAAACGGCTGTAGATAAGTAAAAAGTATCCTCATCACCAATTAATTCATGCAAGAAGCCTCCGTCGTTTATTGACGGAGGCTTCTTGCATGAACACTATATTCTTGTATCACAACTAATTCCCGCTTACTCTTTTCGCCCGCGCAATATACTTATGGTTGCTATTAAAAAGGCTAGTAAAGAGATCCCTAATGCGATATAGACCATTGGGTTGACACTGGTGGAGTTGTTCTCGCTTTCCATGATGGCATTATGTTCTTCCATGCTCATGCCATTGTCACTGGAACCATGAGAATGTTCATCCCCACCGGAGGCTTGCACAATCGAAGTAATAGAATGCGGACTTTCTGTTCCTGCCTCACCAGACCACTGCACCAAGCTGCCATCGGCATAATGCTGATAAGCATCCCAAGCAATGTCGCCTGCAGTATCAGGATTCTTTGCTGTGAAATAGAAACGTTGGAATTGCCCTGCTTTAATTCCTTCTCCATTAGCTATCCAGCTAACTTTGTTCCCCTCAATGGTAACATCCCAGCCCGGTGTAGCCTCATATTGCTTGAACTCGGCACCCGCCGGGATTCGTAGATCGACTTGTACAGTCGCCACATCTTTTTCTGAAGGAACTTTAAGTGTGTAAGTCTCCCATGCTCCGGTACTGGATTGTGCTGGTGCTACGGTTACGTGCGCGCTAGCCACGGCTGCGAACAACAGAAGTGTTGCAGCGGCTGGTGCGAAGAGTGTCATTATTTTGCGAGATAATCTGTTCATAGTTAGAGTGCCTCTTTCTTTAAGTAATTTTATCATTTTTCACTTTCATCTCTATCCTCATATTTACCGCGGAAAATCACGTTTACGTGAAGCAAGCCCCTGCTCCAGAGCATAACGCGTTAGCTGCGTACGATTTTGGAGTTGAAGCTTCTGAAGGATGTTTTTCAGATGGTTTTTTACGGTATGCTCCGAAATCGACAGGCTTATGGCAATCTCTTTATTCGTCGATCCGGAAGACACACAGCTTAAAATCTCCTTCTCCCTCGCCGTCAAAGACTCCCCTTCGTCCGTTAATGAAGGAACGGTAAATTCTTTCAAGATTTGAAAAGCCAGCTCCCGGCTTAGCGGTGCTTCTTCATTCACAATCGCTTGCAAATATTCAATCCAGGTGGAAGGTGCCAGATTCTTCAATAAGTACCCTTGTGCGCCTTGCTTCAATGCTTCGAGGAGGTGGGAAATTTCGTCCGATACCGTAACGATAACGATTTTGACATAGGGATATTCCTGCTTGATCCGGCGAGTAGTCTCCAGCCCGTCCATCTCCGGCATCTGAATGTCGATAAGAATGAGATCAGGCATCCACTGGGCCGTGAACGCGATCGCCTCAGGACCACTCTCCACTACTCCAATGACCTCAAAACTATCATCCATGGACAAAATCTCACACATCGCCTCACGCGCATGCGCATGATCATCCACAACCAAAACCCGGTACCGGCTCATAAACTTCCCCCTCCTTTCGTAATTTCCACATTTGTCCCCGTATTGCCGGAGCTCACCTGAAGCTTCCATCCCATTCCTTCGACACGTTCCTTCATGATCTGAAGGCCGTAACTTCCGTTCACCTCAAAGGGATCATGCTGAAATCCTTCGCCATTGTCGACAATCGCCACGCTCCAGTTTTTCTCAGTGCCTGCACCTGTGATAGAAACCTTCGCCGCTCTTGTATGCTTACGCACATTAATAATAGCCTCTCGGATACAAGATAGCAGCTCTGCTTTTTCCGAAGGAGAGAGGGCTTCATCCTGTAGACTCCAATCCAAGGAAACCTCAATCATAATCTCGTTAGCCATTTGAGCAAGCTGATCTTTAACCGACTGTTCCAATGAAAAAGAGTGCTGCTCAGACACTGGTACCTTCAGATTGGCGATCGCCTGTCGAACATAACGGTTCACCTCGTGGACGGTCTTTTTGATCTGATCCACATTTTCTTCGCTGACTTCCCCATTCCTGCGGCTTGCTTCCAAACGATCTATTTTGACAGATAAAAGAAATAAAGATTGCGCCATCCCATCATGCAGTTCCTTAGCTAGCCCTTCCCGGGCTTTCATTGCCTCTTTGAGCGCACGTTCCTGCTCCAGCTCCCGTTGATTCCGCTCCATCAGCGAAAACAAAGGGACGAGCAATACAAGAGTGAACAAAAATACGAGGACAGGTGTCAAATAATTCCCCAGATCCATCGAGATATAAGGCATTAGAAACTGATGGCGCACGACCTCCCAGATCCCTACCATTAGCGTTGGCAGTAACAGGATCATATACTTGATTCGGTTATACGTTGCTGTCCCCTCCCGTACATCTTATGATTAACAATATCACCGTCACAATTCTGCTACATGACTCGATCGGGCTATTTAAAGTTCTTATTGTTACAAATTTAAGTATTTTAAAAAAATAATGCTATCCTTCATAATATTATAAGCAATATATAGTGAAAATTTATACTTTCTTATATTGTAGCAAAAAAAAGATACATCCTTCGATGTATCTGCATCCCAGTTATAGTGGTGATGTGTAGCGTCCGTATTGAATGTCCATTTCTTTAAAAACATTTCCCTCTTTTTTCAGGAAAAATGTGTTTACGCCTTCCGCTCCCCACCACTCCATACCGAGTAATGGACCTTCAGCAGTTTCCGCCGCAAAAAGAATAGAGAACATCTCAGGTATCACTTCCCCTCCATCATCCACTCTCCAGACGGAAAATTCATCGCCTTGAATGACAGCCGGATAATCCATAAAGGTAAGCCCGGCCTTATCTTCCAGCACGAGACTAAATAACATCTCCTGATCCTGTCTAATGAATTGAACGAGATACAGCTGCCGATCACCAGACAGGTCAGCAAGTTTCCAAATGTGCTCTACTTCACGATTTTTCGCAGAAACAATATTCTGCCGCACACTTTCTGCAACATTTAGCGAGGCTTGCTTAACCTCTGTAGGCTTAACAGAGATTAGCGCATTCGCATTAAACTCTGCCTGATCCGTCAGGTAATAGGTCTCATCAGGGGTCGCATTCCCCTCTTCAACCGTATAAAGATACCCTGGCAGATTCATAAAATTGTGAGCCATCTCCCGGCCATTACTGTTCTCCGTACCCTCCTGCCATTTATTCAATTTCACTTTTAGCACTTGCCCATGATCGCCGATCGCTTCATTCAATTGTTGCATTTGCGCATCCAGCCCTTTTTCCTGCCCGGTGACTAAGATGCTCTTGCCAGACTCATCTGCAAAACCAAAATTCGCCTTCAGCTTTTCAGCTTCCAGATAAGCTGCTGGCTGCTGCATGCTTGCCGTTGGCGTTGGCTCTACACTTGGAGAAGGGGTTGGCTTGTTAGAGCCTGAGCAGCCCGCCAGCAGTAGAACAATAAGGAAACTCACACTGAGCTTATTCATTCCCATTCCTCCAGACGAAACTAAAATATTCCCATACTAAGATACCGTTCCCCTGTGTCAGGTGCAATGCAAAGCACGCGTTTGCCAGCCCCAAGACGACGTGCTTCCTGCAACGCCGCCCATACAGTGGCACCACCGGATGGACCCAGCAGAATTCCTTCTTTTGCAGCCAGCGTTCTTACCGTCTCCAAGGCAGCTTCATCCGCAACTTGAACGATGTCATCGTAGACCTGTGTATTCAAAATGGCGGGTACGAAGCCCGGACTCGTTCCTACCAGCTTATGTGGTCCTGGCTTTCCTCCAGATAATACGGGCGAGCCTTGCGGCTCAACCACAAGAACCCGGATATCAGGTAGATGCTCACGCAAAACCTCACCGGTTCCAGTTATCGTGCCCCCAGTTCCTGATGAAGCAACAAACACGTCCAGCTTACCTTCCATTTGCTCCAGGATTTCCAGAGCGGTCGTTGTCCGGTGAATATCCGGGTTGGCTTTGTTCTCGAATTGCTGTGGAATAAAACTGTTCTCCACTTCTTTTCCCAGCTCAATCGCTTTTGCTATAGCTCCCGGCATCCGTTCTGCTGCGGGCGTCAGCACAACATCCGCACCATAAGCCTTTAGAATATTGATTCGTTCCTTGGTCATATTATCAGGCATGACAAGAATCGCTTTATACCCTTTTGCCGCGGCATTCATCGCTAAGCCTATCCCTGTATTTCCACTAGTCGGCTCAATGATCGTCCCGCCCGGCTTCAGCAAACCTGCTAGCTCGGCTTGCAGGATTAGATTATAAGCTGCCCGGTCTTTTACACTGCCACTTGGATTAAAAAGCTCCAGCTTCACGTATAGTTCTGCATCTTGGGGGCTAGTCAGCCGATTTAATCTTACAACCGGTGTATTCCCAATCAGCTCTGTTATATTGTTAACCACTAAGGATGTCATTTTAGAGCCTCCTTCATTTCTGTACCTTCCATTATTGTAACGTGAGCAGCACCTCCTGTCGATTCAGAACCTTAGTTTCTGCAACCTGAAAACAACCGCCCCCCACGAAAGCGGGAGACGGCTGTTCAGTACTGGCAGCATTTATTTTTAAGGATTAACGTTAATCGTAAAAGTAGACGTATTATTTTTAATATTCGTTACCGTGTTGGTAATCTTCAGATTGTTAAAGGTGGCTGACCCTCTGGCAGGACCTTGCCCAGCCTCAGCCGCTTCATTTACCCAGATGCCCACTCCGGATTTGCTGTCAAAAGCATCTCCACTCTTTTGCGCACCGGAAATTGTGACATTCGTGAAGAGGGTATCTGTCACTGGGAATTGCGGCGTGGAGCCGACATAGTTGGTCTGGAACATGATGCCATGATAGGTTGGATCAATGATATCCACATCACTGACACGAATGCCTTGGAATACCTTAGAGGCTGAGAATACCCAGATTGCCGGGAAGGTCTGTGCCCCCCAGAAATGTCCACCTGCACGAACAATGGAAATATTCTCAAAATTCGTTGTCGGTGAAGCGCCAAAGCCGTTCATTGGATACCCGAAGTCAAGTGAGCTGATCGTAATTCCAGAATAGCAAAGCGTGTCGGCAATATAAATGTTGCGGAAGGTATTGGCATATCCGCCATAGACGGCTACACCTGCTGCCCGCCAGGTTAAGATTGAAGTGAGATTCTCATAAATATTATCCTTCATATCTGCACCACCGGAATCAATAGCCGAAAACAATGCAAAGCTATCATCCCCTGTTGCCCGTGCCTCAATATTGGATACGAGATTATTCGTGCTGCCATTCGTCATATTGATGCCGTCAGCGAAGATGTTGCGGATACGGGAGTTTTTGATCACCATGTAATCCGTATTAGCTCCCCAATACATACACACCTGATGTTCGGTCCAGATGTTATCGATCGTAATATTTGCCACATTGGAGAAATCAAATACTTTACCCGGGCCATCAATACGTGATGTGTAGTTCCCAAAGTAAGCAAAATTCGCAAAAGTAGAGCCGTTAGCGGTATCGCTTGCCCGGAAACCGATATCCGTATTCTCCTGATTCGTTGGAGCGTAAAATCTCGTATACCATGGGCCCGCACCAATGATCTTCACTGCTTTTCCATAGACCTGAAATTTACTGGAGGTCTGATAGTTACCGGCTGGTAAATACACACCTACGAGATTTCCGGTCGTATCCATGCGTACTTTATCTAGCGCATTTTGCACATCCTGATGTGTAAAGCCGGCTGGGACCGTATATTTGGCCGGATCTGGATTGGTAATCGGTGATACCTGCTCCAAACTGATGAAATCAATGGCATACTGCGAGGTATTTGCCACATCCTTTTGCAGTCGAATCGTACTACCTTTCGGAATCGTGCTGTCGAACATAATGTTAGCTTCATCATAAATATGCCGCGGAGAACCCGCGCTTGGTGAATTGCCGGGACTTATCTCTGAACCGTACAGCCATGCATATTTAGAGGTCAGATTAATCGCCTTGGTATAAACTCCGTTCACATAGATGTTCAGTGTAGCATTCGTACCGTCTCCACTCGCCGAATCTGGAATGGAGAAGCGGGTGACCAGTGTATTAGTGTCAGCCTTAGTAGTGAATTCTACATAACTGCCTGTAGTATTCAGTGTGACTGCTCTTCTGCCTGAAGCCTCACCCGCAAGATCTCCAATGGTCCGATTAGCAGTAAGCTTCACAGCCCCGCCACCAATCACACCCTCCTCAGCCTCATACATGTCGTAAGGCATATTGGCTCCACGACCTACAAAAAGAGACTGTGTTTGAATATTATTGGCCTGTTTAACTGGCAGCTCATTAGTGTCTACGGCAATTTCCGTCTTCACAGTATATTTGCCATTAGCTGCTGTCCAAGTGCCAAGACTAACAGGAGGCGCTGTTACTCCACTGCCAATCACGCCGTTATAGGTTCCAGTTAAGGTTTGGAGTACAGCATTCGTAGTAGCATCCAGAACCTTCAAGGTTATGTTATGCGCACCCCCTGCGGATGCTGCTGTCCCTTGATTCTTGATTGCTACCGAGAAGCTGACCACATTGCCGCCTGCTGGATTGCTTGGTGTCCAGCTAACAGGGGAAGCTACTAGATCAGAACTGGATACGGGAGCAATAATAAGAGAATTTGGGCTAGTGAAGCTGTTATTGCCTTCGTTCAATTCAATAACCGTATTTTTCTCGTCAACCTTTGCAGTTAAAGTATAGGTAGCAGCATCCTTTGCGCTTATATTTAAAGTGACGTTCGTAGATGCGCCAGCCGCTAATGCCCCCACTGGGCTAGTGCCTACAAGTGTGCTGCCCAAGTAGAAATTCACATTAGTCGCTATGGAAGCTAACGTTCCAAGGTTTTTTACCGTTGCATTTAAAGTAATGGCATTGGTCTCTACTGGAGCTGAAGGTGACCATGTAAGACCGGTTATCGCCAAATCCGGATTAGCAGCTGGTGCACCCATCACTTGGAATTCAGCGATTTGTCCAGCGGTTGAACCAGTATTGGTGGTAATCTTCAACTGTACTTCACTAGCCGTGGCCGTTACCGGAATAGTGACCGTATTGCCAGTTGCCGGATTAAAAGTATACACGGTTGCTGGCACAAGACTAGTAAAGGCTGTTGTATTCTGATTATGCCCAAGCACTTGAATAGTCTGAGTACGTGTGGACCAGGCCGATGATGGATTCAGTTTGAGGACAATGGATGTAATATCGGCATTACTACCCAGGTTTACAGATAATGTATTGGGATAACTTCCTCCTGCTCCTTCCCAGTAAGAAGTTACATCACCGTCATTCGCATTTGTAGGAACAAAGGTAAAGACGGAAGAGGAAGCGTTGATGCTTTTGTTCAAAGCCAGATTGGAACCCGCCCCAGGCGTTGGTGTAACTGTTGGTGTCGGGGTCGGTGTTACCGTTGGAGTTGGTGTAGGTGTTACTGTCGGTGTTGGCGTAGGTGTTACCGTCGGTGTCGGTGTTACCGTCGGCGTTGGGGTAGGTGTTGCCGCTGGTGTCGGAGTTGCCGTCGGCGTTGGCGTAGGTGTTGTCGCAGAAGCTGGAGTGACGTTCAAATTATCTAGATTCACATTTCCATTGTCTCCTGCATCGTACTTATAAGTAATGGTGTTAGCGCCAGCATTCAGAGCCAGCGTCTCAATCTTTGTTGACCAAGTATTCCAATTGGCCAGATTCGCAAGTGAGGTTTGCTTAATTTTAGTTCCATTCACAAAAACACTAATGGTTTTTGTACTGCCTGATGCATTTGAAAATCTTAATGTAGCATCATAGTTACCAGCAGAAGCCACATTAACGATAAATGCAGTCGCAGCACCTTGATTTAGGTAACCATCAACAAATCCTGTACCTGTATAACCTGTATGATCCGTGTTAACCTTGGCACCACCGGATAATGCGGCATCCTCCGCTTCATATCCTGAGGATGGAGTTGTAGTTGTATTACCATGAACCTCAAATTCCGCTAACTGTGCTGCTGGCCAGACCGTATTGGATGTGAAATTCAGTTTAACATATCTGACATTCGCAGCTGTAAAGCTGATGGTCACTGTATTGGAATCAATCGTTGGATTAAATGTATAATTGGCGGAATCTACTAAGTTATTGTAAGTTGCATCATCTGTACTTCCTTGCACCGCTAACGTTTGAGTTCTTGTTTCCCAATTCGTTGGCAGCTTTAGCACAACCTGATTCACGCTGCTTGCTGCCCCTAAATCCACTTTAATCCATTGCGGAAAAACACCGCTTGCGCTCTCCCAATACGTTCCTTGGCTGCCGTCATTAGCATTGGCTGCTACGTATACATCACCGAAGGAGCTTGAAGTAATAGTCTTCCCTTGGGCTAAATTCCCCGCAGCTAAACTCACCGAAGGATATAACCCTAACTGACCTACAAATAATATAACAATCAAAGAATATAGTACTGCCGTCTTCCCTGTAAATCTTTTAGAAGCTGCTATCATTGAATAACCACCTTCCAAAATTTTGTGGAGCTATGCAGCAGAAAGGATGCGCTTTCAAAACAGTAGTTTTATAGACATTCGCCTCCTACATTTGAAATGATGGATTACGGATACAAGCTAACTAATAACGCTAATAATATAAGTTATAGGTAGATGGCCGTCGATGGCGATTTCTATGCTTTGTATGTGGGATATTACGTTCAACAAAAAAAGCCACAGAGAGGTCAAGGGGACTATATTGCCCCTTAACTCTCCGAAGCTTCGTGTTATACATTAAATCTAGCTACCAACCCTTGCAGTCCATGCGCCATTGTACTTAATTCACTCGCAGAGGATGCAATTTGTTCGACTGAAGCCATTTGCTCTTGTGAGGCTGCTGACACATGCTGAGTACTCGCAGCGGTTGTTTCCGAGATTTGCGTAACGTTACGAATTGACTCTACAATCTCATCCGCAGCCGCCGTAATCTCCTCCACGGCTCCAGATACTTCCTGAACCTGTTCGGCGAGTGAATCTATAGATAATCGAATCTCACCGAAGGAACGTCCCGCTTCCTCGATAATCTCCGTACCTCCCTTTACTTCACGCATGCTGCTCATCATCACCTTCATGGCATCATCTGCTTCACTTTGGATCCCAGTCGCCATTTCTGCAATTTGATTGGCGGATTCCGCGGACTGCTCTGCCAGCTTACGGACCTGATCGGCAACCACAGCGAAACCTCTACCTTGTTCACCAGCACGAGCTGCCTCAATCGTCGCATTTAGGGCCAGCATATTCGTCTGCGAAGCGATTCCTTTTATGACTCCTACAATACTGCCAATCTCCTGAGATCGATTCACAAAACCTTGGACTTGCTGTGATAAAGATTGTATGGAGTGATTAATCGATTCCATTTGCTGCCCAGCGGCCTGAAGGGATTCATCTCCTGTAATGGCAAATGCCGCAGAGCGATGGGAGGCTTCCGAAATGTCCTGGACACTGGCAGCAATTTGACCGATTCCTAGTGATATTTCTGAGATTGTAATTGTATTGGTCTGCAAATCATTCATCTGTCTGGCTGTTCCGGAAGCGACTTCACCCATAATATCCGATATTCGTTCTGTGGCGCCTGCCGTCACTCCACTATCTGACCTAAGCTTTGTAGAGGAACTCGCGAGACTATTCGCCGATAACTTCACCTGTTCAATCATCGTGCCCAGATTATCTGTCATTTTATTAAAGTTAAACGCCAGTTCACCAATCTCATCTTTAGAACGAACACTTAACTTGCGCGTAAGATCGGCATCCCCATCTGCAATTTCCTTCAACTGAGTGTTCACATCACGAAGCGGTTTAATAATCCGTCCAGAAATTAGCAGCGCAAGGATCACCGCGAGCACTACCGACAATCCGGTCACACCAAAGCTAGTAATCAAACCGTTATTACGATGCGAATTTGCCAGGCTTTGTCCATTCTCTATTTCCTCCATGAGCATGTTCTGAAACACAATCTGAGATTCAATCATAGCGTCTAATGACAGGTTCGTGAATTTCTTCTGCGCTTCCGGGAAGTTGCCTTCCTTAGCTAAGGCAAAAGCTTCCTTCAGAACGATTAAATAATCATTCCATTTGCTCTTCAGCTCAGCTACACCCTTTAACTCAGCTTCACTTAATCGGGCATTCTCCAGCTCTGTAATAGCATTTTCAATCAATGGGAGCATTTCTTCATACTGCGCCAGATAGGAATTCCGCTCATCATCTGTGTTACTCATCACATAACGAGCACCCAGCTCATCTGCGGTACGAATCTTATCCGTTAAGCCTTGAACAAGTGACAGCTTGTCCCAGTTACGATTAACCTGATCTGTCAATTGGGTAACCTTCCCCTGAAACAATGTGTTTCCGGCTATCGCCACTAGAAAGACTATGATCACAGCAGTAAATCCTAAGACTATTTTCCCACGGATACTTTTCACCATCGGTTTTCCTCATCTCTATATGTATGTAGGTCTATTTGGTACTTTTATCCTACTAGCTCTCCCTTAAGCCTCTCTGAATTTGAACTGAATGTTTGCTTAAAAAAACAAAAAGACCCCTATTTCCGGCCGAGGGCAGGAACTAATGGTCTTTTGAGATCTTTTTATTCGTATAAATTTCCGTTAGCCAGCTCTGCCAGCTTCGATTCATCCAGTACACTTAAGCGTCCACGATTTCGTGTAATGATTCCTTCATCAATAAAACGACGTACGATTCGATTAAGATGCCGATAGCTTGTGCCAAGCAATTCTGCTGTCTCAATAAGACTTGAGGTCCGAATCTCCTCCACCCGCCGGTCACCGTTTTTATCTGCGAACAAAGACATTAAATAACTGGCAAATCGATTCTCCACAGGATACAACAGGTTAAGTGCGGAGGCTTGACCGAGCGTATGCAATTTGTGACTAAGTTCTCCGACGAGAAAACGTAACAACGCTGTATTTTCCTCAAGCTCTCTCAGGAGTAGTCTTCTCCCTGCAAAAAGAATCAAGCTCTCACCCACAGACTCCACTTGATTCTTAACAGGGAACCGGTGAAGGAGCTCTACATCCCCAATCACAGATATCGGATTTGTAAACCGCACCAGCATAGATTTGCCATTTGGCAGCAAGGTCTGAATTTTGAGCTTGCCCTCAACCAATATGAACATCCCATCCAATTGATCGCCAACCAAACACAGCTTTTCTTCATCCGCGTAACGTCTCAACTCCATTTTATGCGTTACCAGCGGGCTAAATATTCCGTCCAGACCGTTCTTCACTGCCAAGGCACGGACAGCCTCACGGTCATTTATCGTCTGCATGTAGTGCCCCCTCTATTGTTTGCTCCAGTGTAATTTAGAATACCCCACAAAAAAAGGACATATGTCCTTTTTAATAAGGTTTTCCTATGACACTTTACATTACAACAGAATCCACACAATAACGAATCATATCTACCTTCTGATCCTGCAGCCAAAATTCAATACTCCGATGGTTGATTTTATCCACGTATCCGATAATCTCAGCCCCTTGCTCCCCTCTTTTATAATAAGAAGTGCCATAAGCCTTGATCACTTCGTCTGCTGAAGCTCCAATATGAATATCTCTTGCCGTACTCATCGTATGATCGGAATAGACGCTGATTAGAATGATCTTATCATCACCACGTGCTGTGGCTATTGTTGTCTCGTGACCCAGATCGTAATACTGATACCGCTCTATATCATTATTTGGCTTAGGTTCCCTAGCGATTGAATCAAGGCTTTGAAGCAGCTGAATGCCGCCCAGACTTTCCTGTTCAAGATGGGTGCTGGAAACACGCGAGTAATGATTTTGTTTGGGCGCATTGTATAAATAGATATGATAGATCCCGTAACTTAAACCTACCGTAATAAAAATGATGATAAATGACCAGCCTCTTTTAAATGGCTTCTTCCTCACTGACCTCACACCTTCTTCTTACCTTTACTGTGCAAAATATTCAGCCAGCTCACGCTGCGCCAGATATTGCGGGAAATTAAACGACTGCCATGCCTGCTCACGCTTATTGAGTTCTCTCCATTCATTCTTTAAAAAATCATCCAACATCCCATCTTCCTGTTCACTAAACTTTATCAGAGAAGGGATGACCTCCGGAGATAAACGGACCAAATAATTGGCATCCAATTTACCACTTGCCGCATAACGATCCATATTTTTATTAGCGATAATAACATCCATCCCGATATAGTTCATGACGACGTAGGAGATCAAGCCCAGCACAATATAACATTTCGCCAATGGCACACGCTGAACAGCTATCCGTAAGGCTGCAACCACCAACAATAAGCCCATAAATATCATAAATGCATGCACTAAAAACCGAGTCGTGGTATAGCCATACACCTCTTCATAAAGAGTCAGACGGGTATAGGCGGAATATAGCATAACTGTCGAGCAACCAACCAGAATGTAGAGCAGAACATTAATAAATTTTTGCAGCCCTCCACTTCTTTTTCCTTCCGACACCAAAGCCAGCAGCAAAATCACGAAATTAATCGCAGCCACCATAATCAGCTCAAAAAATCCACTACGTGCGTAATCAGCATATGAGCTGCCCTCTGGTAAAATCCCTTCCCATGCTCCAAACAAGTAAGAAAACTGTACGAAAACAAACAATACATATACCGTGTTAATGGCTATAAGAATCGTCGTCATAATTATCGGATCCATTTTAAAGCTTACAGGCGCCAGCACTGGACCATATTCCTTAGGCTGCATATTCCAGTCATAGATTTTCGAATCCACATACCCCCACACTAAGCCGAACAAGCCCATGCCCAGTAGGATAATCCACAGCACCCGCACAAAACCTTCCCCAAATGAAATCTGATCCAGCACATTCGGCAGCGCCAGCAGTACATGATGAAACACTCCGTCCGCTGAGGACAGCAGAGTAACCACAACCAGCAATATTGGAAAAGAGATCGCAAGTCCTATCAGCACTTTCCCCATAACCTGCTTACGCTCGTCCTTCATTTTACTGCCGCCAGTCCTTTTAATGATCGTAAACACAGTGCTCCAATGGCGGAAATTCTGTGGAAGCACATGCTCCAGCGTGTTCCCCACTAATCCAAGCCGGCTCCAAGCCGGCCGTTTATCACTAAGCAAATAAGTCATATGTAATAAAATCAACACCGGGATCACCAGCAGGTTCAGCCCAAAGAAGAAAAAATTATGAAAGAATAAATAGGTTAATGAAAGTAGAAAAATCGCTCCAAACCAGAAGTAACTGAATTTGTTAAGCTTGCGGATTTTAGCCTTGGCATAATAAAGCATGAACGCATAGAACAGACATACAAAGATTGGATACGATAGGCCCGCCAGCTTTCCATAAAATAAATACTGATGAACTATTGCCAGTAAGAACGCGGCAAGCAAAGCAGCAAGCGATCGATTAAGCCTAAGTCCCGTTTCCGTTTCCGTTTCCGTTTCCATTTCCTCGGTCATGGTAATTACCCCCATTTTCTTACTTTCTCATCCTTATTTTACGTGATAAAATAAGAAAAAAAAGAGAAAGAATTTATTTATAATTTCCTATTTTCCGAAAGGAACCAAAACAATGAAGCTGCATAGCCAATTTTTAAAGCTGCAATCTCATTTTGGGGGAGCCACAGAAATCTCAGTGACGATGGATGAGTTGGCATTGATTTTCGGCTGTACACACCGCAATGCCCTGCATATTGTGAATAAAATGATGTTGCAGGAATGGATCAAATGGACGCCTAAGCGTGGGCGGGGAAGCCGCTCTTTGCTGCAATTTCTTGTACCCTCCGAAGAAATTGCCCTTCAATCCATGATGCAGGCGATTAGCCGCAAAGATGTCCACAACGCTATAGAAGGTATCAAAACCCATGCCAGCTCCACCTCACTGCAGGATACACTGCAGGGTTGGCTGCTGACCTATTTTGGGCATCATTCTGAAATTCGTAGTGACAAGCAAATTGATACTCTCCGGCTGCCTATTACCCAGCAACTCCATACCTTCGATCCGCTCTATATGAATTTGCTGGCAGAGTCATTTGTTTCCAGCCATGTTTTCGACGGGTTAGTGAAACGAAGCGGTGAACGGGACAAAATTGTTCCCTGTCTGGCTCACGCCTGGGAAGTCGATGAGAGCCGGACGCTCTGGACTTTTTTTCTGCGCAAAGAGGTGTTATTCCATCATGGAAAAGTGCTGACAGCCAAGGATGTAGTCTATTCCCTGGGACGGTTGATGCAAACCTCTAAACGGACACTCTATAGCTATATTTTCAAAGAAATCCAGCGGGTCACCGCATTAAATCCATCTACCGTTCAAATTACGCTTAAGCAGCCTAATGAACTATTTCTGCCATTTTTGTGTACGAGCAGAGCCGCAATTGTACCGCGTGATTTAGAAGGAATGGATGAGCAGAGCTTTGGCCGTAGACCCGTGGGGACTGGCCCCTTTAAGGTTGTGGATATGACCCAGGACACTTGTGTGCTGGAGGTTTTTCCTTATTATTTTCAAGGACGGGCTCATTTAGATCGGGTTGAAATCCTTTATGTCCCGTGGGATACCGAAACGTCATCCTCTGATACGGGTTCTGCTTTTCACGTGATTCAGAATCCCTCATCAGCCAGTTCTTCGACCTGGAGCCGAATTCATTCGGAGTCTTCCATTCGGAAATTCGTCACCTGCAATACGCAAAAAAAGGGACCGCTAAGCGATCCCCTGCTTCGGGCAAAAATAGTCTCCTGTTTAAAAGACGATTCAGCGTCCATCGAGCAAGAAGCGATAATAGATCAAGAAATCACGTTGCAAATCTCTACGATTCCACAATATGCTGGCGATGCTGATTTTATTGCCACTAGACTAGAGCAACAAGGTTATAAATGCAATGTCATTTCCGTGTCTCCAGAGGAATTTAAAGGTCCGATTCGGCTGGAATCAGACCTGATTGTTTTCTCATTATTCCGTGACGAGGATGAACAACTTCGTTTGTTTGATCTATACCTCACACTCTCTAAGCATATTGAACCGCATACTAGAGCGGATATTGAAGGCTGGTTATATACCATCGCGCGCGAACCTAATCCGGTGGCCCGAGCGGAAAGTTTCAGTATCATCGAGAACCGTCTGATTGAAGAGCACCACCTACATATTTTGTATGAAAAACCTACTCAGACTGCTTATCTCCCTTCTGTCCGTGGAGTTAGCTTCAATAGCCAGGGTTGGGTTGATCTTCGTCATGTCTGGTTTCCGCCACTGCTCTCTAGCAGCACGAATTGATCTGCTTGAAATAAAAAATGCGGAAATCCAGAGCTTGCCCAGGATTTCCGCATTTGCGATAAAGCTAATTATAAAGCTGCTGTTTTAGTCGTAGCTGTAACTGTAGAAGTCCCTGCATCCCACTTCACATCCATATTCAATCCCTCGGAAATAAATCTTACCGGAACCAGTGTCCGATTTCCGATAATTTGCGGAGGAACGTCGAGTGTGAGTGCTTTGCCATTGATGTAAGCAGTCTTGCTGCCAATGGCCATTACGATCGTTGTATTGTCTTTTACTGCGGTGATTTTCTTAGTCGTTTGATCCATGGTTACTGTAGCACCCAGAGCATTAAAGATTGCATTCACTGGCACCAGCACCCGGCCATCCTTATTCACAGGAAGCTGATCTGCAAAGCTGACCGCTGTTCCGTTTAAAAGTACGGATATTCCCTTAGTGCCCGTCGTGTTCGGATTCGTTGTTGATGGTGTTGTAGTTACAGAGGGAAGAGGTGTGACGTTAAGCCCTAGCTGGCCTTGCAGATTAGCAAGTCTGTTCAGCGCAAAGGTCATAATCGAACCTGCTGCCATTGTCCCCATACCTTGTCCCCCGCCTCCAGCGTTACCTGTTGGAGGTGTAGGATTGCCATCAGTCGCAGTCCCTGTATTATCAGGACGTGCTGGCGGTGTCGTTCCATCCGGAGGTGTCATGCCCTCCATCCCTTCAGGAGGAGTCATGCCTTCCATCCCAGCTGGCGGAGTCATTCCTCCACTACCACCCATTTCACCTGTTGCTGAATAAGTAACATTACTTTCAAATTGTTCCATGGTATAAAATTTGGTTGGGTCTGCTTGAACGTAAGGTTTGATCAAGGTAGCCAATTCAGTAATTCTGCTCTGAATTCCTTCCAAATAATCAACCAGCTCAGATACATATTTCAGGTATTTAGTCTTATATTCAGGCACTTCCAACAGATTAGCAATCATTGGGACCTGATCTAAACTTATCCCAAGCGTTGGATTATCAATTGATGCAGTTACTGCGTTGGTATTGGCTGCAAGGGTTGTTGCCGAAGTAGAAGTTGTGCCCGCAGCAGCTGTTGTATCTGTTGTCCCTGTTCTGCCGCCTCCGCCACCAGAATACCCGTTAAAGGACATGTTCATATCCCATGGAAGTACACTGAATTTACCGGATGCATCCCCGTACAACATATAATTATGACCTTTATCCCCGTTATAGCTGTCATAGTTACCCAATACAGCATTAGCGGCAATATACTTCAGTGCCGAATCCACATCTAGCACACTTTCAATAGAACCCTTCTCACCGGCAGGCATCTCATTCAGCACCTTGATGAAGTTCTTTAACGAAGCTTTATCATCTTCTTTACCTGTATCATAAGTTATCGTTTCGTAGTCACTGCCTTCTTTGTACTGCAGATAACTTTTTTCTTCTGTATCATACAGAACACCATCGTCATAATTTTCTCCATAGGTACGTTCTAAGTAGCTGTCATCTATTGCTTCCACACCTACATAAAAACCATATAATTCTCCGTTGATATACAGATTGGTGAACACAGTCAAAGGTGCATCCACACCAACAGAACGAAGCGCTTCGTAATGTAAATATTCACGAATATACGAAGGGTCCGAGAAATTATTGTTCAGTACCATTTTATCAAGACCAAGTAACGTTTGCTTCTTATCATATTTATCAAATTTCAGCCGGAAGCTGTATCTGTCCGAGTCTGTCATACTGGCTACCGATTTTAACGTCAGATTCCCTTTAGTAGAAAATCCAACATTTTCAACAACATTCCCGTCAACTTCAACCTTAACTTTTTTGTATTCTTTTTCGAGGGGACTTGCTAATATACTTTTCCAATCCGCATCATCAATCGTTACTTTAACATCAATGATTCTGTCACCCGCGAACAGGGATTCATACGCTTTCGTTACACCTGCATCCGCCGCACTAACTACGGGCGTGTTTCCAGCAACACCAAACGCCGTTGAGACGATAGCAAGACTTAGTGTAGCTGCCATGAACTTTCTCAGCAAATTTTTCTTCTTCACCATGTGTAATCCTCCTTGAAGTACAGATTTATGTTTTCGCAGTTCAAGGAGATTGTAAAATATGAATCTGAATATACGCTGAATAGCTTGTCTATGCTTTGCCAGGTAGGCTGTTTATCAGCCCTTTGCCAATCAGATTAGCTGAAACCGGCGGTTTTCCGATCTCTCTAGCCCAGACCGATAATTGCCCGACATGATGAATCTCATGAGCAATCACATGGCGCATTACCTCACCCCAGGCATCGGTCACGATCCTGCCATCCGGAAGGTGATCCTCTAAAACCCTCTGTTCCAGACCCTCATGCCAAGCCGTTACAAAGGGTTCCACCTCTGTGTGGAATTTTGCATCCAATTCTCTTACTTGCTGCAAAGTCTTGTACTGCTCAAAATCCTCTTGGAAATCCGGCTTTCCTTGCAATACTTGAATCCAGCTCCACTCCACATCAACAATGTGAAAAAGCGTCTTAAGAATACTGCCTACACCACCTATACGTGTTGCGAGCAGCTCCTCCTCAGAAATATCTCCACACCACTCATACCATTGTTCACGGACCATCCAGTTATAATTAAAAAATGTATGCAGGTTAAAAACCTCCTAGAAAGTTGTGTGCTTTTTAATGGGAGCTTAAATGTTTTCGGTATCCCTCCACCTTTTCATCTCTATAACCTAACGATTCATAGAACACATGCGCTTCCTTCCGCTGCTCACCGGAGACTAAAATGATATAATAGCAGTCTCTTTCCCGGGCCGCTTGTTCAATGGCGTTCATAAGTTTTTTGCCAACGCCTTGACGGCGTGCCCGCACTGAAACCACCACATTCTCAATCACCATAAACGGTTTGCAGTCCCCCACTAAGTCCTGACACACGATGCCCATCAAAGACCCTAGTAACTCACCCTCTACAAAAGCACCCAATAGAATGTAGCGGTTATCCGCCTTGACCCCTTTAAATACTTCTTCAAGCTTATTAAGGTCAGACGGTTTATTCATCAGCTCTTGATATAAATTCCCCAGTTCAGAAAGGGATTCCATTTCTATTTCTTTAATAACAACCATGATTGTTCATCCTGCTTTCTTTTAAATTAACAGCCCTGCTCATACACATACAGTCCACCATTCCGTGGATGAGATATACGCTTTCCATTATAACCTCTTTGGATCAACTGCTGCGCCAACACCTTCATAAAAGCTCCATGGGTAACTACTAACACATTTGCTGATCCAAAATCGCGTTCTAAGCGCTCGATAACTGCTTGTGTGCGGAGTAATGTTGCGGTTCTACTCTCTGACTGTGAGGAATGCCCATAATACCAAGCCATCCGCCCCAGCACTAACCACATAAAATGATGCAGTTTAATTCCCTTCAGCCAAGTTGCAGCAATCTCGATTTCTCTTAACTGCTCCATATATATAATATTACCAGAGTAGATCAGATTCGCGGTATGTATGGCTCTAGGCAGATCACTACTGAGACACACATCCCAAGCTTGCTCAGAGCTTCTAAACTGCCCGAACTTTATATCAGATTGATCATATGCTTCGACCCAAGCGTTAAAATTCTCCCCAGATATTCGTCCGCGCCTCGGTTGATTGTCCACTTTAAAGTGCCTCACTAAACCTATCTTCATTGAACTACACTCCTATTTGCTTAGACATTCAGAGCCCCTTTTAAATCTATGTATCGCTTATATCCATTTGTAAATATCTCAGCACGATCTCAACGCGCTCTCCAACCGATAAATCTTCCTCTATTCGTAAAATAGGACATTCCAGTGTGGACATCCATTCCTCATGCAGCACTTTGCTCCTGACTTCAACTCCAGCAACATCATATAATGCCGCCCACTCCATAAAGGTCTGATATGCTTCGTATTTACTTCCTCCAGGCAAAATATGATCACCATATCTCTCGTACTCTCTGGCTCTTAATCTATCTAAACGAATTTCCGGTGGAAGTCCTAGAAAAATAACCAAATCGAATAATGGTCGAAGGCCATCTCCCCAGCCACATACCGCACCGCTTAAAATCCAAGGCTCCTTATGGGTCAAATCGCTTGTAAGTTTCGCTAATCGCGCATTGACCTCACGCTGCTTAGTGAATTTATGCTCCCAAAAATAGTCGTCACTGTCTAACTGTACATGTGGCAACACTTTAGCTAATGCGTAACCTAATGTACTCGTTCCTACGCCTGAGGCTCCCATAATATGAATTCTTCTCATACATTCCCCCACCTTTAAGTGGATTTAAAGTTGCAATTCGGGCAATTTTCCTCCAAATATAAAAACAAATAGACTGCTCTCTAATGAAGCAAAGCAGTCCATTTATCGTATAGATCTTATTCCGTTATAGCTGCTACGTCTTTAGGAATCCGGCGTGCTGCATCCGTGGATATAGCTGCTTGGATTACTGCCAGGCGGACCTGTTCAACTACTTTTTCGTTAAAAATACTTGGGATGATATATTGCTCATTGAGTTCATCCGGATGAACGACCGATGCAATGGCTTTTGCCGCAGCCAGCTTCATTTCGAGATTCACAGTTCTAGCCCGGCAATCAAGTGCGCCACGGAAAATACCCGGAAAACATAACACATTGTTGATCTGGTTCGGATAATCACTTCTGCCTGTCGCTAGGACACGAACAAAAGGTTCTGCCAAATCCGGTTCAATCTCCGGTGTAGGATTAGCCATCGCAAAAACGATGTTATCACTGGCCATGCTTTTGAGATGATCCACGGTTAGAATCCCCCCACGGGACACCCCAATAAAGACATCTGCCCCTCGTATAACCTCCGTTATTCCACCCTCAATTCCCTCAGGATTGGTTGCGGCAGCAAGCTTCTGCCATTCCGGATTATCATACTGGAGATCTTTTCTGAGAACGCCTTCACGATCAACCGCATAAATATAACGCGCGCCCGCTGCCAGCAGCAGATTACATATGGACACCCCAGCCGCCCCAATACCCACAACAACAATCCGTGCATTTTCAATAGATTTATTTACAACTTTAAGCGCATTCAAAAGTCCTGCAAAAGCCACCACGGATGTTCCATGCTGATCATCATGAAATACCGGAATGTCCAGCTCTTCCGCAAGCCGGCGTTCGATTTCAAAGCAGCGTGGCGAACTTATATCCTCTAAGTTTATCCCTCCAAAGCCAGGAGAAACTGCTTTTACGATATTGATAATTTCATCCGGATCTTTGGTATTTAAGCACAGCGGAAAAGCATCAATGTTCGCCAATTGCTTAAACAGCATCGCCTTACCTTCCATGACAGGCATAGCTGCTTCCGGGCCGATATCCCCTAGTCCAAGCACAGCAGTGCCGTCCGAAACGACTGCAACTGTATTTCTTTTCATCGTCAGAGAATAAGCTTTTCTGGGATCTTCAGCAATCGCCGTACATACTCGGGCTACCCCCGGCGTATACACTAAGGATAAATCCTCCCGATTTTTAATCGGCATTTTAGGTGTGATTTCAATTTTTCCGCCAAGATGAGCCAGAAAGGTCCGATCCGACACGTTGATTATTTTAATTCCCGGCATCTTCGATAATATTGAGATAATATCTCCATTAGCTGCGTCTTGCACATTCACTGTTATATCTCGGGTAGTGACATCCTTCCCTGCACGTATCACGTCAATAGCAACAATATCTCCGCCAGCTGCGGCAATTCCTGAAGCAACATCGCCAAAAGATGCAACCGATTTCCGAATTTCGAGCCTGATAATCATTGTAGTCGCAATCGACATGAATTAGCCTCTCTTTCTTCAATCCTATTATTTAAAAAATACTATACTTTCCCATTTAAACATATCTTCCGCCTATTAACTAGATCAACGAAAAATTTTTCTTCTTACAGTATTCCCATCCGCACCCGACCCAAATACATCAGGTATGACAGCTACGGGCACAGAGCCATTTTTCCCATAAAAATAAAATTCATCATAATCTTAAGTGTATGTAAGCATAAACAACCGTAAGCTCTTCTACTCTTCATTACCTTTTCTGCATGCTGTAGAGCATCCTGCCGATTCCTTTTCTCCACTAACCCTTTCTAGTTGTTCTCCTTCACTAAGGTCTGTACTGCTCTTCTAGCAAAACAACCTTACCTTCTACAAATGTCAGATGGAATAATCTATCCATTAGCTCTTCGCTAATAAAACTCGTATAGTCCACTTGCTGATGTCTCGCCCCGTTTAGTTCAGCTATAGTTACATCAGGCTCCAGCTTAACCCGCTTAATTTCTTCGCTTGCGTTTCGGATATAGAATCCATTAGGCAATGATTCGGGTTCTAGTACACCATCTTCTTTAGCTGCAATTTCTGCCGCCTCTCCACCGAACCATTCCACCTCATCCAGATCCAGATAAACCGTATTCCCTTCTGTGATAACGCCCTTTATAAAAGCTAATTTTTTCTCCACTTGCGGTAACTTATAAATAATTTTTTTCAGTTCCTCCACACTCTCACCCTGCACTCCGCTCTCAGAGTTAGATTGGATTGAAATCTCACCTATAGTTTGAACTAGCTCCTTGGTAGTTGGGTTAGTCTCTTTTGGTGGCTTGTTATAAAAAGAATATCCATTAAAACCAAGTGAGACTAATGTGATACCCACTAAGACTGTAACCCTTAAATTTTTCCATTTCATAAGCTTCACCCTCTATCACGTGATTTAACGGAACCTTAATAAACAATTGCGCTATATCATAGACAATCACTAGTTGACCGGGCAGAATAAATATTATATACATGTCTTACCTATAACGTAGTTGAAGGAGCTCACACTTATGACAGAATCATTTCAAGCGTTAGTTGTCGACAAAACAGAATCATCCTTCTCCATAGCTGTTAAACCGGTTACCCTAGAGGATCTGCCAGCTGGAGAGGTTGTAATTAAGGTTGCTTACTCCAGTGTAAACTATAAAGATGGTTTAGCCAGTATTCCAAACGGTAAAATTCTAAGAACATATCCCTTTATTCCAGGGATAGATTTATCCGGTATTGTGGTATCTTCCACAGACGAACGGTTTCATAAAGGGCAGCAAGTCATTGCGACAGGATATGGTGTTGGCGTATCACACTTTGGTGGCTTTAGCGAATACGCTCGTATTCCCGCAGGTTGGATCACTCCTCTTCCCGAAGGCCTGACGCTTAAAGAAGCTATGATCTACGGTACTGCAGGACTGACAGCCGCCTTATCCATACTGGCCCTGGAAGATCATGACGTTTCCCCGGACAAAGGCAAAGTACTTGTAACAGGCGCTACCGGCGGTGTAGGTGGATCTGCTATTGCCATGCTTGGCGCAAAAGGGTATAGCGTAGTGGCAAGCACAGGTAACGCCGAAGCTACCGATTACCTTAGAGGTATAGGAGCCGAAGACGTGATTTCACGTGAAGAGGTCATTGGCGGCGCCAGCAAACCCTTGGACAAACAATTATGGCAAGGCGCAGTAGATTCGGTGGGTGGTGACACCCTTGCCGCAGTTTTGAGTAAAATCACCTACAGAGGTTCTGTAGCTGCAAGTGGCTTAACCGGAGGCACTTCAGTTCCAACTACAGTACTTCCGTTCATTCTTCGGGGTGTTAACCTTCTCGGCATAGATTCCGTTGAATGTCCTGCAGACCTTCGCCAGAAGGCTTGGAAACGGATGGCGAGCGATCTGAAGCCAAGTCAGCTGGAGAACCTCGTGGATCGTGAAGTCACGTTAACCGAGCTACCGCAAGCATTGGAAGATATTCTACAAGGAAACCTTAGAGGAAGAGTACTTGTCCGTTTATCCTAGGTTTAACAACGAAACCTCCCGGAATCTAGAGTTCCGGGAGGTTTTTTTAGTTTACTCTTGGTTATTCGGATATTGGTAATGCGGCTGCTGCTGTACATAGGGTTGTTGGCGATAATGCTGATCATAACCCTGCGTATAGTACCCTTGCATCGGGTATGGCTGATAATTAAAGGCTTGTGTAGCTGGAGGCATTTGTGAAGATATCGGGATGGGTTGTGCCTGCATATGAGCGTATGGATTCATATTTGGCTGCATATTAGGATGCATATTTGGTTTAACATTGGCTTGCATATTTGGAGCCATATTAGGGGCCATATTAGGAGCCATATTGCTGCTGCCCATTACTTTATCTTCTTCGCAGCAGTCAGCAGGAGGGCCGATGAAGGTTCCAGGCTTGATTGGAGCTAAAGCTTCTTTTACCTTAGCTTCATTTAAGCAGTAAGTATGGGCTAATACATTTGCCGGGGTTTTGCTAAGAATATCCGAACCTAAGATAACCTCAGGAATAGGTGCGTCAAAAATCGCGAGTAAATGTGTATTATCGACAGTAGCTATCTCATAATGCCACCAGCCTTGCGGCACATTTGCCACTTGACCCGGACAAATCGGAAAATGCAGAAGTTCATTTGTGAACGGATTGATTAAAGACACTACCGCTGAACCGCAGATACAATATACAAGCTCTGCAGCATTTTGATGATAATGAGGTTCAACCACATTTGATTTGCTAAGAAAAATATCCAGCAGTGATATGTTCTCGAGCGTATTCAATTGTTTAACCGACAGCAAGTTAATGAAGTTGTTGGCATCTTTTTTAAAAAGTGTATTAGTGTTCACATCAAAAGTAAACTCTGTATTGGGGGACGTATAGTCCATGTATGAAGTCACTTTTTTTCCTACCTTTCTGTTGCTATAAATTTTTGCTTTCCCTAAACACAAGATATGCGTTTGCCTATGCCTAGGTGCGGAGATTCACTACTCCTGATAAAAATTCATCTTTCTTTTCTAAACGGGGCATCCTCTAAGTATTACACTCTCACCCCACATAGGAGGCACAGTATGAAATCGATTCGCACAAAAATAGTGTTAGCTTTATGTATCACTGTCTTTACAATTATGGGTTTCCACCCTATGAATCTTAGCTCCACAGTTGAGGCCGCCAATAACAAAACAGCAGCGAAACAGGCGCCTCTTACATTCGTTCTAGTTCATGGGTCTTGGGCTACTGCTGGTTTTTGGGATCAAACGGCCGCCGCACTTCGCAGCTTAGGACACACCGTCTATACTCCGGAATATGCCGGACATGGCGGGGACAAAAACAATAATGTAACGCATGCGCAAATCACACAGTCTGTTGTCGACTATATCAAGCAAAAAGACTTAAAGGATATCATTCTGCTCGGACATAGCTTTGGTGGTTCGGTGATCCAAACCGTCTCTCAGGAAGTACCGGATCGGATCAAACGTCTGGTATTCTTCGACGCCTTCGTACCGCTGGATGGGCAAAGTGTGGCGGACCAATTTCCAGCTGATTCGCTGAAGTACTTTGAACAGCTGAGAGATACTTCCGGCAATAACACCATAACGCTCCCTTTCCCTCTTTTCCGGGATACATTCGTCAACACCGCCAGTCTTGCGGAAGCGCAAGCTTTTTATAAACAAGCTCCTCCTGAGCCAGCAAGTCCACTTTTCGAAAAGCTTGATCTCAAGAAATTTTACAGTCTCCAGATCCCTAAAAGTTACCTTTATCTAACGGAGGACACCGCGATACCGCAAGGTCCATACGGATTCCACCCTACACAATCCAGTCATTTAGGCGTCTTCCGCTTCATCGAGGGCAAAGGAGATCACATGACCACCGTTCGAACCGAACCCAAAATGCTGGCAGAATTAATGGTGAAGGCGGGAAGAGATTAGTCGCTTAACAGCTGGATAATCTAGGTAGCTGTTGTGGCTTGAGCTGGGGTTTTTGGCGCTGAGCTGGTGATTGAGCTGAGCTGTGTGATGTGAGTTGGGCTATGCGATGCGAGTTGGGCTGATGGCTCCAGTTGTGCTTTGTGATGTAAGCTGAGCTATGTCACTCTGAGATAGCCTTGCCACTTTGAGCTGGCATTGTCACTCTAAATACACTAGAGCTTGGCGGTGATCGGACCGAGGAGCTCTTATTTTCATAATTTCAGCGATTTAGCCATGCTATCGGACTCAGATGCAACTATTCGCCCAAATGTACCCCTATAATGCGTGATTTTAGGGGAATAAGAGCCATACAGTCCGAAACTCTCGCCAGAACGATCATAATGCCAAAATAGCTGCAATACGGTCCGTAACGATGTCTGAAGCGCTGTCTCTTAAGTAATCACCAACGTAGGCTGATCATTTGTGACGCGAGCTGGCATTGTCACCCTGGGCTGAACATTGTCTCTGATGATTTGTGACGCTGAGTTGGCCTTGCCACTTTGAGCTGGCATTGTCACTCTAAATACACTAGAGTTTGGCGGTGATCGGACCGAGGAGCTCTTATTTTCATAATTTCGGCGATTTAGCCTTGCTATCGGACTCAGATGCAGCTAATCGCCCAAATGTACTCCTATAATGCGTGATTTCAGGGGAATAAGAGCCATACAGTCCGAAACTCTCGCCAGGACGACCATAATGCCAAAATAGCTGCAATACGGTCCGTAACAATGTCTGAAGCGCTGTCTCTTAAGTAATCACCAACTTAGGCTGATCATTTGTGACGCGAGCTGGCATTGTCACCCTGGGCTGAACATTGTCTCTGATGATTTGTGACGCTGAGTTGGCCTTGCCACTTTGAGCTGGCATTGTCACTCTAAATACACTAGAGCTTGGCGGTGATCGGACCGAGGAGCCCTTATTTTCATAATTCCGGCGATTTAGCCGTGCTATCGGACTCAGATGCAGCTATTCACCCAAAAGTACTCCTATAATGCGTGATTTCAGGGGAATAAGAGCCATACAGTCCGAAACTCTCGCCAGGACGACCATAATGCCAAAATAGCTGCAATACGGTCCGTAACGATGTCTGAAGCGCTGTCTCTTAAGTAATCACCAACGTAGGCTGATGATTTGTGACGCTGAGTTAGCCTTGCCACTTTGAGCTGCACTGTCACTCTGAATACACTAGAGTTTGGCGGTGATCGGACCGAGGAGCTCTTATTTTCATAATTTCGGCGATTTAGCCTTGCTATCGGACTCAGATGCAGCTATTCACCCAAATGTACTCCTAAAACACGTGATTTTAGGGGAATAAGAGCCATACAGTCCGAAACTCTCGCCAGAACGACCATAATGCTAAAATAGCTGCAATACGGTCCGTAACGATGTCTGAAGCACTGTCTCTTAAGTAATCACCAACTTAGGCTGATGATTTGTGACGCTGAATTAGCCTTGCCACTTTGAGCTGCACTGTCACTCTGAGTTGGGATTGTCACTCTGAGCTGGCATTGTCACTCTGAGCCAACATTGCCACTCTGAGCTGAACATTACCACTCTGAGTTAGCCTTGCTACTTTGAGCTGGCATTGTCACTCTGAGCTGAACATTGCCACTCTAAATACACTAGAGCTTGGCGGTGATCGGACCGAGGAGCCCTTATTTTCATAATTTCGGCGAATTAGCCATGCTATCGGACTCAGATGCAGCTATTCACCCAAATGTACTCCTATAATGCGTGATTTTAGGGGAAAAAGAGCCATACAGTCCGAAACTCTCGCCAGGACGACCATAATGCCAAAATAACTGCAATACGGTCCGTAACGATCGTGCAGTGCAGCAAAAATAGCTGAAAACGGTCCGTAACGATCTGTGAAGCGAGGTTTCTTAACAACGTAGGTTGATCATTTGTGATGCTAAGTTGGTATTGTCACTCTGGGCCGAACATTGTCACTGATCATTTGGAGAAACAGACCACGTGGACTGAACGATGTGCTTTCGAATCAAAAAAAGAGCAAGCATATGGGAACCCCCTACTACGCTTGCTCTTTTTCCTATCCATAACTAACCTACTTCCTAGGCAATCCGCCACGCGGCAGCTCGGGGTCCGATGTCACTCCGGTAATCACCCAGCTATTTTTCTCTTGCACAAGTGAAATTGTCAAAAGTATAGAAGGTGCTGGTCCACTTGAAGTCGCAGTATCCAAACGCATTTCTATGACCTCTGAGTTCTTGTTAATTATCGTTTCTTTAGTGACCTCGTAGTTCGTGATCCAAGGGCTGGAGACACCCGTCACCCAGTTTAGTTCAACAAACCGCGGATACATAATCTTTTTGAAATCTTTGGAGAAGATCGAATATTGAATCGAGGCATTCCGATGCTGTAATCCGAACCCGTATAGCTCTGATGCTTGAATTGCAGAAGGTAATATAATGCGCCTAGACTCCGGAGCTGGCTTAGGCATAGCCGATAGCAGTTCTCCATTAACGTGAGTCATAGTAACGGGAGCTGATGCACCCATAGCCATTCCCGGCAGAAGCAACAATCCCGCAATTAGGGCAGTCGCCATTTTCATTTTGCTAATTAGAATCACCTCATTCGTAGCCTGTTCACTACATGTGAATTGAATCTAATTATTCCCCCACCTCACCCATAAATATGTACACCGTTTCCAATTTTCCCAATAATGTATACCTCAATGAATTAAACTGGTAATATAAAATACAATGATACTACACAACCAGCAATTTCATTAGATTTTTATAGGAGTGTTCCCATGAAAAAAATCTTAAACATTTGTCTAGCAGCAGGCCTGCTACTCACTCTATCCGTCGCTACCTTGAATACAGCTAGCGCAGAATCCAAGGCCAAAACCTACAAAAACTGCACGGAGCTAAACAAAGATTACAAAGGTGGAGTAGCCATTTCCAGCTCAACCAAGAACAAAGGCGGCAAAACGAAATACAAACCCTACGTATCGAAAGAACTCTATAATGCCAATAAAAAAAGCGACCGTGACAAAGACGGAATCGCTTGTGAGAAATAGGCTTAGCCTTGCTCCACTATTTGCTTGAGCCTTAGATCCGGCGTGAAAAAGAGTCGGTAGCTCAGTACACTGAGCAGCATACTCGTTATGGCAGCAGAGGCAGTGAACGAGAACACAATTAATATCTGATAACGAACAGCTACTACAGGATCAGCGCCTGCGATGATCATTCCGGTCATCATTCCAGGGAGTTGAACAAGCCCAACCGTCTTCATACCGTCGATGGTAGGAATCATACTGAATTTTACAGATCTTTTTCTAACTTCCTGGATCGCCTGTGGGACCGTTGCGCCAAGAGACAACAACGTTTCAATCTCCCCTTTGCTCTGCTGAATTTCATGCTTGATATGGTTAATGAACAACCCTGAAACCACCATAGCACTGCCAATGGTCATGCCGCTAATCGGAATGATATATTGTGGCGTAGCCTCAATGATATGTAAGCTGAGCAGAATGCCCATCATGAGCAGTTCCATAGTAGCAATCGCCAGTCCAATTCTCCAGACTAATCCGCGCAAGCCTTTGCCTCTTTTGGCTGCATTCCATGCGGCTACACTGATCATAAAGAGTATTATCACAATTACATAAATGACCTGATCCGATTTAAAAATAAATTGCAGCACATACCCCACCGCAAGCAATTGAATGGCCGACCGCACTGTGCCTACAATGATATCTTTTTCCAGTCCGAGCTTTTGCCACACGGAGACCAACATTGTCCCTAATACAAACAGAAGCGTGAAACTTAGTGCTGTATAACTCATAACAACGACGCTCCTTCCGAAGGCCGAACGAACCTTTTAGCCAATTCTTCCGCAGATTCAGCAAAAAAAGACTCGCTCACATGCTGTTCCAACCTGCCTTTTCCCATAAACCATGTAGTTGTGCTTATTCTGCTCGCCTGCTTAAGATCATGAGTGACCCAAATCATCGAAGTGCCTTCTTCCTTATGCCAATCCTCTAGTAGCTTCTCAACCATTTGAGTGCTGTTAACATCGAGCGAAGCGGTGATTTCATCGAGCAATAATACCGTAGGTCGGAGCAGCAAGGATCGAATTAAAGAAATCCGCTGCTTTTCACCACCCGAACAATCTGCCGCTTTTTTGCTTAAATCCAAATGCTCCAGCCCCAATTGCCCAATTAGTCGCTGCACTAGTTTAAGATCATAAGGTTTGTCATGCAGTCTGCTGACAGTTCTTAAATTATCCTCCACACTGCCAGACAGCATGACCGCTTGTTGTGCTACAAACCCTATTTTCATCCTCCATAATCTCGCATCCATACTTTTATATGAAGTCCCATTTACCAACATATCTCCCTCATTCGGAGCATCCAAGAGAGCTAGGATTCTAAGGAGTGTACTTTTCCCTTGGCCAGAGGCACCAATCAATGCGATGCGGTCCGATTCAGCTATGTCTGCGGAGATCTCCGAGAAAAGATATTTCGAAGTTTGGTCGTTACTTTTCCAATTAAGTTTTGCAAGTCTCTGAATCTCAAAAATACTACTCAATCCCCTACCTCCTAATACCATCCGCTAAAATAGCATACCGTCTAGTATTATAGCATTTCAGCTATAAAAAAGAGAAAGACATCCAGTTTCAGGACGTCTTTCCCTATTCGAACTATTGCTTTTTATTGATTAAAACGGGCCACAACAAACACCGCAGGTGAATTCCAATAGATCGTCACTTCATTCGTAGAATAGCTAAGCTCATGATCGACAAAGCACTGCGCAGCTGGTTTTCCTTGTAAATGCTCAACTACATATTCATCATGCAGCCCACGATCTGGCCCCCCTGACACCAATCCCGGCACCGGATCAGCCACATGGTCACCTACAGAAGGGCGATGATGCGGATTCATCACGGCATGATCCCCAAACCCGGTAACATAGCTGATATCCAGAACGTTACGCCCCATCAGATAATGTAGATGATCTAAGGCACAGTCCGCAAAACCGGAGTCTCCACTAAAATATTCAGCCGCCAGCAGCAGCATTGCATTGTTCATTACTAGCATATTGCTGCCCCAGATATAGTCCTCCTCTTTTAAGGAGATCCTATAGCCCTCCTCACGACTCTGTTCCGCTAATCGTTGTGCCTCAGCAACAAGCCCTTCTTTTAACGAGGCATATAAAGCACGGTCTGCCTGCTCCTCACCATTTAACAGATAAGCAATAGTGCCATAGCCCCCCATATCACCCCAGCCTAAACTGTATTTTGGAAAAGCCAGCTGCACTAGCTGCAGAACAGCTTGATGATATTCCTCTTTCCCTGTCGTACGATACAGCTCCGCCGCTGCCCAATACCGCTCGTCCTTATCGACTCCATCCCCGTATTCTCCAGTGCTAATCTCAGGCGGATTCGTAAAACCGGGTACATCTGGATGCTGTACAAGCCATTCCCATGCTGCCCCCGCAGCATCCAGACATTTCCCCGCATAAGCAGCATCAAAAGGCTCGTACACTCTTGCAGCCATAGCCATAACACCAGCAAAATCCCCAGTTGCAGTAGCAGATATTGGTGAGAAGTACAGGTCTGCTGTATCGTCCTCAGGCATAACATCCAGACCAGGAAAGCTTAACGTAGTCAATTTATGGTATACACCACCTGTTGCGGAGTCTTGCATTTTAAACAACCAATCGAGCTCCACCCTGCATTCCAGCAGCACATCTGGCGTAGATCCATCACTTTCAGGCAATGGGATAGCGCTTACAAAAGCCGAGGGATATAATTCATAGGCAAGCAGCATATCCGCGATAGCTTTCGCACCGGGACCGCTATATTTTCCATAATCACCTGCATCATGCCAGCCACCCGAACAGTCTAGTTGAAGATCCGGTTGCCCATATACAATCCCTTTTGCAGTATGGCACGCCTTGTGCTTCCAATCTCCAGCATATTCTTCAGTCAACTCAACGCCACAGCGATAATAATAGAAAGCTTTCAGCAAGCCCTGTTGAAGCTCATGATAAGGCTGATCTGAGATTGTAAAGGATGCCGAAGCTACACCCTCGCTCTGCTCAATCCGATATCTTCCCTCAGTATTGACTTCCGAGAAATCACCTGTGTGCAAAGTTACTCCACTGGCTTTATCAAATCTTCCAGCATCTGAACTACCTTTGAACACAATAGTCCCACTATCAACATCAACTACCTGAAAATCATGCTCAGTACCTGTAAATACTGCGATCTTTTGTCCATCCAGCGGATATCCGATTTGATTCACAGTAATGGTGCGAAGTGTACGCTCGCTCATCTTCATTCTCCTTTTATGTAAAAATGATGAAGCTAAAGTAACCATTCTCTTCTAGTTGAGAATACTCTATTCTAGTTATCTATGGCAATGATGTATACAAGAAAAAAACCTAGAGTCACCCGAAAGGAAACGGATAACTCTAGGCGGACAAAACAGCTTATTTGTCGTCAAGCAATTTAATAAAGTTAGCTGGAAGTGTGAACTGCTTATTATGAACCACTATACGGCGAAGCTCTTCCTCGAAGGAGCTAAGATCATCTTCATCATCGTCTTTAATTTCCTTTATATCCCGGTGCAGACGCTCCATTTGCAGATCAAGGGCATGAGCGGCATCCGCCGCATTTTTCAGTTCACGAGTCATACTCTCAGGTACTGATTTATTATATTTATAAAAGATTTTATGTTCGAGGCTTGCCCAGAAATCCATAGCAATGGTACGAATTTGAACTTCTACACAGACAAGCTCCTGGCGATCGGACATAAAAACAGGGACTTGAATCAGCAAGTGAAGACTCTGATATCCGTTAGGTTTAGGGTTCTTAATATAATCCTTTACCTCAAGGACCGTTAGATCATCCTGCTTCTGAAGCATCTCACTAACATGATAGATATCAGAGATAAAAGAACAGGTGATCCGCAGACCAGCGATGTCTTTAATACAATTTTTCACTGAATCCAGCGATAATTCACCATTTTTGCGCAGCATCTTGTTCATGATACTTTCTGGAGACTTAATACGCGATTTGGTATGTTCAATTGGGCTGTAATCATGCAGAGACTGAAACTCCTGTTTTAGGATCTCAATCTTCGTTTCCATCTCATCCAATGCAAATTTATAAATTAACATGAAACGAGTGATATCGTGCTTAAGCTTCTTAAATTGTTCGATTTGATTCTCGGGGGTCATTATCTCATTTCTCCTCTTGTAGCGTTTCTCTATATTTATCATAGCCAATCCACTAGTGAATTTCAAATTCAGCGGTAATGTAGCCATAATCCAAACCTCACACTTCGTTTGATTACGTACCTTTTGCGCCGCGAATCCACTTTCGAAGTCGCTATAGGACCCAGTTGACCTTATACACAGTATAATCCCATAATCGGGATGCTATCGGACTCCATAATCGCTATTGGCAAAATAACACAAAATATGAACCTCTTCATAAGAAATAACGTCACTGGAGTCCGAAACCCTGCTCAAACGGAGATAAACCTAAGAACCAAATCCATGATGCCCAAGCAACTAAAGTAACCCAAATAACCAAACTAGCCAAAGCCCCTCAATATGTTACGGACCGTATTGCAGCTATTTGAGCTTTTTGGTCATTTTTACAGAAGTATCGGACCGTATAGCTCTTATCACCATGTAACAGTGCTGAATCGGTGTGGTTATGAGTATATAGCTGCAATATAGTCCGATAGCTCGCCTAAAACGTTCGAAATGGAGAAATAAGGTCAGCTGAGTCCGATCCATCGGAAAAGTGTGTTCACAAGCATGGGGGATAGTTCAAATCGCGCGAGAACCCAAAGTAACCTAAGTGCAAATAACGCCTTCTGAGTCCGAACGCTCAGCGGTAAAGGTCATGGAGAAACTAATGCCTGATTTCGGTTGGTTTACGTCCAGATCACAGTGTACCCGAGTACCCGATCATTAAACTAATAGTTCATTATTCAGTTGAGCTGTTTCCACTTTTGCTCAAGCGTTTGCGGAACATACTCCTTCAATAGAGTTAAGAGTTCCAACGGCTCGTTGGATACGTTTAGCAGACTTAGATGCGAAGAATTAGAGAAGCCTTCTTGGATACTGTTATGTATCAGATTCATCAGAGGATCAAAATAATTCCTGATATTTAGAACCCCTACCGGCTTCTTGTGTATGCCAATTTGTGACCAGCACAAAACCTCAAAGAGCTCCTCATACGTTCCAAACCCTCCAGGCAAAGCAATAAAGCCATCTGCCAGCTCTCCCATTTTTGCTTTACGGCCATGCATATCCTCTACCTCTATCAACTGCGTTAACTCTCTATGTACCATTTCCCCATTAAATAATCCTCTAGGCATTACCCCGATTACCTCGCCTCCACCATTCAAAACAGCATTAGCGACCTCACCCATTAATCCGATTTTTGAACCACCGTAAATTAAACGATAATTATGCATAGCCATGTAGTTACCAAGTTCAACAGCTTTAGCTTTATAATCCTCATGCACCCCTAAATTCGATCCTGCGAAAACACATATTGATTTCAAAATCTCATCTCCAAACTATATATTGATAATGTCCGCTATCTAATATACTATATGTTGGAGTATAAATCATGTGAAAGATTAAGGAGTGCTACATAATATGGAAATTAACGATGTGCAGAAATGGATTAATCATTTTTATGGAGAACGAGGCTGGACTACTTATGGTCCTTTTATAAGAGTCGGATTCTTAATGGAAGAGACAGGTGAAGTCGCTCGAGCTGTACGCTCCTATGAAATCGGCAGAGATCGACCGGATGAATCGACTCGTACTCCAGAGCAACTGAAAAACGACTTGATTGAGGAAATCGGGGATGTTCTCGGAAATATCGCATTGTTAGCTGACTTATATGGCATCACTTTAGAAGAAGCTTTTACTGCACATAAAGAAAAATTAGTGAAGCGATTTAATTCCTAGGGACGAAGTAATCCTAGAAAAAATAGGACTACAATCGGCAAGACCGAATTGTAGCCCTTCTTTATTTTACTCTTTAAGCCCTGTTAAGCTTTACCGCCTAAAGTATGATTCGAAATGGCTTTGATTATTGTTTCCCAATCATCCGGGTGGACTTCGTGGCCCGTTCCTTCCAGGGTTAGAAGCGACGCATTAGGAATTTCCGCCGCAAGCGCCAAACCATGCTCTATAGGAAGCACCGTGTCTTCTGTGCCGTGGATAACCAAGGTAGGAACCATGATATTTTTTGCCTTGCCCTCGTAGCCGTCATCCCCTGTAAGAAGAGAATGATTAAACATGCTAAGCAAGTTGTTGGCACGTTTTATTTCCAGCCTTACTTGTTTATACGCTCTTTTCTCATCGAATTTATGTTTTGAACCACAGAGTATGCCGGAACCTGAAACCAAATAATTGGCTACCTCTTCCTCATTAGACCAATCCAGTGTTGCTCCATTTGCATGGAATGCGAGGATCCGCTCATCCATAGGAGGCAAGTTCCGATCATTATCGTCAGATTCGAAAAAACTTGATGCGATCAAGGTTAAGGTTAGAACTTTTTGCGGATGACGTGTAGCAAGGACTTGCGCAATCATTCCGCCTAAGGACATTCCAACGATATTTGCCTGTTCTATATTATAGGCGTCTAGTAACCCAGCAGCATCATTTGCCATGTCCATCACGGTATAATTGGAACTCCCAGGCTCATAAACAACGGAACGTCCGACATCCCGGTTATCATAACGAATAACGTAACGTCCGGTATCTGCTAATCGCTGACAGAACTCTTCATCCCAATAAACCATAGAACAGGTGGCACCCATAATCAGCAATATCGCAGGATTGCTAGGATTTCCAAAACTTTCCGAACATATATCAATTCCGTTTACTTTTACTATTTTTTCGCTCATTGTTCATTCCTCATTTCATTCGAATTTTATCAATGAATGCACAGTTAAATAAGACTCAATACATTTTCAAAAAAATGGATGATGTCATCATTGAATTGCACCTCAAATTAACGTAAACGAATGAATTTGATAATCACGATAAGCACTCTCCTATTCCATATTGAAGGGTTTTTAACCCAATTTCGATTATAACACAAAAAAGCTATCCCCTGATTTTACGGATCAGGGAGATAGCCTCCTATTTATCGCCACAAAAATATTCGTTAAATAAATACTTCTTCAACAGTCAAATTACGCTCTTTAGATAAGTCTCTAAACGTAGTCTCATTTATTTTTACCAGAGGTTTGAAAATATCCAACGGATTATTCATAATAATCGTACCTTGCTCACCATTGCTAAGCTGAACGCTCTTACCCACAAAATTCGGCAATAAATGTCCGATCAGAGCTTGTACCGCATTTCCATTCAGCTTGCCAAATCCAAGCTCATGTACCTTGCGCAGAACGTTAATCAGGCCTTGTTTTGGTTGATTCGCTCTTCCTAAGGTCATGCCTACATAAGTATTTGCGACAGCAACAATCTGCGTATACGGATGCAAGTCCTGTTTACGGAGATTGTTAGGATAACCTGTACCATCCTCGAATTCATGATGCTGAAGCGCCACTAGTGCGGTCTTTTCGTCATTCATCGATTTAAGGATAATATCGTATCCATACGTAGTATGACGTTTTAGTTCTTCTGATTCTTCGGGAGTTAAGTTATCCGTCTTATTTAAGATATGTGGAGCAATCTGGCTTTTTCCGATATCGTGCAAATAACCGGCTCTACTAATCTCAAATCTTTCGGCTTTTGTATGACCTAACCAAGTCGCTATGTAAAACGATAACAGTCCGACCTGCAATGAATGATTGTATGTACTGATATCATCACGTTCCAGCAGCAATAATAAAGAAACGACATCCTTTTGTTCATCCAATTTTTCCAGCAATGGCTGCAGCGTATTATCAACATCCGACTGCGTAAAGCTACCCTTGCTGAGTGCTTCCAGAAATATAGATTCATAGTTTTGGATGGCTTGATCAAAATTACCATCTATCCCTTGTGCCACATTCATTTCTTCATTATCCAGCACCATCATGCGTGGTTCAATATCGACATAATCAATTTGATGCCTCATCAGGATGGTGATTTCTTCTCCGTAGACCACTGTCCCCTTCGGAAGCACGTGTAGGCCAACACTATTGAATGTATCTGTGATTAGACAATCGCCATGTTTGAGATCTGTGACATGAGCTTTCAAAATTCAGCACCCCTTACTATATGTAGGTATATTTTACCTTAAGGATAGCTAAATTCTTCCAAAGTAACAATATGGTTAAAGACTCATTAAACCACTCGGTTAGTTCAAAAGACCCCCGCGACTTCAGCACCCCTAAATCTATTTTTAGAGATTAAGCCTTACATTTATCCGTCTTACACACTACCTAAAAGGGATTGCTAAATTCAGCGATTACTTTCCCAATCAACTTATCCTTCGACACAAATGGAGTATCCCACAAATGAGCATCATAGCTTATATTCCGGTTATCTCCGAGAAAAAAATAATGATCGGCGGGTACCGTAACCGGTCCAAAAGTGTAATCCATCTGTTCATTGAGGTAAGGTTCGTTAACCTTCGCTCCATTTCGGTAAAGTGCGCCGTCTTTAATTTCCAAGGTATCTCCAGGCAGCCCCATTAGCCTTTTTACATATCTTTTATTCTCATCACCAGCTACAGGTGGCGTAAATACAACAATATCTCCATGCTCCAGTGTGGTCATCCATAACATTTTCTCAACAATTAAGCGATCATTGATTTGAATCGTTGGGATCATAGAGCCCGTTGGAACTCTCATGGCTTCAGCAACATAGGTTCTAACAAACAAAGAAATAACCACTGCGATCACAATACTCGGCAACCATTGCTTCATAAATTTCAACATTATTGCTCACCTCACATTCATTTTATAGAGTCAAACTTTTTTTAGCTGGTTCATATTCAGTTCATATTGTCGTCATGTATAGTTCATCTTCATCGGGTAAGCTTTCTTTAGCAACTCATTAAGATAGCTAGAATAAAGCGATTAGAACAGGAGAAGATGCGATTGAAACCAGAAGAAGAGGTTATTAAAAAAAGGATGAATAAACCGCTGAAAATTATACTTATTTCCTTAGGGGCTTTAGCTACTGCAATAGTACTTTTTCTAGTGACTGTTTTTGTCGCTAATATTTTCCTCAATAAATCGGACCAAGCTAAAATAAAACCCTATGGTCAGTCTGTAAGCGTCGATGGTAAAAATATGAACGTTTTGATTCAAGGAAAGGGTGAAGAGACAGTCGTGCTCTTACCTGGTTATGGAACGGTGGCACCGGGACTTGATTTTAAGCTGTTAATAGATGAACTATCTCCATTTTACAAAGTTGTCGTGATTGAGCCTTTCGGTTATGGATTAAGTGATAGAACTGAAAAAGAGCGAACCACAGAAAACATTGTGAGTGAAATTCATGAAGCTGTAAAGCAGCTTAATATTGACCGTTATATTCTAATGGCACACTCTATTTCCGGTATGTACAGTTTGAATTATGTGAACAAATATCCAAACGAAGTGAGTGCATTTGTCGGGATTGATAATAGTATTGCAACGGAAGACAGAATAGGTGTTAAAATACCAACAGGAAAATTAAAACTACTTAGAGAATCAGGCTTGGGCAGATTGTTATTTAAATCAAGTGGAAATCCCTATGCTGAATTGCCGTTTGATGATGAAACTAAAGAACAATTGAGATTGCTTACGCTTAGAAACACTTATAATTACACTAACTTAAATGAAGTGGAACATATGTCTTCTAATTATAAAGGGGCTCTAAATTCAACTTTTCCAAAGGATCTCCCCCTTTTGCTCTTTGTTCAAGGGGATGATACTCTCTTAAAAGATTGGATATCATTGCATGAAGAGCAAGTCAAAAATTCCGTACAAGGAAAATTGGTAAAACTTGATGCAGGACATTATCTGCACCATACCAAATCAAAAGAAATCGCCGAAAATTTTAAGACATTTATGGAAGAAATAAAATAAAAAGCGTTTCTTCTATTCTCCATGCTGCGGTCATCATGTGCAAGTTTCCTTGCATTTCATGACGCAGCATTTTTTTCTTAGTATTTAAATCTCGAACCGCTCAATAATTCGATTCATTTCCCCATCAACATCAATTGAAGTATTCTTAGGAATATGAATGACGAACAAACCGCCAAAGATCAACTCACATTTGCCTTCATTCTCTATAATTCTATGTTTAAAAGCTGCAATGGCCGTTGAATCAACAGCTTCTTTACTAAGCAGCCAAGCGTATCTTTTGAAAGGAGATTTTTGAACAGTCTCTTGGTAATAATAGACTCCATTTTCTTCCTTCACCTGTATAATATCTCCCATTGTAACAGCCGGATTAAAAATCGGTGTCTCTTCAATTCGAAATTTATCTTTGCCAAATGGAGTAACATCGAGGATTTCTATTTCACGGCCATCTGCGTTGAAGCAGATATGGATTCCGGACGATTCTAGCATCGGCACACCTCTATCCTTGTTCAATATCTAATCTTGTTCATTCTAAATAACACAAAACAAAGTAAATACATTAGGCTCGTAATCCCGAACAACCTAAAGATTCCCGGTGTTAATAACATATATAAACTGTAGGGAAAACTCCAGATAAATGCAAGCAGCATTAGCCGACTTCTGTTTAAAAAGACACCTATTGCTAATAACCCCGCCGGTAATAACAACATAATTATACTAATCACAAGAGTGGAGCGATTCGTAATCTCAGCATAAGGATTGATGAATATAAAAATTAGCCATAAAAAAACGGTCATCAAACTGGACACATAACCTATTAGTTTAATGATTGTTAAATTTATGGATGACTCCATCCTATCACCTCAATTCTTTCGCAATAATTCTCTCCAGCCACTTCCATGGAAGCAGCGTTTTGCCTAAGATTAAGATTCGCGTACCTTTGCCGATAGGATAACGTAGCCGTGGTGCCTTCATTTCGGTAATACGACCGATAAGATTAGCTACTTGACTAGGGTCAGGCGCTGTCTCAGCAGTATGTTTGGAATATCGTAGCACAGCGTCAAGACGCGCTTTATACGGAGAATCCTCCTTACGTCGAATTTGCTCCATGCCTTTTCCCCATATCGGTGTTCGGAAGGAGCCCGGTTCAATTAATACCACCCTTATTCCATAAGGGGACATTTCATGACGCAGGCTTTCGCTGAAGCCTTCAACAGCAAATTTAGAAGCTGCATAAGGCGCATAACCTGGAAATCCGGATAATCCACTTACACTTCCCACATTAATAATCGTGCCACTCTGCTGTTCTCGCATAATGGGCAGCACAGCTGTTGTCACAGCCACTAATCCAAAAAAGTTCGTCTCCATTTGCCGCCGCCATTCCTCCATAGATATTTCTTCTATGAAACCGCCAATGGCAAAACCTGCATTATTGACTAGAACATCAATTCTTCCAAATGTTTCGTGTACTGAAGATATTGCTGTCTCTATAGAATCGCTGTCAGTTACATCCATGGTCATTAAATGAAGCTGCTTTAAAATTCCTGCCTGCTCTGCCTGCTGCACCAGCTCGCCTTTACGGCTTAAATCACGCATGGTTGCTATCACCTTAAACCCCTGTCCAGCTAATTTGAGCGCTGTCAGCAGTCCAAATCCACTGGAGGTTCCGGTAATCAGAGCCACTCGATCGTGCCCATACTCTAGATGTGAACTCATATTTACTCCCCTTTGTATTTCACAATTATAAAAACAAGCAAACAAATGTTCTATTGTTCATTGACTATCCATTAATTTCAAGTTATAGTAAGAGCATCTTTTATATTTCTGTGCGGGAGAAGCACCTCGCAAGACAGGCGTCAATGCCTATCTTGGAGGTGCTTTTTTGCGTATATTAACTAATTCATTAAGGAGCTGAGAGGAATGTTTAAGCCAAAAAACACCGTCAGATGTAGAACGAACATTTTCAGAATTAGGGATTTAAAATGGGTGGCTCAATTAGTGCTGGTAGCAGCTTTCTTAACCTGTAACCTCACACTTGTGTCTGCTGCTACTGGCTGGGATTCCGCGCTGGATGACATTAACAGTCTTCATGGTAATTATACCGCGCTTCAAGCCACCCTCAAGACAGATAACTCAAAAATTCAGAAGTTACGCAAACAGAATAATGACGCTCTGAAATCTATTCGTACCGTCATACAGTCAACAGATCAAGCACTGTTAAGCCGCTTATCTTCAGAAGCTAGCTCAGTTCAGAAGAAACATGCCCCCCTTCTGGAACAATACAGCACACTCAGTAAACAGTCTACCGCAGCCAAGAAAGCTAAAGACTTGAAAACAGTCACATTGCTGGACCTGAAGCGTAATAAACTAAAGGCTGCTGTAACCCTCGCCCGAGCCGAAATTAAGACAAAGACAACCGCTTTGGCAGCCGCTCGCAAGCAAACCGCTGCTAAGCTTAAACCCGTCAAAGATGCGTTGGCACCCATCACTGCTTTAAAGAAACAAATAACTGCCGAAAGTAAGAATCTCACTGCCACGCAGAAAGTACGCGCGGAAGCTGACAAACAATATAAAGCAGCTGTTAAGCAAGGAGATGCAGTTAGAGCCGCTACAGAATTGAAATCATCCTATGAGCAAATGAAACGAATTCATTCCATGCAGCAGAATATTTACAGCTGGGAACAGAAGATTTCGCTAGCACTACGAGCAGCAGAATCTAAACTTCCCTAATGATTATGATTCGCCCCCACCGGCTCAAATCAGCTTCACTAACATACTAATTAATTGGGCTGCAGGCACAATTAGGAGCTGAGCAAATATAGTGCCTACAAATCGTGAACCCATCAATACCACATATATTTTTCCTAGCTGATCACGGTATTCTACATTTTCAGTAGCCTTATGGGTAATAAGACCAAGCTGTGGGTCGATAAATATGGTCAGCAGAATAGTCGCCATACCGTTAATCAGTCCGGAAGCTTGAGAAGCAGTCGTGCTATATTGAGGCATTAGATGAGCAGCGTACAAAGATGATATGACACCTACGGTGTAAAAGGCTGTAACAAAAACATTCATCACAATAAAACGTTTAGGAATCCCCAGGTATCTGAAGTTATATAAGTTCACTTTTGGTTTTCTTATGTATTTTCTTGTGTTCTTAAGTTGCCCGATCGTCACACTGGTAAGCAGTTTTGGGATAGAACCTTCGATTTCAAGCTTAGAGATGATTCTCCCAAACAAGCCTACAAAGGTAGGGAACACAGCAATGGCAATTAAAGTCCCTAATGAAGAAGCCAATAATATAATTCTCAAGTAATTAAGAAGTGGAAAATCTGAATGTATTTTGGCATAATCTACGAATTTAGCCGTCAGTGGAGCTTGGATCATATTTGCAGTTCTTGAGACGAGAACAATAATGCCTGTGAGAGATAACGCAATGGCTATCTTGTTCAGCTTCACTCCGGCGTATCGTACCGAATACGATAAGGTTTCTGCCGTGTGAATAATCATCGTAAGCAAGCATACCACAATCAAACTATTTACCATTTAAAGGTTCCTCTCCAATAAACACTATTTATTATTTCGGTGCACCTTTTGGTGAAAGTATTGATCCAATCCATAACAAAGGGCAATGCCCACTAAATATCTAACAAGGTCGATCCACAGGAATCCTTTTCCGAGAATTAGACCACCCAATACTGTAGAACGGATGCTGTTGATCCATTCCGCTTGATACAGCTGGCTAAATTCTATACCGAAGCTAAACACCAAACTCCATACAAAGGCGAGCCTTAGCTTTTGATTTACCAGTAGGACCCGAAACATAAAATAAACCATGCTGCCCCAAAGCGCATCTCCGAAATGTCTAGATACAAACAAAGGCAGCTGATCCGTGAATACTCTAGAGCTTAACCCCAATACAATAACAACGAGGCAGATACAAGTATAAAAAAGTCTTTCTTTCAAATCATTGATCCTCATTTCCAACCTCTATCCAGCTTCTGACTTAAAATTGATGCTTGCGATAATACTAATCATTGCGATATAAAACGGATAAATAATCATGGCTCCTATTATGATCAGTCCTGTTACCGGTGCAGGTTTATCTGCAGGTTCTGTGATTGGGAACCAGGTTGCGAATAAACTAATGAATAGAATCAAATAGGGAAACCATAGGATCGTAGTGAAATACATGGATTTTTTTCCGCTCAAATATTTTTTTGTAAGCCAAATAAATACTATAGAAGATAATAAAAATAAAACAAGCTTGAAGATAAACAGCAAGGTATCTACTTTTCCCAGCTCCAAGCCGGAAATTCTGCTGATTCGATAAATATTCAATGGCAGCTCTATTACAACAAACAACATAAAGGCATAAAGTACGCTTAGTGCATTCAGCTTTATAAAATATTTCATCTGTTCAGCACTTCGGAGTCCCACAGCCGCTCCACATGGGTAAGCTCCAATTCTTCAAATTCCAGCTTATAAATATCCGGCTTGGACGTCTGTTCAAAGAACTCATATCCATACTTCTTATCGAAGTAGTTCAGGATAATGGTCATGATATTCCCATGCGTACCTAATGCGATTTTGCCGCCTTTATGCTGTTGAATTAATTGCTTGATGACAGGAATTGCACGCTCTTGTGCTCCCTGGGTACTCTCTCCATCCGGCATTTTATATTGCTTGTCGCTGAACGATGTCCGAATGCCCCGCAGAAAATCATCTTCACTGATTTCAATCTCGACACTTCCGATTGCTCGTTCTCTGAGTTCTTCATACAGTTCAATCTCTTGGTTCGAAGCTTCTGCCAAATATTTAATTGTCTCTACGGCTCGTCTATATGGGCTGGATACAAAATATGTAATTTCCTCCTCCGTCAAAAGCTCTTTGATTCTATAAGCGTCTGCGTGTCCTTTTTCGGATAATCCCCGTTCCCGCTCATTCCCTAATACAAAAGGTGACACTGCATGTCTAACCATATAAATGTATGTCTTCATGAGGCACTCCTCTCAGTCACTCAAATATCGTTGCAGTCTTCTCTCGGTCTTTTATAAAAATCTCTCTAGGATAAAGAATTGCAATCTCTGGCAGCTCGTTCTCTTTGAAAAATTTAAATTCTTCGATCTCCCCATCTATAGCTCTAAGCGTTCCTCTGATAATAGAGCACTCAAATACAATAACCGTATATTCTACCTGATCGCCATTACTATATTCGTATCTATATTTCGCTCCACCAAAAACACCTAAAATCGACGTAGGATGAACCATCAACCCTGTCTCTTCATATACCTCTCTGCGTAAGGTTCTTCCGGGACGCTCCCCTGGCTCAATCGCTCCCGCAGGCAATCCCCACAAAGATTCTCCTGGTTTGCGGATGAACAGAATCTCATCCTCTTTATTTCTTACTACTGCAGCTACGGAAGGCATCATTAATAATTCTGAGCCCACTTTCCCACGAATCCCTTGATAGTACTCAGACATCGGCATATTGATCATCCATCCTCTCCGTAAATGGGTTTATAATCTTTCTTTTAAAAAGCTGACCACGTTTATTTTCTCAACGTCTGGCTGAACATTACATTGAGATAACTCGACATTAAACTGCTCACCTGTCTCTATTAGTTCAATCGCTTGGCATACATATTCGATCTTCCCAGGACTACTACTCCATGCATCTCTTGTATCATCCTTTACCCAATGAAGCTCTTTACCATTAGAATAGAAATCATGAATTAACCGTCCACTATCCGTGGTTGGCTCAATCAACATCAGGTTATCTCCTTTACCTTCACTAAACCTTTGAACGGTTTCTTTCATCCTGTTTAAATCTTTTTGATCAAAATGTATTAAAATATCATCATGTTTAGACTCATCTGAGCCTGTCTCACCTAGATCGGCCGCCAATACGCCTACAAGCACAGCAATCATAAATAACTGCACAATGATTATCCATGTTCTAAATTTCATAGTTCCCCCTAAATTCTTTCCTTGGACTTCCCAAAAACCCACTATATGTATATTAGACATCACTATGAAGGAATCCTTTAGATTTCACAATATGCATAGCCGTGGACAAAAAAAGCTTCCGAACTCAAAAAATGCTGAGCTCCGGAAGCAGTTACAATGAGGTGAGTCTTAGTGTTTACCTTTTGTGCCAGCAAGCTGTACGATCATAATGACAAGAACGAGCAAAGCAATGAGCTGATCAATACTCATCTGCGTCCGCCTCCTATCCCAAATGAAGGATGGCTCATCGGACGGCATTTCCTCTCCCAAGGACACTGCTTCGTTCCCCTTATACACACTATGTATCCTACAGCCTATTTATTACTTAAAGAATGCCCTGCCCGTCCGTACGTGCGAGTTCCTGCTCGACTTCATCCAGCTGATCTTCGCCAAATACTTTAAACCCATTTTTCCTCAACAGCTCCGTAGTGGTGCCCTCTCCCGGTGCTTTCGTATCTTTAAAGGTTCCATCATAAATATACAGGCTTCCGCATGAAGGACTGTCTTGTTTTAAAATAGCTAATGCAACCTGATGTTCCCTAGCCAGCTTTAGTGTGGCTTGAGCCCCCTTCATAAATGGCTCCGTAACATTAACGCCTGCCCCCGTCACTACCCGATCTCCTTGCCGCTGTGCGTCAGGACGAGGGGTTGGCAAACCTCCCACTACCTCTGGACAAATATGGACAAAACGCCCTTCCTCATACCACTTTAGGAATCGGGCATCGAGACACGGAACATCGCCATTATCATAACGTACTTTATGCCCTAACAGACATGCGCTCACTAGAATCTTCCCTGTCATCGTTATCGCCACCAGTCCGTCTAGTATTTAATATATTGCTATATTATTTATGACTAGAAACGGATATGCAATATCGAAATGCCTGTCCACGAAATGTTTGTGCTTGATACACAAAAGAAGACTCGTAGTACACATATAGAAAACCATTACTTCTGATATTGAGGGGTTTTCTCCATCCGATACCGGCTCCAGCAGGTCCATAATAAATCCGCCATAAAGTAGAACCCCACGATCGGAAGCACGAATTTCCAAATAGGCTGAACACCCGAATATAAAAGCTCCATAAGCGGCTGAATTACATACACACTAGCTACTGAAAGCCCCCACCAATATAGAGAAAAACGCAGGCAAATATGCCCTTGCAGTTGATAAGACATTCCTGAGTAATCCCACCATTGCTTATGGAATACCGTTTTTAACAGCCAACCGCTTATAAATTCCACAGCAGAAGGAATGATTAGCGCAAGAAATAGGAAAAGCGGAAGTGGCAGCGTCAAATCTCTAGCAATCAATAGCAATAGTGGAGCAAAGCCGTACATCGGCTTAAATGGACCTTTTAGAAATCCTTCTTTGCGAAAGCTTCCATTACTGTATAGATTATAGGTCCCTTCCAATACCCAACCTAAAAAGGAATAGACCATAAAATAAAAAAAGTATTGGCCCACCACAGTAACTGCTATATCTCCACTTAACGAAAATATAGGAATAATCATGACCTAATCTCGCCTCCCGTTGTCATTATTTTCTTAGTTGTCCATCCGGCCCTATTATGTCTTGATCGTTCTGGAAATATGCGCACAAAAAAAGACATAACCCAAAAGGTTATGCCTCCATTCCAGAATTCCAGGAGTAAAAGTCTCCCACTTGTTACCTCTAATTATTTATGCTCTTCTTCATGAGGTGTCGTCAGCAACTGATCGTCGTTTTGTTTCTTCAGTGCATCCATCTTAAGCTCACTGCGTACGCCAAAGTTTGAACCGTACTTTTTCTCAAAGTTTCCTGCGAGAGCCTCACCACGTTTTTGCCGGTAACGGCTGTTCTCATTCCGACTACGCATTCCATTTCCTCCCTGTTGGCAAAGATCTGTGAAATTTGCGAAAAGCTAAGACGAACTTGGAGAAAACACTCTGATGAGGTTGTACTTTTATTTATTATACAATACTTACTATAATCATCAACAAAAACAGACTGTCCCCTAAAGGACAGCCTGTCTTCCGAATCATTTACTCCAAATTATCGGGAAGCGGATCTGGGTGTGAGGATTCAGCAGGTTTGGCTACCCACTCATCTGCCTCTGGCTCGATGTCTACACCGTTCTCCATCTTCTTAATTTCAGCTAATGAATCGCCTTCTTTATTTTCCTTGTTGCGGATTTCCGCTTCATCTTGTGTGTGATCGGACATGTGAAATCCTCCTCAGGTGCTTTGCTTTTTTTGTTCCTTAGTTATAGTTACCCGATGGAGTGTTTTGCAAACATAGTCCAATTAAAAGAATAATTTAAGGGTACATCATCCACGCTACAAGTGGGCCGATACAAGAGCCAACTACGGCGCAAACAGTCATCGCAACCGAGCTCATCGAAACGGATTGTTCACCATATTCCAAGGCCTTTGCTGTTCCTAGAGCATGTGAAGCGGTTCCTAGACCAATTCCGATTCCAACCTCACTACGAATTCTAAACAGTTTGATGATAAAAGGTCCGCCAATCGCACCTGTAAATCCAGCAATCATAACAAATACAGAGGTTAAAGAAGAGTCCCCACCTAAGCTGTTCGAGATCTGTATCGCTACAGGTGTAGTGATCGATTTAGGTAATAAAGATAAAACATATAATTTAGAGAAGCCTAGACCTGCCGCCAAAAGCAGTCCACTAAACATCCCTATAAGCAGACCTACAATGGCTCCGCCCAGAATTGCCGGGAGATTCTCAATCAACACATTACGTTGTTTATATAATGGGTAGGCTAACGATACTACAGCAGGACCGAGCAGCTGATTAATCCATTTGCCGCCTATCATATATGTATCATACGGAATATGAAAATATAGTAGTAAAGTTACAACAATCACTGTTGCTGTAAGCGCGGGAATAAGTACAGGAATACGAAATCGTCTATATACTACTGACATCATCAAATAAATAGCTACGTTAAGCAGTACAATACCTGTTGCGATAAAAAACATTATATTTCCTTCCCCTTTTCGCTTAGTCTCTTGCCGCTCCATCCCGCTTTCAGCTTGTTGTTTACGCTAGTAAGCCATTGGCTAGAATGTGCAGCTGCGGCAATCGTGAGAACACTGCTAACGATAAGGATTAGGATTAATAGTAAACCTCTACCACTAAAGATATCCATATGATTCACGATCCCAGCTGTCGCTGGAATAAAAAATAACGGAAGATAAGCTAATATCGTTGTAGCACCCTCTTCAATCCACTTCACAGGCACGACCCTGAATAACAATAGAACAAAAAGTAACAGTAATCCTACGATACTCCCGGAAACGGGGAGATGCAGTTGCTTTTGCAGATAGTCCCCAGCCAAGTAGAACAAATATAGCAGGAACACTTGGATAATAATGCGAATGATTTTCATGATGCAGGATCCCTTCATTATTAAGTTAAAGCGATAGCGCTAATATGGAGTCACCTTCATAAGGGTATCAGAGTTTTCATGAAACTTTCAATTAATTTTTGAATCTTATAAGAAATATCGCAAAAAAACCTGCAAAATCCCCAGAATACAGAGACTTTACAGGCTCAAAGATTAAGATTCAATTTCGTTAAACCCACTGAATTACTTGCTCTGCACCTTGACGCGTCTTACCACGTGGTTCATTCAGGCGATATCCGAAAGCTGCCATACAGGAGATTCCAAAATGCTCAGCGTCCAAAATCCCTTCTTCTTCCAGAATCTGCTCAACCTTAGCTTTATCAAAACCTTCCATTGGGCAGGAGTCGATCCCGATTAACGCAGCTGAAGTCAGCATATTCCCAAGCGCCAGATAAGTCTGCCGGCAGCTCCATTCGAACATTGCCCGCTCATTCTCCATCAGTCCGAAATCAACCTTCAAAAACTTATCAAAAACTTTACGTTTTCCTTCCATTCCTTGCGGAGGCAACTCCTGCACATTCTCCATGATCCCTTTAATATAATCGGAGTCAGCAGCCATATCTTTAGGAAGACGTGAGAGAATAAGCACAAAATGGCTTGCGGTTGCCAATTGCTTTTGTGCGCCCCAGGCATAAGGACGTAATTTTTCACGTACTTCCGGACTTTGTACTACCACAAAACGCCAAGGCTCGAATCCGAATGAACTTGGTGACAATCGTCCAGTTTCCAGAATAAATTGAAAGTCCGATTCACTAATTTTTTTATGGCTATCGAATTCTTTAGTTGCATGTCTGAACTGATATGCAGACAGGATTTCATTCTTGTTTAACGATAAAGTATCCATGAGTAACACTCCCTTTACTTGATTAGCATCGACGAGCATTTGACTGTTTGCCGATCACATGCTTAATATTAGTGTATATATCACTTCTTTAAAAGTACGCACAATAATGTTATGTAGTATACAAAATGATACCATGGGAGTTGAACAGCTATGCGTGACCGAAAAGGTGGCTTCGGAAATTTCCCGGAAAGCAACAAAGAAGCTTGCCCTGTAGAATTCACACTGGACGTTATAGGAGGCAAATGGAAAGGAATTCTCATCTATCACTTGATTGATGGCACGAAACGTTTTAACGAATTCCGCCGGATCTGCCCGGGCATTACCCAACGTATGCTGACCCTGCAACTAAGAGAGTTGGAAGAGGATGGGGTTGTACACCGTGAGGTCTACCATCAGGTTCCCCCAAAAGTCGAATACTCTTTAACTGAATTCGGCAAGACACTGATTCCTATTATTAAACTCATGAAAGATTGGGGCGAGGTGTACAAAACAAAACAGCTTTCCGCAGAAAGCTGTCCTGAAGGTACAGATATTACGGTGTAGCTCAATGCTGCACCTTTTATTTTTCCCCATTAAAAAACGCTGCAGCTTTTTCCTTATGTTCGTTGGTTACCTGACCGGATATCGCTTTAATGCCTGCTGCGATAATCGCTGCATCATCTGTAAATCCAAGGCCTAGAATCGCATCGGGTATAGCATCTATAGGAGAAATAAAATAAGCCAATGCACCGAAAGCAATTCCTTTCGCCCATAAAGGTGTTTTAGCGTCGACGGCACAATAATACATTGCGATAGCATCTTTAGTAAATGGAATTTTGCCTGCGAACTTTTTAGTTTTCGTCCAAAAATTTTGCGTTACCATTTCCTCATTTTCTTTGCTATATGGAAATTCCTCTGCAGTGAGCTCCATGCTATTCTTGACCTTATCCTTCTTCATTGCCGGTTCCCTCCGAAAGGTTCATATGACGTACATACCTAAAGTATTCCCTCAATTGAGGTTTATATCTTTAAGATAAACTAAAGTCCGTATCCTGAACCTACTTACGATTAATTGATCGCTTTGATTTTCGTTAAATCGCTGCTGCATAACACTTCAAGATTCTTAAAGATTCGCTCAGCATCCCAATCCCACCACTTCAGCGCTTCAAGATATTCGATCATTTCATCATCAAAACGTTGTCTGATCACTTTGCAGGGATTTCCTCCAGCTACACTATACGCCGGAATATCCTTTACAACTGTAGAATTGGCTGCGATAACTGCTCCGTTTCCAATATGCACACCTGGCATAACCGTAACATTTTGTCCAATCCAAACATCGTTTCCGATGACTGTATCACCTTTTAGCGGCAGATCTTTTAAATCCGGGACCGCCTGTTCCCAGCCATGGGCCATGATATTAAACGGATAGGTCGAAACCGAATTCATCCGGTGGTTGGCACCATTCATGACAAATTCAATGCCTTTGGCAATCGCGCAGAATTTTCCAATAATAAGCTTATCGCCAATAAAATCATAATGATGAGTCACACGTTCCTCAAACTTCTCTGCACCGTTTATATCATCATAATAGGTATAATCGCCAACAATGATATTGTCTCTTGTAATCGCATTTTTTATATAGCAGATACTTTTAATTTGTTCATTGGGATAGAGCGTATTCGGGTTCGGTCCATATTGTTTCATAGTTTGCGCCTCGCTCTCTTTTGGATAAAACATAGCAGAGATCAGAGCTGAATTCAAATCATGTACGATTCATAAACATAAAAAAGCGGCTACCTGCCGGTAACCGCCTATCTTTTATCTACTTATATTGTTAAAGTTCGTTCTACTTCACTTCTACTTCTACCTCTATCTTTTCGATAAAACCTCAGCCTCATACTGTTTCACTTCATTTAGCCAGCTTTCCCGGACCGGTACGCCATTCTTCGCACAATAATAATCCCAAATGGCTCCAAACGGATACGATTTAAATTCCTCGACCAAGGCAAGCCTTGAAGTGTAATCTCCATCCAGCTCAATTTGCTTCAATTGCTCGATTGGCTCCAGCATGGCACGAAGCAAAGCTTTTAATGTATTTCGTGTTCCGATCACCCAAGCAGCAACATGATTGATGCTTCCGTCAAAAAAATCTAATCCAATATGCGTTCTGCCCAGAAACTGACCACGAACCAGTTCACGGGCAATCTCGAGCAGCTCATCGTCCATAGTTACCACATGATCACTATCCCAGCGTACTGGACGGCTAACATGCAGCAGCAATTGATCCCCAAACAGCAGCCAGGAAGACAGCTTATTCGAAATTGTCTCGGTTGGATGGAAATGTCCAGCATCGAAGCACACCGCCTTACCCCGGCTTAGCGCATAACCCATATAGAATTCATGTGAGCCAACCACGTAACTTTCCGAACCAATACCAAACAGCTTACTTTCTACAGCATCAATGTTATATTGCTGATCGATTTCCTCGCTGAAGATTTCATCGAGTGACTGCTGAAGCCGTACCCTTGGTGACAAGCGGTCGATCGGCGTATCTTTATAACCATCTGGAACCCAAAAATTAGTGACACAAGGCTGACCTAATGCTTGACCAAAGGACTCGGCGATTCGACGTGAGGCCTTGCAATGAGCGATCCAGAAGTTGCGGATCTCAGGATCTGGGTGACTCAGTGTGAAGCCATCATTTGCTTTTTCATGAGAAAAACAGGTAGGATTGAAATCCAATCCGAGTCCCTGCTCTTTGGCCCAGCTCACCCAGCGCTCAAAATGCTTAGGCTCTAACGCGTCGAGATCTACAGTCTCTTCTGTATCCGCATAAATAGCATGTAAATTTATTTTATGTTGCCCTGGGATGAGTGCTAGAGCCTGTTCCAAATCCCGGCGCAGCTCCTCCGGATTCCCGGCCCGCCCCGGGTAACTTCCGGTGACTGCGATCCCGCCGCTCAGTTCTTTTTCCTTATTCAAAAAACCCTTCACATCATCACCTTGCCAACAATGCAAAGAAATCTTAATTTCCGCTAGCTGCTCCAACACTTTATCTACGTCGATCCCATGCTGTGCGTAAAGCTTTTTCGCTTCATTGTAGCTGTTCTGAATGCTCTGTAAGCTCTCTTTACTCTGCTCCATGTTTGAGCCTCCTGATTTTTAACTTAGTGTGTTTTAGATGAGGCACTTTTGCCTCTCTTTAGCTCGTTTTCCGCGTATTGCGCTCGATGAGAGGCATTTTTGCCTCTCTTTGGCTCGTTTTCCACTAAACTTAGCTACTAATTAACGACCTGCAGCCGGGCGAACTGTGCCAAAGCCGCTTCTTTGGTCGTGGGGTCCATCCCCTTCGGTATATAAGATGTTACTTGGAATGAACGACTTATAATTTCTCTCGCCTCTTGAAGATCAGTTACAGCACCCGTGCTGATCATCTGCACAACCAGATTGCCTAAAGCCGTAGATTCTGTTGGTCCGGCGTGAATTTCCATCTCCAGCAGATCTGCCGTAATCTGGCACAACAGACCGTTATTCGCACCTCCGCCAACGATATGCAACCTCTCTAAGTTGTCACCCGTCAATTGCTGGAGATCCTGAATGTAGAAATAATAAGATAAAGCAAGACTATCAAAAACACATCGAGCCATTTCCCCAGGCGTTTGAGGGACCAACTGTCCTGCTTCCACACAATAGCTGCGGATCTCGTCAATCATGCTCGGTGGATTCATGAAGCGTTCATCATTGCAATAAATGATCGATCTAAAAGGGATTTCTTGTGCTGCCAGCTCTACCAGCTCGCCGAAGCTGTATTGTCCGCCGTACTCCTCACGTACCTTTTGAATCAACCACATGCCCATAATGTTTTTAAGAAAACGGAATGAGCCGTAGGCTCCCCATTCATTCGTATAGTTGCGTAACATAGCCTCTGGACTTGTGATGGCTGAACTCCGTTCCACCCCGATGAGTGACCAAGTACCACTACTGAGAAATCCCCATTTCTCGCTGTTTGCCGGAACCCCTAGTACAGCTGATGCTGTATCATGAGAGGCTACTGCTATGAACTCGCAATCTGGAAGATCGCCGCGAGCCGCCAAGTCCTCCGTCAACCTCCCAACGGGTTCCCCAGGTTCTGTTAAGGGAGGGAATTGCTCTTTTGAAAGACCAAGCACCGACAGAAGATCCTCATCGTAATCACGAGTGTGAAGATTCAGCATCCCAGAGGTGGAACCTATCGTCACTTCACTAATCTTGCGACCCGTAAGCCGATAATAAAGATAATCAGGGACCAGGAGAATGGAATGTGCTGCTTCCAGCTCCGCCTGATCATGCACAAACAGTTGATACAACGTATTTATCGGGAGATATTGTATCCCCACTTTTCCGTAAACGCTTTCAGTTGAGATGTTACGATGCAGCCTCTCTATCGCTCCATCCGTTCGGGAGTCACGATAAGAAAAAACCTCATGGATCCGCGCTCCCTCCTGATCGAGAAGTACATAATCGACACCCCAAGTATCGATGCCCACGGTGCAGCGCTCGATCCCTCTAGCCTTGGCCTGCTGTAAGCCCTTGACGATTTCAGCAACTAAATAATCTATATCCCAATATAGATTACCATTTTGTTCAGCGAATCCATTACTGAAGCGATGAATTTCTTCTATAGACAGGGTTCCTCCCGGCTGCTGCAAGGTTCCACAGACCACTCTCCCACTAGAGGCTCCGATATCAACAGCAATATGATTCTGATTATGAGCTTGTGTATTCATCCCTATACAACACTCCTTATCTCCTATCAGCCTACTAGCAAAGCGAATACGATTCCTGGACCATGCACGCCTATCGTCAGATCATTCTCAATATCCGCTGAACGGCTAGGTCCGGAGATAAAATGGATGCCCGCCGGCAGCCCCGATGGCCCAGCTTCATCAAAATCAATAAGCACCTCACCGAGACGAGTCTTCAGCCGCTCCAATGGAACGATGGCAATTAATGCGGTAGGTAATAAGCTGACTGAACGGCCTTTATTCTCAGAGGACAGCACAGTAATGGAGCCTGTATAAGCAACTGCATAATCCGCAATCACAATTCCAATATCAGCCTCGGCCGCCCTAGCTTTCCATGCCTCCTGATCATCTGTATTCCAGACAGACACCCGTGTATCTGTGAGTTCCTCCTCTAGTCGAAGTGCTGCTAGCTCGGTGACATTTTGCCGGAGAATATACCGTGCGAGCATCTCATTGACTTTGCTGACGATGAAAGCTTTGGCTTCATCCATATCCTTCACACGAAATACATGACCACCGGCGCTTTGAAAATTCGCCGTAAATTGTTCAATCCTTTCCTCCGGACTCCACTGGAATTGCTGCCAATACTGCGGTGCGCCGCGAAAAGGATGTGCAGGAGCTTCAGTAATTCTCGGCCGCTTCAGGCGGCGAGCGATATCATTCATGAATGTCTGCTGCTTTTCACGTGAATCCTGCTCCATACGTTCCAACCAGTTACTGTGCGTCTCTTCAGTCATGTCCGGCCCCTCCTTCCAGCTCTTCCCGCTTCCGCTTCGCTAGTAAATCTTCCATTCGCTTCTGTATCGCCGGGTCCATTTCGCGACTGTTCTTGTCTAGCTCCTGTTGCAGCCCCTTCCAGCTCTCACGGAAGGATTGATCTGCCAGCTTCGGGGCGATCCGATAATTGTTCCAGCCTTTCAGCGGCCCCAGTTTCGACGGAATTCCTCCGTCTCGCACGAGCAGCTTTTGCCCGATTCTACCTACCTTCATCACATTACTAAATCGCTGTGACTTCGCCATAATCGCCCCAAAACCCTTCATGCCGAGACCTTCTGCCTTATCCCCATAACCACGTTCTACCTTCCGCCGGCGTAAATAGATGAGCATATCATGCAGAGGGATTTTGACCGGACAGGCTTCATAACATGCTCCGCACAGGCTAGAGGCTGAGGCGATGTCATCCCATTGATCTACATTTTTATTCAGCGCCGGGGTCAACACCGCTCCTATAGGTCCGCTATACGTTCCCCCATATGCATGACCGCCAATATGACGGTAGACAGGACAAGCATTCAGACAAGCTCCACAGCGGATGCAATTCAGCAGCTCCTGAAACTCAGGATCGCCTAGCTGCTCAGATCGGCCATTATCAAGAATAATAATATGCTGCTCTTCCGGCCCATCACCATCGTTGGTTCTGCGGGGACCAGAAATACCCGACATATATACCGTTAACTTCTGCCCTGTTGCCGAACGAGGCAATAATGTAGCCATCACTTCAAGATCACTCCACGAAGGAATAATCCGCTCCATCCCCATCAGGGTAATTTGTGTTTTCGGTAAAGTGGTGACCATACGAGCGTTGCCTTCATTCTCGAACAGCACCATCGAACCCGTCTCTGCAATAGCAAAGTTACAGCCAGTCATTCCGATATCCGCATCAAGGAACTTCTCTCTCAGCTTTCGCCGTACAAATCCAGCAAGAATAGTAGTTTCAGGCAAAAGCTCCTCCCCTGCCTCTTTGGACAACAGCTCGGCAATCTGGTAGCGGTTCTTATGAATCGCCGGAATAATGATATGTGACGGGGTTTCCCCGGCAAGCTGGATAATATACTCCCCCAGATCCGTCTCTATGGTCTCCACACCAATGGATTCCAGCGCCTTATTTAAATGCAGCTCCTCAGTAACCATTGATTTGGATTTGACCACAGAAGCTGCCTGTTTTCGCTGCGCGATTTCAAGGGCAATCTTCACAGCCTCTTCACCCGTTGCTGCAAAATGAATATGTGTGCCGTTTGCTCTTGCCTTGTCTGCAAAAAGATTCAAATAGTAATCAAGATGGGCGATCGTGTGTAGACGGATTTGTCGCCCACGTTCACGCCACTCTTCCCAGTGGCCATGATCGTTAGCTGCTTTTTGTTTTCCATCACGCAGTCTCTCCGTGGTAAAACGAACAGCCTTGCGTAAAAAGTCATTATTCAGTGCCAAGTCTGCACGCTCTTTTACTGTTGCTGGCTTCCCGTTCTCTGATTTCGCCGTTAGATTGGTGGTGGTTTGACTCATTTATCAGTCACCCCCTCATACAGTAGTTCTGCTAAATGCATAACTCGAACGGGTTCGCGGCGGTAACGCAGATTCCCGGCAATATTCATCAGACAACCCATATCCAGACCCGTTAGGATTTCTGCTTCCGTCTCCAGCACATGATCTGATTTCTCAGTGACCATCGCCCCGGAGATATCAGACATTTTCACGGCAAAGGTTCCACCAAACCCACAGCAGTCCTCAGCAAAAGGCAGTGGTACCAGCTCCATCGCCTTCACATTTTGCATAAGCTGCATAGGTTCGTCGCGAATCCCTAGAATCCTTGTGCCATGACAGGAAGGATGATAGGTAACCTTATGCGGAAACACTGCTCCTAGATCAGTTACGCCAAGCACCTGCACCATAAACTGGCTGAATTCATAGGATTTACGTTGCAAATTCTGCGCCTTGACCAGATTAACCGGATCATCCTGAAACAGCTTAGGGTAATGATGAAGCATCCCCGTACAGGATCCGGAAGGTGCAATGACAAAATCACTGTCATCGAAGGCCTGCAGAATCGTAAGTGCAGCTTGCCGCGCTTCATTCCAATATCCACTGTTGTACGCAGGCTGTCCGCAGCAGGTCTGCACCTCCGGGAACTCCAGCTGTACGCCATATCTGGCCAGCAGACGAGCCATGGCTTCCCCGACCTTCGGGAACACGGCATCGCTGACGCAAGTTATAAACATCGATACCTTCATGCCTTCACCTCCTGCACAACTATTTACTACACCGTCGTTATTGCGATGTTCAGCTTCTGCAACTGCTTCATTTGTTCTTCAACAGGGCTGTAATCCGTTATTAGAACATCCACATCACTAGGAGCCGCAAAATGTGTGAACGCTTGAATTCCGAATTTACTGGAATCGCATAATAAGATCACTTGCTCCGCAATAGAAATCATCTTTCGTTTCACCATAGCTTGCAGCTCATTTGATTCACTAGCGCCACGTTCGAGATGAAATCCTTTGCAGGAAAAAAACATTTTATCCACGTGATACAATTCAAGCGAACGTTCTGCTAAATGACCAACATAGGACATTGATCTGCGGCTCAGTTGCCCGCCTGTAGAAAAGACCTCGATCCGCTCCTTCCCGCTTAACTCTGCTGCCACTCTAGTAGAATTGGTCAACACAGTGAGCGGCATATCCGGCAAATGCGAAGCCATATACCAAGCCGTTGTACTGGCATCCAGTAGAATCCGATCGCCCGGCTTAATCATCATTACCGCCTCACGGGCAATCCGCTGTTTCTCCGCTGCATTCATGATTTCTCGTTCAGCATAAGGGGTCTCCGGTTGCCGGTCACGCAGGCTAACTGCTCCGCCATGCGAACGCAGCAGCCGCCCCGCTTTTTCCAATCGATCCAGATCGCGGCGAATGGTTTCTTCCGTCACTTGGCATAATGTACTCAATTCTGAGACACGGATACTGCCGCGTTCATTCACTAGTTCTACGATTCGTTCATATCTGTCTGCAATCAGCATGATTTCCCTCCGTTATCCCTATCTATATTCAAGCTACCTCTTATCTAGTAAAAGCTGCTGGCACTCCACCATCGATTGTCAGCATACAACCCGTAGTTTTCTCTGACTTGGAAGAAGCAAAAAAAGCAACGCCTTCGGCAATATCACGTGGATAAATATTAACTAGCAGCGTCGTGCGTTTACGGTAATGCTCCTCTAATTGATCCGGCTCAATCCCGTAAGCAGCCGCCCGTTCATTACGCCAGTTCGAATTCCAGATAGCTGATCCTTGTAGAATTGCATCGGGCAGAATCGTATTGGCACGGATGCCAAACTCTCCACCTTCAGCTGCTATGCAGCGGGCCAGATGGGCTTCGAGCGCCTTGGCAGAACTGTAAGCCGAGACGCTTTTACCTGCAAAAATAGAATTTTTGGAGCCGATGAATACCATGCTGCCTCCGATTTTTTGCTCCTTCATCACTTTAAAAGCTTCGCGTGCAACGAGAAAATATCCTGTGCCCAGCACAGAAATATTCAAATTCCACTCTTTCAATGAAGTCTCATCAAACGGACTGGAGGTTGCAAGCCCAGCATTATTAACAATAATATCGACCCCGCCATAAAAAAGGGCTGTCTCCGCATAAGCTGCGGTTACCTGCTCTTCCTGAGTTACGTCCATTTTAACGGCGAATGCACGATTTTCACCAAACTTAGCGTTAATCTCTTCCGCTACTTTTTGTGCACCCTCCAGATTGAGATCTGCCAATACAACATGCGCTCCTTCTGATACTAAACGACGAGCCGTCTCACTCCCAATTCCCCCAGCACCACCTGTAATAAAGGCAACTTTACGGGAGAACTCCGCTTCTGCCGGAGCCAATGATAATTTATATAATTCCAGGGGCCAATATTCCACATTGTACGATTCATTCTCACTTAGAGAGACGAAATCTCCCAGCGCAGTAGCTCCGCGCATAACAGCAATCGCCCGGTGATACAAGGCTCCGCTGATCTTAGAATTGCTCCAGCTTTTACCTGTGTTGATCATGCCCACGCCAGGGATCAGGATCACACGTGGCGCAGCCTCGAACATTACATCGCCTTCATGTTTATTACGGTCGAAGTACGCTTTGTACTGCTCCTTATAATCGCTAATCGCTTCGCTCAGCTTCGCCTTCAAGCCATCGATATCATTGGTATTTGGCTCCCACGCAACAAAAAGCGGCTTCATTTTGGTATGTACCAAATGATCTGGACAAGCTGCGCCTACACCGGATAACTTCTCCGAGTCAGCCCCTCCTACAAAACGCAGGACATCCTCCGCATCGTCGAAGGTCAAAATCATTTTACGCTCATCGCTGACCGCGCCTCTGATCAGTGGCATCACTGCCGCCGCTACAGCCCGCCGCTCTGCTTCTGGAAGTGCTTCTGATTTGCGGCCGCCAAATAGGTTCTGATCTTCAATTCTTTCTTCAATATAACTTTCCGCTTCGTTAATTATGGAGATTGTTTTGGCATAACAAGATTCAGGTGTATCCCCCCAAGTCACGAGACCGTGTTTCTCCATCAGCACTAATTCAGCTTTCGGGTTTGCGAGCACACCTTCGGCAATCATTTTGGATAAAGTGAAGCCTGGACGGATGTATGGCACCCATACGAAACGATCCCCATAAATCTCACGGGCAATTTCCTTACCGTTATGAGCGCAGCATAAACTGATAATGGCATCTGGATGCGTATGATCCACATGCTTGAAAGGTAAAAATGCATGCAGTAACGTTTCGATAGAAGCACGCGGATGTTTAGGATCAATCATGCAATTTGCGAGATAAGCTACCATCTCTTCATCTGGCATTTCATCACGTTCAAATAACGGGGCAATATCCTGAAGCCTTAGTCCGGTAAAGTTGCCTGCTTTCATCGTAGCAAGGTCAGAGCCGCTGCCCTTCACCCACATTACTTCTACCTCACGCCCGCGAAAATCCAATTCTATCGTTTTGCTGGAGGTATTCCCTCCGCCAAAGTTACAGACTCTGCGATCTTCGCCCAGCAGATTAGAGCGGAACACTAATGCATCCAATCCCCCGTCTAATTTCGTTTCCCGAGATGAATCCCATAAGTTTTGTACCATTTGTGAATACCTCCGTTTTTGAATGTTTGTTTTTTTGTTTATTTTTGTTTGTTTTGATTTTAAACTATTTGTTTGTGTTTGAATAGAGCGCTTTCAACAAAATTTTAAATTTTTTTCACATTTTAGACGAATCTCTATTGGATGAACTACAATAACATCGCGAATAACAAAAAAGAGCTGCCTCTTGGCAACTCCTCCCCTATTTTTCACACCAGCTTAAAGGGTGATCCAGTAGTTACATTTTTCATTCTCAATGCCATTTAGTATTCCTTTGTTCGCCTCAATAACCTTTCTCGAAGATATATTGTCCGGCTCACAAGTCAGCATGACCTTATCAATCCCCATGTCCGCAGCTTTTTTTAACAGCTCTGCCAAAAAGATCGTGCCATAACCCTTTCCTCTTTCACTGGGTCTGATACTATAACCGATGTGTCCACCTGACTTCCTCAATTGATCATTTAAGGAATGTCTTAGTTTTCCGACACCAACGGGATAAGCGTCAATCAGTAGCCAGTAGTTGGTTTGTGCTACATACTGTGGTGGAAGATTATCACCTTGTGAAAGTGCTATCCGATCCTGGATGAAATCAGGAAATTGACTGTAAGCCAGATCAAATCCGTTATTGACGAATCCATTTTCCCCCGGACCTATCTCCACAATCAGCTCAAAAATATCGCGTCCATCTGAAACACTAGCTTCCTTTAGCTCAACGAGCATAATCATCCCCACCTAGAACGTTATTAATAACTTCCCTATCAAAATTTACCGCAAAAGAGACCGGCATGCATTATTTAATTGCACATTCTACAACTAAAATGATCTTCAATGCTCACGCCTAATGTGTTAAGTGTACTTTGTGCAATTAACTTCGCCCAATTTAGCTGAATCAGCTAAATACGAGAGAAATAGTTGTACGAAGTACATCTATTTCACCGTAGTGAGAGTAAAGTAGCAATTTAGTTGTATGAAATACACTTATCTGGTCTGCACCCCTCTTTTCACAGGAATGTTCCTATTGCGCGCTCCTCCTTCCGCACTCTCGTAGTATACTTATTGGAATAAGATACAGATGTTGTATTTTCACTAAGGAGGTTTGTGATGGTAAATAGCTTTAAGAATGCCAAGGTGCAAGAACGAGTGTGGCAATCCTACCAACAGCTAGTTGATCAGTGGCCTATTCCTCTTGAAGAGCTCGATCTCCCAACCACATATGGGCTGACGCATTGTATCCTTACCGGGCAAAAGAGTAATCCCACTTTATTTCTGTTTCATGGCGTTGGTGATAACTCGGCGGTCATGTGGCTCCTTAACATCGAGGAATTATCGCGGCATTTTTACTGCGTTGCTATTGATACTCTGGGCGGACCCGGAAAAAGCATTCCTAATGCGCACTTTAATAAACAAAAGTTTGAGCAGGTGGAATGGATTAATGAAATAGCCAAACATCTGAGCATAGACATCTTTAATATTGCAGGGGTGTCAAATGGAGCCTATATTGCTTTTAATTATGCAACCAAGCAACCGGACAAAGTGAACCGTGTGATTTGTTTGGAAGGCGGAATGGTCACCACACCCATCAAAGCCATGCTGCAAACGCTAATGATGATGTTCCCAGAGATTCTGATTCCCACGGATCGCAATTTACTGAAAGTGCTGAAGAAGTTAAGTGCGCCTGACTCCCCTTTATTTAACAATCACCCAGAAGTAGCTGCTCATCTAATTCTTTTAATGCGAGCTCATAATCAGCAAGCTATGTTTGTTCATAAGCTTCAAAAATATGATAAAAACGCCGCAGTTGCCGTCAGAGATAAGCTTTATTTTTTAGTAGGAGAACACGCGTTAAAACAATCAAAGGATTTCATAGATATTTTAGAGGATGGAAAGTTTCATTACCAAGTGATTCCCCGTGCGGGACACGGCATTAATCATGAGCAACCGGATAGAGTCAACACTGAAATCATCAATTTCCTGACCCGCGATAATGATAAATCACTTGCATCCTTATGAAAGCGTTACTATTATGAAGGTTATTACTCATACTTACTCTATTAAAGGAGAGGTTACTCATCAGATACGGAACTCTAGCCCACACATTTGGCTGCTTGCCGCTCAAGTCGTTAACTGCAACCCTTCAGAATTATGATATCGATTTTGTTCAGCTTGCATTATCCAAAGCCATTCAGGACATCGACACTTCTACCGGTAAACTAAGTCCAGGTCTTGCCAGCTATATTGGCGAACAATTTGACAAAGCAGGAATACGTATCGGTGTTTTGGGCTGTTACATCAACCCTGTTCATCCGGATCCTGTCATCCGGAGAGCTGAGATCAATCGTTTTAAAGAGCATCTTCGTTATGCCCGCCAATTCGGCGCACCTATGGTGGCAACAGAAACAGGTGCGCTTACTACTTTTCAAGCACAAGATCCGATCCATTACGAAGCTATCGGCTGGGATACGTTAAGGGCAACTGTAGAAGAACTTGCAGAGGAAGCTGAAAAATGGGGCGTTTTTCTAGGACTAGAAGGGGTCTGCACACATACACTTTCTACACCAGACAAGATGCGCCGCATCTTAGATGAAGTCCCATCAAGCTGTATAGGTGTTGTATTGGACCCTTGTAATTTTATTGGCACGGCTGCGCATTTGCAGGATCAAATTGTCGATGATTCTTTCAGATTATTCGGCGACCGTATCATTCTGGCGCATTTAAAAGATATCTATCAAGATGGTGAAAAAGCATACCACGGAAAAGCAGGCAGCGGAGTATTCCATACCGAGGCTTTCCTGCGCAAACTCCAAGAATATAAGCCAATGATCGATGTGTCATTAGAAGATATCAAGGATCTGGAGGTTAATGATACGGTTGCTTTACTGAAGAAGCTTGCTCCTATAACACAATAAAAATCCATTTCTGAGGATAGGTGTTAGCAGCAGCTGCGCATCTATCCCCAGCTTTTTCTATGCTCAAAAATAATGCTTCCAGTTATTGAGCAGATGATCATCCTCTTTCTGCAGCAATTTAGAGGCATATACGATTTGACCTGTATGATAGGAATAATGCTCTGCACTCCGATCATAATCTTTTGAATACTCCAAGTATTATTCTACATTCCAGCCCTCTCAGGGAAACTAATGGTGAACTCCTGTTCTAGATCAGCCTTCGTCAAATTGCCCACCACCGAACGGCTTTCTTCCCTGACCTTTAGCATATACTGCAATAATTCCTGTGATGAATAACCGCCTCTGGTCAAAAATTCATTAGGTCTATCTCTTTCTATTGACTTATTGCCGATTCCGCTGACCAGATGCTGATATTCGCTGCCCGCAATATGCAGGCATAGGTTACCAATGGCATTCATTTTTGACTTTGGACGAAACCAGATCTCTTCGGTCGATAGCTTATTTACAGCTTGCTCCACATACCCCAAGGATTGATCGAGCCTTCTCATACATTCGATAATGATTTCACTCATACTAACCCCTCTTCCTTCTCCTTTTGTTTATAAGCTTGATAAATGGTACTTTTCTATAGGAGCTGAATAAAATAAAAAACAGAACGATTGAATCATATTGTTTCACCATTATAGCTCTAACTTGGAAGGGACGGGATTATCAATGCGATTCACATTCCCTATTCTGACCTTATCTCATGGCGGAGCACAACGTATGCTAGTAGAGCTCACCAATGGGCTGACAGACTTGGGTCATCAGGTCAATCTCCTTTTGCCTGTGGATGGCGCTATTTCTTATGATGTGCGCGCAAACGTAATCCGCTCCTCACATATGAATATTCACGAGCATGACTTTCCTCCCGGAGACGTCATTGTTTCTAATTATTTTACAACTGTCCCCATCGCCCAAGCAGCAAGCCAACTAGGAAAAGGGGTTCATGTACGTTTATCTTTATGTTATGAGCCACCTTTTTTACCGGATAACGGACGCTCCTTCCCCTCCTATCACATCACTGAGCATCTAATCGTTTTATCACGTTGGCAGCAGGAGCTGATCCGTTTAAATCATGGCATCACCGGCAGTATCGTGCCCATTGGCATTAGCTCCTCTTTTAAAAATATGAATATCCGTCACAGTCTTCAAGAGCCTTTAAACATAACAGCTATATTAAGAAAAACAGAACGAGGTTTCTCCTGGCACCGTGAGCAAGATTATCTTATAGAACAGCTGGATTACGTAAAAAGCCAATATCCCGATGTAAATATTAACTTCATCAGTCCGCCTGACGAATTCAACACCTCAGAAATTCTCCAAAGAATGAAAGCTACTGGCAAATATCGGTTCTTTACGCCAGCAAATGATGAGGAGCTCTGCTATCACTATAACGGTGCGGATATTTTTGTTAGCTCAAGTATTTTTGATACAGGCTCTTTACCGGGACTTGAGGCCATGCGTTGTGGAGCAGCGTTAGTCTGTGTATATTCAGGCGGGAATATGGAATACGCCCATCACAAGAAAAACTGTTTGCTCTCTTATCGATATGAGAACCGGCTCGGTGAAGATGTCATCCGCTTAATACGTGATCCCAACTTAAGAACTAAATTAGCGGAGCAGGGGGAAAGATATTCGCGCAAATGGACTTGGGAAAATAGTGTCAGATTATTTGAACAAGCGATCACAGATTTATTATAAAAATATAAAAAAGCAAGTCTCCGATGGCCGAGATTTGCTTTTTTATTGATCCAAAAGAATCATTGACTAGAGAAATAATACAAGATATTATGTAAGCGTTATCAATTGCAAAATAATGAAACACTTTAGGGAAATCTAAACTAAAAGGAGAAGGAATATGGCTAAAAAAGGTAGGCAAGGTTATCGGTTGTTATTGTTGTCTTTTTTAATGCTTTTTACAACTGTTTTTTCAGCAGGATCGCAAGCTTATGCAGCAACCTGGAATCTGGCTGGAGATACCAACGTACACGACCCTTCATATATCAAAGAGGGAAACACACATTGGGTATTCAGCACGGGATCAGGTCTCCAAGTGATGTTTTCAAACGATGGAACGAACTATATTCGCTCCCTCCCGATTTATAACTCGAAACCCTCCTGGTGGAGCTCTTACGTTCCCAATCAAGAAGGGCTAGATGTATGGGCTCCAGAAATTTTCTACTATAACGGTACCTATTACCTCTATTATTCTATCTCCACATTCGGCTCAAGAGTGTCTGCTATTGGTTTAGTAACTACTAAATCGATCTCCGGGGGAAAATGGACGGACCAAGGTGTCGTTATCTCGTCAAATGACGCCTCCAATTATAACGCCATTGATCCTAACATTACGGCAGATGCTAACGGAAACCTATGGATGACCTTCGGTTCCTGGAGCAACGGGATTTACATTACCTCCATCAACAAAACAACCATGAAGCCAACGGGCAACTCCTATCGCATTGCCACTAAATCCGGGGGGATTGAAGGCTCCAGCATGGTTTACAATCCAAATACCGGATATTATTATCTATTCGTATCCATTGGCCAATGCTGCTCAGGCGTAAACAGCACCTATAAAATTGCAGTGGGACGCTCAACCAGCGTACTGGGGCCTTTCTATGCAAAGGACGGTACTGATATGAAAAATGGCGGGGCTACGGTCATCGATAGCGGCAACAGTTTTTGGGCGGGTCCTGGTGGACAGGATATATATGGAACCAACGTTATCGTCCGCCATGCTTACAGTGTCGCCGAGAATGGTGCACCCAAATTGTTAATCAGTGATCTCGAATGGGATTCAGCTGGCTGGCCTTATTATAATTAACGTCTAATCGAGGAGTTGCCCCTAAGCCCTATTCTGTGATTTATGGGGCAGCTTCTTTTTACTGCTAAACCTTCTACACTCTCTTTCGATAAATACCTGGCGAGACACCATAACGCTCCCGAAACACTCTGTGAAAATAGGTATAACTTCCAAACCCCGTCTCCTCTGCTATACGCTCTAAGGTGTAATTGGTATTGTCCATTAATCTCAGTGCCATCGCAAGCCGGATTTGCCCCGCATATTGCATAATAGAATAACCGAATTGGATTTTGAATACATGCACGGCCCTTGTCACACTAATTCCAGCATGAGCGGCTACGTCCTTTAGTCTGATCTCTGAAGTAGCATGCTCCTCCACATAACTCTTCATCTTAAGTCCGTGTAGAAGTGAAGCCGAAGATGATGCAGGTGCCTCTTCCATAGCCCGATCTAACAGCAAACATAAAGCTTTAAATAGCGCTTCTAGTATTTCAGGGCTACCCCCGTCTAGTCTTCTATTCTCCAGATCAAGCTGTTGCCATATACTTTGCAGCTTACCATCATCCGCAATTCTTACCTTTTTGGGTCGCTCACGCAGGTTCCACCAGTGGTCCACCCATTCCCCTGTACACATTACAAAATAGTCCACACTATGTCCCAGAGGACTTTTCTTTTCACCGATTCTCAGATCATATATATCATAGGGCTTAAATAATAGTAGATCCCCAGGTACTACGGTAGTCATTTCTCCATCAATGAGGACTTCACATTCCCCTTCGGCTTGCAGCCTGATGATATAGGTATCCAACCCACTGCGATATAGTTGCCGAAAAGGCTGAGTATGGCGGATAAATCCACACAAACTAATTTGAACGCTGTTTGTTTCCATCGCATTTGCTCCTCTTTCTATAGTAATCAATGACCAGATTGTTGAGGTTCTTAGCCATATAGTTTCTTCAAAGTGCAGTGAATCTCCTTCTATAATAAAGACAGAATTCATATGTAGGAGGTTATCAACCATTATGAGTAAAACTATTCGCGTCATTCAAACCGCTAAAGAAACCACGGATCGTTTAACAGAAAAGGACCCTCTGATTTTCCTTCCCGATACGTCAGGAGTCGAATCAGAGCTAATCAATATCTATGATGATCTGGAGTATCAAGAAATTGAAGGCTTTGGTGGAGCCCTTACGGAGTCCTCTGCCGTTACTATCGCTAAACTTAGTGAAGCTAAACAAAAAGAAATCATTGACGCTTATTTTCATCCTGAGCACGGCATTGGATACACCCTTTGCCGCTCACACATCCAAAGCTGCGACTTCTCACTGGGCAACTATGCTTATGTAGAGGAAGGCGATGCGGAGCTACGTTCATTCGATATTTCCAGAGATCACGAATCAATTATCCCCCTCATAAAAAATGCTGCCGCAGCAGTAGGTGAAGATTTTCGTCTGTTCTCTTCCCCATGGAGTCCTCCAGCGTTCATGAAGACAAACGGGCAAATGAACGGAGGCGGAGCTCTTAAGCCTGAATATCGTGAGGCTTGGGCTAACATGTTCGTTAAATATATTGAGGCGTACGCTGCAGAAGGGATTGATATCTGGGCTGTCAGTGTTCAGAATGAAGCCAAAGCTGTACAAAGATGGGATTCCTGCCTGTATACCGCTGAAGAAGAAAAGGATTTTGTGCGTGACTACTTGGGACCTGCTCTGGAACAAGCGGGCTTGGGCCATGTAAAAGTTATGATCTGGGATCATAACAAAGAACGGGTATATGACCGTGCTAAGGTTGCTTTTGAAGATCAAGCAGCGTCCAAATACATATGGGGAATTTGCTTCCATTGGTATTCCGGTGATCACTTCGAAGCCCTCTCTGCTGTACATGATCGTTTCCCAGATAAAAAGCTGTTCTTCAGCGAAGGCTGCCAAGAAGGTGGCGTTCATCTCGGCTCATGGAACACCGGTGAACGTTACGGACATGATATCATTGGCAATCTGAACAACTGGATGTCGAGCTGGACAGACTGGAACATTGTCTTGGATGAGCAAGGTGGACCTAATCATGTAGGAAATTACTGTGACGCTCCAATTATCGGAGATACCAAAAACGATGAAATTACTTTTGAGAGCTCTTTCTATTACATCGGGCACTTCAGTAAATATATTCGTCCGGGTGCTAAACGCATTGGTTTCTCCAAATATACAGATAAGCTTGAAACAACAGCTTTCCGCAACCCTGATGGCACTATTGCTGTTATCGTTATGAACCGCACAGAGCAAGAGCTTCCATTCACCCTGCGCTTCCATGACGAACTGGCTGAGAACATGATTCCGGCTCATGCCATTCAAACCCTGCTAATTAAGTAGCAGCGGTTCATTCCTAATAAAAAAGAGGTTCTCTTTATGCCAGCGCACAGAGAGAACCTCCTTTTTTATTAAATTCAATGAAATAGTGCTTAAAGTCTTGCCGACAGTATTTCGCATAACGCTCCATACAGTGTATGTTCAAGATCCAACGAGGCAAGAGAAGCCAGGGCTGCCATCGGCGTTACTGCTGCTTTGACTACATGGTAAATTTGTTCTTTCAATTGGAAAAGAATTTGCGCACGGTTCAGAAGGCTGAACACCTCATCATCTACCGAATTCACCGCAATCCGGGCATCTGTGAACGTTACCTCCAATGAATGCTCTACCGCTTGATCCGAAATCATGATCGTAAGCGTATGTGTAGCCTCATCATAGTCCATGTTTGCTTCGATTTCTGTGCCGCCAGCGAATACCTGTACCTTCGTATCAGCAAAACCAACAAAGGACAGCTTCCACGATCTCCGCTCAGGCACAACCTTTGTATTTCCCTTAGCAGAGAGGATCTTGAAGCTCGCTCTATCCCCCATTTCCAGGATCATTTCTGTATCACACCATTGATCGTCCTGATCCTCCGCAGTATCGCCCTCATCCTCCCAGAGATGAAAATGACCCCTTCCTCCCGCAAATACACGGACCTCCATATGCCTCGGATTATCCACTGAAGAGGTAAATTGCGTCAGATCTGCCATGGGCACAATAGCACCCGCTTTAGCTAATACAGGGATATTCTCAAGATTGCGATAAAGAGAAAGCTTTCTGCCACCGTCGTACACTCTTCCGTTAAAAAAATCTATCCAAATCCCTTCAGGTAACCAAGCCTTAAATTCGGCAACGCCTACCTTTGGGTTGACCGGCTGTGTAATCGGACAGGCAATAAGTTCCGTTCCGAAATAATATTCATTGGGCACTTCATAGGCTTCATTCGACAACGCATGATGATAATACATCGGTCGGATTAGCGGAAGACTATCGCGGCTGGCATAGCGATTCATCGTGTACAGATAGGGAAGTAAACTATGCCGCAAACGCAGGCAATCCTTCATCACATCTTCCGCAATCTTATTGAATCGCCATGGCTCCTTGCTGTTAAAGGCACTAGCTGAACTATGTAACCGCAGAATAGGCGAAAACACACCGAATTGCACCCAGCGCATTGCCAACTCATCGTCTAAATAACCATTCATATGGCCCCCGATATCATGGCTCCACCAACCATATCCCACGTTAGCGGCGTTGGCTGTGAAGTATGGCTGGAAATCCAGCGACTCCCAAGTAACAATGGTATCTCCAGAGAAGCCCACAGGATAACGATGGCTGCCAAGACCTGCATAACGGGAAAAAGTAATCTGCCGGTTGCCTCGCCGGCCGCTATCCAGATAGTGATAATGGTTCAGCATCCAAAGCGGATCTAGTCCCGGTACTTTAGTCACTCCACCCTGCTGCCAATCAATCCACCAGAAGTCCACACCTTCATTCTCTAGCGGATGATGCAGATACTTAAAGTATGCTCGCAAAAAATTCGGATCCGTGATATCAAATTCCACAGCATCCCCTTTTTCCGGGTCCATACCCATCTCCGCAGCAATGGCAAGATAAGGATCTTCAAACGCCCGTACACCGTCTGCTGGATGTACGTTGAGCGTTACTCGAAGTCCTTTTTCATGCAGCCATGCCAAAAATCTTTGAGGCTCCGGAAACAGTTCCCGGTTCCAGGTATAACCCGTCCAACCACTGCCGTACTGCGGATCAATATCGACGAGATGCCAATCCATATCTATAACAGCGACGGAAAACGGAATTCGTTCGAGCTCAAACCGCTCCATTAACGCTTTGTATTCTTCTTCTGAATATCGGTAATAACGGCTCCACCAGTTGCCAAGGGCATAACGTGGCAATAGGGGCGTACGACCGCAAAGGTGATAGAAATCCTTCAAGCAGTGCAAATAATCATGACCGTATCCAAAAAAATAAACATCGAGGCCAGCCAACGCCCGTAGCTCGACCCGTCCATCCTCTTCCAGTACTAGGGAGGTGCTATCATCAATTAACGTATACCCCGCACGCGAAAGTAGTCCGTGCTCCAGCGGAATGGCACCATCTGCATTATCCAGGGTACGTGCAGTCCCTCCCAAATCTTGGACTGTATCTCCATAATTCCAGACACTCATTAGGTGACCCGCTTCGTTTCTCACCCGAACACTGAGACCATGCCGGGAGAAAGGCTGCTTGTCATAAGTTAAATGCAGGCGCTCCGTAATCAACTCAAGTTTATTCCCCAGATCCATTACGCGGAACTCTGGAACCGGGAAATTGCGATTCACAACGGTCTGCGACGCCCGATCTTCGAAAAAACCTTCCTCACTATATTCCATCCGGATAAGCTCCGGAGTTAAGACAGTGAACCGATAGCACTCCCCCTGAATAATCGCGTCAGCATTACTGCCTGGTTCAGAATGCAGCTTTAATTGGGCTGCCAAAGGGGTTGGCTCTTTCATTATATTTCCCATCAAGTAAAAACCTCATTTCTTGTTATTCAACGCCCATATAACGGCTGAAAGCATCTGTCCGAATTTTCACCATCTTTTCGAGGCCCATCCCCCGTAGCTGCTTCACATAGTCATCCCACTGCTCGTCAATATCACCTGAGATTATAAATTGAGCACGCATTGTATTGACGTAACTATCAATATCGGTGGTCAAGGTCGGCAGCTCCTGAAACTCTTCTGCAGTGTACATTACGTTGGGGAAAGGTGGTGTTGTGTAGTTACTTCCCAGCTTATCGAGTTGTAGCTTCAGTCCATCTCCGGTTTTAGGATTTAGAAAGATAGTCTTTTCAAAAGCTGGGCTTACATATTTCGGCCCAAAATCCCGGAGTGACTGTTCCCAATACCAAGCATCCGCACTGGTGCCGGTTGGAGGGTCCATCAATGTATACGTACCGTTGTCATTTTTCTTAATCACCGTTCCAATGGCACCCCAGAAATTCTGAATGCTGGCTTCATTGGTATAGAACTGATCCGCCCAGCGTGCTGCAATTTCTGGATACTTGCAGGATGTGGTGATCAACAGCTCGTTGCGTTCCAGATTCATCCCATACGGGTTCCCAACGGTGTAGCGCTTCCCGTCTGGTCCAGCAATTGGCGGAATGGTCACATATTGATCACTCCATTTGCCAAACATAGCGTCTGGCGTCCACTGATAAGAGAAGCCTACGATTGGAGCATCCGGATTTAGAAACTTTGCCGATCTCATCGTTTCGTCTTGAGTGAATACTTCTTTATCAAGTAATCCGTCTTTAAACAATTTGCTCTCCCATTTGAGCCCTTCTTTGTATTCCTCTGAAATCGGGTAATAAACCGCATTTCCGTCCTTGACCACCATGAAGTTATTATTCAAATCTGCAATTCCGAAGGGACTGATTAGATCATTACTTAATTCGATAAAAGGAATCTCATCCTGTTTTCCGTTTCCATTCGGATCTTGTTCTTTGAATGCTTTTAGCACGTTATAAAGATCGTCTATCGTATCCGGTACCTTCAAACCCAATTTGTCCAGCCAGGTTTTATTAATCACAGGCTGACGTGAGCTTTTAGGACGTGAGGGTAATCTTGCAGGCAGCGAGTAGATTTTCCCGTCAGGAAAGGTGCTGATTTTTTTCATTTCCGGTGTTTCTTCCATAGCTGCTTTGAGATTAGGCATGTTTTGCTCAATATAATCATCTAGCGGCCGAAATAAGCTTAAATTATTGACGATATCCGCATCTCCAAAGGTCTGACTCCCTAAAATGATATCTGGAAGTGTGCCACTGGCCAGCATAATAGACTTCCGTTCACTCCAATCATTGGAGGACATCACCTGCCACTCGATTTTGACATTCGTGTTCTTCTCCAAATCCTTGAGCCATTGATTCTCGGTAAAAGAATCTCCCATGCTTACCCACCGGACAGTGAGTACTTTCAGCGTCACAGGCTTATCCACTATCGGCAATCCTTCTTTGTTAAATCCGCCCGGCTCAGGTTCAACAGAATTAACCCCATTGCTCCCTTTACAGGCAGTAAGGCTAGCAAGCAACGTTGTCACTAAAAGAATGACGGTGATTGTTCTATATATCCTGTTTTTTTGTTGCTTTTTCATAACGTTCTTGCTCCTTACGAATGAATGTTAGTAGAATAGCCGAATGTACTATTCCTTCACTGCGCCGATCATTACCCCTTGGTTAAAGTATTTTTGTACAAAGGGGTACACACACATAATCGGAACCGTTGCCACGATAATAACAGAATACCGCATCATATTGGCGAGTCGTAGTGCGATTTGCGCAGCTTCCCCGGTTCCCATCCCCGATTGCATCTGATTGGTGATCAGAATATTTCGCAGAATCAGCTGCAAGGGATACATATTAGGATTTTTCAAATAGATCAAGGCATTAAAATATGAATTCCAGTAACCAACGGCGATCCATAGACCCAGCACGGCAATAATCGCCTTCGATAGTGGCAAAACGATTTGTACAAAATATCGAAGATTTCCACAACCATCGATCTGTGCAGCTTCCCATAAATCTCCCGGAATACTCGACTGAAAAAAGGTGCGGGCAACGATAATGTTAAACACCCCAACGGAGAAAGGCAGTACCATCACCAGAAATGTGTCGTACAGATGGAAATCACGGATCGTTAGAAAAGTCGGAATTAACCCCCCATTAAAAAACATCGTAAAGATGAAAAACAGGGAAAGATATTTTCGCCCCACAAGATCCTTTCTGGACAACGCATAGGCCGCAGAAATATTTACAATTAAACCGATTGCCGTCCCTACCACCGTATACATGATGGTATTCCAGTAACCGATCCAAATATTTTCATGACGCAGCAGCTCTTTGTAACCATCGAAGGTGAACCCTTTAGGAAATAACCAAACCTGCCCCCCCGCCACCGCGGAAGGATCACTGAACGAAGCAATGACGATAAAATATAGCGGATAAATTAAGATAACTAGAAAAATTGCTGATATAACATACATCACTATTTCCATTATAGTATCCGAAGAACGATTCTTCTTTATTTTCCCCACATTCCCTTTAGTAACTGTCTCTAAACCTCCCATTTCAATGCTCCTCCCTTCTACCACAAGCTATTTTCGCTTAGTTTTTTAGAAATCTGATTGACCATGATCAATAAAATAAAATTAATAACGGTGTTAAACAGGTTGATCGCCGAGGAAAAGCTGTATTGACTGCTGAGCAAGCCAATTTTGTAGACATAAGTAGAAAGAATTTCGCTTGAAGTGATGTTCAAGTCATTTTGCATTAAGTACACTTTTTCAAACCCAACCCCAAGCAATCCACCGACCCGCAAAATAAGCAAGGTTATCGCTGTTGGCATCAGCATCGGAATATCGATATAACGAATTTTATGCATCCGGCTTGCTCCGTCTACGGTTGCCGCCTCGTACAAGCTAGGATCAACTGCGGAGAGCGCAGCGATAAAGATAATGCTGTCCCAGCCGACATGCTGCCACACATCTGACCAAACATACACACTGCTGAATAATCCAGCGGAGCCAATCAGATCAGGAGCCTCTTTTCCAAAAAGACTATATATATTGCCCAGCAGTCCGGTGCTAGGTGAGAACAAAATCATCATTAAACCCACCATTACTACCGTGGAGATAAAGTGCGGCATATAGGACACCGTCTGGAAAAAACGTCTGAACCGGTTTGGTCTCATCTGGTTAACCATCAGCGCCAGTATAATTGGAATCGGAAAGGTAATCAGACTGTATACACTGATGATCAATGTATTTTTAATCGTTGATGAAAATTGATAGGAATGAAAAAATTTCTCGAAGTACTTGAATCCAGCCCAAGGGCTGCCTCCAATTCCCAACGCCGGGCTATAATCCTTGAAAGCAATCAGCACCCCGTACATTGGCTTGTACGCGAATAATAGCGTCAGAACTACAGCAGGGAAAAGCAATAGATAGAGACCCCAATTTTGTTTGATTTGTCCGAATTTCCGCCCGAAATGAAGTGGACTAGATTTCATGACATCCCCTCCTTATTTAAAATAGAGAATGCTACCCCACAGCTATCCTGCAGGGCAGCACCTTTTTCGAAAGACGAATAGGTTATTTCACGTTCATATAACGGCTGTAAGCATCCGTGCGAATCTTAACTAACTTTTCAAGTCCCATTTTATTAAGCTTGCTCACATAATCATCCCAGCCCTCGTCAATTCCGCCTTTGCTAATAAATTGCGCCCGCATAGTATTCACATAGCTGTCGATATCCGTAGTCAAGGTTGGCAGCTCCTCGAACTCCTCAGAAGTGTACATTACGTTAGGGAAAGGTGTGGTTACATATTCACTGCCCAGCTTATCCAGTTGCAGCTTCAGTCCATCTCCACTTTCAGGGTTCAGGACGATTTTCGATTCAAAGGATGGGCTCACATATTTCGGTCCAAAATCACGTAGCGATTGATCCCAATACCAAGCATCTGCGCTGGTTCCAGCTGGTGGATCCACCAATGTATAAGTGCTATCATCGTTTTTCTTAATAACCGTTCCAATCGCACCCCAGAAATTCTGAATGCTCGCTTCGTCAGTATAGAACTGATCTGCCCAACGTGCGGCAACCTCAGGATATTTGCAGGACGTGGTGATCAGCAGCTCATTACGGTTAAGATTCATCCCAATCGGATTCCCGATCGTATAACGTTTACCATCTGGTCCGGCAATCGGTGGAATCGTCACATATTGATCGCTCCATTTCCCAAACACGGCGTCTGGAGTCCATTGGTACGTAAAGCCTACGATTGGAGCATCCGGATTCTGGAACTTAGCCGATCTCATCGTATCGTCCTGAGTGAATACCTCTTTATCTAGCAAGCCTTCCGCATACAATTTATTTTCCCATTTGAGACCTTCTTTGAACTCCTCCGAAATAGGGAAATATATCGCTTTTCCGTCCTTGATGATCATATTATTGTTATTTAAATCGGCAATTCCGAAAGGACTAATCAAGTCATTACCAATTTCAATAAAAGGAATCTCATCTTGTTTTCCATTCCCATTCGGATCTTGTTCTTTAAAAGCTTTGAGCACGTTATAAAGCTCATCAATCGTTTCAGGCACCTTCAAGCCCAATTTGTCCAGCCAGGTCTTGTTAATCACAGGCTGACGTGAGCTTTTTGGACGTGCAGGAAGTCTTGTTGGCAGGGAGTAGATTTTTCCGTCAGGAAATGTGCTGATTTTTTTCATTTCTGGGGTTTCTTCCATAGCTGCTTTGAGATTAGGCATATTTTGCTCAATATAATCATCAAGCGGCCGGAAAAAGCTCAGATTATTTACGATATCGGCATCCCCAAAGGTTTGATCTCCCAAAACGATATCCGGAAGCGTGCCACTTGCCAGCATAATGGACTTCTGCTCACCCCAGTCATTGGAGGACATTACTTGCCAATCGATTTTGACATTCGTATTTTTCTCCAGATCCTTCAGCCATTGGTTTTGCGTAAAGGTGTCCCCCATACTCCCCCAACGGACAGTCAGCACTTTAAGTGTCACAGGCTCATTCACAATCGGCAAGCCTTCTTTGTTATAGCTGCTCGTTTCATTTGTCGCTGCATTATTCCCTTTGTTACCGCCGCAGCCAGCAATTCCAAATACCATCGCAGCCGCCAGCAGACCCACAGTCCATTTCTTTGCAGTTTTTTTCTTACTGTGTTGACTCATCTCTTAATCCCCCATTTCAATTTATCAAAATGCATCTGAATAGCTTTATAATAACTTCTTATTTTTTCGTATTCCGGACACATTAAGACGGTTATCCAGACCTTTGAATTCGCTTACAAAAAATACAAAAGCTAAATGCTCTACTTGGGGAGATTTAATAACAGTATCCCGACTTCTGTATGTGCTATCCGGACTTTGAGGGGAATCGATAGCGAGTTCTTATGTTTTTTTCACGCAGAGGTTTTATAATGACTTTATGATCAAAAAAACAGTGAAACACAAAACCTACCCCATTCGCCATTATATAAAAGTCATGATGTTGGTTTCATTCACAGTCCTTATTCTGGATTTAGGAATCAGCATCGCTTCCATTTCCATCGTTAAGCAGCAGTCCACTCGAAATTTGCAGGATACTGCGGCGCTTTACATCAATCGTATTAATCATGATTTTGCCTACATTAATCACTATATGGGCTGGACGCTTGGGAACGATGAGAGCTTACTAACGATGAATACTTACGGGGTCAACAGTATCGAGTTCTTAAAAGCAAATGATAATCTGTTCAAACGCTTTACCGAGCTGCAAAAAAACTACGGGCATGAGTATAACTTCTTCTACTATTTGAAAAATGAGACCTATTTTTTGAATTGTGCACCGATCAGCGTAAGCTATACGGATTACAGGGAGCTGAAAAAGAAGATTATTTCTTATATTGATGATAAGGAGATGTATGAGAAGTTTTATTCCAAATGGACGCCTATTCTTGTGAACAACCATTATTATGTAATTAATATCGTGCCCTATTACAATCGCTATTTAATTGGACTGATCTCCGCAGATAATCTGATCCGGCCGCTACGCCAAATTAATCTTGGCGCCAATGGTTATGTTTCTCTAGTAGATGAGAATGAACAGCCTTTAACCAGTCCGATCTCCAATAGCGGAACGTTAATAACGGAAAATGGGGGATTCGCTAATCTTTTGCAATCGCGTACAACCATCAACAGCGCATTCTCAGACACCACCTTCAGCACCAAAATGGTCATTAAATATGGCATATTCGAAAAAATCATGATTGCCCAGCTGCTTATTATGTTATTGTTCTTCATTGTGACCTCCACGTTATGCATTGTTCTGCTCTTTTTCAAAAAAAGAGTGTTAGGTCCGATTCAAAGCTTCTCCGATAACCTTGCCTTCATTAATGAGTCTGGGCAACCCGCAGATTTCAAAAGCAGTGAGATTATAGAGCTGGAACAGGCAAACACTCAGTTTAAAGGCTTGGTTGAACAAATCAAAACCTTTAAAATCGCTATGTACGAGCAGGAACTGGAGAAACAAAGAATACAGCTGGACTATATGAAGCTACAGATTAAACCACACTTTTTCTTAAACTGTCTGACTAGCATCTATAGCATGGCGCAAATTCATATGTATAAAGAAATTGAAAATATGACGTTGTCTACCTCTAAGTATTTCCGTTACATTTTTCAGAATGGCGAGAATTTTGTCCGGTTGGAGGATGAAATCGAGCATGTCCGAACCTACTTGGAGATTCAAAAGCAACGTTATCAGGACGCATTTATTTATTACATCGAACAAGAGGATCAGGCAGGCAGTGTGGAAATTCCACCGTTAGTGCTGCAAACCTTTATCGAAAATTCAATTAAATATGCGATTTCACGCGAACATGAAGCCGAGATCAGACTTACAGTACAACGATTACAGATGGAGCAGGAAGAAGAAATGCTCATTATCCAGCTCACCGATACCGGTCCCGGTTTTCCACCTCAGGTGTTAGAGAAACTTAATCTTGGAGAGCCCTTGGATCAAAGTAAAGGTACGCAAATCGGCATTATGAATACGCTTAAAAGACTAGAGTACCTATATTTAAAAAGAGCAACCGTCACCTTCTCCAATTTGGAGGGCGGCGGCGCTAGTGTAATCTTATATCTTCCGAAGCTTCCTAATAAATCTAAATGAATGGAGAGCAAACTATGAATGTACTGCTTGTTGATGATGACTTTTATGTTATTGCCGCATTGCAAAAGAAAATAGATTGGGAATCACTCCACATTGATACTGTTTATACGGCTAATAATGTCGCTCAAGCACGTGAAATAATAGAAAAGCATTCTGTTCAAATTCTGATTTCAGATATTGAAATGCCGCAGGGCAGCGGACTGGAATTACTGGCATGGATTCGCGAGGGAAATTATAGTATTCAGACTATTCTTCTTACCAATTATGCAGATTTCAACTATGCGCAGAAAGCAATCGAATTGCAGAGCTTTGAATATTTCCTCAAACCCATTGAATTTGACAAGCTGATGTTGATCATCCAAAAGGCGGTCACCCAAGCAAAAGAGCAGCAAAAAAACGAAAAAGCCATTCAGGGCGGTTACTTTTGGCAAAAAAATCAGGCGAAGATTCTTGAGCATTTTTGGCGGAAGCTAGTCAGTGGCAGTACATCATTTCCGATTAAGTTGGCAGACATCACACATGCCATTGAAGAACAAAACCTCTCCTATCAAATGAGCGATACTCTACAGCCTTTGATATTTAACTTATTCCCTTACAATGGCAGCATGGGAAAAGAAGAAAAGGATCTGTTTGATTTTGCCCTGCTAAATGTATTGTACGAATTGTTTCAGCACCCTTGTTTTACCATCGAAAGCATTCTGGAATATAGAGATTATAACTGGATCGCCATTTTAAAATGGAACCAGGCACCAGACACGCAACGGCTTGAAGCATTATGTTCTTCTTTTATTCAAAAGGCGAATCCTTATTTAAAATGTGATGTCTGCTGCAATATTGGCTTATACGATAAACTGAGTAATGTAGGGAATGTTCTAAAACAATCCCTGACTATGGATGAAGAAATTACGAGATGCAGAAATCAGACCTTTTTGGTGGAGGCTTATCTGCAGCAAAATAAACCGGGCTATACACCACCGGATCTTGCCTATTTGGAAGAGCTGCTGAACCAGAATAAATTCACTGCTTTTCTTGAAGAAGTTACACAATATTTAAAGGTCATGCTTAACAATAGAACACTTGAGACCTCTGTCCTTAGCTTGTTCCGTTTAGATGTAGTTCAGCTAGTCTATTCATTTCTCAATCTGAAAGGGATACGATCGCACAAATTATACTCTGGCAAAACTAATGATAAATTATCTATGCACTCTTTGGATTCAATCGAGGATATGGAAGAATATCTTAAATACCTTGTCACTACAGCCATGAAATATCGTGACTTTGCTGCCCAGCCTAAGTCCGTCGCAGAAGAAATCAAACAATACATTCATTCACATTACGGCGATGATCTGACCCGAAATGATTTGGCTGAAATTGTTTATCTCAATCCTGATTACCTGGCGAGGATATTCAAACGAGAAACTGGGGTTTCATTAGGAAGCTACGTCATCCACGTCCGAATCGCTGCTGCGAAACATCTATTAGAAACCACAAATATGTCTGTATATACCGTCGCGAACAAAGTCGGCTATAGCAACTACTCCTATTTCTCCAAGCTTTTCAAACAAGAGGTAGGTCTCCCTCCAAACGATTATAAAAAGGAACAACAATACAATCCAGCTTACTAAAAGAGGGTAACCAAGCATCTAGTTCATGGATGCTTGGTTACCCTCTTTGGGATATCTTCTGAATATTAATTACTGTCTACCTTTACTCCTACGCTGCTGATAATGATCCACCTACGAGCTTACTCTTGCGCCCAGTAATCATACGCCACGCCTGTACTCCTACACTGCCGGAGTCATTTACGCCGAGCTTACTCTTACACACAGTAATCATCCGCAATGCCTTTACTCCTTCGCTACCGGGAATCTTACACCCCTGACCTTACTCTTACATCCAGTAACCATTCGCCCCAGGTGCTTTCGGACCCAGATGACGCTATTTGCCCATTTGTCGCCTTTTGAGCACAGTTTCGGACTCCAGTGCAGCTATTCCTGAGATATTGCTCCAAACCGAGTGTGTTTCTGGTCAATAGCGACTATGCGGTCCGTTAGAATTCCAAATTTGGCATAAAGCAATGTTTAAGGTCCGCTGAGTCCGATAGCTACTTCCTACGCGGAAATCTGGAGCTAATTAGCGAAGCTTGCCGGGGATCAAGGGAAAAGACCAAGACCCCACCAGTAACTATCCGCCTCACTCTTGCAAACAGTAATCATCCACCGCACCTTTACTCCTACGCTACCGGGAATCTTACACCTCATACCTTACTCTTACACCCAGTAATCATCCGCCACGCCTTTTCTCCTACACTACCGGAGTCATTTACGCCGAGCTTACTCTTACAACCAGTAACCACCCGGCCCACTCTCGCCTCAGGTGCTTCCGGACCCAGATGACGCTATTTGCCCATTTATCGCCTTTTGAGCACAGTTTCGGACTCCAGTGCAGCTATTCCTGAGATATTGCTCCAAACCGAGTGTGTTTCTGGTCAATAGCGACTATGCGGTCCGTTAGAATTCCAAATGTGCCATATAGCAGCGTTTAAGGTCAGCTGGGTCCGATAGCTACTTCCTACGCGGAAATCTGGAGCTAATTAGCGAAGCTTGCCGGGGATCATAGAAAATCCCAAGACCACCAGTAACTATCCGCCCCACTCTCGCCCCTGCTTCCGGACCCAGATGACGCTATTTGCCCATTTATCGCCTTTTGAGCACAGTTTCGGACTCCAGTGCAACTATTCCTGAGATATTGCTCCAAATCGAGTGTGTTTCAGGTCAATAGCGACTATGCGGTCCGTTAGAATTCCAAATGTGCCATATAGCAGCGTTTAAGGTCAGCTGGGTCCGATAGCTACTTCGTACGCGGAAATCTGGAGCCAATCAGCGAAGCTTGACGGGGATCAAGGGAAACGACCAAGACCCCACCAGTAACTATGCGCTTCACTCTTACACACAGTAATCATCCGCCACGCCTATACTCCTACGCTACCGGGAATCTTACACCTCATACCTTACTCTTACACCCGGTAATCATCCGCCACGCCTTTTCTCCTACACTACCGGAGTCATTTCCCCGAGCTTACTCTTACAACCAGTAACCACCCGCCCCACTCTCGCCCCAGGTGCTTTCGGACCCAGATGACGCTATTTGCCCATTTATCGCCTTTTGAGCACAGTTTCGGACTCCAGTGCAGCTATTCATGAGATATTGCTCCAAACCGAGTGTGTTTCTGGCCAATAGCGACTATGCGGTCCGTTAGAATTCCAAATTTGGCATAAAGCAACGTTTAAGGTCAACTGATTCCGATAGCTACTTCCTACGCGGAAATCTGGAGCCAATCAGCGAAGATTGCCGGGGATCAAGAGGACAGCGCAACTCCGCCAGTAACTATCCGCTTCACTCTCTCCCCTCTGATGCTTCCGGACTCAGATGACGCTATTTGCCCATTTATCGCCTTTTGAGCACAGTTTCGGACTCCAGTGCAGCTATTCCTGAGATATTGCTCCAAATCGAGTGTGTTTATGGTCAATAGCGACTATGCGGTCCGTTAGAATTCCAAATGTGGCATAAAGCAACGTTTAAGGTCAGCTGGGTCCGATAGCTGCTTCCTACGCGGAAATCTGGAGCAAATCCGCGAAGCTTGCCGGGGATCACGGGAAGGTTCCCCACTGCCAGTAATCTTGCAAGCTCCAAAAAAAACATAAATGCCCCAGCAGTCATAATCAGAACGGCTGGGGCATCTCTTTTACTAAATTAAGCCTGAAGCGCTACATATTTATCGCCAAGCAGATTTTTAAAATAGGTGCGATTGTATAACATACTAGGATGGGATGGATAAAAACTCAACGCCATTTCATTGTGATGATTCGCCTTCTCGTGTTGGCCGAGACGATCATAACAAAGTGCCAATTGAAGATGCGGCAGCCAGGTATAAAAGATCCCATTCTTCATCCCCATCGAATCGTTATCCCGCGGTAGCTGAATCGCTAGCTCATACCAGTATGCGGCTGGATGCAACTGGCCTTTTTCCAGCAGAAGTGCCCCCAGTCGGCAACAGAACTCTGAACGTGGTTTATCATACTGCAAGGTTTTACATAACGCTTCAAATGCACCTTCTTTATCCCCCAACCGTTCCCGGCATTCGGCAAGCTTTAGGCAAGCCTGGAAATTATCTTCAATCCAGCCCTGCCCACCCGCTAAGAAAATCTCATAGTATTTGCAAGCCTCTTCATTTATAGCATGATCCCTTAATTCATTCGCATAATAATACTGGTCTCTCGGCGAAAATACTTCACCCTGTGCAACACGTTTTTGATAAATCCGCAAATTACGATCTGTGTATTCCTTATCTTTCTCATGTGTGATGCAGACATCACTACTAAAAGAAGGACCACTTACCTCTAAATACTCATGAACAGGCCCAATCCATTGAAAGTTGCAGCTGCGCCGAACCAGCCTGTTGCGGCGTAAACTAGCTGTGACATTTCCCGCTTCGTCAAAAGCCAGATTATATTGCATGTTCACACTGTGAATATGTCCTGGCAGGATTTCTTTTAGTTTTTTAAAAAGAATCTGATCCTCTTCCTTTATATAATCATCCGCATCAAGCCACAAAATGTACTCCTGAGTAGCTTTGCTAAAGGCAAAATTACGTGCGGCACTAAAATTATCAATCCATTCAAAATCATAAATTACAGCTCCGAAGGACAACGCAATCTCTTTTGTTTTATCCGTCGAGCCTGTATCCACGATAACAATTTCATCTACGAGACTTGCAATGGTAGACAAACATCGGTGCAAGCTTTTTTCTTCATTTCGCACTATCATACATAAACTAATCGTAACCATACTCGCCCTCCTACACGCTTTGTTTGAAATTCTTTCTATATTGATATGCAGGGTTTAAGAAACGGACTCCCTCTCTATCCCGCCCGATCATGAAGAACTTCAGAAATATAAAGGTTATGTAAGAAACTTTCCACTCCATTCTTAGGTCTATATAAGTAAGATCAAAGGAGGTACAACATATATGAAATCCAAACGAAGAGGAGTTAGAAACGGCTGGATCTTAACTTCAATATTGTGCGTCGTAATTGTACTAGTGCTGCTGATTGGATATAAAGGGCTCGACTGGGGTACACCTACCACACCACCTACATCCACCAACGCACAAACTAATAATGAAGCAGATAACAAACCCAGCTCCACTCAAGAAATGCTCGAATTTCCGAGCAGTGATCCCGATAATGGGCAGGTCATCATTCCACTGCACACTACGCTCGCGCAGCTACATATTGATAGTGGTGACGAATATGTAAATACAGAAATCCCCCCCATACCTGAAATGACCTTTGCTTTATCTCAAGACATGAAAAACCAAGTAGAAGCAACGCTGGTCTACCGCCCTGATATCGGTGGAGGTTATCTTCTACTCGCTCCTGCCGGATGGCAGGCTACCGCGGTTGTCGGTGCTAACGGTTCTTATGGAGTTACCTTTCAGGATCCGAACCATCCGGAACAAAACATGCACTATTCAGATACGGCTTGGACTTGCACAGGTTGTGCCATCACTGCAATCGGAGCCTATTTTCCGGAAAAAGCCGAATGGGCTGACGCGCTGGGATTTACCATTAATAATCCACTTAAGTTTAGCGAACAGCATATTTTAGGTACTGCCGGAGCTGAAGCAAGAACGGTCAGATATACGCTTCAAGCAGACGCGAACGGCTATCAGGATGAGGGTGCTGCCTATTACGATAAGGGAGAATGGGGTTATTTATTCCGCAGTATCGGAATACATCAAGCTCAAACATCCCCACAGCAGGAAGTAGTGGAGACCCTCATGAAGTTCTTTACAGATAATCATGGACCGCTCTTCATTGCTGACCCAAACGCAGAGAAGCTGGACTAAGGGCGGGAATTTTTAGAGGAAGGTATTTTCAACCTTGCTCTTGCTTTTAGAAAGACGTAGGTGCTATTTTTTGTTATAATCAATGCAATGCGTTGTTTATGAATTCAGACATATATAAAGGGGACGTAACCATGACTCAAATTATTAAAACTCTAACTATTGCAGGCAGCGACTCCAGTGGTGGCGCAGGCATCCAAGCGGATCTAAAAACATTTGAAGAGTATGGTACCTACGGCTTTAGTGCCTTGACCACTATCGTTACTATGGACCCGGACAACGGCTGGCACCATAATGTTTATCCAATTGATGCCTCCATTGTTGCTGAGCAGTTAAAAACTATTTTCGCTGGTGGCCCGGTTAATGCCATGAAGACAGGTATGCTTGGAAGTGTTGAAATTGTGCGCGTTGCAGAGCAAGCGATCAAAGAAAATCTTCAGACTAATGTAGTTATTGATCCAGTTATGGTGTGCAAGGGTGAAGATGAAGTCTTGAACCCTGACAGCGCTGAGGCTATTCGTGACTTATTGCTACCACTAGCAACTGTGGTCACCCCAAACTTGTTTGAAGCAGGTGTTCTTTCAGGTCTTGGCAAACTTACTACCCTTGAGGAAATGAAAGAAGCTGCCCGTCTGATTCATAAGCTCGGTGCACGTAATGTCGTGGTTAAAGGCGGCAAAGCACTCGGCGGCGATCAAGCGATTGATATCTTCTTCGACGGTTCTGAGTACACTGTATTCCAAACAGCCAAAATCGAACCCGCTCACAATCATGGAGCTGGATGTACTTTTGCCGCAGCAATTACAGGCGGTCTAGCTAATGGCTTAACGGTTCATGAAGCTGTTGCAAAAGCTAAAGATTTTGTCTCCGCAGCCATTCGTAATGGATTTGCGTTTAATGAATATGTGGGTCCTGTATTTCACGGTGGTTACCGTTTAGAACGTTAGAACTCGCAATCCAATTACACAAAAAATAAATGGCAGTCCAGACGCTGAACTTCAGCTCTGGACTGCCATTTTTATTTACTATTATTGAAAATCCGTAAATTCAAAACTTTGCTTACCGAACATTGATTTTTTATACGATTATTTTCATAAAAAAAGCACCCGAATCAAGATTCGAGTGCTTCTGAGCTACGTCCTCTAATTATTTTATCAAAATGGATAAAGCACTTTTTGACGCCAAACGGAAAGATAATTCATCCGCTCCCGGCAAGTTCAAAGCCACATTCTCAGCCTTTTCACTATCGTTGAACAGAACAACTGCAATAGAGTTATCTGTATTCTTAAAAGCTACGGAACGAATCACTTCTTGATTGGTGGAGGCGTCAATGCGCACAGCCTTCGGACGAATAAATTTACTGAAATGGGCCAGCGCATAATAGTCGAGTGTATACGTAAGCTCCTTGGTCTCTTGGTTGACTGTCACAACACCACGACAAGTACTTTTGCCAAAACCCGGTACGGTTGGGCCGTTCTTTTCATCTAAGGCCATATTCCATAACACAAAGGATTTACTATGATTTCTAAGAATATCAATCCCTGTTCTCATTACATTGGAGAAGGCTTGTTCAAACGGAGGAATCCATTCTCCACCAGAACCTTCTGTAAAATGCACTTCTTTATCAGCAAAAGCTTTCAGAACCTCTGATTGCGCTGACGCATTGCCACCATACCAGTGCCAAGCTACACCATCCACTTCATCTTTTGCATAATCGAGCACGGTTAACGGATAATCTGGACGATCCCAGTTGTGGTCGTAGCAGAGAATTTTTGTAGCGATGTTATGCTTAACAAAGCTCGGCTTCAGGTAGTTTTTAATGAAATCTTTTTGCGCCTCAGGCAACATTAACATACTAGGGTAGTGTTTGGGTTCAAATAAAGGCTCGTTCTGTGGTGTTACAGCATAAGTTGGCAATCCGTGCCCTTCAAAAGCTTGAATATATCGAACAAAATAATCGGCATAAGCCTGATAATATTCTTGTTTAAGTTCTCCAGCAATCATCGATCCGCTAGTCTTCATCCAACCTGGTGCACTCCATGGAGAAGCCATCAGTTTGATCTCAGGGTTAATTTCCAGAGCTTGTTGCAACAAAGGGATAATGTCTGCTTCATCATGTGCGATAGAGAAGTGGGTTAATTCCGTATCCGTTTCCTGTGCAGGTCTATCGTCATAGCTATAAATATCTCTAGCATAATCCGATGCCCCCATTGGATTTCTTAATACGGACAAACCAATTCCATCTTGTGCGTCAAAAAGCTTGCTCATGACTTCCTTTTTCTGTTCGTTGTCCAGGACTTGATTAATCAAATAAGCGGATGAATCCGTAAAGGATGCTCCAAAGCCATCCATTTCCTGAAAGGTTTGATTCTCGTCAATAGTTACAGTAGTGGTCGCCTCTGCGTCAGCAATTGGAGTTAATTGTTGCAGACTTTGCTCTACAAACAATGTATTCTCCCCGGTGGATTGATATATTTTAAGCTCTGGCATGTTGTTTCCCTCCATTTTTCTATGAAGAGGCCCCAGTGAAGGGGCCACATTCTATTATCTAACTTATTTAAGGCCTAATTTTTCTTTGTTGTTTTTCATTTTTTCAGAACGAACTTCTACAATCTTATCCCAGTTGTTATCATTCAAAAATGTTTTGTAAGCAGCCAAGGTGCTGTCGAATGTAGCATCGTCTTTAGCGCGGATCATACTTACAAGCGTAGTGTTCCAAGTAGTATCAATTGCAGTAAGACTGCGAGCTTCAGGCGTTCCTTGAGCCGGGTTAATATTTTCAAGAATAAAGTGTGGTTTTAGCTTTCCTTTGCCCCACTCTTGCATTTGTTTAATGGAATCTGCGAATGCGTCATTACTCAGCGCTTTATCACGGTCATGTCCAAAGAACATAAATTCGCCCATCCGGTAATCTTTTTTGAATTTATCGGCATTATTTAATTGCAGGTCTTTGATTTCAGGCAAGAATTCAATTTTACCGCTGTCATTAACTTTATAGGTCTCTCCTTCAATACCGTAGTTCATGAGCTTTTGTCCTTCGTCGCTGAGCAAATAAGTGTAAATTTGAATCGCTTTTGCAGGATCCTTAGCCTTTTTAGTAACATAGCTAATCATCCAACCTGTAATTCCGGATTGATTCAACGTTGGTTCATGTCCAACAGTACTTTGTGGGCCATCAATAGCGATATATTCCTTGCCTGGATTTTCTGTCATGAAGATTTGCAGGTTACCACTTTGTTGAGGGGTTCCATCCAAAAGTATTGTTGCATATTTACCAGATTTCACTTTTTCTTCAAAGGCAGTACCGTCATCAGCAAAGCTGTCATCACTGATGTCACCATTTCTGTAGACTTCATTTAACGTTTTCAACCAAGTCAAGTAATCCTCATCTAGGTTACGGTTGTAGAACTCGCCATTTTCAGTTTCCATCGGCACTCCGATGAAATCCTCCAATACATCTCCCAAAGAACCAGTGCCTGAACCAATGGAGTTAAAACCAAAAGGAATCATGTCCGGGAATTGTTTTTTGATTTGTTGCATAACGCTCTTGAATTCCTCAGGAGTTCCAAAGCTTGGTTTTCCAATGGCTTCGTAAACATCCTTGCGGATGACAAAGGCTGTTTTAGCAGGGATGTTACCGCTATCATAATCGTTTTGCGTATTGGAATAGTTAGGGTATCCATAGGTCTTGCCATCTGCTAACTGGAACCAGTTCATCGTATCTTTTTCTGCAACTTTATTGAAATACGGATCATATTTATCTGCCAGATCATTTAAAGGCAATGCCCAGGTAGCAGCTTTTTGTACGACTGGAGAGTTGGAATCAAAAATAGTCAACAGATCTGGCATTTCACCGCCGGCAAAAATCGTATTCAGCTTAGTGTCATCGCCTGTAATGAATTTAATGTTGATGTTTAAATCCTCTTTAATTTTCTTGGTGACAAGGTCTTTTCCGAAATCAGTATTCCACCAGTCTGCATTCACGTACCAAGTCAGATCTGTTGTCTCTTTTTTTGTATCCAGCTTCCATGCCGGTGTTTCCGGATCTATAGTATAACGGCCTTCAATGGAGCTTAACTCTTTACTGGAGCTGTCAGAATTACCTTTCGATCCACAACCTGTAAATACTAATACAACAGCCATAAGTGCCGTACAAAGTTTGAGTCCTTTTTTCCCAAATGCTTTGTTCATCTTTTGTTTCCCCCTAAAATGTTTTGTAAGCATTCACTACTTGGAGATTTACTTACTATTCCTTCACCGCCCCCATCATCATGCCTGAGATAAAGTACCTCTGTAATATTGGATACATCACAACAATCGGCAAAGTTGTAATGACAATTGTTGCTAGTTGAACCCCTTTAGTCGTAGTTTCGATAATCGCAGATCCACCAACATTTTGCATGGATTGTGTTTGCGACTGAACAATGATTTCATAGAGCTTCATCTGCAGCGGGTACAGCGATTGATCGGTAATATATAACTTGGTAGTCATAAAGTCGTTCCACTGCCCAACCCCGTTAAATAACGCAATGGTGGCCATAGCCGGCATGGAAAGAGGGATAAAGATTTTCAGGAAAATGCGCCAGTCACCTGCACCATCAATTTTGGCTGACTCTTCAAGTGAATCCGGTACATTTCTGAAGAAGTTCATTAGAATAACTACATCATAATAACTGAACAAGGCCGGGATAATATAAACCCAGAAGCTGTTTAAGAGGCCTAATGATTTAATCAATAAATACGTAGGGATCATTCCACCAGAGAAAAACATAGTGATTACACCCATGGCAACATACAGCTTACGTCCACGTATGTATTTCTTACTCAAGCCATAACCGATCATGGCACAAAAGAATACGTGGGTAATGACACCAATAAATGTTTTGGCAAGCGATACTACGAATGCTAAACCAATGGTCTCATCTTGAAATACAGCACGATAATTTTCCAAGGAGAACTCTGGAGACCAAAATATGAATCCGCCTTCCGCAAGCGCCTTGCCCGAGCTTAAAGAGGATATGACTACATTCCATAAAGGAACGACAATAATGATTGTACAAATACAGAGCAGGATAATATTTAAGGTATTAAAGATTCGACTATCGAGATCTTCTTTAGCCACCGTACGATTCACAGAAATGCCTCCTTCTACAGAACTGATTGATTATCATTTAATTTACTGGATACTTTGTTGGCGCTAATCAGTAGGATGACTGAAACGATGGAGACACCTAAACCAACAGCAGTAGCATAAGAGAAGTCACCTTGCGTCATACCCATACGATACACATAAGAATTAATGACCTCCGCCTTAACGCGGTTCTGAGAATTCATCAATACCAGGGTTTGATCCAGATTTGATCCTAATAAACCGCTTACAGTGAGAATCAGATTTAAACTGATAATCGGTTTCATGTTAGGAAGCGTGATATTCCAAATTTGTCTCATACGGCTTGCGCCATCTATTTTGGCAGCCTCATAATAAGTAGGATCAATTTTCGACATAATGGCTAAGTAGAGAATCGTTCCCCAACCAGCCTCTTTCCAAATATCGGATAACGTTGCAATCCACCAGTATTTATTCGCATCAAGCAAAATATTTACCGGTTTCGAAATCAGTCCCAAACTGAGCATAATCTCATTAAACATACCGGATGAGGAAAACCAGGCAATCAGCATCCCGCCGAGAACGATCCAGGACAAAAAGTGTGGTAAATAAGAGATGGTTTGCACTATCTTTTTAAAGCGTCCACCACTTAATTCGTAAATCATAACGGATAAAATAATAGGAATAACAAACCCTATGGCTAATTTCAGAAAGCTGATCCCTAATGTATTGACTACAGCGTCCCAAAAATATTTATCAGATAAAATAATTCTGAAATTATCGAGCCCTACCCAAGGTGCAGAATCGAGTGTATCAATTACGGTGTAGCTTTTAAAAGCAATCGTCAATCCGTAAATCGGAATAAAACAAAAGATAATCATAAAAATAATTCCCGGGATGACCATGGATTGAATTTCCCATTGTCTCTTATAATCAATTACAAATTCTTTGACCCTCTGCCCCATAGGCTTTTTCCCGCTCATTGGATTCTTTCCGTTTGTTGGCACTACGGCTAATTTATCCACTTTTTCTTCTCCCCTCCAAATCATGATCCCCAAACAATAAAAACGTTTTTATTTTTTTGAAAAAAAAACCCTCCCAAAACAACAAAATTTTAAAAAATGATCGGGTGAAATCTTGAACCCATTACATATATGTGTTCTTACCGACCAATCTTTACTTGACTAGAACCTCTTACGACTAATTCACCCGCCAATTTCATCATCTCGCCCTGTTCCTTCTTCTGGATCATGCGAACTAGGTGATTAATAGCCAAAATACCCTGTCTAGCAATTTGATTTCTTACAGTAGTTAAAGGCGGTGAGAAATACTGCGCAATATCAATATCATCAAACCCCATAACGCTAACATCTAGCGGAACTTCGTATCCATGCGATTTCAAAGCTTGAATACATCCAATTGCACTCAAGTCGTTCCCTGCTAAGAAGGCATCAGGTATTTTATCAGGACTATAGTGAAGGAAAGATTTTATAGCGTTGTAAGTGCTTTCTTCTTCAAAATATCCTTGTATAATATACTCTTCATGCGTGGGTAGCTGATACTGACGCAAAGCAGCTAAGTATCCTTCTCTCCGCTGAACACTGTCGTACATCTCATCTACACCAGATATGTAAGCAATCTTTTTATGCCCTAGACTGATTAAATATTTGGTCGCTTCAAACCCCGCTTCAAAGGAATCAAAAATCACGCTTCCCATCGTGTCGTTCTTAAGCGGCCGATCCAGAAATACAGCCTTGATCTTGTCTTTCACCATTGCGGCAATTTCTTCTTCGTCTATTCTCAGCTCTTCGTAGATAATGACACCATCCACTCGCCGGCCTAGAATATTGCTCATAATCACTTGTTTATCCTTGGTAACAAATACATTCAGCCCGTAACCTAGCCGATCACATTCACGCGACATGGACTCAACCAGCTTATAGAAGTATGGACCCGACACACTTGTTGTGAAAAAACCCAGCATTTTGGTTTTCCCGTTCCTAAGGAGCTTACCGTTCAGGTTAGGAACATAATTTAATCGCTTCGCAACCTTAAGAACATGTGATTTCGTCTCCGGGTTCAATACATCTACGTCATTTAACGCGTTGGAAACCGTAGAAATGGAGACTCCAGCCTCTCTGGCAACATCTTTGATCGTTACCTTTTCCATAATGATTCAATCTTCCTTTACGAATAAAAACGTTTTTATAGATTTAAATTAACATAAAAACGTTTTCATTACAATATATTTTTTATTTTTATTTTATCAGAGGTAATAATTGGTACACAAGCTTAAATTTTCTACAGAATCTTATAAAACTCCTTACCTGCAAACTCGAAATCATTCGTAATACACTCTAAACATAATGTCTTGCTCGTAATTCCCAAACCCACGGCCATATATGGTTAGTCCGCCTCTTCTCCGTCCGCTATTCTCTGCTGTTAAACGAAAGGTCCACTGATCCTGCTCTACTCGTACATCTTTCAGGGTAATATCTGAAATTTGCTGCCCATCCACAAAGGTTCCACCTGCATTAATCCGCAGAACCTTCAGCAAACCATATTGGTTAACATCTGAACGCCACCAAATGGGATTTAATCGTCCTCTAGTAAGGCCAAAGTCGCCCGGACTAGTCCATTTCCCTAAATCCTGTCCATTCATCATAAAGCCAATATCCGACGGCCACTTCTCATTTACATGTGGAGCTTCGGAACCTATTTCCAGCGAAATCTCAATCTCCTGCACCACTTGATCTTGAAATAGATAATTTGGAATCTTGTACTCGATAGAACCTTTCGCAAACCATACTATGCCGGCATTCACCCGTTCCGGGTCCAGAAAATAACGCGGATCATCATAATAGCCGATCAGCTTCTCAGTAGTAGCAATCCCGCAGGTAGGTAAAGCCTGAATATCGGTATATTGCCCTACAGGGATAGACACCTCAACCACCTTTCTGGCAACTCCACGGGAGCCCGATAATTTAATCTGCAGGTAATTCGCAGACAAAGAACAATATTTATAGGTTCCTCCATTTACTCGTCTCATTTTAGAACTGATCAGGCCTGCTTTTTGCAGCTTTGCTACATGAGTACTAACAATTGCACTACTAAGATAGAGCTCCGCTGCCAGCTCTTTGATGTGCATCTCTCTGCGGTCCAGAAGTTCAATAATTCGCAGCCTAACTTCACTTGCCAGCGCTTCATACACCTGCAAGGATTCAGAATCTGTAGTTAAGTACATTCCAACGTCTCCTATGCTTATTGAATTAGCATTTTAACGAATCCTAAATTAATTCATTGCTTATTATAAGCGAAAATCAGTATCATGTAATCATAAAACAATTACTTAATTAGTGAAATCATTAATTCAACTAGAGGGAGCTGTACACTCATGCCGATTAAATCGACAATGATTATTGACAAAGATTTCAGACTAGCTGAAGTAGACCCGCGGATCTACGGCTCATTTATCGAACATTTAGGAAGAGCAGTTTACGGTGGGATTTATGACCCGGGTCACCCTACTGCGGATCAGAATGGTTTTCGGAACGATGCCATCGAAGCTATTCGTGCCCTAAACGTTCCTATCATCCGTTATCCTGGAGGAAACTTTGTATCCGGTTACAATTGGGAAGATGGGGTTGGACCCAAGCATGAACGCAAGCAATCTCTTGAACTAGCTTGGTGGACCACAGAAACCAATCAAGTGGGTACCAACGAATTTGCAGATTGGGCTAAGCTCGTAGGCAGCGAAGTCATGATGGCAGTTAACCTTGGAACACGCGGTATAGATGCAGCTAGAAATCTAGTAGAGTACTGCAATCATCCTTCCGGCTCCTACTACAGTGACCTGCGGATCTCTCATGGGTATAAAGAGCCTCACGCTTTTAAGACCTGGTGCCTCGGAAATGAAATGGATGGTCCGTGGCAGATTGGAGCTAAAACCGCAGTCGAATATGGCCGGTTAGCGAACGAAACTGCAAAAGCTATGCGCTGGGTCGATCCAACGCTTGAACTTGTGGCTTGTGGCAGCTCCGGCAGCGGCATGGACACTTTTGCCGAGTGGGAAGCTACCGTGCTTGATCTTTCTTATGATAATGTAGATTATTTATCACTGCATACGTACTACAATAACAACAATGACGATACGCCTAATTTCCTAGCCCGCTCCATGGATTTGGATCATTTCATCAGCAGTGTGGCTGCCACCTGTGATTATGTTCAAGCGAAGAAAAAGAGCAAAAAGAAAATTAATCTGTCACTGGATGAATGGAATGTATGGAAATCACAAGGCAGCAGCCGTGCCGAACAACACTGGCAGATCGCACCGCCAGAATTCGAAGATGTCTACACACTTGAAGATGCACTCGTTGTGGGCTGCTGTCTTATTTCATTGTTGAAGCATGCTGATCGTGTGAAAATGGCCTGCTTAGCGCAGCTGATCAATGTTATCGCCCCAATTATGACTGAAAATGGCGGACCGCTTTGGCTGCAGACTACTTATTATCCGTACCTGCATGCTTCCCTTTATGGTCGTGGAACCGTACTTCACCCGCTGATTTCCAGCCCTAAATACGATTCCAAAGATTTCACTGATGTGCCTTATTTGGAAGCCATTAGTGTATACAACGAGGAGCTGAATGAAGTAACCGTCTTTGCTGTAAACCGCCATTTATCCGAAGGACTAGAGCTCGACGTGGATCTGCGCAGCTTCAGTTCCGTAAACATCATTGAGCATATTGTACTGGAACATGAAGATATTAAAGCTGTAAACACCAAATCCAATCCACATAACGTGATGCCTAGCCAAGGCAAAGCCGTTGTTGAGGGTGGACATGTAAAGGCCCTTCTCGCAAAAGCTTCCTGGAATGTGATTCGTCTGCGGGTGAACGGCTAAGTTAACTTGTAATAGTCATAGAAATGCCCCCATGAATCTTTAATAAGCCATAGATTCATGGGGGCTTCTTCGTTATTTTATTCTGAAAATTGTCACGGATTGCTTCGGAAACTCATAACTAAAGCTGCTTCCTTCTGTCTTAAAGCTGGTTTGTTTCGGAGAGACCTGCTGCTTATTCTCGAAGTTATTTTCGTCCTCAAGCGGGTATCCCGACATTTCATAGACTTCGATGGTCAGTGCTTCTTTTGCCAAAGATTCCAGTGCAACCTCAGCAGAAACACTATTCTCTTGTACGTTTACTGTCTTGAGGATAATATCCCCCGTTAAGTCTTCCACACTTGCCGTGTAATACAGCGGTTCGATCACCGGAAGTTTATCTTCTGTCTCATTCACCAGTTCTCCGTTAATAAAAGTACGGATCTGTCTGCCCACTACTTCTAGCTTAAGATCGTATTCTACATCTGTTTCAACCGTAAACATAGCATGCGTCAGAACAGAATTTCTTCCGTTGATAATTGAGGCCACAATCGAATCCTGATTCTGCCAGCCACCCAGCTCCCAGTACAAATGATTCTGATCATCCGCTTTACCAAAATAGAAGATAAACCCTTTATTTCCTGCGGTTCGTCTAGCCTTAAAATGCAAAGTATAGTTTTCCCACTCTGTCTCACCAAGCTCTAGTGTCCGATTAGCCGTTTTGTTCTGAGCAGGGTCAGGCAGATTTGAAACTTCCTCTGATAAGTCAGAATACGTCTTCACTTCTCCCGTAAGATTGTTGACTAAGGTGATCTCGGAGAAACGAGCAGCAGAGGCATCCACACCGAAACTGACGGCTCCAGTGATCGCTTCCTTTCTGCTTTCCTTCGGTGCCGTGAAGCCATCTGCTTCCATCTTCAGCAAATGATCTCCCTGATGGTTCATAAATAGCTTTTGCACATAATAGTTTGCCGTTCCGTACACTTCATGATTATTGAACCAGATCATATCCGGCTTCCAGTTAATATAATCCACATTGCAGAGCATTGGAGCATAACAAGCTAAGCCAACGGCATGCGCATTATTTTGCAGACCTGTCATAAATGCTGCTTCCACCAATGCATTGTAATAGGTATTGCCCCATGAGGCATATTCACCGAGGAATACCTTTGGCTCATCGGCTTTGAAGTCATCATAACGATGATGATTAGCCAGGAACCATTCAGGTGTACAGTAATAATGCTCGTCTACGAGGTCAGACTTGTTCTCTTTTGCCGACGTCCAGCCCCGTTCATATTCCTGACCGGCAGAGAACGGACCGCTAGAATTAATGACCTTGATTTCCGGATATTTTGCTTTGATGGCTTGATGAAAGTAAGGATATCTCTCGAAAAAGGGTGCACCTACCTCTTCATTCCCAATGCCGACATACTCCAGCCCAAAAGGCTCAGGGTGACCCAGTTCTGCACGAATGCCTCCCCACTTCGTGGAAGAATCCCCCTTGGCGAATTCAATTAAATCCAAAGCATCCTCAATCCAAGGCGTTAATTCATCCAGCGGTACCATCCGTTTATGATGCGGGTCGTAGCCGCCCGGAAGTACGGGGATCGGCTTAGCTCCAATATCCTCACAGAACTGAAAATATTCATAATAACCTAACCCAAGCGTTTGATTATATGACCAGTTATTGCGTCTTGCCGGTCTCTGCGCAACATCCCCAATCGTATTCTTCCATCTGTACATGGAGTCTCTGTCATCTGGATCCAAGGAACCGTCATGCACCAGACATCCTCCTGGGAACCGCATAAACTTAGGTTTTAAATCAGCGAGCAGCAGCGAAATATCTTCACGCATGCCTCCAGGTCTATTCTTAAAGGTCTTCTCAGGAAACAGGGAAACCATATCCAGATATACCTTCCCGTTACCTTTGGTAACGATTACAAGACGACTGCTTGTGTCCGTGCTATTAGCTGTAATAACGGCTTCATATCGGGTCCATTCAGAGCTGCTTACGGCGATCTCCACTTCACCAAGAATGATGCCGTCTGTGCTTTCAATGTTTACGGTAAGCGGCACATCAAAGCTTGTCTCCCGGCGGGCATACACCGAGAAGTTATAATTCTCACCTTCTTTTACCGGAATACCACTGTTAAAGCCTAGATTCATCAGGCCAACGCCGTCACCTTCAGCCACAATATCGATGGCAACATAATGTTGGTTACGATCATTTAAGGGCTTGCTGTCTTCTACAGAGATATTTACCTTTCCATCTCCACGTTCTACAGGCTCCCAAGCCATCAGCGCATGATAATCTGCCCGGTCAATCGGGTCGAATTCAAAAGATCGGTTCTGAACTAGCTCAGCGTAAAGCCCACCATCGGCCGCATGATTCAAATCCTCGAAGAAAATACCGAATAGATCGCCTAACTCCGCCCCCCGCTGCTGCGTATGTATCGTCAATTTTCCTTCTGTCTTCATTCTTTTGTCTTCCTCCTTGTGAATTCCAATTTGATTTATATTTATATTACTTAGTTCATATCAATATAAATCATTATAATAACTCCTCTCTACATTCGTCAATTCGAAAACGAAAAACTGACACCGAATACCCCTCGATGTCAGTTCACACTAGGAAGCCCTAGTAAAGGTTATAAAGAATACGTAAATTGATAGCTGCCCGAACCTAATTGAAGTCTCACTCCGTTATCGACCAAGCTGATGCTGTGCACACCTCTGGACTGCTCCACAGGAACTTCATTTTCTAATAACCCTAGTTGATTGGCTCCAGGCAGAACGACAATACCGTTGGTATTGGCAGGAATCGTAACGTGAATCATCATTCCATTATCCTCTGATCGCCGCCACGCTGACTCTACTTTTCCGTACATGGTTTCAAGACTAGCTTCTGCGTAATCCAGACCGGGGCCTGGCTGTGGCTTGATATGAACGATTTTGAAACCAGGCTCTAACTCATCTGTTCCGATTCCTGCAACGTAACGATACAACCATTCACCTATTGCGCCATAGGCATAATGATTGAAGGAATTCATATCTGCACTCCAGAAGCTGCCGTCATCCTTGATCCCATCCCAATGCTCCCAAATCGTAGTCGCACCTTTCGTCACCTGATACAGCCAGGATGGATAATCCTTTTGAAAAAGAAGCTTATACGCGAGTTCATTATTTCCAATCTCGCTGAGCACAGGATTCAGATATGGTGTGCCCACGAATCCAGTAGTCAGATGATCCTTAGCTTCAGCAAGCAGCTCAGTGAGCTTCTGAATTGCACGTTCTTTGGCGACCCCTTCTATAAGATCGAAACGTAGGGCTAATATCTGTGCAGTCTGGGTAGAGACGGACAACCTTCCCGCAGGTGTTATGAACTCATCACTGAATGCTTTTATAATATTGGCGTGCAGCTCCCTATAATAGTCCACGTCCTCCGATTTTTCTAAGGCTATTGCCGCTTTTAAAGTAAGAGAAACGGAATAGGCATAAAAAGCGGTGGCGACATAATCCCGATCTGTAGCTCCCACATAGCTGTCTGGCTTGGAATCAAGCGCTAGCCAATCGCCGAAATGAAAGCCAGTATTCCACAGATAAGGGTTACTTCCCTGTGCATAGATATATGAAATCCATTGCTTCATGCTCTCGTATTGCTCTGCAAGCAGCCTTTTGTCGCCGTACATTTCATAGATTGTCCATGGACAGATCGTAGCTGCATCCCCCCAGGCTGCAGAAGAATGGTTAGTATCTCCGTCGCCAGGAGGCGCTGCTCTCAGCTCTGGAATAAAAAACGGAATGCCGCCCTCAGGGGTTTGGTCTGCCTTCAAATCCCGTAACCATTTCGTAAAGAAAGGTGCCGTATTCATCAAATAAGAGGCTGTTCGGACAAACATCTGAGCATCCCCCGTCCAGCCGAGCCGCTCATCACGCTGTGGACAATCAGTGGGCACATCGAGGAAATTCCCTTTTTGCCCCCACAGGATATTGTGATGCAGTTGATTCACAAGTGGATCTGAGCACTGAAAATCACCCGTACGTTCCATATTAGAGTGCATCACTATTCCTGTGAAATCCTCTAATTGAAGATCTGCTGAGAACCCACTAAGCTTCACATACCGAAAGCCTTGGAAGGTGAAGTGTGGTTCATACGTCTCTTGCTCCCCACCTTTCAGAGTATAGCGGATGCACTGTTTCGCTTTACGCATATTCTCCGTGTAGAAATTTCCGTCCCGGTCTAATATTTCAGCATGCTGAAGTTCTACCGCCTGACCAGATTGACCTTTTACATTAAATTTTAACCACCCTACCATGTTCTGGCCCATGTCCAGCACTCTATCTCCCTGCGGGGTAGTCAGCAGTGCAATCGGCTTCAAGGTTTCAACTTGTGTCACTGGCACATTTTCCTGTGCAACGATGATCGCTTTGGAATAATTAATAATCTCCACTGGATGCCAACCTTCTGATGAAGGATCGGTGATATCCAGCTCCAGCTGAGCATCATAGGTTTCACCATTATAAATTTCAGACATCATAATTGCGCTTTTTGCAGCCTGCCAATTCTGATCTGAGCTAATAAGCTCATTTGAACCGTCTGCGTACCGGATATGAAGCTCCAGCAGAAGTGAAGTCTTTGATCCATAAATCTCCTTTTGATTATCCCAGCCCAAATACCCTCTGTACCAGCCATTGCCCAACAGTGCGCCTAACGCATTCGCACCTTCATGCAGAAGCTTTGTGACATCATAAGTTTGATATTGCAGCCGCTTACTGTAACTGGTCCAGCCTGGAGTAAAATAATGATCTCCCACCCGACTTCCGTTCAGCTGCAGTTCATACAAGCCCAAAGCAGTAGCATAAATCCTTGCACTTTCCACTGGACCTTTTACATCCACGAATCTACGAAGCTGTGGGCAACTCTCAGAATCTTGTGAAAAAGAGGCTGTAGGAGCGCTGATCCACTCCGCCTGCCAATTCCCTGCATCTAATAGTCCGGTTTCAAAAAATGCAACCTCAGACCAACCCGAGTCCATTGCATTCTGATTCCATGCCCGAACCCGATAATAATAACGCGTGCGAGCTTCCAGCAGCAGACCTTCAAGCTCAACATGGATCGATTGAGAAGACTTTACTTCCTCTGTATCCCATAGCTTGCCTTGAAAAAGCATATTCTCCGCCACTTGAATTTGATAAGCAGACTGCATGCAGTCCCTGTCATCTGAAACTAACTGCCAACTGATTCTGGGTCTGATCACATCAATTCCTAGCGGATTTTCTTTGTACTCACAACGAAGCTTAGTGATTGCGAACATATAGATAAAACCTCCTTCTATAGCGACAAATTAGTCTTTGCCCTATAATTATAGCTGGGTTACCGCTTTCATCACCCGGTAAAAAGGACATCATATCCCTGCAATCATGCCATGAATCTGGAAGGGGCAATTCAATATGCAACGAACCACCGAGTTGTTCAAAAATGAAATCTTTTTTCAAAACGATCTGCATCTGCTCGTTAACCGCTATTCAGAGAACTTCCATGCCCCTTTTCATGCTCATGAATTTATTGAGTATTGCTATGTAGCTGAAGGAAGAGGTTTTCATCACCTTGAAAATGAGATCTTTCCCGTTAGAAAAGGAATGCTGTTCGTGATTCCTGTAGGTGCCCCCCATGTGTTCCGTCCAGCATCTTCTGATACTTTAGGGAATCGCCTGATCGTCTATAACTGCCTTTTTGATATGCAAATGGTGGAGCAATTAAATATCGTCCTTCAAGAGCCATCTATCCGGGAGCACCTAGCCACTCTTGGGAGTAGCAGCTCATCTTACTTTTCCGTCTCAGATAGAGATGGCTCTATTGAGCGCTTAATGCTGAATTTATATCATGAAATGTCGGTATCCGGTATGGGCTCCAAAACAATGCTTTACACCCTCTTAAGTCAATTAATCATAGCAGTGTACAGGCAAAAATACGGAGAAGATGACAAATCTACGATGGATATGGCAGACTTCACGCAAGTCATTCAATACCTAGAGCATAATCTGTCGGAAAAGATTACACTTGCCGAATTAGCCCGTATTTCACAGTGGAGCAGCAGGCATCTTCAGCGCATGTTCCACAAGCATACTGGCCAGTCCTTTGGGACCTACTTGAAGAATCTGCGAATGCATAAAAGCTGTGAATTGCTGCGTACTTCTGGAGATAAAATTAATATGATTGCCGAGCTAGTGGGTTACCGTGACATCGACTCCTTTAACGCTGTATTCAAAAAAATAGTCGGCCAGACACCCATCGCGTACCGCAAACTCTACAGATCATAAAAAAGCCGATATCGTATGAACATCCATACAACATCGGCCCTATTAATTTATTGATTAGTGATCTGTTTAAGTAAAAACTCAACAAAATCAGTTGATTTAGTCTTACTGTCATCTTGTCCTAACGTTCCGACGATCATCTGATTTGAATGGATAGGGAGTTCTGTAGCAAAATCCGTATCTGTGATATCTATGCCAGTAATCAGCTCTTGACCACTCTCCGGGTTAGTCATACGTTTCAAACGGTTATCATCAAGAGGAAGTCCTGCGGATTTAATAAACGACTCCAGATTTTGCAGTCCCGACTGCTGGCCAATCCATTCAAAAGTAGCATCATCCATAATCAGGATATCCGGATGATCGGCTGCCAGCATCGCCATAGCCCGCTGCATATAGCTCATATCCAAGGCTCCACCGTCCGTCCCACCTGTTGAGGGTAGATAAACGATTTCTGCCTCCACTCTCTTCCAAGCCGGGTAACGTTTGATGATTTCTTGTTTTAGCTCTTCATTCTTACCTGATGAGTCCTGAGATTCATAGTTGCCTAGGAACATGATTCGAACATCTACCGGTGGGAGCGTAGCTTCATATTTTCTTTCCTGCCATTGATCATAGAGCGCTTTCCCTCCAAAGATAACTACCAGCAGCACGATAATAGAAATAATAGTGTGCGTTTTGTAGAGTCGAAAGAAATTCTCCGATTTACGTGCTACGCCGGACATGGCTCCCCACTTCTCCAGCCGCTTGTCCTCTGCTTCCTGAATCTCCTTCTGATCCAAGCCATCTAGAATGGTTTTGTAAGCGCGGAATTCCTCTTCATAAGCTGCAACCTCATCTTCAGTCGAATTCGATCGACGGCGTTTCAAATGCATATCTAACCTTTTGTTCAATTCCTCCCGGGTAACGTCTTCAGGCAAGTTCAAACGCTCATAGGCTTGCTTTAGCTTCTCATTCAAAATGATGTCTCCTTCCTGATGCTTTTCGTCATTTCAGATCGTTAATTTGGTTCTATGTATTGAATTCTTGTGGCAGTAAAAGTATGGGCTAAGCCGCAAAAAAAACATCGCAGGAACTCAAGTAAACTATATCATGTTGTGCTAGACGGTAACAAGTAAGCGTTTATCTAATCCAAACCATGCAGCTGCTTAAATTGCTCAGGACTCATCCCTGTCAATCTTTTAAACACCAAACAAAAGTAACTAGCATTATCAAAACCCACTAGCTGGGCAATTTCATACATTTTTTTATCGCGTCCATTAAACATAAGCTGTTTACTCAAATTGATACGTTGCTTATTGATATAGGTTACAGGTCGATCATGAATTGTTTTTTGAAAAAGCCTGCATAAATACTGTGGCGATACAGAAATAATCTCCGCCAGCTCCTTTAAAGGAAGCGTCCTATGCAGATTGCTCTCAATATAACGCAGCACCGGCTTAATTCGCTCCAATTCATGTGCCTCATTCAGAGGCGATACTAGCTTTCTTTTTAAATCCAGAAGCAATGCATAAAGATGTTTAGATCGTGCCAAATTAGTCTCCAGCTCATTGCTATCTGGCAGCATAAGGATTTGCTTTAGAGGATTGAGCCATTGATCTTCTTTTAATCTAGCAGGACCAGACTCGCGGATGCCCGCATAGAGCAGCATTTGACCAACCTCTCTGCCATTGAACGAGACCCATGATACCTTCCATTCCTTCCCACTGATAGGGGCATACGAATGAGGAATATCCGGGAACAAAAAGAACACATCCCCTGGACCCACGAGATATCGGTTCTCATGAATGATAAGCTCACCCTTGCCTTCGTGAATCTGATGTATTTGATAGTCTGGAAAGCCTGCAGGACGTATAGTTTCTGGCTGATGCTCCCAAAATCCAAGGGTTGTAGCATAAAGCGGCAGCATGATTACATCTTCTGTTTGGCAAAAAAATAATTTTGCTCTCCATAAAAAGTCCTCGTTTCATATTTTGTTATCTGGGACTAAAATTCTTTTATTTATCCTAACATTACTTCAACTTATAATATGAATATAATAACATTACAATGATTATAAAGGAGATCAACTCATGCGAGCAAAGTTTGTCTACCAGCCACCTGCTAACGGTTATCCGGAATGGAATAACAACCCAGAGACTTTTGAATTGAATCGATTGGATGCACATGCCTCCATGATCCCTTACCGTAGCTTATCCCAAGCGCTAACTAACGATAAAGAAACCTCACCTTTCTACCAAACCCTCAATGGGCTTTGGAAATTCGCTTTTTCCGAAACACCGGATCAACGAATTGTGGATTTCTATAAAACCGATTTTGATTGCAGTACTTGGGATACAATTCCTGTACCGTCCCACTGGCAGTTCCAAGGTTACGACTACCCACAATATACAAATCTCCGGTATCCTTGGGCGGAATCCGAGCCAGAGCTTAAAGCCCCCTTTGCCCCAACAAAATATAATCCAGTAGGCTCTTACCTACGAACCTTTACTGTACCTGAGTCTTGGAACGGTCAACCGGTGTACCTAAGCTTTCAGGGTGTTGAATCCGCTTTCTACGTCTGGGTAAACGGTGAACTTGTCGGGTACTGTGAAGATACATTTACTCCATCAGAATTCGATATCACCCCATATTTAGTGGCAGGGGACAACAAACTAGCTGTCGAGGTTTATCGTTGGTGTGATGCCAGCTGGCTAGAGGATCAGGATTTCTGGCGCCTGAGCGGTATTTTTCGGGAAGTCTATCTTTATTCGGCTCCTTCCGTTCATATTGCTGATTATTTCGTCCACACAGATCTGGATGAAAACTTCGTACATGCGGATTTAAATGTAGATATCAAGGTGGAAAATTACTTTAACGAGCAAAGCCCATATACACTGCAAATGCAGCTTTACAATAAAGAGGGCCAGCCTGTTTGGGAGACTCCTATCTCCGCTACGGGTTCCTTTGAGCAAGAAGGCGTTCAACAACTCAAGCTTGCTGCCCCGGTTGAGCAGCCTTTTAAATGGAGTGCTGAAACCCCTTATCTTTATACCTTAGTTCTGTCTATAAATGACGGCAACGGGCATACACAAGAAACGGTCAGTTGTAAGGTTGGATTCCGCAAGTTCGAGATTAAAGACGGACTTATGAAGATCAATGGCAAAAGAATCGTACTCAAAGGTGTCAATCGCCACGAATTCTCTTGCGACACAGGTCGTGCTTTAGCCAAAGAAGATATGCTGCGCGACATCCAATTAATGAAAACACATAATATTAATGCTGTTCGAACCTCCCATTACCCGAATCAGTCTGTCTGGTACGAGTTATGTGATGAATACGGATTATATGTGATTGACGAAACTAATCTGGAAACGCACGGCACCTGGGCATACAGCCAAGAAGGGTTGAATGACGGGAATGTCCCTGGAAGCAAACCGGAATGGCGGGCCAATGTCATTGACCGCTGCAACTCCATGATGCAAAGGGATAAAAACCACCCTTCAGTCATCATTTGGTCTCTCGGCAATGAATCTTTCGGAGGCGACAATTTTATCGCTATGCACGACTACCTGAGAGAAATCGATCCTTCGCGGCCGGTTCATTATGAGGGAATCTTCCACTGTAGAGAATCGGAAGCAGCAAGTGACATAGAATCTACTATGTACATTAAACCGCAGGATGTTGAAAAATATGCGCTTAATAATCCGAAAAAGCCTTATATCCTCTGCGAATACAGTCATGCCATGGGCAATTCATGCGGTGGGCTGCACTTATACTGTGACTTGTTCGACAAATATGATATTGTTCAAGGTGCATTCATTTGGGATTGGGTAGATCAAGCCATTCGGACCCACACCTCCGAGGGAATTGAATATCTCGCTTATGGCGGGGACTTTGGTGAATCGCCTCATGACGGCAACTTTAGTGGCAACGGATTGCTTTTTGCTGATCGTACGGTTACTCCTAAGCTCTTTGAGGTCAAAAAATGTTATCAAAATATTAAAGTAACGGCTGAAAATATCCTAGAAGGACTCTTCCAGATTCGCAATTCCTTCTTATTTACCAACTTAAAGGAATACGATCTCAAATGGGAAGTTCGTTTAGACGGAGTAACTGCACAAGAAGGCTTGCTGAAGATCTCATGTGCACCAGGTGAGAACATTTCATGCAAAGTTCCTTACGAGCTGGATTCACTGCGTGGCAATCATGAAGCAGTTCTGAATCTTTCCTTTATTCAGCCTTCAGCAACTATATGGGCAGAAGCTAATCACGAAATCGCTTGGGAACAGTTCATTCTGTCACCCCGTTTTGTAACCAATACCTCAAAGACAATCGCAGAACCACTGCGTGTCAGCGAGCTTGAGAATGTTTTGAATGTACAAGGTGATAATTTCGAACTGAGCTTTAGTACCACTACGGGTGCTCTGAACTCTTATCGTTCCTCAGGCAAAGAACGTCTGCTTGAACCTGTAAGAGCTAACTTCTGGAGAGCAGTCACTGATAATGATTGTGGTAATAAATTGCCACAGCGGTGTGCAGTATGGAAGCAGGCATCGCATAAACAACACTTAATCAGCTTTACATTTAGAACCGAAGGCTCTCTCTGTTTCGTCTCTGCCAGCTACCTTCTGGCTACAAGTCCGGATTCCACGCTTCGGGTCCAGTACGTGATTCGTGCTGACGGGACTTTAGAGATCACGCAAGAATTGAGTCCGGGCAGCAGCGTTCTGCCAGAAATCCCTGAGTTCGGAATGATGTTCGTTCTAGATGGAAGTCTTGATACCCTGTCATGGTACGGCCGCGGACCTCATGAGAATTATTGGGATAGACAAACCGGAGCCCCACTTGGACGTTACACTGGTAAGGTCAGTGATCAATTCACACCTTATCTCAAACCTCAAGAGTGCGGCAACAAGACTGATGTCAGATTCGCTTCGATTACAGAGGGCAACGATGGAACAGGATTCTATTTTGAAAGTGCAACGCCTATCGAAATTAATGCCCTGCCTTGGAAGCCTGAGGAACTGGAAGCCCATGACCACGTCTATAAATTGCCAGTCTCGAACAAAAGCGTACTAAGAGTTAACTACAAGCAAATGGGTGTTGGCGGGGACGACAGCTGGGGCGCACCAACCCACGAAGAGTTCACTCTGCCGGCTAATCGCCCGTACATCTTCCGTTTCACTGTCTCACTGCTCTAATCTCTTCCACTTATAAAAAAGGCCGTCTCTGGTTGGTTTCTACCACACAGGACGGTCTTCTTTTATTTATTTCACTGCTACTGTTCCTTGTCTGAATTCCGAAGGGCTTAAACCCACATTTTTCTTGAACTGTTTGGAGAAATAATAAAGATCACTAAAACCAAGATCATGGGCAATCTCACCGACAGAACTTTGCGTCCCCCTCAATAGCTCCTTGGCCTTAGTTATCTTTTTTCTGGTGATATACTGTATGGGTGGAACTCCGATTTGCTGTTTAAATAGCCGGATAAAATAGTTGGGATGCATGTACGCAATCTCGGCAAGCTCGTGTATGGTGATATTACGCTCGATATGGGTGTCTATGTACGTTAATATTTTCGTTAATTTTTCGATCGAGCTTAGATTCTTAAAAGTGATTTCGTCTACATCTATGTTCATAATAAAATAAGAAAATAACTCCATTAACTTACTTTTGGCTAATAAATGAGCATACACCGCATCAGATTTCATATGACTCGTTAGGCTGCTGAATATCTCTTGGATTACATGAGGATCTACTTCTCTGCATACATGACTTAGCTCTAACATTTTGAATAGATTGATGTCTCCGACTTTTGCGCTGAAATGGCACCAATACTTCTCAAAGGGTTGATCACTTATGCAAGAATAAGATTGCTTAACTCCCTCAGGCATCAAAAAAAGCTGACCAGGCTTCGGATAATATTCTCGATCACCAATCTTTAACCAACCCTCCCCATCGCAAATAAAATAAAATTTACTATAGTCAGGTGTGTAGTCAAGATCTCTCCAGTCACGGCCACAAAGATTGTAATCAGCCATAAATAAATCAACCTTTAAATTGGATAAATAATTTGTAAGCAAAACATGGTTATCCATCCCTTACTCCGCCTTATCAGGTTAGTTTTGTACATCTAAAAGTTAATGTCCTACATTTTGATTTCCACCTCCAATCACTACAATGAAGAAGAAATAAACGTTTGAAAGGATGATTGCAAAATGGTGGATAAAAGCAAATATTTAAAAGTAATCGAAGATACGATCGCAACTGGAAGATTCAAAGCCGATTGGGATTCACTAAGTCAATTTCAAGTGCCTACGTGGTATGAGAACGCTAAGTTTGGTATTTTCATTCATTGGGGCCTTTATTCTATTCCGGCTTTCGCCAATGAGTGGTATCCCCGAAATATGTATATCCAGGGTTCGCGGGAATATGAACATCATCTTGCTACTTATGGTGAGCATAAAACCTTTGGTTATAAAGACTTCATCCCCTTGTTCAAGGCTGAGCATTTCAATGCTGAGGAATGGGCCAGTCTCTTCAAATTATCTGGTGCCAAATACGTGATGCCTGTTGCAGAGCACCATGACGGCTTTCAAATGTATAAGAGCGCTTACTCCCACTATAACACATATGAGATGGGTCCTAAGCGGGATTTAGTCGGGGAAATGAAAGACGCTTTTGAGCAGCAGGGATTAGAGTTTTGTGTATCTTCCCATAGAGCTGAGCACTGGTTCTTCCTGTCTCATGGCAAGGAATTTGATTCCGATATCCATGAACCGCTTGTATGTGGAGATTTCTATTGGCCATCTATGCCCGAACCCGATCATCACGATTTATTCGGCTCCCCACCCAATCAAGAATTTCTGGAGGATTGGTTGATTCGCTGCTGCGAGCTGGTAGACAATTATCAACCGAAAATCTTTTACTTTGACTGGTGGATTCATACAGCTGCCTTCAAACCCTATCTCAAAAAGTTCGCCGCTTACTATTACAATAAGGGAGAGGAATGGGGAACTCCGGTTGCAATCAATTATAAGCATGATGCCTTCATGTTTGGCTCAGCAATCCCAGATATTGAGAGAGGTCATTTCTCCGAGCTTAAACCTTATTTCTGGCAAACGGATACAGCAGTTGCTAAAAATTCATGGTGTTATACACCGGAAAATGATTATAAATCTGCCGTAGAAATTATCAGAGATCTAGTAGATATCGTAAGCAAAAACGGCAACTTGCTGCTGAATATAGGTCCTAAAGCGGACGGCAGCATTCCAGCTCAGGATCAGGAAATTCTGCTTGGCATCGGAGAATGGCTAAAGGTGAATGGTGAAGCAATCTATGATACGACCTACTGGCGCACCTTCGGGGAAGGCCCTACAGAGATCGTTGAAGGTCAGTTTACAGATGGGATCACGAAAATTTTCACTAATGAAGATATCCGCTTTACGGTAAAAGGCAGTTATCTTTACGCTACTGTTCTTGTCTATCCAAACAACGGAATAGTGCAAATCAAATCCCTTAAAGAAAACTCTGCGCACTTCCATGGGATGATTAAACAGATCAAAATCTTAGGTGTTGAGGAACAACCTGCATGGGAAAGAACCGATGAAGCCTTGGTTATAAAAACGACCTCGGTTCGCAGTGAGACTCCGGTTGTTCTGCGGATTGAATTGGATTAGAGACTTACAGACCTTCGTAACCTAAAAAAGAGTGTTCTTGCCCATCCAGCAGAGAACACTCTTTTATAGTTTTATAACCATCGATTTATATTAAAAGTAGGGTACCCTGACGTTTATTGTCTTCATTCTAGTCCTATGAGGATATCTCGCGCGTAATTTGTTGGACTCCAAAATAATGCGACCATGAAGCGGATGCTCCGTGGGGATTTTTAGTTGTGCAGCAATGACTTCACTTAGCCCGTGGTTTCGGATGTCCGCTTGAAGCTGTAAGGCTTCTGGATCTTTTTCATGATCAAAATAAAGTGCAGAAGCAATAGCTGAGACTAAATGTGAAGTCTCAAAACCAAGTTCATGAGCAAGCATTGCCGGTTTTACGAGTCGATCATTAGGTGAAAGCTTGCGAAGCGGGGAGCGGGCGACACGTGTAATTTTATCGTTAAAGTTGGGGTTAGTGAATCGTTCCATCATCTTTTCTATATACCGGTCATGTTCTATGGGCTTGAAGCCATATAAATGCACCAATAAGGCCCCTGTTTCCTTAAGCACCCCGTGAACACGAACTCTGATTCCGGGATCAGACATCGCTTCTTGAATGCTAGTATAACCTTCCAGGTATCCAAAATAGGCTGCACTGCAATGACCTGTATTCACAGTATATAGCTTCCGTTCGAGGTATGGCGCCAGCGAATCCACATAATGGACGCCTTTAATTTCATTGTAATTACCAATCATTCCACTGCGGGGAATAACCCACTCACTGAAGGGTTCAACGAGGATTTCAAGTGAATCTGTATTTTTCTGCATAGGTACAATCCGGTCCACCATCGCATTGGGAAAAGCGACATTGCGGTCAGCAAGTTCCTTGAAGGATTGCTTCATATGCCGATAAACTGATTTTTTCAACTTCTGACTGCTTCCAATCCCATTCTCACAGGCAATGATATGAAGAGGGTTGAGATTTCTGCTATTTTCAAGCCTTCGTTCGATGCCCTGCGCAATGGTCTCAGCAATATCTTTTAAAGCGGATATTCCGACGGCAGTTGTCACAATTTCAGCTTCTGCTATAGCTCTAGTAACGTCCTCAGTATCATTCAGATTGATTGCAGTAACATTATCAACAATAAAGCTGTCCCGGTTCTTGTTAGCTAGGGTGACAGGATATTGCCCACGTTTTTGCAATTGGGCAATTTTACTCTTATTTCTTCCGACGAAACAAACATTGTAACCGGAGTCCGACAACATAGGCCCAATAAAACCTCTGCCAATATTACCTGCTCCAAAATGTACGGCTCTCAATTTGGTATCCCCCTTTAATTTGAACTTAGTTTCTCGGTTTCTCTATACGAAGCAACGTTGAGTAACTACATGATCAAATTCAAGAAGACTTAGATTATCAATTTTATGGTGCTGCTTATCGAATTCAAGAAAATTAGTAATTTCGTTAGGCGTCACAATGCAACGGATGCCAGCTGCTGCCGCTGCCTTAGATCCATTCGGTGAATCCTCGATAGCAACCGCCTCATCAGCTGTGATTCCAAGACAAGCTAACGTTTGGTTATATAGCTCGGGATCTGGTTTCACTTTTGCCACATGGTCGGCAGTCCGAACACATTCGAAATACTCGCGAATACCCAATTGATTCAGATATTTTTCCACCCATTCCAGGGAAGAACTTGAGGCCAGCCCTACGCGTAGTCCAGCTGCTTTGGCGGAATCAAGATAATGCTGAATGCCTGGTCGTATTGTTTCAAGCTCCATAAGTTTGCTGTGTCTCTGTTTAACAGCCTTACTGAACTCTTCTTTGTCAATCGCTAGCTTAAGATCAGTCATTAAATATTCATAAGGATTAAAACTGTTCAAGCTCGTGCCGATGCAGGTGGAATATTGTTCAAGCGTCAGATCCACTCCATATTCTGCATAAGCCTCGTTAAATGCGGTGTACCAAGCAGTCTCCGTGTCGATAATCGTTCCGTCAAAATCAAAAATAATTCCTTTGATCACAATCAACCATCTCCCTCGTATTATGTTTGGTTAGAATATCTTACGCAAAACCTTCTGCATATTCTACAAAAAGCTATTTCGGCTTGCGTTTGACTATAAAAACCATAACAAAGCCCTTCTACTGACGTCAAGCACGGTAGATAACATGCCACGTAATGATAACGATTACAATCAATGTGGACAAACCTGGATTTTTGCATCACCTGAACTTCTTAATACATAACAGTAATCAGATTCAAAAAAACACCACAATCCTATGTGCTTCAAGGGATTCCTTTGCCAAGTTTATTATGAAGACAAGCTCCCTCTCTTTCTCTCGATTGCTGTTATTTAGAGTATTTTTCCAAGCAGCTAAAAATAATTCAAAATAATTTTAAACACATCCTTTTTACTTGATTGTACAAATCAAATTACGGGGTTATTTTTTGTCCATTGAGTAAAAAGAGGCTTTAATTTATGATATATTTTAATCGAGAATGATTATCATTATTGGTGGTCGTTACATATAATAGGGAGGCAATAAGATATGAACAAGGTACGACAGTCCTTCGCTGTGGTATGTGTACTATTTTTGCTGAGTACATTGCTACTGGCGTGCGGAAACTCAAAGGAACAATCCTCTGCCAATAGTACGGTGAACGCAACCGGGAACTCTTCCGCTGCAACCGCGGTACCTTCAGCAGAACCCTCAGATAGCAGTACAGATGAAGCAGCAGCGACTACCCGCTCCTATACAGATTACATAGGGCATACTGTAGAGATTCCGGTGAATCCACAGCGAATTATCTATTCTGGAGAAACTTATGGCGATTTGCTCGCACTTGGTGTGCAGGCGGTAGGTTATCCTCTTTCTATGGGTGAAGGCCAGGTTTTTGAAGATCAATTACAAGGTGTGGAGGATGTAGGCTTCCCTATCAATCTGGAAAAAACATTGGAGCTTCAGCCTGACCTGATCATCTATGCGGGCACAGATGAAGCTGATTTCGAACAGCTCTCCAAAATTGCACCCACTATAATATTTGATACCTTTGCCCCACTCCAGGAACGTATGCTGGACATTGGTGGAATTGTTGGGAAAACGACTGAAGCAGAAGCATGGCTTGCGCAGTATAAAACCGCTGAAGAGAACATGTGGAAGCAATTGAAATCCGCAGGCATGAAAGAGGGCGAAACGGCTGCGGTCTTCACTTATTATCCAGGAGACAGACTGTTTATAATGGCAGCAACCGGACTTTCCCAGGTACTCTATGGGGAGAATGGCTTCAAGGCAACTCCAGCTATTCAGACGATCCTTGATGAAGGTAAAGGGTTCCAGGAAGTATCCATGGAAGTCCTGAAAGAATATGCCGGAGACCGGATATTCATCTTGACTCCAGTGGCAGAAGAAGCAAAACAATCCACAGAGAATCTATTAAAGAGCCCTATCTGGAAGAGCCTTCCTGCCGTCAAGAACGGATATGTCTATACACAAGACATCATGAAGACTTCAAGTGATGCGACAACAAGAGAATGGCTGCTTGGCGAAATTCCACAGCTATTGAATATGAAATAACCTTCCGAGATGAAGAGTTTAACACAAGGCTGATAAAAAACTGCAAGAAGCATGTCAACAGCTGTTGATATGCTTCTTTTTTTTATATACAATGAATTCATTGATAATCATTCTCACCAAATGAACGGAGGCTGAACCCATGCTGCATACATCATCGTCCTGCCCCCACTCCACTCTCTGCTATTTCAGCTAAACGAGGCCGAACTGATGATTCAAGCTGCCGATTCAAGCTCTATAACGCGTACAACCCAGGACTATACCCTTCTCATATTTACTGGAGGGAACGGACAATTGAACCTCGATGATCAAAGCGTGATACTAAGTACGGATAAATGTTATCTACTATCTCCTGGAATCTCCTATAGTACGAACAACCAGGAGCTGACGTTGTATTATTACCTCATCACCTTTACAGCAATTTATACAACCAAGCTTCCTAAACGATATTCTGGAGAGCTGCTTTCCGGCAGACGGGAGTTAATTGTGCACCCGTTCACCAAGGTAATCCGACTAGTCGAAGACCTGCTCATGAACAGGAATAACACCGATGATGTACAACAATTCAAGCGACAATTAAAATTCCAAGAATTGCTGCTGCTACTTTTTGAGCATAATTACCCTTCCAAACACCTGCCAAGTCCTACGGAATCCGTAGAAAAGACCATAACATTCATTCAGGAGCATTATACAGAGAGTATCACCGTGAAGCAGTTAGCTGAACTGGCGGGAATATCAATCTGGCAATATACACCGATCTTTCAGCAGCTTACGGGTAAAAAGCCGCTTGAATACCTGACGGATCTGCGCATTAATCATTCCAAACGATTCCTGCAGGAATCGACTGAACCACTGCGGGAAATCGCCAGACTGGTCGGCTTCTCGGACGAATACTATTTCAGCCGCCGCTTTCGGCAAAAAACCGGAGTTACACCCGGACAATATGCACATCAGCAAGGTCGTAAGCTTACCGTCAAGGATTGGACGGGTCATGAGGTGGAGATTCCAGAGCGAGCGAAACGTATTGTCTATCATGGCGAAACACTTGGCGACCTTCTCGCGTTAGGCGTAAAGCCTATCGGTGGAGATGAAGCGTTCGCCCGGAACAGCGTCTATAAACATCGGCTTAAGAAGCTCGCCAACGTCGGGTTTCCACTGGACCCGCAGTTGACCGCTTCCCTAAACCCAGATTTGATCATTTTGGCAAATAGTGATGAAAGAGCCTACAGAGCAGTTTCTGGTATCGCTCCGACACTCACCTTTGATTCATTTGCATCTCTCGACAAACGAATGCGGACACTAGGCAGTTGGCTAGGTAAACAGCGCGAAGCCGAAGCATGGCTGGAGTCATTCACAATCAAAAACGCTGCCATGTGGCAGCAGCTTTACACGACAACCCTCCAAGTTGGAGAAACCGCCTCTGCTTTGGTCTATGATCATGGAGATCATCTGTATGCTATGGGAATGTCCGGATTCTCCACTGCGCTTTATGCCCCATGTGGATTACAACCGACTGAAGAGATCCAGGCCATATTGGACGAAGAGTTAGGGTTCGCCGAAGTTGATCCAACACGACTGCCTGCCTACGCCGGAGATCATATCTTCATGTTCATTCCGGAACGCAAAGACTCGCGAGCTGCGATGGAACGATTACTAGACAGTTCACTTTGGAACAATCTCCCGGCAGTACGTCAGGGACATGTTTATCTGCTCGACGGAAGCAAATGGAACTCTAGTGATGCGTTAACCCGGGAGAAGCTGCTAACGCTGTTGCCTAAACTACTCGGCGGAAGTAGCGCTAGCAATTGAAAGTGAATCTAGGATTCTCTTTTGACTTTTCAAAACTTGATAGGGTATACTTTATCTACGCTTAATTTCCAACTTTTACAGTTGAAAAGCGGGGGAACCAGTTAATTGGGGCGAATCATTGAGCATTAGAATGTAGGGTACCATCTTACCCGAGTCCGTCAGCTAACCTCGTCAGCAGTGGATGGGTCTGCTTTTCATGTTATTTACATAACCAGAGACCCTTGCTAAGGGTCTCTTTTGGTGCTTTTTTGGACCCTGCTGGCAGTAGATTGGCCTTTGACACTAAGGCTCCCTCATTTCTCACACTACGAGACAAAGGAGAGATGTACGTGCAAAAGGTAAAGTACTTCACGGATATTAACAAAATAGCTATGTTGTCTGAGCTGGAAAAAGAGAATCTGAAAGAAATTACGGACAAATTTGTTTTTCGTGTAAATGACTACTATCTGTCTTTGATTAACTGGGATGATCCAAATGATCCCATCCGTAAGCTGGTTATTCCTAACGAAGGTGAACTGCTGGAGTATGGGCGCTGGGACGCCTCCGATGAGGACACGAATTATGTGGTACCTGGTTGTCAGCACAAGTATAGAACAACTGCACTGCTGATTGTATCCGAGGTCTGCGGGGCTTATTGCCGCTACTGTTTCCGTAAGCGTCTGTTCCGAAATGACGTGAAAGAGGCGATGGCTGATGTCTCTCCGGGTTTGGAGTATATCGCAAATAATCCGGAGATTAACAACGTACTTCTTACGGGCGGGGACAGTTTAATTCTCTCCACACCGAAGCTAAGATCCATTATTGAAAATCTAAGAAGCATTGAGCATGTTAAGATCATTAGACTGGGTTCCAAAATTCCCGTATTTAATCCGATGCGGATCTCTGAAGACGAAGAACTGCTGGAGCTGATTCGTACTTACTCTACCGAAGACAAACGAATCTATGTTATGGCGCATATCAATCATCCTCGTGAAATTACACCTGAAGCCAAAAAAGCATTTAAAGCTCTCCACAACGCAGGGGCAATTGTCGTAAATCAGACCCCCATCCTCAAAGGCATCAACGATGATCCCGTTATTTTAGGGGAACTACTGGACCGGCTTTCATGGGCTGGCGTTACACCCTACTACTTCTTTGTGAACCGGCCCGTAGCCGGAAACCGGGATTTCGTATTACCGCTCGAGCAAGTCTATCAAATTGTAGAAGAAGCCAAAGCCAGAACCTCAGGACTTGGCAAAAGAGTACGCTTATCCATGAGCCACACCTCAGGAAAAATAGAAATTCTCGCCATTGATAACGGAAAAGCCTATCTCAAATACCATCAATCCAGAGATCAGGAATACGGAAAATTTATGATTCTAGATTGTCCAAAGGACGCCGAATGGTTCGATGACCTGCCTGGGAATGAGCAATATTGGACCCCACCTGTGAAAAAAAACGATGCTATTATTTCTGTTAATGATTTATCAGGCGAGCCTGCGGATTTAATCTGTAAATAGATTTAATCGACTCTGTCATAGGATATTTCTTCATCGCCAACAACAAAACTCCTCCCTCCCAAAATTAGCCCGAAAAAATCTATGATATAATCACGCTGTAACACGAAATGGACTAATGGGTGGGAATGCACACATGAAATTGGAACGATTGATTTCTATGATCTACAAGCTATTGAACCACGAAGTTTTATCTGCCTCCAAGCTGGCTGAAGAGTTTCAGGTTTCCCAGCGAACAATCTATAGGGATATCGATGTGATTTGTGCCGCTGGCATCCCGGTCGTATCGTATCAGGGTACTAAAGGTGGATATGGCATAATGGACGGATATAAAATGGATAAAAGCCTGCTCCGTTCGTATGATGTCACTTCTCTGATTACTGTACTTAACAGTCTTTCTTCCGTTTTTGAAGATGAGCATACGCAAGGAACCATTGAACGGCTGCAAACGATTGGAACGGAGCCACAGACCTCTAGTCTCGCGGTGGATCTTGAAACCCGGCGTACGGATCCTGACGCACTTCCTCTTTTACGTGCGGCTATATCGGAACGAAATGTTGTCCGTTTTGATTACATCAGTGTAAAAAATGAACGTACAACCCGTGAAATGGAACCAGTAAAGCTTCATTTTAAATATAGCAACTGGTACATCTATGGTTATTGCCGGACACGGCAGGACTATCGGGAGTTCCGACTTTCCCGGATGCTGAATTTGTTCCTGACGCAGGATACCTTTCATTCGCAACATGAGGTACCCAAAGAGGCCGGCTGTTCAAACAGGGCAGATCAGGTGGAGGAAATAGTGATCCGGGTAGGCCCTGAGGCTCTGGCAGAAGCTTTGGATCAGTTTCATCAAGTCGACAAGGAATTTCATTCCGATAAAAGCATGACGATGCGAATTCCTGTGTATAAGCCATTGGAAGCACATTGGCTTTGGTCCATTCTGCTGAGTTTTGGCAGCGGCGCCGAAGTCCTCGAACCCCCTGCATTGCGAGGTATTTTAAAAGAGCAGCTTCAAAACACACTCAAACTTTATGAAGAAGTATGACAGTCTGATGTCATACTTCTTCTTTTATATTAACTACAGTAACAAAAACAAATCCATGACCATTCAAAAGGAGAATGTACGAATGACAAATTATACAGTAGAAATGTTTAAATACCACACTTGGGCAAACCAAACTATCCTGGGAAGAATCAAGGAACTCCCGCCTTCTGTGCTAAGTCAAGAAGTGAACAGCTCATTTCCCACCATCGCTCATGCCCTTAGCCATATCTATGCGGTTGATACGATGTGGTATCTTGTATTAACAGGCACTGCCATGCCAGAGGCTTTTCAACAAAGTATCCCGCTAAATTTGAGCATTCTAGATTCTGTGGATGAATACGTAAATATCTTTGCCCAGCTATCAGAACAATACAAAGCATGGTTACACAACCAATCCGATTTGGAGCAAACCATTCTGCTTGACAATCCATTCGCCGGAATCCGCCAAACACGCCTATCAGAAATTGTGTTGCAAGTCGCCAATCACGGGACTTATCATAGAGGCAATGTATCTACTATGTTACGGCAGTTAGGCCATGCTTCCACCATGAATGACTATGCTCTTTTTTGGTATCAGGTTCCTGCGGAAGCTATTTAATCTCGGATGGGCAAGACGCTCCACTCCATACCTAGAAAGGAAATTGTATTTTAATTATGGAGATTGAAAATCTAATTACAGTGAAAACGAGAGAAGATTTAAGAGTTTGGCTGCAGGAGAATTGTAAGACTGAACAATCTTGTTGGGTACTCGTTAGTATGACGCCAAACTCAGAAACGTTGCTATATTTGGACGTAGTTGAGGAATGTTTGTGTTTTGGATGGATCGATGGAGTGAAAAAGAAAATTTCGGAAACGGAGCTGGCGCAAAGACTCTCTCCCCGAAGCAACAAAAGCTCTTGGACTGAATTGAATAAAGAGCGTGTCCGCCGCCTCGAAAAGCTGGGGTTAATGAGTGCTGAAGGAAAACGGATACTTCCTGATATGAACCCTGATTCTTTTATAGTAGATAAGATTATAGAGCAACGGCTAAAAGAGGACAGGCAAGTATATGAGAATTTCACGGCCTTTCCAGCCCTTTATAAAAGAGTTCGGATCGACACGATCCAAAGCAATAAACATCAGCCAGATTTATTTAAGAGTAAATTAGACAAATTCATAGCAAACACTAAAGAAAATAAAATGTACGGGCAATGGCATGATAATGGACGTCTGCTAGATTATTAAGCTGCGCTAGATGCACGATCTCCTGCTGAGGCTTTCGGACCCCAATGACGCTATTTACTAATTTATCGCCTTTTCAGCAATCCATCGGACCCCAGTGCAGCTATTCCTTAGAAACTGGCTCTTATAAGGCGTTTTTTTGGCCAATAGGAGCTATGCGGTCCGATAATACTCCAAATGGCGGATTTTCTTGCATATAAGGTCTGCTGAGTCCGATACCGCTGAAGTATGATCATTCGCTGGCTCTACTGCTACTGCTATTGATATTGATACTGCTGCTACTGACACCATGATCTCCTACTGAGGCTTTCGGACTCCAATGAAGCTATTTACTAATTTATCGCCTTTTCAGCAATCCATCGGACCCCAGTGCAGCTATTCCTTAGAAACTGGCTCTTATAAGGCGTTTTTTTGGCCAATAGGAGCTATGCGGTCCGATAATACTCCAAATGGCGGATTTTCTTGCATATAAGGTCTGCTGAGTCCGATACGCCGAAGAATGATCATTCGCTGGTCTGCTGAGTCCGAAACCGCCGAAGCATAGTCTTTCGCTGGGTCTACCGCTACTACTACTACTACTGCTACTGCTACTGCTACCATGATCTCCTGCTGAGGCTTTCGGACTCCAATGACGCTATTTACTAATTTGTCGCCTTTTCAGCAACTTATCGGACCCCAGTGCAGCTATTCCTTAGAAATGGGCTCTTATACGGTGATTTTTCCGCCAATAGGAGCTATGCGGTCCGATAATACTCCAAATGGCGGATTTTCCTGCTTATAAGGTCTGCTGGGTCCGATACCGCCGAAGTATGATCATTCGCTGGGTCTATTGCTACTGTTACTGCTACTGCTATTGCTACTGATACCATGATCTCCTGCTGAGGCATTCGGACTCCAATGACGCTATTTACTAATTTATCGCCTTTTCAGCAACTCATCGGACACCAGCGCAGCTATTTCTTAGAAAGGGGCTCTTATACGGTGATTTTTCCGCCATTAGGAGCTATGCGGTCCGATAATACTCCAAATGGCGGATTTTCCTGCTTATAACGTCTGCTGAGTCCGATACCGCCGAAGCATAGTCTTTCGCTGTCTTTCGCTGTCTTTCGCTGTCTTTCGCTGTCTTTCGCTGTCTTTCGCTGTCTTTCGCTGTCTGATGCTACCGTATCCTAATCATCTGCGGATCAAACACCATTGACTCATGATCATCTCTTATTCCGAAAGTGCTAAGTACGCGCGAATGAGATTGGTTCAGACGTTCAGACGAAGTTTAGAGTTGAGAGCAGAGGTTTGGTTTAAGTTCAAAAAAAGAGAGGTGCCCCAGCCATTTTCATGGCTTTTGGGCACCTCTTTTATTAAGTTACAGCCCTTCAGCCAGAATCCGTTTCAGGAACATCCCTGTGTAGGATTCCCGTACTTCAGCAACCTGCTCCGGTGTACCTTCAGCTACAAGCTTACCGCCCACAACGCCACCTTCAGGGCCGATGTCAATCACCCAGTCGGACTCCCGAATCAGCTCTAAGCTGTGCTCCACAACTACGACAGTATTTCCCGTATCAACCAATTTGCTCAATAAGGTATGGAGCTGCTTGATGTCTGACGGATGAAGGCCTGTTGTGGGTTCGTCAAGCAGATAGAGCGTATGGTTTTTGGAAGGTTTGCTCAGCTCTTTAGCCAGTCTAATCCGTTGCCCTTCACCACCGGATAAGGTTTTGACAGATTGTCCCCATTTAAGGTAACCGAGACCCACCTCACACAATGTCTCGATAATCCCCGCCATTTTGGCTTCCGACTTAAGAATCGGCAAGCTTTCCTGTACGGACATGTCCAGCAGATCCGAGATGGAATATCCATCATATTTCACCTGGAGAACCTCATCCGTAAATCTTCTCCCCTTGCATGCGTGGCATTTAACCTCCAGATCGGGTAAGAAATTCATGTCTACAGTCAGCACCCCAAGACCCTGACAGGTTTCGCAGCGTCCACCCGGTGTGTTAAAGGAAAAATGCTTGGAGGTCAGTTTTCTTTTTTTCGCCTCCGGCAAAGCAGCAAACAGCTGGCGCAGATGTGTGAATACATCTGTATACGTCGCTACATTAGAACGCAGCATTCTACCCATGGGCGATTGGTCAAAGATCACTATATTTCCAACCTGATCTAAGCCCGCAATCTCCGCACAGCCTATTTGCTCATGTCCTTTCGTACTGCCTTGCGCAAGAATATCAAAGACTAGGGTCGACTTGCCTGAACCCGAAACTCCAGTTACAGAGACCAGACAACCTAGAGGTAAAGAAACCTCCGGGATATCAATATTCCGGTACTGTGCCTGTCGGATGGTGATTTGTTTTCCGTCACCTTTCCGGCGAACATATGCAGCAGTCTTATGACGCTCTTCTCTAAGATAGGCTCCCGTAACAGAAGCCTCGCTTGCCATCAAATCCTCAATGCTGCCCTCGCCAACAACTTGCCCTCCGTCCAGACCAGCACCCGGACCCATATCAATAATATGATCGGCAGCGCGCATCATCTCGATATCATGCTCGATAACGAGCACCGTATTACCCAAATCGCGCAGCTCCTGAAGCACACGAATGAGGCCAACAGTATCCCGCGGATGAAGCCCGGTCGTCGGTTCATCTAGAATGTATAACACTCCAGTCAGACCTGACCCCAGCAATGAGGCAAGGCGCAGCCGCTGTGCCTCTCCACCAGAGAGGGAGACCGTCTGACGGTTCATGGAAAGATAACCAAGACCAACATCGATAATCCGTTTTAGTCGGGTAGGCATATCGTGAAGGATGGGTTCAAGCAGATGAAGTCCCTCGGTTGGCAAAGCCGCCTCCAAGCCTTTAGTCCACTCGTAAACATCGCTTAATGGCCAATCTGATACCTCCGTAATCGATGCGCCAGCTACCCGAACGAGACGAACTTCTTTTTTTAGGCGAGCGCCAAGGCATTCCGGGCATTGCTGCTCATGAAAAAATCCGCCGTCTTTTTCCTGTGTACCAGCTTCTCCTTCCTTCTCCTTGTATCGCCGCCACAAACCAGGAATGACGCCTTCAAATTTGGTGCCTTGAATCGGCTTAACATTGGGAAAATGGCGCTTAAACGCCTCACTTTCCACTCCGTAATATAACAAGTCGCGCTGAATTTCGCCGTAATTTTTTAAGGGCTGATCTGGGTCAAACTCAAAACCAAAATGCTTGCCAGCGGCCACTAATATACGCATCTGTATATCACGATGAACACCATTCAGCGAGGCCACCCCACCCTCACGCATACTAAGCTCTGGATTAAACACTGCCACTTCATTTATAGTTGCCACAGATCCAACACCACCGCAGGCTTCACAAGCTCCCTCCGGCTTATTAAAAGAAAAGTGTGACATGCCCAGCTTCTCAAGCTCAGCTCCGCAATGCGGACAACCCATCGTTTGACCATGCATTTCCTCGTCTTCCTCGATCAGCAATCCCCTCGCTTCAAAAGAAGGTGGAATGCTGCCACTACAGGAAGGGCAAACCCGCTCGCCTAATCTGGAAAAGATAAACCGGACAAACGTATAGATGTCGGTGACTGTCCCAACTGTCGAACGGGGATTACGATTGGTGACATGTTGTCCAACACTAATGGACGGAGACAGTCCAATAATAGACTCCACCTTTGGTTTGCTGATCGTATCTGACGTCATGCCCATGGAATCCAAATACTGTCTTTGGCATTCCCGCTGAAGTGTATCCATAGCTAACGTCGATTTCCCTGATCCCGAAGGTCCTGTCAGGACAACTAGCTTATACTTAGGAATCGTGAGCGAGACATTTTTCAGATTATTCTCTCTTGCCCCTTTAATAACAATAGTCTCTTTCACATCTATTCCCCTCTCAATTCAACCCACTGGTTCGTAGTTATATCTTCTATCCATATGGTTGCCCAAAGTTGTTGGATTGCAATTATTTTGCAAAACATTTCTAATTTCGATAGAATGTATTTGATAAATCACAAAATTTTCAAATAACTTTATAATCTAATATCTTGACTATCAAGATATAATTATTTTAAAAGGAGCGTTATCTTTTGTCAAGCCACGAACAACCTACACCAGAGCAGGAACAATTCACCTTGCTTATGCGCAGTTTGGGAAACCGAACGGTATTGTACCAACAAAATGTAGCCGCCTCACTTGGGTTATACAATAATGATTTCTTATCTATAGATATTCTACGGGAGAAAGGTCCGATCACTGCTGGAGAACTGTCTAAATTAACCGGTCTGACCACAGGCAGTGTTACGGCATTAATAGACCGGCTCGAAAAAAATGGCTATGTCCGCAGACAAAATGACCCGAATGACCGCCGTAAAGTGATTATTGTGCCATTATATGAGAATAAAGATGATGTCATTAATACGTACCAACCGCTCCATACCGCCATGGTTAAGCTCGCAGCTTCTTATACGGATGAAGAGCTCGCCCTTATTTCGCAGTTTTTAGGCCAAGCAAGTGCGGTTCTGGAAGAGCAGATTGATCAGCTTGGATCCACTGCGCGCGGCAAATCTTCTTCCTAAGATACGTATTTATACAAAAAAGGACGATATCCAAAAGTCATACGACTCTCTGGATACCGTCCTTTTCCATTTATTTTCTAATACCAATCGTTACAATTTCGCATGGACCGATCTGTAAGTCAAAGCTACCTTTCTCTTTCTCATCACTAGTGACTGGGTGGCTCTCCTCTTCTAGAATCGTCGTTTTATAGAAATACTGCTGTGGAATAGACGAATGGAAGGCCAGGTTGGTGTTCTGCTGACTCATGTTGTACCAACGCAGCAGTATATCTCCAGTCTGCTCGTTCATTTTCAGTGAAGAAAATGCGAGTTCCCTACTCTCCCAATCAAATGGAGTATACACCGGCGCAACCACGCCTGCATGTACATCTGTCTGACATACAATCCACGGAACCTGGAATTGGTAAGCTTCAGCATAAGCACCAGAAGTTATACCCTCACCTGTGTGCGGGATTAGCTCCATACGAACAACGTGCTCTCCCAGACACTGCGCTTCTGGAGTTGGGAATAGCCCCCAGTCACCAAGTTCGCCAACAGAACGTAGCAGCGTAATCGCAATAGTGTTACGCCCATCTCGCAGCACTTCATATTCATTTAATCCAAAATTAGCGACGGTTAGACCCGCTTTCCCATCACTAACATCAACAAAGGCTTGCTGATGTTGCGTGTTACTCGGATTCTTCCATTCTGTGGCTGGTTCAATATTCCGCTCAGCAACCTCGAACATCGAATCTACACGATGCGTGGCAGCGTTCAAATCTGTTGGAAACAGTATACGAATCCGGTGATCTTTGGCCTGGTTATCTATTGTCGTTTCGATATGCAATCCCTTTCCGCCCCGCTCCAAGGTGATTACAGTACGAAGTTTTAGAATGACTGTGTCACTACTGCGCTGAGCTTTGCGCTCCGGATAGTAAACCAGTGCACGCTGCTCCTCATCCAGCTTATCATCTGCCGAGGCTGGAATCTCCCAGTTATGGTTAATTTCTATAGCGGCGCGAAACGATGTATTTTCCAGTACACAAATGTTAGCCTTCAGTCCTTTAGTCGTCAAAGCTTGTTCAGCCTCTGGCTGTTTGTACATATATTCATTGCCGATATCCCCGGTGTTTTCATATACACCAAGATCGTTATAGGTCACTCCACTAGTTTTGTCACTTAGCATAAACGAACCATCATCATTAATGACTACCTTGATAACGTCATTTTCCAGCACCCGATCTCCATATAGCAAAGATTCAGCGGCTATTGGCAGTTTTGCATCTGCTCGGCGAACCCAAGCATATGATCGAAGACCTAGCGCAGGAACTTCTACGGCTTCAAAGGTAAGTCTTACCCGGCGGCACATATACGGCTGACGGAACTTATCATCTGGCAAATCATAACCAAACTGAAGACCCAAGTCCTCCAGCTGGGAGGCAATGTTATTCCCTTGATCGTCTACTAACACACGACCGTGCAAGTCAATTCCAGTCATACGGCTAGCCGTTTCTTCCAGAGAGAATCCTTCTCGCAAATATAGACGCGCCACATCAAGTTCTACGCTCACAGTACCCGTGCGACTCCAACCCGTCATATTCATCGCTACTAATGGAAGCACGTCTTCACCATATGTGGTAAACCCGGACGTATCCACAGCTTCTGCAATCACTCGTTTACTATCCTCAACAATGGTCTCTGCCACATGACGGCTCTTGTCAAAACGGGTGACCATCTCACGGTGTACCTCATCCACGCTGCATCCACAAATACTATCATGCGGATGATTTTGCATTAATGTCTTCCATGCATAGGTGAACAGATGATGGGGGTACTCTTTGCCCAGTAAATGTGCGAACGAAGCAAGTGGCTCGGCCAACTTTTCAAGCAAGATTTGCCCTTCCTGATTCATCTGTTTCAAATAGACACGAGCAGACGCGGTATTCACTAACGTACCCCATCCATCGGTATGCTGGCTCCGCAGTTCGCCCTTTACAGTCGACAGATTGCTGCGATCCACTACACCCTCTACGGCCTTAAGGTAATCAGGAAAGTTCGAATGAATGAACTCCATATCTGGATACAACCGCTTCGCAGCTTCGATAGCCTCTGGCAAATCCAGTTGAGCCGGCTGATGATCACAACCATTCATGAACAGCAGCTCACCTGTAGAGGCAAACTTCCGCGCATCTGCCAGCTTTTTCTCCCAGAACACTTTGGCTTCTGCTTCATTTACAGGCACTTCGTTTCCGTTAGAATACCAATTGGCAAATAGGATGCCTAGCACTTTTGATCCATCAGGGCCTTCCCAAATCAGCTCCGAGAATGAGGATTCGTAACCTCCATCCGACACCGTATTATTGAATCCAGTGGGCTTCACACCTCTTCCAAAAAAGGCATTATTGATGCCGGATTGCAGCATTAATTGTGGAGTCTGGCCGACTAGACCAAAGGTGTCCGGAAAATAACCGATTTTGGAGGGTTCCCCGTAACGCTTCGAATCCTGATGGCCAATCTGCATATTACGAACATTGGCCTCCCCACTAGTAAGGAACGCATCCTGCAAAATATACCAAGGTCCTATTAGAAGGCGACCTTCCGTAATATATTTCTGTAGCCGCTCTTGATTTTCTGGACGTACCTGAAGATAATCTTCCAGAATAATCGTCTGTCCATCCAGATAGAAACTCTTAAATTCGTTATCCTCATCCAACCGGTTCAGTAATTCATCAACCAGTTTCACTAAGCGTACATGATGCTTCTCATAGGGAAGATACCATTCCCGGTCCCAGTGTGTATGGGAAATGATATGGGCTGTCTGAGGGCTAATTGATTGTTTTGAGCTTTCCAAAGTGAAGACCTCCTTATATGCAATGCGTTCTATCTACCAAGTTGCTTAATGTAGAAGATGTGGATAATTGACATGAATCTCGACTTCCTGCGGGCGATAAACACCAAGCAAATCTCCTTTACTATCCGTGGCAAATAGAACAGAACGTTCCTGTTCCAACACGAACGAATAAGTTCGGCCAGTGGCCGAATCCTTCACCTCGATCTTTGCATCCTGGGCATATTCCGACACGAAGGTAAAAAGTGCACCCGTAGCAAAGCTCAGTTTTCGTCCGTAGATACCCGCTAAGTCCCCACCACTAATCCATTCAAAATCACGTTCCACAAAAGCAGCATTAACCGCGTAGCGGTAAAGTGCAGCCGTAGTATCCCTACGCTCACTCAATTCAACTGGCAGTGGACTCCATAGGAGTCGACCCTTGCCCAGCGGAAGGTTCACGACAGTGTCTATAGTAGAACTCCCACCATTTTTTTGAATGATCGTTTCCTTCGTCACCTCAGCTATCCGGCGGTGGCCGAAAGAGACAGGCAGTACTTGACCTTGAAGCATAAGCACTTCTTCGCGGCGCACATTACGCAATTCGCGTTTGCCAAGAATATCACTCAACCGATCCGAAGAACGCCAGTAGGCATCAATGCTTAACGGTCCAGTGGCAAGCAATACCGCTCCTGTCTCTTCAACGATATGTAACAACCGTTCCATCGCTGCATCAGCGAAGTTATGCGCGCTTGGCAGTATAATCAGCTTCGCAGGGTTCTTCTCCAAATCATCTAGGTGGTATTCAGAAGCCCCCCGAAAAGACATCTTGAGCTCATAAGACAGAATGCGGGTAAGCTCTGTTGTAGACGCAAAAGCCAACTTTCGATTAGAGAAATCATTCGAATAAGGGAACACCACCGCAATCTCTTCCAATTTCCGATCACCAAATATATCACGGATACCTTCTATAAACTTCCCGAAATCATAAGATACGTCTGCCTCAGGCTTCTCGGTTCCATCCGCTCTCAGTGCTCCGATATGGGACTCATTCGCATTATCCATATAGAAATTCGTATTCCAGATCCAGTGAATAGCTCCCGCACCAGCCGTTCCAAAAGCGTAAGCATACTTGCGTTCCAGCAAATTCCGCAGCTCTTGTTCTGAACGTTTGGCTCGGCCATCTGGAGTTTCTACATACATGACGCCTGTCTCCTGAATTAGGTTTGGCTTATTGGGGGTTTTGGTAAAAATGCCATCCCATATCAAATAGTCGTTAAACCACCAGGAGTGCACAGTAGTGTAATCTACCGCTTCCTCATAGAAAAACGGCGAAGGACGCTGCGCTCCTAGTCCCTCATCCTGGCCAACCGTAACCATCTGAGCTGGACATTGCTCCTTAATGGTATCGTATAATTGCTTCACCCAACGGTTATGCATTTCCATAGAGAACAAACAATAGTCCAACCAGCGTGTCCCCCTCTTAGCACTGTGCATATCTTGTACGTCGAAGTTCATCTCTTTTGCTTCAGGCAGCCCTGCCGAAGCAAAGGCCGGAAGCTGTGCGGGCGTCATATTCCAGCGTTCCTGCAGCACTTCGATTACACCATGTCTTTCTTGTAGCCATTCCCTAAAAGCTTGTCGCTCAAAGCGATCATGGCATGAACTCGGGCCGTCCGAGAAAATACGGTCCGGATCAAACATCGACGGTTCATTAATAAGATCCCAGTCTACATTCGAAGAATCTTTATGACGAGATACAATAGACCGAATGAACCGCTTCTGAGCCTCAACACTTTGTGGGTCCAGATAAGGATTTACCCCACCCCACGTTTCCGGGGTGAAGGAGAAAAACGTGAACGTCACCTGAAGATCATGCTTTTTCGCCGTCATGATGAAGGCGTCGATCGCCCGCAATACTTCTTCCGAGACATGTCCATCGTCTTGCATCACATTGCGATAAGCTGTCCAGATCCCTGTACGGATCCAGTTAATCCCGGCCTTCCGCATCTGGCCCATATCACGATCCCAAACTCCGACGTTCGGCAGAAATAGAAATTTACGCGCCACATCACTCGCCATATAAGTCATGCCGACCACTGGTAGCGGACGCCCATCTTTTATAAAATAATCTCTGCCGCTCGTTACCGGATGGCCTGCTGCCAGCAGCTCAGGAGCATGACCCCAGAACCCTTGGCGCAGAATGCGAACCTCACCATCACTGGCTTCTGCTTCACAGACAATCTGGTAGAGGCCCCTACTTATCTCCAAAGGAATAGGCAGACGCACCATGTTTAGTTCTGCATTCGCCTTCATTTCCAAACTCTGAGACCACTTCAAAGAGGTATCTGATTCATGCTCTACATGAATTGTGAAATTCCATGTATCTTCATTTCGCATAGAAGGTCTCACTCGTTCAAGCTGCTGAATCTGAAGGGTTAGGGAAGCACGTTCTCCTGATTCATAAGACGCGTAATTGGGCTTAACCCACATTTCCGTAACACCCTTGCTGCAGAAACGCGCCCAATTGGATATCGCGGAAGGACCTTTTTGCTCCCAAAAAGAAGCTGTTGCAGGTGTATTTACGAACAGCCAGCGTGAACCTGCATACAAACCGCTCGTATTCTCCCAAAGAACCACTGGGGCAGCGGTTTCTCGACCCTCGGACGTAATTCCCTTTAAGAGCGGGTAAATCCGTGTGCTCATCGGACCTGCCGAGCCCATTTGATGTGGTAAATCACTCGTCTTTGTCGTATGTGGCACGAGGTTCCATGTGTCCGCACTCGTTAGAAAAAGAGATTCTTGACCCTTAAGCAGAGGAATGACATCCAAGGCAAGCAATGAATGGTTGCGTGAGCATTCAACACGAAGTGCCTCATGAATATACAGCTCCTGATGATAGGAAGTCTGCTCCGCTTCGACATGCCATCGGCCATTTTCCCAACGAACAGGTTGTTTGAAGGGTGCGCCTCCAATGCTAATCAACCCGCCACCTCTTTGCAGGTATTCAAGAATGGCTATCCAGGCCGCTTTCGGGAAATAGGGTGCATGCAGATTGATGAAACAGCCGCCTTTCGTTTCGCATAGCGTTTGTGCAAGCTGATTCTCACTTACAATAGATCCGAACTCACTCATGGATGTAATCGCATCGCTAGGAATGGGACTGGAAATTGGAAAATCAGAATCATAAAATATGATTACAGGTCTACTCAGGCTGCTCATAGTAGTCCTTCCTTCATCATTTTATAGACAAGTTGGGAGAACAGACTATTGGACCAGGCGAACCATTTTCTAGTGAACGTATTCGGATCATTAACATGGAATCCCTCATGCATAAAGCCAGTATCCGCATCCGTAGCTTCTAACATCGCAAGCATCTCCAGCTTTTCTTCCTTAGTTGAAGCCGTCAAACCTTGCATGGTTAATGCCATATGCCAGATGTAGTCTTTGGGAGTATGCGGACTGCCGATTCCCTTCGCTGCGGTTCCTTCAAAATAAAAAGGATTCTCCTTGCTCAGAGCAAATCGTCTCGTATTCTGATAAATTTCATCCTCTGCGGTAACATAGCCGAGATAAGGAATCGACAGGAGTCCTGGTGTTCCCGCATCATCCATCAAGCAGTAGTTGCCATAACCATCGGTCTCGTAGGCGTAGATTGGACCGAATTTCGGATGACGATAAATACCATACAATTGAATTCCGTGATCAATCTCAGCTTCTAATGCTTTAAGCTGTTCCAGAAATTCAAGATCACGGAATACCCATTCAGCGAATTCCTGCATATGACGTAATGCAACAACAGCGAACATATTCCCCGGGATGTTGTAATGAAAGTCGCATGCATCATCACTCGAGCGGAATCCCGACCAGACCATACCCGTGTAATTAACAGGCATACCTAGACCGTTATTACGCAGTGTATCTTCAGGAATCCCATTGTTACGCGTAAACCGGTATGGAGATAATTCACTATGGCGCTGTTCAGTTTTGAACAGGTTGAATATTTTGATCATTGCTGCCTTAAATCCGGCGTCGAATATATCAGCCTTTCCGGTTTCTTTCCAATAGGCATAAGCCAGACGCATGGAAAAACAAAGAGAATCGATCTCGAATTTACGCTCCCACACCCAGGGGGACATTTCCGTAATATCGCTAGTGCTCCAATGCCAATCATTCGCTGTCTCATTAAACGCATTGGCGTACGGATCGATATGAATATACTCGATATGACGTTTAATTAACCCGCCAATAATCCGCTGAAGATCGGGATCGTTTTTAGCAAAGGGCACGTAGTGCATAACCTGCTCCACAGAGTCTCGCAACCAAGAAGCTGGGATATCTCCTGTAATTACAAACGTTGTCCCATCATCCATAAGCTTAGTCGTTGTCTCAAGCGTATTGGGAAAACAGTTCTTAAAAAGCTGCAACAGCTTCGGCCGATGAGCTAACTTCTCCTCTGCTTCGTTCAATACTTCTTGAACCGCTTGAGGAAGCGGCAGCTTCGGCATAGAGATGGTGGGAAGTCGGAATTGTTCCATATTCTCACTCCTTCATAATAAATGGGGATAGATAGAGAGACGGGCAGCATAGCTGCCCGTCTCCACTAATCCTATTTGTGTTACCTTTAGTGATTAATCTTAGGCGTGTTACGTTCATTAGCTTATTTCTTTGTCTGGTTCCACTCATCAAGTTGCTTTTGAACTTCTGCAATGACTTTATCAAGTCCAGCTTCTTTAAATTTCTTCGCTGCTTTTGGCAGATATGTTTTAGGATCAACAGAACCTGTGTATAGCGCTGGCATAAATTCTTTAGTTACGTTGTTGATAGCCGCTACTTCTGTTTTTACAGGTGTAGGATCAAATGCAAAACCGAAGGTAGGGGCTTCTTTTGAAGAATCATTAAACTTCTTGAAAGCATCCCATTTATCAGCAGGGTCATCAGCATGCAGATAAGTCAGTAACATGTTCCCAAGTGTGAAGCCTGGCATTGCATAGCTATCTTGCATAGCTGGCAGATCTTCAATGACATTGTCGGAGATTTTCTTATAATGAGTGCCTTCAATACCATAGTTGAGCAAATTGCGTAAGTACTTATCTGTATTCAAAAGATTCAAGAACATCATCGCGCGCTCAGGATCACCTGAGGTTACGGAAATCGCGTGCATCGAACCTGCGGCGGACTGTGTATATACATAAGGCTCATGCATAGGCGAAGTTACAATTTCATAACCTGCTGAACGAGACCAACCTTTTTCTGCATAAGGCTGTGTGATTTCGCGATCGGCAAACCATTTACCGGTCTTAATGTTATCAATACCTTCAAGTGTCGCAACGTCTGGGCGTAAGTAACCTGCTGTGTAAAGTCTACGCATCGTATCTAACGATGTTGCAAGTTCAGGTGTCTCCAGAATATTAACAACCTTGCCATCTGTGGAATCCATATAGACCCCGATAGGTAGCTCATCACCTAGTACATAGTCAAATGGCATGAATGGTTTAAAGCCTTTAGGAACAGCTAGAGGTGTAATATCAGCCGGCTCGTTCTCTTTAATCGTTTTAAGAAGTGGCTCTAGATCATCCAATGTACGGATATTGGAAATGTCCATGTTATATTTATCAACATATTTCTTATTGAAGCGCCATACCCATTGCTGTCCAAGCTCCTTATTTACAGGAACACCATAGATCTCACCTTTAATCTTAGTTCCTTCTAAGAAACGAGGGTCCAAAACTTCTTTCGTTTCCTTACCATACTTATCTAGCAGATCATTCAGACCCAAGAACGTCCCATTAGCAGCGTTACGACGGAAGTCATTTGTCCAAGAAGAGGTAAAGGCAATATCATAAGGCTCACCGGAAGCGGTGATGACTTGCATCTTCTTATCGTAATCGCCCCAATCGAACATCGTAATGTTCAACGTCGCGTTAATTTTTTCTTGGGTATATTTATTAACTTCTTTTAAGACAAGATCTAAATCCTTTTGAGGTCCACCAATTAAATACATCTTCAACTCATATGGCTTTAATTCTGATGTGTTCCCTGCTGAATTCCCTGCTGCCGCTGAATTGTTTGTTTCTTTAGCAGCATTTGTATTATTATTCGAACCACATCCAGCTAGAAGGCCAGAAAAAAGCATTGTCCCTGCAAGAGCGAGTGTTAAGCCTTTTTTCATTTTCATTTCTATTTTCCCCCTTTAGATTAATGAACGCTTTATTTATATCGATTCCTGTCCTAGCGATTCGAATAAATACATCTTAGTAGTGTTACTCCTTTAAAGAGCCCACGGTTAAGCCTTGTACAAAATACTTTTGGAAGAACGGATACGCTAGTGCTATAGGTAAGGTCGCCAGTACAACCATCGCCATACGAACGGTTTCTGTTGGCAAGGTTGCAGCAATCTCAAAGCTTGATCCCATCTGCATACTGTTCTGAATGACAAACTCCATATTATTCTGAATTCGCATCAGCATCGCTTGGAGTGGAACAAGACTCGCATCATCTATATACAGCAGGGCATTAAACCAATCATTCCAATAGCCCAGCGTACAGAACAATCCAATCGTTGCAATCCCCGGTAAAGAGATTGGAAGTACAATTTGCAGGAAGGTCCGAAACTCACCAGACCCATCAATTTTGGCAGCCTCAATGAGTGCATCAGGTACGCTAGTCTGGAAGAAGGTCCGCATTACTAGAATAAAGAATGCATTCATCGCTATGGGCAATATTAAAGCCCATATCGTGTTGTACAAATGTAAAAACTGCGTAGCCACGATATAGTTGGGAACCATTCCGCCTGAGAATAACATCGTGAAGAAGGCGAAGAAGCTGAAATAATTACGATAGCGAAATGATCTTCGAGAGAGAACATACGCATAAGTTGTTATTAGAAATAAACTAATGAGCGTACCTAGTACAGTAACCATCAAAGTAACTCCAAAGGAACGAAGCAATTGATCACCTGTGTTAAAAACAAACTGATAAGCTGCTAAACTATATTTTTCGGGTAACAAGCTAAATCCATTTAGAGCAAGTACTTTCTCATCTGTAAAAGAAATGGCTATGACAAACAAGAACGGAAACACACAAGTAAAAGCGAAGATGCCAATTATAATATTGAGTACCACATTCCATAAAGGAGTAATGGCGTTGTTGTCGATTTCTTTTGGCTTACGTTTGAATACTGCCATAACGTCACTAACTCCTTTCTAGAATATCGCATTCTCTTTGCTGATCTTTTTCACAATAGAATTCGTTACAAGCACCATGATAAATCCAACAATCGATTGATATAGACCCGCTGCTGTACTCATCCCTAGATTACCTGTCGTACTCATGCTGCGATAAATATAAGTATCGATAACATTCGTTACGGAGTATAGAACACCTGAATCCCGAGGGATTTGATAGAATAAACCGAAGTCCGATCTAAAAATACCACCAATCGCTAAAATCGTTAGCGTTACCATTAAAGGTTTAAGCAAAGGAAGTGTAATAAACTTAATCTGCTGCCATTTGCTGGCCCCATCAATCATAGCTGCTTCATAGTAGGACTTGTCGATACCCGCTATAGCCGCTAAGTAAACAACACTTGAATAACCAATTGATTTCCAAATCCCCATGAAAATTAGGATATATGGCCAAAAGCGAGTATCCCCATACCAGGAAATAGGATCGCCTCCGAAGTAAACAACCACTTGATTCAATATTCCTTTATCTACACTCAGAAAGCTGAAGGTAAAGAAACTAATAATGACCCAAGAAAGGAAGTAAGGCATAAACATCGCCGTTTGATAAACTTTAGCCATCCGTTTGTTCACAAGTTCATTTAAGGTGATCGCAATGCCCACCGCAAGAACTAAACCGAGAGAGATCAACGCCAAGTTATAAAGAATCGTATTTCTTGTAATGATATAGGCGTCCTCCGTCGAGAACAAAAAGTTGAAATTTTCAAGGCCAACCCACTTACTATTTAAAACGCTTGCAAAGAATCCATCCCGATGAATCTTGAAATCCTTGAATGCAATTACTGTTCCAAACATCGGTAAGTAGCAAAAGATCAGGAACCATAATGTCCCTGGTAATACCATAAACCAGAGTACTTTATCCTTAATTAAACTTTTGAAAAATGCAGGCATTATTCCACATCCCCCTTCTCTCTATCCCCAAACAACCCCTATATATCCCTTCGATCTTTTTCCCTCGCCCCTTTAACTACCCTTAATTCTGCGCTATAAAAGCGGTTTCATAAAGTTGAAAAACTCCAGAATCAGATGTAAAAATTAAAGATCCACAGCAGAAGGGACATTTAAAAAGTCTATTTCCCCTTAAATTTGAGCAAAAAAAAAGGAAACATTCTCGTTATCAACGTCCATGAAGCCCGTACTTGAACGTGATACTCAGGAACATTTCCTTTATTTTAGGATTTTGCTTTTTTGTACATATTCCGAAGCTCTGTCGGCGATACACCTACTGATTTTTTAAACTGGCGATAGAAATATGCTGGATCCGGATATCCTACTTCAGCTGCAATTTCGTTGGTTAGTAACGTAGTTTGAAGCAGCAATTGTCTTGCCTTTTCAATTCGAAATTGATTAACATAATCAGAGAAACTACGGCCCATTTCCTTCTGAAATAGCTGGCCCAAATAATTAGGATGCATTTCCATACGCTGACTGAGCGTTTTCAGGGATAGCTCTTCTCTATAGTGTTTGCTTACTTGATCAACCATATATCTCATATTCGGACTGAGCTCATCATTTACTAATGATAATTGGTCTAGTGTTTCTTTCACACTTTCCTGCACATGGTGCACCAATTGCTCAATAGTATGTATGCGCAGCAATGGATTAAACACGGCACTAAAATTAGAGTTTTTCTCCATTTTCTTAGCAATCAACATTAACTCAATCGCTACGTTGTAATTATCAATGCGGGTAATCATGCCACAGCCAAACAGCTTTTCGAACGTTTCTGCGATAAATTGGTTCGTAGCCTCCCGGTCTCCAGATAATAATAATTTGGTGAATTCCTCATAATCAATTTCGAGCTTCTCCTCATGCAGAACCATCTTTGATAGTTGTTCCACATCTATAATCGGGTAACCCGGTAGCATAAGATGATCAACATATAAACTCTTCGCCTTTTTATAACTATTTGGGACTTCCTGAAAAGCATGCTCCTTACTTCCTATCGTTATCCAGACAGACTTTTCTAACTCATGCATAATCTCACATTGCACTTGCTCCAGTACACAATAAAGCTCTTCTTTGTTCTCAGCTTCAGCCCGCTCAGCAATAATAAGAACAAGATCACCTTCCATATCTATAAATACAATAACGGTTCCAAGTTGCTCTAATGATTTCACAGCGATACGATAACATTCATCCATAAGCTGATTCCTATGGAGTTTATCCTGGCCCTCATCGTCATCCTGTTCGGTGATAAGCCGAATCGCAGCCACCGTAAAAAATGAACAGTCCAGTGAGATATTTAAGACTTTTGAACGGTGCTGTAGCTCCTGCCGGCCTATATTGCCAGTTACCCAGCGGTTTAGAATATTATTGCGTAGAACTTGCCAATCCTCTTTAGCATGAAATTGTTCAACATCCTCTTGATTCAGCACTTCAACAATTTGTTCAATGGTTGATTCCAACTCATGTATATTAATGGGTTTGAGAATATAATTTTCAATGCCTAGACTCATTCCAGCTTTTAAATACTCAAATTGCTCATACCCGCTCAAGATTATAAACCTCATTTTTGAATCAAAAACCTTTATTTGCTGAATCAGTTCAAGTCCCGTAAGTTTTGGCATCGTAATGTCAGTAATTAATATGTCGATCCCTTCATTATGATTGCGTAGAAATTCTAAAGCTTCTTCCCCATTAGACGCTTGTCCCGCGATTCTCAATCCATATTTTTCCCATTCAATCACTGAACGTAATCCTTCAAGAATAAGAGGTTCATCATCCACGATAAGTATATTGTGCATTATTAGTACTCTCCCTTACTACTGGTATATTCATGATGACTATTGTTCCTTTATTTACTTCACTAGCGATCGTTAATCCATATTCAGTCCCATAATAAAGTTTAATTCGTTCATTCACATTACATAGGCCTACCGAAGAAGGAGGTTCATCCATTCTCATACTGACTTGAAGCATTTGCTGTAGCTCTGTCAGCTTGCTGGCAGTAATTCCATTCCCGTTATCACTTATAGCAATTTGAATTTCCCCGCCAGATTCAGTAACTTCAATACGGATGAGATTGCCAAAACGGTCAGGTCTAAATCCGTGAACAATATAATTTTCAATGACCGGTTGGATGAGCAATTTAACGATAGAACAATTCATGGCAACTGGACTTATTTGTGATATGATTTGGAGCCTATCTTTATGTCTAATCTGAAACAACTCCAGATACAAATTGCAGTATTCAATCTCATCAGATATTGTAACGACCATGCTTTTCTTAATCATCGTTCGAAATAATGTCGATAAAATGTAAATCATCTGACCTACATCCTTCGCTCCTTGCGTAATTGCCCGCATCCTAATCGCCTCAAGTGTGTTATATAAAAAGTGTGGATTAATCTGCGATTGAAGTGCAACTAGCTCTGCATTTTTCTGCGTAAGCTCCGAAATGTACACTTTATTAATATAGAGTTCTAATCTTTCACACATATAGTTAAAGTTGTTCGCAATTAGCTGCAATTCATCTTCTCGATTTAGGTGAATACGTGTGCTTAAATCACCTTCCTGTAAGCGCTTCATAGATTTGATAATGATCTTCACTTTTTTAGAAAAACGTAAAATAATTCCGTATGTAAAAGACATTGCAGTAATAATAAGCGCTGTGGTAGTCCCGATAATCCAAGTTCGAACCGTTTTCATTTCGTTGTTGACCTGTGACTTCTGAATGATCCCTGCCATAATAAGACCTGAGCTATTCGTTGTATTTAAGTTAACCTTGGAGATCCCATCCAGTGTTGTCCAGCCATCCGCATGAAGCGCATCGAGATGTGGATATCGCTGTCCCATATACCTTCCCAATGAATCATATATAACGTCACCGCTTGGGGTTAAGACCAACAATTGACCATTATTTTCTGCAACTTTTGTGCCAAGCCATTTTGAAATAAGTTCTGCGTCAAAATCTACTATGAGCATCCCGATCGTTTTCAGTGTAATCGGATCTTTAATTTCCCTAGTCATTGTATACAAATTGTTATTGTCTTCTCTTATTTCCTTAAGCACTAATTTGGTTTCATGCGAGACCCAGCCATTCTTCGGTAAGGATAACTTTTGCTTAGAACCGTCCATGTCGCTCAAGTAGAATTGTCGGGTATTATTTTTATATAAATAATAAAATTCTTTCTCTGTACTGTATAAAATAACGTCATAAATCCCGTTTTTCTGATTCAAATAGGTTTTGAAATAAGTATCGAACGTATGAGGAACGGAGCTCCCTATGTCTGCATATTGATCTAAACGGTATTTAAGATAATCCCCATAATCATTTTGCAAAAAGTAGGACAAATCCTCACTGACAGAGGCATCGCTATAAATTTGCTGGATAGCCACTTGGATGCTTTCGTACTGCTGATTCATATACAAACTTACATAATCCAGCACCTCCCGATTGGCATCTACATGTTGGCGAGTGATCGTCTGCTCATAGTATTTATATACGGTAATGGATGAGGCAATTAACGTAATTATAATGATCGAAGAGTATATAGCTAAAATTTTATTGAACAGTTTTTTCTGCAAATGGTTTTGATAAAATTTCTTTACATTCAACAAAGCCACCTTCTTTCTGAATATCACCTTTAGGATTAGAAGCTTAACATCACACTTCTTTTTCTGCAATGGAAGCGCATGCATTTTTTTATTTATATATTCTAGCGCTCCACCTTTTCTCTCCACCGAGAGTTTACAACTCACACAAAATCGTCTATAGTTGATTTCTACCCCCCAAACAAACCTATAATAACCCAAATAGATCTTAATTTCCTCGTCCCCCATCAACATATTGGAGGGGCTATTACTCATGTTTCTAACCAAACGCAAACTCAACTCCCAACTAAACGAAATTTCCGAATATCGTTACAGGGATCGTATACACATTCCTTTTTTCAACTCAATGATTGACGAACAAGGTGAAATTGCAGCCGAACCGCCCGTGGATGGAGAATGGTCTAAGCTACGAGTTGGAGATACCTGGAAAGGCCGCGATTTGTATTTATGGCTAACGACAAATATAGACGTGCCTGCCTCTTGGGCAGGCCGTAGAGTACTGGGTCGATTTGATTTTGGCGAGACGGGTGCTGGAAATAACTCCGGATTTGAATCCTTATTCTTTTTCAACGGCAAACCCTATCAAGGTGTGGATTCCAATCATACCGAAGTGTTCTTGCCAAATGAAACGACAGGCACTCAGCTTCCACTGACCTTCCGGTTATGGTCGGGACTCGAAGGTGGCGGCCCTAAAAAAGATCAGACACATGGCATTCGCATGGCTGAAATTTGTTGGCTGGATGAAGCAACGGATGATTTCTATTTTACCGCGCTTGCTGTAGTTGAGACGCTGAACGTACTCGATGCCAAAACTCCAGAATATACACAACTTATGAGTACAGTAGACCGCTCCTTTCTTCTGATCGACTGGTCTCGTCCAGGTTCAGACAACTTCTACGCTTCGATCGGGGAAGCCCGCAATTATTTGCGTGATGAAATTAACAAAATGGAGAAATCCTCACCCGTCACAGTTACCTGTATTGGCCATACCCATATTGATGTGGCTTGGTTGTGGCAATTGAAACACACCCGTGAGAAATGTGCGCGTTCCTTCTCAACCGTACTACGTCTGATGGAAATGTTCCCGGACTATACCTTTTTACAGACTCAGCCGCAACTCTATGAATATATCAAAAATGACTATCCAGAAATCTATGAAAATATTCGTGAACGTGTAGCTGAAGGACGCTGGGAAGCTGGCGGCGGCATGTGGCTTGAGGCAGATTGCAACTTGACCTCAGGGGAGTCTCTAGTCCGTCAATTACTCTATGGAACTCGCTTCTTACGTAATGAATTTGGGGTTGAATGTGACTATTTATGGCTGCCGGACGTATTTGGCTACAGCTGGTCCTTGCCACAAATTCTAAAAAAATCAGGAATTAATACCTTCATGACCACAAAAATTAGCTGGAATCAATATAACCGGATGCCACATGATACCTTTCAATGGCGTGGGATTGATGGCACAGAGGTGTTAACACACTTTATTACAACGCCTGAGCCTTGGTCCGAAGAAGATTCTTGGTTCTACACTTATAATGGCCGGATTATTCCTAAGACTGTGAAAGGAATTTGGGATACTTACCGGGATAAAGAAGTGAATCGCAATCTGTTACTTTCTTACGGATATGGCGATGGTGGCGGGGGTGTGAACCGTGAAATGCTAGAGATGCGCCGTCGGCTAAACGATCTTCCCGGTCTGCCGAAGATTGAAACAGGAACAGCGGGAGACTACTTCCGTACCCTGCAAGAAACTGTTGCAAATACAGATCGTTATGTCCATGTATGGGATGGCGAGCTTTACTTAGAATATCACCGCGGCACCTACACAAGCCAAGCCTACAATAAGCGGATGAACCGTAAGCTTGAGCTGCTATACCGTGAGGCGGAATGGCTAAATACACTGCAAAGTGTGATGACAGGTGACTGGTCGAACTATCGTCAGACCGATTTAGACGAGGGCTGGAGAATTATTTTGCGCAACCAATTCCATGATATTATTCCGGGCTCTTCGATTCGTGAAGTGTATGAAGACAGTACAATTGAGTATGCACAAGCAGAAGCAATAGGTCAGTCTGTCTGGGAGCAATCCAGTAAGGCACTTGTGAGCGGAAATGAAGCCGGTAAATATACGATCTGGAACAATGCTGCTTGGGAGCTGACAGAACTCGTAGAAATTACTGTTGAAGCCGGGATGGAAACAGGACATTGGATAAGCTCAGAAGGAAAACAACTACAAGCTCAGCGTGAAGGTGACCGCTGGATCGTTGAAGTATCTAACATTCCTTCTCTTGGATACACAACGATCTCCTTCGTAGAAGATGTGAATTCTAAGTCACTAAGCGCTCCATTCAAGCTAAATGAATCAGGAATCTCAACGCCTCACTTCGAAATTGAATGGAACGAACAAGGTCAATTAGTATCCATCTATGATATAAATGAACAAAGACAAGTATTAGCAAACGGAAGTCACGGTAACGTGTTCCAAGTGTTTGAAGATAAACCCCTAGCCCATGAAGCTTGGGACATTGACATCTACTATCAGCAAAAGAAACGTGAAGTCACCGACTGCCGCAGCATTGAAGTCATAGAAAAGGGTTCACTGCGATGTGTTGTACAATTCACATGGAGTTATATGGATTCCACGATTAAGCAGCAAATGATCTTACATGCACACCATCGTCGTATCGATTTCGTGACAAAGGTAGACTGGCATGAGCGACAACAGCTAATGAAAGTAGCTTTCCCTGTTGCAATACGAGCTACCGAAGCCACTTATGATATCCAGTTCGGTAATGTTACGCGTCCAACACATTGGAACACTAGCTGGGATTACGCTAGATTCGAGACTGTGGGGCATCAGTGGGCAGATTTATCAGATCGTGGTTATGGCGTTAGCTTGCTGAACGACTGCAAATACGGTTATGACATCAAGGATAATGTGATGCGTCTATCCTTAATCAAATCGGCAACGCACCCTGACCCTGAAGCGGATCAAGGTGAACATACTTTCACCTACTCTATCCTGCCTCATACTGGGGATTGGCTACAGGGTGACACCGTCCGTCAAGCTTGGTCCGTCAACAACCCTCTACGGAGCACCATGGGGCAAGCAGAAGGAGCATCCAAGTCGCTTATTCGCCTTTCTACTCAGACGGTTATGGTTTCTGCGATCAAGAAGTCTGAGGATGGTCAAAAATTAATCGTACGTGTGCACGACTATTCCGGAAGCCGTCAGCAAATTGATATGACTAGCGACTTGAATATTATTTCGTGGCAAGAGTGTAATCTAATGGAGCGTCCTGAAGGGGAAGTCCACACTGAACCTGTCATTACTTTTATACTTGAACCTTACGAACTAAAAACATTTGAAATTGAAGCAGCAAAATTAATAAAGTAACATACAAATAAAGTAACATACAAAAATCGGGGTGTCCCTGTAGCCATGGATCAAAGGCTGCGAGGACACCTCTTTATATATTTTCTCACGATTGTTTTATGATTTTAGGTATACACCTTGTGTAATGAGTGATCTTGACGTATACTCCGAGTAAGGGAGAGATGGATATGAGAAAAATGAGGAAAATCACAATATTCACAGGTATTGGATTATTCAGCCTTGTTTTGATTGCCATGTTTGCAATCAGCGCTTTTGTAATCAAAAGACCGGCGACTACCACCCCTGTAATTGCGGAAGTGAAGCCTTACAAGTGGAATAAAGTCACGCTAGACGGAAATGTCATATCAAGTGATGGATCAGAGTATTTTTTGTGGAATAAAAAGGGTGAAAATAATAACTGGATCATCTTTTTTTCCGGTGGCGGAGCCAGCTGGGATGCCCAAAGTGCCGCACACCCCATCAAGCTTATGAACTTTATTAAAGGTGGAGATACAGGCAACTATTTCCAGAACATCCCCTTCTATATGTTGACATTGCTGAGAGGCATGATGGATACGGATAACCCTGCCAATCCTTTTCATGGCTGGAATGTGGTCTACCTTCCCTATTCAACCGGTGACTTCCATATCGGCAACCGCAAAGTTGAATATAAAAAAGATGACGGCAGCCCCTTTACTATGCGTTATAACGGCAGCAATAATGTGCGAAGCAGCCTCGATTGGATATATGCCAACGTGGATAAACCCGGCAAACTACTGATTGCTGGCGAAAGTGCCGGTGGCTTCGGGTCCGCTTTTTGGGCTCCCGAGATCGCCTCTCATTACAAGAACTCCGAGATTTTCCAATATTCAGACAGTTCCTTCTTGAAATCAGACAAGTGGCCAAATGTTGTGAAGCAGGAATGGCAGGCAGACTTCGTGAAGAACTTCGGATATGCCCCTGAAGCGGATATCATCGGGGCAGCTTTTAAAGCGAACGGCCATCTACTTCCTGCGAATGCGATAATATTGCAATCCTACTCGGTATTTGACGAGATTCTAATCCACTTTCAGAACAACATCAACGATTACAAGGGGCCAAGAGATCAAAGTATCATTAATGAGTGGTCACACGAAATGCGGCAATCTGTTTCTTCTTTGGCAGCCACTTTACCTAATTATTATTACTATCTCACCGACTATGGACTGAACGCTAAGACGGGTACAACTCCGCACACTTTTGCCACCAGAGAGACCTTCTTTCAGGCTGAACAGGATGGTGTGAAGCTTCTGAATTGGTTAGGTGATGCGATCAACCGGCAGAACCCCTATTCAGTGGGCAGCAAATTCCTCATGAATTCGAAGCCAGCTCAGAAATAGTGCTAGAAGCAGCGGAAGAGTTGCAACAAGACAGGAGAGAAAATCAATGAATTTGCGGGAAAAGCAAATGCAAATGACAAGGGAGATCATTAAGGATACAGCGCTTAGCTTATTCTGTGCTCAAGGTATTGAGCGCACGGATATGGCACAGATTGCGGAACAAGCCGGCATCTCCCGGCGTACTTTGTATCATCATTATAAAGACAAGGAAGAGTTAGCCGCTCAAATCTATGTCCTTAATCTGGAGCGGATGTTTGGACAACTGCTGTTTGATTTTGATTTTGAACACCCTGTACAGTCATTGGAGAACATTCTCGATAAATATCTGGCATTAAGAGATCAGCAGGAAGCCCTGATCTACTATGATGCCATTTTTGGAGTTTACTACAGCACGCTTTCCAAAAATCCCGCGGAACTTCCTGACTTTAAGCAGGCTATGGAAGGCTGGTATTCACGGTTAATTCTCCTTGAGTCCATATCAGTCGCTCCGGAGGAAAAAAATAAGTGGCTGGACATTCTGCACAAGTCCACCCACCTGTATTTCATGTATTTACAAAAAGCCGTCATTATTACTCATCAGCGGGGGGGTGTGGTTACGGAGGAAGATCGGGTTATGGACCGGCAATTCAAGGATTTCATTATGTTTGGCGTACGGCAATCCAAGAATCAGACAAACCCTTAATTTCACTTATGGGGCAACCTGACGATAATCGTCGTTCCCGCTCCAACCGCACCGTCCACTTCTATGTTTCCCTGATGCAGGGAGACAATTTTTTTAACGATTGCAAGTCCCAAGCCATTGCCATTGTTGTTTCCATTCCGTGACTTGTCTATTTTATAAAATCTTTGGAATACGGCGTTGAACTCTTCCGGGGAAATCCCGATCCCGTTATCACTGATGGTGACCGATACATCTGCTGCACTGTCATCTATACTAATGCGGATGTTCCCGCCTTCAGGTGTGAACTTGATGCTGTTGCTCAGCAAATTCATCCATACTTGCTTCAGCTGATCTTCATCACCCTTAATTTTGACAGTTTCCGGCAGCTCAAGATCGATAACGATGCCTTTGGCTGACCATTGTGGCTCACAGGTCACAACGATGGTTCTAATCTGCTCGTCAAGATTGAAGGAACCTGCATTAAAGGGATGATGTTCAGAATCCAGGGAAGCGAGCTTCAGCAAATTATCACTTAACCTCGACAGACGTTCACTCTCTGCAATGATGATATCAAGATATTCAGAACGTTCCTCTTCCACGATTAGATCATTGTTCTGCAATGCCTTGGCAAAGCCGGAAATAGACGTAAGCGGTGTCTGAATTTCATGAGAAACGTTGGATACGAAATCCTGCCTCATCTGTTCCAGCTGCTTCAGCTCCCCGGCCATCTCCACATAGCTTTGTGTCAGTTCCCCTATTTCGTCTACTCGGTTTACTTTAAGCTCTACCTCGAAATCACCCTTGGCCAGCCTTCTTGTCGCATTCGTCAAAGCTTTGATCGGCTCCACCAAATATCTGGCGGCAATAAGAATGCATAGACTACCCAGTAAAAGCACGAGTAAAAGCACAAAGAGCAGCATCCGATTGACGATATTTTCGTTCTCGGCAGAATACTGCAAGAACATTGCTTGCCACTCCCCGTTAAACATAAAGGGCATCCCGATAAAGGTATCCTTATCTTTCGCGGAGGAACGATAGAGTTTTCCTTGCAGCACTTGTTTCACAGCCTCGGGGGTGATAGTGACGGCCGGACTATCCTTGAGCCCATAAAAGGTATATTCCCCGGAATGATTATACAAGTGGATAGGGTATGCAGATACCTTAACCATACTATTCAAGAACTCGTCTGTATCCTCAGGCTTGGCGTCATCATAACGGTGAATGATCTCCTTCCCCACTGTGATCATTTCATTCTGTCCCTCGTAACTTATTTGTTTCTGAAAGACATACAAACCAATGAAAAAGGAACAGATCAGACTAAAGATAATGATGCCTAGAAACGTGAGAACGACGCGTACATACAATGTCTTGATCATAGCGCAGGGATCAGCCGGTATCCTAGGCCGCGGGCCGTTTCGATTTGAAATTGCTCGTCGTTACCGCAGAATTTCTCCCTCAACCGGCTTATATGCACATCTACAGTCCGGCCGTCTCCTTCATAGTTCAATCCCCAGATTTGAGAAATCAACTGTTCTCTTGTGAAGATTTGCCTAGGGTGACTAGCCAGCAGAAACAGTAGCTCAAATTCCTTCAAAGGAATCGTTACCGGTTCTTCATCACGCGTAACCTGGAAAGTGCGGCGGTTAAGCACCACATTGCCCAACTGCACAGACTGGGAAGAAACAACCAGCGAGCGTTTAAGCAAAGCTTTTACTCGCATCACCAGTTCAAGCGGATCAAACGGTTTGGTCAAATAGTCATCCGTGCCGAGTTGAAAACCTTTCACTTTATGTGCAGATTCTCCTTTAGCCGTCACCATGAGGAGGGGAATGTTGGCATCAGAGCGCCTGATTTCTCTGCACAGATCCCAACCATCCAATCCTGGCATCATAATATCTAGGATGACGAGATCGACTCGCGAGTTCTCTATAATGGACAGCGCTTTGGTACCATCCCTGGCTTCTTTGAGGTCAAAACCTTCTTTTCGCAAAAACAAAGACATTAGCTTTCGGATGTTATCATCATCATCAGCAATAAGTATAGTAGCCACGATTGTCCTCCTCTCTTAAGCTTACATTATATATGATATATTCTTGACAAGAAACGAAGTTATCCGAACTGCCAACCCAACAGGTTCCAATAGTAGAAAAACAGAGTCATCACTACAGCCGAAAGTGCCACTAGTGTATAATGCACACGCTTGAAAGCTGTCCAGTATTTATTCTTCCAAACCAGTATAGCCGAGATTAGCAAAGCTAAAGTCAGTCCAACCAAAAGGATTGGCATAACTAAACTGAGAGAAAGCGAAAGACTGATACCGCTGAACTTCTGCATCGTATCCATGGACATAACCACCATAAATATCGTAACGAAAGATAGCAGCGCCCACCCAGCAGTTCCCGCAGATAAGCGGATGGCCCACTTTTCCGGAGGCGTCATCGCCTTGATCTTGCGTCTTGAGAAGATTAGTCCAAGCAATGCAGTGATGAAAATCAACCCCGAGCCGCCAAGTACGATAAGCCAAAACTTATTCTGATTCAAGAGTGGCGTACGCTCCAGTGGCATTTCCGGTGCCATACCTAAGAGCATATGTGTAACCTTACCGGACTCATTTGTGCGGAAGCCGATTTGTTCGGTGCCTCCCTCGAGCTGGAACAGATTCGGAGCGATTTCTCTATACAACTGTTGTTCACTACCACTTCCCAAAGATAGCTTATTGTCCTTTACCTTAACATTTAGCTGGGCAAAAAAATTGAAAAATTTATCAATATCACTGTGGTTACGGCGTGTGAATTGATAGGTTCCCGCATATTTCTGAACAGATTCTGCAGAAGTGGAGAATTCAGGCTGCTTCGCTTCAGGATCGGGATAATAGCGCTCAAAAAAGGCATGGACTAGGCCTGCCGCGGAATCACCGCCCTGACCGCCGTTATAGGAAACAAAGATACCTACATGCTTGGCAGGCACAAGATAAAACTCCGTATTAAACATGGGGTCGGAACCACCATGAGTGATTAGTCGAAGACCATTGATGCGTTTCTCAGAGAACCCCAGATCTACTCCCGGCATACGTTTATCGAATTGGTACGCCGTTGAATGCATTAGTTCTGCAGTCTCCGTTCTAAGAATCTGCTGGTCACCATATTTCCCGTTCTGCAGATGGGCAATCATAAAGTGCGCCATGTCTACTGCTGATACTGTACCCGAGCCGGCAGGACGAAAGCCTCCCTCGAAGGTAGGTGTGCCAGGAATAAAGCTACCGTTCTCACTCGTGTACCCTACAACTTGATTGGGTATGAATGACTCCGGCAAAGGCTCTACCACCGTCGAATATTTCATGTCGAGCGGATCGAAAATATACTTTTGTATATAGTCATTGTAAGGAACACCGCTGACTTCCTCCACAATCAGACCCGCGAGAGTAGCCCCGAAGTTCGAATAAGAACTCATCTCTCCGGGGGGTCTTACCCGTGCCAGCATATGCTTATTGAGTGTTTCCGAGATTGATCCCGGCAATTTGGCAGGGTCGGTAGTGATTTGATAACCCACTCCACCCTCTTCAAACCCCGCTGTATGTGTCATCAAATGGCGCATCGTGATCGGCTCAGGATAAGTAGCAGGGATCTTCAATGATTTCAGGTAGGTGTTAATATCAGTGTCCAGATCTATCTTACCTTGTTCGACCATTTGCATCACCGCTGTCCAGGTGAACAGCTTTGTTGTTGAAGCGATTCGAAACATGCTGGTTGTCGGATTAACCGGTGCCGCTTCTTCCAGATTGGAACTGCCATAACCTTTGGCCAAAATAATCTTGCCGTCTTTTACAATGGAGATAACCGCTCCCGGAATTTGCAGCCGGTTCATATCTTTTTCCATAATTCCATCAACGAAGCTAGTCAGTCCCGAGGTATCATCGAGATTGGCAAATGCTTCAATTTGCGCTGCCGGCAGTCCGGTTTGACCCGTTTGGTTCTCAGCAGAGGCCCGTTTCCCGGGAAATACCAAGCTTGCGCCAAAGCCGGCACTAATCACAGCCAATAGGGTCAGACCAGCGATCAGCCTTTTTTTCATAGGTGTCAACATTATTATCCTCCGAGTCATCATTTATTGGGGTGGATGATCATCCGCCTAACACTTATAGAGATTATCAGAGTATTATGAATGGAACGTTAACAAGACAATAAAAAAACTAGACAGCAATCCACCCTTAAAAGTGACGGATCATAGTCTAGTTACATCAGAAAAATCTATAAAAAATCCCATAGCGAACGTATGCCTACAACCTTACTGTAGCTCAGTCCCGATCCCTTTTTCTCTAGCCTTCTTCACGAAGTATACCGCTGTTGCGATATCAAAAACCGCCATCCCCATCGGACAAAAGAAAATCGGCTCATCGGCTCTGAGTTCATTCAGGCAATGGCGCGAGACGACATCGGTAATCATTCGGGTATCGGCACGAGTTAACCCATGTTTCAGATGGAGCTGCTGTATGTCAGTATTTTCGCGGCACACCTCATCCCAGTCGTCGACGATTATGGACTTCACCGAAGCTAATGCCTCAGGCTTATAATCACGCAGTGAAATATTCAGTAGAAGACTACCTTCCGCCGGAAGCATATCGATATATCTATGATTGGATACGGTACAGGTGATAAAGATATTGGACTTTAGATAAACGTCCGCCCACGTCTCCTCCACTTCTATCCTATCCTTATATATAGATGAGATGTCTGACAAATCTACTTCCCTTATATCAAAGATGCGGACACGTTCAACTCGATCTCCGTACAATGCCATAACCATTTGAAAATGATATTGCCCGATTGGTCCCCAGCCGATAATGCCAAGATAAATCCGTTCAAGTGAACGTGCCTGCAAAAAGTAGCCAATCATCAGTCCACTGATGGAAGCTGTCCTTACGATGCTGGGGAGCGGAGAGCTTAGGACGGATATAGGCTCGCCCGTAATGGGATCATTCAAGACAATGATGCTATGCGCGCGGGGAAGACCAACCTGGATATTATCCGGGAAGCTGGAAATCCATTTGATCCCTGCTGCGTTCACGTTCCCCCCTACGTATGCGGGCATTGCAATAATACGATTTTGAGGATTTTTATACCTTAGATAAGGTTTTACGGGCTGCGCGTAATCTCCAGAATCAAGTATGCGCACCGTAGTTTCTATCGATTCCACGAGAGAAGGCCAATCAAGCCCCACCTCCCGGATGTCCCGATCGTTTAAATACAGCATTCCACAACCTCCTTTTGCCGTTCGTTAAGCAAGGACATCTCCACCGTCAGCCGAGAACTCCTGCCCAAATTCATTCTGAATCCATGGGTCAGAGTATACCGTATCGAGGTAACGCTCCCCTTTGTCATGCAGGATCACCGCACAGACAGATCCTGGAGCCAATTCTTGCTCCATACGCCTAACAGCGGCAAGGTTAGCCCCTGAGGATGCACCGGCCAGAATCGATTCATTCTGAGCGAGTGCTCGGCATCCTTTTACGATATCCAAGTCTGAGACATGCACGATACGGTCGATTAAATCCGTTCTGCAGAAAGGGGGTACGATGCCAGCACCCAGTCCCGGGAACCGCCGTTTCTCTTTGTTGCCACCAAAAATAGTACTTCCCTCCGCATCGACGGCAACAATCTTAGTCTTCAGACCATGATCCCTTACATATTCCGCGAGACCTCGAATCGTGCCGCATGTACTTACGCTGCAAAACAAATAATCTACTTCGCCAAGCTCAGTCACGATTTCTTTCATGGTCGTATGGTAGTGGGACAAATAGTTATTTGCGTTTGCATATTGATTCGGCCAGTAGCTGCCCGGTATTTCCTCCAAGAGTCGCTGCACTCGATTCAGTCTAGCAGGCAGATATTCACCGGTCTCGGGGTCGGGATCGCTAACAAAGTCAATTTTTGCAGTTAATGCTTTCAGAATCTGCAGATTTGTTGTGGTAGTTCTTGGATCAACCACGCTAATAAACCGCAGCCCTAAATATTGGCAAATCATCGCCAAGCTAATCGCCATATTTCCCGAACTTGACTCAATAATAGTAGTTCCCGGCCCGATTTTCCCTTCCTTCCATGCCTCATGGATCATCCGCAGAGCTGGACGGTCTTTCGCACTTCCTCCCGGATTTAGCAGTTCCATTTTTGCGTAGACTTCGAACTCACTGTTCTGGAACAGATTATTCAGCTTGATTAATGGCGTTTTTCCGATAGTCGACAAGATACCGCCTTGGATATTTATGTCCACCTTAGCTTTGTCCTTCTGATAATATAACTTCTTGTTCTTGACCTGCCCGCTGGCCAGCGACTCCCCTTTAGCTACTATAATGATCTCAATATCATCAAGCAGATGGTTGCGAATCATCATCCCGATTTCCGGAATACACTCCCTGATTTCCTCTTTGATTACCGGAATAATAGAGGGCTTCACAGATTTACTCATGATATAAATAGAGAGCGCATTGTTTTTTACTTTGACCCGAATGATTGCATCTTCAATATGACGGTATACGACCTGTTCGATATCGTACAGGCTGATCTTCTCACCGTGCTTCAGTTCTTGACCCACTCTTTTTACAATGGACTCAAAGCTTTGTTGTTCAACCCCGTCTATCATCACAGGCCTAAAATCCCTTACAACGTCATAAGTAACAAAACGAAGAGCTGGCAGCATCTTGCGGACAGTTGAGGTAAGCACCAGAATACTTTCATTGTTTCGAAGCGGCCTTACTTCTTCGTCTAACTCCTGAACCCCGATTCCTTCCGCAAAAATTCCGTCGGCAAAAATGTACCTGCCATGATCATGGGAGTAATAAGCGATCGTACCGATTTCAATGGAGCCGTAAGTATCGATGATATCTCTAGGATCAATACCAAACAAGCCAGCCATATTCCGCTGCCACTCAGGCGGAGCAATTTCCCCTACCAAAATAATCTTGCGAATTCCGAATTCACGCGGGTTTCTGGCAGCATATACGATATGGTCAAGGATGGACGGCATCGTATAGAGCAAGTCAGGTTTAAAAGCTTTAAGCTGTTCAATATGCTGTTCGATTGGCAGTTCAAAGGGTATTGAACTTTTCTCCAATCCTAACCTTTCAAAAATGGTCAGCGCAGTATTTGCTGCATGTCCAGTGCCCATATCCGCCAACGCTCTGTTACATCCGCTTCCCGCAATAAGCTCGCCGAATAGCTTCGTTTTAATATCCACATAGTGTTTGTCATCTTCCTCAGAGTAAAGGATTGCTTTTCTACGGCCTGAGCTTGTACCAGACGTCCTATAGACAGTCCAAGAAGGATCGATGGGTTGGTTATAATAGAAGGTTTCAAGTGTTTTCGAAGACATAAGAGGTAAGTTCTGCAGGTTATAATTCGTTTTCTCCCCATCGATCAGCCCCTTGTACCAAGGGTATTCGTCCATTACTTCTTGCACCTTATTCTGCAATTTCCCGAGCAGCATCATAGCCGCCTCCCGTTGACCGCATGCTGCAGCCCAAGTTTAATAAATGCCTCCAATATTCATATGTAGAATTCTTTGCATGTGTTCTATTATTCTGTGGTTGCCCAAGCAAAAACTGCGTATTCCCGTAATATAGCCTATAGATATATAGAACGGAGGAACAAAATGAAGGAGCCAATACGGCGGATATCCAATAAGCTGACGAAAACAAGGGTACTGCTTAGAAAACAAGAGCTAAGGAAGTATATACCGGTAACGAAAAAAATGAATAAAAACGTACTCTATGAGATGTTGCAAAAACATAAAATGGTGTACATTAAGCCCTGCTGTGGATCTTTGGGACAGGGTGTAATCCGGATTGAAAGATCGCAAGATCATTCCTCCAAAAAACGACCAGCCTACAGCTATCAGTCCGGTACGCATAAACATACATTTTCTGATTACGAGATGGCTTATCGGGCAATCTCTAGCGAGACCCAAGGAAAGTCCTATTTGGTGCAAAAAGGGATTTGGCTTTTGGTTTATGAGGGAAGGCCATTTGATATCCGGGTTATGGTGCAAAGAAATCTTAAGGGTGGGTGGGAAGCTACAGGCATTGCGGGTCGCGTAGCTCATCCTCGCAAAGTGGTTACGAATGGGAGCCAAGGGGGAACGATTTATCCGGTAGAGGCATTATTAGAATCCTACACAAACGTAGAGAATAGTAGCGCGTTGATCCGGTCCATGCAACAAATCGGAGTGAACTCCGCCAGACAGCTGAGCACAGCCTATCCCGGCCTGCAGGAAATCGGTGTGGATATTGCTTTGGATCGACGCCTTAAACCATGGATCTTGGAAGTAAATACTGCCCCCGATCCGTGCCCGTTTACCAAACTGAATGACACCAGCATGATTGAGCGAATCGTCAAATATGCAAAAGCCTATGGCCGCACATACAATCTTAAATGCATGAAGTCCAAACAGGGTATGGTCTGAACGGATTTGATTGGTAATAATACAAACAGCCCTGATATATAAAAATCTCTACCAGAGCTGTTTGTGTTGTTTTAGAATTCGGAGTCGCTCACCTTAACAAGCATCTTCCCGAGGTTCGCACCTTGGAACAATTGCAGGAATGCTTCAACCACATTGTCGAATCCTTCAACAACTGTTTCTTCATATTTTAATTTACCTTCTGTTAGCCATTTTCCAAGCTCTTGAAGTCCTTCTGACTGGCGGGCTGCGTAATCACTAAGAACGAATCCTTTGATAAGGGAGCGGGTTTTGATCAATCTGCTCTGAATACGTGGTCCCATATCTCCATCTGTACTATTATAGGAAGAAATAGCGCCACATAGGGGAATACGTGCATAATCATTAAGCAAGCTCATCACAGCATCTGAAATCGATCCACCCACGTTGTCAAAATAAACATCCACACCATTTGGACATGCTTCTTCCAAAGCCTGGTCTAAATTTTCCGTTGTTTTATAATTAATGGTTGCATCAAAGCCAAGTTCTTTTTTCAAATAGTCGCATTTATCATCGCTACCTGCGATCCCAACGACACGAGCGCCTTTGATTTTGGCAATCTGTCCAACAAACATCCCCACTGAACCCGCTGCTCCAGACACTACGACAGTCTCTCCTTCTTTCGGCTGCCCGATATCAAGTAAACCGAAATATGCAGTGAGCCCTGTTAAACCTAGAACACTTAAGTAAGCCGATACAGGTGCAATCGAATCATCGATTTTGGTTACTGCTTTAGCATCTACAGTATTATATAACTGCCAGCCCAGCATACCGATGACTTTATCTCCAGCTTTGAATCGCTCCGATTTGGTTTCTACGATCTCTCCCACAAGTCCTCCAGCGATGACTTCATTAAGCTGATACGGAGGAATATACGATTTAGAATCATTCATTCTTCCGCGCATATAAGGATCCACTGACAAATACAACGTACGTACAACAACTTGTCCTTCTTTTGCTTCAACTACAGGAATATCTTTGAACTCGAAATTTTGCTGGGTTGGCATGCCTACAGGACGTGAAATTAACAGGACCTGTTTATTTTTCAACTGATTCATAGATCACTACTCCATTAATATTTATTTTTGCTGCTACCTATAACTATTAACCAAACCCTGTACATGATTATCAAATAGTTATAAAACTATCAAACTATCAAGAAAAAATTATAGGTTTCCGGACATATTATAAACTGTCCAAGAAACCCGGTAATAATTCGCTAAACGTATCCTCTCGAAGCTGGCTAATCTTATTCTGCCCCATACGTGTGACACTTACTAAATCAGCTTCATACAAAATCTTCAGATGGTACGACACATTGGATTTATCCATTCCCATAGATTCACCAATGGATCCACATGTATTGTTCTCCTTATGGAGATGAAGATAACGAATCATTTCAATTCGTTTCACTTCTGCTAATGCTTTAAAAATCTTCACTCGCTTTTCATCATCTTTTAAGGAATATTGTTCGATAGTCATAAAACTATTGTATTCTTCTGATTGCGCAAAGTCAATTTACAATCCCATTTCTTAATTGGATTCATTTTTGTATAATATACCAATCGGCATTAGCGCGGATCTATTTATAAGGAAAGAGGGATGGTAGAAATGGACATTACCAAATACGAAAATCTTGTTCCCCGTGTTTTTTTGTTCGTTGATCGCCGATCCTTCCCGGATTGGGAGATTACGAGGAGTAAAATTGATTTCCATGATCTTACCTTCATCGTAGAAGGGAAGTCTGACTATTTTATTAATGGAGAGAAATTCACGGTTGAAGCCGGGGATATGCTCTATGCCCCTTCTGGCAGCATTCGGGAAGCTCAGACTTTCAAGGAGGCACCCATGCGTTCCTTTGCCTTCAATTTCTTCTGGGAGGGTGAGGACAATCATGTGCAGCTCCCTTTTGAGACTGTAACTAGGAATTGGAGAACTAAAGAGATTCTAGAGGATATTAAAGAATTCTCACATATCTGGATGGGCAAACAACCTTTCTACAAAATGAAGGCCCGGGCCATCTTTCAACTGATTGTGTACCGCTTATTAAGTATCGCCCACCATCAAGAAACACCTCTGATAGATCTAAGAATCCAAAAAGTGATGACCTATATCATGGATCATTATTCGGAGGAAGTTACGATCAAGGAGCTGGCAGATTTGGTTGCCCTAAATCCCGTATATCTTGGTAAGCTGTTTAAGCAGAACACTGGCTCCACCTGTAAAGAATTTATAAACAAGGTGCGCGTGAACAATGCTGAGATGATTCTATCGGCAGGTGGTTTTAATGTGTCCGAAGTGGCAGCGCACTGTGGTTATCAAGATGTCGCCTACTTCAGCAACGTTTTCAAAAATATAAAGGGTTATCCTCCGTCATCTGCCCTGAAATAACGGAGGATTCGAAGCAACAACCTAGTTGTTCGCCCTTTTAATTCAACCTAACTAAGAATGGACGCCGTCCCGCTAGTATAAAAGCTCTCCTCCGGCCCTAAATAGGAATAAGGAAGCTGGGCAGCGGACAATACAAGCTTTTGCAGAACCAGACCCGCATCCAATCCGTAAAAGCGGAGGGTATGAAGACCCTTCGTTAAAGCATGGCTGGTGGTCACAGCATGAATATTGTCCATAACCGCGCGGCACCATGGTTCATTATCATGATTGCCGCCTTCAAAGTTCGTTGGTAAAGCATCCTTAATCACGGGTGCCTCATCATCGAAGCTTATCGCATATTTTAACCCGCTAGTTTGTGACAGATTGTTTGTCGGCGCAATATACGCGGTTAAGCTATAATCGGTGTCCTGCTGCACTAGAATCTGATATTCCAGACAAGGAGCATCCTCCGGTTGTTCAAAAGATACAGCATCCGGAAACATTTTAACCGAGGATAAAGAACGTCCATAGCTGTCAATGGTCTTCCATACCACCCCTGATTTCGAAACACGAGTTATGGTATGCTCCGCTTCAATGGACACGATATTATGGGTCTCGATGAATGTCATCGGTGGCATATCCGGAATGTCTATCCAATCCACGGCTGCCTTCACCTTAACTATATTTCCGGCACCGGAGATCGTAATTTCGCCCGTCGATGCTTCTTTGACCTTCTCCCAATCTACGGAAACCTGAAGCGTCTCCCCTGCCTCAATCCAGCCGCGTATTTTCTCAAGCTTGATCCAATCCACGCTGCTCCGCACCTGATATTCAAAACCCGCATCTCCACCGTTACTGATTGTGATGCGATAGTTTTCTTTTTGAAGATTTGTAATTACCGGAAGATTAGCCGTGCCGGAAACATACGCTTGTTCCGTTCCTTCCACATCCACAATCATTAAAGAACCTCTGGCGGGCGTCAAGGTGTTTACATCCGGATATTTCCACCCTTCTGCATTCCAATGTATATACCCTACATGAGGGGAACTCATCATTCCCTGCCATTTTCCATTCGAAATTCCGCTATTATAAACCAGCTCCAGATACTTATCCCGTTCGATGGTTTCGCGGGTCAGAGCAGCGTAAGTATTTGCCAACATACTATTTCGCTTAGCGTATAGATGGTTCAGTCCAGCATAAATTTGCATTTTGACCACATTGGCCGAGGCAACAGCAGGGAAATATACGAGCTGGAAGTAAGCATCCTTTAGTTGTTCCGGGATTAGCTCATCGTATTTGTCGGCAGCCTTCTCGATCATCACCGCTTGCTCCAGAACTCTGTGCGCCTCATTGTAATGGATAGGACTGAAGGTGGACGGATAAATAATTTCAGGCTTGCGCCGACCGTTCATCCGGATATAATCCCCTAACAATTGTGCGATTCCCAGACATGTCTCTTGTTCCAGCACATATCCGAATTGCTGCTCTACCCAACGGTTGGTGTATTCCACAGTCCGATTGATTGCACCTGTCCCCCAAGCCTCAAAATCGTAGGCCAAATCCAGAAAGTAGGAAATGGGCAATTCCATAGGCTTCAAATCCCCGACGTTCACAATCCATACATCACGGATGCCATAATCGTATGCCATACACATTTGCTCCCAGACTTTTTCAAGCGGGGTCGTATTTAACCATTCATAGGAATGCGGACCACCATGATAGTCAAAATGATAATACATCCCCCATCCTGCGCTGCGGTTACGTTCGTTTTTTGTCGGGATTTTGCGGAGATTGCCAAAGTTATCGTCAGCAAGCAGGATCGTAACGTCATTCAGAACATCCCAGTCCTTCAACCCTTCCGCCCCGGCAGTGCCATACCAGTACTTCTCAACTTCCTTATAAACGGCCAAAATTTGCGGCGCATGTTCAAGATTGTATTTCTTCAATAGTTCTTTTTGCGTAAGTATAATGTCCTTAAGCAGATCAATATTCTCCTGATCGGAGCCCTCCAGCGCAGAGTCACTTTCCCCCCGCATGCCTAGGGTAATCAAGTTATCAAAGTCCTGATTACGCTTGATTCCGTCTTCCCAGAAATCTGTAATCGCCTGTTTATTAAGGGCGAAATCCCATAGGTTACTTGTTCCGTATTGGCTGTATACCTTCTGCCATTCACTGCCTGCCCGGAATAAGGGTTCATGATGGGAGGTCCCCATAATAATTCCGTATTCTTGTGCATGCTTGGCGTTGGCAATCGGGCTGCTTTTACCATTCAGGCTGAATTCGGCGCTCCACATCGCCGGCCATAAATAATTCCCCTTCAAGCGAAGAATGAGTTCAAATACCTTGTCATAGAAATCTTCATTAAAGTCACCAAATCTTTGAGTTACCCAAGAACCTAAAGACGGCCAGTCGTCATTCAAAAAAATACCTCTATATTTAACCGAAGGCTCCTTGGAGATCACATGAAGCTTGTTATCAGGAATGGACAATGCCGGCTTCTTCTCCGGCACAATATCCGCCCAGTACACCCAAGGACTAACTCCAATCTTTTCGGAGATCGAATACAACCCGTAAATCGTCCCCCGTTTATCACTTCCTACAATGACTAGCGCCTTGTCCACTCCCGCTGTGGGTTGTTCAACCACCTGAATTTTATAACATTCTCTTTTATTTTGGATGGCCGATACATTAACGGTTCCCTCCGCGATTAAATCATCGATAAAATCATTGCTGCCTATCGATCCAGCGATTATGACTGTTCCATCCAATTTGTTCAATTGTGTATATATCTCAGGTTCTACCTCTGTTACCTGTTTAACATCTGCTGCAAAAGACTGTGCCACCCGGCGTAATCCCTCATAATCTTTCCCCTTGGGGTCCACGTAAATCTTGGCAGCACTGCCCTGCTTCACAAGGTACAATTCCTTCGTAGGCATGATAATTCTCCCCTTAAGCATCCTATTTTCGTATGACTAGGCACATTATATAAGTAAGCGATTTCAACATCCATGTGTAAACTAGCAACTTTTTGTAATTATTAAATGAAACTTTGTTTATCGGTTGAACAATCTGGATATTTGGTGTTACTGTTAACAGGTATTCCTTCTAATAAAAATATGTTTTTTGCAAGCGCATCCATAACAAGAAAAGCTTATACAAAAAGCGAGGATGATCAATATGAAAAACAATAACGGGATCATTACAGGAGGCAAGATTGAAGGTCCAAAGGCGCCCAAGGATCCGGCTGAACGCAGGAACGGTTTTTTTGTGGTCTACGAAACCGCGATTGAGGCGACAGCCCGGGCCGAAGGTCCACCTTCACAGGAAGTTTATCTGGAAGGTAACTATCTAATCGACAAGGCCAGATATATTGGCGGCGTCACTGATGAGACAATACTGGAGCTGCTAGGAAACTGCGTTGGATTTCGCAAATTAGTCCATAGTATCGGAGTGTCTGTGAGAAGGGATCCTGAGCAGAACGAGCCCATCTCTTTTCTATTGCAGAACTGGGGCAAAACCAGCAAATACGAAACAGGCAGCAGCATACGTGTGCCCTGTCCCTCCGACGGTTCCGAAGTCCTCTTGAAGTTAGAGGATTTGGAATGGTCTGAAGAGGATGCGGTGCTCGGCAAATTCGCTTTTGAATTTAAACATGAAGGCGAACTGGCCATCGCGAGTATAATTTTTTATTTGCATGACGGTTATTCTGTACCAGAGCTAATCATTGAACCGCCTGTAGCGTTTGATTCTAACGAATACCGGGAGATCATTACCCAATCCTTGCTTCATCCGGGCAATAATAAAAGATTAAAAACGGCCATCCATAAGGCTATAAAAGGTGAGGATGTCACGATTGCTTATATTGGGGGTTCCATTACTCAGGGAGCAGGTGCTAAGCCGATCCATACAGAATGTTATGCCTACCAATCGTATCTGAGATTTAAGGAATTATTCGGTACGAATGGTGGTGAGAACATCCATTTTGTGAAGGCTGGGGTAGGTGGAACACCGTCCGAGCTTGGGGTCATCCGTTATGAAAGGGATATTCTCCGGGAAGGTTCTGTAACACCTGATATCGTGGTGGTAGAATTTGCGGTAAACGACGAAGGGGATGAAACGAAAGGCAACTGTTTTGAAAGCTTATGCCTAAAAATACTTTCCGCCGATAATAGACCGGCAGTAGTTCTCCTGTTCAGCGTGTTTATGAATGACTGGAACCTGCAGGAACGGCTCTCCCCCATTGGCCGGGCTTATAATCTTCCTATGGTTAGTGTAAAGGATGCGGTATCCGGGCAATTCCGCCTAAGCAAAAATGAGGGGAACATCCTCTCGAAACGGCAATTTTTCTATGATATCTATCATCCTACTAATGATGGTCACCGGGTAATGGCTGATTGTCTGGCTTATTTATTCTCCGAAACCCACAAAACGCTAATGGACGAAGATGATCTCCTATTGGATCAACATCCGGTCATCGGGAATGATTTTGCGGGAACCCTCCTGCTGGACCGCAAAAGCCATATTGACGCAGGCAGGATCGAGGTGGGCGGATTTTCGGGGATCGATACCGATTTGCAGCGGGTAGAAATGGATACCAATCCTTTCGGAACTCCGGAATTCCCTCATAATTGGATGCATTCAGCGTCGTCTGGGGAACACAGCTTCAAGCTGACGATAACAAGCAAAAATCTCATCCTTGTATACAAGGATTCTGGCAGCAGCGAATTCGGCAAGGCAAACATTTACGTCGATGGTTGTCTTGTAGTCACCGCTGATCCACATGAGAATAATTGGACACATTGCAATCCGGTAATTCTTTATCAAAATGAGGTTAGCGGGGAGCATCAGGTAGAAATCAGAATGGTGCCGGAAGATCAGGACAAGTCTTTTACTATACTGGGCTTCGGCTATAATGTTTAATAATTTGACCTAGTGGCATATAACCTAAAAAGAAACCCATGGTCTTTAAATGACCTGGGTTTCTCAATAATTTGAGGAATCTTTTTCTATTTGGTAGGCAGCTTCTTATCCAAAATAGCCTTCACATCTTTAACAAGCTGTACGGATGCTTCAATCTCCAACTTACTTGTTGAAACACTTTCAATACTGCAACCAATAGGAATTCCCTTCTCCAGCCCGAAATCTAGTAATTCTTCAAAGATTTTTTGCGATAGCTGGATTGATTTATCCAAAATATCATTCGAGTATTTCAACTCGTTTTCTAACCATCCCGGGATACTGATCCCTAACCACTTCATAAATTGTAATGTTTTCGCGGTGCCGCATGGTGCAAGATTAAATAAAATAGGAACCATCTCAAAACCGTTATTTGTATAGTAATAATATAAATCAGACAATAAATTCTTAGATGCCTCTACATTATAAGTTGCCTGTGTAATAAAAAAGTTGCACCCACTGTTGGTCTTTTCGACAACCCGTATATGCTCATCATTCTTTTTTATATGTCTTTCCGGAATGACAACTCCACCAAAAGTTAAATTACTATTTAACTGTTTGCTTAGCTCATAAGCATCTGGTAAATTCAATTTCACCTCTTGTTTACTTGACGAAGCGCCCACATACACGGAAAATCTATCTTCATTTTCGTCAGTTTTAACCCAATCCTCGAACTGAGCTCTAGTATCATTACCGACGCACCGGTAAATTATTTTCGGGACCTCCACCTGTCTTAGATATTTATCACCATAGACAGCCGGATCAATCGTTGGTAAATAGGGATAAGGTCTTTCATGATCCACTCTGTCTACTTCTTCCTGAACGTCGTACAGAATTAACGCATCTAAATCAAGATTTTTAAGTCTCTCAACCTGTTTCTGGGCGATTTCCGAGACCTTTTCTGGTGCGTGGCTTGCCTTCGGTGGTGTCATTCCATATGTTAAAATACCCGGTTTTTTGCTCAATATTTTTTGTTTAAATGTATTCTCTGCCGCTCCCAAATTATAAAACCCCTCTACTCGTCGCTTTTAAGATAAGGTTACCATGGCAGGCTTAATATGTGTAACTTCTATTTACTATATCTAGTTATATTTTAAAGCTATGATTCCCTAATGATACTTATCGAGTAGTACATGTTGACAACCATTTGGTGTGACTATAATATTAGAAGTCCTGCCAACCTTAAAGTTGGCGATAAGGGGACCGAAAGGTTCATTCTTATTTAAAAAGGGTGAGTATTATGAATAAAGAAGAATTAATGGAAAGCGCACGTAACACAAAGAAAGCTGCTTATGCCCCATATTCTAAATTTCCAGTTGGAGCAGCCTTATTGCTTAAAGATGGAAATGTTATTAATGGAGTAAACGTAGAAAATGTATCTTTTGGCGCTACTAATTGTGCAGAGAGAACAGCAATCTTCACAGCTATTACAAAGGGCTATACTAAAGGTGATTTTCAGGCTATAGCTGTAGCAGGTGACACAATGGATTTTCTGCCGCCATGCAGTATCTGCAGACAAGTATTATCGGAATTCTGTTTGCCCGACATGCCTGTCTATTTAACCAATGAGAAAAAAGAAATCTTAGAGCTGAGTTTAAGGGATTTATTGCCTTATGCATTCAAAAATTTAGATATGTAAAAATAATTCCTCTCGTAGTGGAATAACAAAAACACGCGTACCTTTGTTAGACAAGTACGCGTGTTTTTGTGTTAAAAAGCTTAGTCAGAACACAGAGTTCACAGACCAGACACACCGCGTAAATACGTTGTTACTTACCAAATCGCAATTCCAACCTTATCTTTTTCTTTAAATACTACCTTTATCATTTCCAAAGCATTTCTTACCCTAAATTCAATAAATTCTTTATCATAGTCTGTATGTAGTTCTATAGTATCTAAAACTCATATAGTTAAAACCTCTCAATGAACATCATCAATAATAAAAAACAAGCGATCCATTGAGATAAAAGGATAAACACTTCCTCTCGATGATCGCTTGCTTTTAGTAGCTATGCATAGTCACATTTCTAGTTTTCCCACAAAACACTTATCGGCTCTACCCTTTACCCGCAACGACTATACCCGCAATTGCCACAAGTCTTACAACCCTCAATATTAATCAGCGAGGCGCTGCCGCAGGATGGGCAAAGGTCACGGGAAGCCGTAGCATGGTTATGTCCATGATGACCACCATGTCCATCTTCCGTAGCTGACGGAACGCTCGATTTCAACTCCGCATTTAATGCTTCATTGAAATCCTCCAGCTCCAAAGTTGCCGCAATCGGAGCAGGTACATGATCATCATGAGCATTGTTCAGCACATGTGATTCCAGTGCCTTAGCTACAGCGTCAGCAATGGATTCAACCCGGTTCGCGCCGAAGCCGATAGCTCCTGATCCGCCAATGCCTTTCAGATGTTTAATCAACAGCTCCACTTTCTCACCATGATCTCCGTAACGGAGGAACAAGGAGCAGACACGGCCTAATGCTTCAGCCATAGCAAAGACGTCAGAACCCGCTTTACCTACATTCAGGAAGATTTCAGCCGGTATTCCATCAAGGTCATTGATCGTAATATATGCCATCCCAAATGGTGTGTTGATTTTATAGGTAGCGCCGCGCAGAACCTGCGGACGTTTTTTGTATTGTTTATCCGCCTCTTTTGTAGTCACTTGAGGCGCTGGACTTGCTGCTACCACACTTGTACTTGCTTCTACAGTAGTTGTAGCTTCCTCTGCCGCAACCGTAGCAGCTTCTTTTTTGTCTTCCTTCTTCGTGGTTTCCAGAACTTGAACATCACGACTTCCATCGCGGTAGATCGTAACACCCTTACATCCTAGATCAAAGGCCATTTCATATAGCTCAGCCGTCTCCTCAACCGTAAAGTCAGACGGGCAGTTCGCTGTTTTGGAAATAGAGCTATCTACCCAGCGTTGGATCGCTGCTTGCGCACGGATATGATCTTTAGCTGACAGATCCATCGAAGTTACAAAGTAGTCAGGCAGCTCTTCACCCGGATGAGCTTCCAGCCACTCTTGAGCGATTGGAACAAACTGTTCATCATAGCCAAGACGACTTTGACGGAAATATTTAAAGGCAAAATAAGGCTCAATTCCCGTAGAAGTACCTACCATTGTACCTGTACTACCTGTAGGTGCTTGTGTAATCACTGTAACGTTACGCATACCATGTTCACGAATCGCTTCGCCAACCTCTGGATACGCTTCGACTATATTTTTCATAAAGCCGCTCATTAGATATTTCTCAGTATCAAAAGCTAGGAAGGAACCCTTCTCTCCAGCAATTTCTGCCGAAGCAAGGTAGGCTTCACGAGCCATAAAGCCGTATAGCTTGTCCAGAAACTCCAACGATTCCGGGCTGCCGTAACGGATGTTCAATTTAATCATCAGCTCCGCCAATCCCATGGTTCCGAGACCCACGCGGCGTTCCTTTTTCTGATTCGCTTCATTTTCCGGGAAATGATAAGGTGTTTTATCAATTACATTGTCCAGAAAACGGACCGAATAACGGGTTGTAGTCGCAAGATCTTCCCAATCTACATCATGATTTTTCTCATCGTAGAACTTGGACAGGTTCACCGCAGACAGATTGCAGACTCCCCAGCCTGGCAGGCCTTGCTCTCCACAAGGATTTGTACAAATAATCGGGTTGAAATACCAGCTGTTAGACATCTGGTTATAGTATTCCATGAACACGACGCCTGGCTCAGCAGATTTCCATGCCGATTCAATGATCGTACGCCACACGTCACGCGCTTTTACGGTGCGATAATGGATAACGTTTTTGCCGGCAGCTTTCCACTTGTCGAGATCGCCATCCCACATTTCGTTATATTCAGGATCGGTTGTATCCGGGAATACGAGATCCCAGTCCAGATCTTCTTTTACAGCCTTCATAAAACCATTGCTCACACATACCGAAAGGTTAGCATTAGTGACTTGGCCCATCGTTTGCTTCACGGTAATGAAGTCCTCAACATCGGGATGCCAGTCATTAATCATCAACATGAGCGCGCCACGACGGCTGCCGCCTTGCTCAATAAGCCCCGTAGTATAACTAAACAAACCGCCCCAAGATACGGAACCACTGGATGAACCATTAACCCCTCTAACAATCGCACGACGAGGACGCAATGAAGACAGGTTAATGCCCACACCGCCACCACGGGCCATAATCTCCGTCATTTCAGACAATGTCTGCATGATGCCGCCACGGCTGTCTTTTGGAGAAGGGATTACATAACAGTTGAACAATGTTAATTCTTCACTAGCACCTGCACCAGCCGCAATACGTCCACCCGGCACAAGCTTCCAATCATCTAGGATTGAACGGAATTTGCCCGCCCATTCTGCTTGAAGCTCAGGTGTCTTCTCTACAGAAGCCATCGCTGTGGATAGACGGTCCCACATTTCCTCAGGAGTTTTTTCTATATTAAGGGTCAACTTTTCAACATCCGATTTCACAAACTCACCGCTGCGTGTCTTTACAGTTACGATTCGACCACTGCGCTCCACAATTTCTCCGACTTCCTTAGTTGGAAACTTCGGATCATCTTTGGTCAGCACCAATACAACATCGCCTACTTTAGCATTGTTGCTGTCTGCATCCTTCCAAGCATAACGATCCAAAAATATTTTTTCACTTAGCCCTTCAAGGCGTTGCTTACGTTCCACTTTACTCAATAAAAAAACCTCCCGCATGTGTAGTAGATATTAGTTTCCGGTCCAAGGTATGGGCCCACAACAAAAACCCCCTTACCATCCTCCACTGCTTAACAGGTGTATGTAGGAAGCTCATCTTGTCAATAACAAATACCAGCTAAGCACTCTATAAAAAATACATTTTCAAGCTTTTGTCACAATATATTGTGTGCGTCAGCTTTTAAACTATACCACATATTGTATCGAAGGTCTTATTCGAAAATAGAGTCAAGTTGCCGGATTATCGCAAACGTTGCTGCTTTTTCTCGCTCTTGCTCTCTTTTTTAAAGGCTATCGTGAAAAATAAGAGGTTATGAATTCTCTCGTTTACGAGCATACTACTCTTACGAATGGTGATATAAATCCGAGCTTGAGGAGGCTGCATTATGACGCAATTATTCCGTAATTCTCTACCCCAGCAAGGGGGAACACCCGCGCCAATACTGCCTGTTCCTCTTTCTTTTGACCGGAATTGGTTGCAAGATCTGGAGCTCAAATTGGAAAAGGGCGGCCCATGGGGAGACTACCGTTTATCTAAGCTTGCCGTACAAGGAGAGGAAACAGGTCTAGTAACGAGCTTCGATGAGCTGCAATGTATGAAGCATTTATCCGGCTTGTCCCCACTTCCCCATCAGCTGGATACAGCGCATAAGGTTCTGTTCGAAATGTCAGGCCGCGCGATTCTTGCAGATGAGGTTGGACTGGGCAAGACCATTGAAGCAGGACTAGTGCTCAAAGAATATCTCGTACGCGGTCTTGTCTCCAAAGTGCTTATTCTCGTACCTGCTTCTCTAGTATTGCAATGGGTTCGTGAGCTGAATGCGAAATTTGGCATCACTGCTGTCGCTCAGAAAAAAGCCTATTCGTGGGGCAACGCCATAGTCGTCGCATCGATGGATACCGCCAAACGAGATCCTCATAAGGAAATCTTGCTGGAAAATGAATACGATATGTTGATCATTGATGAAGCTCACAAGCTGAAGAATAAAAAATCGACCAATTATCTATTTGTACAGCAATTACGCAAAAAATATTGCCTGCTGCTCACCGCGACTCCCGTTCAGAATGATCTGGGCGAACTCTTTAATCTGATCACTATACTGAAGCCGGGGCAACTTGGAAATCAGGGCGATTTTGCCTCGAATTTCGTGGTTGATAAACGCCAGCCCAAGAATGAAGGTCAACTGCGGGACGAGCTTTCGAAGGTCATGATCCGCAATCGCCGTGGTGAAGGTCCAGTTAATTTCACGAAACGAAAAGTCCGTAATATTCCCTTAGTTCTCTCCCAAGAAGAGAAAGATTTGTATAACAGTGTTACTTCCTTTGTCAAAGACCAGTATCAGGAATCCGGCGGCAATCTTAGCAGTATGCTTTCTCTGGTAACCCTTCAACGTGAGGTGTGCAGCAGCCGGGATGCCGTCTTTATCACTTTAGTTAATTTGATCAAAAAGCTGCCTGCGGATTCCCCAAAAAGAGACCGGATGATGGAGCTGCTACAGACCCTCCGTACCGTTAAAACAAACACTAAAGCTGAAACAACCTTAGCCCTCATTCAAGAAATGAATGAAAAGGTCATCGTTTTCACGGAATATCGAGCAACTCAAGAGTATTTACTACAGTATTTCCGTGAACATGGGCTGATGTGTGTCTCTTATTCCGGCGGAATGAACCGTGGAAAAAAAGATTGGATGATGGATCTTTTCCGCGGCCGCGCTCAAGTTATGATTGCAACGGAAGCCGGTGGTGAAGGAATTAACCTGCAATTTTGCCACCATATGATCAACTTTGATCTGCCCTGGAATCCCATGCGCGTGGAGCAACGTATCGGACGTGTCCATCGGTTAGGGCAAGAAAATGACGTAGTGATCTACAACTTGTCTACGCAAGGCACGATTGAAGAACATATCCTGCATCTGCTGCATGAAAAAATCAATATGTTTGAAATGGTGATTGGCGGGCTGGATGTAATCCTGGAACGTTTTGAAAAGAAGGAATCGCTGGAGAAAAGTTTATACAAAATCATGCTCGAATCCCGCTCCGACGAAGAATTGCGGCATGAGCTGGACCATATTGGTGAATCCCTCAGTGAATTGACACAGGGTATTAAAAAAGAAAGTGGGACTGCGACATGACCCTCACCGCACAGGAAGTACGCAAGCATGTGATGGACTATCTTGAAGCCACTGAATGCTCCATCATTGAGGCTTCGCCCCTTCACGTAACTGTGAAATTATCACCTAGAGCTGACAAAATGCTTACCGACCGGCCGTATTATTGGGGATTCGTGGAGCGCACAGGTGTAGATCCTGAGACCCTTTCTTTCACCTTTGTTTTTGATCCGGAAAAATACGACAGTCAAGCTGCAGTAGAGGTTCCCCCCATTGCAAATCGTAGTGCTGGCATTTTGAATCAAGTTGTCACCGGAAGCCTAACTACAGGCGGAACAAACGATGCAGAGGCCAGCACTGACTTACTCGAATCCGCCTCCCCGGGCTCAGAAGCAGTGAATGCTCCATCTACTGACCCGGAGGAAAGTATCCTAGCCCGCTACTTCGGCATTGTGCCGGCACTCCCACGAATTGGGCCAGGAATGATCCGCAGAGAGGATATTATTTACGGAAGCAAGCGATTGCAACAGATTTGGAACGCCGCTCGGGACGAAGGGAAATGCCTTTACTTATTTGAGGACCCGGGCAGCAGGCAGCGAAACACGCTGTTCTCTGCCGCTTACGAGCCATGGCTTAGTGTCTGCTATAAAGTGGAGATGAGCTGCGATTTGAAACGTGAAGAACTCCATTATCTTGGCATCTCCCTAACAAAGGGAACCATCATTGATGACTTTAATGCAAAAGTTTCCACAAAAGAGATGATGCCACGCTTACCGGAAAATGTGCATATCCAGCCTTATGAAATGACAGTAGCAGCCGCTACCGACTTATTGGAAACTCATCTTACCGCTCAGTTAGCCGAACTGGACTACACTTGGGCAGAACAGGCACGTGAGCGGCTAAGGGTTGAACTGGACATCATTGATGTCTATTATGGAGAGTTGCTGAAGGAGCCTGACGAAGAAAAACGCCTAGCGACTCAAGAGCAGTATAATCGGCGTCGACAAGAGACCATTTGGCAATATGAGCCGCAAATCGCAGTTTCTGCGGTGACCTATGGACTGTTTCATCTGCGGAGCCTATAGAATGCGACCCTACTCGCTAAAAGCAGGCAAAAAAACAAGGGAAATGCCGCCTTCCGGCGCGACAGCAAGCAACAGCCTTTTTATAGCTTGTCCTCTACAATAAAAAGGAAGCTTTTTACTTTCTGATATTTCATAACAAAGAAAGGTGAACGACGCCATGAAAATAAGTGTACGGCGGAGGCTGCTTCTTGCAGGTCAAAGCTGCTTCCTCCTGCTTCTATGCATCGGACTCATCGCAACGAGCTCCGGTTCCTCTTCTGCGCTTGCCGCTTCCAGAGTAAGTGTAGTTGATTCAGTCACACAGGATTTGATACCTGTACTGCAGATGGATATCTTACCTTCACCCGGTACGGTCCAAGAATTTGCCAAGAGTACACTGAACAAGCTCGCAGCAGAAGCTCCATTTACAGCCTGGAAGGACGCAGGAATAGAATATTATCCTCTGGGTCCAGGTACTCATAGCTGGCTTGTCAACGTTATGAAAGGTGAACAGCGGATCGGCTACATGATCATTTCCGCTACGGATCAAGGTGGTTATATGCTTAGCGAATATGGAGCTGGCACTTACGGACTCCCCTATAGTTTATTAGAACTGCGCCAATTTTTGGTGCAGGAAGGACTTATACCTTCATCTTATACAGGAAAAATAAAACTCACAGCCTTATATGCACCACTTCTACCCGTATGGAAAATCGTCATTGACAATAAGACAATATTTATCAATGCTTCCGTGCCGCAAGTTTTACCGTGGACGCTAAGTAAAGCGGAAGAAGTGCTTAAAGGACAGCAGACAGAAACGGATGTAATCACTAACCTAACTACTGATTTGTCTCCGCTTTCGGCCTATCAAAGCGGGGGAACAGATGATCCTTATAAAGATATCATGTGGTTGACCTCCCCAAAACTGCTTGCTGTAGGCGGTGACAATATCGCCACACTGATTCGTCCCAAGGAAAGTATTGCTTATCAAGCCGCTGGCCGAAATGATATCGTAGGGGCACCTTTTATGATTACAGGTTATCAAAACTGGTTGCCTGCTTCGAATAAAACAAAAGCAATAAACAACATGCCTACCGTTTACGCAGCATCAGGGCCAGAAGGAAGACGGTATTTGCCACTCACTGCCTTGCAGGCTATAGGAACACTGCACAAGCTGCCCGACAGAAATATCTATAACTAAACATAACAAATAACCTTCCGCTGCCACCCTCAACAAGGCACTGGAAGGTTATTTGTTATTTGTTATTTGTTATTTGTGAAATTCAATCCTTGTCACTGTGGCTCCATTTGCTTCGCCAGATCGACCAACCAAGCGGAAGCATACCGAACCATTTCTGTGACCACGGCTGCTTTGTAGCCGCTCTACGAGCATGAATGGCACGCGGATCCTCGATATAAACAACTACCTTCTCAGTGATATACTTTACAAGCTCATCGCCGCCGGAAGCCATTTGTAACACCTCCTACATTGTAAGTGATTTAAGATAGCCAGCGTCGTTCCATGCTCTTAGTGTGCACCACCGAGCATATATCTAAACTCTTGTCTCGAATTGTTCGAATAGGTTTACCTATTAAAGCACAATATAACAAAGAATCTAGGGCACGAGGTTATTCACATGCAAGGAGGAGTTCATTTGAACATTGGGAGAAATAAAGCTTATTCCAAGACAGCAGCTGCAATATGCGGCTTGCGTATTACTTTAACCACAGTTGGACTTCTAATGCTGTTTATGGGGAGTGCATATGCTACTGCAACTCCATCCAAACCCGTAGTGAATGATGAACGTCAGCATCTCTTAAGCCACGGCCACCGGATGATCTTAATTGATGCAGGACATGGGGGGATCGACGGAGGAACTTCCTACGGCAACATTCTTGAGAAGGATATTACATTAGATATCTCACGCCGATTATTTCTGCTGCTGCGCAGCGATGGATTTGACGTTGCCTTAAATCGTAATGGAGATTACGCCCCAAGCGATGAGAACCGCTGGCTGCGCAGTAAATCCCGGCATCTGCGCGACCTTGCTCAGCGTAAAGAGCTGGCTGAGACATTACCAGCTACTGTAGTGGTCAGCATCCATGTTAACTGGGCACCTTCACCATCCAAGCATGGACCACTTGTATTATATCGCCAAGAAGGCCGCAGCTTTATTCTTGCCCAGACCATTCAGCAACAATTAAACAGTCTCTATAATATCCAGGCTGAGACAAGACCAGGTAAACCTTTTTATTTACTCAACAAAATAACCGCCACAACCGTAATTGTTGAGGCGGGTTTTGTAAGCAGTCCGACAGATCGCGAAAAGCTATGCACCCCTAAAGGGCAACAAGAAATTGCTGAAGCAATTGCTGGCGGCATAGTAGCTTATCTTATGGAAGTGTAGGATTCGAGTTCCATTTCATTTCGTTTTTAACGAGATCAGATATGCCTATAAATTCAACATCATCTTTTATTTGCTCCACACCGCTGCGGATGCCTGCGGCGGTTTCTTTTCCATATACACCAACATGACCAATGGTTACGCAGAATCGTTGATCCTTCGCCAGATTATTTACGAGACCCATTTGTTTCAGCACATGATTAGCTGTATGTGTATCATCCAAAAAGATATGGTTCTCTACGCGCGGCAGCCCCATTCGATAAGCCATATTACCAGCAACAGAACGGTAGTTGGTCTTACTGTCCACAAAAAACAATCCCCGCTCTTTGCAGACGGCTAAAATCACACCCATAATCCGTTCGTCCCCGGTAATCTTAGAGCCCATATGGTTGTTTATACCGATAGCATAAGGCACATTATCGAGCGCGGCTTCCACCTTTTGACGCACTTCTTCATCAGACATCTTAGCCAGAATAGCTCCGGGTCCAAGCCATTTAGGATTCCCTTGGCGGGGCTCCATCGGCAAATGGACCAGAACATCATCTCCGCGTTCATGCGCACGTGTGGCGTCCTTCACAGATGTAGGCAAAAAGGGCATAACCGCCACAGTAAGCTTTATTGGCAGCGAAAACATTTCATCCGTCCCCTTCATGCCATTGCCGAAATCGTCAATAATAATTACGACCTTATTACGTTGAGATGTCTTCTCTTCACTTGGTGTGTTTGTAGGGTTGTCTCTGGACTCGGCAGCTGAAACAGACGGTGCCATGGGAGCGATTAAAGTAACCATTAGAGCAGCAACAGCAATCCAAATTAGTAAATAACGATTAAACTTTCGACTGTCCTTCATCAAGAGGAACGCCTCCTTCGTCTTAAACAATTATTCTCATTGTTTGGTTCACGAAGGTTAAATATGTACGGGGAGGGTTCGCAATAATTTACAATCGGGCTTTTTCTATTGTCCCCGCGCGTCTGCGGCAAGAATTGCTTCCAGCACATCCACAGCTTGAACTTCAAAGGGCATATTCCAGATGGGGCTATCCTCAGAACAGCTAGCTTCCGCCACCATCATCAATGGATCAATATCCTTACTGGTAATTCCAAGATCGTTGAGAGTAACGGGAAGACCGATTTTTTTGCAGAAACCAATCACCTGATCAATCTCTTCATATGGTGCTTTCTCCAGTACAAGCTGAACGATCGTAGCAAAAGCAACCTTTTCACCATGAAGAGTATTCCTGCATTCCTCATGCAGCGTCAATCCATTATGAATCGCATGCGCCGCAGCAAGTCCTCCACTTTCAAACCCAATGCCACTCAAGTAAATATTGGCTTCAATGATATGTTCCACCGCAGGAGAGGTGATGCCTTGCTTAACATCTTTTAATGCCGTTTCACCCTCTGCAAGAAGGGTATCCAGACAGGCACGAGCTAATGAAAGGGCTGCAATTGTGCTAGTCCCACCTGCGTGTGTAATTGCCCCAGATTCTCGACAAGCTCTTGCTTCGTAAAAAGTGGACAAAGCGTCTCCCATTCCGGCAACAAGTAATCTTGCAGGAGCTTTAGCAATGATATCGACATCTACGATAACCAGATCAGGATTTCTTTTTAATGGAAGATAACAGTCAAAGTCTCCCTCATCCGTATACAACACTGATAAAGCACTGCAAGGTGCATCCGTTGAAGCCACTGTGGGTACAATAACTACCGGGAGGTTACTCATGTGGCTTACTGCTTTTGCCGTATCTAAGGTCTTGCCGCCGCCAATCCCTATAATGACTTCGGTATCCTTCAAGCCAATTGCGGTTACTAACTCATTAACCTGATTACGGCTACAATCGCCCTTGAATTCACACATCACTAGTGGCATTTCGTTCATTTCAAAACTGTATGTGATCTCTTTTTTGTACACAGAGAAAATATAAGGATCAATAATGGCATAAGCTCTTGTCGCTCCAAGCTGCAAACAATAATCTCCCAGCTTACGAATTTCACCATGTCCTTGTATATATTTAGTCGGTGAGCAGATGATCCGCGTCATGGTTTCACTCCTCCTTTTATTTACATTCATTTTAGAAGGATTGACCACATTCAGCTATTAAAAAGATCCCTTTAACCACCAGCTTAAATAAATCCACCATTGACACGGATCGTCTGACCTGTAACCCACTGTGATTCTTTGCTGGCTAAGAACAACACAATGTTTGAGATATCCTCAGGCTCGCCTAAACGTCCAAAGGAATTCATATTCCCCACGGTCGCAATCTCTTCCGCTGATTTCCCTACGGTAAATAACTCCGTATTCACAGGTCCAGGTGAAACAGCATTGATAGTGATTCCTTTTCGTCCAAATTCTTTGGCCAGCTGACGAGTGATTTGTTCCACTGCTCCCTTAGTTCCTGCATAGACGCTGTAGGTCGGGAACATTTGACCCGTAACGGAAGTTGAAAAATTGATAATCCGTCCGTTATCATTCATATATTTAGCTGCTTGCTGGCAAGCAAAAAAGGTGCCTTTTACATTTATCGCAAACTGCTTGTCGAAATCTTCTTCCGTCATATTTAGTATCGGCTTCGTAATCATAATCCCGGCGTTGTTGACGAGAATGTCGAGTTGTCCATAGGCTTCTAGTGTGGTTTGGAATAATTGTTCAAGTTCTGCCACCTGGCTGATGTCTGCCCGAATAGCGACGGCCTCTCCACCCTTCAGGTTAATACCGGTTACGACTTCCTCTGCTTTGCCGGGGTTACTCGAATAGTTAACGACCACCTTCGCACCCTGTTGTGCCAAGTTCTCCGCAATCTCCCGGCCCATGCCTCTCGATGCACCTGTTACTAATGCTACTTTTCCAGCTAAATTCTGATTCATAATTACTCCTCCTATTGCTTTGGCCTTCTTGTTGGTCTGATTATAAATCGATCGATTACAAATTACAAGTGACATTTTTTAATATTTGTCATTTAAAAATTGGTTTTGCACACGGGATTTATACCGTTCATTCGCCGCTAGTCGCTCAATTCAATCATATCTACGGGATTTATACCGTTCATTCGCCGCTAGTCGCTCAATTCAATCATATCTACGGGATTTATACCGTTCATTCGCCGCTAGTCGCTCAATTCAATCAAATCTACGGGATTTATACCGTTCATTCGCTACAAGTCGCTCAATTCAGCCTAATCTACGGGATTTATACCGTTCATCTGTTACTAGTCACTCGATTCAGACTAAACTGCGGGATTTATACCGTTCATTCGCCGCTAGTCGCTCAATTCAATCATATCTACGGGATTTATACCGTTCATCTGCTAGCAAATCGCTTAATTCAATCAAATCTACGGGATTTATACCGTTCATTTGCTGCAAGTCGCTCCATTCAGACTAATCTACGGGATTTATACCGTTCATTTGCTGCAACTCGCACAATTCAGACTAAACTGCGGGATTTATACCGTTCATTCGCCGCTAGTCGCTCCATTCAGACTAATCTGCGGGATTTATACCGTTCATTTACTGCTAGTCCCTCGATTCAGCCTAATCTACGGGATTTATACCGTTCATCTGCTGCAAGTCGCTTAATTCTGACCAATCAACGGGATTTATACCGTTCATTTGCCCCTAGTTGCTCAATTCAGACTAATCAACGGGATTTATACCTCTTTAAGACACAAAAAAACCTCCTGAATATCAGAAGGTTTTAAGTAGATGTTACAAAGAAATCCCGGAAATAATCAAATCCCAAACGGAGGCGAAATCCTGATCAATCGTAGCCGACTGCCACTCTATAGCATGTGCTGGATGATGATACCGCGAAGTAGCATTAAAAATTGCTCTAGCCGTTACCACTGGTTCCACCACTCTATACTCTTTGGATTGTATGCCTTGTTCAATAATGCCTGCGATTTGCCCAATTAATTGATCTACGTGTAGGGTAATCATATCCACCGCTTCTAAAGTTACAGCTGCGTACATAGCAAACATTTCGGCATCATCCACAGCATAGGTGCGTTTACTACGAATCAGCGTATCCATCCATAATCGGAGCTGCTCTTTGGCATTCCCATCAAAATGCTCTGAAATATTCTTTAAAGGCTCTGAAATATTATACTGCAACCATCTTTCGGTTACGGCTTCTCGCAAAGCAGATTTACTGGAAAAATGTCTATACAACGTACCATGACTTACTTTAAGCACCTTCGCTACATCTACAACAGAAGTCTTGTCCGGGCCAAAACGCCGGAGCACTTGTTCAGCCGCGTCCAAAATGTTTTCTTTTGATAATGGAAGATCATTCGACATATGTATTCCCCTCGCTCTATCTCTGGTGGTAATTATCATAGCATATTATGTTCAAAAACGAACTGACAATATTACCACTTTGTCATTCGTTAAATCATTATCAGTATATACTCGCACCCAATTATTAAACTTAGGTCCCAGTTTAGTATCTTATTCTCCGTAGCCCCGTACTACATGAATTCGGACTGAGGAGCCCTTATTTTCAAAAATCACCGTAATTCGCCATGCTATCGGACTCCAATGCGGCGATTCACCCAAATCCCCACCTTTTCGGCATTCTAATGTGCTAATAAGAGCTATGCAGTCCGAAAAGTTAGCCAAACACGCTAAATTGAGCAAATAGCTGCAATACGGTCCGTTACGATGAAGCAGCCCAACATCTAGCAATCCACCTTCTGCCAACCTAACGATTTCACCAAAAAACCTCCTTGATCTCTCAAGAAGGCGGGTAATATCAGCTGCTTTTTTGCTCAATCCGATCTAACCTCGTCCTAACAAACTTACCGACATTCGCAATCGCTTGCTGCGCCTCTGGCAGCATATAAGCTAAAAAGTGAAAGACACTCCACATGTTCTCCCATATTTCCAGTTCTACATGAACATCCGCAGCTTGTGCTCGTTCAGCCAACCTCGTTGCATCACTTAACAATACCTCGTGGTCGCCTACTTGAACAAGTAAATCAGGTAATCCCTGCAAATCCAACCTTAAAGGAGATAATATAGGAGCTAGTTCTGTCCGAGCACCTAGATAAAATTCAATTATTCGGTTATTTCCTTTTAAGCTGCCTGTTGGATCAAACTCCGCTCGGCTCAAATACGATTCACCATCCAAATGGACGAGATCTGTATGCGGCGAGATTAAAAAAGCACCCGCCGGCAGTTCTCCACCCGCATCCCGTAAAGTAATCAACGTCATCAGCACAAGGCTGGCTCCAACAGAATCCCCTCCAAGCACGACATTCCCGGCAGAATATCCATTCGCGAGCAGCCACAGATAAGCGTCTATACAATCTTCGTTAGCAGCCGGATAAGTAAACTCTGGTGCCAAGCGATATTCAATGACTAGTATTTTCTTACCACTAGCTTTTGCAATTCGTGTAACCAGATCCCGATAAAATTCACAAGTCCCCGAAATAAAACCCCCACCGTGGAAATAAAGGATCACTTCATCAGCGGGTGAAGCAGATTTCACAGGAATAATCCACTCTCCGCTTAAGGTTCCAATCATGACCCGCTCGACGATAACATCAGTAGGACTGGGCATGTTTGCAGCTGTCGCGGCCATCTCCTGCCGTATTTGCCCGATAGACTTGCTATCCCATCGGTTGCTTTGTCGCAAATAATCTTTGATCGCTGCAAGCTGCTCTGTACTTGTCTTTTCCATCTCGTAAATCCCTCCTACAATTCTTTTCAACTCAGATTGTAAAGTCTGTAGGAGACTACAAGGTCAAGTTAAGAATCCATTTTTAGGATTTCGAGCGTGGACTGTACGCCTGGGTGTTTATCTGTGGCTAACAAATTTTTCCTCAAATCTGCGAGGGCTGTTAGTTTTATTTCCTGTTTTGCAATTTCGCCACGAACTCGATCCATTTTCTTATCCACAACAGTTACAAAATCAGCTATACTAATGCCGCTGCTTTCAGATTTAGTGAGTGCCTTCTTGATTTCCTTTAAAGTGAAACCACACAGTTTAGCATTATGTATAAAAACAAGTCGGCTAAACACCTCATCCGAATAAAGACGATAACCAGCTTCCGAACGTAAGGGAGTGCTAATTAATCCGAGCTCTTCATAATACCTTAACGTCTCCATATTCACATTCGCCATTTTGGCAATTTGGCCTCGCAAGTACTCTGTCATAATCAGCGCCCCCTTAGAATCCCCTACATTATACCAAATCCAGAGGCTGCAGAGGACATCAAAAGGACATCAAAGGGACATCAAAAGAACGTCAACAACTACCCAAACTCCTTTTTAAAAACTCCTTATTTACGCACAAAAAAAACGACATTTCTGCCGTTTTCTCATCAATCATTTCCCAATTCACTATACTTCACTTCGAACTGCATTTTTCTGTATAAGCGAAATCTGTCCGGCATGAATGCCTGTATGATACATAAGTCTGCCTATCGCTTCAAGCGGTGTAGATGTGCCAAAAGCCGACTCCACACTCACATGCCACACTTCTTCCGGAAGCTCCTGCATCGCAGCAGTTAGATTCTCATTGGAAACAGTCAGCAGATCAACGAGTTCATTCAATGTAGAATATACCGCCTTGTCGCCTTGAGGATTAGGTCTTCCAAAAAAACACTCTGCGAACATAAACTCAACTTCTGCATTATGCTGAATTAATCCCCCAATCGTAGAGTTCCCTAGCTTAAGGTTAAGATCCTCTTCCGGCAAAGTCTTCACCATTTTATGAAATCGCGTTTGCACCGCTTGCCAGATTGGCAACACTGAAGTGAAAGCCATAGATTATTTGCTCCCTTGTACAGTGGCTTCTTCGTCTTTTTTCTTGTCGATCACCACATGGTTGAACAGGTTCGCATCTACGTCGATGTCAAAGGCCAAGCCAAAACCAACAACATAACGCCCTTGGAGAAGGGTCAATTCAAACAATGAAAAATCCAATCCACGCAGCAAATTCACCATTGCCGCCCCATGATCAGCATTAAACAATTCAAAGATCTCCTCATGCCCGTCATTCCCGATATTGCTTGATGTGCAATTCCACCGCACACGTTCCGTTGCAAATTTATTATTCGTCGCAGACTCATCTGCAATTAGAAGCGCATCTACAAAATCGTTATTTTCCATATATCTGTAATGCTCGGCGATCTTACTAATGTAGATATACAGCTTGCCTTCATGCTTAACAAAAGGAGCATAGCTGATAAAAGGTTTTCCTTCGTCATCAATCAAGCTCAAAATCAGATTTTTACGATTCGCAATAAATTGCAAATAGTTTTCTTTATTTTTTTCAACATCTACAGGCTTCTTCATTATAAAATCCCTCCATTAATAGGTTATGTAATCTAGCCACGAATCTAGCGAACGGTACTTAGCAAATGAATACGAGGTTTCGTCTCTGTAGGAACATATTGAACTTCGGCATCCATTCGGTATATATCCCGGATCATATCGGTTGTCATAACTTCATTTGGTGTCCCATACATCGCTTTTTCACCCGCCTGCACCACAACAATACTATCACTATAGGTAGAGGCTTGATTGAGGTCATGCAACACCATCACGACGGTCATCCCCATGTCTTGATTTAGCTCACGTACTAACTCAAGAACTTCATGCTGATGCGAAATATCCAAGTAAGTGGTCGGTTCGTCAAGCAACATAACCAAAGGACGCTGCGCCAAGGCCATAGCAATCCAAGCACGCTGTGATTCACCACCGGATAACGAGGAAACGGCTCGATCCTTATAATCCTTTAAATGTGTCTTCTCCAGTGCCCAGTCGACAATGTCCATATCCTCATGATTTAATTTTTCGAACCATTTTTTATGTGGATACCTTCCATAGGAGACGAGATCGATCACAGTCATATCATTAGGTGCTTGGTTCTTCTGGCTCAGCATACACATTTTTCGAGCGACTTGTTTGGCAGTCATAGACTTTAGATCCGTACCATCGAGTGTGACCGCACCCGTATGATATGGAATTAGCCGTGATACCGCCTTTAGCAATGTAGATTTACCTGAGCCGTTTGGTCCTATAATCGAGACGATTTCACCCTTTTTTACGGAAAAAGAGAAGTTGTTAATAATGTTTTTCTGCTCATACCGAATCGAAATAGAATCGACAGTAAACATGTTAGAACGCCTTCTTTCTCATCAGGTATAGAAAATAAGGTCCACCGATCACCGCCATAAGGATACCCGCAGGAATATCTAAAGGTGCAAATAGGGTACGTCCACCTGTATCTGCTATCAACAATACCAATGCACCAAGTCCCATACTCATCGGCAAAAGAAATTTATAGTCTGAACCCACCAACAATCGAGCCATATGTGGCACAACAAGCCCTACAAAGCCAATCATCCCAATAGCCGCTACAGAGATAGCCGCTAGAAATACTGCCAGCAAGGAAAGTAGAATACGAATTCGGTCCACATTTTCACCTAAATTCGAAGCTACCTGATCCCCTAAACGTATAATATTCGCCTTGCGGATCGCGAAAAAGGATAAGATCCAGCCTGCTATGGCATACGGGAAAACCATCATCAAGGCATTGTTCCCTTTAGCAGCCAGACTGCCGTTTAACCATTGGACCGCTGCCGGAAGTCTGTCGCTGTACATGATGGTCAAGAGTCCTATTAATCCCCCGCAAAGAGCATTCACAGCAACTCCTGATAAAATAATAGTGATGGGCGAAATACCGGTTCTTCTCCACGCTAATGCATATACAATCCCTGCAGCAATTAGTCCACCCACAAAAGCCGCAATTGGAATGAACTCCGTATATTGTGGAGCTGCAAGCATAATGACAAGCACACATGCAGCCGCTCCACTCGTTACACCGGTCAATCCTGGATCAGCAAGTGGGTTGCCCATCACGGCTTGCAGAAGAGCACCCGAAACCGCGATATTTGCCCCAATGATCATCGCCAGTAATACACGCGGCAAACGAATATCCCATATGATGGTCGCATTCACCGCTTTTGCCGCTGAACCAAAGATCGTGCTTAGGATGTCTGGTATAGGAATGTATACTGAGCCTAGTCCAATCGCAATTATAGCGGCAACGAGCGCAAGTGCTAACGTTACAATAACAATAATTCTGCTACGAGATGTATTTATCACTTGCTGTCTCCTTTAATTATTCATAGAAGTATTTTGCAATTTCGGTTAAGGCTGTCTCCGCGTTAATAATCGAAGTGACACCGAATACGCTGTAATCTAGAATGTTGATTTTGTTATTTGCATAAGCCGAAAGCTTTGTCCAAGTTTCATTTTTCTCTATTTCTTTTTTGAACTTATCCTCAGTCGCTCCGTGATCGCCTGAAGCGAGTACGAGAATGATGTCTGGATCAGCGGCTACAATGTTCTCCATATTGATAGGTGAGTAAGTGTCAGTAACTTGCAATACAGAAGTTGCGATGTTATCAGCACCAAGCTTTTTAACCAAGCTACCTAAATAAGATTTCTCACTCATGACCATAAAGGAATCTGCGGTTCCGATTACGAGCAGCACGCTTGGCAGTTCTTTACCTTCTGCTAATTGACTCAGCTCATTTTCTTTGTCCAAAATCTTAGTTAAAGCAGCATTCATTTCATCTTTTTTATTAAAATAAGTGCCTAATACTTTGAGACTAAGCTTTAGATCCTCGAATGATTCTGTTCTCAAATATGCTTTTTGTAGGTCGATTCCTTCTAGCGATTTGTCTAACGTGCTGCGAAGTGATTCTGCTCCCAGCAGCAAGTCCGGTTCGAGTTTTGTTACTACCTCCAGATCCGGCGCCATAGGTGATCCAATACGATCAATTGTTTCGAAATCAGCAGGGATTGGATTCGTTGAAGTTGGTACACCTACCGGTGTTATGCCGAGCAAATAAAGCATTTCTGTTAATGGTACAGAAGTTGTTACAATACGCTTCGGGACTGTGGCTGGGAATTGGCTTAACGCTTCGTTGAACAATGCTTCATCTACACCATCATTCTCCAGACTGTACACCTTGCCGGCAGCTTCCGCTGTATTTGCTACTTCTGTTGTTTTTGCTGCATTTGCTTCTTTCGATTCATTAGCAGTTGTATTCGTTACCGCTTCATTTTTTGGATTGTCCGCTGTATTTGTAGACGAACATGCAGTCATTGCCGTAAGCGCTGCAATAACCAGTAGTACTAATATTTTTTTCAAAATCTATCCCTCCAAATATGTATATTTATACGTTTCATGTAGTGATAATGATTTTCATTTTCACTCATCGATTCCTATGATAATCGTTATCAATGAGAAGTGTCAAGAATTTTATTTTAATTTTAAATAAGAAGGAATTTCATTATTGTCCGTTGAAGCCAACTAGCATTTCTAATAAAAAAGCCACGCCCTATGGGCGTGACTTCAAATAGTGGTGCATGAAATCCAAGCGTTAGTTAGTAACTCCCGTATTTAATATCCCATAATGAATAAGGTCTACAAACTCATTCTCTTTATAAATATGCTGTAACAAAACGCCTTCTTTCAGCATGCCAGATTTTTGCATAACTCGTCCCGAACCAGGATTTGAAGCAAAGAATCTGGCGTACACTTTGTGATAATGTTTTTCTGTAAAAGCAAAATTAATGACCGCTTTTGTTGCTTCTGTAGCATATCCATTACCCCAGTGTTCCTCGCCTATCCAATATCCAAGCTCGCCATTTCTGTGTGTCCGGTTATTTCTCAAACCTATAGCACCATACAGTTCGTTTGTATTTTTATCAGTAATAGCGAATTCATATGAATTATCATTATTGAACTCAACTTCATGTGTTTCAATCCATGATAATGCACAATCAATAGGGTATGGATAAGGTAGAGTTAATGTACTTTTGTAAACATTATAATTATTGCAGAGCTCACTGACACGCTGTGCATCAGACAATGCAAAAGGTCTTAAAATCAATCTTTCAGTAGTAATTGTTCTCTTCTCTGAATTGTACAATGGTGTCCCCCCGTTAAACTAATTATTATAAAACAAATACAAGCCAGATAAACAGAAAACTTGGCCACCACTGCTTGCCCGCTTTCACAAACAGCCAGCCAAATACCAAAGAAAAAGCAGTAATATACAAGCCGCTTTGCAGACCATGCGTCAAATGACCTAATCCCCAAGTCAGCATTAAACCTATTCCCCCATAAGGAAGAGAAGGATTCTTAAACCATACTTCTCCTGCACGCTGCATTAGCGCAACCAATAGTACAACTAGTACAGCTTCCACAATGTAATATATGTTTTGAACCAAGGCAACCCATATGCCCATAAAACCATGTTCTAACTTGAAGTTTTCATATTCTCTATAAATCTGTGGAATGCTCTCCCCATTAATCCAAAATTCCAACACAGCGAACAAAAAGCTTGATATAAAAGCTACAATTAACAAAGGAATGACCTTAGAGCTCCAATGAAAAGATATAACCTGTTCAATCATCTTCCTCTTCCTGAACCAAAGTAGAAACATCATAGCTCCTACTGCCCACAATAGGGTAACTATGCTCCAATGAACAACTAGTACGTACCAAGGGCTGACAAAAAAGTCGTCTATATTAAACAAATCCCCCCATAACCATTGATCTAATCCCATGATGAACATATCCATTCCTAACATTAAAAATACAAGCATTCCTAATAAAAAATATTGAATTCCTGATATATTCCCTTTTTCTTTCACGAAACCTTTCACCCGCCTTATATATTGTCCATTTTTGTACTATATTCCCAAAATTATGATGCTGAAAGTATGGCATCCCTCCATTCTGTTTGTCTGTAACAAATTACTCAATTGAATCAAAGTTAGAAAAATAAAAAAAACAGCACGCATCGATATAAAATCGACGCATGCTGTTTACTTGACCTGGCTTGTCCAAACTAGAATCTAGCCACAAAAAATTCGCGGTCTGCGGGAACGTTAAAGCTTCTTATAGTAGCTCCACTCTCATCTCTTAAAGTGAGAAGATAAGGTACCGATGTTAAGGTACTAATTGTTGGGAATCTAACTACACCAAATTCGTCAAAATCAGCAGTAACCGTTGTAGTTCCAGCTCTCAATGAAGCTGTCCACCCCGTAGTATCTTTAGGTGTACCCGTTGCATTTGTACCAATAGCAACAACAATGAATCTATCCAGAGTCTGTCTAATTCTCCGTTTCTTTCTTGTAGCAGCTGCTTTCGCTTTTTTAGCCGCGAGAACTTTGCTAGCCATAACAGCTTGCTTGTTAACTGGTTTTTTAATCATTGCCATTTATTTCACCACTTTCTTTTTAGGATACGTTAGTAAATGCAAGAATCGTAAGATTTGACCTCTCTTTCACCTACAAATCTGAAAATATGTTAAACCCTAGTTTCATAGTTTCGTGTCCACTAGCTCTGCAGTGCATATAATACCTTCAAGAGGTGATTCATTACTAATGAACGGTCAAAAATGGCTAGAGCAATATCATTCGAAAATGCACCATTCCTTGAGAAAAAGAGTTCAACGTTCCTATTATCCAGGATATAAAGCGAATACCATTCCAGTTATCATTAAATTCAAACAAAAAATAACTACAGCCCAGCTACAGTCTTTACAAAAGCATTTAAAATCCCACGACCTTCCGATCAGACATCATCTTCACCTGCTCAATTCGATATCATCCAAAGTTTCAAAAAGCTGCTTGAACCGGATGTGCCGCTGGGATGGAATCGAGAAAATTTATTTGGATCAAGTCAAAAAAACATCCCTTAATATAGCCACACCATCCATTGGTTCTACAACCGCTCAAAAGAAAAAGGGGCTTACCGGAAAAGGAATAAACATTGCGATTCTTGATACAGGGGTGTATCGTCACCCTGACCTGTTTCGCCCTGTTAACCGTATAGTTGCTTTTAAAGATTTTATCAATCATAGAAAACAGCCCTATGACGATAACGGCCATGGAACTCATATCGCAGGGGATGCAGCAGGCAACGGATGGATGAGTAAAGGAAAATACAAAAGCCCTGCTCCAGAGGCAGGGATAGTAGGTGTCAAAGTACTAGATAAAAATGGCGATGGATATGACTCCACAATCATTAAAGGAATTGAATGGTGTATTGCGAATCGGAGAAGACTTAATCTTCGTATTCTTTCGATGTCATTCGGGGGTAAGGTGAATCTTCCTTGTTCAGATGATCCACTCTGCCAAGCTGTAGAAAAAGCAATTAAAGCCGGACTTAACGTTGTAATAGCTGCTGGAAACAGCGGCCCGGGACGCAGTACGATCGAATCTCCAGGGATTAGTCCTTCAGCAATTACTGTTGGTGCAGTGGATGACCGTCGCACGCTCACGCAAGCGGACGACCGAATCACTTGGTTCTCCAGTCGTGGACCCGCACCGGGAGGAAGGAAGAAACCAGATCTCGTTGCTCCAGGCGAGACGATCATCTCCCTTCGTGCTCCACGATCCAAGCTGGATCGCGAGCTTCCTTATTTGCGGATAGCTAAAAATTACTTTGTGCTGTCCGGTACCAGTGTCTCAACACCAATCGTCTCGGGTGTGATCGCGCAATTACTCCAGAAGAACCCTTCTCTTACGCCTAAGCAAGTAAAATCCATACTAAAAAAGAACACGTTTCGCCTTAAACTAAGTCCTAACACAGCAGGATGCGGTGAGATCAATGCGCGGTTTTTATCGTAAATCCGCTTCTTTTTTAAAGGCAGTAATGACGGAAACCGACAATTCCTCTGTAAATATACCTGTAGGCTCTATTTCTAATAAAGCTGATTTCATATCATCTTCAAAACGTTCTAAGTTATCTCTAAATAATCGCTTAGAAGCATAAGACGTAGAATACAAATTTCCTAGTATCGAATCAACAGTCCAAGTGATGGAATAACTCGGTAATACCTGTCTTTTAACGTCTTTAAAACTGGATCGCTTTACAACATCCTCATGTCTTTCTTGGGGATGTTTATATGTACTTTTTCCGGCTATTCTTTCGTCACCCAACCAGCGTTTCACTACTTCCTCTACCTTTTGTTGCCAAGGTAACGGTTCTAGTTGTTCATTAAAAGTATCAATTACAGCAATACCACCGTTATCATCTAAACTATGATAGAGAACTTCAAGTATGGATTCTCGGTCCATCCAGTGAAACGCCTTAGCCATCATGATGAGACGAAAGGAACCCCAGTCATTGGATAGTTCTTCCGCTCTCCCCTGTTGCCAGCTAACATTCTCAACCCTGTTGTACTGTGATAACAGCTTTGCTTCATCTAGCATCTCTAGTTCAGTATCTACGCCAATGATTTCTTCGAACCAATCCGTAAACCTTAGCGCTAACTGCCCAGTACCACAACCTAAGTCCAGCAACCGGCCCTCTCCGTGAAGTGAGAATTTGTCCACTAGATATCGAATCAGTGAGGACGGATATAGCGGGCGATATCTGGTGTAATAGCTTGCAGTATCTTTGAACAGATCCGGACCATAATCATTCATAGCTGAACTCCCCCTTCTTTTTTACCAAGGACAAAATCATAGCAGATATGTTGTGCAAATAAAAGGCTATCCAGAGCATTCTGGGCAGCCTTTATTTATGTGGATACAGCCCAAAATAATTAAAAATATTGACAATTAACTTCGTTGCATATATGGTTAATTACATAACTAACTAACCAATGAAGTTGGCGGTGAATACATGGGAAACTTAATGGATGATACACGACCGATATTTATGCAGATCGCCGAACGAATAGAAAATGACATCATCGAAGAAACACTGCTGGAGGAATCACAAGTTCCTTCGACAAATCAGTTTGCTGTTTTCTACCAGATCAATCCGGCTACAGCTGCGAAAGGTGTGAATTTGCTTGTGGATCAAGGGATATTGTACAAAAAACGAGGAATCGGTATGTTTGTGGCATCTGGAGCGCGTGCAGTATTGATGGAGAAGAGAAAAGAACAATTTTATGAACAGTATGTAGTAACCATGATCCGTGAAGCTGAAAAATTAGGAATTACGTTGGATCAATTAACAATTATGATTCAGAGGGGAGACAACAAGTCATGAATGAAGTTGTTGAAATCAAAGGATTGACTAAGTCATACGGAAATGTCACTGCCATCCATGAACTCAGTTTTTCTTTGGAGAAAAACAAGATATACGGGCTTCTCGGCAGAAACGGTGCAGGAAAAACCACAATAATGCATATGATCACAGCTCAGCTTTTCCCCACAAGTGGTGTCCTGAACGTATTTGGTGAACATCCATACGAGAATAACCGGGTTCTCAGGCAGATTTGCTTCATTAAGGAAAGCCAAAGGTATCCGGACACGTACCGAATTATCGATGTACTGGAGGTATCCGAATTATTTTTTCCAAACTTTGATCGGGAATATGCCCACTCTTTAATCAAGGATTTCAATCTGCCATTAAAAAGAAGAATAAAAAAGCTATCCCGAGGTATGCTCTCGGCTGTAGGAATTGTAGTAGGTCTAGCCAGCCGTGCTCCGCTTACCATTTTTGACGAACCCTATTTAGGACTTGATGCTGTAGCTAGAAGCCTGTTTTACGATCGCCTAATTGAAGATTATGCTGAATATCCACGCACAGTTGTTTTGTCCACCCATTTGATCGATGAGGTAAGTCAGCTTTTAGAGCATGTTATCGTCATCGACAACGGCAAGCTAATTATTAACGAAGATGCTGAAGCCCTTCGCGGGCAAGCTGTTACGGTAATCGGCGCGACAGCGAAGATCGAAGATTTTATCGCCGGCAAACAAGTCATTTCCCGCGAGTCTTTTGGCGGATTGCTTACGGCCACCATTATCGGTTTCAACGCGAAAGATCACGCACATGCTGAAAAGTTAGGCTTAGAGATCTCACCTGTATCTTTACAGCAATTAATCGTTCATCTCACAAATAAAAAATCTCTAGGAAAGGAAGTGACCGTGTAATGAATCCTACGGCAGGCATGATAAAAATGCATTTCAGAGATAAGTGGTTATGGTTGTATATGCCTTGGGTAATCTTGTTATCCAGCTTCTTGGTAAATGTCATCGTCGCTTCTTTCATCCAAGAACCAATCTATACCGGCGGTCTCGTCTCCATCTTCATTTATATGTTAATCACCGGTATACTCATTTTGGTGCAGACCTTCCCTTTTGCTCTGGGCCTAAGCCAACGCAGAACGGATTATTTCATAGGCACTTCCTTAATGGCTATTATAACTAGCGCCACCTACTCAATTCTCCTCTACCTGCTCGCAATCATTGAAAGCAAGCTCACGGGTGGCTGGGGTTTGGAACTACATTATTTTCATTTGCCCTATTTAAATGATGGTAATGCCATAGAACAGCTGTGGATGTATTTTGTGCTCTTTCTTAATATGTTTTTTCTGGGGCTAATGATATCCAGTATCTTCCGGAGATTTGGCCGAAGCGGTTTGTTCATTTTCTCAGGGGCTATGTTTATCCTGTGCAGTCTCGGTGTATTATTAATGACCTATAATCAGTGGTGGGTAGACCTCTTCAACTGGTTTGCTGGATATACCGCATTTGAACTTGCTTTGTGGTCCATGCCTTTGACAGTTGTGTACGCTCTTTTATCGTTTTTGATGCTGCGTAGAGCAACAGTGTAATTCATTATCCTATAAAAAAACAGGTGTGTCCCAAAAGCCATGCCGGGTGCACCTGTTTTCTTTCGTGTCTTAGACTTTGATCTAGACAACAAACTTTATTGGATTCGAGCATAGTTGCGCGTGCGATGGTGCTATCGGACCCAGCGGGGCGAGTAGCTTAAAAGCAAACGCAGTTCGCTATTGCAGGTAACGACGGGTCGAAACACAGATTAGTATTTCGCTAATCAGCGTGTGCGAAGGCTCTATCGGACCCCGCTGATCTTATTCGTGGCTTTAGAGCATATTGGATTCTATCGGACCCAGCTGACCTTATTCGTGGCTTTAGAGCACATTTGGATTCCTATCGGACCCCACAGTCGCTATTGGTATAAAAAACGCCAATTGTGATCCTTTTTCCATGCTATAGCTGCACTGGGGTCCGATGCTACGCTCAAAAGGTGATAAATGCGCAAATAGCTTCATCTGAGTCCTTTAGCCTCAGGTGATGATGATGACTCCGCGGGGCGAGTAACGTAGAAGCAAAACACTAATTAGTCTTTCCCCAATCTGCGCCTGGAAAGACGCTATAGGACTCCGCTGACCTTATTCGTAGCTTAGAGCACATTTGGTTTTCTATCGGACCCCGCTGACCTTATTCGTAACTTAGAGCACATTTGGTTTTCTATCGGACCCAGCTGATCTTATTCGTGGCTTTAGAGCACATTTGGATTCCTATCGGACCCCACAGTCGCTATTGGCATAAAAAATGCCTTATTCGTTCCTTTTTCCATGCAATAGCTGCACTGGGGTCCGATACTACGCTCAAAAGGCGATAAATGAGCAAATAGCTTCATCTGGGTCCGTTAGCATCAGGTGATGATGATGACTACACAGGGCAGTAACGTAGAAGCAAAATACAAATTAGTTTTTATCCAATCTGCGCGTGGAGAGACGCTATCGGACTCCGCGGACCTTATTCACAGCTTAGAGCACATTTGGTTTTCTATCGGACCCCGCTGACCTTATTCATGGTTTTAGAGCACATTTGGATTCTATCGGACCCAGCTGATCTTATTTGTGGCTTTAGAGCACATTTGGATTCCTATCGGACCCTACAGTCGCTATTGGCATAAAAAACGCCAATTGTGATCCTTTTTCCATGCAATAGCTGCACTGGGGTCCGATACTACGCTCAAAAGGTGATAAATGAGCAAATAGCTTCAGCTAGATCCGTAAGCCTCAGGAGATGATGACGACTCCGCGGGGCGAGTAGCTTAGAAGCAAAAATACAAATTAGTTTTTATCCAATCTGCGCGTGGAGAGACGCTAGCTGACCTTATTTCTAGCATTCGAGCATATTGGATTCTATCGGACCCAGCTAATCTTATTCGTGGCTTTAGAGCAAACTCGGATTTCTATCGGACTAACTGACCTTGTTCGCAGCTTTAGAGTACACTTGGATTCTATCGGGCCAACTGACCTTATTTGTAGCATTAGAGCACTTTGAATTCTTGTCGGACCCCATTGACCTTATTCGCAGCTTTAAAGCAGATTTGGATTCCTATCGGACCCCACAGTCGCTATTGGCATAAAAAACGCCAATTGTGATCCTTTTTCCATGCAATAGCTGCACTGGGGTCCGATACTACGCTCAAAAGTCTATAAATGAGCAAATAGCTTCATCTGGGTCCGTTAGCCTCAGGTGATGGATCTTAAGGATACCTTCCTCTTTCGCACTACCGTCTGCTGATAAACATAAAAAAAGGATTATAGAACTGCTACTAGAGCAGTTCTATAATCCTTTTAGCTATGCGGTCAAGAGGACTCGAACCTCCACGATATTGCTACCACTGGCACCTGAAGCCAGCGCGTCTGCCAATTCCGCCATGACCGCGTATTATAATGACTCGCTTATTGCGGTCACAAGATAGATCATACCACGCTGAGAATCCAACGTCAATATATTTTCGCCGTTTTCTTATCATTCATTAATTTATGGATAATTATTGCTTTTGTTGCCGAATATAAGGTATAATGAGAACAAAAGTTCGCATAATATAAATGAGGTGATTTATAATGGCGACTACAAAGCTAAACACATCCATTATTGATGAAGAAGTAACTAAAGAAGAACTGTCCCTGGTCAGAAGCTATTTGCTGCTAACGTTTATTCATAAAGTGTTCGAACGTGACTGCCGTGTAATCAGTAGAAGCGGCCTGTTTAAGACCCCTCAGCTATATATGGAGCTCGTATCTGGTGCCACAAAGAAGACGTCACTAATGCTTCAAGAGGTTACGCGCGAGCTGAGCTCCCATGATTTGAAGATTACTACCGTTCGCCAAGATCAGCGAGGAGTCGAAGCCTTATATTCCTGCAGAGGATTTCAAGGAGAGATGAATATATTATGGCCAGGCTTCCGTAGAGAAATGATGCTGCGCATGCGCGCGTATCTTGGACTGTCCACAGAACTCTCCATACTCTCCAGAGAAGAGAATGCGTCTGAACTAGCTCTAACTATATAATCCCAAATGATATTACAGAAACAGCTCCCGCCCAGTAGGGCGAGGAGCTGTTTTGTATTATGAAGATTATTACTGCGAAAATTATTACTGTGAAGATTATATATTATCCGGATCTTGTCTTGGTTCACTAAATGGCTGGAATAAATAATTGCGATCCAGCTTCACTACTCGTCTATTCTGACGACGTATCATCACCTGAGAATCATCCCAAGCAAGAACTATCCCTTTTACATCGTTACTTTCCAAGCCATCACGCACTACACGAATTTTCTCACCGGAAATCCGGTAGGCATCCAATTGCTCATCGCTAATCATCATTCATCCCTCCTGTCATAGCTTGTCCTATTTAGTTTCAGAAAAAAGACCCAAATGATAAATCATCTGGGTCTCATGTAGGCAATTAACGACTTGCATGTCTACTAAAGCATTCTTATATCAGCGCTTCATTCTTCTCAAACCAGAAGTCAAGAACTTTAGCGGACATCACACGTTGCTCCAGATACTCCACTTGGTTAGTTGTGAATTTCTCCCTCCACGGGAAGGATAACTCTTCGCACAAACCTTTGATTGTCAGAAGCTCTGACCAGGCTACATAGCGTTTGTACCAAAAAAACTGAGGATGTTCAATCATATAGGGATACAGATCGTCGAATTCCGTGTGTTTGCAATCCAGCGCACGCTCGAAATGATCCTTGGCCTCGGTTAATTTATCAATAAAAAATTGTTCAGTCACCGGTTCTTTCCCCATTGTGACGCCTCCTCCCTATGTCTAATTTTTATTATAAAGGAAAATCCATAGGGTGAAAAGCAGTTGTTTAAAAAATAGGCCTGTTCTTATTGCCAATTAGGCTATTCCCCAAATTCGATGGTGCCTCCATTTAGAGAGGTAATTCTTACGAGTGACTCCAGACGAATGCCTTGCTCTCTGATCGTCCGAGCCCCTGCCTGAAAGCTTTTTTCTACTACAACACCAAGACCAACTAGCTCAGCGCCAGAACGTTGAATGATCTTAATCAATCCACGCGCTGCATCACCATTGGCAATAATATCATCAATAAAGAGGATTTTATCCTCTGGAGAGATGAACTGGCGAGACAACATAATATCGGTAACGATACCTTTTGTAAAAGACGGAACTCTTTCGCAAAGCGCATCCGGATCAGCTAACAGTGTTTTTTTGCGGCGTGCAAAAACTAGCGGCACCTTTAATTCATACGCGGTGGCAAATGCCACGGCAATGCCCGAGGATTCAACGGTCACAATACGTGTAATTCCTGAGTCCGCAAACCTCCCGGCAAACTCCCGTCCCATTTCCATCGTAAGCTGTGGATCAACCTGATGATTTAGCAGTGCATCCAGCTTCAGCACCTCATCCGAAACGACGACACCTTCTTCCAAAATCCGCTGTTTCAACACTTCCATGACTTTGAACCTCCAATACCCTTTATAATCGCAGACATTCCGTACAAATTAATCACTGATCATAAAGCAATTACGACGGAAGTCATGTCCTACTGATCCTCATCATAACCTGTACTATACAGAGTACACAAGGTTATCCTGCATAGCACTCGTTATGATTTTTCTTTAGCTTCGTAAAACTATTAGGAGGGGAGCCATGAAATCACATGTCCGAACATTACAGATCGCTTTCACTTATATTGGCACCATTGTAGGAGCCGGATTCGCCACCGGGCAGGAAATATTAAAATTTTTCACACGTTACGGGCACTGGGCAGTCCTGACCATCCTGCTCTCAACTATATTGTTCATATGGCTGGGTACAAAAATGATGGTCATTGCTCGGCGAATAGAAGCGGAATCCTATGAGGACTTTAACCGTCACCTCTTCGGGGAACAGGTCGGAAGCACCATCAGTTTGTTCACGATGGTCGTCCTGATCGGAGTAAACAGTATTATGCTTGCAGGGGCCGGCGCTATTTTTCAGGAGCATCTCGGACTTCATTATCAGACTGGACTACTTATCACATTGCTTGGTTCATACTTTCTGCTAAAACGAGGGATTTCCGGTATTCTGCAAATGAACAGTATTGTTGTTCCTTTAATGCTTACTCTGTCACTTATCATTATTTTTAATACTTTTCAAATTCCGGGAGCTGGACGGTTCCTGTTCCTTGATAACGATCGCTCTCTCTTTGGGGCATGGATGTCACCGCTGCTCTACACCGCCTTTAATTTAGGGATGGCACAAGCTGTTTTAGTCCCTATGGCTCGTCACACAGAGGAAGAAAAATCCCTTGTATGGGGCGGTATTATTGGGGGTACCGGGATTGGTTTTATGTTGATTGCCGCACATTTCGCAATGAGCTCACAGATGCCAGGGATTCTCAAGTTTGAAATTCCGATGGGCAGCATCGCCGTCCGGTTGGGTACTGTAGTGCAAACTATATATCTGCTGCTGATCTTTTTGGAGATCTTCAGCACTTTTGTCGCCGATATTTATGGAGTAGCTGTACAGCTTAAGCAACGGCTTCCCCTATCAACTGCACTAATCACACCTCTTCTGATGTTGGTCTGCTATTTACTGAGCCAGTTCGGCTTTAGTTCACTGCTCTCCGTGTTCTACCCAATCTTCGGAGGTTTATCACTGGTCTGGGCTGTCAAACTGCTACGAACACCATGGTCCTCTCCACCAGGTATTAATACTTCATCGAACTCAAAGGAGAAGGGGAACAGTCTCGTATCCGTAAAACCAATCACCCGAACTACACGGAAATAACCGCTGCTGTAGGAATCATACGTGCTGCCGCTTCCGCCACATGCTTGTGACAGGTCATCATCACAATCTGGCGGGAGATCGACAGTTCTCCAAGAAGTCCAAGCGCAGCATGAAGACGAGACTCATCAAAGTTAACGAAGAGATCATCGAATAACAGCGGCAGCGATACTTGCCGTGACATGGTCTCTGCCAATGCCAGCCGGATGGCAAGATACAGCTGTTCTGCCGTCCCTCGGCTGAGCAGTCCACTGTCCAGCAGTCCCCCGTCCTTGTGTTCAGCTTTCAGCTCTTTATGCCCTAGTGTCATAACAACCCTTTTGTATTCCCCTTCCGTCAGCTTGGAGAAATAATCTGAGGCAAGCAGTAATACCTGTGGCTGCTTCTCCTGCTCATACACACGGCGAGTTCGCCCGATTAGTTCGGCAGTTATCGCTGCCACTGCATATTTATCAGCCACGATCCGCAAGGCTGCTCTCTGCTCTTCCAGTTGCTGAATAACGGAATCCTCCACGCAGCGCTCCTTCAAATACTCCCTTTCCTGAAGCAGCTTGCCTCGTTGCTCCAGCAGGGTGTTCCAACCCTCTTCCTGCCGTTCCATCAATTCTTCAGCCGATGACCGCTCCAGCTGCAATGCTTCCGCATCATGATGATTTAATAATTCCAGCAGAGCAGCAACCCGCTCCTCCTCCCAACCACCGAACATAGCAAGCTCCCACTGGCGAATCGATTTATTCAGATCACTGCGCCGCTGCACAGCTGCTGACCTGCGTAAGAAATCCTCTCCACCAGTCGCCCCGCCTTCCTGTATCAGAAGCTCACGATGTTCTCTCAGCTCACCTAATATCCTGTGGCTCTCCTTGAGTTCTTCATCCACATCCTGCAATCTTGACTGCATAGTTTCCCGGCGAATCAAGTCCTTTTTCAGATCATCCCATGCTCTTTTTCGCAGTTCCAGCCAGCTTAGTAAGGTTAATGCAGATACTCGTTTCCCCTCTTGCGGATCTATTTCAAAGCCAGCTGCCGCTACACCAGACTCGTCGCCAAGATCAGCACCCGACTCATAAATAAGAGCGAGCAGCTCCTCCTCAAACATGTTACATTCTGCTTCCAGCTCCTTCAATCGTAAGGAGAGTTTATTCTCTTGGCGCAGCAGCTCATTCCCTTGTTCAACCATAGCAAAAATATCCGGCAGCCCTTCAGGAGATAATCCTTCAGGCAACCTGCGTTGGCAAAGCCATTCTTCATATTGCTCAGCCGTTTCCGTGAATGCCGCCTCCGCCCGGTGCATTTCTTCAGCGAGCAGCTTCTCTTGGCCTGCCAGCGTCTCCAGCTCCGTGCGGCAGGCATCACGCTCGGCGGCATAGCGTTCGATGCGCTGCCGCCAAGCTGACCAAGCCTCCATGAGCCTGCGAAGCTCCCTCATGGAGGCCTCCAGCCCGCCTGCGTCAGGGCTGGACCCCGGGGCGGCCGTCCGCCGCCCCGGCACAACGCTCTCCGGCTCCGCCCCGGAGAGCAGCTGCCCCCGCAGCCGCAGCATCTCGGCTGCGGCTGCGCTGACGTCCCCGCCATGCTCTGGCGGGGACGCTTCCACCCGGCGCGCTCCGCGCAAGCCGGCCCAAAGGGCCAGATCGGCCGCGCCCAGCAGGCCGATCGCAAGCACGGCGCTGGCCGGCGGAGCACCGGTCAGCCACAGCGCTGCGGGCAGCAGCACGGTTAGTGCTGCCCCAGCCCACAGCAGGCGCCGGTAGAGCGCGGCCATGCGCTTCGCGCCAAGGCCGTCACTTCCGGCGCCGCGCGCTGGCCCTTCGCTGAGCTGCGCTTCGCGCCAGCGTTCGGCCGCCTGCTGCAGCTCGTCCCACAGCTGCAGCACTTCACGGGCGCTGCGCGGAGCCAGCTGCGCAAAAGCTTCCGCGCCGGTAGCGTGCTCACGCGCCAGCGCCCGTTCTGCTGCTTGGAGCGACGCTGAGGCAGCGGCCAAACGGGAGCGCAACGACTGCCGCGTTGCACCCTCCGCCTCCATGCGGCGGTCATAACTAGCGAACGCCGCCGCAAACTTCCGTGCAGCTTCACGATCCGCCGCTGTCCCAGAGAACGAAGTCAGCTCTGCAGGGCCCCAGCTCACATCAATGCCGCGCAGAATTCGCCGCAAATGCTCATTCAGCGCCGTTAATTCTCCCTCAAGCCGCTGTCTTTCCGTTCTACGGTTCTCGTAACTGCTCCGATGCCGGTCCAGCCGCTCTAAAACAGGCCCCTGTGCTGCTAATACTTCATCTGGAGGGTTCTTTGCCAGTTCAATAGTAAGCTCGCTTAGAAGACGTTCATAACGTACTACTGATCCCTGTGCATTCCGAATTTCTCCTTCAAACGCCTGAAAGCGAGTTGCTCCTTCTTCAGGAAAGGCTGAAATCAATGGCAATCCTTGCAGCTCTAGCTGAGCCTCGCTCCACTTTAACCACAGCTCACGGACTTCCTGTGCTTTTCGAAACATCACTAGCTGCTCTCCAGTGAGCTTGCGCTGTTGCTCCAATTCATCTAGCTCCGACTCCGTTACCCTCAATGCCACTATATTATCGTTATATCGCGGAAGATAAGAACGACTCTCAACCATTTGTCGCTCAAGCTTTTCTATGGCTTGCACAACTTTTGCTGCTTCTTGCAGCTTGCCACGAGGTTTGTACAGCTTCTCAGCTTCCTGCACCAAACGGCGTTCCGCGCGCATGATTGCACCGCCACCGCCCATACCTGCATGAAAAAGAAAGCTGCTCATCTCCTCAGATTGAAGGGCAGCAAGCTCCTGCAGCTCGTCCAGTGAAACTGCGAACAATTGCTGGAACATACTCCTAGAGATCCCCCCAAGTAAATGTCGTTCCATTTCAGCTTGTCCCAGCTCTTGAGTCATTTCATTTGGATGATTTACTGTAATGTTAAGCTTTTCATTTCTTCCTGATCCCTCAGCACCTGAAGCAAAACGGCGAATGGTCCACAAACCATCATTACTGTCACGTATCTTCAAGGTTCCCCCATGCAATCCGCCTTGCAAAGGTTCATACCTTTCCAAGGGATTTCCACGGCTTGGAATTCCAAACAGCATAGAGCGTATGAATTGCAGTGTCGTACTTTTTCCTGCTTCATTACGCCCATAAAGTACGGTCACTCCCTGCGTTAAATGAATCTCTCGATTGTGAAGACGCCCGAAGCCATTGATATGCAAATGTTCAATTCTCATCGTTTTGCCCTCCGGCTTGTTGATACGAAAGACTTTCCGCCGCTTCAACAGTATCATCCATCCCGCCAAGCATCGTGATTCCCTGCTCTGCTGCACCACGTAGCCAGCTCAATTTCTCTTCTTGACTAGTCATAGACAACAGCTTTCGCAGCTCCTGATTCTCCAATAGCGGTTTAAGCGCACTATTTAATAGTTCTTCGAGCGCTTCCGGGAAATGTTCCGTATGCTCTGCAATGCGCAGCATTTCTCCAAGAAAACTATCCTCTTCCAATAAGCGTTGGCGATCAATAGCTAAACCGGACTCTATAGCGAACCCTTCCGTCCAGACAAGCCCTTTGTAATCTTTACGCTCAGCCCTAATCGCCTCACGGCGCTGGAGTTCAGACAGCAAATCCTCTGCTGCCCCTTTTTCAGCCAATACTTTATGTACGTCCCCTCGCGCAATCAGACGAAATCTGACCACCGACATGAGCTCCGGGAGCTCCGCGCGGATGTCTTCAATAACCTGCTCCACTTTCTGTATCCATTCTGCTTCATTGCTTAATCCTTCTATAGATAAGTCTCTAACCTGCCAGCGAACGAAATCCAGTTCATGAAATTGCAGAGTGGATCTTCCAGCCTCATCTACATCCACAATATAACAACCTTTAGCTCCGGTTTCCTTAATGCTGCGCCCTTGTATATTGCCTGGATATACAATCACAGGCTTCTCATGCAGTACACTACGTTTATGAATATGTCCAAGCGCCCAATAATCAAACCCCCGTTCGATAAGGTCCCTGCGACTGCAAGGAGAATAGGTCTCATGCAGCAAATCACCGTCTACATTGCCATGCAGCATCGCAATATGAAACAGGCGGCTGCCAGGTTTACGAGAAAAGGTTACTGCTGTGTTGTTCGTCACTTTCGCCGTTGGGTAAGAGATTCCACTAACGATGGCAACTTCTTGGCCATCTATACGGCGGCAAGCTGTAGCGTGATCTGGCTTCTCTCCACCAAATACGGTAACATGCTTTGGCATTTCCGTTGTCAGACGCAGTCCGTCAAGCGGATCGTGGTTGCCATGAATCAGGAACACGTGAATCCCGTGCTCACCGAGTTCTTTGAGCGCTTCCTGAAATCGCAGCTGTCCCTGTAATGATGCATCTGAAACATCATACACATCTCCACTAATGACAATAAAATCAACATTCTCTTGGATCGCAACGCGGACAAGCCGCCCGAGGGCGGCAAAGGTAGACTCACGTAAATAAGCACGAATGGCTGGCGAAATATGCGCCAGCCCGGCAAAACGGCTATCCAGATGTAAATCAGCAGTATGCAGAAAGCGAAATGGAATCATAGGTGCTCACCCTTTCGTTCCTGAAGGATACTGTAAATAGGTTTTTTTAAGTTCATTAGCAACTCGTGTCAACGAATATAGGCTTTTGGCTTTATCCCATGCGGAGCGCGAAAGCTCATAACGATAAGCCGGATCAGATATCACCTTCTCTAATGCATCAGCAAGAGCAATCTCATCGTCAGGACTGACCAATAAACCATTCACACCATCTTCAATCTGCTCCGGTATTCCGCCCACATTTGTCCCCACTAAAGCCAGGCAGCTAAGTGCCGCTTCCGCAAACACTGAACCGAACGCCTCCGCCCGAGAGGGCAATACGAAAATATCAAAGAATGGCATGAATTCTTCAGGGTGCAGCGTATATCCGTAAAAGATCGTTTCATTATAGATCCCTAAATGTTGGGCCATCTTTTCCAGATCCGCACGTGAAGGACCGTCGCCAATAATATGCAGTACATACTCATGGCCGCGATTTTTAAGCTCCGCGCAAGCTTTGAGTAATATATCTATTCCTTTAGCCGGAACCAGACGTGTCACGGTCACTAGCTGCGGAATAGCATTATCATGCGGAACAGGCTTAAATCTTTTTTCATCAAAACCATTCGGAATAACACCTATATTAGAAGGATCAATAATATAAGGGGCCACATAATCTGCAAAAGATCGCGACACCGTCATTAATCGATCACTAACATGCTCAAGTTCACGATAAAGTGAGACTAGAAAACGATGCTCCAAGCCATCCTCTGAAATCGCTCCATTTAAAATCAATTCTCGCTCGTAACTGGAATGCAGGGTATGAATTAATGGAGTATCAGGGAACACTTTTTTCATTGCTAAGCCAGCAATCGGATGATGGGAATGAATAAGATCATAGGGCTTACTCATCCGCAGTTTCGTCCACCATAAATAATCACGATAGGTCTGAATATATTTCTGAACGATCGGACTTTCTCCATACTGCGTCCAATCAAACGTCTCGAATATTACTTCCTCATGCCCCTTATTGCGAATCCGCTTAGGCAGCCAAAACAAATCCATCTCCCAACGGCTTGAACGGAATCTTTCCTGAAGATAAGGGATCATAGATGATACCCCACCGGGTTGCTCCGGCGGGAAGAAGAGCGCTTGCAGCAAATTCATATGGTACATCCCCTTTACAATTGCCCTGTGTACTGTAAGACTTGGCAATTATGATATAGTTGAATATATGTAGAATTTCAGGTACGATTACGTTCCCCATACCTTGATTTTATCGGTATAAACATGAAACAGCAACTAAGAAAAAGGAGAATGAGCTATGAAGGAAGAACAGCTGCCTGCCTCTTACACCGCATCTATTAAAGAAATGCTGGGGCAAGAGGCAGATGCTTTTCTAGAAAGTTATTCAGCACCACGAACTCAAGGACTGCGCTTTAATCCGCTAAAAAGCACCTCAGCCATAGGCCAAGTTGCGGTGGACCGTACAGTCTCACAATTTAATTTGAAACCTATCCCATGGTGCCAGGGCGGGTTTTATTATGATGAGCCCGCTCGACCAGGCAGACATCCTTACCATGCCGCTGGACTATATTATATTCAGGAGCCTTCCGCAATGTCCGCAGCTGAACTGCTGGCACCTGAACCCGGTGAAACAGTCCTCGATCTTGCAGCAGCCCCTGGAGGTAAAACTACGCATATCGCTGGTTTAATGCAGGGACAAGGCCTCTTAATCTCTAATGAAATCCATCCGGAACGCGCAAAAATTCTAGCAGAGAACGTTGAACGTCTGGGCATTAAGAATACCCTCGTAACCTGTGCAACTCCAGAACAGCTATCTGCGCGTTTCCCGCAAGCTTTTGACCGAATTATGCTGGATGCTCCATGTTCTGGAGAAGGCATGTTCCGAAAAGATCCAAAAGCCATTCAAGAATGGTCTCCTGCTCATGTAGTTATGTGCGCTGCGAGACAATGGGATATCCTGCAAGACGCCTACCTTATGCTTAAACCAGGGGGTACTTTAGCTTACTCTACCTGCACCTTTAACCGTCAAGAGAATGAAGAAACCATTGCTCGATTGACGGCTAGTTACCCCGATATGGAACTACTCACCTGCAAACGCCTTTGGCCGCATTTAGAAAAGGGCGAAGGTCACTTTGTAGCACTCCTGCGTAAGCAAATTGACACTGTATCCGTGAATGACGATGCCAACCGCAACGCCAAAAAACGCCGAAGCAAAAACAACCCAAAAACTAATTCTTCTGTACGTGATGCCTACCAGCTTTTTCAAGACTGGGCTGCGGTAGAACTGCCTGGTCTGTCATGCCAAGGTGTACCCCTGCTCTTCGGTGAATCTCTTTATTTGCTGCCAGAATCCTTTAATGGCAACCTCCATACCGGGCTGCTGGACGGACTGCGTATTCCACGAGCTGGACTACATATTGCCCATTTGAAGAAAAATCGGATTGAACCTGCTCATGCATTAGCTATGGCACTTCAGCCCCTACAAGCGTCACGAAGCTTTGATCTCAGCAGTGAGGGCCCGGAAATACATGCTTGGCTCCGCGGTGAAAGCCTGCCTGTCCCCAGCGAATTACATGGATGGACGCTTGTAACTTTAGATGGTTTGCCAATTAGTTGGGGCAAGGCGAGTTTAGGCCAGCTTAAAAATCATCTCCCTAAAGGATTACGTATCCTAAAAGCCCATATTGACGAGCAATAGGCCATAGACCAGTGCAACAGGCCCTCTTCGGCATATGATGTCATTATCTCAGAAAGCTGCGACACCAGTCACAGCAATTGAGAAGAAGACATAAGTTGAGGAGGAATAAATCATGGGTGAATTTCAAGGAGGAGCTTTCACTTCGACCGGAGCGATTTTGGTACTTTTCATCTTGCTGGTCATCATTTCCCGTTCGTTGTTTGTTTAAAACCTTCCCGGCTTAATTAGCTGGTGAAACGAAGCGGCTGTGTCGTCCTTTTTTGGGGCGGTGCGGCCGCTTTATTTCTTTCCGACATAACATCTCCATTTGTTATTCTCGTGAATATTTACCGTCTGAAAGCCCGATTTCCGTAATAACTGCTCCATCTCTTCGTTCTTAGTGAATTGCTTCATATGATAATTGATTTTATAGATCTCAGAAATAATAACAAATGTACCGCCTGCTATCAGCACCCTAAATGCTTCAATTATATCTTGTTCGAGGTCCGGCCAGAAATAATGCGTCTGAATCGCTGTGATCGTCCCAAAAAATCCATCGTTGAACGGTGATGCTGGTATGTGCCTGATTCATGATTTTGATCATGATATTTCCTACGAACCCTCTAGGATTCTTGGCTTGCTCAATCAGCGCATTCAATAAACCCATATTTGTACCTCCCAATCAATTGGCCATACCAGCAGCCTGATCCCTTGATATATGTTCCGTAAGATTTTCTGCTGTAACTGCCCACTTATCTGCTTGATACTCTATTTTATGAATACTAGTATATGAAGTCGGGAAATGAGCATTCTTATTCGTCCACGTTAGCCCTTTTAAAATATGGTATATAACATTAATTACGCCACCATGAGTGACCATAATTACATTTTCATTTGGATCAGTACTCTCCAGTTCATTACATAGTTTTGAGAAACTTGAACTTATTCGCGTAAAAAATTCCTGAGGACTTTCTCCTCCTGGAAATCTCTCATCCATTCTTAAAGCCGAGAAATAAAGACCCGGGTATCGTTCATTTGCGATTTCATGGGGCATTCCAGCGATTACACCATTGTTCGTTTCTCTCCAATACTGGCTGCTTTCAACAGGCAAATTAAGCTCTCTGGCGATCTCATTTGCTGTATCTAACGCACGTTGCAAATCACTACAAAGAATACGGGTTATGTTAAAGCTAGATTGATTTTCCTTAAGATAATATCCAAGACGTTCGGCTTGTCTATATCCCTCTACTACAAGTCCACGTTGACTCCAACCCCCACGAAAGCCTTCTTCATCTATTCCATGCCTTATAAAATATATAGCCATCGATTGTATACCTCCTGAACAAGATTGTTATACATTTGCATTAAACTTCGAAAACGCTTGTTTTTTAAGTTGATCCCAATTAGGCGTTGCGATGTTTGCTTGTTGCTTCAAAATATCAAATGAATCAAACAAAGCTGCTATTTCGCTGAAAGAACCGTCCACTAATTTCATAAACGGTAATTTATGAATTATTGTCAGACCATAATATATAGCCTGCTTGTGCTTTCGAACAAAGTTAACTTGCCCTGCTGGAGTGACAGTATAACCTAATTGCTCCATGATTTGAAACCCCTCATCCATTACTGAAATGGCTTGTTTTAATAGCTTCTTATCTTTGGATACCTTTTTCAAATCCCCGTCATGCAGATAACTAAGGGAGTTCAAAGCCACTATAGGCACGATATGACTTTTGAGCCAAGCATCCATATCCTCATGATAAGTTAGCTTATACTTAGCGTTCTCAAACGCTTTTTCCAGTAAGTGTTTTATTGAGATCTCACCGTCTAAACTGCCAAGTACCATTTGCCCTCCTGCGTGTATTTTGATAACACGACCGCTCGTTTCCCGAATTCCTGCACTAAGCTGAAATCCGAAGAGTATATTTTTCCTCACATTGCTCATTTCCTGGAGAGCCTTTTGCATGCCAAGAGCATCGCCATTGTTCCCCACAAGAATTATATTCTGACTCTGATTCTCAGCTAGAATAGGTAGCACAGATGGAAAATCATTATATTTCATAACAACAAAAATAAGATCATAGAGATCATCGGATCGAAGCGTAGAGATGACCTTTACTGTATCCACAGTGTTTTTAATTTGAAAATAATGGCGAAGCACAAGTCCGTCTTTCGTCAATTGCTCTGCTCGCTTTCCTCTGGCAAGCATGGTGACATCATTTCCCCCACGCACTAGAACATGTGCAAGATAGCTGCCTAATACTCCCGCTCCAAAAACTAAAACTCTCATATTTAACTCCTCTATCCCTTTTTAGACATTTGTTGAATTTTGATCAACTGTTCGATAAAATCAGATTATCACATCTCGGGTAGGGTTCAATCGTTAGTTTGATCGGGTTTGTTGATTTTTCAACAGAATACAATACATTGTTTAATAAAAAGGGAGTCTTACCATGGACAGAAGAATTAAAAAAAACCAAACAGCCATCATGAATGCATTAATTCAACTGATGGCTGAAAAAGATTTTGAAAAAATAACGATCAACGAAATCGCAGAGCGCGCTGATGTAAACCGCGGAACGATTTATTCCCATTATGCGGATAAATACGATCTGATGGATAAATGTCTGGAGGCTCAGCTCCGGCAACTAATCGAAAGCTGCTCCGCAGTGGAGGATGAAACCGAACCTAATCCCTCGAAGGCGTCATTGCTCCGCACGCTGGAACAATTGGAGGAGAATGCTCTCTTTTATAAGACTTTATTAAGAAACAAAGCTTTACTCTCCTTTAGAAACCAATTACAAGAAATGATAAATGAGCAGATTAAGGTACAATTTTTAGAAAACAATTTTAACCTGGATGAGCTGAGTAAAGATATATCTGTGCAATTTTTGAGTTCGGCGACTGTCGGAGTGATTGAATGGTGGTTTACTCATAGTAATCCTTGCTCTGCAAAAGAGATCACTGAAAAGTTATGGTCCATGGTCGATCTAAATCTGCAGATGATCCGTTCTCAAGCTTGAATATGCTCTCCCGTATCCATCTCATAAATGGAGCTGATGATTTTTTCAATGGGAATCTCCTTAATAGATATATCAAGGATCTCTACCTTTTCGCTAAGAATATGCAGAAACTCGCCCATTTTACATTGCTCGGTATCGATCAGCAGCTCCACTTCGTAATCCGATATTCTTTCCGATATCAGAGTCCCAGGCAGATCAATATCTCCAATAGTTGTGGCGGCTGAAAGCCTAACTACTTTTTTGGCGCCCAGATGCAGTCGAAGTTCAGAAAACTTGTCGTCATATACTTTTTTCCCTTGATGAATTATAAGTACTCTTTGAACCAAACGCTCTACATCTTCCAAGTCATGTGTTGTCAGAATAAATGTGGTGCCTTCCTGATTCATTTGCTTAATGAATTCTCTGATTCTTTGTTTAGCTATCACATCCAGCCCGATCGTCGGCTCATCCAAAAAAACCACAGGTGGTGAATGAAGCATCGCCATAATAAACTCGCATTTCATTCGTTCTCCCAGGGAAAGGGTTCGTGTGGGTTTAGTGATAATATCGCCAATCTCAAACATGTTTACAAATCGGTCTAGTCTTGTACGAAAGTCGTTCGTAGGAATATCATAGATTTCCTTGTTCATATAAAAGCTATCCAAAGGGGGTATGTCCCATATTAACTGCGATTTCTGTCCGAACAATACCCCGATTTGTTTTACATATTGATTTTTCTGCTTATGAGGGTTGTACCCTAGAACATTTATTTCGCCCGAGGTAGGATAGAGAACGCCTGTCAGCATTTTAATAGTCGTAGATTTACCCGCACCGTTTGGACCCAGAATGCCAATGATTTCTCCTTTTCCAACACTGAACGAAAGATCTTCTACAGAGGTAATGATCGATTTTTCACGGTGAAACAGACTTTTAAATACGCTTTTTGCATCTTGTCCACGGTGATAGGTTTCATATTGCTTGGTTAAGTTCTTGACGGTAATAATGTCCAAGTGAAATTCTCCTTCTTAGAGCTAAACTAATCTTTTATCCTCCGGCGCTTTTGTAACTGCGAAGCATGTATGTATAGAGCCAAATTCCGAAGGCAGCAAATAACACACAAGGGATAATCGCTATAAAAAAATAGGGTTCCCATCGGCCAATCAGTGTAGATGCTGGAAAGTAAGCAATCATGGAAACCGGAAACAGAAAAGAACTCACGGCTACGACTGCTTTAGGAAAAATCGTCCCTGGATAACGTCCAAAAGACTTAATGCTCTCAAACATCTCCGGCAAGCGGGAATTCGCTACCCATTTGAAGGAAATCGCTGCCACAATAAGCGCCACGCCGAACATAACAAGCAGCCCTGCGCCAAACAACAACAGGAACAATAACCAAGAGCCGATGGTCATCCCATCGATTCCGCTAAGTGCGTATACGAACATGATTACTCCTCCGCCTAAAAGCCCGATACTTTCGAACTCAAAAGATCTGGCCAACAGCAGAAAAAGGCTCGAGGTCGGTTTAATTAATACCACTTCCAAAGTCCCTTCTACAACATGAGACATCGTATTCCACATAATTCCGTTAAAAAAAATCCCGGCACAAGCCGTAGACAGAATAAAAACGGATTGAATCAACAGCGCCTCTTTAAAGGTCCAACCTGCAAATGAAGCATTCGAATTATAAATGAATACCGTTACTAGAGGAAACAGCACATTCCCTATGAGCATGATAAGACTATTAAGAATAAAATTAACACGATAAGTGATAGCAGAAGCAATATTCGCCTTCATGCAGGTTTTATATATTTGATACATACGTTTCATGCGCCCACCCCCGTAAAATGCTTAAGCGACACCGCATACAGCACCCGGCAGACAACTCCGGCAATAATTACCGCTATGAGCTGCAGCAATAACACTTGAGGAATAGGTAAGGTTATATCCGCTAAAGTATAGCTACCTGTATAGACCATTGCAGGAAGAAAGGCCGTGTATTGAAAGGGTAAGAAAAAGGACGCCATTTGTAAGGATTTTGGGAAAAATACTAATGGAATCAGCGATCCTGAAAATATCCCTTCGCAAAGATTAAAAAAATTACGAATACTAGAGGATTGCACCATCCAAAAGGCGACCATTCCAATACTATAATGAATGAAAAAATTCATCATAAACGCCATAGCTATCGAAAGAATCGCGTATAGTAAATTTGCGGGTAAGACATCAATATGAAAAATAAAGAAAAAGATCATAAAGCAGGGTAAAAATTCAAATAAAAGCCCAAGTACCCTATGCCCTGCCTTCTGAGACAAAGCAAAGAACATATGATTTAGCGGTCTTAACGAAAACGTAATGAATTTCCCGGTGCGAATAAGCATTTGTAAATTCCAATCGGCAAAATCCATCGTCAAATAGTTGATCAACATCGTAGCACAAAAATAGGAAAGCATTTGGGAGAGTGACATCCCGTTGATGTAAGATTCCCCGCTATAAACAGCGCTCCATATATAATACTGCACTAAAAAGTACACTGGGCCTACAAAAATAGAAACCATCGAATGCGTCCTGTACGCACTCCATTCCTTATAAGTAACAAAAGCAACCGCCCTCATAATGCGAAAGCGGTGCTTTATCATCTCAAACATAAGTCACATCCTGCCTATCTATAGATATCACATAAAAAAAGTCTTTTTCTTATTCGAGTCCGGACCAGATCACATTGTGGGTGCCAAATACCGCTCTACCGTCCCATACCCCTTTGTGAAAAGGAAGATACCAAACGGCAATCAGCTTTTCAACCGGGTCAACGAATAAGGCACAGGCCCCAGCCCCTTCGTGAAAAAAAGTGCCTTCAGAGTAAGAAGTACTCACATTATAGCGAAGGTCTGGTCCCAGTCCGTATGGTCGATCCGCTCCTGCATCTCCCCATGCGTAGTTTGGAATTTTCTCAGAATTAAACCGCTTGGTCATTCTTTGTACAGCCATACGGCTTAAGATATGACCCCCTTCGTATTCCCCTTGATTAAGCAGCATAATCCCGAACTTTTGCAGATCAGCAACTGTGGAATATAACCCACCACCAGTTTCGGGAACGTTGATTTCTTCCTCAGACCTATGTCCCGCGTCCGTAATTTCCCCGTTTTGCAGCTTCTGAAGATATTCCTTAGCCCTTTCCGAACGAATGGCGATCCTACCTGCTTTTTCTGCTGGTATATCAAAGAAGGTATCTTTCATGCCTAACGGTTTTACAATGTGGTCCATTATGTATTTTTCTGCAAAAACACCCGTTATTTTCTCGATAATTGCACCCAAGATCGCGTATCCAAACGATGAATACATCCATTGAGTCCCTACCGGAAAATGAATCCCTTTAGATAGACCGGCTTTAATCCAGTTTTCTTTTCCAAGCTCTGATTCAAAAATATACCACCATGCACTTTTATAGTAAGTATCACTTATAGTGCCAGGATCGGGAGCGATGCCAGAGGTATGAGTCAGTAAATGTGCAATGGTAATCGGCTTAAAAGGGTCGGCATCAAACTCTGGAAGAATAGAACTCACAGGCTGCCCCATAAAAATCTTACCATCATCCGCAAGCTGCCAAATCGCTGTCGCCGTAAATAGCTTCGTAATTGAAGCAACACGAAAAATTGTATCCGTTTTCATTTCCTGGGTGCTTTCTTCTTCGTAACTGAAACGACCTCCGGCAGCACTAGCAAAGATTTTCCCGTAACGACTAAGAGAATAAATATAACCATCGACTACTTTTTTATCACAGAGATCCTCATAAAAATGATTAACTACCTCTAAACGGTCCTCCCTGTAATTCACTTCGTTCAGCTTGCTAAGCTCTGTGGATGATAACATTATTCGCACTCCCCCTTATTATTCAATAAAATACATGATGCATAAATATCTTGCAATAAAACCCAAATAATTGAAAGGGTGATTTTACATATAACTATTTTATACTGCTCCAATAATTCTGTAACAGCAATGCTGTAATCTCGTTAACGGTTTGTCGTTAGAGATTTAACTAGTGCCATTCCACTAACCAGACCAAATACTATTCCATCATGTATGGTTGCGAATTTGAATATCTCCATATTCGAAATGTTAAAATACATTACTAAAGTTGGATACATAAGCAGAAGAAAACTTGGAAGAAACACAATAAACAACAGAAGCCAATTAACAACAAAAGCTTTAGGTAATCCTTCTAATAATGCCAGATAGATTCCATAGACAAACGGGACAATAGCCGTGATCCATACAGTATTTTCTAATTGATAGTTCTTTTGTGCCTCTTCAGTGTAATGACTAATTAGCGAGTTTCCATAATGTAATAAGAGCGCCCCCACTATGATCCAGACAAGATAATATAAAAGTTTTGAATTCCGCATCTTCATGAAATCACTCCATTTCTTTTTATATAGTTCATTAGAATTAGAATGTCTCCATTTAACTTACCATATAATCCATACTTTGGATATTACATTAAAGTAAACTGGCCCTAACTAAAAAGGCTACCTCTCGGCAGCCCTTAATTGAATTCCAACTCCCCTGGAGGATAAGTTTATCTGCGAGGCATGGTGACGCCAGCTTTGTTATTATATTTTTCCGTAGCTTCCTTAATGACGTCGTTGCCGCCCTTAGAAAGCCACTCTTCCACAACCTTCGGCCAGTCGCTGATAGGTTCCTTGCCATATACCATCTTTACCATGTGCGTCAGCAATACCGGAGGAGCCGTGTCCGAGTTAGGTGCAATGTCTGGATTCTTCACCAAGGCATCTAGCCGAGGGTCGAACTGAATTCCGTCACGGCCTTCGTTAGCCAGAATAGTATCGTATACATTGATCAAGCCTCTACCTTCTTCTGTCATGTTAAGGACACCCTTATTATAAGTAGTATCCTGCACCATCCAGAGGAATGACTGGCGGTAGCGCTCCTCATCTATAGCGGCGGAATCCGCAGGAGGAGTGTATACGATTTTGCCGTTCTCTTCCTTATAGGTTTCGTCCTTAATCCCAAAGGTAAAGAAGGTTTCTGCCTCTTCGCTCAGCATCCAGTCAAAAAATTTCACGATATCCGCAGCATTCTTCGTACCTTCCTTAATAAAGTAGGTGCGCGTGGCGGAGCCGTACAAGTAGGAGCCTCCTTTTCCATCAGGTCCCACTGGCGAAGGAATAATCTCCAGCTTGGCGGATGGCGTCGTAGCCTTCAGTTGCTGCTCCCACTGCAGAAGCTCGTTGGCATTCATCGTCCACATGCCCGCTTTGCCTGAGAGAATCGCATTTTTGTAGTTGGTCGGGTTAATGGTGGCAAATTCCTTGTTGATCAAACCCTCTGTATACATGGTGTTGTAGGTTTGCAACGCCTTCATCATATTTTCGCTATCCATAAACTTCGGCTGAACCTGGCCGTTTACTTCCTCGAACATAGTCAGATACGGAAAAACATCATAAGCGCCAAAGAAAGCATCCGCATATTTGAAGTCTTGGCGGCCCATGTACGGGTTCTCTATCCCCAGCTTTTTGAAGGCACGCAACACAGTCAAGTACTCATCGACCGTTTTTGGAACCTGCAAGCCGGTTTGTTCCAGCAGGTCCTTGCGAATCCAAGTCGCCCGGCGGGAGGGATTGGACAGAAACTCCGGTATTGCATAAATTTTTCCTTGATAGGTGACGTTCTCCCAAGCTTCCTTCGGGATTACTTTCAAAAGGTTCTGGCCGTTTTGCTGCAGCAGATCATCCAAGGGCATGAACACACCAGCTTCAACAGAACCAGCCATCTCCTTGCCATTTACGCCGCCCGAGCCTTGAACGACATCCGGTATATCATTAGTAGCGAACATCTGCACCATTTTCTGCTCGAACTCTTTATGAGGAACCAACACAATATCCAAGTCTGTGTTTGTCATCTCCTCCAGCTTTTTCACCCATTTGTCCTTATTCAAGTCGGGTGATTTCTCAACATAGTTAAAAGCCAGCGTCCGCATCGAGATCGAGAATTCAGTTTTCTGCGGCGTATTTGACGAACCTCCGGCAGTCTCTTCTTTGTCCTTGTTCGAGCAACCTGCAATAACGGTAACACCCATTACGGTAGCCAGACAGATGCCAATCCATTTTTTCATAATATAACCCTCTCCTTGTACAATGGGGTGTATACGTAAATGAAGATATTTTAAGGCTAATAAGCTTTTGGGATCTCAACCCGGTGGGTAATTCCCTGATTCGTAAAGTAGACATGAACCCCATGGTCCTGATCGTCCATAAAGTACGATACGTAATCCCGGCTTCCTGATTTTTGGGGAATCAGAAGAGTGACGATCCGATGACTTACGGCCTCTTGGGTAGAGGCAGTCAAATGCCAATGCTCGGGCAGCCCTTCCCATTCTTTCGGATCTACATCTGTAAATTGATTGCTTTGGCTAAGTGTCATTTCTCCCGAGGAACTATAGACAAATCTGCCCTCCATCTGAGCTTTTTTACCATTTACTTTAAAAGATTGTTCCTTCAACTTCATGGGATACAGTGTATGAAACAGCCAATCCAATTTTCCCGGACGTTCCAGCTCGACACTGTCTGCGATAACAAAGTAAGCGCTATCAAAGAAAAATATTTCCCGCACATACCGCTTGATATAGGGTACATTCTCGCGGTAGGCTTCGGTGGCATCCATTTGCGTGTAGTTGATTCCGGGCGTACTATACGCCTTCAACACCTTGCCGTAGGCTGCCATGTTCTTCGACTTGTCCGTGCCAGCATATTGGCCTTTGCCGTCAATAAGAATTGCGTTCTTGGAGCGGGTCTGCCTGCGCCACTGCATATGCATCGTACTGTTGAATGCAACGTAATAGCCGCTTTCAATAGCCAAAGGCTCGCCGAAGGCATGCAGCAGGAAGGCGTTTTGATCCCCATGGCTATGGCTCACAGAGCCGTAACGGCTGCTCTTGGTCAACAGCATGATATGTTCCTGCGGATCCTCCATCCGATGATGCATGGCGACCCATCCCACATCCTGAAACCACTTCAGAGGTTCTGCAGCCACCGGTGGCTCTGAAGAAATCTGCGGATAATCTGTGCGATAAACCATTTCATCGAACCGGAAATCCCACCAGCCGTAGTTATAGAAGATCATCTGGGTGTCAGGGTTCAGTTCCTTAGTTTGCTCAAAATACCATTGGTACTGGCCATTCCCGGTTAAACCGGCAAATTGGCGGATATTGAAGCCCGTTTTGAGATTGACCGGATCTCCCAGTGACGATTGATCGCCGAAGCTGGCCCTCACGGTATCCGGACTGAAGCAATAGAGCGGAAAGTCACCGGTTTTGCGAAAGAAAGGACGGTCATAGAAATTGATTGCCATGTATTTGCGAATTAGATTGAGCGCCTCCGTAACGAATGCCATCTGAGTGGTCCAATACATCGGACCTTCGGCCCACCCGCCATCTTTGCCACCCCATGGAGTATACATGGCGGAGAAGTACTCCAGCGTATAATCAAGCCATTCCTGCGCCTTCTCCTCCTCACCCAACATGGAAATACAACACGGTACGAGTACAGAGGATAAAGAGCGGATCGCATGGCTGTCATAAGGAACTTGATGGATGCGGGAACGTTCGATGACATGGAATGCGATCTGCCCGGTTCTTCGCAGTAGCGCCTGCCTTACCTTAAGGCGTTCTTCTTCCGTCAGAGAGCCGTGAAGCCAATCATAGCCCCATGCCAACGCTCCGGCTATGCGAAAGGAGCATTCATCGTTGTAATCCCGGCTGGTGGTACCATCTGTGTTCCAGCTTGCAGCATGAAGCAGCCACTCTTTAGCTTTGGCGATAAGCGCCTCGTCCTCCAACACAACTCCAGCTATAGCAAGATGCCGGATAGCATAGAAGACTTCCTGGCAGTCCATATACATCTGCCGCCATAGTGTGGCGACACGCTTATTATCTGGATACGGTGCAGGCTCGGGAATAAGCTCGCGCTTTGTCCAGGGTAGAACGGAATGCTTCAGGAAGTCTTCCCAGCCAGTTGAAATCGGGTCTTGGCGGACAACTTCCCGGTAAGACGGTAGCTGTTCCGCTTGAAGCCAAAGCCGCGGATGGTTGGCGGAAGCAGCTGAATATCGTTCTGTACGGGAAGGCAGTGGCGTTAGCGGCAATTCATCCTCCACCACAAAAGCTCTTACTTTACTCCACTCGGAATGGATATCATCCTCCCCGATAAGACTGTATCGCCAATAATACGAGCCGGGCGCCAACGGCTTATCCGGGGTAAACAAATTATAGGGAATTCTACTGTAGGTCAACGTATCTTCAGACTCAAATTCAGTTTTTGAGGAGATCTGCAGCTCATACATGCTCTCTTCCAGACAAGCAGGCATCCAAGTAAACCGCGGAGGATTCTCTCCAACATCTATATGTTCATCTGGCCCATACGACAGGTCGAGTACGCCGCTGGTAGGTTGAAATAAAGGTTCTAACATCTCTACTCCTCCGTATTCCGGGACTTTTCCTGAATCAGTCCCGCTTTAGGGTCAAGGCAATACACCACTGCTTGCCCAGTTGTTGCTATTTGGATTCGGGGCGGTTCGCCCACCTGACTCACTAGCTTCAGTACAGCAGGTTCGTGACCGTCCCGATAAACCGTAATAAAATCAACCGACGGGCCTTTGTGCCGAAGCATAATGCCTCGTAGCAATCTACTCGGGTCTTCGGCATTACCCGGTGTGCGGATTTCATACATAGTGGAGCCGGGCGCCAGTAGAGTACTCGTGGATACTTCATACTCCCGGCCGGTGCTCACTCCATCATAACGGATATTCCACTCCGTATTTAACGGGCAGTCCGTCTCATTTTTCATTGCGGACAGTACTTCTACTGAGCCATAACCCGCTTCCAGTCCAAGGACTGCCGGAGAATCCTTCTGGACACGGTGAGGGTCGAACGGTAACAGCAAATGTCCCGTCGGATGAAACCATAAGTCTACTTCCTGACTCCGCTCCGTTACTTGCTCAACATGAAACCAATCCAGCAGCCAACCGTCGGCCAATACAAGATGCCGCTCTAGAACAGCTCCTTCATAGGCGCTGTCTGAACGAATCCATAAGTACGTAGCGTTGCCTTCCTGGCGAAATTGACAGCAGCTTCCGGTATGTGGAGCTTGGGAACGACCTCCGATGGTGACCGTGTTATGGCTCGCAGTTTCGGAATACCATTCCTTGCGCAAAACAGATCCATAAGGAACCATACCCAGCTCGGGAGCAACCTCGCCCCATCGGTGCATAATCGTGATATGAAGCTTGTCGAAATGTCCATGTGATCCGCCATGCTCTCCGAAATCCGCCAGCACGGACAGCGGATTGCCCGGGTGGCGGAGCACGGCGAATCCGGAATCCGGCAGTAGGACAGAGTCTCTCACCCTGTAACTGGTCTGAAGCTCCTTACTCTCACCTGCTCCATACAGCACTGCCTCCAGACCAGTCCTTAATTCCTGCCCGTATAGATATCTATAAGCATTCGCCAGTATTGGCTGGAGACTCGGGTCTTTGTAAACCGCAATACCTATTTCAAATACTTCAGCAATTTCTCGGGCGAAAGGAACGCGCGCATAAGGACCATCATGCACGGCTGGAAGCTCCCCGTTATCGCCGCTAAGCTCTGCCAGCAACTGAAACATGCCACGGATGGATTGTCCCTGTTCTCCTTTGGCAGCATAGAGGTCAACCCCGAAGCGCCCGTACATCTCGGCTGCTATGAGATAAGCCCGCAATACAAAAATATGGTAGTACGTGCTGCCTTCAAATTCAAAACCATCTGGCTTCACGCCAATGGACAGATGATGATAGAATCCGCCTTCTCCCTCCAGCAAAGAAGCAAGCTTTTCTCTGGTACCCTTGGCGGCATATACACAAGCCAGGCTAGCATTCAGCCATGCGGTATAATTGTTCTCTGCATTCTTCTTCTCGTAAATGAGGATGTGGCGGTATTGCTCCATACTCTCCTCCAGCATCGTGAAGAACACTTGCAGCTTTACCTCTTCCTCCCCAGCGAACGTTACTCCATGATCCACAAGCAGCAGATAGGCCCGAATAAGCGTAGTGGACCAGATAGCCTCTGTCAGCGCCTGATGAAAGGCACGGCCACTAAGCATCCAGGGTTGAGCATCGGGATGAACCGGATACAAAGGAAACTGCTCCGCATAACCGACAAGAATCTTCCGGGCTAAGCTGCTGTATAATTCTTCTCCGTCTGCGGCGAATACCACAGCAGCTTGCAGGGCGTATCGCGCCATTGCCTGATGCCGGTATACCAGCCATGCTCCCCGGTAGGGTTCACCTTCCAGCTTGCAGCCCTTCGGGCAAGAAAAGACAACCGCATCTTGCTCCATAACATCGAAGATTAGCTCAGTATGATGCTGGGGACATACATATTGGTGCCACCAGCCACCAGGTTCTGTCGGGAGCAGAATCTCTTCTCTCCGGAATGGATCCAGCTCCATTTTCAATTTATCCACCTCAAGACCAACCCAGGAAAAAGTATCTGCTTTCTCCTTAAGGTTCATCATCGCATGAACAAGCCTCCGTTAATTTCAATAATTTCGCCTGTCAGATAATCCGACAGCTCTGAAGCGAGGAAGAGTGCCACATTGCTCACATCCTGTGGAGCACCTTCCCGGCCCAGCGGAATCTTCGCAATCGTTGCCTGTCTTGCCGCATCTGCAGTAAAGGTAGCATGGAAAGCGGTCTGACCGATAAATCCAGGAGAGATAGCGTTTACATTAATCCCGTGAGGACTCAGCTCCTTGGCAAGTCCCTTGGTATAAGACCATACCGCAGCTTTGCCCGCTGCATAAATGGAAGCCCCCGGTCCGCCGCCGTCATGGGCCGCAAGGGAAGATACATTGATGATTTTACCGCTTTTCTTGGCAATCATCCCTGCGGATACGGCTTTGCAGGCAAACACGCATGATTTAAAATTGACGTCCATCACCTTGTTGTAATGCTCTTCGTTCATTTCAGTATTGGGAACCCGATTGATCATGCCGCCTGCATTGTTGACGAGAATATCGATGGTTCCGCCGAAATGCTCCTCTATTTCCTTTACCATATTTTCCAATTGGGCAGGACTTGTTGCGTCTGCCTGAAAAGCATAAGCTTCTCCTCCGGCCTGACGGATCGCTTCCACCGTCTCCTCCGCAGAACCGAACAAATAGTTTACCGCCACTTTGGCGCCGGAAGCAGCCAAAGTCTCCAAGATTTGTCGGCCTATCCCTGCATTGGACCCTGTAACAAGCGCAATTTTACCAGTCAAATCAATTTTCATTGCCTATTTCCTCCTAATAGTAATTTTTTCTGAAAACATCTTTTTCCTCACTCCGCAGGCATGGATAAGATCAACCGGGTTCCCTCATTCTCCACGCTTTCGACACTTAATCCGTATTGTTCACCGAACACCATTTGAATTCTCCGGTGCACGTTCATGAGCCCGATTCCACCTCTATGATAGAGGGAGTCTCCTTCCGTATCCGCCAGCTGATTCAGATTCAGCTTCTCACGAAGCTTATCAAGCCGTTCGCGGGACATCCCTGCGCCGTTATCCTCTACAAGAACTAGAAAACGATCTCCCTCTTTTCTGGCGTCGATTCTAATATAGTGCTTGTCTTCAATTCCCTCGGGAAACGCATGCTGAAAAATATTTTCGATCAAGGGCTGAAGTGTAAGCCTGACCATCTTAGCCAGTAGCAGCGTCGGCGGAATCACTACGTCAATTTCGAACTCCCTGCCGATCCGGTGCTTGAGAATCGTCATGTAGCTCAGTACATGATTAAGCTCATTGGCAATCGTAATTTCCTCCAGATTAGTTTGGATGGAGTAGCGAAGCATGAATGCCATGGCCTCCACTATTTCTGTGATTTCATCCGAATCCTGAACGACCGCATAACATTTGATAGTCTCTAATGTGTTATATAGATAGTGCGGATTAATCTGCAGCTGGAGTGCCTGGAATTCAGCTTGATGACGTTCCAGAGCCTCCTTCTGGGTGGTAAGCTCCGCTTCGTATACCCGCTCAATCATTTCGGACAGCCGGGTCACCATGAGATTGTAGCTGCGCATCAATCCCCCCAGTTCATCCTGACGGCCGTTCATCTCAAGCCTGCGCCACTTGCCTTTTTCCGTCTCCCTCATGCCCTCCTTAAGAATCAGGATGGGCTTCGTGATGGATCGTCCGAACCAGGCTGCAAGGAGCAGTGTGCCGACAAGCGTGAGAACTCCCACCACCAGCGTGGTCGTACGAATGGTAGAAATAGGCTTGCGCAGCTCACCAACGGGTATGGATACTACAAGCTGCCATTTGGAATATTCGGATTTTCTCGACACGAACAAATACTCTTTCCCGTCTACTTTTTCCACCACAGAGTCATTTGGGTGTTGAAATACGTTCTGAATGTGCTCAGCAGATAACCCAGGGTGGTTATTATTCCCTTCCGCCCGGTAAAGGAGCTTGCCGAATTCGTCCATGATAAAATAGGACCCGCCCTGTCCCAGATCAAGAGGTTCCCATATACGGGCCAGATCCTCAGCCTTGAATTCAATGGCGACTATACCTTTGGGACGATAGGAAGAGACCCCTCTGATTCGGCGGACCATCGTAATAATGTTCTTATCCCCTTCATTCATCACATTCGTGTTGAGAATGGTGATGCGGCCGCTCTCCGGCGTATGTTCGCTTAAGAAACGGTAGCGTTCCTGAGGATGAAACTGCAGGCTATGTGCCTGATAGGAGTTATCATCGCTAATGGCCTTGCCGTGTTCACCGATGACGTACATCAGATTAATCTGGGGATACAGAATAAACAAAGAACGAAACAAATACTTCTGAATGTCATTCGTATATTGATAGTAGGAGAAGCTATCCTCCGGGTCCATATCCAAGAACTCCTTGACTTGATTGTAGGACAGGATGGAATCGCTAGCCTTTTCATAATTTTGCAAATACAGATCCGTTTGATAAGACGCACTTCTGATGACTTGAGCAATGGACTTCTCAGAAGACTTATCCAGCTCAGCCGAAGCCTGAAAATAAGAGATAAATCCAACCATGGACAAGGATAGAAGAATGACGGTCAGAAAGGAGGCAAACAGCTTGTTCGACAGACTCTTTCTCATCAATCGATCCCCAGCTGGTTGCGGTACTCAGAAGGAGCCAGCCCGGTGAACTTTTTGAACGTCTTCGTAAAATGAGGATGGTCTGCATACCCGACTTCATAGGAAATATCGGTGATCCGATAGCTTGCATCGGCAAGTAATCTTTTGGCCTTCTCCATCCTGCGTTTTATGCGGTAATGTACAAAGGTCTCTCCTGTTGAGTGCTTAAACATCTGGCTGAAATAAGAGGCATTTAGCCCAAGCACTTCCGCCACTTCTTCCAGCGATACTTCCTGGGCGAGATGCTTTTCAATAAATGCTTTAGCTTCCTCTATCGGATCCTTCGCTTTACCCTTGCGCTTTCTACGAAGCTCTTCCAATATAGCTGCTGACGCTTCTGCGAAGCAGTGAAATAACTGCTCAGGTCCAGCTGCTGCGGACAAGTCTAACAGGCTTTTACCGGGTGTAACTGAATTGACAAGCAGCTTCTTCACGAGTAAAGCATAGCCCTCTTCCAGAAGCTCTTTTTGCTGAATCCGGCTCATCTTACGCTGGAGGAAGTCAGTTTCCCATTCCTTCAGTACAAGGTACAGCCTTTCTTTATCCAAGGTCCAGATGGCATCATCCATACGCACGACCCATTCATCGAGCTTAGCGACAGAGACAAAACTCTCTAACTTCTCTCTATGCGCTTCCAGTTTGGCGATCACATTTTGAAGGTTCCCTTTGCTCACGGGTTTCAGGAGATATTCTTTCACTCCATAGGACACGCATTGGCGGGCGTATTCAAAATCCCCATAACCCGAGATGACAACAGTCTGAATATCCGTCTCCATCTCCGACAGCCGCCGGCACAGCTCCAGTCCGTCTACCTTGGGCATACGGATATCTGTAAAAAGAAAATCCGGCTGCTCCTCCATAATGAGCTGGATGGCCTCCTCGCCATTCTGGGCCAGCTTAATGTTATACGGATGCTCGCCGCATTGCTGGATCATGATAGAAAGTCCCTTTCGAATCATGGGCTCGTCGTCTACGATTAATACACATCTCATCCATGGATACCACCTTCCGATTCGTCTCGCTTAACGCGTTCCTATTCTACCACACTATGATAGATCAGGATTTGACGGATCCGACCATCATTCCTTTAACGAAATGGCGTTGAAGAAACGGATAAATCATGATAATCGGAATAGTAGCGACAATGATAACAGCCATTTTGATGCCCTCAGGTGAGGTGTGGGCCAAAGAGCTATAAACTGAGGAAGCCGGATCAATGCTGATATCGTCCGTCTCGAAGAGCTTCTTCAACATCACTTGCAGAGGCCATAATGACGGCTTGTTGATATAATACAGAGCGCTCATGTACGTATTCCAGTGCCCGACGGCGTAAAAAATCCCCAATGAGGCCATTACCGGTTTGGACAACGGCAGTACCATATTGACTATGATCCGCAGCTCGCCACACCCATCGATTCTGGAGGAATCTATCAGCTCCTGAGGCAGCTGCATAAAGAAGCTTCTCATCACGAAAAAGTTAAATGCGCTGATGGCCCCCGGAATCATAAGTGCCCATAAGGAGTTCATAAGCCCCAAATTTTTGATCAGGATAAAGTTTGGAATAAGAGGGGCACTGAATACCATAGTGAACAATACCATCATGACGATGTATTTACGTCCTACGAATTCCGGCCGCGACACCGGATAAGCGAGAGAAGCTGTCGCAATCAGATTAATGGCGGTGCCCAGTACCGTAATATAGACGGAAACACCGAACGCCCGCCAAATGGAATGATCGCTGAAAACGTACTGATAATTGATCGCGGTAAATTCCTTTGGCAGCAAGCCTACCCTGCCATTAATAATTGCTTCAGAGCTGCTAAAGGACTGGGCAATCACATTCAGAAACGGCAGAAACATAGCCAAAGCGAGAGCGGTCAGAAACAAAAGATTGAACACATTAAATAGATTCTGGCCGCGAGTATAGCGTACTCTCATCATCCCTACCTCCATAAAGAGCGATTAATACAGCGATTCACCGGTTGTTTTTTTGCTCAAAATGTTGCCGATGAGCACCAGAATGAGTCCAACTACCGACTTGAATAGCCCCACTGCTGTTGTATAGCTGTATTGCTGAGACAGCAGCCCCGCCTTATAGATATAAGTGTCCAGAATCTCCCCGTTCCCGGTATTAAGCGCGTTCAGGAATACCCATACCCGCTCGAAGCCAAGATCAAGAAATCTCCCGATATGGAGAAGGAACAAAATCATAATCGTCGGTATAAGAGACGGCAGTGTAATGGCTGAGGTTTGTTTCCAGCGCCCGGCTCCGTCTACTTCAGCAGCCTCATAAAGATCTGGGTTTATTCCTGCCAACGCGGCCAGATAAATGATCGTACCGTACCCGGAATCCCTCCAGATACCGGAACTGATCAAAATCGTGCGAATGTATGAATTTTCACCAAGAAAATAAATCGGTTCAAAGCCGAAAGCTTGTAAAGCCTGATTCACAATCCCTGTTCCTGGGGAGAGGATACCCAAGGCGATACCGCTGACAATTACCCAAGATAGGAAATGGGGCATATAAACCACCGTTTGCAAAAACCGTTTGTAAAACACAAGCCGAATTTCATTCAGCAGAAGCGCAAGCAATATTGGAGCCGGAAAGGCGAATATAAGATCATACAAGCCTAGCAGAATTGTATTGCTCAAGATTCTTCCGAAATCCTGGTATTGGAACATCGTCCTAAAGTGCTCGAGTCCCACCCATTCACTGCCTGTAAAGCCTTTAAAAATATTGTAGTTCTGAAACGCAATAACTGAACCAGCCAACGGCAAGTACTTGAAAATAATAAAATACAAGATCCCGGGAATCGCAATCACATAGAGTGCTCTGAATTTCCACATGTTTAAAAGCAAGGACCTTTTCGTGTCGGCTTTGTAGTTAATAAGGTCAACCCCAGTTAACTTAGCTTTCATAACCGTTTCCTATAGGTCCTGTTTTCAGCAGGTTCGCCGGAGCATTCTCATCCAGGGGAATTTCTTGAAATTCGACGGTAATAAATCGTTCCTCCCGTTCAATAATTCGGGATAACTCCCGCGTGAATACGGTGACTATCTCCTCCTTCTGCTCACTCGTTCGGCCTTCGTACATCCTAATCTCAATATGTGGCATCGGCTTTCCTCCATTTCCTTAAATAGTGAATGAATCTAACCTCATTCTACCTACAATAAAGCGCTTGCAATATGGAGTTTCTATGAGTGAGCTTGTGTTTTCTTTAGGGTATAATCGGTAACGGCCAACCCTCTACTACCACATGGTCATTTTTGAAATAATTGCGACTTATACTGTCAATAAGATTCCCCAGCAGGATGATCCCTTTTCCAGCAAGAAGTCGAATACCGTTCGTATTGCCAATCAGCGAATTTTCGATCAATTGAACGTCCTGCGGGTCGCCCGCTCCGATATCATTTGCTTTGCTGTCGCCGGGATCATGCTCAAGGGATACAGCCCAATAATTCGACGCGGTATTGTTGCGAATGATATTTTCCTTAATGATAGTACCTGGCCCGTTCAAAATCTGAATGCCCTTGGCGTCCTCTATATGAGTTGTATTCTCAATCACATTTCGCTCAATGACTGTATCCGGGGTGCCCATAGTTACATTGATTCCTTCTCTTGTATTACGAATCGTATTGTCATGAATATAGTTGTGCGGTCCTGACTTACTGTGATTGCTGGGTGCTGTACCCCCGGTGTTTCCCAGCCCGATCGCCGCACCGTAGGGAATGTCAATAATCACATTGCCGTATATCTCGTTCAAATATTCGAGTTCTCCATGCAGATCGATGGCATCCAGCTTTGTATTCATAAACTGATTGTTTCGCAGGACATTGTTATGGGCAACAAATTGGATCAGCGCCCCATGCCGCAAATAAGGGCCTTCGAAATGGGAGTCCTCCACAACATTCCAAACCGTGTCGTTCTCATACCCGTTGCGATCCTGTTTGGCCATGCCTTGAATCGACACACCATAGCCAGCACCGCCCGGACCTACATCTGTCGCATTTCGGAACGTGCTGCGGCGTACGACAATATCACGGCTGTTGTCGATACGCACACCCATACGTGAATACTTCTCTACAGTAACCCCATCAACCGTGATGTTGTATGACGGAACCTCACCAAAATTTGCGATGATAATCATGCTGTCGGGACCACCGGCGTCCGGGTTGTTCACTTTATGGTCCGTCGTGTAGACACCGTTCCAGGTAGAAGTCAATGTGAGATTAGATATGGACAGATCATGCTGTCCGGATACTTTCATCAGGGCGCTGTTTTTTACCTTATTGAGAGATGTCTTGAGGATGGTTGTTGATTGATCCTCACCGCGAAGGTTTACTCCTGACTTGAGCTTCAAATTGACAAGAGTATCCAATGTTGAGTTCAAATTATAAACCCCAGACGGCAAATAGACCTCATCGCCGGGCTCAGCACTGTTTATGGCAGCTTGAATAGCAATACCGTCATCTGTGTCGTTATCGGCGAGATCAGCATTATAGTCCAGCACGTTCAAGATGCGCCCAGTGGTAGTAGGTGAGGAATGAACCGGATGCACCGTACCCTCAGGTTCGGTTAATCCGGGAGCTGTGAATGGGATCGGTTCCCGGGAGGGATTAGGTGTGTAGTTCGGGATGCTGGCTACAGGTGTATCGCCATTTGCGAACGGCGCATAGATGTTTACCTCCGATAAACTTGTAAACGCGCTGCCATCAGAATTTCCAAGACCCACGATCCGCACATATCTGGCTTCTGTGTCAGGAAGATCAAAAGGTTGCATCTCTATGGTTCTGTACATGCTTGCACCAGTCCATATGGTAGTCCAAGCCAAACCGTCATTTGAAGTTTCGATACTCAATTGAGCCGTACGCGTGTCACCTTTATAAACGGCAATACCTAAATAACTGATCTGCTTCCGTTCGCCTAAATCGTATTGGACCCACGGGCTGTTACCTGCGGCGGACCAACGGGTGAACAAGTTATTATCGATGGTATTCGTTGCGATATTGCCATCGCTGTCGCTGGCTGTCACGTTTGCAATCGCGTAAGGAATGATGGGTTCTGTAAGCGTTGACCGCGTAAAAGAAAGCGGTACGGATGTATTGCCCGACTGATCCACCGCTTCAACCTTAAAACTGTACGCCGTGCTAGGGCTAAGCCCGACGGCTGTATACGTTGCACCGGTAACATTGGATAACAGGGTGTTATCCCGGTATACGCGATAGGAGCCGATACCTTGATTATCGCTGGCGGCCGGCCAAGAAAGTTGAATGAACTCTGTACCTATATTGACAGCTTTCAGAGAACTTCCATCCGGCCAGGAAGGTTTCTCATGGTCGCTTGAAGGTGCAACCGCTTCTTGAACAACCAGCTGTGGACGGGGGTTGCTGTTGCCATTAGCTTCTTTCGAATAGACATTGAGGGAAATTCCAGTGCTTGCCGCATCACCAAGCAGAAAAGCGATATTACCGCCCGATGCGGACAATCTTTCTCTGACAAACTCGGACACATCGATGCTGTAAACCTGTGGAGCTCCTGATTTGTCTGCCGTTACGGTAAATTTCCCACTTAACGAAGCAATGGTCAGATCCGTGACAGGCGCATTGCTCCAAGTCAGCTCCGATTCAGTCCAATTTGTATCCTTTAGGCCGAATAACGAAAGTTCGAGGTCCGCATTGGATGAACCCTTTTTGGCAGCAACATTAAAAATGTACCTGTTTGCAGAATTGCTATATGAAGAGACATCAAATTTAAAATACACATATTTCTTGTTCTCGGCGCCAGAAGAAATACTGAACAATCCATTGCTGCTGCCCGTCGCGCTATTGAAGTTTACAGTGGGCTTGCTGCTGTCGATGACTGCATCGTCGCTCGGTGCCAGACTGGCTAGATCGCGGTATACAACCTCATCATCAGGTGTTGTTGCCATTCGATTCTTTACATATTGATCCATAAAAGCCCAAGCCTCGGCGCTTGCTTGCTCAGCCGCTTCGCCTATAAAACCGTGACCTTGTTTAGGTACAATTTTTACATCGACCACTTTCACGCCTGCATCCTTCAATTGATTGGAGAACGTAATGCTGTCCGTGTATGGGATCGTTGCATCCACATCCCCATGGCGGATGAAAAAAGGCGGATCGTCCGGTGACGCATAAGTGCCAGGCATGGCCAACCTTGCTTGGTCTGGCACAGAGAACGCGTCGTTCCCGCCTAAAAGCGCTTTCACTGATTTATAGCTATTAGCGAAGTTTGTTGTAAAATCCGCTGGACCGTAGAGATCGACAACGGCTTGCACTTGATCAGAATATTGCTGCCAACCGCCATTTCCTGCCAAATCCGGAACATTTACGGTATGTCCTGTATCCAATGTGATTGTCTCGCCTGACTTAATGTTCCCAGTCGTACCGAGCAGTGAGGCCAGATGCCCCCCTGATGACGAACCCCATACACCGATCCGACTCGGGTCCAGATGGTATTCTGCCGCATGCGCGCGCAAGTAACGAATAGCAAGCTTCACATCCTGAATTTGCGCCGGGAATGGCGCTTCCGGGGTTAAGCGGTAATCCAGCGATACTCCGATATATCCTCGCTTGGTTACATAGTTGCAGATACTGGCAAGGGCTTGCTTCCGGTCTCCGTGATTCCAACCTCCGCCATGAATGTATACCATCACTGGCACGGGTGCTTGAGGCAGGATCTTGGGTACGGCAATCGAAGTATAAATCGGCCGCGTTCCAGCATTCCCAATCCGCACATCTTCATACAGCTTAACGCCTTCAGGAACCACAAACGGCTTAGGTTCAGCCGGTGTAGGGATTGGCACCGGTGTCTCTGCGGGTGGTATTCCGGGAATCGCTTGAGCTTTGAGGGCGACACTATCAATGTACATATTCGCGCTCATAAGCTCCCCCACACGAACCCGGATTTTGACGTTCGGGTTGTTGTCAGCTCCGCTGCCCAAGTTTTGGACTTTGAGTTGGTTCGGCTCACTGTTCTTTTGTTCCAGCGTTCCTGGGGGCAGCTTAAATTCCTCCAACGTTGTCCAATTTATCCCTCCGTCACTTGACCATTCTACGATGACGCTTCCTCCGATGTAGGAGGATGCCCGTGTATAATAACTCAATTGAAGATTGCGGTACCCCGTCGAATTCACTGGCAGCGCCAATGCATCCTTGCCATCGATTTTCACCAGATTCGGTACGGACGGGGCCGTGGACGAAACCGAAGTTTTCGCCATACTGTTTCCTTCGCCTTCCTGCAGCCAAGGCCCCGGAATGGCAATACCACCGGTAGATCCAAAATTGTCAGGGTCATCGAAGTTTTCCTCGTAGAGCGTAACATAGTCATCGGTTATTCCGTCTGCATAAACTTCAGTAAGCGCTTGCATTTCCAAAGGCGAATATAACAAAGCCAAAGCCAACAGTACTCTAATGCCCACTCGAAAAGCTTTCCTATATAGTCCGTTTCTCAAATGAATTCCTCCCTGTCATGGTATAGGTAATCACAAGCATTATGGAGTTCAAACCTCTTTTGAGGTGCAGCTTATTAATGTCGGGACAAAATCACACCGTCGTTATTGTTATAACGTTCTGTTGCTTCCTTGACGACATCACTTCCCCCTTTCTGCAGCCATTCCTCCACCACCTTCGGATAGTCGGAGATCGGCTTTTTGCCGTATACCATATTGATCACATGCGTCAATATAACAGGCGGCAATTTATCTCCACCTGGAGTGATGTCCGGGTTTTTCTGATAGCCTTTTACTTGCGGTTCAAATTGAATCCCGTCGCGTCCCTCATTCGCAAGTACTGTGTCGTAGAGCTTCATCAAATCTTTTCCTTCGGGTGTGAGACTAAGCGCACCTTTATTGTAGGTAGTATCCTGTACGAACCACAGCAGGATTTGACGGAACGTTTCTTCATCAACTTCATCAGCTGTTTTCGGTCTGTTATAGTTAATATTTCCGTTCTCTACAGTGTAGTTTTCCCCTTCAATTCCGAAGGTAAAAAACTTCTCCGCTTCGTCACTAACCATCCAGTTGAAAAACTTGACGATCCCGGCAGGGTCTTTCGCATTCTTGTTAATTAAATACGCTCGCGGCACCGTACCGACAAGACGAAGTCCCCCCTTACCGTCTGGCCCTGTGGGCGAGGCGATCAGCTTCATTTTACCAGTAGGCACCTGTTCTCTTAGCTGCTGATCCCATTGGATCAACAGGTTCGCATTCATGTTCCAGATGCCCGCCTTACCTGCAAGAATATCGTTCTTAAATTTCGTGGGATTAATTGTGACGAATTCCTTGTTGATCAGTCCTTCGTCGAACATTGTCTTGTACGTTTGGATCGTCTTTTGCATATTTTCGATATTCATAAATTTCGGGACAATTTGATCCCCTTGTTTCATAAAGAAATTAGCAAAGGTATCGTAAGATCCGAAGAACATATCCGAATATACAAAGTCCTCCCGGCCCATATAAGGATTCTCCACACCCAGCTTCTTAAAAGCACGCATGACATTCAGGAAGTCATCTACTGTTTTAGGCTCTGGCAGCCCTGTTTGTTCCAAAAGATCCGCACGAATCCAAGTTGCCCGGCGTGACGGATTGGACAGCCATTCCGGAATCGCATAGATATTACCTTTCGCATCGGTCTCCTTCTCCCATGCCTCCTTCGGAACTTTCTTGAGAAGATCCTGCCCATACTGCTCAAGCAATTCATTTAGGGGCATGAATACTCCGGCTTCCACGGAACCTGCCAACTGAGGGTTCGTCAGCCCAGAGCTTGCTTGCACGACATCCGGAATGTCGTTGATCGCGAACATTTGAATCATTTGCGAATCAAAATTTTTCTGCTGCATCAAACGGATGTTAAGATCTGTATTTGTAAGTTCCTCCAGCTTTTTGACCCATTTGTCATCATTGATATTCGGATGATTGTCTGCATACGAAATGTTTCCGCTCCGGAACGATATGGAGAAAGCAGTGGTTTTTTCCGGACTCTCCCCTGCTTGTTCTTCTCCCCCCTTATTAGAAGAGGAACATCCATTCATAGAGACGGCTAATAATGAAACTCCCACCATGGTAAGCATCCAACGCTTCATTTCCATCAACTCCCTATTATAAAATTGGGGACACTTCGGTAGAATGACTAGAAGTTCGGAGGGGTTCGATCATGGGCCGCAACAGCTTTGCTAAATGCTCGCTCATTAGCGTGTGTCCATAATCGGAAGGATGAATAAGATCGGAGGTCAGCGAGGTTAGATCGCGCATGACTGATGCGCCATCCAGCAGATGTAGTTGTGGATGTTTATTGCTCTCACAGTAACGAAGCAGCACTTCGTTAAAAACCGCCTCTTGGACATGAAGAAGATGGCCTGTATCAAGAAAATACGTTGCACGATTCGGATAAATCGTAGTAACGAACACAGGTTTGTCAGGATGATTTTTGATAACCCGGTCCAGCATGTAAGACACTCTACGCTTGAATTCCTCGGGAGACACTACAGCACGCATATTGACACCAAGTTCCAGAAACAGAAAATCCCAATCCTCACGTTCAGCCAGATGATCGGCAACTACGTCCTCGCAATAACAAGATCCGCTAAGCGCAAGATTTAGCACATCTACACCAAGTCTGCGCGCTGTCTGCTGTAAGTAACCATTGAAATGATGCGTGGATCCCGCGCTCTGGCTGATGGAAGATCCATAGGCGAGCATCGTAAGCTTCGGTACCTCTTCCGGTCTAGGCGCACGTACTTCACAACCAAAAGCATCCACATCGTAGAAAACAGCTCCGAAACGATCAAAATGCAAACGCCATACGTTAGAGGAAAATCCAGACTGATTCAGCCGCTTACTTGATACCTCTGTAAAACGTTCCGGCTCCTCCAAGTGCAGAGTGGTTACCGTACCCGCCTGCAGAAAATGCTGAGAATGAAAAAAATCCCCTCTGCATACCACAACGCGGCCGTTACTATCATTCGATCCGACAGTGACCCTAACATGCTTGGATTCGGTGACAAACCGCAATTCGCAGCCGTTCGATTGTATAGCTTTGGTTCTTCCTTTCTCTGACAAGCCATTGCGCACATGCTGTGGAAAACGCTGGAGATGCAATCCAGATTGATAGGGTTTATGAACCAGCTCCGAAACATTGTGAAAATAAACGCCTTCCTTTTCCATCTTTGCAGCTACACCACCTTAATAAAATCGAGTTCGCGTTAACTCATATCTGACTTCTATTGCATCATATAATAACAACAAAAGCATAGTCAACAAGTTTTTATGTTTATTATGAGTCATATATGAGTCAATTCTTGTGCAACAAACAAATACTTCAACATACCAAAAAGCACAGATTCAGAATTGAACCTGTGCCGGGATTTTCACATAAACTTTCAGTCCTCAAGAGTGCTGAGTCTCCTGATTTACCGCATTCAATATTTCCTCAAGTCTGCGGCATAACTCGTCGTTGTCCAGTAGACCTGAAACAAACATCATGATATCACGTTGAATCTCTTTCAACTGGAGGTTGCTCAAACCCAGCTCTGTAACCAGACGATAGGTAGGGAAGATCTCACGATAAAGCTGAAAACGGGCCGGACGATACCCCACTTCCTCGCCTTCCCAATCCATCACCAAACGGTTGGCTGCAATATTCAGCGTCTTGCGCCTAATGATCAGTTGCGCCTCGTGTGAGGTGAGAAAATCAACGAGCAGCATGGATGCATCCTTGTTCTGTGATTTGCTGTTAACCGCCAGTCCATTTATAATCAGCAGCGTATCAGCATTTTGCAGCCGCGGCAATGGAGCAATATCGAATGCCAAATCGGATTGACGCAATTGATTCAAGAAGTAATAGGTCGTCATTATCATGGACACTTTGCCTTGCAAGAACAAGGCTTCCGCATCCGCATCGCTCTCGGACAATACGGCTGGAAATACATCTTTCATGCCTATCAGCTTTCGGATGGTTCCTAAACTGTCGAGTAGCTTTGAGCCGCTGAACCGGTATTTCCCTTCGTCATCCTGTTCTGCCGCAAACGTTGTGCCGCTTTGAAGCAGGAACAACGGCCACCGGTTACGAGAAGGCAAATAAAAATAAAAACCATACCAGTCATGACCTTCAGCTACCTTTCGACCATTAGCAAACAAATCGTCCCAGGTCCAGCTACTGTCTGGTGGTGATACGCCGGCTTCCTTAAAGTGCTGTTTATTATAACAAAGCACGACTGGAGAATAAATGAAGGGGCGAACGCGATTACGGTCACCATACCGGAACGGGTCGGAAAGAAAACGATACGTGTCCGGCTGTTCCTCCATCGGCTCCAGCAGCTCCGTACAGCCTTGCTCCAAAAAATCCTGATAATTGTTATTATTCATCAGTACGACATCCATGATTTCCGACTGCAAATATTCCTTCAAAGATGTCGAGTAGTTTCCTGAAGACAACTCGAGCGGCTGAACGTCGATATGCGGATAGCGTTTGCCGAACTCATTCAGTAGCTCTTGCATCTCTACAAGCTTGGAGATGGTGTTCACATATCCGAACTTGATCGTCGTTCTGCCTTCCTCTACGGGGGGAATTATCCGATTGCCAACACGCGGAATTTTCTCAATTAAGCCTTCATCCACCAGCACCTTGAGCCCGTTGCGCACAGAAGCGTTGCTAAGTCCGAAGCGCACCTCTAAGTCGCTTTCTGAAGGAAGATAACTGCCGATCGCTATACTTCCCGAATGAATTTCATGTCGCAAGGTTTGAACCATTTCCTCTAGCCTGATACGGAAAAATTTTCTGCTATTCCTTTTCTGCATTGGGTTTCCTCGCCATCTTCCGATTAATCGAGCCCATAGGGACAAGTTTATATAGTATTCATCATACTGAAATCCTTTGGGAACGACAAGTATCGGAGTCTGGCCCCATATAGCGTATGTTCTGCATCCACGGTGTCATACAGAGCGGTCAATACACCGTAATCCTCTTAATACCCCATATAACTCTCCAAACCGGCTGGATCTATAATGAGCATTTGCTTGTTTCCGATTAGCTCAATAAGACCTGAATCTTCAAACCTTGAGAATTTTCTGCTAATAGTTTCGCGGGTGACCCCAACATAACTGGCCAGCTCTTCACGAGACAACGGAAGGTCAATATGAATATGAGTGCCACGCTGCTTACCATATTTGTCGCTGAGTTCCATGATCATATAAGCAATTCGTATTTCGGGATCTTTGGTCGCCAGGCTTTGCGCCAGATTTTCCGTATGGGCTAGTCTTTTGGTCACACTCTTCAGTAGTCTGAGCGAAATATCCGGATTATCCCTCATCAGCTGCTCCATATCCGTTCGGGTCAGCATGCAAATGTTAGTGTCTTTCAGAGCATAAGCACTGAAGTTACTCAGCTCATCGCTGTTAAAAATGCTCAGTTCTCCGAAAAAGTCTCCATTCGTCAAGATGTGCAAAATTTGTTCCTTGCCCTCAGGAGTTGTTTTGGATAATTTAACATGCCCTCGCTGAATAATGTACAGCGTATCTGACGGCGCCCCTTCCAGAATTAAAGGTTGACCTTTAGTAAACTTACGATGCTTGATCATAGCGCTGATCCGGGAGAGATCGTCATCGCTTAACGCAGCAAAAATAGGCACCTTGCGGGTACAAGGTTCAGCAGCGTATTGGCAAGAATACTCCTTCATAACTGTCCCCCCTGTTGTTCATTTTTTTGTACAACTCCTACTTTCCTTTAGGATACAGAAGTTTTTTTATCTTCAACCGGCGCAAAATGACTGGTATCTTCACCGCATACCGGACAGACCCAATCTTCAGGCAAATCTTCAAATGCAGTGCCTGCAACAACATCCTCATCGGGATCGCCTAATGCCGGATCATAGATATAACCACAGGGTAGACAAATGTATTTTTTCATCTTTATCATCTCCTAAAAAGTTAATAGTTTAGTTCAACCTGGTTTGTACTTCAGCCATAATCTCCTCGATGCTACTCCCGTTAACATCGATCCCCTCAAGGGAGATGCCATACTCTACAGCGGTTTTATACCCAAGAGAAGCAGCTGCACCTTGCCAGGATATCGCACCGATCATTGTGTTATCTTTCACATAGATACGCGTATACGCCCCATTGTCATCTCCGCTTACCGCCTTATCGCAACACTGTTCATCCACGTTGCCTATCGAAAATAAAGAGATACCAAAGGCGGTAAACAAGGTAACCGGAACAGCTCTACGATACGCCGTCAGATTGGCGACCATATTACTGCCGGCAATCCTGCCCTGCTCAATCGCTCCGCCCCACAGTCCTTCCACATGCCCGTTAATTTCAGCCACATCTCCGGCTGCATACACATGCGGATCATTTGTTTGCATTTGTTCATTTACGATAATGCCCTGCCGGACTTGAATATTCGAGCCACTTACCAGTTTCGTATTCGGTACAATACCAATAGAGTAGACTACATGGTCACAGGAAAAATGAGATTGGTCGTGCAGCGTAATTCCGGTAACATACTCAGTTCCTGTTATAGACGCTACATCAGCTCGAAGAATAACCTTCACACCTGCTTGTTCAAGGTTCTCTTTAAGGAGCTGTGAGGATTTCTCATCAAGCTGTCTGCCCATCAACCGGTGAAAAGCTTCGATCACCGTTACCTGATATCCAGCTTCATGCAGCGCCCAAGCGGTTTCGATTCCCTGCACTCCCCCACCGATTACGGCTACATGGCTGCCATCCTGCAGGTTTTCTTTCAATCTGTCCGCATCGTTCATATCCCGGAGGGTATGAACATTGTTCAGGGCGAAGCCCTCAAGGGAGAGTGCACGATTCTTCGCTCCCATACACAATAAAAGCTTATGATAAGAAACACTCTGCCCATCTTCTGTCACAACTATTTGCCGGTCCGGGTGGACAGAACGGATTCGGGTCGAGGTTTTTACGGAGATACGGTTATCGCGGTACCATTTTTCCTTTTTAATCAGCACCTTCTCACTGTGCAGGTCGGTAAACAGCCCTTTGGTCAGCTTAATCCGGTTATAGGGCAGTTGACTTTCCTCCCCGAGGATCGAAATTTCCGATTCTGCGTCTTGATCACGGATGGCTTTGGCGGCATGGACGGCGGCTACTCCTCCGCCAACAATAACGTAATGTTTTGTCATCCTATGTTCCTCCTCCCTAAAATGAACTCAGCAGCAAATCCGAAACAAATTCAGCCGCATTTTTAATTTTTTGAACTTTCTCAGGCTCTTTCGGGGAAAATCTGATTCGTACAGGGAACTCTACATGTGTCATCCCCGTGGTTTTAATAACCTCAGATGTGCTTTGCACCGTCATGTTTGTTCCATTCAGATAATCCTGAATGACTTCAATGGCTTCACCACTCCAGCCGTAGGAGCCAAAGGCTGCAGCAAGTTTACCTTCCAGATTCATATTGTGCAATTCTTTCAGAATGTTCTCCAGGTTCCCAATCATGTCCGCGTATTTAGTGGAGCTGCCAATAAAGACCGCGTCCGCTGACGTTATGCTGTTCAGAATATCAGTGGCACTACTTTTATCTGCATCCCAGACCTCTGTCTCTATATTATTTTCCTGCAAGCAATCCTGTATGATTTTGGCTATCTTCTTGGTACTGTTTTTGATGGTGGTATATACGATGGTTGCCTTTTTTCCTTGCGTCGTTTCACGGCTCAATGTGGCGTACATCCCGATATATTTACGTATGTCCTTCCGGATCACAAACCCATGGGAAGGAGCGATCATCCGGATCTCAAGATCCTTAACAGCCTCTAACAGGGTTCTTACATATCTTCTGTGAGGATGAATAATTGCTGCGTAATAGCCCTGGAAATCTTCCGTAATATCAAACCCGGCTTCATCGCTGAATAGATTCTCCACCGCAACATGCGTGCTGAAAATATCACAAGGAAATAAGATTTGATCTTCGATACAATAGGTGATCATCGTTTCTGCGGTATGGAGATACGGTGTTTCTTTAAACAGCAGCGTTTTCCCGCCAATATCCAGCTTATCTCCGTCTTTAACCACCAGGAAGTTCCGGCTATGAAGCTTGTACATTTCCTGCAATTCGGGAACAGCAATCTCGGTGCATACGATCGTGGCATTTGCAGCCTTGGCAGCGAGAGCTGCCAGTCCACCAGAGTGATCAGGCTCTGTATGATTAATTACAATGTAATGGATATCTAGAAGATCAATCATTTCACCCAGACACTCGGCATATTCACGTCCGAATTCCATATCTACGGTATCAATGACAGTTGGTTTACCTGTTTTTAATAAATAAGAATTATAGGTAGTTCCTTTTGCCAGAATCAGGCGGTGAAATGGAACCTGGCGGTTATCGATTTTGCCTATCCAGTAAGTATCCTCGGCGATTTTTTTGAATTGTGTACTCATTTCTTTAACCTCCAATGTTTGATTGATAATGTTTATCAACAACCTTATTTTATTATGGCTGCCAAACAAAAAAGAGGATTTGAATCAAATTATAAAAGATTGAAAAAAATGAATACCTTAAATTTAGACGATCTAAATAAAGTGATTATGCGTTGAGTCACATTTTAAATAAAAAGCCACACAAATGTTTGCACTTCGCCTTAAAGAAAGAATAACCCATAACAACTTTATGCCATATCCTAATGAAAATAATAAAAAGGTGGATATCCATGACTGAAATACAAATAGCTGCTGTGGGAGATCTAATGGTCAAACGTTATATTATTTCGGATGCTAAACAGCCTGACGGAACCTATTCGTTCAGCCCCCTGTTTGCAAAAGTAGCTCCTTATCTGAAACAGGCTGATTTGACGATTGGCAATCTCGAAACCACCTTTGCTGGAAGTGGCCCCGAATGCCGGAAAAGTCCCCGATCAGGCGGTCCGATATTCAAATGTCCAGACGAACTGGCCCCTGCACTTAAGGAAGCCGGATTCGACGTATTAGTAACGGCCAACAATCATTGCATGGATTATGGTGCCCCGGGTCTGGTTCGGACGTTACGAGTTCTGGACCGTAATGGAATCGACCACACGGGAACAGCTAAATCATTAGAAGAATCCAAGAGAACGCTTATTAAAAACGTCAAAGGAATTACGATTGGCATCCTCTCCTACACAGCAGGAACCAACCGAATTCCTGTACCAGTGAGTAAGCCATGGCTGGTTAACCGGATATCTACGCCCAAGATCATTCGGGAGATTCGAGATTTAAAAAAGAAAGTCGATCTAGTCTTGCTTTATCTGCATTTCGGAAGCGAATATCGTTACACTCCAAACAAGAGGCAAAAAGAGCTGGTCAATCTCTTCTTTAAAAATGGCGCCGACATCATACTGGGGTCTCACCCACATGTTCTTCAACCGTTAGCGCTTCGTGGAAAAAAACAATTCGTTATTTACTCATTGGGGAATTTTGTTTCGACTAAACTAATGAATATTCCTTACACACAAAGCGGTATCATTCTTACGCTTAAAATAAAGAAGGATGAAAAAGGACACACGAGTATAACTAACGTAGGTTACATCCCGACTTGTGTAGATCGAAGAATAAAAAGCGGCAGGAAAATTACAGAGATCATCCCCATCCGCGACGCATTAAAGAGAAGCGACACCGACATAAAAACAGAACGGCGAAATCTCATGAATCGAATGTTGAAACATACGACAACAATCTTAAAGAGGGAATAGAGTCGTTACAGAAAAATAACGTTCCGCGGAATTTACCGCGGAACGTTATAGATTTAGACCTCAAAACTGTGTTTGGGTTTAGCGTAAACGATCAGGCATCATTAATTTAAGGAATTCTAGAATACCATTCTCTACTACAAGTTCTTCTCTATCTTGATCAGCAAGTACTCTTCTGATGAGATCTTCTTTACCCTCCAGTACTTTACTTGTCCAATGAGGATCAATGATAAGAGACCGTCCTACTGCTACTAATTCAGCATTTGTCAACGTGTCCTCTGCGTCCTGTTTGGTACGGATATCTCCTACCCCAATTAAAGGTATACGGCCATTGATTTTCTCATGCACATATTGCAGGATTGATTTTTCTTTAAAATCTTCTGATGCAGATACTTTCTTGAAGTCCCCTAATGAAATATGCAGATAATCCAGCTTTTTATCAGCTAATTTATCAATGAGATAAAAGGTATCGGTGATTTTAATTCCAGGCTCTTCATATTCTTCTGGAGAAAAACGATACCCGACAATAAAATCCTTAACCTCTGAATTGTCAACGACAGCAATAACTGCATCCACTAATTGGTTAATGAAATTAAATCTTTTCTCTAAGCTTCCTCCCCATTGATCTTCACGACGGTTGGAGTGTGGAGAGAAGAATTGTTGGATTAAATATGTGTTTGCTCCATGAATTTCTACCCCGTCAAATCCAGCTTGAATAGCACGTTGAGTCGCTTTTTTAAAATCCTCAATTACACCGAAAATTTCATCTTCTGTTAATGCTCTTGGAATTTCTGCATTCGGGCGTTCGGCAGCAATGGCGCTGGAGGAAACGGGTTGTACGCCACGCAATATTTTTGAATCTGTCATTCTTCCTGCATGGAATAGCTGTAAAATAGCCTTTGTTCCATTTCGTTTAATAGTAGATGCTAATCGGCTGAGGCTAGGAATAAATTCATCGGAGGAAACACTAAGTTCACCTTCCCATCCTTTTCCACCCTCTTGTACATTTGCTGCCGCAGTGATGACCGCACCTACTTCGCCCGTTCTTAGCGAATAGTATTTCAATTCATCTTGTGTTACTACACCGTCATAAAAGCTCATTCGAGTGGTCATTGGAGCCATAACCACTCGGTTTTTTAATGTCAGCCCTCTGCGAAAAGTTAATGCTGTGTCTAGTGCTATCATCTTTTTCCCAACTTTCATTAAATTATATTTAGATAAATTATTATATACATGCGCATACATATAAATTACAGCAATGATTTATTCTTGTCAACTAATAAAGAACTGCTGTTGGATACAACAAAAAGCGCTGTTCCGCTGAACAGCGCTTTTCGCTCGTTATGAATCGTCCTTATTATTCTAGTTCGGCCGGTTTTACAATGGCTGCACCTTTATTATTTTTGGAATATTTAGCTTCGATTTTCGTGGTGTATGTATCTTTAGCTCCGTCACTTACCAGCACATAACTCAGATCGACTGTCAGCTTTTCCGTTTGCCAAGTCTTAGTATTGACGAATAATTTCCACGTTACACTTTTGGGTTGAACTGTCTCACCATCCCAGAGGTTCTCCTGGTCATAGAGTTTGATTATCCCCTTAGCTGCTGTCGGATCGGTTACCGTGAATTGTAAGACTGTTTGTGCGCCAGCAGTGCTGACTTTCATGGATTTTTTATAACTTTTGACCGAATCAAGCATGGAAACAGGATCGTATTGGCCTTTAGAGTAAAAGGCATCCCATTCCGTTTTCTCCAGTCCAAGCCAATATTGTGCATCAGGATCGATTGGCTCCCCGTCATCGTCGTAACCTTCATCTTCAGATTCATCGATCAGTTCACTTCCGTCTACAAGATAGTAAAACTCCTTGTCATTGGCATATAGACTGTACGATGTTTCTAAAAGACTACTAGCGACAGTGCCTGCTGCGGCAAAATTCGGCAGACGGTTGATATCCAGCTTCAGAGTGTTGGTGTTGCTGATACGCACCCCGCCGCTTTGAATATCCTGTTTTTTGGTCACATCCAGATGGAAATTCTTTATTGCTTTGGAGGCTGCCGTTACTTTGCTGATCATCTGATCCGCGGTTACTACTGTTGAGGTAGCTGCAGACACTACTCCTGGATTAGACATCCATCCGATCGTTCCGGACAGCAATAAAGCACCTACTGCCAAACTAGTACCTATTGTTTTGAAAAAACTGTTCATGTACTTCCCCTTTCGGCCCCTTGCGATAATGTAACGCCGTATAGGTCGAAATAATAAAAGAGCTCAAAATAGACTACATATTTTTAGAGCTATCCTTTATGCTTCATAAGACATCCCTATGGCGGCCTGGCGATCATTTCCTTCTGTCGAAAGGCTTTAGACCCATGGCTTTGTGTCATCATCTTTCGATGATTTTACCTTTAACGCGGACATTCAATTAGTTTTAATTAGATTACGGACGCATGTCCCACCGCTAATTTTATCATGGTTATAATTACCTGTAAACGACTTATCTTCCATTCGAATTCGCTATGATACTCAGAAGAAATACTACAATCAAAATGAAAAATGAACGATTACATACGCTTATAAGTCTTATTAATGAGAACAGCAAAGACAGGGGGTGCAGCAAAATGAGTGACCGGGAAATTTTCGAGCTCTATAAAGAACAAGTATATTATTTTTGTTACTACTTAATGAAAAATCAGGCAGATGCGGAGGATATTTCCCAAGAGGTATTTGTAAAAGTTATCTTAGCGGATAAGTCGAAGGTAAGAAACTTGAAAGCTTGGATTTTACGAATTGCTTCGAATGAGTGCAACAGTGTGATCAAAAGGCGTAAGACGGGGTGGATGAAAGAAGTACGTAATTATTTACTATCCAGGTCTGAGGAATCAAACCCTGTAGAAAAACGTTTGGATCGACAGGAAACTAAAAAAGAATTACAAGGGTTATACAGTCAGCTTCCCGACAAAATCAGAATGGTAGTAGTCCTTCGTTTTATAAACGAATTGACTGTACCCGAGATCTCTAAAGTTATGAGCATACCCGAAGGAACTGTAAAATCCAGACTGAACAAGGGACTTAAAATACTAAATAGAATGGGTGGAACCCAACTAAAGGAGCTGAATAGTAATGAGTCTCTATATTGAAAAAGATAAACATATTCCCCGACCGGATTATGATTTGATGTGGACTGCCATAAAACAAGAAGCTTATACACGTCAAAGAAATCTGCATGCCTCCCAGAATACTCCTAGGTCTAATAAAAAGGTTATTCCTATCAGTATTGTCTTCTCTTGCCTCTTACTTGTAGCCATTCCTGTATTCGCTAGTATGACGATTAATTGGGATAAAATTGGTGGTCGAAGTGTGAGCAATGCATTAAATAACGGCATCGGTCAACAGTATAATCTTCAAACTTCCAGTTCAGGAGTAACAATGAATTTGAACGGTGTTGTAACTGATGGAGAAAAAATGAAAATGCTGTTATCACTTGATACTAAATCTGATCTATCCAAATATACTGGATTTGCTACAGAGGAAAACATCATGACTAGTGAATCCGGTGCCAAGGCAAAGGTATACGGTTATTTAGAATACGATCCTGAAAGCCAGAAACTCATTGGAGTATATGAGACACCTGATACATTAAAGGATGATAAAAAGGACTATAGGTTTGAAGCACGGAATCTCATTTTTTACAGTGATCGGAATATTCCCTTACAATCTAATCATCAAGCAGGGGATACTATCAATACTGGAGTTAAGCAATATCCAAGCCTTCAAATCGAATCCGTTCGATATGTTTCCAATCAAACCATTATCCGTTACAAAGTCGCTGCATCACCATCTGACTTAGGACGGGGTAATCCACATTTGGTAGTTAGTACTGGTGGTCAAAAGAATGAAGCAATTCCAACCATCATGCCTAACGAAGGATCGGATTTATTTATTGAACAGGTTTTCAATATAACTGAATCAGATTGGAAGGAAGCTAGTCTTCATTTTAGTTACATTGAAGAAGCGAAACGATTTTCAGGTACGTGGAAGTTCGATTTTAAAGCAGATGGACAAAAAGCAAGTGAGGCGATTTACACTAAGAAACTGTATAACAGTCCTGAATTTCAAGAAAAGACCGGCATAACCTTAGATCAGCTAGTGGTTACCCCTTTGGATATCCAAATTCTAATAGATGAAAATGATTCGCTTAAAAAAGGAATTGTCCACTATAATACCGCTCAGTTGGTTATAGGTGATCAAACAATCACTGGGGGTTGGAATTTGAAAGGAGATCATTCCGAAAGCTACCAGCATTTATTTCAATTCGAATCTCCGGAATGGTATAACGACTGGTCCGATGTTCCAATGAAACTTATATTAAAGGATGCTGTCATTGAGAAACGTGATACTACTAAGAATTGGATCACTATAAACAAACCTAAAGAAGAAAAGCAGTTCACTTCACTTGATGTCGATGGGTTAAAAATTGAATTCACTTACTATACTGAGGGCGAAAATTTGATTGTCGAATCAACATCCAAATCTTCTGGCTTCAAAAGCGTTAACCAAACTACGTTACGGATTAATGGCAAAGAAGTGGTGCCTGAAATTACACCTAAGGGCATGATATCTACAGGAACTAATATTGATAGCTACAAAGATATCCCTTTCGACGAAAAAATCGAACTGAACCCTGGTATCTATAAATATAGCGATCCTAGCCGGAACGAGGAAATTAAACTTTAATAAAGGAAGTTAATCTATGTCCCGCCCTTTCTAGTTAATCCTAAGGGCGGGTTATTTATGGATAAAATCATTTCTGTTTAGGTATCTCTTTTATTTCCTTCACAACAAAAAAAGCATAGAACGGACTCAAGTCCGCTTTATGCTTAAGATAAACAATATTTGACCAGCGCATCTCGCACACCATGCTCGTTGTTAGACCCCGTGACAGCATTCGCTGCCGCTTTGACCTCAACCGGAGAATTATCCATCGCAACGCCCATACCCGCGTATGTAAGCATAGAAATATCATTAAAATAATTACCGATCGAAAGAACTTCCTCTTGCGGAATTCCCAGCTTCACAGCCAGATTCTTTAAGGCGTTGCCCTTGGAGGCTTCCGGATGCATCAAGTCAACGAAAAATTCACCACTGCGCAAAATATTGTACTCATGGGTCCAAGTACGCCATTCACGTTCAGCTTCGTCAAGGATTTCTGGTTGTGTAAATACAGTAAACTTAACAACCGGTTCACGGAAATCTTCCCATGCTGGCAGTGTAGCCGGCACGATACGGAAGTGTTCATACATATAATTGGCTTCTTTGGTCAGGTTTTCTACATTATCTACATACATATCAAAAGCCGTATTCACATCATAATGAATATCATGCTTTCTACAATAATCAATATAAGGGTCAAGACCACGAGCATCCATACCGTATTGATGCAGCACTTCCCGATCTTTCACACGAACCGTAGCAGCTCCATTATGACCCAGCACATAACCAGACAGCCCCATTTCCTCCATAAAAGGAATCGAGTTCTGCGGACTGCGGCCGGTACATAACACGATCTGCCCGCCAAGACGCGTAACCTCAGCAATGGCTTCTTTATTCTCAGTGCTCAAGTGGTGATCATCATTCAACAGTGTACCATCTACATCTAGTGCAATCAGTTTGTATCTCATACTCCCACCATCCTTGTCTTTCTTTTTCTATATATATTGAACCTGGCTATTTGAGTTAAGTTTCAGTCGCAACTGCGGTGAATATTTGGACTTCCAGCCGCTGTTGTTTCCAGATTTCTTGATTTATACCGTTTACTAGTGGTTGAAATCCGGAAACAAAGGCGGCCGCTATCGCTCTTACAGTTCCAAATTTCCCCTCCGCCACTCCATTCCCTTATCCCAAGTTTCCAAATTCAATTTATATACCATTTTTTCTCTATATTATTGTTCTGATGCTTCTGTACTTAAGAGTGCCAGTTCCTCTAGCGTAATTTCACGACTAGCTCCCAGTGGCAGGCTTTCATCCAGCTTCAATTCTCCCATAGATACTCGTTTCAGAAAAGTGACTTTTTTGCCGACAGCTTGGAACATTCGCTTCACCTGGTGAAACTTTCCTTCTGTGATGATCAGCGAAATATGTGAGATTACTTTACTGCCGCGTTCTCTTCCCAATATAGTTAGCTGTGCAGGTAAAGTAACATATCCATCTTCCAGCTCGACACCTGCCGCAAAAGCCGCTACATCGTCTGCATCTACGTCTCCCTCAACTGTTGCTTCATACGTCTTAGGGACATGCTTGCGTGGCGATAGTAGCTCGTGAGCAAGCTTTCCATCATTGGTGAGCAGAAGCAGCCCTACTGTGTCCTTATCTAACCTTCCTACAGGAAAAGGTTCAAACTGTACATATTCCTGCTTTAAAAGATCCAGAACGGTCCGATCCCGCTTGTCCTCTGTTGCCGACAGAACTCCCGGTGGCTTATTCATCATAAGATAAATAAATTCACGATAGGTAACAAGCTCGCCGCCAACCACAATTTTATCGTGATAAGGGTCTACATGAAATCCACTATCCTTGACGACTGCACCATTCACGGTAATTAAACCTTGCTTGGCTTGTTTACGAATATCGCTGCGTGATCCTACCCCCATATGGGACAATACTTTATCTAAACGCTGCTTTTTTGCAGTTTTCCCTGATAGGCTCATTCTTACATCCACCTCCAGCCTGCGGGATATTCATTCTTGAGCACACCGTCCTGCCACTTCCCCCAGCCTGCACTATAACCATCTATGCAGACCAGTACGTATCCTTTTTGGGTAGTTCCTATTTTAATAGAGAGACGTTCTTGACTAATCAACAATGTCTCTCCTTTAAGATAGGAAATAGCCTCATTACTCGTACTGGAAAGTGAGACACTTCGGCAGCTCTCTTCAGGGTGTAACGCGGTAGCCATTGGATGTCCTGGGATAAATCTGCCGTTACGGACATGTCCTACATACCATCCTGGACGAATCGCCTTTAATCCATTTAATCTTTCCTTAGGTAGTGGGGAGATGTACAGATGATCACCGAAGAAAATCGGATACCCTTTTGGCTCCCAGCCAAGCTGGTCTTTTATAAAATCTCCATATGCAGCCAAGGCTTGCTCTTCTCCTGAACCTTGACGGCCACGTTCAGCGCCAGCAGCAGATTTATTAGAGAACTTACCTTCTTTCCCTCGTCTGGCTTCTGGTTTGTTTGCGGATTTAATATGAGCAGTGCCTTTTTTATTCGTATTCCGTGTAACTGCACTCAACTTAACTTCGGCTTGATCACGTTCCTCTGCAGATACCTTTGGCCCCACATGCTGCAGCACAGCCATGAAATGTCCTTCACCTTTTACTTTATGCGGCCATAGTCTTGCTGTCCCTGATAGTTCTCCAAAACCAGGAGCAAATGAGCCAGTGCCTCCAACTGTAATCACCGAAAACTGTGGATGTTCAGAAATAAACTCCGCTATAATTTCTTCATTTTCTTCTGTAGCAAATGTACAGGTTGAATAGACAAGTGTGCCTCCCGGTGCCAACGCTATTGCAGCAGAACGTAAAATATCCCGCTGCATGGCAGCATATTTGGCAGGTGTACCTGAATCCCACTGCTTCACCATGTCTTCATCTTTACGGAACATCCCTTCACCTGAGCAAGGAGCATCAATCAAGATTTTGTCAAAATAAAGCGGGAATGCCGCTGCAATATGATCTGGACTTTCGTTTAGTACGATACCGTTGCGCACCCCATATAGCTCTAGATTTTTGGCTAAGGCTTTCGTGCGTTCTGGATGAAGATCATTGGTAACCAACAAGCCTTCTCCTGAGAGCTTGGCAGAAATCTGTGTGGATTTGCCCCCAGGTGCAGCGCATAAATCAAGGACACGATCTCCTGGCTGTACATCAAGCAGTTCCACAGGTGCCATAGCGCTTGGCTCTTGAATGTAATACAATCCCGCGTGATAATGTGGATGTTTACCTGGTCTGGCCCCATCCTCTGTATAGAATCCGGTTGGACACCACGGAATGGGTTCCAGCTCTAAAGTGGAAAGAGCTTGCAATTTCTCCACTGAAATTTTCAAGGTATTAACACGAACGCCTCCGTTAGGGGTCTCCTTGTACGAATCCGCAAATTGATTATAATCCGTTCCCAGCAAGTCCATCATACGCTCGCTGAAAGAACTGGGCAGTTGTGCCGCCATGATGCCGTCCTCCTGATAGTACTGCTAAAATTTAGGTGTTTAAAGATTCAAGGAACACCCTTACGGGTGTCCCTTTGGCAATACTCATTTATAGAGGATCATTATTTACGATGAGAAGAGGTCGGTCTTTGAGGACCTCGTCGTTGAGGATTATTCGGTGTGATCACCTCAGCCGCAGAGTTCACTTCATCCGCTAGACCTTGATCAATGATTTCTATAGTCAGATCATAATAAGAAAATGGCTGCTGCTCACACGACTCCATGCGGCGAACATAATCCTTCACTTCCACCACTAGCTTAGCCAAATTAATGCCGAGTGTCACTGCTGAATATTCTTCCAGCTTGGCAGCAGCCCCGCTTAGCATAATCGTTGCACCACGCATATTATTATTGCGGCAATGGTACAACCCAACAGCTACTTGGAGAAGTGCTTTGTACAATGGGTCGCGTTGCTTGGCAAGCCATAGCTCTTCGAGCACCTCGTGACATTCGAAATAATCCCGGTCACGATTAAAGTACACTAGATACGCCAAGTACAACGGATCATAAGCCATCCGGCAAACTATCCTTTTTAGCTGCGGAGAGAAGTCCCCGTACATGATCCAGAAGCTCCTTCATCGCTTCCATGTCCTGAGCCTGCCATATTTCGTTAAATCGAGCCTGAGTATCTATAGCCTCATTCACCAAATGATAGAAATACAATTGATGAATAGATTTGAGAATTTGAGTCGTCATATTCGAGTTTTCCTCGAAGGTCTTTTGTGCTTCCAGGATTTCATCACGAATACTGGACATTTCGCTGTCCAAGATGGAGGCTGCTTCAGCTGCGGTTTTCAGGCGCACTCGCATTTCATCCGGTAAGCTTTCCCGATATTTATAATTCAGAGAGTGCTCTATGGTTGCCCAGAAATTCATAGCTAGTGTACGAATTTGGATCTCTGCGAGCACTATTTTTTGTCCCAGAGCTGTCTGCACAGGATATTTAATAATCATATGAAAGCTGCGATACCCGCTCTCTTTATAATTGGTGATGTAATCCTTCTCATACAGGACTTCAAGATCCTTACGAGCCCGGATATATTCGGCCACTCTGCGGATATCCTCCACGAACTGGCACATAATCCGGATCCCGGCTATATCTTCAATGCCTGTCTCCAGATCCTCCATCTTCACATTCAGGCGCTTAGCCTTCTCCAAAATGCTTGACAGCCGCTTTACACGACCAGTTACGAATTCAATCGGCGTGTATTCCTCTCTTTTCTTCAACTCCGAACGCATTGTTTTGAATTTAACTTTCAATTCTTCCACAGTCTGTTCATATGGAAGCAAAAAAGTTCCCCAGTCCCTGCCGTCCATCGCCTTCGTCCTCCTGTCCTTTCGACTCCTTCAATCAGTGATGATCAGCACCCACTGCTTCAGAGATATGACTGAATCCGTCCCGCCGTAAGAGCTGCCGTAATCCGGCATGCAGCCTGCGGTTAACCTCCGGTCCTTCGTAGATGAGTGCTGTATAAATTTCGACCAGACTTGCGCCTGCTCTTATCTTGTCATACGCATCCTGACTGGTGAATATGCCCCCTGAACCTATGATCGGCATCTTCCCTTCAGTCTGGCGATAAATCCTACGAATGATTTCCGTTGACCGGTCACGAAGTGGCTTACCGCTTAATCCACCTGTCTCATTAGCCTTTTCATGACTAAGTCCATCCCGGTTCAATGTAGTATTCGTAGCAATAATACCATCCATACCAGCTTCTGTCAGTGATTGAACCATATACTCCAATTCAGAATCACTTACATCTGGAGCAATCTTAACCAACAAGCTCTTATTCATGCCTGTGGCTTTACGCTGAATCTCCATTTCTTCCTTTACTTGTGCTAGCAGGAACGCTAATTCGCTGCCATGCTGGAGACTGCGCAGCCCCGGTGTATTTGGTGAGCTGATATTGATCACAAAAAAATCACCGTACGGATAAAGCGTACGGATACACTGACGATAATCTTCATGAGCCGCTTCATTACTAGTTATTTTATTCCGTCCAATATTTACTGCTATTGGAACTCTGCGATTTTTTAATTTTTTTAGACGCTCTGCCATAGCGTCAGCCCCTTCGTTATTGAAGCCCATACGATTGATCAGAGCTTCATCAGAGGGAAGACGGAACAAACGCGGGCTATCATTTCCCGGTTGACCCTTAGGGGTAACCGTCCCCACTTCCATAAATCCGAATCCGATCGAAGAGAATCCAGAAACAGCCTCGGCATTCTTATCCAAGCCTGCTGCCAGTCCAACTGGAGTCGGAAAATGTATGCCAAACAGATCAACTGCTAAATCTGCCGTTTCAGGAACGCCATACATTAAACGCAATGCCGCGCTTCCCCCTGGAACTGACGATGATTTATCCAATCCACCTATGACGAGATGGTGAGCCTTCTCAGGGTCCAGCTTAAAGAAAATTGGTTTACCAAAATTACGATACAACACCGTTCTCGCTCCTTAAGGGGTACTTCACTAATCCACGTGTCTACCCGATTCTGTAGGTTTCTTCTTAATTTTAGCCTTTTCTTGAACAAAAGAAAAGCATTTTACCCTGTAAGTGTGCAGAGAGCTTAACCCAAAGTATAGTAATTTTCTTGTAAACGCATTACAATATAGGGGTAATCAGCGATTAAGAGAGAAAGAAGGTATGCTGGATGTCAACTAAACGTAAACCACCAACTTTGCAGCAAAAGAAAGAAGAAGTTAATCGTAAAGCGCTAATGTGGATCGGCGTAAGTTTAACTTTACTAATTCTTCTCATCATCGTTCTGTTTATAGTTGCCGGGAACTAATTCAGCCAGTGGTATACTTTGTGGGGGTTGGTCTGATCATATGGAGCAGCAGGGTTGAAGCGTTTCGCCGGCAGCAGCTGCTTGTCAGGCAGAACCCCTTTACTAATCACCACTTTTGTTCCTTTTGGAATCATAGCGAATAGTTCTTCCACATCTTCTCGACTCATCCGAATACAGCCAAGGGATTCATCCTTGCCGACACTTTCTGGCTCATTGGTGCCATGAATAGCATAATTACTATCTGAAAGTTGTAGTCCGCGGCTTCCGAACTCCCCATTATCATGACCGTTTGGATTGACCACTTTATCTGTAATGATGAAATTGCCTTCCGGAGTCTTGTCTCCCCCAAGCCCTACCTCATAATTTCGTAGAATAACAGAGCCGCTGACTACTGCCAAGCGGTGTTTTTGTTTATCCACAATCACTCTAAGCGGCTGGTCAAAAAAAGGAACGCCCTTTCCACTACTTCCACTCTCGCTTAACGCCGTCGGTATGCCCATTCCCGCCTCAGCAGTTGAGCTTGGAGGCTCACCCGCAACTTCCGGTGTACCCAGTGCCTTAGCAGTTGCTATTTCCTTAAGAGATTTGAACTCACGTTTCATAACTGGTGTCGTCCCGCCAATCCAATTTTCCGGAAAAGGTCTGGTCAATTCCGCCAGAGAAGCCGGAAGCTTGCCTTTATGATTCTGATAAGACCTCATTGCACTCCATAATGTAGCTAGCTCCTCTTGATCCCCCTGCCACTTAGCTGCATCCACCGCAAGTTCCCCTTGCTCTGGCGGTTCGCATGCACATGCCGCTGGATCATAGGATTGGTATACCAACCGTCCGTTCCCATTCTTCTGCAGTGTGGAATTAAGCGGAAGCTTCTCTTTCCACAGCAGCCACTTCCCTTCCCGCTCCATGCCCAAAATAGCAGCTTGAAACGGTTCCTCGCGCATTAGCATAGTTGCCATCAGCTTCCCTGACGAAGCCGAAGCTCCACTCTCTTGCGCTGTATACATCATTTTTCGTGCCTCTAGAACGGGTTCCTTCTTAACATCTTTTTGGTCAAGCGGATCTTTGACTTCAGAAGCAACCGTGTCTTGGACCATTTCCTGATCTTCCGCAATATCTAGACCCGGAGCCACAGCCGATGGCACCATAACCAGTAATAGAAGCATCAGCCCAAGCATAATGTAGCGGAATCTTTGCTGCCTTCGGTCCCGCTGGCGGCTTGCCTGAAGCAGCCCTTCCTCATATTCCCGTAGCGTTTCCGCAGGCACCTTACTATGCTCGAAAGCTTCATATACTTCTCCAGCCTGATTGAAGCAATAGTTAGCTTTCCCCTGTTGACCGTTCTTATAGTATTCCTTACCCAGCAAGTACCATGCCATCTTATTGTCTGGATGCATCTGTACATATGCTTTGAGGTGCTGAGAATTTTTCATCGGAACCTCCGAAATTTTATAATTCCTTCCTACATTAATATCGGTCAGACATCGCAAAAAAGACATCCCTAGCTGAACAAAAGTTCGCGAGAGATGTCTTTATGTTGTGCTAGAAGTTACAAAATCCCGGCTAATTAGCCCTCTTTGTTAAAAGGCTCATCCGCAATTTTAATAGAGTCGGTTGGGCATCCATCACAAGAATCCTGGAGATCATCAAACAAATCATCCGGAATCGCTGTGATGCCGTGGTTTCCGTCATTTTCATAAATAACTTCTGCCAAACCTTCGTCATCGTAATCAAAAATATCAGGAGCCGTTGCGCCACATGCACCGCAAGCGATACAAGTGTCTTTTTCGACCCAAGTGTACTTAGCCATTTTATCTCTGCCTCCCGTTGAACAATACAGCGCTGTTGTACCAGCGTCTTATATTTTCTCATATTAATATAAAAAGAATACAATTTCAATCGATTTTCAATACGTTTGCATTTCTGACGCATTCTACGGCATCTATTTTGACATGTCGTAGAATGATCTTGTTACTCTTTATCAGACTCGACAGATAGAAGATTATCCTTTTGCAACGAAGTGCCACGTTCTTTATGATTGCGGAGCCTTGCAGAGTGAGAATCGCTTAACATCCCGGCGGTCAACACTGCATTTTCACCGAATTTATTACGTAGCATGTCCATAGTCTTGTTAAGAGACTCTTTCTTAGGCTGACGTTCGTAATCGAACAAATCAAGCTGAATGGCAGAATCCTCTTTAGCAATCAAGCCCTGCAGGGTCACACCCAGCAGCCGCACAGGCTTCGCCCCATTCCAATGACGAACATATAGATCGCAGACGGACTTGTAGATATCCTCCCCACTCTCCGAAGGAGCCTCTAGCTGACGCGAACGGGTTATGGTCTTCATATCGGGTGTCCGAATGGTCAGCTGCACCCCTGAAGCAACAAGTCCTTGCTTACGCAAGCGCCGGGCTACCTGATCACTTAAATTCAACAAAATCGGTCGTACCTCAGCAAGACCTATGACATCCCGCGGCAATGTTGTGGTGTGTCCAATCGACTTACTCTGCTCCCGCTCAGGATTAACGATCCCATGATCAATACCGTTGCCAGCACGCTTTAGCCATGAGCCCATAACTCCGAAATTCTCAACCAGCATATTTTCATCAGCCGCTGCTAATTGACCAATACTGTAAATGCCCAGTTTGCGGAGCTTTTCTGCTGTTTTTCCACCAATGCCGAACATTTCGTTACAAGGCTTGTCCCATAAAATCTTAGGCACATCCCGCAGCCGCAGCACTGAAATACCGTTTGGCTTTTTTAAATCGGAAGCCATCTTCGCAAGCAGCTTATTGGGAGCGATCCCCACTGAGCATGGCAAGCCCAATTCTTCCATTATACGGCGCTGAATCGTCTCCGCTATTTCCATGGGTGTACCGAATTGTCTGGAGCCAGTTATATCAAGGTAACATTCATCGATGGACACTGCTTCCAGTAACGGAGTATAGCTATATGCAATCTGCATAAAAGCATTAGAATATTTGCGGTATAAATGGAAGTCCGGTTTAATAACGATAAGCGATGGACAAATACGAAGCGCCTTCTGAACCTGCATTCCCGTCGAAATCCCCATTCTGCGGGCGACGTAGGAACAAGTCACTATGATCCCTTTCCGCAATTCAACACTACCCGCAACCGCAGTAGCTTTGCCTCTATATTGGTCAGGGTCCTCTGCCTCATGCACAGAGCAGTAAAAAGCATTCATATCAACATGCAGGATAACCCTGCCACTCGTTGGATAATACTGATCAACATTCTGCACAATATCTACCTTCTTATCCTCAGGTTTTCTATTGTCCAATTTAGAATAACTCTCCGCTGCGGTTAGGTCAACTTAAGAGGCTGTAAAGTTCTTTGTTACATTCCCGCGTAAAAATGCTATAATATATAAATTCATTTCCCTATAAGGAGGACTCTCATGTCTAAGTCCATCTCCATCTTCGATACTACATTACGCGACGGCACCCAAGGTGAAGGCATCAGTCTGTCGGCTGACGACAAGCTGAAGATTGCCAAGAAACTCGATGATCTGGGTGTGCACTATATTGAAGGTGGCATCCCGGGAAGCAACAATAAAGACATTGAATTTTTCAAAAGAGTCAAGGAGCTTCATCTGAACGCCAAAATTACAGCGTTCGGCAGCACTCGGCGGAAGAATTCCTTGGCCGAAAACGATGACAATTTAAAACGTATGATTGACGCAGGGGTTCCTGCTGCTACACTCGTCGGAAAATCTTGGGATTTTCATGTACACACTGCATTACAGACTACGCTTGAGGAGAATCTCGCCATGATCGGCGACTCCATATCCTACTTGAAACGCCAAGGCCTTGAAGTGATTTTTGATGCCGAGCATTTCTTCGACGGATACAAGAATAATCCTGAATATGCAGCAGCTGTTCTGTCCAAAGCCCGGGAAGCCGGAGCAGATTGGCTTGTAATGTGCGATACCAACGGTGGGACCTTACCTTACGAAATTCATGAGATTGTTACCGCTCTAAATCAACAATTGCCCGGAGCCAATCTCGGAATTCACACTCACAATGACTGTGAGCTAGCGGTTGCCAATGCACTTAGCGCCATCGGAGCTGGAGCACGGCAAGTACAAGGTACCATTAATGGTTACGGTGAACGGTGTGGCAACGCCAACCTATGTTCTATTATTCCTACACTACAGATCAAAATGGGTTATCACTGTATTCCAGGCGATTCATTGTCACAGCTTACCAACACTGCCCGCTACATTAGTGAAGTTGCCAATGTTAATCTGCCCGTAAATCAGCCTTATGTCGGAAATGCAGCTTTCGCACACAAAGGTGGAATCCATGTCTCCGCCATCATGCGTGATTCACGGACCTATGAGCATATCTCTCCTGAGCTTGTCGGGAACAAGCAGCGGGTGCTGGTCTCCGAACTTGCTGGACAGAGCAATGTACTCTCCAAAGCGCAGGATATGGGTTTAAATCTGGATCCAAGCAGCGAGCAGGCTCGCCGAGTGATCGAGAAAATCAAAACGATGGAACATCAAGGCTATCAGTTTGAAGGTGCCGATGCCTCACTGGAGCTACTCCTTCGGGAAGCTACTGGCGAGATGAATGAAACCTTTACCTTTGAATCCTTCAAGATGTTAGTTGAGAAAACCGCAGAACACCCAGTAGTATCTGAAGCGTTCGTGAAGCTGAAAGTTGGCAGTGAGAATCTTTATACCGCTGCTGAAGGTAACGGTCCAGTCAACGCACTCGATAACGCGCTTCGTAAAGCATTACAGACCTATTTCCCACAATTAAAGGAAATGCATCTATCCGACTATAAAGTCCGTGTAATAGATGAACAGGATCAGACTGCAGCGAAGGTAAGGGTATTGATTGAATCCAAGAACTTCACAGACACCTGGAGTACGGTTGGTGTCTCCAGTAACGTAATTGAAGCCAGCTGGGAGGCACTTGTTGACAGTATGCGCTACGCGCTTCTCAATGAGCTCTCTTTGGAGAATGAGAAGACGACCAGCAGTGAACCTAGAGGCCTGGTCAATCATTAATTGATCACTTATAGAATTTTGTAAGACAAAAAAGAAGCTTCCCATAAGTAGAATTCTACTTTTAGGGCAGCTTCTTTTTATTAAATAGGCTGTGTATCGGACTATTGCTTTAGCCCATAGACTTTGGGTGGTGGGCGGTGAGCAATGGGCAGTGTGCGGTGCGGGATGCGCGGGGGCGAGTGCAGGGTGCGGGTGCGGTAGAGTAATTAGGGAAAAACTCCCTGAAAATAGCCGATATTCGCTATAAATGAACAGAACCAGGGAATTCCTCCCTAAAAATCAGGGTGATTTCATTATTTTCCACCAAAACAGCTAGATCAGAGGGATATTTTCCCTAATTATTCGTTGAATGACCCGAGATCTCGAAATAATAGGGAAAAACTCCCCAATTGTACAATGAGGCTTCCTTCGGGGTTCCAGCTATTTCTGTTCCACTGTATAGTGAAATTAATGCTTGGAGTCAACTAAAGCAAATCGTGGCTGACCAAAAACGCAGATCAGCGATCCTCCAAAAAGAAGAATCGCTGATCTGTAGACTTTTGCTGTTTGGAGAAAAAAGCAGATCTGTCTCCACATGGGACAGCCTGCTTCATGATTCGGTAAGCTTGATTATTTTCTCCTCCAACTCTTCAGGGCTAAGAATACCTAGAATAATCTCAGAGATCACTCCATTCTTATCAATGAGCACATTGGTGGGAAAAACAGCTCCATTATATTTGCTGTACACCTCATCTTTTACATCAAACATAACCGGAAACACAAGACCGTATTTCTTGATAAAACGTTCAGCATTGGGTTTATAATCCTGACTGCTCACATTAATACCGTAGATATCTAGAACATCCTTATACTTAGTGGCCATGGTATTAAGTTCAGGAGCTTCCTGCTGGCAGGGATCACACCATGAAGCCCAGAAATTAAGGATTACCGCTTTATCTCTGGGGCCATCAACAACATAGGTAGTCCCATCTGTTCCCTGAAGTGAAAACGAAGGTGCACGCAGTCCAGCCTTAGGTCCGCTCTTCATCGGCAGCTCATTTTGTTGCGCAAGCACAGCTTCTGCTTTTGGCTCACGATTATGCCACACCGCAAACACAGCAACACATACAACTATGAGTAATACTGTTATATTTAATTTATTACTTGCTTTCATAGTCATCTGTTCCTTTACGATTGGAATAGTTTTCTACTATTGTACCCTCAATAGGTTAAATTTCAAACCATCCATTTTTTACACAATAATATATACTTTTATAATAAAAAAGAGGGTTTCGTCTGCGACGAAACCCTAATGAAGAGAGAGGGGTGAACAAATGGCAGCATTCCAGGGAAATGTCCAGCCTATTAGACTGAAATATTCCGTACAGCAAGCACTGGGGAAGCACCTGCTGTCCTGTTATCCGCATGAAGCATGCGGAGTCCTGCTGGGTGCTGCCGCAGCGGGTGGCATGCTCATAGATACTTACGTACCCTTGCGCAACGTAGCGCCAGACCCGCTGCACACCTTTACTCCCCACCCTGAAGAGTGGATTGATGTTCTTTACAACGAACCGACAATCATCGGCCTATTTCATTCCCACCCACATTCAGCACCTATCCCTTCAGTTGCCGATTATAAAGGATTAACAGCACTAGGACCTGAGTTTGCGCTTTATCTTATAGGTTCTCCCAACACCAAAGATAGCGGCAATCCCATTCTGAACGGATTTTATATTGAGCGTTTGCCTGATAACCGCGGCGGAAATTTGTTCCGCGGTTTATCTCAAGCCCCGCTTCACGTTCTACTTAAATAAGCATAAAGATCACCCAAGGTATCCACTTGGCCGCGCTCCGAAATTTCCCGCAGGTAGATCACCCACAGCTGTGCTGTCATCTTTGCGTCTTCCAAGGCATGATGACGGCCATGAATCGGAATTTCATGCACATATAGCAGCTCATCCAGCGAATAATTACTTCGCTGTGGCTCAAGCCATCGCGCTAACATCATCGTGTCCAGCACACGGTGTGTTAGCTGAACTTTAGAGGTTTTCCATAAAGCAGCATTAAGAAAAGCCTTATCATGTGAGCTTGCATGTGCCACCAGCACATTTTGACCTACAAAGGACATAAAATTATGAAGGCCATCCATTAAGGAGGGAGCGGATTGTGTCATTTCTTCCGTAATCCCAGTCAGCCTCGTAATATCCTCCGGAATAGCCGTCTGACAGTTCACCAGTGTATAAAAGCATTCCTCTTCTTTGATCTGCTCTCCAACAACCTTGACGGCTCCGAAAGACATAATCTCATCCCCATGCTGATGGGAAAAGCCTGTAGTCTCTAGATCAAAGATCACTGTCTCTAATTCAGACAATGGGGTATGCAGCACCTCAGGCCGCCGCTTCTCTCGCATCAAAGATCGAATAAAGGCCATTTGCTGCGCAGTCTGTTGCGCAGTTTCCCCACCTCTCATCGAAGCAATTGCCGAGGGCATTCCACCTTGTCTTAGATTACTCCAGAATCCTCCGCTTTTGTTCGGCTCCCTCATGACCGCCACCTTTCCGCTGAGCGGAGCTGACGCTGCAGCGCCCGATGAAGGCGTCTGACAAGCAGCAGGCTTTCACGCAGCTCAGACAGCAGCTGCTTATTCTTCAATTCACTCTCAGCTACATAATCACTGCTGATTAACAATCCATCCTGAACACTATATGGCGTGTTCACTCGCAACCGCATTGCTAATAAGAAAGCTCTGCGAATATCCTCTAAATGTTGATATTTCCCAAGCCTATCAAGCGCTTCAATCCGCTTTAATGTCGAGCCAGCTCTAATGCCATGTAGTAATGACAACCGTCTAACAATGTTCACTAACGGAATATAGACCCCATACTTAACATCAAATCCGCCTGCATAATCACCAAACCGTTCTGTTAACACCTGTCCCAGTAAATTCAAAGTCGCTTTGTGGCGTACTGTATTGCGAAGAACAGCATTAGACAGCTGCTCATTTTCCGCAAAGCCTTCATAGAAAGCTTCTTGCCACTTCGCTGATAACTTCACGCTTCCTGCCACATGACGCATATCCGAAGAGATAATAAGATACCGGATCGGCTCCCATTCCAACTGAGTTCTCCAGCTATCAAGCTGCTCTATCCATTCAGATAATGTCTTACGCCACATGACTTGGGAGCACATTACCTTCCCCGCACATTTCTCATATCCTACTTCTTCAAGCATATCGGATAACAAAGTTCCGAAAAATTCGAAATAGCGATTTTTTTCCCCATCAGGCTCTCCTTCGACTATCAGGCCATTATCCTGATCGCTCCAAAGCGTTGCCTCCTGCCTCCCACTGCTGCCAAACACAATAAAGGAATAAGCACAGGGAGGCGGGCCATAGCCCGCCTCTTTCATCTGCGCCTCACATATGAGTACTGCGGTTTGGGCAATAAGATCATGCATAGTATTCACACGGAACATCCATTCCTCTATAGGAATAACATTCAACTGTTCGAGAAGTACTTTTTGACAGGCAACACGCCTCTCCCTAAGCTCCTCTGACGAACCGGCCAATACGATGGTCCTAAAGCTTTCTTCATTATACTCATCTGTTAACTCCATCGATGCCACACGGTCCGCCTCCCTGTCCGAGTTGAAATGTTATTGTTTAAGGGTTTTGGATTCCGAATCTGCGATCAATTTCATTTGCTCAGGGTATCCGTAAGTACCATGTTCACTGATATCCAGGCCCATCAATTCTTCTTCTTCTGTAACACGAAGTCCGATAGTTACCTTCATTACATACAAGATGATGAAAGAAAGAACGGCTACGAAAACAAATGTTCCAACCACACCAAGCACTTGAACGCCTAGTTGATGGAAACCACCACCGTAGAACAACCCAGCTTCACCTACCAAGCCGCCTTTAGTGATAAGCTCAGGTACAGCGAACAGACCCGTTGAAACTGCACCCCACATCCCCGCAATACCATGCACCGAGAAAGCATAGATTGGATCATCAAGCCCTGCACGTTCCAGCCATTGGGAAGTCATGAATGTAAAAGCACCGGCTACAAAACCAATAATGATTGCTGCCCATGGATCAACGAAAGCACACGCTCCTGTGATTGCAACCAATGCAGCCAGAACACCATTCAGCATTGCTGGAATATCAGACTTACCAAAGTACAACCAAGAAGCAATCAATGCTGCCAAACCACCTGCTGCTGCTGCGATGTTCGTTGTTAGGGCTACGTGACCGAAGAAACCGCCCATTGGGGACAAAGCACTACCTGGATTGAATCCGAACCAACCAAACCAGAGGATAATAACACCGAGTACAGTAAATACTTGGTTATGACCTGGAATGATCACGGGTTTACCTTCTTTATTAAACTTACCAAGCCGAGGCTTAAGCAATATGGTTGCTACGACTGCTGCCGTTGCACCTGTAAGATGGACAACCGTGGAACCTGCATAATCTTGCATACCCAGCTCAGCCAACCAGCCACCGCCCCATACCCAGTGAGCTACAACTGGATAAATTACGACGGAGAACAAAATTCCGAAAATGATATACACACTTAGCTTCGCACGTTCTGCCATACCACCAGATACGATAGCCAAGGAAACTGCTGCAAAGGCCATTTGGAATAAGAATTTAACATTTAAAGTAACATCAGAAAATGCAAGTGATTCAAAAGAAGCTGCGGTTGAATCTCCTCCGTACAAGAAGCCTGTAGTACCGAAGAAGCCATTGCCGTTACCGAAACCAAGTCCAAAGCCGATAGCCCAGAAGCAAAGACTTGCGATAGCCAGGGTAAGTACTGTCTTACCTGCTACGTGCCCTGCATTCTTCATCCGAACCGAACCCGCTTCGAGCATTGCAAACCCTGCTTGCATAAAGAATACTAAAATGAATGCTAGGAAGGTAAACGCTGTGTCCAATCCGACTTGTAAGTCTACGTTCGTCGGACCGTCCGCTGCAAAAGCACTTACCGGATAAATCATCAGTGTAATCATGGCCAGTAACATCATCAACCATTTCTTTTTCATTTTTACCCCACTCCCCAATGTTATATTTTCTAACAAAGCGTGAAACTCTTAATGTCATTATAATCAGAAGTCAGGTAAATTGACAAGACTATTTTGGGAATGTTTTTATTTTATTTTATTTGAGCACACGAAATTTTCACAGTACTAATGGACTAGAGGTCCTAAAGACCTGATTCTAGCTGCATTTTCATTAAAATAACTACGCGCACAACCTCATATATATTACCTAATACTTGAACGCATCTTTTACCAAAATCACAATATACATAACATTTAATGTTATGTATTGGGGTAACTTATAGTTTTCAACCCCAATCATTCTTCAAATTTGATATCCCTTTAAGTTTGAGTGTATTGTATAGAAACTACAGATCACCGTTCATGAATTAACCCTTCTTTACTGCATATACTTTATGAAAGTATGACGTTTGACTGTATGGTTTCCAGTTTGTTATCATTACAGATAGCATAAGAAACCATCAATTTAGGAGATGACCGCCACTTATGGGCAGTCGTATTCAATTAGTGAGGCGAGATTAAATGGGGATATGATTTTGTATCGAATTGGAGAATTAGCTAAGGCTGCTCACATTAGTGAACGAACTATTGATTATTACACGAAACTGGGATTAATCTCCCCGGAATCTAGAAGCACCAAAAATTATCGGCTATACAGCCATGAAACCTTGGCTGCTTTAGAACGTATTACTCAATTAAAGCATGACAAGTATTCATTGGAAGAAATCAAATCTATGCTAGGCAAATGGAACGAGGCAACACCAGAAACTGACGTCTCTGATAAATTAGTTGAGTTAGAGCAGCAAATGCAGCGGCTAGAACGGGAAGTAAAAGCCCTTGAACCTCTTATTAGTGGTTTGAAGCCAGGACAGGCCAGTCGCGTACTTTCAAATCTGCTCCCTCAGGGATTAGCCTGCATGGAAGCGATCCGGCTATTGCTTACGCAAGGACCGCCAATGTAAATACCATATTTACAATACAGTGGAGGAATGCATCTATGTTTATGTACCTATTAGTAATTATTGCTTTTCTTTTCTCATTGTGGGCACAGTTTAGAGTCAAAGGAACCTTCAGCAAGTGGTCAAAGGTAGCTAATTCGAACGGCCTGACTGGATATGAAGCCGCGAGACGTATGCTCGATGCTAATGGCTTACACGATGTTCCGATTGAACCTGTAAGAGGCACACTCTCAGACCATTATGACCCCATCCACAGAGTTGTACGCTTATCAGAGCCTGTGTATTATGAAAGTTCCATCTCTGCAATTTCTGTCGCTTGTCACGAAGTAGGCCACGCGATTCAGCATAAAGTAAGTTATCCTATGTTGACACTTCGTCACCGGATGTTCCCGGTAGTTAATTTCGCATCAGGCATCGCGCCTTTCATGCTGATGGCAGGTTTCATCTTCGGTTACTTTAATCTTATAGGCTTGGGTATCATTTTCTTCTCAGCAGCTGTTGCATTCCAGCTCGTAACGCTGCCTGTAGAATTCAACGCCAGTAACCGGGCTCGTCAGGTCATGGTAGAACAAGGTTTCATCCGCAACGAAGAAGAACGCGGAGTAGCAAAGGTTCTCAACGCCGCTGCATTAACTTATGTTGCTGCCGCTCTAGTATCCTTGCTTGAATTGCTTCGCTTGATCACCGTCTTTTTAGGCAACCGCGACTAATATCGCATACCTCTAAACAACAAAAACCCCGGAAGGCTAAGAGCCGACCGGGGTATTATTTTGCCTAGCTTTAAAGTAGGAGATTAAAAAAGTCCGAAAGGAACGTGCCACCAGCGGTAATTTACTATCTGTACGGTAGATCAAGCCAACCGTTCTCGTCACCGCAGGCTCCACAACCTTCACCTGGGCTGGTTGGAGAGGATTCGTCTGATAGAACGCCATCTCCGGAAGCAGGCTTACACCCATCCCTGCGGCCACCAAACCACGAATGGTATCGGTCTCTCCGCCTTCAAAAGCAATCTGCGGTTGGAATCCCGCCTGCAAGCAAGCTTGCCAAACGATAGGTCTCAACGAATAGCCTTGGCTGAATAGAACAAACTTCTCTTTTTGCAGCTGTTCCAACCGAATTTCAGATTCTCCTGCCAGCCGGTGATTCTGAGGAAGAATCGCAAACAACTCTTCAGTCATTACAATATCCCCCGAAACATGCTCATCATTCTCCGGAAAAGGCGAAATGAAAGTTAAATCCACTTCTCCAGACAATACGTCTTTTATCAAAGAAGGGTAAGATCCTTGTTTAAAACGAAATTTGACATGAGGATAATACTTACGAAAATCTGCAACGATAGTCGGGATTAGATGTGTGCCAAGGCTATGCGGGAATCCAATCCGAATCTCACCACGCTCGGGATCCAGAAATTCATGCACCTCATTTACTGAATGCTCCAACTCCTTAAGGATACTCTCAACCTTCTTGCAAAAGAGCTGCCCAACAGGGGTAAGCTGCAGATTGCGCCCTTTTTGCATGAATAGATCAACCCCAAGCTCTTGCTCCAGCTGATGAATCTGACGGCTTACCGCAGACTGCGCTACATGAAGCTCTTCTGCCGCTCTTGTTACGTGTTCTTTTTGAGCTACCTTTAAAAAATATTGCAGCTGTCTTAGCTCCACTCCATCATCGCCCCTGTCTTAGGCTTTTTTTGAATATACGAATAATTAGCCCATATACGAAAAAGCCAGAAACCAAACCTCCGAGATGTGCAACCCAATTCACATTCGGTGTAGCAAACGACATAATGATCCCGATCATTAGCAATCCGTATAAAGTCTTACGCGAGCCCTCATCCATCATCGCCCGTTGAATAACGGCAATGTATAAAAATGCACCATAAATGGCGTAGATTGCTCCAGAAGCGCCAACCGAAACCGTACCAACCTCTACAACTGAGCGGGCACTAATCGCAATTGTAAGCAGATTTGCCAGAAAACCACCCGCCACATAGAGCAGCGCATAACGCCACCAGCCCAGCAATCGCTCCAGAGGCGGTGCAAACACCAGGAGAGCGAAGCAATTAAAGAACAGATGGGAAAACCCATTATGTAAAAAAATAGCGGCCAGATAGCGCCACAGTTCCTCTTTGTACGGACTCACATCAACTATAGCACCAAAATCAATAAGCGTTTGAATATTAGTTGATCCTCCGTTAATTACCGTCAGGATAAACATGATCACATTGGCCAATATGAGCAGACAGGTTACCGGATAATACCGGACATAACTTTTCCAATTTTCGTATCGAATAAATATCATAACACCCATCCCTTTACATATATATCTTGTCCGGTTGGACATCTTCCTGCTATTAAGATTATAATTTATTGTGGCAGTAAGAATCCAATATTATAATTCGAGGAGGAAAACAAGGATATGACGCAAGAAAAAACAGGCGTAGCTACTTTTAAAGGCAACCCCATCACTCTCGTAGGACCTAAGCTAACAGCTGGTGATCCTGCACCCGATTTTGTTCTGAGCAAGAATCTTCTAGAAGACGTGTCTCTAAGTGATTATGCCGGTAAAATCAAGCTAATCAGTGTTGTCCCTTCTCTTGATACCGGGGTATGTGACGCACAGACCCGCCGGTTCAACAGTGAAGCCGCAGAGCTTGGTGACGATGTGGTAATTCTCACGGTAAGCACGGACCTGCCGTTTGCCCAAGCTCGCTGGTGCGGTGCTGCCGGCATCGATCGAGTAATTACTCTATCCGACCACAAAGCAACCTCATTTGGACAAGCCTATGGTGTGCTGATTAAAGAATTCCGCTTAGATATGCGCTCCATCTTTGTTCTGGATAAGAACGACAAGATCGTATATGTTGAATATTTGAGTGAAATGACCGAGCACCCTAACTATGAAGATGCTATTGCTGCTGTGAAGAAGCTGCTCTAATTCTTTAATCAGTAGCGGTTATTCCAACAATACTTAATTATCTCTGTTAAAAAAGCGGCAGAAGGTCCATCCTTCTCCCGCTTTTTTTGTAATAGAAAGATTTATCGATAACACACTGAGCAGCTCACCGTTTACGTAAACGCATTCATACTACCCCTAAGCAAGAAGGGTTTGACGGGCCTCTAAAAATCAGTCTGCTTTGTATTTTCCTAATTTTTTGTCCAAAGATGCATACAAGCGTTGAATCACACGGTAATTCGCCCCGAGATCACCAAGTGAACCTCTAGATGCAGAATACATGTCTACACCACAACGAACAGGCGTCGTATTTAGCACCGATACCGTAATGTCCAGCGTACGGCCAAATGCCGTTCTTTTCTCAAGAGTAATCTCACCTACAGACTCCACTTCGTGAAGCACCTTAAATCCAGGAACTTTCTTTAAAGTTGATGAAACTTCTTCCCATGCTTTGTCTTTAGTTAGATTGTAATAACGCGTTTTTAATGTCGGATCTTTGGCGCGGTCGCTTGTTCCATCATGACTGCGGAATAAGCCAACCAAGGTTCTTTTTAACGACAAAATTCTTCCCCCTCTACAAATCCCAAGTTCATTATTCTAAGTGTAACACTCTTGTCTCAGGAACAAAAGGGTATAACTCACTTTCCCTTTATTCCAGACATACAAAAAAGCGCCCGCTCCCATTATTCACGGGAAACAGGGCGCCTTGGCTTAAACAAGAGAAAACCCGCTTATGCCGTCCGGCTACAGTGTCTTCTGAACCTGCTAGAGCAGGTGGGTGATCGCAGAAAACGTTTTTGAATTCCCCAAGTCATATAGACAGGGCGGTTCAGCTGCGCTTCGTGTAGATCTCCCAAGACATTATCATTGGTTCAAAACAACGAGTAACCGTAACGTACATCGCAGGATTTGTTATTATTATATTGCGTTTTAACGAAAAAGTAAACCTGTATGCGCTTTATTTTTACACAGGAATTAATTACCTGGAAATATCCAACGCTTAATCCAGCATTTTGTTAAATGCGTTTGGTGTCCTTTTCATCAATTTCATCCTCGTAGTCATCATCATCGTCATCGTCGTCATATTCATCCGCCCGATTGTTCAATGCTGCTGCTTCTGCTTCTTCCTGCTCTTTCAGTTTCTTCTTTTCTACTTGCAGCTGTAACTTATTATAAGTAGCGTAGAAGTTAAAGAAGGCCGCCATTGCAATCAACGTTGGAATACAAATGAAATACAGAGCCGGATATCTAAGACCGATATAAACAAGAACCGCGGCTGCAATCAATGTAGAGAACACACGAATTGGGCGTGCTATAGTCAGCAATATAGAATTGGTCATCACTTGCTTGAAGCCCATTTGGTAATGAACCACAATGGAAAAGAAGTTAAACATGGATACCGACAAAAGTATCATCAGCACCAACATCAAAATACCAACAATTCTGAAGTTAGGCATTTGTGTCATGTAAACTGTTACATCAACGTACATAACAACGAACATCAATGTATAGATAACTCCTCCGAGCATACTTTTTACATAGTTCTCTTTATACCCCTGAAAAAATGTACGAAAAGTTCCTACATCCGTATTCCCCATTACCCACTTACGTACTACAGTAAATAAAGCGGCTGAAGCTGGAAACACCGTAAAGGGCGCTAGAATCCCCATTGCCCAGTTCAATGTAATTTGCTCGTTCGCTCCACCTGCGCCTGTCCCTAACATAATCATCTTTAAAACACCAAAAAACAAAAACGGGGCGGAACATAGTGCCCATAAGATATTACTTCCTGCGATACGTGAAATCCATTCTGTGACGCGGTATAAGCCGCCCATTGCTCCTTTAAACTCCAATTCCCTTCCTCCTCTGTCTCTTACATACTACATATCTTAACTATACCTCATTTGACCTCCTCATTTCCATAGCCCAACTTTCTGAATTATAGACTATCGTCTATACGTAAAGCCTTTATAGTCCATATATTAGGATTGTAACCATAAGAAATACCAAAATCCCCACATTCTAAAGGAGGTTATCTCATGTCTACACCTGTTGGCTTCGGCGGTTGGACTTCTACAGGCACGATCCTCGTATTGTTTATCTTGCTCGTTATCATCACTCGTACATTCGGATACTAATATCTCACAAAACAAATTCGCGCCCTACTAAGGACACAACAATTCACCAAACATCCTTATATTTCAGCAAAAAGAAGACGAGAACCGCAATGCGGCATCTCGTCTTCTTTGGTATCTGGACGAAGTATTAATTATCGAAATCTTCACGTTTTGCAGGACGAGTGCTCGTGCTGCTTGGACGAGTGTATGGTTTACGCTCTGCGCTGCGGTTTGCACCACCGTCACGAGCTGGTGCGCCATCACGGTTGCCTTTATAGCCACCGCCATAGCCGCCACTGCCGCTACCGTAGTTACTGCCACCGCTGCTATAGCCACCACGACTACCGCCACCGTTATTATCACGGTTACCACGGTATCCGCCACCGCTACCGCTGCCACCGGAAGTACCACGGTTTCCGCCATAACCACCATTAGGTTTACGGCCACTGCGGATATCGTTTTTGCCACCACGACGTTTAGCACGAATTGGATCTTCAGGAGTCAATTCAATTGCAGAATCCTTCTTGTCGCCAGTGAGAAGCTTCATAGCTGCGGACAACAATTGTACGGAATCATATTGCTCAAGCAATTGAATAGAAATTCCTTTGTACTCGTTCAACTCTCCGCTTTCTACCACTTCAAGCAAACGCTCAGCAGTAACGCGTTGTTTACCTTCAATAGCTTCAGCCATTGTTGGCAAAGGTTTACGAGTAATCCGGTGACGAGTAACACGTTCGATCAAATGCAGGTGATCAATTTCGCGTGGAGTAACAAATGACCAAGCCGTACCTTCTTTACCTGCGCGTCCTGTACGACCAATACGGTGTACATAGCTTTCAGGATCTTGTGGCAAGTCAAAGTTAATTACGTGAGTTACGCCGGATACGTCCAGACCACGTGCCGCTACGTCAGTAGCTACCAGCACGTCAATGCTGCCATCACGGAATTTACGCATTACAGCATCACGTTGGTTCTGTGACAAGTCACCATGCAATCCATCAGCAGAATATCCGCGTTTTTGCAAAGCTTCAGCAAGCTCATCAACCCGGCGCTTAGTACGTCCGAATACGATAGCTAATTCAGGTGATTCCATATCAATCAAACGACTAAGAGCTTCAAACTTTTGACGCTCAGGCACTTCCACATAAGCTTGATCAATCAGTGGGGCACTGATTTGTTTCGGAATAACGGAGACATGTTGCGGGTTGTTAAGAAATTGTTGAGCTAGGCGTTGAATGTTTGGTGGCATTGTAGCAGAGAACAACATGGTTTGACGTTCTACAGGAACGAGCTTCAAGATCGTCTGAATATCTTCCATAAAGCCCATATCCAGCATTTCATCTGCTTCATCCAATACAACGGTTTGAACATCATCCAAACGGATCGTTTTACGGTTGATGTGATCGAGCAAACGACCAGGTGTACCAATAATGATTTGTGGTTTCTTTTTCAATCCACGGATTTGACGTCCAATATCCTGTCCGCCATAAATCGCCAACGAGCGAAGACCTTTGAAACGGCTTAGTTTGCCAATTTCTTCTGACACTTGGATGGCCAACTCACGAGTTGGTGCCATAATAAGGGCCAAGATTTTTTCGTCTTCACGGTTAATCTTCGAAATGAGGGGGATACCAAAAGCAGCAGTCTTACCTGTACCAGTCTGAGCTTGACCGATCAGATCCGACCCAGTCAATGCTAATGGGATCGACTGTTCCTGTATCGGTGTTGCCTCCTCAAATCCTAACTCTGTGATTGCTTGTAGCACTTTTGGCTCCAAGCCAAATTCTGCGAATGTTTTCAAATTATTCATGCTCCTTCTATACAGTGGACATTCCACATGCTTGTCTGTATTCTTAAGTAGCGGTAAACACATTTATAGGCTGTCCAATCATGCTCTATTTTCTGCATGATATAGCGCTTTTGGGACGAAAAGCCTCCCTAATCATCAGGTACCTTGTTGTACCTGAGCAACTGTAGCTTTACATCCGATGCAATGCAAAAATACCATTGTAACGTTCTACTCAAGAATATCCTATACATTATATCACAAACACATGTGAGAATACCAGTGGGTTCCTTTCTTTTCATTGCTTTCATGTTTTATTTTATTAAATATATATATAAGGGTGGATTTACTTGTTAAGACAGATTTTGAATTGTTTGGTTGTTTTTTTAGGGGCAGCACTGATCGCCAGTGGATTTAATCTATTTTTAATTCCACACCGTTTACTAAGTGGTGGCGTATCTGGGCTTTCCATGTTAGTGGGTTATTTCACTCCATTAAACATAAGCCTCCTATACTTGCTCTTTAATATTCCTCTGCTGGCTGCTGGCTGGTTCCAGTTAGGCCGGAGATTTATTATTATGAGCATGTTGTCCGTTGTGTTTACAACCTGGTTCTTAACGGTGATTCCCGAGCATCTGGTGGCTACAGATATGCTGCTGTCCTCTGTATTTGGCGGAGTTCTCGTTGGGATTGGCTGCGGTATCTCTTTCCGTGCAGGAGGTTCTTCCGGAGGTTTTGACATCTTGGGTTCAATTATCACTAAATACCGTGATTTCCCGGTCGGTAATGTAGTGGTAAGTTTAAATGGACTAGTTATCCTGGCGGCCGCTTATCTTGACCAGAACTGGAATTTAGCACTTTCATCAATGGTATCTATATATGTAACAGGTAAAGTGTTGGATATGATTCATATCAGCCACTTAAAAGTAACTGTATATATTGTAACAAACCGTACAGATGAATTACTGCAACATCTGATAGGCCTTCAACGAGGTGTCACAAAGATTAAAACAGAAGGCGCTTATTCTCACGTTGAAAAGGACATGCTAATGACGGTAACAACCCGCTACGAACTTGCAGAGCTGCAACGTATCATCCGCACGACAGATCCTCAAGCTTTTGTAAATATTGTTGAAACAGTGGGTGTCATGGGCTCCTTCCGGAAAGACAAAATGAGGAAATAAAAATTCCTAGTATTGGAAAATGCACCAAACTCAGAATTATGATATATTATACACACGCAGAACCCTAACAATTTCATAAAGATTGAGATTTACCCCTCTTTTTTCCAAAGCACTTCGTTTTCCGATGAACACTGAATCTATTCAGAACTATCGAAAAAGGAAAGGGTGATTTTTGTGGAAATGGAAACGGTAAAACTGTCAGCAATCGTCATGAGGTGGTATCCTGATATGATGCCGTTTCTCAAACAGGACGAATTAAATTCAGTAATCGTTCTGCGAGACGGGCTAAGTATTCTGGAACCTGCAGATGCCATGGATATTATCCATTACAGCATCTGTGAACATCAGAATTCTGCGTATCTTCAATGAGCAAGCCGCAAGAGAAGTCTTGATAGTTGCCGCCTTGGGTTCGGCCCTGTTGCCGATTTAAGGCGGCATTTACTTTTTTCATACCGTTTCGAATCCATACATCTCGTTTATAAACAACAAAGGCGGTTTTTTATTCCCAATCTGAGCTAATATTGTTACAACACTGTTCTTTTTGGGAGCAACCGTTCCTATATAATTTAGGGGAAAGTACATAAAGGGAGAGAAAAACGAATGAACATCACCTGGGCTCTACTGATGATGGCCTTGGGAAGCGTAGGCGTACAACAGAACCAACATGACGCTGAAGTGGCGATCGCTTTGAAGTCCGCCATGAATCCCCCCATCATTGCACAACAAAACAACAATTCGAATGTAGCAACTCCAGCTCCAAGCGCTTCACCTGAAGCAACAAACTCAGAAAGTATGTTACACACCGATCCACAGCCAGACGCACCCAAAGTAAAAGGCATTTATGTTACCGCCTACAGTGCTGGTGGGGAACGAATGGAAAAGCTGCTTACATTGCTTGACCAAACCGAACTTAACTCAATGGTTATAGACATTAAGGACGATGCGGGTTATATCACGTATAAGACCGATAATGCCGACCTTCAGAAGCTTGGTAACCCTCAGCCTTTTATTGGAGATATCAGCAAGTTAATGGAACGTTTGAAGAAACATGATGTTTATCCTATCGCCCGGATTGTTGTTTTTAAAGATTCCATTCTTGCCAAGAAGAACCCGCAGATGTCTTTTGTTAATTCTGATGGCACTGTATGGAAGAATAAAGGCGGCGACAGCTTTGTTAATCCTTATAATGAAGATGTTTGGAAATACAATGTGGATATCGCCAAGGAAGCTGTCAAGCTCGGCTTCAAAGAAATTCAGTTCGACTATGTTCGTTTTCCGGAAGGATTCGAAAAACGCGCTGAAACCCTTAAATACACTAAAACCAGTGATTCACGCGTAGAAATTGTATCTAATTTTGTTAAATATGCCAAAGCAGAGCTAGCTCCACTTGGTGTCCGTGTGTCCGTAGATATTTTTGGATATGCCGCATCTGCCCCTGCTGAGGGTATCGGCCAAGACTTTGTTAAAATATCCAAGAATGTGGATGTTATCAGTCCAATGGTTTATCCAAGTCACTATTCAACGGGATGGTTTGGCGTGAAAGAGCCCGACTTAGATCCTTACGCTACAATCAAAGGCTCCATGGTTGATACACATAAGAAGCTTGATCCACTGGGCAGCTACAAACCCGTTATTCGGCCTTGGATTCAAGACTTTACAGCAAGCTGGCTCGGAAGTGGTCATTATGTGAAATATGGTAAAAAACAGGTGGAAGATCAAATCCGCGCTTTAAAAGATGAGAATGTGGATGAGTTCCTTCTCTGGAACGCCAATAATCGCTATACAGCCGATGTTGATTACGAAAAACAATGAATACAGCCCTTATTATTTATAGCTGATCTGATATACGTATGCTAAAGACCCGGCGTCTGCCGGGTCTTTTAACGGAAACTTATTGAACTATGTAACCTATTCCTTGAAAAATCATAAAGAATGAGGCACAGAATTATGATACAGACCACCTCTTTAAAACAAAAAGCAGGACAATTTTTTCATATTTTATTCCCAATCCTTGTTACACAAATAGCTTTATCCGCGATCACCTTCTTTGATACTAATATGTCCGGTAAATTCGGAACCGTCGATCTGGCAGGAGTTGCGATAGGAACTAGTCTTTGGATTCCAATCCAAACCGGTCTCAGCGGTATTCTTATGGGGATCACACCTATTGTTTCACAGCTCATCGGGAGCAAAAAAGATAAGGATGTTGCCTTTCAAGTCACACAAGGTATTTGGCTGTCACTGATTGTTTCGATCATCGTCTTGCTGATTGGCAGCTTTGCCTTGTCACCTATTCTTAATTTTATGAACTTGGAGCCTGGTGTAAGAGATGTTGCTTTCCGCTTCCTCAGTGCTATTTCGTTCGGAATTATCCCCCTGTTTGGATATACGGTACTTCGTAGCTGTATAGACGCTTTAGGACAAACACGCGTATCCATGTGTATTACACTAATAGCTTTGCCTGTAAATGTAGGTTTGAACTATTTGCTCATCTTCGGGAACTTCGGATTTCCTCGTCTCGGGGGTGTTGGTGCAGGCGTAGCTTCAGCCATTACCTATTGGGTTATATTTGCCGTTGCTCTACTGTTCATATATCGTTCTCAGGCCTTTGTAAATCTCAGATTATTCCGTAATTTCTACTTCATATCGTTAAACAGCATTAAAGATTTGCTCAAAATCGGAGTACCCATCGGTTTCTCGATTTTTTTCGAAACGGCTGTCTTTTCCGCTGTAACCTTGTTAATGAGCCGATTTGACACCGTAACAATTGCCGCGCATCAGGCAGCAATCAATTTTGCAACAACACTCTATATGATTCCGCTCAGTATTTGCATCAGCCTTACCATCCTCGTCGGCTTCGAGACCGGGTCTGGCAGACAAAAGGATGCACGCCAATATGCCATAATGGGTATCGGGCTGGCGGCAATCCTTTCGCTGGCCACAGCTTTATTACTCTTGTTTGCCGGAAATCATGTAGCTGGTCTATATTCAGATGAACCCGATGTCATCTCGTTGATTCAGCATTTCCTGATCTATGCAATCTTTTTTCAAATCTCAGATGCAATTGCTACACCTACTCAAGGGGCGCTTCGCGGATATAAGGATGTTAACCCAGCCTTTATCATTTGTTTTATTGCCTATTGGGTAATTGGCTTACCTACAGGTTATGTACTTGCAACTTATACAGATCTAGGAGCATTCGGCTACTGGATTGGTCTTATTACCGGTCTTGCCATCGGTGCGACCCTGCTATTGTCTCGGCTTATCAAAGTTCAACGGCGTTATGCCGCACAATACACACAGGAACAACCACAGAGTTAACGATCCATATTACACAAAAAAGGAACAGTGCGCATCTCGCAGCTGTTCCTTTTTATATATAGGGTCGCTAATTATTGGGAAAGACGGGAAGCCAGCTCGTACAGCTCCAGGTCAAAGCCCTTTTTCGTATTTACAACGAGATCAATATCCGTAAGGGTTAATTCACCTTTGATGATACCACAAGCCTTGTCGGATTCACCTTCGATTAGCTTACGTACGGCAAAATCGCCAAGACGGCTAGCCAGATTCCGGTCTCCAGGAGTTGGTGTTCCACCACGTTGGATATGTCCGAGTACAGTAACACGTGCATCCAGAGAAGCATGACGGTCTTTCAGAGCTTGAGCCACATCTTCACCTTTGCCAACGCCTTCGGCAACAATTACGATACTGTGACGTTTACCTCTGATAAAGTTATCGCGCATCCGGTCAGCAACTTCATTCAAATCATACGGCATTTCCGGCACAAGAATTGTTTCTGCTCCGGAAGCCAGTCCAGCATGCAGCGCGATATCGCCACAGTGGCGTCCCATAACCTCTACAATCGAAGAACGTTCATGGGAGGACATAGTGTCACGCAACTTGTTAATAGCGTCTACAACAACGCCAACCGCTGTATCAAACCCGATAGTGTAGTCTGTGAAGGAGATATCGTTATCAATCGTACCTGGCAAAGCCATAGTCTTGATACCAAGTTTACTTAATTTGTTAGCTCCTTTATAAGAACCATCTCCACCGATAACTACTAGACCATCGATACCCAGTTCATTAAGGATATCCGCGCCTTTTTGTTGTCCTTCCGGTTTCGTGAACTCCAGACATCTTGCAGACTGCAGAACAGTACCGCCACGTTGAATAATATCCCCTACACTGCGAAGATCCATTGGGAAAATATCGCGATTCAGCAGACCTTGATAACCACGTTGCACCCCAAATACCTCAATACCGAAATAAAGTGCGCTTCTTACAACCGCACGAACAGCGGCGTTCATTCCCTGTGAATCTCCACCACTAGTCAATACTGCGATTTTTTGAATTTTAGACATTCTGTTGTTCCTCCTTAAAATTGTGCGAAGCCTGATACATCTTATAAAAACAACTTCGCGACATGGTTACAAAAAGCGTTTGCGTATCCAACGGCTGTTAGCGAAGAAGAACAGTCTTGTAAGCGGACTGCCTTTCATCAGGCTTTTAGATACAGAGCGAACTTCCCGCTGTTCGCTAACTTTGGGATCAGATAAATAAAGTGCCAGCAATCCCTCAATCACCATACGATGCATCGAAGACTCTGGAAGATTACGAACATCCTTACGGGCCCACTCAACCATTGCAGCGATCCGACTCAGCATGGTATCCGTGTCATCATAATAATTGCAGAAATTAAGATCACCGCCTGCTCGGTCCTCTTCCTGATCAATCAGATAATCCAGCATAATGTGCAGACCACATACATGCGGAAAATACGCGGCTCGAATCGAAGCCGCAGAAGCTTGGTTCAGCTTCGGATCACATGCGGAAAGAAATAACATAAATACACCTAGTGTTGATCCCGTTGCAGCCGAAAACTCATTCCATTGCAGATGCGGCGCTCGACTGCCCTGTTCCTCCCACCACTCCTTCAGGGCTGTTTCCCTGAGTTCCGGGCGGATGTGCTTATACACTTGTAAATCTGTATAGAGCACAGCCAGTTCTCGAATCTCCGCTGCAGCAGCGGAATAACCTGGCAACAAAGAAATCATTTCTTGGCATTTACGAACCAGCCTGTACAAATATCCGCCGTCATTCTGTTCACTTCGAAGCGCATAATAATTACCTGGCTCAGCATTTGGATCAATAGCATCCAGCATAGATTGATGCAACAGCCTGAAATCTGCAGGATCAAGCGAAGTACTGCGATCACATAAGTTGTCCAGATAATCACTGATAGTTTGATAAGCAACAATTAGCGGAATCAGTATATGTTTCATCGATAAATTGCCGGCGGCATAAATACCACCGCCTATGCAATGAAACTCTTTAGTTTCAATGCTGGCAAGTGCTTGCTTCCGGAGCTCGGGATCGGGAATCCCGTTCGCATCTTGGCGCCAGAAATGGAGACATTCTCTCACTTCCGGCAGCACGTACTTATAGACCCTGTTCATAAGTCCCAGTGGACCACGCGGGCTAAGGTAACGGCCTTGCTCTAATTCACTCAATGACAGTGCCTCCACATTGTTGTCTCCTTATCCAAATCACCACTTATTATAATATGATCAGGCGTATTTGTACAAACAACAAAATCACTTTCGTAAAATCATGAAAGATTCAGAAATACAGCAGTTTTTAAAAACATCTCCCCATTGCTTTATGCTATACTAGGCATATTTCAATTTCGGAGGAGTGCAATCCATGTTTTCAAAACGGACCGGCAGCCTTTACAGTGATCAAAACTGGCTGCGTTCCTTTCTTTTTACCATATATGGTACCAGCGTCCTTGTAGTATCCTACTTTCCTTTATTCTACACACATTTAGGGTTTAGCAGTTCTCAGATAGGCTACTTGTATTCCCTCGGTCCCCTTATCTCCATCCTATCCAATCTATTCTGGAGTATGATAAGCGATAAGTTAGGCACCGTTCGAAAGATCATGTTCATACTACTTGCGGGTCAATTAGTAACTGGTCTTCTATTAGCCAGAGCGGCCGAATTTTCATCTGTCATGCTTATTTTGTCCTTCTTCTACTTCTTCTATTACCCAGTTTTTCCGCTTGCCGATACAATGGCTATCAAAGTTGCCGAAAGACACGGACGGAACTTCATTACCATTCGCGTTTTTGGCTCCTTAGGCTATTCTTTCTTTGCTCTAACCGTTGGCTATGCATTAAGAGCATTGGGCTCTACTTGGAGCTTGACCCTATGTATCATCATCATTATTGCTGCACTTTTAATTACCCTAGGTCTTAAGGATGTTAAAAGACCTGCTGTTATAGAAACAACGAATCAAGATAAGGACACAGCTGAAGCTGATAATAGCAAAAATGGACTTAAAGATATATTGTTGCAAAAAGAGGTGCTGTGGTTCTTCGGCTGTGTGTTTGTACTCGCGTTAGGCCATAGAATGAACGAAGCCTTTCTGACGATCAGTCTAAAACAACTAGGCGCAGGTGAGGAAATCATTGGCTGGGCATTGCTCGCGTCAGCTCTTAGTGAGATCCCTGTATTATTTATCCTCAGCAGATACGGCGACAAATTCAAAGAATTGCCCTTGCTGGCCTTGGGGAGTCTGATGTATGCTCTGCGTTTTCTTTTGATGTCCCTGGCGGATCATCCAGGCTCAATGATTGCCATTCAAGCCATGCACAGTATATCATTTGGTGTTTTTTATGTAACATCTGTCCGTTATATCACCCGGATTATCCCGGATCGCCTTCGGGCAACAGGTCTTGCCATTTTCACCGTCGTTTGGTCAAGTGCCTCTGGGCTGCTTAGCGGTACCTTTGGCGGCATTATTTATCAAGAGGCGGGGCGTTATATTTTTTATATAGTGGCTACGGGTTTCAGCTTGCTTGCTTTTGCAGGGTTTCTGGGACAGCATTTATTGAAATCCAACCTGGAGCCGATCAATTATTTCAGAAAAAAGAACAAAAAAGCCTCCCTATAATTAGGGTTGGTATTATTCCATAATACAAAGAGGTCGTTGCACTCCCCTTCAATGGAGTGCAACGACCTTTTTCATTTAGGAGAACATCTATAGTGGGCGTAAAAAAACACAGTTCCCGAAAGAACTGTGTTCTGTAAGTTGGTAACCACTCTTGCAAGGGCTTGCCAAGTAAATTATATATTTGTAGCAGACAGCTTAACTGTCCTGCTGTTTCTTATAATTTTACTACGTTTTCAGCTTGCGGTCCGCGACTACCATCAGTGATGTCGAATTCTACTTCTTGACCTTCGTCCAAAGTCTTGAATCCTTCACCTTGAATTGCTGAGAAGTGTACGAATACATCTTCGCCGCCTTCTACTTGAAGAAAACCATAACCTTTTTCTGCGTTAAACCATTTTACTGTACCTTTCAATTGAACAACCTCCTAAAAATAACCGCCATATATGGCGTATAACTATAGTATACTGCAATCTTCTGTTCAAATCAATCAAACCCAACCCTTAATATATGATTTAATTTGCTTTTCCCTTCTCCAGTGCGTTATCATTGAGCCAAAAGCCAAAAATCGCCAGGGTGGTAATGATAATGATCAAAAAACATGAAATATACAAAACAGACAAATGGAATATGATGACGGTAGAAGTTCAAGGCCGCTACATTGTACTCCGCGAAATTTCCGATCAATGGGGAGAAGAAACACATACCTTCCTGAGTCGTCCAGCGATGATGCAATGGGTGAATAACCGCTTCAACAAAGAATCTTATAAAGACAATGAAGAAGAGTACAAAAACATCATTGCAGCTTTCAAACAGGTATAACAGGAAATGAATAACGAAAATCTCACGATTTATGTTGTCCTAGTCCTCTGTCTAGGCGCAGTATTAATTATGACCAAGGATCGTGTCCCGCCGAAACTAAAGCGGGGTATGGCCATGGCTGCGGTCGTAATGATTCTGTTTGCTTTCATCTTTGTTATTTATAGCTTGTTGGCATAACTACCATATAAAGAAGACTAAATATTAATAATCAGGACTTAGCAGGACATAATAAGCTGACTCTACTTTTCAAAGAGGAGGACGTCATGCCTATTACACTCAAGTCCATCCCTCTTCTACTTGTGCTCAGCTTGCTACCGGGTGAAATATCATCCACAGTATTGCCGAGGGAGATTATGCCTACTACATCTCATCATTCTAGGAGGGTTTCTATGGAACAATTATTGAAGAGAAGTGAAGTACCTGCTGAGAATCGTTGGAAGCTTGAAGATATATTTGCCTCTCAGAAGGATTGGGATGCAGAATATGCTGAAGCTAAATCACTGATCAAAAAAGCTGCTGATTTCCAAGGTAAACTTGATTCCGCAGAAGCTGTGAAACAATGTTTTGAGCTGGATGACAAGCTGTCCGTCTCCACTGAGCGACTTTTTGTCTATGCTCATATGCGTCAGGATGAAGACACTGCTAATCCTGAATATCAAGCTTTGTCCTCCAAAGCGAAGAAGCTTGGGATCGAAGCAGGCGAAGCCTTTTCTTTTGTAACCCCAGAAATCTTGGCACTGCCTATTGAGAAGCTGGATCAATTTATTGCTGATCCTGAACTGTCCGCTTACACCTTCACTTTAAAAGAGATGAAACGTGAGAAAGCGCATGTATTGTCCAAGGCTGAGGAAGCTCTGCTTGCCCAAGTTGGAAACCTAGCACAAGCGCCTCAGAATATTTTTAGTATGCTGAACAACGCAGATCTGAAATTCCCTAAGATTAAAGATGAAGATGGCAAAGAGGTCGAGCTGACTCACGGCAACTATATCAAGTTCTTGGAAAGCTCCGATCGCGAGGTTCGCCGAAATGCTTTTAAAGCAGTCTATGACACCTATCGTAAGCAAAAAAACACCATCGCAGCAACGCTTAGCGCCAATGTGAACAAAAACGTCTTTTTCTCACACGTCCGCAAGTATCCATCTGTAATGGAAATGTCTCTTTACGGTGATAACATTCCAAAAGAGGTATACACCAACCTGATCGATACGATTCATGAGAGTCTTCCTTTAATGCACCGTTACATGAAGTTGCGTCAAAAGCTGCTTGGTGTGGATGAGTTACATATGTATGACCTATTTGCACCACTAGTAGATGAATATAAGCTGGATATCACGTACGAAGAAGCGAAGAAAATTACCAAAGAAGGCCTCAAACCGCTGGGTGAAGATTATCTGAATGTGCTGCAAAAAGGCTACGACAATGGCTGGATTGATGTCTATGAGAACGAGAATAAACGCTCTGGAGCTTACAGCTGGGGCCCTTATGGCACACACCCATACGTCCTGCTGAACCATAACGATAATCTGAACAGTATGTTTACTCTGGCACATGAGATGGGTCATGCTCTACACTCTTATTTTTCAGACAACGCTCTGAACTATCGGGATGCACAGTATACCATTTTCCTTGCAGAGGTTGCTTCGACTACCAATGAAGCTTTGCTTATGGATTATCTACTCAAAAAGTCTACAGATCCTAAGGAAAAAATGTATCTGCTCACCTACTATGCCGATCAGTTCCGGACAACGATTTTCCGGCAAACAATGTTCGCAGAATTTGAAAAGATCATTCATCAGCGTGTTGAAGAGGGCGATTCGCTTACCCCTCAAGATCTTTCAAGTATCTACTACGACCTGAATGTCAAATACTACGGCAAAGAAATGGTTGTAGATCAGGATATCGAGATGGAATGGGCACGAATTCCGCATTTCTATAACAGCTTCTATGTTTACAAATATGCAACAGGCTTCTCGGCAGCGACTAGCTTTGCCAAACAAATCCTTGAAGAAGGTAAACCGGCGGTAGATCGTTACCTCGGCTTCCTGAAGAGCGGTGGCAGTGATTACTCCATCAATATTTTGTCAAAAGCAGGCGTTGACATGTCGTCTCCTGAGCCGATTCGCGAAGCGATGAGTGTGTTCGAAAGTGTTATCGAGCAAATGGAACAGTTGACCAAATAAGGCAGAGAGCTTAGTATTACATTAATCCCTTGCCCTATCTGGGCAGGGGATTTTATATTGTTATATCCCCCTGAGGAGGAAGAATTCAATGAGAATTCAATGGTCACTAATTGCGGGTCTAATCTTCGCGCTGCTAACCGCCATATTCGCAGTCATCAACGTTGATCCCGTTCAAGTCAATTTCGGTTTTGATGTGGTTAATATACCACTTATACTCGTTATTCTTGGCTGCGCGTTAATTGGCGGAATCATCGTGGGCTCTTACGGCATTTTTCGTCAATACAAACTACAAAAGCAAATTAAAAGCTTAACTGCTGAGCTTACCAAGCTTCGTGATGCCGACACTTCACTGGATTCTTTTAACACAGACAATGATGGCTTAACAGGAGGGCTTAACTAATGATTACCATTCAACCTAATGAAGACTACATACTTTCCATCCTAAAAAAATTACTCGACACCCCCAGCCCAAGCGGTTTCACCGCACAGGTAATGACACTAGTTGCTGAAGAAGCAGCTGCGCTGAACGTACCTTTAAGCTGGAATGAAAAAGGCGGCGTAATTCTTAACGTCCCTGGCCTAGATCCCTCTCGTACTATTGGCATCAGCGCTCACGTGGATACACTTGGTGCCATGGTCCGCTCGATTAAAGCTAATGGTACACTGCGTCTGACCTCTGTGGGTGGCTTCGCCATGCACAGCATTGAGAATGAATACTGCACGATCCATACCCGTAGCGGCAAAACTTATACAGGAACCATCTTAACCAGCCATCCATCTGTTCACGTATATCCAGACGCTCGTGACTTCAAACGATCAGAGGAGAACATGGAAGTACGTATTGATGAGCTGGTATCTTCTAAAGAAGACGTACTCAAGCTTGGCATTTCCGTCGGAGATTTCATCTCTTTCGATGCACGTGCAGTGATTACGCCTAGCGGCTACATTAAATCCCGTCATTTAGATGACAAAGCAAGCGTGGCTGCCCTTCTCGGATTGCTGGAAAGTATTAAACGTGAAGGCTGGAAACCTCTCCACAACCTTTCTTTCCTCATCTCTAACTACGAGGAAGTGGGACATGGTACAGCTTGGATTCCTGGTGAAATCAATGAAATGATTGCCGTCGATATGGGCGCCATGGGTGATGATCTCAGCTGTAAAGAAACCGATGTATCCATCTGTGCAAAAGACTCTTCCGGCCCTTACGATTATGTTATGACAGGTCGTTTGATTGAACTGGCAGAAGCACTCGCAATTCCTTATGCCGTTGATATTTATCCTATGTACGGCTCCGATGCTTCCGCAGCGCTCAGAGGCGGAAACAATATCCGTGCAGCATTGATTGGCCCAGGTGTACATGCCTCCCACTCCATGGAACGTACGCATAAGCAAGCTGTAGTGAACACTGCTAAGCTTCTCGCTGCTTATGTGGGGACAAACTGAGGGTAGCTCTGGCAAGCTGAACCAGCTCTGGAGGCGCAGACAGGGACTTATCGTCTCACTTCTGGTGTTATTGATAGTGGGGTTAGCGCTATCGTTGTTTCTGGTATTTAGAAATCACAAGGAAGATCCCTTTAAAGGTCTTCCTCACGCCTATAGCTTTTTGGAAACAGTGAGTACAGATAACGTGCAGCTCTATATGATGTCACTTTCACCTGAAGATATTAAGCTCAGGGCCGCGGGTGTCCCTTTACGGCAAGTTAATGCATATGGGATTAACGGTGGTTTTTTCTATCAAGATGCGCTTTTATCCATGGCTATCATGAATGATACTCCAGTCAACGGAGCCCAGAAGGGTTATGGGTCTGGCTGGTTCAATGCTAAATACGCACGTGGAACCCTTGTCTGGGATGGTGCCAGCCGTAGCTTCTCCGTACAGGTTGTCTCTTCTGGAGAAGAATTGAAGATTACTGATCGCCAGCATTATTTTGCGCAAGGTGGCATTAGTATGAATCTGGGACACGAAGACTTATGGGAAGCGGCAGTAGCTGAAGAGCATCTTCCTTACGCTGATGAGAAACGCCTGCGCTCAGGCATGGTGTATGACAACACAGGAAAGCTCTGGCTGATTGTTACCCCAACGCTCTCAACAGCGGCAGAGTTCCGTTCAGCGATCCTCCAGACAGTTCCTGCTAAGGGTCTGGAAGGCATCTTCTTGGACGGAGATGGCTCTTCCCAGATGAATGCGAAGGAAATCATTGTACCCGGCGATTCTCGGTCTGTAGTACAAATGATTGCTGTGGACGGAACGAAATAAATAAGTAGAAAAATAAAAGAGTAGAATTCTCCAATTAGTGGAGGATCCTACTCTTTTTTTGTTTATTGGTGGTTCACTTGTTCTTCAACAGACACTGCCGGAATTTCCGGTGGTCATCACTTTCGGCTGGTGCTTACGGACCCAGAAGGCGTTATTCGCAAATTATTAGCCTTTGGAGCATTCTTTCGGACCCAAGCGACGTTATTCACGCAAAAAAGGAACGTATTGGGTGCTTTTAGTGTCAATAGCGACTGTGGTGTCCGTTAACATTCCAAATGGGTTATAATGCTGCGTTTAAGGTTAGCTGTGTCCGGGTAGTGATTTGTAAGAATCACTGTGATTTAAAAGCCAGCCTCAATCCCAGACTTGCTCCAGTTTATCTGAATAATAAGAAATGGCCTTACTGTAACTTCTTATCCCTTCATCCGCAGAGGTTTCTGCCAACAGCTTAAGCAGCAGTTCCATCGCTTGACTATGCTCTCCAAGATTGTGCAAGGTCATGGCTAGGAACGCCGGAAATTCCTTATTCTCCGGGTACTCCTGAACAGCCTGCATCAGAAGACCTTTTGACTTCTCGTATTCTCTGAGTGTCCGGTAGGTGCTGCCCAGTCCCAATAGAGCGCCAACTCTCTGCTCAGAAGGTAATCCTAACGCCAAGCTTTTCTCATAAAAGGGTACTGCCGCCCGCTCCAAACCCAGCACATCATGCGTCCAGGCCAATTGATATAGAAGTTCAGCGTCCCCAGCATTCTGCTCATATAGCTCAAACAGCATCATTTTGGCTTCTTCCGCTTTACCAGCGTTGCGTAGGGCTACGGCAGCTTTAAGTTTATCTTCCACACAGAGCCCTCCCCTATTTTCATTCAAAGCCATCCAACGGGTTTAAGCCTTACCAGCGATTTTCTCCGCAAGCTCGTTCAGATAGGTCCAGCGTTCCATAAGACGCTCCAGCTCTGCTTCGGCTAGGCGTTGCTCCTCTACTAGCTCCTGCAGCCTTCCAGAGTCAGCAAAAGCCGCCTCCATCTGTACACTAATATCCGTCAAACGTTGCTCTGCAAGCTCAATTTGCTCATCAATGCCCTCATATTCACGCTGTTCCTTGAAGCTGAATTTGAGTTTTGTTTTGGGAGTCGTTGAAGCTGCAGGGTTGCTGGCAGTGTCCGCGGCCTCTTTTTGCTTTGAGCTTCCTTCTTTGTTCGGTTCTCCAATGCGTGACGGTACATTTTTGGCCAGCCATTCTTCATATTCCGTATAATCTCCAACATGAATCCGGATATCGCCATTTTCAAAAGCAATCAGCTTATCTATCGTACGGTCCAAGAAATAACGGTCATGGGATACGGTAAAGACGACACCCGGAAATTCATCCAGATAATCTTCCAAAACAGCCAATGTGCCGATATCCAAATCGTTCGTAGGTTCATCCAAAAGCAATACGTTAGGTGCTCCCATCAATACACGAAGCAGATACAAGCGCCTTTTTTCGCCACCAGACAGCTTGGAGATCGGTGTCCACTGCATCGCAGGAGGGAACAAGAAGCGTTCCAGCATTTGACCAGCCGTAATCACACTGCCGTCTGCTGTCCGTATCACTTCTGCTTCTTCCTTCACGTATTCAATGGCACGCATACTGTCATCCATATCCTGATGCTCTTGTGTAAAGTAACCAAGCTTAACCGTAGCGCCAAGCTGAACTTCACCTTTATCGGGTTGCAGCTGACCTGCAATCATATTTAAGAGTGTTGATTTGCCGCTGCCGTTCGGGCCGACGATGCCCACTCTATCCTGGGGTACAGCGATATAGCTGAGATCTTTGATTAGCTGACGACCATCCAACGCTTTCGACAGGTCATTAATTTCAATGATCTTGCGACCTAAACGTGTAGAAGCCACAGAGATATCCAATGAACCGTTCGAGCTGCTTCCCGTACTCTCTTTCAGCTTCTCGAAGCGGTCGATTCTTGCCTTCTGTTTTGTTGAACGGGCTTTGGCACCGCGACGAATCCAAGCCAGCTCTGTACGCAACAGATTCTTACGCTTCTGTTCGGCAGAGGCTTCTCGTTCTTCTCGATCGGCTTTAAGCTCTAGAAACCGTGAATAGTTAGCTTCATAACGATAAAGCTGGCCACCATCTAGCTCTAGCATGACACTAGCCACACGCTCCAGGAAGTAACGATCATGCGTCACCATCAAAAGAGCGCCGCGCCGTTTCTGCAAATATTGCTCCAACCAAGCCACGGAATCCGTATCAATATGGTTGGTAGGCTCATCAAGAATCAGCAGTTCAGAGGGGGTAATCAGTGCAGCTGCCAGAGCCACACGTTTACGTTGTCCACCAGAAAGTGTGTCCATTAACGCATCAAACTTTAAGATGCCTAGCTTGGTAAGCACGCTTTTGGCTTCACTCTCCAAATGCCATGTTCCCGCAGCGTCGATCGCCTGCCCAATCTTTACTAGTTTTCCTTCCAGTTCAGCATTACCAGGCTGCTGTTCAAGCTGGGACATAGTCTCCATATACTCACGCATGGTAGCAAGGTCTGGATCATCCCCGGCGAACACTTGCTGCAAAACTGTATTCATAGGATCATAAGGAGGATTCTGCGCCAAATATTGTACTCTTACATTATTCCCGATGGCAATTTGTCCACCATCCGGAGTATCCAGACCGGCAATAATCCGTAAAAAGGTTGATTTACCCGTTCCATTCACACCGATCAAGCCAATTTTATCCCGATCGTCCATACCAAATGAAGCGTCGCTAAAGAGTACTTTCTCGCCATAACTCTTGGAAAGATGTTCCACGGTCATAATATTCATGCTATTTCCTCGCTTGCCTTATATTTTCATAAAACCGGCCCGCATCTAACCAATGCTATTTATCCGGTCTATCATCCTATCCAAAATTCAGGTGATCATGGCCCCTCTAATAAAAAGACCAGCAGCGAAATCAGCGCGTTTATACGCGTCCTCCTCCGTAAAAGACGGATCAAATAAAATATCCATCTTCAAACGATCCAGCATCCCTATGTAGGACTGTGCCATAAGCTCAGGCTCGGATGCTCCACCTTCTAATAATACCTTGACCACATCTTGCATGTACTGCTCCATAAATTGAGTCATATACGCCACTAATTCAGGATTATTGTTAGGGGCACGGAAAAAGAGCTTCGTATGCCGCTTGCGTTCATAATAATAATTCAGGTGATGTTTAGCAATGATCGACAGTTTACCGGCCAAAGTATCACTAGCCTTCAGCCTTTCCTGTAATTGCAGGAGAAATCCCTCACAATCGCGGCGAGTCACTGCCATGAATAATTCTTCCTTGCTCTTGAAGTATAAATAAACGGTGCCCTTTGCTATCCCGGCTTGCTCCGCCACTTCCGACATCTTCGTTTCGTAAAATCCACCTGAACCGAAGAGCTCGTATGCGGCATCCAGAATAGCAGTATGTTTTTGATTGGATGTGCTACTCATCGGTCCCTCCCTAAACTGTGCCGTTCAAAGCTTAAATTCAAATGCTAAATGATCATGCTCAGCAGTAAGGCTGCCGCACCTCCTAGGATAGAGCTGATGGCATTGACTGCGTCATTGCTCATCCACTTCCAGCCTCTTGCGTGTACAGCTGGAGCCCCACAATGCTGTGAGCCTTCCACTTCGCGGCCGCATACGGTACAGCGGTTCATCTGCTGCACGGTTGCACCAAGGATAGAGTCGGCAAAGGCGCCGACTAATCCTCCGGCAAGTCCTGCTAGGGTAAGCAGCACGAAAGAGTGATCCGGCATGCCGGATATCATACGCAGCAGCCAAGCTGACGCACCGATGAGTGCGCCTCCTGCTGCCGCCGCCAGCGTACCCAAGCTGGATACACCACCCGAAGCTCCGGCAGGAAGAACTTTACCCGTAAGGACAGAACGAGGCGGTTTCTTGCTCAGTGTTCCGATCTCCGTAGCCCATGTATCCGAGGTTACTGTAGCCATTACACCAATAAATAGGAACCCCCACAGCTCATGCGGGAAGATCGCATTCAGAAGAACCAGAACCATGCCAAGTCCACCGTTAGCAAAGACCTGCCCGGCATCGCGGCGGCCCGTCTTAGCATACGTCAGCTCTAATTCTGCTTTATTATCATGATGAAGTTTGGACAGCAGGCTTGAAGTGATGAAGAAGATCAGCAATATCCCAAACCAAAAAGCATTTCCGGCTCCAAAATAAATAGTGCCCATCACTACCGCGGCAATCATGCCAGAGAGACTTAAAGACTGCTTCCAATATGCCGCTCCCGCAACAATCAAAGCGCCTAAAGCGCCAATAACCCACTGCATAGATTCATCTCCAACAGATCTATTAACCGATCAGGCAAGTCCCCATCAGCTTGTCGCCCCAGTACAGCTCGAAAGCGTCGCCAGCTACAGTAGGACCCACGCCTGCCGGAGTACCTGTAAATATCACATCGTCTTTCCCTAACCCGTAGCGCTCGGCGATAAAATCAACAATTTTTTGAAGTGAAAAAATCATGTTTTTAACATTGCCGCGTTGTACTTCCACCCCATTTTTCACCACTGTAAAATCAGTTCCCTCCAGCTCTTCCTTATCTGGAAACGCTATGTAAGGGGTGAGTGGTGCGGCATTTTTAAAGCCTTTAGCTGGCGTCCACGGCAAACCTTTCTTCTGCAGATCATTATGCACATCACGCAGCGTGAAATCCAGTCCCAGTGCCATTACATCTACCAGATCCTCCACGCTCATGCCTGGTGTATAATCACGTGCAATACGCAGTACAAGTTCACCTTCATAATGAATCTGACCCGCATCCTTTGGCAGCTTAATTACTGCTTTATCGAGGGAAACAGCCGCATGTGAGGGCTTCATGAAGATGAGCGGCTCCACGGGCACATTGTTACCCAATTCCTCCGCGTGTAGCTTGTAGTTGCGTCCAACACAATATAGATTATTAACAGCAGCGCACATAAACAGTCAGCTCTCTTTCCCATCGATTTGGATTATTTATACCTTCAGAAAGGTGTCGCCCCATATATCCGGGCGGTTTGTACAGATCATTATATCAGAATGCATGTCGGCTAAGCGACGCATCTCTTTCGCTTTGTTCACAGTCCAAGCCATAATTTCCACCCCACGCTCGGACAAAAGCTTAGCCAGTCTAGGATTCAGACGCGAGAAGCTAATCGAAAGTAAAGAGCAATCCAGTTCATGCAGCCTGCGTGCAGGATTGCCAAATCTGGAATCAAAGATCAATCCGGTGCGAAAACGGGGATCAATTTCCTTGACTTTTTTTAATGCTCCAGTATCAAAAGAGGTCAAGATCACGTCGTCCCGCATACCTTTTGCAGAAATAAGATCCGTCACCGTCTTCTCAATGCCAGGATACATATCTCCCACTGTTTTCAGTTCAATATTCAGATGCAATCTTCCGGAGGCTAGTGACAGCACCTCTTCCAAAGAAGGCACCCGCTCGCCCTGAAAAGAACGCCCTTTCCAACTCCCCGCATCCAGACGCCGGATATATTCCCAGTCCATGTTCTTCACCTTGCCATGACCATTGGTCGTCCGGTCCAACGTATAATCATGAATGACAACAGGAACGCCGTCTTTGGAGAGCTGGACATCAATTTCCATCCAGTGCACATAGGGCATGGCAATCGCCATCCGAATGGCTGCCAATGTATTCTCTGGAGCTTTACCGGAAAACCCTCGATGGGCTACACACAAATTGTTCATCATAAGGACCTCCCAGGAACCCTATTTGGTAACTTGAGTGACTTTACCGTCGCTACCGATCTTTACCCGTCCTGCGGATAGAGCTTCTACTCTTTTTAACAAAAGCTTTCCATCCACTTCGTTCATCGGCACAGGCTGTGCTAGCTCGGCTTTCATAGGCTTCAGCTTTAAGGAGCATTGACCTTTTACACTACATTCCGCCTGAAAAACCGCAGTTTCCCAAGTGGCAGGCACTGTAGATCTCGTAAAAATAAAATTCCCGGTGCTGTAGGCAATCCATTTGCCCTTGTATGGCTCCACGCCTTGCAGCACGTGTGGATGGCCGCCAATGACAAGATCGGCTCCTGCATCGATAAAGCTATGGCCCAGTGACTGTTGCGTTTTATCATATTGTTCTACCCGTTCTTTACCCCAATGGACAACTACGACCACCAAATCGGCTTTCTTTTTGGCTGCAGCAATTGCCTTCAATCCCTCTGCACTATCGTATACGGAGGCAAGCCCCGGCTTATTTTTTCCTGCCATCCAATCCGACGCAGGAATCACCCGGGTGAATCCCAGCAAAGCGATCTTAATGCCTTTACGTTCAAAATATTGCGCCGAATATGCTTCTTTACTGTTAAGCCCCGCACCCACATAAGGAATTCCTCTTTCAGCAAGGTGGTTAAGGGTATCCCGCAAGCCTTGCTCTCCTTGATCAAGCGTGTGATTATTCGCCATATTTACTGCGTCCACACCAGCTGACTTAAGCGCATCCAGAGCGAGTGGTGATCCTTTGAATACAAATTGCTTATTAGTGGCACTTACGCCACCTGTGGTCACTGGAGTTTCCAGATTCAAGATCGTAAGATCATCTTTCTTGAACAGACCCTCCAATGCGGCATACGAATAATCATAACCTTTCTTCTCCAGCAGTTCTCCAGCTTTCCCGGAAAATATAACATCTCCACCAAAATTCAAAGTTACCGTCTTACCAGACGCGTTATCATCTGACGGCAGACCAGACAATGCATCATTATTTGCTGCTTCCGAGCTGTCCTCATCCTTCGCAGGGGTCGCTGTCGCTTCAGGAGCTTGTGTTTCAATAATCTCTTCGGGCTCCTCCTGCGCTGTAGGCGTTGGCTCTGGAGTTGCCGTAGGAGAAGGGCTTGGCGTCTCTGTAGCTTCAGGCGTTGCAACTGCAACCACCGGAGGTGCTGTCTGAGGCTGATCACTACTCTCTGGTATAGGCGTAGCTGTCGCTTCTGCTACCGGAGGCGGTGTGGCGCTTTTCTTGTCAGGGTCATTCGTAAAGCTATAAGTCAATAACACGGTAATCATCAAAAGAAGACCTGCATTGATCCAAGCCCAGGCCGTTCTGCGCTTGCGTTTGCTCTTATGTTTGTTCTTTTGTCTAGAACGCGATCGCGGCGGATACATGGTTTCTGTGATCTCCTCTACTCTCAAATTGTTTTTATTATAGCATATCTATCACAGCACCCTACAAATAAGAGAGTCGATAGAAATAGAAAATTTTACTAACTAAAGAAAAACAGTGAAGCGCCTCATGCTTCGCTTCACTGTTTTATTTAGTCATCGTACTCACATTTCATTCATTAGCTGTTTAGCAACGCTTTCCGCAATAAGCTTGGACTGCTTGATGCAATCCGGCATTGCTATGCCATTAAATCCGGCGCCAATGACATACACACCAGGAAGCGAAGCCGCTAATTCTTTGCGGAATTCGGTAATATTATCAAGATGTCCTATAGGATACTGAGGCATGGAATGCTCTAAGCGGGTGATTTCCGTAAATATTGGATTCGCAGTAATGCCCATGATCTCTCGCAAATCTTTAAGCACAAGCTCCGTCAAAGCCTCATCAGGCAGCTGAACATTCTGTTCATCACCAGAACGACCCACATAACAGCGCAAAAGCACCTTATCATCAGGAGCCGTATGCGGCCATTTCGTAGATGTCCATGTGCAGGCAGTAATATTTCGCCCTTCTTTACGAGGCACAAAAAAACCTGATCCATCATATTCGTTAACAATATCCTTTTTGTTAAAAGCCATGACTAGATTCGCTACTGAAACATAATCCACCGCTTCCAGCGCCGTAACCTCCATATGGGGACGAAGTAAGTCAGCAGCCGAAAAGTTAGGCGTAGTGATATATACATCATCTGCAAGCAACCGTTCGCCATTCTCCAGCTCTACCTCATAAATAGAAGGACTCCCAACAGCCTGAATAGAAACTACGTTAGATTCCGTCCGTTGTTCTACATCATGTAGCTCATAAATCAGACTATGCACGAGGCTTTGCAGCCCTTTGCGGAACGTCAGGAAGGTACTCTGTGTAGTACCTTCCTGTACCTTTTTATTCTTTCGCCCTGTGCGCATTCCACGAATAAGGCTGCCATACTGTTGTTCTAATTGTCCAAATTGCGGAAAAGTAGCATGCAGGCTAATTTTTTGTATATCTCCGGCGTACATGCCAGAGAGGAGTGGCTCGGTTAAGTTCTCCAGCACTTCAGACCCTAGACGGCGCTCAATAAGCTCACCAAGCGATTCGTCTTCATCATTACGCCGCGGAGGAAGAATAAAATCCATCATCGCACGTATTTTACCCCCAAACGAAACTAACCCACTTGATAAAAAAGGTTTCAGTTCGGTAGGGATACCGAGTACAAGACCGTTTGGCAAAGGATTAAGCTTGTCCCGCTGCAAGATATATCGCTTCTTAGCAAGAGGGTTAGTGGATACCAGCTCGTGATCCAATTCCAGTTCCTTAGCCAGCTCGCACATCTCCGCCCTTTCCGCCAGAAATGAATCCGGTCCCTTTTCAATCACAAAACCATCGCGATGTAAGGTTTCAATCTTTCCACCGAGGTTTTTCTCTTTCTCAAGCAAGACAATATCAGGCTTAATACCCGCTTCTTTATAAAATTTACGAATATAAAAGGCGGCGCTGAGTCCGCTCAGCCCTCCGCCTATGATAACAATTTTTCTTGTGGGGCCAATCATGATTGAGCGGCCTTCATCTGCTCCAGTCGTTTACGAATTACATCGCTCAATACAGACATATATGCGGGATCACTATTCAGTGAGTCAATCCGCATAAGACGCATATCAAGCTCTGCAGCTACGGCTGTTGCCTCAATATCGAGATCGTACAGTACCTCTAAATGATCGGATACGAATCCGATAGGGGCCACCAATACGTATTCCACCTGTTCTTTACTAAGCTGTTGCAGCGTGTCCAGAATATCTGGACCAAGCCACGGTTCAGCTGTGCGGCCAGCACTTTGCCAAGTAAACTGCCAGTTGGTTATGCCTGCTTGAGCTGCAATTGCCTGCGAAGTTTCCAGCAGCTGATCCCGATATGGATCACCCATAGCCAGAATACGTTCTGGAAGACTATGAGCGCTGAATAATACGCGAATCTCATCACGGGTCGCGCCTGCTTCAATATATTGATCCAGCTTCGCCGACACTCTTTGGCTTAACACATCAATCAATTCAGGATGCATATGGTAACTCTCTACAAAACCCATGTCAATCTTGCATGCATCAGCCTTTTCCTGCGCACGCTTGATGTAGCTCCCTACACTCATACTGGAATAGTGTGGCGCCAAAACAATACCCACTGCTTGAGTAATGCCATCCTTCGCCATAGCCTCCACGCCGTCCTCAATAAAGGGACTGGCATGCTTCAAGCCTTGATAGCAGACAAATTCAACATCCGCTCCCGCTTTATCCGCATTTAATGCTGCTTGTAAAGCTTCTACTTGCCGGTCTGTATTCTCCCGCAGTGGGAATACCCCCCCGACGATTGCTTCATAACGGTCGGTTAACTCTTTAAGCTGCTCCGCTGTTGGCGGATTCCCCCGTCTAATATGCGTGTAATAAGCTTTAACATCTTCTAGGCTCTTAGGAGTGCCATACGACATGACGAGAACACCTATTTTTACTGTCACGGATTCCGTCCCCTTTACAATTTAATAGCGTGGAACATATAAATTCTTATATTTTTACGAACGTTGCTTAGCCGTTTCTTGTAATACTTCCTGAGAATAAGTGTGAATATACTCCGTCAATTCTCTAAGTTTGTCTAATGAGGCCTCCGGGAATAATCCATGGCCCAGATTGAAGATATAACCTGGCTCAAGCACACCTTCATCGATCAGTGCTTTCGCGCGTTCTTTCAAGAGGTCCATCGGAGCTGTAAGCAAATATGGATCAAGATTTCCTTGAATCGCAAATTTATTGCCTATTCTGCGTCGGCCTTCAGTCAAGCTAACTCGCCAATCCAGCCCGATTACGTCTGCTTGAAGTTTCGTAAGACTTGGCAGCAATTCTCCAGAGCTTACGCCAGGAAAGTATATTTTAGGTACATCAAGATCAGATAATTCGGAAAAAATACGAGAAACCGTCGGCAGCACGTATGTTTCAAAATCGCGTGGAGCAAGCGCACCAACCCAACTGTCGAACAATTGGAAGGCTTTGCCTCCACTCCGCACATGACTTCGGAGGTAAGTGATAATCATATCGCCCAGCTTGTCCATCAGCATTTCCCAGACACGGGGTTCACTGTACATTAGCTCTTTCGTACGGATATATCCTTTGGAAGGTCTACCTTCGATCAAATAGCTGGCAATTGTAAACGGCGCGCCTGCAAAAGTGATCAAAGGAACGTCCAGTTCCTTATCCAGAATAGCAATCGTTTCCAAAATGTGGCTCAGATCACCCTCCACATCAATGGGTTTTAGTCTCTCCACATCAGCTGCACTACGGATCGGATTCTCAATCACTGGACCGATATCCTTAACGATATCGAATTTCACTCCGATTGAAGCAACTGGATTCATAATGTCGGAATACAAAATGGCCGCATCCACACCCAGCTTGCGAACGGGCATCATGGTTACTTCTGCCGCCAGCTCAGGCTGCTTGCAGATTTCAAGCAACGAATACTTTTCCTTAATTTTACGGTACTCGGGATCATAACGGCCGGCCTGCCGCATGTACCATACGGGAACGTGCTCCGTGTCCTGCTTTCTGCAGGCGCGGATAAAAGTGTCATTGTAGGTCATGATAAGATCTCCATTATATTTTATTAGATTTTTTTAATCGGCATATCTACTATTATGCCCTTTTTAAAAGCTTGTAACAACTAATACGAAGAGTTTGGAATGACAATCCTATGACATTACTATGACATGTGTTGCACACATGAAGCTGCAAAAAATGATATACTGATAAAATGGCATTTTTTCCGTGAATCATATATTCTCTGAAATTCTTTGAAAGGATGTGAAAGCACTATGAAGAAATGGGAGACCTGGAAGGTCAACCTCTTAGTGCTTTGGTTCGGGCAATTTTTGGTGAATGCTGGAATGACAATGATTACACCCTTCCTGACCTTGTACCTTGCGAAGGATCTTGGTGTCCAGGGTGAACATGAAATTGGAATCTGGGCGGGACTTATTTTTGCCGCAAACTTCTTAACCTCTTTCATATTCCAGCCATTATGGGGCAAGCTTGCAGACAAATATGGACGTAAAATCATGTTGCTGCGTTCCAGCTTTGGCATGGCTATTGTCATGGTATTAATGGGCTTCGCACAATCCCCTTTACAGCTGCTCCTGCTCCGTCTCTTAAATGGTACAATCTCTGGCTTCAATCCCGCCTCCATCGCACTGGTGTCAGGTACTACCCCCAAAGAACGTATGGGCTTCTCCATGGGATTGATGCAATCAGGATCTGTAGCAGGGACAATTCTAGGGCCACTGATTGGTGGCTTACTTGCCGATTTAATCGGATTTCGGCCGATTTTTTATGTCGTTGGAGCCTTGCTCTTTATCGCCTCTCTGCTGGCATTATTTCTTGTTAAAGAAAAATTCGACCGCGCCGAAGCCGCACAAGAGCCACAGGTTTCTGTACTCGCAGGCTTGAAGGAATTAATCAAAATTCCTCAGCTTCCAGCTCTATTCGGTGTAACCTTTCTGCTGCAATTTGCAATGATTAGTCCTATGGCCTTGTTGCCACTTTATGTAGAAAAATTAAATGGACCCGCTGAGAATATAGCCTTCTTGGCCGGGATGGTCAGTGCCGTTACAGGGATCTCCAATATGCTGGCTTCTCCCTTGCTTGGGAAGCTAAGTGACAAAGTCGGCGCACATCGTATTCTGACCTATGCGTTAATTGGCGCTTCACTCTTCCTAATTCCGCAGGCATTCGTAACTAGTGTCTGGCAGCTGATTATAGTCCGTTTCCTAATGGGAGTCTTCATGGGCGGACTGTTGCCCAGCGTTAATGCGCTTATCCGCTCCTATACCCCTGACGGAAAAGAAAGCCGCGCATTCGGCTTCAACAGCAGTACATTGGCGCTAGGCAATATGCTGGGAGCTATCTTGGGCGGCTTTCTATCAGGTTACATCGGAATTGAGGGGCTCTTCATTATATCCGGCTGCTTGCTGCTGGTTAATACGATTTGGGTTCGATTGAAGCTGTACAAAGTAACAACACCGCGGTTATTTCGCTAATCAGCTATTTGACCATCGCTAGTGCCAGTCCATCATAGGCAGGCAGACATGTACTGATAAGACGTTCATCCGTAGCGATCATCTCATTGAAGTGGCGCACAGCCAGGATGGCAGGACCATTTCTATCTGTATTTAAGGTCCGTCCACGGAGAAAAATATTATCACCCGCAATGATCGCTCCTGGATTAGCCAGCTTGATGGCATATTCCAAGTAGTTAGTGTAGTTCAACTTATCTGCGTCAATGAAAAAGAAATCGAACCTAGCGCCCTCTGCTTCCAGTGCCTTCAGGCTGTCCATTGCGGGTCCTATTCTATACTCCGTAGTATCGCCGAAGCCTGCCAGCTCTAAATTACGTCGGGCAAGCTCAGCATAGTCGGCTCTCAGCTCTAGCGAAGTCAGTGTGCCACTTTCAGAGAAACCGCGGGACAAGCAAATTCCGCTGTAACCGCCAAGTGCGCCAATTTCCAAAATACGCTTTGAGCGAGACAGTCTAACTAGCATGGTGAGCAGTCTTCCGTACCCCGGCTCGACAGACACCGGCGGCATGCCTGCTTGAACGATTGCTTCTTTTACTCGAAGCAGAATTTCGTCCTCTGTATAAAGTTGTTCACTGTATTCTTCTTGCGTAAGCATAAAGATTCTCCTTTGAGGATCCCCCGTTTGCTCATAGTAAGGGATGACGGGGAACATTTTATGATTTATGGAATGCCGGGCATTGTGAAGTGTCCCACATTCCCCTATACTTGTATGGATGCTTTAAAGGACGACAATGCCGTCTCTTCTTATTGTACTGGCTTTTTGTATTTATCTACAAGTTAAACGGAGTTGAGAGTATTTGAGCAAATTACAATTAATCGCTACTGCCCCTATGGGTTTAGAAGCTGTGGTAGCGCGCGAATTAAACGAACTGGGTTATGAGACCAAGGTCGAGAACGGACGAGTATTATTCAGCGGTGATTACATCGATATCTGTCGCTGTAACTTGTGGCTGCGTACATCTGACCGTGTATTGGTTAAAATGGGCCAATTCCCTGCTAAAACCTTTGACGAGTTATTCGAAGGGGTTAAAGCGTTGCCTTGGGAAGACTGGATTCCAGAGAATGGAGAATTCCCGGTTGAAGGACGGTCCCATAAATCACAACTAACGAGTGTACCCGCTTGCCAAGGGATTGTCAAAAAAGCTATTGTTGAGAAGCTGAAGCTTTCGTATCATACAGACTGGTTCCCGGAGAACGGTCCTCGATATGTGATCGAAGTGATTTTATTAAATGACATCGCTTTGATCACATTAGATACCACAGGACCCGCGCTTCACAAACGGGGTTACCGCAGACATGCAACAGAGGCTCCGCTGAAGGAAACAATGGCTGCTGCACTAATCCAGCTTAGCCGCTGGAATGGCCATCGGCCCCTGTTCGATCCATGTTGTGGTTCGGGAACACTGTTAATTGAAGCTGCCATGATCGCTTGGAATATTGCTCCAGGACTACGCCGCTCATTTCCATCTGAACATTGGCCAGTCATCCCCAAACATCTTTGGGAAGAGGCGCGCGAAGAAGCTTTCGATGCGGTGCGCGATGATTATCCTTTGCAATTAACAGGTACGGACATCGATCCAGAAGCGATTGAAATTGCTGAAGCTGCCGCCAAGAGTGCTGGACTGTCCGGAGAAATCACCTTCAAAGTGATGGCTGCCGCCAAAGCAAGACCTGAAGGAGAATATGGTTGTATCATTACCAACCCTCCATATGGGGAACGGATCAGTAATGACAAAGAAGTGGAGAAGCTGACCCGCCAGTTTGGTGAAATGATGATATATCTGCCAACATGGTCATTTTTTGCGATCAGCCCTTACAAGGAATTCGAACAATTTTACGGTCGTAAGGCAGACAAACGCCGCAAACTGTATAACGGACGTATCGAGTGTCAATATTATCAATACTTGGGTCCACTTCCACCTAGAAATCCGAAATAATTAGGATCACCATTGCTTTGAATGCAGAACGGACATCTACCTCGTATGAGGAGGATGTCCGTTTTTCTCCGAGTATAAGACTGTTTTAGTTTAGCGCCTATAACTTTTCGCTCATATATTTCTATGAGAAACGTTTATCATCTGAAAAAGACAACAACATTGTTTATTCTGGTTTTAATTATTTTCTGTGTTAGGAGGTTTTATAATGTCTGACTTTCCATCAATTCGGAGCAACAGAACCGTAACAAGTACAATAGCTGCTGTGATTCGCTCCCGATATATCGGTTATCTCCTTTTTCTTGGCATCATGCTGGCCAAGTTATTATTTCTGCATAGTGGGCTGCATGCTCCCAATATAGATATGAACCGGCAGGACAAATGGATTGCTGTAGGTTCAGTCATGTTATTGTCTTTTTGGACTCTGTGGCTTCCCCGCCGGGGACAGACGATAGCGTTGTTAAGTATAAACTTGCTTCTGACACTGCTTATTTATTCGGATATCGTCTACTATCGTTATTTTCAGGATTTTATCACGGTACCTGTATTGTTTCAGGCTGGACAGATGGATGCGCTTGGTGGAAGTATCTTCGCCCTACTGCGTCCTTCCGATCTTTATTTGTTTGCTGACTGGCTTTTGCTTATTGCCTATGGAATCGGAATAGGGTTATACCACCGGAAAACCCATACATACTTGTCTAATGCCGCCCCTCGCCGTTATGGGCAATCTCACTCTTATTCTCAAAACGGTTATTCCCGCCGCTCTTCACGCCTGAGCAGGATGCTAAAAAGAAGCGTGAATGGCATCGTTGCTCTGGCGCTAGGTTGCGCGCTGACCTTTGGCCCTATCCACACCTACGCTACTACCTGGGCTAAAGATCTATTCACTGGCAACTGGTGGAGTCTGGCGATGTATAACGTAACCGGACTAATCGGTTTTCACGGTTATGATATTTACTTATATGCTAAAGATCATCTAGGTCCGCAGCCCGAGCTTTCGCAAGAAGAAGCCACCTCAATGCAGCTCTGGTTCAATGAACAAAACACTGAGCAAAATGCCAATAATGACAGCTTTGGAAAATACAGCGGAAGCAACATCGTTATTATTCAAGCTGAAGCTTTTATGAACTTTGTAGTTGGACGCTCAATATCCGGCCAGGAGATCACGCCTAATCTGAACGCTCTAATCAAAGAAAACACCTATTTCAGCAATTACTACCATCAGACCTCACAAGGACGAACTTCCGATGCGGATTTCACGTCCAACGCTTCCCTGTACCCGCTGGTCTCCGGCTCGGTATTTGTCCGTTACCCGGATCATCAGTTTGACACGCTGCCTGCTATTTTGAAATCAAAGGGCTACAGTACCAATGCTTTTCATGCGTACGAAGGCAGCTTCTGGAATCGGCAGATTATGTATAACGCGATGGGTTATGACCATTTTTATAACAAAAAAGACTATACAATAGACGAACCTCTAGGCTGGTCTCTGGGTGACAAATCCTTTTTGCGGCAATCCCTCGATATTATGGACACTTCAGAAACGATAAAGCAGCCTTTTTATTCATTTTTGACTACACTATCCAGCCATCATCCTTATTCTCTCCCTGCAGATAAACAAGGGCTTGATACTGGAGAGTTCAAGGGCACGATCTTCGGAGATTATTTGCAGGCTGTTCACTATACGGATGAAGCTTTAGGGGAAATGGTCAAAGAGATGAAGCAGCGTGGGCTGTGGGATAATACCATTGTTGCTTTCTATGGAGATCATGATAATTCGATCCAGGAGACCTCTTATTACGAACAATTTCTCGGCAAAAGCCTTAGCGCACTCGATATGCAGCAAATAATGCATCAGGTACCCTTGCTCATTCATCTGCCAGGCTCTAACGCCTCTGTCCTAGATTCAGCTCCAGCTGGTCAGTTGGATCTTACACCTTCCTTGCTCCATTTGCTGGGGATCTCACGTGATCCTTATTATCTCATGGGCAATAATCTGTTTAGCCGGCATGAGCGTCTTGTAACGCTGCGATCCGGTGCCTATGCCGATGCAAAGCTTTCTTATCTCCCCAGCGAAAATGGGCAATTTGCCAGCGGAACCTGTTATAGTCTCGAAAGCCGGGAAGCCGTTGACGTAGGGGAGTGCAGCATCGGGTATGAGACCAGCAAGCTCCGCCTACAGATCTCCGACGATATCATGAAATATGATGGAATCAAGAAGCTCAAGAACACACAATCTGCACCTTAAGCTTACATCCGGGTAAACGAAGAGACTGCCCAAAAAACTATCGAAAAGGGCTGCTGCGATATCCTCTCTATGTTGGACATTTACCACTTGATCGTTGTTGGAAGCACGTTTGGTTTTCCGACTTAGATACGTAAAGTATCTCACTAACGGACACAGCTGACCCTAAACGCAGCATTATCCGAGATTTGGAATGCTAACGGACTCCAGAGCAGCTATTAGCCTAGAAAACGCCGATATGAGCCTCTTTTTAAGGAATAGCGTCACTGGGGTCCGAAATCTTGCTTTAAAGGCTAAAAACAGGCAAATAACGTCATCTGAGTCCGTAACGCCTGTGTGATGGTTGAATGATAGGATGGTGGGCTCGATGAGACGGTGAGATGGTGGGCTCGATGAGACGGTGAGATGGTGGGACGATGAGATGATGAGACGGAGAAATGATGGGATGATGGGCACGATTGAAGTAAGCCGTCAATGGCCAGAAAACGCAGAGCAGCGATCCTCCAAATTAACAGGAGAATCGCTGCTCTGTTTACTTTTACTTATTCTGAGAATGAAGAGGGATCGACCCTATTATCTTAGTTGATAAGAACTCAGTATTATTTCTGAACGGAGGGCTGTTTGATAAAAGCTTCCGCTTTCTTCAACACTTCATCCTCCGTTGGAGCACTCACATAACGACCATTCACATAAACAAAAGCCCGTTTGCCACATGGACCGCAGTACGACTTGCAGCCGACCTTGATCTCGGCATCAGGTGCCATTTTTTGCAGCTTTGGGATAATACTTTTCAACTTCATGAAATTACATTCATCGCACACTTGTATTTCGTTAGCCATGGAGCAACCCTTCTTTGTGTTCGAAATTTACAGGCGAGTGTTTAGTGATCGCCGTGATTACCTTTAGAGGGATTCGTAATGACAAAACCTTCTTGTGGAAGATACAAATAATCAACGACCACGCCATCAAGGAGTGGTTGGCTCGGATCAAGAATAACATCGATTTCCTTATCTGTCGATACTACAACATCGTTCTCTTTAGGCGTGTCCAAGTCCAGTCCGTAGTGAGCATGATCACCGTGTGCATGTGTAATTGCTACGCGCAGCTTCAACTCACTGTTTCCTTCCAGCTCCATTTGTTTCTTTATCACTTTAGCCGCATTACGGGTAATTTTGACCTTCATCTATATTCCATCTCCTAGTCCGAAAATTAAATACTCAATTACTTATTTTAAAGGTAAATGACATCTAAAAGCAACTATATTGGCTAATTAGCTCTGAAGTTCTTGTCGAAAATGTGCGGTGCTATCCTTCACCCTGCTGAAGGGTAGGATATTTCCGGCCCATTCGTGACACGAACCAGCCCATTAGCAGCATGGTCACTCCAATATCATCGATCGGAATAAATGGCATGAAGTCCGGCAAGACCCAATAGAGCAGTACTGGAATTGTAAATAACAGCTTGTCCCCCATTGCTACTTTAGGGGAGCGGATGTATTGCCAGGAGCTACTGAAGATATGGGACCATTGTTTTAGTGACAGTATTTTTTTCAGTTTCATGGTGACCCTCCTCCCAAGTAAAAAGGATACAGCCGCGGATAACGTGTAGTGACGACAGCGGCCATACCCTATGGTTTATTTTACGCAAGTTTACTGCAAATGTTTCATAATTATTTCACATTGGAAAGGAGCGTTGCTAATATAAGTCCTGTTTCCAGGGTCATATCTTCAAAATCTGCTAGTGGCAGCGGATTTTTGCCAATCCCAAGCTCCACAGTAAATCCAGGTTTGCGGAAGGTCTGAATAAACCAATCCTTATATCCGGCATCACTTCCCGTCAGCTCCACTGCCCGGTAACTGCTCGCAACTGCCAGCTGCGCGGCTAATTCACGGCTCTCGGGAGGCTCATACCCGCGGTAGTTCCAATAAATCTCTCCTCCTTGGCTATGCAGAGACACTGCAGCTTCGCCAGGCGCTTCCTCAGCCAGGGCTGCCAGAGCAGCTGCTTCAGGCTCACTCAGCGGCTCAGGGCCGCTGTAATCCCGAGGTGAGGGCTGCCTTACTCCCCGACGTTCCCGCTCCTCTTCCCAATGAGCGGGAAATTGATCCCCAAGATCCACACCGCGGATGTTAGCTTTCCAATGCCGGAAGCTGCTTCGTCCACCATTCCATCTCATGAGGTCATCATAAAACGGATGGTCAGGCAAAACCCCTTCCTGAACCAGCTCCACACCATCTGGATTAGCCATAGGCACGACCCATAATGTCCAGTTTTGGAACCAAACCTCAGGGTTATGTCCATTCCATTCCAAGCCTTCAGCATAAGCTGCTGCATACTCCTCTATGAAGGACATCAAGCATGGTGAAGTCAGCCATTCATTGGCATGCAAAGCGGCGTTAACATGCAGATGACGAGGGCCGTTCCCGATCTTGAGTACATGGAGTGGCTTGCCGAGTACGCTCGTGCCTATTGTGGCTGCTTGTATAAACGGGTATTGGACAAGCAAGCCGTCAATGTCACTCTCAACATCAGCCGGACCGTACTCCCCGCGCAGAAACACCACGCGGTCTGGAATCGGGGGTGGAATGACAAGTATTTTTCCAGGTGTACAGCAGCGCCCTGAGGTCACCCCAGGATTAAGCTTCTCCAAATCCTCTAAATTCACATTAAATAATGAGGTTATCCGTTCTGGAGTGTCCCCTTCCTGCACAGCATACCTTTTACGCGGCGAAGATGGCAGAAATAAAACCTGGCCTGGGTATAAATAAGACTGCCTCCCAACCCATGGATTACCTTGAATAACATGCTCAGGAGTTAATCCATGTAGAGCGGCAATTCGGCTTACGGTATCTCCCCTGTTTGCAATATATTGTCGCATTAGGTCTCATCCTCTCGGCCTTAAATTGCTGATACAGCAATACAAAAACAGCGGCATACAGCACTTAACTCTATTGTATGCAAGCGCCACTACCCTGCATGAAGGAGAAATGAATCACAAGAAAAAACAACGTCATCGCCCTTTATAGATGGCAACCATTTCTCATGAAAATAAGGATATTACAGTTCCGCAGCGTATAAATGCTTATATTTCAAAAAAACAGACTGGGAAATGTGCTTTCCCAGTCTGTTTTTCTTTTTACACTCCCATGGAGTTTGTCCCTATTCAATTCAACATTGCTCCTGCTTATAACGTGGATACTTGCCACACTACTGGAGTACGTCTAATTTGTTCTCCAAGCCAGTCTCGCGCGATGCTTTGAAACATCTCAGCATCACCGCTGCAGAAGAACTGATGAATTGGACTTTCATCGCCGATGGACAGCTTGCCTTTGTCATATAAAATTGTGCTGATCTCACGAGCGGTCTCATCTGCAGAACTGATCAGCTTGACTCCTGATCCCATAGTCTCACCAATGGGTTCTACAAGAAATGGATAATGAGTGCATCCTAAAATTAAAGTATCGATGTTAGTGTCTTTAATGCCTTCTAGTGCCTCTTCTACGATATCGTAACTTTTCTCTGAGCGGAACTTGCCTTGCTCGACAAGTGGGACAAGCGCTGGACAGGCTTGACTTACAACCTCAACATAAGGGGACAACTGCTTTAATGCGTTAGTATAAGCTCCGCTGTTGATGGTTCCTACCGTACCGATCACGCCGACATGTCCGCTTTTGGTTGCGCTAATTGCTGCGCGTGCTCCGGGATGAATCACCCCAATTACAGGGATGGAGACCTTGGCTGAGATATAATCGAGTGCCGCAGCTGTTGCGGTATTACAAGCGATAACGATCATTTTAGGATTAAACTGGATCAAATAATCTACAATTTGTTCAGTAAACAGTTGTACTTCCTCGGTCGAACGGGGTCCGTACGGAGCTCGGGCAGTATCTCCGAAATAAATGATCTTCTCCCGCGGGAGTTGCCTCATCACTTCTTTGACAACTGTTAACCCTCCCACACCTGAGTCTAATATTGCTATAGCTTGCTGCACGAACACACCGCTTCCTTCTACTTGTTTTGTGTAGCTTATGTAAGGTGAAAACAAAATGTACCTGGCTTTCAGCCCCAATTGCAGATATTACTCCTTTTGCCCTCTTAGTTCAAGACTAGTCTTCTTCCATCATTTAACAAGCGGGTGCAAACTAATTAAAAAAGCCACCCTCCGCCCAATGCGAAAAAGCGGCTCTATTATAAGAGAATGAGTACTCTTTTACCACTGAAACAGAGGATTTAAACCACGGTCCCATTATAGAATTTCTTTATCAACCTTGTCATCTTGAACGACTTCTTCCAGGCTAACTTCTTTGCTTACATCTTCACTTATAGTGGCCTCAACCAACTCAGTTTCCATTTCCAAAGTGGCAGCAGCCTCTTCAACAGCTTCTACAGCGTCAACTGCTTCTACAGCATCTTCTGTAGCAATACCGCTTACAGTTACTGTGATTTTTTCTTCTTCATCAACAGCATTCGCACATGATTTGCTCCATTCCCGAACTTCATGCACTACATGCCCAATCGAATCTTTTGCTTTGTCATAAATCTCAATGCTCTTGTCTCCGGCTTGAACGGCAATTTCTTGAACCTTCTCAATACCAGCGGCAGTTCCTTCCGCAATATCCTTGCGCAGCTCTTTACCTGGTTTAGGTGCGAACAGCAATGCTGTCACCGATCCAACCACACTGCCGACTAAAGCGCCCCATAATAAGCCTTTGGTGTCCTTTTTCATCGTTTCATCTCTCCTTTAAATTCATTGCTCCCCGCTCTACCGGGCTAATGCCTATATCTGCTATATCATAAGCAGCAGGGGATTGTCTTGTGACTAATTATTATAACTTTTCAGAAGTTTTGTCTGTAACATTTTTGGGTACGATAGCGTAGCGGCAGCAATGTCCGCCCTCTGCCATACATTCATTACGTGTTACCTTAGCATCCAGCAGTTCTTCGAAAAGACTATGCTCACATTGGCAAGCCTTACGATACTGGGTAGCCACTTGGCGAATCGGGCAATTGTACTCCTTTATGACATATGAGCCATCCTCTTCGCGGTTCCATTCTGCCATATATCCACCGGCATTTTGGATGGAAGATAATTCGGCGACGCGTTCTTCCAAATTCCGCCGTTCCATCATCGGAGCATACTGAGCGAGCATTCGGCGGCGGCGTCCTTCAAATAATGTATTAACAGCATCCAGTCCACTGCCGTAATCCAATTCACGCAGAAGCTCCAAAGCCAAGTTGTGATAACTTTTCGGGAAATATTCTTCGGCTCTCTCCGTTAATGAGTACATATGTAAAGGCCGCCCCATCGCTTGCCGGACCACTTTTGTCTTTGCAAGCCCTTCTTGCTCCAGCTGAAGCACATGACGACGGACACCCATCTCTGTAATTCCCAATTCTTCTGCCAGCGCGCCGATGGTCAGTGTTCCTTTCGTCTTCAGGAGCGTCATAATCATTTGTCTTGTCGATCCGTTTTCCTGCCCCATCTTCATCATAAAGGAACCCCTCTCTTTCACGGCTATCGCCTATTCTATGTGATTCTACCCTATGCTATTATAGCGGTACGCTGGCTCCAAGCTCCTGGTCCAAATATTTCCGTACCTCAACGGCAAACTGCTCAAGTACTTCCGAAAGAATGGGGGTAAGTGGATGCAGATCACCTCTCTCCCAGGCATAATAATCCTGAACGAGTGGCTTACGCAGAGCAACTAATTCTATCAATCTCTCATAAATTTCACTTTGACCTAGCACTTTCTCTTCATGAATAATAGAAATTATATCCTCATAACTTCCAGCATCACGCATAATAAACCCGTCAATGAGACAGCTACCAACGTCTGTTACAACCTCTATTGCCAGATGGAGGCAGCGTTCCTGTATTAGTCCAGTTAATGTTGTACCATCCCAGGAAGCTGCTACAGTCCGAAGACCAGCGGTAATATCAGGGATTTGAGCAAGAATGGTTTCGATTTGATTGCGGTTGACATAATACACAGCAATACCCCCATGTCGATAATTGTTAGAGAACCGTCCTAATCTCTACTTACCGCGTTTGCCACGGCGTTTCAGCCAGAAGAACATTACGAAACATGCTCCGAGAAAAACGACTAAATAAGTTAACGCTTCCATTGGATACTCAAGCTCACGCATTCCTGTCACCGCTTCCGGTATAAAATGATGATACTATATTCAAGCAGCTGCTTAAATTTCGTAATCTACAGCAATCGAGAGCTCTTTGACTTCATTAATGTGAGCAATAACTTCTTTATGCGCCGGATGAACCTGATACGCCTGTAAATCCTCTAGAGAAGCCACTTCTGTGACTAGAGCAATATCAAAGGAACGATCGGAATGAATGATGTCAGCACCCACCTCGATGGAGAGAAGCTGCGGGATCTTACCTTCCATATTACGCAGTACCGCTACCGTTGCCGCTACGCTTTCTTCGGACCGATCTTTTAATTTGAAAAACACAATATGTTTGATCATTCTATATCGCTCCCTAATGTAATATTGTAATTAGATATTAAAAATATATCATAAGCGTAGCTGTTCTGAAAGAAACTTAAACGGTGTTGTCAGAAATAGCAGCATTAACCATTGCCGATATACCAGAAAGTGTTGTAGTATATTTTTAAAAAAATCGGAGGAATTATGCCTAATAACCAACAAGAAACTCATAATATCCAGGCGTGGTCTCTGATCAATCGCAAATACCTTGGACAAGGCGTTCGAGTCAAAAGATTTCGCCGTCCAAAGCGCAGCCAGATTAGAAACCGTGTGCTGCTTGCTGTATTGATGGCTAAGGATATCAAGCTGTCACGACTCGCAGAAGAGCTTGGTATATCCTCACGCAGTGTAAGCGCTTGGGTATACGAAGGTCGTATCCCTTCCAACAATAACATTGACAAGACCTGCCGCCTATTGGGGTACCCACCCCACATTCTGTTCAATGAAGCATTGATTCGTCAAAGCCCCATTGTATGTCAGCCTACACCCTCACGTTTTATGAAAAGAAGTATTACCAGTTCACCGCGCAGCAATGTTATCCTGACCGGACTTTGTATGGTTTACGATTTCTCAGTAACGGATGTAAGTATCTGGATAGGCGTCCATCCTGGAACATTTCGAAAATGGCTCCACAACAGCCATCTGCCGACCCCTGCTCTGCAGGAAAAAGCCGAAGCTTTCTTTCGGATTCCACGCCATATTCTATTTGCAGACTGCGGAACGCTCTAATACAATCCTCTCACAAAACACGTCTAACACAGCCCTTCTTCAAGAAATCATGAGAAGGGTTATTTGCCATACCTTTTTTTCTTAAAAAGAGGTCATACTACTGTGTGTAAATATATTGTGTAGTACTAAAGAACGGGTCAGGAGGCGCAAGATGAAACTTAACGGAATTCTGTCAAAGGGCTATACCGATACTTGGAAAGTGGCCCCTGGTGTCATTGGACTTCGCACTATGTTTGTAAATGTCGCATTAATTGGCCAGCCCTCTTCGGATTGGGTTCTTGTAGATACTGGTCTTAGCTCATATACAGGCAATATTATTGATTTTGCTACGGAGCATTATGATAAACCTCCGGTGGCAATTATCCTGACGCATGGGCATTTTGACCATATTGGGGGTGTAAAAAGGCTTGTTGAGGAATGGAATGTGCCTGTATATGCTCATCCTCTAGAACTACCTTTTCTGACAGGTAAAGAAGACTACCCTCCAGCCGATCCGGCCGTAGGCGGCGGGCTTATGAGCATGATTTCCCCTTTATTTTCACATCATGGCATTGACCTTGGTTCAGCCGTTCATCCCTTGCCGGAAGACAGGACTGTCCCTGGTGCGAAGGGCTGGGAATGGATCCATACCCCTGGACATAGTCCCGGACATATCTCCCTGTTCAGGCCTGAGGATAGAGTTCTGATCGCAGGTGATACGTTCCTTACGGTCAAACAGGAATCTGTATTTGCAGTGGCTACGCAGCATCAGGTGGTGCATGGCCCACCCTCTTATTTCACGACAGACTGGGAAGCTGCTGAGAAATCGGTCCGTACCCTTGCCTTGCTGAATCCACATCTTGTTCTTTCGGGACATGGAGTACCCATGGAAGGTGAGGAGCTGTCTACTCAGCTTGCTCATTTGTGCAAAAATTTCAAAGAAATGGCGCTACCGGGTCAAGGTAAATTTGTGTAAAAAAGGTACTCCTGATCAGCGCACAGAGGTCTAGGGAAAAAGTCCCTATAATTCATTTGATATAGCCGATTCTACGGATATTCAACGAAATTATAGGGAGTTCCTCCCTAAATTACTTGCTTAGTGCAGATTTACGTGCGACGATATATCTCAGTATGTATTGATGTTTTTTTCCAAGCGGCCCACATAAAGTCTCCACACATGAGCCGGTCGTAATTATTTTCGTACCTGCAAAATGTTGTCTTAAATCTTCTTCACTAAAAAAATGGGCGTATTTTCCCTCTTTGTATTCGTAGGTTCCCGGTTCCAAAAGTGTTCCACAGCCGTTGTTCGCATCCTCATCGGAAAAACTGGTAAAATAGAGCAAGCCATCCGGCCGCAGCTGTTCCAGACAATTAGCTACGAGCCTGCGGCGATCCTCTTCGAGAAATAAATGCAATACGTCATAGCAGTAGACAGCATCAACCTGTACTTCAGAAATAGGATCTAATACAGAACCTGAGATAAAATGGCTCTTGGGATCCCATTCTGCCGCCATCTTTAACGCGTCCTCGCTCAACTCAATGCCTAAGGTCTTAAACTCATCTGAGAACACCTTCGTATTTCTTCCGTATCCCGCACCCGGGACTAAAACTGATTTCACGTTATGTTGCCGGAATATATCCCTTGCTGCCTGAGCTGTAGGACTAGGTTCACTCCCCCAGATCATTCCTTCCTGAGCAAATCTTCGACTCCAGTATTCGGACATAGATTAGACCTTCTTTTTAAATTTATTCGCTAATTTCATCGCAAGGAACTGAGGGATCAGGTTTAGCATACTAAAAAATATAAACGATCCTGTAGGTCCAAGTGGTTTGAAAAACGTCCCGTCCCAACCGCCTTCCCCTGACAAGTTGCTAATAAAATAATAAGAGACAAATGCAGAAGCGATATTCCCAATGACTATAGCAATTATATTATTAGACCATTTTCCCAAAAAAGCTATTAGTGATGTTATGACGATCATCATTAAATAACCAACCATTGAACCATTATTGAAATCTTTATCCATCGCGAAATATACAAATGGAAAACAGTACACAATAATGATCAGGAGATTCAATCCTAATTTTCTCACCGCATCCCCTCCTCAGCTAGTTTTTCACTCTATACCAATACTGATAGATCTCCTTAAAACCCAGCTTGTCATACAAGGCTGAAGCCCCCGTATTCGCTTGCACAACTTGCAGAAAGGAAGTTGTTGCTCCCTTTGCTCTCCCCCAATTAAGCAACGCTAGCAGCAGCTGTTCCGCCATTCCCTTTCTACGATGAGCAGGGGAAGTGACAATATCATACAGACCCAAGTACCCGTTCTGAATCACACCAAGACCGCAGGTGACAGGAACACCATGATTAAACAACAGGACATAACCCTGCTGCAAATGTGATGCAGACAACATTCTAGTTAAGGTTTCCCGGTTCTTATCAGACAAGCCGGTAAGCTCACTGAAGGTGTGCAGCCACTCTTCAGTCAAGCTCTCCTGTATCTGAACCGTATAACGCAGATCGGGGCTCGCTAAGTCCCCCAGATCAAGAAGCCTTACAGATGAAGGCTCGGCAATTGTATAGCCACGCTCTGCAAGAATCTCATCAAGCTTTGGCGGCTGGATGTAGGGGGTTATTTTGAACACGGACTGTAGTCCAGCATGCTCATAATAACGCTCCGCAAGCTTGATTTGCTCTGTGAGTTCAACCTGAGAGCTGTCAGCCCCGTATAATGGATTGACCGAATTGGCCCTTTTTGTATAACCAGCTGCCGAACGTAGAATCCAGCCCTGCAGGAGAACGCTTTGCTCCGCCGGCCAAGTATTAAGTGTGATTTCTTCTATGAATTTATACACCTTAATCCGCTCCTTTTGAAGCACGTTTGTTACGCATCGCAGGCAGTAATTTCACAGCTCCCTCCCCTTGGGAGGTGAAATAGTCATATTCGGGAGACTCTTTGCCATAGAGAGCTATTTTCCCCTCACCGTTATAATGAACACCCCAACCAAAACGCTTCGGCAACAGTGAAGCCCTTAGACAAGGATGATTTTTGGAAAATAGTTCGTTCCATATTTCTTCCTTACGGGCCAAACGTTCTTCCTGTGGAATTTGTTTATGGCGCACATGAACCTCGTACAGAAGTTCTTCATGATTGTATTTGTAGGGCTCATTGATTAACAGTTCATATTGAATCACATGTGCAGGCGGGAGCGTTCGGCAAGACATCGGAGGAACTCCTATTTCCTCAGGACAGTCCTCTGCTACACGAATAAAAGTATCGGTATAGCTCATTTGCATCACCTCCATCTTAAATAGAAATATATTCCTTCTATGATAAATCATTTTCCTATTCTAAGCATAGCCGAATTTTCTAAAGCCCATGATGGATGAACAGAAAAAACGGCCAATCCTCTAAACTACGGAGGATTAGCCGTTCTCATTTACCAACTCGACTTGGTAATGCCCGGAATCTGACCTTTATGCGCCAATTCGCGGAATACAATTCGGGAAACATTAAATTTCCGCAAATAGCCTCGAGGTCTGCCAGACACTTGGCATCTATTTTTTTGACGAGTTGCGGAGGAATCACGTGGCAGCTTTTGCAAAGCCATATAGTCCCCCTGTTCCTTTAGTTCTTTTCTTTTAACAGCGTATTTGGCGACTAGTGCTTGTCTCTTCAATTCTTTCACAACTTTAGATTTCTTGGCCATGTTCGTTCTCCTTCCATCCTTTAAATCTACTCGTTCAATGCACTCTTCAAGGCTTCCAGGTTCTGACGCATGATTCCTAAATAATCCAGGTTTTGACTGCGATCTTCCTCTGTTAATCCTTCAATTGGGTTTAGAACGGCTGCTTTGGCACCAATCTCTTTTGCTATTGTGTCTGCCACACTGGAGGATACAAGTGTCTCGAAGAAAATCGTCTTCACTTTATGCTCTTTCGCAAACTCCACAATCTTACTCATATTTGCGGCAGAAGGCTCCTGCTCCGGAGATAGTCCGGCAATCGGGACCTGAGTTAATCCATACTGCTTGGCAAGGTATCCGAAAGCCGCATGCTGAGTAATAAAATCCTTGCGTTTAGTATCCTTAAGACCGTCCTTAAATTCTTGATCCAGTTGCTCCAGCTTAGCTACATAAGCATCTGCATTTGTCTTAAAATCCTCGGCATGTTCAGGTGCGGCAGCAGCTAAAGCTGCTTCAATGTTACGCACTTCTTGAATGGCTAATGTAGGATTGAGCCACACATGCGGATCTAATCCACCGTGATCATGCGAATGCTCTTCATGAGCATGTTCTCCTTCTTCATGAGCATGCTCCTCTTCTTCATGAGCATGCTCTCCTTCTTCATGGTGGTGGTCAGCTTCTTCATGGTGGTGGTCAGCTTCTTCCTCTTCCGTGCCTTCCATGATGTCCAGACCCTTGCTCGCTTCTACAGTAATTAACGGAGTGCCAGATACACTTTCCAGCACCTGATCTACCCAGCCTTCCATTCCTGCGCCATTATAGATCAGCATATCCGCATCTGAGATTTCTGCCATATCTTTTGCTGTCGGTTCCCAATCATGGGGTTCGATTCCTGCTGGTATGAGTGCTTCCACGTCCGCCAGATCTCCTGCCACATTTTTGGTAAACTCGTAAATAGGATAGAAACTGACTTTAATATTTAATTTAGATGACTCCGGAAGGGCTGTAGCTTCTGCGGCTCCAGAAGCATTCGTAGTAGTAGAAGAATTAACAGCATTATTACCGCAACCGGCGGCAATAAGTAACGCGGACAGGGACAAAATGGCTAAATGATGGATTCTAAATTTCATTGAGAGGTGTAACTCCTTTACTGGAAATAGTTTTATGAATTCGCCGACGATTTCTTAGTCGGATCAGCTTCTGTACCAAAATTGCGATTAATAAGAACGATAGCAGTATAAGAGCAATCGTCCCACCAGGCGGTGTATTGATGTAATACGAGGCACTTAGGCCACTAAAAACGCCGAGTAATCCTACGCCGATTGAGATCAATATAGCTGTCGTAAAACCAGACGCTATACGCAAAGCAATCGAAGCTGGCAAAACAATAAGCGCTGAGACTAACAGCACTCCAACAACTGGCATCGCAGCAGCGACTGTCATTCCAGTTAGTACAGCAAACGAAAATGATAACCAGCCCACATGAACTCCACTGATACTAGCGGTCTCTTCATCAAAGGTCAGATTATATAAGGATCTGCGTAACACAATAAAATAGATCAGACCGATTACAGCAACCACAGCGATAATCTTTAGTTGAGTGTCGCTGACCGCAACGATGGAACCAAACAGATAGGAACTGAAGCTTTTACTTAAATTCTGCTTTAAGCTCATAAGTACAACTGCCAATGCTAATCCAGAGGTCATAATAATCGCTACCGGAAGCTCGCTATATGTACGATAAGAACGTCGAAGCTGTTCGATGACAATACCACCGAGAATCGCTACCATGAAGCCACTTAGTGCCGGATTAAGCTGTAGTATTGAGCCTAGTGCTACTCCTGCAAGCGAAACATGAGAGAGGGTATCCGCCATTAGGACCTGACGGCGAAGCATGAGATATACCCCGAGTAGCGGACCGATAATGCCAATTAATCCACCGGCCCAAAATGCACGTTGCATGAATTCGTAACTAAACATTGCCAACCCTCATTCTCCTTTCGTTCCAGGCTGATCAACGTATCCAGATAGGAGCTGGTCTCTTCCAGGCCATGCGTCACCATGATTACGGTCCGGCCGTGTTCACTGACATCATGGCGCATCAGCTTATAGAACCCAATACGACTGTCCAGATCCATCCCCGTAGTAGGTTCATCGAGAACCAATATCTGCGGCTGTTGTGCCAATGCTCGAGCGATGCAAATCCGCTGCTTCTGGCCGCCTGACAGTTCTCCTATCTTCCGGTCTCGCAAATGCCACATCTCCACCTGCTTTAAACTTCGCTCAACGATCTCGTCCTGCTCAGGTGTAAAGCGTCTAAATAATCCAAGCCTTGGATAACAACCCGAGCGAACCAGTTCGATCACCTTACTTGGGAACCCTGCGTTAAAAGAAGCTACCTGCTGTGGAACGTAGCCGATAACCATCTTTCCGTTATCTGATAACTCTTTATTCAACTGAACCGTTCCACTCCATGGACGAAGCAGGCCGAGCATTAGCTTCAGCAGGGTGGTTTTAGCAGCACCATTGGGTCCCGTTATACCAATAAACTGTCCGATATGAATATCTAATGAGATATCATCAAGAACAGGTTCATCCCCATACCCGAACACTACATTCCGCATGGATGATAGGATCATCATGCCTCGCCTCCCTTCTGACTGATATTATGTCCAACCCAGATTAAATCGTAAGTTTTACGATTTAACAAATTTGATAATATCGTAATCATTACGATTTGTAAACCCAAAACTGAAAATTAATCGTAATAATAACTATTAGTCCTTTTTCGAATACAACAAAAATCCGGAATCCCACCTTCTGGATTCCGGATTTCCACCGTTAATTTACTAAGTATCTATTCCTCAGCAGCCGCAAGGAGTTCTTCAACAGGCCACGGAAGTGGATTGTTGAACTTTGTCCAATCCTGCTTCAGCTCCTCCGCTGTCAGCAGACATCTGTCCAATCTGGCTTCGAGTTGTGCCTGATCTATATTTACACCGATAAATACGATTTCATTTATTCTATCGCCCCACTGCTCGTCCCATTTTGCCCGCAGCTCAGGTTCGCTTTCCAGCACCTCCAGCTGCTGATCCTTAGGCATTGTAGCCAACCAGTAACCAGCAGGTCCGAACTGAATGGAAGGTCCTGCCTGACTTACAGTAGCTGCAAGATCACCTTTTGCCGCTACCCATGCCACCCCTTTTGCCCGAACGACCTCTTCCGGCCAGTTGCTAAAGAAAAAACTTAATCTTTGCGGGTGGAACGGTGTTCTCCGGCGATAGACGAAAGAAGAAATCCCGTATTCCTCCGTCTCAGGGGTATGGGTCTCTTTATTCAGCTCGGCGATCCAACCAGAGGATAAGCTTGTTTTCTCAAAATCAAACAATCCGGTATTTAGAATTTCCTTTGGATCTACTACGCCGTTAATTGTACGGATCAGCTTAGCAGACGGCTGAAGCTTACGCAGCACAGCTTCAAGCTTATTGAGTTCATCTTCTTTCAACAGATCGCACTTATTAAGCAGCAAGACATCACAAGTTTCGATCTGATCAATAAGCAGATCCACAATATCGCGGAAATCCCCTTCTCCAGCCGTTTGGTTGCGGTCCATCAGACTATCACCTGAGGAGAAGTCATGCCAGAAACGCCCAGCATCCACAACAGTCACCATCGTGTCTAATTGAGCAAGCGAAGTCAGATCAATATCCAACTCGGGATTGGCATAGGTAAAGGTCTGTGCTACTGGTACAGGTTCGCTAATGCCTGAGGATTCAATCAGGATGTAATCAAATCGCCCTTCCGCAGCCAGTTTTTGTACTTCGACAATCAAATCATCACGAAGTGTACAACAGATGCAACCATTGGACATCTCAACCAATTTCTCTTCAGTCCTGGAAAGCGTATTTCCGGACTTCACCAGATTCGCATCCACATTCACTTCACTCATGTCATTTACAATAACAGCTACTTTAAGACCGTCACGGTTGTGCAGAATATGATTCAACAATGTTGTTTTCCCAGAGCCCAAATATCCACTGAGCACGGTAACAGGGAGCTTTTTCAACTATACCACTCCTATCGTTTATAAAATCAAGATTAAAAACATCCGCCCTTAACGGGTTTCGCGATGTAAGGTTACTCTCTTTAGGCGTGGACAATATTTTTTCATTTCCATACGCCCTGGATGATTTCGTTTATTCTTGGTAGTGGTATAGTTGCGATCTCCTGTCTCCGTACATGCCAGAGTTATGATTACTCTCATTGTTTCCATCTCCTTTTGATTAAATCGTAATAATTACGATTAACACATCGTACACGGTTTATTCACAATCTGTCAACTATGATCTTGTAAAAATTTCAACTCTCTTAATTTTGTGGTCTTTCTGGTGGACAAATTACGTATAGATGGAATTATAAAAAATATGATTCTTGTAATTCCTAGAGAATCAGGCAGGAGTGGAGATCATGAAGATACCAGTAATTATTTTGAGCGGGTTTCTGGGGAGCGGGAAGACAACTCTGCTGTTGTCCCTGCTGAAAGAGAGCAAGGTAAGAGGGCTGAATCCAGGAGTAGTAATGAATGAACTGGGCAAACGAGATGTGGACGGGTATATTTTGCAGGAGCATACCGGTACAGCTGTAACTAAACTGCTGGACGGATGCGTATGTTGTAGCCGTAAAGAGGATTTGGCAGATAGCCTGATGGTGCTGCTGAGAGGACGTCCAGATGCCATTTATATGGAGTTGACCGGCGTCGCCGATCCTGAAGAAATCGCCAAAACGTTGCAGGAAACTCCTCTACAGGATCTGGTGGAGCTGCACTATACCATCACTCTGTTAGATGCGGAAAATGCTCTGGAATATAACAGCAGACTCTCCTCTGACAAACAGCTCGTTCGGACCCTGCGTAAGCAGCTTTCCACAGCTGATCTTATTGTCGTTAATAAAAGTGATCTCGTAGAACCGGAAACCTTATGGCGAATTGAAAAGGGAGTTCGTAAACAAAATACGGAGGCTGAAATTGTGTACACCCATTACAGTGAAATCAACCTGTCTCCGATATTGTCAGGAATTATCCCACGTAAAATCATAGCTCCGGCTCCGCAGCGAGCGCCTCAAACCTTCAAAGGAGCATCACTGAAACAAATGCATTCAGAGCATGGGGGAACCGCTGTAAAAGAGCTGCATGAGGAGCAGCATGCTTCTTTCTCGCAGGTAACAGCCATCACGTTAACCATTCCGCAGGTAAGGACAACTATGCCTTCTAAAGAACGCCTAGAGGCCTTCTTCCAAGAATGGGGTGACAACCTATTACGTGCCAAGGGGCATATTCTTTTGTCCGAACAGGAGCCGGTTCAGCTTGTTCAATATGCGGGGATGCGTACTACCTGGGAAGCCTCTCGTTATCCTGGTATGCCTTATGTAGTGTTCATCGGGATGAATATAGATGAAGAACAGCTGGCAGATCGGTGGTCCGCCTTATTCGAGTTTTGACTACCTTTTCACCATTAAAAATACTGCCGTTGCTCCTCCCGATCTCGTTCCTGATTATCATTGGTTTTGTATGGCTGCCGAATCATCTGGAACTGTTGGATAATGCGTACATCGACACCTTCAAAACCGCTTTTATCGGCATATTGCTGGAAGCCTTGCCGTTTGTATTAGCAGGAGCATTGTTATCTTCACTGCTTCGCGTCTTTATCCCGGATGAAATGATTTCCCGGTGCATTCCGCGGCGACCTCTTCCGGCCATTCTGTTCGCATGTCTGCTTGGAATTATTTTCCCGGTCTGCGAATGTGGAATGATCCCACTCGTCCGCCGACTTATCCATAAAGGTATGCCTGTTTACGTGGCTATCGTCTTTATTTTGTCCGGACCGATCCTAAATCCTGTCGTCTATGGGGCGACCATGACAGCATTTCGCAGCCACTCGGAGCTGGCCTATGCCCGTATGGGTCTGGCGTTTGTTGTAGCCTGTCTCATAGGCTTGATAATCTACGCAACGATCAAAAAATCTCCCATCCGCCTAAATGTTCAGCGTGAAACGGGGGAAGCTCATCAGAATAATTCTCGCGGGGGAAAAATAGCCGCTGTCTTCGTCCATACCTCAGATGAGTTTTTTGAGATGGGGAAATATTTAATGATCGGCTGCTTGTTAACCGCTGGTATTCAGACATTTATGGTTCAAGACAGTCTGGCCGCGATCGGAGCTAAGCCGCTGGGGTCATATTTCTTCATGATGGGACTGGCATTTGTGCTCTCGCTCTGCTCCACCTCAGATGCCTTTGTAGCTTCCACCTTCGTACATTCTTTTCCATCTGGGGCTCTGCTCGCTTTTATGGTATTCGGACCCATGCTGGATTTCAAAAATTCATTGATGTTGCTCTCACTGTTTAAGACCAAATTCGCTCTTTATTTGTTCTTTCTGATCTTCGCAAGCGTGTTTGTTGGGGCGGTATTCATGTCCTTGTGGCTGTAATTCATAGAGGTGGTAAGCTGTTGCTTACAACATGGGTAGGAGGATAGAGCATGAATGACTCTCGTAGCATCCGGTTTCACTATTTCTTAAGGGCGGTCATTCTGCTCGCTTTCGCCCTCTATATCGGGCATCTGGTACAGCAGGACGCTTTGCATTATTATGTAGCTCCTAAACTGGCACGCTGGGTTCAATTATGCCCAATCCCGCTGACACTTATGGCGCTCAGTCTGACCATACAGGCTTTATTTGGCAAAGGTAGTGTTCTCTGTGACTGCGAGCATCGGCTCCCACATTCTTTTTTCAAAAGTACAGCGCTATATGGATTATTCCTTTTTCCACTGCTGCTCGGATTTCTTCTTCCTGATCGCGCATTGGGAAGTATGGCTGCTGCTAAAAAAGGAATCTCCCTATCCTCCTTGCCCACTGAAGCTAAAAATTCCGCGAGATTCGAGTCCATTGATCCTTACCATGAAGAGCTTACCGAGCTGGCCAAGATCCTTTATGCACAACCTGTGGTCCCAGTTTATTCGGCGATTTTCTCCGAAACTTTAGGTGCGCTTGAGCTGTACAAACAACAATTTGCAGGCAAAGAAATTACTATTTCCGGCTTTTTATATCGTGATCAAGGTGAACATTCAGAGAATTCTTTTGCCATAGGTAGATTTCTGGTCCAATGCTGTACTGCCGATGCTACACCTTTTGGGATATTAGTGGATTCCGGCAAGCTAAAAAGCCTGCCTACCGATACCTGGATAGAGGTCCGGGGCAAGCTTCAAGTTGTTCCCTATAAAGGTCAAGAAATTATGCAAATTAGTGCAGAGTCTATTACACCTATCAAACAACCCGTAACACCTTACATCTACACCAGTCCTGACTCTATCACCGCATGGAAGGGGCTAGAAGGCTCAACTAAGATTACTAAATAATCGCATCTAGCTCATCCTCATCATTCTCAGACTTATTAGGATTAAATACTTCTACCATAATACGAGCTGGAATACAGATAATTTGCTGTTTGGGTCTTGAGATGAACCCCATTTCCAAAGCAATTCTTAAGGGAGCATCAGAATAGGTCATTTGGATTCCATAATCAAACACCTTTAGCGTATTGTGACCGAATTTCGTTTGAATATCTATAATTTGTTCTTCTTTAGTCAAAGAAACGGTTTTGTACTCTTTACCGTCCACCGTAATTATAGCTTTCAAATCCCCTTGCTGATACTGCTCATTGCTGCTGTCCCACCACTTCATGCCATAAATCAAGCCCGCAGCTAACAAGGCTATCACAATAATTAAAATATCCCCGCGCTTCATTGTTAGCAAGATAAGAATCCTTTCATGACAAATAATATACGTAATGATTACGATTAATATCAATATATTAATCATAACCTTATTTGTCAATGATGCTCACCTAAACGAATTTGGGCAGACCACTCTCTTAATACCCGGTCGAGCTCTTTTATCGAGATGGGTTTAGAAATGAAATCCTGCATTCCAGCACTAAGACACATCATCTTATCTTCATCTCTGGCAAAGGCTGTAGCCGCAATGATGATTGGATTCAGCCCAAGCTTCTCACGTATGATTCCTGTTGCTTCTATTCCATCCATAATAGGCATCTGAATATCCATAAATACCAGATCATAATGATTGGAAAGCACAGCCCGAACTGCTTCCTCACCATTTAAGGCGATGTCAGGAACATATCCCCTCTTTTTCAGATACGCCTGCATAAGCTGCTGATTCACAGGATGATCTTCAGCAATAAGAATGGACATCGGTCCATATTCACCGGTAGTTAACTCTTTAACAGTGGATTTATCATTTCTGACCAAATCCGTTGAGGCGTTGACGGTCAATTTCTGATCCCATTCCTCTTTGGGTAGAGAAACCTCCACTGTAAAATAAAACTCCGAGCCTTCATTCTCACAGCTATTTACACCGATAGATCCGCCAAGAAGCTCGGCCAGCTTTTTACTAATGGCAAGGCCAAGCCCTGTTCCGCCATATTTACGATTGATCGACGGATGCAATTGCGAGAAGGATTGAAATAATAGACCTTGGCTGGAAACTGGAATCCCCAACCCAGTATCTTTTACGACAAATTTCACGATAAGATTTCCGGATGCCTCTGAGGCTTCTAGCATAACAGAGATACTGATTTCACCTGTCTCCGTAAATTTCACTGCGTTCCCAACCAGATTTACGAGAATTTGACGCAATCTCGCCCCATCAGTCATGATGACGGCTGGAAGCTCAGGAGATAACTCGCTAGTAAGTAAAAGCCCTTTTTCCTTAACCTTCGGATAAAACAGTTCACAAACGTTCTGTATCACTTCATGCAAATCCACCATTTGCAGTTCAAGCGTCATCATGCCTGCTTCAATTTTGCTGAAATCCAGCACTTCATTCAGAATATGAAGCAATGCCTCTCCGCTTTTGTTAATGATCTGTGTGTAGTAGCTTTGCTCTTCATCCAGCTCCGTCCCAGATAAAAGATCAGCCATCCCAATAATACCGTTCATAGGCGTACGCAGCTCATGGCTCATGATCGCTAGGAACTCCGATTTTGCCCGGTCCGCTTCCTCGGCAGACTCCTTCGCCCGCACAATCTCCTTCTCCTCCGTGATATCACGAAAGACGACAACCGCCCCAATCCGTTCATCACCATCAAACAGTGGGGTCATTCGATATCTGACTAAAAAGCTTGAACCATCCTGCCTCCAAAACACACCCTCCCTATCTTCAATAGTGAGATTATTGGAGCGCGAAGGAAGCAGCGTCTTCTGAATTCCTGTAAAAGACTCGTTATCCAGCCAGGTTTGGTGAATCGCATGAAATTTGCTGTTTCCCCACTCAGTAGGATCGAAACCCAACATAGTAATGGCTGCTGGATTAATGAACATCGTGTTGCCTTCAAGGTTCATCCCAAATATGCCCTCAGAGACCGAATTCAAGATCAGCGCATACTCGTTACTTAATTTCTGTATTTCTTCAAAATGACGCGTACGTTCCCCAATGTCGCGGGTTACACAGACAAGCTCCTGATTCCCGCAGGTCTCAGAGTAAATATACCGCAGTGTCGTTTCTGTCCAAATACAGGTTCCGTCTTTGCAAATAAACCGGAGAATAACAGGCTCAAGCTTCTTCCCCTCCATACAATTGCTGAGATATGAAGTTAATTTGATTCTGTCCTCCGGATGTATGTAATCAATCCCTCTAGTTCCGCACATTTCTTCTGGTGCATAGCCAAACATAGTCTGGCAGATGGGTGAGGCATAAAGATAGGTAAAGCTCCCGTCCGCTGCATTACGTGAAATGAAGTCCATAGAATTTTCTGAGATCAGACGATAGTTCTGCTCACTTTCCCGCAGTTGTTCTTCCATTCGTTGACGTTCGGTGACATCCTGGGCTATCCCGCTGATCTGCAGCAGTCTTCCTTCTTCATCCGTAATCACTTCCCAGTGCGCATCCAGATATTTCAGCTCTCCATCCGCACTATGAATACGGACCGTTACTTCGCCATTAGTCCCATTCTCCATGGATTGATGTACTAACCGTTCAAGTCTGATGAAATCGTCAGGATCAATGCAAGCAAAAACACGTCTGTAATCAAAATAAGAATGATTGCTCTCATCTTCCAAAAAGCCAAAAATATTACGCATCTCTCTGGAAACCGTCAGCCGTGATTTTGTCATGTCCCATTCCCAGGATCCCATCTTCGCAAGGTGTTGCGCTTTAGCCAGCATATCCTCGTATTTCTTGCGCTGAGTAATATCACGACCAATGGTTAATATTTGTTTAACGTTCCCCTGCTCATCACGTACCACTTGGGAAGAACTCTCTATCCACAAATAATGTCCATCTTTATGACGGGCTCTACGAGTAAATACGTCCGTATCGGAATATATCTTACCTTGTTCAATCATCTCTAGAGCATCATCTACGTGATAATACTCGGGTCTTTTGGTACCTATCATTTCTTGTGCAGAATAACCTAATAGCAGCTCCACTGAGGGAGATACGTAGTGCAGTGTCCCGTCAGGATCGCCAAAAGAAATCATATCCGGTGTATTTTTCGTAATCAAATTATATAACTGCTCATCTTCATGAATCTTTTGTTCAGCAAGTTTTCGGTCAGTGATATCCGTTAACTCAGAAATCAGGACATAGGGTTCACTGGAATTCTCCTGATAGATTAAAAATATATGTTGGGCTACCCAGATGATTTCTCCATCCTTACGCAAGAACCGCCGTTCTTTCTCCAATGCAGTCCCAGGCTCAGCTAGCAAATCGTTCAGGATAACGGAATGATCGTTATTAGTTTTATCTTCCGGATACACAAGATCCAGATAATTTATATTCAAAAGATCTTCTTCTGCATAACCAAACATTTGGCATAGCGCAGGATTCGATTGTAATAACGTCCCGTCCTTCGGAGAGACTACCGCAATCCCGATAGAAGACCGTAAGTATAGCTGTTTAAAAAGAAAATCAGACACCTGTAAGCCTCCTCTTTTGAAAATGGGGGACTATATTAACAAACTTGTAATAATTTCAGTATACCTTTTTTTCGGTAAATAAGCTTGATAGTTGAGTCCTAAATGATAGACTGGTAAATTTCGCAGTAAAACTCCGCAAAAATAAACAGCAAGTCTCCCTCTGAAAAGGAAACTTGCCGTGTGTGCATGTTACAACTCTAAAGTCCTATTCTATTATCAAATTTTCCAGTTGAAGCTTCTTAATTTTCTTACGGATAGGTGCACCAAGAATTAAAAAAGCAAGACCTAACAAAATCAACATTCCGCCCATTATTACGTTTACCATACTGAGATTCTGTGATGAAAAAGAATAATTTATTACACCAATCATCACATTAAATAGACCTAAAATCAACTCTAGCCACATTACAGATTTCCATAACCTGTTGATTCGCTTATAGTGTTTTATTCTGGATTCCAGATCTGTGTAAATATCAAACGGACCTTCCACTGACTTCTTTCTGAGGTAAACCCAGCGCATGTAAGTACTAACACAATCTATACCGTTTTCCTCTAAAAACTTGAGATATTTGATGCTATCCGGATGATCCGGCAAGTTATCTAAAAGCTCAATTCTATACGTGTACTCATTATTGGGGGTCTCTGTAAACACATATTTGCACCAGGATAATTCTGATAGAGCCAACCCCTTCGCAGACATTTCATTAAGCCACTTTTCTTCCTTCTCATAATCCCAAATCAGCTTGCGAACCACATGTTTCATTTGGACTCACCTCCAGCTATTCTCTTCCCATTCGCTATCAATTCTTCCAGACGGATAATCTCTCCCTGAATCACTGACTTTCCTAAGCCGGTAATTTCATATTCTTTTCTGCGGGAACCTTGCTCCCCTTCCACTGCTTTTATCCAGCCTTTTTCCAGTAAAGTGTTAAGTGCTCCGTATAAAGTGCCTGCGCCGAGATCAACCCGACCGTTACTTAAGTCCTTCACATTCTGCATAATTGCGTATCCGTGCATTGCTGTATATAGAGACAATAAGATATAAAATACAGCTTCAGTTAATGCGCCTCTTTCTGTGCTTTCAGGCATCATTTCATCCCCATTCTATTACTGTTGTCGATATATCGGCTTCCGTAATACCATTATTACGGAAGCCGATATAATTGTCAATACAAAAACACCCATTTTTTTCATCGCAGCGATCATGAGCGCAACAAAAAAACGCCTAGCACTTAGCTAGGACGGATTTGTTGGGGGGCTACTCAGCAACTAGATACTCCCACCGTGGCAACTATACCTTCCTCATTATGATGTATCGGACTGAGATGCCGCTATTTCCGAAAAAAAGCGTGTTTCAGCTTACGTTCGGACTCAGATGCAGCTATTCGTCTCCAAACACTCGCTTTTCACACGATTCCTTAGCAATAAGCGCTATGCAGTCCGAAACCCCTGTAAAATGTGCCAAATATCAATAATAGCGGCCATACGGTCCGTTAGCAGACACTACACTCCGTTAGCAGACACTGTTCAATAAAGTTTCGTCACGGGGTTAATAGTCCAACCAACGCTCTGAAAATGTGGTACTCCCCCACAAGATTCTCCTTTGATACTTTGATGTTCTAAACAAATTTACCGTTTCAAACTATCTGATTATGGCAGACACTGTTCGTACATATACTAAAACTACAAAAGTCTATACAAAAAAATAGGCCAGATAAGATATGTAAAAAAAGAACATACCCAACCTGACCTATTCTTTATTTTGTTCTGCATAGTTTTTTATGGTCTCTCTTTTGAGGCATTTTCAACCATGACACCTAGTACAATTTTAAACGTTTGAAGATCCTGTTCGGAAATATTGGTGATCGTATCATCTTTAAACTTTTCGGCAACTGGCAGTAAATCGAGATAGATCTGTACTCCCTTATCTGACAATTCCAACTGCTTGACTCGCTTATCCGCATGGGTGCCAGAGCGATGCAAGAAACCCTCAGATTCTAGTTTTTGAAGCAGCCTGACTACGCTGGGCTCTTTTATAGACATTTTATCTGCTAGTTCTCTCTGGGTAATGGATTCACTGGTATAGATGTAATACATCGCAATCCATTGGCTCCGGGTCATATTATACGGCCGAAATTCCTTTTCCAAGGCTTCCGCGAATATTTTTGCACTACGGTTTGCAATAAAGGCCATACAGTCATCTAAATTAAACAATGTTTACACCAACCAATCCCAACTGTTTTATCTTAAAATAATCAACTCTTTTCTAATTTATTATAGCAAAATATATTAAGGAAGCTGAACATACTTTTCAAGCGATCAAATAGTTTATTTATTTAGGCTGCAGTAGGGGATCCGTCTCCCGAGATACATAGAACAACTTATCCTTGATGCAACGCCCCAATTCCTAAACCGAATGCAGCTTCATGAATTACTTCCCCAGTAGTTGGATGGGCAAAGATTGTCTGTGTAATCTGTTGTTCCGTAAGCCCATTGGCAATCGCAAGTGTAAGGCTACTAATCAGAGAAGACGCATCGGGACCAATGATAGACCCTCCCACAATCTTTCCGGAGCCATTATCTTTGATTAATTTGATATAACCTTCCGGTTCATTCATAGTCAATGCTTTTCCGTTACTTGCAAAAGATGCCTTACTCACGCGATAGTCCAGCCCATTCTCCTTACATTCATCTTCCAACAGCCCGACGCTGGCAATCTCTGGAGAGGTGAAAATTACATTCGGTACCGCGGAATAATGCATATCTTGGGATTCGCCGAGTAAGGTGTTTACAGCCGTAATGCCCTGATGTGAAGCAACATGAGCAAGCTGAATAATGTTAGTTACATCGCCAATCGCATACACATTCTCTACATTCGTACGCATTTGTTTATCAACGGCAATACCTTTACCACGTTCATTTAGTTGAATACCTGCTTTTTCAATATCCAGACCCTCTAGGTTAGGCTCGCGTCCAATAGCGACCAATACTTTTTCACTAACTAGCAGATGCTCACCCTCACTATTCTCATAGGTTACAATCGCCTGACCATCATCCGCACGTTGGATTTTGGAAACTTTGGAGTTGGTATGAATATGAATCCCAGCCCGCTGAGCTAAACACATAATTTCTACCGAAATATCACTGTCCAGCATCGTTAGCAGACGGTCCATAAATTCTACAACATGAACTTCAACTCCTAGGTTACGGTAAATGAAGGCGAATTCCATGCCGATAACCCCGCCACCGATGATAGTTATTACCTTTGGTAACTCTTCGCAGGCGAGCGCTTCAGTACTGTTCATTACAAATGGCAGATCAATTCCTGGGATATTCACCTTGGAAATCCTCGAGCCTGTTGCCACAATGATATTTTTTGCTGAAATACGGTAACTATTTTCGCCGGTTACCTTCACTTCATGCGCCGATAGGAACGAAGCGTGGCCGCGAACAACCTGAACACCGTTTTTTTCCATTAAATAACCAACGCCGGAGACCAATTTCTCTTTGACTTCATTTTTACGACGAATAACCTGCTTCATATCCACTTGAAGATCAGATCCTGTTGTTATACCAAACAAAGAGGAGTTTTTTATTTCATGACAGATTTCAGATGATTTGACTAAAGATTTTGTAGGGATACAGCCAACATTTAAGCAGGTACCTCCTAATTCTTCTTTCTCAATCATCGCTACCTGAAGTCCTTTTTTTGCTGCATAAATAGCGGCAACGTAACCTCCTGGTCCTGCTCCAATGATAAGCAAGTCAGGGTTTATAGCATGAGTTTGTTGCACGGCGACTGCAGGTTGTGGGACAGATGATTGGACCGGAGCCTCCACCTGGATCGGATTTACTTCAAATAAGACTTGATTTGAGGCAATTTCGCTCCCCTCTTCAAACAATATATTGATAATAATCCCCTCTTCTGCCGCTTCAATCGATCTGTTACCTTTTCCAGTTTCAATCTGTACCAAGGTATCTCCTGCAGATATCTTGTCTCCGATATTTACATTTATCTTGCCTGCTTTCCCCTTTTTGCCACCTGGAATCATAGACATTTTTATTTCCATCGTTATGCTCCTCATATCCTTGAGGGGACTCATAAAGAGCCCCCTCAAGCGAATGTATTAGTGAATGACTACGCCTGCTTTTACCAGCTTCACACCGTTAGCAAGACAATCTCCAACAGGACATGTCTTCTCGATAAAGTCTGCAAAAGCATCTGCCTTTTCTTGGCTTTCGTTGGTTTTAAAATGCATAACAAAACGAATTTCTTGGAAACCATTTCTCACATCTGCAAGACCCATGAAACCATCCGGATCTAAGTCTCCTTCAAGTTCAACATAAAATTCTTCGAAGCTAAAATCATTAGCGTCTGCAAAGGCACTAGCGACAATGGACTGACATGCACCAAAGGCACACAATAACGCCTCGACGGGATTCAAACCAACATCGGTCCCCCCCAAATCCTCTGGTTCGTCCATAATAATCTTAAAACCTCTAGAATTGGTTTCAACTTGCATTCCATTAGGCAGTTTTTTAGCTGTCGCTTTAAAAGTAGTTAACATATGTATTACCTCCTCCTTAAGATTGTGAAAATAATAACATAGTAACCGGTGAATATCAATACTTAGCTAAGTAAGTATTTTTTCGAAGAAGAACTCGAACCTGATTCAATAAAAAAAACAGGTTTCCAATCTACCTGAATAGGTAAATCAGAAACCTGTTTTTGTTGATAGGATGCGGTCAAGAGGACTCGAACCTCCACGATATTGCTACCACTGGCACCTGAAGCCAGCGCGTCTGCCAATTCCGCCATGACCGCATATTATGTAACTGGCGACCAAAACCGCCTATACATAATACTATACTCCCTCTGCACTTAAAACGCAAGGTTTTTGTGTTATTGAAATAGGCTTCATATAGACTCATAGGCACAACCAATCAATATTATTCAGTTTATATATTTCTATTATAAAGCCTCCTATGGTACAACATAGATAAAGTAAGGCGCTATGACGGAGATGTCGGAATAATCGATCAATAGAAAGGATGAATACTTATGAACCAGCAGTGGAATACCCAAACCTATGATACTGATATGGCCTTTGTGTCTCAGTTTGGAGAATCATTGATTGAGCTGCTTCACCCACAGCCAGGCGAACAGATTATCGATTGGGGCTGTGGAACCGGGGATTTGGCGGCAGCCATTGCTGCTAGGGGTGCCACTGTGACAGGTATTGATGCCTCTGCCGAAATGATTCAGACAGCCCATGACAAACATCCCCATCTAAGCTTTGTCTTAGCTGATGGGCAAACTTATGTCGCGGAACAGCCAGTCGATGCTGTGTTCAGCAACGCTGCCCTTCACTGGCTAACAGACGTAAACGGAGCGGCGGCGTCCATTGTTGCCAGCCTGCGGGTAGGCGGCCGTTTCGTGGCCGAGTTCGGTGGACTGGGCAATATTGCTTCCATCGTCGCTGGCCTTCCACAAGCTTTTGCAGCCATTGGCTGTAGTCATAAGCTGCATTTGCCCTGGTACTTTCCAAGCGTTGGCGAGTATGCAACTCTACTAGAGAAGCACGGACTGACCGTGGACCTCGCTCTTTGTTTTGACCGACCAACACCACTGGAAGGCTTGGAGCAAGGATTTCAGCGGTGGCTGAATACTTTTGCCGATGGAATCTTAAGTGTGCTCACACCCACCGAACGCGCAGAAGTTCTCTCTTCTATGGAACAGAAATTGAAACCCAAGCTATATCAGGACGGCCGCTGGGTAATGGATTATCGCAGAATCCGGATTGTTGCTTACAAACGAAGCTAGAATAGATAAGAAATCCTTCTCATGTTCAATAGCCAAAAAAAGAGTGCACTGGCGCTTAACACGCGCTAGCACACTCTTTTTACACGGGATCCTATTTTCTATCTCCAACGTACCGATCACTGCCAGCGCCAAGTCCCACAACCATCAAGAGCACACTTGCACCCAGCAGTAAAATCAATGGCACCGTCCAGCTGTTCGTTACATCATGCAGCCAGCCGAATAATGCCGGTCCCATTGCTGCCAGTACATAACCCACAGATTGGGCCATTCCTGACAGCTCCGCCGCTTCTTGCGTGCTTCTTGTTCTTAGACTGAAGAACATCATCGCAAGACCGAAGGCAAATCCTCCGGCAATACCAAAGCATACCGCCCAGACAGCCATTAAAGCGCCGCTGCCTTGCCAGATGCCACCTAATGCGATGAAATAAAGAACAGCAGTGATTATAACTAGAATACGTTGGTTCTTCATCCGGCCTGCCCACAGCGGTACGAAGAAAGTAAAGGGTAGCTGTGCCAATTGCATGAGCGAGAGAAACCAACCCGCATTACTCGACGACATTCCCCGTTCACCGAGAAGAACCGAAAACCAGGCAATAAAGACGTAATAAAGCAGTGACTGTAAGCCCATAAAGATCGTGACTTTCCAAGCAAGAGATGAACGCCACATATTTTTGCTTGAGGCTGCACTCTTAGAGCCGGTTCCTTGATTAAGCTTACGCATTTGCGGAATCCAGAACACTGTTGCTAGAGCTGCGATCATAAACCAGATGGCCAAGGTCCCTCTCCAACCGAATCCAGCATTCGTTGCCAGCGGTACACTAATTCCTGAGGCAATAGCTGCGCATAAATTCATAGAAACCGTGTAGATACCTGTCATTAGCCCGATTTTGTGAGGAAACTTCCCCTTAATAAGACCTGGAAGCAGTACATTACACACGGCAATAGATAATCCAAGTATAGCAGTACCTGTGAACAACAGACCTGCTCCAGATCCCGAGCGAATTAGAATCCCCATAGCCAGCATGACCATGGCAACTAATAACACATTAGCTAAACCAAAACGGCGGGCCAGCTTTGGAGCAAACGGGGACAAGATGGCAAAAGCCAATAATGGTAAAGTAGTAATAGCTCCTGCTAGAGTATTGGATAAGCCGAGGTCATCCTGAATCAATTGTATTAATGGACCCACAGAAGTAAATGGAGCCCGCAGCGCTGCAGCGATAAAAATAATTCCCAGCACAAGCAGCCAGCGATCATATTTGCTGTCCATTAAGCTATTATTCTGAATGTGTCCTTCGCTTTGTGAAGCTTTCATCGTGTATCCTCCTAAATTACAAACAAATAACCCCGCCAAGCACAGAGCTTGTCAAGGATTTGAAATATTTTAAACACTATGAACCATCATCTACTATTCTATTAGAAGTTACAACCCTTAAGTAATTTTATACCCGAATTATTGACAAAACCGCTGACCATCTTTAGTATCCATATCATCGGGTAGTTGAGAATCAATTTCATTTGAACTCATATTTAAACCACAGAAAAGAGTGAACAGAATGCTTCGAAGATTTTTTTCCTACTATCGTCCGTATAGAAAATTATTTATATTGGATTTCTCCTGCGCTGTTTTTGCGGGACTGCTAGAACTGGCTTTTCCGGTAGCCGTCAATAAATTTATTGATGATTTGCTTCCTGGTCAAGATTGGCCGCTTATTCTTATCGCTTGTGTTGCGCTGCTGGCGATTTACGCCTTAAATACGGTGATGCAGTATATTGTCACTTACTGGGGTCATATGCTGGGCATAAATATCGAAACTGATATGCGCAAAAAAATGTTTGACCATATTCAGAAACTCTCGTTCCGATTCTTTGATAATAATAAAACAGGCCATCTAATCGGAAGAATCACCAATGACTTAAATGATATCGGCGAAGTGGCGCATCACGGTCCTGAGGATGTATTTATTGCAATCATGACCCTTGTCGGAGCCTTTCTCCTAATGGCTGATATTAATCTGAAGCTGGCGATTATTACTTTTATTATCGTTCCAATTATGGCTTGGGTAATCATCTACTTCGGCCGCAATATGACTTCAACTTATCGCCAGCTATTTGGAAATGTAGGCAGTTTCAATGCCCGTATCGAAGACAATGTCGGCGGGATTCGGGTCGTGCAATCTTTTGCCAATGAGCAGCATGAACAAGAGCTATTCGCAGTAGATAATCAAATGTTCCGCAAAACAAAACTTATGGCTTATAAAATCATGGCTAGAAGCTTGTCCGTCAGCTATATGATGACCCGCCTCATTACCATCCTGGTGATGATCTGCGGCGCATGGTTCTTTATCAATGGCGAGCTGCAAATCGGTGAATTTGTGGCGTTTATCTTGTTGTCTAATATCTTCTTCCGCCCTATCGAGAAAATCAATGCCGTGATCGAAAGTTATCCTAAAGGAATTGCCGGCTTCAGACGTTATCTGGAGATCATTGACACGGAACCTGACATCAGTGACAAACCGGATGCCGTGGAGATCAACGCTTTGCGCGGTGATATTACATTCCAGGATGTATCTTTTGGATACGAAGAGAATCGTCCGGTTCTGCAAAATATAAGCCTTAACGTAAAGGCTGGCGAAACCATTGCCTTTGTTGGGCCGTCCGGCGCAGGCAAAACAACAATCTGCAGCCTGCTTCCGCGCTTCTATGATGTCACAGCCGGGGCCATCACGATTGATGGCATCGATATCCGTGACATGAAGCTGGAATCGCTGCGCAAACAAATCGGGATCGTGCAGCAGGATGTTTTCCTGTTCTCCGGGACAATTCGCGAGAATATCGCCTATGGGAAACTGGATGCAAAGCTGCCTGAAATCTGGGAAGCTGCGCGACGTGCTCATCTGGAGGAGCTCATTCAGAATCTGCCAGATGGAATGGAGACAGTCATCGGGGAGCGCGGTGTGAAGCTGTCCGGTGGACAAAAGCAGCGCCTGGCTATCGCTCGCATGTTCCTCAAGAATCCGCCGATTCTGATTCTGGATGAAGCTACTTCCGCGCTGGATACAGAGACCGAAGCCGCGATTCAGCAATCCCTGGCTGATCTGTCCGTAGGCAGAACCACACTCGTCATCGCTCACCGTTTGACGACAATCAAAAATGCCGACCGGATTATGGTCGTGAATGAAGAAGGAATCGCTGAGCAAGGCAGACATGAGGAATTAGTCCATGCTGGTGGAATTTACAGCCGTCTGCATCAGGCGCAATATAATTTTTAAAAAGTAATTTGCCACAGCTGGGCAAAAATGAAGCAAGCCTAGTCACCATGTTTTTGGCGACTAGGCTTGCTTTTTCACGTAACTCCTCTATTTGCAGCAAACGTGATGCTTGATTAAGGAATTCCTCCCTGATTTTCTTTGGTTTATTGCTCTAACCCTTGCAATCAGGGAAAACCTCCCGCAATTCACCCCAATTTACTCATAATAGTGGAATTCAGGCGATATTTAGGGAGGATTTCCCTGAAAAGCTAAGTAACCAGCAAAAATAGCTATTTTCAGGGAGGTTTTCCCTAAAAATTAAAAACGGCATAATTAAAGCTCAGTTCTCCTACTTTCGCTATTGCGGCTCTGTTCCCCATACCAGCACCCCGTTCCGATAAAGGGTCACCTTGTTCCAATCCGCATAAGCGGTCTGAAGTGAATTAAACGAATAATCATTGGCCTCGTTAAAATTGCTCCAATCTGTCTTGTGTATCCGGGTCTGAATATCCCCGGAAGTTCCTCCAGCGGCAAGCATGCCCGCACCTGCATTGAATTTCACTTCCAAATAGTAATCTGCTCCCGTTCGTGGCGTGTCCAGCTTTACAAAGCTGCCTGCTACCTTGCTGTTGCCGATCTGGGCATAATCACAGAAAAAGGATTGCGGCTTGTCTCCATCGATCGTATACCAGTAACGGATGCTCAGCTCGCTAAGATCGACTGCAGTTGTGCCGTTATTTTTAATATTAAAATAGGGCTTCATCTGGTTGTCATTTGGGTTAGTATCCGCTGTCCGATACGCCACTGCAAGCCCGGTGAACGGTTCGACAGGCCCCGAGCCTTGCGGTGTAGCCATCGCTTGTACAGAATTGCTGCTCGTACCCGCACTATTGACAGCATTCACAACATAATAATAAGTCGTTCCGTTGCTAACCGCCGCATCGCTATAGCTCGTCCCGGTAGCCGTAGTCAGAGCGGTATAAGGACCACCACTCGTAAGTGACCGTTTCACCGTATAGGAAGTCGCGCCCGCCGAGGTGCTCCAGCTAAGATTCACGAGCCCATTGCCCGCAGCTGCATTCAAGTTAGCAGGAGCTGCTGGAACTACGGGAGCTGCCACTGTCTCCAATACAGACCAGTAGGCCGGCTTAGATTGAAGGCGCTCATCGAACAATAAAGGCCAATTGTTACGGGCTACCGGATAAGTGCGCAACCAAGTATTACTGTCATCCTTTCCCCAGAGAGTGACATTCGTGACCGTATCCGTGTGCCGCAGGAAGATCTCAAATAATGATTTGTATAAAGCCGCTTGGCGCTGCTTCAAATTATCAGGGAAGGTCTCATAGGCTTGAGAATTATCAGAATACACACTAATATCCAGCTCAGTAATATGAGTTTCCAGCCCTAAAGCCTTGAACTTGATAATCGAATTTTCGATTTCAGAGAGCGAAGGATAATACAAACTAATGTGCGTTTGATGCCCTACTCCGTCAATAGGAACCCCTTTAGACTGAAGTCGTACAATCAGATTGTATAGCGCTTGGCTTTTGGCTGGCTCATGGGTATTGTAGTCATTGATGAACAGTTTTGCGTTAGGATCAGTTTCATGAGCGAACTGGAACGCCTTCTCAATATACTCTTCACCCGCGATCTGGTACCACAGGCTGCGGCGCATGCCATCAGATTGCGAAGTGTCAATCACTTCGTTGACGACATCCCAAGCATAGATTTCACCTTTATAACGTTCCATAACGGTCTTAATATGACTCTTCATCCGCTCATATAACACCGTTTTGGAGACCAAATTACCGCTGGCGTCACGGAACACCCAATCCGGTGTCTGCGAATGCCAGACTAGGGTATGTCCACGTACCTGCTGTCCATTTGCGGTGGCAAAAGCTACTGCCGTGTCAGCTTCAGCGAAATTAAACACACCTTCCTGCGGCTCCGTGCTGTCCCATTTCAGAACATTTCCTGGCGTCACACTATCAAAATGCTTGGCCAACAATTGCCGATCCGGAGCTGTCAGCAGCTCACTATTCGTAAACGCCGAGCCGATCAGAAATTTGTTTGCAAACACATCCTTCAGCGAAGGAATCGCATCCTCGATGACAATTGGACCGAGATCCGGTAGCTTTTCCAATCGAAAATCATCCAAATAAAAAGAAGTTGTCGCGCTACCCGGCACTTCAAAATAAATAGAAAGCTGATCTGCCGGCTCCAATAGCTTGTACTGCGCCTGAAGCTTCACCCAACCGTTCGCTGTCACTGCACCAAAGGTCAAATTGTCATAATGAATAGTAGAAGGTAATGTCCGCTGCAGTGACATATAGATATTCGCGTTAGATGATCCGGCAGGCAGCTTCACCCATCCAATAAACACATAAGTTTGTCCTACTTCCAGCTGGCTAGTCACATCCAGTGAAGGTCCATGCCACGTTTTTGTTCGGCCGCTTACCTCCAGGCCATATGTGCCGCTGCGTGCCGCATCTGTTTTGGCTGTAAGCACCTCAACTTCCCCACGTCCATTCCAGCCCTGAACAGTGCCATCTTCAAAATCGCTTTGCTGAATAAGCGTGTTCTCCGCATGTGCGGGTGCAGCCCAATACACAGGTACAAGCAAACATAAAACCAAAACAAAATTAAGCGCTTTCAAAAAAGTTCCTTTTTTCATCGCTTCGATTCTCCCTTCTGAATTAGGTTCGAACCTTATGGCTTCGTTTCTTCCTGTTCCCCGATACCGCTCGGGCCACACCACCTTCCTCATAAAAAAAATCAGAGCCTATCCTCAGGAGGAACCAAGCTAGGCAGGTCATCCGTGAAGTATGGGCTCTATATCGCCATAATATCACATTTGTTTCCATTTATGGAACGAAAATAAATTATTTTCGATCTTATTTTACTTAAGCTGAACGGATCTGCGTTATCAGCTCCATTTAGCGCCGAAAAAACCCAAGAGACGACACCATTATGGTGTTGTTCCTTGGATTACATAACATGCTGACTGAATGTACGGGAATTTTACCGTACAATTCGGCGTTTCCAGCAGGATCAGCGCATTGTACGGGAGTTCTACCGTTCATTTCGCCACTTCCAGCTGGATCAGCGCATTGTACGGGATTTATACCGTTCATTTGGACGTTTCCAGCAGGATCAGCACATTGTACGGGAGTTCTACCGTACATTTCGCCACTTCCAGCTGGATCAACGCATTGTACGGGAATTATACCATTCATTTCGGCATTCCTTGGAGATACTGAGATACAACAACAAATAAAAAGAGAGCCGTGTTGTGAACACGACTCCCTCTTCATCTAAACCGCATCAGTAGCGGCATATTTGCAAGGAACTCAGCAATAAGCTGTCATCCTTGACTTATTTTTTCGCAATATGAACCTTCAGCTGCTTGCCCTTCACGGTGGTCTCTCTCATCGCTTGCAGCACCATTGCGCCTTTACCGTTCAAAATATCCACATAGGTCACATTGTCCTGAATCGAGATAATCCCGATATCTCCGGCGGAAATACCTTCAAGTTTTGCTATTGTGCCGACAAAATCGACGGCTCTTAGCTTCTTTTTCTTGCCGCCGTTGAAGTATAGCTTCATAATCTCTTTGTTTAAGCTTTCGCTTTTGTCCTTCTTGCGGACAGGCTGCTTATTGATCTTCTGCTCGAACGCATCCTTTGCGTAGGCCACTGCGTCGTCCGAAGGAGCTTTCATATGCGGAATGCTGAAGCCAATATAGCTTTCGATTTCAGTTACCCACTTCTGCTCATTCGGAGTGACAAAAGTGATCGCTTTACCTGTCTTGCCTGCACGCGCGGTTCTGCCTGTACGATGCACGTAGCTTTCTTTTTCCAGTGGAATATCGTAATTAATCACATGGGTGATATTCTCGATATCAATCCCTCTAGCCGCCACATCGGTAGCGATTAAATAGCGGAATTGCCCTCTTTTAAAAGCATTCATGACCTCAAAGCGCTCATCCTGCTCCATACCCCCGTGGATCTTATCACAAGGATATTCCAGATCCGCCAGTCCTCTGAATACAGCATTCACCTGCTCCTGCGTACGGCAAAAAATAATACAGCTATCCGGATTCTCCACCGTTATGATATCGCTTAGCAAAGAGAATTTGGCAGCTTGTCTCACTTCAATCAACGCATGTTCAATCGTAGCCGTCGTAATTCCACTTGCCTGAATCTCGATATCTGTTGGATCGCTCATATATTTTAAGCACAAATTCTTAATGACTTCGGGTAAGGTAGCTGAGAATAACATCGTTACTCGCTCTTTGGGCAGCTGCTTAATGATCTTCTCGATCTGCTCAATAAAGCCCATGCTCAGCATTTCGTCAGCTTCATCGATGATCAAATATTTGATTTCTTTTAGCGGAAGTGTGCCTCTTTCAATATGGTCAAATACGCGTCCAGGCGTACCTACGACAACATGTGTTTTTTGCGTAAGCTCTATCTTTTGAGGGGCAAAGGGCTGCTTGCCGAAAAGAGCAACTGCTTTAATCCGTTTAAAACGTCCGATGTTCGTAATATCCTCTTTCACCTGCATCGCAAGCTCCCGAGTTGGCGTAAGAATCAAAGCCTGCGGCTTATTCTCCACCCAATCCACCAGATCGCAAAGCGGAATACCATAAGCTCCCGTCTTGCCACTGCCTGTTTGCGATTTCACAATCAGATCCTTTTGCTGCAAAGCCACAGGAATTACCTTGCTCTGTACCTCCGTAGGTGTCATAAATTTCAGAACATCCAGTGCTTTAATTATCTCTTCGTCTAACTCATAATCTCTAAATTGCAATTCACTCATCGTTCAACCTCTTCTATGCCGATTGTTCTGGTTAAAGCGGAAACTCCGCGATCCTTCCATCTTGTGCATACTTATCATTATAACAGTTATTGGCGTCCTTGATTCCATTCCTTATAGAACTGGTCCAGAAAATTCAACATGAAATCATGCCGTTCTTCCGCTAACTTGCGTCCATAAGCCGTATTCATTAAGAATTTTAGTTTCAACAGCTTCTCATAAAAATGATTCACAGCCGTCCCTTTGCTATAATCCCTGTATTCCTTCTGCAGCGACTCCTCACGTGGAGAAACTTCCGGATCATAAGCCGGACGTCCCTTTGCGCCTGAGAAAATAAAGGTTCTGGCAACGCCAATCGCGCCAAGTGCATCTAGTCGATCTGCATCCTGCACCACTTGACCTTCCAGAGTCTGCATAGGTTCTCCTCCACCACCACTAAAAGACATCGTTTCAACGATCAGCATGATATGACGAATTTGCTCCTCCTCTGTAAGGTTTGCCGTAAGCCAAGTGTGGACTTTAAGCAGACCTGCTTCTTTTGACGGATTAAGCTTCTCATCTGCAACATCATGCAGCAAGGCTGCCATCGTACAGATAAAAACATCCGCACGCTCGATCTCAGCAATTTCACATGCCGTGCTGCGGACCCGATGGGTGTGCCACCAGTCATGCCCCGTAGTATCTTGTCCTAGTTGTTCTTTCACAAATTCTTCCGCCCGGGCTATTATTAAAGATTGATTCATCGTCAACAAGCTCCCCTCACCTATGAAATATCGAAGCCCTATTATAGCTGATTGCCTGTCCATTCGCCTACTAAAAATCTTTGTTATAACAAATTCTTACTTGCACGACTCCAAATGATCCGCTATAATCGGCAGTAATCAAAATGTCGAAGGGAATTGATTCTGATGAACACCATAACAATCATGCTGAATCAACTTCATTATTATCACAAACAGCGTTAGCAACCCTGAAATTCTCAGGGAGGCTAACGCTACTCGCGTTGGCCTCCCTGCGGCATAGATCACGCGCAGGACCATGAGGTCCTGCGCGTTTTTTTATTTCTAAACTATGCCAATTCAAAGGAGCTACTAACGATGCAAAACATTAAAGGAACTTATGATTACTTCGGAAAAGAGCAGGCGCTCAGAAAGAACATTCAAAATACGCTGCAGGATTTGTTCGAACTCTATGATTTTGAATCCATGGACACCACATTATTAAATGAACTGGAGTTATTAACCTCGAAATATGCAGGTGGGGATGAAATTCTCAAGGAGATGTACCAACTCACCGATCAAGGCAACCGCAAGCTGGGCTTACGATATGATCTGACCATCCCTTTTGCCAAAGTGATCGCCTTAAATCCTGGAATAGTGTTTCCCTTCAAGCGTTATGAGATCGGAAAAGTATTCCGTGATGGTCCCGTGAAACGTGGGCGCCTGCGTGAATTTCTGCAATGCGATGTTGATGTTGTTGGTATTTCAGGACCTGAGGCGGAAGCTGAATTGATGCAGCTGGCCACAGAAGCTTTTCGCAAGCTGGACATCCCGATCATCCTAAAATGGAACAACAGACGTTTTCTCGGTGAGATCCTGGAATCGATTGGTGTACCTGCCGAGGACCAACTGTCCGTTATGCTAACCTTGGATAAATTAGAAAAAATCAACCTCGTCGGCGTGAAAAATGAATTGATCAGCAAGGAAATCGAATCTGCAACCATCGCTGATATTCTAGAGCTTATTGAAATGGACAATCCAAGCTTTGAGCAGTTATGCGAAAAATATAGTCTTACCGGACAACCGGGAGCAATGGAGGTTCTTGTCCTGCAAAAGCTGCTCCAAGACATTCAGCTGCAGCAGACTTGCCGTTTCGATCCCTTCTTATCCCGCGGGCTTTCTTTCTACACTGGAACCGTCTACGAGATCTTTGATGCATCCGGTTCCTTTACCTCAAGCTTGGGTGGTGGAGGCAGATATGACGCTATCATCGGACAGCTAGTGGGCAGAGAGGATATTCAATATCCTACGGTTGGCTTATCTTTTGGTATGGAGTCTATCATGGCGCTCCTTGCAGAACGTCCTATCCAAGAGCGCAAGACAGCAGAGGTTATGGTCATTCCGATTGGCGAGACGCTCCCACAGGCTTTAATTGCAGCCGCCGAGCTCCGTGCCTGTTCTATCCGGACCAGTCTGGTATCCGGTAAAAGAAAACTTAAAAAGCAACTCGCCACAGCCTCATCCCAAAATATACGTTACGTTATTCTGATCGGCGAGAGTGAATCCAGTGTGGATAAGGTGCGTCTGAAGGATATGAAGGAACAAACAGAGGTTATAGTTCCATTAGATGAAGCTATCTACCTTATTACTGGCTAAACTGCTGCCTGATATCCTCCTAAAAAGATCTGCATAAAAAAAGACCCCGCCGGCGACCGGCGGGGTAAAGTCTATATATAAGGGAGGTTATACATGTACTATAACCCTGCAAGCTTAATATTTTATGAAAAAGAGATAAGGATTCCCTTAATTCATTTCAAACCCTTAGATCTTAAACTTATCTACTAACCCCTGAAGCTCTTTGGCACTTTGAGTATTTTCATCAGCCATAGTAACCTCCAGGAATGTTTTTTCCACGATATCCGCCGTTTTTACCGCGATATCCTGAATCCCTATGGCTCCCTCGTTTACTGTAGCAGCTACCTCATTAACGGCAATATTAATACTTGATATAGCCATACTCAAATGATCGGCTGCGCTCTCAAATTGTTTTAACAGCGTATTTACAGTAGCAGCATCACTGTTGTATTGCTGACTTACCTCAGTTAATCGTTCATAATCTGCTAGGACATTCTGATCAATAAAAGAAAGTAATGCCTCAGAATTCTCCTTCATGGATTCAACAGAGGAATATACACCTGTTACCACACCTTGAATTCCAGCCGCAATCTTAGACGACTTCTCAGCCAACTTCCGAATCTCACCAGCTACAACCGCGAAACCTTTGCCTGCCTCACCCGCTCTTGCCGCTTCTATAGCTGCATTCAGGGCCAGCAGATTGGTCTGACTGGCAATGGATAGAATCGTATCCGTCAGTACATTAATCTCTGCAATCGCGCTCGACTGCTCAATCGCTTTTTCCATATCCATTCGCACGGATTCATAAATTTGTTTAGCATTCGTCGTAGATTCTGTTGCCTCATCTTGGAGAGCCAGCGCCCGCTCACTAATTTGTCTAGAAACGGCAGCGCCTTCCTTCACATTATTGGTGATCCCGGATACATTGTTATCAATTTCAGTAATTGCTGCTGTCATTTCCTCTGTGGAGGCTGCGGTCTCTTCCATACCTGCCGATAGCTGCTGCGTAGTCGCTGAATTATCGTGGGCATTTTCCCGCACATCTATAGACAGCTTCTCCAGCGTTTCTGCATTTTCAAGCACTTTGGACGAGATCGTAATTAAGCTTCCAGCCATCTCACGAAGTGTAGCCCGGGTGCTGAACATCGCTTTGGCGATCGTCCCTGTCTCATCTTTGTTTTTAGTCAAATACTCATACTCTGAGTCATGCGTCAAATTCAATTCTGCCGTTTTATTAATCATGTCCGTTAGTTTAACAATCGGAGAAGAGATTTTTTTAGCAAAATAAAGAGCAATCAGCAAGGCAATAATCAAACTTCCCACACCAAGAAATAAGTTGAAATTTCTCATATCAGTGACAGGTTTCACGATTTCATCGAGGTCTGCGGTTAATACAAGCAACCAGTGCGTCTCAGGTAAAACTGTATAGGTTGATTTTTTTTCCACACCATTATATGTATTATTGAGCAGGCCATCCGCTACCTTCTCACCAGATTTCACACGCTCCATAACAGCTGCGATCTGCGTATTCTCAATAGGCTGACCAATTTGTGTTTTATCCGGATAATATAATTTATTGCCGTTCTCATCCAGTAAATAAGCGTAGGAGCTCGTCGTGTTTACCACTTTGGTATCGGCCAAATACTTAATCATACTATCTGCGGAAACAGCTGATGCAATAAATCCAATCATCTTTCCATTACTCTTTACTGGCTGTACAAAAGCCACTACATAAGCTCCTGTAGATTTTGATTTCAGCGTTTCACTGATCACAGGCTCAGCCGTCTCCATTACTCTTTTCGTATAATCTCTTTCACTAAAATCTGTCCCTATAAGCTTAGTATCACTGTCAGCCACACTAATACCTTTCATATCACTGACTAGAATGTGCTCAAGGTTTCCTGCTTCCTCCACAATGCTTTGTAGACTGGCGTTCACCTCATTCTGAAGCTTATCTCCTTTGTTAACTCCACCATTCCCAGCTTGCAGCAGTAGATCAACAATTTCCGAACGGCTCGCAATAAGCTCTGTACTTCTCTGCTCTTTTGCTATCATGGCTGATATAGTCTGAGCTTTGTTCGTATTGACCTGCTTCATAGAATTCTCAGTAAGATTCACAATCGCCTGAGTTGATTTCAAATACGTAAATATCCCCATTACAGAAATACATAAAAGGGTCACACCTATCATAACAAGTGATAACTTTAGGCGAATCTTCATATTCTTTTCATCCTTCCGACTGCTTGTTCATTTGCGAACAATGAAATTGTAAATAATACAATTACTATCGGGTGGCAAAGTTGAATAGTGAATATAAATCGCGCAAAAATAAGAAATATATCATAAAATGTCGAAATTTTTCATGTAAATGAATAAAATATCACAGCTTTTAGGTCATATAGCCCTCAAGAGATGGTTAACAAGGCCTGTCATCTGTCCTAGAAGAACTAGGTGGTTCTAGCTGAGAGACCGTATTCGCTTGCATTAATGCACCCTCACTTAACAGTCGTTTAGTTCTACTACGTAAAAATAGACCAGACATCGCAGCGAGTATTTGTTGGAATAACATCCCCGAAATTACTGGAAGCGCAACAGCAGGAGGAAAATATTTCACCGCTAATACAGCTCCTGCACTTAAATTCCGCATACCCGAATTAAACTGCACCGCAACGGAATCTTCATAACTAAAGCGGAAACGGCGTGACACCAAAGCTCCGATCACATAGCCAAGCACAACGGTTATGAAGGTCACTCCAATAATGATCGCTAATTTGCCATCCGGATGTTTCAGATAACGGGCAATGCTGGCCCCATTAATAGAAACAACTACAAACAATCCGACTTTAACAAACGGAGCAAGCGGCGGTCCACATACCGTATTTACTTTCCCTTTTGTCCATTGATTCAGCAGCATCCCAACTACAGAAGGAATGACTACCATCCATAGCAGCCCTTTCATCATATCGCCTAGCTGAATTTCAACACTCGCTCCCATCAGCAAATATAAGGTACCCGGGACAACAATGGGCGACAAGAGCGTATCAATCAGAATAAGCGCCAATGTCAGCGCAATATTCCCTCCGTACATCGACACCCATACCACACTTACAACACCTGTAGGAATCGCGAACAACAATACATAACCAGTTACTGTATATGGATCTCCCGGAAAAAAAGCCATGGCTGCAAGCCAGCCGATCAGCGGCATTACAATATGTAAAATTACCATTAGAATAATCAGCTTCTGAGGTTTCAGAAGTACCCCCAACAGATCCTTTAGGTTGGACTTCAAGCTACCGATCAGCGTCATTACAGCAAAAATCCAGGGCACGAGACCTGTGAACGGCAGCAGTCTGCTTTCGTTAAGTACGCCGACCACGATGGCCGTGGGTGTTAATAACGGCATAATCTTTTCTAGAACAACATTAGATTTGATGAGTCCATTTCTTATATTAGCAAACACTTGGCAGTACACCTTATGTATGAAGCTCATACATCCCTTATCTTTGTTTTTTATTAAGTCTACCATAAAAAAATAGGAACCAATTCTTAAATTGGCCCCTCGAAGTAATCTATATAGAGTGTTAAACTTCTATGCCTTGTGGAAACAATGCATCCAGTGCTGGGCAGGGCTGCTTATCCAAAAACTGTGCCAATGGCGCCGGCATATTATTGTATAAATCTTTTAGTGAAGTTCCTTGATAAATGTTGCCGATAATCACCGGATGGCAAAGCTCTGAAATCAAAATGTCGCCATTTCCATGCAGATGAAGCTGCTTCTTCCCCTCAATACAGTGAGGAAAATACACACCCGGCTGCTCTTCGAACCCAAGGGCGTCCATAAAGCGGTCCATACAGGTGAAATACAGAATCGTATCTTCTTTCTTCCGTGCGATCAGCTCGCTCACTGCATTCTTTAATTGTTCCCGTGCAGCTATAGACTTCCAACCCGTATGATCCATGATAATACTGTTCTGAATTTCATGTGTGCGCACGCCCATTGCGTAGACATGATCGCTGATCTCCTTCATATTATCCTGGGTTTCACTGAACAGCAGCGTCTCCAGTACGGTATCCACACTTGTTGCAGCGAATAGGGTAATATTTTCTCTTATTTTTTCATAGATGCTTGGATGAATATTATAATATTTTGAGAAAGCTTCCGCAGTAGTAAAATTGAAGGAAATATGTATAGTCGTTAATCCTGCGGAGACCAATTGGCCAATTCGTTCAGCATTTAAAAGACTGCCGTTGGAATTTAACTGTGTCTGAATCCCTCTGGATGCGCAGTAGGTTACAATTTCCACACAGTCATCGAATTTCAGCGTCACTTCTCCACCTGATAAGCGTACTCTTTTAAGGCCTGGAAGTTCGTCCAGAATGCGGATGACCTCTTTGGCTTTGATGCTTTGTCCATCATTTCTATTATATGCACAGCAATAATCGCAGCGGAAATTACAGTTCGAAGTTACCCCTATTTCTAACCCTTCCAGCTCATAAGTAAGCGGTTTGTCGAGCTCTAATGCTTTATATCTCATACTCTAAAGTCCTCCTGAAAAATAATGAATTTAGTTCAAAAGTTCAACCTTAGAGATTATATAGGTTTATGGCTTAGGTTAATGTGAGTTTTATAACATTCGGATTTCCAGCTATAACAGCTAACGATCGTGACTACGGAAATATCCGTTCTTCCAACCGGATTTGTCTCCAGTTTTCTTTGTTATTACCGTATCAATTGGTCGGATTCCGGAGACAACCTCTGCTAACGAGGCGAATTTTCCTTCGGAAAGCTTTCGGACAGTCGCTAACACGCCACAGTTTCAAAATTTCCTTTACCACTATATATTGGTTATACAATATAATAAAGGTTATATTTTACATTACTTTCACTCTGGATTATATAGACCCTTTTAAATTAAAGGAGCTTTTATATGAAGAAAGTTTATCTGTAGGCGTTGTTGGCGAAGCCCCTAAAGTAAGAGAAGAGCACGTGAGCTTCACAAGTATTTCATTTGAGGAATTAGAAGAACACGCAAAAGTCAATGACACAAAGTTACCTACGATCATCAGAAGTTACAATCATATCTCCCTTGTATGGTACTCTCGAAGCGCATTCCTGAATCTCTCCTTCATTCGATTATGTTAATCATTGACAGATTTTCATAAGATCTTATATACTAATAAAAATCCGAAATATAGTATTTTTGGTAAAAAAGAGGAATCTGATATACCGAAAAATTGCCTCATTAGTACTGATTAGTTCTTTACTTCTTGGATCAAGAGGTGTTGTAAGCGCTTCAAGTAGCAACAACAACGATGTCGAAGCACAGATTAGTAAGATTTATCAAGAAAGAGCGGATCTACTGGGAGAACATAAGGCTGGCTACGAAATAGAATATGAAAAGCTAGGGAAGGAACTAGAATCTTTGGGGGTAGATTATTTAACTCCAGAGGAAGCACAAGTTGTAATAGGACAAAAAATTCTTAGGAACAGACAGCTCACAAATACAACCATTTGTTGATTTACCGGCGAGCACAAATATTGTTTGGTCTAGTTTCCGGTCTAACTGGGTCAAAAATGGGGTTACATATGAAGTTCAACATGTAACGGCAGAATCTAATGCTCAAAATTCTGCACTCAAGAATACGGGAGTAACGTTTCTTTCAAACTCAAATTCAAGCGGGGGCTTCCAATCTTTTGGTGTCAGCTGCGACAACTACTCTTGGTTCATTTAATAGTTATGTAGGTGCTACCATAACTATATATGACGCGGTAAAGAACTTTATTTCTGATTCTTATCAAAGTTTAGCATTAATTACTAGTACAGTTAGCGGCGCTAGTGCATATTCTATTCCTACGTTTAGCTATGCTTCAACAACTGGTGCCACAACAAATGCAACAATAAATCAGGGATCATCGAAACAATTTAGTTATACTGCCCTGTATCATAGAGATTCTTCTGCCGCAATAAATTATTATCTCAGCGGGCCTACTACAACTTCTTTCATAACAAAAATTACTCTTACCGGGATTGATGGTAAAACCGTTCAAACTATTACCCCTGCTATGCCTATGGGTATGGGTTATTTATTGTAATAGATTTCAATTATTTGAAGTTGAGATTTGGAGGGGAATTATGAGATTAAAGGAACCTATAACCTTAATTTCAGTTGTACTATTTTTAGTGCTAATAGGTGTTGCTTTGTTTTTATATAACTACAATTTCCCGAAAAAGGTTAACGTAGAACGTACTGCCGTCGTGTTCACCCTTAACAACTCTTCTTCAGCTAAAAGTACCATAATTAAGGTTAATGGGACACTATATAAACCAATATTTGGTCAAAAGAAATTTGTTGGAAATGTCTCAATAGATGCCTATGACTTCACAAAAGATCAAGAGGTCACTGTATATATCACTAAAAGAAATAAAGGCATAAATATGAGTACTCTATTTTATCTAGACTCCTCCGCACCATACGAAATAAATCAATACGGTCTAATGTGGTTTGATGATAGATTTGAAAACATCAATATTTGGCCATCTACTAACTGGATAGATGTTAAAGAGAAGAATTTGGCTTTCATTGCTACGGGTTCTAATTATGAACAAGCATTACAAACTCAAATAATGATGAGAAAGAAATTTGGTGATATGTTTGTTCCTCATGAATATGATTCGTTAGTTAAATGACTTGAGTATTGCGATTAATGGAATTGATCCGATCAATAGAAAAGCCCTCTGCAGATGCAGAGGCCAATGAAGAACTTACAATTTTTCTGTGCTACTGCTTAATGAACGATAAAACACAACACCTGCTCCGAACTTCGGACTGGTTTCGTATTTTTGGTCTCTTTATGCCCTCAGTTGTGTTCACCTCCAACACTCGAAAGATTGGCGTTAAACGCTTATGAAGACAGCAATCGGCTGCCAGTTACGGCGGCTAATTATCCACGCCATCCATTTATCCATTTTTTCTTGAGATTTTGCATGTGCATAGTTATATCGTTGAGTGTAACCTCCGTATCTAAATAACGTTCTTCATACTTTGGTATTAAAAGATACTCGCAAGCAGCGGCATAGCAGTCCAATTGTTCAACACTCTCGTCTGATATTCTCTCTAAACAGTTGCATTCTGCCCATAAAAAAACCTTAGGTAGATAAAACACCCACCTTCAATAGTATTTATTCAATAGAGAACAGAAAAAACCTATCGCCTCCAAAGAGGCGATAGGTTTAACCTTCGCGGTACCACTCTTTTTGATCGTTGCTGCTTACTCTACTGACTTCCCCATCTCGTTCCAGACAGGCTGTCCGATCAGACCTAAACGCCAGATTGCAATTCCTTTAAGACCATAACGTTTAGCAAGTCCTACCTTAGAATTCACTGAAGATTCGTTTTCGCTATACACAGAGATCCCGAGGATCAGCTTATCCTTACTCACTTGCTGAAGCGCAAGCCGGATGCCTTCATCAACTAAACTCATCGGCTCTGGAACTTTTTTCTCTTGTAAATAATCGTACGCCATAATGACCAAATCATCTGCAAGTGTTCCTAAAGTTTTGTAATCATAACCTTTATAAGAACTATTTAATGGATGAAGAATAACGGTAAGTTTAAGTCCTGCTGCATGTGCTTTTTGTGATAGGTTTTTCACAAAAGCATTGTAATCTGCTTGCACCTTCGCCTTATCACCGGTTAGACCTAGGCCCTCCAGATCCAGGGTAATGCCTTGGAATCCTTTTTGCGTTGCAAGATCTACGATTCCAGTAATCGTCTGTTCTTGAAGCTGCTTATCTTCCAGGTTCTTAGTTAACTCTGATGCGGTGTCTCCAGAGAAGACCATCAGATAAGGAGCTGTTCCACCTGCCGCTGCATTCGTGACAATTGATTCTGGTGTTACGTCACCAGCCGCCTGAGGCCATTTGAAATCAGTCCCCGTTGTGGTGAATTGCCCGCTTTTATCAATCCCACTCCAACCGAAGGCCATAGCATCAAAATTAGGAAGTAAGGAAATCTCACTATAAGAACTCAGCGCATAGAAACCAAGAGTGTACAGCTCAGTCTTCGGCGAAGTAATAGATACGGTCTTCGTGGATTGATTCCAAGCTACACCCGCACCAAACTGCTGGCCGAAGAAGCTAAGGGGAATCATCGTTGTATCCCGGATCGTCTGCGGAGCAACTCCTAACTTCACAACCGCGCCGTTAACACCTGCATTTTTGCTGCCAAGGGTCAGGGTTACCACTTTGGTCCCTGCAGTATCTGTTTTGGTAGCCGTAATTTTCTTCTGCGCTTGATTCCACTCGACATTAATTCCCAAAGCTTCAGATATAGCTCGGAATGGCACCATCGTTGTTCCGCTCATCACAACAGGTTCTACTGGAAATGGTAGTGGATAACCATCCAGCACAATACTAACTCCACCAGCTGTGGCTGCCTGTGTAGTATTTTGGAATAACGCCGTGGTGCCTCCTAGCGAAATAGCCATACATAATACTAATTTACCGATTCGCTTATTCATGAATGTTAAGTCTCCCTCTTCTATGATATGCAGTCTAATCTTGTAAACTCTTATATGTCCTCTACCATTTTACCAAAGATTATCCAATTGTAAAATTAATAGATTGTCATTTATGAGCTGCGAAATTATTTGTCATATTAGAAGAGGTCGGCAAAATTACATAAACACGCTCAAAAAGGTTCCCACTGCTCGTTCAACATCTACATCCACTGCAACTTGTATGGGTTTACCCACTTTTGGCTGAGCCCGCAAGTCCGCTACGACCATTCCCGATGTAAACTCACCTTTGTGCTCCACACGAACATTCATCTCTTTGTAGGTTACCAGATCTGGTTGCAGCGCAACCATAAGTGCGAGTGGATCATGCAGCGGTGCGCTGTTGATCAAAAAGTTCGCTTCACGATAGAAATTAAAATAATGAGTAAGCGATTGTTCCATAAACGAAATGATCGCTTTATTTTCTTCACGTCCAAAACGTTTTAATAAATCGATATGCTCTTGTGTAATCCGCGTCTTAAGCGTAACGTCTAGACCCACCATCATAACAGGAAGCCCAGATGTAAATACATGATCAGCAGCTTCCGGATCCCCGGCAATATTTGCTTCCGCAACCGGTGTTCTATTGCCGGGATTGAAGATCGTACCGCCCATCACCACTACTTTTTTCAAAGTATTCTTAATACCAGGGTCCATATCAAGCGCCATTGAAAGGTTGGTTAGATGTGCCAGTGTGACTAATACAATCTCTCCGGGATTCTCATTAGCCATCCGAACAATAAACTCAGATGCAGTTTCGCTAATGGGACGCTGGCTGGATGGAGCAATTTCCACATTGCCAATACCGTTCTCACCATGCACATGAGTGGCGTAGCCTGAGTGTTCACGAACAAGCGCCTTGGATGCTCCGATCGCTACAGGAATCTCATAACCGGGCTTAACAAGCTCAATTAGCCGCAGTGAATTGTCCGCCGCCTTTTCGACCTCAATATTTCCAAAAACGGTTGTAATTCCTTCTACAATTACGTTTGGAGCACGCAAGGCATATAGAATCGCCAGTGCATCGTCAATACCTGTATCTGCATCAATAATAATTCGTGTTTTGCTCATTTATGTTCTCTCCCATTATGTTTTTTTCATAAAAGCTATCATATCACGGCCAACGAGGGTCGCTCAATTTTTATTCAATTCCTGTTCTTTAAAGGCTTCAATAAACCGCTCAGGATCGCACTCTATCAAATAAGCATACACGCCCTTACTCGTGTGGAGATAGAACATGCCGCCCATATCCCCCATTGAGCGATAAGACATATCGAAAATATCTTTTAGCGGGAATTCCCGATGGCGTGTTACAATTCTATCTTGATACAGATACATTAGCCGATTCGAAGCAACATTTCGTTGTTCTCCATCCCTAATTTCTCGTTGTATCTTATAATACGGAAGCTGAGCTACCCATTTCATTTGCAGTCCTCCTGCTTGTCGTAATGGACTCTATTTTATTATTCTTTTTACCCTATTGCAAAATAAAGAAGCTTAACGATCCCATTAGCGGAATCATCAAGCTTCAGTAATCACCGTTTATTTCGTTGTATAAGCTGCGGCTGCCTTGCAAAAGCGTTCCAATGCCTCAACTAATGTGGATCTCGGACAAGCCAGATTAATCCGCAGATGGCCTTTGCCTTCTGTTCCAAAAACAGAACCTTCATTAAAAGCCACTTTAGCCTCTTTGTACATCAGCTGCTTCAGACCGTCTATTTCCAAGTTCAGTTCGCGGCAATCCACCCAGAGCAGGTAGGTTCCTTGCGGCTGCATCACATGAACCTGTGGTAAATGCTCCGCCAAATAGCTGACCGTATAATCCACATTATCTGATACATATTGTAACAGCTCATCCAGCCATTCTTCTCCGTCATTGTAAGCGGCTTGTACCGCTCCTTGCGCGAAGAAACTAGCCATATGTAAGCTCAAGGCTTTCATTTTTTGATCAAATTTACGTTTCAATTCCGGATTCGAGGACACGATAAAAGAGGATTGAAGCCCCGGAAGATTGAAGGTTTTGGTCGCAGCAAGGGTGGTTAACGTAATATTGGCAATTTCCTCAGACAAGGACGCAAAAGGAATATGCTCATAACCTGGAAGCGCCAAATCACAATGGATCTCATCAGAGATAACTGTCACTCCGTGACGCAAGCACAGTTCACCGAGCTTCAACAGCTCTTCTCTTTCCCATACTCTACCGCCTGGATTATGCGGACTGCATAACAGCAGCAGCTTCGCTCCACCCAACATCAACCCTTCCAATTGCTCATAATCCATCTCAAAGCGCCCATTATGGACGATAAGCGGATTCTTGGCAACCTTCCGGTCATTCATCTGGATGACATCATAAAAGGGATAATAAACTGGCGATTGTAAAATAACCTCGTCCCCAGGCTCAGTAAACAGTTCAACAGAGAGGCTTAAGGAAGTTACAATTCCGGGAGAATCTGAAATCCACTCCGGTTTGATCTGCCAATCATGCCGTCTTTTAAACCATGACGTGATGGCTTCTTTATAAGTATCACTAGGTACACTGTAACCGTAAACTCCTTGTTCTGCGCGGCGCAGAATGGCTTCCTTCACTGCGGGAGGACTTTCAAAATCCATGTCTGCCACCCAAAGCGGCATAATATCCTTCTCACCAAACAACTTCTCGGATTGGTCCCATTTGTAAGAGCTAGTATTACGGCGGTCAATTACGCGATCGAAATCATACTTCAACTAGAGTCACCTCATCCTTATAAACTTATCTTTTATTGTATCATGAGGAAACCGATATGGCATCTTAAGATAGAATCAAAAGAATTCACATAAATAGATGATGAATTTTAAGTTGTTAGACGATAGAAAAACAATAGAATGTTAGCATCACCTTGATTAAAAAATGAACTTGTTCGATTGCTGCTTTTTTGAAAGCCAGTATATACTCTGAGTAAAGAGGAAGACCTTCGTTCGTCCTCCTCTTACAATAATCATAAGTAAAATCACCAATATTAAGATGACCAACTTATCTATACGAAATATACCTTGTTACGCTAATTGTGTAATAACGAGATGTGCTGAAACAGATCTTGTTCCTCCAGCGAGAGGAGTAATAGTAAGTGCAGTAGAGTTACCAGCAGGATTCCGAACGGTCAGGATGGTGTTAATGACCGTTGTTTGCACTATAGCCATTTCTACGATTTGCGATGTACCTGTTGCGCGTCCAACTACGGTATAAGCGAGATCTGCGCCATTAAGAGTCAAGATGAGTTGTCCCGCTTCGGTTACACTAACCTGAAACAACACCTGATAAGTCCCTATTGCCGCTAAATTAAAAGAACTAGGACCTGTTCGTGCTATTGTTGTCCCGCTAGTAGGTCCGTTTTGAGGAAAACTTACGTCTGTGCCCGGTGCTACAGTTGCTGCATTATCAGGAGGCATTAGGGCAAAAAAATCAGCAAAACCTAATACGCCTCCTGTTGCCCCGGTTGCGCCCGTTGCTCCTGCTGCTCCCGGTGCTCCGGTTGCTCCCGCGGCTCCTGCTGCCCCCGGTGCTCCTGCTGCTCCCGGTGCTCCTGCTGCTCCCGGTGCTCCGGCCGCTCCCGGTGCTCCTGTTGCTCCAGCTACTCCCGGCGCTCCCGGCGCTCCCGGCGCTCCCGGTGCTCCTGTTGCTCCGGTTGCTCCCGGTGCTCCTGGTGCTCCCGGTGCTCCCGGCGCTCCCGGCGCTCCGGTTGCTCCTACAAAACCTTGTGGTCCTATAGCTCCTGCAGGACCCGGTAAACCTTGCGATCCCTGAGGACCTACAACTCCTTGGGCACCCGGAACGCCTTGCGCACCCTGAGGACCAACGGGGCCCGCTACACCCTGAGGACCAATCGCTCCCGCTGGCCCGGGTTCACCTTGAGGTCCTTGGGGTCCCGGAGGGCCGCCTGCAGGTCCTTGAGGTCCTTCAGCTCCTTGGAGTCCTCGTGCTCCTTGAGCTCCGGGAATGCCTTGGGCCCCTTGTATTCCTTGGAGTCCTTGTGCTCCTTGTGGCCCTTGCGGTCCTGTAGCACCAACGACTGTGGGAGTAGTAACATTCACTTCTGGTGGAGGACAGGTTACTTTTACAATCTTCTTAATAACCTTTCGGCGATGTTCTTTTCTTTTTCTTTTCGAAGGAAATACAGTGGCGACTTTTTTCTTATGACACTTTTTATCGTCTGGACAACTCAATGCGTACACCTCCCTATAAAGATAGTTCAGTGTACGCATCTTATTAATTTTAGACATGGACCAATAACTAGTTTCTATTAGACTGGAACCTATTTTTATAAAAAAAGGCTAATAAAATAGGAGGTGGCCCTTAAGCACATTACAATGTCCACACCATTTTAATTTACTTTTCGTATTTTATGATTAGGACAACTGACACTTCCCTATTAGCCCAAATCATAGATTTGGGTCTTTTTTTATGAGCATATAAAAAAACAACCCCCAAACCACGGGAGCTGCTAATCATCAACTATTATATTGTATCAACAGGCTTACGAATGGTGTTGCCTACCTTCGTAAGAATATCCGCCATTGATGCCGAATCATTCACGTCATAATCATCAATGTTCAGTCGGAGCACTGGGCAAGCTGTAAACTCATTGATCCATTTCGAATATCTGCCATGCATATGCTCCCAGTAGGACACGTCCGTTTGAATTTCCATTTCACGGCCACGTTCATTAATTCGCGCTAAAATAGAAGGAAGACTGCCTTCAATATAAATCAGTACATCAGGGTGCGGGAAATAGGGTGTCATAACCATAGCTTCATACAAGCTTGTATAGGTTTCATAGTCTGTCTTAGACATCGTGCCTTGATCCGCATGCATTTTAGCAAAAATACCAGTGTCCTCATAAATCGAGCGATCTTGAACAAAACCACCGCCAATTTCGAACATTTTCTTCTGTTCTTTAAAACGTTCGGCTAAGAAATAAATCTGTAGATGAAAACTCCATCTCTCAAAATCATGATAGAATTTTTCAAGATAAGGATTATGATCAACTTGCTCCAGCGAGGTTTGAAAATTCAACCTTTTAGCCAAAGCACCTGTTAAAGTGGATTTCCCCACCCCCACGGTTCCTGCCACGGTAATTATGGCGTTATCTGGGATGTTATATGGATTCATTTCATTAGCTCCTTTAGGTGAGAGGCAATTTCGACGAAGTGTTCTGGGTTCTCCACGAAATCGACTGCATTTCCATCTATGGTAATAATAACGGTAGACGGCTCTTGAATCGCTAGAGAGGCCATCGCATCATCATAATCTTCTATCAATTGCTGCAAATACGCAGTATCCATATCCCCTTCAAAAGGGCGTCCGCGTTTGGCAATTCTTTTTAACAAGGTATCGAGATCCGCTTTTATATAGAGAATAATATTTGGCTTCGGCAGGTCATCCGTCAGCACATGATAGATTTGTCGATACTTTTCTCGTTTCGTTCCCTTCAGCGTTCGTTCCCCAAAGATAAGGTTCTTATAAATATGATAATCCGAGATCACCGGTTTACCTTTATCTATGTATTGAGTTACTGTATCTTCAAGCTGCTTGTACCGATTACAGAGAAAAAACATCTCCAGTTGAAAGCTCCAGTCATCCATGTTCTGATAAAATTTAGCTAGAAACGGATTTTCATCAACAATCTCCTTAATAATCGGTAAGTTTAATTCCTCTGCAAGCATCGAAGCTAATGTTGTTTTTCCAGCCCCGATCGGGCCTTCCACTGCAATAAACGGTGCATGTTTCATTGATGCTGACTTCCTCCTCAGATACGGACCCTTCAATAACTATTTTTAAAAACAGACTAAATTATTGTATCACATGAGACCTTACTTGTGAGCGGCTAATTATGAAGAAACTTTTCCAGTAATACAAGTATACAACTGTAAGCTAGACCCAATAACAAGAGAAGGATCCCTATGAAAAAACGGTTCGATATCTATCTTCTCCCCATCCCCACGAACATGAATCGGACCGAGGAGACTCTATTTCCGAAAAATCGGCTGTATCAGCATACAATCGGACTCAGTTGCAGCTATTCTACCAAATGCGCCCTAATTATAGTCATTATCCGGCCAATAAGAGCCATACTGTCCATAACCTTAGCTAAACGAGCTAATAAACACCAATAGTTGTCATACGGTCCTTTAGCATCACTTCTCTTTTCCTAGATGTAATCGCGCTTTCAAAGGACTGGAACCATAGCAAAAAGGTGTCCCTGAAGGGACACCTTTTTAGATCATTCTATTAAGATAAACGTCCGCTGAAATCTTCGAAAGCGAACTGTTTGATTACTTTAATTCCTTCTTCGTCATTGTAGCTGACGATAGCTGGCAGATTCACGCCGTTAAACATATGGTTCTTCACCATAGAATAATGCGCCATATCTAGGAATACGAGTCTATCGCCGTATTTCAAAGGCTCCTTGAAGGAATAATCTCCAATAACATCTCCGGCTAGGCAAGTCATTCCACCTAATCTGTACGTATAAGGATATTCCCCAGGTTGTCCAGCATCGATAATGTTCGGGCGGTATGGCATAGCCAGTACATCTGGCATGTGGCATTCAGCCGAAGTATCGAGAATCGCAATGTCCATTCCGTTATGCATAACATCCAGAACGGTAGCTACCAAATATCCAGTATTAAGCGCAACGGCCTCACCTGGCTCCAGATAGATTTCCACACCGTAAGTCTCTTTCATATGCAAAATGCAGCGGACAAGGGTCTCCAGATCATAATCGGGACGTGTAATATGATGACCGCCACCAAAATTAAGCCATTTCATCCCTTTGAGATAAGGTCCGAACTTCTCTTCGACTACCTTGAGCGTACGCTCCAGTGTGTCTGAATTTTGTTCGCACATGGTATGGAAGTGTAATCCATCAATCCCCTCAAGCTCTTCAGGTCTAAAGTTAGGGAGAGTTACTCCCATTCTGGAATAATTGTAGCATGGATCATACAGCGGAACTTCGATCTCGGAATACTCCGGATTCACTCGAATGCCGCAGCTGATGTGCTTCGGTGCATTTTTCACACGATCCTTGAATCGATTCCACTGGTCAAAAGAATTGAACACAATGTGATCGGAGTATTCAAGAAGCTCATCGAATTCACTGTCCACATAAGCTGGTGCGTAGACATGAACCTCTTTGCCCATTTTTTCATAGCCAAGTCTGGCTTCGAATAAGGAGCTGGAAGTTACGCCATGCAAGTACTTGCCAACTAGCGGATACAAGGAGTGCATAGAGAAGCCTTTTTGGGCGAGCAAAATCTTAGCTCCTGTACGTTCTTGTACAGAATTCATAATCTCAAGATTGCGGGTAAGCAATCTTTCATCTACAAGGTAACATGGTGACGGGACAACGCTGATATCAATATCCATCAATCGCGCCTTAGTCTAGCAGCGTTGGCGAGAAATCTTCTTGCCAAGGCAGACCATGTTTATTCAAAGCTTCCATGAATGGATCTGGATCGAACTCTTCTACGTTGTACACGCCTGGTTTCTTCCAGATTCCTTTTATAATTAACATTGCTCCGATCATTGCAGGAACGCCTGTAGTATAGGAAATGGCTTGGGAGCCAACCTCTGCATAACATTCTTCATGATCGCAAACGTTGTATACATAATAAGTTTTTGGCTTACCGTCTTTAGTACCTTGGATGATACATCCAATGTTAGTTTTACCTTTTGTTCTTGGTCCCAGGGAAGCTGGGTCAGGCAGCATTGCCTTCAAGAATTGCAAAGGAACGATCTCTTTACCTTCGTACATGATAGGCTCGATAGAAGTCATACCCACATTCTCAAGCACTTTCAAGTGAGTCAGGTAGTTCTGTGAGAAAGTCATCCAGAAACGGATCTTTTTCACGCCCTTGATGTTAACAGCCAAGGATTCCAGCTCTTCATGGTACAAAAGATAAATATCTTTAGGTCCAATTTCCGGAAGATCGTAAACTTTCTTCTCAGAAAGTGGTGCAGTTTCAATCCACTCGCCATTCTCGAAATAACGGCCATTAGCTGTAATTTCACGAATATTGATTTCAGGATTAAAGTTTGTAGCGAATGGATATCCATGATCGCCAGCGTTGGCGTCTACAATATCAATGGTATGGATCTCGTCAAAATAGTGCTTTTGCGCATAAGCCGTGAATACGCCAGTTACACCTGGGTCAAATCCACTGCCGAGCAAAGCGGTAAGGCCAGCTTTCTCAAATCTTTCTTTGTAAGCCCACTGCCAGGAATATTCAAATTTCGCTGTATCTTGTGGTTCATAATTGGCAGTATCCACATAGTGCACTCCTGTTGCCAGGCACGCATCCATGATCGTCAGGTCCTGATATGGGAGAGCGACATTAATAACGACATCCGGCTCAAAGCTCTTGATCAGTTCAATGACTTCGTCCGTGTTATCTGCATCGAGCTGAGCAGTAGAAATCTTCGTGCGGCCTCCGGCTAATTTATCTTTCAGAGCGTCACATTTCGCGACAGTTCTGCTAGCAATGCAGATCTCTTCAAATACATCCGGGTTCTGGCAGCATTTATGAACAACAACACTTGCTACGCCGCCAGCGCCAATAATTAACGCTTTTCCCAAAATAAAAACCTCCTAAAATTCCATTTGCAAAATCAACAAGGCTGATTATACATAATATTTTTGAATAAATCAATAAAAACCGACAAAAAATGATGTGTTTTGTGTAAAATCTCTAAGAAATCTTGTTAATACTCTTAAATGCTCATATTTCCTCGATTATCCACGTGTATAGATCAGGTGTTTTGCTGGAACAGAGTGGATTTTCAGAAACTAGGGCAACTAGATTATTCTATCACAAGAGGGTTATACTTCATACGATTTATTTTAAAATCAATGAAAAATCTCACCACCCTTTCAACTCCGCCTAAAGAAGTTCGGTTTCCACACATTCCAATCAACAGCACTGCAGCAAATACAAAGAGGCCGTAATATATACTCTTACCCGTTTTTGTCCCAATATTAATCGTTGTTGCTATGCCCATCCGTTTCGCGCCCATAATTGAACGATCATTGGGATAATTATAAGTTGTCCCATTTTTCCAATATTCATCATCATCCGTATAAAGAATCCTCGAAAAGATTCCCGCACACATTCTTCAAAATCGCGTACGCTTTGTTTACGATCATTGCATATCCCCCCTAAATCTTCTGCCTTCCACGCAAAAAAGCTGAGCTCCCCTGAAGGAGAGTTCAGCCTAAAGCTTCTAATATATAGTCAACTTATTTATTGGAATTTATTCGAACGGCATAAGCATCTGCATCCCATTCTACCTGCGCCCCCAACATTTCACTTATCAATCTGAGGGGTACATAAACGCTATCATTAATGAAGACCGGTTTTTGATCTGTTGCGATAATCTTTCCATTAACAGTCGTTTGTCCAGTTACCGAATTCAAGATCAGCGTTGTAGATCCCTTCACAGCAACCACAGCTCTCGATGGAACATCCCAACGAACATTAACTCCCATCTGCTCGAAGACTCCTCTTAAAGGAACATATGTCGAATTATTGATTAGTAACGGCGGCATAGTCAGTTCCATTTCATTCCCATTCAACAACACTTGAATAGATTTCTTCACCAGCTGAGGCGTACTCACCTCGATCTCTCTGACCCCCAGACCCGTCTGTCCAAATTCATTTGCCCCCCAGGCAAGGACATGACCATCTTTTAAGAGTACATAATGATTTCTGCTCCCTTTAGAAACGGAAACTGCATTCTGGATGCCTTTAGACTGTGTAACATTAATCTTGTTCTTATCGCCAACCGTCCACTGCCACACGGTCCCATCCGCCTTCACTGCGGAATCTGTTGTCAGCGAAATGACGTCTGTAAGTCCTGGAATCTGAACAGGCTTTAGAGCTTCTCCCAGATATGGATCTATGTAATTATTCCAAATCCATACTGTGCCATCCCATCTCAATGCCGCCCCATAAAGTCCATAGGCTCCATCCATATCAACCGCTCTATATTCTCCGCTTCCTTTAATAAGCGTAGGCTTTAAGATTACGCCCTTCTGAGTTCCCAGTGGTTGCTGTGATCCCCACACCCATACCTCTCCGCCGTTACCAAGAGCCACTGAATTATTCGATCCCGCTGCTATAGACAGGACGGTGGGTAGTCCCTTCACCTGCACCGGGGTTAGCTTGTTTTTCCGCGAATCGTCACCGAGTTCTCCTTGTTCATTGCCTCCCCACGCCCAGACCGTTCCATCTTTAAGAAGAGCTAAGCTAAAGGTGCCCCCCGCAGAAACAGCTTTCACATCTGTTAGCCCTTGCACTTGAACAGGCTCTACAAGAATCTTAGAAGACTGTGTTCCAATGCCAAGTTGTCCATGCTCGTTCCCCCCTACCGCCCACACTGTACCATCGTCCTTCAACATCAAGTTATGGCGATAACCACCTGAGATTTGCTTTACATGATCGATATGCATTTTGACAGGAGTATACGCTGGTGTGGTCGCCCCATTACCAATAGAGCCGTACCCACCACCCCACGCCCAGGCTGTTCCATCCACAGTGACGGCATACGCACTTCTGTCACCAGCGTCCAGTTGGGTGATGCCAGACAATAATTTCTTTTCTTCAGGTGAATTCACATTATCTGCTGCTGCCACTAAGGGTGAGACCATAGTCAGGCAAAGAACAGTCCCGACAACAACTCTACAAATCCGACTTACCTGCACTTTTGACATCAAGCTTTGTTTAAACACTTGAGATCACTCCTTTTTATTAAAAAATAGATAACGCAACAACTCACGGTCCCGTTCCAAAACCTCCAATCTTCCAGCCGTTAGCGTGTTTGGTCAACACTGCGAAGCGAGTCTCCCGGCCATCTGGGGTATTGAAGACGGGATTTAGTGATTTCATATACAGATCGACCACAATATTTAACGTTGTGCGGTCACCGATGTCTTTAATTTCTGAGCCAGTATCATAATCCATCACTTTATAAGAGGTAGGCTTAGCCTCAACAATACTTTCACTGAGAGCATTTTCACCACCAAAATCCGGGTTATAGAGTTGATGCGTTTGACGGTTAACCGTCAATGCAGTGAGTAAGGCATTAGGATTCAAACATGCGCGGGCACGGGGATGATTACCATCCTGAATAGCCTGAAAGAAAGCATCCAGAAGTTCGAAATGGTCTAATGAGGCTAAGTCACCATTCTCACCTTCCTCAGCAAACAAACCTTCTCTCTCCGTCCACTCCTCAAATGTAAGTCCTGTAATGTCGGTCAAGCTACGCTTCTTAATCGACGGGCCGATACTTTGAATATTAAATTCCAGCCACGCACCAACGGTATTCCCTGATTGCACAAGCAAAACGAGGTTGGAGGGATAAGAAAATTCTTTTTGTTCGCCAGAACCAGGTAAACCATCGACTAAGGAATACCGCTGCACCTCTACCGTGGTCCCCTTCAGCAGTGTCAAATCCAATCCTGCATCTTTAGAGAACTCATTCGCTAATTGCCAGTAAAGTCCCACTGGATACTCCCCCAGCTTAACCTCCCAGTTCTGCGGTACCTCAACTGCAAATACCTCCGGATGGCTCTGAACTTTATAATCCAGTGTTTGCAAAAAGTCTTCGGGAATCATAGTTACTTGAGCAGATGTCGGCGTTACCTGTGGTACAGACGTTGAAGCTATAGAGGCAGCAGGTTCCACACCTATGGAGTTCTCCCCTTGATTACATCCAGAGTTTAAGAGTACAAAAAAACAAATCGTTACCATCGTTACAAACTGCCGCTTAGTCATCTGATTCCCGCCTCTCTAATCACTCCTCTATATTTAGACTGAGGAATATTATACAAAGTTGCGGGATACTGGAAATTATTAAAATCATTTTATACGCATAGGACCCTGTAGTTTGGGATTGGCGTTGATTTTACCTGCTTATGCGGCATAAATCGCCTGTTGCTTCGCTCTAGGGCTCTCGTCCACCTTTTGACACTTGTTAACTTCGAGAGCATAATAAGCTTCGGCATATTGCAACGGATTTCCATGAAATACAGGTATATGCAGGACCTTGGTGTAATTGCATCAGAGAGGATGATAACGAGTGAAAAAAGATTTTGATATAAAAAATAAACCCTTCCTAGTCTTTAGCTTCGTCCTGCTGCTAAAATGCGCAGTGGCCTGGTTCGTAGTTTTTAGCGACGGTCCTAACTGGAGCATGCTGCTGACAGAGATCCCATTTTTCTTTATCGTATTTGGACTCATAGAATGGATGGCTTCCAAACGAAAGTTTCTGTATTACATGATAGCCAACCTATTGATTTCAGTCATATATTTTGCCGTGCTAATGTATTACAAATATTACGGTGTAATTGCTACTTATCATGCCTTAGAACAAGCAGATAAAGTAACTAAGGTGGGAGAAAGCACATACTCATTGCTGGACCCTTACTACTTGTTCATTTTTGTGGATATTGTAGTTTTCATGTTTTTTATGTTCCGTCCGAAATATATTGCGATCTGGAAAGAAAGAGGTATGAACCGCCGCATGAACCGGACTGCTTTGTTTGGAATCATCAGTGTTTCTTTGGCGGTCTGTGTCTTTAATGTTTGGCCAAATCATGCCAGTATGAACGAGAACAAAAAAGCGGAGAGTATGGGGATTCTTAATTACGAGGTCTATACTATTTTTGCCGATACAAGGGAAACAGAAGAAATAATCGACAGCAAAGAAATCACGCAACCATCCATTAACGAGACCAAAGGGATTACAGAGCCTGTCTCACCGAAGTACTGGGCGGCAGCTCAAGGTAAGAATCTAATCGTGGTACAAATGGAATCTTTTCAGAACTTTTTGCTGGGCCTGAGCATTGACGGGCAGGAAGTAACACCCAATCTAAATAAGCTTTTGAAAAGCGAACATTATTTCAATAACTTCTATACTAATGCCGGGCAAGGAACAACTTCGGATGCTGAATTTGTAGTGAATACTTCGTTGTACGTTCCTCACCACGAAGTAGCCACTTCATCCAATTATATGGATAAGGCGCTTCCGAGCCTGCCTAAGTTAATGAAAGCTAATGGATATAACACAGCAACCTTTCACACCAATAGCGTAGAATTCTGGAACCGCAAAACCCTATACAAAGTTCTAGACTTTGATAAGTATTATGATCAAGCGTTCTATGGGGATGATGATCATATCGCATTCGGTGCTTCAGATGAGGTACTCTATGCCAAGACTGTTCCTGAATTAGTCAAAATGGATGCTAAAGATGATCCTTTTTACGCGATGGTCATTTCTATGAGTGCTCATCACCCTTATAAAATGCCAGAGTTAAAAAATAAAATGACACTGCCTAAACGGTATGAAGGCACCCTAGTTGGCAACTATATTCTAGCTCAAAATTACGCAGATTATGCAATGGGACAATTCCTGGATCAATTAAAGTCCAGTGGTCTATGGGATGATAGCGTCATTGTCTTTTACGGTGACCATCAGGGTGTATCGCTATATTCCCTTGATGGCAACGAGAAATCGTTAATGGAAGAAATGGTCGGACACGAATATGGTTATACCGATATGTTCAATGTTCCTTTCATCGTTCATGCCCCTGGTGTAGGTGAACCTGCCGTGTACAGCCAAACTGGCGGTCAAATCGACATTATGCCAACTGTAGCTAACCTGTTAGGGATTTCAATGAAAGACCAGCTCCACTTCGGAGAAGACCTGATGAACCAACAGACCAACATGCTGCCTGTCAGACACTTTTTGCCTACCGGCTCTTTCATTAATGACACAAGCATGTATTTAACTGGTGTCGATTACGACGATGGAGACAACTTTAATCTAATCGATGGCTCAGAAACAGAGGGCGGTTCGACAAAAGAACAATTTGACGCCGTTCAGCGGCTTCTAAATATGTCAAACAGCTACATTCAACAACTGCCGGATTTACCCTCTACGGATGATGCAAAGTAACTATAAAAAAATGCCCCTCAGCCAAATAGCTGAGGGGCATTTTTGCATTTTTTATAAGAATCTAAAACTTAATTAAGCTTCAACATCCTATCGATAATCACTGCTGCTTGAGCACGGTTGGCAATGTTTTTAGGACCGAAGGTATCCGCAGTCAGACCTTGCACAATACCTTCCTGAGTTAGTAATGCCACCGCTTCTTTACCGTAAGCAGCGATTGTAGCCTGATCTTTAAAGTTAGCCAAAGCGGCATTTGTATCACTTACCGACTTGCCTTTAAATTTCTTAAGTGCATTGGATACAATGATTGCCATTTCCTCGCGTGTAATCGCACGGTTAGGATCAAACTTTCCATTGCCTACACCGTTAATCAATCCGTTCTTGACCCCGGATGCAATGTATCCGTAAGACCAGTCAGTAGCTTTCACGTCACTGAAGGCAGCGGATGATTTCACATCAAGCAGATCAAAAGCTCGCACGATCATGGTAATAAACTCGGCACGCGTCACCTCTTTAAGCGGAGCAAAGGTATTATCGCTCACCCCTTGCAGAATCCCTTTTGCCGCCAGCTCTTTAATCGCCGATGCTGCCCACGCCACCTTACCTAGATCCGTGAAGTTAGAACCTATTGGGGCTGGTGTCGCAGACGGCTGCACAGTTGGAGTTGGAGCTGGCGTTGGTGTTGCAGACGGCTGCACGGTCGGTGCAGGTGTTGATGTTACAGATGGCTGCCACGGTGTCGAAGGTATTGTTGGCTCTTGTTCATTCACCCCGTTATCCATACCATCCTCTTCAGTCGCCGCTGGAGCGGCAGCATAGATTGAATTGGCAAGCAATCTGAATTGATTTTGCGGATGATATTTATTCATCAGATCATTCGCAAATAACGTCACATGAATGTTGTCTGTATTGTAAGTAAGCGCCAATACTTGGTCTTGTGCAGCCTCGTTATTCGGCCACCAGCCTGCTTTGAAAAAGTCAGCGCCTGATCCGTATTTCGCCAAGATCTCTGCGCCTTCAGGCACTTTTGTAATATAAGCCGCGGAAACCGTGTAGAGGTATTCGCTATCGGCATAAGGCGCTGTAATTACATTGTCCTGAGAGACCTCAGCCTTAAACAATCCCTCATGAGCATCTTCTTTGCCCTCCTTATTGACCGGAGTTGAATAGTCCAGTCCAGGGAGGACCTTAAGCCCTTTAACAGTTTTCAGCATCGTTCTTCCATAACCGATAAATGATTTACCTGTAGCAATCAGATTCGTTCCCGAATTGATTAGAACATCTGCTGCCACTGTATCCGTAGTTACGTTAAATCCAAGATCCTTCAGCATAAATGCAGTCGCTCCTGCAATAGCTACCTCAGGAGCCTTAAGCAATTTACCCGTTCTGTTCTCTGAAGCACTAAACGGCACAATATCCAGCAGATATTTAGACGATACCGTTCTAAGGTTGGATCTGGAAACAAGGAAACTTCCCTTCTCGTAACCCGTCCCCCCATTCTCCAGCAGTGTCACTGCCTTATGGTTGGCTAGCAGCTCATTCACAGCTTTTATCGCATCATTGTTGCTGTTTTTAATCACATAATTTTGCTCGAACGGAGATTGATCCAGATTCGTACTAGGGATCGTTACACTGCTAACCTGTTCTGTTTTCCCAGTGAATGCTCCAACAGAACGGCTAATATATCGGTCAAAACCACGCATAGCCGAGAAATTCTGTACCGTATCTGAATACATCTCATTAAAATCCGAGACATCTAGTCCATCATACAAGACAAGATTCGCATAACCTCTTTTGGCTTGATGCATATTCACCACATAGGTTCCAGCCGGATAGACTACAGAATCTACAGTTACACTGGCTGTTGTCCGTTCTACTTTCACATTGTTACGCAGTAGATACTGAACCATTTTGTAGGTTTCCAGATCATTTTTTTGCAAATCTTTTGCAACCGGAAGAATGTAATACTCAGGGAAGAAATTCGTATTCTCATCTACCCCTGGACGTCCAATGGACTCATTCTGTGCATTGATTAGATAATCTTTAACAGCAGCATTAGTATTCTCATTTTGGATACCCCGTTTGAAGATTTCCAATTGATTCAGGAACAGTTCCTGCTTGTTGTTGATCACATAATCGGTTGCCCCCAAAGCCGCATAATAAAAGGCATCCAGTGAATCTTCATTCAATTCAGGCACTTCAATCGTATGCCCAAGTGCGCCTTGATGCATGGCATATACAGCTGTGTAGGCTGGTGAAGCATCATCCCAACCTGTTGCATTCGTTCCTTTATAGTTCGGATCCTGTTGTGTTTTTTCGTATTCTTCATAAGGGATATGGTAGGAATCATATTTAGTATTAGCAATTCCCGCCTTCCCCATGGCATTTGCTTGCTCAAGCATACTTGGCATTACAAGATCATATTCAATGTTAGGATCATGAGGTGGTGTGCAAGGCTCAATCAAGAAGCCACTTACAAATCCATGCATGTCCAAAAAGGTAAGCGGCGTCCACTTAGCAATTTGTGCAGTTACCGCTTGTGTCTCAGGCTGGGTCTGGTAAGAGTTGTCCCGATTTGGATCAAGCAGTGTTGAAGTTTGACGCGTGTTTAACGCGCGACCGTCAGGATTCTCTACATAATCAAGCAGGAATATCACATGGTCAAGCGCTTCGTCGATGTTCAGAACTACCTTTTTCGGATTTCCATTCTCATCAGTGGTATCATAGGTGACAATTTGCTGTGTCATCAGCGTATCCAAAAACTTAATGATTACATCGACACCATTGGCTTCATCGGCATGAATGTTGTTCAACCAGATAGGTACCTTATAATCCTGCAGATCCCCGTCGTTAATTTTCTTTTGCAGGGCTTCAGGATCATTCATCATAAGCGGTAAGGTCTCGTTCAAATATTGATCTACTGAGGACTTATCCTTAGCAACAATAGAGAAATGAATGGCACGACCTTGAGTTGAGGTCCCAATTTGCTGATACTCTACATATCGATCATATTTATTATTGCTTTCAGCAGTAATCCTATCGATCGCCGGTTTAATCTCATCATATGTATGATAGGTTTCATATGGATTTAGTTTGACTTGCTGCTCTACCAGCACATCTCCAGCAGGTAATGTCCCGATTAGATTATAAATTCCCACTCGTTTAACGTACTCTGCACGTATACCCGTTAGTGAGAGATTCTCTCCGTACAGCAAATCAAAATGAATTAAAGCTTTTACTTTTGAACCTGAGATCGGCTCATAGGTCACTGTTACGAAAGGATTACCTGAATAATCTTTCGCATCTTTATTCCATTTCTTCCACTCTGCCAGCGGCTTCATCTCTTCCGCCGTTCTGCCAAAATTCCAGATGATATCTTGAGGCGATGCCCCATCAGGAAGCTCTAAAGTCAATTCTAATGTTCTAGCTTCCGTCATAGAAGCTTTGTATACTTCTGTGGAAACTGTCGCCGCTATTTGTTCATAGACAGCAGTCGCTACCGTAGTTTGTTCTGAAGAAAGCACCGCTGGATCAGCTGTGTTCTCCGTAGAAACCGGAGCAACAACCGCCTGCGGGTTAATTTCGGTTGCAACTTCACCTGCATATGCAGCTGGAAGCAGACCCGACATCATAAGTGTAAAAGCTAGTAATAAAGATAGTATTCTCTTGGACATTTTTTACCTCCTATAATTTTGTCTACTTTCACCCCAAATTGAATGAATATACACTTATATGAATCTGTATTCATAACATAATATAGTATTCTATTAATTTTGGGAACAAAAATAATAGAAAAAATAATATTTTTATACGACTTGCCTAAGTAAGCGCATTCATTTTGTGCAAGAGCCCTACACTACCGCAACAAAAAAAGCGCCCGGATAACTGGGCGCTTTGAATTACAATAAATATATTAAACGGTTTCTGGAAAAGAAGCTTCACTTAACTCTTGTGCAGGTACAAGTTCACTGCTACCCTCTTGCTCTACAGGTGCGTTAACCAGCATATACACACGGGACTCGTAAGGCCGTAATGCGACAGTCTCAATCGGCTCCGCAGGATCAACCTCATAGTTATGCAAGAGCAATTCACTAGTATCAAACTCCAAATCAAATGGAAGGTCAAACAGCGCTTCCTCTGCTGTCAGGTTAGACATGACCAGCAGTTTTTCATTTCCAAGCGTCCGCGTATAAGCATAAATACGTTCATCTTCAGGCAAAATGAGATCATAAGTCCCGTAAACAGTAACGGGATTAGCAGCCCGAAGAGCGATAAGCTTTTTGTAATGATGATAGATGGAATAAGGGTCCTGCTTCGCCCGCTCCACATTGATTTCCGTATAATTCGGATTCACCTTCATCCATGGCTTGCCGCTGCTGAAACCAGCGTTTTCAGAGTCGCTCCATTGCATTGGTGTTCTAGAGTTGTCCCGACCGTTCTTCCAGATTACCTCCATGACTTCCTCATGCGATTTACCGGCTTCAGTCTCCAAACGATACAAGTTCTTCATCGCCACATCATCGTAATCATCCATTGATTCAAATCTTACATTGGTCATCCCAATTTCTTGACCTTGATAAATAAATGGTGTTCCCTGCATCAGGAAATACATCGTAGCCAACGATTTAGCTGACTCTTTCCAATACTGGCCATCATTTCCCCAAGTAGAAACTGAACGCGGCTGGTCGTGATTTTCGATGAACAATGCGTTCCAGCCTCTGCCCTCAAGACCTTTTTGCCAACGGGAGAGAGCTGATTTTAGCTGCAGAACATCCAATCCACCTGTCACACTCTTATTCCAAAGAGCTAAATGCTCGAATTGAAAAATCATATTAAATTTGCCTTGCTCTTCACCCACCCACGACTCCGCCTGATCAACATTTACACCACTCGCTTCGCCAACCGTCATGATGTCATATCGGTCAAACGTCTCCTGCTTGAGCTCCTGCAAGAAATCGTGAATCCCTTCACGGTTCATGTGCCCATCGCCAGACGGAACATACGGAAGATTCTGTGGATTCGGCAGATCGGGATGTCCGGTGATTTTTTTAATATGTGAAATGGCATCCACCCGGAAGCCGTCGATTCCTTTGTCCAGCCACCAGTTGACCATGCTATACAATTCACGGCGCACCTCAGGATTCTCCCAGTTGAGGTCTGGCTGTCTTTTGGAAAATACATGCATAAAATATTGCTCTGTGGCGGGATCAAGCTCCCAAATCGAACCGCTGAAAATACTCTCCCAGTTATTCGGCTCCTTCCCGTCCTTAGGATCACTCCAAATATAATAATCCCGCTTCGGATTATCCATGCTTGAACGTGCTTCAACAAACCATGGATGTTCGTCCGAAGTATGATTAATCACTAGATCCAGAATCAGCTTCATGCCTCGTGCATGAACCTCATGCAGCAGCTGATCAAAGTCGGCCATGCTGCCGAACTCCGCCATAATATCCTGATAATCCGAAATATCATAACCATTATCATCATTTGGGGATTTATAAATAGGACAGATCCAAATGACATTGATGCCAAGCTCCTGCAAATAATCAAGTTTAGAAATGACTCCCTGCAGATCGCCTACACCATCACCATTGCTGTCCATAAAGCTCCGTGGGTAAATTTGATACGCTGTGGCTTCTTTCCACCATGTTCTGTTCAATGCATGCAGCTCCTTCGTATTCATATACCCTTCACAGGAAAATATTTTCCCGAAATTCATTAGAATTAATAATTCAGTTATTGTTTTTAGCAAAAATTCAACTTTATCGTTCAAAACAAGCTTTTTTCAAGGAAATAATTTTCCTTCAGCGATCATTATAGGACCTTTTATTTCCTAGGTCAACAACAATCTTTTGGATTCTTGAAGCTATCCGTGATATGCTTGCGAGAGTTGAAACACCAAGTGAATCATATGGAAAGTTATGGTGATCTTCTTGAAGGTAAAGATAAAAGATATAGCCCAATTGGCGAACGTTTCGATCTCTACGGTGTCCAGGGTAATCAATAACAGCAAACCAGTTAACGATGATGTCCGTAAACGAGTACTGGAAGCTATTAAACAAACCAACTACCGTTCGAATGTCATCGGCCTTGAAACGGACAAAGCTAATACACAGCTGATCGGTGTGATCATTCCGCAGAATAGCAACACTGTACTGGATGACTTCAATGTTGGCATTCGCGATCTCGCGGATTTGTATGGATACGACATTATGGTCGGATTAACGGACGGCAGTGCAGAAAGTGAACAACATTATTTGAAGATGTTCCAGCGGATGGGGACAGAAGGAAATATATTTGTGGGTTCTATTCCAAACCATGAACATTTGGAGATCATCCGCAACTCAAATACACCTTGCGTGCTTGTCGGGCAACAATCGCAGGTGGATACGATTCCTTCCGTTCATCTGGACAATATAACTGCCTCTTATGAAGCTGTTACTTATCTGATTCAAAAAGGTCATCGCAAAATCGCTATGATTCGCGGCTCGGGAGATAATGCGGTGGGTGGGGATCGGTATAAAGGCTATCTACAAGCCCTTATGGATGCAGGCATAACCTTAAGAAAAGAATGGGTAGTAGAAAGTGCGATGGCCGTCGAAGATGGGAGCGACGCCATGCGCCGAATTATGGATAGCGGAGAGTTACCTACTGCGGTGTTTTGCTCTACAGATTGGATGGCAGTTGGAGCCATGAATCATTTAATCGATAACGGTCTACGGGTGCCAGCTGATGTTGCCGTGTTCGGATTTGATAACAGCTTCATTGCCTCTATCGTTCGACCTAAGCTTTCCTCGGTTGAATACTCAGGAACGGAGATTGGGATGACCGCTACTCGAACCTTAATCAAGCTGATTAAAGGGGAGACCGTTGTGCCGCATCATGCAAATGTGGCTCATTATTTGGCTATTCGGGAAAGTACGGGTTAGGAGCTGTGGAGCTCCTAACCCATTTTTATACAGATGATGTTATTGATGTTATTGTGTGAATCCTACTTTGGCTCGTTCACGCGTTTTGGTATCTAGAGAGATAGAACAGATCGAGCTGATTGGAATATAAAACTCTTCAAAATCCGTCCGATATTTGACGAACTTTTCACTTACCGTTTCCAGCACTCCTTTTGTAGCGTTGGAGCCATCCACAAAATAGATTGTTACCTCTTTTCCCTGCAAAACCTCCAGCATAGCCTTCTTCACTCCTTCGTCTTAGAGATTTGTGATGACCTTATCGATAATTCCGTATTCAACCGCCTCATCGGCTGACATGAAATAATCTCGATCCATATCTTGCAGTACCTTCTCTACCGTCTGCCCAGTTCGGTCCGCTGTAATTTGCACAAGCACTTCCCTTGCCTTCAAAATACGTTTGGCACTGATCGCAATGTCACTAGCTTGCCCCTGCGCCCCACCATGCGGCTGATGAATCATAATCTCGCTATTCGGCAAGGCATAACGTTTCCCTTTGGCCCCAGCCAATAACAACAAAGAACCAAAGGAAGCCGCCATTCCTGTACAAATGGTATTCACCGGCGGTTTAATAAGCTGCATCGTGTCATAAATACTGAAGCCTGCGGTGATAGAGCCACCTGGACAATTAATATACATGTGTATATCTTTATCCGGATCTTCTGCTGATAAAAACAATAACTGGGCAACAATACTGTTAGCCAGCTGATCCTCAATTTCCGCACCTACGAACACTATCCGGTCCTTCAACAGCCGCGAATAAATATCGTAAGATCTTTCACCTTGATTCGTTTGTTCGACTACATAAGGAACGTACGCCATCCGTATTCGACCTCCATCTGTTTTAGAGTTTTGAAATCTACCCTGTAAACGGATTAGTATGGGGATAGGATACGTTAGGCGTGAGAATTTTTATTTTTTAAAATTGCGTATCTTAATTTCCTGCTCATTCGTTTATTATTAGAAGTAATCGAAATTACCTTACTGGAAAAGGAGTTATGCAGAGTGATCATCCTTGAGAAGCTTAGCACCGGAGATGCGCCGGATGAAAGTAACACCAGGTCTTTGCAGATAGCTCTGAAGCGATATTGTCTTGCATTGACACAATCCCCGTGGGATGCCGATGATTTAGCTCAGGATACATGGGTCAAGGCCCTAGGTTATATGAAGACATCACACCCAACGAGCGCAAATAATGGGAACAGTCCAATGAATGAAGTTAAACAAAATAAAGCCATTGAAAATGATAAAGCTAATGAGGCTAATAGAGCTAATGAAAAAATTGAAACTAATCAAACTAATAAAATGAACTATACGTTTTCTACGGCTGCAACGGCAGCTAATACTGCAATGTCAGCCAAGGCTGTAACGCCATCTAAGACTGCACCGTCTGCTAATACTGCAACGTCTGCAAAGGCTGTAACGCCATCTAAGACTGCAACGTCTACTAATACTGCAACGTCTACTAATACTGCAACGTCTGCAAAATCTGCAATGCATTCTACGATTCCTACAAATTCTACTCATCATACCCGTTCTACAAATCACCCAAATCCTGAGGCATTGCTTTTTCGGATTGCCCGAAACACATGGATTGATATCATGCGGCGAAAAGCCACCTTGTCACGAGTGTTGGAGCTGGATCAGTCCCCCACTGAGGCCTCTGCGGAGTATGGTTCATTTGAGATTGAAGCTGCTTTTCAAGCACTACAGGAGCATTTGTCTCCGCTGCAGCAGGCGGTCTTCCTGCTTCGAGATGTGTTGGGACACTCTGCAATGGAAGCTGCCGAGATTCTCGATACCACAGAAGGGGCAATAAAAGCCGCTCTGCACCGAGCCCGGCAAGCCCTTCCTCTCGTAAGACAAGAGCTGCTTCAGGCCGATGGTCCTTCCTTACCACAGGACACAGCCATGCAGATCGTCTTGAGCCGCCTTGCAGCCGCGTATGAACATGGGGAAATTGACGAGCTGATCGAGCTTGTATTTGCGGACGAAAGCCAGGAACCTGTAATGGCGGTATCGAGCCAAAGCTTGCAAGGCTTCCAGACCTTCCAAGCTGGTGGATTCAGTTCAAACAGCTGGAACTATACCACGCCAGGAATGTGTATGGTGGCGTAGTTTTTCGTTAAGCTGGATCTCGGGCAGCTAAGTGTCTCGTTACGTTAAAAACGAGTAGATATATTTGCGAGTAGTGCGCTTAATGTGTAATTAGCGTTTGGGCGGTTTGTGGTAACTAGCTACAAACGTTGCATATTGTGCAACAGAATCCGCCGTCCTGGCCGCAAAAATTGAATCTGCAGCACTTTCTGCAATAGATTCTGGTGAAAAGTTAGTTTAATGCCACTTGCTCATCCATTGATTGTAGAGAGTGCAATAGGATCAAATTTTCTCCACTCTAATACGAATTCTATTGCACGAAGTACAATCAAACTAACTCTTTCCCTTTAGTCCAATTTGTATCACTCAAAACTCAATACATTGCTGCTGATCTGGCTGATCCCGCTGCTTATCTACAATGAGTCAGAAGCTTTATATAAACCAATAAACAGTCGTTTTAATAACCATTAATAGCAATCAAGGAGTGAGGTTGATGAGGAAGATTCTTATTTTAGGCGGCACACGCTTTTTTGGAAAACGTTTGGTCGAGCGTCTGCTTGAGGATTCTAAGAACGAAGTCACCATATTAACGCGCGGGGAAACAAGCGATCCTTTTGGCAATCTCGTTCACCGGATACAGGTAGATCGGTCTCAACCGGAGGCCTTCGCTCAAGCATTAGGTGATACGAGTTGGGATGTAGTTTACGATAATATTTGTTTTTCACCTGATGAAGCGGATCAGGCGCGCCGTATTTTTGACGGCAAAACCACACGTTACATACTGACTTCAAGTTTATCTGTCTATGATTTCAGTGAGCAAGCACTGACGGAAGAGATATTCGATCCTGAAACGTACCCAATTCGTTATGGAGGACGAAAGGATTTCACCTATCAGGAGGGGAAAAGACTGGCGGAAGCTGTCCTTATCCAACAAGCTACGTTCCCGGTAGCCGCTGTCCGCTTTCCGATTGTTCTGGGAACTGACGATTATACACGAAGACTCCATTTTCATATTGAACATGTACGTAACGAACTGCCCATCGGGATTCCGAATCCAGATGCAAATATCTGTTTTATCCGTTCGGACGAAGCCGCTGATTTTCTATATTGGCTCGGCAACTCGATGGTGACGGGTCCTCTCAACGCTTGCTCAGACGGTACCGTTAGTATTAAAGACCTTATCTCGCTGATTGAAAAAGAGACCGGAAAACAAGCCGTCATTCAAAGCGAAACAGCGGATGCGCATAATTCTCCATTCGGGATCACACAATCCTGGTTTATGGATACAGCTAAAGCTCAATCGGAGGGATACAAGTTTCTCACTCTAAGCGACTGGCTCCCAGAGTTAGTTAGCACCCTAAATCAAACTTACGAGGACTAATTACTAATTATATTTCTACGATAAAAAGCTGGCTCATTCGTGGATACTCCCACGAATGAGCCAGCTTCTTTATGCAACAAATCACAATTACGCGATGAGTTAATTGCACTCTATACAACTATTTTCAGGTATGTGCACTCCCACCTGGTTTTAGTTGTATTTCATGCAATTATATCCCCACTAAACCACCGTTATCGTCATTTCGCCTCGAAATAACTGCACTAAATACAACTAAACCCTAATCAAGCTAAATACAAACTTTTTTAGTTGTATAAAATACACTTAAAATCAAAACGGCAGGTAGAACTCACTACGCACTAAATTTTAGCCTCTCATCTCTAAACTCTATTCTATAAACTCTAATCTCTAGACTCTACTCACTGCTCCCTACTCCCTACTCTATTCTCTATTCTCTATTCTCTATTCTCTATTCTCTACTCCACCTTACGCTACGAATGCCATTTCCCGCTGAGCTAAGCAGAGATTGTCAGATAAGCCCCCTCTTTAGAACCGTCTGCATTTGGTGTACCACCATCATTTGGAGTACCGCCATCATCTGGAGGATCACCAGCACCTAATGTATCATCTCCTAATGCGTCTCCTAATGTGTCCCCAGCTTCTGGATTGCCAGCATGCTTTGTATCCCTGTCACCTTCATATCTGACCCCATCGTCCCCATCCGAATCAATCTTAAAAATGTTGATTTCTTTGAATAAATTCTGCGAAATTTCATTAATCTCAATGGCTTGACGGGCTATATCACGGATAGCATGATCCTGCTGTACGCTGGAGGCGTTCACCTCTTGTACCCCTGCCGCAGTTTCCTCGGCGATGGCCGCGACGGCATGAACAGATTCCGCGAGTCTACGGTTCATAGTCTGAGTCATATCCACTTTGTCGTGAATTTGCCCAATCTGTTTACTAATCTCCACAATAGAATGATCAATCGCTTCAAAAGAGGACAACGTTTCGGCCACTTTATGATCCTGTTCCTCAAGATTTCCTTTGGTCACCAGCATATATTGCTGGAATTCATCCATCCCGGATTGCAGCTCGCTAATAATCTGACTGATATGTACGGAGGACTCTTTGGTCTGCACAGATAATTGTCTTACTTCATCAGCGATGACAGCGAACCCTTTTCCGTAGGCACCTGCCCGGGCTGCTTCAATTGCTGCGTTAAGTGAGAGGATATTGGTCTGATTAGATATATCTGTTATGGATTTAGTGATGCGCGAGATGTCCTTTGATTGATCACTCAGTTTGGTTAAAGCCAGATATACTTTATTAACAGATTCTCGCGAATGCTCAGACACCTCCCGGAGGGCGATGACGGATTCAGATCCTTTGCGAGTATTGTGATTAGCCGTTTGACTGGTAGCCAGCATAACCTCGGTATACTCCGTGATCTCATTCACTTCACGTTCCAGCTCCTGAATCAGGCCAGCGCTCTGCTCAGATTGTCCTGCCTGCTGTTCTGCGCCTACCGAGATTTCCTGTATAGTGCTTACGATATCTTGATTCGTATGCGCCGTTATAGATGAAGATTCTTGAAAAGAATGCGAATAAGTTGCCAGCGAAGAGGCTACTGACTGGGTATGCTGAAGCATTTCCCGGACCCGCTCCACCATATGATCAAAATGATGACTCAAACTGCCCAACTCATCGTTGTAAGGTGAATTAATCTGCTGACGCAAATCTCCTTCGGCAATTTTTCGCAGAGCCACTTGCAGTTTATGAATAGGATTGAGGAAGGAACGTATGAGCATAACCGCAATCACTAATGTGAAAATAAACACTAGCACAGCTGCGTAAGCAACTATAGAGGTGGTCAGATTAAGCAGATCAAAAGAATAATCCTGTGCTTTTTCTGCATTCTCTGCTGCTGCCGTATACAACTTTTCATTTGTCACTAGCATGACTTCACTCAACGCTGTAGCCTTCGTATGTAATTCATCGATTTGTTCCAGCACACTCATGGGATCAAGCTGCTCGTCTTCTATGGTCTTTACCAATTCGTCAAAATATCCCGTATATTCCCCAATCTGACTATGTAATTGTTCTAACTTTTTAAATGCCGGCGAATCTGCCGCAAAATTCACCGTCGCCAACTCTTTAGTCAGCTTTGTTTGCTTGTCCTTAAAAGGTTGGACGAATTCCAAATCACTCGAACCCGCTAACGAAGATTCTACCGCATTCATTTCCTGCAGCAGTTGCGTAATTATAGACACGGTAATTCTTTTTTCCATCTCAGCTTTTTGCGTTTCCATAGAAATCTCCACTTGGCTGATTTTATGGTTTTGATAAAACGCTACTCCCAAAAAGAAAAGAACAACGGCGGAAAAACTCAAAATCAACTTCCATTTCATAGTTAGATGCATAGACCTAGCTTTCAACAATATCATCCTCCGTATAAAGCCTCATATTGCAATAGGTACATTCTACCAATATCTTGATTGTAGAAGCTGGACGTTAAATACTGGACAATGTTTTGTATGAGAAATGTAAATTATCTCGAATACCCAATCATTAATTCTCCTTGCAATTGACGTAACGTTAAATGCTAAAATAATCCACATAAGGCGCCTTATCAAACTATGAAATGGGAGTTGTCTATGAGCGGATTTGTTACCATTGATAAGCTTTCTGCGCAATTCGGACTGACGAGTCGGACTCTGCGTCACTGGGAAGCTCAAGGATTGTATGAAAGTAAGCGGGATAGCAGCTCTGGCTGGCGGATTTATGATGAGAAAGCAATACTCGCCATCCGGGTTACCTCATTATTAAGAAAGCTGGATATTAGCATCAAGGATATTGGAACCGTGCTTAAAAATATGTCCGTTCAGTCCATGTACGAAGCGCTCAGCCAGCAAGCGGCTTCTATTCACAATCAAAAAACAGAACTAACAAATAGAGAAGGTGAAATCCATCTCTTTTTACAGTGGATATCCGCCCATCTCGAGGAACCCATTACAAATCAATTATTATCTGAACTAAACGAAAAGTCATGCAGTCCATCGGATGGTATGACTAAAACTGAGGAGGTTATATCTATGCCAACTATTAATCACTCTACCCCTATTCATGTAAGATTCATTACTCTCCCAGCTATGAGATTTGCCTACAATGTTGCGGTTAGTACCTCTCCAGAAGATGAAGCTATGATTCCAGTTAATGATTGGCTGGACGCTAGTCAACTATTAGGCACAGCACGGCTGTTTGGCGGCAATACGAACCCGCATCCAAGTGGTGAGAATAAACCTTACGGATATGGATTCTGTGCCTCAATTCCGGAAAATGTGAAGATACCAGCTCATCTAAAGGAAATGCGGCTCGACGGCGGCCTCTATGCTCTGACAGAAAGCACTGATGATATCTACGGCTCATGGCAAGCCCTAATGGGGTATCTGGATACTCATCCTGATTATCAAGCGGATCACAATTCCAGATTATGTCTGGAGGAGCATATCCGTAACGATAGTCCTAAAGGTAGCGGAAATGAGTATGCCCTAAATCTACTCGAACCTGTAAAAAAGAGAGTTCACGCGCTTGCGTAAACGAGCGAGCCATAGATAAACGTTTCTCATCTAAAAAAAACGCTCTCTTCTGCTTATTCGGGCAGACGGAGAGCGTTTTGTTGTACATTGCTTCTATTGATTTATTCCCTACGCAGACACAGCTGGAGTAATTTTCACAAAAATAAATCGTGTAAGCGGCCCAACTAAAATGATTTGCAGTGGAAGTGCAAAAATAAAATTTTTACCTATGGCAGACAGATAAGCTCTTGGTAGCTCAGCAGAAAATCCTACATGGAGAACTGCGCCATAGAAGGACATGAACAATACCATTCCGGTCACCATAAAAAAGGATATGAACATGATTTTTTTGATCATCGGCTCATTCTCTTTAACCAGCTTATGCGCGATCCCCTTCGCAACCTTGCCTACAACAAACACATCTAGAATGAGTGCAACTATAAATGCAGGCAAGTAGCCGACAATCACATCCTTAACTAACGCGCCTGACCAACCCTCCATTAGTGCTACATTGTAAATACTCATCCCCAGCACCATCAAAAAACACATGATGAACGTAAATAAAAATGCCTCTTTTTTGTTTCTTCCCATCTTCAAGCTCCTTTTATCTCTATATTGTCAACTTGGATTACAATAACACAAATCCTCAAATCAAGTCAACCAAGTTGACAATAATCGCAAATGACTTATACTGGGATAAACGAGCCATCATTTAGGAGTGTTCTAATGAATAAGCAGCTGCAAAAAATGAACCTGATTGATTTACTCAGTGAGAAGCATCTAGCTTTACGTAAAATAGTGACAGACAAAGACCCGGATCAAATCAATAAGACCGAATCCCACATTCTTGCAGTTCTTGAGGCCCGAGAAATGTTATCGATCTCAGAAATCAGTAGAATAATTCATATTTCAAGACAGGGCACGCATAAAAGCATTCAAGGCATGTTATCCCGTGGTTATGTTGAAGCCGTTGAAGTCGAAGGAAATCAGCGTGACAAAAATATTGTCCTCACTCCAAAGGGTATAGAATGCAATAACAGAATGATGATCACCAAAATTGAATTAGAGCAGCAGATCGCTGCCAAGCTGGGAGTAACAAATGTAGAGCTTCTTAAATCTTTGCTAAAAGAAGATTGGCTCTAATCTCCAGCAAAAAAAAGCCGCAGAGCTGTCTACTCTGCGGCTTTAAAAAGATTGAATTATTTTCCGGGAAATTGTCGTTAATTAGCTTTCAAAGCACTGTTTGCCGCGCTCTCTCCACCTAGACGACCTGAAGTAAAGGAATAACCAATTCCAACCCCATTACCCACATAGGTATCGTTGAATAATACGCCTTCCGATTCAAGCCCTACAGCAAACAATCCTTTTACTGGTGTACGTTTATCATTTAGCACTTGGAACTTAGTGTTTACCAGCAAGCCACCTACAGAACCCAAGTTGTTGATTTCAGCGACGATGGCATAATACGGTCCTTCTTCGCCCATTGGCTCTAAATAATCAGCAGCTTTACCAAATTCAGTATCCACACCAGTTTTTGTAGCTTCTTTATAACTATTGTAATTTTCTACAAACACATCTACATCCATACCTGCATTTGTTGCTAATTCTTCGATTGTATTTCCTTTGTAGCCATCTCCGTTTTCTACCATAGAATCAAACACCTTTTCTGCATTTACCCATGGATTCTCTAACGTGAATTGATCTGCAAATTCGGCATAAAATTCTGGTGGCATTCCTGGCAGGCTTGGTGCGTTAACACCTTTCATCCCCTTGGACTGAAGAGCAGCCAATTGAGATTTTGATACGATAACCATATGATAAGCACCATTAAATGCACTCGTATTAGCTGCTGCGACCGATGTTAATGTAGCTGCTTCATCTCTGAAACGTGCTCCGGAAGAACCGACATTCATGAAGTTAGGCAGATACGTCAACATCAGCGGATAACTTGCTTCAAAAGGCTCATATTGTGTTTTTAGTCCTTGTGTTGCTCTGGCTAATGTTTGGTGCAGCATTTGTCCACCGAAGTTATCAGGAACCTTGGCTCCTGCTTCCCAAGCCATCTTCAGACCTTCCCCAACATTCTGACCTAGTCCTCCGTTAACCCCTTCAAAACCAAAAGCTTCTTTAACCATTTCCGAATTTGCGGCATAACCGCCTGTTGCCATTACGACACTTTTGGCTGTGATTTCAAGAGTAGTCCCGTCCGATTTCTCAGCCACAATACCTGTAACTTCTCCTGCTTCATTGGTAATCAGCTTTTTGGCAGTGGTTTCGGTGATCACTTGTCCACCTTTTTGTTCAACCGATTCAGCCAACATTTTCCGAAGGGTCTCTTCTCGGGTTTCATAAGCTGGCAGCACATGCAGCTGCTCTCCGAAGAAGTTTAGGAAGCTGGTTTTATACCCTTTTTCTGCTAACCAATCATAAGTTTCGCCGGATTTCGTTACGTATTGTCTAATCGCTGCAGCGTCAACTCTCCAGTGATTGTTGACAATCCAATCGGCAATTTCTTTTTCCACATTTACTTTAAGATTATTGTCAGTAGCTGCGGAAGAATTATAGAACTTACCGGCCCAGGATAGATTACTTGCTCCCCCGATAACTCCTGTTTTTTCGATAATAATAACCTTGGCACCTTTATCAGCAGCGGTTACCGCTGCGGACACACCAGATGCACCGGCGCCTACTACCACTACGTCTGATTCAAGCTTTTCCGTTTTACCTTCACCTGCTTTTTGCACGCCACCGGCTTTGAGGACTTCCAGATTTCCTCCACCTTTGGTTACGGCATCTTCAACTGCCGCGAGCATTGCTTCACTGGAAAGACTCGCACCACTAACAGCATCTACTGCCAAGGTTTGTCCTTCCAGAATTTGATCTTTTATTTTTTCAAGTGCATTATCGCCTAGACCACCCGTTTCTGACTGGCTTACGATCTTGATATCTTTAATTTTATCTGGCTCATCCATAGTGACTTCTACTTTAATCACGCCCTCTTTGCCTTCCGCTTCCCCTGCGAATGTACCGGCTTTAAAAGATGATGATGACGAATTTGCCGACTCCCCATTTCCTTTGCATCCGCTCAGCATGGAAACGATCAGCACCATACAAAAAGTTAACATGAGCATTTTCTTGGTGAAATTTCTGTTGCGCATTCTCTTCTCCCCCAGTATCTAATATCTTATAGCTCGCCAAGAACGTGATATTTTTCACATTCATATCTATACATATCTACCGAACGTTGCCAAGCTATATACCGAAGTATAAACATTGGTGCAGCACCAAGGTCAATGTCCAATTTTTGTCCAAAAAGAAAAAACACCCGCTCTTAGAGCAGGTGTTTATAAAAATAAACTTATACAATTGGAATATTCACTTCCAAATATGAGCGGTTATTGCCTTCTATTTTTTCAGTAAGCATTAATTTACCCACCGCATCACCCGCTATGGTATAACCATTTGCTTCGATGTAATCTATCATAAACTGCAAAGATTTCTTCGTGATATAATGTCCATCCGTAGATAACATGATAGCAGAGATACAGGTACTCGGGCTAATATACTCTACATATTCATCGATATCCATTGCAAATTTCTGCACTTCCTCCTCGGGTAAGGTAAGCCCCCAGCTATAGTCAAAGTTATTATCACCGGATAACGCCCCCGCGTCCTCAATCTTAAAAGAATAAAACGCATAAGGAAGCCTATCCATCCAAGTGTTGACGAGGCTTTTTACGATATCATTTTTTAATAATGCATTTTTATCCGTTTGCTTAAGCCTGTACATGCCTGGCAGTTGTTTAAGTTTACATATATATAATGAGGACTCTATTTCCTTAAGCTCTTTATGAATTTCATTCATCTTGTTTAGCAGCATCGTCTTTTGCTTAATCTCTTCTTCTAAACTCTGCTGAGACTGCTGCATCAATCCCATAACTTGCTCAATAGAGGAATCCTTCATCAGAAGTGCCACTTCGGGCAATGGAATTTCCATACTGCGATACCATCTGCTCATTAACAGATCCCTTGCATCTAAATCATTAAAATATCTATAATTATTGCTGTTATCTTTTGTAGGCCTAACAATATCATGTTTCTCGTATAATCTCAGCGTATCCGCAGTTACCCCGAGAATGGAAGCAAATTCACCTATGCAATACTTCACTTGAAGTCCCTCCATTCATTTCATGCATATCCTACCACACTAAATGATAAAGAGAAGGATGCTGTTTGGATATGAAGTAACTCATTTCATACTCAGGGTGTACATGCTAACTACGCTAGCGCAAGTAAGTGAACTAACATAAATCCAACTAAAGATAACATAACCGAACCTATAAGTCCCGCAGCAAAAGACTTCATTCCAAGCCGTCTAAATGCCGCCAAATCAACGTTTAATCCAAGCCCTGCCATCGCCATAGCGATTAACATATAAGCAATCGTAACGATCCCATTGGCTACTGATGCGGAGACGATTCCTAACGAATTCACACCACTGACAACTAAAAATCCTAGAATAAACCAAGGGATTGGAATGCTTTTCCACGAAGCTTTAGCCGCTCCACCTTGCACTTTTCTTTCTTCACGATTGGACCAAATCCCAATTAAAATAGCCACCGGCACAAGTAAAGCCACCCGGGTCAATTTAACGATGACCGCCATATCAACGGCAGCATTTCCACCAGCATCCGCAGCCGCGATAACGTGAGCAATTTCATGTAAAGTCGCTCCTGAGAATACCCCATAACCTAAATCTGATAAGCCGAGAAAAGGATATAAAAATGTGTACAGCAGTGTAAATATTGTGCCTAATATAGCTACTATAGCTGCACCAATAGCAGTTTCGTCATCTTTGGCTTTTATCTGTGGAGCGATGGCAACCACAGCTGCCGCACCGCAAATCGCAGTTCCGCAGGCAGTTAAGATACTGAGGCGCTTATCTACTTTGAACAGTCGAGCCAGTCCGTATACAACGGAGATCGCAAATATAATGACGATGACTGCCAAAAGAAATACCCGAGGTCCTGCCGCAACGATATCCTTTAGATTAAGCCGCATACCGAGCAAGATAATCCCAAGACGAAGCAGTTTTTTACTGGAAAAATCGGTGCCATGTGTGATGCTATTTGGCACTCCTATCGTAGCTCGCCAAATAATCCCGATTAAGATGGCAATGACCAATTGCCCCATAATAGATAGGAATGGAAAACCCGCTAAAAATTTCGCCAATAATGCGATAACTAAGGTTAGCCCTATCCCTAATGCAAACCCAACCTTTTTGTTGTGATCTGGTTGATACAAACCTTCTGATTGACCCATGTCGTATACACTCCTTGATGAATCTCTAGATGATGCTGTATAAATACATCCCATGACTCAACAATAATACGACACCGCCCGGAAGTTAAATACCAATATCCTATCCGTAAGATTAGGAATACTTATGCTTAATTTTAGACAAAAATGCTCCTTCGAGTGAAACATAAATGCCGTAGCATCTGCCTCACCAAAGGAGCAATTATAATCGTTAGTGATATTTAAGCTTCCAGCTTCTGTAATCGAGTCCCTTTTGGAAGTACAGAAGTTATATATTCGTGTACCGGATGTTGCCCTTCCTCTTCCGCAAGTACAGTTACAATTCCTTGATCTGTACCGGTTCGAATCAGCCGCCCCATCCCTTGTTTGAGTCTTAACAGCATGTAAGGCAAATCCACATCTTCAAAGGGAGTGGAGGTTTCCGCCCGTTTTGCCATAAACACTGGATCAAGCGGAGGATACGGCAGCGACCATATGATCACATTAGATAATGAAGGTCCAGGGATGTCCAGCCCTTCCCATAAGGTGACCGCACATAACACGCTATGCTCATCCCGTTGAAACGCCGAAATTAAATAGCTGATTTCTTGATCCCCTTCATATAAAAATGAATATGAACTGCTTTCCAGTCGTAACGAGTTAAGCTGCTTGAACTGCAGAAGCTCTTCACGAGTACGGAACAATAGCAGTGCTCTACCTTCAGTCCGCTGAATAAGCTTCAGGGAAATTTCCATTTTCTCAGCAAAATCCCCACTCTGAAGCTCTGGCACATAGACATTCATCTGGTGCTCATAGTCATAAGGTGAGTCTACAGAGAAGGATAAAAAATCTTGTATCCCAAGACTGTCCTTCAAGTATTGGAATGATTTATCCACAGACAATGTAGCCGATGAGAATACGATTGGCATTTTTTGCGTGAACAGGCTGTCTTGAAGTACCTCTTTGACATTTCGTGGCATGACCGACAGCGTTAGACCATCGCTTTCTTCTGTCGCCCAGCAGATTAGAGCCCCTGAATCCTCAAACAATCGCAAAGCGATCTCTATGGTCTCCAAACGTTCCTCCACAATTCGCAGTTGGTATTCATCAATCGTGTAGAGTCCGCTCTCGAATACTAATTCTTCTTCGATAGCAGCAATTACACTCCGCATCCGGTGTACCTCACGAATCAATGAAGCATTCAGCGCAATGCTTTTCCGATCTGATCCCGGTATGTTTCGGCATTGACGGCGAATCGCTTTGAACATTTGCTCACTTTGCATGATCGCTTCATCAATCAGAACCGCCAGCGTTTCACGGATTTCATTCTGTAGCAGGCGAGAAATCAATTCTTCAAAGACGACATGCTTCATCTTATAGCCAAGCGCCTTCATGGCCGCTGATTCTAATAAATGTCCTTCATCGAATACAACCGCACAGTGATCCGGAAGCAAAGGGATTTGCCCTTCCCGCTTACGCGCTTCATAGGTCCAAATATGCTCCATGTAATAATCGTGGGAACAAATGATCAGATCACTTGATTTCCGGTAATGATCACGGGACAAGGTCTGCCCGCAGCGGTGACGCATATCGCAAGTAAAGCAGTCCTGAAACGTATCCCAGTTAATCTTGTTCCATTGTTCGTCATTCAGATCAGGGTAATCTCTGCGGTCTCCATAAGCATGGAATTGCTGCATCGGTGCATGTGAATGTACAAAATCAGGTAATGTACTGTACAAGCTCTCCAGTGGTAAGCTTTCATCATCATGGTTCCGAGCCTGATCCAGCTTTTTCAGACACATATATTTATCCGGAGATTTCGCTAGTCTGGCATCAATATTCATGTTCAGATGCTTCGCAAGCTTGGCGATATCGCCTTCCGGTTTCACAAGCTGCTCAATCAAGGACTCGTCCGCACATGCAATAATCGCAGGTTTGCCCATATAACGCGCGTAACAAATGCTATACAACAAATACACTAATGTCTTGCCTGTTCCGACCCCTGCCTCAGCAAAAATCGTCTTTTTCTCGGCAAAAGCCCGCTCTACCTGAAAGGCCATGTATATCTGTTCATCACGTACTTCAAATCCAGCCTCAGGAAGAATTTCATAGAATACATCTCCGACCCATTCCCCTACTTGCTCCATAAAAGGTTTGGTCCGATCATATTCAAAAGGATACTGTTTCGCCAACAAGCCTACCTCCAATATTTGATCAGGCATCTCTACCATGCCATGAAAAATAGAATCAACGGAAAAACTCTATTATCTCATACGTTTGGAGGAATTACAAAAAAAAATTAGAGATCTAAAGATCAGATTAACAACGAAGATACTCATTTTCGTAAATATCATTAATCCTTTCCAAAACATTCCGGGCTTGATCCTTAAATTTCAAATCCGCAACCTGACCTTTCCGAAGAAATACCCCCGTCTCCTCACGGTGTTCTCCCAGAGCACCCTCATACAATTGGTCGGCGCCGTGGGTAGGCGGAGAGAAAAACAGCTTCATCAACGGTTTAACTATTAGAGGCAGTCCAGAATTTTTTCCTTTTCGCAACGTGTTATTGCTACCCGGATCAACACTGCGAATCATGATGCCCTCATCAGCAAGCTGCGGCGCAGCGGCCTGTGTCCATAACGATAATGCCAGCTTTGAGGTGGCGTAAGGACCAAGCAGCTTGCGGAAAGTGGTGGGACGCTCCAGGATTTCAATCGTAAACTCTTTCGTAAACTTAAGCGCGGAGGATGAGGTGTTGATCACCGTTTTTAAGCGTCCTTTTTGTAGGCTATCCTTCAATTCCATTAAAATAATATACGGCACAACGGTCATCAACTCATAGTGCTTTTCGCGCCCCTGTGTCGAATAGCTCAGTTCAGGGAAGCTCCCGCCGGCATTGTTGAACAAAATATCGATCCGCTGCTCCTTGCCTTTGATCTCTTCCAGTGTCCCTCTCAAGCTGGCAAAATCCGCGAGATCGGTTGTTTTATAAATACGAAGCCAGCCGTTTTTGATGGCTTTTTGGATGTTCACATCATCGGCTGGAAAACCGGAACGGTTCAAAGCAACCACCTGCCAATCCTCCGCTAGCAATTTTCGAGTTAATTCCAATCCAATCCCGGCGTTAGCGCCTGTAATCAATGCGATATTTTCACGTTGCTGTGTGCTCATTGTAAATCTCCTCCTGAATTCGGGATATCTTCTTCTTATAACGCACATTTTATTAATTGGAGTCGACTCCAAGTCAAGGCGTAATAAAAAGATTTTGTCCCAGAGATAAGGTCTTGACTTGGAGTCAGCTCCAAGTTGTATAATGCACACACAAAGCAATCTCCAGGAGGTACAGTATGAAGGCAGAGCAAACGTTTACGATAAAAGAAACCGCCGTGCAAACCGGAATATCCGAGGATACGATCCGCTATTACGAAAAGATCGCGCTGCTTCCCCGGGCAGACCGGAAGGACAACGGGCATCGCGTTTACCGGCAGGAAGACATAGATACAATCCTGCTGCTATCCTGCCTCAAAAAAACAGGCATGCCCTTGCAGGAAATGCAGCCATTTTTGGCGGTCTCCGCCGACGCTGATCCCGCGGATTATCCTGAACTGGTGGAGCATTTAAGAAACCATCGAGAAAACATCGTCAGCCAAATCTCCTCGCTGCAGCAGGTTGTCGATTTTATTGATATGAAGCTGGAACAAAGGAAATATCGCCGAGACTGCTCAGATAAAAGCGAGGACAAATCGAAATCAAAAAACATCTCCCCTGTTGAGATGAGTTATTTTTCTGGATCAGCAAAAATGAATAATTAATGAATTGGAGTTTTTAGGATGAAAGCAATGATCATAAAAAAATACGGGAATTCACCTCTTCAACTAGCCGACATCCCAACACCCGCAGTGGGTGATTACGATGTATTGGCAGAGATCCACGCAGCAAGTATTAATCCTATCGATTTCAAAGTGCGGGATGGCAAAGTACGTACGCTGTTGAAAAATACAACATGCCCCTAGTTTTAGGAAATGATTTTTCAGGGATTGTCATCCAAGTAGGAAAGAATGTTAAAAAATTCAAGATAGGTGATGAGATTTACGGACGGCCCAGAAAAGATAGAATCGGAACCTTCGCAGAATATATCTCCGTACATGAAGAGGATATAGCTCTCAAACCTCACAATCTTTCCTTTGAGGAAGCTGCATCCATCCCATTAGTCGGGCTTACTTCTTATCAAGCATTACATGATATATTACAGCTAACGGCAGGACAAAAGGTATTGATTCAAGCGGGAGCGGGCGGTGTTGGCACCTTTGCTATCCAACTTGCCAAAACGATGGGGATATACGTGGCTACTACTACAAGCGATGCTGGAGCAGAATTGGTCAAGTCACTTGGAGCCGATCAAATTATGAATTATAAAACCGAAGCATTTGATAAGATTTTACAAAATTATGATGGAGTATTCGATACCATTGGCGGTGAAACATTAGAAAAAGCTTTTAAAACAGTCAAACAAGGAGGACAAATTGTATCGGTTTCAGGGTTGCCTAATGCACGCTTCGGAAAAGAGTATGGCGCTGGGTTCATAAAAACTAATATTTTTCGCTTGATTACCCGGAAGCTGAGCAAATTAGAGGCAAAACACAAGGTCAAATACAGCTTTCTGTTCATGAAACCAAGTGGCAGTCAATTAGAAGTCATTTCAGAGCTTATTGAATCCGGACAAATAAAACCTGTTATTGATCAAGTGTTTCCTTTTTTAGAGGCGCAGAAAGCGATGGAGTATTCTGAATCGGGCAGAGCTAAAGGAAAGATCATATTAAAAATAAAGTGATACAACATTTAAATAAAACGGCAGTCTAAGACTTTATGCTTCTGTCTAGACTACCGTTTTTTACTTGTGTACTCGTTAATTAAATTATCTATTTCCAAAAATCCGTTCCAGCAAAAACAAACTCTTTATCCAGCGTCTCGTCGCCATCTTCAAAGCAATCTGCCCAAGACACACGTTGCTTACTCAAGAGAATTGCATCCTTCACGCCATATTCCTGATAACTAACGGTTTGTTCATTAGCGGTGTTGTCCCAGTTATCCCAGCCAAGTGGATGAATATGTGCACCCAACTGGCAATCTACAAATACGGTTTTAGCATACTCACGCCATGGACGGCCCAGAAACACCGGAGCAATATCAGGAGCTGCTGTTAAAAAGCAATTTTTAAAAATATAACCATACGATTGTCCCTCAGGTGTGGAGGCAGCCGTAATATAACCTGCTTGATTCTCACTATGACACAAGCTGCGAATTTCACATCTGTCAAAATATGCTGTAGCCCCACCAAATATAAAGTCCACTGTTCCCTCTATATAGCAATGCTGATACAACTGCCGATATTGGGCATGGTGTTCTCTCAGTGGTATACCTCCAAACGTAGATCGCTCTTTGGGTGCAGGTGGCAACGGTCCCGTGAACAACGTGTCCTGATACCCTTTTAAAGTACAATTTCTGAATACGGTTTGATCACAATTAGCATACACAGCTACGGCCTGCCCGATATTTTCACCCTGCCCTGCATTATTGGTAATCACCAGATTCTCCAAGACCAGATGGCTCCCGCCCAGAAATAACGTTGGTGTAGAGAATGTATTGATTTCTTCGCCCGCTTCATCACGCTCTTTCGCGTAACGATTCATAACAATCTCCACGTAGCCAATCCCTATGATCGTAAGATTAGAACGATAAATCCGCACTGCCTCTTTATAGACCCCTGACAAAATATAAAGCGTATCCGCTTGACCGGATGGCCCCTGCTCTAGTGAATCTATCGCCTCTTGAATCGTGTGATAAGCGCAAAAGGATTCTTTTCCTACAACAAGCATAGTGGATTCTTTTCCTCTCAATAAATTGATGACTCTCTCTTATGGACTGACATTCTGTTCTTCAGGTGACACTGTAGCTTGTTCTACTAATTTTTCCGGCTTCTTCGTGTTTTTTGATCGACAATTTATGATCTCTACAGCTTCTCCATTTTCAATGTAAAAAGCAGGCCCTTCATGGTTCTCAATCGTCACCTGATGAAATTGAATATCTCTTGCATTCCCGAGGAAAAATCCGCGATTATTCATGTTTTCGATCCCTGTCATCATGTCTGGATGGCCGGGAATTGCATTCTTCGCCATGGAGATGTCCACATTGGTAAACGTAATCTCGGATACATACTGCTCGGCAAGCCCGTATAAGAAACCCGCTGCGGCATGAACATTACGTGCGGTAATATTGGCAAAATGAATGCGTCTAAAACACGGCGTTTCCTCTGTAATCGGATAAGGATTTTTATCCCACACATATTTTTCTTTCCCGCGTGGTCCACAGAAATAATATAGATTTAGAGTAAACGGACAAATAACATCCTCCATTACAATATTGCTGATCCGAATATCTTCAATCGTTCCCCCGCGTCCCCGTCTTGATTTCATCCGGATTCCACGATCGGTTTGTTTAAACACACAATTACTAATCGTGACATTACGAATATCTCCACTCATTTCACTACCGAGTACGACACCCCCGTGTCCATGTACCATAGTGCAGTTGGTGATCGTGATATTCTCACAAGGAACTCGTTCTTTGGTGTCCTCAGTTCCTGCCTTGATCGCAATGCAGTCATCACCGACATCAATATTGCAATTGCTAATTCGCACATTGGTGCAAGACTCTGGATTAATGCCATCTGTATTCGGAGAGTCGGCCGGGTTCAGAATGGAAATATTATCAATAGTCACATTGTAACAGCCTATCGGATTAACGGTCCAGCTTGGAGAATTGACCAGCGCGATATCTTTAAGGGTTACCCGCTGACAGCTGTCCAAGCCGATTAGAGTCGGCCGGGGATACTGCAGCTCTTCCCGGCGGTTCCGAAACTTCTCCCACCAGAGTTCACCATTTCCGTTAATCATTCCGCTGCCAGTGATTGATACATTAACTAACTCTCTTCCATAAATACAAGGTGAATGAACCTGCTGCTTCACTCCTTCCCATCTGCATTCCACTGCAGGGTAATCCTCCGGGTTCGTACTGAATGAAAGAATGGCACCAGGATTTAAATTCAATTCGATATTGCTTTTCATATGAATTGCACCGGTTAAGAACGTACCAGCCGGTACATAAACGGTTCCTCCACCGGCTTTATTTGCCGCTTCAATCGCACGCGTTATCGCTTCCGTCGCTAACTTTTTACTATTCTTAAGCGCTCCAAAATCCTCAATATTGTAGATCAACATTCATATCCCCCCTGTTCTATATCAGATCCAGCCTCTTAATTGTTCATATTCCACACAAGCCTGTAGGAAAGCACCCACACCTTTTTGGTCGTTAGTGACAATAGGCTCGCTAATGTAATAAGCGAAAGTACCGTCACGTTGGTCCACTCCACCTAATCCGGCTACTTGGCAATTCTTATTTAAATTGACCCATTCTTCTTTGGTTTCTAGTACAAACTCCGAGATAAGTCCTTGTTGAGCCAGATCTAATGTTTCGTACCATCCAGCGTTTAACACGCCTAATCGGATACCTTTAGCCATGGCATACACGATCATACTTGAAGCAGAGGCCTCAAGATAATTTCCTTTGCGTTCCCCTAGATTCATCACTTGATACCAGACCCCGGATTCCTTATCCTGATATGTCTTCACCGCAGTTAAGGTATCATTTAGTATTCGTACCAGCTCTGGATAATCTGAGTGCTCACTAGGCAGCAATTCCAGAACATCAACTAAAGCCATGAGATACCAGCCAAGTGAACGGGCCCAAAAGTTAGGCGAAAGTCCTGTTTCAGGGTCGCACCAAGGTTGAATACGCTGTTCATCCCATGCATGATATAGCAGACCTGTTACCGGATCTTTCGTATGCTTCTCACACAAGATAAATTGTTTGGTTACATCCTCAAGTCCCTGCCCTTCTTCAAAAGCTAGCAAGTAGGCTAAATAAAAAGGAGCGCCCATATAAAGTCCATCTAACCAAATCTGATAGGGATATATATTTTTATGCCAAAAAGCACCTTCCGAGGTTCGCGGATGGGTCTCAAGTTGCTTTCTAAGTAAAGCAGCCGCTTTTTTGTATTTTTCTTGCTTCGTTTCTTTATATAGAGTCAATAATAATTTTCCGTTGTTAATATGATCGATATTATACTCCTCTAGGTGGTAGCCCTTGACACTGCCATCTTCCTGAATAAAGTAGTCCATATTATCTTGAATGAACTGCAGATACTTCGAATCAACGGTCTGCTTCCAAAGCCATTCAAAACCGTTCAATACCACGCCATAATCGTAGGTCCAGCTTCCTTTGTAGCCTTTATCTTCATAAAGCTTCGGTGTCCGCGCCATAATAGAGTCTGCCGTTTGAATTGCCCACTGTGATTTCTTCATCCCAACCCCCAAAATATTTATAAATTTAAGAGCTCAAAAACTAAAAATAGGTTCAGCCGATTTAAGGATTCTTTGCACATAAAATAATACGACTTGATTCTCCGAAATCTCAGAGAATCAAGTCATTGTTTAGTAAGGATACGGAGCGATTCACTCTTGAAGCATTGACTGTATTTCAACACAAGCCATCACCAATGCGCCCACACCATGCAGATCATTTTTAACCTTAGGCCGAGTCACGTAACTCTCGTAATCTCCAGCTGAGGTACCGATACAAATGTCCGGCAGAACTAATCGGTTATGCTCATCCCACTGGATTACTTTGGTTAACCCTTCATATCCTTTTTTAGCGGCAGCTGTAGCGATAGTCACGTCACTTACAACGCCATGCTTCACGGCTTTGGCAATCGTATAGACGAACAAACATGACCCTGAAGTCTCCAGCCAATTATCTGGCTCATGTCCCTTATCTACGACTTGATACCAAAGTCCACTTTTTTGATCTTGGTAACGAATAAGTGCATCCACAAAATCTCTCAGCGTAGTAGAAAGCTCTGTCCGGGCTGAATCATGGGAAGGTAACAGATCCAGAAATTGCGATAAGGCGAGACCATACCATCCTAATGATCGGCTCCAGAACTCCGGTGAACAACCCGTCTCCGGATTCGACCAAGGCATCCGCCGGCTCTCATCCCAGGCATGGTATAACAAACCCGTTGTCTCATCCTTCATATGCTTGCGCATTAACATTTCCTGATGAAGGACCGTTTCACGCAAGCTTGGTTCATCGTAGACATTCGCATATTTCAAGGAGAATACGCCTGCCATATAAAGTCCATCCAACCACATTTGGTTGGCGTACTTATCCTTGTGCCAATACCCGCCCTCAGAGGTTTTATTTAGTGTGAGCAGTAAATTCCTTAGCTTCTCTGCTGCAATACGATACTTAAGTTTGCCTGTCCGTTCATAAAGAGTGAATAGTAGCTGTCCTGCTTGAACCGCATCCAGCTCATCACGTGCAAAATAAAAGTTCCCGTATTCATCCACCAAATCATCTACATATTCCTGAATATAGTTGATATAACGGTCTTCTTGATAAGCATTCCACAAAAGCTCCATGCCACACAGAAATACACCCTGATGATAGTGCCATCGATGCGCGGGGGGAAGCTCTCCCGCCCTGTAAGTATCCATTAGTGAATCGCAAGCTTTTTTTGCCCACTCTATCGGCGTTGTAGGTATCTGTACAGTCATCTCGAAGCTCCTCCCCTAAGTATAGTCTCTCTCTTTCTTGCTAGCCCTTCATAGAACCCAACATGGCACCTTTGGCAAAATGCTTTTGCAGGAACGGATACACACAAACTATTGGTAAGGTAGCTACAACGATAACAGCCATTTTAATTGATTGATCTGGCGGTGGAACAGCAGCATCCAGTGTAGCGCTGTGATCCATACCGCTGGCAAGGACGACAATTTGTCTGAGCAGAACCTGTATTGGCCATTTCGCACTATCATTCAAATACAGAATCGCATTCATGTAGGTATTCCAATACGTTACCGCATAGAACAATCCGATCGTCGCTAACGCAGGTAAGGATAGTGGCAATACAATCCGAAATAATATTCCAAAATCATTACAACCATCAATTTTGGCCGATTCCTCCAAACCTTCAGGTATATTTTGGAAAAAGTTTCTCAAAATGATCATATTAAAGGCACTAATCGCTGACGGTAGAATCAGTGAGGCGTACGTGTCAATTAGTCCTAATTCCTTCACCACGAGGAACGTTGGAATCATCCCACCATGAAAAAGCATGGTGAACACAACCATGAAGTTAACCACTTTACGACCATCCAGATCTTTTCTGGTAAGAGCGTAGGCCATCAAAGAAGTTATAAACAAACTAAAAATAGAACCAATTGCCGTGACACCAATGGAAACACCCATGGCTTTAAATATTGTATTCGTCGAAAAGATGAACTTGTACGCTTCCAGACTCCATACCTTTGGAATCAGTACAAATTTGCTAGAAGCTAGTTCTGCACTCGTTGTGAAAGAGCCTGCTACAACGTGAACAAGGGGAAGCACAGTAATTAAAGCAATGATCGCAAGCAGCGTAAAGTTTATAGCAGAAAAGATTCTACCACTGATTGTTTTATCTTCTACCATTTCGATTCCTCCCACAAAATATCAATAAACGCCTTCTTCTCCCATTTTCTTGGATAATTTATTCACCATCATCACCATTACAAAGCCTACAATCGATTTAAAGAATCCAATAGCTGTACTGTAACTAAACTGCCCCTGTCTCAAACCAGCAGTATATACATACGTATCGATAATTTCCGCAACTTCTCGATTCATGGAGTTAAGTAGCAGATATACATGTTCAAATCCAAGATCAAGAACGGAACCAATTTTCAGAATAAATAATGTAATAATTACACCTCTAATCGCTGGAAGAGTGATATGCCAGACTTGTCTAAGTCTTCCAGCTCCGTCCATACGCGATGCTTCATAAAGCCCTGGGTCAATCGCAGCTATGGAAGCTAGATAAATAATCGTTCCCCAACCTGCTTCTCTCCAAATCACCTGAATAATATACATGGGCCTGAACCACCCTGGATTAAGCAGGAAATTGATTGGTTCAAAGCCAAAATAGACAAGCAGCTCGTTGATAATCCCTCCATCCATCGTGACCATTACATAAGAAATGGAGACGATGATAACCAATGACAGAAAATGGGGCAAATAGAAGATCGTCTGAAAGGTTCTTTTGAAAAAGCTGCCTTGAAGTTCATTTAACATCAGGGCAAGAATAATCGGCATCGGGAAATAGATAAGAATATTTAATCCGAAAAGAATAAGTGTGTTCACTAATATATTTAAGAAATCCGGCTCTGTGAACAACCTGCTGAAATGCTTCATCCCTACCCAGTCACTACCGTTGATCCCTTGATAGGGTTTGTAATCCTGAAATGAGATAATTAATCCGTACATTGGAAGATATTTAAAAATCAAAAAATACAGTACTCCCGGAGTTAGCATGACGTAGAGCCATTTATTTCTCCACAGCCGCTTTTTCAGTTCGCTGCTGCTTTTATAAATTTCAGGCTTAGGATTCATTTGAGGAGCTGAGCTGGGCTGTGCGGTGACTTCCTGCATGATATTCTTCCTTTCTCCTTCTTTATTCAAACACGATATTTCTGAACCCAGTGAGGAATAGAAAAGGTTGTTGAAACAAGATCAACAACCTTTTCAGCTACAATTTGTCGCTTAACTATTCGAGTACGGGTTACTATTTTTTGTATAACGCGTTGTATTCTTCAATAATCTTATCTCCACCACGGCTCTTCCAGTTCTCTACTTCCTTCTCAAATCCAGCCTTGTCAATCTGACCATAAATATATTTATAGGTTGCATCTGTAATAATCTGTTGAAGCTCTACGCCTTTTTCTGTATAGGTAGCCGAATCCATAGCAGCTGTTGGATCCGCTACACCAACTTTGACATTCTCAAGAACCAATTGATCTGCATGAATTCTTCCTGGCAGCGTGTTATAGTTCTCGTACATTCCATTGGTTTCAGCTTCGCCGATAACGCTGTCCTTATATCCCTTTACTTCACGTTCAATCAATTCTTTGTCGTCAGTAGCTTTTGCTTTACCATCTTCAACGGTATAGTGAGTACCTTCAATTCCCCAATACATCAAATTAGCTACTTCTGGGGTCATCATTTGATCAAAGAAAGCAAGAATCTTCTTCAGCTCTGCCTCATCCTTGACAGCAGATTTCGGGAACAAGACAACATTGTTATAGCCTGGAATCATCCATTGAGCATATTTTCCATCTGGACTTGCAACCATACTATGCGCATCCAAAACAGCGTCAGGGTTATTCTTAATAGTATCTTTATTGAGGGAATCAATATCTTGCATGGAGCCCCCAATATAGAGTCCACCCTTTCCAGCCTTAAACATATTTACTGCATCCGTTTTACTGGTGGCAGCGAAATCTTGATTAATGTATCCGCCATCACGAGCTTTTTTGAAAAAATCCATTGTGTCGAAATATTCATCGAAGGTAAATTCAGGCGCTAATTTTCCATCCTTCTCACCCCAGGTATTCGGTGTTCCGAACCAAGACGAAACAGTTTTGAAAGCTCCATAGGTCAACTCATTACGGTCAATAATACCGGTAGTATCTTTCTTTCCATTACCGTCTGGATCTTGTTCTGTGAAGGCTTTAGCCATTTCAAATAATTCATCTACATTAGCTGGTGCAGCAAGTCCTAATTTATCTGCCCAGTCTTTGCGGTAAATGATCCCTTGGCGTGCAAGTGGACGCCCGATATATAGGGTATAAAGCTTGTCATCTACTTTCGTGTTATTAAGAATTTCTGGTTTCAATTTGCTCAAATTCGGAAATTCGCTTAATAGTGGACCGATTTCCCAGAATTGTCCGTCTTTTATCCCTTCTTTCATCTGAATGAAGGTTGTCTGATTCTTCAAATATGTTACTTGCGGCAATGAACCCGTTGCAAAAGATGAATTCAGTTTTTCTTCATAAGTATCAGCCGGAAAAAATTGATAAGTCAGCTTCGTGTTGGTCAATTTCTCAAGTTCATTCTTAATCGTATCAGGCGGAGTCTCTGATGTATTCAATGGAAGCATGATTTTGATTTCTGTAGGTTCCTCTTTAGGTGCTTCAGTCTCTTCCACCTTCGTAGTGTTCTCTGCACTTGTAGTTGGGGCTGCTGCTTCTTCTTTGTTATTGTTGTTACCACCGCATCCAGCTAATAATGTGCTGAATGTTAACAGTGCTGTTAACAACATGGTGAAGGATTTCTTCTTCATACCATTTTGACCTCCATAATTTGTATTGGTTACGAGTTCCACGTTACATCGTCGGCAAGGTTACGAAAACAATCATTTCCCCATAACGGCGCGTTCTGAAAGGGATCTGAGCAAATGATTATCGGGATATCGCAGCACAAAAAAATCCACCGCATTATCCGCAGTGGATCAAAACCTTTTTAACCTATTTACTTTTCTGTCCCAAACTCAGCCTCAGCATATTCCTTAATAATAAGATTGCCTCCACGAGCTCTCCATTTCTCAACCTCTTGCTGGAATCCCTCGACGGTAATATTACCTAATATATAGTTATATGTAGCATCCACAATGATTGTAGATAACTCCATATTCTTCTCATCAAAAGTAGATGAACTCAGAGAAACTGTCGGGTCATCAACCAGAAAAAATTCATTATCTTTACTCAACTGATCTGCTAGAGAGGTTAATTGCTCCTTCTGAGCCACTTCCATAATGTTTTTATTACTAATGTCCGCGATCATTAAAGCATATAGCGGATTCACTTCCTGTACCCGCAGTTGTGAGGTTTCCTCGGGAAGGATAATTTTTCCGCCTTCAAGCTTATAATGCCGCCCCTCAAAGCCATACATCATTATATTGGCTACATCTTTATCCATGGTCCGATCAAAAAATCCAAGCACCTGCCGAAGCTCCTTCTCTGTGGCAATGGACTTTTTGGAAAAGAGATACAGTCCGTTGTAATTGGGGATAGACCACACTTTATATCCATCAGGCCCCTCGATACGATTGATCAGCGTAAGTTCAGCCTTTGGATTGTATGCTTGAGCTTCAATTGACAACCGCTGCACATCAGTCATGCTGCCAATAAACACACCAGCGATACCGTTAATGAATTTATCGCGTTGAACCTCTTTACTGGTAAGAGCAAAGTCCTGATTTATGATTTTTTCATCATATAATTTCTTCATAAAATTCATTGTGTTCATATACTCCGCTGTTACGAATTCCGGAACAAATTGATGATTCTCTAGCTTCCAATTATTTGGTGTGCCAAAATAAGAGCTTAGTGTCTTAAATACACCATAAACAAGATCATTACGATCGACTAATCCAAGGGTATCTTGTTTGCCATTCTGATCCGGATCGTTATATGTAAATTGCCTCATTACTTCATATAGGTCATCTAAGGTCTGTGGATTGCTTAAATGAAGAGTGTCCAGCCAATCCTTACGTATTATGACACCCTGTCTGGAGGAAGGGCGTTCTGTATACAGGCCGTAGATCTTACCACCAACAGCGGTCTGCTTAAGAATAGCGGGGTCCAGTGCTTTAAGATTGGGGAACTCCTGAAGATATGGGCCGATCTCCCAAAATGCTTCAGAACGGATGGCGTTTTTCACCAGATTATAGTCTGAGAACTTCACAAAGGTGACTTTTCCCAAGGAATTAGTGGTCAACGCTGTATTCATTTTATCGGTATAAACACCCTCAGGCACCCACGTGATATCAAGCTCCACCCCTGTTAATCTTTCAATCTCAGCCATAATCTTTTTTGAAGGCTGCTGTGGAAAATGAAGGGGTGCCAAGATGGAGATGCTCGGGCGAGCTTCTTGCAGTACAGAACCAGCTGACTTTCCATCACTGCAAGCGCTTAACATAGGGAAAACAAGCATGAAGAATAAGCAGCAACATAACGTTGCCCTTCTACACAAAAATTGTCTAAACATTTCTACAGCCTCCTAAGGTATTGTAAGGATTTTCACCCTACAGCTTGAAGATTTTCCATTTTGTAGTCATAATTAGGGTTAATGATTATTGCAGAACGAGATGATTATTGTTATTTTCCACCAGGTTTCATACACTAAGAACAAGTGTCTACTTCTACATAAGTAAAGGTGCTGAGTCCCGTGAGACCATTAAGCTTTTTAAGTAAATTAACGATTTTTGCCTTTGTAATTAGCACGTTGCCGGTGATATTCATCGGTTCTTTTTCCTATTTCACATCATCTAATGAGATCCAAAAGAACGTAAACAACAGTAAAATGGAACTTATATTACAAATCACCTCAAATGTAGAACATAAGTTAACAACTGTCAATCAAACATTAAACCAAGTGATCAACTCTAGTGTATTAAAAAAAGCACTAAATAACCCTTTAAATGAAACCGATTTCATTTTATATAATGATTTAAGAAACGAAATCCGCAATATGCAATCCTTCGATACGAAACTTGAGGATGTCATCCTGCTCAATCAGCAGCAGAACTGGATGATCAAAAATTCAGGCGTCTACCGTCTGAATGAATACAAAAACCACGCGCAACTCTCTAATCTAATGAATATAGCTGACGATACTTCATGGATTTTGAATCCATCGTCCTTATTTTATAGCGAGGAGAGCATTAACGTCACTGGCTGTAATTACAGCATCAGTCTTATCAAAAAGCTTCCCACCAATAAGCTGCAAAAATATGGGCTTGCCCTAGCTAATATTCCGGTCTGCAGTCTTCAGGATTTCATTAATTCAGATGTGCAGCCACTCGACGATATTATCGTTCTGGATCAAGCTGGCCGCTTCCTGCTCCATCCGGATACCAGCTTAATCGGAAAACCTAAAGAGCAAGGCGGATTTAAAGAAGTCCCTTTAATCTCTGATCCTTCTAAACAATCCGGACAGTTCAAGACTGTGATCAACAAAAAGAATTACTCCGTCACTTTCATGCGTTCTCAGTTAAATGGCTGGGTTTATCTATCGGTTACTTCCATGGAAAGCTTGACGAAGGAGTCCAATAAAATCGGTATGTTTACGATAATCGTGTGTACCATTATGCTCTTGTTCTCCATTCTTCTGGCCTGGATCGGCTCCAGGCGTATGTACACCCCTATCGAAAGACTGCTTAATCAGATGGGCCAACGCAAACCGGATATTAAATCGAGACATCGCAATGAATTTCAGATTATAGGAGAACAAGTTCATTCTTTGTTCCAATCCAAATCACAGCTGGAAAAAGAAGTCCGGCAACACTTTCAGCAGGTTCGTACGTTTTTTCTGATCAATGCCTTCCACGGCAATGTTAAGAAACGTGATTTACTCGAAGAATTAGGGCAATTCGGTTACCAAACCCAGCTTGAAGAATGGAAAACCATGGCAGTAATTACTTTGTCTATTGATTATGCCGAGGATTCCAGCTATGAGAAAAAAGATCTCAGCCTCTTATTGTTCGCTGCCCACAATATGATCGAAGAGTTAATCTGTCCTGAACAACGGCTGGCTCCAGTGATCATGGACCATGCGGTAGTCGTATTATTGGGCAGTCCAGACTGCGATACCCAGTCTTTTCATAAGACACTGTATTCGTTAACGGAGAAGCTGCAGCAAGAAATAAATAATTATCTAAAGGTGCAGGTGAGTATTGGGCTGAGCCTGCCCTTCAACGCCTTCGATAAACTAGCCATCGCCTACAGAGAAGGTCTTGAAGCACTGAAGCATCGCATTAAGCTTGGCAAAGGCGTTATTATTCAATATGAGAACATTAACTCCGGCAAACATTATCTGAACTTGAACTACCCTACGCATAAAGAAAACGATCTAATGGATGCGATCAAGCTGGCTGAAACGGATAAAGCCAAGGAACTGATTCATTTGCTTTTTAAATCTATCTTTGCCCTTGAGCTTTCACCACAGGAATATCAAATCCCGTTGACCCGCTTACTCAATAACTTGCTCATTATGATGCAGGAATCGGGCATTAGCTTAAATCAGATCTATCATGCTAATGGCTCTATTTTTGAGGAATTACATGACCTTCATACCGTGGCTGAGATTGAGGATTGGTTCTGGAGCATGGTCATTTACCCGATGATCAAAATTTTTATCAGCAGGCAAAATGCCCAATACCAAAACATCTCTGAGAAAATCATTGATCTGATCCAACATGAATATGATACGGATCTAACCTTGGAAGAATGCGCTTCACGGCTGCATTACAACGCCAACTATATCAGCAGTGTCTTCCGTAAGGAGACCCAATACTATTTCAGCGAATATTTAACGATGTACCGATTTAAAATGGCAAAAAAATGGCTGCAGGAAACCGATATGCCGATCAAAGATATCGCAGCCAAATTAAGATACAACAATTCTCAGAATTTCATTCGATCTTTCCGTAAACAGGAAGGGATGACCCCTGGACAGTACCGGGATAACAATACAGGCGCTAAATCCAAACCAACATTTGACGAATCTATGTAAAAATCACAAAATAATCGTTCAAGGCCGAATCTAAAAAAAAAAGAGTCTCTCTTTTTTTCGGAAAATATGTTAACGTGTGCATATAACCATTTAGGGAGGAATTTGAACGCAATGTTGAACTTTCGTCTAAATACTAACCGTGTAGAACAAGATACGATTTCTCAGGAAACCTCACTACTCACCCTCTATCCGCTCGAGACGGATCACCCCCGTCCTTTTATATTGGTATTGCCTGGTGGAGGTTATCAGCACTTAGCCAAACATGAAGGAGAACCTGTGGCTCAATGGCTAAACAGTCTAGGTATTCATGCAGGTGTACTAGATTATCAGGTCGGAGATTTCAACGTCTCTTCTTTGTTAAATGATGTTGAGGAAGCTCTCAAATGGATTAGGGAAGCACCCAAAGCTTGGAATTTGATCTCAGACAAAGTAGGGATGATTGGATTCTCGGCAGGAGGACACTTAGCTTCTATCTTTTCTACCACTAGAGCAGAGAAACCAAACCTTCTTCTATTAGGTTACCCTGTAATCACTTTCCAAGAGCCCCATTCGCACAAGGGAAGCCGGCTACATTTTCTTGGAGACGACCCATCACAAGCGGAGCTTGACTCCTTTTCCTCAGAAGCCCAGGTGGATTCACTCACACCTCCAACCTTTATCTGGACAACAGCGAACGATGCCAGCGTTCCCGTGGAGAATAGTCTGTTGTTCGCCTCTGCCCTGTCTAATCAGGGAATTCCTTTTGAATTACATATCTTTGAAGAAGGGCGGCATGGTTTAGGGCTTGCAAAAGAACACCCTCATTGCCAGCAATGGCTTTCCCTTGCTGAGAATTGGTTAAGGGAACGCCAATACGTTAAAGGAGAAGAAGACCTTATGAGACAACAACTATTTATTGCAGGCGATTCCACTGCGGCCATTAAAGGCGCTGGAGAAAAACCTATGACCGGCTGGGGAGAATACCTGCAAAGTTATTTTCGGACTTCTATTCAAATCCAGAATCGTGCAATTAATGGTCGAAGCACCAAATCGTTCATAACAGACGGCCGCCTCGATGCTATCAGAAAAGACTTCCAACCCGGCGACTACCTGTTTATTCAATTTGGACATAACGATGAGAAAAAAGAGGATCCATTACGTTACACCGATCCTGAAACCGAATATCGCCATAATCTCATTCAATATATAGATGCTGCTAGGCAGCTAGGGGGGACTCCGGTTCTGTTAACCTCTGTAAGTCGCCGCCGCTTTAACGCCGATGGAGAGCTGGACCCGTTTGCTGTAGGTGCTTATCCCGAGGTAATGAGACAAGTGGCTGAAGAAACGCACACTCCGCTACTTGATATTTTCGCAGCCTCGCAAGCGCTCTATCGTTCATTAGGCGAAGAGGAATCCAAGAAGTTATTCATGCATTTGCCAGCGAAAACACATCCCAATTACCCAAATGGGGTTACGGATGATACTCATTTCTCAGATGAAGGTGCCCGGGAAATTGCTAAACTTGTGGTTCAAGCTCTTAAACAAAATACAGCCTCATCTCTATCAAACTTACAACAACTTTTATAAGGAGTGATCCAAGATGTCTCTAATTAAAGAAGTTATTACGGAGTACTATCGTATCCCTTTGCCAGAAATCATGGAGGATGCTAAACATGGCTTGCATACTCATTTTGAAGTTCCCATTGTCAAAATTAGAACGGATGACGGTCGTGAAGGTGTAGGTTATACCTATACTGGCGGATTTGGCGGCAAAGCGATCTGCTCACTAATTGCTAATGAATTAACACATATCTTAGTTGGCAAAGACGCCAGCTGTGTGGAAAGTATCTGGGAGCAGATGAACTGGGGAATACATTATGTTGCTCGCGGGGGCTTGGCTAGCTTCGCCATTGCGGCATGTGACATTGCGTTATGGGATTTACGTGCAAAGAAAGCAGATGAACCTCTCTACAAACTTCTGGGTGGCGCAAGCAATGAGGTCAAATGTTATGGTGGAGCGATTGATTTAAACTTCCCATTAGAAAAGCTCCTGCGCAACAATCAAAAATACTTAGATATGGGCCTCCAGGCTGTCAAAATTAAACTAGGCCAAAAAACATTAGCTGAAGATGTGGAACGAGTGGCTGCGGTACGCCAATTGGTCGGCCCGGATGTAGCCTTTATGGTCGATGCCAATATGAGCTGGAGTGTGGAAAAAGCGATAAAAGCCGCACGTGAATTTTTGAAATACGACATTCTCTTCCTAGAAGAACCAACGATTCCGGAGGATTATGCCGGCTATGCACGGATTGCTGAAGAAACAGGAATGGCCGTTGCAGGCGGAGAGAACTTGCGCACATTAACCGAATTCCATCACATGCTGCAATATGGTCATGTTGATTTTCCTCAACCTGATGCTTCCAATATAGGCGGAATTACGGGCTGGTTAAAGGTAGCTCACTTAACACAAGCCTATAACCTTTCCGTTTCCACACATGGAATGCAGGAATTGCACGTTAGTTTGTTAGCAGCTATGCCAAATGCAGGTTATCTCGAAATGCATAGCTTCCCTATCGATCAATACACTACACGTCCGCTAGTGATTAATAAAGACAATGGGATGGCAGTTGCGCCAGAAGTAACGGGCACTGGTGTTACCTTTGACTGGGACAAATTAGCACCTCACAAACAACAATACTAATAGGAGCGATCGGTCATATGAGCATTCCCCTTCAACTAGGTGTTCGAGCACATGATTTCCCACAAGTTCCATTGCAAGAGTTAATTGAGAAGATTAAGTCCTATCATTTCACTCATATCCAGTTCGCACTTAAGAAATCTTTTCCTGATAGTGCCCCTAGCCTGACGGCTATAAGCCCTGGAACAGCCAGCTATTATGGCAATGCCTTTAGACAGGCAGGTATTCAGATTGCGGTTCTGGGCTGCTATGTAAATATTGTAGACACCGATCCTCACAAACGGGCGCAAGCGTTAGCCGCGTTTAATACCCATCTGCGCTTGGCCAGAGATTTCGGCGCTAGTCTGGTAGGTACGGAAACCGGAAGTGTGGGACTTGGGTATACCACAGATAATTTTACAGAAGAAGCCTTCCAAGAGGTGGTGGCATCAGTTAAGGCCATGGTGGCGGAGGCCGAACGTTTTGGTGTGACGGTAGGAATCGAAGCAGGACTTCATCATCCGCTGTACACCGCGCCCTTAACCCGCCGACTTCTGGATGAAGTCCCTTCTAACAATCTTCAGGTCATATTGGATTGCGCAAATCTAATGTCGCCTACAAATTACTTGCATCAAGAAGCTATTATTACGGAGGCTTTGAAGCTTCTAGGAAATCGAATTGCTGTCATTCATTTAAAAGACTTTATCGTCCAAGAAGGAGCCATAAAAATAGTCCCTGTAGGTCAAGGGTGGCTAGAGTTTGAGCCGATCCTTCGTTATATGAAATATGAACGTCCTCATATTCAAGGAATCCTGGAAAGCACTCCTGAGTCACATTTAGGAGAAAGCATTACCTTTTTGCAACAGATATACGAATCCTTGTAGGGCTTCATCCCATTAAAACTAATAAATCCACTGCACACCTCTTTATCTTACCTGGTGCAGTGGATTTTTATATTCTGTTTAACATCCGTTTGACCTCCATCAAATAATCTCCTGTTATGATCAGGGCATCAAGAGTACCTGGGAGGGGTTCCATGCGTCTTGCTTTATTCACGGACACATTTCTTCCGCAAACCAACGGAGTTTCACGTACGCTTCAACGATTAACCACCCATTTGAAAGAGCGCGGTATTGAACATCTGCTTTTCTCACCAAAATCTGCTCCTGAAGACAGTTATGCCGATCCCATACGTCCCATTACCAGCATCCCCTTTTTCTTATACCCTGAATGTAGACTCGCACTGCCCAATATGTCCTCTATCCAATCAGAGCTGAAAGCTTTTCGTCCCGATCTGCTTCATATGGCAACTCCGTTCAATATCGGTCTCTGCGGCCTTCGTTATGCGCGCAAACATGATCTGCCCCATGTCGCCTCCTATCATACCCATTTTGACCGCTATCTTGAATATTACCGGATGAAAAAAATCGCTCCGCTCTATTGGAAATACATGAAGTGGTTTCACCGCTCCTGTGATGCCACCTTTGCACCATCCTACGAAACCCTCGATTCCCTCCAAGCTCAAGGCTTTCATCGCCTGAAGCTATGGTCCAGAGGCATCGACTGCCAGCAGTATACCCCCAAAAAACGCAGCCATGAGGTCCGTGAGCGCTACGGAATTACCGCACCGTTACTGCTTCTATATGTGGGAAGAATCGCCCCTGAAAAAGATATACAGACGCTTGCTCTCGCCATGCAGCAATTGCCCGAATCTACGCAATCTCAGGTTCATTGGCTGGTCGTTGGAGATGGTCCCCTTCTGCCGGAAATGCGGGCACAGGCGCCGCATAATGTCACGTTTACAGGCTATAAACATGGTGACGAGCTTGCCCAATTATATGCCTCCGCAGATCTGTTCATCTTCCCTTCCAGTACAGAAACCTTCGGTAATGTTGTCTTAGAGGCTATGGCCTCAGGACTGCCTGTCCTCGCAGTAAATGAAGGTGGGGTGAAGGATCTGGTCACACCCGGCCGCACAGGAATGATTGTCGAGCCCCGCTGCCCGGATGCTTTTATTCGTGAGATTTGTGCATATGTAGAGCACCCTCAAAAGCTAGCTGCTATGGGGCATGAAGGTCGACAGCTGGCACTCGGCCGCTCTTGGGAGAATATTTTTGATGGACTCATCCGCGATTATGAAGAGATCATTGAGAATAGGCGTTATGATCTTATACCGGCTTTACTACCATTAATATAATAATGACGATAGTAAGTACATGAACCGCCGCTTCTAGCGGAGCGATCTTGTTCATAGCGGTAGTGTAACCATCAGGAATTTCTTCCCCTTCGCTGGTCATTACGAGCTGGGTTAGCTTTTTCAATCGGGGCTCAACCATTCCAATAATAATCACTTCGATCACGATAAAAAATAATAACGACAGATTTAACCACAACACCGACAAGCCCATTTTATCTATGATCATTAACAAAATACCTGTAACGATCAGGGTGATCCCACCTGTCTTAGGGAATCTGTTTATTTTCTTCATAAGACCAAATACAAAACGAAGCTGACTGCCTGTCTTGGCTGAGCTTGTCAGTATTGGCAGCACAAAAGCTGGTCCAATTCCCACTATGGATGCTATAACATGTATAACTACCACAAGCTTTGAGATCATATGCGTCAAATCCATATTTACAATCCCCCCTATCATTCGTTGTTTAGATTCATATGAGGCTGATAGGAGAATTAGTCTTGCAGAATCCTTTAAATCTTAGATAATCTTAAAAAAGCGCCTAGCCGGATATTACCGACTTAGGCGCTTTTTTAACAAATATTCACTTATTTTACCGTAACTTTCATGATCGCACTCTCATTTACCCCTTGATCATTCAACAGCTCAGCCCGGTATTCATAGACGCCTGGAGAACGGTTAGTGATAGAAGTAGAAGCCGTTTGTGCGTTTGGGGTACCCGCTGTTAAAGTCTGAGTATCGATCAGTATTCCGTTCTCATACAAGCGATACTCTTTGCCGTTCATCCCCCACCATAAATTCATGGTCACTTTATACTCTCCATCGCCATCCCAGTTGTCATTGGACAACACCGGCTTAGCTGGTGCAGCATCCTTCACGATAACCACATGAGCAGCAGACACCGTTGTGCCAAAAGAATTGGTCAGCTCAGCCGTATAGGTGTAGGTTCCGTTTTCTTTTCCGGTAATATTAGTCACTGCAGTCTGTGCAGCTGGGGAATCATCACGTAAGGTTTGCGTGTCGATTAAGGCACCGTTCTCATATAGCTTGTAGACCGTACCATTATTGCCCCACCACATATTCATTGTGATTTGGTAATCCCCGTCCAAAAGTCCTGTATCCTGCCCATTATTATTGGATAGAACCCATTGCCCCGGAACACCTGTAGCCTTCTGAGGTCCACTTACGAACACAATCACTTGTTCTGTCGTCGAAAGTCCAGCGTTATTAATGGCTGTTGCGATGAACGTATGCGCTCCCGCAAGCCCTGTGAGTGGAATCTCATCTCCATAAACGACAGGTTTACCATCAAAGGTAATATCCAGACTGCGAATGCCAGACTCTGGATCTTCCGCTACGACCTGCACCTTCAATACATCCGTTTCACTCATTTGAGCAGAAGGTAAACCAGAAATCGTAGGTGGTGTAGTATCTTCAGTTTCTCCCGGTGAGCCTACATATTGAATTTTTGGAGCCACTGGTTGTTCCATCCCTTCACCAAGAAAGAATCCAGGGTGCGGAGGTTGATTATAGCCTACATTTTGCCAAGCTACTGCCAGGCGGTAGATCGGATCATGCATCAATGTGCGAATACGATAATCTGTCATATCCGTTGTTGTGTAGATCCGTAGTTCAGAACTGTCCGTTGCCCGCCAGATCACTTCTTCACGCCAATCCCCGAACAGATCTGCCTGCAAGCTTGGATTCGCCTTGGTGCCATTATTTGAAGAAGCACCTACAGCCGTCAATAAGTTAACCGTTGTCTGGTTGGTATAGTCCCACTTATCCACTCGATTCGCATCCAGTAATTCACGTAAAAGATCACTATCCCACCAAATACCAAAATTCGTGGAGGAAGGCAGTTTTTTAGTGATTAGTTCCCCTTGCGCACTGTATAGGCCCGTAACAGGTATATGCTCCTCATTGGTGATCGTTGCAGCCCATACCTCTTCGCCAGCATATCGCGGATCAATATCTGCTGACATTCCCCGTCCAGTATCAATCCCCGTGAATACACCCCATAATATTTCTCCTGTAGCTGCATCACGCATTTCAATCCCATACTTCGAATCGGTATGCTCATGAACATCAAAGACTTCCAGCCCGGGTCTGGTAGGATCAAGGTCTCCGAAATGAATTGCATCACCATGGCCAAGCTTTGTATTATACAGCGGCAATCCGTCATCGTCGATTGCCATCGCGCCGAAAGTTATTTCGTCCTTGCCGTCGCCGTCCACATCGCCTACAGAAAGATTGTGGTTTCCTTGACCAACGTAGTCTCCATATCCTTCATCATTAGAATCGAAACGCCATACTTTCTCGAGCTTGCCCTCGCGATAATTGTAAGCTGCAAGTACGGTTCTAGTATAATAACCGCGGCTAAAAATCACGCTTGGCTGCTCGCCGTCTAAATAAGCTACAGCTGCCAAAAAGCGGTCTACACGGTTACCATAGGTATCCCCCCAAGCGCCAACATCTCCACGTGGCGGATCATAATCAACGGTATCCAATGCCCGGCCTGTTGCCCCTTCGAACACCGTTAAATATTCATTGCCCAGCAGCACATAACCCGAACTGTTACGATAGTCTGCACTGGCATTGCCGATGACTTTTCCTTGACCGTCCACTGTGCCATCTGCCGTCTTGATCATAATTTCGGCACGTCCATCACTATCCAGATCATATACCAGGAATGGAGAATAGTGTGCGCCGGCACGAATATTAGGCCCTAAATTAATCCGCCATAAACGAGTTCCATCTAATTTATAAGCGTCCATATAGACAAGTCCAGTATACCCAGCTTGAGAGTTATCCTTGCTGTTCGAAGGTGACCACAACATGATGATTTCATATACACCATCACCGTCCAAATCACCTACACTTGCATCTCCCGCACTATACGTATACGGTTGACCATCCTTGGTGTAATCATCTGCTGGCTTTTGCAAAGGGATCGATAGATATTGCTTCTGCCATACGCTGAATGGTTCCGAAGCGGATTTCTCGACTCCATTGATTACTGATGTGATTCTATATTTGGCATCCTCCGTGCCTTTAGGATCGAGATAGTTCGTGTTTTGAGTAATCAACGAATCATTAAGTTTCTTATCGCCACGATACAGATTGAATCCTATCGTTTCCGGATCCAGACCTAACATCCGCCAGCTGATATAAACACCCTCATCTGTCTTAACCGCTACAGGCGCACGATCCAGCGCCTCCATCTTCCGGTATAATATTGTCACCGCTGAGGTTTCCAACGTAGCGGATAGATCAGAGATGCCGCCTGCATTTACCGAGGCTACTTTGTAATAGTAAGGAATGGTAGTCAGAACGGTCGTGTCTGTGTACGAAGCTTCGAATGATTTGCCGATCAGGATGAACTCACTGTCTGCGGATTTCGCACGATAAATGTTGAACATCCGTGCATCCGGTACCTCATTCCAAGTAAAGGTCACATCATTTTTGTTCGTAGATTGTACAGCTAGACCACTAGGTACGGCTGCTTTTGCTACGGAGGGGTCAATCATAGACACTTTTAGCGCATTGGAGCCTACGGATTCCAGTCCCGTGCTGTCGACCGAAGTTACCGTATAGATATATTCCATACCAATATCCGCAGTGGTATCTGTGTAGAGCGGCTCTGTTGTCTCGCCCAGCAGCTCTGCACTATTCGCAACCGTAGCCTGACGATATACACGGTATTTCAGCGCACTCTCCATACTATCCCAAGAAAGATTAGCTGTGATAGGCTCACTGTTTAAATCCAGGCTACCCAGTTTCAGATTCGTTGGGGCTAATAATAACGGTGTGATCTCCAGCCCATTGAGATGAGCGGTTGTGCCACTAAAGACAAGATTCATCTGCCCGTCTTTGACAGCAATCTGGTTATACAGCTTCTCAGCAATATTTTCCTTACCTGAGGAGACTGTTCCGTAATCTTTGCCTTCAATGGCTACATTCGTCTTGGCAGATCCAATCCAATCTCCTGTATAGGTCTTAACAGAATAATAACCATTGGGTAAATCAACTTTGAATTCATACGATCCTCCAAAATAAATCACAAAATCTCTGCGCAGATCGTCCGTCGCATTTCCCCGATCCCGATCAATCATCCCTGCACTCGAGGTCAAACCATATCCACGTTCTGGGGTATACAGGACATTCACATTCACTTCCGTATAACCCGCAGCAACGGGTGAACCAACAGGTCCAAAATCATAACGATACTGAGCGGATTTCGTAGTCAGCTTCACTTCATCTGAAGGCTCAGACTCTCCTAGCCCGTTCACTGCAGTCACTCTTACCGAGTAGCTTTGACCTTCAACCAACCCGCTTAATGTCAATGAAGGGACAGTTGAAGTTCCCGCTAATGTATAAGCAGATTCGGCTTCTGCCGCTAGCTTACGATAGATTTTATAGATATCTGTACCTTCTACTTTATTCCATTTCAATACTGCACCTGCATTACTGATACTCCCAGCTACAAGACCTTCAGGCTTCACAGGCACCGTTTCCGGCTGTTTGATGTCCTGCACAAAGCTGGAGAGTGGAATATTTAATTCCCCTATTCCTTTGGCCAGCAGACGGGCCATTTGAATGGCTCCGTATTCTTGAAAGTGAGTATCGTCTGTCGAGCCATTTGGGAAAGCACCATATATCCCTGCATCGAGGTGAAGGAATACAGAGCGTGTAGCTGCAAAACCGATAGAATTGTAAAAAGCTACACTGAGTGCGCTAAGATCGACCAAATCAACATCAAGTTCACTTGCTACCTCTTTCATAGCCTGCACATATTCTGGAAAGCTCACATTGAATTTTTCGCTCGCAGCATTATAATCTCTGCGCCCCATGGGGGTCACCAGAATCGGAGTTGCTCCTCTTTGCCTAGCTCCATTGACATATGTTTTTAAATAAACTTTGTAATCGGCTGGAGAAGCATATCGGTCTGGAACGCTAATCGTTGCGTCATTATGACCAAACTGGATCAGGAAATAATCACCCGGTTGGATCTTACGCAGCACTTCATCCAGCCTTCCCTCGACAATAAATGACTTAGAGCTGCGGCCTCCGATAGCGTGATTCTTAAACGTTACTTCCTCGCTAAAGAAATCAGGAATCATTTGTCCCCAGCCTGCCTGTGGTATCCAATAAGGATCATAAGTCTGCACGGTTGAATCACCCGCAATATAAACCGTTGGCAATTCATTAGCAGGACGGTCTGGCTGCTTAGTAATCACCAGTGCATTGATATTTGGCTTAGTGCCAGAGAACACCAAGTTCATTTGTCCATCCACCAAAGCGATGTCAAAGCTCATTTCCAAATACTGGCCTGCTGTTTTGCTCGTCTGTTGAACTTTTTGAATGGATTCGACTTTGATGCCAATCTCTGTATCTCCGGCGCTGTCACCAGCGATAAGTGAAACTGTATAGTCGCCATTCGGTAAATCTACATTAAAAGTTGCATCCTTAGGGACCACAAAATCTGATCGCAAAGGATCTGAGGTTCCTCGGTCTACCCCAGTTACTTTCGATATATCTGTAAATCCATATTTAACCTCAGAGGAATAAGATACCCCTGCATCTACCTTAAGATAACCTTCAGCCACAGCACCCGGGCCAAAATCAAAGGAATAAACATCCCCTTCTGGCAAAGTTCCAGGAGGCGAATACACAGCGCTTTCCACCTTGTTAGATAGCTCTGATTCGCCTTGGTCATTGGCTGCCTTCACCCCATAATATTGCCGTTTTGAGGTGTCCGCTGAGGCATCCGTAAATGTCGTCTTCTCTGACTGACCAATCTCATGGAATGTTCCATCTGCTGAATCAGACCTTAAGATCGTATAGCGGCTAGCTCCAGCCACACTGTTCCAATTCAGTTGAACAGAACTTACACCGACACTGACAATTGAAAGACCGGTTGGTGCTGCGGGAACCTCTACCCCCGGAATTTTGTCTACGGTCACAGATGCGCTCAAAGCAGACTCCTCACCCTTTCCATTTACAGCTGACACATTGTAAATGTAACCACTCCCTTCATTTACATCTGAATCCACGTAGCTGTTAGCAGCAGCTTGACCTATGGCTTGAAGGGTTCCACTAGGAAGAACCGTTCGATAAATATTGTAATAGACTGCTTCTGTCACGCTGCTCCACCCTAGAGATACCTCAGTGGGAGTGATATTATGAACCACTAATCCCTCAGGGGCTTTCAATGGACCTGGTACAATCTGCTGAATAATTAGTCCATTTAAATATCCGCCAACCCCTGTACCCGTAATGCCGACGGTCAGTTGACCATCTTGAACAGTCGTCCGGTAGGTAGCTTGATTTACAGCTTGCTTGCTGCTTATCGACCCAGCCGTGCTACCTTCCAAAGTAATCGTAGTTTTGGTTGTACTTGTACCCGCTAGTAAATCTCCTGAGTATACAGTCACATCGTAATCCCCATTAGGAAGATCCACCAAAAAAGAATAGGACAGTCCCAATACAAAATCGTTGGTCATATCGTCTCCACCCGAGCGATTCCTCGAAGCAACCGCCTGATCTAAACCATACCCTAGCTCATTCGTATATAATTCAGATTCATGCACGCCTGTATAACCACTCATAACAGGACTTGTTGCTGTTCCAAAATCATATTGCAAGGTTATTGGGCCTGAAGCTGCACTGGCCTGTTGCCCCCCAAATGTTGTAGATGGAAGTATTGATGAACAAATGAAGATCCACGACAATAACACCATAAATATTTTATTTCCAAGTTTATTCCTCTTCATCTTCCGTGCTTCACCCGCTTTCTTATGATTGAAAGAACTTAGTACGCATCTAGCCCCGTTGTAGTAAACGCTTACAATAAGCTTCGTTGTCATTCGTTCTTCAAATATAAGTTCACTTCGTGCGCGTATCCCCTCCTCTTTGCTCAGGCAGCTGGATGGTAGCTGATTCCAGTTTCACTCATATCCAACACGATACTACCACCTAAGTGTCACTCTGAACATTTAAAAAACAGATTTTATCATACACTAAACCGTTCAATTTCTTCGCCTATAGTTATAAAAACCTACGATTTGGGAAGAAGTTAGGACAGAAGAATCAGTGAGGGGACACCCGCTTTTGAGATCACGACAACAGTTTTGCTATTCCTTCATCCTTAACCATTCGCTTCTGAGCAATCCATAGGAATAAGTATCATGCCAGATTGGCTCTCCATTACTATCATATTTAAAATAACCCGTCTGCAAAAAATGTCCTTCTCGACGAAGCTTCAATCGTTCGAGCAGTTTCCATGAGTGTGTATTTTCGGGATCACAGTTCGCAATCACACGTCTCATTTTCAGATTATCAAAGCCATAGTTTAACAATTGATTACAAGCCTCTGTAGCATAACCTTTTCCCTGAAAATCAGGGTTAAAAACATATCCAAATTCCCAAACGCCAAAAACCTTTGGTTCGCTCGCTTGAAAATATAAGTTGCCGATCATTTTTGTCGTAGATTTAAGACAGACTGCCCAAAAAGCACGGTCCGATGACCGTCTGAGCGCCTCAGTGCGAGATTCATCTGCATTAAACACGGAATAGGGCTCATATTTCACAACACTTTCTTGCGACAAATATTCATGAAGGTCTTTCCAATCCTCTGCTGAGAACCTTCTAATCCATAAACGTTCGGTTTCCATAATTTCCATCAGAACAACACTTCCCCAATATTAATAGTAAATATATACCATACACCCCATAATACCCCTATTTATTTTTTATTTCATATGAGCAAAATCATTTCACAAACAGCAAATAGGCCTCCTTGGATTCCCAAGAAGGCCGATGAATGTTTCTCTATATCTTAACTCTGCTTAAACTGCCACCTGACGCAAATAATCGTTCGATATGCTTTTGAACGGTTGGGTCCGGGATCAGTGGCGGGGCTTGATGGGGTTTTACCCGAGCATCAATAATCACGTTGTCACAGGACCAATGTTTATACTCAGTAGAACTGTTCACTCCATAGATATCATGAGATGGATTACTTCGGGTGAACGTCGCCCATAGGAAATTGTCGATCTTTTCACTCAAAAACTCGCTATCATCACACAAAATAATCATTGGGCAAGAAGGAAGTGACCCTTGCTCCTGAATAGCTTCACTAAGCTTGTTCATTTCCAGTGCTGCTTCAGCGTAGCTTGTGAATTTAGCGCCTTGAAGGGCAACAAGACCAGGCATCACCATTCGTGCATGTTCAAATCCCTGTAATTCTTTCAGCAGGCCTGGCACCTCTGTACATAGCTCTCTTTTCTTATCCCCTACTGCTGCAAAGATCACTTTACTTCCGCTGTTTAATCCTGTGCCGGAATAATCAAGCGTATCAATCGTGGTATTGGTATAGAAATGAATATCTCTATGAAGATTAATCCGCTCTAAGATATACGTCAAGAAATCCTCGATATTATGTGTGCTGATAGGCTGATTCTCTTCTGCTGTAATAAACAAAAACTTAGCTAAACTAAGCTGACCCGTCCCTAAAATCCGGTTAGCAATGGTCAGAATTTCTGCTGGCTGCTTTACTTGCTGATAAGGCGTATAACGTTCACTACCAATGGCGAACAGCAGGGGATGAACACCCGCAGCATCGACTGCATGAACTTCTTTGACGCCCGGAATTTCTTGGCGGATAGCCCCACCTGTCAGCTCGTGAATTAACTCACCAAACGCGGTATCCTCTTGTGGCGGCCGGCCGACAACCGTAAATGGAAAGATTGCATTTTTTCTGGCGTACACTTTATGTACTCTCATTACTGGGAAAGGGTGAACCAAGCTATAATAGCCTAAATGGTCGCCAAAAGGCCCCTCCGGCTTCGTCTCACCAGGGTGAATTTCACCTGTTATTACAAAGTCCGCATCATTGCTGATACAATAACCATCCACATAGCTATAGCTGAAATGGCGTCCTGAAAGTAATCCTGCAACGATCATCTCACTCATTCCCTCAGGCAAAGGCATAACCGCCGATAAAGAGTGAGCGGGTGGTCCACCGATAAAACAACTTACTTTAAGCGGTTGTCCTTGGCGGTTCGCTTTTTCCTGATGTACGCCAATGCCGCGATGAATTTGATAATGAATGCCCACTTCTTTATTTAATTCATACTCATTTCCAGTCAGCTGCACACGGTACATTCCCAGATTGGAGTTCATAATGCCCAGCTTGTCCGGATCTTCTGAATACACCTGCGGCAAGGTTACAAAAGCACCACCATCTCCCGGCCAATGTGTGATTAGCGGAAGATCAGAGATACTAATTTCCTGAAAACCGCTTGGCAGACCCCCTGGCTTTTTAATAGGCAATGCTTTTCTCGCGGATAATCCGGTACCAACATATTTAAATGGATTTTTGAGTGCTTTTACGGGATCGTTGCGAAGGGCAATTACGTTATGTGTGGAATCCCAAGTACGCCGAAAGATAAACTTACTGCGCTCTATCGTTCCAAAAAGGTTAGATACGGCCCGAAACTTCGAGCCTTTTACATTTTCAAATAATAATGCAGGTCCACCAGCCTCATAAACCTTTAGGTGAATCGCCGCCATCTCTAGATAAGGGTCCACTTCTTCATGAATACGAACTAAATGTCCGTGTTTCTCTAAATCATTAACACACTCTTCTAAATTGCTATATTTCATTTCATTACTCCGATCTCTAGAAGGTTATTACAAGATTACTTGGATGCTTTAATTATACCCTGTAAGATATTAAAATAAAGCGCACGCGTACCCTATGTACTAGAACCTAACGTCTTTATCTTGTATTCTCTGGTTTCGGTTCACTCCGCAATATATTTTTAGCAGGAATACCTACAGCCGAAGCGTTATCCGGCACATCCTTTACCACGACAGACATGGCCCCGATATTAACATCGTTACCAATGACAACCGGTCCAAGAATCTTGGAGCCTACTCCAATAAAAGCTCTGTCTCCAATCACTGGCTCTCCTAAGTTATTTCTCCCGCCAATAGTCACTTGATGAAAAATAGTAGCATGGCTTCCAAGCACCGCTTTAGGACTAATGATAATCCCATTTAAACCATGCGGTAAATGAAGCGCATCACCAATTTGAGCTTGAGCGTGAAGCTCGCCATTCGCAAGAATACGGACAAAAAGCACATCCATTATCCGATACAAAAGCCACAAAGGTTTTCGCACGATGCCATTCTTCACTCGATAATACACCCAATTTCCATAACGATAAGTAAACAAGGCCATAATCGTTTGAGGATTTTTCAGATTTGCTTTCCAGTCCGTTTTGAATGATTTCATCATTTTATCGTTCTCCTTTTTAGGGGCTAGGGTATGCACTGTATTCTGGAGTAATGAAGGCAGCTGTGGATAAAACATCTGGGAGGATCGCGGGCTGGAGGGTCAGTCGGTGATTGTACTTTCACCAGTGTAAGATAGATTCTGAGATTCATCAAGCAAGTGGGCAGTTCTCTCTATATAATCATCAACCGATTTAGAGGCTTGTTAAACAACAACACGCGCCGAACAAAAAGATCGGCGCGTGTTGAACAGCATATTTTCTATTAAATCAGATCCAGAACAATCACATTCACGGAATTGGCAGCTAGCTTCACAATTGCCGTGTCTTTATCAATTACGATTTCCGTTTCAACTGGTGTAACCTTCTCATCATTTTTTCTGTTCACATTAGGTGTGTGAACCAGCGAGGCGTCTCCGGTTAAGGTAATCCGTTTACCCGTAGCAGCTACTTTTAAGCCTTTTAGATCAAGCTTCGTTGCTTTTTCTACACCATCCGCATTTACAAGCTTCACATAGAGATGCTTATCATCTTTAGTTACGGAATTGTATACCTCTCTGTTATAAGCCTCAAGCTTATAATCCAGTACTTTGCTTGTTACCTTGCCATCTGTATAAGAGCAAATCAAATGTTTGCCATCTGCTCCGCCATAATTAACGGTGATGGTATATTCCGTATGATCCGCAAGCTCTTCATAGCAACTGGCTCTAAGGTTACCAGCAGCGGTACTAGAGGAATAATCGCCGAGAGTATAAGCCTCAATCCCTTGCTTGTACACCTTGACTCCTGTGGCATCGCCATTATAGCCAATTGCATATTCGATAACATCTTTATTTTCCGGTGAGATTTCTGTCAGACCTGCGCCTACATAGAAGCCATCTTCGCCAGAAGCTTTTTCAGCTACAACCTCTACTTTATAATTAGTCCACGCATCATTAAGGATATACAATCCATTCAATCCGCCATTCTGCGCTTTCAATACCAGACCTTTGGAAGGATCAATCGTATATCCGGCAGAGCCAGGAATCACTTTCCAAGCTTCATCCAGCGGCTGCGTGAAATCTTGATCCAACCATACACTGCCATCTACATTCGAAGTCACTTTCACCCGTTTCACGATCACAGATGATTTCCCCGCAGCCACTTCAATTCCTCCATGAGGAATGAGGTCTACCTTCTCCCCGTTGCGATAAGTCGAAAATGAGGTGCCAACCACTTTGGTTCCCAGGTATTTAGCATACAACTGCTGAACATAATAGTTCGGTGTGTACCATACGGTTTCATCATCGAACCAGATGCAATCCGGTGTCCATCTATAGGTGCCATCTGTCAGAACCTTGTTGAACAACGGTGCCGTTGCCGCCAATCTAATCACATCAGAGTTATTCTCGAAGCTGGACATAATCGCCGCCTCAGCAACAGCTCCTGCCAAAGTGTTTTTATCTGTGGAAGCATATTCACCCACAAAAACCTTTGAAGTTTCAGCCTCATCCAAGCTGCCGTCTTCCTTATAGGCTCTGTAATAGTAGTTGTAACGATCAGCATTCTCTAACAAATATTCATTGGAACGGTAGTAATGCTCATCCGCAATGGTATCCATGTAGTTCTTTTGTTTTTCGTACCAGGTAACAGTCTCTTCGATGCTCGATGTACCATCCGTAAAGCTGATTTTTTCCGAGCCCTGTAAATTTCCGCTTAGGAATTTCCAACCTTGCTGGTAAGCATCATCATCTGCCTGTGCACCCACGGTAGAGAGAATAGTCAATTCATGATCAGGATAGTTCTTCACCATATACTCATCAATCACTGTTTTAAAATATTCGAAGTTGGCGAAAAACTCTGTACCCCAGTTTTCATTCCCCACACCCAAATAACGCAGATCAAACGCTGCTTCATGGCCCATCTTTTTACGCAATGCAGCCCACTCATTATTGTCAAAATCCATGCTAATCGCAAAATCAATCAGATCCGTAAAGTTCTTCACATAATAATCTCTTAACGCACCGCCAGCTGGATTCGCATAATCCGAACGAGCTTGACAGAGTACGCCGCAGGCCATAACCGGAAGTGGTGTTGCGTTCAAATCCTCGGCTAATTGGAAATACTCCATATATCCAAGACCCATGGTCATCATGTAGCCCCATACGTTATAGTTCTCTTTGCGCAATTCGATATCGTTGACGGACTCTTTCCAATCGTACACGTTCTCCCAAATGTGAGAACCTTCAGAAATACAACCCCCAGGGAAACGCAGGAAGGTAGGATGAAGATCAACGAGTGCATTCACTAAGTCTTTTCGCAATCTATAGTTTGAATTTCCTTTATAGTTAGCATGAGCTGTAGCAGAACGTTCCTCTTCACCAGCGCCCCAAACGTCATCAGGAATTAAGGAAACCATATCAATGGAGATCTCACCGTTAAAGGTTAAAGCCAGCTGACCAAGCACAGTTTCAGATCCTGTTAATACAAGCTTTGAATCGACACCATACTTCTTCCAGCTGCCGTCACCGTTTACTTCAACAACTGCAGTATCGCTGATGGCTTTACCGTCTTTGTCGAGCAATTGCAAGGTAATTGTGCCCGCTGCTTCTGCCTTCGCCCAAATCGTGAAGTTGTACTTGGCATCTTCCTGAATAAACATCGAGCAGTGCTGATTGGAATCGGCAAAACCTCTATTATTAATCGTTGCGCCATCCGCTACCGTCACATAATGCGCATTCATATCTTTATCATCGATGCCGAAGAAATCGTTTAATCCGCCTGTATTATGGACAGTCATTTGGTCTGTATCCCCAGACCATGCGTGAAGAGGTGTATAATTTCTTCCGGTGGAAGCACCATGTACACCACATACATGCGAATAGCTGTCAAAAGCAAAAGATTCGAAGGAGCGATTCTGCACTAGCTCTGCATAGATCCCACCGTCTGCTGCATTGTTAATGTCCTCATAGAATAAACCATATAGAATTTGGCTAACATCCAAAATCTCCTGATTGCCGTCAATCGTTAAGGTGTAAGGTGGCAAATCTTCCGGAAGCACAGACACAGTGAAGCTCTTTTCTGCTGTACTAGCTCCCTTTTTCAAATGTGCTGTAAGTGTTACGCCTTGAGCAGATTGAACTCCTTTATTCACAACGCCTTCATTAGAAATGACTTTGGTATCGCTGGATACCCAAGATACGTCAACTTTCCCGCCCATCAGCGAAGCTGGCAATTCGATATCTTTGGTAATAATCGAGCTTGGGAAGGTTAAGTATTTATCTTTTGCAAGCTTAACGATATCTTCATCCGTCAAAGATTCGCACATAATTTCAATCACTTCATCTTGAGTTAAGCCTGCTTTATATACACGGAAGTCCGAAATATAGCCGCCAAAATCAACATCTGCCGCGTACTGGGATTTCCCGATTGTATTATTGCTATAATTCAGTTGGTCTTCAAAAGTAGCAAACCATTTGCGCAGCTTAGCATATGTGCCACTCGAGGTTTGGCTGATCATTCCATCCGCAACTACTTCACCATTTACATACATCACAGGACCTGCACTGCTTAGTGTTCCACCTTTTGTGCCTGTAACTGCAAAGGAAACGTGTACCCATTCATCAGTCGCAAAGGATTTCCCTGGATCTGCAATTAAGTCTTCCCCTGCAAAACAAGTGCCCCGTAAATTGCGGGTTACAAAAAGATAAGGTCCTGTTTCACCTTTACCAAAATCAAAAATTCTTTCCCATAAGCTTGAAGCTTTGCTTACATACATCCAGGTCGAAATCGTAATTCCTGTATGGTCACTGACCTCTTTAAGCAGATCGTTAGGTAATGAAATATAGGATGTGCCATGTTCTCCCCCAGCAAGCGAAACAGCTTGTCTACCTGCTACGGATTTAATAGCCGGCAGCTTCGTACCTGAAGCGGTTCCATCATTGCCGTTCCCCGAGAAATCTTGACCAACATCCTCTGGATTATCAAACTTATAATGCGCAATTAGACTACCATTAATAAATTTGTTACCGTTGTCATTTTTCATAGAAGATCACCTGTTATCTTTATAGTAGAAATCTTAAAAACCTAACAATATTAGTTCATTGCCGTTTATACGAAACATAATAACATATTTTATAGTCAATTAATATATTAACCAATTAATATTTATGTGAAATAAAAGAAAACATTTTTTATAATCGAATATTACCAAATCAATCAATTGTTTCATGGTAAAATATCTGTTAGTTAATAAAGGAGTGGTGAAAGTTGAGCGAGGTTGTGAATGAAGAGGCCAATTCTAGTGATTTATTTACGATTGATTGTAAAGATATTTTTCTGCGGGAGTATAGCGTGGAGGATTTAGAGGAGTTTCATGCGCTTACTCTACAGCCTGAAATTATTGAATTCTTGCCAGATTGGAATGTTCCTAAAGAACAACGGTTGGACTGGTTAATAAACTATGAAATAAAAGAGAACCAGCAGTTTCTTCAAGCGATCTCAGCGGGCGGAGATATCGGAGAGCTTCGTCTTCGTTTAGGCATTATTTTAAAAGAGTCCGGTGAGTTTATTGGTTGGTGTTGTACAGGAATTAAGGATGAATTGCCCGTTCCTAACAGAGAGATTATGTATGCCATATCCAAGGATCATCGCGGTAAAGGCTACACTACTCAAGCTGCCAAGGGATTAATTAAGTATTTGTTTGATAATAGCTCTACCGATGTATTAAACGCCATTGCTCTGAAACACAATATCCCATCTAATAGAGTCATTCAAAAATGTGGTTTCGAGCTTCTTGATGAGATTACAATTGAACATGAAGACTATAATTATTACCGGCTTTCCCAGCAACAGTGGAATGAACAGGTAGGATGTAAATAGCGCCCCACACTAAAAAACCTCTGTATGGGAAATGGAGATTCGGTCCATTTACCAAAACAGAGGTTTTATTGTGAATTCATGACTGTTGCTTCATGCGAAGCATTTGATCCAAAAGCTCTTTCACATCTTTTTCCGGAAAAGCTGCAAGCAGGGTCTCTTGAAAGGTATCTTGTGCACGAAGGAGCTTGTCTTCGCCAATGGCAGTCAAGGCAGTATAGATACTTCTGCGATCAGCATCACACGCTTTTCTTTCTAAAGCGCCACAGCCTTTGGCCTCAAACCGACTAACCAGTCGGGAAACTGCGCTCTGGCTTAAACCCACCATAGCTTCGAGCTTCTGCAATTTCAGTTTCTTCTCCGGCGCTTCCGACAAAAATAACAGCAAATAAAATTCTTTTAAGGATAAGCCATGTTTGGCTTGTAGATTAGCTTCCAATTCATTCGTCACATTCATTTGTATATGCGTTAACGTCAACCAACTCGTTATAAGTTCATTGTTAAGAATGTCGCCCATTTTATTATTCATCTCCCGGGTGTATGGCTTTTCATGATTTTTTCCTTCTATATAATAGTACTACAATCCACAACCATACATAAAGTATAGGTTCGATACTTATACTTTATTTTATTTTTAAAAAAAGGAGAGACCGTTTCTCCAAGAAGCCGGCCCCTCCACACTTTACAATTATTTTGTTTAGACTTCACACTATTTAAATTAGTCTTTACCCATTAATTCTTGGAAACCCGAAAGAATATTGTCTGGGAATACCAGCATCTTTCTGAAGCTCAACCCCTGCTTCCAGCGTCCAGTATGGATTTCTCAACATGCCCCGGCCCACGGCAACAAGATCAGCTTCCTCATTCCCAATCACGGCATTAGCAAGTACAGGCTCATCCAATCTGCCAACCGCAATAACCGGAACATTCAAGCCATACTTGATTTCTCTGGCCAAAGGAACCTGATAAGCTGCATGCGTCCCTGGTTTCCCGGCAGCTGCGATAGGACCTTCACCACCTGCACTGATATGGAAAATATCTGCGCCTGCTTCTTTGTAAGCTTTACTAAATTCCAAGCTTTCTTTGATACCGTACCCGCCCTCAACATATTCTTGAGCGGAGATACGCATAATCAATGGCATTCCTTCCGGCATTTCACTTTTTGCTGCGCGAATAACTTCTGTACCAAACAGTGTTAAATCCTTGCCATATTCATCTGTTCTTTGATTGGTTAGAGGGGAATGGAACTGATGAATAAGGTAACCATGCGCTCCATGAAGCTCGATAACATCAAATCCCGCTTGTATCGCCCGCTTCACGCCCAACCGGAATTTCTCAACCATAGCTTTCACTTCTTCAGTTGTTAAGGCATGTGGTGTTTTGGAGTCAGCATCAAAAGGAACGTTAGAGGAGGATACAGGAACTGCTGCATCTTCTGCTTTACGTCCGGCGTGTGCAATTTGAATACCTACTTTAGCGCCATAAGAATGACAAGCTTCAACGATTCTAGCCAGTGCAGGAATTTGCTCATCAGACCAAATACCAAGATCAAAATCAGTAATCCGGCCATCAGGCTCCACGTCCGTCATTTCAATAATAATTAATCCGGTTCCGCCAACAGCGCGGCTTACGTAATGATTATAATGCCAATCCGTAGCAATTCCGTCTTTGTTAGACACTGAATACTGACACATTGGAGGCATAACCACGCGGTTCTTCAGCTTCAAATCCTTCAATTCATACGGGGTGAATAAGTCCTTCATGATATCTCTCCTCTTTATAAAAAACTAAGTATAGTATGATCAATGCTTCCAGTGAACATGAGTTTCTAAGTTCATCTTATATAAAATATTTATAAATGCATGCTCATGCATGTATATTATTATAGAATAGCGATGATGTCAACCGTAAATAATCTTCTGCTAAATGGAAACTCCGTGTATTGTTGAAACTTCTATCTTAAGGTAATATATGGATATCTATTTTTTCTTTGAAAGGATGACCTCACTCGTGGACAAAAAGCTCTTACAATCGCATAGTATTTTCCCTACGTTGAATATTGAGCAAACAGCTGCCTTCTACAGCCAGTACTTAGGTTTTAAAGCTGTACCCTATTTAGATACACAAGAACCACATCTTTGTTTGTATCGTGACGATACAGAGATTATCCTTACGCAATCCCATGGACAAAAGGTCATTCCCAATCGAGAGTTGTACGGTTATGGATACGATGCCTATTTTATTACGAAGCAGCAACAAGAGTTGGAGAAGGAGTTCGAAGCCGCCGGTGTTCATATTGTTCGTTCTTTATCAAACACCGATTATAATAACAAGGAATTTGTGATCGAAGATGTGGATGGTCGCTGGATTGCTTTTGGAATCAAAAAATAAAAAAACGGCTCTCAGCCGTTTTTTCTTGTGTTTAAAAGAGTCCCCATAACTTCTTACAACTATTTTTACGGGAAGGATCCAAAACATCCGTAACCCCAATCTTATTTAACTTGTGTAGTAACTCTTCCTCGCTATGCTTGATTTTATAATCTAACTCCTCCCCATAGAGCGGAATTAACGTATAAAAGTGCACCACTTTCTCATGGCTCATTTCTAAATTAAAGAAACCGGCTTTATCTTTTACATCTGGAACCCAAACGAACATCCCTTGAAATCCTGTATCCTCACTATAAGGCTGGGCGGGATTACCGTTCACAAGCGTATGCCCCATATAAAGCCATGTATTATATTCATGCGGAAACCTAGCCATTGTTTTCAGGGCTCGAATCGGCCAATAATTCCGTTCATCCTTAAACGCCTCATCCGACAGCTTCCAGGTAGGAGGGAGACAAATCATTAGCTCAGCATATTGATATTCTTCTGCACCTTCTGGCACCGTCATCGGTAATTCGCTCATTCCAGAAGTAATTAAAGTATAGAAGTTCCGCTCAGGCGTCGGATCAAGAATTAGAATATCTATCGACAGAACACCTGAAATAATTTCTTTAAAAACATTATCAATAACACCTATGTATTTTTCAATATGATTACATATTTTCTCATTAGACTGAGCAGAATGCATTCATAATTCCCTCCCTTATATATGTTTATCGGTATAAACAAAGGAGAGTTTATTGCTAATTCACAGAATTTCTTCTCCACTACCATGGATCTCACAAAAATCTTTATGAACCCTACTAATTAATGCCGAATAACCTTGCCCCTGATCTAAAAGATGCTCCACAAGGAACTTACTTATTAGCTCATTTAGGCAAGTATGAATTTCACTGGTTCTTTGTTTTAAATTCTCTCCTTCCTCATAAAGGGGCAGATCGCTAAATGACATATGTGTAGCCTTTCGTATTTTCAGAAAAGATTTATATCCGTTCCAATTCTGAAAAAGCGCCTCTTGTCCTTTGATGAAATCATTTGCCAGTTTCTCCTGTAATATATTACTTAAGGATTCTAAGGTGGAGGCCTTTTGCCTTAATACAAGAAGCGGCACAGTATTGTTCTTCTCTTCATTCTCAATATATAAGTGCATGCTTGCATCTAATAAAATAGCAGCTTTAATTCTATCGTCTTCCATAGTTAAATCTAATGCAGTAGCACCGCCGATGGAATGGCCGATAATACCAATCTTATTCATATCAAATAAGCCCTTCACATCTTTATCCATAGAATTAAGCGTGGACAGGTGATCCAGAACGTATTGAATATCTTTTTTTCGAATGGAAATTAAGTTATGTAAATCGGTATAATCCGCAGCTTTTATTTGCCTCATAGCTTCGGATTGATTAATAAATTCTCCACTAGGGCAAACAGTAAACATAGCTTCGTACGCAGCACTGACCGTTACCACGATGAAACCTTGCTTGGCCAGCGCTTCTATATTATAAATATACATATCTCTATCTAAACCTAATGCAGGTGAGTAGATGATGACTGGATAGGAGCGTTTGGATTTGCTTTGAAAGGTCCGATCGCTGATTGAGGTAGATAATGTATTTATGATTTCCATGTTCATGCCAATATCTTGTAGAAGCTCTCTCGCCTGTTGTTGACAGGGCCCGAAAAGCTCCATATATTTCATTGCAGATGCGTTTTTATTTAATACACCCTCTGTATCCGGATAATAAATACTTATAACTATTTTCCTTCCCTCTGACTCTTCTTGGAACGTTTCCGTGCGTGTGTAATCCTTCAATAATTCAACTTTTCGAAAAACTCCCATTGCCCCACCCCATTTTTCCTAATATTCTATATTTTAATTGATTTTCCCATTTACTGAAATGCAATCTCCTTAATGTCCATAATAATGTCGATTACAATGAATGGAATGAAGCTGTATGAACGGTTATAATACCTAAGTGCATAAGAAATCTCTAAAAACTTCAGGGATGTGGAAAATTTAATGGTGAATAATTCAGCATATACACTTTATTTACGTGAGGATTGGAAAAAACTAAGCGATTTCACCGCTATCCAATTATCAGAAGAAGAACTTATGGAAGTCCAAAGTATTAATGAAAAAATCTCCAGCGAGGATGTTAACGAAGTCTATCTTCCTCTGTCCAATTTACTAAATCTGCAACTTCTATCTGCTCATAAATTTAATGAGTCTATAAATCACTTTCTAAACAATGATCTAAAAAAAGGTCCATTTATCATAGGTATCGCGGGAAGTGTCGCTGTTGGTAAAAGCACTACGGCCAGACTCCTACAAAAACTCCTCTCACAATTACCTTCCCATCCAAAAGTGGATTTAGTTACGACTGATGGGTTTCTACATCCCAACGCAGAGCTGGAAAAGCGCGGTATAATGACGAAAAAGGGCTTTCCTGAAAGCTACGACACGCGTAGTTTAATTTCTTTTTTAACGGATGTGAAGTCTGGGGTGCCGCGGGTCCAAAGCCCTGTATACTCTCACTTAACTTATGATATTGTGCCAGATGAATATATTACGATTGAGAATCCGGATATTCTAATTGTTGAGGGCTTAAATGTTCTTCAGACTGCGATTACAAATAATCATAATATGCCTAACTATTTTGTATCTGATTTCTTTGATTTTTCTATTTATGTGGATGCCGATGTGAACGATATCGAGACATGGTACATTGATCGGTTTATTAAACTCAGAGATACTGCCTTCCAAGATGAACAATCTTATTTCAAAAAATATGCACAGCTGTCTCTAGAGGAATCTATTGAAATCTCAAAGCGGATCTGGAAAGAAATAAACTACGTTAATTTGCAGCAAAATATTCTGCCCACCCGAAATCGTGCCGATCTTATAATGCATAAGGACAACAATCATCACGTAGATCAAATTAAGCTGCGAAAATAAAGATTGAAGTCCTTAGCCGACCAAGTTGCTGAGATTCAGCACTTGGTTTTTTGGTGTTCACATGAAATTGGGTGAATATTCTGGGTTTAATGTCTCTGTCCTCTGATCAAGGCGAACGTATACTGTGGTACATTCGTACACAAACGTGAAGAGAGGATAAATCAAATGATCGATATCGCCTTGGCTTTTCAAGATAAGGATGGGAAATATGCTGAACATGCCGGAGTCGTTCTAGCGTCAATTTTTCATCATACGAGTTCCCCAATTCATATTCATATTTTACATGATGTTTCTTTAAGTGAAACTAATAAGCGCAGGCTTAGCGCATTAACTACAAAACATAATCATACCCTTAGCTTTTATTCAATCACTATGCCCGATGATCTAACTCAGGTGCTAGCCAATGTTAACTCCATTAATGTATGGACGCAGGCATGTATGTATCGATTGCTTCTTCCTGCACTAATACCCGTGGACAAAATCATCTATCTGGACTGCGATGTATTAGTGAATATGGACATTACTGAATTATGGCAGGTTGAACTGAATGACAAGTATTTGGCTGCAATTTGGGACCAGGGAATTAGAGAGGTTGCTCATATTGTGAGCGCTAAGGGATTAAATCCTGATCTTTATTTTAATTCCGGAGTGATTTTATTTTCTTTGCATAATATCCGCCAGAATACCAACTGGTACGAAGAAATGCTAACCTTCCTACGTACCTTTCCTGATGTCACCATGCCAGATCAGGATGTTCTGAATGCAGTTTTTGGTGGGAATTACCTCCCCCTCGATATCCGTTTTAATTCGTTCAACACAAACATTCCGGACCATGATTTCACTAACAAAATCATCCATTTTGCCGGAGATGATAAATGCTGGAATAAAGATTCCGCAGGTTCATCCCTATATCAGCAATTCCTAAAGCTAACCCCTTGGAGAATCACCAGAGCCAAAATCAGACGAAGAAAACGGAAAAGCAGCCCTTTAAAACCACACCTCACCCGAAAAAGAAACAAGCAGAAAATAAAAATTGTTCAGTTGAACTTAACCCCTATTCTTTTAGCCGATTTAAAACAAATTAGACCGATTAGACCGATTAGAAAAAGCCCCATTTGATATGGGGCGGCATTTCTTTAGTTCACTTTTGTAAAAAACCATTTCTGAGCATCACTCCCGTTATCCGTCCACTGCTGAACTGCTGCACCATCGGCTGTTGATGCTCCGGATACATCCATGGCTAATCCGCTCACTTTTGAAATAAGCTTATAATAGCCCCCTCCAACATCAATAATGCTCCATCGCTGAGCGTTGGTACCATTGTCATCCCATTGCTGCAGCTGTACACCGCTCGCGGTTGATGAGTTCGGCACATCCAACACTTTTCCACTATGCACTGCCGTAAGCTTGTAATAACCGTCGCCTGTACTCTCCACTTTAAATTTCTGATTATTGGCAGTGTAATTGGTCCATTGCTGCATTTTCGCCCCGCTTGCTGTGGATACATCCACTACGTCCAGAACCTTGCCACTAGCCTTGTCAGCTAAAGTGTAAATCCCACCACTAACGATGCTTGAGGTAGGCGCAGCCTGATACACACGTACGTAATCAACCAGCATTTGAGCTGGGAAAGCAGTTGAAGCATTTGGACTTCCCGGCCAATTTCCACCCACGGCAAGGTTTAGCAGGATGAAGAAAGGTTTCTGGAACTCCTCCGTATTTCCGGTTCCGTTCTCAATATAAAAAGCATTAAATGGGTTGCCGTCTACAAACCATCTTATATAATTCGCATCCCATTCCACGCTGTACACATGGTACTGTGAGAAATCGAGGTTACCAGACACCTGACCGTACTCGGCATGCCCATTGGCATCCCAATGTACCGTCCCGTTAACAAAAGCATTATTGTTCACACGCTCCATAATGTCCGTTTCCCCAGATTTCGGCCAACCCACTGAATCAATATTCGCCCCAAGCATCCAAAATGCTGGCCAGAGTCCCTGTCCTGAAGGCAATTTGATTCTAGCTTCGATTTTTCCGTAGGTGAAGCTTTTGAGTCCCTGTGTTTTGATCCGTGCAGAGGTATAATTCATCCCCCCGTACGACTCCTTTTGTGCAGTAATCACTAAATTCCCACCCGTTACCTGCAGGTTCTGCGGACGACTGGTATAATACTGAAGCTCATTGTTTCCCCACCCCCCGCTACCCGTACCTATTTCCGCCGACCAATTATTAGTGTTCAGAGAATTCCCATCAAATTCATCGCTCCATGCCAGATTCCAGCTTGATGCCGCGCTTGAACTCCCTGTAGGTACCCAAGCAATTAAGAGGGTGAACAGCAGAAATAGACTTAACATTTTTCCTTTTCGTAACATCGTCTTTTCCTCCTACTGATTTCATTGCGCGGCGCGCTCGCACATTTGAAACCGGTTTCGAATAATGGATAAAACAAAACGTTATCCCATAAACAGCTATAACAGCCAGAGTCAGGTTAACGCCTCGCTTCATTTGATGTGTACGTCTTTTCTAAACGCAATATGCCAACATTTCGATTAAAGGGACCATTTTCCATAGTTCTGCATGCTTAATGTCCAGGTTTTCTCTGCGTCTTTTACCGTCGCCATACTCTCTGAGAGCGTCCATGCGATACCAACATACTGGTCCTCTTGATCGTCAAGGAATGATTTCCAATGTTGTCCCCCGTCTATCGTTATATATAACAATGTATGTTCATTTTCAGCGGGCCGAGTAATTAAGATTCCTTGATCCTTCGTAAGAAAGAGGGGACGATAAGCATAGATTTGCGAGTTTACTAACTCATCCGGCACTGTGACTGTCTGTTCACTCCAGGTAACTCCACCATCCATTGTTTTATATAAACCAACCTTTCCCTCCCATGGAGCATTCGTTGTAATCCAGCCTTCTTTTTCGTTAACAAAAGTAAGTCCCGATTTCACCCCGCTAGGAAGAGTACTTCCTGCTTGTAAGCTATCCCCAATCTCCTTCCAAGTCTCTCCCCCATCACTAGTTGTATAAAGCTCCATATCTTCACGTGACATTCCTTGAAAATGATAGACTGTTTTCCAACCTATATTTTTGTTGAGGAACACAGTATCTTCTCTGCGGTTATCTGAAGGATCAGGAGAAGGAGAAGTTTCCTGATTAGAAGTTGGATGAGGGATTGGAGTGGAATTGGAACAACCAGATGCTATCACTGCAGCAATTAGTAGTATTGAAACTAGATATTTCATCTTGTTACCACGCCTTCGTTTATTTATCTGAAAAAGTATAGTGTGCTGTACATATAGCTTAGTCCGCAAACGTATTCAGTAAATGAAATTTTATCCTAAACTATCTGAAAAGTATTTACAGTTTCTTTATATAATCCAGCAACACCAAGGCCTATCGGACCGAGGAGACGTTATTGGTTCATTTTCAAGAGAATTCTTCTGTTAACGGACTGAGATGCAACTATTTGGCTAATCCTCCTACTTTTATAGGCAATAAACAGACAATAAGTGCTATACGGTCCGCGAGTTCGGTAAATGGAGCTAAAAAGCAAAGATAAGCGCTATACAGTCCGTAGATGATGTGAACGAAACCTTCAAGCAGCAGGTTATCAGCTTAAAGCTATCAGCTCAAAGTAGATATGAATGAATTCATCAAGCAAGGATCTACTCTTTGAATGTCAAAAGAAAAAGAAACGGCATTTCTGCCGTTTCTTTGGGTTATGGATGGTCAGGGCTCAGAGCCTGTTTTACTCCAATCCATGTTCTTTGCGGATGTTATACATGCCTTGAACAAGCAGTTCGGATGGATCCCGGTTCAATTGCAAATGAGTCAGCAACAGATGAAGCGGGAATGCGCATACGTTATTCCCATCGGTGATCGCTGGAAATCCAGCCTCGAAGACTGGTCCCAATTTCTCGTTCCAAGCTAGCCCGACATGCACTTTTTCTGGAGCAAATTCTTGGGTAATTTCCTCAATACAAAGCGGAACTAACACATTATCAATGATCCCTTTTGCTTCTTCTTCACTTGCTGGTGGTTTTGGAAGTGTTTTGCCTCCCTCAATTTTCATCAGCTCAACGAAGAATGAGGCCATCCATGCTGCCGGATCCTTACCCGACTGGAATCTTGCAATTAACTCGCGCAGAAAAAATCCGCAAGAATACACCTGATCTAATTCAGTTTTCACGTGAAAAACAAAAACAGGGCCGTAGGCTTCCATGTTCAATACTTGTCCTTCAACATCTTTAAAGTGTACTCTCAACGCTACAAGGCCGTTATGGTGAACAGCCTTTAGCAGCTGCGCCATATCCTCTTCAGACATTTCTGTATTATCATTTACTTCCTCATTCTCATTTGTTATTTCATTTTCATTAGTCGTCTCATTGTTCATTTTATAATTCCCTCCCATACCTATCATACCATCTAGCGAATTGAAGGAACACTTTATAATAGAACAATTTCTACCAGATTGCAGAGAAAACAAAAAAACGGCAGCTTTACCGTTTCTCTGTTCGTCTCGCTGGAGCTTAAAAGCTAGGTCATATCCCTTACTTTCTTCACTATTTTTCCAGTTAATTGATTAATATCGCCCTCATTTAACTTATAAGCTGAGGTATCTTTACGTGCAGGCTTGTGATCTGCTGATATCAGATCTGCGATATGCTGCTCGATGAATACAACAGGGTCTGCTCCAGTTCTTTTTCTAAGCTCCCCTGGCACCTTCGGATTTGGACCGTCAGCTCCACCATTGATTGAAAGGTAACCATACTTTTGCGGATTTTTCTTCAAGTACTCTAAATAGGCACGGAGCGGTGTGGCCACTTTCCCCATCCAAACCGGTCCAAAAAATAGGATAATATCATATTTTCCTATTTGCTCAGGCTTCGGTTGAACCAACGGTATCCTGTCAAAAATCATATCAAAGGTAATCCTACCGAGTGTTCGGGGTTTAGCTTCCGAGATTCGTATATATTCAGCCGACAACGCTTTCGCCACACTCCTTGCTAATGCTTCATTATTACCTGTGAATGAATACGAAATGACTGCAATGTTCATATAAATTCTCCTTAAAATGAATTATTTCGTCTCCGCCTGCAGTAGGGCATTTTCGAGTGCCTTAAGATGTGTTTTAGAGGTAAGCGTTGCCCCGCTGATAACGTCCACCTGAAGAGACTGCGATTCAATCACATGACCAAACAAATCACCAATGCTTAGCCCACCCTTCAGCTCAGCAGGGTTCCCTGTTTTGTCCAAGGCACCTTTGAGTATTTTGATATCTGACAGCCGTCCAGCAGATATTGTGGCCTTCACCTTGGTATCTCTGGAATGATCTTTGATGCCAATGTATTCCCCCTCATAGGTGCCCTCCCGCAGTTTCTGTATATCTATGGCGTGGATAGTAAGCTGCTGAACTTCATGCCTTCCCGGAGCAGATAAGAGAATACCACCTATCCAACCTATGACTGTAATCCCGCATAGAATGCTGAGAACAATAATCCATTTATTGAATTTTCGCTTTTTTCCTCTTCTCTTACTCACCTGCTTGCCTCCTTCCTTTTGATTTAAAATTTGAATGAATATTTATTAATTCATTCATTTCACTAAAAAAAACTGCACCATAAGTGTATTAGGGGCAGTCTGTCAAACCCTTCATAATTAGTTCCAGCATATTGTCCAAAAGTTGTGGAAAATACTCCAGCCCGATTTCTTCCTTGTGGGTTTCCACATTAATCATTGCGCCGAAGATCATCATAATCATTTTACTATCCATATCGCTGCGCATTTTACCATCGGCTTGCCACTGCTTAATGATTTCATGGAAGCTATCATACAAGAAGTCGTTTACCTGAATGTTGGTTTCTTCCCGGTACAACTGTTCGATTTTTGCGAAAACACTTTTGTTATACCATTCCTTAAGAATGGGGTTGGCTATCATACCTTCCAAATTAAGCACCATCATCTGCCGTATTAGTGCTAATGGGCTTTGGCTCATATCGAGCGATTGCATACAGCTTTTTTTGAGCTTTTCGTTTTCCTCTAAAAAAATATCCATAAAAAGCTTTTCCTTGGAGGGATAATAGTTGTAAAAACTTCCTACAGCTATTCCAGCCATTGTGGTAATGCCAGAAACATTCGTGTCTTTAAAGCCTTTATTGCTAAATAGCTCTTTCGCACATTCGTATATCTTTGTTTTTTTGTCTTCCACTTTTCGTCTCTCCGTGAATGAATAATTATTTTTTCATTCATATCATAGTGTTAACAGCATAATATGTCAATGCACAAATAGATCACCAAAAGCATCAACATCCTTAGCCGAACCAATGCCGCTGTTAAATTCCACCCAGCCCTTACGCTCCTCACCATCATTGTCATTGACCAATAACGAAAATTTCAGCTTCATTCCTGGCTTCACCTGTACATCGTCGGATTTTAGTTCACGCCAGGGAATGGCTAGTTCGTAGCTGGTTTTTGAATCTTTACGTTCCACGGCATACTGTAATTCTATAACATCACCCAAATTAAACCCCTTGGGTGCCAACCAGCACCATTTGAGTAATTCGCCCGTATCTCCGCGAGCCACACCGAGTTCATGGTACTCAGAAGGCACCGTTCCATCCCCGTTGGCAATGCCAATTCCAATCTGGATGCTGTCCCCACTCCAGATGGCATCTCCTGATGCTGACTGTGCATGATAATCATCGATAACTTCTACCCCAAGGTAAAGATTGTCGGCATCCCATGCTAAGGAACCCTTGGCGCTGAGATCCTGCTCTCCTTGCCAGCCCATGATTTTGACATCCTTCACATCAAAGGGAGCTTGATTCCCCCAGTCCGACAAGTTGCCATCGATTTGGACAGGCGGACTGAGTTTCGGCAACAGAAGCACGTTAAAAGAATCAACTGCCGATTGCAATAAGGTACCTATATCATTAAAAACTTTAAGCGACCGCTGGCCTCTTGCCAGCTCAGGAATCTCAAGACGAACGCTCTTACCCGGCTCCAGATTTTCCACAGTCGAAGCATAAGTACCTCGGGTAGATCGTCCCGTCTCATAATCAGCTTCCACTGAACCGCTGAAATTGCTTGTAGACTGATTAGTAACATCCATGTAGGTTTTTATCTCCTTAGTAGACTCCTCATAAAAAGTCTCGTAATACACTGCCAGCGGATCGATTACGTTGATATTCATAGTGAAGCTTGATGCCACTGTAGGATCTGCACCCCGAGAGACGAACAGCGAATCGTTTCCGCGCACCAAGCTTTCCGGAACCTGTATCCGCAGCGAACCTTCGTCTTCTCCACTAAGCAGCCATCCCTCTGGCAAATCGATATTAAGCGGCTCCTTCGATGCGCTGCGATAAGCTTCAGGCAGCTTAATATCAAAAGCAGAACCAGAAGCAACCGTGATCCCCGAATTTTCCGGAAGACTCGCAAGGTCCGAACTGTTCATGACATTCCACAGAAAATGTGCTGTCGTCTCCATAATTTCATCGATGTATTTTTCATTTTTATAATCATGTCCGACTCCCTCCAGCGTGAGCAGATTATGATAAATACCTTTCTCTTTCAATTGAGCGGCTAGGTCAATACTTTGCTGGTACGGCACCATTTTATCTATCGTTCCATGAATAATTAGGACAGGCGGCAGCTTGCTGTCAGCACTTCTTGTCAGTTCACCACCATAAATATCTATAATGGAAAATACAGACTTAACCAGGGAGGGATCTCTTGCTAAGGATAGATTCACAAAGTTCATGGCCAGATGACCTCCTGCTGAATCTCCGCCAATAACTATACGTTCCTTGTTCAATCCATAAGTCTCCGCATGCTCATTAATCCATTTGATCACATCGTTTATATCCTCATTCGCATCATTAAGTGTGCGAGTAAAATTGAAAAACGGATCTTTTTTTAGCCTATAATCAATAGTGAGAACAGCATACCCCCGTTTCGCCAGGCCTTCGGAAAAATCTGCTGCATCAGACTTATCCCCTCCGGTATAACCTCCGCCATGAATAAAAATAAATACTGGCCTCTGCTTGGTTTCATCTCCAATGGGCTGGTACAAATCGAGCTTCAGCGGTTCTTCAGCATCCGTCTCGTTTTTCTTACTTGCATACAAAATATCGTGTTTCACTGTAACTTTATATGCGGGATCCAAGTACTGCACCGGAGTTTCTCTGTTATTTACAGTAACGTTAGCCATTGTTGTGTTAGTACCAACAGTACTCGTAGGCAGCACTTCCTGCACTTGCTTCTCTGAGGCGCTGTTATTTTCCCGGTGATTCAGCAGCAACCATGAACCTAATACAATAAACAGAATAAGAACAACATAAATAGGCCTTCGCTTCATTAGGACAACCTCCCAGAATGATTTTGAAACCAAAAAAGTAACGTGATGCCAATAACATCATTCTAGAATTCAAGATAGCGTTTAACAATTATGTATTCCTTCGTGAATTAGGTTTAATATTACGAACTTATAATAAAAAAAGAGGACATCCATAGGTTGGAGTGCCCTCTTATTGCGCAAGAATTAGAAAAACTCTGTATATTCATTCTAATCTTTGCCAAAATGCTTAATTACAACATTATTAAAAATCGCGGTGCCACCTTCAGAAAACAAGGTAATGCCTTGATCCTTTATTTCCGGGAAGATTTCATTAGAAAATACAATTTCACCATCATCTATAAAAACTTCAATACTTGTTCTATCCACAAGGATCTTCAGATGCACTTTTTTCTTGTTCACATCAAAGGGGGCCTTGCTTTCAAGATATCTGTCACTCTCATCAGGTTGTCCAGTGAAGGCTCTATTAACATAAGAATATTGTCCTTCAACAAACACTCCTACGTCCACGTGGCGCGTCTTATCTGCGGATTCACGAAGTCTTAAGCCTACATTGGTACTCTCTGACCAAGATAGATCTGCATCGAGCTGGTAATTTTCGCCTGTGATATCAAGTGTTGACGAGCCGTTCACTTTTATTTGTTGCAAGGAATCCGTTGAAGTTACCATTTGATCTAATGCTTCGATGGGCTGTGATACTAACTGATACGACTGCTCTTCATCTCGTGTTAATTTTATTTGACGCACGATTGAATCCATTCCGTTAAAACCTTCGTTAAGATTGGGGGTAACATGAGGGTAATCCCAATTATTCATCCAGGCCAAAGCATATCGATGATTGTATTGATCCTTGTCCTTTCCTTCTTCAAAAGTTACAGCACCATACCAATCAAATCCATAATCTAGCCACTGTGGTTCATGATGATCCGCGATAAATTCATTCTCATTAAAATCTCCAGTCCAGTAGGCATACGTGTTAGGTTTACCTATCGACTTACCATTTGCACTGACCCCAAGAACCCATTTATAGGTGCCATCATTCGCCCGCATCATATAGAAGTCAGGACACTCTACAATTCCAATATTTTCTGTTTCGAAGCCACTTGTGTAGTGCCAATCCTTTAAATTGTCAGACTCGTAAAAGCCCACTTTCGTACCTTCGGCTAGCGTCATCACCCATTTATGAGAATGTTGATCCCATATTACTTTCGGGTCTCTAAAATCTTCCGTGCCCGGATTTGGCAAAATAGGATCATCACTATAAGATTTAAACGTCAGCCCACGATCCGTACTGAACCATAAATATTGTTCTTGCTTCCCCGTCTCTGCAGAGGGCTGTGTTAAAATTGCCACAATAGCCCCTTCGCCAAAACCTGCTGTATTGCTATCGTCAACAACAACAGATCCTGACCAGGGATCACCATTGGGTGTTGTATATTTTGGAATCGCAACGCCTTCATCTGTCCAGCTCACCAAATCCGTTGATGTGGCATGTCTCCATTCTGTACCATTTCCATCCGGGTAATCAGCATTATAGAGATAATAGTAATGATATTTACCATCAAAATAAATGGGTTTCTGCGGATCGTTTTTCCAATGCTCAGGTACAGTGAAATGATAGCTAGCCCGAGTGGTAGGTTTATGATCAGGAACGTCGGTCCCCGGCTTCTTCTTCTCTCCAGCGTCATAAGTTACTAATACTATCGTCACAATACAAATTAAACAAAGGATTAATATAGTGATTCCTATCATTTTTTTCTTATTCAAAATATACCTCGCTTTTTTCACATTGCTAATCTCAGCTTATAAAAAGAAAAGTAAACGCCAACTACATTGGCATTTACTTTGTAAATGATTAATACGGTTTGTTACCTTTAAGCGTCAATTGCCCTTGTTCCAAAATGCTGTTCGGTACAACTGAAGTCTTGGAGCCTTTAATATTCAGCACAAAGCTTGGGGCAAAAGTGGAATGATGATCCCCAAAGTAACCTCTATTCGTCATGTAACTTGTGATGACTACATTATTACCTTTCACTTGCGGAATCGCAAAGTGAGCATAAGTCCAGGTAATATCATAAGGATTAAGATCTTGATGGAGGACAAGTCCTGTACCATTTAATGGTTTATACGGTCCGGTTAAAGAATTAGATACGTACCCGAGCATATAGATGTCTTCATCATCAATGCCATCAATGAACATTTTAGAACCTCTTGAGCTTGTGAACAGATACCACTTGCCATTCAATTTAAATATGTTCGCACGTTCAATTTCATCTGTCACGGTGTTGGAGGCAAGTAGCGGCTTCATTTCTTTTTTGAATGTATAATCATTATTTAATTCAATGATACCGAGCGCACCATTCGCGATTTCCGCAGATGTTTTGTCAGCACTGCTTAGTAATTTCTTTTTCTCCGCTTGGAAGAAGGCATTGCTATTACCATAATAAGCTTTGTTAAAAAGAGAGTCTTCTCCCTGGTAACCCGTAGTTGTCCCTGTATTTGCTTCAAATACAAGATACTTGTGGCCTTTATCCTCCACATAGTGAGGATCTCTTAAGGTATGATTATCGTCGTAATCGCCTTTGCTAAAACCGGTGATATCAACACTTTGATAAATCTCACCTTGATTACCGTCATAGATGGATTTCATATCTTCTACGCCATCAATCTTAAGGGTATCCCCATCCGGGGCAGAGACATTAATTTGAGCTGTAGTTAAAGTTTGTTTCCCGTAAAATCCGCGATCTGGATCCCAAGGATGACGATTGGTGTAAAACAAGCGAACTTTGCCATCAGATGTCATGGTTGCTGAACCGGACCATTCTTCGGCTTGATTGTTTAAAACATAATCATCAGGAACAAGTTTGTCACTATCCTTAAACACTCTGCCGGCATTCTTCCAGCTGCTGATAGAGTTGTCTCCTTCTTTCTTATAGAACAAATAAATAAATGTGTCTGATCCATTATTAGGGTCGCCCGCCAGACCAAAAACAATTTGATACCCCTTATAACTGGCTACAGTTCCATCTGCATTTTGCAGCGGCCAAGTATCCCAAACATCCATTTCAATTTTGTTTCCATTCTCATCGAACTTAATGGCTGCAGGAATGTTCTCAATCGTTGAAGCATCAAATTTTGGGACTTGGAATTGTTTACTATTTTGTTGTTTGGGTAATTTTAACATGTCAGCGCGAGTGATATGAGAGAAACCATAGTCATTGTACTCCGGCTTGTTCGGCTTGTTATTTCCTTTCGCAAAGGTTTGAGTAGCTCCACCTAACATTAAAGCAGCTGTAAAGGTTAGGATTGTTGTTTGTTTAATCATTTTCTTGAAATTCATCATCTAACTCCTCTTATACTTTAAATTTGGGTTTCGATCTTCCTTTGTGCTGTTCCCCTTTTAAATTCTAATGAAGAGTAGACGTTATGAGTATGTCGTGAATTGATGCATTTACAGGGTTATATTGATTTGGTTTTATTACTTCACATGGGTATCCCACGATTTTTGAAGTTCTTGAAGCAATTGATCCCGATTAATTTGCTCTCCTACATAAGCTTGCATAAGATAGCCAAACTCCTCTCTTGCTCTGGGAGGGAATTTGAACCAATTCCAAGATAAAGTTTTCTGTTCATCGACGTATCGCATAAGATCTTTTACAAGCGCTCCCGAACGGTCCGTCTCTATATTTTTAAAAGCTGAAATAAAATGAAAGCGATCCTTCATGAACTTTTTCCCTGTTTCCGAGGAAACCATCCAGTTCAAAAACTTTTTGGCTTCCTTCTTCTTTTCTGGCGAAGATTCTTTATTAACAGCCCAATTATTAGATACCCCTACTGGCAACGCATTGTTTTCGGCACCATCATTAATAGGCATGGGTAAAAAACCGATATTCATATTCGGCGATATTTGATCAATTTTAGACTGAACCCAATTCCCTTGTTTTAGAATCGCCGTTCTCCCTGTTGCAAATAACTCAACTTCCGAATTATAATCTGTTGTCAAAAAATTTTCGTTACCATATTGTACGGTCAAATCCAGCATCCGAATGACATCTTTAACTTCCTTATTCTCTCGAAAAGATTGTGTTCCGTTGTTTAACCCTTGAATAAAAGCATCCGGGTCCTCCTGTTGTGCAATAGCAATATTCAACAGGAGTACAAAAAACCAATGATCGGAATACCCAACAGAAAAAGGAGTCACACCTATAGCCTTCAGCTTTTTCGCCGCCACTTTTAATTCCGTAAACGTTGTTGGGAGAGGAGTAATCCCAGCCTTTGCGAATAAATCCTTATTATAAATAAAACCGTAGCCTTCAAAATTGATTGGCATACCGTATATTTTCCCGTCCATCTTCATCGGTTCTAGCGCCTCGTCATAAGCCTGTTCCACCCAAGGTTGATCTGATAAATCCTCAAGATATCTACTCCATGCCTTCGCTTCTTCATAACCGCCATTTGGAAAAATATCCGGACCAACATTGGCCGCAAACCTCGCCTTTAGCTCATCAAGGTAGTTAGCTCCCCCGCCAAAGGTTAGAATTTCTACGTTAATATTCGGGTTTTCCTTTTCATATTCCTTAACCATCTGCTCGAATTCTATAGAAATTTCCACTTTAGGATTCAGTACCTCCAAAGTGACTGCCTTATCCGCTACCTTCAAATCCGCTTCCTTCAGTGGACGTGTATTCGCACCACATGAAGAAAGCGTTAGCGTAATCAACCCCACGATAATCATTTGAACCCTTTTTATTTTCATAATTCCCCCAGATGCATTCAACAATGAACTTATGTATTGGCTATCCTGACTTCCGCGTCTATTTCTCTTGCTCCCTGTGAATTACGATATTCAGCAGGCGTCATACCGACGTTTTTTTTGAACAGCTTAGAGAAATAAATCTCATCTTGATACCCTAGCTTTAAGGCAATCGAGTACATCTTTTCATCCGATTCTAGTAACCACTGTTTCGCTTGATTTATTCGTAAATGAATGACGTAATTAGTAAGAGTCATCCCTACTTCTTGCTTAAATCTCCGCGAGATATGTTCTCGGCTCAGAAAAAAACGGGTGGATAATTTGTCCAAACTTAGCTCTTCCATATAATGCTCATCAACAAATGCGACAATATCATTCATACGCCTAACATCATCTAAATCCGCCAAACGATGGATTGCTCTAAAATTTTGTTCAGCCATAGACCTTTGTACAGATTGAAAAGATAACGATATCTCTGCGAGCGATTGGATGGAGGGACCACTAACCAAACGAACAGGTATATCAAAATGCTGGGTAATCCATTCCTCTATCGGGAAAAACTGTCCATGAAGGGACAGAATCACACAGACATTAGGATCATTTTGAAGCGTAAATGCATTTCCCCACTCCCGTGTAGCCAGTTCTTCGGTCAAAAGTTGAATGTATGGCTCCGAATAATGAGATTGGTAAAAATACATCATGGTGAAGTCGTATACTTCTGCCTGTGGGAGAGCCGAGGCAATTTCGCCTGCATCAAAAGCTTCACCGTTACAAGCAGCAGTAATCTCCCTGTTTAAGCGAAACATTTTTACCTCTTCATAAAATCCGGACTCCATATTGCGACGTTCTCCCTCTTCTTGTTCCCAGGCTCTCAACGCCCCTTCTAAAGTTTCATTCAGCATTTTCTCTTCAATTGGCTTCATCAAATAATCAAAGCATCCCAGCTTAAACGCTTTACGCATGAAACAATAATCGTCAAACCCTGAAATCATAATCACTTTTCCCGGATAGTCTTTAGCAGCCAACCACTCGATTAACTCCATCCCGCTATTTTTGGGCATTTTGACATCTGTCATTATGATTTCTGGAGATTTCTGCTCAATCAACACCTTAGCCTCGAGACCATTTCTGGCTTCCAGCACTTCGGTAATCCCGTATTGTTCCCACCGTCCCAAAAATCGGATGATTTTTCTAACATTAGACTCATCATCTACAATAAGAGCTTTCATAAACGTTACTTCTCCTTTAGGTAGAGTGGAATTACTAGCCGTACAGTGAACCCTTGTCCCTGCATCGAATCTAGTTTGATTCCCGCTGTCTGATCGAAATGAAGAACCAAGCGATCATGAATGTTTTTTAACCCGATATGCGCAAAAGAAGGAATGCCTTCGTTAACCGGTGTGTAGAGATTATTTTTTAATGCCTCAAGTTCATCATCCGTCACGCTGTTTCCGTTATTTTCTACGACTAGATTCAAATAATCACCTTGTATTTCACCATAAATATGGATGTAAGCTTGTTCATAGCCCTCGTCATAACAGTGCTTAAAAAAGTTCTCAACGAGCGGCTGCAAGATCATACTAGGAACCGGAATATCAAGAATATCTTTAGGTACATCAATGGAATAGCTAAAATCAGTCTGAAAACGTTCCGCTTGAAGATTCAAATAAGCCTGTACATAATCCACTTCGCTTTGAACCGTCGCCTTCTGATCCACACGAATTGAGTACCGCATCATTTTGGATAAAGAGGTAATCAGTTGATATACTTTTGGAGATTCAGAGAGTAGGGCAACAGCAGCAATGGATTGTAAAGAATTAAATAAAAAGTGCGGATTGATCTGCGACTTTAGCGCCCTATGCTGATTTTTCCTGTTCTCTATCTCAAGCTTATACTCCCGGTCAATGTGACGGTTGATCCGATTCATCATCTCCTTGATGTGTCTTTCTAGAATACCGATTTCGTCCTCCCGCATATCGTCGAATGGGGCATTCATATTCCTCCCCTCGATACGCTGGACTTTTTGACTAAGCAGTTTTATCGGCCGTGTAAATCCATAAGAAATGATTGTTATCATTATCAAGCCCAGTCCACCTACAACCACACCTACAATGATGTTTGTATAGGCAGTTTTCCTTACATCTTCAAATAAAAAAGAGCTCGGGGTTACCTTAGCAAAATGCCACTCTTTTATCGGTTCCTGCAATGTTCTAGTAAACACAATATCTCCTTCTGGAGAATTAGCAGCTGCCTGTGCCGGACTTATTTTCCTTTGCAGTTCATCGGGAACGGTTTTGCCTATCCATGTTTCATCACTTGCGTAAATGACATGATTCTCCGCATCGGAAAGCCATACGCTCTCTTTATTTTTCTGTAGAAAATGATTAGCGATATGAGCAATCTTGTCCAAATCAATATCTATAGTGATGACGCCCAGAAATTCCTGTGTTAGGACATCCACAATTTTGTGATGAACCGTCAAGACCATCGTTTTATCCGAAGGAGGCATAATGGAGGTATCGTTATAGTTCTCAATCGGATGCGGAGCTTCAATAAGATCATTGCTATTAGAGCTCATCAGCTTCTGAATGGAAGCTTGCTGTAATAAATCCGGATTCCTTTTACGGGAACTTAACATGGCATTATAAACTGTAAATGAGCTTTTCCCTTCGTTTATGAATAGACGGACCTGACGAATTTCACTCCTCATGAGATAGAAGTTAGTCATACCCTTATTAATTTCAAGCTGCTTGTAATAAAAATCTTCTTCTAACCCTTCTTCAAACACCCTGAATAAGTCTGGATTTCGGTATAAAATATATGGAAGATTAATGATTTCATCAAAATATTGCTCTAGATCGGCTGACGCCTGCTGAATTTGCTCTTGGCTGTTCTCAAGTTCATGTCGTTCCACATTCTCTTTCGTCTGCCGATAGATCAACAACACGGATAAAAAATACGGTAGAATTATAAACACAAGCAGCAAGAATAATAAGCGCTTATGAATGCTTTTCAAATAAATACTCCTCTGTAAAAATTTCGGTTTTCAGCAAAAAATCTAATATCAGGTTTTATATTTTCACAAATATCCAACACAAAATCAAAATACTTGTTGCTGAGCAACAAGTATTTTTGCCGGATCAATATATGACAAACGCCAGTCGTTTATTACCCAAATTATATCCATATGAAACAACCGTAAAGAAATTTCCGCAAATTAATCAGCTATTTGAAAATTGAAATAATTACCTGCACAATGGGTTTCCAAAGATGTGGATATTCTTGCTGAATTAACTTTCTTACCTCCTCCCCCTTGATGTCGTTGAAATTATTATCTTGAGTAATAAAGGTATAAGCACCTTTTACGGTATCCCCTATAGCTATATGCCCGCTTGCATACCCACCCATTGCAATATGGGAAGCGATAGAGAGACCACCCAAGGAGAACATACCTACAGCTAAACCTCCAACAGCAAATATTCCCAATGCTATTCCACCAACGGCCATTGTACCCGCCGCAATGCCCCCAACGGCTAACAAAAGCCCTAGAGCCAGACCTGCAAAACTGATGAGTCCTAGAGCAAGCGCACCTAAACATAATCCGCCCAAAGCAACAATACCAATGGATACCGCACCAATCGCAACATTACCTATGGCAATAACCCCTTTGGCAACGTATAGCCCCCGTCCGATATGGATATGAACCAGAGGAATTCCAAAGCATGTTCTCTTACTTTTGTACTCATAATGAAACAAGGAATTCAGATCTACATATACGGGGCTTGCGACATGCTCTGCTTTGGTATCGCTTGAAGCATCCTTCACCAGATGATCCAAACTTACGTGAAATAATTCACTTAAACTAATCATCTTATCCATTTCGGGATAGGATTGACCTGATTCCCACTTAGACACGGCTTGCCGCGAAACACCAATCACCTCCGCCAAGTTCTCCTGGGACATTCCTCTCTGTTTCCTATAGCTTTGCAATTTATTTGCAAAGTCCATTCGCCATCACCTCATGCTCATCATATTATAACGTTCTGTAATTGACTACCTATCTCCCCTTACATACTGTCAACCACTGGTTGCACAGCTGATTTTGCGGGCTTTTATCCTCATTAAACGTTCTTGATTTCCCATTCTCCCTGTTTCCGGGCAAGATGATAGCGTATAATATACGATATAGAATATTCATCAGAGGAGACTATCAAACCATGAAATTGAGTATGAATTGGATTACGCTTCGGGTCCGCGATCTGGAGGCTTCCCTTCATTTTTATAACCGGATACTGGGGCTACCCATTGAGCGTAGATTTGAGAGCAGTGGAAAACAGATCGTCATGTTAGGTCTGGAGGGGCAACCCAAGATCGAGCTTATTCAGGGAAGTGACCCGGCTTTGAAGCCGGAATGTGGCGTTTCTGTGGGTTTCGAAGTGGAGTCACTTGATGAAGCGATGGAGAGTTTAAAAAGCCAAGGTATCCCAGTAGCGCGCGGACCAATCGCACCCAATCCCCACCTGCGGTTCTTTTATATCCTGGACCCGGACGGGTTTGAGGTGCAGTTAGCGGAGCATAACTAACGTTTATCAAGCGTTATTACCTCAAAAAGAAATAGACCGCCCTAACCAAAGGTAGCGGTCTATTCTGCCGTAAGCCTAACCCCCACTCTTAAAGCAAGGATTTATTCAACAGCTTTAGTTGATCTTTTTTCAGTGAAAAAGTAAACCAAAGCCAATAGCGGCAGGATCACTCCGATGAGTGAGGCGAAGGTCCATCCCCCATAGGCATAAGCCCAACCACCCAAAGATGATCCAACGGCTCCACCCACGAAGAAAATCGCCATAAAGATCCCATTAAGACGTCCCCTCGCTTCACTTCCCAATGAATAAATCACACGCTGTCCGAGTACAAGATTTCCGGATACGGCCATATCCAATGTAATCGCGGAAATAAAGAGCAGGATGAGAGCAAAAGTTGAGTGGCTATGGAAAAGATGAATTAGTAAAAAAGACAAGGTGGCAATGATCATGGCCAGCCCGGTTAACCATTTGCTCCAACCTTTATCTGCCAGTCTTCCAGCAATCGGCGCGGCAACAGCCCCACCAACACCTACTAAAGCAAACCATGCGATACCTTGCTGCGACATTCCAAAATCATCCGCCAACCGCAACGGAACCACCGTCCAAAAGAGACTAAAAGCTCCAAATAAACAAGCTTGATATAAGGCACGTCGGCGCAATATAGGCGTTTGTTTTAAAAGGGTGCCTAAAGAGACAATTAATTTACTATAGCTTACCGAAGGTGCAGGTTTACGTTCAGGAAGAAATCGCGACAGCAGAATGGCTAACAACGTGATGACGACCGCTGAAAAAATAAAAACGGCTTGCCATCCCCAGATGCTGGTGATAAAGCTTGCCACGGGCCGGGCAAACATAATACCAAGTAAAAGTCCACTCATAACATTACCAACCACACGCCCACGCTGCTCTTCAGACGCTAAATAGGTGGCATAAGGCACCAGGATTTGAGCTACCACAGAACCGGTTCCTATAAACAAAGATGCTGTCAGGAACAAAGGCGCATTAGCTGCGAAAGCTGCAACCAGCAATGCACCCACTGCAACCATTAACGTGATTATCGTGAGACGCCGATTCTCAACAATGTCACTCAGAGGCACGATAAATAACAAACCTACAACATAACCGATTTGAGTTAAAGTGACGATCAAGCCTGCGGCTGTAGAAGAAAGTCCTGTCGAGACACTGATAGGTCCGACAAGGGTTTGAGCATAATAAAGATTGGCCACGATAAGCCCGCATGCCGCTGCTAACATAAACATCATCCAACTTGATATGTGGTTCTCTTTCGCCGCTTGTTCTTTTTGCATGTGAATCCTCCTCAGATGATCATAATAATTTAAATACTATACGTTCAGTTCACTAATTAATGTTTAAATAATATACTGAACGTATCGTTTTGTAAATAGGCGATGGTGATTTATTTTTCCGGATTTTTTAGTATACTGAACGTATAGTTTATATTTTGATTGGAGACAGATTAACGAAAGGGTGATTTCAGATGGAGAGTAAACGAGGACGTCCGCGTAATGTTGAGACGGAGAAGTCTATTCTTTCCGCTTCCTATGATTTGTTATTGGAAAATGGTTTTGGAGCAGTTACGGTAGAAAAAATAGCGGATCGTGCCAAGGTCAGCAAAGCTACGATATATAAATGGTGGCCTAACAAGGCTGCCGTGGTGATGGATGGATTCCTATCCTCGGCTGCGGACAGACTGCCCGTACCTGACACAGGTTCAGTATTCGATGATATTCTCATGCATGCAACGAACTTATCCCAGTTCCTGATTAGTCGAGAGGGTAAAATCATTACGGAGATCATTGGCGAAGGACAGATGGATTCAGGCTTGGCGGAAGCTTATCGGACCCGATATTTCCAGCCTCGTCGGCTTGAGGCACGGCTGCTTATGGAACGAGGTGTTCAGCGCGGGGAATTGAAGGATAATCTCGATATTGAAGTTGTTACCGATCTTATTTACGGGCCGATATTCTACCGCTTGCTGGTGACCGGCCAACCCATAGACGATGCTTATGTGCAGCAGTTGGTGAGGTACGCTTTTGAAGGAATACGGTAACTAATGGGAACGGTAAAATAGACCGCCCTCTCTCACAAGGGATCGGTCTATTTCTGATCGTAGTACTATAAAATGTCGGACTGGCGGAAGGTTGAGATACAACGGACCGAGGTGCTCTTATTTTCTCATTATGAGGCGTTTTCCCAAGCTATCGGACTCCTACGCACTTATCTAGTCTTTTAAAAGCAAAATACTGCTACTGATGAGGGAATAAGTGCGATACGGTCCGATCACTCGACTAATTTCATTAAATAAAGAAAATAAGAGCTATACAGTCCGCAGGATCATGAATGTGTGATTCGAACGGACATGAGGTTAGTTTCACTAATTAAATCAGTTTCCAAATAAACCTTTCTGCTGCAAAATGTCTCGCGTATCGTTCCATAATTTATTTTCCATTACCTTATCTCCTCCCGGTTGTACGGGTACAATGGGATTGCCTGTCCCAACGTTAAAATATCCCCCACTGCTCTCTTGATACTTAGGATCGGTCATTAAACGAATAATGATCTCCGCTCCTTTACGAGGATCGCCAATACGAAAGAAATTCAATAAGTGCTTAAGCATCGAAGAAAACCAAAGTTCACGCCCGAGACCTGTAACGTTAAAACCCGGATTCAATGCATGAACACTGATTCCCGTTCCTGCCCAGCGGCGTGCAAGCTCACTGGTAAACATAATATTTAACAGTTTGGTTTTCCCATAAATCTCAGAAGATCCTCTGGAAGTAAAAGAAGCTGTATTGAGCAAATCTCCTGGCAACTTTAGTACTCCATGACGGCGTGAAGCTTCTGAAGCAACATTTATGATTTTTGCACTTCCTGCTGCTCTCAAAGAACGTTCTAAGGTATGTGTCAATAACCATGGTGCAAAATAGTTCACAGCCATCATTTCTGAGAATCCATCGGCAGTTATCCGCTGTTCAAACCCATGAAGCCCTGCGTTATTTATTAACACGTCTATCTTCGGAAAAACATTAGATATTTCTTGTCCTAACCTAGTGACATCCCTCATTGAGGATAGGTCTCCGTAAAAAAAACTAATTTCGGCTGCTGGTACGCTCTCCTTTATCATTTTTCCAGTTGCTTCCGAACGCGTTTTACTCCTTGCAGTCAGAACAAGATGGGCACCTCGCTTAGCCATTTCAAGTGCAACGAGTTGTCCCAAACCGCTTGTAGCTCCAGTAATTACAATAATCGGCTTTGTCATCATCTACATTCTCCTTTATATCAGGAATTCATCAGGGGCAATTTCATTTTGACAGCGTATTGTCCAAATCATATAATTGATATATATCAACTATATGTTGATGATTGACATATGTCAACTAAATAGATGTATGACAACTTTAAAATACAAGGTTAGGTGGTCAAAACAATGAATGCCGAACGTAAAGACACGTTGAGAGGGCAATTAGAACTGAAGCTAGGTGGACAAATTAGTGCCCTCATTAGTGCTTCGCATGCCCTAAATGTCAGAACTGCTGCCGCTTTCGATTCATCTATACAGCCTGCTGCTTTCCATATAGTCCGTTGGCTGTACTCTTATGGACCAACAAGCGCCTCTGTGTTGGCAGAATCAACGGCTATGGATCGTAGTTCAGTCAGCCGTCTCATCAAGCAACTCGAGAATTTGGGTTATGTTAGAAGAGAAGACTCTCCTAATGATCGTCGAGCCATCCTTCTTACACTCACTGAACTTGGACGACAAAAAACCTTTGATGCGCTGCAGGATAAGGAATTCATATTTTATGAGCGCATAGCTCAATGGGATAATCAACAGCTTGAAACCTTTATTCAAATGCTTCAGGAGTTTAATGGATTTAATGATAATTAATAAATGGGAACAAAAAAAGAAACAGCATCTTGCTGTTTCTTTAGATATGGATTGTCTGTAATTGGAGCCAGCAATTGTCATTGATGTTCATGTTCGGCATGTTCATTATTGCATTGCTCAACTACCTCAAAAAGAAATAGACCGCCCTCTCGCAAAGGAATGCGGTCTATTTCCTGACTAAACTTCCGGAGCCGCCGCCCTTAAAAGCGGCTATTGCACTGGGAGTCGTGTTTCCGCACGACTCTCTTTGCATTGTACGTTTTATCTACCCAAACTATACCACGATCAAAACCAAATAAAAAGTCACTCTTCCCCAAACAGCAAAAAAACGGCATTTCTGCCGTTTCTTTAGGATGGACTCTCAGGGGCTCGAACCCTGGACAAATAGATTAAGAGTCTACTGCTCTACCAACTGAGCTAAGAGTCCATATGATGTTTGGTGGAGCCAAGGGGGATCGAACCCCTGACCTCATCGCTGCCAGCGATAGAGATGGTCTAGGATATAGTAAGATTAATTACGAAAACAGCTTATTATATATAGGTTTTATCTAATGTCATAAGATCTATTGAGTTCTTATAGGATGCTTGGTGACGAGTTTTGTCCCCAGTTCGTCCCCATTAATAATACTATTTATTTCCGCACTCCGCATGGCTTGAGTAGTGATCGCAGACATATGATGTAGAGGAGTTTACCTTACGACTTATAGAACATAAAGTGTTATTAATGAAATAAGCGCCTTAAGCCACCTAACATTCACTTAATGATGTTTCAGTGGTGGAGCTCGGCTAGAACACAAGATTTTTACATTATATTGTTTTAGATGGCCAAGAGTCTTGTGTATATTGGAAGCAAACCTAACGTTGTGATCTCCATTATATAACCACAACGTTTTATGAAATACACTTCTTACAAATGATTACTACACCTGACAAATTTATAAATTACTTCCTCTTGATCTGCAACTTATTCACGGTGAAGAAGCAATGTTTATTCCTACATGCAATAATTTCAGATATTCACTTTTGCTCTATTTATGCGTTATTTTAAGGCTTAAATAACAGATAGACGAAGAGTTAATGTTATGCCAACTTGAAACATCAGATAATATACCAGACTCTTTGACTTCCGATAACTCATTTCAAGTTCCATCTGTCTTTATCTCGGATCAGTTAAACCATCTTTAGTAGACTTCATCCTCATTGCCCAGCTTTATATAGAAATCACGAAGTTCAAGAATATTATACAAGCTCATGCTTTCGATTTCTTTTATCGTCTTTCTGTCATGCTCTTTATCAATCATCCCGCTTATCATCAGCTCTTTTGAAATTATATGAATCCATTACTCATACATATCAACCTGTGTATTTATTCCATCTCGGTCGTTCGGAGTTCCAGTAATCATGGCATCAATCATATATCTGTTCTGCATATCGTCGATCAATCTTTTAACAATCTTATCCTTGCTTTGCTCTATTAAAATGTTATTTCTTACTTAATTCTATTTGTAACCATTTATCATCCTGTGGAAATAACACCTTCGCTTCATTAAAATAATAATTCAATTCATCATATGTTCCTAGCAAATAACAGCATTCTATAACATGGTGATACGAATCACAATCCGTCGGTTCTAACTCAATGATTCTTAAAAAAACATTTTTTGCTTTGCTAATATTACTACGCTCACCTGTTCTTTGTAATAAACAAGCATAGTTATATAGCAGATTTAAATCACGACATCCCATCGGTTCAAGCTCTACACCAATTTGAGCCAGTTTTAAAGCTTCACTTTCTCGATTAGTATTTCTGTAATAACTCGATGCATTAGAGAAAAACTCAAAATGCTGATTCATTAAACATTCAGTAATATTTATCTCAATCAAATGATCTAGTTTTTTCATAATATTATCACTAATCAAATCTGGTGATTTAATGTAACCAAAAATCAAATTTGATAGAAATGCAGAATTGTAATGTTTCCCTATACACGTCCAAAGTAAGTTTATACCATCTTTGTATTGATTATTATTATATTTAATTATTGAAAGTTGAAAATATGATTCAAGCTCATAGAAAAGTGGCAATTCGTCAAATTCACCTTTTTCTATGAGATCAACTATTCCATTTAGTTTCTCTTCTTTGCGTTCAAATAGTCTTAAGAATCTTAAAATTTGTTTTGTTTCTGCATCCAAAGAGTTTTTGATTTCAATTGTTCTATTGAATATAGCATCATATTTTTCATTAATTAATAAATGAGCTTCACATACTTTATATTTACTCGCCTTCTCTACTAAAATTTCTGTCCCCCATTTTGTATTTCGTTTTACAATTACGTCAAATATTATGCTCATTAAATTAAGAATACAATTCAATTTCTCAACAGAATAATAGAGAAAGCTAACATAAAATCTATCGTCAGAATACTCACTAATAATTGTTGGATATTCAAATTCATCAAAATGCTGAAAATACAATTTATTATCCACAATAATTATTGATAAGTCTTCATACTCATGGATTCTTAAATTCCTTAATGATGCAATTTCTTTATACCACTGTAACTTTAAAAGTTCTTTTTCATGTTCTTTTAAGTTCGATTCAAATTCTTTATAGAACGAATTATACTTTTGTTTCTTATCATTCTTATAATAAATATTGTAAGTCTTAAATATTAAATCCATTAACATTGATGTTTCTATAAAATAATTATAGATCAATTTTCGATCTAGCTTGTTTTCTTGATCAATACATACATCAATGATACTCTCAATCGTTGCGATACATTTTTTCATTTTATGCTCAAGTAAGCAGTACTTTTCACAAACCTTCATTGATTCTTCAACTACGAAATAGTTGTTTATGTTATTAAAAACCGAGTGAACATCTTTAAGTAAGTTCTCCAATGTTTACCTCCAAAACTTGTTTGTTAATTCACGCTGATTAGAAAACCCATAGTATCTTTATTGAATCAATTTTGTAAGAGAAAAATCAAAAACATTAACGTGAATGATCATTTCAGTATTACTCTCTTCGCATCTTACAATTGTTTCATTTGCAATCCTCACTTTTTTTCCTAATAATTCCATCTTCTACATCATAATAAACCAAATTAGCTAAGCAATGTATAGCTATTTCTTAGGTTAATTACCATGAACCAGAAGTAAATCACCCTTGTTGTTAGTGATATATTTCTTTAACCAAACCCGTTTTCGTTAACATCTCATAAAGTTCATTTATTCTTTCGTTACTCTGTACGTCGGTAAACCTTGTTTTTCTAGAACTACAAAAGGTAAAATCCACACGTGCTTTAGCTCTTGATAGAGCTACGAAAAATGCACATTTATCTTCATCCGGTTGCTTTGTGAAATTCCAGAAGGCAGAATCTTCAAATCCAATAAAAAATACTGAATGATATTCCAATCCTTTACTTTTATGAATTGTCATGATTGGAATTGAGTTTTCACCCATAAAATTCTCAACAGCAACTTTCCAATCATTTGAAACCAAGTACTCCATCCACAATAACTTTTTAAAATTCATTATTATCTTCAAATAATAGGCTTTGTTCTTATATTCTGGGAACATTGCAGCAAGCCTGTCATACGATAATTTCTCCAGAATGATATCGACATTTTGATTAAAGATCTCCTCATCGGTAATACCATGAATGTTTTTAGAGAATGTCCTAATTACTTCATTCACTTCGTTTTCAATACGAATAAACTCTTCTGCCTTTGAATTCTCATCCAACGATTCAATTTCACAAAGAAAGTTATTTATATACCTCCATGCATGCGGATTTGGTTTCGATGCAGTAAGCATAAAAATCAAAGCCAGAACCTTAACAATTTCTTCCTTTAACAAATCTTGATAGACAGTTTCATTTCTTGCCTTAATACCACTAGTTTCTAGTCGTTTAATTACATTCTCACTGTATGCATCCACTGTTTGCTTAACAAGAATACATATATCATTGGTCTTAACACCATTTTTTATTAAATCTATTATTTCATTGCACAAAACATCAGCTTCGGCATATTCATCATAGAAAAATCTCAGGTAAGCTTCACCCATTTGACTATCCCATTTAGGAGAAGACTGAATATCAGTTGCATTCTCATTTAAATTGGCATACATGGCCTTTTGTATTTCTACAAGACGTGGTGTTGACCGATGATTCATTAACAAAATTTCTTTTGTAGCCTTGAAATCACTTGAATAGTCATCAAAAACTGTTTTCCTTGCACCTGCCCAAAGCATGATCCGTTGTTTACTATCTCCTACAGCAGTAAATATAGCTTTAGAATCTAGAAAACAGGCTTTAATAAGCTCATATTGTATTGTAGTAGTGTCTTGAAACTCATCCAAAAAAATATGGCTATACGTTAATTGTAATGACTTTTTTATCATAGGGTTTGTTCTGATAAGTTCAGTGGCTAACTTTGAAATAGCTAAAAAAGACAGGATACTTACACCATTGTTTTCACTGTTTTGACCTATATCATAGTTTTTATTAGGCTTAATATTGGTAGGCAGTCCATTCATAAAGCGATCTAGCAACGATTTAGCAAATGCATCGAATGTCATAGAATCAAATCTTGACACTAATTCTTTACCGCTCAACACGGTCTTTTAGATTTTGAGCAGCGTCCTTCTTGAAACTTATAGCAAGTATCTTTTGGGGATTTATACATGTATTGGTTTCTAACAGAAAGCTAGCTCTTTGTGCCAATAGTTCTGTTTTCCCTGAACCAGGACCTGCCATTACTAATTTGTTAGTATTGCAAGTAGCAACAAGCATCGCTGCATCTTCTAAAATAAAGCCGTCTGTAGGCACCCACTCATTACAATTTTTCCATTGCAAATCACCACCCCCCTATACATAACACTAGTTTGATTTTGTGATAATCTCATTTACAAACTTCTGTAAGCAATTCGGAAAGTCTTCAAATACTAAATCCTCATTTTCAGTAAACAAGACACGATGAGTAGTCATACGTTTCAACATTTGAACTCTCCTATTATCAGTTATATAAACTCTTAATTAAATCAATAATGGAATTCTATTACACTTTTATTAGAGAAATGCTATGTTTGACACTTGAGCAAATATTCTACTGATTGTAAAGGTTGCCTAGAGAGCTTTCATTTTGGCCTCACTCGACACTGAAGTTCCTCACGTTGCGTTATCCGCTGGCTTCGTTTGTGATTCAAGCTATGCCCTTTTTTAAAGAATGCCATGATTTTTTCGAATACAAATTGAAATTTATAACAGGTGTAACTTGATCTCCGTGCTACAAAACTTACTATGGATGCTAATTAAGGTTTTTTAATAGTCATCTAAGTTATATCTTTTCTAGAGATATACTCCTCCTGTAGTAAAGTCCTAATAAGAACTATTGCCTCAATTCATCTCGTCTTTCCTAAAGGTAACCTTATCTACTACATATGTGGCTCCAGATGTAGAATCTGTGTGAACATGAACTCTTGCTGTCACCGCCCCTACTGGCGGCTTTAATGTTCCCTTCACAGTTGTCCATTTGTTTAAAACTTTTGCATCTGCCAATGTGACTCCGCTAATCAACCTTCCGGATATATCGTAATAATTTACAATGAATTTTACTGCTCCGCTTGGCAAACTTATTATATTAATCAGACCGCTCAAAGTATATGATGATTCAGCAATTACAGCTACTTCTTGATATATTCCACCTACACCGGTCATTACTATTTTTTGGGCTTGAGTCCCAGAAACTTCAATTGAGGTTGTCAATTGATAATCACCATAGGCACCATATTTCCCCCAGCCATCTGCAACACCACCGATTTGAGAAGCCTCGAAATCCCCGTTTGCCAGCATATTTGCATCTGTACTTTTCTTGAAATTAACCATATCTACTACATATGTACCTCCAGTTGAGGATGCCATGTGAACATGAATCCTCGCTATCACGGCTCCGATAGGGGTTTTAATAGTGCCTCCCATGGTTGTCCATATGTTTAAGCTACTTAATTCTACCAATGTCACTCCACTGATTGCTTTTCCCGAACGATCGAAATAATCAATGATTAGCTTTACCGCCCCATTTTGCAGGCTACTTATATTTATACGGCCGTTCAAGTCATATAAAGTATTTCCACTTACAGCTATATCTTGATATAAGCCCCCAGCACCAGTCATCGCAAGTCTTTGGGATTGTTTTCCCGAGGTTACAGTCGAACATATAAGTTGGTATACTCCTGTGGCTCCATATTTTCCCCATCCATCTGCAACACCATCAATTTGGGATGCTTCAAAATCCCCATTTGCCAACATATTACCGTTGTTACTTTTTTTCATAGATACCATATCTACCAATACTGTGCCTCCAGATGAAGAGGTCACTTGTATATGAATTCGTGCTATTCGAGCTCCTACTGGCGTCTCTATTGTTGCACCCGTGGTAGTCCATGTATTGAGCACACTTATTTCCGCTACATCCTCTCCACCGAGCGCTTTTCCCGAAATATCAAAATAATCGACAATCAGTTGAACCTTTCCATTCGACAAGCTACTTATATTTATTCGAGCATTCAAGTCATATAGAGTATTCCCACTTACAGCTATATCCTGATACAGACCTCCTACGTTAGTCATCGTAAGCTTTTGAGACTGGGCTCCGGAAGTCACATTTGAGGCTATGAGTTGATATTCACCAATAGCCCCGTATTTTCCCCAACCATCTCCCACACCATTCATTTGAGATGACTCAAAATCTCCGTTTGCTATTAAATTACCATATGTGCTCTTCTGCATTGAAACCATATCTATCAAAAATGTACCTCCAGATGAAGAGGCAACGTGAAAATGTATCCTTGCCATAATCGTTCCCTTTGGCGTTCTTATTGCTCCTCCAATGGTAGTCCATACGTTTTGCACACCTATTTCTGCAAGAGTCTCTCCACTGATTAAATTACCCGAAGCATTATAGTAATCAACTCTCAGCATCACCGTTCCATTCAGCATATTACTTAGGTTTATTCGACCATTTAACTCAAACGCAGTATCCTCACCTACCTGTATATCCTGATACAATCCTCCCACACCGTTGGTTATTATCTTTTGAGACTGTTTACCACTTACCACACTATTCACTTCTATTTCACTCTTTGGTTGTAGAAAACCCGGTCCAGAATAAGTGTTCCAGTAATTCGCAGTACCACTGCTAGTATCAGAAATTTCAAAATTCCCATTTCTTATTAAATTACCATTCGAATTTTTCCTCATTAAATTCCCATTAAAATCATAATAAAAATCAACAGCATTATTAAATGATTTCACTGATTCCAATCGACCATTTTTGTCATAAAAATACTCTTTTGCGTAGGTTTTTTGTGGCAAAACACTAATAATAACAAATAAGAAAATTAATAATTTGATTTTTTTCAATACTCTCAGCTCCAAAATTATATAATTATGAATTGTCCGGTATGTCTTGCAAAAACTACTGTACCTTTTCAGACCCCTTACTAACTTTCTCACCAAAAATCAATTCCGCTTGCACATCTAGTTCGTTCCATGTTAGGAAAAGTACTTCTTGAACATTTTCAGGGACACCTTTGATATAAATATCGTAGGAGACTGCGGAGGTACTGAATAGATATGTCTTTGCAAAATTTCCTTTACTTTAATTGAGTAATTTTTCATTCCATCATAAGAATATTAACTCATAGATTTATCAAAGATCTTTGTCTCTAATGTGCCTTGATTATAAGTATACACATTCTCATTTTGAACGGTCCTGGCATATCGACCATATGTAACCAGTACTAGCTTCCTGAGCTGAGGCCGTTGGAGGGTGGACAAATGCTAGACAGACAAAAAGACTACTCATAAGAAAAAAACATTCTTTTCATTTACTTAGCTCCGTATTGTACGTTACTTATTAAATATTTCATTTTCCGTTGCCAGGCTCATATTCCATTTAGCCGAGTTTTATGTTCACTACGCTTCAACTTTAATCAAATTTCCGTTAGTATCATAATTCCCATAATGAATTGTAATTTGTGCTGCTATATGTACCTCTTTCAAAAGACTTACTAACTTTAACAATTTGTATGTATATCGTCTAAAGAATTTGCTCCATCACCATGAATTTCCCAGATTAAATATTAGTTTTCTTATCAAGTCTTGAGTCATAATATAAAAAAGCCACTAATTCTGATGACTCTCTTACTAGTGCTTAGTCGTTAATCAATAGTTATTCTGCGCATCCATGTAATCAATGTGTAATTACACTTTGCACTTTTGCCCCTATTAGCTCACGAACCTGAACACTAGCAGAATATGCTTTACCGCCTACAACGCGGACTCAGATTTGTTTGGGAATAATACTGGGATTGGTGTTCAAACTCAAGTAGTAAATTAAATATGACATCAGTACCTAAATTACAAGAAGACAAGCAACTTGCCTCCAAATATTGGAACATGTTGCTTGTCTTCTTAGAATTATTCATAAGGTTATTACTTCATAAAAAGGCTGCAATTAAATTGCACTAGTGTTGATTTTCGTCTGGCGAAAGCGAACTCATTAAAAATAAAAATCTATAACAATTATTAAAGATAGTAAAGCGAATAAAAATAAAAGCAATGCAACAAGCCAAATTATCCGTTTTAATTTTTTATCCTCACCAGCATTCTTATAGGTACCAACAAGTATTAGGGGTAATCCAATAAAAACACCTACAAAGACAATGATCATAATATAATTTGCTGAAACTTTTACAAAACCAAATTCAAGTATCAATTTAACAATTCCAGCAAAAAAAGCTGCTGCACCTATTAAGCAGATACCCCAAGTAAACTCTTTCTGATATTTAGAAGAATTTTTAATAAAATATACTGTTACCAGTATGCCGGATGATAGAGCTAAAAAAACATAAATTGGCCATGCTAAATCAGCAGATATGTACCCCATAATTTTGTATACCTCACTTTTTCACTACTAAATTAAACAAAAAATAAATTGATATCGAGATTTTTTTCTCATATATCAGGTCATTTTCCCTCTATTTCTTTTCCAAAAAATGATCTTTTATATACGATCCAGCCATTCCAATTGCAGTACCTACAGCTACAGCAGCGCCAAAAGTCACAATTACTGGCGCTGTAGCTGTAGCTATTACTACAGATGTAACAACTCCAGTACCAGCCGCAAGAACAGTAATACCAGCGGCTTTCCATTTATCTGCATCTTTATACGTCGTCAGATCTGTATAAAGATCTACACCAGTAAACACAAGCGAAGCTGGACCCGCTAGCTTTGAGACTCCTTTTACCATTTTTACACCTGAACGTTCTACGATTGCTTCAACTTGAGCTGCTGGTCCTAATCCAGGCATACTAATGGTGATTTTTTTAGTATCTGGAACCGTTGAAAGAACTTTACCAAACGCTGCATCTGCTACTCCTCCAGCAGTGTTCTTAATGACCTCTTGAGTCACTGCACTCCCACTTTTACTAGATGAGGTATTCTCCTTATAATATGCTCCTATCAAAAGTTGATTAACAGCCCATGACTTTGCTCCAGAATTACCACTCTGAGCAAGTTTTACGAGGTATTTGTACTGATTATTATCAATAATCATCCCGTCACCCACAATTGGTTTATGCCCAGATGGGTCAATAAACTTAAGTGGGTTATTTATCGTATAAGTGTATAAATTCAAACTTAGCGGATTATCAATCTGCCCCTCATATGTATCTTCGTTTATAAAACGACCAATACTAGGATCATAATATCTCGCACGTAGATAGTAAAGCCCTGTCTCTTCATCGTAGATTTCCCCAGCATATTTAAATGAATTAGAAATACCTTCGGTCTGATGTACAATATTCCCCCATACATCATAAGTATAAGAGTTAACTACTGTTCCATTAGTATCGACTATTTGTACCACATCTCCATGACCATTGTACAAATAATAGTAGTCCTTTACTGTGGTGACATCTTTCTTAACTAACAGTCGGTCTCCCCGTATATAATTTGCTTTCTCTCCGTTACTCTTGGATTCAGAGATTACTACTCCGTTCCCGTTATAGTTATATTGTGTTTTTACAGCATCAGACGTTTTTTGGTATCTTAATCCATTAGGCAGATAATCTATAGTAGTAGAACTACTATCTTTTATAACTTTGGTTAGTGTGTTTTGCAGGTCATAGGTATAGTTTGTATTCGATAACTCTGATTGATTGGAAGATGTATTGGATTCAATCTGCCGATTTCCTTGCAAATCATACACATAGGTTGTTGTCCCACCTCCATCTGGACGTACAACCTTCGTTAGACGATTTAATTTATCATATTCATAGGAAGTCGTCTTTCCAGCCCCATTATTCAGCACTTCAATTACCGAAGTTGTGTTACCATTATTGTCATAAAGATAGGTGTAGGAGGAAAGAACCCATGAACTTTTTTTATTTGTCATCGTCGATATACGATTTAAAGCATCATACGTGTACTCCGTTATTAAAGTAGTTCCATCAGTCAAGGTAGGATAGGTAATGGTTTTTACTTGCCCAGTTGGGAAATATCCATAGGTTGCGTTCACTGTTGCCGCATCATTAAGACTAGATTTTCCATCGACTTGAACTTTATTCAAACGTTGCATGCTATATTGATAATTGGTATAGAAACTACCTACGCCACTATGTGTACCCATTAAGCGAGTGGTTCGATTCGCTTTATCATAAACATACCCTGTTGAAGCTGTATATCCTGTTGCTTGAGAAGACGAATTTGTTAGTCTCTTCAGATTATCTATCGTTGTCGTTTGTGAAGCTGTTTTCACCCCATTAAGATAGATCTCCATCGTATCACTTTTAATCCCATTACTACCCAAAATACCCTTACTTTGTTGTGTATTTCCTCCGGATCCTGTAAGCAGGCTACTCACTTGCTGATTTCTTTCATCATATTGATAAGTGGACACCGTTCCGTTCCGATCTGTCATTTGTGTAAGCAACCCTATTTGATTATACAAATGATTCTCATTTTGCAATGCAACATCTTTTTTATCATTAAGTAATCCTAATTCGTTATACGTTTTGCTCTTTAAATTAATAGATGCTCCTGTTTGGCTATTATGCATCGTCGTTTCTGTAATCTGTCCATTACGATCATACTGGTAACTAGTAGTTTGCCCTAACGCGTCTTTCACAGAATTCAAGCGATTTAACGCATCATACGTATACTTTGTCGTCACTCCTTCATTGTTGAGATTTTTATTAGGATCAGTATACGTAACGTTATTACCAACTATATCATAACTATATAATTCCGAGAGCGGCTGACTTTGATTCGGCCACCCTTTAAATACTTGAGTAGATGCTAGTCGGCCCCATTGATCGTATGTTTGTTCTACATAACTGCTCTTCAAATTCGGATTATTTATATTCGCACGATAGGCTTCAACCCCTGAAGCAGCCACAACATAGTTGGTCACTTTACGGAGCTTCAGATTACGCTCATTCACATACAAATTACCATAGGTATCTGAAGCCTCACTCTGCTCTCCCCATGCATTATATTTCACAGTCGTTACATTATCTACTGGATCTTTTACATAGACAGCTCTAGACAAATCGTCCACATGATACTGGGTGATCGCACCTGTATCTATTATTTGTTCCAATCGTTGAAGACCTAATCCGTCATAGTATGTGCTTTGTCTTGATAAATAGGTGACAGCACTATTTGATCGTTGTGTGTATTTCCGACTATAAGACACTTGTAAATAGTATATCCCTCGATTCTCGACATCAAAAATCGAATCAAAACTAGTATAAAAAAAAGCCTTAGCATATGTATACAAATCTTCTACATCATACTTTTCTCCGTTTAAATTCGTTATTGTTGGATACGTGATGCTCGTGACTCTGCCTAGCTTGTCATACTTGTACTTGGTTGCCTTTCCATTAGCATCTGTTTCCTCAGACATTCTACCCGATCCCATGTCATAGGCCATCTTTTTCTGAATAAATGATGTCATTTTGTCTCCATTAGCTGAACTATTAGTAAAATAACTAATTTGTTCCGTTGGATACGCATAATTGCTTTCGGGACCATAAATAGTTGCTACTCTGGCTACTAAACCATTCTGCATAGGCTTCTCTTCGGTAACCTTACTGATTTTTCTTCCATCCGTAGGAACTGGTTCATAAGTATATGTGGTTACTTCATTCTTAGGATTTCTATACGTTTTAACCCGCCCGTTATCGTAGTACTCGTAGCTCTCAGATAAACTCGTTGATTCATTCTGATACCAAGATTTTGAGACCAGAGAGTGATAATTAGGTTCATACACAAATGAGGTTGTATACTTCGCCTTGGTACTCGAATCATTGAACTGACTTAAGCTTAACGGCTGCGTTTGACTTTGTACGCCTCCCCAGTCGGTATATGAAGTTTCCGAATACAGCATATTTGCAGTGTTATCATTATCTCCTACTGCAAAATCTGCGTAAGTTGTTTTTGTCGGGAGATACTTGAAGCTTGGATGAAAATTTGAATAACGTTCTTCTTTTCTTTCTCCATTGAAGGCTTGTGAAACTTTTGAGATATTCTGTTGTAAACCATTAAATGTCGTCTTAGTTAATAGATTGTTGGTCGCTGAGGTACTTTGAAGAATAGAACTAGATGAAAATGTATAGGATTCCGGTAAATAATTACTATCAGGATACGAAGGGAACCCTGTATAGTCACCCGTATATTCATACTTAATATAATTGTAGGAATTTTTCAATACATCTTTTCTTGAAGTCACTCTGAATTCTTCACAAAATCCATAAGGGCCTAAATTTCGAGTAGTCAGTTCATATTCATAAACTGAAGTTGATTTTGGATATTCCACTTTAGTTAGATTTGTATAAAAATTGTAACCAGAATATTGACTTACATATTTTAAGTTAAAGTCAAACTTAGGTGCTGTCTCTGTCCAAGAGTGTGTCAAGTATGTAATCTCATTGTTTTGATTCGTGATTCTCCATAAGTAAGGCATGTAACCATCGGGGTTACCATTATATATGGTAGCTATGCGCATCTTAAGAAAAGCAACTTTCTCAACTTCATTTCCATTTGGACCGTTAACCGTTAACTCAATTTTCTCACCTATAAATGTATCCGTCGTATTTAGAGTAGATTCATATGCAAAGTTAACTGTTCTATGCAAACTATCCGTAATTCTAGAAATAACTTTATGTGTCCCACCATCATAGGTCTGACGATCTGTATGCTCAAATTTGATAGCATTTCCAAAACGATCTACGATTCCGAGTAAACGGCCATCACTCGCAAAATATTCTCTTTTTTTATCTGCGTATTGCAAATAATAAGCCGAGCTAACTTGACCATTAGAGTATGATCCAGCTGAGTCCTGCATAAATTGCATATCCTTACCTTGATAGCCAACTAAGTGAGTATAGCTACCTAAGGAATCACTCGCGTATAAATCAATCCGGTACACTGCACCTTGACCATTATGATAAAACATATATCCGTCTTCCAGTTGAACGGAAGGGAATTGAAAGGACCAGCCCAACCCTAAGTCGTAACGGGAATTCAGATAATTAAATTTTTTCAGGTTTCCATAGACAGCATCACTTCTCTGGTAGCCATATGACTGGTTAGAGTTGTACATTATTCCAACGTTTAAATCTAGTCCATCTCTACCGGGAAGACTAATTTCATTTTCCTTCCATGTTAACGATCCTGAGCTTGAATCTATCAGTTCACCGGATTGACTACGATCAGAATACTGTTGTTTGTTGGTTTGATTGATCTGCTGCTGATTATAAAGTCCATTAAATACACCGTTAACTCTAGCAGAAAAAGTAGCATATTCTTGCTTTATAAGGCCTTGATCTAGTTGTCCTTCATAAATTTCCTCTTTATATACTGCCTCAGATATAGTTATTAATCTCTCGGAATTATTCACTTCAGGATGAGTCCTATAAACAACATCATTAACCGAAAGAGATAATTCGAACTCTTTATTTTGAAGTTTAAAGTCCACTTCTTCCCATGTGTATTCATCTTTTATTTTAACATTTAGAATCTCAATTGGACTTAGTTCCGTATCTTTCACGAGCATATTAATCCAGTAAATATCCTCGATTCCGGCTCCACTCAGAGCAAGAGTTTCTATCTCTTTGTTCGTCAAATCTCCTCTCCCTAAAGAACCTAGACCTTTTTTCATAGCTTTTCTTAGCTCTTTTCTTTCAAGGGAAAACGCTTCGATTTGAGCTATGCTTTCTGTTATTTGAGGATCATACACACTACCCACTACAGCTACAAGATCTTGAGGTATCTCCCTTGGTTTCTCAATGTTCTCTTGAACAGTTAGCTCTGTTGAAGGAGTAAGTTCATTATTACTATCTATTATAGTATTCTCTTCATTACTATACGCAGCGTTTGCTGGATAATTCGGTAATAATATTGAAACACTTAATAAGATAATGAACAGTCTTTTTAATAATAAGTTAATTCTCACTTTTCTTTCCTCCTTGAATATTGTTTTCAATTCACATGATTAAGTAGAGTACTTCTAGGAAAGCAGCATTGGACGAGGTTAGGAAATCCACTAAATAGTATAGACAATGATAGGATATAAATGAGCAGTGATTTTTCTTTTTGGATAGACTTCACTCCAGAACTCCCCTGTCGTGTATTAATTAATCTTACAAAAATATGATCATAATGCTGCTTTCTTAATCAGTGACCCATTTTTATCATATTTTAATTCGACAATCTTACCATTAGTCAGTAGCATATATAGAAGTCTCCCGTTAGCATCATATAAGTAGCGCATTAGGTCCGGTATATCTTTTTTCCATGTAATTGGGTTTGCAATTCGATTGAGGGAAACTTGATCAACATCCAAATAAGCATTCTCCTCTCCCCTACTGCAAACATAAATCAGGAAGGTTATTGTTGTAATCTTGCTCAAAACCTCCATTAATGTTCCTTTCAAGTGGAGAAGAATAGGCATGACTGGCCTCTATAGTTAATAAAAGAAATGACAGCAGGAAGATCCTTTTTAGTTGAACCACACCCCTTACTTGATAAAAATGAATCTAAAGTAGTCCCTAATCTATTTAATCATTTTCCACTTTTGCGAACTAGTTCCGTTATCCTCATATACCTGTAGGCGGGTACCATTTTCATTATTTCCATTTGTTATATCCAGCAATTTATTACTGTTCACATTGATGAAACTAATTGATCCGTCTGCATTCTCTCTAAATTTCCACTGTTGAGCGGTTGTAACGTTATCCGTCCAAATTTGAATAGCAGAACCGTTAGTTGTACCTCCACCATCCACATCCAGCGCCTTGCCGCTATTCACACTGATTAACTTATAGTTATTGCCCCCAGTATCATAAACTCTCCATCATTGGGATGCGGTGTCGTTATGGGTCCATATCTGTATAGGAGTACCGTCAGCAGTATTTCCCCCTGTCACATCCAAAGCTTTTCCATTACCAGCATTTAATATTTTGTATTCTGCTCCATTACTTATCGCTTTAATGAGTCGCCACTTCTGTGCAGTTGTTCCGTTAGAGGCCCATATCTGTACAGGGGTCCCATTCGCTGTATCACCATTTGCAACGTCGAGAGCTTTATTGCTATGTATATTTATTAATTCATATGAACCGTCCCCTTGTTCAACTACTTGCCATTTCTGAGCTTCAGTTCCATTATCGTTCCATATCCGAACCCTCGTTCCGTTGGATGTCCCTCCATCTGCTACATCAAGTGCCTTCCCACTATTAACATTAATCAGCTTAAAAAGGCTATTTTCGGTTGTGCAGAGCAACCACCGCTGTGCATCTGTTCCGTTATCTGTTTCTATTTGAACCTTGGTTCCGTTCACACTATTTCCTGCGTATACATCAAGGGCCTTATTGCTATTCACATTCAATAGTTTGTATTCTGATGGTTTGCAATTTAGGTTTTTCCTTCCAATTAAGTTACCGTTGTTATCATACTGAAAATTCATACACTTCTCTCAGATATTCGTATTAGACTTAACCCACCTGTTCTTGAATAAGTGTATTTCATTGCTATGGCAGTCTGAGAGTTAATAAATAAAGCAAATACTAAAACAACTAATGCAATTTTTTTGATAAGTCATCCCCCATCCATTGATTTGTGCAATTGTGATCCCCCCCTTACTCCTTATTTCATCTATAATCAAAACTAGCCGAATCAAGATAGAATATCCCTGCCCCAGAATCTCCTGCAGATCTGATCAGAAAATATACATTTGCGAATACAGCTTTACTTGGTATTACTCCCTCATTGGTCAGTAACGTATACTTTCCACTAGCTTCGGTTATATCTTTAATGCTGCTGGAGACGAATGACCCATCCATTGCATAAAAGTCAATATACATTTGCACTCTGGATTGATACAACATGCTGATATTAATATTGCCTGAAACCATATAAGACTTATCAGGAATTACACGCAGAGACTGAGAGACGCCAACAAATTGATTAGCCGGAATTTCGAATCCCCTGACTTCCAAAGACTTTTGATCATGAAATGCCTCTAGCGTTCCCATTGCCGTTGTTTTCTTCGTCAAGTTTCCGTTCAGATCATATTTGTAAGAAATATTATATGTCTGGGTTCCTTTTATAAGTGTCTGGTTTAGCAAACGTCCCGCTGCCGAATAAGAATTAGTAGTTACATCCTTTGCCGGACTATTCTCAACCAGCCGAATTTCATCCTCTACTCCTGAAGGCTTATGAATTGTCCAATTCAGCGGTGTTTTAACCCCTTAATTACTTACTTCAAAGTCAGAGTTATCCAATAAGTTGGATCTATAACTGAATCTCATATCATCTAAATATACACTTGCTGTCCCGCCTCCACTGGTTGCACGTATAATGGCGTAGACACGGGCATAATCCGCATTAGAAGGTGATGTTCCAGTATTCGATATTATGGTATATCCTCCTTGAGTGGTAGCAGGCAATTCTACGATGTTCGCACTAATAAATGCACCTGAGCTTGTAAAAAAATCCGCATACAGCTGTACTTTGGCATTGGTGATACGATCCACCTTTAATCTGTCGCTCATCGTATACTTTTTAGCAGGTACAACTTTTAGCATCTGACTGATTCCAACATAATCATTAGCTTTTATATCCGATGCATCGATTTGCTGAACGGTATTCCCATAGCTTTCCGAAACTAGTTTATATGTATGGTTATCATTCCCGTAATTGGGCAACCACCACTTCCCAGACCGTTAGATCCAGGTGCTTCGAAGTTCCCGTTATTAAACAAATTGGCTTCTTTCGTATAATGAAAATCCAAGGAATCTACATACATGGTTCCTGAACCATTGTTCCCTGTGCCTTGAATGATTACATATATAACAGCATAAGTTGTATCCTTAGGAATTTGACCTGTATCCGATAATGTCATGTATGTTCCATTGGTCGGTTTAGCATATTCGAGAATAGTCGTCCCCGTATAATTGCCAGAGGAACTCATAAAATCAATATAAATTTGAGCCTTGGCACTCGATAGACTTTCTATTAACAATGCCCCGCTTGCTTGGAAAGACTTACCCGGATCGACCTTGATTTTTTGCAGGATGCCTGCATATCCATTAATCGGGAGAGACAAGACTTTCATTTTCTGGGCTCTTGCTCCACTTAACGAAGGATAGGCAACAGAACTAAATGCCGGGTTATACAAGGTCGTATAATCCCAATCGTCTGAATTAGCAGGTGTGTTTGAAAAGTTCTCATAGTCAGAATTAACAATCAGATTCGTGTCATTGGTGTATTGAAAAGAGATATTATCCGTAATAAAAGCACCGGAATTGACATCAGAACTAGAACGAATCAATGCATAAATGACAACGGATGTGGCCTCCGGCACACTGCCAGTTCCGCCTAGAGTAATGAATTGTCCTGTCGCCTGGTTAGGCAAGTCAAAAATCTTACAATCCACAAAAACCCCCTCATTATAAAAATCTGCGTATAATTGCACTCTAGCATTGGAGATGCTTTCAATATAAAATCGTCCGTTCATATTATACGGTTGCCCAGCTTTCACCGATAAGGTTTGGCTCACACCAGCAAAATGATTAGTCGGCAAATTACTCATGGAAACCTTCTGCGCTTTGCTTCCTCCAGAGACCTTTAAGCTGGTAACTTCAAAATTCCCTATGCCATGTGAGACCCAGTTATCAGCTATGCTATTGCCATTAGTGGTTATTTCAAAACCAGAGTTTTTAACTAAATTGTCTGAACTGATGCTTGCATCCGCCGCAATATAATTGGAATTAAACGTAGTAATTAAATTGAAGACTAGATATAAGGTAAGAACATATATTATTTTCTTTTTTATAGTGAAGGTCATAGAACATAACCGCTCCTTATTCATACCCATTTTCTTTTAGTCAATTAGAGCCAGATAAATAATCCCACACATACCAAGAGTCATCGGTAGTAATTACTATTGCTTCCAAACGACGATCTCCATCAATGTCTGCTAAACGGTACAACTTTGAACCGACACCACCAAATCCCGTAATCCAAGGTTCATAACCTGCAAAACTACTTCCATTTGATGCTGCTGCATACCAATTTCCGTTATTGATTATTACAGCATCCGCTTTGCCATCACTATTTACGTCGGCCAGAAGCTCATCTGCTGAACCAACGCCGTGGCCCTCAATCCACTTTTTGTACCCTTCGAAACCCTTTCCATTGGATAACGCTATGTACCAAGAGCCTTGCTGTTCATAAAAAACAGCAGCGTCTGCTTTCCCATCACCATTTACATCACCTAAGAACTCTTTGGAGGCTCCTGCACCAAATCCTGTAACCCATCTACTGTAGGCCTGAAATCCTTGACCCGTAGAGAGTGCAACATACCAGTTTCCGCTATTTTCGATAACCGCATCCGCTTTACCGTCTCCGTTCACATCAGCCAAGAATAAGCCGCTGGCCCCGACTCCATGCCCTGATACCCACAATTTATAACCATCAAACCCGCTTCCATTGGACAATGCCACATACCAGCTTCCGTAATTTACGATAACAGCATCGGCTTTACCATCCCCGTTCACATCAGCCAGAAGCTGAGCATCCGATCCCACGCCGTGGCCGGTAACCCATCTCTGGTAACCCTTAATTCCTTGACCATTCGACAGAGCGACATACCACGTTCCCGTATCCTTAATGAAGAGAACTGCATCCGCCTTCCCATCACCGTTCACGTCAGATGTAAATTGAGAGAAAATCTCTGATCCGCCTTCCAGTGACCATTGCTTATAACTTTGGAAGCTCTGACCATTAGATAATGATGTACTCCATTCTCCGCTCTCTTCACTGTAGTGAACAACATCTGCTTTGCGATCCCCATTAATATCAGCTAACCAATACGCGTTTCTTCCCACGGCACCTTCTATCGACCATTTATCATACGCTTTAAAGAAACTACCTCCTGACAAAGCTACATACCAATTCCCGTTATTGACAATCACGGCATCCGCTTTGCCATCCCCATTTACATCAGCCAGAAGCTGATCTGCTGAACCAACGCCATGGCCTTCAATCCACTTTTTGTACCCTTCGTAGCCCTTGCCATTGGATAATGCTATGTACCAAGAACCGTCCTGCTCATCGAAAACAGCAGCGTCTGCTTTCCCATCACCATTGACATCAGCTAAGAACTCTTTGGAGGCTCCTGCACCAAATCCTGTAACCCATCTACTGTAGGCTTGAAATCCTTGACCCGTAGAGAGCGCAACATACCAGTTTCCGCTATTTTCGATTACCGCATCCGCTTTACCGTCTCCGTTCACATCAGCCAAGAATAGGCCGCTGGCTCCGACTCCATGCCCGGATACCCACAATTTATAACCATCAAACCCGCTTCCATTGGACAATGCCACATACCAGCTTCCGTAATTTACGATAACAGCATCGGCTTTACCATCCCCATTCACATCCGCCAGAAGCTGAGCATCCGATCCCACGCCGTGGCCGGTAATCCATCTCTGGTAACCTTTAATTCCTTGATCATTTGATATTGAGACATACCACGTTCCCGGTTCCTTAAAAAAGAGAACTGCATCCGCCTTCCCATCACCATTCACATCATTGACGAATTGAATATTGGAGCCGAGTCCGTTTCCCAACTGCCACTGTGTCAGGCTTCTCGCCACCGACTTTCGGGTTACCAGGTTACCATTCAAGTCATATTTGTTTGTGACAACCGCATCACGGGTTCGATTCTCCGTTAATCTCCTAGATGGATCGTAGTTGTATACGGTTCCGCCTCTATCAACGATCTTAAACACTTCATCTATTGAGGCCGCTGAACCCTGCGTTGGTTTTACTATAAGAAGCAAGAATATAAAGACAACAATTATAGTTTTTATGTTCATTTGAACCTTCAAGATTTCCACTTCTCCTCACACTTTATCTTTTCACTAACGCGTAACATTCACCGTCACTCCTCCAACAGGCCGGCTATTGCCATAACCATCGTGAGCATACAAGTGAGTGTTGTAGCTTCCCGTTTCATTACCATGGTTGGCAAAAGGAATTCGGATCTTCCATTTAGATGCACTCTCGCGTTCGCCTTGATACCAAATGAGATCATCTTGGCCGTTATGATTCGTCCATGTCGGGAATTCAACGCGGGTTACGTTAGCCGGTATTCCGTCAATAGAGACTTCATAGTAACCCTCACCGATCTTTGTAGTTGCCGGTGCTTTCAATATTTGTGAATTCGTCACATCAAATTCCCATCCTCCCAGGAACTTGCCGCTGGAATAGATATGTGTGATATACCTGCCTGTCTCCGAATTGTGTTTGGCGTACACAACCGTTGCTTTCCATACGCCGTTTCCGACTTTTACGCCTTCAATCCACTCAATATCATCCTGATTATTACTAGCCGTCCATGTCGGGAATTGTACACTCTGGATGGACAGGTCTACCCCATAGATGAATACGTCATACGAAACACCGGACAGATCGGTCTCCTTAGACCCTCCAGCTCCACCTACCACATTGACTACTCTATTGCTAACTCCAGCCTTGTTCCCATACCGGTCAAACGTATAAATATGTGTATTATAAATTCCGGTTTCGAAGTTATGGTTACTAAACGGAATCCGGATTCTCCAAGATCCGTCGGCAAGTCTTTCGCCAGTTATCCAGGGATTGACTAAGTCGTCTTGTCCCATATAGTCTGTCCATGTTGGGAAGCGCACCTCTTTGACACTCTCGGGTATACCACTAGCCTGCACAGTATAGAAACCTTCAGCCAGCGATGCTTGTGTTGGTGCTGTGACCAACACTCCATTGTTCTGAACGTTAGCAACGAGATCACCCACAATTTTCATATCTGCGTAAATATGGGTGATATAGGTGCCTGCCTCTCCACCATGTTTGTTGAAAACTACAGTTCCCTTCCATACCCCATCAGCAAGTTTTTCTCCGACAATCCACTCGATATCATCCTGGTCGTTCCTCGCGGTCCATGTTGGAAAATGAACTTGCTGAACACCGGGCTGAAGCCCGCGGATATAGATATCATAGGATACTGAGGAGAGATCGAAGATATAAGGCCCGGATGAATTCATCCGGCTGCGCTTAATCAGATTCCCGTTAGCATCATATGTATATTGAATCATTGAGCGATCCGGCAGAATTTCTGTTTCCAGACGCCCTTGATTATAGGAGTATATGCGATGCGGAGATGAGCCGCCGGCATCAATCACAATGTGGTTCGTACTGGATGCCTCAGCAATGGCAGAGGAAGCTGCAACTCCTAAGACCAGGATAGACAGGAGGCATATCTTCTTTACAAGGTTCAATGTTTTCATACACAAGAAATTGCACGCTCCATTATTCACTATATTTTAATATCATTTGATTCACATAAAAGGTCCCGCTCCCGCCCGCTACAGTTGCTTGTAATCCCACATGGACCCTTGCACTAACAGCGTTGGAGGGAGTTCTTTCTGTTAATGACAGCGTAGAGAATTTCTGTAGCACTCCCACAGGGTAGTCAACATACTTCTCTGAGAGTAAAGCATCATTACGATCGAAGAACTGTATGCATAAAGAAACTTTTGTCTGCACCACACTCTCGACTAAAATATTTCCTTTGAACTCGACTAACTTATTTCCGCTTACCACAACATCTTGCAGTAGCCATGCTGCTCCATACTTCTCCCTCTTCATATTCACGCTAGAGAATTTTTGCCCGTAGGTATTTACTGTTTGAAGAGGGGACAAAACTTGAAAAGTATGATTCCCGGTGTCAGACCACGTCTGCCAGCTGTCTGCGATACCAACATTTGCAGTTGAAATAGTATCAAAGCTTGGGTTAGATAACATGTTCCTTTGAGGATCATGACTTAAAGCCATATGATCAACATAAATGGCCCCGTTGCCTCCCTCAGCAATGGCTTGAATCCCAACATGCACTCTGGCTCTAACCGCATCCGATGGCGTTATTGTATTTAGAGCTAACGTCATATACTTTTTGAGTATCCCTGCAGGATAGTCTACCGATTGCTGAGATGGGGACATTGGGTTGAGTGACTACATCTTGAAATAACCAACTGGCACCTCCAGTCTTCATGTTTGGAGTTGCCAATTTTTGTGCTCTCACACCTGAAGTCACCGGCGAAGAGACTACTTGTAACACACTTCCCCCAGAATCTGACCATCGCGACCAGCTTTCAGCCATTTCCTTTTGGGCGGATAGATTATTTTCAAAGCTAGGATTATTTAATAGATTGCCTGCGGTATCATATCTGAAGGCCATGTTGTCTACATAAAAAGCACCGCTTGCTCCCCCTTCCTCTGTCCTGATCCCAACATGCACTCTGGCCCGAACCGTTTTGGCAGGTGTTGTATCCGTCAAGGATAAAGTCATATAATTATTTAAATATCCCGAAGGGTAATCAACTGTTTTTTGAGAGAGTAATGTATTTGCTGCATCAAAATATTGGACACATAAGGATACCTTGGCTTTGTTAATACTCTCGATACTGACATCTCCATTTAACAGAACAGGCAAGTTTCCTTTAACAGTAACATCCTGAAATAGCCACGCTGCGGTACCAACCTTCATTCCTGATGCTGAAATCTTCTGTGCAATACTCTTAGATACTACTGTCGCCGGGATCACTTCAAATTTTGCACTACCGGTATCGCTCTATTTGTCCCAACCACTGGCTATTTCCGTGGCTCTATTAGCATTCAATTCAAAATTCGGATTTACCAGCATATTAATACTTCTAAACTTCCGTTGGACATTTCCGTTTAGATCATACTGATATTCAATAATCTCATTGGAGTGCAAATCTTCGTTTACTAATCTCCCGTTAGTATCGTAATAATACGTCCTACCTCCCGCACCGAGAGCTATAGAGTTAGTAAGGAATAGTGACGAAATGATCAATAATATTAAATAAAATGTTATCTTTGGCTTACTGCTCAGCAATGTATTTCCCACACTTTCTTTTCTCCAAGAACTTCCTCACCCATCATAAGGGACAGGCTCAACGTTGAGAACGGTTGTATTTTGTCGAAACACAACTCGTTTTGTCGAATGCGTAATAAATTGGTCACAATTAAAATAAAAGCTTTGAAATTAATCTAACTACTCCAGAGAAATAACAAAAAGAACCTTAGCGGCAAGTTCCACAAGGTTCTTTCTGTGTATATATTGTTTAATACAAAAAAATCATGTCTAAGACTGGAGAAGACTAAATGAGTCTGTAAAATATATTGTGGAAACTCTCAAACCCATTAAAATGGAATTAAGAGAAAGGTTGGGGAGAACACATGGGACTTTGGACAAAACAGCAGTTACGGGAATTTATTAAGGAAAACAATTTGGTAAGCGCACAGGATGCGTAGAATGCTCTAAAAGTTCTATTTACTGAAACGATTCAGGAGATGCTGGAAGCCGAGATGGATACTCATTTGGGCTACGGAAAGCATGAAGTGAAGGCGAAGCTCACTCCAAACAGTCGCAACGGAAAGATCCGTAAAACGGTAGTCAGCGAGTACGGCGAACAGGAAATCGCCATCCCTCGTGACCGTCTGGGCGAATTTGAGCCACTTGTCGTCAAGAAGCATCAATCGAACGTAACGGGCATCGAGGAGCAAATCATTGCGCTATACGCCAAAGGGATCAGCACAGAGAAATTTAAGACCACCTGGGCAGATGTACGGTATTGAATTCTCTCCTACACTTATTTCCAATGTCACCAATAAGATTGTTCCCCTCATCAAAGAATGGCAGAATCGGCCACTGCAAGGTGTATATGCCATTGTCTATCTGGATGCGATCCACTTCAAGGTCAAGCAGGATGGAGCCATTGTCAACAAGGCTGCCTACATGGTCATTGGTATCAATCTGGATGGAAACAAGGATGTTCTAGGCATGTGGGTGGGTGAGAATGAGTCCTCCAAGTTCTGACTCAGCGTGCTGAATGAACTCAAGAATCGCGGAGTACAAGATATCCTCATTATTTGCGTGGATAACCTGTCTGGGTTCTCTCAAGCCATTGCCGCCTGTTATCCCCAAACTGAAATCCAAAAGTGCATTATTCACCAAATCCGCAGTTCTACTCGGTACGTGTCGTACAAGGACATAAAGAAAGTTACTGCCGATTTAAAACTCATTTACAAGGCAGCTACGGAAGAAGGAGCCTTGCTTGAGCTTGACCGTTTGGAGGAAGTTTGGGGAGCAAAGTATCCACTAATTATCCGTTCCTGGCGAACAAATTGGGACGAACTTGCTACCTTTTTTAAGTACCCGCCTGAGATCCGTAAACTCATCTATACCACCAATATGATCGAGTGTTACCATCGCCAGCTTTGCAAAGTAACGAAGGGAAAAAGCATCTTTCCTACGGATGAGGCCTTGCTGAAGATGCTCTATTTAGTCACTGTCGATGTCACTCGGAAATGGACAGGCCGTTTCCAAAACTGCGGGCAAATACTGCTCCAGTTGTCAGTCTTTTTTCCTGATCGGGTCGGTCAACACTTGCGGTAGATTTGCAACTTCCCCCTCGGGGGAACCTAGGCTTTAAAGAGTTTACACAAAATTATTGACAGACCCTTAGAGTTCAACATTGAACCTCCGAAATGAATCCCCCCTATTAAATAATATGTAGAGTAATACTTATGGACTTATTTATTAATTTTTCGAATTCTTCCGTCTACGGTGTGAAGCCTTTATCTCCAAATAAATACGCTACTTATCTTCTAGCTAAAAATAAAAATTGCCTTCTCTATTGCTAGATAATCTATTTATTTTATAGTTAAAACTAATATTACGTGTAGTGTTAGGCTCAGCTGGATCTTACTTATATCCTTTTGTAAAAATACTTACCACTTCTCCGTTTCTGGTGATTCTCCCAGTACCGAAGCATTTCCAATAATTACTTTAGATGGCCCCTGTGTAATAACACCAGGATTACTAGAAAAGCCGAATGAATAATATGTCAGACTGAAGGATCCTTCAAACGTTTCATCTCTAGATGTTTATTTCCGTATTTTTCTCTCCATTCTTCAAGGAATGAAGAAAAAGTCATCTTTTCAGGAGCTATATATTCACCAGTTTCAGCTTCAGTTTGGAACTTAACTAGTTCTTTTTCAGCTTCTCTAATGCCATTAGCTTTTATGGATTTCGTCCGTCTAATTCTTTTACCACGTGCATCATATCCCGCTTCGACAACAAGCCTAAATGAATTTTTACCCCGTTTTTCAATACTCGCCATTTACCTGCCTCCCTTAGAGGATTGTATTATTCATCCTCTCCAATTGAGACTGTGTTAAACAGCTAATTAAATATTTCGTCCCCAATTCGTCCCCAACGCTTTTTTTCAATCAACTTAACAACAATTGAAGTAACAATAAAAGCAAACCAAAAGGGTATTTCCGCCACTTTAGTTTGCTTTATCCACTTCATGTTTTCAATTCAGTAATTGATCCTTATTCATCCGGAACTGCAAAAATCGCATAAAACAACAAAAAAACGGCATTTCTGCCGTTTCTTTAGGATGGACTCTCAGGGGCTCGAACCCTGGACAAATAGATTAAGAGTCTACTGCTCTACCAACTGAGCTAAGAGTCCATATGATGTTTGGTGGAGCCAAGGGGGATCGAACCCCTGACCTCATCGCTGCCAGCGATGCGCTCTCCCAGCTGAGCTATGGCCCCAAACTGAAATTTCAGATATATGTAATCACACATTTTTTAATTTTAGTTTGGTCGTAATTGAGTTGTTCCGATAAACTCAAGCGTCGTAGGCGACTTCTATATAATATAAAAAATCGCCCTCTATGTCAACACTTTTTTTAAAATTCATTTTTCCAATCAAATTCCCCGCTCAAAACTCAGAGGAAACAAACCAGTACAAGCACTCCTAACAGACCCTAGGATTGGCTGTAACGCCCTAACTGGACAAAACCCTATAATCCCTCTAATTCTCCCGTACTCTTGGATAGCAGCCCCTTGAGTTCCTTCATGAACATATTAATATCCTTGAACTGGCGATATACGGACGCAAAACGAACGTAAGCCACTTCATCTACTGGGTAGAGCTGCTCCATCACGAATTCACCAATCTGTTGGCTTTCCACTTCCGCAACGGCGATGCCGCGCAAAGATTTCTCAACCTCGGACACGATCTTTTCTAGACGTTCCACAGAAACCGGCCGTTTCTCACAAGCACGGATGAGACCGCGGAGTATTTTATCACGACTGAATTCCTCACGGCTGCCGTCTTTTTTAATTACAATCAGTGGCGTTTCTTCAATCATTTCAAAAGTAGTGAAACGTTTGCTGCAACGCTCACATTCACGCCTACGACGGATTGACTTATTTTCATTCGCTGGTCGCGAGTCCAGCACTTTAGTATTTGTGTGATCACAGTAAGGGCATTTCATAAGCTTCATCACTTCCTAATACATAATGGTTTGGTCCCGGAACGTTATAAATCCGGCTTTTGAACGGCTTTTTTATTATTTCCAGAAATCACCGTTTTTTTCTTGTAATGATAATGGCAAGTCCGGCACATAATACAGTTACCAACAGAGGAGGTGAACAGCAATGAGCCAAAGCAACAACTCCAATAACCTTGTAGCTCCAAATTCCCGCGGTGCCTTGGAACAACTTAAATACGAAGTTGCCCAAGAACTAGGAATCACGCTTTCCCCAGATGGTTACCAAGGCAATAAAACTTCTTATGAAAATGGTTCGATCGGTGGTTACATCACTAAACGTCTTGTAACCCTGGCAGAACAACAACTGGCAGGTCAATACAAATAACCTGACCAACATAAGCTTTTTGAAGAAGTATTAAACGACCTACAGGTCGTTTAATACTTCTTTTTATACATAACACGGTAGAAATTAAAATTCTTTGTAAATGTCCGTGTACTGATCATAGTAATAATTAACGCGCTGTACATAATGCCTGGTTTCACCAATGGGAATATCTTTAATGGTTGCATCTGTCCCATCCCAGATCCCTTCGTCCAACCAGCGTTGAACTTTTCCGGGTCCAGCATTATAGGCTGCGATAATTGCTGTACGTTTACCTTCGAACTGACGGGATAAAGTTGAAAGATACCATGTACCCAGTTCAATATTAGCCGAAGGCTCATGCTTGAGTTCTTCCATAGATACGTTTGGAAGCTTGGCCTTTTCCAGCGCCCACTTCGCGGTATCCGGCATAAGCTGCATCAGCCCTAGTGCGCCTTTTTTGGATTCTCGTCCAGTTTTGAAGTTCGTTTCTACACGAATAATCGCGGTTACAAGAAACGGGTCTATCTCATAAGTGATGCTGTGCTTGCGAATCTCATCTTTAAAATGGATGGGATAAAACCACGACATCCAGTTAGTACTCAGAAACAATATTGCCGTAAAACCCACAAATAGCAGAAGCAGTACTCTTTTTTTACGTAGCCATTTCATGATAAACCCAGCCTGTCCCAAAACACAGCAACCTGTTGCTCAGTGTACGCAAGATCGCCACTGTTGTCGATGATGTAGTCCGCTTTATTACGTTTCTGCTCAATATCCATCTGTGCATTCAATCGCGCTTCTGCTTCTTCTAAAGAGAGCCTATTACGTTCCATTAATCGAGCAATTTGCATTTCACGGGGAACGTAGACTACTACAATCTCATGGAACAGGGTCTCAAGCCCTGATTCAAAAAGAAGCGGAATATCCACAATAATAAGCCGCTTCGGCTCTTCCTGCTCCATGCTGTACATACGGTCTTTGATTTCCTGCCGGATAGCAGGATGCGTCAAATTGTTCAAGGTTTGCAGGGCCACAGGATCTTGAAAGACGATTTCACCTAATTTGGCCCTATTCAGTGTTCCATCCGGAAAAAGGATCTCTTTTCCGAATTGCTTAGCAGCAGCCGCCAACACTTCATGCCCGGGAAGCATAACTTCTCTGGCGATCACATCGGCATCAACCAGCCTCGCTCCCTTGTTCACAAGCAGTGCAGACACTGTGCTTTTTCCGGATGCGATTCCTCCGGTTAAGCCTATAATCATGTACTCACCTCATAATAGCTTCAGTATTCCCATTGCAATTAATAATAACGCTGGTAATGCGGCAGCATGCTTCATCCAGTAGTTCCCGGCAAATCTAAGTCCAGTCTTCATACCCAGCAATAGAAATGTACCACTAAACAAAGCTATTGTAAGTGATGTCCATATCGGATTGAAGCCAAGCAGCGCTGCGCCAAGTCCAGCCCCAAAAGCATCCAGAGAGAGCGCAATCCCCAGTATCATCGCTTCCATCGAAGAGATGCTTCCTGAGGCATCCATATCCGCAGAAGACGGGGTACGCAAGATCTGTACTACAATCCCCAAACGGCGAAGCTCAAGTGAAAAAACAGCTGATTTCAACGGTTCATCATTCATAACAGGTTCTGTACCCGCTTCAGAATCAGCAGCTACCTCTGCCCAAGCCTGCTCGGATAATGAGCCCTTATCTACCGTTTCAGCTTTACGTCCGCCATCTGCATCTTTCTCTTTCTGCATCAGCATCTGAACAAGCGACCAGCATCCCATTAGCACAAGTATAACCGCACCAACTATAGAAGCTGCATTCGGAGACACTACCTTGGCAAGCAAAACCCCAACCTGCATCGATACACAGATAACTACCCCCGAACAGAGCGAGATAATCAGAACGGAGAGCAGTGGTATTTTCATTTTACGCAGCCCATATGTAATTCCTACACCAAAACCATCCAAACTCAAGGCAAACGCTAGCAATAGCAGTGAAAATAATGGGCTGAGCACCCGCAATCCCTCCTGTGAAGAACCGGAAAACTGAAATTTTATCGTTTCAGCTTCCGTTCTCTATTAAGCATTCTTCACACAGTATATGGGCGGGACAAGTAGTGGGTGCCAACCTTATTATTTCAACAAATTCAGTGAACAGTCGGACGCTGGCAATTTGGACAATAATGCGTGCCACGACCGCCTACAACCGTCTTCTCAATCATCGTTCCGCAGTTACTACACGGCTGATCTTTACGACCGTAAATCAATAGCTGCTGCTGATACGTACCGCTCTCACCTTGGCCATTAACATATGACTTAACAGATGAACCTCCGGCGTTAACCGCTTCGGCCAGCGTGCTTACAATTGCATGATGCAGCTTGTCCAATTGATTGTCCGTGAGCGCTTTGGCGCTGTCTTCAGGATGGATACCCGCACGGTGCAACGACTCATCTACATAAATATTGCCGATGCCGACGATATATTCCTGATTAAGCAGCAGCGATTTAATTTTGGTGCTTTTACCGGACACGATCTGCTTAAACCTCTCCGGTGTAAAAGAAGGCTCCAGCGGCTCCTGCCCCAGCTTATTTAAAGGCGGCAGCTGAAGATCTTCTCCCATCTGAAAAAGATGCATCGTCCCGAACTGGCGAACATCCGTGTAACGCAGCTCAGTTCCATCCGTAAAATGAAAAATCACATGTGTATGCTTGTCCAGTGGGTCATCATTTGAAAAAAGTCCGTAACGGCCTTCCATCCGTAAATGTGACACAAGCACCAGACCATCCAGCACAATACGCAAAAACTTTCCTCTTCGTTCAACTTTTACAATGCTATGACCTGCCAGCAGGTGGGCAAAAGCCTGAATATCATCCGGACGCTGAATAATCCGCGCCAACCGGACGGTTACATTCTCTATCTGCTTTCCATTAACTAACTCATTAAGTGTTCTCTTGACTGTCTCTACTTCCGGTAATTCCGGCATGATGTCTTCACCTCAACTACATTATAGCTGATATGCACACCTTAAAGGGAGTCTATTTCGCCTCGTACCAGTTACTTCCAAAGCTGACCTCTGCCTTAAGCGGCACAGATAACTTCAGAGCTCCACCCATTACTTCCGGCAAAAGCGTCTTCATAAGCTCCATTTCATCCTCTGGCACCTCGAATACAAGCTCATCGTGTACTTGAAGCAGCATACGGCTCTTAAGCCCACGATCAAATAATGCCTTGTCCATATGCACCATCGCCAGCTTGATTATATCCGCTGCTGTTCCCTGTATAGGTGTATTCATTGCTGTCCGCTCCGCAAAAGAGCGCAGATTAAAGTTCTTCGCATTAATCTCCGGCAGATAACGGCGACGTTCGAGCAATGTGGTCACATAACCATACTTTCGTGCCTCCACTACAATATCGTCCATATAGCGGCGCACACCCTGATAAACCTCAAAATACTGTTCAATAAATTGCGCGGCTTCCTTACGCGGAATATTCAGATTCTGCGAGAGACCGTAATCACTGATCCCGTAGACGATCCCAAAGTTAACGGCTTTTGCGGCACGGCGCATATTACTGTCCACCTGTTCTGCGGTCACACCGAACACATCCATCGCTGTCTTCGTGTGAATATCCATATCATGCAGAAAGGCTTCCTTCATCCGCTCATCGCCGGAAATATGTGCCAGCACACGCAGTTCGATCTGCGAATAGTCGGCTGCTAAGATGGACCAGCCCGGTTCGGACGGAACGAATACCTTGCGGATTTTGCGTCCTTCCTCTAGACGAATCGGGATATTTTGCAAGTTCGGGAATTGGCTGCTAAGCCGTCCTGTAGCGGCAATTGTCTGCCGATAGAATGTATGCACCTTCCCTGTGTTCGGGGAAATTTCTTTAAGCAGCCCCTCTACGTAGGTAGATTGCAGCTTTGCAATTGTGCGATATTGCAGAATCAAACGCACCACATCGTGGTATGGCGCCAGTTTCTCAAGCACTTCGGCATCCGTGGAATAACCCGTCTTCGTCTTCTTGACGACAGGCAGACCTAGCTTTACAAACAAGATTTCACCCAGCTGCTTTGGTGAGTTCAAATTAAACTCAGTGCCACAAATCTCGTATATTTCACTGACCAATTTGGAAATTTGCGCCTCGAATTCTTTTCCAAGCTCTTTAAGATCACCAGCATTGACTGCAATCCCCTGTTTCTCCATATCCGCCAAAATCCGTGACAAAGGCATTTCCAGATCCTCGAATAGCCCTGTCATTGCGGTCTCCACCAGCTCCTGCTGTTGCTTCTGTGCGATTCCAAGAACCGTTGCACTCTTTCGTGCAACGTGATTTCCTAAAACTTCAAGCTCAGGGATTTTGTATTTGGCACCTTTACCAAATACCTCTTCATCAGGAGAGAGCCGCGGCAAGCCGTATTTAGCAGTGAGATCATTTAGATTCTGATTAGCCTCCGTAGGATCAAGCAAATAAGCCGCCAGCTGCACATCATGGGCTGCACCTGCAAAAGCAATTCCCTGCCAGTGTAGAGCCAAATCAGCGCGGTGAAGATCATATCCACTTTTCGGAGCCTTTTCATCTCCTAGCCAATCACGCAGCTTCGCAGCGGCCGGTTTATGCAGTAATTCAAACGGCACATAGTAATGCCGCTCCAGAGAGGACAATCCTATTCCGATTACCTCGGCACGATGCGGATTATCTCCATACGATTCCACATGCAACGCCGAAATATCAGCCAGGGCTTCACTGAGCTCCTTAAGTTCTTCTTCACTTACGATCGTAATATCAAGTGCCGCAGCTTCTACTTCAGCTGCACTCTCCTCACCCTCGGCAACAGGAGCATAAGCACTAAGCGACAAACGTTCCAACAATGATTTAAATTCCAGCTTGGCAAGCGCTGGTCCGGCTGTATCCGCTGAAATTCCATTGAAGACCATGTCTTCCCACGAATGCTCAAGCGGTACTTCACGATAGATGGTCGCTAATTTTTTACTCATCACCGCATCTTCCGCATGGGTTTCCAGTTTCTCTTTCATTTTACCCTTTAGCTCACCGGTTCCAGCTAAGACACCTTCCACTGATCCAAATTGATGCAGCAGCTTCAAAGCTGTCTTCTCACCTACGCCGGGTACTCCCGGGATGTTATCACTTGCATCGCCCATCAGCCCTTTAAGATCAATGATCTGCTCAGGGGTTAGGTCATATTTCTCCCGGATTTGTTCCGGCCCATAAAGCTCAACTTCGGTGACCCCTTTGCGGATTAAAGCAACGGTCGTATGTTCAGAGGCCAGCTGCAACATATCCTTGTCTCCCGACACGATCATAACCTGCCGTCCCGCTTCATCCGCCTGGCGTGAAATGGTGCCAATAATATCATCAGCCTCATAATTGCCAATTTCAAACTGCGGTACACCTAAATTAGTCAGCAATTCCTTCAACAAAGGGAACTGCTCGGAGAGTTCCGGCGGTGTTTTTTGCCGGCCGCCCTTATAATCTTGATAACCTTCATGCCGAAAAGTAACTTTCCCTGCATCGAAAGCGACAATCATATGTGTCGGTTTATGTTCTTCGATTAAACGAAGCAGCATCGTTGTAAATCCGTACACCGCATTTGTCTGTTGCCCTGCTGTATTCGTCAGCGGGGGCATCGCAAAAAAAGCACGGTAAATAATATTGTTTCCATCTATAAGTATCAACTTGTCCATAGTGCACCTCGCCTTTTTCATGCTTACTCCTTACATCTTACCATATGCCCTGTACAAGTAGAAACGGCTTTACCAACCTAAACAGTGGGATAAGCTGATATGTTAAGGATATACAACAAGTAGCCGCCCTTTTAAAAGGGCGGCTACTTAGTTTAACTAAAGATATAACAAAAGCTGTGTAAGTGCAAATTACTGATTCAAGTCCGGACGGCTGCCTGTGACCAGATAAACAACACTCTCACCAATGTTAGTCGCATGATCGGCAATCCGTTCAATATAACGGCCTACCAGCGTTAATAACATAGCTTGGGATACAGAATCCGGTTTTGCCACCATATAACTATATAGCTCATTGATCATCGAACCATATAATTGATCGACCTGATCATCATCTTGTGCCATTCTATAAGCCAGATCCGTGTTCTCATCCAGATAAGACTGGATAGCCTCATCAATCATGGTCGTCACAATTTCCGCCATACGTGGAATGTCTACAAGCGGCTTGATCAGCTGCTGTCCATGGATGCGCATAGTTGCTTTCGCAACATCAATAGCCAAGTCACCCATACGTTCCAAATCGCTAGATATTTTGAAAGCAACGATAATGCGGCGCAAATCTTTTGCTACAGGCTGCTGTGTAATAATTAGCCGTGAGCCAATTTCCATGATTTTATCTTCCATGGCATTCAGCTGCAAATCTGCTTTAATGATTTCCTGAGCGCGCACAGTATCAAGATTCTGTAAAGCAACAATTGCTCCACCAAGAGCATCTATTACATGTTCACCCATCTGCTGCAGCAGACTGCGCAGCTCTTCCAAATCTTTATCAAATTCTTTTCTGCGAATCATAGTAAGAGCGATCCTCCTCATTAATGTATGGTCAGCTTGCCATTTCCAAGGACGAGCGCCCTTGTAGCCCGTATCAGCCGAAACGTCCAGAAATATAATCTTCGGTGCGGGAATCCTTAGGAGTAGAGAACAACACCTCTGTATCCGCCGCCTCTACAATTACACCATTCAAGAAAAACACGGTTCGACCAGATACACGTGCCGCCTGATGCATGTTATGAGTAACCATAACGATTGTATACTTACTTCTTAATTCCTGTACAAGCTCCTCTATCTTGAGCGTAGACACAGGATCAAGTGCAGACGTTGCCTCATCCATGAGCAGAATATCCGGCTGTACTGCCAAAGCTCGGGCGATACACAGCCGTTGCTGCTGTCCGCCGGACAAGCTAAGGGCAGATTTTTTCAGAAAATCTTTAACTTCCTCCCACAGCGCGGAATGACGCAGACTTTGCTCTACAATCTCATCCAGTTCGCTCTTTGAACGAATGCCGTGCAGGCGAGGACCATAAGCTACATTGTCGTAAATCGACTTCGGAAAAGGATTGGGCTGTTGGAATACCATGCCCACCTGCTTACGCAGGCTTTCTACCTCTACCTCGTCACTATAAATATTTTTGCCGCCGATGTTTACAGTTCCTTCAATACGTGTACCAGGAATCATATCATTCATACGATTCAGCGTGCGCAACAGAGTGGATTTTCCGCAACCGGAAGGTCCAATAAAAGCAGTAACCTGTTTCTCCGGAATTTGCAGATTCACATTCTTCAGTGCGTGAAATGACTCATAGTAGAGATCAAGTTTCTCTATGTCAATGATGGATTTCATTAGTATTTACGTCTCCTTCTCATCATCTTCGTTCTCCATAATAAGCTTTTAATGTAAATACAGTTGGAGAGAAATGTTAACGCAATGTAAAATTGGTGAAGATGAATTAGTCCACGTGATAGTATTCCCTACAATTCGGCGTGTAATCTCACCTGAATCTTGTTTATGAACGGGATAAAGAAGAAAACTCCAGTCATGCTAAATGACCGGAGCTCTCTTTTTGTTAACAACTAATTTATAACCTACACCTCGAATGGAATCGATATGGACGGATTCTGGATCTAGCTCAAGCTTTTTACGAAGTGAACTTACGTGCACATCAACGGTGCGCTGTCCACCAATATAATCAAAGCCCCATACAGCGTTCATAAGATCATCTCTTGTCAGCACTACCCCTGGTTTACGAGCCAAATATAACAATACCTCGAACTCTTTCGGTCGCAGGTTAATGCTATGTCCACCTAAGGAAACTTCATACCGCTCAGGATAGATTTCTAGTTGTCCCAGAATGATCGTAGAAGCAGATATAGGTGTCTCTTGTGGAGCCTCCTCAGCAAGACCGGAAATCCGCCGCAATACAGCGCTCACTCTTGCAAGCAATTCGGATACCCCAAAAGGTTTGGTTATATAATCATCAGCACCGGATTTCAGCCCTCTAACCACATCTTCTTCAGCATTTTTAGCAGTCAATACGATAATAGGTGTGCGGATACCTTGTCCACGCAATTTATCAAGGATGTCAATGCCATTCATTCCTGGCAGCATCAGATCCAATACGATCAAGTCAAAAGGTTCCCTCGTCGCACGATCATATCCTGCCGTTCCATGATCCTCTACCGTCACCTCGTAACCTTCCTGCGTTAAGTTATAGGACAGCAGCCGGGCTAGTGTCGGTTCGTCTTCAATGACAAGCAATCGTTGAGCCATAGGTTCCCCCGTCTTCCATATAGTTTGATTTTTACAAAACAGCAACAAAACCATCATATCACCGTAATGTTAACTTAGTGTAAAATTGAAAAAGTGAATTTACAAAAATCTAATCGGTCTTTTCTTCCTGCAGTAAAGGCAATTCAATCACAAAGGAACTTCCGATTCCCAAATCACTTTCAACTGAAATCACTCCATGGTGCATATCTACCAAATGCTTTACAATAGACAGCCCCAATCCGGTTCCACCGGAGCTTCTGGATCTTGCCTTATCCACCCGGTAAAAACGTTCAAAAATACGCGGAAGATCTTTTTTAGGAATCCCCATACCTGTATCGCTAACAGTAAATTGAACATTTTCGGAGCCGTCTGGTTTCAGTAGACTCTTAACGTAGACCTTTACGTTTCCGCCTTCATGTGTGTAATTAATCGCATTAGAGAACAGATTCATAAAGATTTGACGCAGCTTATCCTCATCCGCCTCAATGAATAGCTCCTCAGGAACCTCTACATTAAGACTAATGTTTTTCTTCTCAGCGACTTTACTGATGGTTCCCAGCACGGAATCAAAGAATTCAATGATATGAACCGGTGAGCAATCGAGCTGCACCCGTTTTGATTCGATTTTAGATAATTCCAGAATATCTCCAATCAAGCGATTTAAACGCTCGTTCTCATCATAAATAATTTGCAGGAAGGATCTCGCCGTCTTCTCATCTTTAACTCCGCCACCCAGTAAGGTCTCGGCAAACCCTTTGACCGCTGCAACCGGAGTCTTGAGTTCATGCGATACATTAGCTACAAATTCACTACGCATCCGCTCCAAACGGCGAATTTCCGTAACCTCTTGCAATAGGAAAAGCATACCTCTGTACGTACCATCCTGGATCATCGGAACCGCGTCCATCCGTACAATTCGCTCTCTTGGGTTATAAATACTTCGTTCTTCATGAATCGGCTCCCGGCTTAACACCCCTTCTTCAAGCAGACGGGTTAGCTCATAATGCCGTTTTAACTCTTTGTACGAATGACCCGCCATTTCACCGTTACTGACATCAAGCATTCGCTCTGAAGCCCGATTAAGCAGCGCAATCTCTTCTTCCGCATTGATCATTATGATGCCGCCCGTCATATTATCCAGCACGCTTTGCAGCAGATCCTCATTATCACGAATCGTCTTAAGCTGGTCTTGAAGACTGTCTGCCATCGCATTAATCGCTGTAGCCAGCTGTCCAACTTCATCTTTACGCTTCAAATGAACTCTGGCATCATAATCCAGATCGGTAATCCGCCGGGCAACTCTTGTGATTTGCTCCAGCGGGGAAGTCATGCTTGAAGCTACTTTATAGCTCACAATAGTTGCTGACAAGAACAAGATAATTAGACCTGCAGCCATGATCATCCAAGCATGCTTAAGACCTTGCGTTACAGCATCAAGTCCCATTGAGACCCGAATATAGCCGTCAAATCCCTGATCAGAAGTTACCTTTCCAGCCACATATAACATCTCATGCTTTAGAGTTTCGCTGTAACGGATTGCCCGTCCAGTTCCCTCTTTCGCAGCCCCTATCTCTTCTTCACGATTGGAGTGGTTGTCCATTTCCAAGGGGTTTTTCTCAGAATCGCCAATTACTTTACCCGACTTTGTAATAAACGTTATCCGAGAATCTAAAAGTTTAGAAATATGCTCCGCCTGTTCAGTGTAATACGGGATCGCATTCGAAGAATTCATATCAACAAATTCCAGTGTGCCTGAGAGCAAGCTTATTTCCCGGGACATATTCTCTTCCAGAGCAGTTATATGGGAGCTCTTAAACAGATGAGCCATCGTAAATCCAGTACCAATCATGGAAATACCGATTAAGGCCATAAGTATAAACGTAAGACGAGCACGAAACGGTTTCATCTGAAATTTGCCTCTCCCTTTATCATTGTATCTTTTATCCTAACTTCATTTTCTTCAAAATACCAGTACGACTATGACCGTGACATAAGCCCCCCAGAGTAGATTATATAAAAATAACAGCCCGAGTTGATTAACTCTGGACTGTTACTTTGTATTACTTTTGTAAAAACACATGAGTTTATTCTGTACGGGTGGCAAGAAACCACTGATTACCCTGACGGTCTCTAACCCCTGCTCCTCTTTCTCCATAGGATTTATCCAGTGGTTCTTCAATAATAGAAGCCCCGGCATCCAGGCACTTGCGGTAGGTCTCATCAACATTTCTTACATAAAGATGAATGGCAAGCTGTACCGGTGAATACTTTTCATTCGCTTCGGAAATCTCAATGATGGAATCACCGATTCTGACCTCGGCATGCCTAATCCTTCCCTCATCATTTCGCAGCATATCAATAATTTTGGCATCAAAGCAGTGCACAACAAAATCTATCAATTGGTCTGCATCTTCCGCAATAAAATACGGCGTAACGTTAAGAAACCCATTTCTAATATAATGTGGTGCCATTCGTTGTCCTCCTTTAGACAGGCAAAAACGCCTTCGGCGTTCCTTAAGGATCATTTATAGTCTGGACATATAAATCCTTATAATTTGATTAAAACCCATGGAAAAGCCATTCAGAGAATCTGCCCTCCTCATGACTTATCCACCGGTTGTAACCCCATTTATTTAAACACTGGCTCCTTGAATTGAGTCAATTTAGCTGCAGAATCTTTTTCCACATCCGCATGCAGACTGTTGCCGTGAGCATCCATCGTCACAATCGCTGCAAAACCCTCCACATCGAGATGCCACATCGCCTCAGGAATACCAAATTCCATAAAATCAACAGCGTTGACCTTCTTAATACACTCAGCATAATACTGGGCGGCTCCACCAATCGCATTGAGGTATACCCCGCCGTGCTCCTGCAACGCTTTTAACGTTTTTGGACCCATACCACCTTTTCCGATGACTGCACGGATTCCAAATTTTTTGATGATATCGCCTTGATAAGGCTCTTCACGAATGCTCGTAGTTGGGCCCGCAGCTTTTACATGCCAGCCTTCCTCATCTTTCATCATCACAGGACCACAATGATAAATCACAGCCCCTTCCAGATCTACCGGAGACTCATGATCCATTAAATATTTGTGCAAAGCATCACGGCCTGTATGCATTTCACCGGATAAAATAACCACGTCTCCAACACGCAGACTACGGATATCCTCTTCACTTATCGGCGTTGTAAGACGTACTTCCCGCGACTCAGAGGCCGGGCTGTTAGCTCCCTCAGCAACTACTGCTTCAGATTCATGTGCCCCTTCATCATCTACAGATATCCCTGTACCACTCTCATACAACCAATCCTCTATATTGCCTGTGGATGGATCAACCAGCACCCCTTGGCGGCGGAAGGCCCAACAGTTATAAGCAACGGATACGAAAAAGCTAGCTGGCAGACGATTCATTACGCCAACCTTACAGCCCAGCAGCGATACTTCACCACCAAAGCCCATCGTGCCAATTCCAAGCTTGTTAGCATTCTCCATAATATAGTCTTCCAGCTTACTAAGGTCTTCTATTGGATTAACATCCTCCACTTTGCGGAACAGCTGCTTCTTAGCCAGCTCGTAGCCAGTCGTACGGTCACCGCCGATACCCACGCCAATAAAACCGGCACTACATCCTTGTCCCTGCGCCTGATATACCGCGTGTAAAATACATTTACGGATTCCGTCAAGATCCCGACCCGCTTTGCCGAGTCCTTCTAATTCTGCCGGGAGACTGTATTGAATATTTTTATTCTCGCAGCCTCCACCCTTCAGAATAAGTCTAACGTCTATTTTATCCTCTTCCCATTGTTCGAAATGAATGACTGGTGTGCCTGCACCCAAGTTATCTCCGCTATTCTCACCTGTTAATGAATCTACAGAATTGGGACGAAGTTTACCATTCTTGGTCGCTCGTACAATGGCATTATGAATATCTTTTTTCATCTCAATCTGATTGATTCCCACAGGGGTGTGAATGATAAATGTAGGCATTCCCGTATCCTGACAGATCGGAGACACTTGCTGCTCAGCCATTCCGATATTTTGCGCAATCGTGGTTAAAGCAAGACCGGACCGGGTAGCCCTGTCTTCCAGCGCGCGACCTTTTGCAACTGCCCGGCGTACATCTCCCGGCAAATTCGTGGAAGTTTCTACGATAAGGTTATAAATACTGTCTTCAAAATGCTGCATCTTCATTCAAGCTCCTCTCGGCAGTTCCAGGTTATCTAAAGTTTGATACAATTAGTATAATAATATCATACCTAGCACCGCATGAAAGGGGTTACTTTAAAATTGAGCTACCATTTTTCTGCCTATCTATATCGTCTTCAGTATATTCAGCGCTGGAGCTTGATGCGCAGCACCGCACCGGAGAACGTCGCTGAGCATTCTTTTCATGTTGCATTGCTCACACATATGCTCTGTTCCATCGGTAATGTTCATTTTGGACGTTCACTAAACGCGGAACGAGCAGCAACCATAGCTCTGTTCCATGATGCCAGCGAAGTGTTCACAGGTGACATCGCCACGCCGGTAAAATACAACAATCCTCGCTTGCTCACCAGCTTCCGGGAAATGGAGAAAGTTGCGGCTGATCGCTTAACTGGAATGATTCCATCAGAGCTGAAAAGCATCTACACTCAGCTTATACGACCGGAAGACAGCCCTCCCGATTCGGAGGACATTCTGCTGCACAGCTATGTGAAAGCCGCTGATCGGCTGGATGCTTATTTGAAATGCGTATGGGAAGTTGCTGCAGGAAACCGAGAATTTGCCGCCGCGAAGGAGCAGACAGCAGCAAAACTTCGTGGGCTTGACCTGCAGGAAGTGGATTATTTTCTGACTCATATGGCACCGAGTTTCGAAATGTCTCTCGATGAGCTCTCTGCCGGAAACTAAACACCCTCTATACAATAAAAAATGGACCTCCGCATGAATCTCGCAGGGGTCCATTTAGTGATTAATAATTGATAATACAAGCGTTACGTTGTTGATTCGGTCAGGATATCCCAGTCTTTAAAAATGGGCTGCAAACCCTTCGTATATAGCATTTCCGTAATCTCCTGCACACTACGGCTATCGGATATTTCGAATTGCGGAGTTCCCCCTGCATTAGTGTGACCGCCCACCTCAGTAGTGACCCCGGCTGACATCTTTGTTATTCCTAGATGAATTAAATGATCGCGTAGAGAGGCAGGCTCTCGTGTAGATAAAGTAATGCCCGAACGGGGTAAAAATAACCGGTATGCCAAAATAATCTGCACTAGCGATCGGTCGGTAACATCACACTCCGGGTTAAATTCCCCTAAATAAGGCCGAAACCGTGGAGGTGACAGACTGATCTCGCAATCTGGATACCGATCCTGCAAATAGCGGGCATGCATGGCACTTTGGAATGCCTCTTGCCGCCAATCATACATCCCGAGCAACGTACCAATATTCACAGAACGAAAACCTGCCTGACAGCCGCGTTCAGGTGCATCCAGGCGATTCCGGTAGTTTCTTTTAGGCCCTTTAACATGCAGCTTTCTGTAAGTCTCCTGGTGGTACACCTCTTGGTATAGTGTTAATCCATCCACCCCTGCTTGAAGAAGCTCTTTATATTCTGCAGTTGATAGAGGATTTATCTCAATACTGACAGAGGAAAAAAATTCCCTAAGTACATCTACACAATCCTTAATATATGAGACAGGATTCTCCCGGCGCGATTCACCAGTCAAAATGAGGATATGCCGCAGACCTGTAGCTGCAATCTTCTCAGCCTCCCTGCGAACCTCCTCCAAGGACAGCTTTTTACGCGGAAAATCATAAATGGAGCTGAAGCTGCAGTAGGTACAATGATTCACACAAAAATCCGCAAGATACATCGGTGTGAACAGCTGCATCGAATAACCAAAATGTGCACGGGTCAGTCGCTGTGCAGCCAACGCCATCTCCTCTAGCAGCGGCGTTGCTGCCGGAGAGAGCAATGCCAGCAAATCATTTTCGTTCAGCTTGTCTTTTCCAAGCGCCCGCCTAACGTCATCCTCCCGGAACTCCTTCCACAGCTGCTCATAAGGATACTGCTCCAAGCGGGCCAGTGTGTCAAAAAAGCTCATGCTAATCTTCCCTCCTTTCGTGACCTATCAAATTCAGTTCAAAAATCCAGTCAACGGTGACGAAGCAAAAGCAACTTCTTCTACAGGACCGAGTCCTGCCAAATAAGCTTTGCGGCCAGCGGATATCGCCTCGCGGAACGCTTCCGCCATGACGAGCGGATTACGTGCCGTTGCAATAGCCGTATTAAGCAGAACAGCAGCGGCCCCCATCTCCATTGCTTCCGCCGCTTCCGAGGGCTTGCCAATCCCGGCGTCTACAATAATCGGCAAATTCACTTCTTCAATAAGAATACGCACAAGCTCCTTAGTGCGCAGGCCGCGATTCGTCCCGATCGGCGCACCAAGCGGCATCACAGCAGCAGCACCGGCATCTCTCAGACGTAAAGCAGCCGAAAGGTCCGGACTCATATATGGCAATACTACAAAACCCTCCGCTGCTAAAATCTCTGTAGCTCGTATGGTCTCCAGATTATCTGGAAGCAGGTATTTCTGATCATTGATCACTTCGATCTTGACCCAGTTCCCCAGTCCCGCAGCTCTTGCTAATCTTGCAATACGGACTGCCTCTTCCGCTGTACGCGCTCCTGAGGTATTAGGCAGAAGAGTCATGTGGCCGGGAATGTGGTTCATGATATTTTCTGCTCCACCTTGCGGGTCCACTCGGCGAAGCGCTACAGTAATCACCTGAGAACCAGAGCTTGCGATCACTTCGGGGATCAACGTATTCCGGCTATATTTTCCGGTTCCGATAAATAATCTACTGGTTAATTCGATACCGCCAATATGTAACGGGTCATGCATGAAATTACCTCCCTTTGGTTCTTATAAATTTCTCAAAATTCTATACCGCTCCATCTCAACCCCCACCAACAAAGTGCACCAGTTCCAAACGATCATCCTCGCTCAGAGCAGTACTTTCATAATTCTCCTTACTGACAATTTCTCCATTCAGCTCAATGATCATCAGACGACCTGACCACTCAGGAAGACTGATCAAATCAGCTATAGTTTGAATACCACCAGAACACTCTGCGGATTTCCCGTTAATCAACAGCTTCATTCTGAATCACCCCCTTCGCCCGTGCTGTTACCTCCAGGCTATGAATGAACCGCCTTATGAATAGCTTTGGCGGCCTCATAAGGATCATCCGCTCCGCAAATACCGGACATCACAGCAACTCCTGCCGCACCTTTCCTGATGATCTGCGCCGCATTAGCGGGGCTAATTCCGCCAATCGCAATTACAGGAATAGAGCTGGTCTTCACCGTTTCTGCAAGCAGCTCTAACCCACGTGCGGGCAGCCCTAACTTGCTATCCGAGGGAAATACATGACCAAACAAGCAATAATCAGCTCCCTGCTCTGAGGCATTCGCCGCTTCTTCCGGAGAATGAACCGATCTCCCCAGCCGAAGCTGAGGTGCAATTCGCCGGGCTGTACCCGGACTCAGACTGTGCCAGGCCAACTGAACCCCCGCGGCACCAGCTGCCAAGGCTACATCTATTCGGTCGTTGATTATCAGTTTGGTAGCGGGCATACCGGCAGCCAACAGCTCCTGTGCCGCAGCGAGTAGTTCGTGTGCAGGACATTGCTTATCTCTCAGGTGAATATAATCGACCCATATCTGCACCGTGACAGCTAGTTCAACAAAATGTCTCAGTTGCAGCTTGCCGTCTGATATTAGATGGATCTCAGCTTGCAATATCACGATCTCCTCTCTCACTTCCCTATAGGTCAGTAAAAAACAAAAAAACTGCCTCCCGTAAGGAAGGCAGTCAGAATCTGTATATAGACGGCACTATAAATAGCTCGATAACAGAAATTCGTCCTCCACTTCCCTACGCTGGTCTTAACCAGATCAGGTTCAAAGGGTCCGGAAATCCATTCCGTCTCAGCCAATCGGCACCCCTAGTGACATAAATATACAATTTTAAAATGCTAACGTGGTTTATAGTAACATATTTTTTTATTGAAATACACCCATTTATTCACATTAGCTGTACTGATCTAACCGTTTACTACCTCGCCACCATTTACATGAATAACCTGTCCAGTCACATAACTGGAATCGTCAGAGGCCAGATATACATAGGCTGGTGCCAGCTCTTCTGGTTGTCCAGGCCGTTTCATAGGCTGTGTACCTCCAAACTCGCTAACCTGTTTTGCATCAAAGGTAGAGGGAATCAGCGGTGTCCAGATTGGACCTGGTGCAACACCGTTTACCCGTATGCCCTTCTCTGCCAGATTCGTGGACAAGGATCGTGTGAAGCTAAGAATAGCTCCTTTAGTTGATGAATAGTCCAGCAGCTGCGGGCTTCCGCGATAAGCGGTAATTGAAGTTGTATTTATAATGGTAGATCCTGCTTTTAAATGAGGCATAGCTGCTTTTGTTAAATAGAACATCGCAAATATATTCGTACGGAAAGTACGCTCAAGCTGCTCGGAAGTAATATCCTCGATCTTAGCTTGCGGATGTTGCTCTGCCGCGTTATTGATGAGAATATCAAGCTTTCCTAAGCCCTCCACCGTCTGTTTAATAAGATCCTTACAGAATTTCTCGTCACCGATATCACCTGGAATTAGGATACATTTGCGGCCTTCCTGCTCGACCTGACGTTTAGTTTCCTCTGCATCTGAGTGTTCATTAAGATATGAAATGACCACATCAGCGCCTTCTTTAGCAAAAAGCACAGCAACTGCACGCCCAATTCCGCTGTCTCCACCGGTAATTAATGCCGCCTTGTCTTGCAGTTTACCTGCTGCTTTATAATTTGCCGGCTCGTATTTGGGCAGCGGCGTCATTTCACTCTCAATCCCTGGCTGATGATGCTGCTCCTGTGGGGGTAAGGTTTTTGTAGCTTGTTTATTGTTGCCTGACATCTTCCCTATCTCCTCTCGTTAAGCAAATTGATAGTTAACTGATCGTCTTAGGATGGCACAACTATGCACGTTTATACGCTGGGTTTGTCATTTTCTTAAATTGCTTTACGAATCTTACTTACCACAATGAAAGTAGAAATAAACAACCGTGAGAGATACACTGCTGTAAGTGGAGAGGAATTCACTGCATACAAATAGACACAGCATCGCTGCTGTGCCTTGAATTGTTCACCCTGACTATTTTAGAGAAGAAACATGATTTTCTGCATTCACTTCATGTTCCAGCACCCACATAAAGTTCAGAGCTTTGGCCGCTTTCTCCCGGGTCACTATAGCTTTAGGTTCTAGTTCTGTCCCATTGACCATTTCGCCTCTGGCAATCCCCACTTCAGATCTAATGAGTCCTAATTCATATGCACTTTTCACTTTTGAAATTAAATAAGGAGAAATGTCCGCTGTATCAACAAGCTGCGTCCAGGATACAAGAGGATAGTACATCGCACCTCTAGCTCCTGGCTCCAGATTCGAATCATAGCCAGGATCTCCTGGCACTACTGCTATGCCGTTATAATCAGTCATGTACTTAGGTTTATTAGCAAACTTTATTTGGTAAACGTCATAGAGAATAGCACCCATCGTTTCACGTGACAGCTTACCTTTCGGATAATAGGCAAGATCTGATCTTTCCACTTTCATTAACTTAGAAATACTGCGTGTGAATTCAGCAACTGTCATCACCGTATCCGGATTAAAATTTCCTTGACGGTCTTTGCCCATTACTCCCAGCTGGATTAATTTCTCAATTTGATTACGGTAATAAGCAGCTTCCCCAGTCGTCGTATCATTCGTTATTTCCGGAAAAATCTTACCCCAGTTCCCTGTTAGTGCCGCATGCTTAACGTTCCCTTTAAGGTAAGCAGTAATGGAGGCAGCAGTAGAATCGCCAGTAGCACCTTTCTCTACAAGCTCCGTAACAATCATCCGCGAAAATTGTTTGGAGAGCGCTTCTTTAAAATGAGTCCCATCGACTTTCTTTGAAGGATGCCCGTTAGCGTAACTTCCGTCATTTGTTTTGCCTGGCGTTTCTCCGGCTTCAATTGACATGAAGAGGGATGTTATTGCTTCTACACCGATCTCGTTATAATATTTCAGACTTTCCGAGTTAAGGTCAATAAGTGTAACTCCAGATTCATCTGCGACCCGTTTAAGAATATCTACAAACTTTCTTGATTTAAAAGAATTTTCATAGATATATCCCGGACTTGCATTCCCTTTAATTCTGGACATTGGGGTTACCAGTACTGGTATCATACCCCGGGCTTGAATCGCAGGGAGATAGACTGCTTTAAGGTAATTTTCATACATTGCTTCTGTCGAACCTCTGCCGTAACGTCTGAACTCATCTGCGCTCTCATCATTGTGTCCGAATTGAATAAACACATAATCCCCAATGCTGCCATTCAGTAAAATGTCGTTCAGTCGACCTTCTGTATAGGCATTTTTAAACGAGCGTCCCCCCATGGAATAGTTAGTTACACTCAATTTATGTTGATTAAACATACTGCCAATAATCTGGCCCCAACCACTCATTGGTGCTTCGTCGAAGGTGTAGGACTTGACCGTAGAATCTCCAAGTATAAATAAATTCGGAAGAGCTCCAACTGCTCTATGCTGAGGCAAAATCGGTTCCAGTATGATCTCCTCAATCCCCACAGCTGTGTTCACTTTGTTCGGTTCGATCTCAATATCTATATGGTCACGGCCGTTTACATACGTATAAGTCCACTCTTTCCCTTTGGCTACAGCCGTATGCTTGACGGGTACAAGCTTTGCAGCGTCCCAATGTCCACTTTTCAACAAGCGGCTGGTCTGCATTCCGGATACTGACACGATCCCATCCTCTGCGTCAGAAGTCGTTTTTACATATACGTTGTAGGTTCCAGGGGGAGCATCCATTCGAAACGCCATTCCGTAGTTGTTATAATTATCTTTCTCAGATTTAGGTTCAGCAAAAAAAATAGGTTCTGTGATGAAAAAACCTGTTCCATCGGATGTAATTGAGTCGGTGTGCACTTCTCTGGCGGGTAAAGCGTTGGTCTCTTGAACAAAACCATAACCTAAAGATGAGTCATACAATTGTGCACCGCGATTAGGATCATACCTAACGGATTGATATCCTGTTTTAACTTGGTTTGTAAAATTGAACTTGTATACGCTTGCAATTTGGGTTGGAGGTTGCCTCTCTGCCCCATCTTTTATAAAGGCTGCCTCTGTTGTACCGTGAGTAAGAGTCAATGAAGCCATTAGTAAAGAAGATAAGATTAGTATATTCCTACACAACTTTCCCACTTCATTACACTTCCTTCCGTTTCTCGAAATACTTCCCTAGGTTCCTCCATTATCCCTGTTCTCTAAAGTGATTCAAATGATGATTTCATTCTTTTTTTTGACCTTTTGTAAAGAAAACTATGGAATGATCAACGGCTCGCACTGCAAAACGGTCATATGTATAGGTATCCTTGATATAATTAAGAACATCCCTATTGATCCTAAGGAGGAGAACTCCTATCGCTTACAAAGTCAGCTTTCCGAACATTATGAGTACACTGCAGCTGATCGGTGTTCATTATCGTGTAGCAGAACCTGGGTGGGCATACCCTGATCATCATCACAAAATCTTCGAACTATTGTATTGCTACGACGGCAACTCCCATCAATATGTAGAAGGAAGTTCCATTGCCTTTGGTAAAGGAGATTGGTTAATTATTCCACCTGGCTTACGTCATTATGTAGTTAATTCTGGCCTGAGCAACTATATCTACCTCTCCTTTCATTTCGATATTGACGATTTAAAGTTTCGTGATTGGTTTCAGTCTCAAGCTGTACAGAAATGGAATAACCAGCAAATGCAGCATTCGGGATTAAATCACCAACTGGAACATTTGGATGAATTTATTAAGAACAATATTCTCGCCACGACGGCCTCCACTGGATTTCCCGAGGAAATTGAAGAAATGATTCTTGTAAAAGAAAGGCTTCGTTTGCAAGCGATCATCCTGATGATTTTGACTGAACTCATTGATGTACAGCTCTCGAATTCGGAGAATTCCAACGCAGCGCGACAAGCAAACTCTTTGTACGAGGTGGAAACTGCTCATCAGATCGAAAAATATATTGCAGCCAATATTCATTTGCCGGAGCTCACGGTTAATTTGATTACTGAGCAGCTTTGCTTAAGTCGGGTGCAGTGCCATAAGTTGTTTACAAAGGTATATAAGATATCTCCTAGGCAGTACATAACTAATCTAAGATTAAAGAAGTCAAAACATTTGCTGCTTCATACCGATTTAAAAATACAGATGATTTCTGAACAACTCGGGTTTGCTTCCCAGAGCCACTTCAGCCGACAATTCAAACGATGGACGGGTGTTTCTCCGTTAAATTACCGGCCGAAGTCTTATACGGATCCTATCAGGGATTAACGGAATGAAGATAAATTACCGGAACATACGAAAAACCCGCTCTCCATTACGGAGGCGGGTATAATTCGCTGTAAATTAAACTATGTCGTTAAACACCATAAAGAATACCATCAATAGCAATGACACCGTAAGTAGTGCACTAAGTGTGCGCAATTTGCCAGTCTCTGCGCTAACGTCGCGGTTCTCACGAATTCCAGCTGCTGCAAGACGCAAAGGCTTGCTCATAATACCGCCAAGCGCAAACATCGCTAGCAGTAACACAACAACAATAATCATCCACGCTACTGAATAATCACCTTTGGTCATCATGTAACCGCCTGTAAGGAGTTGGATCACCAATCCATACTGCGCAAAACGATTAAATCCGGTTACTGCACTTAACGTTCCTTCTTTAGCCCCAGACGACAGTTTCTCTGCACGTCCTAGGATGAAGGGTAGCACAAGGTAGAAGCCAAGTGCCAAGGTTCCGATCATATGTAAGAAAAACAAAACGTTCCAATCCATAACATATCTCCTCCGATTTAACTGTGATAATAGTTACATTTAATTATACCCATTATTGCTTAAGAAGAAAAGGAAACCCCCATTTTAAGTGAACAAAATGGGGGTTTCTTCATACCTCTGTCACAATCTATACAGTTAGCACAGCTGTTACGCTACGCACGGATTCAGCAGACTTATCTAAAGCCGCTTTTTCCTCAGCTGTAAGCTCCAGTTCAAAAATTTTCTCGATACCATTGGCACCAAGTAACGCCGGAACACCCATGAACAGGTTATCGTAGCCATATTCTCCTTCGAGCAAAGCGATAACCGGAATGATCCGTTTTTTGTCCTTCAAGATAGCTTCCGCCATCTGAACTAAAGAAGCCGCTGGTGCATAATAAGCACTACCATTCCCTAAGAGGTTAACAATCTCTCCGCCACCCACACGTGTACGTTGCACAATCTCATCAATACGCTCCGCAGATATCAATGTATCAATTGGAATGCCACCGACACTGGAATACCTTACGAGCGGTACCATATCATCGCCGTGTCCGCCTAATACGAAACCACGTACATCTTCAACAGATACCTTCAGCTCTTGTGCAATAAACGTGTTATAACGGGCTGTATCCAGCACTCCGGATTGTCCAATTACGCGACTCTTCGGAAAACCCAGCGCATTAAATGCCGCATAGGTCATAGCGTCAACTGGATTACTCAGAATGATTACGATGGAATCTGGTGCTACACGTTTTATGTTCTCGCATACCGACTTCACAATACCTGCATTGGTGTTCACGAGATCATCGCGACTCATTCCAGGTTTACGGGCAATCCCTGCAGTGATGATTACAATATCTGAATCCGCAGCATCTTCATAGCTTGAGGTTCCTGTAATTTGACTGTCAAATTTCTGTACAGGACCTGCTTCCAGCATATCTAGTGCCTTCCCCTTGGTTGTGTTCTCCATTTGTGGGATATCAAGCAGCACAACGTCACCAAGCTCCTTTTGAGCAAGCATAAGAGCTGTAGTAGCCCCAGTAAAACCGGCACCTACAACTGTAATTTTATAACGTTTGATTGCCAAGGATTCTCCTCCTAGAACGGTGTCGGTATAGCTTGTATTAGCTAAACTTCAATATATTCAGTTGGTTGAGCCAGCCTATCTTAGAGGTGATTAATAATCTCGTCGGCAAATGCAGAGCATTTCAGTTCAGTTGCGCCTTCCATCAGGCGGGCAAAGTCATAAGTCACGGTTTTGTTATTAATAGCTGTTTCCATACCTTTATAAATCAGATCTGCTGCTTCCTGCCAACCCAGATGCTCCAGCAACATTACGCCGGACAGAATCACGGAACCAGGGTTCACAACATCTTTGTCTGCATATTTAGGTGCGGTGCCATGAGTGGCTTCAAAAATCGCATGTCCAGAAATATAGTTAATGTTCGCTCCAGGAGCGATACCGATACCGCCGATTTGCGCAGCAAGCGCGTCAGACAGGTAATCCCCGTTCAGGTTCAAGGTAGCAATAACATCAAAATCAGTCGGACGAGTCAGAACTTGTTGCAATGCGATATCGGCAATGGCATCCTTGATGATAATTTTGCCCGCAGCTTCAGCATCCTTCTGAGCAGCATTGGCAGCAGCTTCACCTTCACGTTCTTTAATCACATCGTATTGATTCCAAGTGAAGACCTTATCTCCGAACTCTTGCTCAGCAACTTCATAACCCCAGTTTTTGAAGGCACCTTCAGTGAACTTCATGATGTTTCCTTTGTGCACAAGCGTTACGCTCTTGCGTCCGTGTTTGATCGCATATTCAATAGCAGCGCGTACCAAACGTTTTGAACCTTCGGAGGATACTGGTTTGATACCAATACCAGAAGTTTCAGGGAAACGGATTTTGTTAACTCCCATCTCTTTTTGCAGGAATTCGATGACTTTTTTCACTTCAGCAGAACCTTCTTGATATTCAATCCCTGCATAAATATCCTCCGTATTCTCACGGAAAATAACCATATCCACCAGCTCAGGACGTTTAACAGGAGAAGGAACCCCTTCGAAATAACGAACTGGACGCAGACATACGTACAAATCCAACTCTTGACGCAAAGCTACGTTCAATGAACGAATACCGCCTCCGATTGGAGTCGTAAGTGGACCTTTAATAGCTACAAAATATTCACGGATTGCCTCCAAAGTATCATTTGGCAGCCATTCGCCATATGTATTGAAGGCTTTTTCGCCAGCAAAAACTTCGTACCAAGCGATTTGCTTTGTGCCGCCATAAGCTTTAGTTACTGCTGCATCAAGTACGCGTTTGGAAGCCTTCCAAATATCACGGCCTGTGCCGTCACCCTCGATAAAAGGAATAATTGGATGATTAGGAACCTGCAGTTTACCATCTTTAATTGTGATTTGTTCGCCTTCTGTTGGCAGATCGAATTTTTCTAGTTTCAACATTTGAGTGTATTCCTCCTAAAGTTTTGTGGGATTTAATTTCTCATGGACAAGCCTCGAACAAAACTCTCTACGTATGAATATGCATTATTGCATATATTCTAGGGTTCATTCTACTAAACTTTAGGAGCAGCCCGCAAGGCTGCCCTTCTATCTTTCGTCTACTGGAACGTATTTCTGTTCAATCATACCTGTGTATTCTGCACGTGGCCGGATAATACGGTTATCTGTATATTGCTCCAGAATATGTGCAGTCCAGCCTGAAGTCCGGCTAATTGCAAAGATAGGAGTGAACAGCTCACGTTCAATACCCAGCTGTGTATAAACTGATGCCGAATAGAAATCAACATTCGGTTTAAGTCCCTTTTGTCCGGTAATCAATTCCTCGATATTTACGGACATATCATACAGCGTAGTATCATTTTTCATTGTGCCAAGTTCAAGTGACATTTTCATCAGGTGTTTAGCACGTGGATCACCATTTTTGTATACTCTATGGCCGAAGCCCATGATCTTCTCGCGGTTATCCAGCTTCTTACGAATATAAGGTTCAACCGCTTCCAAACTTCCGATCTCTTCAAGCATCTTCATAACGGCTTCATTCGCCCCACCGTGAAGTGGACCCTTTAGTGCGCCGATAGCAGAGGTCACGCCGGAATAAATATCGGACAAGGTTGCAACCGTAACTCTGCCTGCAAAAGTTGAAGCATTCAGCTCATGGTCCGCATGAAGCACAAGTGCGGTATCAAGCGCTTTAACAGATACACTGTCAGGCTCTTTTCCCCATAACATATACAGGAAGTTCTCGGCAATCGAGACGCCTTCTTTAGGAGCCACAGGTTCCAGACCTTTACGAATACGCGATAGGGCCGCCACAACCGTCGGGAGCTGTGCCTGTAGTTTTACTGCTTTAATCTCGTTAGCTTCTCTACTCATATCGTCAGCCGCTTCATCATAGAGAGCAAGGCTTGATACAGCAGTCCGCAATGCTGCCATGGTGTTGGTGTCTTTTGGATAGAGCTTCATTTGCTCGATGACTGGCTCAGGAATCCGTGCGAAAGCACTGAAATCCCGTTTGAGCGCTTCCAGCTCTGGTGTTGTTGGTAGACTGCCAAACCACAATAAATAAGCGGTTTCTTCGAAGGTAGCATTTTCTGCGAGATCATCAATATCATAACCACGGTAAGTGAGTACCCCATCCACAATAGAGCTAATGGATGAAGTTGTTGCAACGATACCTTCCAAGCCTTTGGTAGCTGTCATAGCATATCTCTCCTTTGCCAACAAGGTATAAAAAGCATTCTCGGTTTCATGTAAACATTTCCAATTTAAAGCATTGAAAAATCTAAGGAGTGCAGTTCAAGGACATATCCGGCGAGGATGTTGTCTGACTTTCGTAATCGAATCTTTATTCATCATACTGGATTTTGTCGGTTATGTGAACAATGTGGAAGCTTTGCAGCGCATCAAATGATTTTATCACAGAGATAGAAAAAAACTTCTAAACCCTTGATTCACAGTTGAGATTTTAGTTTATAGCATCCGGTTCAGCCCAATATTTATCCCGTTTCCTAGTCTTTAAATAGGTTCTATGAATATATATGAAGACGAGCTTTTATTCCCCTGCATCCGCAGGAATGAAGGAGGTGTAGATCTTCGTATGGACCGATTAGCATTTAAAAGACTGCTGCGCGGCCTGTGGGTCGTTCTGGCTACCTCTATCCTCCTGCTGGCAATCTATTTATTGCTTCCGCTGTTATACCCCCTCCTGCTCGCTTGGTTGCTCGCTTATATCATGCATCCACTAGTGTTGATTCTTAAAGGCCTTAAGCTCCCAGCGTGGCTGGCGGTGTCGCTCTCGCTGCTATTTTACATAGGCGGAACCGCACTTGTACTGACCGCGATGATTACAAGGCTAGTGAAAGAATTGATCGTGCTGCTGCAGACCTTTAATCTTCATACGGACCAATGGAGAGAGCTTCTGCTGTCCTTGAGCCAGAATGCAAGCATACAGAATATCATTAACCAGATAAATCAGTTCTACCGCGACAATCCTGACTATCACGCCACCATTGACAGCAATATCAGCAGAACAACGGAAACCGTTGGTTACGCAGTTACGCAAGTGGTGACCGGATTTTTTAATGTGATTTTAAAGCTGATCTCCGCTCTACCCAGTATGGGTACAATTCTTATCGTGGTCGTTCTCGCTGCCTTTTTTATTAGTACTAGCTGGGAAAGACATAATGCCAAACTCACAGGCTGGCTGCCAGCCCCATTCTTAAAGCCGGTATCGGGTATCTGGCGGGATCTGCGAAAAGCTCTCTTCGGCTATCTCCGGGCTCAGCTAATCCTGATCTCCATTACAGCGGTCATTGTCGTGATCGGGTTGCTGCTCTTGGGTGTAAAATCTGCTTTCGCTATTGGCTTAATGATTGGTTTTGTGGATCTGTTGCCTTATTTAGGGGTTGGAATCGTAATGATTCCTTGGGCGTTATACTCTTACATGACAGACAATCTGGCACTGGGGATCGGACTTACTATCCTATATGCCGTTATCCTTGTAACCCGCCAAGTGCTTGAGCCGAAAGTGCTCGCCAGCAGCATTGGGCTTGATCCCCTTGCTATGCTGGTCGGTATGTTTGCAGGTTTGCAGCTGTTCGGTATGCTTGGGCTGATCATCGGTCCCGTTATTCTAGTTATTCTTGTAGCCTTTAACCGAGCAGGTGTATTTCACGCATTACACAGCTATATTGTCAGCGGAAGACTAAGATAATAAACAATACCCTACAATTCTTGGAATAGCAAAACAGAGCGGGCTCCTATCAATGACAGGGGCCCGCTCTGTTTTTGTTTTGATTATGACTAGCGGCGGTAAAAGGTGAAGGTGCCGTTTTTCATCTTTTTCTCAATCCACTTCAGCAAAAATATACGATACAAAGGCCGAGTCAACGGAAACACCAAGGAGAAACCTACAATATCCGTTATGAAGCCAGGTAAGATCAGCAGTAAGCCACCGAAAAAAATGCATAGGCCATCCAGCATCGTCCGGCCAGGAACGCGTCCCTCCTGCATATGTGTTCTGCTGTCTTGCAGCACTTTATTCCCTTCGAAACGCATCATCAATAGTCCGATAACCGAGGTCGTCAACATAAGCAGCAGCGTTTTGAATGCTCCAAGTTGATCTGCTACAAAGATAAAGCCGAATAATTCCACGGCAGGAATGATAAATAATGCAGCCCACAACCATTTGCTTCTAATCATACAGAACCCCTTTCTTCCCGCAGCGCTCCTTTAATCGCGTGAAACAGCTCCGGAAGGGCTCTATCCAGCCTGGCAGGCTTCCATTCTCGATTCACCCAAACATGATTTGTCGAGCCGGTAACCAGCAGTTCCCCAGGGAGGTCCATCGACCGCAATTGTCCCAAAGTAGCCGCTGAACCCTCTAAATTCCTACCTTCTGCTTCCGAGAGCCTCCGCACCTGATACTCAAATGCGACTCTTAACGCCGAAAAGGTAGTCATTCGCGCATACACGGAGATAAGATCATCATATCGCGCCGGACTTTTAAATTGCAAATCGGCTGAGGTAACAGGCAGCAGCACTCCCTGATTCTCAAGCTCACGATAAGTAAAGCCAAGCTGACGTAACAACTCCGTACGGCCAGACTCAAACCAGTTCAAATAATTCGCATGATACACTACGCCCATCTGATCACTTTCCTGGTATCGAACACGCAGGGTAGACTCATACCATCGGCTTCGCAAGCCGTCTTGCTGTAATTCCATTTATAAATACTCCTTTCGGCATAGGCAGCAGGGAGAGCTTAGGCCCGGGCCCCGTCTGAAGATAGCTTTGTCGTCGATAGTTTGCTTCGGGAGCTTCTGGCGACATAAAATAACAGCATCGCTCCTGCAATTGAACTCAACATACAAGACAGGTTCATCACTTCTACGCCGCCTTGATTGAGCAAGAATCCATTTAATAAATTGCCAACAACACCGGCAAAACCCGAGAACACCATATTAAAAACACTTTGCCCAGTCGCCTGCATCTCGTTAGAGGTGATCTGAGATACATATTCAACGGCAGCAATATAAAAGAACCCGAATGACAGACCATGCAGTACCTGCACTCCAATCATTACGGATGGATAAGGGAAAGCCACCTGAATACCCCACCGCAAGACATAAATAAGTGCGCCAAGGAGCAGCGTCCGCTCGCGCCCCAGCTTTTTGATTACCTTGGAAGCAAACAGCATGGAGGGCACGTTCGTTACAGATGCGAGGAAAAGCGCAATTCCTGCATAACGAGTTGAACCTCCAACCGACTGAAACGCAATGACGAAGTAGGTTCCAAAAGCAGTCATCGTCTGGTTCACAAGAAAACTGCCACCCAAAAACGCTAGGAACACCCGATTCCCCAGCAGCTTTTTAACCCCCTGAGAAAACGATTGCCGCATCATATGATTCTCTTCTGCCTGCTTCGGCAGCGTCAATGCAATAAGAACAGCAATCAGATTAAACATAAGAAAGGGCAGCCATATCGTGGATACAGAGAAGGACGATACATACAATCCGCCTAAATAGGCGCCCACAGCCGCTCCAATGCTCATCATAAGCCTTATACTGCCATAAGTAGCCCCAGCCCTCTTCGCCGCTGAAATCGCGTAAGAATCGGCTATAGGCGCCTGTGTCGAGGAAAAGATTGTGGAGAGGGTATACACCAGCAGTAACACTATAAAATATTCCGAACGGTAAAAGACGGCTAATAAAGCCGGTATCGCCACACTTAGGATTAGTACCAAACGCGTCTGATTATACCGATCCGAGACAATTCCCCATATTGGCTGAATCGTGATCGCAATTAGCGTGCCTGTTGCCATTAGTATACCTATCTGCCCGCTATCAAGTCCATTGTGGACAAGCAGCAGCGTTAGATATGAGCCAAATGAACCGCCGGCCAATCCTAAAAACAGATAAAAGCCACGCAGCTTCGATAATTTTTCCATTTTAAGCTACAAATCCTCTCCAGCTTCTTAAATCAAGCATTGCACTCTCTTATATTTTAGCAGAACACCCGTACTTCCTATGTAATCACCGCATTTAATATAGCAGTACTATAAAGGCGGTGGACAAGTTGAATGATAAGCAAAATTCTAATCGGGTCAATCATCCATGTCTAAAAGACAAATCTAATGCGAACAAATTTCAAAGCTCCGGCTTCGGCTGGTCTTCAACAAACTGGAGCGGATATACGATCACTGGAAAAAAGGGGGCTTTTAACCGCATTGCCGGTGAATGGATCGTTCCATATGTAAAACCAACCTCTAAACCTTCCTATTCCTCTGCTTGGATTGGTATTGACGGTTTCAAGAACAGCAGCCTGATCCAAACGGGTACAGGCCATGAATTCGTAAATGGCCGTGCCCGGTATTACGCTTGGTGGGAAATCCTACCTGATGTCGAAACGGTAATTCCCCTTCCAGTGAGCCCTGGAGACCATATAAAAGCGAACATCACGAAGGTAGGCCGCAACAAATGGACGATTACGCTCCGCAATTTGAGCCGAAATTGGATTTTTCGAACATTACAGCGATATACCGGACCACAAACCTCTGGCGAATGGATTATGGAGGCTCCCGAGGTAGACGGCTCAATTGCAAAGCTGGCGCGTGTCTCCCCTACTTGCTTCTATTGCTGTCGAATTAATGGCAAAAGTCCAAAGCTCACTCTCAATATGGGAGGAATCATGGTGCAAAATAACGCTACTATCGCCGTTCCTTCTTGTCCAAACCATCGTGGGGATTCTTTTACTGTCAAACGAACATACCCCAAATAAAAATACTCGAACCTATCATTCAAGATTTGTTACTAACAGCATAAATGGATTTAACATAATCTTCAATCGAATATGTTGATAAACACGAAAAAAAGGGCTGCCTCGCTTGTAGATTTTCACTACAGTTGAGACAACCCTTTAATTAAGCTTTATGGAACCTGCTAAACAGGTGAAGCCAATCGAGAACTACTCGATTGTGCTTACTTTTACCAAGTTAGTGGAACCAGAACGTCCAAGTGGAATTCCTGCAGTAATCACAACTAGGTCACCAGTTTGAACCAGACCGGAATCCTTACCACCTTTGATTGCTGTTTCCAGCAGCTCATCTGTGGAAGATGCAACTTGTCCGAACACTGGCGTTACGCCCCAAACGAGAGACAATTGACGCATAGTTCTTTCTTGTGTTGTAACGGCAATGATTGGTGCTTTAGGACGGTATTTGGAAACAACGCGTGCAGTATGACCTGTTACAGTCGAAGAAATGATAGCCTTAGCGTTCAGATCCAAAGCAGAAATTGCAACGGATTGACTGATTGCTTCTGTAACTGTAGTTTCTTGTGCAGTTTGTTGTTTCATGAAGATTTCATGGTGGTTCAGAGCGGATTCCGCTTTCTCAGCAATGCGGGACATTGTAAGTACGGATTCTACTGGATATTTACCAGCAGCAGTTTCTCCGGAAAGCATGATTGCATCTGTACCATCTAAAATAGCGTTTGCTACGTCACTTGCTTCAGCGCGAGTAGGACGTGGGTTGCGTTGCATGGAATCCAACATTTGTGTAGCTGTGATTACTGGTTTACCAGCAACGTTACATTTTTGAATCATCAATTTTTGAGCCAAAGGTACATCTTCAGCTGGGATTTCAACACCAAGGTCACCACGAGCAACCATCAGGCCGTCAGAAGCTTCTAAAATTTCATCAAGGTTGTCAACACCTTGTTGGTTTTCGATTTTGGAAATGATTTGGATGTGAGAAGCGTTGTTTTTCTCAAGCAGCTCACGAATTTCCTGAACGTCGCTAGCTTTGCGAACGAAGGAAGCGGCGATAAAATCGATGTCCTGTTCGATACCAAAAAGAATATCGTTGGTGTCTTTTTCCGTAATACCCGGCAAGGAGATGTTTACTCCTGGTACGTTAACGCCTTTCTTGCTCTTAATCGTACCACCGTTTACAATACGGGTCTTGATTTCTGTACCTTGAATGTCGACAACTGTCAAACCAATCAGACCGTCATCAATAAGGATTGTGGATCCTACTTGAACATCGTTAGGAAGTTCGCTGTACGTGATGGAAATACGATCTTGATTACCAAGGATCTCTTCCGTAGTCAGTGTCAGGTACTCGTCCTGAACAAGTTCAATCGGTTCTACTTCCAGCTTGCCTGTGCGAATCTCCGGTCCTTTAGTATCGAGCAGGATAGCAACTGTTTTGTTCAGTTCCTTAGATGCTTGACGGATCGTATTGATCCGAGCACCGTGCTCTTCGAAATCGCCGTGGGAGAAATTCAGACGGGCCACATTCATACCAGCCAAAATCAATTTTTTGATATTCTCCAACGATTCACTCGCAGGTCCGATCGTACATACAATTTTACTTTTCCGCATTAGGTTTTCCTCCGTTTTTTCGTTCTCTCTGTCTCACTTTTTCCAACTACAAAATCTACTACAAGGCTAACTAATAAAATAGGAACTTTGTCACATGTGCCTTTAAGTACGCCCTTATGAATATTACTGCAAACCAGACACAAAATCAATGTTGTAGGCACTTTTGGGTGTAACTTTAAGTCGAATTTTCTGTAAACATAAAAAAAATTAAAATAATCCCGTTAGTGGATCGAGATTATTTTAATTCCAATAAATTGTATATTTTACACTATATCCAAAAGACCCACTAAGTATAGCTATATGTCTTAAAGTGCAAATGATTTTGCACTTTTACACTTCTGACTTCACTTCTTCTTCAATAAAAATTTGTTCCTGCTGAGCCTCTGCAAACTCACCAATTTTACGGAATTTACGGTATCGATCATCCTTCAATTCCACTGAGTTCATCTGGGTTAGCTCCTGCAGATGCCGCCATAATGCATCCTTAATCGCCGCTGCTGTTGCTTCGTAATCCCGATGAGCGCCGCCTTTAGGCTCTGGTACGATCTCTTCTATAACTTCCATCTCAAGCAGATCAGCAGCCGTTATCTTCATGGCTTCTGCCGCTTGATCAGCCTTCGAAGCATCCTTCCACAGAATAGAGGCCGCTCCGTTAGGAGATATCGCCGAATAAATGGCATGTTCCAGCATGAGCACTCTATTCCCAACCGCCAATGCCAGGGCGCCACCGCTTCCGCCTTCACCGATGACCACACAGATTACAGGAACACCAAACTGAGACATCTCGCGTAAATTACGGGCAATCGCTTCGGATTGACCTCTTTCCTCGGCTGTGTTGCCTGGGTATGCACCTTTCGTATCCACGAAGGTAATAATGGGACGTTTGAACTTGTCCGCTTGCTGCATCAGACGCAGCGCTTTACGGAAGCCCTCAGGGTGTGCACTGCCGAAGAATCGTAAAATATTCTCTTTGGTGTCTTTACCGCGCTGCTGGCCAATAACTGTAACCGGCAACCCATTTAGTTTACCGATGCCACCTACAATAGCAAGATCATCCCCAAACATCCGATCACCGTGGAGTTCAATAAAATCAGTGAAGATCTGCCCCATAAGATCAAGGGAAGTCGGACGTCCTTGATGTCTAGCCAAATGCATTTTTTGCGAAGGAGAAATATTAGAATATATCTCTTCCTCCAGCACACGGTATCGTTCTTCCAGCCTAGCTACCTCGTCCGTAAAATCAATACCCTTCTCTTCGCCAAACTGCTTCAGTTCAGCAATCTTCTTGCGCATTTCTACCAGAGGCATTTCAAAAGGCAACTCTCCTGCCAACCTAAAATCCCCCTTTCACGTCATGCAGCTCCAAAATTTTAGTCAATGTAGCGCGCATTTCTTTGCGGTGCACGACCATATCAAGCAACCCATGCTGAAGATTAAATTCAGCGGTCTGGAAATCATCCGGAAGCTTCTGGCGAATGGTCTGCTCAATGACTATACGTCCTGCGAAACCAAATACCGCTCCAGGCTCTGCAATAATTATATCACCAAGGCTGGCAAAACTCGCAGATACTCCACCGGTAGTAGGATCCGTAATTATCGAGATGTAAAGACCTCCAACCTCGTTAAAACGAGCCAGCGCAGCGCTGGTCTTCGCCATTTGCATTAGACTAAGAATACTCTCCTGCATTCTCGCTCCACCTGAAGTAGAGAAAATAAGGAGTGGAAGCTGTTGCTCTGTGGCCTCTTCTATCGCACGGGTGATCTTCTCCCCTACTACAGAGCCCATGCTGCCTGAGAAAAATTCAAAATTCATCACAGCTACGATGACCGGATGGCCACCAATGGAACCCTGACCCGTAATTACGGCTTCAGTTTGTCCAGATTTCAGCTGCTGTTGCTCCACTTTGGAAGCGTAACCCGGAAATTTCAGCGGGTCGATAGAATACATTTCACTGTCAAACTCAATAAAGCCCTCAGGGTCTAATGTCATTGCAATGCGCTCCACAGCATTTAGGCGCAAGTGGTGACCACAATTAGGACATACCTTTAGGTTCTTCTCTAATTCCTTACTATACTGGATCGTTCCGCATTTATTACATTTGCTCATTAATCCTTCAGGGATTTCACGTTTGGGGCGTTCGCCTTCCGCAGGCCCGCCGCTCCGCTCCAGACGTTCTGAAGGAATAGTCGCGTACTTCCGTTTCTTCTGAAATAAATCTTTGAACACACCCGCACCTCTTCAGCCGTTTATTTGCGTTATGCAGCTTGCCGCTGTCATGACTTTTGTCTTGTAAGAAACTCAGGGATGCAGAATAAGATTAAGGACTTCCTGTACTTCCTCCAGCTCACCTGAAGGAACCAATATCTCAAACTGCTGCTTGGACATATTGATTGGACGGCATTCTACCAAAAAACCTTCTTCTGTCAGCTTACTCTTAATCATATCCGCCACTCTGGCGGTCGGCGCGATATATATTACCGTCCACATGCCCTGCAAGGCCTCCCCAATCTTAATTCCCAGCCGTATCCCGTATAATGGAATTATGATAACACAGTTTTCTTTTTTCCCGCAACAGGAGTAGGGCATAGGAAGCAAGACTGAGGAACTTGTTCAAACGAAATAAAGGGGCTCAATTATTCCTTGTCCGTGCCTAAAGGATATACTTTTGCCCCTTCATGCCGATGAGCAATTCTGGCGGAAGCGGCGGCAGCAATGCCGGCAACAAGGTCATCCAAGAATACATGAATCCTACCTTTATCATCGTTCAGTTCACCAATGATTCCAAGCTTTATTTTGTCCAAATACCCAAAACCTGTCAGTCCGATCATCCCATATACCCCTGTAATACCAAGCGCCAGAGTCTCGTCCGCTCCGTAGAGGGATTCATCAGCCTCCATTACCGCCTGCAGCGGCTGTGGAAGCAGTTTTTTCTCGGCTAATTCATCAAGAGCAACACCTGTCATTAAAGTATACTGCACTTCTCTTTTGCCCAAAACAGACTTGACGCTGGACAGACATTCATCCTTGGTTAAACCAGGATAATAAACCGATTGTAAAATATATACAATTTCAGCAATGGAGGAAAGTGATACACCTCTGCGTTCCAACAGATCTACTGCCATTTGATAGGACATGCTGCGACTCCCCTTTCCGTACAGGGATGTGCCCTGTGGTTTCCTAATGTATGCGGAAAAGGGGAGAATTGTTCTTATTTTATTCTTACCGTACCTGCACCCAGCATAACCTCGATCGCCGCGAAAAGTTCCTCGGACGGCTTAATTCGATAATTATCGCTAAGAGCTAGGAGCTTCTGATCCTGTTCATAAAACAGAAGCGTCGCAGCAGGACCGGGATGATTCTGCAGCAGCTCTTTCAGGCGCGACAGCAACGCTGCATTCTCTGAGGCCGGCGTGATCTTGATAAAGACACGCTGGCCTGAGGTCGCCGCTGTTGCTGGCGCGGCCTGTGCAGGTGTTGCAGGCGGCGTTGTGCCGCCTGCTGGCCTGGCAGCCGGACCAGTGGCGGCACCGCTGGTCCGGGAAGCAGGAGCTGCGCCGCGTGGCGGCGCTCCTGCCGAGGCCGAGCGTCCCGCGCTGTACGAGCGGGACGCGGCGGCACTGCGGCGCTGCAACAGCCCGCGGAGAGCCTCCGCAGACAGCAGCGCCACTTCCTCGGCCAGCAGCTTGAAGCCTTCGTCTTCCTGCTGAACCTTAGCGCGCAAGGCCAGCAGCGCGCCCTTGGCAATCAAGCTGCGGCTTCGCTTCCACACCTCAGGGAAGAGTACGACCTCGCAGCGCTCGATCTGATCTTCCCATTCGACGAAGGCCATCGATTTTCCTTGCTTCGTCGTAATTTCCTTAACGGATACTACCATTCCGGCCGTAACCGTCTGGCTCTCATCCGCGGCTTCACCAAGATCCATCAGCCGCTGCATGCCGGGCTCCTCAAGCAGTTCCGCGCTATCATCAAGCGGATGGCCCGAAAGATATAACCCCAGCAGCTCACGTTCCATCTCCAGTTGCTGGCCAATGGTGAACTTAGGGATATCCGGATAGCGGATTTCCCAGTTCGGTGTCTCCACCAAATCGTCGAACAGCTGGATTTGCAGTTCATCCCGCTCCTTGCGCCATTTCAGCGCAGCGTCAACCGTCTCGTCCAGCATAGCCAGCAGCTGGGCGCGGTGACCCGGCAGACAGTCAAAAGCTCCCGCCTGCAGCAAAGATTCCACTACCCGCTTATTGCAGACCCGCAGGTCCACACGTCGACAGAAATCTAGCAGACTGTCGAACGGCCGCTCCTTGCGGACTGCCATAATGTTCTCCACTGCCAGCGTGCCGACGTTCTTAATGGCTGCAAGTCCAAAGCGGATATGCCCGGTTCCGGTTCCTTCGCCAGGAACCGGAGTAAACAATACGCCGCTCTCGTTCACATCCGGCGGCAACACGCCGATGCCTGTGCGGCGGCAGTCCAGCACATACTCCGCTACCTTGCGGTGAGTGCCCATTACAGCGGTCAACATAGACGCCATAAACTGCACCGGATAATGTGCCTTGAGATAGGCTGTCTGGAAAGCCAATACTCCATAAGCCGCGGCATGAGCCCGCGGGAAGCCGTAATCAGCAAAGCGCACGATCATGTCATAAACAGCATTCGCATCCGTTTCATTATACCCCTGCTGCAAGCTGCCTTGAACAAAATGGCTCCGTTCCTTATCCAGCGTCTCACGTTTTTTCTTTGAGACCGCTCGACGGAGCAGATCCGCTTCTCCTAACGAGAAGCCCGCCATCAGAGAAGCAATCTGCATGATCTGTTCCTGATACACAATGATCCCATAGGTGTCCGCTAAAATAGCCTTCAAATCAGAATGTGGATACTCTACTTCAATCTCACCGTGTTTGCCTGCTATATATTTCGGGATAAATTCCATCGGACCGGGACGATACAGCGCTAGAACCGATACAATATCTTCAAAGCCGTTAGGCTTCAGATCTTTAAGTACTCGTCTAACGCCCGCCGACTCCAGCTGGAAGACCCCTGTTGTCTCACCAGCCCCAAGCATTTCATACGTAGCTGGATCATGATCTGGGATGACACGGAAATCCGGAACACTTCCGCTCATTTCTTTAATCGAATTCATGCAGCGTTCGATAATCGACAACGTGCGCAAACCCAGAAAATCCATTTTCAACAGCCCGACACTCTCCAAATGCTCCATAGAGTATTGGGTTAACGCCGTACTTTCGTTACCTTCCTGAAGTGGGACTGCATCGGTCAACGGACCTTTCGAGATAACAACCCCAGCAGCATGTGTCGAAGCATGGCGGGGCATGCCCTCCACCTTCATAGCCATATCCAGCAACCCTTTAATCTTTGGATTGCTATCATACAGTGCTTTAAGATCTGGTGTACTCTCCAGCGCTCTGGCAAGGCTGATCCCTAGTTGACCAGGTATAAGCTTGGCAGCTTTGTCTACCTCGTTATAAGGCAAGTTCAGCACCCTGCCTACATCACGAACGGCAGCCCGTGCAGCCATAGTTCCGAAAGTAATAATTTGCGCCACATGTTCTTTGCCGTATTTCTCCACTACATAACCAATAACCTCATCACGCCGTTCATCGCTAAAATCGATATCAATATCCGGCATGGTGATCCGTTCTGGATTTAGAAAACGTTCAAAGAGCAAGTTATATTTCAATGGGTCCACATCGGTGATTCGCAAAGAGTATGCGGTGAGACTACCCGCGGAAGATCCCCGTCCGGGTCCCGTAGCAATTCCCTGACGATGACAATAAGCAATAAAATCCCACACAATTAGAAAATAATCGCTGAAGCCCATACTCTCGATAACGCCCAGTTCATAGGTCAGACGCTTCTCAGCCGTCTCTCTTTGCTCAGGTGTAGTCCATTGCGGTGTATCTATATATCGTTCCTCCATCCCCTTCCAGCACAGCTCACGCAAATAAGCAGCGGAATCCATGCCTTCAGGGAGCGGAGAATAGGCAGGCAGAATATGATTGCCGAAGGTCAGCTCCAAATTACATTTTTCTGCGATCAATAAGGTATTGGCGATAGCCTGCGGCACATGCGGAAACAATGCCGCCATTTGCTCGCTGCTTTTTAGAAACAGCTGATCTGTTCCGATCTTGAGACGTTCCTCATCATCCACCGTTTTGCCTGTTCCGATGCAGATCAGCACATCCTGAACCTCAGCATCTTCCTTCGCTAAATAATGGACATCATTCGTCACCACAAGTGGAATTTCACAGTCCTCGGCAAGGGCGATCAGCTTGGGATTGACTCTCTTTTGCTCGGAGATCCCGTGGTCTTGCAGCTCCAGATAGAAATCTTCGCCAAAAATCGCCTTATATCGCAGCGCAGCCTTGCGCGCCTCCTCATCACGTCCATGCATCAGATGCTGCGGCACTTCTCCGCCCAGACAAGCACTTAGGCAGATAATCCCCTCTGAATGAGCTGCCAGCACTTCCATATCAATTCGTGGTTTATAATGATGGCCTTCCAGATGGCCGATAGAGATCAGCTTCATCAGGTTCTTGTAGCCGGTTTCATTCTTGACGAGCAGAATCAAGTGGTAGATCGGTTGATCTTTTCGACTGCCCCGCTCACGGCGTGAACCCGCGGTTAAATAAGCTTCACAGCCAATAATCGGCTTGATTCCATTCTCTTTACACGCTTTATAAAAGGGGATGGCCCCGTACATCACTCCATGATCCGTAAGCGCCAGCGACTTCATGCCGTATTCGCCGGCCCGGCGCACGAGATCGGTAATGCGCGCCGCCCCGTCCAGTAAACTGTATTCGCTGTGCACATGCAAATGCACGAAAGGGCTCATAACCCCACTTCCTCTCTACTGCAAAAATCAAACATAAGATGAAACTATTTTATCATATTAAAGGGGGACCCGCCCATAGAATGGATTAAGAGCATAAGGACAGGCAAAGCTTGTAAATGCCTCGTCCGGGAAGGGGCCTGTATGAGCATTTTTATGAGCAAAGCTATCCTCGACTTCTTTATCGCCTTCGGCATCGTGCTTGGCGGAGCTATGCTCGGCGGAATCGGCGCCGTTGTATCCCTGCAACCGCCGACGCAAACGATGCTGGATGTGGCAGATCGGATTAAAATATGGGCACTAGCAGCCGCTGTAGGAGGTACTATGGACCCCTTACGGGTCATTGAAAGCAACATGATTGGAGGCAACCTCTCCCCCGCCATCAAACAAATCATGTATCTTGCCTTCGCTTTTCTAGGAGCCCATATGGGCAGTGAGCTAGTAAAATGGGTGTGCGGCAGGGGGTAACGCCAGTGAGAGTTCCACCATTCAGTCGTTTTCGCAGATTCACCCAGATCTCCGCTATATTCATGCTAGGGATCGTCGTAGGAGCTGTCATATACAATGCTATTTACCATGTAGGATATAACGTATTATGGCTGCATAATCAAGATCTGCGTGTACAGATCGAGCAATATCAAAAAGATATTCAGACACTCAAAAAATACAATAATACCTCAACCGTGATCAGAGAAATCAAAATTCGATCGGAGGAAAGCAAATCCAAAGAAGATACCCCACTTGACCCCGTAACTGTAAAATTAATCATAAGCCAAATGGGCTCAGATCTGGAACCGATGCGCGGCCGCAGCATGTTCGATATTGATACAGACAGCAAACTTGTTAGACTGCTGTTGGATGGCAAGCTATACATTGTGCGTGACAAGGAATACTCTGTCAAAATCCGAACCATGCTCGTCATGGAAGGCGTCCTGCAAATCTGGGTAGAAATCAGTCCTTTTAAGCGCAGCTGACAGCCATCGTGTGATACAATAATGGACAGACGTGGAAATTACTTCTTGGCTACTGCAAGACACGATAAAGGAGCTGGCTGTCCATGGTTTTATTTATCAAGTATTTATTGTTTATCCTGCTGGTGATCTTTGTAATCGGTGCCGCTGTGTTCAGCATATCCTCCCGCCGTGCCTTAAATCCCCAAGATAAAGGGCTGAAACGCTCCGTCATGAATGTGATGCTCGGTGCTATGCTCGTAACGCTGTCCTTGATATCCATGTTTTTGTTTCGCGGCTCTACCGTTAATATCATTGTTGAAGCTGCCTTTCTGCTGATTGGTGCGTTCAACATCTTCTCGGGGCTACGCAGCTATAGTTTTTACAGCCGTAGTCGCAGCCGTAGCCAGGAACAACACTAGTCGAAAGCTTAGCTGCTGTTCTGACGGAATAGAAAGAATAAAATAGACTCCCCTCTCTTTCAATGATGAGGGCAGTCTATTTAGCATGTATACGATCCTATTTACCGTATGCTATCCAGCTAGCAAACCATTTTTTAGCCATGATCAATGGATTGCAGCATCAGAACAGCTTTGGCTACCAGAGTATCCGAGTGGCTGATCTCAATTTCAAGCTTACAGGTACGGCGGCTGATTTCGAGCAGTCTCGGCATTACAATGATCGCATGCTCGATCTGTACCGGTCGGATAAAATAAGTGGACATATTATCTAGTACATAATCATTTCCTGTGATGTCCTTAGCTGCTTTAAATGCCGAGAGCGTCATAAGCGTAGACAATATTCCTTCAGAAATCGTCCCAAGATCCGTAGCCATCTGCGGCGTAATAAAGCCATGGAAGAACAATCGTCCCTCTTCGTCCCGCTCATCCGCAAAACCATTCCAAATGAGATGATCAAAAGTCTCTCCCAGCTGAGGTTGATTCCGGACATCGCGTAAGCTTTGCAGTACTTCTTTACGGGTTAGGGAGCCTACCAGTTTACGGTTACGGTCCACTATGGGCAGAAAATCCACGCCTTCCCACATCATGATCTGGGCCGCGGAGGCTAGTGAGGTTTGCAGTGCAGCCGTAACCGGACTGCGGATCATCGCTTTTTCAATGATCTGGCCTTCCGTCAATTCCTCTACATCGCGGCGACCGATAATGCCGATGACTCGGTTCCATTCATCCGTAACGGGAAAGCGCTGCTCTCCAGTTTCCTCAGAAACCTGTCGTAGCTCGCCGACGGTACTAGAGATTTTTAACGTATTCAGGCGCGGTTTGCTGTCGATAATATCCTCTACCAGCATAATTTTTTTCTTAATCAATCTATCAAAAATAGCACGGTTAATCATTGAAGCGACGGTAAACGTGTCATGTCTCGAAGAAATAATGGGAAGATCCAGCTCGTCTGCCAAGGCCTTCACTTCACGGCTCGTCCCAAAGCCCCCTGTCACCAGAACCCCCGCGCCCTGCTCCAGCGCTAGAGAGTGAACATCATCACGGTTACCTACAATCAACAGACTGTCAGCATCTATATAACGGATCATCGCATCGACCTTCATCGCCCCGATCACGTATTTATGCAGATGTTTATTTAGTCCACTTGCTCCGCCGAGCACATGCCCTTCAACAATATCAACTACATCGCCAAACGTCAGCTGTTCTGAAATGTTCCGAGGTTTCTTTTCTACACGAACTGTACCAATCCGTTCCTTCGTGATGACTATCCCGAGATTCTCAGCTTCCTTCACTGCACGGTAAGCAGTCCCTTCGCTGACTAACATTTCTTTGGCGAGCTTGCGAACAGATATTTTGGTGCCTACCTTAAGACCTTCAATATGCTGCAGCAGTTGCTCGTGTTTAGTAATCGCATCGCCTTGACCTTCCAACTGTTACACCCCCATGCTCCAATCTGTACTATACTGTACCTATTATACACGGATAGAATGGCTCAGTACAACCGATTCATAAGCTTCGAATTCGAATTTCACTCTCCTTACACAATCTACGATTAAGGTAGGTATTGCCACATAGTGAGTTTGAAAACCACCTTAAAATCGAATTTTTTGAAACTGAATATCTCTGATGCGTTTTAAGCTGACCTTAAACATTCGCTGCCTTTATTTAGCAACCTTTTCCTCTTTTTTATAGTCTGAGAATTAAAGAATGTGTAAAGGAGCATTGAAGAGATGAACAAGACCGCTTTATTACTACTTACTATTACTTTGCTTTTTATAGGACTGGTCGGCTGTGGAAATACGGGAAACGAAGTAAAACAAGCAGGCCAGATTGAGTTGGATGCAAATAATATAGTGTCTATTAACTTAATTGAAAAAAAACAGCCCATGGCCACTATTTCGGATCCATCCTCGTTTGAACGTTTTGTTCAAGCCATAACTACTGCTGAATATGATAGAGGACAACTAGATATTGCTTCCAGCGATTACAGCACCACTGTGAACATGAAGGATGGCATAAGTTATGAGTTCTCTTTTTGGATCGGCGGAAGTAACAGTGGGTTACTCATTAAATCCGGACAAATGGGCCACTATCGTCTGTCAGATACCAGCAAAAAAGATCTATTGGACTTGTTTCAATCAACTTTTAAAGATAAGATTTCAACAGAAGACACTGCTAACCCACAGCCCCCAAGCGTTCAAGTTACTGTTGGCGGTGAGCGGTTCGAGGCTATTCAAGGCTCTTATTGCTGGAACGACAATGGCAAAGGCGTATGTGTGGATATGGCTTCTTACGATGAATTGGTTTCCAAACAAAAGGTACATCCTAAAGCCATCAGCGGTGATCGGGTAGAACTCGAGTTCTCATATGCACCCAAAGAGATAGAGGTTATGGCTTCATTTCCTCGTGAGGAACGACCGGACGAAACCCTTTCTGTGGACAAAAATAGTTTTCAACTCGCAGCAGGTAGCGGCAGACATCTGTATATCATCCATGCAAGATGGCCTCAGGGAAGCGCCAGTTATGTATTTGAAGTAGAATGCTCGGTCAGTAAAAAGTAGTCGGATTGTTTTTGCAACAAGTGGGTGGGATGATGGTAGGATGGTAGGATGGTAGGATGGTAGGATCATATCCATCCTTTCTACGATCAGGAAAAAAGTTTATACTATCGACGTGAAAGGAGCTGAGCTTATGCAATTTCTTGTTATACTCGCGGTTCTCGTTCCTGCAGTGTGGTATTACGCGGCTCTCGGTAAACGGATATCTGCAGAAGAAAAGAAGGCTGGAAGAGATCTCACGAATGAGATCAATCCTTTTACGGGTGGAAAATAACATTTAGCCCCCTGCTAGCAATGCAGGAACATATTAAAGCCCACTGGCTTAGGCTAGTGGGCTTTTTCGTATGAGTGTGTCTTTTGGCGCGGCAGTCTACGTTATTTGTGTCTCTCTTTTCGCCACTTCTGTGCTTTCCGCAGCATTCTAAAGCATTTTTGCCTCTCTTCGCACCATTGCCGCGCTTTCCGCAACATTCTGAGGCACTTATGCCTCTCTTTTCGCTACTTCTGCGCTTTTCGCGGCATTCTAAGGCACTTATGCCTCTCTTTTCGCCACTTCTGTGCTTTCCGCAGCATTCTAAGGCATTTTTGCCTCTCTTCGCACCATTGCCGCGCTTTCCGCAACTTTCTGAGGCACTTATGCCTCTCTTTTGGCTACTTGCGCGTTTTGCGCGGCATTCTACGGTATTTATGCCTCTCTTTTGGCTACTTGCGCGTTTTGTGCGACATTCTACGGTATTTATACCTTTCTTTTGGCTACTTGCGCGTTTTGCGCGGCATACTACGGTATTTATACCTTTCTTTTGGCTACTTGCGCGTTTTGTGCGGCATTCTACGGTATTTATACCTTTCTTTTGGCTACTTGCGCGTTTTGTGCGACATTCTACGGTATTTATGCCTCTCTTTGCACCATTGCCGCGCTTTCCGCAACATTCTAAGGCATTTCCGCCCCTCTTCGCACCATTGCCGCGCTTTCCGCAGCATTCTGAGGCATTTTTGCCTCTCTTTGCACTACTTCTGCGCTTTCCGCAACATTCTAAGTCATTTTTGCCTCTCTTTGCACGACTGCCGCGCTTATTCGAGAGACCTGAAGCTAATCTAGCTTTTTAGTATCCGATGCCAACTCTATTATCTTTGCGAAACTCTAGTTTCTTCATTCCACTTTGTCTGCCATTGCTCCAGCTTTGCTTTTCGCACAGCTTCCAAACGTTTGGTCTTTTCTTCATCAACCCCGATAATAAAATGCAAATGTGCCGCAATGACCATAAACGCAAAAAGTGACCAGACGACTCCAAAACCAAACACCCAGCTCGGTCCATTCGCAAGCGAAAGCTTCGGCAGTGCATACAAAAGCATGGCCAACGCCAGCAACAAATAGATACCATGTTTGAACTTGTTTCTTTTTCTCATTAATAACAGCTCCTTCGTAGACAGGATATTCGATTAAATCTATATCTCTACTCTATGAACATGAGGCCCGTAATATGAGACAAGTCCATTAAAAAATATATACCTTTTCAAAATTATGTATAAAAGGTTAGCATTTATATAGCAAGAGATGCTTATATATGAGATGATGATTTCATTTAGGGAGGCGTTTTTGAATTGAATGCAGCTTATAATCATACCGAATACATAATTCGCAAAAAAGTATTTTCGATCATGGGTGCGAAACTTCATATTTTTGATAGCTCTGAGCAGCTTGTGCTCTATTCGCAAATGAAAGCGTTCAAGCTTAAAGAAGACATTGCACTTTATACGGATGAGTCCATGCAGAAGGAGCTTCTGCGCATAAAAGCCCGCAACGTGGTCGATTTTAGTGCTACTTATGATGTACACGATACAGAGTCCGGTGAGCATATTGGTGCTTTTCGACGTAAGGGTCTCAAATCTATTTTGAAGGATGAATGGATTATTCTTGACCGTCATGATCAGGAAATCGGAAAAATCAAGGAAGACAGCACCGCGATGGCTCTACTGCGCCGCTTCATCGCTATTATTCCGCAGAAATATAATATCGAGATGGATGATACTACGATCCCTGCATTCAAGCAAAATTTCAATCCATTTGTCACCAAAATTATGGCTGACTTCTCGGAGGATCGAAAAGGCAAGCTTGATCGCCGCTTAGGTTTGGCAGCTGGTATTCTTCTCTGCGCAGTCGAAGGTAAACAAGATTAGGTTGAGATTGGGTCGAGCTTGAACTTAGGCTAGCCCTATAGTCACAGCCACAAGAAAGAGGGTGTTTCCAGAGCCACCGGCTTCGGGAACACCCTCTTTTGATTTTCATTGCTAAAATTTATTCGCCGTACAATTGAGACAAACTCTCGGTGATAATTTTATTTACATCCTCGATTACAACGCTCAGACGGCGTTCCGCATCGAACAGACGACGAATGCCAAGATTCAAGTTAAGCACCTCGAACAGCTTCTCCATCTTTTCCATTTCTTCTTGTGGAGGCATTTCTCCGCTCATCATCCGTTGTTGCAGCTCCATCTGACCTTGGCGGAAATTGTCCAGCATCGCTTTCGCTTCAGGATCTGTTTCTACGACCTTCATGGCATTTCTGATATCCGATACCTCGCTGCTCTCTTTAATGGCTTTCGCCAGTTCATGTGCTTTGTCGTGAATGCTCATTATGATTCCTCCTAAAAGTTTTGTTAGCGTACACTCCTCAGATCGTCTTCGTACAAAACTCACTTCGAAAGCATACGCTTAAGTTTTGTTAGCGTACACTTCCTATCGTCTTCGTACAAAACTCACTTCGAAAGCTTACGCTTAGGTTTTGTTAGCTGCTGCTTCCTGAATCTACTCTGCTCTAAAAACTCACTCCGAAAACATACGCTTAAGTTTTGTTAGCAGCTGCTTCCTGAATTCACGCTGCTTTAGTTTCCAATATTCGCTCATTCCATACTTGTTTCGCTTCTTGGGCCGAGCTTATGAAATGACTGGGCAAGGTTTTTAGCGGTTAGGTCAATCACCAAGGGTCATCTGTCTCCATATGATGAATGATATGTAACCCTTAGCTACCAAATTGCCGGCATCATGCTGCCTACCGGAAGGAGATCCACGATGTCCCAATTCAAGATCCCGGTCCATACGGTCAACTCGGGCATCCTGCAGGAAAACGCTATAATGCTTGGCGAAAAATCCATGAAAAGACTCAAAATCCCGTCTCACGGAACACTCCAGCTGGCATTCGGCTCTTTCCGGCAGGAGGTTACCATTATCTCGGCTCCCAAATCCGACATCCTGCGTGTAAGCGAAGGACTGGCGCAGCGGACCGGATGGAAACACCGACAAACCCTCAACGTTTCTTACAGCTCTGTAAGCCGCACCTTGCGGCTTGGACCGTTGATCGGCGTGCTCGTCAGTCGTGACCATCCAGATAATCTCGACAGGTTGTTTGGACCCATTACCATGTTCTGCCGGGAATTGACAAATGCCTGCCACACACAAGGCGCCTATGTATATTTCTTTACCCCGGAAGCGCTGGAAACACGCAGTTCTTCCATTCAGGGCTGGGTATACAACGAGGGTTGGAGAAAAATGAGTCTGCCCATTGCCGATGTAATCAACAATCGGTTAACGACGCGAAAGGTGGAGAATAAACCTAGCGTACAGCATTTTTTGGCGGATGTAAAATCACGATATGGAACGCATTTCTTCAACGAAAAATTTCTTGACAAGACAGAGGTATTTGAAGCTTTAGCGCAAGACCCTTCCCTGCAGCGGTATTTACCTGAGTCGCATGCGTTGAACGGCTTTGCCGTAATGAAGAAGATGTGCAGCCATTACCCAAGTGTATTTTTGAAACCTGTACGAGGCAGTCTCGGCAAAGGCATACTTCGTATCTCTAAAGAAGAAGGCGGAGGTTACCGTCTGTTGTCTACTACCTCCATAGGTACACGCAAGCAAAGCTACACCACTCTCGCTAAATTGTACCAGTCCATCGCTCCCAAAATGAAGACTACTCGATACCAGATTCAGCAGGGATTGCCTTTGATGGAGCTAGGAAGGCGGCCTGTAGATTTCCGGGCACTTGTTCAGAAGAATGGCAGCGGAAAATGGGGGGTTACCTCCATTGTCGCCCGCACCGCCGGAAGCAATCACTTCGTGTCTAATTTAGCTAGAGGTGGCAGTCTCAGCACTGTAAAAGAAGCGGTTAGCAAGAGCAGTCTTCCTCCGGGCGCAAAAGAAAACGTTCAGCTTCAGCTGCCCAGAGCAGCACTTGCCATTGCAAGAGGGGTCGAAACCTTTATCCCCGCTCATTTCGGAGAGCTCGGAATCGATCTGGCACTGGATCAATCAGGACGAATATGGCTCTTAGAGGTTAACTCCAAGCCCTCCAAGAACGATAATACACCGTTAAACGATCAAAAAATAAGACCGTCCGTCAAGCAAATGATTTTATATTGCCGCTACTTGGCCGGTTTATAAGGAGGACACGATGACTGAAACAGAAGTGGGGTTCCTCGGCATTATGACAGGCCGCCGCAACGGGAATCCACCGATCGCCGAGCCAGAGTTTTGCAGTCATTTATGCCGGGCAGCTCCTCTATACAGCCTAAAAGTCCTCGTATTTCATCCAGACGGAGTAGCGGCAGACGGTTCCTCCATTACCGGCTATACCTGGAAAGATGGAAGCTGGCAGAATACTACTTCTTCACCGCCAGATATTGTCTATAATCGCTGCTTTTACGAAGGTCCTAAAGAAAGAAAAGAAGCTTCCGCTGCTCTCTCTACTCTTCATCGTTCCCTGCCTTGGTCTCGAGGTTTGCCAGATAAATGGGGTGTACATGAGATATTGAAGCGCGACCGGAGAGCAGCGGCAATACTGCCGGAAACTGTACTCTATACCGGTACCCGCAGGTTAAGTACAATGCTTGCTGAAAGAGAATATGGAGTCTTTCTAAAGCCCAAGGCCGGCACCCATGGCAAACGTACATTACATGCCATACTGCAGAACAGAGGGATGAGAGTACGAGGGCGTGACGGAACAAATACACCCTTTCAATATGTTTTCGACTCACAGGCTGAAGGACTGAACTGGATTCATGAATTTATCGGCTCACGCCGCTATATTATACAGCCTTTCCTGCACCTAACGAATAGTAAGGGGCAACCGTTCGATGTGCGTGTATTGATGCAAAAGAATGGCCTTGGCCGCTGGACTCTTACCGGCATGGCCGTACGGCTGGGTAACCAAGGTTCGCTGACTTCGAACCTGCATGGCGGCGGAACAGCTGTTTCTCCCCTGCCTTTTTTGCTTGCTGAATATGGTCAGGGTGGAAAAGACATCATGCGTGAGCTTGCTGCAGAAGGTGCATACTTGCCTCCCCTACTGGAGGCTGCATGCGGCAGGCTTGGAGAACTCGGCCTTGATTTCGGTATTGATTCGAGCGGTCGGATTCATTTACTAGAAGCAAATTCCAAGCCAGGGCGCACGGTATTCCGGCTGACGGGCGACCGCCGGGCTGCTAAGCTCGCCGCCGAGAATCCACTGTCTTATGCGCGCCATCTACTGCTCACACAACGACGGATACCATCCCTATCTACGGGCAGCTCCGTTACAAACGGGAGAATGATAACAATGGTTCCTAAGGAGGATTCATAAATGAGTCTCACTTTTTGCAATGTGCATTTCACTAAGCAGCCCCAAAGAGTTGTATATGTATCAGGTGCACTGATGAAAAGCTTGAAGTTAACGGGGAAAAAAAATATACGCTTAAGGCTCGGTAAAGATGCCACCCCGACCATGATCAAGCCCATCAAGCGCGCCGGAAATCACCTATATCTCGCCTCAGGCGTAAAAAGCGCTATCAAGGTTCCGAAATCAGGTGGTGTCTATTTACGCAATCTACAGAATGACGAGGTGCAGCTAGGACCTTTAGTTGGCATATTATCCGATGGTCCTGCTTCCTCGTCTCAGCCCTTCGGTTCTCGCACAGGGTTCATCAAGCAATTACTGCGGGAAGGCAGCAACAAATGTTATATATTTGCCTTTATGCCGCGTGACATCAACTGGCAACAGGAACAGGTCTATGGATATTTTTTGACTTCAAGCGGTAAGTTTGAACGAAAAATGGTCCCTCTACCTGATGTTGTCTATAATCGATTGCCCAGTCGGAGAGCTGAGACCTCACCCTATATCAACCAACTTCGCGAACGATTTATGCGGAAAAGAATTCCATACTTTAACTGGAGCTTTTTCAATAAATCCGATATCTATAAGCTTTTAGAAAATGATGGGGCGGCAAATCGTTATGTACCTGAAACCCACAGCAATCCGTCCACGGAAAAAATGAGAGAAATGCTGGATCACCATCATTTTGTATACTATAAACCTTCTGCGGGAAGTCTGGGTCACGGCATTTATCGGCTTACCTATCTCCCGAAAAAGGGGTATTTTGCCCGCTACCGCCGCGGTGGAAAAAACGTTCTTTTACGCTTTACCACCTTTGAAGCCCTTATGCGTATGCTTCGTTCGCGTCACGGTCAAAATCTGCAAAATTATATAGTTCAGCAGGGAATACGTCTCATCGAAATAGATGGCTGCCCGATTGATTTCCGGTTCCATATGCATAAAAACGGCAGTAATCAGTGGATTGTAGTCGGCATAGGCGCTAAAAAAGCCGGCCGTGGCAGTGTCACCACTCACCTTAAAAATGGAGGAGCATTGCTTACACCTCAGCAAGCACTCGGACGTGTATTCGGCGCAAGAGCTGACGAAGTACTGCAGCGTGCAAAGACTACAGCCATCAAGCTGGCAGAATCACTAGAAGTCCAGCATCGTCATTTGCTCGGTGAAATTGGCTTTGATCTCGGAATTGATCAGGATGAAGACATCTGGATGTTCGAGGCCAACGCCAAACCAGGTCGTTCCATCTTCCGTCACCCTTCCCTGCGCGCTGAGGGCAAAGCTTCCATCGAGCACATTCTGGAGCATTGTCTATACCTCAGCAAATTCCGCAGGAGGGATGAGATGTGAGCACCCATAATCCGGAAGATACAAAACCTGTTATTGCCATACTGACAACCAGCGATAAAGTACGGCAATTTAATGGCAACCGCAGCAACTTCCGGGACATTATTCGCACAGGCAAAGAAATGGGATTTCTTGTCTACGTCGTCACTGTCCGTGACCTCAAGCTTGAGGAACGGATGGTGAACGGATATGTCCCATCGTCCAGCGGTAAAATCTGGTACAGCATTCCTGTACCTCTTCCACAAATCATTTATAACCGAATTCCCACCCGTGAGGATGAGGAAAAACCTGCTGTGGTACGTAAAATAGCTCAATGCCTGGAACATCCAGGCATTAAGCTATATAATCCATATTTTTTCAATAAATGGAGTCTCTTCGAATGGTTGAGGGGTTCGCACTCCACCTCAAAGCATGTTCCAAAAACGAGACGATTACGCAGTGCAAACACCCTTACTGCCATGCTGAACCAGCATACCAGCCTCTACCTTAAACCAGAGAATGGCAAAGCAGGAAAAGGAATTATGCGCCTAAAATATCGTGCAGATACCGCTTTGCCTTACCGGCTCCAAATTCAAAGCGGCAAAAAAAATGTGACGTACAAAGCAGCTTCCATGGACCGGCTCTGGGCAAGAATCGGAAAAGAAAAAGGAATCTCTCGTTATATTGTGCAGCAGGCTATTGAACTGGCGACTCATCGGGGAAGACCGTTTGATCTGCGGGTGCTGCTGCAAAAAAACAGCAGAGGCGGCTGGGGAGTCACCGGAATAGGTGCACGCCTCGCCGGTGCCCGAAGTATAACGACACATGTACCACGCGGCGGTAGTATTGAAGAGCCTGCCAGCATGCTGGAAAGTACATTTGGAACCGAAAGAGCAGCCATGATCCTGAAGAGTGTGCCTACAACCGCCCTTCTTATCGCTAGACAAATTGAAAGAGCTTCTGATTCTATGCTCGGAGAGATGTCGATGGATCTGGGTGTAGATGAGAATGGGGGACTCTGGTTCTTTGAGGCCAACTCCCGGCCGATGAAATTTGATGAACCCGCGATCCGCAAGCTGTCCCTAGAGCGAATCTTTCACTACGGCCAGCATTTAGCGCGCCAGTTTAAATAGAAATCATTAAAAGGATGTGACACAGCATGCAGATATCCTCCATCTATGACACAAATGCCAAACAGTGGAAATCACGGCTGGCTGGACTGCTTGAGTTTATAAGAGCGCATGGGGAGAAGCGAATCACAAACCAAGCTTGCAAAGTACTGGCCCGATTAACACCGGATCAGTTGTCAGAGCCGGGTATCTCGCTGCTTGTCGCCACCGTACGCGGTCAGAATGGGCGCCAGCTCGCAGGAGTCAGCTTCGTATCCGGATTCGGTGCAGAAGCCTGTCTTGTCGCTGTGCACCCCTTCTACCGGAATAGACATACCGGCACTGCCTTAATGGCTGCCCAGCTGAAACGCCTCGGGCATCTGCAATGCAGTGTTGCCTGCGACAATACTGCTAGCCTAAAGATGTGCTTCAATATCGGCCTTGCTGCCGACACACTTACCACTGGTCCTACCGGCAAGCCAACATTACTGCTCCGGTCACCCCATCATACCGGCAGCACTACTATTTCTCCACAAGAAGGTGAACTCCTGTGCCAGAGCCCGTCTTAGGCATTCTTACTTTATATATTAACGAAGCTAAGCAGCTTGAAGAAAAGGCCGTGTACCGGAGAATGATCGTCGAGGGCAAACGAATTGGCTTGGATGTCTTTGTGTTTACCCCCATGGATGTTCATCCCAGCAAAGAGCAGATCCATGCCCTTGTCTTTGATCCCAAGAGCGGAAAATGGTCACGCAAATGGCGTTCTTTTCCGAATATGATTTATGACCGTTGCCGTATTCAGCGCAGCTCACGCTTTCAGCAACTGCTTCGTTTCCGAGAACGCTACAATCATCTGTTATTTCTGAATCGTCCACTGCGCAACAAATGGACCATTCACCAAACATTTTCACAAAAAAGCCGTTTCCGGCAGCATATGCCAGAAACTTTACTCTATCAGTCCTCTGCCGACCTGCGCCGGATGCTGAAAACCAATTCAGTAGTCTATATCAAGCCGGCAAACGGCACAGGCGGACGTGGCATCCTCAGAATTGAGAGAATGAAGGATGGGCGTGGGGTATATGATATTCAAGGCCGTCGCCAGGATCGCCGAATCATTCCCACCCGTAAAGTCTCTTCTACTCGGCTGGATTCCATCGTACGGCAATGGTGTATCGGCGGACGTTTCCTTATCCAACAGGGGATCCCATTACGTCTGCCGGGCGGACGTTTCCATGATTACCGGATGCTCGTTCAAAAGAATGGGCAAGGTGTCTGGGAACTGACAGGTATGGCAGCACGGGTCGGTGCAGCGCGGAGTGTAACCTCCAATCTTCATGGCGGTGGTCATGCCGTTCGAGCGGAAACGCTGCTGAAGGAATGGCTGGGCAGTCAGGATAAAACCGATAAGGTCATGAAGACTGCCGAGAGGTTGGGCCTTGATGCCGCAGCCTTCTTGGAAGAAAGTTACGGAGCCTTATGTGAGCTTGCATTGGACCTCGCCATTGATCGCGAAGGTAAAATTTACGTGCTGGAGGTTAATCCCAAGCCCGCCCGTGAAGTGTTCGCAAGATCAGGTGACGGAACCACATACCGCAAAGCCCTGATTCGCCCTCTAGAATACGCGCTGTGGCTCTACAATAACAAAGGAACCCCGAGCACAGCTAAAACGACTGAGGAATAAAAATTATCATAGTAGTCATCAAAAAAAGACGCCACTAGCTCGTATTAATACGGAGCCTAAGAGGCGTCTTTTTCGATTTATTTGGCCAATGATCCCTGCAGGGAACCTGCATTGAAGTCCGGCTGTGCTTCGATATCGGTGTCACCTGCGGCTTTGGCTTTTTCAAGTGCCGCATTATAGCGAGTATTCAAGTCCTGAAGCTCTTTATCTAAATCTCCACCACCAAAAATGTATCTATTGAAGACATCAACCTTCTTTAGTCCTTCCAGACGTCCCTCACTGATAACCATCGGAGTCGCTGGATAAATCCCGTCTAACTTCGTAGGCAGAAAATCTTCAATTCCTGCAATGTCTGGTGCCTTGGCAACAGTAGCAACCGATGGGATAACCGAAACCCCATACCCTGCTTCCTGGTAAGCAATCTGCACATCATCACTGTACATCCATTCAATAAACTTCCAAGCTTCTTCCTTATGCTTCGAATCCTTGCTCATAGCCAAATAACTTCCTGCAATAACTTGGCTGACACCCTTCTGCTCCCCGTCAATGGTTGGAGGAATCGCAGCTGCCCAGCGAATTTCAGTTGGGAATTGGGTTTTGTAGACCGTCGGCTCAACGGAATGGTTGAAATACATACCGATCTTGCCTTGAGCAAATTGCGCACGCAGCGGGTCGATATCAAGCGATTCCGATCCTGGCATCATGCTTCCATCCACCTTAATCTGCCGCAGCGCCTCAGCAACCTCTTTATAGACGCTAAAATCAAATTGCCCGGTCTGGAAGTCGAAGCCCTCTGTGCCCTTAGTCTTGCTAAGTGTTGTTATTGGATAAGCGATACGCTCAAATCCGCTGGTACTTTTGAAATTACCCGCGAAGCCGTAAGCGCCTATATCTTTTCCCGCTGCCGTAATTTTCTTGGCATCCTCGACCATCTCTGCGAGTGTGGTAGGCGGCTCTGTAATGCCAGCCTTCTCGAACAAATCTACGTTATAGATGAGGCGCCAGAACTGACCGATATTGGGAAGGCTATATATTTTGCCGTCAACGGTATTTTTCTCGTTGATAAGTACGTTCTCGAACCGGCTCTTCATCTCTGGTGAAATGTAGCTATCAAAAGATTCCAGATACCCTCTTTTGACCCATGTTGGCACGTTATAAGTATCCACCCGGAGAATATCAGGCGCCTGCATGCTGGAGAAGGCAATATCCACCGACTGGGTATAGTTCTCTGCCATAACCTTCATTTCAATCTCGATATTGGGATTAAGACCTTCATACTCACTGATCTTTTGCTCAATAAAATCAGAATCATGACGATCAATGGTCCAGTAGACCAATTTTGTTTTTTCGGAGTTTGTATTGCTGCTGCTTACCTCCGTATTAGATTCGGATGATGAACAGGCGGCCAACGAGCCAGCCAGCATCAGCGAAACCCCAGCTAATATCCATTTATTTCTTTTCATCTAAAATGCCTCCCTTTTCTTTTGAAATCGCATTCATTTCTTAAGAAAATTATAATTCCACTGCCCTTTTATCAGTGAAGGAGAAAACAACTGTCAATGGGAGACGAAATCACTGTTTCCCTCCACTTTAGGCAAGCTATATTTTGCACGAAAGTCAGTCGGCGTCATTCCGGTGTATTTTTTGAACTGCTCTGTAAAATAGGGTCGATCCTCATAGCCCAAAGAGATGGCAATATCCTGAACCTGTATGCCTTCCAACACTAGCTCCTTGGCTTTGTCCATTCGTCTTCCGATAATATATTGGGCGAGTGTCATCCCCGTCTCCTTTTTAAAAAGATTGGAGAAGTAGCTAGGACTAAGATGCACCTCCCGTGCACAGTCGGCGACGGATAGATTTCGCTGCAGATTTCCATTGATATGAGTGATGGCCCGATCCACAAGCATACGCGCGTCACTGCATTGGCGTTGTTGCAAATACGTACAGCCCAAACGGCAAAATTCCCGAATCTGGCGGCTAAGATCTTCAAAAGAGACTGCACTGCTCATGTCTGCAAGCTTATTTTCCAGAGTTTTAACTTCCGAATCCGTTGCTTTTTCCGAAAAAATCCGATGGATAGAATGAGCCAGTTCAAGACATAGCGTCTTAACGATGGACGGGTTAGGCGTTGCCGGTGCAGTAATCCAATCATGCCAAATATGATCCAGCTGCTCCTCTGCTTTGGACAAATTCGCCGAACGCAGACAATAAAGCAATTCTTTCTCCTTGTCATATGAGTATCTGGGTAGCGCGGCATTCACGACTGCATCTTCAACATAGGTGTACACGCTGTTCCCACCGTTCAGAAAGGTGTTCGCAAGTGCAGACAGCGCCTGCGCATAGGAAGCAGAAAGCTGCCCTACCTCCTCCACCTCTCCACCCAGTCCAATGGATACCGTCTGGTACGTATACCGATGTACATTTTCCCGGCATTTCTCTGCAAGTTGCTCCATATTCGGCTCCGCCAGAGGGTTCATCACAATAACGAACTGATTCACATTTTCCCGGAACACAATGCCCCGAGTGTATTCGGATATTGTATTTTCCAAAATATTCTGTACGGCAAAGCGGATTAATTCCACCTCGGAAACCGTAAGTTCTGATGTACGTTCCACAAAAAAATCCACTTCCGCTACCATCACGCAAAAGTTATGGTTATTCATCTCGATATTGTAAAAATCCCACTGCTGGCTCAAGTGCTGCTGCCTAGTTCCGTAACGGATGAGCAGACGCATATATTCCTGACGCAAATAAGGTAAGCTCTCGCGCAGCTTTTGTTCCATGCCCATCATCTGCTCAGCTTGACTGCGTTCCCGCTCCAACACTTCTTTGGCCTTCAACACGGATTCAAGCACTTGAACCTTGGTATACGGTTTTACAATCAGATCAAAGGCACCCAGCTTAACTGCTTCCTGGGCATAGGTGAAATCAGAATAACCCGTCAAAAAAATCAGTTTGATGCCTGGCTGCTCGGCTTGGATGCTCCGCATCATCTCTAAACCATCCTTAAAAGGCATTCGGATATCCGTCAATACAATGTCAGGACGATGCTTGCGGATCTGCTCCAGACCTTCTTCCCCGTCTGCCGCGGTGGCCGCGATCACAATCCCATGTTCCTCCCAAGGAATCCGCTGCGACAATCCGCGGACCACTGCAGGAATATCATCAACAATACATATTTTAATTGAATGGGCGCTCAGGATTTATTCCCCCTTCCACAGGAATGGATAGAACAGCTTCGGTTTCAACACGCGGACTGCTTCGAAAAACCAATCCGGCTTCTTTGCCGTAGTACAGCTGCAGTCGGCTACATATATTAGACAGAGCATAACCTCCACTGCCGTTCGGCTCCTTCAGCCAGGCATTGAGTTTCTCCGCATTCATGCCGGTTCCGTTATCGGTAACCCGGATGAGCAGTGTGTTTTTGGCTACTTCTACAGAGATCCGGATCACTCCCCCTCCCCTTAATTCCTTAAGGCCGTGCAGGATTGAGTTCTCCACCAAGGGCTGAATAATAATTTTCAATACAGGAAGCTCCAGCAGTTCCACTCCGGCATCAATTGTATAGTCAAACAACCCTTCATAACATTGCTGCTGAAGGTTTAGATACTGGCGGACATGTTCCAGTTCCTTGCCTAAGGTCGTAATTTCCTGCCCGTTGTTCAGTCCCAGCTGAAACAGTGCAGACAGCGAAATGACCATCTGTTTCACATCTTCATATTCATCCATCTCACATTTCCAGAAAATCGTGTTTAATGTGTTATATAAAAAATGAGGCTCGATCTGCGCCTGAAGCGCCTTGATCTCCGCTTTTCTCTTTTCTTTTTCTGTATCCTTGACTTCAGCAATCAACTCACCAATCCGGTCCAACATCTGGTTAAATTTGCGTCCCGCCTCCCCAATCTCATCCTGGAAAGGACTCTGGAAGCGTGCACTGAGATCCTCTTGCTCAACACGAGACATCGTCCGTTGCAGTTTCAGCAGCGGTCCCAGTAGCAAAGCGGACAGATACCTTGCAAGGAAAAGCGCGATGACGATACATGCCGCCATGATCATCAACACCAGCCATTGAATACTCCGAACAGGTTGCAGCAGTTCCTTTTTGGACAGGTAGCTGACCAACACCCAGTCTTTTGCGTACCCTGAACTGGCATAGCTGAGCAGCATTGGCCCATCCCCAGCAGAATATTCAAAATTACCCCGGTCTGCTTCCCTCAGTTTGTCCAAAAACACAGAGTCCCGAGACCATTCCGGACGTCTCCCGTCTCCGAAGACGCTTGTTCCCTCTTTATTGATCAGTAAAAAACGTGCGGAGCCAAGACTCCCGCCTCCACTTACAGTATCTTCAAGAATGTCCTCTTTTACATTAACGATCAAAAATAGATCAGGGACATAATTGTCTGTAAGCGGCTGCAAGACTAGGGAAATAACATGGTGTTTCCCGGCAAATAGCTCGTCCCGATGACTCTCCACCCAATTGGTTTCAGGTTTCTCCTTAATCCGTTGATACAGCGAAGATTCTAGAAATGGGGTCAAGGTTCTGCGCTGATTGCTGGTAGAGTAGAAATCCCCGTCCGGCGTACTGATCAAGATAGATTCAATGGAGTTTTCCGTCAACTCTACCTGCGTGAAGGGCGCTTGCAGCATAGAAAAATTGGCAAAAAAACGTTCCATATTATGAGCTTTAATATCCCGGATGGTCTGCTGATAAGCTTCGCTCAACATCATCGTGGAGGAAGCCACAATGATTTGCTTTAACTTCTGGTCCAGGACATTGATTGACTGATTCAGCACATTTTGATTTAACTCGACAGAGTTACGCTCCATCGCCCGAGAAGCGATGGAGTAAGCCAATAAACCAGTGACAGAAATACAGAATACCGTAAGTGCGGTAAAGGATAGCCATATTCTTTTCTTCAAAGAGGTACGATAAACCCAGGCCTTCAGCATGTATTCACATCCTTCTTGAATAACTGTCCGAAGCCCGCCCCGAATTTAGCCCTTTACAGAGCCAGCTGTCATCTGCATGAACGATTTATTAGCGAAAATATAGACAACAATCATTGGCAACATGGACAGACATGCACCCGCGAGCATCAATTGAGGTTGCGCCGCATCGCCGATACCATATTTTAGCCCCGCCAATCCTACGGTGAGTGTCTGTAATTTTGGCTGTGTCATGGTAAAAACCAGCGGCAGAATATATTCGTTCCATGCTCCGCGGAAGGTCCAGAGCGCCGTGACTCCAAGGGCGGGTGTCAGAAGCGGTAAGATAACTCGAAAGTATACGCTATAGAAATTACAGCCGTCAATAAAAGCAGCCTCATCCAGATCCTTCGGAATCGCTCGTACAAAACCAATCAACATAAAAAATGCCGTGGCATGCGCACTAATCAGAATAATAATGACACCCCATAACGATTTCTGTAGATTAAGCGCTACCATAAGGTCAAATTGCGGCCGAAGCACCACAGCACCGATCGAGATGAACAGCGTGCAGGACTGAATTACAACATATATACGTTTCCCGTAAAAATCGACTCTCGCTACCGCATATGCGGCCATCGTTCCAATTAATAGAGTGCCTAAGGTGGTAAAGATACTGATAAACACACTGTTCCATGTAAAGCGGGCAAAGTTAGCCGAATTCCAAGCCTGCGCGTAGTTTCCAATCTGCCATGACTTAGGCAGCAAGGTGGTTCCTGTCGTCAACTCCAGATTGGTCTTAAGGGATCCGAAAAAAGCCAGAATAATCGGAAACAACGCAAAAGCCGCCACTATAAGTAGAAAAATCCACAGCAAGGTCCGGGACAGCACCGCTCGGGTCTTGAAGGACCGGACAGGCTGGACCGAAGTGTTCTTCGTCTCCGCATGTAATGTACTCACTGTTCATTCTCCTCTCTTTTAATAGATATCATTTAGCTTTTTAGATACATAAAAGTAGACTAAGGTAATCAGACCTACAATAACTGCTGTGGCAAAACCAACCGCACTACCGTAGCCAAATTGCTGAATGCTTGTACCTCCACTGGATACAGGGAAGAACAGCTTATACAGGTACAGGTACATAACTTCCGTCTTGCCATAAGGACCGCCTTCGGTAAGCACCATAATACTCTCGTAGCCTTTTAGGGAGGCGGTAATAGCGAGCATAATGATCATTTGCAATACAGGTCCGAGCATGGGAACGGTGATGTTCCACATTTTTCTGAAAGGTCCAGCTCCATCTATAGATGCCGCCTCATAGAGATCCTCAGGAATGTTCTGTAAACCAGCGATAAAGAGCAGCATATAGTTACCGATAGCCCCCCATATCGCAATCATAATAGCGGTTAGTAAGGCATATTTCGGCCCTAACCAATCTATCGGAGCGGAAATAATTCCAGAGCCGACCAATAGCTGGTTAACCATCCCGTTGTATGAATTAAAGATAACGTAGAATACGATGGCCATAACCGAAGCACTGATTACGGTCGGCATAAAGTAAATCGCTCTTAGCAGCTGCCGCCCTTTCAAAGCACGATTGAGGACAACCGCCAGTAAAAATGATAATGGCAAGGTGATGAGCAGCTTGCCTCCAGCGTAGATAAAGGTGTTGACCACTGACTTCCAGAATTCCTTATCCCTTAATAAGCGCTCGAAATTCTCCAGTCCGATAAACATGGGTTCGCCGAAACCCTGGTAATCATAGAACATGTACTTCAGAGCCCAAAAGATCGGATATACTCCAAAAACCAGCGTCAGAATCAAACTGGGAGCAACGAAGGTCCAGGCGTTAATTTGACGTTTTGATAAATTCATTTATTGTTCCTCCTGTCCATTGGACTAAGCTTATGTCCTTAATGATAATTCTATCCGTTCGTAACGGTTAGGGAGAAAGCGACTGCGCTTGGGGGAGAATTTCACTTTTTCAGTTGCTTTGTCCCCTTTCCTTCATTTGTTTATCTATCCCGTCCTTCGTAAAGCCACGTTTATACTAATTAAGAGAAAGCTCACCCACGAACCATGACTACTTTACAAGGAGGTTAGAACTACCGATGATTTCAGCATATGGTGGCGGTACACGCCCCTTCGGATGTTATACCGAAGGAGAGCTTGAGGGCATACGCCTTAGAATCGAACAGCTTCCCAAGGTCCGGCAAGAGTACGAAAGACAACAACAGCTGTCTGAACAATTTGCCAGCCGAGAAGCTGCTGCGCCCCTCCATAAACTCGGGGTGTTCCGGGTAGAACCCTTTGTTTTTAAAACCCCTCCCAGAACGGCCTTCCTCAAGCTTTCTGTACAGATTCGGGGAAAGGGCACGGCGTGCATCGGGGGCTTGCGTCTGACTCATTCGCAGCTTGGCTTGCCGGTTGAACTAGCGAATGGCGGTCTAGAATCTGGGATGCTGGGGTGGAGTCAAGACCGAGAAAACGGAAGCACAGTATATCTAGAGAAATTGGCCAGCTGGCAGCAGGGTCTCCAGCCATCTGGTGTAACCCCATCTGGCGCTAGTCTGGCAGACGATTTGCAATGTATCTGCATCAGTAATGAGGAAGTGAAAGGATTGACAATCCTTCATTATGGAGAGACCATACCTGTATATGAAGGTGATCATTACAGCGTGCAGACGGCGCTCAGTCTGGAAGCTCCTCTAGGCGAAGGAATCTGCATCGGGGTCCATTTTCTAAATGCTGCGGGGCAGCCGTTAGGAACTGAGCTGCTCTCCCCGCTTTTTAATCGGCCGACACTTACCAATTGGGCCTACCTGCTGGAGGCTACGGGAGCGGACGCCAATATGTATATGATCACGGGTGAAAGTGAATTTGCGGTTCGAGCCAAGCAAAAGCTCCAGTACATGCTTGCCGATATACGGGTAGGCATGGATATTTTCCGTAGAGACGGCTGGCATGACGATGATACTTACGGCGCGGTGCATATCGGGAGGGGGCTCGCTGCTGCTTCGGTAATCTACGATCAGATTGCTGGCAGCAGTGTATTCCTCACTGGAGAAGAAACCGAACTTCTCGCTCATTTCCGCTATATCGCAGACATGATGATGGATACCCACTACTACCGGTTTGATCTAGAGACCTTCCCAGATGAAAAGGGAGGAAAACGCAGTAATTGGAATGCCGACCGGGCAACCGGACTGGGTGTATATGCCCTCCTCTTTCCCAATGAAAAACAAAGTGAGGCATATCTTGATCATGCCCTCTCTGTCATCAACTGGCAGCTGGCAGAAGTGGTTGATTCAGACGGCGCATGGCCAGAAAATATTCGCTACCATGGCGCAGTATTGCATCGCTATTTTCTCTTCTTCGTCCTATTAAAGCGTTTGAAGGGCATTGATTATTTCAAGCATGAGAAGGTAAAGGGCATGTACCGTTTCCTAATCGGAACAGTGACTGCACCAGATATTATTCAAGGCGGCTCTTCTGGCTCCCCCATCCTGCTTACACCAGCGGTCGGCGATGCCAATGTGCAGGAAAAATGGTTTCGCCTGCTTGGATATGCGGCCCCATTCTATATGGACGAAGACCCCCAGCTTGCCGGGGAAATGCTCTGGACGTGGAAGCACGGCGGAGAACCGATTGAGGATAGTGGCGCATTTCCTCTGCCTCTGGTCGCGCTGTTATATCCACAGCCCGATTTAGCAGAACAAAGGCCTGCACTCGACTCCGTACATTATCCCGATATCGGTTATGTCATCTTCCGCAACGGAGAACAGAACCTTCAGCATTATGCAATCTACGAGGCGTCTCCGCTGACTTATCACGCTCATCATGATGAAGGGCACTTCTCCATCTGGGCAGATGGTGTTCCAGTAACCCTTGATTCTGGAACGGGAGGTTATTATAACGGGGATCGGCATTGGTATGTGTCCAGCGCAGCTCATAATGTTGTTCAATTTACCGATTCATTCGGAAATTTTGCCAATGGGCCACTGCAAAGCACATGCAAGGAAGTACGCTTTTCAGAAGAGTTAGATCATGCCAGCAGTCTTATTCCAGAGGCTAACGCCAGGGAATATGAGCGGAATTTCTTGTTCATTAAAGCAGGCTTTAACGTCTACTTGATATGGGATCGAATTGAGGGAGCATCGAACAGCGTCTGGAATCTGCATACACTCAGTACTGATGCAAGTATAATGGAGCAATCCATTGATGCAGCTTGCCTGAACGGCAAGCACCTAAGCGCTTATATCGCCGAACCAGAACTTCCAGTGATTACAATGGGAGAAGGCGCTGTAGCCGGGAATTATCCGCTGGCAGAGCAGCAACATTTTCGTGTTTATGGTGGTAAAAGCGATTACGTCATTCTGCTTCATCCCCGGACAGAAGATGCTTCTTCACTACAGCTTGAACAGCTTGATTTTGAAGAGGCTGTCGAAGGAGTACGCTTGTACAGAATATCCCGTACGGATGGGAAATGGTTTATCGCCGCCATCAACGGCACCAAGGAGGAACACCTTGTTACTGTTCCGGGTCTCGGACCGCTTAGGCTGCTCGGAGAACCTGAGTCAACATCCGGGCAACCTGAAGCAACCCAATTAAGAATTGAGGCAGGCAGAATTCACATCGCCATGCCCCGATAACTATATACAAGGAGGAAGATTAGAACATGAGCAATCTTGGAGTATGGGAACCAGCAGAACCGGGAGTTAAACGCTGTATCTTGAACGCTGCAGCCAGTCTGATGATGATGGAGGTTCATTTCGAAAAGGGAGCCGAGGGCTATGAGCATAGCCATCCTCACGAGCAGATGAGCTACTGTCTGCGTGGAAGCTTTGAATTTCGTATTGACGGCGAGAAGCATAAGGTAACCGCGGGGCAAAGTATTGCCATACCGCCAGATGCAAAGCACGGTGTAACCGCATTGGAAGCAGATTCTGCGCTGCTCGATGTCTTCACACCTATCCGCGAGGATCTGCTGAAACGCTAATAAATATATATCTGGCAGCAAAAAAAGGCCCAATCATTCCATTTCAGAGGGAATGATTGGGCTTCTGTTATTTTTCAGCTTGGTACCGTTCCACCTCAAGTGATGCTAATAACAATGGAGCGACGCCCATAGGCACATCCGACAATACGTCCTCAGAGATATAGTAATCGTATGAGCCATTACGGTCTTTGCTCAGACCCGCTCCATGACAGATCTGGTGCAGGTGCACACCTTGTTCATCCTCTTCAGTCAAATGCGTCAAAATGCCTTCATACCCTTGCAACATCGCCTCTATAAAAGAGGATTCCAGATAACCTAATCTTAGTCCCTTAGCCATCGCATAAACAAACATGCACGAGCCGGAAGCTTCAAGATAATTGCCTTTTCTCCCCGCTTGATCTAACACCTGGTACCAGAGGCCAGTCTGCTTGTCTTGAACCTCCAGAAGCGCGCCGCACATCCGCTGGAAAATGCCAATGATCGTCCCCCGCTGCGGATGAGTGAGCGGAAAATGCTCCAGGCAATCAACCACAGCCATCGCATACCAGCCCATCGCCCGGCTCCAAAAATGAGAGGACAATCCGGTAGAAGAGTCAGCCCATTCCTGCTCTTTGGATTCATCCCAGCCATGATAGAGCAAACCGGTCCGTGGATCACGGGTCCGCCGCTCAACCAGCAGCAGCTGATGCGCCGCTTCGTCAATCAGTTCAGGTCGTTGAAAAACCTTGCCGTATTCCGCTAGGAATGGCGATGCCATGTACAGCCCGTCCAGCCACATCTGGAAAGGGTATACCTTCTTATGCCAGAATCCCCCTTCGGAGGTGCGGGGATGTCCAATAAGCTGTGCGGCCAGCAAATGGGCTGCTTCAGCATACCGTTCTTCTCCGGTTTTCTGGTATAGCAAGAACAGGTTTTTCCCCTCGTTAATCTGGTCCAGATTGTATTCTTCCAGCCTGTAGGTACGGATGGAACCATCCTCTCCAATAAATGTGTCCATATGCCGCTCCATAAAGGAGACATACTCAGGCTGGTCGAGCTGAACACCCGCCCGGGCCATTGCCATCAGCAGCATGCCCGGAACATAAGCCCATCTTTCCAGCACATATTCATGCTCTCCCTGCTTGTTGCACCCTCCAAGAATCGTACTCGCGATTTTACTGGACAAGTGAACGGTTGTTGCTTCAGTTATAGACATCCTTATTCCTCCTTCGTTTGTCATCCATATGAAGTCTAATCTTATGCTCAAGTGAGCTGCTTGCGCAGCCAGGCAAAGGCTGGTTCACCATGAATCTCATGACCTCCGGTGAAGAAGTCCGCTTCTACCTGTCCGATATGATTCGCCGACCTGTAAATCGTCTGCAACTGGGTTAAAGCTAATTTTGTTCCGCGCGGGCCAAACAGATGATCGGCATCTCCCGATTCGAGGAACAGGCCACGAGGGGCAATGAGGCCCAGTAGGTCAGGCATCTCCGCTTCCAGCAAAATCCCTGGAATATAATTATCAAGGCAATGATTGCGTGTCAGAATACTGTCTGCGAAAGTATTGGCATACCCGCTTACGACCGCACAAGCGATTCGTTCGTCAAGTGCAGCTGTGAAGCCAGCCACCAGTCCCCCGCCGGAAATACCCATAATTCCAATTCGTTCATCCTTAACTTCTTTTCTTGTCTGCAAATAATCCAGTGCCCGCATGGTTTCGTAGATACGGTAGCCGGCCATCGTCTTCCCAACCATCAACAATGCGGATGACAGGCGGAAGCAGGAATTACGTCCAGGCTCCCCGCTTGTTAGGTCTTCTTCCAATCGTCTGTCCCCAAAGCCGAGCAGCTCCGGGGCTGCCACTACAAAGCCCTGTTTTACCAGTGAAACAGCGAAGTCTTTGTGCAGCCCGGGATCTCCCTGCCGATCCGATCCGTCCGGGTTCAAGCCTACGATCTCCCGGCTTCCATAGCCATGTCCATGAATGGCAAGAACGGCAGGAACAGGGGTAGAGAACGGCTGATCCGGGATCAGAAGATACAGCGGCATGCGCAACCCTTCATAGGTAGTTATCTCTATACGTTCACGGGTATACCCGGAGCAGACGGTTCGTTCCAGCAGAACCGGTTGCAGCTCCTCAGCTATTTCTGGAAAGCCACCTAACCGCTTCGTAAATGCTGCGCTAAGCTCATCACGCCATTGCTGAAAGGGTATGTCTTTGCTGAAAGCCGAGTTACGTTGTGCTGAACCAGCTAGTTCTTTCATGTATTGTTCCAGAGGCTCCATCCGAAGTGCTCCTTCCTTAATATCCTTCAGGATGCCAGCCATCAAGCACGGTCAGCACCCTATACTCCGCAGCTTCCTGTGGAATCAGCTGCCGCGACCATGCAGCTCTGGCTTCGGGATTGGCTCCCGGTCCACTGCTGCCATATTCTTCATAGCGGCTAGTTTCCTCCCTGTCCGGCTGCCCCCAATTATGCCAGCCTTCGCCGATAATCGAACTGTCTATGACCGTGCGGATAAAAGCCACATGTGCATAAGGGCGCCAAGGTCGGCCAAGATACACTTCACTTACACCTTGACCGCCAGTAATTTCACAATCGAGGAATACATAACCAAACGGTGCGCCTTCAGGCGTTGATGCGGCTGTAATATATCCTCTGGAACGTTTGTTATGCAGCCGGCAACGTTCAAACAAAGCCGTAGCCGCGCCAAAAATATAATCCACATCGCCTTCAATGTAACATTCGTTATAATATTGCTTTCCTTGCCCTGTATACAAAGTATCCTGATCACCCAGCAGGCGTACACGCCGGAATACAGCATGACCAGCATCAACAAAAGCAGCCACCGCCTGACCAGTGCCGGGACCTGATGCATTTCGAATGGTCAGATTTTCAGCGGTGAAATGCTCAGCGAATACATTCAGGGTACCGGATTTGAACGTGCCAATCGGCTCTCCGTCCGGACCTAAAGTGTGCGCGTTGTCTGACCAGGTAATGATGGTGGAATTCGTGTCTTCCCCCAGTAGCAGAACCGGAGGCGTTCCCTGTTTCACTGTAATTTTTTCCTCGTAAATGCCGGGTTTGATACGAATCGTCACTTCTTCCTTGTGTTCCTGTGGAATTGAATCCAACGCTGCCTGTAGACTACTGAATCCTTCGTCGACACTCTTAGAGACTGTAATTAACATCTGCGGCTCCTTTCCTATCAACCTGAGTTTATTCTATAATAACCGTAACGCTTCGTAAGAGAAGAGGAGAATTATGACTAGCCTGACTAGCCCCAATCACAAATATCATATTGAAGAAGACCGCTACAGCATCCAGCATATGAAACGTAAAGGCATCACTGCTATGCCACGTCCCCACAGCCATGACTTAGCCGAGCTGTACTATCTGATACAAGGGGAGCGGGTATACTTTGTGGACGACCGAGTCATTACGGTTCATAAGGGTGAGCTTATTCTTATCTCCGGCCGGGAGCTTCATTCCACAGCAAGCTCGGAAGTAGCCGAGTTCGAGCGGATTCTGATCAACTATGATCCTGCTCTTCTACCGCCATCCCTGCAGAATGAAGCCATCTGGTTTCATGACCGCGGGTACCGCTTGTTCAAGCTGACCCTGCGCGAGCAGGACGAAGCGGAAATCCTAATGAACCGGATGCTGGAAGAATGCCGGTTGCAGCGCCCGTATTACGAAACCAGCGTAATCGCTTTATTCTCCGAGCTGATGATTCTCCTCCAGCGTTCAGAGAGTATCTCACAAGCTGGAGGGACGAAACATCCGCTCCATCATCTAGTAACGGATGTAGCCACCTATATCCGTGATCACTACCGTGAGGCCCTTACTCTGGAAGAGACTGCGAGTAATTTTTACATTAGTCCTTCATACTTGAGCCGGGTATTTCACCGATTGACGGGTTTTCACTTTCGGGAATACATCGTTCATGTCCGCGTAAGGGAAGCCGAACGGCTGCTTGTCGGATCTACAGGCAAAATCCAGGAGATCGCCTCCGCTGTCGGATTTGAACATCTTTCCCATTTCAATAAAACATTCAAAAAATCAACCGGTCTGACCCCGCTCCAATACCGAAAAGAAGCAAGGTCACACCCACGGAAGTTCAAGACGGATTTCCATCATCCATAGAATTTTTTATCTATCTGTAATCGTCAAATCTTCGGAATGAGTGAGCGTGACGTGGCTGCATCTATGCGCTGTTATCTTCGGCATTTGCGAAGTCTGCAACCGGATACGATCCAACGTGAGCCCCGTGGCATGCCGCAGCACAATTCCCCGATCACTCACTGCGTGGAATTTTTCGATGGTTAGATCAGCAAGCGGCATCTCCGGCAGCCCGTTAACCAGTAGAGCGGTTGCCGCACCATGGCACACAATATTCTTCAGGGTAATCTTCCGAAATTGCGGAGTTTCCTCTGTAACCGAAAATAACTGCTCGTCATACCCTTCCGATCCTTCAACCCCTGCATAGAACATATGAAAGGATACAGCCTCGTGGATGATGCCGGTCATGTTGATATTCTCCATTACAATATCCTCCACCACACCGCCTCTTCCCCGGGTGCTTTTGAACCGCAGGCCGATGTCCGTGCCGATGAACAGGCAGTCACTAACTCGAACTGCATGTACACCTCCGGACATCTCGCTGCCGATCACAACGCCTCCATGTCCGTGATATACCGTGCAATTCCGGATGGTAATATACTGGCAGGGCATTCCCCACTTACGGCCTTCCTCATCCTTGCCTGACTTGAGACAGATGGCGTCATCACCCACATCAAAGCTGCTGTACTCAACTAGAGCATGCGTGCAGGATTCCAAATCAAGGCCATCCCCGTTCTGCGAATACCAAGGATTACGTACCTGAACATTTCGTACGGTAATCTGCTCGCAGCCAATGGGATGAAGACACCAAGCAGGTGAATTCTGGAAGGTCGGCCCTTCCAGCAGCACCCGCCGGCAATTGCGCAGGCTAAGCAACGTCGGACGAAGATACGTACGAGCAGGCAGATAAGCCTCCATACTAGTTTCTCCCTTGTCCCACAGCTTCCGGCAGAAGTCCTCACCTTCCATGGCTTCCCGGGAAGGCCACCATACTTCGCCCTGCGGATCAAGCACTCCTCCAGATTCGATCAAACGCTCCCATTGCTTCTCGGTCATCTTAAACCGCTTCACTGGGCGCCAGCCTTCGCCACTGCCGTCGAATATTCCCTCACCGGTTATTGCCACATCGCTTAAACCTTCTCCATCGAGCGGAGCCTGACAGCGCCAGCCGGCATTCCCCTCATAATGGGAAGAAAGTAACGGATACAAGGTATGATCAGGGTCAAACTGCACCAACGCTCCCTTGTCTACATACAGATTAATTCGACTACGTAAAGTAAGGGGTCCTGTACGCCAGATGCCAGCGGGAATAACAACTTTTCCGCCTCCCGCCGCAGTGCAGGCATCCAGTGCAGCCTGAATAGCAGAGGTACATAGCGTTAATCCCCCCTCTTCTGCCCCATAATCCGTGATTGCAAAAGTCCGTTCGGGAATCTGGGGAAGCTCGGGAATCGGATACGTGTTAGTTACAAGATTGCTGCTCATTGAATTTCACCTCCTCCTATTATTCAAGTCCTTCATAGCTAAACCAGTCGAAATCGGCATAGCTTTCGCTCTTTGCGCCTTGAGAGCTTGTGTACATCCCGAGGTATGCTCCTGTGAATCCTCCGGCCAGATCGGTGCTGAGCACTCTGCCATCCGTCCGTTCACAGAAGGCTGTCCACTTGGCGGCTTCAGAAGCTCTGTAATAGAAGCTATACTCTTGTCCTCTGGCTTCCACCTTAAGCTGTACCTGATCCTGTAGATAGGGCACTGACGCCAGCAGCTGCTCGCTGCCACCCATCCGATGAATCAGCTGTAATACACGTTCGCCTGCCTCTAGCCCCAGTTCATAACGGAAGTGGTGATCCGCATTTTGGAGGAGAACAAGACCAGCTACTTCCCCTTCTGCAGCGGGACTAAACGTCATGTCAGTCGCCGCTCTGAAGCTCAAATGCTGCTGGCGTCTACCGATATAAGATGGATTGGCAATCTCCGAGAGCCGTTCTGGCTTCAGGCGAAGCCGCAGAACTCCAGACTTGTCGGTAAGACTCCAGAATTCACCCCGCGGTGTCCGCAGGAAATTCCAGATCGGTGCCAGCTCATTACCTATAAACTCATCGCGCGCAGGCAATTCCGGCCATTTTGTCTCTGGCAAATCCGGAGCCTCCGTCTCAAATTCCAGCACTCCTTTGCCCGGATTGACCACAGGCCATTCATTCTCCCAGATTACCGGTGTCAGGAAGGTTTCACGTCCCAGATTGCGGTAATAACCACCGCTGGTTCGTGAAGCCAAGCAGAACATCCACCAGTCACCATGCTGAGTCTCCACTAGCTCTCCATGACCCACATTAACAATAGGATACGCTCTGCCAAGATGGCGATGCGTCAGAATCGGATTGGCTTTATGGCCCTCATAAGGACCGGTCACACTCTTGCTTCTGGCAATCGTAATCGCATGAGTATGCCCGGTTCCGCCCTCGGCAATCAGCACGTAATACCAAGCGCCGATCTTATAAATATGCGGTCCCTCTTGCGCATGAGCTACCTTGAGTGCGCCTTGCCAAATACTCTGCTTCGGGCCGATTAGCTTCCCTTGGCTGAGATCAATCTCCTGCAGCCAGATATCCATATGCTTCGGATAAGCCTGCCCTTCCGGCGGAACACGGTTGCCGGTATAATACACCTTGCCGTCTTCATCGAAGAACAAAGAGGAGTCAATACCGGGTGCATCCTCCAGCCATACAGGGTCAGACCAGTCTCCGGCCGGATCGGTTGTTGTTACATAAAAATTATGCTGGTTCTTGTCATTGTCAATAAAAGTGGTAATCATATAGAAAACTCCCTCATGATAGCGGAGCGTCGGTGCCCAAATGCCCATGGAGGGAATCGAGTGATCCAGATTGAGCTGGGACGGGCGGTCCAGTACATGGCCAAGCTGGCGCCAATTGACCAGATCCTTGCTGTGGAAGATAGGAACGCCTGGGAAAAATTCAAAGCTTGAAGTCACAAGATAATAATCTTCACCAACACGGATAGCGGAAGGGTCAGGATAAAATCCCGGCAGCACTGGATTGCGGAATGTTCTCATTAAAAGTAATCCTCCTCAAAACAATTCAAATGTAAGCACCACCAATTATAGTTCGTATAAGTTTAACTTTCTTGTATTTTCTATGTTCTATTTCTTCATTTTTATACTTTCATGCTATATTGCCCATATTTCACTCCTTGTCAGCGAATAGCCTTTCCCTCTAGAATGGGTGTAATAGGATTTACCTGAAGGGGTGAGCAGCTTGGGAAAAAGAAAGAAATTGTACTCCCGCTTTTTTATGAGCCTAACCGCGATTTCAGTTTGCTGTATTCTAGTACTGGCTGTAGTGATCTTTTATTGGTACCGGAATATTACGATAGATAATGTCAACAAGGCGAACCAAAATGTACTGGTGAATACTGAAACCGTTTTTACAAACTATGAAGAGATCGTCCAGAACTACGCTATGGACTTCTATAGGAATCCAAACATCAACGCGCTCATGATGAATGGCGATACCAGCTGGAGCGACCAGTTGTACAGTGCCTTAAGCCAAATCCGCGGAGCATTGGTTGTGAACCAATATATGGAGAACGCCTACATCATGGGAGTGGATGAGCCTGTTGCCATGTTCGAAAACCTTCCGCTAAGCCCTGAATCCAAGCTGGAGCTATTCTCGAGAATGCGGGATAACATCATTGTTGAATCACCGTTTCTGTGGGAGGCAACCTTGAATAACGGTACCCCCATTACCCTGCTCACCGTGTTTTATAATGACCGGGCGTTTGCGGATAGCGAATATAATGGTGCGGTAGCACTGACCGTCAATTTGGGAAAGCTGCAGAATAATCTGTTTACGCAAAAAGAAGGCGAAGCCACCCGTTACGCTGTGCTTGACGGAAAAGCATCTGTGCTCATGCACAGTGCATTATCTGACATCCCTCTGGAAGAGGGCATGTTAAAGCAGGTGGTGTCCTCCACCTCAGAAAGAGGCTCTTTTGTCTATAAGGGAGGTGAAGAGCCACAGCTGATTACCTATGTATATTCTGCAGCGGACAAGCTGTGGTTTGTGTCGGAGACTTCCTACAAGGATAGCATCCGTGATATCTCCAATGCCCGTAATCTGATGACTGGCCTGTGCTTGGCCTTGATTGCCGCCGCATCTATAACCGCCAACCTGATCTCGCGGCGGATGTATAAGCCAATCGGCCGGCTCTTCGGCAATATCGCTCATCTATCTGGCAATGAAGAAGCGCTGAAAACCGGTGGCGATTTCGATACCGTAAGCCAGGAGCTCGAACAGATTGGCGTTAAGCTGGAGCAGCTAAAAAAAGAAAGCGATGATAGCGCCTTGATGCGGTGGTTGCTTTCCCCGCAGAGAACACCAGAGAACAGCGGGACACCCCTGATGAGCATAGCCGCTTCTGGGGGAGCATATTGTGTATGCGTGCTGACCGCTCTGGAGCCCGAACAACCTGAAGACTCCGACTTCCGGCATACTTTTGAGGAAAACATACAACAGATTGAACATGCCTTCTGTGAACTTGCAGCCATTCAATCCTTCCGCCCGCATCAAGGCACTGCTGTACTTATTCTGAGCGAGCTTCACAGCGGCAGCTTCGGCGATTACGCTTTGTACCGCGGCAAATGGGAAGAAACCGCCGCTCAGCTACAGCTTTCCGGAGCCTGCTGCGCCTTCGGAATCAGCGGGCTGACGGATGATTTAAACCTACTGAGGGCTAAATACAATGAGGCTGCGGACAGTCTGCAATATATTAAATTTCATGTGCAGCAGAACATCATCTTTGCCGATGATACGATCCACCTGAACAGCAGCCCAATGCCCGACAGTGCCCTTGAACCGGTACTGCAAGCCGTTAAGCAGACGGAACTCTCGAACCATATTCCGCAGGCAGTGGAGAGATTGCTGGCAGTAGCCTGCAGTTACCGCGTCGAGCCTGCCACCATCGCTTTATCGAGACTGGTCTTTGAACTCAGTCGCACGGCTGAGCTTAATGCAGACGTCCAGCATTCCGGCTTTCTAGATAATTACCAGCATATCTGGCAGATCCAAAGCTATGACAAGCTATGGAATTGGATTGTAGACAGCTGTTATACCGCCCACGAGCGTATTGCCAGCATGAGCGCTGTACAGACCAAGAGCATTGCTGGTGAAGCCATTTGTTATATCAGAGATCATTATGATGACTCCAGGCTCTCCCTTAATGCCCTTGCTGACAAGCTATCGCTAAGTCCCGCTTATCTCAGTAGACTTATTGCCGACGAAGTAAACTGCAGCTTTCCCGATTTCGTTAACCTGCTGCGTCTGGAGCAGGCGCAGATGTTATTAGTCACTGAGCTTGACTTGGATATCCGGGAAATTGCCGAGAAAGTGGGCTACAACAGCAGCACCTATTTTACAACCCAGTTCAAAAAGCGTTATGGGGTTACACCTTCTAAATGGAGAATGAATCATATTCTACAGAAACAGAATCTTCCTGATTGACCCGCTAAAAGTAAGGAACAAAGGGGATGTCCCGGCAGCATTTTCATAGCCGGAGACATCCCCTTTTTGACTTTCAATGAATAACCCTCGCGCCGGCCTATACTATAAAATCCCCCTTTAAATCAGGCTTTTGAGCACCCTAAAAACAAAAAAGTTCTGTCTTTTTCGTTTTTTTAAGCTGCCCTTTTCCGCTTTTTTTAACTTTTTTCCGTTTATTATGATAGCGTTTACATTCCGGGTGGATTTATGATTTTCATGTAAAGCGTTCTCCTAAAACAAGGGACGGAAATGACAACGCTAGTATAAAGGAGTGGACTGTTAATGATGCAAGAGGCTACATCGGAGACACAAGGAATGCCAAGTCCGGGAATCAGGACGGCCAAAGCCAAGAGCTTCCGTAAATCCCTAAGGAAGGACAGCTCGCTTTATTTGCTCGCTCTTCCGGGAATCGTCATTCTAATTCTTTTTGCTTATCTGCCGATGAGTGGTCTGATTCTCGTCTTTAAAAATTACAACTTCAACGACGGAATCTTCGGCAGCCCGTGGGCCGGCTTCTCTAATTTCGAGTTTTTCTTCTCTAGTATGGAAGATTCTCTTAGGGCTACACGCAACACGGTGATGTTAAATGCGCTGTATATGCTAACCGGCACGTTTTTTTCAGTGGCCATCGCCATTATTCTAAATGAGCTGCGCAGCAAATGGTTTATCAAAATCACGCAGAGCGTCATGTTTTTCCCGTATTTTATTTCCTGGATTATTATCGGAGCCATTCTGTTCTCCCTGCTGGATTACGACAAAGGCATTATGAACCAGTTGCTCCAGACATTCGGCTTCTCCCAGGTTGACTGGTATTCCAGCCCTTGGCTGTTCGTAATCATTCTCGTGCTAGCGAATATCTGGAAAAGCGCTGGTTACGGTGCCATCATCTATTATGCGGTGCTGCAAGGCATCGACACTTCCTATTATGAAGCTGCAAGAATCGATGGTGCCTCCAGATGGCAGATTATCACCAAAATTACGGTGCCCATGCTGATTCCGTCGATCATTCTGATGACGCTGCTGGGCATCGGGGGCATGCTGAAAGGCGATCTCAGTATGATTATGGGGGTAACGTTCCTGAATCCGTTGCTTCTGCCGACTACCGACATTATCGATGTGTATGTATACCGCACAGCCATCCGTTCCGGAGAATTCGGCTTTGCTTCAGCCATCACGCTCTATCAATCCGTCTTTGGTTTCATTCTGGTGCTGGTGGCCAACAAATTAGCCGGCTGGTATGACAAAGACAGCAAACTATTTTAGGAGACTGATAAGATGCAAACTACCGAAAACAAAGGCCTGCTCATTTTCTTTTACATCTGTATTGCCGTATTTTCAGTAATCTGTCTAGCGCCGTTTATTCTGGCAGTATCCGGCTCATTATCTACCGAATCCAGAATCGCCGCGGAAGGCTATTCGTTCTGGCCCAGAGGCTTTACCTTTGAAACCTACGAATTCCTGTTTGGCTCGAAGGCACAGCAGATTCTGCGGGCGTATTCCATGTCGGTGATCGTTACGGTGCTGGGTACCATATCGGCCGTATTGGTGACCACCGCTTACGCTTATGTCATTTCCGTTAAAAGCTTCCGGCTCAAAAATTTCTTCGCCTTCTTCGCCTATTTTACAATGCTGTTCAGCGGAGGAACGCTGCCATGGTATCTGCTTAGCACCAAATATTATCATTTGGGCGATACGCTCATCGGCCTGTTCATCCCTTATGTGCTAAGCGTCTTTCTGATGTTTCTCATGGCTAACTATTTCCGCAGCATCCCGCATGAAATCGTGGAATCTGCGCAAATCGATGGTGCCGGACATCTGCGGATCTTCTTCAGCATTATGATTCCGCTGGGCCGCGTCGGACTGGTCACCATTTCGCTCTTTTACGCACTGCAATTCTGGAATGACTTCTATTTACCACTAATGCTGGTATCCGATCAGGATCTCTATACGATCCAATATTTGATGTACAACATGATGGCGAACATTCAGTTCCTGGCTTCCGGCAATGCTGCTCAAGTTGGTGGAGCTATCATCGCACCGCCACTGGAGACAGCCAAAATGGCAATGACCTGTCTGACCGTTTTGCCAATCGCCATATTATATCCTTTTCTCCAGCGCTTTTTTGTCAAAGGCATTATCGTAGGTTCAGTCAAAGGCTAATTTCCAGCAAGGATGTCATATTATGTTCGGTTGCACCGGGTTTATGCTCCCCTACTTCTTGATGTACAATGGGACTTAAGGGAGCACGGCCTTTGCAATAGATGCCTCAAACATTATGATTCTATTTCAGGAGGGTTCATCATGAAAAAGAAAAAAGGTTGGTTAAGTTTGCTCCTCGCTGCGGTGTTCTTGGTAAGTGGCTGTGCTCAGGGCAACAATGAAAGCGCTCCCCCTAGTTCTGGGACTGGAAATGAAGGTACCTCTTCCTCTACGGATAGCGGTAGTAAAGACGGCAGCGCCTTGGCTCCTGCCAAATTGAAAATTGTGCTGTACGGGGATGAGTCCAACCGGATGAAGGAACTAGCGAAGACATCGTTCTACGACACTATTAAGAAAGAAATCAATGCTGAGGTTGAATTTCAGTTTCTTCCTTGGACCGAATATGGCGGCGGTAAAACTGATTTAATGCTGTCTACGGGAGAAGACTTCGCAACTTATACAGATGCCAATTACATGGTAAAGTCTGTGGCAAAGGGGCTTTATGCCGACCTCACTCCGTATGCCGATGCAGCCGCTGATTTGAGTAAAAATGTGGACGAGGCCTCCTTCAAAGCCTTTCAGCTGGAAGGCAAGCAGTATGCGATCCCCGTCGGCAACAAACCGAATTCTGCGGAATTCTACAGTGCGCTAGTTAGACAGGATTTGCTTGAAGAAGCCGGCATGACACAGGTCACTTCACTGGGAGAACTAGAGCAGTTCTATGATAAGGTCCATGCCATTCATCCCGAACTGATCGGGTACGCTAACACCGATGCACGCAGACTCCTACAATATGATTACACGGACAAAAACCTCTATTGGCAAAATGATTTTATTGCCCTGGATGAGTCTGTGAAGGATGATCAAATTATTAGCTGGTTTGAAACCGAAGAGTTCAAGAGTTATGCGAACCTTATGCACGGCTGGTATGAAAAAGGAATCATTCCGAAATATGCCGCCACTAATGTTCCACAGCTGCAGTCTGACTGGAACTCTGGTAAAGCGATGTTCTGGGCCGGCACAGCAGCACGTCCATTCGAAGGTGCAGCAACCATCTCACAAGCAGTGCCTGATGCCAAACTGGTCAACTATTTCCTCGGCAGCGGTCGTCCAAAAATCAGCCGCGGCACTTACAGCACCGCCTTTTTTGTCTCCACCGCAGCTAAAGACCCTGAACGTTATATTATGTTCTTCAATCTGCTGCAAAAAAACCAGGAGCTGTACGACTTGTTCGCCTACGGGATAGAAGGAACAGACTATACGCTGGATGAAAACGGGCGTTTGACCAAAATAACCACTGATTCGCTGATCCCCGACTGGCTGCTGATGAACAAAAACTTCATGCGTTTCGACAACACGGTACCGGATGAGTTTATTGCAGAATATAAAGCTTGGGACGATGGAGCCATCATTTCCAAAGGTGCCGGCTTCAACTTTGACAATACACCCGTCAAGAATGAAGAAACGAAGCTGAACGGCGTATTCACTGAATACCTCGCTCCGATCGGCAGTGGCTTCAGTGATTATGACACCGCCTTTCCCAAAGCGCTAGACAGACTAAAAGCAGCGGGAATAGACAAATATATCGCTGAATACCAAAAACAATTTTCCGAATGGTACGCTAAGCAGCAGTAAGCACCGCCGCGGCAATTATCATACAGCTCAAGAAGCGTGTCTCCATTAAGGAGCACGCTTCTTTTGGCCTTCGAACACCGTAGTGAAAGCGGTATAATGGCCAACCTTGAATCAATACGACGCGAACAGGATAATTCAATCAAAATGATTACGTTTGGGGAATTTTCGTTGCTGATACTCTTAGAATTATTTTCAAAGTAACTTGAAGGATAAGAGGGAAACTGCTCATTGGTTAAAAGCGCAAAAATAAAAATTTAAGCGGCATTTTATACTGGAGATATACTCGTTATAGGTTAATACTATAAATATTATTCCTATTATATATTAGACCAATAAATGCCTATAGCGCTATTATGTGATTTATAATAATAACGTGGAGGGATGGTCTGATGTCTATTTATGATTTTATAGCAAAGTCAATTCATGGTGAGCCTGTTGAATTGTCCATTTATCGTGGAAAAGTTCTGCTTATTCTGAACACTGCCAGTAGGTGCAGCTATTCTCGCCAATTACCTGATCTTCAAAAACTTTACGAAATTCACCATGAGCAAGGGTTTGAAATACTTGGTTTTCCTTGTAACCAATTCAACGAGAAGGAGCCAGAAAGCAACTCGGAAGTACATAAATATTGTGAGAGCAACTTTGGAGTTAAGTTTCCGTTATTTGAAAAAGTTGAGGTTAGGGGTCCCTCTGCCCATCCTTTATTTCAATATCTAACACAGCAAGCACCATTTCAAGGATTCGATACTGAGACATCAGGCGGTAAATGGATGCAGGATTTTCTGCAGGAAAAGTATCCGGACATATATGCCGGAGATGGGGTTAAGTGGAATTTTTCAAAGTTTTTAATCGATAGAAACGGTCATGTATACGGTAGATACGAAACAACGACTGAACCCTTTGACATAGAGCCATTTATTGAATCACTTCTTTTAAAGTAAATGAATCCGATTGGTAATTTAACCAACAGAGAACGATAGTTTAACATAAAGGGTTTACATATTAGGCATGCAAAACATATAGAACCCTTTATGTTATTTAAATATCTTTTCTTACTTTGATTAAATAATATAAAGTCAGAATAAATTGTATTAATAAGATAAAATATAAGCCAATAACCAGTAATACATAAAGAATTGCCTGTCCTCCCCCCCATATGATTAGTTAAGCCAACCTGTAAGGAAAAAAAAGAGCATTGTGGTACCCACACAGATAAGGAGTAATAGTTCCAATTTTTTTCAAATAGATGTTTTATAAACCATAGATAACTTACAATGCACAACAAAAGAACAGCACTATAAAAAAACAAGGAATCATAATGAGTTACAAATAGGCTCCCTCCACCAATAGAAAAGACTATACCTATAACTAAAAACCACATCCCCACTCCAATCGCAGCACTTAAAGCAATAAAAAAGAAACTCATTATCATATTTATGCTCCCTTGGCCCACTTCTCGCTTCTCGGTTTCTACATTTTTCCTCTCCACTTTTTATCGGATTACTCCCTTTATTTATGTATATCTTTGACATTAGACTGACCGCTCCTGCACCTGCATTTGGAGTATTGAAAATAAAAAGGCACCCTTCTTCAAGGATGCCTTTTTTTGATCAAGCGCTTGCTTGTAAGCTAAGCAAACTCCCCATCGTAAGTTCTTATTCACTAATCGCTGCGTTATCGTATAAGTCAACCAATTCGTCGAAGGAGGTAATAATGACATCAGAGCCCTTCAGCTCATCCTGACGTCCGAAGCCTGCATAGGCGCAGCCGATTACGGTCTGGCCATTTCCTTTACCTGCCTGAACATCAGAAGAACGATCCCCAACCATCCAGGCACTGCTGATACCATGATTATCCAAAAGAATACGTAGCAGCTCGGTCTTAGTCGCAGTGCCTTGACCTCCCGCACTATACAAGCCTTCGAACAACGCCTTAAGCTCATGCACCACAACGATGCTGTGAATGTAATCCTCCAGCCCGTTGCTAGCCACAAACAGCTTCACTCCGCGCTCTTTAAGCGCTGTCAGTGTCTCAACCACCTGTGGATACAGTAGTGTGCCTCCGGCTTCAAGCCCTTCAATCTCCAGCTGCAGGAGCAATTCATCCGCCCGGCGGTGCACGGCTTCATCTGCTTCAGGCATAACATTCTTCCAAATGTCTGCCAGCAACATCCCTAAGCAGCCTAGAATACGTTCTTCTGGTGGTGTAGGTCCTACGTATAGTCCCTCTTCCCGCAAAATATCGAACATTTTATGATATGCAGGCAATAAAAGACTTTCAGTCTGGAACAATGTTCCATCCATATCAAATACAATCGCTTCTGGCTTGTTCAGTTTCGCATGAACCACGTTTTGTTCCGTTCCATGTACTTCGTTACTCATCTGTTGTTCCTCCCCATTCTGTTCTGCTTCAGGTAAGACATTCATCTGTGCGATATTTCCAGTACAAGCCCTATGATATATGAAATCGCTTTGTAATGTCCATGCTCTTAACTTTTTCTGTTGCAGTTTATATTTCGTTATGCTATATTTCAATCTGTAATATTACAACTTGAAATATAAAGGAGAAATAACCATGTCAAATCAATTAATCATGCGCTTCCTCAAGCAGCCTGCTACCATCATTGGAATTATAACTGCACTGTTGTTCCAAGTTTTTTTCAGCTTAATTTGGATTACAGGGTACGATCATGTAACGGATCGGGTAGATCAGCTGCCCATTGCTATTGTTAATGAGGATGGTACAAATGCCCAGCCTATAGTCGATGGGATTGCAGGATCACTTCAGTTCGTAACCAGACAGGATCTCCAACTAGAAAATGCAAAAGAAGCACTTGAGCATAGAGAAATCCGCATGATTATCAATATTCCCCAAGGGTTCACTGGACAGATCAGTAATCCATCTGCAAAGACTGAACTCCACTACTTCTTAAATGAATCTAATCCGCAGATGGTCAGCAATGTGATGCAGTCGGTAGCACTTAAAGTCACGGCTGCAATGAACACTCAAAGCAGTAATTCAGCACTAAGCCACACCTTGGATGCTATGAATCTGCCGCAGGCACAAGCGGAGATCATCAAAAGTGCTGCAAGCAGCCGCATTTCCGCCAACGTCGAAATCATTAACCCTACAACTAATTTTGCACAAACTATGGTACCCTTAATGATCGTTACCGCCTCATTTACCGGTGCTATGTTACTCGCGATGAATCTCCATAAAGCTTCCTCCAACTTGTCTGGACAATTCAGTAAATGGAATCGCTTTGCAGCCCGATTTGTCATAATGGGTGGAACGGCTGTGCTTATCTCACTAGTGGGAACTATCATGGTTAACTCACTCGGTATCCACTCTAATCGTGGCTTTCTGCTTATGTGGCTGTTCGAGTTCACGGTAATTCTCTCCTGTATGATCCTTGCTCAGTTTAGTCTGCTGCTCCTCGGGGATGCTGGCGGCTGGCTAAATATTGCGCTTCTCTCCATGCAAATGTTAGCGTCCGGAGCAACTATTCCACGCGATGTGCTTTCACCTTTTTATAACTGGATCGGTCCCTTTTCGCCCGCTTACTATGCAGTTAATGGTATGCTCGACCTGGTTATCGGGGGTAACGGGGTATGGAAGGATATGTTCTATTTACTCTGTATTGGGGCAACAATTGCTGTATTAAGCGTACTTGTCACTTTCCTCCGTAAAGAAACTCGGATCTCACGAGAACAAGAGCCCGTGCCAGTAAATGCGTAATTATACAGTTTGCCACTCCGGCTATGCCATTTCAAATTGAGAGCGATATGCAGTTGTGATATGGTAGGAAGTGAAAGAAAGGAGCGGCAATGATTTATGAACATACAAGATGTTATTCTGGGGATTTTAAGCGAAAAACCTCATTCTGGTTACGAGATAAAACGACATTTCGAGGAATACTTCTCATTTTTCTTCGATGCCAGCTATGGCACGATCTATCCTACCCTAAGCAAGATGGAAAAGCTGAATCTGATCACTAAAGAATCTGTGCGACAGGAAGGCAAACCCGACAAAAATGTATTCACCATTACCTCTGCCGGCTTGGATCAGTTCCACGCTTATCTACAATCACCAGCCGAAAAAGATGTTCTGCGTTCTGACTTTTTTATGCACCTGTATTTTGGGGAAAAGACGGACAAAGAGAACATAGATAATCTGCTTCGGCAAGCATTGATAGAAAAGCAGGCAATGTACGACGATCTGGAACAGAAGTTGAACCAGCTAGATTACAAGTTATCTTCCTACCAGAAGTTGTGCATGGAGCTAGGCCTCGTACAATATGATGCTTTTATCAAAAAAATCCAAAGTGTGCTAGAGTCTAAATAAAACCCGCTTTCGAAAGTACACCATAAAAAAAGAACCAGTATTACATGCACATCTTGTGCTTGTAATACCGGTTCTTTTTTTTGAAATCATATGTGGTATATGGATTATGCTCTATCAAAGCTTGCAATAAGTTCATCAAGAACATCTTTGCTTACCATTTTACCTTTGAAATTGATCAGGTTTTCTGAGCTTCCGGAGAAGATACAAGTTGGCTCATATTTTCTAAGGATAATCTTTTCAGCGTCTACAAAAATCTCGAGCGGGTCTTTTATGTCGATTCCCATTGTTCTACGCAGTTCAATAGGAATTACGATACGTCCCAATTCATCCACTTTTCTTACTATGCCTGTTGCTTTCATCATCGTACATCCTCCCTTGAAGTCACATTTATAATCATTCTTGCTAAAAGCTATGTACGCTTCTATATGATAGTAATGATTACGCTACTACCTAATTCTAAAGTTCTATTCATTTCCTGTCAATTATTTTTCTACATTATATGATATTATTCGACAAAATTTCGACAATGTATGATATCTGTTGAGCACCAAGATTTGAAGCCATGTCAGAACACAAAAAAATAGGGGCTTCTCTGGAATGTCGAAATTCACCCAGAATGTAACCCTACTTGATGACAATTCTACCCTAAAATACCTTCGTTAATCTATTTGTAAATCTTGTCACTCCGCTTATCCGCAATCACAGTAAGTAGGAAATTGTCGAAAACTAGCAAGAACGCTACTCCGTCATTTACCCAGATGTTTAGTAAGTCAAACTTAAATAGGATCTATCATTGGAATAATAAATTCGCTATGAGTAGTGTGTGTATCGAATCCTCATGTAAATACAAGGCTGATGATATCACTGTAGTGTAAATACGATGAATCCGGAAGTCGACTAACGAGGGGCTAGCAAAGAAGTTATTAATGGAGAGTATTCTAAGTGTTTGATGATTTTTGTCCCCCATTAAGAGAGTAAATAAATTATAGAATTATATAGTTCTCTGATAAAGGTTTCATCAATCTGTTTAATATTGATAATACGTTCCTGGCATAAGCCATTTACAGCAAAAGTTGCTTGAAAGTAACCGTTTAATGGTTCAATGTCTATTTCAATATCCGTTTCTATTTTATCCGAAATATCATAGCCATATAAGACATATATCGCGATATCGTAAGATTTCTTATTCAGAATTAAGGAAAAATAGGAAGATGTCTGCGCTGAGTTTGTCTCAGGAACATAGTCTATTCCGTATAAAACTCCGATAGGGTGATTCGATGCAAAATAACTGTTATAGTTATTATTTTTAAATTGCCCTTTTAACCAGAGAATAACTTCAAAGTCAGTGTCAGCAGGGATGTAAATAGAAACCATTGGCTCTTCGATCAGCAACGGGGTGCTGTTAAGTGTGTAAATGTTGTGTATTTTGAATAAGCTATGCCATAACTTAATGTTAGTACACTGATTGTTAACTATCTTGTTCATATCTTTTCCTTGGTAATTGTCAATAAACACTACATTTTTATTGTATTTCGAAGCAATCCACTGTAATTCAACATAAGCATCAGGGTAAAGATCTCTGCTGATCACAACGAGAGTCTCAATATTTTCATTGTAAGCCAATAGGGCTGCATCAACAGCATCATAAACCGACTCAGCGGGAACGACAATTTCACCGTGTATGTTAACGCAAAGATTCAGATTGTCCAATTTGCATTTTCCGTTCACATAGCATACTAATATATCACTTATCCAATCAGGGTCAGCATAGCAAATAAACAAGTGTTTATCGTCCCTATAGTTATTTGCCATTTTCGACAACATGAGTTTTATTTGCTGCAAGTTAGTTAGGTGAGATTTACCAATGAGTTCACATACTTTGGCTGTAATCATGGGCGCGGCAAAGCTGTTCGAGTTGCTGCACTCTTTACCATTCAAATGATGTCTAGCAAAAGCCGTAAATTCTATACCGTCGATGATATTATCATTGAGATAAAACTCCCCTTCGTGCAGCGTGTTGCTTACCTCTCTCTTAACGCCTATAACGTTTGAAAAAGAAGCTGGATATGTAATATAATTATGATTACTTGCGGCACTTACAATAACTAAGCCTTGACCAGCAACCTTGTTTATAACTCTCTGCGTTTCTAATAAATCCGCTGAGCAATGGCTTCCCAAGCTGATATTTACAACTTGGATATCATTTTGAACGCACCATTCTAGTGCACTATACAACTTCTGGATATTTCCCCTTAAGGTAGAAGACAATATCTTCAAGCTATACATATAGATTTCCGGATAATAGTGCTTAATTATGCCTGCGCAGATGGTGCCGTGAGTTATTCTTTCGGGACTGTCTATTGTATAAGCGTCTATTGTGAAATCTTCATTGAAGATCAACTGTTGAACAACCGGTTCACCTAGCAAATATTCGTTGATACCATCATCAATCACGGCAATTTTCACTTTAGCTTCGATGTTCATCATCTCCTTTTACAGATCGACAAAAATAAAACCGCCTCATTGGTCACAAATCCATTGACCCAGGCGGTAGTCATGATTAAAAAAGTGATTAATCATTTAATTAAACAGGTTCTTTTTCCGCAGCATCGAATCCAGACTAGCTTGTAGCACACTATTTAAATACATGCTATCTTCTTCACCATTATTGGAGTTGTCAATAAATAACCCGAATTGTGATAGGCTAGAGCTGCTACTTAATTTACTCAACGAGTCTAACTGCTCCGCCTTTTTCTTTTTATCTGCCTCTACTTCTTTATTAATCTTCTCCCGCTCGGCAGGTGTTAAATAATCACCAATCACCCAAAAAGTAGCTGTTCCATCCGGATGTATAATGACGCCACTGGCATCACCGGGTTTATCATTAGCGCTGGAATCAAAATGATCCTGAATAATTGCTTCTACCCTTTTTTGCATTTGTGGATCTGTTGCCGACTGATTCAGTATATTTGGAGCAATGGTTACATTCCCTTTGCCAACACTACCAGAGTATACACTTTTCACTGCTTCATTGTTCTTTGGTATGGCTTGAACGTTGATTTTAATGTCGAATTTTTTTTCCAATTCCATCAAAACCGCTTCCGAACTCGATGTCGATAGCGCGTCTTGAAATGAAATCTCTGAACTCTTATTTTTCTGGATTACCATTGCAGCCCCCGCACGATTCAGGCTACTGAGTGAAGCTACATTCAACAACTTAAACCAACTCCCTTATTCTTTTTTCCTGTAGAATGCGGCAAACTGTATTATTAATTCGATCTAGGCTGTTGAAGCATCCATTTAATATATCGGTTTCCGGAATTTGTATTTTTAGTTTTTCCTCAATATGTACAAATAGAACCAACAAATCCCGTGGTGAGAACTGCATCGCCTCGCCCAATAAATCTTCATAGAAGTAGTTTTCATTAAGCTTGATCTTGTCCATTCCCATTACGTCGAATAATATTTCGTTTATCTGTTCACGCACTTGATCCAGATCCATAAATATCACCCTTCTTTTATACGATTTGCATATTTTCCTGTAACAATAGAGCTTCACAGCATTCTGCTAATTTCAAAGTGTCTGTCCCATTTAACGAATTAAACAGAGGAACCACTGACTCTAGCGATATTTTTGCAATTTTTTCATCAACCAACTTAGAATCAACCGTAAAAAACTTCAATTCTTTATCCTGTTTGCTTCTGCCCGTATCAAATTTATGATTTGACATATTAAAACAATCAATATCAAAACCTAATTTATGCTTTGTTGACACACATATCTTATCGAGAAACTCTCCATTAAAATCATCATAGGTCAAGTTCATAATACCGACATCCGGATGGATTGCACTAGCCGCCTCGAATGCAGTAATACCAAATCTATTGGTAAACAGATTATTATATACCATTGTCCCGCCTGGAATTCCGATAATCATTACATCAGGTCGTTCGTTCAATTCAATATATTTACAGAAGTGATTAAAAAGAAATATTTTATCTATCTCCGCTTCTTTATGATTAAACATAAAATCAGGAAAAGAATGAAATCCCATAATCTCACAATAAGATTTTGTCCCAATTTGACTTACTTTGTACCCTTCTTTCAAGAAATAATCCCTTAGGCTAAGCTGAACATCAAATTTATTGGATTTTTCCATAAGACTCGCCACGCAGATTATCGGAACATTAATATCCAGCAGTATTTTCTCAACGAGTTCTACTTTCGTTCTGTCAATGTCAATTCCAAAAAAACTTGTGAGTTCCACATTATTTTTCAGGCATACCTTCTTTACCATTTCAACTTCATGATCAGCACATCTGTTAAGCAGAACAATATCTTTTCCCATCTCTGCGGCGTTGATAATTGTCGGGAACACCACTTTTTCAAAACTGCATTCAAATTCACAAATCATTAACACATCAAATTCATCATCTGAAAAAGAATCTTTAACTTTTATACCCACATCCTCACCATAATAGCTGTACGCTGCATCTTTTTCATTCAGTCCAAAACCTAAAGGTGCCATTAATGAAACAAGCTCATAGTTGCCCAGTAAATTGGAGAATCTGACGACCGGACCGAAATCTGCATGATATGGATAAACAATTGCTCTTTTTTTCACCATTGTCTCCCCCATTACACTTTTTCTTTATCAAAGTCGTAGCCTAACTCTCTTAGTACGCAATAATCTTTAAACAAACTCTCAGTGTTTTCTTTAACTTTATTGCAGATACTTAATTTTTTGGCAGCAGAAAACTCACTGATATCATCGGCGGCCATTGCACAAGAAGTGCAATATCTAAAGGCCCAGCACTCTTTGCATTCTTTCTCCGTTATTGTTCCAATGTTTAGTATGTTCCGGATATTATCCAATTCAAAGCCTGTATCTATATGCCCAATCCTCATTACACTAGATGCTTCACTAACTCTTTCACAGGGATACAGAGCACCGTCAGCATTCACAAACAATCGTTGTACTCCTGGAACACACGGTCCGGAATGATGGTCTTTTTTTACATCATAGAAAGAGATTCTAAGCCTGTTATGGACATTCTCCTGGATTTGATCAAAGCTTTCCATCACCAGCTTGGATACATCATTTTTCTTAAGCCTATCAAATTTATAAAGAAATAATTTGAAAACTTCGTAATTATACATCTTGATAAAACTGTCATTGATTAAGGACTCACTTTTTTTGTAGCTACTTGCTATATCACTTGCCATAACAGCAAAGTCTTTTACGGTCTCATAGTTTGAAAAAAAGTTTGTGGAACAGCTAAAATCTGAATTTGGATCAATTACTGCATTGAACATCACTTTATCAACATAGTCTGGCGTTTTGTTTTTGATATTTTCAATATTATCCATAATAGTCTGAAAACTACCTTTATTATTTACCGCAAAAACTCGGTTTCTATCATGCGCGACTTCATCGCCGTCCAGGCTGATCGTTAAATTAAAATCATTAGAAGATAAGAACTCTAAGGTTTCGTCGGTAATTAAAGTTGCATTTGTAGTAAGGTTAAACGTTAGTTCTTTGCCCGCACTTTGTTCTCTGGCATAAGCAACACAAGCTTTTATTAAGTCCATTTCCAGTAAGGGCTCTCCTCCATAAAATCCAATATTAATAATTGGAGAATCAACGGAGTGCTCAATCAAAAACTTAATTGCTTTCAAAGCAACCTCTTTTTTCATTCTCTTATTGGTATGTACTCTGTGTAAGTAGCTCCCTGAATACGCGCAATAGCTGCATCTTAAATTACAGTTTTGCGTGACCTGCAAAGTTATCGAGCCAACGCTTCTGCTTAAATTGTGCTGCAAAGAGTCGCTCATGGGATGAATCATCTCAAAATCCTGTTTCTCCGCCAAAAAACCGGAATCAAATAAGTTTTGAATCTCCGGTTCCACTTGTTCAAAGTTTGAATTTCTATAGTTCAACAAAGCCTGATAAGATCTTTCATTTAATTTAAGAAATGTATTTGCATTCGCATCGAACATATATTTTCCCGTTACCGTTTCAAATAAATGAAATACTGGCACCTGAACTCCCCCCACTCTAAAAGTGAAGCAGGACAGCTTTTTTAATAAAGCCATTTAGCCATCCTGCTCTTAGCTATACTTAAGATTGCACTTACTACCCGATTCCAATAGCAGTCATCTTCATGGAGTTACCAGTATAGGTTACTTGTTTCATGGCTGCTTTGTTTGATCCGCTGGCATTGCATGTACATGCATAACAAGGACATGCACTGCAAGCTGCATATGCCTCCAACGTTTCATAATTTGCATTTGTTCTTTTTACAAGTTGTTTCATATGCCTATTCCTCCTTTCAAATCGTATTTATCTAAATATCAATATTTGATATTTAAATCACTCGAAGGGTAAACCCATTAAACGAATTGATGCTGTTGAGTGATGAGCCGATACCTTTCATTTGTATAGGACAACTCCTCATGAAGTCCAATATCGGATACCCGACCTTTTTCTAAAAAGATTACTCTATCCACATGCTTCAGAATTTCCGGCCTATGACTGACTATAATCACTGTATTGTTACTGAGTACTGTATCTAATAGATGGTTAATTGCTTGTTCAGAGTGAAGATCAAGGTTGGAGGTCGCTTCATCAAAAATCACCATGGGCCTGCTTTTTACTAATGCTCTGGCTATCGCGATTTTTTGTTTTTGCCCACCGGACAACTTGTTCCCATTAGAACCTACGACATAATTCTTAAACTGGCTTGTATTCTTCTCTAATAATTGGGTAGCCTCAATAGCCTGTCTATACTGCTCCTCATGGGTTTCACTGTAAAGTTTTATGTTATTTTCGATGGTTGTGTCAAAAAGATATACCTCTTGACTAACGGTCGAAATTAATTCCCGATATTCATTCAAATTAATAGCCTTAATATCCACTCCATCGAATAAAATTCGTCCTGCAAGTGGTTCGTAAAACCTCTGGATTAAATTTAGGATTGTAGACTTCCCCGAACCATTCATTCCTACAATGGCCACTTTCTCATGGCTGCCAATCGTGAAATTCACATTTGACAAGATCAGTTCAGTATCATAAGCAAAGCTTACATTTTCAAACTGAATGCTCCCAAAAGGATTGAGTCGCTTCATACCAATGTTGTCGGATTCTACATCACAAGCTTCGATTTCTTCCTCGAGCAACGAATAATACCTTCGGGCAGAAGGCATTATTCCCGACAATAAGTATCCAATATTCAACATCGATGAGATAGGAGTGGTTACATAAGCGCTGTAGGTAATAAAAGCAAATATGCTTCCTACCGAAAGCTTTGAATCTAATATCATCGTCGATCCAGAAGCATATATAAGAAGAACTAGTCCTCCAATTAGAAATCTCTCCACAGTAATCCGCCAATTGTCCAATAAACTGATTCCCATATGGGAGGTTATTACTTGATTCTGCTTGTCCGCAAATTCTTTTTCTTTGAAAACGAATAAATTAAAAAGCCTTGTCTCCTTCACACCGTTCAAACTATCCTCAAACCAATGCGAATATTCTCCATCTTTCGTGATGTATTTTTCCGCAAGCATCTTTCTTTTTTTAGCAAACGATTTCAAAATAAAATATTCTATAGGGATTAAAATAAGCACAATGAGTGTAAGTTCCCAACTTATGATAAAAAGTCCAATAACTCCTCCTACCAAACTAAAACACTGACTAACAATAAAAAGCATGCTACCATCCGTTATTTGCGAAATATTCGATATATCGGTACTAACGCGATTTAAAATTTCACTGCAGTTTTTATCAGTGAAATATTTCACTTTCACTTTCATAAGTAGATCAAATGCAGCTTTATGCAAGGAGTAGATAATATTTGAAGCTATTTTTATTCTTTGTTTTTCTTTGAGCAAATCTAAAAAGCTACTAGACATTGACAAAAGAAAAATGTAGATTGCCGTTAAAATAATGGTTCTAACATCTGATTTCATAAATCCTTCATCAATAATGATTTTGTTGAACATCGGCAAAATGGAACTAATCAAAGTAGAAAATATTAAGAGCAGAAAAATAAAACATAAATTCTTTTTATGCGGTTTGAATAATCTGATAAGTTTTTTAAGGGTATTCTTATCATTCATAGAATATATCCTCTTCTACTTTCAAGCTTCGGTTTGACATTGAGAACGCTATCAATATATCATATAAAAGAATATTTGGGGTAATTTGGTAGCTAATGGTTGAAATAGGAGGCTGAATGACGTTTTGTGTCAGGTTTTTGTATCTCTGAAGATTAACAAATTTAATTATGGGGGGAATGACTTTGTTACGCATAGCCGTATGTGATGACGAGAAAAAGGAACACGAGTTGCTAAAGGAATATCTCCCAAGACTTATGAAAAGCACGGCTTACTCTTTCGAGATTCAATATTTTACCTGTGGTGAGGAATTGCTTCACTATTATAATCAACAGAGTAGTTATCCTTTTCATATACTTCTAATGGATATTGAACTGAGAGGATTAAATGGAATCGAGGTTGCAAAAAAAATCCGTGCACTTCCGGATCGAGAGGTTCAAATTATTTTTTTGACTAACTATCCGCAGTACGTAATGAACAGCTTTGATGTGCAACCCTTCCATTATTTGATTAAACCGGTAGACTATGAGTATTTTGAGGCAAAGATAATAAAGCTATGTAACTATATCATTTCTTCTGTAAATAGGTTTCTAATGATTAAAACTGAAGATGGACATATCGTGATCAAAAATTCTGACGTTATTGCGATTGTTAAAATCAAACATTCCTTGGCTAAAAACCGGCTAAAGATCATTACCTCAATGCAGCATTACATAATTTCAGGTACAATTTCAGAATATATAAGTAAACTAAACCGTCCGTTTATGCTTATTCATCGTTCCGTTATTGTTAATCTGGAACATGTCCATAAGTTTACAGCTACTTCCGTAATCATGCACAATCAAGAGCAGTTTCCTATTGGCCGTACTCAGGCAAAAGAGGTTAAAGAAGCCTACGCCTATTATATGATTGCACAATTCAAAGAACGAGGATGACGACTCTTTATCTATCAATGGTAATCATGATGTTGCTTATTCTGCTAATCAGAGAAACCATCCTTTTATTCGGTAAAATTAATGAAAATGCCAAACTGACTAAAGAAAATCTGCAATTACATAAACAGATGGATTATCAACACAACAGCTATGAAAAAACCGCACATTCCCTTACAAGCATCAAACAAGTTATCCATGATACGAACAAGCAATTGGTATATGTCCGGACTTGTATTCAGAAGAATGAGATTCAGGAATCTATCCATCATATTAATTCAATGCTCGGTCAAATTCATCAGCCTTCTCTAAAACTATCAACAGGTAATTTGGTAATTGATTCTTTAATTGGTAACGCGCTAAATATTGCTTGTGAACACAAAATTGCTATGAATTATGATATTCATATACACGCCGAAGCTATTGATATTGATCGGTTTGACTTATGTACCGTGATCGGGAACGTGCTGGATAATGCTCTAAACGCCGCTGCAAGAGTTCCCAAAAAAGAAGATAGATTTATTCTGCTGCTAATTTTCACTACTGATACTTCATTGTTTATCCAAGTCACCAACTCACGGAACGATTCTAGCACTATAGTACAGCATAATTTTAAAGAGAATCCCGCTTTTCATGGATTCGGCTTAACAAATATTCAAAGTGTCACCGAAAAATACGGAGGTCATCTGGTTACTAACGCTGAAAATAATGAATTCGAAACGATCATTGTACTGCCTTTTCTAAACATACTTTCAGCAGATACGCCAATCCTGACCGAATTAGAAAGGCAGTGAATAAACTATTTCCCTAGCAAGCTACAGCGACCGCTCCCCAAACATCAGATTGAAGGAGAGCAGGCCCGCCGCAAGCTTTACGAAGTAATCTCAAACAATCTCGCTGTTTTTCCTGGTGGGAGCGCCACCGTCAAAACCCCTGCCGATTTATCCCAATTCCAGGTTGAGCTATGCTGCTGAGGATAGGCACAGGCGATCGCTGGTTCAAGTCCCTTCAGTTCTTCTATCGGCAATTGGACATTCGCAGCTTCTCCGGCAATCCGCCATACCGCGACATACCGTCGTTCGCCGCGCCGCAGGCCAAGGCTGACCCATTCGCCCTCACTGTCCGGCAGGCCGAGTGGCCAGAAAGGTGTGGCGTGTGGGATATCACTGCGAATGGTTTTGTAATAATCCAGCGCTTCTTTAACTAGACTTCTGCGGTGGGGTTCAAGCTCCGCCAAATGACCGCTCTGGTGTACACGAAGCAACAACGCATTAACCATATTGAAGATGACTTCCTCATCGTCCCCCTCGCGCAGCGGATAAGACCAAACTGCGGACTGCTCCGGTGTCAGCGCTGCCGGAGAACCTGCGGCAATGGCCGCATACTGTACATAATCCTCCTGGTCGCTAGTAGACTGGATGCTGTGTCGGCTGAGCATCGCATAATCCATGCGCATTCCCCCGCTGGAACAGTTCTCGATTACAAGCTTCGGATAACGAACAAAGATGCTGTCCAACCAAGCCAGATAAGCGCGGTTATGCTGTAGCAGCCCATCTCCGAAGCTGTCCGCATCCGTTTCTGTCCCAATGCCTGCATTGATGTTGTAATCCATTTTAATGTATCCTACACCGTACTGCTCAACCAGACGCGCAATAACACCGTTTGCATGATCAATGACTTTCGGGTTGCGGTAATCTAGCTGATAGCGGCTACGGTCCTTAACCCTTTTACCATGCCGCATGAAAAACCAGCTGTCATCAGTCTCCGCAAGCTTCGGGCTGTTGATGCCCATAACCTCCAGCTCAAGCCATAGTCCGGGAATCATCCCTTTACTGCGGATATAGTCGAGCACATATTTAATCCCTTCCGGAAACCGTTCGCTGGAAGGCTCCCACTGGCCTACGCCATCCCACCACTCTCCGGGTGCATACCAGCCAGCATCAATACAGAAATATTCACAACCTACTTCTGCGGCAGCATCAATTAAAGGCAGTAGCTTCTCAGTCGTTGGGCTTCCCCATAGGCAATTCATATAGTCATTAAAAATAATCCGCAGCAGCTCATTATCCTCATTAGGTCTGCGGATCATCCGGCGATATACCGTAAGCTGTTCTGCCGCGCCCTGAAATCCTCCCCGCACTGCACCTACAGCTGCTGGTACTGAAGTAAACTCTTCACCGGGAGCTAGCTTCAGCCACCAATGGTTGTCATGTTCTGTAGGTCCGCTGACCAGCAGTGTAAGCTGATCGTATTGATCCGTCAGCTCCCAATGCCAGGAGCCGTTATGCTCAATCTGCCAGAACAGGCTTGTCCCGCTCTCCTTATTATGCAAAACCGCCATCGGCAGAAGTTCCGCTGCTGACCAAGAGCCTGTATTGCTTGCGGCAATTCGTTTGGAGCCACGGTCTGCCAAATGATACATTCCGAGCTCAGGCAGGCGGTAGGTCCGCCACTGAAGTTCACTCTGCCATCCGCTGTGAGCAAGGGATACTTCAATCTTATCATTGCGCTCCCCGCCCCCCTCTTTGTCTACACCTGTAAGAGCAAAGGAGGAGATGTATTCCACTGCCACCTCAGCTTCTCCAGCATTCTTTAGCACTGTCCAGCTTCGAACGATTTGCACACCCTTGTAGAACTGAAAATGCTGCACTGCCTGGATTCCCGAAATCGGATCAGCCAAGCTAAACTCCAGTTTACGTCCGAGCGCATTCACTTTATCGCTGTGCCCCGCATATACCATCCGAAGACCCGGATAGGATGCTCGGTGTGTGCGCCCGTGATATTCGGCGCGGTCTTCGCCCGATAATTGCAGCTCCAGCAGCCGGAAGCCTTGCTTGTTCTTATCCGCTATGGCTGCTTCCAAAGGTGCCGCTCCAAAATGCAACAGCCGAACATCCTGATCTTCCGTAACTTCAATCGTAAGATATAGTCCATTTTCAATGATTTCAATCATTTTGCTATTCACAATAATGTACCTCCTGACTTTGTCTCAGTATCTTCTTATGATTATATAACATGTAAAAAAGGGACGGTTCTCCAGTAAGTGAATCTTACCTTGGAGCCCGCCCCTGATCTGAACCTAATTATTCTGCCGATCCGAATTGAATCCAAGCTTTTTGAATTTCATCGATGGCTTGATCCTTAGTTTTGCTGCCGCCGATGTAAGCCTGCATGAGCTCACCAAACTTTTGGTGGAAGGTATCCAGAGAGTAGTTCACGGACAGGTCGCCGGATTTCTCTGTTTTGAGGATTTCTTCCATTTCTTTTGGCATTTGCAGGTCAGGCATTGGAGCATCCTTAATTGGAGGAATAACCTTAGCTACTGTAGAGAACCAGTTCTTACCGTATTCAGAAGTATACAGCCAGTTGAAGAATTCAATAGTCTCACCAGCTACAGCAGAATCCTTATTGATACGCAGGGCTTGATCCGCACCAGTAATAATCTGGGACTGTTCAGCCTTGTCGCTGACTGGGTAACCCATAATACCCAGGTCGAAGTCCGGTGTAATTTTCTTAATGGCTTCTTCATCCCATGCGCCTTTACCCGTCATGAACGCTGTTTTGCCGGATGCAAAGTCGCTGACTTCAGCATTGCTGTCCCGTTCAAGCGGTTTGTCTGTGCCATGTTTAACAGTGGTATCAACGAAGCTGAAGAAGTTATTGTACAGCACCGGGTGATCCTTGATCGTGGTTTTTCCGGCAATAAAATCATTTACTAGTGTCTTAGCATCCGTACCTGCATCTTGGGCTGCCGCATCTACGAAGTGTTGGAAGATATGTTTCCATACCCACCACTCTTTATAGGCGTTGGCAAAAGGAGTAATGCCTTTAGCTTCAAGCTTAGTAATCGCATCGTCCATTTGGGCTGTTGTCTTAGGAACTTCTGTAATCCCAGCATCAGCCAACAGTTTCTTATTGTACATCAGGACGAATAGATTTCCTTTTACCGGAAGACCGAGCACTTTACCGTCCGAAGAACTCATGTTAGAACGCACTGCATCGGTCATCGCCGCAGCCAGTGGCTCATTAGTTAGGTCAGCACTATACTCCGCAAAGGTATCAATGTCTCCGCCCGCTGTGGTCTGGAATACGTCAGGTGTACTTCCCGCAGCAATCTTCGATTTGAGCACCGTATTGTAGTCAGCCTGCATAATCTCCAGATTAATCGTCACATTCGGTTTAACTTTCTTGTACTCGGCAATATAAGCGTTAAAAGCATCAGTGTACTCGGGTGATGCGGTGAACATATTAATCGTGACCGGCTTGCCAGAATCTGTGGCAGGAGTATTCCCTGTTCCGCTATTGTTAGCGGCATTGTTGTTTCCGCCGCAACCCGCCAGTAATCCGCCGACGAGCAGCAGACTCGCAGATAAAGCCATAAATCTTTTTAACATGATGTTGCCCCCTTTTCCTCATGCATCTAGTGGTCTTGAGACAATTCTAAAGAAAAAGAAAAAGGATAAGAATGTACATAAGTGAACTTATTAGGGTAAAAAAGTGTGTTCATGTAACCGCTTCACTACTCCCCGTTCAATAGCAGAACCCGATATTCAGAAGGTGAACAGTCATAATAATTACGGAACGCCTTGCTGAAATAATTTTTGTCCTTGTACCCCAACATCTCGGAAATGTCTTGGATTTTCAAATCGGGGGTGGATAGCAGCTCCTTTGCCTTGTCCATTCTTACCTTTTGTACATACTCATGTATGCCATAACCATATTGCCCTTTAAAAAGTTTCATCAAGTATTCTCTGCTCAGGAAATATTTATCCGTGAACATCGATATTTTAATATTCTCAAAATAGTGATTATCAATGTATGCTTTAATATTTTCCAGTACGCTGGGGCGATTGCCAGCAAGGCTTTTGCTGATTTCATTGCCATAGCAATCTAGAATCCCGCTCAGCACCCGCTCAAATTCGCCAAAGGAAGCAAAATCGCTCCCGATGCCTAGCCCACGCAATCCTTTATCTTTACCGCCACGGATACGTTCGGGGACCGCATCCAGCTCCGTCGCAATATCGTTCAGTAAAATAATAAATTCCTCTATCTGCCGGTCCGCCTCGCCCAGATTAAAACGTCCGGAAGCCTCCCATTTCTTCGTGAATTCGCTTAAAATACTTTTGGCATGATTGATGTTCCCGCTCTCCAGTGCGTTGCGAATCAAGGGCATACGTCCCGTCAAGGAAGGATTATCTTTCCCCTGGCAAGTATCGTTGCTGCTATTTGTGACAATCGCTCCCTTCAGCGTCAGGAGGTCAATCCCGTCGAGAGAGGCTTTGGCAGTCTCATAGGATTGAGCAAGCGCCATGATGTCACCATAGGGCTGTCCGATTCCTCCGGCAACAACAATTCCGAACAGCTCTTTCAGCGTCGAGACTAACTTCTTCATATGATGTAAAGAGCGGAAAGTTGCGTCCTCCTCATAGCCGCCTTTCATCGTGAAGATGGCGATAAACTCGCGTTCTCCCTTATGGCTGGCGAAGCTGAAAGCCTGAAAATGCTCATCGCTATTCTCATTAATCACATTTGTGACGGCAAAATGCAGCAAATCCCGGTCCTCATGGAAGCGATTACGACGCACTTGTTCCAAATTGAGCACCCGCAGTACACCCGCAGCAAAATAGTTTCCGGTCGTATCGGCGCCGATCAACGGCAGAAAAGCCTCGTTGGACTGATTTTTGAAGCTGCGCTCAATGATCGACAGATAGATTTTCTCCTTTAGCTTCGGCAGAGACATGTTGAGCGTAATGTTCCTGTTGATGAACTCGCTTTCTTTCTTGCGTTTAGCCTCCAGCACATCGATAGCTTTACGTAAGGCCGCATTCAAATCCCCCCGGTTGACCGGCTTTAATAAATAATCAACTACCTTAGAACGGATAGCCTGGCGGGTATATTCAAAATCATTGTAGCCGCTGATTACAATCGTCAGCAGTTCCGGGAACTCCTTCTCCACGATCTGCAGCAGCTCACTTCCGTTCAGCTCCGGCATCTTCATGTCGACCAATACGAGATCGATCTTTTGCTCACGCAGCATGGCTAGCCCCATACTTCCATCCGTAGCCTCCAGTACCTGATCGACACCTAGTCCTTTCCAGTCTCCCAGGATGTTGATCGCCTCACGCAACGGTTCCTCATCATCTATAATCAGTACTTTATACATGGTTAATCCCTCCCCGCGGTAACCGCATGTCCATCTTTGTTCCGCCAGCATCACTGGTAATGGCCAAACCCGCAGCCTCACCATACAAAAGCTTCAGCCGCGTGTTCAAATTTTTCAGTCCAATGCTTTCCGTGTCACTTTCTACAGCGTCTTCTCCGCCCTGATCCTCCCACTGGATTTGAAGAGAATTTCTCACTTGCTCCAGCCGCTCCCCGCTAAACCCCGGTCCATCATCCGTCACTGAAATAACAGTATGGCTAGGCGTCACATGCGCTTCAATGGTAATTGTGATCGTTGTGGATACTTTTTCCAGCGCATGCTTGATGCAGTTTTCTACCAAGGTCTGAATGGACAGCTTCGGAATCTCCAGCTCCAGCAAAGGGTCTTCCCACTGGTAGGCCACCTGCATTCTATTTCCGAAACGGGCCTTCTGCAGCGCTAAATAACGTTCAATATGCTTTAATTCCTCTCTGGCATGGACCACATCTTTGCCACTAATGCAGTATCTCAGCGTCATAGCAAGATTATCGACCATATCAACAATATCATCATTGTTGTTTTTCAGCGCCTTGGTGGAAATGGCTTGCAGGGCATTATATAAGAAATGCGGATTGATCTCAGCTTCCAGTGCTTTGAGTACAGCATTTTTCTCGACAATTTTCATTTTGTACCGTTCATTGATCAGCTCATTCGTCTTTTCCACCATCTTATTGAAGTGGCGAGACAGATAGGCAATTTCATCCTTTCCTTCAACCTGTGCTTCAGCGTCAAAGCTGCCTGTACTGAACCGCTTCATCTGCAGCGACAGATTCTTTAGCGGGTTTGTTATTTTGTTCGAAATAAAGCTGACCAAGATGACCGAAACGATTAAAAATAACAGTCCTATGAAATAGTTCAATTTGCGTGTTGTTGTGGCCGCTTCATAAATTTCTTTGTAGGGAATCGGCTTAATCAGCTTCCAGCCTTCTTTTTTGCTGATGTCATAAATCACTAGATACTTCTCTTCTTTATCCGACCACGTCACGCGTCCTCCTGAGGCTGGTGTCAGCTCCTTAAGCAGTCCCGCTTGTTCGCTCTGTTGATAAAACCCGGGGTCATCCACCACAAAAGGTTCATTATCGGGACTGACATACATTAGGTGCTGCCCTTTACTGAAGGGAATATCCTTCATAATCTCGTCCGTAACCGAGGAGTTGAAATAAAGGGAGAGTACCGCCTGCGGCTCCCTGGAGACTATGGAGCGCAGCAATCGATGGTAGCCCATGAAGCTTTTATCCTTATTTATGGGGTAGTCGGAGCTATTGATCATCGAGGATTGGTTTTTTACAAAAGACTGGTAAGAACGGTTAAACGGGCTGGCCAGCGCTTTTTTATACCAGGAAAGATTCTCAATCGACGGATGCTCGGCGACCCGCACGGTAATATTGTAGTTCTCTTTGGTGACATAATAATACTTGTGCTCCTTGATCACATACAGGTAGATAGCTTCCAGATCATTGCGGGAGAAGTAAAGGTTCTTCAAGTAGTCCTCCACATACATCTTCGAGGCATAATCCTCCGATTCATGCAAAATCGCATAGGTGATCTCGTCATAAGATATTTGCGGCAGGGATAATTGCTCGATGCCGTCCAAATAACTCTCCAGATTCCGGCCGACAAGCAACAGATTGTTGCTCGTACTGGCGATGCTGTTATCCACCGATTCTTTTCGCAGCATGCCGTATGAAATGAACGTCAGTGAGGTCACCACCAAAATAATGATGATTGTAAACAGCAAAATAAGCTTGTTCGCCAACCTGCGTGAGACAAGCTCCAGCACGGGTTCAAACCGCTTTATGATCCACTTTTTAATAATAACCGGCAACCTCCCCCACGATTTACAGGCTTAATTATAAATATTTCAGTTCACCTTTTTACCCCTAACTGTACTCTTAAATCCATTTTTGAGTATAGGGTACTGCTCTATAATACACAATATAGACTAACCGGAATGGTTATGTGTGGCAAGCCTAGTCGATATTACCACCCAACAAATCAAGAAGAGGTGCATCCATGTTAAAATCACTCGGCAAAAGATGGCGCGAGAAAACAGAATTCGGATTATTCACTCTCCCAGTCCTCATCTGTATCGCTGTAGCATTCTACATTCCGTTTGCCATGACTATCCGCTATTCGATGACCAAATGGAACGGAATTTCGAAACACCCTAAGTTTGTCGGACTAGATAATTTCAAACAAATCTTTATGGGCGACACCAACTTCGCCAATTCAGCCTGGTTCACCATAAAGTATGCGATTCTGTACATTGTTCTCGTTAACGTGCTGGCCATTCTGCTCGCACTGGTTCTGGACATGAAGCTGAAGAGCACCCCTTGGCTGAGAGCCGCTTTCTTTATTCCTTATATCCTCAGTCTTGTCATTGTCGGTTTTATCTGGAAATTTATCTTTATGCAAGGTTTCAACTCACTCGGAGAAAGTACAGGCTGGTCCATATTTGGTCTAAGCTGGCTAGGGACGCCGGGACTTGCTTTCGTCTCCATACTGGCCGTCTCCATCTGGCAGTCGATTGGTTTTTATCTGGTCATTTATATTGCCGGTCTGCAATCTGTACCTGAGGATCTCAAAGAAGCAGCCACAGTTGACGGCGCTGGTCCCATGAGAAAATTCTTCAGTATTACACTGCCGCTGCTCGCTCCATCCATTACGATTTCTGTGTTCATGGCACTGACCAATTCGATCAAGGTGTTCGATGTCATCCTGTCATTAACCGGGGGCGGACCTGGCGGAACTACCTACAGTATCGCTTACGATATCTACCGGGATACCTTCCAGAACAATCTGTATGGATACGGTACAGCGAAAGCGCTTATCCTGTTCCTAGCCGTCTTGGTGGTAACCATTCTCCAGTTAGCATTCTTCAAACGAAGAGAGGTTGAGGCATAATGAATACAAACCGCAAAGCAGGACGAATCATTCTAGAGGTTGTTATGGTCATCCTCTCTCTTCTATTTCTATATCCGCTATTTCTGACGATTATCAACTCGTTAAAAAGCTTTAGCGAAGTCATGACGGATGTCATCGCCCTGCCGAAACATCTGGTCTTCGGCAACTATTCCTACGTGTGGAAGTTTATCAACTATCCGAAGCTGTTCCTGAACAACTTTGTCATTACCGGTGTAGGTCTTCTGGGTATTGTGTTCATTTCATCCATAGCAGCCTACAAGCTGGCACGGACGAAATCCAGACTGAGCGGGGTGATTTATTTCCTCTGCATTATGCCGATGCTGATTCCGTTCCAATCGATCATGCTGACCGTTCTGCAAACGGCTAAGACTTTAAATCTCTCTGAGAGTACTTGGGGACTTGGGTTGTTATATTGGGGTTTCGGTGCTCCACTCGCCGTGTTTATCTACCATGGATTCGTCAAGGGTATTCCGGTTGAAATTGATGAGAGTGCCACGATTGATGGAGCATCCGGCTTCCGCCTGTTCTTCAGTGTCATCTTCCCACTCCTGAAATCAGTCACAACAACCATTGTCATTATCGACGTAATGTGGATCTGGAATGACTTCCTGCTCCCGCTGCTCATGGTCAACGGCTCCCCAGATACCAAAACGCTGACACTGGCTGCCTACACCTTCGTGGGCCAATATACCTCAGATTGGCAATATGCGATGACAGCTATGGTCATGGCGGTGCTGCCATCGATCGTGGTATTCATCTTCTTGCAAAAGTACATCGTTAAGGGTGTTGTTGCGGGGGCGGTGAAGGGCTGATTATCTAATTCCAAACTTAGCTTCTGCATAAAAAGGGGGAGATCCATATGGATCTCCCCCTTTTTGCAGACATTCCAATACTTTGCATACTGCTGCGGTCAGCTTTTGATGCAGACGTTCCAATACTCTACATACTGCTGCAGTCTGCTTTTGATGCAGACATTCCAATACTTTGCATACTGCTGCGGTCAGCTTTTGATGCAGACGTTCCAATACTCTCTGCATACTGCTGCGGTCAGCTTTTGATGCAGACATTCCAACACTAACTAGTAGTTTAACTGTATTTTGTACAACTATAACTCTGCAACTCGCTCGGCCGATGGATATAGCTGTATTTCGTACAACTATTCTGTTGATATATTGCCCTCTAGGTCGATTCTCTAGTTTTTAGTTGTATAGAATACACTTAAAAGCAGAATGGTCCGTTTTATATATAAAATAGGTGTATAGAATACAGTTATTTCACAAACACAACGGTGATACTTTATAGGCACTCCATACGGACTCCATTGGTACTCCATTGGTACTCTCTGCATACTGCTACAGTCAGCTTTTGATGCAGACGCTCCAATACTCTACATACTGCTGCAGTCTGCTTTTGATGCAGACGTTCCAATACTCTACATACTGCTGCGGTCAGCTTTTGATGCAGACATTCCAATACTAACTAGTAGTTTAACTGTATTTTGTACAACTATAATTCTGCAACTCGCTCGGCCGATGGATATAGCTGTATTTCGTGCAACTATTTTGTTGATTTATTGCCCTCTAGGTCGATTCTCTAGTTTTTAGTTGTATAGAATACACTTAAAAGCAAAATGGTCCGTTTTACATATAAAATAGGTGTATAGAATACAGTTATTTCACAAACACAACGGTGATACTTTATAGGCACTCCATAGGTACTCCATACGCCACATCATACGTACATCATACGTACTTCATCCCACCCCATACATACTCCATACGTACTTCATGCCACATCATACATACTCCATACGTACTCCACACATTTCACATTCTAACGAGATCGAGCGCGATCCGTGAATAGCTAATCAGAGTTTGTATTTATTAAAGCTCTTTCTCCGTGACCCTGCCGTTAGCATCTATGTTGGCATTAAAAGATAGGGTGTTCAGGATCTTAATCGTTTTCCTATTGTAGGAATCATCCATAAAATTGGGCTGTCCGCCAATGATTTTGACAGGGGTAATCTTGCTGGTCATCTTGGAGTCCTTAATCTCAACGTTCAATAGCATAGAATTAAGTGTTTTTTCCCCACCACGTGTGGAGCGATTAAACACAAAATTCCCAAGTGAATAATAAATGGGCTTGTGCTTATAGTATTCGATGCCCATAAGGCAGTGACTGTGTGCGCCAAGGATTAAATCCGCCCCGCTATCAATCATCTGTTTAGCTAGTGTGCGAGCGTACTTTTCAGGGAAATCCTTAAACTCTTCATTCCAGTGAATATATACGATCGTGAAATCATTCTCCTTGGACATCTTCTGAATGGCGCTAAGCATAGGCTGCGAGGTGTAAGCTGAAGCGGCTCCCGGTTTGTTTTTGCCGGCATACCATGAAGGATTTGAAAGCACACGGCTAACACCAAGGATGGCGATCTTTTTCCCTTTTACCGTCTTAGTATAAGGCTTGAACGCTTCGTCTTCATCTTTGCCAGCACCTGTATGGCCAATCTTGTTTCGATCCAAATGGATCAGCGTGTCGAGCATAGCGTCTTTTCCATAATCCAAAATATGATTATTCGCCAAGGACACTCCATCAATCCCTGCATAGGTTAAGCCGCCCAACGTTGCTGGTTTGGATCTGAAGGCAAAGGTTTTCTCTGCCGCTTTCCCTCGGATAGACACAGGCGTCTCCAGATTGGCGAAGGCGATGTCAGCCTTTTGCAGAGTAGGTGCGACCTTTACAAACGGAAAGTTCACCCCATATTTAGCAATCTGATCGCCAACAAAACCGTCCAAAAGGATATCACCCGCAAAAGCAAGCTTTATAGGATCTGAAGATAGTGAAGCTGCACTGGAAGCAGATGTCACAGGAACTATTAGTGATAACATAAGTGTAATGAGTGCTATTCTACGCAAAACCTTCGATCCTAATCTCAAAAAATACAGCCTCCTCTCATCTTTTGTTAGCTATGATCCTAGCATACTGGAAAGAGGTTACTAAATTAAGAGTAGAAAGACCTGTTATTCCTTTGCTTTTTTCAGAACGGCTCTAAAACAATTTAATCCACCCCATGCATCCGTATGCACAGCATCCGCAGGCAATTCAAAATCTGTCTCCCCCCAATACTGAAATCCAGTTTGTAGCAGCAGGTCATTCATAAGACTCAGATTTACCGTTGGATAATCAAATGTCAATACCAATAATCCTTCTTCGTTCAACGTCCGGTGAAATTCCCGTAAAGTACCGACCGTATCCTCAAAGCTCAAATGCTCCAATACCGATATGCAAAAAACAGTGTCAAAGCTTTCATCCTCATAAGGCAGATCCGTCAGATTAGCTTGAGCGAAATGCAGGTTGTTTGTTCTTCTAGCGATAACCTGCTTCGCCGCTTTTTCCCCAATCTCACTCTCAATACATTCTTGGATAGCTTTTGGGTAAATAACCCTACTGTCCATATCGCAGGCATAGACCTCTGCACAAACCCCTGCCAAATAAAACTTCAAGGGATGAGGAATCCCACAGGCTGCATCCAGCACAACACCATGCGGAGAAATAAAGTTAATACACCACTCATATTCAAAGGGACGGCTCCACCATGATTCCGGCAGATCATAAATTAACTTCTCACGACGTGCATCTGAATTTACGAAAAAACGCGAGACAAAGGGATGGGTTGGCATGGCCAGGACTCCTTTTTCAACGGAATTTTAGGTAGTGAGAGTATATTCATGATTTGCTGATTCATTCCATAACCTTACATTGAACGAGACAAACCCAAAAAAACGGCTGCTCCCTTAGGAACAGACCGTCTTTAAATATAACTGTATAAACCTTATGCGTAGAATGAAAGAGGTTTGGCCTCAATTCCATGTCTCTCGATCAACTTATCAAGTAACGCAGACCATTCCGCATCGACCGTACATTGCTCAGGATGAGCCTCGAACCAAGCAACCGACTGCTTGATCCCTTCGGAGAAAGGCACAGTAGCCTGGAAGTCAGGTACGAAACGTTTGATTTTGCTATTATCAAAAACACTGCTTACCGCTTGATCACCGATCAAGCCATCCGCTGTCCCTGGAGGGGAAAAGGCTGTGATAAAGTCTGTGGAGATATGCACCACTTTAGGTTCCACACCTGCCGCTTGTCCGATGGCCGCATAGATCTGATTCCAATTTAATACCTCGTCGGAAGTTATATGAATGGCCTCGCCTATCGCTTCCGGATGTCCAAGCAATCCAACGAAACCTTTGGCAAAATCCGAATTATGTGTCAGTGTCCACAAAGAGGTTCCATCTCCATGTATGACTAAAGGTAAGCCACGGCGGATACGATCGATCAGTGACCAAGGATGCTGGCCACTCGTGAGTGCCGCAGGGATGGCTGTATTTCCATAGGTATGGGAAGGACGAACAATCGTAACCGGGAATCCGTTCGCCTTGTAAGCTCCCATCAACAGCTGCTCACACGCAATTTTATTCCTCGAGTACTCCCAATAAGGATTCTCCAGCGGTGTCTCTTCTGTGATTACATAATTACGCTGCGGTTTCTGATAAGCAGAGGCTGAGCTGATAAAAATGTACTGCTTCGTTTTACCTGTGAACAGGTCAATGTCTGCCTGCACATGTTCCGGTGTAAAAGCAATCCAGTCTACCACTACATCAAATTCGTAATCTCGTAATACTAATGCGGCTTCTGCCGGATTACGAATGTCTCCTTTAATTACTTTTGCACCTTCTGGAACGAATTCATCCCGCTGTCCTCTGTTGAACAAATACAGCTCGATTCCTTGATCTACAGCCAACGGGGATACAGCCTGACTAATTAATCCCGTACCTCCGATAAATAAGACCTTCATTTTGCACGCTCCTTATAGTGAATCCGGCTCGTTATTTACTGGTTAACAAAATCTCGCCATACGTGCTTCGGCTGCCAATTTAGCAGCTTTTTGGCCTTCTCATTACTAAGTAGCGACTCGTGACCCTCCAGCGGCTGGCGGAAATCCGTCACCTCTGGATAACGTGCGGCCATTAGCTCTCTGCTAGGAACAGCCATGCTGGTCTCATCTGCACATATATTAAGAGCAACCGCTCCCAATCCATCCGTTTCGATTGCCAATTGGCAAGCTGTTGCTACATCCCGTGTATCTATATAACTCCATAGAATCCGATCGCGCTGCGCTGGATCATGAATGAAGGAAGGGAAACGTTCATACGCCGATGGATCAATAACATTTCCGATTCTTAGGGAAACGACCTGTATACCCTTTCTGCGATAGAACATCTCAGCGGTTTGCTCATTCACAACCTTAGACAGACCGTAGCTGTCTTCAGGTAACTGTGGATGCTCCTCATCCATAGGCACATACTTCGGCCCCAAAGGATTAACCGCAAAACAGATTCCGTAAGAGGATTCACTGGAAGCAATCACTGCTTTCCGAATCCCGAGACCCGCTGCAGCCTCCAAAATGTTATAGGTAGATACTACATTATTTTGAAAGGTAACCTCACTTGTCTTTATATTTGCAGCTGGGATTGCAGCCAAATGTACAACTGCATCAGCGCCTGCGAGCACACCATATACTTCACCCAAATTATTCAAATCAGCAATCATCGTTTGGCACAAAGAATCTGCGGATTTTTGCGTATCTACATTCACAACCTCATACCCTTGCTCTACAAAATGCCGGACCACCCATCTGCCCAACATCCCACTGCCGCCTGTAACAACTACTTTCGCCATGAGTGTGTCTCCTTTTTTATGAAGCTAACAACTACTCCAGAATCTCCTCAATCTGCTTCAAAATCTCTTCCGAAAGCTCAATACCTGAAGCCTTAACATTCTCTTCGACCTGCTGCGGACGGCTGGCACCCACCAGCGCACTAGCTACATTAGGTTGACGCAAAATCCAAGCCAAAGCCAAATTCCCAACAGAAATATTCAGCTCCGTGGCGATCCCACTCAATTGGCGGACTTTTTCAATCTTTTCTTCTGTAATCGAATCTTTTAATCGATCCAGCTTAGCAGCACGGCTATCCTCAGGGATGTCCGTGTTATACTTTCCAGTTAACAGCCCTTGAGCCAGTGGAGAAAATACTACCTGTCCAATCCCACGGCGCTCGCCAAGCGGAATAATCTCTTTCTCAATATAACGGTTAAACATATTATAAATCGGCTGATTAACAACAATATGATCTAGCAAATAGCGGTCTGCTACAGCTAACGCATCGGTCATTTGCGCCGCCGTCCACTCACTAACACCGACATAATATACCTTGCCTTGCCGAACCAGATCATCTAGCGCACGTAAGGTCTCTTCAATTGGAGTTTCCGGATCAAAACGGTGGCAATACATAATATCCACGTATTCTACTCCGAGACGTTTCAAGCTAGCATGACACTGTTCCGTGATATGTTTGCGGGATAGTCCACGGTCGTTAGGTCCCGAGCCCATTTCCCCGTATACTTTAGTAGCTAATACATAGGACTCACGAGAGTAGTTACGTAAAGTCTCACCTAGTACTTTCTCGGCAGCACCTTTTTCATAAACATTTGCAGTATCAAAAAAATTTACGCCTAAGTCGTAAGCGGTTTCAATGGCATTAACAGCATTATCTCTTTCCACATAGCCTCCGTATGTCAGCCAGCTTCCCAAACTAATCTCACTGACTTTTAAACCGGTTCCACCTAATCTGCGATATTTCATAATAACTGCTCCTCTCCATAGTTCCGTGTTTGATTTTGGCAGGTTGCTTAGCACTCATATTCATTCTAGAATAGTTTGTATATAATAGAAAGAAGTGAAAATTAGTTTATTATATGATCTCTAGTGTAGTTACTATACTAGAGTATAGTAGCTTCACAAACAGGAGGAGATACCTTGAAGACAGCTAAATCTACTAATAATTATATCCCCAAAACCCCTGTTACTATTGAATGTAATGTTGAAAAAACACTTGAAGTATTAGGTGGAAAATGGGCCTTTCTTGTCCTCAGAGAGCTATTCGACGGCACGCAGCGTTTTGGGGCACTGCAACGAAAAATCACTAATGTTTCTCCCCGCGCACTAACCACTACGTTGCGCCATCTGGAGGAGCATGGTGTGCTTGAACGTCACGTATTTCCGACTGTTCCTGTTACGGTAGAATATTCGCTTACTCCCAAAGGTGAGGATTTACATCAAATTTTGAAGGAAATGAAGCTGTGGTCCGCGAAATGGACTTAGCTTGAGCAGATTGTGACTGATGAAAAAAGAAGCTGTCCAAAAAGTAGAGAATTCTACTTATAGGGCAGCTTCTTTTTTATAAATAGGCTATACAATGGATGGATTGTTACTTTAACCCATGGGATATGTGCGGCGTGCGATGTGCGGTGTGCGGTGTGCGATGTATGATGTACGCTTTAGTGTAATTGGGGAAAAACTCCCGAAAAATAGCCGAAATTCGCTAAAAAAGAGCATTATGAGGGAATTTCTCCCTAAAAATCGAGGTAATTCCTTTATTTTTCACCAAATCAGGTAAATCACAGGGAGGTTTTCCCTAATTATAAGTTAGATGACCAAATATCTAAGAATTATAGGGAGAAATTCCCTAATTATAGAGTCGGAATACGGATTTGGTTAACTAAAAACAACCGGAGATATCAGCGATTTCTGCGATCACGTCATAGACAAATTACCACTTGAGGTCAGCAGGCTTTGCCTTGCCTTCAATCTCCTACTGAAGCAGATCGCGGATAATCAAAAACGCAGAGCAGCGAAGATCCAATAGGAGGATGAATCGCTGCTCTTTCCCTTGCATTTTTGAAAATGAAGGAGAGATCGTCTCTTTTCGTAGAAAATCCACATATAGAATAACCCCTCCAGCATTTTTACTATATTGATCTAATATTTATCCACAATCGCGCCGAGAACTGCCGTATTTACATAGGGTTTTCCTTTGAGGCTTTGGAGCTCTTTCGCAGTTCCAGTAACGACAACTCCCAATAGCTGTACATCACTGGCGTCCGGCGCCGCTTTATCCTTTTTCAAGTAATTCGAGATTCGCTCAAACTCTCCGTAATGCTTGCCCTTCATCTGAAGCCCATAGGTTAAGGATTGTAAAAAATCCTCTGGTTTCGGCTTAAATAACCCTTCCCATTCCCCACCGTAGCCATATACTTGTCTAGCAGATTCCGGTAAGGCATATTTATTCGGGCTGCTGTCATTCCTAATAAACTCAAGGTTCTTTTTATTGTCATACGTATCTACCCAATACCAAGTCTGTGTCAAACCCGCCGGCAGCATCTTCTCTACCTCTACCTGAGTGTAGCTTTTATCAAAAGAAACAGCCATTTCTACGAGCTTGCCAGGTTCCATTTGTTCGAGTGAAGGCAGGTCATTCAGCACTTTTTCGTTATAATTCACTCCAGGCACATAAAACATCATTTCCCGCTGACCATTTTGACTGTTATATCCTCGGTAGTATTCATAATTTTGCTGTGTCATTACCGGGTCAGGAACATTTATACTAGAGTATCCCCTATTAAGCAGAGAAAACCGGCTGCCCATATCGAAATACAGTTTTTTAGTATCCCATACGATGGGCACACCCTCAACAACTTTGTAAGTGCTCAGTTCAACTTTACCCGATAGAAACCCTAAATCAAGCTCAGTTCTCAACTCCTGAAGGTTAGGACTGCTAATCTTCATCATGATCCTCTCTTCATCCAAACCACGCATCGCCAACCAGCTTGTCAGATGGGCGTTACCCAGCATCCCGCCGAATAATACTATAACCGTCACCACTAGAGAAATGATTGTGTTTCGAATCATTGTTTTTCGTTTTGCCTTCTTAATTACTTTTGAAAGGTTCTGATCATCCTTTTGTTCCCATGGAGCTGTCATTCCGCTTCACCTCTATACTTTTTTTGAAATTGCTTGCGGGCACGAAACAATGCCGATTTGACTGTATCTGTCGTAATTCCCAGAAGCTCAGCTATCTCCTGATAGGACAGCTCCAGCTCATACTTCATAATAATGAGTTGTTTATGGAGCGGTAGAAGCTCATCCAACACTCTTTCGATGTCTTCCCGTTTCTCTTTTAACAGCACATGATCCTCTGGCAATTCCATATCCGGCACATCTACATAGTCAATAGGAATGACTATCCGCTTGCGGCGGCGGCACAGATCATAGTAGCGATTGATCGCTACTTTATATAACCATGCACTGAATTTGTTCTCATCAATGGAATCAATATACAAAAGAGCCTTATACACCGTATCCTGTACGATATCTTCAGCGTCGGCTGCAGGTGCCCCGAGACGAATCAAGTATTTTTGAATTTCTAACATTTTAGGTTGAAGTATCTGATGTAGCTGCCCGGGCTTCATCCTGCACCTCCCTTCGTATGTATAACGATAAAGTTCTCGGAATGTTAGCTTATGAGGTGAAAAAAATTATAAAACAAAAGACGGCTGCCTCAAAAAGACATGCCGTCACATTTCAAAGAATGAATAAGGTTCCAGTACAATTCCTATTTATCCGTAGGATTCATTGCCTGCTGAGCTGTAGATATGAGTATGGTTTGAACTTTCAGAGATTGTTTGTCAATAATGAAGCCTATATAGAACCCACCCTCCATATTATCCATTTCAAAAGGTGACAATCGGGGCTCATACACTCCACCCTTGTTCTCAAACCAGTAACTCACTATAATCCCGTATTCGTTATCCACTGCAACGTATGTACCGTATGCCTTTAGCACATCTTCCAATGTACTTACCCCAGGTCGAATATTGTTCAATGTACCTATGTGGATTGGATCAATGCGCTCATTATCTTTGTCTATTTTCCAAGCGTTCAGCCGACCTTCGGTATCATAATGTACAGATACTTCTTTATACATTTCATTATTGAATACATCTTGACCTGTTGAATCCCCGTAATGTTCCTCTACTAACATTCTTGAACTCCCAAAATCAATAAAAAGATTACGTCCACTATCCGCTATTCCGAAATCACGATCAGTTACCGGAACCGCTATAAAATCCTTCAAGCCTGTACCCTGTTCCGGTAATGACGGTAATAGACTCCGATCCGATCGTTCTTCTGGACGAGAAATTACAGTATATATTCCCTTAAGCTTGAGCATTCTCATCCATTGTATAGCCTCTGCTCTTGTAAGCGGGAGATTTCCTTTGAAACCTACTAGCGTTGGCTCTCCGGGAAGTGGAAGTAGAGAGTTACCCAGCAAATAAACCACGGAATCCGTGTCGTTGTAATTCATCCCTAGACCAGATACAACTAACCTTGCGGCGGCCATTCTGGTGATTGGAGCCGATCTTGCCACTGGATATTGTAGTCCAGTAACTGGATGATTCCACCACTTAGCCATTCTATACGGTGCTGCTGTCCATTCTTCGCCTATGCTAGTAGCCTTTGGATAGCCGAAAGAAAGATAAAATAATTTCAAAAATTCTGCTTCCGTAATCGGCTGATCCGGTCGAAAGCTCCCATCATCATAACCAACCATCAATTGGTTGCCCAACGCCCAGCGCACCCAAGGCTCGGACCAGTGACCTTGAATGTCAGTGAACAGTGAATATGCCGGATCCTCCTCACCGTCCTCTTCCACTTCTTCATATGTCCCTGTATTCTCGTACGTTGTCGTGTCAGCATGAACTCTATAACTCACGTTGCCGCATGTTACAATTGTCCCTGAGATAAGACCTAGTACCAATAGCTTCATTATCTTCAATTTAATAATCCCTTTCGTTCTTATCGGTAAGGGGTTCCTGCTCTCTTTGTCAGGTTTATCGTGATTAACCCTTTATCTTAACTATCGGGTAAAAAGTCTGATTCGTAAATATACTGCTCTCCTTTTTCACAAGAAAAGCCAAAAAAGATCGCTCCCCTTCATAGCGGGAACGATCTTAACCTACCTACTACTTAGACCTTTAATCGACGTTCGAAAGCTTTGGGGATAAGCATTATAGCAATTATACCTATAATTATCACCGAAAGGATTGACAAGGGTAGATGTAATATAGGGATGCCAAAAATGTTATAGGATACATATTTTTCGATTAAGGATCTGCTAACCATTACACCTGACGGCAAAAAAGAGATTATTTTGCCCAACATTCCAGGCAAAGAGAAAAGGGGAAGAATAACTAAGAATGCTGCCAGTCCAAGACTGCTTAAGCTACTCCGACACAAAGCGGATATCAGCGCTGTCAATAACAAAAGACCACATGCAGCCAGCAAGGTTACAGCATATTTCACGGCAAATCCCTGCAGCTGGGTTAAGGCATATGGAGTCTCATCAAAATAAAAGTAACTATTCAGCGGGGCATTCCAGCCCACGAAGCCGAACGGTAAACAGGCCAGCAATGTGCAAATCCCGTAAAAAAGAGTAACCCAGCTAAACGTAACTATAAATCCAGCTAATAGTTTTGCCGCAACAATCTTCAACCTTCCGTATTTACTAGATAGAATAAGTGCATCCATTCTATAGTTTTCCTCGCCGGAGAACAGGGAGGCCAGTGCAAATACTAGAATAAGACCGATCAAAAGATCCCCGACGCCAGGCGAGCTCGAAAAAAATATATGTAATAAGTCCCAGTCCTCAGTTACATAAAACCCCCGTGGTTTTCCCTCCTCCAGCATGGAGAGCTTTTTAGTAACATCTCTTAGCGCATAAGATCCTGGTTCTTGCCTCTCCATTAAAACCTTCTGCTCTCTCAGCTCTGTTAAATTTCTGTTGAATTGATCTACCATATAAGCTGTACCAGCATAGTGTTGCTCCAGAATTCGTTTCATCTTCTCCTCTTTGGGCCAAGCGCTGTCTTCAGCATATTCTTCTTTGAGTCTAGGTGCGTATTTCAAAGCTAAATCTGGTTGAATCGGTCCTAGATGAGCGGCGATAGCTTCAGGCTTTTCCTTGTTTACAACCAATAGACTATCCGTACCGGATGGGTAGAAACTAACAAAACAAAAAATGGCTAATGCAATACTTCCAGCTATAGAAATCCAGACTCTGGGAATCATAATTTTACGTAATTCAAACATCACCAGACGTTTCATGTGTGTCATCCCCTCCGAAAATAATGCATATATACATCTTCTAATGAAGGATTCACCATCAGTGCATTCTCAACTGGCAAAGTCTTGCTGACTACCCGAACCACTAGTCCAGTATCTGTCTGCTGCACATTCACTACAGTTCCATTCTCTTCGATTTGAGCCAGCAACCGCCCGGGGACATGTGCCTCCCAAACCTCTCCTTGCAATTCATTGGTCAACTCCTTAATTGTTCCTTGACGAAGTAACTCTCCTCGCCCCATCAGTAGCACCTGTTTAGCTATATGATCAACATCAGAAACGATATGAGTAGACAAAATAACGATGCGCTCATTTGATATTTCAGAAATTAAATTTCGAAATCTTACGCGTTCCGAGGGGTCAAGTCCTGCTGTGGGCTCATCCAGAATGAGGATGCCCGGATTATTAAGCAATGCTTGAGCGATACCGAGTCTACGTTTCATTCCGCCGGAATACTTACCACATTTTTTATCCATTTCTCCGGATAGATTAACCATTTGAGCAAGAACCTCTATACGATCACTCGCCTCCTTCTTGGTCAACCCCTTTAGGGCAGCAACATAATACAAGAAATCGCGAGCTGAAAAATGATTGTACATCCCCAGTTCCTGCGGTAAATAACCTATCTGAGCCCGGTACTGATCCCCCATATCATCCTTGTTTTGTCCATCTAAAAGTACATTTCCACGAGTCGGATACAGAATATCTGCAACAATACGCATCAATGTCGTTTTTCCTGTTCCGTTAGGTCCTAGAAGACCATACACACCAGGTGACATAGAAAGGTTGATCGTATTTAAAATTCGCTTTTTGCCGAAATCATGTACAATATTACATAGTTTAAGCTCCAATCAGAAACCCTCCCCTGCTCAATATTCTGGATTGAAACCTCATGGCTAGGCTAAATACCACTGCCGACAGAACGCCCAGTCCCATTAACCAAAATAACTCGACCGACATCGTCCATCTCACTGCAAATTCTCCGGAAAATAAAATCATCCAAAAGAGAGGCAACATGAAGAGTACGGTCGTTAATTGTCTAAAATTACGTATCAGCGTGGATAATACTAACGCTACCGCCGCATTGTTTAGGATCGGGATGCACCATAGCAGGGTCATACGCAGCATAAACTCCGTTCCCCCTACCGGGGTTACCATAGCAGTTACACTAACGTTAATCAGTAGTGAGATCACCCCTGCCATAAGGAACCGAGCTTGCACATACCGATGCAACGGAATTCTAAAACTACGTGCGAGTTCTCCCATTCCACAGAGCGTATTCCGAGCCGTATGAGAGACGACCACCAGTAAAGGAATACAACCCACGATGGACAGAATGAACATAGGGCTAACAATCTCCATAACACTCAGCACCAAATATCCTACTACAAACAAGATCACACCAAGCACAACCTCTTTCCACCATCCCTGTGAAAAAAGAATCCTCAGCTGTTGCCGTGCAAATAGAGGAACGGGTGGTACTGGCGCAGGTAAAGCCCGCTTGGATTTTCTCCACCTGCTCATGGCTTCTTCTGCAAAACCGTCAAGGCGTGGCGGTTCAGGAATGCACCTGATATAATTCACGATCTCCTCTACAGACTCTGCTGTCATCTCATCCTGTAAATTCAGATTGAGGTAATCTTGATGGTTACGTTTAACCCTCATTTTCCTGCTCCTTTCTTTAGGGGTTGGGATATGTCCTCTTGCTTGGAATAGCTTAGTAAATCACGTAATTTAATCAGCGATCGGCTTACCCTTGACTTCACAGTAGATTCAGGTTCATCAGTTACGGCAGCTATTTCTGTAAACGTAAATTCATATTTATACCTTAACAAGAGCGCATCCCTCTGTTCCTCTGGCAGTGAGTAAATCGCGGCGTATACCTGCTTAACCTCTTCACGAATTAATATTCCTTCAAGAAAATCTCCTTCGACTGTGATTTCATCAGATAAGCTTTGATTCAACTCTGCTTGCCGAGCACCTTTGCTGCGAAAATAGTCAATGCAGACATTTTGCGCGATCGCCATCAACCAAGCTCGAAAACTCCCCTGTTTATTTTGATAGCTGTCAAGCTTGGCCCATGCTTTTTCATACACCGTCTGTGCAAGATCCCAGGCCAATTCGTCATTATGTATTTTCCATCTGATGAATCGATAAATATCACTATAGGTATGCCGAATTAATAATTCCACCGCTGCCTCATTGCCCTGCTGCGCTTCTGTGACCCATTTGTCCTCCCCGATTTAATTCCCCTCCAATCTACCAATCTACCAATCTACCAATCTACTAAATATAACGAAATCGCCTACGAAGTAGACGCATCACATTAAAAAGACCAACCAGAAGGTTCTGGCTGGCCGAATATAAATTTTCCCTAGATTATGTCCCCGGTTCAAATTGTGAGTGAACATTTTTAGCTTGTATCTTAGTGAATTATATAACATTGATTCTATTAATTTCCATGGTGCACACTCATTACAAGTGGTCTTTTTGTGAAAATCTTCGTAAATGGTGAACCTCCTCTTGACCTTACATTTAATTAGACACCGCAGGTTGATTAAAAGCCACATGTCCGGTCAAAAAAATCCATAATAAAAAACTGTCGATTGCTAGACAATTATATAGAGCCAAGTTATAGTATTGATAATACTTTTAATAACCATTTTCAAAAGTCTAGAGGTGAATAAAATAAACCAAATCGCAAACAATTCTATTCGTGTTAAAAAGATAAATCAGGAGCTTATCAAGCAGGCCTTGAAATCGATGAAGGAAGGAACCAAATCCACGATTGCAAGTGCCACCGGATTAAGTATTGCTACCTGCGGAAATATCCTGAATGAACTTCTCGAGACTGGTGAAGTCATTGAGACTGAACTGGAGGCTTCAAATGGAGGCCGACCGGCCAGACGATTTATCTATAACGCTGATTTTTCCTATATTGCATGTATCTATGCCAAAATTGAGGATGGCCAGAAATCCATAACCTATGCGGTGACCAATTCAGTTGGTGATCGTGTGGATCATGGATGGATGGAATTAGAGTACATAGATACTGAAGCCATCGACCATCTGCTGGATACGCTTATCCAACAATATAACAACATCAAGGCAGTAGGGATTGGGATTCCCGGCCTTGCTCACCAAGGTGTCATTAATATCTGTGACATTAAAGAGTTAATTAATGCTCCCTTAGAATCACTACTCAGAGAAAAATACGAGCTTGAAGTCACGATTGAAAATGATATGAATCTGACCGTTTACGGGTTCTATAAACAGCAGGATTATGAAGAGGATAAAACCATTGTCGTGGTAACCTTTATTAAAGGAGCTTTTCCAGGCGCCGGGATGATGATCGACGGGCATATCCACAAAGGTAATACCAGATTTGCTGGTGAAGTCTCTTTTTTACCGTTTGGAATCTCGCGTGAACAGCAATTGAGTAGCTTGGACCACACGGATACCTTCATCCCTTTGGCGGCTCACACTATATCGTCCCTGATTGCAATTATTAATCCAGAGACCATAGCTCTCACAGGAGAGCAAGTCAAACAAGAGAATGTACGGCCGATTTATCAACGTTGTCTGGAAGTGATTCCAGAGGAGCATATGCCTCACTTAATTGTGCTGGATCAACCTGATGATCATTACATGAACGGATTAATTGCGATCACACTGGAAAGCTTAACCTATTCGTTGCAGCTGGTTGAGAAGCGCCGGTAAACATAAAACTAACATATACTTCAGGAGGAACTACAAATGGCAACAAACAAAGAAAACATGATTGCAGGAAAGCTATATATGGCAGGCGGTAAAGAATTAGCAAAGGATAACAAAAGATCCAGAATGCTCACTCGTTTATTTAACAATACGACGGAAGAACAAGGTGAATATAGAGTAGAACTACTCAAGCAATTATTTGAGTCTACAGGAGAGTCATTATATGTTGAACCTCCTTTCCGTTGTGATTACGGCAGTAATATTACCGTTGGCAATAACTTCTACGCTAATTTTGACTGCATTATCCTTGATGTAGCTAAAGTAACGATTGGTAACAATGTTCTCTTTGGACCTAGGGTAGGCGTATATACTGCTGGTCACCCCATAGATGCGGACGTGCGTATCAGTATGCTTGAATTCGGTACACCGATTACCATTGGAAACAACGTGTGGGTTGGTGGAAACGCAGTAATTAATCCTGGGGTAAAAATCGGCAACAATGTAATCATCGGTGCAGGTTCAGTCGTGACTAAGGATATCCCTGACAATGTAATTGCGGTGGGGAACCCATGCAAGGTATTAAGAGCAATCACCGACGACGATAAGCAACACTGGGAAAAACTTAAAGAAGAGTATTACAGAGACATTGAGCAATAAAGTAACCCGTTCTGGGAGGATCTCAATTTGAAAAAGCGCTTCGGGGGATTTAACAAGATTTACGCCATGCAATTGGCAACCATCTTTTTAGGATTTATAGTGTTTGGCATATCGGAAAATATTAAAGGACCTGCCATTCCGCGAATCCAATTCGACTTTAATCTGGACGAGAAACAGCTCGGCACCCTTTTATCCCTAAATGCATTAGGTTATTTGATCGCCTGCTCCTTTACAGCTGTATTGGTTCGGAAGTGGGGGATCAAGGCTGTCAGTATTATTGCTTTTGCATCCATGATATTCTCAGGAGTGTTAATCTATATCTCCCACAGCTATCCCTTCTTCTCAGCTTCTTATTTCCTGATGTACATCGGAAACGGAATGCTCGAGATTGGTCTTGCCATTTTGGGAGCACGCATCTTCGTAAAAAATACCGGGACGATGATGAACTTATCCCATTTTTTCTACGGATTTAGTTCAACCTTAGCTCCACTGCTGGCAACAGGACTCATGTCGGTAAGTATATTTGGCCATCCACTCGACTGGCGCGGAATGTATCTGATTATGCTAAGCTTATCTTTACTGCCTATTCTATCTGCCTTGCGCAGTACATTTCCGGGTGATGATCTTCCGCAAGAGGACCGGATCTCTTTAAAAACGTTGGTCCGCGATCCCGCTTTATGGCTGATGGTGCTTATTCTTTCTTTCGGTGTAGTGTCAGAGCTTGCAGTAGGTGGATGGCTAGTGAATTTTTTGGAAAAAGCATACTTGTGGGATACAGTTACAGCTTCTGGTATGTTGTCCACCTTTTTTCTCTGCTTCTCGCTAGCAAGGCTCCTGCTGGGGCCGGTTACAGATAAGATTGGTTTCAATCTATCGCTTATTATCTTTTCAGCCTTCTCTGCCTTATGTACGTTTGCTGCTATTTTAGGTGGGGAACAGCTCGCGTTTCTATTCGCAGCAGCAGGCATAGGTATCGCTATGATTTATCCGACCGTTATGGCATTTATCGCAAAAAGGTATCCGCATGGCAGTGACACTGCCATCACCTTTACAGTTACACTAATGGGAGTCGGTAGCGTGATTGGCAACTATGCCATAGGTGCAGTGATCGAAGGTGTGAAGCGGCTTTACGGAGCAGAAACACAAACTGGTTTGCTACGTGGTCTTCAAGCTGGGTATGGTTTTATCGGCTTATGTGCAGCTATATGCGCGATATCCGGTTGTGTTTTATATCGTTATTTAAATCACCGCCAAGAACTTATCTAGAATAGTTATCACACTTATTTCTGCTCATCCATGCAAAAAACTTGCTGATTTTTTGGCAGGTTTTTTGTTGCAAATAGCGACCAACCTCCTACCATCGGACTCAAATGTCCTTATTGGCTTCGAAATAGACAGAAATGAGGTTTTTCGGACCCCAGAGTCGTTATTGAGTTGTTTGTGTGCAAAAACCGCTGTCTTCTGACTAGATAACGCCTCCTGAGTCCGAACACTCCGCCTAATGAAGCTAAATCCTGAAATAGCGACTATACAGTCCGCAACAATGACCTCTGAGCTGGTGATCACCATCCCAACAATTATCGCAGACCTCGCACCAGCTCCATTATTTTTCTAACAATCTGCTCTTCACCGCTACTAACCTTTTCCGTTGCAACTTCTCCCAAGGTTATATGATCGCCAACACAAACCGAATGTGCGGAATGTCTAAACATTTCTATATCATTAGCATCGTTACCAAAAGCAATAAATTGCTGCGGTTCTATGCCTAATCTCTTTAGTCCTGTCCATTTGTTCACACCTTGTGGACTTATATCCATAATATCTTCTTGTCCATGCTGGTAGATCACAATCGGCAGATTTTGCAGCTTATGTATAAGTTGTTCCCCGTTCAGACTGCTCAAAATAACTACCTTCACAATCTCATCCAGCTCTGATGGAGTTACATTTTTGGCGCGTTGTTCTGGATCTACATTTCTCCGGATGGGATGGTTCGCAGAACCCGAATATGCATAGTCCCAATGACTATCAATCAAATAAGTTGCATCAAATTCTTCAATCAAATTCAGGATGTTATCCGCAGTCTGTGGGTCAAAATGTATCGTCGAAATAACCTCCCCACCCTTTGCAATAAACGCGCCATTCCCGCCAACCATAGAAAAATGATGCATATGAGCAGGCAACACAGGCAATAAATCACGAATAGGCCGGGCTGACGCAAAAATAACCTCATGTCCTTTTTCAATTAGAGAATCCAAGGCTTGTACAATAAATCCACTCAAAGGTTTGCCGCTAAAACAAATCGTCCCATCTAAATCAAAAATAAATTTCACAGTTAATAACCTCCCCTTTTTCTCTATATTAACGAGTTCAGATATAATGGAAAGGACCGATGTCCAAAAAGGAGTAAACGATGAAATCTATTCACGATCCAAATCTGATATCACATTACATTACACAATTTAATCTAGACCAAGTATTCACAACGTCAACACATGCTTTAATCCAGTTACTTGTCTATGAGCAGGATGAAATCATTTTGCGTGAGGGGGATGAGCTGGACGGAATTTATTTTCAAGTGGAGGGGCGTACCAAGGTTTCTTCTAGTGTGGGGACGGGAAAATCCTTGTTATTACGTTTCTGCTCACCCTTGTCATTATTCGGGGATATTGAATACGTGCAGGAAGTTGTGATCCAATCCCAAGTTGAAGCGGTACAACAAACCAGCCTCTTATTTATCCCGAAACAAAAGGTTGAGTCTGACCTAATGGATAACCACAGGTTTAAAGACTTGTTGCTGAAACATCTCTCCTACAAGCTTCTAACCTGCACATCCGCATCCCGAACGAACTTGCTGGGCTCTGTAGAAGAAAGGTTTGCAAGTTATTTATTGACCATTCAACTCCAACGTGAGTTTGGAAAAGAAATTCAGACACCCTATATCCCAGATATAGCCTCTTTGATTGGGACTACTCCCCGCCATTTAAACCGTGTCATTCAGCGGCTCACCGACATGGAAATTTTATATAAAGTTAAGCAAGAAATTGTTGTACTCGACTGGGAGAGTCTGGATGAATTATCTAACGGAATAAGATTTGAATAGCCTAAAAACCCCTCATTTAATTAAGGATAAAATGATCGATGTCATCATAACGGATATCGATCTTTTCTCCGTTTCTTTTGACAAGATTTATATACAGAGGAGCTGCATTAACACTTCCGCCACCCACCAGCACATGGTAGTTTTCATTAATTTCATATTTACGGATGTACAAACCTGAACCAACGTCTTCAAAGGGATGACCTTCAAAATCCTTCCACGACAACGCCTCGCCTTGCTGAGCTAGATCTCGTATTTCATCCATGGATAATATCGCAGCTTTTTTATCATTACATCCTGAAAGTATAATCGTCAAAGCAAACAATAACAGCATTATCAAGTTACGCTTACTTTTCATTCTTAAACCTCCAAACTCTATAATTTGTTATTTATAGGAAAATATAAGGTAATAATAACATAGCTTAGACTAAATGTTAAAAAGGAGTAAAGCCTTTTAGGGGTGCTTTACTCCTTTGAAATCTTTATTTGTGAGGGATATTGGATGGACCCGCAAGCTACGACACCGGAAAATGAATATAAAAAAACAAGCCAATCATGGTGGTATCTGACCATAATCGACCTGTTCTATGTAACGCTTTAGTGTTAATTAGGTTATAAAATCTCAAGCATTATTGTGCGTACAAACGAAATAGTAAAAATCTTTATATAGGTAATATATGAGATATATGTGTCATTGTTCGAATGATGGATTGAGTCGGCAAATGATTGATTCCCCTCGAGTTTAGACTCTTTTACTCATCATGATCTTCATCAAAGATAGCTTCAAACTCTTCATCGCTATAATTTCTATTGCTTGGTATATGATAACGTTGAGGTATCCCATTATGATCTAGCACATGATCAACAGCACTGTCTTCATCAGAAACCACGAAAGTAATTTCGTCATCACCTTCATAATTTTTAGGAGTTATATCCGCCAAAACAAGCCACACACAACCCTTAATTCTATAAAACTCATTATAAAATCTAACAGACTTTTCTATATCATCATGTATAACTCCATACAGTTTAAACTTATCCTTATAATCTCGAGCTATCTCCAAAGCTTGGTTAGCTGTTAGATTAGTATTTATTCTTTCTTGCATTATTCATCAAATCCTTTCCAATTCGATAAAGGCCATTGTCCGTTCCTTAGTTTGAATATATATCTTTGTGCTTCATATATTTCTTCAATACTCAATTCACCTTTATTTTTCATAATTTCTCTATAAACATACTCTTCCTTTTCTAAAGTCGATAATTTCATATAATTTTCTTTTCCAAGTTCTCCAAAGTGCTTAGCGTGATAAGATTCATGAACTACACTTTAGTAAGAAGCATCAGGTCTTAATACGATCTGTCCAGTATTTGGATTGAAACCTCCCACAGCCTTTTCAGGTAGAAAGTTCCCTTCTTATCCATAATAACTTTTATATTATTTAAATTCATTTCGCTTTTAAACTTCTTTATGTCTCTGATACTCATAATTCTTAATCCATCAGTGGTTAATTTATTTTGTCCACTAACATGAATTTATTCCCATAATTTAAAATCAATAGTCTCTTGCACTAGATCTATTTCTTTTGGAAGCTTTGGCTTTAGCAATCCGCCTTCTGTGGATAATAAAGATTTTTCTGCCGGACCATACAACAACGTTACCATTCCCAGACTATTGAGCCAATGATCCGCTGACCATGCTTCGTCTGGATTAAATGCTCCTTTCGCCATCTCCACTGTTCCCAGTATTAACCAATCCGCAAACTTCTCCTTTGAATCAAACATATGCTCTGATCGATCTTTGGCTGCTTCATATATCCCGACCGGAATATCTCCTGTTATGCCTAATGTTAACCAGTTGAAAAAGTCATAGGGAGAGTCTGTCGCTTTATCCGCACGAGTTCTTAATGTACCTACAAAACCCGTTCCAATCTCTTTAAAACTGTCTATCGATTATTAAAGGCATTTTTAGAATCCTCGGGTTTTGCTTGTTCCTCCGTTTTATTCTTTCTAAACAGATTATAGGAATCCAGTTGGGCGACTGATGAAGTCAATTTCATAACATCTCCCCAAGCCTTTCCACCTTGGTTTGTCATCACATGTACACCCAAACTTACTCCAGTAGCAATCATCTGTTCCATGGTGGTTTGAATGCCTTCCAGTTGGCCTTTTGCCCAGGCTCCCTTCTCCCCTTTTTCCATTGCCGTCCGTAGTAGCAACTGATACGTTTCATTCTGCACTAGTGGTATGCTTCTACTGGTAATCGACGGATCATAATCACATGCCTTAATGGTTCCTAAAATACTCTGCGGACGGTTAAGGCTTGTCTTTCATCCACTTGGATGTACTTCTGACGTTTCTTTGCCTTGTAGCCAAAGGTGGCTCTCCTTCCGGTATAGCCGCCCTGCTCCGCCTTCTTGTACCAGATATGCCGTAACTTAATATCAGTTTGAACGAACTTCTTGTATTGGAAGATGACTAACCTTAGCGGATAAAATGGCACAGGGGAGAGTTATCGCTTCCTGCCATTTCTCTGACGCTACTTCATTCAGGTCAATAACATCCTGAGTTTTCATTTGTCCCTGAATTTGCTTACGGTAATAAGGGATCGTATTCTGCGGCAGAGATTAACCTTGCCGTTATAATATCGGGTTCCTTTGAACAGTGTAGCTTGGGTTTTAGTTGTTCAGTACAAGTCAAATGAGCACACAGGTAAAGTCTGTTGAATTGGGGTGGAAATTGTACGATAGCTTCAAGTGGTCTCTTCTCGTCTGGTACATAAACAATTTCAAACCTCGTTAACTCCTTCTCAATGACCTTCCTATGCTGACTCATCAGTGGACGTTTCTTGTCGTAAACTCGACTGTATCCGGCTACTTGTGAACAATTCTGATATAGGTAACGGAATGTCAAACGCCACATCACATCGTACAAAAAGGGTTTCTCTGGCGTAATCCTTTATTGGCTTTAGCCATGAATAGAAATGAACTAAACTATCGGGATGAAACTCGATTCTTAACATGTTCTTTCTTGGCTTTGGAACGAAGGTCAATTGATACGAGATATGCAGGTAATGCTCATCATCTCTTACATGTAAATGATACTTGAATCCCTTCTCCATTAATCGAAGTTTAGCATTCAAATACTCACAAAGACGTAATCGAAAAGGATTAAAGAAATCCCAGTATACATCTGTAAACTCTACTACAATACGGTCAATTGAAACTTGTACTCCTTCCATGTTCAGCCCCCAAACCGAAATTATTTAACGAATTTCGGACTATATTAGAGGGCAAGGTGGCTAGCCTAAAACATATCCTCACCTGTATATGTTGACTGGTCGTCACCAGATTGTATTTACAAGATAGCTATCGTAACGACGATCAGTAAAGTTGCGGTCAACATCCTACTTTTTACTGCCCCCTCACTATCAGTAGTCATTCTATCTATCGTGCTCGTTGCGATCTATGTTTCACCACCCATTAGCAAAGTAATCAGATGTAATTGATTTGGAAAACCGAGAGAAAACGAAGATAACAAAAAATAGGTCAATCATGGTGGTATCTGACCATAATCGACCTGTTCAATGTAACGCAATAGCGTTATTTAGGTTATACTTTTAAAGCATCTGATGTGCGTACAAATAAAGTGGTGAAATCTTTATACGGGTATTACATGGGTTAAATGTGTTATTGATTAAATAATGGATTCTTTCGGCACTGGGTAGCCCCACCAATAATATCGTCAGCTTTGTATCTTCTCCAGAAAAGCTTCAAATACTTTTTTTGTCGCGTCCCCCGAATTTGGGATTAACTCATAAATCCTCTGTAGAATTGAAGGATTTTTTAATATCCGTTTTTTACTTTCAGTACTAGTAAAACTTCTTAATGCATCAATACATATTTCGAATAACTCTTCATCTTCAGTACTTAGCAGTTTTAACAACATATTCAATTCATCCATGCTAGATTCATTATGCAAACAATATGCTAATTTTCTTTGCCACTCTATTGGCTTATTTAACACTCCGTTTGATAATTCTTCCCAATCCCGTGGGGAGAATTTTAACAGCATCGCCTGTGCAATTGAAAAACCTTCATCATACCAATAATCATCTGAGAAATATCCTGAAAGATAGTCATCAAATTCTGTAAACATTAAAAAACTCCTTTGGATCAGATTACAAGTTAAGGTGCTGTAAAACCACTTAGAAGTTGTGTAGCTCCCCCACCTGTTGGATAGCCCGATACAACATTGTCACCTATTTTAATAACTTCAACTTGAACACCATTAACAGTTCCTCTATGAAGAGTTGCACCATCCGAGGCACGAACTCCAATGGATGCTGTATTACCAGTATCTTTTATACCATTAATAATTTGCGAATCACTCCATGAATCCGGGAATAAAGTGCTCGTTTTAATATTAGATAAATTACCATCAGGAAATTGAGTAGTAAACTTAACTTTTCTTGTTCCATCTGCATTAACTGTTATTTCTTGAACTGCATAATTAGGATTTACATTGTTGATTTGCGGAGAATGACCACCGATCAGCTCATTCTTCGTAGGAAGTTTTCTTTGCCCATCTAATATTTTCTTTTCCATTTCTGAACTAATTACAGAAGAACGAACATTTCCCGTCCCCTCAACCGCCTTCACTTCTACATCCTTTATTGAATGATTACTGTCACTTTTCCCTTCCATCTTCTCTCTTAAAATCCGGTCCATTTCATTCTGGAAATTGATTTGCATCGGGGTCTGTGGAAGTGCCGGCGTATCTATATCTAGATTATTTATCTTGAATTGAAAACCTTCATTTGTGCTAAATGCCGGCAACGGTTTTTGTACCTCAATACCTTTTACAGAATCTAACCCTTTTGGAGGCTTTAGACCTCCGCCTCCTGTAGGAAGCAAAGATTTTTCTACCGGACCATACAACAACGTTACCATTCCCAGACTATTGAGCCAATGATCCGCTGACCATGCTTCGTCTGGATTAAATGCTCCTTTCGCCATTTCCACTGTTCCCAGTGTCAACCAATCCGCAAACTTCTCTTTTGAATCAAACATATGCTCTGATCGATCTTTGGCTGCTTCATATATCCCGACCGGAATATCTCCTGTTATCCCTAATGTTAACCAGTTAAAAAAGTCATAGGGGGAGTCTGTCGCCTTATCCGCACGAGTTCTTAATGTCCCTACAAAACCCGTTCCAATCTCTTTAAAACTGTCTATCGATTTATAAAAGGCATTTTTAGAATCCTCGGGTTTTGCTTGTTCCTCCGTTTTATTCTTTCTAAACAGATTATAGGAATCCAGTTGGGCGACTGATGAAGTCAATTTTATAACATCTCCCCAAGCCTTTCCACCTTGGTTTGTCATCACGTGTACACCCAAACTTACTCCAGTAGCAATCATCTGTTCCATGGTGGTTTGAACGCCTTCCAGTTGCCCTTTTGCCCAGGCTCCCTTCTCCCCTTTTTCCATTGCCGTCCGTAGTAGCAACTGATACGGTTCATTCTGCACTAGTGGTATGCTTCTACTGGTAATCGACGGATCATAATCACATGCCTTAACCGCTGGTTTCTTAAAATAAGTGCTTAGATCCTTACCCGCCTGGTACTGGACCTCGTCTATACCCAAGGATTTCAGCTTCTTGCGTGCGTCTTCCGCTAACTTATGCATTGCGTCCATTTGAGTCTGATTTCCAAACGCCTGATATACCTCATAGGCTGTCTGCGCCTTTGCGATCTGATCCCGCGCCAGGTAGATATCCTTCAGTTTACTTTGCGCGGCTATGGAGTCGATCGTTTCCAATCCTGACTTTTTAACAGTTGCCTGGAGCTTCTGCACCATAGGATCACTATTCAACTCATCCCAACCCATCAGAGTAGCAATTGTGGTGATCAGATTCGTGACCGCTTTCTGAGCCGTCGTCGGAATTGAAGACTGCCCAATTGCACTTCCGCTCCCAAACCTTTCGAACATCCCCTCAAGAACACCGAGCTGCTGAAAAAGTTGATTTACCTGCCGCTTATTCTCATCCTGTGCGCCTTGAACACCTTTTATCGCGCCTCGAATGATGTCTTCCAATTTTTCCGCTTCTACCGTCAGTTCGTTGATAAGCATCTGAGCTCGTATCAAATCTGAACCCAGCGGAATCCCACCCCAGTTATTGGTCTGACCTCTCAGCTGCAAGTACAGCCGGTTAGTATCTTGGCTTACCAGTCTTATTTTCGTCTGCAGGCGCTCGACTTCATCTTCTTTAAATACCATTTTGTCCAATGCCATTTATGACCTCCAGTTCTTACACTTAGACCATCCAATGCACTACTTTTTTCGACCCCTCAGGTCTTTATGTACTACTTCATATTTAAAAACTTAAGTATTTGGAGCGCACACCTAACCTATATATCGGCGTAACTTCCCATTATTTTACTTTAAATCCTTTCTTTTTATTTTTTAATTCTAATCACTGCTGTACGAATAAGTAGACAGCAAAAAAAACAGGTTGATTATAGTAGTAGCTCCCTATAATCACCTGTTAACTGAACGCTATAGCGTTATTTACGTTATACTTTTCGAGCATTACTGCACGAACAAACGAAATGCCTAAATCTTTATAGAAGTATTACATGGGTTTTATGTGTTGTTACTGGTTAAATCATAGGTTTATTCGACACTTCTTGATAGCCCTTCATGCTTTCTATTCAGATAACATTGTTAGAAATCCCTCGAAACTGTCTGCCACATGATAGCTGATTGGATCAAGTTCACCAGAATTTTCATGATCCCACACACAAACCTTTGGATTATTTCTAGATTCACAAAAATCTAAACATAGAAAATCACCAGCAAATAGAATCGCTATTGGTAAAATATCAACTCCAATCAAATCCTCATTATCGGTAAGCCTATCTTCAATTTGAGTTAGTGTTACATCAATATCATATGATTATCTCTGGGTGTTTTTAATAAGCATAGAAATCTGTCTATAGCATAGTCATGATTATTACATTTAAAACTACTATTTATTGGTCTACCACCGTTATTCACTTCTAAAATGAAACAAAATCATTTGGTAACTTAATTCTCCAGAATCCTTCTTTTCTTCTAAACAGATCTTCCGTTGGTAAGGGTAGTATTATTGTGTTTGGATCAACCTTCATTTTATCCCCCTCAATTTTCACTTTATGATTATGATTGAAATAAAGGTTTTAATTCAATTAAAAGATTCACTTGTCTTTGGGTATCCTCAGCCCGAAACGTCTCCTTACCTGTCTATGTCAACTGGTCGTCACCAGATTTGTTTATTCACGACAACCATCCCGGCAAGTAGTCCATTCGTTGTTCGTTGTGGACAATATGCAGATAAGTCCTGACAATATTAATGGTCGGGCTATCCATCCTAGAAGGTGCGATGGTTTAGACAGCTTATCTATCGGGGCGGCGCATTTTACAGTTGCGTAAATTTTGAAAAACCGCAAGAAAACGAAGACAACAAAAAACAGGCCAATCATGGTGGTATCTGACCATAATCGACCTGTTTTATGTAACAGAATAGCGTTATTTGGGTGATAAAATTAAAGCATTTACGTGCGTACAAACGAAATGGCGAAATCTTTATACGGGTATTACATGGGTTATATGTGTTATTGGTTGAATGATGGGTTCATTCGGCAATGGGTGGGGTCTGTACCAAATAGCCGCCGCTACAGTGCCATGAGCAAAAAACTGCCACAACACGGGCGGCTAGCTCGCATTGTGGCAGTTTACATGGGTTATAAGTGTTATTGGTTGATTGATGAATTCATTCGGTAAGGGGTAGTGCCTTCTTTATTCTAAAAAGCTCCCCTCATAATAACTATATCTATGTCCCTTAAGAATTTCAGTAAAACAACCATTATCCCAGACATGTGATGAATTATCCAAATATACATGTCCTTTGGTAAAGAAAGATAATTCATTATCACCATTCGATAAAAATAAAGCATTTAAATTATTGTTTTTCATCAAATTGAACACTAGAGATAGCACAAACTTAATGGATTCATCATTGTATAAATTGTTTATAAAGCGAATACTTAATGTACTTTCATACACAAACTCACTTCTCAAAAACTGAGTGTCATAAGCGTTATACGGATATTCGCCAGACTCCGTTAAGTAAACAGTCAAACCAAGTGATTTTTCAAATTGACTAATTCTAATTCCTTTTGGAAAGTCTATTGCATCAATATCTGTATAGCCCATTGATACAAGTTCTTGCAATAAACAGGATTCAGATATTTTTTGTTCTGTTTTGAGAGAATACTCAATAGCCACTTGACCACTCCTTTATTATGGTAATAGATGAATAGCATTACCGCTACCATCAATTGCAATTAATTCTTTTAGTCCAGTAATCGGCCAATCTGCTAATTGTTTCTTCAATGCGTTCATATCACCTGTCCAATCAGAGAGATTTAAAACAACTCTATCTGTCTGACCTGCTTCTACCTTAGCTTGTATACTTGAACCTATATTTCTTGGAGAGGTTTTTGGTTTTGGAGAGTAACAGTCAAAAATTTCTCCCTCAATCCTATAGTCTGGATTTTTTATTGTACTCGGTACATTCGGATTTTGCTCTACGTGGTATCCATTTTTAGCCAAAATCTCTGCGGCTTCATTTTCACGTTCCAAAGCTCGTATGTTATCTGGGTCTGGATCGTTGTAATTCACCTTAGTTTTAGTACCAGAGGGACTCGCATTGGGATCAAGAATACCACTAGGATTTGTTCTACCACCCGAACCTCCATTACCCGTCCCCTCAACCGCCTTCACTTCTACATCCTTTATTGAATGATTACTGTCACCCTTCCCTTCCATCTTCTCTCTTAAAATCCGGTCCATTTCATTCTTAAAATTGATTTGCATCGGGGTCTGTGGAAGTGCCGGCGTATCTATATCTAGATTATTTATCTTGAATTGAAAACCTTCATTTGTGCTAAATGCCGGCAACGGTTTTTGTACCTCAATACCTTTTACAGAATCTAACCCTTTTGGAGGCTTTAGACCTCCGCCTCCTGTAGGAAGCAAAGATTTTTCTACCGGACCATACAACAACGTTACCATTCCCAGACTATTGAGCCAATGATCCGCTGACCATGCTTCGTCTGGATTAAATGCTCCTTTCGCCATTTCCACTGTTCCCAGTGTTAACCAATCCGCAAACTTCTCTTTTGAATCAAACATATGCTCTGATCGATCTTTGGCTGCTTCATATATCCCGACCGGAATATCTCCTGTTATCCCTAATGTTAACCAGTTAAAAAAGTCATAGGGGGAGTCTGTCGCCTTATCCGCATCCAAGAACACCGAGCTGCTGATTGCTCCTTTCTAATTTCTACTCTCTGCCCCTCTGCTGCTGCTGCAACTGAAATACTTCCTATTTGAGTGATAACGATTAGTTATCACAGGTTATCAGTATTAGCTCTGCTATAGTTTCGATCTCGTAAATCACCAGTTCCCATAAGAACTCTTCATGTTTCGTCATTATGCTATTTCCTCCTGTGGCTTTCGTATTTGTTTGCTCTCGTGGTTCCGTCCTACTGCGGTAAAATCTCTTTGGTTGTATGAACTCATTTGCCGCCTGTTCCGAACTCTCTTTCTTACTTATGGCTTGCTTCTAATGCTTTCGGGTTTAGTTGCGCCATTCGTCTAGCCCTCCATCTTTAGTTCAATAACATCCTCATCTCAATAAATCCATCTTCGTTTACCGGCTTAATAATTTCCTCTAATGGTTCAATTTCTTTTATAAACTTCCTACTCAACTCTATTCTCCTCCAATTCTGTCAACTTTGTTCGTTATCATTCCAATACTGTTCCGTTTCCCGTATTTTCCCCTTTGCTCGGGTTACCATTAATACAGCTTCTCGTTCTGTTTCTTCCAGTTCCATTTATTGACGAGCTAACACATTTTTCATTTTGCTGGACATTCCCCCATAATCTAGATTCTTAACTTTCCAAGCTAACTATGCGATGAAGAATTTCCAATCTGGGCTGTTCATCCTTCTGATCTGCTAGATGGTTATAATAATTAGCCTGTTCCAGTAGCTTACTTATTTCTGTTGCTACTTGCGGATCGGAACTGCTAGAGTATCTCAACTCACCTGATGCCGTAACTCTCGTGCTTTCTGGCATTAACCTCTCATTTCTTTTACGATTGCCTGATACACTGCTTGTGCCTGAGTAATAAAACGCAGTTTTGTTTCCTACTGCCTGTACTTGTTTTGCCATTTTCTCATTTCTCCTTTGATTTTGATTTTGATTTTGAGCATGTAAAAAAGCTCATTCCTACTCATAAAACAAGTTGGAAAGAGCTTTGAAAGTTTATCAAGTGTTTGAATCAGTTAGTGTTTGGTTTGTATTGTACGATCTGGTTGTTGGAATTGTAAACTCCAATCTTACAATTCTAAACATATTCCCTAAGCTTTATAAGATTCTGATTTAATAAAATTATCCACTAAAAATTTATCAGACTCACTAAGTCCCTCAAAAAGCTCGTTAAACTTAATCTTTGCATCCTTATGACTTAAAAGGGATAGTGTAGCTATTGCAACATGTCCGAATTGCCATGGTCCAATAAACTTACTATCTGTTAGGAGTTTTCCTAGTTCAGCAAGTCTCTCTACAATTCCTATATCACAGTAATTTCTCTCAATCAATTTAAACGTTGCCATAGCAACAACCTTTAAATTCTTAGCTTCCAAGCATACTATTAAATCTTCATTTTTTATTGTATCAGCCTTAATTTCTTCTGCTAATTCAACTATTGAGGCCATAATATATTCCCTTCATAAAATTTATTCGTCTATAGGACCATATCTATCAATAATATATTGCTGCTCAGCTTCAAAGTTCTTTTGAAGTTTTTCTGCAACATTATCCAGTCCTAACCTTTTAGCCTCTTCAATTTCAATAGTGTATGCTTTAATCTCATCGGCGATTCTCGCTTCCCAATTCTGGTTACTGGTTTAATAAAGAATTCACTCGGAACTGGGTAGCCCCCACAACTTGTAAAACCCTTCACTTGAAGACTAGGATAATCATGATTCAAATGCAGTTCTTTCTGGGAACTTCCCCCTCTCTAACCAAGCAAACCACCAGTCTTTGAGCAGCTCTATCAAAATAAAATTTGCTAGGAATACTAGGGTCAGGTATAGACTCTAACTCAGAAAACATCTTAGTTATCTTATTCAATTCAATTTTACCCATAACATCTTCATTTGGTCCAAATCTGTAAACAACTGATTCATCATCTTCTTGTTCTTTTAGAAGCAATACGTACGAAGCCAAATTTACTCCTCCTCAGGTGGATACCACGGACGACCAGAATCAACTGTTTTATCGTGTGCAGTCCTATAGTCTGTTTTAAAAATACCTTCAAATTTAGATTCAAAAAGTTCATGATTCAATAAGTCAATATCTTGTTGTTTAAATGTCCCTTTTTGAAGTCTATCCCATGCTTGTGCAATTTCATAATCTGCTTCAAAGCGTCCAACACCATGTTCTTTAATATGTTCTTTAAAAAATAAATGGTCTTTTATTCTTTGAATTCTATTCTCGGACATACCTGTATTTTTTGCAATACTCTGAACATCTACATTCGATTTCCTAAAGGATTCATACATTGCATCAGAAATATCAAGACGCTTTAGATATTCATCAACTGAAAGTTCTCTCCCACCTGTCTGAGCATTCCCCGTCCCCTCAACCGCCTTCACTTCTACATCCTTTATTGAATGATTACTGTCACTTTTCCCTTCCATCTTCTCTCTTAAAATCCGGTCCATTTCATTCTTAAAATTGATTTGCATCGGGGTCTGTGGAAGTGCCGGCGTATCTATATCTAGATTATTTATCTTGAATTGAAAACCTTCATTTGTGCTAAATGCCGGCAACGGTTTTTGTACCTCAATACCTTTTACAGAATCTAACCCTTTTGGAGGCTTTAGACCTCCGCCTCCTGTAGGAAGCAAAGATTTTTCTACCGGACCATACAACAACGTTACCATTCCCAGACTATTGAGCCAATGATCCGCTGACCATGCTTCGTCTGGATCAAATGCTCCTTTCGCCATCTCCACTGTTCCCAGTGTTAACCAATCCGCAAACTTCTCCTTTGAATCAAACATATGCTCTGATCGATCTTTGGCTGCTTCATATATCCCGACCGGAATATCTCCTGTTATGCCTAATGTTAACCAGTTGAAAAAGTCATAGGGGGAGTCTGTCGCCTTATCCGCACGAGTTCTTAATGTCCCTACAAAACCCTTTCCAATTTCTTTAAAACTGTCTATTGATTTATAAAAGGCATTTTTAGAATCCTCGGGTTTTGCTTGTTCCTCCGTTTTATTCTTTCTAAACAGATTATAGGAATCCAGTTGGGCGACTGATGAAGTCAATTTTATAACATCTCCCCAAGCCTTTCCACCTTGGTTTGTCATCACGTGTACACCCAAACTTACTCCAGTAGCAATCATCTGTTCCATGGTGGTTTGAACGCCTTCCAGTTGCCCTTTTGCCCAGGCTCCCTTCTCCCCTTTTTCCATTGCCGTCCGTAGTAGCAACTGATACGTTTCATTCTGCACTAGTGGTATGCTTCTACTGGTAATCGACGGATCATAATCACATGCCTTAACCGCTGGTTTCTTAAAATAAGTGCTTAGATCCTTACCCGCCTGGTACTGGACCTCGTCTATACCCAAGGATTTCAGCTTCTTGCGTGCGTCTTCCGCTAACTTATGCATTGCGTCCATTTGAGTCTGATTTCCAAACGCCTGATATACCTCATAGGCTGTCTGCGCCTTCGCGATCTGATCCCGCGCCAGGTAGATATCCTTCAGTTTACTTTGCGCGGCTATGGAGTCGATCGTTTCCAATCCTGACTTTTTAACAGTTGCCTGGAGCTTCTGCACCATAGGATCACTATTCAACTCATCCCAACCCATCAGAGTAGCAATTGTGGTGATCAGATTCGTGACCGCTTTCTGAGCCGTCGTCGGAATTGAAGACTGCCCAATTGCACTTCCGCTCCCAAACCTTTCGAACATCCCCTCAAGAACACCGAGCTGCTGAAAAAGTTGATTTGCCTGCCGCTTATTCTCATCCTGTGCGCCTTGAACACCTTTTATCGCGCCTCGAATGATGTCTTCCAATTTTTCCGCTTCTACCGTCAGTTCGTTGATGATTATCTGCGCCTGCACCTGGTTTGATCCTAATGGGACGCCACTCCAGTTACTAGCTTGACCTTTGAACTGGAGGTACAGCCGGTTGGTGTCCTGGCTTACCTGTCTTATTTTCGTCTGCAGGCGCTCGACTTCATCTACGTTAAATGTAAGCTTCGTTGACGCCATGTGATTCCCCCTGCTTGCTTCTAATAAAATTAGCTATGCAGCACTCTGCATAGCTAATTGAATTCTTATGTATTAGAGCTCTTGCTGTCTAAATCATATTAAAGATTCCTAGAAACCTTTTTGAGAAGTCTTAATATCTCTAGATAATTGCGAATAACTCTTAGATACATTATTCATATGAGTTCCAATATCCTCAAGCGCTTTACCAAATGCATCGAAAGTTTTCTGCATACTTTTTACCTTTTCAGCAAAGTCTCTAGCTGCTGCATCCTCCCAAATACTATTCAGATTCGTTGCAGTCGTCATAATCTTTTTCATTAATGCATCGTACTCTAGTTTTTGTTTCAAAACTGTACTTGCCTGCCCTGCTAATCCTTCGTAACTCAATGTAACTTTTTCTGCCATTATTAACCTCTCCTTTAAATGATTTTTTATATAAAAATGAACTTAAAAAATACTTTTTAACACCCCAAAAGATCTTTCAAATTCATTATTATAGCTCCGGTTTCCTTTATATAATTATCGGTCTTCAATGATATAAAGTTTATATTTAAATCCATTTAAAGATAAATAAAACATTTAAGTTATTTTTTTCTAAAGTTTATTTTGCCTGCCCCTGATAATCATTTCGTACAGAGTAATCTGATTCAAACAGAATGATATCCCCAGAGGAAAAAGAGAACGTTTGCCCCATTTCATCTGTGCTCCCAGTCATCTGACCTTCAATCGCCCACATGTTAGCAATAGGTGCCTTGTAGCCTAAAATACGAGTGTCGGCATCCCCATTTTTAACCGTATAAATTTCGAAATTTACCAGGATATAGCCGCCAGTGATAAACTCCTGCTCATGCCCATCTAGTGCCCCTCCATAATGATTCGCCAGGGTGACAATGTCTGTTCCTTTAGGCAGGATGTAAGGGGCTATCGGCAGGTTGTATTCTCCGTACCAGTGTTGAACGCTCCGAACCGCCGCTATCGGATTCACTCCATTAGGGATATCGGTCGGACCTACTAAGGTTCTCGATTTATAAGGTAGAAGCTCTAGGTTATAGCCTGTAGCGATTTTAGTTTTGCGCTTTGTATATTGCTGATAGAACTTCAGCCAAGAGGTCTTTTCCCGCTCCGCCTCGGACAGTATGTAATTGTACTCATAGCTTGCTGCCGTCGATAATTCACCACTCGATATATTTCGCAAGCCATCCGCCAAGCGGTAGGTCCGAGAATAACTCAGCTTATCCTTGGAAGAGCCGACTCCGATCATTTTATTATTCGAACCGGAGATATCATAGTACAGATCGACAGGTGTCGCTGTACCTCCGTTTTTCGGAATAAAATAGAAGCTTGGCTCGATCCGGATACCCTCGCCCGGCTGCCACAGGTTCCCGATGGTCCGGAAGTCAAACAAGAAGGAATAGCCGTTATGCGGTACCGTCCGTTGCTCCGTAGGATGAGAACCCTTGCGGATCGGCAGCTGCCACTGTGGTTGTCCGCTTAAAGCGGTCGGTATGCCATTCTCATCATTCCCTCCTGTATAGTACATCGTGTTGCTATGCTCAAGTGTCCCCACGCCAGTTCGAAACACCTTTTCAAACCGAAAATCACCGATGTCCCAAATCCGAAAATCGAACAGTCGACCGACGACCCCAATATTAAAACTCTCCGAAGCGCAGTAATTCGTCAAATTACCGTTCAAGTTCTCCTCACAAAGATCCAATCCATCTGACGGGGCGTTTATAGCCCAAGACTGCGTATAAATGGTATAGTCGCCTTCATTCACCCAGGTTGGCATAGTAAAGGTCATGGACGGTGTTCCAACAGGGATGTAGATCCAGGTATTCTCTGGGTAATACTGGCTGCCTTGAAACACACCAAACGGAAATTGAATCCGCTTGTTTTTCGTGTATTTGGCATAATCCCGGTTGCCGTACCCAGGGATATTGAGATGCTGGCCACTCTCCGTAAAATGTATGGTGAACGGCCGATCCAAGATCAGCACCGCCCTAGTCATATCCGGTGTCATACGTTGATCGAATGGGCGGTTATCGTCTGGAAGTAGCGAGTAGTTGACGACCGGTGTGTGCACGGTAACGGAGTTAATCGGAGAGATCAAAAATTCCTGATCTCCGTTTCCCTCTACGTTCTCCGACAGCATTGTATAATAAATGGTACCCGTGCTGGTTGTATTCTGCCGATTGAGTAAACCGCTATTGATCATCAACTGGCCCTCGTAAAGCACCTCGTCTCCGATGATTTGCGGATCAGGAATCCTCCCTGGGGTAGGCCCGGTCTTGTTAGCAACGGTATCATCCATAATCGTTTCCCCGTTAAATACTAGTCGGTCATTCTGCACCTCAGGATCTTTGGTCTGCATTTCCGCAAGGTCTGTGAGCACGTCTGTATCCTCAACATCTTCAGGACCCGGTTCGTGGTCTCCACCATCTACCACTTCTGGCTTGAATTCTATCCCTCCCGTATCTTGGGGAACAACATGGTCTTCTACTTCTGTACTATTGGTAAGCTCAAGCGTCGGCGAACCATAATTATTAGGATATAGAGTGACTTCTCCTCCAGGCAGCGCATAGTTCTCCATCTGGGCACGATCGATTTGATAAACAGCTAACTGATCTACCTGCCAGTACGCATATTCTTTTGGAGTCAAGTCAAAGGTATAGGTCTTATCAAATTTCCCTGTTTTAGGAAGCGGAGCTTGAGGAATCGATGTTCCATTTGGTCCTGGAAGATTCGGCTGCGCTTCCTCCCACTTCGTCGGATATGTAACTTTAACACTGCAGGAATAACGAATCTGACCTGCCATATTGGCGAAGGTATGTTCAAACAAATAGTTCTTTCCCCACACATTGGAAAATAAATTCTCAGAGGTGGGGATTCCCACCGGTGCATCAAAATGGCGTCCATTTGCTGTATCATCACCTAGAATTGCCCCGTTCGCATCCGGTTCCATAAATGACGTTTGCGGAGCAGCGATCTTGTTTGGTGGATCAATAGTATACTTACATTCGCCTGAGCCTTCTCCCTCGGTGGGAGGGCTACCAACTTTTTTGTAACTGGCCACCATTTTGACTCCACCTACATAAACCTTAAAATTACGCTGAACTAAGCTGGGATCATTCGAAGCTTTGCTTTGAATATATAATTGATCGCTTGGCCTCAGAATCGGAGAAAGCCAAGATTGGTTAATTTGATATTCCTCTCCCTCGTATTGAACGGTCAGGGGAAAAGACTTTACAATGTTATAACCAGCCTTATAATTACCAATTAATTGATCGCTCACCACGATTCCGTTCGAAAGTTTAAGAATCATATTAACCGGATAATTTTCCCCCTGAAAGGGAACTGTGACATCGAAATATTGTCTCAAATCTTCTGGATGAGCCCAACTCTCTGCGTGTTTAATATCATACAACGTATGATAGGGTCCGGAAACTTGGATTGGGTTCGTTCTGGACCCCGTCACTACTCGCATTATGGCGCTAGCGTATAATGGAGTGCCTTCAGAGATGACTTGTTCCGCCTTAGCTTGTCCAATAGCGGCGAGCACTTCTGCTTTAGTCCATTCGAAGTTTGTAGTCACTATCCCATCTACAATAGTTTCTGATTTCACATGCCCTCCGCCATTATCTTGTAATTTAATACGTTGATTAGAAGGCAATGAGGTAGGGTCGCATTGCACTTCACCTCCATAGGCTCCAGAGGATGCACACGTTGGTTGGGTATGAATATACCAACCTACCGTCTGGAATCTTATACTCGAAGAGGCTTCATTGGAAGTTGTTGTATAAAGAAATGCCCCATCTTTAAACTTGGCCATAAAGGCAGCCTCTACAAGACTTATAAAAGGAGAAAACAATAAAGAATTTATTAGAATTAACAATAGACAACCGAGGCATTTACGCCGCATCTTTCATCACTTCACTTCATGAAGGGTGGTGTTTTCAAACAAGCTTGAGAGTGCATCTATATTAAAATGCTCACCTACTATAGGATTATAGTAATTCGTAGAGATACTTAAATCAGCATAACCCTCATACCAGACCCCTTTTTTTAATTTCTCGTGAAGTCTGAATTCAGCAAGTTTGAAGTATACGTCATTAAATAAGTCCTTATACTCTGTAAAACTATTAATTCTGAATCGGAACATGGATCGAACGCGGTAATCCCCGGTTCCTGGGTAATACAACACGGACGATTCAGGGTCAATTGCCCCTTCAATTTGAATCTTATTTTTCTTCACCCATTCGGCATATTCTTCAATTTCCTTTTCCCGGATAGAAGACGATTGATTCTCGTACTTAAAGGATTCTTTCGCATAACTTGCCGGATTAATCGTTTTATAATCCACATTCAACCGTAGATCAAACCCAATTTTCATACGTTTAATGATTTTGGCCATATCTTCACTCGTTAACTCTTTTTTGCTAAACACCTGCGCTCCAGTCTCAGCATTCCCAGCAGAGTAGTTTATGGTATGCCTCATTTCGTACATTTCATTCGGGATGTCTTCCAGAATATATGGATAATCTTTATAGTTCTTAGGTAGGTTTGTCGTACGTATTTTCCTTCCAAAATAATCAAGTTCCCCTAAATCTTTACCCGGCGTGTGAATGTGCACACTTTGAGAAAATTCGTCCACCTCCACTTCTGCGGATAACAGATCAGAGACAACGGTTAATGGAATCATCGTCATTCCATCTTTTTGTACAACCATAGCACCAAGCGCTACTGGTTGCCCGTTCACTTTCGCAAAAGAAGAACCTACTGTCAGTACAATTTTGTTTTCTTTTTGCTGCAGAGTTAACGTTTTGTTTGCTGCATTCCAGTTAGCTTGTGTGCCGAGTTTTCCTGAAATCATGCGGAATGGGATCATTGTCGTCCCATTTTCTGAATAAGGATGTCCCTTTGTCAGTGGATATTTAATGCCGTCCATGATGACGTTCACTGCTTTGGCAGCTGTTCCTGCCGCTCCCGCTGTAGTAATTAACAACACTAAGCTTGCGAACACACAAATGACTATAGTCATGCCTCTTCTTGCCTTCTTTGATCTAATAATTGCTGATAGACTATTAAACTTAAAATTCCTCATGTTCTCACTCCTCCACAATGAAACTTTTTTTTAATCCGATGACCCTATTTCTCCATACCAAATCTTTTACTCCCACATCTATCACCTAACCGCACAATCCTCAATAAAATACCCTTTTCGCGCAGCCTCCTCTGGATCGAACAGACTTTCTATAACAGTAACCCCCGGGGGTACACAGCTTTCTCCATAAGCAATATGTCTCCCTGCTGAATTCCGGGTACCTATCAGAACCTTTCGTCGCATTACTGCCCCACTACCTAAGGAATATGCATCCAGCAGTTCTCCCCCAGGAAGTGGATAACCTTGAATAAAAGCCATAATCCCTACATCCTGTATGGATTGCTCCTGCAAGCCGCGGGGAAGGGTGAACTGAATCGACAAGCCCATTCGTTTCACTAGCTCCAAATGTCTGTTAATGGCTGTTGCCAAGTCTTTTTCAACGAGTGATGTGATCGTACTCTGCCGGATTTCGTGAAATAGTTCTATAGAGGTCAGAGGATTAAGATTGGTCTCAGCCGCTAGGGTTGTATACTCCCCCTCATAGAATTCATTAGAGGTAGTATCATACACCCGCGCATTATCGTCCAAAGTGAAATAAAGCAAATTGCCGTTCTGAAGCTTGTAATAATATGGACGCTCAGGCCAACTCACAGGCTTAAGTTCATCCTTCCCGCTATTACTAGCCGTGTCGTCCAAAGTAACCAACGTATAGCCGCTATATCCAAACATCACCAGTGCGGGTATATGCATTTTTAAATTGTTCATTTCAGTCTGGTTGTTCTCCAGCCCAAATTTCAAAGCTAAATCACTGTAAAAAACACTTAGCACATCCTGATCCAGTTGCAGTTGGCGTTCCCGCCCATAGTGCACTGCTGTGGTAGTAGGCTGCTGTTCCAGTCGTGACAGATAATCACCAGCATCATCCACTGCGGCTTGAAAATCATCCGAATAGCGTTTATACATGTCCTGATTGAAGACCTGAAGATCTTCTCGAGTGTCGCCCATAAGAACAAGAGGAATGACCAGAATTAGAAAAACAAGCACAACACTAAGGGGCTTCACTTCGGACCATCCCCCCATACTTCAAATTGACCGGAATCATTTCACTATGAAACAAGAGCGATCGCATCCGTGAGGCAAGTGTCGTCCCTTCAGATTCTAACCGGACATTGAACAGATCGCCTACATGCATGGTAAACCTTCTACCTGGATCATCTGCAGCCAGTAAAGTTCCTGAATGCGGATATAAGATTTCCAAAATATCCTTGCTGAAATATCCGTCATATCGGACACTAAAGCTGTTCTGGAATGTAGAATAATCATCAGGATTCGTATATAAGGGCTGTAAATTCTTTTTGTAATACTCCATTTGCACTTTGAAAACACCATATGAAGCATCCAACGAATGAAGAAACAGCTCATAATCGGAAGTATCCAAGTATCCTTTAGCACGAACGGTATCCACGAATTCCACCACAGCCGCATTGGCGGCGAGCTTAGTATTCCTTTCTACAACTTCGGATTGACGGAATGCCGGATAGACTCCGAACACAAATGCCAGCAAAATAATAATAATTACACCTTTCAGCGCGTCTGCCATGCGGCTCCTCCTTTCTAGCGGGTGGCGGAGATTTGCGTAATCATCTCATCGGTTCGCGTGACTCTTAACTGATAAGCAGCATCAGGCACTCCACGCAAATCCACTGCTGTAAGGTCCGTTTCCTCATTAATTGCAATGCCATCGATATATAAAATATATTCCCCCTCCAGTGCTGGAGAGATCATACCAATGACCTGCTCACCGCTAATTTTGTTCAAATCACCTATCCCTTTGTAAGGTGCCGATGCAACTGTCGGCAGCTCATAGTGCCTGTTTGGAACAGAACTCTCCATCTCCAGCCGCAAAAACGTAAATCCGCCGACAGCAAACAAGATCCAAGCAAAGAGGGTTAGTAGAAATTGAGTGCTAGTTTTCATTTATGATCCGGATTCTGATTAAATTCAATAATTCGAACCTCATCATTTTTGTCCTTATGTAAGGTAGCTCTAAAAATAGAAAGCGTATTGACATTACAGTTTTTACTGTTATCTTGGTTAGAGCTCTGGTCGAGCATTGCTGATACACTAAAGTTATCAGCACCACTGTTCTTGTCTCCAAGATCAAGCTCTGATGCCGGGTTTCCGCCACTGGCCGCTTTCGCAGGCTCATAATAAGTTTCATATGTGTTTTTCGCATAAAAACCAGTTTTATTTACTCCAGTCTTTATCAGAATGGAAAATTGCGGACGTCCCTTATATCTCATTGCCGCGTTAATAACATCCTGACCAGATACATCCTTGTTATCATAAGAATTGAACTCCGCTTGATTGATCATCTGAGTCTGGGCCAAGGTCTGCTCCTGGGCACGGATGAAATAATTATTAATGACAAGATATATACTGACACCTGCGGCAATAATCAGAATGGTGACAATAATGCCAATCACCCATTTAAGTCCCGTAGAAATATTCTCCATCTATACCCACCCTTTTCTATATCGTTTTTATTTCTGGGTAAAAACTATTAAGCGAACCTCCTCATTGCTGTCCTTATAAACAACCGCTTTAAAGACGGAGAGTGTATTTACTAAATAATTATCACTGTTATATGAATCTGAATTTGTCTGATCAAGCATCGTCGAAACACTGACATCACCTTGAAGATTACTAGTAGTAGATAAATCAACTACCGGATTAGTAGTGTCTTTAGGTTCTTCGTAGCTAGCCCCATAAGTATTCTGCGCGTAGAACCCTTCTGTATTTTCCCCTGTTTTAATCTTAATCGCGAACTGCGGACGTCCCTTATACCGCATTGCCGCATTAATCACATCCTGGCCGGATACATCCTTGTTATCATAGCTGTTGAATTCCGCTTGATTAATCATCTGGGTCTGGGCCAGAGTCTGTTCCTGTGCGCGGATGAAGTAGTTGTTGATAACCAGATAAATACTTACACCTGCGGCAATAATCAGAATGGTAACAATAATGCCAATCACCCATTTAAGTCCGGTCGAGATATTCTCCATGATGTTTCCTCCTCACCTTATTTGGAGCTAATTTTTATTTTATTGCTCTTAACGCATCTACTCCGCTACGAAAAAAATAGCTGCAATGCGCTCATTATTATCTTTTATCAGCCTCGCCCTATATCTAGCTTGTGGACTGATATAATATTGTCCTGAAGCATTCGAGATTTCTTCTTCATCTACACCACTTTCGCTTCCCTCCTTGAACTTCGCTCCGGAATAATCAAACGCACGGCAATAACCTTCTCCACTTGGATTCATGCTAAATCTTCTTTCTGCCTCATTCTGACCATTAGCATATGGTTTCTCAACGTATAGGCAGAAGCCTTGCTGCGACTCGTACCTCCGATAAGCTGTGAGAATCTGGGAGCCGCTGACAATCTGATTGTCAAATGCGGAATATTGCTGCTCCGAAAGCTCCCTGGCCTGTGCCGCCGCCTGGCTATTCGCCAATTCGACAACTGGCTGTGTCTTCCCCCACAAGAACAGACCGGATGATATAATGGCCAGTGTGATCAGAATCGATATTGTTGTTTTCAAAAAGCTTGCTATATTCTCCATGCCTGTATCTCCTTCACATTTTGCCAGTTACAACAGTCAGGTCACCCAGCTGCTGGAAGGCCATATAGACGAAGGGAAGCAGTAAATATAAGGTGAACGTTGCCTGCATCGGCAAGAACCCAAACATTTTACCCAGTGTACTTTTCCTGCTGATGACCTTCTCATAGTGCTCCTTGCGTTGATCCATCGCGAATGCCCTCTCCGCATCCATATCATCAAACGCCTTCTTCACTGGGATCAGATCGGCTGCAACCTGCAAGCGGTCTGCGAGCCGTTCGAGGGGAACGAAACGTGCGTCCTCCTTCAGATTCTCAATGGCACTCCAGCCTCCAGCCTCATAATCCAGCATGCAGCGCAGCAGCTGCCGCTCAAAAATATAGCTGTAACGATGCAGCCACTCTATCATTTCGTACACGCTGATATTTGGAAATTGAGACAGCATCATGGAAAGTGTATTGAAGCCATCCACCTCATTCTGCATTTCCCACTTTCGCAGCTGAGTACGAATGATTAAGTAAGCATCCGGAAGATAAAACCCTGCCACCGCCAGCCCAAAAGCCAGCAAAAGTTCATACCATTTGTAGTACTCCTCATGATATTGCTCTACCCTGTTCATTAACTGTGCAGCATAGGCATTCTGGTTCAGATTGTTCTGAAGGAAAGACTTATTCTCCGCTTTCTCCTGAATGTAGGGCAACATCTGATCCGGTGTAATATCCTTCGCTACCAGTTCTCCAATTAAAGTCTGCTCAAAAGCGTACCGTTCCTCGCTCAGCAGCTTCTGAGATTCTGTCTGATTGCCCCCTGTTGTAATCTGCTTATTGGGGTGCAAAATGTTGTGCTTGATATTGGCATGGATGGAAAATTGAAGCGATACGATCAGCATAAAGATAACTACTGCCGCTAATGTTTTCTGCAAAAAGAAGGCCTGTTGCGACAATCCGGAGTTAGCATCCTTCAATTTGCCGGCTACCTTGAAATGAAGAGGCTCATGTTCTGCCGGCGTGATTCGATCCACCAATTTAAAGATCCATTTTTTCTTCAGAATCCGTTTTAACCACTTACCCTCATCTTTGATAGATTGTGTATCTTCATCCACACCCTTGAGAATCCGCAAGGCAATAAACGATATTATGAACGTGATATAAAGTAAGATTAAAGAATATAACCCCCAGGCCGAATTGTAGTAATTAGATACAATAGGAAACATTCCCTCCGCCCAATTGCGGATTGGATCCAGCATGAATACGGGTGAAATGGCTACAAAAACGATACCATATAACAAACGATCGATTCGTTCACGCCGATTAATATCCATATGAATCTCTTCTCTGATATTGCCAAGCATCGATAGATAAATCGAACGCTCCCCTTTATGGATATCCGCATCGCCATATTCACCTATTTTGTAACTCACCCCAGCTAGTTGCTTCATATAACGGTTAGGTGCAATCTCATAATATTTCTGTAGTTCATCTTCCGGGTCCACCGCTGCCAGAATCCCGGCAATCTGCCGGGCATGCACGGCTACCATTGGTTTCGAACGTTCCGCAGAATTCTCCAAGCTGACTTGCACCATATGTGTCTGATGATATTCATGGCGAATATCCAGAATCATGGACGATTGGTCATATAACATCTGCTTTACTAAACGCCCAATGAAGAGATCACTAAGGACACCTCCAAGATAAACTGAGACTAGCATAATAGTCGCACGGCTTACCCACGATGAAGTCCAGAGGAATGAACTCAACGAAATGATCAGAATACAAGCAACAATCATTAGCGTCAGCGCAGCCGCGCGACTTCTGATCATGATTTCATTGCCTGCATGAACCAAGGTCAGACGCGAGCGCATCCGGTGAAGAAGTTTCTTCACTAATGGCAGTTCATCAAGTACCGGATAAGTTTTATGGGCCTGCTCCAACCATCTTTTTTCCTTTGTTCTCGTTGGCAGGAGAGCCTTTAGCCGCCTTTGCTCTTGATATTGTGTTCCCTTCAATTTACGCTGCACTATGTTAAGCAGCACAAGCAGGACAACCAGTAGCACTCCCGAGGTTCCCAAAATAATCAATAATAGGTTTTGCAGATTCATGCGGATTGCCCCCAATACTTCTCAAGAAATGCAGCGAATTCTAGTGCATCCTCTTCATCCATATTTTTGCGCATTTCATCGATTTTACGGCTGCTGATCGGATGCTTGGTCACGTATTCTCCGGCTTCCCACACAATGACATCCTTATAATCATAGGAACGCCGATCTGTCATCCGGCCAAAGTATTCGGTCACGGTATCCATAAAAGCATCCAGCTTGTCCGTAATATTCTCAGGATCCTTGTAGTTCTGAGGATATTCGAACTGGGGATCTGCCGGAATAATCTCTGTAATCCGTTCGATATATCTTTTCCCAGCACGTAGTACCAGATGAACGTTGAAACCAAGCGCCTCAACAACCTGAACCTCAGCAATTTTCTCATTACTGAAAGCTCCCGATGCAATAAGACTGTTGCGCAAAGCGCTGACCAAATTGGGCAGTGTTTTGCCGTGGTGTGTAAACAATGTATATTCAGAAGCTACCTGGGCTGCCTGAATCACATAACTGACCACACTATGAGTAGCCGCCTCACCGACGATATTCACAGCGCCATCCGTTTTTTTCTGCACATCCAGCCCATCCTGCCCACTAACGGAGGGGGTTTCTCTAAAGGATAAAATATTTTTACCCGGATACATTTTTCTCGCCCAGATCTCGAAGGAAGTCTCCTGAATCCGGATATTCTTCGCATCAATATATTTGATCAGTGCCTTAAGCAGCGTTGTTTTCCCCGAGCCCTGTCTGCCAGTGATGGCGGTGACCTGATGGCCCAAGATGAGAAAAATAAGCATATCAATCGCAAGCTGTGCCCCTTGATCTTGGATCTGCTGATCCAATTCCACGAGCGAATCGTTAAATTTGCGGACAAAAAAAGCCCAGCTTTCAGCCATTTTGGGCCGCACAACCACGACCCGGCTGCCATCAGCCATATCGTTGATGATATAACCCTTGGATTCATTTAATTGCCCAGGATTACCAAACCCATAGATATTTTGGCAAACCCGCTTAAGCTCCTTCTCAGAACCAAAACTTAAGAATTCCAGGTGAAGCGATTTTCCGCGGTAGAATGTCCATACCGCATCATAGGATTGTGGAATAAAATGCTGCTGCTTCGTATATTCCAGAAAATCTGTAGTCTGCACGACATCAGGAGGCATGCCACTTGTTCCTCCATTAACTCCGTCGATGTTCTGATCTCGAAGCTCATCAATAACGCCGAGCCCCTTATAAATTTGATAAGCTCTCTGAACAATAATTTCAATCTTGTCCTGGATAGACAATCTCGGCTGCTCTGACTGATAGATATGGCGAATCTGTTCTTCGGTGATCTTATACCCCTTAGATCCATCAGGCAGCTTTTGCAATGTGTCCAGGCTATATTTGCTTACTATTACATTAAATGCATTCTGACCATGATCTTTTTTGAAAACATAAAGCAAGATATCGAAGCAATCCTGTGAAGTCAATCGATTCGTATGGCCGAAGCTGATAATCTTATCTACATTTCCTTCATCCAGACCGTAGGTCTGAACTAATAGATCCTTCATATAAAGCTTCACATATTTCTTAGCGGAAAGATCACCGTGCATGCAACTTCGGAGCGCTTTCTGCAATTCCCTTCTCCGCGCCTTCCGACGGTTGTATTCCTCCTCACTTGGGCTACCTTCATAAAGAGACGCCGCTATAATCTCCTCAAAAGCCCTTCTCAGAAACTGCACGATTTCATTCATATCATATTTCAGTTGGACGGAAGGTGGAGCAGCATCCTTACGTCTGCCCAGCCATAAGTACAGGAACACTCCAATAGCTATCAGGACTACAAAGATCAGAATCAGATTAATCATTCGCAGCATCCACTTCCGATACTGGAGAAATCTCCAGCATCCGGAGAATAAGCTGTCCCATATGTCGTACCGCCTCAGTGAAGTTTCCGTCCTCACTAAACTCCAGAAAACGGGATTTAGCTTCTCTTGCCTTCAATAGAAACTGAACAAAACGCCGTTCATTTTGAGCATCCATATAACCAATATGATGTGGGATAACACCTACTGCTTTTTTCTTCAATTCATACAGCTTAATAATTCTCTCTTTATTGAACCTGGAGCTGCGCTCATAAGCCCCAATACAATAGAGGACTGACTTATGACTCGGCACAGGAGCTTTGTTTTTGTTCAAAAAATAGGAATCCAGACTTACCTGATTCTGATTTAGGTTAACCACAATCAAATCTGCCTGTTCCATAACCAGAGATACGACCTCCGGATCATCTTCGGAGGAGAGGTCCACAAATAACAAATCATAAAACCTGCGATAATCCTTGAAGATATGCGGAAGCAAGAGCTTTGACTCATGTTTCTCAGCACTCATAGATCCACTAAGCAGTTCCAACCGATCTTTAAGAATGGACTCCGCATGATCTCTAATTCCTTCAGGTGTAAGCATTCCACACTGCACTAATCTCTCAATCGCATCCATTCCACCTGTGGTCTTCGCAGATTGAAGCGTTGTTCTTGTCTGTGAGAACAAATGCTCAAGCACACCTTGCTCCAAATGCGTATGTGTCATTAACACGCGGATATGATGATCTAGCGCTATGGTAGCCGCAATAGCTGCCATATTCGAAGTTGTTCTCCCCTGCCCTTGAGCAGGTCCCCAGAAAGCCACTAGCACAATTACCTACCCCCGTTTCCTTGCATACTGCCACAGCTTCTTGATGTCTTGCTTTGGAACATCGCAAATTCCAATCAAAAAGTCATTTACAGCTTCGGCAAAATCCTTATCTACCTTAAGATCCACCCTTCCATCATGGACCCAATTAATTCTTCGCTCCGGACTACTGATGTAACTGATTTTCGAAGTAATCACTGGATAATATTTATCCACATACTTCAGCCCAAGTCCGCATTCTTCTTCTATGACAAGCAGTACAGTAGGCATCCGTTTCTGATCCAGCAACTTATCTACGTTCTCCATAGACTGACGGTCATAGGTAGTCGCGAAGACAATAATCTCCTCCTTAAGACCCTCAGGATACCCATTATGCCAGTCATACAGAACGATATCCGGTTTGTCAGCTACGGTTGAATCTGCAATCTTTATACCAGACACTTCGCCTTCAAAATACTGATAATTCCTGCTGTTATCCGAAATAATCATGACATCGTTGTTGAAATAATTTCTCAACAGAATAGCCGCTGCCAGTATGAAATCATGCTTCTCGCAATCCCCTGCAACAACAATGTGCAAATCGGTCACTCTCCTTCCAGCAGACTGTCATCTGTGGCTGCTTCTTTATTCGTCACACCCGTTGAACTCTGGTCTGCACTTGAATCGATCGGCGCTTGATTGGTCCGATCTATCACTCCGTTCACGGATTGGCTGTCATCAACTTTTGCAGCCTCCTCTGCTGCCGCCGCTCCCTGCACAGCCTTTCTCTGGATCACACCACTGCCGCTTGGTGCCTGTGCTCCCACACGAATTCTATCTTCATCCTCCATAACTTCGAGACGTTTCTCCAGTTCCTTACGAAGATTGGCAGCAAGACTCCACTTGGCCTGATCTATAATGAAAGGATTATCCTTAATTACTCCAAGTACATCCAGATTAGGGACATAATTGACTACAGGTTCAGGCTGAAGCTCCGGTTCTACGTACTGTTTCATATACAGCTCTGCGTTATTTATGTATGCATCCACCAGGGCAGCTTGCAGGAGCTGTGCTTCTTCTTCATTGTCATTAAAAAATGTATATTGATTCGCTAAATCTACGTCCTTCAGCGACTTCTTTCCTACTACTATGTAATCCTCGCCATTTGGAAAAACTATCCGAATATCTACGACATCTTTTTTCGTTAACCGAAGCGGCAGTTTAATATATTCAGTCTCTTCTTTTCGTTCTGAAGGCTCCAATCTCGCTTCATCACGTATCATTTCAGTAGTTACCGCTGTGCCTGATAATGCATCAATCTTCAAGTACTTACCAACAATTGCTTTAGACTCGCTGATCAGATTATCCGGTGAGGAGAATTTGGGTAGCTTCTCTTCCATTACATCCTCAGCAGTAATCACCTCTCCAGCTAGCTTTGGAGATATCAATACATAGGCTGTCTGGGATTGGTCCATATAGCGCTGCAAGACTTCATCTTTATCATTCAGCTGTTCTTCGTAAGCTGCCCGCTCATCGATCAGCTTAACGTTATAATGGCGATAAGTTGCAAACCATACCCCGGATGTGGCAACGGCAACAAGACAACCTGATAGGATCGTATATCTCAGTATTTTTTTCCGCTTACGTATTGCCACTTCAAGACCTCATTTCCATCCCTATTTAATTTTCCCTGTAGATTTTGCGGCTGCGGCTGCGGCCGCCGCTGCCGCTGCTGCCCGTTCGGAGGCTTGTCTTTCAGCTTCCTTAATTCTGGCTGCCTCTGCTCTCTCTTCCTCCACCTGCAATTTATCTGCATAGTTCATCATATTTGCTTCAATTTGGGCTATGGCAGCTTTAAATTCGTTCATTTTCTTAATCCATTCCTCACAATGCTGCTTAAACTCTTCCCCACCCAAATCTACCCAATAACCAGACACTCCTGTGATTGCCGCTCTCATCTTATCGCTGCACTCCTGGGCAGGGGAGAGAAGTCGATGGCAATCAAAAGCAATGCCCCTAACCATACCTGAATTCATACCCAGCCTCCTGATTTATAATTATCGGCTCTCCGGAACGAATGAAAATCCTATGCCTATTAATAACAAGGTCACAAATAAGACCATCCCAACAATTCCCCAGAGCAACGTTTGCTTGCGAAAGAGCTTTTTCTGAACGGTCAGCAGCTTCATTACCCATTCAACAGCCGCTTTATCTGGATACAAAGGATCTTGATGTGCAGGCATCAGAGTCGTTTGAATTTCTGCAAAATCCTTTTTCAACATTTGTAATACTTCCTGATGTCCATTTTCCAGCAGTAACCTGCACCGCTTGCGCTCATAAGGATTAAGGGTGTTCAGCTTCTCTTTCAGCAGTTCATACTTCCACATAGCCCCGTTGCCTATCAAAATAGGAATTTGCGAGTTCCACCACAGCTCGAGTCCGCTGGTGCCCTTCCGCTCCCGATGGATATCTACCCATAGAATGATATGCGTGAACTCACTGGCCAAAAGCTCCGAAATATCCCACGAATACCCTCTGCGGTAGAAAGTGACTCCTTCATATTCGAACATGGTAGAAACCGAATCTTCTTTCTCCCCCTTAAAAACAATCTGTTCAAGCGAACTGATTTCGGGCCTGTCATCTCCGCATACCAGAGGCTTCCAGCCCAGTTCTGCCAGACCCGCAGCCAGCAGAAATGCCGCCGCACCTACATCTTCTTCCCCTCCGACACCACAAACTCCGATGACAAGTGGTACATTGCTGCCCAGAATTCTCGTACTTGCTGCTGGCATCGACTCTTCTTCTACCGGAATAGATTGTTCCAGACTCTCCAGCGTTTCCGCTTCGGCTAATGACGGGGTCTCCTTTCTGGCCGGAGGCCCCAGTCTAGGCGGGGTTGATCCTGCTGAAGAGCGAGGAGCAACGGAAGGTCTCCTGTTGGCGGCATCTGCTACAGTTCTGGAACCGGCCGCCACTGGCTGTGGACGGGTAAGCGACTCCACCGGTCTCGGAGGAGCAGACGGTGCCTCTTCCACTGCCGCGTCAGAAGCTGCTCTTGATGATGAGCCTTTAAACGATGCAAAAAGGCCTTTCTTTTTCCCCAGGATATGATAATAATCCCTTGTAGTTTTTTTCTCTTTGATCCAGTTTAGAAGATCATCGCCCTGGAATTCCGTAGTGAACTGAAGATCATGTATATTCATATTTACAAGGGTCCGTATAAATTCAATATCCGTTTGCAGCACCGGGTCTAACTGAACAATCAGCCGCGTATGTTTAAGATATTTGCGGATCAGTGTCATGAAACTGATAATATCCGCAGCCTTGACCGGTGTGCCCAGACCCGCGCCGCCCTCCATAATTACAATGGATGAAGGATCAACTTCCTTGCTACTGAAACCACTTATAAAACTATGTAATGTAGAATGTTTACCGGAAATTACATAACCCTCATGTTCCAGCGACCTGGATAGCAGCATTATAAGTTCAGGCGAGCAGACTAAGTGTACGCTTTTCATAGGAATCCTCCTTTACGATCTCCCAGCTCAATAGGGTAAAATACGAACTATGGCTCCGTCCCCTTGTATAATCTCTGCGAGAACAGCATGCGGCCCCAACTCCATCCATTCTTCGCCCGTACGGCTGGCTTCACATTTAAATTCCCAGTTATCCGGAAGCCAGTTGGCTTGCTTAAGTAGCTCGATACATTGCCCTGTAGAAATAGAAAGAGAGACTTCCAAATCCAAATACTTCTCTCTTTCACCTTTAAATACAAAAGTAGTCAGTGCAGTTGACATAGTCTGATCCCCCAGATTTGTTAAGCTTCTTGCAGCCAATTACATAACTCATTAACTACTGCAGGCAAGGATTGCGTGGTTTGACTGACGTCTTCTTCCACCCCACGCAGCAGCCACATTTGTTCTTCATGAATCAACAGGTTCAGTTCGCGAATCACCTGTGCCTCCTCAGTAATGCATTGGATTTCTGCCAAGGAAGTTATGAATGCACCTGCTTGAAGAGATTTCCCCATCCACGTTTCAAGATCTACTTCTTTATTTATCGCTTTTTGTAATTTTTCTTTATCGCTCAATTCCCACACTAAAGGGATTCTTTCAATGACCTGATACATCAGCTCATGTAGTGCATAAATCTCCTGAAGCTTATAGGTGTTACTTTCCGGCTGATGCTCAAGTTCAAACCAAACTTCATCCTGAACAAAATAGAAGACCTTGCAAGTCTGCTGATTTGTATGCATAAGCTGGCAATAATAAGATTTGCAACTGGATGCAACAGCGATACCTCTATGAAGCACTTCATTCACTTTGGCGAGCCCCACAAAATCAACCTCTAAATATCCCTTCACTTCCAGCGACCTCATCTGTGTATCCATTAGGGAGCGTAAATTGCGCTCCGATTCACCTTTAAGATCGATTTCCAGACCTGGAAAACTGGTTCCTCCTATTAAAGCAGTTAAATAGATAATTTCTAAAGGATGCAATTCAAATATTTCACGAGCCGGCTTCATCGCTTTCTTCACCTGCTTATCTATAGTTCTGTAATCATTTTGAGGCGTGAAATGGATCCCTCTGTTAGCAGCATCGCTTCAGTATTGTCCAACACCTCGTTCAGCTCATGGTATTCCAAACCCTCGAGTAGTGGTGCATAAGACAAATGATCGTTGGGTCTTCCATCGGACAACAATGCATGTCCACTGTTAATCAGTTCACCGGCAAAATCAGTGACCAATTGCATTTGACTCAGTTCAAACGAATCGCTGCCGACCAGCAGCATTACACCAAGTCCACCGCCAAACCTCGCTATCCGCTCCAAATGATCCAGTGAATCATTCTCCATCAGATCAAAAGCAGACTTAAGATGAGGCATTACAATGACAAGAAGCGGGTACTTAGACAGAATATACTCAGCCTCGTCAAATTCTTCACGGTTTTGGACATCTGCAAAAGCTTGCCGGGCATCATTTTTCCTTAGTTGCAGCTGATTCACCAAGGATTGTGTGAGCTGTAAAAACTCCTCAGCTGTACTCATATAGCGGGTAATCGTTGAACTAGCTTTCAGGCTTGGTATACTGACAACACCACTGTCAAACAGATGGAATTCCATGTTTATTTCGCCTGCCGATTTATCAAGAACTTGTATTAAGGCGTTAAATCTAAAGTCCACATACTTTTGAGTGGTGTAAGACACTACAAAATTGCTAACCTGCTTTACATTAATCTCTACCGGAAGTGTAGTATCCCAATCCAGCCCAAGCGGTACCAGATAATTCCCTTGCGGTTGTTCCTTATGCACACGTTCCAAAAGCTCTGCCAGTGAAAGCTTGTCCGGGATCACTGAAATTCCTACAGGATTATTCACACCTGCCACTGCTTTCATCTCCGAACTAATCCGGCGGAGAGAGGCAGCAATCTGATCATCCGAGCTGCCATCCACAGGAAGCGCGGTATGAAATTCCAAAATCCGGTTATCTTTGAGCAGTCCGCGGCCTACGGTATTCGTTGGCTCCATCCCTTCTGTTCTGCCCAGAATACTGGAATAATCCAATCTATCAGACATTTGATATACTAGAGCCTGCTTAATATTCTGGCTGATTCGGTAAGGATAAGAGGTTACAGCATTGGCAGCGAACACGAAGTATATCCCGTAATTACCACCTTCACGCACCAACTTGGAAAGCTCTAAGATAAAGTCATCATATGCTTCTGAGAATCCTGTGTAATTATCGAGCAGAATAACAATGTAAGGAACCTTCTCTCCAGTGGCCGCACTGTAAGAGACCAAATTGCTGATTCCAAGCTGAGAAAACTTACGTTTGCGTTCATCCAGTTGGGACAACAACCAACTGATCAGTTTTCCAAGCTTTTGTTCGTCCTCTGGAAAAATAATATCCCCTACATGTGGAAGCTCGTGGAATACTCCCAAGGTACGTGTACCAAAATCCAATATATAGAAATGAACGTAATCAGGTTCATATTTCAAGGCGAGGGACATGATAATTGTCTTTAACAGTGTTGTCTTACCACTGCTCGGTGCTCCATAAACCAGTAAATGTCCGTCCTGATTAAAATTAATATCCAGATTGTATTGCTCCTGATCTGACGGATTATCAATTCGTCCAACGGTGGCAATAAGATTCTGATCTGGCTGCTTCCATGAATGCCCATCCCAGATCTGATTCTGATCCATAACATCTGCTAAAGTCATGGTCTCCGGAAGTGGAGGCAGCCACAGCTGAAAGGCCTCTCCGATCGATTGCTCAGCAGAAATGGCAGCTATATGATTAACCACAGCCTGCAGCTCACTCAGTTTTGAGACATCATCACTGTTTTTCCCCTTCGGAAACAGGGCTCTGCGTTCACCACTTAGTGAAACGATATCCATCTTGGGACTTCCATCCTGATCTGTCTCCCCAGCTTGATAAGGCGCTCCGCTCCAGGAGGATTGGAACAAAGTGAATACTTCATTATTACCAACTTGCAAATACCCACGGCCTTTTTCTTTGATCTCTGCTGCCTCCGTGCGTTTTAGCATCTCCTGACTATCCGAAGGTGTCTGGACCTTCAGGCATAATTTGAATCTGGAGTTACTCCAGATCTGGTCATCGACTACGCCAGAAGGTTTTTGTGTTGCCAATATTAAGTGAATCCCCAAGCTTCTTCCGACCCGTGCCGCACTGACCAGCTCTTTCATAAATTCCGGTTGATCTGATTTAAGTTCTGCGAACTCATCCACCACTATGATCAAATGCGGCAAGGGAAGGTTAACTTCCTTATTGCGGTAAAGAACGATGTAATTATCAATGCTGGTCACTCCGGCTTCACTGAACAGTCGCTGTCTCCGCAAAAGCTCACTTTTGATGGAGGCAAGAGCCCGATTGATCTGATTACCACCAAGATTGGTGATTGTTCCCACCAGATGTGGAAGCCCAAGAAAAGCGTTAGCCATCCCTCCACCCTTATAGTCAATCAGTACAAAAGCAATCTCATGCGGATGATAATTTACCGCCAGACCCAAAAGTAGTGACTGAAGCAGCTCACTTTTCCCCGATCCGGTGGTGCCGGCTACTAGACCATGTGGGCCATAGCTTTTTTCGTGCATATCGAACAAAAGAAATTTACCACCTGCCCCGAGCCCCAGAGGAATGGACAAGGTAAGGTTAGCCTGGTTTTTTGACCAGCGCTCCATTACGTTTAGAGACTCTACCTGCTCAACCTCAAAGCTCTCCAGAAAAGTAACCATTGGCGGGATATAGCTGTTATTTTGACCTTCTTTAATTCTGAGCGGAGACAAAGTACGGGCAAAAAACTCCGAATTTTTTTTATCCAGAGAATCGGCAGAAAAATAATCAGCTAAATAACTTAACAGCTGATTAGTATCTTTGCGAACCATCCCCTTACCGTCCTTAATTTCCAGAATAGCCTGGCAATTCAGCGGCAGCGCAACATCAATCTTCTCTGATGTAAAAATGCTGGTCACTCCAAGTGAAGCATTGCCCGAGAGCAAATACTTCATCATATCCGTGCTGTCCCACAGTTCAGGAGCAAAAACCAGAAAAACATAATGTGGGGCCTGCATTGGCTGTAGTCCATAACCATTCTTGCTGTTTTCTTCTCTTTTTCTAAGCTCCGGAAGTAATTCATCCGCAATATTAGAGGCATCAAAGGATGTTGTAGCCAAACTTCTCTGGCTTCGATCTTTATTCCATGTATGGGGCAGCCATTTTAACCATTCCCAGTGTTCCAGATCATCAGGCTGCATCACGCATATTACCCTTACATCATCGTAGCCTTGGTGTGTTGTTAAATGAACCAGGATAGCATTGAGGAAATCACGAACCTCCTGCTGTTTGCCGTATATTCCGAGCGTATTAATATTCCTTAACGGTATGTAGACTGGAATGTCTCGTACAAAATACATCTCTTCGCATATTTTACAGGCGATTTCTTCAAGTGGGTTGTCGTCATCAATTGCTTTCGCTTTTGAGCTATATGTTGGCACCAGAGCAATCGGCTGGATTCCAGCACCAACCCGGAGATTCAGAAAATCATCTTCAATTCCTGTTTTTTCCCATAGCTGCTTGCTTCTCCCCCGTACGATTTCAACACAAGATTGAATACTTGGATGGATATATGTATAGGCTTCTCGCTGCGTACTCGCGGCACTTTGTAAATCATTACGAACCTGAAATAAGTAGTTGAGATATTTCTTTTCAAGTTTTTTGTTCTGTTCATGATGTTTTTTCACACTAGATTTATAATTTAAAATTGAAACCATGACCGTCAGAAGAGTCATACCCATGGTTGATATCAGCATGGTAAATGACCTGGTCAATGTTGACATAAATATAGAGATGACTAACATCCCGATGGGGGGGACTATAATCGTCAACCATGAGAAGGTTGGTTTTCCCGATGGCCGGGCAGGATCCTCCAAAACCATTTCACCTTCCGGGTAATTTGGTTTAATTCGAGGGGTTCTTTGTACCTGATTGGTTAGCATTTCTTGAGTACTCATCTTTTTCATCACCACTGGATAGGAATTTTGGATTAACAAGAATCATTAGTGTAAATTTTAAATAAAATATAAATTTTTTTCCATTTTAGGATATACATACTGCATTATCGGTTTGAAGACTGAATAGTTTATATTTTCCATAACATTTTTTGTTAAAATGGTTCAAAGATCCCCAATAAATAACCATTATTTTCATAATAGTAAAATTACTAGTGTATATAGATCCAGTTCTAAGGTCACCTCATTATACTTTTCTTTTAGTTCAATTTAAGACATTTGGCACATTTACTTTTTCAAGGTTATTCATTACTCCTATCCGCTTCCATTGCCAAATAGAAGAATTCAAAGCTTTACTTTGAAATCAACATTCTATAATAGATCCTATGAATCAGAATATTTCTATCAAATTGAAGGAAACTTATGCTCTAAGAAGGAATTTAACTTGGGAGAGAACCAGGAAGTTACTGCTGACTCTAACTATTTCTCAAAACAAATAAGCAACCTCATAAGAGGCTGCTTAGTTTCAATAGTTTGACTACGATTTGTTATGTATGCTCTAATATAAATGAAGGGTGGAGCTGCATGTTATCATTTTTACTAACTTTAAAACGTTTATTCTCGGGCTTATGGAAAGCGCTCAAACGTAAAAATTTCCAAGCATTATTCTTATTAGTTTTGATGACGTTGTTGTCCGGAACCATTTTTTATGTCAAACAGGAAGGTTTGTCTGTCCTGGATGCTATTTATTTCTGCGTTGCAACGCTTAGTACATTAGGTCATCCAACATTTGTTCCCCAGACAGCACTCGGAAAAATATTTACGATCGTTTACATTATTGCAGGCACAGGGTTGTTCTTGGGAATGATCGGGTATATCGCTTATGAACTGATCAAACAAACCGATAAAGATAACAATTAAATAATGGAATCCAAACTCGTGACAGTATCAAGAGCCTTGTTAGCCGAAGCTAATGAGGCTCTTTTTTTCAAATAATCGCTTATATACTAACTTTCACCTAACTAAATCACATTTTTCATCTCATGTCACCCTTTAATTTTCGAGCAATAATTCATCAGTAAAGAAAATCGAGACCATTAATATTCATCTCTGGCGATCCTCAAATAAATAAAAAAGACCGTCTCTATTAGAGCGGTCGAAAATTTTAGAGCAAATTTGTAATAGATAAATTCACTCAAAAGAATTGCCCCCTATTACTTCATGGTGTAAAATATACTTTCGTTTAATTTGATAAAGGGGGCTTTAAATTTTAATGACTTTATTTCTTACATACGTTTTGCTCGGCTTTTCCATCGCTCTACCTGTAGGTACCATTACCATTGAAATGACCAAACAAGGCTTAAAAAATGGCTTTATGCATGGTTGGATTGTTGGCCTCGGGGGAATGACTATCGACCTCTTCCTAATTCTAGGCTTATACCTGGGTCTAGCCTCTATTCTTTCCATGCCTATCATACAAGTAATCATGTGGTTAGTTGGAGCTCTCTTCCTATGCTACGTTGGATATGACAGCATCAAGAATGCAGATCATGATATTTCCCTTGGAGGAGAGAAGACGTCCAAATCGCTGTTCTCTTCTTACAAAAATGGTTTGCTAGTGGCGATCTCACCAGGAAACCTGGTATTTTGGGTTAGTGTCTTTGGTACCGTATTGTCCGACTCCTTTGACCGTACTAATACGGGCAGCTTTTTGCTAGTGGGATTAGGTATCCTGATTGGTATCCTGCTCCATGATATTGGCCTGATGACGATTGTATCCACCACACGAAAAGCAATGAACCGGACGGCTATTAAATGGGTGACTATCAGCGCAGGTGTTGTATTAATCGGCTTTGGGGGGTATTTCTTCTATCAATTCCTGCGGAGCCTCCACATTTTATAACGTAAAAAAGCCGTTCTCTTATAAAAGAGAACGGCTTTTTATGTTATTCTCACAGAAATCCTTAGAACACCCGCTTCTGATTCCGATCATCAATAATAATCTGCACCGCTTCCTTAAACCGTAATGCATGCACAATCTCCCGCTCCCGCAGGAACTTAAGGCTATCCTGCAGATCCACGTCATCCGTCATGTCAATCAGCCACTGATATGTAGCCCGGGCTTTTTCCTCAGCCGCAATGTCTTCATAAAGATCTGCCAGCGGATCTCCCTTAGCTTGAATATAGGCTGCGGTGAATGGAACTCCACTAGCATCCGTGTAGAACAGGGCATGATCATGCGCTACAAAATGTGGCCCTAATCCCGCTTCCTCTAATTCACATACCGAAGCATCCTTCGTCAGCTTGTAGATCATCGTGGCAATCATCTCAAGGTGAGCGAATTCCTCAGTAGAAATATCGTTCAACACGCCAATAACTTTATCTGGAATCGTGTATCTTTGATTCATATAGCGTAGTGCAGCGGCGAGCTCGCCATCTGCGCCTCCGTATTGCTCACTCAAATAACGCGCCATCCGGACATCACATTTACCCACCCGTACCGGATATTGCAGTTTTTTTTCGTATATCCACATTCGGGAACTTCCCTCCTCTAGAAAAATAGTTCCTTACGGTTATACTCCTCTTACACCTGCCAAGGCCAAGGGGGTTGATTCCATTCCCATGGACATTTAGAATATGCGCGGCCAAAATTCTGCAGCGGGCCATATAACTCCTGAAAATGATTCGCTAGCTTAGTTCGTTCCAGCGTAAGCTGATTAAATTGTTCAATACTTCTCAGATCGTCAGGATGCGTATTTAGGTATAAGTTCAACTCCACTAAGGCAAAATCAAGGGTCTGCAACTGTTCAAGCAATTCATAATAACGTTGGTCGCAAGGATTTGCCTCCATAGTCTATTTCCCTCCTCCTTTGCACTTGGATTCATACGGACTAAATAGTGCTGGCCAGAGCGTTCCATACTTCAGAGCCTCCTGCAAACTAAACTGTGGCAAATCGGGCGGCTGAAAGGTGATAAATTGATTGGGTGGAACTACATACGTCTTGAACGGCACCGGTGGGCAAGGATCAAACGGGCCCCTAAAGGGGGTATACCTCCGCAGCTGTGATTCCATCTTTTTTGTACCTCCTTTGTTCCTGTTCCTTCTTTAAAGACTCTGAACATTACTCCCTTAGCTAACTTATGACAGCAGGACACAATATAAAACGTTATTCACAAAAAAAGCCCATTAGCAATTTTTTTTGTGCAATGTGTATGACAAATAAGCTGTCTCCGGAAAAGTACCGAAAACAGCTTATAACTTGGGTTTTTTAGTATTCAGCTTAGGGCTTCGCTCTTTTGAACGAATCTTCGTGGGTAATCTCAAGGATATCCAACATAAATACAAAGATAGGAATACCAAGAATAAGTCCCCAGACACCCATATAATGCTCAGAGAACAACAACACGCTTAAGGTGAAAAACATCGGCAAATTCATTTTTGTGGACATCAACTTAGGATTCAAGAAATAGCCTTCGATAAAATGCAACACCGCAATAATCGCCAGCACATAAGTAACTGTTATCAGACCGCCGATGTTGTAACCAATTATTAAAAGCTGAATGAGCGAAATCAAAAAACCAACTACCGGAATGAGACTGAGCAGAAAAATCAAAATCGCTAGGGCAAATAAATACGGGAAGTTAAGCAGCCACAAGCCAATAACAGTAAGACAGGTATTGAACATGGCAATGAGAATTTGCGCTTCAATTACTTTCCCAAAGGAAACGATGAATTTTCGGCTGAAATACTCCAGATCTATATAAAACCAGGCAATCCTGCTCTCTCTCATCCTAGAAGTGAAACTGACGACCCGGTTCTTCTCCAGAATAAACACAAAGCTTAAAATGGTTGATAGAAAGAAAGTTGCACCCCAGTTGCTAACCTGCAGCACATAATCGATGCCTCTTTTGATATAGGACTGATAGTTAAGGTCCCTGAGCATATCATACAAATATAATGTAATCTTGTTCTGCGGAAGATCCTCTGATTTGAGATTGCTGAGGAAGATAGCTAATTGCTTAATCTGCTCCAATACTTTAGGAAGATATCTTGCAAGGGCCAGTACAATCAATGCGATTAAAGCAAGGTATAAAATGACAATAATCACCTTACTGTTGACCTTCATGAATTTACCAATTCGTTTACTGAGCACAATCTGAAAGCTGTTCATGACAAAAGCAATCAGAAACGTCAGCAGTACCAGATTAAGCATCCCTCGAACCATGTACAGCAGCAACCCGATAAGTGCGAGAATAAAAAAGCGTCTGGTAGTACTATTCGCGTAGAATCGCTTGAATACATTCATTGATCTTGCTCCATTCAATTGCGATTAATAATGTTAAGCTTCAATGGCTATAAAAAGGAAAACTTAGCCCCCACAAAAAAGCCGATGGAAACAAAAAGAAGTGACCAGGTTAGCGCTCCTGCAGTCGTTATGAGTATATACTTTTTGAAAGACATAGCACTGATTCCAGAGATATAGCTCGATACATGCCTCAGACCTGGAATAAAATAAGCAATGAAAATCGCCCAGTTTCCGAACCGCAAAAACCATCTTTTCATACTGGCAAAACGCTTGGGTGTAAGGCCAACCCACTTGCCGAATTTTGCTACCACAGGTTGTCCTAGCCTTAAACCAATGGTATAGCTGATAAGCATTCCTGTGATGGATCCCATAAAACAAACCAATACAGAAAGAGAAAAATCCAAAACCATAACGGAGGATAAATAGCCTACAAACAGCATTAACACCTCATCAGGCACAGGAAGTCCGATAATCCCAAGTGCCATAAGGCCAAATATGGCTAAATATCCGTATTGTGAAATGAACTCTATAATCCAAGGCATGGGTGTATCACTTCCTGTTGAAGGATTTTTTAAGGGACGGAAATGGGATACGGCTGATCATCATTACGGACAGCAATGCCATTAATCCGATGACCAGTCCTGGTTTCATCCGTTCATCTAGTAAAGAAATCATCGACAGAATGACTCCAGCAGCAGTAATGGGCATCCCCACGAACCCTTTGGAAGGCGCCGACAGATTAAATCTGGCCAAACGAAGTGCGCCACAGATCAAAAAGAAAACTGCAGCTGCAGGTCCAATCCAGTCGGCATCTTCTAACCTATACAACAAGATAAGGAAGGTAGGCGCTAAACCAAATGATATAATATCCGCCAATGAGTCCAATTGTTTACCGAATTCACTAGTACATTGCAATATTCTTGCCAGTAATCCATCCAGTACATCGCATATTGCCGCGAGCAATATCATTAATAAAGCTAGGCTATATCGTTCTTGAATCGTAAAATACAAGGATAGTGATCCTAGTCCCAAGTTTCCGAGTGTGCACGTTGAAGGCAACCAGTTCAATTTCATACAATTTCACCCCTTTCATAGCAGTATTTCTGTTGATTCGGTTTAACCTTCAAAGGTCACAGTAAAGCTGACACCGTTCTCCGTATTTTTCACTGTATAAAGACAAGCGTGCATATCTAGTATTCGCTTAGCAATGGAAAGCCCCAGACCCGTACCGCCTGTCATTCGACTGCGGGATGGCTCCGACCGATAGAACCGTTCCCAGATCTGCTCCAGCTGATCTTCAGGGATTGATTCTCCTATATTTTGAATAGTGAATACTATAGTCTGGGCATGACTCTCAATATTGACAGTGATAGAACTTCTTTCTTCCGCATGCCTGATAGCATTGGTCATAAAATTTAGCATAACTTGTTCGATCCAGTTCACATCCGCATAGACCGGTAATTCATTTGCAGGAATAATGATGACCTCCAAATGTTTTTCACGCAGCAAGTGGACCAGCTTGTCTGTCACCTTTTCCGTCAGTTCACTTAACATAAAGGAAGATTTCCGTAGTTTAATCGTGCCCGACTCCAACCGCGCTAGATCTAGCATATTTTTAACAAGAAACTCCATTTTATCGGCTTCCTCAATAATCACCTTAATGTAGTGATCCTGCTTGCCGGCACTAACGCCGTCTTCCAAACCTTCTGCAAACCCTTTGATAATACTGAGGGGTGTCTTCAATTCATGGGAGGCGTTGGCAAAAAAGTCCTGCTGCATGATCTCCATTCTTTGCTTCTGCTCCATATCCTCAACTAGCTGCTGATTGGCCTCTCTTAACTCCCCTAAAGCAGAGTCCAGACTTAGTGATAAGGTGAACATGCTGTTAGAAAGGCTGCCTAGCTCATCCTTCTGCCGAATCGATGTGTCCCCTGTAAAGTCCAGAGAAACCATCCGTTTTGCTATCTTGTTTAACTTAATTAGCGGACGCGTTACCATTTTCGAGAAAAAGAGAGAAAGCACCAGAATCAGGACAAAGCCACCCATTCCCAGATATAAAAAGAACCAACGTAAGGCATCGTTCGAATCCTTAACTTCCTGTAATGAAGTGACTGTGAATAGTAATTCAATTTCTCCGTTACTTTGCTTCAGGGGCAGAATAACCACAGAATTGCGACTCCCACTCCAGGGAGCAACCCAGTCTTGCTTCTGTATTTTCAAATTTTTAAAGTCTTCTATCTGCGCTGGTGTCAAAGGAAACCATTCCTCAAGAGCCTCAAACAATATTCCCTGGCGGGGATTCCATATTTTTAAATCAGGCAGTACAACTTCTGCAACAGTACCAGATGCATGAATCGTCCCAGTCTCTCCCGTCTCCCCTATGGTTCCGCCCCCTTTTTTTGTAATGCTTATGGGGTAGAGTATAACGGGTGAAGCACTGTCTTCATCCAGAAGTTCGCCTTCCACGCTCAACTGATCATCTACTTTAATGTTAGCTGCTCTCAGTGAATCTCCGTACTGATTCATGAATAGGGATAAAGAAACAACCATACTCTTCCCGTCATCATCGATTAGCTTTATATGAAATGGATCTTCTGAATTCATCCTTCCATCCAGCTTCAAAATAACCATTTGTGTTTTATTCCGCAGCATAAACCGGACAAGCTCCTGAGAGGTTCTAGTGCTTCCCCATGGTTCGCTAATATATCTTGCCGCAAAACTCTTAAGGTGTTTCTCCACACGGTGCTCTTTTTGCTTCTGATAGAAATTGTCAAACAACAGCAATTGGCTTAGAATCACCATGCCATAGAAGCAAAGGAAAAAGATAACGGTCATCACAAACAGTTTAAAAGTAATTCCCCGTCTTCTCATGCCTCTTCCTCGAACATGTATCCTGTGCCAATTACCGTACGAATAAAACGTGATTCATAACCCAATTTACTTCGCAGCTTTTTGATATGACTGTCCACAACTCTGGAATCTCCTTCAAATTCAATTCCCCAGATCCGACTGAGGATCGTATCCCTTGAAATAACAATCCCTTTATTTCGTATTAAAAGCCATAAAAGATCATATTCCTTAGGGGTAAGCTCCACTTCCGCATCTTCTACCTCCAACCGATGAGCCAAGGGATTGAACATCGCGGAACCAAATTTTATTATGCTAGACTCAGGCTGATGGGTGCCTTCAACCCGTTTCATAAGTGCATTTGCCCGGGCTACTAGCACCTTTGGACTAAATGGTTTTGTAACATAATCATCGGCTCCTAATTCAAAACCGTAGATTTTGTCATCATCTGTAGACTTGGCCGTTAACAAAATGATGGGTACCGCTGATTTCTCACGAACTTCACGGCACACTTCGAAGCCATTCATAGCAGGCATCATGATATCCAGAATCAGCAGATCCGGCAGCAGTGAATCAAACCAAACCAATGCATCTTTTCCATTATCCGCTTCAAGTACCTCCCAATCATTCTGTAAGAAATAATCAGATACCAGTTCACGAATACGAATTTCATCCTCAACGAGAAGAAGTTTCTTTTTCAATCTAGACCCCGCTTTCAAACAATTAATAAACATTAGCATAGACGAGCGTTATGTCCTTTATGTGTCCACAAAAAACTCCCCCTTTCATGAGCCATACAGCTCTTGCAGGAGGAGTTCATTATATCCCTGATCAACCGGAACAATACGTTATAATTTTTAATAGGTTATTCTTTATCCTCATTGGGTTCTGATGAGGTTTCTTCGTCCTCCACACGTGGTTCCCGGTGGATATTAATTCTAGTGATACGCAATCTTGTCGATTCCTCGACTTCAAAAATAACATCTTCTACTTTGACACGTTTTCCTTTGGTTGGATTACCCTCCAGCTCCTTAAACAACCAGCCGCCGATGGAATCCACCTCATCGTCTTCAATCACAACACCCGTAAGATCGTTGACATCCTCAATCAGCATCCGGCCCTCAACAGAGATGTACTCCCCGTTATGTTCCACACTTGGACGCTCATCTTCGAACTCGTCATGTAGATCGCCTACGATTTCTTCCAGAATCTCTTCTGCTGTCAGCAAACCTGCTGTGCCGCCATATTCATCGACAACTAACGTCAGCTGAGCCTTATTCTTCTGCATAAAACGAAGAGTATGGCTGATTTCCATCGATTCCGGAACGTTAAGGATAGGCCGAACCAGAGTTGTAAGATCATTCTGCTGCTCCGGTGGAGCAAACAACAGGTCGGTAATATGAATAAAACCGATAATACGGTCCTTATCTTCCAGAGCAACCGGATAACGCGAATGTCTCGTTTCGGTAATAATCTTCATATTTTCTTCTAACGAAAGATTGCTGTAAAGCACATCCATATCTGTACGAGGCAGCATGACTTCACGTGCAAGCAGATCTGAGAATTCAAAGATATTATCCATTAGTTTCATTTCATCTTTGTCAATGACACCACTCTTGGCGCTCTGATTCATCAGAATACGTATTTCCTCTTCCGAGTGTGCTGCTTCACTTTCATTTGCAGGCTCCACACCGACCAACCGAAGCAACGCGTTGGCTGAAGCGTTCAGCACCCAGATAAAAGGCATGAACACATTATAGAAGAACATCAGGGGTGCAGATAACAACAGTGCCGAACCTTCTGTTCTTTGAATCGCGAGCGATTTAGGAGCAAGCTCCCCAAGTACAATATGTAAAAATGTAATGATCGAAAATCCAATAATCACAGATACGGTAGAAATCAGGGTATGCTCGGTGATCCCCATCTGGTACATTAAAGGTTCGACCAACAGCTCAGAAATCGCGGGCTCTCCAACCCAACCTAAGCCCAGCGACGCAAGTGTTATCCCAAACTGAGTGGCGGATAAATAGGAATCCAGTCTCTTATTTACTTTCAGAGCATATCCAGCCATTTTATTACCTTCACTGACAAGTTGGGTCAGGCGGGACTGCCTGACCTTAACTAATGAAAATTCCGCTGCTACAAAAATACCGTTCAATAATACGAGCACCAGAACCAGCAAAAGATTAAGCAATAATCTCCCTACTTCAAATTCCGTATGCACCACTTAACAACGCCTCATTTCTACAGATTGATCGCTTTTCTAGTTTTGAAGTCAACTTCCGGATAATACATATCAGCCACTAACAGATTAGGTCCGCAGCAGCCTGCTGCATCGCAGTGGCAGTTCACCTTTTGGTTCAGCGGGTGTTTAGTCTGCCAATCGATAAATATATCATCCAGCTTTTGGTTCTCGATGTTGCCAAAGGCTGCGATATCAGCGAAATCTGTAACAAAAACATCGCCAGTAAACATGTTTACGTTCACTCGGTTCCGGCCATCCGGATCATTGCGAAGGGTAACATTCTTCTCGGCGCGCATTCTGCTTATCAGCTTCTGATCTTCTTCCAGGAAGCTGCAAGCAAAAAACGGAAGGGTCCCAAACAGCATCCAAATCTCCGGATCACGGGTATCCAGTAGTTTATGGATTGCCGTCCGCATTTCATTCAAGGACAACACTGGCAAAGCCGAAGCAAAACTGGAGTTGTACATAGGATGTACCTCATGCCGTTTGGCGCCCATATCGAGAATCAACTTATGAATTTCAGGCAGCTTAGTATGTGTACGGTAATTAATCATAGTTTCCGCAGAAATTAGCATACCATCCTCACTTAGCCGTCGAGAATTCTCAATCATTGCATTATATAACCGATATGCACTTTCTTTTGAAACTGCATGCCCGCTGTTGGCAAAACCAACTTCATGAAAATCGTCTCCGTTCACATAATTAAAAGAAATATGCATAACGTCCAAATACGGAAGCAGCTTTTCATATCGAGCATACGGCATCGTCAGATTAGAATTAATTTGCGATCTAATCCCCCGCTCTTTGGCATACTTTAAGAGCGGCACTATGATATTATCCACCGTTCCAGCCAAGAACATAGGCTCTCCGCCGGTAATACTAATCGTCTCCAGATGCTCTACTTCATCTAAACGGTCCAACATATTTTTAAGCGGCAGCATATCCCCTTCTCTAGAGGTTAAACTATCACCTACCGCACAGTGTTCACACCGCATATTACATAAATTGGTTACTGTGAATTCCACACTCGTTAGCACATGGCGTCCATGCTTACGTAAAGAAGTAATGGGATCCCACGGATCGTAGCTTGGCGACAGCTCCTTCGGTGAAGATGTTAATGGTCTTAAAACATTCATTTGTACTAGCTCCTTTAAATCTTATTCCTATTATTAACCCATAATCATGAAGATTGAACGGTGTCTTATCCTATATCATACCACGTTAGTCAGAAAAACTGCACTTCGGATGTCTTTCAGACTGTCCTTACAAGCTTTTTCACTGTAAAAAATAATAGCAGCGAGACGAAAAATAGGCTTCCGCGAGTTATGCGGACAAGCCTAATCTTCTCTCTTCGCTGCTATGATAAATATTTTGGCGTTCCCACAGAATCGCCTTGATCTGCGACGTCAACGATAACAACGGAGAGGGCTTTTCCTAGATCCCTTTCGAACGGTACGACTTTCTCTCCTTCAGGCCCTGTAAGCACACGTACAATCGGTCTGTGAGGCGTACTTGGGTCTATTTTGACAACAACTCCACTTTCCCCCGTACTGAGCTTCACCGTAAGACCAAGAGGATAGATAGCCACACGATCTCTAAATAACTCTAGCTGCTTCTGCTCATACAATGTACCAGAACCTACATAAAGCGCCTCAACGGCTTGATGTGGCAGCATAGCCTTTTTGTAGACCCGGTTGGAGGTCATGGCATCGTAGGAATCAGCCACGCCCAACCATTTGGCATATTCATGAATTTGAGGTCCTTTTAATCCCCGCGGATATCCGGATCCGTCTATGCGTTCATGATGCTGAAGCGCACAATGAGCCGCGAGCAGCGGGATATTCGGTTCTTCCTTGAGAATCTGATACCCGATCTCGGTGTGTGCCTGCATATGGCGAAATTCATCTTCACTGAGCTTACCGGGTTTTTGAATGATTTTTATCGGGACTTGGGTCTTGCCAATATCATGCAGCAGCGCACCCAGACCAATCACTCGAAGCTCCTCTTTGCTGTACCCATGCGCAATGCCAAGCACCAAAGTGTACAAGCAGACATTCAGGGAATGGACGTACAAGTAGTTATCAGCGGTGTGCATATCAAGCAGCATGATCATCGGATCTTCTTGTAAAGACAAATCATCCAGGATGCTATCCATGATCTTTGAGAATTTTTTATCCAGATGGTAGAATCCCTTGCTTATTCCTGAAGCGCCTGTCATTTGCTGAAACTGATTACGAATCACCTTCAGTGCCTGATTACGTGTCTCATCTTGAAGCATACCTATAATTTCAACATCGTCCGTGACAGAGTCCTCTATGTAAATATAACCGATGTCAATTCTTGAAAGCCTTTTGATCAATGCATCAGTAAGCTCCACCCCATCCGCGAGGAGAGTTAGACCTTCATCATTATATATTTTTTTACCTAATTTCATGCCTGCTTGAAGCTGATTCACGGATACTAAACGCACTTAGCTCACTCCTGCCTTTAACGGTAAAATGCTATTCTGTTTTGAAATCCTTGGGTCACACGCTTTGTCTATACCGTTTATGTAGAGATCAGACAGGTGCACCATGAAGAACATCGGGTGTGTCTAGGTCTTTGCCTATGGGCATTAACGCATAATAAACAACCAGAATATAGCAGCAAGAATAAATCTGTAGATCGCGAAATGCGTCAATCTAATCTTTTGAATCAATTTCATAAACAAAATAACCACTACATAAGCCACTACAAAAGAAATCAGAAATCCAATTACAAAATAGCCAATCGTCTCACTAGTGAAGTTCTTATAAGAATCCAACATTTCATATCCGGAAGCCGCACACATAATAGGAATGGCTATAAGGAAGGAGAAATCCGCAGACGCTTTATAACTAACCCCACTTAACATCCCTCCGGAGATCGTAGATCCCGAACGGGAAAATCCTGGCCACAGCACTGAAATAATCTGATACATCCCGATAGCCAGCGCCTGTCCGTAAGAAAGATCGTCCAGCTCATGCGCTGTAATTCTAATTTTGCGTCTGTTTACCCATTCTGCGATAATCATTAGAATCCCGCCGGCGACAAGCGCCCAAAGAACAGTCGTGGCTCCAAAGAGACTTTTTATAAAATCGCGGGCAAAAAATGCCACAGCTAGTGCTGGGGCAATCCCAAGTATTACATGGATTAAGTTCAAACGAGACGCCGGCATCACACCGCCTCTTCCTGAGTTCTTACGCCCAATGCCCAGCAAATTAAGCACACGCTCGCGGTAAACAAGCGCAATCGCCAATATTGCCCCTAGCTGAATAACGATTTCATAAGTCTTCATAATCGAATCCTGCTCATCAAAGCCCAGAAGCTTCGAGGTCAAGATCATGTGTCCTGTAGAAGAAACAGGAATAAATTCAGTGATCCCTTCGACAATTGCTAAAATAATAGCTGTAATCGTGTCCATAATCTCCTCCTATTTTTCGGGAATCTAGCACTGTTTAAATGGAATCAAAAAGTATATCTTGTGAGCTGCAGGTTTACTCAGACTTGATCTCCCACCGAGTGAGCATACATTCATCAAGACTGTCCGGACGCTGCAATTCCATCCCAAGCAGGTCGCGTAAAAAATGAGGCAGCAAAAATACAGGATCCTTCCCATTGGCGATCGTCTCATAGCCTGCACGGAAAGTAAACATGTCCAGCGTACCAACATTATACTCTTTATCATCCTCCAGCGGGTTTCCTTCGACAAAAACTGCAATATTGTTATCATACGGTATCTTCTGCGGATCGTACAAGATTTTTATCCCATCTACTGCTAAGCTGCCCAGATAATTCCCGCGAAAGCCATACCCAAAAATCACCTTATTATAAAATTCTTCAGTAAGACTCTGCTCCAAAGCTATGCGAATATCTAGGCCTTTCAGCTTGATTACGCAGGTGTTAATGGGAGAAGGACATAGGGCGTGCAGCATTCCCGCTGTAACCTCCCCTTCAGGCAAAGGTCCTAGAAGCTGACCTGTGTTAACTATCGACAAACTGGTGCCTGTAAATCTACGTACAGCTTGGGCTAAAAGATTGCCAAAAGGGGATTCTCCCTGCAAATTCAAAGGAAGCTCACGATCTGTGATCACAACGGTCTGCTGAAGAGCCTCACGACCACGCTCCAAATGAATAGTAGCGGCAGGACCTACAATCTCTTCCTTCAGTCCTGGGTCAATCGGAATACATTCACCCGCCACTAGGCTAAATCCAGGTTGTCCCTCTCTCCGCTCAAATTGAAGCCGCCCGAGGTAACGCCCGAATTTCCCGGCTCCACATACAGCTGTTCCGTTAATCATGAGCGGTTCTTCCAGCATATGATGTGTATGTCCACCTAGAATAGCATGCACACCTTCCAGCCGCTCTGCCAGAATTCGATCTGCGGGAAGCCCCAAATGAGAAAGGATGATTAGAATGTCCACCTGAGGAGCTAGAAGAAGGCATTGTTCCCGAAGGGTTGTCTCGGGATCCAGAGCATCCCAGCCCAGCAAGGAATAAAACGAAGTAAATGCCGCTGTCGCTCCAGTCACTCCTATTCTGATTCCGTCCTTCTCCAAGATGGCATGACGCTTCATCCAGTGGGGAGGTTCCCCTGTTGCAGTCTCCACAAAATTACAGCATACCACTGGACACTGTAACCCGGAGAAAATAGAGGATAACATCTCCTGTGAGAATGTTAACCCCTCATTATTACCGATGGTTACAGCATCATATCCTGTTAAATTAAGTACATCAATGTTAGCCTGACCCATAGTTCCTTCTGTCTCGACGGCTGCACGATCCATATGATCGCCAATATCCAGCAGCAGCACAGGCGCTTCTCCCGCTGCAGCTCTTTGTCTCCCGATTTCTGCTGCCAATGGACTCACCATTTCGAAATGGCTATGTATATCATTGGTATGAAGTATGGTCAGTCTTTGCGGCACATGCCCCATTAGCAACATTCCTCCTACCTGTTGAGCCGCTCTTTAATGAAGCAGCCGATGCATGATCTTATAGAGCCTAGCATAACATTTTCAGGCTCATTATGGTATATTGTAGACATTACAACATATTTCAGAGGTGAATAAGTATGCATATCACAATCCGCCTGTTCGCGGGTTTGGCTGAGATTATCGGTTCATCTTCTCTGACCTTTCATGCGACGGAGAATCCCTTAACCGCTGGGAAGTTAAAAGAACTCCTTACAACCTCTTATCCGGATGCAGCATCCCTAATTGGAACTTCTTTGGTCGCTATTGACCGGGAATATGCACCTGATGAAGCCCTCATCACCGAGTCTGCCGAAGTTGCATTAATCCCTCCCGTTTCCGGGGGAGAGAATGGTTCTTTATATGAGAGCACTCCTGACGGCCTCTATAGCATAACGGATCTGCCATTAAATGCTGAGAAGCTTCTGGATGCCGTCCTCGATGCCAATCATGGAGCATCCCTATTATTTGTAGGAACTACACGCGAAATGACCGGAGAACAACGCACAACAGCATTAGACTATGAAGCCTATATTCCTATGGCCTTAAATAAGCTGAAGGAAATTGGTGATAAGGTGCAAAATCGCTGGAATGCACGCTGCGCGATTTCCCACCGCATTGGGCTTGTTGGTCTTAAGGAAGCGAGCGTTATCATTGCTGTCTCCACCCCTCATCGCGATACCTGTTACGAGGCTAGTCGTCTGGCCATTGAACTGCTGAAACAGACCGTCCCTATCTGGAAAAAAGACATCAATGAATCAGGCCAGCACTGGGTAGGCTCTGAACAAAAGGCTGCCGATTCCCTCCACAATTAATCTTCACTCCTTTTTCATTGAAAAATCTGCACTTTGTTGATATTCTGGATAAAATCGGATAAAAGGTGGCATAGGCATTGAGAGTACACGTCTCGGATCTAAAACCTGGTAATCACCTCAACTCAGACGCTTATAGTTCAAGAGGTCTGCATGTATTACCAAAGGGATCGCTGCTCCAGATAGATGATATCGCCAAGCTGATGCAGCATGGAGTTGATTATGTTGATATCCAGACGTTAGTGGAAGAACCTGCCCCATTAAGCAGACCTTCAATTATTCAGACGGTGACCACTAGTTTTGATACCATGATTGACGGCTTTGAGAATCTTTATATGGAAGCACTATTAAAAGGAAGCTTTAACCAATCCGTGGTTAACGACATTCTTCAGCCTTCGCTTCAATCGTTGGACAAGCAAAAGGATGTAGTCTCCCTGCTGCTTCTGCTCGATCGCGAAGATAATTATACCTACAACCACTCTTTGCAGGTAGGTATGCTCTCTTATTATATTGCAATCTGGCTTGGGTATTCCAAACAAGAATGCTATGAGATTGGACGAGCTGGATATTTAATTGATATTGGAAAATGTAGAATCTCACCTGCTCTATTAAATAAGCCTGGAAAATTAACGGCGGAAGAATTCGAAGAAGTTAAACTACATACTAAGTACGGCTACGAAATTATCCGCAATTCGATGGATGACTCACATACAGCTTTGGCAGCCCTACAGCATCATGAACGTGAGGACGGCTCTGGCTATCCTAATAAGCTAACCAAATCCGAGATTCATCCTTATGCGCAAATTGCTGCTGTAGCTGACATCTATAGTGCGATGACTTCTAAACGCGTCTATCAGTCCAAGCAAGAGCTTATTTCTGTCCTACGTGAACTAAATGACCTCAGCTTTGGTAAGCTGAACGGCAGAACGGTTCAAGCCTTTATACAGCATTTAATGCCCAACTTTATCGGCAAGCGAGTATTACTGAACACGGGGGATACAGGTGTGATTATCATGAACAATCCAGTTGATATTTTCCGTCCGCTGGTAAAGATCGATGGATTATTTGTCGATCTAGCCCGCGAACGTAACGTTACGATTGTGGAAATCTACATGGACTAGGGCGTTTCTTGAGGTCCTGCGTTGCTTAGCAGAAGGTTCAGAGCTGCTGTTTGTACACTAAATCCCCCGGTTTAACTACGGGGGATTTTTTAGTTGTACTTTGTGCAACAGAACCCATGTCTACCAGGATGAATTCTGATTTAGTTGTACTTTGTGCAACAGAATCCATGTCTAGCGAGCCGATTTCTGATTTTGTTATATTTTGTGCAACAGAATCCACGTCTACCAGGCTGACTTCTGATTTAGTTGTACTTTGTGCAACTAAATCCACGTCTAGCAAGCCAAATTCTGATTTAGTTGTACTTTGTGCAACTAGAATTAAGGAAAATGCTCTTTATAAGCACATTTCTCGAAAATAGCTGCACAAAGTGCAATTAACAGTATTTTTATAACGAGAATGATGGTTTCTATTGTACAAACTGCAACTAAAGATTGGTTTCCAGATTACTCCTAAACATTCCTCGATTTTCACCTCTCTCACCTCTCTCACCTCTATTGTTTCCTTCTGACTTCGAAGATAGTTCCTCCTACCCTCAACATAGTAATGCCCCTCAATTTAATTATCTGACGTAACGTTTGAATTCCTCTTCTAATGGCGAGACTAATATGTGGTTTTAAATTGCTATAGGAGGAAAAAAGCATGCTTCCTGTCCATGAACGCCTTGCCGAGTTGTTCACCCTGAGCCGTAGACGGCAGCTTACTGCTGCTGAGGAAACGGAGCAACAGCAGTGCCTGCAAATTAACGCTACCTACTGCTATGAGATGGCCCGATTACAAAATGAAATCCTATTAGCGGAACAGACAGCTGATCTACAATGGCATCAAGATATTTGTGCACAAATGTTTGAGCTGCATGTGACGGGCAGGGTATCCAAACGCCCAAAGTAACTGAATAGAAATATTACCCTGCTATATTATTTTCTGCCGTTCTGCTGTTCTTCCATTCTGCTGTTCTGCTGTTCTTCCGTTCTGACATTCTGCCGTTCTACCGTTCTACCGTTCTTCCAATCTTCCATTCTTCCGTTCTTCCGTGCTTCCGTGCTTCCGTGCTTCCGTTCTGCTGTTCTTCCATTCTTCCGTTCTGCCATTCTGCCGTCCTGCTGTTCTGCCGTTCTGCTGTTCTTCCATTCTTCCGTTCTGCCATTCTGCCATTCTGCTGTTCTGCCATTCTGCTGTTCTGCCGTTCTGCCGTTCTGCCGTTCTGCCGTTCTGCCGTTCTGCCGTTCTTCCGTTCTTCCGTTCTTCGGTTGCCTTGTTCCGTAATACCTCTGCCATATTCCACTCTACTCTGATCCACCAAGCCTCGACCACCTTAATCACTATATCCCTATAAAAAACAGCCCACCCCGCAGTTGCCTAAGCAACGGGAATGAGCTGTTGTTCTGTACTGTTCTGTTCTGTTCTGTACTGTTCTGTTCTGTTTTGTTTTGTTCTATTCCGTTCTGTCGGTCTATAGGAAGCGGAATTGCGCTTCGATCAGACCATTGTATACCCCATCACGGGAAGTCAACTCATGATGGTTTCCTTCTTCTTTAATCTCTCCGTGATCGAGGACGACTATTTTATCCGCATGACGGATGGTAGAGAGTCTGTGCGCTACGATAAAGGAGGTTCGGCCTTGAAGCAGGATTTTGAGTGCCTCCTGGATCTTCAGCTCCGTCTCCGTATCAATGCTGGCAGTTGCCTCATCCAGGATTAGTATCCGCGGATTTGCCAAAAGCGCCCGGGCGAAGGAGAGCAGCTGACGTTGTCCCATCGACAACGCGCTGCCGCGCTCTTCCACCTCAGTCTCATACCCTCCGGGCAGCTTCATGATAAAGTCATGGGCATCCACGGATTTTGCGGCATTTTCCACTTCTTCATCTGTAGCCTCCAGACGGCCAAAACGGATATTATCCCGAATCGTTCCCGAGAAAATAAAGGTATCTTGCAGCACGATTCCGATCTGCCTTCGCAGGCTGTCTAACGTAACCCCGCGGATATCTTCACCGTCTATCGTGATTCGGCCGCTCTTAATATCATAGAACCGGCCAATCAGGTTAATGATCGTACTTTTACCAGAACCTGTATGACCTACGAGCGCGATCGACTGTCCTGCTTTTACATCCAGATCAATACCTTTTAATGCAGCCCGGCCTTTTTCATATTCAAAAATGACCTTTTCAAAGTTAATATCCCCACGAATCGTTCCCATTGGCTTAGCACCAGGATTATCTTGCACCGCCGGTTGCTCATCCAAATATTCAAAGATCCGTTCCGAGGAAGCCATTGCCACAAGCAGCTGATTGTACATCTGCCCAAGGCGATTAATCGGGTCCCAGAAGTTGCTGACATAAGAACTGAATGCTACCAGCATACCTACTGTGAGTTCTCCAGATTGGATCAGATAAGCCCCCAGCCAAAAGAGGATCATTGTTCCAAAACCACCTGTGACCTCAATAATCGGACCGAACGCCTGGTTCATCGCAGAGGCTTTGTTCCAGGATTTTTTGCTGTCGGTATTCATAACATCGAAATAATTCATATTTTCTTGTTCTTGGGTGTAGGCTTGTGTGACTCTGATTCCCTGAATCGATTCATTTAAATGAGAATTAATTCTGGAGTTCTTCATCCGCACATCCTGCCAAGCGATCCGAATCTTTTGGCGCAGCTTAGTTGAAACAAAGAACATAATCGGAACCGTAACCATTACTGCAAGACCTAGCTTCCAGTTAATCACTAGCAGAATAATGGTAATCCCCATAAGCTGCACGCAGTCAATCATCAGATTGACAACCCCGTTTGTGAACAGATCCTGCAGAGAGTTGATATCATTGGTTACCCGTACTAATACCGAGCCTGCCGGACGTTTATCAAAGAAGTTAAAGGAGAGCTTCTGAATATGCTTGAACAAATCTGAGCGCAAATCATAAATCACTCTTTGGCCTATGATGTTCGTATATTTAATCCGGTACACTCCCGCAATCCATTGAATCAGATATAAGACGATTACCCCTGCTGTAAGCGAATAAAGCAGTGATAAGCTGGGATTCCCCACCTTTGGCGCAATCGCACGGTCAATCGCTAAACTTGTTAGGAACGGGACGGTCAACTTCGTGATGGTTCCCAGAATCATCATGATGGACACCAATGGAAGCATCTGCTTTGCATAAGGCTTCATGTACCCGAACAGTCTGGTGAATTGCTTCCAGTCAAAAGCCTTATCGATGACATCATCATCTTTATATACAAAACGTTCATCCAGTTCTTGCTGCTCGGCTGCTTTATTTTTTGCTCCCGTAGCGGTCATTGGTTTGGCTTCAAGTTTCATATGCCTCACTCCTCCCCTCTTCCGGTCGCTCTGGCCAGATAATCAGCATACTGTATCCGGTATACATCCTGATAAGGACCCGGCACTTCAATTAGCTCTTTATGGGTACCACGCTGCTGCACATGACCTTCGTTCATGACGATAATCTGATCCGCATGGCGCAAGGAGGAGATCCGATGGGCAATAATAAGTGTAGTGCGCCCCTTCATGACCTCTTGGAATCCGGCTTGAATCTCGTGCTCCGTCTCCATATCGACAGCGCTGGTCGCATCATCGAGGATAAGAATCCGCGGATTCTTAAGCAGGGCTCTAGCGATGGCAATCCGTTGCTTTTGTCCACCGGAAAGACCCATTCCGCGCTCACCCACCACAGTGTCATAACCGTCTTCCATCTCCATGATGAAATCATGGGCTTTGGCAAGTTGTGCAGCTCGGATAATTTCTTCCATGCTTACATTTTTCAACCCATAGGAGATGTTGTTGCGAATTGAGGAGGAGAACAGGAAGGTCTCCTGAAAAACCGTTGCAATCTGTGAACGCAAGCTGCGAACATTGTATTCTCTGATGTCCATCCCATCCAGTGTGATGCTACCTTCATTAACGTCATAAGCACGCATCATCAGCTGTGTAATGGTCGATTTACCAGAGCCCGTACCTCCAAGGAACCCTATAACCGCACCAGATTTGGCCTCAAAATCAATGTCTGTAACCGCAGGCATTTTGTTCCCATAAGCAAATGTGACGTGATTAAACGCTACATCTCCCTTAACCTCAGAAGGTACCAGTTCACGGGCGTTCTCTTTATCCTTCACATCGATATTCTGATTAAGTACTTCCAATACACGTTCTCCCGATGCTTTGGACTGTGTATAGTTATTAATATGGAATCCAAGACCCCAAATCGGACCAATGATGTACCAAATTAAGCTGAAAAAAGCAACCAGTTCGCCTAGTGACATTTTCCCCTTAATAACTAACGTTCCACCTACTCCAAGCAGAATAGCTGCACTGATCGATGCTAAAAACTCCATCGCCGGAAAAAACTTACTCCATAGCTCAGCGGCAAAAATTTGGTTATTCTTATAACGTTCGTTGCGGTGTGAGAATTTCTCTACTTCATGAGCCTCTCTCGCAAATGATTTGACGGTGCGCACACCCGTGATATTCTCCTGTACAGCCGTTGTCAGAGAACTGAGTGCAAGACGCATCTCTTGAAAGGCCGGGTGAATCTTAGACTCGAATTTTAGCGCAATAAACGCCAGGATGGGCATCGTAATCAGAGTTACTAGAGTAAGCTGCCAATTGAGTGAGAACATCATAATCGAACCAAAAATGACCATAAAAAAGACATTCAGCAGCTGAGCAAAACCGAAACCGATAAAGTTACGAATCGCTTCCAAATCTCCGGTTAGCCGGGACATCAAATCTCCCGTTTTCGCGGTATCATAATAACGGAAAGATAGGAATTGTAGCTTCTCATAACAAGCATTACGCAGCCGGTATGCAAGAAAGTTACCTAGCCGTCCTCCAAAAAATCCATGTGCAAACTGCAGGCATGCTTTTACTATTACTACAGCTAACACGCTCAATGCGAGCACTGGCACCTCTGTAAACTTAAGTGGCACAATAACATCATCGATCAGCTTTCTTAACAAATTGGGGGTAATCAGCCCCACTGCAGTTGCAGCGGCCAAACATATAATCGAAAGAATCAGAAAATGCAGCTTCTCCCGATAATAACCGCGCAGTTGCCTGAGAACATCCATATCTCTCCTCCTTAAGGCTTACTTAGTAAGCAATTTTTTGTATAAAGCAAATGTTACATCGTAAGCTAGCTTTTTTTAGCGCTTACAATTTAGTGACTTTAAGCAGTGTATCATCCATAATTTAATGCGGCAAAGGGGAGAATTGCGCGTTTTTGCGGTTATTTCGGAAAAAAGCAGCATCTACATGATATAAAGGACCCTCGTTATCTTAAAATGCTCGTGTTTCCTCCTTAATCCTGATGAATTAAGAATCTACATGATTATTGTAATCATCGTGTAATATTAGGAGGACCTTTATTCGGTTTTTTGCATAATTATTGGAATTTATTCCGGGATACGAAGAGTTCACTTTTTCGCCGTCTTAAATTTGCTTCAGATGTAAAACTTTTACCACAATTTACCGTAATATAGTAATACAACACTTTTTACTTATATTATGGAGGGGAACTATATTGAAAAAGCAGCTTGTTTTATCTTGTATTATCGCCATTATCCTTCTTTCAGGGTGTAGCAATACAAATAACAATAACCCTACGGACGCAAACACAGCGATCAACGAATCTAAAAACTTGTTTAATTTCGGGGAAATCTCCTCAAAAACTGATACAGCACCCTCACCTGAAAAAATGCTAAGAGAAATAAGCAATTTTGTTATTGCTGACATTTGGAATGTTGGGTTTGTAGATGTTATCTCATACACTAGAAGTGGTACAAGCAGTACAGGAGCGAGCATGGACATTGACTTTACGATCGAACAGCTTGGCAAAGCCATGGAAGAGAAAAAAGAATACGATACATATATGAACGAGTTAGATATTAAGTATGATTCTATAAAAAAAATATGGGCCAAGCTTTCCCCAGAAATTGATCTTTTATATAAACAGATCCAGGAGACACCTCCAAAAGCAAACGATAACAGCTTAAAACTTGATGCAGGTAAATTTAATCAATATTCAGAGGCTTTTAGTAAAGAAGTGAATGATCTGGCAAAACAGTAACCTATACCATATAAAAACCCCCGCCAAGTGATTGGCGGGGGTTCTGTTTATAATTGGGTTTTAGCAGCGTTTCATATAATCAACCCGCTATCTGTTTGTATCTTACACACCATTCTATTCTTTCTCTCATAAAATATAAAATCTACAATGAGAGGTTAGGTGAATAGGATGAGTATACAGTTTCTTGATATGCGAATTTCACAGGGCAGCACTATGGATGCACAAAGTCTTAATTTAGTTCGTTCAAGTGCAATTTTCGGTGACATTGGACTTCAGACAGTAAATGTTACACCTGCAAATGCAGGCTTAGTGAGAGTCACATTGAATGCTTTTGCCAGACTTAGTGTTGATGTCAGCATTATAGTTCAGAATGATGTTACTTTTAGTATTTACCGCAATAATATATTAATTTTTAGTACAACCTACCCCGGAAACATTAATAATACAACGACCCAATATGAAATGGTTGGAATCACCGCTGTCGACTATCCGCCTTCAACCGATGTGCTTACCGGCCAGATCCAATACACCATTGTAGCATCAGCGATTAGAACGGCATCTCTGGGAGCCAGATCCTTCAGTGGAATTGCCGTTGCCGGAAATGGATAATAAAAAATATTAAAGGTGTGTCCCCGGAGCATTCGGGGATTTTTTCAATTGTGCCAATAAAAAAGCATCCGCAGAAAAATATCTACGGATGCTTTGAAGAAATATAAGCGTTGGGAGGACAAGCCTCCATTCATAAGCGCTCTTATTAACCGATTGAACCTTCCATTTCGAACTTGATCAGACGGTTCATTTCGACCGCATATTCCATCGGCAGTTCTTTTGTGAACGGCTCGATGAAGCCCATGATGATCATTTGAGTCGCTTCTGCTTCAGTGAGGCCACGGCTCATCAGGTAGAACAGTTGCTCCTCAGAAACTTTAGACACGGTTGCTTCATGCTCAAGAACGATGTTATCGTTCATGATTTCATTGTAAGGAATAGTATCCGAAGTGGACTCATTATCCAAAATCAGCGTATCACATTTAATGTTCGATTTCGCACCTTCTGCTTGACGGCCGAAGGAAGCTAGACCACGGTAAGTTACTTTACCGCCATGTTTACTGATGGATTTCGATACAATGGTGGATGTTGTATCTGGAGCCAAATGGATCATCTTGGCACCCGCATCCTGATGCTGGTCTTTACCTGCTACCGCGATGGATAGTACTGAACCTTTAGCACCACGGCCTTTAAGAACAACCGCAGGGTATTTCATGGTCAGCTTGGAACCGATGTTACCATCGACCCATTCCATAGTAGCATTCTCTTCTGCAACCGCACGTTTCGTAACGAGGTTGTAGATGTTTGGAGCCCAGTTCTGGATTGTGGTATAACGAACGCGAGCGTTCTTCATACACAAGATTTCAACAACCGCACTGTGCAGAGAGTTCGTGCTATAGATTGGAGCAGTACATCCTTCTACGTAGTGCACGAAGCTGTCTTCATCAGCAAGGATCAAAGTACGTTCGAATTGTCCCATGTTCTCAGAGTTAATACGGAAGTAAGCCTGCAAAGGAACTTCACATTTCACACCTTTAGGAACATAGATGAAGCTGCCGCCTGACCAAACTGCACTGTTAAGTGCGGCAAACTTATTATCGGTTGGAGGGATGATCGTCCCGAAATATTTTTTCAGAAGCTCTGGGTGCTCACGCAATGCAGTGTCGGTATCTGTAAAAATAACCCCTTGATCTTCAAGGCTCTTCTGCATGCTGTGATAGACTACCTCAGATTCATATTGTGCCGAAACGCCGGCGAGGAACTTCTGTTCCGCTTCCGGAATCCCCAGCTTATCAAAGGTTTCTTTGATTTCGGAAGGAACTTCTTCCCAAGTCTTCCCTTGCTTCTCTGAAGGTCTTACATAGTATTGAATATCCTCGAAGTCCAAATCATCCATATTGCCGCCCCATGTTGGCATTGGCATTTTACGGAACTGCTCCAAAGATTTCAAGCGGAAGTCAAGCATCCACTGTGGTTCATTTTTGATTGCTGAAATTTCTTTAACAATTTCGGCCGTCAAACCTTTACCAGACTGGAATATCGATTTATGCTCATCACGGAACCCGTACTGGTATTCTTCCATATCAGGCGCTTTCTTAGCCATGGTGTCAGCCTCCTTGTTCTACTGTTATTTATGTTGCTCTTCTTCGTCAATTCCTTTACGAAGTGCGTTCCAAGCCAGTGTTGCGCATTTGATCCGCGCAGGGAATTTATTCACACCCGAAAGGGCTTCAATGTCTTCGTAATCTCCAAAATCCACGTCTTCACCCTTCATCAGTAAGGAGAAGTTATCAGCCAGTTCAAGCGCACGTTCAACCGTTTGTCCTTTGATCGCCTCAGTCATCATCGAAGCCGATGACATACTGATCGAACAGCCTTCACCATTATAACGGGCATCCTTTACGATTCCATCCTCTACCTTAAGCTGAAGAGTAATCCGGTCACCACAGGTTGGGTTATTCAGTTCAATTTTTAGAGCATCATCTTCAAATGAACCGCGATTTCGAGGACTTTTATAATGATCCATAATTACGCGTCTGTATAAGTCATCCAAGTTCATAGCTGAAGTACTCCTTTGTCTTGATTAAAGCGTCCACCAGTTGATCTACATCCTGCTCGTTATTATACAGATAAAAGCTTGCACGTGCTGTAGAGCTGGCTTCCAGCCAGCGCATCAGCGGCTGACAGCAGTGATGCCCGGCGCGGATGGCAATGCCTTCCGCATCTAGCACTGTAGCGACATCATGCGGGTGAACGTCACCCAGATTAAAGGTGACAACGCCGACTTCTCGATTTCGAGGGCCATAAATGTTCAGACCCTCGATCTCTGACAGACGTTGCTCTGCATACGCTGCAAGAGCTTTCTCATGGCGGTGTATCTCATCCAAACCGATTTCTTGTAAGAAATCAATGGCTGCACCTAGACCAACAGCACCAGCTATGATCGGCGTACCGCCTTCAAACTTCCAAGGCAGTTCTTTCCATGTGGATTCATAAAGACCCACATCATCGATCATCTCGCCACCGAATTCGACGGGCTCCATGGCTTCGAGAAGTGCTCTCTTGCCATACAAAGCGCCAATTCCGGTGGGTGCGAGCATTTTATGACCAGATAGTGCATAGAAATCACAATCCAGATCCTGCACATCGACCTTCATATGTGGTGTGCTTTGTGCACCATCTACGACAATTACTGCACCATGACGATGAGCAATAGCCGCAAGCTCTTTAATAGGATGAGTTACTCCCATAACGTTGGATACATAAGCGATAGCAACGATTTTGGTTTTATCCGTAATCGTCTGCTCGGCAGCTTCCAACGTAACCGTTCCATCAGGTTGCAACGGTATATATTTTAATGTAGCACCTGTCTTCTTAGCGAGCTGCTGCCATGGAATCAGATTACTATGATGCTCCATTAAGGTGATGACGATTTCGTCGCCTTCACCCACAGCAGAGGGTCCGTAAGAAGAGGCCACAAGATTTAAGGCTGTAGTTGTTCCGCGTGTAAAGATAATTTCTTTAGTGCTGCGGGCGTTAATAAACTTAGCTAGCTTCTCCCGGGCTCCCTCGTAGGCATCGGTTGCTCGGCTGCCTAAAGTATGGACGCCACGGTGTACGTTGGCGTTATCCCACTCATAATACGACTTGACCGCCTCAATTACTTTCCGAGGCTTCTGTGAAGTAGCAGCACTGTCCAGATAGACCAGTGGATGTCCGTTCACATTCTGGTTCAGTATGGGAAATTGCTCCCGGATGGCGTTGCTAATCATTGCACTAACTTCCTTTCCACAAGAGATTGGAGCTGATTGCGCAGTCCCTCCAGTGGAATTTGTGACACAACAGGAGCCAAGAAGCCGTAGATGATCAGAGTCTCTGCATCATGCCGTGTAATTCCGCGGGACATTAGGTAAAAGACTTGCTCGTGATTGACCTGACCTACGGAAGCGGCATGGCCGGCTGTAACATCATCTTCATCAATAAGCAGGATCGGATTGGCGTCACCACGGGCTTTTGGACTCAGCATCAATACTTTTTCCGTTTGCTGGCCGTCCGCTCTAGTAGCACCTTTCTCAATCTTGGTGATTCCGTTGATGATAGAAGTAGCAGAATCACGCATAACTGCACGAGTGATCATGTCACTTGGTGTGCTTTTGCCAAAATGCTGAGCTTGAGTGGTGTAATTCAGTTTCTGTGATCCCGTACCTACTGCAATTACTTTAGCATCGGAGCTAGAACCGTTGCCTTTAAGCACAGACTTGGTATCACTCGCAGTATCTCCGTAGTTCATCTCACCAACGATCCATTCGATGACTCCGTCATTCTCAACAACCGCCCGGCGATAAGTTACATCTGTAGTATCTACACCAAGCTGATGCACTGTAGCATAACGAACTTTAGCGCCAGCGCCCACGAATACCTCTACCGCACCATTGTGTAGTCCAGCTTCTTCTTTATCCGATACGTAGTTGTCTACATAGGTTACGGAACTGTTAGTATCAGCTACGACCAGAATGTGTGGAACAAAAGTAGCTTCCGCATCATCCGTTAACAGCACTGCTTGAAGCGGAGTTTCAATAACAACATTCTTAGGAACATAGAGGAATACTCCACCATTCCACAATGCAGCATGAAGCGCTGCGATAGAATGTTCGTCTGGCTGAATGGCTTTATGCAAGTAACGTTGAACCAAATCTCCGTGTTCTTTAACAGCTGTCTGTAGATCTGTAAAAATAACACCCTGTTCTGCAAGCTCAGGAGCGATACGTGTATATACTGCACCGGAGTTGCGTTGAATAATCAGGCTGCCTTCCTCCTGATCCTTGATCAAGGAAGAAATAGATGCAGGTGCATCACTTAGCGAAGCAAAAGGTTCACTTGCTTTATAGCTACCATAATTATTGACATTCCAACGATCAATCCGTGTCTTCTCTAATTTAGGCAGTGTCAGAGTAGCTGCCAATTCTAGTGCCTTCAAGCGGCTTTCTTTCAGCCAACCCGGTTCGCCGCTGCTGTGCGATAATTCGCTCAAGCGTTCGGCATCCACCGGAAGAATGGTCTGTGTCGTCATAGTGGTCTCCTCCTTCCTGGCGTTTCTTACGCTTCTTGCCCTACAGTTTCATCTTCAATTCCAAGTTCTTCTTTAATCCATTCATAACCCTCTGCTTCCAGACGCTGTGCAAGCTCTGGACCACCGGATTTCACGATTCTACCTTGCATCATAACGTGAACATAATCAGGTTTGATGTAGTTCAAAAGACGTTGATAGTGGGTAATAACTAAGAAGCCGCGTTCTTCGCTCCGCATGGAGTTTACGCCTTCAGCTACAATTTTCAAAGCATCAATATCAAGACCGGAGTCAATTTCGTCCAAGATCACGATTTTTGGATCCAGCATCATCATTTGTAGAATTTCATTACGTTTCTTCTCACCACCGGAGAAGCCCTCGTTCAAGTAACGGTGTAAAAACTCAGGGTTCATATCTAGTTCTTTCATCTTTGCTTCCATTTGGCGAATAAAACGAATCAACGAGATTTCGCTTCCCTCTTCACGACGGGAATTAATGGCAGAACGCAAGAAGTCGGAGTTAGTTACTCCAGAGATTTCGCTTGGATATTGCATTGCAAGGAAAAGACCTGCACGTGCGCGTTCATCAACAGCCATCTCCAGAAGATCTTCACCATCAAGAGTTGCAGTTCCATCAGTTACTTCGTATTTAGGATGACCCATTAGCGCCGAAGCCAAAGTACTTTTACCTGTACCGTTTGGTCCCATGATGGCGTGAATTTCGCCACCTTTCATTTGAAGGTTAATCCCCTTCAAAATTTCTTTTCCCTCAATCGTCGCTTTAAGACCCTCAATGACAAATTCTGCTGCCATAATATTATTCCCTCCATTGATCGATTTGCGAAATCAAAAGTTGTATTGAAACAGGATAATCCTGATTCCCAGCACAATTAGATTTTCTATCACATTATAATTATTATAAATTGAATCACAATGATTATCAATGATTCTCACTAATTTTATATCAAACCTTGTTTTTTTACAAATTTCTCTTTAGCTAATCACTTGTGACTCAGAGAAGATTTTCATTAAACATAAGACTACGCAAAAATAAGACTTCCCGCAGGAAGCCTTATTCAAACTGCTTAATGATTAGCTAAGAAACGAACGTAGCATCCATTGGTGTTTCTCCAGATCACTACGGATTTTAATGAACATATCTGAGGTTGGCTGATCCTTGGTTTCTTCGGCAAGCTCGATGCCTTCTGTCAGCTCTTCAGAGATGGTGGCGAAGTCTTCAATCAGAGACTGAACCATTCCCCGTGTATCTTCCTTACCTGTAGCTTCTTGAATTGTAGCTAATTCCAAATATTCTTTCAATGTTGCTGCCGGACTGCCTTTGATGGTTAGCAAGCGTTCTGCTACTTCATCCATGTGAAGGGTTACTTCATTATATAATTCCTCAAATTTCACATGAAGGGAGAAGAACTGTTCTCCTTTGACATACCAATGAAAGTTATGAATTTTTACGTACAGGACATTTAAGTTAGCAACCTGACGATTCATGATCTGTTCCAGTGAAGTTGTATTTACTTTATTCGATGCTTTAGCCATGAGATGATCCCTACCTTATCCATTATATTTACCGGTTACTATTTCCTTCGTCCGGTAGTAACTTGTCTATTCTTAATTTACCCTTTTACCTGTAATACGAAACAAGGAGAAGCCTTCCATAACACCTTTATTTGTTCTAGCATTAGCAAAGACACACCCGATTATGCTTAAATGTGAATACTTGCACACAAACAAAAAGGGCCTAAGCCCCGTTTGTTTGGAATTGTTAAATTTTCCGGTCAGACCATAAGAAGTAACGCTTCCGCACCCGTCATACCTGGTACGATGCCAAGACTCTCTGCTTCTATCGTTACAGACTCCAACGGGGCAGCTAAAAGCTGGGCAAGCGTCCGTACACCCACCGCACGAGCTGCGATGATATGCCGATCACTAAGTGTTTCATTGAGGAGACCGACATCCAGTGCACCGCACATAATATAACCTCGGTTCGTGCTGATGGAGAGCAGTGTAGTTTTGGGAAGCTTAACCTCTACCCCGATCAGCGTATGTTCACCTACTGTAATAGGCTCCATAGTAACCAATAGCAGCACCTCCTTTTTTTCACTATCCACGTTGTATATGTATGCTAATTTTCCTGTGGGTGTGCTGACGGTAGTCCTATGCCTAGTATAAAATGCAGTATAATAGTCCCTATTCCAGTAGTCCTGGGTATATGAATATTGCATGTTTAATGTTATAGTTAATTACATTCCTGTAACCATTCAGAGATGTTCTAAACGAAAAGCTGGGGGATTTATGGACGAGAAACTACAACGCACAGACGGCAATTATTTATTTAACGTCGACATCCTGATTAATGCCCGTACCAACCCGCTTGCACTGCAATTTCTGCTCGAAATGTTGAACAATAATGACCATATCACAGATTTCAACATTAACTCCGGTCTTGAATTAGGGAGAACCATTGACAGCTTGCTACGCTCCGCTAAACTAGCTTTGAATCAAAACTCTGCTCCTCCCATTTCATTAAAGCTGCCTCCAAAATCTACGAAGAAGCAGCTGGATACACCGATAAAAAAACAGGCAGAAACGCCTGCACAGCAAACGGCCATTGAGACGCCAGCTGATGCATACGGGAAGATTCGTCAGTATATTCAGAATAATCAATTGGTACGTTTACGAGCGAACCGGTACGGGAAACAAGTGTCCATGCCCTGTCGTATTTTAAACTTTGATGAAGCAGCCAACTCTATAAGTGTCTACCATGTGGATGAGAAGCAGGTGTACAGCTTTAATCTAAATGAAATCGACGAGTTTCTGTAAGCGCATGCGTTACAAGCCAATAAGCACCCTCCCTCTTTGGGGAACAGGTGCTTATTGGTCTTTCTTTTTTTTAACAACTAAGACGACTTTTTACGTGAAAATCCCTCTATCGCAAGGCATAACCAGCCAATTATAAAGCATACCCCACCGATAGGTGTAATCGCTCCTAGCACCTTAATTCCGGAGATACTCAGAACATACAAACTGCCAGAGAACAAAATGGTACCTGCAATTAACAATCGGCCCGCCCAACGTAATCGGGCACTTTCGCCCCATTGGCCCACAGCCAGTGCGATGAGAATTACCCCCAGCGCATGTACCAAGTGATACTGCACACCAGTCTCATATACCTTCATATAGTCTTCACTGATCACTGGTTTTAGTAGATGGGCACCGAAAGCACCAATTCCTACTGCCAGCATTGCTAGCACAGCCCCCCAGGCCATAAATTTCCGTTGCAAATGATTACACCCCCTTAATTTTAGACTCATTCTATCATAACGTAATGCCAGTTCCTATTTCCAGCAGTCATTTTTTATTTTGCCTCATTCAGGGGTTGCTTTTTTAGCATCAATATGAAAAAGTGGATATTAACAACATTTTCATTCTAATCTCTCAAGGAGTGCAAACCATGGACTTAAATTCTCTGTCAAAATCAGACGTACCTGCGGCAGAGGTGGGAAATCCCAACCCTCATCCGGATTACCCAAGCGCTGATTTATCATCTACGCATCAAAAAGTAGAACATGATCTTCAACATTCTGGACCTGGTATTGCTTCGTTCATTATCTGTCTCGTGTCGATCATCGGATATGCAGCCATCTTTATCTCTATTATAATGAAGTCTTCTTCATTGGTTAATGAGAATTCCGAACTATTAAGCCAGTCCTCGCAATTCATAATGCTTCTAGGATTAACGGTTATTATTCTGGCTGCTCTTAATGTAATCGGTGTAGTCATCGGCATCATTGGGCTTTCCATTCGGAAACGCCGCAAGGTGTTTGGCATTATTGGCACAATAGTCAATGGTGTTATTATCTTACTCTTTATGCTGCTTATTACAACCTTCCTAGTCAATGCTGGAACGCTTTAAGCTTCTTTTAAACATGCTAACTTCATTAAAAAGGGTATCCCAACAACTTTGAGCGGGTTGTGAGGATACCTTTATTTATGTATGAATCCAAAATCTGCATTGGGGAGTCCTCATCTTCATCCGCGGCTCACGGACTCAGATGACGTTATTTACGGATTTTCGCCCTTTGGAGCATAGTTTCGGACCCCAGTGACGCTATTGCATCGAAAAAGGATCATATTGAGCGATTTTTATGGCAATAGCTGCTATGGGGTCCGATAGCGAATCAAATGTGAATAAAAGCTGCGTTTAAGAGCTGCTGGGTCCGATAATACTGATTCCGATGATGATAATTCCGATAATGCTGGATCCTATCCCTCATCCGCGGCTTGCGGACTCAGATGACGTTATTTACGTTTTTTTCGCCTTTGGAGCACAGTTTCGGACCCCAGTGACGCTATTGCATCGAAAAAGGATCCTATTGGGCGGTTTTTATGGCAATAGCTGCTATGGGGTCCGATAGCGAATCAAATGTGGGGAAAAGCTGCGTTTTAGGGCTGCTGGGTCCGATAATAATGATTGCGATGATACTAATTCCGATGATGATAATTCCGATAATGCTGGATTCTATCCCTCATCCGCGGCTCACGGACTCAGATGACGTTATTTACGGATTTTCGCCCTTTGGAGCACAGTTTCGGACCCCAGTGACGCTATTGCATCGAAAAAGGATCCTATTGGGCGTTTTTTATGGCAATAGCTGCGATGGGGTCCGATAGCGAACCAAATGTGGGGAAAAGCTGCGTTTTAGGGCTGCTGGGTCCGATAATGCTGAGTCCAATATAGGGGTTACTAGATCCGTTAGTGGGGCTACTAGATCCATAGTGGTGCTGCTAGATCCAATAGTGGGGCTGCTAGATCCATAGTGGGGCTACTAGATCCGTTAGTGGGGCTGCTAGATCCATAGTGGTGCTGCTAGATCCATAGTGGTGCTGCTAGATCCGTTAGTGTGCTGCTAGATCCAATAGTGGGGCTGCTAGATCCATAGTGGTGCTGCTAGATCCATAATGATGCAGCTAGGTATGCGGACTGTGATCGATCAAACAAAGTTTAGTGTTTTGAGCAAGAACTATGCTTAAAAAATACGAGGGTGTCCCAGCAACCACTATATGATTGCTGAGACACCCTCTATTTACAAATCAATACCTTCAATTATTTTGCTAGAGCCAGCTTTGTTAGCACACGTTGCTTGACGGACGGATCGCCCTCCACTGCTTTTTCCACGTATTCAATAACTACGGAATCATCTGAATTCAAAGTATCAAGTATACTCTCCATTCCAGCTGAAATCTCAAAAGCGGTTGGGCCTTCTTTTGTCGCAATCTCAACGGAATGACTATCTATTTGTCCGATATAAACGGCCGTCATTTTTATTGTTTTACCTTCTGCTTTTGGAGTAGAACTAGGTTTAGCTGTGCTCGGATTTTCGGTTGGTGTGGCTGTACTTGGGTTCTCAGTGGGTACGGGAGTGCTTGGAGCTTCAGTAGGCTCAGCAGTGCTTGCGCTCTCGGTTGGTGTTGGAGAAGGTGTTGCAGTCGGTTCTCCTGAAGTCTGTGCCGAATTATTCCCACCGCAAGCGGTTAAGGCAAATGTTAAGGCAGCAATCGCTGCTATGGCGGGTAATGAACGTTGTTTTTTCATGTTGAGTGCCTCCTCTATGTGGCGATTATTTTCAAAGTCATTTTCATAAGTATACTCTTATAACGTTAACCACTCTATGAAAGTTTCATATGAAGTAATTTTAGATAACTTCCAGCCTCTATTAGGCATCCGTCGGATGCAGGCTACAGCGTTATTAATACAATAGTGTGAGCCTGATTTATCCCAAAGGAGTGAGCCCCTTGAAAATCGATATCGGCTGTGGATCTAATAAGGAAGCAGGTTATCTCGGGATCGATCGGATCGCGGGTCCTGTTGTAGATATTGTCTGTGATATTTGCCAAGAGATTCCTCTCCCTGACAATAGTGCTGAATTTGTTATGGCTAGCCGTGTCCTGCCTTATGTGGACAATTTATTCGCAGCCATGGCGGAAATTCACAGAATTAGCATCCATAAAGCAGTTGTTTGCATTCTAGCACCCTATGCCCACAGCTTTGCCCATATGTCCAATCCTTCCTTTAAGCAGAAGTTTGACGAATATACCCCCCGGCATTTTACGGGATCCTTCTTCCAACCCCCATCCGGTCCAGTATGCCCAGCTATTCCAGACTACCCTGTACCCGCACCACCCTTCGATTATCGGTTGCTGCGGATGGAGTTATTCTATCAACACCCTTATGAAGATCCGCTTTACGAAACTGAAGAACTAGAAATACTAAAGACCCTTCAAGCAAATGTAGTGCATGAAATCATGTACCATTTTGTCGTAGTCAAGCACAATATCACTGATCAGGAGCTGGAGCTGATGAGCAGAAGTCATTATCCTGAACCTCATGTTCTTGTCGAACGAAGACTTAAATCACAAAACAGACATTTTTTTCTATAATTTTAAGATGGGACATACACTAATACCCATTTTGTATCATAGGCTAACATACAGGTATTAACTGTGCCGTCCTAACTATAGGACGGTTCACTTTTGGCCAAAATCAACCTCGAAGGAGGTGAGAATCATTCCACTAGTCGTACGGGCAACGATCAATGCGACCGGTGCTATCACATTTACCGGCAACACGCTTGGACTTAGCCGCTCCGATACGATCGGAGTGCCAGGGACATTAGACAGCATCGGTGGCTTTACTACTGTTAATACTTCATCGACATTTGGTTCCTATCCTAGCGGAACTACTAGTCTTTATACAAGCAACAGTTCAGCAGCCATACTAGTCCTACCATCTGGCAGCACAGTGCTGTATGCAGAACTGATATGGGGCGGTACCTATATTAACGGAACCGTTAACCTCAGTTCGGCCATTAACAACCCTGTCTCCTTCATAACTCCTGCTGGCACTACATTCAGCGTTACTCCCGATTCAGCAACGAGCAACGTAGTCGATTTGGGAGGTGGTGCATCAGCATATGTTCGTTCCGCCAACGTGACCAGCATTATCCAACAAGGCGGCGCCGGCACCTACACCACTGGCGGTGTAGTGGGTACGATTGTTATCCCTAGTGATTCCACGGCCAACCATGCTGGCTGGACATTAGGCGTAATCTACCAAAATACAGCCTTACCTTTTCGCAATATGTCCCTACGGGCAGGTGCAATACTTGTACAGGCAAACTCAGCCCCAGTTTCAACTACGATCACAGGCTTCGCAACACCAATTACAGGTGCGCTTGGCGGCAGAGCGTTATTCAGCGCACAGGAGGGGGATGCCAACCGTTCGGGGGATCAAGCGTTATTTGGTCCAACCTCAGCTACACTTGTTGCTTTATCGGGACCTAATAACTTTGCCAACAACTTTTTTGCGTCACAGATTAACAATGATGCAGGTAATCTAAACACAACAGGTACCTTTGGAAACCGCAATCAAATAAACGGAAACCCAGGGACCAACATTATCGGTGGCCGTCAAGGCTGGGACATTACCAATGTTGACGTCTCCGCACGGCTGATAAACAATCAATCTTCAGCCGTATTACAATTAACCACCTCAGGCGATGCTTATGTACTCAACGGTAATGCCATACAGGTTGATATCAATGCTCCTAAAATAAACCTCACTAAAAGCGCTAATGTAGCCGGCCCCATAGTCGGTGATACGGTAACTTATACGGTGACTGTCAGTAATACAGGAACAGCGGGAGCAGCAAGTGTCGTTTTATCAGATGCGCTGCCGGCAGGATCCACTTTTGTAACTGGAAGCGTAGTCGTTGCTGGCGTCGTAAGGCCTACTTTTGATATTACAGCAGGAATCCCATTAGGCTCATTAGCTTTAAGCAGTTCAATAACGGTTACATATCAAGCCAAAGTCACTTCATTGCCGCCAAGTCCACAAAATATCGCAAATACTGCCAACGCTGCCTTTACGTTTCAAAGTGTAGCCGGAGGCCCTATCATGACGGGGGTCATTCCATCTAATACAGTAACCTTACCTGTATATTCACCCGTCCTTAACATTGTGAAATCAGCCAATACCACCAATGCTACGGTTGGAGATCAAATTACCTATACTCTTCAAATCACGAACACAGGAAATATCGGCGCGGTAACAACACTTACGGATAATATTCCTTCAGGCAGCTCTTATGTCGCAGGCAGCTTCACCGTCAATGGAAATCCTGTCGCTGGTAACCCTGCCACAGGGATTGCTATCGGTACGGTTGCCGCCGGTGGCAGTTCTACTGTTCAATTTCGGGTCATCGTGAATAGTCTTCCCTCACCGCCGCAGTTGGTTGACCAAGCAAGCGCCGCTTATACGTTTCAAGTTCCAGATGGGCGAACGGTAGCTGGTTCGGCCTCGTCCAACACTTTGTCTATTCCCGTTACAACACCCAATGTTACCGTAGTCAAAAGCGCTGGATTCACCGACGTAACTGTCGGAGATATACTGCTCTACACCTCAGTAATCAGTAACAACGGAATTGCAGCAGTTACCAACGTTTCACTCTCAGATACCATACCTGCGGGTACATCGCTGGTTCCCGGAAGTGTCACCGTCGCCGGTGTATCACAACCCTCAGCTAATCCTGGAACAGGGATTGCTGTCGGTACCATCGCTCCCGGAAGCTCCGTCGCCGTCACTTTTCAAGTCAACGTTATCTCATTACCAAATCCCGCTCAGCTATTGAATAAATCTAGTGCCTCTTTTAGCTCGGGTGCTTTTACTGGCATTTCAGTCTCAAACACGACTACAACTCCCGTGTATCAGCCTGTAATCCAAATTGCAAAAAGCTCGAACGTATCCAGTGCAACTGTAGGGAGCAATATTCTTTATACGTTAAATGTTCAGAATTCTGGAAATATCGGGGCGGCTGTAACCCTGAGCGACAATATTCCTTCAGGAAGCGCCTTTGTCTCGGGAAGTGTAACTGTTAACGGTGTTGCTAGACCTGCTGACTCTCCACTTACAGGAATTAACTTAGGCACTTTAGCTTCAGGGGCAGCTGTTCCTGTGACCTTTCTTGTCTCTGTACAATCTCTGCCTGCTCCACCTGTTCTGAATAATCAAGGCAGTAGCAATTACACCTACCAACTGCCAAGTGGAAGATCATTCTCCGGGACCAGTCTATCCAATACCCTAACCATTCCGGTCTCCGCTCCAAACATTACACTAACCAAAACTGCAAATCTAACTAATGTAGCGGTTGGAGAAAATCTTACTTATTCAGTCATAGTGTCCAACCCAAGCAGCGTCACTGTCACTAATGTTGTTGTCTCTGACCCTATTCCTACGGGGGGAGCTTTTGTAGCAGGCAGTGTGACTGTCAACGGTTCGACGGTTGCAGCGGCTAACCCAAGTACAGGGATAGCAATCGGAAGTATCGCCGCGGGCAGCTCTGTCACGGTGTCTTTTAGAGTGAATGTTGCTTCCTTGCCAAGTCCAGCACAGTTTACAAACAGAGCCAGTGCCTCCTTCACCTCTGGGGCGTTCACCGGTTCTTCGCTCTCAAACACGATAGTAACACCTGTATTTCAGCCCATCCTTAATATGGTCAAAAGCGCCAATGCAGCACAGGCATCTGTAGGGGGATCTCTCTCATACTCCATCCTGATCAGCAACACCGGGAATATTGCAGCTACTCTATTAGTAACTGATATCCTGCCACCCCAAGCCGTGTTTGACACGAATAGTGTCATTATTGGAGGAACACCTTTGCCCGGATATAATCCGGCAACTGGCATTCCAGTTGGACCGCTCGCTCCTGGTGATAGTGTCACCGTAAGTTTTCTGGTCACAATCACAGCCCTACCTCCATCACAAGTATTGCTAAACTCTGCTTCAGCGACATATAGCTTTACTCTTCCAGACGGGCGTCAGCTCGGAGGAAATGTAGTGTCCAATACGCTCTCTGTCCCAGTATCTGCCCCTAACGTCAGTGTTGTAAAAAGCGTAAACGCTGCTACTGCTGTTACTGGTGATATCCTTACCTTTACCTCTGTATTGACCAACAATAGTATTGCAACAGTAAGCAATATCATTCTCAGTGATCCTCTGCCTGAGAATGTCGCTTTTATTCCCGGAACCGTAATTGTAAGTGGCACTCCCCTGCCGCTAGCAGTTCCGTTCGCCGGCATTCCAATCGGTAGTTTGAGCCCTGGCGCCACAGCTACCGTAACATTCGAGGTGAGGATAACGATGCCGATACCATCACAGATTAACAATCAGTCATCTGTCAGTTTTACATCCGGTGTATTCTCCGGTTCTTCTTCATCTAATATCACAACTACACCAGTTATTCAGCCCCAAATCTCCTTAGTAAAAAGTGCCGCTGATGGAGACGGCGATTTCGATGCTTTAGTCGTCGGTGATTCTGTCATCTACACAGTGATTGTTAGCAACACAGGTAATCTGGCTGCAAATCTTACGCTAACTGATAACATTCCAGCAGGTACAGTTTTTGTTCCTAATAGTGTCATTGTAGGTGGTATGCCTCAACCCGGCTCAGCCCCAGATACAGGGATAGCTGTAGGAAATGTGGCTCCTGGTGCCAGTATTGCAGTCAGCTTTACCGTTGATATCATCTCCCTGCCAACACCGCAGCAGATTAGTAATCAGGCTTCTGCAAGCTTTACCTTTACTCCGCCTGACGGTAGACCGTTATCTGGGACTGCTGTGTCTAACACTGTCACACTGCAAGTCTCTGCTCCTAACATTGTCGCTACCAAGAGCACTACTTCAACATCAGTTGCTGTTGGTGAAACAGTCACATACACCGTCAATATAACTAATAATGGTATAGAATCTGTTACTAGCGTCTTGCTCAATGATCCTACACCGGTAGGAAGTACTTTTGTAACAGGCAGCGTGTCTGTCAACGGAGTCCCATTCCCGAATTCGAACCCCGCTTCGGGGATATCTATCGGCACTCTAGCAGCTGGTGCATCAGCGCTGGTTACTTACAGTGTTACTGTTACCTCCGTCCCTCCTACAGCTTCACTCATCAATCAGGCATCCGTTACCTTCACTTCAGGCGTTATTTCAAGCTCCACTTTTTCTAATACCGTTACAGTCCCTGTGTTCCAGCCGAACATTGCCGTAGTCAAGAGTGCTAGTACAGCCAATGCCACGGTTGGCGATTCCGTTAGCTACACACTGACAGTGAGTAACACAGGAAACTATGCTGCTAATTTAATACTGACGGATAATATTCCCGCAGGTACGACTTTCGTTCCGAATAGTGTGCTCATCAACGGCCTCCCTTTAGCGCAAGCGGATCCTTCCACCGGAATTGCAGCTGGATTAATACAGCCTGGAGGAACGACCGTAGTCATTTTCACGGTTGACATCACTTCATTGCCTAGTCCTCAGCAACTGGTCAATCAAGGAACCGCAGCATATAGCTTCACCTTACCCGACGGACGTACACTTAATGGGTCTGCACTCTCTAACACCGTCACTATTCCGGTCTCCTCACCTAATATTGCTGTAGTTAAAACTACAACCACAACATCAACTACAGTCGGTGACACGATCACTTATTCCATAGCTTTAACTAATAACGGGATTGCCACTGTAAATAATGTGGTCTTCACAGACGCCCTTCCTGCCGGTACCACCTTTGTGACAGGCAGCGTGCTTGTGGACGGTGTGCCTCGTACAGGAGTCAGCCCAGCTACTGGAGTAACCCTAGGCAGCATAGCACCTGGTGTAACCGTAACTGTTGCTTTTACCGTAAATGTAGTTTCACTGCCGCCTACCGGATTGTTAAATAATCAGTCAACAGTCAGCTTCACCTCAGGTGTTGTCTCAAATGTAGCCTTCTCAAATATCGTCACGACGCCTGTCTATCTGCCTATTCTTGCAGCAGCAAAAAGCTCTAATTCAGTCAATGCTACCGTTGGGGATACGATTACTTATACTATAAATGTGACCAACACAGGTAACTACGGAGCTTTAGCAACCCTGAGTGATACCATTCCAGCGGGTACAACGTTTATTCCAAATAGTGTACTCATTCAAGGCGCTCCTGCTCCAGGAGCAGACCCAGCTGCCGGGATCCCACTGGGGGTAATCTCCGCGAATGGAAGCCTATCTGTAATGTTCTCAGTGCTTATCACAACATTGCCGGCAAGCCAACAGCTGCTCAATCAAGCTTCCGTCGCGTTTGCATACACACTTCCAGATGGACGGACATTTAACAATTCGATCAATTCCAATACAACAACAATCTCAGTATCCTCACCGAACGTTATCGTCACTAAATCTTCGACAGCTACCGATGCCGTTGTTGGGGATACCATCACTTATAACTTCACTGTTACCAACAGCGGAATAGCAAATATCAGTAACGTTAACCTCAGTGATCCAATACCTGCAGGCTCTAGCTTTGTCGCTGGCAGTGTGACCGTAGATGGCACTCCACGCCCTAGCGCCAACCCAGCGAACGGGATCTCGCTCGGTACACTTGCACCGGGAGCATCTTTTCAAGTCTCGTTCAACACGATTGTCAATGTGCTGCCTAATCCTGCAACACTTAGTAATCAAGCTTCCGTCAGTTTCACCTCCGGCGCATTCTCAGGATCTTCATTCTCAAATACACTTGTTATTCCGGTATATCAACCTATCATTGTAGTTGTCAAAGGGGCGGACAGAACCGCCGCAACTGTCGGAGATACGATTACTTACTCCTTAAATGTGACGAATACTGGTAACCTCATAGCAAATGTAGTTATTACCGATACCATTCCGAACGGAGCTGTCTTTGTTCCAAACAGCGTGCTCGTGAATGGGGTACCACAACCAGGATCAGATCCGGCTACTGGCTTAAGTATTGGGTCGGTAGCTCCGGGAAGTACAGTAACAGTAACCATTACGTTGCAGGTTACTATTGCTTCCCTCCCTTCGCCACAACAGTTAGTCAATCAAGCTACAGCAAATTTCACATTCACACCACCAGATGGACGTTCACTCACGGGATCCTCTGTCTCAAACGTCCTAATTATCCCTGTATCTTCACCAGACGTAAGTGTGGTTAAGAGCACTACTTCTATTGATGCGGTTGTGGGCGATATCATCACCTATACGATTGTTGTCACCAACTTAGGGATTTCACCAGTTAATAATGTCATCATGGTTGACCCTATTCCAGCTGGCAGCCAGTTCGTAACGGGAAGCATTACCGTAGATGGAGCCCCACGTCCTAGTGGCAGTCCGGCTTCGGGAATCGCAATTGGTACAATTGCTGCAGGTGCTTCTTCAACCATTACCTTCCAGGTTCAGGTAGTAGCGTTATGATTCCCGGCTCACGTACCCAACCTGTCGTAACCAATCAGTCCATGGTACTCTTCAACTCGGCAGCGGGTGTTGACGGAATTGTCTATTCCAATACCGTTAACACCCCGGTCGTGGGCCCCGTGCTTTCATTGCTGAAGAGTACAGATAAACTCCACGCCTCTTTAGGCGACACTTTGGTGTATACCTTTAAAGCCAGTAATAATGGAAATACAGATGCTTTTTTGACGGTGTTTGACATTCTTCCAGAAGGTGTATCCTTTATTTCCAACAGTGTGCTCAGAGACGGTGTGCCTCTTCCGGGGGCTACACCGTCTTCAGGCATCCCCCTTGGTTCTATTGCACCGCAGAGTCAAGTGAGCATCGCCTTTCAAGTCGTCATCATTTCCCTGCCGTCTTCCCTAGTGCTGCAAAATAAAGCGCTGGGCCGTTTTTCTTTTTCCACACCGGAGGGAAGAATCGTTAAAGGAGATCTATTTTCAAATTCCGTACAGGTTTCTTTACGCTCCTACCAGCTCTCGACCTCTTTGTCTGCAAGTACTCCGACTTCTTTTATAGGGGATGTAGTCACTTACACCTTGCGGCTTACAAATGAAGGCAACAGCCTTTTAACTCAAATCAACGCAATAATTTCTATTCCGGACGGGGCGGTGTTTATACCGGGGAGTGTCATTGCAGGTGGGATTTATTACCCAGAATCGGACCCGGCGCAGGGGATATTACTCGGTTCGCTGGACACAGACCTAAGCGTTGATATTACTTTTCGTGTCCGAGTAACAGAGTTTTCTCCCTCTTTGGCCTTAACCAACAGCGCGGTTGTCACCTATACAGTCGATGAGCATACAATTACGACCGAAAGTAACACTGCGGTCGTCTCACTTGTCCAAGCGGGGGTCACCATTAGCAAAAAAGTAGATCATGTTACAGCAGCTCCGGGCGATAATTTGAGATATGAGCTTACGGTAACGAACAACGGGAATCTGGCTGTAAATGCAGTCCTAACAGATGCCATACCTTCAGGTACTCTTTTCGTATGGGATAGTGTTCTCTTAAATGGTGTGTTGCAGAAAGGCGCACGACCAGCGGAAGGCATTCAGTTAGGTACTTTAAGAGGCGGAACTACAGCAGTTGTAGTTTTTCAAGTGAGTATACCTGCAGCCATTAACATTCATGAAATCGCAGCCGTACAAAACCATGGTAGTGTTCAGTATACCTTTGTGCTTCCAGACGGACGGACCGTACGACAAACCTCTCGTTCCAATACAGTTACCACCCTAGTAGTCACACCTGTCATTTCACTCGTAGTCCATGCAAAACCAACTATCGTAGAAGCAGGAGAGCGAGTTCAATGCTGGATCTCACTAACCAATAGCGGAAATTGGCCTGCGGAAATATCTCTGAATCGGCTAACCCCGGAAAAATGTTTTCTTGATCCCAACAGCATTGTGATTGATGGAGTTCCGAATCCACAATCTTCATTTGCCGGCACCTTGCCGCTGGGGGTAGTTAATGCTGCATCTATGGTTAACATTCATTATTTTGTCCAGGTGAGTGAACAGGTAATGGGTCGTTTCCTTAAGGGCTCCGTAAATGCTCAATACTCTTTCAATATGGATGGACGTAACTACTCTGGCGAAAGCCAATCTAACAGCTATGTGCTAACCGTAGATGAGATCAGTGAATAAGAAATCACATATCCCTCATCCCCATGAATATACTTTAGTTACAACCCCAAAACATCCCCACAAAGTGAAGCTTTGCTTTCTATGCGTACTCAGGTACTTTGCGGGGGATCCAAATATATACTTTGCAAAAAATTCCCTCAATTAACATTCATATTCCATGGGAGGTGGTCATCCTGTCGCAATCATCCGGTCCCTTTTCCTTCGTAGTCTCAAAAGAAGACTGGTCCCTTCATCGTAAAGGTCATCAGGATCAGGAACGCCATCAGCAAAAGGTCAGAGAAGCCATCAAGGATAATTTGCCTGACCTCGTTACCGAAGAAAATATTATTTTGTCAGGCGGTAAGCAGATTGTGAAGGTTCCGATTCGCAGTCTGGATGAATACCGGATTATTTATAACTTCCGTAAACAGAAGCATGTAGGACAGGGGGACGGGGAAAGTCAGGTCGGTGATGTCCTTGGGCGCGATTCACAATCGGCACAGCCCGGTAAAGGAGAAAAAGCAGGCGATCAGCCCGGTCAAGATACCGTGGAAGCAGAGGTCAATCTGGAAGATCTGGAGGACATTCTGTTTCAGGATATGGAATTGCCTCATCTGAAGCCTAAGAATAAGGAAGAGATCGAGGTCAAATCCATTATTTTTAACGATATTCGTAAAAAAGGGATGATGTCCAACATCGATAAGAAACGTACGCTGCTGGAAAATCTCCGACGCAATGCAAGCAGCGGAAATCCCGGCATTCACAGTATCAGCCCAGATGATCTGCGCTACAAAACATGGGATGATATTAGAACACCTCATTCCAATGCGGTCATTATTGCGATGATGGATACGTCAGGTTCGATGGGTTCATTTGAAAAATACTGCGCCCGCAGCTTCTTCTTCTGGATGACCCGTTTTCTGCGCCGCCAGTATGAGAAGGTAGAGATTGTTTTTCTCGCCCACCATACGGAGGCTAAGGAAGTCAGTGAGCATGATTTCTTCACCCGTGGCGAAAGCGGGGGAACGATTTGTTCCTCAGCATATCAGCGAGCGATTGAAATTATCGATAGCCGCTACCCGCCTGCGCAGTACAACATTTATCCATTTCACTTCTCCGATGGTGATAATCTCACCTCCGACAACGAACGTTGCGTGAAGCTGATCGGAGAACTGCTGAAACGAAGCAATATGTTCGGCTACGGTGAGGTGAACCAATACAATCGTAGCAGTACCTTGATGTCAGCTTATCGCCATCTGAAACATGAACAATTCATGCATTACGTCATTAAAGACAAAAAAGAAGTGTATCAGGCGCTGAAGACCTTCTTTAGTCCAAAAGGTACGGTTAATTCTTAATCCCCCACTCCAAAACGCGGATGTCCCAAAAGCCAAAAATGGCTGATGGAACATCCGCGTTTTTGGCGTCTCACCTTCTTGACCAAAACAACAAACTTCGTAAATTGCGTCATCTAAGTTCGCAAGTATCAGGGGAGGGGCAAATAGCGTCATCTGGGTCCGTAAGTATCAGGGAATGCGCTGGAAATCCAATTAGGGCAACTGGGGATTCTGGGAGATCGGCGCTTTCGGACACAGATGACCTTATACGTAGCTTTATCGCATATTTGGCTTGCTATCGGACCCCATAGCCGCTATAGGCATGAAAAACACCAAAAACGAGCCTCATTCTGAGCAATAGCTGCACTGGTGAAGCTAGAATAAAAAGTGGACAGTAGTTAACAGACTGGCGATAATGAGTCCACGGAGGTGTGTTCACATGGGAGAACATCGACAACGGTATAACGAAGAATTTAAAAAACAGACAGTGCAGTTCATTCAAGAGCAAACAAAGACAGTGGGCGACTTGGCGGAAGAGCTCAACATCCCAAAAAGTACCCTGCATCAATGGATGAGCCAGTATCGAGAATTAAAGAATGAACCGGCAGCTAGCGTGGATCGAGTACGAGAACTCGAGGCACAGTTGAAAGAAATGAGCCGTCAACTTCAAGAAAAAGATAACAAGATTGCCGATGTGGAAGAGGAATTAGCGATCGTAAAAAAAGCAGTGCACATCTTCAGCAAACCAAGGAACTGAGATTCCAGTTTATTGAAAAACATCGCTCCGAGTTTCTCTTGGAGAAGATGTGCATGACCCTACATGTGTCACGGAGCGGGTACTACAAGTGGCGGACAGAAAAAACCAGTACGCATATGCTTCGTAAGGCTGCGATAATGAAGCGAATTCAGTATCATTTTACAGACCATCAAAAGCGGTATGGGAGTCCGAAGATCACCCGCCTGTTACATCAAGAAGGTTATACCGTTACCTAACGCACGGTGAGTGTGTACATGCGACATATGAAGCTTCGCTCCATTGTCTCCAAAACGTATCGGGTACAGACCACTGACTCCAATCATGACCATCCGATTGCCCCGAATACGCTGAACCAGCAATTTAAAATACGCAAACCCAATTCAGTATGGGTTACCGACATTACGTACATTCCTTGCCGGGGAGGGCGCTTGTACCTGGCTAGTGTGATGGACCTTTGCACGCGCGAAATCGTGGGGTGGCGTTTGGAGAACCATATGGAAACTAGCTTGATTTCGGGCGCTTTACAAGATGCCTACGAAGCTAAACAACCGGAAAAGGGTCTATTACATCACTCCGATAGAGGTTCTCAATATACTTCTCATGAATACACGAAGCAGTTGAAAGCGTATGGCATGGAGTCCAGCATGAGCCGCAGAGGTAACTGTTATGATAACGCCTGCATCGAGTCGTGGCACAGCATTTTGAAAAAGGAGCTCATTTATTGTAATCCGCGATTCAAAACTAAGGAGCAAGCCTACCAGACACTTTTTCAATATATTGAGTTTTACTATAACCGCAAGCGAATGCATGGCGCGCTGGGTTATCTTTCTCCAGTTCGTTTTGCTGAGCAATTGACTAGAATGTCTGTTGCGTGACTGTCCACTTTCTTGACAGAGGTCCATGGAGTCCGATAATACGCTCCAATGGCGATAAATTTGCAAATAGGGTCATCTGGGTCCGTAAGTATCGGGGATGCGTCAGAATAGTATGTAGGGCAACTGTAGGATTACTGGGGGGGGCGGCGCTTTCGGACACAGATGACCTTATACGTAGCTTTAGCGCATATTTGGCTTGCTATCGGACCCCATAGCTACTATTAGCACGAAAAACACCAAAAAAGAGCCTCTTTCTGAGCAATAGCTGCACTGGAGTCCGATAATACGCTCCAATGGCGATAAATTTGCAAATAGGGTCATCTGGGTCCGCAAGATCAGGGGATGGGCGAATAGCGTCATCTGGGTCCGAAAGTATCGGGGGATGGGCGAATAGCGTCATCTAGGTCCGCAAGTATCGGGGAATAAACGAATAGTGTCACCTAGGTCCGTAAGTATCAGGGAATGCGCTGGAAATCCAATTAGGGCAACTGAGGGATTACTGGGGGATCGGCGCTTTCGGACACAGATGACCTTATACGTAGCTTTATCGCATATTTGGCTTGCTATCGGACCCCATAGCCGCTATAGGCATGAAAAACACCAAAAACGAGCCTCATTCTGAGCAATAGCTGCACTGGGGTCCGATAATACGCTCCAAAGGCGATAAATTGCTAAATAGCGTCATCTAGGTCCGCAAGTATCGGGGGATGGGCAAATAGCGTCATCTGGGTCCGCAAGTATCGGAGGATGGGCAAATAGCGTCATCTAGGCCCGCAAGTATCGGGGGATGGGCGAATAGCGTCATCTGGGTCCGCAAGTATCGGGGAGGGGCAAATTGCTCATCTGAGTCCGTAAGTATCGAGGAATGCGTCAGTATAGTATGTAGGGCAACTGTGTGGAATTACTGTAGCGCTCGGCGCTACGGTATAGATAAAAAAATAAGCCAGTGAAATTAAACTAACTTTCTTTTTTCAGTTACATAATAACTCCTACTATAAACCTAATTTCACAATTTGGATCGGTACCGATAAACTTGTACTCCCCACCCATGTCAGCTTGTTTTCGTAAGCTATGACTGCTGTTTTGTTTTTCCCCCTCTTAGACTTCCATCCTAAAAAAACCTCCAGTCCCAAACTATGGAATCTGGAGGTTATTTATAGTTAAAAAGCTTTCAATGCAACACCTTATTGAACCTTCTCTCTATCCTTGCCTTTATCAGACTCACCAGCATTTTTGTTCGCTGCTTCCCGGTCCTGCATCATCTCATCCACCGACTTCACCTTCAGGCGAGCAGCGCCCTCGTTGTTAGCGTTCGTTGGGATAAGCTCTCCTGAAGCCAAACGTTCCTTGGCTTTAGCAATAGCTTCGCTGTATTGAGGCAGCCACTGTTCCCCTGCGACGAGCATCTCATCGACCATCTGCCAGATTTCTTTTGGATTACATACAGCACCAACGAGTGGATCCATCATAAATGCCTGACGTAACAGCTTATCATCGCCGTGTACAGCTGCTTCAACCGCCAGACGTTGCACTGAAATGCTCACGTTACATACGGCGGCAGGCCCAAGCGGCAATTCACCTACCAATGGCATGGAGATCCCGTTCCGGTCTACATATCCCGGTGCTTCGATAATGGCGTCCTCTGGTAAATTAGAGATTACGCCATTGTTCACTGTATTAAAGTGCCCCCGGTACACTCGTCCCGTTTCCAATCCTTCTATAATATAAGAGCCGTGCTCTTCCCCGCGATTCTCCTTCGTATACTCCAATGCCGGGTCTTTCATCCAGTTTGGAAAATCGGTCTCGAACCAATTCCGACCTTCCGTGCAGACACGCAGATAACCGCCTGTTTCTCCGTTAATCCAGCTCCCCAGATCGATCCAATCCATAATTTCATCACTGCGTTTACGATACCATGGCACGTACTCACTTAAGTGTCCATTGGATTCTGTACTATAGTATCCAAAGCGACGAAGCATATCGATGCGCACTTTTTCCGTACGGCTGAATTCCGGATGTTTCTCAAAAGCCTCTAAAAGACCTTCGGTCAGATCCTTCCCCTCATGACTTGCTGAAATATACCAGGTCTGGTGATTGATGCCCGCACAGATAATATCAACTTCGGATTTCTTAAGACCATACACATCCGCAATTTGTTGGTGCCCATGCTGTACACCATGACATAGACCGATGGTCCGAACACCACCATATTTATTGCAGGCCCAGGTCAGCATAGCCATCGGATTCGAATAGTTAAGCAAAAGCACATCCGGTGCTGCCATCTCCCTAATATCACGGCAAATATTCAGCATCTCCGCAATTCCGCGTTGCCCGTACATGATGCCACCCGCACACAGAGTATCTCCCACACACTGATCAACTCCGTATTTTAAGGGAATGTCCACATCCGTAGCAAAGGCTTCAAGCCCACCCATCCGAATAGTACAAAATACGTACTTGGCATCCTTCAGTGCTTCTCTGCGATCCGTTGTCGCCTGAATTTGTATATTTAAACCATTCTCCTTAATATCACGCTGGCATAGCTCCGTGACCATCTCCAGATTGTGGCTGTTAATATCCATAAATGAGACTTCGATATTTTTAAATTCCGGTACAGTTAGTAAGTCCCGCAACAATCCACGGGTAAATCCAATGCTGCCTGCCCCTATAAAAGACACTTTAAATGACATGGTTATCATCCTCCGGTAATGAATTGGTTGTTCCTGTCCATTGTAGCAAGGGACCTTAGGAAAGCGTAACCAATATCATGACCTCTTTTGAAAGAAGGTGTCAAAAATCCTAACCTATCTACTGAAAATCATGCTCTTCATAACTCCAGGCGTGACGCTCAATGGAATTGCGGAATTCTACAGGTGTGCAATCGGCGTATTTTTTAAAAAGAAGGTGAAAATATTGCCTGCTGCTAATTCCTACGTAATCTGCAATTTCAGCAATCGGGATGTCGCTCTGCCCAAGCAGCATCTTCGCTTTCTCCATTCGCAGCATATTCAAGTAATCGCTGAGCGTCCGACCCGTATGGCTCTTAAAAATTCGATGCAAATATCCGGGATGCAGATTAACTGCGGCAGCGATGTCCTTAACCTGAATGTTCTGGTCATAGTTCTGATGCAGGAATTCAATGCTCCGCCGCACATAAAGCTGCGAGGGCTGTTGGCTGGTATGAAGCTGCTCTTGCCGAAGTCTGGATAACCGCAACAGAAGCTCACAAAATAATAAATCAACCATACTTCCACCCTTTCCGCCGCTCTGATCAAGCTCTAACACAAGTCCCTTTAGAACATGATAGATTTCCTCCGGATCAGGCATTACTAAACTGGAAAAAGGAAGCTGCAGCATTTCTGCGAGCGCCGTTTCTTCACGGGCTAGCTTGCCGACAGAGGGTGCAACCCCTCTATATTCCATGAACCCAAATTCCACATTTAGCATCCGACAAGGTGCCCCCTCTTCAACAATCAGCCTATGCGGAACATTCGCGTCTAAAATGATCAATTCTCCCCGCTTCAGCCGAACTCTCTCTTCTCCTCCTGAGCTTGGACGGACATCTACGATACAACTTCCTGAGATCAAATACATGATTTCCGTTGAATTATGCTGATGGTAAGACATATTGTAGTTATTCCACTGTTTATAATAGTAAGCAAAAAAATGAGGACTATAATCTCCCTCGATTAAAACCTGCTGAAAAAGACTCCCGCTGGGGCTCAGATTTAAGTTCGTCAATGGATCACTACTTTCTTCATTTATTACTTAATACAAGTGTATCTCTTTAGCCACTTCGAAGACAAGATAACGTCCGATAGCAATCAAATCAACAAAAACGAGCAACTCTCCATTATATTGGAAAATTGCCCGTCTCTATTAGAATAATATTGTCATACTTGAAAAGAAACCAAAGAGTGCTTAAGATCGGCTGCCAAGCCCTCCAGCTTTTCCGATAGGGCAACCAATTCCTCACTAACCGTGAATTGCTGAGATGACATAGAAGCTACCTCCTCCGTCGAAGCAGTGGTTTGCTGGACGATGGAGCTTACGCTGGCCATGGATTCACCGAGTTGACGCTGGAACTCAATCAGTTCGAGGACAGAAGCAGAAGATTCACTAATATGTTTCATGAAATGTTCCATTTCCTCTTTGACACTCGCGAATATCGTTGACGACTCTCTTACAGAAGAGATTTGTTCACGGAACTTAGGAGCGGCTTCATTGATATCCTTAACGGTGTTCTCGATATGTAGACCAATCTCTTCCGTGATCTTGGAGACCGATTGAATCGATTCATTCGACTGGTTAGCGAGCTGCCTGATTTCATCAGCAATCACTATGAACCCTCTACCTGCCGCACCTGCTCTAACTGCTTCTATGGTAGCATTTAGTGCCAAAATATTGGTCTGCTTATTCACAGCAATCATAGGGCTGAGTATACTGCGAATTAAATGAGTGCTTTCTCTGAGCTTAGTAGAATTATCTTGAATTCGATTGATCACCTCTACCGTAGACTCACTCTGCTCTACCAGCAGCTTCATCAGCTCTGTACCTTGATTGCTAACCTCAATGACCCGTTCTGCTGAATGGTCCATCACTGTATTTATTTCCGTCACTTCACTCATTTTGTTGCCGATAATCTCAACATTGTGATAACTGCGTTCGGCTTCAACAGCGAGGCTGGCTGACCCCGCTGCAATCTCACCGGTAGCGGTCGCAACCTCTCTGGCATGGAGGGAGATTGTACTTGATGCTTGTACTAATTGTTCCGAAGTAAGGAGGACCTCATCTGCCGAATTCCCGCTCTGCCTTGCAAGTAAGGAGATCTGCTCCATCATTTTGTTGAAGCTTTGACCCAAGCGGCCAATCTCATCTTTGCCCTTGAAATTGGTTCGTACCTGTAGGTTCCCACGCTCTCCTTCCTCCATCAAGATTGCCAGCTTACCCAGCGGGCGCCCTACCAATCGAACAAGAATATAACCAATTAGTAGTGCTATTAAGGCTGCCGCCAGCACCACAGAAAATGTGATATATAAAAGCTTGTCCGCAGACTTAGTAAAATCACTGACAGGAGCATACCCCATAAGCATCCACTTGGCAGTCGCCAGGGGCTGGTATACAACAAGCTGAGAACTTCCGTTCTCATCCTCCGCTGTAAATGAATGATTTTGCTCTTTCCCTTGTTCTTCTGAAACTTTTATGTAAGAGGGTTGACCCAGCTTGGCATGATCCGCACCATACACAATGCTGCCATCCGCACTCAAGATACGAATTTCACCGGTCATCCCAATCTGAAGGTTAGACAGCATTTCAGTCATGGCCTTCCCTTTCACTTCGATTAGCATGTAATACTCCGCTTCGGGATGTAAAAGATTACGTAGCAATCTCCCCATAGTTAAGGATGGCTCAGTATAAGCATCAAAAAAGCCTTTCTCACGAACGGGAAACCAGACTGGCTCTCCTTTAGCTGCGGCAATTTGCTCTAATCTTGCGGAAATGCCTTCATCACTACGAATCCCACTTATGCCAGCAGACTTATAAGATTCTGAGTCTACCAAGCTCTTGGATACCAGCCTGACGCCATACATCCGCTCATCAGAGCCTTTTACCAAGTCCAGCTTTCTGCGAATCCGATCTTCAGCACCGGCTTTGGCCACAGTTGTAAGCTCGCCACTATTTATTTTTTCTAAATCACCCTTTAACACAGAGTCGAGTGCAAACTGCCTTGATAGTGCCTCATACTCTGCCAGCACAAAATCCAGCTTGTCCGCTGCCTGAACTACAGATTGTGTGGAGGCTGCAGCAACCTCATTCGTAATGATATTTTTAGCGGCAAAATAGGAAGTCAATCCTAGCACGGAGGATAAGAGAACTATAGAACTAAATAAAATAACGAACAGTTTAACTCCAACAGATTTAAAATATAGAGTCCAGGACTTTTTCATTAAGTTCACTCCCCATGACGAAATAAGGGTACAGCCCTCCATTTCTGTATAAAGGCTGTACCCTGATCATTTATTAGCATGAAGCGAGCGAATGGGTTTACCCCTTACTAGCTCCTGCTGTCAAGCCATCTACTAGCAGACGTTGCAAGAATACAAACAAAATCATAATTGGAATGGAGATCAAAACCGCACCCGCAGAGAACAAGGTAAAGTTAGTGTTTTGATTGGTGTTAACCATATCCCACATCCCCACTGCCACTGTCCAGTTCTCCTTAGTCCGCAGAATGAGTCTCGCAAAAATGAAGTCCACCCATGGTCCAACAAACTGAGTCAGCGCCATATATGTGATCATAGGACGTGACAAAGGTAAGATGATTCGCATAAATATTCCGAAATTGCTCGCCCCGTCAATACGAGCGGCCTCATCCAAGGAACGAGGAATCGTATCGAGGAAACCTTTGGCGATAAAGGTCCCTCCCAGCGGCGCCCCGGCCGCATAAACGATAATTAACGCAATATGTGTATCCAGCAAATTAAACTCTTTAAGCAGCATATAAATAGCGATCATACTCATAAAACCAGGGAACATACCAAGAATCAATACGGTGGATAACGCTGTTTTACGCGCTTTAAACCGGAATCTGGATACGGCATAACTGGTTAACAAAGTAAGAACTACCCCGATAAGCATCGAGAACACAGCTATTTTCAAGGTATTGGCATACCAAGTCCCAAACATATAGCTGGGTGATGTGAACAATTCTCTGTAATGTGATAAAGTGAATTGCTCGGGAATAAACGTTTTGCTGTACAATGATTTACCAGGTCGGAAAGAAGCTAAAAGAATCCAAAGGGCAGGATAGAGTGCAGCTATCGACAAAGCAATCAAGATAATATAACTACCTGCTAAGCGAATAAAGTTCGCGACTTTTCTGCTCATTGGATCATATCCTCCTCTTTAAATGACTTCGTCCGGCGGTAATTGTACAGGGAGAATGAAGCGACAATGATAAAGATAATAATCCCTATTGCCGAAGCCATGTTGTTTTTATTCTGATCTAGCGTTAATTTGTATAACCAGGTTACTAGCAAGTCCGTAGAACCGGCATATTGATAGTCACCATTTACGGGACTACCACCAGTTAATAGGAAGATCGCGTTAAAGTTGTTGATGTTACCTGCAAACTGCGTAATCAAGGTCGGTGCTGTAGAGAACAATACCATCGGCAACGTTACGATACGGAACTTCTGATAACCCGATGCTCCATCCACCTCAGCAGCTTCATACATATCCCGTGGGATAGTAGTCAGAACGCCCATGATAAGCAGCATAGAAACAGGAATACCTACCCACATATTAACGATAATTACGGTAACCTTAGCCCAGAATGGGTCAGTCAGCCACGGTAAACCATCCAATCCAAAATACCCCATGTATTGATTGATAGGCCCGAATTGACCGTTAAATAAGTTGCGCATGAGCAGAAGCGAGATTAACTGTGGCACCGCGTAAGGCACAATCAGAATTACTCTCCACATTCCTTTGAAGCGAATGCCCTTCTGACTCACCAGCAAAGCGACCAACAGTCCTCCGAAGTATGTAGTAATGGTTGAAAGAACTGCCCATATAATTGTCCATGTTAATACACCATAAAAAGTGTGGCTCCATGTCTTAAGGACCAATAAATTACGAAAGGTCTGAAATCCAACCCAGTCCACCAATTTGGCGGGTGGAAGATGATCAGGTGCGGAATAGTTCGTAAAGGCCAACAGGATCATGAAGATAATTGGCATAATCGTAAAGAATAGAACACCAATGCCCGGCAAGACTAGAAACGCTTGAGCAAACTTGTAATCCAGGATATAACGAACACTTTGTTTAAAAGTGTTTGCCTGAAGACCGTTATCACGTTTTTCTCCAATCTTGTAAGCATCTCTGATATTCAAATACCAGGCGATAATCAATAGAATAAGAATAAGGATGGTGATCAAGCTTTGGATCATGATATAAATCGAGTGATCACCGGTAACCATCTTGGCGATCCCCTTCACTTTAACCAGACGACTCGGATTCTCTCCTAGTGTTACGATGCCCCATAAAGAGTTGGCAAGGTTCTCAATAAAATAAAAAACGGCTACAGCTTCTACGGCTAAATATAATATTCCTTTAACGAATTGGCGGTTATATATTTGTCCCAATCCCATAAAAATCGTCGACAGTATTGCGGCCCTCGTGCGATGTCGTTGCATTTCGCTTCCGTTCTCCTCTCCGAGTGAAAATAAGAAGCTGCCAGCCGCTAAACATGCGGCGGGCAGCTTGATTCACTGTATGCTGTTAAGACAGTGAATTATGATCCTTATTGGGATGCACTGTTATTCAAATCTTTGATTTGTTGTACAGCTTTGTCCATTGCTGCTTTTGGATCCCCATTTTTATCCCAAATTTCTGGAAGGGCAGCATTCACTGGGCTCCATACGTTACCCATTTCAGGAATAGAAGGCATCGGTTGGGAGTTCTTAGCTTGTTCTGCAAAAACAGAGACATATGGATCGCTAGAGATCTGTGGATCAAGAAGCGCCTCGTTGTTTGTAGGAACCGAACCAATCGTTTTGTTCAGTAACAGCTGAGCGTCTTTGCTTGAAGCAAAATTCGCATACAATTTAGCAGCATTCGGATATTGAGTAAACGAGTTAACTGCGAAAATTTTAATACCAGAGAATGTAATTGCTGTTTTGCCATTCACTGTAGGGATTGGAGCAATACCAAGGTTGTCACCAAGAGCTTCTTTGTATCCTCCAAGCTCCCATGGACCTGTGATATCCATAGCTACATCACCAGAGTTGAACAAGCTGCGTTTGATATCACTGTTGATATCACCACTCTTAATTGGCAATGCTTCCTTCAGTTTCACAAATTCTTTAAGTCCTGCAATTGCACCATCGTTAGCAAGACCGATATCATCTTTATCCGTACCATCCTTACCGAAGAGGTATCCGCCATCGGAAGCGATAAACATGTAGTTGAAGTACAAGTTTCCTACTTCCCACATAATCCCATATCTATTTTTCGATTTATCCGTGAATGTTTTGCTGAATGCAAGAACATCATCAAATGATTTAGGTGCTTCTTTAACAAGCGATTTATTGTAGAACAATGCATAAGTTTCTGCTGCTCTTGGGTAACCATACAATTCGCCTTCGTACGAAGATCCGATAATCGAAGCTTCAGTATTGTTAGCTTTTGTTTCTTCACCGAAGACATCGTTAGGAAGAACCAAGCTCGCGCTTGCCGCTTTACCTAAGTTATCGTGAGGGATAAGAATAACGTCTGCCGCTAATCCTGAAGGACCATCTTGAGTAAGTTTAGTTACTTGATCTGGTGGTGCCAATTCTTCAACCTTGACTGGAACGTTATATTTTGCTGTGAACTGTTTAGCAATCTCATCTGCAAAAGGTCTTTCTTCTTTACTTTCCCATACCACTAGAGTTGCGCCATCTTCAGGTACAATTTCATCTGTTGCTGCTGCATCTGTGCTCTCTGGCGCTGCAGTCTCTGTAGTAGCATTATTAGTAGCTTTTGCTGCGTTGTTGCCCCCGTTATTCGTACTGTTGTTGTTGGAACCGCATGCTGTAACGGACAGAGCCATTGAGAAAGCTGCGGTGATAACCATCATTTTTTTCAATTTCATTACTTTAACCCCTCCCAATTTTTAAAAACGTAAGATGGAAAATAGTAGTGCTGCAATCTGCGCAAACGATTTCAGAAAGGCTAAAAAAAAAGTTCTTCTTTTAGCTTGCTCCTTCTGTATCTGCATTTCACAGGTAAGAAAGCGCTTCATTCATGAGTACATCATACAACAGTAACGATTGTTTTTAAAAACGTTTGCATATACTGTATTGGGTCATTTTCCATTATTTGATATACATTATAGGCATATATCTCCATTTTTCACATGATATCTTTTAATTAGTCGATAATTCATGTGTTTATTATTGGAATATCTATTTTATTTGCCCCTAATATGCCACATTTTCTCTATTTCAAGAGATTTCTCATAAATTGCCCTTCACAATGCTCGTTTACTTTAGTGAAATTTAGTGCAATGGTTTGAACAAGAGTATTGAAAGCCCTTTTATTCCATGCTATAATCCAAAACGTTAAGAGGCTGTCCAGCATGAAGCACAACATCCCTTGTCTGCCTCCTGTTCTATATAATTAAAAGGCAATGTTACTTATCAAAGGTACAACCTCGGGCAAGCTACTTCGCGGTGGTTGTGCCTCTTTGTTATGTGCTACTCTGCTACTGATTTAGTGCATGTTGCATAAAAAACTGTGCAACCAATAACAATAGCGACATTCTACATTCCACGCGCTCTGTGGAGTATCGTCCGGGAATAGTTTATGCTTTCGAGAAAGTAGCGCTAACAAAACTTAGCCTATGCTTTCGATGTGGTTTTGCCGAAGTATCCGAGGAAGTAACGCTAACAAAACTTAGCCTATGCTTTCGATGTGGTTTTGCCGAAGTATCCGAGGAAGTAACGCTAACAAAACTTTAGGAGGATTTATCATGTTACTGGAAGCAGTGTATCATCGTCCGCGGTTAAATTGGTCTTATGCCTATAATGAAAGTACGATTCACCTGCGTCTACGCGCTAAAAAAGGGGATTTAACCGAAGTGTTCGCCTTTGCTGGAGATAAATATGCTTGGGATACCACAAAAGAGCTAATTCCCATGACCCTCTTCACCTCCGATGCTATGTTTGACTATTGGGAATGTGCTTCAGTACCTCTCTACCGCCGCTTGAAATACGGCTTCTTACTTCAAAAAGATAACGAACGAATTTGGATGACCGAAAGTGACTTTCAAACGGTGCGGCCGGAAAACCCAAACAAGCTGTTCGAATTCCCCTTCATTAACCGCGTTGATGTATTTGCTCCGCCTGCCTGGGTAAAGGACGCTGTTTTTTATCAGATCTTCCCAGAACGCTTTGCAAATGGTGACCCGAGCCTTGATCCGGAAAATGTTCAGCCATGGGGCTCCGAACCAACACCAACCAATTTTTTTGGCGGCGACCTGCAAGGGGTTATTGATCATTTAGATCATCTTAACGAGCTTGGGATCACTGCTATTTATTTCACACCTATCTTTGATGCAACTACTAATCATAAATACGATACAGAAGACTATATGAAAGTCGATCCGCATTTTGGAGATATTGAGACTTTAAAAAAGCTCGTCGATAGCTGCCATAAACGTGGGATTCGTGTCCTGCTAGATGCCGTATTCAATCATTCTGGCAAAACCTTTGCTCCTTTTGTAGATGTTCAAGAAAAAGGAGAGGCTTCCGCCTTTAAAGATTGGTTCCATATTCGCAAGTTTCCGCTTCAGATTGAAAACGGTGTCCCTACTTATGACACCTTTGCTTTTGAACCGCTAATGCCAAAGCTAAACACAGAACACCCTGAAGTTAAACAATACTTACTGAAAGTCGCAGAATACTGGATCAAAGAAGTCGGGATCGATGGCTGGCGTCTGGACGTTGCCAATGAAGTGGATCATGATTTCTGGCGGGAATTCCGCAAGGTGGTTAAACGTGCTAATCCTGAGGCCTACATATTGGGGGAAATCTGGCATGAATCTGCACCTTGGCTGGAAGGCGATAAATTTGATGCCGTTATGAACTATCCTTTCACTGACGCCGTCCTTGACTTCTTTGTGCATGGCACTCTTGATGCTGAAGGATTCGCCAATTCCATTGGTAAACAGTTATCACGCTACCCGCTGCAGGCTAGTGAAGTTGCTTTTAATCTGCTGGATAGCCACGATACTCCACGACTGCTTACGCTGGCTGCTGGAGACAAAAACAAGATGCGATTAGCGGCACTGTTCCAATTCACCTTTATGGGCACTCCCTGCATCTATTACGGTGACGAGATCGGCATGGACGGTGAAGGTGACCCTGGTTGCCGCAAATGCATGGAGTGGAACCCTGAAAAGCAGGATCGAGAGCTCTTCGAGTTCTATCGTCAGCTTATTAAAATACGCAATGACCACCCTGCTCTCCGCACAGGTACATTTACCTTCCTTGAGGCAGGACAACAAGGCAGCAAGCTAGCCTATGAGCGCCGGCTGGATCTGCAGACGATTGTGGTACTAATCAACAGTGAAGAGACCGCACAGACCTTCCGTATTGACGTAGACGAGCGGGATTGGGAGAACTTGTTTACAGGCGAAACAATGCGCACAGAACGCAGCAAGCTGATCGTGAAAATGCCAGCCTATGGATTCGCTATCCTAAAGGCAATCATCTAAAAGATTTCTTTTCTTCCCACTGCCCAGCCATACAGCATAACAAAACAGGGTATCTCGCAAGCGATAATCGCTTCGGGATACCCTGTTTTCTTTTGGAGCATACTAAAATGCTAACCGCTGCTCAAACTAAGGGGTGCCAGAATTCAGCACACCTTAGTTTAGCCTACTTGCTCAGCAGCATATAAATAACCTGTGCGCTTTCTGCGCGGGTCATCCATGCTTTTGGAGCGAATCGTTTGTTCTCTCGGCCTTGCAGGAGTCCTAAGTCTGCTGCAGTCTTCACATAGGCTTCCGCCCACTTGCTAATACTTGAAGCGTCAGTAAATGCCGTAGAGACTGCTACAGGTTCAAGCTTCTTACCAGACTTCACTTCAAGTGCGCGGATCGCCATAACAGCCATTTCCTCACGGGTAATTGATGCATTCGGCGCAAAACTATTATTACTCCGTCCACTAACAATACCCAGCTTAGTAGCTGTGGCTACATATGAGGCATACCATGCATCTGACCTGATGTCAGTAAACAGGACCTGCCCTTCCGCCGCTTTTAAGCCAAGTGCACGTACTAGTAGTGCTGTAAATTCCGCACGGCTAACATTACTTTTTGGATCAAACTCAGAGGTAGTGACCCCTGACACAATTTGTTTGGCGGCAAGTGATTGAATCGCCTTAAATGCCCAATAGGTTGCAGGAACATCTTTGAACGACTTATCGATTTCAAGCACAGCATACTTACTGAAGTGTGTGACTTGTGCCGTGATCACATCTCCATTCAGCTGTCCTCCCACGTACTCTAACCCGCCATTATCACTTAAATAATAGATTCCGATTAAGTCTTTGTTGAATTGCCCTTTAATCTTGAATGAGATCGTAATCGGCTCATCGAACTGCTTAATTACAATCCGAGTACCGTCTTTCATCAGCACGCTAAGTCTGAATTCAAATACATCGGAAAGAGAGCTAATATGAGCACTATCTTTGTTTATACCGTCTACTATGGCTTTCGCAGCAGACTGCGCCAGTGGGTTCAGTTCAAGCAAGATTTGGGCACCTACCCCATCAATACCTGAAGCTAAACTTGGCATTGTACTTAAAAGCTGGCTAGGGATAGTAACTAACAGATCTCCCATTTTAAACACAAGATCATTAGTTCCTAGTATTTGTGCAGCTTGTAAAGGTAAGCGTACCGCTGTCTTACCGGCAGCAACATCAATTTGCACCTTGCCGTCTTTACCATTCTTCAAGCTATCCTCATTCACAACCTGAGTATCCGCTGGCGGCGTAGGGCTAGGGTTAACAACAACTCCAGAGGTTGGTGCCGCTGTGGCTTCTGGCGTTGGTGTTGGTGTCACCTCAGGCGACGGTGTTACTTCTGGAGTCGGCGTTGGTGTCGTTGTTGGTGTCGGCGTTGGTGTCGTTGTTGGTGTCGGCGTTGGCGTCGATGTTGGTGTCGGCGTCGGCGTCGATGTTGGTGTTGGTGTTGGCGTCGACGTTGGCGTCGACGATGGTGTCGGCGTCGGCGTCGGCGTCGGCGTTGGCGTTGGCGTCGGCGTTGGCGTTGGTGTCGGCGTCGGCGTTGGCGTTGGCGTCGGCGTTGGTGTCGGCGTCGGCGTTGGTGTCGGCGTTGGTGTCGGTATAACATCCGATACCTCCGCCAAAATAACCGTGCCTCCATCATCTCTGCCTGGCAGATCAATATTTACCTTTTGATCTTCGGAAACCATGTATGTTTTACCGCTGTATTCATCGGTTACCGATGAATTGGCAGCAAACGGTACTGGAATCGTTACAGAATTCCCACTAGTTTTAGTATTGATTACCGTCACTACGTTCTCATCTTCATAAGATTTGTTGAAAGCTAAATAACCTGAATCATCTGAACCTGCGAGCTTCGTGCGCGCACCTTTGGAATACACTTTGGAGTACTTCGCACGGATATTCAACAGCTTTTGATAATGGTCATGTAGTGGCTTCTCTGCCGTCAATTGATCCCAAGGCATATCCTTACGGTTCTCACTGAATTGACCTTCAGACATATTTCCAGCATTGCTGCCGGAATTCCCCAGTTCTTCTCCGTAGTATATTACCGGCTGTCCTTTGGCGGTAATTTGCAGAGCTGCAGCAATCTTCAGCTTGCCTTTATCGCCTCCCACATAATCAGACAAGAAACCATTCTCATCGTGACTGCTCAGGAATTGAGCCATCATCTTCGTATTATCGATCTTTAATTCACGTTCCTGCAGATAAGCATCCACACTGTTTACCTTACCATTTGCAAAATCTCTGGCTGCATCTTTAAATCCAAAATCAAGCAGACCATCCATCTGGCTAGTTTCGAGCATACCACCATTGTTATCAATGGTTCCACCGAAGTATTCGCCGGTCATTTTGAAGTTTGGATCAATCGCTGTCAGTGCATTTTTAAAGGCTTTCCAAGTCGTATCGTCCACGTGCTTGACTGTATCCACACGGAAATAATCAATCGTGTCTCCACGTTCCGTACGTGCGTTGTCTAACCAGCCTGTTTGCCAAGCGATAATTTTTTCACGAACGGCTGGATCTTCCGTCTTGAAATCTGGCAGAAAAGCAAGCTCACCCTTAATTGGATCTGTATCTGCGGATACACCATCCGTGCGCAGCATCCCTTCGAAACGTGCTTTATCCTCAGCTGTAATTGTCGGATAGGTATCCTCAGCTTTCAGACCGTAACCCGTATGATTGAGTACAACGTCAACCATGATCTTGATCCCTTTGTCATGCGCCTTTTCGATCAGCTCCTTGAAGGTTGCCATATCGCCAAGATGCTCGTCGAGCTTGGTAAAATCTTTTGCCCAATACCCATGGTATCCATATTGTTCGCTGCCAAAATCAACGCCTTTGTTAAAATCAATATTATCTACGATTGGCGTGATCCATAACGTGTTAATTCCTAGCTCTTGCAAATAATCGAGATTGTCGATCATCCCCCGGAAATCTCCACCATGATAAGCTTCCAGATGATCTTTATTTACATTCTCATTATTCGTTGGGTCACCGTCTTTAAACCGGTCTGTAAGCGCGAAATAAATCCGGGCCTCATCCCAATCAAAATCCAGCTTATCCCCTGTATAGGTTCTTGCTTTCACCTCAAGTGTAGCCTTTTCCTTATGTGCATTGCCGTATTGGTCTACGAGCGTAATCGGAATATCCTTGATGCCCGCTGACACCGTGTCTTTCACAGCAACCGTTTGTCTCAAGAGTTCCGTATCCAGCTTAACTTTGCTAGGTCCTCCAAGATTGGTTAAATCCATATATGCTTCAGAGTAAGTTACTTTTTCCGAAGAGGAAGCGTTGATGCTTACAACAGCATTCTGATTGGATGTGACTGCCTCTGGACTTACGGATGCCGTAATCGTAACGACAGGTTGATGATAATCAATAACAGATTCATCATTCACCGTATTCTTTGGATCTGTAATTTCGGTAGTGACGCCGTCTTTAGTAATCAAGAAAGTATATTTATACATACCTTCTTTTAAATCAGCCAGTGTATAAGTGAACCACTCGTTAGCCGGATCATAGATCATTGGATACGAAGTGCCGTTCACTTTTACTTTAGCAGCTGTTATTGCGTCCATATTTCCATTACGGAACAAAGCGTCGTCGCGGTATCTGAAAGTAATCGTTCCATCTTTTAAAATGGGGCCGCTAATACTTGGTTTGATATCAAGCTCTTTAACCATACTGGTTACATACACCTTAGTGAACGGTTCACCAGGGGTCAACGGTATGACACGATCGTCCGGGTAGTCTTGTTTTCCCGTGTTCCAATCCGTACCTTTGCGCAGGACAAATCCAACGCTTGTTGCATTCTCCGCAACCTCAATCAGAACGCTCGCTGTGCCATTCTTAAAGGTTGTGAAATCAATCTGGTCATTTTTAGCTCCAGTGTTCCAAACCCAGATATTCCAATCCTTATAGTCCTTATCGCTACGGGTATAAGTGAATTGAACATATCGTTTGTCAGTAACTTTAACGGTGACGGTTGTGGAAACACCCTCATAAGAGATAGTAAGGGTTGCCGTTCCTAGCCCAACCGCTTTGACTAGACCTTTATCAGTTACTGTAGCCACTTCAGGTTTATTGGAAAGGTAAGTAGCCTTCTTAGTAACATTACTTCTGCTATTGTCATCATATTTCGCAAAAACAGCGGTTTGATGCGTATTTCCTGCTGCCAGCGTGTAGCTTGCACTATCTGTTTCCAAAGAGGTAAGCGTAACTGGTGCAGCTTCCTTTTGAATAATCACAGCCGTCAAAGGCTCTAATGTAATTGAATTTGCTGTCAAAATAAAACCTGTCTGCTGCGCAGCCGGTATCGCTGTAACACCAGCTTCATCGTTGTCCACAAGCACTTGACCACCCGTCAAATCCTCAGATAAGGTCAGTTTTCTAGTTGTGCTGTCACCATTCATGAAGACATAATAGATGCCAGTACCATCTGTTGCTTTGTTGGAATAACCGATGACAAGATCGTTATCCTTCATTTCTGGAGCAGGGATCAGGTTAATGTTAGAGTCAACCAAATCCTTATCGCCCAATCGGAAGGCATCCGTTGATTTTCTTAGCTCCATCAGACCCGACGTATATTTTCTTGTCGTGTTCTGTACTGGGAACTTAGATTCATCCGTTGCTTTGGTCCAATCAAACATGTTAACTGCATCCGATGAATCGTAAGAATCATGAATGAAATAGCCAAACGATTGGTTGTTATTGTCGAACATCTCTGTGAATTTATCCTCAGGATCCGTTGTGCCCTTCCACTGCTTAGTCCGCCCATATTCCTGACCGGCATGGATGAAGGCTGTACCTTGAGAAGTTAATACGAGCATATTTCCTAATCTGATCCGCTGCTGAATTTCAAGCTCATTCTCAGCAATATCCGGATCCTTCTTGATCGATTGTGCTATGACATCATGAAGTGTCAGATTATCATGAGCTTCGATGTATGGGACGATATCACCCGGATCATCTGCTGGTGTATTCGAAGGTTGAGCTTTAATATTGTCCAGGATTGTAGCGATCGGACGTGCTCCACCGGTAATAAATCTAGGCTGACCTTCGGAACCATAACCAGACTTCAATTCATTACGGAATTCATCGGAGAAAACACCGACACTATCCGTTTTGTCCATCCAATCCTGATCTGCACCTTGCCCAGCGAGAGAAGGATCAGCCGCAGCGCCGCCGAATGTTCTCCAGCCTTCACCAATAAAGAGTGCCTTCGGATTCACTGCTGCCGCGGCATCATAAGCATGCTGAACAGCATCAGCTGTCGCATCGCCCATCATATCCCAGCGCATTCCATCAATCTTATACTCTTCAAACCAGTATTTTACCGAATCAACCATCAGCTTCTCAGCCATTTTATGGTTGGTGGCTAAATTGTTGCCGAACCCCCCGATAAAGTTGCCGTTTGCATCTTGGAAGGCATAGTAATTAGGTACGATGTCGTTTAAAAATTCTTTTTTAGCCATGTGAGTATACACTACGTCCAGAACGACACCCATTCCAGCTTCATGCACGGCATCAATCAAACCTTTTAGTTCTTTAATCCGCTCTTCTGGATCGGCAGGATTCTGTGAATAAGCCCCGTCCGGAGAGAAATAGCTATGAGGATCATACCCCCAGTTGTATTCATTGTTTTTTGCGGAATAATCTGGCTCTCTAGTCCCCATCTTCGTCTCATCCCCGTAATACCAAGCCATCACAGGAAGCAACTGAACATGCGTTACACCAAGAGATTTAATATAATCAAGTTTCTTTTCAAAAGCGCTATAAGAACCCCATCTTTCCCCACTCAGACTATCCTCGATCGATACATCCGATGTAAAATCTCTCACGTGGACTTCGTAGATGATGGCGTCCTCACGTTTTTCGTAGCCTTTTATATCAGCATACCCAAAGGTATCAGGGTTCGTCTGGCTTAAATCAACGATAGCCGCTTTGCCCACTGTATCCCCGCCGGCACCAGCAGCACCTGTGGTATCCACAGTGAATACCGCCATTGATTTAGCATAAGGATCAAGGACCTTATGGGTTACACCGTCATTCGTTACTTCGTATTGATAAAAGAAGCCCCTTACATCTGTTGCCGTTGTGCCTGTCAAATCAGCTGGCTTCAGCTGGACTGACCAAACCCCTTGCTCGCCGAGTGTTAAAGCAACACTACCCACTTGCACGTTAGAGTCATTCTTATCGTAAAGATTTACAACGACTCCGCTTGCTTTAGGTGCCCATAATTTCAATGTGGCTGTTTTGTCAGCATTATACGTAGCTCCAAGATCGTCTCCGGTATAATTGTACATTTCATCAAGCATTCTCCAGCCACTTGCGGCGGAGACTGTTTTACCTGAATAAGTAACGCTAAGCGGAACTTTTTCCAAATCAAAAGCTTCTGTATCCACTTCGATTGAAGTTTTGCTTGTAAGGGTTACCGCAGTAATCGGGACTGCAGCACCCTCTTTATCCTTAACTGTAATTGCTGACTTTAAGGCTGCTGGATCCAAACCGTCAGTCAGTGTGAAGCCGAGAAGGATTTTGCTCGTCGACAACACCTCTGCGGATACTAAGCCAATTGGTGTCTCTCCAAACGGAGAAACATAAACATTGTTGTCTCCTTCTTTAACCCATAGCTGATTGTATCGATCCAGCAGGCTAAAGGTTTTATTGTCACCGTCCTTATCACCGTTCGAAGGTTTCATCACAATAAAGCCAATTTTCTTCGCGTTCTCAATAAGCGGAACATCAACATATGCACCATAACGATCTGTTTGATCTGCCACAAAAGGAGTGGCACCAGACGGCCAATTTTCGGATGGGGCTACGACGTCATCCCACAGCCACAGTCCGTATTGATCATGATTTGTATCAGCTCTGGTATAGTGAATTCGCACTGTATTAGGAGCAAGTGCAACTGGTTCATACGGTGTTACATCATTTGACCCTTGCTTGATCCAAATTTCATTCGTCTCAGGCGTGTTAATGGCAAAGAGTTTATCGCCTTCATCCTTAGCCTGAGTGACTCGGTTTACCACAAGGAACGAAATTTTCTTGGCTCCATCCTTCACTGGCACGTCAACATAAGCACCATAAGAATCGATTTGCCCTTCAGGAAATGAAGTTGCCCCTGTTGGCCAATTTGCGGAAGGGGATTGAACATCATCCCATGTCCATAATCCCTGATTTTCATAGTCACCAGCTGTCCGATTGTAGTGAATACGGATGTGTCCAGCCGGAACAGGGGTAACCTCAACAGGTTCAGAAGGAATTTTATATTCAGCTGTCACACTGCCATCCAGTGGATTAAATTTAAAGGTAACCGGCAGATCGGAAGGAAGACTCAGATTATTAGCAGTTTCGCGATACAATTGATCCCCGGCTTCACCGTCTCCTGGAACAGAAACTTGGTAGGTGTAATCTCCCTTAGGAAGGGTGGCCACCGTACTGTAAACATCATCAAAATCAGGATCAGATAATGTGGTAAGTGCTTCTGCCGGCAGGTTTCCTGTCAATCTTGGTAGTTTAGCGGAAGCAATCGGTGTGTAATACGTGGAATCGGCTATTTTATGAGTTAAGTCATTATAATAAAAGGTCACGGCAGTCTCTGTTTCTAGCTTGATATGAATATTCTCCCCATCATTGCTCCCCTGAGGATTGGTGTAACTTGTGAATCCATAGTTCTCATCCCATAAATCATTTAGAGTAACCTTGTAGTTATATTCTCCTGCCGGCAGTGTGCCTGTAAAAGAATATAGGCCATTATCTGAATAGGTCATTTGGGTAACTACCGATGTCTCATCCCAATCCTTACCCGGCGCTTCCGCATCTGTCGATGTAAATTTAGACTGCAGATCCCCAACCAACACAACCTTCGTCGTTGCTGCTGTAACATTAACAGGATGTAGTCCAAGACCAGAGAACACGAGAGCAATGATCATAAAGATCGCAAATGCCCTCTTCCCCCATAAAGTTATTTTCATTTTTGCAAAACCTCCCATAATTATGAATTCCCTTTTTGCAAGCGGATACATGATTTCACAAACCCCACCAATTTATGAGATTATAAATCATGCGAATTCCTTCTGAAGGTGAAGAAGGTCTATATGTAGGGCTCGTCAAGCCAATTCAACGCTGTCACCATCCTTCTATCAAAGTAAAAGCTTGATACATCATGTCGAAATTAGTGCAATCGTTTGCAAAAAGCTATGCACAAACACTAGTCCATAAAACCCGATCGTTAGTGCAACTGATTACAGCCTAAAAATACCCAATGAAAACGCTTGCTGTATTTTGATTTACATACTAATGCCGAATTTACGGTATTGTCAACCAGTATTTTCTAAAATAAAAGCTCAATTTAAAGCCGCAATAAAAACGAAACTTGTTCTTCCCTTCCTTTCAGCTAAGTTCTTGCATCCTTTAAGCCATACGTTTGCATTCAGCGAATGCTCTTTTCACAAAATTCAGACCGCATTTATACATATTAAGATCAAAATTCCCGAATCATTCATACTTTTTTGGTGAAAAGCAACAATATTGCATTGAAATTTCTTGTGTTCCTTCCAAAAGTAGCAATTTCCTCCTTTTGAATGACTTTATCTATTTACAATTTAGAACTCTTAGATTAATATTACTGTGTAAAGCAAACGGTTCCATAAGGAGGTTTCAATGACAGTTACCATTAAGGATGTGGCCAAGAAAGCGGGAGTATCTCCCTCCACGGTATCCCGGGTATTGTCCAACCATCCCAGAATCAGCCTGGAAACTTCCCGCAAAGTTAAAGCTATTATGGAGGATATGGGCTATACCCCTAACATGATGGCTAAGAGCTTGGTGTCGAAAACTACTAACAGCATCTGCTTCAGTCTTCCTAAACCTGCTGAAGAGCTGTTCTCTAATCTATTTTTTATGGAATTAATTCGCGGGATCGTTACACAAGCCAGCCGTTCCGGTTATGATGTGCTGATAAGCTCCGGAGCGAACGAGAAAGAAGAACTGGAAGCCGTTTCACGACTTCTGAAGGGTCGCCGTGTTGACGGCGTTATTCTGCTTTACTCTCGTACGGATGATGCCGTTATTGATTTTCTAGAGAGCAACGATTATCCATTCGTGCTTGTTGGCCGGAGTGATAAATATGAGAATATTTTATCAGTCGATAATGATAATGTGATGGCAGCATACGATGCTACGAACCACCTCATTTCCATGGGGCATAAACGTATTGGCTTCGTAAGTGGACCACCTAATCTAATCGTTTCTCGTGACCGTCTCGCCGGATATCGTAAAGCATTGCAGAATAGCGGTTTAGAAATGCGGGATGAATGGATTGTAGAGGGTGAATTTCTACAGGATAGCGGCTATAGAGCGATGTCCTTTTTCATGAATTTGCCGAATCGACCCACTGCGCTGGTAGCGGTGGATGACATGGTATCGTTCGGAATTTTGCGCGGGTTGAATGAACTGAAATACAAGGTTCCAGACGATCTCGCCATTGTAAGCTTTAACAATATTCCATTATCTGAATTATCTAGTCCTCCGATCAGCAGTATTGATATAGGAATTTATCATCTTGGCTACACCGCATCACAAGTACTTATCCAAAATATCAAGAGTCCGGATAACGGTTCAGGTCATACCAACCGATTTGTCATTCCCCATCGTCTGATCGTGAGAGAGTCATCCATGCACTCTCAGGCAAAGCATAAAACCGAATGAATAAGTGAAGCGTTTAATCGCTTCATTTATTTTTTGAAAATCTGTACAAACGTTTGCGCTAAATCATACAATACTTAATGATCCAGTTCTTTATGGGTGATTTCTAGGATCTTAGGTTAGGATAAACTTACACATCTTAATCAAAGTTTAAACGGTTTAATAAGATTCTAATACGGCATCCGCTGGATCACGACGCTGTCAAAACTTTTAGGAGGTACTACAATGTCGGAAATTAAAGCCTGCTTGTTCGACTTGGACGGAGTAATCGTCGATACAGCCAAATACCATTATATCGCTTGGAAAGAGCTTGCAGATGGACTGGGGTTTCTTTTCACAGAACAAGATAACGAACGCCTTAAGGGAGTCAGCAGAACGGCTTCACTAAATATTTTGCTGGAAATCGGTGGACTAACGATTGCTGAAGAAGAGAAAGCTAAGCTTGCGGAACAGAAAAATAATCGTTATGTCGAATATATTGCGAAAATGGACAGTTCTGAGATTCTGCCAGGTGCGCTTGATTTCCTAAAAGAGTGCCGTACGAATGGCATCAAAGTCGCTCTCGGTTCTGCCAGTAAAAACGCTATGACGATCTTGAATAATACCGGATTAACCCCTTACTTTGATGCAATCATCGATGGAACTCATACTAGTGCTGCTAAACCAGATCCGGAAGTGTTCCTGTTAGGAGCCAAAGCACTGGATGCCGCACCTGAACATTGTGTAGTCTTCGAAGATGCAGAAGCGGGAATTGAGGCCGCTACCCGGGCCGGTATGTTCAGTGTTGGCATTGGTTCGCCGGAAACCCTCAGTGCAGCCAATATTGTGGTTCCATCGCTCGCTCATATGAGTGTGTCCATGCTCAAAGAATCTTTTGCATAAATATAGTGAACATAATGAACTCAAATAGTACTGATTTGAGTTGTTATGGACATTCCTACCAGAGATTAAATGAACTAATAATTAATCGTTAACTTTCTGGTGATGAAGTGACGGAGAGGAATTTTGGAACTGTAGAAGCATAGCGTTCGCCTTTATAATCAGATTTCATCCGCAAAATGTGGTTTAAATATAGAAATCTGATTATAACAGCGATGGAAAGTCCAAAGATTCATCGCAGTCACTTTTATATCACCGGAAGTTTAACAAAAGATTTGTTCATTTTATATATCCCCCTAACATATTTAAAGGAGCGGTTATCGTGAAACAATATTTAACAATTGATGAATGGTCCATTATTGAGGAATCCTTTGATCCACAGACGCAAGAAATTTCTGAAAGCGTATTTAGTCTTGGTAACGGATTTATGGGTGGCCGGGCTAATTTCGAAGAGCAATATAGCGGCAACAGCCTGCAAGGCAGCTACATGGCGGGCGTCTACTACCCTGACAAAACACGTGTCGGCTGGTGGAAAAACGGCTATCCTGAATATTTTGCCAAAGTACTTAACAGCACGAACTGGATCGGTATTAACATTGATATCGAGGGTACCCCCCTTGATCTGGCAAAGTGCACCGTTTCCGAATTCCGCCGTGTACTTAATATGAAAGAAGGAACGCTCTCCCGTAGCTTCACTGCCACTCTCGAAGATGGTAAGGAAGTTAAAGTAGAAAGTATCCGGTTCGTAAGCATGACTCGTCAAGAAATCGGCGCGATTCGCTATTCCATCATTCCTGTTAATTTCTCAGGCAAGATTACGATTACTCCTTATCTTGATGGTGATGTGAAGAACAAGGATTCCAACTATGACGAGAAATTCTGGAATGAAGTTGAGAAACAAGCGGGACCTGATCATGGACATCTCACTCTTAAGACTAAGAAACTCGACTTCCATGTCACCTCTGCTATGGCTTTTGATATCCTTGTCAATGGTGAGAAGGTAACTGCCGAAGCCGAAGTCATCGAACAAGAGAAATATGTAGCCAGCAAACTGGACGTAACCGCACAAGCAGGCAATCAAATCGTCATTTATAAATATGTAGCCAATGTTACTTCTCGGAATCACGGTCTGGGACAATTGGTCGACGCCGCCCAAACTGCTCTGCAAGCTGCTAAGGAAGCCGGATTTGTAACTCTTTTGACCGAACAAATTGAAGCTTGGAGAGAAAAATGGAAAGAAAGCGACATCATCATTGAAGGTGACGTTTCGGCTCAGCAAGCGATTCGCTTTAATATTTTCCAACTCAATCAAACCTATAATGGTGAAGATGACCGCCTGAACATTGGCCCGAAAGGCTTTACCGGTGAAAAATACGGCGGCAGCACTTACTGGGATACAGAGGCGTATTGCGTTCCCTTCTATCTCAGTACGGCGGACTCCTCCATTGCCCGCAATTTGTTGATCTACCGTTACAAGCACTTAGAGAAAGCTAAAGAAAATGCCCGTAAGCTTGGATTCAAAAAAGGTGCGCTATACCCAATGGTTACGATGAACGGTGAAGAATGCCACAACGAGTGGGAAATTACATTTGAAGAAATTCACCGGAATGGTGCCATTGCCTACGCTATTTACAACTATGTAAACTACACCGGAGACAAAGCCTATCTGGGACAATATGGCCTTGAGGTTCTCGTGGAAATCTCCCGCTTCTGGGAAGAACGTGTTCACTATGCATCACGCAAAGACAAATACGTAATGCTCGGCGTAACGGGCCCGAATGAATATGAGAATAACGTTAATAATAACTGGTATACGAACCGTATGGCTTCGTGGACTATGGAATATACCATGGAAGCACTGGCATACTTGCAAGAAAATGAGCCTACTCGTTATGCTGAGCTAGTTGACAAACTAGGGCTGCAAGAGAGCGAAACTACAAAATGGAAAGACATCATTGCTAAGATGTATTATCCTGCGGATGAAGAGCTGGGTATCTTCTTACAACAAGATGGCTTCCTGGACAAAGAGATCATTCAAGTCAAAGATCTGGAACGTGAGCATCTGCCACTCAACCAAAAATGGTCATGGGACCGTATCCTGCGTTCTTGCTTCATTAAACAAGCAGACGTTCTGCAGGGATTATATTTCCTGGGTGACCGTTACGATCTCGATACCAAAAAACGTAACTTCGACTTTTATGAACCGATCACTGTTCATGAGTCCTCCCTTTCCCCTTGTATCCACTCCATTCTAGCCAGTGAGCTGGGATATAAGGATAAGGCCTATGAAATGTACTTGCGTACTTCAAGACTGGATCTTGATAACTATAACAATGATACAGAAGACGGCTTGCACAGCACTAGCATGGCTGGTACTTGGATGTCAATCGTACATGGTTTCGGCGGACTCCGCGTGCATGACGGCAGACTGACACTGAGCCCATCTAACCCAGGTCACTGGACCGCTTACTCTTTTAAAATCATGTTCCGCGGCTCCCGTCTGAAAGTAAGCGTTACGGATGCACAAGTTACTGTTACGAATGAAACTGATATCCCTGCTTCTATTACTATCTACGACAAAGAATATACCGTAAACGGACTAAGCAGCATCACTGCTGATAGCAATTCCGTCACAGTATAAAACTTACACCCAAGAGACCCTTGAAGCTTAATGCTTTTGGGGTCTCTTTATTTTTTAGGAAGATAACTTATATAAGGAGTGATTTTGAATGAACAGAACCTTTTGGAAAGAAGCCGTTGTCTACCAAATCTATCCCCGCAGCTTTCAAGATAGCAATGGTGACGGGATTGGAGATCTGCAAGGAATCATTTCACGTCTGGATTATTTGCAAAAGCTAGGTGTCGACGTAGTTTGGCTGTCACCTGTATATAAATCACCAAATGACGATAACGGTTATGACATCAGCGATTATCAAGATATTATGGATGAGTTCGGCACATTGCAGGATTGGGAAGAATTACTGACTGGATTGCACGCCCGTGGCATAAAACTAATGATGGACCTTGTAATCAATCATTCCTCAGATGAGCATCCTTGGTTCGTAGAATCCCGTTCTTCAAAAGATAATCCATATCGCGATTACTACATTTGGCGTCCGGGTGGACCAGATGGTGAGCGCCCCAACAATTGGAGTTCTGTATTCAGCGGCCCGGCTTGGGAACTGGATGAAACCACTGGTGAATACTATCTGCATCTGTTTTCGCGCAAGCAACCGGATCTCAACTGGGAGAATCCGCAGCTGCGTGAGGAGTTATACAAGATGATCACCTTCTGGCTCGACAAGGGTGTGGATGGTCTACGAATGGATGTAATCAATATGATTTCCAAAGTGGAAGGTCTCCCTTCCTCTCATAGAGACGGCCTTGCTCCCGGGGAACTTGCTTGGGGTGGCGAATATTATATGAATGGACCACGTGTTCATGAGTTTTTACATGAAATGAATGACAAAGTGTTATCCAACTATAACATTATGACTGTCGGCGAAACTCCTGGTGCTACAGTTGAAGATGCCATCCTTTACACGGACGAGGAACGCAAAGAGCTGCAAATGGTATTCCAGTTCGAGCATATGGATGTGGACTCGGGTCCTGACGGCAAATGGGACGTAGCCCCGTGGACGTTGTCGAAGCTGCGCGATATTCTTCATAAATGGCAAGTGGGTCTGGCGGATAAGGGTTGGAATAGTCTTTATCTTAACAATCATGACCAGCCACGTATGGTCTCAAGATTCGGGGATGACGGTAAGTATCGTGTGATCTCTGCCAAAATGCTCGCTACCTTACTGCACACGCTGAAAGGAACGCCCTATATTTATCAAGGCGAAGAAATCGGGATGACTAATGTAAAGTTCACAGCCATTGAACATTATAAAGACATTGAAATCCTCAATATGTATCGCGAAAAGGTTACCGAAGGCGGCGCTGATCCTAACAGCGTGCTAAACGCTATTCATATCAAAGGCCGTGATAATGCGCGCACTCCGATGCAATGGGATGATTCTGCGAATGCCGGCTTTACTGAAGGGGAGCCGTGGCTCAAAGTTAATCCGAACTACAAGGAAATTAACGTGGAGCAGGCCCTGGCGGATTCGGATTCCATCTTCTATTATTACCAAAGGCTGCTTGCTTTGCGCAAAAAAAATCCGATCATGGCTTATGGCGAATACAAGCTACTTTTGCCAGAGCATGAGGATATTTATGCCTATACGCGTACTCTGGATGACGAGAAGTGGCTGGTGCTGCTCAATTTCAATGAGGTTCCACAGACTGTTGATCTTTCCGCAGAGCTAAGTAAGGCTACGGAACTTATTATTGGAAATTACCCTGATGATGCACCCACACGGGAATTATTACGACCTTATGAAGCAAGAGTGTATCGATTGAAAGACTAACTTTGTCTATCTTCCTGAGTTATACTATTTAGGATGATTTTTTATGAGATTATCCTTCTGCCTGCTACCTGTCATTAGAGAGCACGGAATAACAGGATTTTGCAAATGCAGCCTGATAGTATGAACTTAAAGGGAGATGACGGACTTGGAATGGCTTATCCGCATGAAAGAAGCTTTAGATTATATGGAGAGCAAGATGGAGGAATCTGTGACCATTGAAGAAATCGCCAAGGTTGCTTACTCCTCCCCCTTTCATTTCCAGCGCATGTTCAATATGCTTACCGGAGTATCTATTAAAGACTATATCCGTAAGCGCAGATTAACTCTGGCTGCACAGGAGCTTGCTATTTCTAAAGTTAAAGTGCTGGATGTTGCACTGAAATACGGATATGACTCGCCCGAGTCGTTTGCCAAAGCATTCCGCAAGGCACATGGAATTACTCCTTCTGCTGCGCGGGAGTCAGGGGTACAGCTCAAGGCTTTCCCTAGACTCTCCTTCCATCTATCACTGAAGGGAGATAAAGAAATGGACTACAGAATTGAGAAAAGAGACGCTTTTAATGTTATCGGACTAGTAGAGGAAATGACAACGAAGGATGGGGAGAATCTGCGCCGCATCCCTCAGTTGTGGATAGAAGCTAATGAAAATGGTACGTCAGATAAGCTGATTGAGCTCGGTGAAGATAAGGATTTATTAGGCATCTGCTCTGACATGAACCATGATAAAGAAACCTTCTCCTATTGGATCGCTGTCGAAGCTACTCCAGAGACTGATGCACAGGGCTTTGCTTCTACAACAATCCCAGCTGCAAGTTGGGCTGTGTTCACCTCAGTAGGGCCAATGCCTGATGCGATCCAGCAGGTATGGGCACGCATTTTCCAGGAGTGGTTCCCTTCCACAGGCTACGAGCACACAGGCGGACCTGAGTTTGAGCTATATCTTCCAGGGAGACCAGACGCAGAGGACTATCGTTGTGAGATATGGATCCCTGTTACGAAAAAAGAATAGAACTAAAAAGACTATCGAAATCCCGATAGTCTTTTTTCTTGTGATTGCCTACTATTTCATTTTGAGAATTGGCATAGTCTTGGTATAATAAATAGATTATGTAGTTCTATAATGATTATTGATTATTGTCATCCGAATTATCGGTGAAGGAGAATTTCATGTCTACTGTAAAAATATTTTCAGACAGCACTTCCGATTTACCTCAAAACTGGAAGGATACTTATGACATCGGCATCGTTCCTCTTTATGTTGTATTTGAAGAAGGTACCTACAAAGATGGTGAAGATATTACACCCGAGGAAGTGTATCGCCGTGTAGCCGCTAGTGGAGTATTGCCGAAAACGGCAGCACCTTCGCCAGCAGATTTCATTGCTGCATTTCAACCCGTGATTAGCAGCGGACAAGATATTGTATATATCAGTCTCTCCTCCTCACTATCCTCTACATATCAGAATGCACTTTTGGCTGCCGGGGAATTTCCTGAGGGACGCGTACAGGTTATAGATTCACAAACCTTGTGCGGAGGCATTGCCCTCCTTGTTATGAAGGCTGTCAGAGCTGCTGAAAAGGGCCACTCTGCCGTAGAGATTGCAGCCATGCTGGAGCACAGCCGCAGCCTTGTGGAAACTGAATTCGTTGTGGATACGCTAGATTACTTATATATGGGTGGACGCTGTTCAGGCATGCAGAACTTCATCGGTAGTCTGCTCAAAATCCGTCCTGTTCTTAGACTGGTAGATGGAAGCATCATACCTACCAGCAAAATCCGTGGCAAAAAAGAAAAAGCTGTGGAACAAATGCTCCAGAACGCTTTGGTTCATGTCGATCGAATGGATAATGAGTTGCTCATCGTGGTCCATACCTTGGCGGAAGAAGATGCGCTCTATCTGGAGGCAGCACTACGAGAGAAAACTCAAGTTAATGAAATAGCAATCCTCCATGCGGGTTGTGTAATTGGCAGCCATTGTGGGCCGCATACTGTAGGTCTCATGTATATGCTTCAGGACTAATAACACACAAATCTCCGGCCATTGCTTCTTAAGCAAATGGACCGGAGATTTGTGTGTAACCCCCCTAGTTTGAAGTTACTTCCAGCTCTATATCTTCTGCTCTGCAAGGCAACATAAAACGAAACGTAGAACCGTGATTCTCTTCACTTTCTACAAAGATCGTCCCACCCATCAGCTCCACAAGCTGCTTGCAAATCGCCAGTCCCAAGCCTGTGCCTCCATATTTACGGTTTATGGACGGATGCAGCTGTGAGAAAGATTGAAACAATAGATTGAGTTTGTTACCGGCAATTCCTACACCTGTATCCCGCACTGAAAATTCCAACAAAAATTCTTGTTCATCAGATAGTGGAATGTTCTTCACCGATAGGGTCACGCTCCCACGTTCCGTGAATTTCAGCGCATTGCCTACCAGATTCACGACAATCTGCCGCAAGCGGATCGGATCAGCAATGATTATGGTTGGAACGCTAGTATCCATCCACCAACGTAATGCCAGCTTCTTCTCTTCCGCTTTCGGTGCAAATAAATCAATGACGTCTGAGATCATCTCGCGGAGATCAAACTTCTCGGATTGCAGTGACATTTTACCTGCTTCCATTTTGCTGAAATCAAGAATGTCATTCAAGATCTGTAATAACGTATAACTACTGCTGCGTAAAATCTCAGCATAACCTCGCTGCTCTTCTCCAAGTTCAGTATCCAACAATAGATCAGCCATTCCGATCATCCCGTTCATCGGCGTCCGAATTTCATGGCTCATCATCATTAAGAAATCAGATTTGGCTTGCGCTGCCTGCTCTGCTGATTCTTTCGCACGAATGATTTCTCGCTCATTCGTAATATCACTGAAGGCAATAACCGCACCTGCGATCAGCCCTTCATCAATAAGAGGTGCTACCCGATAATTAACAAAAAAACTGGTGCCATCCTTACGCCAGAAGATCTCATCATCTTTCTTGCGGATGATTCCATCCTCTATCGTAAGACTAATCTGGCAATCAGGTGTCGAATAACGTGAACCATCACCTTGGATATGATGGATATAATCCATAAGCTTCAGACCCATCAATTCTGTTGGTTGGTAGCCTAACATATCCGCTGCCTCACGGTTAATAAATAGAGCACGCCCCGTTGTATCCAGCACAAAGATTCCCGCGGAGACGGAATTCAGAATGAGGCTCGATTGTTGATCCTTCACAGCTACTATTGAGCTATCTTTGGAGCTTATCTCCACTTCGCCCGTGATAGGTAATTCAGTATCTAAGGTGTCCGCTAATTCATCTAGCCAGTCTTGTAACAATTCCGCATGTAAAAGAGCGCTTCCGTTAGCCACTTGGGTAATTGCGAATACCCCGGCGATCCCTTCTTCCGTTCTGATGGGTAAAAGTTTAACGCCTACGCAATCCGAGCCTTTTTTGGGATTCTCTAAATCTTGTAGCTCAAAGCTTGAGGAGTTCCCCTGCAGAGCAGCCTCAAAACTAGCAATATTGCCAAGATTTTTTCTCTTTGCTGATATCGGACTTGTATTTTGCAACTTCGCTTCTGCGCTCAAGCCTAGATGAAAAGTTCGGTTGGTTCCTACGCAGCGACCTTGTCTATCCAGAACGAATATCAAATCAGGATGTTGGTCATATAACGATTTATAAGCGCTCTCTTCCGAAAGCAACCGTCTCAGAATGGACGTCCAGTCTTTATCCACAGTTCACATCCCCTCAGGCTCTCTCATCCATTATCATTACCCCTAAACGAGCAATGTTCATCTAAAATTTAAAATATATTTCATATCTATTATATCAAAATTACGGAAATCAGTCGTAGATAAACGTCAAATCCCCCCTTTATAACCCCAATCACGATGCTTTTTCATCGTTACAAAAGGGTTATAAAAGGGGGTGAATTCCGAATCTATTAGGCTATATCTTTATGTTCAATGTTGCGAATAGCCATATAGGCAATACCTGCTCCTAGCAATCCAAGTGAGATCGACACCGCCGCTAAATTACCTAAGCGAGCTTGATCAAATCCCCCAGAAATTAAGGAGGTAACTAACACAGCTGAGACGATGGTGGCAGGGACCGATTTTTTCTTCATTCCAAAGTACAATGGGATTAGAGCAATACCCGCTGCGTAAAAAGCGTTTGCGCCTAACTTAATCAGCTCTGAAGTGATTATATGAAGGGTCAGTTCACCCGGAATAAGCCCTGCAAAGGAATTGAATCCTATTAGGATAGCGCCGACTACAATGTCTGCCACGATTATGGCAACAAATGTGAAGGCGAACACTATCAATATTTTCGCAGTCATCAGCTTTTTACGTGAGATAGGATACATGAAGAGAAGAGTAATGGTGTTGTTCTTATACTCATCAATCACCAGCTTGCTAATAATAACCGAAGCGAAAATAATATAAGCAGCCTTTACAAAAACGAACACGCCCTCAAACAACTCTGCATAAGAAGCAAATGACGGTTCGCTCTCATTTTGATCAACGAATAAAACCATAATCATAAACGCAAGAATCGCAAGATTGACGATTACTGCACCTGTAAGAAGCGTTTTTAGCTTATTCTTCCGAATCTCCAAAGATATTAATTTAAGCAATGCCTTCACCCCCAATCAATTGCAGAAAATGATCTTCCAGCGTATGTTGTTTTTTGCTGATACTTTCAATTTCCACATCTGCTAGCACTAACGCCTTATTCAGATCACGTTGTGAGATTCCACCGTCATATATTCTAACTGTAATATGGTCCAGCACTTTGAAATTATTAAGCCCAAGCTTATGCTCCAACACATACACTGCTTTATTAATCTCATTCGTAACCACTTCGATATATTCAGTATTTTGGCCACGAATGGAATCCATCGCCACTTCTTCTACCAGAGCACCCTGCCGGATCACACCGATCGTATCAGCAATCTGCTCTATTTCCCCCAGAATATGACTAGATACAAGTAACGTCATTCCATATTCACGGCTAAGCATCCGGAACACTTCACGCATCTCCTTGATTCCCACAGGATCTAGCCCATTAATCGGCTCATCCAAAATGAGCAGCTCAGGTTTCGTCATGAAGGCTCTGGCAATACCCAGACGTTGCTTCATCCCAAGTGAAAATTGCTTCACCGGCTTTTTATCGACACCTGTGAGCTTTACCAGCTCCAGCGCTTCACCAATCGCTTGCGGATCATAATAGCCCATGTACTCCCCGTGCAAAATCAGATTTTCTTTGGCTGTCAATTTATCATAAAACACTGGATATTCAATGATGCAGCCCATCCGCTTCAGCATTTCGTAAGAATGCTCAGTCATTTTTTCATTAAAAAATTCAATTTCTCCACTCGTAGGTTTAACGAGGTTCGTGACCATTTTCATCACGGTAGTTTTGCCAGCACCATTGGGTCCAAGAAACCCGTAAATTTCACCTTGCTTAATATTCATATTCACATTGCTGACGACTTCTTTACCTTGATAGGTTTTCGTTAAATTTCTTGTCCGAAGTATTGTAGTCAATTCCGCGCTCCCCTTTGTTTTCGTCTCGTCTTCCTTAGTTCTTATTGTACACAGCAGAATTTTCTTTTTTATTACTCGTTTCTTACGAAAATCTTAAGCTGCGCACAATTCTATTCCTTAGAAGCGTAATCTGCGAAAAGTAAGGGTAAACACCGTTCTCACATACGGCTGACTAACCAATGTAATCGTTCCATTCATTTGCTCCGTTAATCTTTTGGTGATCGTCAGACCTAGACCGCTGCCTTGATAAGCCCGATTTCTTGAGTCTTCCAGCGTATACAGACGCTCAAATACTTTATCCTGGTGTACTTCACTGATGCCTTTTCCCCGGTCCCACACCTCTATGTATACTTTGTTCTCATCACTATAGAGCTTTAATCCTAATACGCTCCCAGCGTCGCCATAAGAAATTGCGTTCGACAACAGATTGGACAATATTCGATCAAGAGCCTCTTCATTTCCCATGAAGTAAACAGCCTCATCCGGAATCTCAATCTCTACCTCACTGCCCTTAGCGCTGAGGATATCATAGAAAGAAAGGATGTTGCGTCTGCATACTTCACCTGCCTCAACTCGTGAAAGCGCAATTTCCCGATCCCCAGATTCCAGCTTGGACAAATCAAAAAACTTGTTCATCAGCTGGATCACTTCATGGGCTTTTTGATGAATCATCTTCATCATCCGTTCCCGTTCCCCGGCCGGCAAATGCTCATCCTGTTGAATGGTCTCAATATAACCAAGCACAACCGTTAGCGGAGTCTTAAGATCATGAGAAATATTAGACAGCATATTACGCATGGATTTCTCCAGCCTTACGCGCTCAATGCTTCCTTTATGATTGATATCCAGCAGCCGGTTCAGGTCAATCAGCACGCTCTGCAGCTCCAAATTACCGCTGAACAGCAGCAATCTTTCATGTGAGCCTTCCTCCATAATGCTGCTTAACTTGTCATGCATATATCGCAAATCATTAGAAGCTTTACACGAATTCTGATATTGCCACACAATGACGGCGAGTAAGAGCACAATGACAACACCTAGCACCGCAATCATTATAGCTGTTCTCCCAGCTTATACCCGATGCCCCATAACGTCTTAATGTATTCGGGATGGGAGGGATCGTCTTCTATTTTTTCACGCAATCTTCTCATATGTACATTAATGACGTTCTCATCCCCGAAATAATCATCCTCCCATACGCTCGCATAAATCTGCGCTTTGGTAAATACTCGGCCCGGATGCGTCACAAACAGCTTAAGAATATGAAATTCCTTCGACGTTAGCTTTACTTCTTCCCCGTTCTTCAACGCAGAGAAGTTATCTAAATCTACAGTCAATCGGCCAATGGAGATCATTTGCTTCACCGGAGCTTGATCTTCCACTTGGATACTGGGAGATGCATAACCTGCACGACGGATCGCTGCCTTCACCCTAGCCGCTAGCTCAATCATAGAAAAGGGCTTCGTAATATAATCATCCGCCCCAAAGCCTAACCCAAGCGCTTTATCTACATCACTGTCTTTGGCGGACATGATCAACACTGGAACCAGACTCCCCGCACGAATAGTCTGAAGAATGTCAGTCCCGCTACGCTTCGGCAGCATAAGGTCTAACAGTACAAGATCAAATGGACCACCGGTCCGAAATGTTCTCTCCGCTACTTCACCGTCAAATACAGCTTCAATCTCATAACCTTCTTTTACCAAATAAGACCTGACCATTTCACTGATTGCTTCGTCGTCCTCAATCAGCAGCACACGCTGTGGCATGTCCAAACCTCCCCGTAGTCGAAAACCTCTTCGTTAAATTATACCAATTTCCCGGAGCTCTTACTATTTCGGTTTTTATTTCAGCTTTTATTTCAGTTTCATTAAAGGTAGCCCAGGTATTATGGCCTTAACAACTTACAAAATGAGGTGATGCTTCAATGTTGAACAAGAGAAGTAAGCAAGCCTGGAGCTTCAAACGAAAGCTGCTGATCGTGATGATCATTGTCCTCCTGCTTCTCGGCACAGTGATATATAGTCTGGCAGATCGTTACTTAATCGAACATGTCGAAGTCGTAGTTGCGGATGATGCAGCTACAACTAGCAGCTCAGGAGCTACAGCCGTTACAACTGCCGAAGTTAACGCAACCTCTGACGACTGGAATTACTCCAGCGATGATATTCAGATCCAGATCGACAAAGTGCAGACCGGTTCCGGTTCAGACCAGATCACTTATTTTGTCGCTGATATCGTCCTCAAGGAAGCGAGCAGTCTGCGCACTGCTTTTGCCGACAACAGCTTTGGAACAAACATCACTGAGGATACCTCGGACATTGCTTCCGCGAACCATGCGATTTTTGCCATCAATGGTGATTACTATGGCTTCCGCAATGACGGAGTGATAATCCGTAACGGCACGGTGTATCGTGATGATCCTGTGCGGGATGCAATGGCGCTGTTCGATGATGGGACAATGCAAACCTATAACGAGGAAGAGATTTCTTCCTCTGAACTGCTGGCGCAAGGGGCCACCGATACCCTTTCCTTTGGTCCGATTCTGATTCAGGACGGGGAGATTGCCAGTGATTTCAGCAATGTCAAAATCGATACCAACTTCGGCAACCATTCCATCCAGAACGCGAATCCCCGCACCGCAGTTGGTATGATCGCACCAAACCATTATGTGTTTGTCGTAGTTGACGGGCGCAATGAAGGGTACAGCCGTGGGATGACCCTTACTGAGCTAGCTGATGTAATGTCCGACCTTGGCGCCACAGAAGCCTACAATCTGGACGGCGGTGGTTCATCCACTATGTACTTCATGGGACGGGTCGTAAATAATCCGCAGGGCAAAAACAAGGAGCGGGGCGTCAGCGACATTCTTTATATCAAGGAGGATGCAACATCATGACTATACTGATCCCAGCCTATGAGCCCGATGAACGACTGCTCGATTTGATTTTACAGCTGCATAATTTCCAGCTTGAACCTATTGTTCTTGTGGATGACGGCAGCGGCCCGCACTACCGTGGAATCTTCGATATGGCCGAAGCATTCGGCTGCACTGTCCTAACCCATGAAGTCAACCTCGGAAAAGGACGTGCTCTGAAGACAGGGTTCCAGTATATTCAGGAGGCCGGTCTGCCGGATTATGTAGTCTGCGCGGATAGCGACGGCCAACATCTGCCTTATGATATTAACCGGATCGTTGAATCTCTGCGGAACCAGACTACTCCGGGAATCGTACTCGGCAGCCGCCGGTTCACCGGAACCATTCCTCTGCGCAGCCGCTTCGGCAACTCTGTAACCCGGACGGTCTTTTCCTTAACTACAGGTACTAAGATTTATGATACACAAACTGGGCTGCGCGGCTACCCCCTATCAATGCTTGATTGGCTATGCCAGATTCCCGGCGAACGGTTTGAATATGAAATGAACATGCTGCTGACTGCCCATAAAGAGGGATACACCATTACGGAAGAGTACATCGATACCGTCTATCTGGACGATAATAAATCATCCCATTTCCGGCCTCTGATGGACTCCTTCCGGATTTATCTGCCGATACTGATATTCAGCACTTCTTCGCTGCTGTCAGCCCTGCTCGACTTCACACTCTTATTCCTGTTTCAGAGGCTCAGCCATAACCTATTCCTGTCCGTCGCGGCCGCGAGATTGTGCAGCTCTGTCTTCAACTATTCTATGAACCGAAAATACGTCTTCACAGGCGGCAAACGCTCCAAGATTCAGGCTTCGCTTCCCAAATATTTTGCGCTGGTGATCCTCGTATTGTTGTTCAACTATGGGCTACTCTATTTCTATAATGAAAAGCTGATTATTCCGCTTGTCGCCGCCAAGCTACTGACCGAGGCTTCAATCTTCCTATTCAGCTATTGGGCGCAACGGAGGTTTGTGTACTGAGGGTTTGGGAACTATGGGGAAGGTTACGTTCTCTCGACTGCTTATGCTCGTGTGGTGAGCAATTGGGAATTTGTGAAGCACTAATTGGACACTTGTGGAGCACTTTTCGAACACTTATGGAGTACTAATCGGATACTTGTGGAGCTTCTATCGGGCACCTATGGAACTGCTCCTCGAACACATATGGAGCATCTATTAGGCACCTATTGGGCACCTATCGGACACAGATGACACTAATCGCAGTATTATTCCACTTTTGGTATGCTAACGGACCCCATAGCCGCTATTGGTAAGAAAGACACCACATATGAGCCTCGTTTTGTGGGATAGCGTCTGTGGGGTCCGAAACCCTGCTCAAAAGGCTGGAAATTTGCAAATAACGTCATCTGAGTCCGAATTCACCGAGAAGGATACCGTTGATAGAATTCGCATACAAAAAAGCTAGTGCTTCCTTCCAATAATGTATGCAAAATCACATTATCTTTGCTCAAAAATTCAGAACGTCATACACTCATCTTCTCCCCCATATATATAAATGGAACAGTCCCGGACGTTGTCGCGGAACCTTTGCAGCCTTGTCAGAATAGGTTGCAGCATAAGCCCAAGCTGGAGGGAGAGAAAGATTCATGCCAAGCGAAGAAATTAATGCGCTAGAGCGGGCCATTGCCGAGATTACGGAAATAGCCACTGGCTTCGGTTTAGATTTTTATCCCATGCGTTATGAAATTTGCCCCGCAGATATTATTTATACATTCGGCGCTTATGGAATGCCTACACGATTTGGACACTGGAGTTTTGGAAAAACCTTTCATAAAATGAAATCCCAATACGATTTCGGACTGAGCAAAATATACGAGCTCGTTATTAACTCCAACCCTTGTTATGCCTTCCTGCTGGATGGAAATTCACTGATTCAGAATAAGCTGATCGTTGCCCATGTGCTAGCGCACTGTGATTTTTTCAAAAATAATATGCGTTTCTCCATGTCCAACCGAGATATGGTCGAGAGCATGTCAGCTACAGCAGATCGGATTGCCGGTTATTCTGTAACTTACGGAACTGATGCTGTGGAGAGCTTCATCGATTCAGTGCTGGCTATCCAGGAGCATATAGACCCCAGTCTGATCCAGCCACGCAAGCTGGGCAAAACTCACCTACTGGAAGCTAAGATGAAGGAGCTCAAAGACGCCCCTCCAGGCGGCTCGAAATCATCCAATCCTTATGACGAATTATGGAATTTAGATAAAAGCAATACCGGGCCACAGGATGCACCCTCTGGAAACCGTGCTTTCCCCCCGGAGCCAGAAAAAGATATGGTCTGGTTTATCCAGCAATATTCCACTGTTTTGGAGGATTGGCAGCGTGACATTATGACGATGCTCCATGACGAAATGCTCTACTTCTGGCCACAGATGGAGACAAAAATCATGAACGAAGGCTGGGCTTCCTACTGGCATCAGCGCATCGTTCGCGAACTAGATCTGACCGAAGAGGAAACTGTGGAATACGCAAAATTGAATTCATCCGTCGTGCAGCCCTCACGGCAAAGCCTGAATCCTTACTATCTGGGGCTGAAAATCTTTGAAGACATCGAACGCCGCTGGGACCGTGAGAAAATCTTTGAAGTACGTGAGTTGGAATCCGATACCTCCTTTATCCGCAGCTATCTGTCGAAGGAATTGGTGAACGACCTCGATCTTTATGTTTTTGAGAAAAAAGGCCCCGAATGGAAAATCACCGATAAAGCATGGGAAAATGTACGAGATCAACTGGTGCTCGCCCGGGTCAATGGCGGGTCTCCTTACTTGGTCATTGAGGACGCAGACTTCGAGAAGAATGGTGAATTATTTATAACTCATCGCTATGAAAGCATCGAGCTGGATCTGAAGTATCTGGAGCGCACACTCCCTCACATCTACTCTTTATGGGGGCGGACGGTTCATCTACAGACGGTTGTGGAAGACAAAAAGGCGCGTTTTTCATACGATGGCAAAAAGGTGCAGCGGAAGTTTATTTAAACTAAAAAAAGCGGCAGACCTAAACGGGTATTAACACCCTGGTCTGCCGCTTTTTGCTATGACTAAAATGAGGATTCAGATTCTTTTAACGACTTCGAGAAATATTTTGGAGCCTCAACAAATCCTTGTCGAGCATAAAATCTATGCGCATCAGTTCTTCTGGAATGACAATGAACCTGAATTTTATCACAGTTTCTTTTTCTAGCTAAATCAGCGCAATACTCCTCAAGCTTTCGTCCAATTCCTTTGCTCCTAATGGAATTACTCACCACAAGATAACTTATAATTGCAGTATCTCCTACCAGACCTAATTGGGATATGTAATGCATGGAAATACAAGCTACCACTTGATCATCTTCCTCAAAAACCAATAATTCCTCGTCCGGATGTAGGATTAGCTTTTCTATTTTTTCTTGCATGAACACTTCTGTATCCGGATATCCCAACTGTTCTAATAATTCCGCTATGTCTTTCCAGTCATCAGCTCTCGCTTCTCTAATCATCTGCCCCACTCCCCGTTATTTTCAAATTACCTTTCTAATTGACTCTATTACACTACGGAAGAACATACTCGTCAAACATAAACTGATTAGATAAAAAAACACCCCAAAAGTATCATTGGTTTCCATTTGGGAGTTCCTAAAAAAGAAGACCCACAGCGGTAACACGCTGCGGACCTCCATCGACACCCTCATATCAACTTAATAACTGCACATGGCAAATGCTCAGGTGAACGTAACGTAAGGAAGTTTGAAAATGTAGGCGCGTAGCGTTCGCCTTTGTCAGCGACCTAAAGTCCAAACATTTCTGAAATTACAATTATCACCGCGCGGTCTTTGCCCTTATCGACTATTCAGTCAACTTTTTCACAGGAACGTAAATCTCCATCACTGTATCTGGCCGCGAATGGCAGCGTTCATCGTAAAACTCAAAATCCAGCTTAGTCTCGTCATAAACGTAACCACTGTCCTTAAACCATTCTTCGAAGATGTACTTCCAGCTGCTTTTTATGACTTGGGCAAACTCTATTTGCTCTGTATCCGTTGAAGTATCCACTGGAGGTGTTGTAAACACGGCATATTCGGCTTCTGGCACATCCATCGTCAACATATCAGCTTCCACCTTGGAGTAGTCCTCAACAATAACACCCAAAAGATAGGTGGCATTGCCATTATCTGAAGACGGAATACATAAACCAACTTCTCCGTGTTTAGGCGGGTTTAGTATTTTATACATTTTGGACTCCAGGTTTTCACCCTCATAATGGCTCCAAAAAGAAGCAATATCCTTAGTGTACATACTACCCGCAACATTAGTTTGGATACCATAACCAGCCACCTTAAAAGCAGGCTTACGAACAAAAACAGGATTCATAATATAACCTCCGATATCAAATATTGAATTTCCTTTACTAAACCCATCCATCCGTGCCGCATATTGTGTCGGACTATAACCAAAGGTTTTGCGAAAAGCTTTAGTAAAGCCACTTTGTGTTTCAAAACCATAGTCCAGCGCAATATCAATGATCTTTTTTCCAGCAAATAATTCAATTGAGGCTAAGGATAATTTTCGGCTCCGCACATACTCCATCACAGACATTTCTTTGCACAAGCTAAACACTCGGCAAAAATGATACACCGAATATCCGACCTCCGTCGCTATTTCTTCAACCGTTATATTTTCTTTAATATGAGCTTCTATATATTCAACACATTTTTCTATATCTTTACTGTAATTCAAGTGCAGCACCAGCCTTTCCCCGTACGGTGATTTCATTATATCAACTGCGCTGGAAATGGACTGTTCCTGTTTTGCTGAGCTGCATTATTGCCTGTATAGAAAAACAGAGCAGTGATCCTCCATTTACAAAAGGATCACAACTCTGCGTATTCTTAGTCACCATCATTTTGGGTATGCCTCGAAGTAGACAACGCTGGATCCACGTAACTACTTACTCTTCAGTTCTGTTGCTCCCAACGACTGACTAAAGGACCCAGATGACGTTAATTGCAAAAACATCGCCTTTTGAGCGGAGTTTCGGACTCCAGTGCAGCTATTAGTCAAAAACGGCTCATATTTAGGGTTTTTCCTGCTAATAGCGACCATGGGGTCCGATAGCCTGCGAAATATGCTCAAAATCTACGTTTAGGGTCACCTGTGTCCTTTAGCAACTTCTTACGCACAACAGCCAAATTAGTCAGACGGGTTGCGGCGTTTAGATTAACATTAGGAGGGTAAAAGGAAGAAAATACAACATGGGAGGGCAAAAAAAGAGTGCTCCACAGCCATTTTCATGGCTTTTGGAACACCCCGCATAAATGAACTCTTTTTTAACGGTTAAGCAGACTTCCCACGTATTTCAGCAGCTCGTTGGCGCAAATTGGGCAGTAGTGATGTCCATCAATAAGTCTGGCGCATACCTCGTTAATTCGTTTGAGCTGACTTTCATCAGGTGTTTTGGACGAGGTGGTGATTTTGACAATATCTTTGAGATCTGTGAACAGCTTTTTCTCAATCGCTTCCCGCAGGCGGTCGTGGTTGTTGTACTCGAATTTCTTCCCTTTGCGTGAATACGCAGAAATCCGGATCAGGATCTCTTCACGGAACGCTTTTTTTGCATTCTCAGAGATTCCAATTTGCTCTTCAATCGAACGCATTAACCGTTCATCCGGCTCCATTTCCTCATCCGTCAGCGGATCACGAATTTTCGACCAGTTGCAGAAAGCTTCGATATTATCTAGATAATTCTCGAAAAGTGTCTTCGCAGATTCCTCAAAGGAGTAGACAAATGCCTTTTGTACTTCACTTTTCGCTAAAATATCATATTCCTTGCGGGCAATGGAGATGAAGTTCAGATAACGCTCCCGCTCCTCTTTTGTAATCGACGGATGCTGATCCAGGCCATCCTTTATCGCCCGCAGGACATCCAGTGCGTTCATGCACTGCAGATCTCCTTTGATCAGAGCGCTGGAAATGCGGTTGATAACATAACGCGGATCAATTCCGGACATGCCCTCATCTAAATACTCCGTTTGCATCTCTTTAAGATCGGCCTCTTTATAGCCTTCGACCTCTTCGCCATCGTACATCCGCAGCTTTTTGATCAGATCCATACCTTGTTTTTTGCTTTCTTTAAGACGGGTTAGGATAGAAAAAATAGCGGCGGCACGCAGCGCATGTGGTGCAATATGCACATGACTCATATCACTCTGGGCGATCAGCTTCGCGTAGATTTTTTCCTCTTCCGAAACTCTGAGGTTATACGGAACAGGCATAACAATCATACGGGATTGGAGCGCTTCATTCTTTTTATTAGAAATAAACGACTTATACTCGGTTTCATTTGTATGAGCAATTATCATTTCGTCCGCACTTATCAACGCGAAGCGGCCAGCCTTGAAATTGCCTTCTTGCGTCAGTGACAGCAGGTTCCATAAAAACTTTTCGTCGCATTTGAGCATTTCCTGAAATTCCATCAGCCCACGGTTAGCTTTGTTCAACTCCCCATCAAAACGGTAGGCACGCGGATCAGATTCCGAACCAAATTCAGTAATGGTCGAAAAATCAATACTTCCTGTCAAATCGGCGATATCCTGAGACTTCGGATCAGAGGGACTAAAAGTACCAATCCCTACCCGCTCTTCTTCTGACAGAATAACACGCGTCACCTTAACCTGCTCAATGTCACCAGCATAATCATTTCTTAGACGCATCTGGCAGGATGGGCACAAGTTGCCCTCAATACGTACACCAAGTTCCTTCTCAATCTCCGGACGGAGCTCCAGCGGGATCAAATGCAGCGGGTCCTCATGCATCGGGCAGCCTTCTATTGCGTATACCGCACCCGCATCTGTCCGCGAGTACTGTTCCAAACCACGTTTAAGCAGCGTGACCAGGGTCGATTTCCCCCCACTGACAGGTCCCATCAATAACAAAATCCGTTTGCGAACATCAAGCCGACGTGCTGCAGAGTGAAAATATTCCTCGACCAACTTTTCGACTGCACGATCAAGTCCAAAAATCTCCTGTTCAAAAAACTTATACCGTTTGCGTCCGTTTATGTCCTCTACGCCGTGCGACTTAATCATGTCATAAACGCGGGAGTGAGCGGTTTTTGCGGGAGAGGGGTCTTTTCTCAACAGTTCTATATACTGCTTGAAGGTGCCGCTCCACGCCAACCGGTCGTTCTCAGCCCGATACGAAGCTATACGCTCAAAAATGTCCATTGCTCGCTGCCTCCTCTTGCGCTCCTACTTGCTCTTCTACTTGCTCTCCTATAGCGTTAAAAAGTGTATTACATACCTATGCGGCAAGCGCGGAATAGTTGACCTCTTTTTTACTGTGCTATAATAGAGAATCAGAAAATGGCTGTAAAACCTTATTGGGAAACCCGAAAATAAAGGCCTACGGGAGTGACAAGATGGCGGTACGACATGAAACGGAGCTATATGCTCCTTTGAAGATTTTTTTTGAAAAGCAGGGTTACAGCATCAAAGGTGAGGTTCGGACCTGCGATTTGGTGGGGATTCGGGAGGACGTTGAACAGCCTCTGATCGTGGAGATGAAAAAATCATTCAATCTCGCCTTACTGCTGCAAGGGGTAGAACGGTTGAAGCTCAGTCCCACCGTCTATCTCGCAGTGGAACGTGTCCGTGATAAAAAAGGAGCGGTGAACCAGCGCTGGGGCGAGCTTAGCGGATTATGCCGCCGGCTCGGTCTTGGGCTGATCACTGTTATCTTTTATAAGACCAAAGCACCGCTGGTCGAGGTGCTCGTAGAGCCAGACGAGAAGCCGCCTGCGCAGCGCAGCAATAAGCGGCGGCGCGAACGCCTGCTCTATGAGTTCCGCGAGCGCAGCGGAGACTACAACACCGGCGGCAGCACGCGCGTCAAGCTCGTGACAGCCTATCGCGAGAAAGCGCTGCGTGTCGCGCTTTCTCTGCAAGCAGCGGAGGCGGACGCCGCCGCCGCTGCAGAGAAGGCAGCTGCGAAGGCTTCGCCTGCAGCAGCCAAACGTTCAGCGGCGGGCACCGCTGAACAGGTTCCGGCGCTGAGCTCAGCGCCGGAGAGCCGTGCTGCCGGGGACGCGGCAGCACGGGAGGCAGCGGCGGCAGGCACGCGAAGCGGTGCCCCTAGCGCTGCCTCAAGCACGCTTCCAGCGGCCGTATTGGCCGCAGGAAGCGCTCCCCGCTCGGCCGGTATCACTCCGGCCGAGCTGCGGAAGCGTAGCGGCGTACCCACCGCCGCCGCTATGCTTCAGAATAACTACTACGGCTGGTTTCACCGGGTAAGCCGTGGGCGTTACACCCTAACCCCAGCCGGTCATGCGGCGCTGGTGGAATATGCCGCGATAACAAGCGGCGTACCCAATAACAGCAATCATCCCATTAATTAGCTAACCTAGCCTGGACAGTACTTCTATCGACTATTTCTTTTTAGTCGGGTCTTATTCTTTTAGCTCGGTTCTAATCATTTACTCAGACTTTAAACTTATTATTCTGATGCACACATAACATGTGTAAATAACGCCAAAAAGCATCCCAACTACGGGATGCTTTTTCGTATGTCTTATCTTATTTAAATCCTATCTCTGTGCATTCCATGTTCTTAACTTACACTTAACATATTATTATCTGGTGCGTACCACGCTCTTACTACACTCATATCACATTTAGATTACATTTTTAATACACTAGTATCTCATACGTGTCATGTCTTATTTCACTCATATCTCATGAGTATCTCATACATACCACATTCGAATTGCATTCTTACCGCGTGTTTAACTCGCTCTTCCCACATTCGTAAATCATTCTCATCACATTAGTAACTCTTTCGTACCACGTTCATATCTCACTCTTACCACGTTCATGTCTCATGCGTACCTCATCCAGCTCTACTTGACTGTACTTAACTAACTTATTTACAATCTTCGAACACGAGCGCTATTTACTAATTACTATTTTCTCTACTCTTGCTTTAACAAGCTACTCTTGCTGAATCATTCAAAGCAAAATAAACTTTAAAAACACCATTCCGAAAAGGGCACACTCAGTTATTAGGGAAATCCTCCCCAATATTCTTCGATTCACACGCTAAAAACTGCATTTTAGGGAATTCCTCCCTGATTTTCGCCAGATTTACCCCTAAAACGGGGAATCCCTTGATTTTTTAGGGAGAAATTCCCTAAACAGTCCATTTTAGAGTTCAAATCGACCAGTTTTAGGGAGGATTTCCCTAATTAATCTCACATCACGAACTTCGTCTTGCCCGACTTGTAATTCTGTCCTTGTTTTAGCTCTAAAAGTGTCTTGTGTTGTGTTTTCATCATTTCAATCATTTCATTCACAACTTTCATTCCACTACCTAACTCCGTGCTGTGAACTCCTTAACCGCTTCGCTCATCAGATTCATGCCAAGCAGCAGCTCATCCCGCCCGGGATGGCTAAAGTTAAGGCGAAGGTGATTGCTGACTCCATCTACACTACATAACGGACCTGGCAAAAAAGCCACTCCCTTACCCAGCGCACATTTGAGCAACGCCATAACATCCATTCCCTCTGGTGGTGCGACCCACAGGAACATGCCTCCTGATGGAAGGTCATAGGAGCTGCCCTTCCAAGCAGGCCGCTTGAGCAGTTCCACCATAAGCTTCAGACGGGTGTTATACTCTCGATTCAGCTGCGCGATATGCTCACGCAGATCAAACGCAGACACATCCAATAAATGATGCAGCAGCCGCTGATTTAATGCGCTCGACTGCCAATCGGCCATCTGCTTAGCCGCAGACATCATTCTGATCAAGACTCGGCTGCCTGCCGCCCAGCCCGTCCGCAGCGCGGGCGCAACGGTCTTGCTGAACGAACCGATATAAAGCACGTGTCCGCCATCGCTGATATTTTCCAGTGCATACAAAGACGGATATCTTTTAGCCTTGTGTTCACCCTGCTTCTGGAAGTGCAAATCCCCATAAGAATCATCTTCCACAATCAAGATGTTATATGCGATACATAAATCCAATACTGCGCGGCGTCTCTCCAAACTCCATAAAATGCCGCTTGGATTGGTAAAGCTAGGGGTTGCGAACAGCATTTTCGGCTTATGCAGCTCGATCTGGCTCCGCAAATGCTCCGGATCAAGCCCGTCCAAATCACCCTGTACAGGAATAATAACGGCCCCCTGCATCCGAAGAGTCTGCAAAAATCCTGGAGAGGTCGGATTTTCTACTAATACACGATCTCCTGGATCAATATACACCCGCGACAACAAATCAATGGCTTGCTGGCTACCCGTTGTTAGCAGAACTCCACCTTCAACAACATTTACCCCTTTTTCTTTAAGCCAATCCCCTGCAAGCCACTCCCGAAGCGGTCCGTACCCTGCAGGATCACCATATTGCAGTGCTCCCGCATCTGCTGAAATCACCGTAGATGCTGCTTCAGCAAGCAGTGACAATGGGAATAGTTCTTCCGCTGGTAATTCTTCAGCTAGCGATATCATGGAGCTTCTCCGTGTTTGGGTGCGGATACTAAGAAGCGATGACGACAACAATGTGTGTGCGCGAGCAGAAAATTCGTAAATCATGCGAAATCCCCCTTCCCTGTTACCAAGTAGAAACGGCTTCGTCATCCTCATCCAAGGATGGGATGGTTACCCATTCAACATGATATCCTTACTTCTACTCCAAGAATATTCCACCCCATACGTCATTATGTCGTAAAGCGTGGGTTAGGCGTAGATTTGCCTGTTTTGTCTTGAGAAGAGCGCGAATTTCTCAATCGCTTGTGCCCGGGTCGAAACATCTAGCTTTACATAGATTTTGCGCAAATAATTATCAATGGACCGACGGCTTACCGCAATTTCAAGCGCAATTTTATCGTAGGTAATCCCTTGAACGATTCGCTCCATGATAAACATCTCTGTCTCCGTCAGTTGCAGAACATCATCTAATCCTTTAAATGTCGAAATCGGCCAAGCTCCTTTTTCAATCCATTCCAACGGCATTGAAAGAAAACCCTCCCGTAAACCCAGGATCAGCTGTAAAAGCTGACGGGGAGAAGCTCCCTTCGAGAATATCCCGCTGGCTCCTAGTTCTACGAGGGGCTGAAGCAGTTCTCGCCCGTCTTCGTCTGTCATCACGACAAAATGTGAGTTTGGTGAGCTTTTTTTCATATTTAACAGCACACTCTCAATATTCCCCTCAGGCATATGATAATCTACTAGCACTAGCTCGGGATTTTTTTCCCTTACGATGGTAGCGCCTTCGTCCCAAGTGGAATACATTCCCAGAACCTTAAGCCCCTCTTCCTCTTCCAAAATCAATTTTGTCCCCAGCATACTTGTAGGATGACACCCCACAATGACCACCTGCCAAACCTTCATCATTAATGCCCTGACCCCCTGCTCTATATATAATCATCTAGAAAGGAAAGCGCCGCAGCGTTTCCGGTTAAAACGCAAGCAAGGCTGTATGATGACTTGTCTGTATAATCTCTAGCTGGTTACCTTGTGTACGTCTATCAGAATTCCAATCTATAGAAATTGTATCGCAGTAGTTTAATAGGATGCAATTACTTTTTCTAGTTTTCATACTCTCTTACATTTTTGCGAATCTTGTCAAAGTCTGATAGAATGGGGACTTGAAAAAAAGACCAACCCGAGGTGATAAAATGCAACCGCTAGCGGAAACGTCCCCGGTACGCTCGCGCTCTACTACTGCGAGAAACGGCCCTTCCGTAAAATGGTTTTTACTGTTCTGGATTATGATGATCGGACTCGGCGTATATGCTGTATACAGCTACACGAACCATCTGAAGCAACAGGTGCTAACCGAACTTAGTACTCAGAGCCAGCAGCAGCTTACCGTTTTGAAGACCGACTATGAAGCAAAAATTGCCGTTCTCTCTGAAGAAGTGAAGGAATTGCAGAATACAGTGCAAAGCTTTAACGAACTATTAACCTTCACTAAAGATAATGCTAGTGCCAAGACAGATAACAGCAACAAGCTATATACGCAATTGAGTGAGGTAAGCAAACAGTTAGAAGCTTTGAAGAAAGAAATGGATCTGATCAAATGATGACGCCAGTCAAAAGAGTAAACCGCTTCTTCATGCTTCTAACTGCACCGTTCATAGGCTTGTTTATATGTATGTCGTGGTATCGACCACCGCTACAGCTAGATCTTGATGTAGGACAATTCACACCAAGCGCTGGACCAGTGAATGAAACAGCTTCCTTAAAAAAAGAGCTGACGCTGGCAGAGGCCTCCGCAGCTTACACCATTGATGCTGTCAGCGTTAGTGCCAAGCTATATAAAGAGACTACCACTACGATGAATAAGCTGGTCGAAACAGCAAAGACTCAGGCGAACCGGCCTGAACTGATCTATAACCGCAGGATTTCAGCCAAGCTTGGTATACCTTCAGAGATCGTTACCAGCGACCGTATAAGAGTTGAGTTATATCGATTGAATCCAGGAAACTACAAAGCTTATGCGTTGAAAATCAAATTGAAGGACCCGACCGCTATGAAGATGAGCTTGGCGGAGACAGCCTCCGGTGCGGAAACTACTATGCATGCCGTACAGCGTAATGGTGCCATTGCTGGTATTAATGCGGGCGGCTTTGCAGATCAATCCGGAAAACGTTATCCCTTAAGCACAACTGTAGTGGATGGAAAGTATTTATACGGTTTTGAGCCCACGTACAAGGACCTAAGTTTTGTTGGGCTGAACAAATCCGGGCAATTAATCGGCGGGAAATTCTACAGTCGCGCACAATTAGATCAGCTAGATCCGGTATTCGGCGCCACCTTTGTGCCTGTCCTCCTTAAAAACAACATCAAAACACCCATACCCGAAAAGTGGAAAACATCCCCTAATCGGGCACCACGTACCGTGATCGGCAAATATAAAGATGATCAGATCCTGCTTTTTGTAGCGGATGGATATAATGAGTATGGCAGCTCTGGTGCACAGCTGGAGGAGATTCAGAACAAATTATCGAATATGGGTCTCGTAGATGCTTATAATTTAGATGGTGGTGGCTCTTCCTCATTGATCTTTAACGGAAGAGTTATCAATAAACCATCCGATGGAAATCTAAGAGCTGTGCCAACGAATTTTCTGTTTTTTAAATAATATAGTAAATTGTCTATGTAACATATCACATTTGCGTTTATTTTTATTAAATTGCAGGTTATAATCTTGATAACGAATACATTCGCTATTGGAGGTGCCAGTATGTCGTTCTCATTAACCTTTTGGATCGTAATGTTCGTATTTGTGTTATTTACGGTCGGCATCCTTACCTCATCTTACAACGACGACAAAACAAAAGGCCTATAAAGCCGATATGTCCCTGCAGCCACTTGGTGCGGGGGCATTTTTCGTATACATAAAAAAACTGCCCCCCAAGTAGAAGAGTTCTACGAAGAGGACAGTTTTTTTATAAGCTCTTGGCTGTCAAAATTCAAAATATGTACTTCTTAGGCATGTCTTGGCAATTGAGTCATTTCCGAAAGGCATGCAGAACAAATATAACGATCTTTATATTCGCTTACACCATCCATCGATCCACAGAAAACACATTTTGGACGGTAACGCTCCAAGATGATATGGTCACCCTGTACCAAAATTTCAACCGGGTCGCCTTCATTCATCTGATACCTTTTACGCAGGGACTTAGGCAGAACAATTCTACCCAACTGATCCACTTTGCGAACTACACCAGCAGGTTTCATAACTAACGTACACCTCTCCTGTTCAAGAAAAATTATTTAGTAGCTACTACTTATTTCGGCTCTTTCAATATATTTCGTTACCTAATTGTCGAATCCTGCTGAAAAAAATAAAAAATTTGTCTTTTTTTAAATAAGATTAGGGAAATCCAATTGTCGAAGCGCCTCGTACACAATAATAGCTGCCGAATTGGATAAATTCAGAGATCTCACAGCATCACTCATTGGCATGCGCATTTTTGTTTCTTTACCTGCTTCTAGAATCTCTGCAGAAAGCCCCTTCGTTTCCTTGCCAAAAACAAAAAAATCGCCATCTTGGAACTTAAAGTCGCTGTATCTTTTCTCTGCTTTCGTCGTTGCGTAAAAGAAACGCCCCTCGCTATATTTCTCCAAAACCTCAGCAAAGGAGTCGTGATATTCAATAGTAACAGCATGCCAATAGTCTAATCCTGCTCTTTTTAATGTAGCATCGTCTGTACGGAATCCGAGTGGACGAACCAAGTGAAGATGAGTGCCGGTAGCGGCGCAAGTACGCGCAATGTTGCCAGTATTGGCCGGAATTTCCGGCTCGACTAATACGATATGGAGTGCCATTATATGGTTCCTTCCTCTCTAAAGGCTTAATAGCCAGATGTTTTACTCTAGTGCCTAACCATAGCTTCTCCAAACAAACTGAAAACCTTCCACCAAGAAGGCGGAAGGTTATAGATAGAATTCATTAACCTTGAGTTTGCCGGAAATGGTTCATGAAATCGGATAGTGCTTTTACACTTTCGTAAGGAACTGCATTGTAGATGGAAGCACGCAAGCCCCCAACACTGCGGTGACCCTTTAAGCCGACAAAACCTTCCAGTTCAGCAGCTTTGACAAACTGCTTTTCGAGTTCTTCTGATTGCATCCGGAAAGTAACGTTCATAATAGAGCGGCTGCCTTGTTCTGCAACACCACGGTAGAAACCGTCACTTCCATCGATGTGATCATATAACAGACCCGATTTTTCAAGGTTCTTGGAATGGATGCCAGCTAAGCCGCCTTGCTCCTCAATCCATTTTAATACTTCGTTCACCATATATACAGAGAAAGATGGAGGTGTATTGTAAAGAGAGTTATTCTTATAATGAGTGCTGTAACGCATGATAGTAGGAATGTTAGAAGGTGATTCTGCAAGCAATTCTTCTTTCGCGATAACTACAGTCACGCCTGAAGGTCCAAGGTTCTTTTGTGCTCCGGCATAGATCATTCCGAATTGGTTCACATCGATTGGACGGCAAAGTATATCACTGGACATATCCGCGATTAACGGAATCGAGCCTGCATCCGGAAATTCTGCATATTGCGTTCCTTCAATGGTCTCGTTGGAAGTAACATGAAGGTAAGCAGCATTCTCCGCAGCTTTGATCGAACTTAATTCAGGTATAGCCAAGAATTTCTTATCTTCGGAAGAAGCAGCAACATGAGCGCCTCCTACCAATTTGGCTTCTTTATAAGCTTTATCTGCCCAGCTACCTGTCATTACATAGCTACCTACTTGGCCTTCGGAAATCAAGTTCATAGGGATCATTGCAAACTGTGTGCTTGCTCCGCCTTGTACGAACAATACCTTATAGCCCTTCGGATTGCCGAGGAGCGAAAGCAGACGTTCCTGCGCTTCATTATGCACGGATTCGTAAATGGCACCACGGTGCGACATCTCCATGATAGACATTCCACTTTCCCGGAAATCAACAAACTCCGCTTGTGCGCGTTCCAGTACCGTAAGCGGCAATGCTGCCGGTCCGGCATTAAAATTGTATGCTCTCTTATTCAAAACTGCTCCCCACCCTTTCTCTCCTATCAATATGGATATGGTTATGATAGCAATATTCTCCCGCACCAGCAAGTATAATTATTCACATAAAAGGTTAAGACGGTACTCATTCCGCAGTGAAAAACCGGTAAGATCGGCGCCAGCTCTTGCTTTGACGCGGTAAAAGACTAATGTTCACAAATACTTCAGGAGAGACTACATGACCTTCTCCCCACAGGGCCATACGTTCTATTGGAAAGTCCCCACTCTCTCGCACGCCTGCTCCACTAGGCTTATGAACCAACTCCCAGGTGAACTCATTTTCCTGACCTTCCCAACCGCTCAACTTGCAATAAAAGGGTTTATCCGGTTCCTTTGACCAAGTAAGGGTATTCCCGGATACCTCTAGCAATTCTTTCGTATAGGAGGATTCTGGTTCTACTACCTTGAGTTCCCTCGGAAGACGCAGTTCGAAATCCTGCCCAATATTCAACCCGTCGATTCCGATGAAGTTGTGAATATATTCCTCCGTATGGAAAGGCTTTTGCCCTTTGTTATGCAGTTCATATGCAATTATTAATTGATCCCCCTGTAAAGAAATCGTTTTGGTTAGCTGCACAGCATATCCGTTGCTTTCCATCGGGTGGATCGTATAGGTGACCGCATCATTCCCTGCTTCGATATCCTTACTAAAAGAGGTTAAGGGGAACTCCTCATTGAAACTGTATAATGGGGAATTTCCTTTTTGTAACAATCCGACTCCGATTTTTGGAAACCAGCCTCCGATTGGTGCTTCATCATATCCAATTGCCCGGGAAATGCCAAACTCATTACAAAGCCCCTTGCCCCCAGTTCCTTCGCCTGGCTTCAAGCTTTCCGGCACACAAAACGTATGTTTCCCCTCTTCTAATGTCACCTGTGTAATAAATCCTGTCCAGTCAAAACGTGTGCCCTTATACTCTCCGATATCAGCGATATCGACAGTTAATATGCCATTTGACAGTCTGTAACCCATACCTAACGCGCCCTTTCGTTCATTGTTACAATGAATAAATATTCATTATTGAAAAAAACGTCTGCAGCCGCTATGAATAACGGTGCAGACGTCTTAAAATATCGTATAAAGCTACGCCAATGTCACTTCAATCAAGTGGCATTTCTCTGTCTGCAGAGAGAGCAACTCTTCACGCGGAATAATCGCACTTCCTGAGCCGCGCTGCAGCGTCACCTCGCTGCCATTCAGGGTAACAGCGTGTATTTGGTACTCCCCGTAGTTTAAGCTTCCTGTGGCTTTATAGACCACTTCAAACTCGCGATCCGCGAAGATTGTCTTAATAGAGGCTTTTCCCTCAGAATCAAACTGCTCTTTAACAAGCTTCGGTTCCAACAAAAGATCGCCTAGCTTACCTTTTACACCAAATACTTCAGTAACCATAGTTAACAGCAGCCAGCTTGCTGATCCTGTTAAATACGTATACATCCCTCTGCCTTGCTCGTTAATATACTCAGGAATTCCTGGGTATATGCGGGCTTTTGCAAAGTCAGTACTTAAGCTATACAGAGATTCTAATACTTTATGTCCTTCTTTCACATATCCGCGTTTATACAACGCATTGCCATACATGATGGTCATGTGACTGAACATAGCACCGTTCTCTTTATGTCCAAAGGCAAAGCCAAAGGCGCGACCCAGATTCTGCTGGATGCCTCCGAAACGGGAATTAAGTCTGTACCCAATTTTGTCATCCAGTAGATTACGATCCACGGCGGCAATGATATGCGGAATTTGCTCTGGCGCAGCTGCATGACCCATCAGCGGGAATACTTGACCTGTAAGCGTCATTCGAACGCCTTCTGAGAATTCCCCTTCCACTTGTTCTCCATCATTATTATAATAACCGTTAAACCAGCCTCCACCTTGTTCACTTTCCACCCACTCATTGCGGCGCAAGTGATTAAAGATCCACTCTGCTTTTTGTTCCAGATCGTCCGCTACTGTCTCTATGTCGAGTGCTGCACGAATACCGCTAACTTTGTTCGGAGCGGCAGCATAATATTGATTAAGTCTTTCATGCTTGCCTGATACAGATTCATAATCCACTTGCTCACCAAGCGAATCTAGCAATAGTTTCATTTCTTCTGCCAATTCAACTGTCTCTTGCCCTTTAGAAGTCTTTAGCGTACGCAGCACACGAGAAATATCCAATAAGTTACTTGCGTAGAATGCTGTGAAAGCTACACTCTCACCCCGGTCTGCGCCCATATCAAGACCATCATTCCAGTCTGCGCCCTCCAGCAGGATATTATTGTGCTCTCCAACATTAAAGAACGGAACCAGATTTTGCAGCAGGATATGCTCCAGAATCGTACCTTTATAAACCTCACCAGAAGTTGTTCTGAGATCACTTCCTAGCGAGGTATCCCATGAAGTATCACGTTCCTTACAGCGACTCATAAAGGTATCGCGGAAATACGTCTGTTCCTGCAATAAGAAATCAAGATCACCACTCTGATCCAGATATAACATAGTAGTTAAGAACGGCCAAGCTCCATGATCCATCCACACCCGCGGGATGTTGTTACGGTCGGCAATAAATTCACCAGGCTGCTGACCGATAATAGTGGCATTACTTCCATCTATTCTTACCCCAGCGTAGTTGTTCAGCAGTAAGCTGCGTACTTCAGCCGGTTCCATAATAAGGAGTGCTAGACAATCCTGCCAAAGATCCCGCCAGCCACGTCCGCCTCTTCCATAATCATGATAAGGCAAGAAGGAGTTACCATAAAGTCTTCTCAGCACGGGTTGAATCGTAACCCATTTCATCCATTGGTCAGCATCTGAATCACCGGTATGAAATTCTACCATATTCACTTTATCTGCCCAGAAGGCTTTAGTCTCCTCAAGCAAATGATCAAAAGCTTCAGATGTACCATATTTGTTCATCAAAGCATCCACGTCAATTCTCTCATTATGGATCGCCATAACTACTATATAAGAATGGCTGTCACCAGGAGACAGAGTAAGCGCCTCGTAACGAAGACCCCCGATAGCCTCATATCCCTCTCTTTGTACGCCTCCGCCCTTGCCAATCTCCGGCGTGTTGTTCAGGATAACAGCTTCCGGCCAATCCAGGCTTCCACCTTCTCCAATGAACTCCTCCTGCACCGGAAAGAACCCCGCAGGTTGACTGCCGTCACCCTCTGCACCAAATACTCCATAAGAAGTGTGATTGATGCGGTGTCCCCGCTCATCAAAGGAGAGCGCAGGCTGAACCTCAACACCATAGGGTGAAGTATAAATCCGGTTAAGCAAAGAGGTTACATGTCTATGATCGCGCAGATCATCCGCCGAACGCGCGTAAATCGGAACTACCGCTGTCGGTGTCAGCGTAATAGCCTCTGCTGCTGTATTGGTCAACGTAACCTTCATTAATTCGACTTTATCATTACCACTTGGCACAAAGCTGGTGATTTCTGCTTTAACACCCATCTCTGCGTTACAACGCGTTACGCGTTGCCACAAGAAACCAGCCTCTAGTACTGCTTCATCAGTAGACGATGTATAAAAATCGGCATTTTGCTTAGCGGAGTTCCCCACTGCCGACCAAGCTCCCTTGCCGTCTACGTATACCCAGAAGTTGCGGGAAGCCCGCGAATTATGCAAATCTTCAACAGATAATGGCGGTGTTAAAAATGAATTATGACCTGTGGTAACCTGACCATGAAGTTTTGGAGTTACTGTCGACATCATTCCCCCTTCATTCACTAGAGGGAAATATAGAAAACTGCTGCGATCCGGTTGCTGAAGCCTGAATTCCCCATCATTTCCGGTGAATTCGAAGCCATGAATTTTATTACGATCCATTCTCTCCATCCTCTCATTTACACAACTACTTAAGCTTTAACCGCACCTGCCAATGCACCGTCAACGATATACTTTTGAATGAAGGTGTATAGGATGATAAGCGGTGCAGATACGATCATGATCCCGCACGCCAACATAGGCCAGTTGTTTCCGTATTGACCGCGGAATTCTTTAAGCCCGAAGGTGATTGGATAGTTTTCTGGACTCGGTAAATACATGACCGGCCCCACGAAGTCATTCCAGATACTAATTGCTGTTAGAATAACACCTGTAGCAATTACTGGTTTCATAAGTGGCATGATGATCTGGAACAAATAACGCATATATCCAGCGCCATCCATACCTGCTGCTTCATCCATCTCCCGGCTAATTCCTTTGATGTAACCTACAAACATCATGAACACGATACCCGTTCCGCCTGTTTTAAGGAGAATGTAACCCAGCTTCGTGTCATAACCTACAAATCCTAGCTCCTGTTTCATGGTAAGCATCAGCTTGAACTGTGCGACCATTGGATTCGGCAGGAACTGAGACATCAAGAAGAACAAATAAATAAACCCGCTCCACTTCACATAATTTCTCGCCACCGGGAAGGCCCCGAATAACGAAACAATTAGGGTCAGCACTGTTGCTACGGCTGTATACAGCAGACTGTTTAAGAAATAATTAGAGAAATTACCCTGTAGCCAAGCTTCTTTATAATTATCCCATTGAATACTTTTTACGAGACCGATAGGATCTAACAGATATTCTGTAAAGGACTTGAATGAAATATTGATTACAAATAACAACGGCATGATATACAAAACAAGCAACACTGCAATCAGAATATAAGAGAGAGTTTTGGCGGTTTTGGAATCCTTCATTAATATTCCACCTCTCTCTTACGCATTTGTTTCACTGCAAATACTACAAACACCAGAATCATAAGGAACTGAACCACGGAAAGCGCGGAAGGAAGTCCCATCTGTAGAGAACCACGGAACGTCTCTTTATAAACGTCATATGCCATCGTTCTTGTGTTAAAGCGACCGTCCGTAGTTGCGAGAATAATATCAAAGGTGGACATCGCACCGATAATAGACAAAATAATGTTAATCGTAAAGGATGGAGCGATAAGTGGGAATGTGATATTTTTAAAAGATTGCCACTTCGTAGTTCCGTCTATATATCCAGCCTCATACAAATCTTTCGGTACGGATTGTAGTCCCGCAAGGAAAATCAACATCGAATATCCCATATACATCCAAATTTGCGTAAATATAATATAACCGAACGCATGAGTGAAGCTTCCAAAGAACATATCTTTATAACCGAACAAAGAATCATACAGTTGGTTAACCGGACCACTCAGCGGATCGAACATCATGCCCCATACCAGTGCAACTACCGCCACACCAAGCACAACCGGTAAAAAGAATACCGCGCGATAGAAATAATCGCCTTTCAGCTTCTGATTGATAACTACGGCCATAAGCAGACCGACACCGTTCTGTACAATGGTTACAATGACCATGAAATAAATAGTACGTATAATGGAATCCCAACGCTCGCCTGAATTTCCTGAGTAAAATACATCATAATAATTGTCAAGGCCTACGAAACTCATCTTGCTTCCAGGAACGTTAGTGATATCTGTAAATGAATAGATGACCGTCATCATAGATGGGCCAAAATAGAAAATTACATACAATGATAATGGAATCATTAGCAGCAGAAGCGGTATATATCGTTTAAAACCTTTCCCGAACGGATACATTTCTCTCACCTACCCAATCCTAATTCAATAAAATGATCGGGGTCTGCACAAAACAGACCCCGAAGCTGTAAAACATGTTTGGTGTACAGTATGTTGTAGATTCTTTTTTATTTATTGGGATAGCTACTTATTTAGGTGCTGCTGCTTCCCATTCTTTTTGTTGTACGTCTGCAAGCTCTTTAGCGGTTTTAAACTCGCCGCCTGGTGCCAAATACTCAGTGTGAACGCCTTCAGCTGCAATGTGCTCACCAACGTTGTCACGGTTAATCATCATAATTTCATAAGCAAGTTCGAAATCTCCAGTCATGTATGGAGCAAGTTCTTTGTCAATAAAATCACTTTCAGTGGCAATATTGTCTTGTGTAGGCAAGAATCCTGCTGCTTTAACATATTCTGTGTAGTTTTCTGGTTCAGAGAAGAATTCCAGCCATTTCAAAGCACCTTCTTTGTTCGGGCCTTTTTCTGCTGCATACCAAGTTACATCGTATTTACCGACAAGAGAATTATTCTTAGCAGCATCTTCTGTAGCTGGGATTGGGAAGTAACCAAATTTCACATCTGGATTTGCTGCCGCGATCGTAGGAGCATCCCAAGTTCCGTCAGCAATCATAGCTGCTTTTCCTGTTGCGAAAAACGAAGGTGCTGTTGCATAGTCGATACCCAAGAAACCGTCGATGATGTAGTTATCTTGAAGCGTCTTCATTTTCTCCAATACTTCTACAGCCTCAGCATCGTTAAATGCCGAAGTTCCCTTCCAAACGCCCTCAATCCATTGTTGTTGGTTGCCGCCACCCAGAATCTTAGCTTGCAAACCGAACACTGGCAGTTTCAATGGCCATACGTCTTTACCAGCCACTACGATTGGAACAATACTCTTAGCTTTCAATGTATCTAGAACACTAATGAACTCTGTCCAAGTTGTAGGTACAGTCAGGCCGTTTTGTTCAAAAATTTCTTTATTATAGAAGAATCCTGACATTGCTACTTTACCGGTTGGGATTGCATACACTTTATCTTTATAAGTGCCGGCTTTAGCAATATCATTCGCATTGTAGTTTTTAACGAAAGCTTCGTTGCTCAGATCAGCAATCAGTCCGGAATCAATCCATTGTTGCCAGTCTGGCACTTTCGCACCTGGTGTCCAATCTTTCGGGGACAATCTCATACCGGATAGATCGGCAAGAACATCTACGTCACCAGCTGTAATTCTTGCTCTTTGTGCTTGTTTGAATTCATCATCCGGACCCGTGGTTGTGTACTCCACTTTGTATTCCGGATATTTTTCTTCAAACTTTTTATTAATTTCTGTAATGACCTTGTTAATATTCTCTTGTTTCCAGTGTAAGATCTTAATCACTTTCTTATCACCAGATGCAGGCTTGTTTGTTCCGCTGCCCGGAGTAGCCTCACCATTCGCGTTGTTATTGCTGTTTCCACATGCTGCTAATGAGAGCACTAGCGCTGAGCTCAACAATACCGCAGAAAGCTTCTTTACCATTTTGTTACCCCCCAGATAATTTGTTATGACCCTTTTAACGAAACCACATGTTAATTTCTGAAAATCACGAAACAGTAAGGACGATATCACAGAAAGCGGTTTCGGTGTTTTTATTATTGCATCGTTATTTGTCTTTGTAAAGTCTTTTTTCTTTGTTCGTTTTTGAACGTTTTTTGAACCGAATATTCAAAAAAACCTTTAAAACCAAGCATAATCCTAGTTTAAGAGTAAACATTCCATTGACTATAATCTTATTGAACTATAAAATAAGTAACGAAACTATTTCGTAAATCATAAATTCAAGTCATAAAAAAATAGCCTTGAGTAGATTTTAAACATATATTACGGAACATTTTTCACTATAAGGGGGACTTAATTTGGCCTACAGCATCAAAGATATAGCGAAAATTGCTGGAGTTTCTGTTTCGACAGTATCCAAAATCATTAATAACTACAGTGATATTTCGGAAGATACCAAGACAAGGGTTCAACAAATTATAAAAGAAACTGGATATACCCCCTCCAATTCAGCTAAAACATTGGCTACGAAATCATCCAATCTAATCGGAGTGATTTTTGCCGGAATGCTGAATGTCGACTTTACCCACCCTTTTTTCATCGAGGTGCTAAATTCATTCAAAAAACAAATGGGACTACTAGGTTACGACCTTATCTTTTTTTCCAATGAAAAATTCCAAAGTGGCGATACTAACGATTATCTTGCCCGTTGCCAGCATTTTAATGTAGATGGGTGTGTGCTTCTATCCGGACAGGAGCTAGAAACCTCCATCAGCGAATTAGACAACAGTGCAATTCCGTGTATCGGCGTAGATTTAAAGCTGACCGGTGACAACTCTGGTTTTATCATGTCGGATAATTTCAAAATGTCCTCCAAAGTGGTGGAACACTTTTACTTACTGGGCTATCGAGAGCTTGGCTACATCGGCAGTTCCTCAGATTCAGACATCTCCAATATGCGCGAAAGTGGTTATCGCAAAGCTCTTGAAGATTTAGGACTGCCTATTAACGAGAATTGGTTCTTAAACGGAAGTAACTTCTTTGAGGCCAGCGGGTATGAGACGATGCGTAGAATGATTGAGAATGGAAATTTACCTAGAGCGATCTTCGCGGCGTCCGATCAGCTTGCTATAGGGGCGATGCGTGCTCTTAAAGAGGCTTCTATCGCCGTTCCTGAAACTGTCGCAATTATTGGCTGTGATGATATCGAGGCCTGCAATTATACAACACCCCTATTGACTACCATCCGCCAAAATAAAGATAAGATCGGCCGCCTAGCAGCGCTAATGCTATATGATCTAATAAACAACCAATCCGGCACGAGTTCTTTCAGCGTGGAGCCAGAGCTTATCATTAGAGAGTCCTGCGGCGCTCCTGAACGGGGGCTAGTGTAGTCTTTCTTAGCATATAGTCATAGGGCACAGTAAAATCCATTACTTTTCCTGATTCATAAAAAAGAAGCTGCCCCAAGTAGAATTCACTACTTTTGAGACAGCTTCTTTTATTATAAAGATTATAATAGCAGGAATCTTATAGATCGAAGTACAAGGCGTATTCATGTGGATGAACACGAATGGCAACCTCTTGTGCTTCAGAACGTTTCAGAGCAATATAGTTATCGATGAAGTCCTTAGTAAATACGTCGCCTTCTGTTAGGAACTCGTAATCAGCTTCCAAAGAATCAAGCGCTTCGCTCAGGCTGCCTGGAACGCTGCGGATTTTTTCTTTATCTGCATCAGACAATTCATAGATGTTCTTATCCAGAGGACCATAACCCAGTTCTTGCGGGTTAATCTTGTTCTTGATTCCGTCCAGGCCTGCCATCAGCATTGCGGAGAATGCCAAGTAAGGGTTAGCTGTGGAATCCGGTGTGCGGAATTCGATACGACAGCCTTTTGGTGTCACAGCTGCTACCGGGATACGAACTGCTGCAGAACGATTTCCTTTGGAGTAAACCAAGTTAACCGGTGCTTCGTAGCCAGGAACCAGACGTTTAAAGGAGTTGGTGCTTGGGTTAGTCAAAGCGATCAATGCTGGTGCATGGTACAAAATACCACCGATATAATGAAGAGCCATTTCGCTCAGGTTAGCATAAGCGCCTTTTTCGTAGAACAAAGGAGTGTCTCCGTCAAAGATGGATTGATGCACGTGCATTCCGCTACCGTTATCACCGAACAGCGGTTTTGGCATGAAGGTTGCTACCTTGCCATACTGACGTGCAGTGTTTTGTACAATATATTTATAAGTCATGAGATTATCAGCAGTTTTCTTCAAGGTATCAAAACGGAAGTTAATTTCCGCTTGACCTGCAGTGGCTACTTCATGGTGATGACGTTCAATGCGTAGTCCAACTTCAGCGAGCAGACGGCACATTTCACTGCGGATATCCTGTTGGGAGTCAACTGGTGCTACAGGAACATATCCACCTTTAACGCCAACTTTAAATGCCAAGTTGCCGCCCTCTTCTTTACGACCCGTATTCCAAGCCGCTTCTTCAGAATCTACGAAGAATGAGGATCTGTTCATGCCACTTTCGTAACGAACATCGTCAAAGATAAAGAATTCTGATTCCGGCGCGAAGAATGCAGATGTACCTACTCCGCTTTTTTGCAGGAATTCTTCTGCTTTCACAGCAATACCGCGAGGATCGCGCTCATAACGTTCGCCATCAGGAGTGAAAATGTCGCACATCACGTTCAGCGTTGGATGAGCTGTAAACGGATCTATGAATACACTATTCGGATCAGGCATCATAACCATGTCTGATTCTTCAATACCACGGAAACCTTTGATGGAAGAACCGTCGAATGCTACCCCATTTACAAAAGTTTCATCTTCCACTTCAGAAGCTGGCAGAGAGATGTGGTGGGCACGACCACCTAAATCTACGAATCGAAAATCTACCCACTCGATATTGTTCTCTTTAATTGTTTGCAACACTTTTTCAACCGACATGAATTTTTCCTCCCCCAAGTTCCGAACATTAGGCCGCTCACAGTATGCAAATGTTCTTGTTTTAATTTTTTTTGCTGTCGTAATTATAAATCTCATACCTAACATCGTCAATGCTTATGTCAGGTATTTCTTTCAGCAATGTAAGATATTCTAACGCTTTCGTGAAATCTGTTATTTTCGCATATTTCCATGTCACATTTATTTTATCCAACTCCAAAAAAACCCTCTTTTCCCACTAGGTCGCGGGTTAAGAGGGCTTCCGAGGAAGCTATTAGATTAAATTTTATAGGGCCGAAACCGTTTCTGGCGAAGTTGAAAACTTACGTCCAACAATTGGAGCCAGCTTTTCCAGATCCTTTAGCAGGTTATCAAACTGATCAGGGAATAACGATTGAACACCATCACCTGTCATGGAATTGTCCGGATCTGTGTGCATTTCAATAATTAGACCATTTGCGCCAGCAGCAACAGAAGCTTTGGCCATAGGCTCAACTAACTCACGACGACCGGTTCCGTGACTTGGATCAGAGATTACTGGAAGATGGCTTAAGCTTTGTAGCACAGGAATAGCCGATAGATCCAGCGTATTACGAGTGTAGGTCTCAAATGTGCGAATCCCGCGCTCACAGAGCATCACATCCTTATTACCGCCTGCCAAAATGTACTCCGCTGCATTGAGCAATTCATCGTAGGTCGCACTGAAGCCACGTTTTAGAAGAACAGGTCTGCCACAGGTCCCCAGCTTGCGCAGCAAATCAAAGTTCTGCATATTCCGTGTACCCACCTGCAGAATATCCGCATGCTCCGCACAGATATCAACATACTCTGGTGTCATAACCTCTGTAATGGTCAACAGCCCATGACGCTTTCCTGCTTCAGCCATCATAGTCAAACCTTCCACACCTACGCCTTGGAAGCTGTATGGTCCTGTACGGGGCTTAAACGCGCCTCCACGAAGTACCTGAGCACCAGACGCTTTAACAAGCCGGGCGATCTCATCAATCTGCTCTGGAGACTCAACGGCGCAAGGTCCGCCCATTATTACCAGGTTTTCTCCACCAATCTTCACACCCTTGATATCAATAATCGTATCCTCAGGATGGAAATCCCGGCTGGCCAGCTTGTAGGATTTGGAGATCTTCACGACGTTCTCTACACCCTTCATTTGCCGCAAATGCTCGGCGAGCTTAGGAGTGACGACTCCCACTAAACCTATCACCGTGTGATCTGCTCCTCTGGAGAGATGCACCTGCAAGCCTTCTTTTTCGATTACGGCAATTATATCTTTAACCTGCTCTTCCGGTGTTTGATTTGATGTAATGACGATCATATTTATAACTCCCTCTCTACATTTAAAATTTATAATAATTCCGCTAAATACTATCGCGCTACGACGCGTGTTCGCTTTTAAGCTTTTATGCTTTTAATCACTAAAGCAATTTTACCTCAAAAAACGATTATAGTCAATCTATATTCTAGATTCCTATGCCGGAAGCGTTCTTTCGATAAAAAAGAGCACTTAACCTCGACTGACGAAGTTAAGCGCTCTTGTTGCAGCGTTCATAATATATAAGTTCGAGCCTAGCCCATTACATTAAGTAGTACTTGCACTCTTATTCTTAACCGGTGGCAGCAGCTTCGCCATATTCACTGTACGTTTGATCTCCCACGTCTCCGGATTAGCCGAATCATACTGATCTAAGTAGTTAATCACTTCTTTGGTGATAGGTGTAGGTGTGGACGCGCCAGAAGTGACCCCGACGATATTTACACCCTCTAGCCATTCTGTTTGGAGTTCAGACACATCAGAAATACGATGGGCAGGAACCCCAGCGATTTCTTCCGACACCTGTGCCAGACGATTGGAGTTGTTGCTTCGCGGATCACCGACAACAATCACCAGATCACATTGCCCCGCTTGTTCCGCCACAGCCTCTTGACGTACTTGGGTAGCCATACATATCTCATTATGCACTTCAGCACCTGGGAAGGTCTCTAGAAGCTTTTTCATGATGTGTTTAATATCCCACTGGCTCATAGTAGTCTGATTCGTAATGACAATACGTGAAGAAGAGATGGATAACGTAGCAATCTCATCTTCTTTTTCAATCAGATGCACATGCTCAGGGGCAATACCCACAGCACCCTCCGGTTCCGGATGGCCTTTTTTGCCGATATAAATGACCTCATAACCATCATCTACTTTTTCCTGAATAAGATCATGGGTCTTCGTGACATCAGGACAGGTGGCGTCGACCGTAGTCAGACCCTTGTCCCTAGCCATCTTGCGCACCTCAGGAGAAACCCCGTGTGCAGTGAATATGACGGTCCCACTATCCACTTTATCCAGAATATCCAGACGATTATGTCCGTCCAAAGTAATAATGCCATCATCTTCGAACGAATTCGTGACATGACTGTTATGAACAATCATACCCAGTATATAAATCGGCCGGGGAAGATCGAGATTTTGCGCAGCCTGCCGTGCCATAACCATTGCATCGACAACTCCGTAACAATATCCCCGGGGAGAGATTTTAATGACTTCCATGAGTTCACCAGCTTTCTGCTTTCATTGACCTCTGTAATAGGACACTTCTAAATTATACCCTATTCCAGCGGCGGAGCAAAGAGAAGCGGTAACCAGATGACAAAAGTGGTACCCTCACCTTGGCGTGTAACAACCTCCACAGACCCACCATGCTCGTCAATAATCCACTTAGCAATGGATAAGCCAAGCCCAATCCCTTCCGTAATTCCACGCGATTCATCTGCACGATAGAAACGGTCAAAGATATATGGAACCTCATCTTTATCCATACCAATCCCTGTATCTGTGATCCGAATGCCAATCTGATTCTGATAGAAGAGGGTATCCAAACTCACGATGCCTGAAGGCGTGTACTTAAAAGCATTATCAATAAAAATAAAGAGCATTTGCTGTAGATAATCTTTATTCCCAACTATATATTTGCCATTTAAGACTGACATATCACCTGTAACCCACTCGGCTTGACGGGGCAGGAAAGAGGCGCGGCGCGCAATCTCATTCATCATCGGTTCCAGTGCCACGGGCTCTATATCAAAAGTACGTCCAGTATCCGCACGCGCGAGCGAGAGCATATCCGCTACCAAGCGGCTCATACGCTTAGACTCGTCTGCGATATCCTGCACCGATTCAAGCGATAGCTGGCGAATCTCAGCTTCACTCATCTTCCCTTCTCCGGGTTCCATCTCCCAAACCTTTTGCAGCAGATCAATATTTCCGCGGATCGTAGTGAGCGGTGTCCGAAGCTCGTGTGAAGCATCTGAAACGAAACGGCGCTGAGCCGCATACGAATCCTCCAGCTCTGTGTAGAACCCTTCCATACGCCCAAGCATACTGTTAACGGTCTCAATAAGTCTTCCTATCTCGTCTGGCGGCCCATCGTATTCAATCCGCGAGCTTAAATCATTCCCCGTCTGAATCCCATTCGCAGCTTCAATTACTTTGCCGATTGGACTCATGGATTTGCGCGCAAGGAACAAACCGAAGGTAAATGCCGCGATCAGGGTAGCAAAAGAACCTACGAGTAGTATATTTTTTAAACGCTCCAAGAGCTTGTCTTCCGAATTTGACGGTGTTGCCACCTGCAGAAGGGCCACAGGACTCTTATTCAAGTCATATATCGGTATCTGATAAACCATCAAATGATATCCGCCAAGCGTAGTCTGTTTGAACCCGTGAGCTTTATCAATATCCTCCAGTTTCGGAACATCGAATTGGATATCTAGATAATGTAAGTTCTCTGACTTTTGCAGGTTCTCATTATTATAGATATAGGTTTGCACCAAAATATTAGCTTCTTCCAGTTTGTTGCCGAAGAAGGGGTTTATGCTCACACTTTGCAATGAACCGTCATACGCCCAGTTAGGATTGAGATTGGTTACAAGCTGCTCACCCTGTTTTTGTATACGATCCTTCAAGTCCCCATAAGTATTAAAATAAACAAAACCGTAAATTGCGGCTGATAAGGCCAGCAGCATAACGGCCAAAATCCCTGAATACCAAGCAGTCAGCCGCAATCTTATAGACATGTTAGTTGTCACCTCTTAGAATGTAACCGGCACCCCGGATCGTTTGAATGAGGCGTTTACCGCCATGCTCCTCCGTCTTTTGACGTAGCATAGCTATGTATACCTCAAGCACATTAGATTCACCGCTATAATCATAACCCCATATTTTATCCATGATCAGATCCCGTGAAAGCACACGTTTCGGATTTTGCATAAAAAGATGAAGCAGCTCAAATTCCTTCGCTGTTAGCTCCAGTCTTTTACCGGCGCGGGTAACCTCACGTGAATCCACATCCAGCGTAATATCTTCATAAGAAACCGCTTGCTCTCCACCTTCGTTTTGCTCACTCTTACGCCGAAGCAGCGCACGTACACGTGCAAGCAGTTCTTCCAGCGCGAAAGGTTTAACCAGATAATCGTCCGCACCCAGATCAAGCCCTTTTACACGGTGCTCAATTTCATCCTTCGCGGTAAGCATGAGAACAGGAACATTACTGCCCCCTTCCCGCAAGCGGCGACATACTTCAAAACCATCCACCTGAGGCATCATTACATCCAAAATTACCACATCCGGGTCACTGCTCAAGATTGCCCGTAATCCATCCGCTCCATTCACCGCTGTTTTCACATCGTAACCTTCAAAAGCTAAACCTCTACGCAGCATAGAAATAATCTTTTCGTCATCATCAATAATTAGAATATTCGGTCGCATCAAGCAGCCCCCATTGTTCAGTTCTTTTTATATATTGTAGCAGTTTACATCACAATTAGACAAAAACGGAAGGGTCGCCCCTTCCGTGTGACTTACCGTCCGGTATTATTGCTGCTGACTTTGTTGTGTAGTCGTTGTATCAAAATCATTTTTGTTACCGATGGTAACTGAGAGATCCATGGTTTTACCGTCGCGCACAACATTTAATGTTACTTTGTCACCAACTTTTAACGTTTGAATGAAAGTAATCAGATCTTGGTTGGTTGCATACTTCGTTCCATTCGCACCGGTAATGATATCGTAAGGGCGCAGGTCAGCGGTATACGCTGGGGATTTATAGATGATATCTGCAACCACAGAACCTTCTTTAATATCCGTACCCATTTGCTTAGCAACCTCATCTGTAATCGTCATAAGAGTTGCACCAATGAAAGGTACTGGCTCTTTCGGAATGGCTTGGTTGGCTTCCAGCTTATCTACGACTTCTTTAATCGTATTCACAGCGATTGCGAAACCAATACCTTGAGAATCCGTGCTGACGGCTACGTTCATCCCAATTACCTGCCCATTCATGTTGAGCAACGGCCCACCTGAGTTACCCGGGTTGATAGAAGCGTCGGTTTGCAGCAGGTTTTTGTAATTACGTGTTCCACTGCCATCTTCTTCGTTAATATCAATACTGCGTCCTTTTGCACTAAGAACACCGGAAGTTACAGTATGGTCGAAGCCTTGCGGGTTACCGATAGCAACCACTTCTGAACCTACCTTTATGCTATCCGAATCTCCCAGTGCTACTGTAGGGAAATCACTATCTCCTTCAATTTTAAGCACAGCCAAATCCAGATCTTTGCTAGAACCTAGCAGCTTCGCTTCATAAGGCTTGGTTACGCCATCCACGGTGACTTGGATTACATCGGCATTGTCAATTACGTGCTGGTTGGTCAAAATATAGCCGGATTTCTCATAAATGAAGCCTGTTCCAATTCCATAAGGGATAAGCTGTGATGAAGAATCCGAGCCTGATTTGGAATCCTGTTCATTTTGGGAAGAACCATTTCCACTGTATTGATCCCCGAAGAAAAATTGTGAGAAGGGATCACTCAGATTCGGACTGGATGAGCTTCCATTACGCGAATTAGATTTAACTAGTGTCTCAATCTTAACAACTGCTGGTCCCACCGCATCAACAACACCTGTCACATCACGAGATCCAGTCACCAAGGATGTAGTAGAAGTAGAAGGCGCAACACCTGCACTCTCGCCCGTTGTCTTCGCCGTTCCATTCGTTCCGGAGCTAGCAACCGTTGTAGCTGTATCTCCCGTAAACCAGTTACCTCTGTCTGCCATATACATTGAGCCCGAGAGAACGACCATACCGGCTAGGAATGATACCAGCACTGTTTTTAACGAGCTTTTTGGTTTTTTATTATATTGCCAGCCGCCGCCACCTTCAGAACCGCCACCGCCATTTCCTCCGCGGCCACCACCATTGCCATCATAGCCAGTGGTGCGAAGCGATGTGTTATAAGGTAATGGCTTTACAGGCTGTGGAGGTGTAACCTCGACACGTTCTGGCTCCATCCGATTGTAGTGTTGTGCGCCACCGTCAGTGTTATTCTCATCTTTGTTCAAAGATTTAAAAGGTCCGTAAGAATAGTAGTATGATGATGATCCTGCTTCAGATGAATTATTATTATTGCTGCTATTGTTATTATTGTCCCATTCCCGATCTGGTGCTGGTCCATTGTCGCGATTGAAGTTGTTTTTGTTATCGTCCATGTTTATCTTTCCTCCTGCTTCCTGTCGCCGTGACAAGGATTAATTTGTTTTCATGTTCTTATTTTGTACTTTAAACCTTAAGGTCACATTAAAAACAATTTAAGCGCAGATAAAAGATATAGGCAAATGGGAGGAGATTAGGCAGGAAAGTAAAAAAAGAAGCTCGGGCGCGAAAAACATCGCGGCCCGAGCTTCTAAAACCATTTCAAATAATAATGCACCTTAGTCTACAAGTCCTACCCTTGAGCCCAGCCCTTCCGATGAGCGTAAATAGCCAACTGGGTACGGTCATCAAGCTCGCATTTCATCAAAAGATTGCTGACATGCGTCTTCACTGTCTTGATGCTGATATGCAGCTCCTCACCAATATCCTTATTGGTCTTGCCCTCAGCTATAAGCAGCAGGACTTCCTTCTCACGCTCTGTTAAACCGGAGGAATCACCTTGCACGGTGCGCTGGCGAATACCACGGGTCAGCGCCTGTGACACATCACCCGTCATGACTGGCATGCCGCGGTAAGCCCCTTGCAATGCGTAGATTAACTCTTCTGCCGACACTGTTTTGAGCACGTAGCTGACTGCACCAGCCTCTATAGCATCTACAACAAGATCATCCTCCAGGAAGCTGGTGAGGATCACGATTTTGAGGCCAGGAAATTCAGCCAGCACTGCTCTTGTGGTCTCGGCACCATTCATCACTGGCATCATCAAATCCATCAGCACGAGGTCAGGCAGACCTTCATGTCCACCAGCACGCAGCATCTCCAGCGCCTCTTGTCCATTCGCCGCCTCACCGATGACCTCGAATGTAGGCTCCAGCATTAGATAAGTTTTGAGGCCCATCCGTACCATATCATGATCATCTACGAGCAACACTTTTATGACACTCATGCTCTACTCCTCCTCGTCCTGTGTATCTGTTCCTAACGATCTATTCTGCTCTAATTCTGGGTTCCCTTGAACAAACTTAGGAATATGTACACGGATCGTCGTTCCCGCACCCTTGCGGCTAATAATCTCCACTTGCCCACCCAGTTTCTCCGCCCGTTCGCGCATGGTGGTGAGACCGTAGGAGCCTTGTTTTTGCTGCACATGTTCAAAACCTTGACCGTCATCACTAATACTCAGCACAACTTGTCTTGATCCTTCACGCAGCGATAGACTCACCAGTCTAGCCCCGGCATGCTTCACGATGTTCGCCATCGCCTCTTGAATAATTAGGAACAGCTGATGTTCGATTGCTTCCGATAACTCGCCCTGAAGTTCGAGCTCCTTCATTCCTTTTAAGCCATTCTGGCGGCAATAATCGGGAAACCATTTTTCCAGCGCCTCGAACAGATTTCGACCTTCCAGCTCCACCGGACGCAGTTGTGCAATTAATGCTCTCATTTGTTTTTGTGCCATCTGAGACATTGTAATCAACTGGTCCATGACCATTTGACCTTGAGCTTCATTGACCTTCAGCACTTTAGGCAGCGAAGAAGCCGACATATGGATGGCAAAAAGCTGTTGGCTCACCGTATCATGCAGATCCCGGGCCATACGCCTTCTTTCCTCCAACACCGCACTCTCCGCTGCCTGTTCCTTCTCAATAACCTCTTGTTCACCCAATCGCTGTAGCAGTTGCATCTTATTCTCGACCGTATCCATCATGACATTAAACTCGTGATACACTCGGGCAAAAGACTGATCGTCACTTTCTGGCATCCGCACGGACAGATTTCCTTTGGCTACCTGCAGCATATTCAGATCCAGATGATCAATCCGGCGCTGAATCCGCTGGCCTGCCATATAGCCGATAACTACGGTGAACAACACAATCCCGAGACATAAGTACAGCCACATCCGATAATCCTTCACTTCGATATAACCAAGGCAAGTGCCTGCATACATCAATCCTGCACTTACCGCTCCAGTGAGCAAAAAGTAAAACAACAGCAACCATTTGGTATTACTGAAGATTGTCCCCATCTAACCCACCGTTTTAACTTTAATGTCACCTATAAATGCACTTACATTTATACGGACTTTTTTGCCTGCTTCTTTATAATAAGGAGTCTTGCACTGTACACTGCTCATAAACCCACTGCGAGACTGATCCAGAACTTCCATATCCCCGATAAAAGAACTGCTGTTCACCGAGATGCCAAGATCCATATCATTCGGAATGTACACTTTAATGTCGCCTATAAAAGCGGAAATATTAATCCTCGTTTCGCCATAAGCAATCTGTGCATTCGTCAGATCCAGTACGGTATCGCCGATAAACTGCGAGATATTCGTGTTCTTCAGTTGGAAATGCTCGCGCCCCATGTGGACATCTCCGATAAAAGCAGAACGATTGGTCGATTCCTTTTGATTATTTGATTCATGGAATTCCTCATGCCATTTACCATGTCTATGAGCATGACGCTCATGACGTTCCTGACGTCTGCGCTCGTGTCGTTCCTGCTTCTCTTGCCAACGTGCTTCAGCGCTGGACTTATAAGATCCTGTTTCGTCCTCATCGTCTTCTTCATCTTTTTGAAGATAGTCCTTCCAGTCGCGTTGACCAGAAGCCTTGCCGAATTTTTGCTCAAATTGTTCATCAAGTGTGGAATCCAGTGGTTTGGGCGGCTCCACATCTAGTGAGCTTTTTCCTGAAGGAAAGTGATCTGGTGGTGACGGTGGAGCTGGTGGCACAGGTGGTACTGAACCGCGTGGTTTAAAAATCACATAAAGTCCGCCGCCAATCAACATAACTGGAATGAACATTTTGAAAAAATCCCCGGCCGAAATATCGAACCAATCTAAATTCCGTCCAAGGAAAAACACTCCGATCGCCAGAAAGAAAAAGCCGCCGATAGGTGAAGAACCTTTGGATTGTCCATCCCCTGTACCTAAAAGCCGGTTCATTCCCATTAGGATCAAAATTACCGGCCAATAATTCGAAATCAGGTAACCTAAGCTGAAATCAGTGTAACCTAATTGTCTCAGTAGAAACATAGCTCCAATCCCTATCAGGATCAGGCCGCCTAAAACCTGGCTGGTGAACCTTCTTTTCATCATTCATTTCCCCTTTAAAGTAGTGGAACGCTCTCTTCTTCAATCTTATAGCCTTAGTCTACAGGAATGAAGTACTGAGAAACAGCGGCGAGAGAAGGAACTTCCCCTCAGTCTCTAGACTGAGATGAATGGGATAAAATTCTATTTACTTCATTATATATGAAAAAAGACTGTCCCTCAGTAATTAACTGAATTGGACAGTCTCTTTTTTTCAGCAGTCTTCTGCTTCAGTCAGCGCATTATTGTTGCGGTTTCTGAGCTGGTTTAGAAGTATTTCCACTTTGCTTAGTAGCGCCGTCATTCTCAACAGCAAACTCAGCATTGTATTTTTCATTTGGTGTTTTGTAATTTTCTTGTACTTTAGATTTCTTGTTATTGGCCACGGAATTCACCTCCTTTTCTCTTATGCAGCATAGAATATGCTTACTAAGAGAACATCTCGGAAGAGGCAATTGCTTTGCCCCAGTCCGTATTATGGCAAGGTGATGTCACTATTATGCATGACCAAGTGAAAATAAGTTCAATCCCTTTAAATGGATTCTTCGAGCATGGATTGCGGTACTGCTTTGTAAGTCTCAATCGCTTGGCTCAGCTTCTTCAGCATGACTTCCGTACAAGTCCCGTTACCACGCTTAATGAGTTGAACTACAACTGATTTTTTGCCCCATTCCTTATACACCTGTTTCGTAGTAGCAAAATATAGATCAATCTTCCGCCCTTTAATAGCCGAGCCTGTATCAGCAACTATGGCATATCCATAGCCTGGTATATAAAGAATACTCCCCAGCGGCAAAACCTTAGGGTCCGCAGCAATGGTTGAGACTGTATTTTTGTCTCTGCGCACTTTTACCCCTGAATAGGTAATTCCATATTCGGGATGCTTAGATGTTTTACCTGTAGATTCATAACCCGCAGTATATCCAGTCGCCATCACTTTCATTGAAGTAATAATCTGGTCTTCCGCAGGTGCGGCTACAGGAATAGAATTTGGTAACTGTTTGGAAGATCCGCTGCCACCGTTTGTTTTAGTGGTTGGAGCTTTGGTGCTCTGCGGTGCCTTCGTCGCTGCTGGTTTATTTTTTGTTGTTGCAGGTAATACAGGTGCGACGGAATGCGCCTCGTTTGACATTAGTGTGGCGCGGCCAGTCGCAAGAACGACCTTATCATCTGTGGTTCTCATAAACACAGAATTAGCCTTGGTATATTGCAACTCGTTCGATAGCGTTTTGTTAATACCCGTGTGCTGTAAAGTGTCTCCTGTCCCAATGGCCCCTACTGCCTGTTGCTTAGATTCTGGAATGATTCCAGCAGCGGTCAATAGCAAAACGATGGTGACAAAAAGACACCAAAACCTCTGAAATATGCCCATTTTGTTCATGTGATAAACCTCCCCCTTATTAGCGAAGGTTTCCCGATTCACAAAATTTTATACATGAAGATCAGAAGTTGATCCTCATTGGCATATAACAGAGGTCTTATTTAGACGTAATTTTGGTGTTGTTAATTACAAGAAACTAGGAGATCACACGATCAGCAATTTCCTGAGACAAGAGCTCAATCACTTCTTGAAGCGGCTTAGCTCCAATGTCGCCTTCCCCGCGTTTACGGATGGAAACCGTCTGAGCGTTCATCTCATTCTCGCCAACTACGAACATGTATGGCAGTTTCTCAAGCTGAGCTTCGCGAATCTTATAACCCAGCTTCTCATTGCGGAGATCTGCTTCAGCAGAGATACCACGGCGACGCAGCTTGTCTGTAACTTCCTTGGCATAATCGTCGAACGCTGTCGATACAGGAATTACTTTAACCTGCTGTGGAGATAACCAAAGCGGCAGCGAGCCCGCAAAGTTCTCTAACAGGAAGGCAACGAAACGTTCCATTGTACCCAAGATTCCGCGGTGCAAAACGACTGGACGGTGTTTTTGACCATCATCGCCGATATATTCCAGTTCAAAACGTTCAGGCAGCAAGAAGTCGATTTGTACAGTAGACAGAGTCTCTTCTTTACCTAATACAGTCTTAATTTGCACATCAAGTTTAGGACCATAGAATGCAGCTTCGCCTTCTGCTTCGTAGAACGGCAGTCCAGCTTCCTCTACAACCTCACGCAACATCCGCTGTGCAGTTTCCCACATTTCGTCATTTGCATAATATTTCTCAGTATCCTTAGGATCACGATAGGACAACCGGAAACGGTAGTCATTAATACCAAAGTCACTGTATACCTGTTTAATCAATTCGATTACACGAATGAACTCGCCTTTAATTTGGTCCAGACGGCAGAAAATATGGGAGTCATTAAGAGTCATCGAGCGTACACGGTGTAAGCCAGTCAATGCGCCTGACATTTCATAACGGTGCTGGATACCAAGCTCAGCAATACGGATCGGCAGATCACGGTAGCTGTGCATTGAGCTCTTATAAATCATCATGTGATGCGGGCAGTTCATTGGACGAAGAACAAATTCTTCATTGTCGATAGTCATCTTAGGGAACATGTCCTCTTGATAGTGCTCCCAGTGTCCTGAAGTTTTGTACAGCTCAACATTACCCAGAACTGGTGTGTATACATGCTGATAGCCAAGACTTGCTTCCAGATCTACGATATAACGCTCCAGAATACTGCGCAATTTGGCACCCTTAGGCAACCAGATTGGCAAGCCTTGTCCTACCAATTGATTAAATGTAAAGATTTCAAGCTCTTTACCGAGCTTCCGGTGATCGCGTTTCTTCGCTTCTTCAAGCAGACGAAGATGCTCATCAAGCTGAGCTTTTTTAATCCAAGCTGTGCCGTATACGCGTTGAAGCATCTTATTCTTGCTGTCGCCGCGCCAGTAAGCACCGGCTACATTCATCAATTTAAAGACTTTGATCTTAGCAGTCGACGGCACATGGGGTCCACGGCATAGGTCGAAGAATTCTCCTTGTTCATAGATAGAAATTACGCTATCTTCAGGCAATGCCTCGATCAATTCCAGCTTGTAAGGATCACCTAGCTCACCGAAAATTTCAAGTGCTTCCTTGCGGCTAACTTCTTTGCGCACGATCGGCAGGTTCTCCGAAATTATGCGGTCCATTTCCTTTTCGATTTTGAGCAAATCTTCAGGATTTAGAGGATGTTCCAGATCCATATCGTAGTAGAAGCCATCTTCAATGACCGGACCTACACCAAGCTTAACTTCTTTTGTTCCGAACAAACGTCTAACCGCTTGAGCCATCAAGTGAGCTGTACTGTGGCGCATAACCTCCAGACCTTCAGGTGAATCCAAAGTTACGATCTCTACCAGTGCGCCCTCTTCAAGGGGAGTAGATAAATCTACAACGATACCGTTCAATTTCCCCGCTGCTGCATTTTTGCGCAGGCCACTGCTAATAGAAGCTGCTACATCATCAATACTGCTACCCTCTGCGTATTCACGGACAGAACCGTCCGGAAGCTTAATACTTACTGACATTGCTAATTCCTCCTTCATATAATTAAGCCTAAGGGCCCTTTAACCTTTGCGGAACAATAATATCCACGCACACAAAAAAACGCCCGTCCCGCAAAGGGACGAGCGATTACACCCGTGGTTCCACCCAAATTCGATTCTCTCTAGCCTCCCTTGAATCCTCAAGCGGAGTGAAGATAGAATCCTTCGTAAGCATGGAGTAACGACCATGAACCGGCAGCTCTTACTATCCCATTGCAGGGAGTTCAAAACCGCAGCTACAAAGGGGTAAATCGAAAGCAGGATGCCGGAGGAAATTTCAGCCTAAGTTTCCTCTCTCTGAACGGTCCAGAACAATCAACTCATATCTTCGTCAATGCTGTTAACGTGAATTATGGAGTAATTATAAATCTGTCCTCTCTGACAGTCAAGTCAGAAAAGGGTCCAAAATGATAGAAACACAGTCAGAAGACACACATAAGGACTGTTCTTGCAGCCAATACATGGATGCTGAAACAGCCCTTCTATGGTTATTCCTCTCGCCGTTTTTTTTCAGGTAAGCGGCCTGCACGTTTCAAAGACTCACGCAACAAGTATTCGATATGTCCGTTTACGCTGCGAAATTCCTCTCCCGCCCATCGTTCCAGCGCCTCATGTAAATCCGGATCAATCCGCAGTGGAAAGCTTTTCTTGGCCGCCATGATGCACCGCCTTAGTACAACGAGCCGGCGTTAATGACCGGACTCGCTCCGCGCTCCGACACGATCGCAACCATCAGATTATTAATCATCGCCGCTTTGCGTTCCTCATCAAGCTCAACCACGCCACTCTCTTTAAGCTGTTTAATCGCCATATCGACCATGCCCACGGCGCCTTCAACAATGATTTGACGAGCGGACAGAATTGCAGATGCTTGCTGACGTTGCAACATTGTACTGGCAATCTCTGTGGAATAAGCCAAGTGTGTGAGCCGCGCTTCAATGACCTCTACACCAGATATCGACAAACGTTCTTGCAGCTCGGTTGCCAATTCTTTAGCAATCTCATCTGCATTGGCCCGCAGGGACATGCCCGATTCATTGAAGTTATCATACGGGTATTTACTGGCCACATGACGCAGCGCTGTTTCACTTTGAATTTCCACAAACGCCATATATTTATCTACATCAAAAAGCGCTTTTGCAGAGTTAATTACCTTAAATACGATAACTGCAGCAATTTCAATCGGATTACCTTCCACATCATTAACCTTCAGCTTGACACTGTTAAAGTTACGTACGCGGAGGGAAACCGTCTTGCGCAAACTGAACGGAATGACTGCAAACAAGCCACTTGTCACGATAGTCCCTACATATTGCCCGAAAAAGGTAACTACAACCGACTTATTGGGCTGCACAACCGTAACACTTGTACATAATACCCCAGCTACAACGAACAGAATGACTGGCACTGCGACATACTCTTGAACCGCACCATAAATTCCCCCAGCTAAACAAACTGCAATTAAGGCGAGAACCCAAAATCCACTGACAGGACGAAGCGTTTTCTCTTTCATAGAAGCACCCCCACTAGATATTCTTTTGATATGATTATGATATCACTTTTGGATAATAATGTGAATGGGTAAAAAGAAATAAAAAAATAATTTTATGCTCACATTTATATAAAACTTCGTTAAAAGGCGTACTCCACACCAACCTTAGTTTGTGTAGTTAACATTAGTTCATAGTGTTCGTATACATCTGCTCTATCGGACACTGATGCTCTTATATGCCACATTTTCCGATTTTCCCTATGCTATCGGACCCCACAGACGCTATTGCACTAAAAACCAGCCTATATGAGGCTCTTTTCAAGGAATAGCGTCGCTGGGGTCCCCGACTCAAGAAGCGCTGAATTTGCAATTAAGGTCCACTGGGTCCGTACGCCTAGCGGATGATATAACAAGCGAAGATTCAGATGTGTTCTGCAATAAGGCTTGCTAATGATCGTAATCCTAACCTTACAAAAAAACGCTTGATGCTCAGTAATCCACTTAAGGATTAACAAGCATCAAGCGTTGATTAATAATTAATATATATTAGTTCTGCATTACAAAATCATTATCAATCTTCGCATTAGGATCATCGAACACCCGCAGAATATCATAACGTGTATTCCGCTGTGCTGGAACTTTGCCTGCTTCGCGAATCAGCTGAGTAATCGACTCGATGTTTACCTTGTAAGTCGCACCCGCAGAAGATACTACGTTCTCTTCAATCATTGTGCTGCCGAAATCGTTGCAGCCATATTGCAAGGAGAGCTTGCCGACCTCTGGCCCCATAGTGACCCAAGAAGATTGGAAGTTCTTAATATTATCCAACACAAGGCGGCTGATCGCTACCGTCTTCAGATATTCCTCAGGCGTTTGTCTGTCCAGCTTCAGGTTGGTATTGTCCGGCTGGAATGTCCATGAGATAAAGGCCAAGAAACCTTCAGAATCATATTTGTTGGCAATACACTCATCCTGAGCCTCACGTACACGTAGTAAGTGCAAAGCTCGTTCTTCCATACTTTCTCCAAGCCCAATCACCATTGTAGCTGTTGTATTCATACCCACTTTATGTGCTGTCTGCATTACATCCATCCACTCGCGCCACGAGCCTTTTAGCCGGCTGATTTTGCGGCGTGTACGGTCATCAAGAATTTCTGCGCCTCCGCCTGGCAAGGAATCCAGACCCGCAGCATGAATTTCACGAACCACTTGTTCCAGTGGTAATCCTGATACTTCTTTCATCTTCATAATCTCCGCAGGAGAGAAGGAGTGCATTGTAATCTCAGGGAAACGTTGCTTAATTCCGCGCAGTATATCTGTATAGTAGCTAAATGGAAGGTTAGGATTAGTTCCACCTTGCATAAGAATTTCTGTACCATTAACAGCAATCGTTTCAGCAATTTTTTGATAAATCGTTTCATCTGGCAGCACATAGCCTTCATCCGAGCCTGGTCTGCGGTAAAAAGCGCAAAAGCGGCAGTACACATCACATACATTCGTATAGTTAATATTACGGCCAATTACAAATGTGGCTAACGGGTCCGGATGCCAGCGTTCCATAATAGTGTTTGCAGCAGCACCCATTTTCTCAATTTCGTTGCTCTCGAATAGTCGGATGGTATCTTCCAATTGGAGACGGTCACCCCGCAGGGCTTTATCCAAAATAAGATCTATCGCACTCATCGTTCGCATCCTCCTTTTAAACCCTTAGGGATATGGTAGATTCACAAAATCACAAGAAAAATAACGTTGTCGTCCTTTAGAGATAACAACCGTTTCTCGTAGTAACATAAGGATAAAGTACAGTATGTAACTTATACCTTATATTTTAATAAATGAACAGTTCATTTCCTCATCGTATCACAATCTGAACAGCTTGAAAAACTTTTTACTTTCTTAGCAAGATACCATCCAGCAGAAAGAGTCCTTACATTGCTGCCTGCACCCGGTGAATCAAAATTCCTGGAGGCTGCCGGACACAGATGACGTTATTAGTTAGTATTTAGCCTTTGGAGCATAGTTCTGGACTCCAGCGACGCTATTCCTTGACAAGAGACTCATGAAGGCTGGTTTTTAGCGCAATAGCTGCTGTGGAGTCCGTTAACATTCCAAATGTGTAATAATGCTGTGTCTAAGGTCAGCTGTGTCCAATAGCAAAAAGTCCAAAAAGAAGAGCTATCCCAGCAGCCAATTCCCGGCTTATGAGACAGCTCTATTTCATCCTGCGTCCAACACCAGCTCTAAATCAACGGTGAGATAGCTCCTCGATATTTCCCAGCATTCGGTGCCGATCTGGGTTGCCGTTACTTTTACTTCGTTTCGATTTCCGCACGCGCAGCCTCTAAAGCTTGACCAAGATCAGCAATTAGATCCTCCGCATGTTCAATGCCGACCGAGAAGCGCAGCAATCGATCATCTACACCCACCGCATTCCGAATTTCCACAGGAATATCCGCATGCGTCTGTACTGCAGGATAGGTCATTAGCGATTCAACCCCGCCGAGGCTCTCCGCGAAGGCAATAAGCCGGATATGACGAAGCAGAGGTTCTACGTATCTGGCATCTTTTAATTTGAAAGAAAAAATTCCGGTATTGCCCGAGGACTGGCGATTCTGGATTTCATATCCCGGATGATCCGGCAGACCTGGATGGAACACTTCCGCAATCGCCGGATGCCCTTGTAGATAGCGGGCAATTGCTAGCGCATTGCTCTCGTGCCGTTCCATACGCAGGGCCAGTGTCTTCATGCCTCTCATCAGCTGATAACTGTCTGTTGGCCCAAGCACAGCGCCAATAGAGTTATGTAGAATCGCTATTTCAGCGGATAATTCAGCCCCTTTAGATACAATAAGACCAGCAAGTACATCATTGTGTCCGCCCAAATATTTGGTAGCACTATGGACTACAATGTCTGCACCTAATTCCAGAGGACGCTGGAAAAATGGAGTCAGCAGTGTATTGTCTACAATTGTGAGCAGCCCATGATGACGGGCCCAAGTAGCTACTGCTGCAATATCCGTAACCATCATCAAAGGATTCGTTGGCGTTTCAATAAATATCGCCTTCGTATTTGGAAGGCGTGAAGCCTCAAGCGCATCCAAATCATTCGTATCTACATAGGAAGCAGTGATTCCAAACTTGGACATAATTCGTTCCAACAAACGATAGGTCCCGCCGTAAAGATCCAGCGAAACGATCAAGTGATCGCCTTGCCCAAACAGGGTAAATATGGTTTGAATAGCTGCCATCCCAGAACTACAGGCAAAACCTGCATCACCAGACTCCAATTCCGCAGCCGCATTCTCTAGTACGGAACGGGTTGGACTTTTGGTACGGCTATAATCGAAACCTGTGCTCTGCCCAAGCTTCGGGTGACGGAATGCCGTAGCATTATAGATAGGAAAATTAATGGCTCCGGTAGCCGGATCTTCTTGTGAACCTATTTGTGCCAGTCTACTTTCAATCCTAAGTTTGTCGTCCATGATAAATGCCTCCTAAATTGTAATGTAGCGCTGATCTTAATAAACAATCGGGTCGATATCGTAAGGTGTCTCTTGATATACATAGTAATTGAGCCAATTAGAGAATAATAAGTTGGCATGTGCACGCCACACTGCAGGAGGTGTTCGTTCTGGATCATCTTTAGGGAAATAGTGTTTCGGCAAGGCCATCTCCATGCCCCTCTCCAAATCACGATCATATTCCCATTTCAAGGATAATGGATCGTATTCGGAATGTCCGGTCACAAATATTTGTTTGCCGTCGGTCGTAGCTACTAGATACATACCAGCTTCTTCGGATTCCGCCAGAATCTGCAGATCTGGATTGCTCTCAATATCTTCGCGGGAGACATCGGTATGACGGGAATGCGGTACATGGAATACCTCGTCAAAGCCGCGCAGCAATTTAATGTTATTTTGATTAATCGTATGGGAGAATACTCCAAAACATTTTTCAGGCAAAGCTACTTTACGAACACCAAAATGATGATACAACCCTGCCTGCGCCGCCCAACAGATATGCATGGTCGAGGTCACATTATCCTTGCTCCATTCAAAAATCTCTTTTAGCTCTTCCCAATAGGATACTTCCTCAAACTCCATTTGCTCTACGGGTGCTCCTGTAACAATAAGACCATCCAAACGGCGGTGGCTGATCTCGTCAAAAGTTTTGTAAAAGCTTCTCAAATGCTCAGCAGAAGTATTCTTAGAAGTATGTGAGCGTGGATGCAGCAAGGTAACGTCAACCTGTAGCGGTGAATTTCCTATTAAACGCAGCAATTGAGTCTCCGTCGTTTCTTTAGTCGGCATGAGATTCAGAATAGCAATCCTTAGTGGACGGATATCCTGATGGAAAGCCAAACTATCATCCATCACAAAAATATTTTCACCGGATAGTATTTCTTTTGCTGGTAAACTGTCGGGAATTTTAATTGGCATTGTCTTTCCACTCCTTAACTGTATTTAGGTTATGTTGTCACATCGCGGCTTTCTGGACAATAAAAAGACCTTTCTCGGAAAACGAGAAAGGTCATATCTACAGTCATATGCGCCTCTCTCATCTGCCAGAAACTTTTGGACGAGGGTTAGTCGTCAGCAAAGTTCCGCAAGAATTAGCACCGTGCGTTCACACGCCGGTTGCCGGGTTTCATAGGGCTAGTCCCTCCACCTGCTCTTGATAAGATTTAGCTGTATTCAGTTTAAACTTCTTTAAAATTTACTTTAAATCATGAACCTCCTTTTCGTCAAGTCCATACAATGCTGAAGTAGCCTCAAAGTAACAATAAATTTGCTTGAAAGAGGCATACTCCGTTGTTATACTAGACAAGTATTTCATACCTGAACGAAAAGAAGAGGTGAGAAGAAGAATGGAAGGCGACCCGAGCTCGCAATTAAGTGTACAGAATGAGCAACCACACAGGATAATCATCAGCTTGCCGGCGGCGGGAGCAGTTCTTCTTCATGCCCTCGAATCGTCATTCGGCCTCTTTTATTGATTGTAACGCCGGCCAAGCTGATTTTTTCTCTGTGCTTAATTAGCAGTCCCTGGTGAAGACCCGGGGATAGAAGGAGTGGAATCAGATGAAAATCCGGCTGGTGAATGCAGGGGTTTTTACACCTATTGATGAAATTGATGAAACATTGACACCCCCAACAGAAGGGTTCTATTGGATTGATGCAGATGTGGAGGATTTGGAGCTGCTTCAGCCCCTGTTCAACCTGCATGATCTCGCTGTTGAGGATTGCCTTAGTGAAGAGGATCAACGTCCAAAGATCGAAATATACGAAAGTCATTACTTTATTGTTGTAAACAGCATCCGCTTTGATGATGAGGAAATCTTCCTGCGGGCGCTCAATATATTCTTGGGCAGACATTATATTATTACTGTAACGAAACAAAAGATTCACGAGCTACGCGTCCTGAAGCCCATGTTATGGGAACAAGAGGTTAGCGAACCCGACCAATTCCTTTACCTGCTTATCGACCTTGTCGTAGATAATTATTTCTCCGTAGGTGACCGAATTGAAGCCCGGATTGAGAAGCTTGAAGAGGATATTCTAATGCATACCAAGAAATCTCATCTGAGTGAGATTATCGGTCTGCGAAGTGAGATCTTATGGTTAAAGAAGATGCTGGGACCACAGAAAGAGGTTATCAATACCCTGAATAAAAAAGATCTCCGTCTGATTGATGATCAGCTGCAGAAATACTTTAGCGACATTTATGAAAATGCAGTTAAAATATCCGAAACCTTTGAGACGTACCGCGATCTCATGGGCAACTTACGTGAGGCCTACCAATCCAGTATCGCCAACCGCGCCAATGAAATTATGAGAGTATTTACCGCGATTACAACGATATTCATGCCTTTGACCGTAATTACCGGAATCTATGGGATGAACTTTGATCATATGCCGGAATTGCATACGAAATACGGTTATTTTGCCGTTATAGGTCTAATGTTGACGTTAGGCTGTGGGATGCTGTATGTATTCCGCAAGAAAGAATGGCTATGAAAATAAACGGACGAATAGGCAAGACGAAGGCCCTTTAACCCTATGGTGTAAGGAAGCCTTCGTCTTTTTGATATGATAAAAAGCTACTAGAAACTGGTCGCCATGCCCACTTTAGTGGCTTGCTCCCGCCGGAAACGAATGCGGATCAGCCGCAGACGTTCATAATAGCTATCCAGCCCTTCTGCTGCTGAAAAATCCTCCCCATACACCTTATGCAGCACTGGCTTTAGAAAAAGATCTCCTACCTCTGCATAGGCATTCCATATCGCCTCCTGCTCATTCTGCGGCACATTTTTCAGTTCTACCTCGATCAGTTTCTCCACGCAATAACCTTCTCTTTCCAGCTCCTCTACCGCTTCAATCAGTTCGCGACGGTTCACTCCACTGTTCACCTTAAGCTGTTCTAACCCTAACCCATTCTCGATCCCTTGCAGCAGAATTCGCCGTAATCGCAGTCTTTCTAGCTGTTTCTTATATTTGACCTCTTTCTGTTTATAGAGCCAGGATACAAAAGAATCCTCCTCAATTTCTTGGTGTACCCAATTCAAAGGAAAGGAATGTTCCCTTGCAGCCGTAGAGGTTATAGCCAACCAATCCGTGCCATATTGGGCTGCCTTTCCTTCCCCTACACCAGGGATCTGCAGCAGCTCCTCTGGTGTATGCGGCAAGAAAGTGCTTATCAAACGTAACAAACGATTGCTGGCAAGAATGTAAGGGGCTTTCCGTTCACTAGAAGCTCGGCTGCGGCGCCAAGCACATAACTCCTCATAAATAGCTTCGTTCCCATTATATTCACTGTAATATTGCAGCCTTAGCTGCTCCTGATTACGCCCGGTAAGGCCGTCTTCTTCATGAAATACGCCATCAATCAACGGCCGATAGCCATCCCCCATCTTCACCGCCAGCTCATGCCTGTAAACACAAAGCATTTCATTCCATGAACCACCCGCGTACCACAAATGCTCCTGTGTTTCCTCACCGCCTGAAAAATCACGCCAGCCCAGACTCCACACTCCTTCTTCCTCTCCAATCCATAGCTGAGCGAACACCTCTTGATCCACCCCAGATATTCTGGATAAGCGATTCATAAATACAATTTGCATATTCATCCCTGCCTTTCTAGTCTTCAGCAAGCACTATACCTACCGGTCTGAGCTACTTATTCGCTGATGTGAATGCCACACTGTCAGACTCGGAAAACGCAAAAAAGCACCACTCTCACGATAAACGTGAAAGAGGTGCTCCCTCATTAAATGCTATACTGTTAGATCCTACAATACCATATATTTCCTAACAGTCAATATCTTTTTATACTAGTTTCTTGCCAAAGCTAAAGTTGCCAGTCCAATCGCACCTGCAAGTCCTGCATTATCTCCAAGCTGCGGTGGCACAACATAATTATCGATGTCGGTATTTAGCGCTGGATGCTGAACATAACCCTTCAGCAGCTCCTGCAGCTTGGTACGAATTAGCGGGAACAAGTGGCTTTGCTTCATGACACCACCGCCCATTACGATTTTTTCGGGAGACAGAATCAACACGTAATTCATAAGTGCATGTGCAAGATAATGAGCTTCCATATCCCAAGCTGGATGGTCAACAGGTAGCTCGCCTGCTGGTTGTCCCCAGCGTTTGCCAATCCCCGGACCTGCGGCTAACCCTTCAAGGCAATCGCCATGATAAGGGCAGTAGCCCTCAAACGTGTCCTCTGGATGTCTGCGAACTAGAATATGTCCCATCTCAGGATGAGACAATCCATGCACCATCTGACCTCCAACTACTGCTCCCGCTCCAATGCCTGTCCCAACCGTAATATAAAGGCAGCTGTCCAGACCTTTAGCCGCCCCCCATTTACTTTCCGCAAGCGCTGCACCATTCACATCCGTATCAAAACCTATCGGCACGTTAAATTGCTCAGCCATTGTACCTACCAAATTATATTGTCCCCAGTGAGGTTTTGGTGTCGTTGTTATGTAACCATAAGTAGGGCTGTCCAGCACGGGATCAATCGGTCCAAACGATCCAATACCAAAAGCTTCTACATTCTTCCCATTAAAATAGTCAATTACGAGTCCCATCGTTTCTTCCGGTGTTGTTGTCGGAAAGCTAACTCGGTCCAGAATGGTACCGTCCTCATAACCAATTCCGCATACAAACTTCGTTCCGCCTGCTTCAATCGCTCCCAATAACTTCATAGCAACTATCTCCCTTCTCCATTAAGCAATAATCCGCCATCCAGTTTGAAAATAAAAATTAATATAAAATAAAACAATCAACAGCCCTTATTATACGTTGGATGAAGCGCTATCACAATAATAAAACTCCCTTCATGCTTTTTTGCATGAAGGGAGACTATTGATGTTTAATTATTTAAGTCATCAAACATAGAGCCTTTTACCGTAACCTCAATTTGATCCAGCGGCTTAATGCCGACAAGCTTGCCCAGTGATTTGTACGCGTTGGTACTCTTGGAGAGCTCCACATCTGCCAGCCAAGCCTTAACATAGTACTTCCCATCTGGCATTTCAGCTGTAGTATAGACAGGAATATGGTCCTTATTAATCGTAATCGTCACCGTAGACTTTTCCGTGATCTTGTATATATTCTGATTCAAGCCCACATATTCACGGTATTTGAAATTGTTGAAGCTTCCCAGTGTACTAGACTGTGAGTAACCCTCTAATATATTCTTCCAGAATTCATGGGTGCCTTTATCACTTTCTCTTTCTTGTGAATATGGGATCTCTTCCACATCTTTAGTAAAGCTGTTCTCCACCGTCAGCAACTTCGCATCATTCACTCCGGTGTTATCCTCTACGGATAAAGCTGCTGGCTTTCTTGCAAAGTTATTCCCGTTTTTGCTCAGTGGTTCATTCCGCAGATTGACCGCAACTTTATCATTATTGATATACATAAGATCAGTTTCATATCGGAAAGAATTCGTAAGTTCCTCAACAAGATCCTTATGGTCCTTCGTGTCTTTATCCGTATCTTTAAACGTAACTGTCTCCAGTGTAAAGGTATACGTTCCAACAGGATTAAAATAATATCCGGATTTAATCGGATAATCATACCCTTGAAGTTGCTTATCCGTAGCAAACACGGCGGTATCATAATTAGATTTGTCGTTAAGCATCTTTTTAGCGGTAGCTCTGGCTTTCTTATAAGCTTGAGCCATGCTATTCTCTACCTTCCAGCCGATATCTCCGCTTGCCTGTTGTGTGAAGATTCGCTCGAATTGCCCCTTTACTTTCGTCCAATCCTGTAAGTTCTTATTCTCATCTTCATGAGCCATCCAGCGGATTACATTATAATTGTAAGGCTCACTTGTCCAGAAGAGCTTTCGAATCAAAGAATCCGCTTTATTCTTGTCTATTGAATTCTTGTACAGCTTAGGTGCTATTTGTTTGGCCCCATTATAAATATAAGTCCGAATGGTTTTGACATCCTCACCTGGTGTAAACGGAGCTGAAGTGCTGCCGCTCTCCGTATATGTTTGACAAGATTCAACATCTTTACCTTCCCCGTTCTTTGTTGTGCTGCACACCTGATAATTACGAGTGAAATTTCTGCTCACAGTACCCTGGAAACTGATATTACCTGACTTTTGATTAGGTGTATACGGAGCCGGATTAATGTACCACTTACCGTTTACAGGATCATCACCAAAATCAGGGCGCTGTAGACTAGCTATGATGTCAGGTTGTCTAACTATAGTACTGGCGGCATCGTTAACCAGCGGATTATTCTCCACACGGAAATAACGATAGATAGTATCCGAATTATTGATTACTTCCAAAGCGCCTGTAGCATTCCCACTCCAAGTAAAATCAGAATATTGCGGTTGTAGAACAGCCTTTATAGCAGCGCCATCGGCTAACCCGAATTTCACTTTTTTCGATAACACATTATAATCCAGATCGAAGGAGCCTTTAGTTGTTGGCATCGAGTTGACCTTCTTAATCCATCCGTAAATCTCATTATTTCCGTAAAAGACTTCATTAGGTGACTTCAGCCTGTTCAGATTAAACTGGATGTATACGTCCTCATCAGGCATTGTAAATGTCGCGAAAAGAATATTGTTAGCCGTATTAGCCGCAAGCATAATTTCACCTGCTAACGTTGACGCATGACCATGGTATCTTACAGGGATTTCCTTTCCGTTACTCGTGATCTTCCAAGCGTAATCTGTTGTTTTCTGGGTGGCGAAGCTGGATCTGATTCTGATTCCAACGGTTACCTCTTGTCCAGCTACCGCGCCGGTTGGCAAAGTTTCGAAATGAGGGGATAAATCATTTACCTGCAAAATAAACGGTGCGATAGGAATGCCTAAGTAAGTAATATTTCCGTTGGAACCTTGGATGTAAATCCTCCCTGATCCCCAAGACAGATAGGTAGGCGGTTGCAGGACGTGAACATAATCTATCCATCGCCCTCCCTTAGACGGTGTAGTATTCTGAGTGTATACAACCCTGTCTTTATACTCCTTGTCTTGATTGTTATAGATGAACCGTTCATATTTCTTACCGGCATAGCTCAGGTTTAGTCCAGTAAGAATAGCCTGCTCAAAAGTCCCGCCGGAATTCACTAGATACTCAATATCCCTACCTACAAATGCATCAAAATCATTTTTTCTAATTTTGTAGCTTGATTTTACGCCAGAGTCCTTCCAAGGTTCCTTAATCATATTAAAATTCTGAATTTGAATCCCGCTCCATCCAGCATACCATGGAGCTCCCTCAGTTGAGACCGAGTCCCCATCAATCGAATACCCGGAAAAAGCAAACATATTGCTATGCTCAAGCCATTCATGATTTCCACCATAGACAATCTCAAAATTACTATTGTTAGATTTTATCTGGTTTTGTAACAAATCCTCTCTTAACTTTCCTTTATTAGTCTCCATTGTGTAATAATTAGATTTTTTATAGAGCTCCGCCATATCTTTATTGATCTTCTCGATAACAGCTGTCGCTGTTTTTGGAAGATTGTTAGAAGTATCATTCACTGACTCTTCAGAGAAAACTGAAGAAGCTATAGATTGGAATAAGAATATTGTCACTATACTAAGCCATATCGATTTTTTCATACCTTCACCTCTCCTACTTCGGCCATACTGCGATTCCTATATCCCCCATACCAGGAGAGTCTACATCAATTTTATAATCTTTGCTTTGGAAGACTTTATAATCTAGCTCATCCATTCTTTTTGTTTTTGTTCTAACATACTTCATAATCGAATCTACGACATCGCCCTCAATGTTTTGTCTAAGAATATTCTCCGCTTCCTTCGCCTCCAGTGCAGGGTCAGAGCCTATATTAGTAAATGTAATTGTAATTTGAAAAAGATACTGACCTGCTTTCCGATCATCATTGTTGTATACTGTCAGCTGTGAATCGGTAATATAAGTCGACTCTAGATTGGCCCCCAGATGGGTATACGGGATTTCAAACCCATGAATCGTTACCGTCTTGGCTCCATTCGTTGATTCTCCCGTAGCAGGCTTATCAGAGGTAGCTATTTCACCTGAGGGAGTAGTGATGTAGACCGTCTTCACAGCATCATCCCATTTCACGTTTACACCGAGTCCTTCATATACAAATCGAAGTGGGACAAAAGTTCTTGACTGTTTGAACAATGCAGCCGTGTCCATTTGTTTTGTTTTTCCATTGAGCTCATAACTCTTTTTCCCGATATAGACACCCATTGTTTTGCCTTCAAGCGAGATTGTTGCCTTTTTAGCCTTACTGTCCCATAACACCTTAGCTCCAAGCGCTTCACTTATAAAACGCACGGGTAGCTGTACCCTTTGCTGCGCATCGATAAAAGGCTGGGCGTCTGGAAAAATAACTTTTTCTCCATTTACTACCACTCTCAATGGAAGACTTGCTGCAAAACCTGAAAATGCAGAAGTCATCAGGGATACCATTAGTAATAAAAGCAGCGAACTAATTATTTTTTTCATATAATTGCTCCTCTCAAATTTATCTTTCTATTTACTGATATAATTAGTTCAGGTGTATTGTGGTAGTACTTGCACGGGCAGCAGCAACAATTTTAGATTCAATCTCTCGGTATTTTGTAACAGTGTATCTTAAACCTGCAGTTTTTCCGTTTATCGCTGTTGTTACACGATTTTTCTGCGTCCGGACTTCATTGCTTAAACGTTGAACTTCTCTTAATTGAGCTTGAACATAAGATTCACTGTAAGCCCTGCCCACGTTAGAACTTACTCCAGAAGCTATAGATAATATCCTCTCGACGACTTCAGCAATGCTCTCTTCCTTACGCACCAGACTTTTCTGCAGACTCTCCAGTTTATCCATATTCGCCAAGATCTTAGCTCCTTGAATGACACTAGCAGATGCAACTGCAATCTTCGTAATGGTTTTCGTTACGGTCGATTTAACATTGCTGATCGCTGAATCTTTAATCGTGCGTGCGCCAGCGATAAATTCTTCCTTTGTTTTCTTAATTTTAGATTTTACACTTTGGAATATATCCCCCATTTTCTTCATCGCTTTGTCTTTTACACTAATCCAATATTCCTTCTGAGCTTCAACATATTGAATGGCATTCTCTACAAAACGATTGAAGCCCTCTTTCATTTTCGTCATAAAATCAGAAACTGCGTGCTTTACCTTTTGTGAAAATTCCGCAATTTTATCACCGATCAAATTAGTCACTCGGACAGCTTCTGTCACCATATTCGTTACAAATTCAACACTTTGATTATAAAAGGAAACTACTCTCTCCTTGATATCCTCCACCCTTTGCTCAATCCAGGGAATCACACTGTCAATTACAAAACCAATCACATAAAGCGCAACCAGAGCTTTTATAGTGACAACGAGCGCAGCTAACGCTGCAGTAAGCGCCGCAGTAACAACTGCAACGGGCCCAACTGTCACCATTAAAAGTCCAACTACGGCTACTCCCGCAAACGCTAATGGCCGCAGATCTACTTCCCCATCCAATACTTTGAAAACCCCTTCGACCAATGCTTCCTTTAAGGGGCCCGGCACAATTTCCAGACCAACTGTAATATTATGCACTAGGTTAGGAACCAAAGCCCGAGTCTGTGACTCTGAACGTTGAAAGGACTCATTGTTCCCGTCGATCTTCAGTGAGAATAAGGAATGATGTGGCAGGACGGTATTCCTTTCAGATTCAGTATCAATGTAAATACCTGCCGATGGGTTTTGAAATAGGGCCGGAACGATGTCATTTTTATTTCTGAACTCTTTAATTTTGTCATTCTCATTCAATTCGTCTATAGTGGCCCTGTGTTTATCAAGCAAGGTTCCATTAAATCCCGGTGCATTAAACGTTGATGCGGAAGTTAGTTGGTTCCGTAAATTCTCAGGTAATATAAAAGAGGAATATAGGGCTAGATTACCTCCTAGCGAGTGCCCAGTCAGAAACAATTCATAACCCGCATCTATTTTGAAATTATTCATATATTCTTTAGCTTCCGCCTGTTGTAAAGATTCAAGGGCATATGCAGTTGTTCCGTTGTTTTTCCAGTCATTATGGTAAAGCGGGTTATCCATTGGTTCACTACCCCGGAACGCCGCTACCTTTGCCCCGTTCTTGGTATCTACTGTAAATGCAACAAAACCTGATTCCTCTTTTTTATTATGAGAGACGATATTGGAGATTTCCCAATTCTGATAATCAGATATATTCATCTGCTCTATGAGATCATTCCACTGCTTGTATTCTTTGACTCCGTTAAGATCGTCAGGAAAGCGTTCTTTTAATTGTTGCTGACCTGCGGGAGAAGCGTAGAAGTTGAGAACTTCGCCGAGAGTGATTTTTTTATATAATGCATAAGTTTTTTCCAAATCCTTAATGTTGAGTATATCTAAATAAACAAGTTGCGAGATCTGCTTTAACTCTACCTCTGTAAGCGTATCGTCCATTACAATCCCCCTCTTTGTTCCATTCTTTTTATTCTGTCCTCTTTCCATATATCAAAGAATTCTCTAATCTTGTCTTGAGATTCTACAATCTTTCCATCAACTCCTAATTTGAATCCAGCCATTGTAACTATATTAATAATTCCTGTTTTTTTAGTTTCGTCACTAAAATATATGTCAACACTTTCCTCTGCCTTTTTGACCTCTTCTAATCGACCATAGGCCTCTGGAGTGAGGTATCCTATCCCTATCAGACTACTCACATATTTATTTTCTGCTAGTATTTTTGCAAAATCCATATATTTTCTCATTTCTGCCTCTTGGTCCATATCTCCATTACCATCAACATAGTTATCACTATTTAAATAGACTGAAATCACCAGCGTATTCGTTGGATATAACTTCAGAAATTGCTCGTAGGAAAGCTTTGTATCGTTATGTTTGGGGTAAACCAACCCCGTTTCGTTGGCAACGATAATTTTACTGTCAGGCCAAATGCTAGCAGCGATTGCTTGAATCATTGGTTCGTCTTTTTTTGCTACCACCTGGTTTAAATAGTTGTCATACACCTTTTCCAAATCCTTCGTGATTTCCACCCGTACATTAATCGTGTCATCCTTCTTAGGATGCACAGTCGCCTTCAATGTATTGTTGTTCATCGTTCCCCAACCGCCGCCTATGCCATCAAGGATGAATTCCTCGCCATACTTTTCCTGCAAGGAGCTCAAAATTTTCTTTTCACTTTTCTCCTCTCTAGAGCCACATCCCATAAAGCTGAACATTGATAATATCAACATCAGAGTCAACACCTTCCTTGTATAAATCTTTTTCATGCTGGCTTCACTCCTTTTTGATGGCGATTCCAGTTAGTAATCAGAATTCAAAATCCAGCTTCAATTCTGGAAATTTGAGCATTTGATTCATGGTTGTTTCAACCACCTTATCTAGATGTAATGTCATTTGGTTCGTTAGTTTCTCCATACGTTCCATGAGGGCATTTGTCAGTTTATTCAACCATTCCTCTACATGGTCCATCAGCTTATCCCCTACCGGACTGCAAATCAGTAGGATGGATAAGACAGCTTGCGTGATTTCATTAAGCTCTTCTGCTATTCCCGCTGCCTCTAGCATGGCTGCTTCAGATAGTTGTTCAAATTTCGCAGAGATGTCATCGAATAAGAAGGATTCCGGAATATTATTCATTTCGGTTCTCCACTCGCTGAACTTCGCATCCAACATTCGTTCATATTTGTGGGCAATTTCAATCAGTGCACCTCGCACTTTTCCTACATCCAACTGATCTATTAAGGTAAATATCACGTAACCCAAATGGTCCGATGCAGCTTCTGTTAGTCCGACGGTATCCCCAAATCCACTCATAACAGCATCAAAAACAGGCGTATGCTCTTCCGTTAGGATATTAATCTTAGATAGCAAAGCATAGGCATTCCCTTTTTCACCTATAATCACATTCCCCTCAGCGTCAAAGGTATAGCGCTGCCAAAGCGAATCAGGAATTAGAAATTCCGTTTCTTCTATACCCGATTTAGCAAATACAATCTCTTCGTTGTGTTTGCCTAACGCGGATACAAGACTGTTATAAGCCACAATATTTTTAACCTGAAGCTTTCCCTTTTGCTCCACAGTCAGAATGTTTGCTATACCTGGTGCATCGAATACCACACCACCAATCCCCTCATTAACCGTTGCTGCATAAAGAGCTAAGGCACCGCCCATGGAATAACCAGTAACCTGGCAATCCTTCTCCCCTTTGTTTTTTAATAAAAATCTTGATGCTTCCTCCGGCATGCTGCTCTGACCGCTTAACAGAGACTGCAGATCCGCAAGCCAATCTTTTCCTTTATATGTAAAGATAATTAATCTATCATCATGCTCATCTCTATAGGCATAGGCTGCTGCACCAGCAAAAGCCAGACTATCCGTCAGTTCGAGACCGTCTGCTGCTTCTACAACTGATGCCAGTGTTATGTATTGTTGTTCGGTCAGCTTCACTTACAGATCCCCCCAAATAAATTCACATTAAAATCATACTAACAAGGCAGATGGCTCAAAATCTGCCTTGTTATGTATGCCAGCATTATTTTCCACGCAGTTTACTTGCCATTTCTTGCTCGGCTTGTTGCTTGATGTTAGCAATTTGCGTTAGGTTCTTACTGATATTCTCTACACAGAGAACCATTTCCTTAAAACTAGGCATAAGTCCATCGAATTGTTGTATAAAAGCTGTTTGTGATTCTCCTTGCCACCAACCGCTAACGGCATGAATTTCAGATTGCAATTGTTTGATAAGAGTATCTGCATTATTTGCTTTGGTTTTAATAGACTTAGCTACACCTAGTGCCTGATCCGGATTAAATGTAAGATTGTTTCCCGCCACATTATTCACCTCCTTTCAAAGCATTTATATCTCAACAACCCTGTCATTACTTCTGGCTTTGCTTTTGTTTTTCTAATTGCTTTTGTTTCAGTGCCTCTTGCGCCGCCTTCTCTGCTAGTCTTCGCTTTTCTTCTCTTTCCTGTTCAGCACGGATCACTTCTGAAGCCACTCTTTGGACCCCACTTTCGAGCCTACCCAGCATTGTGAGCAGGGTCTTCATTTCGCTATCCAGCTCGTTGTATTCACTTTGAAATGCCTTAGAAGCCGTACCGGTCCAATAGCTGGCCGATTGTGTATAATCGCTTTGCAGTTTTTTTGAAGTACTGTTTACTTCATTAGTTAGACTATGGATCTGTGAAGCGTTTCCCCTGATTTCTGATGGACTAACTGACACTAGCTACACCTCCATCCTAAACTCCTACTCCCGCATTAACTCGATTCTCCTTACTCCATACGGCACATCTTAATCCGGTATATTTATTCTTTACAATGAGATAGCCATCACCTTGCTCCCCTTCTTTCTCCTGGGTTCCGTAAGGTAAAGAAACATTGTAAAGATTTTGTTCTTTCATTCTTCCTAGCAAAATCCCGGTCTGTTCTTCTCGGATAGTCTTGCCCAAGGAATCCCAATTAGAGGTAAGATCACTTGTGTTATCTGCCGCTAGAACAGCTACCTTCATACCGCGTTCTTGCTTCACAATTCGTTCAATCAGCTCATGCAGCATGTACTTGTCTCCGCTCGTAAATTCACTTAGACGATCAATAACGAAGATGATCTGCTTCCACTGTTTCATCAGAGCGCCAACGTCACCACCGGACATTCTGCATGAGAGAAGCTCACTGCGTCTAGTTTCCAATTGTTCTTTGATCCCATCAATGAAATTGTCCAAATCATCCACGTTCGATAAATCCGTTACGTAAGACTGTTGTATCAGTTCATAAATGCCCATAGCAGATGAATCCAGCGCATATACCTCTATATCCTGCTTTTCGCTCATCAGCTTCATCCACGATACAAGTAAAGTGCTCTTTCCTGACATAGCCTCTCCAGCTATCATCAGCACTGGTGTTGCAACAAGGTCTATAAACACAGGCTGTAAATCATTATTGCCCAAGCCTATGGCCAGTTGCTCTGTATTATTATTGAGCTGCCGCAGATCAATCGTAGAAGGCATCACCGGAATTGGTGCGGCTCCACTTAGATTCAAAGCCTCCATTCTCTTCAAGATGAGCTCGGTAGCGGAATGTTGATATTCAGGAAGCGAAGTCTGAAATTCCAAAGGCGGCTTGCCTCTTACCAATCCTCTGCCTGCAACCTTTGCGGGTTCCAAGCCTTCCGTTCGTCCTACAATACCATCATATTCACTCTTCTCAGTCATCTGGAAGCTGATCGCCATTTTGAAGTTAACCGAAAATTTATATCTGACCAAAGCACTATTGGTTGCTGTAGCGACCATATAAATACCGTATTTAAAACCTTCACGAGCCAGCAGCACCATTTGAGCGTCAAAATCTTCGTAGGTCTCCGATAAAGCAAAGTAGTTGTCGACTATGACTATAAATGCGGGAAGTTTTCGTCCACTTCTACGGTAATCATTGAACCCTTCACTTCCATTATTTTGAAACAGCGTTCTTCGATCCTCCATAACCCTGAACATAAAGCGCATAAATTGGTCAATTTTATCTTCTTGTTCCAGTGTCATTACCCCACCGACATGAGGAAGCTTCTCCATAGCTTTAAGTGAGCTTCCGCCAAAATCCATAATATAGATATTGACGTCATCCGGCGGATACATCAGAGCCATCGATAAACATAACGTTTTGAGGAACACAGTTTTACCTGTACCCGGCGTTCCATAGACAAACAGATTCCCCTCAGATGCAAAATCTATCTCCAGCGCTTCCTGTCTCTGTCCTCTTGGATCATCCATGAGCCCCACTGGCACACTGAGCAGTTTCTGCTGCTGCGGCCATCTACCTTCTGCTAAGCTATTCGGCAGCAATAAATCGAGGTAGACTACATCAAGCAGTGGCGGTAGCCAAGGCCCCTTCATTGGAGAAATCCCATATTGCTTGGCGGTTTCTGTAATGTATTCAACCATGGCATGGAGCTGGGAAGCGGACTCATTTTTGGAGATTTTCTCTTCTTCAAGCGGAAAGATCTGCTCGCTTCTACCATTCAGAGCTACCTTATAGATTCGTTTGGGCTTGTTCTCCTGTTTCTGTAGTTCGCCTTTCGGATCATAATCAGCACCAGAATACGCAGATTGGAACAACTCAAAGATCTCATCATTTCCGACCTGTATATACGCCCGTCCCGGTTCCTTAATCATGGCCGCATCAGGACGTTTAATAACATCCCTACTGTCAGCCTCATCCTGCACTTTAAGACATATTTTAAATTTCGAGTTACTCCATATCTGGTCATCCACTACGCCGGCAGGCTTCTGGGTGGCAAGGATCAAATGGACGCCAAGGCTTCGACCTACCCGGGCCGTACTTACAAGCTCTTTCATGAAATCCGGTTGATCCTGCTTAAGCTCCGCGAACTCATCCGCAATCATAATCAGATGGGGAATAGCTGGCATGTCACCTTTTACATCTTTGCTATAAAATAATTTCTGGTATTTATCAATATTGTTCACGCCATATTCCGAGAAGACACGTTGCCGCCGCATGAGCTCACTTTTGATAGACAATAGTGCTCTCGTCGTTTGATTTCCATCCAAATTCGTAATGGTACCGACCAAATGAGGCATTCCTTTAAATACATCTGCCATGCCTCCCCCTTTGTAATCGATGAGAACAAAAGCAATATCATGGGGATGGTAATGAATGGCTTGGGATACGATGATACTTTGCAGTAACTCACTTTTGCCAGAACCTGTTGTTCCGGCTACAAGACCATGGGGCCCAAACCCCGTCTCATGCATATCTAAAAATAAAGCTTCTCCGCCAGCTCTCACCCCTATAGGTACGCTCATGCCCATATAGGTTTTGTTGCGGGTCCAGTTCAGAATTACATTTACTTCAGACACCTTTTCGTTCTGTAGCATTTCCATCAGCGTGATGGAGGATGGAAGCGAGAAACTAGCACTTGAATTTTTAATACGAAGCGGTGCGAGCTTTCTCGCGACTAGATCTAAATCATTTATGTCTGCCTGGTCTGGAGTAAACACGATCTTCTCTCCGGTTAATCGATTGGCCATTTCACCACTTTTTCCGTTTAAATGAATAACGGTTTTACAGTTCATGGGCAGATAAGCGGAATTCTTGGCGATAAAAAGGGTTGATACTCCAAGCTTTACACTGCCGTTGTACAAATATTTACTGATTAGCTCATTCTCAAGCAAGGAAGCGTCCTCTACAATAAAGAGATAATGGGGCAATACACCACCGCTCAAAGACCTCATCTCCCGTTCCTTCAAAGAGCCATAAATCTCGGACAAGGTCTGATGGGCAATGGCTTTACCACATAAAAGAAATCTGATATTAAACCCGTCATCCCATAGGTGGGGTACAAATTTCAGCCAATCCCATTTCTCCAATTCATCCTCTGCGGCAAGAACAATAACCCTGACATCGTCATAACCATGATGAGTCACAAGCTGTAGCAGCATCAGCTTTATTAGTACAGCTGTTTTATCGCTTTCACCGGCAATCCCGCATATTTCGGAAGTCACCAGATTAACCGTTATGGGAACATTCGAGACCTTCTCGAATTCCATGGCCAATCTCTGCGGCTCCATCAACAGCGGGTCCGTTTCAAGGATGATCGCCTGTTTGGTGTATTTGATGTGCAGTTCCAGCGGTACACTTCCCACCCCGATCCGCAGAGCCAGAAAATCATTATGTGAAGGCGTTTTTTCCCATAGCTTGTTATCCCTGCGCAGGATTCGTTGCACACATTCCGCAGGTTCCGGGCTCATTTCATTCATGGCTTTTACCTGTTGTTCGCGAGCTATCGACAATTCGCTGCGGACATCGGTTATAAATTGAAGATATTTTTCTTCCCGTTCCTTCTTCTTTAGCTTATATTTCCGAATCTGAGAAGTTGCTCCTGTCAATGACCCAATCAGTGTCATTACTGTAGTCGCAACTGAGATCAGTAAATAGATAGACTGTGAAGTCATTGCGATTAATACGGTAATAATCAACATTACGATAGGTGGAAGCAATATTCCGAACCAAGAGATTTCTGGTTTCTCGTTAATCATAGGTGGATTAGGAACATCAATTTCTCCCCGGGGCATATCCGGTAGGAAACGGGGCTGACGACTGAATTCATAGCTCATTAGATCTACCTTCCTATAAAGGTTATTGTCTCCGCCTCTCCACCAAATAGAGAGATTCGATGCCATTCACGACCACTGCAAAAATAAAGATCATTGTCCAGAACATGTAAATAGTCCGCGCTTTCCCCAGATATTCGAATACTCCCTCCATGCAATGGATCCACTCGATATATACTGTTGTCATTTAATCGGTTAGCACAATAAATATATTTGTCATCCGAGCTCATACTAAGGGCATCTATATTGTCTACCACAGTTAACGTATCACGCTCCACATCAAGCAGCGTCAAGCGGTGTCCATTCCCGGCATCTGGAAAACACAGTTTACTTCCTATTCGGATCAGTAAACTTGTAACCATTTCACTAATCCTTTCACTAGCCTCACCGGATACTATGCTCCTCTTAATCCCATTTGGTGTAGCATAGTAGATTTGTCCTTCATACAAGAGAAAACTCTCCACATGCTCATCAATCAGCTTCATATCACGTTTACCACTAGTAGCACAGCGATACAATCGATGGTCCTCCTCGTGAATATAGTAGATCCAATCTTCATGTCGCTGAAGCTGATAACAAGGTTTGTCTAACAATACTTCTGTATGTTGCTTTACAATATCAAGCTTACAGAGCACATTCCCCTTTAACTGATCACTGTAATAAAGGAAATTTCCAGCCTCATTCATGAACCAGAACAAACCCTCATAATGAATAGGCACTGCTTGATCATTCGCTCTATCTAAAGAATAGGTTCCTGAATAATTTTTAATATCCGTAATAAAAAGAGATTCATCAGCCTTTAGGATTAATCCGCCACTTTGCAGGTTGCTATTCATTTCATTGCCCCTTCTCAGATAAGTGTGAGCAGTGCGCCTTGGGCTACACCTTCTTGATCCAAGGTTTTACTATTACTTAATATTCTGCCTAATGGCTCAGCCTGAAGCTTGGCCCCGCTTCTCTCCTTTAAGCTCAAGGACTCCATTAACATGTCTAACAGTTCTTCTATAGTCACAAACACCGGAACTTTTAAGTCCATTCTTAGAGCTGTATCCGTTTGAAAAGTAACCATTATATAATCCATTCCGATTATTCCTTTCATCAATTCTTAACGGAGAGAATATATTTCCTCTCGCTAATTAACTGATAATCTACTTCTTTGTCTGCTTCTTCAGCGAGCTTTAAGTATCTGGTTTTAAATTTGTATGTTGCCTGTGCTTTCACATTAACTTCTGATACTCTTTGACTGGTTTGGGCATTCTCCATGTTAGAAAAATCTAAACTTACCGTAAAATCATTGTATCTATCATCATTGGATGTAAATGTAAGCACGTTGCCATCATCGGTCTGTTCCGATACATTTAGAGCGCTTTCGAACGCATCTGAAAAGTATTCTTTGAACCTCTCCTCGTTAATCACCGCATCCAGTCCACGTAGCAGTTCATACTCCAAACTCCGATCCTTAGCTGCGCGGCAAGCATTTGAGATCGCAGTGCTCAGCACTACCTTCTCTCTAAAAACAATGCCCATCTCCACCAAAGGCTCCACAACAATTGACACTAGAATAATCAACAATACTCCTACTGCAATATTTTTCACCAAAAGTCATCCTATCAATCTATATAGTAGTCCAGATCCTTATAATGTTTCAGGCCTGTCGTTGACATGGAGAAGTGGACCGGAATTTCACGCTCCAGCTTCTTTCCCCATAAAGTGATAGAGAAAGGATACACAGCTTTAATCTCAACCGTAAGTGGTTCGCCTCTTTGCCGATAAGGTTTATTCCATTCGTTCCCTTCATCGTAATATGAGGTTTCATCATCATTACCAATCGCATTATCATGATCTGCATTAGTGACCGTAATGACAATATCACCGGCTTTATCTCGGTAAATAGGGCGCTCCTGTAATCTCTCCATAGCATCCTCATAATACGATTCCTTCAAGTAGTTATCACCAGCTACAATCTGCGAAACACTATACGTCTCTGTGACTAGCGTTAAATACCATGGGAAAAAGAAAGCCAAATTCACAAACAGCAGAATCGTAACCGAAGTCAGTATTGTAAGTAATACTGCCTTTGCTATCCCTTGCATTGTATTTTCACCCCAAATTAGCTAACCATCTTTTTGATCAAATCATCGAATAAAAATGTCCAGATATCATCAACCCATCCTGCCAGTACTCCGCCCTTTAAATAAGTGACTACCACACCAATTAATATAATAACGCCGACCGTAATCGCGATTTGCTTGATGCCTACTTCCCCTTTTTCCTCCACTAGCAATTCCTTTAGATCTGTCTTCATTCGTGTATCCCCCTATAAATAAAATTGGCTTATTGAAACATCTTCATCGAACTCAGAATGGTAAATAAATAGTACATAACGATATAAATGGCCAACACTATAATAAGTAGAAATTGGATTCTTGCACTGCTGCGCTGCCTGCTCTCCAGTTCTTCTTCCAAAGCCCTGATTCTGAAGCCATCTAATTCATTCTTGAGATATGCCATCTGAGACACATTATCGTATCCTTTAAGCCTAGTCTCCATAATGTCGCAGAACTTGATCACATAATGCATTGGAATCCGTTTCTTCAGCTGCTTAAAAGCGAATTCTTCTCCGTAATCAATATTATCCAGCATCACACCAAGCTCCTCGGCTATATCAGGATTTGCACTGGGAATGTAATCCTTAAGCACATCCGAGAAATGTATGTTGACCGACTTTATATACTGGTAATAGACCATACTATAAAAGGCTGGGAAATCCAGGGATATATTTTTGTTCTTCTTATCGATAATCTTCTCCAACTCAACCACCGGATAGAGCCAGCCCAGCATGATGAAGATGGCAGAGATACAGCCAAGCAGGATGTTCACCTTCCATAGCAACAACATAATCACAATAGCACTTAGCGAGTACATGAATTGCTCGGTCCGTATTTCCTCTGGAGTCTTTTGTAGATCAAGTCGGTCAATGATTTTCTTGAATCTTAACCTTTCAGCACTTCCCAATAACCCTTTAACATATTTCATTGCAATTCTTCGTTTATATTGGTTGAACTTCTCTTTTAACGCCGCATTTTTACGCTGCTTGATATATTGACGTGCACGTTTTTTTTGTTTTCTGCTCACAGGTTTAAAGAAGGGGTATAACAATATCTTGATCAAATAAAGGATGGAGAGCATGGCTATCAGCTTAACTAGGAATATCATTTGCGCTCACCACCCATGCCGACGTTCCCTTGGAGTACCTGGCTGCGTGCAAAGCTTAAACAAATGACACTAATCAATATCGTGTTGATCAATTTCCCAACATTACTTACAAGCATAAATTCTCTAAAATCCTTTACAGTTAATGCGTACAAGAAAAAAAGCACAATGATTCCGGTTTTAAACATAAAATCTCGATTCATCTTTCTAAAAATCCGTTCCTTTTTAGAGTTAATCTCGCGCAGCACGGCATTTTCATCTACAATATCGAGGAAAATGTCTGCCATACCTTTTCTTTCGTTATATTCGAAAACCACTGCTTTTTTTGTGAAATTATCAAATTTAGGACCAAGCTGTCTATTTAACAGCGTAATAGCTTGCTTAAAGGAATAGCCGTTGTTATCACAATTATCTATAAACTGCTGGAAATAGGGCCTAAGGTTAGGACTGATATATTCATCGCTCTCCATCACCTTTTTAATGGCTACTAGTACACCTTCACGGGCTAACGGACAAATTACATCTTCGGCATCCATTATATTTTCCAGCCGTTCTGCTTGGATGGCTCTAGACTGCATCACGAAAAAAGTAAACAAGCCTACAAAGATTGAAATCGTGATCACAAGCGAAAGCGTAATGCTATTCATAAGCAGAACCACTAGCAGAGCTATAATAGCAAAACAAATGCAAAGCATTGAGGTGAAGCTCTCCAGTGTAAAAGGCATATTAAAATCTAAAATTAGACCCTCTACCATTCGATTGTATTTCGCATAAATATTTTCCTTCTGCCTGACAATTCGTTCCTTCTTGATCCGGTCGACATAACGCTTTGTGTTATACTTGCCAAGGTACTCTGCGAGGGTATCCATAACGTCGAGAACATATCTTACAGACCCCTGAAAAAACTTGACCTCAAAGATGGCGTTAAATAGTACAAATGCAGCCGTACCAAGAAGTAGACTAATGATTAAAGTTGTATTCATCGAATTCGTACACCTCTGTTTCGCCCTCCAACGGATCCTTGGTAAAGAACTCAAACCTGCTTCTCTTAATTCCGGCCTTGAGCATTAGCTGCTGTATATTCTCCGAGATCTTTCCTACACGTAAATGTCTGCCAACAATTTTGATCATCTTCTTGCCTTCAATCATCTCTTCAATAACATCATCACAATCAAATCTATAGATTTGATTAATCAGTGGATTCAAGCCATCTGAGCCCAAAATCTCTGAAATTGAAGTCACTTTACGCGTACCATCTGCCAGTTTCTCTTGAAAGATTACAAATTTTACAGCACTGCAGATATTTCGTAGAGCAAGTTCCGCTGGCTCATTAGAGGCCATTAGATAGGCCGTTAGAAATCTGAAGATCGCTTCCTTATCCCCCTCTGCATGAAGTGTGGAAAAGAAATAGTGTCCCGTCTGTGCTGCTCGGAGCGCTGTGGCGAATTCACCGGGTGTTCGAAGCTCCCCTGGTCCAATCCAGTGAGGTGATTGTCTCATCGCATTAATAAGCAAATTTTCCATAGTCGCTGGGCTTGAGTCATCATCATCAGGGACCGACTCGTATTGCAACACATCATTCAGCACTCTACCGTGTTCGCTGTTATCTTCTCTTTGAATCAATCTCATCTCCGAAGGATTTTCAATGGTAATGATCCTTGATAGAGGATTGATCTCCTTCACAAGAATTTCATTTAGCGTTGTCTTTCCGCTTCCTGTCGGTCCCACTGTAATCCAGGATAAGTCTGATTTCGGGATCAAAGACAATAATTTATACATGTTTGAGGAGAAGGATTTATTCTCAATAAGCATTTTCGGAACAATACTCTTCTTGCTGAACTTTCGGATCACAAACGCTGGTTGGTCATACGGTGAGATCTCAGCATGAGTGGCATTCACACGATACCCCTCAATCGTTCTGGCATTTACCATGGGTATCTTTGGAATCAGCCGAACCTTGGAGATACCTATAAGCTTGGCGATAATCCGTTCCATATGATCACGATCTGTAAAATGTTGATCCCACTGCAGGCTTCTTCCGCCGCTTTCCACAAAGATTTGATCAGGTCCGTTGGCTCTGATTTCATCTATACTAGGGTCCTCCATAGCCTTGGTAATAGGACCATAGTGAGTGATTTCATTGGTGAGTGCGTTTTTCAATTCTGCTAGGTCATAAAATCCCTCGACAGAAGGTTTCTGTGCATCTACAAATTCATTTATGTATGCCTTCGTCATTTCACGTTTTCGAGCAGGGTCGCTTTCTCGCCTATAGGCATGTGTCGTTATTTTCGTAATATATTTTTGGCATAACTCCAAAGCCTCATCAAAGCTTATGGTCGTATATTTACTAGCCAGATCCTCCATGTTCTCCTTCGGCCCTACCTGATGCAGTACTTTTTGCTGCATATCGCTAATTTTCGCACGTGTCAGCAAATCGCTCTCCCCTTTACTGATCCGCCAACCGATCGGCCAGTTTTTGGATCTCTTTTTTGAAATATTTATTGATTAGGGGGTTATCTTTTATGTACAGCCTGCCCTCATGTGCACGAACTACGGCATCCTTCACAAGTGGCAGTACAGAAACTATGTTAAAACCCATATCCTTCATAACCTTATAATCAAATTCAACATGCTGAATATTCATCATCACCACACTGGTGAACTTAGCCGTACTTATCCCCACCGATTTAGCATAGTCCAGCAGCTTCACCATATTTATTGTAGCTTCCATCCTCTCTGTTGCCGTAAAGAATCCTATGTGACAATACTTCATGGCACCCAGACAAAATTCCAATGGAGGGTTGTTGGGAATGTCGATCAGCACGATATCAAACATCTGCTTAAGTGTAGTAATTACACGCTCTAAATTTCCAAACTCAAAATCAAAATACTCCTCCATTAGATCCTGTGGACTAGCTGATAACAGGAACAGCTTCTCGTATTTGGTCCGCTGTAATTCATCTCGGAAATCTACCTTGTCGCTTTTCAACACCTTAATTAATCCTTGCCCCTTCTTATGTGCAGGGACATCTAGAAATTGATATAAGTTTGGATAAAACACCTTAAGGTCAACCACACAAGTATTTAGACCCTTTTGAGATAACAAATATCCTAAGTTGCTTATGAGCATGGCATTATCTACACCATCACAAGCAGGTATAAAACCTACTACACTATAAATCAGATTATTCTCTTGAAGTTCGGCACCGACGAGATCCTTAGATGATATTTTCTGAAAAATGCTGTCGATTCCTAATCCTCTTTTCCGATCCACGATTCCACCTCTTTCTCCAAAGTGGGCAATTGGTCAATGATGACATCACTACTTTTTCTGCTCAGTATGGTAATCAGAAATGAATTTCCATTAAGTCCTTTGTATTTGGCATAGTTGTTAATTTGTGCACTCGTCCCCTCGAGAAGTAATGCTTTAGGTTGAATGTTCTTTAAGAAATCCTTACTCTTCATAACATTTTGTTTCTTATCCTCATCCAGTTTCTGCACTTCTTTATATACTTCGTAGATGGAATGACTACTTGCGTTGAGCATATCCTTCACAACAATGCTTTCAAACAATACTTCAGTTTTTTTGATCGTATTGGTGGACTCGGAATAAATAGCGTTTGGATTGCCACCCGCGGTATCCTTCTCCTCTACCTCATAGGACACACGGATACGAACACGGTCTCCTGGCATTAGAATATCTCCACCAACCTCCAGAAAATTATAAGGAAGCGTCAAGACCTCATTTTCCTCATTCACTTGATACAGCCATTCATTTTTTTGCGGTTTTTCATCCAGTAACTGATCTTTGTAGAGCACGCTGTTTTCTCGAAGATAATATGCGGACAGTTTATCCTTCACCGAATCTATATCTTCAGACAACACCATGTCCTCCGTGTATTCTTTTTTGATAATATTGTATTTCTCAATCATAGGTTCCGTAATGACTACGTAAGCCGGAATACCATCACTCTGCTTCACCCGCAACACCTCTACCACATCGCTGGCATCTTTGCTGGCTTTCGTAATGAACATATATGAAACCACGATGATCAATAGACTAAAGAGCAATGCTGCAATCCGCTTGAACATTTGCTTATTGGGTGTCGCGTTTTTAAGCCCGCTTAAATCCATTAACTACTCCCCTCCAGTAATCTAAGAAGTATATTTCCATATGCCCGCTCATGGTCTTTGTTTGAATATACAAGCGGCACATCGGTTTCAATCTGAGTATCAAAGTCCGTGTCATAAGAGACATGACCTGCCACTTTCATTCCGTATGTAAAGCTTTCTAAAAGACCGGATGTAGCAATTGCACTTACCTTATCTGGTACGAAAATTTCACCTTGAAATCTGGAACGGTCATTATATTTGGTGACAATTACTTTTGATTTAGCATTCAAATAGGCCGTATTTTCCTTATTCAGTGTCTCTTCCACATTCCTCAGAGTGCTTAAAACAGCATATAGATTATTGGGAATACAGAGGCCAAAGCTGTCGATATGGATTAATGCTTCTCGAAATCTGTCTAATAAGTTCAGTGGTAGATCCAATAGGATCAAATTAAATTTGTTTCGGAGTAAGGACAACAGACCGACAAGTTTAGAGCTGGTGTAAAATTGCTCGATTAACTTGGGGTCGGAAAAGCTGTAACCCAGTCCAGCCAGCCATAGATTTTCTTTCAAATGAAAAGCCGTAGTCAAACAATCCTGAGGTCTTGCTAACGTTCGGATGAGAGATGCATTTATATCTTCATCCCGCTTGGTTCGTTCATGAAAGCTGCTAAAATACATATTCGTACTTCGATATTCGATGTCCATATCCACGATTATTACATTCAGACCCCGTTTACTCGCTTCACTTGCAACATTGATAGTTGTGCTAGTAATTCCGCATCCACTATGGCCGGTTATCGCTACAATACGACTAATCCCTCGGCTAATCTTATCAAGCTCCCTAGTAAGGGTATCTGTAGCCTGTAATTCAGTTGGGGCTTTCAGTTTCGGTTTAAAGCGATCCAGAAACGACCCTTTTCTGTCTATACTCTTTTGATTGCTCTTATCGTCGTGAAGTCTGGAATGTTGTTTCAATTGAGGTTTGGTATCGGATAAATGCTCAAGAGCTTCCTGAAATAATACTGGTGTAATGCGTATGTATTCGTAATTCTTAATTTGGAGATTCGGATATCTATAGCTGAGATTCTCCCATTCTTTATCTTTCCTTATGTGCCTGGTGAGGATTAAAATCTTTACATTTGACTTTTGATTATATAAGAGCCAATTGATTAGGTTATTTAAATCACTCCTGTTCTGTTCCATCCTCAGAGATAATCCATCATCTGTTATTAATATGCTGTCTATAGAAGGATTGATGTTTTGCAAAAACTCCAAAATACCTCCAAGGACTAATTCAGACTCGTTCACTACGTCTATGGTCCGCCTGCAATAATTACCTACTATCTTCTGGAACTTGTGCGTGACCAAAAGTATCTTCATCTCATCATCACCTACTATGGAAAATAATCCCTATGTATTTCCTTTGAAATTTCATTAAACCAATATCCATGATTAGAAACCTTAATTTGTAATTAAGTCAAAAAAAGACATATATTGATAAATTTCCACATGAATTCGACAACAAAAAAAGCAGATCAAGGAAAGTAACCTTGACCTGCCATTATGTTTATTCACCTTTTCATCAGAAGAGAACCACTCTCCTTAACCCAGATCACCTAACTCAATCTGTACAATTCCCCGTTCGTCCTGCACCTCAGCGATCAAATGCATCAGGCTGCCAAATTCCAGTTCTTGAAATTTACGCGCGGCTGTTTCCCGTTGTAATTGCCATAAAGCTTCCGCCAGTTCACAGACCACAGGCACATCACAACGGATTTCAGCCAGCTCTCTTGATAGATGCAGCATATCAAGGTCGGCTTCAATTTTGGACCGTACACCTTTAGGGAGCAAGTGAAGATTCTCAATTACACCTTCAACTGTACCGTATTCCGTTAACAGCTTCAGCGCGGTTTTCTCACCAATCCCTTTTACACCAGGGTAATTATCACTTGTATCGCCCATAAAGCCCTTCAGGTCAATAACCTGTCTAGGGGTTAGACCTTTATCCTCAAGCAATTCTGCAAGGTCATAAACTTTATAGTTGGAGCGTCCTTTTTTCATAATGACGACCTTAACATTCTCATCAATAAGCTGCAGCATATCATGGTCACCCGTCAGAATGTAAACCTCAGAATTATCGCTGTAACAGGATGCTAGCGTTCCAATGCAATCATCTGCTTCATAGCCGGCAAGACCGATGTTTGGCACACCTAGCTCAGCCACTACTTCTTTTACTAGATCAAATTGCGGAATTAATTCCAGCGGAGCTTCGATCCGGTTGGATTTGTATCCATCATATTTCTCGGTACGGAACGTTCCTTTACCCATATCCCAGCAGCATACGACATGAGAAGGCTCAAACGTACTTACTGCATCAAAAAAATACTGCAAAAATCCATATACCGCATTCGTCGGTAAACCTTCTTTTGTCTTGCGAATATATCCTCCATAAGAGGTCGCATAAAAGGCCCGGAACAGCAGAGCCATTCCATCTACAAGCATTACCCGGCCCGTTGTATCTGTTCTCACTTATAAACCTCTCCCTTGATCGTTGTATTGATATTAAACATTAGCCCAAGTATCGGCATATTGGTCTTCTTTGAATCCCACCGTAACTTTAACTCCATCGGTGACAATCGGACGTTTGATCAACATCCCGTGGCTTGAGAGCAGTTCTAACTTCTCCTGTTCCGTAAGCTGGGGCAGCTTGTCCTTCAGACCTAATGATTTATATACTTCACCGCTTGTATTAAAAAACTTCTTCAGCTCAAGGCCGCTGTTCGCGAGCAGCTCACGCAGCTCGTCCACCGTAGGTGGCTGCTCTGCGATGTGCTGAAGCTCCAGCTCATGACCTTGTCCCTGCAACCATTTCACTGCGCTGCGGCAGGTGCTGCATTTGGGATATTGATATACTTTTAATTTGCTCATGCTGTGCTCCTTTAATAATCGGCTAATAATATCGTAACTACGGGGAATGTTTGGATTTCTGGCCGCTGTTGTCTACAGATTTCTTCAATTTCACCGTTAAACGAGGTTGAAATCCGCAGACAAGGGCGGTCGCTATCGCTCCTACAGTTCCAAGCTTCCCCTTCGCCACTCCATCGCCTGAATTATAATTTTATCACAAATCCGCTGTCGGACCTTGCTCCAATATTTTCTCCAAGTCTGCCATATCAGGTGGCAACGGGGCCTCGAAAATCATTTCTTGCAGAAGCACCGGGTGCTTGAACGTCAGACGGACTGCGTGCAGTGCCTGACGCGGTATGGAAGCATCGAGTGCTGCAACGGTCTCTAATTGCTCGCTTTGAGTTGAAGTCAATTCTGGTAGATTGTACAGCTCATGACGGTACATGCTGTCCCCAATCAGCGGACAGCCGATTGAGGTCATATGGACCCGAATTTGATGCGTACGCCCACTCTCCAGCTTTAGTTCAACTCTAGAGCCAGCTGAATACACCTGCTTAACCTCATATCGGGTTAGGGAAGGATATCCATCCGGTGTCACGATACGCCGATGTGGCTCCTCAGGATCACGATCGATAGGGCCGTCGATATCGCCGGATAACTCCGCAGGAACCCCGTGAACAAATGCAGCGTAACGCTTATCCACAGTACCGGCGATCATCTGCTCGGAAATATGCTGATGGCTGTAAGGATTTTTGGCGATCACTAACACACCGGAGGTCTCCTGATCCAGACGATGAACAGGCCGGAAACGGAAGCGTTCATTCTTCTGTGCCCAATAATAAACCACGCCATTGGCAAGCGTGTCGGTGTAATGTCCATGGGTGGGATGAACTATAATTCCCGCTGCCTTGTTAACCACTAGCAGATGTTCATCTTCAAATAAAATCTCAAATGGAATCGGCTGCGGCAAAATATCATCCGAAGTCTCCGTTTCCATGCGAATCTGCACGGTATCTCCTGCCTTTACATGCACACTAATGTATACACGTTCACCGTTTAATGTAATGCCTTGCTCCGTCTGCTTCAGGCGAGAGAGCAGCTTGCGTGAGACATCCATCCGTTTGTGCAGGATGGTCTTCAGCAGGAAGTCATCCTCTTCAGGCGGTATGATATAAGTAATGGGTGAATAATAGCTTGTCATATTAGTCTCGGAACACCTTTTTACTGCGGATGTATTCTACATCAGTAATCCCTGACCGTGTATTAGCCGTTCTAGCCAAAGCGAAAAAATAATCCGACAACCGATTGAGATAAATCACCGCTTCTGGGTTAATGTCCGCAGTTCGCCCTAAGGTAACCGCCCGGCGTTCTGCACGACGGCAAACCGTGCGGCATACATGTAGAACCGAAGCCAGCTGACTACCTCCTGGCAGGATAAATTTCTCAAGTGGCGGATTCTCCTCTTGTAGAGTATCTATCCAGCCTTCCAGCCGCTGAGCCATCTCACTTGTCACCATATATTGACCACCATCAGCAAGTCTAACAAATGCTAAATCCGTGCCGCAATCAAACAGCTCATGCTGTATTTCGAGCAATTGCTCGCGGACATCGTCGAAATTATCACTTTCCATCAGGCTTCGTGCTTGCCCTACAAAACAATTCAGCTCATCGATCGTTCCGTAGGCCTCGACGCGGACATCATCCTTGCCGACCCGGCCGCCAATCACTGAGGTCTGACCTGCATCACCCGTACGTGTATAAATCGCCATGGTTTAAGCCTCCTATCCATTCTTAAAAAACATATACTGATAGTTTAAGCTTTCTGCTATAAGGAAGGCAATAAAGATAGCAAATTAAGAGTATACACAAAAACACCATCATTAGTAAGAGTGAACAACAAAAAGAGGACCCTAGGGTCCTCTCAAGAGCATTCAGCAGCACTATTTTCCAGCTGGACGCCCCTTCATGTACTCATTTATTTTGAGGTCCAATAAACTGCTAATTTCAATCACATTATCCGAAGTGAATGATTTTTCCTGCAGGAAAAGCTGCTCCATCTTGCTGCGGAGTATTCTAATTTCATCTTCCAGAGAGAGTATGCGAGCAGAAGCATCACCCTTGGGGGGTATTTTCCCATTTCCAGAGAAACATTTCCCACCATAGGAAGGTAAGTAATAATCGGCGCTAAGCACAATCATCCCTCCCAAAAGTATTATTGAGCGCGTGCTGCAAAAGAGCATAAAAGTTAAATAAAGCAACTTCAAAGCAACGCTTAGTTCCAGAGTAAATGGATCCTTGTAAGTTCTATTATAGGGGCTAATTACTCTCAAAGTAAAATAATACCATAGGATTGTATGATCGGCTATAGTTCAATTTTCACTAATCCGTTCTCTCACGTGTAAGCTTTGTGACAAAAGCACCAATGCGTTCTACCGCTTCGTTCAGTTGGGATACTGAAGTGGCGTAAGAACAGCGCAAGTAGCCTTCTCCACCTAATCCAAAGACACTTCCAGGCACAGCTGCAACCTTGTATTCAAGCAAAAGCCGCTGAGCAAACTGATCAGAAGTCAGCCCTGTCTTGCGCACGCTTGGAAAAGCGTAGAAGGCGCCCTGCGGCTCATGGCACTCCAGCCCTGCATCGCGTAGGCCCTTGACGATCAACCTCCGCCGTTGGTTATAGGAATCCACCATCCGGTCCTTCTCTTCCATCCCATTGGTCAGCGCTTCAAGTGCAGCCACCTGTCCCATAGAAGGAGCACACATCACAGTATACTGATGAATCTTAAGCATTGCAGCGATAAGATCCGGGTGACCACAAGCATACCCCATCCGCCATCCGGTCATTGCAAAAGCTTTGGAGAAGCCGCTAACCAGAATCGTACGGTCTATCATGCCTGGTAAAGAGGCAAAGCTGACGTGATTAATGCCATAAGACAATTCTGCATAAATCTCATCTGAAATCACTATAAGATCATGTTTCTCTACTACCTTAGCAATCGGCTCCCAATCTTCTCGGGTCATTACACTTCCCGTAGGGTTACTAGGGTAACACAAAATCAGAACCTTGGAGCGCGGAGTGATTTTGGCTTCCAAGCTTTCCGCAGTAAGTTTAAAGTTATTCTCACCAACCGTTTCAATACCTACAGGTATTCCTCCACCAATCGCGGTGATCGGCGAATAAGAGATATAACAAGGCTCAGGAATCAGAATTTCATCCCCCGGTGAAATCAGCGCACGTAATGCCAAATCGATGGCCTCGCTTCCGCCAACGGTTGCTATAATTTGATTGGCAGGATCATATTCCACAGCAAAACGGCTGTGCAAGTAATTCGCGATCCCTTCCCGCAGTTCAGGCATTCCTGCATTGGATGTATACCCTGTAAATCCTCTTTCCAGCGAATAGACACAAGCCTCTCTGACATGCCAGGGGGTCTTGAAGTCAGGCTCTCCAACTCCCAAAGAGATGATATCCTTACTGCCTGCAGCCAGATCAAAAAACTTGCGGATACCCGAAGGTTGAATTTGCTGTACCAACGGGGCCAAATAAGAATCCATTGATTTGCTGTCTTCTCCAGTTAGCTGCGATTTATTCGTGATCATATGATTACTTCCTTTATGGAGAGATCATCAGACGGTTGTCTTCCTCATGCTCTTCGAAGATGATCCCGTCCTGTTTGTATTTTTTAAGGGTAAAATTCGTTTTGGTTGAAAGTACTGAATCAATTGGAGACAGCTTCTCAGATACAAAATTGGCCACTTCACGTAAATTCCGGCCTTCCACTTCCACCAGAAGATCATAAGCACCAGACATCAGATAAACTGATTTGACCTGTGGATACAGGTAGATTCGCTCGGCAATCCCTTCAAAACCACGCCCTCGTTCAGGCGTAATCTGCACCTCAATCAGTGCGGTTACCTTCTCATCGTCCACTTTATCCCAGTTTACAACGGCGGCATATTTTACAATGACATGATCTTTCTCCAACTGCTCAATCGCAGTCTTCACATCTTCTTCTTCCGCGCCAAGCAGCGTTGCTAAGAGTGCAGTAGATCTTCTCGCGTCTTCCTTAAGCAGTTCCAGCACTTTCCTCTTAAGCTCGTTCATTTCCTTCATGCCTTCCCTCCGGATAGTTCGCCAATGACGGTACGCTATTAATGCGTCGCCCCGCGAAAAGAGTTTAATACTAATATGACATGAAATGTGCATCTCTGCAAACAAAATAACCCCATAGGAGCTTCCATGAAAGGCAGAGTTTACATAGCACATACATAAAAAAATAGAAAAAACGCCCGTTCTACCGGATTTAACCAGTAAAAACGGGCGTTATCTCCACACTCATGAAGCGATTTGCTTCATTCGCCAACCATCATGGTTACATTAAATGAGAAGGCTGATGTTGTCCGTTAGCCGGGATATGAGCATTCTGAGCGTATGCGCCAAATTGCCCGGTTTTTTGTTGAACAAATTGCCCGGTTTGCTGTTGCATTTGCTGTGCGGTTTGAAGCTGCTTGTCCACATCTTGGCGCAATGCTTTTGCAGGTGCAGGATACATATTCAGTTGAGACATATGCGTGTATAAATCACCTTGGAGTTGCAAAGTGTCCATGGTCATAGTGTTAAAAACCCTACGAACGGCTGGACATGCTGATTCTGTAGCAGCTGTAGCATATTCGCGTACGGTCCGCTTCAAATCACACAAAATGGTGTTTAGTAAATCCTCATCCGGCATAAATGCCCCAGTATTTTGCGCGTTCATTAAATAACCTCCTTAGAATTAATATTGCAATTATTGTGGGCTTGTTGGCGCGTATTGTTGATGTTGTTGGATTAACTGAGTGAGCTCAGTCATGTGTTTGGTGTGATTTTGCATATGCTGCATACAAATTTGGCGAACTTGTTGATTCTGTGTTGTCGCAGCCGTTGCTGCACATTGCTTGAGAAGCAAGTCCTCATTAGAGATGGAGTCAGCGATATATTCCAATTCCTTACCACTTAGCGCTTGCATTTGCGTTGATTGCATTTGTTGTAGTCCCTCCTTGTAGTTGATTCATACAGGCTTTAGTATGCCGCCTATGCCCACGATTTATTTGCCGAAAGGTACTAGAGAGTTATGACAGAAATAAGAACATACCGCGAATGAGACGATAAAATGCCGCCAATACTAAATCACGGCACGAATGAAGGAGCGAACAATTCATGAATTTAAATAGTGGAAATACACCTTGGTCAAGCACTTTACAGAACCCTCCAACTTACCCCTCTCTAGAAGATACTATTCATTGTGATTGCCTGGTTGTAGGCGCCGGAATGGGTGGGGCAATGGCCGCCTATCGCTTGTCCTTAAGTGGAGCGGATGCTGTTCTGATCGAAAAAAGACGGGTCGGGAGTGGCAGCTCACATGCTAACACTGGACTTTTGCAGATTTCCAACGATAAATCATTAACCTCATGTATGAACACCTTTGGGCAAAAGAACGGTTTGCTCTTTTATCAGTTATGCCAGGCTGGGGTAAGGAACATTCTGGACCTGCCGGACAAGCTCGATATCGATCCGCAGATCATTCCTCGCAGCAGTCTTTTGTATGCCAGCACTCCTGCGGATGTACCTGCATTGCGGGAAGAATATGAGAATCTCGTGGCTAATGGCTTCGATTCTGAATTTTGGGAAGAGGATAAGATTGCAGCTCTGTACTCTTTTTCAAAACCAGCAGGACTTTATTCACGTGGGGATGCCGAAGCGAATCCTTATCGAACGGTGCACAGCCTAATCGCCAAGGCAGCGTCGAATGGCGTCCGCGTCTTTGAACAGAGCGAAGCGAAACATTATGAGTTTACTGAGAATGGCGTGATTTGCCATACAGAAAGTGGCCGGATTATTGCCAAGGATGTTATTTTTGCAATGGGTTATGAAACACAGGAATTCAAAAAAGACCGGGGCGCTGAGCTGATCAACACGTATGCAGTGATGACCAAACCTCTAAAGGATTTTCCAAAGTGGCATGAGCGTAGCCTGCTGTGGGAGACAGCCCGCCCTTATTTATATTTTCGGACAACCCCTGAAGGCAGGATTATTGCAGGAGGTAAGGATGAGCAGCTGACAGACCCCGAACGTCGTGAGGTCCGGGTGATTTCTCAAGGTCAAAAATTGCTCGAAGAGCTTGAAGCCTTATTTCCAGAAATTAAAGGCATTGAGCTGGAGTACTCCTGGGGTGCTGTGTTCGGTTCTACTCGTGATGGACTTCCATATATCGGCCCACATCCAAAGTTCCCTCACTGTTACTTCATCGAGGGCTACGGAGGCAATGGGACGGTGTACAGTATGATCGCTGCGGAGTTGTTAACGGATACGATTGCCGGCAAACATCGGCCTGAGTTAGATTTATTCTCACTCACCCGATCAGCCAAACCCTCTCCTTCTAAGAGTTTGGACGTGATGAAACAGAACTGATTTTTGTAGAAAATAAAAACGGGGCTGTCCCTCGCAGCCGCTTCACTGCTTTTTGGACAACCCCGCTTTTTATTTTCCCTGCTTCAATCATAAATCCATCAGCCCATGGAGCTTACGGACTCAGTTGACGTTATTTACATGTTTTTAGCCTTTAAAGCAAGGTTTCGGACTCCAGTGATGCTATCCTTGGAAAGAGGCCCATATATAGGCGTTTTTCAGGCCAATAGCTGCACTGGAGTCCGATAGCATTCCAAATATCGGATAATGGTGCGATTAAGGCCGGTTGTGTCCGTTAGCGAGTTACTATGCGCATCCGACAGTGATTACATATTCGCACGCTTCCGACAACGGTCAACGGTCAAGTAAGGTCCAAAAAAAGAAGGGGCACGCCCCAGCAGCTATTAGCTTATGGGACCGCCCCTTTTTTTATATACTTATTCTTACGCCTGAGCGTTGCTCAAATTGCGTACGAGCTGAATCCGATCTTCCTGTGCCAGACTGTGCTGAACATGGAAGCAGGAAGGACATACGTAAACATTGAGTGAGAATGGAGCGGTTAATACCGACTTACCTAGTGTAGCTGGAGCAGACGGCTCAAAGCTGCTCACAGGCTGCTTACCCGCAAGGATCGTAAGTTCATGGCATTGAGTACATTCCGGAGCTTCCTCCTGAATGGCCAGAATAGCTGAGACACTCTCTTCGTACTTGTTCAAGTCATAATCATCGCCGAATTGATTAAGCGTATTATAGATTGGAACTACGCTGTCTTTATCAGGCTCTCCCCAAAGATCATCGTCATTAACAACCTCTTGTTTGGGTTCCTCTACGACTTCCTCTACGACTTCCTCTACTTCTTCTTCGATGCCGTCAATCCCAACAGTGACCGTACGGTATCCCCTAAGCTCATTGTTACAGTGAGGACAATTCTCCTCAGGTCCAAATTCCTCGTCCCATACAATTTCAGTATGACACCAAGGGCATACAGTTGTTTCCATCTTTATAATCTCCTTCATACTTTCACTTTAAATTTAATTCATCATTAAATAAATAATACCGGCTGCTATAAAAGCAATCGCTGACAGAAACAGAACTCGGGTGAGAATCTTCATGATTTCCTCCTAAGATACCCCACAAAGAGTGGGACTGCTCAATTCAAAGCTTGTCCAGATCCATAATCCTTTGCAGGGTGTCCTTATAAGGACGAATTTAAAAAATAGCCGCACCTATTACATAAGACAACGATACCGAGATCAGCATGGCAATAAGTCCAACAGCACGGTTATCCGCAGCGATCTCCTCGTCAATAGAGAATACAGGGGTCAGAAATTCAAATAAAAAATAGGCAAGCAGCAGCAGCAAAAAACCGACGACGGACCACTTCATTGTCTCGTAAATTGAAACACCTGCTTCAATACTGAAACGCAGTACGTTGCAAATTCCGAAGATTTTGCCGCCTGTCGCCATTGCCACTGCCAGGTTTCCCTTACGAATTTCTTCCCAGCAATTATATTTCGTTACCATTTCAAAAAAAGACAGAAATACAACCAGCCCAAGAATCGCCACTGCAAAGTAGCCAAGCAAGGCACCTAGCGGATGACCCAGCAAAAGATCAATATCTTCTTGCACGCTTTCCCCTTCTTTCTGCCGGGAAATCCCGCTATTGCAGCTCAGCCACAGTTACGCCCGCGCCGCCTTCGTTATAATTCCCGAGCCGATAACTCTTCACATGCTTGTGCTTACGCAAATATTCCTGAATTCCTGTGCGCAGCACACCCGTTCCTTTACCATGAATGATGGCGATCTGACCCAGATTACCTAAAAAGGCTTCATCGATAAAACGATCTGTCTCCATGATAGCTTCCTCCAGGTTAGTCCCGCGCAAATCCAGTTCACTGCGAATGTTCTCATCACGGGAACGCTTGACGGTTGTCGCATGGCGAAGGGCCGTTGGTGTAGCTGTTGCCTTCGAGGAGAGCAATTCCAAATCATCCAGCCTTACCTTCATCTTCATAATGCCAAACTGCACCAGCGCCTCTTTAGTACCGCTTAGCTCCACCACAAAGCCCTTTTGGTTCAAGCTGTCGACTTTCACTTCATCTCCAGGACCAATTGTACGTGGAGCCTTGGTAGTCTTGCGGGTAACAGCCTTCTTGCGCGGTGATGGCTCAGCTTCATCCAGACGTCGCCGCGCTTCAATCAGCTTATGCTCTTTAACTGAAGCTCCTTCTTCCATAGCCAAGCGGCGCAAATCACTGATAATTTCCTCAGCTTCCTTACGCGCTTTGTCCAGGATCGCGCTGGCGTCCTTCTCAGCCTTCTCGAGGCGTTTCTCACGCTGGCTTTCCAGCTTCTCAAGCTCTTGCTGTTGTCTGCTGCGCAGCTCCTCCACTTCGCGGCGGATGCCCTCTGCACGTTCATGCTCCTGTTCCGCTCCCAGCCGATTCTCTTCGAGAGAAGCAATCATATGCTCCACGCGCAGATCTTCTTCCTTCACTTCGCCGCGGGCATGTTCCAGAATCGCATGAGGCAGACCTAGACGCTCGGCAATCGCAAAGGCGTTGCTTCGTCCGGGTACGCCGATCAACAAGCGATAGGTTGGGCTAAGGGTCTGGACATCAAATTCCATACTGGCATTGATGACTCCCTTACGCTCATAAGCGTATGCTTTCAGTTCGCTATAATGTGTTGTTGCGACCATACGGCATTCGATCCGGTGAATATGCTCCAGAATGGCAATTGCCAGCGCAGAGCCTTCTGCCGGGTCGGTTCCAGCCCCCACCTCATCAAGCAGAATAAGGCTCTTAGGAGTCATTCTACGCAGAATGGAGATAATATTAGTCATATGACTAGAGAAGGTACTCAGACTTTGTTCAATGCTCTGTTCATCGCCAATATCAGCATAAATGGCATCAAACACACACATCTGGCTGCCTTCCTCTGCTGGAATAAACAAGCCGGACATCGACATTAAGCTCAACAAGCCGATGGTTTTGAGGGTAACGGTCTTACCACCGGTATTCGGTCCGGTTACGATAATTGAGCTGTATTGATTGCCCAGCTCCACGTCCAAAGGAACCACATGCTCCGCTGGAATAAGCGGATGCCGCCCTTTGCGCAGCTTAAGATAACCGCGGTCATTCATACGCGGCTGAGTAGCCTTCATATCACGAGCAAGACGCGCCTTGGAGAAGATGAAGTCCAGTTCTCCCAGAATATCAATATCGTAGGTCATTTCTTCCGCAATGTCGGCTACAAGTGCCGTCAGCCTGTGTAAAATGATCTCGATTTCCCGTTCCTCACGCAGCCGTGTTTCACGGAGTTTATTATTCATCGCCACAATAGACTCTGGCTCGATAAATAAAGTCGCTCCTGATCCAGACTGATCATGTACGATACCACCGAAATGGGCACGGTACTCCGCTTTTACAGGAATAACAAACCGATCACCACGAATGGTCACCAGCTGATCCTGCAGCATTTTCGCTACAGAAGACGAACGAATCATCGAATCCAGCTTCTCACGAATTCTGGTCTCTCCTCCGCGCAATTCACGGCGAATGTTAGCCAGCTCAGAACTAGCTGTATCAAGTACATCAGCATTCTCGTCTATACATAAACGGATGGCATCTTCCACATGTTTTTGCTCCGATAAAACGTCGCTCAGTGAGAACAGGAGCTCAATCTTTTCTTCCTCATGCATAGCTGCCAGGAAACGTTTGACTCTGCGTGCGCCGCCAATGGTATTTCCAACGGCCAGCAGCTCAGTTGTTCCCAGCATTCCGCCGATAGAAGCACGTTTTAGTGCAGCTCGAATATCGCTTACCCCGCCGAACGAAGGAATGCCCTTCAGGCGATCCACATTAGCCGCTTCATCCGTGGCTTGAAGCAGCTTCTTCACACCTTCGAAATCGCCGGAGGGCCTTAGCTGCTCCGCAGCCAATCTTCCCATGGGGGTTTGCGTATATTGCATTAATTTATTTAAAATCTTGCGATATTCAAGCGTATGCAAAATTTTGTCGTCCAATTACAGTCACAGCTCCCTTCATAGATGTTTCCATTATACAGAATTCAGGTCAATTTCGCTATTTGGGTCTTATTTTTAAGCATAGAATCACGTAATAAGGTCACAATAAGAACTGCACATATCCTTAGCATGGGCCAAAGGAGGTTAGTACAGTGAATTTCTTAAGTCATGTTGGTCGTTTTGTGGTCGCAGCGCTTGTTCTGATGGTTGTTGGCTGGATTGTTCCACAGTTCACGGTTGGTGGGTTCTGGAGCGCTTTAATCCTTGCACTGGTGATTGCGCTACTCGGCTGGGTAGTCGAAGGAATCTTCGGCAAAAAAGCAACGCCTTTCGGTCGTGGTATCGTCGGCTTTATTGTCAGTGCGGTAGTAATCTGGGTCGCTCAATTCGTAGTCAGCGGAGTCAGCGTATCCATTCTGGGTGCCATCTTAGCAGCTCTTGTCATTGGGATTATCGACCTGTTTCTGCCGGTATCCACTCCATTTGAGGCCGCTAAGTAACAAAAGCTCTTCACAACACAGAACCCCCTATTCCGGTTCTTCTCCGGCAATAAGGGGTTCTGTGTTGTTTTTATGCAAAAGACACAATCTCCTCTTTATGACTCTCCGCACAGTTGACCACTCTGTTCTTGCCTTGCTTTTTAGCGGTATAGAGCGCTTTGTCTGTTTTACGAAAGAGAAGCTCTTTTCCATCCCCAAGCTGATAATCACAAATTCCAATGCTCACGGTGATAGGCTTGTTACCAGCCTGCAAATGTTCAATTTGAGCAATATTTTTCCGTAATTTCTCTACTGCTTCATAGGACTCCGAGAAACTTTTATCTGTAAAAATCACAGCGAACTCTTCCCCACCATACCTAGCCGCAAAATCATTTAATTCAATCATGCCGCCTACCTTGTCCGCTATCATCTTAAGTACAAGGTCTCCAACCCTGTGTCCGTAGGTATCATTCACTTGCTTGAAGTTATCAATATCGAAAAGAGCCAGCTGTAACTGAAGGTTGTTGCTTTCACATTGCTCCAATAATGAATCCAAATATTCATGAAAGGTTTTATGATTATAGAGTCCAGTGAGTGCGTCTATCTTCAGCAGCTTATCCGAAATAGCCCTCTCCACCATTAGATCTTGGCCCGCCTTGGTTAATCTTTCTAAATTAATACGCGCTTCACGAGCACGAATAATTACTGCAATAGCCATCAGCACAAATACCAAAAATACACACTCTACCATCAAGAATTCAAGCAGCGGTTTATGTAGGAATGGCCGTTCCAACCCAAAATATACCCCGGCATAAAACACAATACTAAATAACCCCATTATGTACAGGAGCTTACGATCAAAATAAATAAGAGCAACCATAATCGGCATCATAAGTGTCATCTGAGCACCGTCAACAAAAGGCTCTAATACAAAATACATAAGGTAGGACACTAAAAACCCGCAGCTAACCACCCCATATTTAGGGGACTGTTTACTATAACGCAGCCACAGCTCCGCAGTAATCATAAGAAACACAATTAGTAAATTACAGGCTATAAATAAATGCCATAGATTCGTATCCATGGTTGTTTTTATTTGGAGTCGGTCAATATTCGACAAAAACAGCAACTGTGAGATTAATAAAAGAATGACTACCATCCAATAGCCTTGTAAGATTCTACGGTGCCAAACCTCCGTACTTAGCGCATCATTAATACTTGTAATATGTATCCCCTACTTTTATACGTTAATGTAATAGCTTTCATTATAATAAATTTTAGTTATATTTTCATCATTTTTTTGCAATTTACGACAAAGTTTGAACAGTCTGCCTGTTCACATATTTTTCACATTTCATCAAAGCGCTTACTTAAATTTTAAGTTATGATGTCTACATAATTGTCACATTTTCACTATGCTTGGACTTCTTTGGAGGGGATTAAGATTATTAAAAAATTTGCAATTCTACTTTCAATGGTGTTCGTTATAGCACTTACAGCCTGTGGGAACAACAATGATAGTGCTGCTGGCAATGCTAACACAGCGGAGCCGGAAATCGAGGCAGAAACAGAACTCATAATTACAGCTACAAATTACAGCTTTGATAAGGAAGAATATCATCTAAAAAAGGGTGTTCCCGTCAAAATCATTTTTAAAAATGATGACGGCAATCACGGTATCCTTATTCCAGAGTTCGAGCTGCAGCTTAATGAAAAAAAATCCTCAAAGGTGATCGTACCCGAGGAAGCTGGAACTTTCGAAATGACCTGCTCCATTATGTGTGGCTCCGGACATAGCGGAATGAGAGCTACAATCATCGTGGAATAGATTACACATAAACAGCCGATTATTAGGGATTCCCCCTGAGATCGGCTGTTTTTTTAGTTTGAGCTCATTAATAAAGAGAGCTGACCCGAAATAGATCTCTCTACTCATCAGGTCAGCTCTTTTACTTGCATCCGGCACTCAACTGTCTTGCTCGATCAGTTGAATCCATTCATTATATTCATTTTGTAGCTTGGCATATTCCTCTTTAAGGTTACGATGCTCATCTGTCAGCTTGTCAAGCTCTTCCTGACGCATTTCAAACTGGAGCTGCAACAAACGAAGCTGTCCTTGAACCATTTCATAGCTTTCACCAACTTCACCTAGCTGCTGAAGCACTTCGCTACGTTCACGATCAATAGCTTCCTGCTTCATTTCAGCCTCACCGGCTTCCTGCTGCCAAATGTCGATCTCCTCACGCAGCTTTGCTTCGAGATCCGTCCACTGCAGCTGCTGATCGGATAGTTCCTCATACTTATGCTTCCAGGAAGCTCCGTACGCCTCTGCTTCCTTCAGCACTTCCTGTTGCTCAGCAACAGTAGCAGCAGCTTCACGACTAGCTTCAGATAACTCTTCTAAGCGTCGTGTTGCCTCTTCGCCTTCTTCCTGCAACAGTTGATATCTTTCCTGCAGGCGTTCTCCTTCTTGCAGTACATCGTCGTATTGAGCAATCAGTTCCTCATAACGAACACGAAGCGCAGACAATTCCTTCTGAGCCTGCACACCTTGCTCCCGAAGTACCGCTGTTTCGCGTTCTGCATCTGTACGAAGCTGAACCTCCTGATCCAGCTGCTGTACTAATCCATCGGCTTGCCCACGTAGCGTGTCGATCTCTTTCTGGAGCAACACGGATTTCTCCTCAGACTCCAGCAGATTCATTTCCAGTTCACCAATATCTTCCATGCGTTTATCCGAAAGCTCCTGCCAGTTAGCCGCCTCTGCTGCTGATCCCGCAAGCTCTTCCTGAACACGGTGCAGATTTTCACTCGTCTCCTGTAGTGACGCTCTTAGCTCTGTAGCTTCATTCTGTGACTGTTGATAACGCTGGCGTAACTCTTCCAGCTCCTCATTCAACAGTGTGCCCAGCTCAGTAGCCGTGTGAAGCTCTTCACTGAGCTGTTCTTCACGTTTAACAATCGCTTCATATTGTCCAAGAAGCGTCTGTCTTGCATCTCGCTCACTCTTAAGACTGGCTTCAGCCGCACGTAATCTGGACTGAAGTTGCCCTGTCCCACCACGAAGCTCAGCCAGCTGTTTCTCCAGCTCTTGAATATTTTGCTTATGTCTATGCTCTTGAGTGCCTTGTGACTGCCGCAGTTCCTTATTCTTGGTTTGTTCCCGCTGCAGTGCTTCACGTTCTTCCGCCAGCTCTTTGCCCAACTTCGCTTTGGTACTCTCAAGCTCCTTACCTAACGTCAACTTGGTATCCTCAAGCTCCTTACCCAGCGTCAATCTGGTATCTTCGAGTTCTTTACCTAATGTAGACTTGGTAACCTCAAGCTCTTCCTCCAGTGTTGACTTGGTCTCGGTCAGCTCAAGCTGCAGAGCAGACAGCGTGTCTGTCTTCTCCTTGGTCAGCGTCTCCCGGATGTTCTCCAGCTCTTGCAGATGAGCAGCCTTCTGCTCCTCCAGCTGCTGCAAGCGGATGGCTTCCGCCTTCGCCAGTTCCTGCCGCTGGTGTTCACGACTAGCTGCCTGCTCTTCTTCGTAGCTTGTCCGCAGTGCTTGCAGCTCTATCTCGCGCTCAAGCAATTCTTCTTCCAGCTTCTTGCGTGCAGCTTCCACAGCTTGCACTGCCTCCTGAAGCTGTTCCGCATGTACCTTGCGTTCATTCTCCTGAATCTCCAAATGCCGCTTACGTTCTTCCTCCGCAGCAGCAATCAGTCGCCCAGCCTCTTCTTTGGCCGCAGCTTCAAGTCGCTCGAATTCTTCTTGCCGCTCCCGCTGTACCTCCAGCAGGCGAGATACTTCCAATCGCAGTTCACTGCGTTCACCTGTCATCATGTTTAGTTCATTTTTGAAGTCCTGAACCTGAATAGCCTGCTCCGCCATATGTACAGCTGCAAGCACCGCTATACGCGGTGTGTCCAGTCTGGTGTGAGATTTAGAAATCGTGCGCATATGTTCATCAACATAACGGGCCACTTGTTTCATATATTCAGTACTGCTTCCGACGAGTTTATAGGAAGTTCCGTATATCTCCACGGCGACACGTGTCCGGTCCATAGCCACAGTTGTGCCCTCCTTTGTATGTGTGCGGATTCTAAGCTAGTTTCACTTCTTCTATTGTAGCTTTTTTGGTAAGCATTTGGCAAAATCCCTAATATTCAATAGATTATGGCTGATATTCTCCGCTTTGCACTCTACCTAGAAAAAGCCGCAGCGAATCTCAGTTTCTAAATGGATTCGCTGCGGCTTTACACAATTCCTGCTACTTTCTTAATTCTGCACCAAAAGTTTGTTGAAGAGATGCTAATACCTTCTCATGCACCTCTCCTACTTCCTCATCAGTCAGTGTATGTTCACTATGACGATACAGCAGTGAGATCGCGATGCTCTTCTTTCCATTCTCCAGCTTACCACCAGTATAAACGTCAAATACCTGTACGGACTGGAGCAAAGAACCTCCGTTATCGCGGATGGAAGCTAGCAGATCGCCCGCTGGTACAGCGGAATCCACGACCACAGCAATATCCCGCTCCATTCCTGGGAAACGCGGAAGCTCATTATATTGCAAACGGCTTTGCGCACTTTCATATAACGGCTGCAATAAAATTTCTGCCGCATAAGTATCCACCAGATCCAGCTGTCTTTGCAGATCCGGATGAATCTGTCCCATCGTTCCGATCTTCACACGACCCTCGTTTCCGAGTAAATATACCGACGCGGAACGCCCAGGATGATATCCTTCTGGACTATCTCCTACATAGACGATTTTATCGGTCAGCCCTAAATGAGCAAATACAGTTTCCAGCGCACCCTTCAAATCAAAGAAGTCCACAGGCTGTGCCGAAACATTCCATTGCTTCACTGTTAAGCTTCCGCTAAGCAGCAGCCCCAGCACCGGCAGTTCGCGTGGCTGACGAGTCAACTGTTCTTCATCCGTGAAGAAGACGTTGCCGATTTCAAACAATGCCAAGTCGCTTTGACGACGATTGGTATTGTAGCTGGCAATATCCAAGAGTTGTGGTAGAAGGCTGGTACGCAGTACGCTGCGTTCTTCACTCATCGGCATAGCCAGCTTCACCGCTACTGCTCCTTCTGATAACTCAGGGAACATTGTGCTTTGTTGCGGCTGGATGAAGGAGTAACCCATCACCTCTTGGTAACCGCCATGTGACAATAGGCGACGCAGTTCACGACGGAGCGCTTGCTTGTGAGTTAGTGCTCCTGGCGTTGTAATTCCTTCAATTAGAGTCGTTGGAATATTGTCATACCCGTACAGGCGGGCAATTTCTTCAATAAGATCAACATCATAGCTGATATCGCCACGTCTGGTTGGGACTTGAACTTCAATCAGCCCTTGTGCGGTATCTCCACATTTGAAATGTAGACGGCCAAACAATGTCTTCACTTCCAACAAGGACAAATCCGTTCCCAGATAACGATTCAGTTTCTCTAAGGACAAGGTGAGAACCTTCTCTTGAACAGCGTCAGTTCCTGCTTGCACGATGCCTTCATGGACCGATCCGCCAGCATAACGTGCAATCAGTACGGCTGCACGGTTCAATGCAGGAATAACTGCACTTGGATCCACTTCCTTCTCGAAACGAAGGGAGGCTTCCGAGCGAAGTCCCAATTGACGCGAGGTTTTACGAATCGTTCCTCCATCAAACTTAGCAGATTCCAGAACAAGGTTTACCGTCTCAGCAGTAACCTCTGTATCCCGTCCACCCATTACTCCGGCCAGACCTACAGCTTTTACTCCATCAGCGATAACGAGCATTTGCGGCTCTAGCTTACGCTCTTGACCGTCAAGTGTAACCAAAACTTCACCTTCATGGGCAAGACGAACGCCGAGTTCTCCACCTTGTACTTTATCTGCATCAAAAGCATGCAGCGGCTGTCCATATTCCAGCATCACATAATTGGTAATGTCCACAATATTATTAATTGGACGAACCCCAGCAGCCATCAGACGATTCTGAATCCACAGCGGTGATGGTGCAGGTTTAACACCTGCAATATAACGAACTGCATAATGGCTGCAGTATTCTTCATCTTCAATCTTGACGGAAATGGAATCCGCAGCAGGACCACTGATCTCAATCATTTCGCTTTTTGGATCAGGTAATTTAACTTCACGCCCAAGAATTGCACTTACTTCATAAGCAGCACCAATCATGCTGAGGCAATCTGAACGGTTCGGAGTCAGATCGAATTCCAGAATCTCGTCATCTAAGCCGAGGACCTTGGAAATATCCTGACCAATCTCTGTCCCTTCAGGCAGCACAAGAATACCTTCTTGTTGCTCTTTTGGAAGCAATTTATCATTCAGTCCCAATTCTTTGGCCGAGCAGATCATTCCTTGCGACAGGACACCGCGCAGCTTGGCTTTTTTGATATCCAGTCCTGGCAGCTTAGCGCCAACCATTGCTACAGGTACAGTTTGACCTGCAGCTACATTTTTTGCGCCGCAAACGATTTGTAGCTCCTCATCTTGGCCCACATCCACGATACATACGTTCAGCTTGTCTGCATCAGGATGTTTTTCCTTTGATTTCACATAGCCGGTTACGATGCCGGAAATGCCTTTATTGCGGCGCTCTACGCCGTCAATCTCAATGCCGGCAGCGGTAATCTTCTCCGCTAGCTGTTCGGCGGTTACTCCTTCAATCGATGTATAATCAGCCAACCATCCGGTTGATACTTTCATATCCGCTCACTTCCTTTATGTTTCAGATGTATTTATTTCACTGTCGTTCGCGCTGCTTCCTGTGGGAGAACACTCCAAAGCCATTCTCCGCCACTATCAGCCAGCGCGCCCACAAAAACTAAACGCCCTTGAATTGCTTCACAAAACTCATGTCATTACTATAGAAATGTCGGATGTCATCGATGCCGTATTTAAGCATTGCAATCCGCTCTACACCCATTCCGAAAGCGAAGCCGCTGTACTCAGCAGGATCATAGCCACCCATTTTCAGTACATTTGGATGCACCATACCTGCGCCAAGGATTTCTAACCATCCGCTTTGCTTGCATAGTCTGCAGCCATCGCCGCCACATTTGAAGCAGCTTACATCTACTTCAACACTTGGCTCAGTGAATGGGAAAAAGCTCGGACGAAGACGAATGCCTGTATTCGGTCCAAACATCTCCTGCACAAATTGTTGCAGGGTGCCCTTCAGATCACTCATTCGAATGTTACTTCCAATGACCAAACCTTCGATTTGGTGGAACTGGAAGGAATGCGTTGCATCATCATCATCACGGCGGAATACTTTACCCGGGCAGATGATTTTTACCGGAGCTTCACCGTTCATAGCCTGCATAGTACGAATCTGTACCGGCGAGGTTTGTGTGCGCATTAACAGGTCATCCGTTAAATAGAAAGAATCCTGCATATCACGTGCCGGGTGATTCTTAGGCAGATTTAGAGCTTCAAAGTTATAATAATCGGTCTCTACTTCCGGACCTTCAGCTACACGGTAGCCCATGCCGATAAAAATATCCTCAATCTCCTGTACGACTCTGCTAAGCGGGTGAATGCCCCCTTGCTGCATACGGCGACCCGGTAAGGTTACGTCTACTTTTTCAGCCTGCAGACGTTGCTGGGTTTCCTGCTCTTGAAAAGCCTCCTGCTTCGCGCCGATAATCTCCTCAATAGCACTGCGAACCTGATTCGCTACTTGCCCGATTACCGGACGTTCCTCAGCACTAAGTCCTCCCATACCGCGCAGAACCTCTGTAAGCTCACCTTTTTTACCGAGATACTTCACTCTTAGATCATTTAGTACCTGCGGATCCATAACCTCCTGCAGCTTAGCCAGCGCTTCAACCTTCAATGCTTCCAACTTCTCTTTCATGGCCGTGTACAGCCCCCTTCAATCATTGTCTAGTTCAACAAAAAAAGGCCTTTTCTCCCGGTAAGGGACGAAAAGACCGTGGTACCACCCTTGTTAGACAAGCTGATCTGTTCCCCTTAAGAGCTTCATTCCCTCTTTTGGCTGGACAGATACCTATCTCACTTTATACAGAAATAACGGTCTGTGACCGGTATCCCCTACCCTTCCCTATTAGATAGCTTAAGGAATTCAGGGAACTGCTCCGGAGTGAACTTCGACAGCTCTGCTTCTTAGAAACGCTCTCAATCCGCGGCGTCTCCTCCCTGTAAGTCAGGCACTGTGTACTCTTCTCCATCACTGCATTTCACAATTCATGCTAATTGTCAGGTATCTCTTTACTACAAGAGATATGTCTCTTTATTATATGCAAAATCTGTCGTTTTGACAAGCTGGACAAAATTAGGCTAATTTTTATCTTCTTTTAAGCTGGCTTTAAGCTTCAGAGCCATTTTTCCAACTTTTTTTCAGCTAACATTCAGCGGAGCTTGATAATTTCCATTACTAGGAAGGCTTGCTTATCCACTCGGGTGCACCTTCGCAGACTATTAACTATCCTATTGGGAGGAAATCAAATGCATGTACGGAGAATAAAAGTAGCCGCGGTGCTGCTAAGCACAGCTGTACTTAGCCAATCTGCAGCGTATGGTGCTCATACCGCTTGGGCCGGGACTACATCCACCAAAATAGCAACAACAGCTTCCGTATCCGCTCTGGATAAACTAGGCTCCATAGCCTTGAAGACTAACATCAGCGCAAAGCTGACGGATGTCAGCTTATTAACTCAGGATGGCGGAAATATTCTTACATACACACTCAGCTACTCTAATGGAAGCAACGCTAGCCTCAATCTGGTGGACTTTTTCTCCAAAGTAACTACTAGCGGCGGTACAGTTATTCAAGGAAGCCCTATTACCAGCAGTGCAACCATCAAATCCATTGCCGCGAAAAGCAGTCAATCTATCACCTACTATGTAAACATCGGCAAATCCACCTCTTTAAACGGGGTCAAAATTTCATTGTACGGATGGGACTTCAACACCACCGATTATCAAAAAAAGCTAGGGAACTTCACCGTACCAACAGGATATTCACAAGCTGTCGCCAGAGGGCAGAGTAAAAAGATCACCCTAAACAATCTCCCTGTAACCACCAAGGCAGAGAGCCTGCAAATTTATAAATATAACGGTAAGGTCTATGCCAAGGTTGGCGTTAGCTTCACTAATCAAGGAACCAAGGTACTCAGTGATACTGGACTTAAAGGATACCTCGCTTCCGCTGGAGGATCTGTATTTGAACTCGCACTTGATGACACCAGCACCAGCTATAAAGTACAGCCTCAGGAAAAGAAGACGATCTACTATTTGACGGAAATCCCTTCTTATATGAAGACAGACAACATGGCGCTGCAATTTGCCGGAGAAGATGCCTCATTAAAAATAGCGTTGCCGGTTGTCGCCTACAATCTCCCCGCTGCAACAACACCGGATCTTGTCGTAGCCAGCAATGTCACGAAGAAGCTTACAATCAGCAATAATACAGTCGAAACACAGTTGAAAACGGCTAACGTCTATGCTGACAATGGCAACGCAAAGTGGACACTACAGTTCCGCATCAAAAATAGCGGCAACAAAGCGGTGAATGTGCCTGCCTATGAACTTGCTATTAAAGCCGCTGAAGGGTATAGCTTTCCGGTGGATACGAAGGATTTTGCCAGCCTAACATTGAAACCGCTTGAAGAAAAGATTATTGAACTCAGCGCAGATGTACCACTCACACTCAATCAAGGAACATTGCAGCTGCAAATGACTGAGCCGGCTGCTGAAGGCAAGATCATTTTTCCTACCGCCTATTATCAGATCCCTTACACGCTGCAAACTAACAATTGGCAGGACACGGAATACCCCATTGAGAACAGTCACGGTACATTTGTTGTCAAAATTGCAAACATTCAAAGACTCCCTTGGTCCGACAAAGACCAGATCGTAGCTAAAATCAACATCCGCAACACTAAATCAACCTCTGTTCAGCTTCCTGCGCTTACAAGTGTCGTCAAAGCTGGAGAAAGTGACATCAGCAGCACTTCCCAGGTTGTCTCAGAAAGTACGCAAACCATCCTCGGTCCAAATGAATCGGCTGCTGTGTATGTCGTAGCCAATGTTCCTTATAGCTATACTTTCAATCAATTAAAAATCACCCTGCAAGAAACTTCAGGTGAAAGTAAGCTTAACTTCCTTTCTCTAAGTACTACCCAACTGGACAGCCGGGTACAGAGTGTTGCAGCTGAAAATTCTTTCCATCTTGAGCTTGAAGGTAAAAAAGCGGAATTACTTGTACGCCGGACCCTCGTGTACCCAGGTACAGATTCAAATCTCTTGTACACAGAACTAGAAATGAACAGTGAGGAATCGCGTAAATCCGAACAGGCTCAACTCGTAGCCTATTACAAAACACAAGACAATCAATATTATGAAGCCGAAGTCACCCAGTCCAAAACCTCCACCAGTCCTAACGGAAAAAGTCTGGTCACCCTCTGGAGTAAGCTCCCTCTCGGTATAGATCCAGCGAACCTTGTCCTATACATCGGGGAGGGTGTTTCTGAAGGCAAGCTTACCGCTCCTGGCGGTCAATCGACGGGTTATATCAATACGGTATCACTTGGACTGAACCAGCTGGGAGTGGAGCCCAAAGGCAATCTTTTGAACGTGGAAATGTTTCCTTATACCCTATCCGTTACAAATGCAGTCGCCACCGTCACCGCTGGTAAAGATACGCTCAGCACTGCACTAACCTACAACATGTCAGCCAGCACGCTTTATGAATCAGGCACCTACGAGCACAAACTGGTGTTGGAGCTGATTGACCCCTTAGGACAAAGCATGGAAAAAACATTAACACTTGGCACAGATCTACAATTAGGTAACTTCAAGTCGTACACCACAACCTTCACAAGCAGCCTGTACAAAACACTGGGTGGCGGCGCAATCCGGTTGAATCTATACGACGAATTCCAAGGCCATCGAAATCTGCTGGGAACACAAACCTATGTCGTCACTTATCAGGCGGCATCAACGACTTCGAACAGCAACTCTACTTCTGGCACAGATCCAGACACCAGCAATACATCCGGCAATTAATATGATGAGCTATGGAGGATAGAAATGAAGAAGAAAAAAATAGTGTTCTGGACTCTTGGAGTAGTAGTAGTTGTAGCAACAGCAGGAATGCTGGTTTATACATTGTTACCTGATAAGAACAGTCAAGCCGCTGAAGTGCCTGTTAATACAGCTACCGTTACAAAGGGCGATATCGTAGTTAGTGTATCCGGAGCCGGCTCCGTGATTGCTACAGAAACTGGTAAAGTAAAAACGAAGGACAGCGGGACCGCAGCTGAGGTTCTTGTCAAAGAGGGCGATCTCGTGAAAAAAGGCCAGACTTTGATTACCTTTGAAGGCAATGATCTGAGTGACAATCTCAAGCAGGAGCAAACTTCACTTGCCTCGCTTGAGACCGATCTTGAGGACAAGCAGGAGCAATATAAGAAGCTGGCCGTGGCAGGTGCATCAGAAGATGAGCTAGGCAATGCCAAACGTTCGATTGAAAAGGCCAAAACCGACATTTCGGCGCAACAGGAAAAAATAGCTTCTGTCCAAGAAGATATGCTTCCTCCTGATCCGTTAACGGCTCCTATTGATGGAACTGTAACGACAGTTAATATTGCAAGCGGCGAAAAAGCCATGGACGGCTCTGAACTCATCGACATTACCGATTATGCTAATTTAAGTGTAGTTGTGCAGGTGGATGAGCTTGATATTCCTACTGTAAAGCTAGGGATGCCTGCCACTATTTCATTGGATGCTCTGCCTGATACGGAATTCAAGGGAACGGTTACGAAAATAGCTAATGAGGGCACCGCCTCAAACGGTGTTTCCCTCTTCGATGTTACCATAGGTCTAACAAGCTCCGAAGGTGCTCTTGTTGGAATGTCTGCGGAAGTTTCAGTAACCACTGCTGAGAAAAAGGATGTATTAACAGTACCTATTGAAGCTGTACAAGAAAGAAACGGAAAATACACAGTTTCTATTCCTCTAGCAGCGGGTTCAGCCGCAACTTCCAAAACTGCTGGCGAGGGCCAAGTACCAATGCCTAGCGGTGCCCCTGACGCTCGCGGTGGCGCTATGCCCAGCGGGGCTCCTGACGCCCGCGACGGCGCTATGCCCAGCGGGGCTCCTGACGCTCGCGGCGGCGCTATGCCCAGCGGGGCTCCTGATGCCCGCGGCGGCGCTGCCGGTGGAAGAAATCGCGGCAATAGCTCAGGACAGATGGTCACTGTCGAAGTGGGTCTCCATGATGAGAGCAGCATTGAAATTGTCAGCGGACTCCATGAAGGGGACCAGGTGATCATCCCTACCGTAATCTCTACGAAAACCGGAACAACCAGCACGGAAACGGAAACTAGAGGTGGTATGGGCGGTATGGGTGGCGCTGGCTTCGGCGGCAGTGGCTTTAGTGGGGGTGGCGGCTTCACCGGAGGTGGCGCTGGTGGTATGGGCAGCGCACCAGGTGGTGGCGGAGGTGGCGGCAGATGAGTGCTTCAGCACCTCTGATCGAAGTTCACGACATGTCCCACGGCTACACAATGGCCGGAGAAACCATGACGGTCTTAAATAGCCTTTCCTTTACAATTGATCTGGGGGAGTTCGTAGCTATTATTGGTCCCTCCGGTTCTGGTAAATCAACACTCATGAATATGCTTGGTTGCCTCGATATCTCCGATGAAGGAAGTTATCTTCTAGATGGACAAGAGGTTCGCAAGTTATCCGACAATAAGCTCGCAACGATCCGCAATGAGAAGATCGGCTTTATCTTTCAAAATTTCAACCTGCTCCCCAAGCTGTCAGCCATTGAAAATGTGGAGCTGCCATTGATTTATCGTGGCCTCTCCCATCGGGAAAGAAGACAACTAGCACAGGAAGCACTCATTAAAGTAGGGCTGGAGGATCGGATGCATCACCGCCCTTCTGAGCTTTCGGGAGGACAGCAACAGCGGGTAGCGATTGCCCGGGCTATGGCGGGATCCCCCCCTATTCTACTTGCCGATGAACCAACCGGGGCACTGGATACACGGACGGGACAGGAAGTCATGCAAATGATACGTGAGTTAAATAAGCAAGGACATACCATCATCCTTATCACACATGATCTGGAAATAGCTAAACAAGCGGAGCGGATTATTCGTATTCAGGATGGCAACCTCGTGGAAGATCGGAGGAATGCGGGGTGAAATTGTACCAAAGCATGCGAATGGCCCTGAAGAGCATCAACAGCAGTAAGGTTAGAGCTTTTTTAACGATGCTTGGGATTATTATTGGAGTCTCTTCGGTCATCATTCTTGTTTCTGTTGGGCAAGGAACTACTTCACAGATCACAGAGCAGCTAAACGGACTAGGCACAAACCAACTCACTGTAAACATTACTGGCCGTGGGGCGACTACCTCTCTCACCTATGAGGAAGCCCTTGCTCTAGGGGATATAGAGGGTATAGCAAATGTAGCTCCTGTGATCAGCGGCAATGCTACAGCCAAGAACAAAACGGACAACGTTAGTGTAACTGTAGAAGGAATCACCCCCTCTTATGAGGAGGTTAAAGATTTTCATGTACAGGCGGGCCGCTTCTTACTTGATATTGATAACGAATACCGGCAAAAGGTAGCGTTGATCGGTTCAGGTACGGCCGAAGATTTATTCGGTACAGACAATCCTGTAGGGCAGAAGGTCCAGTTAAACGGAATTAGCTATAAAATCGTTGGGCTTTTAGAAACAAAAGGCTCCAGTCTAAGTGGTTCCAACGACGATATCATACTCATTCCTATAAGCACTGCAGAACGCCAATTAAAAAGTAAAGGCGTCCGTTCCATCACCATTAAGACAACTTCAGCAGATACTGTAGCAGCTGCAAAAGAAAAACTGGAAAGTACGCTTGATGCTAAATTCAATTATGCGGATAATGCTTTTAGTGTGTTTGATTCTCAGGAAATGCTGGAAACTGTCAATTCCACAACAGATACACTTTCCATGGCGCTTGCAGGCATAGCAGGCATCTCACTTTTTGTCGGCGGCATCGGAATCATGAACATCATGATCGTATCTGTCAATGAAAGAACACGTGAGATTGGTATCCGTAAAGCAATTGGTGCCAAAAAATTCGATATCCTCGCTCAATTCATGATTGAATCCATCGTGCTCAGCGGTTTGGGTGGGGTGCTTGGGGTCGGCATTGGTATCGCGGGCAGTTGGCTGCTGGGTAAATACTCTGCACTTACAGTTTCCATTGCTTGGGATATGGTACTGATTTCTTTTATTTTCTCCTTACTCATCGGCGTGATTTTTGGAATGATGCCTGCGAACAAAGCCGCACGACTTCGCCCCATTCACGCACTGCGTAACGAATAATGAATGATTAGCTGTCCTATAGTCATTAAGATGACTAAGGGCAGTTTTTTTTTAGCAGCTGTAAAAGGTATCATTTATGATCGAGTTGGGTAATAGGAACCATCGGTTTGAATATAGATAATTCAATAGGCCCATACACTAAACTTTAAATTTTGTCTTTTTGATTATTATCTGAGTAAAGATTGCTCTATAAGCAGCACGTCCTATATACTTGATATACTAGAAACTACCATTTACTCACACGTACACTTTCCTATGTTTTCCCACTATGTATACAACACCTCTTTTATCCCAAAAGCACCTTCAAACATCAGTGAATGTATTAAATTACGCCTGACCATAGATTGCGTTCTGCAGGTTCTACTTAAGCAGCAATAGATTTTCTTAATCATCTTATACAGGGAGAAGATGACTGTGGCAGGATTCTTTGAGTTCAAGGTAACACGCAAACTATTCTATGTCTTCGCTGCAATCTCCGTCCTTCTGGTTGGGATCAGCGTCGCCTCGCTACTCTATTTAAATTACACGATTAATAGATTGTCAGATTCTCTTTATGATGATATATATCAGAACTCTAAGCTTATACTGAGCGCGGATCGTGATCTGCATCAAGCCGCTGTAGCCTTGCAAATCGCAATGGGTCCAAACCTAACAGCCGCAGAAGGTGAACAGTTCACTAAGGAGTTTATAGATAATAATCTTCAAGCGGAGGAACGAATAAGTGTAGCAAGATCAAATATCAACGCTATAAAAAACCCTTACAGTGATATGAAACAAAGTGGAATTATCCTTTCCGAATTAAAAAACGAGCTCAGCTCCTTCGAAACTACCATTATCAAATGGAAAAATTCAGGGTATACGCTAATAACAGAACGGACGAAGAGCAGCTGGAACCCAGATTCATATTCTGCGCTCACCCTAAACTCGCAATTCAATGAAGCTAGGGCACATCTCGATCAAGCAGAGGACTTGATTGGCAACTACGCCTTGCAAGTAACGGATGGATTTGGAGATAAAAAAAGCGCTTTGTTCTCTCTTTATTCACTCCTCTTATTTGTGTTTCTCCTAGTTATTATTTACCTTGGACGCAAAATCATCTGGCTCCAGAATGAAATGCTGGAAGAACAAACACTTTATCAGCTTATCGGTGAAACCATGTCTGATTTCATTATTTTGACGGATCCCAACGGGTTGATTCTATATGCTTCTCCCTCACACTCCAGTATTCTAGGTTATGTGCCTAAAAAAGGAGATCCGTTATCCAACTACATACGTGAACCGGAAATTGCCTGGGCTAAATTAAAAAGTGTTGTTCAGGGAACTCCGCGTATTTCTGAACTGCGCATGCGCGGAGCAGAAGGCCAATGGGTATGGCTTGAAACTAAGGTGTCACCTGTTCTCGGCAGCCGTAAATTCCCAGCACAATTTATGCTGTTATCTCGGGAAATTACCCAGCGAAAACAATACGAAGAACGACTACATAAGCTAGCCTTCTATGACCATTTAACAGCGATTCCCAACAGGGCTCATTTCAAAATGTATATGGAGAACCTTATCACCCAACCCGAAGGACGGAGGCAAAATATTGCGCTTGCCCTGCTGGACTGTGATAGATTCAAGCAGCTAAATGATACCTTAGGCCATCTGGCTGGAGACGAATTTCTTCAGCTGCTCTCCCGTGAACTTCAGCATACGGTTAAAGGAATAGGTCAGGCCTTCCGGATCGGCGGAGATGAGTTCGCAGTTGTACTGCATCGATTCACTTCTCCAGAGATGCTTGATGAAACACTACAGCGGTTACTTAAACTGTTCAACAAGTCTTGGTCTGTTGATAACGGGTCCAGCTTCCATACCTCCGCGAGTATCGGAGTCGCTTTATTTCCTGAACACGGAAGCAGTATTAATGAACTGCTGCGTGCCGCCGATTTGGCGATGTATCGCTCCAAAGACCATGGTGGCAATAAAGCCAATCTCTACTACGAGCTTGTGGACGAAGGGTTAGCTAACCAGACCATTGTAAAACCATAAGAGCAAATAAAAAGCTGTCTCAGGAAAAATCAACCCTGAAACAGCTTTTTTTGTATGGCCTCTAACTGCTTAACCGAAGATGATCTTCTGAAATTTCGTCAATCTCCTGATCACGATCCCGAACTAAGACCTTGGTTAACTCTCCATTCGTAGAACAATCAATGAAACGGTCTCCGTCCCCATCTTTTTCTTCCCAATCATTAAGCCGCAAAATATATCCGATAGTTTGGGTATCTGGCAGCACTTCGATGCGGGCTACTGCACGCCCGTTCTCCATATAACGGAAATCGCATTGTCCATCCTGGATTCCTGTATCCCAAACCCAAAGATTCCAGCCTTGGTAATTCTGATCTGGGCGTTCATAGTGTATTTCGATAATTTTAGAGCGTGGGGCTGGCTCACCACATTCATCATAAAGGACCATCATCGACAACCCTTCCACCTCTACCTCATTGCCTTCGATTCTGCGGATGGCTTCTATCCCGGCACGGGTATGGTCTACTACTACGTTCCAACTATCAGCAACCTCAGGAAGTGATACCGACATCCGGTCATTATTAGCATTGAAGACAACGGTAATATTGTTCCAGAGATCACCTCCTGCATGGCTTCTAAGCAGATACGATACTATTCCGCCATCACAACGCAGAAATTCTAAGGAGCGTTCAATTTCCTGGCGGCCATGCAGACGAAATGCCGGATGTGTACGCCGCAGCTCGATCAGACCTTTATAATATTGAAATACGGGCTTAAATGCACTTTTCATATTCCAGCGGATCGAGTTGACCGCATCACCGCTGCGGTAGCTGTTATGATCTCCAAATTTACTGCGCAGGAGCTCATCTCCAGCATGCAGGAAAGGAATCCCCTGCGAGGTCAGAATCATTCCGTTAGCAAGCAAGGATCGACGTATAGTTTCATTACCGAGAATATTCTCCTGATCTACATTCACGTATGGATTGGCAAGGGCCACTGCCTCTTCCAGATCTTCGTTATCCATGTTAGCGATTACCGGAAAATCAGCTTCCTGACTCCCTCCTTGAACGATAAGCATCTTATCCCATAAATTCAAATTATCATGGGCAGTTACATAGTTCACCGATTCCACAGGCGAGTCCGTAAACTCATGAATTGCTCCTTTAATTCCGGCTGCAATAGCACCTTCTTTGCCGTATTCGCCTGTCACGAACCCTCTTCCGAAGCCATCACTATCCCCTTTGATCGCTGAACGGAAGTTATCGTTGAAGACAGCATAGCCCTTGCCCCGCTGTACACCTTTTAGCGTTTTAGTGGCCAGCGGAGAATCTCCACCCGTCCAAGGTTCACCGTAAAGCAACAGATTCGGATTCACTTCTAGCCGAAGCTCTTCGGTAATCTCCCGCATGGTAACACTGTCCATCAGTCCCATTAGATCAAACCGGAAACCATCCATATGATATTCCGAAGCCCAATAGGATAAGGAGTCCTTAATAAATTTACGGACCATCGGACGTTCTGTAGCCAGCTCATTGCCAACCCCGGAGCCATTCGACAAACGTCCCGTAAAATCGCGGCGATAGAAATAATCTGGGACAAGCGGCTCAAAGGGGCCATTCTCCACAGCATACGTATGGTTGTAAACGACATCCATAATTACCGCGATCCCGCGGCTGTGTAAGGCCTGCACCATCTCTTTAAATTCACGAATCCGCAAGCCAGGATTGGCAGGATCGGTGCTGTAAGATCCTTCAGGTACATTATAATGCTGGGGATCATACCCCCAATTGTAGTCCACATTAGTTATGGAGGAACCCCGATTGACCACCTTCAGCTCATCCACGGTCTGAAAATCAAATACCGGCATCAGATGTACATGGGTAATCCCTAATTCAGCCAGATGATCAATCCCCACTGTATTTCCTGCCGAATCCTTTAATCCAAATTCGGTAAATGCTTTGAATTTACCCTTATAATGCATACCTGAGCTCTCATGTGAGGAGAAGTCACGAACATGCAGTTCATAAATCACTGCGTCGGCAGGATGCTGTAACGGAGGCGCTACATCCTGATCCCAATGTTCTGGATTCGTATCCTGCAAATTAACGATTGCTGATCTTAAACCATTTGCAGATACCGCTGTTGCATAAGGATCTACTGCTTCCGTCACATTTCCATCTGCAAAAACAGCACGGTACATATAATATTTCCCTTTTAGATCACCTGATAACTTGGTCTGCCAGACTCCACCATTACTACGCTGCATATATACAATACGACCATTGTCCATAACACTCTTAGGTGACTCAGTATTCAGTTGATGCCCACCTGTTTCGTACAGTACAAGGGACACAGCAAGTGCCGTAGGTGCCCAGACTTTAAATACACTGTACTCCGTTGAATACGTCAAGCCTAAATCCTTGCCCTCGTAGACTTCCATCATCAAGTCTGCATTTATATAATTTTTACTCATGAATTAACACCATCCTATGGCTCCCCACCTAACCCTGTGGGGTTGCTTATAAGTCCATATATTACCAATTCATTTCATATTAATACTTGCACAGCGCTGCAAGTCGGCAAATGGAGTATAAACTTTCTATGGATCCTTACTATTATATGTACGACATATTTATAGGTTTGGGTTCCTTATCGACTTTATGCTCATTACTAATACTATCGGTATAGACATCTGCGCAATAAAGAAAATAAACAGTGAACAGTAAATGAGGTCGAATTACAGAAAATTATAGGTTAAAAAACATAAAAAAGCCGACCTCCAGCCATCGGAAGTCGGCAATAGTAGTTGGAAAAACAGTAGAACGCTAAAACGGATTAATGCATGCGTAAAAAGTTACTTAGCGATACTTTGAACAAGCGCAGCGACTTCTTCAGCCGTGCCAAGCTGCAACGCTTTTGCAGCCAAATCCTTCATGTCGGCAGCCGACAATTTAGATATTTGACTACGCGCTGGCAAAATGGAAGTTGCACTCATGCTGAATTCGTCGAGACCAAGACCCAGTAGCAGCGGAATAGCTGTTGCGTCACCAGCCATTTCACCACACATCCCCGTCCATTTACCTTCTGCATGGGCTGCATCAATTACATTTTTGACCAAACGCAGGATGGCTGGATTGTAAGGCTGATACAGGTAAGATACCTGTTCATTCATACGGTCCGCAGCCATTGTATATTGAATAAGATCATTCGTCCCGATACTGAAGAAATCAACTTCCTTAGCAAACTGGTCAGCCAGTACAGCAGTTGATGGAATCTCAACCATTATGCCAAGCTGAATGTTGTCTGATACTTCCTTACCTTCTTCCCGAAGCTTAGCTTTCTCTTCGAGCAAAAGATCACGTGCAGCACGGAATTCACCAAGCGTAGCTATCATAGGGAACATAATGCGAAGATCCCCGTGAACACTCGCTCTTAGTAACGCGCGTAATTGAGTACGGAAAATATCCTGACGATCCAGGCAAAGACGGATCGCACGGAAACCAAGGAAAGGATTCATTTCCTTCGGAAGGTCAAGATAAGGCAGCTCTTTATCGCCACCGATATCCAGGGTACGTACGACTACCGGCTTACCCTTCATGTTCTCAAGTACAGTACGGTAGGCGTTATATTGAATTTCCTCAGAAGGCAGCTTATCGCGACCCATGTAAAGGAACTCAGTGCGGTACAGACCTACACCTTCGCCACCATTCTCAATGACACCATTCACATCATTTGGTGTACCAATATTGGCAGCTAGCTCAACATGTTTACCGTCTGCTGATACTGTAGGTTCGTCGCGAAGTTTCTTCCATTCTGCGATTTGCAAGTCGTAAGCTTCCTGCTTGCGAGTGTACTCTGCCACTTCAGCTTCGCTAGGATTGATCAGAACGTCTCCGTTCAGACCATCGACAATCACCAAATCGCCAGAATTCACTTCTGACAGAACCGTTTTAGTTCCCACAACCGCTGGAATTTCCAAAGAACGTGCCATAATTGCAGAGTGAGAAGTCCGTCCACCGATGTTCGTTGTGAAGCCTTTAACGAACTTACGATTAAGCTGTGCTGTATCCGATGGTGTTAGATCTTGAGCAATCACGATTACTTCTTCACTGATTTCTGCAGGACTTACATAATGAATGCCCAGCAGGTGGTTCAGCAAGCGCTTGGTAACATCACGCATATCAGCTGCACGTTCCTGCAGATAGGCACTCTTCATATTTTCAAACATCTCAATGAATTGCGTAGCCACTTCGTTTAGCGCATAGTCCGCGTTAACCGATTCCTCACGGATTTTATCAATTACAGGATTGATCAGCTCTGGGTCATCAAGAATAAGCAGATGTGATTCGAAAATCTCAGCCTTTTTCTCCCCCAGCTCTGCCAAAGTACGCTCTTTAATCGTTTGCAGCTCCACTCTTGATTTGGCGAGTGCATCATTCAACTTAGCGACTTCTGCTTCAGTATCACTGATACTTGTCTTCGTAATCGTATAATCCGGATGTTTCAGGATAAAAGCACGGGCTACTGCAATCCCTGCTGAAGCCGCGATTCCTGAAATCTTATTCATGGATTTCCCCTAGCCCTTCTTTAATCATTACTTCTTGAAGAGCGTTCAAAGCTTCTGCTTCTTCGCTTCCTTCAGTAATCAAAGACAAAGTATCTCCAGCTTCAAGACCCAATGACAATACGCCAAGAATGGATTTCAAAGTTACTTTTTTACCTTTAGCTTCTGCATATGCTTCTGTACCTTTGAATTTTGTTGCTGTATTTACCAAGGCAGTTGCTGGACGTGCGTGAATTCCATCTTCATCGACAATTCTGAATGTTTTTTGCATAATATTATCCAACTCGCTTTCTGTTATTAAAGTATTTTAAATTTATAGTGAAAGCTTCGCTTCCTTGTATGAACAAGGAAGCATCGGCCCTTGCACTTTTACTGAATCGTAATGATGTCTTGGTCTCCTATAGAAACCTTACCCGGCTTCTTCAATGTTACAGAAGAGCCTTCTGGTAAATTAGAGAAAATAACAGGTGAGATTACAGAAGGTGCATGTGCTTTTACATACTCTAAATCCACTTCCATAATCGGTTGTCCAGCCGCTACAAGATCGCCCTCTTCAACTAATACCGTGAAGCCTTGACCTTTAAGCTTAACCGTATTAACCCCAATATGAACGAGCACTTCCTTGCCTCCGTCAGACATAATACCGATGGCATGTTTGCTCGGGAACACGTTAAATACCTTACCGTAAACCGGTGAAGCAATCTTCCCATCTTCGGATAGGAACGCGAAGCCGTCGCCCGTCATTTTTTGGGAGAATACTGGATCTGGCACCTCTGTGATATCCAACAATTCACCGTTTACTGGAGATACGATATCTTCCTTGATAATCGCTTCACCAGCTTCACCTGCCTGTTGTTCTTCTTCTGGCTCTGGAGTAACCACTACTGGAGCTGCTGAAGCCGCAGGTGTCTTTCCGTTAATCACATCTTGAATCTGCGATTTAATCGTATCTGAACGTGTGCCAAAAATCGCTTGAACGTTATTACCCACTTCCAGCACACCTGATGCACCAAGTTTCTTAAGACGGTTCTTGTCTACACCTGCCTTATCTTTAACTTCAACACGAAGGCGGGTAATACAAGCATCTAGATGAGTGATGTTTTCTTTACCACCTAGAGCGGACAAAATGTTCCGCGGTAGATCATCACCGGCTCTGGAGACAGACTCCGTATTCACTTCTTCTTCTTCATTCGTATCTTCTTCACGACCCGGTGTCATAAGATTGAATTTCCGAATTACAAACCGGAAGCCGAAGTAATAAATTAAGGCAAGGACCAGTCCTACCGGAATGACCAGCCACCAAGCTGTACGGTTCGGGATAATACCGAAGAGCACAAAATCGATAAAGCCACCCGAGAATGTCATGCCGATTTTAACATCCAGAATATGCATAGTCATAAAGGACAGACCTGCAAACACAGCATGTACAGCGAACAGCAACGGAGCCACGAATAGGAACGAGAATTCGAGCGGCTCAGTAATCCCTGTCAAGAACGATGTCAATGCCGCGGAAATCATCAAACTTCCGACGATCTTTTTATTCTGAGGTTTAGCTTCATGATAGATAGCCAAAGCCGCTGCTGGAAGACCAAACATCATGAATGGATATTTACCTGTAGTAAATGTCCCTGCTGTGAAGTCTACTCCATCGCGAAGCTGCTGCATGAAGATCCGTTGGTCACCACGTACCAATTCTCCAGCTTTATCAACGTAGGTACCAAATTCATACCAGAATGGAGAGTAGAAAATGTGATGCAGTCCAAAAGGAATGAGCGAACGTTCGATCGTTCCGAAGATAAACGCTGCAAGCGTTTTGTTCGTATCAATCATACTTTGTGACACATAGTTCAGACCATGTTGAATAGGTGGCCATACTATTGTTAGTAACAAGCCCAAGATTAGAGCTGTTACCGCCGTCATGATCGGTACGAAACGTTTACCTGCGAAGAAACCTAGGTAAGAAGGAAGCTCAATTTTGAAGAATCGCTTGTACATGGCCGAAGCCAATATCCCGACGAGTATACCTCCAAACACCCCTGTTTGCAGTGTTGGAATCCCTAATACGCTGGCATACGAGAAGTCGCCTTGGCTCAGGACGTAATCATTAACGCCAATAACTGTACCCATCGTAATGTTCATTACGAGGAAACCGATAATGGCAGCTAGACCCGCAACACCTTCACCGCCGGCTAAACCTATCGCAACCCCCACCGCGAAGAGTAAGGCTAGATTATCAAATACAATTTGTCCTGAGTTCATCAATACGTTGGCAACAGCCTGAACAACATGGTTCTCCAGTGCTGGAACATATTGCAGGAAGTCTGGGTTTACCAGCATGTTTCCTATTCCAAGAAGCAAACCTGCCGCAGGCAGAATAGCTACTGGAAGCATCAGAGCTTTACCAACTCTTTGTAAAACACCAAACAACTTTTTAAACATTTAGGTTACTCCTTTCATTAATTTCACTAAAACAGATGCCAAAAAAGGCATGAGCAACACAGTATAGGAGTTGTAATCTAACGCTATCGTTAGATTGCCCCAAGAAGGGGGTTAACAACCAAAATACTGTAATTCACTCATGCCTGATCGAATCAGTTACACGCTCGATATTCTGTTTTGTTGATGACAGTGAACATTGTAGCATCGTTTTTTTTAAGTGGCAAGCGTTTTTTTTGAAACCATGATTTGTTACAACTTTTGCACTTTAAGGAGCTTCACCATTCTTGTCCATATCTTGTTCGTCCACTTTTTTCTGAGCAATACGCTGCAGGTGAATCGTCAAATAACTTACCTCAGCTTGATACACGGGAATTCGCACACGCTGTTCGATAATTTTTGTTAATTTCCAAGCCAACGAATACATCTCAGGATACTCCCGTTTCATGAGTCCATCCAGGGTTGAGGTCTCTTGTACCGCCTCTCCGCGGCGTAATCTTTCTAGAACGAATCGCAGATGTGTTACCAGTCTTGAGTAATCAAGTGAATCACGTGGGATTCGATAGTCCAGATAATTCTCGACTAACCCAACCAGCTCTCCAATCAAGAGAGAATGTTGTCTAACCTCGGAAATTTGCCTATTACTAAGTGCGCTGACAATATGAAGAGCCACAAAACCTATCTCATCCACCGGCAATTCCACGCCCATAGCCTCATTGATCCGTCCAATCGCATATTCTGCCATCTTATATTCCTCAGGATAAATCTCCTTAGTTTCATACAAAAATGGATTATGAATTGGGATATCTTGTTCAAAACGACGGATAGCAAAGGAAATATGGTCGGTAAGTGCAATGTGAATATGCTCATTAAGCGGCTGACGGCTACAATGCATAATATGTAATACTATTTCTTGAACGACCTCAATCAACTTCTCATCCACTTGGGGAAGAAGCTGTTTATATTGTTCCTGTTCCTCCTGGCTGCGAAGAATAAACATCTTCTCCACGGAGGATAGATTAATCTGATCCCGCAGCTTGCGGTTAAACCCTATCCCTTTACCGATAACTACAACCTCGGAATATTGAGGATGCTGGGCAATGATAACGTTGTTATTCAACACCTTCGCCACTGTTATGCTACTCATTTTTGACACCTCTTTTATTTCTAAACACCTAACTTCCAGCAGCATACGCAATAAGAAATCGTACGATGAATACAAGCTTTGCTACCATCATAACACCAAGAATTGCATATTAGAAGAACACTCTGTGTCCTTACTAAGCTAGTAGATCAGAGTGAACAGCCTTAAAGGCTTTTATTTTACCTGAAAAAATCTTTAAACACCAGTGAAAGCGTCGATGTCTATATATACAATAATTCCCACGGGATGCCGATAAGCTATAAAGCTTCATCAAAAATCACCTGTAAACGCATGAGCTTTTTATCATGTTGTCTAATTTAGATCAAAACAGATCAAAACATAAAGATTAAGGTATGACCAGCAGCTTTGCCAGTCATACCTTAAGTAAATTAAAACCATATAAATTGCATTAAACTATTTTTCCTTTTGTTCAGGCACAGAAGTTAAAGTCTCGCTGGCCGTACTAGATGTTGCTGATGGCTGAATATAAGTTGCAGGTGTAGCTGGTACAACAGGTGCGACTGGTGCGACTGGTGTAACTGATGCTCCTTTGCTTCCGGAAGCTTTAGAGGTCAACCCCTTGATCAGTGCCTCTACATCAATCCCTGAGACGCTCTTCAACATCTCTGGAGCGGTGGACATTAGCTGAGTCACATAATTGCTGACCCGGGCTGCACCTTCCCCGTTACCTGTATCTACAACGGTAAGTTTATCAATAGATGCCAGCGGCTTCGCAATTTGGCCAGCCAAATCAGGCAGCATTTTGACGATGATATCGAGCACCGCTGCTTCGCCGAATTTCTGGAAAGCTTCCGCCAGTTTCTCTTTGGCTTCTGCTTCCGCTAGACCACGCAACCGGATAACCTCAGCATCCGCTGTACCTTTAGCCAGCTCTGCATCCGCCATCGCTTGACCTTCAAGACGCTTCTGCTCAGATGTCGCTTTAGCTTGCGTTTCAATACTATATTGCAAGGCATCTGCCTCACGCATTCTCTTCGCCTTATCGGCTTCCGCCGCTTGCTCAACTGCATAACGATCCGCTTCTGCTTTTTTCTTCACTTCAGCATCATACTGCTTCTCGCGGACTTGAATTTCTTTGGCTTGCAAATCGATTTCACGTTCCTTACGTACCAGCTCAACCTTCATCTGTTCTTCAACAACGGTCTGCTTTGCACGTGCCTCTTGAATATGATAAGCCTGATCGGCTTCCGCTTTCGCTGTATCCTGATCCCGTTTAAACGCAGCCACCTTAAGCTGGTTTTCCTTGGAGGCTTCGGCAATATTCGTATCCCGCAGCAGCTCAGCTTTTTGCCCTTGCTCTTCTGCGTTTGCCTTTTGAATTCTCGCATCCCGCACTGCTTCTGCTTCAGCGATCTCTGCATCCCGCTTCACAGCAGCTATCCGCGGTTTACCCAGTGCCTCTAGATATCCATGTTTGTCTCGCACATCCTTGATGGTAAAGGAAACAATTTGCAGACCCATTTTCTTAAGATCACGCGCCGCCACGCCTTGAACCTCTTGCGCAAAGCGGTCACGGTTACGATATACTTCCTCAACGGTCATCGAACCGAGAATGGCCCGCAGATGACCTTCAAGAACCTCTTGTGCTTCGCTCTTCAGTGCTTCAATCGGTTTGCCCATAAATTGCTCAGCAGCTGTCGCCACATCTTCCGTTGAGCTACCCACTTTAATGATCGCTACGCCGTCGGCAATAACCGGAACCCCTTGTTCGGTGTATACTTCCGGGGTCGTCACATCGAGTTTATGAGAAAGAAGCGACATAAATTCAGCCTTCTGAAAGACTGGGAGTATAAAGGCCCCGCCCCCGCGTACAATCTTTATTTTACGACCAGAACCATCGTCTGAAATATGATTTTTCCCTAAGAACGACCCCGTTACGATCATCCCTTCATCGGGTCCAACCGTTTTGTAACGTGCCCAGAATGCGATACCTAGCACAAACAAAACAGCAACGACAACAGCAGGGACTAACAAATACTCAGGAATACCGAACATTAAAGATCCACTCCTCTTCTCTTTTCGAATTCTGACACCAATGCAACGCCTTCTCTAACCTCCACTACAACAACTTTAATCCCTGCCGGAAGCAGCTCATGATCAAAGCTTGCTGCCGTATGCAGGCTATTGCCGGCGCCAAACTTTACCATAATCTCACCATAACCAGTGGCGGGAACAGGAATTGTGATTTCCCCGATCTTGCCAGGCAGATCACTCATTGAGAAACCATTGGACATTTCGCTTTTTTCCATGGGCTTAACCACCCCTAGATACATAAGTACTCCCAAAAAAGCGGCGGCTAACAAAGACAAAGCAATGATCGCCCCAGCTTCCAGAGCGCTGTACCGGGTTAGAAGAATGCCCGCTCCGCCGAACACGGTTATTCCTCCTGCCAGTACGGTGGGATTCAGAAAATCTACGGATACGAAATCAAAGACCCCATGCAAGGCATCTCCGATCAGATCTCCCACCAGGACGCTGACTATGGCAAATATGACGCCTAGCGCCAAGCAGCCTAAATACAGCGTTTGCATTTTTGTTTCCTCCTGTCTTCAATCAGGACTGTCATATTACATTAAACGTACAAAGTAGGTCCTTGGTTTCACAATCTTTGGATATTCACCCAAATAAGTTCCATTCAGAGGATAAGCATGCTCACATTGGCACTATTTTATTACATGTGCTGGGTTGTCCTAAAGGCCGTCCCATAGTTGGTGGAGCGCGGATTTTTGTTGGTAACACTCTCGTGCATATGAAGAGGCTATGTTGCTTTCGCGCCTCGGCACCTCGGCCTATCGGACTCAGCAGACCCTATTCGCCGATTTATCCGACATTTGGTATGCTATCGGACCGCATAGTCCCTATTGGCATAAAAACCAGCAAATATAAGACCCTTTCGGAGCAATAGTGTCTCTGGTGTCCGAAAGTTTGCTCAAAAGGCTGAAAATTCGCATATAACGTCAGCTGGGTCCGTAGGGTAGGCGTGTATTGGTAGAGGAATCAGTCGTGAGGAGATCTTACAAACCCTAGTTGGTTAGGTAACACTCTCGCGCGTATGAAGAGGCTATGTTGCTTTCGCGCCTCGGCACCTCGGCACCTCGGCCTATCGGACTCAGCAGACCCTATTCGCCGATTTATCCGACATTTGGTATGCTATCGGACCGCATAGTCCCTATTGGCATAAAAACCAGCAAATATAAGACCATTTCGGAGCAATAGTGTCTCTGGTGTCCGAAAGTTTGCTCAAAACACTGATAATTCGCATATAACGTCAGCTGGGTCCGTAGGGTAGGCGTATATTGGTAGAGGAGTCAGTCGTGTGGGGATCATACAAACCCTAGTTGGTTAGGTAACACTCTCGCGCGTATGAAGAGGCTATGCTGCTTACGCACCTCGGCGCCTCAGCACCTCGGCCTATCGGACTCAGCAGACCCTATTCGCCGATTTATCCGACATTTGGTATGCTATCGAACCGCATAGTCCCTATTGGCATGAAAACCAGCAAATATAAGACCATTTCGAAGCAATAGTGTCTCTGGTGTCCGAAAACTTGCTCAAAAGGCTGAAAATTCGCAAATAACGTCAGCTGGGTCCGTAAGGGTAGGCCGTATATTGGTAGAGGAATCAGTCGTGAGGGGATCTTACAAACCCTAGTTTGTTAGGTAACACTCTCGCGCATATGAAGAGGCTATGTTGCTTACGCCTCGGCCTATCGGACTCAGCAGACCCTATTCGCCGATTTATCCGACATTTGGTATGCTATCGGACCGCATAGCCCCTATTGGCATGAAAACCAGCAAATATAAGACCATTTCGAAGCAATAGTGTCTCTGGTGTCCGAAAACTTGCTCAAAAGGCTGAAAATTCGCAAATAACGTCAGCTGGGTCCGTAAGACTCTGGAGGACGGTCGACGGATTAGATTACGGGTGCGAACAGTGATTGATGAGGTGCGATCAGCGGCAGTGGGTATCAGTCAGCGGCAGCGGAGATCTAGCCAGAGACAGCGGAGGTACGACCAGCGGCAGCGGAGGTTCGCCAGCGGCAGCGGAGTTCCGCCAGCCGCAGCGGAGTTCCGCCAGCCGCAGCGGAGGTATGCCAGCGGCAGCGGAGGTTCGCCAGCGGCAGCGGAGGTTCGCCAGCGGCAGCGGAGGTACGCCAGCCGCAGCGGAGGTTCGGTCAGCGGCAGCGGAGGTACGCCAGCGGCAGCGGAGGTTCGCCAGCGGCAGCGGAGGTACGCCAGCGGCAGCGGAGGTTCGGCCAGCGGCAGCGTAGGTTCGCCAGCGGCAGCGAGTTCTTGGGATGAGCACGACAGAAAAGTATAGCCAGAGGAGCAAGTCACACTAGACCATAAATACAAAGAAGCGATTCTCCCATAACGGAGGAATCGCTTCTTTGACATTCTATTGTGACTTCTGGAATAAAGACAAATGGTCTCTTTTCGTAGAAGAATTACTTACAAAGCCATTTTATAAATCTCAACTACATCTTCACGCTCAAGCTTGCGGAAATTACCAAACGCTCCGAAACGAACAGCCTTGTCAGCCATACTGCCGATCTCGCTGTCATCAATATCATAATCTCCGAGCGTCTTCGGCGCACCGATGGAATCCCAGAAATTACGCAGAGCCTCAATACCCTCCAGCCCGATTTCTTCATCAGTTTTGCCAGCAGGTTCAACTCCGAACACATTTACTGCAAGCTGACGGAAACGCGCAGGGTTTGTGCTGAGATTATATTTCATCCATTGCGGGAACAGAATCGCCAAACCTCCGCCATGCGGAATATCGTATACAGCCGACACTGCATGCTCGATATTATGAGTCGCCCAATCTCCGGCAAAACCCATGCTGACCATTCCGTTAAGCGCCATCGTACCGCAGTACATAATGGTCTCACGCAGCTCGTAGTTGTTCAGATCTTCGATAAGCTTCGGCGCGGTTTCAATTACAGTGCGCAGCAAAGTTTCACAGAACCCGTCTTGTACCGGTGTATTGCCGTCTGTATGGAAATAGTGCTCCAGTACATGTGACATGATGTCCACCATGCCATAAACGGTCTGATCACGTGGCAGAGAAAAAGTGTTCTCTGGATCAAGAATCGAGAATGCCGGGTAGGCATGCACGCTGCCCCAGCCCATTTTTTCCTTAGTAACCTCGTTTGTGATTACGGAGCCATTATTCATTTCGGAACCCGTAGCAGCCATTGTCAGCACTGTACCCAGTGGAAGCGCGTCTTGAGCCGCTGCTTTACGCTCTACAAAGTCCCACATATCACCATCATATTTCGCTCCAACAGCAACAGCTTTTGCGCAGTCCAATACGCTTCCGCCCCCTACTGCAAGAACCAGGTCAATATTATGCTCCCGGCACAGCTCTACGCCTTTATGTACTGTGGAAAGACGTGGATTGGGTTCTACTCCAGAGAGTTCAGTCACTGTAGCGCCTATTGAACTCAGCTCAGCAACTACTTTATCGTACAGACCACTGCGCTTGATACTGCCGCCACCGTACATCAAAAGCACATTTTTACCGTACTTAGGAACCTCCGTCTTCAAGGCTTCAAGGGTACCCTGTCCAAAAATCAGCTTGGTAGGATTATAAAATTCAAATTTACGCATATGTGTAAACCTCCAGTAGTTAATTCATAATGTCTTACTCCTTCGTATTATAAACCTCTGGTTACCCGCATTCAAATTAGGTGGCTGGGTTTCGTCATTCCGAATAAAAAAAGATGCCCCAAGCCCATAGGCTTGAGGTCATCCTTAAATCCAAATTCACTTACTACAAAGCGCCGAAGCTTGTTACGAAACGGCGGAAAGCCGCTTGACCTTCTGGAGTCCGTTTGTAAACGCCAGCGTGTTCAAGAATATGCGTAAACTTGATGCCAACTTCGTTCTGCACAATCTTGAGCGCTTCCTCGTGTTGCAGTGCAGTTCCGAATCGCTCCACCAGCTCCTGAATCCAAGCCGCATGCTGCGCAAGAGAATGACTAGGGTCATTCTTCACCGCTTCTAACAGCGCTTGATCTCCTGCAAGAATACCTGCGGTGGAATCGAGTTCTTCCTTCAAACGGCCCGGCAGAATCGCCAGTCCCATAACTTCAATCAAGCCGATGTTTTCTTTCTTGATATGATGCATTTCCCGGTGTGGATGAAAAATCCCTTCAGGATATTGCTCATTAGTCCGGTTATTCCGCAGCACAAGATCCATCTCGAAGCTGCCGTCCTCGGCCCGGCGTACGATAGGAGTAACGGTATTATGAGGTTGTACATCACCGTCAACCTCACTAAAGGCTAGCACTTCCGCCTCTGGATCGCTGTAGGCTTTCCAAGCTTCATAAAGCGCATTTCCGCATTCCAATAGAACCGCAGGATCTTCTCCATTTAAGCGCAATACGGACATCGGCCATTTTACGATATTAATGCTGACACCCGGATAAGATGCATGTGTAAATATATCTTCCTTAGGCGCTTTTTGAATCGGGAATGTATGACGTCCGCCCTGAAAATGGTCATGCGTCAGAATAGAGCCGCCAACAATCGGTAAGTCTGCATTTGAGCCAATAAAATAATGCGGGAATGATTCCACGAAGCTAAGCAGCCGCTTCAAGGTATCCTTGGTAAGCTTCATTGGCACATGATCATGATGGAATACAATACAGTGCTCATTGTAGTAAACATATGGCGAGTATTGGAAGAACCATTTTTCATTATTCAGGTTAAGCGGAATGATACGCAGGTTCTGGCGCGGCGGATGATTGATCCGTCCGGCATAACCTACATTCTCACGGCACAGCAGACATTTCGGATAGACTGGCGGCGGGAGCAGCCGAGCCATTGCGATTTCCTTCGGATTTTTCTCAGGCTTGGACAAATTGATCGTCATTTCAATGTCTCCGTACGGCGAATCCTGCAGCCAGTAGACATTCTTCGAGATCCGATCCATCCGAATATAGTTCGAATCAATGCTCAATTTATAAAAACGGTCTGTAGCCGCGGAGATGCCTTTTTCAGCGGTCAGACTATAGAACTCAGCATTTACATCCGAAGGACGGGCCATGAGAAGTCCCATAATCTTGGCATCCAGCAAGTCACGGTAAGTGTCACTATTCTCTGGGATCAATCCGATTTCAAAACCATAATCAATCAGTGCATCGAGTGGAGCCTGCGGCCCTTCCAATGGACTTTGATCGATGTCACCTACATGCGGCTCACTGAAACCGAACTGTTCGAGCAGCACATTACGGCTATAATCTTCATCGGATGGAGCTATAAGCTGCTGGCGCAGTGCGAACAGAACAAGCTGCTCAATCGCATGTAATGCTTTCTGGCCAGCAGGTGTAATCTTATTCTCGTTGTGCATTTTAATTCTCCTTAAGTAGGGTCTCAAGTTCAAGATAAGCTAACCTAAAGTCCCTTATTCTCCGTATCCTTGCGGATTGGCAGAGTGCCAGTTCCATGCACTTTGAATGATATCTTCCAAATCTGCATGCTGCGGGTTCCATCCAAGGACGCTACGCGCTTTGTCGGAGGAAGCTACCAGCACAGCCGGATCGCCGGCACGGCGTTCTTGAATGACTACAGGAATTTCAAGTCCAGTAACCTTCTTCGCTGTTTCAATCACCTGTTTTACCGAGAATCCAAGTCCATTGCCCAGGTTGAAAATATTGCTGCTGCTTCCGCTGCGCAGATAAGTTACCGCACGGACATGGGCGTCAGCCAGATCGCTGACATGGATGTAGTCGCGCACACAAGTACCGTCTTCTGTAGGATAGTCGTCTCCGAAAACTGCGATACTGTCACGTTGCTTCAAGGCCGTTTGCAATACCAGCGGCACCAAATGACTTTCTGGACGATGGTCTTCACCGATTTTGCCACTGGCATGTGCGCCAGCTGCATTGAAGTAACGCAATGCTACGTATTTGATGCCCAGTACTTTGTCAAACCAAGCCATCATCCGTTCCATGGTCAGCTTAGTTTCTCCATACACATTGGCTGGTTCAGTGCGGTCTGTTTCTTCAATCGGCACCTTTTCCGGTTCGCCGTAGGTTGCGGCAGTGGACGAGAATACGATCTTGTTCACGCCAGCTTTTTGCATAGCTTCTAGAAGACATTGTGTACCATATACGTTGTTGTCGTAATATTTTACAGGGTCCTTCATGCTTTCTCCGACCAAAGAGCTTGCAGCAAAATGGATAACCGCTTCAATCTCATTTTCAGCGAACAGCTTACCCAGCAGTTCTTTATCACGCAGATCACCTTCGTACAGCTTGCCACCCAGCAGTGCCTCACGATGCCCTGTTAGCAGATTGTCGATGACCACCACTTCTTCGCCACGATCCAGCAGCTCCGCTACAGTATGAGACCCAATATACCCTGCTCCACCTGTTACTAAAATCGCCATCTGATTACACTCCCTTCAATTCTTGGACACCATTACCGATGCCGCAAACGTAGAACTCGCCAACCAAACCAGATCTTGTGGTATAGGCTTCACCAACTTCACGAATAAAACGTTCTATATCATCTTCATGTACCAAAGATACTGTACAGCCTCCGAAACCCGCGCCAGTCATACGGGAACCGAGTGTACCTGGGATGCGCCCAGCTTCTTCAACCATAATATCAAGCTCTGCACAGCTAACTTCATACAAATCGCGCAAGGACGCATGCGAATCATTCATGAACTGTCCAAACTGCTTCAGATCATTGTTTTTTAATACCTCAACGGAATCTAGCACGCGTTGGTTCTCTTCCACAACATGGCGAGCGCGGCGTCTTACAATTTCGTCTGTGATTTTATCTTGATGTGCTTCGAACTGTTCACGATTAAGCTGTGCCAGATAAGCTAGTGAAGGCACTTCTTTTTGCAAAATAGCCAATGCCTCATCACACTGCTGACGGCGTTCATTGTACTTGGAATCTACAAGCCCTCTGCGTTTGTTCGTGTTGCCGATAACCAATTTGTATGAACCTGTGATGAACGGTACCAAATTGTACTCAAGTGTGTCGCACATCAGCAGGATCGCATGATCGCGTTTGCCGTTAGCAACTGCGAACTGATCCATAATTCCGGAGTTTACACCTACGTACTGGTTCTCAGCACGCTGGGACAAAAGTGCAATCTCAACAGTGTCTGTATCGCCACCTTCGAGAGTCAGGAACGCATAAGCAGTAACGACTTCAAGAGAGGCCGAGGAGGACAAGCCTGCTCCATTCGGAATATCGCCATGGAACAGCAGATCGTACCCTTTGGATACTGGGGTGCTTTTCTTATCCAGCTCAACCATTACCCCAATCGGATAGTCAATCCATTCACCCGTTTTGGCCTTGCCAATTTCGCTATAATCAATAGAAGCTTCGTAAGGAAAATTAGTTGATGCAAAATTCACTTTGCTGTCACTACGTGGACGCACAATCAGCGTTGTACCGAATTCCAAAGCTGCGGGAAGTACATACCCGCCGTTATAATCCAAGTGCTCTCCGATGAGATTGACACGACCTGGTGCATAAAACACCTTAGCCTCTTCCCCGCTCACCCCATATTTTTCAATAAATTTGTTATTAAGTTCCTGTATGCTCATTAATGCCACTCCATCCTTTCGCTGCTTCAGCCAGTGGGAATTAGTAAAGCGTTCTTTATGTACTCATTATAATAGATTCATTCATCCTCTGATAATGCAATCATGTGTGTAATGTATGGATAAATGTGACTTCCCATAATATAATAATTACATATATTACTGTTACTCTCTAAACTATAAGCCATTAAATGACATTAACACAAGAAAGGCTGTCCCAAATGGAGCATACTTATTCCGTAGGATCCAATCCAGTGTATTACGATAAACAGAACCTTCATGTACTGTTTGCCGGCCAGAGTCAGACCCTGCCCATGCATCAGGCTGGACCCAAGATCTATGATTATTATCTGCTGCATTTCATAGAATCTGGATCAGGCGTTTTCCGTACAGAACATCATAAATATGAGTTGGGTAAAGGGGACTGCTTCTTGATCCATCCGGGACAATTAGTCAGTTACGTCTCGGATAAAGACCAGCCCTGGTGCTATCGCTGGGCAGCTTTTACTGGCAGCGAAGCTGACGATCTGGTGCTGCAGACAGGGTTCACACCACAACAGCCTGTGGTGACTACAACAGGTGAAAGCCTCATTCCAGGTGCCCTGTCCAGCATCATGCAAGCCTTCAACGCCAACAAAGAGAGTGCCCATCTGACTTCGCTTGGCTATCTCTATCTCATTGTCGGCGAAGCAGCTGATTTGCTCTCTTCCTTCTCCCGTCTGCCCGGCGCAGAATCACAGGTTAAGCGTACTGTGAAGCAAATGATCCACTACATGGCTTCTCAATATGCGCACCCGGTCTCTATTGAACAAATGTGTGATACGTTGGGTTATAATCGAGCCTACCTGTCCCGTGTATTTAAGCAAGAGACCGGATTATCTCCGGTGACCTACTTGCTGAAGCTGCGGATTGAAAAGTCCAGACAACTGCTGCGTGAACGACCGGAGCTGTCCGTGGAACAGGTAGCAGCATCTGTGGGGCTCACCGATGCTTTATACTTCTCTCGCCAATTCAAACGGTTTTGTGCCCAGTCACCGACGGCTTACCGGATGACTACAACGAGACAAGCAGAGAAACCTGAACGTTAGTCTGCCCTTTAATCCATAAATCCACTATACAACAACAGCCCGCCTTCCTTAACGTAAGGAACCGGGCTGTTACTGTGTTCAATATGCTATAGTTCTGTCTTTAGAATCGTTTCAATCCGCTCTAACTCCTCCGGACTGAAATCAGGATTAGCTAAAGCAGCTATATTCTCTTCAATCTGATCCACTCTGCTTGCTCCAATTAGGGCAGAAGTAACCTTGCCACCCCGGAGTGTCCAAGCCAGTGCAAACTGAGCCAGACTCTGTCCTCGCGAAACCGCAAGCTGATTAAGTGCGCGAATCCTCCGCTGCACCTCCGGTGTAATCCGGCTCTCATTCAAGGCGGCAGACGGCTTGGCAGCTCTTGACCCTTCTGGAATACCATTCAAATATTTGTTGGTTAACAAGCCTTCAGCCAAGGGTGTAAAAGCGATGCTTCCTACACCACTATGTTCCAGTACATCCTGTAAGCCACCCTCAATCCAACGATCGAGCATAGAATAACTAGGCTGATGGATTAAGAGCGGTGTGCCCAGGCTTTTTAGAATACTGAGGGCTTCAGCCGTCTGCTCCGCATTATAGTTGGATAGTCCTATATATAAAGCTTTGCCAGAACGTACCGCATAATCCAGCGCCTGCATGGTTTCTTCAAGCGGTGTTTCCGGGTCTGGACGATGAGAGTAATAAATATCAACATAATCTAGGCCTAGCCGCTTCAGGCTCTGATCCAGACTAGCCAGCATATATTTACGTGAACCCCATTCCCCATAAGGGCCGGGCCACATGTTATACCCTGCTTTTGTAGAAATCACTATTTCATCACGATAAGGATACATATCATTGGCAAGAACTTTACCGAACAGCTCTTCTGCTGAACCAGCTGGTGGACCATAGTTGTTGGCCAGATCAAAATGGGTAATTCCAAGATCAAAAGCACGAGTGATCATTTCTCTGCCGTTCTCGTAATTATCGATCCCACCAAAATTCTGCCATAATCCTAATGAGATTGCTGGGAGCTTGAGACCTGAGTTCCCGCAACGATTATAACGCATGTTGTCATACCGTTTATCGTCTGCTACATATACCATTGCTTATCCCTGCCTCTCATTACACGCTGTTGTGAGCCTACCTTATCTTTAAACTTCTGAGCGTAATAATAATCTGGCAAGAGAAACCAAAGGACAGCTTTTTCCTTCTAGCTTAATAGATCCTTGACACTGCCCATTACTTTTCCAATTCGATCTGTAATCAGCAGATCCGCCTGATCATCATAAGGTGTGGGATCTCCGTTCAGCAGCACCGTACGTTTGCCCCGGAAGTAAGTCACCAGACTGGCCGCAGGTTGAACCGTTAGCGAGGTTCCACCAATAATAAGCATATCTGCAGAGGCAATCGCTGCTACAGAGCCCATAAGCACGGAGTGATCCAATTCTTCTTCATATAAAACCACATCCGGCTTGATAATTCCGCCACATTCCGGGCAGTGAGGAACGATCTCAGTCATTTCCAGCAGTTGATCCAGCCCGTAATACCGTGAGCAGTCCATACAATAGTTGCGATGGATCGAACCATGCAGCTCAAGGACACTACGGCTACCCGCCTGCTGGTGCAGGCCGTCAATATTTTGCGTAATCACCGCTTTCAGCTTCCCCTGCTGTTCCAACTCCGCTAGTAGCTGATGCGCACCATTCGGACGGGCCTCTGGATGAATCATTTTACTGCGGTAAAAATCAAAAAAAATGTCCGGTGAGGACATAAAAAAAGTGCGGCTCAGCATCACTTCAGGTGGATAAGGTGAATTGTGCTGAGTTTGATATAATCCAGCTGCGGAGCGGAAATCAGGAATTCCACTCTCTGTAGACGTACCCGCCCCTCCGAAAAAAACGATATTGTCACTTTCTTTGATCCAAGAAGCAAGTGTCTGCAATTGATCCATGCTAAGTAGCACATCCTTTCCTTTTATTAGCTGATCAGTAAGTGATCCGAAGCTCATTGAAACCGGAAATGATTACATCTGCATCTATAAGGTGCTCCCCATCACCACTGGCGGAAATCCCAATTGCGAGGCGAAGCCCTGCACCTTTACCTAATTGCATATCGGCATTACTGTCCCCAATAATAATCGTCTCTTCAGGCGAAAGCCCTAACTCCCGGCAGGCCAATTCAGCCATTTCAGGAGCTGGTTTTCCGTTTTTTACTCTGTCCCTAGTAACTACCGAATCAAAATAGCCTGCCACATTAAGCCATTCCAAATGCTCTCCGGTGGTCTTTGCCCCGTCGGAGGTAACCACGCCAAGCTTAAGCGATGCCGCAGAGCATTGCTCCAAAAAAGAATGAAGTCCCGCTAAAGGCTGTGCCATACGGCGTCGGCGTAATTCATACATCGCGTTTTTAGTTATGCTTTTCACACGGGTCAGCGCTTCATTCCAAGGAACTCCTGCTGCATATAGCTGCCATGCGAGTACACCGTAACTTTCTTCTTCTGTAGCCATGGTAAGCGGCCCCGCCGGGTCGTACCCTATTAACTTCCCTTGCGGATCATGTTGCGTACCCAGCACCTTGCTGCGCTCTACAATAAATCCCGCTCCCATGATCGCGAGTTGATCTTCCAGTCCACGCAGCACAAGCTCCGCCCAATTCCCCCAGGTGGCTAATAGATCGAGTAACGTCCCGTCTTTATCAAACAATATTCCGGAGCAGGGAACGCATTCATCGTTAATGTGTAATACTGGCATGAATTGTTTCCTCCCTCTGTTGAATGACCCGTAACTACCTCAGATTTCCCAGCCAATCCAACAGGGCACTTACTGTGCGACTCTGCTGTTCTTCCTCGGATATTGTGGCTTCGCCGTCCCCCTTCTGAGGCCCGTAGCTGCCAAATTGCGCATGATTCCCACCTATAATTGAACTATAAACTGTATTATCTGGCAGATAGGAGCGCCCTTTGTTGTAGCTGTCTCTGTCAATCACTTGATCCTCAGTACCCACAACCGATAACACTGACAAAGTAGTCTCTCGCAGACTTCCCTTTTCATCTGGATAAGAGGCTAAGAAAAATACACCTTCCAGCTGGTCCGTATGCTCAATTGCGTAACGCGAGGCCATGACACCCCCAAGTGAATGTCCACCCAGCACAAAAGATTGCTTCGGATGCACACGAATAATCTCTTCTGCGGCATCCCCCTTCGTTACGGCTAAATTAAACGGCATTTTGGCGATGTAGAAGGGATGCCCTGCAGCAGCGACGCTCTTCGCAAGAGGGGAGTAAGCTTCCGGTTTAACCAAAGCCCCAGGATAAAATATAATCGAGGCGCCCTTAGTAATGGAAGGTTCGAACGAGATCCAATTATCATTCTGTTCGACGGTAACTCCACCACTTGAAATCAGTGCGGTTTCGGCTTCTTGAGCCGGTGCATATGGCGTTAAATACTTCCATATCAGCAACCCGGCTACCACTAAAATAATCAATACAAAAATAGCGACGCGACGCTTAGTTATTCTTCTCTTCAACATGTTCCACTCCCAGATGTTAATGCATATAAAAATTATAGTGGAATCCCTCTATTCTAACAACCTTCAACACATCGCCACATTTCGCACACATGATAACGCTTTCTATTGTGACTTAATTCACAATTAAATCAAAGAAAATCTAGTATTTTAAAATTAAATTAATTTGCATACAGCATAATTTGGAGGCTAAATCATGGTAGGGGAAAACTCGCTGGAAACGCGCGGAGAAACCTTTTTTCTCAACCTGCGTTTTATGCTTATTATCACTGTTTTTGCCGGTAATGCAATTGAACCTCTGATTAACAAAATGAGCGGAATACACGGATTATATATGTGGATTTTCAGCTTTCACATGCCGCTGTTCGTACTGGTGACCGGCTATTTCGCCAGAAAAAGCCTTGCCGGAACTACCGGCCGCAAAATGCTGCTGCAAATTGGATTGCAATACCTCATTTTTCAAAGCTTATATTCCGCACTCGACGTTTCCCTCTTTCATGTAAGCAACATCCAGCATTCCATTTTCGCACCCTATCTGCTCCTATGGTTTCTGGCCAGTCATGCCTGCTGGCGCCTCCTGATGCTCGGTATGAGCAGATGGTCCATAACCGCTAAGCTCCTCTTCGCTGTAACAGCGGGGGTGGCTGTCGGATATCTCCAGTTGGACGGTGTATGGTTTAGCATCAGCCGTACCTTTGTATATTTGCCTTTTTTCATTATCGGCTATCATTTCTCCTTCGAAACCTTCGTCAAGCTCTATCAGAAATATATCAAAATCTTTGCAGCAGCCGCCTCCATTCTACTCCTTGCCATCATGGCCGCATGGGGGGCAGGATTTCCCTTTGGCTGGTTATATGGCAGCATGACCTATATGCAGATTGATGCCAATGTATGGTATGCAGGCGTATACCGTCTGGGACTGTACGGACTACAAATTGTCGCTTCACTCGCTTTCCTCGGCCTCGTACCTTACGGAGCGAGCCGCATGACCGACTGGGGGCGCCGCACGTTGTATGTTTTCCTGCTTCATGGTTTTATCGTTCGTCTGGCTGCCGTTTCCGGGATTTACACCTATATTGGCAATGCTGCTGGGGCAGTAGTCCTGCTGCTCACCGCCGTATTATTCACCGTATTGCTGGCTCAGCCGTCCGTTAAACGGCTCTTTCACCCGCTGGTTGAGCCGTCCGTTGACTGGATGATCACCCTTCAGCGTGCCGCCCTACGGCGCACACTCTAGCTTTACATCCAGAACAAACAAAGCAAGGCGGTTCCTTGGATACGAAGATTCGTTTCCGAGGAACCGCCTTGCTTTGTTCATCTCCTAAGCTAAAGTTCTACTTCATCCTGATCCATGGTATATTTTACCTTCATCATAATATGTTGTTCATAATCGCCAAACTGGCGCCCAAACAGGTTAAGTCCGCCTTGATGAACTGCATCAGGGTTGATTCCAATGCGCAGCCGCAATTTGGGGCTCCGGTTAATCAGAAGATCATTTAAGGAAACATTCGACACCTTCTCCATATCAAGTGTCGTCTTTTCATGGTCAACACGCCAGGTCTTGAGAAACCCGTATTGTGTAGATCCATCCCACCACCAGTTCGGATTCAGCTTGCCCCGCCTGTCACCGAAATCACCGGGACTGGTCCACATGCCGATCTCCGATCCATTCACCCATACAGAGATGTTCGAAGGCCAGTTCTGGTCATAATTCGGAGCTTCCGAACAGATCTCCATGGATAATTCCAGCGATTCAATTTGTGCTCCGGAGGGGATATCCATAGGCAGCAAATATTCCAGAAATCCTTTGCGGAGCCAGATCAGCTGAGCGTTGACATGTTTAGGGTGATAAAAGCTCGACGGTTCATCTTCTTTGATAATAAGACCCTCGCTATTAGCCATTCCGCAAGTAGGAGATACCTCACAGTCGCTATAATGGCCGATCGGCATCTCTACTTCATAGACATGAGTTAATCCCTTTGACATCGGTTCTTTCAAATTCAAGGCAATATGAAGATCATCATAATTCCGGCTGCAAACTTTCATTGCCCCGCGTGAAGCCGGAAGCAATTCTGTATGAATTAACTCTGCTGCTTCTAATACTTTAATATTGCTTGCTACCGTCGACACTGGAAGCTTCAGCCTCTCAGCGATTTCAATAATATTTAAGTTTTTGGAGTTTAAGAGCCGAAGAATATCAACCCTAGAACGAGTTGATAAAGCATGCGTTACTGTGACTAATTTTTCCGGGTCGTTTAAGCTAAGTTCCAGCACAAATCAGCTCTCCTTGTATCCTAATAATTATCCTAATCTTACTTCTTAATGAGATGAAAAACAATTACACCTACAAGCCCTTTCACCTAGAAATGACCTCCGGAAAACCGGAAGCCATTTCATATGTCTCTTAGGTTTGTTCGATTCACAATGGCTTAATATCAATGAAATCAATTTCTCCGTAACCTTCGCCTTTGGTAAAACGAAGCTTGTTCATGCCTGCCTTCAGTTGAACCCGGGCTGTGGACAGCCCCCAATTCTCCCACCCTTTATTGGTGATATAGAATGGGCTGGCAGGTCCTGCATTGACACTAAGCTGAAAATTCGACCAATTCCCGCCAGACGTTCCATTCGCCGTTCGAGCCAAAAGAATATACTCGCCTGCGGCTGCCGCATCAACCGAAAATTCCACGTAACTGTCCGGCGTATCAATATGACCCGCCTTAAGTCCAGCCGAGCCCTTGGGACTCGAAGAGGCATAGGCATCGCCGCCAAATGTCCCTTTTTCCGCTTCGTAGCGGGTATGCATGGTTTCACCTGAAGGCAAAGTTATCGGAAGATTAGGGTCAACGGGAATACCCAGATTAGGTGTATGATCAGCATTCCAGCTGAATTTCTGCATCCGCACCTCGCGGTTCCAGCCAGCGTTATTGTATTTGGCGACATGGTACATGATCCAATCCTCTTGGCCGTCAGGAGACTTTGTAAACGAATGGTGTCCAGGTCCATAAAGTCCATTGCCTGAGGAAAAGATAGGCTGATTGCGTTTATTCCATGATGCCGGATTCAACAGATCACTGGAGATGTCTGCGGTGATCAGTCCCAGACAATAATCATTAGTCCAGCTTCCGCTTGCCGAGTAGACCAAACTAATGACTTCTCCATTTATAATCACCTGTGGTCCTTCATTCACATTTGGGGAATGATTCGTTTCCCAGCTATACGTTGGTCTTGAAATCTCTACGCGTTCGGAATCAATGGTCCAGGGATTACTCATATGCGCGATATAGAGATTCTGCCGCACATTAACATTCCCCTCCCAGCCGGACCAGATAAAATACAGCTCGCCGTTCACTTGCAGCACAGTACCGTCTATAGCCCACTTATTGCTTGAATCTGTGATCTGGCCTTTGTACTGCCAAGTTCCCTGCATCGGGTCTGCCGCTGTGTTCTCCATTACATGCATGCGGTGGTTTACGTTATCTCCGTCGTCCATCGCATAGTAGATATACCAAGCTCCGTTTATATAATGTAGCTCAGGCGCCCAGATGCCGCTACCGCCCGTGTTGACAACTTTAGTAGGCGCTGCATCAATAGTGGTCAACTGGGCTGACTTCCAGAGGGTAACATTGCCACCTGTTGTTTTGGTGAAATAATAGAAGCCATCTGTATGTTTATACACCCATGGGTCCGCCCCGTCCTGCATAACCACATTGTAAAAGTCATTATGATCAGAGACAGCTAGGGTCACCTTCCCCATTGGAAGAATAAGAAGAACACTTAAGGCGACCAGACATTTTTGCTGGAAATTCACTTTCATAATCTATCACATTCCTTTCGAATGAATAGTTACGTAGCGCCTCTAATCTTCAATTGCAGCCTTACGCGCATTGATGCCGCGGATTCGCTCGGGGTCGAACTTCGGCTGTCTGTCATAAGTGTACAGTCCATTGACTTCCTGCTCCACATCGTACAGCTGGGTATAGCAGAATCCAAACATCAGCGGATGATCTAATAAAACATTCGTCAACCCCTCGTAGCGTTCGATAAACATTTGCTCTGAGGTCGGTCTGTCCCCATACCCCCATGATTTTTCATCTTTCTGCTGCGGGTTCCACCAAATTCCGCCATACTCGCTGATGAAGTAAGGTTGACCTTCATACGTTTGGCGATCCGGGAAGGTATTGAATACTTCTCCGCCACTTTTCATCGGTTCATATCTGTCCCGGAACGTCTGCGGATTCTGGTCATAGTCATGAAGATCGAAGATATCTGTAGCCACATGGAAGTTGCCGCTTGTATCAATTACTGGACGTGTTGGATCCATACGTTTTGTTACGTCGTAAACAATCTGGAGCACGGGGTTATGCTGTTTCGCACCGTCCCGGTCCCAGGTCTCATTAAAAGGGCACCAGCCGATCAGCGCGGGATGATTGAAATCACGCTGCATACCTTCGAGCCATTCCGGCAGGAAGTGAGTCAGGCTATCCGCTCCAGTAATATTCAGCCCCCAATTGGCATGCTCTCCCCAGACAAGATAACCTAATTGGTCAGCCCAATAAAGATAACGCGGTTCAAAGATCTTCTCGTGAAGCCTCGCGCCATTGAAGCCAAGCCCTATTGAGATTTCGATGTCTCTGCGCAGATCTTCATCAGTAGGAGCGGTATAGATTCCCTCCGGATAAAAACCTTGATCCAGAACTAACCGCTGAAATACGGATTTCCCATTGATCCGGAATGCCATCCCATCCAGTCGTACCGTGCGGAGTCCAAAATAAGAATGGACCACGTCACTCTCCCGTCCCTGACTATGCAAGGACAACTTCAGGTCATACAATCTGGCGTTTCCAACTTCCCACAAGTGAATCTCTGATAGCGGAATCGTAAGTTTTATAGAGGGTCCGGAAACGATCACACTGCTGTCCCCAACGGGTTTGCCGCCATAAAGAGCAGTGGCCCTAAGCGTGTCCCCCGCAGCGTTCCCTTGTACCTTCATTTCTAGGTGCACACAGCCATTGTCGGGATCAGCGACAACTTTCAGATTAGACAGATAGGTTTCAGGGACTTGCTCAAGCCATACCGTCTGCCAGATTCCTGTAGTGCGTGTATAATCACAGCCGTGCGAATGGAACTGTTCACTCTGCTTGCCCCGTGGCTGTCGTCCCGATCGAACGTCGTCTTCAGCATATACAGTAATCACATTACTTCCCGCTAAAAGATTAGAAGTAATATCAAAGCTAAACGGAGTATATCCTCCGCGGTGCGTACCTACGGATACGCCGTTCACCCAGACCTCCGCCATATAATCAACGGCGCCAAAATGAAGGATAACTCTGCCATTTGTCCAGCTCTCCGGTACGGTAAACTCCCTTTTATACCATACAGCAGCCATAAAATCTTTATATTCTACACCGGACAGCTTGCTTTCCGGACAGAAGGGCACAGTAATTGTCCCTGAGAGATTATGATCGTTAACAGGGTATCCGCGCTCCTTCCCACTTTTGCCATGATCAATTTCGAATTGCCACTGGCCGTTCAGATTGATCCACTCTGGTCGAACAAAGCCAGGGCGGGGATATTCAGGACGCGGAAGCGTTGCTTGTTGTGTCATGGTGTAACTCCTTTTAGTAAATGTTATTTATTGGATATGCATCATGATGTTGCGGATCGCTTCAAGCGGAGCTTTGGGCTGTCTATCATAGGTGAGCAGTCCGTTGATTTCCTGCTCGACATCCGTCAGCTGGGTATAGCAATACCCTTGGATCACCGGGGAAGTGAACATCGGGTCAACCACAGCCTTGAGCTTCATCAGGAAATCCTCTTCATTCTCTGCCCCAGAATAACCCCAGCCCTCCCACTCACTTTTCTTGAAGGCAATTCCACCAAACTCGGATACGAGAATCGGCTGGCCTTGATACGAAGCTCCACCGACAAATATTTTGCGGTTGGCCGGCATCGCATTTACAGAAGATTCTGCCGTGGCATATCTCTCCTCCAGCACTGCCTGATGGCTCTCATAGTCATGAATAGTCACCAAATCTGTAGTCATATGCTCCCACCCATCGTTATACACAACAGGTCTCATCTCATCCAAGGATTTCGTTAAATGATACATAGCCAATCCGTGCTGCTGCTGACGTGTATCAATCTGGACATTGGGAACACCCCAGCTCTCATTAAGCGGAACCCAGGTCACAATACAAGGATGGTTATAGTCGCGCTCGATGATCTCCTGCCATTCCTTCGTGAAGCGGCGGACATACTCCTCGGAATATTCGTAAGCATTGGCTGCCTCACTCCATACCAGCAGGCCGAGCTTATCACACCAATACAGGAACCGGGGATCTTCTGTCTTCTGATGTTTTCTCACCCCGTTAAAGCCCATTTCTTTCGTCAGCTGGGCATCCCGTTTCAGCTCTTCGTCTGTAGGTGCGGTTAGTATCCCGTCAGGGAAGTATCCCTGATCCAGCACCAGTCTCTGGAAATATGGACGGTTATTCAAGCATAGCTTGCCATTTTCAATCGACACCTTGCGCATGCCGAAATAACTCGCCACTTCGTCAATTACTTCCTCATTCCGAAGCAATTGAAATTGAATATCATACAAATTCGGATGCTCAGGGCTCCATAAACGTCCAAGACCATGATCCGCAAAATCACCCAAGCCGATAGTGCGCAGCTGCTCAGCATTCATGACCATATATTGATCTTCCGCAATCACTTCACCGTCATACGATACCGTTATGCGCAGCTTGAGCGGATCAGCAGACTTAAATCCTTGCAGAAAGGTCCGAAGCCGGATTTCATTGCGGTCAATATCTGGTGTCATCATGGTTTTACTCAGATGCACTGCAGACAGCGGTTCAAGCCAGACACTCTGCCAGATTCCGGTTGTGCGGGTATAAAAGATGGCAGCAGACTGCTCCAGCCAATATTGCTTGCCCCGCGGCAAGGTGACATCGCGGCTGAAATCCTCTGCGCGCAGTATGATGGTATTCCTTCCTTTGAGCAGCGAAGGAGTGATATCGACCTGAAATGGTGTATGTCCGCCTTCATGCACGGCCACCAGTTGACCATTCACCCAGACTTTTGCCAAATAATCAACGGCGCCGAAATGGAGGACAATCCGCTTCCCATTCCAACCCTCAGGAACTTCAAAAGTTCTTCTATACCACACAACATCATGAAATGAAGGATCTTCAATCCCGCTAAGCTTGCTCTGAAACGCAAAGGGCACTTGAATAACCCGTGAAAATAAACCCTTTGTGTCCGTCCGATACCATTGTTCTTCCTCACCGACATCTTCATCATCAAACGTAAAATCCCATTCTCCATTTAGGCTAAGCCAATCCTTACGGGCAAATTGGGGTCTTGGATATTCTGGACGTGGAACGGATGTGCTGCTTGCTTCTGTCAACATGGTGTACTTCACTCCTATTAAATAATTTCTATATAAGATGAACTTGTTTTTTTGCCCGCTATCCTTTAATCGAACCTACGTAAACACCTTTAACAAAATATTTTTGCAAGAAAGGATATACCATTAATATAGGAAGCGTAGAAACGACGATCGCACAATACTTAACCAGCTCGCGGAAAGCCGTCTGGCTCTGGGCACTATCGATGACTACCCCGCCTGCACTGCCGATCGAGGTTGCGGTTGCATCATTAGCTACTAATATTTCCTTCATTAATAGCTGCAGTGGGAACAGCTGTCTGTCCTTCAACAACACCATCGCATTAAACCATGAGTTCCAGTTCCCCACTAAATAGTATAAAAAGATTACGGCCAGCGTAGCTTTGGACAGCGGAAGAATCACATTCGTTAAAATATGGGCCTGACTTGCCCCGTCTATGGTAGCCGCTTCTTCCAATTCCTGCGGAATGGATTGAAAGCTAGTTCGTAGGATAATAATGTTCCATGTGCTTAAAGCACTTGGCAAAATCATGGCCCACAAATTATTGTACAGACCAATATCCTTCATTAATAAGAACCAAGGAATCAACCCGCCGCCAAAAAACATGGTGATTGTAATCAGGATCATGATGAAGTTTTTGAAATACAATCCTCGTCTGGATAATACATAAGCTCCCAGAATGGTCATGATCATGTTGACTAATGTGCCTAATCCTACATATATAATCGTGTTTTTATAGCCGTTGATCAGACTGTTATCTTTAAATACCAGCTTATAGCCATCCAAAGTGAATCCCAGCGGTTTCAGCAAAATGCCTTTATGTGCAATCAACATGCCGGGGTCGCTGACGGAGGCAAACAGGATGTGCAGGATCGGATAAAAACACACCAAGGTTAATGCGGTCAGCAGAGTATAAAGTGTGCCGTCAAATACTCTGTCACCGATGGATTTATGTTTTCGTCTTTTTTTCGCTTTACGCTGCAAATTATCTTTCATAGCTGTCCCTCTTTCTTACCATAAGCTGACCTCGGACCTGCGTTTGGCTATTGTATTGGTCATCCAGAGCAGTCCGAAGTTAACGATTGAGCTGACCAAGCCCACAGCCGTGGAATAACTAAGACTGGCTTCTCTTAAACCGCGACGATACACGTAAGAGGCAATAACATCCGCCGTATCATAGATCAGAGGATTGTACAGCAGGATAATCTTCTCGTACCCGGACGACATCAACCCGCCGATGGCAAAAATAAACAGAATGATGATAACTGGGCTGATCTGCGGCAGCGTAATATGCCACATTTTTTTAATCCGTCCCACTCCGTCAATTTCAGCAGCTTCATATAATGAAGTATCAATGGAACTCATCGCCGCAAGGTAGATGATGCTATCCCAGCCGATGCTCTGCCAAATGCCGGAGAAGGTATAAATCGGCCGGAAGAACGAAGAGTAGCCGAGCAGTGAAGAGTACTCTTTTCCGGTGATAAATTGCAGGATTTGCGTGATAATCCCTTCATCTGCGGCAAAGATATGAATGATCCCGCATACCACCACCAGGGAAATAAAGTGCGGCATATAGGTGATCGTTTGGACCACTTTTTTAAACTTAACCCCACGGATTTCGTTCAGCATCAAGGACAGAATAATCGGAGCTGTAAATCCAAAGGCAATCCCCCAAACATTGAGGAGAAGGGTGTTTTTAACGACCCGCCAGAAATAAGGCCCTTGGAAAAAATCAATAAAGTGCTTAAACCCTACCCACTCGCTCTGGCCAAACCCCAGCAGGGGTTTAAAATCCTTGAAGGCGATCATAACCCCCCACATCGGCCCGTAGCAGAAAATCAGGAACCACGCTACAACAGGGACAGCCAACAGATAGACAAACCAGTTCTTTTTCAAATCCTTCTTAATCACTAACTTGGTATTTTTAGGTTTGGCGTCCTGAGGAATGGGCTTTATCGCTCTGTTTTTTCGTAATATTTCCATAAAACAACCACCTATCGTTTGTTATATCGATCTAAGGCTGCCTGATGGATACTCAAAAACTCTTCCAGTCCCATACTCTGAGCTTCTTTCAAAAATTTATCATAGGCATCTACCGGCAGGTCTCCCATTATGATTTTTGCAAAATACTCTCCGCGCAGTGTCGACAGCTGGTTTCCAAGCTCGGCTTCCCGCGAAGCTTCATCTTTGGTAAAGGAAATAGGTGGCATAGCCATACTGGTGTCCATATTTTCTGTCCAATTCTTGCGAATGTCTCCCGAGTAACTTCCTTTGGCAGCGATCAGCGGGTTGGAATGATGCTCATCCCGGATATCCGGCCAGTTGTGCATCCGGTATTTCCATAAGGTTGTCGATACGGGCTGACCTTCAGGGTCTTTAAAGATATAACTGTTCTCTGGATAATAAGGCATTCCCGTCTCATCAATCAGGTGGACCGTGCCATATTCACCAAAGTTAATCAATTCCCAGCCCTTTTTACTGTAATTAAAATCAAGCCAAGCCATTGCCGCTTCTACATTTTTGCTTTGCGTGGTGATCGCAGCTTCGATACCCGCTCTTTTGAAATTTTTGTACGTGGTTGCGGACTTATCTCCTTTGTTCAGAACCGGGTTCAGTGCGCCCACAAAGTCGATACCGCTTTGCTCTTTCCAATAACTCCACATCGTATCCGGAGAGTCCATCATCATCGCGGTATCTCCCGAAATGGCGCTCGCCATTCTCTGGTTAAAGTCTGCCGTTGCCCAGTCCGGGTTCAATAATCCTTCTTTGTTCCATTGCTGCATGGTGGTCAAATATTCCTTAGCTTTCGGCTGTGCTGGCCCCCAGGCCACTTTGCCATTCTCATCAAGGAACGTCCAATCCCATACTCCATATGCGCCATTTATGATGCCGGTAAAAATCTGGCCGTAAGTAGAGCCGTAATTAAGTGGTGCTTTGTATCCGACTTCCTTTGCTTTTGTCAGGAAGGTATGCCATTCATCAATCGTATTTGGAACTTCAAGCCCTGTTTTGTCCAGCGCTTCCTGCTTAATCAATGTTCCAAACCAAGTCCACTCTGAATATGGGGCGATGCCATAGAAGCCGAGCAGCTTGCCGTCATCCGTGACCGTGGTTTTTCTTCTTGATTCATCCGAATTGCGCCACTTCGTATAGTTCGGAGCATTTTTCTCCATCAGATCTGTCAGATCGATATAAGCACCGTCATTTACGCCCGCTTCAAAACCTCCCGGATAACGTCCCGGCTCAATGATAATGTCAGGCAGTTCACCGGAGGAGATCATCAACGTGAAGGCATCCGCTTCCTGGCCGATTGGCGGCGTGATGAAGTTTACTTTGATTCCCGTTAATTGCTCCACCTGCTTCTGGACAGCATGATTGTTCATATCCGGAATATTGGAATTCGCAGGCATCCATACATCCAGAACCACATCACCTTTAACAGGATAAGCTGAGTAATCATTTGGAATGACTTCATCGAAGACGTCGCCGAGGTATGTATCATTCAAGGAATGATTAACTTCGTCGATTTGCTCTTGCGTTGGGGCTGTATTGCCGCGTATGTCTGCGCTGATATCTGTAAACTCAACCGGGTCTTTGGCTGTGCTCTCGTTCTCTTTGTTGTTGGAGACACCCTTATCAGCCCCATTGTTTGCACTGTTGCCACTACATGCTGTTACAGTCGAAATGATCAGTATTAACACAAATAAAAGACTAAAATAACGCTTTGCATTGTTCTTCATACTTAACCTCCCACTATAAAATATTTGCCACAACGCCTTAAGCAAATCCAAAGCTTGGAACCACGCTCCTTTTTGACCTGTAGATAACTCCCCTTGATTAATACAGTTTTTCTGTATCTCAGATCGAATTATAAGCATCCAAAATTCATATGTCAACGCTTTCATACAATAATTTTGTAATCTTATGAACTTTTCTCAAACAAATATGTGGCTATACCAACTACAAACCTATTAAAAAACCGTACTAACCATCCTGTATTTTGGCGAAAAACCCCTTATAAAACAGGCGTTTTTCGTCAATTATTATCGACAGCGAATAAAAATATCTGCATTACATGAAAAGGCCATTCATTACAGTTTTTCTGTAATTAATGGCCTTTTCAGTCTTGATTTCCTGTTTTATTCTTATTCTCCCGACGGTACGGTCTGAGCAAGCGTATCCCTACAAGGAACCCCAAAATCTGGTGTCCCATCCACCTTCCACCCAAATTTCTGGATACGGGTCGCGCGCAAAGACACATCCGCTCCAGCGGAAGGAAGCGCATGATAGACTATCCAATCTTCCTTGCCATCAGGAGAATGTGTGAAGCTATTGTGCCCCGTGGCAAAAATCCCGTTCTCTACACTTTTGCAAAATACAGGCGACATTGATTTTTCCCATGACAGCGGTTGCAAAGGATCTGCCGCTTCGCTCATGGTGAGCATCCCTAGTGCATAATCCTCAGACCAAGTCGTACTTGCCGAATAAACCATGAAAATACGATTGTTTCGCTGCAAAATTACCGGACCTTCGTTAATCGCCATGCCACCTTGCTTCTCCCATGACAGAGTTGGAGCGGTAAGCAGGTGATGCTCCCCTTCCAAGGTCCAAGGATTACTCATTCGCATAATGTAAATAGCCGACCCATAATCAGGAAAATGACCATATCCCGCATACAGAAAATACAGCTGATCCCGCAAAGACATTACTGTTCCATCTAACCCTGGGACAGGTGTCTGCAAAGCACCTCTCCATACCCACTGTCCTTCCAGCGGGTTCGCTGCTTCATTCTCCAGCACACAAATCCGCCGTGAATCGTCGCCTCCTCCGTCATTCGCAGTGTAGTAAATGTACCATCTGTTGTCCAAATGATGAATTTCCGGCGCCCACAGATTGTAACTGTAGCTGCCCCCCGGTTCGGGAGACCAGATCACTTTCTTGTCGCCCTCCGCAAGGCCGGTCAAGGTTCTAGATCTCGTCAGCTCCAGACATTTAGCTTTTGTGGCCATAAAGTAATAATAGCCATCGGTATGTTTGAATACCCATGGGTCTCCTGAGCTTGCTACAATTGGATTTAAAAAAGTTGTACGCTGTGACATTCCCTTTCCCTCCTTAGCTTTTCATCCCCGTAAAAACGATCCACCGCGGCGATAATAATAGACAAATCCCGATTTTCCAGCACCTCCCATAAAATAATAACTCCCATCATACTCAGCTCTCCTAAAGTTGTCTAGAGTGGTAAATAGATACATCCGAACCCTGTTCCATTTTCCAAATAAAGCACTTTCCTTTCGAAAATGAGCTTTTCCTCCACTTCCCACGCTTTGCGTCAATCGACAAACTTCACATTGTCCGGTAGAAAAAACGTGCTCTTTGTGATAGACTCACTAATAACAATGACTTCTCCGTTCATTTTAGGCGGTAACTGTTTATACCAAAACAGCGGCTTTTTTTATAGAAACGGCATCGCTTTTCTTATTGAGGAAGCAGGTCCCCGTTCTTTCTATAAACCGTATATACGCAGGTCTTTGGAGTTCATTGCGTTAATGCGACACTATATTTGATTGAAATTCATTTAGGGGGGAATGTCATTATGGCAGCCAAGAAAATGCGTTCAGACATGATTAAAAAAGGCTTTGACCGTGCTCCACACCGTAGTCTCCTGAGAGCAGCCGGAGTAAAAGAAGAAGATTTCGGAAAGCCGTTTATTGCGGTCTGCAATTCCTATATTGATATTGTTCCAGGGCATGTGCATTTGCAAGAGTTCGGTAAAATCGTTAAGGAAGCGATTCGAGAAGCTGGTGGCGTTCCTTTTGAATTCAATACGATCGGCGTAGATGACGGGATTGCTATGGGACATATCGGCATGCGTTATTCACTGCCAAGCCGCGAGATCATCGCTGACGCCTTGGAAACTGTAGTTTCCGCGCATTGGTTCGATGGCATGGTCTGCATCCCTAACTGTGATAAAATTACACCGGGCATGATGATGGGCGCACTGCGTGTTAACATCCCAACCATGTTCGTAAGCGGCGGCCCAATGAAAGCCGGCGTAGATAGTAAAGGTAATAAGCTCTCTCTGACCTCGGTATTTGAAGGCGTTGGTGCTCACCAAGTCGGCAAAATCAACGATGCAGAGCTGCTTGAATTAGAACAATTCGGTTGTCCAACCTGTGGATCTTGTTCCGGAATGTTCACTGCCAACTCCATGAACTGCCTTGCAGAAGCACTTGGACTGGCATTGCCAGGTAACGGTACAATTTTGGCTGTTGCTGATGAGCGTAGAGAATTTGTTCGCAAATCCGCAACACAACTGATGGAATTGATTAAGCTGGATCTTAAACCAAGAGATATCGTAACTAAAGAATCCCTTGATAACGCATTTGCACTGGATATGGCAATGGGTGGTTCTACTAACACAGTGCTGCACACCCTTGCATTAGCTCAAGAAGCAGGTATCGATTATCCGCTTGAACGCATTAACGAAGTTGCAAACCGTGTTCCCTATCTGGCTAAGCTGGCTCCAGCTTCTGATATCTTTATCGAAGATGTGGACCGTGCGGGCGGCGTTAGTGCTGTATTGAATGAACTGCTGAAGAAACCAGGTGCTCTGTTCGGGGAATGTATGACCGTTACCGGCAAAACATTAGCTGAGAACGTAATCGGACACGAGATCCAAGATACTTCCGTAATTCATACTATCGACAACCCTTACTCCGAAAGAGGCGGTCTTGCCGTACTTTATGGAAACTTGGCTCCAGAGGGTTCTATCATCAAGGTTGGTGCAGTTGATGCTTCAGTAGGTGGATATCATAAAGGTCCTGCGATCTGCTTTGATTCCCAAGAAGCTGCACTGGAAGGTATCGCGAACGGTAAAGTTAAAGAAGGCCATGTAGTCGTTATCCGCTATGAAGGTCCTAAGGGCGGACCAGGAATGCCGGAAATGCTGGCGCCTACTTCACAAATCGTGGGTATGGGGCTAGGTGCTAAGGTCGGTCTGATTACAGACGGTCGTTTCTCGGGGGCTTCCCGCGGAATCAGTATCGGCCATATCTCTCCAGAAGCAGCTGAAGGCGGTCCGATCGCTTTTGTTGAGGATGGAGACATCATTGAGCTGGATCTCAACAACCGGAAGATTGAATTGCTGGTTGAAGAAGAAGTATTAGCAGTTCGTCGTACGGGTTGGAAAGAATTCGAACCTAAAGTTAAAACTGGTTACCTGGCTCGTTACTCCAAAATGGTAACCAATGCAAGTAACGGCGCAGTGCTGAAGATTTAATCCCTTTAGCAAAAAAGAATATTAAAACAAGCAAGAGCAGTCCCACCTTAGTATTTCTACTGGCGGGCTGCTCTTTTTTTAATTATCCCAATAAAAAAATGTTCTACAACCCATCGCTGGATTGTAGAACATCTCTTTACATGTCCACTGTAATACTTATCAATAAGATCATGAATCAATTGGTTACTGTCGCACCTGGCATTTCTACATCTGCAACCGAATCATTAAGTGACAACGATTCTTCCTGTTGCGATTTGCGTTTTTTTGCAGTTTTCGGATGATGAGGCAGCTGTTGATTCATCTTTTTGAGCAGCTCTGAAACAGGCATCAGGATAAGCTTCGGCACAAGGACCTCGCTCCGTTCTTTAAGCCTTGCCCCACCTGCTGGATGAATCACACTTAACAGGATTCTTAAGTAAAATTTGGAGGAACGTGCGAATAAGCCATCCGGCAAATCACGTACGGTAAAGCCGAATTTCTCCGGTCCCCGGTTAATCATGCTGACTCCGTAAAGCGCTTTGGCTTCTGCAAGATCCACATCTTTGGCAATGATCTCAGCAAGAATGGGCAGATCCTTTTCCATTCTGCGGATCATTCGAATCGCTAGTTGAGCGGAAGAACGTGAATGAATTCCTAATTCGAACAACTGTTTATTATCGATGTGCAGCTCAATGACTTTGTCGCCTTTACGCAGCAGCTCTCCACCCTCGAGTTCAACCAGTTCGCCCTGATATTTCCGCATCCGATAATGCAGGAAAGGATCTGACGGAGTAATCGTTTGGAGATGAAAAAGAGCTTGAAATACCTGTTCCCAAGCTAACCAAAGTCCTACAAGCACCCGTTTACCAAAAGATAAGCGCCGGATAGGTGACGTCTCAGCCATCTTAATCATCTCATCAATCCGAATGCTGCGTAGTCCCCGTTTACGGGCTTCCTCCAGAGTCTGCTCAAGAGCCACAAGCATATTCCCTGGAGCATCCGCATCTGCACCCAGCGTTGTGCCGCTATCATGCAACAACATCACTTCCCCGGGATTTAGACGGGCCAGCATCTTCTCAGTGAGTTTTTCGGCGCCGAGCTTCTCACGCCAATCGCCAAACATTGCCGACCAAAGCACAATTTCAACTTGGCGTCGTTTGGAAATATCAAATAAATTGACAATACCCCAAGGTGGACGGTAATACGTACTGCGTTCGCCAATAATATTATAGATAATATCATTCGTACGTTGAATCTGCCGGCGGACGGTTGCTGGCCGCATGAGCCAGTTCGTCTTGTGAACATAATTATGAATTCCGATGAGATGTCCCTCATCATGGATACGCTGAATAAGATCAGGATAACGTTCAGCATTAGAGCCGACTACAAAAAAGGTTGCTTTTGCATCATACCTCTTCAGTAATTCCAGCAGTAATGGTGTAAATCGAGGATCAGGTCCATCATCGAAGGTCAGTGCGAATTCATTTCGCCCAGTTCCTTTACGAAAGACACGGTAACCAAAAATCCGGCTGATCATACCAGGGATAAAAGCATAAAATGATGAGATGTAAAATAACCAGAGCAGCAAAGTCTGCATATTAATTCCCCGCTTTTCCAGAGTTGACTTTGGCTCGCCTAATGTCTGCAAGCAGAACCCGTGAAACGGCCAAGTGAAGTAGAATAAAAAAACGTTACCCCCTATTTTAACACATGTATCAAAGAAATAGACGCTTTTAAAGTAAAATCATGTACAATGTAATCAACCTGGCGTATCCACTTATAAAAAAAGGGAGTTGTTTATATCTATGCTGCCGTTATACAAAAAATATTGGCGCACATTTTTTGACATCGGATTAATTGTCCTCACGGTTTATTTAATTATGTTCTCCTTTAGTAAGCTGTATCAGTTAGCTGCACCTGTATTCCTGTCTTTTTTTGTGTTTTTGCTTATCGAACCCTTGGCCCGCTTCTTGAACCGCCGTGGTCTTGGTAAACCTTTTGCCTCCGCTATTTCAGTGCTGCTCTTTCTGATTGTGCTGTTAGGTACATTATTTGGTGCCGGTCTACTGATTACGATCCAGGCCCTTCACTTCCAAGAGAACCTCCCTAAATATACATATGTGGTGCAGCAGCATTTTGTGGAGACCACGACCTACCTGCAGCAAAAAATAGATAACTTGCCACCCGATATTACGAACAAGGTCAACGGGTACTTTAAAGATGCCACGGATGTCCTAACAGGATGGCTGATCACTTTTCTAAAATACATGGCCGGTATTCTAGGCTCCTTCTCCACCTTCATGGCCAATTTCGGGATAGCCATTATTTTGGCATTTTTCCTTAGCATGGAAATCAAAGATTGGCGTAAAATCGCGCATGACAAAATGCCAAAAACCTTTAAGAACGCCTTCGCCTTTTTGCAAGGCAATGTTTTTAAAGCTATCGGTTCCTATTTAAAAGCACAACTTATTCTGATCAGCATTACTTTTGCCATAGTTCTAGTCGGCTTATTTATTCTGCGAACCGGCAACGAAATCACAATGGCATTAGTCTGCGCGGTATTTGATGTTTTGCCGCTTCTTGGTGTGACGACAATTTTAGTCCCTTGGATCATCTATTTGTTCATCGTGGGCAATACATCACTGGCTATTGGATTAATTATCCTCCTTGCCATTGTACTAATTGTTAGGCAGCTGCTTGAGCCGAAGATTACCGGGAATTCAATTGGCGTATCCTCAGCCTTCCTTATGCTGTCGTTCGTCATTCTGTCCACATCTGCTTTCGGTATGGCTGGTCTGATCCTGTCGCCGATTCTGCTTATTCTGATAAAAGAACTGATTCAACAAGGGTATCTTCAGAGCTGGATCTATCTTCCGCAAGAGGAATTTATCATTTCGCCCTTTGCAGCTAACGGTCCAGCTTCCAATCAGACCAGCTCTGCGCCACCACCTGAACCTCAAGCTCCAGAGGGAACCGATGATAATAAATCCAATATCTGACCGAACAGCTTAACGGCTAGATGTGAGCTGTCCGGAGCGACGTTCTCCACCGCTACCGACACAGCATATCTGGGATGATCCAGCGGCCCATAGCCGATAAACCATTGATTGTTACGCGGCATACCCTTAACAAGGGTTTGTGCCGTACCTGATTTCCCGGCAACCGGCCATTTCGTGCTCTGCAGACTTGTGCCGGTTCCATCCGTAACTACTTTACGCATCCAGGACAGCAGCTGGCGGGCTGTAGATTCTGAGATCCTCCCGGCAGTTGAAGGGGAAAGATGACCCGGCAGATCCTCTAGCTTTTGCCCATTTGCAAAGGTTACACGCTGGAGAATTCTTGGCGCTCTCACTTCCCCGCCATGCAGTAACGTCACCACCAGGTTCGCTGCCTGAAGTGGAGTCACTTGCACATCTCGCTGCCCAATGGCCGTCTGCACTCTGGCGCCTGGATCATCCGGCAGCAAAGAAGTAAAGATCGTCCCCTTCTGCTCACCGGACAGTGGCTTAAGAACTGGAAAACCAAGCGTATTCTCCGCTTGCCAGCTAATATCTCTTCCGAGCCCCAGCGCGAGTGCTGTCGCTTGAAGCTGCGCCCCACTCAAACGTTCTGCCAGCGCAGCAAATACAGTATTACAGGACACGGCGAACCCTTGCGCCAGCGTGAGGGGACCGTGTCCTTTTCCTTTTAGACAAGACAATCCATATTTCTCATATTGCCCTGAACAATAGAAAAGCTCATCCGCTGAGGTGACCCCGGCTTCTAGTGCTGCTGCTGCTGTGACGATTTTGAAAATTGATCCAGGTACGGCAGCCTGCAACGCCCGGTTATTCCACTCTCCCCCTTCAGGGGATATCTTCTCTGGGTCGTAAAAAGGTAAAGATACCATGGCTTCAATATCTCCCGTTCCGGTGTCTAACACCACCACGGCTCCTTCCTTCATTCCAGCTTTGACAGCTAACTCCTCTATTTGTTCCTGAAGCTTTTTATCAATCGTTGTATATAAAGACAGCGGATAATACGGATTACCCGGGGCTCGTACTTGAATGGGAATGCCCGGGACACGTTGCCCGCGCGCATCAACCTGAGCATATGCCTCAGTATGCCCTACACCTCGAAGCAACGGCTCCAGGGTTTTTTCTAACCCGTCCGTTCCTTTCATCGGAATTCTCAGCCCCGATGGGGAAGCCTTCCCACCAGTGATTGGTACCGCTTCCGATAAATATCCAAGCCACTGCCGACCAGTTGCTTTCCCATCATATCTGCGAGCAAAAGGAAACACGCCTACGCCGTCGATCCCCAATGCACTCACTTCTTCCGCTTGTGCGGATGTAAGTGCGAGCGGTCCTTTTCCCACTGAGGATGGCCAAAGCAATGGTTCTTTAAGGGAAGAGCGCTTGTTTAGCAATTGCTCATAACTCACTCCAAGGATAGCTGCCAACCGGTGCATGGACTCAGCTTCTTCGTATACGACCTGCGTCACGGTATTCCTAGCCTTCGCCTCTTGAGGAAAAAACGCAGCCGTCCAAATGGTTTCCCCGGCAAGGGGTTCACTCTTTCGGTCATACAGACGCCCCCGCCCAGAGTCCAATACCGTCTCCCGTTCGCTTTGAATTTCTGCCATCTTTGCAAGTGTATATTTCGTTCCAGGGACCGTCTGTTCCTTCATAAACAGTTGAATCCACGCCAGCCTAAGGACCAACACGGCTACTACTGAACATAAAATAATCAGTCCGCCGAGTATACGTCTGTGGACATTATTGTGCAATCCCATTCCTCCTGACTGACGTTCATAGCCTTTATTATGTCCCACCCGCTGGATTATTTACACTCATGCTTAGTTAGCTAATTTATAGCCTTTTGAATAGCACAAAGACCAGTCCCAAATAATTGGAGACTGGTCTTTGTAGTTAAAAATATTTACTTAGGTTATGCAAAGTTACAAATTAAATTTGGACAGTTTTTCTTGCAACTGCCGGGACGCATGCTCAAGCTGCTCAGACAGCTCCACTAAATGATCACTCACACTTTGTTGCTCCCCACTAAGCGAAGCCACTTCTTGAGAAGCTGCTGATGATTCTTCTGCAATGGAGCTGATATTGCCCATCGAATTTGACAGCACCTTCTGGGATTGGCTCAAGCTATCCATCGATAAAGCAACAGATTCCAAGCGTGTAATAAAATGACGCATCTGATCCTGTACAGATACGAAGATATCGCTAGTGCTCTCCACTGAAGTCACCTGCTGATTAAAAAGAGGGGCTACTTCCGAGAGAACACCTACGGTCTCGTTCATATCCTTCATAATGGTGTCTGTTATATTAGCCACCACAGCAATGGATTCTTTGGACTGATCTGCAAGCTGACGTATTTCATCGGCCACTACCATAAATCCCCGGCCGGACTCCCCTGCCCTTGCCGCTTCTATCGTTGCATTTAGAGACAAAATATTCGTCTGCTGTGTAATATTCTGCATAACATCAAGCACCTTCATCACTGATGATGTGGTGTCTTGCAGCTCATTCACTTTCAGCACAAGCTTATTCGTCATATCGCCCGTCTTATTGGTCTTGCCAAGCAGCTCTTTTAACTCATTAAAACCTTCTTCACTAAGCACGCCGATACTATGTGCGGTATGATCCATCTCATGCGTAGCTGAGTTCACTTTGTTCATTTGCACCGAAATTTGCCCCGTAAGCTCGTTACCCTGGTCCGCCTCCAAAGCTAGGCTGCCTGAACCTCCGGCAATTTCTTCTGTTGCTGCGGCAATCTCTTTGGCTGCCATCGCTGTCTTACGCGATACTCTACTAAGTTCATCGGCAGTTTCCATTACCTTCCTCGCGGTTTCATTAGTATGGATTACCAGTTCTGTGATCCGTTCCATCATCCTATTAAAGGAACCCGATAACTGACCAATTTCATCTCGTGAGGTAATATCCGTACGTACTCCAAGATTTCCATCTGCCCCTTGAGACATTAGATCCTTAAGTCGGGTCAAGGGCTTAGATACCATTCTGTACATCCAGTAACCAATTAGAATGGCGACAATAGCAGCCACCGCAACAATAATATATGTAGTTTTTAGAATACGAAGTGCGTCTTTCGTAAGATTCTCAGCCGGAACAACACCAAGCAATCTCCAGCTGGAGCTTTCCATCGTCCCGTACACAGCCAGAATGGATTTTCCTTTCTCATCCTTCGTTGGCAATGACCCAGCCTCAAGCTCCAAACCATGAAGAAGAGTCCCTCCCAGACTGAGATAAGTATCTGTTCCCACTTGCTGGGACGATGCGATCAATTCATCCTTATCCGTCAGCAATTGCATGTAAGAGCTGGGTCCGAGATCAACTTTACGAAGCTGATTTTCTAATTCACTAATTCTAATATCACAGATAATTATGTATCCCGGGCTTTGTGTATCCCCAGCTATCGATTGTGCCAAATGAAACATACCCGAAGTATTTCCGGCTTGCCCCTGTTCTGTTCGGGGAATCCACAATGTTTGTGGTTGCTCCTCAAGCTGCTTGAACCATGAGGACTCTCTGAATTCTTTGATAAAAGCGCTGTCTTTTGATCCCGCTGACGAAGTAGGGACTTCCTGATTCATCGGGATGAGGTATACAGCTTCTACCCCCTTTGATGCGGTCAGCCAGGCATTTAGCTCGGCGCTAATCTGGTTGGACTGCAAATTACGCTCCTCATTACTTGTAGTGGGATTATTCCCTTGTTTGAGTGCATCCTGAATCTCATTGTTGTAAAGAATTCTTCCTAGGCCATCCTCATAACGCAATAATTCAACATCAAACTTCTCTGCAGCTTGGACGACTGTCTGTTGATTGGCTGACAGCGCGTTATTCTCGATCGTTTGCTCAGCTACGGAATAGGAAATGTAGCCAAGTGAGAGAACGAGCACCATTGTTGAGATGAAGAAGATGAGAAAAAGCCGCACCCCAATCGATTTGGCAGGGTGCAGCTGGAAATGCGCCTTTTCTTTTTTTACTTGCGACTTCATCAATTGTTCACCACCGTTGTCTTCAGTTATGCCTGCTGGCTTATCTCTTACAAGGTCATGAACAATTCCAACGCCCGATCGGCAAGATATGGTAAATACTCATGACCGTACTCATAATAAACCATAAGCTCTTTGGACGCTAGTATTTTATTGTATGCGGCAAATTGAGTTGAAGGTGGACAAATCGTATCGGATAACCCGGTAACCCACAGTACTTTAGCCTGTATTCTTTCGGCAAGATTCTGAATATCGATATAACCGAGCCTATTAAAAATCTCATCCTCACGCAAATGATGGGGATCAAAAAACCGGAAATAATAGTTGATCTCCTCATAAGCTGAAGTGGTAATATCCAGCTCCCAAGCACGTTTATAATCTGAAAGGAAGGGATATACAGGCAGGGCTATTTTTATACGAGGCTCTAATGCTGCACAAGCCACAGTCAGCGCTCCACCTTGAGATAGTCCAAAGGCACCTACACGTTCAGGATCAACTTCATCCATAGACATCAGAACTCGGGCAGTCTGTGCCGTATCCAAAAACACATTGCGATAATAAAGGTTATCAGGATTAGGATCATCCATCCCTCGAATGATATGTCCGCGTATCGTAGTCCCTTTTACGGTAAGGTTATCTTCGGAGAGGCCACCCTGGCCGCGACAATCCATCGCCAGGACGCTAATCCCGTGAGCAGCATAAGCCACCTTCTCCATCCAATCCCCGCTGTCACAGGAGTATCCATGGAACATCACTACACCGGGACCTTTTTTATGTACGCTGTTCTTCGGTCTTACATATTTGCAATGGATTCTTGCACCGCCAACTCCGGTAAAATACAAATGAAAACATTCCGCAAGTTCACTGACAAACTCCGCTGGTTCCAGTTCATAATCCAGCGGCTGTGCATCCAGATCACGCAATGCCCGCTCCCAAAATCGCTCGAAATCATCCGGTTTTGGACTACTTCCGTTATATTCCTTTAACTGTGACAAATTCATGTCGCTTCCCAAAATATTATTCCTCCTTAAGTTATGTAACGAAATTGTTCGCTTGCTGTTCGTAACCGCGAAGTTCGTTACAGTTACTATGCTAGATAGAAACGGAAAACCCAATATGGGTTTTCCGTTGATGTATGGATATCTACGAGGGGGTAGTTGCGATGGGATAGTGAGATGGGATAGTGAGATGGGATAGTGAGATGGGATAGTTGCGTTTTCTGCGACTGGATAGTTTAGTCGCAGCTCCGAGGCTGGATAGTTGCACTTTGTGCAGCTATTATAGCTGAATATGTGTTTTTTCCCTTTTAGTTGCACTTTGTACAACTAACAAACGGTAAAAGGAGCTTTTGGGGGTTACTTCGCTGATATAGTTGCACGAAGTGCAATTATATCGCCTAGTAACCAAAAAAATGTTAGTTTAAGTGCACATAGTGCAACTATTTACGTCAGAGCCATAGAGTAACTAAGTAACTAAGCAACAGAGTAGCAGAAACGCCAACAGAGCCACATTCACCACTCACTCGCTGCTTGCCTATTACCTCCACAACTAATCATATTCCACGTACCACTACCTTCTTATTACCTCCACAACTAATCACATTCCACGTACCTACTACCTTCTTATTACCTCTACAACCACTCACATTCCACTTGCACCTATCTTCCCATTACCTTCACAACACCCACATTTTCCATCTTGCCTATTAACTTCTTTATAATCGGCACAGTAACAGCTTCTGGCTGGATAGTTGTACTTTGTGCAGCTATTATAGCTGAATATGTGTTTTTTCCCTTTTAGTTGCACTTTGTACAACTAAAAAACGGTAAAAGGAGCTTTTGGTGGTTACTTCGCTGATATAGTTGCACGAAGTGCAATTATATCGCCTAGTAACCAAAGAAATGTTAGTTTAAGTGCACATAGTGCAACTATTTACGTCAGAGCCATAGAGTAACCAAGCCATAGAGTAACTAAGCAACAGAGTAGCAGAAGCGCCAACAGAGCCACATTCACCACTCACTCACTGCTTGCCTATTACCTCCACAACTAATCATATTCCACGTACCTACTACCTTCTTATTACCTCTACAACCACTCACATTCCACTTATCCGCTATCTTCTTATTGCCTTCACAACACCCACATTTCCATTTTGCCTATTAACTTCTTTATAATCGGCACAGTAACAGTTTGCGACTGGATAGTTGCACTTTGTGCAGCTATTACAGCTGAAATATATTTGTTTCTAATCTTAGTTGCACTTTGTACAACTAAAAAACGGTAAAAGGAGCTTTTGGTGGTTACTTCGCTGATATAGTTGCACGAAGTGCAACTATATCGCCTAGTAACCAAAGAAATGTTAGTTTAAGTGCACATAGTGCAACTATTTACGTCAGAGCCATAGAGTTGCACTTTGTGCAGCTATTACAGCTGAAATATATTTGTTCCTAATCTTAGTTGCACTTTGTACAACTAAAAAACGGTAAAAGGAGCTTTTGGTGGTTACTTGGCTGATATAGTTGCACGAAGTGCAACTATATCGCCTAGTAACCAAAGAAATGTTAGTTTAAATGCACAAAGTGCAACTATTTACGTCAGAGCCACAGAGTGACTAAACAACGAAGTGATCAGAATCGCCAACAGAGCCGAATTTCCCCCTCGCCTGCTACTTATCTATTACAGGCGATAATGTGTCGTTCTGTTGTACATTCTGCAACAGAACACGGAGGTCGCACAAGGCAACCTCCGCACTGAGCACACCCAACAACATTCAACACACCAAACCCAACACACTTCTTTCGAACTCTACGCTACGCAATTCTCCGGAACTCTAGCATACTCACTGAAAATATAGGTTATTAAGTCCAATTAGATTTTGCCTAAACCTGCATCATCGCCAACCTCTTCATGGGTTTCGATGACATAGTTGACGATTTCATCAACCGTTGTATAAGCAACGCCTACATAAGTATCAGCCGCGCCATAATAGATGGCGATACGGCCGGTTTCTGCATCATGCAGAGTAGCACATGGGAACAGGACGTTATTCACAAAACCTCTTTCCTCGTACCATTCTTCTGGCGTTAATACAAAGTTCTTCGAGCGATATTTTACTTTCGAGGGCTCATTGATGTCCAAAATAACCGCTCCCATACTATACACAAGACCATTGCACGTTCCAGTTACGCCATGGTAGAACATCAACCAGCCTTCAGTAGTTTCAATCGGCGCTGGTCCGCCACCAATTTTGACACTTTGCCACCAGCCTTGACCACCCTTGGTCATTACATGGCGGTGTTTTCCCCAATATACGAAGTCAGGGCTTTCACTAAGGAATACATCACCAAATGGCGTATGGCCACTGTCACTTGGACGGGACAACATCACGAAGTTGTTGTTGATTTTTCTAGGGAACAGTACACCGTTCCGGTTGAATGGCAGGAATGGGTTTTCCAAGCTGATAAATGTTTTGAAATCTTGTGTTTTTGCTACCCCAATAGCTGCTCCGTAGAAATCTGTACACCAGATAATATAAAATGTATCTTCAACCTTCACCAGACGCGGATCGTAAGCATAACGCGGCTGATAAGCATTACCTTCTTCATCTATAAATCGGATCGGCTCATCATCGATTTTCCAATCCAAACCATCCACACTATGTCCCATACGCAGATGCGGACGAGTAGTGTTATCTTCTACACGAAATACACCAATAAAACTGCCTTCATACGCAGCAACCGCACTATTGAAAATACGGGCTACACCTTTTGCAGGATTTCTTTTGATAACCGGGTTATCATTATGTCTCCAAATCGGATTTTCGTAGCCAGCAGGCTTTTCTTGCCAAGGCATGTTCGGGATGTTAATTGCACTTGCTCCAACCAATTTTACTTCACTCATTAGTTTTCCCTCCAAATGTATGCAACTTTTCAGTATGCTATTTTATCTAGTACTGTTATTAAATTTACTGTCGAGCTCACTTTACAGAACCTTGTGAAAAACCATTGTAGATATATTTTTGCAAGGCGGTAAACACAACCAATGTCGGTATAATTGCGATCATAATCGCCGCACATATTACTTCCCACTGCGATCCATATGGACCTTTAAACTTAAAGAGTGCTGTGGAGATCGTTTGCAGATCTGTTTTCGGCATATAAAGGAAAGGGGTGTAAAAATCGTTATAAATATTAACACCCTTCACGATCACTACAGTTACAATCGCCGGCTTCAACAGTGGCAAAATAATTCTCCAATAAATTGTCCAATACGAAGCTCCGTCCAGCATCGCGGATTCATCCAGTGACTCGGAGATCGAGTCCAAAAACTGCATGAAGATATAAACAGCGATAATATCCGTGCCCAAGTACATAACGATTGGTGCCCATCTGGTATTAAATAATCCCAAGTGATTGATGATTTGGAAAGTAGCTACTTGTGTAGTTACACCTGGAATCAGGGTGGCAATCAGGAACATACTAATTAGGATCTTACTGCCTTTAAATTTGAAGCGCGATAAAATATAAGCCATCATCGAACCCGTCAACGTAGCACCCGCAATAGAAATCACAACGATAATGACAGTATTTTTAAAACCGAGCAGCATTTTTCCGTCTACAAAAGCCTTAGTGTAGTTGGAGAAATTCAACCAATTCTCTGGCAGTGTTAACGGTCCGGTAGAAGCATATTCGGCTCCGGTTTTTAATGAAGCGAAAAACACGACCACGATAGGTATCAAAGCTACAAGTGCTCCCAAAATCAAGGTGAGATATTTGAATATACTAGCAGTGGTATATTTTACAGAATGCATAGTTTATTTCTCCTCCTTGATCAGAACGCGCTGCAAAATAGTAACGATGATAACAATACCCAGCAATACCACGGCCATCGCCGATGCCAAACCAACCTTGCTGTATTTGAAAGCTACATCGACCGTCTGAATTACGAATGTACTACTTCCGTTAGATCCGCCTGTCATGACGTATGGAATTTCGAATACCCCAATGGCGCCACTAACCGCAAGAATCAAGTTCAATTGCAGAATACGTTTAATGCTTGGCAAAATAATATGCATAAACTGATGCCATCTGTTTGCACCGTCAATTTCAGCGGCCTCATAGATATCCTTACCAATAGAAGAAATAGCTCCGAGGAAAATCAGGAAGTTCATTCCCATGTATCTCCACAGTGACGCACCTGCGAGCGAGAAGTTAATCAAATTAGGATTTAGAAGCCACTTCTGCTGCAGACTGCCAAGCCCAATCAGATTGAGAATCGTATCTAACGTTCCATCTGGTTTGAAAAAGAACAGGAAGATAAAACCGATTGCTACACCGTTTAGCAAGGTCGGGAAGAACAAAATCCCTTTAAACAAGTTTTTCATGCGAACACTAAAGCTCAAGATGGTTGCAAAATACAAGGCAAGTGCCATCTGAATAAAGGTGGTAAAGAAATAATACAAACTGACCTTAAACACAGAAAAATACTCAGGTTTCGTAAAAATGGTCTTGTAGTTTTCTAAACCGACATATTCCATATTTTTGCTCAATCCATTCCAACTGGTGAAGCTGTACCGAAACATACTGATGACTGGATAATAAGCGAATGTGAGCAGCAACAATATCGGCACTAATGAGAATAAGATGATGATAGCGATTCTTTGATTTTTATAGCTCAAATTTGAAAACTTAAACACCCGATACACCTCCAGAAAAAGCATCCTCATTTATTTAAGACTCGTTTAAATGTGAAGGGGGAAATGCTTGTTAGCATATCCCCTCCCACATTCACTACCGCCTATAGCATCTAAGAAGCTTATAGTTGTTACTGTGCTGTGACTTTAGCGCGAGCGGCTTTCCACTTGTCGTTCAGGTCTTTCATGATGTCATCATAGGATTCTTTTCTGTTGCCAATCGCTGCTTCAATAATCCGTTTCTTGAAGTCTGGCTGCCAAGCACCGATCTCAGCTTGTTTGTCGATTTCATCAGACCAGCCTTCTTCACCAGCTTTAGCAGGAGCAAGAGTATCAAAGGTTACATCTGTACCTTCATATTGTTTCAGGATTTCTGGAAGCTCTGCACCGATAGCCGGGCTCATACCGCCGCCTTCAGTTGTAGGATAGTTAGATTCGTTGATGAACCAATCCACCCAAGCTCTAGCAGCTTCTTTGTTTTTACTGTGCACGCTGACACCCAGATTGTAGTCCCCAGCAAGCGGCACAAGGATTTTATCCGCATTGGTTGGGAAAGGCATAAATCCAACATCGTCTGGATTTGTAGCCAGGCCTTTGATTTGCCCAATTGCCCAAGATCCAAGCACCATAGTCCCAATTTTTCCGTTGGCCAGATCAGCTTTGGAAGATTCCCAGTCTGTTGTAGTTGGATCTTCTTCAATCAAACCTTTTTGTGCTGCATCGTACAGAATTTTGTACAATTCATAGTGTGGTTGACCCGCTACATAGTTGTCGTCGCTAGCCACTTGAGCAATGTTCACATAATCACGGTCACCAGCTACTGTAGCCAGATCCGCTTCCCATTGTGTCAATGTCCAGCCTGCTGCGTAATTTGTGTAAAGAGGAACAGCTTGTGTTTTGTCTTTAATAGTCTGCAGAGCAGTCAAGAATTGTTCAGGGGTTTTGGGAACCTCTGTAATTCCGGCATCTTTGAAGACTTGTTTGTTATAGATAATCCCGTTAAAGTTGATAGTCATCGGAATACCATAGGCAACTCCGTCTACTGCACGTTCTTCCAACCCTGTGTATTGTTTGCTCATTTCTTCAAGCTTGCCAAGGGGTTCGAAGAAATCAGGAATATCTTTTACAGCTATGCTAGTAGGTAACAAAAGAACGTCGCCATAATCACTAGTGCTCATACGAATTTTAATTTGATCTTCGTAAGTAGCGAGCGCTTCAAAGTTCACCTTTACATCAGGATATTTCTCATTAAATTTAGCCGCATACTCTTTGAATACGGTATCAACAATATCTGTTCTTTGCGTTATGACTGTGATATCCCCTTTGATATCCTTGGCTGCTGTACCATCAGCTGGAGCAGTTGCCTCTGCTGAAGAACCATTGTTTCCTGTGTTTTTAGCAGCTTCATTGTTAGTGTTGTTGTTTGAGGAACAACCGCTAAACAATCCCGCCACAAGTGTTAGTGCCATCAAGCCCATCATTGTTTTGCCTTTTTTCATGCTGTTACGACCCCTCTCTTCAATTCAACTCTAGTTTTAGGTAAATAACAAAAATAATAACTTTTATCATCACTCATAACTTGAAAGAGTAGCCATTAATACCGGATTATCTGAATTACTCTTGAAAACAAGTGATGATATCGCTTACAAACCCATTATAAATCTATTTTCGACGCAAAACGATGGTTTCAATTGCTTTTTCTGGTCTTGTATTTGTTATTTTTGTTTTACTTATAACAATTTTGTTATCTAATTTATAAAAATATCCACAAAAAAAGAGAGCTTTTCGCCCTCCTAATAAATAACTTCCTATATATGCCTAAAACTCACGTTCAATTTTCGGGAATTTACAGCCGCTTTTATAATCCTTAGGTGTCATACCACACATTTTCTTGAACAATTTATTAAAATATACCGGATCGCTATAACCCACCTTCTCGGCAATTTCATAATTTTTCAGGTCAGGATGCTCCATTAACAGTTCCTTTGCTTTAGAAATTCTAATCCGAATCAGATAGTCTGTGATCGTCTGCCCCGTCTTTAATTTGAACAAACGGCTGAGATAACTCGCATTCATGCCCACCATCTCCGCTAGGCGTTCAAGCTCGAAGTTCTGATCATACTCTCTCTCCAGAATACTTTTTGTCTGCTCAACTACATAATGTTCTCCACCATCCGCAGCTTGTGAGAAAATCTCCTCATGCTCCGTCACGGTCTTTTTCTTTACATCCTCTACTCTCTTAAGCAGTTCATATAGCTGAGTCTTATCAATCGGTTTAAGCAAATAATCCATCACCCCATGACGGATCGCTCGACGGGCATATTCAAATTCACTAAAACCGCTAAGGACAGCAATAGGGATATCCTCCATATGGTCTCTAGCCTGTTCAATCAGCTTAAAACCATCCATTCTAGGCATTTTGATATCTGTAATAAGCAGATCTATATCCTCCCGGGATAACTTTTCTAAATGTTCCCAGGCTTCCAACCCGTTGCCGTAAGATCCAATTACATGTACGTCTATTTCCATTCTGGATGTGATTTTTTCGAGCCCCCTGCGAATGACTTCCTCGTCGTCCGCAATCATAACATTTATCATTTGAGTAATTCCCTCCAGTTGTATCCGCCAGTTATTATGATTGCGCTATCATCACGAATAGTATCTCCCCATGTATTACGTCAATGTACGATTGCGCCCTTTTATAGTCTTATATTTACTATAACTAAAGTTATTCAAATTTCCCAGCTTCAACTACAAATTGTCCTTGAAATCATCTGCGAAAAAGTATATAACTAAATTAAGTTGTTATTATAAACTAACAAAACAATAATAACTATCTAACAAAATGAAGATTGCTAATTTTTCTATTTTTGTGTGTAAAGTGAGGATTCTCGATGATGTTAAACAACGAATACATTGCAGGCGTAACCTGGGGTTTCTCGGGTAGACGTGGTTCATGGACAACAGAAGAAGCTGAGTGTTCGCTGGAATTAATGTCCTCTGTCACCGGAGCGAACTGGACGGCCATTGCGCTCAGCGCGCTTCAAGCTACCGCTCATTCTACGGAAATTCCCTACTGGGAGGCTCCAACCGTTAGCGACGAAGAAGTGAAATGGGCTATCAGCAAAGCGAAGTCACTGCAGCTAAAAGTATGCCTGAAGCCGATTGTTAATTGTGCTGACGGAACTTGGCGTGCCCATATTAACTTTTTTGATAAGGATGTCCCTTGCGAGCCTAAATGGTCTGAGTGGTTCAGCTCTTATACTAAATTTATTCTGCACTATGCCGCTATCGCTGAGGAAACAGGCTGTGAAATGTTCTGTATTGGCTGTGAGCTTGTACAGACGGATAGACGCGAAGCCGAATGGCGTTCGCTTATTGCCGAGGTGCGGAAGGTCTACTCAGGTATTCTTACTTATAATTGCGATAAGTATCAGGAGGATAACGTAACCTGGTGGGATGCGCTCGATGTGATTTCTTCAAGTGGGTATTATCCAGCTAGTGATTGGGAGGCTCAGCTGGACCGGATTGAGCAAGTAGTGCGCTCACAGAATAAGCCGTTCTTTTTCATGGAAGCAGGTTGCCCAAGCCGGAGCGGGAGCGCTGCGATTCCCAATGATTGGACCTTAAAGGGCGAACCAAGTCAAGAAGAACAAAGTAAATTCTATCAGGCAATGTTTCAAGGCTGTGAGCACAGAGATTGGGTTCAGGGCTTTATGCTCTGGGATTGGCCTACTCATCTTTATCCAATTGAAGAAGCAGCACAGAATGATGATTACTGTATGTACGGTAAGCAAGCCGCTGGGATCATCAACGAATATTTCACCTCAAAAATCACCAAATAATGTGAGGAGTGACTGATTACAATGATTAATTCACCAGAATTATGGTTGACCCAACTTGAGGATGAACTGCAGGATAATATTCTTAGTTTTTGGATGAAACAGACGAAGGATGAAGTAAACGGCGGTTTTGTAGGTGAAATCGACAATCAGCTGAACATTACTCCTAACGCAGAGAAAAGCCTTGTGCTTAATGCCCGGATCCTTTGGTCCTTTGCGAGCGCTTACCGGATCTACGGTAAACCGGAATATCTGGCGATGGCAGAACGTGCTTATACCTACCTGATGGAACACTTCATTGATAAAGAGTATGGCGGATTATACTGGATGGTGGATGCTGAGGGCAGACCTTCTCAAGAGAAAAAGCAGATCTATGGCCAATCCTTTGCTATCTACGCACTGGCTGAATTCTACCATGCGACCGGACGTCCAGAAGTCTTAGAGGATGCGATTCAATTATTCCAGCTAGTTGAAAAATACGGCTATGATTCTATTTATAAAGGTTATGTCGAAGCTTTATCACGGGAATGGCAAATCACTGATAACCTCAGTCTCAGCAGCAAAGATATGAATGAAAAAAAATCTATGAATACCCATCTGCATGTTCTGGAAGCGTATACCGGTCTCTATCGAGTATGGAAGTCGGAGGAACTAAAGAGCACGCTAACTGAGCTAATCGAAACGATGCTGGATCATATCATTGATCAGGAAGGCCAGCATTTTCATCTTTTCTTAGATGAAGCATGGAATGTGAAATCAGATATTATCTCCTACGGACATGACATCGAAGGAAGCTGGCTGCTGGTGGAAGCTGCTGAAACCCTTGGAGAAGAGCAGCTGCTGCAGCGTGTGCGAACAGTCGCTGTCTCCATGGCAGAAGCCGTTCTTGCGGAAGGTATAGATAGCGATGGAGGGATATGGAATGAAGCTGACCCAAGCGGGCTGCTGAGCAAAGATAAAGATTGGTGGCCGCAAGCTGAGGCGGTTGTTGGATTCTATAATGCTTATCAGCTGACTGGTGACAGCAAATTTAATGAGGCTGCCCAAGCCTCCTGGACTTTTATCGATAAATACATGGTGGATCACAAGCTGGGTGAATGGTACTGGGGCGTGGACGAGAACCTTCAGCCCCTGCCTCACGGATCAAAGGTTAGCGCCTGGAAATGTCCTTATCATAACAGCAGAGCCTGCTTCGAAATGATCGCACGACTGAAATCAACTATAAAGGAGACTGTCTAATGTCATCATTATTCCAAGAACGCAAACAACAATTAACAGAACGTTATGAAGCCCTGATCGCTCGCAAGAACGAAAAGCTTCCTTATGGAAACGGCATTTATGACCGATATGCTCATCCACTGCTAACTGCTGAGCATGCGCCCTTAATCTGGCGTTATGATTTTAACCCAGATACCAACCCTTATTTTGCCGAAAGAATTGGCGTCAACGGCGTCTTCAACCCGGGTGCTATTGCACTGAATGGCAAATTCTATCTTGTTGCTCGCGTGGAAGGCAATGACCGCAAATCTTTTTTCGCTGTAGCAGAAAGCGACAATGGCGTGGACGGCTTCCGCTTCTGGGATCATCCAGTTGTGCTGCCGGAGACAGAAGTTCCTGATATCAACGTCTACGACATGCGCCTCGTTAGCCATGAAGATGGTTGGATCTACGGCCTCTTCTGTACAGAACGCAAAGATCCAGAAGCTCCACATGGTGACCTTTCTAGCGCAGTAGCACAGTGTGGTATTGTTCGCACCAAAGATCTGAAGACCTGGGAACGTCTGGCGGATCTCGAAACAGGCTCTGCTCAGCAGCGTAATGTCGTGCTACACCCTGAATTTGTAGATGGAAAATACGCTTTCTACACTCGCCCACAAGATGGCTTTATCGATGCAGGTTCCGGTGGCGGTATTGGCTGGGGACTCTCGGATACAATTGAAGATGCCGTAATTACCAGCGAGACTATCATGGACGAACGCTACTACCATACCATCAAGGAAGTTAAAAATGGCCAAGGTCCAGCTCCAATCAAAACTGCAAAAGGCTGGCTGCATATTGCTCATGGTGTACGCAACACAGCTGCTGGACTCCGATACGTGCTATATGCTTTCTTGTCTGACCTGGATGAGCCAAACAAAGTTACTCATTCACCTGGTGGTCATTTCATCGCACCAGACGGTGAAGAACGTGTCGGCGATGTCTCCAATGTCGTGTTCTGTAATGGCGTGATTGCACTTGATAACGGTGAAATCTATATTTACTACGCCTCCTCCGACACTCGTATCCATGTGGCTACAACTACCGTTGACCAAATGTTAGATTATGTGCTGAACACTCCAGAGGATCCCCTTCGCTCTTATGCTTGTGTACAGCAACGTATTGCTCTTATTGATCGTAATTTAGCATTGTAAAAAAAGTTCATAAACCCTAAAAATCAACAGAGCAGCGATTCTCCTATATTAGGAGGATCGCTGCTCTGCGTTTTGATCATTCACTGTTTGCTTCAAGCGAATATCAATCATCCAGAGTAACTTAAGGACTCAGATGACGCTATTCACATGTATTTAGCCTTCAAAGTAAGTTTTCGGGCTCCAGGGGCGCTATTCCCTGAAAAGAGTCCCATTTGGGGCGTTTTCTAGGCCGATAGCTGCGCTGGAGTCCGTTAGCATTGTAAATATCGGATAATACTGCATATAGGGTCTGCTGTGTCCGTTAGCAGGTTACTATGCGTATTTGATTGTGGTTTTAATTGCGTATTTGATAGTATTTGCCGTTTGCCTTTTCGACACAAAAAGCCTTTTACATGACGCACATCCATACTTTCCAGCCCATTCATGAGTAATTCCTATAGATTAAGCTCAAAATAGGTCAGTAACCCCTAACTCCAAGGAGGCTGAGATATTAATGTTCAAACGTATGGATGAAATCATGATTGAGATTCCTGAAGTTGAGAAGCCCGATCCCAATGCTGCTGCCGCTGTTCAGGAATTACTTGGCGGAAAGTTCGGAGAAATGTCGACCCTTAACAATTACCTCTTTCAATCCTTTAATTTCCGTTCAAAAGACAAACTGAAGCCTTTTTATGATTTGGTGATGAGCATAACAGCGGAAGAGCTTGGCCATGTCGAGCTGGTTTCGCATGCCATCAACAAATGTCTTCGAGGGTCAACAAGTTATAAAGAGCCCGATTCCACCCCTCTAGGGTCCGCAAAAGATGCGCGTCTATCCTATCACTTTCTGGCTGGTGCACAAGGGGCTATGCCTTTTGATTCAACGGGGAACCCGTGGACGGGTGCAAACGTCTTTAATAGCGGAAACCTAGTGGAAGATCTGCTACATAACTTCTTCCTCGAATGCGGAGCCAGAACACATAAAATGAAGGTCTACGAAATGACTGACCATCCAGCTGCACGCGCTGTAGTCGGATTCCTTTTAGTCCGTGGTGGTGTCCACGTGGTCGCTTATGCCAAAGCCATCGAAGTGGCAACAGGTGTTAATGTAACTAAGCTCGTACCGATTCCTTCGTTAAATAATAAATCATTCAGTGAAGCAAAAAAATATGAAGAAAAAGGCGTGCATACCAAGCTATACACCTGGAGTGAAAGTGACTTCGGCGCCATCGATCAGATTTGGAAGGGAACCCACCCAGAGGATAATCTTCCGCTTGAAGTTATTCAAGGAGCCCCTAAAGGCTTTCCGATCCCCGTTGCTCCGGCAGTCGAAGAGGAATTCGCTCCCGGAATCTCCCCCGAAGACTTTAAAGAAATTGCCAAACGCCTCAAAATGGCTGGAAATATTACAGACTAATATTCATAGTGAATCTGGTGAGGAAGTTACCTACAATCTTCCTTACCCTAGATTCACTTTTTTTAATTGTACAAACTGCGGAACTCCTCTTCAAGCATGGACATCATAATCATGTTATGAAACTCTCCGTCTACATAAAGAGCATCCCGCTCCACACCGTCGCGTTGAAAACCAAGCTTCTCATAGACATGAACGGCTCTGGGGTTAAAAGTATATACGCCGAGATGGATGCGGTGCAGCTTCAAAGTTTCAAAGCCATATCGTAGCATTTGAATCATAGCTTCAGTACCGTAACCTTTACCCCGATGTTCATGCCCACAAATGCCGATCCGGATATTTGCACTACGATTGTCCGGATCTATTTCATTTAGTACCACTTCTCCAATGAGTTCACCCGTGTCCTTTACTATAATCATAAGATCCACACGATCCTCGGCTGGAACACTAATCTTACGAATCCAAGCTGCCGTCTGCTCACGGGAGAAATCTTCTTGCGATCCTGTTAATTGCCCCATCTCAACATCAAGCAAAAAATTATAATAAGCCTCCAGATCGGATGCTTGCACACCGCGTAGTTGAATCTGTTCGCCTTCAATCTTTGGCATGGCAACTGATTCTGTCATAACTAAACTCCCCCTTACTCAAGCAAAACTAGATTCCATGGCTTTTATATACTTTTTAGATCAACATAGTTCTAGTCTCGCGGCTTATCCACGGAATCACGATGTACAATATCCGCTGCAATAAGAATTTTCTCAAGCGGTGCAGAAGGATTATGAATACGGCTCAGAAGTTTCTCCACTGCGGCTCGGCCCATCGCTTCTTTAGGAACATGAACAGTTGTAAGCGGTGGAACGCCTCTTAAGGCATCCTCAATATTATCAAAGCCAGTAACCGAGATATCCTCCGGAATATTAAACCCTTCTTCCTTGAGGATGTCACTGACCGAAAGGGCTGTGGAGTCGTTAGCGCAAACCAAGGCTGTCGGGAGTGTTTTGACTTTTTTACGCTTATTCACCCAGTTTTTAAAATCCTCCTGAAATAAGTCTTCCTCCACCCCTTCCAGAAAAAGATTCGCATCATCTTCCAAAGGCAGTCTTATTCCGCTCTCCTCCAGCGCACTCCGGAAGCCAATCCACCGGTCGCGGAAACTGCGTGAGAATCCAATATTGCCGATAAAATGCATTTGGGTATGGCCTGTGCCCATCAAATGATTCGTAAGTCGAGCCATAGAATCCACATTATTCGCAAACACGGTATCACTTGGAATTAGCGGATCTTCATGGTCAATCAACACCATCGGCAAACCAATACGGTGTACCTCAAGCAGCAAGGAAGTAGAGATTTGGCCCACACCTATCAAACCAAGGATTCCATTGGGATTCAAAATATTAACGAAATTATCCGCACGGTTCTCGGAGATAATGACCATCCCAAGCCCTTCCTGATCCAGCGCAATCGCAATACCATCCACAATTTTTCCCCAATACAAGGAATCCTGCGTCTGAGAACGAATATTCGGCATTAACACCAGCACGGATTGCTTATTCCGATCCCCGCCACCTACCGGGGGGGTGCGTTTTATGCCTTGGACAAAAGCATTTTTCTGCGTAAAATAACCCAGCTGCGATGCCGCTTGAATCACTCGTTCTCTTGTCGTCTCATTAACGCCGCCCTTACCCGAAAGTGACTTGGAGACAACGAATTTGGATACGCCGAGATGATCAGCGATTTTTTGCATGGTGACCTTTTTAGCCATATATAACCCTCCAGAGAATGTCATCAAATTTATGTAGTACTAACTTTAAGGCTGAGAAGTTTGTGACGCTCCTGCCCGCGCTTCCTTCCATTTTGCATTTAATTCGTCAAAAGCCTTTTGTAAATCAGGCGCAGCCAGTAACTCCTGAATATAATCCCCGGACCAAAAGGACAGCTTGGCTCTATTCGCCAGCTCGATGAACGCATCACTTTGTACAGTAGCATCGAGTAGCTTAGGCTTATAAGATAAAAACTCACGGTACTGCGACATAGAGGGATTCAAGCTTCCATCTGCCGGAAGGAATCCCCAATCATCTCGATAGGAAGTCTCCTTCACAAAAAAACTCAACCACGCCATAGCAAGCTCTTTGTTCTTGGTATATTTACTAACCCCCATGAACCAATCTGGATTGATCGGCGCATAATGAGCGCTGCCATTATCATACGGAAACGGGAAGAATCCAATATCATCCGGGGCAGCCCCCACATCAAGGACTTGTCCAATCGTCCAATTTCCAAGTAAATACATCCCTGCTTGACCTTTAGCTAGCTTAGTCTTCGATATCTCCCAATTGTTCGAGAATAGTTCATCTTCAACATAGCCTTTACCAATTAAGGTTCGAGCAATGGAAATTGATTTCCCCCACTCATTATCAAGCTGCCACGGGTTATCCTCATTTACCATATTATTTAGATACTCTGGATTACCTGTCATATAGTTAACCAAACTGTTTCCCCATTCACGTAAAGGCCAGACGGCTCCATAATTCATATATAGGGGGATAATACCCGCTTGTTTTAATTTCGCACAAGCTTCGTAGAATTCATCCAGCGTCTTAGGAACAGTAGCTATTCCTGCTTTTTCGAATGCCTTTTTATTATAGACAATCCCAACCGTAGTAGTCCCCGTGGACAGCCCATAACGTTTCCCGTTATACGTAGCAAAAGAGGTGAAACGCTCACTAGCGGCGGTTTCTTCATCCAGCGGCTCGAAAAAATAATCCAGCTCCTTTGACGGAAGATTCACCGGAAGCAACAGTACATCACCGGCATCTTTCGTGGACAGCCGTACCAGAATATCCGTTGCATAATTGGACAAACCTTCAAATTCCACATTGGCTTCGGGGTATCTCTGTTTAAATTGGTCCGCGTATCCTTGAAAAGTTCCGTTCTCAATCAGATCTATTCGATTGGTCATCATGACTATGGTGCCGGACAAGTCAGACTTCACCTCGTCTCCAACTGGAGGCGGGGTGGATTCCGTCTGCTTATTGTTATTGGCACAGCTACTACTCAATAACACTAAGAGAAGTAACAGTATGGTCCGCATAGTCCATTCTAATTTCAACCCCTTCAACGGACAGCCCCCTCTTATTTCGTTACTCAGGTAAGCCAATTAATTCCTGCTCCAGTAATGGCAGCGACAAAATAACATCGGTCCCTCGTCCAAGCTCACTATATACCTGGATCCCAAATGCCGCTCCATAATGAAGACGCACTCGCTGCTGTACATTTTTCATGCCTATCCCCCCGTTAATGCTTTTCTTAGGAGGACTTTCGTTCTGCAGCCCATCATTCAATTTCTCCAAAGTCTTCTCATCCATTCCGATCCCGTCGTCTTTAATATGAAACAACAGCATTTGCTCTGTAATCTCGCAGCGGATGCTTAAATGCATTTGCGGCTTATTATCATCTAAGCCATGGTAAGCTGCATTCTCAATGATAGGCTGGAAGACCAGCTTGATAATAGAGTAATTATCTAACGACTTCGGCACATCGATATCCAGTAAAAAACGGTTAGGATAACGATAGTTCAGCAGCTCGACGTAATTACGCACATACCCAAGCTCTTGCTTCAATGTCGTATTGCCACTCAGATCACTTGTACTGTACCGTAGCAGTTTGCCCAGAATAGAGATCATATCCGCAGCTTCGACATCATCATTCAGCTCGGCGGTCATTCGGATGGACTCCAGTGTGTTATAGATAAAATGAGGATTGATTTGACTCTGCAGCGCATGAAGCTCTGCTTCCTTTTTCTGTTCTTCTATGCGGTAAATATCCTGAATTAGCTGCCTGATTCGGGCTAACATACGATTAAATTGATGCCCCAGCAGACCAATTTCGTCACGCCGTTTAACTCTGAACATCACATCCAGATCGCCGCCCTGAACTTTTTTCATCAATTGAATCATTTGAGTCAGCGATTTAGTAAGGGCAACGGAAAGAATAATCGAAATAATTAACGCTAGTACTATGATACTTAATGTAGCAGCAAGTGTTGTATTACGGGTCAGCTTCACATCACGCATCAGTACATCAACAGGAATAGAGATAATTACCTTCCAATTGGTTTTGGTAGAGCCAGAGTAAATATTCAACCGCTCTTTTCCGTTGACTGTATCATAAAAGCTTCCAGAAATGCCTCCAACTCTTTTGAACAAGTCTGAATCAGAAATATCTGTGGCCAGCAGCTTCTTGTCGCTGTCGTAGATGACCATTCCCTTCTCATCCACAATCAACGACTTCCCATGGGTGACTTTATCCAGTTCCTTAACTTGATTCTCCAAATTGCTAATATTCGCTTCAACCGCAATCAGCCCGATTGGATTTAACAAGCCATCCACGATTTTGCGAACAACGGTAAAAGCATATCGGGTGCTCTGCAGATTACTTGTATACGCTTGAGTACCGAACAATAATGCTTCTCCGCTGGAATCCTTAGTCTGCTGGCTCCAGTATTTATAGCTTTGCTCGAGATCGAGTCGTACGCCACCATCCTTCGCAGAATAATAACCATTTCCGTAAGCGTCAAAAATATAAACCGAGTTCGCACCTCGCTTAATATTGTTAATAAACGAAATGTTGCCCTCTATCCCCCGTTGAATGGACAACAGAAGATCAAAATCACCGGGCGACAAAGCAGCACTCCCAGTTGCGCCTCCCATAATCTTTTTCTGCTCATGGTAGTTGTTCGAACGTATTAAATTCTGTTTGATATCATTCACATAGGCGGGCATAGATGAAATACGCTTCATATCTTCGATATAATCGTCTACTCCATCCATCATTTGATCGATTAATTTCTCAGAATAAGCAATGGTGTTCCCCTGAATAGATTCTGAGTAGCTCTTGAAGGTAAATACACTGATGAAGGATAGCGGGAGGGTAATGATAATTAAAAAGACGAGGAGCAGCTTGCGTTCCATGCTCATGTCCCCGATAACGGACCACCAGCCAGAGATGCGTCTACCTTTCATTTGGTCCTTCTCCTTAATACTTTTTACCTAACTTGTTATTAAATTATAACAAATACCTAACAAAGTTATTATACGGTGTAGTTCTTCATTACACAACAACAAACCGCCTCTTCATGTTGAAGAAGCGGTTTTGTTAGGTAAACAATTTAGAAATTAGTGATGAATCCACTCATTTTATAGTGAATAATGACAGCTTGTCCTTCAATTGACCTGAAGCACTTTCCAGCTTGCCAGATAATGAAACGAGTTGATCACTTACATTTTGCTGTTCATTACTGAGTGAAGCTACTTCTTGGGAAGTTGCTGAAGATTGCTCAGCTACGGCGCTAACGTTCCCCATAGCCTCTGACAACACACCTTGCGAATGATTCAGACTGCTAATCGCTGTCGTCACCGATTCCAGGCTTGTTATGAATTCATCCATCTGTCCTTTTACGGACAGGAAGATATCACTTGTACTCTTCACGGAGCTTACTTGTTCTTTAAACAGTGGTGCTACTTCGGATAATACAGCTTCCGTTTCGTTCATTTCCGCCATGATCTTATCCGTAATTCCAGCAACAAGGGCAATAGATTGTTTCGATTGGTCAGCAAGCTGCCGCACTTCACCCGCAACTACCATGAAGCCCTTACCAGCTTCTCCTGCACGAGCGGCTTCTATTGTCGCATTTAATGATAAAATATTCGTCTGTTGCGTGATACTCTTCATCACATCCAACACCTTAATTACGGAGAATACTGTCTCCTTCAGGTGGTTGACACGTTCGACAAGTGCACTTGTTTTTTCTCCAGTGCGGCTAGTCTGATCCAGCAGGTCAGTTAATTGCTTAGCACCTTGAGCACTAGCTTCACCAACCCCACGTGCTGCTTCATCCATCTCAGTGTTGGCGTATATTACAGTCTGCATTTGCGTAGCTATCACATCTGTAAGCTCATTACCTCGTTCAGCTTCAAGCGCCAGACTGCCTGCCCCACCGGCAATTTCTTCCGTAGCGGCTGCGATTTCCTTCGCAGAAATAGCTGTCTTCCGTGAGGCTTCACCAAGCTCGCCAGCGGTCTCCAGCACATCCCGAGCGGTTTCTGTCGTTTGCGATACAAGCTCAGTAATACGCTCCATCATCACGTTAAAGGAAGCTGATAGCTGGCCAATTTCATCTTTAGAGACATATTCTGTACGTACACTTAGATCACCACCTGCACCTTGTACCATAAGATCCTTCAAGCGTGCTAGAGGGCGAGCAATCATACGCACCATCCAGATCCCGATTACTATGGCTAGCAGAGCCGCACCAGCAGCCGCAATAAAAGTAGTCAACAGAATCGGACGTGCTTCTTTTACTAGCTCATCTGTTGGGACTACCCCTGCCAACTTCCAATCCGCCCGGATCATTGGATTAAAGACAGCAAGGATCTCTTTCCCGTTTGTATCCTTCTCATCCAAACTTTTGTTATCCTTTTTACTTGCCTGAATAAAAGCGAACTCTGAAGGTTTACCATCGTCTTTTGAATCCGAAGAAGCTACTACGGTTCCATCAGGAGTGACAAGTTGAATTCGAGAGCCATCTCCCAGCTGTACACTTGCGAATGATTCCTCCAGCAATGTATTCTTCAACACAAGGATGACTATGTATCCTGTACCTGAGCCCAGGGTTTTGAGAGATCTTGCCATAGCAATATTTTTGTCTCCATCACCTTGAACAGCTGTCGAGAACCATATGTTCTTGGCTGCATCACCATCACCTTTAGAATAGTAGGATTCATAAGATGCAGTGTTGTCGACAATCTTCTTATACCATTCTTGTTCTCTTATGTTATCTAACTTAATGCCGCCACTGCCACTTGTAACAATATCTTGATCAGGCGACTCCGGGATCAAAGAAACACTAAGAATATTAGAATCCGTTGTAATCTGACTGGATAACTTTTTACTTACTGCGCTTGTAGCTTCAAATTTCTCATAGGAAGATTGTGCAGTCACTAAAGACTTCAAATCTTCTTGCATCTGCGCATCAAAATAAAGCTGTAAAGCCAAGTTCTCGTACTGTTTCAAAGTAATATCTAACTTCTCTGAGGTCTGAATAATAGTCTGACGGTAGGCTTCCGATACGTTGTTCTTAATTGTCTTCTTGGCTTTTGAATAAGATAGCAGTCCAAGTGCCATTACCACAATTACAATTGCACACAAAAATATCAGGAATATCTTCACGCCAACAGATTCCATAGGATTAACTCTTTTGATCTGTCCCCGCAAATCTATCCCATTCTTCAAATTAAACTTAGGTGTCTTAACTGCCCCTTCAATCTTGCTTGTTTCCTTGTTTCCTGTGATCGCCGATTTCTTATTCTTTTTATTCATGCTAAACCTTCTCTCATTATGCTTTTCACTAATACTATCTTGATCAGGATCCCCCATCTTGATCACCTACCCGCTAATATTAGAATACGCATGAAAGCGTTAACCAATATATATATCGGCGTATTAGGTCTTTTTCCTTAGCTTTACGAGACTTTTTTTACAACTTTTAACCTATGTATGTTTAAACATAATAAATAGCTTGCTGCACCTCCTCTCTTGGAGATATTTGTTAATCCCTAATATATATAACTTATTGTTTGCTTTGTCAAAAAGAAAAACAGGGAGGCTCTTGGATGACCAAAGGCTTCCCTGTTTTTTATTAAAACTTCTTCTTACGCATCATATCAAAGTATGCAACCGGTTGATCTACCTTCATGCGAATAGGTTGCAGTGGATGACGGGCGGCATCAAGCGAATTGCCTTTCTCATCCCATATTTCGCCAACCGTTTGCTTGAAGAACGTATCGTTAGGTCCAAAGAATTCTACTTCCTGACCTGGCTTAAAGTGATTGCGCTGTTGAACTAGTGCCGTACCACTTTCAGCATCGTATTCAATTACAAGTCCGGCAAAATCATACGGAGCTGCTTTTTCTTCAGGCTCATAGATATGATCTTCATGATCCGGAGTATCATAGAAGAATCCTGTGTTTAGCGGACGGTTAGCGGCTTTATTAAGCTCATCCAGCCATTCCTGCTTCAATTCATACCCTTCCGGATCTGCCATATAAGCATCAATGGCTTTACGATATGCATTAACGACAGTAGCCACATAGTGGATTGACTTCATTCGTCCTTCGATCTTGAAGCTGTCGATACCCACTTCAATCAGTTCAGGTATACTTTCCAGCATACACAAATCCTTAGAGCCCATGGAGAAGGGATTATCTCCTTGCTGATGCAGTGGAATCTGAGTTACACCTGGAAGCAAAGGAGCTGGAGATTTCGCTTCAGCCTGCTCTTCCTCAGACACCCAAGTCCCTTCCGGACGTGCATCCTCAAACAAATCATATTTCCAGCGGCAAGACTGGCAACAGCCCCCGCGATTGGAATCACGGTCGGTGAAATGGTTGGACAATACACAACGGCCCGAATACGAGGAACACATTGCACCATGGATGAAGCTTTCGATTTCAATGTCGACATGTTTTTTAATCTCAGCGATCTCTTCCAGGCTTGTCTCACGGCCCAAAACAACACGCGGAAGCCCCTCTTCCTTCCAGAAGGACACCGCTTGCCAGTTCAACGTAGACTGCTGTGTACTCAAATGCACTTCAAGACCAGGCACTAACCGGCGTGCTGTATCTACAATGATTGGATCAGCTACGATAATAGCAGCAATCCCAGCTTCATATAAGTTACGCAGGTATTCTTCAATTCCCGCGACATCTTCATTGTGAGCATAAATGTTTGTTGCAACAAATACCTTAGCGCCATATTTCTTGGCGAATTCAACACCTTCGCGCATTTCCTCGAAGCTGAAATTATCTGCGCCGGAACGCAAGCCGTATTGTTGTCCTCCGATATAAACAGCATCCGCACCATAGTGTACTGCGAACTTCAATTTTTCCAAATTACCAGCCGGAGCGAGGAGCTCCGGTTTGTCCAGACGGTAACGTTTGCCCTTATATTGCGGCTTTGTCATGGTTCCCATTCCTGTTCTCCCCTCCATCGCCCACAAAGCTAAGTCACATGCTATAAATGCTGTACCTAATCTTCGTGGGGACCTATAACCTCTTTATTTTTATCAAACTTAATATACTTGCTCTTTATAGAAAAATCCGAAGCTTAACTCCCGTTCAGGGTCCTGCACCGTTCTGATTACATCCATCCATTCCTCATTGAAGGCATAACCTTCTGGATCAGCCGCATAAAGATCTATAGCTTTACGATAAGTCTTCACAACCGTTACATTATACGCTATCGATTTCAAGAGTCCCTCAATCTTAAGGCTGTGTATACCTGCAGCCATCAGAATATGCAGATCCTCCAAAATACAAATATCATCCGAGCTCATAATATGAGTGCCGTTCTCGTCTTCATAAATCGGGAATTTCTGGTCATCTCGTTCTTCCTCAATCAGAAATAGTCCGCGTTCCTTCCCGAGACTTCCTCCATCACTAGGACGGCCTTGATGTGACATATAGCTTTCAACAAGCTTCCGCTTGGAATGGTATATATTGGTCATTCCATGAACCTGCACCTGTGCCTCAATCTCCAAAAGCGGAACCATTTCCGTCATTTCATCCATATTCAGCTCACGGGCCAGCACAACGCGAGAAGCCCCCTTGCGTCCCCAATAATTCGCGGTCGCATAGTTGGTGGAAGTCATTTCCGCATTCCAGTGCAGCTTCATTGCTGGCGCTTCTTTCTTCACAGTGGTTAACACTGCTGGATCCCCGAATTCAACACCATCAATGCCAAGCTCACCTAAAGCCTTCACATAGGCAGGAAGCTCATCCAGCAGACGGTTGGACATCAGCCCACCCAAGCTTGCATACACTTTGCAGCCTCGCGAATGTGCCATTTCTACGACAGTCGCTGTATCCTCCAGAGAGAAATGTCCAGCAAGCCGCATCCCAAAACGGTCATCCCCAATGAGCAACGCATCTGCTCCGGCATCCAGCAGAGCAGCGGCTTCCTCCAAGGACGCTGCCGTTACCAGCAATTCCGGTTTGTTAGTCATGTTGTACCTCCTACTTGTACAGTTATTTCAACCGCACCACTCTTCATTTTAATAGTTTATTTCGATTCTTGCTTACTTTTTTCGATATTGGCTAAATGTTCCTTGTAGGTCTTAGCAAATAAATGGCCCTGTGTACCATCTTTTTTGGTCACATAGAAGTAATATTCAGAAGCTTCTGGTTCGAGTGCCGCTTGAATGGACTCCAGCCCCGGATTACTAATAGGTCCCGGAGGAAGTCCAATATTCTTATACGTATTATATGGACTATCAACTTCCAAATCTTTATACAAAAGTCTTTCCTTCTGCTTATTGAGTAAATATTGAACGGTAGCGTCGATCTCCAGCTTCTGCTCTTTCTTTAGGCGGTTATAAATAACACCAGCCACAAGCGGACGTTCACTATCCACCACAACTTCCCGCTCAACCAGCGAAGCTACGGTCAACAGTTCATGCAGAGACAATCCACGCGTTTCTAGCTTTTGCTGCCAGTTAGGAATCGTATCTAGCTTCTTCTGGAACTGATCCAAAAGCGCTTCTACAACTTCCTGGGGCGTGCTATCTTTGGCCAGTTCATAGGTTTCGGGGAATAAATATCCTTCAAGACGGTGGCGTAGATTCTTATCCTGCGGGATACCCAGAATATCAATCCCCTTCAAACCTGCACCAGTATCCATAATTTCAAGAAAAGTAGCCGCATCCTGATTCCAGGCTTCAGCGAGCTTCTTAGCGATCTGCTCAGCAGTATATCCTTCGGGGATAGTAAAGACCACAGTTTCTTCCTTAACTACATCACCTGCATTTAATCTTGCAATGAGTTCATCATAGCTGTCACCGGGCTTAGCGATATAAGTACCTGCTTTGAAGCTAGAGCCTTCTTTAGTCCATTTCAAATATCCCTTAAAAAAAAGACTCTTACGGATAATGCCATTTTGCTCAAGCAGATCAGCAATCTCCGCACTTCCCATGCCCTTCTCTATCGTAAATGTTACAGCAGGACCTGCAGGCTCTACCGGCTGCATCCCGTTCCAAATGTACCATGCGCCCCCACCTCCTGCTGCTACCAGCAAAAGAATAATGATTAACACAGTACGGATTGCGGATTTCAAGTCTGGTTCCTCACTTTCCGACTATAAAGTATAAAAGTGTATTGCCTAAAATTCAATATATATTTCCTTAGATTGATGTATATAGGATATTGCTCGCATTTCAAGCAAAAAGAGCGCGGAATTCTCCGCCCTCTTCCGTGCCCATCATAAATGTAACGTACATGTTTAAGTTTTATTCAGCGCCATCTGCTGGAAAAGTCATCTCATCGTATAGCTCAGAGATGTCTTCCCACTCTTCATCGTCCATAATGCTCTCTAATTCCGGAAGTCCGTCAGAAGAGACAACGATACGCAGGATTTCATACTCCACGTCTTTGCCAGAGCCTTTCAGCACTGCATATCCGCGATCACCGACTTCAAATTCGGCGATAATATCGTAAATGGAAGATTTGCCTTGCTCATCTTCCAGTTCTACAGTTTCTCCGTAGGCTTCTTTAAGCCGTGAAGTCCATACCGCTTGATCAGCGGATATCTCAGTCATTCTCCGATCCTCCGTCCAACTCGTCGACCAGTGTGTTGAAAGTCTCTTCGACAATCGCCCACTCCTCGTCATTATCGATCATGAACAATTGAAGATCGTCGCCTTCTTCCACATAACGGAACGCGTATACCTCATCGGTTTCCTCGTCCTCGGAGTCTAGCGGAACCACCATCATATACTTAGCGTCCGAGCCATCAACCTCAAACTTCATAATGACCTCGAATTCCTCTTCATTACCTTCCTCATCGGGAATATAGATAATTTCCGGTTCTTCCTCTTGGCCAATCTGTTCGTTTGTCATATCCTCGCACCCCTCACCTTTTACTGTTAGCATCCAAAAAATTTTGCAAAATCAGGGCTGCAGCCATTTTATCCACAATCCCCTTGCGTTTCTTCCGGCTGACGTCCCCTTCAATCAGCACCCGCTCTGCGGATACCGTCGTCAGACGCTCATCCCAAAGGTGTACGGGCATTTCTAACTCTTCCCGTAGCTTATCAGCGAACTCTATACAGATTTCGCCCCGGGGTCCTACTGAGCCGTTCATATTCTTCGGTAGACCAACTACAATCTCTCCAATTTCGTGCTCTGCAACAAGTTCACGAATGCGTTCGAACTCATTACCCGTACCTCGGCGCTCAATCGTTTCAAGAGCTTGTGCCGTCCAGCCAAAAACATCACTTGTGGCTACACCGATTCTACGGTCGCCGTAATCTAAACCTAACTTCTTCTTCATTTCGGATTGTCCACCCTGTGATTGACGAGATAGAATCTAACCAGCTCTTCAATCAGCTCATCACGTTCTTTTCTCCGGACCAAACTTCTCGCATTGTTATGGCGCGGAATGTAAGCCGGATCTCCGGAAAGAAGATACCCTACGATCTGATTGATCGGATGATACTCTTTCTCCACCAGTGCATCGTATACTGCTAGCAATATTTCCTGGGGAGAAGCTTCCTTTTCGTCGCCCTTCACATTGAATTTGACCGTTTTGTCCATGGAGTCCATTTGTGACACCTTCCTTCTGCAAAATCGCCTTTTGGGACGGCTTCGCAAAGTTGCTACTGTGCAGCTCGCTTGCTTCCTTTATCATAACATATTCATGCCCCAACGAGGAAATCCTGCCCGTTATTAACGCTTTTTTTGGCATTTTCTCTACAAAAATTATGATATTTTTGGCTTTTAAGCTATTGTCAAGCACAATTATTCATGAATATCTAACATCCTGCTAATAAAGAGTAGCGGTACTGATATCAAACTCTCAGTACCGCTATGTTTTCTCGTAATACGTTTAGTTAGAGAAATGGTTTCGTAATTTTAACTTAGGCTAAGGAAGCTACCAATTCTTCAGCCTTTGCCAATGCTTCGTTTAGCTTAGAAGCATCTTTACCGCCGGCTTGCGCCATATCTGGACGCCCACCGCCACCACCGCCGCAAACCGCTGCAATTTCTTTAACGAGTTTACCAGCGTGGAAACCTTTCTTCACCAGGTCTTGCGGTACAGATACTACAAAGTTCACCTTATCATCCATCGCCGCACCTAGTACAAGCACTGCATCCGGAAGCTTGGATTTCAATTCATCCGCTGTGGAACGCAAAGCATCCATATTGCCTGCTTGAACAGCAACAGCCAGGAGCTGCGTACCTGCGCCAACTGTCTTCACGCTGCTTGTAAGTTCAGCAGCAAAAGTAGCACTCAGCTTGGATTGCAAGGACTCATTCTCACGCGAAAGCTCACGCACCTGGTTATGCAGCGCTTCGATCCGTTTCGGAACGTCATTCAGAGAAGACTTAAGAAGGCCTGCTGATTGTTTGAGCAAATCTAGCTGACTTTCAGTGAACTGGTAAGCGTAACGTCCGGTAACCGCCTCGATGCGGCGCACTCCGGAACCAATGCCACTTTCGCTAAGCAGCTTGAAAATTCCGATTTGCGACGTGTTGGATACATGACAACCACCGCAAAGCTCAAGGCTGTAATCACCCACTTGAACGACACGGACGATATTACCGTATTTTTCACCAAAGAGTGCCATTGCTCCCATTGCTTTAGCTTCATCAATCGGCTTGTTCTCAATCACTACATCTAGACCGCGCCAGATTTGTGCATTTACGCGATGTTCGATATCGCTCAATTCTTCTGGAGTAATCGCTCCAAAATGGGAGAAGTCAAACCGCAAACGAGCACCTTCCACTAAAGATCCCGCTTGATTAACATGCCCGCCAAGAACTTCTTTAAGCGCTTTGTGCAATAAATGGGTAGCTGTGTGGTTCTTCACGATATCTTCACGCTCCGCACGATCCACTTCCGCGCGAACGGATTCGCCCACTTTCAATTCTCCCGCTTCCACAGTTACCAAATGTACGTGTTGGCCGTGTGGAGCTTTAAAGAGTCCTTTTACCTTAGCTGTAACTGAACCCCCAGTAAGCACACCCGTGTCACTTACTTGTCCGCCGCTCTCAGCATAGAACGGTGTTGTATCAAGAATAACTTGGCATTCTGCGCCTTCACTGGCGACATCTACCAATTCATCACCCACAACAATAGCCAGGATTTTCGACTCTGTTACCGAGTCATTATATCCAACAAATTCACTTTTAACCGTCAGGTCTGCTAGTGCGCCTCCCTGGATCTTCATGCTGCCGCCATCATGACGTGCAGCTCTCGCACGGTCACGTTGCTCCTGCATAGCCGCATCAAAACCTTCTCGGTCTACAGTTAAACCTTGCTCCGCTGCGAAATCTTCGGTCAGGTCAAATGGGAACCCATAAGTATCATATAACTTAAATGCATCGGCTCCAGCAATATTGCTGAGACCCTCTGCTTTTGCTTTAGCACTGATCTCACCCAAAATAGCCAATCCGTCAGACAATGTTTCGTGGAAACGTTCTTCTTCAGTACGAATAATCTTTGCGATATATTCGCGGTTGTCCACAACGGATGGATAGTAGACACCCATAATTTCGCCAACGGTTTCAGTCAGCTCATACAGGAATGGACGATCCAGACCCAAGGTCTTTCCGTACCGAACAGCACGGCGAAGCAAACGGCGGATAATATAACCGCGTCCTTCATTAGAAGGAAGTACTCCATCCCCGACCGCAAAAGTAACGGTACGCACATGGTCAGCGATTACTTTAAGCGCGATATCCTGCTCAACGTTATCTTTATAAGTTACACCCGCGAGCTGTGCTGTCTTTTGAATAATAGGTTGGAACAAATCAGTGTCGAAGTTGGAATCTACATCCTGTAGAATGGATGCAAAACGCTCCAAGCCAGCCCCTGTATCAATGTTTTTATTCGGAAGCGGCGTATAGCTGCCATCCTTGTTATGGTTGAATTGTGAGAACACCAGGTTCCATACTTCTAACCAGCGTTCATTTTCTCCACCTGGATACATTTCCGGATCGCTCATATCACTGCCGTAAGCTTCACCACGGTCATAAAAGATTTCCGAGCAAGGACCGCATGGGCCTTCGCCAATATCCCAGAAATTATCGTCGCCCAGCTTAATGATGCGTTCAGCAGGCAGGCCAACCTTTTCATTCCACAGCTTAAATGCCTCTTCATCCTCTGCGTACACCGTTACGGAAATACGTTCCGGGTCAAAGCCGATCCACTCTTTGCCGGTTAGGAACTCCCAAGCCCATGTGATAGCTTCTTCTTTGAAATAATCGCCGATGGAGAAGTTACCCAGCATCTCGAAAAATGTATGGTGACGGCGTGTCTTACCCACATTCTCGATATCATTGGTACGAATACATTTTTGTGAGTTAGTCAGGCGCGGATTTTCTGGAACCTCCCGGCCATCGAAGTACACTTTCAAAGGTGCCATACCCGCATTGATCCACAGAAGCGAAGGATCGTTGTGAGGAACGAGGGACGCACTTGGTTCAATCTTGTGACCTTTACTTTCAAAAAACTTAAGCCATTTGGAACGAATTTCACTTGCTTTCATCATTTACAGCTCCCGTCTCATCTTTTTACTTCGGCATTTACACCGGAAATTACAAAATACCTAAAAAATAAAAACAAAAAAACGCCCCTGAATAATTCAGGGACGATTAATATCGCGGTACCACCCTGGTTATCGCCTTGACCCCACTAATGGGACAATTGCAGACGATCGCCTTGTCGCGGCTGATAACGGGCGCCCCCGGTGAGCATTGATCTCACACTCCGAAATTAGCTTTCCACCGGCCTGTCTTCAAGGTTCTCACAGCCATTACGAAACGTTTCGTAAAGGAACCTTTTCTCTGATCAAGCCATCCTCCGGTGTACTTCATTTTCATCAACGATTTGTCCGATTTGCATTTTAACATTTCAAGTATAGCCAGTGCCCTTGCTTCTGTCAATCTGGGGATGGGCGAATGTGAAGAATAACACATGATTTTTGTAACAGTAAACTTGGACTCAAAAAGGATATAGTGAAATCTAAGGTTAATTTGGAATATTTTGTATCAGGAGGACTGCCGTCGATGCTTCACTCCAAGGAGTTCAATCTATCATCGATTTTTGAAGCAAAGCCTACACACTACCTTTTTATAGCGAGCCTCATTTTTATTCATATTATTTTTACTCTTGCGGTTAATCTCATCCTTTTTGAGCATGGATATTTAAGTTTTATTGCCAAAAACACAAACCACTGGATCAATGAAACGTTAGCCGCCAATCTAGTTGGGCTTCTCTTAGAAGTAATTATTTTTTTGATTCTGATAGCTAAAGTTTCGCCCCGGGATTTTGGGTTAAAAATAGAAAAATTAAGAGCCGGACTGCTGGGTACCTTTCTGTTTTGGCTCGCTATAAATATAGTAGATTTGTGTATGGTACACCTGAATCACTCAGAGCTAACACTTAACAATGCTATCTTCAGCCATTCAAATTTAGTTTTCGGTGAAATTCTAGGTCAAGTCTTGGGAAATGCTTTATTGGAAGAAATCTTATTTCGCGGCTTCCTGCTCGTTCAAATCTATCTATACTTAAAAAAAATCAACAACAAAACTACACGGATGATCTCTGCAATGCTGATTTCACAATCGATCTTTGCCACCATACATATCCCAAACCGGATTTACTCAGGATTAGTTGGAATGGAGTTTGTTTATGATTTTATCATGCTTCTAATTCTAGGAATTATATTCGCTCTACTCTATATCTTAACCCGAAATTTATTTTTCGTGATCGGCGTTCACTCATTAATGAATATTCAGATAGTGTTTTGGAACAGCAATTTCACATATACGGCAACTTTATTATGTGTCTTATTACTGACCTGTCTTTTGCTTTGTATAAAAAGGAAAACATTTCGTGCGCAGCAACGGGCGGATATGGGGCTCTGATAATTAGAACTTTAATTATTCACAAAAAGAAGTTCCCCCCTTTAAGCAGGAGGAACTTCTATCACTATTACTATAATGTCTCTATTAATTCGCACCCTCTGCAATAGCTTTATAAGCAGCTAAATCCGTATAAACTTCCTCTTTAAGCGGATTGCGTTTATGCTTGATGATTTTATAGAAATGATAACCAAACACTGCAATATTAGCAGCTAAAGATAATGCACTTACTATCCACAGAGCGGTTTCACTATGAGAGGATTGTACAGAGAACTTTGACTCACCAACAAACGCCGGGAACGACATCGTAAACATCATCCAAATCGCCAAAGTCTGTGCACGATGCTGCAGCCATGCCCCTTTTTTAAAGAAGAACGCCGGGATGGTACAAGAGATCAACAATGCTGCACCTGCATAGAAGGAATGGTCAGAAACTGCATTATATACATAGGCAAAGTTCCAAATGTCATAAGCAATGATCCAGAACCAAAGCTGGTCAGGCCACAACATATCTTTACTCTTATCTTTACTGATCACAATACCCATCCAACCAGAAATCGTAATAATGTTCAGAATACCTGCGATCCCGTTCATAATGTTCCAAGGACCACCTACCATCATTACGCCATCCACCATACCTTGCAAGCTGTACACTTGGAAATCACGAATAACTGCTTCAAGAATGTTAACTGCAAGGATAATAGCCGGGAACATTAATATATATTTATTTTTGTCCCATCCTTTAACATAACGGATAGCCATAAACCCTATACATCCTGCCAAAGCAGAATATACTTTTACCCAGTGAAACCATGTTCCAGTACTGGAGCCTTCTCCTGCCGTATTTGGCCAAACCGCTATGGTAAGAACAATAGGGACAACTATAAACAGAATGATTGAGAACCACTTGCTCTTCCGTGCTATTTCATTTACAAACATTAATCCTGCTAGTACTACTAACCACATTAGCGCAGAGTACCAGGGAATCGATTCGAATAAAAACATGTTTTACTCCTCCTTGTAGGTTGGTGTATGTAATCTGTGTCTCAGGTCCAATATAGCCCATCCCTCTTTAAACGATCAAATCGCTTAAAACGTTGATTTATCAGTGTTTTTTTAGTTTCATTTCAAGTTGAGTTTACACAACCCTAGCACTAGAATTCGCCAAACTTTCTACCTTTCTTCTGAGAAATCTATTAGAATACATGTCTATAGAACTATATACTGCAAACCTAACTTGAATGTAAAAAAACCTTGTCGACAAATTTCTTTGTGGACAAGGTTCCTCTTTAATGTTATTCAAAAGAATCGTTCAACCAAGTGTTTCGCGTATATAATACAATTCTCAAGTGTAGGGAAGTTCATGATTTCTCCAGCTAAATAGATATTGTTTTTCCCCTGCATCTGATCAACCCGTTCATAAAATCCCTCATGTAGCGCATTAGAATCCACATGTGGGAAATGCCTCCAACGCTTCATCATATATAGTCGAATGCTCTCTCCGCCCAGCTCGCGAAGTTTATTTTCTACCGTCTCTCGCATTTCCAGATCAGTCATAGCTTCATTCTCTGCTACATAAACCGTAACTAGATCCGTAGTTCCCATATCTGCCCACCGATAGTACCATGCCATCATATGCCCTTTACGTTCAGGGTACATATTCCGGGGGATATAGCCAGAAAGCTCCGGCAACCCCTTCACTCTATACGCATATACCCTAAACCATTCATAGGTTATATTCGCTAATAAAGTTTTGTCCTCACTTGACAGGCTAACTGTATCGCCCATTTGCTCTAAAGCTGCTGTATAAATGACCTTGTCAAAATAAAAGATGTCCTGACTCGTCTCTACTCGAACCTGCCCATCTTGTTCTTGCTCCATAAAAAGCACTTCACAAGTCAGGCGTAGATCGTTTACTTGGTCGGCCATTCGTCTGATCAGCTCAGTAACACCCTTAGGCCAGGTTATCATATGAGTAATTTCAATAAACGACAACAGATTATCATAGCTTAGAAATTTCAGCACATATGCAGCGGGAACATTATGGATACCACCGAATCCAAAAGTATTAAAATAATGCATGTAGACCTGCTCAAGGACAGACAGCTTATTCTCTACACACCACTGCGAAAATGGCTGACATAAATCTGGCGGTAAGTGGAGAAAACCCGGTTCTTGGAGAGACTCATAGCGTTTCAGAATATCCGGCAATCGTTTGAATTCTTGTGTAAACGCCTCTATCTGCTCCATGGGAATTTGTGAAGTTTTTCTCCCATTATTATCAAAAAATCCACGTTCTAACAATGGTCCCCTATCCATAAGATCAAAATCTCTCATAAAATCCATCGTATGTTTATAGGTAGGCAGGCCGATTAGCGTCCCCATTTCATAACTTTTTCCTTTGTACTCAATAGAATGACACTTTCCTCCTACTCTATCCGACTTCTCCATGAGGGTAATGTTGGTATATCCTTTTTTCGCTAATTCATAAGCAGCCGTAACCCCAGAAATCCCTGCACCGATGATTCCAATTCGGTCTTTATTCTTCGTGTTTGTCATCATCCGTTATCTCCTTGTAAATAACCATAATGGCAAAGTTTCTCGTTGTCCCGTATAGGCAAGTGCGACATCCGATGGTATTTTACCTTGATTAGGTCCGTCTGTAATTTGCCTGCTGAAGTTGTAGGTTCTCAAGTATTCATGTAAGCGCTTTTCTAAAATCTCAAAAGAATCTATCGTATCATCTACCCAAGCCTGCTGGTAGAATTCTTTGGTCAACACCGCCGCAAATTGCTGCAAGGGCTGAAATATCTCTGTTTGGTCTACCGTTATAGCTACTTGATTAATATTGTTCTTATGTAAAAATTCACTATATTTATGTTTTCCTCTGTCCCAGTTCGTAATGAATTCACGGCTTTTGTTCGTAACCAGATTATCGATATGAAAATCTAATGTCTTCATCAATGGGAGAACTTTCAGATGCATAAAATCTATAAAATGAATGGTAGATTTCCGATTGTATAGCTTAACTAGACCTAGTCTGGAGTAGGCATCATAAATTACATATTGATATACCTTTCCGACCCTCGGGAAAACTCCCAAATAGCTAATACTCTGCTGACACATATACCCGGGATGAGCATTTATCGGATTCTTCATCTTATAATCTAGTATTTTCCGTTTCTCTTTAAATCCTTTAGTGTGAGTGGATTGTGCGCCATTCCTCTTCTTTGCTTTGATTTGATTGGCGTAAGCTTCACGTTCTATTCGTTTATTTAGTCCGTTTCGACGTAGTACATTATAAATACCGGATTCCCCTATTTGCATACCTTCATCTTGCAGTTCATAAAAGATGCGTTTAGGCCCATCCTCAGGAAATCTGGCGACGTACTCCAAGATCAATCTTTCCGTTCTCTTATCTACTTTATTAGGCATTACCGGCTTTCTTTTCTTCTCCCCAAGTCCATCCATTCCATGTTGTTGATAAGCTTTAGACCACTTATAATAGATCGTCCGGGAAATGCCAAACTCCTTACAGGTTTCGCTCACATTCTTGCTGATGGCCCCTTGCATGAGGATATGATATTTGCTGTTCGCATTCACCTATTTGCACCCCTCCTATCTTTATTTTATACATAGTTAACGTTTAATTCATTACTATTCTTAAAAAAATGGGAGAACGCTCAAAGCGTCTCACCATTCCGAACAAAATGCGTTATGTATTTCCCTGCGGAAATCTCCAAGCAATTTAGTCGTTGGCCATATGCACAGCCACCATCTATGCCAATTTTATCTCCCAGTGGACTAAACCAGATTTCTTCTGAATCATGCAGATCCATCGTCGAAGTATGACCGAAAACAACCGTTTTATTAGTGCTAACTACCGGATTCTTATAAAAGGGTTCTCTAATCCAGATAAAATCATAAGGGTCCTGCTGTTTCCAATCCTCTATTAATGGATTAATGCCTGCATGAACAAAAATATGTTCTTCCGTCTCATGATAAAGCGGCAATGTGCTCAGAAAGTCTATATGATGTCTATAGTCCCGCCTAATTTTTTCTTTTAGCTGCATATAATCCTTCCAGCCAAAATCCTTCTGCAAACCTTCGTAGCCCGCCTCGCAATAGCTCATCAGTGTATGAAATCCGCCGTTAGTTAGCCAATGGGTATCCAATTTATCATCATCGCTGGTGAGCGCATCGCAAGCCATTTTATCGTGATTTCCTTTGAGAACTATCGCTCCACATTCTTGCTGCAGAGTCATCACTTGCTCCACAATTCCTTTACTGTCCAGACCTCTATCCACATAATCTCCCATTAAAATAAGCTTATCCTCCGCCGGGCGATAATTCACTTTTGATAATAGGGCATTGAATTCTACATAACTTCCGTGAATGTCACTAATTGCAAATATTCTGATGATAATCACTCCTTGCTCTAAGATGCAAAAAAAGATGTTCCCGCAGGTCTGCAGGAATATCTTTTGATGTTGGGCTTTCTATACTGAATCTATAACTAATGGCTCCTCATCCGACTGTGGAAAAAAATGACGGCTTCTGACCTCATGCACCGCTTCTTGAAAACGATCGCACAAAAAGATCAGCTGGTCGATCTCTTCCTTACCGACCTTTTGCGTGATTTCACTCAAAATGCCGGAATAGGATGCCATCTGCCTGCTATAAATCTGCTCTCCAAGCTCACTCAGACAGATATATACGACCCGACGATCTGTATCGGATGTTGTACGCACTACGTAACCTTTTTCCTCCAAAGTATTTGCCATTTGCGTGGCAGTAGGTCTACTTATCTGGAGCAGGTCACTTAATTTAGAAATCATAACTCCCCGGTGCTGTTTGTCACCTTCAGTGGCTTTCTTTTGCTTCATTACAGTGTGAATGACGTACATCATAACAAACTCTCTATACGATACTACATCAATCGAGTAGGGGCGAGCAGTCAGACGCTTTATATTTTCAAGGGCTATGATCAGCTTCTGCTCTTGATTGTCATGGGTATCCATAGGGCACCTCCAATATACCTCAATCTAATTAGATTACTTACCTATTCCCAAAAAATCAAGTCAAATTCAAATTCTCTTTAAATTAAAATTTAATAATTAACCTGTTGTGCTAATTGATGAATTTGTGTATTATACATAAATGATAGTTTGGCTACCTAATTATTACGACATGAATTCCCAAACTACAATATATAGAAGTTAAAGGAGAGGAACTGCTCTGGAGCATCTCACTCAGAAAAAGAAAGTTACAATTATGATTGCTTTAATGGCGGCTATGTTTTTCGCAGCAATCAACCAGACGATTGTGGGCACAGCAATGCCCCGAATTATTGCGATGCTTGGAGGTATTGAACATTATACCTGGGTAATTACCATCTATATGCTCACCTCAACCATTGCTACCGTACTTGTCGGTAAGTTATCCGATATTTACGGAAGAAAGCCCTTCCTGTTATCAGGGATTGTCATTTTTATTATAGGTGCTTTCCTATCCGGATTGTCGACCAACATTTTTCAAATGATCACTTATCGCGGGATACAAGGTCTAGGCGGCGGGATTCTAATGTCGGCTACCGTAACCGCTGTAGGTGATTTGTTCGCTCCAAGAGAGAGAGCCAAGTGGACTGGAATTATGATGGCGATATTTGGTTTCTCCAGCGTAATTGGTCCTACCCTTGGCGGATTCATGGTAGATCACATGGCTTGGAAATGGATCTTCTGGATCTTCTTACCTTTCGGGATCGTGGCCTTCTTTATGATTTTGAAAATGTTCCCTAAAACAACGCGTTCTACATCTGAGTCCATCGACTACTTAGGCTCCATTTTCCTTTCCCTGACCATCGTTGCGCTCCTGCTGGGCTTTTCATGGGCGGGAACAAAATATGACTGGGGTTCTCCGGAGATTCTAGGCTTGTTTGGGGCTTCCATTCTGGGTCTGATTATCCTGATTCTGATTGAACGTAAAGCTAAAAGCCCAGTATTGCCATTATCCTTATTTAAAAATTCCATCGTATCCATCTCAATGATTGTCGGCTTCCTGATGAATGCTGGTATGATGGGCGCAATGATCTACCTGCCTTTCTTCGTGCAAGGGGTAGAGGGCGTCTCCCCAACTAAATCTGGTTTTATCAATATGCCAATGTCACTTACTATGATTGTACTAAGTACTTTAGTGGGAAGATGGATCTCCAAAACAGGAAAATATAAACGTTATGCTCTAATGGGGATGCCATTCATGGTTGTAGCCATGATATTAATGGCCTTTATGAGTAACATTGCTACGGCTGTAGTCAGCATGATTATCTTCGGGGTTGGGTTAGGACTATCGATGCCTGTATTTACACTAACCGTACAAAATGCTGTAGCGCCTTCAATGCTAGGTGTTGCTACTGCTACAAATACTTTATTCCGTAATTTAGGTGGAACCATAGGTATTGCCATCATGGGTACCATTATGAACTCCTCATTAACGAAAAAATTAGAGGCAGCGGTGTCCTCTGGCAAAGGTCCGGATTTATCCAAACTTGATCCTGAATCCGCTAAACAGCTTTCTGCCTTTATGAATCCTCAAATGCTGCTAGATCAGCCTAAGCTTAAAGAATTGCATGCAACACTGCCAGAGCAAATTCAGCCGCTCTTCAATCAATTGATTGAGATGCTGCGGAACGCACTAAGCGATTCCCTGACAGTTGTGTTCTTAAGTGGTACGGCGCTGTTAGTTATCGCAGCACTGCTCGTTCTGTTCCTTAAAGAGATTCCATTACGTAGTGGAGAGAAAAAAATGGAGACACATGCAGAGGATAAAAACGGGAGTAAAAAACTCGAAAAATCTGTGCCTGCTGCACATTAATCACAAATAACCTTACATTAGAGATGTCCGTAAACAGCTTAGGCTGTGCGGCATCTCTTTTTTTATAAGAAGGGCTAGGATTCGTTTGGTTGATCGTTCAATTCTTCGAAGTAAACATAGACTCCGTTTAACAGCTCCATTAACGTATCCGTCTGTTCTTTGCCCATGTAATCAATCATACCTTTAAAGGTATTCCGGGATTTCGTTACAGCCATCTCAGCCAGATGCTCCCCTTTTTCCGTAAGCGTGATCTCGCTAACTCGGCGATCCTGTGCATCAGAAGTACGCACCACATATCCTTGTGCAATCAGACTATTGAGCATTTGGGTAACCGTAGGAGAGGTGACTTTCAGAAACTTGCTAATTTCCGAAACCGTCTGTCCCTTCTTCCCTTCCCGTTCTTTACCAAGCTTTAAAGAAACCAACATCCGGACCTCACTTGGCTTCAAGCCCCAAATCGTGGTTTTACGCCAATTCATTCTAGCGAATTGTTGGAAAGCCTCCATTAATCCATCCACATTCTGATATTTCTCTTCGTTCATCAGTACACCCCATAAAATCATTTAACACTAAGTATAGCCTAATATGACGTAAAAAAGAATTGATAGATGTCAGATTACCCATTTTCAAAAAATAACTAATGGGATGTATAATATAATAATCATCCTAAATTGAAAGTGGGTATCTAATTTGTCCTTTTCTTACTCTACCTATGACGCTCTAGGACTTGCTTCACTTGTCAAAGCACGTGAAATTTCACCTCGTGAGCTGGTCGAAGCCGCCTTTGCTCGGTTAGATGAGGTCAATCCGGTCATAAATGCGGTGGTGCGCACCCGTCGTGAAGCTGCTCTTAGAGAAGCCGACGAGATGCCTGTTCAGGATAACACTCGGCCGTTTGCTGGCGTTCCGTTTCTATTAAAAGATATTTCCCAATCTATCGCTGGCGAGCCCATCACTTGTGGGGCTATGCTGATGAAGAACAATGTCGCACGGTGGGATTCAAATTATGTTGCACGAATTAGGAAAGCCGGCTTTATTCCACTTGGCCATACGAATACACCCGAGTTCGGCTTAAAAAACATTACAGAGAATGTCCTCCACGGCCCTGCTCGTAATCCTTGGAATCTCGAATATTCTACTGGAGGTTCAAGTGGCGGAGCCGCGGCGGCTGTAGCTTCTGGTATCGTTCCAGTAGCGGGAGCCAGTGATGGTGGTGGCTCCATCCGTATTCCCGCCTCATTCACAGGCCTATTCGGACTTAAACCCACGCGCGGGCGCACACCAGTAGGACCCGGAGTCGGCCGTCAATGGCAAGGGGCTTCTATTGATTTTGCCTTAACCCGGTCCGTTCGCGATAGCGCTGCTATGTTAGATCTGCTGCAGGTTGTGCAGCCAGAAGCCGCCTTCCAGACTCCGTTATACCCGGGCGTATATCTGGATGATCTGTTTAAGCCTACGCAACGTAAACTACGAATTGGATTTACGACTGCTTCCCCAGTAGGTACGCCTGTCTCTGAAGAGGCCGTAAATGCTGTTCTCAAATCCGTGAAATGGCTCGAAGCTGAAGGACATGCGGTTGAAGAAACAGAAAGTCCTGTGAATGGCACAAGACTGATGGAGAACTACTATACGATGAATGCCGGAGAGGTAGCAGCGATGTTCGTCTCCCTGGAGAGAAATATGGGACGTTCCATAACTGCTTACGATGTCGATATCATTACGTGGGTCCTTGGTGAGACCGGAAAAAATGTTTCAGCGGCCGAATTCGTACATAGTCTGGATGAATGGGACGTTGCAGCCGCCCAAATGGCGGAACTGTTTAATCATTACGACTTATATATAACACCTACGAATGCAAACTCTGCTCCCAAAATTGGTGAATTAACGCATAAACCTGCAGAGATAGCAAAGCTGCTGCACGTAAACGAATTGCCAAAAGAAGAACAGAGCCGCTTAATTTACGAGATGTTTGAGCCAAGCCTAACCTATACACCGTTCACCCAGCTCGCAAATCTGACAGGCCAGCCTGCAATGAGTGTGCCCGTCCATAAGTCAGCAAATGGCCTGCCGCTAGGCGTTCAAGTCATGGCGAACAAAGGCCGTGAAGATTTATTGCTTCAGCTTGCTGCCCAGCTTGAACAATCCGCTCTTTGGGTCGGCATGACTGGAAATCCGCTGTTCACCTGATCAATTAAGGGTGATGCTCTCGCAGCTCAAGCTCCCCTTACTCTTTCCCGCAAATGCCATAGAAGAAAATATGGATGGCTTCCTCGATGAAGGCATCCATATCTTCCTGTTTGCTAGCTTCGTCTAGAAGTTCACCTGCATTACGCATATACATCCCCATTAGTGAAAGTATCCCTTTGGTGGATACTTTATTTGAGATTTCTCCCCGCGCTTTCCCATCCTCGACCATCTTCACCAGCACCGGCAAAATGTCATTCGCATATCGTTCCTCAATATAATGGAACATTTCTTGATCCTCAACCATAAGCTCCTTCACAGTTGCGGGAGATAAACCGCTGTAAGTTTCCCTCTCCATGGTTAGAATGTAACCAATAATCTCCTTTAGAGAATGCTCTTGATAAATGTAATCTTCAAATTCCTGAATTTCCTTCTGAACAAAGTCTTTAAAAGACTCACTAAGCAGCGCTTCCTTACTGCCAAAATAATTATAAATCGTCACCTGAGAGACCCCTGCTTCTTTCGCAATATCAGCGATCCGTAGACGTTTCGGTTCCCAGTTCTTGAGCATCTCCATGGTAGTTTTCATAATTTTGAGTTTAATCTGTGCTGCTCTCTTCTCAAATCCATTCATAGTTTCCACCCTAACTTCGTTATTAAGTATGCATATTCAAATTTAATGAAATATTCCATTTCAATTATTTCATAATTATATTGACTTCATTAACCACTAGGAATAATATAACATATGAAATATCTGATTCATAATAGTTCATTATTTTGCGGCGGGGGTGGCAGCATGCTGGTAGTAGAAGGCTTAACTAAACGATTTTCGAATGGCAAAGGAATCGAAGATGTAACATTTACCGTAAATAAAGGCGAGGTTTTTGGATTTCTGGGTCCTAACGGTGCGGGTAAATCGACGACCATACGGCATATCATGGGTTTTATGAAACCAGATCAAGGGCATGCGAGTATCCATGGGCTTGATGTATGGAAGGCACAAGGGACAGTCCAGAAGCATATCGGCTACTTACCCGGTGAAATCAACTTTTTTGATGGGATGACGGGTCTTTCTTTCCTTAAATTTATCTCAGCCATGCAGGGAATCAAAAATACTACCAAACGCGAGCAGCTGATTGAACGTTTGCAATTTGATGCCACCACTCCGATCCGAAAAATGTCAAAGGGAATGAAGCAAAAGGTCGGAATCGTCGCTGCTTTTATGCACAGTCCTGACGTTATTATTCTGGATGAACCTACCTCGGGTCTCGACCCGCTCATGCAAAAGGTATTTATTGATCTGGTACTGGAGGAAAAATCAGCCGGAACCACCTTTCTCATGTCCTCACACAGCTTTCAAGAAATTGAACGCACCTGTGACCGCGCCGCAATTATCAAAGACGGACGGATTATCACCGTAAAAAATATTCATGAACTGCAATCGATGCAACGGAAGCTGTTTGAGGTCATTTTTGCGAATAGTGAAGATGCAGTGGATTTTGCCGCCTCCGGCCTACAAGTGGAAGCTCATGAGGGAAATAAGGTCCGCATAGCTGTGCAGGGCAATTATGACCGATTCATCCGGGAAACTGGAAAATACAATATCCGCAGCATCGACGTATTCACGCAAAATCTGGAGGACATCTTCATGGACTATTATGACCGCGAGGGGGTAGTGTAATGAATCTTCCGCTCTATAAGGAAATGATGCGAGTGAACCTGAAAGGAATATTGAATTACGCCTTTGGTTCTGCCTTCTATATTCTGTTTATGATCTGGCTTTATCCTGGGATTGCGGGGAGTACACAAGCAATTGATGACCTTATTAAGGCGATGCCAGAGGGTGTGGGTAAAGCCTTTGGGCTAAATAGCGGTTTTACTAGTGCAGAAGCTTTTATCTCCGGAGAATATTATGGACTTATACTAGTTCTGATTCTATCCATAGTTTGTGTGCAAATGTCAACGCAGCTTATGGCTCGACTCGTGGATCACGGCTCCATGGCCTATCTGCTCATAGCCCCAACTACACGGAGAAAAGTCGCTACCACGCAGGCACTTGTTCTCACTACAGCATTACTCTTAATTATGGGTGTAACCACCCTCGCCGGATTATTAGGTAAAGCATGGTTCCTTGGCAGTGAATATGACTTTAACAGTGGTCGCTTCGCTCAGCTGAATACCGTGGCGTTTTTATTGTTTTTTGCGGTAGGCGGCCTTACCTTTCTCGTGTCCTCTGTATGTAATGACGAGAAAAAAGCACTCGGAATTTCCGGCGCCATCGCCTTCGGATTTTTCACTCTGGATCTACTCGGTAAAATAAGCGACAAACTGGAAGGACTGCGTTTCCTAACCTTATTCTCCTTCTATCAACCCGGGGAAATCGTTCAGGGCAACGTGGAGATTATTCAGGTCTCCAGTTGGCTGCTGTTGATCGGAGTGTTCACCTTTTCCTTGGGAGTAGAGCTGTTCAGAAGACGGGATCTTCCATTATAAGAGTACCTCATTTGATCAACTCGCTTTTACGCATTCCCAAAGCAACTATCGGACACCGTTGACCTTAAATGCAACTTTATCACAAATTTGCGTACCTAACGGACCCTAAAGTCGTTATTGGCTTGAAGAACAGCAAAAATGAACCTTTTCTAAAGGAATAGCTGCACTGGGGTCCGCAACCTTGCTCAAATGTCCAAAAATTTGCAAATAGCGTCAGCTGAGTCCTTAAGCCTCAGGAGGGTTATAACTATGACTCTTATAAAAAACAACAGAGCAGTGTTTCTCCACCTCTGGGAGAATCATTGCTCTGTTGTTTTATGCGACAAATCCCTTTTTATTTCGTATCCGGTCTAGGTACACCAAAGTTTGGCGTTCCGTCTTCATTCCACTGGATTACTTGCACACGTGCGTGACGATTCGGATCGTAAAGCGGATCACCGACAATTTCCTTATAGCTTCTAGCATGGAAAACAAGGATATCCTGTGTGCCATCCTCAGAGACAGTAAAACTATTATGTCCCGGACCATATTGGCCGTTTTCCTCAGAAGTCGTAAACACAGGTTCAGGTGTCTTGACCCATGATTTTGGATCCATCAAATCACTATTCTCATCAGCAGTCAACAATCCCATACAATAGTTGTGATCTGTTGCACTAGCTGAGAAAGTCATGAAAATGCGTCCATTACGCTTAAGGATTGCTGCGCCTTCATTCACCAAAAATCCGATTTTTTCCCAATCGTATTCAGGAGTGGTGATGCACACCTGCTCGCCTTTTAGTGTCCAAGGGTTCTCCATTTCGGAAATATAAATATTTGAATTGCCAGGGATAGCAGGATCTTTTTGTGCCCAAACGTAATATCTAACTCCTTTATGCTCAAAAGTTGTTGCATCCAAGGCAAAAGATTCCCATTTTGTTTTTATTTGACCCTTTTCGACCCATTCACCCTCTAAAGGATTTGCGGATGAGTTTTCTAGTGCAAACATGCGATGATCAAATAAACCATCTTTCGTATCAGAGGTATGTGCAGCTGCATAATACACGTACCATTTCCCATCAATATAATGAATCTCTGGCGCCCAGATATTAGCACTCATCAAGCCCGTTTCATGCTTAACCCAAATGGTCTTCCCTTCAGCCTCAGCTAATCCTTGAATGGATTCAGAACGGCGAAGCTCAATTCTATCGAACTCTGGAACTGAAGCTATGAAATAGTAGTACCCGTCAGTATGTTTATAGATCCAAGGATCTGCTCGTTGCTCAACTAGTGGATTTTTCACATTAAATTCTCTCACAATGACAACTCCTATATTTATCTCTTTTTTTATATTTGCAGGTCACCAAAACACACCCTTCCTTATAAGAAGTCAAGGTGTATTTAAGTTTAAATTCATTCGATCTAACCTTTGATACCCGAATTCAGGTTGATGGATTGAACAAAGTATTTTTGTGCAAAAACGAATAGCAGCAATGTTGGAATAATCGCCATGATTGCCGAGCCCATTAATTGTCCGATCATACGATAGTTTCCGTAGATATCTTGCAATAAGAGCAAACCAGCGGTAATTGGCATTTTGTCTACATCTGTGTACACAATAACCGGCCAGAGGAAGTCATTCCAAGATCCAGTAAAGGAGAACAATCCGCAAACAATCAATATTGGTTTAACTAACGGCAATATAATTTGCGCGAAAATTCTAAAGTCACTAGCACCATCAACTTTAGCCGATTCATCTAATTCTTTTGGGATACCGTTCATAAACTGTCTGACCAAGAAGATATTACCCATACCCGCAAGACCAGGGATAATCATAGCCCAGGAAGTATTCACCCAACCAAAGGAGTCAATGATTTTATAAGAAGGAATCAAGTTAACAACACCCGGGAAGAAGGAGATCCCCAGCAAAGTAAAGAACAATGTGTCTCTTCCTTTAAACTTAATACGGGTGTATCCAAAACCTGTAATCGAAATAACAATAACAACCAGAATGGTGTGAGATGTGGCAATAAACAATGAGTTACCTAACCAACGTAGAATTGGAGCTGTAGAGGTATTGTTTAGGATTGTAACGTAGTTCTCAAAGACCCACTCTTTAGGAAATAGTCTAAAGCCCGAGGATACTACTTCCGTTTGTGATCTAAATGAGGTGGAAATCCCGAATATAACAGGAATGATCCAAATCACACATAGGATACCTAGAAATATATAGGAAATATATTTTGAAATACTTACACTGGAGGAGCCTTTTATTTTGCCTGTTGTATTTACAACTGGATTTACTGCCTGGTTTGACATTTTAGTACACCTACCTTTTCCATTTCCTTGTTAGTCAATTAGTTTCTGCGAACCTATGAAGCATTTCGGTTCATTACAAAATATTGCAGCGCTGAGATCACCAAAATAACTAATCCCAGTAAAACTGCCATAGCTGATGCCATCCCGGCGATGGACTCACCGTTACCGAAAGCTAATTGACGAATATACATCATTAGAACGTGTGTACTTTGTCGAGGTCCGCCATCGGTCATCATTAACGGTTGGCCGAATACATTAAAGGCACCCGCAGTTGTCATAACAAAGGTATAAATTAATGGAAAACGAATAGATGGCAAGGTAATACTAGTGAATTTTTTAATAGAACCCGCACCATCGAGCTCAGCCGATTCATATAACTCTTGAGAAACGCCACTTAAGGAAGCACGATAGATAATCATGTTGCCCCCAATACCACCCCATAAAGTAATTACAATGATAATAATCCACGCATAGGGTTGATTTGCAGGCCAAGCAATTTGTGATCCAAATAGATTACCAGTGATCCCAAGTTGCTTATTAAAGATCAACAGCCAAATCAGTGCTGCCGCAGAAATTGAAATCAAGCCAGGAATATAAAGAATAGATTGAATTAAGCTCTTCATTTTAACTTTTTTATGTTCCAACGCCACCGCGACCATTAATGGAATAATAATCAGCAACGGAACAGACATAGCAACGAAAATCAATGTATTTTTTAGACCTCTGAAAAATTGAGTATGAAAGGTTGAACTGTTGTCAAAAAGAATAGCCTTATAGTTATCAAAGCCTACCCATACCGGATCACTCATTAAATTCCATTTTGTAAATGAAGCATAAATCCCATAAATCGTTGGCAATAAAATGAAGACAGCAAACAAAATGACATGCGGACCTACAAAGAAAGCAGGTGCCCAATTGATTTTCTTTTTCATAGGAATTCATTTCTCCTTTTGCACAAAGTAATGCACCATAACATGGCACATTACTTCGTACAATCTATTCTATTTTGCTTTATTTTGCTGCACTGCTGCTTTCCGCAATTTTATCTTCAACAAATTTTTGCATCGTTGCCAAAGTCTCATCAATATCAACGTTGCCACGCACGATATCCGCACAGTAAGTATCTACAGCTTCCGCAATGTATGGGTAGTATTCATAGGTGTAAATGTATAGGGATTCGATTTCTTTTTCATCAGATGTAAAGAAGGATTGCATATAGTCTTTGTACTCAGGGCTTTGGTTAACTACGTTACTTGCTACGTTTTGTCCAGCTTTTGCCCATTCCATCGAATTCGTACGAACATATTCCAAGAAGTTAGCAATACCCACTTCTTTTTCGTCTGTTCTCTTATCATTCTTCAACATAGCGAACAAGTGAGAAGAAGATCTGTTGGTGAATTTATCAGGAGTAGGAGAATAAACATTGGTCACGCCAAAGTTCAAGCCTTCAACCCCAGCATGTGCTGTAGAACTCCAAGTTCCGTCTGTCGAGAAAAGTACATTTTGAGATTGGAACATCAAGTAACCGTCTTCACCAAATGGAGTCATCAGGCCAGCATCGGCGATTTTCTTAACATTTTCAAACGCTTGTTTAAATACAGGGGTATTAACAGCCGGTTTTCCATCGACTTGGATATCCCCGCCCAAATCTTGAATTTGAGCCAAGATAACCCAGCCCAGCAAGGCATCATTAACTACGTAATCGCCTTCATCCAATTTACCTTGTAAGGAAAGCATTTCATCAATAGTAACAACGTTATCATCCAAGAAGGATTCAGCGTTATATTTTTTCAGCAAATCTTTATTGTAATACATTACGTTACTATGAATATCAAGAGGAACTGTGTATTGAGTTCCATCGATATTACCAGTGTTCCAAGCTTGTGGTAAGTAATTTTCAGCTTTCAGTTCAGGTTGTGCTGGCAATACGGTATCTTGCATGGATTCCAGTACACCTTGTTTAACAAACCCAGGAACACGGTCAGCGTGGATAATTGCTAAATCAGGAACACCTTTGCTAGATGCCAAAACTGTAGAAATTTTTGTGTACATATCAGCCGTAATAACATGTTTTACTTTGATTTCGGGATTCGTTGCATTGTAGTTTTTAACAATTTGATCCATATAAGCACCGTCATCACCGGTCAGCGGTGTCCAGAACGTAATCGTCTTACTATCATCTTTACCACCGCATCCTGCCAAAACTGTCGATAATGTTAGAACCGTTGCTAATAAAACTCCAAATTTCTTTTTCATTACTCTCTCCCCCTGCAGCTGTAATGTTAAGATAACCATTCATGTTCACTTTCTTTGAAAACGATTAACTTGAGATTAGTATACATTCATTGTGAAAGCGTAGTCAATAACATTTAAATAAACTTAACAGAATTTTTTTTCGTTTAATTAACCTTTTGATTCATCTCTCGGAGATGAAAGCGATATTATATTTACTTCGGTTACCTTTCATGTTACTTTATATATAGATTAATAAACTTTACAGTATATGAAATAACTTTGAAAGAAGTGGGTAAAATGCAGTTGGAAATCGACAAATCCTCTCTTGTTGTTTACGAAGCTTTAGCGAGTGAAGTACGCATCAAAATTATTCAGTTGCTCTCCAAAAATAAGATGAACATCAAAGATTTGGCAGAAGAACTTAAAATAAGCAGTCCTATCGTTACCAAACACATTAAAAAACTAGAAGATGCAGGGCTCATAAAAACTGAAAAGGTGCCTGGTAAATCAGGAATGCAAAAAATCTCAATCCTTAGGGTGGATCATATTGAGATTAACTTCCCGAAAAAAATCTTTCACTCCTTTGCCTCCTACGAGACATCAGTGCCGATTGGTCATTATACCGATTATGATCTGAAACCTACTTGCGGACTTGCTACGGATAAGGAGTTTATCGGCAGAGTAGACGAACCTAAGTATTTCATGGATTCTAAAAGAGTGGACGCAGAGATTCTCTGGTTCACGCAAGGTTATGTGCAATATAATATCGCTAATTTCCTAAAAAAAGAGGAAACCCTACAGCAATTTGAGATTAGCTTAGAGCTTTCTTCCGAATTCCCCTTTGCTAATGACGTATGGCCTTCAGACATCACCTTTTCTTTGAATGGCTTGGAATTAGGGACTTGGACGAGCCCCGGAGATTTCGCTGATGCTAGAGGTAAATTCACACCGGAATGGTGGCCTCACAATATCAATCAATACGGATTGCTAAAAACGATTAGAATTACAAACCACAATGGAACTTATATTGACGGTGACCCGCTGTCTCAGGTTTCGATTGAGGATTTAGATACTAATTGTGATCGTTGGACCTTTCGGATCGAAGTGAAGGAAGATGCAAAACACGTAGGAGGAGCAACGATTTTCGGAAAAAAATTCGGAAACCATGATCAAGATATCATTTTCAAATTGTACTATCTGTAAATTTTTCATTTATGATCTAAGCAAAACTGGTTTTTTTGCGGGGGTGAACAACTAATTAGCTATTCTTCTTTAGCTCCCCCCCACCTGTTATGCCCTATCCCCTCTCTTTATCTTGCTGATATATCCCGCCTAGTCATCCATTCACTGTATTTCACTCTTATCCACTTCAGCAGTAATCACCAGTAGTTAAATCATTTGCCTCTATTTTGAATTTATAATTTATAAAAATATAAAAAGATTCATAAATCATTAAATTTCTGTTTGACTATTTGCTGATATCATGCTTAAAATGAGAGCATTATAAAACGTTTTCCGTATTATGGTTTAGTAATACATAAATTAAAACCATTTTCATATTCGAAAGCGTTTTTTTAGTAGCTAATTATGTAAGCGTTTTACATTTTTTTCAGTAAAGAAGGGAGGAATTGGAAAAATACGCGTGACAAGCTCTACATCACTAGAATCGGAGGATCATACATTTGAGAAAAACTACTGGTAAACTAACCGCTTCCCTGCTTGCACTCACTCTATTAGTGCCTGCTCCATTAATTTCTGCAGCTTCTGCAAGCGATTCCAAATCAGTCGCATTATCCACTCAGCAACAAACCGCCGATTATTCCGGTCACTGGGCACAAAAAGATTTTCAAACCTGGGTAGATAAGGGCTTGATTCAGGGTTACGGAAACGGAATATATAAGCCAAATCAAGAAATCAACCGTGCAGAGTGGGTTACTCTGGTTAATCGGGTCTTTAATTTGCAGGAAAAAGCCGAAATAGGCTTCACGGATGTTTCCACGACAGGTGCTTACTACAGCGATATCCAAAAAGCAACCGCTGCAGGATATGTAACAGGATACAGCGATGGCACCTTCCGACCCGCACAGCAAGTAAGCCGTCAAGAAGCTGCAGTAATGTTATACAGACTGTTCCAACTCAACTCATCTGTTGGCACTTCTGCACCAAAGGATGCTGCTGATTTGCCAGAATGGAGCCAAGAAGCAGTATTGTCTTTACTTGGTGAAGGTTATCTGCAAGGCTACACTGACGGCAGCTTTAAAGGAACTCAGGCTGTAACAAGAGCGGAAGCACTGCGCATGATTGAGAAGCTTGGCGGAGAAATCACGCCTAAGAGCGGAAGCTATTCGGGGATTAACACTCGGAATATGGTTATCAGCAGCCCAGGCGTAGAGTTGAAAAACTCCACAATCTCAGGGAATCTCTACCTTACCGAAGGTATTGCTGAGGGCGATGTCACACTGAATAATGTCACTGTTAAGGGAAAAGTATTCGTTTCTGGTGGCGGTGAGAACAGTGTCGTACTAAGCGACTCCAATGCTGCTGAAATGGTAGTAGATAAGCATAACGGCAAGCTGCGAGTCGTTACTAGAGGCACAAGTGCCGTACCAAACGTACGCGTACATTCCAGTGCAATACTAGAGGAAGATGCATTAACGGGGGCAGGTTTCAGCCGGGTTATTGTTGAGAATACGCTGCCTAAGGATTCCATCCTCAAGCTGAAAGGAAGCTTTGATTCCGTTGAGCTTCAAGCGTTGGGAGAGCCTACACTCCATCTGACAGCAGGCAGTATTGCTGAAGTTACACTGAAGCAAAAAGCCAAGCTGCGTGTAGAGGCAGGTACAGAAATCAAGAATCTAATCCTTGGTTTCAACGATATCCTAACCATCCAAGGCACGGGTAAGGTTATCTTTGATAGCAAGTACAGTCAGTTAATCCATTTTGAAACACCAACTCCAACGGCTACGGCAACCACTGGTACCGGTGGATCTAACGGCGGTTCTGTTGCTACTTCGGCTCCGGAAGTTACAGCTACTCCGGCCCCAACGGCTACACCAGATCCAACGGCTACACCAAATCCGACGGCTACACCAGATCCGACAGCTACACCAAATCCGACGGCTACACCTAGTCCGGGAGCAACTGCACCAGCACTCACCAATGTCTCGGTACATGATCCATCGGTGGTAGTGGATAATGGAACTTATTATGTATTTGGCTCCCATATCGATGCGGCCAAATCAGATGATCTGATGAACTGGACACAGTTCACTAATGGTTATACAACACCGGGCAACGTGATTTTTGGTGATCTGTCCAAGAATCTGGCAGAATCCTTTAAATGGGCTGGAGAGAACGATTCGGACAGTAAAGGCGGATTCTCCATCTGGGCACCGGACGTATTCTGGAATAACGATTATAAGAACGCTGATGGAACAACTGGCGCTTATATGATGTATTACAGCGCTTCTTCTACTTATATCCGTTCGGCGATTGGCTACGCCACTTCGCAAAATATCGAAGGGCCTTATACTTATGGAAATACCGTAATTTATTCCGGTTTCACCAAGGAAGAGGCTTATGACAGTGACAGTAAAGTAAATAAGAAATGGGACAATACAAATATCAAGGACCTTATCGACAATGGAACGTTGGAAGGTGTCAATCCAGATTGGTTTAATGCAGGTGGTTTGTATCAAAACAAAACCTATACAAATGCAATTGACCCAACTATTTTCTACGACAAAGACAACAAGCTTTGGATGACTTATGGTTCATGGTCAGGTGGTATATTCATTCTGGAGATTGATCCAGCTACCGGAGAACCTAAATATCCAGGCAAAGATGGAAAGACCGCTGATGGACGTCTTATCGACCGCTATTTCGGAACCCATATTTCTGGCGGAATGACCAAATCGGGTGAAGGTCCGTATATCGTTTACGATAAGGATACTGGTTACTACTTCTTGTATGTAACTTACGGTGGACTGGACTCCAAAGGCGGTTACAGCATGCGGCAGTTCCGTTCAACAAATCCGGACGGCCCTTATACGGATGCAGCAGGACAGAATGCTGTTCTAACTACCGATGGTGACAACACACCATATGGTAATAAGCTATTAGGAAACTTCATGTTTACAAATCAAAATGCAGACCCGAATTTCCAAACGTATGGTTATGTGTCCTCAGGACATAACTCGGTACAATATGATGATGAAACGGGTAAAATATTTAACTTCTTCCACACTCGTTTCCCACTCCGTGGTGAAACACATGAACTTCGTGTGCATCAAATGTTCACTAACGAAGATGGCTGGCCAGTAACTGCCGTACATCGTTACACGGGTGAAACTATTGGGGCTGTAGCACGGGATAATGTTGTCGGCTCTTATCAGTTCGTTAACCACGGCAAGGATGTTTCAGGCGTTATCAAACCTACAGTAGATATCGAGCTAAAAAGTGACGGAACGATCGCTGGATCGTTAACCGGAACTTGGGAATTGAAGGATGAGTACTTCGCTCATTTGCTCATTAACGAAACGGAAAATGGAAGCACCGTACAACATCTCTACAAAGGTGTATTTGTGAAGCAATGGGATTCCTCACGAAAACAGCATGTTATGACGTTCACCGCAATGTCAGATCAAGGGATCACTATCTGGGGCAGCCAGATGGAATCGATGAGCGTTGAGCAGATTTTGAACAATATTGCTGCAGGCTTGAGTATTGGTGACACAAGAAAAATATACGATGACATCATCCTTCCTACGGAAGGCTTGCGCGGAGCAGAAATTTCATGGTCCTCTTCCAATGAGGCTGTAATTGCTAACAATGGTAAGGTTACTCGTCCTGAACTTGGACTTGGAAACGCTACAGTTGAACTGACTGCTACAATTAAGCTAGGTGAAGTCGCAGTAACTAAGACCTTCACCGCCGTTGTTATGGAAAAAAAGAGCACGCAATTGGAAGACGGCTTAGTAGCTGCCTTTGACTTTGATGGCGACCTTGCAGAAAATGGGGATCGCACAGCTGACGGCATAGTCACCGGAAATCTGATCAACAACACTGAGGATGGAGACATCACTTTTGAGGCTGGTAAAAACGGTCAGGCAGCCAAGTTTGATGGTAAATCCGGTGTTCGTCTACCTGACGGATTAATTCAAAGTAGCGCATATTCGGTAGGGATGTGGCTGAACCCATCCGAATTAAAAGCTTTTACTCCTGTATTCTTCGGTGCTAAAACCGAAACGAACTGGTTCAGTCTCCTGCCATATGGAAACGGTGGAGCAACCACCAGACTCTGGTTCGGTAGCGATACTTGGCTAGATGCTGATACAGGCTTACAAATTCCAGTTAACCAGTGGACGCATATTGCCTTCACTTACAATGCTGGAACAGTCAATATGTACGTAAATGGTATATTGAAATCCTCCGGAAAAGGATTCACAGATATTTTTGATACAGAAAACGGTGTATTTGCTCTTGGTGTGAACTACTGGGATGCACCATACAAAGGTTTGGTTGATAAATTCCGCGTGTATGATAGAGCATTGTCTGCGGAAGCTGTGGGCTGGCTTGTAAACGGTGAGCCTGATACGAACATTAAAGTAAGTAATATTTCATTCAGTGAAGCTGTTAAATCAGTAGCTGTAGGAAATACTTTCACCCCTCAAGTAAGTGTGCTTCCAACCAATGCCGGAAATAAGGCGCTAACTTGGAGCTCTAGCGATTCCAGCGTAGTGGCTGTTGACGCAGCGAGCGGAATAGTAACAGCACTAACTGTCGGTGGCCAAGCTGTAATTACTGCAACAGCGACTGATGGAAGCGAAGTTTCAGCCAGCTACACAGTAAATGTAACTGATGGAAAAGTAGCTCATTATGCTTTTGATGGCGACCTGGATGACTCCTTCCAATTGAACGGAAAAGGCGAAGTTACAGGAGCAAAAGTAGATAGCCCAACAGTAGGCAATATCACATACGGTAACGGTGTCCTCGGCCAAGCTGCAATATTCAACGGTACCTCCGGTATCCGTTTGCCTGATGGATTAATTGACAGCAATACCTACACCGTATCTATGTGGCTAAATCCTGAACAACTTACAGATGCAACAACTACTTTCTTCGGCGCTGCCACTAAAAATAGCTGGATTAGCTTCGTTCCTCAGAACGGTGGCGGTAAAACGTTGTTATGGTCCGGAGAAGCTTGGTATGATGCTATTTCTGCCATGAAGATTCCAGTAAATACATGGACACATGTTGCGTTTACGGTCAGCAATGGTACCGTAAAAGTTTACCTCAACGGAGTAGAGCAGTTCTCTGGTGAGGGCTTCCCGAATGTCTTTAAGAACAAGAACGGCGTTTTCGCTCTAGGCGTCAACTATTGGGATGCACCATTTAAGGGTATGATTGATGAACTGAAGATTTACAGCAGAGCGCTCAAGTCAGATGAAGTACAGGCAGAGTATAGCTCGAACGTAGATTAAGCAAGATTTGATTTGAAAAGAGAGCGGAGCCACAGGCTCCGTTCTTTTTTTAAAGTCCCATATTGTAAAAAAAGTATTTAACTAATATAATCATTAACTATACATCCGAAATAAACGTCGATTTTTATATTGTTATTAATAAATTTCTTAATCATCGGCGATTAGCCCATAAATTTTAATTGGAGGCCATTTATGAAACTTGACCTGTCGGAAGAATCCCTTCCCGTCTATGAAGCTTTAGCCAGCTCAGTACGCCTGCATATGTTGCGTTTGCTTGCCGAAAATCCTATGAATGTTAAGGAATTGGCCGCAGCAGTAAATTTGAGCAGCGCCATTATGACTATGCATGTGCGTAAGCTGGAAGCTGCCGGACTGATCCAGACGCATATGGCACCTGGTCGAAGTGGTCTGCAAAAGATCTGTACTCTAGCTGCTGAAGGAGCAGAAATCACCTTCCCAGGCAGACAGATCAATGAGCGCAAAAGTTATCGCAAGGAAATTCCGGTTGGACATTACTCCGACTTCCTGATCGAGCCAACCTGTGGTCTTGCAACTACTGAGAAAGTGATCGGCAGTTTTGATGATCCCCGCTATTTCTGGGATCTTGAGCGTATGAATGCGGGGATTCTTTGGTTCGGCAAAGGATTTATCGAATATAAAATCCCTAATTTCCTCCTCTCCAGCCAGCATCCTGAGGAACTGATTATAACCATGGAAATTGCTTCCGAAGCACCTTCCATTAATAATAATTGGCCTTCGGATATCACATTCACTCTGAACGGAGTGAAGCTTGGATTCTGGACAAGTCCCGGTGACTACGGGGATAGCCGTGGTAAATATACACCGGCCTGGTGGCCAGCACTCACGAACCAATACGGCTTGCTCAAGCAGCTGCGCATTACAGCAAAAGGTACATTTATGGATGGTTTGAAGCTCTCAGAAGTTACCCTTGATCAAGTGAATATCCGTGACAAACAGTGGTCTTTCAAGCTTTCCGTAGATGAAGATGCCGAGCATATTGGCGGGATTACTCTTTTTGGCAAAGGTTTTGGAAATTATAATGAAGATCTAATCGTTGAGTTGTTCTATACGGATAACCAAGAATAAAGCCGCATTCACCTCCCATTGGAGAGTCGAATGCGGCTCTTATTTTAGCTTAATTCTTTTCGATAAAGGGACCCCACAAGCCACCCCCCGGCAATGGACAACTACGTTCCTTAAGCTTGGCTACTACGGGGATGATGCAGCCGCAAGCGACGCAAGTTACCCCTTCGTGCAGCTTAGGGCAAGTCCCACAAAGGGCAACCCGTTCAGCGTAAACTTCATCCGGAACACAAAACTCTGGCTTAAACATGGAAGAAGACAAGATCCGATTAATCTGCGTTGGCGTAACTTTATAATCCTCTCTGCATCCCTTGCATGTTGATGTTGTTGACATGGTAACACCACCTTAAGCCTTCGGCGTAATCTCCAGCACAGTTACTGACATTGGAGGCAGTTCAACATTAAGAAGATCGCCCTCCAGAGTGAAGGCAGTGAAGGCTTGCGGCACTACCGCCTCCGGTTGGCTGAAGGTATTGTGAGCATCAATTTTATCACCGGCAAGTGTTGTGCCTGTCACTTCAACCTTCTTCCCGGAAAGACCACGAAGCTCAAGTGGAACAGCAGCAGAAGCAGCATGGTTCAAGTTGCAAAGACTGACATGGATGATTCCAGAAGCAGTTACGGAAGCCGAAGCAGATACTTCAGGAATCTCACGGCCTTCAAAGCTGTAAGTGCCACTTTCCAGTGCTAAATCCAGCAACTCCGCATCCTGATGGACTTTAAACATATTAAATACATGATACGTTGGGGTCAGCACCATCTTTTCCCCTTCGGTCAATATAACTGCCTGAAGTACGTTAATCGTCTGCGCAATATTTGCCATCCGTACCCGGTCACTATGTTTATGGAAAATATTCAAGGTCACGCCTGCTACAAGAGCATCCCGAATTGAATTTTGTTGATACAGGAATCCTGGATTCGTCCCCGGCTCTACATCATACCAAGTTCCCCACTCATCTACGATAAGACCTACTCTTTTATCCGGATCATATTTATCCATAATAACGCCATGTCTGGTGATCAGCTCATCCATGCGAAGGGCTTTCTCTAATGTACTAAACCATTCACTCGTTTCAAAGCCTGTAGCTGCACCTTTATTCTCCCATGCTGGACCAGGAATTGTATAATAATGCAGGGTAATCGAGTCCATAAAGCGTGTTGCCTCACGCATCAGAACCTCCATCCAGTGATAATCATCCACGTTAGGACCACAAGCAATCCGGTGAATACGATTGTCCCCGTAATTTCGTACATACGTCTGATATTGGCGATAAAGATCTGCATAATATTCTGGACGCATATTCCCGCCGCAGCCCCAGTTCTCATTCCCCACGCCAAAATAAGTCACAGCCCAAGGCTCTTGATGACCATTCTGCTGGCGAAGCTCGGACATTGGAGATACGCCTCCAAAGGTTAAATACTCCACCCATTCGGACATCTCTTGAACGGTACCACTGCCCACATTACCGTTAATGTAAGGCTCACATTCCAGCATCTCACATAATTCCATGAATTCATGCGTACCAAAATGGTTGTTCTCAACCGTTCCGCCCCAGTGAGTGTTAATCATACGTTTACGACCTTCACGGGCTCCGATACCATCTTTCCAGTGATATTCATCCGCGAAACAGCCACCTGGCCAGCGTAGTACAGGAATTTTAATTTCCTTAAGCGCTTTCACGACATCATTACGAATACCGTTGGTGTTAGGAATAGTTGAATCTTCTCCAACCCAAATCCCTTCATAAATGCAACGGCCAAGATGCTCAGAAAAATGTCCGTAAATATTTCTGTTAATCGTCCCTTTGCGAATGTCAGTATTAAGGATCGCACGTTCTGCCATGGTTAAATACCGCCTCTCAACGTTTATATTTTTATTAACTAATTAATAATTATATAAACATTATAAGACGCTGCTTAGGTATCCGTCAATCTCCAATATGAACAAAAGCTATTCTTTATCAATAGGTTTCTTTATCCCGTCTTCATAATAGTCAAAAATCAGCTGCTGCTGCGTTCCTCTTACCCCGTAAAACACATCAGAAATTTGTTTCCCCTTACGTCTTAACTCGTTCTCCAGCCACTCTTGGGTCAGGCCATTATCCTTAAGATTATCTGCGAGCATTATTCCATCCATAATCAATTCAACGGGAAAGCTCTGAGGAACGGACAACAGCTTTAGATCTTTTCGGGTAACATATTGGTACTCTTGTTTCTTTAATACAGACACCATTCCGTTATCTTCCAGCACAGCGTATTCTACTACCTCTAGATTAAAAATTTCCTTTTCTCTCAAGGCCTGATCCAAAGAGTCCAACGAATACCTTACCTTTTTCATATTTTGCTCAAGAATTTTCCCATCCTCAATAAGTACAGTGGGTGAACCTGAAATCCAGCTTCTCATTTTACGACTTTTTAAAGCGATGATAGATAGTAAAAAAGATGTAACGGTAACAACTATAAGCGCCAGGATCATGTAGGAAGAATGCAGCTGTTTATTAAACGCCAAGTTCGCGGCTATTGAGCCCAATATAATACCCGTCACGAAATCGTGGAAGGTCAAGTTAGATAACGTTTGTTTTCCCAATATTTTGGCGATCAGCAAAAGCATGATCATAGCAACAAACGCCCTAAGCACAATGTCCATATACACCTGCATCTCTATGCTCCCTTCCTATTCAATCCTCCATTATTCACAAACCGAGTAGAAATGAAACCTCGACGAAAGCTCTGCCCATCCAAACCTGCCGATTTCTCTAAACGCCAAAAGGGCTCTGGAATGGTTCTACTGAACCTTCCCAAAGCCCTGGCTTCAAATTCCTACTTTTCAGTCTTAATTGCTAAAAGATTGTATAGAACCATTGCACTCTCAGCTCGAGTTGCTGAGCCTCCCGGAGCGAATTGCTGGTCACTTCGACCCTGGATAAGTCCAAGGGCTTGGGCAGCAATGATCGATTCACGGGCCCATGAGGCAGCCGCACGCAAGTCACCGAATTGGATTACAGGCTTTGGTTCCAACTTTTTCCCGCTGACATATTGGTAGGCTCGCATCACCATGACCGCCATCTCTTGGCGGGAAATAGGGGCTTCTGGAGCGAAGCGAGTCTCACTCACCCCATGGACTATCCCCGCCTCTACAGCCTGCGCCACTTCCTCCGCATACCACTCATCCGCAGATACATCCGCAAATGCTGTAGATGATTTCCCTTCAAGTCCTAGCAAGCGGATCAGCATAGCTGTAAATTCTGCACGGGTCACAGAGCGGTTCGGCTCGAAATTCCGAAGTCCGACTCCTTGAATCAGATGTTTGGCCGTTAGCTCTTGTACAACCGCCGCCGCCCAATGTCCAGAAGGAACATCGTCATACGATTTGTTGTATTCCAGCACGGCATATGTGCCTAAGTGTTCGGTGCGCAGAGCCACCTTGCCCTTCAGCCAGGAACCGCCCGCATACTCTATATTTCCGGAATCCGGAAAATAATAGCCGCCGAGCAAATTCCTTTTGGCCTCAGGGTAGGCGTTAAGCTCTAATGTAACTGGCTCAACAAATTGGTGAAGTATGCTTCTTATACCGTCACTAGCAACAATATACAGGTTAAAAAGAAGGAACTCTCCTGCCTGGTTTAGCACTGCACCAGATTTCTTCTCTGCGCTAGCTAGTATTCTCTGCGCCGCTTCCCCATTCACCTCAGAAGCCTCCAGAAAGATCTGGCTGCCGGCCAATTGCTCCGCAGGAATCAAACCCCGTAATTGTTGAAGCACCGCTGCCGGAAGGGTCACATTAAAGTTAGAAGCCTCTACCCGAAGCGGCTTCTGTTTGAGCATGTCTGCTGCCATCCCCGGCAATACTAGCATTCTCAATTTACCCTCGTAGACAATGGCTGCCGAAAGATCGTTCAACGAAGCTGCGTTTAGTTGCAGCCGCCCCGCCGTTACCTCCGGTACGGAAGGCACTTGTGGTTGCGGACTCGGAACAGTTGAAGTATTGTCTTCCGCTTGTAGAATCTGAAGCCTCAGACTGCTCTGCCGTCCTCCGTAACTTGCAGTAATCACAGTCATGCCCGGATCAAGTGCTTGCAGCTGCCCCGTTGCCGTTACTGTGGCTACCTTCCTGTTACTGCTCTCGTAGATCACACCCTCGGTTACCGTAAGGTGGCTATCATCACTATATACCGCCGTTGTGATCACCTTACCGCTCTGCCCTATTTCCAAGGATGTCGGACCGCTTAACAAAATAGAGACGAGCTCCGGCAGTTGTCCATACACCTTTAATAAATAGGAAGCGGTCATGTTGTCATATACGGATGAAATAACCGAAACGCCCGGTCCTTTAGCTTCAATATGGCCATCTTTGCCTATACTTGCGACGTTAGGATCGCTGCTCTCATAGACTATACCTTCGGTTACTATATAACGGCTGCCATCGCTGTACACTACCGAAGTAACCGCCGTTCCGGTCTCCCCGACAGCCAGGCTTTCCGGGCCGCTAATTGCCGTTGAGACTCTTTCTGTAGGCTCCATGACTGTCACCTGAAGCTGTCGGAAAGGCTCTACATTTCCAGCCTTATCCACCGAACGATAATCGATCCCGAAGGTTCCGGGGTTCTCGATATATACGCTCTGAGTAACCGTATTCCATGCACCACCATTGAGCCGGTATTCTGTCCGCTTGACTCCCCAGCCGACAGCTCCCCCATTGGATTGGTCGGTGACATCAAAAGTGATATTGACTTTGCCCTTATATGCGCCCCCTTCTCCTGTTTCTCCAAGTATGGTAGCCTTCGTGACTGGAGGTGTTGTATCTTTCGGCAAAATTTCCAGATACGCGGCATATTTGCCATTCTCATTCTTACGGCTTCTTATGTCTGTGGCGAGATTATAGCCTACCTGCCTAAGAGCCAGACTTATCACCGGATCGGAAGGGAACTCCGTGCCAACCCATGAGGTAATATCTAACTGCCGCCACTGCTCCGGTCCGGAAAAAGTCTGCAGCGCAGCTTGAGTACCGATTTTTGGAGCATTATTGTAATTTAGCGTTGCCTCCGTCCAATCATCATCTTGGACTCCAAATACACCGATATCGGACAAAGTGCCTGCCCCGTCATTTGTCTTTCCGAACACATTCAGCTTCACAGAACCAACTTCACCGAGAAATGGACTCAGATCGAATTTTAGATAAACCCTTCTGTCTGTGTCCCCGCTGCCATTTCTGATCTGCAAGTAATTGACCGAACTATAATTGACTGCAGCTTTCGATCCTCCATTGACATACGCATCTTCAGAAACATACAGCTTCGTTATTGCCGCTTCGTCTGGTTCCGAATCGGAAGGCTCAGAAGGCTCGGCATTCGGATCAATTCTGAACTTGACAACATGGCTTTTTCCTTTGGACCCGCTGGTATGAATTGCGAGTTCAATCCTCGGTGAGGTCTGCAGTACCGTTACGGTTGGATCTTTCATCAGCTCTTCCAGCGCGGTTCTGCCGACATCCACATTCACCACAGATTGAGACTGTGTCGGATCCGAAATGGCTATCGTCAGTTCATCTCCAGACTCCTTGATAATAATGGAGGCTGGATGATTGGCGCGCACGGATTCGATCATTCCCGGTACCCAGAAGTTCATAGCCGTAAGTCCCAGCTTCTGTTCCTTGACGGCTTGCACACTATCCGTGTTGGCTATAATTTCGATGTCAGGACTACTGCTGTAGCGCGCTGTCGCCGTTTCATCCTGATTCGGCAGAAGCACATACGAATACGATTGATTCACCGGATTCGTTCCTTGAGCAATCGACAGGCTGGCATAATTTCTCGTAATCGGCTCCGTTGATCCCCCTTGATTAATATCCTTCCATGCGCCAGTCCGAGACTCACGCAGACCGTCTATCGTTGGGGCATCAGGGAAATAATAACCGATTCCCGAGCCGGGAACATTGCCTTCCAGATGTGCCCAATGCACCTGATTCATTGACTCAGACCAACCCAGCGCGGATGGCTTGGCCTCTCCGTTGACCGTAAGTACATTGTCTCCGCTCGCCTTGAGCTTACGGTTATCTACGATGGTCTCCACCTTGCGGTTATCCGTGCTTGTAATGCCTGCCCCAAGTGCTACGATTTCATCATCGAACATGAACCAGGACTTTTTACCGGACAATGTGCTGTTATCCGGATCCAGATCCATGCCGGCCGCTCCATAAAGGCCGTCTATGGATGATCCTCCCACCCATGTTTTAGATGTAGTCTTGGCTGCACCGCGACTTGCCCCATCCGATGTAACCCCAGGCAGACGATAAGCGTTCACGGTCGGCCAGAATGCATCTGCATATTGATCCAGATCCTGATTATACAGATAGGTCATGCCTTCGCCTGTATACCAGCCCTTCAGATTCTCTGTGCCCGCTTCATAGTTGGCAATTCGGGCCGAAGACATGCTGATCCCAAAGGCATATCCAGGCCGATGGTGGACAATCCGGTCCATAGCCGAAAACTGCTTATGCACAGTAAGGTCTCCTGATGGCTGCACCTCTGGATCGTCCATAAGCTCCTGGAGCAGAACAATATCGGCTACTCTTAGACCGTCGTAATAACTTACTACCGTATCGGCTTCGAACCAATACTTCACCATCGATTTAAATCGGGCCGCTTGCTCCGGTGGCGCGGAAGAAGCCAGCCGCAAAATATGCGACCAAGGCACGAGCTGCCGGTTTCCCCGGGCTATCGATCTACCGAACACCATATCCATCATTAATTTTCTGTAGACAAGAGGTTCATAAGAATCCATTACCCAGTTGTATACATTCTTCATATTGGTGTCAGTCAGCGGCCAAGAGGACCCTGTCAGCAAAGTCATCATTTTCATCATATCGCCAAGCAATACAGCCCCATAACTGCCGGTATAAGCAATATTATTATGCTGGATAAAGGAGCCGTCCTCATAAAATCCGTCTCCGCGGGTCACATAGGGTAATACTTGGCTAACTGCATCCCGCCCTTGTTTGATCTTCGCGCTGTCACGATTATGAATGCCCCTCAAGACCACTGCCAGTGCTTTATCCAGCCGATTCGCGCCGGTTTCCATCAACGAGGGTTGATTGGTCCGTTTGGTTGGGTCCGGGCAGAATTTATCAATGGCTTTGGTATATTTGGTAATCTGATCGGCTGACAAATACTCGAACATTAAGGCCATCGTATCTCCCAATGCAAGCGGAATGCCGATCTCCCATTCGAACCAATTGCCTTTCTCCAGTTTGGTTTCGTTATACCAATTCGCGTATAGGAAATCTAAACCGTCCAGAATATCTGATTTCAACTGCATATTCTCGTACAATGGTGAGCCGGATGTTGAAAAAGCAATAGCCATATCCTTCAACCGGTTATAAGAGGCTGCCGTATCAAAAGCATCCGCTGTGCTGCCCGGCTTATCGCTCCATAAATAAGTACGGTTCATTTGCTTGTTCATCGTATCCCAGAATCCAGTTCGCTCCTGATTACTGATCTTATCGGATAAAGTCTTTATAGACTTGGCAATGTCCGGGTTATTCGGGTCGAAGGATTGCCCTCCGGTCAAATACTCCACCCATCTTCCACGAAGCTCGTCATATTCGTCTTTTGGAGTCTCTCCTTCAGTAATATTAAATTTCAATACATGCGTTGCCCCTATAGAATTCTTCACATCCACCGTTATAACTGTATTTCCCGAAGCTTGCACTACATCCGTCTTGCTATCTTTGCTGAGCAGTGTCAACCCCGGTATATCCAGTTCCAGGGACAATAGGTTTTGCGACTGAGTAGGATCAGACACCGAAACGACAAGCTCCTGATCGATCTGCCGAATCATCACGGAAGCTGGATTGAGTGCCTTGATGGAATCTACCGTTCCTGGATTCCAGAAATTAGCGGCGGTTATGCCCAGCTTCTTCTCTCTGACCGCATGCACATCCTCTGTATTGCGCAGCACTTCGATATCCGGGTTGCCACTGTAATCCTCAGTACCTGAAATGTCACGATTAGGCAACAGAACATAGGAGTATGAGCCATTCGTAGGCGTATCTCCATGCTCAACTGCCAGGCTTAAATAGTTGCGCGTAATGGGAACATCGGATTGAGTGGCATTAATCTCTTTCCAACTGCCGGTTCTGGCTTCACGTTGCGCCAGTATACTTGGAGCTTCAGGGAAATAGTAGCCCACGTCGGCACCTGGCACATTACCCTCCAGATGGGCCCATTGAACGTTCTTTAACGTCGCTGACCATCCGGACTGTGACGGTTCTACAGCTCCGTTGATTAGAAGTTTGTTGTTTCCCACTTCGTTAAGCATCCGGTTATCGATAATCGTCTCAACAGACTGCGGGCCGGCAGTTGATTTGGAAATTCCCGAACCAAGCGCCACAATCTCATCATCGAACATAAACCAGGATTTCTTGCCTTGCAAATCGCTACCGGTCACTTGGGAGAGTGAGAAATCCATACCTGCTGCACCGTATAGGCCTTCCAGCGACGATCCACCCACCCAGGTTTTCGGATTCATGTAACTTTTCCATTCCACAGGCACCATTCCCTGCCCCGATCCATCCGTTGTCGTGCCAGACAAGCGGTAGGAATTGACGGTAGGCCAGAAGTCATTGCGGTATTGGGTCAGATCCTGATTGTATAAATAGGTCATCCCAATCCCCGTATACCATCCTTTCAGGTTCTCGTTGTTCCCTTTCTCAAACGCCGAGATGCGATTCGAGAACAGACTCAAGCTGAAGCCGTAACCTTCGCGTAGATGAACCACCCGGTCCATGCCGGCGAATACCTGATTCTTAATGAGAGCTCCTCTTGGATTGATCTTCCCGTCATTCATCAGCTTTTTCACAATCGTTATATCGGCAAGCGACAACCCTTCATAATAATTGCCGGATGTCATATTCGCTGAAATCCATTCTTTCGCCGCTTGCTTAATAGATACTGCAATATTCTCCGGAGCAGTTTCAGCCATCCGCAGCAAGGTGACAATTAACCCTCTTGCGCTGCCGCTTCCTTTTCTAGATATACCTCTGCCATTTACCGAATCCATAAAATGACCGTTGTAGATCACCGGCTCGTAAGTCTGAGCCACCCATTCGTAAATGTTCAGAACATTCGGGTCCGTTATTGGCCATGGAGAATCGGTCAGCAGATAAGACATGTCCGCCGTCCCTTTGAGCCAGACCGAACCATATCCTCCCGTATAGGCAATATTATTATGCTGAACGAGGGAACCATCCTTATACACACCGTCACCATGAGTCGTGTACACATACTCGGAGCCAATGGAATCACGGCCCTGAATGATCTTTGCACTGTTGTTGCCAATCACGCCTCTTACCGTGACCACAAGCGCTTTATCTAGTAGATTTGCTCCCGTCATCTTCGTGCCCTTAACGCCAAGAACCGACCCTACTTTGGGGTCTGGACAGAAGGCATCAATAGCCGCAAGATACTGATTGATTTGCTGCGGTGTTAGATAGTCATACATGAGCACCATAAGATCATTCACAATCTGCGGCGTGCCAATCTCCCAGTCCCACCAGTTCCCATAAGCGCTTTTGCTCGGATTATAGCGGTTTGTATACATCCAATTGATTGCGCTTACAATATCGTTCGCCAAAGCGCTGTTGCCGTAAAGCTCCGATCCCTCCACAGAATAGGCCAATGCCATAGTCTTCAAGCGATTGTAAGCGCTTGTAATAAACTGCGAATCTGTAGTGCTCGCGGTATCACTCCACAAGGAAGTGCGGCCGGAGGATTTATCCATACTCTCCCAAAGTGCAGCAGCCGATGCAGCCTGAGCGCTAATACTAGCAGCTATATCAGGATCACTCCCATCGTATTGACCACCACTTAATCGGTCGTACCATTTCAGCCTCAGTTTATTGTAGGCCTGTATCGTGTCGGGAGCTTCGACAGTAACCAGACATTCAGCTGCAAGGCTACCATCCGGTGTGGCGATCTTGATGGTCGAAGAACCGATCCCCGTACCCATTACATTACCAAGTGCGTCCACAGTCGCAGCTTCTGGATTGCTCGAAGTCCACACTACCGTTTTATCCACCGCCGTTATAGGGGATAAAGTCGGCAGAAGTGCAACCGTGTCCCCTTTGACCATAGAAAAGGCCGTACGGTCTAGCGCAATTCCTGTAAGACCCGCATATTCCTCCAATGCGATATCATCTATCCATAGCTTTCCTTTTCCAGTCTCCAAAAAAGGCTCGATGACTAGCTTCGTCGCGTTAGCCGGCATAGTTAGAAGTACTTGCTGCATACTCCAGTCCTGTGTGCCTGTTATTTTGGGAGAGGAAGGTCCATCTCCCACTTTGGCAGTATTGTAATACTGTGTTCTAAAGTAGGCTCCCTGTCCAGTGACGTTGTCCGTCTTTAGCCAGACTTTAAGTCTGTAGGATTTACCGGGGATAACCGAAGTTACCCCCTGATTGATGGAAATCCTGCTTGTGGCAAAGGCATCGAACAGCATGGACCGGGTTCCTTCATGCGCAGTGCCAGCGTCTATCTTGATATTCGCTGTTTTATTCGTGCCTTTCCCGCTACCTGTAGGGACCCATAAGCTCCAGCCCACCGGAGCAGCGTCTGTAACCCCTGTCCAGGTTGAGTCAAGGGCTGTCGTTGTATTCTCAAAGCTTCCGTTAAGCATAAGATTTGATGCAGCCGCAGATGCCCTGCTATGCGAGGGATAAAGAACTCCCCCACAGGAAGAAAAAAGATCAACAATGAGAACTAATACTAAAAATAGACTTGGTTTACGCATTTGTTCACCCCAATCTTAGAATTGGTTAAAGCTAAAGGCATCTACAAGTTATCATCCTGCACAAAATTCAACACGGCGTCATCGACGGCCGAAGTTCTTCCCAGATCAGGAAGGTTCACAAGCTCAATCTCGCAAGTCTCCGCATGGCCATGCAGCTCCAAAAGAACCAGCTCATTGCACCCCTTGCGCAAGAGTGGACCAGGGATATATAGCGCCCGCTGCGGTCCAACGTTCCAGTAACGGCCCAGATTAAATCCGTTAATCCAGGCGACCCCTTTATTCCATCCATCGAATCGTAGAAAGGTATCGCCAATCTCCTCCGCCTCGAAGCTCCCCCGGTAGAATCCGGGCAGACCCGAAAGGGGCGCAGCTTGCTGCTTCTCCACCGGATGCTTCTTGTACGCTAGTGAAGCCAGCTGTTCCTGTTCCAACGGCAAAGTACGAATCGTCCAGTTATATTGCAGCTGGTTATCAATCCGAACCCCGTCCAGAATCCCTTTCGGATCGCGAATGAGCGGCCCGTAATTGATTCGTCCCATGTTCTCGACGAGGATATCCAGCTGCGCTCCCCCAGCGGGGATGGAAAGTTCCAGTGGCAGCGGATTCCAGCGCTCAATCACCCCAAGCACCTGTCCATCCAGGAAGACCTGGGCCCGATCGCGCACGCCCTCGATGTAAAGCTTCTGTCTGGACCGCGGTCCCTGCACAAAAGTGCTGTACAATATAAAACCATAGGATTGTCCGAGCTTCTCCATCGGCTGTACACACACGCTGTTCACCGTCTCTGATAACTTCTCCAGATTGGAAGCCGTGAATAGTTCCGCTCTTTCCGTCAAAGCGACTTTCCCGTAAGAAATCTTCGGAATCGGCTCAGGGAGTGGACAAGTCGGGGCAAATCCATGGTTGCTGAGTACCGACCGGACAGCTTCAAATTTCGCCGTCGTATCTCCCCATTCCGTGAGCGGGGCATCATAGTCATAGCTTGTAGTCGTTGGCTCGTAGGTGACGATATGATTCGCACCATTATAGAAACCAAAATTGGTTCCACCATGGAACATGTACATATTAAATGAGGAGCCCTGGGTCAGAATCTCATCCAGAACACCTGCTACATCCCCGGCATCGCGTACATGATGATCCTCCATCCAGTGATCAAACCAGCCGTTCCAGTATTCCATCACCATAAGCGGCTCTTCAGAGCGGTATTCCCGATATTTGCGGAAGGATTCCTCTGTACTGGAGCCGAAATTGACTGTCGCATGCACATCCTCCAGTGTTCCGCCGAGCAACATCTCATCAGTTGGCCCGTCGGAAGTAAAGAGCAGCACATCGATCCCTCTGTTGACCAGTCCATCACGCATATAGCCCAGGTAGCCACTGTCATTACCATAGCTGCCATATTCATTTTCTACCTGAACGGCCAGAATTGGTCCGCCATGTGTGGAGAGCAGCGGAACCAGCAGAGGAATTAGCTCATCGTAATAACGGTCTACCTTGCTTAAATAAAGAGGGTCACAGCAGCGAAGCTGGAGTTCCCCGTAAGCTAGCAACCAGCCCGGCAGGCCTCCGAACTCCCACTCCGCACAGATGAATGGACTCGGTCTGACAATAACATGAAGCCCAAGCTCCCCAGCCAGCTCGATAAAAGATACCACATCGGCCATGCCATCAAATACGAACTCCCCTTCTTTAGGTTCATGTATATTCCAGGCGATGTAGGTCTCCACGGTATTGAATCCGCAGGCTTTCAATTTCAGCAGCCGGTCTTTCCAATATTCAGGCACAACCCGAAAATAATGAATGGCTCCCGATACGATACGATAAGGCTGTCCGTCCAGCAAATAGTGTCCGTCGTTCCAGGTGAGCAGGCTCATTATCGACAACCTCCTTTATTAATATTTATTCTAACGATTCCCCGCAGTGGTAGACGGCAAGCCGTCTGATCTTGGGGCTTGCGGCAGCTTCTGACACCCGTAAGCGGATTTTCTCTGCAACAACCGGAGGGAAGGCGTCGATTTTCTTATGGCCAATCGAACTGCCACGCTTCAACTCCAGCCACGCTCCGTTGCTGTACGCTTCCAGCATATATCCTTCTACTCTTTCGCCGTAAGCGATATCCTCCATAATCTCGACATGATCAATTACAGTAGCTGCTGGCAATTCCAGTTCAACAATATCTCCAGTACCTGCTGTTACCGCCAGAGCCTTGTCAAATCTGCGTCTTATCTCCTTGCCGAATTCCAGCAGCCGCTGCACATCAGCCTCCGGAAACAGCCCGCGGTTGTCAGGGGCTACATTGAGCAGCAAAGTTGCCCCATGTCCAACCGAACGATAATAAATATCCATTAGCTGCTCCAGAGACAGCAGCAGATGCTCCTCCTCAGGATGCCAGAACCAGCGGTCTTTACGGATGGGCACATCGCATTCCGCAGGCACCCAGCTCGGCGTTCCGGGAAGCCAGTTCAATGAAGCTTCACTGAACATGCTACCCCGCGCAGAATTCGCAGTGTTCCAGCATGGATAAGGAGCAACGCCATCCTCATTGCCAACCCAGCGGATCGTTGGTGCCCCCATATTAAACACCATGGCGCCTGGCTGATGGCGCTTGATCAGATCCATAATCCGCTGCCAATCGTAATTGCGGCCCTCCGACCCTGCGCCGTCGAACCAAATTTCCGTAAGCGGACCATAGCCCGTAAGCAATTCCTGCAATTGCAGGGCATAGAAATCATCGTACGCTTGCGGATCTGCATAACAGGGCTCATGTCTGTCCCACGGAGACAAATAAATGCCGAAGCCAACTCCAAGTTCACGGCAAGCCTCCGCGCATTCCTTGACGACATCGCCGCGCCCTTCTTTCCATGGGCTAGAAGCCACAGAATAAGTACTTGTCGCAGTCGGCCACAAGCAGAAGCCATCATGATGTTTAGCTGTCAGTATAAAATAACGGAATCCAGCTTCTTTGGCTGTACTAACCCATTGGTGGGCATCCAAATGAAGCGGATTGAAGACCGCAGGTGAATCATTGCCTTCTCCCCACTCCTGATCGCAAAACGTATTGATGCCAAAATGGCAAAACATCCCCAGCTCCAGGTCCTGCCACTCCAGCTGTTCCCTAGAAGGCAGCGCCAGTTGCTCTTCCGGCTTGTTCTGTGAAAATCTGCTTTCCATCATTTCTACACTCTCCCATATGTTTGTGTAGGCCCAATATATAAATAAGGCTTTGGAAAGCCAGTTGATGACCTTCCAAAGCCCCGTCCACAACTTGTGATACTTGCTTATTCCCTATTTATTTGATAACACCTTTTTCGTTGATAATTTTTGTTGCTTCATCAACCATCCATTGCTGCACCTTATCAATCGATTCATTTCCAAGCATAAATCTGCTGAAGCCGTCATCGATTATTTTGGTCAATTCGGACGTTGCCGTCGTCATCACCTGTGCACCATCAAGGAACTGGATTGCACTGTCAAAGAGTGTATATTTGAGTGAATCCATATCATACATATCCTCTTTGCCAGCTACCAGCTTGGTCAGCAAGGCTTCATTATCCGCTTTTTTATAACCGGAGAATTCCAGTCTGTTATCACTAACAGCCGTTGACATAAATCTCATCAGTTGGAAAGACGCCTCTTTGTTCTTCGAAGTAGCGCCCATCGCCAGCATATTGCCGCTGGTGAAGTATTTGCCCTCGTATTCTTTTGGTTCCGATCCTGCCGGAGGCACCGGTACCGGAGCAAAAGCTGTCTTGAAATCATGCGGATACTGCTCAGTATTGCCCGGATCAGCAATCGTCCAGTTACCAGCCAGAATCATAGCGGCTTCTTCATTAAAGAATTCCGTGCGGTAATTGAGCTTAGCCGCTAAAGCATCTGCATAAGTTTTCGCAGATTTATCAGCAGACTCCATATCTTTGCGCAGCTGGAAGAAGTATTTATAGGTTGGATCCGCGAAAATGGTCGTCCCGTCATCATACACGAATGGATCTTTCATCATCGTTTGGGCCGGTGCGTTCATATACAACTCCCAGGTGTGGAAGTATGTGCCGTAACGTTTGTCTACACCTTCACCTTTGGTCAGTTTTTTAGCATAGTCGCGGTAGTCATCCCATGTCCAGCCAAAAGTAGGTACAGGCAGCCCAGCTTCATCCAGTGCATCTTTGTTCAGCATTACATAGTTGCTGCTCTTGGTATATTGCATCCCATAATAGTTGTTGTCTACCTTAGCATTCACATAATATTCATCCTCAGGAACGAGGTTATCCTTCTCATAGAATTCATTCAGCGGGGCAAGTGCTCCCCGGGTCGCCCGTTCAAGTACGCCTCCAAGGCTTGGTACCTGAACAACGTCAATCGCTTCGCCGGATGAAATCAGGAAGTCGAGTTTCTTCAGCATCTCCACAGAATCACCGGGAACGAGTGTCACATGCTCTACCTTGATATTTGGGTTCTGATCCATAAATTCCTGCAGCATGGCATCCGTGCCTGCTGATTGGGCTTCATTGTCCCAGTTGTAATATTTGATGGCGACTTGCTTGTCCACCTTGGTGTTCCCGGTATTCGTACTGGCTTCAGCACCGCCATTCTTCTCTGAATTTCCGGAATTTCCACAGGCGCTTAACGTTAAGGAAACCGCCAGCATGGAGCCTAGTACAACGGATAATCTTTTTTTGCCCTTTGTTTTCATTTTACTTCCCCCCGCACTGAAATTTAAGTATAGTGCCTTGTTCATTTCTTATTATAGGCACCCGCTGTACAGGCCAAGTGCACAATTTTGCTGTAGTAGGATCACATTTTTGACTTTTACCCTCTTTTGCAGACTCGCAAGTCAGCCCTTTACGCCTCCCAAGGAGATTCCGTTAATGACTTGCTTTTGCAGGGCAATGAACACGATGACCAATGGGATGATCGCCGAAACGGCTGCCGTCATCATAATCGCATAGTTGTTCGAATAATCGTCCCGGAACAGTGTCATACCGAGTGGGATAGTGTACAGATTCTTGTTTAGCAAGAAGATCAGCGGATTCTGGTAGTCATTCCAGGTCCAGATAAATTTAATGATCGCCACGGTAGCGAGCACCGGCTTGCAGAGCGGAACAATGATAGACCAGAATATCCGCAAATGGCCTGCACCATCAATTCGCGCCGCTTCAATATATTCGTCGCTGATACCAATCATAAATTGCCGCAGCAAGAACGTGAAGTAAATGGAGAACATACTCATTAATACGATAGCAGCATGAGTATCATAGAGGCCGAACCAACGAATCAGCAGAAAACGCGGAATCAGCGTGGCCTGGTCAGGAATAATCATGAATGACAGCAGCGCCAGAAAGACCATATTCCGTCCTTTAAACTTGATTTTGGTCAAGGCATACGCCGACATAGATGAAATGATCAGTGTGATGCAGGTTGTAATAATCGCAACTTTAAAGGAGTTTAAATAGAAATGGGAGAAAGGTACCCGTCCCATCCAAACCATCTTGAAATTATACGCTACATTGATCTTCTCGGGAATCCATTGGATCGGGAAGCGCATTACATCTTTTTCATATTTGAAGGCTGCGGAAATCATCCAGATCAGCGGAATAAGAAATACAATGGACAAAGCCCCCATGATGCAGGTAGTGATCACTCTGGACATATTTTTTCTAATCAGTTGCATGTTAATCTCCCCCCTTTATTCTTCATTTCTCATTTTCCAAGTGGCTGCGGTAATCAAGCCGATGACAGCGAATAGCAGCCAGGAAATTGCAGAAGCGTAGCCCATGTTGTAGTATTTGAACCCTTCCTCATAGATCCTGAACACAAGCACGGTAGAAGAATTATTCGGGCCACCTTCGGTCAAAAAGGCGATGATGTCGAACACCTTAAACGAGCCAATCAGCATGGTAATAAGCAGGAAAAATGTGGTCGGACGCAGCATCGGAACTGTGATGGCAAAGAATTTTTTCAACGCGCTGGCGCCATCTATTTCGGCGGCTTCGTAGATTTCATCGGAAATATTCGTCAAGCCAGCCATATAGATAATTATGGTGTACCCAAGACTCGCCCAAGAACTGATAATAGCAATGGATAACAGTGAGGTCTTTGGATCAACTAGCCATTTCGGAGGGCTGGAAATTCCAAACTCCATCAGCAACTGATTGATCGGTCCAAGAGACGGATGGAACAATGCACTCCATACGGCAGCTATCGCAATAATCGAAGAAATATAAGGAATAAAGAAAGCCACTTTAAAATAATTTTTGAGGAACACACTGTTTTGAATCAATGCCGCGAGCACCAGCGCAATCGCAATCGGGATCGGCACGGTCATAATCATATAAAAAGCATTGTTCTTCAAAGCTTGAATGATACTCGGATCATGGAACATTTTGATATAGTTATCCAATCCGATGAACTCGATTCCTTTGACTCCCGACAATAGATCCCATTTCGAGAAGCTCAAATAAAGTGAGAATCCAAGCGCAAATACATTAAGAAAAAGCATCCCGACAATTTCCGGTGCCAAAAACAGCCACCCGGTTAAAGCCTCTTTCCGTTGCGGAGTCCAGAATTTCCGCTTCTCTTGCAGAATTTTTGGCACAGGTTGTTTTGCAGCCTCCACGTTGTATCACCTCGACAATTTGATTTGTCATTATAGTAATACATCCGCCTTCCGCAAGAAGGAGTGATTATGACCCGGAATGTGCAAGATTTTGACCTTTGTACGCCGACAACAAAAAACCGCCCTAGAGGGGCGGCGAGTCTGTTCATATCATTAACAATTGTGCTTCTCAGCGTACCGAATGTTTGGATTTATATTCGCTTGGCGTTGTTCCTACATATTTTTTGAACACTTTTGAAAAATAGGTTCTGTCCGAATATCCCAGGCCGACGGCCAGCGATTCCAGGTTCTGGCTGGAGATTTTCAGCATTTTGGTAGCGACCTTCATCTTGTGCTGATGCACATAGTCCGTAAAGGTCAGGCCAGTCATGCGCTTGAAATAACGCGAAAAATAGCTTGGATCCAGAAACAGATAACGTGCCATATCAATTGAAGTGATATTATCGCCTAGATGCTGGTCGATATACTGCTGGATAAGCTGCAGCTTGGGCTCCTGCGGAGAAGTTCCTGCCACCTGCTGCTTGCTGCCTGTAATCTGTACAAGCTTTCTCTCCACCAGTTCCATCGTATCTTCAAGTGTGCGGGTCTGCACGAGATAGACGAACAGATCCTCATCGAACATCAGGCTCGTAAACATTAACTCGATGCCGCGGAGCATAAAGGATAAATCCCGGGCGAAATCGCCAGGATGAATAGACATAACTTTTGCAGTCCTAGCGATTTCCTGTAGAGTGCCACGGATGGCTTCAAGGTCTTTTTTAATCACGGCCCGTTCCATCTGCGGGATATAGCTGTCCAGAAATCCTTGGGGTGCAGGCTGGAAACGTGGAGAAGCGATTTGCAAAGTATCCAGAACCGTGTAATCCGCACTTGCATAGAACTCGCATTTGTCCTGAACAATCTGCCGATGGATCTGGCCAATCGCCTGTAGCTCCATTTTCTCTGTGACGGCAATAATGCCCGGTTGAATCTTAAGAAGATGGGAGCATTCAGAACACAGCCGCTGTAAATAATCGTGAAAATGAAGACTGGCATTCTGCGCCAGATTCACACGGTAATTATATAAAATCACAATATTCTTTTGCTCCAAGAAAGGCGTAACCCCTTCACACGTTTCGGACAATTCCAAGGCTATATTGTAAATAGCATATAAAATAAGTGGATACTCACTCTGCTTGTATCGCTTGTCAAAACTGGAAAAATGAATACTGACCGTGCCCAGCATAAACCACGGATACGTCCAGGATATGCCGATTTGCGCCGCATAGGCCAGTGTGGTTTCAGGCGGAGCACCGCCAATCACCCTTTGCAGCAGGTTCTGCCGGAAGAGCTGGCTGTTGTAGCCTGTCTCCCCATGGCTGATCAACCCGATCTTCGACTTAAGCAAGTGTACGGACTTGGCAAGGCTTTTCTCCAGTTGCTCTTCTGTAAGCTGGTCCTTGATTAAATAATCATCCACTTTCAGCTTTACCGCTTGCTGAGCATAATGGAAATCCTCATGACAGGTCAGGAAAATAATTCTGACCTCCGGCTTCATGCGGGTGAAGCAATCGGCTAGCTCAATCCCGTTCTTTTGCGGCAAACCAATATCCGTGATCACAATGTCAGGCTGCACTTCCTCAAACATTAATAACGCCTTGGCACTGGAATAGGTGCTGCCGACAATCTGCAAGCTATGTGCCTCCCAGTCAATCATCTGCTGAAGCACTTTGAGCATAGGAACATCATCGTCTATGAGCATCACTTTATACATCAATATCCCTCTCTCTCTGACAGATTAACCTGATGATTGCCTTGCGGCAAATACAGAGAAACGGACACCCCACCCTGCGGCAGATTATGCAGCGACAAGCGGGTATCCTGACCATAGGTCAGCCTCAGCCTTTGAACCACGTTCATTAACCCGACCCTTTGATAAGCTTCATCCTGTTCATCGTCCTTATACAGTAACCTGCGGTTCAGGCCCGCCAGAACTTCAGCCCCTGCACCGCAGCCATTATCTTCAACTTCAATCATGATCCCATCAGGGACCGTTCGCGAGCGAACGACAATACGCGGTGCCGGGTGGTCAACCAATCCGTGGACGATTGCATTTTCTACAAGGGGCTGCAAAATTAGCTTAGGGACGATGAGCTTCTCTGTATCCTTTTCCAGATCGACCTCCAGTTCAAGAGGGATTTCGTTACGGATCTTCATAATATCGATATAATGGCCAAGCAGTTTGCATTCTTCCTGCAAGGTAGCCGGTTCATTGACCTTCAAATAAGCCCGGAGCAGACTCATTAATGAATCGATGATCCCGCTATGCAGCTTATCTTTGGCCAAAATAAGGCTACATTTAATCGAATTCAACGTGTTGATCAAAAAATGGGGGCGAATCTGCATAAACAGCGCCTCCAGCTCCATCACCCGCTTCTGTTCCTGCTCCAGCTCGATGTCGTGAATCAGTCCTTGCAGCTGGTCCAGCATAGTATTCAACGTCTGCCCCAGCTCAGCGATTTCATCCTTGCCCTTGACCTCCAGCCTGACATCAAGATTCCCCATCCCGAACTGGCGCACAACGCGCTGCAGCTTCATGATCGGACTATGCAATCTTTTGGCAATCAGCATGGAGGTAGCCGAAAAGACAATAAATAAGAGGAGTACCAAGCCAATGCCACTATAAAACGTCCGCGAGATCTGGCCCGACCATTCTTTCTCCGAAGCTTCATAGATCAGCTGCCAATTGGATTTGTCGATAGCTCTGGCTGTACGAACGCTTCCTCTCGCTTCCTTGCCTTCTGGAGCCAATTCTGAGTTCCCAGCGATCAAGCCTCCTCCAGAATCAAATAATGCAACCTTGCCAAATTCGACGGGTCCGAGCAATTTATTGAAATAGGATTCAGGAATTGAGATCAGCAGCACGGACACCTGCCGTTTCTCCCGGCTGTCATAGATTACTCTGGCAATATAATAGCTGCTGCTTTTACCGGAACCGCTGTCAGCCATCCCAAGCCATTGCAAGGTCTCCGGTTCGTGGATATTGACACGGCTCATCAGCTTGTCCAGGTTAGCATTGATTACAGATAAATTCTCCGTCCCAGAGGAGATCACAAAGTGTTTCCGGTTGACCAAATACATGCGAATATTATTATTCAACGGCTTAGAGTTAATGAGCGAAAACACATCTTGAATTTGCGTAAAATGTACGTAATCCTGATAGCTATTTAGCCGCTCAGTATCCGCAAATGACTTCAGATTAGCGCGGAAATTGGTATCGTTTACAATAAAATGGGAAGCGAACGTCACATCATCAATAGTTTTGTTTAGTTCGTCAATCATAACGTTCAGGAAGTTATCGTTGCTGAGCTGCAGCTTCTCTACCATCGTATCCCGGATGAGCACGAAGGAGATGATCGATACTGCAATCAGCGGGATAAAAATCAGCAAAAGAAATGAAACCTGGATACGTCTATAGTAAGTGAATTTGAACATGTTTTCTCCGCGCCTCTCTCATGCTCTTTTCTTTTATTCTATCAGCCCGTTGTCCAGTATTCATACATTATCTGATTACCGTGACTTTCTTTTGACCGTCTGCAGAAACCATAAGCACTACTTCTCCAAAAATTTGTACGCCTTCCACTACATAGGAATCTAAATGACTGGATGGAATCTCGTGGCTGATCACGATAATATGCTCCTCATTCCTTTCGGGGAGGATGATGCGGCAGGCCTCCGCCTGTGCAGCAGCCACCGGTTCACCCGTATGGCGGTAAATCGGCACCTGTTCGACCAGCGGACAGAACAACTCACCCGCAGGCTGCGGGTACAGCACCTGCATGATCGAGACCGTTCCTTTCCCCTTTCGGGAGTACACAGCATACTGATTGGGTTCCAGCAGATTATATTCGCGGGAGATTACCCCAGCATCCATCCTGCCCTGAAGACCATCAACATGAACAGGAAGGATACAAAGATTGGCTTCCCGCTCATTTTTTGTACGGCATATTAGCGTTCCATCTTCCATCTGAACCGTTCCGGGTGCAAAATGAAAATGCTGGGAAAATGTATGCTCCTGCCGGGAACTGAAGCTGTCCACCAGAAGCCAGTAAAAAGGCTTAATAAATAGGATCCTCCTTAACGGGTAGACCGGATCATCCCAATGACGGTAGCCGTCATGGCTGCCCTCTACATAATCAAAGTCCGGATGGCTGATCCATTGGCAGCCCGTTGGCTTCGCAATCTGAGAGAAGGACCATGTATCCGTGACTTCGGTAAATCCAATTCCGTCGACAGTGGTCGTATTATGGGCAGCGCTTTCTTTTAGCGCTTTTCTAAGTGGTGTATGATCACTATAGTTGTATCTGCCAAGATCGGTAAGCAGATCCCGCCCATAGGCATACAGATCGAAATGTAGCAGATCCGCGTGCCCATGTCCACCCCCAAGCGGTCCGCAGTGAAAATATAGGTACAAATCCTGCTCGTCCCAGCCCGTTCGCATCACATAATGACCGGAATGTGCATAAGAGCGTGACAAGTTTGGCGGTAGCTCCGCATTCAGCCGCTCGTAGCCCTCAACTCCATTTATCCCAAACAACCAGGCATTGTCATAATCCATTTGATCGTATCCGCCAAAGCGGAGTACAGCATCCTGAAATAACCAGCCCGCATAAGTCAAAAGCGAACGGATATCGCTGTCATCACTATCGCCAAGCATCGGCTGCCGGTGATTCGGCTTGGCCCAATACAATGAAGCGACAGCCATTTGCTGAACCTTTTGCTGAAATTCTTCCTGAAGCTCCAGTCCGTTCAATCGGGCTAAGTGGATGCAGTCGAGAAAACATACCAAAACCTCATGGTGATAGGTGGGCGATTGCTCCCAGTGGATGCCGTCCGCCATAATCTGAATTCGCGCCGTCTCTCCCAATCTCTCCTCACTGAGCTGTCGCCAGTTATTGGCGCTAGTGAACTCAGGGAAGTAGAGCGCAGTTTGGAACAAACCACAAGTCTCCAGCACCCCCCAGTTGCTGATCTTCTTCCAGCCCGTAAACGATAAAGCTAAATATTGGCCGTGTTCATGGAGAGATATCATCACTTTGGCCAGCAGCGTCGGTGTGAACAGCGGACTATCCTGTATATAAGACAGTGCTTTAATCCAGTTAGCACAACGAAGGCCCGCTTCAATTGTGCGCCATGTCAGCGAATCATTCGCAGGCTTGTCTGGAACGGGGTTACGGTCTATCCAATCTTCAAGCTGGCAGCAAAATGCTCTTGCATAAACCTCTTTACCTGTTATCGCATATACTTGTCCTAATGCCACCCAGTAGCGGTGGCGATTCAGCATATAAGCCCATTCTACATCCTTGTCCGGAACATGACGCCAGTCAATTTCTTCCTCAAAGGTAACCGGAATGCGGCTGCGCTCCATATCCCAGGGAAAACGAAAGAGAAACGTCTGCTCCACAACTTCATCCGCTGTCTTCATTACAGCTTCCAGCTCGTCTGCACAATAAAGCCGTACATAGTCAATAAGCTGCTGCTTCCGGTTATCCTCTTTCCGCCAGCCCGGCGTGCTCCGTCGGGTCAAATACCGATGTAATTCAGTCAGCGCATCGTCCTGCCGCGCTTGGCTGAGCGCATTCTTCACTAGAGCTAAAGCGGGCAACTCAAGGTCGAGCAGCGCAAAGACGGCATAGGGGGAGATTTGTCGGCCATCAGCGTTCATACCAGTACCCCTTGTTGCCTTTTTGCAGCCGCATCAATGCTTCAAGATAGAAATAATCTCCCCAGATCATGAAGTCATCTGGAGACAGATCGCCGCGCACATGATAAGAACCATGCTTCAGCAGCCCCTCCGCCTCTTCGCCGAGCGTGGAATAGTTCTGCACAAGCGAAGTCATCGACTGCATTAATCCCTGCTGAAAATAAGCCCGCTCCGAATCCTCCCCATCCATTAGCTCCAGCAGTTCCTGTAGTCCGGCTGCTACTATTGCCGAGGCCGAGCTATCCCGGTAAGTATCCGGAGATACCGGAGCATTAAAATCCCAGTAAGCGACATGATCCTGCGGCAAATGCTCCAGAAAATAGCGGGCCATCCGCTTGGACGTTTCCAAATACAACGGATTTTTGGTATAGCGGTAGGATAATGCAAAACCGTAAACACCCCAAGCCTGCCCGCGCGTCCAGGTCGATCCGTTAGTAAAGCCCTGATGAGTGGCGCCGCCAATCGGCTCTCCGGTCTTCGGGTCGAAGAAAAACGTATGGTAAGAGCTGTCATCTCCCCGTACCAGATACCGTCTCGTTTTCTCCGCCTGCATGACCGCCACCTCCCTGTATTCGGAATCACCGGTCTGTTCTTCTGCCCAATACAAAAGGGGAAGGTTTAACAGACAATCAATAATGATCCGCCCGCCTTCCTGAGTATCCCCCTCCGGTCCCCAAGCCTGAATATAACCGCCAGCTGTACGCCAGCGCTTCAGCAGCAGGTCTGCCGCCTGCAATGTCAGTTGACGCGCTGATTCGTCTTTATCTATAATCCACTGGGCTTTAGAGGATAACGAATACAGGAAGCCGATGTCGTGATGATCAAGCACGGTCTTTGCCGCGAAACGGCGGCGGAAATCTTCTACGGTATGGGATGCCGCAATACGGAAGCTGTCATCCCGCGTATATTCATAACACAACCACAACATGCCGCTCCAAAATCCGTTAGTCCAGTCGTCGTTGTTATTGAGCTGATAAGTTCCATTCCTGCTGACATGAGGGAAACTGCCCCCGAACCGGTCTATGTTCTTACGTACCTTCTCTATCGCATCTTCAATCGCACTACTCCACATAAGTTCCTTGCTCCCTTCAGGCTCTTCGTTTCTTACGTTTCATGATAAGGAGAGTGAACAGGATCTAATAGGGGCGATTTTTGCTTTGATGTGCATTATTTTGACTTTTGAATGACGTGAAGTACTGTAAGTTTACTTTCCAATCATAGGCATCAAATCAATATAGTAACAAAAGGTATAACTGTTTATGGGAAAATACGTTAAAATCAGAGAGTGACATACATCTTTCATTCTTTTTTAGAAACGGAGTGTCCTATTAATGAAAAAGCTAGGTGCATTATTTTTATCCATTTTCATGGTTATGTCTGTCTTTACCACTGCGCATGCTGCTGAAAAGCCTGTCGGTGTATGGATTGATGGAACCGAAATAAAGTTAGGCAATTCTAACCCTGTTGTAGAAAAAGGAACGACCCTAGTTCCTATGCGTCCCCTGCTAGAGAAGCTTAATGTAAATATTAATTGGAATAAAAAAACCCAAACCGTAACAGGGACCAAAAATGGACTGGCCCTCTCACTGACCATCGGTAGCACAACCGCAACGGTAAACGGGGAGAAGAAAAAACTAGAGGTGGCTCCTAAAACCATCAACAATGTCACCTATGTTCCTGTCCGCTTTATAGGAGAAACGATCGGCTATAAGGTGGAGTGGAGTCCAGCGCTGCGCACCATCACTTTTGTGGCCGATACTCAAGCTGCCGGAAGCACCGGATTCTTATGGAAAGTGGAGAACAACGGCAACACCGTCTATCTGCTTGGTTCTATCCATGTGGCTAACGACAAAATGTACCCGCTGCGTCCGGAGATTGAAGCTGCTTTTGAAGCCTCGCAATATTTAGGTGTCGAAGTAGATATCTCTAAGATTGATCAAGCTGAGATCCAAAAGTTTACTTTGGAAAAAGGCTCTTATACAGATGGAACCAAGCTCAAGGATCATGTATCCGCAGATACATATAACAAAGTAACTCAGCTGCTAAAAGCAAATGGTCTGGCGGAAAATGCATTCGATTCCTTCAAACCGTGGGTCGTTACCCAAGGTGTCTCAAGTCTACAGATGCAAGTTACAAGTTATACGGCGGATACCGGCATTGATTTATATTTTTTACAAAAAGCAGGCAAGCTGAACAAACCTATTATTGAACTGGAAAACACACAACTGCAGCTGAATATGTTCGACCAGTTCTCAGATGGATTGCAAGAAAAGCTTCTTGTCGACACACTCGGCAGCCTCAATCAAACGGACAATACTTCCGCAGCAGCTTCGCTGGATGCACTATCCCAAATGTGGATGCAAGGTGATGAGCAGTCGCTCGTAGCGATGACAAAAGCGGTCGCGCAAGAGCCAGAGTATTATAAAGGCCTGGTTTCGGATCGTAACGTCAACATGGTGAAGCATGTAAAAGAATATTTGAATAGTGATAAAAAAGCGACTTACCTTGTCGTCGTTGGCGCGCTGCATATGCTCGGTGACGATGGTATCGTGACCCAATTGCAAAAAGATGGCTTTAACGTCGTCAAACAATAATTGTTTTAGCTAAAATAAACAAGGCTGTCTCTTAGTCATCTACGATGATTATGGAGACAGCCTTTTATTTTCACTTTTTTTAGCTCAATCTAAGAGTAGAAGTTGGCTTAACATGTGGACAGAGCGGAGGGCCCTCCGGGATTCTGGAGAAACGCTCCCTACGAACCCAAAGCCGCTTGTTCATAAACGGGCTACTACAATTTTATTAACTGATCTACCTTAACTGGAAGTCCAGTAGCTATTGAACGATTTGCCGCAATCCCGGTCATAATAGACAACGCTCCGTCCACATGGGATGCTGCACGATTAAAGCGATCCTCCAGCGGACGTTCAAAAATATCACGCAGCATCACAGGATCTCCGCCTCCGTGCCCCCCAACTCCTTCTTCAATCTCCACTTCATAAGGTGCTGCGAAATGAGGGAAGACCGTGATCCGCTTGTCTTTTAACGCCCCTTCATCTTCCTTATTTCCTCCGGCATTTACATAAGACTGTTCGACGACCTTTACTTCCATCCGCCCCTTGGTCCCATTAAATACCACAATGAAACCCTCCCAAGGCAGATAAGCATTAAGTGAATAATTCATAATCGTCTTATTTTTGTATTTGACCATAACCGCCATCGTATCCTCAATGCTGATATTATCACCGAACACACTTTGGTCACGCAGGTAGCCATCCTCATGCTCCGTATCCAGATACATCTGCTTTAACTGCTCATTATCTTTAAGATGCAGGGCAAACGGATCATTTTCCGCCGCACTGCTACCATGAGCACGCTGATAAAACTCAGTCACCCCGCGCTTCTCCGCGTTTTCTCTGCCATAAAATCTTAGATCACCCATCGCATAAATCGTATCTGGGCGCGAACCCAGCCAGAAATTCATCAAATCGAAATGATGTGTGGATTTATGAACCAACAGACCTCCGCTGTTCCGTTTATCACGATGCCATCTGCGGAAGTAATCCGCCCCATGCTGCGTATTTAGCAGCCACTCGAAGTTGACGGAAAGCACTTCTCCAATCGCGCCGTCCATAATGAGTTCACGGATTTTGGTGTTGTGTGGGGCATAGCGGTAATTGAAGGTCACACGCAGCTTTTTCCCAGTCCGCTCAATCGCTTCAAGAATTTCCTGACATTTCTCTTCATCCACTGTCATCGGTTTCTCCGAAATAACATCGCAGCCAAGCTCCATCGCCCGGATAATGTAACGATGATGCGTGCGGTCAATACTCGTGACAATAACCGTGTCAGGTTTGGTTTCCTCAATCATACGGTCAAACTCATGAGCTTTATAGGTAGGAACCGCTTGATATTTATATTTTTCCTCCAGCAAACGGTTCGCATAATCCATTCTTGCTCCATTCACATCACAAAAGCCTACAATCTCAGAGGTTTCACGATAATTCGTGGTGATCTCACCATAAAAAAACTCCGCTCGGCCGCCGGTTCCTACGAAAGCATATTTCTTGTTGGACATCAGGATCACTCCATCACTTATTGATTTAAAAGCGTTTTCTTCTTATAGTGTATAGTATAAAATATATCTTAATCTAAGCGATTCTTAGCAGAAATAACAAAAACTTTGCAAATATTATCCTCATTATCAGAAAGGAGCAGATTTAGTATGGAACAGGAGCCTCAGCCTCCTTTTATAATTGAGCAAATAAAAAGAGCCGGTCCATTCAGCATGGATTCCGACCATTATCACGATACTTATGAAATTTATTATTTACTCGCCGGGGAACGCAGTTATTACATTAACAATCTGATCTACACCTTGCGTAAAGGTGATCTGATTTTTATTAACAAGAACGAGCTCCATCGTACCACCTCTAAAGGCTCTGCAAGCCATGAACGGATCTTAATTAACTTTGAGGAAAGCTTTCTGCAAAAGACATTGGCACATTTCGAGCTGCATTTTCCATTTATGGCTACACAAAGCTTGCTTTTGCGGCCCGGAGTACATGAGCAGGGGGTCATTGAATATCTTCTTTTCAGCATGCTAAAAGAACAAACAGAACCACGGACACAGCAATCCCCCTATCTGCAGACGCTGCTCATCCAACTATTTATTGAAATGAACAGAATACAGGAAATAAGCCGCGAGCCCATTGCCCCTGAGAGCAGTGAGAAGCAGCTAAAAGTCTACGAAATTATCGATTTTTTACAAACACATTATGCTGAAAAGCTTACATTGGAGCGGCTATCTGAGACTTTTTTCATCAGCAGCACCTATCTCTGCCGTGTGTTCAAGCAGACAACTGGCTTCACCATCGTAGAATATCTAAACTACATTCGGATCAAGGAAGCCCAACGTCTCTTGCAGAGCACCAACGCTAAAGTTACGAACATCGCCGAGGATACCGGCTTTGACAGCATCGCCCACTTCGGGCGTGTGTTTAAACAAATCGTTAAACGTTCGCCTTTGCAATATCGCAAGCAAAACCGCTGATCCACAGCTAGAAATCACAACCAGTTCTCTTTGTAGCCGCTCCGTCGATCAAAAGTACCTTATGTGAACTGCCATGGGCATGGGGGCATCTGGGACGGGAGCATCGGGAGCATCGGGGGCATCAGGGGCATCAGGAGCATCAGGAGCATCAGGAGCATCAGGAGCATCAGGAGCATCGGGAGCACCGGGAGTATCTGAGCAACAACAATATCTCGTCACTAGATTACCTTTTCGCGCGAACAAAGTTCATGAGGCTATCGGACCCAGTGGACCTTATTCGCAGCATAATCGCTATTTTGGGATTTTATCGGACCCCATAGTCGCTATTGGCATAAAAAGCTACCTATATTAGCCGTTTTCGAAGCAATAACGTCACTGGAGTCCGAAAATGGCCCCAAAAGGCGATAAATCTGCAAATAACGTCATCTGAGTCCGCATAACTTTGTCTAGCAGGAGTAATCGGCGGTTTCGGGGGGGGCCGGGGGGTTTCGGGGGGGTTCGGGGTTTCGGGGGTTTAAGCAGCACTGTAACGCATAACAAAGAGCAGCGATCCCCACTAATGGAGTATCGCTGCTCCGCTGTAATTTTGTGATTAATACGGTCGTCTCATTCCTCATCATGCCATTCATTTTGCTTCGTCATGTGATTTCATTTCCAAATCTCGTACGAGCCTGTGAACCTCAATTCCGGCCAGCAGCACGATGCCAATCCCATGTGTATCGTTTAATTGCCAGGTCAATTCATCTTTATAATACAGTTTGTTAAACGAATAACCCGAACCGCGGCAGACACCGTAAACATTGCCTTGTTTGTCAATACAATAACGGGTTAAGCCACTCCAGCCGTTGATTGCAGAGGTTACGTATGACTCTGGTTCCAGCAGCCAACCGCAGCGTACGCCTCTAGCAAAAGCGTAAATAAACATAGAGGTACAAGAAGCCTCCGCGTAGGACTTAGGATCCGTCAACACTTGATGCCATAAGCCCCGCTCATCTTGCAGCTTAAGATAGCCTTTACTAAGCTCGCGGAAATAATCAAGCAAATCAGCTCGCAACGGATGTTGCTCAGGCATAACTTCAAGCAGCTCAGTCAGCGAGAAAATCACCCAACCATTACCTCTGCCCCAAGGCACGCCATTGGGTTTATTAAACTTATAATCATACACATGATGCATAATGCCAAGCTCCGGCTGGAACAGCCGCTCCTTGTAATGTAAAAACTGCACCGCCGCATCATCAAGATAAGCCGCATTTCCGGTCATTTCATAATATTTGCTTAGAAATGGCGTGCTCATATACAGATCATCACACCACATCGTCTGCTGCATGAAATCAACTGTGCCACTGGTCCGATACAAAGCTCCGTCAGGCAGCCTGCTCTGCACTTTAGTAATGTAATTGGCAATTTCAGCAGCAGCTTCCGGTGCGCCCTGTAGTGGACGAAGCTTATGTGCTTCCAGCATCGTTGCCCCGAAGGATCCGCAGTCGTCCAGCGAATCCATCAGCGCCAGCTGATGATTGATGCCCGGAGCGCCATAACGTTCAAGGTCCCATAAGGCATATTCATGCAGCCCTGTACATTGCTCAATATGGTGTTGTGCATATTCGGCATAATGGGGGGCCTTAAGCTCTACTCCTGTTCTCAGCAATCCGTACAGGGTTACGCCTAGAGGGTAATTCCAGCGCCCAAACATAACACTCTCCAAATAAGGCCTAACCCAGCTATTCGGTTGGTCTACACGCCAAAAGGTTACTTCATCCGCTTCCCCAAATAAAGTATCCATAGAGGTCAGTTCTAAGACTTTCGGCGCTGTCCCCGAGGTGAATAGTCCAAGGTACAACCATGGATCAGTTAATCCTTCAACGGGATATGGTTGCACGAGACTACTCTGAACACTACCAGACCGTACGTCCAGTTCAAATCCCCAATTCCCCTCTCCACAGATGGACTCCACGACCAGATCATGTAGTCCATAACCAAGCTCCAGTTGGATATCAAGCATACCTTTCACGTTCTGATACTCAGCTACAAGTTTCCCATTCACATAGATAGAGATTTCAGCCATTCCACGATAGCTACCTTGCAGATGAATGTCGTCTTTCTGTAGGCTGTTAACTTCCAGCTTACACCAAGCATACGCCTTGGCTCCCAGCATTTCCCCAAATATGCGTGAACAGTTGCCAGTTGCCTGTTCCTGTGGCGACCATTGCTGTGTCGGAAACCAAACGCAGCGAGCTGTCATTTGCTCTTCAGTGAATTCAGCTTCCAGCCAAGCTGCCCAAGATGTCTGCTGGGGTCCACTATAAATCCAACCTTCACAACCGCTTAACTGCGCCGTCGGAGTAAGAAAGTGTACTGGTGCACCTTTGACACTGCCCGTTCCAAAAACCCCTCCGCAACCTGTACCTGTTGCAACATACTCCAGTACCAGATGGTTCCAGCCTTTATCCATGCTCGCCCGAAAAAACGTCCTCCGGTCCGGAAACACATCATCATTTAGATTGGAGCTAAACACCAGCCGTCCATTTATGTAAACCTTAACTGGACTGTAGCAACTAACTGAGAAAGGGGCATCTACCTCATTGTCACTCCACAGCTTTCCCCACACATATACGAATTGTCCTGCCGCTAGCTCCGGCAGTCGTTCTTCCAGATTCATATCGTAACGGCAGTCGCGGAGCCGGTTGAAACCACTCTGCGAATGTACCCGGTACACCGGAGGCTGCGGGGGATAGGCACCGATAAAACGGCTGGCCACAGCGGCCAGTACATTTTCGATTTTGCCCCCATTATATTTGGCAATACAATCAGGATCAGGAAAGTATTCTGTAATATAAGTACTCACTAAGCGTATCCTCCTTCATACCGTTATTTCTCCACCGGGATACAGCGTCGAGTTGTACAATCTTTTAGGCTGAGGTAACGATTTCTCAGAGGCACAGGTACTAATATCTATCCACTCGCTTGAATATACCGTTGCGGACTCATCATTATAAATTACAACCTGTTCCCTGCCACATCCCAGAAGATCGCCGTGAACGGCATAACCTTCCTCCTTGAATTCAGCTACAACCCGCATATGTCCATCGTACAAAGCAGGATATACTCCGCCTCCCCGGCGGTACGCGAGAATATAATCCGGAGAACCCGCTTGCCAGTTGCTCACGGCTTCAACTATAGTCAGCCAACCGTCGCTTGTACGTTCTTCTTTCCAAAGTTCCTTGCCATTACAGTCTAGAAGAAATAACGCATCCTTGCCCTTCAGCCCTTTGCCGTCATCTTCGCGGATCATTCGGTCCAGCCCGGCAACCTGAAGGCCAGGCAGTTCAGGCCGGAATCGGCCTAACGCCAGATGCTGTGACTCGATAGAGCCGTCATAACGCCAAAGCTCTTGTCCGTCCCGGTCATACATCACCGTTACGCTTCCGCCGACAACCAGTTCAGGATAGCCATCTCCATTCACATCGCCAACCCAAATACAGTCCGCATGGTCGTCAAGATCATGGCAGCTCCATAATAAATCACCTTTAGAATCAAGCAGATCATAACCTGCCATCACTTGATCCTGTCCATTTCCATGAAGATCGTGAACCCACGGATAATGTCCTACATTGCCTTTATGCGTCCATAATAAATTGAAATCCTGATCCATGGCCCACAGTTGATGATAACGGTCCTTCAGAATGATGTCGGAAGCGTGTTCTTGCCCTGTTAGATTGGCGATGATAATACAATCATGTGCATGTTCAGCAGGTAAGTCGTATATCGACTTAACCGTTCCTGTTGAACCTTCAAGAATATGAAACCGTCCATCCATTACACATAATACTTCCAGCGCCCCATCACCATCTAAATCATAAATTTGCGCTGGATAGTCCGAGCCTTGGCTGCCAGCGTCAGGATCGGGTGTGCCCACCTGCCACAGCAGCTTGCCATCCATATCAAAAGCAGTCAGGCATTGCACCTGATGGGGAATATAACGTACATCCTGGCGATTATCCGGCTGAACCAGCAGTATTTCCGCACGTCCATCCCCATTCAGATCGCCAATAAGCATTTTGCAGCGTGGACCGGCAGCGGAAATATCTACTTTTGCCAGCTGATAGACTAATTGTGTGTCCTTCGTTTTCATTAGAATCCTCCTGTCTTCTCTCTTCGATTAGATCTCTGGGAAACGGATGGTTTGTCCGCCTGCTACTTCTATAATCAAACCGTCGATTTCCAGCCAGACAGATAGTGCTCCCGGATTATATACAAAATCCCGAGCAGCGGAGAAAATAAGGGCTTCACAAGCCTTCATATAATGAACGAGTTCAATATTTGTCGCGTACCAGATTTCCTCTAGTCCTCCCACTGCTTCACAGAAGCTTTCCATCAGCTCCCAGTTATTATCGTTATCAAATTCATAACTATGGCCCCACACATACATCAGATATAAATACTGCCGTTTATGCAGCTTCACGAACTGCTCCGCATGCTCCAGCAAATGATCATTATGATGGCAAGTCCCCCGCCATTCCAGCCAATCCTCCGGCAGCCCAAAGCCGCCGCCAGTGGTCTGTACCACACGGGCATATTCCATGCCTAAATGAGGCAAAAGCTTCTTTATCTCCTTGTTAAAGGAACCGTTAGGATAAGACATTCCCCGTATCGGCACCTGGAGCAGCGTCTCAAAACACTTTCGATCCTCCATAATCTCATGGATGATTTGCTCCTGCGGACAACGGGCCATCGTCGGATGGTGTTGCGTATGAACAGATACCTCATGTCCCTGGTACAGCTCAGTTATTTCATCTGCCGCAATACGATCACCTTCACCCAGCAGGCCAGAATTGAGATGAAATGTTCCTCTAATCCCATGGCGGTTAAATAGTCTTACCAATCTTTCGTCAGCCCGTCTGCCGTCATCATAGCTCATTGTAAGCGCCTTATGTCTGCCTTCAGGGTAACAATAATAAATAATAGACATCCATCTGAAGCCTCCTTCGCATTACTGTCCAAAAACCGTCAGATTTGAGTATTCAGCCATCAGGGGTGCCATCTGTCGGAACCCAATTTTCCCGCCTGTCAGTAGCGGCCCATAGGTTTCACCATCATCTATCCATGTAAAAATCGGCAGTTCATTGATTGCAAAAGACAGCATAGGACCACGCTTTACCACTAACATCCGGTAAGGCTCAGTCATGTCGCTGACGTCCGGAAGCGGATCAGCTGCCTGCGCAACCAGATGAAAACCATAGCTTTTACGCAAATTACAGGTATGAAATTCACGTTCTTCCACCCAACGCCTGCGAAAATACGAGATATGATACGTATCTATCTGCCCGTGATGGTATTGATCATATTCACCCGTACGGCGAGCAAGCGTGGAATCAAATAAATCCTTCCCACCCTCTCCTTTGGCCGCGATAAACAAAATCGCCAACCCCGGCTCACGCAATGGGCGGAAATTCCAAGATACGGCGAGGTCTGCCGGGAACTCTTCTGGACACCAGAGAACGACATTTGCTTGTTGTCCGGCCTCGGCATGGATAGTACTCTCCAGTCTCATTCGCTGCAAAGGGAAGGAAACCGCTCCCGCTCCCTCCATCTGGAATCCAGCGATATCACTAGTTGAAGCGAGGGGATTATGGTAGATTGGTTTCCATGCTTCAGGGATCAAACCACCTATACCCGTGTCCTGCATCGGCCTAGTCATAAATCATTCCTCCCCACAATGAAGCCTTTAATTCGCGCGTTCCGGTAAAGCACTACCGATTAATTCCAAGGCAATGATCGTATTTAAAGACCACTGCGAGGCTTCATTTGTATTCATCCAATCGATCTCATTTAACTCAGTCATATAAGTGACCTGATCAGCTTCCTCCTGTAGATTCACACAACCAAACGGATTCTCCAGCAAAATCGACCAGCACCGCTCTGCCGTCGCTGGATCCTTGCGGTAATATGCTCCATATGCAGCAATGGCTACACTGAGTACAGGATGCTCAAAACGGAGTTTTCCTGAAATCAACCCTCCTGTAAATGCGTCCTTCTCTTCTTGTGGCAAATTATAAAATACGCCGAACTCAGCCAGCATATCTTCCCAGTCCGGGTCCTCCAGCATTGCCGCCAGCTCGAACCACACCTGCGGACCTCCCATGCTAATCGCTAGATGACGCCCCCAGTTATCGTCGCCTATTCCCGACAATAGGCCAGTTGCCGGATCATAACCATATGTGGGACCAGATAATAGCCGTAAATTTGCCCTTTTGATACAATCCATGCCTGATATAATCTTGTCACGATAAGCGGTATCCTCGAACCGCTCCCAGCGGGTCATCCAATTAGAGCTAAAGGCCGCCCAGTCCGGACCGACCCTAACATGAGTGGGGAATTCATCCTTCGGAAAATACGCCCGCATCGGGTCCAGAGTAACTGTTGAATAATCAGCATCCTTTACACTGTCCATAATATCGCCGACCCGCTCGTCTCCGGTCAGATAATAATAGTAGCGATGCAGACCCGCCATGGCGATACGAGCCTCTTTGCAGCCGCAGCCCCAGTGGATGACATTATGCCGCGAGCCTAGTCCGGCGTATTCGCCAAAATGATATACATCTACCTCACTCGTATGCCTGGTCATAGCTTCGGCCATTCGGAACACATCCGCTCTCCCGGACCGGAGAAACGTTACCCACAACCACATATTTGGCACCAGCTCGGAATTCTGCCAGGCGCAGCCACCGAGATCATAGTTCCATACATGTCTGACCGGATCATAGCTGTGCATGAAATCTCCGTAGTCCCAAAAACCGTACCATTTGCGCTGCTCGATCTCTTCCTGGTAAAAGGAGATGATCCCGTCCAGCCGATCTTCCAGATATTCCTTGGCTGGCGTGCTCCGATCAGGCAAACTCCAGAAACCAAAAGCACCCGCTTCATGATAATAAGTTGGTTCGCAAACCAGCAATGAAGGTTCTTCAGCTTCTGCCTGCATCCGCTGCAACAATTCAGGCCCGGGAGTCTGCGCCATACACCAGAATGTTAGCTCGCTAGTATTAGCGATACCAAATGGAGTGGCCCGTAATTCTTCTGCACCTTCATACGAGGATTCCACATGTGTTTTCGTATCATAATGCCGCAAGTCCATAGCCGCTGCATCAGGAGACCAGAACCAGACAGTAAGCGCTGCCGCGTCAGTGGCAATGGAACCAATCTCCATTCCTGCCGGATGCTTACGCCAGAAATTCTTCATCCCGACGGCTAGCCCTCCGCCCTCTGCCCCAACATAACCAAGCCCACCTGCCCGGCGGCCTTCTGCTGCCTTGATCCAAGCGCAGCCATCCTCTGTCCGCTTCCAGATCCCATAATGCTTGGAAGAATCTTGAACCAGCCGAAAGCTGCCCCAAGTGGCGGAGTCATCCAATAAACTAAGGAAATAGGCATCCTCTTCTGGATTAAATGTCACAGCACATCCTGCTACCTGATCGAGGAATAAATCACGGTACTTACCTTTGGTTCGCCGTGTATGCAACGTCTTAGGAGACTCGCTAAACAAGCCGCTATCTCCGGCAAAACGAACATGGCGGTTGTAAAGAGGTCCACGCAGCGGCACTGTGAATTCTATTCCTAATCCTTTAATAAAATCCTGCTGTGGATTACCGTCATAATGAAACGTATGAACTAATCGAATAGACTCCAGCCCAGCATAAAAATATAAACGTAACGTATAGGGGAGCCACTCATGAGCACTGTGCGAAGCTTGATGAAGTCCTTCTAGCTTCACCACTGCGCGAACAGGTCCGTCCTGTTCAAGGATGGCACTTAACGTTCGTCCTGCGAATCGCTCCTCACGTATGCTCAGGGTGCCAGCACCCTCATCTCTCTGTTCACGTATACATACAAGCTCGCCATTACTGCATACTTCGGTTCCTTCCGTGTCCGCCGGATTTCTGCGCACAATACTGCGGATAAGACCCTTCCCCTGCTTTTTAACCGTGCAAATAATAACACCTGTATCTATAATGAAAGCTTCCTCTGTTTCCTGCACAGTTAGTCGCTCAGTCACTTCCGTAGCTGGAGTCGCTTGATTTATTGTCATTGTCGCTAAGGAATCCTGCTGAATATCCGAATTTTTGTTTACTACCGAGTGCGTGGACCATTTGATGCTCCCGTCTGGCCAAAAAGCTGCTGGCCAGCTTTGCAGCGGCACATGCTTTTCGTTCTTCGGCATACTTAAGCAGAGATTCTTTAACGATTCCCTGCCGAGCGCTCCTTTTTTCCAAGGAACCCCCCAGGTAACACCCACATCAATAGCGGGCTTTTTTAGCCAATGCAGGCCAATCGGCAGAGCCGTAGGCACAACAACCATCTCCTTCATACGTTCTTCGCCGCACGTCCTCTTTACTTTTAAAGAGCTTCATTATTATGGCTTAGCTCTCTATAGCGGCTTGGAGTTATTCCCTCTTGTTTCTTAAAAATCCGGTTAAAATAGCTATGCTGATAACCCACCTGTTCAGCTACATCGTTAATTCGCAGCGAAGTATCACGCAGCAGCTCCTTGGCTTTATCAAGCCGTAATTCGGTCAGATAATCGATGAAATTTTTCCCGGTGACCCGTTTGAATGATTTACTCAGTAAAAATGGGCTGATTCCTGTATAATCCGCACATCCATCCAGCGAAATATTATCCATATAATGCTCATTGATATACATCATGGCATGCTCAATCGTCCGTTTGATTCCGGCATCAGAACGTTCACTCAGCTCCGTCAGATACGGTGCGACTACCTTTTCCTGAAACCAGGCAAGGATAAGCTTCGGCTCATGAATTTGGGACAGTGCCGCGTACAGATTAGCCCCTTTGAACAGTTGGTTTGGATGAATGCCTGAGACCATAATGGCGTGCTGAATACTGCCTAACAAATGAAGCATGCCCTGCTGCACATCAATCACTTTTGCCCCATTGGCACACAGTGCCTCCAGAAATTCCTCCAACAGCCGGTAAGCCTCTTCCGCTTCTCCTGTGCGCAGGGCCTGAATCATTCCGCGCTCCAAAGTGAACGAATATTGCGGTTCTGGCGTACTTTGCCCCTCACGATCCAGTAGCTCCATATTAATAATCTGGTTCTCACCACCAAACTGGCGATAACTAGCGGCTTGCTTCGCAGCCTCGAACGCTAGCGGAATACCGGATATCCTTCCAACCGGTGCACTAAACGCCACTGTTACCCTCATTTTTAACATGCGATTAATCGTTCCTGTCAGTTCTTCGCTAAAGGCTTGCACCGCTTCCAGCGATGGATTCGCAACGGGTTCGATAAGAAGTAATCCTGCCGTGAGATCATGGAAATTGATAATATCAGCCTGCTTAAAGTGCTCGGCAGACAATTCTCCGATAATATTGACGGCGGCGAATGATACAAGACTTTCATCACCGTTGCGGAACTTCCCCTCCTGGCTGGAGATGCCTGTAAGCTGAATATAAAGAATAATATAATGACAATCCTCTACTTCCCACTTAAAGCGCCGCATCCGGCTTTGCAGATCCTGCTCAGAATAAGAATATAAATACCCCTGAAACAGCTGATGCAGAAAGCTTTCTTTCACATGTGGAAGCTGCTCGGAAAGAGTGTACTTCAGGGCATGGCTCTCCCCGTGCAAGTTCTGCCAATGCCGTTCAATCAGAATGAACTCATCCTCCCTACTCGCAGCCGCCGCTTGGTCAGGCAACAAAGTCTGCAGCAAACGTCCTATCGGTGAATAGATTTTACGGGAAGCAAACCAAGACAGAATCGCCGCCAGCAGCAAAGCACTAAAGCTAACTAAAAATATCAGTCTTGAAATGAAGACGACAGGTGAAGTTATGCTGGTTATCGGTGAAGCGGACACATAGAGCCAGTCTGCGGAGAGTCGGGAAAACTCACCATAAGTCACTGCATATGTAGCCTTACCCCAGTCGAAGAGAAAAGAGGACTCAAGATTTGACTCATGGTTCGCGCCCCGTTCCACAATCTCATTATGCAATGCGGTAAGTAAGGGAGAATCCTCGGCACTGTCTCCAGCAGATACGTACAAATCCCCCGTCGTCTGCAGCAAAAATGTCTCGCCGCTATTATAAGGTGTCATAGTTCGTAGCATCGCAGCTACTTTCTCCGTATCCATGCGGAGCAAAAGAGCCCCGAAGGGCTTCAAGCTTCCGCCCGGAATATGATGGACTAGCGTTAATTCTTTGACATTTGGTTTATTGGGATCGAATGCCCACTGCGTCCAATAGGTGCTTTGTTCAGTATCAATCAATTTGTCATATTGACCAGAAACCATGCTGGAGTCAATCGTGCCATATTCGGGATTAAATAGTAATGGATGATCTCCTGATAGATAGAGTTCAACGTTACTCGTCATCGTGTTCGAGCCCTGCATCACTACGAGTGTCTTCGTAATATCCCAAGCCCGCTCATGATCCTGAATAAAATCAAGGCCATTCAAGCTGTAATCAAACTTGGGATCAAAAGCCCAATGTGCCAGCATCAGCTCCAGATTGGACAGCTGATCATCAATATTAGCCACCCGCTGTTCAATCTGCCTGTTATGCATCTGCAGCAGCTCGCTCTCCAGACGTCCCCCTGCCATCCAGTAGACAAGCGCACCAATAATAAACCCCGGAATGGATGACACCACCAGCATAATGATCAGGTTTTTCCGATAATACCGGCCTTTACAGCCTGACCAGCCTTTTGTATAACGCTTCCATTTCGCCACATTTCTCATCACTATGCTCTCACCAGCCGAATCAGATAAATTTGAAGTGCAATCGAACCACATTCGTTTTGCTCCTCAGATCCTTTCCAGCCGGATAAAAGCACTAGGAAGGATCTATTGGTCAGCCTTAGCGTATAATTCGTTCATTTCCTTTACTAAATCATCTCCACCTGTTTTTCTCCATACGTCAAATGCGGATTTCAATTCAGCTTCATCAATTTGTCCTACAATATACTTTATGCGTGCATCATTAATTACATTGTCGAGTTGAGCACCCTTTTGCGAATATACTGTGGAAATAAAGGCCTCTGCCGGATTAACCACGATCGAAGCTTCATTTGCCTTTTGAACTTCAGTTTGTTTAAGACGCAGCGGCGTTTGTGCTACAGTCTTGGACTTATCCTCAGGAATATAGGCCAATATTTGGTTTAGACCTTCCACTTCTGACTCCACAAGTACAGTGTCTTTGGAGCGTTCAATAAAACCATCCACCATAGTGTAGTGAGTACCTTCCAAACCAAAACCTAACATCGTTTGTAATTCCGGATTATTGATTTGATCTAGAAAAGCCAGTACCCGTTTCAGTTCTTCTTCGCTCTTCACAGATGATTTTGGAATAGCCAGCATGCCCGAGAAACCAGAGGTCGGCAATGTGTGTAGCTTGCCATCCGTACCTGTTACGCCCCCGCTTACATCTACATAATGTTTATCCGGTTCGTCTTTGCCTTCTTTTTCTAGCGCAGCGTGAATTTTATCATCCACCCGGGCGCCTGTATCGACCACATCGACGATTACTCCTGCCTTATTGTTCACGATCGGATCTGTCCATTTGGCACTGTCCATTACAGCAAAGTCGGAGTTGATCAATTTCTCATCATACAGCTTCTTCATGAACTTAAGCGCTTCCAAATATTCTGGATATTCATGCTCAGGCACCAGCTTGCCATCTTGCACGCCCCATTTATTCGGTGTTCCAAACCATAACTTAATGGTATCAAAACCGCTGGCCCACTGGCCGCTCCATTTGACAAGCACCATGCCATACGTATCCTCTTTACCATTGCCGTCTGGATCTTTTTCCTTGAACGCTTTCAGCATATTGTAGAAATCATCCACCGTCTGCGGTGTTTGCAACCCCACCTTCTCCAGCCAATCCTTGCGGAAAACCATACCGTTACGGCCGAGTACACGCCCCCGATAGATCCCGTAATTCTTCCCATCAATGGCCGAGTTTTTCAGAATAACCGGGTTCGCTTGGCTTAAATTCGGATAATCCTTAAGGTAAGGCCCTACTTCCCAGAATGCACCCGATTTGGCAGCGTTCACAAAACTAGAAGCCTTAACATCCCCCACGTAGATAATGGTCGGCAGCTTCCCAGAAGCTAGCGTAATATTAAATTTATCTGCATAAGATGCATTCGGGACCCACTCAAAGTGGATTTTTGTATTGGTCTGTTTCTCCAGTTCAGCAGCAACCGGACTGCCATCCTTCGGATAATTTGTTTTGAATATCGGCAGCATGAGGGTCAGATCCAGCGGGGACTCGCTTTTCTCTTCTCCAGTATTACTACTTCCCTCACTTTTGCTGTTAGAACCTGCAGATTCATTACCTGAGCAACCTGCAACAACAGTTGTAACCATCATAGCCACAAGTAAAAGTAACAACCAGCGCTTCTTTTTTACCGAACGATTAGCTTCCATTATTATACCTCCAAATTGGAATAAGTTAAGTTTGTTATCCTTTAACAGAACCCAGCATCACCCCTTTAGCGAAATGTTTTTGCAGAAATGGGTACACACATAAAATTGGTAGAGTACCTACTACAATAACCGCCATTTTAATCGACTGCTCCGGTGGCTGCACAAAGCTTGGATCCATAGAACTCATATCGCCAGCCGCAGATTGGGATAACATTACGATCTGTCGCAGCATCACCTGCAAAGGCCATTTTGTCGGATCCGTAATATAGAGCAGTGCCGAGAAGAAATTGTTCCAATGTCCCACAGCATAGAACAACGTAAATGTAGCGAGAACCGGTTTGGATAAAGGAAGGACTATCTTCCACAACAAGCCCAGCTCAGAACAACCATCAATACGCGCCGCTTCTTCCATTTCTATAGGCAGCTCCTGAAAAAAGTTTTTGACAATAATCAGGTTAAAGGCGCTAATTGCTCCCGGTAAAATAAGAGAATTGAGCGTATCCAGCAAATGCAGCTCCCGAATGACGAGATAGGTTGGAATCATTCCTCCACCGAACAGCATCGTAAAAATAACAAGGTTGAGTACCAAATTACGGCCCATCAGATATCGTTTTGCCATCGGATAAGCCATAGTTACCGTGAAGAATAAATTAACGACAGTTCCGATTACCGTAACATAAATAGAAACCCCTATACTGCGCATAATCGTATCTGTTGAAAAGATAAATCGGTAGGCGTCAAATGAAATCGTGGTCGGGATCAGGAATACGGCACGTTTAGTAATTTCCGCATCTGTAGCGAAGGAGCCCGAAACCACAAAGAGGAAAGGGAGAATCGCTACGATTCCAATAATCCCTAAAAATATATAATTGAATATATCAAATGCAGTTCCACCCGTACTCTTGTATTGTTTGGCCACAGCAAGCTTCTCCCTTCTCAATAAAGTCCAGATTCACCAAATTTTTTGGCGATCCAATTCGTCCCGAGCACAAGCGTCACACCGATTATTGATTTAAATAATCCAACAGCCGTGCTGTAACTAAAAGCTCCCTGGGTAATCCCCAGTGCGTATACATAGGTATCGAACACCTCACCTACTTCACGATTAAGAGCATTCATCATTAAATAAATTTGTTCAAAACCGTTATCCAAAATCGTTCCCATCCGAAGAATAAGTAAAATAACGATTGTACTGCGAATAGCAGGCAACGTAATATGCCAAATCTGCCGCCACCGGTTCGCACCGTCTACTACCGCAGCCTCGTATTGCTCCACATCTACACCGGCCAGTGCTGCCAGGAATATAATCGTCCCCCAACCGCACTCCTTCCAGATCGTCTGGAGAATAATCAATGGACGGAACCAGTCAGGATTAGCTAGAAAGTCTATTTTCCTGCCTGTAAACGTATACAAAAACTCATTTACAGTCCCGCCTTCCGTAGTTAGAAATACATAGCTCATACTGGCCACAATGACCATGGATATAAAGTGCGGAACATAAATCATCGTTTGTATCGTCTTTTTATAGAAGGAAAGCCGTATTTCGTTTAGAAGCAGTGCCAGAATAATCGGCGCCGGAAAAAAGAAAATCAAATTATAAAACGATAACAATAACGTATTGCGCAGCAGCATAAAGAAATCAGGATTCTGGAAAAAAACACGAAAATGCTCAAAACCTACCCATTCACTTTTCTGAAAACCAAGAAACGGCTGGTAATTCTTAAAAGCCAGCAGCACGCCCCACATCGGAACATATTTGAAAACAAGAAAATAAAGGACTCCAGGGAGCAGCAGAATATATAACCATTTATCACGTTTAAAACGTTTCCATCTTCTTACCCGGATATTTCGATAGGTCTGCGGCTTTGGCTGTTGTTCTGAAGTTCCCGGAACTGTTACGTGCTTCATCCTGTTCACCTCCATTTGTCATGTACAGCTCGCGATTACTGTAGCCATGGATTACTGCAATCACCCTTACTGCGACTCCTATTATGCTGCTAGTGATTTTTTCCAGCAATCGGACTTTTTTGAACGCTTTATATAAGCTAAAAATCCCATTTTATCTAAAAAGTCCAAACCGCGCAAAAGTTTACTATTGTCCGTAAGACATTAAGCACCTATGATTCCAAGTGATGAGTTCCAGCAAATGTTTGCCTTAAAGGAGGAACTGAATTGAAGAACAAGCTATACTACGGTGCTGCTTGGTATCCCGAGCTATGGAGTGAAGAGGTGCTTGAGCAGGACATCCTTCTAATGAAAGAAACGGGGATTAATATCGTACGAATCGGAGAATTCATTTGGTCTGCTTTGGAGCCAGAAGAAGATAAGATTGATATCGGGCCCGTCGTGAAATATATCGAAAGGTTACATAGAAACGGAATTGACACAGTAATGTGTACGCCGACACCTACCCCCCCCATCTGGCTTACTCATGGACATCCTGAGCGCTGTTATGTGGATGAAAGCGGAACGGTAATGGGACATGGAGCACGGCAGCATATCTGTACGAACAATCCTTATTTTCGTGAGCGTGCAGCCATTATTACGGAGCATATTGCCAAGGAGACCGGAGCACTGCCGGGGTTAACCGCCTGGCAGCTCGATAACGAATTCAAAGCGCATGTGGCGGAGTGTATGTGTGAGACCTGTAAAGGCTTATGGCATATCTGGTTGCAGCAGCGCTACAGCTCCATTGAAAGGTTGAATGAGGCATGGGGAACAGCCGTCTGGAGCCAAACTTATCAACGTTTTGATCAGGTGCCACAGCCAGGACCCGCACCTTTCCTCCACAATTCATCCCTGCGGACGATGTATCGCTTATTTTCAATGGAAAAGATCGCTGAATTCGCCGATGAGCAGGCTGATATTATCCGCCGCCACTGCACTGCGCCAATTACCCACAACAGCAGTGTCGCTTTTCATCTAGATAATGAGCGGCTATTTCAAAATCTCGACTTTGCTGCCTACGACACCTATGCCTCACAGGAAAATATGCATGCTTATCTGCTTAACTGTGATCTGTGGCGAAATTTCAAGCCGGGAAAAGATTTCTGGATAATGGAGACCGGACCCTCGTTTGCCGCATCTCTAGTCAGTTTTGGTGTGCCCCATCCGAATGGATATCTGAAAGCAGAAGCAGTTGCCGCCTATGCGCTGGGTGCAGGTGCATTTTGCTATTGGCTCTGGCGCCAGCATACTTCCGGAAGTGAACAAACGCATAGCTCGATCCTTAGTGCCTGGGGAGAACCAGCTCTAGGGTACGTTAATGTGCTGGAGGCCAATCAAGCACGGCGGGAAATTGAACAAATTATGCTCTCCACCCGGCCCCTTCGGGCAGATGTTGCGATTACCTATTCGGACAGAACCAAAGCTTATCTCGCAACTGAACCTCATCGGAAGCTAAATTATCGTAGTCTGCTGGGCGATTTCTACAAAAGAATTCTTCATATGGGCATTCACAGGGATCTGCTGCCCGAAGGCGGAGACTTAACCGGATACAAGCTGTTATTCACTCCGTTCGTACATTATTTGTCCCCCGAGTATGTGCAAAGTGCCCTGGCCTTCACAGCAGCTGGCGGGATTTGGATTGTCGGTCCTCTTACCGGAGGACGAACGAAGGAGCATACCCTTCACACGAATGCCGGACTTGGGGAATTGGAGCGGTTAGCAGGCGTCAAAACTAAGTTTACCTATCCGCTGGAATCAACAGGCACGATTGGACACGCTTTTGGGGTATCTGCTCCCTTGTCCTTGTGGAGTTCTGTTTTTGAACCCGTTTCAGAGTCCGTTTCCAGTATCGGAATGATTACGGAGGGGGTGACGCCGGGGTTGTCCTTCCTGACGGAGCAGCCTTACGGACAAGGCACTATTGTTATGCTGGGTTCAATGCCTGCCGGTGAAAAAGGCAACCTAATGTTATGTAAACTCATTGATCATTATGCAGAACGTGCTGGTGTTACCCTACGCAGTGATGTCACTAAGGGAACCCTTGTCTGCCCTAGAAGCGATGACCAAGCTGCCGAAGTCTGGACCCTTGTAAATATGGATGGACACGGGGGAAGTCTCACACTCCCGCGGGACGGACATGATGTTCTCTCAGGCAAATCCGTGGCCTGCGGCCCCCTCTCCCTTGGTGCATATGAGTACCGAGTAATCCGGTTATAAATACTTATCCTTGCAGCATAAAAAGCCGCTAACTCCTTGGTCACCCAAGCGGTTAGCGGCTTCGTTTCCGTTATTTTAACTTTTAATAACGCCTTTTTTAAGAATAACGTTCCCATACAACGCTTCTTCACCAGTAACTATAACTGCATAACTTTGCTTAGAACGGTTATAGAAATCAAAACGTTCCTCATGTTTAATCGTGGCTTCAGCATCATGTTTGGCGATGATTGTCTCGTATGTGGACCAGATAACCGGCACAGTTGGATCTCCTGCAACTACTGCCATAAAAGCCACCTGTTGCTCTGCGTAATGATCCAGAGGTAACAACTCTAAGATGGCATCCAGCAGTTCGGGAATACCGATGCCATCATATCTCAGTACCCTCGGATTCAACGAATGTCCGGGATAATTCGCATCAGCCAATACAAGCTCATCCCCATGACCCATCTCCATCAGAATGCGTACCAGCTCCGGAGACAGCAGCTTAGGAATTCCTTTTAACATAAGGCACCTCTTTACTTCCCATAAAATGATCGCAACGCTACCAGCTCATCAATCCGATGCTGCGGCAATTCTCTCTCCCCGCCAATCATCCGGGTAATGAAGGTGAGCTTGGCGGTATACTCAAGCCGCTCCATATTCAGATATGCTTCCATAACATCTTCTCCCCAAGTAAGGGCTCCGTGATTCTCGAGCAGGACCGCAGTTTTTTTGCCCAGGAAAGGCATCAGTGAATCTGGAATTTCTTCCGTCGATGGTGTTCCATATTCCGCCAACGGAATATCTCCGATCATAATCACCGACTCTGGCATCATCATCTTGTCGAGCGCCTCACCTTTTATGGCAAATGCAGTAGCATACGGGGGATGTGCATGGACCACACCCTTCATCTCTGGCAGCTCATTATAAATTCTTAGATGCATTTTTGCTTCCGTTGAGGGTCTGTAGCCTTCAGCTGCTTCAAGGACTTCACCTTGCAGATTCACTTTTACAAGCATATGAGGCTCTAAATATCCCTTACTCACCGCTCTGGGGGTAGTCAGAATTACATTCTCTGATAAGCGAGCAGAAATATTCCCATCATTAGCCGCAATAAAATCTTTATTAAACAGGTTTCTCCCGATATCACAAATCTGCAAACGTAATTTTTGTTCTAAGGTATCCATAGGGTTTCTCTCCTCGTATCCTATTTTTCACAAACCTTCACCAAAGAAGGCAGATATGTCTTAAAGGCAAAAGATCTTTCCACTACCTGCTTGCCCCCGGAGATTTCCAGTTCCCCTAGGGCAGCCAGTTGAATAATTACATTGCCAATTGCACTGGCTTCCACAGGCCCCGCTACAACTTTTCTCCCCGTAATATTAGCGGTAAGCTGACAGAGCAGTTCATTCTGAATCCCACCACCGACCATATGAATGATATTGATTTTTTTGCCGGTGATCTCTTCCATTTCGTCAATCGTATGGCGATAGGACTCTGCTAAGCTCTCAAGTATGACGCGTATAATCTCAGCTTTCGTATAAGGGGCTTGCTGGCCTGTTCGTTCGCAATATTCTCTAATCCGTTGGGTCATCACACCGGGTGTACTGAACAGCTCGTCATTCGGATCAATAATTGCTGGAGCATGATTTATGGTTTCGGCTAGCTCAACCATTTGGCCTTGGCTGACGTATTTTCCCGCTTCGGCCCAATTCCTTTGCAGCTCCTGCAAAATCCATAGTCCCGTTATATTTTTGAGCAAACGATTAGATTGGCCGTAACACTGCTCATTTGTGAATCCGTATTCATAGCTTTTCTCTGTAATGACAGCTTTAGGCGTCTCCATGCCCACTAACGACCATGTACCACAGCTAATAAATGCTGCATCTTCCTTTAGAGAATAAGGAATAGAAGCTACTGCTGAAGCCGTATCATGAGAAGCACCCGCAATTACCTCCATTGAACCTACGCTAAGCTCCTCTTGAATTACCGGAAGGATAGAACCAATAACCGTTCCCGCTTGAACCCGTTGTGGCACTAGACCAACCGGGATATTAAGCCTGCTGAATACTTCAGTGGAGACTTTACCAGATACAGCGTCCATTAAGCCACTTGTACTCCAAATCGTGCTTTCTGCTGCCGCGATACCAGAGAATAAATAGTGGAACAGGTCTGGCATCATTAAAATAGTATCTGCGATCTCTAGCAGAGAATCATTATCCTGAAAATCAGCAAACAGCTGATAAACTGTATTAATTAAGCTCGGTTGAATACCTGTAATGCTAAATTGCTCCCTTGGTGGAAGCAGCGCCTCCAACCCTAGACGATGACTTCCCATTCTCCTATCCCTATAATGATGGGGGGAATAGAGCAACATCCCTCTTTTATCAATAAAACCGTAATCGACTCCCCACGTATCCACGCTTAGAGACCTCAATTTTCCATGCGCCCTATAAGCTCTCTGGATTCCTTTTTTCATTTCGTGGAAGAGCTTCAAAACATCCCAATACAAATGCCCGCCAACATACACCGGCGTATTAGCAAACCGATGAATTTCTTCTATGCGAAGGGTGTTACCGTCATACAATCCCAACATCACTCTTCCGGAACTGGCGCCAAGATCCATAGCCAGAAGCTTAATCGTATCACCCATTTCAAGCACACCTGCTCCACAAGAAGATTTTAATATAGCGGTCCGAAATTCTGACAGGCTCTGTAATCTGCTCCTTCCAGATTCTCCGTCCCAAATAACGACCACACCCGTGGTCTGAAAATACGTGATTCCTCAACGTTATGCATACTTACTGGAATGCGTAAAATCGACGCCAGCGTAATCAGATCCGCCCCGATATGGCCATAACTGATCGCCCCATGATTCGCGCCCCAATTATTCATGACATCATATACCGATTGGAATGAACCACTGTTAGTTAGCTTAGGAGCGAACCAGGTCGTCGGCCATGTCGGATCTGTTCTTTGATCCAAAGTATGATGAACCTCTTCAGGCAGCTCTACAGTGTAACCTTCAACAAGCTGAAGAACAGGTCCAAGCCCCTTCACCAGGTTCAAACGAGCCATAGTAACCGGCATTCCGCCTTGGGTTAAATAATCGGTAGAGAAGCCGCCTCCCCGGAAATATTCTTGAGAAGCTGGCCGGAATTGTGTATTGCTTAGACAAGCCTCAGCCTCTTCGTCTGTAATCTCCCAAAAAGGTTTGATTGCAGGCTTACCCTCTATCCTTTGCTCACCTGTACCATCAAGCGCTGCCGAACCAGAGTTGATCAGATGCAGTATTCCGTGAGCTGCTTCTCCCTCCAATTGATGACCCGTCACTCGCTTCACAGCATCGGGACTCCAGAAGGTTCGCACATCCGCAAAGATTTGTGCTGTATTCGTAAGCAAATAATTGAACAGCATCGTTACCCCATTCAAGCTGTCATTCTCTGTCGCTACGAGATAAGGTGCACGTTTGCCGTTCCAGTCAAAAGAAGAATTCAACATCGTCTCCATGAAATCGCCGTTAGGGAAATGGTCCGTCCATTGTCTCTGGCCTTGGAAACCGCCAACAATTGCATTGTGGCCGTTAGCTTCCTCCTCAAAACCAAGCTCAGCGAGAACCGGATTGCCGATCATCAGGTCGCGGGCGATCAATGTCATTTTCACACAGGTCTCCCACTGCTTCTCTTTCTCTTCTGCACTGATTTGCAGATGCGGCGGATTATTATCGGCGCCAACTTGGCAGTTTTCTTTAGTCCACGCTAGCGCACGCTTAAATTCCTCTTTATCATAAATCTCTTCTTCAAAGCGCCGGACATATTCAGACATATCTATATATTCATTGCGCATGCCCAGATACTCTTGGAAAAACTGTTCATTCACAATGGAACCCGCAATCCCCATCGAAACAGAACCCATAGATAAATATGATTTCCCCTTCATTTGAGCAACTGCTAAGCCTGCTCTAGCAAACTGCAGCAATTTAGACTGCACATCCGCTGGAATCTCTTCACTGCTAGACTCTTGAACATCTTCACCATAGATACCAAACGCAGGAATTCCCTTTTGAGCATACGCCGAGAGAACAGCAGCTAGATACACAGCACCCGGCCGTTCCGTTCCGTTAAATCCCCACACGGCATGCGGAATGGATGTATCCATATCCATTGTCTCTGAGCCATAACACCAGCAAGGCGTCACGGTGATCGACACCCCTACGTTAGCCCCGGAGAATTTCTGAGCCGCAGCAGCAGCTTCTTTAACTCCACCGATCGTAGAATCGGCGATGATGCACTCTACAGGACTCCCATTCGGATACCTTAAATTCGCTTCAATAAACTTAGCCACCCGCTGAGCCATGCCCATCGTTTGCTCTTCCAGTGATTCACGAACGCCTCTTCTTCTGCCATCAATGGTTGGGCGGATACCAATTTTCGGATAGTTTTCTATCAATGCCGTTCCTCCTCAAGATCATCTTAGAGTCATCGTTAATAGATCTATTTCTCCTTCATCATAAAATCTGCAAGCGCTTTAGTCAACACAAAACAACATATTACCTAAACAAAAGTGTGGTTTTATGTGATATAATTATTATATATTGTGGTTTTATGTGAATATGTAATTATTTTTAGATTTAAACAACAATGTAGTACACTAGAAAGCAGACGATTTATATATAAAGGTGAGTGAATGAATGAAAGCATTTGAACGACGGGATCTAATTATTAAAGAGCTTTACAGACAGAAGAAGGTCCATGTCGCAGAGCTAGCGCAAAAATTCAACGTCTCGGAAGAGACCATTCGGCGGGATCTAGATAAACTGGACAAAGAAGGTCTTGCCAAAAAAAATTATGGTGGAGCCATTCTCAACGCCCATACCAATGAAGATCCTTCCTACATCAGCAGACATCAGGTCAATATTGAAGCAAAGCGAATCATAGCCGATAATGTACTGCAATTAATCAATGATGGAGACAGCTTGGTGACGGATACGAGCTCAACGGTGTTTGAAGCCTTGCGTAGAATTATTGAGGAGAAAAATAATCTGACAATTATTACGAACTCTCTGGTGGTATTATCCGAATTTCAACACTCCGGTCAAAAGCTGATTTCCACAGGTGGAATTTTAGGCCCCGAGACCAGCTCCTTTGTTGGAAATACCGCTTCACAGACGATTCGAAAATATAATGTGGATGTAGCCATATTCAGCTGTAAAGCATTGTCCATGACAGGCGGGCTAAGTGATTCAAATGAAGAAGAAAGCGAACTGAAGGTGCTTATGCAGCAGCAGGCAAATAAAGTGGTTCTGCTCGTAGATCACTCCAAATTTGACCGGACTGCGTTCATTAAGTTGTTCAGCTTTGATAGAGTGGATTATATCGTTACAGATCAGAAGCCTTCTGAGGAATGGACCGATTTCTTAAATAATTACCATGTATCTCTTATCTATGCGCCCGCTGAGTGATCAGCAGGTGCATAGATAAAGAGAGATAATAACTTTATAACTTAGTTGTTTAAAAGCCCCCTTTCCAAGACGACCTTCAGCCATTCCCCAGCAATCAGATCATGCCCGGCAGTCGTCGGATGAACGCCATCCCACAGCCAGTAGGCTGCTTCTGCTCTCTCCGCAGCTGCATTGAAAGCATCCTGTAAAGGTACATAGACCGTATCAAATTGCTCAGACAGCTGCTTAACCACTCCCTGATAATGTCTAATCTTCGCTTCCCATTCTGACCACTGTTCAGCTGGAGCTCCGGTATTTAAAATAAAAGGCTCACATAAAATCAGCTTCGTATGTGGCAGAACTTCACGTGTTTCTTCAAGTACATGACGGTAAGCGCGTTCAAAACGGTCCGTAACTCCACTTGGTTCCCCTTTCATCATTCTCCAAATATCGTTAACCCCAATCAATATACTAATGATGTCAGGCTGCAAGCTAATTGCATCTTCATTCCAGCGTGCATATAAATCGGAGATTCGATCTCCACTCACTCCGCGGTTATAGAATACCAGATTATCTTCTGCCCGCTCATTCCCTAGCTTGCCTCCGATGATATACGCATAGCTATGCCCAAGAATATGATTCGGGTCTTCATCACGACCCCGATTCCCATCCGTAATGGAGTCACCCTGAAATAAGATCACTTTTGATTTTTTAGTAGCTGGATTAGTCATTGAATCTTTCATCTCCTTGATTACTAGTATATTAATCATTCAACTTGAATGTCTCCTATAATACAAGTAAAGTTATCATATAGAATACAAGGAGGAAAGAGAAAAATGAAATATAGAAGACTAGGCAATTCAGGGCTCAAAATCAGTGAGATCGGACTAGGCAGTTGGCTTACATATGGAACAGCAGCAGAGCAAAAGGCAGCCGATGCTTGTATCAGCAAAGCTTTTGAATGCGGTATCAATTTCTTTGATACGGCTAATGCATATAACCGTGGTGAAGGCGAAAAAGCGATGGGTGCTGCTCTACGCTCCTATGAAAGATCATCTTATGTGCTAAGTACAAAGGTCTTTTTCCCCATGGGAGACGATGTTAATAACCGTGGTTTGTCCCGGAAGCATATTATGGAGCAATGTGAAGCCAGCCTCCGCCGCTTAGGCACCGATTATATTGATGTATATTTTTGTCATCGCTTTGATACAGAGACCCCTGTAGAGGAGACTCTACGCGCGCTGGATGATCTGACGGCTCAAGGTAAGATTCTCTACTCCGCTGTTAGCGAATGGAGCGCAGCCCAAATCTCCAATGCAGCTGGTATCAGCCGCAGACTGAACCTGCGTCCACTGATCTCGAATCAACCCATCTATAATATGTTCGAACGTTATATTGAAGATGAGGTCCTTGAAGTATCCCAGCGTGAGGGGCTGGGCCAAGTGGTCTTCTCTCCTCTAGCGCAAGGAATTCTGACTGGCAAATATAAACCGGGGCAACAACCTCCAGCAGGAACCCGTGCAGCGGATAATTCAGTTAATGGTGTGATCTCCAGCTACCTCCGTGATGATGTGTTGTCTGTGGTTGGACAGCTGGATGAACTCGCTCACAGTTTAGACCTGAAGCTTTCGCAATTGGCATTGGCATGGATTCTACGCCAGCCTGGTGTAAGTTCAGCATTAATTGGTGCCAGTAAACCAGAGCAAGTTGCAGAAAATGCTAAAGCTGTAGATACGGTACTCTCCGCAGATACTTTACAGCAAATCGAGGAGATTCTTAAGCCGGTAGCTGATTTTGCTCCTGCCAGATAACCTTTTGCACAATTGCCATATAGTACACAAAAGAGGTTGTGCCAAAAGCCATCACCATGGCTTAGGCACATCCTCTTTTTCTTTAAGAAATCAATTTAGACTCTTCGGCTTGTTCAGAAGCCTTATGGATAAAAGGCTCCAGTGGTTTCTTGAGGAGTAATGCCAGCAAGAGTGCCAGCACACCGAAGATAATCAAATAAATCACATCACGAATCGCCACTTCCGGCAGAATTCCCCCAACCGCCTCCCGCATCAGACTAATTGCATAGGTAAACGGCATATACGGATTTAATATTTGAAAAAAACGCCCAGTCGTACTAATCGGAAATGTACCGCCGGAGCTAGAGAATTGAAGCACCATGAACACGATTGCTATTCCTTTTCCCAGGTTGCCAAATACAGCGACAAGCGTAAATACAATGGTTACGAACACGATGCTGATTAACACTCCAAAAAGTACAAACCACACCTTATTCACCACATAACAGTGCAGAATAAAAATGTTGCCCAGGACAGCCACCAGCCCCTGAAGAATTCCCACCGTAAGGAAGGTCAGCAGGCGGCCAAAATACAGTTGATATCTTTTATACGTTAGCCCCCCCGTATCCACACCTGTGCGGAGAAGAGAGACAAGCAGTGTGCCTCCGACCCATAAGGAAAGTACGACATAAAAAGGAGTCATTGCTGAGCCGTAATTCGGAATGGGATATAACTTATTCTCTTTTAACACTACCGGATTGGCCAAAAAATCACTTTTGCTCTTAATATCTCCTCCGAGCAGTTGCGCAATTTCCCCCAGATCAATCTCTTCTTTAATTTGGCGGATCGTGGAGGCGGCTTTTCGAATCGAGTCTTCCAGTACTGGAAGATCATTTCTCACCAAATCTGCGGCAAGCGCCACTCCTTTGTCTGCACGGGGGAGTCCTGTACGAATCAACTCCGAGACCTGATGAACCCGCTCTTCTACAGTAGGCAGATCCTGACGCACGAAATTCGCAGCTTGCTGTATCTTTTCCCCTGCAGTAGGTAAGCTGCTCTCCAATAGCGGAAGTGTACCTCGGATGAAAGCACCAAAGCCCTGGGTCTGATCGGCAACCCCACTGGCTGCTGTGTGGACCGCTTCGCGTATAGCTGGCAAATCCTGCTGCAGACTAGCTAAGCTTGTCTGCCCGAACTCAATCGCCGACATCGTCTCTTCCAGTAGGGTACCCAGCGCGGGTATACGATCTGGCACCTGCTGCAATGCGGTGGCTGTGACATCTGCCGCCGAAGTTATTTGCTCCAGTGTATTTTTTATGGCAGGGATAGTTAACGAATCATACCCAGAGATAAGCTTCGCAATTGCCAGCTTCCCAAGACCAGACTTTAGGAACAATTGGTTAATTGCACTGGAATCAGCGTTATCCTTATTCTGAAGGTCAGCCGCCATAGCATTTACCAAGGACTTCTGACTGTTCAAAACACTGTCTACACCTTTCAATGCCGCAAGATCAGCAATAGACACTGTTTCAGGGGAAAATGTGTTCAATGCATTTAACATAGAAAGTGTGTGTTCAATCACGCTGCTTCCTGCAGCCAACTGTGCTGAGAGTACCTCCAACTGCTCACGTACAGCTTGTGGCTCGTTATCCTCTCCCTTTAACTGTTCAGCAAGCTTGACCACTGAGCTCTCCGTTTGCTGTAGGAGATTAAGATTCTGTTTGACAGCTGCTGGAACAGCTTCAAATGCAGCACTGCTCTTCTCCAAAAATTGTTGAAGCTCCAGAACAAAATCATTTCCGGCAGTGGCAATCTTTTCTGCCTCAGGCAGTGCTGTTAAGGCAGCATTAACGATTTTATGCGCTTCCGTAAGACCTTGCGAGGCCTGAGCCATGATCTGTTCAACTTCACCATAATGGTTATCAAGTTGAACGATTAGCTGTGCCGCTTCTTCAATCTTGGGCAGCTTGTCCTGTAGCCCCCCTAAATGATCTAAGGTACTCGCGATTTGCGGCCAATGCTCAGCAATTTTCTCTAAAGCCTCACCCGCTTTTTCCACCTCTGGCAGCTTATTCTCCAATGTGGAAATACGCTCTGCTGAGGCATGAATCTGCGGCCAATTTTCCTGAATTTTTAATACTCGTTTACCTGCGGTTTCAATTTCTGGCAGGCTCGCCTCTAATTTAAACAATCCTTTTTCTACCTTGCGTATAATGGGCAATTCAGATTGAAATTCCTTATCGATTTGACTTAAAACAGTAAATACCGTCTCACTAATCGTTTCCGTGAAATTCTCACTGATCTGTGTGGTGATTGAAGTGGCGCCCTTATCCGTGATTTTAGGAGCAATCGCATTTATTTTCTCATTGACGGTATATTCGATCTCTGGTTTCACAATCGTTCCTTCAAGAATTCCAGTCATTCGTTTGGAGAAATTAGCAGGGATAACAATACTGGCATAGTAGTCTCCGCGTTTGACACCATTATGTGCAGTCTCTGCATCTACAAAGGTCCAGCCCAAGTTTTTATTGCTCCGAAGACTTTCCATGACCTCATTGCCGATATTAAAATCCTTCTCCTGCACCTTAGTACCTTCATCTAAGCTGGTAACAGCAATTTTAATGCCAGAAGTATTGCTATAAGGATCCCATACTGACGCAACGTTCACCCAATCATACACGGAGGGCAATACCACCAAAGCGGCAACCAGCAATACGGCCACAGGAACTCTGAATAAGTTACGCCAATCGCTCCTATAAATCCGTAGTATTCCGCCCATTCGCTGCTCCCCCTAATCTGCATGTTTTGATATTTTAATATGCCCGAGGAGACAAGCTTTTACTATTCATTTTAGGGAACTCATGACTTCTCATTGCTTTTTAAAAAAACTTTTAAAAAAATGCAACAAAAACTGCTCTTCTCACGTAAAGAGTAATATAAAACCCGTTTAAGAAAAAACAGAGCGGGTAATAAGTTTTATACAACGTCTTACATATCTCAAGGGGGAGATTAATAATGTTTAAGAAAAAGTCAGCGTATGTGTTACCGGTTGTTGTTCTGTTGTTTCTTTCCCTCATTACTTCTGCAAGTACCGTTGGAACACGGGTAGATGCGCAAGATAGTGACAAGACCCAGCATCAAACAGTTTACTTTCATACTATTGAATCCGACCATGGCAAGCTCTCCGGTACGACCGATGAAATAAACTGGTATCAGGGTGCTGATGCCGATCGAATCTTTGCTGAAAGAGATCCAGAAGCTGCAGCAGAAATAGGCGGAGCTCCAGACAGTTATTATATTGTAAATGATGTTGATACTCTGACAACTTATCCGATTGCGGATAACGCCACAGTGACGATGCAAATTTTTGATCACACTGGCAATATGGATGACTTGGATATCAACTGGAATGAGTCCATCACCTTACAGCAATTTATGGATCAATTTAATAAAACGGATGTCATCGACTTGAGCCAGTTTCCGTATCACATCACCATTCAGGACGGCGTAATTACTTCTATCGTTCAACAATATATACCTTAAGGTGCAACATAAGAAAGAGGGTTACTCAGCAGCCATGCACATGAACTGCACCCCGTCAAGTAGACAGCACAAAAAATAAAAGTAGTTTAAGCGGCCTTAGTCCTAAATTCAATGGGACTGAGGCCGTTTAGTTTTGCCTGTAACCGTTCGTTATTGTAAAAGTGAATGTAGGTATCAATATCTGTTTGGAGTTCTTCAAAGGTCTGGTAGGTATGTAAGTAGTACTTCTCACATTTCAATGTTCCCCAGAAGGATTCCATCGGCGAATTGTCAATGCAGCAGCCTACTCGGGACATGCTTTGCTTCAGTTCTGCATCGTCCAGCATCTTTTTAAAATGCAGAGAGGTATACTGAAAACCACGGTCGCTATGGAGTAAGGTTCGGCTCTCCGGTGCTGCCTTCAAAGCTAATTCCAGTGTGTTAAAAACTAGCGAATTATTATTGGAATGACCCAGAACGTAAGCAACAATCGACTTGTCATACAGATCTTTTATTGCACTTAAATACGCCTTCTTGCCGTTGCCGTATTTGAATTCCGTTACATCCGTTACCCATTTTTGGTTTGGAGCTTCAGCCTCAAAATTACGGTTCAGCACATTCTCTGCAACCTGCTGAGGCGTGGAGCCTACATACTTCTTTCTCTTTCTGCGGATGACTGATTGGATGCCTTGGCATCTCATCAGCCGGTACACTCGCTTTGCGTTAATAGATTTATCCATTTGTCTGCGCAAATGCAGGGTCAATTGGCGATACCCAAAGGTTCGTTCCACCTTCTCATACAAGAGGAGCATAGCCTCTGTCAGTTTCTCGTTGTCAGCCTCTCGAGAACTGGGTTTGCGATTCAACCATTTGTAATAACTTGACCGTGAAATCCCTGCGATGTCACACAAAAGCCGAATGGAGCAAGACTGTTCCTGCTGTACGGCCTGAATGGCCAGGTAGATGTTCACCTGGCGAATGGTCCTTAACGCCTCCTCCTTTCGAGTTCCTCTAACTTTTTTAGAAAAGCATTCTCCGCACGCAGGCGTGCATTCTCGTATTCCAGCTTTTGCATCGCGAGTTTGTGGCGATCTGCTTCCGTAAGTTCTTCAGGCGCTTTAGTGCGTCCTCTACCGTCTCGTAACGCCTCTTCACCACCAGCTTCGTACTTCTTTACCCAGCTATATACTTGTTGGTAAGACACGTGAAAATGGCTTGCCGTCTTCGCATAGTCTTCTCTGTTCGAAAGGCAGTACAGCACGATATTTATCCGTTCCTTCCAAGTGGTTACGCGTCCTTTGGTCATAGCTTTAGTTCCTCCTGAATGAGCTGTTAAGCTGTTGCTATGACCATTATACTTCCTAATCCAGTTGGCGAGTTGGGTTGAACTTGCAATCTTATACTTGCAGATGATTTGGTTTTGCGACAATCCTCCCTCGAGATAGTCCTTAACGGCATGGAGTTTAAGTTCTGCAGAATATGTACGATTGTAGCTTCGGACTTCCAGCCCTTCGTATCCATACAATTGATAACGTTGCCGCCACTTCACTAATGAGTTTTTGGATATTCCATACTTCCGGGTCGCAGTTTTCAAACCAATGTCGCCCCGTTCAATTTCTTGGAGAATCGTTAACTTTTCCAGTGCTGTAAACTTCTTTTGTTCCATAAAAATGCTCCCCATACAGCGACAGGTTTTTATTATTTCACCTGTCTACTATATGGGGAGCATATCACACATGGCTTATAAGTAACCCTCTTTTTTTATTTCCTTAACGAATTATTGTTTAGCTGCATCCTTAACGGGAACCCCAAAATTCGGCGTACCATCTTCATTCCAATGGAAGATTTGAGCACGAGTATGACGGTTCGGGTCGTACAGCGGATCGCCGGTAATTTCTTTATAATTGCGGCAGTGGTAGATGAGTACATCTTCCCCATTTTCATTTACAGTAAAGCTGTTATGACCCGGTCCATATTGTCCATTCTCTTCATTGGTCTGGAATACCGGTTCCGGCAGTTTGGTCCATGAAGTGGCATCCAGCAGGTCGCTGTCCTCATCTGCAACCAAAAGTCCCATGCAGTAATTGAAGTCCGTAGCGCTAGCCGAGAAGCTGATAAAGATACGGCCGTTACGTTTAAGCACTGCAGCTCCTTCGTTTACCTTGTACCCAATAATCTCCCAGTCATATTCAGGAGTAGCAATCATGGTCTGAGGACCGGTTAGCGTCCATGGATTACTCATTTCCGAAATATACAGATTAGAATTCCCCTCAATATTCAGGTCCTTCTGTGCCCATACATAATACAATTTTCCTTTGTGTTGAAAGGTGGTTGCATCCAATGCAAAGGATTCCCAAGCGGTTTTTACCTGGCCTTTTTCTACCCATGTTCCTTCTAAAGGATTGGCAGATTCATTCTCAAGAGCAAACATACGGTGATCGAATAATCCATCCTTCGTCTCCGTAGTACGCGCCGCTGCGAAATAAATGTACCATTTCCCGTCAATATAATGGAGCTCTGGTGCCCAAATGTTTGCACTAAGCGGACCCGTCTCATATTTACGCCAAGCTACAACCGGTTCTGCAGCAGCCAATCCCTCGATTGTTGTTGCTCTCCGTACTTCGATCCGGTCGTATTCTGGAACAGAAGCAATAAAGTAGTAATAACCATCTGTATGTTTATATACCCATGGATCAGCACGTTGCTCCACCAATGGATTTTTATATTCTACACTCGTATTCATAATCTCTCTCCTCTATTTAAACTTTAACAATACAGAACCATGCTGTGGAAGAGTTTGAGAAATACCTTCGTTAACCACTTCCAAATCGCGGCTCTGCCATAGATCACGTATAGTGTTAGGAATTGAAACCTTAAGTTGCTCGAACGACACCTGAAGCGTTAAAGCTTCATCGCTAAGATTAAACAAAGCTACATAGTGGTTACCTTGTTCATCCTCAGATGTCCAGATCGCATGCGCCTCATTTAGCGCTACCTGACTGCCGCCTTTACCATAACGATGCAGATGAAGCACTTCCTTATTGGTCAATAAAGATAATGTCCAATCGTCATTGTCCCGAAGTTCTCCTCCAAACATTAACGGGGAGCGGAAAATACTCCATAGTGTCATCATGGTGACCTGCTCGTCATGAGTAAACCGCGTGAACCGGTCTCCCCCGCCATCTACAGAACGAATGCCCAGATGACCTAACGGCAGCATGTCACAATCCGGCCAATGGCCCGGCTGCACATAAGGAGCCCATTTCTCACAGCGCTCAAACATCCCGCGCAGCAAATGCCAATGATCCCAGTAATCATCGGTCATTCTCCAAAGGTTAGCGTGTCCGGCTAAGTGTTCAGCCTCTTCCACTGGAGCAGGTCCAGGCGAAAGACTGAGTACCATCTCGCGACCGCTGCGGTCAATAGCCTTACGGATCATAGCAACTTCTTCTTTGTGATATCCATAAATGCGAGAAGCGGCAATATCATCCACTTTCACATAATCCACACCCCAACTGGCATACAACTGGAACAGCGAGTCATAATACGCCTGACTGCCTTCTTTTGAAGCATCTACTCCATACATGTCCGTATTCCATGGACAAATAGAATTTGGATGAGCCACATCGCGTGCGGTTTGCTCAGATCCTAGAATGGCACTGGCTGCATGAGCAGCCTGACGCGGGATTCCGCGCATAATGTGTATGCCGAATTTCAAACCCAATCCATGTACATATTCAGCGAGTGGCGCAAACCCTTTGCCTCCCGCTGCGGAAGGAAACCGGTTCTCAGCAGGTTGAAGTCTGGAGTACTCATCCATAACCAGCGGTACAAAGTTGCGGTACTGCGAAGAATTTGCTCCAGGCTCATACCACTGAATATCCACAACTACATATTCCCAACCAAAGTCCTTCAAATGGGTAGCCATATATTCTGCGTTGCCTCTTACTTCTTCTTCATTTACACTGGCTCCGTAACAATCCCAACTATTCCAGCCCATCGGGGGCGTAGCAGCTAACAAATTTTGTGTGATGATTTTCACGTCCTTTTCAAAAACTTAGTATTCACTCCCAGCGAGGTGCCGAGGGATAGGGGCAAGTAGAGTCCTGCAATCTTGTTCTTACCTCTACGAGACAGCCGCAATAACGGCAAGTGCTACCAAATTGCAGGCCAGAGCAATCTCGGCAATGTTCAATACGCTGCAAATATTGCTCCTCCGGCGCTAAAGGTCTTTCTCTAGTGGCTATCTCTATTAAACGCTCCAGTTTTTCTGGGCTTATTCTCATGTTCTCATCACAGCTTTTGCAGCGACGGTTTTTTTCTTGGTTATCTGACATGATGTTATTCCAGAGTCAAGACTACCACGGAAGCAGGTGGAAGCTCGCAGCTCAGCTTTTCACCTAATAAAGACGCACCCTCAAAAGCTACTGGAGTAACTGTATCCGGTGCCTCAAACGTATTGTGCGCTCCCAGCACGGAATGCGTTAAAATCTGACCTGTCACTTTGCTAAAGCTAACCTCTTCAATACCAATACTTAGCGATGCGCTGTCATTATGGCTCAGGTTACAGAGTGAAACATATACTTTGCCATTCGTATCACGAGATGCAGAAACGCTAATCTGTGGAATTGTAAGCTCCCCAAACGTATAATCAGGGCTCTCAATAGTAACTTCAAGCAGTTCATTATCCTGATGCTCTTTGTACATTTCAAATACATGATAGGTAGGCGTTAGAATCATCTTGTCGCCCTCCGTCAGGATAAGGGCTTGCAGTACATTGACCACTTGAGCCAAATTCGCCATTTGCACACGACTGCTATGCTTTTGGAAAATATTCAGCGTTACCCCTGCTACCAATGCATCTCTGAGTGTATTCTGCTGATACAGGAACCCTGGATTCGTACCAGGTTCACTGAAGAACCAAGTTCCCCACTCATCTATAATCATTCCAACCCGCTTATCCGGGTCATATTTATCCATAACCGCTGAATGTTTAGTAATCAATTCATCCATATGCAAGGTTTTTTGCATAGTCTCAAACCATTCGGCTTCGTCAAAACCTAAAGCGTAACGTTTCTCTTCCCAGCTTCCAGGAATCGTATACGAATGAAGACTGAGACCATCCATAAACCGTCCAGCTTCGCGCATTAGCACTTCCGTCCAATTATAATCATCAACGTTGGCGCCACCAGCGATTCTATAGATCTGATTTGCACCATAATTGCGCACATATGTCTGGTAACGTCTGTACAAATCTGCATAATATTCTGGACGCATATTGCCGCCGCAGCCCCAGTTCTCATTACCTACACCAAAATACTTCAACTTCCACGGCTCTTCACGCCCATTTTCACGACGCCAGTCCGCCATCGGTGATTCGCCTTCAAAGGTCATATATTCAACCCACTCCGACATCTCCTGAACAGTGCCACTGCCAACATTCCCGCAGATATACGGTTCACAATCCAGCAACTCACATAATTCAAAAAATTCATGCGTCCCAAAATGATTATTCTCGACGACACCGCCCCAGTGCGTATTCACCATCCGCTTACGGGTTTCTTTTGGACCGACGCCATCCTTCCAATGATACTCATCGGCAAAACAGCCCCCCGGCCAACGAAGGACAGGAATATTAACTTTTTTGAGTGCTGCTAGGATGTCATTGCGGAAGCCCTTGGTGTTCGGAATCGGTGAATCTTCCCCCACATAGATCCCGTCATAGATACATCTGCCCAAATGCTCGGCAAAATGACCATATAGATATTTGCTGATCTTATTAATTCCTTTACCTGCATGTAGCTTGATCGTAGTCATCTATTCTCTTCTCCATTCTTTTGCTTACCCCAGATGGAAATTCCATTTTCATTTAATCCAGTAAATACAAGGGTCTGAGTTTCTTTCTCCCAATCCCATGACGGAAGCAATTGCACCTTCTCTATCCGGCCTTCACCCTCGACAACATCATTCCAGACCAAGGTCAGGACTCTGCATCCATCAAAAGACCAGCTTCCCTTTCCATTCGCACCTTCCAGCTTAAAGTCAGAGGATAGACTTATGACGGCAGACTGAATCTGGCCATCCGCTGGGGGGTCCATTACAATCCATTCCCACTGTCCTGCGATTAGCTGTTCTGGAATATCCTGTTCCACTTCACCCGCATACCGTTCTGGAGATACAACAGGCCAACCATCCTCTGTCCACAGAATTCGACGAACCTGTAAATAGGACCAATGTTTATCGATTTCACCACGTGCATGATGAACTATATAATAGCTGCCATCCTCATGAAGAACTGAGTTATGGCCGGGAGCTATCCAACCTGGATCTTGTCCAAAGCGATAGCCACCCAGTATTTTATTGCCGACCTCATATCGGGGTTGATGCGCACTATCAGTCATATCTCGTCCGTTATAATCCACATATGGGCCGGTAATAGTATCTGCACGAGCGACACGAACGTTATAATCCTCAAACAGGGAGTCATAGGAGACGAACAAATAGTATTTTTTGAATTGCTCGTTATACACTATGTACGGTCCTTCAACTGCTCCATCTTTAATGGTATTATCCCGTTTAGCGATCAGCGTACCAAAACCTTCTTGCTTCGGTTTGCCTGTTTCCGCATTCAGCTCAATGATATGAATTCCACCAAAAAAAGAACCATACACCATCCACATTCGCCCATCTGCATCCGTAAGCACATTGGCATCAATCGCATTCAGTGAATCTTCAGCACGCGTCTGAATCACTACACCTTCATCGGTCCAAGGTCCCTCAATAGAAGCTGAAGTTTGAAGTCCGATTAGTGATTGTCTACTTCCGAAAGATGAGGCCGAGTAATACATTCGATACTGTTCACCGTATTTCACCACATCGGGTGCCCATAAATTAGTAGCCCCTGCCCATTCCTTCGCAACTTGGGGAATTCCCGGCAGCGCATAATGAACCCATTCCCAATGGATAAGATCCTGTGATTTCCGAACCATTACGCCTGGACGTAATTCTCCTCCGACTCTTATGTCGGTAGAAAAAACATAGTAACCCTCATCTGTTTTAATAATGCCTGGATCATGTGTGTTGTGAATCGTCCATAAAGACTCGATATCAATCACTGATAGATCATACATTGGCATGTTCCCCGGGGAACTTGGAAAGACAAGATCTGATGTTTTTTTTACCATTAAATTATCACCTCAGAAATAGCAACAGATTGAACAGCAATAAATATTAAATTTAAAATGAAAAAATATGTATTCGCTTACAATATAAAATAACATATATAAAAAGCCTTGTAAATATATTTCTATAAACCTTTTTATATTTATATAAAATTAAACTCGAAATAAATGAATTATGGCGAAATAACAGCCTTTTTCTTTAGATTAATTCTTTATATGTTTAAATTTTACTAAATCAAATAAAAATCATGCCAAAAATCCCTCTTATATTCGTACATTCTACAAAATAAGGAAGTATACTTTATTTATATGCCTTATTAGTTTATAATTTTATAAAATAGTATAATTTATGACGTAATCGGAAGAAGGTATTGATAAAATGATCTATATTAAAGATTTAATGAGTGGATTAGAAATTTTTAAGGCACTAAGCTCAGAAATCAGAATCCTCATTTTAGAGCTCCTTGCCACCAATCAAGCCTTGAACCTTAATGAAATTGCCAAAAAACTGAACCTCAGCAACGGCGCCATCACCATGCATATTAAAAAGTTAGAAGAAAGCGGTCTCATTGAGATAAACACATCAGTGGGTAAACACGGTATTCAAAAGGTCTGCTATTTAAATAAGGACAAGCTTATTGTTGACCTTCGCAGCAAGGATGTTGATAATCTTTACGAAGTAGAAATTCAAGTAGGTCATTACAGCAACTATCAGGCTGTTCCAACTTGTGGACTGGCTACCAAAGACAGCATCATCGGGGATTTCGACGAGCCGCGTTATTTTGCAGATCCGCAGCGAATTGAATCCGAAATTATTTGGATGGCTGAAGGGTTCCTCGAATATAGAATTCCGAACTACCTTAAAGCCAACCAAACGTTCCGCGAAATTCAGTTCTCGATGGAGATCGGCTCTGAAGCTCCTGGGTCTAACGATAACTATCCGTCCGACCTTTATTTCTATTTAAATGGAATTGAAATCGGATTCTGGACTAGCCCTGGCGATTTCGGAGATACCCGGGGAACATTTAACCCCGATTGGTGGCCTCCGCACCTAAACCAATACGGTATGCTGAAGCTGATCCGTATCAATAATGAAGGCAGCTTTATTGATGGCTGTCGGATTTCTGACGTGACCCTTGATGATATCCAATTGGATTACAAAAGTGAACTCACTTTCCGTATCGCAGTAACCGACAAGCCTACAAACAAACGTGGACTCACGATTTACGGAAAACATTTCGGCAATTATAGCCAGGACCTACTGGCACGTGTGTTGTATGATGTACATGAAGTTGGAGAGGGCCTCCCTCGTAACGCTGTTATAATAGCAGAGTAACCCCGCTTAAATAAAAAGACCCTAGATTCAGCTAACGCTGATTTAGGGTCTTTTTGTGCTTCGTATATTTTTTCGATATTGAACCATAATAACTTTGTCTCCCAAACCACCGAGAAGGAGTGTTTCGAATGCGTGAAGGTCTAATTCCCGCTGTTCTTGGAACCGTCGTAACCGCTTCTAGCGCCGCTTTTCTTGGAAGCAAGTATAAGATGGCAGCAACAGGCGTACTTGGATTTGGTCTGGCTCATGTCGTATTGGGTGCCATTGATCTGTTTGAGCATCGGTAAGGATTGGAAGATGCCGGGTGGTATGAACACTGCCCGGTTTATTTTGTATTTCTTATGTTGGCGCAATTACAAGCTGCTCCAACAGATGATGTCATAAAAAAACAGCGCTTCTCCTGATATCGGAGAAGCGCTGTTTATGATTGGGTCTCTGGCTGGTTGCTCCAACCTTGTCTCCATCATCTCACGTGGCTTACGTGGCTTACGTGGCTTACGTGTCTTACGCGGCTTACGTGACTTACGTGACTTACGCGGCTTACGTGGCTACGTGGCTTACTGGCTTACGCGGCTTACGTGGCTTACGTGACTTACGTGGCTTACGCGGCTTACGTGACTTACGTGGCTTACGGACCCAGATGACGTTATTTGCATATTTTTAGCTCTTGGAGCATGTTTTCGGACTCCAGTGACGCTATCCATTGGAAAAAGACCAATATTGGACGTTTTTCAAGCCAATAGCTGCAATGGAGTCCGATAGCACCCAAAATATTGGAAAATGCTGCGTATAAGGTCCGCTGGGTCCGATCGCTACTACTAATACGTATATCTGATGGTAGTTGTGCATGCATGCGTGTTGGGTAGTGAAAACCCACACGCTTCCGTAAAGGGTAATGCATGAGCATTCGATAGCGGGAATCCACACGCTTCCGCAATCGGTAATGCATGAGCATTCGAGAGCGGCAACCCACACGCTTCCGCAATGGGCATATATGAGCATTCGAGAGCGGGAACCTACACGCTTCCGCAAAGCGGCAATATATGAGCATTCGAGAGCGAGAACCCACACGCTTCCGCAAAGCGGCAATGCATGAGCATTCAATAGCGAGAACCTACTTGTTTCCGGCAGCGTCAACCTATGTGCTTCTAACAGCAGCATTCCACTCGCTTCCGCCAGCAATAAGCTAAAGTCAAAAAAAGGGGCTGTCCCAGCAGCTATTTTCATAGCTTATGGGACAGCCCCTCTTAACATTTTGAATAATTATTTTATAGCTACATAAAATAATCGTTCAGCATCATCTTCTGCCTCTACCCACTCGAAATCGGCGTAGATCTTCACATCACTAAACCCAGCCTTAAGCAGCTCTTCCTTCATCCAGTTAGGATCGTAGGCGCGCTGAATATGGGTCTCTTCGAATCGGCGATAGCGTTCGCTATGTCCGTCTTCACGGGCAAAAATGGACAGATGATGTTCAATTTCGCGGCGTGGAACATCCATCTCACAAGTCCAAATATAAGAAACAGATGGCTCGTCCAGAATAAAGGGCTGTTCTTCTTCATAACGAATTAGTGTGTTTGGATGATGCACATCGAACAGGAAGGTTCCGCCTTGCTTTAACCCTGCATAGGTACTGGCAAAAACAGCGCTGATGTCATCCTCTTCCAACACATAATTCAGACAATCACAAAAGGAAATTACAGAATCCACCAGCTCCGGAAGCTCCCATTCCTTCATGTTTTGTCTAATCCAACGAACACTGCCTTCGCGCAAAAAACGCCGTCCCTGGGGATGCTCCTCCATTTTGCGCTGTGCCACTGAGAGCATATCAGAAGATAAATCGATTCCGGTCATATGATATCCTGAACCCGCCAAAGGAATTGTAATACTTCCAGTTCCGCAGCCAAGCTCGGCTACAGTTAACGGCTTGCCGTATTTACTCCATGCGGCTTCAGCAAAGGATATCCAATCTGGATACGGCATATCTGCCATAAGCTCATCGTATACATAAGCAAATTTCCCATAGGAAGACACAATTACACCGCTTTCTATAACAACATTTTATAAATTCCGTCTATTGAATCGTGAACTTAATCCGTCGTTTCTTCTTGTCCTTCGGTTGTTCCTTCTTCATTCTCCTTAGCAACAAGATACGTCCAATTCTCTTTTTGAGTAATATGGCCTTCCTTCATCAGCTTCCCAAGTGCACGCTTAAACGCGGATTTACTGATTCCGAATCGTTGTTTGATAATATCTGGCGGCGTAGCATCCGAATAAGGCATCGCTCCACCTGGACGAGCATTTAAGAACTCCAAAAGTGCGGCGGAATCTACATCCATCCCCACTTCTTTACGAAGACCCATAGAAAGGTTAACACGTCCATCTTCACGGATATGAGAGACACGTGCTTCAAACTGCTCACCAAGACGCAGCAGACGGCTCCGCTCCGAGGAATGGACCATACCGATAATCCCAAAGCCTAGCACACCCGCATCCACAAGTACAAAAGTACCCATTTGCAGCGGCTTATACACTCGGGCTGTTACAGTCTGCCCCATCCAAGATTCAGGTGCAGGCAGAGCTAGAGGAGCAAGCTCCTGTTCTCCGGCCAGCTTGGCACGCAGACGCCCCTGTTTATCATGCTCCATGATCGCAAACACATAGTCCCCAACCTGCGGACGCAGCTCTGGAAGCTCTGGAAGCTCACGGATAGGCAGCAGCAGCTGACGTCCAAGACCCATCTCCAAAAAGCAGCCCAGACGCGGATGAATATCAGCCACTTCCAATAACGCCATCTCGCCCAGCGTCAGAAATGGTTTTTTCATCGTTGCCGCAAGACGGTCCTCGGTATCAAAGAAAATGAAAACTTCAACTTTATCGCCGGCTTTTACCTTCTCTGTCAGCTCCGTATAATGCAGCATAACATCCTGGTCTCCAGCATTCAGAAAAAATCCGTATGGGGAAACTTCCCGCTCTACATGAAGTGTAACCGTAGTTCCTGCAATCAGGCTCATACAGTCTCCACAACCTTGGCATCGGACCACAGACGCTCGATATTGTAATATTCACGCTCATCGCGGTGGAATATATGAACGATAACATCGCCAAGATCCATCAGCACCCAGCGTGCTGAATCCATGCCTTCAATCCCTTTGATCACTCCGCCTGCTTCATGAACCACTTTACGGACTTCGGTAGCGATCGCCTGTACCTGAATATCCGAGTTACCGTGACATACGATAAAGTAATCACTGATTGGTGAAACATTACGTAGATCTAGTGCCACGACGTTCATTGCTTTTTTATCTTCAACAGCCTTAAGGGCCAGTTCTAACAGCTTGCTTGGTTGTACACTCATATTTTATCCTCCAATATTCTAACTAAATCATTACGCGCCAGTACCGTTAAGGGGAAAATCACCCGGCGTTTCTCCAGTAACAAACTAATCGTAGAATCGAACCCAGCGACTAATCCTTCTTCCAAACTTACTTGTGCCTTCTCGCGTATCTTATCAACCCCGGGAAAATCACGCCCAGGCTCGATGTAGTCAGCTAGGCAGACGATCTTTTCAAGTAAACTCATGTCTTCACGGCCTGAGGTATGGAAACGAATCGCATTGATAATATCAGGATCCGTAATCCCATAGTCTTTCTCAGCTACAAAGGCGCCTACTTCCGAATGCCACATCTGCTTGTCATACACCAGAAGATCCAAATTTAATTGATTTTGTTCAATGATCTCCTTCATACGCTCAACCGGCCAATACTTAGCCACATCATGCAGAATTGCTGCTGTCTCTGCACGCTCAGGGTCAGCACCATATTGCTTCGCCAGTTGAATAGATGTCTCCATCACGCCGAGTGTATGCTTCCAGCGCTTATCAGGCATCTGTGCGGAGACCGCTTCAATCAGTGCTTCGCGGCTGTATGCCATACAATCCACTCCTTTGAACATAATTGAACACTGCCTCTGGAACCATATAACGAATAGATTTACCTGCTGCCGCCCGTTCTCTTAACATCGTTGACGAAATATCAACCAGTGGCATATCTGCAAGCAATACCTTTTTTGCTATAAAGTCTGGCAATGCATCTAGATCAAGAGGTGTTCCCGGACGACCCACACCAATAAATGTAAGCCGCTGCACCAGTTCTTCAATCTCGTTCCATTTCGGCAAATACTGAACCATATCCGCTCCAATGATGAAATAAAGATCGAAATGCGGATACTCCTCTTGCAGACGTCTTATGGTCTCATAGGTATAGGAGACGCCACCTCTGACAACTTCCCAATCTAATGTGCAAAAAGCTTCGTGATTCTTCACCGCTTCCTGCACCATGGCTAGTCGGTCTTCTCCAGATACACCCGCCTCATGTTTATGAGGCGGGATATGTGAAGGCATAAACCATACCTCTTGCAGACCATAAGTATCTCTTGCGGCTTCCGCTGCCATCATATGACCGATATGAAGAGGATCAAAGGTACCTCCCATAATTCCAACTTTCAAGAGGACGACCTCCTCGGTAAGGTATACTTACAGCTATTAACGCGGCAGCTCAATGGTTTTGTTATCACGTGATTCTTTGTATAGAACGACAGTCTTACCGATCACTTGCACAAGCTCAGAACCCGATTGTTCAGCCAGAGCAGCGCCAATTTCCTTGGGATTCTCAATATTATTGCTCAGTATACTAATCTTCATAAGCTCGCGCTTCTCAATAGCTTCTTCAATATGGCGTACGAGGTGATCATTTACTCCACCTTTGCCCACTTGAAAAATAGGATCGAGATGGTGCGCCAATGAACGAAGATACCGTGTTTGTTTACCAGTTAACATAAATGAATAACTCCTTAATTAACATATATTATTACCTATTATTACCCTAACTTGATGAATCCATTTCTTACTCATTTCCACCCAAGCAATCGAGAATGGTCTGCCGCATGATTTCCGTAGGTGCAGGCTGCCCTGTCCAATACTCCAGTGCATAAGCTCCCTGATAGACAAACATACCAAGGCCTCCATGAATCGTACAGCCCCGTTCGAGTCCTTCCAACAATAGCCGCGTACGCAGCGGATTATAAATCAGATCGCTTACGACCATTCCTTCACGAAGCAGTCCAGGATCTATCGGTGTCTCATCCATATGAGGATACATACCTACGGAGGTAGTATTGATCAGCACGTCTACACCACTTAACATTTCTGCTACTTCGTTCATGCTAATCCCGATGACATTCCCTTTGCTCCGGCACTGTGACGCCAAGTCCTCTGCCTTATCAACACTGCGATTAGCAATAATGATTGAAGAAGGCTTCTCCTGAAGTAGTGCGGAAACAATTCCTCTTGCTGCTCCACCGGCCCCGATAACCATAATCTTCACACCAGACAAATCAGAAATAGCTTCCGCTTTGAGCGAACGCACATAACCGATCCCATCCGTATTATATCCGGTGAGCACTCCGTTATCATTAACAATCGTATTGACTGCACCAACGGCTACTGCACTCTCATCTAATACATCCAAATATTGCATCACCGCAACCTTATGCGGAATCGTCACATTCACTCCACGGAAACCAAGCGTACGGATCGCTTGCACCGCATCGCCCAGCTTCTCCGGGCGGATGTGAAGCGGTACATAAGCACCCGGAATTCCCAGCGCTTGCAGCGCTGCTTCATGCATAATTGGAGATTTGGATTGTATAATAGGATCTCCCATTACACCGAGTAGAATATTACCGCTATTGTAGCCTTCGACTGCAGTTGTAGACAATAGATTATCCTCCCTCGTTAAATCATCGAAGGGCGGGTAAGCACCTTCACACCACGCGGAACATGAATGGCCACAACTGCACCTTCAGTTCCATTAACCTTAATCCAGCCCAGACCCGAAATATACAGATCGGCTCTGCTGCCCCGGTTAATCCGGAACTCATGCCGCTGCCAAGGTGGCAGCTTGTCCATCCGGTCACTTCCCGGTGGAGACAGCATTTCACCGCGATGATCCTGATAGAGGGAATCTGCGCGTTCCAGCTTCGTGCGATGGATTTTTAAAGTACCACTAATAAAGCAAGTGAAGGATTGATGCGGGCCTTGTACGAAATCAAAACGTCCCAATCCACCGAAGAAAAGAGTCTGTCCTTCGTTCAACTGATAGACTGTCGGCTTCAAAGGATTGGCAGGCATAACTGCATCCAGATCCTGACGCTCAACTAATTCACTATAACGCCAAGGATACACAATCCCTGGAGTATCTATAATGTAGTGGCCGTCATCCAGTGGAATTTTGACCGTATCGAGTGTTGTGCCAGGGTAACGTGAAGTCGTTAACTCCTGCTCTAAATCGCTATAGTCCGAAATCAGACGATTAATAAGTGTGGATTTGCCCACATTGGTAGCACCTACTACATATACGTCGCGTTGACCGCGCAACTCCGTTACGGCTTCCAGCAAACGGTCAAAACCTTGATTGCGTTTCGCACTGCAAAGTACGATTTCAGCCGTCCGCAAGCCTTCCTCTTTACAGCGCTGCTGCATCCAGTTACGCAACTTGTTCCAGTTTGTAACCTTCGGCAGCAAGTCACATTTATTCACTGCAAGAATAACAGGGTTATTACCAACAAACCGCTGCAGGCCGGAAATCAGACTGCCTTCGAAATCGAAGATATCGACAATATGAATAACAAGCGCATTCTTCTCTCCTACTCCACTCAGCAGGCGAAGAAATTCATCCTGATTCACCGAAACAGATGAAGCCTCATTATAATTTTTAATCCGGAAACAGCGTTGGCAAATCACCGGGTCCCGTTCAAGTGCAACCTCCGGAAGGTATCCTGGTTGATCCTTATGCTCCGTCTGAAGCTTGATGCCGCAACCGCTGCACTTCTCAGGACGCTGTGTTTCGCTTTGTTCGTTCATTACTATTTATCCTCCTCGTGCCACAATCCTTTTTTGCGAAGCCGTGTCAGAGCAACCCGCTCTACCCGGCGATTAAACCTTGTGCCGAACCCCTCGTCCTTGACGGAGATTGGCAGTACCAAAACAGTATACAGGCCAAGGCGATTGCCGCCGTATACATCAGTAAGCATTTGGTCTCCCACCACAATCGTTTGTTCAGGGGGCAGCTCCATCTGCTTCATCGCTTTGAGAAAAGGAGCATTACTCGGTTTACGAGCCTGGTGCACAAATTCAATATTAAGCGGTGTTGCAAAGCGGGACACCCGTTCCATGTTATTGTTAGATACGATGATGAGCTTAAAGCCCAGTTCCTTCACCTTTTCGAACCATAACAACAGCTCCGGAGTAGCCACAGGCGCTTTGGCACCGACCAGTGTGTTATCCAGATCCGTGATGATTCCGCGATATCCCTGTCTATACAGCTCGTCCAGAGCAATATCGAATACCGTATTCACCCGGAGTTTGGGAACTAACATTTCAAACAATACGTTCACCTCGATTTCATACAAAAAACTATAACATACTCCTTGCGCATCGCAAATAAATCTGTAGCTATACTTTCACGCAAAGTGTTATTTCTTGGATCTCATTTTTCTCCGCACCCACAAAGCTTCAGTATACACGCTCTGCCAGTCTTTGTCTTCAATAACCTCAGGGCTATATTTCGCCTTTTCGAACATTGTTAGTAGTGAGTATAGATGATCAGCCACTGCCGGCCGTTCTCCACTCCAGCGATCTACGGCTTCACGTAAAGTTTCGTGTTCTTCTTTTAGCATTCCCTTGCGATGCAAATACCTTACCCAACGCTCAGTTTCCACCACTACTTTCTGATCTGGCGTTAAAGGCCGGCCATTGCGCAGCTGCTGCATGAAGAAGCGAAGCTTAAAGCGTCTATGCCAAACTATAAAAATCGCCCAGGACAGCAAAACCACTACAGCTGCCACAACAACCCATAGACCTACATGAAACCCTTGATCTTCTTGTGCATTATTCACAGGCGCTGGTGTAGGTTCTGCCTGCTCTTCTTGATCTTCTGGCTCGACTTCAGGGGTTTGCTCACTCTGAGTTAGAAGCGGAATATTAAATCCAGGTGTAGCTTCAACTGGAATCCAACCATAATCACCAAAATAAACCTCAGCCCAAGAGTGGGAATCCGCATTGGTAATTGTATAGTTATTATTCACTGTGCCGGATTGCTGTTGTGCCGGATTCATTGGGATTTCTGGCTGTTCCCCAGGTGCGTACCCCTTAACCCATCGTGCAGGGATGTTCAGAGAGCGCGCCATAGTAACCAGTGCCGTAGAATAATAATCACAGTAACCTTCCTTTAACTCAAACAAAAACCCTTCTACAAAATCGTTGCTTGTGACACGTGATATATCTGGATTATTGGTATATGGAAAGGTTTGTTGTAAGTATTGTTGCAAAAGCGCTGTTTTTTCATACGGCGTTTTTCCTTCAGCCGTGATTTCCTCAGCCAGCTCTCTGACTCTTTTAGGAAAATCGTTAGGCAGTTGAAGAAACATTTTCTCCAAATCGTTCCCTTTATATAGCTCCTCATACGTCTTTGTTGTCAATTCTTGAACAGGAATTACAGGAACCTCAGACGTCACCTCAAAAGTAGACGGATAAGCGAGTTTCTTCCCATCCACATCCCAGATCAGCTCGCTGTCTCGGCTTCTCCAGGAGAGTCCATCTCCAGCTTTTTCCCCATTTAAAGAATCCACCGAAGATACTGAATAAGTGCCAAATAGTACGGGAAATTCATTATTATTAAGCACGGTTACTGTTTGTTTCAGTGTTCGTGTATTTACTTTAGAACCCACACTGCTCTCTAAAGCTTCACCTACATCCACCGCTTCTAGAGGTCCCCGATTTAACCGATCTCTATCGACCCAACCTCTTCCGGAATATAATCTGCGCGTTTCTCCCCGCATATAAATACGCAAATCAGAAACCACTGTCATCACCGGTGTATAATCGAAGGTAAAGCCGCCACCTAGTTGATCATCATTCAGACTGTAGCCTGACGAAGTATTGTTAGTAGGGGAGACAGAACCCATCTCAGATTTCGTGGTCCCAACTGTGCCCTTCCCAGAAGACTTCCCAATCCCATTCCATTCTTGCCAAGCGGTATAAGGATCGGTTAGGGTAGGCCTTACCCCAGGCATATTCACTCCAATTAGGATGACCAAAGAGAAGACGATGGCAATATTAATGACTATTTTCGTGGGATATTTCAGCAGATGCACCCAACCACGCGGATATTGAAGCTGGAAGCTTCTCAGATGCTGGCTGACCAGCCAGCCCATCCCCGCAAATACCGTCCAGGCTACTTCCTGCCACAAAACAATAGATGTAAAGGAATCCAAGGCAGCCAAGGCCACTATGTTCATTCCTATAAACCATAAAATACGTCTTTTTGAGGATGCCCACCAAGACGACAACAGCAGCAGGGCTGAGGCTCCGAGGGCAAACCAGATATAGGGCACCATATGAACTGCAATATCCTGCAGTCTGTCCGGGAGGGTTGTTGCCCAAGGATCAGCAACGTATAAACCATAATTGATAAGTATCCGATAAACGATATAAATAATAGCTGCCGCTTCAATAAAGAGCCTTATCTGAACTTTTACAGGAATTATGATTTCAATCACGGTGATCGTTATTAATGCAGCCCACACAACAGCAGTTGTCTGTCTTAACCAGATAGGCTCCGTATAAGAGACCCACTGGTGGGCTATAATCAAAAGCCACAATAGACCTAAAGAACGGTGCCAGGAGAATTTCATCTGATTCCACCAGTTTCTCATATCAGACTTCCCCTCCTAATACTATGGGAAGCTCTTGCAGTGAGCTAATGCTGTAGCCTGTAATCCCCCGTGATCTTAGAACGTCTGTCCAATCTGTGCTGCTATTCGTTTCTGATAAATTCCCTATATGAATGTGCGACGGAGTCATCCCTCTGCTGTCAGCCCAACGTAGTGCATCCAGTACAGGCTGACCACGTTGAGGACTAATTAGCACGAAGTATGAGCCTTTAGGGAACATACGGTAACCTTTTTCCAAACGGGAAATGAGTGGACCATGCCCTTCGGCGTTAAGATCGATCAAATATTGAATCATTTTCTGACGCTCAGCAGCACCTTCAACAGGTGCAAATACCTTCGTGGTCTTATCCAAGCAGCAAAGACCGATCCCAATTCGCTCTCGAATGCCGAATCCAAGTAGTGAGGCTGCGACGGAGACTGCGAGTTCAAATTGATTCGAATTCGTATAAGCAGAAGCAGAGCCGTCCAGAACTAGAATGGTCTTGGGAATCGACTCATGCTCGAACTCTTTGGACTTCCACGAGCCTGTCTTTGCCGTTGCATTCCAATGAATGCGTGTTAGGCGGTCGCCATATACGTAGTCGCGTACACCGTTAATTTGGGTAGTCTCACGTCGTGATTGAACAACAGAGGTCTGTGGCCCAGAAAGACGGGATTTTCTTTCATATAACTGCCACCGCGGAACATAGATTGCACGAGGCAACACCTGAAACTGGCCTTCAGCCAGAAAAGTACCTTTATGCTCAACAAGGCCAAAAATATCTTGGCTGATGATATCCGTATCTGAAAATGTATAAGTGCCCCGTTCGAGAACTGGTGTCTGAAACCGCAGTTCCCCAAGTCCTCTGAGGCTGGGAATCAGGCTTTCCTCAAATACCCAGGATTCGCCATTATGCCGTTTCAGAACTTCCCTAACAACTACATAAGGTAAAGGCAAAATCCCCGGGATTGTGACCTTCAGACCTACACGAAGATACCCACCGGCAGAGAGCAAATCTCCCTTATCCTGTTCGGCATAAAAACTGCGAACACCCTTAGCCCGCCGAACGCCTCCCAAACCTCCAGCAATCAGATATGCAATAAGTACAGAGACCATAATAAACAACATAAATGCAGTTTTACCGCCCTGAAATAGTACATATAAGAGCGTAATACTCCAAATTACAAGGATGCTGGCGAACTTAGTAGGCTGAATGCGAGCTGCCACCGTAGACAAATAACGTCTCATATTATTGCCTCATCGTAACAGGCACTTGAATGCTCTGCAGAAGCTTTTGAAGCAGTGAATCTACGCTAACATTATCTAGGCGCGACTCTGGACGCAGCAATATACGATGACCCAAGGCAAATGGAGTAAGCACCTTTACGTCATCTGGAAGCACATAATCTCTTCCCTGTAAGAAAGCATAAGCTTTACAAGCCAGCATAAACGATAACGAAGCTCGTGGACTTGCACCGAGCAATACAAGCGGATGCTCTCTTGTCTGGCGCACAATATCTAACAAGTAATTCAGTACAGGATCACTCATATAAATCTCACGAATTTCCTCCTGAATACTAGCGATCTGCTCCATACTAGTGACAGCCGTAAGCCTGTCCACTGGTTGACCTTCTTGATGGCTCAGCAATAGATTTTTTTCGGTTGCTGCATCAGGATAACCAAGACTAATTCTTAGCATAAACCGATCCAACTGAGCTTCCGGCAGCGTGTAGGTTCCCTCAAAATCTATCGGATTCTGGGTGGCGCACAACATAAATGGATGCGGCAGCGGATAGGTCTCCCCATCTACGGTTACATTTCGTTCCTCCATCACTTCCAGAAGGGCGGATTGTGTCTTTGTGGTGGCTCGGTTAATTTCATCGGCCAGCAGGATATTCGTCATCACTGGACCTGGGCGGAAATGAAACATCTCGTCTCTCGGATGATACACAGATACACCGGTAATATCACTCGGAAGAATATCCGGATTACATTGTATCCGGCGATACTCTCCGGACATTGATCTGGAAAGTGCGCGAATAAGCTGGGTCTTTCCTGTTCCCGGTACATCCTCGATCAGAACATGACCACCGGCAAGCAGCGCTGTTAGCAGCAATTGTATTTCAAATGATTTTCCAAGTATGCAGGATTCTAGATTATTACGGACAGCATTCATGATGTGCATTGATTCTTGACGAACGGGCATATATGATCCTCCTAGGTCAGAATAAGCAGTAATATTTATATTTTACATGATTAGGGGACCCAAAGTACATTGTTGAAGCTTACGAAGTGTAAACAAACCAAAAACCCGCAGGACAAAATGTCCCGCAGGTTCTAATCTAAAGCGCTAAAATCCCATTATCCTTTAGGCCGAACAACCAATGCAGCCAGGAAAGAGAACACAATCGCTGACGAAATCCCTGCGCTCGTGATATCAAAAATCCCTGTAACTACACCGATCCAGCCATCCCTTTCCAGCTCTGTCAATGCTCCATGGACCAAAGAGTTACCGAAGCTTGTGATTGGAATGGTTGCGCCCGCACCCGCAAATTTCACAAGTGGATCATAGATGCCAAAAGCATCAGCAATCGCTCCAGCTACAACTAATGTACTCATCGTATGTGCAGGTGTCAGCTTCAATACATCAAACATCAGCTGGCCTATAACGCAAATGGCTCCTCCGATCAGAAAAGCCCATAAGTAAATCATCATTAAACTCCACCTCCACTTTCTATAGCAACAGCATGAGCCACACACGGAATGCTCTCTCCCTGCTGGTATGACAATGGGGATAATAAGGCTCCAGTTGCCACAATCAGCACCCGTTTTAGTTCACCTTTTTTAATACGCTTGAGTATATGACCATAAGTCACTACCGCGGAACACCCGCAACCACTTCCTCCGGCGATCACATACTTCTGTTTCTCCAAATTGTAGATAAGCAAACCACAATCATCAAAGGTTGTTTGCTCCATTGGAATCCCTTCTTTAGCTAATAAGGTTTTCGCAATGGGCAAGCCTACAGATGCAAGATCACCTGTAACAATTAAGTCATAATGCCCGGGGGATAGTCCGGTATCCCGAAAATGCGCAGTGATCGTATCCGCCGCAGCCGGTGCCATCGCTGTTCCCATATTAAAAGGATCTGTCAAACCGAGATCCATTATTCGACCAAGGGTAGCCGAGACCACTACCGGATTGTTGCCAGTCCCATCATTCTGTCCTACTACAGCACAGCCCGAGCCTGTGACCGTATATTGCGCCGTTGGCGGCTTCTGTGAACCGTATTCGGTAGGATAACGAAATTGCTTCTCCACCGTACAGTTATGGCTGGATGTTCCCGCGAGCACGTATTTGCTGCCTCCGGAATCTACGATCATAGAGGCAATTGCAAGGCTCTCCATGGAAGTGGAGCAAGCACCGAAAACTCCAAGATAAGGCACACCTAATTTTCTTGCCGCGAAGGAGCTGCTGATAATCTGGTTCATCAAATCTCCGCCAACAAAAAACTCCAGCTTCTCCTTATCCAGGTTTGCATTAATCAGTGCCAGTAGGGAGGCTTTTTCGAAAAGAGCCCGCTCAGCCTTTTCCCATGTTTTTTCACCCATTTCCAAGGAATCAAATATAAAATCAAAATCTGACGTTAATGGACCCTCTCCCTCTTCAGGACCCACTACAGCGGAAGAGCCTAAAATAACGGGACGGCTCGTGAACTCCCAAGTCTGACTGCCAAGCTGTTTCATGTATGTGCACCTCCGCCAACGCCTAAAAAGAGATAGACGATACCAATTATGAAAGCAGCAACGGCACCAAATACGATGACTGAACCCGCCAGCTTGAACATATTGCCGCCCACACCGAGCACAAGTCCTTCCGCACGATGTTCAAGAGCTGCTGAGCACATACTGTTTGCAAAACCAGTAACCGGAACCGCAGTTCCTGCACCGGCCCATTGCGCCAGTTTGTCATACACGCCAAAGCTGGTCAGGATTACAGAAAGTAGAATCATCGTCGCTACAGTTGGACTTGCGGCTTCTTTGGAGGTCATATCGAATATTGCCATATAAGCCTCCTGAATCCCTTGTCCAATTACACAGATTAGGCCGCCAGCAAGAAATGCTCGCACACAGTTTTTGAATACGGGCCTAGCGGGTACAAAGGGCTTGGACAATTTCTCGTAATCTTGCGGGGTCAGGGTATCAAGCTTCAGCTTGACACCCGATTTTTTCGTTTTCGCCGGCATTGAGGGCACCTCCTGAAAGTTAGGCGAAGGGGGCTGACAAGCTTCATAGTAGTACTCACTTTGAGCCCCTCAAGTTGTTTCTTCGCTTAGAAGTTTTCCTTATTGTTTGCCATACCCCGCTTCGTTATGTCCCTCCAATTCAGGAAAAATACAGTAACACAACTATCAGCAGCAAGAACAGCACAAGAATAAGCACTGCTTCCTTTTCCAGAGAGTTGTGGCGCCAGTAACGTCTGCGCGCTCCGCTAACCTTTAGGTTTCTTTTGGAGTATCCTCCCTGCACCCTTCTTTTGGGTACACTACCTGCTACCCTCATTTCCTTCGCATCCTTTCTAAAGCTCCTGCCACCAGAGCCCCTATTGCATTGTATTCGCGGAGCGTTCACCGGGTGTTCATTTGTCTCTTTAGCATGGACAAGTGAGCTCACAATGTTCATACTAAGTGGCAGGAAGAAATAACGTTGTCGTCCATTTTGGATCGCAACCGTTTCTCGTAGAACTATAAGGATGATGTATAACGCAAAGCTTATACGTCCTTATATTTTAATAAAGGAGTGATTTCAAATGAATCAAGAAACATTGGATCTATTCAAAACACTTACCGAATTCCCTGCAGCCCCGGGCTTTGAGCGCGAACTCCGCGCTTACGTCAAGGATGCTATGACACCTTATACCGAAGAGTTCGTGCAGGATCGTCTCGGAAGTCTGTTCGGCGTATTGCGCGGTGAGGAAAACGGGCCAAAAATTATGGTCGCTGGACATTTTGACGAAGTGGGCTTTATGGTCACCGGAATTACTAACACCGGGATGATTCGTTTTCAACCGCTAGGCGGATGGCTTGCTTCTGCTGTTGCTTCCCAGCGTCTCCAAATCATTACACCAAAAGGCACATTGACCGGTGTTGTTGGCAGCACGCCTATCCACCTACTAAGCGCAGAAGAACGCGGCAAGACGGGCGAAATTAGCAAAATGTATATTGATATCGGTGCAGACAGCCGTGAAGAAGCGGAAAGCTTTGGCGTCAGACCAGGTCAACAAATACTGCCGATCTGTCCGTTCACCCCGCTTGCCAACCCTAAAAAAATCATGGCTAAAGCGTGGGATAACCGTTACGGTGTAGGTCTCGCCATTGAGCTGGTTAAGTCATTACACGGCAAAAAGCTGCCTAATACTGTTTATGCTGGTGCTACTGTACAAGAGGAAGTCGGACTTCGTGGAGCACGTACAGCCGCTAATCTTCTGTCCCCAGACATTTTCTTCGGCTTGGATGCGAGCGCTGCTGCCGATATGACCGGGGATAGCCAAGCCTTTGGCCATTTGGGAAAAGGCGCTCTCCTGCGCATTTATGATCCTACGATGGTTACACATCGCGGCTTAATCGAATATGTACAAGACACAGCGGATACTCACAAGATCAAATACCAGTATTTTGTCTCCCAAGGTGGAACAGATGCAGGTCAGGTTCATGTAAGTGGCATCGGCGTTCCTTCCGCAGTCATCGGAATATGCTCCCGCTACATTCATACTGCTTCATCAGTTATTCATAGCGATGACTACGAAGCTGCTAAAGAGCTGTTAGTTAAACTGGTAGAAGGCCTCGACCGCACTACACTGCAAACGATTATTGAGAACAGCTAAGTTCTTATTTTTAAAAGAGCAGCGATCCTTTTTGAAGGATTGCTGCTCTTTTTTTGGGTCGGGGCTTACGGACCTGTGTCACTTGCGCCCCAGTGGTGTTTACAAACCCCGATATTACTTCTAAAAACCAATTGTGCTTATGAACCCCATTGCCCGCTGATCCCGCCATTGGTACTACGACGGACCCATGATGCTTACGAACCCACGTTGTTTATTGTTTACGCTCCCCAAGTTGCTTGCTTACGGCGACACGTGGTTTATTGCTTACGCTCTCAAGTTGCTTGCTTACGGCGACACATTGTTTATTGCTTACGCTCCCAACGTTGCTTCCGGACTCAGATGACGCTATTTGCTAATTTAGAGCCTTTTGAGTAAAGTTGCGGACCTCAGTGACACTATTCCAGAGAAATGGGCTCATAATCGGTGTCATTTATGCTAATAGCGACTATGGTGTCCGATATTCCTCCAAAAGTGGCATAATTCTGCGTTTAAGATCATCTGTGTCCTATAGAGACTCCCCCTATCTCTTTTCATATAAAAAAAGCCCGCCTCAACGGCGAGCTCTTTAGCCACTCTCAGACAGCTATATCAACTCATATCCAGTGGCACTTTCCACGAAGGTATCGGGAAAGCCTCATCCAGCTTCCATCTTTCTTCTTCACTCAGCGTAATTAAACCTGCAGCAGCATTCTCAATTACATGCTCACGTGAAGAAGCTTTCGGAATCGTAATGATCTCCTCCTCGCGAATCGTCCAAGCTAACATAATTTGTAGTGGGGTTGCGTTATGAATACGGGCAATTTCCTGAACTGCCTCACTCTCGATAACCCCTTTGCGGAGCGCGCCTGCTTGTGCAAGCGGAGAGTACGCCATTACGGGCATGCGGTGACTTTTCTGCCATGGCAGCAATTCAGCTTCGATGCCTCTCGACCCTAAATGATACAGCACCTGATTCATAGCACAGTGAGTTCCCCCAGCTATACTAAGCAACTCTTTCATATCGTCAACATCGAGGTTCGATACACCCCATCTTGCTATTTTACCTTGAGAGACCAGTTTCTCCATGCCTTCCACAGTCACTTCAAGCGGAATATCTCCCCGCCAGTGCAGTAAATAGAGATCCAGATGATCCGTATTCAGTCGTTGCAAGCTTTCTTCACAGCTGCGAATAAGATTCTCGTTGCCGGCATTATGTGGGTATACTTTGGATACCAGGAAAACGTCATCCCGAATACCTTTAATAGCATCACCTACTAAAAGCTCTGAGTTTCCTTCCCCATACATCTCCGCCGTATCTATCAAATCCATGCCTAATTCCACGCCTAATCTAAGAGCAGCAATTTCTTCCTCTCTACGGGAAGCATCATCACCCATATTCCAAGTTCCCTGTCCTATTCTAGGCACAGAGGTACCGTCTGGAAGCAGCATGCGGTTAGCTCGGTTCACTTTCACAATTTCAGCCAAATGCTCGATTGAATCCTTAGTCATTGTAAAAATCTCCTTACCGATAAATTGTATACTTACTTTATACGACCTTTATGACCCTTTCGAAACATCTGAATCGTGTCTAATTTATAACTTATCTTTCCTTTAGGAGAGAAAAAGCAACAAATTGATTGCTAACTACGCTATCAACTTCAGCCCCACTGCGGCTCCCAGTATCATAAAAATACAGATAACCCGCCGCCAGTCTTTGGCCTCCCCATATAAAAGCATCCCCAAAATTGCTCCACCGGATGCACCGATCCCCGTCCATACCGCATAAGCTGTGCCCATAGGCAAACTTTTCATTGCAAATGATAGAAAAAGAAAACTTCCTCCAAAACCAAGGAAGAGCAGCAAAAACGACTGCAGATTCCGGTATTTATTCAACCTGTTGATCATAGCCACTCCGAACATTTCAAACAATCCTGCAACAACCAAAAATGCCCATGCCATTTAAGACTCCCCCTTTATTTCAGTTTCTTTGATATCTTTGGTTTCGTTAGTTACCATTTTCAGACCTATAACTCCTGCCAGCAAAATAACCACCAGTACCAGCTTCATTAGCTTGAAGGGTTCACCGAATAAAACCATGTCCGCAATGACTGTTCCTGCCGTCCCCAGCCCAACAAATACAGAATATACGGTACCCACCGGTAATTTACTGCTTGCTGAAATAATGACATAGAAACTTATGATTATGGCTACAACTGTAATCAGCCACTCCCATACGCTTGAAGCATGCTTTAAACCTATGACCCACATGACTTCGAAAATCGCAGCGCCAACTACCTTCAGCCACTCTGAATTCTTTTTCATTTCAAGCCCTCCTTCAATTCTCCATAACTTATGATTGCCCACGGACAAACAAATAAGCCCGGAAGGTCATCGCCAAATGGCGATACCTCCCGGGCTTTTATCCCTCCGTGTAGACACAAACTTAATGTTCGTGCGTTTTCCCTCGGACCAGACCAGCTGTGCACCCGCTGCGGAACCCTAGAAAACAAATAAATGATTAAGTTACATCGTATGGTAGCAAATCGGGCGTATAAAAGCAACCTTTTCTATTCCGAGCGTAATTAAATCATAGTATAAAATTCCATAAAATTATAAAATAGATATAAATTTCATTCGATTATCTAGGAAAAGAGGGTAATTCATGTTTCTTTCCAGACATTTTAACTGCGTCCCTCTAGTGGAAGGCATTTATTGCCTTGAAGCGAAGGAGCAAGGCGGAGCCATGAGTAATGCCGGTTTGATAGATATGGGTGATTACACATTAATCTTTGATACATTCAACACTCCACAAGCTGGCAAAGATCTTAGGGATGCCGCTCTGTATTATTTTAATAAACCTATCAAATACATCGTCAACAGCCATTGGCATGGAGACCACGTTAGAGGGAACCAATTCTTCTCGGATGAAGTAATCATATCCTCCAGTAGAACTAGAGAGCTCATGATAAAAACTCAACCAGACTGGCTTGCCCGAATGAAGAAACTGCTTCCTAATCTTGAAGAAGATCTTACGAAGCTTAATACATCTCTCGAGCTCGAACTGAACGATTCCAAACAACGAGAGCTCCTTTCGCAAATAGGTTATTTACAAGAAATCAAAGAGTCTATACTAACGCTTGAAGTAACCCTTCCCCAACTAACTTATGACCGCAAAATGACTATACATGGCTCGGCAAGGACCGTTGAACTCCTATCGGTGGGTACTGCCCATACGGAATGCGATTCTATTCTATTTTCTCCATCCGATTCTTTAGCTTTTGTTGGAGATATTGTCGCAGTTGATAATCATCCATTATTAGTAGACGGTAATCCGTTATCCTGGTTGGAGGCACTTACTTATGTCGAGCGCTTAGATGTGAACATAATTGTTCCCGGTCATGGGCCCGTTACTCAAAAACATTATCTACAGCAAATAAAACGGTATATAAATGATATAATCCATATTAGCGAATCATTGATACACGAAGACATGAATGTGAATGTGAACCATATAGAAATTCCCGAGCCTTATCTGGGCTGGAATTATGGGAGTATTTTTTACAGAAATCTTGAGTTTTTGACGAAAGCAGCTAGTAACTAATTTTTGGAGTTGAAAGGAGCGGCTCGTTATGGTTTTTGGGATACTATTTGTAGGTGTTGCTGTATTTATTATTATACAAGCCGTAATACGTAATGGCTCGAGCTCAAACAAAAGTACCTTTGATAGAAATAGGCAAAATGATGCCGCCAACATGTCTTTTATGGCTGCCAGTCATCCGGATCTGCTGGATCCAAACCACTCTAACCACTCTAACCACTCTAATCATTCTAACCACCACCATAATCACTACGGAGATCACTCGCATCACCATTCTGGACCTGACAGCGGGGGGCATAGCTGGGGTGGAGACGGCGGACATAGTGGCGGTGGAGACTTCGGTGGTGGAGATGCTGGCGGGGGCGGTTGTGATTAGATGAAAAGAAACGAAAAGAAAAGGACATTCCTGATCCTTCAGGAATGCCCTTTTTTTAATGCTCATTTATGATACTGAGAATTTTAGCTTGAGTTTGGCTTAATAACTTTTCGGCACGGAGCGTTCTAGCTTATCTTATTGATTAAATTGAAAACGGTTAAGCAGTACCTCACCATTAAAGATGAGATAAACATCGGTAGTTTCAGATTCCACGGACACTTCACCAGTAAGTGTGTTCCACTGCTGCAACACGCCACCCGACGTTACAGTCACAGATCCAACCAGCTTCCCTGCTGGGCTGCCCGTTCTGATCTCAAGGGTGCCACCTTTTGCAGAGGATACCAAGGCTTCAAAAGCTCCTGCCCCTTGCTCGAACAATACATCTTTAAAAGCGATCCAAGCGCCATCTTTTACCGGATGTATGGAGGCACCGCCTGCTTTGCACTCGTCCAGATATACGCCTTCGTAGTCATCGTAATTCTCTGCTTTGGTATTGATATACAGATTACGCGACGGAATAACGTCCCCTTGAACTAATAGTTGAGCGGATAATTGGATATCAGCAGATGAACGGCCGATCAGAACCATGTACTCTCCATTTTCCACGCAATATTGCTCACGGGTAACATCCCAGAATGCCAGCTCGGCAACCGGTAACGTAAACTCTAGGGTTTGCGATTGACCTGCGGTTAGGTTTACTTTTTCAAAACCCTTCAACTGTTTAATCGGACGTTTGACCCGGGAATTCAGAGCTTGCACATATAGCTGCACCACTTCGTCCCCATCAACAACGCCTGTATTCTCTACTTGAACAGAAATTTTCAGCGTCTCATTCGCTTGCAGCTCCTTAGCGCTTAGGCTTAGGTTGCTGTAGGAAATTTGGGCATAACTTAAGCCGTGTCCAAACGCATACAGTGGCTCTCCGTCAAAGTACATATATGTTCTTTTGCCTTTGATAATATCATAATCCATCAGCTCAGGCAGCTGTTCTACAGAACGAAACCAAGTCATGTTCAGCTTGCCGGAAGGACTGTAATCGCCGAAAAGAACTTCTGCCACCGCATTGCCCAGCTCTTGTCCACTATGGGAGGTATACAATACAGCCGGAATGTTCTCGTCAATCCAAGTGGAAGTTATCGGGTAACTGCCGACAATGACCACTACCGTATTCGGGTTCGCTTCATAGACAGCTTTAACCAATCGCTCTTGCTCCTCTGGAAGCACAATATCCGGTCTGTCGATTTCTTCTTTTCCGTTAAGGAGTGGATGGTTGCCCACAAAAACCACAGCGATTTCAGCAGCCTTGGCAGCTTCTACTGCAGCCTCTATGCCGTTAGTTACGATGTTCTTTTTAAAAAGACCTGCTTGCGCATTGGCATCCTGATCTGCCACTTGCAGCGTTCCATTTTCCGGATTCACCGAGATCATTTTATCATTCCAGGTCCGCAAAGATACCGTATCTTCGCCTTCCGGAACGATGTTAATCGATTCTTTTACAAACCAGCCGTAAATTTCATCAGCAGATGCTGTGAGAGTCTCTGCTTCGCTTAAAGTTACATACTGACCGCGACTTGTCGCCTTCAGAGTATTGCTAGTCCAGCCCCAAGCTGTATGATGGAACAATTCTCCGTGCTCTGCTATGTCATGTTGTACAGCCAGTCTTCCGTCCTCCCCTGTGATTCCAATGGCTTGGCCGTTTGCGGCTGAAGTAAGAATGATCTGATCTGCGCCACTCTCAAAAGTAACGTGTTTACCAGGCAGCTTTTTGCTAACCCCCTGCAGCGGAGTCACTCCATAAGGTAAAGTGCCAGAATACCAGTCTCTAAAGGCTTCATCACCAAGCGGACCAATAATCGCCAATTTGCTCAGACTGCTTTTGTTCAATGGCAATGTGCCTTGGTCATTCTTCAACAATACTATAGATTGTTTCGCAGCTTCCAAGGAGAGTGCGGTATGTTTTTTGCTAAGTATTACGGAATCGTCGATTGCTGCGTATGGGTTCCCTTCAGCCGGATCGAACTCTCCCAGACGGAAACGAACTCTGAAAGTGTTGGCAAGCGCACGATCCAAATCTTCCTCTGCTAAGAGGCCTTGGTCTAGTGCTTCGTGAAGAACCTTGATTGTCTCTGCGGTTTCTTCTGTTACGCTGTCAATTCCATTTTTGATAGATTCAGCCATCGATTGTGCAAAAGATTCATAATACTTGTGATCCTTCACAATCCCAAAAAGATCGCCGGCATCGCTTACGATAAAGCCATCCATTTCCCATTCGCCTTTAACCACATCCATTACTGCCGGATGAAGAATAACAGGCACGCCATTCACCGAGTTATAAGCGGTCATCATGGACTGTGCGCCACCTTCTTGAAAAGCAGGCTTAAACGCTTCCAGATAATACTCCCGCATATTTCTCGGATCGATGCTCGCGGAGCAGTTCCCGCGTTCAATCTCATTATTGTTGCCGAGGAAATGCTTCAGCGTTGCTACCGCTTTCAAATAGACCGGGTGATCACCTTGGATTCCCTGCACAAGTGATGTGCTGAGGCGTCCGGTCAACTCTGGATCTTCGCCGTAAGCTTCCTCGGTTCTTCCCCAACGCGGGTCACGTTCCATATCCACCGTTGGCGCCCATAACGTCAGACCGTTAACCGTTGGATTCTTTTTGTAAAAGGCTCTAGCTTCATCTCCGATGGCCGAACCAATCTCCTTCAGCAGCTCTGGATTCCAAGTACAAGCCAGTCCGCTCGGCTGAGGAAAAGAAGTCGCTTTTCCAAGCCAAGAAATCCCGTGCGCCGCTTCCGTACCATGCTTGTAGGCCCCAACACCCAAACGCTCTATGGCAGCTTGATACTGAGGCATCAGGCTTACTTTTTCATCAAGTGTTAGTCTGGAGATCAGATCCTGCACTCGCTCATTTAAAGGTAAATCAATCTGTTGAAATGGATATTTAGCTATATCTGTTCCCATCAAAATCGCTCCTTCGTCTCTTGTTGATAGCGGTTTCATTCATTCCCGAGGACATTCCTTCGAAAAAACACCCATACGTCCTATCCATCTAATCATAGAAGATTCCCCTCCTCCGCAACACCTTAACAATCTAAATAGAAATCAGGTCATAATTAGAGATTTAGGGGGGATGATGTGAGTGTGAGTGCATGGGTTTGCTCATTATTCGCTCCATCTCAACAATCTACGGGATTTATACCGTTCATTTGCCCAATTCCCGCTGCACACCTCCAATCTGCGGGATTTATACCGTTCATTTGCCCAATTCCCGCTCCACGCACACAATCTACGGGATTTATACCGTTTATTTGCCCTATTCTCGCGCCACGCCTCCAATCTGCGGGATTTCTACCGTACATTTGCCCTATTCTCGCTGCACGCACACAATCTACGGGATTTATACCGTTCATTTGCTCGATTTCCGCTGCACAGCTACAATCTACGGGATTTATACCGTTCATTTGCTCACTTCTCGCTCCACGCCCACAATCTACGGGATTTATACCGTTCATTTGCCCAATTCCCGCTCCATCTCCGCAATCTACGGGATTTATACCGTTCATTTGCTCACTTCTCGCTCCACGCCTCCAATCTACGGGATTTATACCGTTCATTTGCCCTATTCTCGCTCCACGCCCGCAATCTACGGGATTTATACCGTTTATTCACCACAGCTGAGTATCGTTAAGTGAATGTACATATTCATAGCGACAAACCCTCCCACTCACCTGGGAAACTATCGGCTTAAACTTACCTTTCTCACAAAGTGACCTCATACATTTCCTAACTGTACGCAGATCAATGCCAAGCTCTCTCACCAAATCAACAGGCCGAATGTCCCCGTTCGAACGCACCGCAATTTGCAAAATATCACGCTCCAATCGACTAAACGCCTCCTTCTCTTCTGTCCTTAAAGCGAGGTACGGCATCAGTAATGATCTCAACAAAAAAATAGTATTCTCAGGACTCGCTTCCAGATCATCATATGGTATCGCCACTACCCGATAACCCGCGATTTGTAGATAAGTCTCTCGATTCAATTCCTGCCGATAACGCGTCCGATCTGTGTTTTGCACATGTGGGCCGTAACCTTTTACCTCAAAAGCAAACTTAACCTGCCCAGGCTTCCACGCAAAATCAACAAAATAAGGCCATCCCCGCCAATCCAACACTTCATATTCAGGATGAAGATCATTAAAATGACCCATCATTGGCCACCAAACCTTCTCCGCAAACATTCGCTCACCATGCCCATGTCCCCGCTCCAATCTCCCCCGTCTTTCTCCCGTTCTTCGACTAATATGATCTTCCACCCACTTACGGTGTTCTTCCGTAAATCCCATAACGTCCCCCTCCTCCTTGGCATAAAAAAATCCCGCACCCAATTATGGATGCGGGACGTGCTTCGTCCTATTACTCAGAAGTATAGTATTCGCCTTCTTATGCTGTCAATGACACTCTACATTCAACGTTAGCACTCGAGATAAATTTGCTTACCTATTAAAAAATCACATTAGTTAAAGTATATTGCATTAAAGTGAGTTCAGCTAGAGTCAGATCACTACAGTAAGTCCAGTTAGAGTTAGATCACTGCTGTAAGTTCAGCTTGAGTTAGATCACTACAGTAAGTTCAGCTTGAGTTAGATCACTACAGTAAGTTCAGCTTGAGTTAGATCACTACAGTAGTCCAGCTACAGTTAGATCACTAAAGTTAGTTCAGCTAGAGTCAGATCACTACAGTGAGTCCAGCTAGAGTTAGATCACTACAGTTCAGTTAGAATGAACTCAGCAAGAGCAATCTTGGTTAAGTAAACTACATTTGAGTTAGACGACTAGATTTAGCTCAATATAGTAGGTTTTATATAGTAGGTTCCGTTAAAGTAATCTCGGTTTGACTAAGTTCCGCTAGAATAATATTATTCGACCTACCTTTTTGAAATTGTCCGAAATCGTCTCCCATTCTCCACTATTCACTGGCTATCGACCTATGCTTTTTCTATTTAATTGTATTTCATGCAACTATTTATCCCTTATCCCCCTAAAAGTCCATTTAGTTGTACTTTCTACAACTAAAAAAGGAAACATTAGGTAGTTAAGCGTAAATGATCAAATTTAGATGTACAAAGTGCAGTTAACTGTTACTTTTCCTAAAACTACTGAAGTTTAACTGCACAAAATGCAATTAAAACTGAGTTCGAGATGAGGCTGAATGGATTGCGACTTAGTTGCATTGACTTAGCCGCCTAGCTATAACATTGCGACTTAGTTACATTGACTTAGCAGCCTAGCTACAACATTGCGACTTAGCTACATTGATTTAGCGGCCTAGCTACAACATCGTGACTTAGCTACATTGACTTAGCGGCCTAGCTACAACATTGCGACTTAGTTACATTGACTTAGCCGCCTAGCTATAACATTGCGACTTAGTTACATTGACTTAGCAGCCTAGCCACATCATCGCGACTTAGCAACATTAATTTAGCGACCTAGCCACCATCACGACTTAGCAACATTAATATAGCGGCTCAACTAGAGTGACATATTGCTCCCTCTTCACTGCCTTCCCTCACCTAGCAAATGTGCAGCCCGAGCGCCTTGCCCATAGGCATCAAAAGAGATCATTCCATCGTCACCCTGACTTCGACACCCCAGCTTCAACCCGAGACGGCAAATCATTGACCTTAAATCCATTATCCATTATCCTTCACAACAACCTTTCACAGAAATGTCGGAGAGCGTTCTTTTGTTCCCTAACAAATCACCATTTACCGCATATAGCTTACGAAATCCCTGCTTATAAAGAATTCTCGCGGCTTTATTTCTTTTGTAGTAACTTCCTGCAAGAATTAGAACCGAGTCGCCCGGAGATAGACAGTGCTGCCAGACATAGGGTAACCGCCCCAGCGAAATATTTATCGAACCACGGATACTGTCCTTCTGGTAATCAACGGCATCCCTGACATCGAGCATTTTCATAGCCAATGATTGATCCGCTAATTCGCGAACCTCACGAACTTCTATATAAGTAAGTGAACGAACAGGCCAAGCATAACGCAAAAACCTCACAATACTAAAGACAATTAAAATACTCAGTAGGATCCGAACCATCATGCTCATATCATTACTCCCGTACCAAAAAATCATCCGTCCAAGCGCCTAATCCACCCGTCATGTTCACAACGTTATACCCCTTTTCACTCAGCAGCTCACAAGCCAGTCCACTACGGCCACCACTTAAGCACATCACAATTATCTCGCCATGAGAATCCAGTTCATCTGTGCGCATCAATAGCTGTCCAAGCGGAATATGTTTAGCACCCATTACATGTCCCTCCACCCATTCGGCGGGTTCGCGTATATCCAACATGGTAAGAGTTTCGCCATTCTTCAAGCGCTCCGCCACTTGCTGTGGGGTAATTTCCTTTGAAATTTTAAAAGACATCGAGCATCTCTCCTTCACCTTTATAAAAATAACTTGATTTTCATATCACTATATCATAATATTACGATATAAGGATATTGTAAAGCGAGGTGTTCGTTACCATGGACAAAAATTTCAAAGCCTATAACCAAACCGCCGAAACCTTAAAGGCTATAGCTCATCCCGTGCGCTTGTGCATCATTAAAGGACTTCTGGAAAAGGGCAGCTGCAACGTGAGCTTCATGCAGGACTGTCTCGATCTTCCACAATCTACGGTGTCCCAGCATTTACAGAAGCTTAGATCACTAGGCATCGTTGAAACCGAACGTAATGGGCTGGAGATTAACTATTCTGTTAAAGACGAAAAAATCAAACATCTGATTCAGTTATTTTTAGGGGAGGAATAAGTCATCATGAGTAAAAAAGTATTAATTGTTGGCGGTGTTGCAGGAGGCGCGTCAGCAGCCGCCCGACTTCGGAGATTAGATGAAGATGCGCATATTGTAATGTTTGAGCGTGATCCGTACATTTCTTTTGCCAATTGCGGACTTCCTTATTATATCGGTGGGTCCATTCAGGACCGCTCCAAGCTGCTGGTGCAGACACCGGAGGCGATGCACAAACGTTTTAACATCGATGTTCGGATTCAAAGTGAAGTCGTGTCTATCGACCCCGTGAACAAAAAAGTGCGAGTAGAAAGCATAGAAAAAGGCTCCTATGAAGAGAGCTATGATGCGCTTATTTTATCGCCAGGTGCTAAACCGATTCGTCCGAATCTGCCCGGTATCGAGAGTTCCCAAATACACATGTTGCGTAACATTCCCGACACTGACAAAGTCAAAGCTAAAGTCGCTGCGGAAGGCACACGTTCGGCCGTGGTGATCGGTGGTGGATTTATCGGTGTGGAAATGGCTGAGAACCTTAGAGAAGCTGGTCTGGAAGTTTCCTTAATTGAAGCAGGACCACAAATATTAGCTCCATTCGATACTGAAATGTCTTCTATTTTGGCAAAAGAACTCGACGAGCATGGTGTTAATCTTATTTTTTCCGATATGGTCCAAGGGTTTGCTGAGGTGGGAGAACAAATACAGGTGCAATTAGCAAGTGGCACTGTACTGCAAAGTGATATGGTTCTGCTGGCTATCGGCGTTTCTCCGGATACCTCTTTTCTGAAGGACAGTGGCTTAGAATTCGGTCCCCGCGGCCATATTTTAGTCAATGAGCGGATGGAGACCAATCTGGATCAAGTGTTCGCTGTAGGTGACGCGGTTGAGGTGGTTGATTTCGTAAACGGAACAAAAACCGCCATTCCACTAGCTGGTCCTGCCAACAAGCAAGGGCGGATTGCTGCGGACAACGTCAGTGGTCTCGGCACAACTTACAAAGGATCACAAGGGACTTCTATTATTAAGGTTTTTGGAGTCACAGGTGCTTCTACCGGAAATAACGAAAAAACGCTACAACGTTTGGGTCTGCCGTATCACGTGATATATATACATCCAAGCTCACACGCAACCTATTATCCGGGGGCAACTCCGATATCTATGAAGCTGATTTTTGATCCAAAAGGTACGGTGCTAGGAGCACAAGCTGTGGGTTACAGTGGTGTAGACAAACGTATCGACGATATCGCTACAGTTATTCGTTTTAGAGGTTCGGTCACTGATTTGACGGAGTTAGAGCTATCTTATGCCCCTCCTTATTCTTCCGCTAAAGATCCGGTGAACATGGCTGGCTTTGCTGCTGAAAATATTTTGCAAGGTTTGACTACGGTATTCGTGCCTAAGGATTTAGAGGGTCGTGACAATAACAACACCATTTTAGTTGACGTACGTTCGGAAATCGAACATGCTAATGGTCATATTGAAGGGTCCATTAACATCCCTGTGGATGATCTGCGTGGTCGGCTAAGCGAGCTTGACTCTAGTAACGAAATTTGGGTGTATTGCCAAGTTGGACTCAGAGGCTACACCGCTTCCCGGATTTTACAGCAAAAAGGTTACCGTGTGAAAAACCTGACCGGCGGTTATAAAACCTATCAGATGAGCCAATTTACGCCTAAAAAAAAAGATAACTTGACGCCAAACGTTGGTACACCAGCAGCCAGTAAAGAAATCGCAGCAACAAGAGCAATGACGGAGACGGAGACGGAGACTGGGATTGGGACTGGAACTGCGATTGGGATTGGGACTGGAACTGCGACTGGGACTGGCACAGTTACACCCACTGTTAACGCTGCAGCTTTCACAGCTACCTCCAGCACAATAGGTGCCCCTTCATCCAAACTAGAAACGGAACTAGCACCTGATTCCGTGCTTGATGCCTGCGGACTGTGCTGCCCAGGGCCGCTGATCCAAGTTAAAATGAGCATGGACCCGCTCTTGGAAGGGCAAGTCCTGAAGGTAACTGCTTCCGATCCCGGATTTTATGAGGATATCAAGGCTTGGGCTCGTATGTCCAACAATACGCTTTTGCAGCTAACAAAGCTGCCTACTGGCATGATCGAAGCTTATCTGCGCAAAGGAGTTATCGAGACTTCAGCATCAGCACCAACCGGAGCAGACGCACAAGTAATTCAAACTAGCAACGCAAGCACAATGGTTGTTTTTAGCGGGGATTTGGATAAAGCGATCGCTTCCTTCATCATTGCCAACGGAGCAGCATCCAGCGGTAAAAAAGTCACAATGTTCTTTACCTTCTGGGGCCTCAATATTATCCGCAAGGATGAGAAGGTGCCTGTGAACAAAAACTTCATCGGTAAAATGTTCGGTGCCATGATGCCACGCGGCAGCCGGAAGCTGACGCTTTCAAATATGAACATGATGGGCATGGGCTCGAAAATGATCCGCTCTTTAATGAAGAGCAAAAATATCTCTTCCTTGGAGGAATTGATTCAGATGGCTATCGACCAGGGTGTGGAAATCGTCGCCTGCCAAATGTCCATGGATCTTATGGGCATCACTCGTGAAGAACTGATTGACGGTGTCGGAATCGGCGGCGTTGGTTATTACCTCGGCCAAGCCGATCAGTCGGGTCATAATCTATTTATCTAAATACCTTAACACCGCAAAGAGACTCCTCTATTTAAATAGAAGAGTCTCTTTCTTATATAAAAATAAACTCACGAGAATCGGTGATATAGATTTGAATAACCAAAATGCAAATTGACTGGATCTGGATACAGAATCTAAAACCTGCTATCCTATTTAATAGACATTCATCCGAACAACGACCCATTTCAGGTAAAAAAAGGAGATTAAATGAATACCCCGATACATATTCTTGTTGCTGAGGACGACAGCGACATCAACCGATTGCTATGCAACATAATTAAGAAAAGCGGCTACATTCCCCAACCTGCTTACTCGGGAACGGAGGCACTTCTCTATCTGGAGCAACGTCAATGGAGCATGCTGCTACTGGATCTGATGCTGCCTGGCATGTCGGGTGAGGAACTACTTGAGAGGATTGCCGGGCGGGACAATATGTCGGTAATTATCATTTCTGCCAAGGGTGAGCCTCAGACCAAGGTGTCTGCTCTGCGGGCGGGGGCGGATGATTTCATTACGAAACCCTTCGACGTTGAAGAAGTCTCTGCACGGATCGATTCTCATCTACGTTTGTATTCGCGGATTGCGCAATCGGCTTTGCCTAACCTGCTCCAGCATCAGGGCCTTGTACTTCATCGAGATGCGATGTCGGTCACGGCAAATGGTGCGGAACTGACGCTCACAGCTCTAGAGTTTGAGATTCTCTCGTTACTTTTATCAGCTCCCAAAAAGGTGTTTACGAAAGCGAATTTGTATGAAAAAGTCTGGCACGAGCCATATTACGGGGACGACAATACGGTCAATGTCCATATGAGCAATTTGCGCAGCAAGCTAACCAAGGCCGCGCCAGGAAGCGAATTTATCGAGACGGTATGGGGCATAGGTTATCGGCTCAAGCCTTAAGACATTCTTAAGATTTGGCTTTAGCTCTTCTTATGTTTTCAATTCTATACTTGGTCTATCACGAAAAGGAGGCCAAGACGAGATGTACGAGTATGTATTAAAAACAAATCAGCTATCCAAAAAGTTCAAGGGCCATACAGCGCTGGACAAAGTCAATTTGTCAATCCGTAAAGGCTCTATTTATGGTTTTATTGGGCAAAACGGAGCCGGAAAATCAACATTAATCCGGATTGTGACCGGACTTGCTTTTCCGACTCAGGGGACGATCGAGCTGTTCGGAGCCAGTGAAGAGCAGGCCTTGATCCAAGCTCGTAAGCGAATCGGCTCGATTATCGAGAGCCCCGCTTTGTTCCCCCATATGACTGCGAGCGAAAATTTAGAAGCAAACCGGATTCTACGTGGTATTCCCGGCAAAGATTGTGTTCCTAGAATGCTAGAGCAAGTTGGACTACAGGGCGCTGGCAAGAAGAAAGCCAAAAATTTCTCACTTGGAATGAAGCAGCGGTTAGGTCTTGCCATCGCCTTACTGGGAGATCCAGAATTTCTGATTCTGGACGAGCCGACCAATGGGTTGGATCCGATGGGTGTCGTCGAAATGCGCGAACTGCTCAAGCGACTAAACCGTGAGCTAGGCATTACGATAATGATCTCAAGTCATATTCTAAGTGAGCTGCATTTAATGGCAAGTCATTATGGCATTATTCATCACGGTCAGTTGCTTGAACAACTCACTGCGGAGGAATTAAACGAGAAATGTCAGCAGTATTTATTTATCAAAGTGGATGATCCGGGCAAGGCAACAGCCGTCATTCAGAACGAGCTGGGTACGGCCGATTTCGAAGTGATGCAGGATGGAACCATCAAGTTATATAGCCGCCTTGAACAGCCAGGCAAAGTATCAACAGCGTTATTCTCTGCCGGCCTCGAGATCGAGAAGTTTATGCCTATGGGTGAAGACTTGGAAAGTTATTTTACGAAGCGGATTGGGGGGAATCCAAATGTATAATCTGATCAGAGTGGAGTTTTTCAAGCTCCGTAAGAATAGATCATTTTGGACTTTTCTATTGGCACTTTCCGTCCTCTCACTTGCTTACCCATTGCTATATTATTTTGATCATCGGTCCAATGGGGAACCTCAGATCACCGGCGCTGAATTTCTGACTACCTTTATTTCAAGCAATGCCTACATTATTAAATTCGGCGTAGCCATTCTGGCTGGATTCTTTATCTCTAACGAATATTCCACAGGGGTCATGAAGACGATCGCATCTTCGGGCAACACCAGAGGCCGGCTGTTCGCAGCAAAACTAATCGTATTCGCAGTTGGAGCCATGGCGATTTCGCTCGTCTTTCCTATTGTCAGCACAGTCGAAGTCACGTTGCTTTCGGGTTTCGGTCATCTGCCGGAAGGAAGCACTACACTTTTTATACCGCGAGCCCTCGGGCTAACGTTGTTGTACACGGCTGGTTACGCAGCCATCGGGGCGCTGTTCACCGTAATCCTAACCGACAGCGGCAAAACTATCGGCTTCTCAATGATTTTCTTCCTTATGATCGATACGGTTTTAGCTAGTATAGGTTCGAAGATCTCTTTCTTTAGTAATTTGTACGATTATTCCATCTTCAAACTGGTGAGCGATATCGGTAAGCCCAGTATCGACAGCGGAGATTGGCCAGCGCTTCTACTCGTGCCGTTGTTGACAATAGGCGTTTCCGGGGTACTCGGTATTCTCGTATTCCACAGAAAAGAAATCAAATAACAAATGGGGGGTGCAGGAGAGTGTTGCTTATTCTGACAATCATATTGTTTGTGGCAGGAGCTCTCCTTCTTTTCCGTTTGTTGATGTTAAGGCGAGAGCTAGGGCGGATAACAGGGCAATTGCATACCTACAATGAGCGAGCAACCGGTAAAAAAATTGATGTGGCTCTATTCGACCAGAAGCTTGAGGCGCTTGCGGGACAAATCAATCGTCAATCTGATTTAATCGTCGAAGCGGACGCCCAGCGAAAACGTGTCGAACAAGAATTCCGTCAGGCTGTTGCAAATATTTCACATGATATCCGTACACCCCTCACCTCCATCTTCGGTTATATTCAACTGTTGGAGGATGAGTCTATTACCCCTGGTGAAAAGCTTGAATATGTTGCCATCGTTAAAAATCGGACGAAACGGCTGCAGGCGCTGCTGAATGATTTTTTTGAGCTTTCCTTGATCGAATCGCTAGATTATCCTCTACATTCCGAAAAGCTTGGGATGACGGCCCTACTCTCGGAAATTCTGGTCGGATTTTACGATTCTTTCAACGAACGCAATATTACACCGGATATACGGCTACCTGAGGAAAATGTATCCGTATACGCCGATGAATCCGCTGTGCGGAGAGTTGTCGAGAATTTACTTGTCAATACGGTCAAACACGCGACCGGGTATGTGGAAATCCGTTTCGAACGACGGCAGGAAACAGCTGACTTAACGATAGTAAACGATGCGAAGGAACTAGCCGGAAGCGATGTTAACCTCTTATTTGACCGATTCTATACCGCAGACCGTACCCGATCTTCTCAAGCTTCCGGGCTGGGTCTCTCCATCGCCAAAAGTCTAATGAATAAAATGGGTGGCACGCTGACAGCCGAACTGGAGGGTGAGAAGCTGATAATGACCTGCCGTTGGAAACTAGGTGATGCCGGCATTAGCTTGGCTACTTGATTCACTTTATAGTTGGTCTAGACTAACCATTGTTCTTACCCGTTTATGGAAGGTAGCCCATTCTCGATAGCCAATGGCCTGCAGGTTTTTCCGGACTTCTTCGAACTGATCTCCCACCCGTTCGGGTTCATGTGCATCTGATCCAATCGTGACCTTCACACCATGAAACAGAGCTCTTTCTAGAAAAGCCGTATCTGGGACACAGTTATCGTCAGAAGTATTAATTTCGAGAACTACGTCACTTGCTGCAACGATTTGCAGGGTGAAATCCAGTGCTTCTGTCCACTTTTACACGAGATTGTCATCTGCTTCGATTTAATGGTTCTGAACAAAACTTTATCGAGAAATTATTCAATAAAAATGTCTCTGAATTTACGAAGCAACCTCCCGGCTATGAATTCTATCTAAAAACGCTTATGTTTGAGCTGCTTATTTATATTTATCGCCACCAGGAAGCGATGCCTCCTGCAATCACTGAAGAAATCAGTGTAGTGAACAAAAAGATATTTGAAATTGTTGACTATCTCAACCGTTATTACGACCAACGTCATTCCATACGCGATATTGCCAACAGATTCTATATCAGTCCTTCCTACTTCTGCAAAACTTTTCGTGATAGTACAGGCTTCACCTTTACAGAATATTTGAATAATGTGCGGATAAAGGAAGCTCGTGCCTTGTTAATCAATACTGCCTTTAAAGTAGCCAAGATAGCTGAAAATGTTGGATTTGATAATATGACTCACTTTGGTCGGGTATTTAAGGTAATCACCGGGCTTTCTCCACTAAAATACCGCCAGACTTATAAGATAGAAAGTCCATGATGTATCTACGAAAAAGGAGTAGCTGCAATCATTTTTATTACAATATCTAAACCAAAAAGACTCCTCTATTTATATAGAAGAGTCTTTTTTTTGTTACGACAGGCTAACGGATTATGTTTAAAATCTAACTCCGCAAGTTTAGGCTTGCTTCTTCAAGCGAGGGTATAAGAAATTTATGATCGATTGGTGATGACATCACGATCAGAATCGTGTAAGTACCGTATTTGTCACATTGATTTCCGAACTCCTCGAGGGCTCGTGTAGAGTCGGTTACTACCTTCAATAAGTAGTTGTGTTCCCCACTTATACGGTAACATTCGACGACATCAGGACTTGAGCGGCAGAAATCAAGGAATGCATTACAATCCCTAGAATGAAATAACATGTAGGCAGCTGCTTGTTTCCCAATCTTTTCAGGAGAAATTATGGTGCGATATTCGCTGATGATGCCTTTTTCCTCCATACGCCTAACTCTCTCCGTAACCGCAGGTTGCGATAAACCGACACATTTGCCCAGCTCTGTCATAGAAATTCTTGCTTGATTTTGAAGATGGAAGAGAATTTGCTTATCAACATGGTCCATCAAAATCGCCTCCTTTAAATTTAAGGTTTTCTATATTAACTAGATTGTAATTAACCGTTATAAAGCTAATTTAGCTTAGTTGCCTTATGTAATCAAGATAACTTGTTATATATAATAACCCTACAATAGTAAAGTGTTCTTGACTTTAACTATTCCGAAGGGATGAAGACCGTTGAGTATATTGGATTCAAATAAAATAATTACAGAATGTTTATCAGGTCGCATCGATAGAGTAATCGATCGAACCCTCGCTGACAAGCGCTTGGTCGGTGCTGTCATTAAAGTGGCGATAGATGGGGAACTGGTTTATAGCCGTGCTGCCGGTTTTGCCGACCGCGAGCTAGGCCGACTTATGCGAGAAGATGCCTTATTCCGGCTCGCTTCAGTTACTAAACCTATCGTTTCAACGGCAGCCCTAGTATTAGTTGCGCAAGGTCGTCTACAACTGGACGACCGCGTTGATCGTTGGCTTCCAGAGTTTCAGCCGCGTTTGCAGAATGGCGAGTTCGCTTCCTTGACGATTCGTCATTTGATGACGCACACCGCGGGCCTGTCTTACCGATTTTTCCAAGAAGAGAAGGGTTCCTATCAGTCAGCAGGGGTATCAGATGGTATGGATCAGTCCGGCATCACATTGGAAGAGAACCTGCGCCGTCTTGCCTCTGTCCCCCTCCTTTATACGCCAGGTACCGAGTGGAAATATTCCATCGCGACAGATGTGCTGGGAGCAGTAATTGCAAAGGTCACAGAAACACCGCTCAGTGAGGCTGTACATTCACTCGTGACCAAGCCGCTTGGCATGAGCGACACGGGTTTTATTGCAGTCGATCGAGAACGGCTGGCCACTTCCTATGCCAATGATACTCCAGAGCCACGGCCCTTACTTGATCCCGACAGTATTGCCTTTGTGGAGGGAACGGCTGGGTTCCTGCTTGCCCCTAGCCGAGCACTTGACACTACTGCCTATCCTTCTGGAGGAGCTGGCATGGTCGGCAGCGCCGGAGATTTTTTGCAACTGCTGGAAACATTACGTAAGGGCGGAGCGCCGCTGCTACCGGAGTCACTGGTTCACGATATGACGACCAACCAGATCGGTGATCTGCCAATGGCCTTCTGGCCAGGACGAGGCTTTGGCCTAGGCATCACGGTACTAAAGGATCCTGTCGCCGCAGACACTCCAGAATCTCCGGGTACTTGGCGCATGGGTGGTACTTATGGTCATTCGTGGTTCGTAGATCCCAAGCAACGCCTCAGTGTCGTCGCTTTCACTAATACCGCATTGGAAGGCATGTCGGGTCAGTTTACTGTAGACCTTTGTGATGCCATTTATGATAGACGTAATAAATAGAGCATGAACACAAGAAGCCTGGGGCCGGAATGAACCAGCCTAGGCTCTCTGTCCAGTAGACCCTATTCGTCGTCTATATCATTGAGTTTGCTAAAATTATATAAGAGAGGGGCTTCTCTATGAGCCAAAACACATCTTCTGCCACACAAAGTGCCCCCAGCACTCCCTCTTCTGAACGTCTGCCATGGGCTGGATTACTTGCCTTAGCTATGACGGGGTTTATCTGTATTCTTACCGAAACGATTCCGGCAGGCTTGTTGCTCCAAATAGGTGAGGGGCTTGGTGTCTCCGAGGCCCTTGCCGGTCAACTTGTCACTTTGTATGCTCTTGGTTCCCTGTTGGCCGCGATTCCCTTAACTACCGTGACGCGTGGATGGCGGCGGCGACCACTGCTACTAATGTGCATCCTTGGTTTTCTCATATTCAACACCGTCACCACTTTTTCTTCCAATTATATACTTACGCTAACAGCTCGGTTCTTCGCCGGCGTATCCGCTGGAGTCTTATGGGGCATGATAGCAGGTTACGCCCGGCGCATGGTGCCGGAGTCACTCAAGGGACGAGCAATGGCGGTAGCGATGGTTGGCACACCTCTCGCTCTGGCACTCGGTGTCCCTGCTGGAACCCTTCTTGGCACCCTTGTAGGCTGGCGCTCTATCTTCGGGTTCATGTCGCTATTAGCTCTCATGCTGATCGCTTGGGTATTTTGGAAGCTACCGGACTATCCAGGAGAAGCCCCTGATAAACGGCTCCCTCTCTACAAGGTTTTTGTTATTCCGGGGGTACGGCCGGTATTGTTTGTCGTTCTGGTATGGGTACTAGCACACAACATCTTGTATACCTATATTGCCCCCTATCTTACTCAGGCCGGGCTAACCCAGCGGGTTGACTTGGTATTGCTTGTTTTCGGCATTACAGCGCTTGTTGGCATCTGGGTCATCGGTATTTGGATCGACCGCAAACTGCGTCCATTGGTTCTGATCAGCCTAGCTGCTTTTGCCTTGTCATCCATTGTACTAGGCATTAGTAGCAGCCAGCCCATAGTGATCTATTTAGTGGTTGGTGTATGGGGGTTGACGTTCGGAGGAGCAGCTACTTTGCTACAGACAGCCGTTGCCGAAACCGCTGGCGAAAGTGCAGATGTGGCCCAATCGATGCTGGTGACGGCATGGAACCTAGCTATTGGCGGTGGCGGAGTGATAGGCGGAATTCTTATTGAAACACTTGGTGTCCGCTCCTTCCCGTGGGTAATGTTTATACTATTGATTCTTGCGCTGCTAGTAGCGTGGCGCGCTAAAGATTACGGATTTCCTTCAAGGAAACGTTGAGGCACACCTATCGAGTTTATGGGTAACGGTATCCAGACAAGAAATTTACACAAATAAGACCAGTGGCACATATTAGATAGGACTAATATGTGCCACTGGCTTACTTCTACTTAGTAGCCAATGTATTAAATTCTTGCAGATCCTTGGCTAAATCTTCTTCCGTGTATTTCCCTTGGCCGAAACCGATCATTGCCCGCAGCGGCATATATTTCATCATCGCCATGTACATTTCCGGGTTATCATCCATCGCACCCTCTAAGCCAAAAACACTGCTGAATTTCTTCACTTTTTCCGCTGTCCGTGGATTATCCAGCAAATCACCAATAGTACTATTCCGATGATAACGCATCGTAAGCGGATTGGTCGATTCTACTCCGATACAAGTTGTCAGACGAATATCCCGCGATGATGAGCCAATAGCAATTTCAAAATCTCCACTTTCCACATGCCAATCACCAATGTTAACGTTGTAATAAGCAAAGGAGCGTTTATCTAACTCAAAGGTTACCTCCTGCTCTTCTTCAGGCTGAAGCTCTAGCTTCTGGAAGCCTTTTAGTTCCTTCAGTGGACGGATCACGCTGCTCTCCACATCACTAACATAGAGCTGAACGATTTCTTTTCCTGCGCGAGTGCCCGTATTTTTAACAGTAGCCTTAACCTGAATAGTCTCGGTGTCCTTTATGCTACTCTTGGAAATTGTTAAATGACTGTATTGAAACTCTGTGTAGCTGAGACCAAAGCCGAAAGGAAACAGCGGTTTTATCTCTTTTTTATCATAATAACGATAACCTACGAACAAACCTTCCTTATACTCTACCTTGTCCCCTTCCCCCGGGAAATTAAGAAAGGATGGATTGTCGCTCAGCTTCATGGGGAACGTCTCTGCCAGTTTACCGCTTGGGCTGACCTCTCCAAACAATAAATCTGCTACGGCACCCCCAAACGCCTGCCCACCTAGATAACCCTCAAGGACTCCTTTTGTTTTATCAATCCAAGGCATCTCTACAGGTGAGCCATTACTGAGTACAACAACGATATTACTCTGCACCTCAGCTACCACATCGATCAGCGCTTTGTGGCTCTCTGGAAGAGACAAGTGGCTGCGATCATAACCCTCTGACTCATAATTATCCGGCAGTCCAAGGAACAACACCGCTACATCACCTTTTGCCGCTGTTTCTCTTGCCTCTTGCAGCAAAACCTCATTAATCTCATCATGCTCCAGTTCATATCCTTGGGCATATAGCAGCTCAGCAGACCCCGCAAGACCTCTCATCTCTTCAAAAGCATCATCCAATTGAGTTGGATTCACATGCGAGCTTCCCCCACCTTGATAACGCGGATTTTTAGCAAATTCCCCAATGATCGCAATAGTACCTTGTTTAGATAAGGGTAGAACTTCCTCCTCATTTCTAAGAAGCACCATGCTTTCCCTCGCCACTTTCCGTGCCAGTTGGTGATGCTCTTCAGCATTAAATGAAGTATTATCTTTACGATTGTCTACCGCTTTAAAAATAAAAGTGAGCAGCCGCTCCACCGCAAGGTTTAACGTTTCTTCAGCTAGTTCCCCACTTTGCACGGCTGCGACAATCTTGGCATCGCCAAGTCCTCCCGTTGACGGCATTTCCAGCTCCAGCCCTGCTTGCAGCGCCTTCACTCGCTCATTGACCGCACCCCAATCCGAAACTACAAATCCTTCGAAACCCCATTCATCTCTAAGAATCCGCGTTAGAAGCGTTTCACTCTCAGAAGCGTATTCACCGTTAACCCGGTTGTAAGAACACATTACGCTCCAAGGTTGACTGTTCTTAACTGCACCTTCAAAGCTAGCCAGATAAATCTCCCGCAGCGTCCGTTCATCAATAACCGCATCTACCGACATTCTCCGGTGTTCCTGATTATTGGCGGCAAAATGCTTAAGCGAGGTTCCTACTCCTTCGCTTTGCACACCTTTGATATGGTTCCCCCCCATCTCGGCAGAAAGATACGGGTCTTCCGAGAAATATTCAAAGTTACGACCGTTCAGTGGAGAGCGTTTAATATTCGTCCCCGGTCCCAACAGAACAGCAACGTTTTCTGCCTGGCACTCCTTACCAAGCGCCTTCCCCACTCGCTCAATTAGTTCCCGATCCCACGAAGAAGCCAACCCTGCTGCTGAAGGAAAACAAGTTGCGGGAACACTGTTATGAAGCCCGAGGTGATCGGCACTCTCTTTTTGCTTGCGTAAACCATGGGGTCCGTCCGTTACCATCAAAGAAGGGATTCCGAGTCGTTCAATCCCCTTGGTATGCCAGAAATCAAGCCCTGAACAGAGTCCCGCTTTCTCCTCAAGGGTCAATTGTGATATGAGTTCATGAATTTTGGTTTTCATAAAAATGCCTCCTCTGAATGTATACTATCCCCATTTTAATATACTTCATGCTTGATTTATGGCATTATTATCGTGTTTTTGGTATTCTTGTTAGGCGAGGAGGTCATAACATGTTAGATCATTTGGAGGATAAGGAAAGAGTCCAATATATCTGTAAAGTGATGTATGAGTCACAGCAAATTCCCGTGTTCCTGCTCGACGCCAATCGGGAAATTGAATTTGCTATGCCTTCCTCCTTCGAGTGCGCCCCTTGGGTTCATAACCTTAATGAGCCACTTTCTGAAATTACTAAATCTTTTAATCGTGAAAACAACTCTAATGGCAATGGACGGACTTCTACCATACCCATCGTTCGTACCACAAATTTTCTAGAGAATTACATCATTCTCCATTTACCCTCAGACAACAGTAACGAGGGAAGCATTGTGATTGGCCCTTCATTGTATGCTCAACCTACGGAGGATAATGTGGCAAGTCTGATGCGTGATCATGAAGTTCCCCTTAAGTTTCAGGAGCAATGGCTTAACTATTACCGCAGCCTGACCGTGTTAAATAAAATGAGACTATACCATACCGCTATGCTGCTATACTCGCTCGTTACTGGAAAAACCTTGACCCTTAGCGAACTGCTGCTGGACTCCCGCATTCTTGCCTATAAACAACTGCCCTCAGGCAGTTTGGATTTGGATATTTCTTATCGCCGTGAGAATACGTGGCTGCACCACGAGCCTATGCTAGAAAAAAATCTCTTTCACTATGTCAAAAAAGGCAATAAAACTGAGCTGCTACGCGTTCAAGCTTCGTTCTCCGAAGAGAGTTACGGGCTTCTCTCTAAAAGGAGCCAATTACGTAACAAAAAGAATCTGGCAATCTCTTGTATTACACTCGCTACACGTGCAGCTATAGATGGAGGGCTGTACTGGGAAATTTCTTATACCCTAAGCGACTTTCATATCCAGCATATCGAAGAACTAAAAGATATTCCCGCTGTAGATCATGCCGTTCTTTATGCCCTTTGCGATTTCGCAGACCATGTCAAAGAGAGCCGGATGGCGAAACTGTCGCGCACCGTGGCTCTCTGTCAGAACTATATTTTCAATCACCTATATGAGGAACTTTCCTTAGATAGACTGGCTGAGGTTGCAGGATTAAATAGAAGTTATCTCTCCCTATTATTTAAGAAGGAGACCGGCATCACCATCAGCGATTTTATTCAATTGGAGCGGATTGAAGAGGCAAAACGACTAATAGAAGTACCAGAGATAAGCTTATCGGACATCGCCTCACGCCTACATTTTAATGATCAGAGCTACTTTACCAAAGTGTTTAAGAAATATACCGGAATCACCCCTAAACAATTTAGAACAAATAGGGAAAACACACTTTAAGAAAAGTAGACACAACAAAAATTCTAAATGGATATGAAAATAGCAGCTGACATCACAGCTCTGTGATTGCTGCAAGAACAGTATTGTTGAAGTAATCAACATACATATTTTTAAATGGCTTCTGGTGATCCAACTCTACGGATAAATGAACCGTCACTGTCTGATAAATCGGATCCACGCAGAGGAAAGGACCTGCCGCTCCCCAGTGTGAATAGGCATCTGCAGAGAGCAGATCTCCACCGTCACGCTTCGTGCCATTAATCGCCCATCCGTACCCCCAGTATGCTTCAGGGAAAACTTCGTCTCTATATTGTGAGGATACGCCCGGAATTTGATTGCGGGTCATTTCTTTTACTGTTACCGGACTAAGCAATCGTACTCCGTTATAAATTCCGCCGTTAAGGAACATCTGGCTAAAAACAGCCAAATCCATAGCCGTTGAGTAAGCGCCGCCCCCCGCAGATACAGAATTCAAATTGTATTCGCTGTCTACCCATTCCGCGCATGCTGCCTCAGGGGCACGTCTAACTACTCTGTTCCGCACTTCCTTTGGCACACGATAATATGTATTTTCCATTCCAAGTGGTTTAAAAATGGTTTCCTTTACGAATACATCATAAGCTTGTCCACTAACTCGCCGTATAATTTCACCCAACAGCTCATAACCATATCCACAGTAAGACATCACAGTACCTGGCTCGTGGCTTAGTGGTGCATCATAACCGCCATTAACCTCAATTCCAGAGGTATGTGTCAACAAATGATGTACGCATACTTTTGTTTTGTTCTCCCCTGTAAATTCGGGGATGTAATCAGAAACCGGCCTATTTAGGCCCACTTTCCCTTGTTCCACTAACATCATAATAGCGGTTGCAGTAAATAGTTTTGTGATGGAACAGAGTGGAAATATAGCATCCGCTGTTAAATCTGCTGCGTCTGCTTCAGGACCGAATTTTCCATTCGCTTGATGGACCAGCAGCGTCCCCTTTCTCGCAGCAACAATAACTTGCGCAGGTGTGATATTGTCTTCAACCATTTGTGCGGCGGCTGTACGAATACGCTCCACACCAAAAGCCGAGACACCCGCCTGTTCTAAAGAATTAAATACTAACCCTCTCATCGTTAGCCCTCCAATATGATTCATTTAATACATATATAAACTATTATACAAATATATTAAATAATCCTGCTAGTTTACTATTATCCTGTGACTGAATTGTTGAGTTTCTATTAGCTATTTGCTAAAAAAACTAAAGCTGACCCCGGTTTCTCCCGAAAATCAGCTTCAGCTTAGTTTTCACTAAATTACCGCTACCTTAAAAGCATCTACATTAAATGTTGTCCCGTTGATGGATAATGTGGCATTGTAATAACCCCGATCACCATTTGTTTTGCATTTATATTCCCCAGAACATCCGCATACGAAAAATTTAGTTTTGTTGTAACCGGGATATATATTACTAAGCTTTCGGTAAAACAGATGTCCATGATGCGTAAAAATAGCTAACACCTTATCTCTCACTTTTGTAGGAATGGATGAAAAAAACTTATTCGTCTCCGATGCGCTTAATACATGGGTTGGGTCCACCGTAATCCCACTTACTTTGAGAGGCCAATGAAAATCTATAATATAATAAAAACTATCATCTAAATTTCTCAACAAATTTATACTACCCGGAGTAAACCGTCCAAGCGCACAATTAAGCCATACATACTTGACCTTCCCCTGCGTACCCGGAAAATTCATTTGACCTTCAACAGCACCTAAATATTGTGTGAATAAGGACTGTGTGCTTGCCTCCCAATTTCCTATAGATGCTTTATAAGGAATACTCCCAAGCGTGCTTGTTACCGTATCCTTGAAGTCCTTGTAGTAAGCATTCGCATTATTTCCATGATTAGCTCCCGCTTGCGTATTATCTCCTCCAAAAATAACAAATCTCTTATTCCCGTTATTCACAGCTTTAGGCAAAAGATTACTAAAAATGCTTGAGCTGTTTCCATACCCCACATGACTATCACCAATAACCGCAAAGTTAATGATTTGCGCTTTTGCTTTAAGAATTAAACTACGTTTAGGCTGCAGTCTGGAGGCAGGTCTTCTTTTCCTACTAGGTTTCACCTGTCTTTTCATCTTAGATTCACCTCTTTTAAAATGGATGAAGGATCATAGTAGTATTTATATTCGCTTGACCTTAGGGACTCTTGGACCAATGGATTCATCTAGGAGATTAGTTTCTCTTCTACTTTGTGGTCATTTATGCGGCTTGTCCCAAACGAGAGATGTTATAATTAGTCCCATAGAAGTGAAGAATATAATACCATTCATAGAATTATAGGTAACGGAGGCTTAAGATTTGAATAACGTAGTCCCAGAATGGGCGGAGTCCCATTTCCCTTTATATACCGCTGATAGTATTCAGTCGATGTATGGAACCTCAAATCTGCCAAGACTTCAGATTCATGAGCATTCAACCGTCCTACTAGCTATTGCTGCTGGCAAGGGTATGCTTGAGGTCAATCATCAGACTTATGAGCTAATGGAAGGCATTGTCGTCCTTCTCCCCGAGAATACTTACGCCTCTCTAATTACAAATCGCCAGCAGCCGCTTCATGCTTATAAGCTTTCAATCCGGATTCAAGAACAGACACGAGCACTGCCCTCCAGTGCTATGACGCGGACAAGCCAACTGACATCCAATTCAAATATGCTGTTATTTCCTCATGAACCAGCCATTGTATCTAATATGAAGGAATTGTATCTTCACCGGTTGCCAGATCGTGAAATACGTCATGTACAGAACCAGATCCTGTTCCATCAGATGCTTCTTCAATTGCTGGAGCAGCAGGAAACAAGATTTGAAGTGAGTGAGCAGCCCTCAATGGAACGCAGTATCACATACTTAGAGAATCACTTCAGCGAAAAAATATCACGTGAGCAATTAGCTGCAATTGCGGGTGTGAGCGGTTCACATTATTCAACGCTATTTAAACAATTTACGGGCTTTACCCCTAATGAATATCTGTCCAGGTTGAGAGTTCACAGAGCGAAGGAACTACTGCTTAATAGTTCAAGCACACTAAGAGAAATTGCTTTAAAGGTGGGCTACAAGGATGAGTTCTATCTTAGTCGGCGCTTTAAGCAGCAGACCGGCGCATCTCCTTCAGGCTATAATCTTATCCCTTTCCAACGTGTAGCGGTGATGCTCACTCCCTATGCCAGTCATTTGCTGCTGCTTGGCCTGGAACCTGCAGTTACCATTTCAGAGAGCAGCGAGTATTTAAATCTTTCTGACCAGGAACCACCACAGTCTATGAAATTCATCCATACGAACAGCTCGGCTGAGCAGATAAAAGTGTTATTACTGGAAGCAAACATTGAATTGCTTATTGCAGCCACACAACATCTGGAAGAATTCGGCTTGAACGCTGAGCAGCTGCGGGCGGTCGCTCCTATTGTTGAAATCTCTTGGCAGGAACTAGGATGGAAAGACCACTTGCGCTTGATCGGCCGTGCCATTCACCGTAGCGAACGTGCTGAGCAGTGGCTGGACGATTTTGAACAAGAGGAGCTGGAAGCTCGGGCCGTGGTGCAGCAAAGCGCGGTGGCTAACGAGATTGTAACCCTTCTGGTCATTAAACCAGATGGACTACTCGTATACGGGGCAAGAAATGTTGGGTATGTGATCTATCAATCGCTAGGTCTCAAGGCTCCTGCCTTGATTGAGGATCAAATAAATAAACTCGGCGACCAGTTTCATTCCCTTGTGATTGACGTCTCTGAGCTGGAGGCTTATGCCGGTGACCGATTGTTAGTCACTGTATTTCCAGACGCAAAAGGCTCCACTGCACACAGTGAAGAAATCTTCCACTCCTCTTATTGGAACCAGCTTTCTGCTGTGCAGAACAAGAAGATCCATCTGCTTAATCTGGATGAATGGGTGCCTTATAATCCAGTTTCCATTCGTTTGCAGCTTGGACGTGCGGTTGCATTATTCGAAGGCCAATAATAGTCCAAGTCTTTTTTCCAACAAAAAGGCATGGTTAGGCACATAAGTGATCCCTATAATGATTACAAATGCGAATGATTCTCATAATCAATCTATGGCACAGCCTGGGATTCATTAAATAATGGAATTATTCACGGAAACATAGTCATTAAAAGGGGAGAATTATTTAAATGAGAAAGATATTTATTCCGTTTGTACTTATTTTAGGGCTTGCCCTTAGTGCTTGTGGGGGAAATCAGGCGAAGAATGAGGTTAGTCCTACAAATAGCCCATCCTCGGCTCCTGCTGCGGAGTCAGAAAGTGCGACTTTTACTTATGAATCGGAAAATGGACCTGTTGAAGTTCCGACACATCCTCAGCGTGTCGTTGTCCTCACTCGATTTTTAACAGGTAATGTTATGGCTCTAGGTGTACCTGTTGTAGGCGTAGATGAAATGTCCAAAACCAATCCGCGCTTTGAAGAGCAATTGAAAGATGTAGAAGCTGTAAGTGATGAAAGTCTGGAGAAGATTATTGAGCTGCAGCCTGATCTGATTATCGGTCTCTCCGATATTAAGAACATCGATAAATTCAAGCAAATCGCACCAACGGTTACTTATACTTATAATAAAGTTGATTACTTAACCCAACAGCTGGAAGTCGGCAAATTAGTGAACAAAGAAAAAGAAGCCCAAGCTTGGGTAGATGACTTTAGTGCCCGCACCAAAAAAGCGGGTGAGGAAATCAGAGCGAAGATCGGCGAGGATGCAACTGTCTCTGTCATTGAAACCTTCAATAAGCAATTGTATGTATACGGGTATAACTTTGGCCGCGGAACTGAACTCCTCTATGGGGACTTCAAGCTCGGTATGCCGGATACAGTAAAGGAAGGCACCAAAACAGATGGTTACGTGGCCCTCTCAACAGAAGTGCTGAAGGATTATCTAGGCGATTACGTTATTTTCAGTAAAAATGCGGATGAAGATAATTCCTTCCAGGATACAGAAATCTACAAGAGCATCCCAGCTGTCAAAAATAATCATGTTTACGAAGCTGATGCCAAAGCATTCTATTTTAATGATCCGCTTAGCTTAGAATATCAACTGGAATTCTTTGAAAAAAAATTTCTAGGAAAATAATAAAGATGACTACGAAGCAAACTTCCATTCCATTCTTTTATAAGCTGCTTGGTAGCGTGCTGGTAATGGTTATTTGCCTCGTGATCGCGATGTTATTCGGGGCTAAAGAAACCACCCTCCATGATCTGTGGCTTGCCATCACTTCAAGTTCAACGGCAGACAATGTCCTCATTCTTCGTGAGATCAGGCTGCCGCGTGAACTGGTCGCCATGCTGATCGGCGCCGCCTTTGCCGTATCCGGGGCTATTATGCAAGGAGTTACGCGCAATCCGTTAGCCGATCCCGGCCTGCTGGGGTTAACTTCAGGAGCTAATATGGCACTGGCGCTTACCTTCGTATTTATGCCGGGGCTGAACTATTTTGGTACCATGATTGCTTGCTTCTTCGGCGCTGCTCTGGGAGCCGTTCTGGTTCTTATTCTCGGCTCCGTGCGCCAAGGTGGCTTGTCTCCGATCCGTATCGTACTCGCTGGTGCTGCGGTATCTGCATTCCTATACGCTATCGCAAGTGGTGTCAGCATTGCCTTCAAGATATCCAAAGATGTATCCATGTGGACTGCCGGTGGGCTTATCGGCACAACTTGGGGCCAGCTTCAGGCCATTGCACCTGTGATCCTCATCGGGATCGTGGTGGCATTAATATTTTCTAACCAGCTGACTATTCTTAGCTTGAGTGACGAGGTAGCGATCGGATTAGGACAAAACCTTGTTTTGGTTAAAGGGATTCTGTTCACGCTCATTATTCTGCTGACTGGCGCATCGGTCGCTCTAATTGGGGACATGGCTTTTGTAGGGCTAATGATTCCGCATATTGTCCGCAAAATAGTCGGCACCGACTACCGCTATATTCTGCCGATTTCAGTATTCACTGGGGCATCCTTCATGCTACTTGCAGATACCATTGGACGTACAATCCATGCCCCTTATGAAACGCCGATAGTTGCTGTCGTGGCTATGCTAGGACTGCCTTTCTTTTTGTTCGTTGTTCGTAAAGGAGGTCAAACACTCTCATGATTTCCTCTGCTCCAGTACGAAAACAACGTCTTATCCTGTGGGTATGCACCGGACTGATCCTGCTTACGGCTATTGCCAGTATGGGAATCGGCTACTCTTCCCTGTCTTTTGACAGGCTGCTTCCCGTTCTCTTCGGTCATGGAACCTTTAAAGAGGACTTTGTATTATTTTCTGTAAGACTGCCACGTATTCTAATTACGCTACTGGCAGGAATGGCCTTGGCCTTATCTGGGTCGATTCTGCAAAGTGTTACCCGAAACGATCTAGCAGACCCCGGTATTATTGGGATTAACTCCGGGGCAGGTGTGGCTGTCGCTGTATTTTTTCTCTATTTCCCGGTTAGCGTTGGAACCTTCATTTATGCGTTGCCGCTGGTTGCTTTTATAGGGGCTATCATTACGGCAGCATTAATTTATCTTTTTTCATATAGTCGGACTAGAGGGCTTGATCCTATTCGGCTAGTTTTGGTCGGGGTCGGATTTTCCCTAGCGCTGTCGGGAGTTATGATCGTAATCATTTCATCCGCAGATCGTGCCAAAGTTGATTTTATCGCAAAATGGATTGCCGGGAATATTTGGGGTACAGATTGGCCCTTCATCTGGGCTTTACTGCCTTGGTTATTGCTGCTAGTTCCCTTTACCCTGTACAAATCGCTGCGACTCAATCTGCTCAGTCTAAGTGAGGTATCAGCCATTGGTGTCGGTCTGAATCTGGAGCGCGAACGTATCGTCCTGATTCTTGTCGCCGTCGCAGCTGCCGCCTCCGCGGTATCCGTAACAGGTGGAATCGCTTTTATCGGATTGATGGCACCACATATTGCGAAATCGTTGGTCGGTCCGCGCAATCAGATGTTTATTCCCGTCGCAGTATTGCTGGGTGGCTGGTTGCTTCTGATCGCGGACACCGTTGGCCGCAATCTCGTCTCCCCTGATGGCATCCCGGCTGGGATCATGGTAGCGTTAATCGGCGTACCTTATTTCGCTTATTTATTGATTAAGAAATAAATAAGCATATAGAAAATCAAAAAGAGGTAACTCAGAAGCCATGAATGGCTATTGAGTTACCTCTTTTAGTTAGAACACTCATTATTAAATCTTCATATCCTTACCCGTATAGTCTACAAACATGAATTGACCTTCCGGTGTAGTCCGCTTCTCGATCAAGTCCATGATGCCCTCAGCACTTTGGGTCGGATTCGTTGGCGCCTCTGCCCCGCCCATATCCGTATGCATCCAGCCGGGATGTACGCCGAGTACTTGTACCCCGCGTTCTTTTAAATATACATGCAGCTGCTGTGAGAACATATTAAGTGCCGTTTTGGAGATGGAATAAGGATAGTCTCCGGAATAAGCATTAGTAATGCTGCCTGCTTCCGACGATATGTTGATGATCGAAAGCTCGGGTTCAATGAGTAGCGGCAAGAAATGCTTAACCACTCGCATCGGTCCATAAAGATTAATATCCATCGTGGTAAGCATATCTTGGAAATCCAGCTCTTCAATCTGTGTGTCCCTTGCAGTCAGTACTGCCGCATTATTGATAATGGCACCAAGCGTCCGGCCTTGTCCTTGCAGATTTGCAGCAAGTGCCGCGATTCCTTCTTCATCCGTCACGTCCAGCTGGGCCACAGTCAGCTTCTCCCCGTAGGTCGCAGCGAGCTGAGACAGTGCTGTTTGTTCCTGATCGGGACGGCGAACCCCGGCAATGACTCCATGCCCCCGCTTCAATGCCTCAGCCGCCAGCTCATAACCTAGTCCACGTCCGGCACCAGTAATTAGAATATTCACTATACATCCTCTCCTTTATCTTTATCGTTCTCCAGCAGCTCCACAATCACCTTTAACTCCTTGAACGTGTCCATATAAGCATAACGCCCCCCGGTATACTCGCCCTTTTGCTGGAGTGGGAACCCTTTGCCTTCGAGCAGCATAATCTTCTCCTTCATTCCTTCAACCACAAAAGCAATATGATGAGGTCCCTCACCATGTTCATTCAAATAATCACGCCATGTACTGGGCTGCTGGTCTGGCTCAATCAGTTCAAGCTGCAGGGAGCCCATATCAAAAAAAGCCAACTTAGCCCGCGCCACCGTCCCCTCGCCATTATACCGAGTCTGCGCCTGATCTTCTGTATCTGTAACGATAATTTGCGGCTTTTCCAGTCCAAAAAACTCCGCATAAGCCGTGCTTACCTTTTCAACATCATTCACCAAAATTCCAATCTGCGTAACAAAATGATTTCCCAGCCATCCTGACATGTACCCTACCTCCCATTTGTCTGACAAGTCCACCATACCGATTCTTTGAAAAGGCTGTCAAGCCCGAAAAGAAATCGCTCCGGGCCAATGAAAATTATCCAGAGAAAGCTCAGCCGACTTCGGCGCTATCAAAGGCATTTTTACCTCTCTTTTCTCCAAATCGCACACTTTCGGCGCTATCAAAGGCATTTTTGCCTCTCTTTTCTCCAAATCGCACACTTTCGGCGCTATCAAAGGCATTTTTATCTCTCTTTTCTCCAAATCGCACACTTTCGGCGCTATCAAAGGCTTTGTGGCCTCTCTTTTCTCCAAATCGCACACTTTCGGCGTTATCAAAGGCTTTGTGGCCTCTCCCGATGCCGCAACTGGTTAAGAATACTCGGTTAGTAATATTACTTTTTGTTTCGGTTAATCACCAATTCGGTTATAGAATGAAAAGTTTAAATTAACAAAAGGGGTGAGGAACGATGGACCATAGAAAAAGATCACGCCTGATGCAGCAGTTTATTTTTGTCGGGCCAACTTCCTTGTTTTTCTTTATTATTGTGCTGATTCCTTTCTTTTTGGGACTCTATTATTCATTTACCAGCTGGAACGGAATCTCGCGGCATGTCGAGTGGACCGGACTACGGAACTATCTACATATTTTCACCAAGGATCCTTCCTTTCTTAATTCATTCTGGTTCACGGCGAAGTTCACTTTCTTCGGTCTAGTGCTGACCAATCTGCTTGGCTTCGCACTCGCTTATGTGTTGACGCGCAAACTGTTCACGCGTAATGTCCTGAGAACTGTATTTTTTGTACCGCATGTGATTGGCGGACTTTTGCTCGGGTTTATTTGGCAGTTTATTTTTGTCAGAGGATTCTCCTCTATCGGGCAGGCCACCGGCTGGTCCTTCTTTAATCTTCCCTGGCTAGGCACCGGAGGAACAGCATTCTGGGCGATTGTTATCGTATTTGTCTGGCAAAATGCGGGATATCTGATGGTGATCTACATCTCTGCTATCAACAATGTTCCCCAAAGCCTAATTGAAGCGTCCAAAGTGGATGGAGCCGGACGTTTTCAGGCCTTGCGCCATGTCACTCTTCCACTGGTCATGCCCGCTGTAACTGTTTGTCTATTTCTATCTATCTCCTGGTCCTTTAAGCTGTTTGACCTCAACCTGTCGCTGACCAAAGGTGGACCCTTTAAAGCTACCGAATCTGTAGCCTTGAATATTTACAATGAAGCCTATACCATCAGCCGGTTCGGAATGGGCTCGGCTAAAGCGATGGTTTTCTTCGTCATCGTGGCCGTGATCTCCCTACTACAGGTTAGAGCAACCAAGAAAAGAGAGGTGGAGCTGTAATGGAGACTACCGCCAAGAAATTTAATGTCCCCCTGCTTCTCATCGAAGTGATTGTAATCCTGCTGGGACTTCTATTTTTAGTGCCCTTTTACTTTTTACTGGCTAACTCAGTGAAAAGCTATAGTGAAATACTTTCTGACTCTGCTGCGCTGCCTTCAGCACTCCAGTGGAGCAACTACGCGGAAGCTTGGAAAGCTACCAATTTCCCTCGCGCCTTCCTGAACTCTTTTATCATCACGGTGATTAGTAATATTCTGCTAGCGTTCCTCTGCTCTATGTGCGCTTACAAAATGGTCCGCAACAACAGCTTGTATAACCGTGTGCTCTATATTGCATTAGTAGCCGCCATGGTTATTCCATTTCAATCTATTATGATTCCGCTGGTGCAGGTCGTCAGCGGTTTGGGCGTCATGGATTCAACCGCCGGTTTGATTTTAGCATATCTTGGGTTTGGCGCCCCGATGACTGTTTTTCTATTCCACGGCTTCGTTAAATCGGTACCTCTCGATATCGAGGAGGCCTCAAGAGTAGATGGCAGCAGTCCTTATGGTACCTTTTTCCGGATTGTACTTCCGCTTATGCAGCCGATTATCGTCACCGTCATCATACTGAATACCCTGTGGATCTGGAATGATTACTTGATGCCATCGCTTATTCTGCAGGATCCGGTGCTTCGCACCATTCCCATCGCCACTTATAGCTTTTTCGGACAATATACGAAGCAGTGGGATTTGGCGCTTCCAGGACTTGTGCTCGGGATTACGCCGGTGGTCATCTTTTTCCTAGTGATGCAAAAATATATTATTGAAGGCATTGCCCAGGGCTCCGTGAAGGGCTAATGATACATGTTGCTTTCAGCCAGAGAGGATGAATGAATATGAGAACAAAACGTGGAATTCTCCTCGCATGCTCCCTGCTGCTGGCTGCCCTGACAGCCGGTTGCGGACGCAGCAGCGACAATGCAGATGGAGTCAAAACCGTACACATCTACCAGTTCAAGGTTGAAATATCTGAAGCGCTGGCTTCGCTCAAGACCGAATTCGAGAAAGAACATCCCGATATTAAGCTTGAGGTGCAAAGCGTGGGTGGCGGGACCGATTATGGCGCCTCGCTGCGTGCCAAATTCTCTTCCGGAGATGAACCGGATATCTTTACCATCGGCGGCAACAATGAACGTGATATGTGGCTGGAATATCTGGAGGATCTGAGCGGCGAAGCTTGGGCCAAGGATGTAAAGCCACTCGCAGCAGAACAAATGACTATAGATGGCAAGCTGTATGGGATGCCGATGAATCTGGAAGGATACGGCTTTATCTATAATAAGGATCTATTTAAAAAAGCCGGAATCACTGAGAAGCCATTGACGCTAACCGCTCTACGCGAAGCCTCCGAGAAGTTAAAAGCGGCAGGCATCACACCTTTTGCGAATGGTTACCAAGAATGGTTCGTGCTTGGCAATCATAATGTAAACGTGCCTTTCGCCCAGCAGCCTGATCCAGAGGCATTCATCGCCGGACTTACAGACGGTTCCAAAACCTTCGCCGGAGACCCTATTTTCTCCAAGTGGATCGATCTACTTGACCTTACTGTTGAGTACGGCAATAAGAACCCGCTCTCAACCGACTATAATACACAAGTCACTATGCTAGCGAGCGGCGAAGCTGCGATGATGCAGCAGGGTAACTGGACACAAGGGCAGATCGACGGCATCGATCCCAATCTAAACCTTGGCATCCTGCCCATGCCCATTGACGACACTCCCGAAGACAACGACAAGCTTTATGTAGGCGTACCCAGCAATTGGGTTATCAATAAAAACTCTCCCGTTAAGGAGGAGGCCAAGGTCTTCCTGAATTGGCTCGTCACCTCCGAGACCGGGAAAAAATATATCACTAAGGAATTCCAATTCATCCCTGCGCTCGACAACATTAAGGGAACCGAAGAAGATCTTGGAGCACTAGGTGCTGAGGTGCTGGCTTATACCGATAAAGATCAAGCGCTGACTTGGAACTGGACCCGCCTGCCGAACGGGATGCCACAGGAATTATCCAGCAGCATTCAAGGGTATCTCGGCGGTAAGCTGACCAAAGAAGGGATGTTGAAGGAATTCCAAATCAACTGGGATAATCTCAGTGTGCAGTGATTTACCTGCTCTAAACACGGGCAAACAGCCGCGTAACGATGCGTGGCTGTTTGCCCGTGTTCATTTAATTCCATTCCGTTCATTAGTCGGAACCCGTTGCTAGTTCGCACGCAGCATGCTAATTTGTCTGGCAAGATACACAGGCGTATAGGGCATGTCATCTCGGAGCCAAGAAATAACCGTGCCAATTAGAGCTGCTGAACCGTACCAAACGGCAATGTCCTTTTGTATCGGGATCTTTGAATGATCAACGGCCCCCTCCTTTTTCTTCTGGTGTGCAGAAATGATTTCCGCCATCAAATTAAACAGGCGATCTGTAAAAATCGGGCTTCGTTTCGATGTGAGTATGACTTTGTAGAATTTTGCATTTTCCGCAATATGCTTAAGCAGACTCTCTAATATTCTCAGATTCTCTTCATCAACCGATTCATCATGGTTGCCATCGTTGTTCACCACTTGTAGAATGTCCTCCACCATCTCATCCGCCATCTTTTCTAACATATCCGGGAGATCCCGGTAGTGCAGATAAAAAGTAACACGATTGATTTTAGCCCGCTCTGCAATACGGTTTACGGATATTTTCTCAATATCCATTTCCTCAAGCAATTCAATTACAGCATCTCTAAGCAATTGGCGCGTCCGAAGTACCCGGGGATCTGTACGCTGCGTTGTGTTATTCATCTTCTACTCTCCAATCTTTTACTTTCATATTGTAAGCTACATATTTTAAATAATTGTTGTTTTTTAAAAAGAAAAAACTACATTTTCACAAAGAATGTAAACTACTTTACATTTTTTCGCAAATTGTTGCTTGATTACATGAAAATTTCATTTATAATCTAATTCATGCATTGTAAACTATACAACACACTGTAAATTTAGTCCATGATCGACGAGTTGAAAGGATGGAGTGGAGTGAGTACAAAGAGAGAAGTAACAAGCAGTTCCGTGAAAAAGGGCCCCATCTTATTCATTATGATTTTGGGCGCCTTTCTTGCGACACTGAATCAAACGGTAATGAGCGTTGCCGTTCCGGAGTTAATGCATGATTTTAATATCTCGGCGGCTACAGCTCAGTGGCTGACAACGGGGTATATGCTGGTTAATGGTGTTCTAATTCCAATTACAGCTTATCTAATGCAACGGTTTACGACGCGGGAGCTTTTTCAAGCTTCTATGTTTATATTTTTGGCTGGAACGATCGTATCGGCCGTCGCGACAAACTTCCCTGTTCTGTTGACCGGGCGTATGATTCAGGCAGCTGGTGCCGGGATTATTATGCCACTGCTCACGAATGTCATCTTGACCCTGTTCCCTCCTGAAAAGAGAGGGGCTGCCATGGGGATGGTAGGGTTAGCCATCATTTTCGCACCTGCGATTGGACCTACTCTGGCTGGATATATTTTGGAACATTATTCTTGGGAGACAATGTTTTATGGCATGATTCCTTTGACCGTCATTGTAATCATATGCGGATTTATTTATTTAAAAAATGTATCGGAACGCATCTTTCCCAAGTTGGACATTGTTAGCGTAACTCTTTCTACCATCGGTTTTGGAACCTTGCTGTATGGCTTCAGCCGCGCTGCCAGTGCGGGTTGGTCGAGCGCAGAAGTGTTATTGTCTTTAGCAGCAGGTGTGCTTTCCCTTGGCTTGTTTACTTGGAGACAGTTGGCTTCCCAAAATCCACTACTTGATCTCCGGGCCTTTAAATACAATATGTTCTCCTTAACAACTGTCATCAGTATCGCAGTTACAATCGTGATGTATGCGGATATGATGCTGCTACCTTTGTACCTGCAGAATGCCCGCGGTTTTACAGCGATGGAGTCCGGCTTGTTGCTACTTCCTGGTGCACTCGTAATGGGATTGTTGATGCCGGTAACCGGCAAGCTGTTCGACCGGTTCGGGGCAAAATGGCTCGCTATTATCGGTCTACTGATTACAATTGCAACGACTCTAAGCTTTGTAAATTTAACAGACTCAACCAGTTACATGTATCTGGTATACATGTCAACAGGCCGCCGGATCGGGATGGCTTTGCTCCTCATGCCTATACAAACTCTGGGTCTAAATCAACTCCCCGCCAAGCTTAGTGCGCATGGTACAGCGATTTCGAATACCATTCGACAAGTAGCTGGCGCCGTTGGGACTTCCCTGCTCGTCACCGTAATGACAAGCCGTACTACAACGCATATGAAGGATATGCTGGCCTCTGGCATTACACAGAACGGAACACAGGAACATATGATTATGGAAGCATCCATTCAAGGGATCAATGATTCCTATCTAGTGATTGTGGGAATTGGTATCCTCGGTCTGCTGCTATCTTTCTTTATTAAACGTGTTGGGCAAGCGCCTGACCCTGAGCAAGAACCCAAGGTGAAGCTCAAAAAAATCATTGCCAAAGAAGCTTGATATATAGAAGTTATCAGCACTGTGTAAGCCTCATAAAAAAAGAGATCAACGATGAATAACATCGTTGATCTCTTTTTCTGCTAACTTGCATAACTATTTCAGTTTAAAATAGATGGATCTTTTGTCGGACTCAAGCTTACTATCGTTTCTATAAAGAATAAGGGTGTTCTCCTTGCCTTTGATTATTGGCAGAACAACTTTACCCGAAGCTTCAAAAGAACCCGGTTTACTTGGGGTGACTTCAGGAAAATCAGCCAACAGCTTTTCGATATTTTCTCCGAGGGATCCCTCAAAATAATCACTAGAGCCACCAATATAGTATTGTCCACTGGATGTTTCTACCCCCCAAATGGTAGGTGTAAAACTTGAAAGGAACTTCCGCCCTTGGTCCTCACTACCTTTTACAAGAGTGGCGTTTTTCACCTTAAGCGTTACATCAAGCAGGACATAATCTACAGCTACATCGGGATCAGTGACATGTTCCTCAAACCCAAGAGCATGTAATTGTCCGAGAGTAGTCGACGTAACCTTATTGATAGTGAAAGTATATTGAGCAGATGTTGAATCACCCTTAGGGCTATAATTGTTATCAAGGTCCGTATAAGTAAAAGAAGTACCCAACTTCACTGCATCTGCAAACGAAGCGCCGCTGTTACTGGAAGTCGTAGCGGAAGATGATGCAGCAGGCTTTGGTGTTGCTTGCGGAGTGGACTCGGTTGCAGGCGGAGTAGATACGGTTGCAGGCTTCGCAGTAGCTTGTGCAACAGTATTGTCCTTATCCGGGACAACGGATGTAGATGTTCCGCCGTTCGCCGATGTGATCACAACAGCTTGACGACTGTTATCCCATTTCACGGTTGCCCCCAGTGCTTCAGATACAGCCTTGGCGGATACATAGCTATGTCCCTCATAGATAATTGGGTACATTGTTCCTTCACTACTTGACAGGTTCACTTTCTGATTATCCACTTCAATGCTGATAGCCGCATTCTGATATGCAGAAATCTTCTTCAATGTCGTGTCTGCATAAGCGACTGCACCCACAGCCAACAGCATTGAGCTAACTGTAATAATTGACATGACTTTTTTGCTTGTTACCTTTAGCATCTTACACTCTTCTTTCATGTTTATGTATATGAATCTCGAAAATTATATCACTTTATATCGAATTTTGTAAATATTGGAATGATAGGATATTCGTTCTTTATTTGTGAATACTTAAAAAAGACACATTTCCATTGCCCAACGCCACATTTCACTTCTAATCTCCTAAATAGCATGAATACTATAAATCTTTATACTCAAATCAAAAAGCAGCCCTGGGGGCTGCCTTGATCAAATGTATTAGTAAGTCTCTTAGAATCATTCTACGCCGGAGGCTTCAATGATCTGTCCTGCCAAAGCAATCAAATCCTCCTTGGTCAGATGTCCACCGGTTTCCCGAATAATATAATTGACACGGGTCTTTGGATTCATCCATGCAACTGACTTGTACTCCATCTTATCAATAGGTGTGTATACCACCTCTTGGCCACTCACTTTTAGCTTCTGCGACTGTGCATTTGCTGGTTCGGATTCAACAGTCGTATCCTTAGGTCCTGCAGGTTCGGCAGCGATGGCAAGAACTCCTCTTTTACCATTTTTCTCTGTGGTCATATTATAGATGATGTTGATAGCCGTACGCTTCTCCTGCAATTTCTTTACATAGATTTTCTTATCGGACGCCTTACCCTCGGCGATCACTTGATAGTATATCTTATCCTGTTCTTTTTTCGTCATATATGGAGAAACAATTGCCCTGAAAAAATTGTAGCCTTCCGGAGGCTCTTGCAATTGCAGTGGTATGGAGGTATTGCCGACAGCATACCTTTCCACATATTCATTATACGTATTAAACGAAAGGGAATAATATGCACCCGCAGTGGGTGATCCCTTAGCATAGGCTTGATATTCCTTGTCATTAATATACACATATCTGATTTCTCCAGGTTTAAGCTCTTCACTTAATGCTTTCTGCTGCAGATCTTTGAGATTTTTGAATTTTTTTTGTTCCTGATCTGTTTTCGCTTTGGCAGCTTCATCGATGCCCTGAGCTATATATTTGACTTCCGCCTTAATGGCGGTTTCTTCCACAGACTGAGCAACAGACTTCTCGGCGTAAGCTTCTCCTTTGAAGCCATAACCTAAACCGAACATTAGGGTCATACTGGTCATGGCAATGAGTGTTTTTCTATTATTCATTAAAATACCTCACCTTCCTGTATATGTAGTACTCTTACATAACACTTACGTTACCGGATTTGTGACATCAAATTTCTATACTTATTTCATCATGTCGGCAGCAATTCGGATAACCTCCTCTTTGGTTAAAGAAGAAGACTCCGGTGCAGCAGTCATATCGTATACTACATTTTGTTCTGGATCCGTCCAGACAAGTCTGTATCTATACCCCAACTTTATTTCAATGTTTGTAGTTTCCGTATAGATCAGTTGGGTTCCGTTAACAAGAATATTCTCTACGTTTGTAGTGTTAGTCCTTAATAAGCTTTCCACCGTTCCGGTCTTTGCCTTGATGTGTTTGGCATTAATTCTTACCATACTCTCTCCTTTTTTGTATCTCATCGACGAATATTCATAATTAATTCTGGCCGTAGGTTCTTTTTTCCACATAACCCGGTAACCGCCTTCCAGCTTTATACCATCAGTCAGGGCAAGCAGTTCATTCTCGTTGACCTCAAAATCAGGTTGTATCCATGCTTGATCAAAAACATACCCTTCTGGCAAATACTCCGGGCGTGGCAAATATGGCGCCTTATACTCCTCTGCTTTGGCTAAATAACTAGAATAATCATTAAATAGCATCGCAGGAATAACTCTGCCAAGCTGAGGACGTTCATCTCCAGCACCTTCCTTTTTTAACACGTAAGAAGCGCCCTCTCCCGGTAGTAATAATTTCTCTACAACTCTATATGCCTCTAAATTTTTTTCACTCAGCAGCTCTTCTTCTTTGGTCGCCACTCTCTGAGGAATTTTTACCTTTGAGGGAACTAACGGATTCTTAGATACTTCAATCGTCCCCCCTTCCTTCGTTGCAAGAAGCGGCTCGTATGGCAGCACTTCATATTGAAATTTGGCAGCTTGCCAGGGACTCTCCTTAAACAAGGAATAGCTGCCTCCTACCAAGACAACCAGGATCAGCACCGCTGCCCATCTCCTTACAGGCCTGCTCCACATGCGCTTACGGCATCGTTTGGCATAGATTGCTGGCTCCACTCTATGCATAATATCTGGGATGTCCCCCTCCTGCTGGTGAGGTACAGGCTTAACAGCAAGGCGACCATTACCTAGCCCGATGGCTTGCATTACAGAATCATGAACATCAACCAGCGGAAGTTTGGCAGAATTATCCCCCTCCTTCAGAAACAACTCTTCGGAAGTCAATTCGTCCTTGCGCATAGTTGTTTCTCCTTTCTTTCAATGACTTCTCTGAGCTTGCACCTTGTCCGCTCGTACCGTTTCCTAACTGTGACCGTACTTTTACCCAGAATTTCACCAATTTCTGCAAATGATTTATCTTCAAAAATGCGTAAAATCAACAGATTACGTTCCTCCACGCTAAGCTTTGCCAGGGCAGAGGCCACGGATTCACTGAACAACTGATTTTCCACCATTTGTTCAGCGCTTTTAGTGGTTACATCCTGTCTGAGTAATTTTCGCAGCTGATTTTGAAATTTCTTCCGGCGCAATTGATTCAGGCAATGATTATAGGAAACCCTGTAGAGCCATGAGTTAAAACTCACCTGAGACTCAAAATGGCCGATGTTCTGGTAAGCCTTAATAAATATGTCCTGAACCGCATCCTCGGCTTCTTCCTTATTGTTTAACAAGCGAAAGCAGTAGAGATAGATCCGTTGTTGGTAGAGTCTGATAATATCTGAAAAAAGGTAGACTTCCCCCGCTTGTACCCGCTTTATCTTTTCTTCAATAGAGTCCACGACTTTCTCCTTTCTACTATCAGTACAGTTATAACACTTGAGCGGTCTGTTTCGTGACATTTTTTTCCTTTTCAGCTCCAACTCAACGGAACATACACAAAAAAATCGCTGCCCCTCTCCGCAAGGAGGTGAGCAGCGATGCTTAATACAGAAGAATGCAAGGGATGGTTGCACACGTATTTCCACTCTTCAGACTAAATATGACCTTGAGACAATTCAGACTTTTTTTCTGTGATGCCGGGACTACAGCTTCCAGATACGGTACAGAATGACTGCCGCTTCAGCACGGGTAAGCGTATCGTTCGGCGCAATTCTATTATTCTTTCCGTTTACGACTCCAGATTGGATCAACAATGATGCGCTGTCTTTTGCGTAGCTGGAAATACTTGCTTCATCAAGATAAGCAGCAGCTACAACGCCGCTCGCCTTAACTTGCTTACCGGCTGCCGCTAGCGCTCGTGCTGTCAGCACCATCATATCTTGTCTGGAGATATTGTTATTGGGTCTAAACGTATCCTCTTTAAAACCTGTAGCAATTCCCAATTCCTTCGCGATGACCAGTTCATCATAATAGTAGTCTGTCTTTTGGACATCATTGAACATTATTGAACTTTTGCCCGTTCTCTTCAGTTCAAGCGCTCTTACGAGGAGAGTAATGAAATCCGCTCGTTTGATTGAATCTGCAGGTGAAAAGCTGTTCGTGGACGTTCCTTTGATGATATCGCGAGCCGCCATAACGTCTATAGCTTGTTTGGCCCAAGACAGATTCTGCAGATCTCCGAAGTTTTTCTTTACGAAGGTTACTGCATAAGTGCTGAAGTGGGTTGTTTGAAAGACAACCGTTTGGGTTGCAGCATCATATCGGCTGCTCGGAACCGGCAGTACGTTGCCTTTGCCATCGATGTACCAAACGACTATAAGCTCTGGATGGCTTAGCTCCTCCGCTGTCGGCACGTAAGGAATGGCTACCGTTACAGGTGCTTTAGGGTTATTCCAAGGAATAACTTTGTCACCTGCTACTACGCTTAGACCGATAATTGGACGGTTGCCAATCATATTGCGGGTAGCTGCTTCCAAGCTGTCCGTGGTGACTTTACTTATTCGTATAGATACTTGCTCAGCATTGTCTGTTACGTTAGACAGCATATTGCTTGGAATTTGAATTGTGGCATTTTCCGTCTTAAGCCATAGTTCAAAGTTTTCTTTCCCCGTTAGGCTTTGGTTCGGTAATTGTATATCATACCCTTTCGCGTCCGTTTGCTTTGGCACTTCAATGATAATTTGTTTCTTGCCGTTTGCCGCTACAGTAGCCTGCTCAAGCGCTTTTTTCATGTTGTCGCTGGAGATGGTACCTATAACCCGCCCGTTATCGGACTTTACCTCCAGTTTAATCGTAACAACACCATCTTTGTTTGTAATGGCTCCAGGCTGTGGAGTTGATACTACATTACCCGAGTTACTGCTACCCGTTGGCGCATTTGTTGGTGCTGGCGTCGCTGTTGGAACAGGTGTCGGGGTTGCCGATGGTTCCGTTGGGTTTGTTGGATCGGTTGGATCGGTTGGGTCAGTTGGATCGGTTGGGCTCGTTGGTGTCGGTGTCGGTGCTGTTGTCGGCGTTGGAGTGGGTTCCGGCCCCGTAGATTTACCCTTTAGAGTAAGCACACCATAAACGGATGTGTCCATATATCCAGTTCCGCTCGTATCGTTCCACGCCGCGACACTTTGACGTGAGCCCTCTTTAGCGTCGTTGATCTGTACATCGAAACCAAGCTTTTTATCGTTGTCCGGAGTGATCCCTTGAAGTGGAATCTTCACTTCAACCGTATAGTTGGTTCCGGAAATCCGGGTTGCCGATTCAAAGCCGGCTGCGATACTTAAAGGATTAAATGAAGTTTCGTTGTCAAAATTGATTCTGTACTGGCCGTCATCATCTTGATAGAACGTCGTTTTCCCATTATTTTGGTCCACGAAGATTTCGACCGAATCCTGTTCATGTGCATTCACACTGCTCTTATCAAGCTGTGTATCACTCACCTGGATCAGGACATATAAATTTTGATCATCCCAGAGTGCTTTTGCCACTCCACTCGCTCCTTGCCAAGCGGTTTGATACCGATTGACCGGAATCTCAGCGGTCTGGCTCCAGATCTCGTCGACTGTTCCGTCTATAACAGGTGCAGCAAATTTAGCGGTAGATTGATTGGCTTCTACTGTTTCAGGCTCATGCTCTTCAATGAAGGTATCAGGATCGATAACGCCATAGTAAGCTGGCTTGGCTTGCAGATTTTTATCGAATAACAACGGATTGGATGAAGCTCTCCAGCTTGTGTTATCATCCATTCCCCAGAAGGTAACACGTTTGATAGAATCAGCGTGATCCCTGAAGATATTTAACAACTGCGCATATAGATAGCCCTGCGCATTAGCAAGCTTTTCAGAGAGCTGATAGTTGGTTCCGGCCTGAATGTCCAGCTCAGTTATGCTTACTTCGACACCCAAGGAAATGAACTTTTCCAAGGAAAGCTTCACATTCTCTGGGTTCGTATTAATGCTGTAGTGCCCCTGCATACCAACACCGTCGATAAGCAATTTGCCAGGGTGAGTCAGCGCGTACCTATCATTGATTTCTTTGACCATACTGTAGATGGCTTGCGCTTTATTCTGATTATCTTCGTTATAATCGTTGTAATAGAGCTTAATATCCCAATCTGGATGCGCGTCCAATACTTCTCTTGCCGCCAGGAAGGCTTGCTCTACGTAATCTGCTCCAATGGCACTTTTCCATGGGGCGGATCGCAGCGCTGTTTTCCAATCTGTTGGGTTGGATGGATTATCGCTCATCGCCTCGTTTACAACATCCCAAGAGATCACCTTGTCACCAAAATGCTCCATAACGGTTTGGATATGGGTCTGCAAATTCACAAGAGCTTCATCCCGTCCCAAGGGGATTGTGTTGTTAGCTGCGTCTGTTGTTGTATTCAGCCATGCAGGCGATTGTTGATGCCATACCAACACATGTCCATGCATCTGCATGCCCTCAGCCAGTACTTTATCTACAATTGTATCTGCCGCGGTAAACGTGAAGTTGTCCTTAGTAGGCTGCAACGCGTCCGGCTTCATGGCATTACCTGCCGTAGCAACATTGTGATGCATTTTCAAAAGCTCAAGTCTGACACCTTCCAGATCCTCAGCGGTTATCGCATTTCCGATCAGAAAATCATTCTGATAAGCATCCTTAATCGGTATAAGATCTTTTTCGATATCTACCGGGCCAGAGCCTACCTTTTCAAAATTAATATCATCAATATAAAAAGAGGCCGTGCTATTACTGGAGCTTTCCACATAAATGGTCAAATACTCACTGCTTACATTGTTATAACGGTAGGATCCCTCAAACTGAATCCAGCCATCGCTTGCACTGATGGTTTTAGGTGCGAGCTGCACATAATTGGCGCTGCTGCCATTGCCAACCTGCGTGGACAGCTGGAGCTGCGAGCTTGCAGGCTGGATCAGCTTGACCCATAACGAAATTTTATATTCGTAGCCTTTGTCCACATACTTCTCCACACGTAATGTCGGCCCATGCCATGTACTGGTTCTTCCCTCAACCTTCAAAGCGTATGAACCATCATCCGTATGATTCGCTTCATTAGTAACCGTAAGCGTTTCTGTACCTGCTCTGCCTTCAAAACCACCTGCCGTTTGATCCTCAAAAGTAACAGTGGCAAAAGGTAAAGCTGGGTCTCTAGGTGTTTCTGGTGTTGGAGTTGGCTCTACGGTAGCCACCTTTTCTGTGACCAGTACATCCCCAATGTAGAACGGAACCGTTTTCCCGTCATCATTGGATTGAACGCGCAGTGTCGTATCTTTGTCCGTATCCACGGTAAATTCTTTCGTCAATATGACCGCTTGGCCTGCTTCATAATTCGCATTTGCCAAAAGAGCGTAGCTGCCTATCGCTTGAAGATAAGCTTGGGCACCGCTGGGTACAATCACATCAGCGTCTACATAAACGGATGCAGTTACCGTGTAGGTTTTGCCGTTCTCTAGGCCCATGTCGCTGAATTTAAAATCAGCCGCGTCCCAGTTATTCGCTCTATTGCTTACATATAAAGCTGCCCCGTCAGCATTGCCCGCAAAAACCTTTCCGGTGACAGGGGTTAGGTTAGCGCTGCCTGATTGTGAGGCTAAACCTTTGCCACTCACAAAAGTTTCGTGATAGATTTCTTTATCCGTTTCCGTCACTGCTTTTTTTGCTGTAATGAGAAGCTCACCAATGTAGAACGGAACCGTTTTCCCGTCATCGTTGGATTGAACGCGCAGTGTCGTATCTTTGTCCGTATCCACGGTAAATTCTTTCGTCAAGGTGACCGCTTGACCTGCTTCATAATTCACATTTGCCAAAAGAGCATAGCTGCCTATCGCTTGAAGATAAGCTTGGGCACCGCTAGGTATAGTCGCATTAGCATCCACATAGACTGATGCAGTCACCGTGTAGGTTTTGCCGTTCTCTAGGCCCATATCGCTGAATTTAAAATCAGCCGCGTCCCAGTTATTCGCTCTGTTGCTTACATATAAAGCTGCGCCGTCAGCATTGCCAGTAAAAACTTTATCATTCACAGGTGTAAGGCTAGCACTGCCTGCTTGAGCTGCAATCCCCTTGCCACTCGCAAAAGTTTCATGATATACCGTTACCCTATCTGATGATACTGTCGTATCCTGCGCCGCAGCTTCAGTAACCGGAGCGATCCAGCTTGTCGGAATAAGCAAGGCAGCTGCGAGTAAGATCGAGATTACTTGTTTAAGCATTCTACTCATTTAATGCATTCCTCCTCTAGTGATTTTCATAAAAATCAGTTAATGACCTACCTTATTAGCACCAGCCCTATATTCCCACGCTAATTTCCTTACCTGCTAAATCCTTAATTTCAACAGTGGTACAATCATCCCGAAGAGCAGTAGAACATCATCACAAATGAATCTTTTTACTTACAGATCCCCTCCTTATATGTAAACGCTTTCATGTCTACTCACACTATTTTACAGCCTCGCTGCTACGCACTACTACGCTAATATTAAAGGTGTTACCCCCCATAATTATAGGAAAACATAGGTATGATTAAAAATTCTACAAATTTAACCCAAAAAGAAAACCCCACTTACGGACCGTTGAACGTAACGGAAGGTAACGGGGAATTGGTTTGTTAGTTGTTCTGCCGCATAATTAAATGGTCTGTTTGGATAACGCTCCAAAATATTCTACAACTACCTCCCGAAATTCCAAAGCGGCCTGCGAAATGTACCGGCTCCTGTGCCACAATAAAGCTATCTCCCTTTCCAATTCGTGATTCTCTACTTGGAGGTATTGGATATCTTCCCGTGAATTCCGTGCTGTGCTTGGTATGAAAGCTAAGCCAATTTCAGCTTCCACAAGAGTGCTAAGCCTTGCAGGTTCATCCCCCTCATACACATATTTAGGTACAAATCCAACTGATTTGCATACAGAGTCTATTAAATCGCGAGTACCATAGCCACTCTTTACCCCAACAAACCACTCATCCCTTAGCTCTATCAAGGATACGCTGCTTCGATTGGCCAGCCGATGCCCCTTTGGAACAGCCACAAGAATTGGATCGATAAAGACGATTTGACATTCGATGTCATCCCCTTTTATTGGAGGTGAGGATAAGCAATAATCAACCTCTCCTCTATTAAGAAGTGTAACCATTTCCTGCGTGGTTAGCATTTGCACATGGTATTGAATATCAGGCCGCTTTTTCCGAAACTCTCGCAGGATATTGGGTAATGTGCTTGCGGTCGTCACCGCTAATTCGAGTGTGCCATGTTCAGGACTGGATAAATCGCTAAGCTCCTGTTTTCCCTGCTCCAATTCAAACAATGCCCTTTCAGCTCGGCGAAGGAACCGGCTTCCGGACTCATTCAGTCGCAGCTTTCTTCCTACCCGATCGAATAAAGGTACCCCCAGATCCTCCTCCAAACGCTGAATCGTTTTGCTTAGTGAAGATTGAGTAACGTGTAGATTTCGTGCAGCTTCAGTCATATGTTCCAACCGAGCTACCGCGAGAAAATATTGCAGTTGCAAAAGTTCCAATTCGCACCTCCGTTCATTCCCTCAAGTCAATGAGATCATAACATAAAATGCGTTGGAATGAATAATCGATTTCAAGTACGATGACATTAATAAGTTTTAGGGGGATTTAAAATGAGTGTTCGCAACAGGTGGTTAATGATTTCAGTAGGTCTGGGGATTTTATTGAACCCTTTAAATTCTTCGATGGTGTCTGTGGCTATTCCGAGGCTGCAAAATGTATTCCAGCTTGACTATACAGGTGTTTCCTGGATTATTTTTTCTTTTTACATTGCAAGTAGCATCGCTCAACCTGTCATGGGAAAGGCCAGCGATTTATTCGGCCGGAGGAAAATATTTCTTACCGGGCTTGTCGTATCCTTCATTGCAGGTTTATTAGCTCCTTTCTCCCCAAACTTTGGCTGTCTCATCGTGTTCCGTATTGTGCAAGCCATTGGAACTAGCATGATGGTTGCCGTTGGAATGGCCATTGTGCGGATTCATATTACGGAGAAACAAGCGACCGCACTATCTGTTTTATCCATCTTCCTATCCGGCGCGGCAGCAATTGGTCCCTTTATTGGAGGGGTTATTATTCACTGGTGGGACTGGCCAGCTATCTTTTTCGTCAATATTCCATTCGTGGTCGCTAGCTTTTTATTATCTTGGAAGCATATCCCCAAGGACGAACCGTCAACAACCGTTACCCGGGGAATGTCCCTGCGCAAATGGTTTGATTTGATTGATGCGTCAGGAATCCTGCTCTTCACTGTGGGGCTGATTGCCGTGCTCCTTGGATTGCTTTCAGCAAAATCATCCGGACATATCTCATTAATACATGTCATTACCTTGCTAACAGGACTCGTTCTGCTAGGAGTATTCGTCAGGCATGAGCTAACAGCGGCATCACCCTTTATTCCTTTACGTACATTTGCCAAATACCCGGCAATGACTTGGGTTAATGTTGAATTCATGCTCGTTAATGTACTTTTTTACTCACTCTTTTTCGGGATCCCATCCTACTTGCAAATGGTACGTCATGTCAGTGAATTCCAAACAGGAATTCTCATGCTAACGCTGGGATTATGCTCACTGATTACTGCTCCAATAGCAGGACGCTGGATCGATAGATCAGGACCCCGGCCAGCATTGCTAGTGTCCGGGGTCCTGATGACATTGGGATCAGTGTGGCTTGTGACCTTAAATCAGACTTCACCAGTTATCAGTGTATGTGTGGCTTTAGCTGCATTCGGTATTAGCAACGGATTGAACAATGTCGGCCTGCAAGCAGCCTTGTTCCAAAGTTCTCCAAAAGAAATAATCGGTGTAGCCTCCGGATTATTTAATACATCGAGATACCTGGGAACCATCCTCTCTTCATTGTTAATAGGTATCATAATGGGAGGTAAGTTTAGCTTCGAGGGATTTCAAGTCCTTGGGGTTATCCTCACGGTAATTGCATTGTCTTTGGTATTCATGAGTCGGAAGCACCGTGAGTCAGGGCAATTGCAGGAATCGGCTAATTCGGGCGCTAACAAATAGGAAAGTGCAGACAAATAAGACCTGTCATCAGACGGGTCTTATTTTGTTATTTTAATGCGTAGCCTCAGCTCTTTATGAGTTTTATTTAACTCTTCAAGGTGGGGATAAACTCGATTCATAAATAGGATAATAAATAAAGCGCCCATAGTAAACTTGTGCTCGGTGAGCCAAAAACATAATGAAGAAACCAGATTTACATATATTTTTCCGTCCAATTTCAAGCTCAAAAGACACATTTGTAATGTGAAAACAGTTTCGGCAGCTCGATATTTTGAAACTTGTCCCGGGTTGAACCGTAATTTTTAAGAACAAAGACACAGCACAGCAGAGAGGAGCTATCATTAGTGGAATATTACCGCAACAATGTAGCCGACAGTTTACAGGATGTTCAGAGTTCAGCTAACGGGCTTACTTCGGCAGAAGTCGACAAACGTCTGAAAGACTATGGTTTTAACGAATTAAAAGGAAAGAAAAAAGATCCTGTTTGGAAGCTTTTTCTTGAAAACTTCAAAGACCCTATGGTAGTCGTACTGCTTATAGCGGCCATTGTCCAGATTGTTATGGGACAAGTTATGGAGTCGCTTATTATTTTCCTCGTGTTGATTCTCAATGCAGTTATAAGTGTCATCCAGACCCGTAAAGCGGAGAGTTCACTTGATGCCTTGCAGCAGATGTCAGCACCCGAGGCCAAAGTGCTGCGTGATGGAGAATTAAAAACCGTCCCGGCAAGGGAACTTGTACGCGGTGATATCGTATGGCTGGAAGCCGGCGATTTCGTACCCGCCGATGGCCGGATTATAGAATCGGAAAGCTTAAAAATAAATGAGGGTATGCTAACCGGAGAATCCGAAGCTGTGGAAAAGCATACGAATATCATCGCGAAAGAATCTCCGCTTGGAGACCGGCGTAATATGGCGTTCAGCGGTTCACTAGTTGTATATGGCCGCGGAACCCTGGTAGTAACGGGAACTGCACTCACTACCGAGATCGGAAAAATTGCTGAACTCATTGAAAGCGCCGAAGCCAAGCAAACGCCGCTGCAGCGCAAGCTCGAAACATTCAGCAAGCAGCTGGGGGTAGCAATTATACTCCTGTCCATTGTAATCTTTGCCATCCAGGCCGGACGTGTTTGGTTGTCGAATGATACTGTGGATACAACAGAAGCTATCCTGAATGCGTTAATGTTTGCAGTCGCTGTGGCGGTTGCTGCGATTCCCGAAGCTCTTTCCTCAATAGTAACCATTGTCCTATCCGTAGGTACTAATAAGATGGCTAAGCAACATGCGATTATTCGTAAGCTGCCCGCTGTCGAAGCCCTTGGATCAACCAGTGTCATCTGTACAGATAAAACCGGTACCCTCACCCAGAATAAAATGACTGTTGTAGATTACTTTTTGCCAGAAGGGGACCGTGATCAATTCAATCAAGCGCCTGAAGAATGGTCTGAAGAAGCCCGGCGGCTCCTGCATATTGCTGTGCTCTGCAACGACTCTAACATTAATGAGGATGGTAAAGAGCTGGGTGATCCTACAGAGGTAGCGCTTATTGCCTTCAGCAACAGCAAGAATAAAGATTATAAGGAAATACGCGATAATTTCCCGCGCGAAGCCGAGCTACCTTTTGACTCGGATCGCAAGCTGATGACGACCTTGCATACTTTTAACGGGCAAAAAGCAATGATTACTAAAGGCGGGCCCGATGTGCTCTTTGGTCTATGCTCGCATGTACTGTTAAGTGGAAAAGAAGTACCGATGACACCAGAAGTTCTTGAACGCTTCTTCGAAGCCAATGAGGAGTTCTCCAGCAGAGCACTACGTGTACTTGCCTATGCCTACAAAACCGTACCAAATACGGTTACTGAAGTAGGATTAGAGGATGAACAAAATCTGGTGCTCGTAGGTTTGACAGCTATGATTGATCCACCTCGGGAAGCTGTCTACGGCGCGATCGCAGAGTCTCAGAAGGCTGGCATCCGAACCATCATGATTACCGGTGATCATAAGACAACCGCACAAGCGATCGGCCGCGATATCGGTCTGATGACTGAAAATGAAATTGCCGTAACCGGCCAAGAACTCGATGCCATGTCTGACAAGGAACTTGATCAAAAACTCGAACAGATCGGTGTGTACGCCCGTGTCTCCCCGGAGAACAAGATCAGAATTGTCCGCGCGTGGCAGCGGAAAGGCAAAATAACAGCCATGACCGGTGATGGTGTAAATGACGCGCCTGCTTTGAAACAAGCAGATATCGGAGTTGCCATGGGCAGTGGAACCGATGTTGCCAAAGATGCGGCTGCCATGATTTTGACCGATGATAATTTTGTATCTATTGTCAATGCTGTATCTGTGGGCAGAACGGTATTTGACAATATCAAAAAAGCGATCGCCTATTTGTTTTCAGGTAACCTGGGTGCAATTATCGCCATCCTCTTTGCCCTTATTTTCAACTGGATTAATCCTTTCACAGCGATTCAGCTTCTATTCATCAATCTGGCGAATGATTCTCTGCCCGCCATTGCTCTCGGGATGGAAAAACCTGAACCTAATGTGATGAACAGAAAACCAAGAGAGCTCAAGGAAGGAATATTCGCAGGAGGAATGATGCAGGCGATTGTCACTCGTGGTCTACTCATAGGTATAGCTGTAATCATATCCCTGTATATCGGACTTCAGGATTCGCCTGATATGGGCGTGGCTATGGCATTCACAACCCTGATCTTGTCTCGTACGTTGCAGACATTTGCCGCTCGTTCGAACAGTCAAACTGCTATTGAAGCTGGCCTTTTCAGCAACAAATACGTCATCGGAGCCGTTCTGGTCTGCTTTGCCTTTTACGGCATTGCAGTTCTGCCAGGGGTTAGAGAAATCTTCTCGATTCCGGCTTCATTTGGAATGTCAGAGTGGCTGATTGCAGCAGGCTTAGCCCTCGGCTCCCTCATCCTAATGGAATTAACGAAGGTTGTTCGAAGAGCTTTTACACCTAAATCTGTTGAACAGAACCCTGTAAATTCCTGAGTAAGCTATAATCGACCGAAAAGACAAAACAGCGATTCTCCAATGATGGAGTATCGCTGTTTTTCTGACATCTAGAGTTAAACCTAGAAAAGCTTCTGTTGATTTTAATCAAAATAAAATAATTCTTCGAATCTTTTATCCAACGCAATACATAAAATCAAAGCCAATTTTGCAGTAGGGTTAAACTGTCCGGTTTCAATCGAGCTTATAGTATTTCTTGAGACACCCACCATTTCTGCCAATTGTGCTTGCGATAATTTTTGTTCTGTTCTTGCTTCGCGCAGTTTATTTTTTAAAACCAAATGTTCACTCATACTAATCACTCATTCCATAAAAGTAAATAAACAAAAAATAAACACTTATAATTAATCCTAAAATGAATTTGAGTAAATCCATCTTTTTCTTAGTTACAGAATACATTCCAAGACCTTCACAGCCCAAATATCCAAAAAACATAGCTATCATAGCTTTTAATGCAAAATTTGTTTCCTGACTATGATTATATAAATTGAAGACACTCAGAATGCAAAATACAATCAACATTCCAATGAATCCGCTTTTTCTGCCTTTAGCAAATACAAATTCTTTTCCTTCGTCTCCTTTTTCATTTCGGCTTTTTTCTAATATTTCTTCCTTTTTCATAAAAATTTCTCCTTTCAAATTGAAAAGATGATGACAAGTTTTCTTGTCAAATAAAAAAATAGCCCACTCCAATCCAAAGATTGGTAGTGAGCTATTTTCTATACCTTCATATATTCGTTATATAATTGCTCGAAAGTATTGTATCGTTCGACTTTCCTGCCTACCTTGTTGTATTCCTCCAGATATTCATCCATGACCTTCAGAAACTCATTTTTAAAGACTTGAAGATGGTCAGAATCAAAATACTGCATGATATCAAACTTTTTGGTTCCCTTCCATTCTGTCATTTCATCAAGAAAACCTTGTATGCCCATTGCTGCTAGATACGCATACGATCTATCACCCGATTCCACACTTGCTATAATCTTATTGCGGTAATTGCACCATAACTCCTCATAAGTTCCGCCAAGATTATCATAGTTTGGGACTGGCTGCACTACAAAATCCTTATACATTTTATTATATAGATCGTTGATGTTTCTAAGGGACTTATATGCTGCACTTCTGATTTCATCGATAGTCTTCGCCTCTATCACAGCCATATATGTCTTTTCAAAATCATCAGGAACATAACGGTACGTAGCTATTTCCTCCAAATATCTTTTCATTCCCCGTTTGAAATAAGTATTGTTCAAATGAGTTAGCGCATTTAACAAATTGTATAAAACTTCGCTTGAAGCATACCTTACTGCTCCTATATCTTCAGAAAGTAATGTATTCGCATATTCCTGTTTTGCTATGTCTATACACTTTTTCGCTCTACTGATACATTCTTTCCCTATAGGCATTGCCAGAGCATCGAGTGCTCTCTGTTTATATAAATTTAGCTTTTCCAAATATTCGGGTTTTGCACAGTATAACACCTGTAAATCCACCAGACATGAAATCATTGGACTCTCGAGATTGGCTTGATCTTCTATCCTTGTTTCCCATGGCGTACAATATAGATCGTATCCAATATCATCCAAAATAAAACACGAAGATATTCCCCAGCCTTGCTCTGTGTTATTAATTATGATTAGATCAAGATCGCTTTTTTCATGATAATCCCCAGTACTAAAAGAACCTGTAAGCCCAATAATTGCAATATCATCAGAAAAATCTCTCTTAGCCCGTTCAATGACCATGCTAATAAGCTTTTCATTTTTGATTAAGATCTTTTCTTTATGAACAGCATCCATATCCATGTCCCCTCTCCAACCTTATTAATTCTATTGTATAAGCATGTTGTTAGAGTAGGTATTCCAACTTTAATTATATTAAATCTATACCAAGCCTTTCCTCTCCTTCAAAGAAAACAAAAAAACGCGCTGGCAAGAGCATAATTAGCTTCTCTCCAACACGTTTTATAGTCGTTAGTGAATATTTTTCTTTTTGAAACTGCCGCCCTTAACTTCTGCAACATCGTAGACTACTACAAAGGCATTCGGGTCAATTTCACGAATAATATCTTTTATTTTACTTTCTTCCAGACGGTTAATTACACAAGTAATTTCTTTGAATTGTTCATTGGAGTAGCCGCCATAAGCATCTGTATAAGTTGCTCCACGACCCAATCGGTCACGAATAGTCTCGACCATGATTTCCGGTTGAATGGTGATGATTTTAAACGTTTTAGAGCCACTCAAACCTTCTTCAATAATATGAATGACCTTAGAAGCAATAAAATAAGCAAGCGCTGATAGAATAGCCCCTTGTAGGCCAAATACTGTTGAAACAACAATAAAGACAAACATGTTTAGAAATAAGATTAAATCACTGGTCCCAAAAGGTAATTTTCGTGAAAGTAAGACAGCTAACATATCTATCCCATCTAATGCTCCACCATTACGTAAGGCTAAACCCATACCAAAACCGATAATAATCCCGCCAACAACGGTAATTAATAAGGTATCACCTTCTATAATCGTCGGTACATGATGCATAAGACTAGTGCCAATAGCCAGTGAAGCAATACCGATAACGGAGTAAAGAGCAAAGCTTTTACCAATTTGCTTATATCCTAGCCATACAAAAGGGATATTAATTATGCCAATCAGCAGCCCTAGCGGTAAGCCAAACAGTTCAGAGCCAACGATGCTTAGACCTGTGACACCTCCATCTGAGACGTTGTTGGGTATCAATACGGATTCTAGACCATAGGCAGCTATTAGCGCCCCAATAATAATCATGAATACTTTTGAGAATATCTTGAGTTTATTTGATTTCTGTTTTCGCGTTTCAATCATTGAATTTCTCCGTTTCACATTGCTTAATTTAGTCCATAAAAATTTCCTCTAAAGGTCTTCCGTCACCTGGATTAAAATCAATCCCTAAAATCTTTGCCATCGTGGGGGCTATATCTACCATTTCGATGTCCCCTATATGATGCCCATTTCTAATCTTTTCCCCGGAGACAACCAAGTTGCATCTATAGCCGTCTTTATCAGGAGAATAGCCATGCGTGGCAAATTTAACGCCTTGTTTGTCCAAATCAACAATCGTTGGTTCATCCATACTTTCGTCGAAACAATAACCTCTCTTAGCCTCAAGCATATACTTTGTGGTTTGGCCCACATGAAAATAATCCAGTTCATCTCTAGCATACAATTTCTCTATACCTGAAGATTCATCTCTCATATTATCTCCAATAACAGCTAATGCTATTTGCTCAGCTTCTTCATCGCCCTGCCGGATATGCAAGTAAGCCGCTCCACCCCCACACTGAAAGTAAGCTCTCCACTTCATTTCGCCGTTCTCTTCATAGATCAGGCCCTTTTCCTGCAAAAGGTTGTTTAAATGCACCTTGTACTTAACATTAAACTGGCCATGGTCCCCCAAAATTAAAAAAATCGTATCATCCTTTATCCCCGCTTCATCCACTGCCTGCATAATATCGCCTACCCTTTTATCCATACGTGTGATTACCTGCTTCACTTCGTCACTGTCAGTTCCATAAGCATGTTTGGCATCATCCAGATCGATCAGATGCATCATTAGAAGATTAGGTTTTTTGCGCTTAATCGTGTCTATAGCACATTTGGTCGTGAAGTCATCCAGATAGGGCTGCTCAATCCCTTTGCGGATCCGGCCATATTTCAGCTCCATATCCACGCAGTATAAGGGGCTTCCGCTTTTTAATATCTTCAGTGCCTGATTTTCGTTTTTGATGGCTCTGATTTCAGGTATATTGTATTGGATGGAGGATTTACCCGATACTGGCCATAGGATTCCGGCGGTGCTCATCTTATGCTCGCGCGCAACATCGTAAATCGTTGGCACCTTGATCGCATTTCTAAACCAGAACCAATTCTGCTCCTCTTCCTTAATAAAGGGCTGAAACGGATTGTTGTGATGGATGCCATGCTTATCCGGATATACACCGGTTGCTATGGTGGTGTGCACTACATATGTGAGCGTGGGATACACACTTTTCAATTTATGGCTATGGGCTCCGTTTTTAATTAATTCCGCTAAGTTTGGAAGCCGGCTGGCCAATGCCCAGTGGTCTTCTGAAAAGGCATCGTAAGAGATGACGATCAAATGCTTGGCCATAGCCGTTTGTGCTTTAATTGACTTCATAGAATAAGCCCCTTAGGTTCGTCATGTTCAGGCTGCTCTTTAGGTAAAGTTATAAATACGAATAATCCAATAATAAAAAGGGGGATAATCGCTAAAATACTAAATTTAGCATTACCTGTTAAGGTTGTTGTTAAAGACATTACAGCAGGACCAACAATGGCCGCGAACTTGCCAAAAATATTGTAAAAACCAAAGAATTCATTGGAATTCTCCTTTGGAATGATCTTCGCATAATAAGACCTGCTGAGCGCCTGAATGCCTCCCTGAGCGGAACCAATTAGCGCACCTAGAATAAATATATGCCACACTGAAGTGATAAAAAAAGCTGCGATGCAGGAAAGGATATATGTAACAATCCCCACGATGATCAAAGTCCTGGCGGAGTATTTTTTGGCGAGATTACCATACAGGATTGCACAAGGAAAAGCGATGATCTGGATAACTAATAATATCCCCAGTAAGGTAAAGGTGTCAAAAGCATCCGCACCCAGAACCGATGTGGCATAGGGCACCACCATTTTAATAATCGTATCTACCCCATCAATATAAAGAAAGTACGCAATTAAGAAAACAAATACAACTTTATGCTGTCTAACATTCCTAAAGGTGTCCCCCAGTCTTTTAAAACTGTTGATTACAGGTCTTGGTTCAGGCTCAATATAATATCTCTGCTTCACATCTCTGATCATGGGTATGGTCAACAGCCCCCACCAAAGAGCAGTAATGATAAACCCAATCTGATAACCGATCGACTTATCCATCCCCATAAACAGAATCAATAGCAGGCTGATGCCAAATGGAATGACGCTGGCGATATATCCATAAGCAAAACCTTTTGTGGATACCTTATCCATCCTTTCATCAGTGGTTATATCCACAAGAAAAGAGTCATAAAAAATATTGGCCCCAGCAAAACCTATGACGGACAGGATGTAAAACACAATCAATAACTGCCACTGCCCGCTCGCAGGTGCAACGAATGCCAACGAAGCCGTAGCCAGCACACCGATCAAAGAGAAAAATAAGAAAAAGCGCTTTTTCTTATCTTTGTAATCTGCGATCGTGCCTAAAATCGGACTAAGGATAGCCACAAGAATACTAGCAATGGAGTTAAAGTACCCTAAATCCATGCTGCTGTTAACATTTGAAAACATGCCAAATACAATAGGCAATAATGCAGTTGTAACCGCCATCGAATAGGCTGAATTCCCGCAGTCATATAAAATCCATGATTTTTCCTCTTTGCTAAGTTTCATCTAACAGCCACCTTTTCACCTATTTGTAACTGTTATATCATTTCAGCATAAGAGCCATGTTAAATGAATGTTAATTCCATCACAACTTATTCATAAAAAAACGACCTTTTAAAATCGAAAGGCCGCTTACTCGCTTTTATATATGAATTTAATATTTGACGATATATTCGCAATATTCATCCCCATTAACATTACATTTTATTTCCCGGACGGAAACCCGCTTTCCACGAATTTTAGTAAGTGCTCCTTCGATAATGGCTCCCTCCAGGTCACAAACCATTTTCCCTTCCATAATAGGTAACCCTTCGCAGAAACAATCGTGTACTGCTATCGTCATCCCCTTGTCATCTTCATGGGTTATTATAGGAATCCCTATCTTCAATTGTTCGAATAACTCGAATAGTTCATTAACCGAGGTAACACCAAACTCTTCCCCAATTTTTCTTCCTATAGTCAACGTTGTACCCTTACCATTCATGGGTAACGCTTGATATAAACCAATAAGTCTAATCGTTCTGAAAAGCTCTAAAGGTACGACATTACCTAAATTTTTTCTCTTTATTTTTTTCATATCTGTAAAAGTAAATTGATCCATGCCAGTAGCCTCCAATTGCTTATGTAATATATATTTCAAATTTAATTGATATATTGAGTATAAACGTATCCAATAATTGCTTTGTGATCTTACGCACATCCTGATTTTTTGTAGAACCATAACAAAAAAAGCAACTTCCCTATTGGCAAGTCGCTCCTTCATTCATTAGCTGCAGCTGCATCTCAAATATGATAATCATAAACCCAAGGCAAAATAACCCTCACGCTAGTTCCAACCTGAACCTCTGAATCTACCTTAATATGCCCCCCATACATTTCAATTAATTGTTTACAAATCGATAATCCAATCCCTGTCCCTTTTTGCTTGGTAGTAAAGAAAGGGTCAAATATCCGTTTTAATTTATCCTGTGGAATTCCTTCTCCGTTGTCTTTAAAGAGTAGAATAATTTCGTTTGTCTCAGCAGCTATGGTAACAGAAATATCTATTCTGCCTCTAAAAGCTGTGAAGGAATCGATACTATTTTTCAAAATATTAAGAATTACCTGCTCTAGCTGAGAGGCGCTTCCAAACGTTAGTACTTTTTCTAAAGAGCACTCTACTGAAAGTATAATATCATCACTAAGTATGAGTTGATTCACAATGTTATTAACTCTATGTATAACCTCCATAACGTTAAATACTACGCCGTTATTTTTCGTACTGTCACCTTTTCGAGCCAGTATTAGAAAATCCGTTACTAATCCATTCAGAGCATCAATCTCTTTGATGGTGATATCCAGATATGCACGCAATTCATCCGCTTTGATCTCCGGCTCATTTAGCCTGATATTTACAAGCTGAGCAAAACCTTTAATCGAAGCTAGCGGATTTCTTATTTCATGCGCCATTCCTGCTGCCATTTGTCCCATAACAGCAATTTTTTGTTCATGTAAATTGTCAATCTGTTGATTTTTATTAGACAAATAACCTTGTGCAAAGCCAGTAAAACGGGTCCAGTTGCATTCCATTAAACGATTATAAAAAAACAATCGGATCGCGGAATCATCTACAAACTCTTCAATGATCTTAAACATAATATTCTGAGCGGTTAAATTTAAATCCTTGCTCATATCAAGTAAAATATCAAAATGATCACCGAATATTTCTGCAGTATAAACCCCTTGCTCAGCCCCCTCTTTTTCTAGCAGGTTTAAGTATTGATCGTAACCAAAAGAATCAAAAAACAAGGCTTCTACCATACTCATTAATATCGTACTGAATGATGAATCTAACAATTCCTTATGCGTCTCTACAAACCAGGAGAATTCGATGTTTTTCATAGTCATGGAATGATAATGCCTGTTTAAAATGATTGGAACTGCTAAGATTAATGACGAACGCAATTCATTTTCTTTGTATGACATTGTCATCCTCCTTCTTTGTAGTTTGTATTCAAGATATGTGTATATTTTCCTGCTTCAAAAACACAGTAATTCACTTTGTTTTAATCATCATATTATATTCTGGACTTGACTGTTAGAGTGGCATCGAAGATAATTACAACCTCACCAAAAAACCAAAAAAACTATAATTAGGAAGATCATTGATTTTGAAAAGGGGCGGTCGTCATTAGCTGGTTAAGTGATCTCTACAAATTACAGAAGCAGGAGCTAAAGAAGGACATCGAGCCCTCTTTAGTCAATGCTATCTTTCGCATGTATGATAAATTTCCCAGGATTGGACTTAAAGAGCGGATCGGCCAGCAGGATATGTCTCTAGATATCGCTGATGCCTATATTAATGGTCGTAACGCGATGATTGAAGCTGGAGTCGGCATCGGCAAGTCCTTTGCCTACCTCATTCCCAGCCTGCTTATTAACCAAATCTCAAGGCAACCGGTTATTATTGCGACATCCTCCATACAACTTTCAGAACAAATACATAAAGATCTGAGATTCATCGGAAGTCGGCTCGGATTTACAAGGGTACGTTCGGTAGTTGGAAAAGGCATGGGGCAGTATGCTTGCCGGTATAGGGCAGCAGATCTGTTCCAAGCGGATGATTCAAACGCCTCTCTGTCTGCGCTTGCTCAACAGATTGTCAATTATGAAATTGATGAGCGGGCAGATATTAAGGGCGGGGTTAGTGATGCAGTATGGTCTAACGTTTGTGTGAATGATTGCAAATTTGAACGTTGCCATTATAAAAGTACATGTACGTTTTATGAGATGAGAGCTAAAATTAATGCCAACGCGAGCGATATGGATTTTATTATCGTAAACCAGGATCTGCTCATCCGTGATTTAATCAAGAAAAAGGAAGGAACGAAGGGGTTAATCACTGAACGGCCGGCTCTGATCGTAATTGATGAAGCTCATAATCTGGAAGCAAAGGTTAGAGATGCAAGAACGGTCGAATTTACATACCGGGGAACCTGCCGTATTCTGGATGACGCCTTACAGATTCTCTTCAAACAATCTGCCGATACGGAGCTTATGCCGCAATTTAAATTTATAAAAAGATGCGTTGGCCATATTTTTAAACAAGTTGAGGCAGACTTACTGCAAACAGCCAAGCAGGATAATGACCGTATAAAAATATCGCAGATCACAGGAATCCCCTTAAGACGAGCGGCACAGGTTTTAAAAGATTTTAATCTCAGCCTTTCCGTCTTAACTTCACGGCATGAGCGGGAGATTGACAATATTTTCGAAGCCATGAACGGACTTATCGACCTCTTTGATGTACTCGCCGGAGTAGAGGATAACTATCTGATCTGGGCAAGCAATACCCAGCGGGAGAGTACCCTTAGTATCTGCCCTAAAGGGATAAGCCAGTTTCTGAAATATACCTTATTTAACGGGAAAACCTCTGTTATTTTAACGTCAGCAACGATGTGTCAAAGCGGAGAAACGCTGGAGGAACAATACGCTTATCTCACTGAGTCCCTCGGTTACAGGGGAGATTATATGGAGCGCCAAGCTTCACCGTTTGATTATGACAACCACACCATGCTGTATATTGCCAAGGACATCCCCTACTATAACCATCAGCGGCGGGAAGATTATCTTGAAGCGGCATACAAGGAAATGATGAGGCTCTGTAATTTAACAGACGGGCGGACATTGGTTCTTTTTTCAGCTAAAGAGGATATGAAGTATATTCATAAGAAATTAAACTCTGAGAAGCTGGCATGGGCATTACATGTTCAAAGGGAAGGTTCGTCCCAGGACGGGGTGATCGCTGACTTTCGGGGCAGTAAAGGCGTTCTACTTAGTACCGGTGTATTCTGGGAAGGTGTGAATATCGAAGGTTCCGATTTGTCGCAGTTAATCATTTTCCGTCTGCCTTTCCCTGTTCCTGCCGATCCTGTCTATGAATATAAGACTTCGATGGCAAAGAATCCCTTGAAAGAGGTTTTTGTACCGGACATGCTGCTTCGGTTAAGACAAGGAACCGGGCGCCTGATCCGCAGTGAAACTGATCTGGGTGTACTCAGCATACTCGATTCCCGCCTGTCCATTGCCGCCAAAAAGGATTACCGGGATCAGGTACTGGAAGCCTTACCTTTTAAAAAGGTTACTGAGGATTTCAAGGTTCTGGAGAAGTTTGTGAAAGAAAAAGGGATACAGCTTAGCGATACGTAGAGAGATGAAAAAAAGCAACCCATCCGCAGACAAGTCGCTTCTAAACCCTATAACGTTATCTGCAATTAAACTACTTTATGTTTGTATACCCGCATCGCTATTAAATAAGCAACTACTAGAATGGCTATGCACCATATGATGGCTCCCCAAATATCATTGCCGACAGGCTGCCCCATCAGGAGGGAGCGAACCGCCTCTACTATAGATGTAACGGGTTGGTTTTCAGCAAAGGCGCGAACGACTGGCGGCATCGATTCGGTAGGCACAAAGGCCGAGCTGATGAAAGGAAGGAAAATAATCGGGTAGGAAAAAGCAGTCGCGCCGTCCACCGATTTTGCGGATAGTCCAGCAATTGCTGCGACCCAAGTTAGAGCCAGCGTAAACAATATCAGGATGCCGGCAACCGCCAGCCATGAGAGCACTCCTGCCGATGAACGAAACCCCATAATCAATGCAACAAGAATGATGACGCTAACTGAAATCGCATTGGATATCAGGGAGGTCAGCACATGTCCCCACAGCATGGTAGAACGTGCAATCGGCATAGAATGGAATCTCTGAAAAATCCCTTTTTGCACATCGTTAAACAGGCGGTAAGCCGTATAAGTTACACCACTTGCAATAGCGATCAGTATGATCCCGGGCAATAAATAATTTACATAGTTTTCCGTACCCGCCTGGATGGCCCCACCGAACACGTAAACAAACAACAGCATAAATGCAATTGGCATGATAGTTACCGTGATGATGGTATCCATACTGCGGAGAATATGGCGCATAGAGCGTCCGAGCATTACACTCATGTCACTGAAAAAGTGCTTCTTAATCATTTCCATTTACTTTCCCTCCTTTTTGCCGATGATTGCGAGGAATATTTCCTCCAGCGTCGGCTGCTTTTCAATGTACTCAACTTTTGCGGGCGGAAAACGCTTTTTTAGTTCTTCGAGTGTACCGCTCGCAATAATTTTACCTTCATGTAGAATGGCGATTTGATCAGCAAGCTGCTCTGCCTCTTCCAAATACTGCGTCGTCAAAAAGACAGTCGTACCGCCGTCGGCAAGCTCCTTAACCATCTTCCATACATCCATCCTTGCCTCAGGATCAAGTCCAGTGGTTGGTTCGTCGAGGAAAATAATCTGCGGTTTTCCAACAAGACTCATCGCGAGATCTAATCTCCGGCGCATCCCGCCTGAATAAGTGGATACCTTGCGATCCGCGGCAGCGGTCAAAGTGAAGCGTTCCAGCAGATCGTCCGCAACTTGACGCGGATGCTTCTCATGGCGGAGCCTCGCAATCATGATCAGATTTTCCCGGCCGGTCAGAATCTCATCCACGGCAGCAAATTGACCCGTCAGGCTGATGGACTGGCGTACATAATCAGGCTTTGTGGCGACATCAAATCCGTTCACTGCAGCAGTCCCGCCATCTTGATTCAGCAAAGTGGTGAGGATTTTGACAATGGTGGTCTTGCCTGCACCATTGGAGCCCAGCAGAGCAAAAACGCTGCCCTGCTCCACTTCAAAATCCACCCCCTTTAAAACTTGAAGCTGTCTGTAGGACTTTTCTAACCCAACCACTTTAATGGACTTGTTCATTGCATTCCCTCCTCAAGGTTTTGTTAGCATATCTTTATGGAATTCTCCCCGCAAAACTCACTTCGGAAGCTCAGGCTTATAGAACTGTAACCTTTGTCAAATCAGCTTCCATGCCTTTGAGCGCAGCAAAGGTCAACTTATCCATCATTGCACCATCAAAGTTGATCGTTTTGATTGCACGATAAAACTTCTTGGATAACGAAAACCCGGAGAGGAATGACACATTTTTTAACGTCGCACCTCTAAACGAAATATCGTTCAGCGCCGACTTTTCAAACTTAACCCCGATAAAGGTCTGGCCGTCAAAACATAATCCCCGCAGATCAGAGGTTTTAAATTCCACACCGTCAAAGATACAGTTCTCAAAGATTGTTTTCGTGAGATCAGTCGTACACAGCTTGACGTCGGTCAGTCTTGCACTGATAAATTTCGCCCCTGTAAGTCCTGATGAGCTAAAGTTGGTGCGAACAAGAATAGATTTGTGAAAGCTCGCATTTGCCAGTTCAATGCCGGACAGATTGCAGTCGGTCAGATTAGCGCTGTCGAACTTGGCCTCGCCAACGTCACTGCCCGCGAAAGAACTGCCGGTCAAGTCTGCGCCTGTAAAATCGGAACCCCGCAACGCGCTCACTTTAAAATCCCCTTTATGGGCGGTAACGCCTGCAAAATCACTCTTCGATAAGTTGCTCGCCCTAAAGCTCGTCACCACCTGCCGCTCAAGTGAACGGGAGAGATTGGCAACCTCCTGCACCGTCTGTTCAATGTCGCCGATGCTGTCTATCGTCATCTTAAACGCCGTTTCATCATCCTTGCCTTCAGCCTTGAGTTCACTGAACCGCTCCTGCAAATCGGAAAGGAGGTCACTCTTTAATTCAGCAACGCTTTTTATCCCGTCATAGGGTGCGAATACGCCATTTAAATACATGTTTAATTTCTCATTCATATTATCAAGTCTCCTTATAATAAGTTTTCAAGCACACGCTTTGCGTACTCCCAATTAGTCTTGTTATTGGCGTAAACAGCTTTCCCCTTCTCGGTAATCCGAAAATACTTCCGTCGTCCCCCCTGAGACTCATCCCCCCAATACCATTCAATGTCACCGTCTGCCTCAAGCCGCCGGACGCTGGAGTACATCGTAGCTTCTTTTAATTCATACTCGCCTCCGGAACGCTCAGCAATCAATTTGACGATTTCATATCCATAACGATCGGCTTCGGACAAGAGCCGTAATACCATCGTATCGGTATGCCCTCGCAGCAGATCGGATGTGATTTTGTTCTCACTCATTTCATCACCTCATAATCGCATTGTATATCATACTACTGTGACAGTCAATGTACTTTGATCATCATGTTTATACAAAATAAAAAAATGCCGTCCTTAGTTGTCTAAGGCAGCATTTTTCTCTTTTAAGTCTGAAGTTCCAATTTACGCTAACCAGAAATAAGTTGATTTATGTCTGCTGGTAATTCACAGCTACCTGCCGGCAACCCTCACACAAAAATGCATAATAAATCCCCTCGCTGTCCTCGGCCTGTTCCATGTCCATTTGGGCAATAAACTTCATCGTCGTCGAACAGCAAGGGCACACAGGATATTCCGCATCCTGAATCCAAGCCGGATGTCCTCCAATCTGCGACGCAGGCGCCTCAAGCATCCAATACGAATTTTCATAGGTTCCCATCTGCCGTTCCGATAGCTGCATGGCATGCCATGCTATTTCTTCCCTGTCTTCATTTGCAGGCAAAAAATCAGGAACGGTATTATATTCACTCCACGAATATTGGCCATCCAGCTCCGCTTTCATAAACACGGTGCCATAACAATTACAATGCATGCAAGCTGCAATCCTTAACCGCTGGCCGGAAAGCTTCATAAATTGAACCAGTGGATTCTGCAAATCGTAATCAAACAGCACTGTCAATTTACCGCCACACCAAGGGCAGGAATGCTCACCCTCCTGCAGCGCCGCTACCGCCGTATGATCCCGATCCAGCCCATTTTTTCCGTCCCTGTTTACTTCAAAATGATAACTCTCGGGGTAAAAGAGCAGCCTTTTCCCACCGTCGGGATCTAATTCCCATCCTGCTTCGTGAGCATAGGTTTCCGGAGCCACATTTAACTCCGATGTCCATCGAGGCGGATGCTGCCGCCATGTCTCGAACTGCCGTACAACCTCTTTATCGCCAATCCAGGCCAATGCAAGCAGCAAATGATTACGGTTTTCCGAGTCATGCTCTAACTGATGAATGATCATATCGCGGATCTCCTGACCAGCTTCTTTATAGAGAATACCGGGATAATACTTCCCTTTGTGAAAAAAAACCTCCAGCCCCCGTTCAATGAACGCACTTGAAAAACATATAAGCGACAGTAAAATAGCCTCAGCCTGGTCAAAATCATCTTCTTCCATCAATTCAATGGCGTAGGATTCCAATCGCTCCCTTTCGCTTTCAGTCAGTTGACGATACAACTCTTGCGCGGTTTTGTGATAGGAGATTTCGTGTTCAAGCGGGCTCCATCTCCGCGGTTTGTGCATGATTTTAAGAATTTCAACCGGATCATTCACACCTGCGTACAAATCAATGTCTTTTCGATTTTGTTCAATATAAGCCTTTTGCTCCAGCGCAAGCTTCCTTTGATGACAGGGCATGCAGATTCCCCCCGTCTTTAAAGCAGTTGCAGGAAGTATGCTTCCCTTGCAGCCTGAGGTTTGGCAGGGTATACGCTCGCTCATCGTATCTCTCCTATTCTGTATAAGTTATTCTCAAAGACTATTATTAATAAGCTAAACTGCATTATAGAATTAGCTATATTATAGAATTAGCTGCATTAAATATACCACCGGATTTAGCAGCTTTAAATTCATTTCAGATTTCAATTGGATATATCCCCCACCATCACCTTAAACGGAAACAAAAAAAGGTCAACCAAATATTTCTGGTTAACCTGATAAACGAAAACTCCCCCGGATAAAGAAGAACCGGTGCCCTTGTATTAGGCTTAATCCGTAATCTTCACATTTCCAAACACAGCCTTATTCCTCGAGTCATCCCCGGGATTGCTAAGTGCTATGCCAATATACACCTTGCGGTTCATCGGAATCTGAACAGTTCCGACCGTTTGCCAGTTATTCCCGTTCGTCGAAATAGCCCCTTTGAAGGTATTTCCACTTCGGGTCAGCTTTAGCCATCTTGGAGCCGAGGCAGCCGCAGTCTGATCAACCATATTGCCCGCAGTCTCTGCACGATACTGGAAGGTGGCCCCATTTTCCGGGGTAAGCATCATATCTGCGTGCTTCGAATTATGACCCAGCGACTCCCGAATCATAATGCCGGCCTTGGCCCAGCCGTCCAATCGGCTAGTGGAATGCACTTTAACAATAATCTCCGCATCGCCCCGCACGGATTGGTATATATAATTCAGTTGATCTCCATTTCCCCAGATATCCGTAGAGCTGCTGCTGAGTGTAAATTGCTTATTGGAAGAATTGTAGGTAACGTTCCCCGGCATGGAACCAATATTTCGCGCCTTCCACCCTGCTGGTAATTGAGCCGGATAGTCTTGTTCTACCGCAGGCGTCCAGCCTGGCGTAGGCCAGGTTTCACGTTCTTTGATATTGGCTAGCTCATCTTCTGGCCAGGCCCCGTAAGCAAAGAACGACAGACGCTTCACACCTGGATAATTCTCGCGGATTCCCTTGTAAATCTCCTGATATTGATCATCTGTCCAATCATTATCCAGCGTCGCAACAATTTCCACGTCACTGCCGCTAATCCGGTCGCTCGTATCCTTCAGGATTCCGTAGGAAGTGCTGTATACCCAATCACTGTTGAACTCCCAGTCATCAAAGTACGCCATTGGTGCAACAAAGTCGATATCATCCTTGAATTTGGCTACATTCTGCCCAACTTCAATGAATTCTGGCGGCAAAATATACACGCCGAGCTGCACATCCGGCTTTGAGGACTGTGTGATATCCTGACGGATATCGCCCACATACTGTCCGATTTGTTCGGTTCTCCATTCATTCCACTGCTCACGCTGAGGCGAATCTGTCTCGAAGTCAATGCTGAGCGGTGAATACCCGAACTGCGCCTGATACTTCAGGGCCGTGTAATCACTGACGTCCATGTTGTAATTGTCGAAGCGGATCCAATCCAGCACAACGCCATCCACATCATAATTCTCGATTACTTCCTGAATAATGGAACGCTCATACTCCTGCACTTCATGGTGAATCGGATTGACGAAGTATTCGTTGCCGTTAGAACCTGTAAACGGTGTCTGAACCCCGTCAACCAGCGCCTGCATCTGCCATTCATCGTGCTCCAGGAAAGCCTGCTGATCATGGAACTGCGGAATCCAGGCATGAACCTTGATTCCTACAGCATGGGCTGCCGTAATGACAGCCTGCAGGGCATCGAAATTCTGGTAGCCTTGGGCAATTGGTGCGATATCACTCTGATAAAATACACTTCCAGACGGAACCTCATCATCTTCATCCTGCTTCACGTTCATGCTAATAACATCGACGCCATAGCTTGTAGACAGCGCGATGAAATTCTGGACATCCGCCATGTTCTTAAACTGGTTTACGGTCCGTACAATAACTTCCGTTTCGAAAGGGGGGTTACTCTCCTCTTCGGCCATAACAGGAACGGAACCACCGGCTATCGAAGAAACCAACACGATGCTTAACAGTGCTATGAACCTCGATCTCAACGCAAATGCCATAATCTCGCCTCCACAATTATAAGATTTTATAAATAGTCTTATTTCGTCGCGTTGATTTTCTTAACATTTTCCTGCCATTTTTCGGTTCTGAATTCAAGCAGCTTAGCAAGCCCCGCTTTTTCGGTGTTCTTTTTAGCTGTCTTTAGCGCCGACAACACCGCTTCATCCGACTTCGCCTGAACCATCTGGGCGTAAGCAAGGGTATAAATATCCCCGATATTCTGTGCGATGATGCCGATCTCCGTATCCGGAATCGGATCGGTATTTACAAACTCTGTGATATCCAACGCGGTTTTCCAGGTCACCGTGGACTGCGCCACGGTCTCCCAGGATTTCTGGTTCGCGGAAAGCAACGCCTCGAGGCTCATTTTCGCCGTATCAATAAAGGTCGTATTTCCCGCCCAGTTAAAGTCCTCGAATTTCCGCATCGTTTCCGTACGCTCGTTAGCAGGAGTCGTCTTGTATTTCTCGTTCGGGATTGGAGCTCCGTCCGCATCCTCTTCATCCCAGTACAAGCCTTTAGGACCGAAGAAAAGCACCTTCTGCCCCTCCGGACCCGTAATCCAGTCAAAATAAGCGAAGATGGCCTCTGGATCCTTGGCCTTTTTCGTAATGACATTAACGTTCCAACCCAGCGTCTCAAAGCCGCTTACAAACACTCGTGTTTTGTCTAGTCCGGATTTATGAATCGGCCATATAATCTCATAACCGCTGTCCGGATTATTCGCTGTCAGTGCCCGGTGTCCCTCGGCTCCATACGTAGTGATATTGGATTCGACCATGACTGCTACCCGGTTGGTATTGACCTTTTCTTTGACCGCATCCTGGGTTTGCTGCAGTGCATCCTGCGTAATCAGCCGTTCACGATACAGCTTATTAATATACAGCACCATCTCTTCGTAAGCAGGATCATCCAAGATAGATGACAGCTTGTCGCCATCCGGATATCCCATGAGTGAAATAAACTTACTGGTGGAGTTCTCCTTAAAACCACCATACATAATTTCCAGACCTGCCCCCTTCTCCCCAACCTCCAGAGGTACTACATCCGGATACTTTTCTTGCACCTTAAGCAAATATTGATACAAATCATCAAAGGTCTCCAGCGCCGGTCTGCCGAGTTCGTTATAAATATCTTTATTCACCATCCATCCGCCGTTGCCGAATTGCCCGGATGTATACCAGTTCGGGATTTGATAGATTTTCCCGTCTTCTGAACGGAGCAAATTCAGGGTGGATTCCTTCACATATTTCTTGAAGTTCGGATACTTCTCATAGTAATCATCCAGCGCAACGAGTTGTCCTGCCTGCACCAGCCGCTCCACTGAGGATCCCCGGTCAGTAAAAATGACATCCGGTAAATCACCGCCGACGATCATCGTGTTGAGCTTTTCTCCGGCCGCTCCTCCGGATTGTATGGGTTCAACAGTAACCTTACGGTTCTCCTGAATCCATTTTGTCGCCTCATTATCCCCCCAGGGTGATGTCGTAAGCCAGTCATAGTTTCCATAGAAGCTGAAGGTGACGGGCTTGATCCCGCTGCCGTCATCTGTGGCGGCCTCAGTATTCAGATTTTTCTCGCTTGTGTTTGGTGAAGTGTTAGAATTTCCTCCTCCGCTACAGGCAGCGAGAAGAAGCACCAGTGAAGTCAGCAAAAGAGATACCCATTTCATACGATTGCGCATCTTTTCCCTTCTTTCTACATAATATGGAGACTGCTATTCTTTCATCGAACCAATCATTACGCCCTTAACAAAGTACTTTTGGAGAAAAGGATACGTCAGGATAATTGGAATGGTAGCGATCATCATCGTAGCCATAGTCAGTGACTTCGTGGTAATCGTCCGATTCCGGTTCATATGATCCAGCGCGATAGCATTCGATGAGCCAATTTGGGTCATGATGTTGGAGTTCATAATCTGGCGCAGCAGGGTCTGTATAGGGAGCAAGTGATCCTTTGTAATATAGATCGCTCCCGTAAACCAGTCATTCCAATAACCTACTGCGGTGAATAAGGCAATCGTGGCCAGCACCGGGCCGGAGACGGGAATGACGATTCGGAAAAAAATGCCGTAGTTGCTGCTGCCGTCGATTTTGGCAGATTCCTCCAACCCCTCCGGCAGAGCATGGAAGAAGGTGCGGATGACAATCATGTTCCAGACACTGATGATGCCGGGGATAATCAGCACCCAAAAGGTGTCCAGCATACCCAAAGAGCGAACTAGTAAATAACTAGGGATGAGCCCTCCACTGAAGAACATCGTAATCATGAAGAACACCATATATTGTTTTCGAAAAAGCAATGTCTTCTTGGACATTCCGTAGGCTAACAGTGCCGTGAAAAAGACAGACAATGCCGTGCCGCTTAACGTTCTAAGAATGGTGATCAGAAAAGAATTCAGCAGGCGTTGATCCTGAAACACAATATAATAATTTTCCAGGGTAAATGCTCTCGGTAACAAGGTTACACCGCCGAGCGCCGTATCGCTCCCTAGATTAAAGGAAATGACCAACGCATTCCAAAACGGGTATAGCATGAGTAACGCCAGCAGCGTCAAAAGGATATAAATACTCCGCTGCATGATTTTGTCGCCTAGGCTTAGTCTCATTGTTCACTCCTCCTAAAAGGTTTATGGAGCATCGGAAGCATTCGCTATGAGTAGTAGTACTACCAGAGACTAACATCTGCCCGGCGAGCGATTTTGTTGGCCGTCACTAGCAGAATGACACTGATCACCGCCTTGAATAGCCCTACCGCTGTCGCATAAGAGAATCTGGCATTTAAAATCCCAACACGGTACACATAGGTGTCGATAACATCGGAGTAGGGTCGCAGAATTGGATTGGTTGCCAGCAGCAAAATGTCCTCGAAGCCCGCACTGAGCAGACTGCCGATGGCAAGAATCATAAAGATAATGATAATGGGGGTAATGCTGGGGAGTGTAATCAAGTGAATTTGCTTAAACCGGCTTGCTCCATCTATAGAAGCGGCCTCATATAGGGTTGGATCAATGCCTGCAATCGCGGCCAGGTAGACAATGCTCCCGAATCCGACCTCTTTCCACACATTTACGCTTACTAGAATCGACCAGAAGTATTTGGGTAACGCCAGGAAGTTAACTGGCTCCCCTACCAGATTGAATCGCTCCAGCACATAGTTCACCGTCCCGTTGTCAACGGATAACAGCGAAAATACAAAACCGGATACTATAACCCAGGACAGGAAATAAGGTAAATAGCTGACGGTCTGGATAATGCGTTTAAAGCCCATATTCCCGATTTCATTCAGCATCAGCGCAAGAAGAATCGGGGCAGGAAAAGAGATAATCAATTTAAGCAAGCTAATCACAAGGGTATTTCGCATCACATTCCAGAACTCCGGCGCCTCGAAGAACATTCTGAAATGCATAAATCCAACCCAGGGGCTCTTCATAATGCCGCCAAAAATATCGTATTGCTGGAATGCCATAACCACGCCATACATCGGAATGTAGCTAAAAATGAATACAAAGATAATTCCCGGCCAAACCATGGACTGCAAATCCAATTGACTGATAAATTTCTTCCATCTACGCGGTTTCTCGGCCGTGTTCATCCGCTTTTCCCCCTCTGGACGATTCTAGTGAAACAACGGCAACAACGATTTGTTCTTCTCCAGCATTTCATCCAGCAGTTGTTCAGCTACGGTGACCGAAGGCACGAGCGGATGATGAACCATAGCCTGTAGGGCTATATCCCGGTCTCCGTGCACAGCCGCCTCGATGGTGAGGCTCTCGTATTGCTTGACCGCGGCCAGCAAGCCTTTGATGGGCTGAGGAATTATACGCAGCGGAATCGGCAGCGGGCCTTGCTTGGTTACCATACAGTTCACCTCAATAGAGGCATCGTCCGGCAAGAAGTCAATCATTCCGTTATTCCTTACATTCAACGTCTGGATATCGCGGGAATCATTATAAATGGAGCGCATCAGCAGCACTGCCGCCTCCGAGTAGTAGGCTCCGCCGCGCTGTTCCAACTGCTTGGGCTTTTCCTTCAGCGCTACGTTCCGGTACAGTTCAAACAGCTCTTCCTCCACCTTCTTCACTACCTCAGCGCGCGATCCAGTCGTTGCTGCTGCTTCCTTCTGTTCCGCAAGCATCGCGTCCGTCATATAGTAATAGCTCAGGTAATAAGAGGGAATCGCTTTCAAAGCATTCAGAAACCGGTAGTCCCAGGAATCAAACGGCACATTGCTCGCCTTGTAACTCTGCGGGTAATCAATGAGCTCCTGCAGCTTGCTTTTACCGTCAATCACGATATCGGATACCCAGTGCAGATGGTTGATGCCGACAAACTCCGCGTAGATTTTCTCCATAGGAAGTCCGAAGAACTCGGAGAGCCACTTTTGAAAACCGATCGGCGAGTTGCACAGGCCTACACTTTTTACCGATGAGTATTTGTGAACAGCTTCAGTCACCATACCGGCCGGATTCGTAAAATTCAGCAACCAGGCATCCGGAGCCAGCTCCTCAATGTCTTTGCAAATATCCAGAATGACCGGGATAGTCCGTAGGCCTTTCATCATCCCTCCGGGACCTGTCGTCTCCTGGCCGATGACATTGTATTGAAGCGGAATTAATTCATCCCATTTGCGCGCTTCCAGCATGCCTACCCGGATTTGCGTACATACAAAGTCCGCTCCGGCAATGGCTTCCCTGCGCTCAAGCGTCTGGACCACGGTAATCGGCAGTCCGGACTCAGCAATCATGCGTTTGCTCAGTTCTGCAATCGTATGCAGCTTCTCCCTTCCCTCCTCAATATCCACCAGCCATACTTCGCGAATGGGAAGCTCTTGGTGATGCAGGATGATGCCTTCAATAAGCTCAGGCGTATACGATGATCCCGCTCCGATGACAACCAGCTTCAATGTTTCCTCCATGATAGACCCTTCCTTCATCTTTTTCATTTTGGTCTTATAAAAACTAGCCTATTGTGTTCAGTACTTTCCCCTGTGATAGATTATCTAGAACCTTCTGATCTACACGCATACCGCTGCTTTCCATAGCCAGAACGACCGATCCTACAACCGGCTCCCGGGTCAAAATCCTTAAAGTGCCATTCGGAGCCGACAACTTCACTCTTCTCTCAATGGCCCGCCGGATGATGCCTGAGCGGTCTCCCTTTGTCAGCAGGCTGCCTGCAAGTACGATGTCGAAGAAGTCCTCCTCCATGCCCAAGCGATGGATGGCCGATGCCGCGGCCAAACCCAGCTCATCCCCTTGCTTGACCAGCAGCTCGGTGGCAACCTGGTCCCCTTCCTCTGCCGCTTGAAACAATAGTTCAGCAATATGGGGAGGCAGGTCTCTGAAATGATCCAGGTAATCCTCTCTTAGCTCCGAAACATTGGAATAGCCCAACAATTCCGTTAAGCGTTCGGTTAGGACCGTCTCCTTCTCTCTTCCCTCATCCGCCCGAAGGACGCTACGGAATACCTCAATACTTAAATCATAGCCACCGCCATAATCCCCGAACCGGTAGCCGAATCCACCACATTGGTATGTAGCACCCAACGGATTTTTACCACTACAGTTCACGCCTGATCCGCAAATCAGCACGATCCCATAGTTCTTCTCTGTACCTGACCGCAAGGCAATCCAGGTGTCGCAGGAAATCTCAGTTTGGGGAAGATCAAAGCTGCTGATGATCGGTCGCAAAATCCGGAAATCAGCCTCTCTGTCCGCTCCCGCTAAGCCGAACCAGGAGTAATCCAGCTGATCCTTGGTCAGCCCTGACGCCATAATTGCTTCCGATATGGCCTGCTGCAAACTGTTCACCGCCTGCTCACGGTTTATTTGATGATTTCCGATCCCACCCTTGCCAACTCCGATGACCTTCCCTTGTTCATCTGCAATCATTGCATGGGTTTTACTGCCTCCTGCATCAACTCCCAAAAAATACTTCACGGATGATTTCACTCCTAAAATTCAAGGTAATCTAACAGATGCGGTGGATTCACGAATGAGTAGCTGCGGAGCAAGCTTCGTTACAGCGGGCGGCATCACCTCCCCGTTGATCATTTTTAGTAGTAAATCAACGCCTATATTGCCCATTTGTGCCTCAGGTTGTCTGACCGTCGTTAACCGCGGGTAAAATTCACCTACGAACTGCTGATCATCAAATCCAACAATTGAGATATCGTGGGGTACTCGAATTCCCTCTTCCCGGAGAGCCTGAACCATTCCAAGAGCAATAAAATCGTCCCCGGAAAAAAAAGCTGTCGGCAGCTTATCTTCGCGGATCCATCTCTTGGCCACCTCATAGCCGCCGCTTACTGTAAAACTGCAGTATTCCGTTCCGAATGGCGTTAACCCGGCATCCTCGAGCGCTTGGACATAACCGCGCTTACGCTCCGCTACACTTAGAAATACCGAAGGGCCGCCAATATAGGCGATTTGAGTGTGCCCAAGATCGAGCAAGTGCTTTGTAGCCTCATACCCGCCTTGATAGTTATCGACCACGACGCTAGGCACATCCTCATGCTGAAACTGGTTATCCAGCAATACAAACGGAATATTTTTTCTTTTCAGTTCCTCTACATATGCCTTTTCTTCAAGTGGGGACAACAGGATAATTCCATCAACGCGATCCTTCTGAAACAGGAAATTATCGCCTTCATCCTCATTCTCGGCGATCGATAGGGCTAAAAAATACCCTTGCGCCGCCAGCTTCCGGTTCACCACGCGAATAACCCGGTCATAGAAAGAGTCGTTAAAGTTGGTAATCGACATCCCGATGACTCCCGTTTTGCCTCTCACAAGACTCCGCGCTGCTGAATTGGGCTGATAATTTAATTCCTCCATAGCTTTCAGTACTTTCTGTCTATTAGCTTCCCGTACAGAGGGTAAATTGTTAAGCACCCTGGATACGGTCACTACAGAGAGTCCCGACTTTTTGGCTACATCATGTATATTCATCTTAGCTTCCATACCTCCGTCACCCGAAAGTTTAAACGATTAAACTTTTTAGGTAAATAAAAAAACCTAACCTTTCGTGATATTTCTATGTTCTGATTGAAAATTGCACACTGAATGTCAGTTTTTCCTTTATCAAGAACACCAAAATTCTTTACAAAAGTTTTAAGGTTTTAACTAATTTACATTCTACTTACATTTCCAATATCCGTCAATACATAAAATGCAGCCAAAACAAAAAGCAACTCATCCGCAGACAAGTTGCTTTTTAGACACGCTATTCCCCCTTCCATTGCTTCTATCATCCTCAGGTTAATTGGTAATTACCCATTTTTGTCGATCAAGAGTAGGATCAAGCTCGCTAAGGGACAGTGTCGACCCATCCGCTGATACTTCCATCGCTTTCTTATGATGAGCAGAAATAATACTTACGGTACCATCATCATTTTTGTGAAAAATCCAACGCTGATTGTTATATCCGAGATAAGGGTATAACTGGATTTTATTTTGCCCTGTGTCTAGATCAAGCGCCTGACCGGCTGTTGTACGAATAGAATAGGAGCCTGCATCGTCCCCCGTCGGCACGAATACCCACTTCTGATCCGTAAAATCATTCGCAGCCTTCAGTGTAACAGCTTCACCATTTGCGAGATTTGCTGTATAAAGGGATTTCTGTAGTTCTGCATTTACTAGACTGGAAGTGTATAGATCGGCAGGTGTTTCTCCGCTCACGTTAACGTTTTGATATGAAGCATATCCACCAAATACATGTAGTCCAAAGCGGCCTTCTGCAAATGTGCCGTCCTGGAGGTCGATCACTTTCTGCCCATCCACATAAACCACGATATGCGGGCCCTTCGCTTCGATTTTCACTTTGTAGGTTTGACCCGGCTGAATGAACGTCGGAACTTTTGCTAGAATCTGACGCTCTTCAAAACGGCCGTCGATTTTATAAAACAGACGGATGGACTTCATATTCGGATCCAGATTTAAGTAGTATCCGCTGCGTCCATCTTCGCTGGCACGGAACAACATAGAGCCTGCTCCTCCGGATTTCCCTAACATCATCTCTGCTTCATAAGTAAAATCTCCTGCCTGCTTCTCTGCGATATAATTCGCGTCACTCCAGTAATTTCCACGAATCCCATTTTCACCAATGACCCAGGAGGCTGCAGATAGATCTTTAGTCCACCCACTTAAGTTCGTATGAAATTCACCCCCAGATACCTTAACTAATAAGCTAGCGGATGTCTTCCCATTTGGAGTAGAGACGGTAATGATAGACTCGCCTTCTTTTTTAGCTACAAGGGTTGCCTGGGATTTATCCACCACGTTTAGTTCAACAACATCCTTGTTACTGGAATTCCATTTAAGCGGCTGTGCCCCATTACCGGTACCATTCTCTACCATCGCCAAAAGTATGTCGCTTTGCCCCTTGCTCAGTTCGCGATCACTTGTATCCATCATTATCTTGGTAGCTGAGCCCGTCTCCTGATTCCATACAGAGCCTAACTGATTCACCTTCAGAGATACGACTTTTACGTTGCCTCCTTTGGTGTAAAAACTCAAAGCTCTGCTGGCTGGATCCGGAAAAATGACGTCAGAGAAAACAACTTTACCGTTGTTGCCAAAAACCTCAATAGAAGACTCATCTACAAGGATACGCATCTTAACTCGCTTGTTCTCCGTTTGCATTGCCGCTTCATGTCTTGTATTAAATAGACTCGAAAAATCCGTCAAACCAGATGCAGACCGATCCACGAAAATCCGACCCTCACCAGGTTTATATCCAACAACCGTTTTTTGACTTCCCCCTACACGAACGTTAAAGCCAAATTCACTAACCTGACTACCTGCTGGAATTTCTACTTCAGCTTCAATTTCGTATGCACCAGAGGTAACTCCTTTCAATAGATTCTGAGAAGAAGGACTCACCTCTTTGTTAGCAGTAGAATACAGCTGACTACGCAGCGATCCCAACTCCTTGATCGGGCTTTGAGCGAGCTGAATCCCATCTTTTGTCGTTACTAATGAGACTTCTCTTGGGATTGACAGTACGCCTTTCCAATGGCTTGTTGGAAAAGCAAACGGATAGTCCCAGTTTGTCATCCACGCCATCATTACGCTGCGATGATCTGGCATGTTTGAAAAAGACATTGAAGCGTAGAATTCTTTTCCAAAATCTGTTCGCAATACTTTCCCTGCCGGATTATCATTAACGAATTTACCATCCGCTGTTAAATGACCCACAAAATATTCAGCATCTGATCCGCCTGTTTTTGAATTCGCTCCTGTACTAATCATCAGAACCCATTTCTTCTGTGATGTTCCGTCTACCGAAAGCTGAAGCAGATCCGGACATTCCCATACACCGCCGCGAACATAGTCCCCGTATCCCCAACTATCTGTCAGGTTCCAATCAAGTAGATTCGTTGAAGCAAAGAAACGAATATGGTCTCCACCGGATACAACCATTACCCACCTGTTATTGTCATTATCACGAATCACTTTCGGATCACGGAAATCCCAGCCTCCCGGCTCCCCTCCATTATCGCCTGGATTTCCGATAACCATTGGACGCGTCTTGGAATATTCCCAAGTACGACCTTGGTCCTTGCTGTATGCAAGACCGATACGCTGATTCCCATTCGGGCCATCGGGATTATAGGAAGTGTAGTAGGCAATTAGACCTTTACCTCCTGAATCCCCGAACAAACCTGATGCATTCGTCAAATCTGCCACAGCTGATCCAGACCAGACATGCCCATGATCATTCCACGGCAGCGCAATCGGAAGCCGCTTCCAGTTCAGCATATCCTTACTGACAGAATGTGCCCAAGTGCCTCCGTCCTGATGGAATAGATGATATTCACCTTCGAAGTAGACAAGTCCGTTCGGATCACTGGCAGAACCACGAATTGGCGTATAGTGGTATTGAGGACGATATTTTTCACTATAATAATTGCTGGCATCCGTCACATAGGTATCCTGGAAGTAAGCTGTTCCCTGTTTAACAACGATTCCTGCATATCCATCGGTATAGGTTTTATCTGTTAGATCGATTGCGGCCGGGGTGTATCCGTCTAGAAAGACCTGAATTCTGTTTCCCTTCGCCTTTATCTCTACATGATGTTTTGCTCCGGCCTGACTTGGATAGGTATGCTGTGAACTTGCAATCCTTGTTCCGTTAGCTTTCGTCAGACTTACACGAACCTGATTTCCTTCCTTTGTCAGGGCTGCTTCATATCCCTTTGTTCCATCAGCCGATGAACGAAAGGCGAGCGCTGCAACAGAATCAGGACGAAGAGATAGATTTCCTTCATATACAAAATCAGCAGCTTGTTTATTATAAATTTGCTGTGACTTCATCTGGTTTACTGCCATTCCTTTCTTGCCGTTGATATTAGGCTGCCATTGTCCTTTATTTGTAACCACAGCACCCAAATTTCCTTTCAGGTCGCTTACGATAATATTTTGGAACAAAACAGAACCATTCCATACATTGAGTCCCAACTTACCAGTACGATACGCATCATCCTGAACCTCAATCACAGGTTTATATTCATTGTCCCAATATACTTTCAGTGATGAACCCTCTGCTTTCACCTTGAGATGATAGATCTCTCCTGCCTTAACAGTAACCTTCCGCTCCTCTTTTAATTTCCCTTCACCATCACTTGCGTCTCGTAAGCGGATCATACCTGCATTCGGAACAATTTGGAGCATGTAGGAACCCCAGCCATCTTCATTAGAACGGAACAATAAGGTCGCGTCCGCTTGCATATCCTTGATCATGACATCAGCTTCATAGATAAAATCCTCTGACACCGTTTCGGAGATTGCCATTACATTTTCTTGTGGATCGGAAGTCAGTAAAATCCCTTCCACAGTATCCGCCAACTTACCTTTTCCTTTTATTTGCCAACCTATCAAGTTTGTGTTTGTTTTGGTTACGCTTTCAAAAATAGAAAGCCCCTCCTTAGCTTGTTTACTTACCTCCTGATCAGCGGGCGCAGCCCAACCCATACCGGGATTGGCTACATATATGCCTGCGGAAGTCATAACAAATCCTGTTGCCATGAGAAAGGATAAAACTACTTTTCCCTTATTAACCATCCTCTTCACCCTCTTTTTCTATCATCAATCATTTCTTTTATTGTAAAATAAGAAGGAGGCCAATTCATTGCACTGACCTCCTCTATATATTCTTTTACAATTGAGCAGAAATCTTACTTTCCAGTGCTGTGAGTCCAAGAGCCAGAGCACCGCATAATCCCGCCTGTTGGCCTAGTCCTGGTGGAACGATATACTCATCTATGTGTTCCAAAATAGTACTTGAGCTGACATAGCCGTTCAGGTTCTGAAGCACAGCCTGACGGATCAGTGGAAACAATTGTGACTGCTGCATAACACCACCACCCAGAATGATTTTCTGAGGAGAGTTAAGCAATATAGCACCCGTAATCGACTGTGCAATATAAAATGCTTCCATTTCCCATGCAAGATGATCCATAGGAAGTTCATGGCCCTTCTTCCCCCACCTTGCTTCAATAGCAGGACCTGCCGCCATCCCTTCTAGGCAGTCCCCATGATAGGGACATCCCCCTGGGAATACATCGTCAGGATGGCGTCTCGTAAGAACATGACCCCCTTCAGGATGTACAAGACCATGAATGAGTTTACCTTCTGAATACACTCCCACACCAACACCCGTGCCAACTGTATAGTACAAACAGCTGGATAATCCTTGAGCAGCGCCCCATTTGGCTTCACCAAATGCCGCTGCATTGACATCCGTGTCCCATCCAAAAGGAACCGAAAAGTTACTTTTCAAAGTGCCCAGCATATCGTAATTTCCCCACCCTGGCTTTGGTGTTGTTGTAACGTAACCATACGCCCTGCTATCTGTGTGAATATCAATCGGACCAAACGATCCAATTCCGATAGCTTCTACTTGCTTGCCTTGAAAATATTGAATAACTTTGGGCAACGTCACCTCAGGATGTTCTGTTGGGAAACTAATCTGATCTTCAATTTCCCCATTTTCATTCCCAATGCCACATATAAACTTCGTCCCGCCAGCTTCAATCGCTCCTATACGCATATACATGACTCCTCTCGATGACTAATTCTTGTCTTGCTCAGCAGAGGGAGTAAGCTCATAGATATCCAGGGAAATCAGCAAGTCATTCTCATTTTCTGCAAACATAGCTATACCTTTAGATTCTAGTCCAGGGAATATAAGATCCGTAATCACTGCCTGACCACCATTACTGAACGCCTCAACTGAAGAGCGATCCACAAAAATACGGAGATCATTTGACTCATCAAGCGCTTCGAGCTTGGCTGAATGATGTCCTACGAAATGTTCGTGGAAATCATGCTGACCTGAAGCCATCCGATCTACATAAAGCTCCTCTGTCTCACCGTTAATACCGATTATTGTTTGACTATCCGCACCTACTCTTACTTTGAAGCCTACAGATTTACCTCGAGTGAACTCAGCTATAATCTCATAAGATTCCAAGTGAATCTCCTTAAGAAGAGTATTGATTTCTTGCACCGTTGCCTCTTTCACAGAAAGGACCTGTACACGAGCAGATTCCAACTCTTGTACCGGCTTCTGCACAAGAAAGATCTCCCCTTGTCTTGATTCGAGTTGAAGTTCCCTTGCAATCGTCATCGCGCCGCGGAATTCTTTTGCCGGCGTCTTGTTAGCATACATCCAGTTGCTCATCCAGCCGATAAATAGTCGTCTTCCATCTTCAGCCGGTATATCAGACCAGCTTACACCTGCATAATTATCTCTTCCATAATCAATCCAGCGAACTTTTATCGTATCTTCATCTGGCGTGAACACTTCTCCATCAAAATCCCCTGTGAAATACTGAGTTCTTGACCCTTCCACAAAAGCGGGATCCGCACCGATGCTCACAAGCATCACCCATTTCGTGTTCGAAGGATCGCCATCAATAGCAAGTGGGAACAAGTCTGGGCATTCCCATACCCCGTCATGAGAACCGATTCCGTTACCAAATTCGCTGGCATATGTCCAGTTAATTAGATCAGGAGAATGATATAAACACACCGTTTGACCACAAGCTACAATCATCACCCATTGATTCGTATCTTGATTCCAAAATACTTTGGGGTCACGGAAATCAATGAATGTATCATGTTCAAGTACCGGGTTTCCTTCATATTTCGTCCAGGTTCTTCCGTTATCTTTACTGTAGGCCAAGCTTTGACGCTGAATGGCTGGCTTGCCTTCTGGCATATCCAAATGATGCGTAAAAATTGCTACTAAACCTGGTTTACCTTCAAAAAATCCAGTCGTATTATTCCAGTCAACTACAGCACTGCCGGAAAAAATCATACCTAATTCATCTGGAGCGAGAGCGATAGGCAGTTCCTCCCATGTAACAAGATCCTTGCTGACCGCATGGCCCCAGTGCATAGCTCCCATGGTCATTCCACCCGGATGGTGCTGAAAGAACAAATGATATTCACCCTCAAAATAAACCATTCCGTTTGGATCGTTCATCCACTTTTCCTTAGGGGAAAAATGATACACTCCGCGGTAATTTTGTTTCGCAATCGTAGACATTATTGTTTTCTCCTTTACTCCCGAACACGGCATTTACCGCATATTATTTATAGTTTATTATTTGCTTGCTCTGTCATAGCCGCCTTGTTTAATTTCAAGCCATTCTTGCAGGCCCAGACGGTCCAATTCTTTCAAATATTCATCCCACTGCGCTTCGACTTTACCATTTTGGTACCATTCAGTACGCATTCTAAGCACGTAGGCAAACAGATCCGTCTCAATTGTCGTAAGGCGATCAAGTTCTTGAATGGAATGGAATACACTCGGCATTACGTTTTCTGCTTTCATTTTAGGCGCCATGATGTTCTTGATAATATCCATTCTGCCTTTGGCATCATCCGGCATGGTTGTGTATTTGCCATAATAGGAATCAAGGATAGCTAAGGGTCCACCGACACTTGTTTTCTCACGTAGTTCTACAGGAGCTGCACCCTCCAGCGGCAAATGCTTCAGCATTTCTTTTTCTTTATCAAATTCGAAGATATTTTGCTGTTTATCGTCTCCATACGTTCCCCAGTTGTTCTGTACAGATTGAATCGGATCGTAGAGTTGATCAACCCATTTCGCTGTCGTTTCTAAGTTCTTATTGGCGCTAGTAACAACCATCTTACCTCTGCCCAAACCAAGCGCGTTCGTTCTTGTTACGTTAACTTCACCATCTGGTCCAGCAAGTGGAGGCATAACCTCGTAAATGTCATTTGCTCCAGTGATGTTAGCTTTATCCCATGAGAAGTAAAGTCCGTATCTCTGATCCTTTCCTTTTGCAAGGTAAGTACTCCAGTCCTGAGTATAGGCTTCAATATCAATGAGTCCTTCTTTATACAGCTCGTTAATAAAAGAAACGGCTTCTTTGTAATCATCTTGTGCCGCCGTAAATATTACCTTCCCATCATTGCTTACAACCGCGTGGTCGGGGTTCTCCCCCAATCCGAATGAAGCAAATAGGAAAACCAGATCTTCTGCTCCAGGCTTGTTAATAAAGGACAAAGGAATTTCGTCAGCCTTACCATTGCCATTTGGATCTTTTGTTTTGAAGGCAATTAATACTTCTTTTAATTCTTCTGTTGTTGTAGGCATATCAAGGCCCAGCTTCTCAAGCCATTCCACATTGATCCAAGGCATACTGTCTACAGCCTGGATTCTTTCTTTGCCATTGCCCAGCTCTTCGATCCACGGAAAGGCATAAATATTACCGTCTGGTGCCGTAATCATACTCTTGTATTCCGGTGCTTCTTCCAGCACCTTTTTGAAGTTGGGCATATTGTTCTCGATAAGCTCATTCAGCGGAATAATGGCACCATCTTTAGCAAGCTTGAGCAGCTCATAGTCGCTATAGTCCGCATTAAAAATTGCATCAGGAAGATCGCCGCTTGCCACAGCCAGGTTTCTTTTTTCAACAAATACGTCTTTCGTGAAATTCTTCCAATTAATATGAACATTCGTCTTTTCTTCAAGACGCTTATTAATCAGTTTTTCATTTGGATCAACGGGTGCAAGTGGAGAGCTTTGCGTAATAAAGTTCAAAGTTACTTTACCGCTGGCGTCCTGTTCTTTACTAGCTGCACTTCCCCCTCCTCCTCCGCCACCGCATGCAGTAAGGAACATAAACGAAGCAAGTACAGATGCAGAAGCTACTTTCGTTGATACTCTTGATTTCTTAATTCTTTTCATAGGGTATGACCTCCAAATTAGATATGAATGAATTAATCTTTATCTATGTGCAGCCTGTTTCCTACTTAAGGGAACCGACCATAACACCTTTTTCAAAGTACTTCTGGAAGAACGGATACATAACAATAAGTGGCAAACTGGAAACAACAATGGCAGCGTACTTGATGATTTCAGACAATCGTTTCATTTCCGCCATGGCGAGTTGATCGCTGATCATGCCCGGATCTACCTGATTCTGGATCAAGATGGACCGCAACACGAGCTGCAGTGGATGAAGATTCGGATTATCTAAATAGATCATGGCGTCAAAGTAGGAATTCCACTGGCCCACAAAAGCATAAAGAGCGAGCACGAAAACAATCGGTTTGGAGAGCGGTAATACGACACTGAAGAAAATCCGCATCTCCGAAGCTCCGTCTACATTAGCGGCTTCCTTCATTTCATTCGGTACTCCTTTGAAGAAAGTTCTAGAGAGAATGATGTTCCATACATTGACTGCTCCTGGAATGATCACCGCCCATACTGTATCAAGCAGACCAAGATTCTTAACGAGCAGGTATGTAGGTATAAGCCCACCCCCAAAGAACATGGTGATAATAAACAAGGTCATGAAGAATCCTTTTCCTTTGAGCCTGTCATCAGACAGTGCGTACCCTGCACAGATAGAGACGAGAACGGTAAGCATGGCAAATGAAACAGAGTATAAAACAGAGTTTCCAAAACCTCGGATCATGGCCGGATTAGAAAGAATTTTTATATACCCTTCTAATGACCAGTCCGAAAGGTTGAATGATAATCCTTTACTGAGCAGAACTGATGGATCCATAAAAGATGCAATCACTACATAAATCAAAGGAAGTACAATGATAAGTACGGCCAGTGTCAGGAAGATCGCGTTCAGCACGACGATAAAGCGATCTAATCCGGAATGTTTAATGGGCATAGCTTGTTGCTCCTTTCTTAGTAAAGACCTTCGCCCTCATTCAGTTTCTTCACGGTGAAGTTAACGGTGACGAGCAAGACGATGTTGATGATAGAGTTAAACAACCCTACTGCGGCTGAATAGGCATAATCGCCCGACTGCAAACCAATTTTATAAACGTAAGTCGGAATGATTTCTGAGGTTGGCAAGTTCATCGCCGTTTGCATGAGATAGGCTTTTTCGAAACCAATGGACATAATCCCACCAGCTGCAAGGATAAATACGATAGCCATAATTGGACGAATGGTTGGCAAATCGATATGGCGTATTCTTTGTAGAAGATTAGCGCCGTCAAGATTGGCTGCATTATGTAACTCAGGATCGACATTAGCAAGTGCTGCTACATAAATAATGGATGCCCAACCGGCTCCGGTCCAAATATCAGAAAGAATGTAGATCGAACGGAAGTACTCCGGACGAGACATGAACATGATTGGTTCACCTGTAAGCCACGTAAAAAACTGGTTAATCGGTCCCGTTGGGGACAAGAAGATAAACAACATCCCGACCACAACGACAACAGAAATAAAGTTAGGTGCATACAAGAACAACTGAATGTTCTTTTTGACGCCTGCACGGCGAATTTGATTTAACATCAACGCAAGCAGGATTGGAATTGGAAAACTCAGAATTAATCCAAAAAAACTTAATTTAAGCGTATTCATAAAGATAACTTCGAAGTTGGGGGATGACAGGAATTTCTCGAAGTTGTACAAGCCTACCCATTCACTCCCCATAATCCCTTTGATTGGGCTGAAATCTTTAAAGGCGATAATCGCACCATACATAGGACCGTATTTAAAAATCAGGGTCAGGATCACAGCTGGTGCGAGCAAAATATAAAGAAAGTAGTATTTCTTTAGATAGTCTAGTAAGGAGCTCTTATGTTTGGTCACCATTGTTCTGTGTTCAGCTTCTATTAGGTTTTGCAATGCCTTTACCTCCGTTCTTATCAATGTTTATATCTTGATGCAGTAAGGGCTTTCAATTGGCTTATGTCCTGCTGCTTTTACAATTTACCAAACACTTAATCGTTCGTCAATACATTTTGTAAAAATATTTATGTGCATATGACAAAGAATTATGTTCATAAATGATGCATGTAATTTTACATAATTACAAATACAGCCAATTTAAATAGGATTATATACTTTAAAGTCAACATATTCTCATGAAGATGAAAATAATAATACCTTTTTTGCACATTTATCCGCTGATAAAACGTAAACTAAATTGTTCATTTGTAAATATCATATTGCTATTTTGAGTAAACTAATATACATTAAAGAGAGTTGGAATCATGCCAAACAGTACACTATTTGTGGCGAAGGTTAAGAACAAGAATATAGAGGTGAATTACATAGATGGCCAGGGAAAAAGTAACCATACAAGACATCGCGGATGCTTTAGGAATCTCTAGAAATACAGCTTCCAAAGCCTTAAATGGAACGAATGGTATACCTGATGAAACTAGAAACAAGGTTATAAAGAAAGCGATAGAGTTAAAATATAAACAATTTGCTTTTATGGACACCGAGAGTGTTCAACCAAGAAACTCTGGAAATATCGCTTTATTAACAGAAAACTTACCTAACACTTCCCACTTTGGATCGAAACTGATCAGTGGCATGGAGAAACGAATCAGTGCAGAAGGATATAATTTATCCATGCACATTATAAGAGACATTGATCAGGAGTCCTTGTCTCTTCCAAATAATTTTGATGTCGCCAATGTAGACGGAATTATTTGTATTGAGTTGTTCAATTCCGAATATAGTAAGCTGATTACAAGTCTAGGCATTCCAACTATTTTCATCGACTGCTCTGCCGATATCTGCTACCCTGAATTCCAAGCAGATGTACTTCTCATGGAAAACGAACACAGCACATATCAACTTACAAAAAAGTTAATTGATGGCGGTTACACATCACTGGGGTTCATCGGGGACTATAATCACTGTAGGAGTTTTAATGAAAGATGGGTGGGCTTTAATCGCGCATTGATAGAATCTGGGATTCATCTCGATCTCTCACAATGTATTCTCGATGACGATCGACTATTTTTTTCGAGTCCGGAGTGGGCAGATGCTAAGCTAAGCCAAATCAATCAGCTTCCTTCTGCTTTCGTGTGTGCTAACGATTATATTGCGGTTACCTTTATGAAGTCACTCAAAAATATGCTTTCCATTCCTAATGACCTCGTCATTTGTGGTTTTGATAATGGTCCTGAATCAAGCATTGTAGAACCCCATCTCACCACTGTTCATATTTATAGTAATCAGATGGGTGTCAAAGCAGCTGAAATGCTACTTTCCCGAATTCATGATCCGAAGCAACCCTATCAGGTTTCTCATATTTATACCAAACTCATCCTAAGAGAATCTACACCTAATATCAGTTGATGAATTTAAAAAGAACCCAAGCGATTAAAAATTCCGTCGCTGGGGTTCTTTTTTTTCGTTGAATTGTTCCAATTACAATTTCCTGTATTTATAATCCCACAATTAGTTCAAGGAAGGATTGTATTCTTCATAAGATAGAACAATATGCTCTCGTTTTAGCAGACAATGCTCAATAATCGCCTTACGTTTCGCTTTCAGGACAATTTGTTCAATATCAGCAAAACTGCAACCGGAAAGACGTTCGCATGCCTCCTCCATCAACCCAGCTTCACTTTCAAAGTCATTAATTAACAGTTCGACATATTGACGCCTACTTGATTCATCCGGGTTAGCATAAATCATTTTTGTATCAAACCTTCGCCAAATAGCTCTATCCAGTTCATTTTCTAGGTTCGTCGCTGCTACAAAAATGCTATTGTCACCAAAATCATCGAGACATTGCAGCAGTGTATTCACCGCACGAGCCATTTCTTTAACCTCGTCATTACTCTCCCGTGTTCTTGCAATGGCATCAAACTCATCCAGGAAAAGAACACAAGGAGATGCTTTGGCATACTCAAATATTTTACGGATATTACTTCCAGTCTCGCCCAAATGACTGTGAATAATTGCATCAAGTCGAACTAGGATAAGTGGAAGCTCCAGCATTTGAGCCATATAAAATGCCGTCAGTGTTTTCCCTGTGCCCGGTGGACCATACATAACCACTTTATTGGGAATTGGAACTCGATGCTCTTCAAATCTTTCCCTCATACCTAAGATTGTGATGAATTCTTCGACAATCTTTCGATTCATATCGGGTAGGATCAGATGTCTAACCTTTTTGGCACATTCTTTGGCTGTATAATAGGTACCCATATCAATCCCTTTTGCTCTGGGTAGACGTTGATTGGTGCTGCTTTTATTCATTATTTATTGAAGCTCCTTTAAAATGGTTATTTTCAAGAAATCCAAAAGATCCTTTCTGAATCCAGTTCAACCTGCTCTAATTGCCGTTCGAAGTCCTCGTGAGGAACGATAGAGTCCGCTTGTGACCATTCGTTATCCACAAATCAATTCATCTTCCACATTGTATTTATTCGTAAATATTACGATTTAAAATATCATACTTTCTTTTTGTTTATAATGTCAACCAGTAGCACAAAAAAGAGCCTTTATAATTCCAAGGCTCTTTTAGGGTATATCTATTAAATCGCCCATCCAGGCAAAGCAGAAGTTCCAGCATCTTGCCTTCACATATTGTAAGTCCTGGCTAGCTTGGACTTAGCTCTGAGCCGGGTGAATTCCTTAGTTACCAGGATTACCGTCCACACTACAACCACAGAATCAATTACAAGCGAACCCCAATATACTCCGGAGACGCCTAACCATCTTGGCAAAACAAGCATCACTGGCACATAAAAAACAAGTTGTCTGGTGATGCCGATAACGGCCGCCGGTTTCCCTTTATTAATCGCAGGGAAAAAGGTCATGGCCATAAAAATGAGCGACAATAATGGCAGAACCGCCATGTTCAATCGGAAATATAACATTTCGCTGGTCTTAAAGATTTGATCCGGCAGCATTAGCCCCAGAATGGAAGCCGGCGAGATCATTGAAATTATCCAGAAAGGCAAAGTCAGCAGCATGGAGACAAGGGTGAATATTTTATAAGCTTTGATGGCGCGCTCATACTGTTCTGCTCCAAAATTTATGCCGATGACTGGCTGCAAGGCGCGCATTAATCCGAATATCGGCGTCAACAGGAAGGTGAATACACGAAAAACCACACCATAAAATGCAATATCTGCTGTAGTCCCGTATCTCGACAGTGCATTAAATACTACAACAGCCTGTACCAGATTCATAAAGTTCATAATGAAAGAGGACATTCCCAGACCAATTATGGATTTGATTGTGGCAGCATCCCGATAGATTGCGAAGACATTCGTTCGGAATGAGGCAAATCCTTTGCCAAAATAAATCCATCCCAGCAAGGTGTAGACCAGCATCCCGATATTTGTAGCCCAGGCAGCACCCTCTACTCCAAAATCCAGCCAGGCTACCAGAATATAATTGGACAATACATCAACTGCCAGTCCAATGCCCATTACCACGGCTGCCGATTTCATTTTCCCTTCGGCACGTACAATCATGTTGGCAGCCAGTCCATAAATCCAGAAAAATGAACCAATCACCGTAATTCTAAAATAGCTGTCTCCAAGAGCCAGAGTTTCCCCTTCTCCTCCCATGATTCGCACCAGCTGTGTAGAGAAAAGCAAACCCAATACCATATAGACAAGCGTTACAAGGATGGACAGATAATTAACATTCCCCATCAAACGCTTCTGCATTTCTTTGTCCTGCCTGCCGAGGGCTAAACTTAAAGCAGAACCGGCACCCACCCCAATCAAGGAGCCCAGTCCCAAGCTGATCTGGGTTAAAGGATAAGCTACCGATACCCCAGCCAGTGCTTCCTCTCCGACAAATCTTCCCACAAATACAGCGGCAATAACCGCATTTAAGCCATAGAGGACCATTGCGATGATAGCGGGCCATGATAACTGGACCATAATATTCCAAAGATTACCGTTGAGAATAAAATGCGTCTGCTTGTCTTTGCTGTTGTTTATCTGTGTTACTGTGTTCATAATATGAATTTTCTCTCCTTCTTTTGACTGAATATGCAAAGTCGTCGTTCAAAATTATACGGGACTCCTTGCATTAACTAGTCTATAAGACATGTTGGCTAGCAACTACCGCAAAAAGGATTGTTTCTATCTCATATAGGATTTTATCTTTGAATTTATATAAATCTCCCCGGAATAGCCCCCTCTCATTTCCATTCTATTAAAAAACTGCAGCAGGAGTGGTCGCGGCTCCGCAAGTTTCCGGTACATGGTCAATTTTGAATGCTAGGCAATCATTTAGTCCCCCCTACTTAACTCAACAAAAAAAGCAACTTCCCAGTTGGCAAGTTGCTTTAAAAAAAACTCTTTTGTGATAAAGTAACGATGAAAAAAAACGATTGAAGTCAAAAACCGACCTAATAAGCAGCGAACGGATCCGCATTATTCGAAAGGAACTGAGCCCATGTGAATTTGAATTCAGGACTGCCTACAACACTTTCTGCTATATCACCTGGAACAAAAAACACAGTGAATCCTGCATTAGTCAAGTAGAAGTTATCCAGGTATGCATTAGAATCTTTAGTTAACTTATTGAACAGGTCAATAGAGTAGATAGAAGACTCAGTACCTTTTTGGACTTGTTCTTGAAGTGATTTCTTAATAACCTGACTGTAATTGCTGTTGGATTTCAGCAAATCTCCCAGCTTCATTGTCGTACCATCCTGCAGAGAGTAAGTAAGACCTGTTTGTGAGCCGCCTCCATGAGCTCCGCCGAGGTATTGATAATTGGTAAGCAGGAAGCTAATCACTCCATTTTGATTGTAAGTCACCTTGTAGGCCAGTTCGAAATCGTATGTCGCTCCTTCCGCTGGAGCACCAGACTTAGCCAGTTGTTTTTCCGAGGCATCTAGAAACTTCTGTGCCTGAGCTTTCACCGCTTTATTAATTGCCGCTTCGGCATTTTGATTCGCAAGCTGCGATACAACTGGATATACGATATTGATGGTTACATCCTTATGGGAATTAGAAGACTGGAGTTTACCGGCAGTTATAGTCAGTTCATTCATTCCTGCATTCGTGATATTGACAGTACGGGTTTGTCCGTTCCATTGGGCCAAATATCCGAAAGGTTCAACCAAGGCTTGCACTGCAACAAAAGAAGTTCCTCCGATTACCTGAGCTTCATATCTTTGTCCCAGACCGCTTCCATTTAACTTTACAAGTGCACTGTCGATATCCAATGAATAATTTACAGTATTCTCTCCCAGGGTAAGCTCTACACTATGATTTTTGTTATCGTATTTAACAGCTGCGCCTAATGCTTGCGCTGCGTCTTTAAGCGGAATGAGTGTATTACCTAATGGGCTTAGGAAAGCCTGAGTCCCGATTGCTTTACCTTTAACCTGGACATTCACCCTGGAGGTTATTGTTGCAGTAATGGCTGCAGCATGAACTGATCCGACAGACACGGGTAAAGCCGCCGCTGTGCCAACTGCAGCCAGTGCTGCTGACAATAGAAGTACGGACATCCGCTTTTTAGTTGTGAATTTTTTAACTTGAGTTTCCATTTTTGAAGATCTCCTTTTAGTCATTTTCTTACTATCACACTATAATCCCGTCATTTCCCGGATGGTTTACAGTATTTTCAGAAAAAGATTACAATTTTTACATGGAATTCTCTAATCAATGATGCATTGAAACCATAAAGGCAAATCCAAAAAGTGTCCAGTCATTTAGCACATGCACTATAAACGATGTCCAAATGTTTTTAGTCTTAATGTATGGATAGAGCAGGACAATCCGTACAATGCCGATACCGAGAATGGCTTGTGCAATATTCCAATTATAAGTTGGTAAATGGTATGCGCCAAAAATAATGGATACTACAATCCACGCTAAGATAATCGCAGACTTTCTGTTCATTTTAAGTTTTTTTACTCCTAAGTACAAAATGACTAAGAATGGAAGGATCGTTATTAATTCTTCTCCAAACAGCATCGGGAGCATTGTCAGGAACGTCGTAATTGTATCGGAAAAATTACCATTGAATCCTTCACTCACTGGATTTGCACTAAAATTAAATAATTTCGTAATAATAAAACCAACACCATAGGTCACAATAAGATTTACAATGTACGTCCCAAGAATTAATATAATATCTTTAGCAACTAATTTTCTGAAAAGTAATGTCCACTGACTCCGTGCAACAAAGATAACTGCTGCTAATGGGAAAATCACATTTATAAAAGGATGTCCATAAGTACCTCCAAACCCAATAAGAAACAATGCAAAACCTGCAGCAACAGCTATCAGAAATATTAGGCTGGTTTTCAAATTTAGAGTAGGGGATTGCAGTTCACTGTAGAACGGAAAATCATCATTTTTACGCTCAAATCTAAAAAAATTACTTTTACTCATCATTAATCAAATCCTTCCTGAAAATAATGAAAAGCTATACTCTCTGAATACTAAAACCAATGATGCGGAGAATAGAAATACAGTCAGCTGTTTTTTGTACTATCACACTATACCCCCATTTTTTTCTGAAACATTTACAAAATTTTCAGAAAAAAATTACAATATTTACACAAGTTTTAAATAAACTGAAATTAATTCATCGCTTAATTTTGCAAATTCATGAAAATGTTTTTAAAAAAATGAATCTATTTCAGAAATAATTATGTTGTTTTGATAAAATAGACAGGTAATAATAGAATAAACAGTTCCCTTGTTAAAAAACTAAAAAGCGAGGTTTACCAATGTTATGGACCTGAAGCTGTTAAAAAAAATTAAAACGATAAATTTCTTCACATTCTTCTTTTTTTGGACTGTCATCTTTTTTGCTCTTGCGGATAAGCCACCACCTGCTGGTTTCTATGGGCTTATTGCCCTATTATTAGTTTATGGTATTTTACTTATTATCTATTTAAATGATTTTATTGAAAGCTTGATTAAAAAGCGAAGAGGAGTTTTTCTACTCAATTTGTTATATTTCTCCTTGGGAGGTTTTGCTTTCAGTCTCATTCTTTCAATTATTGTCATTAACCTTGTTTCAAATGTAGAAAATGAAGGATATCTAATCTCGGCATTCAGTTCAACCGTAATAGGATTCCTTAACGGGTTATGTTTTTATTTTTTCAACAAGCTGCTTTTGAAGAGGTACAACCTAATGATTGAGCAGAACCGCTCTGAATAATAAAAGAGCCGAATTAGCTAAAGAATGACGTATCGTCAAAAAGCAACTTATCCGCAGATAAGTTGCTTTTTTATCATGATTTTTAACTTCTACACTATATAAATAAAGTAACGTAAACCGACGAATCCCCTGTCCTCACAGGTATTAATCTATTCCCAGACTTTGTTTCTTAAATTCACTCTCGAAACATAACTCCGTGAGATCCCCAGCTCCTTCGCTATCTCCCGCTGTATCCGCTCTTCTCGATCTTCAGATATACTCCCTTGAGCAAATCATCCACTTCCGAATCAAAATATCGATAAGTGTAATGTTTAAAAAACTATATTTACAATTCAGAATGCTCGTGTTTCGCTTTGAGACGACTCCAGCGGCGCTGAACTTCGCTCTCAAAGCTGCGCAGAGCCGGTTCGTTCTCAGGCTTGAGCAGATGGCGGGTCTTACCCATCGTCTTCAGCCAGGCAGAGACTTCAATACGTTTGTCCTTGTTCTCCGGATTGTACGTAATGGTCGTTGTGCCTTGTTCCACTTCATACAGCGGGAAGAAGCAGGATTCCACCGCCAAGGATACAATATCCGTCCCATCCTTGTCTTCGGTCATCCAATTCAACGGGCAGGCAATCAGAATCTTGCCGTAGACCAGACCTTCATTCTGCGCGTACCATTGGGCCTTAGCTGCTTTTTTGAGCAGATCCTGCGGGTAGGCTTCACAGCCGGTGAATACATAAGGAATATTAGTGGCTGCCATGATCTGGGCAGTATCTTTATGCTGGGTAACTTTACCCTGCTGGGTCTTGCCGATGCTTGAAGTAGAAGTCCGGTGACCGAGCGGTGTTGAATAAGACTGCTGTGCACCAGTGTTCATATAACCTTCATTATCATACTCGATGATAATCATTTTATGTCCGCGCAGTGCAGCACCAATGGCTGGTCCCATCCCGATATCCATACCTCCGTCGCCTGTTACCATAACGAAAGTAAAGTCATTCCTCAGGCCCAGTCCATCCAGCTCTCCGCGGCGTTTGCGTTCCCAGAACATTTCTACCACCCCGGACAACGTAGCCGCACCGTTCTGGAAAAGGTTATGGATGAACGTTGACTTGTGCGACGAATAAGGATAGCCGGTTGTTGTAACCATTGCGCATCCTGTATGGTACAGCGCAACGATATCTCCTTCAATTCCCCTGAAGAACAGCTCAAGACCCGAGAAAATCCCGCAGCCCGGGCATGTGCCGTGACCCGGAGCCAGGCGTCTTGGTTTCTTCATCAAACTGCGGATCGGGGGAATCTTCACGGCCAGCTTTCCGGTTTCTTCATTTTTAGTAACAGTAATGAGGCCCGTCTTCAACAAATCGAAATTCATCGGCTTAAGCAGGCGCTGCGGTGCCTTTTCCGGTTCACCAGGATTGTGGCCGTAGTAATCAAACGGTACTTCAACACGGTCAGCAACAACAGCATCCAACGCCAGCTGGAAGAAATGATGGCCATCTTCAGCATAGAAGTCCTTTCCGCCTAATCCGTAAATCCGGCTGATGACTTTAGTCGTTGTATTCCCGTAAGTGAACAGCGCTGCTTTGATTTCGTTAACCATGTTGCCGCCGTGTCCGCCGAAGGAATCCGCACGGTCACCAACAGTAATGGCTTTGACATTCTTCAGTGCTTCCGCGATCTGCTTCTGCGGGAACGGACGGATCATGTTCGGTGAAATCGCTCCGGCTTTGACTCCCTGCAGTCGCAACTGATCCACAACATCCTTAATGATCTCGGACGCGGAATTCATCAGGAAGACAGCCACATCGGCATCCCCCATCCGGTACTGCTCAATCACCTCATAATGGCGTCCGGTCAGATCAGCAAATTCCTGAGCGATCTCTTCGAACACTTCACCGGCATTGTACATGGCCACAGACTGCTGATAGCGATTATTGATATAATCCGGTTCATTCATGTAAGGACCAACAGTAACCGGATTGTTGCGGTCAAGGGTATCGGTTGAGCCGGCTGGCGGCTGTTCGCCTACGAATTTATGCACATCTGCGCGGTGCGCAAAAGCCTGTACGCGGCGCTTCTGGTGAGAAGTGAAATATCCGTCCGAAGCTACCATAACCGGCAGGCGGACTTTGACATGCTCAGCCAGCTTCAGTGCCATCAGATTCATGTCGTAGACCGACTGCGGGTCACGGCACATCAGAATCGGCCAGCCGGTATTGAGTGCAAAATACAAATCGGAGTGGTCCCCGTGAATGTTCAGCGGTCCGGAGATGGAGCGGCAAATCAGGTTCATAACCATGGGCATCCGCGTACCGGCTTGTACAGGCAGCTGCTCAAGCATGTACATGTAGCCTTGCGCACTGGTGGCGTTAAATACGCGTCCGCCGGCTGTAGAAGCGCCATAACAGATACCTGCCGAGCTGTGCTCACCATCTGAGGGCACGAGCATAATGTCATGCTGGCCGCTGGCTTTCATCGTATCGAGGAATTGGGCAACCTCTGTCGATGGCGAGATCGGGAAATACCCCATGACATGATAGTTGATCTGATGCGCAGCATAGGCCGCCATCTCATTGCCTGATTCATATAGGAATTTCTGTTCTACTTTGGCAGAACCTATTTCTTTTTCATAATCAATAGCCATTGTTCATTCCGCCTTTCTAACCAGATTTACGCTTGCGTGATGAGATCGAATGGATGATGCACTGTATGGCTGTCGGCATAGCCTTCCTTCTCGCGCATGCTTGAGAGTGCCGAGGTCGGGCAGGCGCCTACGCATTTCAGGCAACCCTTGCAATATTGATAATCGATGCCCCGCAGGAACATCTGTGAGCGCCCCTTGCGGTCAAGCCGTTCTTCCCACACAAAACACTGGTCAGGGCAGACGGTGTCACACTGTGCACAGTTAATGCAGGACTCATTTTCATAAGCCGGAATCATTCCGGAACGGGAAATGCTCAGGTTCTTGAGGAAGCTACTTCCCGGATTGATGATCGTACCGCCTATAGGCTGAGTTTCATAGCCAAACGGCGAAATGTCGGAACGCACATATTCAGGCATGCTGTCCCCTGCCTCCAGCTCGAAGTGCATAAACTTCACTTCATTGTAGCCGCGCTCAAAAGTCGTAATAGCCGATTGTACAGCCTGCGGATATTTTTTGCCGAGCGATTTCTCAATAACGCCCTTCATCGTTTCAGCAACCAGGAATGGGCAGAGCCGGAACAGGGCACCCAGCATCGCCATGTTTACACGGTTTTTCTCTTTCAGTGCGATGCTTGTCGCGTCGATCACAGCAATGGTTCCGGCTTTCATCTTCAGCAGCTCTTTGAGTTCTTCCGGCGTCTTGGCCGAGTTCACAAGAACAGTGCTGTCTTCATTAATCCCGCTGGTGACATTAACGGTCTTGACAAGCGCTTCGTGGAACACCCCAACCACATGGGGACGCTCTACCGGCGAAGTATCACGGATATGCGTGTTTAAATCACAGAAGCGGATGTGGGCCTTTACAGCAGAGCCCTTTTTCTCTGATCCATAAGACGAGAAGCTTACGCCGTTCAGCCCCGCTCCGACGACTCCCGCTTCTGCGAGCATTTTACCCGCCAGGTTAGCTCCCAAGCCTCCAATAGACTCCAGTCGAATTTCAAAAAATCCGAGATCGTTAATTCGTGGTAATTCAATCATAAATGAACTCCTTTCACTAGAAGACTAGTAATACTCTTGCGAGCATTAATCCCGTTCAGGTCTGGAATAAGCTAAATAATTTTTGTACTTCTTCAACCGTTCAGGCAATTCGTCAGCCTTTGGATTACGTTTTAAAGAAACTTGATATAATTCATCTGCGTGGCCAAGCTTTCCGGAGATTAGAACATGGGAATGTGCTCTATCTTCCTCGGCGATATCAAATCTTACTTTACCGTCTTCCACCTCCAGAGTCCCCCTGACCCCGCAAATTCCACATATTGCTGGGTAATTATCATCATGATTTCTGATTTCTATGAGTTTGGAATGACAGATTGGACATAAACCAGGTTCGCCAATATACTTCGCTTCCGTATCTGGATTCATGAGTGTTTCAGCCACATGACGACCGGATTGTCTTGCTCTCTTAAGTTCTTCCTCCCTGAACACAACTGCTCCAGGTAAGCCAACCCAATTGACCAGCATTTTATCTATTACATTAATTTGCATCGGCAACGTAAAAAGGTGGAGCATCGGCAATGCGAGTGTGTCCCACTCACTTCCTCCTACAGCAATAAGAGAAGCTACTCTTGTTTTAAAGCTTCTTTCATCCGGGCCTTTGCCGGTAGTAATCCCTCTTTCCTCGCGTTGCTTCTTGGCAATCATCCGGAAAGCAATGTCATGAGAAGGCCCCATCCGGTCATTCAGAATCTTCAATAATCCGTTAGGACTCTTTTCATAAATGGCTGAGCTCAAGATTAATCCGTCGCATTCCATTAATTTTTCATCAATAAATCCATAGTCATCATTCTTTATCACACAGTCTCCTGAGCCACACTTTTCAAGCAGACTCACTACACAAGCATTACAACCGGTGCAAGGTTTAATATGTAAATCATTAAGACGCACAAGTTCTACTTCGGCACCAAGCTCCTCAGCACCCATTAAAGCTTCTTTAACAAGGATTTCTGAATTGCTCATTCTTCTTCCGCAACTGATCCCTAAAATTTTCATTAGTAGCCTCCTACAATTCGAATTTGTTAAGCATATTTTCAGAAACTGATCCACGAGATCGTTTCAGCTTTTTCACAAGAACTGGAGTGACAATTGCACTGGCAACAACTGCGAATGCAATTTGTGCGCGGGCACTCTCAACATAAGGCAGATATGCCTGATCGACCTCTGCCATAAGTTGAGGTACCGTTATGGATAACCCGGCTACACAACAAATCGCCGCAGAAGCATGCCCGTCTTGTTTCAGACAGAATCGGTCAACTAACAACATGGGGATGTTATTAATCAAGGTAAAGATCAAGAACAAAATCAGCCCCAGCCCACATGAGCTGAGTGCGCTCTTGAGATCGATATTCGCCCCAAGGCAAAACCCCAGAAAAGGCACCATAAGTGAGGTCCCTGATTTGGAAAAATTACGAACAGCAGGATCAAACATACCCAGAAGAAATCCGACTACAAACGGAATTAAAGTAGCCATGATGCTTCGAGCGTCAATCCCATTTCCGGAAGAGAAACCAAGAATACAGACGGGTATGAACGGTAGCCCGATAAGGTTCAGCAGAGCAAACGCAGAAATGTCAGTGTCATCACCATAATTCTCCATCAGCGCGAGGTACATGCCGGGATTGCAACTAGTGATGCAAGCCACAAGTGCCAGGGTAGAGATTCCTCCAAAACCCGCCAAACCGAAAAGCTTCATAACAACGATCCCAAAAACAACACTAAGAACAAGTTTTACCGCAACTAGTATGCCGCCCCGCCGCAGAGTTGTCACAAGCTGTTGAGGTTTGAACTGAATACCACAGAATACTAGCAGAATTCCCACGATCGTCATCGTTCCCGCATTCGAAAATACAGCAGTGGACGGATTGCCAACCATCAAGGTTCTCGGATAAAAAGTATGCATTATTGCAGCGATTCCCATAGGAAGCAGCATCATTCCGCCTGATATTCCCTGTATTCTCTCTAATATTTTCATGTACGGCGATTCCCTTCTTCCAAGTAATCGTGTCCTTCCTCTATCTGACTGTTACTCTTGCGCATGCTTTATTCCCGGCAGCTTTGGCTAGAGGTGTCATGATCATGGTCATTAGATAGGAAACCAAATAAAGCACCGGATAATTCCCAGTAAATGAGGTGAGAAAGCCTGACAGGTTTGATGTGCCAAGCAGAGCCATCACTCCGCTGATTACAGTTACAGGAATGAAGTTTATTAGCAGACAGCCGACACATTGACCCGCCAGTAAATCCTTCTTTAGAGCAAAAAGCCCCGTAAACCAGTCGCTAATCCTCATCAAGGGAATAAAATCGTTAATAAGACAAGCCAGCGAGAAACCAACCAGGGTGAACACCCATGTTCGTCCATTAATCCCCTCATTCATCAGGGAAGCTGCAAGCGACATCGCCGCCGCAGAGGGAAGATTCAACACAAGCTTAAAATACAAAGAATATGTCTTACTCATTTTCCTGCACCCGCAGCCGATATGGCATGCTCTTTCCATTTTTCTGTTACTTACTTGAATCTGCCCACCCTGGTCAGCTGTTTGGGGACACGGATGCGACCAGATGCAGTGACAATCGCATTCTCTTCACAGACTTCCGTACACCTTCCGCATTTTTCACAAATCGCCGGATCGATCATATGGATATAGCCTGATTTCCCTTGGATTGCATTTTCCGGGCAGACATCAAGACATTCCCCGCAGCCGCTGCATAATTTCGGATCAATGACATAGGCAAGAAAATGGGTACACACCGAAGCCGGACAGGTCTTGCGTACAATATGGGCTTCAAGATCAAGACGGGAGCAGGCAACAGCAGATAACGCCGGCCCCACCATATTTCTTCCAAATGCGCAAAAAGATCCTGCTCCGATTAATTCGCCAATATCTGTTACTAAATCAAGATCCTCTTTTTTTGCTCGCCCTTCGGTAACATCAGTGAAGACTGCTTTGAGTTGCCAGCTCCCCTCACGGCAAATCACACATTTTCCACAGGATGTCTCCGCTGCAGCGCTAAGTAACCCTTTGGCGATAGTTGCCATACAGTGCTTGTCGGTAAAGATTCGGATACTGTCATAAACAGAATCATAGCTTATGAATTCCGAAGTTAAGGCCGGAGCCGATGCGAAGTGCCCGAGCATGCCACCCAGCAGCAGGGGCTTGGCTGGCGCAAGTTCAAGCTCCTCTAACAGAGCAGACACAGGGGTGCCAAGTGCAACTGCCACAACCCTGGTTCTCTCATCTGTTGTAATCATTATTAATTTCTCCTGACGGCGGGAACTGCTTACACCTTCGTAAATCCAGTACGCAGTCTCCACATCCAGCAGGAAGGTAGGTCTCCCTTGCCAGCCTTCGGCACTGAAGCTTTTCACCCATAAGTCACAACGTATTACACCATTGTCTATGGCATTGTATAATGCTGTTTCTTCCCGCAGGACAGGAGAAGCCGGTCCGTACTTCACTGATATAAGCGAGGCCGGAGCTATCTCACGCAGCGGTGCCGCCAACATCTCAGCTTGCGCCTCTGTCTCGGCATAGATCAGAATCTCACAATCCATGCAAATCTTCGCAGCCATTGCCAGCCCTGCTGCTATTCGACTCGCGACATGCGCAAGAATAAAGTCCGTGAATCCATCTAACTCCTGTGCGAGAGAGCAGATTAATACGGGTCTCCCGTCATCTGGATTGATTGCGGATAAACGTTCATCGAGAAGCACTCCTTGTTTATCCGTCAATGCAAGTGCTCTAATTCTTACTGCCGCGTCCGAAGCTGAAATTGCTAGCCTATTCTCCAAAAGCTCCTGAATAGCAGGCTCTTCAGCATTCGGGAAAGGCGACAGAAAATGGGGAGTTCGGCTGACTTCATGTGGCATCTTTATTCACCTCTGGCAACACTCGAATAATCATTCCAAAATTTTTGCGCAGCTATTTCTAGTCGCAGATCACACTGCAGACAACGTTGCGCCTCATCCGGTACTTGCGCCTCAGAATAACCCAGATCCATCGGATCAAAGCATTGGCAACGCTCCTCTGGCGCAACAATCTGTGTTTTCTTTCGCTTTCTATCACTCATGCCTTTAATTGCACCAATTCTCGGGCAAACCGCCTGCTCCGGTGAAAGATTTTCCTCAATATTGCCGTCCCCGCCGAGAAACCGGTCCATCTCTGAAGCAGCCAGGCGCGCCCCTGCTATGGCACGAATAACTGAATCTGTGCCTGTTACACAGTCTCCGGCTGCGAAAATACCGGGAATGCTTGAAGCACAGCTATTCGCTTCGACAACAATGCGGCTGCCACGACCAAGGGCTAACCCACAGCCCTCTACCAAATCAGGTCCTTGACCTACTGCAAAAATCACTGTATCAACCGGGAGTATCGTTTCGCTGCCAGGTATAAGATCAATGACACTCCTGCCATTCTCATCAAACTGGAAGCCTTTCACTTCTGCCATCCGCAGCCCGTTCACTTTACCGTCGCCGCTGCCGTTAATGGCGAGAAACGTTCGGCTGTTATGCACCAGCACTCCCTCTTCTTCAGCCCAGCGAAGCTCTTCAGGAGATGCGGTCATCTTATTTCGGCTTTCAAGGCAAGCCAGATGAACGGTTTCCGCGCCAAACCGTTTTGCGATTCCTGCACAGTCCAAGGCAACGTTTCCCCCACCCAGAATAATTACGTTCTTACCGACAGTCGGAGCCTCCCCCTCTGCCGTCTGGCGCAGAAATTCAATATTCGTATATACGCCTTCCAGCCCGGCGCCCTTCAGTGGCAGACGCGCTCCCTTATGAGCCCCTACGGCTACCAAAACAGCATCAAATCCTTCTGAGATCAGGGAGGCCGGAAATTCAATCCGAACACCGGTCTGTAATTTCACACCCAACTCCAGGATCATGCCGATTTCTCGGTCAACGATCTCCCGGGGAAGACGATACTGTGGAATCCCGTATTGCATCATACCGCCAGCCTTTTGGCGTTCTTCATAAATAGTTATCTCATGACCTAGCTTTGCAAGGTACATGGCAGCCGTCAGACCAGCAGGACCTGCACCAATAATAGCGACCTTTTTGCCAGTGGCCGATTTTTGGAAAGAACGAGTTTTCCAACTACCGTCATCATGCTCGCAGGCATGGCGTTTCAGGTCACGTATGGCCACCGGTTCATTGAGAAAATTACGTTTACACTCCAATTCGCAGCGATGGGTGCATATGTACCCGAGCGCGTGGGGAAACGGTACTTTTTCGCGCATGACGGCAGCCGCAGCCGGATAATTTTTTTCCCGTATGAACCGCAGATATTTGGGTATATCAATATGGGCAGGACAAGCCGCCCGGCATGGAACCAGGGCATCTGTACGGGACTTTCCAGTCATCTTCTGCGTAATGGCCTCGTGTTCACGAATAGCTCCTGTGGGGCATACCTCTACACAAGCACTGCAAAAGCGGCAATCTGCATCCTGCAGGGAATTACCATCTACTACAACCTGCAACCGGCCCTGAACCTTCTCAAAGCGGATAGCTCCCACACCCCGCATCTCTTCACATGCACGCACACATCTTCCACATAGAATACAGCGGGTCATTTCATGAAGAATAATCGGGTTCCTGACATCCTCAGCAATACGGATCGGGTTGGCCCGGAGGCGGCGCCCCGTATCTCCGACAAATTGGGAAATGGATTGGAACTGGCAGTGTCCGAATTTTGGACAGCCTGTACACTCACTTGGATGTGTTTTGAACATTAAATCAACAGAAAGCTTTCGTACGTTTTCAGCGAGAGCATCCTTACTGTCAATGACCATTCCTTCTTCCGCCTTTACAGCACAGGCAGCCACGACACCCTTTTTCCCTTCCTGACGCACCATGCAGAGTCGGCAGGAGGCAGTGTGACGAAGATTCTCATGGTAACAGAGGTTCGGGATATAGATACCGTTTGATAGTGCAGCTTCTAGAATCGTTCCACCTGTACGCACAGATACGGTCTTTCCGTCAATCACCAGTGTCACTTGTTCGTCCTTCATCGTTTATTCCTCTGCTCTCACATATTCAGCGGCACTTTCACCAGCAAAACGTCCCGTATTCAAGCAATAACCCATCGTGTTTCCGGGTAAAAGAAACATATAGCTGTCCCCGTAAATGGTACAGGTATCTGTACCGGCAGCGTACAGACCGGGTACAGGCAACCATTCCTTATCCAGCACTTCTGCTCTATCGTTTATTTTTATACCGCCAAGTGTGCCATACGCGCTGGGACGAAAGCATCCGGCATAGAAGGGTGCCTTCACAACAGGCTTCATATAAGTCTTGTTTTTGAAGAAGAGCTCATCACTTCTATCACACATATCGTTGTATTCATCAACTGTATCGAGCAAAGCCTCTGGAACGATCCCAAGTTTTTCAGCTAGCTCCTCAATGCTGTCTGCTTTGATAATGTCCGGATTGCCCTGAAGGATGTAATCCTCTACGACCTCATCAAAATCACTGACATCATCCGGGTCATGCACAAAGTTTATGACATCAAGACCATTGCGCTTATACCCCTTTAGAATAGTGGAATCAATAATGGAATAACCTACACGCCCTTTTTGAATAGCGATGGCGTTGCCGGTGAAGGTATTGTTCTGCATTTCTTCCTCATTAATAAAACGTTTGCCGAGTTGATTCACCATCAGGTTAGGTTGCATCAGTACGGCAGGCACACTATCCGGACCGGTATCCGAATGTGGCAGAATGTAGATCATTTCAACAGTCATATCGGTTGTCGCAGCCCCTGCCTCGCAGGCCATACGAATTCCGTCACCCTTGAGTCCGGGTATTGCAAAATTGAACATATCCTCCTTGTAGCTATAGCCGGTGCGCTCCTTAATCATCTCTGGATTATCACCTGCACCTCCCGTAGCTACAACAACAGCCTTGCATCGGAACTCAGTTTCTTCACCATCAGGCCCTCTGCCAATAACTGCGCAGACCTTGCCCTGTCCATCTGTAAGAATACGCTGAGCAGGGGATTCAAGATAAAACTCAACCCCATGCTCACGTGCGTATTCCATGATTGCTTTATTCATGATGGCACCGCCATTGCGGCCAATGCCACCGTTCACTGCTACGATATGCCAGGTCTGCTCAGATTTCGGAAAATATTTGTATGCGCCAGCAAACTGGACGCCCATCTCTTCTAGCCAGGTAATGGTATTGGCGGAATTTTCAAAATACCTTTTCACAAGAGTGGCATCTACGCGCCAATGCGTATATTCCATAAACATTTTGAAGGCCCGTTCTACACTGATATCTACCATCATGGATTTTTGCTGCCGCGTACCTATCCCCAGAGGTCCCATCCCCATATTTGCTGCGCCACCTACCGTACTGTTTTTCTCCAGCACTACTACCCTCGCTCCGTTCTCAGCAGCTTGCGCAGCGGCTGCCAATCCGGAAGGTCCTGCGGCAATTACAACTATTTCTGTCTCGATCCGTCTCATATAAAGTTCCTTTCCTAGAAACATTAATTTAAATACATCCTTAACCATTGCGCACTCCATTCCACCGCCTCATTTGCCAGCTCACGGAAGTTGATTGCATGGGTTTCTTTTGTATCTATGGGAAGTTCGTTATAACAGGCACTATTAAAAGCATCTTCTATATAGCCATGGTGCGCAGCTTGCATCTGCCGTATAAAGACTGGAACGCCTGCCCTGGACAAACGAATTGCATATTGTTCGCCTTCATAGCACAACGCATCACACTCGGCAAGTACTATAATGACCGGCGGCATATTAGTAATGAACCGTTCAGGCGCATGGAGCGGTGATACATAGGGTTCCTTCCGTTGCTCCTCACTTGAATATAGAAAAGTAAACGCTTTCATCAACTCTGGGGCCATATCGGACAAACAGCGCTCCTTCGCTGCCGGATCAGTTACGGCATCAAGATAGGGGTAATGCAAAATCTGGCAGCAAATAGAGTAGCGATCCTGTTCCCTTGCCTTCATTGATGCGGCTGTAGCAAGAGTCGCCCCTCCACTGAATCCCATAACTGCAAACCGTGAAGGGTCCATACTGAAGCTTTCAGCATTTTCGGCAAACCACTTCATTACTCCACAGACGTCATCTAGCGCTGCAGGGTAAGGATTCTCAGGAGCTTTGCGGTAATTTATCCCTACTACGTGACAGCCAATAAGAGTTCTGACTTCCTCGCACAGGTTATCATCCTTGGCAGCATCGCCAAGCACTAGCCCCCCGCCATGCAGCTCAAAAAGTACTGGCGAGTTTTGCCGCTGGGCACGATGCAACCAAACTTCAACACTGTGGCTTTCACCGCAAGGTATTTCCAGCCGCTCTCCATGAATATGCTGTGACAACAGGACCATTCTTTCAGATGCACGAATGGAGGGTATGATTTTAATGAAGCTTTGCAAGAAATCATCCATTTGATTTTCCTGTTTCTGTTCTGTTGAAACCTTCCCATACGGGATAACCCGTATACACTTTGGTTTCTTCTTCACCGTTCAGAGCACGCACAGTGCCTGCCGCAAGTGCCTCCATTTCAAAATCACCCCCGTACACCTTAACAGGTGCGATCCAGCCACAGTATAGCTCCACAAAACCTGTAAAATAGAGGTCATTGCTGACGCCGCCTGTGAGAATGATCCCGTCCACTTGGCCTTGAAGAACTGCTGCGCAAGCACCGACAGCTTTGCATAACTGATAAGCCATAGCATCATAAACAAGCTTCGCATAAGTATTTCCGCTAGCAATTATTTTTTTGATCTCCATGGTGTTATCTGTACCGAGATGACTGACTAGTCCTCCTGTCTTGCTGATCTTCTGGATCATTTCCTGATGGGTGTATTCACCGGAGAAGCACATATCAATAATGGGGACGGCAGGGACTGAGCCAGAACGATTCGGCGCCATAGGACCTTCTCCATTTAGTACATCATTGCCGTCTACCATTCTTCCCTTCTTATGGGCAGTAACAGATAGTCCCCCGCCCACATGCGCCACAATAAAGTTGCATTCCTCATACGGTCTGCGTAGTTCTTTGGCATACCGCATGGCGACTTCTTTCTGATTGAGCACATGTACTCTACTCTCTCGATAAATGCCCCTTATCCCTGTAAAACGGGCCAGCTCCTCATATTCGTCAACATCAGGCGGGTTGACCAAATATGCAGGTGCTCCGCCAAATTCATCCGAGAATGCTTGAATAAGCTGTGCGCCGAGAATTGCCGGATGCTTGACCGTTCTTCCCTCCCGGGAATGCTTAAGAATGGCTTCATTAATCGGATAAATGCCACCAACCATGCTTTCCAAACCTCCACTGTACGCAGCGTAAGCATCCATAGCAGTAAGGCTGATTTTAGCCTTATATAACTCCGATAGAATCGTCTCGCGCCGGTAAGGAAGTTGGTCGCCAATAGTTGCAAAGGTCTTTAGAACTGCCGGGTCATGGGCAACATTCGCTTTGAATACTTGTGTGTTGTTCTCAAAAACCGCCAATTTTGTTGAAGTAGAGCCTGGGCTGAGCGTAAAAATTTTATATATCCTTTCCATGTCTTCACAGTTCCTTTCCATGCTGTGCGCGTACAATTAGCATAATAATATTGCCCATCATTTCGGAAAGCGGAGCACTGCGGGAAAAATCGCAGATCGGCTGTGCAAAGCCTTGAAGTACAGGCCCATATGCATCGGCTTTACCAAAAAGCTGTATCAGCTTGACACCTATATTCCCGGCATGCAGATTTGGAAATATAAGCACATTTGCCTTGCCAGCGACATCACTTTCACGCTTCACTTTGTTTGCAGCCACCCCTGGGGATATAGCTGCATCAAGTTGAAATTCACCATCGATCTTCAAGTCCGGCACTCTGCCATGTACAATATCGATTGCCTTGCGGATAACATCAATACTCTCATGCTCCGTGCTGCCACATGTAGAAAAGGAAAGCATAGCAATACGAGGCTCCCAGCCGAGCAGCGTTTTGACAGTATATCCAGAGGATATGGCGATGTCAGCAAGTTCGTCAGCATCGGGAGCGGCATTCACCGCACAATCAGCTATAGCAAGCAGCTGACCTTCAGGACCCTCAAAGCCCGGCACATTCACAATACCAAGACTTGAAATGCTGCTAAAGCTTTCCTGCATCCCGATAATGCTTTGAGCCGCCACTATAACCTCAGCCGTAGTATACTCGCGTCCAGCAGCTGCACAATCAGCCCTGCCGGTCTTAACCAGCAGCATCGCACAGTTTACTGGATCTTTTGCCTTGCGCAGGACCGCTTTTCTGCTCAACTCATCAAAACGTGCTGTATATTCGTCAGCGAGTTCTTCTAACTGCTGCTCATTCGAATTATTGAAGAAACTGAATGCCTCAGTCGAAATTCCAAGTTCCACCGCACGCGCACTGATACTCTCTGAATTGCCAATTAGCACAGGTTGGCCTATCTTGCGTGCGACCACCTCCGCGGCGGCTTTCAAAATCATTTCATTATCACATTCCGGGAAAACCACCCTTTTGGGATGAAGACGTGCTTTTTGCTCGAGCGTTTCCAGCAGGCTCATTTATATACTCCTTCCATCTGCAGCTATGGCAAAGGCCACCGCGTAGTCTGTATCATAAGAAAGGGAAATTTTCACTTGCGCACATGAGCTTTGCAGCGCCCGTTTGGCGATTTCCCCATGCAGTATCACATTAGGCCGCCCTTCGGCATCATTAAGGATTTCAATCTCTTTGAGACTAACTCCCTCGCCACTGATAGCTAGAGACTTGAACACCGCTTCCTTGCCGGCAAACCGCGTTACATAGTAATAAAAAGGCTCCGGACGGCTTATAGCTTGCGCGATCTCATTCGGAGTATATGTTTTTTGTATAAATGGATCTTCCTGCACCAGCGTAATGGCTCGCAGATGAGAAAAATTCACGATATCTGTCCCCACACCGATCATCGGACTTTCCTCCATATCTAACGGTAGATATATTCACCAGATTGATAACGTGGCGGAATTACCGGTACCTGAAGGAAGGATTGATATTCCCCGCCAGTGCGAATGATGTGTCTGCCCTTATTGTCTGTGTCCCACGCTAGAGGCTCGAACCAACCCTCCCGGATATAGCGGCCTGCCACCTGCACCCGCAGTTTCTCACCTTTATGCCAGATCCGGCTGGAAGGTACAATTTCGATATCCACCGGAACTACCTCTCCCCCAGTGAGCTTCAGCTCACGTTCGTGAGAAAGCACAGGCTGATAGTGGGTACTAAGCTTTGAATCAAGCTCTCTGTGCGAAACACGAATCTTACCCCATGCTCCGGGATGCGGCTCATCCAGTACATGCCAGGGAATCCAATTGCCCTCTCCATCAGCCTTCTGAATATTAATGAAAAGATCCATGTCGTCATGCCCGGCTGCTTCAACATAAAGCCGTAAAAACATATAACCGGTCAGCTCAGTATCCTCTTTAATTTCCATATCAAAGATTGCTTCTCCACTGTCCGAGTCGTAAGTTGCTTCGGATGCGGCAGAAACAGGACCTTCTTGCATGCTCATGCTGGCCGCATCCAGGTAGTAACGTGTATATTGAGTTCGCTCCAGAGGAAATCCTTTTTCCTTGCGCTGTACCTGGTAATCACAATCGAAAGCATCCATAACATCAAGCCGGACACGGGGGGTTAATTCCCAGCCATTATGAATGTCTTTCAGGTAGCGGTCATAGAAGCGCTTCAGGTCCTCAAGATTGTAAGGATCATAAGCATCTGCCCATTCAAAATCGCGATGTACGCGCAGCCATTTCTGCTTCGTCTTAATTTTACGATAGCCCTGAATTGAACCACGCAGATGAAAATGACTCCAGCCGGCGGTACAGTAACACGGAATCGTAATCTTGCTGAAATCAGGAATTTTGTCACGCCAGTAACCGTTCATTAAAGGATATTTCCGTGCCATAGCCACTTGATCATCGACACCGCCATTCCCCGTAACCGAAGCTGCGATGAATTCATTGAAGCTAAGTGCTGGGATGCCCCCTTCATAAATTGCTTCCCGGTACACATCAGTCGTGCCTTCCCACGGGGCTATACAGGCGAGATGGGGAGGTTGATAAGCTGCTACACGATACTGGGTCATGGCTACACCAGAGTTTCCTCCCATACCCACTCGACCGTTACACCAGTATTGAACACCCAGCCATTCGATAAAATCATAGCCATCCTCACAATCCTGACGACTGAACATGCTTACATCACCTTCGGAATGACCTGCACCGCGAGTATCAACGTTGGCAACGGCGTAACCCATTCGGCACCAATACATAGGGTCCGGAGACTCGAACTTTGCGAGTTTGGATACGGTCTGCGGAGGAACGCCCATAATCTGCCACTCACTCATTCCTTCTCCTGGCCTTTTCCCGAAAAAACTCCAGGAAACTAGTGCAGGAATCTTGTCTATTCGGTTTTCCGGCATATATATATCACAGTAGATAGTCACCCCGTCACGCATTTTAACGGGTACGTCTTGCTGACAGATCACGCCTTCACCCGCAATGTATGTTCGTTGGTTGAAGGGAGGACAGAAACCTTGTCCCATTGCATCCATTGGATTTTCACTTGCAGAAAGATCAATATCCTGCTCTTTATTAACAGGCCGACGGGCCACACGGTAAATACTCTCAAGCTCTTCGCCCTGAAACATTTCTTTCTTTGTAAAAAATTTGTTCATTGTCCTTCTCCTTATCCGTTCTCGCAAATTTCCAGCACATAATCAACAGCCTCAGCGATGGTTTGTTTCCGGCGAAATTTCATATATGGAATTTCAACATTAAAAGCGTCCTCCAAGAAAGTAGTGATCTGCGAAAAATGCACAGATTTTGCCTGTAAATCACTCGTAAATGAAAGACTTTCCGACAAATCCTCCGGCTTCTTCCCGAATAAAGGCGAAGCTCTTTCCACCAGCTTCGCATAAATTTCTTCACGTAATTCCAATACAATCCCTCCTTGTTGAATACAGCTCATCACACATTTTCAAGCTAAAGTGTCATTTATTGCTGCATGTGATAATTTCAGTATATATAATGAGAGCGTTATCTCCCATGTACTGCAACTTAATCGTGATCGGTTATTTCAACAAAGTTTTGTAAAATTGCACAAAGGTTCCTAGTGCTATTGGAGGCTGTTCTCGTGAATCTTCAAAAGATCATCAGAAAACTTAGCGACTGTTGTCTTGCCTGGCCGGAAGAGGCATTACAAACCAAAGAGATTAACGAATTTGCTATCCTGCGACCCTACTCCGTATTCAAGACTGACACTGCCTATTTAGGCAAGCTTTCAGATATACCAAGGGACTTTCCAACAGACACCCCACTTTTCTGTATTCAGGATTGTGACGCATCTGTTGATTCTTATACTTGCCTTACCCTTCTGCCAAATGAACTGGATTTGCTGGATCTTTCAGAGAAAATCTCTACTATCCTTGCTCATGAGAATCGGCTTATTGAGCATATGCACACGCTTATCTCTGCACTTAACTCCAACAAAGGATTGCAGCACATGACGAATGAAGCCACCCGCATCTTTGGTAATCCGGTTATCATTGTTGATGCTGGCTATAAATTACTTGCTATGTGTCAAGCACCTATTCCCAGCCGACCTGATATTGAACAACAGAGACACTTAGGTTATGTCCTTGACCGAAATATTCAAAGCATGAAGAAATCCAATTTATACGAGCGGACCCGGATGGCTCTTTTTCCTTATTACTCTCGTGATCCCGAGACCAAGAACGGTTGGATTACAGCTTTTGTGTACGTCCACGGTATAGAATTTGCACAGGTTAGTGTTATGGAGCTTGATCGTGAATTTACTGATATTGATTTTGAACTAGTAAAATTTCTTTGCGAACTGGTTTCGGTAGAATTGCAGAAGAGTGATTTCTATAAATCCAATCAAGGAATGGTTCATAGCTTTCTGCTTACCGAACTCCTTACTGGTGATCTCTATGATGCTAATGTCATTGCAATGCGCTTGGCTCATATGGAGTGGCCGCTGTCCTCTAACTTGCGTGTGTTGACCTTAATTGACCAAAACAACGGTTTTTTTGAGGGAAAAGTTCAACTGGTCGCGCAGCATCTAAGTCAATTCCTGCCAAACAACCGTTGGATCGTTTTTCAAGGGCGCATTGTATTTCTAATCTCTCTCACCGATTCATCCCACGAAATAATTACTAAAGAAGAACGGATTCTGGAGTTTCTGCAAGTAAATAGTCTGACTGCTTCAATGAGTGATTCCTTCAGTCAATTAAATTTTTTGCGAAAATATTACAAACAATGTCTGGCTGCCATCGACTTAGGACTCCAACTTGACTTTAACAAGTCAATCTATGTGTATGAGGACTATCTCTGTGAGCATATTGGAAAAATCATATCTGAACATCATGATCTTGCTGATTTCTGTCATCCGGTTATTCAGAAGCTTATTGCTTATGACCATACCCACAAAACAAGTTTGCTGCCTACCCTTGAAGCCTATCTTCAGTATGTGGACACTCCAGCTCTTGCGGCAAAAGCACTTTTTATCCATAGAAACACTTTGTTCTATCGTATCAACAGGATCCGGGAGCTTTTCCAATTAGACTTAAGCAACGGTGATATTCGTCTCAAACTGCAATTGACATTTCATTTTCTGAACTTAAAATACGAAGTACATAAATAAAACTAATCTTCGAGGAATTTGTATGGACGTTCCAATTCAAAGAGAGGACTCGTCCCAGCAAACCTATATAACTTTATTCATAATCTGTAGAAGCTTTTACAGCACAAATAAAGGGCACCTTATACCGCCGGGCTCGGAACTTAAGCCTTAGCAGAAAGGTGCCCCCATTAATACTTCAGAGCAGATTACAGTGCGCTATCTTTAGCCATTGAAGCTAATTTTTCAGTCCTGTCAACGTGATTCCTTCTACGAAATATTTTTGACCAATCAGATAAAAAATGACACCCGGCGCAAAGGACATACACGTAGCCGCCATCGTCAGCGACCAGTCCTGCTTTAGTTGGCCTCTAAAGGCGGTTAGTCCCAAGGCTATCGTATACTTATCGCTTGAGTTTATGTAAATCATCTGTTGAAGTAGATCATTCCATAAACCGATAAAGATAAATAATGCGACGACGATCATCGCAGATTTAATGGCCGGCATAATAATGCTGAACAAAATGCGGTAATATCCAGCGCCATCGATCGTTGCTGCTTGATCAAGCTCTCTCGGTATAGACATGATAAACTGCCTGATCAAAAAGATATTAAAAGCCCCGCCACCACAGAAATAAGGCAAAATCAACGGCAGATAGCTGTCATGAATTCCTAAGCCTCTCGTCCACCCAATATATAGCGGAATAAGTGTAACCATGGCAGGTAGAAGCATCGAACCGACACAAAGAGCCCAAATCAATTTTTTGCCCCGAAAACGCAGTCTTGCAAAGGCATAACCGCATAAAGTCGCTGTAAAGGTTCCTGCCAGACAGGCGGGTACAATAATAATCATAGTGTTCCATAAATATTTCCAAAACTTAAAGATCTCTAGCGTTTCTGCATAGTTTGAAAACAACCAATTTCCTGGCAGCAGTGAAGGCGGATATTGGTATATCTCGGCATTCGACATGAGCGACGTGCGAAATATCCACCAGATTGGAAAGAGCACGAGTATAGTAAAAAAAATAACAACGACAAACGAGATCAGGTTCATCCATTGATTATTACGTTTTTTGCTCTTTAATCTTCCGTATGAGGCTACACTCATTTGTCATCGCCCCCTTCATTAAAGATCCATAGGTTGGAGGTTTTGAATAATACACCAGTAAAGCCTGCAAGAATAACAAAAATAACGGCTGTTGTCGCACAAGCATACCCCAATTTATAATTTACAAAAGCTTGATCATACATCAGATAAGTTAAAAAGCGTGAAGAATTACCCGGGCCCCCATTCGTTAATGAAAGAGCCGGCGTAACAATTTGGAGATTGGCAATCAAGCTCATTAGCAAATTGTAAAAGATAATGGGCGACATGCACGGTAAAGTGATATGCAAGAATCGTTTCCATCCATTCGCACCATCCATTTCAGCCGCTTCATGGTAGACGACCGGAACATTTTGCAGCCCAGCTAAGAAAATAACAATTAAGTTACCTGACAGCCAAACCGAAATCAAGGATAGGGATGGAATGACATAGCTGGAATCCGCGATAAAAGAAACTTTGTTCAAACCCATCTCAGAGAGAATAAAGTTAAAAAATCCAAAATTAGCTTCGTATAACCAGGACCATCCTACATATATTGCGGCTGCCGGCAAAACGTACGGTACATAGAACACAGCCCGGAAAAACCCTCTAGCCGGAATTTTACGATTCAGTAGCATCGCAATAAAAAGTGAATAAATCATGCCTCCAACTACCGATAAGACGGCAAAGTAGACCGTAGCGATAATAGAATCTTTAATATAAGGATCAGTGGTAAATAGATTAATATAATTCTCGAAGCCAACAAATTTGGGGTCTGAAAGTCCCGTCCAATTCGTTAAGCTGATCCCGAGCACCCCAATAAGAGGTAGATACGTTAGAAAGATCAGCCCAAGGAAGGCAGGGATCAATAATATATACGCGGCTCGTGCCTCACCTGCATGAATACGTGAACGACGTTTCGGAGATTTATTAATCATTTCCATCTCTATCTCCCCACCTGAAGATCATAATATGGCCGCCGCGTGTGTGAGCTTGGCAGCGGCCAGTCTTTTACGAACTTTACTAATTGCCTGAATGGGCTGCTTTCAACGCATCGAGATTTTTAGAAATAGCATCCTTAGCGGTCGTCTTTCCAGTCCATACATCCCCTAGAACCGACCCGAGCAAGGTGTTAAACTCCGTCGTATGATTCGTATAGAACCACGCTGCAGGCTTCACAGCAGGTGATTGCGCATAATCGACTACTGCAGATTTATATTCGTCATAAACAGGGAAGTTAGGATTTTCGACCCATTTACGGGTAAGGGTCTCATCCGTGTACCACTTCTCCAGCGTCGGCATCCAGATCCCCGAGCTAATGAGGCCCCAGTTATTTTCTTCTGAGTTGTACCATTTCAGCCATTCCATCGCTTCTTTTGGATGCTTAGTCTGGGAGAAGACGACATTGGCGCCACCCGTGTTGAGGGTAACCTTTTCCTTCATGTAAGGCAATACTGCAACGCCATAGTTCAAGCCTTCATTCTTGGCCGTATTCAGACTAGTTCCCACGTTCCACGCACCGTTAGTAGCCATGGCAACAGTTCCCGCGATGATGGTTCGTTGAATGCCATCATCAGTCTGTCCGACAGACAACGGAGCAACATGATCCTTCAAGTAAAGATCTGCAACCTTCTGAATTCCCTCTATACTGGCGTCTTCTCCAATTCTCACCTCAGTCCCATCACCCGAATAGAACCCTCCACCATTACCAAGCGCCCAGGTCTCAAGCTGCCATGGTAAGTTTTCAACGGATGCGCCAAACTGTACGATACTCTGCTCATTAAAGCCACTCTCATCAGGATGTTTACCATTTTTATCAAGGGTCAGCTTCTTTGCTGTTGTTACAAATTCGTCCCATGTCCACGCTTGGTCTAAAGCGGCTGGGGGATAGGGTACATTGGCTTTGTCAAACATATCTTTGTTGTAATAGAGGAGTAAGATTTCATTGGCAGCCGCGTAGGCTACGGTTTTCCCTTGATATTTGTAGGCTAAGCTATCGAGTGGTTTGCTGTCGCTTCCTTCGTACATTGTATTTACATCATTCAGCATGCCTTGGGTAGACCACTGAACGACCCCATCTTCTCTGAGCATCCCTGTGTCAGGCAATTGCTCTGCCGTAGCCATTGTATTCAGCTTAGTCATGTAGTTTTCCCAAGGAATTGCTTGTACTTCTACTTCAATTCTGTCTTGAGAAGCATTAAACTTATCCGCCACTCCCTGGGTTACATTTCCCTCTTCCGCACTTCCCCACATCGAATAGATAATTTTGACCTTCTCCTCAGGCTTGGAGGTTGCGTTCTCAGATGCTTTGGGTGCATCAGATGCCTTGGTTACTGTGTTTGTCTCGTCTTTCGCGCAGCCAATGACACTTAACGCTATTGCAGTTGAAAGAATACCTGCCCCGAATGCTTTACCTACTTTCATTTCCCTCTCCCCCTTCATAATTACATAGATATGTCTAACCGTTTGACCCCTTAAGTTATTGAGTTAAACGTTTAGTACCAACTTTTTTAATAATTTCAACCTTTGCTTGGAATCCGAAATTTCGGCCAGCAGATACGACTTTTAATATCGTGAATATTTTCAAAAAGTGGTATAGAGTCTTCATGAACTTGGGATGTTTTAATGAAGTAAGCGCTTTATTGTTATTGTGTCATGATTTTCTATTAGGGAAAATAGCATTTTTCAACCTGATTTTTAAAAATTCCAACCTTTAAAGAATCAGCTTTTTCATAAAAACGGCAGAATCAGCTGAACCAAAATATTCAATTGCAGTAACGACAATAAGCAGAGCCGTCCTCCTACCCCAATGGTAGAAGCACTGCTCTGCCTATTTAGCATTTATACACATATGCTGCTGTATGCAACAACGCCTTTTTTCTCTTCTCGAAACATAACTGCGTGAGATTTCCAGCTCCTTAGCAAATTCCCGCTATGTTATCGAATTTCTTGAGGTTGTGGCCACGAACCGAGGTCAAGAATGAAGGCGTCTCTTATTCGTTCCCCATCGTGCTGATGTCGATGACAAACCGGTAACGGACATCTGAAGCAAGCACACGCTCCCAAGCTTCATCAATCCGGTCAGCAGAAATGACCTCGATTTCAGAAGCAATATTATGTTCAGCGCAGAAATTAAGCATTTCCTGCGTTTCACGGATTCCGCCAATCATCGATCCGGCAAACGAACGGCGGTGGCCGATCAGCGAGAATACGTTAACTGCCAATGGATCAGCGGGCGCACCGACATTGACTAATGTACCATCCAATGCCAGAAGTGAAAGATAGGCATCAATATTAATTTGTGCGCTTACTGTATTCACAATAAGATCGAATGAACCGGCAAGCTGCTTAAATGTCTCCGAATCGCTGGTCGCATAATAATGATCCGCTCCTAATTGCAATCCGTCTTCCTTCTTCTTCAGTGACTGTGATAACACAGTAACCTCAGCTCCCATGGCATGAGCAATCTTCACAGCCATGTGCCCAAGCCCGCCAAGACCCACTACAGCTACTTTTTTGCCGGGAGCGGCTCCCCAATGGCGCAGCGGTGAATAGGTGGTGATTCCTGCGCATAAAAGCGGTGCAGCCGCGTCAAGCGGAATAGTGTCAGGAATCCGGACCACGAAGTCTTCTGTTACAACGATGTGCGTGGAATACCCGCCCTGTGTATAGTGACCGTGCCGGTCGATAGCTCCATAAGTGCCCGTATTTCCACTCAGGCAATACTGCTCCTCACCTTTTTGGCAATTACTGCACTCTCCACAGGAGTCAACCATACAACCTACCCCTACACGATCGCCGACTGTGTACTTTGTAACTTTGGAACCGACCTGGCTGACAATACCGGCGATCTCATGCCCTGGAACAAGTGGATACTTAACCGGTCCCCACTCCCCGCGGGCTGTATGAATATCCGAGTGGCAAATGCCAGCGTATTTAATCTCAATAAGAACATCGTGCGGCTGCAGATTCCGGCGTTCAATTGTAGTTAGCTTGAACGGGCCTTCCTGACTGAATGTAGCACGTGCATTTACTTTTATCATAGTGAAACCTCTCTTCTAGTTAATATAAAAAGCTGTAACGTCGACTTTACAAAACCTATGTTATTACTTAAAGTTAACTCTAAGTCAAGCATAAAATATAATTAAGACTGGAGATAGATGATGAAAACATACTCCATAAGTGAAGTTGCAGAATATTTTAATATGACATCACATACCCTGCGTTACTATGACAAGGAGGGACTTTTGCCTTTTATAGAAAGAACCCCCAGCGGGAAACGCGTTTTCAAAGAAACGGATATGGATGCTTTAAAAGTAATTGAATGCCTGAAGTCATCCGGGATGCCAATTAAGGAAATAAAACATTTCATTGAGTGGTGCTCTGAGGGGGACTCCACCTTGCAGCAGAGATATGATATGTTCCTGGAGCGGAAAGCTTCTGTAGAAGCACAGATGGAAGAATTGAGAAAAACGATGGAAGTCATAGACCATAAATGCTTCTACTACAAGACCGCCTTGGATAGCGGCACGGAAGATGTTCATAAAAAAAATAACATTAAGAGTGCATTTACTCATTAAAAATGGACCTTCAAATTACAGTAAAGGCGGGGCAGATTGGTCTGCCCCGCCTTTCTTAATTTGGACGCTTTTTTGCCAGCAGCTTCTCCGTAAAATTCACATCAAAAAAATGAATAATGGGTCCCAAACCAAGTGCGGACACTAGAGTACCTAAGCCTATAACGCCTCCTGCCAGGAAGCAAATCAAAGCACAAAGAGCATCCGTAAACATCCGGTGCCAAAAATAAGATATTTTCGGGACGTTATCCCTCATAATCAGGGACAGGCTGTCGTAAGGAGCGACTCCCACAGCCGATGTCTGATACAGGGATACCCCAAAACTGCATACCACCACGCCAATCGCTACGACGACCACCCGCTGCCATAACAGCTGAGGTTCGCCTAACAGAGATAGCCAAGTACTATGAAAGAACGTAGCGATATACCCCAAAAAGATTGCGTTTACAAAAGTCCCGGCTCCAATATACCTTCGTCCGGTGATGAATTCGATTACAAACAATACCAGGTTCAGCAAGATCAGAAAATTTGCATATGTTATACCCACGCACTCTGCAAGTGCCATTACCATGCCGCTAAAGGGATCATTCCCCATGCCGGACAGCTTAAAAATACTAATTCCCATGCCCAGAAATACATTGCCGATAACCATAATAATCAATCGTTTTTTATCCACGTTATAAAGATAACCCTTCATATTGCCCATCCTATTTTTCATATTAAAATTGCACCTTACAACAACCACGTCATTATATCATATATTCTATTGTTTGACGGTTATCTTTATTGATAGTATTCAATGATTTGGATAAGCAGATCGGTCAGGACTATATTGTTTTGATGGGAACTGAAAAAAACAAAAGCAACCCGTCCGCAGATAAGTCGCCTTTGTAAAACTTTAGTGTTAACGGATCTAACTTATGACTTTAAGCTCAGCGCTTAGCCTTTTAAAAATGATGATAAAGCTTCATAAGAGTATATTTCATTCCACCGGGTTCTATAAGTTAATTTCAGACTTCTCTACTTCATGCCATTGAAAAAGCATTAACACAGGAGGAATATAAATTGGCTGGCCCCAGCAATAAATCAAATCAGGTGTCAAATTCGCAAGCCATAGCTCCCCATTCTCATCTAGTTGCATTCTCCACTTTCCGCTGGCAACAACTTTTTCCTGCTCCATAAGGAAACGAGCCTCATCATATGAAACTTCAATTCCTTTATTGCGCTCTATGAAATCAAGGGCAGCTTGGTAATTACGTTCTTGCTCTTCTTCTTTTTCTGCAGTAAAAGCTGAATCGTATACCTCTGAGAAATCTAAGCCCTTAAGGTCATGGAGTTCCACTAGTTGTTTAAATGCGTCCGTTACAAAAAATTGAACGATAGCTGTTTCCTTTATTTTGAACAGTCTATAATCAACACTATCAATTACATTTGTGGTGTTAAGCAAAAACAACATCAAATCAGGATGAGCCAAGGGAAGTGTTTCGTCTTCTTCCGCAACAATTGGCTATCCGTAAATATCTCGAAAAATCATTGTACTTCCCCTTATTCTTGGTGTGCATGATTCTGGGTTCTCCTCCTTTTTTTCTCTGTATGATTGTACTGACAATAAGGTACCAAAAAATCTCCATTCAAAGAGAAAATCACGCCATTTATTCCATCGGCTGGTTCGCCAATTATTGATATTATCCCAACACTACCCAAGCAATCTGTCACTTCTCATTATTTTATTTGTGTTCAAAACTCCCCGTTCTTTGCCAATGATAAGAGTAGAAGAGTCTCCATTGCCAGCCATCTAGAGGCCGACTCTATCCACCCCTTCAGCAAATGGTTCAAACAAATGTCTGGCTATCCGCCAGGCAAGTTTCGCAGCCGCAGCAGGATGATTTAATATAGAAAACGGCGCTGCATCAGTGCAGCGCCGCTGTACCATTTTCAAGTTTGATCACAGCATCCAACCAACCTCCCTGTAGGCCCTCCAAAGCGCCTGAAAAGATTGCGACTGTGCCAGGTGTCATTTCGTACAACGTGTCTAGCAGCAGGAAACGAATCTCGATATCCATGCCATAGAGAGGCTCATCCAGCAGCAGAAACCATGGATCAGCAAGCATCGCCTGAGCAATCATAAGCCGTTGCTTGTTGCCGCCTGACAACCGCTGAATGGGCGTTTTCCACTCGGCAGTAAGCCCGAGCCGTTCACTTAGCTCACGAGATCGTTCCTCAATGGTTGCCCGTGGCATCAGCTTCATCTCACCCACATAACGCAAGTATGCCTCGACATTCATATTGTCATAGTACGCTGCCTGCTGTGGCTTGTAGCCCAGATAAGGCTTGAAAGCATTGCCTGACAACGTCACGCCATGAAGCTGATAGGTAATCAGGCCGCGTACAGGCTGGTATAGACCAGCTATCGCTTTGAGCAATGCTGTTTTTCCACTGCCATTGGCGCCCTCCAGACCATACCAGCCTGGCGGCAAAGCCAGATTCACATCCCCTAGCAGCAGGTGACCATTATCTGCAAGAAGTTCAACCGCGGTAAGTTTTAGCTCAGCTCCTCGCACCACTCTTCCCTCCTATCCATATTGCTTGTAATAATGCCGATGGCGCAGCAAAATACTTGTTATAACACCCAGCGCTATTGCCAGACTAACAGCAACAAGCTTGCTTGCAAGCCAGTGTTCGGACCCGTATTCGCTGAACAATTGAAATACGCCAAGCCTCTCGCCAGTGGAAAACTGGATGACGCCCACTGCGAGCACAACCGCGGTACCAGGCCATGTCCCGAAACGAAGCATTGCAGCCAGCGCTGCAAAAGCGCTCAGGCAGATCGGCAGTAATAGATCTGTGATCAGTAAAGTAGTGTTAGATCCGAATTCACCGCTGGTACCCGTCATAACGAGTATTCCATAAAACAACAGCGCTAGAAGGAGGTCATATAGCAGTATGGTTCCTATTCTGGCTACCATAAGCTGTACGGGTGTAACAGGAAAGGTCGCCTCAAGCTCACTCATTGGCTTATGCATGGATCGGAGTGAATAGGCCACACTGGCTACAGGAAGCAACAGAATCGTAAATAAAAATACATCCGGCTTGGCAGAGCTACTGAACCATTCACTTGCTACCAGCCCCTCAACGACTGCTCCTATGCCAATCATAAGCGCTGATGTAAGCCAAAACAGCCAATGCATCGTCCTTACCTGAGCTGCCATGCGTTGCATAAGCCTTACTGGTAAAGATATAGCGACAGTTGCTTGCCGCCCAGGCCTGTCATGTCTTGCCACTCGCTTGGAAGAGGGTACAGCAACCGCCCACTCAGGCTGTGTGGCATATGTGGCGGCAAGCGCCAGCAGAGATTCCGTCTGCTGGCCGCTGGGACCATCGACGGTATAGCGATCCAGTTGGCTGAATACGGCTCCGATCTGGTCATGCTCCCATCGATCCGCTGCTGCTTCACCCTTTTCCTCTAGTTGCCGCTGCTCTTGCAATTCCCTGTGCAGTTGACTGTCGCGACTAGCCTTATCGGCGCTACCGGCTCCGGATATGTAACTCATCCTGATCCTCCCCTTTCTGCAATGTATGGGCCAGTCGCCTGAACGCCCGATACAGCTTGGACTTGACCGTTCCAAGCGGCAGTTCCAGCAACTCGGCTATTTCATCCAGCTTGAGCTCCTCATAAAAACGCAAAATAACAATTTGCCGCTCCTCCTCAGGCAAAGCGCCAAGGGCAGCAATGACTGCTTCACGCTCATATTGCTTGTCTAAAAAAGACGCTACCGTATCCTTACCGCCATCTGCCGCATCATACACTCCGGTATCCTTAGCCGCTACTTCATAACGATAAGCTCCGGACTTCCATACATCACGGCACAGGTTCGTCGCAATTCGATAAATCCATGGTCGAAACCGTTCAGGCAACCGACCAGCTTGCAAAGCCGTGAATACTCTGACAAAACACTCTTGCACCAAATCTTCTGCGAGCTGACGCTTGCTGGTCAGTCGGTATAAATACGCATAGATGGTCTGATGATACCGATAGACGAACAACTCCAGCACGGCTGTATTCCCTTGCTTGTATTGCTCGAGCAGTTGCTCATCCGTAACAACAGCCCTGCTGTTCACTTGACTCTCTCCTTTCTCGCTCAGCACTATTGCCTGCACACGAGCCAACCTCTGCCTTTCCCCAATAGAAGCATACAGCAGAAAAGCAGTATTCCAGCTGCTGCAAATAATGCGATAGCGTTATGCGATTTATCTGTGAACCGGCTCACCGGCCAGACGGCTTGAAATAAATAGTACCGATTGAGCGGCATACTGGACATAAAATACTCCAGCAGCCACACCGTTGCCCCCACTCCTAGCCCGACAGCCATATTGCGCCCTAGCAGAGTGCCCAATGCCGCCAGACCGCCAAGGAACATATTCACACTGAGGCTATGTTTAATTATGTAAGCTAGTTGTGCCGTACTTAAAACGATCGCCCAGCGGTCAATTGCCCAGAGCAACGCTGCTTCATAGATAACTAGCAATAGCGCAGCGACCGCTCCTCGCTCGGCGAACACGAGTAATTGTGAATATGGATAGCTGAAATGATGGGCAAAAGTACCCTCACTGAAATCATCGGCGAACAAGGCAGCACTCAAGGCAATCGCAAGTAAAGGCAGCACAAATATAAAAGCCACTTTGACATGATAAAAACCAGGAGAGGGCATCATCATTGGCAGCATGAGGCAACCAGCTGCTATCAGCGCCGCAATAATAGCTATAGCTAGCAAGTAGCCGCCCCATAGGATGCGCCAAGCATATTTTGCACGGGACAAAAGAATGAGGGCAACCTTCATTGTCCTCCCTCCATTTTCCTTTGCAAATAGCCTCGCAGAAGCGCTTCCATTTGTTCATCACTGTCCTCGATTAGCTGCTCTGTGCCAATACTGTCATAGACAAGCTTGATGACATCGTAGACACTTTCAATACCGTACTGGCTGTATATGGTATTCATAAGGTCATAAACCTGATTCGGTGTACCGTTCAAAAAATAGCTGCTAACAGGTTCGAACAGTCGATCTGGCAGTTTCCCTCCGACCAGCTTGAGCTCGTTATAAGCCTGAAAAAAGTTATTCAGTGTATATTGGGCGTTTAAATTTAACATTCTCGCATTTCTAATCTCTCTACGTTTGGCACTGTAATCAAGCCAGTACTGCCCCGTTCTCAGTTGGATATTCCCATTTTTCCCTCGATCAATTTCCGCCCCAAAATAACTTGACACAGACACCTTAGACAAAAAGTGGACATCGCGAGCTTCCGGACCTCCAACTGATGCATCTACCATGCCAAGGGTGCTCATACTCACCATATTCAAACTATAATACGGATAATCGGCAAGTGCCATAGTAACCGTCTGGGGAAAACTCGTTGCAGCTTCTCCATCCAACTTTTTCAAAGTACGCGCCGCTTGGGCGTAATGCCTGGCTGCGAACTGTGCTGCTTCTTCGACAGAACGGGCAGGCAATTGACCAGATGCCAACAGACGCAACGTCTTGCCGTCTGCCGTCGCTTCTGCAAGTTGCAGATCGCCCCCAAATAATGTAAGTCCGCTTGCTTCATCCAGCTCCAGGCGCGTGATGGTCGCTCCCTTCTCTCCAGCCATCTTACTAGTAATGACAGAGGCGTTGGAGAACAGTTTCAAGCCACTTGGCCCTGTGATAGCAACTTCAAAGCCCGCCATAGGGCGCGGCAGTTGTGTGTCCAGAATATCTGTAGCGTGACGCCCCCATTCGTAGTGATCGGTAAGCAATTCCGATAGCCGGCTATTGCCGATAACAGGGTACCAGCCATAGAAAGCTGGCAGGAAAATCCTGTTATCGTCGACAACAGCGATCTGCTCCCATCTATCCCTGCTAGGAGCGACGGAATAATAATGCCGCCAATCATTTAGGGTACCTCTATATGTCATCTCGATCTCCATATGCTCCCCTGGCATAACATCCGTTGCAGGCTTGATCCAAAGTACATCTGTAGCCTCTTCCCACTCATAGGCAGCAGCAGCACCGTTCACCTTCAGTTCCTGTACATCAAAGATATGTCGCAGCATGATTGGGAATCGCTCTAGTGTTGCCGCTTGTCCATTGCTTGCTTGCATCGTCGCCTGTATTTCTAACCCATGCCGCGGCAGTAATTCCAACTTCAGCTTGTAGCTGTTAATGTGTAGATCCTGGAACTTCATTCCGACAAGCAGATCTTTAATATGCGATACCGAGAGCGGATTGCTGGTATTCCCGTTTGTGTTAAGGGTGATCCGAGACATTTCCTCAATATCCGCCTCCGAATATTTACCCGCTGCAATTCCAGCAACGAGCAGTTGCTCCAATTCACGCTGTTGCGTGATATCATTGGCTGAAGTAAGACGTTCGCGATAGAAACGTTCATTGGCATCCGCAATATCTGCCCGTTCCTGCAGGTATCCGTACATCGCACTACCTGCCCATAACAATGCTGCACCTAGAATCAGCATCGTGGGATAGACAAGCCATGCCTTGACCCGTTCCCGCCTGCGTCTACATACTACAAGTAGAACAGTCATGACCATTCCTGCTGCTAAAGCTGCAACGATGCCGCGATGCAGCCAAAATGCCGGATCATATATAAATCCCCACATACGTGAGTAAGACTTACCAATATATTTAACTAGTGAATAATCGAACCAAATCTGCGTATGAGGGGGTAATGAAAAAGAAGGGCGATCGGTCTTAAAAAATTCCGGTAAAATAATTGCCAAGCTAAGCAACAGGACGAAGCTGATCAAGTAACTGTATCGCTTGCGGATAAGGATACCTACTAAGTAGGCAATTACAGTTGCAAATAACATCGGGATGGCAAAGGAAGCCAATACAGCAGAGGTATACCATTCACGCATTCCCCATGAGATGCCATCATTTACGACCAACCATACATAAGCCCCCATCGGCACGAGCGCAGCTGCTAACGGAAGGGTTACAGCACAGAGCAAGCGTGCAGCCTCCATTTCCCATGTTCGATACGGAAAGGTAGCCATCATGGTTGCTGTCTTCCATTCTTCATCCCGCCGTGCTATCGCTGTTGCCAGCAAAGGCAAAATAATGAGGGCTACAAGGCAATACACCTCAGAAATATCCATCACGTATACTGCACGATCCAATTTGGCATCGGCGTTCTGAAACATCAAATACAGGATGCCGACCACAGTTGCCAGCATTAGATACAAGCCTGGGCCACGCAGCAGTAGCTTGCACTCTGTTTTGTAATAGCGAATCAGGCTCATTGGCTATTCCCCGCTCTCATGACCCCGATATATCCGTCCTCAAGTCCTGCCTTTGCCTGGACTGCTCCAGGTAATGGGACAGAACTGGCAAGAACACGCGCCTCATAGCCGGCTCCTGAACGCTTTGCAGTCACGATGGCTGCAGTTTCTTTGAGCTCTGCAAGCTTCTCATCACCCACTTGGACCGTCCACACTTGTCCCTGCACACGCTGGAGCAATTGTTCTTGCGTACCGTGAAATACGATGCGCCCTCCGCTCATAATCGCCATACTCTTACAGTTATTATCAATATCGGCGACGACATGTGTAGACAGTAGCACAGTACGATCTTTACCCAGCTCAGTCAGCATATCACGAAATCGCATGCGTTCTTCGGGATCAAGCCCTGCCGTAGGCTCGTCCACAATAATGAACTGCGGATCACCTAGCAGCGCCTGGGCAATACCGATGCGCTGCCGCATCCCGCCAGAATATTTGCCTATACGCACATGGCGCTTCTCCTCCAGATTGACTCGGCGCAACATTTCGGCTACTGCTTTCCTCCGGACTTTTCCATTTGTAATGCCCTTCATGGACGCGACATAATCGAGATATTCTGCGCCTGTCAACTTGCGATATACGCCAAACTCTTGTGGCAGGTAGCCAAGCAAGCCACGAATTTCACGTTCATCCCGCCCAAGCTTGCAATGTCCAATTTGTACATCCCCTGATGTTTTCGGTATTACTGTTGCCAATATTTGCATCAATGTTGATTTTCCCGCCCCATTGGGACCGAGTAAGCCGAACATACCCGTACCCAATGTCAGGTTAATTCCGTTCAGTACTTGTTTACTGCCATATTTTTTGCACAATTGCTGGATAACTACATGCATCATTACCTGCCTCCATTCGTACTTGGCCAACTACCGTGCGCACGAGTAGATTGTCGAACAGTATAACGACACTCCCTTCTAAAAGTTTAAAAAACAGGTGATTTTTTAAAATAATAGTATCCTTGCGCTGCCAATATGACATTTGTTCGATGTGTCTACTACGACAAAAAAACCTCCAACCCCGTATATGCGGCTTCGGAAGTTATTCATTAACCTGCATTTCGCAGTTACTCTAAGTACAGAATCCCAAAATCACAGCTTCTATGAAATTCTGGTTTGTTCGAATGAACTTTGCTCCATGTTCCAAAGTGCGGATAAACCGTTTCATCGCCGCACTTGTAAAAGTTTCCTCTTATCCTTTTTCCCGGCACTGCCCGAAAATCCGAAAAATAAGATTGTACCCATGCCCATGAGATCGAAAAGCTTAATTCCCAATACGCTTCCCCTTTATCATTAATCTGATCCGTGGTGGATAGGACTTGGAAAAGTGCTGGATTGATAGTGATTGGGAAGCGATCATACCGATCCGCCCCTATCTGCAAGAGAATTGCGCCATTCGCATTAAATTCGAAATTCATATAGCGCTGGTCCGAATCCGGAGAAGGCTGAAAAAAGAACTCGATGCAGCTATCCTTATACACAGGATCATTCATGTTTCTATATGTTCGTATTGGATTCTGTTCGTAAACCTTAAACTGAAGCTTCAGATCCTCCTGACTGTAATTTAATCTTGCTGTAACGACCGGGTTATATCCTTTAAGCCATTGATACTGTTTAATGATCTGGAAATCTTCTGTAACTGAAACATCCGTCTGATTTATCAGGCGGGAAATCACTAAGGTTTCTAATTTTCTTTCCATGGTTCATTCCCTTCGGTTGGAAATCCCACTAGGCTAACACAGCAAAACAACCCTATTAATTAACTTGATTATTTAGACCCGCGACTTACCGGTTTTCCAATACGCAGTCTCGATCCCCGAAATTTCGCACGGCCGTCTGCCGTTACCTGTATTGGCGGATGATGGAACTGCACACTCTATATCCCCTCGGGCGCATCCCCCACTTCCCGATCGATGGTCAGATCCCCCCGTATCCGTTCTCCTGCAATGCGTCGAAATCTACCTTCACCTCGCCGAATGGAACCTCCCGGAATATGGCTCCGGAGCTTACTAGCCCTGCAATCCGTTGATGATCCAGCGGGTGGTACCCGACGGCACCGTATACATCCCTCAGTTCGACTGACTGATGTCGGCTGCCGTACTTTGCATGGGTCAATTTATTCCTCAGCAGGTGTACACCATGCACCGGTTCATCCCCTGTTACCATCACCATGTTGGTCAACCCTTATTTCGCGCAAGGTAACGTAATTCCTTCATGTATCGCCCGGTCGGCTAAGAGAGCGATCTCCATCGCCCGGCAAGCTTCCTCCATTGCCGGTATAGGGGGCAAGTTGTTCTCCAGCATGGACAGGAAATAGTCCAGCTGGGCACCCGTAGGCTTTACGGAGAAGTCCATATTGATCTGCCGGACCGCTCCTTTCTGGTAGTCTTCGACCTCGATCAGATTCCCCAGATGCTGATCCTCTCGCGGTCGTTCGTTCTTGTATATGATGCGAATCCGGCCTGCCGGTCCGATAAATTCCTTCCGGTTATCAGTCGGAAGCCCCTTGCCCCACCCTGTCTCAAAGTAGCCGATGGAGCCGTCCGACAGACGGAGGGTCATGAGTCCGTAATTGTAAGTATACGGCGGGACTTCTTCGTAGAGACGCTGCCCGATCCCATTGACGCTTACTACGTCCGCCCCTGTAGCCCAACGCATCACATCGATATAATGGACGCCGCAATCCACGATCGGCGAGACGTCCCGGAGCAGGGATAAGTGGGAAGCCCAATTTTTGGAGGGCTTCAATTGGGATAGCCGGATGACCAAAGGGAAGCCGATGGCGCCCTCCCGGATCATCTTCATAACCGCCTGGTACGTAGTGTTATGGCGAAGGATGTGACCGATCAGCACCTTGGTTTTAGCTCCACGGGCCAGCTTCATGAATTCCTGTGTTTCCCGTGCATTGCCCGCCATCGGCTTCTCGCATAGGATATGTTTCCCTGCAGCGAGACAATCTTTTGCGATCCCCAGATGGGAGGACGGGTACGTGGCGATAATGACCAGATCCACATCATCACGCTCTATCAAGACCCGGTAATCCGTGCTCCAACACTCAGCTCCGTATTGGCTTGCCACTAAGGAGGCCCTGTCCCGGTTCCAATCCGCCACGCCGATCAACCGGACCCGCACCTGTCGTGATATCGCGTCCAAGTGGAGAGAGCCCATATAACCGCAGCCTATCACGACCGCCCCGTACCTTTTCATGATGCATCCATCCTATCCTTCTCACTCGCGGAGGTTATTTTATGTTGATCCAAGCTCCTTGTTATGATACCTTGTCACCTTTATTATATAAGAATGATGGATATTTTTATTTAGCAAAGAAAGTTACTTTTTGCACGATTCCGTTATTCCTTCTAATTCTATGTAGGGGAAGGGCTCGGTTCATAGGTTCTTTCTTCTATCGCTTGCCGCAAGGTCTGCCATTTTTGTACGATGTATGCGGAACTTCAACCCTATAGATCGCCAATGCTGGGCGCACATAAAAAAGCAACTCCCTTTTTGCAAGTCGCTTTTAAAACACTCTATAGTGAATCTTAAGTTATTATCTACTATCCTCACCGCTTCGCCTTATAAAACTCATGATACAGCTTCAGAGCCAAGGATATCGATAAGTGTAATTTCATACCTTCTTTGTCCGTCCCAATCGGATCGTGCAGAGATACGTCTTTACGTGTTTTCTTGAGCGAACGCAGGTGCAACAGGATTTCGTTTTCAATACAACGAGCAGCAAATGTGGCTAGTTTGGTTCCTTTGTTTGGACGATAGCTCTCAATAGCTTTTATCAGGCCGATGGTGCCGATGGAGATCAGATCCTCCATGTCATCCCCAGTGTTATCGAATTTCTTGAGGTTGTGGACACGATACGATGTCAAAATCCACTTTCTTGATAGAAAAGCGTTGATAGAAGTATGAAGGTTTTACCGGATGGATGGCTCTTTTTTTGTTATTCATTGTCCTTTTTTTAATAGTCACTTCGTTTTCTTAAATTTTCACTTGATATCAACAACTTAACAGTTGAAAGACATGATATTTAACATAGTTTGAGCATGTTTACAGTCACATCCGGGAAAGAATTAGCTGTGTTACGATATATCTTATTACTCTAGAGGAGTATTAATAATGTCAACAACTTGCAAAAGAGGTGTGTAATTGAAACTTCCAACAATCCAATTCGGACATATTAAATCGAGAGTTCCTGTTATTCAAGGTGGAATGGGTGTAGGCATATCCTTAAGTGGACTAGCCGCTGCTGTAGCCAATGCAGGCGGGATGGGCACCATCTCTGGTACAGGGATTACTCCTGATGAGCTGAGAATGCATATTCGCAAAACAAGAGAACTCTCTAAAGGGAATGGCTACATCGGTGTGAATGTACTATTCGCAGTGAAGGACTTTGCCGAAAAAATGAAGATTGCTTTGGAGGAAAAGGTTGACTTTATTATTTCCGGAGCCGGAATCTCTAGAGATATTTATGCTTGGGGTAAAGAATATGGTACTCCTGTCGTAACTATTGTTTCATCCGCCAAATTAGCCCGAATTTCCGAAAGACTTGGTGCCTCCGCAGTCGTTGTAGAAGGGTTCGAAGCTGGAGGCCATTTAGGTACAGACAGATCCATGTTTGATATCCTTCCTGAAGTCTTAGAGGCCGTTTCGATTCCTGTTATTGCTGCGGGTGGAATTCTAACAGGGGATGATATCGCAAAAGCCCTTCGGATCGGCGCATCTGGTGTTCAAATGGGTACCCGTTTTGTGGCTAGCCTTGAGTGTGATGCTCCCTTAGCCTTCAAGCAAAAGTATGTAGATGCTCAGCAAGGAGATACTGTCCTAATCAAGTCTACTGTGGGTCTAGAAGGTAGAGCGATTCGGAATGAATTTACGGACCGGATCAGTGATGATGCCAAATTAAAGATAGTCAAATGCTATAATTGTCTAAAGGTTTGTTCACATCGCTTCTGTACAATGGAATCCCTGCTCACTTCCCTTAGAGGAGATGTTAAGAACGGATTGGTTTTTGCTGGGTCCAGAGTTCATGAGATTAAAGAGATTTTGTCCGTACAGCAGATTATCGACAATTTAATGGATGAGTATCAAGGGGCATTGAACCCGACAACTTAAGGTTGTTATAAGATTCAAAAGCACGATTAACCACTTAAGCAAGCTTGGGATTTCCGAGCATGACTCGGCCAGTCTTTATAGGTTTTCATGGTAACTGGCTGGCCCCATGGATCATAGATAGTTTCCAGATAATTCAATCGTTCTTGAGTGTCAGCAGCAATCATGTAACTTTCTGTCTTGCGCTGCTTAAGGTTATGATCCGTTACATATATATTGTTATTGGCATCTGTTGCACGATTCTGCCTTCCCCATGCATCGTAACATCGGGTATGGGAAATCATAAGCCAATTCGCACCGGTTGAAATAAACCTCCTGAGAATGTCCGTATAGTGCATCAAGCAACGTGCGAAACTTCACCAGATATTCAGGATGAGTTTCAATTTGAAGTGTGTACTTCCTTGATTTCTTCTGCCACCATGGTTGATACCGCAAGTACAGGTATGCACCGTCCAATCCTAAATTCCAATGGTAGACATACCCTTTATGACGAAGGTAAGGCTTAATATCAAACCAGTCCCGAAAAGACAGTGCGAGTTGATTGTAGAAGTTCACTGTCACTACGTGATATTCAATAGAAACTTTGTCAATAGAAAGTTGTGCGTTATTCATGTGTCCCCCCACTGACAAAACTTTTGACGGATTTGCCGCTTGTATTATAGAAATGAGGGAGTGGGTGGCTAGCCTTATCATATGACCTACTCTCTATGTCAACTGGTCGTCACCAGACTATCTTTCTGCTATAACCATCGGAGTATATTGTCAGATTGTTGCGAACTATTTTAAAATTCTTCTTACTATTCGTAGTCGATGTATGTCTGACAATAGTTGCGGAAGGCATTTTATCTGAGAAAACCGCAAGAAAACGAAGATAAGGTTTTCGGCATAAAACATGGAGGTAACTGTGGATTTCAGGACAACTGAGAAGGAGAGCGTTACTACAAGTAGGTTATAACATTCGAGCATGTGGCTGTGCGTACATAATTTTGATGGAATTTTAGTACGGGGATGATTAGAGTTAAGTTCGTTCTGAACGTGTCTCCCGATTCATTAGTTAATGGGTAGGGGTAAAAGAAAGACCTTGAGGATTGCCGCCCTCAAGGTCTCAGTATCATTCATCAAAACTATTGAGCCAGTACATTGATTTCTCTGTACTAGAGATGGTTTTGAGTAAATCTAATGTTTCTTTCTTTTTCAATTTAATTGCATCATTTATCTTTTCAGGGGCTATATCTCGTATATCTTCTAACATGCAACATTCTTCAAACAACTCGATTATTGCCTTGTTCGCTTCATTTTGCTCTAGAAGTTGTGCTACATACGGACGGTATAGATAGGCATATGCATCTTCAAATGTTAAAGCCCCTTCAAGCAACGAATCAAGCATTCCGAGATTTAATATACATAAAAACTTTTGAATTTCTTCTGATTGCTCCAAGTTAATTTGTAAATTCAATATATCACTCCTTTATCAAGGCATTTGACTAGATGAGTTACTCCATCCATTTTTCGTCTTAACATTGAACACCTGTCCAGATTGACTTTGGAAGTAATGGATAGAGATTTTTTTACCGTTTGCATCCACACCATCCTTGTAAATCTTGTTCCCTGTCCCAGATTCTATTGCTCGTAATTCCTCTAGCAATTCTCCATTGTTCACTTTATTTTTTACAGTTCCGTTTTTAGCACCTGAGAATCCTTGTGGATATAGAGGTGAATCTTTAATTGATTTGTATACATTTTGCAATGCACAGTTATGAACCCATACCCCAAGATTAGAAACAAAGTATGAATTAAAGTCTTTAACCTCAAAGTTGTAAACCGTTGCTTCTCGTGGCTCTTTTTCAATCTTGTCTATTGCCAGTTTAGTACTGTCACTTGAAACAAGCAAGTCACCAACTTTCAAGTCTTTAACGAACGTCCATCCTTTGCCGTCCAACCAAAACGGATGCAAACCGTCCCTATGAAATTAAAGATTCGCTTAAAAGAAATACTTGCTGAGAAAGGAATTTCTCAACGTCAACTCTCCATGCAAATGAACATTCGCTACGCAACCATCAATCATCTCTGTTCCGATTCAGTAGACAGAGTCTATATCCGAACGCTGGAAGCGATATGTGATGCCCTAGACATCTCCATCCATGAACTGATTGTTGAAGATTCGGAAGCTTAAGGTGTCTAAATGCAAGTCGGGTCGGGCGCTGGATGTGCTACACCCTATTCCTCAACAAGAATCATGCTTTTTGATGTAAACCACTCCCGGGTGTTTTCCTATCGTAATGGTGAACATTTCCCGGAAGGTAGGGGTTGTAATCTCTTTATTTTCAAGTACAATAGAGACTATGTTATTTTTATTTCATCCAGCATGTTGGACTTTTTATCGTTATCGGCAAAATAACGTGTCCATCGGTGAGGATGTGTCTTCTAGCTATTTATAGCAAGACGATCTAGGCAGTTCCCTTTGGGGATTGCTATTTTTTTTGCCAAGTTTTTGCGATTGGCATACGTAGATGATGTATAAAGCTGCCTTAATACGGATTCATCAAATTTGCTTTGCAATAGCTGGAAACCAAGAACAGTTTCAATCTTGGAGATGTTCTCTCTGTTCTCCATTAGCCAAGACAAATCCATATCGCTGACTTCCTCTGGATACTCAATCTGTGCAAGTGTCCTCTTCATCGTATAGTCAAAGAATGGTTTTTGGAGTAATTCTACTGCCTTCCTCGTTGGCGAGAATCTTCTCAGATCATTGTCACTAGGTCGGACTTCTAGTCGCAGTATACCTTTAGAACGTTCAATAATCTCGTTTGATTCTTCTTCCTTCCGAGTCTGCTTGTGCTTATCATAAAGCATAATTCTGCTGCTCTTGTTCCGGTATTCAACGGTCTGGTCTTGGTTGTACGCTATTGTATTCTTGTAAGCAAGCTGCTGCCTACTTAGCATCCTCACATACTCACTGACCTTCTTACCTACCTGAAAATTACAACAGACATCACATCGGCTTATTATCCATTCAGAGTGTGGGATATGCACATTAAAGAGTTGGAACAGCCTCTCTTGCAACTGTTCAAAGAACAAGGGAATGTCTGCTTCTGTGAGCATCGTAACGTTGTCTCCGTATAGAAACTTTGGCATGGATACTTGTATTGTGAGTGTTTGGCTATTCTCGATATACTTCATATATGGCAACTTTTCATCTTTTAATGTATAGCTTGTGTTTAATGCACCTGTTTCTTTGCTAAAGAATGTAGTTGAATGTCCGTTGTATTGATTCAATATATCTGGATCAATAGGAATAGGTCTTGCTTTCAGTATGATAGTGTCAAACATATGAAACCTTCTTTCATTTCTAGTAGTCTAAAATATTGGATAAGATTGGAGATGTTATAAGAACGAGAATCCACGGCTGGAGTCGGGCTATTGTTCAACTCGTATTTATCTTGTTCATCGTGCTCACCACCTCATTAAGGTTTTATTCCTATTTCTTCAAACAGCTTGTCAAGTTTCTCAAAGAACTGTTTCTGTTCGTATTTTGCGTAATCTGGGTGGACTCCCCATTCGTTATCCCGATGAACGAGATAATATAAGACCAATTCCAATGCTGTCTTTTTATTGCGATTCTGTTCTTGAAATACTGTAACTACATCTTCAAGCCGTTTAAAATTCTCATTTTCTTCGTCATTGACCAGTACTTCCAACTGTTCAATCAATCGTTCTTTTTTCTGCTCTTCATAGATATAGTCAACGAGCTGCCTATTATGCGAGTAATGCTCTGTTGTTGTATATTCATATCCTTCGTCATCAACACCTGTTATCTCAATTTCCTCATGTTCATCTGTTTTAGTTAAGTAAACCATCAGAATTTCCGACTTTTCGGATGGAAGCAACTCCTTCTGGAACAAGGTTTGATCCTCAATCCCAAATAACTCAGACAATTGCTCCAGACGTGGTTCAGGTATCTTCCGTCTTTCTTTGATCCAGTCCTGAAATGTTTGCTTGGAAACCCCGATGGCTTCTGCTACAGATTTGTACTCCATGTGAAACGTGTCAGCTATAAATTGTAATCCTATCATCTTATTCACCGCCATACTTAGTATGTCTTGCTGTGATGATTATACTTCGCCATACTCAGAATGTCAACATAAAAAACCACACGGATTCTCCATCCATGTGGTCAACTAATATATTACTTATTTACTACTATGCTATCTAGCAACTTATTTTCTTTCTTTATATTTTCACTTAATTCTGCAAAACTTATCTCCATTTCTAGATGGTCGCCTAACGCATGTGGAACTGAAATACTTACTCCAATTGAATCTTGGGTGATATAGCTGAATGTGCCTGATTCATTTATCTGACTTACTTCATCTGATTGTTTAAAATAATTAAGTAAATCTTGAGCATCATATCCACTCCAGATATCTTCTATAACTCCTTCCTCTTGCAAATTTAAATCTTTATCATAACTTTTATAGTTACCCTGTTTAAATGCTTCAACGAATGCTTCGTTTATCTCTAATAAATCAGTTAATTTAACCTTAACCCCCTTTTCCAAATCAATATTTGAGGTATAAAAGACATTTAACGGATAGGCTGCTCCTTCAGCAAATGCTGATCCAGAGTATTGAATGCTCAGTAACTCATTACTCTTAAATGTAATTCGATATCCGATTTCAAGACTATCCTTCTCTAATGAATACGATTTAACTATTCTTATTGCTTCTTCTTGAATCAATTCATTTATTTTCACTTCATTTGTATCATTAGCTAAATTAACCAATTTTGGATACGTTATGTTAATCTTGTTTTTAGAATACTTGTTACTTTCAACTTCGTAACTTTCTCCTATACTTGATTCACTACTATTTTTTGCTTTATCAGAGTTTAGCTCAGCTTTCGCACTACAAGAAATTAATATTAATAAAATTGGTATTATAATTATTAACCGTTGCTTCACATCTCTTCATCTCCATTCCAAGTAGTAAGTCTTTCTTTAACGTATAACTTTCTTAGTAAGTGCGTAGTATTTCTGTCTATTAGCAAGATGATTTGTCCCCCCATTAACTCGCCTTGTTACTTTTTCAACTGAAGCACCTGAATCAACCAATTCATTCATATTGTTATCATCCCACCAGAATCCAGCTGCACGCCATGCATAATTTTCAGCAACATATTCAGCACCTAACTCCATAATTTTCTGGTCACCCATTGCGTCAGCAAAACGCTGATAGTTATACCTACCAGTCATTTGTATATATCCTGCACCTCTAAATTTATATCCATCACCCTTATCCTTGTTGCCAAGTTGTTTACCTAATTTAGTTCCAGGCTCATATTTTGAAAAATATTTTTTACCACCTAATTCAGTAGTCCACCTACCCAATTCAGATTCCTGCATTACCTGTGCTAGAAAATGACTAATCCTATCGCTAGTTGTTATATCAAACATGCCCAATGTAATATTTAGGTCTTTCAACATATCATTAGTTACATTTTGGAATCCAAGTTGGGTTAACTGATTTTCTGTAACATATACTATATAACCCTTAACAGTATTTGTAGGGGCTGTATCATATGGACTATCCCCCACGATTGGCGCATATCCACTTGGATCAGTATACATTAATGGGTTGTTCTCTACATACGTATACAAATTCAAACTCAACGGATTATCAATCTGCCCTTCATACGTATCCTAGTTTATAAAGCGGAGCTTTGAATAAAGAAGGTGGCAACTGAGAAAGCACTCCCAATCACCACCATTCTATCATCCTGCTTGTCGTACAGGTGTATTCGGCATCACGTAGGCTGACTTTTTCTTCATCATGACGTAGATGATATTTACCAGCTTCCTCATTAAGCATACAATTGCTTGCTGTTTCGTCTTCCCCTCTGCTATTTTTCGCTCATAATAAGCATGAAAATAGGCATTCTTTGGTTCTCTCTTGGTACGGGTGACACCAATCTGACGAATCGCAAGGCTCTTAATAATCTCATGCAATACCCGATTGCCTTGCTTACTCTTACAATTTCGAAACTTATTACCTGAACCTACGATGACTGGTGCAATGCCAGCGAATCGGGCAAGTTTGTCGGAGGAAGAAAATCGGTGAATGTCGCCAATCTCTGCCACAAGCTGCGCTGCTGTCACCACATTGATCCCTGTCATGGATTCAAGCTGAAAGCCAAGCTGCTGCATCAAATGCTCAATCTTGCCCTCGATACTGACCAATTGTTCTTGAAAAAACCGAGCGGATTCCACCTGACTCACCACAACTGAATCTCTTGAATCCTGAAAATTCCGATACGTTTCTCCGTCTGCTTCGACCAGAGTAAGAATCTGATTTGCCTTCTTATGAGATAATCCATTGTTGCTGTGCTTTCGCAAGAAGGCAGCAAGGGTTTCCTCTGACACGTCCTTCAAAGTATACGGTGAAGGGTAGGTCTCCCAGAAAGCAAGCGCCGTCTTCCCCTCCACTTCGGAGAAAAACTTTTTGTAACTGGGATAGGAATAGCTAATCTGCTGGTGCATCTTTTTTACCATTTCCGTCAAACTCTTAGCCAACCATTTCCGCTGCGTCACAAGCTGGCTAATCGCCCAGAACAGGTCGACAGGCTTCGCATCTGGAAGTCGCTCCAACTCGTCTCTGAGTACCTTAGCAACGCATTCCGCATCCCAGCTATCCGACTTCTGAACGGTGACATGGCTCTTTCTTCTGGCGTTAGCGAGCTTTGCGTTTACTACCTTCACCCAGCAACGATTGTCCTTTAGATAGACGGCAAGTCCTCTGCCATACCCTCCGACATCCTCCAGTCCATAGACAACAGACAAGCCCTTCTTGGTGTACTTCTTCAACTCCTTGAGCAGTAAAGGAAAGGCAGACGGCTTGTTATCGAATTTTAGTTCTCCTAGCTTCTTACTCCAGCAGTCAATAATGACGGCTGTATGATGCTGCTTATGCAGGTCAACTCCTACATAGATAAGATTCTGCTGGTCAATCATTCTTCTCCGCTCCTTATATTCGATTTGAATAATTACTAATGAGTTTGATTCATTTCACTCAAGAATCAGTGCTACTGTAGACGCTTGCTTTCGTATGTATCCAGCCCCATTAGTAACCACTCAAACGAGTGGATAGAACAACAATGGTGTAATAAGTTTGCATCCTCAGTTCGTGCGATCTATGCCGCAAAGATACGTTAGCAATATCTTATTTACCTTCCTTGCATCCTTGACTAAAGAATCGCTTGATGCAACCCATCTGCTTCAATCTGTCCGTAACGATATGTTCCCTGATAGAATGCCTTATGGTCTAGGATTCGTTTTTCCTGTACTTTGGTAAACCTCATTCCTTGTTCCGTGGTGAATCCTTCTTCATTTAACTTCTCAGCTAAAGCCGACAATGACCATGCTGGGTATTGATCTTTAAAGTTGAATAATTGCTGTACAATATATGCTTTCGGCTCGTCAATGACGATTTGCTTTGATCCTCGTTTTCCCTTGTAACCAAAAGGGATACCTCCACCTGCAAACTTACCTTCTGATGCTTTTTTATTCCGTCCTCGACCCAGCTTCATGGCAATTTCTAACCGTTGGTAAGCATCCAACAACTCCATTAATCCGTTGATTAGAAAGTCAGACGGGTCTTTCTTAAATATGCTATATGTCGGTTGTTCAATGCTTTGAATGTCCATACTACGTTTTCTTAGTTCTCGATGCACAAGGACTTTGACAATATCACTTCTCCATAACCTGCTTGTGTTCAGTACAACAACGTAATCCACTTTTTGATTTGATACATAAGTCAGCATATCTTGGAAGCCTTCACGTTCGACCTCTAAGGCGTCCTCGTCCACTTTCGCCCCACTGATTCCCTCGTCTGCAAAGACGTGAATCAGATGCTATCCATGCTGCTCACAATACGACTGAATCTCGTCTTGCTGGTAGGAGAGACTATAACCATCCCTTGCTTGTCCTTGCGTACTAACTCGTATATAACCTATGACATTCATAGGTTTACCTCCCCGTTACCCTAGCGTTACACGAATTAAAATTGCTGTAACACTACACATATATACTCTTAAGAGTATATAGCAATTATAGTACCTTTAAGCGTATATAGCAATGCTAGATTGGACACAATATGATATAGTACGTTAATAGTACGTTTTTACGGTGGAGGATTATTTATCTATGAAATTAAAGATTCGCTTAAAAGAAATACTTGCTGAGAAAGGAATCTCTCAACGCCAACTCTCTACACAAATGAACATACGCTATGCAACAATTAATCATCTCTGTTCCGATTCAGTGGACAGAGTGTATATCCGAACGCTGGAAGCGATATGTGATGCGCTAGAAATCTCCATACATGAATTGATTGTTGAAGATACGGAAGCATAAGGTGTAAAAATATTAGTCGAGTCGGTCGCTGGATGTGCTACACCCCATTCCTCAACAAGAATCATGGTTTTTGATGTAAACTCCCCCCCAGTCTTTCCCTATCGGGATGGAAAACATTTTTTGGATGGTAGGGGTTGAAATCTCTTTATTTTCACGTACAATTGAGGCTATGTTATTTTTATTTCATCCAGCATGTTGGACTTTTTATCGTTATCGGCAAAATAACGTGTCCATCGCTGAGGATGTGTGTATTAGCTATTTATTGCAAGTCTATTTAGGCAGTTCCCATTGGGGATTGCTATTTTTTTTGCCAAGTTCTTTCGATTAGCATACGTAGACGATGTATAAAGCTGCCTTACAACGTTTGATCCTCGATACCAAACAACTTGGACAGTTGTTCAAGACGTGGTTGTGGAATCTTCCGTCTTTCTTTAATCCAGTCTTGAAACGTTTGCTTAGAAACACCTATTGCTTCTGCTACCGTTTTGTACTCCATGTGAAACGTGTCCGCTACAAATTGTAATCCTATCATTTAATCCACCGCCATACTTAGTATGCCTTGCTGAATTAATAATACATTGACATACTCGGAATGTCAAATACTAAATAAAAAAATAAGCCACATAGAGTTATTACACTCGTATGTGGCTAAAGCACAACTATTCTTCCAAATAAGGTGATTCAAAATTCTCAACAAATAAACCTGAACTCCTGATCTTTATTAAAGAATCATTACATTCCTTAATACTCCCGATATACATGTAATAATCAAAACCAAAGTGAACAAACATCTCACTACTTTGAAATTTACACCAAATCTTTTCTCTTAGAATTAATTGAGAAAGTAATTCCAACTCATACACAGAGATATAGTCGCCATTTCTCACATTGTTATAGACACTTTTCATCTCGTCAGTGTAGATGGAATTGAATTCAACTTTCTCCTCATCAAAATTATATTTCTCCAGATCCATTACTTGAATTGTATTTAACTTATTCTCATTCATTATTAAATTTATAGCTGTTATATATAATGATTCCGTTTCTAAATAATGTCCTAACAGAAATTTTTCAGCTGAAAATACTTTTCCCACTTCACTTATTGAAGTCCATTCATTCTTTTCGTACACCCCATTAATACGATTGGTTGGGTCATATTTTGTAATCCTCCAAAAGAAATTGTACATTTTAATCTCCAATCTTAGTTAATAATGCATCATAAGTACCCAAACGAGTCTTTTTACTAGCTAAATATTCTGGTTTTGTAGCCATTTTCCATACACCTCCGTTATGCGAATCAAGATCTTGGACAATATATAGTTTGCCATTTTTATACACTGGTTGATTCTTAATTTCTATTTTCGTCTTTGTAAAACCCAAATATTCCGCTAACATATCTGTTTGTTTATTTATTAATCTTAAGGTTTTACCTTCGATTTGAGTTTTTAGAGCTTTATCTTTACTTCCACCGGTAAATACACTTAAAACAGCGCCAAGCATAGCATCGTCCATAGCTTGGACTCTTCCATAATCTCCCATTAATTGATTCTTTGCCGATGTAACCTGTTCCTTGCTACTTTCAGCTGATGTAGCCATATTAAAGAGATGTAGCCATTGGTTTCTGCCCTTTTCCCCTAAATATTGAATAGGTTTTAATGAACCAAGATCGCTACGAATATCCCAATAGAGTTGTGATTTACTCCCAGCAATTCGAGCTGTTGTAAGCATCAAATCTACTTGACTCTCAGTATAGTGTCCTGTTGGATCGACATGAGTTAATGGATTATTCTCTACATACGTATACAAATTCAAACTCAGCGGATTATCAATCTGCCCTTCATACGTATCCTCATTTAAAAAACGCCCCATACTCGGATCGTAATACCGTGCCCGAAGATAGTATAATCCCGTTTCAGCATCATACACTTCACCTGCGTATTTAAAGGAGTTAAAGATTCCTTCTGTCTGGCTAGTGATGTTTCCCCATTCATCATAGCTATACTCATTTACTGTTTTTCCGCTAGTATCCACTATCTGTACCACATCACCATGACCATTGTATAGGTAATAGTAGTCTTTATTTGCTTTCTTGTCCTTTTTCACAAGTACCCGGTCCCCGCGTACAAACGTGGATTGCTCAACAATGTTATTGCCACTCAGCTTTTCTTCAGTCAGAACCTGAGCGTTATTATCATAGTTCACCTGGGTATGGCTGCTACCGGTACTCTTTAGATAGCGTAGGCCGTCAGCATAATACTGGAAGCTCGTTGTGCTTCCATTCTTGGTTATAGAGGTCAGCGTGTTCCACAAATTGTAGTTGTAACTTGTATCTTGAAAATCTGCTGGACTACTCACACTTTGTTCCATCGTCAAGCGATTCCCACGTACATCATAGGTGTATGCGTCTCTGCTTCCTCCCGGATGTACCGTTGAAATTAAGCGATTCAATGCATCGTACCCATAGGTTGTCGTTTGTGTATCTTGTGTCACATTGTTGTTTTTCGTTTCCGTAACCGAGGTAATATTTCCGTTGTTGTCATACCCATACACATATTTGGAGAGCACACGGCCTCCCCTTTGGTTCGTTACGCTCTCCACCCAATTCAGGGCTTTGTTATAAGTGTATACTATCATAAGTGTGCTTCCGTCTGTCAGCGTCGGATAACTAATCGACTTCACCAGGTTATCCCCGGTGTAGCTATATTGTACATTGGCCGTGGCTGCACTGTTCACCGTAGCGCTGCCATTTGTCTGTACTTTGTCCAGTCTCAACTTATTGAATTGATAATTCACGTAAAAGTTTAAGTAATAATCATTCAATTGCGTAATTCGGCCTAGTGCATCCCGCTGATTAAAGATGTACGCGGAATGTGCAACCGCTCCAGCGGAATACGCAACCGTGTTCGTGCTTCGCACTTGATTCAAACTGTTTACAGTATTTCGCTGCATCGCCTGAATCGTTCCGTTCAGATAGTTTTTAGTGGTCTGATTAGAGGGCGAACCGTCGTTATAGATCACTTCGGTTTTCTGTGTCTGCGATACGTTATTGATCATCCCGCTGACTGTGCTTGACTTGAGCGCGCCAATTTCGTCATAGCTGTATCCAAACAGACTGCCATTACGATCGGTTTTGCTAGTTAATTGCCCTAATGCATTATAGGATAAGCTTTCACTTTGAGAAGCCCCGTCTAGCTTGCTCGTCAATAACCCAACTTCGTTATAGTACTTGGTATTCAGTATTTGCTCTGTTCCACCTTTAGCTTGCACCGTAACTTTCGCTAGCTGACCATTCCCATCGTACGTATAGCGTGTGCGCTGGTTCAATGCATCATAGACGGAGGTGAGACGATTTAGAGCATCATAGCTATACGATGTTGTGATCCCAGCATCGTTCAGATGATTCGCAGGGTCCGTATAACCGATCACGTTACCACTGATGTCGTACCGATAACTTTCTGTGAGGGGCTGTGATTGACTCGGCCAGTCTTTATAGGTTTTCATGGTAACTGGCTGGCCCCATGGATCATAGATAGTTTCCAGATAATTCAATCGTTCTTGAGTGTCAGCAGCAATCATGTAACTTTCTGTCTTGCGCTGCTTAAGGTTATGATCCGTTACATATATATTGTTATTGGCATCTGTGGCACGATTCTGCCTTCCCCATGCATCGTAACTAGCCGTAATCTCATTGCCTAACGCATCCTTTTGATAGATCGCTTGTCCTTGATCATCGTAGTGGTACTGGGTGAAGACCCATTGACTCACATTATCGTCATAATGCTCTTCTAACAACGCTAGGCCCATTCCATTATATAACGTATTCGCATACGTTCTCATACTACTGTTAGTGGATAATTGAGTGACGGTTTTAATCGTATCGACCTTCAGAACATAGGTCCCTGCATTCACCGAATCAAAGTTACTGGAGGTTTGATGATAATAATTGTAATCGATAACCTCTCTGAAAGTTTCTCCATTGCTATTGGTTCGAATCGGATGTGTTTCTTTTTTTAGACGACCTCCTGCATCATATTCATAGACCGTAGTCTGATCGTTGCCGTCACTTTGACTTTTCATCAAACCCGTTCCCAAATCGTAGCTCGTCTTGGTCTTCACGATTTTCTGATCAGACTTTCCGATGTTGAACCACTGTTGTTGTTCTGTCGGGTAGGCGTAACGACTCTCAGGTCCGTATATGGTTACACTTTTAGCTACCAATTGACCCTTGGCTGTCTTTTCAGCCGTCATTTGAGAGATTCCACCCAAGGTATCGCGGTTACCATAACTATATGTGGTTTGTTCCCCCGACGCATTCGTTACTGTCGATAGCCTTCCCTTGTCAGTGTAGGTGTATCGTTCAATTAATGGGGCCGGATCAGATTCATTCTGGTACCAAGATTTTGTTTCTAGGAATCGATATTTAGGTTCGTATTGATAGGTTGTTGTATAGTGCTGTTTGATTCCCGGAGTGTTGAATTGTTCACCACTTAGTGGCTCCGTTTGACTTTGAAGTAAGCCCCAATCATTCCATACAGTTTCGGTATACTGATGATTAGCAGTGGCTTCACTATCTTGGGCCGCATATTCTGAGATTATCGTTCGTGTGGGTGACTGAGTAAATACCCCATGAAATGCTGTATTTTCCGTCACCTTCCGTTCTCCGCCAGCCTCCCGGGTCTCTGTACGTAAAACCCTACCGTCTTTATCAAAGGTATTTGTCGTTTGAAGGTTGTTACTAGCTGTATTACTGACCACTGCTGATGCGGTACTAAATCGGAAGTCATCAGGTAAGTGACCTGGATATTGAGTAGGCGCGTTTCCGGCATAATCTCCATTATACAAATATTTTATTTGCTGGTAAGCATTTGACCCAGTATAATCACCTCTTGAAGCCACTTGAAATTCTCTGACGCTCTCATATTCACCAATATGCCGATTAACCCAAGTATAATCATATTTGGTGGTAGAGTGGGGGTGCTTCACTTCTTTTAAAAGAGAATTAAACATATATCCATAATGAGAATAAAGAGCCACCTCATTCTGATAGTTAAAATAGGTTTTTTCTCCATTTTGTTTGGTAATCTGTGAGAGCACAGGAATACGTATTTGAAGAGGTGCTACATAATCGCCATTAGGAATACTAGCTATAACACTTTCCTTCGTCAAAACTACCTTTTGAACTTCATTTTCTCCGTCAAACACACGGATAACCACATCTCCGTCATAAAGGTTGTCTTCATAACTAAATTGAATCACACGGCCCATGGTGTCCGTGATGGAGGATAACTTACCGGCATTCTCATATTTAAACGTAATAGTATTGTTAAAGCGATCAACAATACCAATTAAATCGCCATTACATGAAAAATATTCACGCTTAAAGTCAGAATATTCAATGTAAGATGAGGATTGGATTTGACCATTGCTAAACTGACCTTGGTTCCATGTTTCACTGACAAACCTTTTATCCTTTCCTTTATAATTGATCAATCCCGTATAATTGGATAAACCATCTATGCTTCCAACTTTATATGTGTTCCCTTTTCCATCATGATAGAACATACCTTGATCGCTGACATATTGCATAGATGGAAATTGAAATGACCATCCAATACTCATAGGAGGAGTACTATAACTATAACTCCGATCCCACATCTGCCAGTAAGAGTTCCAGAAAACATAAGAAATAAAGGGGACGCCCTGATTAGAGTCATACATAAGACCAACATCAAGATCCAAACCATCTACACCTGGCAAATGTATCAAATTTTCTTTCCGCGTCAAACTTCCCGACACCGGATCAACCACTTCACTACTATTGTTACTGTCATTATACTGAGGTTTTTGGATCTGGTTGATTTGGGAATGAACGATTAAATCATTAAACACACTAGAAGATGCTGCATCGAAAGCGTTGATCGTATTAGCTGCAAGCGCTGAGTACTCCCCTGACTCATAGACACTGGAAGTCACGGACTGCCTCTCACTAAATATAGCCGGGGTGTCGGCATATACATCGTCTTCCACAGAAGGTCGATCAATTATTTCTACATCCTTCTCAAGTTCCTGTTCAATTTCTTCCCAAGATAATTCCTTTTCCTGTTTCCATTTCCAAAACTCCAACGGTGTCAGATGTGATTGACCTATCGTGAGGTAATTAATCCAATAAACATCGACCTTGGATGCTCCAGCCTCAGCTAGTTGTTTAATTTCAGATTCAGATAAATCCGATAATTTATTGCCTTCAGAACGTGATAAGGTCTGTTTTGAAAGGGATTTACCTGCCCGTACTGCGTCTAGTTGCCCTTGTTTTTGTAAGGTTTTGGTTTTCAACTTAAGAATGATCAATGTACCCTGATCGATCTGATCATAGACGTCTGTAGACACAGATACGACTTCATCGGTAGACAGATCATTTTCGTTTAAAGCCGCTTTACTCGCGGAGTTCTCTGGACGAGTCGTAGGTGTAGGCTGTGTTCCCGAGTCCGTTAAGAAATCTACTAAATCTGGTGGTGTAGGTGAGGGAGCAGGTAAATCTTGTGCTTTGTTTATGTAAGTTTGATCAGAAGTACTTTTAACGGCTGTACTCGCGTTCGCAGTTCCTTCTAAAATATTTGGAATGATCAGAGATAAACACATGATGACCATTGATATTTTTCTGACTAGCTTTATTTTTTTCAACTTAGTTTCCTCCAGCAATTATTTTAGTTACTTATTAACGGAATAATAATCTCTACCTTCAAACTAACTTTGATATCCTATTAACTATTCAGTTTTAATACTAATTAGATTTCCATTTGAGTCATAATAGTATTTGATCACTTTATTATCTGATTGCCTTACTTGCACTAATCTTCCATTACTATCATATTGAGGAGTTTGTAATTGGGTTATAATAATATCATCTAATGAGAGAGCACCACCCCCATGGATTCCCCAATATATGTAATAATCATCACTATCTCCAGTTGTAAAAGTTACTGTTCGTGTTCCTTTTGTACCTATAGGATCCCTCCAGTAAGTCCATCCCTTATCTTCAGTATTATCAGCACTACGGGCTAAAAATAAAAGTAACGATTATCATCAGATACTTGCATATCTATAGTTTTATAGGTGAAGGTTACAGAGTAGGCTGTATTTTTTTGAAATCTACTCTTAATGCTATCGTTTCTTAAAAAATCACTCCATTCCTCTGTACCCGATGAACTCAAATACGCTGAATATTTACCGTTAACCACTTTAGAGGGATCAAAAGTAATGATTCGAGAAATCGGAGAATATAAAGTCTTAGTGTAGGACCCCTGCTCAAAAGATTCGCTTACCTTAGTTATTTCAATATCATCTATTGAAATTGCTCCCCCTTATGAATTCCCCAGATCAAATAATAGTTTTCTTTACTACCAGTTGTAAATGTTATGGTCCTCTTCTCTTTTGTTCCACTTGATTTTTTCCACGCAGTCCAACCTTTATTGTCCTGATTATCGCTACTTCTTGCCAAAAAATAAAAGTAATTATCTCCAACAGGATCCATTTCCAATGATTTATATATAAAAGTAATTGAATATGTTGTGTATGGTTCAAATCTCACTTCTTCCAAATCGGAATAACTGAACTCTTTCCATTTTTCATTCGTTTGGGATCTAAGATACGCAGAATATTTACCGCTTACAACAAAAGTAGGATCAGTTGTAATCATTCCAGATCCTGCTTTAAAATTGGTATTAAAAAAGCTTCCATTCTCGAATGACTCACTTACTTTAGTGATTTCAATATCATCAAGAGATAGCTCTCCACCATTATGAATTCCCCAGATCAAATAGTAATTTTCTTTGCTACCTGTTGTAAATCTAACTGTTTTTCTACCCTTATTTCCGCTAGAATCCTTCCAATCTGTTCTATCTTTATCTTCAAGGTTGTCAGTACTTCGAGCTAAAAAGTAGTAACATGAATCGCTATCATTTTGTTGCATATCTATTGCTTTATAAGAAAAAGAAATAATATAGGCAGTATTCGGCTCGAATTTAACTTTATTGGAATTTGTATAAGCAAATTCTTTCCATTGCTCAGTTTTAGAGGAACGAAGATTAGCTGAATAATTCCCACTTACTACCTTCGTGGAATCACTAGTGATAGTCCCATTGATAGCTAAAAAATCAGTTTTACCGAAAGAACCTTCTTCGAACGATTCACTTTTTAGTGAAATTACTTTTCCGACCTTAATATCATCTAATGAAAATGCTCCTTCCCCATGGATACCCCAAACTAAATAGTAATTATCTTTATTTCCGGTTGTAAAAGTTAACGTTCTGAACCCTGTATTCCCACTTGCATCATTCCAAGAGTTAAAGTTTATATCCTCCTGATTATCTATACTACGAACTAATGAATATAAAAAACGACTCTTATCTAATGGTTGCATATCAATTGATTTATATGAGAATGTTATCGAATAAGTATTATTTTTCGAATTTCACCTTATTTTGATCTGAATAGGTAAATTCCTTCCATTCATCAGATAAGGAAGATTTTAAATAGGCTGGATAATCTCCACTTACTACATTCTTTGGATCATTTGTGATTGATCCTGAAACAGGTAGCAGATTGGTTCCATTGAAAGTACCATTCTCAAAAGATTCATTTATTATCAGTTCAGTATTTGCAGCCAAAACTTCATTTTGAAATATAACAAAAATTAGAACTAATAATAATGCTTCAAGTACATAAATATGTAATTTCGATAATCTTATCATCTTCTCCCTTTCTTATAGACATTATATTTATTAATCTTTGATTGTCATTCTGAATAAATTCTATAGTTTGTTCTACTACTAATTTCAGTTTGGAGTATACATTACTCCCCAATATAAGTAATTTCTGGATTCCATGATGTTGCATCATATTCAGTACTTCCATTTTGATTCACTATAAAATAAATCGAGTCTCCCATTGTTACATTCAAATTTAAATTGATTTCAATACCAGTTGCATCATCTCCTTGTATACTTTTCCACCCAGTTGCTGGCCAAACTGGTGTATTATTTTTCATGATTTTGACCCGCACGCCATCTCCTTGCAAATTCACTGGGTGTTTCGCTACTCTTCCCGTTACTCTTATCGAACCTGTCTGTGGTGCGACCCACTTAAGTACTGAATCATTCCCATCTGGATGTATCCATTCTTTACTAATAATGTCCCAGTTATTTTTACCTTTCCATCTTAATTCTGTGGTGTCCCAACTCATATCTTCATAGCGAGTTCCATTCCATATTTGATAGTACCAATTGTTTCTTCCTTGTTCTGAGCCGAATGCTGAAGATACCTTCTCTATATATGTCACTGCCGGATTCCATGATGTTCCATCATATCCTTGGTTTCCATTTTGATTCACTATAAAATAAATCGAGTCTCCCATTGTTACATTCAAGTTTAAATTGATTCCAACACCAGTTGCATCATTTCCTTGTATACTTTTCCACCCAGATGCTGGCCAAACATGTGAATTGTTTTTTAGAATTTTGACTCGCACACCATCTCCTTGCAGATTTACTAGGTGTTTCGCTACTCTTCCCGTTACTCTTATCGAACCTGTATGTGGTGCGACCCACTTAAGCACTGAATCATTCCCATCTGGATGTATCCATTCTTTACTAATAATGTCCCAGCTATTTTTACCTTTCCATCTTAATTCTGTGGTGTCCCAACTCATATCTTCATAGCGAGTTCCATTCCATATTTGATAGTACCAATTGTTTCTTCCTTGTTCTGAACCGAATGCTGAAGATACCTTTTCAATATAAGTAATTGCTGGATTCCATGATGTTGCATCATATTCAGTACTTCCATTTTGATTCACTATAAAATAAATCGAGTCTCCCATTGTTACATTCAAATTTAAATTGATTTCAATACCAGTTGCATCATCTCCTTGTATACTTTTCCACCCAGTTGCTGGCCAAACTGGTGTATTATTTTTCATGATTTTGACCCGCACGCCATCTCCTTGCAAATTCACTGGGTGTTTCGCTACTCTTCCCGTTACTCTTATCGAACCTGTCTGTGGTGCGACCCACTTAAGCACTGAATCATTCCCATCTGGATGTATCCATTCTTTATTAATAATGTCCCAGCTATTTTTACCTTTCCATCTTAATTCTGTGATGTCCCAACTCATATCTTCATAACGAGTTCCATTCCATGTTTGATAGTACCAATTGTTTCTCCCTTGTTTTGAATCGAACGCTGAGAGGAATTCAAAATAAGGTTCCCCTGTATTTTTAGAAATTAAATTTCCATTTTGATCATACAGATATCTAACCGCCTCACCACTTAAATCGCTTTCTTGTATTAATCTGCCATTAGTATCGTAATAATATGAATTCATGGCATAAATACAATTAGAAGTAGGAGCAATAACCAAGAACAAAAAAATACTTATAAAACAGATAACTCGAAAAAATTTATTTTTCATATAATCCCCTTTTTTTTAATTATTTATAGTAGTCCTTCACTTTTCCCCATCTCTGTGAGCTGGTTGAATTGTCTATATAAATTGCGTCCATCCCTCTTGAGAACATCTAACATTTTGAAAAAAATTCACATTGAGACAACCTGTCCTATTTTTATACTCTCCTATTATTCATTACTGAGATATAGCCCTATTTCTCCATACATTCAAAAACATTTTTATTTTTATATTAATCTGAATACTACTGTTCGAAGTCTGCCGAATCCACAAAAAAAGTACCCATCCCATTTGCACTAGTAGATCGCAATATAATATAAACCCTGGCATTTACAGCAGTTACAGGAACACTTTCACTTATGTTCAGTGCCACGTATTCGTTGTTAACCAAAGCTGTATCTGTAATGAAAGTTCCCACGAATTTATTCTGTGCATCTACGAAATCAATGTACAATTGTACAATTGCCTCTTTGATTTCAAAGATTTGTACTTTAGCATTGGTACGAAAAGCTTTTCCACCTACGACTTGAACTGTCTGATAAAGACCTGAAAAATAGCCTACGCCTAATCCTGAGTCCCATATTTTCTGCGCACTTTCTTTGGTTACGTCATCATAAATCAATTCGAAACCTGTGTTTGTTGCAGCCATTTTTGACCAGGCGTCTGCTGAGGTTTTTATCTGATTTTTTGCTTTTTCAAAGCTTCCATTTACTAACAGATTCTTTCTGGATTCATACTCGAAATTAGCCGTATCTACTGCAAAATCACCCATTCCTTTTACACTGGGGATCGCAATATAATATATACCCTGGCTTTTACAGCAGTTACAGGGAAATTTCCCCTTATGTTTAAGGTAACATATTCCCAATTGGCTGTGTTTGCCTCCGTTACTTGTGCCTCAACAACATAATTCTGTGCATCCACAAAATCTATGTAGAATTACACACTTGCTCCCTTGATCTCTCGAATCTGTACCTGGGCATGAGCTGAATATGCCTTCCCTCCAGTAACTTGGATTGTTTGACTAAGACCTGAATAAAGGCCGAATCCTAATTCTGTGTCCCACATCTTTTGGGCCTTATCTCCACTAGCAGCGTCATTTACCAGCTCCTAACCTGTGTTGGTAGAAGTGCTCTTGAACCAACCATCTGCTGAAGTTTTCACCTTACTTTCTAATTTCTCAAAGCTAGCGTTTACTAACAAATTATTCCTCGATCCATATTCAAAATTAGTCGTGTCTACTACAAAATTCCCCATTCCATCTATACTAGTGGATCGCAATATAATGTAAACTCTGGCGTTTACAGCAGTTACAGGAACACTCCCCCTTATATTCAATGTAGTATATTCCCAATTGGCTGTGTTTACTTCCTTTACATGAGCCTCTACAACATTATTCTGTGCATCCATGAGAACTATGTAGAACTGCACACTCGCTCCTTTAGTCTCACGACCTGTACTTGAGTGCTCGCAGAATATGTCTTTCCCCCTGCAACCAGAATTTTTAACTAATACCTGTGAATAGTCCTAATCCTAATCCTGAGTCCCATATTCTTTGTGCCACTAGCTGCATCATTTACTAGTTCGAACCCAGTACCCTTACTAGATATCGATTCCCATACATCTGCTTTAGTCATATTATTGCTATCTACTTTTTCAAAACTAGGGTTAAAGATCAAATTCTCTATTAGTTTTTTTCTAAGCAGATTACCATTATCATCATAAACAAAATCATATCCTTCTCCCAAAGGGCTTGTTGCACTTAAGACACAGCCGGAAGAATCATAGTAATATGAATACGAAGTTCCAAATACATTTACACAATAGAGTAAATTAATAAGTAATACTAAAATTATAGAAAAATAAATTTTAAAATGACTTTTGAAACAACTAATATGTCCCTCCCCTGAATACTAATTGATTACTCCGCAAAAAAACAACAATATTACTACTATATTACAATTGTTCATTTTTGGAAATAATATTATATATAAGGATAAACATTCATTTTGAAAAGAATTTTTTCATTTAAATATCATTAAATATACTTTTACAGAGATTTCTAAAAAAGCTATAATTCTATCAGATTTTATAAGGAGGTAATATGATAATGAGAATATTACAAAGGTAATGACGATTTAGAATCTCCTTGAGTGGCAGGTCAAGAAGTCTCAGATGGAGTCTGGAAAGCTGTTGTTCCTTTTAAACAAACATAACAATGAAACTGGCTCTACTATAATGATGTTTGGGTTAATAGTGTTTACTTTGGAGGGGTTACAACGGTTGTAAAAAAAATACTGTCACAGAGTCAAATGGTGAGGATGATCTAAAACAAAGTGGGGGACAAAAAATATCAGCTGGAACATGGAAAATAACTTTTCCAATTAGTGAGCACAACAATGAAATCGGCACTTATACAACTCACATCTATTCGACAGATTTATTCGGAAATAGTACTGAGATTGTTGTAAATACTCAAGTTATTAATTAAGATTGACATTGTGGCCTTATCGAGATTAAACAAGCAGCAAGACCTCAATACTGAGTCTTACTGCTTGTTGTAATATAAATCAAATTGTACCGTACCATTTCTATAAAAATTTGCAGAGAGTTTTTTTAACATCGATACCTAATAACAAACAAATGTTACGGAACATTCAAAAATTGTATATTATCCACGTAGGCTGTTCCCGTTGCATCCGAATCGCAAACAATTCGCAAGACAATACTTACTGTCTGAGGCTTTGTTATAAATTCAACACTATTGTATCCCCATTGTTTCTTTGGGGCATTATATACCGTAGCACCATCATAAACAATGTTTCCTTTCGCATCGTATTCCAGCCAATCTATGTATACTCCACCGGTGAGCAAGGCATCGTAAATCCAACCAGCAAGTTTATACTTAGTATTCGAATTAACTACAATATGCCCATATTCTGCAGTCACAGTCACTGCATCATTAGAATGAAATTGCATACTAGAAAGACCTTCTCTTGCAAATCCTCTCCCTAGAGAGAAGTGGGCTAGGTGCATACCACAGAGAATCATCTGCTTCAAAAGAAGTATCCAGTAACGGCAGATTATTGTCTTTTCTGAATTCAATTGCATCAGCATAAATACTTCCCGTTGCCCCTTCATCCACAACTACACGAATTATAATTTTACTAGTAGTTGGTCTTGTGGTGAATTCTACCGAACCGTATTGCCATGTTTTATTTTTTCCTGTCGTATATATTGTTCCTCCATCATATACTAATTTTCCTGCTTTATCGTACTCCATCCAATCAATATATGTATTCCCAGTTACTAGCGAATTGTACAACCACCCGTCTAAAACATAGGTTGTATTAGGATCTACTATAAATTCTCCACATTCAGCAGTTGCCGTAACCGGGATATTAGAATTAAATCGCAAGCTTTGTTTACCGTCTTTAAATCCATCTGTTGAAAAAGTAAAGAAACTACTCGGAAGATTGGAATACCACGAATTCTCTCCGGACTCAAAGGAAACTCTAGAAAGAGGAAGTTTATTTCCTTTTTCAAATCTTATATCATCAAAGTAAGCCTCACCTGCCGCTCCAGCATCAAGGACTACTCTGAGAATAATTTTAGAAGTTTGAGGTTTAGTTATAAACTCTACTCTGTCATATTGCCATTTATTTTTATCTAGTGCACTTAAAGTACCACCATCGTAGATTAGCTGATTTGAAGCATTATACTCCAACCAATCGATGCTCGCATTTCCACTCAATAATTTGTTATTAATCCACCCGCTTAAGGTATATAGCGTACTAGGAGTCACTTCAAGTATTATAGACTCTGCTGTTACAACAGTAGATTGGGTAGAGTAAAAGTAGAGACTTTGCGTCCCTTCTTTGGGGTTAATGGTGGAAAGAGAGAACATTGAATTTGGTAATTTAAAATTCATTGCTTCTGTCCTTTCTTCAAATGAAGATTCCAGAATTAAATAATCTTCTGATTTATTTGATTTCCCCAATAAACTTCCATTGTTGTCATAAATGAATTTTTTTTGATATTGAATATTATTTTTGATATAAGTCTCTGATTGTAATCTTGAATTCATATCATAATTATAAATAGAGGCCGAAGTTGTTTCTGGGTGGGCAATAAAAACAATTATAAAGGCCAGAATCAAGATCCTTAAAGTCATATGTTTCGACATTTGAAATCTCCTATTCTCAAGTTATATAAATTCTTATCCGATCTCTTGTACCGTTATAGATGCCATCTTTTTTCACCTACCTTTTATTAAATATAACTGCGCCACTCAACTCTCTTTAAAAGTAACCTTATCTACTACAAATGCGGCTCCAGATGAAGAATCTATGTGAAAATGAACTCTCGCTGTCACCGCCCCAACTGGCGGCTTTAATGTTCCTCTCACAGTTGTCCATATATTTAAGGCTCTTACATCTGCCAATGTCACTCCGTTGATCAACCTTCCGGATACATCGTAATAATTCACGATGAACTTTAATGTTCCACTTGGCAAGTTGATTACATTAATCAGACCGCTCAGAGTATACGATGATTCAGTAATTACAGCTACTTCTTGATATATTCCACCTACGCTGGTCATTACTATTTTTTGGGCTTGAGTCCCAGAAGCTACAGTTGAGGTTGTCAATTGATAATCCCCATAGGCTCCATATTTCCCCCAGCCATCTGCAACACCTCCGATTTGAGAAGCCTCGAAATCCCCGTTTTCCAGCATACTTCCATCTATACTTTCCTTAAAATTAAGCATATCTACTACAAATGTACCTCCAGATGAGGATGCTATGTGAACATGAACTCTCACTATCACGGCTTCTATTGGAGTTTTAATAGTGCCTCCCATGGTTGTCCATACGTTTAAGGTACTTATTTCTGCCAATGTCACACCACTGATTGCTTTTCCCGAACGATCGAAATAATCAACGATTAGCTTTACCGCCCCATTTTGCACACTACTTATATTTATTCGACCTTTCAAGTCATACAGAGTATTCCCACTTACTGCTATATCTTGATATAAGCCCCCAGAACCAGTCATCGTAAGGCTTTGGGATTGTTTACCTGAAGTTACAGTCGAACTTATAAGCTGATATACTCCTGAAGCTCCGTATTTCCCCCATCCATCTGCAACACCACCGATTTGGGACGCTTCAAAATCCCCATTTGCCAACATATTACCGTCGATACTTTTTTTCATGGTTACCATATCTACCTATGCTGTGCCTCCAGTTGAAGAAGTCACTTGAATATGAATTCTTGCTATTCGAGCTCCTACTGGCGTCTCTATTGTTCCACCAGTGGTAGTCCATGTGTTGAGCACACTTACTTCCGCTACCTCCCTCCCACCGAGCGCTTTTCCCGATATATCAAAATAATTGACGATCAGTTGAACCCTTCCATTCGACATGCTGCTTATATTTATTCGACCATTCAAGTCATACAGAGTATTCCCACTTACTGCTATATCCTGATACAAACCTCCTACGTTAGTCATCGTAAGCTTTTGAGACTGGGCTCCAGAAGTCACATTTGAGGATATGAGTTGATATTCACCAAAAGCCCCGTATTTCCCCCAGCCATCCCCCACGCCATTCATTTGAGATGACTCAAAATCTCCGTTTGCTAGCAAATTACCGTACGTACTCTTCTGCACTGAAACCATATCTATCAACAATGTACCTCCAGATGAAGAAGCCAAGTGAAAATGTATCCTTGCCATAATCGTTCCCTTTGGCGTTCTTATTGCTCCTCCAATGGTTGTCCATAAGTTCTGTACACCTATTTCTGCAAGAGTCTCTCCACTGATTAAATTACCCGAAGCATTATAATAATCAACCCTCAGCATCACCGTTCCATTCAGCATATTACTTAGGTTTATTCGGCCATTTAATTCATACGCTGTATCCTCACCTACCTGTATATCCTGATACAATCCTCCTACACCGTTGGTTATTATCTTTTGAGACTGTTTACCACTAGCCACTGCAATCACTTCTACTTCACTTTTTGGTTTTTGAAAACCCGGTCCAGAATAAGTGTTCCAGTAATTCGCAGTACCACTGCTCGTATCAGATATTTCAAAACTCCCATTTCTTATTAAATTACCATTCGAATTTTTTCTCATTAAATTCCCATTGAGATCATAATAAAAATCAACAGCATTATTAAATGATTTCACTGACTCCAATCGACCATTTTTGTCATAAAAATATTCATTCGCGTAGGTTTTTTGTGGCCAAACACTGATAAAAACAAGGAACAATATAAATAGTTTAATATTTTTCAAATTTCTCAGCTCCAAAATAAAATTATGAATTGTTATCAAAAAAAGTTTATTCTAAAATCCCCAAAAAAGTGGTCTCTGTCATTGTAAATGCTGTGGGACAAAACCTTTTTCAGTTAATCTAACTTTATAGGGAACTAATAGCATTATAAATCTAATGACACAGCTTCATGAGCACCCGTTTCTCAATTCGCGACACATAACTGCGGTTGAATTCCAGCTTCTCAAAATCTCGCGCTGCCTCTTCCCCTATATCCAGATCTAATCGGAAACTACAATTCATTCTCCAGATTTTTTAGATGGTCGATATTCAGAGTTCTGAAAAAAGTCGACCTTAAGTTCGAAGAGAGCAGGATGTAGGACTTATAGTTTTACTGCCTTATATACATAACCCGTAGCTTTATTACTTCCATTTTATAAACAAATAAGATTCTAAAATATTACATTTAGAATAATAATTAGTCATACTGACACCTTTATACGAACTGAGTGTAAATATAATTTCCAACAATTCTTTTATGTAAATTTCAGTTCCATTATCGTATCAATTATAAGTAAGACGAAATATTTATCTTCATAATATAGAAGAAATAATTTCCTTTTTTTGGATTACACCATTGATTTAATATACAATAAATTCAAAAATTTGATAATAGATATACTAGTTATATTTTATTAGATTACTTCCTTCAACATTACAAAATAAAGCTCAACAAGGCCAGCCATGTTTCTTTCACTAATTATGTTGGACTTAAGTTCCATTATTAATACGAGCATCTTTAACATGAAACCCTCTACAGTGGTTATTCTATCGCTTATTTCTTATTGCAATCATTTCAATTCCTCTTAGTTCCAAAAATACTCCTATTCGTATCCATCGAATATCTGATTTTCGAATTGACCATGCAAGTTACACTCCGTTTCTTTTCTCAAATCTACTCTAGTCAGTGGTATCACTAAACATGTAGATCATTACGTTACCGTTCGCCTTGCCTAACATTGTATGGTCAGGGATTAGTTGATTTTAACGGACAGATTAGCCAATGATTCTGTAATTTGATTATTACATCAGAAATGTAAAACATCATAGATTATTCTTCTTAACACCGCTTAATCTTTAATTCTCTATTTATTCAAATGAATTTTAATAGCTAATTCAGAACAAAAATTCGTTGAACTATATCTTTAGCTATAAAAATTGTCTCTTAAAATAATTTAATTATCTCTGATATAGATCTTGGTGCTATTCATTATTCTCTTATACATGTAACAATTAAATATGGAGATCTTAAAAAAGTTTATTTTCTGAATATACTTTTTTATAATCATTTAGTGCTACTTGATTGAACAAAAAAGCAACTTCCCTGTTGGCAAGTTGCTTTTAAAATACTCTATTATAAATCTCAACTTATTATCTAAATTATCGTATAAGTCTCACCGCTTAGCCTTATAAAACTCATGATACAGCTTCATCAGCGTTACTTCGTTGAGCATTTTGCAATTTTTCCATCATTTTTTTAATTTTGGCTTCTGATTGCTCAACTTCCTTAATATGATTCCATGGTTTCCCGGTCCGTAACGGAAGCCTAGTTTAGTGTTTTTTGGTAATTAATTCCTTATAATAAAAGCAAGCATAGTACGCTTCGCAGAAGAGTTCAAGCTTTCTCTTCCTCCGTTTTTAATTAGTTTTGAGTTCCCATTCAGGCTATCCAAAGTAGCCCCCGGAGAGCTTAATTCCATGCAGAAACTCTAGTTTAAGCTCTAAATTATGGATACCTTAACAGATCGGACCCAAGTGCGCCTGAGGGCCTGGAGGACTCTTTTTGCAAGTTTCGTTAAACTGTTAGGCTTCATGTTCACGCGATAATTTGATGTGTTTCTAACCGGATATAATCCAAATAGTCTACGGGAAACTGTCTAGATTCTAGCAGCCTCAGCTCAACTCCCATCTTCCGTAAGGACTCCATAAGCTCGTCATAGTTACCCTTGATTATTTCAGGTAGATTTAGGTTCTTGCTTTGGAGGAACAGCCGCTTGCCATAGGAGCGCTCATCCGTTTTAAATTCCTGAAGGTTCTTTAGGAGATACTTCTTAAGCTTATTTCTCCGATCTCCTGCAGATAATTCTTAAACCTGCTTAAAGTCAACATTACCGTGACCCCAGATAGCCCTAAACGTACCATCGGTCAGTTCCTCCCTCGGAATTCGGGGGAGATTCGCCAGCATGTGGAAGTGGATCGTTCCTAGCCTTGAAATGAGCGTACTGCAAGATATTTAAAGTCCCCATACCGCTCCCGCATCCGCTTCACCCAGTTCTCAAAATCCTTACTGGCTTCGGCCAGCGAAACGTTCTCCTTTCCATACGTTAGGGTGATGTACTTATGTCCCTTGGCAAAGTTCAGATCCATCAGGTTTTCGAATCGTTCTCGTTCTGCCAATGACAGCCTTCTTGGCTGTGGGATGCTGTTATAACGTGAGCAGTTGCCCAGATCCAGTAACTCAGGTTTCAAGGTCATGTTAGAATTAATTCCTTCTACTTTTACTTGGCGCTTAGTCATCGTTCGGTAGGGCTTCATGCGGCCAGAGTATATGGGTTTCCCATACATCTTAACCTTCAAGTAGTTCCCAATTCATGTTGCCTGACAGTTGTTATAAGCATTCATACTCTTCTTCCTCCTTAGGGTAAGGCCCCTTTTGGGGTAGTCTTTGCCATAAATAAAGCAGGGGGAAAAGAGTGTACTCCCTGTGTATGCCATGGGTTGAGATTGATTTTTGACAGATTAGTTACGGTTCATTACGGAGATGCTTGGGGGGAGCACGATTGTGGGTACTTAAATGAATACAGCGGATTGTAATAGGGCAAATACAAGCGTTAGTGAAAGTACGGACGTTTTCCTTACTTAAGAATGCAAACATCTCCTGCAGCGCCGTAGAGAGGTATAGTGTCCATCTAAACGCAAACGGGAGGAACGTTTGATATTGTTACCCCTCGCTGCGCTCGGAGACTCCGCTTCGCTTCGTCCAGAGTTCTTACATTAAGAAATTGAAATGGTTACAGACAATTCAAATCAGATAATTTACGCCTTTAATGTTTATGCAGCCGGAAGTTTACATTTAAGAGGATTCGACCATCTAGAGTGACTTCTTAGTGCGTAGCATTCGTTCTATCGCTAGGGACTGATTATTTTTTTCTATACGGCTAATCTATTCCGTTAATCAAAGTCCTTCATGCAGGTGTTTTTTCGGAGATCTGTTTATTTCAACTCATCTGGAGTGTTCAAAAGTGAATGAGTCAGTGAGGTGGAGTAGTCCATAAGCCGAGGGAAATCAGTATATATTTATTAAAATAAAATGTTACGTTTAAAACAGGGGGTGTACGTTTGAGCTTCGGGCAATTTAATTGCTTGAATTGATTTAGAATTCCCATACACTTGCAGAATATTTTATAAGAAAGATGTGGGTTGTAGTCTTGAGAAACTTTCCGCAGGTTTATTCGGCACTAGTTTAAATTAGAGAATGACCTTGAGGAAGAACACCCTCAAGGTCAAGATAACTTATACTTTCCAATCGTTTAATAGAGTATTATTCACCAGCCCTTCACAAATCACAGAACTAAATTCTAAAAATTTGATATATATTTCTTCAAATACTTTAGAAACTGCAGTCTTTTCCAAAAATACAGAACTTGGGTGAGGCACCCATTCAGTACGACTAACGCAAGTAACCTTAACAAGATTCATATCCTCTTCGAATAGGAACTGTCTTTCAATTCCCTGTTCGTAGAAATCTAATTCAAAGGAGAATATGCCCGCTCTTGTTTTCGCTAATATATCAGGAACTTGTTCCATAACAGTAGATAAATCTGTTCTGCAATCAACAGGCCAGTTATCTTGCCCAAAACCACCAACAACGAATGATACAGATTGTGAAATTTCAAACGCCTCACATATACACATTAGAATTCCCACTGAATCATCGAGTTCTAAATCAGGTATTAAGTATTCTGTTTCAGGTATACTTTCCAACGGCTTATATAATGTTAACTCCATCTTGAAAATATTGTATCAGCCCTTTCATAGTGGGTTACTTATTATGGAATCGGATAAGCAGTTTTTATACCAGTTGAAGATGGAACAAATATAGCCTTCGTTGCAGGTATTATAACACCCTCAGGAGTAATCACTTGTCCCATACCTGCAGGCAAATCAAATGTTCTAACTTCTGTGATTGGACCCTTAGAAGTAATAAAGTCTGCTGCTTTTTGATTATCCAGCCATTGCCCTTGATTATTTTTTGTACTTCTGGCCCTATCTACTAAACTTCGTGTATTTTTAGCACCAGCTCCATGAGTTAAAAATGCATGTCCAAATTGCTTTGAGCTTTTCCAATTAGAACTTCCCCCGGATACCGCCCCTGCTCCCATAGCTCCAATCGTTAAGGCAATCGTAGTGGTCTTGTCATCTTTCCCATAACTGAAATAGTTATCTAATTGAGAAATAGCCCATATAGCCGTATCATTATTTCCTAAACCCTTAGCCATCGCTAAGTTATACAGATATTCAAATTGATTTCGAGTCATTCCTCCCGAATCATCACCATAAAATCCGTATTTATATTCTTTCATTAATGATTTTAAAATCTTAGCTTGAGTAGCTGCATCCACTGAACGAGCTGAGATAACTTTCATAGTAGCATCAGTAGTTGATACATTGTACAGCGGATCTCCACCTGAGCCTCCGTTTGCAGCAGCCATATGCCCTGTAGGATCACTATAAATCAACGGATTATTATGCACATACGTATACAAATTCAAACTCAGCGGATTATCAATCTGCCCTTCATACGTATCCTCATTAAAAAAACGCCCCATACTCGGATCATAATACCGTGCCCGTAGATAGTATAGTCCTGTCTCTTCATCATACACTTCCCCTGTGTACTTGAATGGGTTTAGTGTTTCTTCTTTTTGTGGTAATGTTGCCACACACATCGTAGGCGTAGCTATTCACTACTGCGCCACTCGTATCTACCTTCTGTACAATATCGCCGTGACCATTGTACAGATAATAGTAATCTTTACTAGTGGTCTTATCTTTCTTCACCAAAACTCGGTCGCCTCGGACATACGTGGATTTCTACACGATATTATTCCCATTTAACCTTTCTTCCGTAATAAACTGTCCATTTAAATCATAGTTTACTTGCGTATGTGTGTTACCTTTTCTCATTATCGCACGAAGTCCGCCAGCAACAATTGAATATAAAGATCATATATTTCTTTGTATGTCATAAAACAACCCTCAGCAGTTACAAAGTTAATTTTCTGAATATGCTTTTTTATGTTCATTTAGCCCAACTACTTGAATTAACAAAAAAGCAACTCCCTTGTTGGCAAGTCGCTTTTAAAACACTCTATAGTAAATCTTTAGTTATTATCTAAGATCCTACCGCTTCGCCTTATAAAACTCATGATACAGCTTCATAAGCGCCCTCTTCTCTATCCTCGAAACATAACTCCGCGAGATCCCCAACTCCTTAGCAATCTCCCTCTGTGTCCTCTCTTCCCCACCCGTATCCAATCCAAACCGCCCAACCACAACTTCTTTTTCCCGGTCATCCAGAATATCAAGGTTACGATATATCTTACTCTTTTCGATCTTCAGATCTACTTCTTTAATGACATCATCCGCTTCCGAACCGAGGATATCAATGAGTGTAATTTCATTACCTTCTTTGTCCGTCCCAATTGGGTCGTGCAGGGATACGTCTTTACGAGTCTTCTTCAAGGATCTTAGGTGCATCAGAATTTCGTTTTCAATACAACGTGCTGCAAATGTGGCTAGTTTGGTTCCTTTGTTTGGACGATAACTCTCAATAGCTTTAATCAGGCCGATGGTGCCGATGGAGATCAGATCCTCCATGTCTTCTCCGGTGTTATCGAATTTCTTCACTATATGGGCAACGAGCCGCAAATTATGCTCAATCAACAAATTGCGGGCCTTGGCATCTCCCTCAGCCATCATCCCTAAGTATCGGCTTTCCTCCTGCTCCGAGAGCGGTTGTGGAAATGCATTATTCCTTACGTATGATACCAGCAGCGTCAGTTCTTTGATCAGCAACGCAATCGTGCTTAAGAATCCAGGCAACTTGGCGACACCTCCCGCACTTGTACAATGAAACCGATCTGTTTGCCTTACGGGTTCATGGTCATCCTTATTGTATGTGGGCGTGCGCCTAGAAGTGCCTGTACGGGGGAAATTGTACAACCACAGAAATTTATTTTTCATACGAGAAATCAGTCATACTCTACTCAATTACTTGTCTTTTTAACACAATGTTGTTAGCGGTAATTCTCACTCTCTTTTGATAATAAATTCCGCTTCACTAGACGTAAGAACCTTTATGATGTCCTTGTCAAAAGCAACCTTCAAAATAGACTCTGGTGATTGTTCTATAATACCGCCGCAAGAATCTCCCGACGGATCACCGTATACAGCCGAAGCCAGCCAGTGGATTCCAGGCTCAAGGAAAGTCGTCAGTGTAGGCAAAACAGTCCGGGGATGAAGCAGGTTTGTGTTGGCATTAGGCCAAATTAGCTCAGCCTTTTCGTAGCCGATCAAACCCTTGACTCCGCTTGTTCCCCATGCTGTAGATACTGCGGCGGTTGTAAGGCCGATCTGCTGTTCCACCCCCGCTTCCTGACCAAGCGCGAAGCCGCCCTCTGCGGCGTCCAACGGTCGTCCGGTCTCGATCCGGTGTATCCGAATATGCCAAGGCAGCCCAGCAACGATCCAGGTCCGAACCTCCACATTAGTCCATGGCTTCCAGACGGAGTGCAGCACATTGTCCACAATTCTTGACTCCATATTCCGCCGTCTGACCCGATACAAGTTGTCCCCGCTCTCACTTAGAGCGAGCATGGAATCAAATGCCCCTTGAGACAATCCCCATTCGGAGCGGGGTACGCTGAACCCGAAGCCTGTTGAGTATACGAATTTCTCATACTTGGCAGACGTGTGGGTATGTTCATTCGTATATAGATGACCACTGTTGAAGGCAGCCACATGGCCGGAAGCAGGTTCGCGGACAATGACAAGATGCGCAGGCTTCTGGACTATAACTGCAGGAATATCCGGCAGCGGCAGTTCCTCTTCTTTCCAGAATGGATGCTCCGCGCTGAGAGCTAATGGCAGGAATGTCTTTAACGCCCAGTAGGGGGAACCGGGAGCGTTATAATTCTCCGCCATGACCAAGTTGGGATAGGTATAACCAATCGTCAGTACGCCTCCGGCATCAAAGATCGGCTGGCTGAACCACCAGCGCAAATTGCGCAGTACTAATCCTTTGACCACACCTATAGGGAATACTTCAACGCCTGCATAGACGAGTGCGCTCCAAAAAGCAGACTGGGCAAAGCGGTAGGTTAAGCTCCTTCCATAAGGAAGGGCAGATCCGTCCGGAGCGAACCAGCCCAAGAATTCGGTGGCAAAAAGCCGGGCCCGTTCTTTGAACACCTGTGAACGTTCCGGGTCCTCCTGTTCCATCAGCTTCGCGTACAGTAGCGCATAATAATGGATGGCAAAAGGAACATAATAATCGCTATGCCCGTTAATTCCATCACTGTACCAGCCATCACCCAGATAGAAATCATCCATTCGCTTCAGATTGTTCTCTAGCTGCTCCGCGTCGTAGGGTCGGCCGATTCTGCGGAATCCGACATTAACTAGCACGTTGAAGAACAGCCAGTTGCAGTCATAGCAAGGATGGGAATTAATCTGATTCAGCCAGCTGTACAATTGCTCCTGTCCCTTCTGGGTAAGTGGTGACCAGATCTGTTCAGGAATGGCGGCTAAGGCGAAACCGAAGACCGCCATCTCTACCAGACGCTGGTCATAATCTTGAACTTCACCCCAGTATTCTTCATGGGCAGGATCCGTGCCGTGGCGTATGCCATCCAGCACAGTATCCCAAAGCCCGTTTTCTCCGCCTCCCATGAGCAGGGGCACTAAGCCCCACAATACCCGGGAGAAACCTTCCATTTCTGCAGTTGCTGCTGAATAGCTGGCTCCTGTTCCGCCGATTGCCAGCCGTGCGCCGCCTCTGCTGTAGAGCGGCCGAAGCGGATCTGTAAGCTGTTCAAGAGCAGAGACCAGATCCTCCCGGGTCTTTAGCGGATTTTTAGCAATAGTCGTAAAAGTCTTTTCAGTCTGCATTATATGCCCCCTATTCCCAGTAGAACGGTCCGGCTTCTTTTAGCCGGGCTAGCGCTTCGACATAGAAGAAATCACCATAGATAAGCGGAACATCTATATTCCGATCTTCAGGATAGTTACTCGTACCATGAAGCAGCAATCCTTCTTCTTCTGCATTGTCCCAAGTTCCATAATTCCGATAAAGGGATTCAGTAATTCTTATAGCCCCGTTCCGATACACATGAGCCTCCGAGTCGTCCACCTGGCTAGCTAACAACAGCAAGCCACTCGCTGCACAGGAACCAGCAGAGCTATCACGAATCTCGCCAACTTCACCGGGAGCACGGAAATCCCAATGTGGAACGTGATCTTCGGGCAGACGGGTCAAGAAGAAATGCGCGACCTGCTTGGATGCATTGAGGTAACTCTGTTTGCCCGTATGATGATAGGCCAATGACAGTCCGTAGAGCGCCCAGGCTGCCCCGCGCGACCAAGCCGACTCGGGCGCATAACCTTGCCCGCCAAGCTTTTCAACCACTTCGCCCGATTCCGGGTTGAATTTGACGATGTGATAAACCGAACCATCCGGCCGGATGAAGTGCTCCAGCACCGTATCCATATGCGCCTCAGCGATATGCCGATAACGTGGATCCCCTGTTACTTCGGAAGCCCAAAAAAGCAGGCTGGTATTCATGCAGCAATCGATAATGGCTACCCCGCTGTTATCCTCGCCTTCACTCCATGGATTCCAGGCCCGGATGTAGCGTCCTTTCAGATTGAAGCGGGCCGCCAGATAGTTGGCTGCCTTCAACGCCCGGACTCGTGATGCTTCTCTACCCGTGAGCTTGTAGTTCGCAACACTGGTCAACAGCCACATAAAGCCTAGATCATGGTCCAGCTTCACATAACCATCCAGCACCTCGTCAAGCCGTTCCTCACACTGCTCAGCAATCGCTTTCAAATCCTCATCACCACTCTCAGCATAGAGCTGCCAGAGCATTCCCGGCCAAAAGCCGGCCGTCCACCAGTTTGGTGCTTCAAGCACGTATTTGCCGCCTTGACTGGCATGGGGGAATTCTGCACCGATTCTCCGGCTGTTCGTTCTAGTCTTCTCCAAGGCTTTGCCCCAAGCCTCGTCTACCCAAGCTTGCTTTACTAATCTACTCATCTAAATCCCGCCTTTATTCGAATTAGCCTCTACCCTCTGATAGAGGACTTTTTATAAGCTCAGGTCCATCTTTTATAGAAATTGAAAAGTGAATACCAGTTTGCCCACCGCGCCAAGCTGAAGCACATGGAAGTCTAGACTATACCAGAGCTTCTCCATACCAAAATGATCCCGGTACACATGCACAGTAATCTCCGGCTCAACTTTCAGCGAATCGTATGTCACTTCAACGCCGCGAGCCGTAGTCCCCGGCAGCAGCAAGGTACCCGGATGAAGGAGCTTAGGCTCACGCCAGGTGACAAACCGCTCCGTCCAGCTCGCCGGAATTCCCGCATACCGGTAAGTGTCTGTAAGCTCCAGCCGAGGACATTCCTCTTTATGCCAGACGAACGAACGGATTAAGGACTGTAGTCCTGTTACCTGATAAGCCTGTGTCAGATCCAATGTCAGCTCATCATTCTCCTCCGCCGATGCATGCAGCACTGTGGAGCTGAACGCCCGACCGGCCAGCTGATACTGGCCATCAATGATCGGCAGCGAATGACCCTGCGATCCATTGCAGTCATACTGGTAACGGCCAGCCCCAAAATAATCAGCAGTATACTCTCCGCTTCCAAGATCGGATGCGTAGATCTCTCCCCGGCCGCTCAGAATGAAATGTCCCAGATCATTATGGTTATGCGGTTCAGCATTGTGCCCGCCCTTGGCGGCGAATCCGAATGAACCCGCCTCCGACACATGACGCGAGACAAGCCAAGCGGCATCAGGGAGATAATAGCTGGCGGCTCGCCAAGCTTCGTCCTCCTTGCCAGCCCTGGTCCAGATCAGATTGCGGAAAGCCGGTGCAAAGCGGCTGCAATGATCTTCAGTGTAAGGAGCGCGCAAAGCGGATGGGGGGCGTTCGACATCCGTACAGACTTCCGCAAGATAATGGGACAATCCCATATGTACTAGCACCTGAGGCACTGAATCAGAGAAATTGGCTACATGACTTCCGTCAATGAAACATTTTTGTTGGAAGCGCGCGATTTGCGCTACCTTCTCTTGGTTGAACCAGTCCAGTCTGCCTGTGCTTCTGGAGCAGAGCAGATCGCTATAATAAGTGAAATAACCAAACCCATAATTCCAGTACCCAAGGCCTTCCAGACAGGCACCGTCCTCACCGAACCCTTCCAGGTAATACAACATGGCGCGCTCTGTCCTCAGCAGAATATCCGCAAGCATGGCTGGGTCCTCCACAGACAGCAAGGCAGCAGCCCCGATTGATCCCGCACAGACCGCTGCCCAATTATGCCGCGCTGTCTCCCAATCATAAGGGCCATTTTCAAGAAATGGACGAAACAGTCTCCGCTCTACTTCATGGTGGATTCGGGATTTCAGAAGCTGCGAAAGTCGTTCCCCGAGCAAAAGTAAAACTTCACTTAAAGTAAATCCGGTCTCGGAAGAAAACAGATCAATATACCGGTTGATATCAGCTGCATTATGATCCGCTGGGAGGTGGGCCGGAAGACACCAGGTGTACTCATCGCATATAGCCCAGAGGATGTCCTCCAGCTTCTCCAGTACTTCCGGATGTTCCGGCTCCAGCAAAGCCAGAAATACATAAGTATTCAGCCTTCTTCTCCGTTCAAAATAGACCCGTTCATATTCCAGCCTCGAACCCGTACGCGAATAAATGGAAAATAACGTATACGACAGTTCAGGTATAGACTGCCCGTCCAGCCTTACCGCCTCCGCGCGGATCTCGCTGATATCTGCCTGTAGTACTCCCGATGATAACGCCCGTTTCCAAAAAGCAGCCGCATCCCCCTTTGGATAATACAAGCTCAGATCGACTGGCTTCATTTCATGCACTATTTCCAAAAGCATCTGTTTATTCATGCCTTTTTTCCTCCTTAATGGTCAGTCAGATCCGCGAAGCATCTTATTCTTCACTAATATGGCTGAATACTTTTTATTCCAAGGCATGATCTCTCATAACATCCTCACCGGCTGCAATTTTTAGTGAAGTCCATTTCATCTCTTCCCCTGACCAGAATGGATCAGAAGGGAGCAGCCCCAGCGGGAGGAATACGGAGGCGCATAAATAAAGACTGCCTGTATTGATATAGCTCTCCGCAAGCTCCGGCTGATAACCGTATACCCCCGGACGTAGCCATCCGGACTCATCCAGCGTACCCGGATATTCCATAATTCGCGTAATCACAGCTGTCAAAGCGCAGCGTACCTGTGCAGGGGGCAATGCTTCCTCCAAAAAATGCTGCAGCGCCGCCTGCGACAGCAGTTGAAACGCCCCAAAACGGTAAACGATCGAACGCCCGATAAAGGGATAGGTTCCATCCGGTGCAATGATCCGTTCGAGAACAGTAGCGTATCGCTGTGCCCGTTGCTGAATCAGCGGTTTCAATGCGGAATATTGCTCCGACTCCTGTTCAAAAAGTGCTACCACATCCACCAGCATCGGCTGAATAACAAAGCTGTTGTAATAATCCCAGTGAAAGTCCTTGCCATCCCCGTAAACTCCGTCGCCCTTATACCAATCCATGAACATATGGACCGCATAGCCAACGCGCATCCGGTCATATTCAGGATCGCCAAGTATATACAAAGCGGCTTCCACCATTGCGCTGAACAGCAGCCAGTTGCTGCCGCTTGGCGCTGTCCGGCGTGTCTGCTTCAGCGCTGTTATTACATTGCCTTTGACCCGCGCACTCAGCTTGCCGGCAAGCTGCTTTGGTGCACGCACCAGCGCATGTGCCAGGAATGCCGCATCTACCAGCGGTTGGCCTTCAGCCTTGAATTCCATATAGTCAGGTGAATTCGGATCAACAGCGGCATCAATGGCTTCCAGCATTAGCCCGGCATAACGCGCTCTAAGCTGTTCTTCCTCACCCTCAAGTCCCTCTAGCTCAAGCCAAGGGGCCATTCCACATGCCAATCTAGCAAAAGCCTCCAAATGGGCAAACTGGCTCCGGTCACTATGAAACTTTGTAGGCAACTGTTCCTTTAATTTCCGCTCAGCCAAAGCATTCAGCACAGGCCCCCCGATCAGCAGCATTGTATCCAGCCAGTATTTACGCTGTTCCTTCCCATTCATGCACAATTCCACCCTTTCAATTGCATCTAATCAGCTACAGCTACTTCTCTTGCCTAACGCCTGAATCTTGTTATATTGCGTAATCTTCTACTATAGTTTAGTGTTGTATTATTGCAATGTCTTTGCGAATAATGATGTTTTATTGCGTATATTGTGATCAATCTGAAAGGGGCAGTTCCAATGAAGCATGCCCAGTATTATGAGCCGTTCGATGGAGATATTTTGGCAGGTATCGGAAATTCGCCGATCTCACCTACCAGGGATTTCCACATCCATGACCACTATGAAATTTTCCTGTTCTTGGGCGGCAAGGTGAACGGTTTTGTAGATCAGTTCAGCTATCCCCTGCAGCGGGGCAATGTCCTGTTGTTCAACAATCACGAGATTCATAAAATCATCAATTTATCTCCGGAGCCCTATGAACGGTTGACAATCCATTTCAAAGCTCCACTTGTCTATCCCTTCTGTACCGCAACTACAAATCTGCTCGCTTGTTTCCAGAACCGCCAGCCCGGAGAGCATAATCTCGCGCAAATGGATGAACCGCTGATTGAAGAGTATACAGTCCTTGCTTCCCGCCTGATTGAGACATTAGAGAATCAGCAGTACGGGAGTGAAGTTCTGGCTCTGACCTACCTGGTTCAGATCCTCGTCCTCATCAATGAGCTGTACAGCCGCACCCGATCTACCGTGCCCAGCATCATTTCCTCACATATTCAATCAGCCATGAGCTATATCGACAACCACTTGCATCTAAATCTGTCACTGGAGCAAATCGCTGGAGAACTGAACGTCGATAAATATTATCTCAGCCATCTGTTCAAACAGCAGACAGGCGGAACCATCTACCGTTACGTCTTGCTCAAAAAAATTGCGTTATCCAAGCAGCTCTTGTCCGCCGGGAACTCCGTATCCGATACCTGCTATCTGTCCGGCTTTAACGATTATGCCAATTTCATCCGTACCTTCAAGAACATCACGGGCATTCCACCCGGAAAATATAGTAAAAGAAGCTGAGCTTTAAAACTCAAATTCAAGGATTTTTCAAAAAAAGATGCAATCGCTACTGCGGTGAATAGTTGGACTTCCGGCCGCTGTTTTCCTAAGCACTCCCCCGCCTCTCCAAATCTATAAAGAACCTGGCAGCCCGCTTAATGCAGCCTGCCAGGTTCTTTGAAATGCTACTTACAAATATCCCAGCAGATTGGAGATAACTTGCGCACCTTCGGCACGGGTCATCGTCTCTTGTGGCGCGAATTGCTTATTGCCGCGTCCCTTGATCAGTCCCGCCTGTTCGGCGATGTTTGCTGCGTTCTTCGCCCAGTCATGAATCCGGGAATAATCACTGAACGATCCTACAGCAGGTTCATTGGTCTCGCTTCCCTGCAAATATTCATAAGCACGAACGATCATCACAGCCATTTCCTCGCGGGTAATGCTCTGATCCGGGGCGAACGAATCCGCACTGCGTCCGAGCACGATACCCGTTCCGCTAACAACTGCCACGGCTTCGGCATACCAGGCTTTGGAATCCACATCACCAAATGTTGCATGGCTTCCTGCCTTAAGCCCAAGCGCGCGTGCAATCATAGCAGCGAATTGTGCCCTAGTTACATCCCCTTGCGGATTAAACTCCGTACTGGAAATGCCTTCAATAATATGCTTCGCAGCCATGGTCTTAATCACATTGCTGGCCCAGCTGTCACTGCTGACATCTGTGAACAGCTTATCGTATTCCAGGACTGCATACTGGCTGAAATGCCGTATTTCAGCAGTCCATTTACCATTAGTCAACGTTCCGCCCATGAATTCAAGCGCACCATTTGCAGAAATATAGTAGCTGCCGAGCAAGCTTGTATTGGCATCCGGATCTACGTTGAACGTAAGTGTCAACGGTTTATCAAAAGCAGTTACCGTTACAGCAGTGCCGTTGGCAGCAACAATCTCCAAGCTGAAGTTAATCACATCACTCGCCGCAGATAAATGTACGGAACCATTAACAGCCCGATTATTGATTAACTGTTCCACAGCATCTCTGGATACCTTCACTGCTGAGAGCTTAATTCGCGCCCCCTCCGTTTGACCTCCAGTAGCTTTTTCTTGAATGCTCTTCAGCACTTCTGGGGTCAGATCGATAGCAACCTTACTCCAAGCCAGACGTAGAGTGTTCTCTCCGATGATTCCTGATAGTCCTGCTGGAAGGAGCACGGATTCTGTAGCTTCAGTGAGCTGAACCGTTATTACTCCTCCAACCGGTGCCGTGAAATCCTTTCGATCAAGAACCTTTTCGGTCTGCAGCAGCGGTGTTGGCGTTGGGGACGGGATGACTGCTGGTGTCGGTGCTACCGTCCACACTGGTGCTTCCGTTGGCGCCGGCGTAGATGTTGGTGCTGTTGTTGGCTCCGGTTCCGGCGTCGATGTCGGTGTTGGTGTTGGTGTTGGTGTTGGTGTTGGTGTTGGCGTCACTACCGGAGGTTGCTCTGCTTCGCCCACTGTCACGGTTCTAGTCACTTCGATAGCCGCGTTGCCCGCCGCATCACTCACATTATAATGATAGGTGTAGATGCCTGCCGCCTTAGTGTCCAGTGCCAGCACATTCTCCTCATTCTTCGTAATCGTTGCTATAATAAGCTCCGTAATGTCGCCGTCACGGTCATCTACCGCTGTGGCTCCGGCATCCATATAGCTTGCGCCATTTTCCAGTTGAATGGACGGTTCACCAAGCAGTGTAATCACCGGCTTCATTACATCCGGATCAAGTGCAACGACTACTTTTCTTGTCACTTCTTCAGCCTCATTGCCCGCAGTATCGTTGACATTATAATGGAAGGTATAAATATCAGCTTTCGCTGTATCGAGAGCAGTCAACCCGTATACTTCACTGCTAACTGTTGTAGTTATACGGTCTGTAATATCACCATCCTTGTCATCATAAGCAGTCGCTCCTGCATCTGTATATTCAGAACCGATGTGCAAATTCACTATTGCATCACCTAACAGAGTAATCAAAGGCTGAACAGTATCCGGTTCCGGCAGCTTGATTGTTCCGCTCACCGAACTGTCCGCTGTGGCCTCTCCCTTACTCAGTGATACCGTAAAGCTGAAGCTGCCGTTAGTCTCATCGGTTGCTTCTTGGAAGGAAGACAAGGTAATCTCACCGATCGTAACTCCGGTATCATTGAGACCGGGCAGAGCGCCTATCGTCTGCAGCAGCCAAGTCTGGACAGCTTCTTCGCTGTTTGCCGCTTCCTTCTGCACGCTGTATACCGCACCTTCTATGATACTCTTAGCCTCATTTACAGCCTGCTCATTAGCAACGCTGGCTTTATCTCTAGCTACAGCCACATAGCTGATCAATGCAGCCTGATTGCCTGAATACGTATTGTTTATTGAGTATTTCACACTACCGCTCACCGGAAGCGAAAAGTCATAGTTAATCATAGCGCCATTAGGACCTGCGACGAGGCCGGTTCGGACCGGTTTGGTCACTTCTTTCCCTTCAGCGTCAATATAGCTGAGCGTAATATCCATCGTGCGGTTGGTGTTGTTCCACCAGTCCCGATGGAATGACGTAATCGTATATTTGCCTGCGTTCAAAGGGAGCAGGTATACAAGTGGATTATTTTTTGTATCGGAACCATAAACACCTGTCTGACTTTTATCAGAAGGAACTACAGCGCCACCAAGCCCCTTGAGGAGGTACTTAGTACTGGTATGCCCCCATACGCCATTGCCTGTCGAAGGCTGATCCGCCTTGTTATTAAGCAAGCTGTCACCTACAAAATCCTTGATTAACGTATACGGCGGCGTGATACCGTCCACCGATACACCAGCATCGAGGAAGTATAAGAGCCCCTCCGGCACCACTTCCACATAACAAGTTGTTTTCAGATTTCCATAAGTACCGGTTACAGCTACCCGTTCATACGGATTGTTGAAGCTGGCCGCATTTACATTCCACTTTACTGATACCAGCAATTTGGATCCGTCTGCCCGAGTGGCTTCCACCTTGTCTGGAAGATTCGGCAGTTTTCCAGCATAAGTAGCCAAATCCTGAGGAGCGACAAGCTCCCGTATATCTCCCGTAGTCAACTGGTTCTGGGCGGAGATCAGGCGTGCTTCAAGCTGAGTAACTCCTTCCTGATCCAATTTGTATAAAATAGGATTATCCAGTGCTTCCTGTGCAGCGCTCTGTGCATCTACGAAGAGCTGCCAGTCTCTGTCCGAATATTCATCCTGTTTGTTCATTTCTTTCGCGGCTGTTACCGCCGCCTGAAGAGCAGCAGTATCTACAGTACCGGTTACTTCCCCGGAAACAACCGCCACCGCGTCGACAACCAAGGTGCCGCTTACCACCTTTATCTGCACATGGTGCTGGCCATATTTAAGCCCGCGGAGTGCGTACGTCTGGTACAGCTCCTTGGAAGCTAATGTATCAGCCGATAGAACAATAACTTTTCCGTCCACCGTTACCTCAAGCTTCGCCGATCCGTTATTCGCTCCTAGAATATCCAGTCCGGTGCCTTCAAACGTATATTCCATTGCAGCGTCTACAGCCTGGCTGGTAGAAAGAGAACGCTGGTAAATGTACATGCCCGCTCCATTTATATGGCTCCACGACCCGGTATATATCAGTTTAGGGTTCGGAGCAGCTGCCAGGTCATACATCTCAAGATTGTCTAGAAGCTCTGAATAATACGGCGTGTAGCCCTCAACCTTCTCCACCTTCAAATTATCGAAGCGGACGTGATAGTAGCCGCTGGCCAGATCTACCCGGCCGGACAATTCAGGAGTAGGGTCGGTATAGGAAGCCAGCTTCACCCCATCCAGATAGGCAGTCACTTTATCGCCTGCAACCTGAACGGCAATATTATGCCATGCGTCATATGCGGTATCGAATCCGTCGATCTTCACGCCGCCGGAACCGTTCGCGGCATTTCCGCTCGCAACTGCGCTATTGTTGACCAGCAGCTGCCAGCCGCCGTCGAACCAGAATTTCAGCACATACGGTGTACCGGTTATGGAGTGGGAACTGCCACCTCCCTGATAACGGGCGCCTATCGCAGCATAATTGGCTCCGCCCTGAGTATTGTTTGTTTCGAACGAAACATCAACACTGGCCTTGTAGTTCATCCACCGGTTGTCGCCGATGGCCGTTACGGGATCTCCGCTGTTCCATGTGCCGCCAAGCCCCATGGTTCCCGTGTCCAGCTGCTGCCGCAGGACATAATTGTCTGAACCGTCCGGAAGATAGGCCTCAAATGCCCCGTTGCGGTCATGGGTATAACGCGGGATAACGCTTTGGGAACCGCCGCGGGATTCGATATAGCTCTGGGTACCCTCAGATTGACCGCCTGCACCAATCTTCACAACAGTCTGCTTGGAATAGTCAAAATCATCAGCGTACAGAATGTTGTCCACAGTACTGTGTCCCGCTCCTGTAGTATCAGTATCTAGTACGGTACGCTCGCCTTCTACAGGCAGCGGTGTATTATATTCTTCTTTGTCCTTGTTCTTCAAAGTAGACACAGTCACGGTCGAATACGGTTTAACCTTAACGGTATACACCCCGCTGCCATCAGCAGTGACATCACCGAGATACTGCATATAATTGCTGTTGAACGCTTCTCCTGCATCAGCGGCACGGGTTTCCCATACTTCCATGGATGGATTACCCGTATAAGCCATATTGACTGTCTGCAGCTTGTAGATTTTGGAATACTCGCTATCGTTCACGATAACCGTCGAGAAATCTTTTTTATCAGGTGCTGCAAGGGTTATATAGCTAGGGGAACCGTTGCGGCCGCTGACCGGATTGGTGCCTGTCGCACCTGTAGAGCTGGCTTGAGGAACCGCTCGCCAGATCCCAGCAGTATTATCCTCGTTCTCCCAGCCTACATTCGCAAACCAGCTGTAATGCTGCAGAGTGACAAGACCCGCATCATAATGAATCCATCCCGACCACGGATCGCGCATGCTGACCAATTCCTTGAAGGAATATTGTCCGCCTTCATAAAAGGAACCAATGGCTGGCTGGTAAATAAAGTGTGTCCGGCGGGAGTTAACGAATCCTTTAATAATCGTGTTACTCATCTCCAGCGGACTGCCGACACCACCAATGCCGGTTCCTGCCACTGTAGGATCTTTCATATTGTTGTTGGGACGGAAAGAGGAATTACTGAAGGTAGACTGCGCCTCGCTGTTCCAAACCTCAATATCATATTGTTCTGCAAGTTTTTTGAAATTGCCTGCGCTGTCGTCGTCCGTGTTGTAGTGGTATCCAGCGATCGGCACGGCTTCCCGCAGAGAAGGATCACTCACCATACTGGCACCGAAACTGCCAATCCCGACTTCATCGGATATCACAGACTTGATCCGGTTGTACAGTTCCCGCTCTTCGGTGCTGTTGAAGCCTTCGCTGTCAGTCTTGACTCTCTCAGCGTACTGTTTGGTCCACGCCAAATCTGGAGCGTGCTCGTTGATATAAGGATTAACGTAATCGGCCATATAACCGTATTCACGATAAGCGGCCAGAATGGTTTTTTTGTACCAGGTATAGATTTTGTCGTTGTTATTCGCCCAGGCCGGAGCACTCCATCGCAGGATGCTCACTTTAAGATCAGGGTTCACTGCCTTGGCATCTGCGGCAAGCTGGAAGCCGGGATGCCGGGTAACATTTGCCTCTTCATCGGCCGTACGCATAGTCGCCGGGTCAGGTCCCGTGGAGTTATTGCGGTCATTGCCCATCTCGATTTTCACATGCGTCATGAGCGGATGTTCTCCACCGAACAAGATCTGTAGCATTTCTGCATAAGCCTCTGGATGCTCTGACTTATAGTCCATCAAAAGCGCACTGGTGCTGTTAGCGCTTAGTACGCCAAATCCCTTGAATGTGAGGCCGTTGACATTGTCAGCTTGGATATCGTTGCCGTCAAGCAGAACCTTGACCATAGAAGCTGCGCTCTGTGTAGCCTCTTCGATCTGTTTCTTGATTCCGCCCTTGGCAACGGCGAACCAGCTCAAAATAGGTTTTTCGTCAGCAACATAGGCGTAAGTCAACGTCATTGGACTACTAACGTCAATGTCTCCAGGAATGGTGAATTCGCCTGAAATTAGCTTAGTCACATTAGTGTTGAACTGCTCAAACAAGATCGTCTTGGTTGCCCCGATAGCATCCTTATACTCGATCTGAGGACGTATTACACGGGAGCGGCTGCCGTACCAATCATGGAAACCGCTGCTGAGCGTATAGGTTCCAGCTTCAAGCGCTTTTAATTTATACACGATATGATTGCTGGCAGGGTCGGCACGAAGTCCGACAGTCCATAGGGACGGATCGGTGGCTGGATCGGTAAGTCCCCCGTCTTTGGAATTCTTGACCTTGTTTACGGAATCATCAAATCCCCAGTCCGCCGTACCGCTGATATACTTCTGGTCGGGTGACTGGTTGAGCAAATCGCTGCCGCTCAGCGTGCGGACCGCTTCGTACAGCGGCGAGGAAGTAGGCCCGTTGCCTACGGAATCGCCCCCTCTGCCGCTATCCACAAAGTAAACCAACGGATTACTTGCGGGCGGAATAACTTCCACACTGGCTACGACCGGCCCCCCGTTTGCTGTACCGCTGACGGTCACGGCATCGTATGGCACGGCAAAGGTATCTGCTCCAATATTCCAGTTCACTGCTGTGCTCTGGCCTCCGATATCAATGCTGGCTGGCAGAGTAGTATCTGCAATTGTTGTAGCCCCCATATGGGCGGCAGCGTAGATAGAATTTACGTTAGCAGCAGAGACTGCAGGCAGAGTGAATGCCGGAAACATCCCAACTACGAACGCAGTAGTCATCGTTATTGAGAAAAGCCTTTTTCGAAAGTACTTTCTGTTCATTCTCTTCTCCTCCTTTGATGGCCAATAATAAAAGAAAGCGTATTCATTTTATTGTTAAAGAATAATTACTAGAGTTATACAGACCCCTTTGACTTATAAAAAAACCTGGCAGCCTATGAAGCATGCAACTGCCAGGTCAAATACGGTTCTAGCCCTTAATGCCCGATGCTGCAACACCTTGTACAAAGTACTTTTGCAGAGCCAGGAAAACAATTACAACCGGAATAATGGACACCACACTCGCGGCCATAATCAGGCCATATTCGGCGGAATATTGCGAGATGAACATTCTTAGTCCGATTTGGATAGTCTTGAGTTTCGTATCTGTCAGATAAATCATTGGCCCTAGGAAGTCATTCCAGGTAGCGACAAAGGTGAAGATCGTCAATGTAGACAATGCTGGCTTGGACAACGGCAGCATGATTCGCGCCCAAATTCCATATTCGCTCAAGCCGTCAATACGGGCAGCCTCGCATAATTCATCCGGAACACCTTGATAGAACTGGCGCATCAGAAATACTCCAAATGCCGAGAATGCCTGCAGCAGTATGATTGCCAAATGCGTGTTGTTAAGTCCCATGTAACGCATCAGGATAAATTGCGGCACCATGTAAGCCTGCCAAGGGATCGCAATCGTTGCAATATATCCAAGGAATAGAATGTTTTTTCCCCGGAAATGCAGTTTGGAGAACGCGTACGCAGCAAAGCTAGAAGTCAGTAGTTGTAGAATCGTTACGATAATCGATAATTTCGCCGTATTGTAAATAAAACGGCCCAGCGGAATGCGTGTCCAGATATCCGCGAAATTCTCCCAGCGCGGATTCTGTGGAATCCACTGCATTGGGAAGGAAAAGACATCTTTGTTCATCTTGAGTGAAGAAGACAACATCCATATATACGGAACCAGCATCGCCAGTACTGTCGCAAACAACAAAATATACACAAGAACCATAATGCTGATTCGAAGTCCTTTACTTTTACCAACCATATCTTTTGAATCCTCCTATTGTCCGTATTTCTTCTCGCCGCGGAACTGGACGATGGTGATGCCAAGTACCAGCAGAAACAATACAATGGCCATGGCGCTGGCATATCCGTAATCAAGCGAGCGGAACGCCGTATTGTAGATTTGATACACCATAACCCTTGTAGAATCATTCAACTGGTTATCGGCGCCGGCAAATAGGTTGATAAAGATATCGTAGACTTTGAACGAATTGATGACTAGAATCATCAGAACAAAGAAAGAGGTAGGCGCCAGTTGAGGGACCGTCACATTGCGGAATCTTCTCCACGCGCCCGCACCATCAAGTTCAGCAGCCTCATACAATTCAGGGTTGATGCCCTGAAGACCTGCCAAGTAAATAACCATGTAATAACCCATGTTTTTCCACACTGTAAACAGTATTACTGTGAACATCGCCCAGTGTTTATCCGCTGCCCAGCGGGGAAGATCCTCCAGCGGGATACCGGTAAGGGTATGCAGGATATTGTTGATCGGACCCATCGTAGGACTGAAGATAAAGTTCCATACGGCAGCAACGGCTACCAGGGATGCTACATAAGGGAAAAAGAATACGGTTCTCATGAAATTGCGGGCCATTATCTTCTGATTAAGCAGAATCGCCAGCGCCAGCGCGACAATCATGGTGAACGGTACTACGCCAATAGTGTAAACAATGGTATTCCATAATGCTTTGTGAAATGTTGTATCTCTGATCAACCGGGTGAAATTGTCCAGCCCGATAAACTTCATTGGATTGGCCCCGTCCCATTTCACAAAAGCAAGGATAAAGGCAAAAAACATAGGTACCAGTGTAAACAGGGCAAATCCGATAAAGTTCGGCGCAATGAAGCTGTAAGCTACCAGGTTTTCCCGGACACCTTTTGACAAATGACGTTTAGGGATCTTTTTTGTACCCAATATGGTTTCGTTCTGCATTCTTTCTCCTCCAAACCTTCTAAAACTTTCCCCACAAATCTATACTTTTTAATATAAAAGGCGGGCTTTCACCCGCCCTTAGAACCGGCTCTCTTAAGGTTAATTATTCAAGAGCTGCTGTACGCGAGCATTCATATCATCCAAACCTTCGTCAATCGAAGCATTTTTAGTCATAATATTGTCATGCGCTTCATTCAAAATAACTTCGATGTCTGCGCTCTTTTCATGCATAGGCATTTCCAGATAAGTCTTAACAGTAGTCAGTGCCGCTTTGCTGTTCTCATCCGTAGGGAAGCCCTCGATGGAAGTAATGGAATTGATAACTTCATCATTCTTAATCGCTGGAATGGTTCCGGTGGAAGCAATGACTTTAGCGCCTTCTTCACCAGTCACGAATTTCATGAAATCAAGTGCTGCTTCTTTATGTTTGGATTTCTGATTTACAGCTAGGGAAGTAATTGTACCCAGGGTTGTACCGGCTTCCACACCATCCGGATGAGGGTATTTCGCAATGCCCCAGTTAGCCGATTGGGACTCGCCACTCTTCACTTTCTCAATTTGTGTAGCGATAAACCAGCTGCCCATGTTCATAGTAGCAACGGAATTATTGTAGAATACGCCAGAATAGTGCGTACTTGAAGTCTTCAGTGTGGCGTAATCCATTACGATGCCGTCTTCCTGTTCTTTCAGGATCCGCTCATAGGTTGGTTTCAAGAAATCGTAGTTTCCGTCAACAACAGTGTTCTTGCCGTCCAGAATACCGAACAGTTGAACCGCACTACGCCAAGTATGGTAGTGAGCTCCGTACACTTTTTCAGAACCGCTGCCGGAAGTCATTTTTCTGGCCAACTCATCATATTGCTCGAATGTCATATCATTGCTTGGATATTCCACTCCTGCTTTGTCGAACAAATCTTTATTGTAGTAGAGAATCCAGAAATCGCTGCGGAAAGGAAGCGCATACACCTCATCGTTCACTTCGATTTGTTCTACAGTACCTCCATATACCGAAGGATCAATAGCGTTGCCACTCATAAAGCTTTTAAGCGGCTCCAGGTGATTCTGTTTCACAAGGTTCGAGTAGCCCGGAATATCTTTAATTGTAAGTACGTCCAGATCTGCGCCACCGGATAGTTGTGTGCTTAACATGGTCATATAGTCCGTCGACCCCAGATCGACATATTCGATCGTTACATTCGGATGCTCAGCTTTATAGGCATCGATTAGCGGCTTGTAGTAAGCGGTAGCTTCCCAATCCCACAAGGCCCATTTCAAAGTCACAGGCTCCTGGCTCGGTTCAGCGGAAGCGTTTGCAGAATTCCCCGTTGCTGGAGCTGTCGTTGCAGCAGCACCTTCGTTGTTGTTATTACCAGAACATCCAGCCAACAGACTCATGGAGAATACTGTGGCGAGGGTTATGCCATAGAATCTTTTCAGTTTCATTTAAATATCCCCTTTTCTTCTGATTGTGTAACTACGATCGGCTCTTCTGAGCTTAGTTCAAAGTTTATAGCTTTTTTCGCAAGAATGGCATGCATTATCAAACAAAGTTCATTCACTTTTCTGTGTTCTTCTTCCCTGCTCCGGTTCAAACCTGTAATTTTCTATCTAAAACATGTAAAATATTCAGCTTATGTACCTCCCCCTGTATCGGAACGCAGGAATATGCTATGGTATATGAAAACGCTTTATATGTTTTCACATTTTGTAGAGGAGTGTTAAATACGGTAAGAAAATCCACCATTAAAAGTCGCATTATTCTGCTCATGGCCGTATTCGCACTGCTGATAGCGTCGCTGTTGTCTTTTTTTAGCTATGAATTAATTACTTATTATCAGCGTAAAACAACCATCCAGGCGACCGAATTCAATCTGCAGCTGGTATCCCATATTATTGAACAGGATTTAATTGATCTGTCATCGCTGGCGATGACCTGCAGCACTAACTCTTCTACTAATACCCTGATCACAGACTACTTCAGCTCACCTAAGGCTAGCTCTAAGGAAGCAGTTAATGTATTCAACTCGATGCAGCAGGACTTCCTGAACAACCGCTCCAACAGCTATGCCCGCCGTCTGATTGTTACGGACAGCAACGGAAAGTTTCTGCAGGTGGATAAAACCGGCACCTCTGTTCCGCTTACCATACACAATATCGGTCAAATTACCGGCCTTAGCAACGATGCCGAGGAGAAATGGGACCGGGTGATCAAGGACCCGCTCTCCAACACGAACGGAATTCCTTTTGTTTTTCCTATTTACGGCAAAGGAGCTTCCCGCGTTGGAACAGTGTACCTGTTAGCGAATACCACTGTTATTACCGACAAGCTGAAAGGGTACTCCCTGCCGAAGAATTCCCGGCTGCTGCTGACGCTCGGCAATCATCATTATCAGCTCATCGGCGATCAGGTCATCGCCATTACAGAGCCGTATGAACCGGTGGCCTATACCAATGATAAACCTGTCGGTCCGCAAACTGAGCTGTCCATGGTCAAGCTCGAGGACGAGAAAGAGAGCCATATCGTGGTATCTTATCCCGTACGCAGCGGAGTCATTCTGTCACAGACTTTATCTAATGACCTGTTCGCTCCCAAGACAAATATATGGATTCTGGTTATGCTCGGCGTCTGTCTCCTGGTTATTGTCTTAAGCGCTATCATTACGCTGTATCTGACCCGTACCATCAGTCTTCCGGTGGAAAAACTGAAGAAGCGGATTGATAAGATCGCCCAGGGCAATTTCCTGCTGGACCGCAATATCGAATGGAACAGCGAGCTTGGCGATGTCGGCCGGGGCATTAACCGCCTGTCCCAAGATATCGTAGCGCTTATGGACAGCCGGCTCGCTGACGAGAAACAGAAGCAGGAGCTGGAATACCGGATGCTGCAGAGTCAGATCAATCCCCATTTCCTGTACAACACACTGAATTCGATCAAATGGATGGCTACAATTCAGAATGCTACCGGCATCGCGGAAATGACCACTTCACTATCCAGACTGCTGCGCAGCATCGCCAAAGACAACCGTAGACTAATGCCGTTGAAAGATGAGCTGAGCCTGCTGGATGATTATTTTCTAATTCAGAAATATCGCTATGGCAGTACGGTCTCTATGGTAAAGGAGATTGACAACGAGGAACTGCTAACCGGCCTAATTCCACGATTCACGCTCCAGCCCCTGGTCGAGAACGCCATCTTCCATGGCATTGAGCCCAAAGGCAGAGGAGAAATTCTCATTAAGGTGGCCAAAAGTGGATTCGCCGATATTCTAGTTACGATTGAAGACAACGGTATAGGGATGAAGGAAGAAGAAATCTCCACGATTCTGTCGAATCCAGGTAATGGAAGCAAAGAAATGCCCGAGAATATTGGACTCCGCAGCGTAAATGAACGTTTGCGCCTGGCATTTGGGGATAATTACGGTCTTTCGATTGAGAGTGAGTCGGGCCAATATACCCGGATGAAGATTCTTCTGCCGTTCCTGCAAAAGGAATAGAGTAGCATATCAAGCAAGGATGTGATGGAATTGATCAAGTTGTTAATTGCTGATGACGAGGCGCTGGTCTGTATCGGCTTGCAGTCCATGCTGAAGTGGGAGCAATATAATATAGAAATTGTCGGCATTGCACACAACGGGGCTCAAGAGGAAGAAATGATTGACACCCTTCGTCCTGACATCGTAATCAGCGATATAAAAATGCCAATTAAAAGCGGCTTAGAAGTTGCCAATGCGGTACGCAAAAAACACGGCCGGCTTCCGCTGTTCATCATCTTAACAAGCTACGAGGAATTCGAATACGCGCGTGGAGCGATTGAAGTGCAAGCCACAGATTATCTAGTGAAGCTAGAACTGACACCAGAGGCACTTGATGCCTCCATTCGGAAAGCAATTTCCCAGTTGGAGGCTTTTCAAACCCTAGACAGCTATCCCATGCTTGCTCATAGAGGCAATCTACAAGCTCAACGCGATAAATTTTTCATCCGCCTGTTCAATAACTTATTCGCAAATAAAAACCAGTACCTTTTGCAGAGAGATGATTTAAACCTTGAGCTCAAGGAACCTGCTTATCTAGTCTGCACTTGCCGTATTTTGGGGCCAGACAGTGTCCCGCCCCGCGGCGATAAAATGGTTGCTCTGTGTTCAAGTACCGTCCAAATGGCCAAAGATACGCTTACTTCCATAAGACCTTGTTATGTGAGCAGTCTGGACTTGCGCAATTTTGCTGTAACCCTGCCCGTCAACGGGACGGATTCACGGCAATGGATGCCTGAGATTGAAATGCTATTGACCCATATGGCCTCCATACTCCATAACTACTTCAATGTAAGGATCATCGGCGCGATCGGCTTTGCGGTCGAGGATCCTTATTTGCTGCGGGAAAGCTACCTCGCTGCGCGAAAAGCGCTTCCTGCTGCGGTTAAAGCACAGTCGTTTGTGTTTTTTGCCGAAGGAGAGTCGCTGGAGCAGGATCATCTGTTGTTTGATTTCTCCGAATTGCGTACAGAGATCCGCCGTGCTTTTGAAGAAATGGATACCCAAGCTTTATACGCCATTATCTCCAAAATGATCGAAATCTTCGACGGCCGGGCCGACCTGCTGGTTCCCGCCACTGATGCCGCCTGCAACATTCTGTACATGGCCACTTCACTGCTCGCAGACGGTGAGAACATTGTGGAACAAATTTTCGAAAATGAACCGGAGGGCTACCGGGCTATCTACCAGATGCATACGATTGAAGAGATCGCTGGCTGGCTGATCCAGTTCCGGGACGGTTGCTCAGACATCCTCTCTACCCGCAGACAAAGCTACAAGGAGCAGCTCGTCAAAAATGTCCAAGAGTATATTAAACGAAATCTCGGAACTAAGCTCTCGCTCAATCAAGTGGCTGATGTCTTCAATTTCAGTCCCAACTATCTAAGCCACCTTTTCTCCAAGGTTGCCAAGGTCAACTATGTGGAATATATCACGGAGATCAAAATCACGACAGCCAAAGAAATGATGGCACGTGGGGAAGGTCGCATCTACGAAATCTCACAGAAGCTGGGATATGAGAGTGCCTTCTATTTCAGTAAAGTTTTCAAAAAGGTAACCGGAATTTCCCCCAGGGAATACATGCAGCAACTTAAAGCAGATTCACCATCTGACCGAAGCCTCGGAGTGAACAACCGTTCTTGAGATCAAGAGATTATTAAGAATAATCCCACTTCGCAAAAATAAAGCCAATAAATCTGCAAGGAGCAGGCTCTGTTCCTTGCAGATTTATTGGCTTGCTATCACCCTCAGCAGCATCCCTAAGTATCACCCTTATTCCTGCAATTTTTTTATTTTTATTTTTAAACTAGCAAAATGCTAATACTCCGGTCTTTCTGCCCTAAAAGTCTACCAAAAAACCGCTTACGAGACACTTTCTCAGCTATTAAGACTGCTGTTCCCATATTGACTTTTCAACATATAGTAATTAAAATAAACAACGCACACTAAATATAGTATAGATACGATTTTTCAGAATTTATAGCTTATCCATTCAGTTTTCATACTATTTTCAATAGTTTTTAATATTTACAGGGGGACAGACACCATGCTAGTCGCGTATGATTCAAAAACAGGAAATGTCAGACGCTTCATCAGCAAACTTAAGTTGCCGGCTGTGCAGATTGAGGAGCATATGACGATTGATGAGCCCTATGTGCTTATTACATATACCACCGGCTTTGGACAGATTCCAGAAAAGGTGTCTACTTTCTTGAAGAACAATAATGCCAATCTGAAAGGCATCGCCGCCAGCGGCAATAAGAACTGGGGCGAGCTGTTCGCGCACAGCGCGGACTTGATTGCAGATCGGTATAACGTGCCCGTTATCGGTAAATTTGAGTTATCAGGTACATTTGGCGATGTAGAACGGATTAAACAGGAGGTGAGCCGGGTTGCGGCATATTGAATTAAACAACATGTTGATGAAGAGAGACGAAAGTGGCTTCTTTCAGCTAGACAAAGATCTTGAGGCAGTAGCCGAATTTATGCGGGATGTAGAGCGGCGGAGTCTGGTTTTTGCGAATACAAAAGCCAAGGTTGATTATATGATTGAACAGGATTTCTACGAGAATTTTTACGAACAGTACAGCACGGCGGAAATTGAAGAAGTCTACCAGATTACCCATGCCTACAACTTCAGTTTTCCATCTTATATGGCAGCTTCGAAATTCTACACGGATTACGCTGTAAAAACCAATGACCGCAAACAATATCTGGAGCATTACCCGGACCGTGTGGCGGCAGTCGCCCTTCACCTGGGACGCGGCAACGCCGATACTGCGGGGGTACTTGCCCGTTCGATGATGGAACAGCGCCTGCAACCTGCGACACCAACCTTCTTAAATGCCGGTAAGAGCCGGCGTGGTGAGCTCGTCTCCTGCTTCCTAATCGAAATGGACGACTCGCTCAATTCCATCAACTATGTGCTGAATACCTGCATGCAGTTGTCGAAGATCGGTGGCGGTGTGGCCGTTAACCTATCCAAGCTACGCTCCCGTGGTGAAACTATCAAGGGTGTTGAGGATGCTGCGAAGGGAATTATACCTGTACTCAAGCTGATGGAAGACGGCTTCTCCTATGCAGATCAGATGGGTCAACGTAAAGGATCAGGAGCAGCCTATTACAACATTTTTGGCTGGGACGTTCTGGAATTCCTCGACAGCAAGAAGATCAACGCCGACGAAAAAACAAGACTCAAAACCCTGTCCATCGGCCTGATTATTCCAAACCGCTTCTATAAGCTGGCGAAGGACAATGAAGCGCTGCATGTATTTGCTCCTTACAGTGTGTACAAAGCCTACGGCACGCATCTCGACGATATGGATCTGGATGACATGTATGATAAGCTGCTGGCCGATCCACGTGTCAAAAAGAAGAAAGCTATGAGCGCACGGGATATGCTGACCAAAATTGCCATGATCCAGCTGGAATCTGGCTATCCATATATCATGAACAAGAGCAATGCCAATGCGGCCCATGCCCTGAAAAACGTCGGTCAGATCAAAATGTCCAACCTTTGTACTGAAATCTTTCAGCTGCAGGAGACCTCAGAGATTGCCGACTACGGACAGGAGAGTACAATCCGCCGCGATGTAAGCTGCAATCTGGCTTCCTTGAACATTGTTAACGTGATGGAACATGGCAAAATCCGTGAATCCGTACATGAGGGCATGATCGCCCTGACCGCTGTTAGCGATATGACCAGTATTTCCAATGCCCCAGGCGTAGCCAAAGCAAACAAGGAAATGCACTCTGTCGGTCTTGGCGTCATGAATCTGCACGGCTATCTGGCTAAGAACAACATTGCTTATGAAAGCGAGCAGGCCCGCGATTTTGCCCGGACCTTCTTTATGACTATGAATTTCCACTCGCTAGAGAAAAGCATGGAAATCGCTGCCGCAACGGGCCGATCTTTCCATGGATTTGAGGCTTCTGATTATGCTACGGGAGCTTATTTCGAGCGTTACCTGACTACTGATTACCGCCCGGTTACCCCAAGGGTACAAGAGTTATTCGGAGATATTTATATCCCATCCCCAGCAGACTGGGAACAATTGCGGGATGCGGTAAAAGCAAATGGCCTATACCATGCTTACCGTTTGGCGATTGCGCCAACGGCCAGCATTTCCTATATCCAAAACGCCACTTCAAGCGTTATGCCGATTGTTGAGCAGATTGAGACTCGGACTTATGCTAATTCAACTACTTATTATCCGATGCCGTACCTGCGGCCGGACAATGTGTTTTTCTATAAATCGGCTTACCAGATGGACCAGTTCAAGGTAATCGATCTGATCGCGGAAATTCAGCCCCATATCGACCAGGGTATCTCGACCGTTCTGCATGTTAACAGTGATGTTTCCACCAGAGAACTGGCCCGCTCCTACCTGTATGCGGCGCATAAAGGCTTGAAGTCGCTGTATTACACACGGACCAAAAAGCTGTCCGTCGAGGAATGCCTCACCTGCTCGATCTAAAAGGAAGGCTATAGCCGCAGAAAAGGAGATTGCAATATTATGACCGCTATCCAAGCCGTTAACTGGAACCGTCCCGACGACGATTTCTCATTGATGTTCTGGAATCAGAACATTATGCAATTCTGGACGGACGATGAAATTCCATTATCCGATGATAAAATGTCCTGGCTCACGCTCAGTGAGCAAGAAAAGGACTCCTATATGAAGGTGCTGGGCGGTCTGACACTGCTGGATACGATTCAAGGCGGAGTCGGAATGCCACAGATTATGGAGCATGTCGAAGGCCTTCAACGTAAAGCCGTACTGGGCTTCATGGGTATGATGGAACAAATTCACGCCAAATCGTACAGCAGTATTTTCACCACTTTGTCCTCTACAGAGGAGATCGACAGTGTATTCCGCTGGGTAGAAGAGAACCCCTTCCTCCAGTTCAAAGCGGAGACCATCTCACAATATTACAAAAACATAGACTCACCAAAAGACCTGTACCTCGCCATGGCAGCCTCCGTGCTGCTCGAGAGCTACTTGTTCTACAGTGGTTTCTTCTATCCCCTATATCTGGCTGGGCAGGGCAAAATGACTTGCAGCGGTGAGATCATCGACCTTATTCTACGGGATGAGAGCATCCATGGGGTATATGTCGGCGTGCTGGCACAGGAGATCTTTGACGGGCTCCCAGAAGACGAGCAACGCGAACTTCACCATACGCTGGTAGAATTGCTTCGACTGCTGCATGAGAATGAAGAGCGTTATACCGAGCAGATCTATGCCCCTATCGGATTGGTGGACGAGGTTAAGACTTTCCTAAGATACAATGCCAATAAAGCGATGATGAATCTGGGCCATGATCCGCTATTCGACGAGGAAGAGATCAACCCGATTGTTCAGAACGGGATCAGCACCCACACCAAGCAGCATGACTTCTTCTCGAAGAAAGGCAACGGATATGTCCGGGCGCTTAATGTGGAGCCACTGAAGGATGAAGATTTTCAATTTTAAATATAGATAAAACAAAAAGTGCGGAGAAAGCTCTCCGCACTTTTTGCTAACTCTATTTATTAGATTATTGCAATTTTTTCAGTACTGTTCTAGCTTCTTCATAGGTATCGTAAGCATCAGCAAAATCTCTGCCAAAAATACGTTTCAATTGCATTTTCCAAATTGGGTTTTTAGTTACATAAGCCCATCCTGCTTGGCCAGCTGCTTTCGCCATCTCACCTGTTGGAGCCAACATTGCTGCAACTTCAGGGGAAAGTACACTTGCAGATTCAGTTACATCAGTTGTACCTGTAAATTTAGGACTAACAAGCTTCATGATATTCTCAAAATCTTTCAAGTATCCTGGAACATCCTCAGCAGAAAAATCGATAGATACTACATCGATGTGGTTTTCACTTTTGTTGTATTTAATTGTGTATGACATAATTGTATTCCTCCAAGTTTTAATAGTTATTTTTTAATAATAGAAAGTAATGTATGTAACTCCAACAGACAAAAAATTTCTGCCCAGGCTTTTCAGTAACTTCTACTTTTGGCAACTGGGTTTGGAACAAACTGCCTTGTTTAAATGATGCCATATCGTTACAATCAATAGTTAATGACATCTATTTCCTGTATCGTTTTATTGCAACATCCTTTCTAATATATTTTAACTCATACCTATTACCTATATTATTATCGACAAATTTCTTTTTTTATTTATATTAAAATACAAATTTCTACAAATTCCAACATATCCATGGTTATATTTGCCTTAATTTCATTCACACTTGTGTAATTCCGTTATCGTTTAGAAACAACTAAAAAAGGCTCTGCGTGCGCCTTCCAACTCCAGTCCATTCATCCTATAGGATTTTCGAACAGGAATACGCCGCAAAGCCTTCAATACTAAATGCTTATATAAGTAAATTAATCCGTCTAATTACTTAGTTGCGGAGTAGCCCCCGTCAATCACATGTGCTGTACCTGTAATAAATGAAGCCTCATCACTTAGAAGGAAACATGCAAAAGCAGCTACTTCCTCAGGCGTACCATATCTGCCCAAAGCCGTTCCAGAAGCGATAAGAGATTGAAGCATCTCTACATCATCAGACAACAGCTTTTCGTATCTGTTCATGGTTGGTGTAGGAATAGGACCAGGGCAAATAGCATTTACTCTGATATTACGGTGACCCACTTCTTTAGCAACCGATTTAGTCATGCCCACAATGGCGTGTTTACTTGCTGAATAAGCTGCATCATTTGCCATCCCAATAAAAATACCATGCAAGGAGGAACAGTTTAGAACGGAAGCACCGGATTTCATATGTGGTAATGCATAATGCAACATGTAGAATTGGCCATTAAGATTTGTCTGAATCACCTTTTGAAACAATATCGGATCATATTCTGTAACATCCGCATTATCTCCTGTAATTGCTGAGTTATTATAAAGGCAATCAATCTTTCCATAAGCTGCTAAGGTTTGATCTACGATATTTTTGCAGTCTGCTTCAACTGAAACGTCTGACCGCACAAACAGCGCTTCTCCACCTAAAGCTTTGATTTCTTCGACTGTGTTAGCGCCAGCATCTGATCGATTGGCAACTACTACAGTACCACCCTCTCTTGCTACTCTCAATGCTGTAGCTTTTCCGATTCCGGTACCAGCACCCGTAATAATAACTACTTTGTTTTCAAATCTGTTGCTACTCATTATGCGCACCACTTTCTTATGTCTTTTTCAGGAAGAGGATTTGAACCTCATAGACCCTAATGTCACCTGATACAATGTGGATTGGAACATTTTTGCAGAAAAATCGACAAAATTATCCTCTATATGACAACTTTATTGTATTTAATTGTATATAGCAATCAATATTTTAATCTACTTTTCCAACAATTGAGAATTTGGTTTTGATCGTCATAAAAAATACACCCCTTAGAATTTCATCAGATAAACCAGAAGTTTTATCCAATGTTATTCTAAGAGGTGTAATAAACCTCTACCTAACTCCACGAACTGGGACGTCGATTCGAACTTGACCTCCACTCGTCAGGGGAGAATTGCTAATATGCAGACTACCCTGATGCTGCCTGACAATGGTGTCGGCAATGTAAAGTCCCAATCCATAGTGACTTTTGGAGGTACGGCTACTGTCCCCTTGATAAAACTGCTTAACTGCTGATTGGAGTCCCTCACTTGTAAATCCTGATCCACTGTCTGTTACCGTTATACTCCACCGATCTTGTTTTGCCTCAACCTGCAAATAAATCACACTCTCATAGGGGGAATACTCTACCGCATTAGCGAGTACATTCATCATAGCCCGATGAAGTAGCTCATCGTCAATCAACACCTCAGGGGGCAGATTATTGTCCTGGTGAAATTCTATCTGAAGACGCTTAGGGACAACCAACGCATCTAACTGCATACGAATTTGCTGGATAAAGGCATCCGTTGCAACCCATTTAGAGCGGGGAGAAATTTGTTTTCTTGTATTAGAAATCTCAATGAGTGTTGCCATGTATTGTTCGATTTGATCTGCATTTTTGGAAATATACCCTATATATTCTTGCTGATTCTCTGCTAAATCTGAGTCTATCAGCAAATCTGCATTTCCTTGAATAATCGTAAGAGGAGTCTTAATGTCGTGGGCAAGCGCAGAAATCTGCTCTTTTTTCATTTGTTCCAGATTCCATTGCTGTTCTAGCGACTTTTTCAATTCCTCTCTCAGCTGTTCCAGGGATGATAGCACCTCATCAATTTCACTGACCCCAGAATACACGACAGTAAAATCCAAATTCTTAGCTTCAATGTGATGTGCAGCTTCCTGCAAGGAAGCCATTTTTTGACTCAGTCTTCGAGCGAAAAATCCAGAAATCAGAATAACTTCCAGTAACATCAGAACTACAAAAAACAGCAATAGCGTTAATTGCGGATTAGGCAGCGTGTTATGCAGAAAATTCGAGGTGAACTGCGGTACGATCGCATATTGCAGTACGATAACCTCATGCTCCCGCTCAATCACATCGCTGCAGTTTGTACCCATGAGATTGCAACTGCTTAGATTCTTCTGCAATATATCTAGAGCACGTTCTTTAGGAATATTTCCTGAAATATAGTTCTTTTGCTGATCCAATACCGCATATTCCGCTCCCCAAGGGATCATTTCTTCCGTAATTTGTGGCGCACGCTGCAAAACATCCCAAGACTTTGCAATGGATTGCTCGGTATGGTTTGCTGGAACAATCATTCCATACTGCATTAAGAGAGTAAATACCCCTAAACACAGAAATGCCAATAATAGAGTACACGCACCTAATGATAATAAATATTGAATGAAGACTGTACGGAGCCGTATTCGTTTCACACCCATTTGTAACCTATCCCCCAAACGGTTTCAATCGGTGAAACCTCCCTCGCACTCAGCTTATTGCGGATATTTTTCACATGTTCTGTAATAGTTGAGCTATCGCTTTCTCTGTCATAGCCATAAACCGATTCATAAATTTGTTCTTTGGAAAAAACCTGACCTTTATTTCTAGCAAGAAATTCACATATCTGATATTCACTTTTAGTGAGATTTATTTTCTCTTTATCAACAAAAATCTCCTTTGCCGAGAGATTGAATTTCACTCCAGATGCGCTTAACATATGATTTTTCCCTCGATTTTCACGCCGCAAATGAGCGTTCACCCGAGCCTTCAACTCGCCTGCGCGAAAAGGCTTCACGATATAGTCATCTGCACCTACACTAAGTCCAAACATAATATCCGTTTCCATTGATTTAGCTGTAAGAAACAGAATCGGACAGTCTACGATATCCCTGATTTGAGTACAGAGCTCAAAACCATCGATATCTGGCATCATCACGTCCAACAGAATTAAATCAAATGTCGAGTACTCGTTCAAAGGCATATGTCGTGCACTTGTTTTTACCGTAACCCTATGGTGATCTTTGCTGAGAATATTATTTACTAACGCCAAAATATCAGGTTCATCATCTATTATTAAAATATTAGCCAGTGACCTCACTCCTATTTATTCATATGATTTCCTACCCTGAAAGTAATAAAACCATATCAAGCCTAACACTGCCATTACCATTGTACTAATAAGTATAGCAGGTACGGAATGAATAAGTTGCAGCTTCAATACTTCCGTTTCAATGAGCCCGTTGGGTTGTGCATAAAATAAGGGAAGTTGAATCATCCGCATCGACCAGGCCCACGGTATGTATAACCACACTTTATCTCCTACAATTGTTCCACCTACGATGGCTGCAATTAGCGTACCTGCACTACCCACCGTTAGAGAAAGTCCCATGCCTCCAGCATAACTTAAGATGAGATGAAAGATCATTAAGATTAGAGCAGTGCCTACTACCCAACAAGCTCCTTGCCAGAATATTAGATATTGTATCCGCTCTATATGCAAAATTTTTTTCATGCCCAGTATTAGAATTGATGTTGAACCGAATACGATCCATATCATCGCCAAGATTATGAACCCTAGTTTTCTTATATAACACTTCGGACGTGAAAGAGCACTTAATAGATTATAGAATCCCCCTGCCCCCTCCTCTAAACCACTCATTAAAGCAGAGAATAATCCTATCCCAACAGGCAACCCAAAGGCTAGTAATGAAAAATAACCATCATAGATGTGAAGCTGATCCGCACGCTGTGAAAAATACCAAAGTACCATCATCGGATATAGAACAGGAACAAGGAATATCAACCAACGAATTGCAGTGTGCTTAGTCATCAACCATTCAGCTTGTAATAGTCGGAGTATCACCATCTCTATCGCACCTCTCTTCTACTAAACCAGCAGCTAGTTAAGGTGAGGGTTACCAAAAAGAATACAAGCGACACCACAATTCCAGGTAAAATAACCGAAGAGTCTCTTAGAGCATCCTGTGCTGAAAGAGCCACACCATTGGGACGCACACCAACAATGGGACACATTAACCTTAAAGCCCAACTCCACGGAACATAAATCCATGAAGGTTGATCCGCTGCTAGTACACTCACAATCATCCCAAACAGACCTGCAAGAATAGATACTACCGCCCCAAATTGTTCGGCTAAGAATAGATAGATTGGAATCATCCCCAAAGAGGTCAACCAAACAACAATAGCGGCTGTTGTAATTTCAGATAAGGGTGCTGCACCCAAAGGAAACAAAAGACCAGATAGGTACATTACTGCAATAAGGAGCAGCGAAGACAGCAGCAAATAATATGACACCACAATTATTTTACTGAGCCAAAGTTTAGCGATACTAATTCCGTGACTGCTTAAGCTACGGTACCCTCCAGCCTTACGATCCTTGTTATTCGATAGTGTAGACAACAAAGCAGATCCTATGGTCATGAATAACAGCGGCCACCAATTAAATACCATTTCCATAAAATAGTGGTCTTCCGTTTGCAGGTTCTGTTGTGTGAAAAATGAAAATAGAAGAAAAAACAGTGGCACCACGACAATCAATTTTCTCGAAAATGTTCGTTTGAATTTAAGATTTTCGGATAAAAGATAGTAGATCATCTTGTTACCTCCTGTCTGTTCCGAGTCACGACTTCCATGAACAATTCCTCCAAATCATCACCAGGATATATTGCATTCTGATACCCTAGAACACCATTACTAATGATCCCAATATGATCGGCAATTTGCTCCACCTCATGAAGAATATGACTCGATAAGATGACGGTAATCCCTTGTGCAGGAAATGAGCGTATAAGCTCACGTAATTCCTGAATCCCAATCGGATCAAGCCCATTTGTCGGTTCATCCAGAATCAAGAGTCTAGGTTGATTTAACAAGGCGATCGCAATCCCGAGACGTTGCTTCATGCCCATAGAGAATTGTCCCGCTCTTTTTTTGCCTGTTGTTGTTAAATCAACAATTTCAAGAACTTCCCGAATCCGAGAATCCGGTAAGTTTAATATTGTCGTATGTACCTTCAAATTTTGGGCAGCAGTCAAATTCCCGTAAAGTGGCGGGGACTCAATCAGCGCTCCAATGTGTAGTAAATCCTTACGTGTCCATGGATGACCGTCAAATAAAATTTGTCCTGACGTCGCTCGAAGAATCCCTGTTATCATTTTTAGAGTCGTCGATTTACCTGCGCCGTTTGGGCCTAACAGTCCATAAATCGAATTAGTTTTTACGGTTATGCTGATATCGCTAACCGCACACTGCCCTCTAAAATTCTTGCATAAATTATTAGTTTGTAAAATATACTCTCCCATCCTATATCATCCTCTCATTTGCTATACGTTGATCATATATAGCAAATCTAAGGACTTTATAAGGTTTTACTGAGCTCAAATTATACGGGATTATAACGAGCATAAAAAAAGCTCGGTTCAAATTTAACGTTGAACCGAGCCTGTTGAATTTTTATCATCATGCTCTGCGAATTGTAAATTCAAAATCCATATCTAAGGATGGATTGATTTGATATTCATCAAGAACTGGAGCTCCCCAGCTGTCATCCCCGCCTACGCCCATTTGACGTCCAGCAATGGTAACAACGGTATAGTGAACGTTCGGCAGCTCATAATGATGTGTCGCATTCTCCAGCTCCATTGCCGAGTAAGGCGAGATATTGGCTTCAACAGGGGCTGTAGCTGGTGCCGATATTATAATGCCTTGACCATAATCGTTCTTAATGGATACTTCGCGCACACCTGTGCGGTTGCCCGATTCCTGCGGCACCAAATAGGACGACACATTATCCACCGCTTGATTCTGGAAGCGACACAATCTTGCTCCACACGCACGGTCGATATAATTTTCTTCCGGCCCATTTGCATACCAATTCAGCTGGTGATAATCCGCTGGCACCTTAAAGCTTAAAGCGAAGAGTGGAAGCTTTGGTAAACCCGCTGCTCCATGGTAGCTTGATTTCACCTGTATGCTTCCATCGGAGAACACTGTGTAAGTTACACGTACACGTACCTCCTCTGATACACTAAGCTTATACACGTAAGTCACGGTCGCACGATCTTTCTCCTCCACGAGCTCGAAGCTTAACGCTCTACGGGTCAAGCTTGCTGCATACCAAGGGGAAGAGTCGAAATGCATTCCTGCCCCCTTATCATTGTCTGTCATTGCTCTCCAGAAGAGTGGTGCCGGCGGTGAAGAGATCATTTCCTGTCCTGAATATTTAACAGAAATTAATGTACCCGCCTGCTTTGAGAACATTACGGAGAAGTCACGACCATGTACACCAATATTCACATCTCCTTCAACCACGCGAAAATCATTCACGACAGATGTTATTTTAGCAACTGTTAAAGACTCCTCGGCTGACGTATTGGCCACTTGAAAAACATGCTGGCCAAAAGCGATTTCATAACCGCTATTCGCCCATAATGAATCTTCCTTCAGGACAAGTGAAACATCCAAGCTATACTCGCCAGACTGATTCTTGATATCGGGTAGATCAACTTCTACATATTTTTCCTCGCCTGGATTAACCTGAGCGAATACAGTTCCACGCTGGATGACCCTACCCTCATAGTTCAGAGCGTATTGTAATTCATAAGCATCCAAGCCCACAAATAAGTTTTCATTTCTGATTGTAAAACCCTGACTGTCCGGGAGCAGCTTGACGTTCTGATACAGAAATTTCACTTCCTGCATTTTTGGCGACCATCTCCGATCCGCATACACAATTCCGTTACCGGAGAAGTTGTAATCGGTTGAACGGTCATCAAAGTCTCCTCCATAAGCCATGAAGGGCTTACCGTATCGATCATTTTTTATAATCACCTGATCCATATAATCCCAGATAAATCCACCCTGATACATTGGATACTTCTGTTCTAGCTCTGTGTATTTATGCAGTCCCCCGACGGAATTACCCATCGCATGCATGTATTCACAGCTAATATATGGCTTTAACGGATCTTCTGTTAAATACCTTTCAATATCTGCCGCTTTCGCATACATGCGGCTTTCCATATCGCTCGAATCATCATATTCACGGTTATGGAACACCCCTTCATAATGAACCAAACGAGTAGGATCCTTCTCTCGAAAATAATTGGCTACGTTCAAAATTACTTCTCCTGCAAAAGATTCGTTCCCACAGGACCAAATTAGAATGGAGGGATGGTTTTTGTCTCTCTCTACCATGGAAATCGCACGATCCATTACGATATCCTGCCATTCAGGCTTATTGCCGGGGATGTTCCAAGACGGCTCAACTGCCCCCATTTTCTGCCATGATCCATGCGACTCTAAATTCATCTCGTCAATGACATAGACTCCGTATTCATCACACAACTCATACCAGAGCGTCATATTCGGATAGTGCGAGGTCCGCACAGCGTTGATGTTTGCCTGCTTTAAGGTTTTTATGTCCCATAGCATATCTTCTTTTGTAATGCTGCGTCCAAAGCGCGGATTAAACTCATGTCGGTTGACGCCTTTAAATACAATACGTTTGCCGTTTAAGTGCATAATCTTATCTATCATTTCGAATTTCCGAAAACCAATTTTTTGCGGCACCACTTCTACAAGATCCCCGGATGCGTTGTAAACAGAGACGTAAAGGGTATACAGATTAGGAGCTTCTGCGCTCCACAGCTGCACCTTTGTTGCCGCAAGCGTAAGCGAAAGGGAATCTCCTGAAACTTCACTTTCAGTACTAGCCACAAGATTACCTGCTCTATCCTTAAGCTCAAGGAGCACTTTTGAGGCAGACTCACCTATCAATTGCATGACAGCCGTCAGCGTTCCTTGCTCAAACTTTTCATCCAAATCGGTTTGAACGTGGAGATCCCGCACATGAACATCCGGCACGGTGTATAGATACACCTCACGAAAGATTCCCGAAAAGCGCCAGAAGTCCTGATCCTCCAACCAACTCCCCGTGCTGCGCTGATAGACTTCGACCGCCAGCTTATTTTCACCTTCCGTCAAGTACGATGTTAAATCAAATTCACTCGGTGTAAAGCTATCTTCGCTATAGCCAACAAATTCCCCGTTTAGCCATATATAAAAAGCCGATTCAACTCCTTGAAAAGAAATATACACCGGACGTTGCTCCCAGCCCGCAGGAACTTCAAAATATTTGACATAGCTGCCTACAGGATTGTGGTCCTCAGAGATCATCGGAGGTCTAAGATGCTCATGACCGTCCCATGGGTACATCGTATTCACGTACTGAGGCTGCCCATAACCCTGAAGTTGGATATGACCGGGAACTTTAATATCCTTCCAGCCTCTGCAAGACACGTTCTCCTTATAAAAATGAACCTGTCGTTCCATGGCATTTTGGGCATAGCTAAATTTCCAGCTGCCGTTCAGGCTGTGGCGCCAGGGCATTTCTCCAAGCGCTTCGGCTTCATTTTTCGTTTGGTAATATCGATGGTCAGAATGCGCGTGCACTCTGCCTATTGCATAAATGGAAGGGTCTGATAACCATTCCAGACTTGGAGTGAGGTTTCGTTCAACCTGCTGCTTCATCTATATTTCCTCCTCTATTCATAACATGATCGCTAACTTATTTAACCGAACCCGTCATCCCAGCTACAAATTGCTTTTGCATCATGAAGAACACTAGTGCTGTCGGCAAGGTTGTAATGACAATCGCAGACATGATCAGACCATAGTCAGGGGCATAACCTGAGCCTAGATTCGAGATAAGAAGGGGCACAGTCATATTTTCTGGTGATTGCAGTACGATCAAAGGCCACAGATAATTGTTCCAGCTGTTTAAAAATGTGATAATCGCAGCGGCGGCATAAGTTGATTTCATCGTTGGCATATAAATGCGGAAGAACAGACCAAATTCCGAAAGACCATCGATGCGCCCAGCCTCCATCATATCCTTAGGAAACATTTTTGTACTTTGACGAAAGAAGAAAATTAGAAATGCTGTTGTAAATGTCGGAAGAATGACCGCCGATGCTGTATCGATGCCCAGAAAAGGCACTACACTAGATACTTTTGCGAACATTTGAAATAGAGGTACCATGATCGCCGCAAATGGAATCATCATTGAAGCAAGTAAAATATTGAATACGATATCTTTACTCCGGCTGCGGTACATTTCAAAACCATATCCAGCCGCCGATGCGACTAGCAGTGAAAGCACAGTAGTCACCACAGAGATTTTTGCAGAGTTCCAGAGAGCCTGCCACATATCCACTGAACTAAATAGATTGTTTATATTTTTCACTAAATGTGCACCCGGCAACAATGTTCCTTTGGTTACATCAACCGACTGGTTCGTGGCGCTTATAACCATCCAGATAAATGGAAAGATAGAGATCAGCGCAGCGATGATTAGAAATACGTAAGTAAACATGCGTTTGGTTTTCATTATCTCTTATCCCCTCCTACTTTGTTCTGAATAAGCGTCAGAATGAGCACCATTACAACAATCGAATAGGAGACAGTTGCAGCATATCCAAAGTTAGGTGTGTATTCAAAGGAAAGGTTATAAATATATTGGGAAATCGACATGGTTGCATTGCCGGGTCCACCTTTCGTGATGTTAACCACCTCGTCAAACAACTGAAGGGTACCAATGGTCGATGTGATCGTCGTGAACAAGATAATCGGCTTCAATAGGGGAATTGTAATTTTGAAAAATTGTGTAAATGCACTCGCACCATCTATATGAGCAGCCTCATATATTGATTTGTCGACATTTTGCAGTGAGGACAAATAGAAAATCATATTATAGCCAGTAAAGCGCCAAGTGATAGCGATAATGATAGTGACTTTGGCCCAGAAGGGGTCAGTAATCCATTGAATCGGTTCGCTGATTAGATGCAGATTCACCAGAAATTTATTGACGATACCTTCGGCTCCAAACATGTACTTGAAAACAACAGAGTAGGCTACAAGTGAAGTTACCGTTGGCAGAAATATGGCCGTTCTGAAAAACCCTTTAAATTTCAGTCTTTCGTCATTTAGCAGCACAGCGATAAAGAGCGCCAGCACCAGCATAACTGGGACCTGAATAATCAAGTAAATAAAAGTGTTTTTGACGGCTGTAAGGAAAGTGGTGTCGCTAAACAGCCGAATATAGTTATCAAGGCCGGTAAAATGAAGATTGTTGCCTCTACCTGTCTTGAAGGATAGAATTAAGGCTTGAATCATTGGATAGAAATAGAAAATACTGATCATAATTACCGGCACAATAACGAATAACCAACCTGTCAGATGGATCTGCCGTTGACCCTTAGAGCTTTTATGTCTTTGAGAGCTTAGCCCTGGCTTTACATTTTCCACTCCACTTCACACCCTTCTGTCTGATTTATTAGAGATGAAAGCCCCTGCTACCCATCCTTCTGTAGAAATCCAATTTACAGGAGAAGTAGAAGCAAGGGCTTAGATTGTACAGCCTAAGTGTGATTAGCGAACTTGGGTATCTGCTTGCTTCTGGGCATCTTTCAGAACAGTATCTACATCTTTTCCACCAAGATAAGATTGCACTGCTACAACCATAATGTCCTCTATCGCGTAAGTGTTCATGCCGTAGTTGACGTTAGGAATTTGCTCGGTCCATGCCGCAAAATCTGATACAACCTTTTGACCTTTGAAAAATTCATCCGCTGCTGAATAAGCTTCTCCGCTTGCCGCAGCTTTTAAAGTGCCGATAACACCAACTTTTGTATTCAACGTCTGATACAAATCAGCATCAGAAGCAAATGTTTTTGCAAGGAACTCCGCAGCGGCTTCTTTACCATCTACATTCATTACATACCAGGAGCTGCCCCCAAGGTTAGATGCATGGACGGAGCCTGCTGTTGCTGCCAGCTTAGGAAGTGGAGCTACTGCCCACTTACCGGATTGGGAAGCTTCGGCTTTAATTGAAGGGGTAATCCAGTTACCCGTCGGCACGGTTGCCACTTCACCGCTATTAAATGCGCCTACAAATTGGCTCCAGTCTGAGTTAACTTTCACGATGCCGGAATCCATCATTTCTTTGTACAATACAAGTGCCTCTTTCAAAGCAGCGTTGTCTGCAATGGTCGGAGTCTGACCGTCTTCACCCGTATACCATGCACCCGCCGATTGAATCATGACCCGGATAAGTCCAAGATCATTGGGATCCAGTGTGATCATGCTTTTGCCGGTTTTTTCTTTTACAGCTTTACCGATCTCGATATATTGCTTCCAGTCGATATCCTGTAGTGCATCCAGGCTGTAGCCTGCTTGCTCAAGATAGTCTGTCCGTACATACATTCCAGTCACACCAGAATCAAACGGAACACCGTATTGCTTGCCGTCAACACTGGTCGGGCCAATCTTATAATCCGCAAAATCAGCGGCTTTTACAACATCAGTCAATTCATAAAAGGAATCCGGATACGCTTGTAAAAAGCTTTGCGCACGGTAATCCTCGATCAATACAATGTTAGGAAGACCCTTCGTAGATCCAGAGTTCAGCCCTGTGTTCAGCTTTTGCACGATATCAGCCTGCGCGTTCTCTACGACGTTTACCGTTATGTCTGGATTGACTTTCGCATAAGCTTCTTTGGCAACATTCATGGCTGCAATGTTAAACGCTGGGTCCCAAGCCCAAACTGTGATTTCTTGTGGCTTACTGCTACCTTCGCTTCCGGAGTTGCCCGTTTCGTTTTTCGTTCCACCTGAGGAACATGCCGAAAGTAGAACCACACTAGCCAGCATCACGGATAATAATTTTTTCACTTCGTAACCCCCTTGTTAATCTGTAAAATAATAAAGATGGAAGCGTTTTCTCTGCTACAATTCCATATTATCATTTTGTATTCGCTTTCTTTGGCAGTATCTTTGTTAGCTTTGGTGTTATTATTGGATTCTATTTTCCCTCTGAGATCGACGCTGGTACTAATTTTAGATTTTTGTAAATTTTTTAGCCTTTTAACAATGGAAGCGTAATTATGATCTTCGTACCTTCATTTCGTTTGCTTGTAATGTTAATACCGTAACTCTCTCCGTACAGCAATTTGATTCTGTCATCAACATTCCGTATACCGATCCCGGAGAACAATTGGCGTTTGTGCTTCGAGGCTGGCAACTGTTCTTCTTTCAGAAAATTAGGATCAAGGTCCATCCCGTCACCATTATCTACAACTTCACATACAAGCTGATCTTCCTGAACGGCGATCATGATTAGAATTCTTCCCTCATCTTTAAGATTGAATGCATGAAAGAACGCATTTTCGATAAAAGGCTGCAGAATTAGCTTTGGCATATGATAATCCAAGCTTTCAGGCTCCACAAAATAATTCACGCGGATCTTCTCGCCGTACCTTACATGATTGATATATACATAATGCTTCAGCGATTCTAATTCCTGACTAACAGGTATAGTGGATTGAACATCACTGACAGTATTTTGCAGGAGTGAGATTAGCGAATTTATCGTGCCAGCTGCTTTTTCCTTGTTGCCCTGTTGCACCAGAAATTTGATAGAAGCCAGTGTATTGTATAAAAAATGGGGATTGATCTGCATTTGAAGGGCGGCCAGCTCCGCATTACGCTGCTGCTTCTGGGTCTCCATCAACCGATCAACATAATCATGTAGGGAATCAAGCATAAAATTAAAGGCATTGCCTAGCTCCTTAACTTCATAACTACTAGTAGCGACATCCACGTGGTTATCGAATCCCCCCTTAGGAATACTCGACATCTGTTCAACGAGTACACGCAGGGACTTCGTCATTTTCCTTGTAATTAAAAATACAATAATAAGCGAAATGGCTACGATAGCCATGATCGTCAACGACACTGCTTTGGCATTAACCATCTGCCCGGTCACAGCTTTTTTATCGATCAGATTCACCAAATAAACATCAAATTCAGGCAAGTATTCCGAGAATACTACCCGTTCATTCCCCATCACATAGACAGATTCTCCATTGTCTCCTGTGCTCTGTTCATCAACTACTTCTTGAAGCAGCTGTTGATCGTTCAGTCCAATCAGCTCTGTCCTGTTGCTGGATACGATTTGCCCTTTTGCATTCAGCAACACAACATCATTACCTTCACTCGTAAAATTGGCATAGAAGGCCTTGAAATCGCTATCACGAATTGCAATGTACATAGTGCCATAGATACTGCCGGTCGAATGATCAAATAGAGCTTTAGAAGCCACTAACAAGATCTCTTTCTTATGGGTTTGACCATCCTCTTTTTGATAAAGCTGGTACAGAATTTGCTGCGGATGAGCCACTGTCGCTTTCGTAATCGGGTGGTTCTTCAATTCTTCAGCAGTAGCAGACCAATACCAAGGGTCAGTTGAGTAACTTCTGCCATTCGCACCTACAATCATAATCCCCACATCAAAAGCACTTAGGTTGGAGCGGACTGCCCGCATGCTTTCTGTCATCTGGTAGGTTTTGATAGCGAGTGTCAATGAATCCGTCTCTCCCCCAGACAAATAGCTGCGGATGGCACCTTTCTGAGCTGTCATTGTAGCACCCGTAGCTACAACGTTGTTGTAGGACTCCAAGTTTGTCTTCATCTGATTTAGTAGTTTGCCATTCGTTATGCTGAAGGTCTTTAAGAATAAATTTTCTGACATACGGATGGTAATAGACAAAGTCAGCAGGGATACAGCAACAATGCTTATGAGGGTCACAAGAAAAAGCTTAAGAAATAGGCCCTGCTTTCTAATCTTGTTAATGATAGTTCCTATCATGGTCGCTCTACGTCCCGTCTTCGGTACTGGCTCGGAGAAATACCTGCCTGTTTCTTAAACACTTTAGTAAAATAACTCTGATCCGAATACCCCACACTAGCGCTGATATCAGAAATTGTTTTTTCCGTCGTCACGAGTAACTCCATGGCTTTCTCCAACCGGACCTTGTTCAAATATTCATTAAATCCTTCACCATTCTGAGCAGTGAAATGGCTCGATAAATAAGAAGCGTTGAAATGAAACTGCCGTGCAACCCCAGTCAACGTGATGGGATCAGCGTAATGAGTCTGAATGTATTCAAGCAATCGGGTCATATTGGGATTGATCGTTAGGTTCGTCTCACCAATCGCACGTTCAGCTTCGCGAATAAAGGCTTCAGCAACAGCAATTGCGTCTCCGGCATACATCGCTTCATCTATTTTTCGAAAGAAATCGTATTTGGATGCCTCCAAGCCTCCAGTCTCGTACTTCATTTTTCCAAGTGTGGTCGCTACGTTAAATATGAAATTCCCCAACAACGATTTGAATTCGAAAATATCGGTCCTATAATCCATCGAACGGAGATGAACATATTCCAGAAATCCAGTAAATGCCTTCTGGTATTGCTTACGTTTCAGTTGTTCCATTAATTCGCCCATATCATATTCCTGATAGGCTCTCGGAAGGCTGGGCAAATGATCGTTTTCAATTAAGCTTCGATCCGGCAAGTAGAAACTGTATCGTGTAAGCTTTAAATAATTGTCTCGATAAATCTCTCCCAGCTTATTAAAATCCGTAAAGCTTTGGCTGATAACGAAATGTGTTTCTCTCGCCCAATGATCCATTTCCGAGACCAGATATCGAAGCTCTATAACAAGCTCGTCCCACTGTTCCGGGTTTGCATTAAGCAAATAAATAACTGAATCATTGACAAACTTCAACCGAATAAACACTGTATCACCCAAAGGGAGCGTACTAAGCCCTTTTTCTATTTTCTGTGTGAAAGTTAACCTATCCCCAGAATCTTTAATATGTCTCATATCCGCTCCGAAGAAAGCGAATAGTGGGTGTGGAAACTTCGCATGAAGCAAAGCAGGTTCAAGCCCAGACTCATATCCGGTCATAAGCTTCTCGATAACTAGCAAAATTTGCTTTTCGCCAGGATCCGTTCCTTGATCGGACATCTCCATCCCTACCAATTTAGCAGTGGTTTTATTTAGGATGGATAACAAATAGTCAGCTTCCAGCTTTGGCTTCAGAATGTAGTCCGCTACCCCACTTTGAAATGTGGATCGGACATAATCGTATTCACTGAAACTACTTAAGACGATTACTTCAATATGAGGGTATTTCTCCTTAACAATCTTAACCAGTTTCTCTCCGCCCATGATTGGCATAACAATATCTGTAATGATGATATGGGGACTGACCTCATCCATCATATTTAGTGCTTCAAGCCCGTTAGCAGCCTCACCAACAATTCGATACCCTTCATTCTCCCAATCCAAAAGATGTTTGATTCCTTGTCTTACTAGCATCTCGTCATCAACAATCATAATTTTGAATATTGGTTTCATTTCTTCCCCCTTGTAACCGTTTTCTTTCCATTTGTTAGTATACAATACATCCAACAAGGAGCAAGCTTCTAGACAAGTAAAGCCGTAAGCTTACTTAAAAATTGTTCATTCCAAATCATATGCCCCACCGACAAATATGGTCAACCTCTCATTTTTCATCCCATGAAATATTCTTAAATTTAAGTAAATAACTTCTAGATGATACAACAAAAAAAGCTGCGATAATTGCAGCTTTTTTGTTAATGAAACAATAATCCAAATAAATTATTTATTGGCTTATAGATAAAAATAATAAGAAACAGCGGACTGGGGATGTTCAATTTTAACAACGAGCAGAAGGTCGCACCTAGACCCAAAATCCAAAAAATAAAATATATGCTAAGATCAGGCACTCGGCGCTTTCGCATTAATTTAGGCAAATCAAGTGCCATACAACCTACAGCAATCACCAAGAATAACAGTACTAGCATTTTACTTCACTCCTTGATTTTTTCAAGAAAAGAATTATCTGTGAGACCCACGCGGTTAATAACTGCTGAGGCTTTGTAATGGATGGGCAATGATTTAAGATAATCGTCACCCTTTTGTTGCTGCAGCTTTGCCCAAGCTTTAGGGCTGGCATGGTAGATCGATTGTCCGAATCCCATAATATCAACATTGAAACGATCATTTACATGCTCCACAGTTTTTTGCATCCGCTCTATAATCCGCTCCTCTGTTTCCTTTTCCAAACGTTTTATAGTCCTTTCCGATTCCAAATTTTCTACACTTTGCACTTCTTCAATATTGCAAAGCGTCTTAACACTAAGGTAAATATGCGGCTCCCCATTAATGATTTTCACTTTGCGTTTAGTTGTAGCCTGGATCGCTTCGATTACAATGGGCTTTCCGTCTTCCCCTGCGATCGGGCCAGAATGTGCGGTTACCTTATCGTTGATATAATTGTAACCAATCGTTTCTCCCTCGGTTAGCCAACCGATCAACTTGTCTTTTTTGAACACAGCTACAGTATGGTATTCCAATCTTGCCTTAGGCATTGTTCGCTCTACATTGCTTTTGTCCTCTCCATCTTTGGGATCGCCTATAATTTTCACTCCGGTTAGCACAGGATTCTCGCCTTCAGACAATAAATTCTCAATAAAATCATCCAGCGTGACAGCGACTGTTTTTGCTGAATCTTTATAAGAATTATCCAAGGAGCTAAATAATTTGTTCGCTGGTAATTTATCCATAGGTGTAAGGACATTCAAGACATTGCTGGCGGTTGTATCTCTGGCAACCATAACGTAGAAATCCATCCGGGGTTCCCGACTTCTTTTAAATACATCGAGTATCTCACCCACTCCGGTGCGGGCAAGCTCCTCCCCAATCACCAACACCCGGATATGACCGAGATAACTTGACCTAGAGCTATCCAGATTCAGCTTACGCAGCGCATCATAAAACGTAGGTACAGTAAATTTATATACAACCACTGGGACTCCACTGCCTCCCCCTCCTCCATTCGTTTGGGAGGTAATCGCAGATGGAATAACGACCTGCATCGAAACGGTATAACCTTTTTCTGCCTTGTCAATCCCTATCCCCAAGACAAAAGCTATCTCATTCAGCTCATTTCTTTCCCAACAGCCGCTTAGCACTAACGTAAATTGGAGAGCTAGCATTAATCGAAGAACGCCTCTAGCTAATTTTTTATTCATTTGGTTGGTTCCTTATCACTGGATGTGCTTTGACGAAACAGGTTCTGCGTCTTATTCTCAGCAGGCCTTGTCTTTAAAAACGGCCACGGAAAGCGAAAAATAGAGTCTTTTAAATCTTTGGAATTATACGGTCCGAGCGGACTCATATAAGGCATTCCGAAAGAACGCAGACTCGACAAATGCAATACGATGATGAAAATACCGAAGAGAATTCCATATAATCCGATGAATCCGGCCAAAGCTATAAGCACAAAACGGATCATCCGCGCAGCAATAGACATTCCTGTCTCCGGAATAACAAAACTAGAAATAGCTGTTAGCGATACAATAATGACCATTGCGGATGAAATAAAACCCGCTGCTACCGCGGCTTGTCCAATCACCAACGTTCCGACAATGGAAATCGCCTGACCAATATTTTTGGGTATCCGCACCCCGGCTTCCCGCAAAATCTCATAAGTCATTTCCATGATCAGCGCCTCAACAAAAGCAGGAAAAGGAACACTCTCCCGCTGGGCAGCTAAACTGATTACAAGATTGGTCGGTATCATCTCCTGGTGATAGGTAGTAATCGCAACATACAATGAAGGGGCAAGCAAAGTAATAAAAAATGAAATAAAACGAACTAATCTCAGCAATGTTCCAATATCGGCCCTTTGGTAATAATCCTCAGCTGACTGAAAAAATGCCACAAAAAATGTGGGCACCAGCAGTACAAAAGGAGTTCCATCAACAAGAATGGCCACTTTTCCTTCCAAAATACCCGCTGCAATCGTATCCGGACGATCACTGTTGTATACGGTAGGAAAAGGTGTAACTGCCGTCTCTTGAATAAACTCTTCAATATATCCACTCTCGAGAATACTGTCTGTATCTATTTTATTCAGACGGCGCTTTACCTCTTGCACCAGTTCCTTATTGGCGATGTTACTTAGATACATAATGGATACGCTGGTTTGAGTCACCCTTCCGATCTGAACGGTTTCCAGCCATAAATGGCTATCTTTGATTTTTCGCCGAACCAGTGCCGTATTCGTCCGTAAATTCTCAGTGAATCCTTCCATTGGACCCCGAACAACCGACTGTGAGCTAGGCTCCCCTACATTACGATCTTCCCAGCCTGGTAAGCCGATCCGCAGAGCGCTGGATAACCCGTCAAGCAGCAGCATTATATTACCGGACAATAAATGATGAATAAATTGGCTGTAATCGTCAATGACGGCTATATCGCCGGCTATTAATATCTGTTTCTTAATCATCTCAAACTTCTGCTCGGGAGAAAGCCCCCTCAGCTGTTCGTAAGGAATGTGTTCCTGCAAGGAATACAAAATTGAATTATGCAGCACCTGAGTATCCACAAGACCGTCTATGTAAATCAAAGAAATATGAGTGTTCTCTTCTATCTGCAACTCTTTTATCACTACATCAGAGCTTTCACCCATCAATTGGTACAAATTAGCAATATTAACTTCCAACCGGCTTGATAATGTACCAATCTCCGTATCTTTCATGATGCAGCCTCCACTTCTCCATAGATAGATGAGTATAGTTTGATGTTAATTATGATAATTATTCCTTCGGATTAAAAAATCGGGATGGCATAATTCTGGTAACTACAACCATACTAAAACTAGTCCAATAAATTTGAGGGGGTATATGAGTTTGGAGAAAGATCGAATTAGTACCAATCAAATGATTATACTCGGGCTATTCACATTTATTGGGGATATGGCGCTTGTGTATCCGGCTTTAATGATATCAGGAGCGAAACAAGATGCATGGATTGCTGCTTTGATTAGTATTCCCTTGGGTCTAGTGACCATAAAACTGTTACTCTGCTTAGCAGACCTTGAACCCAACAAGAATATTATCGAGCTTAGCCTACAAATTTTAGGGAAATGGGTCGGAACTGCTGTGGCCTTATTCTATTTAGGGTTCTTCCTGATTGCTGCCTCCACCTACATAAGAGAAATTGAAGATTTCATGTGTACACAGATTTACGAGAAAACACCCGGTGGGGTTATTCGTTTCATGGCCATTTTCCTGCTGGTATATGGGGTACGACTTGGCCTAGAAACATTGGGCCGGGCAGCTCAGCTTTTTTTCCCTTTATTTGCAGTTTTTTTGATCGGTCTGCTGCTCCTGCTGACCCCCGATGTCAAAATGGAACGTTTATACCCCATCTTGAACACACCAGTACCGGACATGCTTCATACTTTGATGTATGGTGTTTTTTATCCTTTTGGCGAATTGTGCGTGTTTCTAATGATATATCCTTATGCTCAGAAAAATAGCAAAACAAGCCGGGATATTTTCATAGCCTTGATCATCGGAGCTCTGGGCCTTAACCTCATCTTATTGTTTTCCCTTACCGTTCTAGGTGTTTACGCTTCTGAACATCAATTTTATGCCGCTTATATTCTTGCTCAAAAAATTAATATTGCTAATTCTCTGCAACGTATTGAAGCGCTTATGGCTACAGCATGGATTATCAGCACGTACTTCAAAACAGCAGTTTATTACTATGCTTTAACCTTAGGTACAGCCCAATTATTTAAACTCAAAAGCCACCGTCCTCTGATCATACCCACTGGATTTTTGTTATTCGGTATGTCACAGCTGATTGCCAAAGACATCATTTTCTATGTGAAGGAGATCCCCGCCTACTGGGTAGATTGGGATTTCACCTGTGCATTTGTTCTGCCGCTTATGTTGCTAGTTGTGTATAAATTTAAGAAACGCCACGCTTCTAAGGTTTAAACGACACTAGATTGTGAATAAGTGAAATTAAGATTGTAGATACGAATCCCGCTTAATGATCTAATTACGCTCCACTAAAATAATTGTGGAATTTCTCCCTGAAATTCACAAAGTGAATATTCCGCCGCCCATCCTAATGGCATAGAATACTTTGTGTGCGTAGCCCATAGTCTATTGGCTAAAGCAAGAATCCGCTTATAGCCTTTTTACTAAAAAAGAAGCTGCCTCATAAGTAGTATTCACTACTTTTAAGACAGCCTCTTTGTTCATAAGTTTCTTGTATGAAGTAACTCTATTCCTTCTTATCCAAAGAAATCGACGATGGAGTTACATCACTGACAGGTTCTTTTGCCACTTCAAAAGTGGATCCGCAGGCCGGACAAAAGCGTGCCTCGATCGCCACATTCCCACCACATGCTTTACAATGCTTTACATCGGACAACTCAGCAATTTGCTGAAGGTTCGTCTCAATCTCCGCCTTCAATTCGAGAATACGATTGATATTAGTCTCGATTTGCTCACTTGGCAGTGGTCCTGCACCTTGAGTTACGGCTTCAAATAACAGTTTGCCCATGACCTGATACTGCTGGTCAATATCATTTTGCTTACCGTTATTTTGCAGCTTCAACCGGTTAATCTCCACCACTGTTTTTGCTTTATTCCCAGCCTCGCTTACCCCTGCTTTTACTTTGTTAAAAAAACTCATATTCAGCCCCCAATTCCGTAGTAGTCATATATAAGCATATTTCGACACCGCCAGAAGTATTCCTTTCTTTATTGTACCTAACTTCGTCCATGGTTTGTAGCCTATAACCGATTTACTAACCCTTTCCCCGCCTTCCTGCGGGAACGAACCTCGACTCAGGTCTGGTATACAAAACCGCCTCCAGGCCGTTTTTTCGCATGCAAAAAGACATTAGAATGAGTACATAAGCAAACGGGTTGCAGGATTCAATAACAATCACACCCATACGAGAGGAAGAAAACAATAAATGAAAAAATTATATCGTTCCCAAAGTGATCAGAAGATAAGTGGTTTGTGCGGAGGTCTTGCTCGTTGGTCTGGTATTGATGCTACAGTAATCCGTCTTGTTGCTGTTGCCGCAGCATTGTTCAGCTTCGGAACTGTACTTATCTTCTACGTCATCGCTAGTATCATCGTTCCTAAAGAACCTTTTAACAGCTTTTCAGATGGACATGATTTCTATTAATTAATCGTCGTTTAATACAAGCCAGCCCTAATATAGCCATAAAAAAGGAGAGATAGAACATGAGTCTATTAAAAAGAATTTCCACAATTACTAAAGCAGCCCTACACGAAGGTCTAAATAAATTAGAAAACCCGGTATTGCTGACAGGTCAGTATTTACGTGATCTTGAAAATGATATTGCTAAGGCGGAACGCAATGAGCGTGATCTGCAAGTTACAGCAAGTGTGTTGGAACGCCGCAAGCAAGAATATACTCAGTTAGTAGAGCAAAGTGAAGCCGAAGCCGTTCAAGCAGTTGAGCAAGGAAATGAAGAAAGAGCTCGCCTGGCACTCATAGCCAAGTTACGGTACGTGGAACAGCTGGAAGAGTCCATAAATAGCCAAGTACAAACTAAGCAATCCCTGGCAGAGCTTGAGATCAATATCGCTAGAGCTAAAGAAGAGCGTGAACATCTCAAAGCGAAAAGAACTGAGCTTATCGCTCGCGCTCAACAAGCCACAGAAACACTCCACTCAGCTCCACGTAGTTCTACGAAAGGTCTAAATGTAGGATCAGCTTCGCAAGGCTTCGAACGTATGGAAGAGAAGATTTTCGAGTGGGAAGCATTGGCGGAAAACTCCAAAAATAAATTCAATACAGGTACAGGAATAAGTCCTTCCATCGATCCTAACCTGCGTAGCGCTGTTGACATCGAAATCGAGCGAATCCGCAACCGTAAAACTAACACTGAAGTAAACACTGAGAAAAAATAAATAGGACAATAAACCCCTTATTACTCAGCTATTGTGCTGAATAAGGGGTTTGTTTTTTACTTCTTTTCATCCCGCGAATCCATTTTTTCGTTTCCGGATCCACGCGATAAGACTCCGTGATTTTCTGCAAAGCCTTGTTGTAAGTGAAATCATCTAAGCTGTTGTTTCTCAAATAACTCATCGTAGGCTCTGGCAATTTCACATAACAAATCGAAAGCGCCCAAGAAACCGCCATTTTTACATAATAGCCTTCATGACTGACCTTATCGAGCAATGGTAAAATCCGGCTGATATACGTTTCTTCAATAAAGAAATTAAGCAGCATTACCACAGCAAATCGGATCTCATATTCTTTATCTGATGATAAGTACGGCATTATAAACTCCCACACCCGTTCTTTATTCTTTACGGTAAACTTCAGGCCTGTGCAAAAGCTATCGCAAACCGACCAGTTATCGATTCTGGGAATAAAGTCAGCGATATAACGTAGGATTTCTTCAAGATCTGTCTTCACGTAGCCAAGCACCATACCTTGCAGCATCACTTCTTCAAAATAATCTGTCTCGGCATGCTCCAAATAGGCTCTCCAATCACCCTTTGCAATGATTTTGGCAAGCTTGCGCAGTTCCGGTAGCCTGACGCCTATAACATTATCTATCGTCGGAATTAAGGCCGCAGAAAACTTTTGGTAGTCCACATCTGCCAAATTCAATAGCTGTTCTCTTATTGTTTTTTCCATAGTAGTACTCCTTACCCGTCCATTATTCAAATGAAATTTCCCATAAATATATAGAAGCCACAGAACCCAAAGGAGAATAGTTTAGCCGGTATTGTTCAAATTGATCTTTGGTAAGCTTATCAAGTCCATACAGCTTCATCATCCCCCGACGAATCGCAATATCTCCCCAGCTGACCACATCCCGTCGTTCCATAGAATGGATTAACATCATTTCTGCCGTCCACTTGCCAATGCCCTTTAACGTCATAAGTTTTTGTATAACCTCTTGATCTGATAACCCAGGCAATTCCTCCAGCTTAAAATCACCCTGAGCGACCAAATTGGAAATCTCATGGATACATAGTGCCTTTTTCATCGTCATCCCACAGCTTTGAATCTCATCCGCCGTATGTAAGGCTAACTGCTGCGGAGTGATGTCTCCGAACTGAGCCAACATTCTGTTCCAAATGGTCCGAACCGCTTTTACTGAAATAAGCTGTCCTACTATAGCATAGATAAGCGCAGCAAAAAGATCCGGTATAATTACACGTTCCACTCTGCCCATCCGTGCCATAGCTGCGCCAAGTACTGGATCCACACTTCGGAGATAATCTATGTCTTCTTGCCCATAATCAAAAAACTTAGTAATTACGCTGCTCAAAGTGTTTCCTCCCGTATCTGATAGTGATGAACCTAATTCTAATATACAATACCTATTTGGCAGTGTATGGTTTGTTGAATAGAATAGCAAGATAGCGAAAATAAAAAAAGCCATAGACCTCCTAAGATAGGTGGTTATGGCCTATTGTAGCGCACAGGCTTATTCATTCTCAGTAATGTATTTTTATGCTCGCAGGATTCTTTTTTCTTTCGCTGCGCTTAGCCACAAGGGGAATTCATTCAGCAGCTGATCATACAGATCTTCATCAGTCACCTTTTCAATGTGGTCCAGATGAATAAAATTGGCGTTATCCACCAAACGGCCCTTCATCGTATCAAGTTGCTTCAATACTTCAAAATCCGAGTTACCGATTCCGACAAACTGCCAGAAAATCGGTTGGACCGAAGCAGCCATAATCACATTTTTAGTGGATTTCACTACACCACCATCGTTAATAAATATGATAAATACCGGTGTAGAATCGGGTTCTTCCTCCGTATATTTTTTAATGATATCCTCCATTACTGGCGGTTCATTATTACGGCCAAACTTATGAATGGTACGATTATTTAAAATATGTGTAAACACATATCTTCCTAAATCCTGCTCTGTCACAGGTGGCAGCCGGCTAAACTCCGTATCGTACACCCAAACATCTAACGATTGGTTATCATCAAATTTGCAGGCAACGGCTAATATACGTTCAACTACTTCTTGAACGGTTCCATTATTATAGAGATTTCTCATAGATCCTGTAATATCCAGAACAACGCCTACCCTTGCGATGACTCCTGTCAGATTCTTTTTTTCTAAGGTAATCTGAACAATTTTTTTACGTAAATCAATAGAGGACAGTACATTCTTCTCTTCATAACGGATCGTCTCTAAAGGCAGGGATAACTCAGCTGTGGCCGCTACCTCAGGGTTCCCTTCGTCTTCTTCAATAACGAGCCCATAGTTTGTACATAACGCAGCCAATCCTCCCTCAAAGCCACTACCAATCGCACTGAATTTCCACTCTGGGCCATAGCGATATAGCTCTCCAACCACAATAGCTGTCTCCGGCGACAGGTCAGAGCCATACTCGAAAACGAATAATTCCTCACCGCTAGCAGCATCCACTAAGCGTAGATAAGGAGAGGTTACTTGCTTCATAGAGTGTCCTAATTTTTCTCCTTCATAGATCGTTAAAGTTAAAGCTATTCTAGTAATATCCTTAGGAAGTTGAGAAAATGTAATGGCGATAGCTTCTTTATCCCCTTGTTGTAAGACAGAATGAGTTACAGCTTCGTCTATAGACAACGGATTACCATAAAAGATAAAGTTCTCATCGCGTTCGCAACGGTTCTGTTCTGACAGTAAAAAAGCAGCAGAGTCTATGCCAATTCTAGTATCAGCAGTCATCCACCCAAATTTCAGCAAAAGCTTGTTCACGTTTCTCCCTTTCGTAATATCCACCTTTTGCCCCTTTATAAGCCGCACTCTATCATCTCCTTATTTTTACTGAACAGCTCATTGTGATTCACTAGATTGTATTTATCATTTTACTACTTTAATATGAAACGTATATATGATAGATAAGGAGCTTTACGAATGGACTTTATAGCAATTGACTTTGAGACCGCGAACTCCAGTCGATCCAGTGCATGTGCCTTGGGACTTGTGGAAGTTAAAGCTGGAAATATAACCGCAGAACATTCTTGGCTAATTGACCCGCAGCAGCGGTTTGATGGCATGAACATTTCGATACACGGCATCACGCCATCAATGGTAATCGGGCAACCTACTTTTCAAGAGCTGTGGCCCACCGTTGAACCGTTACTACACGGACAAATCGTCGTGGCGCATAATGCTGCTTTTGATATGAGTGTCCTGCGTTATTGTCTCGATGGAATGTCCCTGAGCTACCCAAGCTTTCAATACTTATGTACCTATTTATTAGGCAAAAAAATGCTGCCCGACCTGCCCTCCCATAAACTTAATGTAGTCTCCGAGTTTTTCGGCATTACGCTAAAGCACCATGATGCCTTAGATGACGCACGCGCAGCCGCTGCAATTCTAGTAAAACTTATGGAGCAGGAGGAGCACTATGATCCTCTATTGCTCTCTGCCAGTCAAGGATATACTAGCGGAACGATGTTTGCCGGCGGGTATACCCCATTTTCCACTCGCACGAAAAAGCCTGCTAAGAAACAAGGCACTAAACATAAACCCTCCATTTATAGCAGCCGCGCCACTTTGTCCAAATAACCAAAGAACATCAAAAACCCCCAACCAGCTCCTTTCTGCTGATTGGGGGTTTGGTTTTACAGGGTATCTCTTAAATCTTCAAACGATACACAGCCTTATTCTCTAGACCTCTGATGAACGGTGTCCATTCCTCGGTCTCCGGTGTGGTGTCCAAAGCATCCTCCACCATTTGCAGCTTCGCATCCATCGCATCGATATGATGCAGAGCGACTGCCTCAGCTGTCTGTGGCTGAACAGGACTACCCCATTCGCCCAAATTATGATGTGACAATACGAGATGCTGTAACGCCATAACCTTTTCCGAATTCAAATCAATATCTAAACGGATAGCCGCTTCCGTGATCCAGTTAGACGCCATCGAGATATGGCCAATCAACTTGCCCTGAACGCTGTATTCCGAGACAATCCCAAGCTGGGAGACCATCTCCTCCGGCTTCGCGATATCATGCAGAATGATTCCTGCCTTCATTAGATCTGGATTCAAGAACGGACGCTGCTTGCACAGAAAATCACCAATCTCCAGCATACGTACCATATGATAAGCAAGTCCGGCAAAATAAGCATGATGATGTGTTTTGGCTGCCGGATAATGCATCAATTTCTCTTCCACTTTACCCACACAAAAAGAGACAATCGAAGCAATTTCCGGATCTGAAATACTTGCCATAACCCCTTTAATCGTATGAATAAGGTCTACTGGACGAATTGGGGCAGAACGGATGAAATCCGTAAGTGCAACACCATCCTCATCGTTAACCAACCTGATTTTAGTAATTTTTATTTGTAATTTCTCACGATAAGTATGAGCAATCCCGCGTACCTTCACAAGCGCCATAGGAAAAAAAGTTTCTTTATCGGTTGTGCTGGCATCCCAATATTTCGCAGATAATTGTCCAGTGGAATCCCCCAGAACGATGTCAAAATAATCTTTTGGAGGAGTGCCGTTCGTTTGTTTAATTGCCAGCTCTCTTAAAAGATAAAAGCCAACAAATTCATCTTGTGGAGCGAGCTGTTTAATTTGTGTCATGTTGGAGCCTCCTATTAATAACAGGCTTTTGGCCTGCTCTCTATATTAAACTTTAGACACTCACCTCCAAAATCCCTTTAAATCACTATACGATCTATTTTCATATTTATGTACAAGCCAAGAATATTTGAAAAAGGAGGCTACTCCCCGGCCATATTCTGGCACTGGAATATCCTCCTTTTATTATAAAACGATAATTATTTACCAGCCGATTCAAGCGCTGATTTAATAGCTTCTACCGCTTTAGCGGATATTTCTTTTTCTGCATCATTTTTTCCGAAGGCTGCTGGACGGTAACCATATTTGTGCAGGCTGTATCCGGTCGATGTCGACTCGATTTCACCTTTCACTGCCAGCTCCGCGTCCGTTAACTGATTGATTGTTCTTACACTTCCGTTTTTATCCAAATAATAAACAAGCATTTTGACAGGAACACCGTACTCTACATTCACCATAACATTTACAAGCTTATCGGCACTTACACCAATGAAGATTCCATCGAAATAAGCCGCTTTATTAGCTTCTACAACCTCAGCTTTTCCGTATGCTCTATCCACCGCAGTCTTCAAAGCCACGCTGCTGCTAGTTGCACCAGACACAGCATCTACTTCCTGCACACCTTCTCTAGTCCCTGCTGCGAGGAAGCTAGCCGTCAACTGAGGAATTGCTTTTACCACCTCAGGATAAGCAGCGTTCCCTCTATCTACAAGGTTCATTCCTACACGGTACAAGGCTACATTTACGATTTTGCCGTTACGCAGGGTAACGTCCGCTCTGTTCGTTCCTTTATCATAAGCATCACCAAATGCAGTAAAGGTTCCGTCTTTATAGGTTCCTTGGACTTTGGATGCATTGGTCAAAGCATCTGTCAGTGCTGCTTTAGCTGCTGCCGACAATGCTTCTTGGCCTGTAATATCGGCCATTTGTACACCTTTTTCTAACAGCCCGGATGTGAGTGTAGCTACCCATCCTTTTTGTTCTGCACTCATTTTATCGTCAGCAATCAGCTTGCCGTCAGCTCCAAACAGACTTACTTTAATGCCTGTTACCGCATCTGCATCAACATCAACTAGCAGCAGCACTTTAGATTGGTTATCTACTCCGGCAAATTTGCCGTCAAAATATTGACCTTCAGCAGGAACCTTCAGCGCTTTCTCAAATGCTCTTTCTACAGCTTGGTTCCAGCTGTGACTACTTTCCGTAGCTCCGGAAATTCCGTCAACCTTTTCATCATAGTTAGCGATATATGAACCATTCGCTAGCAGCTTAGCTGTCATAGGAGCATTTGCTTTTACTACTTCCGCATAAGCTGTTGCCCCTCTGTCAATCAGGTTGTTGCCAAGTCTAAACAGCTTCACATCAACCAACTTACCGTTGCGAATCACGATGTCAGCTCTTTCAACGCCAACACTTCTTGCCGTACCATAAGAGGAATAGAATCCGTCTACATAAGCAGATGTATTGTTGATTATTGCATTCTGCTCAGCATCCCAGAAAGCGTTAATCGCTGCTTTAAATTCGGCTTCAAGACCTGCAACAGGCTGTGCCTCTGTTCCTTTGGCCAGCAAGGCTGGAGCTATAGCTGCAACCGCTGCCGCTTGCTCAGCTGTGTAAGCTTTCTCCTCAATGAAATCACCAGCGCTGTTCATAGGATACACTTTAACATCTGTGAGCTTGTTGGATTCGTAGGTCGCAAATACAGAATATTTACCTGTAGGATCTACGCCCATATGAACTCCATCAAAGTAAACGGCATTTGTATCTTTCACTGTTAGAGCTCTTTCAAACGCTCTATCTACAGACAATTTCCAGCCATTACTGGAGCGGGTAGCTCCCGAAACAGCATCAACTGCCGCTGCTCCATCTCTTGTTTTGCCAAGCAATCTATCCTTCATCAATCCATAAGCTTGCCATAAAGCACTATAATTGTTACGAGCATCTCTATCAATCAGCTTAGGACTGGTTCTCAAAAGCTCAATGCTAGTAATTTTACCATCTTTAATTTCGATCTTGGCACCTTCCGTGCCTTTGGAGTATGCATCGCCATAAGCTACGTAAACTCCATCTTGGTATACGTTTTCATTAACTGTAACAGGCTTTGCTGTAGCCACAGGCTTAACAGTTTCCGCTGGTACTACTGTCGCTGCTGGTGCAGCGGTTGCTTTTGGGGTTGCTACTGGTGCTGCTGTAGCTTTTGGGGTTGCTGCTGGTTTGGCTGTTGCCTTTGGTGTTGCTGTTGGTTTTGCCGTTGGCTTTGGCGTTGCTGTTGGTTTTGCCGTTGGCTTTGGTGTTGCTACTGGTTTTGCCGTTGCTTTTGGTGTTGCTGCTGGTTTTGCCGTGGGTTTTGCTGTTGGTTTTGCTGCCGGTGCATCCGCTTCTTCGGAGGCTGCCGATACTGCATCCACCTTCAAGTTTACAGCAGGCACATTAAGTGTGTAAGCAAACGGCGCTAACAATATAGCCGCGCTAACCGTTAAAGAAATTAGTTTTTTCAATGAAAATTCTCCTTTACCAAACCCCAGTGATATGTAGCTTTTTGTTAACCAAACCTTTTTCGTACGATGCCCCTTCTCTTCTTATGAAGCATAACTTCTCTCTTCATAAGAACTCATCCCCCCTCTCATGCCTTTACACGCTCGATTTTCAATAAAAAATAGCTTGAATCTATTTCATTTCTTCCTTTTAACACAAAGCTGTATAAAAGGTGAAATAATTCACATAAGTTACTATAAAAACACTTACACCCGTTTTCCATCAATTTCTGGTTTGATACTACCAGACCTTTCTGCGGTTCTTCTGTATCGAAAATCACACACCCTATAAGAAACATCACTATTTGCGATTAAATTTAATTTATACGCGCAAAGTGATCTCAATAACTGTGCATTCAAGGCTAGCTATGCTATTTTAGAACGATCTCTTATATGGGAAAGGAGTTCTGTGCTTTGAGCAAACAGCCACCTATTGGAGTTATACTCGCCCAAATCGGCACCCCTACTGCACCAACTGCAAAAGCTGTACGGCCTTATCTGAAACGTTTTTTATCAGATCGCCGAATCATAGATTATTCTCCTCTGCTGTGGCAGCCTTTGCTGCGAGGTGTCATTCTGCGTTCACGTCCACGCCGGTCCGCTGAGCTGTACAGTCAAATATGGACAACCGAAGGATCACCATTGCTCTTTCACTCTTTAGCTCAGCAATCTGGATTACAAGAACTGCTTGGCCCGCGGTATCGGGTAGAGCTTGGATTGGCTTATAGCGAACCCAGCATGGAGCAAACGATGGCGAAATTCGACACCGCCGGAGTTACCCGAATTATCATTGTGCCGCTGTTTCCGCAATATTCGTCCACGACTACCGCATCCGTATTCGATCAGGCCAGCTTTGCAGCCTTAGGTCGCCAAAGCTCCACTGGACCTGTAACTAAACGTCTGATTCCGGCTCTAAGATTTATTGATGCCTACTATAATGAGCCCGGTTATATTTCAGCCTTGAAGTCACACCTACTGCGTCAAATGGAGATTCTGAGCAAAGAACCTGATTATTTTGTACTGACCTTCCATGGGATTCCCAAACGGTATGCGGATACCGGCGATCCCTACCCGCAGCAATGTATGGAAACCGCGCATCTTCTTGCTTCTGCTATGAATTGGGAGCCCGAACGCTGGCAGCTTAGTTTTCAATCACGTTTCGGACGAGAAGAATGGGTAGGACCCTCTACTGCGGATGTTCTGGGAGAGCTTGCCGGACGAGGAATACGTAAGCCTCTGATTTTTTCACCGGGTCTTGTGACCGATTGTCTGGAAACGCTGCATGAGCTAGCCATAGAAGGACGAGAACAATTCGAGGCTGGTGGAGGACAAGCAGAGGAATTTATGGCAATCCCCTGTTTGAATGACCATGAGGATTGGCTTGATTTTTTGGCTGAACATGTAGAAAAAAACGCCCAAGGATGGTAAATCAAAAAAAACCGTCTTGTCCACAGATCATTTCTGTTGCAGACAAGACGGTTATCTATATCAATTGTTAAGCATGAAGAATCGAAAGGATACTTATGCTGTAAGCTGCTTATATTTCGTAGTCAGTTCATGGAACCACTGCTTGTCCTGCAAGGTCAACGCAAAATCAATCAGCTCGGCAATCTCACTCGGCTGTAAATCTGCTGAGTCATTAAAGGATACTTCAGCCGTAGCTGTAGCTGCGCCATTCCCATCCTCTGCGTAATCATAAGAAAAACATAACTTAATGTCACTTTCCAGAAATTCATTACGAAGGAAATATAATACCTCACACATTAACACAGGTCTAACATGATCATCAAAGACACATTCCATAACCTTTGCCCAATATTGCTGGTTGTTGAGGTGTAACTTATCATTAGTTAAGAGATATTTCTCACCCTGAAAATCGGTGACAAATCTCAGTTCAAGCGGCTTCATCTTAAAAATAGTAGCAATTTGCTTCATGCTAATATTCAAAATATCTTGCGTTTCTAGTCTGATCATCTCTCCATGCACCTCGTCCCTCTTAGTTGGGTTATTCGAAACCTGCCATTATCTATAATTCTTTATATGCCATTAATGTAAAATTAACTCCATTAATTCACTTTAATTTTATCTAATTTAACATTATTATCGTCACCTGACTATGCTTTATTTATATTTTTTTAGGATTTTGCTCAGAAAAATGTTTCATTCTCTAAAAATCTGTTTAATATTATTGTTCATTACAATAAGATGTATAAAGATTACGCAACATGTGAAGCTTTTGCTTTCTTATATTTAAACAAAAAAAACTGTTCTGAAGGGTCATTACGACCTCAGAACAGTTTTTTGCATTAGGATTATACTTCAGTTAATTTACTTAAACAAACAATGGCACTAACTGTATTCCCTCGGGTGAAATCCGCACGAGTCCTTTATCTGTGATACGTAACGTTGGGATAACCGCCAAAGCAAGCAGCGATAACGTCATAAACGCGTAATTCAAAGTACAGCCGGCATCATACAACGCTTTGCTGATCGCAGCTGATTTCTCAGCAGCAATTTCAAATGGCTCTGTAGACATTAGGCCTGCAATGGCCAACGGGAATAACGTTTCTCCATTGGATGTGATCATACAAACACCACCCTGGGCATCCGCCACCGCATTTGCAGCTTTAGCCATTAACTCATTATCATTGCCTATGACGAGTACATTATGACTATCATGAGCAACAGTCATTGCGATAGCAGCCGGTTCTTTAAAACCGATGCCTTCCACAACAGCCACTGATTTATTTCCTGTTCCTTTATGCCGTTCGAGCACAGCGATTTTACATAGACCCTCTACAGCATTTACATCCAGCTGCCCTGCTACTACAGGTACCGAAACCATACGTTCAATGGTCTCCACATGATTTTCTCTTACTTTAATAACTCTTGTAGTAAGTTCACCTGTTTCAATTGGAGCCGCGATAATAAAATCTTCGGCGGTAGGACGCTGCGGCAAATGAACCGAAGCCAAAACTTCCTCTGGATATGAGAATTTAGCAAGCTCTGCCGTCATCACACCGTTTTCGGCAACGACTACACCAGCAGCAATCGTAAGTACCACACGAACATCGGCCAAATTCCCGTCCAGCAGAATAATATCCGCAAAAGAACCTGGAGTAATAGATCCGATATCCTGAGACAACCCAAAACGCTCTGCCGTATTAATAGTTGCCATTTGGAAGGCTGTTACTGGCTTCACGCCTTGAGCAATCGCATGGCGAACAACGAAATCCATATGACCTTCGTCCCGTAACGATTCCGAGCTGCGGTCGTCAGTTACCAGCATCATGCGACGCGGATCAAGTCCACGCTCTGTATGAGCGGTGATGGTCTTGGCAACATCATGCCAAGCCGAGCCCCGGCGCATTTTGGCATACATCCCCAGTCGAATGCGCTCAATCACATCGTCTGCTGTCACACACTCATGATCACCAGTCACCCCTGCCGCAGCATACACTGGCAGTCTCCAGTCGCTGGAAGGCCATGTGAAATGACCGTCAACAAATCTGCCTGCCCGCAGCGTAGCTTGAATCTCTCCAAGCATTTTCTCATCGCCGTAAACAACGCCAGGGAAATTCATCACTTCGCCCAGAGCAATCACATCTTTGCCCCACGTAAAAGCTTCGGCAACTTCTTCAGGACCAATTGAGGCACCCGTTGTCTCGAATTCCGCACCTGCCGCAGGCACACAAGAAGCCACCTGCATGTAAGCAGCTAACGGCGTCCCCCGCATCTCATCCAGCATCAATTGAATACCCTTCAGCCCGAATACATTAGCAATCTCATGTGCATCAAAGAAACCACCTGTTGTGCCAAGCGGCAGAACAGCGCGGGAAAATTCAGTAACGGTTAGCTGGGTGCTCTCAATATGGCAGTGGCCATCGAGCAATCCCGGAGCTATATACTTGCCGTTCGCATCAATAACTTGCGTTCCTTCGCCAATCATATGTGTCACATCTTTACCAACATAAGCAATTCGTCCACCTTGAACACCAACAGACATTCCTTCTAGAATTTCACCAGAGCATACGTTGACCAGCTTTCCACCTGTAATTACCAGTGTTGCCGGTTTATCGCCTCTTGCCGTAGCCACAAGCTCAGGTACACAATCCGCTAAAGGCTTTCTTGTAAAAGTTGTCATCTTCATCTCTCCCCCGTTAGTATCCAAGTGTTGTCTTGATGTAGTGAATAGATCCGTAATCATAGAGGATTGCCTAACTATTAAGCCTAGGATAATATAGTTGCGCAGGTCTGTATTTGTAAGAAAAAACGGCTCAATCATCCCTGTAGATGATAGCCGTTTACTTATTCCCAAAGATTGTCCGAACCATCCGGACATGCCCCTGTTTTTACTCTCCCGCCATCCGCTCTATTCCAACGATTATCTTACTTTTGCCTCATATACGTCAAGTGCTGCCTGAACCCCAAACCCGCAAGGCCCCTTAAATCCATGACGCTGTAATGCGGCTTCCAGCGCTCCAAGCAGCCGCAACACGTTATTCTCACGACAGCTAAAACCCATCGTACCGATGCGCCAGATCCTTCCCTTTAACGGTCCAAAAGAACTGGCAATTTCAATTCCGAACCGCCCCAGCAGCAGCGAACGGACAGCTTCCCCATCTATCCCCTCAGGGATGAGCACACAGGTAACAACAGTAAGCTTGCAGGAAGGATCCCCGTATAGTTCTAAACCCATAGCTGTTAATCCAGCTACAAGTGCTTTTTCATGGAGGATATGTCTGGCGAATCGGGCATCCAGCCCTTCTTCAAGGGTAAGCCGCAAGCCCTCCCGCAGTGCATAAAGCATTGAGGTCATCTCTGTATGATGATTGAGACGTTGTGGACTCCAGTAATCCTGAAGCATGCCGAGATCGAAATAATTGCTGCGGACAAAAGATAAGTCACCTGGCTGGACATCACTTGTTCTAATCCCTCGTTCTACTCGTTTTCGGGTCATGAGCTTAGCTTCAGCACGATCATTATACGTTATCGGTGCCATTCCGGAAGGGATGGACAGGCATTTCTGTGTACCGCCAACGACGGCATCCAACATCCAAGCATCTGTCTCGACAGGAATGCCCCCAATGGTTGCAACTGCATCGACTATGAATAAAGTATCCATCCGGCGGCAAGCTCTACCAATTTCCGCGAGTGGCTGCACACGTCCTGTAGAGGTCTCCCCGTGAACCATTGCCACCACATGTGGCTTAAAAGTCTCCATAGCTGCTATCACTTCATCCGGCTCAAACACACTCCCCCATGGCTTTTCCAACACGAACACCTCAGCGCCACATCTTTCAGCAATCTCATGCAATAGATGTCCGAAGCGGCCAAAGATCGGAATCAGCACACGCTCACCCGGCAGGATCAAACTAACCATCACGGCTTCAATTCCAGAACGGGAGGTACCATCGATAGGGTAAGCCCATGAATTAGAAGTAGCAAACAACTCCTGCAGCATTTCCATCGTTTCATTCATAATAGAGGTGAACTCTGGATCAAACTGACCCAGCACCGGAAAAGACATCGCCCGCAGTACACGCGGATCTACCTCGACCGGACCCGGAGTCATAATACAGCGTTGGGACGGCGACAAATCTTCGTAACGCTTCATGATGATCCTCCCTTAAAAGTTCGGCGAACTCTTTTTAATAAGCTAACTCATATAACATCGCAGTCAGAACCTCAAGCCCAGCAACGAGCTGCTCAGGGGAAGTATACTCTTCCGGAGAATGGCTGATGCCAGCTCGGCTTGGCACAAATATCATCGCAGTAGGGCAACGCGGCGCAAACAGCTGGGCGTCATGTCCCGCTCCACTTACCATCATGCGGTACGTCTTCCCCTCTTGGCGACAGATATTTTCCAGCATTGCAGATAGCTTCGTATCCATAGGTGCAGGGACTGTGTGGAGCACGGATGTAACCTCAAGAATCACCCCACGTTTAACAGCAATTTCATTACATTCCGCAAGAAGCTTCTCACAGAAACGTTCCAGTTCGTCCTCTTCACTATGGCGGATATCTAGTGTAAAAAGAACCTCACCCGGGATCACATTTGGCGTATTCGGATACACCTCAAGCTTACCCGAGGTTGCTACAAGAGGTTCACCAGCCGTTTTAGCAGAACTTTCAAGCACGTACAGCATTTCAACCGCACTAGCCAGTGCATCCTGCCGCATAAACATCGGTGTCGTGCCCGCATGATTAGCAATACCACTGACCTTGACCACATATCGTCTCTGTCCAACAATCCCCTGAACTACGCCTATCTGAGTGTCCGTTTTCTCCAGAATAATCCCCTGCTCGATGTGCAGTTCTACAAAAGCACCAATATCATTTCTGACTCCAGTCCGCTTAGAAGCTTTCTCCTCCGTTATGTCCTGTAAGAAGCTGGATTGTGCCATTGCTGCTTTTAACGTCACTCCCTCTGCATCCATACAGGTCTCGGCCTCGCTTCCGTCATACCTTTCCGTGACATGGCCCGAACCCCAATAAGCAAGCGGAAATCGGCTCCCCTCTTCTTCACAAAAAGATACGACCTCAAGCGTCCGCTGCGGCTGGCCAAAGTTCCTCTGCAAATCTTGAAGCGCAATCATAGCCGCAGCGATCCCATACGCACCATCATATTTCCCGCCATTGACTACAGTATCAATATGCGATCCGGTTAAAATAATCTTTTGCTGCGGATTGCATCCACTCAATCGTCCATATACATTGCCAACCTTGTCTACGGAAACTTCTAAGCCGAACCCAGCCATTTTTTCCTGCAAAAAAATCTGCGCCCGGCTCCATTCCTCCGTATATAGCAGTCTAGTAACTCCTGGCCCAGGTGTGCTGAATGTCGCCAGCTCCTCCAGCAGCTCCAGCAGTTTCTGAGTCGACGCTTGAACTCTGGAATCATTCATAGGCTGTACTGCTCCTTCCTAATTCGCAGCCACTGTCCACCTCCCTCACTGATCACTCCTTCTTCAGAGGTATAGATCACATTCCCGCGACAGATCGTAGCAACTACTTTGCAGGACAAAGTTCTTCCGATGTAGGGGCTGTGCTTGTGGCGATACAATAAATCCTCCGCAGTCAGCGTATAGGTTGTATTTGGATTCAGCAGAACTAGATCGGCATCTAGACCTAGGGCTATAGCGCCTTTACGATGCTCTATTCCAAAACGTTTTGCGGGTTGCCCTGCGAGCAGACTGGAAATTAATGTAACATCCAAACCCCGCACATTCACGCCTTCATGGAACATAAGCTCCAAACTGCTCTGCGCACCCGAGATCCCACCCCAAGCTGCAAAAAAAGATAAGTCCGGCTTCACCTTCAATTCCGTTGGACAGGGGGAATGATCCGAAGCAATCAGATCGATTTTGCCTTGGGCCAGCATCTCCCATAACTTCTCCTGCTCCACCGCACTTCGCAGCGGAGGCGCACACTTCGCCACAGGGCCTAAAGCCTTCATATCATTTTCAGTGAGGACCAGATAATGTGGACAGGTTTCGGCCGAAACGTCCAGACCTCGAAGCTTAGCTTCATAGATTTTCTCAATGGCGGCGGCCGTGCTGATATGAACAAAATGCAACCGGCAGCCCGTACGTTCACCGTACAGCAGCGCCCTGGACACTGCCTCCAGCTCTGCTTCAGCAGGGCGGCAAGCCGCAAAATCACTTGCGCTGGTTCTGCCATTTCGCACTGCATCTGCGGTCAACACCGCCGTGATAGCCTCACTTTCTGCATGCAGCGCCAGAATCCCGCCCAGAGAAGCGATTCGCTGCATCCCTTGATAGAGTGTATCCTCATCCACTTCACGGAATCTGCCTTCGCCCTCCCCTCCAGGATTGGAGAGAAAGGCTTTAAACCCAGTGACGCCAGCGGCTGCCAAAACTTCTAAATCATCCAGATTGCCGGGAACGAGCCCACCCCACAGCACATAATCAACGGCAGAGTTTCCAGCCGCAGCATCTACCTTTTGACGAAGCCCAGCCTCGTTCACAGTAGGTGGATTGCCGTTAAGCGGCATATCTGCATAGGTTGTGCAGCCGCCAGCTGCCAACGCCGCAGAACCGCTGCGAAAGCCTTCCCAATGTCCAAACGTTGGTTCATTAAAGTGGACATGCATATCAATCATACCGGGGAGCACATAGAACCCCTCTGCGTCGATGACTTTGGTTAGCGTCGCAAGCGAAAGTTCCTCTCCAAGTGCGACAATCTTACCCTCTGATACTGCAATATCCAGCTTGAGTACCTGATCGGGCAGCACTACATTCCCGTTCTTAATCACAAGTTCATAGGATTCCTTCATGAGCTGCCACCTCCTCCGGTCGTCAACTTTCTCTTAACTTCCCCGATACGTACTATATCCACCAGGTGCTACTAGCAAAGGTACATGGTAGTGTTGCATGGAGCTCTCTATATGAAAGCGAATAGGTATCTGTTCTAGAAAAAAAGGCATCTCACGTTGAGTGTCTGCTGACGCTTTGGCATCCGCTCTACGGTAGTAATCGCCAACCATAAACAGCAGCTCGTAACATCCAGACTCCATTTCGTTTCCCTCCAGCAGCGGAGCATCCAGCCTCCCGTCACTGTTCGTGACTTCTTCACACAGAAGCTTGCTCATCCCATCCGTAAGCTTCCAGAGCTGAAGCGTCAGACCTGTAGCAGGAATCCCCCGCGACAGATCCAGCACATGGGTGGTAAGACGCCCGCTCATTACGCTGTCTCTCCGGCCAGATCTGCACGGCTGACAGAAAAGCCCTGAAAACCATAGGGTGGACGAGGTTCGGTGAAGACTCCACCTTTAGTTTCTTCAGGCTCAACAATGGTTTCCCAAGTCCGGTTATTGGACTCAAATGAAACGGTAGCCAGCTGTGGAAAACGGGACAATACGCGCAGCCCAATTTGATAAATCAACGATTGGATTGATGGACTGTTCAGCTCATGAAAAGCGCTATGGGCGATATCGCGAACCTGCTCCGATGCCACATATTGGCCTAGATCTCCATCCAGAGCATGCTGAACATCACTGTAGGTCCAGTTAATATTCAGAAAAATATAAAGCGGACGGTCAAAGCTCTCCGGCAATGTTGTGTACTCATCACGGACGAATCCATAAAACGAGCTTCCACTCACTTTTATCAGCTGTAAATCCTTCAATCGGCATTCATGAGCGATAACCTCAGTCCCATTCTCTCCACGTTTTATAGTTAACGAAGCCGAATAAGATTCATTATTGGAGTGACGCAGTACTAAATGACTCTGTTTAAGCCCCTCAACCCCGGGTACCATCACCTGTTCAAAAGGTAACCGGTCTGCGGAAACTGAAACTGCGGTGACATGATCGTATTTATCGAGAAAACGGCTGCTTAGAAGCTGCAGTAGCCCCTCCGTTGTGCTTCCAGTGTAGTCCGCGGTATTGCGCAGGATAAAATTTTTCATAGAATCGGTAGCAACGACCATGGAATTATCCCCCTCTGAAAAAGAAGGAAGAAACGCTTCGCCCGTGACCGCGAATGTAATATTATGTGCGAATATAATGTTGTCGCAGCCCGTGAAGGAAGATTCGGGAACGGGGGTAACGGCCAGCGGTTTAGCATAGGTACGATAAGTTAGCACATCACTTTTTCCATAAAATATTGTACGTCCGTTAATTGGTTCCAGCATGGCTGACACCCTCCCCGTTTATGATGAATGAATAATTAAATAATTAAATAATTAAATAATTAAATCACTTAGGCGAAATCTCGTAATTGTACCGACTTCAGAAAAGGCTTGAACCCATTCCTCCTGAGGGGAACGCTCAACTCGCACGCCAATGGCGCTGATAATGTCATCTTTGTTTTTGCCACGAACAGCTAGAATAAAAGGGAAATGAAATTTGTCCGTATACTTTCGATTCAGATCATTTAATAGATTAAACTCTTCCGTTGTTAACCGATCCAGTCCAGCTCCCTGCTGCTCAGAAGCAGATAAAGCCGTAACTTGAAGCCTAGTCGCCAAATCCGGGTGAGCTTTTAATAGTCCCTCCATTCGGCTCCGGTCAGCACTCAGTACGGTCTGCATCATGGTGCTATGCAAATGCTCTAAAGAATGGAACGGAATCTGCTTATAAGCCTCCTCTGCTACCCACGGTGAATGTTCAAAAATGCCGCCTAGATGCTTCACAAAATCCGTTATACTCATGGCATTTATCTCTTCCATCGTAAACCTGCCTTCAGAAACGACCATCCACTCAACCTCCAATAGCTTTGTTAACAGCTCGTAAAATGCCACCGTACCCCGTACAGCGACAAATGTTACCCGATAAAGCTTCTTCCACTTCAGCCTGAGTAGGATGCGGGTTCTCTTCCAGCAGAGCAACCACCGAGATAACCATCCCTGGTGTGCAATAACCGCATTGGAACCCCCCCTCTTCTAAAAAAGCCCGCTGAACGGGATGCAGGCCTACTTCACTAAGACCCTCAATCGTTGTAATTTCCGCACCTGAGCATTGATAGGCCATGACCAGACATGAATTCACTGGACGTCCATCCACCAGCACCAGACATGCCCCGCAGCGGCCAATCTCACAAGAACGTTTTGTGCCGGTCAGCTCCAAATCTTCACGTATGACCTTTAAAAGCCGGCGGGAGGGTGGAATCTCCGTGGATATCGCTTTGCCATTAAGATTGCAATTAAAGGTGAACCTCTCTTCTGCAAAGGCTTCCTCAGACGATAAGGGGTCAAGGTTATCTTCATCTAGATTCGCATCTGAATTATGGCTCGACATGGATGTTCACCACCTTTTGTGGAATAAACGGTGTAGACTGCAGCCATTCGGGATCAATGGGCAGCTTGGTTACCCGTTTCCCTACAGCCTGAAATATGGCTGACGCGACTGCCGGAGCTAAATTGACGGAACCCACCTCTCCAATGCCGCGAGGACCGTACGTGTCATGATCCGGCAAATCCTCTATCGGCTGCACCTGAATGCTGCCATTCATGTCGGCAATGGTCGGCACCAAATAGGTGTCTAAATTTTTGGTGACATAGCTGCCGCCAGACATCACAGCATCCTCTGACAAGGTGAAACCGACCGCCATACTGCTGCCACCTTCGATCTGTCCAAGATAACCTTGCGGATTAGCCACCGGTCCCGCCGCTACCGCATGATATTGATCCAGTACACGAACACGTCCAGTAAGCAGATTAACTTCCACGCGGACTGCGATTGCAGAATAGGTGTATAGGAAATGTGCCCCCACTCTTTTAAAGGGTGTGGTTGGATAAGTAAACTTTGTATTACAGACAATGGGTTCTGAAATATGCTGTGCCAAGTCCTTGTAAGTCAGAAGCAGACCGCCGTCTTTTAGCCAAATGCCGCCAGGGCCGAGCTTCATTTCATAGTTATCCAGCTCTGGCTTTATCATCGCAGCTGCCTGCAGCACTCGAGCGGTGAAGTCTGGACGCAGCCGTTTTAAGGCCATCCACATCATGCTGGTTGATCGGGAAGCCGTACTAGATCCGCTATCGGGCACAACATCCGTATCGCCAATGACGATGCTTAGATCCTCTGCCGCCAAGCCAAACTGTTCAATCAGCATTTGTTCCATTGTTGCGATTAACCCCTGACCAAACTCCTCGTAACCAAACACCGCCTCAATCTTGCCCTCTAGCGTCAAAGAGAGCCTGCCACCCGCCGGATCGGGAATACCATAACCAAGTCCTGCACCATGCATAGCTATAGCAGCACCCGTTCCAGTTACGATCCAAGGTTCCACAACACCTGAATCACTGTCTGTAGATGCGGCCTCAGTCATAAGAGGCGAACCCGCCAGCGCTTCCCACACCTGAAAGGCACCATCGGTCTGAGCAATTTCCTGACCCAGCGGCCCCAGATCTCCATATTTACGCAAATTGCGGCGGCGCATTTCCCACGGATCGATCTGCAATCGCTCAGCCAACCGATCGATTTGTCCCTCCAAAGCGAAAATCGCCTGATTGCCGCCAAAACCGCGAAATTCACCAGATACACCGTTATTGGTATATACAGCAAAACCCTTCACATCCACATGATCGATGATATAGGGGCCCATCACATGTTCTGTCGCAAAGTTGAGCACCTCCGCCCCCAGTGTTGCGTAAGCTCCCGTATCCGAAATAATTCTGACCTGATGTGCCCTGATGATTCCTTCGCGGTCGCAGCCAGTTTTCATGGTGATTTTCATGGGATGGCGTTTTAGTCCTGCACGTACCGATTCAGCTCTCGAATTATGCAGTCTTACCGGACGGAGTGTCCGCAAGGCGAGCAGCGCTCCATATGGCTGTACATTCAGCTCGTCTTTTCCTCCAAAGGACCCGCCGATAGGACTCGAGATGACGCGAATATCTTCTTGAGGAATAGCCAGAATTCTGGATAGCTGCAGGCGATCCATCAACCCATGTTGTGTAGCTGAATATACGGTAAGCCGTCCGTTATCCTCTGGGATAAACAGTCCACCTTCAGTCTCCATATAAGTGTGCATTTGGCGTGGTGTATAATAAGTCTCCTCTACCACATGACAGCAATCCGTAAATACCGTTTCCGGCTCCCCTTTCCGATATTCCGTTTGATGAAGCACGTTTCCCTCGGCATGCAGCAGAATTGCGTCCTTTTTCATCGCCTCTTCCGGGTTCTCGAGTAAGGGTAGAAGCTCATAATCCACTTCGATAAGAGATAAGGCGTATTCCGCAATTTCGTCCGTCTCTGCCGCGACTGCCGCAATCGCATCGCCAGTGTAACGCACACGGTCACTGCAAAATACCGGTTGATGCGGCAAAGCTATGCCAAAGCCGTTAAGTCCGGGCACATCCTCATGAGTAATTACAGCGTGTACACCAGGGACTTCAACGGCCTTCTCAATGCGTATGGACAAAATACGAGCATGTGCCTGCTCACTGCGGAGCACGCGGCCGATCAACATTCCTTCTGCCCTCATGTCGGTCAAATACTGCAGCTTACCGGATACCTTGCCCTCTCCATCGGGTCGTGTACGCCAGCGGCTACCGCTGGATTCCTTATTCAGCAGCATTTTCCCTCTCTCCTTTCGTCGGGTTATTCACCTCTTAACTCCGTATATTCATAGCCTTCCACAGCTCAGATACAACCAAATTCCCAGCAGTCTTTTTCTTGTAAAGTTCTGATGCAAAGGGATCACTATACGTCTCAAAGCTGTTCTCAACCTCTTCATATAAAGAAGCCAACAGCTCCTCTGTATACCTCACACCTTCAAGCATAACTTCAGCTCTACTTAGTCGCTGCGGCCGCCCAGAGCCCCCACCTGCGGCGATACGCACCTCACGGAAACGGAGTTCCTCATCGATTGATGCTGAGATTGCTACCGTTACAAGTGAAGGGGTGAACGCTTCCCTGCGGCCAACCTTACGAAAAATTTCTAGCCTATCCGTTAACGGACTCTCTAAGCGAGTAGGTGAGATGCGAATCTCAGCCACAAGATCTGCCGCAGGTTTTATCCCGCTCCAGTGATTGTTTAGCCACTCTATCAAAGGTAGTGCCGTCATAAATTTGCCGTCAAAGGAGATTAACTCCGCGTCATAGACCAGTAACGCAGGTAGAATATCTCCGAAGCCAGAAGCGATATTGCCCCCGAGCGTGGCAAGATTACGCACCGACGGAGTCGCTATGCAACGTGCAGCCTCTTGCAGCGCAGGAGCCACGGCCTGCAAATGCTCATTACTGCGGCACTGGGAGAGTGGAACAAGAGCGCCCAGAGATAAGTGAAATTCCGTTAAGGTAATGTCGCCGAGATTTGTGATTTGCCGAAGATCAATCAGCTGTTTGGGCATATGATCCGTTCCATTTTCCCACCCTGTTCTCAGCAATGTTCCTCCTGCGACATATCGGGAACTGTCTCCAAACGCCGTTTTTCTCTCCCAAGCTTCGTGCAGGCTGTGGGGTTGAATTACTTCAGGTAGTCTTCCATCCTCTTCCCGTATAACTCCCATACACTCCGCCTCCCTTTTTGAGTACCAGATTGCCGCTTCCCTTCTCGTATAGCCTGCCTTAAAACCTTTGTTCCCGAATATAAGGAATTCCCAGCGCCTCCGGTGTACCGGATGGTTTGTTGCGATTGCGGTACCCCAGGTACATCAGGACCAGAATGGTCACAAGGTACGGAATCATTTTGAGAAAATAGGGCGGAACTGCACTGCCCAGCAATTGAATGCGGAAGCCAAGTGAATCCAATGCCCCAAAAAAGTAAGCGCAGAACAAGGCGCGCAGCGGATTCCATCTGGCAAAAATCACTAGCCCTACCGCAATCCAGCCTCGACCGGCTGTCAGCCCTTCATTCCAGGTTGGCGCATAGGCCAATACCATATCCGCTCCGGCCAGACCGATGAGAGCAGCACCGGTGATCACATAGCTGTAGCGGATAAGCTGCACACGGATCCCCATCACATCTGCGGTAGCCGGACTGTCTCCGACTGCCCGCAAATGCAGGCCCCATGAAGTGCGGTGAATTAGCAGATGCAGAGCAAGCACTAGCAGCAGGCTGAACCAGGTTAGGTAGTCCATGTTGCCGAATATTTTTCCGATGAACGGTACATTTTCCAGCCAAGCCAGATGCAGCTTAGGGGAGGTTCCCGGCAAAGGAATGCCGCTGATCGGTTTACCAAGATAAGCGCTCAACCCACTGCCGAACAAGGTCATCGCAAGACCGGACATCGTTTGATTCGCCCGCAAGGTCACACAAAGAAAAGAATGCAGCAAACCAAGCACAGCCGTTACAGCTACGGTAGCCAGCAGAGCCAGCAACAGGTTTCCGGAGCGAATATACACGATACAAGTGGTGACCGCCCCCATCAGCATCAGACCTTCAGCCCCAAGCTGTATAATGCCGGCTCGTTCATTTAGAATGCCTCCCAGCGTAGCCAGCAGCAGCGGGGTCCCTGCGGAAATAGCGGCAATAAGTAGCTGTGTTGTAAAATCCATCGCCTATCTCCCCCCTTTCAGCTGAACCCGGCTACGACGAATGCGGAAACGATAGATCATATCGCCAGCAATCAAGAAAAACAGGATGGAGCCCTGCAGCATTTCTGAAATTGAAGAGGGCAACCCGATGGTTTGAACACTATATCCGCCAACAATTAAGCCACCGAATAAAATAGAAGTAACGATTAGACCGAGTGGATTCAATTTGGCCAACCAAGCCACAATAATGGCGGTGTATCCATAACCCGGTGAAATGCCCTGCATCAGCTTGTGTGTAACACCGGAGACCTCCGCCATGCCAGCGATCCCGGCGAGCCCCCCACTGATTAGCATGACGATAATAATATGGCGCTTGATAGGAATCCCCGCGTATCTGGCTGCAACAGGATTGGCCCCAATCAGCCGGAGCTCGTAACCCCACTTGGTAAAACGAATCATTAAGTAATAAATCACAACGGCGATAAGTCCAAATAACAATCCAATATGCAATCTTGTACTTCCGAGAACAGGCAGCGACTGAGCCGCAGTAAACATAGGTGATCCCGGGAAATTAAAACCTTTAGGATCTTTCCAGGGTCCGAATACCACGTAATCGAGCGCCAATAGGGCAACATAATTCAGCATTAATGAAGTGATTAGCTCATTCACTCCAAAATGCGTCCGCGGAATAGCAGTCAATAGTCCCCAAAGCGCACCCGCGGCAATCCCGAACAGCAGCATTAAGCTCAGGGACCAGAATGAAGGTAAGTCAGGAAAATAAATCGTGACCGCTGTGGCCGCCATAGCCCCAACGGTTAACTGGCCTTCTGCTCCAATATTCCATACCGAAATGCGGTAAGCCACAGCAATCCCAAGCCCACATAGGAGTAGCGGGATCGCTTTAACCATCGTTTCCGTGAGCCCATACGCAGTGCCAAATGCGCCACGGAACATTTTTTCATAGACCAGCACCGGATTCATACCATTCGCCGCAATAAATAGGGCACACAACAATAGCGCTAAAATTATAGATACAATAGGTGTCCACCAAGGAGAACGGATGCGGCTGGCATCGTATTCGAAACGTAGAGAGAATCGTTTTCCGGAGTGGGAGGGGAGGGGTTCCAGTACAGCTGCTGCGGTATTTCTTCCATTCTCCGGGCTCATACGGCGCTCTCCTCTCTATTATGAATACCAGCCATTAGTAGTCCGATGCTCTCTCGATTCGCTTCCTCATGTGCACTCTCACCAATAATTGAGCCGTTATAGATCACTAGAATCCGGTCGGACAACTGAAGCAATTCATCTAAATCCTCCGAAATTAACAACACGCCACTACCTGAACCACGCAGCTCCATAAGAAGGTCGTGAACACCAGCCGTGGCACCTACATCCAGCCCTTGTGTCGGATGAACGGCGACCATCAGCTTAGGCCGATGACTGATTTCACGTGCAAAGAGCAGCTTCTGCTGATTACCACCTGACAACTGTTGTACTGGCGTCTCCAGCTCAGGTGTTTTGACGTTAAAGCGCTGGACCAGCTCCTGTGACCACAAACGGTTCTTCGCGGACTTCAAGAAACCAAATTTGGAGTGCTCCTCTGAGCGGTAAGACTTAAACAAAAGATTATCCACCGATCCGAGGCGTCCAGCTAAACCGCTCTTCATCCGGTTCTCCGGCACGTGGGAGATTCCTGAATCAATTGCCCCTCTAACCGAAGCCGATTTCACCGTTTTTCCATCAAACGTGATTTCACCACTTTTCCAGCCTCTAAGACCTGTTAACACTTCAGCCAGTTCCTTTTGCCCGTTACCAGCTACCCCAGCTACGCCTACAATCTCCCCTTTACATACGTTCAGTGAGAAGTGATCCAGTGCTTTTCGCCCGTGATCGGCATATACGTCCACATCTTTCACTTCTAATAAAGAATCCCCTTCAGTGGCTTCCCGTTCTTGACGAGTGATGGTTACTTCCTTGCCCACCATCAGACGAGCCAGCTCCAGTTCATCTGTATCTGCCGTGGTCAGTGTGGCGATCATTTTCCCTTTGCGCATGACGGAAATCCGATCGGAGGACGCCATAACCTCTTTCATTTTATGAGTAGTCATAATGACCGTTTTTCCTGCCTGCTTCATGACCCGCAGCGTTTCAAATAGCTGTTCCACCTCTCCCGGGGTCAATACAGAGGTTGGTTCATCCAGAATAATAATGTCAGCCCCGCGATACAGCGTCTTAACGATTTCAACACGCTGCTGCTCCCCCACGGACAACTGCCAGATCGGGCGATCCACCGGGAAATTCAGTCCAAACCGTTCCGCTAATGCCTCTATCTCCTCGCGTTTGTTCTTCATCCACTTACGGCCGCGCCAGAAAGACGACTTTTCGCCAAGCACGATATTTTCTGCTGCTGTGAGGCTTTGCACCAGCCTAAAGTTCTGAAACACCATACCTACACCCAGCTGCGCAGCATCTTTAGGAGAACGGATCTGAGCACCTTTCCCATGAATGAAGATTTCTCCTTCATCTGCTCTGTACACCCCTGACAGCATGCTCATCACCGTGCTCTTCCCGGCCCCATTCTCCCCAAGCAACGCATGAATCTCACCCGCATTTGCCGAAAAGTCGACTTGATCACTGGCGGTTACCGAGCCGAATTTTTTCACAATCCCCCGCATTTCAACTGAAGTTCCCCGCATGGCCTGAACCCCTCCTTCCTTCAAGTTGTAGTACGGGTGGGGAAGTTTCCGCTTAACGGAACCCGCCCCACCCATAGATTGTGCACATCTTATTCCCTATTTTTAAACATTATTGCGGGATAGTTCCTTCCACACCTTTTACGAGCCAGTTCATGCCCAGCACTTCCTCCAAGGTCAGCTTCTGACCCTCCTGAACCTTCACATTCCCTTGATTATCTGAGATCGGACCTGTGAAAACCTCAAGCTCACCACTGATAATTTTGGCTTTGGCGTCTTCGACAAGCTTTTTCACATCATCTGGGATCTTGTTCCCGAAAGGAGCCAGCTCCACCATACCGTCAGCCATATCACCGGAATATTGCTCGCTCTTCCAGGTTCCATCCATAACTGCCTGCACAGCTTTTACGTAATACGGCCCCCAATTCCATACCGGATTCGTCAAATAATTGTCCGGAGCGTATTTACTCATATCCGAGTCATTTCCCCCGGCAAAAGCCCCTCGTTCAGCAGCAGCCTGCAGGGTTGCAGGTGAATCCTGATAGGCCAAAAGCACATCCGCACCCTTATCCAGCAAGCTGATTGCCGCTTGACGTTCAGTCGTCGGGTCATACCATGTATTCGTCCATACCACATTCACCTTTACATCAGGATTGACACTTTGTGCTCCAAGGGTAAAAGCATTCAAGTTATAAATCACTTCGCTGATCGGAAAAGCCCCTACATAACCCAACTGATTATTTTTGGTCATTTTCCCTGCCGCTATGCCGCTCAGATAGCTGGCCTGATAGTTCTTTCCGAAGTAGGTCCCCATGTTCTCTGCGGTTTTGTAACCCGAAGCATGCAGGAACTTCACGTTGGGAAATTTGCCCGCTACATTTAATGTAAAATCCATATATCCGAAGCTCGTTGTAAACACGATGTCGTGTGATTGCGCAAGCTCTGTGATGATTCGTTCGGCGTCAGCACTTTCAGGGACATTTTCTACAAAGTCAGCTTTAATCCCCAGCTCCTTCTCCATATACAGCCGTCCTTGATCATGTTGGTACGTGTAGCCGCCATCCCCTGGAGGTCCGATATAAACAAAAGCAACCGTCGGTTTCTTTGCAGCCGGTTCTGTTGTTGCAGTTGCCTCTGTTGCCGCTGTAGTTGTCGCTGGTGCCTCCGTTGCATTTGTAGAAGTATTATTATTGCTGCCACACCCCACCAAAGCCACCGTCATTAGAACCATTAATGCAAGACAAGATGTTATGAACTGACCCCTTTTTTTCATAATTCTCCTCCTCCAAATCATCTCTCATCATGGCTGCAACCATTAATGTACTTCTACTATACTTAGAGGTGGCCTTGGCGTAAATTTATATAACATACGTTTGTATAGGAATATAAGAATCAGAACTTTTTTTGTGTGTAATGCACTAATTGGTTTTCGGAAGGTGAGTTGCGTGTCATATTATATGACCAAAGGTGGAAAAGGAACACTGTTTCAGATTACTTTCCACACTATTCTTTACTTCACGTTCCATTTCTCAGAATCCATTGCTCCTGAATCTCACCAAAATCTTCTTTTGTATCTGCGTCCATGAAATAATGGGCAGACTCAGATTCCAGAACAATCCCCTTATAATCAGGTGAACGCAATATCCCCGCCGCTCCTCGATCTCCATCTAATCCCTGTAGTGCTGGAAACAACGTCTTCGAGAACAAAGCCGGGGGCATAGCCGACCCATTGCTGACGCTAGCGACATAGTCCATCTCCGGAGATTGTTCAAACGTTTGTATTAGACGATTCACTAATGCTGTAGTAATAAATGGCTGATCCGCAAGCGCCACAACTACTGCATCGGGCTGTAAAGGTAATACCGCATTAAGGCCGCAGCGCAGTGAAAAAGACAATCCTAGATGTGCGGTTAAGCAAGTTTCGGTACGTCTGGAGCCTTGCGGCTCAATCGCGGGTGGCAGCCATTCCAAGTTGTCATCCGCACGCACTACCACGATTAGCGGTTCTAGATTGCAACGATCCAATTCACTAAGCGCGACGCTCCCGAGTGAGACCTCCTGCGACAATTTCAGTGAAACCTTGGACACGCCCATCCGCCTGCTCTGCCCCGCTGCCAAATATATTCCTGCTACCTTCAATACTATCCGCTCCTTTGGGCAGCTCTCGTGAGCCCACCCTTCTAATTTGAATAATTTCTGCTATAATACTGACCGCAATCTCCTCCGGACCTTCTCCTCCAATCGGCAACCCTACAGGTGCATGCAAAGATGCAGGAGCCTCAAACCCTTCCAGTAAAAGAGATATTCGCGCCTTCGAACCGATAATCCCTATATATAGAGGAGCAAGCGGAATCACACTCTCCAGGAACTGTCTATCCCGCCCAAGTTGATGACTGCAAATCAATACATAATCCTCTCGAACTACGCCCAATCGCTGAACAACCTCCATAGGGGAACAAATTACTTGTTCAGCTCGAGGAAACTTATTGTGCAAGCTTCCTTCGCGCCAATCCGCAACCGCAACCCGAAAGCCAACTCTGTCAGCAAGTTCCGCAATTGGAACCACATCACGTCCCCCGCCAAAAATCACAAGCCGCGGTCTAGGCACGAAAGACGTATGGAATGCTGTCAATTCTGCTGGAGCGGCCATAAAGCGACCTGCCGCTAGGTTTTCTTTTGCCGAGTGGGATAATTTCGGATGTTTCTTGCTCTGCGGCAGTACAAGGTCTGGATCCAGCTCCAGCTTATAGGCAAAACCTTTCTCCAATGCTTCGCGGAACAGAATTAGCTTCTCTCCCCTAGCCAATCTGTCACTCGCCTGCACTAAAAGCTTGTAGAGCTGACCCTGCACGGGTTCAAGCACTACTTTGATTTTGCCTCCACAGCCGACAACCTCACCCCAGGACAGATCATCCAGAGACAGCATGTTGTATTCCACAATTTCGGGCAACCCTCGTTCCCAGATTTCAGAAGTTCGCAGCTGCAGATCGTTTTCCAGACAACCTGGACTCAGGCTCCCAATCGTACCTCCTTCAAAAAACAACATCACCGCTCCGGCTTTACGATACGAGTGTCCCTCCACCTCTATTAGCGTTGCCAGCACCGCAGGCGCCTGATGGGTTTGAATATGCATTGCGATCTCATGTGTATTCACGAGGTTCCCCTCCTCCGTGTTTGCATTTCAACCCAGAACTTAGAACTTAGACCTTAGTCCCGTCCGAGCATCCTCCGAAACATGAATACTAACTTCAACCTCATGAGATCATTTATTTTTTTAAAATCGACGTCCAGCAGCTCACTAAGCTTCTCAATCCGGTAGGTAGCCGTGTTTCGATGAATAAACAGTTTCTTAGCCGTCTCATTAACATGACCATCGTTCTCTAGATAAACTTCCAGCGTCCGCAGCATTTCCCTGACATACTCCGGTTCTCGGCTAAGCAACCCTCTTAGACTTCCATTACAATATTTCTCCATAACCTCTGCCGGAATTTGCCCGAGCAGCAGGTTAAACTCAAGCTGCCGGTAATGCACAACACTCCCTTTTACTCCCCCGCCCTGAAGCATTCCCATACAATCCTTTACCTCGGCAAAAGCCTCCTTCAGCCCCTCCGGCTTCGCTTTACAACTGCTTATCGCAGCTCGCGGATAATATCCCTTATCAAACTTCATGTTGTCAAAACAAAGCTGGATTAGATCCCGAAATTGTTCAGGACGCTGACGATCTCCCGGATATATAGACAAAAGTCCTTGATCTATGATCACATGAATTCCCTTTACTTCCCGCAGCCTGGGATGTTCAAGATATTCTTCTTTTAGCCTGAGTAGCTCCCCTTGGCGTTCTTCCCCAGTCGCAGCTGTATCGGTCAATAAGAGACAAAATGGTGATTGAAGCAGCTCAATCTCCAAATCGAGAGCAGCCTGCGCCAAATCTGTGTAAGATAAATTACCACTCAAACAACGTCTCAGCAATCCGCTAAACTCCCTGTGTTCTGCCTGTTCAAAATAATCTTCGTATCCTGAATGAATATGATATGAAATAAGTTCAGCTCCCTGAACGAACAAACTTTCTTCCATTGGGAGCAATAAAGGGTCGATGGCACAAAACAATAGATATCCGGAACACTTCTCTCCTTGCAAAAGTGGCGTACGGTAGCTCACATGATCTCCCACACGAAAGCGCTGATTCCGTTTCTGCCATGGCCACCCCTCCAGCAGCTCTGAAGGATGGTATTCAGAGTTGTTGTAGATCACATCCCCCCGTGCGCTAACCACCACAAGTGAATGGCCAATCACTTCAGACACCGAGTCAAACAACGGACGGCTGCGGACAGATCTTAAGGCGAATTGCATCAGCTTTTTCTGCTTCTCCATAATGCTCTGCAGAACGTGAGTGCTGCGGCTAAGCTCGGCGCGAAACAGACCATTCATCTGATCCGAAAAAGTAAACTCGAACGGCAGTTGGATTAGAGGGAAGTTAAGACTCTCCGCTTCTGCGACCAGTTGCTCTGGTACTTCATCCCAAAACCGCCCCAGCTTAATGCCCAAGGCCGAAGATCCCCGGCGATTTAAAGTCTGCAGCAAGGCAGAGGCTTCCTCCATATTGTCCTTTATCAAATAGGCTGTCGTTAGCAGCATCTCGCCTTCTTTGATCCAATCCGAGATATCGGGGGCATCCATTACATTAATTGACTTCACAATTCGATGTTTCCCTTTAGACCCAGCGATAAGCTTCGCCTCGGACAAAGGATAAATGGACAACGCTTCTTCAACCGTAAGATGCATGCCACCCCTCCTTATTAGGATCAATAGAACCATTTTAATTATAATGTTATTTTATGTAACATTATAATTAAAATGAACCGTGTTGAATAGAGGAAAGTTAAAATTTCATGATTGTATGTAAATAAACTTAACACAAAATGAACATAAATGATGAATTATGAATTATGAATTATGAATTATGAATTATGAATTATTGAACTTTAGCTCATATCGTTCATGTGAACTATATAAGGGGATCGGAAAATAGTAGGTGGAGTTGAGGGAGGGCTTTCGAGTAAAACAAGTTTTTACGGGTTCAACATGGGAGTTGATGGGAGGGTATTCTCGGGCCATTCGCATTGGCCATCGGATCGAAGTCGCAGGCACACCAGCGCTGCAAGACGGGGAATTGATCGGTGGAGGAGATCCATACGAGTAGAGATAATACCACTCCACTATAGCTGTGGCGGAGGTACAAGCGCTTATAGATCTACTGCTGCTGGTAGAAGTGGAGGGCTTTTTTGCCCTTCTTTTTGGCTGTTTGGCCGAAATCGCCGAGGTGAAAGGCATTTTTGCCCTTCTTTTTGGCTATTCGGCCGGAATTGCCGAGGTGTGAGGCTTTTTTGCCCTTCTTTTTGGCTGTTTGGCCGAAACTGCCGAGATGAAGGGCACTTCTGCCCTTCTTTCCAGCTATCCAGCCGAAATTGCTGAGGTGAAGGGCACTTTTGCCCTTTTTTTTGGCTACATAGGCGTCTTCGCCACATTCTGCGGGATTTATACCGTTCTTTTAGCTTCTTTAGCCATTCCCCTAGATTCTGCGGGATTTATACTGTACTTTTAGTTACTTGAGCCATTTCCCCGACTTCTACGGGATTTATCCCGTTCTTTTTAGTTACTTGTGCCACTTCCCCGACTTCTACGGGATTTATACCGTTCTTTTTAGTTACTTAAGCCACTTTCCTAGATTCTACGGGATTTATACCGTTCTTTTTAGTTACTTAAGCCACTTTCCTAGATTCTACGGGATTTATACTGTACTTTTTAGTTACTTGAGCCATTTCCCCGACTTCTACGGGATTTATACCGTTCTTTTTAGCTTCTTTAGCCATTTCTCCGATTTCTGCGGGATTTATACCGTTCTTTTCTCTCCAGCGACGTATTCACTTAATTCCACTGGTCTTACACCACACAATCGAGCGCTGAATTTATCTTTTTCACACTACTGCCCCACTATTGAGCTAACTCCAACTACCTCAGTATTAAAAGCAACTCCACTAGGCTCCCCGGTGTCAATAAAACTAAAAGCAGGAGGGAATGACATGTGCATTTCGTTAATTTGTGAATGAATAAGTGAGTGTGGCGTTAGAGTGTATTGCTAGAATGTAATCCAAGAGTGTATTCCTAGAGTGTATTCCAAAAGTGTATTCCAAGAGTGTACTCCAAGAGTGTATTCCAAGAGTGTACTCCAAGAGTATATTCTTAGAGTGTATTCCAAGAGTGTACTCCTAGAGTGTATTTCTAGAGTGTATTCCTAGAGGGTAATGGAGGAGTACCGGTTAACAGTAACTAGAAAAGTATCATCAAGATATGTTGTTCAGTACCTTCAGTCTGTTTAGTATCGCTTTTTCAAGGCCGCTATACCCAGCTTCTCAGGACTGCTGCCACACTTCATTTACCCAAGAGAGTAACCGGAGATCCTGACCATGTCCGGCAATAACGGATAATCCCAGTGGCAATCCACTTGTGGAGAGCATAGGTATTGTTACCTGAGGCAAACCCGCCAACCCTGCTATGCAACTCAACATCATCGCACCGCTACGATTCTCCTCCAATTGGCGCAAATCCCCTCCACGCAGCGGCGCTGGTCCCGGAACTGTCGGAATCACAAGACAATTGTCCTCACCTAGCAGCAAGCGCATCTGATTAGAAATCTCTTTTTGCTTACATTTCGCAACACTATGATCCTCTTCCGCCAAACTAGCAGCCCACGAGAATCGCGCTGCAATATCAGGTCCAAAGACTGGTTTCTCGTTCTCAATCCAAGCGCCATGAGTTTCCCAAATTTCATTCCCCTGCAATTCTCTAAAAACATCCATCCAGACCTTTAAACCCTCCAAAGCAATCTCTATCTCCATGAGATGATCTGCCCCTGATCGCAAACACCTTAATCCCTCCGATAAAATAGCTGCATTCTCCAGATTAACCAAAGCCCAGCAGTCAGTAGCAACAAATAAAGTACCCATTTTGTTTTTGTCTTCTATTATCTTTTTTACCTTGTTCTCCGGGCCAATCTCTAAAATTTTCTCCGTACTCTTCTCAGCACTCTTCTCAATACGTTTCTCCAAAATCGTTTCTAAACTTTCCTTCTGGCTCTTTTCTAAATTATTTTTATCAGTCTTCACCATGTCTCCCTCTAAGTTGTTCTCTAAATTTTCCAATACATTCTTCTCTATGCTCTTCCCTACAGTTTCCTCTATACTACTTTCTATTTTCTTCGCCGTCTTCACAGATGTACTCCCAGCCACAAGCAACACTTCCCCTACCTGCTGGAGCACATCCAAACGATCTGACATCCAGCCAATGGTATCAAAAGCCGGAGATAATGGAATAACACCTTGGAAATCCACAGCTCCATGCGTTGGTCGAAAGCCATATACTCCGCAATAGGAGGAAGGTACTCGAATTGAGCCACCAGTGTCCGTACCGAGCGCAAAATCAACACTATCAGAAGCTACCGCTACTGCCGAACCACTTGAAGATCCGCCCGGGATACGACCTACAGCACGCGGATTAATCGGCGTTCCAAAATGATGGTTCTCGCCGCCCAGACTATACATCAGCTCATCCGTATGGGCAGCACCACGAAGTGTAGCACCCGACAACAGTAAACGATGTACAGCCACCGCATGCTCCGTGGACGGATGGTGGCTATGCAGCCAATCAGGATTACCTGCAGAAGAGCTGTGTCCAGCTACAGCGAATACATCTTTTACTGCAAAGGTCAGTCCATCCAATATCCCGCTACCTAAACTCTCAACCGTAAGCTCAGGATCTATAAACGCACCATACCGATTATCCAAAACCATAATTACTCCTCCTCCCTTCACCATTACTATCACAATCCCTCTAGTAGCCTTTCAGATCCGTCACCTTTTCTCCTACGATTCCTTCAGAGTCCTTCCGGCCGCTCCATCATTCCTATACTTACCACCCAATCGCCGCACCATCGCAGCGCGGGTCCGTTCCCCCACTGCGGTATCCATTGTCATCTATCGAAATCACATGAGCGTGCCCCATAACCCCATCGTAGTCATCTACTTTCCGGACAATATGACCGGCTGCGGCCAAATCCGCCAGCACCTCATCAGCTACCCTACTCTCCACCTTCAGTTCTTGCGTAGGCTCTCCCCACGTTCTCCCCCACACAAAACGTGGCTCATTCACAGCTTTTTGTGGATTCATGCCATAATGCAGCATCCTTGTGAGCAGCAGAGTTTGAGTCTGTGGTTGACCTTCGCCACCTTGCGTCCCATACAAAATCACAGGTTTGCCCTCGCGGCAGGCCATCGCTGGCATCAGTGTGTGGAAGCTGCGCTTATGCGGCTCAAGCGTATTGATATGCCCGGGATCCAGCGAAAAAAACGAACCTCGATTCTGCAGCAAAATCCCCGTATCCCCAGCGATCACGCCCGAACCAAATTCAAAATACAGACTCTGAATAAAAGAGACCGCATTCCCGTCTTCATCCACAACTGCAGCATAAGCTGTATCACTGCCGATAGGCTGACTTGTCAGTTGTGTAGCTTTTTGCATCGAAATCGCAGATGCTAATTGTCCTGCATAACGTTTTTCCAGCAGCTGCTCCAAAGGTATAGCACTAAAATCCGGATCCGTAAGCACCCTATCCCGATCGTGGAAGCTTAACTTCAACGCTTCAACAAGCAGGTGATAATATTCATACGATCCATGCTCGATTGCTTCAAAATTGAAATACTCCAACATATTAAGACTCATTAGTCCTGTGAAACCTTGAGAGTTAGGCGGCACTTGGTACACCGTATGCCCGTGATAATCCGTATGAAGCGGCTCGCCCCACTCGCCCTGATGATCCGCAAAGTCATCCCGAGTCAGATACCCGCCAGATGCCAGCATAAAGTCACAGATGTCCTCCGCAATCTTCCCCTTATAAAAAGCATCCCGCCCACCCGCCGCCAATGTCCGCAGGGTGGCCGCCAGCTGTTTTTGCTGGAATCGCGATCCAGCACAAGGAATCACGCCGCCTGGCGTGTAAATCGCTGCCGCCTCCGGTGACAGCGCAGAGCCCGCAACAGCCGTGTTATTCCGCTGATCCGGCGACAGCGGAAACCCCTCCAAAGCGTAACCAACGGCAGGCTCCAGTACTTCCGCCAGCGTAAAGCGGCCATACTTACTCAGTATGGCATCCCAACTGTCCGCCATCCCCGGCACCGTAATGGCGCTGCGAATCCCCCGCCGCGGGATGAAAGCTTCCCCGGCGTAGCTGCTTCTGCGGACTCCGTACCCGGAGCGCCCGCTTCCGTTATAGGCCCGAACACGCGCCTCTTGCGTGTTATAGGTCAACCAAAAGGAATCTCCGCCTAGCCCCGTCATATGTGGATATACTACAGCTAATGTCGCACTGATCGCCACCGCTGCATCAAAGGCATTCCCCCCTTTTTCCAGCATACGTGCACCAGCAGCCGAGGCTAAATAATGGGGGCTAACTACCATAGTTTTTGTGCCTATTACGGGTTTCTCCGCCATGTCCCATCCCCCTATGTTTTACGGGTTTTTCCGCCATGCCTATCCCTCTACGTTTTACGGGTTTCTCCCCTCCACCATGCCCATCCCCCTATGTTTTACGAGTTTCTCCGCCATGTCCCAACTCCTTATTTTTTGCGGCGGGATTCTTCAACATATTCAATCTCCTATATTCTGCGGCAGGTTCCTCTGCGAGCCCCCTATAACTTCTGGTTTAATTAGTGTCATTTAACATTACACGAAAATCCTTTGTCAATCGGTTACGCTGAAACGCAAAATAAACCTCTTCTTTTTGTGAGCTATGCACAAATAAGAGGTCCTCTTTGTTTAACCTTGTAGATTCACGCCTACGAATATTATAAAATCATTTTAATTACATGGAGCTGCATACACCCATGGCGTACTACCGTGACCTTTTGCCGCCATATAGCTACCTATCTCGAATATGTCTAGTCACCTTTTGCCGCCATATAGCTGCCTATCTCGGTTATGTATTGTGGCTCTGCCTATCTCAGATATGTCTAACTGCATCTAACCTTAGTAATCTTAGCCACTTTTACTTAGGGGGGCTTGTGCTTTGGAACACCAAATAAACAATTTATTTTAAAATATATTGCGATAACACGGCCTGCACCTCGTAAATATTTACGGATTTATTGAAGGTCTTCTTCACCGGAAGCGTGCTGCTGGAAATGTAGATACATAGCTCCGCATCCAGATCAAAATGCCCTGCCGTCTCCACGGAATAATGCGAGATGCTTTTGTAAGGGATCGAATGATATTCTGTTTTTTTGCCCGTCAGACCTTGTTTATCCACCAAAATAAGCCGCTTGTCCGTAAAAATGAACATATCTCTAATCAGCTTATAGGCGCGTTCAATTTTCTCCTGAGGGGCAAGAATTTGTGCGTATTCCCGCTGGACCTCCGTAAGATTCACTTGCGATGCATTGCCCATTAACCCGTCAAAAAGTGCCATATCTCTTCCTCTTTTCATCCGTTAAATTTAGCCACTTGCCCCCCACTATAGAACCATATTATTCTATTTTTTATATTCTATGCTGTGTAAAAATACTCTCTGACATCTTTTTACTTGCTTATTTTTTGATTTTTGATTACACTGTCATTAAATTTACTAAGAGAGGGGTGTGGAAGGAATGGATCACAATTGGACCAACAGTGTTATGAGTCGGCTACCTAAAGCGATAGCTGGCATTGCTCATGTAAATGGCGATAACGGGAGAAGTCTGTCCATTTGTATGAATTTAATAACACTACACAATTGTGAAATGCCTTTCCTGCCATCACCCGGACGGATCAGTTAACCGGAGAATGATAAGGCCGTGGGGAAATTTCCCTACGGTTTTTTTTATGGTTTTTTACAGGATTTCGGAGCCATTTAGGGTACTGGCGGTGCGAAGGGCATTCTTAAAGGAGAATATATATGATCATCCAATGCCAAAATGTTCAAAAATACCACGGGGCACAGCTCGTGCTGAATAGCATTACCTTCGATATCCGCCAAGGGGAAAAAATTGGCCTGATCGGCCGCAACGGTTGTGGCAAAACGACACTATTCCACCTGCTGAACGGGGAAGAACGTCCCGATGAAGGGCAAATCTCAATACGCAAAGGTAGCGTAGTAGGCCTGCTGGCTCAAATACAAGAAGTTAGCGAAAAAGAAACCGTATATGATGTTCTACAGCGCAGCTTTGCTGAACCTTTGCAATGGCAGCACCGCCTGCGGGAGCTTGAGCTGGAAATGTCCAGCTTTAACAGCGGAACGGATGAAACCCTCTGGAATCGGCTGTTAAAAGAATATGGCAGCTTGCAGGATAAGTTCGAGGCCGCCGGAGGTTACGAGATCGAATCCTCTATTCAGCGCGTAGCCTCGGGTCTCGGGATCGGAACCGGACAATACAGCCGACTGTTCGCCTCTCTTTCAGGAGGAGAAAAAACAAAAGTCGGACTTGCGGAGCTGCTGCTGCGCCGTCCAGACATCCTTCTACTGGATGAACCAACCAATCATCTCGATATGAATGCCATCGAATGGTTGGAGCAATTTTTACAGAGTTATGATGGAACAGTGCTGGCGATCTCCCATGACCGATACTTTCTGGACGCTGTAGTCAAGAAAGTCATCGAGATTGAAGATGGCGAGGCTTTTACCTTCCACACCAACTACAGCGGCTATCAAGTGGAGAAGGAAACACGACTTCTTCAACAATTTGCTGATTATCAAGAGCAGCAGAAAAAAATAAAACAAATGCAGGAAAGCATCAAACGTCTCATTGAATTTGGCAATCGCGGGACTCCTCCTAACCCTTCCTTTTACCGGAGAGCAGCATCCATGCAAAAAGCACTGGATCGTATGGTGAAGGTTAAACGTCCCATTCTGGAGCGCAAATCAATGGATTTGCAGCTACAGCAAAATGACCGTTCCGGTAATCAGGTTGTCATTTTGGAGGATATCGGAAAAGCATATGGTCAGCGAAGCCTTTTCACAGAGGCAAACGAAGTGCTTCGCTACGGAGAGACTACGGCACTCATCGGCGGTAACGGGGCAGGTAAAAGTACACTTTTAAGAATTATTTTAGGGCAGGAAACCCCGGACAGCGGAAGCTGTACACTCGGTTCAAGAACTGTGGTCGGCTACCTCGCACAAGAGGCTGTTCCGGAAAATAACAAACAGTCTGTACTCCGCTACTTCCGCGAAGAAGCTGGACTTGAAGAAGGTGAAGCTCGCGGGCAGCTTGCACGTTTCCTATTCTATGGTCCCGATGTATTCAAAGACATTACGAATCTGTCCGGTGGTGAATGGACCCGCCTGCGTTTCGCTGTACTAATGCATCGCAAGCCAAACCTGCTGATTCTCGATGAGCCGACCAATCATCTGGACATAGATTCTCGTGAAGCACTCGAAGAAGCATTAGAGGAGTTTCCAGGCACAGTTCTGGCGGTATCTCATGACCGTTATTTCATCAATCGTCTATTTCACAAACTATGGTCCATTGAAGACGGGCGGTTTGGAGTGTTCAACGGAAACTATGAATATTACAAGGAAAAACAAGCTGAAAAAGCATTATTAGCTCCCTCTTTTGCGGATCAAGCTAAACCTTTCTCTGCAGAACGAACAAGTTCAGGCTCTGATAAGCCTCAATCTAACAATTCAGGGAAAGAAACCAACGCTAAATTCTCCAGTTCCCGTAGGAAAAACACCACCTTCGACTGGGAAACGGCCATTGCAGAGGTAGAGAAACGCCTTGGCGTGATCGATGCCAAGATGTTAGAGCCCCTGATCAGCAGCGATGCAGTTGAACTTGCTGAACTGCAACAAGAACGTGATGCGATACAGGAACAGTTGGATGAGCTCTATACAGGATGGATGGAGACAACTGATCTATAAATTGATCTATAAGGAGATGAGCATATGAGCAACAAAGAGAAAATTAAGTTGTTATGGAAAGAATATACCCAGCTTCATCCACAAAAAGCGGATAAATATGACGCCTGGGCCTTTGGTGACAGTCCCCAGATGGCCGATAAACTGCTCGATCTGGTGATTCGTGGGATCAAGACAGGAACTGCTTCAAATTATGATATATTTGAAACTTGTGACGAGACGTTTCCGCAAGTTGGCGGGCACAGTATCGTGCTGGATGGTTCTGGTGATCCGCAGGCAATAATTATTACTACAGAGGTACAAATTATACCTTTTGATGAGGTTAGCGCTGAGTTTGCCTATACTGAAGGAGAGGGTGACCGGACGCTTAAGTCATGGCGTCATGATCATGAGCAGTTCTTCACCCGAGAATCCTTAAAATTCTTAAACAAACCCTTTGATCCAAAGATGAAAGTTGTTTGTGAGAATTTTAAAGTGGTATATACAAAAGGCTAAGATCTTCAGAAAACGCAAAAGGCTGTCTCTTCCACAAGGAAGGGACAGCCTTTTGTGTATACTATAAATTCAACAGAATTAGATCCTCATTAATTTATGGTTTAGTGCCAAAATCCCAAAATCCAGCCAATAACAGAGATCCATAACGGAATGCTGATTAAGATACCCCAAACCAGCCCAGTGGCAATATTGCCTTCTGCAGGACGCACCACATTTTCCTGTTTCAATGGAATGCTCAATTCTTCTTGTTCCATGCGATCCCCTCCTAAAATATCTTATCGTCACAGTAGAGGAAAAAATGTAGACCGCTCGACCCAAAAAATTAAAATTTTGAATTTTGGTAGATATAAAGGCTCAGCGGCCAAACCGTTGTAAGTGCTTACATATTAGATATTAACCAAATTTTGAATAATTAAAAACTTAAATTTGCGGAAGTCATACAGTATATGCAGATTCTTAGTCCAATATTACTACTTTTTCCGGATTTCGTAAATATTCAAACATCGTCCGAATCTGTGCCTCTGTATTCCGCTCTGCTGAGAGCTCAGGCAGCTTATCTTCTGCAAAAAAAGAAACTTCGCTTGTCTCTACCCCTTCCATTGCCTCTCCGCCCACAATGCGGCATAAAATAAAGAACTTATACACGTGATAAGGCTCCGGTGGATGGTTATGAAATTTCTTATCTAATACAGCCAGTAAGCGAACTGCTTCTGCCTCAAAACCCGATTCCTCTTTGATTTCTTTCACAACAACCTCACTCGGGGACAGTCCAATGTCTCCCCAACCACCAGGAAGCGCCCAATTCCCGTCCAACTTCTCGCGAACAAGTAGAATTTCATCCTCCCGGAATACAACACCACGGACATCAACTTTTGGAGTAGCATAACCCCCTTCACCCGCAAAGGAGAGTCTAATTCTCTCCTTGCTTTCGAAGGTATAATTAGCGAGGATATCTACACTGAGCTCCCGCAAAGCTTGATACCGTTCTATATCATAAACATCCTTAGCATAAGTTAATCCAGTCTGTGCGATGGCCTGAATTTCTTTGGCCCACGTTAACCATTTCTGCTCCATTGCTGCACCCCTTTTTCGGTACCTTGATTAGGATTACTGGCAAAGCATTAAATGACGCGAGAAGGCTCCTTTTTTAGCTTCACAACGGTCTATGATTGTAAATCCAGCTTCAGTGATCATCTCGTCCATCGGTTCAATCGCAACGATAACCACCCGATCTGCAATCCGTCGCGCATTCACTAGAATCGCGAACTGCTCCTCAGGTGTAATACTAGAATATAGATTATATGGCATATCTACAATGGCTACATCGTAATGATCAGTGATATCCGCAATATCCCCAAGCGTTACCTCACTGGTGAATCCAAAATGGGCAATATTTGTTCTCGCACCGGTAGCAATCATAGGGTTAATATCACGTCCAACCATGTCGATTCCCATTGACAAGGCTTCTACCATTACAGTTCCAATACCACAGCAAGGATCTATAGCACGTATACCTTCAGGATTCGGAATAGCCATATTAACCGCGGCACGGGCAACACGTGTACTAAGCGCGATAGAATAGCTGCGTGGCTTCTTCATTTGGCGGAACCAAGTTGCCTTGTTTTTATGATAAGATCCGAAGTACCAGCGTCCACCCAGCGTAACAATGCCGTATACCAGCTCCGGATGGTTAACATCCGCTTCTCCTTCAATCCGCAACCCAATTTCCCGCTCGATCACTCTGCGCTCATCATACTCTATTTTGTCTGCAGGGCCCAGATCGTTGGTCTTCACAAAAATAACCTTAAACGTCTTGCCGCCAAGCTCCACCTGCTCCGTTTGATCATAAATCTCAGGCAGACTATCCCCTTCATACATTACATCTATCCGCTCTTTAATGAAGGGACTGCGGCTGACATCCACTTCAACCTCACTCTTAAAAAGAGCAGTCGGCACCTGCTCGCCAAAAAGACATCGCAGCTCCATCTGACACAGCGATAATTCGTCCTCTGAACAGGTGTAAGTATAAATAAATGTGTTTGTTCCACTTTCCGTATGCAATATAATCCATCCTCTATCCCAGTGAATTGTTCTGCTGTCTTGTTACTCCTGTGTATCGTGCTGGTGGTCATAATCTATACGCGCTTTGGCGATCTTCCCATTGTTTTTGTTGACCCAGTCCACAAGCGAGGTTAAAGGTCCCAACAATGATTCTCCTATGCTCGTCAGACCGTATTCCACAGTCAGTGGGACTGTAGGCGTCGCTTTACGCCAAACTAATCCATCCCGTTCCAAATGGCGCAGGGTCTGGGTCAGCATCCGTTGTGATATCCCTCCAGAGCGCCTTTGCAACTCTTTGAACCGCAAAGCTTCAGCACCTAAATTGACTATGATCAGTACACTCCATTTGTCTCCGACCCTGTCCAGAATCTGGCGGGTAATGGAGCAATCCTCCAGCATCGGCATGAACCGGGTGGGTTCTTCCTTTGAATGTTCCAACTGTGGTTACCTCCATGTAACTTAAGCATGTAATAGTGCCTTCTTGTCCCTCAAGCCTATTCAGCTTATCATGGTTACTGTTAGTAATCAACAACCGGAAAGGAACTAATAAATCATGAAAAAGACCATTGCCATCATGGGTGCTGGACCCGGCCTAGGACTCTCAATCGCCAAAAAATTCGGAGCCAACGGATTTCAAGTGGCATTAATCTCTCGAAATGAAGAGAAGCTGAACACCCTTGTTCAGGAACTGCAAGCACTAAATATCGAGGCTGCTGCTTTTCCTGCCGACGTATACAATAAAGAACAAGTAGCCACAGCCTTCGATAATATCAAGAAAAAATACGGCTTTATCGATGTGCTCGAATTCAGCCCGACAAGTGGAAATTACCCTCCTACTCCTGCTTCACAAGTAACCGAAGAAAATGCACAGGATGCCTTTCAGGCACTGGTTGTAGCCGCTATCCGCAGCGTAGCACAGGTATTGCCTGAGATGCTGGAGAAACGCAGCGGCGCACTGCTGTTCACAACCGGATTGTCCTCCGTCTATCCCATGCAGATGATGGGTAATGTTGGCATTGCGCTTAGCGGATTAAGAAACTACGCACTTAACCTGCATGCAGATTTGGCTCCACAAGGAATCTATGTAGGTCATTTAGCACTTGGTGTATTCATTAAACCCGGCACTGCTACAGATCCAGGACTCATCGCTGATGTTTGGTATGAGATGTATATGGACAAAAGCAAAACTGAGGATACTTTTCCCCAAGGTGTGACACCGGCTACAATCATCTGGTGAGAGGTTTGCCCCATCGCTTTTGATCCATAGTGAGTTCTCCAGTATAATGGTTCCTATAGAATGCTAAACAAGACGGTCACGCATGGCCAATAAGCTTATGCCCAGGCGCTTACAAAGCCGGTTTTGCGCAGCAAAACTTAAGGAGGTACATACTCACTATGTCATACGAAACTTATTTTTCAACCCACCGGGATGAACATCTCGAAGAACTAAAACAATGGCTCAGAATTCCAAGTATTTCTGCCTTATCTGAACATAAGGACGATGTACTGAAGGCAGCCCATTGGCTGACAGACACCCTGAAAAAAGCCGGACTTGAGAACATTGAGTTGCATCCGACAGCGGGACATCCCGTTATATATGCCGATTATCTTCATGCTCCAGGCAAACCAACCATTCTCGTGTATGGTCACTACGATGTACAACCAGTAGACCCATTAAACCTATGGACCACACCTCCATTTGAACCAGAGATTCGTGATGGCAAGCTTTATGCACGCGGAGCAACAGATGACAAAGGACAAGTATTCGTTCACCTCAAAGCCATTGAGGCGATCCTGAAACAAGAAGGTACTCTTCCTGTGAATCTCAAGCTTTGCATCGAAGGGGAAGAAGAAATCGGCAGTGTGAATCTGCCTCCGTTCCTTGAAGCCAATAAAGAAAAGCTCGCTGCGGATGCGGTGTTAGTCTCCGATACATCCCTATTGGAACGCGGTCGTCCTGCCATCTGCACTGGGCTACGTGGACTAGCTTCCCTTGAAGTTGATGTAACTACCGCTTTGACAGACCTGCACTCCGGTTCTTACGGCGGCGGTGTTCCGAATGCACTGCATGCCCTAGTATCTTTACTAAGCTCGCTTCATGACGACAAAGGACGTGTATCTGTAGACGGATTCTATGATGGTGTTCCTGAACTATCCCCAATGCTGCGGGAAGAATTCGTGAAGCAAGGTGTGAATGAAGATAAAATCCGCGAAGGTCTTGGATTGGAATCGTTATACGGGGAAGAAGGTTATTCCTTTGTAGAACGGATTGGCGCTCGTCCTACGCTTGAGCTTAACGGCGTATACGGCGGTTTCCAAGGGGAAGGCAGTAAGACGGTTATCCCTAAAGAAGCCCATGCGAAGATTACCTGCCGCCTAGTAGGCGATCAGGATCCACAGCATATCCTCGATGCCGTTGAAGCACATCTGAAGGCTAATATTCAGACCGGAGCGAAAGTGCATGTTAAGCAAATGGAGAAGGCACGTGCCTTTAACATCGATCCGTCGAATCCTATTCTGCAAACTGCAGCAGACGCATATGGCAAAGTATATGGAACCCGTGCCCTCTTCACCAAAGACGGCGGCTCCATTCCGATCATGGAGAGCTTCTCCCGTGTGCTGGAAGCACCTGTCGTTCTGATGGGCTTTGGTCTCGATGATGAGAACCTGCATGCACCGGATGAGCATTTCAACCTGGAGAACTTCGACAAGGGATTACTCACCATTGTTGAGTTCCTAAAGACTGTATAAGCTCCCTACAAACAATTAAAGCCAGGTTCCCTAAATTGGGAGCCTGGCTTTTTAGTATGCGGCCAAACAAAAGAGGATCATTGCTTAGTCCATTTATAAAACCACCATACCATTGCTATCACCATTATTATTAAAAGAAAAATCAGGCTTTTAACTGAGCTACTTATTATTAAAGGTCTTAAATAAGCGATCATTATCCGTCCCCCATATAGAATGAATATAAAAGAGATATAATCACCATATCACTTAATACAAAATATTGAAATAGCAGAGAAACTCTGTGCTTAATCACCATTATTATCCTTCATGTAATATCTCCAGCAACAAAAATAAGCAACGTTTCAATCGTCCCTGAGATATTCTCCACTTTGCCATGACCATAAGGATGAGCTTTATTCGCAGAGCGACTCGACCATCGGACCGAGAAAAAAGCAATCAACGAAGCAACTAAATCTAAGGAGGAGTGGATCGCTTCCGAGATAATTGCTACTGAACCTGTAAGTACTCCGACCATAAGCTTTAAAGAAACGATAAATGTATTGCTAAGTACAGATAGGAACGCAATCTTTGCACCATTCAAAAGTTTCACAACCTTTTCTTAAAAGTACGCTATATTAAAGTTTTTCCATTAGGCAAATAGCATAAACAAAAAAATCCCACCAACCATTAATAGGCTGATGGGATATAAAAAAACCCTTGCATCGCAAGGATTTGGAAGTTTGAATTTATGGAGCGGGTGATGGGAATCGAACCCACGCTATCAGCTTGGAAGGCTGAAGTTCTACCATTGAACTACACCCGCACTAGAAATTGAATACAAGAGATATTGTATCATCCCTACAAGTAAAAATCAACATTTTTTTAGTTTACAGGGAAGCGCCGAGGGGTGCCTTTTTTAAAAATATCGCCTCAAACTCTGCTGGTTGAATAGGTTTGCTGAACAGAAATCCTTGAGCTTCATGACAATGCTGCTCACGCAAAAACTGCAGCTGCTCCTTGTTCTCAACACCCTCAGCCGTAACCTTCAGCTTCAAATGATGCGCCATAGAAGTGATTGTAGAGACTATAGCAGCATTGTTGCTGTCCTCCATAACCTCTGATACGAACGACCTGTCGATTTTCAATCTGTCGATCGGCATGTTCTTTAGATAATGCAGGGAGCTGTAGCCTGTACCAAAATCATCAATACTGATGAAGACACCAAGCTCTTTCAGACGTTTCAGCTGATCAAAGGCTGTTTCTTTATCCAAGGTCATACTCTCAGTAATCTCAAGGTCGACATAACATGGATCTAATCCAATGTCGGTTAAGATGGTATGAATCCTCCCTGCTAGATTAGGCTGAAGGAATTGCCGCATAGATAGGTTGATGGAGACGCAAATCGGCACATAGCCGGCCAGCTGCCATTTTTTATTCTGCAGACAAGCTGTTTTGAGTACCCATTCCCCAATCGGAACAATGAGTCCACTCTCCTCAGCTAACGGGATAAATTCCGCAGGAGAGACCAGACCACGTTTCGGATGATTCCAGCGGAGCAGAGCTTCCATTCCTACGATCTCTTCCGTCTCCAGCAAAACCTTTGGCTGATACACCAGAAAGAATTCATTGCGTTCAAGCGCTCTGCGGAGGTCATTTTCCAGCTTTAGACGTTCCTTTGCTTTCATCTGCATAGCTGGGATATACCGGCGAATCTCCACTCCCTGTTCCTTGGCATTATGTACAGCCGTATCAGCATTCTGAATCAGATGTTCCGCAGTTTCACCGTCACCGGGATAAATACTTAACCCCATACTAAGCGAAATATGGTACTCCCCCGACTCTAAGGCAATAGGTACCTCAAACAATCGATGCAGCTCCGTAGCTCGTACCAAACATTCTCCAAGACTTGCTCTCTCCATCATAAGAAAAGCGAACTCATCCGCCCCCATACTATAAAGCTCTTCAGTAGATTTGGCCTCATTCACAAGCCGCTCAGACACCAGCTTCAATAAATGGTCTCCGGCAAAATGGCCCAGGGAGTCATTTATATTCTTGAAATGATTAATATTCATAATAGCTAACGCTGAGAATTTATCGCTCGTTTTCTTCTCTCCAGCAATAATCATCTCTTCTACACGCTGCGTCAGACGACGTCTATTGGGAAGTCCCGTTAAATCATCATGATAGGCTAAATAATTGATCCGCTCCTCAGCCAACTGCTTTTCGTAAAAAGGTTCTTCAATCGTCAGACGATATACTCCGGTAAGCAGCAAGTAGTAAGCAACTCCGCTACACACCATTCCAAAAAGATCATCTATATTGCCACTACTGAATGGACTCATAAAAAAGGCTTGGCCCAAAGAGAAAAAGATAAGTGCTCGAATAATAATAAGCAGTGAGGCTGACTTTTCACTTTTTTCAGGAAATACAATAACTGCAACACCTGCCAAGTAAACAAAAAGAACTGCTAAATCAGCAATCTGCTTCAATGGATTCATCCAAGGCTTAGTTAATAACTGAGGCAATGCCGAGTGGCTGAAAATAAACAAAACAATGGAAAGCACAATCAACATGAAGGCTATTCTAAACAATTTTCTTTTTTCAGAGACAGACACGGGCTTATCTTCCCTGCTAAAAATAAACAACATTCCTAAACCGCTGATTAGTCGTGAGAGGGTTCGCAGCCACAACGATTCTTCAAAAGTTATGAATGATGAAATCAACGGGACGCCGACAAAACCCAGTGTATGCAAGAAATCAATAATACATATTCCACCAAAAAGAGCAGCGGCATATAATCTTCCTTTAGATAATCTGCTAGAGAAGAATAACCAGCCCTGTGCAAATATTGCAAATCCAAAAGCAACATTACAGCAGCCGACAATGAGATAGAGAGAAGAAATAATATCCCAATCGTCCAATCGGTTAAGCGATGTATGGAAAATTTGAATTAAAAGGAACAGCAAGGCGCCTACAGCAGCTGCTTGAATTGTCTTTTTCTCTTCTTGTCTCATAAGTCCCTCGCGTCTGAAAATAATATCTATTAATTAACATTCAAGTATAGTTATGTCCTATGTATAAATATCGGCGGGATAGGACTTTTAAGTTACATTTCTTTTATGGGCATTCAAAAGGAAGGCGCGTTTATAAGTTATATATTCATAAATCTTGCATAAATATAAACCATTTTCTGCTAGCAGGCAACCAAAAAAGCACTTCCCCCTACGAAAGGGTTCAGTGCTTCTAAGAAACTCAAGTTTATTTGTCACCAAAGGTTACTTCTGGTGTTGTAAGCTTATCAAAAAAATCAACGGATTTATCCTTGTCTGCAGATGCACGAAGTGCCATTGCTGAACGTGGATGCTCATCAAGTGTACCTGTGATCATATAAGGAATGATATAGCCCCACTCCTCTTTCTCACGCAAAGGAATCATCAGGCGTTCAATAATATCAAGCACAGGGCGCAAGGAGTAACGTGTTTTCTTCAAATGAGTTACTAACAGCTCTGTAGGGCAATTTCCTGCAGCTCGTCCCATTCCATAACAAGAAGCATCCAGTAACTCTACACCATTCTCAGCAGCAATCAACGTGTTGGAGAACGCCAACTGAAGATTATTGTGAGTATGTACGCCTAGACGTTTGTTTGGCAGATGTGTCTTGAACTTCTCAACCAGATAATTCATGTCATTGTGATCCAAGCTGCCGTATGAATCTACAATATATACCACATCAACAACGCTCTCACGGATCATTTCAAAAGCTTCCAACAATTCATTCTCCATAACATTAGACAAAGCCATAATGTTGATCGTTGTCTCATAGCCTAGATCATGGAAAGTTTGTACCAATTGCAGGGCTTTCTCTACATCTTTGCTGTAGCATGCCACACGAATCAAATCCAGCATACTTTCGCTGCGAGGCAAAATATCATTCTCATCCACGCGGCCGATATCAACCAAAGCAGATAGCTTGGTGTGACCTTTTTGCGGAATCACTTTACGCAGGAAATCATCGTCCAGAAAACGCCATGGTCCGGCACCCTCTGCTCCTTTGAGCAATTTTGGTGAATTTTTATAACCGATTTCCATATAATCAACACCAGCTTCATTCAAGCCGGCATATAAGTTTTGTACAAATTCCACACTAAAATCCCAGTTGTTCACTAGGCCCCCATCTCGGATGGTGCAGTCAACAATCTTACATTGATTAGTCTTCATAATTATCTCCCTTCAACTATTGCAATCATTATAACCGCGAATATAGCTTTACTATGCAATTTATATCGTATAATCATACTTTAATGAAGAATAAAATGTAAAGGAATTTCATCTTCTTCTCTTTAATGCTATTACCACATCGTGTCAGCGACAATGATCACAGTAAATAAGCCCTAAAAATGCTACATTACAAGAAAATCATTGAGATTGATTATCAGTCTCTTTTGGAGGGATAAAAATGGCTTCTACCTCTTGCTCATTACTGCGACTACAACCGGGTTCGACCGGATATATTCATAAAATAGAAGGAATCAACCCCATCCTGCGTCGTCGTCTGGCTGATCTTGGAGTGTCCGAGGGTGTGAGCATTCGCCTGAAAGGAAAAGGACCTTTTTTAGGACCTATTACCTTGGAATGCAATGGACAACTGTTCGCCATCCGCCGGAAGGAAGCTTCATTGATTGAGGTGAACGTGTCTTGAGTTCAATAGCACTTGTAGGTAACCCCAATACAGGTAAAACCTCTCTCTTCAATACATTGACCTCCTCATACGAATATGTTGGTAACTGGTCAGGGGTAACGGTAGAAAAGAAGATCGGCAGCCTGAAGAACGGCGCTGGCAAGCTCATTGATTTGCCGGGCATCTATTCCTTGCACCCACTCTCACGTGATGAGGGAGTTGCTGCCCAGTATTTAATAGAAGAATCTCCTGAAGCCTTAATTAATATCGTGGATGCTTCACAGCTGGAACGAAATCTGCTGCTCACGCTTCAATTACTTGAGTATGGCAAACCTACCTTACTCGGACTGAATATGATTGACGTCGCCAATGCACGTGGAATTCGCATCAATCATGAAGTCTTACAATCACGACTGGGTATAACTGTCCTCCCGCTTGTTGCAAGAACGGGAAAAGGCTGCGCACAAGTCCTCAGTATTTTAGAGAAATCCTCTGCGATTCCCGCTGTAAAGTTCAAGTTGAACTATGGTGAGATTGTAGAGCATGCGATATCTTCTATAGAAAAGGAATTACTTCCTATCAAGGACTTACCCAATCACCGCTGGATTGCTCTACAGCTTATGGAGCAGAATCCGGTTATTCTTCATTTTCTAAAGACACGTATGGACACCACCCGCCTGCTAAATATCTGTGAATCCTGTCAGAGTGAGCTACAGATCAAAAAGCTGGCCCTGACGCTCCCCCAATGGATTCGCTCACAGCGGATGGATTATATCCACTCCATTTGTGAGGTTGTACTTGATACAACAACGCAGAAGCCTCATAACTTAACAGAAAGATTAGATTCCATATTGACGCATCGTTTTCTAGGACTGCCCTTATTTATCTTCTTTATGTATGCTCTCTTTAAGACCACATTTGACTGGGTTGGCGGACCTCTATCAGATCTCCTCGATGGCCTGATCTCCGGACCGATTAGTGATGGAGCCAATTCCCTGCTACAGACGCTTGGAGCATCCAGCTTCACGCATGCCCTGATCGTCGATGGATTAATTAGCGGTGTAGGGGGCGTCCTCGTCTTTGTCCCGCAAATCTTCATTCTCTTCCTGATCATTTCCTTCTTGGAGGATTCAGGATACATGGCTCGGGTTTGCTTATTAATGGACAGCACGATGGAACGTATGGGACTAAACGGAAAAGCATTTATTCCATTCATCATTGGCTTCGGCTGCAATGTACCTGCCATAATGGCGGCGCGCAGCATCGAACAGCCCAAAGACCGAATGCTGACCACCTTGCTAATGCCACTGATGTCCTGTTCTGCGAGACTGCCTGTTTACGCTTTATTCGCAGCAGTATTTTTCCCGGCGCAAGAGGCCGTAGCAGTTCTGTCCATGTATGTGATGGGTATTGTGTTTGCGCTGATTCTTTGTAAGGTATTCTCTAAATATTTATTCAAAAATGAATCCTCAGTTTTCATGATCGAGCTTCCACCTTATCGTATGCCGCAGATCAAGACCTTATCGCGCAGCACTTGGGAAAAGGGCAAGGGGTTCCTGCGAAAAGCTGGAACTATTATTCTTGCAGGCTCAGCAATTATTTGGTTTATGTCTTATGCGGGTCCTGGCGGGTTTGATGTGGACATGGATCACAGCTTCCTGGCTAAGTTTGGAGGTATGATCGCACCGCTACTGGCACCGCTTGGTTTCGGAACATGGCAGGCTGGCTCTACATTGGTTCCGGGCTTTTTGGCAAAAGAGGTCGTAGTCTCTACCATGAATATCATCTATCATGCACCAGATGCTGCTGGTTTAGAAAATCAAATTTCTCAAGTCTTCACACCATTGAGTTCGATCAGCTTTATGGCCTTTATCCTGCTATATATTCCTTGTTTGGCTACTGTAGGGGTGATCAAAAAAGAAACAGCATCTTGGAAATGGACCTTCTTCTCCATGGGGTATTCTCTCGTTCTGGCGTATATCGTATCTTTAATTATTTTTCAAGGCGGACGGTTATTAGGATGGTCGTAGACTTGTAAATTATAAGATTCTCATGATGAAAGTGGGGTACCATTATGATAAATGTTGTGATTGTCGCCTTAATTTTCGGTTATTCTGGCTGGACCATCTATCGACATGTGCAAAAGGGGAAGCAGGGCGCTTGTGCAGGCTGTGATAAAGGAAAAAGCTGCTCGGCAGCATCGATGGATTCCCCTCTTTCTTGTTGTTCAACACCGGTTAACAACAAGAAGTAAGCTTGTAAAACGAGCAATAAATAGAGATTTATCGTTTAGCCTCCTTAACTAACGGGTATGTTTGTTATAAGCAACTACAGACAATACCAAGGAGGTAATTCCTATGAATACCAAAAAGACATTATTTACAACAGTCGCATTGGGAGCAGTATATTTACTGAAGAATAAGGGAACTCGCGATAAAATTATGAACGGCATTCAATCCTACACTTCCCAATCGAAGGCCAAAAAATCCAGTGGTACTGTTTAAGCTTCTGCTCTTGGATTTCAATAAAGGGGTGTTCCCTAAACCAGACTCTGGTTTAGGGAACACCCCTTGTTGTTTAGAACGGACAGCTCCCCGGATGTTTAGATCTCGCTTTCGCTCAGCAGCCACTGAATGATAGAACGAACCATGACACCTGTTGCTCCCTTAGGATTAACTCCACGTTCTTTAGATACATATGCAGTGCCAGCAATGTCTAGATGAATCCATGGCAAGCCCTCAGCAAACTCACCTACAAATAATCCGCCTGTAGTAGCTCCACCATATCTTCCAGCAGTGTTACGGATATCGGCAACCTCGCTCTTTAGCATCTCACGAAATTCCGGGTATGCCGGAAGCGGCCAGACCTTTTCCCCTGAATAGCTTGAAGCGGCCAGAAATCGCTCCAGAAACGCTTCATCATTAGTCACAGCACCCGTTGCTATATCTCCCAAAGTGGACAACACAGCGCCTGTCAGCGTAGCTACATCGATAATACGTTTCGCTCCCCATTCCCTAGCATAAGTCAGAGCATCTCCCAGGACAATTCTGCCTTCAGCGTCGGTATTCAACACTTCTATCGTTCGTCCGCTCATGGAGGTAATAACATCTCCAGGCTTAAAAGCATTGGCCGATGGCATATTCTCCGCAGAAGGAATAACCATAACGACATTAATTCGTGGACGTAAGCGGCCAAGTGCCTCCATTACTCCGAGTACTGCCGCTGCCCCTCCCATATCACTAATCAGCTCTTCCATACCTGATGCTCTTTTTAAGGAGATCCCGCCGGTGTCAAAGGTAACTCCCTTCCCTACAAGCCCCACTACGTTATCCCAATTCCCTGTCCCCTGATAACGGATGACGATCATTCGTGGAGGGTTTACACTTCCTTTTCCGACGGCGAGCAATCCGCCCATTCCTTTTTGCTCAATTTCCCGTTCATCCAGCACCTCAGAAGGAAAGCCATATCGCTCAGCAACCTCTATAGCGGCCACAGCAAGGTCTGAGGGAGTCAATAGATTACCAGGCATGTTGGTCAAGCTCCGCGCCAAATTCGTGGCCTCACCGAAAGCTAGCCCCTTCTGAATGCCTTGAGTCCAATCCCGCCCGGCAGTACCCTCTAATTTCTCTTTTATAGTGAAAACAACTGCTGTTGGGCCTGTATAAAAAGACTGCACCTGCTTATAGGTAGCCCGACGATAGGAACCAAGCATTAGCCCCTCCGTCAGCGCATAAGCAATAGAAGTCACATCCTTCTCTACGGTAAGCTCCTGTAATTTTTCCGGCACTTCAAATACCAGCTTGAGCGCCTTCAAACGAAGTGCTGCACGGGCTGTCTGAGCCCCCATTTGCCTTAGATCCTCAGTCGTGAGAAGTTGGTCCCCCCTGCCAACCAAAATAACAACAGGACAACCAGATGAATTCTCAGCAGGTAGTACATAAGTCTGATTAAGCTTGCCTTTAAATAAACCTGCCTTTCCCAATAGGCGAATTCTGTCATCCCAGCCCTCGGAAAAGCCTCCATTTTCGACCTCAGACTCAGAAATAATAAGGATAAGGGCATCACCCTGCACATTGTTGGCAACACCACTGTTGTATTCTATATTCATTGTGATTCCCTCCATTTGTTTCCCCAAACCAACACCCATTGTAACATAAGCAAAGGCTGATCTCCGCATCTGTATTATCCGCAGGGATCAGCCTCTTATTACTTATTCTAATGGATTAATGGCAAAGAGATCACAAAATGAGTACCCTCGTTGACTCTGCTGCTAACAGAAATGCATCCGCCATGATTTTTGATGATGCGGTCACTTACGGAAAGACCCAATCCTGTACCATTCTCTTTGGTAGTAAAGAAAGGATTAAATAACCTGTCCAGTGTACGAATATCCATTCCTTTACCGTTGTCAGATATGAACATACGGACCTCAGAGCCTTCTCTGCGGGCACCAACCTCGATTTTCCCCATCGAATCATCTTCTCGATCCGCTACAGCCTCCATTGCATTTCTAATCATATTAAGCACAACTTGCTTCATCTGTTTGACATCGCCAGAAATCACCATGTCCTCTTGAAGAGGATGAAGATTGATCTGGCAGCCCTTCATTAAAGCTTCGCTCTCTGTAAGGAGAACAACCTCCTTGAGCAATGCGGACACGGGTATCATCCCCACCTGCGGAACTGACGGCTTAGAGGAGGACAGAAATTCATGGATAATATCGTTCGCACGATCGATCTCGGCCAATATAATCTTGGCATATTCCTCTTTCCCCAGTTGATGCAAGTATGGATGAAGCAGTTGAATAAATCCCCGGATCGCGGTCAACGGATTGCGGATTTCATGGGCAATAGATGCGGATAATTTGCCTAGCATAGCCAAGCTATCGTTCTGGTAAGCCGTTTGTTCGATTAACTTATAATCCGAGATTTCCTTGACAGTGAACAAATAACAGCCTTTCATTTGCTCTCCGCAGCATAAAGTAACCTTCCAGTAACGGCCATACTCGTCTAGAAACTCATAATTTGATTTTCCTTTGTATACCATCTCTCTGTAGCTCTGCAGTACTTGTTTTTTCTTGGAACGGCTCAGTCGAACATTAGACAGCAGATGGGAAAATGTGCAGCCCACAAGAGAGTGACGGGTAAGCTCAAGCATCCCGTACATTTGCTTATTTACAAAACTTATAACTCCCTCTTCATCAAAAAGCATGATTCCGCTGTCAATATTCTCTAGAACATCCTCGTATGTAGTATCCACAGGTCCAGTTTGATAGGTTCTTCCCGGTAATAGAAGACTTTCTTGATATTGGCTAATCACGATACGAAGTTCCCCCTTTTACTGCATTTGACGAAGACGCTTAAGCGACATCAAATTACTATGTATTTGAGTGTATGACGAAGCCGCCAGAACATTCGGTAATCGTTGCACTTTTTCCAACCGGTTCAATTATATTCCAATCATATCCAAGAGAACTAGACAACGCAATCGGAGAAACTGTCGAATGGTAAAAAAATTCATAAAATGATTCCAAAGACATATGAAACATCACATCAAATTATATTTATCGCTATTTATTCGCCTAAATGATTTAAAAAAATCTAAAAAGGATCACGAAAAACTAAAAAGGATTATAAAAAGCTAAAAAGCCCCCGCGATTGCGGAGGCTTACATGGAAAAATGGGGCATGCCCAAAAAATTAGTAATAAACTTATGCCTTTTGTTGCAGGCGTAGACGGCGCTGACTCATCACAGCTAACCTTTTTTTCAATTCCCGTTCCCACTTGGTATCCTCAATCTGTTTGGCTACAGCTAGCAGGTCAAGCGCCATATCGATTTGATTGCGTACAACGGCTAGAGGATCTTCACTCTCGACGTTAATGACGTTCTCGAATATTGCAGTTTCGTCTTCCATGACATAGTCCTGAAAGTCCACGTCGGTAACACCATCTCCATGTGCATATTCCGCTAAGATCTCATATTCATTCTCGACCTTGTAGTGAACCTCCACACGATGACATACCGGACAAAAAAGCAGGGGAACATTATGGACTTGCGTGCGATAATGTTTTAGGGTCCCCTTTGTTCCTACCATACTCGCTCCACAGCAAAAGCTCATATTTGTTCGCCCTCCTTAGAAATAACCCTTTGATTGTTTATTATTGTATTACATTACCCCAATGGAGATTCCTCCACTCGAGGACATAATATAACTTTTCGCGCCTATTTTCAAATCTATTTAGATATACAAGATCTTTTGGAGCAAAAAACCCCCTTACAGAAAATTTTCTGCAAGGAGGTAGAAATCAGAATATCAAGGATCACTATGATAACGGTCTAAAATTTACAGATTCTTATCTCCCGGCTTCCAGTTCATTGGGCATAAACCACCAGATTGCAAGGCTTGCAGAACACGAAGTGTTTCTTCCACGCTGCGGCCTACATCATTGTGGTTAACGACTTGATATTTCAATTCGCCTTCAGGATCGATTATGAACAAACCACGCAATGCGATACCTTCTTCTTCAATCAGAATGCCATAGTCTTTAGAGACTTGTTTCGTAATATCAGCTGCAAGCGGGAAATTCAAACGACCCAAGCCATTAGAATCCTTAGGGGTATTGATCCAAGCTTTGTGGCTGTGGATCGAATCGATGCTTGCGCCGAGAATCGCTGTATCAAGTGCTTCAAACTGTGCTGCTGCGTCACTCAGAGCTGTGATTTCAGTTGGACATACAAATGTGAAATCAAGCGGATAGAAGAAGAATACAAGCCATTTGCCACGATAATCAGACAAGCTTACTTTACCAAAATCCTTACCATCACCTGATACGGTTTCCATAGTAAAATCGGGAGCCGGTCTACCTACTAAACGTTCCGCCATTGCTAGAATCCTCCCTCTGATTATGTAAGAAAAAGTACCATTTGTATCTCTCAATATACTGAAATATATTGAAATTTGCAGAAATCGATAATATCTTGTCTACTAAACAAATGGTATCATCGCACAAAATCAAAGTCAAGATTAGATCAATTATTTATTTGTAATCATTATAAACTAATAATTAAGCTGTGCGGATTGCTGCAACAATCAGGTCGCCCATTTCAGTTGTACTGATCGCTTTGCTCTTATCCACGGCGATATCACTTGTACGGTGCCCTGCATCCAATACTGCAGCAACTGCAGCTTCGATTGCAGCAGCAGCATCCTCATAACCAAAGGTTAAGCGGAACATAAGGGCCAGCGACAAGATTGTTGCGATCGGGTTCGCAAGCCCTTGTCCGGCAATATCAGGAGCAGAGCCGTGAACGGGCTCGTAGAGACCATAGTTGCCGTCACCCATCGAAGCCGAAGCAAGCATACCGATAGAACCTGTCAGCATAGCAGCCTCGTCGCTCAGGATATCACCAAACATGTTCTCAGTAACGATAACGTCAAAGCTAGATGGACGGCGCAGCAGCTGCATTGCGCAGTTATCAACCAGTACATGCTCTACCTCTACCTCCGGATATTCTGGAGCGATCTTATTCACAACCTCACGCCACAAACGTGAAGTTTCAAGTACATTCGCTTTATCAACACTCGCCAGTTTATTGCGGCGCTTGCCGGCAATTTCAAAAGCTTGGCGGACAATTCGTTCTACTTCCATTACGTTATATACACAGGTGTCCACAGCTTCTTCACCATGTTCTCCTTGACGGCGCAATTTATCTCCGAAATAAATCCCGCCAGTCAGTTCGCGAACTACCATAAGATCTGTGCCTTCCAGGACTTCAGGCTTCAAAGTCGAAGCATCCTTAAGACAGTCAAATACGACAGCTGGACGCAGGTTGGAGAACAACCCCAGTGCTTTGCGAATTCCGAGCAGTCCGGTTTCAGGACGAAGCTCCTTTGGATTATTATCCCATTTTGGTCCACCAACAGCACCCAATAACACAGCATCTGCACTACGACAGATTTCAAGTGTATCTTCCGGCAGCGGAGTGCCCTTCTCGTCTATAGCGATACCGCCAAATAATGCATGCTCTGTTTCAAAGGCATAACCGAATACTTCTTCTGTTACTTTCAATACTTTTTCCGCTTCTGCTACAACTTCTGGTCCAATACCGTCCCCTGCGATAACGGCGATTTTTTTAACTTCACTCATCTCAGTCACTCCTCAAGTTTTCTGCTCTAACAGACATAGTTCTTCTTTATATTGTTGTATCATACCCAGTCGTAAAGGACAAAGATATAGATTCTATTGAGCTGATAGGTATAGCCTATAAACAGTGAGAATCAGACTACTACCGTGAATGCTGAGCATATTTGCTCTTAGTTCTGAAGATGTTTACAATTACTATGAAGTCATCTATCAAAGGAGTGAATGCGAAGTGCATTATACAAAGCTTGGAAAATCCGGCATGAAGGTCAGTCGCCTATGTCTAGGAACGATGAATTTTGGCCCACAGACGGATGAAAAAGAAGCCTTCCGCATCATGGACGCTGCACTGGATGCAGGTGTTAATTTTTTTGATACCGCTAACATTTACGGCTGGGGCGAAAATTCTGGCCTGACTGAAACCATTATCGGACGCTGGTTTAAACAAGGCGGCGGGCGGCGGGAAAAGGTTGTACTAGCCACCAAAGTTTATGGAGCCATGAATGATAAGCTTGATGGTCCTAATGATGAAGAAGGATTATCCTCATATATCATTCGCCGCCATCTTGAAGGGTCCCTGCAGCGTCTTCAGACCGATCATATTGAATTGTACCAGATGCATCATATAGACCGCAGTACGTCCTGGGAAGAGCTCTGGGGAGCTTTCGAGCTGGCTGTGAATCAAGGCAAGATTGGTTATGTCGGTTCCAGTAACTTCGCAGGCTGGGATATCGCCGTAGCTCAACAAGAAGCTAAGGCTCGTGGTTTTCTTGGACTAGTCTCAGAGCAGCATAAATACAGTCTGACCTGTCGGCTTCCTGAGCTTGAAGTTTTGCCAGCCGCTCGCCATCTGGGGCTAGGTATTATTCCTTGGAGTCCACTCGATGGAGGTCTTCTCGGAAGAAATGCACTCAAAAAAATAGAGGGCAGCCGAAGTGGCGGAAATGCAGATCGTGTAGAGCAGCACAAGAGCCAGCTTGAGGCTTTTTCCAGCTTATGTATGGAGCTAGGAGAACCACAGGATAATGTCGCTCTTGCTTGGCTACTGGCTAATCCTGCTGTAACAGCTCCTATTATCGGCCCCCGCACACTGGAGCAATTCGAGAGTGCGCTGCGCAGTCTTGAGATTGTACTAGATGAAGCTGTGCTTAAACGACTAGATGAAATATTCCCTGGACCCGGCGGTGAAGCCCCTAAAGCCTATGCTTGGTAGGTAAGTTCTATCATAAAAGGAGCTGAGGCCTCAGCAGAATCCATTCGCTGAAGCCTCAGCTCCCTTTTACTCATACTTATTCAGCTGTGTCCACGGTCACACTTCCATTACTCGTGCTTAAATCCACAGTATACGTGGCTTTACCAAGCACAGCGGTACCATAGCTATCGCCGTCCCGATCCCAGGGTACATTCCCCTTCAGCGAGCCATTACTTGTATCTGCAATAATCTTCGCATCCGACACGGCCGGTAAGCCCACTATAATCTTTCCGTTACTGGATGTACATTTCCAGTTTCCGGTCACTGCTGAGTTTATAGTAATTTTGCCATTGCTGCTCTTGGCTGACAACGCCCCATCAATGTTATCCAATACTATGGCTCCATTAGAGCTCACAAGTTCAACTTCACCTTGGATATTCTGTACGGATAGTGACCCATTGCTGGTATGTGCATCCACTTCGCCGACAATATCATGAATATTTAATGCACCATTACTTGTCTCAACCTCTATACCTGACTTAAGATTCCAGGCTTCTATAGAGCCATCACTTGTCTCAACCTCAACAGCAAGGTTATTGGGTGCACTTATATTTAAATAAGGACTTTTGGTATTGAATCCAAACTGAATGTTAGAGAACCAATTATGATCGGTATCAAGCTCCATAATCAGTGTATCTCCTTCAGTACTAACCTTCCATTTCTTTTCTAATGCACTTTCAGCATCACTTTGCGATTTTCCAGGCAGCAGTAAACTTCCCTCATAATCCAAAGAGCTTCCAGCTACACCCTCAACCTTTACTTTTCCACTTGGAAGTACGATTTTGAGCGTCGTAATATTCTCTTTCACTTCCACATTCCCACTAAGCGGAGTTAGATGTGTATTACCGATCAGATTGCTGAGTGAACCTCCGGCCATTACTGTCTGAGCACCACTTGCTCCGATCAGCACAATAATTAACAGGATGGCCCAGCCGCTTACACGGCTTTTGACATCGGATTTGATAAAAAGTCTAATCAACATCTCAAGTCCGAATAAGACCAACAACGCCGGCCATAAAAAACCAAGCACCTCATAGCTGATCATATCATACTGAGCCATCACGATAATGACACCAAGGGCAATGCAGCCCAAGGCTGCTGTGAAACTTCCTATTTTCCATCTCCCCATAGTTAAATCCCCGTTTCTTATGCTCTCGTATTATTCCTTAACATCTTCAGTCCGTACGCAATCAGACCCACTGATAATAAGATCGTGCCGATGTTGATCTCAGTCAGCATATCCCAAAGGGTAGGGAAAGCTGTGATTACCAACATGAGGAATCCAGCAACAACACAGCCGATTCCCACCCAAGCTGGATTGATCTCTTCATGTGGATATCCAGGCATAGAGGACATACCCATGGTCCAAGGGGCTCCGAAGCTGTCTGGATGAAACATCATTCGTTCGTGTTCAGCAGCCGTTATTTTCATCCAAGCCGCCTTCTGCAGGGCATCAAACAACTGATAAAACCACAGCGCCGCCAGGGCAAACGGGAAGATCAAGGGCTCGGACGGAATAAACATTATACATAAGGAGGCCCCGATCATAAACTGTAAACCCTGCTTTTTAAAACCTAAGTACAAATGACCTACTCCAGGTATCATAGCCAGCATAAAAGTGAGCCAACGTCTCTTCTTAATCATAATACATCCTCCTAAAATTTGGGTAGCAAAACTTTAGCCAATTTAAACATCTATTGATGATCAATTATTTTATTACTATCTCCCAAAGCCACCAAACCACTGGGTTACTGAATTCGACATATGGCCGTTTATTTCGGTAATGCCATAGGCCAAATTCTCAAATACCCCAAACTGCAACAATAACAAACTGAGGCAAGCAGCCACTCCATAATGAATCCATGAGGTTTTTGGGGCAGAACGACGTCTTACATTGGTTGCCTTAGTCGCTCGTGATCTGCGCCCTGTTTCGAGCTGCTCAATATGTGTCATAACATCTGCTGCGAGATCCGGGAAGTCCATCTGCGCCTGCAACTGTTCTCTGTCAGCATCCATTTCCGACCACAGCTCCGACATTGCCTTGGCTTCCTCCAGCCACTCTGCGCAATCAGGACATGACTCTATGTGCAATCGGATACTCAGCTCCATCTCTGGAGACAGTAGGCCGTCTATATAATGTGGCATCCATTCCTTCACTATTGCACAATTCATCGCCATTCCTCCCTTTGTTTACGCATCATCTGTCTGGCTCGATAAAGCTGCGATTCGATTGTTTTCACGGAAACTCCCTTTTGCTCTGCAATCTCTTGATAGGAATTCCGCTGAAAATAGTACAGCTGGACGACCGACCGGTACGGTTCCGCCAGACTGTTCACATTCTCACCTAATTCAGCTGATGTTTCCTGCTCAAGTACCTCATGCTCCGGAGTTTGAGACGTTACCCAATCATTTTCTGTGTAATCAGCTGCACTTCGGTACTTCCACTCCCTATCGTTGGCCCGTTTCCAGTCCAGACAGGTTCGGTAGGCAATCCGATACAGCCATGTCGAGAAGGAGGATTGTCCTCTGAAAGAGGGGAGCGCTTTATATGCTTTTATAAAAACCTCCTGGGCCATATCTTTGGCCGATTCGGCTTCTCCTGTGATTTTGACGCATACTCTGTATACCATGCCTTGGTAACGTGTCACCAAATGCCCAAAGGCTTGATGTTGACCGTTCAGCACAGCAGCAATCCATTCTGCCTCTTCCAGCTTTCTCCCCTCCTTCACCTTCATAACGTTAGACGCCAACCAATCGTTCTCCCCTGCAACCTATACATAAATTTTTTTGGTTTTTTTGAAATAGGCTGAAGAGAGGAATATATAGTTTGTTGTCGAATAATGTTTAACTACTATGACTAAAAGAAAACTCTTCTTAATTATCGCATTGTTTCTTATTATACTCACTGGATTCCGTATCCTATGGGTAAAGATTTCTCCGCACACCACACAACCACCACTGATCAATGGTGTGTTGGATTTACGGGATAAACAATGGAATCAGGACAAACTCCTTATTTTAAGTGGGCAGTGGGAGTTCTATCCGGGTATGCTGCTTCCTTCATTCAACGAACAATCTGTAACTGCTGCTCCTGCAAAATATATACAAGTCCCGGGGAACTGGAAAGATGCCCTTAGCGATAGCGATAAATCTGCTTATGGCTACGGCTCCTATCGGCTACGTGTCCTAACAGATAATCATAAGAAGCAATCCTATAGTCTTCTAATTTCCGGAGCTCGGTCCTCTTCAGAAGTGTATATCAACGGTGAACGGCTGGACAGCTCTGGCACTCCTGCTGAGAGTAAAGAACACTATATTCCGTACATACTGCCTTATTCAGTATCCTTTACAACCGATAAAAGTGAACTTGAAATTGTGATCCATGTAGCCAACTATTCCTTTTCCCAAACGGGAGGAATTTCTAAAACGATTGTATTTGGCAGCGAAAAAGCTTTAACACAGGAAAGACTGCTCTCTATTAGCCTACAGTTGCTATTATGTGTTGTTCTAATACTGCACGCTGTATATGCTGTTATTTTATATATAATTGGGCTGCGGCAAAAGATGTTGATCTATTTTTTTCTACTGGTAATATCCGCTATAACTACCGTACTCATAGATGATGACAGGCTTCTATTGCACGTATTTCCCTTGAACTATCAATGGAATTTCAAACTATTTTACATCTCTTATATTGCTGTATTTATTTTTATCCTGCAGACAAGCAAACATCTTTTGTTCGCGGATTTAAAAATAAAAAGTATTCGTATCCTAACCATCCTGTCCGTAGTAGACATCCTGTTCATATTATTTGGACCCGTTGTTCACTATTATGAATTTCACACACTGATTTTCGGCATAAATTTATTAGTTTTAGCATTAGGTGTCGTAATTCTTTTTCTGAGATCTATTATTAAAAATTACGAAGGCTCTATTTTCCTGTTGTTATCTATGTTTGCCATCGTTAACAGCACACTTTGGGGAATGTTCAAGAATTATAACTGGGTTAACGTTACCTATTATCCTTTTGATCTAATTATCGCCTTTTTGTGCTTTGCGACTTTTGGATTTAAGCGATATCACTGGAATACCAAGGAGACAGAAAAACTGGCGCACAGCCTGCAGAGAAGTGTTACACAAAAGGATGCTTTTTTGGCTAACACCTCACATGAATTAAAAAATCCGCTGTACAGTATCATTAACATTGCCGAAACTGTCCTGGACAGCGAGCGTGACACTGTAACGCATCAAAATGCTGAGAATTTAAAACTGCTCATTACCGTTGGAAGACGTATGTCTCTTCTGGTAGACGATCTGCTGGATCAATCCCAGCTCCGTGAAAGCAATATACAATTGCAGCTCAGAGAACTTAAGATCCAATCCTTCGCAGTGGGTGTGCTTGATATGCTCAAATTCTTAACGGAAGGGAAATCTTTAACCTTAATCTCAGAAATACCAGATTCATTCCCTTCTATTGTGGCTGATGAAAAAAGACTCATTCAGATCTTGTTCAATCTGCTTCAAAATGCTGTTAAATATACGACTGTAGGCACGATAAGAATCCATGCAGATATTCATAAAAAATCGGCGCAGATTCATATTACGGATACGGGTCTTGGCATGAACGAGGAGACGTTGCTCAGAGCTTTCCAGCCCTATGAACAGGGCGATTCCAGCATGAACGAAGTTAGCGGTGGCATCGGGCTTGGATTAAGCACCAGCAAGCAGTTAGTTGAACTTCACGGCGGGAAAATAAGTGTAGTCTCTACACTTGGAGAAGGTACTACCTTTACATTCACAATGCCATTATACGATTCAACCAGCCGGGTATTGAGTTCAGAACTGCCCTCTATGACTGAATTCTCAGACACGCCATCTATGATCACTTTATCCAAATTAACCGCACCGGGTATCGTTTCATCAGACCATGGAAGGAGACCCAAGCTTCTGGCTGTAGATGATGATCAGGTTAATCTAAAAATACTTACCAACGTACTTTCCATCAAGGACTATGAAATCGTTACGGTGACCAGCGGAAACGATGCTTTACTATTGCTGGATACCGTTCAGTGGGATTTAATTATTACAGATGTAATGATGCCACAAATGTCCGGGTATGAGCTGGCGCATAGAATTCGTGAACGTTACACCATTGCTGAGCTTCCCATTCTGCTTCTGACGGCACGAGGCCAAGCGGAAGATATTTATACCGGTTTTATTTCAGGTGCAAATGACTATGTAATGAAGCCTATGAATGCAATAGAGCTGAAGGCCCGTGTACGCTCCTTAACAGATCTAAAACAGTCCGTAAACGAACGGCTTCGTGTGGAAGCTGCCTATCTTCAAGCGCAAATACAACCACATTTCTTGTTCAACACATTAAATTCAATATCCGCGCTGGCTTCTTTTGATATTAATAGAATGAGTCACCTTGTGGATGCCTTCAGCTCTTATTTGCGTTTAAGCTTCAATTTCCTGAATGCTGAGCCTATGATACCGATTGAACGAGAGCTTGAGCTTGTTCATGCCTACCTCTACATAGAAAAGGAGCGCTTTGAAGATAGGATGACCATTCTTTGGGATTATGAGGAAAGCTTGCATTTTCAGCTGCCGCCTCTGACTATACAGCCACTGGTTGAAAATGCTGTCCGGCATGGTATTTTGAGTCGCTCCCAAGGAGGAACGGTGTCCATAACCATCAAGGAACAAGCTGGCGATATTGAAATCACGATATCAGACAATGGCCAAGGCATGAAAAACGAACAACTCCAGCAGTTGCTCAGCAATCCGTCTAATGATGCAAGAGGAATCGGATTTTTAAATACACATAAACGGCTGCTGCGGGTCTACGGAAAAGGGCTGCAGATTAAAAGCTCCGAAGGGAAAGGAACTTCTGTGAGTTTTATTATTCCTTCTGACAAAAAAAATCCGCTTCGAAAACTTTCTGATTAACAGACAAACTATTGTGAACCGAAATATCAAGTAAGGATTCGACGTATTTTGGCTAAAATACTATATCTGAGTGGTGATTAATAATGATTCAGGCAATATTAGTTGACGATGAACGGCTTGCCCTTGTGAAATTAGAGTTTATGTTAAAAAAAATACCATCTTTACATATAGCCGCTTCCTATACGGACCCCTCACAGGCCATTCAAGAGGCTCCGTCTTATCATCCTGACGTTATTTTTATTGATATTGAAATGCCTGAAATTAATGGTCTTCAAGCTGCGGAGATGCTCCAAGAGGCCTGTCCAAATGCAAATATTATCTTCGTTACCGCGTATAACCATTATGCTGTGGAAGCTTTTGAGATTAATGCGCTCGATTATATTTTGAAGCCTGTGCGAAATGACCGACTATTGAAAGCTGTCCAGCGGTTAGAAGAAAGATTAGCACTTGCACCAAAACTCATAATTGCAAAAGAAGAGGTAACCATTCGTTGTCTTCAATCGCTTCGTTTTGAACGAGGCGGACAATCTCTGAATAATCTGCGTTGGAGAACCTCTAAGGCCCAAGAGTTATTTGCCTTTTTGCTCCATAATCGCAACCGCTTCGTAAGTAAAGACATGCTGATTGAACTGCTGTGGCCAGACTTCAATCTGAAAAAGGCCTCTACCCATCTCTATACAACAATTTATCAAGTCCGGCAATGCTTAAAGCAGAATGAAGTCGACCTGCATATCAGCAACCTTAGCGGGGGGGAAGGCTATACCCTTGAAACCGGATCAATGTTGATTGATGTAGATAAGTGGGAACAGGGTATCCTGGCTCTGGAAACCATCAGTGAAGTTAATTGTGCGGAGCATCAAGTTTTATTCGAGCTTTATTCTGGAGATTACTTTGACGATTATGATTATTTATGGGCTGAAAGTGAGCGGCAACGCCTTCGTACCATTTGGCTGCACCATGCAATGGGCATAGCCCAATTTTATATAGAAAGCAACAGAATTGCCGAGGCCGTTACTGTCTATCAACGAGTAGTGCAGCTACAGCCTTATTTTGAACAAGGGCATTTAGGATTAATGAAGGTCTACGACAGTATTGGAGAACGTTCCGCTGTGGAAGAGCAGTACAAGCTGCTCAAGGATTTGTTCCAAAAGGAACTTAACCTTGGCCTTCCAGCCAGCGTTGAGCAATGGTACGAGCAATGGGAGCAGCTTAACCATAGAGTGCGATGAGCTAAATAACCTATCAAGACATAATAAAGACACCCGGATAAAACCGGGTGTCTTTATTATTACCTTCCTAGTTATTACGTTTGAATCGTCTTGTTAATACAAACCCTAAAAGTACTAGACTCCCACCAACCAAGTAGATCGGAAACGCGCTGTCTTCTCCTGTTTTCGGAAGCTGAGTCGGTTTATTGCTGTTATTTCCTGGCTTAGTGACTGTACCCTTTGGTACTTCCTCCACATCAATCTCTATGAGGATTTCTTCTTCATTTCCATTCTCATCTGTAACAATAATGGTGAACTTATCTTTACCAATATAGCCCGGATCAGGTGTGTAGACCCATTTGCCATCCTTAGTAATAATTACTTTACCATGTCCCGGCTCATCTCCCAGGCTTGGCACTCCCCCAAGTGGAATTTCACCTTCAATAGGAACATCTTCATTGGTAATCTCTTTCTGCACAGGTGGAGTTACCTGCGGAACAACAGGCGTACTAGTTGCCACAGGCTGGCTTGGAGTAGCTGTTGGCGTTGCCGTCGACACTGGCGTTACCATCGGTGTTGGCGAAGGTGTTGCCACCACAACTGGTGTTGCCGTTGGCGTAGAAGTAACGACTACTTCCGGAGTCGGTGATGGTGTCCAGATAGGACCTGTCGGTTCCTCTGGAGTAGACGTTGGTGTTGCTGTCGGCGTCGACGTTGGTGTTGCTGTCGGCGTCGACGTTGGTGTTGCTGTCGGCGTCGACGTTGGCGTTGCTGTTGGCGTCGACGTTGGTGTTGCTGTCGGCGTCGACGTTGGTGTTGCTGTCGGCGTCGACGTTGGTGTTGCTGTCGGCGTCGACGTTGGTGTTGCTGTCGGCGTCGACGTTGGTGTTACCGTTGGTGCTGGCGTTACGGTCGGTATAGGCGTTGCTGTTGGTGTCGGAACTTTGTTTTTTACCTCTAGGCTTATCCCTGTCGTCGAAGAAATAGTCACTTCATGTGGTGTTTGATCAAGAACATAACCAGCAGGCGCTGTTTTCTCAATTAATACATATTTCCCACCTGTCAGTTTGGTAAATTCAAGTATCCCGTTTGTATCCGTAGTGCCTTCCTTAATCCAGATCTTATCGGCATCAACTACCCGATACAGATCAAAAACGGCCCCACTTAACACCTTACTCGTATTCCCGTCTTCTACTTTGGTAATCGTCAACGGTCCTCTTACGCCGCTTCCTGTGCCGGAGCCGCTAGAGAGCTTAACGATAATTTCCTCGGTGCTTACACCTGGAACTACCTTGATGTTTTTACCATCGAAACTAACCTGATTGGTTACCTTATCATTGTTTTGTGCTGTGATCAGGGAGTCATATTTCAAAATATAAGCTTCGGAAATATCCTTCAGGAAACTAAGCTTAAAGCTTTCTTTTCCGTCATTATCCGTAGTGATTTCCAGCTTATAATCTGTACCACTCACCAATTCTTGGTTGGTCGATGTTACATCCCCATTGCTTGCAACTTTCGTTTTGTAGACATGGAATGTATTGGACAGCAGGATTTGATTGTCGCTTGGAATATCCGTAATTACCGCTTCTTTTACAAAAGATTGGTTACGGTTGATGTAAATCGTCCAATGAATTTTATTGCCATCCTGCGCACCTTCTTTGTTAACGTATTCCCCGCCCTGAGGGATATTAACAGAAGCTTGCAGTTTAGCGGACTCTACTTTCGCACCGTCATATAAAGTAGCTGTATTTTTAATTTCATTTGAATCAATCGCTTGATCCGCGAACGTTGTTTTGAAAGTGACGTAGAACGCATAATTAATCGTTTTATTAAATGTCACCTTCAGCTCACTGCCATCCAGCTCCACTTTATAGTCCGCGGAATTCACACTAGCTTGAGGAGAAGGATTTCCATCCTTTCCATACTCCCATTTATTCACTTTCACAGAATCCATATTTACAACTTGGCCAGCTGAAATGGTATCAACCAGTTGAGCTTGGATTAACGTTTTCTGATTATAATTAGCCCCAATGTTCCAAGTGATTTCCTTAGTTACAGCATTGTAGGAACCACTCTTCTTCCCATTGTTTTTAACCTCATCTCTTGGATTAAAGGTTACGGTCGCTTCTTTATGCTTAGACTCCTGCACCCCATTAACCGTTTCTTTCCAATCGAGTGCACCTGTATTAGTGAATTGAGTTTTGCCCGGAGCCAGCCAATCATAGTTAAAGCTTGTTGTATAAGTAATTGTGTAAGGCTCATTTATCGGCGCATTAAAAGTAATCACAAATCCATCGTTTACTGCAACCGGATCATGCGCATTGTAAACAACACTATGGACGGTAGCAGTTCCACCTTTAGTTAGTTGAACCTTTAATGTACCCGGGACAAGCTTTAATCCAGCATTGCCAAAAGTATCTGTCACCACTAGATTTTCCATAGTCTTGCTGTCATCGTTAATTTGGATAGTCCAATCGAGGGTCTTAGTCGCATAATTAACGTTACTATAATTTTTATGGAGAATTTGCTGCTTGATATCACTGTAACCCGTTTCTGTTTTTCCATCATAAGTAATCTTGTTCGTAATCTGACCATCAACAAATACTCTGCCGTTTGCCTTTGTCTGATATTCAATACGGTAGGCAGAATTTATATCATTGTTAAATTTCAGATCAAAACCATTTAATCCCGTTGCAGTTGTTGGAGTTATTGTATATTCGCTTGAAGCGATTTCCGCGCCTTTAACCCCGTTGCCATTACTGTCGATCGTTACAGGATAAATTTTAACCGAGTTGAGAATTAGATCTTGAGTGTTATTGAATGTATCCTTCAAAATAGCATTTGCCGCTGAAATTGTTTTTTCATTGTAATTGAAATTAACAGCCCAGGAAATCACCTGATTCGCTGCATCGTAATTGGTGGACTCTTTCGATAGTGGTTTGCCACGTCCTACTGTAACTGTAGTGCTAGCCTTTTTAGAAAATCCGTTATCTCCTGTTAAGACTGCCTCATTCAAAAAGGTTTTCGCATCTACACCAGTACCAGTAATATCCGTAGAGAAGCCAATCCGGTAAGCTTTAGTAAGCGGGTTATCCGCAAATTTCAGCTTTAACTCTCCCAAAGTGGATCCTGTCACATCATACTTGCTGCTGTCCACTAGATTGCCAAGACTCACAGTCCCATCGACCTTCACATCAAGCTCATAAACAGCAATAGATACCGTATTCAGTGATAATCCCGCAGGGAGTGTGTCTGTGACCACTGCATTTTTTACGCTTTCCAGTGCCTTATTCACATCAACCGTCCAAGCGATGCTTGTTGGGTTATAATACTGCGGCTTAGGCGAACCGTCTTTTTCTATAGTAGAGCTAACCTTCGGCTTAAAATTAAGCTCAATGGTCTGAGTACCGCCTTGTATCGGGAAAATCAGGGTTTGCTTCGTGGAGCCTGTAATTTTCTTGGAGCTCAAAAGCGACCTAACGGAGAAAGTCCCTCCCACTTTATCGTGGGTTTCGATATAAGCATTAAATGTAAATACAACGCGGTTAGTATTTTTGTCGACGGTATAAGTCCCTACAGGCTCATCGTCAAAAATAAGATCACCATTCAGATCGTTATAAAGTTCAAACTGTGTTGGAAGATCAAAGGTATAGGTGGACCCATCCTTATATCCATGCCCATCTGGAAGTGACCATGTATAGTTCAATTCCGAATAGGAATCAAGTTCATATACACTTTCTGTAACCGTATTTGTGTATTTATCATCGGTGTATACAGCAAGCGTAACACTAGTAATGAGGTCATCTCCAATTACAGTACCGTTGCCACTCGCATATGCCTGCGAATTGACTCCAAAGCCAAAGCTGTAAGCCCATTGCGTCACAAGCAAGAATACTACGAGCAATGCGCTAATTTTCTTTTTTGATAACATTATTAAAAATGCCTCCTTTGTCACTCCGTTTATCGTGCTTTTCCTAAGCTTTATCCTTTGAATCCCGTACTCTACTCCCCCGCATTAACCTCCTTGACGCTTTCTCATGATATAAATTTGCAACCTAACAACTATTGTAAATAGTCCATCTATACATAATCTGAACAGCGTCCTATTACAGTCTTGGAGATCTTTTTATTGCAAAAAAAACAGGGATATGCGCAATAACTCGCATATCCCTGTCGTATTTACTACTTAGTGGAAAATAAAAATAACATTGTACATCTTATAGACTAGCGTGATCACGTTTGGTGTAAGTCTTACGCTTCTCCAGAAGCTTGTTCAGCGCATCAATATAAGCGCGGGCACTTGCTTCTAGAATATCGGTGCTAAGTCCACGGCCTTGTGCAGCTACTTCTCCCTGCGAAAGCACCACATGAACCTCACCCTGCGCATCTTTACCACGGGAGACCGATTTAATCGAATAATCTCCAAGGGTAACTTCCTCATTCGTGGCTTTATCAATAGCATTGTAGATGGCATCTACTGAACCATTACCTTCGGCCTCAGCTACAATCGGCTGGTCTTCCGGACCCGCAATAATAACCTTGGCGGTTGGAACAGCTTCATTACCATAAGTAACGAACATCGTTTGCAGCTTAAAGACTTCTGGCGTATCAATTAATTTCTCTTCAATCAAAGCCAAAATGTCTTCATCTGATACTTCTTTTTTCTTATCTGCCAAATCCTTAAATCTAGAAAAAGCGGTGTTCAGCTCTTCTTCGGACAAATCATACCCAAGATCACTCAACTTATCGCGGAAAGCGTGCCGTCCAGAGTGTTTGCCGAGTACCAGCTTGCTCTCTTTAAGTCCAATAGTCTCCGGTGTCATGATCTCGTAGGTAGTTTTCTCTTTCAGCATCCCGTCCTGGTGAATACCCGATTCATGAGCAAATGCGTTAGCTCCTACAATCGCTTTATTCCCTGGAACCACCATACCTGTCAGCTTGCTGACCAGACGGCTTGTGCGAGAGATCTCGGATAACGTAAGCGATGTTTTTGCGCCAAAAAATTCAGCCCGTGTCTCAAGCGCTAGCGCAACTTCCTCAATCGCTGTGTTCCCGGCACGTTCACCGATACCGTTGATCGTTCCTTCGATCTGATCTGCACCATTCTGAATCGCAGCCAGCGTATTTGCTGTAGCCATACCAAGATCGTTATGACAATGGGCACTAAGCTGTACGCGTTCAATATCAGGCACATTCTCTTTTAGATATTTAAAGATAGCTCCGTACTCCGAAGGATTCAAATAACCTACAGTATCCGGGATATTAACAACATTAGCGCCTTCCCGGATAGCCATGCCGACCATTTCAGCCATGAAATCATACTCCGTACGTCCCGCGTCTTCTAATGAAAACTCGAGCTTAGGGAAATATTTTTTAGCGTATCGGATAGCAGACTGTGCAGTTTCCAGCACCTGAGCCTTATCCATCCGTAGCTTATGCTGGCGGTGAATAGGAGATGTAGCCAGAAAAATATGAATACAAGGGTCCTGCGCTCCCTGTAGTGCTTCTTTTACAGCATCAATATCTGTCTCTCTAGAACGAGAAAGGCCGATTACCGTGACGTTCTTCACAGCTCTTGCCACCGCATTAACAGAAGCTAGATCACCTGGAGAAGCTGCAGGAAAACCCGCTTCCATGCGATCAATTCCCAGCTTCTCTAACTGATAAGCGATCTCCACTTTCTCACGCGTGTTGAGGTTCACACCTGGTGACTGCTCTCCATCTCGTAGTGTCGTATCGAACACATAAATTTTCCGCATGCTAAGCACCTCCCAAAAATTGTGCTGAAACTCTCAAATGCGGCTCGCAAAGTCACGGCCGCATTTGAAGGTAATACTATTTAATCATAAGTATGATTATGATTATTTCTTAATCCAGTGCATCATTTCACGCAATTGGCTACCTACAACTTCTACTGGGTGAGCAGCTTCGTTGCGGCGAGTAGCGGTAAGGAAAGCACGTCCGGATTGGTTCTCAAGGATAAAGTCACGAGCGAATTTACCTTCTTGAATATCTGTCAGAACAGCTTTCATAGCTTTTTTAGTATCTTCAGTTACAATGCGTGGTCCAGTTACATAGTCACCGTACTCAGCAGTGTTACTGATGGAATCGCGCATGCTGGACAATCCGCCTTCGTATACCATGTCAACGATCAGCTTCAATTCGTGCAGACATTCGAAGTAAGCCATCTCAGGAGCATATCCTGCTTCAGTCAATGTTTCGAAGCCAGCTTTGATCAGTGCGGATACACCACCGCAAAGTACAGCTTGTTCACCGAACAAGTCAGTTTCGGTTTCTTCACGGAAGGAAGTTTCGATAACCCCTGCGCGTGTACAGCCGATACCTTTTGCATAAGCAAGACCGATTTCTTTAGCTTTTCCAGTTGCATCTTGTTCGATAGCAATCAAGCCAGGAACGCCAAAGCCTTCAACATAAGTACGACGAACCATGTGACCTGGAGATTTTGGTGCTACAAGCAACACGTCTGCATCTTTAGGAGCAACGATTTGTCCAAAGTGTACGTTAAAGCCGTGGGAGAACATCAAAGCTGCGCCTTTTTTAAGGTTTGGTTCTACTTCATTTTTATATACCGAAGCCTGTGTTTCATCTGGCATTAGGATTTGCACAACATCTGCACGGGATACTGCTTCAGCTACTGGCAATACTTCAAAACCGTCATTTTTCGCAGTTTCAAAAGATTTACCTTCACGAAGACCGATGACAACTTGAAGACCACTGTCACGCAGGTTTTGTGCTTGGGCATGTCCTTGGCTACCGTACCCGATTACCGCAATTGTCTTTCCTTTTAATACACTAAGTTCTGCATCCTGTTCATAGTACGTTGTAACTGCCATTGTCAATATCCTCCTTTAATTTGAGACCCATCATAAAGAGCGGGTGCTTCAAGAGAACTGGATTCATAGAAGATCTAGCTGCTCCTCAAGCTCCCGCTCTTTAGCGGGAAGTTCATTCATATCATATCAGATTAATGCAATCAAGCAGTAATCCGTTAAAGTCGCAAAATAAAATATTTAAGAGTTACCGCGTACCATAGCCGTAATACCCGTGCGAGACAGCTCTCTGATTCCATAAGGTTTCAAAAGCTCGATCATCGCATCAATCTTCACTGTATCTCCAACTACCTGTACTAACAATGTAGTGCTGCCAATGTCAACAACTGAAGCCCGGAAGGTTTCTACAACGCCCATAATTTCCGGACGCTCACTTGGATCAGCATTCACTTTAATCAGAGCCAGCTCACGAGCAACCATTGGCTTAGATCCAAGATCAACGACTTTAATTACATCAATTAACTTGTAGAGCTGCTTCTCGATTTGTTCAAGCGTATGCTGGTCTCCAAGAGTAACGATAACCATCCGGGACAATCCAACCTCTTCAGACTGGCCAACCGTTATACTCTCAATATTAAATCCGCGGCGACCGAACAAACCCGACACCCGTTGAAGCACACCCGGCTGGTCATTTACGAGTACAGAAATCGTATGTCTTGTCACTGTTATTCATCCCCCATCAGCATATGATCGATGGTTGAACCTTGAGTTACCATCGGGTAGACATTCTCGTCTTTTGGAACAACGAATTCTACCAATACTGGACCCGGTGTTTCCAGTGCTTTCTGCCATGCATCACGTGCTTCTTCCTTATTCGTCGCCCGTAGACCTTTTACACCATAGGCCTCAGCCAGCTTAACGAAGTCCGGACTGCCTGCGAGGTCTGTAAAGCTGTAACGTTTATCATAGATAAGATTCTGCCATTGGCGAACCATGCCAAGCACCTGATTGTTAATTACTACAATTTTGACTGGTATATTGTTAATCGCACATATCGCTAGCTCTTGGGAACACATTTGCATGCCGCCATCACCATTAATGGATACTACCAGCCGTTCAGGATGTGCCATCTGTGCACCGATAGCTGACGGGAATCCGAAGCCCATCGTTCCAAGACCGCCTGAAGTAATCCATGAACGCGGATGATTGAACTTATAGTATTGTGCAGCCCACATTTGATGCTGACCAACATCCGTTGTAACAATCGCTTCACCTTTAGTGGTGTCATTGATCATTTCAATCACCCATTGTGGTTTAAGCTCTGTTTCTGAATCCCTATACCGAAGCGGCTGATCTAGCTTCCACTGAGCAATCTGTGTTCTCCAAGCATCAGCATTAGCTGCGCGGCCAACCTCAGGATTCAGCATTTCCAATACAGTTTTTACATCGCCTACAATCGGAATATCAGGCGATACATTTTTCCCGATTTCTGCAGGATCGATATCGATATGCACGATTTTGGCTTTTGGCGCGAAGCCGTCCAGTCTGCCAGTAACACGGTCATCAAAACGTGCACCGATATTAATGAGCAAATCGCACTGTTGGATCGCATTATTCGCGGTATACGTACCATGCATACCCGGCATTCCCATCCAAAGTTCTTCTGCACTAGGGAAAGCTCCGAGACCCAGCAAGGTTGTAGTAATTGGAATCTCTGTCCGTTTCACGAATTCGAACATAGCTTCATGTGCTCCGGAGTAAATAACTCCACCACCTGCAATGATGATCGGACGTTCAGCAACCGCAATCGCACGAACCAATTTATCAAGCTGCAGTTTGTTTGGAACTGTACAAGGATTGTAGCCCCGAAGATTCACTGTTTTCACTGGTGTGAACAACGTCTTCGCTGCTGACACGTCTTTCGGAATATCGATCAACACTGGACCTTTACGACCGGTATTCGCCACATGAAAAGCTTCATGTATAACACGCGGGAGATCCTCAACATCTCTTACAAAGTAGCTATGCTTAGTGATTGGCATCGTTATCCCGGTAATGTCTGCTTCCTGGAAAGCATCTGTACCGATCAGGCTGGAGAATACGTTACCTGTGATTACAACCAATGGAGTGGAGTCCATATATGCTGTAGCAATACCTGTTACAAGATTCGTTGCTCCGGGACCTGAGGTAGCTATACATACCCCTGGTTTGCCACTTGCTCTAGCGTAACCGTCAGCTGCATGAATAGCACCTTGCTCATGACGTGTTAACACGTGATTGAAATCCGTAAAACCGTACAATGCATCATAGATGTACAGTACAGCTCCACCCGGATATCCGAATACAGTGTCTACACCTTCTAATACAAGGCTGCGGAGTAATATCTCGGAACCGGAAATGACCTCCGGCTCCATCCATTTTTCTTTTAACTGCTCAGTAGACCGTAATTCCGGTATTTGCGCGCTCATCAGTATTCCTCCTCCGATATTTAACATTCATTATGCAAATGACGGACCGTCCTTTATACATCAGCAAATGGTTCCTTATAAAACAAAAAAACCTTTCGCCTCCCACGCACAGTATTAGCGCGTGAGGGACGAAAGGTTGATCTTCCGTGGTACCACCCATGTTTGCATTACATCTCGCGATGCAACGCCTTATCAGGTATACAAAAATCCATCGATGTAGGCAAGGGCCCTAATCTCTGTAACCTGAAGTCCCTAACGCGGACTAAACGATTTCCCCTAATAATTCCACCACTCTAGCCAGTGGACCTTTCAGGAAAACAGCTCCGAGGTGAGCTCGTATATAAGGGATTTCGGTGGAGGTTGCAGCAGATCCTCACACTCTCTGAGCAAAAGAGCCCTTAAAACTTCGTCCTCATCATTGCCGATACATGTATGTTCGATAAAATGTTTAGACACATTATATGATTCCTAACATGGATAAGTCAATACCCTTATTTTTAATATTGTCACAACTCCTACTTCTACGTGCTGGGAACCCCCACCACGCTCCCGACATATGATGTACGACAATGCGTAGAAAGGGGGCGCTCTATGATCCGTTATCGTCGACCCAAGCAGGATGACGTCATTATCCTTGATTTAATCGAGCGACAGCTTGTACCATTATCTCATTTACCAAAGACTGAAATTGCCAAAATCAAAAAAGATATCCCCCGTCGTCTGGGACACGGTATCACCTTAGTCGCCTGTCCCGACTATGAGAGTGATCCAATGGGGTTTGTCCATTTCCTGCTGCATGGTGATTTACTTTATATCGATATGTTAGCCATAGCACCCGCAGCACGGCGCAAACACTTGGGGAATATGCTCATGGATCGAGCAGAACGATTTGCACTATCACGCGGATGTCATCGGGCTAAGGTATCCGTCGATTTAGGAAACACAGCAGCTCTTGCCTTTTATCAAAAATTGGGCTACAGCGTAGCCCGTTATCAATCCCTAAGCTTCTGTTACGAATTGGAGAAAAGGTTCATCTAGTTAAATCAAATTTCAACTGAACTTAAAAGAATCCGAAAGGTGGATAGGGTGTGCCTCCGTACCCGTAACCTCCATAAGGATTGCCATAGCCAGGACCTCCGCCATAAGGCGCTCCACCGCCATAGCCACCACCAAAAGCATAAGGTGCTGTACCAATGGCTAGCAAATCAAACAACACTAAAGGAATGATTGCTTTGGTTTGTACTTTTTTACCACTTACGCGTTGTAATATCAGACGATTTCCGGATACACGAAGCAGTTTCCCTGTCACCTGAGTACCGTCCTTTTTTACTGCAATGATCTGCTTACCCACGAGTCTCATAACCTGCTTCTTCGTAACTGGCTTAGTCATATGATCCCCTCCTAAATGTTTTGTACGCCTCTCATTTGCATCATCTACAAAACAGTCTATTCGATGGAAAGGACCTTCGCCTGTACACTTGCCCTCCTGCCTCAATGTTTATCCTTGCTGATCCTAATAAAAAAGCCGTATTTCCGGGAAAAGACCGGAAATACGGCTTTGAATAGTTACATGTCTATCGCTTACCAGGATCGTATGGCTGTCCTAATGCCTTAGGAGCAGAGGAACGGCCTACAGCCCCTACCAGCACGATGATAGTCAGTACATAAGGGATCATAAAGATAAACTCTTGAGGAATATTTTGTGACCACTCATACAATTGAACATAGTTGCGAATCGCTTGGGAGAATCCGAAGAATACCGCTGCACCAAAGGCACCAAGTGGATTCCATTTCCCAAAGATCATCGCTGCAATGGCGATAAAACCTTGACCAGAGATTGTATTATGTCCAAAGGTTCCGGTTGTTGTTAAAGTGATTGTAGCTCCACCAATACCCGCCATCAATCCACTCAACATTACACCGATATATCTCATCCGATTAACTTTTACACCCAGTGTATCTGCAGCACTTGGATGCTCACCTACTGCACGCAAACGCAATCCAAATGGCGTCTTAAACAGAACCAAATAAATAACGATGACCAGTATTATGGCCAGATAAGTTGTAGGATAGGAATTAAAAATCCCTTCACCAATCACTGGGATTTTGGAGAGCCCAGGAATTGCAACCTTGCTAAACCCATCAATGATCGGAGTTTCAGCAGATCCATCAAACAGGAGCTTTACCATATAGAGCGTGCTTCCTGCAGCTAAAAAGTTAATAACCGTACCACTAATCGTCTGATCAGATTTAAAGGTTATAGATGCAACCGCATGAATTAGTGAGCCTAGCACACCAACAGCTATAGCACAGAGTACACCAACCCAAGGAGCCCATTCGCCCATTCCAGCGTCCTGAGCATAATAACCGCCTACTGCTGCCGCAAAGGCACCAAACATCATCAAACCTTCAAGTCCAATGTTTACGACACCGGAACGTTCAGAGAAGATGCCGCCAAGTGAGGCAAAAATGAGCGCTGTGGAAAAAACAAGCGTTGTATTAAGCAGTTGACCTAACGTCTGCAGATCCATCTATAACACCTTCTCTTTCTTGCGCTTGAAGTAAAAGGGCTTAAGCACCCAGCGCACAATCCCTTGTGCCGCAATAAAGAATATGATTGAACCAATAACGATACGAATAAGCTCTGGTGGAACATCTGCAGCAAAACTCATACCCGCAGAACCATAAGTCAGCGTACCGTAGAGAATCGCAGCCAGAATAACACCAAGTGGATGTGTTAAACCAAGAAGAGCAACAGCGATACCATCAAATCCATATCCTGGCGATGCCGCGAAAATAGCTTGATAATGGAATACACCAAGCACCTCTCCTGCTCCGGCCAGACCGGCGAATACACCACTTATGAACATTGCCTTCATAACGTTACGTCCAACATTCATCCCTGCATATTCGGCAGCATGTGGATTGTAACCAACTGCACGCATTTCGTAGCCCTGCTTGGTCTTCCATAAGTACACATAGAAGAATACCGCTGCAGCAAGAGCAATAGCTGTACCCCAGTGTAGACGTGCATTATCAAATATCGAATTCAAAAAGGTCATGGAAAGCGAGGCCGGAATATCCTCGGAACGATTTTGTCCTGGAAGCAACAAAAAGTTTCTAACGATATAATTCGACAGGTAAAGAGCAATCCAGTTTAACATGATTGTGGTAATAACTTCGTTAATCCCACGTTTTGCTTTCAAATAACCGGCAATCCCTGCCCATAAACCACCGCAGACACCCGCAATAATTACAGCAAGCGGGACAAGCAGGAAGGATGGCAGACCTGCCATCTTAATACCCACCACTGTTGCCGCTGTCATACCAATCATTACTTGGCCATCTGCCCCGATATTAAACATCCCTGAACGGAATGCGAAAGCTACGGCTAGCCCGGTGAGCATTAATGGTGTCATTTCGCGCACAGCTTCACCAAAGTTATACAAATTACCAAACACCCGTTTGAACAGTGCGGAGTAAGCAGTTATCGGATCATAACCGCCCAGAAGCATAACTATTGCTCCCACAAGAAAACCAAGCACGATGGCAACCAGAGGAACGATGTAGCTGTCAGTTGTGAAGATTTTTTTGAACTTATTCAACTGCCTTACCTCCCCGCTGCAAGCTGCCTGCCATCATAAGACCCAGTTCCTGATCATTCGTATCTTGCGGGAACACTTCACCGACAATTTTCCCTTCATAGATAACAGCGATTCTGTCAGAGACGTTCATAATCTCGTCTAATTCAAAGGAAATAAGTAGAACAGCCTTTCCTTGATCACGCTGAGCTATGAGTTGCTTCTGAACAAATTCGATAGCCCCAACATCTAAACCGCGCGTAGGTTGTGCGGCAATTAACAATGTCGGATTTTTATCTATTTCCCGCGCAATAATCGCTTTCTGTTGATTTCCGCCGGATAAAGAACGGGCTTTGGTCTCTATTGAAGGTGTACGTACATCAAATTGCTCTATAAGCTTCGCTGCGTACTTATCAATGACATCATTTTGCAAAAAGCCATTTTTGTTGTAAGGACTCTTATAATAGGTTTCCAAAACCATATTCTCACTCATGGTGAAATCAAGCACTAATCCATGCTTGTGGCGGTCCTCAGGAATATGAGAGACATTCATCTCTGAAACCTTCCGCGGTGATAAATTAGCAATTTCATTGCCAGAAACGGTTATCGAACCCGAATCAATTTTGCGCAGACCTGTAATGGCCTGGATCAACTCACTTTGTCCATTGCCATCTACGCCAGCAATCCCGAGAATTTCCCCTGCTTTAACTTCAAAGCTAAGACCATCCAGTACGGAGACCCCGTCTTTACTCTTACTGCTGACATCCTTCAGTTTGAGTACAGATTGGCCAACCTCAGGAGCTTTCTTGTCCACTTTAAAAGTTACGCCACGCCCAACCATTTTTTCAGCTAGCTCATTAGGATTGGTCTCTGCGGTATTCACAGTATCAATTACTTTCCCACGTCTAATAATGGTGACCCGATCAGATATTTGCATGATTTCTTTAAGCTTATGCGTGATCAAAATAATGGATTTTCCCTCTGCAACAAGCCGCTTCATAATCGCCATGAGTTCCGTAATTTCTTGAGGCGTAAGTACTGCGGTCGGCTCATCAAATATGAGAATATCCGCTCCACGGTACAGGGTCTTCATAATTTCTACCCTTTGCTGCATACCTACCGAAATGTCATGAATAACGGCATTTGGATTCACTTGCAGGCCATATTGCTCCGATAGCTTCCGAACCTGTTCCGCAGCGGATTTATAGTCAATTTTAAGACCTTTTTTCGGCTCCATCCCAAGAACAATATTCTCGGTCACCGTAAAAGGCTCCACAAGCTTGAAATGCTGATGAACCATACCAATACCAAGCTCAATAGCTTTATTGGGGTTATCAATAATAACCGGTTTCCCGTCGATTTCAATACTGCCTTCATCCGGTTGATACAATCCAAATACAATGTTCATTAAAGTGGACTTGCCTGCACCATTCTCACCAAGCAATGCAAGGATTTCACCCTTTTTAAGCGTCAAGCTAATGGAATCGTTAGCAACAATACCGGGAAAGCGTTTTGTGATTTGCTTCAACTCTACGACAGGAGCCGCAGCACTCATGGAATCACCCTCATCACAGAATATATAACTACCTTATAGACACGGATGTACCGCCCTTTGTAAGGCGGTATATCTATGTTCCTCTTATCATAACCAGTGCTTTAACAAGGAATAAGGCCAGCACAACACCGGCCTTATTCTTTGATCCTTATTGTAATGCAATAAATGGAGACTAACTATTACTCGGAAGGAACAGTGATTGTTCCATCAATGATTTGTTTTTTGTATTCTTCAACTTTAGCTAGGATCTCTTCAGAAACGTTGTCCTTAGTATCAGAAATACCTACACCATTATCTTTCAGACCAAGAACGGTTGTAGTACCGCCCTTGAACGTACCGTCAATTACTTCTTTAGAAACTTTAAGAACAGCTTCGTCTACACGTTTGATCATGGAAGTCAAAGTAACGTCAGTACCAAACTCGATGGATTGGTCTTTATCTACACCAATAACCCATACTTTAGTACCGCCTGCTTTGTTACGAGCTTTAGCTTCGTTGAATACGCCATTTCCTGTTTGTCCAGCAGCAGGGAAGATAATGTCGTTTCCGTCGTTATACAATGTAGCCGCAAGAGATTTACCAACGTCTGGTTTGTCATAACCACCAGCATAAGTAGGTGTTACTTTAGCTGAAGGGTTAACTGCTGCTACACCAGCTTTAAAGCCAGCTTCAAAACGTTTGATTACAGGGCTTTCCAGACCACCGATGAATGCAACTTTGTTAGTTTTTGTAGTCAGACCAGCAACCACACCAACCAAGAAGGAACCTTCATTTTCGGAGAAAGTAACGGAAGCTACGTTAGGAGCTTCAACTACGCTATCAATGATAGCCAAGTTAGCATTTGGGTTCTCAGTAGCTACTTTTTTAATTGCGTCGCCAAGATCAAAACCAATACCCCAAGTCAAGTTGTATCCATCTTTAACGAAGGAGTTAAGGTTTGGCTCATAGTCAGCATTTGATTTACTTTGCAAGTACTTAACGCCACTACCTGTTTCTTTTTCAAGAGCTTGCAATGCTTCCCATGCGGATTGGTTAAACGATTTATCGTTTACGCCACCAATGTCAGTAACCATACCAAATTTGAAATCGGATTTAGGTGCGTTTGTTCCTGCATTGGTTCCTGCATTAGTTTCACCTTTAGCGGCGTTGTTATTGTTGTTTCCACAGCCTGTCAAAACGACTGTAAGAGACAGCAACATTGCAAGAGATAGCTTTAAACCTTTTTTCATTGAATGTAATCCCCCTTAAAATATTGGATGTCTTCTGTGTTCTGCTTGGACATTCCATTAGTTCAAATTATAACTGCAATAAAATCTAAAATCCAGTGCATAAATGACCTCAGGTCAATAATAATTTGCACTTTTTAGCAAGTAACCGCTTTCCATGACATAGCATGTTACAGTTATGTCTGGTTAATGTCAGAAACCCTGATTTTACTCTGTATAGTATTCCAACACATTACAAATATTATTGCACACTTAAGTGTTTTCTATTATTATGATTCCTTAGTAATTGCACTGAAAGGAAGTTATCAGATCATGACCGAAGAAATAAATCCACAAACAACACCGGCCTTCAAATATTGCCGTGAATCCCGTGTCTTCAAAACCGGACGCGTTTTCCCTAATGATGTCAATAATCACAAAACATTATTCGGTGGCAAGCTTATGAGCGGCATTGATGAAGTAGCCTCCATTTCAGCTATGCGCCATTGTCGAACTAACGTCGTCACAGCCTCTACAGACTCTGTAGACTTCTTGAGACCCATTCGCCCTACGGACTCCGTATGCTTTGAATCCTTCGTCTCCTGGACCGGACGGACAAGCATAGAGGTGTTTGTGAAGATCATTTCAGAAAATCTATATACTGGAGAGCGCGCTGTCGCTGCTACTTCATTTCTAACCTTTGTCGCAGTCGAAGAGGATGGCACACCTACTCCGGTTCCAGCTATCATCCCAGAGACAGACGAAGAGAAGCTGATCAACGAATCTGCTAATGAACGTTCCGAGCTACGAAAAGTTCGCCGCAATATCAGCAAAAAACTCGCCGCTCAATTAAACACCATAAAGTACTGGGAATAGCTCTGCAGATGCAGAGCTTTTTCTTTTATGTAGGGAATTTCAACGCTGCTTCATCCCTATCTTACCGCACAAAAAAGCACCGCTGCATGGGCAACCCGCAGGCGGTGCTTTTCGGTTATATTACAACACTTACGCGTTGATTTTCTCTTTAGCAATACCAGCCAAGGAGTTGAATGCGTTAAGATCATTCACAGCCAGATCAGCCAGCATTTTACGGTTAACTTCTACACCAGCCAATTTCAGGCCGTATACAAGCTTGCTGTAAGAAAGACCGTTCAAACGAGCTGCTGCATTAATACGAACGATCCACAGTCTGCGGAAGTTACGTTTAGTTTGACGACGGTCGCGGTAAGCGTAAACCATCGATTTCATTACTTGTTCTTTAGCTGTTTTAAAAATACGGTGTTTAGAACCGAAATAACCTTTTGCCAATTTCAACACTTTTTTATGTTTACGACGAACTACAAATCCGCCCTTAACTCTTGCCATATTAATAAACCTCCCAAAAATGTGTAATAAACTATTTCAAGTTAGCCAATCCTTGTTTCAAACGTCTTACATCCCCAGGGGCCATTACTGGATTTCCGTTCAGAACGCGCTTAGCGCGTTTAGATTTGTGGGACAGCAAGTGGTTTTTGTGAGCTTTGTAACGTGTTACTTTACCAGTTCCGGTAATTTTGAAGCGGCCTTTCAGGCTGCTGTGTGTTTTCATCTTAGGCATGGTGTTTCCTCCTTGAATATTATGCGGCGCCAAATTGCAGATAAGCAAGTGACTCCAGATTTATTGAGCTTTAGGAGCCAAAATCATAATCATGCTGCGGCCTTCCAGCTTTGGCTGGCGCTCAACAACAGATATATCAGCCACTTCGTTCTTTACTCGTTCGAGGATTTTTTGGCCGATATTCGCGTGTGTAATCTCACGTCCGCGGAAACGTACGGAGCACTTCACTTTATCGCCCTCACCCAAGAACTTGATCACATTGCGGAACTTAGTTTGATAATCATGTTCCTCAATGTTAGCACGGAACCAGACTTCCTTGATATCAACGACCTTCTGGTTTTTACGCGCTTCCTTCTCTTTCTTCTGCGTTTCATAACGGAACTTGCCGTAATCCATGATGCGGCATACCGGCGGCTTAGCCTGTGGTGCTACATTGACTAGATCCAGATTAAGATCGATCGCCATTTGCAGCGCTTCGCGGATCGGTTTAATTCCGATTTGCTCACCTTCCGCACCAACCAACCGTACCTCTTTGGCCCGAATTTCATCATTGATCATATGTTCCTTACTGATAACTCTCCACCTCCGGATCTTTTTAACAACTATTCTCACGTAACTCCATAAAAAAGGGGTGCCGGTAACACCCGACACCCCGTGTTTGATCAACGTTCATGAACATTAACATTCATAAAGCATTGAGATCAAAACCAGCCGGCGAATATGCCAGTCAGGTGAGAAGCAGGTGCTTCTTCTTGCAATCCCTATGATTTGCGTACTTGAATACTATACACCACACTATTTGGGGTGTCAATCCTTTTATGCAGAAATTTCGTGAATTTTATACCTGCTTACTTTGTACTTCTTCAAGTCGTACTACGCGAGTATGCTTGGTATGGCTCCATTGCTTATTGTTCTGCGTGAAGAACGCATAGAACGTAATCGGATACCACGAGATCAAGTAGATCGGGAAGAATACAAGATAAGCATATACTTTCTTGAACGTAACCTTCTCTAATGCCATCGCAATACCAAAAGTCACCAGATTGGCGCCAATAGCCAGGAAGCTGAGCCAGATCGGCAAGCTGCCGTAAATGTTAGCGATATTCGGTCCGTTAAAGAACGCCATATCCACCCACATTACCGCCGTCATTAAAAAAGTGAGCAATACAATATATACATTCGCTCCATAAAGCGCGAGGTCAAACTTCGTTAAGCTGCGTTCTTTAATACTTTGCCAAAGCAATGGGAAAAAATAACGGCGAGCAACAGTGAAGTGCCCCTGCATCCAACGCAGACGCTGTCTTGAGGAGGCCTTGAAGGTTAACGGCTTCTCATCAAATACCTTTGCATCATAATTGAACTTAGGATATACACCATGTGCTGCACTACGCATCGTAAACTCCAAGTCCTCGACCAAACTTGTAGCTCCCCAGCCCATTTCTTTAAGAAGTGTGGTCTCAAAACACATTCCGGTTCCGCCAAGGAAGTTAGCCATATTTAAATTATGGCGTGAAAGTTGCCACAAACGGTTAATATACCAGTACGAAATACCATAAGCAGCTGTAATCCAGGAATCCTCTGGATTCTTGGTGTCGATATAACCTTGGATTACCCGTGCACCTGAACAAAGATCATTATTCATCTCCATCAGGAACTCAGTATGCGCCAAGTTATCGGCATCGAACATGACAACAGCATCATATTGCCGGGGCATAGCCCACAGCTCTTTAAGCATCCATTCTATTGCGTAGCCTTTACCTCTCAGATTTGCATTGGTGCGGACACAAGCGTTCATGCCGTGTTCTCTAACGATGCGAGCTGTACCGTCTGTACAATTGTCACAAATTACAAATACATCGTACAGTTCTGATGGATAATTAAGCTGCTTCAGATTCTCCATTAATGCGCCGACAACTTCTTCCTCGTTATGTGCGGCAACAAGTACGGCAAAAGATTTTTCCGGCTTATACTGCGTTTTTTTCTTTTTCCTGTGCAGTCCGAATAATGAAAACGTAAACTGATAGACTGCGATTGCTGCCAAGATCACTTGGAGCGTAACAAACAGTGCGTCTGTCATGACCTTTTGATGCCCCCTTTTTTCACTCTTGGTGTTCTTTTTTTCTCTCTAGCTTGCTTGACGTTCTTTCTGACCCTTTTGTTGCATCCCTTAACAATAGACCAAGAGTATTCTTATTCTCGGCAGACTTCACAATTTTTATATATGCTGTTTAAAAGAATTCTATGGATTCCTTTTTTTGAATCCTTATTTATCTCTTACCCTTTTAAACAGGTTTAGTCTGCTTGAATCATTGTAAAGCGTAATAGTGCTCTAAGTCAAAACTGGCAAATTTCGTGTAAACCTGAGCTTTTCCTTGAAATGAACTACCTTTAAAAAGTATGATTAAGACAGATCTAAGCTATAGAACGGATTACTGCATTAACATCTGTTAACGGTAGCCGGACTAGCGGAGGGAATTAGATATGAGACATTTATTCATGAAACTACATCTCTGGGAGCGGCATCTTTTTAAGTGGATCAACGGACGAATGCATAATCGTTTTTTGAACTTTTGGCTCTTTTACCTTACTCATTTGGGTGGAGCTACAAGCACGATTGTTATCAATATACTGGTATGGGTATTAGCTCCTGAGCCTTGGAGAACTACAGGTTTACAAGCCTTAACAGCACTAGCTGTCAGCCATATACCCGTAGCTATCGCCAAAAAACTGTACCCGCGTATGCGTCCTTATCTGGCGTTACCGGAAACCAATACTTTTCGTAATCCATTAAAGGATCATTCTTTTCCATCTGGTCATACTACAGCTATCTTTGCTTCTACGGTCCCTTATATGCTGGCGTTTCCTGCTTTGACCGTTATTCTGCTGCCGCTAGCTTGTATTGTCGGATTTTCTCGTATTTATCTTGGATTGCATTATCCATCAGATGTTATAGCTGGCGCAGTGATCGGTTCCTGCGTAGCAGCTGGTACTATAGCCTTATGGATGTAAAGCATTTATTGTTAATAACCGGGAAAACCCTTGAGAATAGGTGAATCAACATTGCGTAAAAAAAGAATCTTAATACTCTCGGAAGGTTTTGGCGCCGGACATACACAAGCAGCTTATGCGTTGTCGAGCAGTCTTCGCCAATTATCGCCTAATTTACAAACGAAGGTGCTAGAACTTGGAAATTTTCTAAACCCCAAGATGGCACCTATTATTCTGTCTGCTTACCGAAAGACGGTAACGACACAGCCAAAATTGATGGGTTATGTCTACCGTCACCAGAAATCATTCAATCGTCTTACCACGCTTGCCTTGCATCGTATATTTTATACGCATGCCAAAAATATTGTGAGACAACTGAAACCCGACGTAATTGTCTGCACACATTTTATTCCAGGTGCTGTAGTGTCCCGCCTAAAGAGATTGGATCCTACCCTAAATGTGCCGCTCGTCACCGTCATAACCGATTATGATGCGCATGCAACCTGGATTAGCCCAGAGGTAGACCTTTACCTGGTTTCAACACCTGAGGTTAAATCCAAATTGCGCAGCCGAAATATTCCTGCCACGAAAATTCAGGTAACAGGTATACCGATACACCCTAATTTTTGGAAGCATCCCGGAAAGCAGGAGATTCGAGAGCAATTCAATCTGCGGGAGATGCCAACCGTTCTTGTCATGGGCGGCGGCTGGGGAATCATGAACGACCAAGTCGTAAACGCTTGTCTGGCGGAATGGCGTGACAAGATTCAGATTGTTTTCTGTCTCGGCAATAACGAACAGCTGCTAAAGGAAATGAAAGAAGACCCGCATTATAATCATCCTAATATTTCCTTACTCGGCTTTACGCGTGAAATCCACAAGCTGATGGAGGTGTCCGATCTGTTGGTTACAAAACCGGGAGGAATGACCTGCAGTGAAGGGCTTGCAAAAGGTATTCCGATGCTCTTCCATCACCCTCTTCCCGGGCAGGAGGAGGAGAATTGCCGCTACTTTACTGCAGCCGGCTTCGGAGAACCGATCGAATCTTTAGAGGTTGTCGAAATGTGGATGGAGCGCCTCTTAAACAACTATGAGGATGTGCAAAACAAGCGCAAACTTCATCTTGAAGAAATTGCGCGCTACCATCCTTTACAATGTGCTCAGAGTATCATTGAATTATTGGAATAGTTAATTTAAAAAAGCGGCAGCCTCCAAACTACTTTACTTGGAGAGTTGCCGCTTTATTATTGAAGCATGCCATTTGAAGCAGTGCTTTGTAACTACAGCCGATATTTATCCAATCGGGTAGCCTGATACTGTTTGAGTGCTTCTGCACCTACAATTGCCTCGCAACGATGGATATTCACGCCACGTCCGACAAATTTCGTCTCATATTCTGTCATGATATGATCCTCGTTGATGATGCCATCTGCATGTAGGTCCAAAGAAATATTTTTCATCTGCAAGCCAAAGTCCGCAAAGGCATTTAATGAGAATTCAAAAAGACTGCGGGAATCTGTTTTCAGATGAATTTCACCTAGATCGCTAAGCAAACCGCGATATTTGTCAAGAAAACGCGGATGTGTCAAACGACGCCGGGCATGCTTACTTTTAGGCCACGGATCGCTGAAATTAAGATAAATCCGTTCAAGCTCTCCCGGAGCAAATACTTCCTCAGCATAATCGATATTTGCAAGTGCCAATTTCAGGTTAGGCGGTGTTTCATGTCCTGCCGGCTCCCATACTGCTCTAGCCTTATCTCCAGCACGGCGGATCAGCTCATCATACATATCCACTCCGATAAAGTTAATATCAGGGTATTTAAAGCTCATTTGGCTGATAAACTGTCCTTTGCCCATTCCGAACTCCACATGGATCGGATGATCGTTACCGAACAGCTTGGACCACTCACCTTTATAACTCCGAGGATCTAGAATGACTAAATCCGTCTGTTCTTCCAAACTTTCACGTATTCCTTTTCTTCCGCGTAAACGCATAGGTATTCCTCCGATTATCTCTTATACGATAACTGTCACTTGCAATATTGTGCCGAAATTGTCCCAAAAAGTAAAGGGATTGCGGTAAAAAAAGAAAAAGGAATTCTCTGGTTCAGCTCTTAAATGAGCTGTTCAGAGGAATTCCTTCGTTGTTGTATATTGGAAATAGATTTCGTTCTTGTCTGGCAAATCAGGATTTACTTTGTGTTTGTGGCAAATGTCTTTTTTTCGAATGCGCTACGAATTTTGCGCTGCGCATCTGTCTTGATCTTAGGGTTGCCGTTAAATTCCACGCCCGTTAGTGCAAGGGCTTCATCTGGTGTTAAGTGGACTTCAATCGAATCTTTACCCTCAGCATATACCGTTTGAGAATTCATTGCTATCACCTCACGGTTATTATTATGGATCGGACGACACGAAATTATGAACTCCTGGATGAATTTCTTTATGCCACAGCAGCTTTTCACACTCTGAATATAACATACTATGTAAGCATTTTCAAGCTGAAAGCGCCTTATTTCCTGCCTATTTTTCATGCCGTTATGAGGAGTCAATGTTACGCCGAGCTCGGTTTTTTGATACAATGTATTGGATTATAAGAAACGGCTGTGCGTTCTCTGGGATAAGGACGCCATCTGTCTCAGAAAAATATAAGGATAAGGAATCTTATCCATAATTATATTTTCAGAAAGGGGCTTCTCGTGTCTAATCTTCAATACACTTCTCCTCCGCAACTTTGGGGAGATAAACGTTTTCATACTTGGAATTACGAAATGCGTGAACACATGAACACCAAGGTATTCAAAGTTATGCTTGATGCAGGCTTTACCTGTCCCAATCGTGACGGCTCCATTGCTAAGGGAGGCTGCACATTTTGCAGTGCCAGAGGTTCTGGTGATTTTGCCGGAAGCCGCCGAGATGACCTAGTCACACAATTCAATAACGTCCGTGACAGACAGCATCTGAAATGGCCAAATGCTAAATATATCGGTTACTTCCAAGCCTATACTAATACGTACGCTCCGGTCGAAGAGCTGAGAGAATATTTCGAAGTTATTTTGCAGCAGCCTGGTGTCGTTGGATTGTCTATTGCTACCCGCCCTGACTGTCTGCCGGATGATGTGGTCGAATATTTAGCAGAGCTGAACAAGCGTACGTATCTTTGGGTAGAGATGGGTCTTCAGACTATACATGACTCCACTTCTGAGCTTATTAACCGGGCGCATGATACGCAGTGTTATGTGGAGGCTGTGGAGAAGCTGCGCCGTCACAATATTCGAATCTGTACCCATATCATTCACGGTCTCCCACAGGAGACGCACGAAATGATGCTTGAAACGGTATCTGCTGTAGCTCGCATGGATGTGCAGGGAATTAAGATTCACCTTCTGCATCTCATGCGCAAAACACCAATGGTGAAGCAGTATGAAGCAGGATTGCTCCGATTCATGGAACAGGACGAGTATGTGAAGCTGATTGCTGATTCACTTGAAATTCTGCCCCCTGAGATGATTGTTCATCGCTTGACTGGAGATGCCCCACGGGATCTCTTAGTTGGACCGATGTGGAGTCTCAAGAAATGGGAAGTGCTAAATGCCATTGACGATGAGCTTGTTGCTCGTGATACTTGGCAGGGTAAGTATTGGAGGAAGGGCTAATGGGCTTTATGTCCGTTCTAAGCTTTGCTCATAAATTAATCTCTGAGCGGCTAACTTTAGGTGACCGTGCGATTGATGCAACTGTAGGTACTGGTGCTGACACGCTTTTTCTAGCCAAAACAACCGGAGCTCGTGGCGAAGTCTACGGCTTTGACATTCAAGCTGCGGCGCTGAAGCTGGCAGAAGAACGTCTCCGGCTTGCGCGGGAGGACACTTCCTCACTCTCTGCCGTTACCTTACTGGAACGCAGCCATGCCGAAATGGCAGAAGCCGTCCCGGCTAACTGGCCAGGCACCGTTGGTGCTGTAATGTTCAATCTTGGCTATCTGCCTTCAGGCGATGCCGACAAGAATATCATTACTGAGCCGGATAGCTCTATTGCAGCCCTGGAAGCTTCACTCCAACTGCTGCGTCCGGGGGGAATTATTACGGCTGTACTGTATCCTGGCCATGCAGGCGGAGATCTCGAAGCCGCCGCTGTTGAAGCTTGGGCTGCGACTGTTTCCCCTAAGGTAGCGCAGAGCATTGTATATCGCCAGTTGCAGCGCACGGACGCACCTTATGTAATTGCCCTCGAGAAGAAAAAAGGTTCCCCATCTTAAGCTTTGTAAACAATCAAACAATCTTGTAATTGGGAAGGAAGATTACGAATGACACAACCATATCCTTTAAAATTTCAACCGGAGTTTAAAGAACGTGTCTGGGGTGGCCGCGCGCTGGAGAAATTCGGCCTGAATCTACCAGAAGGCCATATTGGTGAAGGCTGGATGATTGCCGATCATGCGAATGGAACATCTTCGGTGGTTAATGGAGAATTAGCTGGACAAGGTCTGGATCAAATTCGTGAGCAATTTGGTCATGAGTGGTTCGGAAGCAAGGGAATATCAGAAGCTGGCGGAAGATTTCCACTCTTGATCAAATTGTTGGATTGCAACGACAACCTTTCCGTTCAAGTCCATCCTACGGATGATTATGTAGGATTGCCTAAAGGTGAACTGGGTAAAACAGAGATGTGGTACGTATTAGACGCTAAGCCAGATGCAAAAATCATCTACGGCCTTAAAGAAGGCGTAGACCGTGAAACATTACGCGAAGCACTGGAAAAAGGCACGGTTATGGATAGCCTTCAAGAGGTATCTGTCTCCGCTGGCGATTCCTTCTACATCCCTGCCGGAACGGTACATGCTCTATGTGCTGGTGTCGTTGTAGCGGAAATTCAACAGAATTCCGACACTACATACCGTATTTATGACTACGACCGTCCAGGTCTAGATGGAAAACCACGCGAGCTTCATATCGAGGATTCTCTGAATGTTACAGCTTATGAAGGCGCCGGCGCTACTTCGATGAAGACCGATCATGCAGTGCCTGGAGAGTGGCTGCAGCTTGCCGCTTCACCTTATTTTATTGTCGAAAAAGGGATCGTAAATGGTTCATGGGATCTCACCACTTCAGAAGACAGCTTCACTATTCTGGTTATCTGCGAAGGCAGCGGACATCTGACTTGGGAAGGCGGCTCCCAGCCTTATGCAGCAGGGGAATGTTATCTGATTCCTTCCAACCTAGGCCGTTATACTATCGAGGGTCATTCTACTGTGCTTCGCTCTTATTTACCATAAGTCGAGAACCTTTAGGAGGAATGGACCATGAAGGAAAACAGCTTTACTCTAACGGATCCCATAGGTGTAACCATCCATGTCTATGAATGGTTACCTGAGTCCGATGTTCCAGTTAGAGGAATCGTGCAAATTTCACACGGGATGTGTGAAACTGCTGCCCGGTACGCTCGTTTTGCGGAAGCTTTAACCGGGGTTGGTTATGCAGTATATGCCAATGACCACCGGGGACATGGTAGAACCGCTGGTCAAGTCAATCTGCTTGGTGATGTTGGGGAGGACGGATTTTATTGGATGCGGCGTAATCTTCTGCAGGTAGGTGCCGCAGCACTCTCCAAGCATGAAGGAAAGCCCATCATTTTATTCGCACACAGTATGGGTTCCTTTCTGGGTCAAAAACTCATGTGCGAAGAAGGCAACGAAATCTATTCAGGGTTTATCCTAAGCGGGACAAACGGTCCACGCAGTATGCTGCGTATTGGAGAATCTCTGGCAAGCGCGCAGCTTAAGCTAAAGGGTGAGCATCATCGCAGTGTACTGCTGAACAGTCTGGTATTTGGCAGCTATAACCGCGCCTTTTCCCCGGTCAGAACAACATTTGACTGGCTGAGCAGCGATACTGCGGAAGTAGATAAGTACATTTCCGATCCATTCTGCGGAGCTATTTGTACAACACGCTTTTTCCGTGGTTTCTTCCACCTCCTAAGAGAGATCCATACTGAGGAATCACTTAGCACATTGTGTACAGGTAAGCCCATTTATATATTCGGTGGGGATAAAGACCCTGTCGGTATGAACGGTCAAGGCATTCCCCGTCTTGCGGAGTTGTATAAGAAACGAGGAGTGTCAGACGTTGAGTTCCGACTCTATCCAGAAGGTAGACACGAAATGCTAAATGAAGTGAATCGAGATCAAGTCACAGCCGATGTGCTCAACTGGTTAGAGCGCCACCTTCCTTCAGAGGTTGCTAAGATAAGTTAAGAAAAAAGCGCAGTTGTTAGTGAATTTATGAGACGAGAAATGAGACAACATAGAAGCGATGCTCCCGGTATATGGGAGATCGCTTCTTTGCGGTTTGCGTAGCTTATCTCAGCAGACTTCTCAATCTAACAATCTCCAGTTCCTTCGCGCATCTGAACTTTAGTAAATAAACTTCCGCCACCACTTTCGGACTCAGTTGACGCTGTCTTCAGCTCATCGCTCTCCCACACCACGTACAAACTCGTTGTCGCTAGCTACACATCATCACCATTCCCCCTCTACTTTCGGACTCAGCTGTCACTAACTACACATCATCACTTTCCCCCTCTACTTTCGGACTCAGTTGACACTTACTACACATCATTACTCTCCCCGCTACTTCCGGACTCAGATGACGCTATTTGCTAATTTATAGCCTTTCGAGCTAGATATAGGACTCCAGTGCAGCTATTCATGTGAAACAGGATCATATTTGGTGTGTTTCGTGCAAATAGCGACTATGCGGTCCGTTTGCATCCAAAAAACAGGATATTTCCACGTTTAAGGTCCGCTGGGTCCGCCTACGCCGAGTCATTACACTCTCCGCTAATTTCGGACTCAGTTAACACTAACTACACATCGTCACTCTCCCCTGCCACTTTCGATCTCAGTTGTTACTAACTACACTCATTACTCTCCCCGCTACTTCCGGACTCAGTTGACGCTATTTGCTGATTTATAGCCTTTCGAGCTAAATATCGGACTCCAGTACAGCTATTCATGTGAAACAGGTTCATATTGGGTGTGTTTCGTGCCAATAGCGACTATGCGGTCCGTTTGCATCCAAAAAACAGGATAATTCCACGTTTAAGGTCTGCTGGGTCCGCCTGCGTCGGGTTACTCACCGCTTCCGGACTCAGATGACGCTATTTGCTAATTTATAGCCTTTCGAGCTAGATATCGGACTCCAGTGCAGCTATTCATGTGAAACAGGTTCATATTGGGTGTGTTTCGTGTCAATAGCGACTATGCGGTCCGTTAGCACCTAAAAAACAGGATAATTCCACGTATAAGGTCCGCTGGGTCCGCCTGCGTCGGGTTACTCCCCGCTTTCGGACTCAGTTGTCACTAGCTACACATCATCATCATCTTCCTCCTCCGCTTCGGACTCAATTGACACTAACCACACATCATTACTCTCCCCGCTACTTCCGGACTCAGTTGACGCTATTTGCTGATTTATAGCCTTTCGAGCTAGGTTTCGGACTCCAGTGCAGCTATTCATGCGAAACAGGTTCATATTGGGTGTTTTTCGTGCCAATAGCGACTATGCGGTCCGTTAGCATCAAAAAAACAAGATAATTCCACGTATAAGGTCCGCTGGGTCCGCCTGCGTCGGGTTACTCACCGCTTTCGGACCCAGTTGTCAATATCCCCACCATCTCTCTCCTCCACCACATGCGGACTCAATCGCCACTAGCTCCACCTCATCCCCTTCCCAGCCACTTGTGAATCCAGATGACTCTATCGCCCAAGGCAAAAAAATAGACCGTCCCATAAAGGAACGGTCTATCCTTCCACCCGCCTATTACAAAGGCAGTGTGTAGTACTGAGCGCGTTGGCTCTCGTTCTGCTGATACATTACGATTAGTAGCGTGCGCCCTTCCCTAATGGAAGCGGGCTCCGCTACAGCTACAGCCGAGCTTGCTGCTTGCGCAGTCTCTTCTAAACTACTATTCGCTGCTCCCTGTAATGACGAGTCTGCTGAAGCCAAAGCCTCCGGATTAGCCATATCAGCTTCACCATCCTCAAGGCCCTCATCGGCACGCATGCCGCTGATGGAATCCAGCACCGCTTCCAGCGAGAATGGCAATACTTCCAGCACAGTATACTTTTGCAGTTCTCTTTCGTTAAGTCCTGCTTCTGCTAACTGGGCAGAAATTTGACCCGGATTAGCCGCGATATCTTTTAAATAGCTCGACCAATCCGACTTATCCAGCACGAAATCCCACCAGATTTTGCGCGGCTTGTACTTGTGTCCAAGAAAATAGTCCAGCTTCATCAAGCCAGTTATAACATCCATAGACGGCGTCCCGCGATCTATCAGGAAGGACTGCAAGCGGGTAAAGAGATCTTCCAGCTGATGGCCAATCTTTTGCCAGCCTCTCTCCTCCCAATAGTCACCGAACTCCTGAAAGAAATCGAATGGCGAATCAAATACATGACGGATCAAGTACTTGGCCGTATGGTCCATCCGGTGGCTGTTCCAGTATTTCTCCAGCACATCCTCAAGCCGCTTCAAACGGATAATGTCTGAGAAAGGCATCATATGACTGCTAAGGATTTCATAAGGTGCGTGTTCCATATACGTGTACTCATATTTAGACGCCTGCGCCCGCAGCCCCGTTCCCCGCAGCATTTTGAGGAATCCTAGCTGTAGCTCTTCCGGCTCCATAACGAATACATCATTAAAAGTTTTACGGAAGGTACTGTAATCCTCCATAGGTAGTCCGGCAATCAAATCCAGATGCTGATCGATATTGCCGCTTGCCTTAATCTTCATTACGGTACGGGACAGCTTTTTGAAATTCTGGCGGCGTTTAACAAGCTCATTCGTCTCATCGTTGGTAGATTGCACCCCAATCTCAAATCTAAAAATACCCGGAGGCGCATTCTTAGATAGGAAATCCAGAACTTCCGGCCGCATGATATCTGCGGTAATTTCGAACTGAAACACGCAGCCTTGATGATTATCGATCAGGAATTGAAACATTTCCATCGCATAGTTGCGGTTGATATTAAAAGTACGATCCAGAAATTTAATGATTTTGGCGCCATTCTGTATTAAATAAAGCAGATCAGATTTCACTCGTTCAATATCATAATAACGTACGCCTACCTCAATACTGGATAAACAGAACTGGCAGTTAAATGGGCACCCGCGGCTTGTCTCAAAATAAACAATACGTTTACTCAAATCTGGAATATCCTCAGGAAAACGATGCGGCGTAGGCAGGGTATTCAGATCGCTTTTGGGACGTGGTGGATTGACAATGATCTCTTCTCCCTTGCGATAAGCGGCTCCATACACAAAGTGAAACTTACGATCATCCCTTAGCTCCTGTAGCAAATGGTGGAACGTCTCTTCCCCATCTCCATTAACTATAAAATCAATGCCAGCTTCTCTTTTCATCCAATGAAGCGGCTCATACGAAACTTCCGGTCCTCCGAGAACAATCGTAACTTCAGGCATTACTTGCTTAAGAATACCAATCAGCTTCAGCGTCTCTTCGATGTTCCAGATATAACAGGAGAAACCAATCACATCTGGCCGTTTCTGAAACAAGTCGGACACAATATTCATCACGGGATCTTTGATGGTGTACTCTGCCAAATGAATATCCTTAAATTCATGCTCACTGTACGCTTTTAACAAGCGGATTGCGAGTGAGGTATGAATATATTTGGCGTTTAACGTGGTCAGGACGATTTTCATGCTACACGACCTTTTCTACATTTCATTTTGAAAAAACTCTAAGAATGCCTTACCGTACTTCCGGTATTTCACTTCCCCAACACCCTTTACCCTCAGCATTTCCGCTTCGGTCTGCGGGCAAACCACACTCATCTCACGCAGCGTGGCATCATTAAAAATAATGTACGACGGCACATGCTCGCGTCCTGCCAATTCACGCCGGATAAGACGCAGCTGCTCAAAGACAGTCTCATTGACGGCTGATGGCGACAGGTCATGCCCCCGACTACGAACTCTCGTACCAGATGTTGTACCTGTCCGCGAAGGCCGTGCCACACGCTGCATCACCTCACGCTGTCCGCGCAGGACCTCGGCAGCCAGTGGCTGAAGCCGTACTACAGGGTACTGGCCTTCCGACAAGGCAAGATACCCTTCTGAGATGAGCACATTGATACTCTCTGAGATTTCCTTCTCCGTCCGGCTCGACATCGCCCCATGTGTGGGCAGCTTATCGAAGCCGTACTGCATCACCTTTTGATTGCGCGAGCCTTTCAGCACAGATGCCACCAACGCTACACCATAACGCTCCCGCATGCGGTGGATGCAGGAGAAAATCTTTTGCGCATCGACGGTCATATCCACTAGCTCTCGTTCATCCGTACATGAGCTGCAGATACCACATGGCTTGTCCCCATGCTCTTCCCCGAAATAATCCAGCTGGGCACTGCGCAAGCAGCGGGTAGTATAGCAATAATCAATCATTTGCTGAAGCTTGCGATATTCGTTAGCTTTACGGTCAGTATCCTGTGGATTCTGCTCGATCAGGAACTTTTGCGTCATAATATCCTGCGCACTAAACAGCAAAATACATTCACTCGGCTCCCCGTCACGTCCAGCACGACCTGCTTCCTGAACATAAGCTTCCATATTTTTGGGCATATTGTAGTGAATTACGTAACGGACATTGGATTTATCAATCCCCATCCCAAAGGCATTCGTAGCCACCATGACCCGGATATCGTCATAGAGGAACCCTTCCTGGCTATCTGCCCGCTCCTGGTCGTTCATACCCGCATGATAGCGACCTGCCGCTATGCCAGAAGCTTGCAGCCTCTGATACAGATCATCTACTTCTTTGCGGGTTGCCGCATATACAATCCCCGGCTGGTGAGAATGCGTAGCCGCATAATCCATAACGAACTCCCGCTTGTTCTCTCCACGCAGCACGGACATTGCCAGATTATCTCTTCCTAGCCCCGTCATGAAAATACCCGGCTCGCGCAAGCGCAGCAGCCGGACCATATCCTCCATAACCTCCGGCGTCGCCGTGGCGGTAAATGCTGCCAGGATCGGACGTTCAGGCAGCTCATCTACAAATGGAGATACCGACAGATAACTTGTCCGAAAATCATGTCCCCACTGGGATACACAGTGCGCTTCATCAACAGCCACGCAGGAAATAGACAGCTCAGCCATTTCCAGACGGAACCAGTCCAGCTCAAGTCTTTCGGGCGTAACATAGAGCAGCTTCAAATCGCCCCGCCGGGCAGCCCGAATCCGCTCATTCACTTCTTTTCCGCTTAACGTGCTATTAATAAAGGCTGCCGGAATACCCGCAGTAGTTAACGCATCCACCTGGTCTTTCATCAGCGAGATCAGTGGTGATATCACCAGTGTCAGCCCTGGCAGGAGCAGTGCAGGAACCTGATAACAGATCGATTTCCCGCCACCCGTAGGGAGGATTCCCAGTGTGTCGCGTCCTTCCAGCAAGTTCTGAACAATCTTTTTCTGGCCATCCCGAAAGTCTGGATAACCGTAATATTTTTGCAGCTCAGCCTGCGCCTGTTCAATAGTAGGTGCTTGCATCTTCATATCTCTCATAACTCCTTAGGCGTTTCTATCTTTAGTTTAGCGGTCAATGGTGTAATGAGCAACACTTCTTAACTATCATCACCCTGTTCTTCTTTTGAAATATTTACATAAAAGGTCTTCTTTTAAGCCAAGCTTTAATAAGCGTGATTTCATAGAAAGGTGGAGCGACCGTGCAAAATTGGAAACAAAAATATACCTCCTTTAAACAAAAGCCTGCACGTAACGAGTCCTCTGCCCAGGACAATCGTCCAGTAAAGCCATTGGATTCCAGCCTGAAGAGCAATATAAGCTTCATTCGACAAGTCTTTGGAGAAGACAGCGACCTTATTGTCCGTAACTTCAAGGTATACGGTAGATATGATGCGGCTATTATCTTTTTTTCTTCTGTGGTGGACCAGAATCAAATTCAGAACTATGTTTTAAAGCCATTAATGAATGTTCCCTCCGACCACTCAGAAATTCCAAAAGATCTAAAGGATTTACCTGATTACATCTGGAGTATGACGGTACAAGTCACACAAGGTAACCGCACTAAGGACCTAAATACTCTAGTCTCCGTCTTGTTGGATGGAAATGTAGTTCTAATCATAGATGGAATGGATCAGGCACTTTACTTCAATCTGCGTAAAATTGAGCATCGTAGCATTGAGCAACCTCAAACTGAACAAGTTATACGCGGTTCGCGTGATGGGTTTATAGAGAATTTAGAATCCAACATCTCTTTGCTTCGCTATCGACTACAAACGCCGGATTTTCGTGTAGTAACTGCCCCTCTTGGCGTACGGACGCGCTCAAAAGTAGCTGTTTGTTATATCGAAGGAATAGCCGATCCAGGGCTAGTTCAAAAGGTGATGAAGAGATTATCAGCAATAAATGTAGACGGCATCCTTGATGCGGGGTATATCGAGCAATTTATAGAGGATCATCCCCTTTCCCCGTTTCCACAGGTTCAGCCAACCGAACGTCCGGATAAATCTATAGCCTCTTTATTAGAAGGACGAGTCATCATCCTTGTAGATGGCTCACCTTTCTGCCTCATCGTCCCGGCACTTTTCAACCAATTCTTTCAGACGATGGATGACTATACGGAACGTTTTATCGTAGGAAGCCTCCTAAGAATGATCCGCTTGATCGCATTATTATTTTCCCTTTTCTTCCCTGCCTTATATGTATCCATTATCTCTTTCAATCCTGAGCTACTGCCGACAGAGTTCGCCGTAGCAATAACAGGTGCAAGAGCTGGCGTACCCTTTCCAGCCGTATTGGAAGTTCTGATTATGGAAGTCTTCATGGAGGTGCTGCGCGAAGCAACCATTCGCCTACCGCAAATGATTGGCGGGGCTCTTTCTATTGTAGGTGTGCTTGTCATTGGTCAGGCAGCCGTAGCAGCAGGTCTGGCGAGTCCAACTACCGTAGTTGTTGTGGCTATAACGACCATAGGGTCTTTTGCCACACCCGCTTACAATGCCGCAATCTCTTCAAGAATGCTTAGATTTCCATTGATCATATTGGCAGGCTGCTTTGGCCTGTACGGAGTAATGCTGGGCACTATTGTTATTATCAACCACTTATTATTCCTGGAATCTTTTGGCGTTCCCTACATGACCCCCTTTGTCCCTACGATATGGAAGGACCTTAAGGATAGTATCGTTCGGGTACCTTTATGGTGGATGCGAAGCCGCCCAAGCTTTCTTAATACACCTGATCCTGATCTTCTTGCTAAGGATATTCCGAAAATGCATACCGATCTGATTTTTAAGGAGAAAAGTGAAGCTGATGAATAGTAACCGCCCCATAACAACGATCCAAGTCATGGCTGTAATCGTCAGTACGATTATAGGAATAGGAATCTTAAGTATTCCTCGTTATATGGCTGAAGCCGGAGACAGTGGTGCACCGCTCGTGACTGCTTCTGGTGTACCTGTTGCTTTTTTGGGTTGCTGGTTTACAGCAGCTGTCTGCCGAAAATTCCCGAACGAAACGTTGTTCGTATTCAGCCGCCGCCTTCTCGGAACTGGGCTAGCGGATATTTTCTCCATTTTTATTTCTTTGTTTTTTGCTTTCTCTGCCGGGATCACCATGCGCCAATTCGGAGAAGTATGTGTTGCGGTTGTCTTTAAAAAGACACCCATCGAAGCAGTAATTCTCTTAATGCTCCTACTGGTTGCCTTATCAATCCGAAGAAATATTGTGAAATTCACTTATGTTCATGTTTTCTATTTACCTTTTATTCTATTATCTGTTATAGCAATTGCCTTGGTAGCTATGAAAAATGTTGACGTTCTAAACTTGCTACCCCTCACCGGAAATCACACCACCTTTTCAAGCTTTTCCAAAGGAACGATTACGTCCGCTGGCCTTTATCAGGGCACATTTGTCATCATCCTGCTGGTTCCTTTAATGAAAAAACCTCAACAGATCCTTAAAGCAGGCACTGTTGCGCTTTGTATCATTGGATTCATTTATGTAATGATCGTTTGGGTCACTTTAGGCATGTTTGGAGCTCAAGAAACCAAATTACTTTCCTATCCAACCTTAGAAGCAGCTCGCTCCATATCCATCGGCGCAGGACTTTTAGAACGGTTTGATGCTCTTTTTATAATAATTTGGGTGGTTTCTATATTCACTTCCATCTTTACGAACTACTACTTAGCTGCATACTCTCTGCAACAAGTGCTGCGGCACAAGGATCACCGCCTAATATCCAGCTTCTTACTTCCACTTATCATCACTTTTTCACTTTTGCCGAGAAATATATTTCAGGTCTATTCATTTGCTAGCATTACAGCGATAATCGGTTTGATTTTTTTGACCTTCTATCCTCTTTTATTATGGTTAGTCTCTCTAATCCGAAATAAAGGAGCCATTTCTCATGAATAAAAAAATTTACAAGCGTGTAGTTCTTATATTTATTCTCTCACTCATGTCTGGCTTACTCTCAGGGTGCTGGGACCAGCTTGAAATAGAAGACCGTGCATTGGTACTAGGGTTATCCATTGATTCCGTCCCTCCAGACAGCAAAATAAATGATGATCAAACCACTCATCTTAAAAGCGCAAATATTAACCTTCCCAAAATCCGTGTGACCGCCCAAATTGCGGTTCCGGGAAGAGTTCCACTCGGACCAGGCAGCGGGGGTGAAGGCGGAGGCGTGAATCAAAATCCAGTATGGGTCGTAGAAGTGTACGGGTACACCTTAGATGACGCCATGAACAATTTACAGCAGCAAATTTCTGATCCACGTTATCTAATTCATTTACGAGTAATTATTATTAGTGAGGACATCGCAAAAAAAAGCATGAATGACTTAAATGATTATTTGCGGCGAAATCCAGAAGTTCGTCGCCGGACCTGGCTGCTAGTATCCGAAGGGGAGGCTGCTAAATTTATGAATATTAATCCTCCGCTCCAGCGAGTGCCGACCCTTTACATCCTCTCCACCATGGAAAAAGCAGTAACATCAGGAAAATTCCCCGCTGATTATATAGGTGTATTCTGGTCAGCAGAATCCAAATGGGGCGAAAGTGGTTATCTGCCTTACGTCTCATTACATCAGGAAGACAATATCATGATTAAAGGCCTAGCTTACTTTAGTGGTGGAGTGATGGTCGGATCGACGATTCCGATTGAGATTGGCGCATATATGTCCATGAAGGGCATTAATCCCGGGGGATACTCCGATCTTTTTTATGCTGATGAATTCGGTCCGGTGATGCTCAAGGTCAACGACCGGTTCACGAGGGTGAAGGTTCATTTCAAAGAGGGCAAACCTCACATCACTTATAACCTCACTTTAGAGGCGGCTCTAGATGAGCATTTACGTAGTGATATCCCTATCGATTCCAGCCGTTCTTTAGAAAAGATTGAAGATATTTTTCAAAAGAGAGTGATCGGTATTTTCAACCACCTTATCGAAGAAACTCAACAAGCGCATTCCGATGTCTTTGGCATGGGTGAATATATTCGTGCATATGCTCCCTCCTACTGGAAAGCCAATATTCGTGACAAACATGACTGGGAGCAGCAGTATTCCAATCTCAGTATTGAAGTTAAGTTGAAAACTCACATCGACAGAGTAGGTCTTAAACAAAATTAAATGACGTTTATGGGAGGCTCTACTATGCTCTATCACCAGCTAACCTACGTAATTGTTGCGCTGCTGATCTCCAGTGTTCTGTTGCTTACTGTGGATACTAAAATATATGCAGTCAATGCTATGCACCGGGAAAAAAAATATGCCCGCGTGTTAGGCTGGGTATATCTCGGTTTATTCCTGCTTCTTGGATTAGCCCAGCTGTTCTATCTATGAGCATTTACAAACCAAACCAGCAAGCCTGCCCTCTCCATAGTATTTCTTCACAGCCCATGGTATATTGAGGAGTACAATATTAAAGGACGGAGAATGCATCCATGAACTCAAGAAGAAATCCTAAAGAAACAGCCAAAAGAGGTACTCGTTCTCACAGCAAGCCTACTGGCAAGCTTAACCATAAAACTAAAACAACCGCAGCACCCAAGTCTTTTACTGTAAATGAACCTTCTGAACTGTTGCCCTTCTTACTCACCCACGTCACGGGTCGCGGACGAAATGCGATTAAATCCATCCTATCGCGTGGACAAGTGTCGGTGAATGATAAGGTAGTTACACAGCATAATTTCCAACTGCATCCGGGTCAAAACGTTACTATTGATCAAGAGAAGCCTGTACAAACAGCAGAGATGATCGGACTTAAAATCGTTCATGAGGATGAAGATCTGATCATTGTTCAAAAGGATGCTGGACTGCTATCTATCGCCACTGCGGAAGAAAATGAATTGACGGCTTACCGCCAGCTTATGGAGCATGTCCGTGTTAGCAATCCAAAAAATCGGATTTTTGTCGTACACCGTTTGGACAGAGATACTTCAGGCGTAATGATGTTTGCCAAAAGCGAACGGATTCAGCAGGCATTACAAACTACGTGGAAAGATACTGTGAAGGAACGTTCTTACGTAGCGCTCGTCGAAGGCGCGGTTAAAAGACCTGAAGGCAAGATAAGCTCTTGGCTCAAAGAAACCTCAACCCTTAAAATGTATTCCAGTCCTCATGAAGGCGATGGACTACATGCAATTACACATTATAAACTTATTCAGGCTAACCGCCATTTTTCCTTGCTAGAGGTTAAACTCGAAACCGGACGAAAAAATCAGATTCGGGTGCACATGGCAGATATCGGCCACCCTATCGCAGGTGACAAGAAGTATGGGGCAGAGACCAAAACGGTAGGGAGACTTGGCCTACATGCTCGAGTGCTCTCTTTTATTCATCCAACCACTGGAGAACTGATGACCTTTGAGAGCCCGATTCCGAAGACGTTCCTGAAATATACTGCGCCTGCGCCTACAAACTAAGAATTGAACGTATACCCACGACTGACGAGCCTTCCCGCTTATGGGAAGCTGTAACTTCTACACAAGATGCCCGGTCCATTTGGTCCTGGGCGTCTTTTTTTAACTTCCTATCACATCATGTTACAATATAAATAAACAAAGAAGGTGCCCTTATTGTTCCATCCTACTGTTTTCGATAATATTAAGATCGCCTTTGAGAACCAGATTTATGACTACGATAATTTAGACGGAATACTGGTGGTTACGGATCGCTCCGACCTTCTGAATATGGCGCTGATGTCCAGAGAGTTCAGTCTCTCCTTCCAATTAACTGCAGGCAGGAAAGTAACCGCCGAAATCCTGCTCACTTCGACCACGAAAGATCTCAGCGATGAAATCATGGAGGTTCCTAATACGGATCCCGGCTGTAATCTTTCACTTCGTTTTTATATGGAAGTCGAAGATATTCCTAACGAATGTCAGGCGATAGACAGTATTCTAAAAGCGATCTGGGGACCTGATTTCCAGCCTGTGCAATCTTTAAGCTTCATATATGGCCAGGAAAGTGAAACTTACAATAACTGCATCGAGCTGCAATTCAAAAGACAACTTACAGAAGAACAAATGGAGGACATTCCAAACCTGCTAAGCCACCTGCTGCAAAGTGCAGAAGAACTGGAATCCTTCACGGTATAATTCCTACTTTTTAACGTTCGAACTATGGGAAAAGAGGTGTGCATGAAATGAAATTCCTGCCTGCTGCCAAAAGTAAACGTTGGTTTCTCTGGATGATCGTTTATGCCATTCTGCTATGGCTTCTTTTCCCTCTGCACCGATTTGTGATGCTGGCCCAAGAAATGGATACCACACTCTTACTGCGCTTTGCTCTTTTTTCCGTAGTAGTGGCAGGCATCGTCAACACTTTAGGCTGGCTCGGAGCACGTCTGCTCTGGGTATTTAGTACGGCGGGAATAATCATAGGCGCGGCATTTATGCTGGGCTACACCTACAAAGAGATGTCCGGTTGGGAGGATCTCGCAGGCTTCCTCGCATTTTCCCTATTTTCATGTGCCGGATTTGCACTGGGTTTATTAGCGGAAGGTATTCGTCTGCTGTATACGCGAGCATCGAAGTCTTGAATGGAAGAGGTGAAACGCTGTTGTCCAATTCTTTTCTAACCAAAAATGCATTGTCCCATTCTTTAAAAGAACTAATGGAGCATACACCGCTAAATAAAATTACTGTTAAACAACTAGTGGACCATTGCGGACTAAACAGACAAACCTTTTATTATCATTTTCAGGATATATTTGATTTGCTAGGTTGGATCTATAAGACTGAGGCTGTCGAAAGCCTCGCCCAGTATCGCAGCTACAGCACTTGGACGGACGGTTTTTATAGAATCTTCTGCTATATTGAGCGGAATAAATCCTTTTGCTGTAACACGCTAAATTCACTAGGCAGAAATCACCTGGATGCATATCTGTACGAGGTGACAAACGATCTCATCATGGGGGTTATAAACGAGCTGTCCTCCGGGATGGAGGTTTGCGAAGAAGACAAGCATTTTATAGCCAATTTCTATACGCTCGCCTTCACAGGCCTAATCATTCAGTGGATGAGAGAAGGCATGAAGGAACAACCGCACCATATGATTGAGAAGCTAAGTGATCTAATTGAAGGAAATTTTCTGAAAGCTTTACACAAATATGAGAACCATCCGTTGTAACCTTTGGTTGCAGCGGTTTTTTTTGTCTAAAAACTAGACAGATCACCCATAATGACAAAAATCCAGACACTCTAAAGAGTTTGATTATACCTTCAAAATAGGAGTTGGTTTACATTAAGAGTGTGATTATTTAAACAACTACTTGGAGGCGACCATTGTGAAAAAAGAGTACGGTAATAGACAGGTTTATTTTGTCGGTGGCGGAATTGCATCCCTAGCGGGCGCTGCTTACCTGGTCAGAGACTGTGATTTTCCGGGACAAAACATTCACATTATTGAAGAGATGAAGATTCTTGGTGGTAGCAATGACGGCGCAGGTGACGCTGAACATGGTTACGTTGTCCGCGGCGGCCGTATGCTCAACGATGAAGCTTATGAAAATCTCTGGGAACTATTAACAACGATTCCTTCTGTCGACCGTCCGGGGTTGTCTGTGCGGGATGAAATTATTGCTTTTGATACCGCTAATCCAACACACTCAAACGCCAGACTAGTAAATAAAGACGGCAAAGTAGAAGATGTATTGTCCATGGGTTTTGATATGGCTGATCGTCTCGCTATGGGCAAGCTGATTATTACACCAGAAGATAAAATGGGGAAAGCGCGTATCAACGACTGGTTCGCCCCTCACTTTTTCACAACAAACTTCTGGTATATGTGGGCTACTACTTTTGCATTCCAACCTTGGCACAGCGCTGTAGAGTTTAAAAGATATATGCTCCGTTTCTTCCATGAATTCCCAAGAATTCAAACACTGGAAGGTGTAACCCGCACTCCTTATAACCAATATGATTCCATCATTCTGCCTTTGCACAAATATCTTGAACCATTTGGTGTCGATTTCACACTGAAATGTACAGTGACTGATCTGCAGTTCAAAAAAGGTGACGGAATTACCGTAACCCAAATGAATGTAGTGCGCGAAGGTGTCAAAGATGTGATTGATGTAAAAGAAGATGATCTCGTGATTATCACAAACGGTTCTATGACCGAAGGCTCCAGCCTTGGTTCTATGACTTCTGCTCCACGCCTTAACGGCAAGGGAAGCTCGTGGAAATTATGGGAAAACATCGCTTCCAAGAAACCAAGTCTTGGCAATCCTTCTTCGTTCGATGATCATGTAGACGGTTCGAAATGGGAGTCCTTTACTGTAACTTTCCATGACTCCAAATTCTTCGATCTGATGGAAAATTTCACACGTAACCGTGCCGGCACAGGCGCTTTGGTCACATTCAAGGATTCGAGCTGGTTTATGTCCGTTGTACTGGCCTACCAACCGCATTTCCGCAATCAACCTGAGCATGTTAAAGTGTTCTGGGGTTACGGACTGTATCCAGACAAAGTTGGGGATTTCGTGAAAAAGAGAATGTGTGATTGTACCGGCGAAGAAATCATGCAAGAATTGATCGGTCATCTTCACTTTGAAGAACATAAGGACGAGATCATGGCTACCGCCAACTGTATTCCTTGCATGATGCCTTATATCACTTCACAGTTCATGCCTAGACTCAATAGTGACAGACCAAAAGTTGTCCCTGAGGGTTCCACGAACCTGGCCTTTATTGGACAATTCTGTGAAATTCCAGATGACGTTGTATTCACTGAAGAATACTCCGTGAGAGCAGCGAGAATTGCGGTATATACTCTACTTGGTATCGAACGGCCTATCGAGCCAATCAACCAATATCAATACGATGTACGTACACTATTCTCAAGCTTTGTTACATCTTTCAGATAAAACAACAATCAGCGGCGAGCGCTTCCGGATATCGGGAGCGCTTGTTTTTGAGTGTGGGAAGCAACAAAAGAACAGTTTTATCGAAACAAAAAAGAGCTGAGGGCTCCCTCAGCTCTTTTGTTTTACTCGAATCCAAACTTTAAATATTGCAAGATCCATCTGCGCAGCCATCATCGGTGGATACTTCAGAATTCCCCTTACCAACCACTTGTAATGTTGGCCCTGCTTGTTCCTCCGCCCACACAGTATCCAATACCTCTTTAAATACAGGACCTGGTTGTGCACCAGATAAAGCATATTTATTGTTGAATACAAAGAAAGGTACACCGGTAATATTAAGACGGCTTCCTTCTTCAATATCGCCATTAACCTCATTCGCAAAAGCATCCGTTTCCAGCATTGCCGCAGCTTCCGCTTGATCCAGACCTACTTCAGCAGCGAGTGAAGCCAGTACACTGCGATCTCCAAGATTTAATGAATCCGTAAAGTAGGCACGCAGCAGACGTTCGGACATTTCTGCACCTTTTCCCTTTGTGCTTGCAAAATGACTCAGTCGGTGACTGTCAAAAGTGTTGGTATGCTTCACTGTATCAAAATTAAATTCCAAACCCACATCTTTAGCTTGCTCCGTTAGTTGTGCGTTCATTGCTTTTGCTTTTTCAACGGTCATCCCGTATTTGGTAGCCAACAGCTCATGAATACTCTTGTCTGTACTTACCTCTGCATGTGGATCCAATTGAAAGCTACGGAATACTACCTCCACTTGATCACGGTTCGGGAATTGGCTGAGCGCATTCTCCAAACGTCTTTTGCCAATATAACAAAAAGGACATGCATAATCGGACCAGATATCTATTCTCACGAAAAAACCTCCTAATATTATTGATAATTTATAGCTGTTATATAAGAGTAATAACTAAATATACGTCGCTTACTATTATATAGTTAAAAACTCAAAATTACAAACTTAACTTTTATTAAAATAACATTTATAGACGTGAATGTTAAAGCAAAAAGTAAACGAAAGTGGTATATACGCTCCCCTTCAGGGCAGATAGAATAAAGTTAACACCAGAAATTCCGAAGGGAGATCCCCATATGCATGATGTATCTATAGTGATACCTACCCGTAACCGTATAAACGACCTTACAGTGTGCATAGAGTCTATTAGCAAGCAGACACAGCTAGAGAATGTCTCCATCGAGCTCTGGATTGTGGATGACGGTGAGATTCCTGAAGAAAGATTAACCTATTATCGTAACATACTGAACAAATTGCCACAGGCTGAGTTTCGATATCATCGTAAGACTAATCCGGGACTCTGGCTTTCCCGTTATGAGTCACTTGGATTAGTAAATGCTGAAATTGTGCTTCATTTAGACGATGATGCAGAATTAGATGATTCCTTATATATTCGACGATTACTTGATACTTATGCAGCGGACGATTCAATTGTCGGTGTAGGCGGTGTGGCAAAAGGCATGCGCAGCAGCAAACCGGGCCGGCTGTTTGGCATGCTGACCGGACAAATGTCCGGATCCCCGGGCAGATTATCCCCAAGCATGTTTGCAGGCTCCCTATTCCTGTGGGGAGAGAAGGAGCAGGTTTTTGAGACAGATTTTTTTCACGGCTGCAATATGTCATTCCGGCGCTCAGCATTACAAGATATGAAACCCTATCCCTGGATGACAAGTTACTCCATTGCCGAAGATATTTACTTGTCCCATTTGGCTAGCCGTTATGGCAAGCTTGTCATTAACCCGGCTATGAAAATCATTCATCATGAGTCGCCGGGTTCTCGGGATAAGGCGGGCGTTGTTGCAAGAGCTACTGCCATCAATCATTATTATCTGCTCAACTTACGTAAAGCCCCCCCTATGAATTATGCCGCATTGATCTGGACGTTAATCTGTCTGACAGGCAAAGAAACTCTCAAACGAAATTTCAAAGCCGTTAGCGGTTATGCCAAGGGAATCCTTTTCGTAATGAATCCTCGTAAAAACAAATACCGTGAATACATGCTAGATTAGCTTAATAGTTACCTCTATATCCACAGCGTTGCTCCGAATCAGATTGCGGGGCTTTTTTTTCGTGCAGACGGAGTTGTACCTAAATATGCCATGAAATTAATTTCCATCAACTTCTGATCTAGGGTATGATAGTGATAATGTGTTTTAGAAACTAACTTTATGGATGGTGGAATATGTTCAAGAACAAAAAAACGACGTTGATCCTCGTTGTTATCCTCATCGTCGTCATAGCTGTCGGCGCTTGGCTAATTACTAAAAATAAGGATGACAAAGCGACGGAAACACCGGGTGGCGCAACAGCTTCAGGAAAAGGCGAAGCCAAGTCACTCTCACAGACCTTTTATATCTATGACACGGTCGTGAATATCAAAGTGTTCGGAGAAAATGTAGCCCAAAAAAATATGGATGATATCCAGCAAATGCTGGAGCGAATGGATATGGAGCTTAGCCGTACAAAAGAAGGCGGCGAGGTTTACGCAGTCAATCAAGCAGCAGGAAAAGAAGCGGTTGTCGTTTCGGAAGAGACCTTAGATGTTGTAAAACAATCGGTGCAATATGCAAAAGAAATGGACGGGCTATTCGATCCCACGATTGGTCCGCTGATCGACCTCTGGAACATCGGTAGTGGCGGGGATAAAGTCCCTGATCCAGCAGCTATCGATGCAGCCAAGAGCCTAACCAATTACAGGGACGTTGAAATTGACGAAGCTGCTAAGACCGTGAAGCTACTGAAGGAAAATATGGTACTGGATCTTGGAGGTATCGGCAAAGGGTATGCTGCTGACCGTATCGCTGATTATTTAAAAGAGCAAGGCCTTAACAGTGCAATGATCAACCTCGGCGGCAGCAGTATTATTGCGTTAGGTACGAAACCAAACGGAACGGATTGGAATATTGGTCTGCAAGACCCTGACCAAAGCCGCGGCACACAGCTAGGAACGATTAAAATCGCAGATGAGGTCATCGATGCTTCTGGTGTTTACGAACGTTATTTTATGCAAGACAATGTTCGTTACCACCATATTCTTGATCCACGCACAGGTTACCCTTCTCAGAACGGTCTCAAAAGCTTGACCATTATGAGCCCTAATGCAACAGATGCGGACGCTTTGTCCACTGGGGTATTCTTGATGGGGATCGAAGAAGGCATGAAATATCTGGAGTCGTTACCTGAAGATGTAGAAGCTTTCTTTATTACCGATGACAACAAAATCTACGCCACACCAGGCATTAAAGAAAGAATGAATCTGACTGACCCTACGTACAGCTTCGCTGATTAAATGAAATAGAGCTTGCCCCCATAAAGTCATTATTGGCTTTGGGAGGCAAGCTCTTTTGTTGTGGATAAAGGTTCTTTGGCGTGGCTGAGGGATATTCATCGCCCATTCATCGCCCAGCAGCCTGATAATTAGGGAATTCCTCCCTAAAATCATTAGATTTTTTCAAGGTAAACCTTCGATTAGGGAAAACCTCCCTGAAAATCACCCGAATATGGCTATAACCGTGCTTATTTAGGTTTTATTAGGGAGGAAATCCCCAATAACCTCAATTTCGCGCTCTAACCGGTTAATTTCAGGGAGTTTTTCCCTAATTAATTCCTGATCAAGATTTTTGCAGCACCAAAGGCAACTCGCTAAATTCCTTATAATTCGTGAAAATATAACTAGGCTTATGATCCGTAGCCGGCTGTCTGCCTCTCGGATTATACCAGCAGACCTTCCAGCCAGCCGCAAGCGCTCCTACTACATCATTAGCCCAGGTATCGCCAATATAAAGTGAATGGTCTGGTGAAGTACCAGACTTCTGATTTACATGCAAAAAGAGTTGCGGATCTGGTTTGGCCAGACCTACAGCGTCAGAAATAAAAATCATCTCCTCGGGGATCATCTGATCCAGACCTAATCCGCGAATCTTTTTCATTTGATGATCTTTGGGTCCATTCGTAATGATGCCTACTTTATGACCAGCAGTAATGAACCTTTCCAATTGCTCCCGGACTCCATCTATCATTTGAATGGTGTACTGACGGCCAATGTAAGCCGCTTGTACCGCCGTGGCTTGATCACGATCGAGCTGTAAACCATACTCTGCAAAAGCAAGCTCCAATCGGCGTACCCTTGTCTCCTCCAGCGGAATTTCTCCACGTAAATACATAGGCCATAATACATCACTATGATGTCTTACTTTATAAAATAATTCCGCAAAGTCCAGACTGCTCTCATCCGGTTTAAGTACTTGACGCACCGCTTCTTTAAATGGAACCAAATGATCATATAAGGTATCATCAAGGTCAAAAAAGATTGCCAGCTTATTACTTGTATCCACTTTAACGCCCCTTACTCGTCTTTCTCTCTAGCTTTAGAAAAAAAGGTTATAGGTATAAAAATCATCATCCCGAATGTAGCCATGCGCTTCATATAAACGCTGTGCCCCCACATTCGCCATCATTGTTGTCAGGGACAAGCCCTTCGTATTCGTAGCGAGCGCATGAGCTCTGGCACTTTCCAGCAGCTTGGAGCCGAGCCCATGACCTCGCAGTTCCGTAGTTACATATAGATCATTCAATATCCAGAGACGCTCCATAGAGACCGATGAAAAAGAGGGATAGAGCTGGGTGAAGCCCCACGCTCGTTTCTCCTCGCCTTCTCCCTCCACCGCAATAAAGATTACCGAATCGTTCAGCTTCAATCGGTCTGATAAAAAAGCACGTGCACCATCCAGATCAGAGACTGCCCCATAAAATACCCGATACTCATCAAACAATGGGATAAGCCGTTCCAAATCATCATAGATCACACGTTCAATACGATAGTTGTTCATCCTCAACGCTCACTTTCCGGCTTGGGCCGTTTTAACGTTATTGTATATTTCAGCCGTACCGTGCACCATGGAGCGAACGCCAGATCATTTGGACAATTATTCTTATTCTTTGGAATCGTAGAACACATGCCGGGCACTGACTTTACCCTCTTCGATATCCAAAATTCCGATGGAATACAGTTTCTCACGTCGTTTATCCGTTGGCGATCCTGGATTAAAGAGCAGAATCCCATTCTCTTCCCGCAATAAAGGCTGATGCGAATGACCGAATAAAATACAATCCACCTTATCGTTCGCAAAAGCAAGCAACGCATTCCCGTCCGTTCCTTTGCGGGAGTGTGGCGTATGACCATGGACCATTCCGATCCGGACTCCCTCAAGCGTTAGCAGCTTACGCTCCCCGAAACGCTCGATGATCTCTATTCCATCGTTATTCCCAGCAATCCCTTCCACTGGAGCCAATTCAGCCAACAAATCGTAGATTCCCATACTCACCCAATCTCCAAGATGTAGAATCAAGTCTACATTCCGGAATTCAGCAACAAGTGCTTTGGGCAGAGACTTAGCCATTCTTGTCATATGTGTATCTGATACCACGCCTACTTTCATATAACTCAGCTCCTAATCTATCATACTCATCTCATATTCAAATAATTGTACGATTTGCTTAAACGAGAAGCAAGTTCTGTGACTTCTCCCACACAGAAAAGCCGGGTACACCCCACTAACACAGGGCATATCCGGCTGCCATAAAGTAATTCCAAAGAAATCATTTATGCTTACTACCTTCTACAGTATTTAGCATCCCAACTCAGTTCTCTCTATCCTGCCAATTCCATAATCTTACTTCTTCAACATGAATATTACTGACCCATTTTTCTTCCTTTAACTTGAGCAGTTCTTTAACCGGACCGGTTACGACAGCTCCATACAGCCTAACTCCGTTCTTCTCCAGATAACTAATGGAGTCATCCAGATCAATAAACGGAATTACCTTGTTGGCGATCGATTTATGCTCCTGCATTAAGTGCAGTGTCTTAAGGAAGTTCGCATTACGAAGTTCACCATCCCCATATGAGTCAACAGATGGAGAAACACTCGTGCGGCTAGTCACCCCTCCAAACCAACCCCACTTTTTCTTTGACTCTTGTGTCACCTTCATATCATCGGCATGCCAGATGGGCGTACTTGGAAATCCTAAGGGATCATTTATTACTGGCTCTTGTGTCCTTGGACCTGTATCTGCTGCGAACCATAAAAGCTCAAGATTTTTATGCTGAAACTTCTTCAATAGCTCATCTGTCGTAAAAAATTGTTCAAAAGACAAATAGGCTTCTCCTACCGTACCTTCAGGGAGCTTTTCTAGTTTTTCCCACTCACTGCTGTCATCCATCCTATTTTCTGCAGACTGGTTCTCAGTGGGATAGATAAAGTAATTACCTGTCCCACTGCGTTCATATGTCCATGAATAACTATATATTCTGGGCCAGCCTAATAGAAACTTCATCGAATAATCTCCAACATTAATCCGCGCATCACCAATTTGTTTTATTATTTCACCCTGCAGATTCATACTAAAAAACGGTCCGGAATCGCTACTCAAATGGACGATTGTATTCGGCTGTGAAACAGCAATTGCGGAAGAAACGACATCACGGTAAGTCTCTCCTCTTTCTCCAGTGCCATAAAATACCGCTGTGATGATACTGCTGACGATCAAAAAAATCAAAAATGCAGAAATCACCGTCAAAGTATTTGATATGCGTGCTTTCCACTTGCCCCGGCGGATGATCTTTTTTTCTTTACCGGGTCTGTTTCTTTTACCCTTTCCGAATTTTATGCTCTTCTCCTCATCTGAAGCCGGCTTTTCTTCACTCATGAGTTCATCCAGATAAGCCTGGTAAGCTTCCATCTTCTCTAGCTCACGTTCAACCTCATCCCTATCCTTATCAGCAAGAGTGCCTTCACCATACCTTCTTAACTTCTCCTTAAACTCTTCACTCATGTTCATTTCTCCTCCGCTCTGCCTCACGCAACTTCTGTCTGGCCCGAAAGATCAATATCTTATATTGGGACAAGCCCACATCCATAATGTCCGATGCTTCCCGATAACTCAGCCCATGAAAATCATGCAGCAGCAGTGCATTTCTCTGATTGTCCGGTAGCTCACCTACTGCTATCCTCATCTCTTCCCAACGTTCCTGATGAAGCAGTGTGCTTTCTGTGGTATCTGGATGAGCAAGCTTTTTGAAATAATCCTCACTCTGAACTGTACTGCGGCCTTCCTTTCGCTTGTAATCTACGAAGGCGTTATAAGCGACACGGAACAACCATGGCTTAATCTTCTCTTCTTTACAATCCTCCAAATGTAGATAAGCGCGATAAAAGGTTTCTTGCATCAAATCTTCAGCCGCATAATGATCACCACAAAGGGAGCGCAAATAGCGGTAAATATCCATCACATACATCTGATATATTTCATCCAATGACTTTCGCTTCATGCACTCCCCCCTTAACCTAACCACGTATCCCAGCCTGAAAAGTTACAGATAAATTTAGCAACTAGTATGAATATACCAGTAATTCCATGGAAAAAAGCGAAAAAAGCCTCCTGGCAAGGAGTATTACTCCTGCCAACAGGCTTTTTAATTCACCAAGTTACTCTGCTTACAGAACAACTTCAACTTCTTTGAGCATTTCGCTAACGGATATTAAACCGCCACCGGACAAATACCAGTAGTTAGGATCCAAGTAGATGATTTTACCATTTTTAAAGGCATTTGTGTTCTTCACTAGATCGTTTTCAACTGCTTTTTTAGCTGAGCCGGCTTCGCCGCCATCACTCTTCACAGCCGCATCTCTGTCCACTACAAACAGATAATCCGGATTCTTATCCGCTACATATTCGTAGGATACGCTTTGTCCGTGAGTGGATACTTCAATTTTATCATCAGCCTGTGCAAATCCGAACACATCATGGATAATCCCAAAACGGGAACCTGCACCGTAAGCACTGATTTTTCCTTCATTCGCAAGAATAACAAGTGCTTTTTTGCCATCAGCTGTTGCCTTCGTATTCAAAGCTTTGATGGAATCATTGATAGTCGCAAGCTCAGTTTCTACTTCTGCTTCTTTTCCAAAAATTTGACCCAGCATTTTCACGTTATTCGTAAAAGATTCCATGTAGTTTGCATTATCTACAGCCACATACAGAGTAGGTGCAATTTTGCTGAATTCTTCGTAAGAATCCTGTTGTCTGCCGGAAATGATGATCAGGTCCGGAGAAAGACTGTTTATTTTTTCGAAGTCAGGCTCTTTCAAACCCCCAACATTCTCATATTTAGCATCGTTATATTTAGAGAGATAAGCCGGTACATTACTTTGAGGCACTCCAGTCACCTCTACACCCAGTTTATCCAGCGTATCCAGTGTACCGAAGTCAAAAACAACCACTTTTTGCGGATTGCTTTTGATAGTTGTTTCGCCAAGCGCATGCTTGAAAGTAAGCTCTGTCGGTGCTGTAGTTGCTTCCGTTGTTGGTGCAGTAGTAGCCTCCGAATTGCCTGCCGCTGCTGTGTTGTTATTTGAAGTTGCTGCATTATTGGAGCCGCAAGCCGCCAAGATTACCGCAAGAAATACTGTCATAATCAGTAAAGATAAGTTCTTCTTCAATGTATTCACCCCTAATTTTTATAGTGAAGCTATTTGAATTATTCGCGTATGCGTTAAGAAGCTGGCGCCTTTCACTTCTTACGTTACGTCATAATAATATCCGCATAGTAATAGTTACCTTTTTAGAAATAGACACCGATTTTTCGGCCTCCTATAGTTTCAATAGGAATGTCCATGTCATATACCTCTTTAAGAACTGCAGAATCTATAATTTCATCCGCTGTACCCGAGGAAGCTACTCTTCCATTTTTAAGCGCAACAATGTAGTCAGAGTAACAAGATGCAAAGTTAATATCGTGGATAACGAGCACAATCGTCTTCCCCTTCTCGTCCACCAAGCGGCGAAGCACCTTCATAATTTGGACGGAATGCTTCATATCAAGGTTGTTGAGCGGTTCATCGAGCAGAATGTACTCTGTATCCTGAGCCATAACCATGGCAATATATGCCCGCTGGCGTTGTCCTCCACTGAGCTGATCAATATATTTATCCTGCATCTCTTGGAGATCCATGTAAGCAATCGCTTCGTCAACGAACGCCCGATCCTCCGGACTCAGCTTCCCCTGTGAATACGGGAATCTACCAAAAGAAACGAGCTCCTTCACAGTGAGGCGTACGCTAATATGATTGGACTGCTTTAACACCGATATTTTACGAGCAAGCTCATTACTTTTGCAGGTACCGATTTCCTTACCTTCGATCAGCACCTCTCCCGCGTCTTTGGAGATAAGTCTGCTGATCATGGAGAGCAGTGTACTTTTACCCGCACCATTTGGTCCGATAAACGAGGTGATTGCGCCTTTTTTGATGGACAAGGACACATCATCAACGACGGTTACTCCGCCATAACGTTTGGTTAAATTTTTAACTTCTACCACGACTTATTCTCCTTTAACAGCAGATAGACGAAGTAGACGCCGCCTGCAAAATTGATAATCACACTAACCGTAGTATTGAATCCAAAAACACGTTCGACCAGGAACTGCCCGCCGACAAGCGCAACAATGCTCAGCAGAATCGTTCCAGGAATCAGATAGGCATGCTTATAGGTACGGAACAGCTGGTGTCCCACATTAGCTACCAACAAACCTAAGAAAGTGATTGGCCCCACTAGAGCCGTCGAGATCGAAACGTAGATAGATACAATAACTAGCAGCCTTTTGACCACATAGTCATAATTGATCCCCAGATTAATGGCTTCATCTTTTCCAAGCGAAATAACATCCAAATACTTAACAAATCGCAAGAAATACAACGTAGTTAGCGTCAGAACAATGGTGGAAAGAATCAATAGGTCACTGCTGACATTGTTGAAGCTGGCGAACATTTTCCCCTGTAGAATCAGGAATTCGTTCGGATCAATAAGCACTTCCATAAAAGAAGACGCGCTCTGGAACATCGTCCCCATGATCAGCCCTACCAGCAGCAGGAAATAAATATTTTGTCCTTCCCTACGGAACATTAGCTTATACAATACGCCTGAAAACAGGACCATGAGACACGCAGAGAACAAGAAGTTGATGTTTTTATTCATAAAGGTCATATTCGATGAACCTAAGGCATATACACCGAACGTCTGGATTAACATGTACAGGGAATCGAGCCCGAGAATACTTGGTGTCAAAATACGATTGTTCGTGATGCTCTGAAAAACTACGGTAGAGACAGCTATCACAGCTCCGGTAATCAGAATGGCCGCCAGCTTTCTTCCCCGGCTGGGCAGAACGTAGTCCCAATTTCCCAAAGCATGATACGTCATAAACAAGACGATGAGGGCGACAGCACTTATAGATAATATAGTTAGTTTTGTCTTCATCTCTAGTTCGCCTTTCTTCTCATCAGCAAGTAGATAAACAGACCACTACCGATGACGCCTACCGTGAGACTGATTGATATTTCATATGGATAGATAATGAGCCTGCCCAGAATATCGCAGAACAGGAGGAACACCGCTCCGAGAATGGCTGTATGCGCCAGACTTTTTTTGAGGTTATCTCCTATGTACAACGTTACAATGTTAGGTACTACCAGACCCAGAAATGGAATCGTACCTACGGTTAAAATGACAACAGAAGAGATTAACGCTACAATTACCAATCCCACGTTGACAACCGCTTTGTAATTCATGCCAAGATTAACGGAGAAATCCTCGCCCATACCGGCTACCGTAAATTTATTAGCGAAGAGATACGCCAGAATGACAAGTGGAATGCTGATATAAATTAATTCGTATTGGCCTTTGATAATCGTTGAGAAATCTCCAAGCATCCAAGACGAGATATTCTGAATCAAATCATTTTTATACGCAAAAAATGTTGTAATCGAGCCTACAATGTTGCCGAACATGAGTCCGACCAGCGGGATAAAAATACTATCCTTGAACTTGATCCGATCCAAGATTCTCATAAAAATAAAGGTGCCCAATAGTGCAAAAACAAAAGCAACCAGCAATTTCTGCATTGGCGTTGCGCCTGTGAATAACATGAGGGATACGAGAATACCAAATTTCGCGGAATCCATCGTCCCTGCCGTAGTCGGGGAGACGAATTTATTGCGTGACAGCTGTTGCATAATTAATCCGGCAATACTCATGCTGACTCCAGCGATAATCAATGCGGCTAACCGGGGAATCCGGCTTACCAGCAAGGTCTGTACTTGAGATTCCGTAAGATGAAAGAGATCTAATGGGGATATATCTTTAACGCCTATAAACAAAGATATAAATGAAAATACTATTAGAAGTAGGGACAAATATTTTAGTTTCATGAGTTGTTCCTTATCTGTTTAATAGTTTACACATGCGATTTTATGATAATGATTTTCATTCGCAATGTTTTAAATTATACCTAAGCCCACTTTGAGGGTCAACCCTTTCATATACTTAAATTTAAAATAATTAAGACTTAGGCTTATCTGCTTAAGTTACATAAAAAAAGACACCCTAACGGGTGCCTCTTTAATCTCTGCCATATTTTTAGCGCTAAGCTATAGGATTTATTTATATTTCTTCCAATCCTGATTACTGTTCTCCAGCAGATGTGCAAAATCATTATCCAACCGCTTCTGCTCAGCCTTGCGCTGATCTTCCACTGCCTTACGGGCAGCTTCTTTACGGTCATTTTCCTCCGCTTTCAACGCATCAGATTGCGCCTTCAGCTTTCCTAGAACATCACTGCTTAGCAGATCTTTTAACGTAGCAGGGCCATCATTCGTAGCGGCTCTTGGTGTGGTAGGCATTTTCTTTTTTTTAGCCACTGTCCATCATCCTTTCTAGTACTGAATTAAATTGGAATTTGTTTAAGTTATTGGTCTTTTCGTTTATAATGTTTACTAAGAGGTGAGCCCTATGAAGTCCAATGATTTATGTCCCCGGCTACAAAAAAGTATGGATATTATCGGCAGGCGTTGGACTGGTTTAATTATCTACCAGCTCCTTCAAGGACCCCAACGTTTCAATGTAATTGAAGCGGCATTGCCCATCAGTGGAAGACTGCTCTCCGAACGGCTCAAAGAGCTGGAACAGGAAGGGATCGTTCTTCGAGAAGTGTTCCCAGAGACCCCCGTGCGGATCCAATATTCTTTGACGGATAAAGGTCTTGCCCTGGAATCAGTCATCCGAGACTTACAGAGTTGGTCCAAAGAATGGGTCGATTGTGACACCGATAATCTAAATTCAACTCTCAAAATGTAAGCGTTTTATATGAGGCATTAGATTTTAAGGCCGACAATGACTAAATCACGCTCTATACCGTCAAGTTCAGCCACACCAGGCAGCATTCCCCACTCTTCAAAACCAAACTTTTTCAACAAACCAAGGCTTGGATCATTATGTCCAAACACAAAGCCGACTAGATTCTTAATTCCGAGACTAGGGGCTTTCTCAATGGCCTCTGTCAGAAGAATTCTGCCCGCACCACCACCACGGAACTTTTCATTCACGTATACACTGATTTCTGCTGTTGCATTATACGCTGGACGACCATAGAAGGATTGAAAACTGAACCATGCAGCAATTTCATCTCCTTGCTTCAGTACCCATAAGGGACGGTGATGGCTATTATGCTCAAGAAACCATTTCTCCCGGTCTGCAACAGTAACGGGTTCCAGATCTGCAGTTACCACCCTCCCAGCAATCGTTGAGTTATAAATATCTACAATAGCTGCTAAGTCTGCAGATGTTGCATCTTCAATTCTGCTGTTCTCCCAATTCATCCCTTAATTCCTCCAAATGTGTTAATTAACTCAGGCCGACCTGCTCCTGGCTCCATTGCCACAGCCGTTCGGCTTCTATTGTATTCTGCGCTCTGGGAGACAGTTGTTTAATCTTTCTTCGATAATAATATTGACCGGTTACCTCTCCAAGATCGGGATCTGTAGCCAAATAAATCGCTGTATCGGCACCTTGTTCAGGTGTTAAGAAAAAGTATGAGAGTAACTTAAGTACCGACTTGCCGAAACCAGTCTCCCGGTTTACACCTATATTCGTCCCCACTGCTCCTGGATGCAGGCAATTCACCGTCACCTTTGTTCCGTGAAGACGCGAAGCCAGCTCCCGCGTGAACAGAATATTGGCTAGCTTGGATCGGGCATAGGCTTTTGCAGGATTAAAACGGCGAGCGAGGGTTGGATCTTCATAATGGAGCGCACCTATCTTGTAAGCACCGGAGGCAACCACAATGATACGGCCTTGCTCTGCTGCCTGCAACGACTCAAGTAACAGATTGGTAAGTAGAAAATGCCCCAAATGATTTACGCCAAGATCCATCTCAAAGCCGTCCTTCGTAAGCTGACGCTTAATCGTGACTACCCCGGCGTTATTGATAAGTATGTCTAGCATCGGATATTTCATAGTGAATTCCTCAGCAAAGCTGCGAATGCTCTCAAGTGAAGCCAGATCACACAACATGAGCTCGATATCCTCGGAGTGGCTCTTTCGTTTGGCGGCAGCAAGTGCTTCTTCTCCCCGCTGGCGATTACGGCAAACCATAATAACTTTAGCTCCCTTGCGAGCCAGTTCAACTGTTGTGGCTAGCCCCATACCGGAATTCGCTCCGGTAACAAGTGCGATTGTTCCTCTCATTGCAAGAATCACTCCTCTCTCAACAACCGTACCCGAATAAGCTTCAGCCTAACCTTAGGAGAAGTATATTTAAAGATATGTTACACCAACTAGTAGGGTTAAGAAAAGCTTCATGTCATGATTAGCCAACGATAGTTATAGTTCGTCAGGTGCGTCTGGTCTATTTTTGATCTATAATAGGAATATTGCAGTTCTAATCGTGAAGTTGAAAGGGGAACACCAACTATGAATAATGCTCTGACAAGCCTAGAGCAGCAAATGGCGGGCGAAGGTCTGGATGCCCTGCTCGTAACAGATCCCAAGCATGTCTACTACTTAACCGGCTTCGCCAGCGATCCGCATGAACGTTTTCTCGGTCTGCTGCTGATACGCGGAGAAGAGCCTATGCTCATTCTGCCTGCATTGGATGCAGAAGCAGCTCAAGCAGCCTCTTCGGTCACCAAAATCCTAACTCACACTGACACTGATAATCCCTATAACCTGCTAAAAGATTGTTTCGGCAGCAGTAAGCTAGGTACTCTCGGCATAGAAAAAGAACATTTCTCAGTAGCCCGTTTTGAGCACCTAACCGCTGCTGTTCCAGCTGAAAGGTTTAGTGATATTGGTCCATTGCTGCGCAGCATGCGCTCTAAAAAGACCCCGGACGAAGTTAAGCGCATGAAACATGCCGCTGAGCTAGTTGAGGAAGCCTTGCGCCGCGTTCTTACCCACGTAAAAACAGGCGTTACAGAAAACGATCTAGTAGCGGAGCTAGAATATCTAATGAAAAAGGTTGGCGCTTCCGGCCCTTCCTTCGACACTATGGTGCTTTCTGGTCCGAAAACTGCCCTGCCTCACGGTGTTCCGGGCAACCGGGTCATTCAACCCGGCGACTTCCTGATGTTTGATATCGGGGTGTATGCCGATGGTTATGCTTCTGATATTACACGTACCTTTGCTATTGAATCCGTAGACGACAAGCTAGTCACTATCTATAACACTGTGCTGGCTGCCAACGAAGCTGGGATCGCTGCCTCCAATCCTGGAGCACCTTTCGGCTCAGTCGACAAAGCTGCACGTGATGTAATTGAAGAAGCTGGATTCGGAGAATATTTCTTACACCGTGTCGGACACGGACTGGGCATGGATGTTCATGAATATCCATCACTTCACGGACAGAACGACGACATTATCGAAATCGGCAATGTGTTCACCGTTGAGCCAGGAATTTATGTGCCTGGACTAGCGGGTGTACGTATCGAAGATGATCTGATTATTACAGCTGAAGGTGCAGAGACCTTAACAAGCTTCCCTAAGGAACTGACTATTCTTCATTTGTAGAAAAGAATTACAAGCCATAGCCAAAAACACAGAGCAGCGATTCCTCCAATAATGAGAGAATCGCCGCTCTGTGTTTTTTTAAATTCAAACCTGTGTTCCCCACATCCCGCGAACCAACTTAGCCTCTTTCACCATCCTGCCGATCAGCTCCGCGACTGTAGGAATATCTTGGATCATTCCTGTCACTTGACCTGCCCAGCCGATGCCCTCTTCTTTGATATCATCATAGATCCAGCGCTTGTTGGCTGCACCACTGATATACTCTTTTAATGCTTCATAGGTCGGAGTCACGCGCTCGATTTCAAGAATTTGATCAATGTAGTCACTACGTAACACTCGTGCGGGTGCTCCAATAGAACGTTTGATTACAACCGTATCCGACTCTGAGCTTTCTACTAAAGCTTTTTTATAAGAAGTGGCCGCATGAACACATTCCACTGTAGCAACGAAACGAGTGCCCATTTCGATTCCTTCAGCCCCAAGTGCATGAGCAGCCATCCATCCACGGCCATCTCCGATCCCTCCGGAAGCAATCACAGGAATATTAACCGCATCAACCACTTGCGGAACGAGCACCATGGTTCCAACATCGTCACGCCCTAAGTGGCCCCCTCCCTCATGCCCAACAACAATAACCGCAGAAGCCCCTAATTGTTCAGCTTTTTGGGCTTGTCTGCGTGAGGAGACGAGCACGAGTGTTTTAATATCGGTGGGCTGTAACATTTCCAGTATAGGGGCTGGATTCCCTCCAGTGAGGCTCACCACGGGAACCTGCTCTTCGATGGCGACCTGCACCCGATCTTCATAACCAATCCCATGCATGCCGATAGCAAAATTAACACCAAATGGTTTGTCCGTTAGTGTTCGTACCCGACGTATTTCTGCACGTAAGGCCTCCGCATCCGGAAGACTCATTGCCGTGACCTGACCCAGTCCACCGATAATTGAAACCGCAGCCGCAAGGTCTGCATAACCTAAATAAGCAAGTCCTCCTTGAATAATAGGATATTCTATGTGTAATAACTCCGTAATACGGGTATTCCATTTCATCTTCATCTACACCTTTCCTATCTTTAAGCAAAGCAGAATCACGGCAATTAAAAGGGCAGCTCCCCCTGCCAGATAATCTATTTGCTGAAATTGCAGTCTTTTAAAAGAAGTCCTTCCTTTACCATTCCCATAAGCACGCGCATCAATTGCATAGCTCAGCTGTTCAGCACGTTGAATCGTTGTGAAGAGCAGAGGAATAATGATCGGAATGTACGCATATATCCGTTTAGGCAGTGATAATACTGTGAGATCATAACCTCTAGCCTTTTGTGCGAGAAGGATACGATCAAGCTCCTCCTTGATGGTAGGGATAAAACGGATCGCAATCACTATCATTAAAGAGAACTGCTCTACGGGTACCCCCAATTTGGACAGAGGGGCAAGCAGCTTCTCCAGACCATAAGCTAAGTCTAGCGGTTTAGTAGTTAATGTCAGAATTGAGGCTAACAAGATGAGCAATATAATCCGCCATACAAAACGTAATCCTATCCGCAATCCCTCTTCAGTCACCTCGATAAAAAACCATGACCAGAGAATCGTCCCCTTGGTGAACACGGCATTGTAAACAAAAGTAAATAATAAAATAAATAATACCGGCCGTAGCCCTCGCCAAAAAAAATGCACAGGAACTTTAGACAGTAGTAACAATCCCAATACAAAAAAGGTTGCAACAACATAACTAAGCCCCGTACCAAGCATCATAAAGCTAAGCATGAGCATCACGATACTTACAAGCTTTGTACGAGGATCTAAACGATGAAAAATCGAATGCGTCTCCACATATTGACCGACTAATACGGAATCAGCCATGCCCTTGCCCCCTCGAATGCCAAATCGGCAAAATCGCTTCGAAGATATCCTGCTCTTTACAGCTGGCAACTTCAATCTTCTGACCAGATAATTCCTCCACTAGCTTCAAGAGCTGTACGGGTTCAGGCAAGGATAGTCCAAGTTCCAGCAGTAATTCTTCCTTTTCCAGAAACAATGTTCTGGTATCATGATGCCCTTTTAACTGACCTTCATGAAAAACCATGACCTCATCTGAGAATTCGGCAACATCACCCATCTGATGCGAAACGAAGAGGATGGTGCGATTGTCTTGTTGCTGCCATTCCTTTAGTAGCCTCAGCAAAGACACTTGGCTAGCTGGATCGAGACCCGCTGTCGGTTCATCCAATATCAGCAGCTTCGGATTTGTCATCAGTACAGAGGCAATAGCTACACGGCGCTTTTCACCACCACTTAGCTGGAATGGATTTAAGGGGAGAATCCCCTCTGGCAAACCCACTTGCGGCAAGATCATTTCAATCGCCTCTGTAATTTGCTGACGTGAAGCACCCTGCTGATTCAGAGCAAAAGCAAGCTCCTTATGCACCGTTGTTTCGAATAGCTGATGCTCCGGATATTGAAAAGCGAAACCCAACTCGGGGACAACCTTTAAGCGTCCTTTAGCATCTCTGCTGGCAGGCTGCTGGTTAATCCAATAGTCTCCTTTTACGGTGGGAATCAAGCCCTTCAGCACTTTGACAAAGGTAGACTTTCCTGCGCCTGTTGGACCAATAATAGAAATCCATTTGCCTTCAGGAATAGTGCAGTTTATATTGCGCAAAGCCACATGATCGGCATAGTTCACACTTAGTTTTTTTAATTGGTAGACCATTGTGATCGAATTATCCCCTTCCAATCGGCTGTTAGCGGTGCTGCTGAATGGAGCAATGTATGTACACGCACTGCGAAGGGCAGTTGTAATTGATAGTCCGCAACAGGCATGGTTTCAAAAAAAGTCAGTGGATCGCCATCAAACTCAAGTCGTCCTTGGTGCAGGAGCAATACGCGTTCTGCTGCAAACACTTCCTCCATATGGTGGGTGATATGAATAAGCGTCAGGCCTTGACGATGCAGCTCTTGCATGATGGAAAGAACCTGCTGTCTTCCCTGGGGATCAAGCATTGAGGTAGCCTCGTCAAAAATAATGACTTGCGGGCGCATCGCCAATATAGCTGCGATAGCGACACGTTGCTTTTGGCCTCCAGATAGCTGATGTGGCATAGCTTCCAGATAATCCTCCATATGAACGGCCTGTAAGGCATGATCCAATCGGCTGCGCATTTCCTCCCTCGGCACACGGATATTCTCCAAACCAAAAAGCACCTCATCCATAACGGTTGTGGTGATAAATTGATCCTCTGGATTCTGAAAAACAAAACCGATTTGCTGATGAATCTCCGCAAGATCCGTTGGTTTTGCTGTGTCCAAGCTCTTAAATTGTACAGTCCCTTTTCGCGGCAGCAGCAGTCCGTCCATGAGCTTTGCAATAGTGGATTTGCCAGAACCATTCGCCCCGACTATCGCCACAAACTCCCCTGCGTCTATCGTAAAGCTAATATCCTCCAGAAGAGGTTGTCCTTTTTTATAATAAAAACAAACTTGATCGAAGGTAAGCATTTATTCAGTCCCCTTTTGACGGTGCCAAGCAGCAAAAAATGCCTCAATGCTACTCTCGGAAAATGCAGGTGCAGGCTTCTCCCATTTTGTCACTTTTGATCCATTCACAGCAAAGATTTCACCGGTTAAATCCGCGTCGGACTCCCTCAACAATGCAGTCACGAAGGAAGCAATAGCCTCAGCGTCACCTATTCTCCAAAAATCAGGCAAAGGTTCATTACGACTGGCATGTTTCTCCTTCAAATGGTCAATTATAGGTCTGGTCATATCCGTTAATGCCGCTGGAGAAATCGCATTGACCCTAATCTGGTCACGTTTCAGCTCTGCTGCGAGCGTCCACATCATGCCCAGTATTCCAGCCTTGGCTGCACTATAATTCACCTGACCTACGGAACCTGCTAGTCCAGCAGCAGAGGTCATCAACAGGATATCCCCACCTGTTTCACGCATATGTGGTAATACTCGTTGAATGCAATAATAAGTGCCATTTAAATGCACATCCAGAACATTCTTCCACTGTTCATCCGTCATACGTTGACATTTCTGATCCTGCACAATTCCCGCGTTAGCTATCAATACCTCGATACGACCGTATCGGGCAATGACCTCATCTACCATGGCAGTGACTGCGACGGAATCGGCTACATTAGCAGCGTACCCTAGCGCCTCTCCGCCTGCCTGGCGGATCTCGCGCACAACCTCATCAATTAAGACTTGTTTCGTACCATTTACAACCACTATATAACCTGACTTGCCAAGCTGCATGGCGATACTACGTCCGATCCCTCTTGTTGCTCCAGTAATTAAGGCCACTTTATTCATCGCTACACCTCTTTCACTGCAAAAGCTCCCGCAGCAATAACATCGCCAGCTTCTGTTGTAAGGATCACTTTCACAAAGCAATCGTCCGCTGCAAAATCAAAAATCACGACACTATCGACCTCTATTGGCTTATGAAATTTCATATCATATTGAGTGATCCACTGTGTAGGGTGCTCAGCAATATACAAAGATTGGGCTAATCCCATAAGATACATCCCATGTGCGATGGGTCGCTCCAAACCAGCCTTGGCTGCGGCCTCTGCATCTAGATGTATAGGCTCCAAATCTTGGGAAGCAGCTGCATATTGCCGGATAGCCTCAGCTGTTATGCACTTTTTCATCATGATCATCACCTACCCGAATTAACACCGTTTCTGCGGTGACTATTAGCTTACCCTCACACCTACAAACCAGCGTATGTGTGTAAAAAGTCAGTTTACCCTGTCTGCCTTCTTTTTGCACCTCGCCCGTTAACGCTAATTCACAATCCAAAATCATCCCCGCCGTAATCGGAGCTTGATATGAAAATTTCTGAGTGCCGTGAAGCAAGGGTTCACCGATGATTAACCAAGGAATATCGAAGTCTTGCCAGAAAATAATAGGCATCGTCGCAGGAGCGATCAGCTTTCCATTTATCGTCTGCAAGGGTGCTTCAATACTCTGTGCGTAGTCCGAAATCCATTCAGCAGTCATATGGATCTGATGTCGGACACTGTTCATTCTATAACCTCCACGAGTGTTGCCAGACCTATCCCGCCGCCGATTCCCAGAGTAGCAAGCCCTCGTTGGTAAGGGGCATGTTGCATTTCAGCACATAAGCGAGTCATTAAAATAGCCCCGGAAGCTCCGTATGGATGGCCTATTGCTAATGCCCCCCCGCCAAGATTGACCTTTTCCTGTGGCATTTGAAGCTCGTTCAGTGATGCCAATACTTGTGAAGCAAAAGCTTCGTTAAACTCTACGATATCTAAATCGGCAACGGTAAGCTTTTGGCGTTTTAACACCTTTTGCACAGCTGGTACAGGCCCCATACCCAAATAATTCGGATCTACACCCGCAGCTTGCGCATCCACGACCCGCAAAATAGGGGTAAGCTTAAGCTGCTGGCATTTCTCACGAGACATCATTAATAGAAGCGCTGCGCCATCATTAATAGGACAGGCATTTCCAGCAGTGACGGTACCCTTTTCTTCAAAAATTGGCGGCAGCTTTTGCAGCTTGTCCAGACTCGTATTTGCCCGAGGACATTCGTCGGTGCTCACCCACTGCCCCTCTACCTGAAGAGGTACTATCTCCTGCTGAAACCGGTCACTTTGCTGAGCATGAACCGCCTTTTGATGGCTTTTTAAGGCATATTGATCCTGCTCTTCTCGAGAAATCCCGTATTTCCTAGCTACATTCTCTGCAGCAATTCCCATATCCGGATCACCGTAAGAGCTAGGCGTAAAATGTGCACGGGTATACAGCTGTGGAACCCCCATTAACGTCTGTGGTTTAGCCATTTTCCATGGAGCACGGCTCGTACTTTCGACACCACCTGCTAAATAAATCTCACCAGCGCCGCTTTGAATCAGTCTTGCTGCTATATTAATTGCCTCTAGCCCAGATCCGCACTGACGATCCACGGTGACACCCGGAACCGAAACAGGCAGCCCCGCTTCAAGCGCAGCTACCCGGGCAATATTACCTCCTGGGCCCACAACATTCCCAATAATGACATCATCAATCAGTTCTTTAGGCAAGTTCGTTTCGGCTACAATATGCTGAATAAGCGGCGCCAGTAATGCCTCCGGCTCAAGTGTACTTAATAAGCCACCCATTCTGCCAACCGGTGTACGTTTTGCCATGACAATTACTGCTTCTATCATATCATCGCTCTTTTCACATAGTCTTTCATCGCTTGCCGGGCAATTTTCCCGCTACTTGTATAGATAAATTCATCCACGGTTAGCAGCTGCTTCGGCGCTTTGTAGCTCGCTAAATACTGGCGGCAATAATTCTTAATTTCTTCGACAGATAAATGCTGTTCTCCGCTCCACTTCACGAGGGCTATCAGCTGTTCTCCCCAGTAATCGTCAGGCACGCCAAGCACCATCACTTCATCTATTTCCGGAAGAAACTCCAGCACCCTCTCTATTTCTTCCGGATAAACGTTCAGCCCTCCGGATATGATTTTATTCTTCAAACGTCCCGCCATATATAAATAACCAGCTTCATCCTGATAAACATAGTCTTCTAAAACAAGCCATCCCTCTCTAAAAGCTGCTGCTGTCTCATTAGGCAATTGATGGTAGCCTAAAAATATCATATCACTACGCACATATAGCTGCCCAATCTCCCCAGGAGGGACTTCCCGGAACTGGTCTTCACGAATGGAAATTTGCACCCCGGGATAAGGTTTGCCTACAGAGGTCGGATTATGCTCGGTCAGAACATCCAAATAACTAATATAGCTCGCTTCTGAAGAACCGTAGGATTCATAAAGCCGCGCTCCACCAAACACTTCCATGCCCCTTTTCTTGGACAACTCCGACCACTTTGCACCTGAGCTAATAATCGCATCAATCTGTATCTGCCCAGGTACAGCCTGCTGCATCATGGATTCGATCATTGTTGGTACGACGAACAGCACCACGCCCGCAATTTGCTGGCACAACTCTAACACCTGCGTGGCACTAAATTTTTGTGTGATATGAAAGGTTGCTCCACCATATAGACTCTGCATTACGGCGAATAAGGATAGGGAATGCACAAATGGACCTGGTGCCAAAACATCCTTCATAGCGTCCAATTCAAAAGCAATATTCGAGACCTCAAAGCTTTTTAACCATGATAAATGGGTACGCATATAACCTTTGGGCAATCCGGTTGTGCCTGAAGTAAAGCCAATAAATAATAATTCATTCGTCTCATCCAACTCAGCCTCCGGCTTCAGGGCAGCCAGCCACTGATCATAGGAACCTGTTCGTTCATTTGAGAAGGTCAGAGTTGGGATCGTTTGATCCTTGAAAACCAGATTCTTTGCGGCTTCCGGCTCGGCAAAAATCATTGTCGGCTGGCACTGCTCTATAATAACCTGCAGTTCATTAGCACTCCATTTGGGATCTAAGGGAATGGGAACACAGCCCGCATAAATCGCCCCCAAAAAAACCTCAACAAATTCAATACGATTCGTAGATAAAATCGCGATTTTGTCATGCCTCAGACCCTTTTGCTGTAAGCCATTCGCGATTCTCCGCATCGTTTTTACTAATGTGGCATAGGTATGACTTGCTTGGTCATGGGTTAAGGCAATGCTGTCGGGCTGCTGTGCTGCATGACGCAGTATAGGAATTACTAGATTCATCCTGATCACACCTGTTCGTAATTTCTGTGACTACCGATTATATACATTCTCTTCAATCGGACTGCCCCGCAAGTCCAGCCCAAACTAAAGGATATGTGATAAGCGCCATCGCAGGCGCTCCTGTTAAACTAACCCGCTAGAATTGCTACGATAGCTTATTTTAGCTTTATATTATTTTTATGTACACATCTTTCATGTAACGATTAAGTCCATCTTACAACGAAAAAACAGCCAGCACGCATCGATTATGATCGGTACGCGCTGGCTGTATTGTTGTTTAGTCCTTCTTTTGAACGGATGATGGTGAACCCTCTTCAGCAAAAGTAAAGGTTCGGGCGATATATAAGATAGGTGTGCTTACTGCGGTTAGTAAGAACTTCGCTAGATAAGTCGTAAGCAAAATTTCAAGCCATACATTCCAGTCATACAAGCCCGCAAACGCAATGGTACAGAAAATAAGTGTATCCACAAAGGAGCTAATCATCGTACTACCGTTGGAACGAATCCACAGCTGACTTGAGGTGCTGTAATATTTACGAATCCAAGAGTACAACCGAACATCTAGGAACTGACTAATGAAGTAAGCAGTAAGACTACCCAAAGCTAGTCGAGGCATCAGCCCAAAAATCGTCTCCAAAGAAGACTGAGCGATATCGGTCTCCTGCGGCTTAAATACTAATACCATCTGCATAATGACAGTAGTCATAAGCAAGGTGAAGAAACCAAACCAGACCGCTTTACGTGCTTCCGCTCTTCCGTACTTCTCATTAAGTAAATCGCTGGTCATATATAAAGTGACATACATCGTATTTCCGAGTGTCATCACAATATCAAATGGCATAGCAATCGTCTTAGCTACCTGAATGTTAGCAATTACAGTAGCAATACCTACCCAGGCATACATTCCACTTTTCCCGAACAAGCGGTAACAGAGTAGAAAAAAAGCAAAATTGACAATAACAAATAAAACTCCCCACAGCAAATTAAACATATTACTGAAATTCCTCCTAGTTTTGTTTACGCGGGATGGTTACGAACCGCGGCTTACAATATTAAATTTTCGGAACAAAACATTAATACTCTATCACAATAGCGCTTAACAATCCATAAAAATAATATTTTTATATGAAATTGGTAGTTCCATTTCTTTTTTTTCGCCAATTATCTAAAATAGTCAGCAATAATTCATTTTTTTCAGAAAAAAATGCTCTATAGGACAAAACTTTCACTATTCATCCAGAGGTTAATTCTATAGAATAGTATCAAACACCTTATTCCCGATCCATTTAGTAGAAATATGACATAACTATGGAATATATCTCGGGTCGCCAATTTCCAGCAGTTGGCATGGAGTATCTAGTGAAGACCAAAAAAGAAATGACCTCACCGTCCATAAAAAAAGGAGAGAACGATATGTTTCGTATCAAGCATTCGATCAGTCGCAAATTTACGCGTTTATTATTTGTTGTTCTGTTGCTCACGTCTCTTTTGTTAAGCACCAGCTTCTATTTTATCTCTATCAGTATCTTCAACAGCTATGTTATGCCGCAGATTAACAAAATCCTTACTGCCGCTGCTCAGGACGTATATAAGAATCTCAACGTAATGCACGCCCAGCAAACCCTAAATAAGAACGATCAGTCTGCCACCAATCTCGAGTTCTATTTTCAGGAAAAGAGGAAACAACATGGAGTGGAAACCATTTTTCTGGTCAATCTGAAAGGGAAAGAAGCTGAGATTCTATCCGCAGATCACGATGCAAAATTGCAACGGGCAGAAAGTGTCACCGTATCCTCTGCAATGCAACAAGCCTCTAAAGGAAAAACTGGACTAAGCGATACATATAGCGACGCACATGGTATACATAAAACAGCTTATATCGGTATTCCCGGAAGTACGATGGTTATCGGTGTAAGCAGTGACGTAAGCTTCATTCAAGAAAAAACAGACAGTATTCTATGGACAAGTGCCGGAATCACACTTCTGACGTTGATCATCGGCCTAACTGGTGCATGGTTCATGAGTGTGCGTATAACACGTCCAATCTCAAAACTGGCAGCTTATAGTGCCCGGCTCGCAGAGGGAGATTTCACCGAAGAATTATCAGTTAAAGGAAATGACGAAGTTGCACAGTTGTCCGTAAGCTTCCAAGCGATGACCCAACGCCTGAAAGAAATGATTGGACATGTACTGGTAACCTCTAATACTGTCGTTGCGGATTCCAACTCTTTAAAAGAACGTGTTGAGGTTCTCAATGATATGGCGGAACACTCCAGCTCATCGGTAATAGAAATCGGCAAAGGTAGTACGACTATCGCTAGCAGTGCATCAGATAACTCGAGAGCAATGGAAGAAATCAATTTAGGCATTCAAAGTATTGCCTCAGCAGCGAATGAAGTCACGGAGCAAATCAGTGAGGCTTCCGCTGAAGCAAGTGGCGGTAATGAAATTGCTCAAAGCGCTGTGCTGCAAATGCGCCAGGTTGAACGTGCTTCCCTACAGTCGCTGGATCAATTACAAATCATGAATGAGCGTTCAGTAATGATCGGAGAAGTCGTTCACAGTATTACTGAAATTACGAAACAGATCCAAATGCTGTCGCTGAATGCTTCAATTGAAGCTGCACGCGCAGGAGAGCATGGACGCGGCTTTGCTGTTGTTGCGGGAGAAGTACGCAAGCTGTCTGAACAATCCCGTAACGCAAACGAACAGATCCGTGACTTCCTACTTGGGCTTCAAGAAGATATGAGTCGCTCCGTTACCGAGATGAACCACGTGAATTCTGAGGTTGCCTCTGGAGTCGGCAAAGTAGCAGAAGCAGGTGATGCCTTTAATCACCTCCTGATTCTTATCCAAAGCATCAATCACAGCATCCAATCCGTATCTGCGGCTACACAGCAAATCTCAGCAAGTACAGAAGAAGTCAGTGCTTCCGTCGAAGAAACTGCACAAATTACATCAAGATCGCAAGAAAGTGCGGACACACTCGCTGCTAACTCAGAGCGGCAGCGCGTCGAACTGGAAGGCCATGCAGAAACCGTTAAACATCTGTATGAGCAAGCCAAGAAACTCCAAGAAGCTGTGCAGCAATTTAAGATTTAACGCTTGTAAATTAAAACCCCCGTTCACACGAAAGTGTTGAACGGGGGTTTTTAGTTTGCGATGGCTCGCTTAGACTTGGGGGCATACGCTAGGCTTGCGCGAAGCTCTCGCTTAGAATCGGCGCGTCATGTGCTGCTGGCTTGCGCGATACTCTCGTTTAGACTCGGCACGCCATTTGCCGCTGGCTTGCGCGATACTCTCGTTTAGACTCGGCGCGTCATGTGCTGCTGGCTTGCGGACTCAGATGCCGCTATTACTCGAAAAACTGCCATTCGGAGACTTTTTCGGACTCGAGAGACGCTATTGCCTCATAATCAACCCAGACTCAGCCTATTTTGCTCAAATAGCGCCTCTGGTGTCCGAAAACGCTCCAAATTAACCCTTTTTTCGCAAATAAGGTCTCCTGAGTCCGGAGCCAAGTTACTCACAGCAAATTACTTAAAGTTCATCCGTGGATGCTACCTACTGCAAATTACTCAAAGTTCCTCCGTGGCACTACCAACAGCAAATTACTCAAAGTTCATCCGTGGATGCTACCTACTGCAAATTACTCAAAGTTCATCCGTCGATGCTACCAACAGCAAATTACTCAAAGTTCATCCGTCGATGCTACCTACAGCAAATTACTCAAAGTTCCTCCGTGGCGCTACCTACTACAAATTACTCAAAGTTCCTCCGTGGATGCTACCTACTGCAAATTACTCAAAGTTCCTCCGTGGATGCTACCTACTGCAAATTACTCAAAGTTCCTCCGTCGATGCTACCTACAGCAAATTACTCAAAGTTCCTCCGTGGATGCTACCTACTGCAAATTACTCAAAGTTCATCCGTCGATGCTACTTACTGCAAATTACTCAAAGTTCATCCGTCGATGCTACCTACAGCAATAGACTCGGCTACATGCGCTAGCTTGCGCGAAGCTCTCACTTAGACTCAGCACGCCATTTGCTGCTGGCTTGCGGACTCAGATGCCGCTATTACTCGAAAAACTGCCATTCGGAGACTTTTTCGGACTCGAGAGACGCTATTGCCTCATAATCAACCCAGACTCAGCCTATTTTGTTCAAATAGCGTCTCTGGTGTCCGAAAACGCTCCAAATTAACCCTTTTATCACAAATAAGGTCTCCTGAGTCCGGAGCCAAGTTACTCACTTAGTAAAAACTAGGTTACTCAGCTTTCATTCCGCTTTTATGGCTAAGCAAACCTCACTCAACCTAGTGCCGCGGTGCCCAGAGGATGACCGATACACCGATCACACAAATAACAGCTCCGACCCAGTCGTATACGTCTGGTGTCTTCTTGTCTACAAGCCATCCCCATAAGACCGCAAGTACGATAAACACCCCGCCGTAAGCCGCATACACTCTTCCGAAGGAAGGGAATTTCTGCAACGTAGGGATAATCCCATACGCTATCAGAATCAAGGACCCCACTAAACCGTACCAAAGTGGCCGTGATTCTCTCAACCATAACCATACTAAATATCCGCCACCGATCTCAGCAAGCCCAGCAATTATAAACAGCAGAATGGCAAATAACATGTCATCCCTCTTCCCTATCTATCTCATAAAAACGCAAAGGTTGCTCACAACAAATTGTACTCAAGGTTCCCCCATGGAGCTACCTACAGCAAATTACTTAATTACTCAAGATCCACCCTTAGAGCTACCTACAGCAAATTACTCAAGGTTCATCCGTAGTACCACCTACACCAAATTACTCAATATTCCCCGTGGAGCTCACATTAAATTGTGCTGGAGCAGCAATAACACTAGCAGCAGCACAACCTCCAGCAGCTCGTTCAGCGCGCCGTACACATCGCCGGTAAGCCCGCCGAGCCGGCTGCTGATCCGCCGTGCAGCCGCGGTGCCGCAGGCCAAGGCCGCGACCGGCAGCAGCAGAGCTGCCGCCAGATGCAGCGGCCACGCGGCTAAGCCAGCGCCGAGCGCCAGTGGCGCAGCGGCGGCGGCCAGCGAGAGCAGCGCGGCGACTGCCAGCGCGCGCCGCTCATGCGAGGAAGCTAGGCCGGCGAAGTTCGCGGCCAGCCCCTCGTCTCCACGGGCAATGGGATAACGCACCATTGCCCGTACCATATACCAGCGGCTCCAGACCGCTGGTACCAAGAGCAGCGGCAGCTCGTAGTAGGCGAAGCCTTCGATTAGAGCTGCCAGTAAAGATGCTTTAAACAGCAGGAGCAGCACGCAGGCGAGTACGCCCATCGCACCCACACGGCTGTCCTTCATAATCTCCAGGGCCCGCTCCCGTGGCCGATAGCTGAGCAGACCATCCGCGCTGTCCATCCAGCCATCAAGATGCAACCCGCCAGTGAGGCCTACCCACAGAATCAGAGTGAGCACAGCTGCTGGCCAAGCAGGTAAAAGCAATCCCGTCAGGGCTGCTCCAGCAGCTACACACAGCCCAATTGCTGCGCCTACCATGGGATAGAAGATTACACTCCGGCGCAGCAGTTCAGGAGAGAATCCCGGATCACCTTTTACAGGAAATCGGGATAAGAACTGAAAGGCAGCTACGGCCGCATCCCTACGCTCCCTCATAAACGATACTCCCTGCTCTTCAGCTCAATCGGAATTCCAACAGTTACTAGAAAGACCTGTTCGCAATGCCGAGCGATCAGGGCGTTCATTCGTCCCGCCAGATCACGATACAATCGGCCAAGCGCATACTCCGGAACAATCCCGTCGCCAACCTCATTAGAGACCAGAATAAGCGTGCCTTGAAAAGAACGCACACTGTCTTCAAGCCTTGTTATTTCACTCTCAACAAGCTCTTGTCTATTTTCAAAACCTTCCACAGCCAATAATGCATTGGATAACCATAAGGTTAAACAATCTACGAGCACCGCTTTTTCCCCCGATAATCGCTTTAGCAGATCTGGTAAATCATACGGTTCCTCAAGCGTCTCCCAAGCGTAACCACTTTCCATTCGTTGATGCTGATGCAGAGCAATCCGTTCCTTCATTTCGTCGTCAAAAGCCTGTCCGGTTGCTACATAGAAGGCCTGATCTGCCAGTGACTGTATCAGTTTTTCTGCAAAACCACTTTTCCCGCTACGTGCACCTCCCGTTACAAGAATGCTCATCGTTGACCAGCTCCAGAGATGCCTGCACTTTCAAAGGTTGCCATTTCGCTCAAAATGCGGCAGATCGCCTCGATTAAATGAAGGCATAATACTCCCCCTGTTCCCTCACCCAATCGCAGACCGAGGTTAAGCAGCGGTTCAAGCCCAAGCTGCTCCAGCATTAACTTGTGTCCCCGTTCTCCTGATACATGAGACGCTATCATATAAGCGATGGATTCAGGTGCAAGGGCTTTTGCCACAAGCGCTGCCGCCCCCGAAATAAAACCATCCAAAATGATAGGTGTCCGATTAGCAGCGGCACCAAGAATCAGTCCCGCCAAGCCAGCGATTTCCAGTCCGCCAACTTTAGATAACACATCCAACGGATCTGCTGAATTCGGCTGATTTACCTTTAAGGCGCGTTCCACCACTGCAATTTTATGTAGTAAACGTTCATCATCAATTCCCGTTCCTCGTCCCACAGCTACTTCAGCGGCTATTCCTTTGAGAGCACATAGAATGGCAGCACTAGCCGTAGTATTCCCAATGCCCATTTCGCCTGTTATAAAAATCTCCGTGCCGTTCTTAACCGCTTCCTGCGCGACTCTTATCCCAACAAGAAGAGCATTCATGGCATCCTCACGACTCATCGCAGGTCCCACAGCCATATTATCCGTTCCCCGGCGCACTTTACGATCAATCAGATCGACATGACTAAGATCGCCGTTTATGCCGACATCAACAAACTGTACCTCTGCCCCAGCTTGACGTGCCAATACATTCACAGCCGCTCCACCGCTGAGAAAGTTATGGGCCATCTGTAGCGTGACTTCCTGTGGAAATGCGCTAACCCCTTCGCAGCACACCCCATGATCAGCAGCCATCACAACAACTGTTCGTTTGGTGAAACTAGGCTGCTCCGTACCCGAAATTCCAGCGAGCTTAACGGCCAAAGGTTCCAATTGTCCCAAACTGCCCGGAGGTTTGGTCAGAATGTTCAGCCGATGCTCCGCCTTGAGGATGGACTGATCATCAGCCGGAATGATTTGTTTAATTACGTCTTGAATATCTGAAAGCATATAATTACGACCTCCTATTAAATGTATCCGTATAACCTATTCTATCTCATATTCGCAGAAAAGCCCCCATCTATGATAGAGGGGGACTTCTAGAATTACAACTTCACTTTCATAAAATCTTCGATTCTCTCCAGCGCCTCCGTCAATTTTTGTAAGGAAGCGGCATAGGAGCAGCGAATATAACCCTCTCCGCCTGCTCCAAACACATGACCGGGAACCGCAGCGACACCGACCTCCCTGAGCAGCTGCAAAGCGAAGTCTTCTGATTTCATTCCGGTGTGAGCGATGGAAGGAAAGGCATAAAATGCACCCGCAGGTTCATGGCAAGGTAGTCCTATGGATCGAAATCCACTAACCAGCAGCTTTCTCCGCTCATCGAAGCATTGCTTCATGTGTTCCTTATGCTGCATTCCGTTGCGCAATGATTCAATCGCAGCAATTTGACCGAGCACTGGGGCACACATCGCAGTGTATTGATGGATTTTTAGCATCGCAGCAATTAATTCTCGATCGCCACAAGCATAACCCACTCTCCAGCCAGTCATTGCAAAAGCTTTGGAGAAGCCGCTAATCACAATCGTCCTTTCCAGCATCCCGGGAAGAGAGGCGATGCTGACATGCTGACTGTCATACGTAAGCTCGGCATAAATTTCATCTGAAATGACCAGTAGGTTATTCTCTTTTACAATCTGTGCAATAGGCAGCCAATCTTCATAAGTCATTACTGCACCTGTAGGATTAGTCGGAAAATTCACCATAAGAAGCTTGGAACGCGGAGTAATCACCTTCCGTAACGCTTCAGCAGTAAGCTTAAACCCCTGCTCGGCCGATGATTCTACCTCCACCGTAACCCCCCCGTTCAAATGGGTAATCGGCGAATATGCGATATAGCTCGGAGAAGGGACGATAATCTCATCCCCAGGTGTAATGAAAGCTCGTAATGCCAAATCCACAGCCTCGCTGCTTCCCACCGTAACCATAATCTCATCGTTTGGCTCATAGCGAAGCTTGAAACTTGTGTGCAGATAAGAAGCGATCTCCTCTCTAAGCTCCAGTAAACCGGAATTTGGCGTATACATCGTTTCCCCATTATTCAAGGCACGAATACAGGCAGCTCTTACATGCTCCGGTGTAACGAAATCCGGTTCCCCTACACCCAGCGATATAATATCCTGATTCCCCGCACTTAGGTCAAAAAAAGCCCGAATCCCCGAGGGTGCAATCTCCCGCACACGTGGAGCAATCCATTCATTATGCATGGCTGTACACCTCTTCTTTTGCACTCTTTTCCGTTAGGGAAAGGGAGATGATTTCGTCCAGCAGTCCGCTGAAGGTGTAGCCTGCCGCTTGCGCGCTTTTGGGTAAAAGACTGGCCTTCGTCATGCCTGGTAACGTATTCACCTCCAGCACATAAGGAATCCCCTCTTTAAGCAGCATATCAACCCGTGCATACACGCTACATTTTAGTGCTTTGTAACAGCTCAAGGCAGCCTCGCGTACCCGCTCATGCACCTCAGCAGGCAATTCAATGACCCGTTCATCTGCTCCGCCTTCTTCATACTTAGCACTGTAATCGAACCACTCGGCATTTGCTGAGGTTATTCCCAGAATAGGCAGCAGCTCTCCGTTTAGAATAGAACAGGTGATTTCTTGGCCTTGAATGTAGCTTTCAATCAAAATCGACTGATCACAGGCAAAAGCCTTCTGCACTGCGCACAACAGCTCCTCGCTGCTGCTCACTTTTTCCATTCCGATACTCGAGCCGCCTGAACATGGCTTCACCATAACAGGATATCCGAGCCGTTCCACCGCTTCAGCCGAATAATCCTTCATGCTGTCCCAGCATAGCCAATCTGCTGTATTGACGCCTGCGCAGCGCATAAGCTTTTTGGAGAGATCTTTATCCATGCAAATGCTGCTAGACAAAACCCCGCTGCCCGTATACGGAATCCCCATCGTCTCCAGCGTTCCCTGAACCGTACCATCCTCGCCGTAAGCTCCATGAAGTGCAAGCAGTGCGATATCGATCCCCTTTGCCTGCTCAATAAGCTCTTCACGCTTGGTGATCACAATTGGAATAATTTCATATTTATTGGGGTCTAGATTCTTCAATATTTCTCTACCGCTATTCATGGATACCTCATACTCTGAGGATACCCCGCCCATAATTACGCCTACCTTCATCTCAAGCACCTCTTTATCCCATTAGTTGTCGAGCTGTTCTGCCAATAATCTCGATCCCCTTGCGGATATCCTCATCCGTCACTCTGGAGAAACCGATCCGTATCGTATTTTGACCCTTACCGTCTGTGAAGAATATATCTCCTGCTGTAAAAATAACCCCTTGCTCATGACAGGCCGCCAACAGCGTCCTTGTATTAAAGCCCTCCGCGAAGGTTACAAAAAGATGCAGGCCACCGTCCCCTGACAGCGCCGTATAAGGAATACAATCCTTGCAGCATTGCAGGGTTAATTCATACTTTCGTTTGTATTCCGCTCTGGCTTTTTTCAAATACTTCTCTAAATGACCACCCAATAAATACTGATACAAAATGGATTGATCCAGCGTCGAGGTATGAATGGTACGGGCGCGCTTGACGCTTTCGAGGGAATTGATCAACTCCTGATCCGCCAGCACCCAACCTACACGTAGTCCCGGAAATAATACCTTGGAGAAGCTGCCGAGATAAATCACGCTGTTGCCGCTGCCTGCTGCTGCGATAAGTGGAGCCACATGTGAGCCCGAATATCGTAATTCCTCGTTAAAACCATCCTCAATCACCGGGACTTGGTAGCGATTCATCAGCTTCATTAGCCGCTGTCTTTTCTCTGGAGACATTACAATTCCGGTCGGATTATGATAAGAAGGGACGAAGTATGCACAGTCAAAAGCTTGCTGTTGCAATGCTTTCTCCAGCTCCGCCAAATCAATCCCATCACGCTCCATCGAAATCCCGGTGATCTCAAAACCGTTCAGCTTCAAATTTTTGATCGCTGTATGATGCGTCGGATTCTCACAAATGACCGAACCATTTTTTTTACTCAGAGCAGACAATACAATATCGAACCCTTCAGTAAAGCCATTGGTGATCAATATATCCTTGCCTTTCATTTCAACGCCCTTGTGCTCCATATACTGCTTCAAATAGTCTATTAAAGGCTTATACCCTTTGGCATAGCCGTAATTTAGCAGAACGTTGCCTTCCACCGACATCCGATCCATAAAGGACCGCTTCACATTATCCAGATCAAAAAGACTCTCATCAGGCGCTATGCTGGTGAAGGAGATCGTCCCCTTCTCCGCTCGAATCCCGCGCTTCATGATATCCAGTTCCTCTGCCAGCACCGCGTGATCATTGAGACGTGACTTCCAGTCCATCGTCCAGGAAGAGATCGTTTCACTGCCGGGCGGCGTAGCAGCAACATAACTTCCTTGCCCTTGCACGGCATAAGCAAAGCCATCATCCTCAAGCCCTGCATAAGCAGAGATTACGGAGTTGCGGCTAACCTTAAGCAATATGCTGAGCTCTCGTGTGGAGGGCAGCTTTTGATTGCCTTGCAGACCGCCTTTTATGATTAAGTGCTTCATATAGTCTTTAATTTGTATATACACCGGCCGCCCGGCTATGAGCTTAAAATCCTTAAACATCTCTCAATCGCCCCCATGACTATCATGGCACAATCACTCGCTTAAAAAAAGAACCACAGCCATGGGATTTTAATCCGGCTGTGGTTCTATAAGAGGACAAATGCCCAAAAAATCAAGTTACAGATCTATGCTCAATCACAAGCTCCCCTTCTCCAGCAGGGATCTCAAAACCATTTAAAAACCGGGTTAAGATGTCCTCAGTAATCGGAAATGCGGCATTGGCGTCAAAACGTTCACTCCGGATAAGCAGTCTCTGACGCAATTCATCCGGCTGAACCTTTAAGTGAATCAGTTCCCACACGCCACCATAACTCTCAATGAGCTGCTTGTAATCATTCCGTCTCTGACGTTGCCAGAAGCTGAAATCGATGACAACATGATGTTTTGCCTGAAGCAGATTCACCAGCTCCCCCCGCAGCTTTATCTCCGACTCTTCCTTATAGGACTCATAATTGTCCTCTGGATAATCCACCCCGAAACGGCCGTGCGTGGCCCAAATATCTTCATCTATCGAAAGTCTGGCGAATCCCTCTTTCTCCAGCTTTTTAGCAAAGGTTGTTTTACCCGACCCCGCTACACCGCACATCATCACTACGCTGGAAGCAACACTCGTACGCTTTTGCTGAAGCAATTTTTCAATAACCAACTTTTCGCTCAGCATTATAAATGCATCTCCCTTCCAATTGATGGTATACTCATCGTTACAAAATACTTTCTCAAGGGATTGTGATAAGGATATGGTGAAATCAGTCCAGCAGACCTCCTAAAATGAAAAACGAAATAATTTTAGGAGGTCATAATAAATGATTTTTAACCCGATTGTCATTGATAACTGGAGTAGAAAACCCTATTTTGAACATTATTTAAACAATGTCAGATGCACCTACAGCATGACCGTAAATATTGATATCACCCTTCTACTGTCAGAGCTCAAGCTAAAGGGGATTAAGCTGTACCCAGCACTAATCCACATGATAACTACGGTGGTGAACCGTCATAGTGAATTCCGCACATGTTTTGATTCTGAAGGTGGATTAGGTTATTGGGATAGCTTGTCCCCTAGTTTTACAATTTTCCATGATGATGATAAGACTTTCTCAAGCATCTGGACTTCGTACGGTGAACAGTTTAATGATTTCTATAACCGTTATCTCGATGATATGAAAATGTACGGAAGCGTGAAACAATTTATCGCTAAAGCAAACGAACCGCCGAACACCTTCCCTATTTCCAGCATTCCGTGGGTCAGCTTCACAAGCTTTAACCTGAACGTGTATAACGAAGGAACCTACCTACTTCCCATCTTTACGATAGGGAAATATTTTCAGCAAGACAAAAAAATACTATTACCCATCTCGGGGCAATTCCACCATGCCGTGTGCGACGGTTACCATGCCAGCATGCTGTATAATGAATTACAATCACGTGCAGATACCTATAAGGAATGGTTACCTATTACCTAATATCTAATTAACCATGTTATTCTGCTGACAGCAAACGATAGTTCAAACATAAAGGGTTCCACCTATTAGGTTTTCCTAATGACGTGGAAACCTTTTTTCATGTAATCATCCTTTTTCCAAAATATGAGCTTTATCAGCTGACCATTGTCCATGCTGCCAGAGTATTTTTAGTACCATTACATTCCCTGGAGAAGGAGCCACTGCACTGTAGAATGTGAGACCAGGAACTAACTGTGCAAGTAAATTCCTGATAACACCCCCATGCGTCACTACCAATACTCTATTCGATGTAACCTCACTTTTTTTCTCCTTGATAGCACAGCATCCAAATGCAGCCACAGCAGCTTGACCTAGGTCCAACAGGAAACTACGCAACCGAGCATCGAATGCTGTCCACGATTCTCCTTCTGGCGGTGTAACCTTTGAAGGATCATCAATCCAACGTCTATATAGAGAGTTATCTTTCAGTTGCTCATAAGTGCAGCCTTCCCAAGCTCCGAAGTTCATTTCACGAAGCCGCTGATCATAAACAGCGTCCTGCTCTAGTGAAGGTGCTACGAAAGCCAAGGTCTCCCGACACCTTAGCAAATCGGAACAGAACACACGCCAAAAACCACCTGATAACTCAGTCTGCAGGCAGATCTGCTGCTGAGGTTGGGATAGCCGCTCACTTGCTTCAGGAAGCAATGGAAGATCCGTATGTCCCAGGTAACGATGCTCAACATTCCATTTCGTCTGCCCGTGTCGGATAAGCACTAGCTCAAGCTCTATAGAGGGAATTGCCATACCGACGCTCAGCCTCCAATCCATATCCATGCCACAACCGCGCATAGACCTACAAATATTGAAGAGCAGAGCATCATCATCCGCGAGGTCTGGATGATATCATCCGGTTCCATCGTACGTACCGGATCACCCATATAAGCCCGAAAAGAAGCGACGCCATGATACACATTTTCGCCTCCGAGTCGGATGCCGAGTGCGCCAGCCACAGCTGATTCTGGATAACCGCTGTTAGGGCTTGGATGTAGATGTGCATCCCGCTTCACCATTTGCAGGCATCTGCGCCAATTCAGACGAAGCATCCCTGCACATAGAGCCAAAAGCAATGCCGTAATCCGTGCCGGGATGAAGTTAGCCACATCATCGAGCCGGGCAGAGGCCCAGCCGAGATCACGGTATTTATCGTTCTTATAACCGACCATTGAATCGAGTGTATTGACCGCCCGATAAGCCATAGCAAGCGGTGCACCGCCAATCAGCGCGTAGAAAAGTGGAGAAATAATCGCATCGACGATGTTTTCTGCTACGGTCTCCACCGTTCCACGGACAATTTCCGGGGCGTCTAGCAAAGTCGTATCACGTCCCACGATCATCCCCAACGCCTTGCGGGCAGCAGGGATATCGCCCTTCTGCAATTCCACGTACACCGCCATTCCTGCATCCTTTAGTCCCTTGGAGGCAATCGTGGTTGAAATCAACCAAACCTCGGCTATCCAGACGAGCCACGGTGAGATAGATGACAGCAGCCATAGCAGGATGGCTGTCAGTGCCCAAGCACCGCCCGCCACACATAGCGGAAGTAACACCCCTGCTCTGCGCAGGCTTTGCGGGCGGGACCATAAACGACGGATCGCCCGCTCCAGAGCCGTGATTGCTTTGCCCATACCAATTACGGGATGAGGCAGGTTACGCGGATCACCTACGATCCGGTCAATCACATAAGCTGCAAGCAACACCAAAGCGATTGTCACAAGCAATCACCTCTGAACAAGCTTCTACTTTTCCAGCTATCCATTCTCATTAGCCGTCCTTCCTTGCCTGCACCGACAGCAGGCTGCCCGTCACAGCGCTATATACAAGCCGGCCGATAGCGCCTCCAAGATCGGTTGCTGTTCCGGCATATACATGCTCGGCGCTGTATCGCCCGCTTTGGCTCACAGCGAGTACAATAGCATCCGTAGTCGTGCCGGTTGCGATCAGGCCATTCTCGGGATCGGTAATCCCGAGATCTGCCAGCGCGGCAGCTTTGGCTTCGACAGCTGTCTGCACAGCATTGACCATGGCCGCCGGTGTCAGGCGGCCATCAATGCAGAGCATGATGTTAATCGTACCCGGCCGATACACAGCCAGCACATTGCGTTCCACACCTGCGCGCGCAGCATTTCCTGCGGCGGCTGTAACGCAAACAAAAATCCCCGCTGAACCCGTGTCCTCTTCAGCTACCGCTGCATGCTCTAGCGGCACAGCCGTCATCAGACCAGCACAGCCGGATAAAGGATAACCCCAATCGCGCAGCTTATTCTCCATATCCTGGACAGGATCACTACATTCGTAATTGCGATCAACATATAAATTGACGGCCCGCTGCAGCCGGTTCATTCCTCCGCCGTAGAACGCGCTCGATAAACCATCGGCTTCTGCTGGCAGCTCCAGCAGAAGATGCTTATCCTTCCATTGCAGAGCAAGCCCTGGCCAGACGGCCGGACGATACTCCCTGATTCCCCCTGTAAGATTAAATGGAATCTTCACTTCCACCATAGCCGATCCCGCTCCTTTCACCGCTCATTTCTTTCATTGAATACTTACAACCATCCTCGAAAGGATGCCACACCAATAGCGCTGTCAGCTCGCTCCGCACATAGAGTCATTAAAGACTACATGCACCTGTCACTTAGTCGCTAGAATCTCCGCCATCTGCAGCAAAAGGCGGGCATTATCCTCATGTCCCTTAACGGCAACTCGAATATGCTCAGCACCTAACCCTGCATACATAGCGCAGCTGCGCACTAGTATACCTACGCGGCCAAGCCTAGTCTGAAACTCAGCCGCGCTCCACGGTGATGGCAAGCCACAGAGCAGAAAGTTGGCTTCTCCCGGTGGGACATCGCAGCCCAGCTGCATAAGACCCTGCCGCAGTTTTTCGCGTTCTGCTGCAATAAGCTCACGCGTACGCTGTTCATAGTCACGTCCACTTGTAAGGCAGGCTTCCCCTGCGAGTAGCGCCAAGCCGTTCACACTCCAGGTGACCTGCTTTCCGCTCATCGCCTTCGCCAGCTTCGGATGTGAAATCGCAAACCCGAGACGCAAGCCGGGAATCGCATAAAACTTCGTCATCGACCGCACCAGAACCGTATGCGGAAACCGCTCCAGCTCCGGCAGGAGTGTATTTCGCTCTGACTCCGGGATAAAGTCAATAAAAGCTTCATCCACAGCCAAATAAGTCCCGCAGCTTTCAGCCTTCTGAGCTAACAAGCGCAGTTCCTCCACAGCATACTGAACGCCATTGGGATTATTCGGCTGTCCGAGAAATAACAGTTCCACCTGTTCCAGCAGCCCGGCAATTTCCTCCACTCCAGCGCGAAAATGCTGTTCCCTTGTCCCCTGAACCGATAATACTTCAGCGCCAAATTGTACGGAAAGCTGCCGATACTCAGAGAAACAAGGCTCCACGATGCCAACCTTTTGTGGAGCTATCGCCAGCAGCAGCAAAGCCATAGATTCCGCTGCTCCGTTGCCCACAGTTAACCAGCTATTATCTACGCCAAGATTTTCCGCCAGTAGGCGTTTAAAGCGTCGGTGTCCAGGGTCCGGATATGCCACCACCGTTGACAGTGCTGTTCTGAGCAGCTCCAAAACTTGCGGTGGGGGACCGAGCGGATTGATGTTGGCACTATAGTCGAGAAATGTGCCCCCAGCTTCTCCATAGAGCTCCGCTGCCGTCAACAAATCACCGCCATGCCCATATTTTTCAAGCATAATTACACTCCCTCTATCTACTTTCTCTAGCACGATATGTATGTCATTGCCACCATTATTGCCTCTTTGCCGGAAGATCGTCAATGCTTTCGCAGAAGGAATCAGCTAAATCCCCCGCTTCCCTCAAACCGACATGAATCTCAACAATGTGATCTCTTTTGTTAAAAAACCGCTTTTGGTTTAAAATGAAGGTTGTAATCAATTTTGCTGCGACGGAGGAATTCACTATGCTTTTTATTGATAACACAGGGATTACTGACGCATCCATCAATTTGGCGATTGAGGAATATGCGCTGAAGCACTTGCCGATGGACGAGAGTTACCTGCTTTTTTATATCAACAGCCCATCCATCATCATAGGGAAACATCAGAATACTATCGAAGAAATTAACCAAGAGTATGTAAAAGATAATAATATTCAGGTCGTACGTCGTCTATCCGGCGGTGGAGCTGTTTATCACGATCTTGGAAATTTGAACTTCAGCTTTATTACCAAGGATGACGGCCAATCCTTTCATAACTTTTTGAAATTTACCCAACCGGTCATCGATTACCTGCAAAGCATGGGTGTTAACGCCGAGCTAAGCGGACGGAATGACCTGCAAGTTGGTGAGCAAAAGATTTCCGGTAACGCTCAGTTCTCCACACGCGGACGTATGTTCAGCCATGGTACCTTGATGTTCAATCTTAATTTAGATGATGTACAAGCCTCTCTAAAAGTGAATCCAGAGAAGTTTAAATCAAAGAGCACCAAATCCGTACGCAGTCGTGTAGCTAATATCAAAGAGCTACTGGGTACAGATATGACGATCGAGGAGTTCCGCGCCGGCCTGCTGCGTTCGATCTTTGGTATGGATCCTTCTGAGGTTCCTCAGTACAAGCTGCAACAAGCCGACTGGGACAAAATTAACGAGATCTCCAAGGAGCACTACCAGAACTGGGACTGGAACTACGGTCTGTCACCAAAAAGCAACGTTAAACACACGCGCAAATTCCCTGCCGGAATTATTGATATTCGGATGGATATTGAAGATTCCCTCATTAAAGACATCAAAATCTATGGTGACTTCTTCGGAGTCGGTGACGTAGTAGATGTTGAAAATGCACTTCGTGGCAAACGTTATGACGAGGCTGAGGTTAGAGAAGCATTAGCTGATCTCGATTTGAAGCATTATTTCGGTCGTATTGAGCCGGAGGATTTTATCGGATTGGTCTTCCTAGAGGAATAGGATGAATTCACTGGTCATGATTTGAATCAAAAAGAGGACTCCTGCGCATTCGCCAGAAGTCCTCTTTTGCATGAATTAATACTCTTCGCTTTATCCTTTTACAGCAGATCCAACTGTCATAGCCCGTTCTACCTGCTCACTAAAGAACAAATAGACAATAACCATTGGCAGACTCGCCATCGTCATAACCGCCCCCATGCCACCCCAGTCTGTGCTGTATTGGCCTTGGAAGAACAATAGACCCAGCGGCAGTGTTTTCATCCCCTCATCAGAGATCAGAATATAAGCCAGCAAAAATTCATTCCAGTTGTTCAGAAATTGAAAAATGGCTACTGTTGCGACAGCTGGCGTTACAACCGGCACAATAATCTGCAGAAACATCCGGTATACATTCGCGCCGTCCATACAAGCGGATTCCTCCAGCTCCCCAGGAATACCCTTCATAAAGCCGTAGAATACCAGACAAGAGAACGGCAATCCAATGGCGACATAAGGAACAATCAGCCCACCGTAGGTATTAGTCAGATGTAAGTCCCGCACGAGTATAGCAAGTGGAATCATAATTACCTGCAGCGGCATGAACATTCCGATCGTCATATACAATCTGACCCCTTCACGGAATCTCCACCGCAGCCGGGAAATTGCGAATGAGAACATCAGCGATAATATGATAATAAGTAGCGTTGAAATCGTAGAGACTACCAAGCTATTCGTAAAATATCGCGGTATATTGAACTGTGACCAAGCGGCCACATAGTTTTCAATCCGGAAATTAGTCGGAAATCCGAAAGGGTTGGTGACAAAAATCTCGTCATTATTTTTCAGAGAATAAGAAATCATCCATAATAGCGGATAGATGGAAATGATAAAATAAATCCATAAGGGAAGCTGTATGAGCAATGCTCTCACTTTTTTCATAACGTTCCTTTTCCTTTCTGGCGTACTGCCTTATGCTTCATTTCGGTCAAATGTCTTGTTGATAATAATGGTGGCCAGAAGCGACAGAAGGACAAGCACAACCGATACCGCACAGGCATAGCCGTAGTTGCTTTCCAAGAAAGCATAACGATAAATCATAAAGGTAAGCGTATAGTTGCTCGTTCCCGGTCCGCCGTTAGTCATAATCAACATTTGTACAAAAGCACCGATTCCTGAAGTAATGGCAATGATCAGACAGAATTTGAACGTCTCCTTCATCATTGGAATCGTCACCTTACGATGCGCCATCCACTTGGAGCAACCGTCAATCGTGGCAGCTTCCATGTACTGCTCAGGGACAGATTTAACCCCCGCATATAAAAGACTGAACTGGTAACCCATGAACTGCCAGGCATTAACAAAGGCAATCGCAATTATGGATGTGGTTGGAGAAGTGAGCCAGTTTTGTTGATAAGGAATATGCAAAATTTCAAAAAGCCTATTGATCAATCCGTTATTCGGATCGTAGATGGCAATCCATAGCTGACAAACAACCGTAACCGACAGAACTACGGGGATAAAATAAGCTGTTTTCAACAACTTACGCCCTTTGATTCGCGGATCGGCACAGGCAAGCGCAAGAATGGTTCCCAATCCGATCTGAAATACAGCGAGCACCAGTGCAAAAATAAGGCCGTTACGAAGGGATGTCAAAAGCAATGGATCATCAAACATCTCTACATAGTTGGACAATCCGTTAAAAGTAGCCGTACTGAGCCCGTCCCACTCGAAAAAGCTACGATAAAAGGATTGAAGCACCGGATAGATAATCACTACGCTATAAATCAACAGAGCGGGAAGCAGAAACAGCATTATGGCTTTCTTATTACCTAAGTATTTATGCATGCGGTAAGATTCCACTCCTTCCTTACCAAGCTGCTCACCCGATATAAGGGCTCGATCCGGGTGAGCTGCAGGGCATGGACCAATTTTTATTTATTTTATTTCTCTAATTATTTATTTTCTTTGTTCAGCACTCGGTTCATGTTATCCGTGAACTGCTTAGCCGAGAATCCTTCGATCAACATATTTTGTGTATTGTCGTCCAGTGCATTTTTAATTTGAACACTGCTTACCGCATTGGCGTAACCCTTCACGTTTGGCAGCACTTCTTCAGCGATTCTTTTCATCATGGCAGGCACTTCACCGGTCATTTCTTTATCCACTTTAGTCGCTACGATCGGGCTACCCAGCTGTGTATATTTGTATTCGCTATATTTTTGTGCGATAAAACTAGCTACTTTCACTGCAGTCTCAACATTCTTGCTGCTAGGAGAAACGGCAAAACCACCAGGGCCTCCGGCACCGTTAATGTACATTTTGTTGTTCTCATAAGTCGCTTCGTCCTTAGCTGGCCAGTACATCCAATCCACTTTATCCCCAAGCTTCTCAGCACTGCTGTAGATTTCCCACTGACCGTTGACGAACATGCCAGCTTTTCCTTGGTAGAACAAAGATGAAGCTTGATCATAATTGGTATTCGTAGCATTGACGTCGAACAAGCCTGCTTCTTCCAGCTTCTTCATTTGTTCTGCTGCTGTTACATAAGGCGAAGGCAATGTTGTCGTTCCCTTCGTTTCGAGTGGGCCAAACCCTTTCGTCTCCTCACGAGTCACAAGTCCGCTATAAAAAGAAGTAGTGATCCATTTCTCCTTCGCGAAAATTGAGAGCGGTGTATACCCTGCTGTAGAAAGCTTCTTAGCCGCTTCAGCCAGCTGATCGATCGTCTTGATCGGCATCTCGATGCCTACCTCTTTAAAGATATCCTTGTTGTAAAACAACATTTGGAATTCAATTCCCGTATATGGGAATGCGTATACATGACCGTCTGGGGCAATCAGACGGGACTCATTCCCTGTGTTTAGATTCGCCTTGAAATCTTTGGTGGCTTGGTATTCATCAAGCAGCTCGACATTTTTAGATTTGGCAAAGGTTTGCAGTGTAGGCCAGTCTGTTTCATAAATATCCGGCATGTTCCCAGTCGCGGCATATGTTTTCAGCTTCTGGTAGCCATCTTGAACAGCTTCATCCAGTACAATCTCCACCTCCGGCATTTCCTTTTTCAATTCCTCAACGGCATAATCAAATGGCTTTGAAGTATCTTCGTCAAAATGCTGTGCATAAATTTTTATTTGAATTTTCTTATCGGTGTTCCCAGCGGTCGTATTGGAATCTTCAGAGGTTGAACCACCGTTTCCGGCATTGTTACCACCACAGGCTGTAAGTGAGAAAGCTAAGGATAAAACGGTTGCAACCCCCAGTGTTCTGAATAACTTGTTGCTCATAATGAATCCCCTTTCTGATGCTCTATTTAGTGGAGCTAGTTGAATCCGCTATTTGTTAGCGTTTTCATCGTCCTGTTTCTATTATATTTGAGCCTTGAAGACCCAAAAAGAGCCATATCGGGCACAATCGGTAATAAACAGGACAAAATGAAAGCGGCCTCACCAGAGAGCCGCCACCAAATTTGTTTATTAAATTTCATTATTAACGCCAATATGGCGGGAACGGGCAGCCAGCTGCTCAAATTCAGACGGCGGCATGCCATAGTGTTTTTTAAAGCATTTACTGAAATAATTCGGATCATTATAGCCCACTTTACCGGCGATTTCAGACAGTCTCACATTTCCTCCAGCAAGCAGTTCCTTGGCCTGCTTCATACGAGTATAGGTAATGAAATCAAGTACAGAGATTCCACCTTCTTTTCGAAAAACCTTCCGTAAATAGCTGGTATCTACATATACGCCATTCGCCACCTGGTCAACCGTCAGCTCACAATCGGAATAATGCTCCCGGATGTACTCTTTGGCGGCAATGAATAAATTGTACGACTTAGAGGGGCGGTGCTCACGACCTTGATCAATGACTTTACTGTACAAGCCTTTTATCCAGCTTTCGGTCTCATCCCAGTTATCCATCTCCCGTAGCCGCTGCTCTGATGAACCTGCTGGTTTCCAGAGACTTTCCGGATTGATCCCTCTTTCTCCAGCATAGGCAAGGCAAAGGGATACTATACTCATTAAAAGAGTAAAGGAATAGCTGCCTCCCCCTTTCTGGCGTCGTAGAATCTCAATTAATTTGCTTATGTCCTTCGCCGCTGCATCGCCATCCCCCATCTTTAACGCCATCAGCATGGCATCCTGAATTCCAAGATGAGTGATTTCTTTGGATGGAAAGGAGAACTCCTCTATCCCTTCAGAGGAATTCAGCTCGTCCATTTGGAGTGGAAAGAGCTTACTAGAAGCCATCCCTTCTGCAATTATTTCCGGCTTACCAGCTTTGCGTGCATCTATTTTATGTGACTGAAGGCGTTGCTTCACCTTGATCATCATCTCGTTAAACTCTTGCTGGTTAAACGGTTTCAATAAATAATCTTGTACACCTAAGCGAATCGCTTTTTGCGCATAATCAAATTCATTGTGCCCTGTTACAAAAACAATCAGCATATCAGGAGCATTGGCCTGTAACCGGGTAACCAGCTCCATACCGTCCATATAGGGCATGCTAATGTCCACTAAAGCCAAATCAGGTTTCGTCCGTTCCGCTTCTTCCAGCGCTTCTCTGCCATTTGACGCTTCACCACAGACACTGAAATCATATTTACTCCAATCCAGCTTGGTCCGCATATAATAACGAAACAGCGGCTCGTCATCTACAACCATCACTTTATACATCTATGCTGCCCCCCTGCACTTCCGTTCCGGGAATCGTCATTTTCATAACAGTACCCTTTCCCAGTCTACTTTCCACCGATAGGCCATATGGTTCTCCAAAATACAGCTTAATCCGTTCATGAACGCTGTAAATGCCAATGGATGCCGGTTTTCCTTCTCGTGAGCGGTATTCTACAATCCGGGACACCTGCTCCTCGGACATGCCAACACCGTTATCCTCCACGGTAATGATAACTTCTCTTCCGTGTGTATAAGCCTCTATTGAGATAAGCCCCTGACTACCCTTTGTTTTTAATCCATGGTAGATTGCATTCTCTATGAGTGGCTGTAGGGACAATTTGGGTACCTTAACTCCTTCGAGAGATTTCGGGATATTAATCTCGTAACGTAATACGTCGGGGTTGCGAACCTGCATAATAGCCAAATAATCAGCTGCATTTGATACTTCCTCGGACAGTGGAATAACCTCGTTTCCTTTGCTAAGAACAACCCGATAGAAGTCTGCCAGTGCCTTGGTCGTATCCCGAGCTGCTTCATTAAGCTCCAAATCGTTGAGTACATAAATCGTATCCAGTGTGTTGTACAGAAAATGTGGTTTAATCTGGGCATGAATCAGAGCTAGTTCATATTCACGTTTCCGGACTTGTTCGTTCGTAATCGTCCGCATCAGCTCCTGGATACGACCAACCATGGAATTGAATACGGTGGAGATCAACCCCGTCTCATCCTCTGTAGTCACTGGTGAGGTGACATTCAGATCGCCTTCCCTTACTTTACGCATCGCCTTCGTCACCTGAAGAAGCGGATTTACGATAATCTGTGACAGCTTTCCTGCAAGCAGCAGAGACAGTAACAGGCATCCAATTCCCACGAATATAGTTAACGTTATATTACGGTGAATATCAGCGGTTAACTTTTGCAGCGAAATGGTATTCACAAGCTTCCAATTCAGCTTATCATAATACGTCACAGTGACCAGCTCTCGCCCGCTCCCCCTGCCGATAATTTCCGAGACAGAGCTTCCCGTCTTCCTAAGACTATCGTTCAGTCTGTCCTCAGGCTTCAGTAGGAGCTTTGATTTATCAGGTGTAGACACGGTCCTTTGCGTTCCGTCTACTACAAAATATTTCTTGTCCGAAGAGGTTTCTCTAGCGGTTTCCAAAAAAGCAGAGAGAGCATCTTCTTTTACGTTCACAAATAATGTACCTATTAGGTTGCCCGTTTTAAGATTGTACACGACTTTACTTAGTGTGAGCACCGGAACTGCCGGATCACTAACCAGATAATCTCTCTGTTCCATGGGAAGCCAACGGTTAACCCCGTAGCTGCCTTTTTCTTTAGCTTTCTCCAGCATATCGCTGGTGAATACCTTCTGTTCGTTAGGATTACCGTAGGCGTAAGAGGAATAAATCTGGCCTTCCGTATCCACAAACACAGCAGAATCGACATCCGGAAAAATAATCAGATCGATAGAAAGCTGGCTCTGCATTAAATTGCGAAACCGCGTCTGCTCCACTGTCGAGGATAACAACGGACGTTCAGCATACATCCGATGGATGTCGGTAGTTATAATGTTAGCACTACTCTCCGTATTTTTTACAATCGTATCTATTTGCTGCATGATGAGCTTGGATTCATCTTTAAAATTGTACTTAGCCTTTTCGATCATCGAACGGCTGAACATCTGTCCTGAGAGCAAGCCTAAAGCAAGCAATGGAAAAATGATCAACGGTATAAAAATAAGGATAATTTTATTACGAATCTGCAATCTTCCAAACCACTTCACTAAGGAATCCCCCCGCATAACAGCCGCCTCCTGTGTGTTCTAGCGGTAATTCATTATGTGCTTCATATCCGTAAATCTCAAGGAGAAAGTATAAATACATATACAACTAGGGCTAGTGTCAGCAGGATAAAAACATTCTCTACAGCTCCACCTTTTTTCGTGCCTGTACTCATTAGCTTTAGACGCAGCTTAAATGGAATGGGCGGCAGGGGCGTAATTCCCCTTTGGGTGAGAGAGTCGGCTAATAGATGAAGCGCATAAGACATGCCACCTGCTATCCATAGACTGCCACCATCCTGTATACCCGATGAAGCAAAATACAATAAAGTGCTCCAGCCTGCAACAGCATATAAGGTATGAGTCAATCCACGATGCGGGACAAGTGATGTAACTACGAGTATACAAGCTACTATGTAGTTCCAAGGGTCATATGCCCCTCCGTATGCAAATACCGCAGTAGCGATTAGTACCATCACCAGATGCCGCAGCTTTCTTCCCGGCAGGAAAGTCACACTCCCCACAAGTAGGGCCATTACAATATTCCAAGGGCTTTCAACGATTCCTGCAAAATAAAGATAAATCGCTGCTCCTATCAAAGCAACCTGTAGTACCCTGAGCAGAAAGTCAGGAATCGCCTTGCGTACCAGTAACGAATTCGGTTCATCAATGTCTGGCAGGAGCGAGCTTAATGCGGCGACGGCAATAACCGGGATTGTAATCTCATGGGCCATCAAACTCATTACAGATAGGGTAACCCCGGTGCTGATAATTAAATGGGATCTGCCCATCATAGTGAAACCGCTCCTTTCTAAGATGCAAAAACAAGAACAAATGTGCGGTTATCGAAGTATATCAAGACCCGGTTTTTTTGTCTACATAAAACGCTGAAATCGCTTAGTATATAAGCCTTTACGCGATTTCTATCTTGTCCTCCCCATGAATATACGATACAATTTGGACAACTTGACCTTGTCGTCTACATAGAGACGGCAGCTGCTGAAGAAAGGATGACCTAAGTAGTGAAGCGTTCCCGTATAGCCGATTTTAGCCTGCTATTGGTGGCGATGATGTGGGGATGTACCTTTCTGATTGTACAAAATGCTGTCAAGGTGTTGCCACCGCTCGCGTTTAATAGTATCCGCTTTATGGGCGCTGCCCTGTTGCTGGCTCTAATCACAGTTATTTTTTACCGCAAGGATTGGAAACAGCTTAGTTTCCGCATGGTACGCGATTCTCTGCTGCTTGGCCTTTTTTTGTTTATGGGCTATGGCTTTCAGACGATGGGACTTCTATATACAACAACCTCTAATACCGGCTTTATTACCGGGCTATCGGTTGTCCTAGTTCCCTTTCTGTCTCTTGCCCTATTGAAGCATGCGATTTCACGATACACTTGGTTCAGTGCGGCACTCGCCGCAATCGGGCTTTATCTGTTGACCTTCACGGGCTCTGCATTATCCTTGAATAAAGGCGATGCCTTGATTCTTCTGTGTGCCATAGCTTTTGCGTTACAGGTAGCCTATACTGGCGTTTATGCACCTCATTATCCGGCGTTGCCGCTAGCTACTCTGCAGCTTGCTTTCGTTGGGCTGTTCAGTATTGCTGCCTCGCTTATTTTTGAAGGGGCAACACCGCTCGCCCACAGCGGGGAGCTGATTAAGGACCCAGATGTGCTTTGGGCTCTGCTGATCTCCATCGGGCCAACCAGCGCTTTTGCCTTCTGGATTCAAACCGCCTGTCAGAAATATACTACCCCATCACGGGTAGCCATTATTTATGCCACAGAACCGGTATTTGCCGTTCTGACGGGTTTAGCCTTTGGCGGGGAAACACTCGGGTTGTCCGCTCTGCTCGGTTGTGGTTGTATTCTGGGGGCTATGCTTATGGCAGAGCTGAGCCCGGAACCGGGTCAGAATCAACATAAGAAGAGTTATTTTTCCAAATTACATCTATTTAGAAAGAGATAAGGAGAGAGACAAATGTACAAATTGATCGCGATTGATATTGATGACACTCTGATTAATGATGACAAGGAAGTAACACCTGCTACCCAAACTGCGCTTGAAGAGGCTGTTGCCGCAGGTGTTGTTGTAACCCTTGCTACAGGCCGTGCTTACGCTTCCGCTCAAGCCATTGCCCGTCAAACTGGACTAAACGTACCTATCATTACTTACCAGGGTGCACTCGTTAAGAACTTGCTCGATGAAAAAGTACTGTATGAGCGTTACGTCCCGCAAGATGCAGTCCGCAAGCTGTTCACTTACTGCGTGGAGCATAATCTGCATCTGCAAACTTACATTGACGACAAGCTATATGCCCGTGAAGACAACCAAAAGATCAAAGACTATACGGACTTGAATAAAACGCAATATTTTATTGAGCCTGACTGGGAAAAGCTTGTCCCGCAAAAAACACCAAAAATGCTAATTATCGATGATCCTGATTTCTTGGATGAACTGGCTCCAATCCTGCATGAATTGCTTGGTGATTCCGTGCATATTACCAAATCCAAACCACACTTCCTGGAAATCATGCATCATGAAGGAACCAAGGGCATTGCACTTGAATTCCTAGCCAAACATTACGGCTGTGAGCTTTCCGAGACCATCGCTGTAGGTGATTCTTGGAACGACCATGAGATGCTGGAAGCTGCCGGACTTGGCGTCGCTATGGAGAATGCTATTCCTGCTCTGAAAGAAATTGCTGATTTCGTGACCTTAAGCAACAATGACGATGGCGTGAAATATGCGATTGATAAATTCATTCTTAATAAAGTGAACTAAACTTCCTTAAGCAAAAGGGTGCAGCAACGCCATATTTCATGACGTTGTTGCACCCTTTTTTATTCCAAAACTCAAACTCCTGTAGAAGCTAATTCCACTTTCTCGGGTCCCATTCCACTCTCTTCTTCCTGCTCTAGCTGAGAATAGTACAAATCATTATATCTTCCTTCAGCAGCAAGCAGTACATCATGCGTTCCACTCTCCACAATTTCACCATTCTCCATCACGAGAATGATATCAGCGTTCTGAATCGTAGATAAACGGTGCGCGATAACGAGTGTAGTTTTGTCTCCCATTAGTTTACGAATGGCCTGCTGCACCAGTTTTTCTGATTTATTGTCAAGTGCAGCAGTAGCTTCATCCAACAGTAGAATAGGAGCGTTTCTCAGAATTGCTCTTGCAATGGAAAGCCGCTGACGTTGTCCCCCGGACAGTCGTGAGCCTTCCTCACCAATATCAGTATCCAGTCCCTCAGGCAATTCCATTACAAAATCATAGGCATTCGCTTTTCGCAAAGCTTCCAGAATTTCTTGCTCATCCGCCTCTGGATTTCCATTCCGGATATTATCACGAATGCTTCCTGTATAAAGACCTGCCTCTTGCGGCACATAGGAAAAATAACTTCTAAGCTTAGCCAGACTCATCTCGTTGATCCGCTGCCCATTGATTATTACTTCGCCTTCATCGGGTTCATACAATCCCAGCAATAGTTTGAAAAGCGTAGATTTACCTCCACCACTCGGTCCCACAACCGCCATCTGTGTTCCTTTTTGAAGCTCTAAGCTGATCTTGTTTATACTTTGTCTCTCTGCTCCCGGATACGAGAAAGAGATCGACGACATAACCATACTCTCAAATTCTGGTTGCTTAGTCTCCACTTCTGGAAGGGTCTCAACCTCCACCGGGCTATCCAACACCTCAAAGATCCGTCCCGCCGCCCCAAGTGATTGCTGCATCGAATTGATCAGTCCCGGCAGTGAAGAGAACGGCATCACTAAATAATTCATGAGCTGGATGAAAGCAATCATCGCACCGACCTCAAGTGATCCTTTTGCCACAAAATAACCAGCCACGACCAGCGCCAGAAGAAACGTAAAGTTTCCCAAAAAAGAGGAGAATGAGCCAGTAGCTCCCTCAATTCTTCCCCGCTTCAATTCTTCAGAAGTAATATTCTCACTATGCTCCTGATACTGCTTCATTAGTCTGCGTTCAATGCTAAAGGATTTAAACACCATACTACTGCCTAGAATGTCATGTAAAAAGGAAGTAATCTTGCTCATATTAGTCTGAATCTTCACACTGTTCTCACGCATCGCTGAACCGAAGATTTTTCCCGTAAGGAACATCAAAGGCCCCATTGCAAAACAGATCAATGCCAGTAGCCAGTTAATATAGAGCAAATAACCAAAAGCCGCGAGGGCTAGTAAAGGGTTACGGATTAGATCAATCATTACCTCGCCTGTAGCATTACCAACAGATTGATTATCATTAGTAAAGCGGGACAATAAATCCCCGGAATGATTACGGTCAAAATAAGACTGAGGAAGAGCTAAGGCATGCCGCATCATATCCAACCGCAGCTCATTTCTGATCTTAGCTGCGATTTTATTTTTGAGATATCGATCGATGAAACCATTAATTGCACTCACTAATAAGTAGATTAATCCGAAAATAACCAGCCCTTTAAAAGCTTTCACATCGAGTCTAACCGCAGCATCCGTAATTACTGAGAGCAGCCAAGCAATCGTTAAATCCAGAACAATTCCAAATAAAGTCGTAAATAATAAAATCGTATATAAGAGCTTGTGCCTTAACATATATGTACTTAATCTTGAAAATACGCCTTTCTGCTTCAAAGAACCAGCCCTCTCACTTAAAATTCTATACCTCTAACCTTAGCGAACACCTTACTGTCATGCCATTCCCCATCATGCCCAAGACTCGTACTGCGCAGGATCCCCTCCAGTGTAAAACCTGCACGTTCGGCTACCGCGGCACTTTTGATATTTCGTGCACTACAAAAGATTTCGAGACGATTCGCCTCTAGTTCCCGTATGGCAAAATTGGTGATTCCATTTACGGCTTCTGTCATATATCCTTTGCCTGCACAGGCGCTCCGGATCCAATAACCAATCTCAAAATTGCGGAGTTCCCAGTTTAGATGATGCAGGCTAATGCAGCCGATAAAACCCTCCGTATCCCTTCTAAAAATACGCATATGTAGCTTATCCCTTTTTAGAAACTCCAGTCTGCCTTCTCTAGTAACTTTCTCTGATTCTTCTAATGTGGGTATTACTTGAGCAAAAGCCATCCAAGGTCTCAATTCATCTATACTTTCACGGATAGCCTCATTCATGCTAACTCCATCTCCCCATAAAGGGGCACGAATGAGCAGCCTCTCTGTTTCAAAACTCTCGGGAAAATCAAGCAGGATTGGATCCTTGGAGTCAGCCACTTCGTACTCCTCCTCTGGCGATGATAATTATTCTAAATATGTAAAAATAATACGATATGTTTTTTGATTATATAGTATATATCGGGATCTGAATACTGAATGCAATAGAAATCACAAAAGGAACATCAACAGGCTGAAGTTGCCCGAATGATGTCCCTTTTTGATTTAGTGAATATCTCAACTAAAGCGGACCACTCCATTTATTGGCTTGAAGAGTTCATTAAACATATTCAACAAGGCGGAATATAACAGGTTAAATAGGATCAAGAAAACTCCCTTCCAGCAAAAGGGAGTTTTCTTTTTATCTAAATTTCAGCTGATCTCCGAAGATCCTAAGGGTATTCTCATCCCCGTCTCGGCCAGCGTAACATTTTCCGGTAAAATATATGATTTTCTCATATCCACATCATGCGACATATGGGTATAGATTGCCTTTTGAGGCTTCACAGTTTGCAGCAGCTCCGCTGCTTCCGTCATATCGTATACAGAACGAGTCGATAACTCCGCTGCTTCGTAATAGAAGCTTGTACCTAATACCAGCAAGTCAGCTCCATGCATCAGGCGTGTCTCTTCAGCTCCAAGAGAAATGGAATCTGGACAATACACCCATACATAGCCCTCCTTCTCCAGACGAAAAGCATACGAGTATCCATTCTTGCCATGGTTCACTTTCCAGGTATCAATTGTCCAGCCGTCTAGCTCTATGCCTTCATCACAAGGAATCATCTCGATCTGATTGCGCAGCCATGGATATTGCCGCTCTATTATCGGGATCACTTCTGCTGGGGCATAGAGCTGGCCCTTATATCCCATCCAGCGACAAGAATCCGCCCATTCCGGCAGCCCACCAATATGATCAAAATGAGCGTGTGTCACCAGCAGTCTGCGCATATTCCGTACTCCCTGCGCCTCCATCTGACGCCGCCAGTCAGGCCCACAATCGATCACTAAAAAGTCACTGCCATTATCTATAAGTACAGAAGAGCGCAGGCGAATATTTTTACCCTGTTCCCTTGCCTCTGTACAGGTCTCACAGCTGCAATATACCCGAGGAACCCCCATGGCATCCCCTGTACCCAAAAACACCAACGTATCCATCTGCTATCTCTCCTTCAGGTTCTCTTCAACGAAGTAATAAATCTAAATTACCCTCTCTCTATCTTAAAGAGACCCAGCAAAAAAAGCCATCCCCACCACAGATGAACTGCTGGGATGACTCTTTTGTTATACCTCTACCTTATATTCCGGCAAGTACCTGATACCAAATTCCACGCTTGGAATAAAGTGAGCTTCGCACCTCATCCCAGCCTCCTAAATAGTTAATATCAAAGAGGCCCGCCGGATCAGGGTAATCGCTTTTGTGCTCAGCATAGACTTGTTTATCCACGGGACGAAAGCCATATTTTGCAAAGATCTCTTGTGCCTGTGGAGTTATCAAAAAATCAACCAGTGCTTCTGATGCTATGCGTGTCCCATGCTCATCCGCATATTTCTCTACAACAGCCGCCGGATTCTCAATCAGAATTGTATTTTTAGGAATAATGACTTCGTATTTTACTCCCTGAGCAATCCGGGCCAGTAGTTCATTCTCATAGGTGACAATTACATCCCCCACTCCATACTCGAAGGCTGCCATAGAAGCGCGGCCACTCTTATCCAGAGACTCTACATTGGCATGGATGCTTTCCAAAAAAGCTTTGGCTGCTGCTGGATCCTTTGCCCCCTCCTGCTCCTCTGACAGCTTCAGACCAGCCCCATAGATCGCGTTGATATCCCATTGCGCACCACCAGAGGTCTTCGGGTTTGGATATAACACTTTAATCCCTGGCTTGGCTAAGTCCGCAAAATCGCGAATGCCTTTGGGATTTCCTTCGCGGGTACCAAGAGCTACTACTGAACGTGTTACCATGCCTTGTTCACCCTGCTCTTTCCATGTTGGCGCTACGAGTCCAGCCTTAACTAGCTTCTCGACATCACCTTCCATGGCTAGCAGCGTCACATCCGCTTCAAATCCACCTACAATCGCTCGCGCCTGTGTCCCTGAAGCCTCATAAGACTCCTGAAAATTAATATCCTGACCCGTATCCGCCTTCCACTTGGCAGTAAATAACGGCAAAATATCCTGCATCGCATCCTTAGCCACACTGTATGCGCCAATTACCAGCGTAACATCCCCTTGCTTCGAAGGCTCTGCCATCGTCGTAGCTGCCTTCTCATTCCCGCAACCGACTGCTGTCAGCGTGAGTATGGCCAGCATTAGGGCAGCAAAACATCCGTGCAGTTGTCTGCTCCTTTTGACATTCATTGCGGCCCACATCCTTCGAGGTAATGATTTTTAATATTTCCTTGAAAGTAGCTCTATGGCTGAAACTTAAAATTCAAGTATCCAACGTTCGGTATTTGCCGTAATTACGCGGAATGTTTGGACTTTCGGCCGCTGTTGTTCCCAGATTTATTAATTTTATATCCTCAGCGGATTAAATCCGGAAACAAACGCGGTCGCTCCGCTCCTACAGTTCCATACTTCCACTTCATTACTTCTGGCCTTCACATCAGTTCCTCTAATCCTAGCGAATCACATTCGCTACTATCAAAAAAAATTGAAAATCATTTTATTTATTTTTAAATAAAAATCGGCATTGGATCTTCTTTCAGGTTGTTCTCCTGGATCCAGCTGCGCTCATCATTAAACAGATAAGCCCGATGTACCAGTACTGAGATTTCCTGACCCGGCTGCAAGGTTTCTTTCTCCAACGAACGGTAGGTGACCAGCTTGTGGCCATTTACTTCAACCTCAACGAGCCATTCGCTGCCGCGGAAATGCAGATGTTTCACAACACCTTTTTCCGTGGCAGAAGCCATCTTGAACTCATGCAGGTTACCCACTTCAATATATTCAGGACGAATCAGCGCTTTGGTAGGCTTGCCGTCCCCCGCACCTGTAAAGCCTTTAACCTCAGAAGCGTTCTCAATCAGCGTAGATTCGCCGATAAATGTTGCCACGAACGGTGTTTTGGGTTCCTTGTAAATATCCCACGGGGTACCCTTTTGTTCCAAACGTCCTTGATTAATGATCATAATTTCATCCGCTACTTCAATCGCTTCATCTTGGTCATGGGTTACAAAAATAGAGGTGATACCTACACGCTCAATCAGTTCACGCAGCCAAGCGCGCAGCTCCTGGCGGATCTTCGCATCAATAGCGGCAAAAGGTTCATCTAAAAGCAGCAGCTGTGGTTCAGGCGCAAGCGCACGTGCAAAAGCCACACGCTGACGTTGTCCCCCTGATAGCTGATGCGGATAACGTTTCTCGAACCCTTTTAAGCCTGTAAGCTCCACAAGTTCCATAACACGATCGCGGATAGCTGTTTTGTTTGCCTTTTTAACCTTTAAGCCAAAAGCGATATTATCAAATACAGTCATATGTTTGAAGAGTGCATAGTTCTGGAAAACGAAGCCGATCCCACGTTCTTGAGGAGGAAGATTGTTCACCGTCTGACCATGAAAAATAATCTCTCCGGTATCCGGTGACTCCAGTCCCGCCAGCATACGTAGAATTGAGGTTTTCCCGCCTCCACTTGGGCCGAGCAATCCAATCAGGTGACCTTTTGTAATGGTGAAATTGACGTCCTTGACCGCATGAAAATCTCCAAAATGCTTGTTTAACCCCCGCACTTCTACATGCATATTACTGCACTTCCTTTCTTCTCTTGGTCCATTCCATCAACAGCAGCAGACCTGCGGAAAATGCAGCCAGAACTAGCGCTATTCCTCCAGCAGCCGTCACATTAAAATTCTCAACATCCTGATAGACTAAAGTTGTCGCCGTCTGAGTTTTGTTCATAATATTCCCCGAAACCACGAGCACCGCGCCGAACTCTCCAAGTGAACGTGCCACCGTAAGAATGACACCATACACAACCGCCCAACGAATCGAAGGCCAGGTTACCTTCCAAAAAATAGTCCAGCTACGAGCGCCCAATGTCGAAGCCGCTTCCTCCTGCTGTGAACCAATCTCCTGAAGCACCGGCATAACCTCACGCACCATTAAAGGAAAGGTAACAAATAAAGTGGCAATGATCATCCCGGGAATCGCATAAACGATCTTTAGTCCAATCCCCTCAAAAATCGCTCCCAAGGTACTATCGGGACCCAGCAACAGGACAATCATCAATCCTCCGATTACAGGGGATACCGCGTAAGGCAAATCCACAATACTGTTCAATAATCCTTTTAGACGCTTGCCGATCCAGTTCGCCCGAACAAGATACAGAGCCATCATAATACCGAACAATGTATTTAATAACGTAACTACTATCACAACAAGCCCAGTCATCATGAGCGCATGCAGCGCTTCGGGCCTAGTCAGAGCATTCCAGAAACCACCAAATCCTTCACTAAAAGCACCCATAGCCATTTTTCCTAATGGAGCAGCAATGAGCAGAAAAAACACTAAATAAGTAAGAGCAATCCATAATTTCCTCATGAGCGTCTCCCCCGCATCTGCAGCATATTAATCAGCCAAAGAATGAGAAAGGATAAGGTCAAGAGAATAACAGAAACCGCAGCGGCGGAGACCGGATTATCACTTTCAACTTCACCAAAAATAAAAACAGATGATACAAGCGTACGGCCCGGAATATTACCTGCGACGAGTACCACTGCACCAAATTCCGCAAGCGCTCTTGAAAATGCGAGCATCCCACCACTGATCATCCCAGACGCCATTGATGGAAGAATAACTTGCCAGAATACCCTTGCCCCCTTGGCACCCATTGTATATGCTGCTTCCTCTTCGGATGGATCCAACTCCTCCAGCAAGGGCTGAACCGCTCGAATCACGAATGGAAACGTCACGAACACCATAGCAATTACGATAGCCGGTTGATGAAAAACAATTTCAAATCCAAGTGCCTCAGCTGCTTTGCCGATAAGGCTCCCTGGTCCAAGCAGCAGTAGAATCATCAAACCTCCGACAGCTGTTGGCAGTGCAAAAGGTAAATCGACCAGACTGTTTAGCAGCGCTTTACCAGCAAATTGATAACGAATAAGGACCCAAGCAATCATAGTTCCTAACAAAACATTAATTAAAGTGGCGAAAATCGCCAGCTTTAAGGTTAGCAGCACCGACTTCCAAGCAATTGGATCGCTGACGCTTTCCACAAAATTGCCAAAACCAAGAGAAAAAGAGTTGTAATAGACCCCGAGTATGGGCAACACGATCAATACTACAAAATAGAGCAAAATTGTAGTTCGGAAACCCCAAGTCCAGCCTTTGTGTCTAAGCAGCGAATTCAATGATTTTTGCCCTCCCACCTCCGGATAACCGGTCGGTATACTAACCAAAATCCTCATTAATTATTCCTATTTATATACTTGGTTTTATATTATTACTACTTTACCAAATCCTTCTCACCGCCGTCAATTACTTTCAAGTGAATTTGGGTTAAAATATATGTATCAAAGGTACACTAAAAAATGGCACCTCACAGGAAGGGGATTGATTATGTTGCATACTCTGGAGATCACTACTACAAAGCGGGATGAATTACGTGATATTACTCGGGAAGTCATTTCTTATGTAAAAAAAAGTGGAGTTCAAGACGGATTGATTGTAGTTTATTGTCCTCATACCACTGCTGGTATTGCTATTAATGAAAATGCGGATCCTGATGTGAAGCATGATGTTCTGATGCGTTTGGATGAGGTCTACCCTTGGGAGCATCCGAAGTATCGGCATGCGGAAGGCAATACTGCCTCTCATCTTAAATCTATTACTACCGGGCCTTCCCAGACCCTGATCATCCACGAAGGTGAATTAATTCTCGGTCGTTGGCAAGGTATTTATTTCTGTGAGTTCGATGGACCTAGACGCCGGCAATGTTTCTTAAAAATAGTAGAGGGATAATAAACATACAAATGGCCGCTTCCGTTATCGCTGCGGAGCGGCCATTTAGACTATAACTAGAGTCTAGTAATACTTTCATCAAGCAGAGAAGCAGTGTTATACCAATGCACAGCTTTAAAGTGAAGATCTATAAAAAAAACAGCATTTTAAAGGCTGCGACATAAAACCTTTATATGAGCTAACGCTGCCTCTTTCACATCGTCAAACGATACTTTATCCTGGATATAATAAGAAATAAATCCGTGTGCAGACAAGAACATTGTCAACGGCACATTCTGCCAGTCCTCAGACACATATCCCTCTTCCTTCATATGACGGCGCACAATACTTGAGAATAAATCAAAACATCGTCCCTGTTCTGCTCTACAATAAGCTAGCAATTCCTCATCGCGAATCATGAACATAATTTCATATTGATAGGGATGATCTATTCCAAATCTAATAAATTCCATAATCAGCTGTTCTACCCTTGTCATTCCTTCTTCAGGCGGTTTATTCATCACTTGACTGAGTAAAGCAGCCACATGATTAAAATCCTCTACAACAATAGCGTAGAACAACTCCGCCTTTTCCTTGAAATGATAATAGAGAGAGCCGTGGCTATATCCCAAATGCTGACCAATACTTCGCATTGAAATTGCCCGATACCCTTTGGTTATAAACAGATGCCTAGCGGCCTCTAGAATCCTTTCCCTCGACAACTCCTGCTCCACTGCTCTCCTTGCCATATACTAATCCCCTTCGCTGTAGTAAATCCGCCGCCCTTCTGTTATCAGGGCTTGCCCTTGGGTTAGATCTGTTATCCATGCCATAAAAGTCTCACCCTCATCATTTCGCGGCAAACATAACAACGTTACTTTGTCGGTGAACAAAGTCTCGCCAGTCTGAATCCCTCTTCCTCGAAGTTCGTTCTCAACCTTGCCCAGCCAAGTGTACTCGATCTCTACGAATACCTCTCGTCTCAGTACACGGGTGATTACTTCTCCTGCTTCAAGCGCAAGCACTGCTCCATCCGTATAAGCTCTAATCAGCCCACCGGCACCCAGCATAATGCCTCCGAAATAACGGGTAACTACGATTGCGACATTTTTAACTCCCTGATTGCGGATTACTTCCAAAATCGGTTTGCCGGCTGTCCCACTCGGCTCCCCGTCGTCCGATTGCCTCTGGATTTCGTCTCTCTCCCCAATCACATAAGCAGAACAGTTATGCGTTGCGTTCCAATGTTTCTTCTTGATGTCCTCGATAAACAACAAAGCTTCTTCTTCATTCTCCACTGGCATAACATGACCAATGAAACGGGATTTACGGATCACAACTTCCTTTGAGCCGGAAGAGCGGACCGTTTGATATTGTTCTAACATAATTATTCCAGTCCTTATTTACATATGATGTCTTCATATAATGTCAGGAGCAGTCCCGGTATTGGATTACCTATGGACTGCTCCTGGTGACTTACATTAGTATGAATGTTCTGTGATTAATAGCTATTGTAAAACCTACTGCAATACTATTCAGTAAGTCTTGCTTCCAGCTCTGCTTTTTCTTTTTCGTAACCTGGTTTGCCAAGTAATGCGAACATGTTTTTCTTGTATGCTTCTACGCCTGGTTGGTCAAATGGGTTAACACCGAGCAAGTATCCGCTGATACCGCAGGCTTTTTCAAAGAAGTACACCAAATATCCAAAGGTGTATGGTGTTTGATCAGGAATAGTAACGATAAGGTTAGGTACTTGACCATCTGTATGTGCAAGCATTGTACCTTGGAAAGCTTTCTTATTCACGAAATCCATAGTCTTTCCTGTTAAGAAGTTCAAGCCGTCCAGATCATCCGGATCATTCTCAATCGTAACATGATGAGCTACTTGATCTACTTGGATAACCGTTTCAAAAATGTTGCGGTTACCTTCTTGGATAAATTGACCCATGGAGTGTAGATCTGTGGAGAAATCAACGGAAGAAGGATAAATTCCTTTGAAGTCCTTACCTTCACTTTCGCCAAACAATTGTTTCCACCACTCAGATACAAAGTGTAAGGAAGGCTCATAGTTGACGAGGATTTCAGTTGTTTTACCTTTACGGTATAGAGCGTTACGAACTGCAGCATATTGATAAGCTTGGTTAGTAGCTACATCTGGATTGTTGAACTCATCCGCAGCGGCAGCAGCACCTTGCATCATTTCTTCAATGTTAATGCCAGCTACAGCAATTGGCAGCAAGCCTACAGGTGTCAATACGGAGTAACGTCCGCCTACATCATCTGGAATGATGAAGGATTCATAACCTTCTTCAGTTGCCAATTTCTTAAGGGCACCTTTTTCCTTGTCTGTAGTAGCGTAAATGCGTTTACGAGCTTCTTCCTTGCCGTATTTCTTCTCCAGAGCAGCGCGGAAAATGCGGAAAGCAATCGCTGGCTCAGTAGTAGTTCCAGATTTGGAGATTACGTTCACGGAGAAGTCTTTACCTTCTACTAGATCAAGCAGATGCGTGATGTATGTAGAGCTAATGTTATTACCAGCGAAATAAACTTCTGGAGTTTTGCGTTTATCTTTAGAAAGGTTATTGTAGAAAGAATGCGATAACGCCTCAATAGCTGCGCGTGCTCCCAGATAAGAACCTCCGATACCAATTACAATCAGTACCTCGGAATCGCTTTGGATCTTCTTAGCAGCTTGTTGAATGCGAGCGAATTCTTCCTTATCGTAAGCTGTCGGCAGATCGATCCATCCAAGGTAGTCAGAGCCTACACCAGTTTTGTTATGCAACTGTTCGTGTGCTAGCTTAACTGGGGCGGCAAGGTTGTCGATTTCTTGTTGGTTAAAAAACGAAAGAGCTTTTGTGTAGTCAAAATTAATCTTCTTAGACATCGGTAATGGTAACCTCCTGTTTTATCTCTTTAAATTTAAAACCGTTTGTTACAACTTTATAATTAGGATACTTTAATTTGCCTTGACTGGCAAGGTCTTAGGGCACATAGAGGGCATTAGAACCAAGTTTTCCAAAGTTCCTTGGAAGCGTTTCCTGTATCAAAAGACATAGGTGTGCTGTGGTGCTGGACAAAGTGCCGTGATAGAATAAAGAAAACGGAAGGTGGCTATATAAATGAAACAAATCGGTTTTATCGGACTCGGAACAATGGGTGCGCCTATGGCCTCCAATTTACTACGTGGCGGCTTTCAGGTTACGGTATACAACCGTACGGCAGCCAAGTGTAAACCTCTTGAAGCAGAAGGTGCCCAGACTGCTCTCACGCCCCGCGAAGCGGCTGAGGATAAGGATGTTATTATTACCATGATCAGCAATGATGATTCGGTTCGTGAAGTCTTTTATGGTCAAGATGGTATACTTGATGCTGTGAAGCCTGGTGGACTAATTATTGATTCCAGCACAATTTCACCAGGACTAGTTCGTGAGATTGCCGCTGCTGTGAAAGCGCGCGGTGGACATTTCCTAGACGCGCCAGTAACTGGAAGCAAACCGGCAGCGATTGAAGGAACCTTAGTGTTCATGGTCGGCGGTAGTGCTGAGGTCATAGAACAACATCGTGATATCTTTGATACTTTGGGTAAGAAGCTGCTACATATGGGTGAGAACGGCAGCGGCGCTGTGGCCAAGCTGGCTCACAATGCTATGGTTGGTATTCATAATGTTGCCCTAGCCGAAGGATTCGCCATTGCTGTTAAATCAGGCGTACCAGCAGACAAGTTCCTGGAACTGGTACAACTTGGTTCTGCGGGCAGCAAACAAGCTGAGCTTAAAGGCCGTAAAATCATAGAAGATGATTTCAGCAATCAATTCTCCCTCGCTCTAATGCTTAAGGATTTGAAGCTTGCCTCTGCCCACAGCGATGCAACAGGCGTTCCTTCTCCTATGCTGGGCTTGGCTAAAAGCATGTTCCAAGCTGGATTCACCCAAGGTTATGGTGAAGAAGATCTCTCTGCCGTAGTGAAATGTTACGAAGAGTGGATCGGCCAAAAGATGGGTGCAAATGTATCCAATAAATAAATCCAAGAGCTCAAAACCTACTTCATAAGAACATTTACGACCGCCTCGCACATGATATTGCGATGCGGTCTTTTCTTTATGGACAATCCCATTGTCAAACCAATTATACGAACGTTTGTTTGTGTATTTATAATACCAAATTAACAGTTGTAGTGCAAGAAAATATTGGTTGCTGTGGAGTTACTCAGAACGTTGTGGTGGTGTTGGTGGGATAGTTACTAAGAAGGTCGCGAAGTACTGGTTTGTCGCAAAAGTTACTGTATTAGTGATGAAACGGTGGATTGGTGCTGGTGGAGTTACTGATGAGTTGCTAAATAGTCGCTTAAAAGTTACTGAGGGAGTGCTGAAATGTTGGGTAAGTGCTGGAGAAGTTACTGGATGAGTTGTTAGATAATTTCAGAAAAGTTACTGAAGGAGCGCTGAATTGTTGGATAGATACTGGAGAAATTGTTGGATAGTCACTGGGTGAGCTGCTGTTTAGTTGCTGCTTAGTTACTGGAGGAGTCACTGGGTGAGCTGCTGTTTAGTTGCAAATTGGTTACCAAGATGATCGCTTGATGACTACGGTATATCCCGTATTTTCTGGAACCTCTCCCTCGCTCCAAACCTTAAGCTCCTTTAACTAAGTAACCTCTGCGGTACACAGCTATCTCTATTGGACTCAGCTGACCTTATTCGCAGTATAATCCCACATTTGGCATGCTATCGGACTCCATAGTCACTATTGGCATGAAAAAGGCCAATTATGAGCCTGTTTCTATGGAATAGCTGCACTGGAGTCCGAAAACCTGCTCAAAAGGCTATAAATTTGCTAATAGCGTCAGCTGGGTCCTTAAGCGGTAGAATTGGTGGTGACCCGGTACTACATTGGTGTTGATCTAGTGTTAACGCCATCTGGGTCCTTACGCAGTGGGTTGGCGCTAACCGGGTGCCCAAGTTGGTGATGACACAGCACCATCGGACTCAGCTGACCTTATTTGTAGCATAATCTCACATTTGGTATGCTATCGGACTCCATAGTCGCTATTGGCATAAAAAGCGCCAATTATGAGCCTGTTTCTATGAAATAGCTGCACTGGTGTCCGAAAACCTGCTCAAAAGGCTATAAATTTGCTAATAGCGTCATCTGGGTCCGTACGCGGTAGGATTAGTGGTGACCGGGTGCTACAGCAGTAGGATTGGTGGTGACCAGGTGCTACAGCGGTAGGATTGGTGGTGATCCGGTACTAAATTGGTGTTGCTCCAGCGCTAACGCCATCTGGGTCCGTACGCGGTGGGTTGGCGCTAACCAGGTGCCAAGTTGGTGATGACACAGCACCTTCGGACTCAGCTGACCTTATTCGCAGTATAATCCCACATTTGGCATGCTATCGGACTCCATAGTCGCTATTGGCATAAAAAGCGCCAATTATGAGCCTATTTCTATGAAATAGTTGCACTGGAGTCCGAAAACTTGCTCAAAAGGCTATAAATTTGCTAATAGCGTCCTCTGGGTCCGTACGCGGTGGGGATGGTTATGACTCAGTGCTAATTTGGTGATGATCCGATTCAGCCCTAACGTCATTTGAGTCCTTAAGCCTCAAAATAGAATGATGAATACATAATTGAACATCAAGCAATATCACCAACCAACAACACAAAAAGCAGCGATCCTCCAATAACAGGAGAACCGCTGCCTTGCTGACTTTTACGATTTTTAAATTGAATCCGGGTCGTCTCACTCATAGAAAAAAGCTACTTATAGGACAGCCCTTAGAAAAGTCTGTTTTCTATAGAACCGGGTAAGAACAGCAATAATCAGTTACTTCAAATACTTCCAACGCAAATTTAGAGTTGCCAGGAACATTGAACGTTGACGCTCCCTTAATCTCCTGCCATACCTCAGTGCCGGGAAGCAGCACTTTAAGATCGCCGGACAGAATCTCCATAATTTCAGGACCATCTGTACCAAATTCATACACACCCGGCAACATGATGCCCAGTGTCACCTTAGATCCATCTTGCAAAATTACCGTACGGCTGGTTACTTGTCCGCCATAATATACATTGGCTGCTTTTTCGATCGTTGCGTTGTTAAACTGACTCATTACTTGTTCTCCCCCTAATGATTATTCAGTTAATTACAGAAGTGCTTTCACACGGCTAACTACATTCTCTACAGTAAAGCCGTATTCTTTCATAACTCTATCGCCAGGCGCGGAAGCTCCGAAAGTAGTGATGCCTAGGATATCGCCTTGGTCACCAGTGTAACGTTCCCATCCGAAGGTTTGTGCCATTTCGATAGCAAGACGGGCTTTGACTCCTGGAAGAATTACGGAATCACGATATTCTTTGTCTTGTTTTTCGAACAGATCCCAGCTTGGCAAGCTGATTACACGAACATCGATGCCTTCTTCTGCCAAAGCAGCTTGCGCTTTAACTGCCAACTGTACTTCAGAACCAGTTGCGATAAGTTGTGCTTGTGGAGTGCCATTTTTGGAATCAGAGACAACATAACCACCACGTTTGATGTTTTCACGAACGCCATCTACGGTTCCAGCAAGAATTGGCAAGTTTTGACGAGTCAGAACCAAAGCAACCGGATTCTCTTTGTTTTCCATAGCATAAGCCCATGCTGCAGAAGTTTCGTTAGCATCAGCCGGACGAATAACAGTCAGACCTGGGATGATACGCAAGGAAGCCAATTGTTCGATTGGTTCATGCGTAGGACCATCTTCACCAACTGCAATACTGTCATGTGTCAGTACATAGGTTACTGGCAATTTCATGATCGATGCCAAACGAATTGCTGGACGCAGGTAGTCTGTGAATACGAAGAATGTTCCTCCGAATACTTTAAGACCAGTGTGCAGAGCAATACCGTTCATTGCAGCAGCCATACCAAACTCACGTACGCCGAAATAAATGTTGCGGCCATCATAAGATTCTGGTGTGAAGGATGTCAAACCATTCAAATGCGTCATAGTGGAGCTTTCCAAGTCAGCGGAACCACCCACTAGCTGAGGAACGCCAGCAGTCAGACCGTTAAGCGCACTACCGGAAGCGACACGAGTCGATACTGCTTTATCTTCAGTAGTGTAAGTTGGAAGGTTAGCATCCCAGCCTTCTGGAAGATCGCCATTGATTACTGTTTCGAATTGTGCAGCTAGCTCTGGATATGCTTTTTTGTAAGCCGCAAATTTGTCGTCCCAAGCTTTGTTAGCTGCGATTCCGTTTTTCTTCACTTCTGCAAAATGTGCACGAACTTCATCAGGCACATAGAAATCTTCTTCGTATACCCATTTGTAGAAATCTTTGGTCAGCTTAGCTTCTTCTGCTCCAAGTGGGGAACCGTGAGTACCGCCATGGCCGCCTTTACCTTGTTTGTTAGGGCTACCATAACCAATAACTGTCTTCACTTCGATCAAAGTCGGTTTGCTAGTCTCAGCTTGCGCCTCAGCAATAGCTTTTTCAATAGCCGGAAGGTCATTTCCGTCTTCTACGCGCAGAACTTGCCAACCATAAGCATCAAAACGTTGAGCTACATTTTCGGAGAAAGAAAGATTCAATTTACCATCAAGGGAAATATCATTTGAATCATACAATACAACCAATTTTCCGAGTTTCAAATGACCAGCAAGAGAAGCGGACTCAGAAGAGATCCCTTCCATAAGGTCACCATCACCACAAATAGCATAAGTATAGTGGTCAACTATGTTATGTCCTTCTTTGTTGTAGGTTGCGCCCAATTGAGCTTCGGCCATAGCCATACCAACGGCCATACCAATACCTTGTCCAAGCGGACCTGTAGTTGCATCAACACCAGCTGTGTGACCAACTTCCGGGTGACCAGGAGTCAAGCTACCCCATTGACGGAATTGTTTCAATTCTTCCATAGGAAGATCATAGCCGCTAAGGTGCAGCAAGCTGTACAGAAGCATGGAACCATGTCCAGCGGACAATACAAAACGATCGCGGTTTACCCATGTTGGATGATCAGGGTTATGATTCATTGTTTTTGCAAACAGTTGGTAGCCCATTGGTGCAGAACCCATTGGCATACCTGGATGGCCGGAATTCGCTTTTTCGATAGCATCAATAGCCAAAGTACGAATTGTTGTGATAGACAGGTTATCTACTGTTGAGTTTTCTTCCTTCTGGATCGCTTGTTCTTGTTCACTCATTTAATAGTTCCTCCTCTGAAATCTCAAGAATGTCATTTTGACTCTTATTGTATCACTAGTGTGGAAGCAATTCCAATTGTTTTTAAAAACTCTTTGTTTGACAGCTTATGTTTTGCAATATCTACGCATTTATATACGCAAAAGTAACTATGTCATGAGACGGGTTTTTACTTAGCCTATGGTCTAGTTTTCTATTGCGACTAAAGTTTGTTTTACAATGCTCGAATATAAAGTAAGATGGAGTTACTCAAGTAAAATTTTCATTCATTATCCAATATCTCCAAGTGGAAAGGAATTCTGAACATGACTTCGAAAAAGGATGTTTATATTGTGCTTACCGGTACAGGTACAGCCTTCAGTGGTTTCATTAAGTGGTTTACAAAAGCTGATCTGAACCATGCTTCGATCGCCTTTGATAGTGAACTACGTGAGGTGTACAGCTTCGGAAGAAAAAAAATGCACAATCCATTCGTCGCGGGTCTGATTCAAGAAAATTTCATTCACCCTTTCTATAGCAGCGCAAATTGCTCTATTTATCAGTTACGTGTCAGTGCAACAGAATACGATGCCATGTACAATCATGTCCAAGGGATGATGAAAAATCAGGAACGTTATAAATACCATCTTTTAGGCCTGATCGGCGTACTTCTAAATGTTAAAATAGATCGAGAGAACGCTTATTTCTGCTCTCATTTTGTTGCTTCCTTATTTGAAAATACCGCAGTTCAGCCTGTGAATAAGCCTTCCTGCTTTGTTACCCCGGAGGATTTCGCTCTTTCACTCTGTTCCCATAAAATATTCAGCGGTAAGTTATCCTATTATGTGCGTAGAGCTCAAAGAGCCTCTGCACGTTCGACGAATATACCTTTACATACCCCTTCCGTTGCGACAAGAATGATGAGAATGAATGAAGAACGGACTGAAGGAGTTATATAAGTTGTTGCTCGTAAAAAAGGGCTATGCGGATCGTATTTCCGCGTAGCCCTTTTTAGATGGAAAAAGGATAAATTCGTAGATGTATCATTACTTCACACGATGGTTCCGAAAATATTCAGACCAATCGCCAGCAATCACAACAGTAACTGTATCAATTTTGGTATTGTACTCATTCTTAGCTGTGAAGGTAAAGGTCACTGGACCATCGGGAAGTTTCACAAATGCTGGATCATATAATTCGCCTGTCCACAAGGTTTTGTCACTGTTCGTTGGATTTAGTTGCGTAGAATAACCTCCCGTCATCGTTACCTCAACAGTATCAGGTAGACCGGTTGCTATCCCTTGCAAAATAAATCGCTCACCTGCCCAAAACACATTGTAGCCTCTTGGACTCTCCTCATTACCGCTCTTGTTCAAATTGTAGCCTTTACGGTTGTTATTCCATTCCTCTGTGTGCTGGACCCCACCTTTAATACTCAGTAGATTAACCATGAAATATTTACGCGCTGAGATATTACTCCAGTTATAACCATCAAAAGCTTCCACTTCCACGGCATATTTTTCGTTCTCAACCAATATTCCCGCGGGCACTTGCCACTGTTTGGCACTTGAATTTTGTTCGCCAGATTGAACCTTAACCATCCCTGTCGCCAAGTTGATAATTTGTACCTTATACCGCTGTTGTTCATCTCCATCCTCATCTTGATAATCCCACTTGATGATTGGTGTAAGCGTACTTGCGATCATGGGCTTACTTGAGTCAGTACTTGTTGGGTACGTTATCGTTACGGTCGGTTTACGGTTGGCTACAGTGATACTCAGAGATAGCTCTCGATACAGTCCTAGAGAATCCGTAACGGTTTGTTTCAAGGTAAAGACGCCATTTGAGGTGAATTTCTTCGTAAATTCAGCTTGAGTACTAGCCAATCCTTCCGTCCCGTTAGATGATTTCAAATCATACTTATGGCTGATCGTATCTCCTTTTGGAAGGTCTGGATCCGTCGCTTTGCTCTTGATATTTAGAAGATCCGTGCGATAAATCGGCTCTTTGGCAGCATCTCTGCCTGTATCCGTGATAAGTGTGAATCCGGGCTGCGGCGGATTGTCGATGATAAACGTTTTTTCGTTAGATATTTCTGACCAGCTTAATTTGGAATAAGCCCGCCCATATACGGTGAAGTATTCAAATCGATTAAATGTATGGTTAGGGAGTTGATACTGCCGCAGCTGACCTGTGGTGTCAAGGTTTTCAACTGTCTTAACTAAGAGTCCGTCTTTCGAAAAAAATTCTAAACGGTACTTCTCCTGCGGATCACTCTCTGGGTCTGTATAATTCCATTTAATTAATGGATCTCCTTGTATTTCGGCATCTATAACGGATGGATTGGTTACGGTTCCCGCCGGGGTTATCAATGTCATTGAGGGCGCTAGATTTTTAGTAACACTCACCTTCAACGTAGCTATATTAGACTTATCACCGATCTGATCGATAACCCAGTGTTCCAATGTATAGATACCGGACTCAGGAAAATTAACATCAATACTAGGAGTTCGAAGCCATTGCGTAATGCCATCACTATCCGTTACTTTCCAGAAGTATTGCAGACTAGCGATGTCGGAGGGATCTCCATCCTCATCAAAAGATGTATATTGTCGGGTATCATATTGGAATACTGCCGATGGACCATTAATAGCAGCTGTTGGAACATGATTTTTAACAGTAAATACGCGTGTTGCATTGGAACTTAAAGCTCCAATACTTGAGGGATTAGGTACATCTGTTGCCTTAAGGCGCATTTCCCATCCTTCTGATATAGCCTGCTGCGGTGAAATTCCGTTTCCAGCAATAAGATCTCGTATCGTCAAAGATTGGTTGCGGTTACTGCCAGCATAATAATAAGGACTATTGTTGAGTTTGGCGTACCATAAATAAGCAAGCGAATCTCCATCTTCATCAGGATCTGGTGTTAGATTATCCATTGTAATTACAGTGTCTCGATATACTTCAGCTGGCATGTTAAATGCTGCTGCGGGTGGGTGATTAATCACCTGAACATTTTGGCGATACCAATCTGACCATAATCCTCGGTTGTCATGCACTTGTAAACTAATTTGATAATTACCGATTCCAAAAGCTGCGATATTAGGTGGCGTTGTAGCTCCACCCCAATGCTCCCAAACTTTGTTCCAACCGTCTTTGATAACCGTCCAGTAATACACATCTAATGGATCATTATCCGGATCAAACGATTTGTCAGTTATGGTAGTAGCTTTACGATAGGAAACAATATTAGGATCCACAGTAAATAACGCTACGGGAGGTAGATTACCTGCAGCTCCCACCGTCCTTACACACCAGTCGCTCCAGACCCCTAACCCATTTTCACCATCGACATCCCGTACTCTAAGACGTATGTCATATTGTCCAGAACTCGGTAATTGAGCTGGCGGTTGACCATCTGTCCATATTTCAGAATCAGTTTTTTTATACTGCCATTGCCAAGCTATAAGCCCCTTATTAACAGCCGTGATGTGGTCCAAATCGTAGGAACTATCTGTTAGCTGAAGAGATCCCCACGCCAGTTTGGCAGCAAACAATGCAGTTGGCTTCCGATGAACATGATAAGTCATTGAAGATAAATTATCTCGGCTCCATAAACGATAGTCATCGAATCGGTCATCGTTTTTAGGATTATCTCGTGCTTGAAAGGTTGCGTTATAGAGTCCGCTATATGGAAAGGAGGTATACCTTTCTGAACGCCATAACCCACTATCCGAAATGATACCCATCGAATTATCGAAGAAATACGGGTTATGGTCGTATCTATAGCGTTCTTGATATTTAGAATCTCCTTCATAGTCCTTGTATGTGGTTGATACGTCTATAGGAGTGTTAATCAATATAAAGGATTTATTCCTAAGCCTATAGGATACATTAACGACCAACGATTTCTCATCCTTATAATTATAGGGATCCACAACCTTGATAATGATATTGTGTCGTCCGGGAGGAATTCCGTCTGCCAAAACATCTATTGGGATGGAAAACCATTTATTATTCAGTGCCTGTTGGACATTGACTTGTTTATAGAACACATTAGGAATTTCAGCACTAACGACTAGATCATTATTGTCCACATCTCGAACATATCCTTCGATATTCATACCACTGAATCCTGGCTCATTCAGTAGCTGCTGCTCGCTTGGTGTAGTCACTGTGAGCGTAGGTGCTGAATTTATTACTAGAGGTATGTTAACCCAATCATAATATACGTTGTTATGCCAACCATTCATCCATTCGTTAGGTTGGTGTTGCGCATCACTTGCTCTTAGTGCGACTTTAAGGGCTTTTGGAATGCCATACTTCGCTGGATAAGCATAACTTTCATAAAAAGCGGTTGTATTTCTGTCAAGGTTAAACTGAAGACTATCCGAACTTTTCACAGGTGGCATTTCTTCAATTCTCCATGAGGCATCAGTAGCATAATCAGTATTACCACTTCCATCTGTCCTGTACATATAACTGTAAATATTAAGAAATCTAGTACGCTGCGTATCATAGTACCAATTAATATCCCCTGATGTTAAAACTACAGGCGCATCAGGTACATAATCGTAGCGCAGTATTCTTGTTGTTAGATCAAAAGTAATATTGGTTAGGGTCATAGCAGGCATATTCAAATTCAAAGATCCTATATTCCCCATAGTTGGGTCCCAAGAAGATGTTTTGTTAAACCCTTCAAGACGAACATCCATAAAATTGACGATATTTGGGTCACCGGCTGCCTCTACCTTGACACTCCCCGAATAAAATTCAGGGAATGAAAGAAGTAGTAATACAAGGGCCATAAACGTTGAAATTGTTTTTTTTAATTTCTGCATCTCTATTCCTCTCTACCATGACCAGTCGACATCAGGTGCCTGATTTTTAACCGTGAAGATCCGTTCGATCACATTTTGTGTAGCTTCTGAATCTTTGGATTGCCGATCAGCCTGCGTCACAAACTCCTCGATGGTCGGCTGGCCAAACTCTTCAAATACAGTTAGTCTTACTTCGTATTTTCCGACTTCCTTTACCTTGAGATTCAAACGATCTAAATTCTGATTATTAAAAATAACCCATGGATCACCCAAAAAATTTCCGTTGTTATCAGAATCGTAGCGGTATTCCCAAAGCCTTCGAGCCACCATATCTTGGTCTGGTGAGTACGACATATCATCTATTGATAGGGTCGCTTGATTACCATCTGAAGGATTGCGATACACTGTTCCAGCCATCGTAAAGTATGCAAAAGGTTTCTGGTCTGGAGCTATGTCAAAAGTTGTTTCGTTTCTCGCAGTTAGCCCTAATGTATTCTCCACATAAATGGTTGCTTTATATTTCCCTGGCTTCTTGAATAGCACATCTTTGCTATATACTCCGTTCAGCGATCCGCTATATTTAATATCAGAATTCGTTCCACCTGATACGGCTGTGATGGTGATTTTAGTCTTAGCATCTACTAATGGATAGTGGGTCGGGCTACTAACGTAACTTTGTATGATAACCTTTCGATTTTGCTTTAATGTACCATCTACCCTGATAGATGCATCTGGTTTTGGCTCGATGACATTAATCTCAGTGCTAGTACTTCCAGTCATTTTGTCATCGTCCATTACAGTCAAAGCAAGTGTTTGTTCCCCCAAATGGTCTTTATCATACCAAACCGTTCCCCTTGGCAAAGCGCTCAATTCTCCCTTAGCATTAGGGGTATCCCAAAAGTAATCCGTAATATAACCATCGGGGTCATACGACCCTGCTGCACTGGCTACAAACTCTTGTCCTGCTTTTACAGTTTTCGGTGCATTTATAAGAGCTACTGGAGGTTTTAACTCTCTCGGTAGTTCTGGCGGTGATGTAGGACCTGGAAACCCTCCTCCCGGAGGATCTGAGGTTGTATACACTCCTGCTTTGACTGTAAAAGATTCTTTTAACGAGTCGAACTTACTTCTTTTGGTCACGACTTCATTCTTAAATCTCACTACTATACTTAGTTCGTACTCTTGACTGTAGTTACTTTTACCTGCCACTTTCTCCTTCGGAATTTCAAACTTGAAAGTTTCGTTTGCCGTTAGAGTTTTGGTATACATCTTTTTTGTCTGGAGTGAGCCTTCATTACCTTTCTCTTTGGCATAAAAAATCCATTCTGAAATATTCGAAATATCTTTATAGGATAGCAGTTCACCCTTCAAAGCGATTTTAACTGGCACATTCTTATTATCAAACTTAATTGGGTTTGGATTAGGTTGTTCTAGAATTGCAGAACCTGTGAGTGTAGCTTCATCTGGGAGACCATATTCAAAGCTGACTGTTCCCCCGTAGCTGTAGGTGGTGATTTTAGCGTCTGCGGTGTAATAATAGGATGCGAATGCTTTATACTTTCGTCCTTCCGCTTTTCCAGTTAAACCCGTATTATCTTCAGGATCCCAAGGTACTCCTGCAGGAATCGTATAGTTCAAAATAATTCTTCCATTTTTAAACTTTGGATCTTGAGCATAAGAAGATTTCTTAACTACTTGAGGTTTTATAGTAGACTCCATGATATTTTGAGAATCGATAACCTCAGTTTTAGATCCGTTATACCATTTTAGGTAATCTTTATCTTGATAAGGTCCTGCAGTTACTACCGTTATTGGTGGATTCTTAGAAGGATAACTATCAGTTGCAACTTTATCATCTGTCACCAAACTATCTCTTTTTTCATCATACTGATTTATTTGCCATCTTCTTCCGTCAGAGTATAACCATATTGAATTATAAATATCGGTCCTATATAGCAACTCAAAGGATGCTCTATATCCCTGAACCTCTTTTATATATTTTTGATTTGCAACCCCTTGTAATGTCACTTTAATTTTCCCGTTCTCAAGAGAGAGGCTAGTTTTTTCGTTAGATCCACTATATTTTAAAGTACCTGTCTTAACTGAAGAACTAGATACTCCACTAGGAAGTTCCAAATAGAAGTCTTTAGCAGCATTGTTTGATCCTTGTAAACCTGTAGTAATTGGGACAGCAACCGAGGTCAATTTCGTCTCGGCTGCTTTTACTGAAATAGGTGTCATAAACTGAATGAGCAATAAAAAACATAGACATGAGATGATTATTTTTTTCATTTATACTTACTCCGGAGAATTAACTATAAATTTTTCGTCGAATCCGCCATCATGGAACAAGCGGATGGCAAAATAGTTGAAATCCTGATCATATAAATATGCTTGATAAGTAGTTAATTGCTCACTTGGCTTAAGAGTGTAATAATAAAATGCTTCTTTATTATTTAATTTTCCCACATTTATTTTTGGCCAAATTTGGTCTAATTGTCCCTTACCTTGTAAACTTAAAATCCATTTTTCTTTTTGATCATTTAAGGATCTTTTAACAATTTTATTGCTGTTATTCTTAATCGTAATCTTAGTCCAAATGAAATATTTAGGTTTGCTAACCATTACTCCAAATGAGTCATATTTAAATTGTTTCACTAAATTTTGTGCATCTTTTGACTTGAAATCATAAATCATAAACTTCTCCAGCGTATAACTAAGCCCACCCGCCGTAACCGTAACCGGCAACTCTAAATCCTTTTTCAAACCATATTTACTTAAGTTATCCCTCATAATGGGTGCTGGTGTAGCAGCAGGTTTTGCTGTAGCTATAGCTGATGGTGTAACCGCTGCTGCGTTAGTAATCACGTTCTGCCCCAATACCATGCTAAGTAACATTGTTGTAGTCAAAGCTGCTCTTAAAATGTTCTTCTTCATCACTGAATCTCTCCCTTTTCTTTAATTGGCTTTTCTTACTTATTGAACTTATACTCCTGAACTGCTGGCACCCTGATGGGCTGTTGTGTTTTGGATCTGAAGATCAGAACCGGGTGTTCCGTCTCTATGACGGCAATAACCGAAGGACCTGCGATGTATTTGGTTATGCCATATTCGCTATCCTCGTATAAAAGTGGAAAATTCACGCCATCGGAATCGTCAATAATATCGAACTTCACAATCTTTACTTGTGTCTTAAAACGACTGCCCCCTTGGGGGGAAAGGCCGCTATCAAGGCCTAGATTGTTCTGTAAGGTTTGCTGAAAAGTATCGTACGCATCTTCGGGATCTATAATCAGACGACCACGAGTCAATTCGGTCTCATCTAATTCCTGTGCGGCATCGTGAACAGCGATATTATTTGCGTCTTTTAACATGCTGCGCAGCTGGTCCCACTCCTGATTCTGGATCTGAAAGAACCAGGAGTAGATAAAGATCAGTAGGACAAATGCCAGCTTAATAATGTAATCCATAAATTACGCTCATCCCTTAGTCAATCGAGATACTCACTCATAATTGATCCATGCCCATAATATCGAGTCGGCTGCGAAACCGTAGAAAAATTATAAGGAAACAGATTTATCCGCGGCGCGGTTACATACACATCAATTCGTTGCTTTCGCTCTTGAACGGTGTCTGTACTGCTAGTAATTTCTATCGAAGCTTCAGAAAATCCAATCGCCTTCAGATTTGAAACTACTTCATTCCGCATAGAAGCTGTAACCATCCCCTCTGTTGCTGCTTTTTGTGTGATATAGGACGTATTAGCTTTGACCTGTAAATCTAGCAGATAATCTATGTAGGAGAAGATAGGCTGCAGGATAATAAACAGGACTAGCCACATGAACAATGCCCGGAGGACGGTCTCCTTCATTAGACACGCCTCCTTCTAATACTGTTCCACTTGCTTAGTATGTGAGATGATATCGTCCTGACTGCTGCCGATCATATGCGTAGCTACCGTGATAAACATCCCCGCAATTACAAAGCCAATGGCCAAAAACATAGCGACGGAAATAGAGTCTTTTTTCATCTGACTTATACCGAAACGTGAGTCATGGACATAGTTAGTGCAGTCTGGCTGGAATCCAGCGGTTGAGTTAGAGATACCCCCGGGATCGTCGGTCTATTATCATCGGCAGCATTAATCACGTCACGCACCAGAGGAATCAAAATGGCAATTACGATGGCCACACACAAAAAACCGATAGCGATAAACAAACCTGTAGAAATAGCGTCTTTTTTCATTGTTAATTTCTCCCTTTTTATTTTAGGTTTTAAAAATAAGGTTGAATATACAATTTTTCATTGGAACATGCCGACTCCATTAAAATTTCCTTTGATTAGCAAAATGTACTGCATCGCCATGGCAACGATCATCAAAAAAGTAGCAATCGATGGAATAACATTAATAATCGTCGATAGATCACCGATGAAAGACCATTTTTTCAAATACTGATCGCTGGAGATTTTGGAGATAATCTTGCCTTGTTCACGCAAATAGTTTGCAGCTTCCGTGTCATCATCCATACCTTCTGTCGCCAGCAAAATGGACCGGATGTCATTAATAAAGTGATGGTTATCCGGAAATTTGGCACAAAACCATTCAATCGCCCCCTCCACACCCTCATCTACTGCCCGTTCTGACAGCTCATACAAATCCTGACGTATATATTGAAAATGTCCCGCTGTACTCCCACAAAAAGCACCAAACTGCACATATCCCCGCTTACGTAGGCGATTATTCTCATAGAGACGAATGAAGGAGATCAACTCGCCATCTTTTTGAATATTCGTCTTTTGGTGAAGCCACGCCAACACCCAACCAAGCGGAAGATAACGCATCGGACTGCTGATTACGAGAATAAGTAGAGCAATTAGAGGGTCATAGAATGAAAAAGGAACAGATCGGATGAAATCGCTGACGACTTGGCTAAATAAATAGATGATTGCCGCTGAATAACGAAATAGCGTAACTTTTCGAGCCGAAATTGATAAACCGCATTCATTCAACAATTGCTGAAATCTATCACTCTGCACGTGTTCACCCAGCGAATTCCACCGGATGCCCAGTCGGACAAGATATCGTTCCTGCTTACTGCTGCTGCTCACAAACACAAGTAATGCGACATACACGATCCCGATCACTGTAATTAGTAGTAATAATCTATCCATAGTTCATCACCTTAGTGGTAGTCCAGTTTGGGCCTGGCAAGAATAGTACTGATCACAAAAGAGATAAAAAGGCCGGAGACGATCACCATCAAAAAGGAAAGACCTACCGTAGTTTCGAACTGCAGTTGAAAATAGATATCGGGCTTCAGCATATACATAAAGGTACCAACCGTAGATACCAGCACCAGAAGATTCCCATATAAGCCAAGGCTGATCGCATCTCTGCTTCCTGCTTTTACAGTTAAAATCGTCTCTCTCTGCTGCTCCATAGAACGATTCAACAGCATTAGCGAGCTTTTTAAATAACGGGTTCCCTCCTTCTCGGCATAGAGCAGATCTGATATAAACTCTAAAGCGAAGGTGGTGCCAATCGCACTGGAGAATCTCCCTGCCTCCTCAACAAGCTCCTTCTCATTACTGTAATTAGAAAATGCGGCACCAAGCAGCTTCAGAGGACTCTTTAGTACATTTTTATCTGTTAGAAAATCCGCTGTACGATCAAGAATCGACTCTACCGACAAATGAGTGAATTTGGTGGAGATTTTGACTACATCGAGGAGATCGTAGCTTCCATGTACCTTCCGCTGTGCATAGATGTATCTCATACGAAAATAAGGAATCGTCGCAGATATTACAGCTATAAAAAGCGGAAATCTCCACGCCCCCTGAATCGGCTGTCCTTCATTAAAAGTAATCCCCTCCAAAAAAGGATTGTTAAAGCTCAACCGCCCCGGAAGCTCACTAAGTGTCAGTAGTCCTGATAAGAAAACCGCAATAAATAAAATAGCTGTACGCATAACAAAACGCATAACGCTAATACCCGGTTCATACTTCCGGTGTACGAAATACAGAAGCTTGTCCAGATGGCGGTAGAGCCACAGCCTTTTTTTAACCGAGCTAACTCTTTTGCCAAAAATACTCATCTTATGTTTAATTCGAAAATCGAATTTCTGGACTACCTGCCGTAAATGCCTTTCGATGAGCAGTTTGGTGAGTAACCACAGTCCCCACACAATCCATAAATGAAGGACAAAACGAAAAATATAAAATAGTAAATCCATAGCTGTATCTCCTCACTCATTAAGTACTATCTTAGATTTCAAGCTTTCTTTAAGCGGCTGATCCATTGGTTTTGTTGAAGCAAGTCGTCCCAGCTCTTTCTGGACAATCTGTGTAGCCTCCGCATTTTTCTTAGTCATTTTCAGCATCAGATTTTTCGTCAGCTTGTCATTATAAGACCAACACATTTCCTCCGGCTCCCAGCGCATAAGATCATTAGCAAACACTGAATTTCTATCCTCTTCGTAAAAGATTTCTGATATTCGCGCCAGCCGCTTCTTCCCGTTTGGGACACTCTCCAAAATAAACACCAGCTCGCATGATTTCAGCGCAGAGATCAAATGCCCCTTTAGACTCCCGCCAATTCTTGTGGATACAGCAAACGCACCTTGATAAGGAATGTCCTCTGAATCCACGGTGTGGAAGGTTCCGGTAATCCCGTCGTATCCTTTTTCCCCACTCCACAAATAAAATTCCCACTCGTTATAACGCATCTCCGTCATATACAAAATATTTGGGTCATGCCGCAGCGACTCTACTCCCACCTCCATCAGTTCCTCATTCGCAGCTTGAATTGGAATAATCCGATGCCCTTTAATTTGATACGGTAAAATGGATTCCGGATGTTTCTCAATCATCACTACTCCCATGCAGGAGGAAGAGCCAAGCAGTTGCTCACCAACGATCGTATTGGCAAAGGTTGTTTTTCCTGACCCTACAGCACCCGCAATAATGGTATTGCGAAACGTGGACGATAACGCCCGAATGAACTCAACCGCCTCGGCAGGAATACATTCCGTACCCGCTTGATCCTCCAAATCCAGAAATTCCACAACCTGTCGCCGCAGTGATATCGTAGTAAAACCCTCCCAGACCCTAGGTGATACCCAAATCGCAAGCCGAATAAATCTACCTGGCCAAAGCGGATCATCCATTTTGAACTCCACCGAAGGATTATCCTTGTTCAGCTTTTTATTGGGATCACTTTTTAGCAAGGAACGCTTCAGCTGCTCCACCCGATCCAGTGAAGGCATCTCATACGGGTAAGCTATAAACTCACCTTTATGGTTATAAAAAATTTGCTTCCCAATCATTTGTAATCCGGTTGACTCGCTGTATGCACGATCAGTAAACCAACGATACGCTGGTCCAAAACCCTTCCACTCGTGATACAGGGCCTCTGCCGCCGTTCGGTACGCTTCTGGAACCTTTCCAGTAAAAGGTGTTTTTCGTAAGTACTTCTCAATCTCATTCATAAAAAAGCTAACTGCCTGCGGATCGCCAATTAATGCCTTTGCATTTAGCTCGAAGTAAGCGTCATCCTCACGTTCTAACCCTTCGTTCATCTCGGTTTTCATTTTTTGTAAAAAAGCATAAAAATCTTCCTTGCCCGGTTTGCTAGTGCGCAGCACGCTTTGTTTTAGAGAAAAGAGTGGACGACTCGCGAGAGTTTCAATCATAGAAATATCCCTTTCTTTTTGGCCTCTGGCGCTAATCCCATCGACACCAATAGAGAATGTACCTTATCATCCACATGCTGTAGCTCTTTTTTGCCTAGAGGCAAGCTTTCCTGCAAGGGCTGGTAATACGGTAGCTCCAGCAAGATTTCAGTGCCAAATCTAAGGACCATATTTTTGGACGAAGATATTTCCTCCACATTACTGCGGTTAATGATCAGCTGGAAATCATGCGGACGCAGATCTATATGCCCCGCAAGCTCGAATAGAGGTTCTAATCTGTGTTCATGTTTAGGATGAGTGACAATCATGCGTAACGACGACTTTTGCATACCGACATACCACGCAGCACTCTCGGGAATTGAACCGAAATCAGCAATAACCACATCCGCATTTGCTCCAGCTCTAGCCAAGAAATATTCGATCTCTTCCTCCAGATAATCCTGGACACTCAAGTAGTCGTAATTCCCCGGTAGATACAAATAGCCATCCTGCCTAATCAATTGCTCGAAATCTTCATCATGAATCATCTTCCCTGTAAGCTTGGGGCGCAGTTTGTCTAGACTTATCGTCGCTTTGCGGTCATACCCGGGGTCATATAAATCCAAACCAAGTACAAGAACACGTAGACCTGCCGCAGCAATTCGTCTTGCGAACAGCTTCGCCACACTCGTGCAGCCAATGCCTGGACCTGAGCCAAAAAAGCCAACCAAATTGCTCCGTTCCTCGCCATCCTCTTCCAGGATAAAACGAATCTTCTCTATCACTGCTGACGAGGTAGAACGAGGAGGAATAAAATATAGACCTAAGCTTTCACATAACATATGCACAGCTTGATAGCCGCGAATTCCCTTTTGCAGATATAAATACAGGATCATAGAGCTTGGATATTTGTATCGCAGCTCGCTAAGCGCTTGAACAGATACCTGGTCACTAGTAACCATTAACATATGACCTTCGGTATGCGCCGGATCGGGATACACGTTTTGTGTAATTACATTAAATCCCGCGTTTTTGATATCATTAATCGTTAACTGATCTATGCCGAGACTAAATATTTTCAAGGCAATCTCCCCCTACTCTACCCGTACGATCCACAGTTTTTTGCCCTGCTCCAAAAATTGCCCTAGCCGTTGACCCTCACTTTTCTTCAGCTTCAATTCTGGTGTCGCCACCTTGCCAGTAGAAGTGAATCGGTTATTGTTGTTGCCTTTCTCAGAATCCTGCACATCATTATTGTCTTCTGTTCGCACATAGTTCACGGTAACTCCAGATAAAAAGATCTCTTTAGCAGGATCGCTAAGCAAGCTTTGTTTTTTCACCTGTTCCTCGTTTTCTTTTTTAACTGTATTTGAATCAAGCGCCTCTCGCTGCTTCTCTCGCTCACCTTCTACAAGATAAATGTCTACCTTATCCCGGCTTCGCAACGAACCATTGATGGCATAAATAGCCTCCTTCGGAATAGGAAATATACCTTCATCCTGCAAAGGCTCTAAATCACTAACATCCACCAGTGATGCTGTCAAAATACTACCGTTAGTCAGATTCACATTCGTAATTTTGTACTCCACTTGTGCGATTTCCGTAATTACACCAGAGGGTATATCCTTGGTCTGAACAGAATCCAGATACAAATCACTTGCTTTCAGCTCATAATTTTTAGGTAGAGATTCCCCAGCTCGCACCTTAACTTTGACCACGGTTTGGGAAAGCACGTAGGGCTTGAAATAGAGATCATAACCTAGCAATCCCCCGAATCCAGTAATCAAAATGAGACTTGCGAAAAAATAATTACGTTTTAACAAACGTCCTCGCTGTAACGCCAAACCTTCCACCTCCTTAACTACATGATTTTTGAGAACGACAAAAAGCACCTTGGCATAAATAGCCAAGCTGCTGGTAAAATGCTTTTTTACCTGATAGAGATTTAGTGAACTATTAAATTAAAGGGTTCCGGTGAAAGCCCTCGGGCATAACCGTTGCTTTCACCGGAGAATACCTTTATTTAAATACTACAGTTTTGTTCTGATGGACGAGAATCCGGTCCTCGATATGCCATTTCACCGCACGAGCCAGAACAACACGTTCAATGGTACGCCCAATCCGTTTCAGCTCAATAACATCATCACTGTGGCTTACCCGCTGCACATCCTGTTCAATAATCGGTCCACCATCTAGTTCTTCAGTAACATAGTGAGCGGTTGCCCCGATAATTTTCACCCCACGTTGGTACGCTTGGGCGTATGGATTGCCGCCAATAAAGGCAGGCAGGAAAGAGTGGTGAATATTAATAATCTGATGGCGATAATGCTCAATAAAGGACGGCGAGATAATCTGCATATACCGTGCCAATATAATCACATCGATATCGTCTCCGATGACCTCTAACTGGCGTTTTTCTGCTTCAGCCTTAGTATCCGCAGTGACTGGAATATGATGAAATGGAATGCCAAACGACTCGACATAAGATTTCATATCCAAATGGTTACTAACGACGAGGGCAATATCGGCATCGAGATCGCCCGCTTGCCACTGCCAGAGCAGTTCAACAAGACAATGGTCTTCTTTAGAGACGAATATGGCAAGTTTCTTCTTATGACGAACATTAAAAATCTTCCAGTCCATCTTAAAACGCTCCGCCACTCCGCCAAATTGAGAGCGAATCTCTTCCAGACGATCGCCTAATTCAGGTAGGTCAAACTCGACTCTCATAAAGAACATTCCACCATCTGGATCCATCGTATACTGATCCGACTGCACAATATTTGCGCCATGCTGATACAGAAAGTGTGATACAGCCGCCACAATTCCCGGTCCGTCAGGACAGGAAATGAGCATACGTGCCCGGTTGGAATAATGCTCGACACCTGACGAATTGTTTCTTTTTACGTGTAATTCCATGACCCTCTTCCCATCCTCTCATCTACATACGCAATCTGAAGTATAGCTTAAGCGTTCACGAGCACTTAATTGCCTGCTAACCAAGCAATTAAACGATGATTAATAGCTTCCTCGCTTAGTTGCGGGAACAGCTGGGCAGCGACAACTTCATCGTATAGACGCTCCAGTGGTTCCCGTGGATCAGCTTTTTTAGCTTTGGCATCGTTCTTCAGCAGCTCCCAGACATTAAGTACATATTGACGGGAATCAATCTCCTGCTTGGCAAAAAATTCACGTAATGTTTCAACATCCTGCACGAATTCCGGTCCAAAGCGTTCAGCTACGTTACCTCGCAGCAAAGCGATCTCCACCTCATACATCGGACGTTGTGTCTTAGCATCTTTACCAATCCATGGGGTCTCCAGAATGAAAGGCAGACCTTCCAGCTTTTCATGGTGTACGATTTTGTTAATCGTATCAAACCCAATCCAACCCGAGCCAATTGGCGTGTGACGGTCTTTGCGAGCGCCACATGGATTTTTACTGTCATTAATGTGGATTACACCAAGACGATTCAACCCGATAGTCTCATCAAATTTGTTGAGAACACCGTCCAAATCATTAACGATATCATAACCAGCATCATGAATGTGGCAAGTATCAAGACAGACCGATAGACGTTCGTTATGTTCGACCTTAGCAATAATAGAAGCGATTTCTTCAAAACTGCGGCCGATCTCTGTTCCCTTACCAGCCATAGTTTCTAGAGCGATATGCACTTCCGTTTCATTCGTGCCTCCAAGCACCTCATTCAGGCCATCTGCAATCCGCTGAATACCATATTCAGCATCTTTATCAGTGAACGCACCAGGATGTAATACAATATGCTTGACCTCAAGTGCATGGGTACGGCGTATTTCCTCTTGCAGAAAATCAACAGCCAGTTGGTACGTATTCTCTTTATAGGAAGCGAGATTAATAATGTAAGGTGCATGGACAACAATCTCCTCTACACCATTCTCTTTCATAACTTGCTTCCCTTCGTTGGGATACATGGCATCAATCGGCTTGCGGCGCGTATTCTGCGGCGCTCCTGTATATATCATAAACGAGCTGGAACCATACTCATTTGCTTCATTTGCTGCGGTCAAAAGACCCTTGTCCGAGCAAGACACATGTGAACCTATTTTCAGCATACTTCTTCCCTCTTTCCTTCACGAATTAACCCCTATTCTACCGTGATCGGAAAAATAAATCTAGACGAGGCCAATATGCCGGGTTCTGCTTCGCAAAACTTTGGAAATAAGCTATACTTTAATATGAGAATAATTCGTGTGAGAATCCTCATTGCCAAAAGGTGGTGTATGCATGTTTATCCAATCAGGACTTGGTTTATTATCCACACCGAGCAATTGGTTTATGAACTCTATCGCTTTCTGGACATTTATGCTGCTTGGTTCCATGTGTATCGGCGGTTTTTTTATGTTCCGCAAATTCCTAAAGGTCCTGCCCAAAGCTGATGGAAAGTCAAAGCTAGACTGGCAAAATTACTGGGTGGAACGTAGCCGCCCGCTCTGGAGTGACGAAACAAAAGCCTTTTTGGACCAGCTTGTTCAGCCTGTACCTGGTCCATTTCGTGATATTGCGAAGCATTCTATTGCTGCCGAGATCGGAAAAATCGCCGTCGAGAGCAATGCAAAAGAAGTTACTCGCGATCACTGCATTAAAGGTTACATAGTTGCCACACCGCGGCGCGATAACCGTTTTCTTATCAATTTTCTCGAAAAGAATAAAATCGATTACTCTGCTTACCAGCATTTGTTTAAGTAATTTTTAATGAATTGTACGATTTAGAACGGAGGCCCTCCTTTGAAATATGTGATATGTGGCGGCACCGGTTTTATAGGTAGCGAACTAGCAAAATACTGGCTGCAAGCAGGTAATGAAGTTGCTATTGTAGGTCGGAATTTACCAAAAGACGCAACAACAATTCATCCTAAGCTGAGTTACCACACCTGGGACAGTCTAAGTTCTAATCCCGCTCCAGTGGAAAATGCAGCTGCCCTAATTAATCTCGCCGGAGCTTCCCTTAGCCAGCGCTGGAGTCCAAGTGGCAAAAAGGCGATTATGCAGTCCCGACTTGCAACCGTTTCCGCAGCAGCTAAGTTAGTAGATCAAATGAAGCAAAAACCTTCCGTAATCATTCAGGCTTCCGCCGTGGCGATTTACGGTACCTCTTTAGAGGATACTTTTAGTGAATCCTCACCAGCCCAGGTCATGGATTTCCCTTCAGAAGTAGTTAAGACATGGGAAGAGGCTTCAGATGAAACCTACCATGATATCCGCGTGGTCAAGCTGCGTACCGGAGTTGTGCTCGGCAATGAGAGCGGAGCATTCCCCAAAATGAAGCTGCCTTATTTATTAGGTTTTGGCGGCAACATTGGCTCTGGAAAGCAGTGGCTCTCTTGGATCCATCTGACGGATATTGTGCGTCTAATTGATTTCTGTACGCAAAATCCAACGATTAACGGACCTGTTAATGCGACTGCTCCACATCCGGTAACGAACGAAGAGTTCGGCAGAACGATTGGCAAAGTCTACAAACGGCCGCACTGGTTCCCTTTGCCAGCCTTCCTGTTAAAAACAGCAGTCGGGGGATTATCCGAAATCCTACTCAAAGGTCAGCGCGTCCTGCCCGCAGCGGCATTAAATCATGGCTTTGACTTTACCTTCCCTACACTTCAAGTCGCTTTAGAAGATTTGAAAAAACAAAAATTGTAGAGCCACATTCATCGTTAAAACTCACCTTCATGCTGTATGAAATGTGTAGCTTCCTTTTATAATTTTAAATGTGGTCCCCTCTGTTAGTGGATACTCTTTATACGGGACCATGGCTTCACCTTGAAAAAGCGTTCCATTTCTGGAGTCAAGATCCTTCAGAATATATCCGCTGGTGCTTCTAGATATTTCAGCGTGTACTCTAGAGGCTCCTTCTGATCTTTCCACATATTGAGCCACCTCTGCCGATCGGCCGATAATGAAGCTAGTTCGATTTAACTCGATCATTTCCGCCTCTTCACCCTCCTCACCGCTTCTTTGGAGATAAGGAATACTCCGATCCAGCTTTTCGATTTGTCGTCCTTGCTTAGGCGGTTTCTCCTGTGATAATAAAGTTGTTGGTGCTATGGCTTCTGGTGCTTTAATAGAACAATGTTCCTCTGTTAGTGATTCATGACGGGTTACCGGAACGTTAGCTGCTGAATCTGAGAATTGCGGAGTTACCTTTGGGATTGTTGCTGGAGGACGTGTAGAAGCCACAGGGTTCCTGCCAAAATTCCACTCCAATTCTTTCCGACTCGGATTACAGTTAGTATCTTCAGAATCCTCACTCAGACAATCCTCATCTTCTTTACCAACCTTTAGCCTTCCGCTCCAAACCATCCAGCTTAAAACAGCCAATACAATCGTCACAACTCCACAGACGGCAAGCCATAACGGCTTTGGACTATCCAAATATAGAAACTTCCACAGGAGTGCATCGCCTAATAGACACCCTAGCACTATATAGGTTCTTGAGCTTGAGGCTTGCGGATTCGTTACCTGCTCATCCTCCAAGCTTAGAGACACGCTCTCCTCCTCTTTTATCTTAAGATTAGGATAGCTGCTGATCCAAGGAGTAGCAGTCGGCTGCTCCAATCCCTTATCTTCGCGATGCTCATATATTTTTCTTAATGGTGGAGCTGCTGCCTCTTTCACTAGATATTCTTTTACGCCTTCATGAAGCTGTCTTTCAGGTGTAACGGGCTCTCTTTCTGTCAGCAACTCTGATAAAAGAATCTTTAAGCCAGCTGGAGTAAATCCCTCTTCACTGCAATATTGCAATAGTCTTTGCACACCACTGCCAGTTAGCTCTGTGATAGATGCCATTAACACCATGATTAGTGACTTGAGTGACTCTCCAAGCTTTGAACCAGACTTATTCTCCTGAATGGGTATGTAGGTCAGGTATACTTTACCGCTCTGTAACGACCCTTCAATAAAAATGTAATCTGCATGCAAAGCATACTGTTCCGCCCGCAGCATATATAACCTGCCATCTTCCATGCCTTGGGCAATTTGCAGCAATAACCCGAAAAATGAGCTCATACTTAGCTTCTCTCCTTTGAGTAGATGACTAAGCATTTTTTTGCGTAAAACAGCGTATTCCATAGTAACCTTCATATCTATTTCTCTAAGTAATAGCCTCAAATGATGAGGAATGTCGGTGTTCATCAGCATGCGCGCCTGAATCAAATTAAGCTTCTCCTCAGGTATTCCTTCGGGTTCACCAAGGATCATATATATACCATCCTGTTGCATAAAATCACGGGTTAATCCGAACAACAAACATCACCTCCCGAACTAAAAGTATAGATAAGCGCATATGGAACCAGGGATAACAGCCAGCATGAAAGGGAATTTCAACAGTTCACTATCGTTATTTTTTAATAGAAACGGGCTCTTCCATAAAATAAATCCAGAAATTCTGCTGATGATCTTACGCGAACGACTGACCGCCTCCCGTCTCTTTAAAACAATTAACCAGCCTATTAAAGCTCCAAATAGTACGGAGTACATGACGACTTGCAGCGTAAACAACATCCCTGTCCACGCGCCGATTCCAGCAAAAAGCTTAACATCCCCCGCGCCAACCGCCCCTATTAAATGCATGATCAGAAGGACTGTAAATCCTACAGCAGCTCCCCCGAAAGCCCTCAGCAGTCCATGCCAGCTATTGATCACCCCTTGTGCAAGCAGACCGGTGAGCAAGCCTGACAAGGTGATCCAGTTTGGTATTCTCATCGACTTTAAATCTGTAATAAGTGCCGCTGCTAAAAACGGTAGACATCCCCAAAATGCCCACTCTGCCATTCATTACACTCCTTTTTCCACCCTTTCATTTCACTACTGTAAACATAACCTCAACAGATCTACCGTCATCCAGTTGTATAACAAACGGCCACGAGCCCGGTGTGGTATTTACACCAATTTTCCATTCCCACTCGATATATCCATCTGCATCCGCTTGTTTCCAGCCTAAATATTTGGCAGTACTGCCCCCGCTCTTATAAAAGACTGACAAGCTGGCAGAAGCATTTGGCGGTATTCTGGCACGAACCTTGCCTTGCTTATTCGCTACAGCCGGGTTCGGCTTTTCTAAGATTTCAATGAATTCTTCTGGTTGGCCAGTACCGTTCCCCTCCTTGGCTGTGCCTTCTCCCGTATCCCCGATCCAGAGGCGTTCAACAGCACTTGCTTCTAAAACAATACTTTGGTTTAGAAAGGGGACCTTCATCGGCAGCTTATAACTAACCACTAGCCCAAGGTAGGGACGAGTACCCTCTTTTAGCTCCGGCACCATAACATTAGATACATGAATTCGCTCATAATCCAGTAAATCTGATGTCAGGTATGGTTTCAATAAAGGTTTGATCGCAAGATCAAGTACACTTTCACTAGTCTCTGCCTGAAGCTTCTGCAACGGTCCCTCACCACTTTCTAAAGCCGACATAACCCACTCATTTAACGGCTTGGGTAAAGACTCAGCATAACTATCGCCCCAATCAGTAAGTGACAAGCGAGGAATAGTCCAATTCAGGCCAGCAGAATGATCACTGTCATCCCCTCCTGAATCATCACTTACTTCGCTGGATATTCCCCATTTCTGCACCGCCAAAGCCGTAGGATACATATGAGTTGAAATAGACTTTACAGTGTCTGATGCTGTACTTTGCAAAGCTGTCGAATATAAGGTCATCTGTACGATAGAAATCAGGAACAGGACGAATAGCAGGAAGAACGGAAGAACCATCGCCGCTTCTACTACCATGCTACCTTCTTCCTTGTCCTCCCCTCTGATTCCATACCCATCCACCATCTCCTTACCAACCTCCCGCTAATAAGAATAATCAGCTTTTACTGCCCTCAGATACTTATTCCCTTGTACCTCTCCCGGAAAACCAGCAGTGTAATTCAACATTTTAACTACACCTGGCAGAAACCATAACTGCATTTGGAGCTTAATGTCCGATGATACATAGGTGTTTCTTTCCGCTGGATTTATTCCTGTGTTCAGTTGAATTAGAGCCAGCATCCGCGATAGCTGCACTTCCCCGCCTCCATGCATTATCATGAACAGTCGCAGATGATCACGGTAAGTCAGCTGCGCCGGCATATATTTGGATAAAGGAATCGCATCCTTCTCACAAAGCTGCAACATATCCTGAATGGCATGCTGGATTCCATACAACAGTGCCGCCGCTAGAACAGCCAGTGGATTTCCCAAGGTTGCCTTCTCTATAAATCCTTCCATTGTGCGAATGGACAACCTCATCGCGAATATTTCGGCATAGGCTGCGGCCACATTCCCTGCGGGATTATGAAATCCGTATAAAATGTATTCCAGCTCCTGAGCGCGAGGATCAAGCTGATCTGTGAGCTCACTAGTGTCTTCCAGAGAATTCAGTGCCAGACTAGCTAACTTTGAAACATCAAAATGCTGAAAATAAAGCGCGGAATACTCCGTTTGAAAAAGCCTGTCTCTAGCGCCCCCCATAATGCCACTCATTGCTGCATAAATCCCGTCAATATCCTTCATCGCCGAGCTTCCAGCAGCATAGGGATCTGAGGATACTTCAGATTTATCAGAGGATTGAGACTCCAATCCGTTATTAAATGAAACATTGTCCTCATAAAATTGATGAAGGATTTGATAACGTTCCATCGAAGCTGCCGCTGCGCTACCTAGCATTCTAATTTTGTCCAGCAGTGCTCTAACCTCGCCCAGCTTGGATTTGGCTTCCCACTCTACTTGCTTACGTGCTTTATCCGAGCTGCGATGCTCTTCAAGAAAAGCCAAATCACTAGCTATAACACTTCCCTTCTTACAGTATTTTTTATAATAGTTGTCTACTACATGCGAAGCCCCTAGAACAGAGGAAATCATTTGGTAGGAATCGCCGTTGACTCCCAAAGCTTCATGCAACACTCCTGATAATCCTGTTACCGTCGGTTCAATGGACTCGTACGCACTTTGCTGCATAAATAAACCATTCTCCATACTACTAATGTCAGCCGAAGAGAGGATCAAGGCATCTTCCTGTTCATGCAGCTTTTTAAGTGGCTCAGCGCTTATTTCCCCCGAGTTTCCCGGAATATCCCAGTCCTTAGCAGGATCGTCTGCCAGATTTACGCCACTTATTCGGGAAGCTGCCAAAACATCTCTCATCTCGTCATTCAATTGCTGCGCTTTGTCTAACGCATCCTTCGCTTCCTCCATTGATTGTCCATGTTCTTCATGAAAGGTTGTTAATAAGGATGGGAGCCGCGACAACATCTCTGAAGTTCGGCTCTGATAAAGTGCCAACTGATAAGTGTACTTTGCAGGCTTTTTACTATCACGATATAGATCTTCGTAATATTTCCCAAGATAGTCACTATACTGTGCTGGTATATCCGCGGCTGCTTGCATGCTTCCGAGCGAATGGGCCGAGATAGAATCTCCGGGCGGATTCATAATCCATAGCAGTACTCTTCTTCCACTCTCCGCCGCTTGGCTTCTCCGCTCTAACATTAGATCCAAATTCTCTTCACGTTCATCATATAAAGGTTGCAGCTTACTAAGTAATTCAGTAGCTCTTGAGGCCTCTGCCATTACGCCCGACAGCGGCTTGAATTTACCTGCCAGCTCCAAGGCGAAATCAACCGGAGCCTTATATTTCATCTCTTCCAGTATTTGATGACGAAAAACATCATAACTTCCCAGCGGCCGGCTCCATTCCATAGAGGAGGATTCCAGTGCAAAGGGTAAGAGATTGAACGTATCCCCCCGCCCACTTTTATGCAAATTTTCATTGAGCACTTTGGACAGCAGCATATCACCATCACTATCACCGAATGCAAATAAACCGTATCTCTCACGCAATTCAACATGATATGAAGACATAACAGAGCGGATACTAGCTCTCGCTAATCGTTCCTCCTGAACGTTGAACGCAGCGATTCGCGCATAATCAATCAGCACAGCAGTAAATAGAAAGACGAAAGCCAGCACCATGATTAGAAAAATTGTAACTGAGCCTTCTGTTTTGCCCTTAGCAGGACAACCCGTAATTATACTTTTCATTAAAACCCCCTCCCTTGAACAGAGATTTTACTTATCCTGAAGCTTGGTCAGCATAGCAGAAGCATCCTTCTTATCCATGTAAACTGCAGATCCACTACCCTCAGAACCCCCTTTAAATTTAGCTCCAAAATAACGCATCAAGTCGACCGTACGAATAAACTCAACAGGCTCGACAATGATAGACTGGGCTTCAACAGTTGGGTTAGCCTCATCCGATAGAACGCTATCAAGCACAGGCAAGCTCAGTAGACGATTTAACTCGGCCTTTACTCTCCGTCCTGTAAGGCTGTGAGCATAACGCATAGTTCCTGGCATATTGTCCGGAATCATAGTAGACGATTGGCCCAGTTTAAGCACTGGCAATTCACTCTTCTCTGATACTTCACCGGGCAACTCTATTGTCACGCCAGCACTGCCAGCTTCTCCAACAAATAATGAGGCTAACAAGGCATCATCCCCAATTCTCCAATAAAGGGAGTCATACTCACCAGCCATGTAAGAACCAGAGACCTCCTTGTGACTGTTGTCCCAGTTGTAAGCCGCCCGCTCAGTAGCTCCTGAGGCCACTTGCAACAGCATGGACTTCTGATAGCTATACAAGCAAAAAAACAAAAGAAGCATCGTAATAAACATGACGATCGGCAACAGAAGTGACGCTTCAATAGTAAAACTGCCTTGATCACCCTTAAACTTGTTCAATCGAATACTTCCTGACTCTTTTCACCCGCCGTTTTAATTAAGGCTTCTACTACCTCTTGAATTTTGTCCTTAAACAAAAGAACAACTGCAATCAAGACAGCAATAATCAAAATCATCTCCAAAGTTCCTAAACCTTCCTCGTCTTCCCAAAAGTTCTTCATACTGTCCAACATTGTTGATACCATCAGCTTCAGCCTCCTACATTTTTAACATCAAAAATGCTGGCGTTCCCACCAGTACAATTACTATTAAAAAGATAACTACCATCGGAAAAACTAATTTAGAGGATGCTTGCTCTCCGCGTGTCCGGCTAAGAGCCTTTCGTTTATCCCACAACATCCGCGACAGATCACGTAGCGATAGCACAAAATCCGCTCCACCTCTGCGATAATTCAGCAAAACTGTCGTTGTGAATACCGATACCTCCTGCACAGCGCATCTCTTGCTGAAATTTTCAAACGCCTGCTGGAAAGAATATCCGCCCTCCCATTCACTATTCATAGTCATTAGCTCCTTATACAGAGGATGATTCGTATCCCCCCGGTGGCTTTCCACACAGCGAATAATAGCTCGTTGCACGGTCTCTCCTGCGCCAACCAACAACACAATACTGTTCAGCAGCTCTGGCAATTCGAGCATAATATTCTGCTCCCTAACTCTCACCTTTTTGTGCAGATCACTGACCATAGCGGTTGGTAGAGCAATTGCCAAAAACACACCCAATATCATACCTGCCTGTTCGCCACTAAATGCTGTAATCAAGCTTCCACCTACAAGCAACAGCCAGCTGTAACTTAGCATCTCACCCATGAACAGCAGGGTCCGCTCTGCGCTATAACGCATCCCATAACTGCGCTGTAGAGAACGCTGAATTCTGAACAACAGTGAGGGAAACCGACTGGCGATACCACTCTTCTCAATAAGCAGTAATAACGGTTCGCCTAACTTCCGAAGCCGTAATCCTTCCATAGGAAGACTGCGTAACGCGACATATCTGTTGCCGCATTGAATTCGCAGTAGAACCCAGACTATCAGCAAAATAACAGTAACCACCGCACATAGCCAGCGCATGATTTCACCCCCTTCACAGTGGAATGTCCATTATTTTAGTAGTCCAGAGATAACATAGGAATAAAGCAACTAGCGCTAATGTCGATATGGCTATACCAGCTCCTGTATACATAGGTTGCATATATTCTCCAGCCGTCAAACTCATAAACATCACCATGATCAGCGGAGATATCAGCAGTGCCTTAGCCTCAAATTTCTTCTGAGCAATACTTACAGCAATATCCTGCTGAATATCCAGCTTCTCACCGATAATCGTTGATGTACGGCGCACCACTTCTACAAGATCACCACCAGTACGCTTACAGACCGAGAACACATCCGCGAATCGCTCGATGTCCTCCATTCCCGCTCTTTCACTAAAGTTCCGCAGTGCTTCTTCCACAGGCTGTCGATATTCCATGCGTGCACAGATAATGTTTAACTCGGAGATCATATCACTGCTTCCCTCCGGGTCGAGCATACGTAAATCCTGAACCGCCTCTCGGAATGCATTCTCCACCGAACGCCCAGCTGAAATGGAGGAAGACAGCGAAAATAACGTCTGCTTAAATTGTAAATTCAGTGCATTTCGACGTCTTTTCAGTAGATAGTTACGCAGCATATGCGGGGCATAAGCTCCGCCAGGCATAAGCAGCAACGACAGCAGCCAATGATGATAAAAAAGATATCCAATTCCATACATCAGCAGTCCACCTGCAGTAAGGGTCAGAATCCTCTGCAGCAAGGTCAATTCGTATACCTTATAATCTGGTAATAACGAAGGACCGTCAGGATCCGCTTCTACAGGCTTTGCAGCAACAAATTTAAACTTAAGCATGACCTCCCCCCTTCTGGAATTTTGAATCTCTATTGAGCCAATGGATAGGAGTTTACACCAGCCATCCTAAGCTTCGTTGTATGCAACAATGGGTTACCACAGGGAAGCAACCCCCCTTGCACCCTTCCCTCTCGTTCACCAGCTTCTTGAAATTCATATAAGGGATTCAAGATCACTTCCCCGTCTTTCAACCCCGCAACCTCACTGATCTCCATCACCCGCCTGGAACGATCACGGAGACGTGATAAGTGTACGAAGATATCAATTGCCGATGAAATTTGCTGGCGAACAACAGCTACCGGAAGCTCCGCAGCACTTAGCACCATCGTCTCCAGTCGACTGACCATATCGTGTGCGCTGTTACTATGGCCGGAAGACAAGCTTCCATCGTGCCCGGTGTTCATAGCCTGCAGCATATCGAGACATTCCGCTCCCCGTACCTCCCCCACAACAATCCGGTTAGGGCGCATTCGCAGAGAAGAACGAATCAAATCTCGGATGGAAATCTCCCCTCTACCTTCCGTGTTAGCATTCCTAGTCTCCAGTGAAACAAGGTTCGGCACGGTTACAATCTGCAGTTCAGCGGAATCCTCTATCGTAATGACCCTCTCCTGTGGGGGGATATACTGAGATAATGCATTAAGAAAAGTAGTCTTTCCAGAGCCTGTCCCGCCACTAATAAAAATATTGTATTTAGCAGCCACTAAAATTTGCAGCAGCTCTGCAGCTTCCAAGCTTAAGGCTTCACGACGGACTAAATCCTGCATCGTCATCGGTGTTTCAGGAAATTTCCGAATGGTCATCGCCGGGCCTTTCAGAGCTACCGGCGGAAGCACGATATTTACACGCGATCCGTCTTTTAGCCGAGCGTCAACGATAGGAGAAGAATCATTTACAACCCGGTTCACACCGGATACAACCGTCTGGATAATATCCTCCAACCTGCTGCTGGACTCAAATTCCAAATGGAGACGACGAATCTGCCCCTCCTCTTCTACAAAAATCTCAGTATGGCTGTTAATCATAATCTCAGTGATCGCCGGATTATCCACTAAGGGCTGGAGTACATCCAATCCTCGAAAAGAATCGAACAATCTCTTCACGAGCTCATGTTTCTCCTGTGCTGTTAAATAACGCAGATTTTCGCTGTCCAAAATTGTCCTTTCAATATATTGGGTGAGTTCACGATTTCCAACTGCAGAAGTAACATCTAATCCTGCCCGGATGTCACTGCGAAGTGCCTTAAACATTTCCTCATTCATGTAAACCCTTACCAGTGAATACTTGCGGAAGCGACGGTTCTATAATCTGCTTGCACAGCTGTAAGATCTCCTTTTGGAATTGTGGTGAGTTCAGAAAAAGCTCCTCACGGTGCTGCAGCGTCCAAGATGGGATATACGGAAGTACACCTTCAACGGTAATTCCTTCCGGAGGTGTCCACACCTCTAAACCCTCTGCGGCAAAATTCACGGCAAATCTACTTTTGTCCATCACTTGGCTGGGCATACCAGAATTAGGAGCATTGCAATGGGATAGCCATCTCATGGTCTTATGAATGCTTACCTCGTCATTTCTAACTACCCACAATAGAATTCCGCATTTATGTAACACAGCTTTGGCACGTTCTTCTTCAATACTGCCGGTATCTATTATAACTACGTCAAAATTTCTTTCCGCAACCAACAGCGCCAACAAATCTAGCGTATCCTGCGTAGTCATCTGCAGCATTTCTTTTACATTAATAATTGGCCTAAAAGCAGCACTTCGAAGGTGATCATACCTAATCACGTATTGCCCCAAATCAATCGTATCGGCTCCGCCCTTATCCCGGCTGGCTTTGATTTCATAAAGGAGCCGCTCTAGTCCAGGCGTATTTCCTGCAGGGGGCCGTAAAAATAATCCACTGCTGTCCACACTTTCAAGATTCAAATAAAAGACCGAAAGCCCCAATTCACCTAGCTGCTTAGCCATATTCATAGCTACTGTGGTTTTGCCCGTGTTCCCGCTTGAGGAGACGATACCGAGCAGCAGCGTTTCATCTAATACAGAGGAACCTCTAGCTCGTTTCACTTCACATAGTTGAATAAATGCTCCCAGCAGAGAAGGCAGTGCCTGATATTTCGCAATCATGATGCCTCCAGCCAGGCTTTTAGAACTCCTGCTAAGATAAGCTCCCTCCTCACTCAAAACTGCCCAAGGCACCTTAGTTCTTCCCTCCACAAGCCAAGCCTCGATAAAAGTAACGTCACCTACAACAGCATCCGGCATATCCTCTCCCCTCATAAAATCGATAAAAGCATCCAGCCGACTAAAAGCCGTGATTCGCAGCATTTCTCCATACTCACTATGATGAAGATAGTGTAGCAATGGTTCGATATATTGGCTTTCACGCACTGCGAGTACAATCCTTGCCGCCATAAAACCTCTCTCCTTTCGCAAGAAATTTATAAATATTGTCAAAAAAAAGACAGCAAAAAAGCACCGACAATAACCGTGGATACGGTACATTGAACGGTGCTTCCGTTACTATCCCTTTAATTTACAGCTATAGTAGCATATATATAAGAAGGCAGCAATAAGTTTTTTCGCACATCAAGTGGTTTTTAGACTCTCATCGTATCTTCACGCCAATTCTTGATGGCAGACCGGATATCGGCAGGACTAAGCTTTTCCTTCACCGCCCGCTGACATAGTGCCGGAAACTCTTCATCTCCTGCATACCGAAGCGCAATAATCTGAGCTAATTCAAGCTCTGAATTTAATACTTCACCTGTCAATCGGAAATACCGGAACTGCTCCTCTACCCTCACTACTCGATCCTGATTTTTTGTGGCATAAATTCGAATTCGAGTAATCGCAAATAATAAGCATAGAGATAAACCAAATAATAGCAAGGGCACTGTTAGAGCACCATCATCACGTAACACCTGAACGACATAAATTCCCGACCATACAAATATAATCAGCGCTAGCGGCATAGTTACAAAATGATAAGGCCAATCAAAACGCATAAAACCTTTAGGCTTCCCCTTGTTCATCATTCATCTCCATATTTATATGACTTATATATTGCTTAAAGCTTAGTCTCTCCGGGAATAGCTACGACAAAAGGTTCATTATTCCCCCAGTACAGAGACTGTCCTGAAACTTTAGTAGTTCCATCCGCATTAACCATTCCATAAATAATCTGACTTCCCCAAACACTCGTATAAAAAGAGGCATAGGATGGAGCTAGAACAGGTGCTTTACCATATTCCTTCGCAACTGGGTAACCGAATATCGCGGTAAAATCTTTATTTGTAGCCTCCTTGGACATATCCAGATCAGCTTCCCAAACTACTTTTACAATATTATCCTTGATCTCATAATACTTTACGAAATGTCCATACAATATAAAATAACCATCAGATCTGCCTTCAGGAAAATAATACGTCATAGACAATGCTTCATTATCACCCGTCAATTTGGAGGGTTCTCTTTCTTCAACCGGGAATTGCAGAGCAGCTATGCGGGAAACAACTAAGTCATTACTATTATAATTCTGCACAAGTTTAGCATTGGCCCGTTCCTGAACCCAGACTGTATTCGAAGCAGCATCTACTGTTACTCTCGCTCCAAGAGCCTCCGCAATAAACCGCAGGGGTACCGCTACTCTTCCATCCACTATTTTGGCCGATACATCCAGTTGTACAGCCTCCGAGTTCTTCCAAGCCGTCCGTGAGCCAACCGTAAGCTTAATCTTCATAGAATCTCTAGCAATCGTAGCTTGCTTGGTATTGGCATCCCATTGAATAGAAGTATTCTTGAATCTTTCAAAAGCCTTCAGCGGAACCAGCGTCTTCCCCGACACGATTTGCACACCAACATCCACACTTGAATTGTTCACCATAATGCGAAGCTTGGGGGCAGCTGAGGCCGTACCGATCATACTTAAAGATAACAACATGACTATAAAAAGCAGAAGCCCTTTCCGTTTCACTATTCGTTCACCCCTAGTGATAATATGAAAAAACTGTACCCATTTATAGTTTCATTATAACATTCTCCCAGATTATGGTTTACAAAAATCTCCGTTTGATCTCTGGGGTAGGGAGCATACACTGCTCATCACGTCCGAACCAACGATAGCGGTTCTTAGCTACATACCGATAAAGAGCATTGCGCAATGGGCGTGGTACTAAGATGAACACGTATGCGGCAGGCCAAGGAAATCTCAATTTACGGGCAATTCTTAGCACAGCAGCCGACTCTGTATAATACACTCCGTTCTCCAGTAAAATCACCGTGTTTAATTGTCCAGGCTGAAGTCCGGACTCTTTCATTAGCTTTGCCGCAATCTCATTCTGTAAAGGTGCGAATAGAAATTTAGCCTCGGGGTCACGCGGGATAATGAAACGAACTACCCCCTGGCAAAGATGACACACTCCGTCTATCAACACAATGGACTTACCTTTCATAAGGTTCAGTTCCTCGTTCATGGCTCCCCCTCTGTCTTAAAGGCGTAAATTTCTGCTTTTTTGGGTAAACAAAAACGCGGGATAACCTCCCGCGCCATCAAGTGCCGTTCTTTAATTATTCTGCGATTGCTTTTTCAATCCATTGATCCCCGATCATTTGCCCTTCGAAATCAGCAGTGAATGCCTCCATGCATTTGCAGATGAAATCTTTGCGGCAAATTGGACATGGAGTTTTAAGCAGGCGGCTGATGTTCGTCATTTTCCATTCCGGAAACCGATGATAAAACGCGCGGCACTCCGTTCCATCAGCAAGCTTGATAATGAACTCGTACAATCCTTCCTTATCGTTGCTGCTGGCTTTGGTCACATTCGTAATATTCGGTCTGTAAGACATCTTCATCACCCATTATTTAAATTTTTGGTTGTAAATTGCACACGCAGGCACATTCTCAGATACTTAGACATATTAAAGAATTTTAAGGGTGATGTCAACCAAAGACGCCTAACACGGCAGCTATTTATTACTCTTTTATGATTTACGTCTCTATTTAGCCATTATTTCCATAAAATATATACAGATACATTTAATCAACAATCTTTAATTCAACCTCGATATTACCTCTGGTTGCTTTGGAGTAAGGACAGAATTCGTGAGCCTTCTTCGCCAGTTCCTCTGCTTTGTCGTGTTCAATCCCTGGCAGCTTCACATCCATTCTCACAGCAAGTCTAAAGCCTCCATCGCTGTCATCCTTCCCAATGGACACATTACAAGTGACCTCCACGTCATGGAGTTTCACGCCCTCTTTACGGGCGATATTCGCTAGTGCACTCTCGTAACACGCTCCATAACCAGCCGAGAATAGTTGCTCTGGATTGGTACCGGAACCTCCCGGCCCTCCAAGCTCTTTAGGCATGCTTAGATTATGCTTTAACACGCCATCCGAGGATTCAATGGAGCCTTCACGACCGCCATGGACTGTTGTAGTTGCTGTGTATAATGCTTTCATGAGTCATCTTCTCCTTCATCAAGCTGTATTGGTCATGCTCATACTTTATACTTTAAACAACAGGTATGATTTGAAACGATGATGAGGAATGATTCATAATACTTTCTTATTTGGCTCCAGACCATAAATAGTGTACAATTAAATTGTTAAAAACTTAAATTAGCTATGGAGGTGTCATCCATGAGTATTTATGATTTTGAGGTCAACACTCTTAAGGGTGAAGAGGAATCATTGTCAAAGTACAAGGGTAAAGTACTCCTGGTTGTGAATACTGCCAGCAAATGTGGATTTACTCCCCAGTATAAAGGTCTTCAGGAAGTGTACGAGAAATTCAAGGACCGCGGGTTCGAAGTTTTAGGATTTCCAAGCAATCAATTTGCTGGACAAGAGCCTGGCGAAAGTGATGAAATTGCGGAATACTGCGAGATTAATTATGGGGTAACCTTCCCTATGTTCGAGAAGATTGACGTAAAAGGCGATGAAGCACATCCATTATTCAAATACTTATCCAAAGAAGCCCCTGGTGTCTTAGGCTCAAAAAGCGTGAAATGGAACTTTACGAAGTTTCTGGTTGACCAAGATGGCCGTGTTCTAAAACGGTTTGCTCCTAAGACCACTCCACAGCAGATCGAATCCGATATCTCCAAGCTTTTAAAATAATTCATTAGAAAAAGGATACTCACCACATCACACAGCCCCCTGTTGTTATGCGGTAAAGTATCCTTTTTAACTAGAAAGAACGTCATAATATCGCTATATATCAGCACCCTTTAATCTCTTGGAATATTTTATAATATTGTTGAAATATTTTTGCTGGGAGGGACAATCGGTGACTGTTCAACTGCTTGATATACCCGAACTAAATGTTATTGGCTGGGCAAATGTAAACTCATCCGGGGAGCCATACGCGAATCTTTGGGAATATGTTTTTGGCGAGCTGGATATTGATACAAAATTTGATACTATACCCACAAAAGTTCAAAGCAGCGGTTGTTATCTCGGTCTATTTCAGAACCGTACATCCGTGCCTAGACTGTGGGAGCATACCGCATGGGATATTGATTTTTTCCTTTGTGTTGAAGTCGAGCAGTTAGATTGTATCCCTGAAGGCCTTGTTCATAAGAAACCTCCTGCGTCTACCTATGCTATATTTACTGCTAACGGATTCCCTCAGTTGGCTTTTCAACATACCTGGAATTATATATATAATGAATGGCTGCCGGATTCCGGTTATAAGTTCAACCCTGATGGAGTCTTTTACATCCAATACACGGAAAAGTCCGGTCCAGATGATGAAGGATTCGAAGCCAATCTATGCGTGCCGCTTGTAAAGAAGTAGGTTGTGTGATTGAGGATTGAACAAAAAAAGAAGCCTTGCATCGCAAGGCCTCTTTCTTCATTCTGTATGCGGTAGAGAGGACTCGAACCTCCACGGGTATACACCCACTACCCCCTCAAGATAGCGTGTCTGCCATTCCACCACTACCGCGCGGTGTGTAAAACATAGAACATAAATTTGTTTGAGGTCAACATTCATTATTATAAATGTACTTTTCTCAAAAGTAAAGATGCAGATTTTAAGATTCTTCGTCGACCATTTTCTGTTTACGATATTCAGCAAAAGCTATATATTCCTTGATAAAATTCTTTTCTGCTGGAAGTAATTCATCTACTCGGCTTTCCGATAGCTGAACATCACTCAAATCATAGTCTACGCCGCTCTCTCGTACAGTATCCGGTGTATCTTTGCCGAGAATGAGCCAGTCCAGACTAACATGAAAAAAATCACCGATCTCAATCAGCTTATGTGTTCCTGGAGTAGTCTTCCCCCGCTTCCAATCTCCCATATTACCTGTGCTGATATTTAACTGCTCACAGAATGATTTTTTGGTCAAACCTTTCTGCTTAATCAGGTATTCTATACGTTCGTATATGGTCTGCATCGGTGAATCGCCCTCCATCTAAAAATAAATTACTTATTTACGTAATCTTCTATTGCAAAATAACGTAAATAAGTATATAATTAGTATTGTTATGTATTATCCGATTATATCATATGGCTGGAGTGACGATAAGAGGCGACTCAGGTGACAAGTATCTGTTAGAATACCGTCTGGCCCCCTTTGTTAACTTATCATCCTGAATGATCTCTAGGAGGGAGCGGTGACTTTTGTCAAAATGCTTATCATCTTCCATTATCCATTCACTTGAAGCTTTACCGCACAATGCGGTGGTAATCAACAGTCATGGGATTATCCAGTTCACCAACAGTAGGTGGAAGACCTTTAGTCATGAATATGGTCTTTCTACTAATAAGAAATGGATTGGCGCGTATTACTCAGAGCTCATGCAAGATGTGATTGTCGATCCCGATCAATGGGCCAAGCTTTATGAATCAGTGAAATATATACTCCGCAGAGAGCATCAGGTTTATACTTCCGAATTCTCCATACAAACCGCTAATAAAGGGAAACGAATCTTCCGTTTGGAGATCTACCCATTTCTCTCAGATCCGCACCCAGAAGCCACTTTTATAATTTCACTATATGATGTGGGCCCCTATAAAGAAGAACCTCTTCATCCGGAGATCATAAACCTCCGTTCAACCTTACCATCATCTTTTGAGCTAATCCCAATCTGTGCTTCCTGTAAATGTATTCGTAATCCCAAGGATGAATGGATCACCATTGAACATTTCTTAAAGCATCAGCTTTCTTTGCAATTCACTCATGATATCTGCCCAGACTGCATAAGACAGCTCTATCCCCAGTATGCTGGGGCTTTTAAGAGATGACCTGACGTCACTGAATTTCACTTCTAATCTTATAAAAAAAAGTAAGAAATCCTCTGCGAACAAAGGGTTTCTTACTTTTTATTTGTATGCGGTAGAGAGGACTCGAACCTCCACGGGTATACACCCACTACCCCCTCAAGATAGCGTGTCTGCCATTCCACCACTACCGCATAATATGACCCGTATGGGATTCGAACCCATGTTACCTCCGTGAAAGGGAGGTGTCTTAACCCCTTGACCAACGGGCCATGCTTTACAAGTTATTTTCTTGTCACAACAAAAATGAGTATATCAAACCATAAGAATTTTGACAAGTCTTTTTTTAAAAAAAGTTAAAACAAAAAGAAACGCGCACCAATAAAGGAACGCGCCTCTAATCACAACGCTTATGGATTTACTTTTGCCTCAAAGGTTTGTACCCCATCTACAAACTTTAGCACCACAGCTGCTTTTACCGGGTCATGCGTTTCATTCATTGTGATTTTACCCGTGGCCAGTTGTAAATCCTTTGTCCCCGCCAGTGCATCCTTCAGCTTCTCAGGTTCTGTGGAATCCGCACGTGTAATCGCGTCTGCCACTAGTTTCACAGCATCATATCCAAGCGCAGCCATCCCATCTGGAACAAGATCACCGTTAGCAGCCTTGAAGGCATCTACGAACGATTTTACTTCTGGCGAGCTATCTTCAGGTGAATAGTGATTGGACATAAACGTATTGTTTAGGGCATCCGCTCCGGCAATCTCAGCCAGCTGAGGTGAATCCCAGCCATCCCCGCCCATAAACGGAACGGTGATCCCCATTTCGCGAGCTTGCTTTACGATTTTGCCGACCTCCTCATAATAGCCTGGAAGATAAATAACATCGGGATTAGCTTCTTTAATACGTGTTAATACAGCTTTAAAATCAGAATCTTTTTGTTGATAGGATTCTTCGCTTAAGATAGAGCCACCGTTCTTAGTAAACGTTGCTTTAAAGAAGGTCTGCAGCCCTTTGGAATAATCGCTTGAAGCATCCGTATAAATAACAGCCGTCTTCGCTTTAAGTGTATCCTTAGCAAAGTTAGCCATTACTTCACCTTGGAAAGGATCAATAAAGGAGGCCCGGAATACCCATTCGTTCAAATCTCCAGTACGTTCATCAACTGTTACTTTGGGATTGGTGGCTGAGGAGCTAACCAGCGGGATGCCTTTTTCTTGAGCAACGGGAACAATCCCGAGTGTATTCGTAGATGTAGTTGCACCTATAATAGCTACAACTTTATTGGTAGTAATTAGCTTTTGCGCTGCGCGTGTCGCCTCTTCCGACTTGGAAGCATTATCCGCTTCAATCAGCTCAAGTTTTTTGCCGAGTATTCCACCTGCGTCATTAATTTCTTTTACCGCCAGCTTTGCCCCTTTGAGTGCAGAATCACCGAAGGAAGCCTGGCCGCCTGTAAGCTCAAGGTCTGCTCCAATCTTGATGGTCCCTCCACCAGCATTCCCACCTTCAGCAGTAGTGTTGTCTGTCTTGTTCCCACAGCCTGCCAGCAATCCACCAGCCAGTAACGCAGTCAGCAATATGGCCCCGATTTTCTTCATCCTCTTCCAGCCTCCCAAAATAAATAATTTATAGGTTCTTTCTGTGATACTGTTGTGAACTAACCGATGAATTAATGTCCCAGATAAGCCATTCTGATCTCTTCCGAATCTGCCAATTCCTTGGCATCTCCCTCAAGCACCACTCTGCCCGTCTCAAGAACGTAAGCCCGATGAGCAATTTTAAGCGCCTGATGGGCATTTTGTTCTACAAGAAGTACTGTTGTTCCAGAGGCATTTACTTCCTGGATGATCCGAAAAATATCCTGAACGAGCAATGGAGCAAGCCCCATCGAGGGTTCATCTAATAATAAAAGCTTGGGATGCCCCATCATCGCGCGCCCCATAGCAAGCATCTGCTGCTCCCCGCCGGATAATGTGCCGGCAAGCTGTTTTTTTCTTTCTAAAAGACGCGGGAAGGTGGAGTAAACCTTGGCAAAATCAGCAGCTAAGCTGCCCGAATCTTGTAAAAAAGCTCCTAGCTCCAGATTTTCTTCCACAGACATATTAGCAAATACACGCCTGCCCTCCGGACAATGAATGAGCCCCTGTTTTACGATGGACTGAACACTCTGATTCGTAATAGATTTATCCATGAAATCTATACTGCCTGTTTTGGGTTTCAGCAGTCCCGAAAGCGTCTTAAGCAACGTGGACTTGCCTGCTCCATTTGCGCCGATTAGAGTTACAATCTCGCCTTTTTTTACATTCATACTTAAATCCTTCAAGGCATGAATAGCCCCATAATATACATTGATCCCCTGTACGCTAAGCATGGTCCACTACGCCTCCTGTCCCAAATAGGCTTCTATGACTTTGGGATGATTCCGTATTTCAACGGGCGTACCTTCAGCAATCAACATTCCGCGATCCAGCACATAAATCCGGTCACACACCCCCATAACCAGGGACATATCGTGCTCGATAAGCAGGATCGTCAGCTCAAACTCTTCACGGATCCAGGCAATAAGATTCATTAGTTCCCGAGTTTCATTCGGGTTCATCCCTGCGGCTGGTTCATCCAATAGCAAAAGCTTAGGTCCTGCTGCAAGCGCGCGCGCAATTTCCAAACGCCTTTGATTTCCATAGCTAAGATTCCCGGCACATTCATCACATTGATCGGCAAGATTAAATATTTTGAGAATATCCATAGCCTTTTGCGTAATTTCGTTTTCTTCTACAAAATGCTTAGGCAGACGGAGCATGGAAGTGAACATCGAATGTCTGGCATGCTGGTGAAATGCGATCTTAACGTTATCCAGCACCGTCATAGAAGTAAATAGACGGATATTCTGAAATGTCCGCGCTGCCCCTTTTCGGTTAATCCGATAAGGCTTCATCCCGCCTACTGCCTGATGGCTGAGGATAATATCGCCACTGGAAGGCGGGTATACACCTGTCAGCAAGTTAAAAAGGGTTGTTTTTCCCGCGCCATTAGGTCCGATGAGCCCAATCAACTCGCCTTTATTAATATGGAGAGATACCTCGTTAAGCGCCTTAAGCCCGCCAAATGCACGACTTGCGTGTTGAACATCAAGAAGCACTTCCACTGTTGATGCTGTCACTTGGCTTGACCTCCTTTTTAGACCATTTCAAGAAAGAAAAACCCGTGCTGCCAAGCAGCCCTTTAGGCCGAAAAATCATCATCAGAATTAGAATCGCCGAGTAAATAATCATCCGCAGCTCCGGATATTCCTGAAGCACCGTGAAGAGCACCGTCAGTACAATCGCACCCACGATGGCCCCGCTTGTACTTCCTAGCCCACCTAACACTACCATGACTAGAATTTCGAATGATTTCAGAAAATTAAAGCTGCCAGGATTGATGACGTAGAACTTATGAGCAGAGAGACCACCAGCTATTCCCGCAAATAATGCTCCAAGTGAAAAAGCAATGACTTTGTACAAGGTTGTATTAATCCCCATCGCTTCAGCAGCAATTTCATTCTCCCGAATCGCTATACAAGCCCGGCCGTGAGTGGAACGTATAAAGTTATTGATCACAACAATCGTGACCAATGTGAACAGAAACATAATCGACCAAGTCGTTTGATTAGGGATGCCGCTTAGGCCTGAAGCTCCGCCCACATATTCTGTATTGAGCAGGACAATCCGGATAATCTCACCAAATCCCAGCGTAGCAATCGCCAGATAGTCTCCATTCAGCCGCAAGGTCGGAATCCCGATAAGTACACCGAAAAATGCAGCAACCAGTCCAGAGATCACTAGCGCCAGCACGAATGGCATCTCAAAGTTCAAAGTTAAAATGGAAGAAACATAAGCACCAATAGACATAAATCCAGCATGCCCGATTGAGAATTGCCCCGTTATCCCATTAATCAGATTCAAAGACACCGCCAGCATGACATTTATACAAATTAGAATTAGCGTAGACTCCATGACATCATCAAATATTCCCGTTGTTAGAAGAACTTGAATGACGATATATAGCATGATAGAAAAGACAATGCCTATCCAAAATGACTTGTTTATCTTCTTCATAGGCATCTCCCTACACTTTCTCGCGGACATTTTTACCAAATAGCCCGGATGGTTTAAAGATAAGGATTAGGATGAGTACAGCAAATGCCACACCATCACGCCAAGAAGAGTATCCCAGAGAAGAAACCTCTGTCTCGACTGTGCCCAGCAGAAGTCCCCCTACCAGAGCACCAGGAATACTGCCAATGCCACCTAGAACCGCAGCCACAAAAGCTTTAAGCCCCGGAAGCACCCCCATCATCGGATCCACTGAATTATAAGTCATTCCGAAAATAACGCCTGCTGCTGCCGCAAGTGCAGATCCTATCGCGAAGGTGGCTGAAATGGTCCGATCTACATTAATCCCCATCAACCGTGCTGCTTCCATATCAAAAGAAACGGCCCGCATCGCTTTACCAATCTTTGTTCGGTGCACAATATACTGAAGGATGATCATCAAAATAACCGTCGTCCCCAAGATCATGATTTGATTGGAGTCCACCTGAATCGAGGAACCAAACAAGTTGTATTGCTGCTTATTAAGAATCTCCGGAAATCCTTTAGCCTGAGGACCAAGCACAAACACACCGCTGTATTCCAGCAAAAAAGAAACGCCAATTGCAGTAATCAACACAGCGATTCGCGAAGCTTTTCGTAGAGGTTTGTATGCTAGCCGTTCGATTGACATCCCCAGCAACGCACTGATTGTCATAGAAATCACCAATGAGATAAGTAAGACCAGTATCGGAGGAAGCCCTGCTGAAGCCAAGTACCTGGCACTGAACAATCCAATAAACGACCCAACCATAAACACATCCCCATGGGCGAAATTGATCAATTTAATAATCCCGTAAACCATGGTGTACCCAAGTGCGATCAGAGCATAGATGCTCCCTACAGAAATCCCGTTAATTAACTGTTGAATGAAATACTCCATCGCCGTCCCCCAATCCCCATATTTATTTTTAAAAACACCTTTCTTTAGCTTAAATTCATTTTCATCGTTTTATGTCACTTATATTAACACAGTACTATACATGCGTCAGTAAAATTTGTGGTTTTTACTATAATATTCAATATTTAATGTTATATTACATAACGCATTGAGTTAATGATTTGGGATGTATAGAAATAAAAAGTGGGTAAAGAGAAGAAAACAGGAGAATTATGGAGATTTTTAAAGTTTGATTTTCAGAGGGGGAGTCTTTAATTTTACCTACAGATTGCATTTAATGATAAATAATATAACATTTGTCTCTTTGGATATGTGTTTTTCGAGTTTATTATGAGTTACTGGTCAAGTTGTTTCTCTATTTTTGCGCAAAAAAAAAGCTCTATCCCACACAATAATCGAGTGAGAGAAAGCTAATTAGGGTGGTCAGCTCCATTCTTTGCACTTCCGTCACGAGTCAATTACTCATCATTTTCTTGTTTAATTCTTTAATCTGCATCATATGATGTAGGTCATGCGATATAAAATCCTTTAAATAGGACTCAAAGGAAAACCTTCCGTCCACATATTTGCCTGAGTATTTTCCCTCCTCAAGACTACTTATACAATCTAATATTAAGTTACGATACTTCACAGTCAATTCTATTAATTCGTCTTTGGTTTTTGTTTTACCATATGTAACAGCATCATTATTGAATTGATCGAAATCAATAAGTTGAAGTGTTATCGCTTTATCGTATGCTATCGGTTCGATCGTCGATTCATAGAAGTATTTATCCCATAACAAAATATGACTAACAACATCATGAATGGTCCATTTTCCTTCAGCGATGGGTGTTTTCCAATCTAAATCAATAATTTCTAGAACAAATCCATTCCATTCCTTAAACTGATTTAGCAAATCTGATCTGTTATTCATTGGCACATCTCCTTTTCTGGTAAACATCAAAATTCTAACAAAATCTCTTTAATTCATTCCTATATAGTTCATAGTTCGCTTCATCGAAACATATAAAAATAACCTTATTTATTTCCGACTTATTACCTAGGAAACAGTCGCTAGCATTAGACTCGCGGGGTTGTCCACCTAGCTAACTCTTCTTCAAACCTTTACCTTTATCGAACCAACACCTCGTGGTCCACGGCGTGAACGTATTGTTCGCAGCTATCTAGCTTTTTCGGAGCTACTAATATGTTCTTCAGCATCCAGCTATTTTCTATATATGTAATCGATAAATCCTTGTCGTATCCATTCGCCTTCAAACTTTCTTTCCAGTACTCGATCTTCTTTGTATATTAACTGCAAATCATCAAACATAGAATCCGCCTCATGATAATCATAATAAGAGTGTATTACGAATTCATCGTCTTCTATTTGTTCAAACTGATTATCCCCCAAATCAACTCCATCGCCGACTCTAAAATCCTTTAGAGTTAAAAAATTTACAAATAATAATCCATTAGGTTTTAGAACGCGTTTCATTTCATTTATCGCTTTTTTCACATCTTGTTTTCTCATATGAAAAATAGAGTTATATGAATACACAAAACTCATCGACTCATCACTTAGTGCCAACTGTCTCATGTCGCCTTGTTGTATATTTAGATTCTGTCCTCTTTCAGTTGCGAACTGACTAGCTCTTTTAATTTGTTCGTCATTCATCTCAATACCGTATGTACTGTATCCATAGTTTGCAAACAAACTTAGTGGAGGTGAATCCCCTCCCGCCCCGCAGTCTAATATGTTTTTTTCCATACTACTTTCATTGCATAATGCCAAAAATCTGTACAAGGGGATCTGCTTAAACAGTTCCATTTTGATTCCACTCCTTTGATCATGTAGTTATTGGATTCACTCATAGATCTTTCCCATATAAATTATTTGAGCACATCTCTTCCCTGGGTTTTCAGGTTTACTTTATTGAATCCCCGCAGTTCCAAATGTCTCTTTAATAACTTTTTCGTATTCATCCCATTTAAAGCAAAAAGGGCCTATATCAATAGTCTTATTACCGGATTCTAGTTTGAAATCTCTCCATATAATAAGATCCTCTTCTCTCTCAATAAACACGGATATAAAGCCACATTCTTCATCGCCACACCAGGGACAGACTAATATTGGGTACCTGTAGTACAAATATTCATGCATTTCGTTTAACAAAAAATAATTAATCATTTTCCTTTGATGCTCTTCACTACCCCACCCGAGGGAAGGAACCCTATCATATTTTTTTAACATTTGGTAAAGAGATCTACCATCAATTATTACGTCGGCAAAAATAGTATTTTTATTTCCCTCTTGATCCGGATCAAAACTATCATATCGGCTTGACGGTTTTGTTTGTATTTGATTTATTGTTTTCATGCTCCCTCCTTTAAACTCTTCACACTTATCAAATAAACATTCGATCCCTCCACTCCATTCCCCTTCCAAAATATTGAATTCACCGTTCTCAGAATCGCATATAGCAACCGAAAAATAAATTTACACAACAAAAAAAGAGCTCCCAGAATGGAAGCTCTTCTTATGTAATTCAGAACGGAGAGAGTGGGATTCGAACCCACGCACCGCTTACGCAGTCTAACCCCTTAGCAGAGGGTCCCCTTATAGCCACTTGGGTATCTCTCCATGAAAATGGCTCCCCGAACAGGACTCGAACCTGTGACAACTCGATTAACAGTCGAGTGCTCTACCAACTGAGCTATCAGGGAACATTACAAGTGAACATGAATTAATTTATCATGATTTCAAGGTCTAGTCAAGCGGGCAAAATAATTTTTGTGATCGTTTTCAAATTTATGCTATTATTCGGCCGCTTGCTAGATTTTTTAAAGAGATTTCCATCCCTCTCCGTCTATAGATTACACCATTCTCCATCCTGCGGAAGCTGTACCCGATCCCCCAACGATTCCTTCTCTAAATGAGCTTTTAGCTTATCTCGGGTAACCAAACAATGGTTAATGGCGTCCATGTGCACAGCAATCACTTTAGTAGAAGGAGCATATTCACATAGGTCTACGACATCCTGCTCATTCATTGTAATATGGCATCCGCTTAAAAACTGCGCACCACCAGCATTCACAACGGTCACCTCAGGTTTAAAAGCATCCAATGCCATTTTCACCTTATCACACCAAATCGTATCCCCAGCCACATATAGAACAGGTTCGCCTTCCGCCTGAAACACAAACCCGGATACCTTACCCATAAGTTTACCAGTCACTCCAGTGCCATGCCGTCCATCAGTACGTGTTATAGTTATTCCATTAAACGTCAGAGAACCGCTAATTTCCGTGGTATGCTCAAACCCCTGCTTCGCTAATTTATCTCCATCTCCTTCCTGACATAATAGTGGTAGATCATGCGGCAACAAAGAAATGGCAGCAGCATCCCAATGATCCTGATGAAGATGTGTGACAAGAATTGCATTAGGACTCAGCCATTGTTCTACGGCTCCCGGCAAAGGAACGAGCGGATTGCGGCGATCATTGTCAGTATTAAAAATAGGTGGATTAGCACCCTGTTCACTCAACATAGGATCAATTAAAAATGTACTGCCACCATACTCTAGCCATAGGGTCGCGTTGCGAATATGCTGTATTTTCATCGGAAGCCCTTCTTTCTTTCAGATATCTTCTGCTACAATTAATTATAGTTGGACCTTGAAACAGAATACATTGAGATTGGAAAAAGATTGGCCCGTTCTACTTTCACGCAGAAAGGATTTTAGATAATAATGAGTTCTTATTTTATAGATGATGTGGATTTTCGCATCCTGCAGCTTCTAATTGAAGATTCCACGATCAGTCACAAAGATATTGGGCAGCAAGTGCATATGACCGGTCAGGCTGTGGGCGCACGTATTCGCAAAATGCAGGACACCGGAGTGATTGAAGGCTACACGGTCCGCTGGAATCCTGATAAGGTTGGGGAGACTATTCATGCCTTTATTACTGTTTTTTTGGGTTCGAATACGGTTCACCCAGCCTTTCAGACATTCGCAAAGCAGCATGATAGTGTAAAAGAAATACATAGGGTCAGCGGAGAAGGCTGCTACTGGATACGTGTTCGTACCGGAAGCCAAGAGGAGTTGAATAGCTTTCTCGACGAACTGCTGAAGTTCGGAAATTACAGAGTCAATCTATCGATGGGAAAGCTAAAATAAGGCTGTATCGGAATCGGATATGAAGCTACTATCGGACCCAGTTGACCTTATACTCAGCATAATCGCATATTTGGCATACTATCGGACCCCATTGCCTCTATTGGCACGAAAAACACCAAATATGAGCCTCTTTCGAACGAATAGCGTCACTTGAGTCCGAAACCCTGCCCAAAAGGCTAAAAACTTGCCAATAGCGTCATTGGGGTCCGTAAGCCTCAGCCAATGATAGCTCGGCGATGTTGGTGTTGGTGCAGGTGTCGATGTTGGTGTTGGTGTTGGTGTTGCTGTTGGTGTTGCTGTTGGTGTTTATGCAAGTGATTGGGTTACTCAAAGTCAATGAGCTTTCGCTTGCTCATAAGCTTTTATAGCAGGCCAGCCATCGTCAAAAACGCAGAGCAGCGATCCTCCAATAACCGGAGGATCGCTGCTCTGCTGTCCTTTTACTTATGCCATATTGTAGCTTCTACCGCGGTAGTTAATTCAATAATTCAGCTGCTCTAAGCAACCGTACAAGAATTACGGCGGCTTCTGCACGGCTAGTATCACTGCTAGGTGCAAAGCTGCCTGATGGTTGACCTTTCATAATACCTTTTGCAACCAGGTCAGACACTGCTTCTTTAGCCCATGAGGAAATAGTTGAAGCGTCTCTGAAAACATCTGTAGCAACGATTGCTCTAGATCCTTCAGCTTCTAGATTCAGCAGCTTCATTGCTCTGGCTGCCATAACAGCCATTTGCTCCCGTGTAATAGGGGCGTTCGGACGGAAGGTTCCATCCTCATAGCCTTGAACCAGTCCTAAGGCTGCAGCAGCTCTGGCGTCCGCTGCATACCAAGATAAATCGGACACATCACTGAAGGTCTTCGTCGTGTTCGCAGCTACAAGACCTAACGATCGAATCAGCATAGCTGCGAACTCGGCACGACTGACAGATTTCTGAGGTGCAAAGGTATCTGTGGATTGTCCGGTCAAGATCAGTCGGCTGGCAAGTCTCTCAATCTCATTTCTCGCCCAATGTGTGGAAATATCTCCAAAAGTCACAGGGTGCAGCGCAGCGACAAATACACCGCTCGCAATACTGCTCTTAACCGTAACCTTGGTCATCCCATTAACGAGCTCATACAATGCAGGTACATAACGGAAGGAACCCGTCTGTTCATCGTAAATAAGGACTACACCTGTCTTCGCATCCAGCGCCTCCTTAAGCATAAATGTACGATCTACATAAGTGGTACCGAACCCGCTTGCTGCTACAGAGGTTTTTCCATCCGTTACCTTTAGAGTGAAATTAGCCGGTGTTCCTTGCACAGTAAAGCCTTGCTGCTTAGCTTTGGCAAGCAGTTGTTCCAATCCTTTTCCGCTTAGCGAATTTACATTGAACTCCAGTGTGCCTGCCGGCATTTGTGCGGCTTTGAGCACACTCTCCACAAGCTCTAACGGGAAGCGGTAGCTCATCCCTCCACTTTCAATAACAAGCACAGCTTTGGGGCTAAGTGCCGCCGCCTTACGTAAAGCATCTGCACTAAACCGGGCTGTGCCGTCACCGTTAGCTGAAATCTCGATAACAGCCTGCCCTGCAGTCGCCTTAGCTTTTAGCTGCGCATCATGATTAGCTGCTGGCGTAGGTGCTGGTGTAGCCGTCGGTGTGCCGGGTTGAACAGGGTTCACTGACCCTGTAGGGTCTGTTGGACCAGGAGTACTTGTTGGTTCTGGAGTACTCGTCGGACTAGGAGTACTTGTTGGATCCACAGGATTGATCGGGTCTACAGGATCTGTCCCGCCAGGTGATAGCACCTCAATTGTATATCCCCTCTTATCGTTGCCCACAGTTACCGTGAAGTCTGTGATACCCGCTTTAATTCCATTAAGACTGTCGTTGGTAAATGTAGCAATCTCATTGCTCATAATATTTAGAGTAGCTTGTGCGGTAAGATCTCTGCCTTCTTTATCTAGTACCTTAAGCTTAGCTGACTTACCCTGCTCTAATACCACAGGCCCGCTCTGTCCATCTGCTAGTTTGATAGAGAACGGTTTAATGGCTGAGGCTATTCCTTGATTTTGTTCTTTAATGCTTAAGTCAGGAGAGGCATTGGTCAGTAGGTTCATCCGTTCGCCACGAATAATCATGTTGTCGACCAACAGACTCCCTTTCAGATTTTTCGTAACTTCTATACCGCTTGTACCTGCGCCATCTAATACATTATTCGTCATCACTACTCCATCAATGGAAGTGAGAGTATCTCCCTCTAGATCACCTTGAGCAATCAGCCCCGAATAAGTGCTGTCCAGTGCTGTATTGTTGCGAATGAGTACTTTTCCTTTCAGATCACTCTCACCAGCATAAAGCCATAACGCACCCAGATTCACGCCGTAACCGGAATCGTAGCTGCCAGTTCTAAGCAAGGTATTTCGCTCCACAATCGTTGTTCCTTGGAATGGCTCGGCGGTGAAACGGGTGGACACTGCAATCCCGGCTCCATTAGTCACAGTGTCTTTTACCACGTTGTCCTGGACTTTGTTATCTTTCCCCCCAAAGACTACAATGTTATCCGCTAACCAAGGCAAGGATACCGTATTAAAACGTGCCGTGTTGTTATAGCTCGGTGTACGTTCCGTACCATTCACATCCGTCAACTTGCCGTCTGTAAACGACCACATTGCGATTCCATCATCCCCTGGATAGCGGATGTCACTTTGTTCCATCATGCTGTTGCCAGTCCCTACGGCAAAGTTAATCCCGTCTGCCATAAGATTGCGGATCCGCAGACCTGCCATGTACAGACCATTCGTACGCGCCTTTTCACCCATCGGCTGAGTTAACCACAAGCCTGCTTTGGTATGTTCTATCCAAACGTTCTGTATAATCGAACCTTGGCCAAAAGCACCATGGAAAGCGTTGGTGATCGCTTCATCATCCCGTTCGTTAATGCCGCCTTCAATCATCAGATCGTAAACACCAACCTTACCGCCGTGACCATAAAACTTAGCTCCATTCAGAACCGTATACCACATGCCGGCACCACGTATTTCAGCGGTATCCAGATCCAGCAGACCCTCACCGACATTAAAGGTACCCGCCGGGAACCACACACCTTTACCTGTCGCATTCGCTTCGGCAAGGGCTGCCTTGAAGGCTGCGGTATCATCTCCCTCATCATTCGCTGCCGCTCCAAAATCCGTTACGGAAATAAATCCGTCCGGGCGAGCCAACTCAGGGGCAACCTGCTCCATATCCACCAGGTCAATGACGTAAGAAGCTGCGTTGTCTCCTGTTCCCTTCTCTAAGCGAATAGTTGCTCCGGCAGGAGCATCACCAATCAGAGCATGGATTTCGTCAAAGAAGCGGTGTCCACTGCCTTGGCGAGGGTCATTTGACCATGGGTAGCTGCCATATTCCCAAGCATATTTGGATGTCAGCTTAAGCTGCTTCTTAATTCCATCCACATATAGAGTCAAGGTTTCTTCCGCACCAGCCCCATCTGGACTATCAGGAATAGAATATCGAAGAACGATGGAGTTAGCTGATTCTGCAAGCTTGAACTCTAGATAATCTCCCGTATTCTTCAAGGCCACCGCTTGTCGTCCAGAAGCCTCGGAAGCCATGCTGAGATATTTCCGCGACGAGCCAATCAGCGTTCCGTTTGTTGCCGCATCCTCAGCTTCATAGCTGATATATGGAACCGTTGCTCCACGGTATGTTTTGTTAACGCTGTTTTTTACGGTCAGGCTATCAAGGGTTACTTTACTCCAATCCACGTTGTCACTGCTTAGAGAAACCGTGTTGATGCCTGCACGAAGCTGCAATTTTACCGCTACAGTCTTCCAAGAGGCAGACTTGCCAAGACTAACCTTGCCCCCTTCGTTTAATCCATTCACCTCTAGTGCCAGATCCGTTGCGGCAGCAGCGGTATTTTTGTATCGAATAACAGCATCGTATTCCCCAGCCTGCTGGGCGTTGACTGCAAACCGTATAACACGTTTCCCTTTGAATGCTTCTCCTCCTGCATAAATTGCATCAGCAGGGATAGGTAAGAAGCTCCAGAGCTCACTATCAGTTCCATTTGCAGCAGAACCAAGCTGAACAGCCGATGTGCTGTGAGAAAGAAGACCTGTTCCGTTCGCACTTAGCAGAAGAGCATAACCTAACTTCTCTTCCAGCTTCCATTGGGATCTTTCTGTATCTCCAGCAGCTAACAAGACCACTTGGCCCGATTCATTGAGCGAAAGATAATGTTGTGTCTGAACATTCATAATCCGTTTGCGTCCGTTTATCTCCTGGACCAGCCACTGGGATTGAGCCGCCATATCGGAAGCATCTGCATATAGGACAGCCCCCTCTTTTTCGGCCAATACTTTACCAGCCATGCCTTTCGGTACAATGGTTATGATGTTGGTATCATTTTGAACTGGAGTTGTTGTATTGTTATTGCGCAGTTCTCCAGATGGAGTAGTAAACTCCTGTGGAGCCGCCTCAAGTGTCCATAGTGCCGTACCCTCACTTTCTAGCAAAAGCGCACGTTCAGCATATCCTGTCTTATTGGCAATGTTTATTAATTCATCGTCGTATTCTCCAAAGAGACTACGAATGGTGTAATGTGTATAATCGGAAGCCAAGCTTACTTCCCAGGCAGAGGCTCCGTCTACAGCAGGTTCTGTACTACTGCTCTCCAAATATGAATAATCACCATTCAGCGTTAAAAAATGACCTGTTGCCCGGTTGGTGATCGTCTGTTTACCCTCCTGTACAGTTACATTCCAGTGCGAAAATCCATTGTCTGCTGACGGCTGCCCATACAGAACAACCCCACGCTCATTTTCGTATAAATACTCTCCGCTGCTTGCATTCTTGAATCTTACAGGGTAATCAGGCAGTGGCGGAGCAATCGCTTCAACCGCTTCAGCAGTAAAATGTGCACTGCTTTTTTCCGCTGTATCTGCAGCTTTACTGATTCGGAGAATTGGGTTGCCGTTATCATCCGGCGCACCATAGATATAGTGACCAGCCCATGAGCTCATAATGGTAGTCACACCGGACGGTTGCATATCAACCTTCCACTTAATGCTGGCCCATACATCGTACACTGTTTGCAAAGTTTGAACGCTAACTTTAGGATCAATCTCATCTACAGCCCCACCTATATGCTCAAGGGAGAGATAACGTCCAGTGCCTTTATTTTTTATCTTCACCGATCCATTGCTGCCCGCTATTTCTTGCAACTGCCAGACAAAGGAATCGTCATTCAAATCAAGTGGACCATAAGTAGCCTGGCCTACTGTTACATCCTCGTTGGCAGCTGCTAGAGGTGCAAGATTTTGGTTAGAGTGTGCAGAGTCCTGGTCAGCATAGACAGCTTCAGTAACCGTCTTGGATTCTGGCAATTCCTCTAGTGCGGCTGAAGAAGTCAGCAAAGGACCGTCCTTAAGATATTGATCCTCTCCATTTACAGCATCTAGCTGAAAACGGAACAAATCTTGTTTTTTCTCGGTGACCGGAACAAATCTCCACTGCGGACTGCCCCAACCTGGATTGATCACTCCGTACTCAGCATATTTAGTGAGGTTTTGAAGTGAAATATACTTCTCTGGGATTTTATTAGGTTCCTTGTCGAGAACGCTACTGATTACGTAGGTGTTGTTCCCAACATTTTCGCCTGTCCAGATGTATTCTCGTTCCACATGATTTCTGTCTGGAAGCTCTGTGACCTGAAGGTGGCCATTTGGCATATTCATCGTGTTCATGTAATGGCCTGTTTTCTTGTTTTTGAACAGCTTGCGGCCGTTATATTTCTCCACGAGCCACTGATCGGAGCCGTCCTTCTGCATATTTCCATATTTTAAAAGACCATCAACACTCTCATACCAATAAAATGACTTCCAGCCATTCTGAATTCGGTAATAGGGCACGGTGCCGTCAGTTGGTGTGTTAGGATCTAAAAGCTGCCACTGAGCGCTCAAAGAAGTCGCATCCCCAATCGCACCCGCATGTTCTCCACCCAATGTAGACAAATAAATGCCTGTGCTTTCGAGATTCTGAAGCGTCTGGTAATCATCATAATCATCGGAATCATTAAAAATCCATTGATCCGACGGCTGACTTCCGCTAATCTGCAAGGCCTTGGCAGTACCTTCACTATAAGAAACATAATGATCGGTTGCCGCATTACGGATACGCTTATTACCGTCATAATCTTCTATATACCATAGATAGTCAGAGGTGTTAGCGGCATCTGGCGCAATAATTCCATGCTTAAGCTCGCCGTTTGCGGATTCATATAAGAAATCTGTAGCCACTTGTGCATCCGTATAAGTTGCCAGTCGTACAGGCTGTAATTCGGAAATAGGCACGATTCTCCACTGCGCGCTTGGATTAGAGGCTGAACCCGGCCAGCTGTTAGATCGCACATTATTGTCATCGCTGAATTGTGGATTTAGCCATAATGGACTCCCCTCTTCAGTTAAACCACTGTTACGAAGGGTAATGAAGCCCGTCCCATCAGGGCCTGGTGCATGCTCTTGGACCCATTCACTTAGCTTCACGTGATCCATATCGACTTCCTGCGAAAAAACCCCAGCCCAGGTCACTTCATTTTGCTTAATATAATGACCTGTCGCACGGTTGCGAATCATTACTGTTCCGTCATCCGTCCCTGATTCAAGATACCACTGGGCCGCTTCATTGCTGACAGGCTGTTTACCGTAAAGAACATTCCCTTCACTTTCATACATTACCTGACCGGGGCGGAGACGACTCTCTAGCCGTACAGGTGCTGCATTTAGATCTATAAAAGCCCACTGCGGACTCTCAAACGTAACATTAATATCCGAGCTTACTTGCGCATAACCAAGCTGATTCTCCTCGTGGATAACCAACTTCCCCTCTGGCACAGTCGCACTTCGGATGATCATGTATCCATTGCGATTGGAAGTATCGATTAGCCACTGATCCGCAACACTTCCTGAACCTTGGTGTTCTGCCGCCTTAAGTGAATCCTCTTTGCCGTTGTTACCAGCCATTGTAATGTAATGGCCTGTCTTCACATTCTTGATTCGTGACAGCCCGTTCACCGTCTCAACCGTCCAATGCGCTGAAGCATCGGCTGGATTGGTCATGCCATAACGCACGATTCCTGCGGATGTCTCATATAAAAAGTTGTTTTTCCACTTATTCTTGATGAGTACCGTACCTGATGGAATTTGCTCAGCGCCTGTTCCTCCAACCCCTTCTGCTCCCACGGAACCACTACCGGTTCCCATTACAGGCAAGCTTGAAAAAATCAGCAGCAGCGCGAGCAGACCCGCCATTGCGGACCTGATTCGTTTCATACATGTGCCCCCTCTAATTAATATGGACTTCCTTTTCATATTAGTTTGGGAACGCTTACAAAACGATGTGCGATTTTATCCAGAAAAAGGTGTATTTGTACGGATATCCAATCCCTACAACCTTCATGAAGATTGACAAATCGGTTTAACGCGATGATAGTTAGTTTTAGCTACCCGCAAGGAGTAAACAAACGGAGGTACATATGAATTTCAAAATTGATTCGCCAAAAATAGCAGATCCTGACTCTCTTCTTCCTGAGCAAATATATTCACTGCAAACCAAAGACGAATTCAGCTGTTGCAGCATCAGCGATACGGTTATTGATAATCAAGAGGCTAATAAGGTCAGCTTTGATCGCGTGATTTTTAAAAATGTAACGATTACGGAGTGCTCCCTAACTGGGATCGAGCTTATGGACGTGATATTTGATCGCTGTGATCTATCTAATGTGGATTTTACGAATGGCATTATTCATCGAACTGAATTTAGAAACTGCAAGCTCATCGGCACAGACTTTACAAGAGGCAGATTCCAGAATGTTCGTGTAGTAGATTGTATCGGGGATTTTGCTACGTTTCGATTCGCTAATCTGAAGCAGGTTTCTTTTGAGAACAGCTCATTAATGAGTTCCGACTACTATCAGTCAAATTTCCAAAAAATCAGCTTCAGCGAGTGTAATATGGATCAAGCCACATTGTCAGGATCAAAGCTTAATGGGATCGACCTTAGTGACTGCGAGTTCAGTGGCTTGATCGTGGATATCAAAGATTTAGAAGGATGTATCATTTCGCCTCAGCAAGCTGTTTCTTTTGTCGGATTATTAGGTTTGGTTATAAAATAAATAACTTCAACTTGCCCGAACATTTACCGCAGCGATAACGCTTAGGGTCTACTTTTCGCTTACGCGGATACTCCATGGCACAGGCACTGCATACAAGCTTATATCGATAGGGCAGCGGCTTCCGAGCTTTTGCACCCGGCAGTGTCTGACAGTAGCGGCTTCCGCCGACTTGCGCCAGCAGGCTTTTGAAATCAGCGTCACGATGCATATACCCTCGCTTAGCCAAATGCAAATGATAATGGCAGAGCTCATGCTTTATAATCCGCTCCGTCTCTTCTCTGCCAAACATGGCAAGCTGATGGGGATTAATCTCTATATTATGACTTTTGGTAAAATATCGGCCACCCGTTGAGGACAACCGGCTGTTAAAGCTCGCCTTATGCCTAAACGGCACGCCAAAGCTGTCCCGTGATACCTGCTCAATCCACAGCTGTAGCTCTTCGTTGCTCATAGTTTCCATAGCGTTCTATCACAAGTCCTTTCCACGGGAATTAAGATCTCTACTTGAATTGTAACTTGTGCATAGGCTAAACTGTCAAGAAGGAAGACAAGTACGGAGGGAGAATGAACAATGCCGAAAATGCGGTATGTAATTTTGCAGCAAAATCAAGAACTACAATTCGTGGAAATGCCTGAGGAATATGCGTACCAACTAAGTGCGCTCAATTTACGCCTGAACAAAGAAATCGACAAGCTGACAGCCGATAATGTTCCGGATCTGCCCTTAGCCATCGCCGAGTGCGATTCGCTGGATCTGTTACGTGAGGATTACTCCCTGGAGTCCGGTCTGGATTATATCAATAGATTGGAACAAGCCTTCGCCTCTGTTCAAGAGCAGAAGAACTACCCACTGATCTCCCTGCTTACTGAGATACGAGCACTACAGGCTCAATTGGAGCAGTGGTACGAAGAGGAAGCAGAAAGCCTACTGTAATCCGCACCTTTAGGCTTATTTCTCCATATTCTAACTTACGTAAGTTGTTAGAGGAGGGATTCGCTTGCCACAGTGGCTCTGCCATCAGCTAATGAAAGCTTATTACAAAAAAGACCGCCGTCAGATCAAGCTGCTGAATGAGTGCTGGTTCTTTTATCGTAATTCTGCGGAATCGAGTAATGAGATGAAGTTATAGCCTCGGATGATTAAGATCTAGGACATATTTAAAGCAGCGGCTACCGTCTTTTAAAAAGACGGTAGCCGTTTTTGTTAAGAAAGGGGACTTATAATTATGATCAGTAGAACAAGACATATACAGCTGTCTCCGGAAAGTGGGACTGAGGAAGAGGACAATTATAATCTCTATGTCATAGTCACATTCCCTGACCGCTCCCGCTGGGCATCGGATTTCTACACCTTCAAGAACATCGAAGCGATCCGACAAGACTACATCCAAAGTGGTGCTTGTCTAAATGGGGCCTACTGGAGTGCACCTAATTATCTAACTGTCGTGGATCATATTGATCGCAAGCGAATTGAAGAAATCGTCGATTTATATATTTCGGAAGGTACATTCGAATACGCCTTTGAATACATAGGACAGGTCACGGAGCGGGATCTGGAGATTATCGATTATCCGGAAGGCTTTTTCAACCCTTTAGAAAAGCTTGAGCACAGGTACGTTATGCGGCAGTTCGCTGCAATTGAGTTTATGCTGGAGAATGCTGCACCAGAAACTATAGCAGTAATAAAAAAGATCATCGCAGAGAAACAATAAGACTCCGCCTTAAGAATCAATCCTTATTAAAACTTAGGAAATACATATTTAACCAAAAAGAACAGAAAACCAAAAAATATAATAATGTAAGCAGCATATTTAATAAAGGTAGATGCGACAACGCTGGAATCCGATTTCCGTTGTACCTCCCTATGCTCCACTTCAACACTTCTATCCTTATAGCCCGGTTCCATCAGCAATCTCTCCTTTCGAATGTTCATCTTTGATAGCCTCCATTAACCCGAGGCTTTCAAGATTGAATCAAAATTCTAGATTGGATTAAAAAAAGACCGGAATTCTCTTCAGCTTTTCGAGCTGAGAAATTCAGGTCTTCTTTCTACTTACCCTTTAACCGAACCCGCCGCAATTCCCTCAACGATACGGTTACTGAGGAACAGGAATGTAATCAGAATAGGCAAAATACTGATCATAAGCGTTGCCCCGATCGCACCCCAATCCGTCGTATATTGACCAATGAAGTTTTGCACCCCCACGGTCAGCGTCTTGTAAGAATCAGAACTAATAAATGTGTTTACAAAAATAAATTCGTTCCAGTTATAGATCATATTAATAATGGCTGTAGTCGCGATCACCGAGCTTGTCATAGGAAGTATAATTCTAAAAAACATTCTGTTCACGGAACAACCATCAATTACTGCAGCCTCTTCCACTTCACGTGGCAGTGCGTAATAGAAACCCAGCAAAATCATAATCGTTATCGGCATGTTAAAAGCGACATAAGACAAAATAAGTGACAAAGGGTGATCCGTTAAGCCAATCTTATTGAATATACTAAATAACGGAATAAGCGTGGAGTGAACAGGAATCATCATCGCTACCATAAACAATCCCAGTACGAACGAGCTTCCCTTCCATTTCATCCTGGTAACTGCATACGTAACCAAGCTCCCGAAGATAACCGTTAACACCGTAGCCACGATGGTAATCCATACGCTATTGAAGAAATACACGTTGATGTTCCCTACATTCCAGACCTTCGCGTAATTCTCCCAATGAGGATTCATCGGCAACGATAGAGCAGGAAGGTTGAACACTTCCTGATTATTTTTTAATGAGAAAAACAGCAGCCATACAAGCGGAAACAATTGCAGAGCAGCAACGGCAATCAACACGATATATAGCAATGAGTAGCCTAATTTACGTGTGATCTCCGTGCCAGCGCCGCCTGGCTTTGGCCCGATTTCTAGCCTTCCTGCAGTTCCAGACATCATGAAGCGCCCCTCCTTATGAGTATTGGATCGAATCTTTCGTAGCAGTTAATTTGCGAATGACCCAAGTAATGACGAGACAGATGACGAGCAGGAAGAAACCAATTGCGCTCCCGTAGCCAAAATCATAAGCCCGAAAAGCCTGATGATACATATAAGACGCCATCACTTCACTAGAGCCATTAGGACCTCCATCCGTCATAACAAAGATTAAGTCAAAATACTTCAGAGAACCTACAACGGCCAGAACAATCGTAACTTTAATGACTTCCATTGCGAGTGGAAGCTTAATTTTCCAAGCGATTTGTAAGGCAGAGGCTCCGTCAATCTTTGCTGCCTCTTCCAGAGAGGTCGGGATATTCTTGAGTGCTGCGTAATAGATCAGAATATAGAAACCAGCATATTGCCACAGAATGGGAATAAATAAAGCAAACAAAACTAATGTAGGCTCTGCAAGCCATGCAGGAGGATTAGCAAAACCAATGGATACTAATAAGCTGTTCACAATTCCGTTCGTCGGATGATAAATTCTTAGCCAAAGCTGCGCAATCGCAACGGACGATAGCAGCATCGGAATCAGATATATTTTGCGAAACAAGTTAGCTCCCTTGATCCGGGCGGCTAATACCATAGCAATTGCCAAATAAATAATGAGACTTAGGGTAGAAAACAACGCTAACTGCAGAGAATGCCAAGCACTATTCCAGAAGGTTTGGTCTGTTAGCAAAGCTTTATAGTTATCAAATCCGATAAAAGTCAGAGCACCTATGCCATTCCACTTATTCAGTCCATAATAACCCGTTAGAACAATCGGAATATATACAATAGCCAGAATGAGAAGCAAGGCGGGAAATACATATAACGCGATTATTTTTTTGTTAGACATCACTTTATCCAAAGTGTCCGACTCCTTTCCTTCATAAACCGTTTGAGGAAAGGCTTATCCGGCATCACGCTGCCGGATAAGCTAATTGTCCCCTTCGCCTAGTTGTCGAAGCTTTAGTTGCCTTTGGAGATGGCCGCGTCATGCTCCTCGGAATACTTCTCTGGCGTCACCGCTTTGCCAAAAAGAGCCTGGATCATATTCAGATGCGTTTCTGCTGCATTGGCACGCATTTGAACATCTGCGAATAAAGTGATGCTGCTAGCTTTGTTCATTTCGTTAAACAAATCGATGTAGAGCTGTGGTAGATCCAGTGTGGCGGTGTCCACCTTCGTAGCTGGAATAACGCCTGCTCCAGTTACGGATTGCTCTCCCCATTTGGATACGAAATACTCGACGAATAATTTTGCTTCTTCTTTTACCTCAGAGTTCTCAGCGACAAATAATCCTACACCTGGTCCACCTACCCAGCTGTTAATGTCTCCCTTCCCGCCTTCAACTGTCGGGAATTTGAAGAAACCAACACTATTACGGAATTCCAGTGGAATTTCTTCATTCGTTGTGAAGTTTGGCAGATCCCATGATCCCATCATGTACATTGCCGCCTTGCCATTTACGAACTCTGATTTTGCCTCTTCATTTGATAAACCGTTGAATCCCTTAACAAATGCATTGCTGTCTACAAGTGATTGGACCTCTGATGCCGCCTTTACTAATCCTTCATCCATAAATGAGCCTGATCCACTGATCGCACCTGCAAGTGCCTGTTGGCCTGCGATCCGATCAGCTAGATACATATACCAAAGCGATCCTGTCCAGCGATCCTTATTGCCGAGAGCAATCGGTGCAATGCCCCCATCAGATAGTGTTTTTACAACTTGCTTAAACTGATCGTAGGTTTGTGGAACCTCAAGATTATACTTTTCAAAAATAGCTTTATTGTAGTAGATAGGTGCGATGTTAAACTCAAGTGGAAGCGCATACGTTTTATCGTTAATAGCATAAGCTTCTGTAGTTCCTGCGACGAACTTGTCTTTTAATTCACCATTCAACAAGTCATCTACAGGTGCGAACAGATTTCCTTCAACGTAAGGCTGCAAAAAGCCAGCGGCCCAAGTTACCCCAACGTCTGGCAATTCGTTAGAAGCAGACAATACCTTCAGCTTATTTTTGTATTGCTCGTTGTCCAGAACCTCTTGCTTGATTACAACATTGGGATGCTCTGTTTGATATTCTTTAATGATTTGATTAACAATTTTATTTTGTCCGGCAGAAACACCTTCTGGCCATAAATGCATGAAGTTAACGGTGACTTTGTCGCTTCCCCCATTTGCACTACCTTTAGATTCACCTGCATTGTTATCTTTTTGACCACAACCAGCTGTGACAAGAACGAGGCACATCGTTAAGAACAATATTGTCCATTTTTTATTGCGCACGCTTACAACCCCTTTTCTATTGTTGTCTAGCGGCCTTGTAACCGCTTAACTAGATTGTAGCTTGGATCCCATGATGTCGTAAGGTCATAAGGATTGGGACTAATACCACTATTATTGGATTCTTTCCTCCGTGGTCATGACGTTCTGCCGGTATTGCCCTGGACTAACATTTTCGAGTGCACGAAATACCTTCACAAAATATTTGGCTGTTTGATAGCCTACTTGTTCCGCGATTTCAGCAATGGACAGCCGGGTGCTCACCAGTAGTTCTTTGGCTCGTTGTACTCTCCTTCTCGTTACATATTCACTGTAAGTCAGTCCCGTCTGCTCTTTGAAAAGGACGCTGAAATAGCTGGCATTCATGTGTAATTGATCCGCTATATCACGCATGGATATCGATTCGTGAAGATGTTCGTCTAAGTATTGGAGTGCCTCACGCACTTGAGTGCTATACACTTTCTCCTGCTGTACCGTTTCCATAAGCTTGGGATCGATCAGCTTCTCCATTCGTTCGATTCGATAAATATCATCCTTGCGTTTCAATGCTAATTCCACTGCTCGGACCAGCTTCGTTTTGTCGAGTGGCTTCAGTAAATATTCAACTACACCAAACTGCAAGGCTTTCTGTGCATAGTCAAATTCAGGATGGCCGGAGATCACAATAACCACTGGAGGATGAGGCATTTCGTTCAGCTTTTCAACTAATTCTAGCCCTCCAATCTCAGGCATGCGCACATCGGTAATAAGCAGATTAACTTCGTTATTTTGCAGCCATGCCAGTGCCTCAACACCGCTTGCTGCGGTTTCGATGCGATATTGACCGGATGACCAGGCTTCTAATGTTTTACGAACCCCTTCTCTTGTTCTCGGTTCATCATCTACGATGAGTATAGTTTTCACGTGTTTTTCCCCTCTCCAGGTTCATTCGGTATTTCAAAAGAGATGCTAGTTCCATAACCTTCTTCACTTCGTATTTCAAGCCCGTCCGTATTGTCTACGTAACTGAGTTTCAGTCTCCGCTCTATATTAGCAATACCAATCCCAGTCCTTTTGGAAGACCTCATGCTCCCCTTCTCCATGGTGTGATAGATAGACGATATCTTTGCTGCATCCATCCCTGGACCATCGTCAGTTACCGTAACCAATGTATATCCCGGACGACTTGAAGGTCTGACAATTAGCATGACTGTCCCCGGTCCAACCCTTTGCTCTACGCCATGAAGAATCGCATTTTCGACAAGAGGCTGGATTAACAGCTTCGGTAGCGGGACACTTCGGCAAGCTTCATCTGACTCAATCCGCCAGGATAACCTGTCGAGCATACGCATCTCCATAATCTTCAAATATCTTTCGGCATGGTCGAGCTCATCGCCGATAGTCACCCATTCATCATCATCAGTTCGATTGATGACATAACGAAAAAGCCCCGACATATCAACCACAATTTGGGCTAATTCCTCCTCACCTTTTTCATCGAGGGCCCAGTAGAATGCTTCTAATGTATTAAATAAGAAATGCGGATTGATTTGAGCCTGAAGTGCCTTTAATTCTGTGCGACTCTGGACGATCTCCTTCTGATAGACGACTTCAATTAGTTCATTCAGAGAGTGAACCATCTGGTTGTAAGTATTATTGAGCTCATTGATCTCCATAGTGGTAGAAGTGACTGAAATCGGTTTCAAGGTTCCAAATCGTGAACCGCGCATCACTTTTATCAAATTCAGTATGGGCCGTGTAATCATCGTGGATAAAATAAAAGTAAAGATGAGAAACAATAAACTGCCAACAACACCGGATACGATGATCGCTGTACGAAGGACAGATATCCCCTCTGTCGTATAGTCAACTGGAGTGAGGATTACTAGCCTCCAGCCTGTTGCCTTGGACTGCTTCTGAATTACAATGTAGTCTTCTCCGCCAACCTCAACCTTTTCTCCTCCATGATCCAGTATCTTATTTGCATTGACATTTACGGAAAAATCGGAAGAAATTTGCCGTCCTGCTTCATCAAATAATCTCATTAATTCACGCGTTTCCGCCTGTGAGCTGTCCACCTCATCCGTAAGCTGGAAGTAACTTTTCTCAATTTGAACCATAATATAGCCAGCTTTCGTGAATGAATGATCAATCAGCCTAATATTACGAATCGCAATGACGATATCCGAATTCCGCGGGTCAAGTCCAAACCATACGAGACGTCCTTTGCCCTCGTCCACCCGGCTGATCCATTCTTCGGATACTCGATTGTTCAAGCTGGCGTCATCAACTGAGAGTAATTTCTGATAATCACCTGCATACAGCTCAATGGAACGAATCCCTGTCGCATACGCCTCATATTTACGTACTTCCTGCTGGATGGTTTGACGTTCGGCGAAACTGATCGGCTTTCCTTCGGCCTCTTGAGCGAGCGATCGCTGAATGGAGGCGTTGGTTGCCACTTGCGCCGTCAACGTATTAATCTGCCGGATCAGTACATCCAATTTGCCCGTTGCCTGAACTGCAGTCTGTTCAATGTGCTTCTCCGCACTATTGCGTAATAGAACCGAAACTTGCCCATACATAAAAAAACCAACCGTGGCGAGTACGATCACCATGACAAACATGAAACCCAGGAAAATTTGATTACGCAATGTGTTTAACTGTCCAAACCTCGTCAATCTTTACACTCCCTTCCGCCTGATAGACTTGATTCCTCATCAAAAAAGATGACCCTTAAATCTTCAGGAATCATCTGCAGCTCTAGTTATTTGTTAATTCAGCCTTTGGATTATATGATATCAGTGATTAGTTTCTGAGCCCATATCCATATCGCGTTTTAATTTATCCAAATCAACCAAAAAAAACAATATAGAATATATACTCGTGCCTACCAGAGTTGCACACAAAAAAACCGTACCTCCGCTGACCCGGGTATACCGGAATAGCAGTGTACGGCTTGTATTTTTAAATGTGGAGGTTCTAATTAAAACTACGGTTGGACACCCATGAACCCTGCAATTTACGCAGCATAATAATTTGTCCAGTATGGTAAGAATCGTGTAGGATAAGGCTCATTACCTCTTCCCCTGGCGCATGACCCGAACCGCCCCAATCATACGCGCCTTCTTCCAACGCTTCAATGATTTCTCTAAGAGCAGCATGCACGTCCTTCAGGTCTGCAACGGCTTTCGCCCATGCTTCTTCTCCTTCAGCTGTTACAGTAAAGGTATCATCGTTGCTTTCAGCATCGGGTTGTTTGGGCAACCCTTTTAGCTTTCGCAGCAAACGCACCTTATAATAAGTTAGATGGTTAACCGTTTCCCAGATAGAATTGGCCGCCCCACCCTCTGGCTTCCAGAGAGCCTGTTTGCTATCCACACCTTCCAGCGCATCGCTAAGCGGCGGAGCCCAATCCTCGATATCCATGCAATAATCCCAATTTTGGAGCAAGACCTCACTGATTTTATTTTGCATGTTCAACCTCCTAAAAATTTGTGTAAACATAAACTTCATGGTGTAGCTTCAAAAAGAACTACTTCAAAGCGAACTAATATGTAACGACTTAAACCATAATATAGTGGTTACAAAAGAAATGTAGCATATTTCCAGATTGTATTCAAGTAACTAGCTAAACTTATTTTTAACTGTTACAATGATTTGTAATGAGCGTTGAATCGGAAAGGATGAACAGACCGTGTTGTGGGAGGATTTCATTAACAGCTACTGGCGGGATTGGCGAACAGGAGATAAGAATAAAGATCGGGACAGGCTCGATGAAGAAGAATGGGTTTTTAAATGGCTGAAGGAGTATTCTCTTTTAGAAACACAGATGCCGAACACGATAGAAATGGCGCAGCTTAAAAAGCTTCGCTCACTACTATGGAACTGGGTACAGGCTATTGTGCAAGGAAACACGGTGTATGGAGAAATGCTTGAACAGCTCAATATCTATTTGGACAAGGGTCCTGTTACACGGCGAATTGTGTGGAAAGGCGACGAGCAAGCGGAAATAAAGCTGTTGCCACTTCATAGCGGTTGGGAGCAGGTGATGGCGGAGATTGCGGCGTCTTTTGCCGAGGCATTGCTTGAAAAAGAACCCACAAGATTCCGCATCTGCGAGAATCCCGATTGCCTCTGGGTCTATTATGATGATACACGCAACCGCTCCAAGCGGTACTGCGATGACAAAGCTTGTGGCAACCTTATGAAGGTGCGGCGCTTCCGGGCGCGGAAGAAGGCTGAGTCTGAGGGGGAATAGGCGGTTGTAGCAACGATACTCCGGTTTGTGGTGGCTTGCTACGACAGATTATGGGCAAGTGGAAAAAGGCTGGCATAGCTTAATGAACTCGTAAAATAACTGCATTTCATACACTTATTCCGCATCCAAAGGGGATCATCAAGACTTTAATTGTATTTTGTACACTTAAAAACTAGAAAATGTGCCCATAGAGTAATAAATCACAAAAATAGGTGTACGAAATACAGTTATATCCTTTGGCGGGTTATTTGTGGGATTATAGTTGTACAAAATACAGTTAAAAGCTTCTGCACATCGCTCTCCTTGGCTCTTAACCCCCAACAACCCCAATATCCCTCCACCCGATCATGATCTCTTCAACAATCTCATTCCCAATCTTCACTTCTTTTGTCGCAACAGATTGTCCACCCACTTTGTGGTAGAAATGAATCGCGGGATTTCCTGTTACCACCCAAGTCATGAACGAGCTATAATTTTTCTCCAATAAATTCTGTGCTACGCTTCTTATGAGTTGCCTTCCAAGACCCTTTCCTTGCTGTTCCTTAAGCAAATAGAGTGCATATAGCTCCGCATCATAGAGATCAGAGAGATCTGACCCTCTTCGCGTTCCTCCATTTGCAAAACCAATAATCGTCCCAGCCCCATCTTCGGCCACATACATAACCTCGTCTTTATTGGGGTTTTCAAAATTCCGAATCCAGAGCTTTCTTCTTGCTTCCACTGTGATTTTATCGAGAAACTCGTCCGAAATTAGCCCTCTGTACGTGGTTTTCCAACTCGCAGCGTGGACAAAAGCGATCCCGTCTATATCACTAGCTGTTGCTTCTCTAATCTTCAATTTATTTCCCCCTCAGATTTCCGATAAAAGCTTCAGCTAGTCCAAGATTGACAGTACTTGCTTATGAATAGTAACTATTTAAGGATTCTCTAAAGACATTAATGGGCTCTTTATAATCAATAGGTTTATATATAATAGTGTTCAACCACTTATTCCTCTCAAGCAAGCTGAAATCACTTTGAGCTGCCGAATTGTATAGTGTTATTTCATTCATTGTTCCAAGTACACTTTTATTATTTGTACGGGATATAGTGATTTCTCCGGCCTCTAGTAAATACTGATTTATGAGCTGCTTCTTAAAACCCTCCTGCAATAAATACTCCTTAAGTTCTATTCTGAACTTTTCAACCAATTTATCAGCTTGACCGCTTCTTATTCCATCCAATAATATACATAACCGGCTTGCATCATGTACAAATAAAATATGTTTTTTTCTGAGTTGCATAATATTCACATGCCAACTAAAAAAGGAGGAGATGTCTTCTACTTCTACTGGAGCTACTTTCATATCTTTTAATAATTTCTGAGTATATCTTAGTACTAACATCGCTGACACGCTCCTTTGTCTTCACCCTGCCTATTAGTCTCAATAGTCCTTCTACCTCAATTTACCCTTGCAGTGCCTTTCGCACGCTTAATATATATTTCGCCTGATCAAGTGGGTTCACGCCCCGGCGGGTGCGCTCAGCAGATACGTCTGGTGGACATTCTTCATAGCCGGCAAAAAAAGAAGTAAACGTGCTGCGCCCCTTCGTGTAGGAGCTTAAGCTGACAGGATAATCGAGTGACGTTGCCAGCGGCAGACGTCCTTCGATAATCATCCGTTCGCCTTGCAGCACGGGAGGCTCGAACGTGCCGCGCATCTGCACGAGGTCGTTCATCACCCGGCCGCCATTCTCCTCAGGGACCACGATGCGAACCTGCAGAATCGGCTCCAGAAGCTTAGTGCCTACCCGAGCGAGTCCGTTCATAATTCCCATCGGAGTCGCCACAGCAAAATCCAGCGGATGGGTATGCCATACATGATGCTGTCCCTCGGTCAAGGTCACTTTAAGGTCGGTAACCTCCCAGCCATACAAACCCTGCTGCAAGGCTTCCGGTACACGAAGTGCGGTTTCGCTCTGGTATTGCGGCAACAGATCGGAACTCCGCACTATCGAATCATAGACTAAACCACTGCCCGGAGGTCCAGGCTCAATCTGAAAGCGTAGAATCGCCCAGCACGGTTTCGGCATCGTGTAAGCGATAAAACCTTCGCCGGCACGGGCTGGCGTTTCTTTATAAATGACAGAAGGCTGACCGAAGGTCACCTTCAGCGCATATCGCTCCTCTAGAACACTGTTCAGAATCTCCAGCTGAATCGGTCCCATTACTTTGATATGCAGCTCCCGCTCATCCTGCAGCCACTGTGCATCCAAAAGCGGATCTTCATCCGCCAGCTCCTGCAGCGCCCCGATAACCTTATGGTCATCCATATCTGGTTCCCAGAATACACGCACTGTTAGCAGCGGTACAGCCAGCTTCGCCTCCTCCGGAATGGCCCCCGGATGGCCGAGCACATCTCCGATGCGCACCCCGGAAAGACCATAGATAACAGCAATATCTCCCGCTTCAAGCGCTCCAACATCCTCGGTCCGACCACCTTCGACCTTGCGGATCTGGGTCACTTTCCCCTGAATATCCTGCGTATAATTCAACAGCGTATCGCGGTTACGGATCGTCCCTTCATAAAGGCGGACAAACGCCATCCGTCCCATACTTTTATCACGTTGAATATTGTATACGATGCCTGACACCGGACCCTCCACATTCCCACCAGCGCGCGGAAAATACTCAACCATCGCATCCAGCAAGGCATTAATCCCAAGCCCCTTGGCGGCGACGCCATAAACCATCGGAAAAAAGCGACCTGATGAGGAGGCTGTTTTCATATATTTTTTCCATTCAGCCAAATCAATCGGACTACCTGACATATACTTCTCCAACAGCTCTTCGTCCCGTTCAGCTAAAGCCTCTAATAATTCTGTTCGCTTGTTAGCATCAGCTTCATTCTCCCATAAATCTCTTGCTCCTATGTACTCCTTCTCTTTGCCGATGGGTTGCTGAACTGGAATGATATCACTAGACAAATAATTTCGCGCCTCTGCCAGCACAGCTTCAGGGTCAGCACCTACACGATCCATTTTGTTCACAAAAATAAGTGTGGGGATTCCCAGCTTGCGCAGCGCGTTCCAGATCATCTCGCTTTGGGCCTGCACACCCTCCACGGCTGAAAGAACAAGCACCGCACAATCCATCACCCGCAAAGACCGCTCAACTTCGGACAGAAAATCGACGTGCCCCGGGGTATCGACCAGATTAATCTGCACACCTTTCCAAGCAAAAGAAGCCAATGCCGCCCGTACGGAGATCCCCCGCTGCCGCTCCACATCCATAGAATCCGTCAATGCCGTCCCCGTATCTACGCTGCCAAGCGCTCGAATGCGACCGCTTTCATACAAAATATGCTCCGTTGTTGTTGTCTTCCCGGCGTCCACATGGGCAAATATCCCCACATTAATCCGTTCTGTTCCCTGCTGCTGAATCATCTATAGTTCCCCTATCATGAGCTAGATTTATCTAAATTTATCTGAATTTTTATTATTTACATCCTTATGTTCCATAGTAATATATCCATCCACGTTGTTCCACCCTCCAGTTCAAATGGTTAGATTCAGCTATGCCGGGTATGTAATTACTAATATAAGAAATTTAACGCCGAGGAGGAAATTCATCATGACAGATAAACGTTTACAGGATAAAGTTGCAGTGGTTACAGGTGCTGGTTCCGGTATTGGAAAAGCTACAGCGATACGGTTTGCCCAACAGGGAGCTAAGGTATATATGCTTGACCGCACTCCCGAGGATTCCTATGAAACTAAACGTGAGATTGAATCTATTGGCGGTACAGCAACAGTAATTGAATGCGATGTCTCCAATCCAGGTCTGGTCGAAGAAAGTATTCGTAAGGTTGGGGAGGCGGCCCAGAAGATTGATATTATTTTTGCCAATGCTGGCATTAATGGTACATGGTCTCCCATCGAAACACTAGAAATCGAAGATTGGGACCAGACACTGAATACCAACCTACGCAGCACCTTTGCCACAGTAAAATACGCCATCCCCCACATGAAAGAAAATGGCGGCAGCATCATTATCACCAGCTCCATTAACGGCAACCGAGTATTCTCGAACATTGGCGCTTCCGCTTACTCATCTTCCAAGGCAGGACAAGTTGCTTTTATGAAAATGGCTGCCCTAGAGCTGGCGCAATACGGCATCCGTGTAAATGCCATCTGTCCTGGATCAATCGATACACAAATTGGAGATAATACGTATAAAAGCGATGATCTTCAAGAAGTGAAGATTCCTGTGGAATTTCCGGAAGGTAATCATCCGCTGGAAAATGCACCGGGTAAGCCTGAGCAGGTTGCCAATCTGGTATTATTTCTCGCATCGGATGAATCTTTTCATGTGACGGGAACTGAAATTTATGTAGATGGTGCCGAATCGCTACTGCGTGGATAATATTTTACTTGAACCGTTATAATATTTTAAATTCTATGCAACATTTTGGTCTAATCTACCATCTAAGAGTATGGAGGTGACGCAAATGAAAAAACCATTATTCATAAATAACGCTAAAAAAATGACTATAGCCTGCGGCATTTTGGCAGCGAGTGTGTCTTTTGGGGCATCCGCTTTTGCTTTTTCAGATTTGAAAGGTGATCCTGCGGAAGCAAAAATCAACTCTTTGCATAAAGAGGGGATTATAAACGGAGTAGACAAAGATAAGTTTGCTCCTAAATCTAAAGTAAGCTTTGCGCAAGGGATACAATTCATATTTGGGGGTCTGAATCTGACTCCGCAACCAGCGGCAGGTAGTAGTTCTTCCAAAGCCAGTGATTATTTTGATAAAGTGAACGACAAGGCCTGGTATGCTTCGGCTTTCCTGACTGCCAAGCAAAATGGCCTTTCACTCGACCGGACAGTGGATCCTAATGGAACTATCACCCGTGCTCAGTTCGCGCACTTATTGACGCAAGCGTTGCAAAGTAAAGGTAACTTCCCTGTTACGCTGATGTATGTAGACATTAAGGATGGCGATAAACTCTCTACAGAGGTTATAAATAGTCTCCAGATCCTGCTGAATACACATATTGCCACACTCGATAAGAACGGTAGTTTCCGGCCGAATGATGCTATTACCCGCTCTGAAGCAGCCGCTCTGATCTATGATGCAGCCGCTTTTGCTAAACGTGTAATTGTATCTAATGGCAGTCCCACTACTCCAACCTACGAAACAGAGGTTACGTTGACCAAAGCGGGTGAAGGCGTAAATAAAGCCACCCTTACCGTTAATAATCTACCTAACCCCGGGTATGGGCTGGTGATTGAGCGAATCGAATTTGGTAAAGACAATACAGCTGTGATTTACTTTAACGTGACTGCTCCTGAACCAGGGAAAATGTACGCGCAGGTGATCACAAAAGCATCTGTTGCCACTTATCTGCCAGATGGATACAAAGCTATCGCTCAACCTGTAACTGGCTCCGCCTCTTATTCGTCTAGCGCGGCACAATAATATAAATTGAACTTGAGGGTTTTAGAGTTAAGGGTCAGTCGCAGCTGCGGTGAATATTTGGATTTCCAGCTGCCGTTTATGACGGCTGAGATACGGAGAAGCTTATGCTTACGAAGATGGCTTTCCTGTGGAAAGCTATAGGGAGGGCATTATCACTCTTACAGTTCTAAAGTTCCCCTTCGCCTCTCTTCCCTTTCCTCAGGTATCTAAGTTCATTTTTATAAGCAAATAAGGGATGCCTCAAAAGCCATCATATGGCTGCTGAAGCATCCCTTGTTTGTTGTTCCTTCGCCCTTTATCCCAACTCCAAACTCCAAACTCCGAATGATAAGGTAACGGATGCAGCCGCTATCGAACTACATAATTGCTATTGTCTTAAAAAACATCCCATATGGGCCTATTTCTAACGAATAGCTGCACTGGGCCCGAACTGTGCTCCAATCGCAATAAATTTACAAATAACGTCGCTGGGTTCGCAAGCTAACTCAGGCTCAGAAATGCTGATTACTTGGCAGTGATGATTATCAAACTACGAGCGATTAAGTCATTTTTGTGTGCATGAAGCTACTAGACGGGGATGAACATCAGACTTCGAGCGATTAGATCATATTTGTGTGCATGAAGCTACTTGATGGGGATGAACATCAAACTTCGAGCGATTAGGTCATTTTTGTGTGCATGAAGCTACTTGATGGGGATGAACATCAAACTTCCAGGGATTAGATCATTTTTGTGTGCAAGAGGCTACTTGACGGGGATGAACATCAAACTTCGAGCGATTAGATCATATTTGCACGGACGTAGCTTCTATCGGACCCAGATGACCTTATTCGCAGAAAAATGCCAATTTCACGATACTATCGGACTCCACCGTCGCTATTGGCACAAAAAGCACCATAGATATGCCTTTTTCTAATGAATAGCTGCACTGGAGTCCGAAACTATGCCCTAATCGCTAAAAACACGCGAATAGCGTCATCTAGGTCCGTAAGGCTCATCCTGTATCAACGAATATGAAAATCCGCTGAAGCAGGTACCCAAAAACAAGATACAGATCAGCGATGTTCCAATGTTTGCGGTATGCGAACGTAGCAGATGGTGTGCAACCGCTAGGTGCAACAGTTAGGTGTGTAGGAGTTAGGTATGCAGTAACTAGGTGTGCATCAGTTAGGTGTGCAGCAACTAGGTGTGCAACAGAAGGATTTGCAGCGGATGGGGTTGCAGTAGCTATCGGACCCAGATGACCTTATTCGCAGTATAATCGCACATTTGGACTACTAAAGGACTCCATCGTCGCTATTGGCACAAAAAGCACCATAGATATGCCTTTTTCTAATGAATAGCTGCACTGGAGTCCGAAACTATGCCCTAATCGCTAAAAACACGCGAATAACGTCATCTAGGTCCGTAAGGCTCATCCTGTATCAACGAATATGAAAATCCGCTGAAGCAGGTACCCAAAAACAAAATACAGATCAGCGATGCTCCAATGTTTACGGTATGCGAACGTAGCAGATGGTGTGCAACAGTTAGGTGTGTAGCAGTTAGGTATGCAGTAACTAGGTGTTCAGTAACTAGGTGTGCAGCAGTTAGGTGTGCAGCAGTTAGGTGTGCAACAACTAGGTTGCAACAACTAGGTGTGCAACAGAAGGATTTGCAGCGGATGGGGTTGCAGTAGCTATCGGACCCAGATGACCTTATTCGCAGTATAATCGCACATTTGGACTACTAAAGGACTCCATCGTCGCTATTGGCACAAAAAGCACCATAAATGTGCCTTTTTGTAATGAATAGCTGCACTGGAGTCCGAAACTGTGCTCTAATCGCTAAAAACACGCGAATAACGTCATTTGGGTCCGTAAGGATCAGCGTATACCAACGGACGTGAATAATAAGTTGAAGCAGGCAAACAGCGTCCATAATAGCGCCATCTGAGTCCGTAAGCTAAGGCGTCCATAATAGTATCATCTGGGACCGTAAGCTAAGGCGTCCATAATAGCATCATCTGGGTCCGTAAGCTAAGGCGTCCATTGATCATGAATAATGCCGACTAATGCATGGTCTTCTCCGATCTTTTCGAAGACTAGACGCAGGCTGCGCCAATCCATTCCCTCGACAGAAGGATCGATGCCAGCAATATGATATTCAACGAAATCATATTGCTCCTTAGGATACACTTCGTTTAAGTTATTGATCGTCGTCCCTTGCCCAAGCCCCTTGTTCACAGCAATTTCGGCCTTCTGAATGAAGTCCGCATCATAAACAAACCGCTTGTAGTAATCTGCAAATGTCAGCTCGATTAAATCACCGGAGCCAGCAAATGTTCGCCAGACTCTTTTGGTAGAGTCATTCATTAATCCTTCTACTTCCTCCCGGGTGAATACAAGATCATTTTTTGTATCCACGTATGCATATGGAGAGAAACGTAGCCCTTTATCCCGATGTACCCATGCCGCTAATTGCTTCATATCCTTGTTTTTAATTGACCTTATAACCGTCGTCGCTGCTTCCTCAACTGATGGCGGTAATCCCTCTAGATCCTGCGGCTGCCCCGTACTTGATGTCTCAGTCTCCTGTGGTGATTCCGTAGTAGCCGCTGACTGTGCAGTTGATGTCTGCTCTGGTGCCTGCTCGGGTATCGGCTTTTGCGTCTGCACTGGCGTCTGCTCTTGTGAATGCTCTGGCGTCTGCTTCGGCTCCGTCCCTGCTTCTGGCGTTCCGCTACATGCTGTAAGCCATAACATTGCTGCTATCAGCGCCAGCCCACCGATTTTTTTTGCGAAGTACATAAGATCCCTCCTTAGCTTCGATCCTTCACTCTTTAGACTGATTTGAACAAATGAAGGTTGCAAGCTTATACTAAAACTATCAATCATACAACTCTTATGAGAGGGCGGGGTTACCATTCATTTAACAGAAAAACTTAAAAGCCTTCCCCTAACTCCCGGCGTTTATCTCATGAAGGATAATCTCGGTCATATTATATATGTTGGCAAGGCAAAACAGTTAAAACGGAGAGTCCAATCTTATTTTCAAAACTCAAAATCTCATTCCCCAAAGGTTAAGCAGCTTGTAAGAAATATTAAAGATCTGGAAATCATCCTTACGGATACCGAATTCGAAGCCTTTATGCTGGAATGCAAATTAATTAAAGAGATCAAACCCATGTACAATAAAAAAATGAAAAATCCGCAGGCTTATACCTATATCGTAATAGGAGCGGATGAAAAAATACGTTCGTTAGAGATTACGTATGATCCTGCGGTCAAAGAAGGCACTCAGGTTTTGGGTCCCTATACAAGCAGAAGCACGGTTGAACGGGCAGTACAAGGCATTAAAGAAAGCTCAAAAATCCTTTGCAGCAACCCTAGCTTTAAAAATTCTCTATGCCTAAACCATTCGCTTGGCCTATGCATAGGGATGTGTGCAGGCGGAGATGCCGCTGTTCAATATAATAAAATTATTGATCGGGTCATTGGCTTACTAAACGGCTCAGATTCCAGCATCCTCGAGGAAATGGAGCAGCGGATGGCAGTGGCCGCGGAGCACTATGACTTCGAAACCGCCGCCAAATACAGGGATTATATTGGAGCTGTCAGCTTCCTGATTCACAAAGAGAAGGTCATCGAATTCGCACAGGAGAATCAGAATATTGCAGTTCTTGAGGCCATGAATGAACAGACGCTTAAACTCATTCTGCTCAAGGGCAATCGTATCCTGTCCCATACCAAGCTACAATATGATCAACTGGATATCACCCACCTGCAAGCGGCAATAAAGTCAGCGATTATGAACACCTTTCAGAGTGAACCCAATCAGACCCCGGCAGCGATCGGGCGCCATGAAATTGACGAAGCACAAATAATATACAGCTATTTAAAAAGCAGCTCCTGCAGCTACATCATCATTCAAGAGGATTGGCTTGCAGCTGAGCAACGTTCCAATATGGAGGCTTCGGTAAATGAGCTGTTGCAGATTTTTTTAAATGCGCTTCCCTCTCATTCCTATAATTAAAAGGTACGGGTTGTAACTGCGGTGAATGTTTGGACTTCCGGCTGATTATAGTAAACGGCGACCTGCCTTTGCAGGCTGCATTTTTCGGTTTTGCTTCTTCAACAATCTTTTATAGCGTTTTTGAGTGTAAAGCACCTCACCCGCCTCCATTACCGTTTCCTTCGCCTCATTAACAACCAGCTTAGTTTCCTCCACACATTCCTTCATACGATTGATCTCCGATTTGAATCCCTCAGATCTGTCCTTCGCCTGCTCCAACGTGATCTGAATGTTTCCCTTCATCTCATCTATAGGTTCTTTCAACCCCTCTACTGATTGCTTTACTCCGTCAAGGGATTGCTTCAGGCCATTCACACTATTTTTTAATTCTTTCAATGGATTTCCCACATCTATCTCCTCCTAGTAATAAGCCATTAGTTCAACTGTTACTCTAAACTTACCCAAAGAGTGCACGTCCTTCACTCCTATAATGACAAAAAGGGTTCCAGCTGAAAATAATTAACAAGAAGCCAGTCCCCAATAATGGAGACTGGCTTCTTGTTGTCGTTCTTTGAGGATCCCTGCGATCTGTCTACTTTACGCTTCCCGCCTCAACACGCGGCGGACGCATCGTCAAGCTGACCCGGCCCTTCTTCAGGTCAACCCCCATCACCCAGACGGTGACATTGTCTCCTACGGAGACAACGTCCATCGGGTGCTTCACAAAGCTGCCGCTGAGCTGGGAAATATGCACCAGCCCATCGTTTTTGATGCCGATATCGACGAATGCGCCGAAATCGATAACATTGCGGACGGTTCCCTGCATTTCCATGCCAGGAATCAGGTCCTCGATCTTCAGCACATCAGTGCGGAAGATCGGCAGCGGCAGCTCCTCGCGCGGATCGCGGCCCGGACGCTGCAAGCTCTCCAGGATGTCGCGCAGCGTAGGCACGCCGACATCCAGCTTCACAGCCAGCTCCTCGGCATTTTGCACCTCAAGCTGTGAGGCCACTTCTTTGCTGCCAAGCTTATTCACATCGAGGCTTAGCTCACGGAACAAACGATCCACCACCGGATAGGACTCGGGGTGAATAGGCGTGCGGTCCAAGGTGTTGTCTCCACCTGGAATCCGCAGGAAGCCGATACATTGCTCATAGGACTTGGCACCTAGACGAGGTACCTTTTGCAGCTGCTTCCGAGTCGTGAACTTGCCGTTCTCTTCCCGGAATTTAACGATATTCTTAGCAATTGTTCCATTAACTCCTGCCACATAAGAAAGCAAGGCAGGAGATGCCGTGTTCACATCCACGCCAACATGGTTTACCGCTGATTCCACGACGGCTTTAAGACTCTCCTCCAGATGCTTTTGGGAGACGTCATGCTGGTACTGTCCCACACCAATAGCTTTCGGATCGATTTTCACCAGCTCCGCCAGCGGGTCTTGCACACGACGGGCGATAGAAGCCGCGCTGCGCTCCGCTACATCCAGATCCGGGAATTCCTCCTGCGCCAGCTTGGAAGCCGAATAGACACTCGCTCCCGCTTCATTAACGATCAGGTACGCCAGCTCTGGATTGCCAATCTCGGCAATCACTTCTGCTGTAAACTGCTCCGTTTCACGCGAGCCTGTACCATTGCCGATTACGATGAGCTGAATGCCGTACTTAGCAATCAACTCTTTGAACTTAGCAGCAGCTTCGAGCTTCTTGTTGTTCGGCGGCGTCGGATAGGTCACAGCTACCTCTAGCAGCTTACCTGTATCGTCTACAACAGCCAGCTTACAGCCAGTACGGTATGCAGGGTCAACACCCAGCACACAACGTCCCTTCACTGGCGGTTGCAGCAGAAGGCTACGTAGATTGCCAGAGAAGATCGAAATCGCCTGGTTCTCCCCACGTTCGGTCATCTCTCCACGAACTTCACGCTCTACAGAAGGAGCAATCAAACGTTTGTAGGCATCCTCAGTCACTGCTTCCAGCAGTTCCTTCACCGGGGATGGCCCTTTAATGATCTTCCGTGCGATATAGGCATGAATTTTATCAGTGACGACCTCAATGCCTACCTTTAATATATTTTCACGCTCACCACGGTTAATTGCTAGGATGCGGTGAGGTGGCATTTTGTGTACAGGTTCACGGTAACTATAGTAATTTTCGTATACAGATTCTTGTTCTGCATCCTTTGCTTCAGACACAAGAATACCTTGACTTGCTGTATACTGGCGAACCCAAGAGCGGATCGCAGGATCATCTGCTATGTTCTCGGCAATGATATCCAGTGCGCCTTGCAGCGCTTGGTCTGCGCTCTCTACTCCCTTTTCCACATCAATATATTTCGATGCTTCAGTCTGTGGATCCCCTTGTCTTTGCTGCTCCAAGATCCAGTTAGCAAGCGGCTCAAGTCCTTTTTCCTTCGCAACACTAGCCCGCGTCTTACGCTTTTGCTTGAAGGGACGATACAAGTCCTCTACTTCCTGAAGCTTGACCGCATTGATAATTTGCTCATGAAGCTCTTTGGTCAGCTTACCCTGCTCTTCAATATTGCGTATAACGTCTTTTTTACGTTCGCCTAGATTGCGAAGATAACCCAGCCGTTCTTCAATATCACGAAGCGCATTCTCGTCCAGCTCACCCGTCATTTCCTTCCGATATCTGGCGATGAACGGAATGGTATTTCCCTCATCCAGCAGTCCTACCGTAGTGCGTACCTGTTTCAGACTAATGTTCAATTCCTTGGCAATCGCTACGGTTATCAATTCCTGCTCCCGCTGTGCGTTTGCCTCATCCGTAATGACTTCCGTATTGCTGTTATCTACCGCCATTAGTATCCCTCTTCCCGTACACAATCTGCTTATACATATCTTGATCTCATAATTAAAATAGTATCACAGATTCGGCTCTGCACCAAAGACCAGCCCGAATAGCGCGCTTTGTACTGAACCGCTGTGCGATAAAGCGAGGCATGGTAGAGTGGTCAGAGCCCGGATTCGGCGATTACGCCCGCTGTCCCATTCCCCGTTTTCCGGAACTCAGTGACAATACAAAACACAAAGCCAGAACGAGCGCGGCTGCCCCATATGGGAAGTTAATACTAAGATCAAACAAATACCCTGCGACGATAGGCCCAGCAATATTTCCGAGACTTGTATAAGCTGAGTTCATTCCCGCTACGAAACCTTGCTGCGATTCTCCGGCCATCTTGGAAAGCTGTGTGCCTACTGCTGGACGCAGAATATCCATTGCAAAGAACACAATAAAGGTAACCGTAATAATCGCCCAAAAGCCGCTTACAAACAAGGTCAGCAGAATAAACAATGATGAGACTATAAGACAAGTGGAGATCACCTTGTTCTCCCCGAATTTATTCAAGATCCAGCCAAACGCGGACACCTGCACCACCGCACCTGCAATAGAACCAAAGGTAATTACAAAAGCGATATCCTTAGGCGTAAAGCCAAATTTATGGTCCACGAACAATCCGAACACCGTTTCATAATTAGCCAGCCCAAAAGCCATAACAAATACAATAATTAAGCCGAAAAAATACGGTTCGCGATAAGAACGCATCAGCTGCGTCAAGAAGCTTTCCTGATTATTTTTTGATAACGTCGCTTCCTTACGTTTCTCTTCAGATAGAGACTCAGGCAAAATTAAAACTGTAATTAGAGCTGCAACTCCAGCTGCACCCGCTGCACAGAAAAAGGGTACCCGCATTCCAAGCTCAGCAAGATAACCTCCAATCCCAGGACCAATAATAAAGCCGGTGGTAATGGCTGCATTAATTAGCCCCATTCCTTTAGCTCTCTCTTCAAAAGAAGTCGTGTCCGCTACATAAGCCATAACTGCCGGCATAATTAAAGCAGCTCCTGCACCACCAAGCAATCTCGAAACGAACAAGAGCCAAGGTACATTGGCCAGACCAAAAATCAGCTCCGATATCGCAAACACGATCAAACCTGCTACAATCACCTTTTTTCTACCGATTCTGTCGGATAATCTGCCGGCAAATGGCGATATTAATAATTGGGCAAGCGAGAAGGAGGCGACCAAGAGCCCGACAGTACTTCCGCTGATCCCAAGCTCATTCATGTAGGTTGGCATTATTGGGACTACTAGCCCAATTCCAGTAAAAGCCAGAAAAATATTAAGCATAACAAGCAGCATAGCGCCTCTGTTTCTAAGTAACAATGACATTGTATTAACCCTCCGTGTGTTTAAAGCCAAAACTTCGAATATTATGCATGTTAAGACCGACCATCCGGTCTAAATAATATTAAAAAAATAACCCTTCCTATTCCGGTGCCTTTGAGAAGCTTCAGCCTTCATGTTCCTGAATGTAAAGCTTCTTTTCATGCCCCTCGTTATCTTACCCCGTACGGATCCCTTGTAATAATAAATTTACTGCTTCCCGGTAATATTTTTTTATATCCTCCTGGGTCTTCTCATGAATCGAGAATTCAGAAACTCTTCCAATCCCTTCAAGCATGCCACTCACGATGATTACATAGTTCTCTAAGTCGCCCTTTACCAAATATCCCGTTTCAATACCTTCCTTCAAAAGATCACGACAAGCATGTGAGGCTGCTTCATAAAGAAGTGAAAGCCGCTTGCTAATCTCTTCCGGGTGGCATCTGCTTCTGGAGAATTCCTCGAGCGCATGAATCAATGGATTCTGAAAATCATTTGCGTAGTGTTCGGCTAACGCATAAAATCGTTCTTCGATCCCTACAATTTCCTGTTTCTTATCATCCCACGCTTGCAGCCACTCTAACGTATCCACTTCCACTACAAATAGAAAAAGCTCATCCTTGCTCGGAAAATGGTGATACAGACTGCCTTTACTGACATTCGAGGCTACACAAACTTCATTCATAGTTACGGCAGCATAACCCTTTTGTACAAACAACTGCGTGGCCTTGCGCACAATTCTTTTTTTAGTTTCTTCTCCGTCTGAGCGTCCTTTGATTCTAAGCACCTCCTAAACCGACCGTACGGTCTAATAATATCAGATCATTTTCAAAAAGTGAAGACCTAACGATTCTTTATTTACTATACGCAAAAACGCACATTAAAAGACGCCCGGATTCGTACCCGAGCGCCAATCTCATGAGTTATCTATAACCTAGGGTGATTAAAAATCAATCAGACCAAGGCTGATTTGCAGCGATTCATCCACCTTTTTCATCGTTTCATCATCAAGGTGGGTGATCTTGTCAGTTAAGCGTTGTTTGTCAATCGTCCTAACCTGTTCCAGCAAAATAACAGAATCTCTGTCAAAGCCATGAGCAGCTGCGTCAATTTCCACATGTGTAGGTAACTTAGCCTTCTGGATTTGGGCTGTGATTGCAGCCACAATTACCGTCGGGCTAAAGCGATTGCCAATATCGTTCTGGATGACCAGAACTGGCCTTACTCCGCCTTGTTCAGAACCTACAACCGGCGAAAGATCAGCAAAAAAAACATCGCCACGTTTAACGATCAATGTCTACACCCCGCTTACTAAGCGGCCAAGAGTGCTGTCTGCATCTTCCTCCGCGAGGAAAGCCTCGCATGCCATGGTCAAGTTGATCTTAGCCATTTCCATGTAGCCGCGCTGCATGGACTCCCGGATGGAACGTTTCCTCCGTTCGCTCAAGTACAGCTTCATGGCCTGCCTAATCAATTCACTCCGGTTGGAATTCTCCAATTGAACAATTCCGTCCACTTCCTGCAAGAGATGATCGGGCAAGCTGATCATGATTCTTTTGGTGTTCTGCAAATTAGCCACCTTCTCTTCCACCCCCACAAACCTTCTGCCCTTGTGTTCCAGTGTTACAATATACAAGGAATTTTATACAAGGAATATATGCCGCCAGTATATCAAGTATGCTGCATCCCATTATAAACTAGAAATGGTGGTTCGTATAGGCTTTTAGTCACATCTCCTAATACGATACAATTCCTTCTATTTTCTCCCTTGTATAACATCACTGTCAAGAACTTTCAGTTTGTGAGCAGAGCATTTACTAATTTAGGAAGTGTGCCTTCACTTATATAAACGCGGGGCACCCGATGAGCCAACATGCAGATAACCTCGTAGTGAATTGTTCCAAGCTGGAGAGCCAACTCGTCTGCCGTGATCATCACGTCAGCTTGACGGCCGATGAGAACAACTTCTTCGCCTGCTTTAATTTGTTCCGCTTCTGCAGCGAAAGATTTGAGTGATACCATACACTGATCCATGCAGATTGTTCCGACGACAGGAACGCGGCGTCCACGTATTAGCACCTCCGCTTTGCCAGTTAGCATGCGGGAATATCCATCTGCGTACCCCACAGGTAGCGTTGCAATAATCTCCTCGCTCTCTGTGATGTACCTAGTGCCGTAACTGACGCCCCAATCGGCAGGCAGGCTTTTGACATATACAACCTGCGTCTTCAGCGTCAATACCGGACGTAGTTCTACCAGTTGACGGTTCACCTCTGTGGAGGGATAAAATCCGTACAAGCTGATGCCTACACGCACCATGTTGCTGGATAAATAAGGTGAATCAATGGCCGTAGCGCTATTGCCCGTATGTATGATCGGGATCTGAATGTTCTGCTCCCGCAGCGTTTCCGCCACGCTCATGAACCGTCGATGCTGTTCCAGTGTATAGCTTTTGTCTTGTTCGTCTGCCTTGGCAAAATGGGTAAACATACCCTCCAGCTCCGCCTGCGCAACAGACTGCACTTCAGAGATAAATGCAGGTGCGTCAGCTGGTAAAAGACCCAGTCGTCCCATCCCGCTATCAATCTTGATATGCACCTTCAGCCGATGTTCCGGATCTATAGGAAGCTGTCTTATAGCCTCCAGTACCTCCGGTGTGAACAGTGTTACAGTTACATGGTTCTCCCAGGCAACGGCTATTCCTTCTGGGGAAGTGTAGCCAAGCACCAGTATAGGAATCAGTATTCCCGCCTGACGCAGCTCCAATGCTTCATCCAAAAAAGCCACACTAACATAATCTGCTCCGAGTCTTTCCAGCTCCCGTGTCACTTCCACTGCTCCATGGCCGTACGCATTTCCTTTGACGCATCCCATAAACTTTGTCTCTGCCGGCAAGTAGCGGCGAAAGGCTTCGTAATTGGCACGCAAATCATCCAGATTAATTTCGGCTACTGTCGGTCGATAGCTTGCTTGCACTTCAAGTCACCTTCTTACGTTGTAGTAAAACGTCATTGCTGCATTGCATTAATCATTGTCTTAGTACCAATGGTAATGCTACAGAAGGTGGCTGTCAATGTGTGCTGGAGCCCCGGCAAATAAAGAAAAGCGGATACTACGTTGTAGAGGAAAGAATCCCACAAAACGCAGTATCCGCCTACTTTTTATTATTTACCCGATTGTGCCTCCATAGAAGCGGCAATTTGCATCATTTCATTAGCAGGAAGATTGGCACTTGTAATTCGGTACTCTACTCCCTCAGACATCCAAGTCAATGTCTGCTGCTCATCCCCACTCAGAACTCCCCATGTAAAACCAAGGTCTTTCAGGGTTCCAGGCGCCAGTGCTACCGCACGGTCCAGTGGACGGGATTCCATAATAGTGTACTGATAAATCCCATCATATCGGATGAGAACAGCATGGTCTTTGTTCCCCTCCAATTTATGGGAGTCCTTAAACTCTACACCAGCTGGAATATAATCAGGTTCAATGATCCCAAAGTCTCCAAGCTCTGCAGCCACTGGTTGCTCAGCCGGTTCTTGGCCTTCAGGAGCTGTAATTGGATTACCATTCTCATCAACCTCAGCTACTGTGCTCTCTGCGGACTTACCCGAGGCCATGTTCTTTTCCATATCAAAAGAATCCTTGGTGAAATCCGTATCGAATTTGAAGGTGTCAAACTTCACGTTTACAACTACCTTCGCTTCAGAATCCGAGACTTGAACCTGTTTAGGTTCATAAGTCTTTTTATCAAGCCAAATCTTTTGTCGTACAAGGGCATTGCTTTGATAATTCGCGGCTACCTCGAACACATAGTTATCTCCATCTTCCACAAATTGGCGATTATTATCCGAAACTATGCCACGAACCAACGTCTGATACAGATAGACCTGCCCTTGATCATCCGGCCAATCGCTTTGGAAGCGGAAGCTCTTATTCATACTTGGTGTGAGTACGAATACTCCCTCATCATTACGAAGTACGATCTGCGTAATATCCTTCTGAACATTTGCCAAGCTGATCCGGTAGTAGGAAGGATTCTTGTACCATACCTCTACCTTATACTCCTGCGGCTGTTCCCCGGTATACAGGGTCATTGTGCCAGAACCTTGGTACGTTCCCTGCTTACTTTCCAACTTGTCAGCCACATTGTTCAAATCCTTGACTACGGAAGCGGCATCCTTCTTCCCGCACCCCGTCATCACCAGGGCCACGCTCATAATGATCGCGAGTACCCATGTTATCCGGCGCATGACATCATCCCCTTAACCTGTTTTGAATGCATTGATTAGTACATGTCTATGAGGGACTTGGCCGCAATATGCAGACGGGCATGACAAGCGTGCAGCATTGATTTATTTTATGGGCTCCAACAAGCCAAAAAGCCCGCGCACAGCGCTGGCTCTATACTTCATCAGAAGTTGCAATATCATTATGTAGGGTGTTTTACCATTCTCTTCAATTCTCGTTATCACTATGTACTGCTTTATTGTACTGATTAATTAATTCATCTAATCTCATGGACTGTCTGATCACATTTGGATGCGAAAGCCCTCCATGTTGCCTCTCCATCAAATAAAGTTTGTTTCTAGCACCCTCTATTCTCTTTTGGATAATTTCCTGATCATTCATTAACACTACCTCCCTAATGAAATATTCTAGAGGTATATGTCAAATTCTTAATTTTACATTGAAGTGCATTACTAGAATTCAAAAAAAAAGCGATACCAGATTTAATTGAGAACTCTCTTGATTGATATCTTCTATGAAACTATCACTACTAAGCACTGTCAATAACAAAGCAATTTTTCTTTTCATTGATTCTAAGCAGATTCTGGTACTCCTTCTGCGTTTCTAAAGATGCAATATGCCGAAGCTGCTCAAACATTCCGACACACTTAATTATACATGATTCGTTATTAATCCTTACAGAAGTCTCCAAACTATCCATTATATATTTTATACTAAGCTCATATTTTCCTCTTCTTATATAATACAATGCTATTTCAGCCATAAAAAAAGTGTATCTGTCTTCGATAATTTGTCGATTATAACATTTAAGATTTCTCTGCTGATCTCTAAAATCTGATATTTCTGGCTCAAACCGCTGAAGAATATCATCCACATTAAAATCATAGTGGTTGGCTGCCTGAAGGATTTTGAACAGGCCTGGAAGAAATTCTTCTTTTCTATCTTCAATATAGGTCACATATTCCGGAAGCATTGCTGCATCACCTTTTAAAATTTTCAGCAAAAAAATATTAGCCTGCGCCCAACCCATACATTGATTCATGAGTTGCAAAGCTTCCTCCGTATCCTCACGAATCCAGCTCATGTCCATGTATAGGTTGATATAATGCAATGCTCTATCATAATCTCCAAGCTCTCTGTAAACTACTGAACGTAACACATAAGAATATAAAATATATGAAAATAAGGGCATTGCAGGTTCCTTTTGTACCCCGTTTTTTCTGGCTCGCTCATTATTATAATTATATTGAATGGATGCTTTTTTGCCCAATTCCTTAGTCATTACCATTACCTTATCCCAATGCCTCAAAGCGCTATATGTATTCGCCAGAACCTTCAGTGCGTCAAGCTGATCAACTTCATCAAGCCGATTTACAAAGCCCTCAAACTGCACCGCTGCCCGCAAATTCACATCCTGATCGCCCCCTAGAGCAATCGTAAACAATCTGTATTGGCAAAAAGCCAGCCGCTCTGAATGCTGATACTTCTCACTCTCCGCCACACTCCGGTATAACAACGCTGCAGCTTCATATTTCCCTTGTGCAAAGAAATCTTCTGCTGTATCAAACAACGGGTGTGTATAAGATAGGCTCTCCATCATGATTCCAATCACCCGGCTTATACATTCCAGCTTATCTAGTTCAGCACAGCGATATAGAAAAGGTCGAAGACGTCTCCAATTGGGATTGGAATGTATAAAACACTCCTCCACATACATATCGTAAAAGCAGCCTTCCTCTAATCCCATACCTTTTGTAATCCGATCTAATTGCTGCATGGCTATAGGACGATTCCCATTCATAATGTTGCTAATCGTGCCTGAATTTACTTTAGATACCTCTGCGAATTGATTAATTGTTATTCCATTCTTCTTGAGGTAGTCCGCCAGTTCTGCACGAATGGTCATCTGCTTCATGATCAAAGCCACCTTTCGCCATCATGATTCATATATAGATCAATAGTATTTAAATAATAATATGTCTAATTATTCCAGTGGTCAAATACTTTTTTTGACTCAATTGATTATACATTTATTCAATTAGTGATGTATAAAATACAAATTAGCCGAATGTAAAAAACCACCAGAACACAAGGTGTATTAGACCTTTTCTGGTGGCTTTTCTAATGCTACTTCTATCCATCGTTATTCAATACATGCATTTAAATTCAACTAAGAACTAGGTTTAATCATCATGTCCAGCTTATTTATATAAGGGCCGAGCGCTTCAATTAACTTCTCTTGGTTTTGTATCTCCTCTTTCGAAAGCCGATCCATATGAACACTTCCATCTGCATCAAATACCTTGGCATCATAGCTTTGCAACTCATTTATTAATTGTTCGATCTCCGCAAACTCTTCTTTAGTAAGCCTCTGTTCTGCTTTTTCCAGCAAGCCATCCCAGAAAGTATCACGATCAACGACAGCCGCCTTTGCCTTAGGGATTTCCGTTTCATTCATTTTCTCAAAATAAGGTTTAAGCTCAACCTGTAAATCGTTATATGCCTTTTGATCCTTCGCACTTAACTGTTCCAGGTGAAAGACTCCTTCAGCATCGGCCATTTGCAGATTGTAAGCTCCCAATTCCTCTAGTAATGACATCAATTTTGTGAATTCCTCTTCGTTAAAACTTTGCTTCGCGCTCTGCAGCTTGGCTTCAAGCCTGTCATATTGTTGCTGGGTTAATCCAATCGTAGCAGCAGTTGCTTGTGAGCCATACAGGGTATCCGCCAAATAATTATATCCGGCATATGCTCCAGTAGGAATTAATAATGCAGCCGCCAAAATGCTTGCTACAAGCCATTTTTTCATTCGTCTTCCCCCTAACCTAGTCTCGGTCTGATTTAGTATTTGCTCCTTCAGTTCCGGTGGGGCACTTAGATTTCTCGCCTCTTCCTGCAGAACTGTCCGTAACTCTTCATTGAAATTCATGCAGGTCCTCCACCTTTCCCTTAAAAAGAGTATGATTTTCTGGCTTCTGACGAAGCTTATGCAGTGCAGCATGAATACGGGATTTCACCGTACCCAGAGGGATACCCAGTATCGCGGCACTTTCTTCCTGTGAATATTCATTTAAATAGTGCAGAATAATCACCTGCTTCAGCTTAAATGGAAGACGATCAACACTTGCTAGTAAACGGCGGTTAGCTAACCTGTCCACAACATCACTAGTGAAATCAGGTTCCATCCTTAGACCAGTCTGCTCTACTTTTTTGACCATTCGGAGATGCGTCCATCTCTTTCTTCGATAGGCATGAATTTGCCGCATAACCAGCCCCATAAGCCAAGGCCTAAAAGGACGATTGACGTCAAATTGCTCAAGCGACCGGTGCATCTGAATATAAATCTCCTGAACAACATCATCCACATCGGAGGTTTCGCGAACGAGAAAATGAACGGTCTGATACACATCCCGAATCGTTGCTTCATATAGTTCACTGTACGCTTCACGGCTGCCGGCTACCGTTAGCGCAATGAGCTGAGAATATTCATTTGGATGTTTCATCCCTCTCAATCCCTCCTTCGGTCTTACACTATGTATTGGTAAATAGAGAATAAATCGTTCGATTTATTTTAAAAAAACAACCAGGCAGCGATTTTCCGGTTATTGGAGAATCGCTGCCTGGTGTTTTTACTCTGCAGCGGCTTATTGGAGTAGATGAAGTCGGCGGAGGCTGATCTTCAGCTTTGCTTGAGCAGATTATGCGCAGGTGGAAGCTGATCTTCAGCTTTGCTTGAGCAGATTATGCGCGGTGGAAGCTGATCTTCAGCTTTTCACACCAGCTTTGGCCGGACCCTGCCGAAATCTATGAGATAACTGCATTCTGTACACTTATTCCGTATGCAAAAGGGTTTACTCTGATTTTAAGTGTATTCTATACAACTAAAAAGCAGAGAAATCTCCTATAGTGGTGTAAATCGTGAAAATAAGTGTACGAAATACAATTATATCCATCGAAGCGTTGTTTCGCAGAAATATAGTTGTACGAAGTACAGCTATATTCTCCCAATCGTTGTTTGCATGTGCCCTCAATAAAGCGAAAAAGGGGAGATCCATATGGATCATCCCCTTACCCGTTATACTCGAATAGTAACCACCTATCTTACTAAAAAATCAGTCAGCGGATAGACTCAGCAACTTTGATCAAATCATTCTTGTCCAAGCTAGCTGATGTTACACCGTATAACACTCCATTGGCTTCCCAGTCCAACCCTTTTCCATTAACCAATACAGCATCAACTCCGTTAATCTTCACTTTTTCGATTGTGCCATCCGTCGACATCTCATAAGCCGTTTCGGAATCCGCGTGCCGCTGCTGCATCGAGATGATCTCATCGGTAGCTTCATTAACAAAATATAAATTAATATATTTGCTATGGATCACATCACCATTGCTATCCTTATAAAACTCTGCACGATCAAAGGTATAACCCTCTGGTAAATACGCCGGTAAGCCCACATCAAAAATCGTATATTCGTTTAGCTTGCTAGAATCCCTCTCGATCAGCAATTCCGCTTTCTCTTGATCCCTCTCAGATTGCGTAACCAGTCTGCCGTCTTCCACTCCGACGATTTTTTCCCCGTCAGCATTGTAGATATCACCTGCCTTTTGAGCAGCATCGAGGGTCACAAGCGCATTTCCTTCACTATCAAAAATCTTCCCCTTAAAGTCATCCGGAATCACGTTGGAATCCGCAGAAAATTCTACTTCATGGGCTACAATATGGCCTAAGTTTATCGTTTGCAATACTTTCATTAACAGCTCCTGCGCAAATGACGACTGCACAAAAGTTACACTTAATACGCTAACCACTAGCAAAGTTGCCAGCATAACAGCAGGACGTCTTAATCTATGTTTTGTATGCAATCCTTTCTCCTCCTTTTGGCCGGCATACTTTCTCCGTGCCTTATTCAGAATGGCTGTTTTGTCAGAGCCCTCGCTGAGATCTTTATGGGCCAGAACCCTGCCTAGCTCCAGCAGCTCCTTGTACTCCCCAGCACCCTTTAAATCATTTGCCGCTCCATATATACTTTCATCTAAATCTGCTGAGAACTTCTGCTGTATGTCTTTACTGTTCATAGCTGCTCCACGCTCCCTATTTCAGTCTTCAGCTTTTTCATAGTCCGGTAGAGTATCACACCGATATTGCTCTCCGAAATTCCCGTAACCTGGGCAATCTCTCTATTTCTCAGATTAGCACCAAATTTTAGAGCCACAATATTCCGCTCCTTTGAGCTCAATGTATTCAAGGCTTCGTTAAGCCTTCCACTACGTTCTCCCTGGAGGATCAAGTTTTCCGGATCTTTCCTGCTAGAAACCAGTTCCTTGACGGCATCCAGCGAAAAGAAAATTTTCCTTTTAAAACTCCGGTAATGATCATTGACCACGTTTCTGGCAATGGCGAATAACCATACCTCTAAAGGAGCTTTTTCCTGAGAATAGGTCGATAGTTTCGCCAACGTTTTCTCAAAAACGAGGCTTGTCAGATCCTCAGCCGTATGGAGAGAACTAACCCGGTAAGCGATGTAGTTAAATATTCTTTTATAGTAGGTTTCAAAAATCGTTGTGAACAAAACATCTATGTCAGCATTTTCCTGTATATTCTCTTTTACAAAAGGATGAAGCAATGCGCGCTCATGCATCAATCGAACTCTCCTTTCCCACCACATTTTCACTTAGCTAAGTAAATTCATCAGTTAATACGATACATTTCCAATTTCATTACAAGATATAAAAAAAGAAGAGTTCCAGCGCTAATTTCAGTCTTTCTAACCAAGCTACAGTAACCCGGCAACTTGACAAGCTTATTATAGCTTCTATATATTTTAGTAACTAAAGTAAATTGGAGCGAGGCAATGTTATGAGCACAAAGGAAGAGAAACAAAATGCTATCCATAAGGTCATGGAATCTATGGCAAATGTGCAGCAGAAATCCCAGTTTTTCATTGATATGATCACTAAAAAGGAAACCCTGACTCACAATCAGATCATGCTGCTGTTTCAACTCCGGCTTACCGGAAGCTTGAACATTACTGACATCTCTGAACGCTTCGTGGTTACACCCGGAGCTGCTTCTTCCATGTGCGATAAGCTTGAGGAAGCTGGACTTATTGAACGGGTGCGGACTAAAGAAGACCGCAGAGTTGTCAATATTGTCCTTACAGAACAAGGTGATCAGCGTATCCATACAATATTTGAAGCATTTCCTACCCCTGATCTGAATAAAATCTCCGGAACTTTAGAACAAATAAATAAATTGATGGAACAAATGATGCACTAACAGCCTTCATTTTGCTCCTTATCAGCTATACTCTTTTCTATAAACACTGTCTGTCAGGAAACTGACGGCAGTGTTTTTTTAGCTTTAACTCCCAAATTATTATATTGACTATATATTATAATGAATATATATTTTAATCATTAAAATATATTTCGAAGGACGGTACTGTAAATGTCCAATAATAACAATACTTATGAACGTACTGACATGATCGATCCACCCTTGAAGGTAAGAGGTTCGCAGTTTGTTCGAGAGAATATTAATGCGGTCACGGTTGATGTGTTTGGCCACTTAAGTACCAAAGGGAGCGTCTCGACTTCTAAACTCAAAGTATCTGGTGACTGTACAATTGGGGGCAATTGTAAGGCCAATCAGGTAAACAATCTAGGGAGTCTGCGCGTTCAAAATATCCAAGCAGATAATCTCCGCTCTTCTGGATACATGTCCGTAGCAGAAAATGCTGCAGCGGGGACTTTTTATGCTGAAGGTGCTGTGAAGATAAACAGACTAACTGCAGATTCATCGATTGAGATCCGTTTAGGCAATAGAAGCACTGTCGAGGTTATGACAGCTGACGGTAACATTATCGTTAAACCCTCTTCCAAGTTGATTAATGCGCTGATGCACCCTTTTCGAAAACTTACCTGCACAACAATTGAAGGAACTAACATAACGTTATACCGGACGACAGCTGACCTTGTGTGCGGTGAAGAAATCATCGTCGGACCGGGTTGTACCATTGGGGAAATCCGCTATAGCAAAAGTCTGACGGTGGATCTTAAGTCGCAAGTTGACCGAACTGTATTTTTAAACCCATAAAGGAGAGTTTACATGGAAAAAAGCACTCATTTGTCAGGAGCCACTGTGCTCAAAAACATCGCCAAAGGAGCCATCATCTTATTCTGTGTACCAATCCTTAGTGTCTGGGCCGTGGGGAGTGTTGTCTGTGCAATCATTGCACCTATCGGTGGTGTACTAGGTATTGTTGGCATCCAAGGAATAGGACTAAATGCCTTTCCAGATTATGATTTACCGAACATTCTCAGCCTTCCAATCGGTCTCTGCCTCTCCTTACTTTTGTTCATTTCTTTCTATTACACTCGTCGTTTATTGCGTGGATGCCTGCATTTTATTAAAAACTAGCGAACTGTAACAAGCTTGTATTCTCTTTGTTAATAGAAAGTGACCTACAACGCGCTGTTTTATTCTATACTTAAGGGGACTGGACTTTATCCTGGAGGTAATTATGAATAAAATCATCGCTATCGGAGCTATCACGCTCTTTTTGGCCGGATGCGGAGCATCGGCAACCATAGATATGGATACAACAATGGCTATTAACCAAACACAAGCTACTTCAGCACCACTGAAACTAATCGTCGACGGTGAAGCCGTTCTTCCTACCCTCTCCCCTTTTTTCCTAGATGATAAGGTCTATGTACCTGCAAAAGTATTAATGGAATACTACACCTCAGAACAAAAATGGGATAATAACTTAAAGACCTTAACCATCTCTGACGGAAGCAGCAGTTATGTTCTGACGCCGGACAATGAGTATATGCAAGCTGACGGTTATCAAACCTCACTTGAAGGACCAGCTATTCTACGAAACGGTATTTTATATATTCCAGCCGATTCCTTAAACTCTCTGTCTGGTGCCACTGCGCAGCTGAATGCAGCTGAAACTGAAGTATTAATAACATCAGGGGATGTTAGTACTACCGTCAGAACACCCAGCGAACCTCTTGCTATTGCTACAGAAAATGACCAAGTGAAGCTGTATGCTGCCCTTAAAGATGGCGGTACCTATGAGGGATTTGTTGTAGAGGTGAACGGTAACAAGCATACATTTGATTGGGAAGCACCCAGATTGCTGAGTTACCCTCCTGAGATTCATTATGCCGACGTCGATCAGGATGGGCAGGAAGAAATCGTTGTCATTCTGTGGCTTGGAACAGGTACGGGCATGTCCATGCAAGAGCTTCACGTGATTAAGCCTAACCAGTGGGAAGAAGTCACTGTCCCTTCTGCAGATAAAGCTGCCTCCGCATTGGTTACGTCAAAAATTTCTAATGAAAAAGGGGACGCCCTGATTCAAATTCAAGTTAAAGGCTCAACTCCATCCATGGTGACTTTGCGATATCCAGATCGTGCTGAGGATGGCAATCTAGGCGAAGAAGCCGGCATTGGTGCTGTTACTCACTACATAGTGGAAGAGGGCAAGCTAAAGGCGGAAACAAATGTTTATATTGGATTTCTGGAGAGTATTGGCACACTAACTTTTGCCTACAAACCGGGAAAAGATGGAATGGAACCCGACTCTATTCGCTTTGAGGTTCATGAGGAGTTAGCTTCTTACGTGGAGGGTGAACAGTTATGATTGATGCCCATATACATTTAGAGCAATATGAACCAGAAGTTGCCGAACAGATACTGAGTGAACTGCCTGACATGGGAATTAAAGCCCTTATCGCTGTCTCTATGAACTTGGACTCTTGTATACGCACCCAAAGACTTGCAGCCATAAATCCCGGCGTGGTCCGTCCAGCTTATGGCTTTCATCCAGAGCAACCCTTGCCGCAGGATGCTGAGCTGGCTGCTCTACTAAAATGGATCGAGAATCAATCTAGTGAGGATTATATTGCTGTGGGGGAAATCGGGCTACCTTACTATTCGCGTGCTGAAGCCTTAGAACGTGGCGAAACCTTTGATATGGAGCCCTATATTGAGCTGCTGAATCAGTTGCTTGGGTTAGCTTCCCGTCTCTATAAACCTGTGGTGCTGCATGCTGTCTATGAAGATGCGCTTATTGCTTGTGATCTCTTGGAGAAACATAACATACAGCATGCCCACTTCCACTGGTTCAAAGGTCCGGAAGAAGCCATTGCCCGCATGATTAAGAACGGCTACTATATCTCTTTCACCCCGGATATCCTGTATGAGCCGGAGATACAGGCGCTTGCCCGCCGTTATCCCCCAGAGCTAGTCATGGCTGAAACCGATGGTCCTTGGCCGTTCGAAGGACCTTTTGCAGGGAAAATCACCCATCCGTCTATGATTCGGGAAGTCGCCGCTGCTTGGGGAGCGCTCCATGGTTACACTCCCGGTGAAGCGGAAGAGTTATTGACTGCGAATACTAAGCGATTTTATAGCTTGTAGATGCTCTATAGCTTGTAGATAGATCTATAGCTTTGTAGATAGGTCTATAGCTTGTAGATAGTTCTATTCTAGGAGTAGAGGAAAGTCAGGGCCTTAGCTAGCCTAGCCTAACGCCAGACCAACATTATGAATAAACACAGCTTGGCTTGTGAATCCGTATTTTTCATAGTGGAAGTACTGGTCACAAGCCGACCTTACTTAATCCAGATCCCCTTACCAATTTTCGTTTGATTCGGTAATATTTTCGCGTACATATTTTTGCGTATGTATTTACGTGTACGTAGTTACGCGTATGTAGTTACGTGTACGTAGTTACGCGTATGTAGTTACGTGTACTTATACATGCACGTATTTACACAAGCGTATTTACACGTACTTATACCTGTACGCATTTACACAAACGTATTTACACGTACTTATACCTGTACGCATTTACACAAACGTATTTACGTGTACTTATACCTGTACGCATTTATGCGTACTTATTTACCTGTACATAGTTACATGTACGTAATTTACGCGTACTTATTTATCAGTACGTAGTTACGTGTACGTAGTTACACGTACCCATTTACGTGTATCTATTTATCTGTACGCAATTACACGTGCGTATTTACGCGTGTGAAGCCGCTATCGGACACAGCTGACCTTATATGCAGCAATTCCCCACTTTTGGGATGAGAACGGACCCCAGAGTCGCTATTGGTATAAAAAATACCCAATAAGGTGCTCTTTTTAAGGAATAACGACGTTGGAGTCCGAAACCATGCTCCAAAGGCTAATAATCTGTGAATAATGTCAACTGAGTCCGTAAGTCTCAGGTTGATGATACTCGAGGTGCCTGTAGGCAGCCCCCAATAATCATAACCGCTCCACACCCACTAACGTTCCGCCTGTGAACTCCATTTTATAAATATCCGGCTTTGTGGTTTGAAGTAAAAAATTCAGATCATATTTGGCATCAAAATAGTTCATCATAAGCGTCATGACTGCACCGTGAGTTCCAATAGCAACCTTTTGACCGCTGTGATTACTCAGAATTTCTGCCAGTACACTAACTGAACGCTTCTGACACGCATGAATGGATTCCCCACCAACTGGGACAAAATCCGGATCTTCAAACATTTTTGCCAGTAATGGATACAGTTCCTGATCAGTCATAATCGTACTTCCGTCCGAGAAATGGATCTCCCGCAGGTCTTCAACACTTTGAATCTCTGCTCCTAACTCCTGCGCCAATCCAGAAATCGTATGTATAGCCCGAAGGTATGGACTTGAATAGAAGACTTGAATTCCTTCCAGACGTAATTTTTCCGTTATCTTGCGGGCATCTGCCTCCCCCTTCGCGGTTAGTCCGCGAGTCCTTTCAGTTCCTCCGGGCAGTTTGGGCGACTCACCGTGCCTCACCATATAAATAAAAGTAGCCATCCTTTCCCTCCTTTCCCTCCTTTACCTCTACAAATTCTAATGTTCTAACCAATCTCCTCTACATACTAAAAAAGCCCTTATGGACGAGAAACTGTCCTATCGGGCTAGGTAATATTGTAACTTATAACGTTTCGTGCAGCAGTTGCTTTAGATCACAAAGTAATAACTTATTGAGAGGTCACTTATTAAGGAGATACTTATTGAGAAGTCACTTATTGAGATATCACTTATTGAGATATCGCTCACTGAGAAGTCACATATTAAGGCGACTATGACTAAGGAGACTATTAATTGCACTATATACAACTATTAAGCGGTAAAAGAGGCCTCCTGAGCAAATAAGTGTACTCTGTGCAACTAAAAATCATCTTTCCTAGACTAAAAGGGAGAAAATCAAATAATAACTGCACAAAGTACAACTAAATCCCAGTTCGATCGCTGAAAGAGAATTTAACTGCACATTCTGCAACTAAATGCTAGAAAGTCACGCTAGTTTCTCTCTCCCACTCAAACTTTCTAGTCCGCTAGGGATCGGCTAGAGAGTCACCCAAGATTCTCTCTCACACTCAAGCTTCCTAGTCCCGCAAGCGATCGGCTAGGTAGCACGCTAGCTAGACTAGCGTGCTACCTCCTAGCCCCCCTCCATCACCTCAACTGTCCTAGATTGCTCCGCAGAGCTATCGCTCTTCTCTTTCTGCGTAGGCCACAGCACGCGCCCGAATGCGATGCCCAGCACACCAATCAGAGCGATTACGATGCCAAAATTCAAAAAGATACGGCTAGGCCCAGCAACCTGCACCATCACTCCGCCAAGGAGTGGCGCGCCGATCATAACACCGCTAAGAATGGTACTCTGAATACCGAACACACGCCCTGTCATGTGCGGGGGTGTTTCTTTTTGCAGACAATAATTGAAGGTGATCATAAACATTCCATTCCCGAGACCCAATAAAAATCCTAGCAGCAATACAGTAAGGATGGAGACTCCCGGCTGAAGCAGGCCCAGCCCTCCGACCGATATACCAATAAGCGCGTAACCCGTACCCAGCTTCCAGCCGTAGCCTGTTCCCCTGTTCAATTTGTTCAGGACCATGATCATGAATACAGCCCCCACGCCTGTTGCCGCAACAAGCCAGCCCAGCATAGATTCCTCAGAAGGTGCAATAATTCTGAATAGACTAGTGAACTGGAAATCGATCATCTGAATGGCCAACGCACCAACTAAACCAAACAGCATGCTGTTTAGAAGCAGTCTGCTGCGCAGCATAAAGCTCCAGCCTTCTTTCCACATCGTGCGGAGAGCAACACGCTCCTCTTGATCCCCCTTACCTTCTGTGCGAACTTGTTCTACATCACTTTTCTTAACTGTAAGTAGGAGCAAATAGGAACAGCCTCTGAGACAAGCATTGATTAATATACACCACTGTGGCGTAAGAACAGACAACGCGAAGCCGCCCAGTAAAGGTCCCGCGATTTTCGAGCCTTGATTCACAAGCCCATTAAGCGAGGTGGCTTGGAGCAGCTGGTCTTCTCTAACCATACTACGGGTCATCGACTGCTGAGCAGGCACGTTTAACGTAGAAATGGCAGCACGCAACATCAGTAATGGGAGCAACCACACCATACTGGGTGCAAATAATACGAATACGGTTAACAGTGCCGTAAGCAGATCACACATTCGCATCAGCTTCAGCTTGTTCAGTCGGTCAGCCACTACCCCTGCGAACGAGCCCAGCAAAATCCCCGGCAAAGCTATGGAGACCGGAATCAAAGCCAGCATTAGCGGGCTGGCCTGCCAGCGGTACCCTACGAGTACCTGAATCGCCAAGGCGTCAAACCAATCCCCAAAGGTCGCTGTCGCAAATGCGCTGTACACACGCATATACACCTTGTTCTTAAGCAGGCTCGTGCCTGCTTGTGTTGAAGCATTCATTAAACATTCCTCCAAATTACAATTAAGAACTTATTAGCATGACCTTAATGTAATGGAGAATTGTCAGAGAATTATCAGGGGGCGGTCACAAGGTTCGTAAGCACGGTATCCAAGGATTGTTCTAACCGATGGAACCCCCGCTCTTCCTTCTCTCGTTCAAATAAATTCACATATTTGCGATACAAAGCTGGCTTGGGTGGAAATTGGTTACAATAGTGAACAATTCGGTATAATGCATATATCCGCATCGGCACGAACCCTGACATCTCAAGCACCTGAAGTGCCTCATCCAACAGTTGCTCGGCTTCACGCCAAGACTGGCGCCGCAGAAACCACAAGCCCCTTGCAACTTTATAACTGCCGATCTCACGCAAATAAGGTTTCTCCAGCAAAAGCGCTTCAATGTCTGTTGCCATCCGTTCTATTACGTGATCTTCTGTTCCCATCCACAAGTGTGCAAGCATTTCTGAGGTCGCCGTAATAGGAATGAAACTCTCATACCCCGGCTCTTTAATCACTTCATATGTTAGCTTTAGTCGTTCCAATGCTTTTTCCGGTTGCCCAGCCAGTATGTACAAATCCAGAATATTAAGGATCTCCACTTCTCGATGCTGAGGCGGCAAAAGAATCTTTTTCTCAAGGACTAACTCGCAGAACTCTAGTTTTTTCTTAGGATCACCCAATAGAACATAACAGATTAATAAGGAATAAAACCGTTCCTCTATCCCCACCTCGGTTGTGTTCAGCAGCCAATCCAAATCTCCCTGTACAAAATGAATATAGATCGAATAAAACGGATCCATCGCATACCCCAAAACATCCTGTTGGCGTGCGAGGATTAACATCGAGCGACCTTGGCCATATAGGTGATATTTCTTGAATACTTCCCGCATCGTCTTTTGCATCTCTAAGTCATATGTAGTCGGATTGGCCATAGCAGCTGAGGGCTCCTGCATAGTCAGACTATAACCAAATCCCCGAACAGTCTTAATATCTAAGTCTTGAAGCTTGCCTAGCTTTTTACGAAGCCGATAAATATGATCATCTACCGTTCGCTCTACCGGATATTCAAGCGGCCATACTTTATCTAACAGTTGTTCTCGACTGAATGTACGCCCTCTATTTTTGTACAAGAACTGAAAAAGCGTAAATTCTTTTGGGAATAATTCTATCGTTATCCCTTCTGCGGTCACTTTATATTCACTTTCATTTAATTCCAGCTGCATGATAGAACCTCACTTTCCCCGAACCCGCTCATTGGTTTCATTATAACAGTCCGTCCAAGGCCTACTCCACCTCAAAAAAGAACATACAAAAAGAGCAACCCACAGATTCCTCTGCATGATTGCTCTCTCCTCTTCTAACCCATGCCACTTACCCAGCCATATTGTTAAAAGAATCCTGTTCACTAAATACGGATATGTGATCTACTGTACCGGTCGAGCTTGGAATAATAAATTTGAGCTGGTATTGGTCATTGGCTTGATAGGTGTAAATCTTATCCTCTCCGTTCACTTTGGTATCGTCAGGCTTACCGAGTGTTGCCTCAATTTGCTTCAGCGTCAGCTTTTGCAGCGCGGAATCACTTGAACGAACATCGAAGATTAAACTTCCTTTATTAAATCCAAACACGACATGTTTGTCAGTATAGGTTGCATAAATACCTTTTCCCGCTGACTCCTGTTGATCAGGTTTGCCCCAATCCGCTTCGACCTCATCAATGAGTCCGGTATGAGCGGCATATTTTACACCAGGCACCTTCCCTTTTTTGGCAAGCTCGAGTAACTCTTTAAGCTGTTTGTCGCTATTTTGTGAATTTGAGCTGGTTGAATCTTTATCAGTCTCCGTAGGGGAGGAAGTCGCTGCTGGTGCAGTTGCTGCTGGGGTGCTTGCTGGACTAACTTCCGGCTCAGAGGTTGCTGTTACAGCCGTTTCTGTTGGCGCCGTTGCCTGGGATTCTGAATTCCCCGCCTCATTATTCGAACTGCATCCAGCAAGCCCAATCATTCCTGTGAGCAGGATAGAGCCTGCTATTAATTTTATCTGTACTGACATGATGTCATCTCCTTAGTGGATTACCTTAAAGTCGACTTGCAAAAAATGAAACTGAACATACAGACGAGGTGAAAATCAAATAGTTGCAGGATAGCGGCAATTTTTCTGGCCAACCCTCTTTTACCCATATCTACAAATATAAATTCATACACACTCTATTTTTCTACATAAAACCCTTTTTTCCGACACCTAACTCAAGTAAGTTTCTCTTTTAAAATCTCCACATAACTCCATTTAACTATAAACTCGTGAACTCATAAGCTCATAAACTCATGAACCATATGACCTTAGACGTCATTCCCTGCCTCGAAGGTTTCATTGCAGAACGTACAATAGAAAGGAGATCATCCTGCTTAAAAAGCAATCCATTGCATTCTGTGCAATAGATTCCAACAGTAAACCCATATCCGGCGTTCCTGCGTCCTTCTGAGTACACGAACTGTAATGCGACATTTGTTGAAGAATTTTCCATTCAAACGCAACCTTAATCCTCCAAGCCGCATCTTATTAGTAAAGGGAGGGGAGCTGCATCTGAATATTATAGAGAGAATTGTGGCAAAAGATGAGTCAGCTCTCCGCCTGTTAATGGACGAATATGGAGATATGCTGCTGCGAACCGCTTCTTTACTGCTTAAAGATAGACAAAGTGCCGAAGAAGCGGTACAAGATACTTTTATTCAAGCTTATACCAAAATGAGTCAGTTACAGGAGCCGGACCGGCTGAAGGCATGGCTGATACGGATAGTGGTCAATCGCTGCCGCATGAGGCAACGGACTTGGAGCTGGCGTAATATTTTCCCGGCGGGAGGGTCAGAGCTGCAAACCAACGGGGATGCTGACTTCACAGCCGGAGCAGAAGAGCTTTTTATGGTGGAATGGCATAATGTCAGGCTCACCGAGTCCCTGAAAAATCTCGATTATCTATACCGGGAATGTCTAACTTTATATTACTTTCATGAGATGAGCATCCGGGAAATTTCCGAGCAATTAAATACATCTGAAAATACGATCAAATCCAGACTCGCCAGAGGCCGGACGCTCTTAAAAAAGATTTTGGTGAAGGAGGGACATTTCTTATGAATACAGAACGCGATGTGGTCAAAAAGCAGCTTGATGAAGAATTAAAAAACCTCCAGTTCACTGGACACGACCGGGTCATTAAGCAGACTCACCCTCCAACCTTTGGAGCCCGTTTATTGGCGCTGTGGAATAAGGAAATTGAGATCCCTGTCAAACCTATAGGTGCGATCGGTGCCATTATTCTAATCGTTTCGCTGACCCTGCATCAGCCAGAGATTAAACAACAGCCACAACAAAACACCCCGCAGCGTGCGAACCGAGAACTAATCGAAGCTGGAGGAAATACGTATTGGAAGGATATCTACGAGCAGGCGGTGAAAAAACATGAGAATTAAGATAAAAATCAAACATCTGGTGTTATTCGTGTTGCTCCCTGCCTCCCTGCTTATTCTTCTGTTTAACTTCTTACCTTCACAGGCGCAGATAGATCAGAGCACAGCTATTCAATCTAACATAGCTAGGACTGATCTTCTGCAAAAGCTGGCTTCCACAACCGGGAGTAAACGTATGGAGCTAATCCGCACAAACATCCTTGATAAGGATCACAGCTATGATCCCTACAGATATGACGTTAATGTCAGTCCTTCGATGAGCCAGTGGAGTAATGATGAAACCCAGCGTTCCGGTTTATTACCGGAGGACATAGTACCTTTACTTGAGGAATATATCCTTGAGGGGCCTTCGGATAATACACGTATATTTGCGGCTAAGCAGTTAGCTTATGAATATGATGCTCTTGGCCGAAAGGAAGATGGAGATCAAGCGCTAATCACCGCAGCGAAACCGTTAAACAGCAGCTCCTCTGTAGCTAAACAGCTGGAGCTCCTTCGAGCGGAGCGAGCCCTAAATAGTGGCGATATAACAACCGCTGAAACAATTCTTGAACAAACCCCCTTTCCATCCGAGTCTCAGGAAGAGCTAAACGCACAAAAGGCATGGCTTACCGGGCGTTTACTCTTTACAAAAGGCGAAGCGCAGGAAGCACTTACCGTAGTAAACGATGGCTTGGAGAGCTACAAAAAATTCTGGCAGGATATTCATAAACAAATGAACGCTGCCACCAGCAGTTCGAACGAAGGCTCCAGAGACAATACAGGATCAGCAGCAGCACCAGAAGCTGGGACTTCGGATACTGAAAGACAGCTGGAATCGCTTCGAACCGCAATTCAGTCTGCTATAGATATGGGAAATACTTCAACTGCTGTCGTCTCCGGTACCCTTACAAGAAGCGATGGCACCCCAGTTCCGCGGGCTGGTATTTTTCTCCGCGCTGAAAGCGAAGTTAACCATAGCATCACTTCTGCTGAACCCTACCGAATCGTCACAGATACTGAAGGACGTTTCGAATTTCACGGTGTGATTCCGGGCTTTTATCAGTTACAGCTTGGACTTGGCTATGATCAGATCGACGGCTGGACTTGGCCTGTACAATATGACGATTGGATTGAAGTTAAACCAGATGACGGGTTGAATGAGAGCATAGTTCTACAACCTCTGCTTGAGCTGCAGTCTCCCATTAATCAGGAAACCCTAACAGGCAAGACCATAGATTTCCGCTGGAAATCTGTTGAAGGAGCAGCTTACTATCGTTTAAGCGGTGGCGGGGAGGGGGCCGTGTTGGGCGTACAAATTCGGGATCGTATTGTAGATAACCATATCTCCATTCCTGTAGAAGAACTTTACGATGGCGGCGGTTTTTCCTATGGCAGCAGTGGAGATGGCTGGGAATCTATTGATCCCCTCTCCCTTCTCGGATTTATGAATCCCGAAGTGCGCTTTTCTTGGAATATTGAAGCCTTAGATGCAGATGGACACTTGATTACCCGCAGTAATGGCTACAGATTGAACGAAGACACCGTCGGCAATCTGCCGTTCTTTTATCTCAAGGAAAGAGAGCTTACTACGGCTGACCAACTCTTACTGGATAAGAAAACGGATCAGGCACTAGAAATGTACCAAAAAAATATTGCCGATGACCCACAGGATGTTCATGCCCTGCACATGCTAGTAAAGTTGATGCTGGCAAAATCATCTCTCACAAAGGATACAACATTAGAAGATAAGGCGATTCCTTTACTCGAAAAGCTAATACAACTACAGCCTTCTACTAATTACGCCTTCACATTATCGCAGTACTATTTTGACCATGCGGACTGGAAGTCGTATAACGAATATTATTCCTACTACAACGAACTAAACCGACCCAATACTAACGGTTATGTACTTTCTATTAACGCCACAGCCCTCATGCAACAAGGGAAGCTGGAAGAAGCTCGTAAACAATTCGCGATCGCCCTAAAGTATGATGATAGCCATCGTTTTATTGGCAGCTTTTTGGCGGCAGAATTATACGCTGGTGAATCACTCTCTTCGGTAATGACACTTGCTGAGCGTTATCCTGAACACAGCTTTGGTCATAGTGGATACCGTTGGCCACAAATGATTAAACAACTGTTAGCGGAACGAAAAAATCAACCTAAAGTCTTTGACCAAGAGTTAAAAGAGAAGCTTGGATGGTATGTGAATGGTCAAACTGATGAGTTAAAGCAATGGATCGCAAATGCCAAACCCTCCGCTTTGAAGACCTTTATGCAGGCAGTTTTAGAGGTAAGCTAATTCATTAAAATAAACAAAAATCCGGTCCCGCTCGACAAATTCGAGCATGGACCGGATTTTTAATTACACATAATCTTTTATTTAGATTTAGCTTCCATCATGTAATTCTGGAAATCCGTGATACTTGGGTTAGACATATAGTGGCCACCCTCTACTTCAATCGTTTGGCCTGTGATGAATTTGGATTCATCCGATGCCAGGAACAAAACCGTATTGCCGATATCATCAGCTTCACCGTGATAAGGAAGCGCGTTGAATTTTTGGAAAATATCCAATACCGCTGGCGGCATATTTCTTGCAGCGGCAGGTGTTAGGATCAGCCCTGGTGCCACCCCGTTACAACGGATTTTGTCTTTACCATATTGTGTAGCGATGTAACGAGTAAGGTTCACAACAGCTGCCTTAGAGGAGCCATAAGCAGTACGCAATGAATCCCCTGCGAATGCTGACATCGAAGCTGTGTTAATGATCGAGCCTCCGCCCGCTTTAATCATATGAGGAATAGCAAACCGGCTGCCTAACAGAACACTTTTGGTATTTACGTTCATCAGGCGATCCCACTCTTCCAAATCTATATTGACCACATCAAGGTCTTTTTGCAGATTAGTTAGACCTACATTATTAAACAATATTGTGATGGTGCCATACTGAGCAACTGTGAAGTCAACAGCTTCCTTGATCGAATCCGCTTGGGAGGCATCTAAGAAAAGACCTTCAGCTTCTCCGCCTTCATTTTTAATCTTAGATGCTGCTTCTTTGGCTGCTTCCACATTAAAATCGGCAATAACAACCTTTGCTCCTTCTCTAGCTAATAGAGTGGCAGCTGATAAGCCAATACCTGAAGCGCCTCCAGTTACTAATGCAACTTTACCTTGAACTCTTCCCATATTCATACCCCTTTATAATGTTATTGTGCTTCTAAGATGACTTGGTTTATGTTTCAGAGCTATCAAAGCTCGTTAACAACTTCTCATAGATTTTCAAGAATTGCTGCAGTTCCTCCTCATTGAGCTTTTGGAACATTTCAGCTCTTAGCTCCTGTCCCTTAAGCTGTGCTTCCTTCAGAACGTCTTTTCCTTTGTCCGTGATAGATAGAAGTACATTCCGTCGATCATCTTCGTTATATTTTCGCTCGGCCATCTCCTGCTTAATCAGGCGATTAGCAATGTTAGTCATTGCTCCCGGCGTATATCCTAGTCTCTTAGCCAAAATAGTCTGCTTCAAGGGGCCTTTTTTATTCAATTCGCCCAAGACTAGAACTGGAGATATCCCAATATTGTGATCAAATGCGTTCATCCATCGGACAATAACTTCATTCGTAAATAATTCAACTGCATGTATTAGCTTAAAAATATCTGGATTTTCCAAGAGGTTCTCCTTTGGCATTCATGATGATCGGCTGCTTATAAAAGTATTTTAACACTAAAATATTTAATAGTAAAATACCTAATATTAAAAAAAAGAATGCTTGGTGAAAAGCATTCTTCAAATTGCGGATTTCTCAACAACATAAGTGCCAGCCAGCAAATCGTGAATCGCACGTTTACGGCGATGTAATCCAACCAACAAGTAATCCACCAGCATGATTGGACCCAGGATTTGAGTGAGGTCAAAAGCCAAATCCGACCATAAGGATAATTTGGCGGAAATAACGGTAAAGTCATAGCTGCTGACCGCAATTACCATTGAAAGAATCATACTAATCATTCGGAAAACATTTCGAATCAGAGCTTCCTTCACTGTAGGGTAATTCCCTTGCTCATTGACAATTTTTATTTTTAAGATCAGCTTCCCTGGAGTTCCGCCAAATCTAACGATCATAAAGATATCAAATGCGATAAACAAAATGTACTCCAGGATAATAGGTATCTCCGAGTGTAATGAAACAGCTAATGAATTAAGTATCAAGTATACGATAACCCCAGGTATTCCAATGACCAAGAAATCAAGAATGGAAGCCAGCACTCTTTTCCAAAAGCCTATAAAATTCTCCTGATCCAAATGCTCGGGTAGAATGTTATCCATGCAAGCACTCCTCTCTCTATCATTTACTTTGTCGCTCAATCCCTATTTAACAATCCCTTCCTCAGATGCTCTTGGATAATGGACTCCAGCTCTTTGTTATTTTTCACAATTACCCGTTTATCAGACAGAGTATCCGTTAACTCTATAATCCTATGTGCGGCCTCATGATCATATCCACGGTTCCATTCAAAAATCATCACATAGAGATTCTTAAATGACTGCTTGTAATTTGCTTGCTCTAAACCCAGTCTTGTTTTTATAAACCTTGTAAACACTCTCAAATCCCTGATCACTTTATTAGGATTCAAAATAACGATTAAGTCAGCAGCTTTAAAACTCTCTTGTCCCCATTTGTAATGTGCGCCTTCCAGAATCCATGAGGGTTTATCAAGGATTTCCTCCAACTGAGCATCCCTTGCTTCAACTGAAAAGCGCAAATTCTCGGCACTTCTGTCCCATACCAAGTTGTCAGTCTCGTAATACTCTACACCGTATTTTCTAGATAACTCCCGGGCGATATAGGATTTGCCGCTGCCGCAAGCTCCAATGATTCTAATCTTCATAAGCTCAGCCTAGCCCTATCGGCAGGATTATTAGTCCTATAGAAATTACGGTGATTATTCTTGTGGTGAGGAGCGTTAGCTTTTTATTTTTCTCTGATTTATACCAGCCCTTAAACTGAAAATGATTCCGGTACAGCATAAAAAATACAAATAAATTCCCGAGTCCCATACTCCAGTTATACACGGGCTGACCAAATATCAATTGATAAATCAATCTTTCTGCCCAACCCAAAACTAACAAAGTCAGCACAAGCAATATACACAAGCGAAGTAATTCCAATATAAAAGAGCCCAATTTCAGCAATTCTGCAATCATCCTCTCAAGGTTTCTTTATCGCTAAAAAAATCCACATTCCTCCAAATTATACACCTTACACCTTACGACTCCTACCTAAAAACACAACCTGCCCAAGATAAATTCATCCTGAGCAAGGTTGTGTTTTTTATCAGCTTAGGAGGATAAGGGTTTCCCCTCGCCCCTTAGTTCCTGTATTTGTCGCTGCAAATTAACGATTTCCGCCACTAGCGCTGCATTCTCCGCCTCAGAATCCACACTGCTACTCTGAATCAGCTGATTCAGACGCAGCTGCAGGAGGGCAAGGTTATCCTCCCGAGCCTGTTCTATACCAGTAAGCAGACGGGTTCTGTCTTTTGCGAAGTATTCAGCATACGTTCCTTGAAAAAACTTTGGTGCCTGAGACGGCTCTAAAATCACCAAGCGATTAGCCACTTTAGAGTGAAGATAACGGTCATGCGAGACCATTACTAACCCGCCGGGATACACCATAAGTGCCTCTTCTACTCGTTCCCTAGTGTCAATATCCAGATAATTAGTGGGTTCATCTAAAACCAATAAATTCGCTTTTCCAAAATACAACTTGAGGAAAGCCACACGGCATTTCTCCCCCAGACTCAAATCCCCAATCCGTTTAAATACATCGTCCCGCGTAAATAAAAAGCAACCCAGAATTGTCCGCGCCTCCGTCTGGGTCATTCCCGGCAGTTCAAGCAGGCTATCCAGAATCGTAGAGTTCATTTCTAAGTTATCTAGCTCTTGTGCAAAATAACCGATTGTCGTCCGTGGATGCAGCCGCACTTCACCTTTTGTAGGCTTATTGATCCCTGCAATCAATTTCAGCAGCGTAGACTTTCCAACACCATTAGGACCCAGAATAGACAGTCGGTCTCCCCGGTTTAGCGACAAACTGAAATCCCTAAGAAAAGGCGCACTCCCCTGATAGGCAAACTCTATCTCACGGAGTGTCAGTAAAGAATCTGCCAGAAACTCTTCGCTTACCAGCTTCATCTTCAGCTTGCCAGTCTCATGGGGCAATTCTACACGGTTCTTATTTAACCGTTCCAGCGCAGCTTCCTTGGCATGGAAACGAGACACATTTTTCTTGGATTTCGAACGCAGAAAATCATTTTGTCCGGCAGCACGATGCGCTTGCTGGAACCATTCTGCATACCGCCTAATGCTCTCCAGCAGCTTCTCCTTTTCTTGCTCCTGCTTTTTATATTGTCCCTCCAATGTTCTCAGCTCTATAGTCTTCTGCTCCCGGTACTGTGTATATCCACCCGAATAACGCCGGCATCCCTCCGGACTAAGCTCCAGCACAGACGTCGCAGTTCGATCAATAAATGTACGATCATGTGATACATAAAACACGGTTCCAGGGTAGTTGCACACCCAATGCTCCAACCACTCCATCGATTCTCCATCTATGTGATTGGTCGGTTCATCCAGAATCAATAGCTTGGGCTGCCGGGCTAATAATGCTGCTAATTGCACCCGTGTCTTTTGCCCTCCACTAAGTGAGGCGTATGGCAAATCCCAGACTGCATGTTCAAGCTTGAGCTGCTTTAGACTTTTTTCCGCTTTGACCTCCCAGCCATATCCATCAAGCTGCAAGTAACGATCGTACACCTCTGCATATTCAGCCAATTCAGCTTCGTTATCAGCTTTCTGCTCCTGCAGTCTCTGACTGAGGGCTTCCAGCTGGCGTTTTAATTCAGGCAGCTGTGCTGACCCTGAAAGAACGTAGTCCAATGCGGTTACTTCCCCCGGTACCTCAAGCTGTTGATCGAGCACACCCCATTCTTCAGATGGCAAACCATGATAGATACTTCCCTCTTCAAAAGTAAGCCGACCGATCAGCCCCTTAAGCAGTGTGGTTTTGCCAATCCCGTTTCGTCCGAATAAAAGCACGCGCTCTCCCTCTGCTATCTCAAAGGATACCTCCTTAAATAAAGGGATCCCATTCCATTCCTTACGTAAATTCTTCACTTTAATTATAGTCATCTTTCATTCCTCCGATTTCATTGCAAATAAAAAACCGCAGCCAACGGTCTGCGGTCGAATAGCGTATGAAGGGGGAATGTGCCCAGACATGGATAGACTACGGCCGTGTTCACCTGCTGGATGCAGAGTAAACCAACACAATAGATAGAACTATCCATATAAAAGCATCGTAAGACCCCCGACCGACACACGTATCCCTGACCGTTATCACCCTGCGCGGGTGCTCCGTGACTTGTGCATATGCACTTCACAAACTTTATGGTCTGTTTCAGGAAACGTGTTAGTTATTCATCAGTCGGTGGCCCTCCGTAATTGTCCGTATTTTAGAATAAGTACAGTATATAACAATTTAAATCAGAAATAAAAGGTCAAGAACAATTACAACTTAATCTTTACCACCTGAGTCTGCGCATTCCACTGCACCTGAACAGCAAATAAATCAGGCAGGATACTCAGCGGAATTAGTAATCGGTTATTTTCATTGCGTGACGGTAAAATCGTAATGGATTTCCCATTCACAATAGCCTTATTGGATAATGGCTTATGTGTCACCGTACGATTGCCGATCGTAATTATCAGTGCTCCTGTCCCCGCTTCACTCTGCAAAGTACCACCCAGTAAGGCCACGGATTCTCTCAGCGGAACAAACACACGGGAATTTTCCAATATAAAAGGATCCTTCAGCTTTGTTGTCGTCCCATTGATCTCAAAAGTCCCCGCAAACTTATTACTTCCCACAGAGTACCCGTTTTTAGTTGCAATATTCTCCATAGCCAGTGTGCTCGTTGTAATGATAACTCGAGTATTCTTGGCTACTTTTGGATACAGCCAATGAATATCATCATTATGCATTCGAATACAACCAGCGCTAACATACTTCCCTATCGATGACTCATTATTATTGCCGTGAATCGCATACGTCGTGCCATAGGTCCCGTTCACTTCCAGCCCCAGCCAGCGGTCGCCAAGCGGATTGGCCGGGTCCCCACCGGGAATTTTCTCTTTGTAGTAGGGTCTGTTTTTTACCTTAACCACCATTTTGAAGCTACCTTCTGGCGTCAGTTCCTTCGACTTTCCTGTGGCAACCGGAAAAGTCTTCACCAGCTTGCCGTCACTGAAATACGCGAGTTTGTTTGTTTTTTTGTTCACGATGATCAGATCTGAGCCAGCAGCTTCCACCCTTCCAACTCCTGTAAAGCAAGCAGCGAACAAAAGTCCAAATACAAGCATCAGTTTAATGTTCCGCTGTAAAAAAGTTTGAAACCGGCCTCCCGAAAAGCATAAATTCATCTTGCTCCACCTCCGTTATATAAAGACGAAATCATTTCAAATATGTTGCGTACCAGCCTGTACCTATTCTTTTCAACTCGTCCACTCCCGCTTGACGCAGAGATTGCAATACTGTAACCAGTGAATGCACGACAAAAAGCCGATCTTTAGATACGCAAAGATCAGCATGCGCATAAGCGCATAAGTTGCGGACTCCAGAGCCCCTATTTGCAACTATTGCGCTGTTTTGGGATGTTTTCAGACTCCAGCGCAGTTATTTGCTCAAAACACCTCGAATTCCTTGCTCTTCACGACCAATAACGTCTCTCGGGTCCGAAACTCGCTCCATAAACCCTAAAACACGCGAATAGCTGCATCTGAGTCCGTTAGCACAGTTATCTACTCCCACACCCCACCACGCTTCTAACGCTCTAACACCAAACTAACTACGGTTTTACCATCGAAGATCAGCTAGCGTATTAGTCGCGGACCCCAGAGACCCTATTTGCATCTATTTCGCTGTTTCGGGATGCTATCGGACTCCAGCGCAGTTATTTGCTCAAATACCCTCGAATTCCTTGCTCTTCGGGACCAATAAGGTCTCTCGGGTCCGAAACTCGCTCCAAAAACCCTAAAACACGCGAATAGCTGCATCTAAGTCCTTTAGCACAGTTACCTACCACATCTCCACCACGCTCCTGACGCTCCAGCCCCAAACTAACTGCGCTGCACATTTGCCCGTATCCCATTCTCCCGAAGCTCCACGCACCAGCCCCCAAACTAACTACGGTTTTACACCATCGAAGATTAGCTAGCGCATCAGCGCATAAGTCGCGGACTCCAGAGACCCTATTTGCAGCAAATTCGCTGTTTTGAGATGCTATCGGACTCCAGCGCAGTTATTTGCTCAAAAACCCTCGAATTCCTTGCTCTTCAGGACCAATAAGGTCTCTCGGGTCCGAAACTCGCTCCAAAAACCCTAAAACACGCGAATAGCTGCATCTAAGTCCGTTAGCACAGTTACCTACCACATCTCTACCACATCTCCACCACGCTCCTGACGCTCCAGCCCCAAACTAACTGCGCTGCACATTTGCCCGTATCCCATTATCCCGAAGCTCAACTCACCAGCCTCCAAACTAACTACGATTTTACCGTCGAAGATCAGCTAGCGCATAAGCGCATAAGTCGCGGACTCCAGAGACCCTATTTGCAACAAATCCGCTGTTTTGAGATACTATCGGACTCCAGCGCAGTTATTTGCTCAAACACCCTCGAATTCCTTGCTCTTCGGGACCAATAACGTCTCTCGGGTCCGAAACTTGCTCAAAAAGGCCTAAAACACGCGAATAGCTGCATCTGAGTCCTTTAGCACAGTTATCTACTCCCACACCCCACCACGCTTCTAACGCTCTAACACCAAACTAACTACGGTTTTACAATCGAAGATCAGCTAGCGTATTAGTTGCGGACTCCAGAGACCCTATTTGCAACAAATCCGCTGTTTTGAGATGCTATCGGACTCCAGCGCAGTTATTTGCTCAAAACACCTCGAATTTCTTGCTTTTCAGGAACAATAAGGTCTCTCGGGTCCGAAACTTGCTCAAAAAGGTCTAAAACTCGCGAATAGCTGCATCTGAGTCCTTTGGCAAACCAGTTAGTTTTTTAGTTGGTTTTTAGTTGGTTTTTAGTTGGTTTTTAGTTGGTTTCCAGTACATTTCTGATTAGTTTCTAGTTCGTTTCTTATTAGCTACTACTCGTCCCTACCTCCTCCCTATCTCTTTGTCAGCTCGTTTCTACTCCCTTCCGCTCTCCCGCTCTCCCTACGTCCCCATTACACGCAAAAAAAAGCCTTGATTCTCTAAATAGAGAATCAAGGCTTTCTAATTCGACCTTACACCCACCACATACCCTGAGGCTGGTCATGAATAAGAATGGATTGCAAATTGGTTACTGCACGTTGGAAGCCTTCATCAACCGTCATAAGAGGGTCTTCATGCTCGATGCTCACCACGTAATCATAACCGTAAGTGCGCAGCGCGCTCATGATATCTGACCACTCAGATATGCTGTGGCCGCAACCAACGGAGCGGAAGGTCCATGCGCGGGTCTGCACATCGCCATAAGGTTGCATATCGGTCAGACCATACATATTGATGTTGTCCTGATCCAAGTAAGTATCCTTGGCATGGAAATGGTGAATCGCGCCAGCTTTACCGAGAATCTTGATAGCACCTACAGGATCAATACCTTGCCACCACAGATGGCTCGGATCCAGATTAGCTCCGATAGCATCGCAGGTTGCTTCTCTAAGCTTCAAAATCGTATAAGGAGTATGGCACAGGAAGCCGCCATGCAGCTCGATGCCGATCTTAACGTCATGCTCCTCGGCCAGCTTGCCGATTTCCTTCCAGTAAGGGATCAGCTTATGTTCCCACTGCCAGGTTTTGATGTCGCTGTACACGGTAGGCCAAGGTGTGACTGGCCAGTTCGGTGCTTTTGCCTCATCGCTGTCCCCAGCCGTTCCCGAAAAAGTGTTCACGACCTTAACACCCATGAGTGAAGCCAGCTTGATCGATTTACGGAGAATTTCATCCCCGGCGCGGGCTTCTTCTTTATCTGGTGAAATCGGGTTATTATGGCAACTGAAGGCACTGATCATAATGCCACGTTTCGTGAACTTTTCCAAATATTCTTGACGTGCTGACTCGCTCGCAAGCAGCTCATCTGTCGGACAGTGAGCATTGCCGGGATTACCGCCCGAGCCGATCTCTACCGCATTCAAACCTGCGGCGGCGATTTTATCTAGCATCTCGTCAAGACTCAAGCTTCCAAATACAGGATCAAATACGCCTAATTTCATTTATACGACCACCTTTTCTTTGATAGGCTCTAAGGCTTCAGAATGTCCGTAAACCGGATAGTCACGTTTCGTTGGTGCACACCAGTTCACCCCATTGATGATAACTTTTTGAATATCCTTGTTGTAATAGGTTGGATAAGATTCATGACCAGGCTGGAAATAAAAGATCTTCCCGCTGCCTCTACGGTAGGTCGATCCGCTTGGGAAGACGTTGCCGCCTTCGAACCAGCCGACAAATACAAGACTCTCTGGTGCTGGCACATCAAAATGCGCACCGTACATTTCCTCTTGCTCCAAGTCGATGTATTCACCAATGCCCTCAGCAATCGGGTGACTTGGGTCCATGACCCACAGGCGCTCCTTCTCCTCAGCTTCACGCCATTTCAGATCGCAGCTGGTGCCCATTAATTTCATAAAGATTTTGGACATATGGCCCGAATGAAGCACTACAAGTCCCATACCTTGCAGCACTCGCGCATGTACACGGTTTACAATCTCATCACTTACTTCATGATGGGCGATATGTCCCCACCAGATCAGTACATCCGTGTTATCCAATACCTCTTGCGTCAGTCCGTGCTCTGGTTCATCCAGCGTAGCTGTCTGAGTGTCCAGTCCTGCCTCTTGCAGAAAACTTGCCAGTTGTCCATGAATACCTTGCGGATAGACCTTAAGAATTCTTTCTTCCTGACGTTCATGACGGAATTCATTCCATACGGTTACTCTTGTCACTTGAGACACGCTCCTAGTTCATATTTATCTATGACCATCGAATTTGCTTGATTATTCAAAAAACACAGGCATACCAGTTTCAGAGGATTTATAAATAGCCTCCAAGATGCGAGTCACAACCAACGCCTGCTCCGGCTTCACTACAGGCTCGGTGTCATTTACAATGCTGTCAATCCACTGAGCTGCCTCTATCACCGCAGGATCATCTCCTGCACCATCATAAAAGTCGACGCCACCGGCATCCAGACCGATATGCTTCTCAAAGGTTTTACCGTAGGCTTCTCCGTTAATGCGCAGACCCTTCTCCATATCTGCTCCGCCTTCAGTCCCACAAAGTACCGTTTTGGCCTCACCGACATCGAGTGTATTCAGTGCCCAGCTTGCTTCTAAGACGATGGTAGCCCCATTCTCCATAGTGATGAATCCAATGGCGGAATCCTCAACTGTAAACTTCTCAGGATCCCACGGGCCCCATGCATTCGCAGCATTTTTACGACCGGACAGCTTATGATAAGCGTTGCCCACGACATATTTAGGTTTGTAATTATCCATCATCCACAGGGTCAAATCGAGCGCATGGGTGCCGATATCAATCAACGGACCGCCGCCTTGCGCTTCTTCATCCAAAAACACACCCCAAGTTGGGACCGCGCGACGACGGATAGCCTTAGCTCTGGCGTAATAGATCTCACCAAGCTCATTATTCTCACATACCGCATGCAGATAAGCTGAATCTGGTCTGAAACGGTTCTGATAACCGATGGTCAGCTTTTTCCCAGTTCGCTCTGAGGCCTCGATCATCGCTTGTGCTTCTGCCGTGGTTTTAGCCATCGGCTTCTCACACATTACGTGTTTGCCTGCTTCCATAGCCGCAATGGAAATCTCCGCATGGGAAATGTTCGGCGTACATACATGAATCACATCTATACTTGCATCGTTAAGAAGCTCTTTATAATCTGTGTAAACTACGGACTGCTCATCTCCAAACTCCGCTTTTGCCTTCTCGGCACGTTCAGCGACGATATCACAAAAAGCAACCATTCGCGCACCTTCTACTTTTTTTAACGCGGGCATGTGCTTGCCGTTCGCAATACCTCCGCAGCCGATAATTCCTACTGTTAAAGTCATTCTGGTCTAACCTCCACTTATTCCTGTTTTGATATCTCTATCATACAAAGCTGAAGAAGGGCTTTCTTCCTGTAATCTTGCTGTATTATTCCCGAATATTGTCTTGTGGTATTTCAGCGGGGATATCCCCGTTGCTTCCTTGAAAAAATGATGGAAGGTCTTCACGCTGCCAAACCCGGCTGCTTCCGCCACGGCAGACATCGGCAGATCTTCATTGATCAAGATCCATTTGGCTTTGTTAAGCCGGTATTCGTTTAAGAATGCGATAAAGGTCATGCCCGTGTTTTTCTTGAACAATTTGGTAAAATAATAAGGACTAAAACCCATATAATTAGCTACCTCATTCAGCGAAATAGCCTCCTGATAATGCTGCTCCACATAAATAAAAATCCGCTCTAGTCTCTCCAGTGTTTCTCTGGATTGATTCAGTGTATCTTCCGAGAACTTAGGCTGTTTCTTGATCGGACTCTTCGGTACCTCCCGTAGAATAACGGTCAGCAGTTCAAACAATCTAGCCTTGATTAGAAAAACATACCCTTCTCTTCGCTGTACATCTTCCTCGTAAATACTCTCAATCAGCCCTTTGACCTTCGCGGCAGTTGCCACGGGCCATCTAGAACTGGAATACTCCATAAGCGTAAAGACCTCACGAAGTGAGTAGTCATTACCGTTCAAAGCGGCTACTTCTTGAAACAAATTCAGGTCAAATTGAATCACTACCCGTTCACTCTCAGGTGAAGAGAGAAAATAATGCACATCCCCACCATTAATAAACTGAACCTCGCCTTGCTCCATGTGAATAGGGGTATCGTTAATTCCCAGATTCAGGCTTCCTTTGGTAACATAAATAATTTCAATTTCTTTATGCCAATGCGGATAACACAACGTATCACCATTGCAGAGTAAACTGCGGTAAGGAAAGTGCTTATCCACATCCGGAATCTCGAGATAAATATTCATAAATGCAACTCCTTATCCGAGTAAATCATTATAACCAAGGCTTGCATGCCATATTTAAAAATTTTACGTAAGCGTTTACTCTCTAAATGTTAGACCTCCAATATTCTTTTGTCAATTCCGATATTTCTAAGTAAATTTTTGGTATATTCATTGGTTTCATTCCTATTAAAAAGATTACTGCTCTTGCGTAGTTTTGATCATTTTTTTATTTTTTAAGTACAGTTGACAAAAGCGCCTACCAGCATTTATATTCGGAGTAAGCGTTTACGTTCTCTTCTTTCATAACTTACTCTCATCAGCGTAAGCGTTTAATTCAAGGATAACCGTAGTTTAAGGAGCTCATAGGAATGAACCCAACGATTAAAGATGTTGCACAGAAAGCGAACGTTTCCATTGCCACAGTCTCTCGCGTGCTAAACAATTTAAGTGGGTATTCGGACAAAACGAAACAAAAGGTAAATGAGGCGATCAAAGAAATTGGTTATCAACCCAATGCGATTGCCCGGGGTCTAATCAATAAGCGTACACAAACCATTGGTGTTATGTTCCCTAGTGTTTCTGGTGCTTTCTCTTCCGATCTGCTCAAAGGTATTGAAGAATTGGCCAATGACCGGAACTACAGTGTGATGGTATGCAATACCGATCAGGACGGTAAAAGAACGTTGAAGTACTTACAGCTCCTGAGAGAGAAACAGGTTGATGGCATTATTTTTTCTAGTGAAGTCCTTAAGAAAGAATATTACGATGTGCTCGAAACCATGAGGATCCCCGTTGTATTGGTCTCTTCCCAAACAGAATTTGCCAAGGTCCCTTATGTGAAAGTAGATGATTATCGAGCAGCTTTTGACGCTATCCTCTACTTAATTTCAAAAGGTCACCGCAAAATAGCCATGATTAGTGGAAACCCTAGCGATCTTATCGCTGGTGCGCCAAGAGCAGAAGGTTATAAGCATGCGCTTGAAGCAAATGGTATTCCTTTTGACAGCCGCTATCTTGCTTACGGAGATTTTTTGTATGAGAGCGGAAGTATAGCTATGGAGACTCTTTTGGAGCAAGCGCCTGATGTGACTGCCGTTTTTGCTGCTAGTGATGAAATGGCGATTGGTGCCCTCTCCACCGTTATCAAAAATGGTCTAAGCGTGCCCGAGGATATCTCCATTATGGGATATGACGATCTTGGATTAGCCAAAATGGTTATTCCGCCTCTAACAACAGTACGCCAACCGCTGTACGATATTGGAAAGATCGCCGTGGAGAAGCTCATTCAGATGATTGAAACAGGCGAGTCTGTCAACAGCCAGATTGTCGATCACACAATTGTGGAAAGACAAACGGTAAGATCGCTTACCTAAGTCTTTTTATCAATATTACGTAAACGTTTACTGTTCACTTTATTGCATACCCGTCGCTTAGAAGAACACGAACATCATTTAAGTTTGCCGTCAACGTAAACGTTTACTCTTATCAAATTCACCATAATACCAACACATTATTAGGAGGATTTATCATGAAAAAAACAATTAAACCCGTAATGGTTAGTCTACTGGCTATGTCCGTGCTTAGCGCCTGCGGTAGCAATAGTGGTAACAATGCGGCTGACAACACATCTAGCGGCGGGAACTCCTCCGGTGACAAGGTGAAAATCGAGTTTTTCCAAAATAAGACCGAAGCCAAAGCCACCTTCGACAAGCTGGTTGCGAAATTTAATGAAGCCAATCCGAACATCGTAGTCACTCAAGTGAACCCACCGGATGCCGAAACAGTGCTGAAGACTCGTGCAGCTAAAAAAGACATCCCTGACGTGGTCGGTATCGGTGCCACTGACACCTACAAAACATTATCCGGAAGTGGTCTGTTTGAAGACTTCTCAAGTGATCCACTTGCTGAAAATATCCAGCCTGCTTATGTTCAAATGCTGAAAGACCTGACGGGTTCGAGCGAGCTGAATGGTCTTCCATTCTCTTCGAACGCAAGTGGTGTCATTTACAATAAAGCGATGTTCACTGAAGCCGGCGTTGCCGTGCCAACCACTTGGGATGAGTTCATTGCCGTCGCTCAAAAGTTCAAGGACAGCGGTAAAAATGCTTTTTACCTGACCCTTAAGGATTCCTGGACAACCCTTACGCCGTTCAACTCCCTCTCTACAATCATTAAAGGCAATGATTTCTTCAAGCAACGTGCTGAAGGTACTGTGACTTTCGCAGACAGCTTCACCGAAATTGCTGAAAAGCTGCTTAAGCTGACGGAGTTCGGTCAAAAAGATATTTTTGGAAAAGGCTACAATGACGGCAACACAGCTTTCGCTAAAGGTGAATCTGCAATGTATCTGCAAGGGGTATGGGCGATTCCAGAAATCGTGAAGGCTAATCCATCCATTGAGCTTGGTGTATTCCCTTTCCCAGCGACAAATGATGCTGCTAACAATAAGGTCATTTCTGGCGTAGACACATTGTTGACTATCTCTAAGAGCACTAAACATAAAGAAGAAGCTAAAAAATTCGTTGAATTCCTGCTCCAGCCTGAGAATGTCAGCCTCTACATTAACGAGCAAAAAGCATTCCCAGCTGTGCAAGGTGTAACTCAAGATGATCCAACAATGGACGGCTTCAAAGCAGCATTTACCTCAGGTAACTTGGCCGACTTTGCGGACCACTACATCCCAAGTGCAATGAAAGTGGATACCATCAATCAAGCCTTCCTACAAAAGAAAGATGTTGATGCGTACCTGAAACAGCTTGATAAAGAATGGGATAAGGTAGCTGACCGGAAATAACGAGACCTGACAAATAAGAGCCGAGAAAGAGAACGGGACTCCCCCTTCTCTTTCTCTTTTCCAAGGAGGATTACATGATGGCCAAACGCCGAGTCGCCTTTTATCTAATGACTATACCGGCATTGCTTCTTTTCTTTGCCTTTCACACCTTTCCTGCACTGCAGGGTATTTATTATTCGTTCACTAACTGGGACGGCTTCAGTGACAGCTTTGATTACGTAGGATTTAAGAACTTCATTAACATTTTTCAAGATGAAAATGTGCTGAATTCATATGTGTTCACTTTTAAATATGCCATCTTAACAACTATTCTCATCAACATCATCAGTTTGTTGATTGCGCTTGGGCTTAACGCCAAGATTAAAGCCAAAAACTTTTTCCGCGGTGTATATTTCCTGCCAAATATCCTCAGCGTGCTGATTGTCGGCTTTATTTTCAACTATTTGTTCGCAAATGTATTCCCTATCTGGGGCGAGAAGCTTGGCAGCGAATTCCTTTCGCAGAACATTCTCGGCAACTCCGATTGGGCCTGGATCGGTATCGTCATTGTAGCCGTTTGGCAGGGAATTGCTTATAACACGATTCTCTATCTGGCAGGTCTACAGACCATTCCGCAAGATCTTTACGAAGCCTCCAATCTGGACGGCGCTAGCCGCTGGAGAGAATTCTGGAGCATTACTTTTCCAATGCTTGCTTCCTTCTTCACGATCAACATGGTGCTGGCGATGAAGGGCGGCTTAATGGTATTCGACCAAATCGTAGCCTTGACAGGTGGGGGACCTGGACGTTCAACACAATCCATTGCCCACTTAATCTATACAGGCGGCTTCCAAGGCGGAGAATTTGCCTATCAATCGGCGAACGCCGTGATTTATTTTATCGTGATCGTTGTGATCTCCGCCCTTCAGCTTAAATTTCTGCAGAAACGGGAGATGGACTTATGATCAAAAAATCAAGCAACTGGCCTGCAACGATTCTTATCGCGCTAGGCTCACTACTGATCCTTTTTCCGCTGTACATGACTATTGCTATCGCGCTAAAAAATCCCGAGGAAATGGCTCAATCCATCTTTTCACTGCCGACTGGCCTGCATTTTGAGAACTTCGCCAATGCCATTAAGGCAACCAATTTCTTCAACGCCTTAGGAAATAGCGCCACGATCACAATAACATCAGTAGTGTTCATCTTGCTTACCAACTCCATGGTAGCCTACGCGATTGCCCGCAATATGAACCGAAAATTCTTCAAAGCGCTCTACTTTTATTTTATCAGCGCAATGTTTATTCCTTTCCAGATTATTATGCTGCCTGTGGTCAAAGTGACAACGGATCTGCATATGAACAACATTCTGGGTCTTATTATTCTATACATTGTTTATGGCTTGGCTTTTAACGTGTTTGTATACACTGGCTATATCCGCTCTATTCCTTATGAGCTAGAGGAAGCTGCCACAGTAGATGGTGCGACGACATTCGGAACGTTCTGGAAGATTATTTTCCCACTTCTTGCTCCGGTCAGTGCAACAATTGGTATCCTCTCCTGTCTGTCGACTTGGAATGACTTTATGCTGCCGTTGATTCTGCTAGGTGATCAGGATTCATACACACTTCCGCTTGTACAGTATGTCTTCCAAGGTCAATTCAGCACAGATTTCAACTTAGCCTTTGCTTCGTATCTGCTTGCTTTATCCCCGATGCTCGTGGTCTATTTGTTCGCGCAAAAATGGATTATCAGTGGACTAACATCTGGATCCATTAAATAACTAAGATTTATATAGAGAGATAGGAGAGTTATACATGGATAAGAAATGGTGGAAAGAAAGCGTAGTGTATCAAATTTACCCCCGCAGCTTCAAAGACAGTAACGGGGATGGCATTGGTGATCTGCAAGGGATTATCTCGAAACTCGATTATCTAAATCATCTTGGTGTCGACGTAGTCTGGTTGTGCCCAGTGTACCAGTCGCCTAATGACGATAACGGTTATGATATCAGTAATTATCAAAGTATTATGGATGATTTCGGAACGCTCTCCGATTGGGAGGAACTGCTAGCTGGACTTCACAGCCGCGGCATGAAGCTGATTATGGACCTTGTGGTCAACCATTCCTCAGATGAACATGCCTGGTTCGTGGAGTCCCGCAAATCGCAGGATAATCCTTATCGTGATTATTATATCTGGCGTCCTGGTAAGGACGGACAGCCGCCTAACGACTGGGGCTCCTTCTTCAGCGGATCGGCTTGGGAATTGGATGAGAAATCGGAAGAATATTACCTCCATCTCTTCTCCAGAAAACAACCAGACCTGAATTGGGACAATCCAAAACTGCGCCAGGAAATCTACGATATGATGACCTGGTGGCTGGATAAAGGAATTGACGGATTCCGCATGGACGTGATCAACCTGATCTCCAAAGTACCGGAATTACCTAGCGTTTCTACGGAAAGTAACGTAGAACAGCCTACTTACCACTTCGGTGGAGACTATTTCGTTAACGGTCCCCGCGTACATGAATATATGCAGGAAATGAACCGTGAGGTGCTATCCAAGTACGATATCATGACAGTGGGCGAAGCTGTTAATGTTACTCCAGAAGAAGCTTCACTGTATGTTTCCGAGGATCGAAACGAGCTGAACATGGTATTCCATTTCGAGCTCATGGACGTCGATTCCGGTCCTGGAGGTAAATGGAATGTACAGCCTTGGAAACTGGCGGACATTAAGTCCATTATTTCCAAGTGGCAAGTTGCACTGGACGGTAAGGGTTGGAACAGCTTGTATATGAACAACCATGATCAGCCGCGTATGTTATCCCGCTTTGGGGATGATAAGCTGTTCCCGAAAGAGTCTGGAAAAATGCTGGCAACACTGCTTCACACACTCCAAGGTACACCTTACATCTATCAAGGTGAAGAAATCGGCATGACAAATGTACAATTTGCTTCCATCGATGACTACAAGGATATTGAAATTCTAAATATGTATAAGGAATACTTGGCTGCCGGTCACTCGGAAGAAAAAATCATGAATTCCATTTACATCAAAGGTCGGGACAATGGCCGTACGCCGATGCAATGGAACTCGGAACCGCAGGCAGGCTTCACCACCGGCACACCGTGGCTGGCTGTGAACCCTAACTACGAAGATATTAATGTGGAGCAGGCTCTGGCAGATCCCGATTCTATTTTCCACTACTATAAGAAGCTAATTGAGCTGCGTAAGCAGCATGAGATTATCGTATACGGAAGTTATACAATTCTGGCTGAGGAGAATCAACAGGTATATGCTTATCTGCGTACTCTTGGAGAAGAACAGCTACTGGTTGTATTGAATTTCTTCGGAGAGCCCGCGACCTTCGAACTTCCTTCTACTGTGAAATTCCAAGCGAAGGAATTGCTTATTGCCAACTACGAAGTAAATCCAGAAGAAGAACTAAACACAATTCAACTTCGTCCTTATGAAGCTCGTGTGTATAAGCTTAATTAAGTACCCCCTTGCATGAAAAAACAAAAAGGAGCCTCCGGGCTCCTTTCTGCTTTTTCATAAACACTTTTGAGTTATAGACTTACATTTTAAACCGTTCCTTTTACCGGATTGACCTGTACCTGTCCCGCGTTCAATTTCTCAATAATCGCCAGTAAGAAGGTTTCGGCTAGGCTGTTCTTTTTAATCGCTCTGGCGGCTTCTTCCAAGGTAAACCATTCAGCATGATCAACCTCAGTACTCACCTGGCTCAAGTCCTCCGAATCTGCAACACCTATAAAATTCAGCATTAGCGTATTGGATGGTGCGAAGTACAAGCTGCGCATATATTCATAAGCGACAATATCAAGTCCTACCTCTTCTTTTACCTCACGTACGAGAGTCGTTTCCGCATCTTCACCTTTGTTCACGTATCCTGCGAGTAATATATAGTCTGGCCGATTATATTGCTGAATTAATAAAATCTTGTTTTTCTCCCTGTTTAATACTGCTGTACTAATCGCCGTGCTGAAAATAGGGAATCGGAACATTTCACACGCATTGCAATAAGGTACCTGCCCTTCCCCTTCACTTTCTTTCATTACTAACTCTGTCCCACATTCCAGGCAATACTTCAAACTGATCGCTTCCTTCTATTCTAAGTTAGCCTAATTCTACTCCAATTGAGGAGGAATCCGGTGATACGTAGCTTGTTCAAACCCGTATGCTAAGGCTATGAGCGTAGGCTCGCTATAAGCTTTTCCGGAAAAAACAACACCAAAAGGTCCCTTGGTCGAATCCCCATCCGCATCAATAATGCCTTGAGATACATATCCCGCCGGAACGGTAACTAATGGATAACCTAAGCGTGCCGCAATATACATGCCATCTACATCACCAGGCAGCAATAAGGCGTCTAAACCATATTGTTCCAACACATAATCTATTCCTTGCTCAAGTGCTAATTCCTTGTATTCTTGTTTCTTCTCTTGATAGACTTCTTCAGTTAAAGTTACTTCTTCTGATCTCGTCAGGGTGTCTTGCCCATATCGCAGGGCAATCTCAGCATGTCTTTCATTATAGGCTATCAATTCTTGCAAAGAGTGAATCGGAACGGAATCATCTACTTGTGCTAAATACTGGTTGAGCCCTTTTTTAAATTCATAACAAATCACATCATTATTCCAATTCTGTTGTTCAACATGTACTGTGACAGGATCTATAATGGTAGCCCCTTCATTCTTTAAGGTCAAGATAGCTGCTTCCATAATTGCAAGCCTCTCAGCGTCTAAATGCTTATAATAATGCCGTGGAATACCTATTCTTGCTTGTTGTAAAAAGCTTTTATCTAAACTTGAAGTATAGTCTGTATAAGCGTATTTTTCGTTTGAAAATGTTGCTGAATCGTTGGCGTCCACTCCGGTTAACGCCCCTAAAATAATTGCCGCATCTGTAACCGTTCTAGCTATAGGCCCAGGGGTATCCTGGCTTACTGAAATGGGAATGACTCCAGTACGGCTCACTAATCCCACCGTAGGTTTGATTCCGACAAGAGCATGTTGGCTGGCTGGACCGACAATAGATCCTGCGGTTTCCGTTCCGATCGCTGCTGCTGCCAGATTCGCTGCTACGGCTGCCGCAGGCCCAGAGCTGGAACCACTGACAAATACCGTCCCAGGTCCATACGGATTCAGTACAAGCCCTCCCCGCGAGCTATATCCCGCAGGCATTGTACTAGACATAAAATTAGACCACTCCGACATATTCGCCTTCCCAAGTAAAATAGCCCCCGCCAATCGAAGCTTGGCCGCTACAAATGAATCTTTTGCCGCAATTGATCCAGCTAAAGCTACAGAACCGGCACTCGTATGCATCTTATCCGCGGTGTCTATATTATCCTTCAATACAATAGGAATACCGTGCAGGCTCCCGCGGCTCCCTTTTTCTGCTCGTTCTTTATCGAGTGCTCGCGCGATTTGTATAACCTCTGGATTTATTTCTAAAATAGAGTTTATGTCTATATCGTATTTTTGGATCCGCTCCAGATATACTTGAACTATATCCTCTGAGGTAATTAAACCTGCTTCCAGAGCCTCTTGCATTTTAATTATATCCGTCTCAATAATCCATTCCTGAAGTTTATTCTTCATACGAATAACTCCTTCCAAAAAAATAAAATTGCCTCTAGTATAAACCTACCACAAAATTTCACCTCAATAATATGGAGAGTTTAACTATAGTTATATTCAGCTATTTGACTCCCTCGGCTACAGATGATAGGGTATTTTCGAAGTTAAATTTTTCCGGGAGGGAACACCCATGACGGAAGTAAAGCTTAGTATTGGATACGACGAATTCGAAGAAGGTCAAAGAATTGGCGAAGCAATTGAGAAGTTAAGCAGCAGCCCTGAAGGTGCGTCGCTGACCAGCCTAATTATCGGTGATTGGGGGCAAGCCTACGAGAATAGCTCGGAAGAGGTTGTAGAGGCACTGGTTACGCATAGCGCCAGCTTCCCGGCTTTACGCAAGCTTTTTATTGGTGAGATGGGCTATGAGGAATGCGAGATTTCATGGATTACCCAAAGCGATCTATCACCGTTGCTCCCTGCTTTTCCAGAATTACAATCACTCACGATTCAAGGCGGGAATGAGCTGAGCCTCTCAGAGCTAAAGCATGACAAGCTGGAGGAACTGATAATTATTAGTGGCGGCTTAAGTAAAGCCGTACTTGAAAATATTGCAGCCAGCCAATTGCCGAATTTACGCAAGCTGGAACTCTATCTTGGCGTAGATAACTACGGCTTTGACGGAAGCCTCGCAGATATTCTACCTCTTATAGAAGTAGGAAAGTTCCCTAAACTTACCTATCTGGGATTAAAAAATAGCGAAATACAAGATGAAATCGCCGGTGCAGTAGCAAATGCGCCTATCTTAGATCAGCTGGATACGCTAGATCTATCTCTGGGTACCCTCAGCGACGAAGGTGCTGAATTGCTTCTTGCCAGCGAGAGAATCAAGGGACTAAAAGCATTGAATCTAAGCCATCATTTTATGTCCGACGAGATGATCAGCCGGTGGCAGCAGAGTGGATTACCTGTCGATGTCAGCGACAAACAGGAAAGCGATGATGAGGAAGACTGGCGTTATCCTTCCATCACAGAGTGAGCCCCCTATGCGGCCGATGATCGTTATCGGTATTCCTGGGGATAAACGGACTAGCGGCATTCAGCAAGCACGTTCCGATCTCGGAATGCCACCTGCCATCATTTTATCGTACGCTGAATTTCTGCAAGGCCAATCGTTAGGTGATCTGCTGGAAGTGCAGAAGCAGCAGTTATCCAGCCAGCCGGCTGTTTATAACGGAATAGATCTCAGTACGGCTCCCCCGCTGCTGAGATTGGAATCGCCTGGCAGCAGCTTTGAAGTAGAACGTGCCTTAATCGCTCTTGGCGCACCTGATGCCGTTGATGTTGACGATTCGCTGCATCCCTACGCTGAAAGACCTGATCCGCGCCCACTCCGTGTGAAGGTAGCCCATCAATTGAAGGAGATGCAGGGTGTCCTGCATCATCCTTCGCAATGGTTCCGCGGTTATTGCCGCATGCTGGCTAGACTACAGCGCGAAGCCAAAGAGGTTTGTCCAGGCTCGCTATGGTTAAATGACCCCGCTGACATTGCGGCCATGACCGATAAACGGCGGGCACAACAGATTCTGAGTGAGGCAGGCATCCCTATTCCTCGTCCATTAGGCGAGGAACAGCAGCCTACCGACTATGCCTCTCTCCGTGAGATGATGATCTCCCGGCGAATGCACCGGGTATTCATTAAGCTAGCCTTCGGCTCTGCCGCTTCCGGGGTGATCGCCTATCAGCTCCATCCCGTTACAGGTGCCGAAATTGCCTTAACTACAGTGGGGGTCGAGAATTACATCACCCGACCGCCCATTTACTATAATTCCGGTAAACTGCGGCGATACACAGATACCGCCACGATCTCCGGCATTATTAACTGGATTTATCGGCATGGTGGTTATGCCGAGCAATGGATCCCTAAGATCGGCCATAACGGCAAAGCCTTCGATATCCGCCAGCTCGTGGTTCTCCGTGAGGCCTGTCATACAATTGCTCGTGTAAGTTCCACCCCAATTACGAATCTGCATTTACGCAGCCAGCGGATGTCTCCTTCAGAAGCCGGTTTATCAGAATTCATACAGGAGCAGGTACGAAATACCGCGTTGCAAGCGCTGGCGGCATTTCCCCGTTCTGGAGTTGCCGGGATAGACGTGCTGATATCTGGAGGATCGCAGCAGTGTTTTGTCGCCGATGTTAATCCTTTTGGCGATTTGCTGTACGATGTGAAATACCGTGGCTGCAGCACCTACGAATGGGAAATGAAGGTATTGACCGCCAGAGACTATATTACTCATCCCTCAACACCGCTTATAAAGGAAGGATCCTCTTAATGGATATGAACACTATCGTTGGCACCCATGACATTCTAATGATCACACTTGATACCCTTCGATACGATGCAGCTACTATGGAGGAAGCGAACTGCCCGAACCTGTGCGGAACGGGATCCTGGGAGAAAAGACATACTCCCGGCAGCTTTACTTATGCGGCCCATCACGCTTTTTTCGGCGGCTTCTTGCCTACTCCAGCTACAACGGATAAGACTGAGCATATCCGTATGTTCCATTCCCGAAATACCGGAATGAAGACGCATCCTCATACATGGCTGTTCGATACGCCGGATATCGTGTCAGGACTTGCTGCCGAGGGCTATCGCACGGTTTGTATTGGAGGTGTTATTTTTTTCACCAAAAAAAATCCACTCGCTCGTGTGTTGCCAAGCTATTTCCAGCAAAGCTACTGGCGGATGACCTTCGGTGTGACCAATCCGCGTTCCACAGAGCATCAGGTGAACCATGCCTTGAAGCTGCTAAAGGATACTCCTAGCGAGCAAAGATTGTTTATGTTCCTCAACGTCTCTGCCATTCACGGACCAAATCATTATTTTGTACCTGGTGCTAAAAAAGACTCCGTAGACAGCCAGCGCGCCGCTCTTCGTTATGTGGACGGTGAACTGGGCCGGTTGTTCGATGCGTTCCGGGAACGCGGCAATCCGGTCTTCTGCCTGGCTTTTTCAGATCATGGAACCGCTTATGGGGAAGATGGCTATCAGGGGCATCGCCTTGCCCACGAGACGGTATGGAACGTCCCTTATCGGGAGTTTATTTTATAATATTTATAACAAGGAAAGGATGGAGAACTGATATGACGTTATCGTCCTTCTCTTTAGAAGAGCTTCACAAGTGGAAAGACAGCATTACTGCTCACCCTTACCGTTCTTATCTGTATTCCTATCCACACAAAACGGCTTACAGGGATTTGCAGCCTCCGATGCCGCTAGAAACACTCTGGCGTGATGAGCCTGCGGAATCTTTCTTTCTATATATGCATATTCCGTTTTGTGGCGCACGCTGCGGATTCTGCAACCTATTTACCCTGCCTGATAAACGCGCAAATGTTCATGCCACATACGTGGATGCCCTGGAACGCCAAGCAAAGCAATGGGCGGAATTCACCAGACATAAACCTTATGCGCGTTTTGCGATCGGCGGTGGAACTCCCACCCTGCTGGCAGCAGATCAGCTCCGCCGCTTGTTCCACATTGCCGTTGATACGATGGGACTGGACACAAATACAGCCTCCATCTCAGTAGAAACTTCACCGGAGACGATTACCGAAGAGAAGCTGAATATTCTAAAAGAGTATACGGTGGATCGGGTCAGCATGGGCATCCAAAGTTTTGTCGCTGCTGAATCGGCGGCCATCTATCGCCCACAAAATCCGGATGAGGTATATCGGGCACTAGAGCTGCTGGGGAAATATGATTTTCCCATACTGAATTTAGATCTGATCTACGGGCTTCCGGGGCAGACGGTCGACTCTTGGCTATATTCGCTCAATCAAGCGATCAGCTTTGAGCCAGAGGAAATTTTCATCTATCCGCTCTACACCCGTGAGCATACGATTGTGAAGCCTGGTGATATCCAGCGTCAGGACGATATTCGCCTAGATTGCTACAAAGCCGCTGGGCAGCTGCTTAGAGCGAGAGGATATCGCCAATACTCCATGCGTCGTTTCGCCAAGGAAGACGCAGGAACAGCTAAACCCATTCTCGATTATAGCTGCCAAGAAGAAGGAATGGTCGGATTGGGCTGCGGAGCAAGATCCTACACCCGCCATGTGCATTACGCTTCCCGTTATGGGGTAAGCCGTAAAGCAACCGAGAGCATTATTGCTGATTACGTTGCGACGGATCGTTACGATACTGCGGATTACGGGATTGTGCTGAGTCTTGAAGAACAGAAACGCCGCTTTATTCTGAAGGCGATTCTACATAGCGAAGGGCTGAAGCTTGAAGATTACAGCCAGCGTTTCGGTCAATCGCTCTGGAGCGATTATCCTGAGCTGTCCAACCTGCTTCATTCCGGTCTTGGGCAGGAGGAAGATGGCATCCTGCGCCTTACCACCGAAGGGATGGGTTACTCTGATTCGATTGGGGATTGGTTTATTTCTGGGGAGATCCGAGAGCAGATGGAAAGGTTCGTATTGCCATGAATGCGGTCCTCTACTACCGCGGTTCCCTCACGTCCTGCAACTATGATTGCCCCTATTGTCCTTTTGGCAAAACAAGAGACAGCGCAGCTACGCTCGCCAAGGACCGCCAGGGGCTGGAAGCCTTCGTAGCGTGGGCCTCTGAGCAAGGTGCGGCAGGTCATCGGCTTTCTATATTTTTTAATCCCTATGGCGAAGGGCTAATTCATCGCTGGTACAAAGAAGCAATGATTGCCCTCTCCAATATGGACCATGTAGAGAAGGTAGCGATTCAGACCAACCTATCTGCCAACCTGGGTTTCATCTCCCAGCTGAATCGTAAAAAAGTGGCCTTTTGGGCCACCTACCACCCCGGACAAGTGCGGGAGGATAAATTTCTGGCGCAATGTTTGACTTTATATGAGAACGACGTTCCATTTAGTGTGGGAAGCGTTGGAATACGCAGCGCTTTTTCAGCGATAGCTTCACTTCGTTCTGCGTTACCAGAGAACGTGTACTTATGGGTCAATGCTTACAAAGATAAACCTGATTATTATACAGCTGAGGATTTTGTCTTCCTTAGCGAGATTGATCCACATTTTTCTGTGAATGCTATGGATTATGAAAGCCTTGGCCAAGCCTGCAATGCAGGAAAAGATGTTTTTTACGTACAGGGCGCTGGGCTTGTGAAACGCTGCTATAAGGACAGAGGGGTCATAGGCAATCTTTACCGTGATGGGCTAGAGGGTCTCTCTGCGGTTAGAAGCTGCCGAATGAAGGTATGCGATTGTTATATCGGTTATATTCATATGCCCGAGCTGAAGCTGCGGAGCATCTATGAAGCTGGACTTTTGGAACGAATCCCGTATGGCGCTATGAATAACTGATTTAAAATTCCAGACAGGGTTTCTTTACTCTCTGTGGAATATGACAAGTAGCCCCCATCTATAGGGGCATAGCAAACACTAAGGTTGGAGGGACAATAACTTATGAACAACATCATTAATTTTGCGCATCGTGGAGCGTCGGCAGTGTGTCCAGAAAATACTATGGCAGCATTTCGCAAAGGTCTTGAGCTGGGTGCAACCGGAATAGAAACTGATGTACAAATGACCAAGGATGGCGGCCTAGTCCTCATTCATGATGAAACTCTAAACCGCACAACAAGCGGAACCGGCTATGTGAAGGATCATACACTCGCAGAACTACTGGAAGTGGATGCAGGCTCATGGTTCGGACCTGAATTCAAAGATGAGCGCCTTCCATTGCTGGAAGATTTATTAGATCTGCTGCAAGGTAGAGATACCATCCTAAATATCGAGCTTAAAAATGGCACTTTTTTATATCCGGGTATGGAGGAAAAAGTGATCGCGGCCGTACGTGATTTCAAGATGAGCGATCGCGTCATTTTTTCGAGCTTCAACCATTATTCACTAGCTTACTGTCAGTCGCTGGCACCGGAGATCAGAACAGGAATTCTGTACGGGGAAGGCTTGTATCGTCCTTGGGATTATGCAGCTACACTTGGAGCGACTGCGTTGCATGCGTATCATTTTGCAGTACTGCCTGAATTCGTCGAAGAAGCGGCGAAGCATGGCGTTGTCTACCATCCTTGGACCGTTAACGATCCCGAGCGGATGAAATATTTAATTGAAGCTGGTGTATCAGGCATTATTACCGATCATCCAGACCTACTCGCTGGACTTCTGGCTGACAAGGGAGTGTGATGGTGTGAAAAAAGTCTGGCTGCTCGGATTCGGCTTTTTCAGCATCAGCATTACATGGAGTCTGTATAACGCATTTGTACCTTTTTTCCTCGAAAAATATGTACATAGCGTGGCCCTAATCAGCTTCATGATGACGATTGATAATTACTTCGCCTTATTCTTGCAGCCTTGGATCGGCAATCGGAGTGACCGCACGACCTCGCGTTTTGGACGCAGAATGCCTTATCTTATGATCGGTATGCCCTTCGCTGCCGTGCTGACTATGCTGATTCCGTTTCATACCGGACTATTTACACTGCTTTTATTTATGATGCTGATGAATCTAGCCATGAGTTTATACCGTTCCCCTACCGTCGCTCTCATGCCCGACATAACACCTGAAGAGCAGCGTACAAAGGCTAACGGATTAATTAATTTCATGGGTGGATTCGGATCAATTCTGGCTTTTGGCGTGGGTTCGATCCTCTATAAATCAAATCCTGCGCTGCCATTTCTCGTTGCTGGACTGATTACCCTGTTATGTCTATTTATCGTATCGCGCTTCATCAAAGAAAAACGGGATGGTGTGAATATAAGCCCTACGCTTCTATCCGATACAGCGGGGAGCCCTTCTGCGACGATAGTTAAGCCTTCCAGAGTCTCCTTTCGCGGCCAGCTGGATCGTACTACAGTCTTTCTACTGGCAGCGATTTTCTTCTGGTTTGTAGCTTATCAAGGGGTCGAAACCTTGTTTACATTGTATGGCAAAAACCATCTGGGCCTCAGTGAACAAGCAGCCTCCTTCTCCCTTACCTTCTTCTCCCTTGCCTTTGTGCTGTTCGCTATTCCGAGCGGTTGGCTGGGTGGGCGATTCGGGAAAAAGAAGATCATTATCGTCGGCGTATGTGGCCTGATGACGGTCTTTGCGCTTGTTGGGTTTGCACAGGACCTGCTGGTGCTTCGAGCGTTACTCCTGACAGGAGGAATCTTCTGGGCTTGTATCAACATCAACTCTTATCCTTATGTTGTTGCAACGGGAACTGAGGAGAGTATCGGTACTCGAACAGGGATGTATTATTTGGTCTCTTCACTGGCAGCGATCAGCTCGCCACCTTTGCTGGGGCTAATGATTGATATTTTTGATTACTCCATCCTGTTTTATGTAGCAGCGATTAGTATGGCGGTTGCCCTGCTCTGCCTCTTCTTGATGAAGGGACGCAAGCAAGTCCCCCACAAGTTTCACACACCGGGAGCCTAAAAAAAAGCGTCAGCCTTAGACATCCATTTATGTCCAAGGCTGACGCTTATATTTTATACTTAACAAACTAATTTTTATAAACTGAATAACGACCTGTACCCAGCTGTTTGGCGGTGTACATCGCTGTATCTGCTTCGTGCAGCAGCCTGAAATGATCCACCTTGCCATGACTAATGCTGATGCCTATGCTCGCAGATACAAAGAGGTTATGCTCTCCCAGCTGATAATGTCTGGTCGTCTTCTCCAGAATCTGCACCGCTAACTGCTCCGCTTCCTTCTGATTGCAGCCTTTAGCTACAATCACAAATTCATCGCCGCCTATGCGGAAAATATGGCGTTTTCTTTTGCTGGAGAATTGACTTAACCTTCCTCCCACCTCTTGCAGCAGTAAATCGCCCACATGATGTCCTAAGCTGTCATTGATTGATTTGAACCGGTTCAAATCCATAAACAATACGGCTAGTTGCTCATTTACTTTGCAGCGATCCCAAAAGTGATCCATTCCATTCTTGTTTAAGAGCCCCGTCAAGCCATCCTTATAGGCAAGTTCCTTAAGCTGCTCTCTTTCCGCCAAAACAAGGTTCAGCCGTGTAAGCAAAAACATTAAAACAGCTATCGTAAGCGCGTATATCAATAACGGAGTGAAAATCCCCCCATTGACCTCTATAGTTTCTTCTAAGGTTTTTTTGCCTAGCTGATGCATTGCCCACAATCCAACGACGATAGTTATAATGGAAAGGCCCGTATAAACCGCTCTTTGTTTTGGTTCCTTACTAGCAACATCCCGGTAAAATCTCAATACTAAATAACCTACAACCCCTGCGATGATAATGGACATTAACGTTTGTAAATAAATCTGAACCTCTACCACCTTTAATTCGCACATCCTTCTGAACTACAAATAATTAGCTTACTGTACTGCGATACCAATATATAAAAAAGCTCTGAACATTATCTGAACACTTACTCTTTCTCCAAATGCCGCGCACAATTATATAACTCGCAGTTCCAGGAGCCATCCGATTCGGATTTTGTTATTCGCGTAATTGACGTATTGTTCAATAATACTGTGCCGTCCAGTTCTGGAAGTAGTCTTCTAAGGCTGCTGCGTAAAATTGCACCATGGCTAACGATCAGAATATGACTGCCTGAATGTCTCGCCGCAATTTCTTCAATCACTTCGCTGCCTCTGAGCTCGCTGGCTTCTGGAGTTTCCAAACCCAAATCTAACGTCTTCCAATCGGTTCCCCATCGTTCAATCCGCTCTTGCTGCGTAGTTCCTTCAATAAGTCCCGCATACATCTCTCGAATGCCCGGCGCTAAACCCGTGATCTCAAGGCCTAATCTTTCTGCAATAACCTCTGCCGTTTGCCGCGCTCTGAGTAAATCACTTGAATATATGTAATCCCATTGTTCTGTGCTAAGACGTTCAGCCAGTAGTTGTGCCTGTTGCAGGCCTTCAGCATCCAATGAATTATCCGTATGCCCTTGCACTCTGCCTTCTTTATTCCACGCGGTACTTCCATGGCGAATTAAACCTATCGTAGTCATAAAAATCTCCTTTTAGCTATTGAGTCTAGTGGCAATTGTGATGCTGGTTATGGTGCTAATCTCAGTGCAATTTCAGTGCTAATATAAATAATATAATCTATATTCTATCAGATTCACCCTATGAACATTTAAAAATAAAGGTTATCCAAGTTTTTGAACATGAGGTATAATAAACCTTGTCGTTTTTTACAACAGCTACAAGATAAGGAGTAATTGTTTATGATGAAAAAGCTAGGGTCCACTCTGTTTCTTACCTTCTTACTGCTCGTTCCACTTGTCGCCACTTGCCCATCCACTGTTGGTGCAACACCAGTTCCTAAAAACACCGTCTATGTGGACAAGAATAACCATTCATACATACCACTGCGTCTCTTAAATAGCTTCACTGGTATACAGTCTGTATGGAATCCTAACGAAAAACGTATAAGCATTACGAATGCAGACACCACCATAACGCTTACATTAGGTCAAACCGCTGCGCTCGTCAATGAAAAGTCGGTTACACTAACTGATCTTGCTTTCAGTGATAATGGCACGGTATATATCCCGTTGTCTTTTATCAGCACAACGCTTGGCATTCAATTAACTTGGGATAAGGAAGCCTCTTCATTAACCCTTAAGAGTAATGATATTGCAACCACTGTTCCTGTACAGTCCGGCGCACTAATCAAAGCGGATTCTTCACCAGTTGTCAGCGCTAGTAAAACCTTCAAAGTTGGCGGCAGATCCTTCAAAGCCCAGACGGTTACAGTGTCCCTGCTGCATCCTAAGGTGAAACTTGATGTCGTACTGGCTGGAAATACGGTCGGAAAAGTGGAGGACCTAAGCAGTCTGGCTAAACGTAATAATGCCGTAGTTGCGATTAACGGAACATTTTTTGATGCCTATACAAAAGGAGCATACAAAGCTCCATACGGTTACATTGTCAGCGGCGGAAAAATGCTTAAAAATAGCTCCGGGGATCGCCGGACGATTTTTACCTATGACAGCAACCATCTGGCGTCACTGATTCCTGGGCTGGATTTCACAAGCCGCTTCGCTTCCGGCTCCATGGAAGGAGCTCTTCAAGCCGGCCCGCGTCTTCTTGTGAACGGTAAGGTATCCCTTAATGTCGCGGCAGAAGGCTTCAAGGATCCGAAAATCTTAACCGGCGGCGGAGCCCGCAGCGCGCTCGGATTAACACGTGACCATAAGCTCATTCTGCTGACCACTGGTGGAGCCACCATCCCACAGCTGGCAGAAATGATGAAGCAAGCTGGAGCGTATCAAGCCATGAATCTGGATGGTGGTGCATCCAGCGGGCTCTACTACAACGGCAAATATCTTACGTCCCCTGGGCGTCAGATCAGCAATGCAATTGTAGTCAAATATCAATAAAATCTCTTGGCCAGACGGCTAGTTGCGAGTGCTGAGCTTTGTGATTTGGCTTGGCTCAGCTACTGCTCGGCTTCGGCTACTAAGAATATACGATTCTATTGTACAAAGTGCAATCAGAGGCAGTTTGCAGCGCATAATTGCTATGGCGGTATGATTGCTGTGCGACGTATGAGATTACTGTGCAGCATATGATTGCCGAGCTCAAACCCAAAAATCCCCTTGATGACTTACCCATCAAGGGGATTTTTCATAAAACGTTGCCAGTTTAGGTACTGCTGACAGATCCAATGTCGGGGGCAGCCGGTGCAACTTAATCTGTGTGACCTGAATATTCCCACACCTGCAACCAAACTTCTGTAGTAAAGCCCAATTTCTCGTAGAAAGGCTGCATAGAACCTACGTAAACTTTACTAGCTCCGAGTTGTTTTAAACGGTTAAATCCTTCGTGTAGAACCGCCCGTCCCAGTCCCAGCTTTCGATAATTAATGGATGTGCCTACAGGCTCCAGAGCACCAATTCTATTGCTGCTGTCCCAAAAAATATTACAAAAGGAAACCACTTCGCCCGCGTCATTCACAACGCTAAGATCGAGCTGCGGATTATAGCTTGGAGCGTTACTCATATTCCCATAATGTAGCAGCGTGAGCTCTGCCTCCGCCGTTTCTGCATAGTCGAAGGCCATGATATGTCCGAGCGCTTTTGCAGTAACTTCGATCTCATCTCCGCTGCATATTCTAAAGCCAGAGGGGAGCTCCACAGGAAATTCCTTATCCAATCGCAAGGAGTTTACGCTTTCCTTACCACCCGTTTGATGATACCCCCTCTTACGAGCAACCTCCGCCGCAGAGGTCATATTCTCCGGTATTGGCACATACAGCTCTACGTAACCACCGTTCTCTTCCTCAGCTTTTTGTTCAGCAAAAGCAAACATTTCTTCAAGTAATTTTTCCGGAGGATTCATCTCAGCACACTGAAAATAGAACCCATCGTCCCTGCACACTACAGCTGCAAGCTCTCCATTGTCATACTCCCATAAGCCCACTTTTTGTTCCCACTGCTCCAGCGTTCCACTTCTCGTCTCCTGAAAAAAAACAACAAATTCCCAGCGGTCTATAAGCCAGGTATTTGGAGTCTTTAGCTTACTGTAACTTTGTATAAGAAAATGACGTACCTTTAGCAGATCTTCAGAACGGTAGCTTCTAAAATTAAAGTTCATTTTCCACGCCCCTCTCTTTAATTTCATATTAAGGGAGATGTAAAAATGAAGCATATATCATAATTAGTTATTATTATTTTATACTACCGAATATGATCCGTACGTTCACAAAACAAACATTTCTTGAGTGAAAATTATGAGCTCCACGCATCCGTTAACTGCATTTAGTGCAACTATTCCTCAGAATACTCCTTCAAAAGATAGTTAGTTGTATTTCGTGCAGTTAAATTTCTGATTTCCCTTTAATTGCACTAGATTCACCCTTTTTAGTTGCACGAAGTGCAACTAAACGGCTTCTAGGGACGATCTACGCAGAAATAAGTGTACAAAGTGCAATTAGAGAAAGTTTTGGAGTGGACGATCTTCTTACGGAGGAAATAGTCACTGATCAAGCTTTTTCAAGCGATAATTATGAGCTCCACGCATCCGTTAACTGCATTTAGTGCAACTATTCCTCAGAAAGTTACTTAAAAAGATAGTTAGTTGTATTTCGTGCAGTTAAATTTCCGGTTTTCCTTTAATTGCACCGAATTCACCCTTTTTAGCTGCACGAAGTGCAACTAAACGGCTTCTAGGGACTATCTACGCAGAAATAAGTGTACAAAGTGCATTTAGAGAAAGCTTTGGAGTGGGCGATCTTCTTTCAGAGGAAATAGTCACTGATCAAGCTTTTCAAGCGATCATTATGCGCTCCACGCATCCGTTAACTGCATTTAGTGCAACTATTCCTCAGAAAGTTACTTAAAAAGATAGTTAGTTGTATTTCGTGCAGTTAAATTTCTGATTTCCCTTTAATTGCACTAGATTCACCCTTTTTAGCTGCACGAAGTGCAACTAAACGGCTTCTAGGGACTATCTATGCAGAAATAAGTGTACAAAGTGCGATTAGAGTAAGTTTGTTGAGTGGGCGATCTTCTTCCGAAGGAAATAGTCACTGATCAACTATTTCCAAGCGATAATTATGAGCTCCACGCATCCGTTAACTGCATTTAGTGCAACTATTCCTCAGAATGCTCCTTCAAAAGTTAGTTTAGTTGTATTTCGTGCAGTTAAATTTCCGGTTTTCCTTTAATTGCACCGAATTCACCCTTTTTAGCTGCACGAAGTGCAACTAAACGGCTTCTAGGGACTATCTACGCAGAAATAAGTGTACAAAGTGCATTTAGAGAAAGCTTTGGAGTGGGCGATCTTCTTCGGGAGGAAATAGTCACTGATCAAGCTTTTCAAGCGATAATTATGAGCTCCACACATCCGTTAACTGCATTTAGTGCAACTATTCCTCAGAATGCTCCTTCAAAAGTTAGTTTAGTTGTATTTCGTGCAGTTAAATTTCCGGTTTTCCTTTAATTGCACCGAATTCACCCTTTTTAGTTGCACGAAGTGCAATTAAATGGCTTCTAAGGACTATCTACGCAGAAATAAGTGTACAAAGTGCAATTAGATGACTTCTATGGACTATCTAATCAGAAATAAGTGTACAAAGTGCAATTAGAGAAAGCTTTGGAGTGCGCGATCTTCTTCCGGAGGAAATAGTCACTGATCAACTATTTTCAAGCGATAATTATGAGCTCCACGCATCCGTTAACTGCATTTAGTGCAACTATTTCCTCAGAATGCTCCTTCAAAAGATAGTTAGTTGTATTTCGTGCAGTTAAATTTCTGGTTTTCCTTTAATTCCACTAGATTCACCCTTTTTAGTTGCACGAAGTGCAATTAAACGGCTTCTAGGGACGATCTACGCAGAAATAAGTGTACAAAGTGCAATTAAGTCTGGATAATCCGCTTGAGCGAAATCTGGATTGCTTAGAGCTAGATCAGCTAGAGCTAGGCCAGCTAGGCTAGATCAGCTAGAGCTAGGCCAGCTACAGCTAGGTCAGCTAGAGCTAGATCAGCTAGGCTTAGATCAGCCAAATTCCCCTTCGGTAAAACTAGCTAGATTCTTACGTTGACCACGAATAAGAGTACTCTTTTTGCATAATTTTCCTTGTACATGTTACTGTATAACTGAACAAAGGAGTGAAAATATGGAGACGATTCTAATCATAGAGGACGATGCCAAGCTGGCAAGCTTGCTGAGCACGTACCTATCGAAATATGGGTTCCATACAATTATTGTAGAGGATTTCAACAGGGTGCTGGAGACTTTTAATGAAAGCTCGGCTGACCTTATCTTACTGGACGTCAATCTGCCTAAATACGATGGGTTCTACTGGTGCCGCCAGATTCGTTCCCTCTCACTCTGCCCGATTCTGTTCATTTCTGCACGGGATAGTGGAATGGATCAGGTGATGGCGCTTGAGAATGGCGGGGACGATTATATCACTAAGCCTTTTCACTATGAGGTTGTACTTGCCAAAATCCGCAGCCACATACGTAGAGCATACGGTTCATACTCACAGACTCAAGAAGAGAATAAACTCCAATCTGGAGGTTTAATCCTCTATCCTGAACGATATATGATCCAATACGACGGGCACACGAGTGAGCTAACCCAAAAGGAAGCGGTTCTACTGGAAGCTTTACTGCTTAAGGAAGGACGAGTGGTTAACCGGGAGCGTCTGCTCGATCTCATGTGGAAGGATCAGCATTTCATAGATGACAATACATTAAATGTCTACATAACCCGTGTCCGCAAAAAGCTCAAGGATCTCGGTCTTGGCGACATTGTGGAAACCGTAAGAGGCGCTGGCTATCGGCTTAATGTTTCTAAGGATACGCCATGAGGCTTTTTTGGAGAGACCAGATCTCACTGATCCTATTCTATCTGCTTCAGATGCTGCTTATCCCTTTGCTGTATTGGCTGTCTGGTGAGAACAGACCGATCTCTATCATGCTTTATGGAATCGCCTTGAGTACCGTAGTTCTATTGCTATATTTAGGCTACCGATACGTTCAGCACCGGAGATTGTATGCAGCATTAAGCGAACCTATGGACATGCTCCGAAAACATCTTGTTTCCTTAGGAGACACTCCTCTTTCAGAAGCTATCCATGAGTTATTGCAGCTGATTGACCGCCAGTATCAGGAGCAAGTGAATGCGCATGCGCGCCAGATGGATCAGCATATCGTATTCATGAATCGCTGGGTTCATCAAATGAAGACCCCGCTCTCTGTAATTCAGCTTACGCTAAAGGATCTTGAAGAGGAGGCTGCCGCAAGTATTCAGGAGGAACTGGAACGTCTGCGCGGAGGGCTGGAGATGGTTATCTACACTTCAAGACTTGACCGATTTGAAAATGATTTTCAAGTTGAACCGTTACTTCTGCGCAAAACCGTTAGTGAGGCGGTAGCCGAAAATCGCAGACTATTCATACGCCGGGGTATAAAAGTAGATGTACAGGTGGATGCCAATCTCGCGGTATATAGCGATGCTAAATGGTTAATGTTTATGCTGGCCCAAATCTTAACCAATGCCGTAAACTATACCTCCGGTACTGGCAAGACCGTTACCCTCTCAGCTCAGCGTGTAGGCACCGACACGATTCTGGATATAACCGATCAAGGGATCGGCATTTCTCCTGAGGATCTGAAGCGGGTCTTTAATCCCTACTTTACGGGTGACCGCGGACGACATTATCATGAATCGACAGGGATGGGGCTGTATCTCGTCCGGGAGATTTGCAACAGGCTCGAACACAAGGTGGATATTCAGTCCCGGCTCGGGGAAGGGACCCGTGTGCGGCTTATTTTTAGCAACAGTGATCATCTACAGAAATAATATTGAGGGGACTTCGTCGTCATTATTCATGGCTTTGAAGCCTCCTTCTTCTTTATAGGCTACTTATCTCTCAACCCATTCTCCACAAGGAGAAAGGCGAACATAACCTTAACGTCTCTGTAAGGGAACCTTAAGGTAAATCCATAGCAGCTAATCTCTCAATCTTATAAATTATATACATAACCCGTTCCCCGAATAAGGCGGATGAAATCATTTTTGTATTGGAAGGAATGAATGATATGAACGTATTGGAAGTCAAAGGACTTCATAAGGTATACCCCGGCAAAATAGTGACCCAAGCCCTCACCGATATTCATCTTAATATTGAAAAAGGTGAATTTGTCGGAATTATGGGACCGTCTGGTAGCGGTAAAACAACACTGCTCAATATGGTATCCACAATCGACCAGCCGTCCTCTGGCGAAGTGAATATCAATGGCAGCAACCCTTATCTTTTGAATAAAAAAGAGCTCGCCCACTTTCGCCGAAAACAGCTAGGCTTTGTGTTTCAGGACTTCAACCTGCTTGAGACGTTAACCGTCGCCGAAAATATTGTGCTGCCCCTGACTTTGGATAACCGTAAGCTCTCACAGATGGAAATCTTGCTTCAAAGAGTCGCTGAACGCTTAAACATTACCGATATTCTGAGCAAACGCACCTATGAAATTTCAGGGGGACAACGTCAGCGGACCGCAATTGCCCGGGCGATCATCACCTCTCCTTCGATTATATTGGCCGATGAGCCTACGGGTGCGCTTGACTCCAATTCTTCGCGGATGGTGATGGAATCGCTGGAAGATATTAACCACAAAGAAGGCACCACGCTAATGCTCGTAACACATGATCCACTGGCAGCGAGCTACTGCAACCGAATTGTTTTTATAAAAGACGGCAAACTAGCAGCGGAAATTCACCGGGGAGATAACCGTCAGGCCTTCTTCCAAAAGATTATCGATACACTTTCATTCTGGGGAGGGAATAGTCATGAACTTTCCTCAATTCGCGTTTAATAATGTACGCCGTAATTCGCGCGCTTATTTTGCTTTTTTCTTAAGCAGTGCTTTTATGGTCATGATCTTTTTCTCTTATTCAGTCTTTATTTATCACCCTAGTATTACGAACATCGCGCTGGGTGCGAATTCAGCCTCCGGCATGCAAATTGCTTCTTACATTGTGTTTATCTTTGCGTTCTTTTTCGTACTATATTCGATTAGCGCATTTCTGAAAATGCGTAATCTGGAGTTCGGCATACTGATGATTTTAGGCGCACGACCTGGCCAGATCAACAAGCTGATTCTTATAGAAAACATGCTGATCGGACTGCTCTCTATAGTAACAGGTGTGTCTTTCGGCATACTTTTATCCAAGTTATTCTTGCTGCTAAGCACGACAATTATGGGCATGGAGCCACTGCCCTTTTATTGGCCAATGAAGGCGTTAATGATTACTTCTATCTCTTTCATTTCATTATTTCTGGTCATTTCGATCTTCACATTATTGTTCATTCGTAAACATCAAGTTCTTGAACTGCTTAAGGGAAATGTTAAACCTAAAAAAGAACCCCGTGTCTCCTTGTTGTTCTCGCTCTTTGGGCTTCTACTGTTGACCGTCGGCGCTCTCGCGATTCGGAAGCAATTGTCCCCGTCCTCACTGTTAGTCGCCGCTGTCACAGGTATCGCTGGAACCTACTTTTTCTACTCTCAGTTATCTGTATTGGGCATTCGCCTACTAAAACTAAGACGCAAACAGTTGTGGCGCGGGACCAATCTGCTGTGGATTTCCGAGATGAGTTATAAGATTAAAGACAATGCAAGAATGCTGTTCCTTGTAACTGTGGTTACCTCGCTTGCCTGCATGGCTTCGGGAATTCTTTTATCGATTAATCAAGCGAACTCAGACCTCTATAAAAAATCCCCATTCGCTGTGAGTTATACGATTTATGATCCGAAGGATGAAGCACCAGATTTAGAGCCCATTCACACTAAATTAAAGAATGCTAAAGTCGAGTATACAGAGAATAAAGTAGATCTAATCTCTGCTTCCATTCAAGGAATCGATAAGGAAATAATACTTGGAATTGATCTGATCTCCCGCTCACAGTTTAATCAACTGGGCTTACAGATGGATGTGTCCGAGGTTGGACCCTTGTCTGAAAAAGAAGCTGTATTACTGCTGAACCCACATATGGATTCACAGAATTATGCTGCTAATCGAGCGATTCATTTGAAGGTTCAAAAAGATGAGGAACTGATGTTAAAAGAATTACGAACACCAAAGGTGCATCCAGTAGATCCAATGGCCACCTCACTTCTAATCGTAGATGACAACTTATATCATAAGATTTCTAATTCAACAGAGAAGTACACGAGACCTTATGTGAAATATCTATACAAAATCCCTGCATGGGACGGTCCTACACCTAATGACAGCTCAGCTGAAGCTGTTGTCACCAGAGACCTTATCCAATGGAATAAAGCCGCTAACAAGGCTAACCATCAATACAGCTCTATACTGGGATCGCGAGCAGACAGCTATCTATCGACCAAACAGGGAGCCGCCATGCTTAGCTTTATAGGAATTTTTATCGCACTGATCTTCTCGCTATCATCCGCCAGCTTTCTCTTTTTTAAGCTTCATACTGAGCTCAACACAGATAAGCAAATGTATAATGCTTTGTCCAAAATCGGTTTAAGTACTAAAGAAATGTCAGCTTCTGCTACCAAACAGATTTCTGTGCTTTTCTATATTCCGATTATTATTGCCACCATTCAGACCCTTGTCGTGATACGCCCGATACTGAAACAGATTAATATCACAAATGTAACTGTGCCCGTGCTTACTACATCTGCTGTATTTCTGGTTGTGCAAACTATCTATTTCCTTATTGCGAGATCACGGTACATTCATAGTCTCAAGAAAATAATGGTGTAACACCATGTTGAAAAGAATCGTAACCCTGGATGTACTTCGCGGCTTGGAACTTATGGCAGCACCAAAAGGTTCTCTAGCTGATCAATAGGCAATTTGCTATAGTTAGTAAACTATTACTAATTAATGAGGCAAGGAGGTTCCTGATTTATGTCCAAGGCTGATCACATGTTATCCATTCTCTGGATGCTCAAGCAACGGGGAAGAACCGCCGGGGAACTAGCAGAAGCGCTAGAGATCAGTGTCCGCTCTGTCTATCGTTACATCGACGCGTTATGCATCAGTGGCGTACCCATTATCGCGGATAGTGGACCTGGTGGTGGCTATAGCCTTCCGGAGCATTTTTCCGAGGTCCCGTTATTCTTTGACTCCGACGAACAACGTTCCCTCCTGCAAGCCGCCTCCTTTGCGCGGGGAACTGGATATCCTTATGTAGAAGCTCTAGATCAAGCAATCGCCAAACTGAAACGGTACAGCAATGCGCAGCAATTAGAACAGATGGAGCGTCATGAGAGCGGGATAGAAACCATCCACTCCCCTGCTGCGCCGCTTCCCCACCTACTGCAAGAGCTTGAATTAGCGACGGCGAACGGACATACCCTCCAGATGGAATATCGGAAGGGAAACGGGGAGACGATTTCTTCCCGCGCTATTGATCCTTATGGACTTGTCCTGTGGAAAGGGCAATGGTACACCGTTGCTTATTGCCATCAGAGGCAAGAAATTCGGTCTTTCCGAGTCGATAGAATAACTGAACTGCACCGCACAGAAGCTCTGTTTGCCCGTCCTGCTGACTTCTCTGCACGTGATTTTTTGTTAAAAAGCTTGCTGCCCACACCAAATACTCCAGAGAAACTCATAGCAGTAGTCATCGCCGCCGATGAAGGAATCCTGAACGATCTATGCAGTCATTGGCTGTTTGGACATGCGCTGGTGCAGCGCATTGACGGACAAGCCCGTTTTCAAGTCGATGAGACCTCCTTACTGACTTATGCGCCTTACTTCTTGTTGCCTTATGGATCAACACTACGAATCCTAGAGCCTTTAGCTCTGAAACAAAAGCTGTCCGCTATAGCTACCGATCTGGCAGCTTATTATAAAACTTAAAATGATTATTTTAGGATCACTGACCGTAGTTGTCAGTGATCCTTTTGTATAGTGTAAATAAGTCTAAGGGAATAAATGATTGTACAAACCAAGGAGGAATAAGGAATGAAAGAACTTCACTATGAATTTTATATTGGCGGAACACCTGAGCAGGTATGGGAGACTTTGATCTCTCCCGAAGGTACTAAACAGATTTACTACGGGAGCGTAATCCAATCAACTTTTAAAGAAGGTGAATTGCTTGAATATGTTGGTCCCGGTGCAGATGGCGATGAAACGATACATGTATATGGGACTCTGCTGGAGTTCACTCCACAAAAAGCGTTTCGTTTCACGCATAAGGTCGGCCCCTCCTATCATAAGGGTACAGAAAGATATGAATCGCGTATATCTTGGCTGCTTGAACCGGTGGGTGGAACTACTAAGCTTACGCTTATCCACGATGAATGGCATCCTGATGATCCTTCATATGCTGGCAGTATCAACGCCTGGTGGCAGGTTCTGAGTAATATTAAAACCTTGGTCGAGACCGGACGTACACTTGATTTTGGCAGCTGGTCGTAATTTTTATGTTAATTAGGAATTAAGCTCAACCCTGCGGAAAAGAGCGTACAAGCCCTCTTTCGTCAGGGGCTTTTTTTGCTTAATTTTATTTTGCCTAAGGGAAACATTCTTGTTGCAGGGACAAAGTTGTTGCCATATACTAATGTTGTGCCAGACTACAAGAAATGTTCTAATACACAAAATAAAAACCGTAGGCGGTAAAAATATAAATGAAAGAAGGGATCTCATGACTGGAACAACTATTCCTTTATCAGAGGCTGCAAAGGGTAGCACGCTGCGCATCAGCGACATTGAAGTTCAAGGTGTGCTTAGAAGAAGATTACTGGACCTCGGGTTCGTAGTCGGGAATATCGTAGAGGTGTTGCGGCGTAGTCCATTAGGAGATCCTATAGCTTTTCGGGTAAGCAATACGACCATTGCACTGCGTAGAGAAGAAAGTTCTTTAATATTCGGAGAATTAATTGGAGGTGTAGAAGCATGAGTCAGTTCACCGTCGCTTTTGCAGGCAATCCTAACACCGGAAAAAGCACACTATTCAACCTGCTAACCGGCATGCGACAGCATACTGGAAACTGGGCAGGTAAAACCGTCATTACTGCCGAAGGCGAATTCAAACACAATAACCATTCATACCTCGCGGTAGATTTACCAGGAACGTACTCCCTATACTCAAATTCCGCGGATGAAGAAGCGGCTAGAGATTATATTATTTTTGAACAGCCAGACGTGACACTTGTAGTGCTTGACGCTACTTCGCTGGAACGTAATCTCAATCTTGCCTTGCAAGTACTGGAGATTACCGGACGCGCGGTTGTCTGCATCAACCTCATTGATGAAGCACGTAAGCTGGGCATCGACATCAACCTGAAGAGTATCTCCAAACGTCTCGGCGTACCCGTCGTTGCGATATCGGCACGCAATAAAATAGGGATCGATGCCTTATTGGATCAAGTGGAGCGAGTGGCTACAGGCTCATTCACAGCGCAGCCGCTGCGGATTAGTTACAACGAAGAGATCGAACGGGGAATTGCCGAGCTTACACCATTGGTAGAGCAAACCATCGGTACCAAATATCCCGCTCGCTGGATTGCACTGCGCTTATTGGACGGTGATGACAGCCTGCTTACTTCACTTAAAGAGCATATGAAAAGCAAGGATTTACCCGAAGCAAAGGAGGTCATCGGCCATGGAGTCACTGCCTATCACTAAGGGATCTGACGCTCTAGATTCCCTATTGTCCACCGCAAAAAAGCTCGCTGACGGCGGAGCCATTCGGGATGAGATTGTCAGTGGTATATATGGCGTATCCGCAGGCATCTGCGGAGATGCAGTTACTTATCGGGATAAGAAGAAACTGAACAGCACTTATAAGCTGGATAATATCGTGACCTCCAAAATTTGGGGTTTTCCCATCATGCTCGCCATTCTCGGTGTCGTATTCTGGATTACGATTGCCGGGGCTAACTACCCTTCTAGCTGGCTCGCTTCCTTCTTTGGCTTCATCGAAGGATATCTGACAGCGGGATTTGAGGCTCTCCATGCCCCAGCTTGGCTGCACGGCGTGTTTGTGCTTGGCTTGTATCGAGGCACCTCATGGGTAATCAGTGTCATGCTGCCACCGATGATGATCTTTTTCCCCGTATTCGCTCTGCTTGAGAATTTCGGGTATCTGCCACGCGTTGCGTTTAACATGGACCGACTGTTCAAAAAATCAGGTGGTCATGGCAAGCAAGCTTTAACCATGTCCATGGGCTTCGGCTGTAACGCGGCCGCTATCCTCTCCACACGAATCATCGAATCGCCGCGTGAACGAATGCTGGCTATACTGACCAACAATTTTGTCCCTTGCAACGGCCGCTGGCCCACGCTGATTTTATTGTCTTCCTTATTTATGGCAGGAGCCGCTACGACAGGCGCGCTTCGTACATTCACCACTGCCTCCGTCCTAATGGGAATGGTTCTAATCGGCATCATTGTTACCTTAACCGTTTCCTGGGTCATGTCCAAAACTGCGCTGCGTGGGGTTCCCACACATTACACATTGGAGCTTCCTCCCTACCGCCGTCCACAAATCTGGAAGACCATACTTATTTCCTCCAAAGATAAGTCCCTTAACGTACTTACTCGGGCTATCGTCGTTGCTGCCCCTGCCGGGATTATCACTTGGATTCTAGGCAATCTGTTTATTGGCGGCGATTCTGTACTGAATCATATGGCTGCATTCTTTGATCCGTTCGCACATTTGCTTGGCATGGATGGCTTTATCATCATGGCCTTTATTCTTGGACTTCCTGCGAATGAAATCGTATTGCCTATCCTGCTTATGGGCTATATGTCCTCAGGCGCTATGGTTGATATCGACAGCTTAGGCAGTATCAAAGATGTCTTTCTCTCACATGGCTGGACCTGGCTGACCGCACTCAACATGATGCTGTTCTCCCTGCTCCACTATCCTTGTGGTACGACACTCGTGAACATTTACAAGGAAACAAAAAGCATGAAGTGGGCCGTTCTCTCAGCAGTCATTCCGCTGGGTATCGCCATCGGAGTAACCTTTGCTGTCGCTCAGCTTGCCCGGTTATTTGGGTGGGTGTGACGAGGGTGAGGTAGGCTTGCGATCTAAACTCAAGTGACATCACAACTGACTTCAACAGATTTCAACTTACATCGCAAAAATTCATCATTAACTCACTAAATTCACCTTAATCACATCACCCAAATTAACCTTGCTACACGGAATTCACCTTACTTTACCTTACAATCTAAAGTTCAACTTGCTTCACAGAATTCTGCCCTCCTTGAACTGATATTTAAGGAGATTCTCCCTCAAATTCGAACTTTATAGGCGCGCGTTAAACTTTTTGCGGAATTTCTCCCTGATAATCGATCTTTATAAGCACACATTGGACTTTTTGCGGAATTTCTCCCTAATAATTAGCCGATTATAGGCAAAAAGGGCAATTTCCGCAGAATTTTAGGGAGGAATTCCCCAATTATCGCTATTAATGAGTAAAACACGATAAAATCAGGGAGGATTTCCCTAATTATTGATTCTAGATGGTTCCGAGCTACACTTGAGCACCAGCACCAGCACTAGACCTGCATCGCCCTTCCACACATACCAACTCTAGACCTACGCCGCCCTTCAGCACACACCAGCATTAGCATCAGTACCTTTTCGCCCACCAACATACTCCACCACTGGTCCACCAACACAGCCCAACACCAGTTACTCAAGGTCTTCTCAAACAAATAAGCGGTCGCTCGGATGTTTATCCCGAGCGACCGCTTATTTTATCACAACCCCTTATATACTCTTACGTCCTAACTTGATCCCACCATTACATTACATGACGTGACTCTACAGTTAGAGTCATTTTTTGCGCGTTCCATCATTTCTACGACGGTATAGAACAGCCCCAGCTATAGCTGCTAGAACGATAATTATTCCACTAATCCCCACATTAACAAGAGGAAAGGAATCACTGTCCCCAGCAGAATTACCCGTTTGATCAGGCTCATTACTCCCAGCTCCTGACTCCGGTGAATTATTCGGGGTTACCTCCGGAGAAGCGGTAGGCGTCGTTGCCGAAATACCCGGTCCCAGCTCTTTCAGATCCACTGAGTCAGCGGTTAGCCGCTTAGTTCGACTGCATAAACTAGCCTCCAGATTACCAGATTCTCCACCGTCTCTAGCATAAGCATAGACAATGTAACTTTCCCCTTCCACAAACTCAAAGCCGCAGCTTGCAGAAGATAAAGCCGTAGTCAATGTAACTTGGTTTCCCTCGACCCCTTTCCAGCTGGAATCCACCTCAAAGGTTACCTTTACTGGATCAGCAGAAGAAATTATGTTCCCCTGTGACGGCTCCTTCATGTCCACTACTTTCCCGACAAAGACAGCTGTACTTTTCTCAAGAGCTTCCAGTGGCTCCGCAGGCATAACACAGGAACAGGCGTAAGTGACTGAGGGCCGCACCGTCAGCAAAGCCGTAAATATTAATAGGACACCTAGAAATATCATCATTGGACTTCGGAAATTGAACTTTCGGAAATTGATCTTTCGCAATTTGATAACCCCCTTCTCTACCTTACAGACGGAGCAAACGTAGAAAGTGTTACAGGAATTTCCAAACAAGTGATACAAGTCTATCCGGCAGTAATTAATCTAATCTTCTTCTTTAATTCCTCTAATCCTCTTTAACTCCTCATATCCTCTTCATTAATCCCCCATACCTGCTGTACCACTCACAAACTGTGCGCGATCCCAATCAAACGCTGTATTCCTTCGCGCAGCACCCCTTCGCTTGCAAAGGAATAACTTAGGCGAAGCCTTGACTTCATTTCCCCCAGTGGATCAAATAACTCCCCAGGAACAAAAGCGATCGACTGCGCCATACTTGAAGCAAACAGGCGATCCATCGTAAGATGCTCCGGTAGTTTCACCCATAGATTTAATCCGCCTTGCGGAGTCGTCCATTCCCAGCCAGTCCCCGCCAGCTCCTCTTCTACAATTTCCTTATGCACTTGAAGCGCAATGCGCAGCTTACCGAGATGCTGTTGCAAGCGTGGGGAGGTGTAGTAATGTAGAAATATTTTTTGATTCAGCAGCGGAGTGCCATTGTCTGCGAGTGATTTGGCCGTGATTAGACGCTCCATAAATGGATATCGGCAGGCCACCGCACAGATTCGTAAGCCAGGGGCTACATATTTACTGAAGCTGCTGATATAGATCACCCACCCCTCCGTATCATAAGCAAAAAAGGGCGGCGGCGGCTCCTCATCAAAATACATATCGCGGAACGGGTCATCCTCCACCAGTAAACAGCGATAACGTTCGGCCAGTTCTACCAACAGCTTGCGCTGTTGCACAGGCACCGTGTATCCAGTTGGATTGTGATGCGTTGGATTAATGTAGAACATACGCGGTTTATGCTTTTTCATCAAAGCTTCTACTTCCTCCAGATCATATCCCTCCGGAGTGATCTCTACCGGAACCAACCGTGCCCCCTCCCGGCGAAAAATATCCATAGCAACACTATAAGTAGGCCGCTCCACAAGCACCGTATCCAGAGGACCAAGCACAATCCGGGCAATCAGATTGATCGCCTGCTGCGCACCCGAGGTAATAAGCAGCTCTTCCGAAGTTAACTGCAGCCGATGTTGCTTCCGAAAGTGGTGGCTTAACGTCTCACGCAGCTCGTTATCCCCCTGGACCGAGGCATACGTTCCCATTACCTTGGGATATAGATCGAACACTTTTTTGACATAGTCAGATAGAAAAAGATTCGGCAGCAGCCCCGGATCAATCAGCGCCTGCGAGAACTGATACTTAACTGGCACTCTCTGAATATCAGACAGCGGATTAGTGAGCGCATAAGCCGATACTGCGGCTCCTACTTCAATAGCAGGAAGCGAGATTATGGGTGCCACGTAATATCCTGATTTATCTTTTACATAAACCTTTCCATCCTCCGTCAACCGTCTGTACGCTTTGAATACGGTCAGTCGATGTACCTTAAGCTCCTCCGCCAGCAGCCGTATAGAAGGAAGCTTATCATGTGCGACCCATTCCCCTCGCTCCATGCGGTTTAATAGAAATTCATAGACCTGCCGAAACAAAGGATGATTATGCTCCGCTCCCACAACCTTTTTCATCTGGCTACAACTCCTCTCCGAACAACCTTGTAATCATATTGTACACGATTTCTGAATTAATCTGTTCTACACAATGCAATCTGTTCTGTCCTCTCCCCTTTATGATTAACAAAATGCCAGCTTATAAATTCTTATATTTTATAAAGCACACAAAAGGGGACTTTTCAAAATGATCTTATTTGCTTATGCACTTGTATGTCTGATCTTCGGCACGACCTTTCTAGCTATCAAAATCGGTGTAGATGCCGGTGCGCCTCCTTTCTTTTCAGCGGGCTTAAGATTTTTTGTCGCAGGCGCTGTTCTATTCCTATGGATGGTCTGGAAACGAAAAGCCAGCTTCTCCTTGCTGTTGCGCAAAGAAATGTTGTTCACCGGGTCTGCTCTAACCTTCGGCACCTTCGCGGGTCTCTACTGGGCTGAACAATATGTTTCTTCAGGGCTTGCAGCTGTACTCTCTGCCACTGGACCGATCATGATCCTGCTGCTCCAAACCTCTATTCTTCGGCAAAAAGCACCCGCCATCTCCCTATATGGCTGCATCATCGGCTTCACTGGCGTACTGCTGCTGGTTCTCCCCAATCTCGCCGTTGATATTTCACCACTGTGGCTCATCGGTTGCGCCGTAGTCCTAATTGGAGAGTGTTGCTATGCTGTAGGTGCGATTTACTCCAAAAAAGTAATTAACAGTATGCCTGAGGTCTCACCAATTGCGCTGAATGCGGCTCAAATGATGTATGGCGGTGCGTTGTTATTCATTCTTTCTTTTGCCACGGAAAAAGTACATCCTGCATTTCTCTTCTCATTCGAGACAGCAGGTTCACTGCTCTATCTCACAGTTATCGGCTCCATGGTCGGCCATACCTTGTTCTACTGGCTCGTAGCTAAGACCAACCCAGTGTTTCCTTCTACCTGGCTTTATATTTCTCCACCGATTGCCGTGGGTGTAGGCTTTTTCTTTTACAAGGAGTCCGTATCTTGGATTACAATTCTTGGAGTGTTCACCATCATTGCCGGAACGATCCTAGTGAATGCTGATGCTTTAAAGCAATTACTGCAAAAAAAGAAGATCAACACTGTTGCGTTAAAAAAATCAAAAATATGACGTACTATATATTGCATTTATGACCACTATTGCGTATTATATAAACAAGTTAAATTAAACACAGCTAAATATGACTCATATATGAAAGGAGGATTCGCTTAACGGCGCTTCTTTTCTAAAGAGGAATGCCTTTTTTATCGGAAGTGGAGGGAATTGTGATCGAACTGACATCACGTCAAATAGAGATTATCGATATCGTTAACAAAAGAGCTCCGATTACCGGCGAACAGATTGCCGAAAGTTTGAACCTTACCCGGCCTACAATTCGCTCGGATCTGTCTGTTTTGGTTATGCTCAAATATATCGACGCCAAGCCGAAGGTCGGGTACTTCCCAGGATTGAAATCATCCAGTCGTCAGGGAAGCGGTTATCTGCTGCAGGAAACGATGGTCAAAGAAATTCAAAGTGTACCTATAGTTATCCGTGAGACCACAACTATTCAAGATGCCGTAGTTACGCTTTTTCTACAGGATGTAGGCACTCTTATTATCTGTGACGAAGAGGGTAAACTCACGGGCGTTGCTTCACGTAAGGATTTCCTAAAGGTAACCTTGGGCAACCCCGGTGCAGTCTCCATGCCCGTAAGCATGGTTATGACGCGCCAGCCCAAAGTGGTCACAACTTCACCGGATGAGCCGGTGCTTGAAGCTGCACATAAGATGATTTTTCACGAGGTAGACAGTTTGCCGGTGGTTGTTCCCAGCGCCGCTGAAGACGGCGGTACAAAACTGGATGTGGTAGGACGTTTAACAAAAACCTCCATCATCAAACTTCTCCTCGAACTTGAAGCCAAAGGATAACAGGAGGAACCCATGAGCATCGAGCAATCTTCCAACTTAATAACGATATGCTCGGATTCTATAGGAGATACGGCAGAGGCTGTCGTGCAGGCCGTTATTCACCAATTTCAGAATCAGCAGGTCACCATTAAAAGATACGGCAATATTAGGCATGAAGACGAGCTACGCAAGCTTATGGAAGAAGCAGCTCAGCATAAAGGTTTTGTCGCCTATACATTAGTGCAGCCAGAATTAAGAGAAATGATCCGCGAGGAAGCGGTACGTCTTGATTTGCGGATCGTTGATATCATGGGCCCTATGATGCAGGCCTTCATTGATACCTTCGACGATGCTCCTCAGCAGCGGCCAGGTCTTCTACACCAGCTCGACGAGAATTATTTCCGCCGCATAGAAGCTATAGAATTCACCGTCGCCTGTGATGACGGCCGTGATCTGGGCGCCATGCTCAAAGCCGATATCGTTCTGCTGGGCATGTCCCGTACTTCAAAAACACCGCTTAGCATCTTTTTGGCCCATAGAGGAAAAAAAGTCGTTAACTATCCGATTATCCCGGAGATTGGTCCTCCGCAAGAACTATTAAGCTTGCCGCCGAACCGGCTTATCGGATTAACCATGAAAACCGAGTACATGCTGAAGGTCCGCTCTGAGCGGCTTAAGGTTCTCGGATTACCGACAGGTTCCCAATATGCAAGTCTGGAGCGGATCACCGAAGAGATGGAATACGCCGCTTCATTGTTCAACAAGCTGGGCTGTCCTGTAATTGATATTACTGACAAGGCTATAGAAGAAACCGCTGGTATTATTATGGGTTATATCTAAATTTCAGTTTACAAAATATATAGAATGCACTGGAGGGAATTAGAATGGAGCGCGAACTGGCCCTTGAGATTGTACGGGTAACTGAACTAGGTGCTTTATCCTCGGCTCGTTGGATTGGGCGGGGCGATAAAAATGCGGCAGATGATGCAGCCACGACTGCGATCCGTTCCATGTTCGATTCTGTGTCCATCGACGGAACTGTTGTGATAGGTGAAGGAGAGATGGATGATGCTCCAATGCTCTATATTGGTGAGAAAGTCGGGAACCAAAAAGGTCCCGCTGTCGATGTAGCCGTCGATCCTCTCGAAGGAACTGAGGTTGTTGCCTGCGGCCTGCATAATGCGCAATCTGTTATTGCTATAGCAGATAAAGGCAGCCTGCTGCATGCCCCGGACATTTATATGGAGAAGTTAGCCTGCGGGCCCGAGCTTGCCGGTAAGCTTAGACTCGAGGACCCTGTAGAGATCACTCTGCAAAAAGCCTGCCATTACACTGGCAAATCCCTCTCCGAGTTAACCGTAATGGTGCTGGATCGTAAACGGCATGAGCAGCTGATTAATAGCCTGCGTGAAGCCGGGGTACGAATTAAGCTGCTTGGTCACGGAGATGTCGCTGGCGCTATTGCGGCTGCACTGCCAGACAGCGATGTCGATTTATATATGGGTTCCGGTGGAGCACCCGAAGGTGTTCTTGCTGCCGCTGCACTGAAATGCCTTGGTGGTGAAATGCAGGGCAGATTGCTCCCGGATGGACCAGTAGAGCTACAGCGCTGTGTACGCATGGGAATTGCCAATCCAACGCGAGTGCTACACATGGAAGACATGGTTGGCACGGGCGACGTCCTCTTTGCCGCCACGGGTGTAACGTCAGGTGAATTCTTGAACGGTGTCCGTTTTATCGGCAAAGAACGCGCGGAGACACATTCGGTAATCATGCGGGCACAGAGCCGGACAATCCGCTATATTCGCAGCATTCATTTCCTGCCAGGAAAAGAAATACCGGCTGCGCAGACTGTTAGACAAAATGCTGTCTCTCTATAAAACCGCAAAAAACAGGCTATCTCACTAGCAGTATCCTTTGCTAGTGAGATAGCCTGTTTTGTTTTTTTACACTGAATGCTAATTGCTTCTTATTTATTTCCAATACGTTCACTCGCTAATGGATCTATATTAGCAACTTTCTCAAAGTGTTCTGCGTTCAGGCTGTTATACTTTGCGAAGATTTGTTTCACTTCTTGCTCCTTCTGCTCGCCTTCCACATCCACCATTACTAGAATATGACCTTCATCCACGTAATTATCGTAGCTCTCTGCTTCCTCTTCAGGGATGCCAAGGCCAATAAGTCCGCCGACTAACCCGCCACTGCCTGCGCCTATCGCCGCTCCGGCTAGTGTTGCCGCAAGAGGTCCGGCTGCAATAATAGGTCCAATACCAGGAATAGCCAAAGCGCCAATTCCCATCAGCAGCCCCGTTACTCCACCCAGCAGGCCACCAGTAGCTGCACCTGTAGCCATACCTTCCGGGGCCACGGTTCCTGACTCGTCTCTAAGAGTTTCCTCATCCGCTTTATTTCTCGCGATAATCGAAATATCCTCTGTCCTACAGCCCTGACGCTTCAACTCCTCAATAGCTCGCGAAGCTTCGTATTCGGCAGCAAAGACACCCACTATTCTCTTATTCATCTCCATTACCTCCTATTGATGTAGTTAGCTCATACGTTCAGCTTCATAGCTTACTTAACCAAACTGGACAGGGATAAACTACGATCTTTGAATTGTCTGCAATTCCGAGTTAATATTCCTTCTAAAATATGCTGTATAATAAAAGTAAGCGGGTACAACTACCTTGATTAACTCTATAGAAGAAAGGGAAGGAATCATCCATGGCGATATTTAACTATAATTCTGAGCGTCCCTTCCGAGGCAATCCCGACCTGCATCTCCATTACTGGGGGCGGGAGCAGTGTCTTCCCGGACATTTTTTTGGACCTGGGGTCCGTGACGTATATAAAATACATTTTATCCATGCAGGAACAGGTGAAGTTACTGTGGGTGAACAGACCCATTATCTTAAGCCAGGACAAGCTTTTCTCACCTATCCGCATATCGTAACTGCCTACACAGCAGACATAGCAAATCCATGGGCCTATTCTTGGGTAGCTTTTACCGGGGAGCAGGTTGATTATATTTTGGCCAAAACCGCCTTGTCACCTGAGCACCCGATCTTTCCAATGGATGAACAGCTTATGCCGAATTTATACGAGCTCCTGACACAAGCAGCTGAAGCTTCGGACAGTCTGGATCTACCTCTAAAAGCAATTATGTATGAGTTCTTTTCTCTGTTACTTCGAGCGGTGCCAGCAGTTCCAGATGTACTTCCTTTACCACGTCAAAAGAGTATTTACGTCGAGCAATGCCTGCACTTTTTGCATACACATTATTGTGAAAATATTTCGGTTGAGATGATGTCCTCTTCGCTCAAGCTGGATCGCAAATATTTATCCTCCTTGTTCAAACGGACAATAGGTATGCCACCCCAGCAGTATTTATTAAATTTCCGCATCGCTAAGGCGTGCGAGCTGCTGACAGAGACCTTATGCACGATTGGTGAAATCTCACGTTCTGTGGGCTATCAGGACCCCTTACTCTTTTCACGGATGTTCAAGAAGGTGAAAGGTTGTTCGCCAAAAGAATACCGTAGCCGTCATCTCGAAAATGACATTGTACTATAAACTTCTTCCTTGCTGACATACGTTTGTCCGCGATCTTTCGCTACAATAAGGACGTAACGTACTAAGTAATAAGTGTTTATAGGAGGAATAAATCATGTATAACGCAAGCGCTACCAGATATGACAATATGAAATATAATCGCACCGGAAAGAGCGGTCTACTCCTGCCAGCGATCTCGCTTGGTCTATGGCATAACTTTGGCGGCAACGACTTATTTGAGAATGGCCGCGCCATGGTAAGAAGAGCTTTTGATCTTGGAATCACTCATTTTGACCTTGCCAATAATTACGGTCCACCCGCAGGCTCCGCCGAAGAAAGTTTTGGCCAAATTCTTAAAAAGGATCTGACCCCTTATCGTGATGAGATGGTTATCTCTACTAAAGCTGGTTATTATATGTGGGCTGGTCCTTATGGTGAATGGGGCTCCAAAAAATATCTCGTCTCCAGCCTAGATCAAAGCTTAAAACGTATGGGACTGGATTATGTTGATATTTTCTATCACCACCGCCCAGATCCAAATACACCACTGGAAGAAACCATGGCTGCGCTGGACCTCGTGGTACGCCAAGGTAAAGCGCTGTATGTCGGGATTTCGAATTACGGACCTGAACAAACACGCGAAGCGGCACAAATTCTGCGTCGACTAGGCACGCCATGCCTGATTCATCAGCCAAACTATTCCATGATGTCCCGCTGGATTGAAGATGGCTTGCAGGATGTATTGTCTGAAGAAGGCATCGGCTCCATTGTGTTCTCCCCGCTACAAGGGGGCATACTGACCGATCGCTATCTAAACGGAATCGCTCCTGATTCCCGTGCCGCTGGTCCAAGTGTATTCCTGTCTGAGAATGCCATTACTGAAGAGGCGATCGGCAAGGTTCGCAAACTGAACGAGGTTGCTGCTGCACGTGGACAAAAAATGTCTCAGCTAGCGTTATCTTGGGTACTCCGTGGAGACAAAGTAACTTCTGCATTGATCGGCGCAAGTAAGGTAAGCCAGATTGAAGATGCCGTCGCTTCCTTAAATGCCCCAGAGCTTAGCGCTGAAGAACTAGAGCAAATTGAGGCAATTCTGCGGGGATAAAGCTTAGTTATAACAAGACAAAGACCAATGAGGTCAGGCAGCTTAAAGCTGCTCTGGCATTTCATTGGTCTTCTTTTTTATAGATTAGAGTTCTATTTGCTCACCCAAATATCTGCGTGATGTACACCATGATCAATAATCCAAAAATAAACGAATACGTCGAAGGCCGCTCATAACCATGGCCATGACTCTCCGGAATCAGCTCCTTGTAGACGATAAAGAGCATAGCCCCGGCTGCAAAAGCTAGACCATAACCCACAACATTATGCAGGTAACTGGCAGTAAAATACCCGATCACCGCAGATACCATCTCCATCAAGCCGGTAAGTGTAACGATTCCTAAGGCTTTTAGCTTGCTAGTTCGCGAATTCATCAGAAAGACCGCAAGAATCAAACCTTCCGGCATATTCTGTGCGCCAATGGCAATCGCCACGGTAGGACCTAAACTGGCCTGTTCGCTGGCATAACTGAAACCTGTACTGAGGCCTTCTGGTATGTTGTGGATGAACAGCGCAATCATAACAAGCAGCGCTTTTGAATCCATATTGGTATAACCGGGCTTATTCTCCACATCGATATGTGGGATGTTATTTTCAATTAAATCAAGCAGCAGCACTCCGGTAATCAAGCCCAAGGTTAAAGCGATAATCCCCGATTCTTTGATCGATTGCGGCATGAGTCCAAACGTGGAGGCGGACACCATAATCCCCGCAGTGAAGGCTACGAGGATATCTTTCCACTTCTCGGATAACCTCTTCACGAACAGGATCGGAAATGCTCCAAGAACGGTAGCCATTGCCGATACAAAGCTGCCAATAAGCGCAGATTCCAAACCTTCAACTCCTTTGGTACAAGTCGGATAGACCAACATATGTTTCAGAAAAAATAATTATTACTTTTTCATACATTTTCGAATGGTCCAATATAGTATGGATCATATCATAAAAGACCTCCCCTAGGTTCGGTTCATACCCTAAGGAGGTCTTTGTCTCACATATCATTATGCAACTCGGTTACACCAGCTTCTTCCGGATCTTGCCGGAAATCAAATCAATAATTGTGATCATCGCAATGATACCTAGCAGTATAATCCCCACGCGGTCCCAATTCCGTGAACTGAGCGCGAAGATTAACGGTGTGCCGATCCCCCCTGCTCCAATCACACCTAGAATCGTAGCCGAACGAACGTTAATTTCGAATCTATATAAGGTATAGGATAAGAATCCCGGCAGCACCTGCGGCAACACCGCAAACCACAATACCTGCATGCGGCTGGCACCAGAAGAAATTAAAGCTTCGAGTGGACCGTTGTCGATATTCTCAATCTCATCCGCGAACAATTTGCCGAGCATGCCCACCGAATGTAGTCCCAGAGCCAGCACACCTGCAAAAGAACCCGGTCCAACAGCCTTGATGAATAACAAAGCCATAATAATCTCAGGGAAGGTTCGTATAAAGCTCAACATCAGCTTGCCGGAACCTGAAATTACCTTTCCCTTGCTCATGTTAACTGCAGCCCAAAATGCAAAAGGAATACATAAAAAGGTCGAGATAAAAGTGCCTAGGATTGAAATAGCTAACGTCTCGAGCAATCCCCGCAGGAGATCCTCCCCATCTGGTAAATAAACGAAGGCCCAGTCAGGTGAGAATATCCCGGCAAAAATTGCTTTAGTAATGATCCCGGCGGTTTCTTTGAATCCATTAAACGGCACTCCCGAAAAAGCCCAAATATATAACGCGGCTAGGGCTACATAAATCAGCCAACGAAAACGATTTTTACGGGGTTTAGGGACAAGGGTATTCCATGATTTACTCATATTAATTTCTCCCGCAGCTTAGTGCTTACATAATCAATAATCAGTACTACTGCTAATGTGAACAAGATGATGGTGCAAGTCTTATCGTATTCCAAAAAGCCTAGGGTGACTTCATAATAGTGGCCGATCCCACCCGCTCCTACCAGACCTAAAACCGCCGCAGCACGAACATTAATCTCGAAGGCATATAGGACATAAGACATAAAATGAGCCTGTACCTGTGGAATGACTCCGAACATAATGCGTTGAATCTTATTAGCCCCCACTGAAGTCATTGCTTCCAAAGGTCCTTGATCAATCGTCTCCATCGTTTCATAGGTAAGCTTAGCGATCAGCCCCAACGAAAATATCGTCAATGCAAATATCCCAGGAAGCGCACCGAGGCCGAAAATAGCCACAAAGATAGAAGCCAACAGCAGATCGGGAATCGTACGGATCAGGTTCAGCAGCATACGGACCGGATAATGAAGCCAACGGCTTTGCGTAATATTGCTTGCACACAACAGCGCAACCGGAACCGCAAGAATGGCACCAAACGTTGTGCCAACCAGCGCCATCCGGATCGTCTCCAGCATCGCATCTATAATGTTGTCAAAATACCCCCAGTTCGGGGGAAACATTTCCTTAAGCAAATCAAGCATATTCGGCAGACCGGAGATCAGCTCCCCGAAGGATGAATCGGTTAAGACAGCACTTCTCCACAGTAATACTACTAATATAATGGCTGTGAAATAATGTTTTATCTTTCTTGGCGGTTTGGGATGTAGCTTCTCTGCATTTACACTCATCTCACACGCCTCCGACTACAGGCTCACCCAACAACTCATCCTGATGAATCGGTCTGCCGTAAATCTCAGCAAACCTCTCATCAGTTGCCTCTGATACAGGACCATCGAAGACAACCTCTCCTGCCCGGAGCCCGATAATCCGGGTAGCGTATTCTCTAGCCAGATCAATAAAATGCAAATTCACAATGGTCGTAATCCCCAGTTCCATATTAATCTTCTTTAGATCATCCATAACCTGCTTGGTTGTGAGCGGATCTAGTGAAGCTACAGGTTCATCTGCGAGGATAATCTGTGCCTCCTGCGCAAGAACACGGGCAATAGCAACACGTTGCTGCTGACCTCCAGATAGCTGATCTGCACGTGTATAGGCCTTCTCGGCGATATTTACCCGATCAAGGGATTCGAAGGCTAAATCGATATCCTTTTGTGGGAATCTGCCAAGTATCGTCCGCAGTGTGGAATGATAGCCCACCCGTCCTGCCAAAACATTACGAAGCACCGTCGTACGTTTCACTAAGTTGAAGCTTTGAAAGATCATTCCGATATTCCTACGGATCATTCGTAGCCGGCTTCCTTTTGCATTCGTGATGGACTGCCCGTTAATAAGAATATTACCTTCGGAAATATCATGAAGCCGGTTAATGGAACGCAGCAAGGTCGACTTCCCTGCTCCCGAAAGACCAACAATAGCTACAAATTCTCCGGCTGGAATGGTCAGGTTAATGTTGTTTAATCCTTTGGTTCCGTTTAGATACGTTTTGGATACATTACGAAGCTCTATCATGAAATCATCCCTTTATGTGTTTTCGTATATTCGTATAAAAGAGATAGCCAGATCCGGGGGGGAATCCGGAGCTGGCTATCCTTAATGCCTGTTATACACCAACATCGTTGTATCCTTGAACGGCCTGTTCTACTCTGTTTTTACTTTACTGTTGTATTCGCGAACAATGTCAAAGTTGCTGTCTTGTGATTTCACATAACCTTCATGAGAGTAAATGTCTTTGATAATCTCATGGCCTTCTGTGTCAGCTGCGATATCAATGAATGCCTGCTGGATTTTTTCTATCCATTCTTTATTCATATCTGAACGGACCGAAATCGTATCGTTAGGAATTTTATCAGTAAAGGCGAGAACTTGAGTATCTTCAAATACTTTTGGATAATCCTTAACGACCGTGTTCCGGGCATCTTGGAAAATAGCTGCTGCATCTACGTCACCATTCAGCACAGCAAGCACGCCTTGATCATGACCTTTAACCGTAATGGCTTGTACATCCTTCAACGGATCAAGTCCTGCATCCATTAGTGTTGCAGCCGGCCATACAAAACCTGCTGAGGATGTAACGTTTTGATAGGCAATTTTTTTACCTTTCAAATCGGCAACCGATTTGATCGCAGAATCCTTCTTGACGATAATCATAGATTTATAGAAATCCGCTAATTCATCTGTTGGACCACCGGTTTCATCATTTACACCAAAACGTTGAGCCTGAAGAATAACCTCAGCTGCTCCTTTTTCTTTAGCTAACACGTAAGCAGTTGGAGGAAGGAAACCTACATCCACTTTTTTAGAGGCCATAGCTTCGATAACGGTGTTGTAATCAGTAGAGACACTTACTTCTACAGGAATACCGAGCTTGTCACCCAGTAATTTTTCAAGAGGTTTCGCTTTAGCTTCGAGCGTATCTGCATTTTGAGAAGGAACAAATTGTACAGTAAGCTTCTCTGGAACATAACCCTCTGCTACAGGAGCTGCCGTTTCCTTCGGTGCATTTGCCCCGTCCGTCGATCCTTGGTTTGCATTATTTGTAGTGTTGTTAGCGCCACAACCACTAAGCAATGTAATAGACATCATTAGCGGCAATACGAATTTACTGATTTTTCTCAAACGAAAGACCTCCACTGTTTTCTATTTTTATTTTTGAGTACTTCTAAACTATAGATGTGTTTTATTAAATCAATAGCAACCAAGCATCAAATATATGTAAAATTTATTCCAATCTCTTAAAGTTACCAAATTATCTGCTAGAATGAGGTCTGAACTTATTATCAGGAGGAGCTACCTATGAATAAAGAGAATTCAATAACCTGTGAAATCCTCGTAACAAGTGATCTACATGGACATTTTGGGCCCGTCGATTACCGCACGGGGGAGAAACGACCAGCAGGCTTAGCAACAATTGCTACCCTCATTAAACAAGAAAGATCCCATACTCCTGAGCTGATCCTTATAGATAACGGTGATCTTATTCAAGGCACACCGTTAACTTATTATGCAGCTACACATTATAGTAATGAGCTGAATCCGGGCATAGCTGCACTAAATGAATTGAAATATGACGCTGCAATTATTGGCAACCATGAATTCAATTTTGGCAAAACTCTGCTGAATAAAGCCGTTCAGGATTCCTGCTTTCCTTGGTTATCAGCTGGAATTATAGATAACACGACAAATCAACCCGCCTTTGGTAAACCCTATATCATCAAATGGGTAGATAAAATCAAAGTAGCCGTTCTAGGGGTTACGACGCATTACATCCCCCACTGGGAGAACCCTAGCCATATTGAAGGGCTTCAATTTGAGGATTCGCTAGAGACTGTAAAACATTGGTGTGCCATTATACGGGCAGAAGAGCAGCCTGATCTGCTCGTTGTAGCTTACCACGGCGGATTCGAACGCGATCTAAGCAGTGGAGAACCTGTAGAAAGACTAACGGGGGAGAATCAAGCCTACGCCATGTGTACAGAGGTAGAGGGCATAGATGTGCTAATTACCGGACATCAGCACCGCTCCATAGCTGGGGAGTTGAACGGTGTTACAATCATACAACCTGGTTGTAATGGACTTTCCCTCGGTAAAATCTCGGTTATTTTCCAAAAAGAAAATACACACTGGAAGATTCAGCGTAAACATGCCGAGCTCCTTAACGTTAATGAGACAACAGCTGCAGATGAAATAATCCTAGAGCTGAGCAGTACTCTTGAATCAGAAACACAAACTTGGCTGGATGAGAGAATAGGAACGGTTATCGGGGACCTGTCTATTTCCAGTGCTGATGAATGCCGCTTAGCTGACCACCCTTTTATAGAATTTATGAATAAGGTACAAATGGAGGCTACTGGCATAGATATTTCTACAGCAGCCTTACTCAGTAACGATTGCAAGGGTTTCAGCGAAACCATCACACGCAGAGACATTTTATCGAACTTCATTTATCCCAACACCTTAACCGTCCTAAGACTGACAGGACAAGATATTAGAGAGGCCTTAGAACAAACCGCTAACTATTTCCAACAAGACGAGAACGGAATAATAATCGTTAACCCCGCCTACATCGAGCCTAAACCGCAGCATTACAATTATGATATGTGGGAAGGAATACAATACGAGCTTGATATCGCTAGACCTGCAGGCGAAAGAGTCCTCCATCTGCTGTACCAAGGTCAGCCTATAGAGGACTCTAAAGAATATGAGGTTGTTATGAACAATTATAGAGCCAGCGGTGGCGGAGATTATGAGATGTATAAGGGTAAACCGATTGTTCAAGAAATTATGATCGACATATCTGAAATTGTCACGGACTACATTGAAAAGCATGGCCAAATTGAAGCTACCTGTGACCATAATTGGAGAGTTGTTTAGGCTTTAGCGATGAACACCCCAATATCGCTCTCTATCAGCTTCAACGCACTTCTCCAGAAGTCGACGGAGTGAACATCTAGATCCATTGTTTTTGCTACATCAACAATATTATGTTTGCTGGTATCCCTAAGGAACTGGCGATACTTAGGGGCGAACTCTTCGCCCCTCTTTAAATATTCCGCGTACAGCCCTTTAGAGAATAACAAACCAAAGGAATACGGAAAATTCAAAAATTCATTACTAGCCATAAAATATCCAGCTTTGTTCATCCACATGTACGGATGGATTGTACCCGGGTCAATGCCCTCACCATAGGCTTCCACCATACAGGCAATCATCAATTCATTTAGCTCTTGAACAGACAGCGGGCCTAATGCTCTTCTCTCATATAATTTGATCTCAAATAAATAACGGGCATAAAAGTCTACAAGATAATAACCGGCATCAGAAATACTTCTCTCCAGAATAAGCAGAGCTTCCTTCTCCGTTGAATTTGTAATTATGGCATGGTTCACTATCGTCTCACAAAAAATCGAAGCCGTTTCAGCAATCGGAATCGGGTAATCCGTATTCAGCATCGTTTCATTAGCCAGACAGGAGCTATGATAGGCATGGCCGAGCTCATGGGCAAGGATACTAATATCTATGGCATTTCCGGTGAACTGGGTCATAATTCTGCTCTCGCCAATCGGGAAAATATCAATGCAAAGTCCATACCCCCCTTTGCCTGATCTAGGTTCTGCATCAATCCATTGCTGATCAAAAGCCTTCTGAGCAAAACAAGACAGTTCCTCACTAAAGGTTGCGAAGCTCGAGAAGATTGTATCTTTGGCGTTAGCGTATGTAATTTTCCCGTTTTCTACACCGACTGGTGCAAAAATATCGTAAAAAGGCAGCTTTGCCGGATGTCCCAGCAGCTCGGCTTTCTTTTGATAATAGGTATGAAAGGCTGGCAGGCTCTCCCGAAGAGCAGTGAGCATAGCGGCTAAAGTCTCACTGTCCATTCTCGAAGCGATTAACACTTTTTCCAAAGAAGATTGATAACCCCGCATGCCATAAATCGTCAGCGCCTCACCACTAATGCCATTTAAGCTGGCTGCGCAGACCTCAGCAATACGACTACAGGCTTCTGCCTCCGCTTCATAAGCAGCTTTTCTTAAGCTGGCATTATTCTCATAAGCCATACTTCTTAGCTCCGCAAGTGTCACTTGTCTAGTTTCCCCATCTACCACTAGATCTGCAAGTGCACTTGAAGTCCTCTCCATATACAGTCTGCTCCATGCTTTGGATCCTGTACTCTGCATTTTGGCTATGGCCATTTCAAGTTCTTCGCTTAACTCATAGCGGGATTGTAACAGGAGTTCTCGCAAATAAAATTGATGCTCCATTAGATAAGGTGAGCTAACGATAAGCTCAGCCATATGATCACAAGTGCTAAACCAGCGCTTAAAAGCCACAACTACCCCGATGATTTCTGAATTGGCCTCCTCAATATCATCAGCAAGATTCATGGCTTCCTCGGAGCCACGATCTGCGCTGAGTGTTAACTCTGCATAAGCTAACAAGCATACATATATGCTTTTATAATCATTATAAATTCTTAAAAAGCCCTCCACAGACATGGCTGTAACGTCTTTTACTTTCAAATGGTGCTCAGCCCACCGCTTTAAATCTTGTATATGCTGGTCCAGTAGCTTGCGATCCCTTTTTAACTGCTCCGATTCAAAGGAAGGATATAAACTATCTAAGTTCCATGTCATATTCATCCGCAAATCTCTCCCCCTTCGATTCCTATTCTTCTAAGCATAATCCATCCTGCCAGAAAAGTGCATCGACATAATGTACTTCTTCTCTTCATACACAAAAAAAGGACCCTGCCAACGTCCGGCAGGGTCAAAGTCTATATTATAAGGGGGTTATGTGATTACTATAACCCTCTTAGCTTAAAATAATATGAATAGCAGATAAAGATTGGCTTAATCTCCGAACCCTATTGACTTAAGGTTGATGGATTCACTCTAGCCTTGTTAATCTGAATTCCCACATACACGATAAGGAACAACACCATAAACCCAGCCGAATAACGATACATTATCCCATAATCAGTTGCTGCCGAGATTGCCCCCAGAATAATGGCTCCGCTGGCTACACCCAAATCCGTTGAGTTATAGAACATACTGTTGGCCATACCATATTGTGCTGGAGTTGAGGTGCGAAGCATCCAAGCCTGGATCGTTGGCTGAATAGCGCCGAAGCCAAGTCCATATAGCAGTGCAGAAACGATGAGCATTGGCATAGAGGTAGTATAAGAAAGCACAGTTAAGCTTGCAACGACGCAAACCGCCGCCGGGATTAGGACAGAAGCTGGTCCTCTTTTATCAAATAATCTGCCGGAGATAGGTCTTATAATGATGATCGTAACCGCATTAAATAAAAAGAACAAACCCACTTGCTCCAGATGAACTGATTCGCCGAATAAAGCGATAAAGCTTAGCAATCCCCCGTAGGTAATTGCCAACATGACATTTAGAATGGCAGGCAATACTAACTTTGTATTAAACGGAACCTTGAGAGGTTTGGTGGATTCGCTTTGAGTTGGGGTAGGCTTTTTTTTCGGTTGCGCTGGAAGTGAACGAGAAAATAAAAGTACTGGAAAAGCAAGAAGTAAAGTTACCATACCGATCATAGCCAGTGTTCCAAAACCTGATTGTTTCATCACATTCAAGCCAATCATTGGACCGATCGACATCGCCAGGCTGGTGGATAAACCGAAATAACCTATCCCTTCACCCATTCTTTTGCTTGGAATAATCTGTGAAACAATCGTTGGGATAATCGTGCTGGCAATCCCGAATCCAATCCCATAGCCCACACGCATCAGCAGCAGTGATCCGATAGAATCTGCTACAACATAAAGGCCGGTAATAGCGGCGGCAATTGCTAAGCCAATATATAATAATACATTGCGACTAACCTTCCGCATCAGAAAAGCGGTCATAAAACGTGAGGCGATCGCAGTTAATGCAAAGACGCTGGTAACGAGGCTGACCATGATATCTCCGGCCTGAAATTCGCTTTTTACGTAAGACGGAAATGAAGATAACAACATCTGTAAATTCATAAATAAAAATAAAGCACTAATCGTTAAAGCAATAAAAGATTTGGTCCATAATTTCGTACGTAGTTCTTGTTGTTCTAACATAACTTGCCTTCCTACTCTCCATCTGTTATTTGATCTACATGATTGTTTATTCTTAGCAGCAATTCCATGAGCAACTCATATTCCTTACTAGAAATACAGTTCATAATCTCTTCTGTCACCTTATCTTCAATAGGAACGGTTTCCTTCACCAGAGACCTTCCTTTTTCTGTAATATAGACTTTAAAAGAACGCCGATCGTTCTCACCGGTTCTTTTGTAGATCAGTCCCTTTCCTTCCAAATGATCCAGAATTCGCGTTGTAGTTGGCTTATCCTTACCAGAGCGCTTAGCAATGTCCTTCTGAATCAAACCTTCCGTTCTGTCAATATGAAAAAGGACTGACCATTGCTCCGGTGTTATATCATGTTCTTTCAGCCCACTTTGAAATAACATGCTTAATTTACGATAAGTCGTGCCCATCATAAATCCTAACGTAAGCTCGGATTGGTTATGCTTTGTCGTCATGATCGTATCCCTTCTCAATTAACACTGTTTTAATAGTTGCTTAAACAATTATATTCCTAACAACTAATTTTGTAAAGGTGAAGCAAAGCTATAAACTAACTATTATAAAGTTGCTTGACAAAGCACACTATGTGCGGTATTATTATCTCATCTTAAAGATACTTAACTTAAAGACAACCAGAGTTTACTACTCTTGAGATAAATAATTTTTAAAGGTTGTGTACTTCATGGGATTTCTAGACAAACTATTTGGTAGAACAAAAATTGAGGAGGAACAAACAATGTCAAAATTAAACATCGGTATTATTCTCGGAAGTACTCGTCAAGGTCGTTTAAGCCCGCAAGTAGGAGAATGGGTTAAAAAGATTGCGGATGCACGCGGGGATGCTAATTATGAGATCATAGATATTGCAGATTTCAAGCTTCCACTATTGGGTGAGGCTGATGCAACTGAACAAGCAACAGCATGGAACACTAAACTCGCTACACTAGACGGTTTCGTATTTATCGTACAAGAATATAACCACAGTATTTCTGCATCACTGAAAAATGCGCTCGATTATGCCCGTGAAGCTTGGAATAATAAAGCAGCAGGTATCGTAAGTTATGGTTCCGTAGGGGGCGCTCGTGCAGCTGAACATCTACGCGGAATCTTGGGAGAACTATCTGTAGCAGACGTTCGTGTACACCCTGCATTGTCACTGTTCACTGATTTCGAGAACGGAACTGTGTTTAAACCAGCGGATCTGCATCTTACCAATCTTAATGGGATGCTGGATCAAGTCTTGGCTTGGAGTGGCGCATTGAAAACTCTACGTTAAGATAACGCCTTACCCCTCTGTTATGTTATGAAGTACACCCTTTAGAATAGACATTTGATAAACCTTTGGTTTGTCCGGTCGATTCTAGAGGGTGTATTTTTTATGTGTGACGAAATGAGCACCCTGTGTAGAATCTAATCTGGTATAATCGGCGGGGATTTTAATCTACAGCAAGGAGCAATGATTATGTGGTTTATGTTTGCATTATTAACAGCCTTCGCTTGGGGAGGGGCTGACTTATTTTATAAAAAGGGGACCGATAGTCAGGATCGGTATAGCCATATTAAGATTGTCATTATCGTGGGGATAGTCATGGGTATTCACGCAACAGCTTATATGCTCATTCAAGGATTAACCTTTGATCCTATGGACTTAATCCGATATTTCCCTGTGTCTGCACTCTATATCCTGTCGATGGCAGTTGGTTATATTGGACTCAGATATATTGAGTTATCCATTGCCTCCCCCGTACAAAATTCATCTGGCGCTGTAACGACGATATTATTATTTATCTTTTTCACCCATGAGCTAGGGGCGCTTGAAATCGTTGGTGTTGCCGTTATCACCTTGGGCATTATCGGGATCGCCATCTTGGAAAAGAAAGCAGAACACCAAGCGCTTCAAAAGAGCGCCACACAGATTGATAAAAAATATCAGATTGGCGTGATCGCCATCATTTTTCCAATCCTATACTGCCTAATCGATGGACTTGGCACCTTTGCCGATGCTATTTATTTGGATGAACTTAGTCTGATTAGTGAAAAAGCAGCTCTGCTCGCGTATGAATACACCTTCTTTATATGTGCCATCTTGTCTTTTACATACCTGAAATTTTTTGAAAAGGTAAAGTTCAACCTATTTAAAGAACGGGATAAGGGCTTCGCAGCCATTCTGGAAACGACCGGACAATTCTTCTACGTATTTGCTATGTCCAGCAACGCGATTATCGCGGCACCACTTATTGCTTCATACAGCATTTTTTCCGTAATATTATCGCGAATCTTCCTCAAAGAAAAACTAAGCAAGGCACAATATGCCGTTATTATCGTTGTGATTCTAGGGATTGCTTTGTTGGGGGTTGCGGACGAGCTGTAGCTTCGGTACACAAAAAGACCTGCTAAGTAGGCTTCATTGCTTACTAGCAGGTCTATTCTATAGTTGCTTATTCCGGCCTATCTATTGTAAAAATCTCTCCAAGGGTTGCGTAATTATTTCCCGCCAAACGGCTCACAGCGTTTAGAACTCTCGGGTCAATATGCCCTTCCTGATAGATCGATTCATCGATATGGAATTGAACAATTTCGCCAATAAACAAGTCACTCCCAGGTTCTTCGCCCCCTAGAGGAATTGCTTGAACAAGCTTGCACTCCATCCGCACCTTCGCTTCCAAAACGCCAGGCACAGCTACACTTGTACTTTGAATCGGTGTAAGATTCGCCAATTCAATTTCACTTTCAGAAGCAGGTAATGTGGCTGCAGTCTGATTGATCTTCGCAACATTCTCCTCATCTACAATATGCACAACAAACTGTTGATTATCGTAAATATTACGGGCTGTATCTTTTAAACGACCTGCCGGTCTTTGAATAGCCAATGAAACCATTGGAGGATTGGACGAAACGATATTAAAATAGCTAAAAGGTGCACCATTTAAGAGACCCTCTTCTGATTGTGTTGTGACAAAGGCTATTGGCCTAGGAATAATAGTGCCAATTAATAATTTGTAATTTTCCCGTTCACTGTTGTGCTTTGGATCAATTGAAATCAATTTCCTCAGCCCCTTCTTCACTCTTTCACAAAGTCGATCGTACTTCTAACGGTATCAATAGGACGGACTAACTTCTCAATTTGCTCACGTTTAGGTTCCAAGAAAGGTGGCAAAGAAAGCTTCTCGCCAACGGTCTCATATTCCTCATCTCCCATAAATCCTGGCCCGTCAGTGGCAAGCTCAAACAATATTTGTGGTGCAACACGTGTATACAACGACTCGAAGAAGTGACGATCTACATATCCTGAAGTTTGGAATCCAAAGCCTTCAAAACGCTCTGTCCACTCGTCCAGCATCGCACGATCCTCTACACGGAAAGCAGCATGGTGAACAGTCCCTAAACCTTGGCGTGAATTCGGTAAGAACTCATTATGCTCTACAATAATTTGTGCACCGTTTCCGCCTTCGCCAACTTCAAATAAATGATACGTCTCTTCCTGAGCAATTTCTTTAAACAACATCACTTTCTCCAATACTTCTTTGAAGTAGTTGAAATCAGCAATTCGTACAAAGATCGGTCCCAAGCCAGTTATTGCATACTCCAAAGGGATAGGTCCTTTTTGCCACGGTGTACCTGATACGACACCTTTATTCAATTCATCTGAAATAAGTTGATACTGTTGATCATCGAAATCTACGAAGGATAATGTCTTTTTGCCGAATTGCTCTTTAATGCCGGTATGCTTCACTGCAAGCCGATCAAAACGCTTAACCCAGTAGTCTAATGAAGCATCTGTTGGTACCCGGAAGGATGTTTTCGCAATCTCGTTAGTTCCATGAACCCCTTTAGGGATGTTAGGAAAATCAAAGAAGGTCATATCTGTTCCGGCGCTGCCCTTATCATCTGCAAAAAACAAATGATACGTCTGAATATCATCTTGATTAACTGTTTTCTTCACTAGACGCATACCTAACACGTAAGTAAAAAACTCGTAATTTTTCTCTGCGCTGCTTGTGATGGCTGTAACGTGGTGAATCCCTTTTAAGTTTCTCATTGTTATACACTCCTAATGTTTAGTTGATTTTGACTCCTAATATAATTCCCAAGAACAAAAAGGTTTAGTTTAATTATCTTAATGTTAAGATATCACTTAAAAAAAAGATCTTTTTCTACTGTACAAGCTCTTTGGTGGATAGCATCGAGTTTTTTATCTTCACTTTAAATATCTTTAACTTAAGATAAGTTTAGCACTGAATCTGTAGGAAGTCAACGCTTTGAAGCTTTCCATATAAAAAAGGCTCCACACAAGTTCAATGAACTCGTATGAAGCCGGGATATTTTATATCATCTCATTAGGTTAAGTTATGATGCTGAGTGATGACCGCTGCTTGGCTTTGATGATCCATCTTATAACATATCAACGTAATCACACAGGCCAATATCGCCAGGATGGCAGCAGCTACAGGAAGAGAGATTAATCCTCCATGCCCGGCAACCACTCCACCGATCGCGGACCCGCCTGCAATTCCCAGGTTTGAGGCTACTGGATTCAATGAGGCAGCAAGATCCTTCGTTTTTGGTGAGAACTGCTTAGCTAAGTCAATCAAATAGAGCTGCGCAGGGGCGCTCACAATACTCGACATCATGGCTAGAGCCATTAGCACAATCATTCCTAGAATGGAAACAGATGCGGTCATACTAAAGATAACATAGACCACAGCTTGGATAAGGAACACGAATCTCAGCTTACTAACCGCATTCCCGGTCGCAACCTTGCCACCAATCCAGTTGCTGACAATCGTGGCAATTCCGTATACAAACAGCACACCGCTAACCGAGCTTTTAGGAACGTTCATGACTTGCTCCAGAATAGGCGTAATGTAAGTGTACATCACAAATACGGCTCCCACTGCCGTAACCGGAATGAGAAATGCAAGAATAATGCGGCCGTTTGTGAGCAGTCCGATCTGATCCTTGAGTGAGCTAGGCACAGGTTTCGGTAATTGGCGTGGAATATAGATATAATTTAGGACTATGGCAACTCCAGCTAATATCCCATTCAGAACAAACGCTGCTGGCCAATTAAAAAACTGCCCGACGAAAGTACCGATCGGCACACCAAAAACATTCGCAATAGCAAAACCACTCAAAATTGTAGCAATCGCTTTGCCTCTCTTCTCCTGATCAACCGCTTCATTCGCTACCGTAATGGCTACAGAAAGAACAAAGCCACATAGTATGGCAGTAACTATTCTAGTCACCAGCAGCATACTGTAAGTTCCAGTTACAGCACTCCACAAATTTAGCAGTAAAATCAATACAAGTGATACAAGAATCGTAATCCGTTTCGGAACACGGCTGCACAAGGACATCATAATTGGTGTGCCAATGGCATAAGAAATCGCGAAGCCAGATACCAATCCCCCGGCTGTCGCAAGCGTAACTCCGAGGCTTGAGGATATTTCAGAGAGTAAACCAACAATAATATACTCTGTCGTACCCAGAATAAAAGCCATAAAAGTAAACGAGAAAATCAATGCGTTCTGACGTGTTGTTTTCATGGTGCTCTCCATCCTGTTTATCTCTATTTTTATATGAACATACCTTACTCATAATACTCATTTAGACTATATTGAGCAATCCTATTTTTCATAAAAAAGAAGCTTCCCACAAGTTCAAAGAACTCATGAGAAGCTTCTAGTTTAAGCCGGTGGCAAAATAATTAAGGTAATGACTTGTTCCTCGGAATAAGATCTGGCTGTTCCAGGTCCATCCGCATCTGCTTTGAACTTAATGAGATAGGTCCCGGGTGCCGGCATCACTTTATTATGAAGTTCAAAAGCGATATCCGAAACACCTATGTTACTTCCTGTGAAAGTTAACGTATGCCCATTATTGCTAATTTGATCACTCGTCGGATGTGTCCATCCACTAATGGTATAATAGTCGTTTGTGGTAAAGGTAATGCCTTCCAGCGTTACCTGAATTTCAGCATTCGTAAAGCTTTCTCCGGAGAAAAAGTCGAAGCGAATGCGCGATTGTGTAGAACCCGTTATCAGTTGTTTTGTTTTTGAACCGCCGCCTCCGTCAAAGCCATATATAGAGCTAGTAACCGTAGGTGTGGTCAGAACACCATTAACAAGCTCAATCGTAACCGCATGTACAGCGTTCTTCGTTGATTCATTATTGGATGAATCCTTAGCGGTAATCACGAAACGATACGTTCCTGCGTTCAGATCCCCAATATTGGCCGCACTCACAGCTCCGTCTGCTGCACTAGTGCCTAATGCGAGGGCTGTTCCTAATTCGTCGGCATCTACTTCACCGTTCTCATTCGCATCCGTCCACAGGTAGGCTTGTACCGCTGCTCCTTGCTCCCCGATGGCTCCCGCTAACCCGCGAAGCTGATCTTGTGTCCCGTTGTAGTTGTCGATCGCTTCGAACTTAGTTGCGTCCACTACTGGTGCACTCGTATCCGGAACTTCGTTTTTGCTTAAGGTCACCGTAACCGCATGGGCAGCGTTCTTCGCTGATTCATTATTGGATGAATCCTTAGCGGTAATCACGAAACGATACGTTCCTGCGTTCAGATCCCCAATATTGGCCGCACTCACAGATCCGTCTGCTGCACTAGTGCCTAATGCGAGGGCTGTTCCTAACTCATCGGCATCTACTTCACCGTTCTCATTCGCATCCGTCCACAGGTAGGCTTGTACCGCTGCTCCTTGCTCGCCAATAGCTCCCGCTAACCCGCGAAGCTGATCTTGTGTCCCGTTGTAGTTGTCGATCGCCTCGAACTTGGCTGCGTCCACTACCGGTGCACTCGTATCCGGAACTTCGTTTTTGCTTAAGGTCACCGTAACGGCATGGGCAGCGTTCTTCGCTGATTCATTATTGGATGAATCCTTAGCGGTAATCACGAAACGATACGTTCCTGCGTTCAGATCCCCAATATCGGCCGCACTCACAGATCCGTCTGCTTCACTGGTGCCTAATGCGATGGCTGTTCCTAACTCATCGGCATCTACTTCACCGTTCTCATTCGCATCCGTCCACAGGTAGGCTTGTACTGCTGCTCCTTGCTCGCCGATGGCTCCCGCTAACCCGCCAAGCTGATCTTGTGTCCCGTTGTAGTTATCGATCGCCTCGAACTTAGTTGCGTCCACTACTGGTGCACTCGTATCCGGAACTTCGTTTTTGCTTAAGGTCACCGTAACCGCATGTGCAGCGTTCTTCGCTGATTCATTATTGGATGAATCCTTAGCGGTAATCACGAAACGATACGTTCCTGCGTTCAGATCCCCAATATTGGCCGCACTCACAGATCCGTCTGCTTCGCTGGTGCCTAATGCGATGGCTGTTCCTAACTCATCGGCATCTACTTCACCGTTCTCATTCGCATCCGTCCACAGGTAGGCTTGTACCGCTGCTCCTTGCTCGCCAATGGCTCCCGCTAACCCGCGAAGCTGATCTTGTGTCCCGTTGTAGTTATCGATCGCCTCGAACTTAGTTGCGTCCACTACCGGTGCAGTCGTATCCGGAACTTCGTTTTTGCTTAAGGTCACCGTAACCGCATGGGCAGCGTTCTTCGCTGATTCATTATTGGATGAATCCTTAGCGGTAATCACGAAACGATACGTTCCTGCGTTCAGATCCCCAATATCGGCCGCACTCACAGATCCGTCTGCTCCACTGGTGCCTAATGCGATGGCTGTTCCTAACTCATCGGCATCTACTTCACCGTTCTCATTCGCATCCGTCCACAGGTAGGCTTGTACCGCTGCTCCTTGCTCGCCAATGGCTCCCGCTAACCCGCGAAGCTGATCTTGTGTCCCGTTGTAGTTATCGATCGCCTCGAACTTAGTTGCGTCCACTACTGGTGCACTCGTATCCGGAACTTCGTTTTTGCTTAAGGTCACCGTAACCGCATGTGCAGCGTTCTTCGCTGATTCATTATTGGATGAATCCTTAGCGGTAATCACGAAACGATACGTTCCTGCGTTCAGATCCCCAATATTGGCCGCACTCACAGATCCGTCTGCTTCGCTGGTGCCTAATGCGATGGCTGTTCCTAACTCATCGGCATCTACTTCACCGTTCTCATTCGCATCCGTCCACAGGTAGGCTTGTACCGCTGCTCCTTGCTCGCCAATGGCTCCCGCTAACCCGCGAAGCTGATCTTGTGTCCCGTTGTAGTTGTCGATCGCCTCGAACTTGGTACTTTCAACCATAGGTGCATTTGTATCTGAATTGCTGCTATGCTCACTTTGCGAAGGGGAAGATCCTCCAACAACAGGAGTAGGCACTGTTACCGGCTCTTTACTCGGTTGAGCAGTTGGGGTGGAGGCGGGCTGCTCAGTGTTTCCGTTCTCCTTAAACTTCAGAAACTTAGAGGCTACTAGAGCTACGGCCTGACGATCTACTTTGGCATCAGGATTAAAAAGATTATTATATCCGGTAATCAATCCATATTCCACAGCAGCAGCTATAAAATCTTTGGAATAATCAGCAATTTGGCTACTATCAGCAAATTGCAAAGTTCCAGCTTTACCCGTAGGATTGACCCCCAATGCTCTCACGAACATGACGACCATATCCTGACGTGATAAATTTTGCCCCGTACCGAAAAGATTACTGCCTGTACCCTTAATCAATCCGGCTTTGACAGCTGCCTCTACATAGCTGTATGCGTAGTTGCTTGTGGGAACGTCCAGAAAGGTTGGCAGTGCAGGAGGGTTTGAAACATCCAGCTTTAATGTCTTTGCTAAAATAATTGCAAAATCCTGCCTTGTAATATTCGACGTAGGATAGAACTTACTCTCTCCGACACCAGTCACTATCCCCTGATCGAATAGCTCAACAATCGCTTTCTTTGCATATGAGCCATCAATATCAATAAAGGAAGCCGCTGCCGATCCTTTGGTCGGCATAATGATAGGGCTTGATAATACAGCAGCAGCCAATATAGAGCTTATCCATTGCTTTTTGTTCACTTGCTTATCCCCCTGTTCTTTGGATGCGTTATGTCGTTTGTCTATAATCGATTCGTTAACACGATTCGACTTTATATTACAAACTTTTCATCTACAGGATTATAACAAGTATCAATAAACAGATTATAAACAAATAGCCGTGGATGAACATTCTCATATCATTGATTCTGTGCATCAAACGAAAAAAAATGATACTATGTATGATGGGTATAGGACTTTGCTATCCTTATATCGTTTTTATATATTACAACAAGAGGAGATAATATGAGTAACGAACAAAACTTTTGGCTTGATTTACCGAAGCCGTTTTTTATATTAGCGCCCATGGAAGATGTCACAGATGTTGTATTTCGGCACGTCGTTAGTGAAGCAGCGAAACCCGACGTATTTTTCACAGAATTCACAAATACAGAAAGCTATTGTCACCCTGTAGGAAAAGACAGTGTACGTGGTCGATTAACGTTCACAGAAGATGAGCAACCGATTGTCGCTCATATTTGGGGTGATAAACCCGTATTTTTTGAACAGATGAGCATTGATATGAAAAAACTTGGTTTTCGTGGTATCGATTTAAACATGGGGTGCCCAGCACAAAACGTCGCATCGAATGGAAAAGGTGCTGGATTAATAAAACATCCTGAAGTTGCAGCAGAAATTATTCAAGCAGCAAAAGCAGGTGGATTGCCGGTTAGTGTTAAAACAAGATTAGGATACTCTGATATTGACGAGTGGCGCGACTGGCTAGGACATATATTGAAACAAGATATTGCGAACCTTTCCATTCACCTTCGTACAAAAAAAGAGATGAGTAAAGTAGAGGCACACTGGGAACTAATCCCTGAAATAAAAAAATTACGCGATGAAATTGCTCCAAATACGTTGTTAACTATTAATGGAGATATTCCTGACCGCGCAACAGGATTAAAATTAGTAGAACAATACGGCGTTGATGGAGTCATGATTGGCCGCGGCATTTTCACCAATCCATTTGCCTTTGAAAAAGAACCTAAAGAACACAGCGCGAAGGATTTTCTCAATTTACTTCTTTTACAGTTGGATCTTCACGATAAATATTCAAATGAACTCGAGCCACGTTTATTTAAACCACTTCTTCGCTTTTTCAAAATCTATGTTCGTGGATTTAGAGGCGCAGGCGAACTAAGAAATCAATTAATGGATACAAGATCAACTGATGAAGTACGTCGTTTAGTAAAAACTGTTTTAGAGCAAGAATTAGATTAAATTATACCCACAAAAAAATGAGAGACCTCTCAAAAGTTCAATGAACTTATGAAAGGTCTCTCATTTTTGTACTATGTGGTCAAATGGTGTTTCCTCTCAAGGAAACTCATCATCGAATTGCTTCGATAATGATTTTCTTACATCATGCCGCCCATTCCACCCATGCCGCCCATATCAGGCATGCCGCCGCCTTTTTCAGGCTCAGGCTTGTCAGCGATAACTGCTTCAGTAGTCAAGAACATAGCCGCTACGGATGCAGCATTTTGCAGCGCGGAACGAGTTACTTTAGCAGGGTCAACGATACCCGCTTCGAACATGTTCACCCATTCACCAGTAGCAGCGTTGTAGCCGATACCTACTTCTTCTTTTTTCAAGCGGTCCACAATTACGGAACCTTCTTGACCAGCGTTAGCTGCGATGGTGCGAATTGGCTCTTCCAACGCGCGAAGCACGATGTTAACGCCTGTTTTCTCGTCGCCAGTTACGTCTACAGCAGCAACAGCGTTATATACGTTCACAAGAGCTGTACCCCCACCGGATACGATACCTTCTTCAACCGCTGCGCGAGTTGCGTTCAGGGCATCTTCGATGCGAAGTTTGCGCTCTTTAAGTTCAGTTTCAGTTGCAGCGCCAACTTTGACAACGGCTACGCCGCCAGCCAATTTAGCCAGACGCTCTTGCAATTTCTCTTTGTCGAACTCGGAAGTTGTTTCTTCCAGTTGAGCACGGATTTGGCTTACGCGTGCATTGATGTCCGCTTTGTCGCCGCTTCCGTCTACGATTGTTGTGTTTTCTTTAGTTACGCGTACTTGACGTGCGTTACCCAGTTGTTCAATGGAAGTGCTCTTCAGATCAAGACCGAGCTTCTCAGTGATCACTTGGCCACCAGTCAGGGCAGCGATATCTTGCAGCATAGCTTCACGACGGTCGCCAAAGCCAGGAGCTTTAACAGCAACAGCGTTGAATGTTCCACGCAGTTTGTTCACGATCAGCATAGCTTGTGCTTCGCCTTCGATATCTTCAGCGATAATAACAAGCGGTCTAGCTTGTTGAACGATTTTTTCAAGCAATGGAAGAATTTCTTGAGTGCTGCTGATTTTTTTATCAGTGATCAAGATGTATGGATTCTCCAAAACAGCTTCCATTTTATCTGTATCAGTAATCATGTATGGGGAAATGTAACCACGGTCGAATTGCATACCTTCTACTACTTCAAGCTCAGTAGCGAATCCACGGGATTCTTCAACAGTGATAACACCGTCTTTACCTACTTTTTCCATAGCTTCAGCGATCAATTGACCTACTTCATCGTCAGCAGCAGAGATAGCAGCTACTTGAGCGATAGCTTGGGAATCTTCGATAGGCTTAGCGATTTTTTGCAATTCTTCAACAGCTGCACGAACCGCTTTGTCGATACCTTTACGGATAACCATTGGGTTAGCACCAGCAGTTACGTTCTTCAGACCTTCGCGGATCATAGCTTGAGCCAGAACCGTTGCAGTTGTAGTACCGTCACCGGCTACATCATTAGTCTTAGTAGCAACTTCTTTAACCAGTTGAGCACCCATGTTCTCGAATGCATCTTCAAGTTCGATTTCTTTAGCGATCGTTACACCATCGTTAGTGATGAGTGGGCTACCAAATTTCTTCTCAAGCACCACGTTGCGGCCTTTTGGTCCAAGTGTAACTTTTACCGCGTTTGCCAGAGCATCTACACCACGAAGCATAGAACGGCGAGCTTCTTCACTGAATTTAATTTCTTTAGCCATTGTGTAATTACCTCCTAGAATTTTTTGTATATCATATTACTTTAAGTAGTTTAGATTTAGCTTATGATCGACTCTTGCTTAGTCAAGAATCGCGTGAATGTCGCTTTCTTTCATAATCAAATATTCTTTACCTTCATATTTGATTTCTGTTCCTGCATATTTTGAGAAAAGAACACGGTCGCCTTCTTTAACTTCAAGCGCTACACGTACTCCATCTTTCAAAGCTCCGCTGCCTACTGCAATAATAGTTCCTTCTTGTGGCTTTTCTTTCGAGGAGTCCGGAAGCACAATCCCGAATGAAGTTGTTTCCTCCTGCTCGCTCGGTAGCACCAATACGCGTTCACCTAATGGTTTGATCATGAAAAAATAGCCTCCTTTAAAATTATGTTATTTTGCTTCAAAACATAGTTTAGAACTTACCGGTCAAGCTTAGAATGCTGTGATGTTCTTGAAAAATATCAATGGAACCCTGCTAATCTCCAGCCCATCTCCTATTTTTCAAGAGCGTTAGCACTCAACAGCGTGCAGTGCTAACAACAATTTTTATGATACTCAACTTGAGCCCGGATTTCAAGTCTTTTTACACAAATTCGTATTAGTTTTCGCAAAAAAATACGTTTCAATGCTTGTCCAAGCACACACTCTATTACATTGTATCCACGGGTTTTGAAAATATGCGTAGGATTCCAGCGCTTTCCTCTCACCCCTTATAGATATGAACGTTGCTAGAATGGTTAGACCTTTGCATCTAATGATCCTGATCGATCGATAACAATTACTTACTAAGTGTATTCAATCCAACTAATGAAATCAACTTATAGCAAAAAAGCTGCCACATTCGTAGAAAATCTACTTAGCGGCAGCCTCTCTCCTCACTCCTGCTTCTGAACATACCGTTCATCCCGTGCCGCGTCCGCAGCAAGTTGCTTGCGATAGACAAATGCAGATAAAAATACACTGAACTCATACAAAATGAGCAGTGGAATCGTCACCAGAAAGTCTGAGATAAAATCCGGGGGCGTGATAACTACAGCAATAAAAACAAGCGTGAAATAGGCGTACCGACGCATTTTACGCAAGCGTAGCGGGTTGAGTACTCTTAGTTTGGTCAGAAACATCACCAGCAATGGAAGTTCAAACAGCAATGCCAGCGGCAATACCAGGCTGAACATGAAGTTAAAATACTGTGCAATCCCGTAGGTCTCTTCCAGTCCCATGCTTCTGGTAATTGAGATCGTGAACGAAAGTGCCATTGGAAAAACAATATAATAAGCAAAAGAAAGACCGATAAGGAAAAGAACAAACACATAGGGAACATAACGAAGTGTCGCACTTCGCTCCTCCGGCCGCAGGCCCGGACTGATAAATGCCCACAGCTGGTAGGCAATAAACGGGACAGAAATCACTAGCGAAACGGCCATCGCGATCTTCATGTACATCCCAATGCCATCCCAGAATGAGAATGCATGCAGAACAAAACCTTGCGCCAGGTCCGTGCTAATCAAATAATCGTAAATGGGCTTTGCACAAAATAAACCGCCAATTAATCCAAGGACAAATACGACTAACACATAAATAATCCGTTTGCGCAGCTCGGTGAGATGATCCACCACCGACATTTCTTCCGATTTCAGAGACATCCAGACACCATCCCATGACAAGAGTAAAAAAGATAACACTAACTTTCTTCAAAGCAGTGTCCGTTGCTGCGGAAAGCAAAGAAAAAGGGGCGTCTCCTCAAGTCTAGTAGACTCCTGAGAATGCCCCATTGAAAGATCTTCTATTATTCCGGCAGGCGTTTGTCCTGAGGAATATCTGCAGCGACCGTTTGCGGGGCCGTCGGCACAGGAGCTTCGCTCTTCTTCACCGGTTCATTATCCCCGATGATTTCACGCGCGCCTTCCTTAAATTCACGGAAGGTTCGTCCAACTGCACGGCCTAGCTCTGGCAGTTTATTTGGGCCAAAGAGCAGAAGTGCCAGTATGACCAACAAAATAATACCAGGAGTACCAATTCCACTAAACATTATTATTCCTCCTTGTCCACCTGTCCGTTCATGGTATCGTTTACTTTAATTTAATAATACCATAACTTATGTCACAGTTACATCCACTTTCTTCTATAAATAGATTATCATTGTGACGTGACAAGAAGATGACAAAGGGTTATTGACGGTATTGGCCAGTTACCATGAGCAGTGCTTCCGGTAATTGATCCATAATAGCTGCCAGATTCTCATGAACACCCTTCGGCGTTCCAGGTAAATTGACAATCAACGTGCGACCGCGAATGCCGCATATCCCACGAAAAAGCATAGCTGCACGGTTTTTTTGCATCACTGTGCTTCGCATGGCTTCTGAGAGCCCAGGCACTTCCCGTTCTACTACTCGCCGAGTAGCGTCCGGAGTTACATCACGAATTGCCAGATCTGTGCCTCCGGTGGTCAGTACCAAATCTGCCTGAAAATAGTCCGTCAGTTCAATCAAGGCTGCGATAATCTCATCTTGTTCATCGGGAACGATTCGATATTCAATGATCTCGCCACCTAGTTCCTCTTCCACCAGCTCCCGAATAACCTGGGCGCTCGTGTCTTCCCGTTCGCCCCTGGCCCCTTTATCACTGGCCGTTAGGATTGCTGTCTTCCACGCCATAGGTTTGTCCTTCCTCTCTATATGTATAGTTGGCTGTACAGTTCAGCCTGCTCGCCTCAGCGCTTCGAACAAAAGCAGCTGATACTTATTCGAGCGCATAATCTCCGTTCTTGCCCCCGCTCTTAGATACCAGAAGCGTCGGTCCGATAATCATATCCTTCTGAATAGCCTTACACATGTCGTACACCGTTAGTGCTGAGGCAGAAACAGCGGTTAAGGCTTCCATCTCTACTCCGGTTTTTCCTGTAGTACGGACTGTTGCTTCTATATAAAGTTCATCTTCGCTGTTATCGGAGAAGCTGATATCAATACCGGTAAGTGGCAGCGGGTGGCACATCGGAATCCAGTCTGACGTCTTCTTAGCCGCCATAATCCCGGCGATCTGTGCAACAGCAAGGACATCACCTTTGCTGATCTTGCCACTCTTAATGGCGCTCAGCGTTCCAGCAGCCATCTTGATCATACTCCGCGCGACAGCTGTCCGCTTCGTAATCTCCTTCTCACTCACATCCACCATACGAGCTCTTCCCTGCTCGTTGAAATGGGTCAATTCCATGGCTCACTCTCCTTTTCGGCAGTGCACTATACCATTTTCAGTAATCAGCATGTCCATTAAAGCATCATGCTCATCCATCGGCACCCTTGGAACCAACTGCATGCCGTAAGCTAACCCGATCCATATCGGGGGCTGTGCGCTAACGTACCCGGCTTTCTCCCAAGACGCACGTAGCCGGTCATAGTATCCTCGACCGTAGCCAAGCCTGCCGCCTTGAAGATCAAATGCTAGCCCTGGTACGAACACAACAGCAGGTAGCTTAATCTCTTCAATCTCTAATAAATCTCTGCTGGAGACAATAGGTTCATGGATTCCATAAGCCCCCGGCTCTAAATCGCTCCATGCATTCACCGCGTGGACACTCATTTCACCACTTGCTGGAATTACACGCGGCAACAGCACCTTACGCTGATCTTTCCACGCCTGTGTGATAAGTGGGCGGGTATCAAGCTCTGAACGAAAAGACACATAGGCCATTAGTGAAGTTATACCCTTCGTCTCCAGCCACTCCAATGCATAGTGGCAGACTTCAGATGATAGTTTACTTCTCTGGTCCGAAGACAGCTCGTTTCGGGCGATGGTCTTCTCCGTTCGTAATTGTTGCTTTACTTTGGAGATCTCCGACTCCTTGCTGGACATTGTCGGCCTCCCCCTCTTATTCATCCCTAGCTTATCCTTGTTTGTAAATCCAGTTTACCACTCTTCTCCCCGGTTCGCCAAGGTGGATAGAACTGTGTTATCGGACTAGGTCGTTATTCCCTCCTTACATTAGATCGAACCCTCGCTTGGGAAACGCTTTTCATGTAAACTATAGAATAATTTGTTTCCAGTCATCCCCTGACTTGAGGTAAATTAGGATAATCGTTGCTATATATGGGGCTTGTTATCTTTCGTTTAGGGTAACTTGGGGCTAGTTGAGGCGGGTATATGTACATTCCGTCCCCAATTTGTCCCCATGGGGACAGAACAAGGAACGGTTCCCTTGAGGCTGATAATTATTTAAACTGAAGAATTAACGCTTGGTGTTCGTTTCCGTATAACAGCTGGTTTCAACACTGAGAAGATCGGTCTCATGCTAGCGAAAGGAACGCAAACTGTCCTGCTCGACATTGGCGAGCTTTTACTCATTAGTGAGCTGCCAGAACGTATAGAACCCACACCGGAGGATCTGCTGCCTCCAGGGTGGGAAGGATTCGAGGTATAAACCCACAAAAGCCCTGCTACTATAATGGTCAGCAGGGCTTTATTGTGCTTCATACTATTGTAGGATTGATTACAGATAAACAAGAATTTTTCCGAGCAACAAAAGAGCCGTCTGGGATATCCTTACAGCGGCTTTGCATTCTCACGTTTTATCTTCTCTTCAATAGCTTCTAATATAAAGGCGTTACGGCTCATATCCACCGCTTTGGCTGCGGCATCGATACGTTCCCTGTCACCCTTCTTTACCCATAGCTTTACTTGATCATAATTTGCAGCGTTGTATTTATCCTTCGCCCGGGTTGATGCCTTTCCTTGGCCTTGCTGTTCCATTAGCCTGTCCTCCTTTTTTACAGAATACCACAAAAAATATACTGTTACCAGTATAAATATCCTTGATTTTATAGTGGTACCAGTATATAATAAAGGTATGGAAAGGAGGTGAACAGGGCATATGAAGGATTGGGCAAACTTAGCAGTCTCCATAGTGAACTTGGCAACGGCACTAGTCCTACTAAAGAAAGCGACGAAGGAGACAAAAGAAAAAGGAACCAAACGCAGCCGTGGCGGCAAACGTAAATAGGTTCCCGGAGAGTAGGAGTAGCACCTCCTGCTCTCCACCTAATCATAACATAAACGGTTTGGACGATACAATCTGCCGGCGGGCATACGCGGGCGAGATTAGCAGTAGTTATCTGGAGTTTCGGCGGTGTAAGTGAAATATGGGCAACCGAAGACTAACTTTATAATCTCGAACAGTCGAAATCGTTATCAATGGATTTCTTTAAGTGATCAGGGGGCTACGGCCCATTAATATGAAGGAGGAAGCGATATGCTGAACACAATCACCTGGATCATTATCGGGGCGGCGCTGGTCTTGTCTGTGGTCGCGCTGATTAAAGCTCAGGGGCGGCGCTAATGCTGCCCGCACAAGTAAGACTCGCGGAGCTATACCATCTGCACAAGGCAGGCAAACTCACAGCCGACCACGGTCCAGAGTTGATGCAATGCCTAGCAGTCAACGCACGGTATTGCTGGGACACCCTGAAGCTGCAGCAGCTTTTCAATCTGGCCGTATCCACAGAAGACAATGCATGGCTGAATAGCCTCCGTATACGCGAGGAAGCCCTGCGGTTGAAAGGGAGGGTGCCGACTATATGAAATGGGAAGAATTAAAGCCGGGGCAATCTGTACGTATCGATGAGAATCACAATAGCGGATTTGGAGGAAGGTACGGGAGAGTTGTAGCAATTGGCACTTTTATTGGAATCAGCGAACGTATAGGTGCGTTGATTGACATACATGAACCATTATTATTAATTATCGAACCAGAAGCCCTCGAAGAAGTAGATTTGGAGTCACTGCAACCAGGATGGGAAGAAGTCGATTTATAAACAAAAGCCTTGCTACCATAATGGCAAGCAGGGCTTTGTTTGTTATGGTGTTGCCGCTGTGATATCCGACATTTCGTTCCTATCCCAATCCTCGTCAAAATAGCGTGGCTTGGTTCACTTCTGCTGCCGGTCACTCCTGTGTCGCTATTCGCTTTGAATTTTTTTACTAAAGGGATTAATGCTTAAATACACCTTGCCTATGGAATGCTAAATACTTCGCATGTTGTTCCATTACCTCTATTTTCATACTTATATGTACATTAAGTAAGATTCTCCCTATCTCATCTAGAGCATCAGAAATTATAATCGCTCCGTTATCTTCAAAACTAATGTAGCCTTTATCAAAAAGAGCATCGTGAGCAGGACAGAGCAAAAATCCATTATAGATATCTAGTCTTTCTTGATTATTTGATACCCTCCATGGCTTAGTATGACTGGCTATCAGAAAATCGGGGTTGCTTATACCGCAAATTCTACACTTACATCCAAATTTCAACAACTTCGTTTTAAATAGGCCCTGACCTATTCTTGTTTTCACAATTTGTTCTTTCTCGGTTGGATCTAAACTGGAAGGCAACTCATTTTCAATCTCAATTATAATATCTTCCTCACCAGGTCTTGTAAGACCTAATAAATCTAACAAGAAATTCGCAAACTCCAGAGAGATCTGATAAAGGTATCCTTGATTCCCACCACCCTTAATATTAAAAGGAGCGTATCTTGGAGCCTGAAGATTGCTTATATCTTCTGTATAGTCACTATATTTTATCGGATTATTGACTCCAACATATTTTCCTTTTACATACCAACCATGGTTTCTCCAAAGCTCGTTTTTATCAAGGCCAACTGGCTTCTCTTGCTCTTTACAATCTTCAAGTGCAGTAATAACATCCAAAAGCTGACCACCTACACTATTGAATATTAAATCGCCTTTTTTCACATTAGTCATTGCTGTCCAATGGTGAAACGTCCTACCATCATTATTTTTAGTTGGCGCCCAAAGAAACCCGCCTGATCGTTCTTCATCGTAACTTGCATTTTGAAAAACAATAAAATGATTCATACCATCACGCCCTCTCATATTTCAAAATTTGTATTATTTTATAATAATTAATATCACAATCTCATTAACTGAATTCGACAATATAACTGAAAATCCTCGCTAGCAATGCATTACGATTGCGAGCCACATGAGTCCCACAACGTTCTATACAAGTGTAGGAACGCGACATAATCATTATAAAGTTCTATAGGGCTCTACAAAAACTTCTTTCCATGACTGTAGAAGAAATAATGATAGTAAAATGTCATGAACATCTTCATGTGAGTAATCCAGGTATTTTATATAGTTTATATCCATAAATAACCCCCTATAATTGGATATAAGTTTCGACTCAGTTAAAAGAACTCCTGCTTATTTGGCAGGAGTTCTTTTAGGCTTAAGACATTATATTAACTCGGTCGTTACGAATCATATTGAAGTTATGTCTACAGATGGGACATATTAAATCCGAATGTGCAGGTGTAGCTGGATGAATTTGATTTAAAAGTGAGTCTTGAAAGCAATGATACAGTGCCGACTCTGATAGAAATGCTTTTTCTACTGTTTGGAAAGAGTAGTATTCAAAATATTCTGCTGTATACAAATACGGATGATTTAATAATCTACGCTGTAAGTCTGTATCTGATCTACCAATATATATTGGAACGATTTCACCAAGCTCATATCTGTACAGAACATAAGTTCCTTTGCATCCTTCAGGTATTAGTGCTCTAATTAGCCAAGGCAGCATCTTATATAACCGAGTTGTGTATTTAATCATATTGCCAACTTTAATACAGCGACGTATTTGAACCTTGCTCTGCTCACTCGAGTTCTCATTGTACCTATTGGAACATTATCACGAGCTGCCATTTCTTCTGTATTGTAATCAAAGTATAAATCTTTGATTATAGATTTTTCACTTTTATTGAGTTGTGAATTATACAATTCGTCCATTAGCTCAAATTTCTTATGGTCAAATGAATTATCAACTGAAACCTTAAGCTTAATAGGTGTGTCTAAGCCGGCTAGCTCAGCTTTTTCCTTTAGAAGATTAATTCTACCGCGAATCTTCTTACCGGCACTACCCATTAAATCCCGTACAATTACTTTGGGATCCCCTTCTTTTTCTGGTTTTTGTAGAAGATAATCCAGCGCTTGTTCAATTCGTTCAAGCTTGTAACTACCTTTATCATACTTAATGGCGTTATCTCGCATACGATTCAACAATAAATATGCATCAATAACAGATTGACTCATTTGATTTTTTTGGCTCATAATAACCATCCTTTTCTCAGTGTTGCTATAACACTGATCGCGATTTTTTAGAGAGCACTATTCATATACATTTATCCTATTACAGCTTCCGTCATCCGATCGGCTGCTGTTAAGAAAAACATACCATGATTTCCCATGATGTTCAATTGCTTATGATGGCGTATTTCCGGATATTGTTTACTTTAATAGCCCTTCATAATATATGGGGTGTGAACCAAGAAAATATTACCACAAATATAAACAAAAAAAGAAGCTGCATCTCATTAAAGATGCAGCTTCTTTTTAAATAGTTTTTAATGCTTCCCGAACGTAAGCAGCTGTAAAGTAACCCCACTGTGTTCGTAGATCACTATAGGCATCGTCTGGATTTGAATGAAGATTTTCAGCTTTAGCATAGGCCATAAACAAAACATCAATAGCAGTTTCAACTTTTCGGGCTATTTCCACAATTTCTTCAGCATCAAGCTCACTTTTATTATTTGCAACCTCTTTTAGCGGATCATAAATTTCCTTAATAAATGGATGTCTATGGTTTATCTTAACAATTGCTCTTCCATTAAGATGAGTTATATCAAACAATTCTTTGCCAGGCCAAGATGAGTCAACTAGCATGATCGGACGTTCTTGTATTTGCTGTTTTATAGCATTAGCAAGTTCTTGATTATTATTAACTCCGACATCCTCAAGGAGATCATCGATGATTTCTTGTTGCTCATTTAACGGTACATTCATACCAGCTCTTCCTGGAAGCGAAACCTTTTCTGCTTCTGATACTGCATTGAGTGCATTTAAGTGATCGAGCTCTGTTTTACGATTCTCATCTTGAGTCTGCGTAAATGTAAGGCTAATTTTTTTTCGTGCTTCTTTAATCGGTTTCACAAGTAAGTCTTTAATTTGCTGTTTCAGTTTTTTTACTGGCTCAGCACCCCTTTTAACATTCCTTACCTGGAAATATTCATCCAAATGTGCAGGAAAGCTAATCTCAATTCCAATAAATCTATCGATATTTTCAATCCTAGAAGGGAACAATCTTGGAATGACATCATAATATATTTCTCGGCCGTTTCTAAGAATACTTACGTATCCATCACGGTCCTTTAAATGAAGATCCTTATATTTCGCAGCAGACCTTTGATATCCACCGTCACCTTTCACTTTTCTTACAGCTTCAGGTAAAAGAGTCACAGTAGTAACAATCTTGTGACCGTCTAATTCTATCTCAAAACAATCAATTACCTCGGAGGGAAAATTATGTGGTCCTAAGACCTTTAATGCTCGTTCACTTTCCTTAAGAAATAGAGGGTCATAAAGATCAATAATCTTTCCGTCTAACTCTATAGTTAGACCCTGCTCTAGTTGTACACGGTAAGCTCTAGCTAAAAACTTCAATAACTCTTGAGTTGCTTCTTTTGCAGAATTACCATATGTGCTTTCATTTACAAGACGATCAATCTTTGACCAAATGATTAATGTTCCTGTCTCAAACTCATTATTATCATTCCATCTCATTAAATCTTTATATTCTTGAGGAAACGCAATGATTTTCTCAGCAATAATATGTGTTTGACTCCCCACAGCAATCAAGTCCAAATCCAAAAATGCATGATAATAACTATCTTGACCATGAGCTTTTGAAAATATATCGATACGTCTTCCTTGGCTAAGAGCAGCTACCTTCATACCTACACCGAAGCGGCCAAATCCACTTCTTTGATTGTACCTTGTTGAAAAGCCAATCATGAGTGTCTTTGCCAAAATATCTGGAGTAATCCCCCTACCATCGTCAGCGAATATGATCTTGTTAATATTTTTTTCATCATTTTGAAAAGTCTTAATTTTGATAATTTTTGCAGCTGCTTCAATTGAGTTATCGACGATTTCACCAGCAGCAGTAGATAAGTCAAAACCTGAATCACGCCAGCTTTCTAATGCCTTATCGACTTGGAAAATATCAGACTCCATTAAATCTACATTTGATTCAACCATTATAATTTCCTCCTGTTTTAGTTGAATTAGCCCTTGGTCTAACCCAACCTTCTTTGTGAGAAGCAAACTTTTCTGTTCTCAAGATATCTCTGTTACCCTGATGTCTTCATTTGCCTCTTCATTATATATGGGGTTTGATCGAAAAAAACATTACAGTTCACCTGAAATATTTCCCCACTTATTTATGCTTTCGATAAACAATTACGATCATTGCAAACACTCTCACCATATGTAAACGAATTAACACCTGAAAAACTATTGCATAGAGCAAAAATTAACAAAAAAATATTCAAAGTACTTGGAACGGTCATTCTTCTAATCATTGCTTTATGTTATGTAATTTAAATAAAAATCCCTTTATAAGGAGGGTTCTTAAATTCGAAAGCACTTGAGAATTCACTATAAACTGCTCCTACAATATCCTCAAGTTTAATCCATTCCCAAACTTCACCACCATGACTAAATATAATCTGTCCCAACTGCTGATCAACCCTCATAACTATTCCGTGCACTACTTTATTTTCTAATTCATCGAACGAAGTAATTGTTATTGGGCTGTGATCCTCCATAGACTGAGCCAATACCTCTGAGATTTCTGACAACACTTGGGATCTAAATCAGGTTTTTTGCGTATCTTTTGATTTAATGCATCTTTCAGTATGCTATGTTTCCGCCATCAACACCCCATAGTGTCTCTGGTAATGAGTCAAGATTAGTAGAAGTTTACGAGACGTATCATTTAGCATCACTGATCACCTGCAATGAACGCGGCGTACGGCCCTGTCGATTGATATATCCTTTTGCTTTCAATTTATCAAGCAACCCTTGTGCTGTTGAACTGGAGGTGAGCCCTATTTCCTTCATAACCTCCCGTACAGTAGGTGGATGTCCCGATTCTTCCGACAGTTTATTAATCGCCTGGAGTGCCGCATATTGTCTTGGGGTTAATGTCTTCATGTTGATCCCTCCAAAATAAGAACGTTTGTTTGTATTATAACCAAACAAACGTTCTTTAATCAATCATGAGTAAATCCCTAAATTCCCATAATTATGTACATTAATTGAACACAATCTAATTATTCCAAATCTAAGAAATTATGTTTAGACACAATCCATATTTACCCATAATCTTAATGGACACCAAGTAATTATAAATATATTAAAAAAGAGGGGTAATTTATGAAAAAATTTTTTTTAGTAATAATCGGACTAATGCTTTTAGTCACGACCAAATCTGCTTTCGCAAGCGAAACTACTTATGATATTTTTCTAAACCAATCTGGTATAACCTACACTGGTCCAATAGGTAAATCTCTTACTGAATCTATTGATATAACCAACATGAGCTATTCTATCGGCAATGAAGATGCACATTTAACCATATATAATTCCACTGGTGTTATCATTTATAACGAAACATTAAACAAAGGCGATAAAAATATACCATTTATTCTAAAAGATGCTAAGAGTTTCTCGATAGCTAGTAATAGCTATAGCTTCAAAAGTAACGTTATATATCTTCGTGTTACGGGCACGCCCGTGGTAGTCGCGACACCCACACCAACTGTTCAACCGACTGCGACAACAACACCAGAACCATCGGTAACTGCTTCACCAGTACCAACTCCAATAGCCACTCCTGACACACCTTCTGGCGAACAAGCGTTATTAAAAATCACCCTAACAACTGGACAAGAAAAAGAATTTGATCTTCCGATGTCTGAAGTAAATGCCTTTATTAACTGGTACGACGCCTCTACTGGAACTGAACGTTACGGAATTAATAAGCACGAGAACAACAAAGGTCCTTTCAACAAACGCACTGAATATGTAATACATGATAAGATCCTAACCTTTGAAGTAAGTGAATACACAACAAAGTAAAAAATCCCCGCCGACCAATTAAGGTTGACGGGGTATTTGTTATACATCCTTATGCCAAAACCATCCTAAACTCAAATTCACTTCTCATGTAATAAGCATCATTAACCTTAACGCTAACTGGGCTCCATTTCTGAACTGGACCCTCACAATCAATTATACAGCCGGCCAGATCACCACGACGTTCAAGTATATCTAATTGAGACTGTGACAAAGCAGCCGTTAGAAATTCAGAGTCTATCTTTAGGACTTTGTATATATTGCTCAACATGATCACTCCTATGTATTAAATACCTGCCAGCGAGTTTTTATGTGATCCCTTTACTTTTCTTTGAAATTTATATTTTTGATTATTAATATAATGGAGAATAAAATTAATAGTATAAATCCTGCTAAAGAAAATATATTAGTAATTAAAACTAAAAACACACCAAATCTGCTATTTCCATAACCCCCCTCGAACATTCCAAGTTTAGCGTAACTAAGGATAGGATTATTTAATAAAGCAAGTATGGCACTTCCCAACATGCAATAAAGTAATTTCACATTTTTCCCCATAAAACCATTCCCTCCTTAATTCTAGACCGTTAATCAATAAGAGCATTAAAAAACATTCAAGACGAGGATTTGAACGCCAAATAATAATACAACTACGCATTTTTATCTAATCAGAAAAAAGCCCCACAACCCTAAGATAATGGGACGTTTCTCATGTTCAGAATCACTGCCACTTATAATCTGTGCACTCTAAATATATATTATTTGGAACATTATGTATATGAACTCTATTTCACAGGAAAAGTAACTTTCGAATCCTGATTATTAGGAATTGAAATAATTCCGGCATGCTGCGGAGTCCTGCATTTACGGAATTTTTAGTTTAAGCTGTTTATTTAGAACTTTTCTACTATACGTAGTATAGTCGGTAAGTCTCAGGCTGATCTTATTCGAACCTAACCTATCATAAAATGTCTTCACTTTTGATAATATCACTTCTACATTGTAATTATTTAGGTATTTTATACTAATTATTCACAAATTACATTTTACGACTTTTTTCCCCTTACTTTTCATTTCATTATGTATATCATTGTCGTATTCGATTTAGTTTTCATATATAGCTATATCGAAAAAACTTTTACAGGAGTGATTTAGATTGAAGAAAAGATTACACAATTTCACAGCTTTGTTATTTAGTTTTCTCTTACTTTTCAGTTCGTTTTCGTTCAATTCCTTGGCTTCAGCCAACGCAGGAAATTCCAGCGCAGTAGTTGAGGAAAGTGTTATCAGCCCTTTTGAATTTAATTGGATATCATCATCTGACTTAGCTAAAGAAGCTCTAGCAGCCTCTGGTAATACTGGGTATACTGTGGGTGCTCTTCCTGCATATATCGTTACTGAAGCAGCAAAGATTTTTGCAGGGGCTGGGTATACTATGAAATTGGAATCAGGCGGTTTCTGGTTCTATAGTTCAGACGGTTTGAGAAGAGTAAGAACTGGTCAAAAAGTTTCTTTTAATCTTTATCAGGCAAATTTCGAAAAATTCTCTAGAACAGGTTATAATGACAATTACAGAACTTCAAACTATCATGTTAATGTGTCTGAATAATAAAAAACAGCCTCACTTTATACCTTTTATTGAATTCTAGACTTGAATGGAGAATGTCATGATTCACCCGATTCTTAAAGAAGCCCATTTTCATGAAATACCAGAAGGAAAAAAGGATTTTTGCACTTCTGTCGTGCTAGATGTTGGAGTTAAACAAAAATCTGGATCTGATCAGTTTTATGCTACTGTAGCAACTGCTAATGGACTTAAAGAATTTTTTGTCGGTGAAGCAGCAATCGCTATTCGTGGTCTACTTCTTGTTGATTCTTTTGATATAACTTTAATTAAACATGAAATCCAAAATATTTTGGATCGTTGCTCAAAAACTACTTGGGAGGAAACTGCTATTTCAATCAACAGATTTTTCCCTTGGGAATTTGATGAGATGAAATGGAAATAGTACTTTTTTCGTCATAATTATTAAAGAAGAACTTCTTTTGTGTTGAATGATTTGACTAAACAAAAACAACCCGTCAGGCATAAGCCCGGCGGGTCTATTTTATTTCTGCTCTAAATTCAAATCGTCTCCGAACAAAATGAGCTCCAGCGAGTTTAATAGTGTCCGGTGTATACCCCTCTACAATCCCACCATAATCCATAAGATGACCTATTGGATCTGGGTCCAGCCTAAACCATACAGACACCTTTGATTGGGCTAAGGCTGCTGTCAAAAATTCCGCATCACTCTCTAAGACTTTGTATGTAGCGCTCAAGTAATCACTCCCAAACAACAAAATACCCCACCAGCGATGGCAGGGTACGGTGCTTCCGTTACTCTTATTTTAACGGGATAGGGAATGATTTGTAAATCCTATTCTTTTGTAGTTCCATCCCTCTTACTAAACGCTAGTTCAAACAATCCCGTTGCCGATAGTCCAGCTAGACCACCCGCCCATAATCGAAGCACTAAATCTAGTTCTGTAAATTTATAGCCAACTGCAACGATTCGTAATTCTACCCGATTTTTTTTATTTTCGGGAATTTCTCAGAATTATCTCTAAGAGTTGCTGGATTTGAATTTAACCAATCGTTTTTAGAATTATGTTCATTTTTACCATCCGTAATAATTAAAATTTTTCCATCAAGCTTCACTTTCTCACCCTCCCATCTCACAGAACATTAAGAATTCCTCAGCAGAAAACGCATCTAATCGATAATCCAACTCTTCTCTCGAAATTAATGGATTTAGAAAAAAACAACATTGTTTATCTCTTCGTCCCATCACAAAGTAATGAGGAAATTCGTTGAATTGAAGAATATAAAAGATGTCCTTGGCTTTACGAGATAAGTCCGATTTGGACAAAACAGCTGGGATACTATTAAAAATCTTCAAATGGTACTCTTGTTTATTCATTTGGGTCAATGGTTTTTCAATCAGATCTAAGCATGAGACGATCGCTTCTCTCATCTTTGCAGGTGAAGAGGTATCGAACATCTTATTTTTAAATTTCTTAAACAATGAATACTCGTAAGGCTGTTTTTTTCTGAAATCCAAATCATGAGATAAAATAATATCAGGATTTTTCAGATAAGCTTCAAAAATTCCCCATGCCCTCCGTATCTTATCAGGACCTTCATAAACAGTATCTATTTGAATTATTGTCTCATTAACGATTTCTTCATCTATTTGACTATGTTCATAACCGAGCTGTTTCATTTCCTTGTAAATCAATGTATGCTGAGCTGTATTTTCGATTTCTGACAGGAATCTTTCAAGTGCGGGTGGTTGCTGGTAGCTTGGGAATATATAGAATCTAGGATAGCCGGTCAAATATAGCTTTGCATGTAATATTTCATGAACCCAAACTCCCACATCCCCCCAGCTATCTTTTCTAATTTTGATGATTATCTTCCTGCTTAACTCGTCTACCTCATGTGAGCCATGAGCGTAATTAAAAACTGGACTATCGTTTAATAATGGGGATAACTCAATAGAAAAACCTTTTTCCAAAGCCATTGCTTCTACTTCCTGGTATAAAACCATGGACTTTATTTCTTGCATCATATAATCCCTCCTGTGATTAAATAATTCTCCACACAGGAGGATTTCCCTTGCCTACGTCATGCTAATCTTTAGTTGTTCCGGATCTATTACTAAACGCTAGTTCAAATAATCCAGTTGCGGATAGTCCAGCTAACCCTCCAGCCCACAACCGTAGAGTTAAATCTAACTCCGTAAACGGGTAAGCTACTACTCCGATTAAAAGACCTATTACTAATCCGATAACCGGAACCACGTTGTTAGGAACATTGACAGTTTTCTTTACGAACTGCACTCCTGCCAACACAAAAACAGCGATCACCGAAGCGAACGCCAGTACATTAGTTAGGTTTTCATTGTCCATAAATTATTTATCAACCTTCGCAAATAATCCCATATTGTACAACATTTGTATCACATTAAGTTCTAGTTTTGATTTTTCTGCCGATGTTGTAATCGCTCCAGCCGCTTTAGCAGCTGTAACAGCCTCACTATAATTGATGGCATATGTTTCCTTGCCCGAGATGTTTAATCGCTTTTCCACGTCCATTAGGCGTTCATCCTGTTTCGCTATGATTTCTTCTAACTCCTCAATTTTACTCATGTCTTCCTTTACCTCCTCTTTTAGTCGATCTATAATTGCTGTTGCTTTTGCCATAGCGATCTCTGACGGCTTAGCACCCGCACGTAGTTGTGAGGTTGTCATTCCAAAAGTGATTTGAAAATGTGGTGCATCCTTAATCGAGACAAAATCACCACCCCATTCAAAACCAAGAGCTTTAGCCTCCTGAACTACCTCCGTCCAATCAGCTACCTTGTCACCATCACCGTCACGTTTTAAATCCCATGATACCTGTTTCCCATCTGGTAGTAATAATGCGAAGTCGATGGCTAGTCCAAAGTTATGATAACTGGTCCCGCCCTTGGCGTTGGTGACCTTTGGTTTGTCCGGCTGTGCCTTAACGCTAGATAATCCAGCTGCAATAAGCTCTGCTTGCGTCCGTCCCTGAGCAAATAGTCCATTCTGCTCAGCTATTGTCCGCAACCCCTGAGTTATCAAGATAGGAACTCCCCGAGTGTAACAGCGTTCAATTAAAACTGTTGCAGCAGCCATTACTACCGGGTGCAATCCTATCAATCTCGTAGATGATTTACTTTTCACTTGATCTAAGGTTAACATTACGCCCCTCCTTTAAATAAAAAAGCAATAATAGCGAAGATAGTACCGGCCAGAACGTATTTAAGTAGATCGATAAACACTTTCCGTTCGCTCTTACTATCCGTTTGCGATTGTTGTAATAACTGAAACACACGAGAATCCAATGTGTCCCACCGCCGCATAATCTCGTTGAATTGGATCTTCATTTCGATTGTGGATTCTTTGATTTGTTTTACATCTTCCTCATGTCTAGACTGCTTCTCTTTTAGCAATCGCAGTTCAGTGCTAAATGTGGCATGTTCTGCGCCAAAGCGCATCAACTCGTCGGACATTCCGGACAAACGATTTTCAACATCATCCATACGATTCTCCAAGGCTACACCTCCGGTCCCTCCTCCTGAATTGACTCCCCCAACTGACATAAAACAACTCCCCTCTCTATATATTGATCAATATAAAAAACAGCCCCCGGATCAGATCCGAGGGCAAAATAAAAACGCCTACTATTCGGCGTTGGCTGTAATCTCTGTAGCTTGTTCGGCAGTGATTTTTTTCGCTGTGACAAATACCTGTACCTGCTCTCCCGTATACAACCCTGCGTCAAAGTATCGCTTAACCAGTGCGTACCAGTTCATTTATAGCACACCTCCTTCCACGAGGCTCAGGAGTAAGGCTGCCTGATCTTGTTCTGCTTGATCTTGCCTAGCCTGCGTCTGCACTAGCTCCAGTAATAAAGCTGCGTTATCAGCGCGTAGTTGCTCGGTTTCCGTCAGCTCTGGCGGCTTATTAGCTTCGGCTTCCTGGTAGGCTGTCCAAGCTGCTTGAAGTTCGGCTTCAGTCGGTTGTGGCGCATCCAGATTCCACACTGCGATATATTGCCCACGCTCAACAATATCGTAGTCTACTCCCTCAGTAAGCAGATTGTAGTCGATGCCGTAACGGTAGTGTATACCCTCTACTGGTTCCTCGCCTTCATCCGGTTGCTTGATTTCATACAGTACCTGACCCTTCTCTTCAGCTCCTGGGTGCAGCTTCGGCTCCGGTCCGTTATCCTGTACGGCAAAATCTCGCATTGGGTCAGCAGCTGGAAATAGATACATAATTGCTAGTGCTATGTTCATCTTCATCCCTCCTTCTATACTATTCGGGTTACACAAAATGAGCCACCTGCTACTGTGTTTATATTGCCACCACCAATGTAGACTTGGACATCAATATAATCTCCAGCTCCCATATACATGGTTGTTGTACCTAAAAGAGAAGTATCATTTAGCGCTGCGGATGTCGCATCCTGAAGTCTCCAAACAACTGTACCATTCCTTTTTAAATCCATTAATATTCTGGTTTGTGCGGGTAATTGGTATAGTGGTACACTCACTGTTACCAAATATACACCCGACAGTTTGGCAGTAAACCTAGATAAAGCCGGGTCGTACTCACCGTAAACATCATAATCTTCTCTTCCGAACACAAGCTTTGTGTAAGTTGCTCCAGGTATAGTCTGGATTACATTAGCAGTTGCTTCGCATCTGCTTCTAAGGTTTACTGTGTTTTCTCCCCACGGGTTAATAACACCAATACTATCAGTTACCATTCCACCTTCATTAGTTTCCATTTTTATGGTAGACCCTATAAAGGTGCCACTTATCTGAAGCTTACCACCATATGCAGCTCTGTGCCCTACTCTGTTAGCTGTTCCAGTACAATCCTGCACTAGAACCTCACTGTTGACATAAGCATATATAGCTGTATCCGATTTCCCGACTATTGTACAGTTAACTATATATGCCTTTGCATGGTCAATCCAGAAAGCACTTTGGGCAGTGGACACATCCGTCCTGCAATACTGAAATAGTACTTCATTTGCGTTATAGGCAACAAAAGCTTTATTAGTTGTAACTGTACTATTTATGCCTATCACAGTGACGCGACATGAGCACCTAGTTACAATTGCACTTCCAGTTATTGTGTGGGTTGTTGCAGCAGAAGCTGCTCCTGAGATTGCTACTGTGCCCTGACCACAAAATCCAGCAACATATATATCTCCAGTGTATGTCCCCGCAGTTACCATGATAGTGACTGTGTGGTTAACAACTGTAGGTATCATACTAATAGCTTTAGCAATTGTTTTAAATGCAGTCCCTGGAGATAGTCCTGTGGCAGAATCATTACCTACTGTACTTACGTAGTAGGTAATGTCTGCTGTTGTTTGTTGCGGTGTAGTATCTAAATTGGGTTTACCGTTCCAGTTAGACTTTTCTGTGTCAGTCGCAAATCTATGAGTAGCATCCTCAGTAATCATAGTTGCTGGATGATTTGCTGGATGAACATAGTTATTTGCTCCTGTGGCGATTCCATCGAGCTTTATTTTGTCAGTTGCCCGCATCAACCCGTCACTTTGCGGTGCTGCTGAAACAAGAGTATTCGGTGCTTTTCCATTCCATGCTGTCTTTTCAACATCAGTTACAAATCGATTACTTGCATCTTGCGCGATTATAGATGGTGGGTGAGTTGCCGGGTGAGTATAGTTCGTTGCTCCTGTTGCGATACCCGCCAGCTTTGTTTTCTCAGCTGCTGTGTAATCATTGGTAGATAACTGTTTACCTGTGACCTTATCAACCTTGTTATTAACAGTCGTGTCTAAGATATCCATATTTCCGTTCAAATCGGCAATATCAACGATATCTGTTCCCTCGGGCTTCTTTAAGCCCAAATTCCCTGTGGTTTGCATGTGTCACTCTCCTATCCAAAAGTTCTTAAGTCGTTCCACGTTCCAGCGTGGGCATTATTCCAAGTTATAGCTTTAAGCGAATCCCAATATGTGTACGTATAAGCAAATTCATAGGCCAAGTGTGCCGGCTTGATTTCATCGAGTATCTGAATTAGCCCAGCCATATTCGGTGGAATGCCTAGAATGCCTATGAATCGGACGATAAATCGATATTCCCCTGAAACTTCTTCTACCGATACTTCCCCACCAGCAAAAGCCGATGCTGTTCGTTGAATCATTTCAGGTGTCGTTGTGCCTGTTCCTCGTCTTTTAGCTTTGACCATTTCACGTCTATTGACATAAGACTTTGATGGATCTGAGCTTAATCCAAGTTCAGCCTCCCAACGCGCAAGGCTCCATGTTGCAGTTTCAACATATGCCTGATCTAGCACCTCTTGAACCCTCGTAGTTAAGCCATATATTTCAATGCCTAATGATTGCTGCAGTTCTTCTATTTCTTGAACACCCTTGTAATATGCCGGTAGGTATTTCATAAGATCAACCGTATTTACATCGTCTATATCCTCTAATTCATTAGCCGTGAAAAGAAGAGTGCTATATAAAGATTCTCCATAGCTCAAACATCACACCCCCTTTAATTGGTTCCATGTTACGGGACCCTTACTCATATATTCGGAGTGCGTATGTGTTGATGGTGGATACGTTGCTGGTTTCCCAGCTACACCGGACCAAGGGACTGTATCAGCGTTGGCTGCATAATCCACTTTTCCGTCATTGTTCGTATCATAAATACTTTTAAGCATATCCCCTGCGCTTTGAGCAGCCACCAACAACACATTGCCATTTGTTGTACCAATGTAGAGTTTGCTTGTATCGGTACAATAGCCAAGTTCACCGATAGCTAGTGTTCCGATGGCACTTTCCAAACCTCGTCGGATCTGGATCATTACTTTTCTAGCCATTGCCTCGCCTCCTAGAACGTACCGCCATCGATCGTAGCCACCGTAAGTTTATTGCCATTAGCTGAATCGTAGACGATGCTGGAACTATCAATATTAGCCTCAATCCCTGTCGCATTCACAACAATACCTTTGCCTGCCTTGGCTGCAACGGTTGTAGAATCTACAACAACCCCGTTCCCGGCTCCAACCGTCAATGTAACGGAATCTGATTGACCACCGCCAGTTAGTCCGTTGCCCGCTGTGATCGTCTGTAGGGCTCCACCAGTCCTAACCCATGCCGTTCCATTCCAGCTGTAAATTTTTTGTTCGTCATCCACATAAGCAGTCCATCCTACAGCAGGGGTATAGTAAGCCCAGGCTCCAGACTGATACTCTGCTATCTGGTTTGTCTTACCTGCCCATGCCCCTGTCGCTGATGCTGGAATAATATAACGGTCGGCTTCTGCTGGGCTTGCCGGTGGGGCTAATAAATGTTGGTCTTTTACAGATGCTTGTGGTTCGATATTATGTTTTGCTAATTCGATTTCATTTTTGATTTTTTGTGCGGACCAGATGTCGGTAATGGCTGTACCTGAATCATTAATGACTCGGTGTTTAGCTATATCATCAATATGGCTTTTAATCTCAGCTGCAGTTTTAGTATTCGTGCCATCTGACACCTTATTGATATGTCCTGCACTAACATCCGCCTTTAATATCTTTGCATAAGTAGCGCCATCCGCTATATTATCAAGCGACCCTGTTAAATCACTGAGCGCTTGGGCGTTCACTCGCCTCCAAGCTGCCCCATCATCAAAATAAAGATATCCACTATTTGCCCCACTCGTTACGTAAAACAAACGTCCAACAGATGCGGCCACCGGACGAGAAGCCTCTGCACCTGACAATGCTCGCCCAACCATTGAGTTTGTTGTACCGTCTCCGATATATATTTCTTTCGTATCTGTACAAAAGCCCATTTCGCCAACAAGCAATGCACCATACGTGCTAAGTTGAGCTTTAGTACCACGTTTTATTTGTATCGTCTGTGCCATCTTATACCCCTCTCGTAAATGAACCACCGTCTATAAGTCCACTCGATTTATACCGCTCTACCTCTGTTTGTGTGGCTGTTACAGACTTTTGTAGCACATTAATATCGTCAGCCTCTACCGTGTCCCCTGGTGTTTCATAGGTTACGTAAACTTCAGCAGCTCCACTAAATATCTTAATTAACTTGCGCCATGGTGTATCACTCGGAATGGTTAACGTCCAGTTTGTCAATTTATCACCCGTCAATTTACTACCACTATAGACTTGGACAGTAGCGTTATTGATATTATCGTGATTCAGTAACCCCTCATAAACGCCTGCTACAAGTGTTATCCGTTCCTCAATGACATAATTGTTTCCCGTTGGGTTTTTATTCAACTTCTCCTGAAATACATCAACTTTACTCGGGTAGGCCATGTTACACCCCCAATTCCACAATACCGATCAATGGCACCTCTTCTTCCGCAAGAACAATGTTCCCAGCAGCTCCATTAAGTAGCAACCCAAGATAATCAATAACACCGTCAGTCCCTAAAAGGATTGATCCAATTACGGCCTGACTTACATAAGTAGATACAAAAGACGCTGACTTACGCCAAGTCTCCAATCGCTCCAAAAAGGAATTCTTTACACCCTGCAAGCTATAACCAGGCGCTAAGGTTACCTTAGCTGATATATTGATCGTCTTACCGATTGCTGAAGTAACTGTGACTACTGCCCCAATAGGTGCTTGTCCTTCACCTTTCCCAGCAGCTGGATCAATATAGTCTTGTACTTGATTCACAAGAACGCTTGAGGCTGGGGCACCTTCTGTATTTACAATCACAACTTTTACGGTCTTCGGACCTGACCATAATGGGAATACACGAGCGCCGCCCACTCCGGAAACTTCAAGAGCCCATTCAATATAATGATATTTATTCCCGCTGGTTGCTGGCCGTCTGGCAGAATCGAGGTACCGCTGCCGTAATGCATCATCTGTCTCTCTATCAGACCCAGGGATAAGTAACTCCGTCAATTCAGCCCTTGCTAGATTATTAATAAAATCGATAGGAATTAAGGCTCCGAAGTGCTGATTACCCGTAACTCCTTCAACCTCTGCCTCAAGGCGATACTCCCCTAATGAGAGTCGAGAGATTACTTTATAGTTGATTGCACCAATAGCGAAGCGACTACCAACTGGAATATCCATTAAGGTGTTAGAAGCATTATAAAAAAGCCCTCTTAATTGGGCTTTTGTTGCCTTCTTGCGGGTAACACCAGACCACGCAATCGATCGATCCAGATAATCACCACTAGCTGTATCAGCAAATATTAAATTTGCGTTGATATCCAACTCGACATATATCTGAGCTAATTCCATTGCTGCTGGAGCCATAGCATCATAAATAATGCTACCTTCTCGCTTGTCCAGCCCATCTGGTACCCGGTCTAATATCCGTTCTAAGATCGTTTCAAACGTTTGATTTTCATACACCGCCATTCACCTCCAATCGGTCTGTATAGTTTCCATAATCACTCTCTACGTCAAACAAGACGAGTACCGCATCGCCATCATAGTTAAATCTAAAGTTGGTTACGGAAACGATACGATCATCCTGAAGTAATGCTTCCCTAGTCCAGCGTTCCACTTCGGTTTCAAACACCGCCCGACCCCGCACCGCTCCAACATCTGCCTCACTACCGTAATTGTCACTGTAAATCAGGTTTTCAAATCGGATTGTCGAGAGTATTTTTATAACTGCCTGTTTTACGGCATCCAATCCATCCACTACCACGGATCCTATACGTCCATTTACAAGGTCTAATTTATAAGTAAGACTTGGTTGGGGTGTATCCTCCATATCCTCATTCAGCAGCACGTTATCGCTCTGTGGTATCAAACACTCACCACCCTATCCATGATTACGTAGCGTTGACCGCCCTGCATGCGGATAAGTAAAAGTTTATCTCCAGTAGCTAACGGCTTACGAATTACGTATTCTTGGATTCCTATTGTTATTTTCTGTTCAGATAAGGTTTCCGGAACAATTAAAAAATCCTCCGTAAGTGAAAGCCGATTATCGACCAACACTACAAGAGGATTAATTTTTTCTACAATTCCTAGCTGTACCAGAACTGGACCAGCAGCATTCACCGCTTCAGTGGCAGCGCGTTTTATCGCATCTATCATGATCACACCAACCTTAGCTCTAAGTCCATGGTATGTACTCCGCCTTCTTTCTTATGAGTACATTCATCGACTAGGAAGAATTTATTTATGTTCATTACGTTGATATATAAATTAACGTAGCATCCTGCACGCATCCGGTAATCTCCAAGGGCCTCTATACTAAGCGTCCGCTTCTCTCGATTCTTCATGAACAGTTGCTGAGTTAGTTGCTCAGTAATTTGAGCCTGATTCAGATTCTCATCTACTGACTCGTAGAGTTGTAGCAATCCCCACTTAGCAATGCTGGCGCTATCCTTGGTAACGTAAGTTTCCCTCTTACCAGTCTCCTTGTTGTCTCTATACAATACAATTTGATTATATGTCTCATCGTCAATGTTGCGGCTGTAAGAATAATCCGTCATGAGTGAATCATCACCCACCACAAAAGGAAAGCGCATATTAGAAGCATTACGTATCGTCAAGCTCCCAAAATCGTCAAAGAATACGAAGTTGGTCCCGTAGTTAATCAGGGTCTCATCTAACGCCATGCAGATCATATCGATAAACGTTTTATCGTCGCGGATCTGGGAAGGAATAATGTATTTTGTATCTTCCAGCGTTCCGGTCTTGAGCTGCATGTCTTGAGCGATCTTTTGAACTACCTGAGTTGCTGTCTGTTTCGTAAATACATAAGTTCCGCTATTCATCAGATACCGGATCTGATCATAAGCAAGGATGCTTATTTCTTCCGTCTTACCAGTTTCAATACTGAAAATATATCCATAGAAAACCTTATGTCCCTCATCTGTGTACCTAACCACATCACCATTATTCAGTTGGAATTTTTTATCTTGCCATGGGCCATGGTCTACAAGGGTGAATTCTAAGGATGCCGCCTTACCTATACGGATCGTCTTCCAAGATATATCAGTAACGATGCTGGAAACATCCCAGACGGTGCCATTTTTATTATCGATCAATAACTCCATGTATCATCACCCCGGTAGCTTCAGAACAGAGCCGATTTTGAGTGTCTTCAGCTGCGCGTCTGTTAAGCCGTTTAATTTCTGAATCTCTTTCCACCGGCTACCGTCACCGAGTTCTCTTTTAGCTATCTTCATCAAGGTGTCCCCGGATTTGATGGTAACCGTTTTAGACTTGGTACGTTCATCTGCGCGTTTCGCTGGCTCTTTCTTAGTGGTGGTGGTTGTACCAGCTGGTGTTGTATTTGTCTTCAACGTCACCTTTTTAGCAGCGTAAAATACATACTCCTTCAGGCTGATTTCATATTCAAAATCGCCCGGGCTCCCAGCAACCTCTTTATAATTAAATTCTTCGATACTGGCAGCAATATTTATTTTTAGACCCGTTGACGTAAAAATAAACCGGATCGGCTTGCGCTTGTTCATCCAGGTTTCAATTAATTGGATGTAGTCCGCGGGTTGCCCCCAGTTTTTTGATGATACATAGCTTGGTACAGTACCACCGACTGCGATAGCCGGAAAAAAACTACTAAAGCTAATCTCTTTCAGCTTAGCGGCCTTGATTACATTAATTTCACCAAGATCCGTTATATCATAAGTCTCTCCGTCACCTTCCCCGCCGATCTCTATTTCTTCCGGAAGGACGGGGATTTCAAACCATATTGCGCGGTTGTTAAAACTCAGTTCGATGCTGTAGTCATTAGCCACGCTATCGCCTCCTTTAGCTATAGAGACCCTTTGCAGTACTAGCTATATCTTCGTTAAGTTTAGTTTCAATCTTCTTAACAATGGAATCGACATTAGCCTCATTGGTTACTGGTCCTGTCTTGACCTGGATAGTCGGTGTCAATGTCACAAAGTTTTGAATGTTCTTCATTTCCGCGACATCGCGCATAATCTTCAGGTCTTCTTTAGAGATATCAATAGGCTTCTCTACTTTGCCGACCTTATCGACTTTTTTTAACTTATCAGTTTTTGGAGCTGCAGCAGCTGCGGCACCACCACCACCAGCAGCAGCAAATCCCATGCCCACTTCTTTCCCCGCATTTTCTAATTTTTTTTGTTTGTCAGCTGCGGCTGTGGATTCCTCTTCTCGTTTCTTTGCACGATCATCCAGCATTTTCTGAGTTTTCGCTTCACGTTCCTTCGCCTTAGCAGCTGCATCAGCGTAGGCTTGGTCTTTCTTGGCTCCTGCGTATTCTAATGCACCATCGGCGATTTTCTCAAAACTGAAGCTACCGGCCACCTCATACGATGATCCTGTGATCTTATTAATAAGCCAGAGCACATCATTGATTCCATCGATAATGCCATTTATGACGGTATCATAAATCTTCCCAACACTACTAGCCCACCACTTAAATGCTTTAAAAATCGCTTCGACTACTGTCCAAAAATAAGCAGGGACAGTTGAAAAGAAATTTAATATCCCATTCCAAGCTCTTTCCCATCCAGCTGCAAACTCATCATTAGTTTTATAAAGTTGCCATATCCATGCTATGAGGCCGACGATCAGAGAAACAATTAAAATTATTACGTTAGCCTTCATGGCGGCGTTAAGGGTTGCCCATGCTGCTCTTAAACCAAAAACGGCTAAAGTTTGTAAGAAAACTGCAGCTGTTCCTGTTCCTGTAGCTAAAGCATTGAGCCCCTGATTAATGGCCACAGCTAAGGTAGCTACTTTCCATGCTACAAAAGCAGCTACTATCCCCCACACTATAGGTTCAATTGTTGACCAATTGCTGGAGAAAAAATCATACACGCTTGCAGCTTCTTGACCTAAATAAACAACCGCATCGACAGCAGCAGAAATTCCATCACTAAGTCCACTTAAAAATTGATCCCCTGCACTCGTATCCAACCATGCCGTAAAATCTTGGACCATTTTTGTTATTTTAGCTAAAGGTCCTTCAACTCCATTAATTGTTCCTACCCATTCAGCCACTCTATTCTGTAAGATTGTGGTTGCAGAACCAAATGTCATCGGCATCTGAGCAAACATTTTATCGATTTTATCACTTTGCTTTTGAAATGCTTTAACGATCATTGCCGATGTTAACTCACCATCAGCCCCCATTTGCTTGAGTTGTCCACGAGCCACACCCAACCCCTCTGCAAGCAGAGTCATCATTGCCGGTGCGTTTTCTGAGAGAGATCGCAGTTCATCCCCTTGTAAGACACCAGACCCGAGCGCTTGCCCCATCTGGAGTATCGCTGCTGTTGTTTCCTGTGCTCCTGCCCCGGAAAGGACCAAACTTTTATTAAAGCTCTTTGTGAAAGCAATAATATCATCATCATTTTTAAAGATACCTTGAGTGCTCATACCAAGTTTAGTTACCAAATCAGCAGTAGCTTGGTAATTGGATCGAGTCTCATTTGCGGCAGCCATAACTTGCTTTTGAAGTTGGTATTGGGTTCTTAGACCATCGTTAACCATACCGAGACGCGCATTAGTTAATGCTACATCGTCAGATATTTCAAGTAGGCTTTTTGCGGCAGCAATTGAAAGATAAGCTGCAACTACGTTTTTGAGACTACCGAGCCAATTTGATGTGTTTTTCGTTGCTTTATTAATTTGTCCGTTTACTCTAGACTGTAGGTCGGCAATTTGCCGTTCTAGCCTAGCGATACGTTCTAGAGCTCTTTGCAGTTCACCAGCATCTGCACTTCGTGTTCTCAATTGTCGCGTTGATCTAATGAGTTGAGATACTAGGCGTTGAAGGTTTGTAAACATAGCCTCCAACGACCGAGGCAACTCAATTCGAATCCGTGCAACAACGCTACTTAACTCAGATTCTATTTGTCTTTTAATAATAGCAATTTGCGAGGAAATATCAGCGGCGTCGATTCTTATTTTAATTGCCGACTCTTCATCACCTAACCGCTGCCTAATCAGCGCTAATTGTTGTAATACTTCTGTTGAGTTAATGTTTATTCGTACTAGGCTACCTGTTCCTAGAGCTGCAATCTGCTGTTTAATCATATCTAAACCACTAATTACATCAAAGGCACTAATTCGAATCGTCATCGGATTACGTATTTGAGCTTCTAATCTCGCCATTAGTTGGATCGTCGCTGCAAGAGCAGTATTCACCTGACCCAATCGCTGACTAAAAGCATCATTAAGCGCTAAGCTTGTAGCAATACTTGGCATATGCTTCCTCCTTCCTGAACAAATAAAAGAGCACCCCGTTTGGAGTGCCCCCTAGAATTATAATTGAACTGTCTGCTTAGGATTATCAATAATGATCGGTCTCAGCTTGTTTGCTATTTTTTGTGCTCCAAAAGGATTATTACCTCCATCGAACATTAGGGCAGTTAATTCACCTGCTACGTTAGTATAATTAATGATGAGGTAGTATGTGTTTGTTTTCTTTTCTTTGCTAGTTGCTCTGGCTCCAACTACCAGACCGATTGGTCCGAACAACAACCCACCTGCTATTCCTTTAGCGGCACTTGATTTAACGATATTCGCTATTTCAGTATCCGTCTTGACTTCTGTCGCACGAATTTGAGTTGCATCAATTTTAAAGTCTGTCCCACCACCATTGATGACAAGTCCCGTATCAGTAACAGATACTTGGCATTGAGTTTTTTCCGAAAGTGGTAATCCTTCGACGTGATGCAACAACACCTGTGCAGAAATTTTGTTTTCTCTCATTTGTTTTTTGGCTTTCTGCCGCCCCTTTATGGATATGACTATTAGATATATCAACAGAAACAAAAGTAAAAAAAGTGCTCCCATGGCTATTAATGCACCTGTCACTAAGTACACCATCCCTTCAAAATCATGAAAAATATACCATCAATATATCAAATGTTCCATTAATGGTCTATTACTTTTTACGTGATTTTGATTTTGTTTTTGCTGCATCCTTCTTATCTTTGTCAATTCGAACAGATATCATGGCATATATAGCTGCTCGTTCTAGCTGTCCCATTGCCATAAGGTCATGCGGTAAAATGTGAAGTTCATGGAGGGCGTAGTAAGCTAAGTTAGCCTCACCATCACCCTCCTCTATTAGTTTTTTACTTCTGCAATTTGATCATTGATATCCTGATCGAAGCCATTGAGCGCTTGGACTTTTTCCATTAAGGATGAAAACTCGCCAGGAAGCAGCATTTTACGAATTAGTGGCTCAGCACCCATAACGCCGTAAGACTTCTGCAAATCCGCATTTTTCAAATCTGGGTATGCAACAGAGGCCACAACCATTTTTGCCAAATACTCATTGGTATCAACTTCAGAAGTGTATTGTCCATATTTTGCCTTAGAGCGCTTGGTAGCCGCTTTCCGTAGTGCTTGATTATCTTCTTCCGTGATACTACGCAACTTCCACGGAATTACCTTGTTATCCTTATCTTTAAATCTAGGAGAGACCACGAAATCCTCTGTAGTCTCCACCGCTGCGTTTTGTGCGTAGAATGCTGAAAAATCGCTCATATTATTAATTCCTCCTGAATTTTATTTTAATTGGCTGGTGGGTTAAATGCTTGACCCATATCAATATCCTCAAAGGTAAAATCAATATCTTCTTCTAGTGCATCCGACTCTGTATCCAGAGATACCATAACTACGCTATCAAGGTTAACCCCTAGTAGCGTTACTGTTTGTTCACCGATGCTAGATCCAGGATCTTCATTTGTTACTGTAATATCAAAGTTGGTATCTCTACCCGTTTTGATATAATCGATCATCAACTGGCGGAACCGACTTGTTACATAATAAATCGTCATGCTGCCAGTACCCGACCATCCAGTCGCTTTATGCTGAACACCACGACGGCCCAATGTTTTAACTTCAGCCTTCTCCTTTTCAACTGATGCTTCAAGAGTCTTGATGTAGAACATTTCCTCTACTTGACCATTGATTGTGGCGTAAGCCCGCCCCTCTTGTCCGCTAATCGTGTCATTTGCTTTTAAGAACGACATTTATCTCACCTGCACTTTCATATATACTTTTTCGATACTATCTACTGGTTGAATATTGGCTTCGACATAGATGGCATCAGATTCAACACCAGGAAGTACTGTGATATCAGTCTGGGCATCAAAGTTTTGAATAGCAGAAATGCTCTGCAGGTTATCTAGGTAGATCACTGCCTCTTTACGAAACAGAGCTCGTCCATCAACATTGTTTGATACCTTACCGATGTAAAATGATTCAAAGATACGCTTCAAATCATTCGCAATACCATCCAACACTCGGAGTACACGATTTTTTTGAAGTTGCTTCCCTTTCTTTGGTGAATAGCTCAGGAAGGTATTAATATCCTGCTCCACCACAGCACGGTTAGCCGATGGGGTAAAGATGAACTCTCCGGCACTTAGTGCCGCCTCGATCTGGCTATTCGTGTAACGTGGCGCCGCATCCACGGCATCGTCATAAGCCGCATAGGTCAGCGATTCATTCATCTCAGCTGCTGCCGAAGCACCGGCTACCCAAGCAGTGGCTTGCGCGGCTGTAAGTATGGTCCCATCGGAGAGAACCACACCATTCTTGACGCTGATTACACCTTCGAAATCGGCTACAGGGTAGTTCTCAAGTGCTGCCTGTACCTTTTTACCTTCTGACTCTCTCAAGCGCCGTACAAAGGCAGCATAGACAGCTTTGAGCGCATTGTCCGTGGATGTCAGTGCCACTGTCTGGAAATCATACAGCTCTAGTGCAGCTAGATATGCAGTATGATCCGCATTAGTAACAGTGCCATTTGCACCACCAATCAAAGGAGCTCCTGCATTTGCTGTTAGTGTGCCGGTCCCGCTCCATACAATCCAGTCATTCGGGATGAGCGCCGCAATATTAGCGACTACCTGTGTGTCCACTACTGCGTTATCCAGCAGTGTTTTTACATCAAACTTGCTACTATCATCAATGTTGGTTTGTACGACAACCTTCAGCGCATTACCTCGAATGCCACCATATCTTGCTGTAGCTACCAAGGTCCCAACTGTGACCGTTGACTTTGTTCCGTCATTGAGTTTGTACAGCAACACTGTCCGAGCTCTTTTAAGCGCCTCACGCACCAACAACAGCTCTGGGGCTGTAATGTCATAGCCAAGCGCTTTGAATGTATCCTCACCAGCTATAATCGGTGTGATGACCTTAGCCGCTCCCCATGGAAGCGTCAGCGCTAGAGAGGTTATTCCCCTACTACCAACCGTACCCAATGCCCCACCAGACGTTTCCACGTTAATATATACACCGGGTCTTACTTTATTTTGAGTGGTCCATGTTCCACCGGCCATAATCTACTCAGCCTCCTTATTCTTAAAATCATCGATCACTTGTTGCGCCTCAAAAGCTGTATACAGTTTTTCTGGCTCCAGCAGCGCCGATAGGACGTCTTTGTCTTGATATGAATACTTAGCAGAGGCTAAGAACTGCTCCTTGGTAAAGGACCCCTCAATCGGTGTCTCAGCTGCCTTAATGCTTTTCTCACTCACTTAATACCGCCTCCTTGCTTCATAGTCTGCATTTTAATATCCGGTGCTTTATCCCGGATCAGGTGAACATTGTACTCAACGAAGAAATGCAATACTCCATCCACTATTTCATGCCTCATACCTGTTCCCCGGTAAAGCCCATCATGCCCAGTTACATATTCCAACTCGGAATACAATTGTTCAGATATTAGCTCGCATTCTTCTCGGGGAGCCGCTGATTCCTGTTGCGGGAAGTAATGAACGTCAAAGGGATTGAAACGTTGATAGCGCCGGTTAACCCCTCGGACCTGACTACTTTCCAATAACAGCACAAAAAAGCACGGCTGCTGCATGCCCTGCTCCACTTCTTCGTCATAAACCGGATACTCCGGAGTAAATAACGATAGCTTTTTTATGAGTGCGTTTTTTATATCCTGCATACTCACCGCCCCATATGCTTATTAAGGAATTTCTGAAACTTTCGTTCTATGATAGCTGGCATTTCCCTCTCCAACTCTTGCTCCGATAGCGTTAACATAAACCTACCGTTAACCCAACCAGTACGGAGTCGAGTGACATGCCCGAATTCCACATATAGCGCATACTCCACGTTATTTGTGATCTCAACATGCACCCCACCGCCTGGTAACTTTACCACCTGCCCGATCTGCCATCCCCGCCGCAAGTCTCCAGTCAGTACGGGAGTCCGAGCTATAGCCTTTGCCAACAGCCGTCCAGCCAATTCCCGGATGCATTCCTCCATAAAGGCTGGGAACTCTTTCTGCATCTGAACCATGCTTTTGTGAAGCTTCTTCACGTCAGAAAAATCGAACTTCCCCATACTCATGCGTTCAGGACCTCTTTTAGCTTAATCTCCTGATGAGTAGCATACCTGAATGCCTTACCCGCCTGTTCTCCTTTGAACTCCATGCCGTTCTGCTGAACCGTGATTCGGCTCCCTGGCTTGATAGTTATATCAGGGGAGATAAATAACTTGGCATCATAATTGATCTGATCGGCTGTCACTGTTTGCGTGGCAGCAGGTAAGGAAGACTGAGAGAGAGCACACGGCTCATTAGCCAAGATAATGATAGGCTGCTGTCGTGTTTTACCGCTTAATGGATCTTTTACATCCTTCATTTCCGAAACAGTACATAGGCCTTCATAGGTGCTCTCAATAGCTAACCGCTCTGCTGGTATATTACCGAAACTGACCATGTTACCACCTCAATCTTCGGAAAGCCTGTAATTGAGCTGCGTAGTTCCGAACGAATGCTGCTCCGTTGCCTGCTACAACTGTAGCCTTAGCTGATCCGAAAGCCGTAGTCACATCACCGCGCTTGATGCTAGTGACAGCCGGGACCGTCTGCTCAAACTCCGTTGGATGCTTGGTCCGATAATAGTCCTCTGCGATCTGCAGCACGACATTATCCAAAGCAGCCGGAATAGATGAGATGTTACAATAGGTTTTGATCTCCTGAATGATAGTCTCCAAAACAAACTGCAGCCGGCCATCCTTGGAAGTATCTTCGATGGGGATGGAAAGCAATCTCTTCAACTTATCGAGATACTTAAGATACTCCTCCATTAGGGTCACCCGCTTTCAGGATTGCCGCGAGCACTTCCTCCTTCTTGGATGCATCACCCAAATCGATGGCATGCTCAAAAGCGTAAGCCTTAAGCTCATCCACTTTCATCTTTTCTAGCGGTTTATCTACCTCATCGATTTCTGGTACATCTTCCCGTCGGATTACTCCATCCTTAATCAGGGATTCTACTTCACTAGTGAGGATCAAAATCCTATCACTCGCCTTATAGAATTTCCGATTGTATTTCGCTCCAGTTATCAGAGCTATCTCGATTCTCTTTTCCTCAGACACTCTCATCATCCTTTCAAAATAAATAGGAGAGGCGTTAGCCCCTCCTTAAACCACTTTCGCAATAAAAATATTGTCGATAGTTTCAAATGATGGCAGCGTGATTGCAGAAACGATAGTTTCCACACTTACTGGGTGTGGCTGCTTAATTGTTGTGATGGCCACACCTGTATTCACGATAGATACTTCTGCACTTGTTGCCCCGCTCATAAGATCAGCTTCTTCTGGAGTAGTACCATACCACGTTTTACCCAAAGCTCCGTCTGGAATCAGTGTGAAATAATCGTCTGGATAGAATTGGTGTGAGCTGCCATCTTGTAGAGCATATTTCTTGTTGTAAACCGCAACCGTCAATCCCAGTTTGGACTCCAGGTATTGACGCATCAGTGCATCAGTCATGATGATGTTTAGCCCGCCAAGAGGATTCATATCCAAACGCACCTTTTCGTTAGCTAGAATGTTATTCCACGTCTTACGAGTAACGATGGCCTTTGTTGGACGCACACCTTGCTCATCTTCAATCGTGTCCTGCCATTCTTTGATGTCTCCCACGATATTAGCTGTTGGATCATCCCATTTATCTAATCCTGTAAGAGTGGTCTTATGCCCAGCCTTCATGTTGTAGTCATAATCATAGTCAATCCGATTGGCCGTGATTCTGATTTTACCGGATGACAACAATTGCATACGCATGCGCTCAGCGTTAACCTCTGCACCGCTAACCAAACTAGCTCTATCATCGTAAATTTGAGTAATCAAAGATTTTACATATTCGCCGTTGTTCGAGTCCAAAAGTCTTAGCAATTCTTGACGATCTTTTTCTTTTAACAGCATAGCCTCACGGAAAAACGGCATCTCTGTTTCTACCTTTCCGAATCCGATTCGATCTCTCAGAGTTGCTTTAACATCGAATTCCGATGGCATCAAGGCTACAGGCAGTCCTCCTGCTCCTTTGATCCAACCAATATCTAAACCGAGCTTTTTTGCTGATGGAAACAACGTAGCTCCCAGATATGGAATAGCGTTTGATGGGTTAGCCGCAATATAAGCCGCAATCTCTGGAGCTCTTACTAAATCTTGAATGTTAGGCATAATTATTTTCACCTTTCCTTTCTTAGTCGATAAATGTGATCTGCTTCAATGCTGTCAGTTCTTCAGCAGTAGGAGCAGTGGGGATTTTATTTTTATTAATGAACGCATGAATGAGCATCGCCCCTGGTGCTGGACCACTTGTTACATCTGTATCATTCAACAGAACACCTTCAGCATTGGATACTCCAGTAGTGGTTGTAGCCTTGACCGCCAGTTTAGTATCATCAGCAATCACACCGCCACCTAGAATAGTTCCAGCTGGCACAATCTTTTTACCATCAGTGTTAGCAGTAACACCTGCATCGCTCACCGTGACGGCAATTGCTACATAGTGATCTGGGAATTTAAGAATTTCTTTCTTATTCCCATAGGTAGTTTCTTTAAATTTACTCATTTTGTTTATCCTCCGTTCTTATTTAAAGTAGCTTTCTCGGGCTGTATCCAACCCTTCATTGCCTTTAGTAGATTCCGCCAATTGTTTACCGAAGCTACCGACCTTGTCATCGCCTTGTTCACCCTTAGATTGATCCTTGCCGTCCAATAGAGAGGTTCCTTTAAACTTGAACCCTCCACCACCGCCTTTATCCTCGGTTTTAAACAAGTAGGCATCCGATGTTTGTAAACCCTTAATCTGCTCGTCTAAGCCGACCACTTTACCGTCATCACCGATGACTAACTTTTCTTTGTCTATTAGCCCAGTAACATGCTTCTCGTTATGCACCTTACCAGTGAGTGCAGCAGTAATGGCATTGTCCAACTTGATCTGTTGCAGGTCGGCATCATATTTGTCCTTTGCCGTCTTGTTATCAGTCTTGAGCTGATCAATCTGCTTTTTCAGATCATCTGACAGTCCAGCAGCTTTACTCAGATCCTCGATTTGCTTGTCCCGATCAGCGACATCCTTCTCAGCCTGCTGTTTAGCCGTAGAAACTTCGTTATACTGACTCTTCGGAACAAAGTGCTTCGGAATCTCTTTGCCAGCATCTGCAATAGCTCCGTCAATCTTGGAATCTTCAACGCCCAACTTCTTCAACAACTCTTTCAACCAATCCATATATCATCTACCTCCATAGATTTGTATAGCTGCTCTCCAGCTTAGGGAGTGAACCGATATGCTCCAGTTCATGAGCAAATAGGCCGCGGTAGTCTCACCCTCGGCCTAACTTTATAAGATAGGAAAGTACAAGCCATCATCGATAAATGCGCGTATCAGATCCAAGTAAACCTGAGTCTCGCTATTGCCTACAAATGTGTAACCGCTTGGTGTTTCGCTGCCATGTTCTTTAGCGCGAAGGTAGCCGCGATGTGTGTATTTCTGGCCATGTCGATCAAAATCTCCTTTTTCAATATCGAGGCGCTGATCAGAGCGAATAAACGCCTGCGCAATAACTTGCACATCGTCCCGAGCCTTTTCCTTCAAGGCTCTGTCCAAATAAACTCTTCCTGCATATCGGTAATTTTTCATCACATGCCCTCCTTAGATTCCCATGAAAAAAGCACCCTCGCATATTGGAGAGTGCTTCTACTTCAACAGTTCATTCAATTCATTTCTCAAATTCTCAATTTCCTTTTCCAAAGCGACTTCATCTTCATAAGTACCACGATCATGATTAACCATGTTCTCAGACACTTGATAGCTTTCTATTAGAGCTTCACAGAAAGCGCGAATCCTATCCTTGTCCATTAGCCCACCTCATAACCCGTATTTCTGTTTGATTAGTACCCATTTCATACCTTCTTCACGATTTAACCGCCGTTCATCCGCAGCATTAGCGTCCAGAACACCTACTGGCTGTTTCGAGAGCTCATCGCGCTTCTGAAGGTACTCATATCTAACGGCGCTGATCTCGTCTACCAAAGCGTCAAATCGTTCGCCTAGCTTATCGCGTTGCGGGGCAAACTGTTCAGCAATAGCCGCTCTATTCTCTTCTTTAGTTCGCAAGATCATCACTCCTTTGTATATTGTAGCGATTCAAGTAGCATTACTAGCTGTTCCATGGTTAGATGCTTTTCGTCATAACCTGTGAGTGCCTGCTCAATAGTTAGTAATGCAAGATACGAATCTTCTGCTTTATCAAGTAAACGGTTTATCTCATCTGTACTCAGGTTTATTGGGGCTGACTTCTTGAGAATGTACGTACTGCTGGAATCAACAGCTCGTAATTCCTTAATACCCTTTTGTATGAATGCTAGGACATCGTCACGGCTAAATGATCCACCTGCTTCACCGTCTATCGTAGGGTGATTATGGGTAACAATGCTCTTTTTAAGTACATCAGGTGGTGTAATCTTGTTGATATCAACGGATGCTTTATCACCCTTAACATGGATAACCTCACCTTCTTTAGTAAGAGCTATTGCATGTTCTTCCGGTGCATTCCTGATGGCTTGCTCCGCATCCTTTACATAGTTGCGGACGATATCAGGTTTAGATAGATCGATATTACCTAGTTTACGCGGAATGTCTGGCTGCAGCTTCGGTAGATCCATCTTACTGAGATTAATCAGCGGTGGTGCAGTCTTTCCGGTTTCATCATACCATTTCTCTGGTTCCAGGGTATATATGCTTTTCTCAGGAATTGGAATATCCTTTGTTGGCCCACCTGGAACCTCAATAGTAGGTAATGGAGTCTCCGGCGCTTGCTTAGTTGGGGTTTCAACAGTAACTGTCTCAGTAGCTTCGGGAGCGTACTTTTCAGCCCAGTCATTGTAGTTGATATCCTCTGGAACCTTATACGTTTTGCCATCTTCATCCCTAGCTACCCGCTCTTTGATATTGTCCTCATAGTGCGGTATGGTGGTTGATCGGCAATAAGCATGCATAGGTGGATAATTGACATTAACCTGAGCATCTTCGATATCAAATACTTTCCCGTCTAGGTCTCGGCAAGTAATGGATGTCCGGCTGTCCAGTGTAGCAGTGTAGCGGTATTGCTCTACTCCAAGTTCTTTGTAGCCGGCTATACGAGACTGACCAGCGAAGTATGCTGATTCCGTCAGTATTAACCGCTCTGCATTCTTCCGTGACACATCGAAGCGTTTCATAAGCTGCTCTATCATTTGCTTAGAGGTATCACCACTAATAAGCCCCTGACTAAAGATGTTACGAAGCGTTCCAGTCAGCCTGACGCGATCAGTCCATATACGTTGGGAAAAGCTGCTGCCATCTGGTGCCCAAGGTGCTGATAGGATAGCTTCCAACTGCCTTTTATCGATCTTTGCAAATGAAGCTCCTATACCGATACCCTTTTCAAGTTCAAAAATACTTCGATAGTAACCATCCTTGTAGACGTTACCTAATAGCTCTGTTGTGCCTGATAGACGCTTAACAGATAATTCCTCGACATGTTGTTTCATCTGCAATTGAATGGATTCTAAGCGGGTAACACGTACTCTAATGCTGGCATTCTCTAGTTCCTTCATCCACCGCTGATCTATGGCGTTCTCTTTACCACGAGCAATGTAATCCTCAACGGTCCACTTGAATTCTTTCAGCTCTCCAGCTTTAAGAACTTGCTTAGCAGCGGATAAGCTTACAATCCCATTATTATCTGCAAACCGTTGATAGAAATTGTTAACATCTGTCTGGATGGATATCTGAGCCTTCCGATATTCCTTATTCATTGCCTTTGTGAATGGTACACCCTTATTTAGTAGTGACTCATTCAGTTGTTCCATACGTTTAGACCAATATACCTCTGACCTCATTGGTCACCAGCTCCAACCTCTACAGGGGGCTTATCATCGGTCAAACCTCCATACTCCTGATCGCGATCCATAGCAGCCTTTTCTTCGGCTTCCTTACGCTTCATTTCCTCCCGGGTATCAGTCACCCATGGATGGTTAGCGAGTATGGTTTCATCTGAGACGATCCCTACGCTGTTCTTGGCATCAGTGATAACTTGAGATTCATTAATGACGATATCTCGGTTAAACAAGAAGTTAACTGTCTCTTCTGAGAAGTCATTCCCCGTGGTATTGAAGATATGTTTATCTACGAACCACAAAAGTTGCTCAAGTGCTGCTTGGAATTCGTTTTCGATATCGTTAGCGTCCATATCCAGATCAGCGTAAAGAAATTTTAAGGCTTCACCACTTGGAGCCGTTGCGAAAGAATCAGACTGAGTATCTACACCGCGCCCAAACTCGTAGATATCGTTTCTAGTCATGTCCATGTGATTCTTATATGCTTCAGTGTCGATCTCAAGATTCAACGTATCCACGCCACTGTTATCGTCAGCAGAAACCTTGACTGCTTTCAGTATTGAGAGGTTACGACGAAATTCGCCTAAATCAGATCCTTCATAGCCCCTGATTACATAAATGCTGTTTGGTAGATCCTCGAGATTATTACTATTATCTGATTTCTTCTGGTCATACTCATCAATCTGAGATTTTAATAATGAGATCAGCGGCATTTCATCCTCGTTATACTTGAAGCAAATGAACGGTATACGCTCCCAGTTGAGAGCTTGTGTCTGATTCGCAGAGTCGATTACATTAAAATGACTACTAAACTCACCTAACTCCACATCTGGTATGAGTCCGCTCGTTGACGGTATAGCCAAAGAGCCCTTACCGATCACATAACGGTTAACACCTTTAGAGTGCCAGAATTCAACCTTTTGGATAGTTGTTTTCTTTTTCCCTTCATAAGCTTCAACCTCATAAACACGAATAAGAGCATCCAGGTCTGTATGAGCGGCGTCTTTCCATAACGGAATAATCTCTTCAGATGGCAGTTTTTTAAACCGGAAATGACCCTCTTCGTCATAATAAACATGCAACCATGCGCGACCCTTTTTTATGCTTTCCTTCAACAGGCTTTTTAAGAGTCGTTTAAATCCTTTATCAAAAATCCCTGTCAATAAGGCATCATAAACTTTGTTCATTGTCTGGATGCTCATTTCCTTACTAAGCAAATAACCAGCTTTCTGATCAACGAGCTTTCGCAAGAATCCATGAATGATCTTATTATTAGCGAGGTTTGTAGCTTCTACCAGCGCCCCACCTGCTCCAATGGTCATTCGCTTACGTTCTAAGATATCTGTCTTATTCCGATAGTAGCGTTCGCCAGCAAGCATATCCTTACGTCCCTGAGAAGATAACCAGTCATCGATTTCCTGCTTAATGATCTCCTCGTCTGTCATAGCTGACGCTGCACCTTTTTCGATGATTCGGATAACTTCCTCCGTTGTACTCAAATAGGTTTCCTCCTCTCCTATTAATCAAATGAGAATGAAGCTGGACGCATTACAATAGTGTTCACGAAATAACGATCACCGTCCATCTGGTGGTCATTTTGCTTGATGGGCTTCTCTTCCCCACGATCAGCTGCCTTTTCGTCCCATATGTAGGACGAAAATTCGCGGAAGGTCTCCTTGCAGCAGTCATTGTAGAGAATCTTCCCGGTATTCAGTGCCGAAGCTACATTGCGAATGCCTTCTAACACATCGTTTTTTGCCTTTTTCACTATAAACTTTCCGTATTTCCTTACAGTAGCTATAAAGCTTGCTGCTGAAGGGTCAATGATAAGACTTTGAAGCGATACATCCCCAACGAATTCAACCAAATCATGATAGTACTCTTCATCCGTCTTCTGTTGGCTCTGTTGGCGGCCGTCATAGTGGTATTCTTTCACCTTGTACCAGACACCAGAAAAAAGCCCCCACAGCCCGAATGTCATTGGGTTTTGGGTGCCATAGTCACAGGAGATATGATATTTACTGTAGCGGCGATCTTCTGTCTTAACAGTGTGCTTATCCCGGTCAAACATGTCGTATATAACGCCTTCTGCCAGCACCCAGAGTCCGAGGATATAGCGCTTATAGAATATCCCGCTGTACATCCGTCGATAGCGCTCCTTAACACGTTCTGACAAGGAGAGATTATCATCCATAGTAAAGTGAAGGTGTAGCGCAAGCTTCGTTACCAGTTGATCCAGCCATTCCAACTTAAACCAATGATAAGGTCCAGCCGGATTACAGTTAAACCAGTACTTTGCTCCATCTACTGAACAGCGGGCAGTCGCTTGTTCTACAAATGAACGCGGCATCAAAGCCACTTCATCAAAAAACATCCCCGCCAGCGTGATACCCTGAATCAAATCCTGGCTTCGCTCATCCTTACCGCCAAACAGGTAGAAGTCATTGCTTACCAACCCCTTGCTGATGGTCAGATAGTTTTCTGCCCTGTGATCCACTACAGTGTATCCTCTGGAGTAAAGCATCTGCTTCAGCGGCCCTATTAGGTTGCGTCGAAGGGCGCCTATAGTCTTTCCAGCCATCCCTAGGTTCTCACCATTGAATGTTTCAGTGGCCCAGACTACGAATGAGAAGGACATTGACGATGTTTTACCAGAACGGACAGCTCCATCACAAATCAAAGCGTCTTTATCTGCATGTGGGCTATCTCCTTGCATCCACCAGGTTAGCACCTTAATCTGCTTATCGGATAATGGTTTCCATTTGAAGATTGCGGCCTTACGCTTCACCTTCATTCGCCCACACCCCTTTCGCCTGGGCTTTCAGGGCTTCGATGAATCCATCATCTGGCAAGTCATTGGCATCTGGAGGTGTCATGCCCTTAATTTCAAGCTGTAGTTTTTGAACACGAAGTTTAGTTTCTTCGTCCATATAGCCCAAGTACTTCTCCAGCTTATCCAGTGCCTTGAGCTTGTCATAAAACTTGATACTAAGACCTTCACGTCCCTGCTTTACCTCGCTCACTAACGTTCCGTCTACCTCTTCTGAGGATTTAAAGCGCATATAGCTTACAGGTCTCGTAATTGGATCACCTTCGTTATCTAACACTGGACCGTGTTCACTCATAACTGTTTCTTCTTGGGACCCGAATTCCACATAATCAGAAGTATCAGCAAATGCAATTTTAAGATACTCGGCTATAACCCGATGAACGCTCAACCCGAGCTCACCAACCATCTGATCCTTCAATCTTGTGATTTCCGCCTGAATTTCAGGTTTTCTCAGGTTTTCCCATCCTATGGAATAAGCAGCTCTCTTTGAATAACCGGCAGCTAATGCCGCTCTAGTTGCGTTGAAGTCTCGCATATATTCAAGGACAAACATTCTTTGCTTGTCAGTTAGCTCACCTTCTACTTCTGACGGATCGCCTCGAGCCACTTCTTTTTTCTGCTTGTTGATCTTCGGTTTCTTTTGTTGTACAACACTTTTCTTTTCTTTTGGCTGTTGTACAACATTATTTGATGATTGTTGTACAACACTCCATTTATCACGCTGCTTCCAGACGGCTACCTTCTTTTCGTCAATGTCCAGTTGCTCGGCTATCTGCCTGTTTGTTATTTCCCCACCGTGTTCACGCCATATTTCTAGTGCGCGGTCACGATTTGGATCGCGTGCTCTTGGCATTACATTTTCACCACCCCCGCCGTTATGTTTATTTCGCATTGCAACTCAGGAAGCTCAACCTTCTTATGTTTCTTCAAAATTATTTTATATGACGAAAACACAAAAAGCCCAAACTATAAAAGATTGGACTTATCGCAATAGATACTTTACATCTGTAAAGTATCATGGTATAATAAGTATATAAGAGAGAGGGGGTGAAACAATGAAAACAAGAAAAGAAAGACGTTCTGAGGAACGGCTGGAAACGATTAAAGCGGTGACCGTCATCATCACTTTAATCACAGCCATTCTAAACATTATCGCTAAGTTCATCCACTGAACCGACCCAGAAGTCAAAGCCCCGAAAGGGGCTTTGATCCAAGGGAATAACGAAAATGCCGAACGCCTTTCTTCTCTTGATTATAGCACTATTTTAAAGTAAAGGAGAATTGATTTATGGGTAAAAAAATCTCAAATAAACTAGTATATCCAGCTTTCATTCTCAGTATCATCGCCTTAGTTCTTACTCTTCTTCAATTCGTGGAGGTAGTTAAGTAATGTACACCTTCAAAAGTAAGGAAGAACTGGCTGAATGGATCGCACGCGAAATCTGCGGCGTATCGGAAGCAATGGAGATACTGGAGTCTACACGGCAGAACATTCACGGATTCGTGAAAAACGGAAAGCTCAAACCGGTTAAAGAAACCAAGAATGAACGCCTTTTCTTCCGTTCTGATCTTATAGAGCGGAAGGAAGCAGCTAAAGCGTATCACACTAAGAAGGAGAAGCCCGGTGAATAAGCCGGGCTTTCTTTTTGTGGTTTAATTCCTGCTTAGCTAATATTGCTATCTCAGTCAGGTTACATTATCACCACCCCCGTATTTAAGGCATAAAAAAGCACCCACTCAGGGTGCAATTTCATTCCTAATTTTCATAGATAATCAACGCTGTGAAAAGCTCACCATGATCAGAATTATTTGTACTCGACGTACTAAGCTTTATGTCGATCAGTTCGCTTCTACTAAGATTTTGCGCTTTTAGAAAATCATTAATCTGTCTTTCAATAGTTTTTTCATTATATTCAGAGAACAATTTAGTCTCGATCAAATTATCACCTCCTGTCTGTCTATTCCATATTTCGACATTAGGAAGGATTTACCTGCAAAAAAATAATACAGTATGTCGCTATCCCCACCATGGAAAGTAACGACATACCGTATGAGCAATCCATATACCGCAATAATGGGATTTGGACCCAATAACGACATACAGTTACTATTAAGAAACCTTTGTTAATAGGTTCCTCCTATATATAGGTGGCAATCGTAAGACAAATTAACGAATTAGATATCTAATTGCTTCATTCAATACAATTTTCAAAGCAGCTTTGAAGTACTTCCAAGGATCAGGTTTTCTAAATAGAATTCCTGCTTCCGGCCCACCGTACGCTTCCCATATATCTTTGTACCTCTTCCCACTCAAAGATCTATACTCAATCACAAAGATATTTTCTAATATTTCGTTATCCTTTAAAATAAACACTTTTTCATTACCAGAATCGATTTGCTTTTCATTCACATTCCTTCCAGAAGACCCATAAGGAGTTACTCGTCCATTAAAGAAAACTTCATATGCTGTAGACGGTCCAATATTTTTAATTATAACGCCTTGGTCATGATCTGACAGTTGTAGATCAACAGGTATCAAAAAAGTTCTATAAGGTGCATGCAATGATTGTCTAGAGATCCACCAAGCCGACAGAGAAATTATGACAGCGAGAATTGTACCACTAGCTTGTACCCAATCAATAAAATTAATGTCATTACTCTCTACTAATTTCACACTATAAACTGCTTCTGTAACAGTCAATTCAATATCCCACCATTCAATATATAATATCTACCAATTATAGTGTAGCTTAATACAAAAGGAATAGATTATTTGACAATTCTTCGGATATTTTCTTTTGGGCTCGTTCGACATACTCCGCAACTGTTCCCTTTGCAACTCCTAACATTTGACTGATTTCCTGAAAAGAAAAACACTCTCCGTACGCTAATACATAACACTCTCTTTCCCTTTCACTTAGTCGTGATAAAGCACTTTCGATCTGAAATCTTTCCCAATCAGTTAAGTTGCTCGGGCTTCCTGCTTTTGAGTTACTAACGTAAGCCTGCATACGTAATGGGTCTACTAATTTTTCAAGTTGATAAGCTGCTCTACGTTCAATCCCCCGCTTGTTTCCTGGGCGTCTACCGGTGCTTAACCATTCTATTACAAACTCACAATCAGATTTCATTCCGGAGATGACCTTTTTATCATCAGCGTCAGCCTTCCTATATGCTCGCTCCGCGCCTTTGAGGGAGAGTTGATAGTTTAGGGCAGTTGCTGGACCTAAGTCCGTTACCTTTACTACAGGAGCCTTACTATTTGCGATGTTCATCCTCATTCCCCTTTGTGGTATAATTTGGTCGAGGATAAAAGCTGCTATTGCCCTGATGCGTCAGGGCTTTTTTCTATATAAATACCTTCCACCATCATAGAAAACATCTTCATGTTTGTGCTGATTGGATACTTGTTGTATGCATCCTTAAATCTAACCCAGGTCGGTCCCCACGCCAGTACATCTACAGGTAAGCCCGGGCTTGCAGTAAAGACAAACTGCTTATGGCCGGCTCTCAATGCATTTTGAGTGTCCTTATACCTCATCCTCTTCTCCCCCTTATACCTCTATTAGATCTGGATTCTCGTATATAGTTCCAATTACTTCAGCATTTTCGTTCTCAAAGTAAAGCATGGTGGAACCGTATGGATGATGACCGATAAGTTCTGCATTGTATTTCCCTTTGTCAAAGGTGACTTTATAATGTCGTATCACTTTTTCTTGAGACATTGGATTAATCCAACTTCCATCTAGGACATCCCCTTTGTATATCTCCCGTCCGTTCTTGTCTTTTAATCCGGTGTACTCACCCATTGACTTTAAATCGCATTTAACTGGAGAGCTTTCTGTGTAAAGAACCGCATAATCCTCAATGTTTTCACGCTGTTTGCATTCATCCGTTAGTCCATCTAAACACCAACCAAAACCATAATGCCACGACTTATTTTCTATACTATAGCCCCTATATTTAGGCTCTCTGATCACGGTGTATCGTCTCCTTTGATTGGGGTCTCAGCCCCCTAAATTGTCCGTTCATCAAACCAACGCATGCAGTATGCAATCCGACCAGCTATCCTTGTGACCTTGAACCACTTGTTTTGAGCATCAATCAGGATCACATCTTCCAAATTCAGTTTATAGCACAGTCCGCATATTTTGGTACCATCCTCCAGCTGTAGTCCAAACATGTGTGTCTCAGCCCCCTTATAAGTTCAGTCACTCCATTAGTTCTTGTGCGTACTGAAATTGCTCCTGTGTAATTTCAATGTTTACTGGTTCGTAATGTTCGCATACGGCTTCGAAGTCCAATGTTATAAACGGATCTGGTCCAAATTTTTCTATGAGCAATTGTTTCAGTGCGACATGCCATTTTTTATGTTCTTCAAAATCTTCAATAGTCGGAGCGAAATTATCTTTGCGGATAATCATGTAAGCGTTCTGTATATCATCCAAAGTAACGTCCAAGTTTTCATCTTCCCAATCTCCAACATCAACACTTGCAGCAAGATACCTTTCTGCATTCTCCTTGTTTCTCATTACCATAACCGGGACTCTATTCATGATCTATTCTCCCTCCTTGGGTGCTGGGGCTGCCGGAATCACGATTGGTGTCCAGTGCGTATGATAATCGGGCCAATCCATGTCCAACGGTGACCCACAGTATGGCGGTTCGTTAACCGGGAATGTCCACCAAAGTACATCTCCCAAGTCTTCATTCCATTCGTCTATTGGTCTTGCGGTAATCTCTGATGTGGGTGCTGGGGTATCTGGGTAAAGGGTGGACATAGCCTCTTGAAGAATGCCGTACATCATCGGAGCTGCGGTATCTCCACTCTGCCATAGGTGATATTCGTTCATTGCCATTTCAATAGTGTCTCTCAGCATCTTGGCTTCTTGGAGCCAATACCCCAAAGTTACCTCCGTTGGTTCATATTCAATGGATGGAGGAAATGGATTGTTACAGAACATTTTGGCATGCTCGAAAATCTTGACTCTCTCCATATCCTTTTGCCAGTCCCTTTGTGTCATTGGGCTTCCTCCCCTGAAACTATTGAAGCGAGTTTTCGCACAGATTCAGCTTCTTCTTTCGTATAATCTCCTGTGTTGCCATAGTCAGCATCAAAACACGATTTCATGAGTCCAAATGCTTCAATATCAGCGTCTGATAGATAAACTCTTTTAGGCATGTTTATATCCTCCTTGTGGGAGAGGAGGGCTATTAACCCTCTCTGTCCCTGAATCTTTCTAATTTTAATTAATTCTTCTCTATTCTCTCGATAACTATAAAGTCGGCTTTATCGAAGTGTAATGCAGCGGCTGGCTCGTACTCACCGTTTTTCCAATCAGCGTCAAATCGTTTGCGATCATCAATATAACTTCCGAAAAAATCATCCTGCTCTATCCAGTAAATAAGCTCCTTGAATTTTTCATCATCGTTATCATCCCATGCATATAGACTGTAACTATGGGGACTGTATGACCAAACAGCACCAATAACTTCAGTTCCGTTCAAATTGCGGAATGATTCAGCCATCTTCTCTAAGATTTCCGTTGATGGAGGAGACGGGTCATAATTAGCTTTAATTTCATCTGCATTTTTACTTGCCGTATTAAAACTTAATCTATAAAGATCCATATAATTTCACTCCTTCGTTAGTTAGATAACATTTGGGAGAGGAGGGATACTCCTACTCCCTAAAAATAGAATGCGTTGTATCTGTTGTAACCCCCATTACTATGGTATATATTGAATTTATCTCACTTATTGGAAGGGCGTCTTAATATGACCAGAAACCAAAGTACATATCTGATAATTTGGCTATCTGCTGTAACATGCTTCGTGTCGATAACATCTCTAAATATCGTTCCACGTACTATTTTGTTTGGACTAACAACTGTTGTTTGCACAGTAGGATACTTTAGACACAAGAATATCTAGTCATTAACCTGACATAAGTCAGGTTTTTTTATTTGTTCTATTGGTTCTGATGTGTCGTATAGATAGTTCCAAACTAGTTGATAACCCACCTGGAGCCCTTTGATCTTGGTTTCGTAAAATCTACCAACCTCAGCTGCATCCTCGACCCACGGACATTCCCGCAAGTCCTCCTCCCACTGTCGGTGAATCAATTCGTCTAATTCCTTGGAGTAAATGAGTTTCTGCGGTTCCACACCATGCATCCGAGCCAATTCTTCGTTCTCTTGTTCCGCTTGTCTCACTGCCTCATACAGTCGCATCCGCGCTTTTACTGTAAATGTGCCATGACCGTACTCCAACACCGTTCCATCTCGCTTACGCCCAGCCTTATTACGGGGATCTTTGTACATCTGAATCATGAGGTTTCTCAGTCCGACATAGGACTGTAACCATGGATTGTGCTTTGCAAACTCTTGGCTGCTCTTATCGATGGTTACCACTGGGCAGATGATACAACCAGTACGCGCGCCACATGGATCATCGTTTTTCTCTCCAGACCCCGCCTTGCGTTGCCTTAATCCACATTCCCCAGTAGCCTCTTTGTATAGTTGACCCAACGCCTCTGCATCTCCCCAGGCCATGCCCTCGCGCACCAGATAACTCCAAACATCATCCAAAGTGAAGTTGACGATCGGCATGAATTCATTTTCACTGAAGAATTCTGACACCTGTCTGTTCTCGATATTGTTCCGACGTTCTGCCGACTCGCTTAACCGGACCCCGGTAACAGTGAGTGCTGGTTTAATTGCCTTGTGTTCTTTGTGGGATGGTTCAATCTTCAGGCGCTCTGTACACCAGCGGTTCATTCGGCTTTTGGGCAATGGATATCCACGGCCTAGTACCAGATACATGAAGCTCTTTTCGATCGGAGCCGATACTTCAACTATTTTCACGGGCAGTTTATGATGGTCAATCAGCTTCTTAATCTTTATAAGTTCACTCTGTTTGAGTGGGTCTGTGACAAAATCAAGATGGGTCTGTGCAGTGGTAAGGTAAATCTCTCGAGTCAGCGATTCGGGTTTACTATTTTTTAATAACAGTAGTGATTTGAATAATTCCGATAAAGTGACTGAGCTGTCTTTACCTCCACTCCAAGCCACCACCCACGGTCCTGGTCTTGTTTCGTCGGTGTACGCTTTTAGAATTTGTCCAGTCGCTATGAAACTTTTTTGTTTATAGTCCATGGTGTCATTCCCCCTGTAGCGTGATATATGCCGCCTCTACCCTCTCTCGGGGGCAAATGATTGTCTTATCCTTTATCTGTGTCATGTCTTACCCTCCCTGTACCGCTGATCTCGTTTATCTTGGCATTGCTTGCATACCCAAGTACTACTATTTAAGCTACCGCAGTCTACACAGGTACATTCCCCGCCTTCCCTAGTGCTTTGCGGTGCCTTGTCGCTCCCTTCCTTATTTCCTAGGGCTAATAGGTTTGAGCTGAGCAGCATTATCCGATTGAGTGCTGTGTCTGCGCTCTCCAGACTGCCACTATTCCCTGCGGCAGCTTCTTTGTGGATTTCTGATACTTCGTATATGATGGATCGTTCTCTTTCCTGTTGCCGAGCTATGGTCTGCTGTGCCTCTATTACCTTTTTCGCAAATCCTTATTTGTGCCGTGAAGCGTATCATTTAGCTTTTTCTCAACTTCGGCGTTTTGTTGTGACTCTTCTAGAGCAGCCAATACCCTTTCATCCTCGGTCGGCAGAATTACCTTCTGGAGAAACTCAGGAGAAAATGATCCGCTGTATCCTTCGAGAAATACCGAATCCTGAGCGAGTACACCTGATCCACGGGTAAACTGGTCGCTGCTACAGGTCCAAATCCGGCCGTTTTGTGTTTCCGGCTCAATACAGGTATGCATTACAACGCGATCGCCTTTCTTGAGTTTGATCTCTTCTATCCGTTCTGGTGTCATGCTGGGTAAGGAAAATTTTCCTGATTCACTCATGGCTGCACTCCTTCCCAGTTCCAAAGCCCCTGCTGCCCCTTGGCAAGGATTGGATCTGGCAGGCGCTGAACGTTCGCCAACTCCCAGGCAAAGCGTCCTTTAGAAAAATCACCGAACCAAATCTCGTCTCCCTGCACGATTTCGTCATTTGAGAGTACGGCTATACAGTCTTTGTCCTCCTCGACTTCGTGAGGGAATACCATTGTAGCTGTTGCCACTACTGCCCCCGTTGGGAGGATATTAGCTGTGTATCCGTGCCGTGCCAGCGCCGCTTTAATCTCTGGTACCTCACAAGCGTCCTTGTCGATCTTCTTGCCTGCATGGATCGCTAGCTCGCCTCGATGTTTTGTTGCCCAGCTACGCGTTTCAAACCGCTTTTCCCTAAGAGCAATCAGCGTAGCCCAAGGTTGGATTATTGTTATAGATTTCATATATTCGCTTCCTCTCTTTTGCTCACTAAAGCTCGAACATCATCAAACGATAGAACCTCTCTCTTAATGGCATTTTTTGAATCTCTCAAAACCTACAATAAGAGATTTCAAAAAATTGAGAGGAGTGATTACTATTTTTAAAAAAATCAAGAAAGTATTAAGAAGTTTTGTGTTTGTAGTTTTATACCATCTATTAAATCGTCGATTTGTTCGGAATATAGTTTGGTATATCATTACTTGCCAACACATGTGGGGATATTCAGTTTCGAATTTCATCGTAAGTCTCATATGTTGATCTTAATTAGTGGCAACAAAATCTTTTCGAGGTTGGAGGGTGTGGTTAACCCTCTACCTTCTTCAGATATTCAGTCGCAAAACCACCGTTAAAACCTTCCAGCAACACTACCTCTGATCCGCACAAGTCCCATGGTTCCGATTTCACTGTCCAAACCTTATCCTTGTATTTTTCCTTCCGAGCTTCGTAGCATGAATGCATGATTACTTTATCTTCTGGCTTTAGTCCGGATTTCTTGAGCTTTGGTTGTTTTGCCATTTCGTTTATCTCTCCTTTTTGGACTTGTTTAGTTACCTGATCCATCCCTTTTCTTGTAAGTACTATGGTTCTTGGTTGATTTCTCCTCCAGGATAGGAGTTTTTTCTTATCTAAGCGTTCAATAAAACCGTGAGTTGTCGATATTGACTGGTGGCCCATGGCTGCTGCAATTTCTCGAATACTGGGCGGATATTGAAATTCAAATGAGAATTTATCAATAAAGTTGATGATTGCTTGCTGCTTTTTCGAAATGAATTCCATCTTCAACTCCCTCTCTAAATAAACTATTATCCGTTGTTATAAGAATTTACTAATCTTCAAATCGGTCATTTGGATGATAGGAACCCTGTGCCGCATAGCCATTAAGAGCATCAGTAAACATTGCAGTAAAGGTATTTAAGTCCTTAGTTTCTAAGGATTCCAACAACCTAATTTCCTTTACTCGAAGATCCCTACCGGCTGCCGTTGCAATTAGATCCGCTATAGGTTCAATCTGCTGCAATCGTTCTTCTTTTACCTTCTCTAGTTCCATCTGCTTATTTAGCTTGTGATTGTATTCATCCCAATCTTGTTCATCGAACCAAAAGTAATCCCCGTACTTATTCCAAAATACTGAAATCCAGTATTGTAAGAGCTCTTCATCCGTTTGGATAATGTCATGACACAACCCACAAAGACGTAACCCATTTGTCTTGACTCCCCTACCCTTGCGCCCTCGCGGCATGACATGGTGTGTTGTTGTATCTGGAGCAGTTTTACAATGTGAACATTTACCGTCAGCCTCTGCAATCAATTCCTTAATTACTGACGCTGGGAACTCACAACGCTGTTTTGAACTTTTACCAGGTTTATGATCTACGAATATCTTTTGTTTCAAAGGAGATACCTCTTTCTTCTCCTTCTTACGCTGACCTAAGCTACTAGTCTTCTTGGGTTTCACTTGTTTTTTCGGCTTCCAGAAAGTTTTATGAGGGGTTTCTTCTGCCATGCTACACCTCATCTCTCTATGATTATGTTTAGTAGATTGTCCTATAGATAATTGCTCTGCCTCCCACTCACATTCAGTACAACGATATTGATCCGGAGTAATTTCTTTCATATCTGATCCACACTGGAGACATACCAGAATCATGATCCTCTCTCCGCTTCTGCAAGTTCGGCTGGTGTTAAATCGCCAACGTTAATCTGATCTCTAGCCCGGACATATAATGGAGCGTAGCTATAAGGTGGTATTGCGTTTCGAACATGAAGATAAGCAATGGGTTGTTCTGTAGCTTCCACATGAGCCTTAAGTTCCACACATCGGTATTTGGGAAGGATCGCCCAGCCTTTAGGACGTTCAGGACGCCATCCGGGACCACCTGTGATAAAAAGTGGTTTACCACATGCAGCGGCTTCGTCACGGGTTAACCACCCGTTTTTATCAGGCATGCATCTTACCTTCTGTGAACCAGACTCTATCAACTGCAGCTAGATAATCAAGAGGTACACGGCCTGTCCTAACTTCGAACGCGTCAATCTCAAAGTTATCAAACGTCATGCTTTTCCGCCCACCCCTGGAAGCCTCAACCTTGTATGCACGTAATGCTGTGAAGGGTAAAAGGTATGTTTTACGTTGTTTTCTAAACTCGACTAGCACGAAGCATAGAGCGCCGAACTTATGACACTTATCCAAGTGTTCATATTGATGATCGGCAACGTTCTTTAAATCAAATCTATCTAACTCCTGAATAGACTTTGCTTCGAAAAAGATAGCTCGTCCACGATAGATGCCATCATAATCAACAGTAGATTTAGCTTCAAAGAATCCTGCGAGTACCTTAGTTCCTTTACTTCTTGTTACCTTTACTGGGGTTGATCGTTTATTGATAACCGCTACTCCCCGATGCTCATATGATTCATTTGTGTAATTAATCAGATTTTCGAACGCCGCCCCGCGGTTTCCTTGTCCTACCATCTTTTAGCCCCCCTTTTCCGTCTGGACGCGGCGGATCGAAAACATATCGCTTGTCATCGATCACAAGTACGCTTGGCAGATCCTCGTACATTTTTGCAACGGTTACGATTTTCTTATATTTCTTACCTACCTCGTAATGTGTCATTTCAATTCTTTCCTCCCTCTTGTCGGAGATTCTAATTCACGTTTCTCGGCTATTTGGTCAATCATATCTTCAATCTTGGCCCGTACAACTTTTTGACTAGTTGATAACCCAACACCTGCAGTTGATGCCTCTGAGATAATTTTAGCAACGATATGATCAGCTGCTGTTAGATGTTCAAACAGGCGGTATTCCAAGGATTCAAAGATTCTATCAAATTCATTTAGCAAGTATTTTTCTCGTCTTTCAGCGGGAGTCATTGTCACCACACCTTTTCACGTTTGCGATCGACGAGCAGCATTATAAGTTTTTTTATTTTTTCTCTAGCTATGAGTTCTTTAGTAGCGTGGATCCGAATGTCATAGTCAAGTGATTCATCGTTTATGATCTGCAAAAGTTCAGCGTCAGTTCGCCAATTAAGAAAGTTCATCGATATTTCGCCTCCTTCTGTTCTCGTTCTCTCGCAGCCTTCATCTCCCTTGCCCGTTGCATTGCCAGTTCGTATTCTTCAGAACTAACCGATTCAGCACCAGCATTTGTTGTTATTTCGAGCTTTGGCTTTCCACTCGGTGTACTGCTATTTCGTTTTGTCTGTTGTGCTCTCATATGGGTTAGTATTTTCGGATAATGTTCTCTCAAATTAGTTGGACTAAAAATGATTGTCCGGTAAAATTTTTCGTTCAGACCGTACTTGATAACCTCGCCTAACTCAACCTCTGGGATCTTATCTCTTTCAAGTATCAATCTGAATGTGTCAGCCCAGTTCTGAAAGTTAGGCTCTTTGATTAAATGGCTTGTCCCAAGTTGGAGGGCATTCTCATAGGCCAATTCATGAAATCGTTTAGCCAGTTTATAAACTCGGTCATCCTCGGAATAAACGCGTTTAGCGTTTTTCTGAGAGGAAGATTTTTTTAATTCTTTTTCTTGTTCATTCTTGTCATTCTTTACATTCTTGTCATTCTTTACATTCTTGTTTATATTGTTGGGTTGCCGTTGCTCTCGAGCAGGCTTCGTGTCCGTTTCGCCATTGCCTTCGTCGTTGCTTTCGTCCTCACCAGAGTCTTGATAAACACTGTAGTTAAGCACTTCTATAAGCATTCCGTGCGTTGCTTTCGTCGTTGCAATCATCGTTGCTTCCGTGTCGCTTTCGTGACCCCCTCCATCGGGTTTTCGTAGAAAGCTCAAAACCTGATAAACTTGGTCCTTCGTCGGTCGTTCTACTCGGGCTCCTACATGCCATTTACAAGCTTCGATAATATCGGGTATAGAGGTACTGATTTGCCCTCGTTTAAGCCCCTTATATTGAGCATGTTGTGCTGAGATAAGCAAATACATCCAGACCTTCAGATACAGTGGCGGCTTATCCCAAATGGTGCTCTCTATAATCTTGCGATGAAGTTTGATCCAGCCGTCCATTTCACCACCTACTTACTTTATTACTTGGCTTCTATTGTTATCGAAGTGAATCCGCCATCCTCCGTAGCACACTTAATGCTGCAGTAATGCCGTCTCTTAAACATGATTTTTTCCTGATCTTCTGCAATAGTGTTTTGGCATTCAGGTCGTGAACAATACCAGGAGTTTTTCAAACGTCTTTGGTTACGTGGACCACGTGGTTTTACTGGCTCAATTGGCTTATCTTCATAATCAAGACCTACTGACTTTCTATCCACGATCTTTAGACGTTTACGTTTTTTCTCAATCTCTGCCTTTATTACTAAAGATGCTTTACCCTTAAGGCGTATATGATTAGCTTGACTACGGTATAACTCATTCAAATCTTTGCGAAGTTTTTTACGCTCTACTGGATCGAATTTCTTTGTTTTTGCCATTAAAGTCCACCTCCTAGAGTCCTATTCTCACGGTTAGCCTTCAGGTGTAGTTCAAATAGTTGTTGCAGCAAAGATTCATGTTCGTTTTTCCACATCTTTCTTTCTTCCATAGCTTCAGCTTCTAACATCCTCAATTGCTCTACAGCTATTTCAGCGCGTGTTTCCTTATCTCCGGGTCCTGGTTCCAACTTGGCGCGAGCATAGGTGGATTTCCGAAGTGCATAGATCCGCCAATACTCTCCCTCTCTCACGGCTGCTACGCGTCCCATGAGCATGTGTGCTTTAGTCAGTAGTTCAATCTTCGTAATGTCCGCACCCGGTGCATTCCCATCGTACTGGTCAGCTTGGGCGCGTAGTGACTTGATTTCCTTGATATACTGCTTGATATCAATGTCCATTTGACTCAGCTCGATCTTTTATTAATTTGTTACCAAGGCAATGATAGTTACAGAAATGACCTCCGAGAGACCATAGATGACTCTGTTTTGCAGGTATAATAGTTTCACAACCTCCGCATCGAAAATCGTTATTGTACCAGTGTTTTGAAATCTCCCCCTGAGATATCTGTAGCTCTAAATATAATCTCCTGCTTTTTTCTTGGCTCCTCTGCCAATACGCTTGATTCATTGTTTTTAAAGCAAGGTTTAGAGACTCTTCACGCATGTCTTTTACATATTTAGAATGATCTATTACAGCACGCTCTTGATCTGTGAACCCCATCCCATCAATGACGGGATCAGCATATGGTTGCCGATAATGCATTGATAAAACTGCATTCAATAAACTTACAGATTGGATTGTAACCTCATATTTCCGACCAGTTACATCTACCATAGGTAAATTCCAATCTTTAGCTTGCATTGCTTTTTCCTCCAAATGCTGATAGACTGACCTTAATTAAATTTGTTTTGCACGTGACTAGCTCTCCGGCTCCTACCCCGGTGGGCTGTTTTTCATTTGATCGGTTATTTCGAAACTCATCTATTGCAATTTCATCCCAGACTTTCAGCAACTTATCCTGACATTCCCTCCGATATCGAGCAGCAAATAGATAGATATTGAAATCAATTTCTCTACCCCGTAACAACGCATCATCTTCAACTGTTTTCCAAAACACAACCTCTTCGCGAAGATCTGCAGCAACTATATGCTTGTCCATAAGATCCCTCCTTTTCTTGATAAATTCAAAACAGCATTTGACCGTTTTCTTGTTCAATCTGTCTCATTAGGTTATTTGGTGGATTCCAAAGCGGAACGTATTGAAGCGCACGATCGTAATCCTTAATGAATGTGTTGTTATACGAGTTAATCCCAAAAAACTCTGTAAATTCGTTCCAAAGTGCCGAATAAACTTGTGTTCGAAGGCTGCTATCCTTATAGGCTGCTGATTTCTTTCCGCCTACGATTTCTAAAACTCGTTTGTTCCCTGCCTTTTTTAGTATTCGTTGCTGCCCGTAGTCAATCGTGGTGCGGTTTTCTAAATGCTCTACGCGATCTTCCATTTCTTTAGTTCGAATATCCAGCATTAGAATTGCTTGTAATTCTTTACTAGCCCCAGCGAATAGATTCTTGTTCTTCTCTTCCATAGCTTCGAACTTGGTAACATATGCAGCTGTGAAGAGTATTCCTTTTTCGCCAGTCATTTTATTGGCAACCATGTCACAGCCTTTACGAGTAAGTTCAAAACAATCATAATTCTTGTTGTTGCCCTCCACCTTGTAAATGCTCGGAATGAAGAAATCCTGAGAACGAAATTCTGCGTTTTCTAAAACTTGAATATATCCTGAGATACTTCTAAGCAAATCACTGTGTCTGACGTCCGTCATTACTGCTACTTCTCGGCTGTTAATTGTAACTGGAGCCTGAACAATTTGTTTATGCATGAATCGCTACCTCCCTTTACTCCTAGCTGATCTTCTATCCTTCGCGTTAATGGAGTCGCTAGGGTATCCAATGTTTAGCCGTTGTACTGGCGTGTGTCCTTCTAGATTCTTGTTTGCGGCTTGAGGATCGTAACCGATACTTTGCGGTTTACCGAATCTCCCAAAAAGTTCTTTGCGCTCCATTCCATGAGCAGTGCGACAATGATTTACTGTGATTACATCACCTGTATGACCGCAATTGGGATAAGGGCATCTGACTGTACTGCAAATGATTACTGTCACGTAACTAAACCTCCTTACCTTCACCTAAAGAAGTTATATACTTTACTTCTAAGTCATCTATGAGTGCTAACATATCAGAATGATCAATATTGTATAGTCGGGCTCGATCTATGAAGCTTTGTAGTTGTGTATATGTACAACCACGATCCAGACAATTTCTCAAAACAGCTTTTAAAGCTTCTCTCGTGTTTTGTCGTTTCACAATCCACCTCCATTCCTCTTTATTCCCAGCCCTTGCAGTTCGCCCTCTCCTGCTGTTCAATCCACTTATCCAGCGTTTGGAAACGAAATAGAATGCGTGCGTTCTTGGAGCCTTCCTTGCCGCTTCGATAATGCGGAATCTTTTTTTCGCGTGCAAGTGTCCGAATAGTATCCTCAGACATCCCGAGGTAACGAGCAGCTTCTGGAACAGTTAAGCGCTTCTGATCAACGGTGACGGCAACGATATCAGAGACTTGCTGGCGAATTTCGTCTAATGCTTGATTCTGTTGATTATTCAAAATGAGTTCTCCTTTCCTGTATCGTGTTCAATCACTTCTTCTGTTGAGAAAAGATATTCCATATCACAATCAGAGAAAAATTCATTTTTGATTTTTTTTGCTTCGTCATAATAAATTCTGAAGTTTCCGTGAAGCTTGTCGCTGACTGTACTTCTCCTCATGTTTAACGCTCGGGATATAGTTGAAATCGTAACTCCTCTCTTTTCCATTTCTACACTGAGGTTCGTATAAAGCATCTTCACACCCCTTTTTTTGAACGTAATTACGTTCGTCTTGATTTGAATGATATACGTAATCACGTTCAAGGTCAAGCATGTAATTCCAAAAATAAACTTAATATCGTTCAAATCATATTTACTTTGCCATATTCATAGTGTAATATGTACTTATATACGCAATATCGTACAAATATAAATGGAGGTTTGGGAAAAAGTGGAGAGAGCCAAAATTTTATCTCGATTAATCGAAGAAAAGGGCTATAGTAAACGCGCCTTCGCTGAACGAATCGGCCTTCCCCCTACCACTCTTCAGACTATGCTTACCCGCGGAGTTGGCGGAGCAGCCATAGATAATGTATTGAAAGTAACAAAAGGCCTTGGTATCACAGTAGAAGAACTTGAAAATTTGGTAAATGAAGAAGATGGAATTAGCAAGGATGGACCGGAGGCGGCCGAAATCGCGGAGTTTGAATCTTTTATCAACAACCCTGAACACGGCTTGTTCTTTAAAGATTATCTAGAAGCTCCAGAAGAACGAAAAAAGGAGCTGCTTGTATTCTGGCGCTTCATCAAACAAGAGGAAGACAAGAAGAAATCCAAAGACCAATAAATTAGGACGGGCCAGCCATTAGGTATCTACCCATGGCCGGCTCGTCACATCCATATATGCGAACATACATTCTTATTCAGGAGGAATATCATGTTTAAACATTACAAAAAAACACATATGGAAGAGTTTGTGGAAGAACTATACATAGATAATGACATCAACGATCCAGAGGATATAACTATAGAAAATCTATCCACAAAACTGAGCATCCCTATTTTGTCTGCTCCTATAAAAAGTAGAGGACACGAAACCGAAACGGGCAATCGTTATATGGCTCTAGATGATCGTCTTTCGCGTTCTCAGCAGCGTTATTATTTTCTACATGAACTCTGTCATATCCTCAGACATGCCGGAAATCAAGTAACACTACCGGAAGATTTCGTTAGATACCAAGAAGAAGATTCTGATCAATTTGCCTTATATGCCCTAATGCCATTTTTTATGATAGATAAAATTACCTTATCAGGAAATTTGAATCAAGCTATTGATCAACTTTCATATGTATTCTCTGTTGAACGTTCGCTCGCTAAAAAAAGATACGACCAAATCCTGAGAAGAAAATATGAATGGGAGTTTACAAGATCTTTATCTGAAAATGCTAGAAGGGAGGTGAGTGACAATATGGCAGAAGAAAAAGGCATTCGTTTTTTTGTCTATTATGATGATTCTGGTTCATACGATGGTCCTACACAAATGATCGTTTCTGTTGATGAAAAAACTCTTATTGATTATCGCGAAATTGAATTGCCAATAAGTGAGAGATTGCCAGAGATCGAGCAGGACGAATTAGAGGGTTTTGGTGGAGTCACAGTTAGCCAAGGAGATGTTATTTGTTTTGATGGTAAAGTCACGCTGCAGCTCCACCAACTCTTATTTAAGCACGGTCTATCTAAAAGAAAGTTTGTATTACAAATGCGAGATATTGAAATGCTCATGGAAAAGGATCGACTTTTAATGCAAAGATTTAGTTAGGAGGTTGAATCCATGCCGTCATACGAACACCGTGGCAAAAACTCGTATCGACTTACCGTAGAGACTCAAGCCGGAATTAACCAGGAACGCGGTAGAGAGCGCAAGACTGTTAAATTGCCAGAAGGACTTACTCCGAAGAAACAAAAAGAATGGCTTGAGGCAGAATGGTATCAGTTTAAGACTGAGGTTGAGTCTGGGGCCTATATCACACCAGAAAAAATGGTTCTATCTGCTTTTGTTGTGGAGTGGAAAAACAAATATTCAAAAGGGAGGTTTGCTCCAAAGACAGAAAGTTTGCACGATTACTTGCTGACCCTCATCCTTCCATATATCGGTCACATGAAGTTATGTGATATCAAGACGCTTCATGTTCTCCAGTATTTCAACGATATTCAAGATTTAGAGAAAAGGAAAGCTGGGAAAAAGGAAGCCTATTCACAATCAACTTTAATATCACTTCATAAGCTTTTAAAGGGAATTTTTGATTTAGCGGTAACTTGGAATGTTATAAAGGTTTCTCCTATGGCTGGATTGAAATATCCTAAGCTTAAAAAGAAAAAGGCCGACTGTTACAATGAAGAGGAAGCTATAACTCTATTCCAATCACTAGAAAGAGAGCCTCTTGTTTTCAAAACCATTGTTATTCTAGCAACTACAACTGGTCTTCGCGAGGGTGAAATAAGCGGTTTGGAACGGAAACATATCGACCTGAAAACTGGTGTTATTCAAGTTGAACAGCAGATGATTTATACTAAACAGAATGGTCTTCAGATAACCGATACTAAAACAGATGATGGAAACAGGAAAATATCGATACCTAAATTAGTTGTGGACTTGTTGAAGGAAGTCTTCAAACAATCCTCAATCGATAGAGCTAAATTGGGATCATTGTGGAAAGGATGGAAAGATGGTGATAGACAGTTTGTCTTCAATACATCTACAGGGGCGCCATATGGCCCAGTCTACATTTCAGGAAGATGGATAAATTTCAGGAATAAGGCTGGATTGAGAAGAATTAAATTTCACGAATTAAGACACACAAGCGCTTCCCTGCTTATTAATAAAGGTGTGCACGCTAAAGTAATATCAGAACGTTTAGGTCATTCCGACATCAAGATCACCATGAATACCTATGGTCATGTATTCCAAAAGGCTGATCACGCTGCAGCAGATATGTTTGATGATATTTTTCAGACCAAATAAATGTCCCCAATCTGTCCCCAATCAAAGAACCGATAACCACAAGCCCTTGATTTATAAGGCTTTTTAATCATATAGTAACTATAGAATAAGTTGTTCATACGGCTGAGGGATAAATACCAAGGCGAAATATGCAAGGGTGGAGGTTTCATCGTTATGCTTCTTCAAGCGACAGGAATTACTAAATCATATGGTATACAGAACGTACTGGATGGCATAAGCCTACAGGTAAATGAAAAGGAACGTGTCGGGCTAGTGGGTGTGAATGGTGCCGGCAAATCAACTTTTCTACAAATTCTGGCCGGTGAGATGTCTTATGACAGCGGTCAAATTCATAAATCAAAAGAAACAACAATCGGATATTTAGCTCAGAATAGCGGACTGCAATCTGACAAAACCATTCATGAAGAAATGATGGCGGTCTTCGCTCCGCTGATCGAAGCCGAAACTGAGCTGAGAGAGTTAGAAGTAAGTATTGCTGATCCTAAGCTCGCGGAAGACCCCAAGCGGTACGAAGAACTGCTTGAACGATATGCGCGGCGCTCGGATTGGTTCAAGGACCACGGCGGCTATGAAATGAATACACGGATTCGCAGTGTCCTACACGGCATGGGCTTCAGTGATTTCCCACCAGATACACCCATTTCTACCCTTAGTGGAGGCCAAAAGACCCGGCTCGCGCTGGCCCGTATTTTGCTTCAGGCTCCAGATCTTCTGATGCTGGATGAGCCTACTAACCATCTGGATATCGAAACGTTAACGTGGCTGGAGGATTACCTCCGCAGCTATGCTGGCGGGATTCTGGTTGTATCCCATGACCGTTATTTCCTAGACCGTCTCGTGACCACTATTGTAGAGATCGAGCGGCACCAGTCCCGGCGTTATACGGGTAACTACAGTCGTTATGTAGATTTGAAGGCTGCCGAATATGAAGCACGGATGAAGCAATATGAGAAGCAACAGGATGAAATTTCTCGAATGGAGGATTTCGTTCAGAAAAATATTGTCCGGGCTTCCACCACAAAACGTGCGCAGAGCAGACGCAAAGCGCTTGAGAAGATGGATCGTCTAGATCGTCCAATGGGCGATCTGAAGAAGGCTAGCTTCTCCTTTGAGCCAGACTTCATGTCTGGAAAAGAGGTGCTTCAAGTGCGCAATGTTGCGGTTGCCTTTAATGAAGGTTCACCTTTATTCAAGGACGCTTCTTTTGAGCTTCGTCGTGGGGAGACTACTGCCCTGATCGGTCCCAATGGTATCGGTAAATCCACACTGCTGCAGTGTATGACCGGAACCCGTGAGCCTTCTGCTGGAACGGTGAATTGGGGCACTAAAGTAAAAATTGCTTATTATGATCAGGAACAGACCCGCCTTAATCCACAAAATACGGTTATGGAAGAACTGTGGAGTGAATATCCAATGATCGAGGAAGCCAGAATTCGTACGATCCTTGGTAATTTCCTTTTTAGCGGAGAGGATGTTCTTAAGAAGATTTCCGCACTCAGCGGCGGCGAAAAAGCTCGGGTTTCGTTATCTAAACTAATGCTCCGCGGTGCAAATATGCTAATTCTCGATGAACCTACCAACCATTTGGATCTGGTCAGCCGTGAAGTTCTGGAATCTGCTTTAATTGATTTCGAAGGCACCCTGCTGTTCATCTCCCATGACCGTTATTTTTTGAACAAAATGGCGGAACGGGTACTGGAGCTGCATCCCGAAGGGATCGACCAATACCTCGGTAACTACGATGACTATGTCGAGAAGAAACGAGAATTAGAAGAGATTGCAAAAGATGCCGCTGAACTAGCTACTAAAAACGTCAATAAGGACGCTGCTGTACCTGAAAAAAGCGCTGTAACCTCTTTTGAAGCAGACAAGCAGGCTAAGCGTGAAGAGCGTAACCGCAAACGGCGTATCGCAGAGCTTGAGGAGAACATCGCCTCACTTGAAGAATCAATCGTATTTATAGAGCACGAAATGACTAAACCTGAAGTTTATCAGGATTATTTAGCACTTCAAGGTTATGAAGAGGACCTGAAGAACAAAAAATCTCAGCTGACAGATTTCTTTAGCGAATGGGAAATCCTTGCTGACGAATAATGTAAATCCTCCTTATAAATATTTTTTCATCGTTCTAGATTTGTTCATAAATAGTTATCCACAGCTCTATACACAGGTTCCGTGTATAACTCCCTACTTCAAAAGACCCTTCGGGGTCTTTTTTATGCGTTAAATCGGTATTTTCAAGGAAAAGGAATTATTATCCACGGATCTATCCACATTATCCACAATTCTCACAGTGTTTCATTGCCAACAAAATTGTTTATTAGAGCATTTTGAAAAAAGCCGTTATTGCTGATTTTACGCACTTTTTACACAACTCAGGCAGAATATGTGGATAACGTTGTCCACAACTTGACAAAAGACGTAACCCCATTTTACAAGACTGATTTTATGCTAAAAAAGAACCCGCTATCTCCTAAACTGACAGCGGGCACGTCGTATTTTAGACAATCTGTGTAGAGAGCAGGGCAGCATTACAGGCTGCGATATAAGCGATGCCTGCCGCCATAATTATATCTTGGTGAGTGGCCGTGCCTCTGAATTTAAGGCCCTCCCACTCCACCATCACCGCTGCTTCTGCTTGCGCATTCTCTCCGCTTCCAAGCGAATGAAGCTCGAGTCCTGCAAAGTCTATCTCCTCAGCAATCCCTTGCCCAATAGCGGCGATAATCGCTTCAAGCGGACCTTCACCAGTGCTGGTATGTGACGTTTCCCGGCCAGTCTGCAGATGGCGTACCGTAACTGCAGCTACACGGCGCTGGGCACTGCCCGCCAATACCTGAACCTCACCCAGCTCATAGACCTGAGCTTGTTGTCCAGTTGTACTGCTTACCATTTGCAGCAGCTGGTCATCACTGACGACCTTTTGACGGTCAGCGGTCTCTTTAAAGGACTCATAAAGTGCATCCAGCTCCGCAGGCTCCAGCGTTATTCCATACTTCGCAGCCCGATCCTTCAGCGCATGTCTGCCAGAATGTTTGCCCAGAATGATCATGCTGCGGGGGATGCCCAGCCGTTCGGGATCCATAATCTCATAGGTACTACGATCCTTGAGCAGGCCATCCTGATGAATCCCGGATTCATGCTGGAAGGCATTTCTTCCGACGACCGGCTTGTTATAGGCGATTGGAAAATGCATCGCTCCACTAATCAGCCGTGAAGTATCATACAGTTTATCGAGCACGATGCCTGTTTCTGCACCGATTGCATCGCCGCGGGTTTCGAGCGCCATAACAAGCTCTTCCAGTGCGCAGTTCCCTGTGCGCTCGCCTACACCATTCACGGTGACTTCTATCTGAGTCGCCCCTCCATCAATCGCTGCCAGACTGTTAGCTACAGCCAGCCCCAAGTCATTGTGACAGTGGGCACTATAGCTGACCTTGCCGCCGCCTCTTGCTCCCTGCCGCACTCTCCGGAACATCTCGCCATATTCATGTGGCAATGCGTATCCTACTGTATCCGGCAGGTTAATAATGGAGGCCCCTTCCTCTATAACTGCTTCAACCATTTCAATCAGATCATCAATCCCTGTCCGCGCAGCGTCCATGGCCGTGAATTCAACTACATCACAGAATTGTCGCGCATAAGCCGTCATCTCGCGCGCTTTAGCTACGACTTCAGCTCTGCTCATACGCAGTTGATGCTGCAAATGAATATCAGAAGAGGAAATGAACAAGTGAATCCGCCGACGTTCAGCATCTTGAGTCGCCCGGACTGCAGCATCGATGTCTCCTTTTACGGCCCGCGCGAAACCACAAATCTCCACGTTGCGCACCTTGCGCGAAATCGTCTGCACCGCTGCAAAATCTCCAGGACTCGATACCGGGAACCCCGGCTCCATTACATCAACACCCAGATCAGCGAGCTTATAGGCCAGTAATATTTTTTGTTCAGGAGTCAGACTAGCCCCAGGGGCCTGCTCACCGTCACGCAGGGTCGTATCGAAAATTTGAATACGTTTCTTAACTGGAATAATCATCTGAATTCCTCCTAGTTTTGTTTTCATGTAATTGGATGCCTTATCTCTATCCTATGCTTCGGCGCAGAACCACACGTCGACTTGCGGTTCTGCTCATTTCCCACCCACTGCTGCCGGCAGCTGAAACAAATGAATCTCTGCACAATGTGCAGAGTGTTCACTTTTGGCGTCTTATGTAGCGATGAGTCCATTCCCCGGACTTCTTCTACAAGAACGCAAAAACCCGCCGTCTCTAATAAAGAGACGGCGGGTTACCCCTCCGCGGTACCACTCTTTTTGACGCATCGGCTGTCTTAATAACAAGCCTTAAAGCTGCGTCCAGCTCTTCTTCCCGGTTCAAGCTGGCGTGCCAGCTTAAATCCGGAAAGGTCCGATAACGAGGACAGCCGTAGGCAGCGTACTCTTGTTCCGCCGCTCCGCTCCCGGGCGAGCTTCAAGAAATCCGGTGACTGCGTCGCACCAACCCGCAGCTCTCTGTTCACCGTCAAACTCTACTACTCCCGTTCTTAGCGTGTATTATATAAATTATTCACCACTCTAAATCCATACAAAAAAGCCTGCCATCTCATTCAAGAGACGACAGGCTGTTAACCTTCGCGGTACCACTCTTGTTGATGCTCTGTATCAGCTAAGTTCCTGCCGATTCCAATTGAACATCCACTCTACGGTCCAGTATGTTAGGTACTAGACCACCCTATTACGGAGGTTACCCGTAAACGGTGTACAAACGTTCCGGCGACAATTGCCAGTAATGTTCCACCGCTCCGCTCCCAGACGAGTTCAGGACTCCTTCGACTGCGTTGCACCCACCCGCAGTTCTCTTATCCCAGAGTATCCTTACTACTTCCGCTCATCGCGTTTGTCTTGTTTAATTGAACTGATTATACTCGTTAGCTCCAAATGATGTCAATAGGCAGATACAGACCATTGTTCCAGTGAGAAGCCAGGGTCAGCAACCATATCCAGCGGTATTCCTCCGTCATGCTGCCACTTCACGTATGCAGCCGCTCCAATCATCGCCGCATTATCCGTGCAATATACCGGTGGAGGAATAATAAGTTCAATGCCCTCCGTTTCACAGCGCGAAATTAATGCCGAGCGAAGTCCGCCATTAGCAGCGACCCCCCCACAGAGCAATAACTGTCTGGAGTTAGTGGCTTTAACGGCGCGTACCGCCTTTTCCACCAGCACTTCTACTACGGATTCTTGGAACCCCCGGGCGATGCCTGCGACATTGGGTTCAAGACCTTTCATTTTGCTCTGATTCACCACATTCAGCACCGCCGATTTTAGACCGCTGAAGCTGAAATCATAAGAGTTCGGCTCCAGCCATACCCGCGGCAATGCAACAACTTCCGTTGCTTCGCGTGCCAGGCGATCTACATGGGGTCCGCCGGGATAAGGGAACCCTAGCGCCCGAGCCACTTTATCATAGGCCTCACCTACAGCATCATCACGCGTACGGCCGATAATTCGAAATTCACCCTCACGCTCCATATGAACCAGTTCAGTATGTCCACCTGACACCACTAGTGTCATACATGGATACTGCAGCTCTGCAACCAGGCGGTTAGCATAGATGTGGCCTGCAATATGATGCGTGCCAATTAACGGCTTGCCCCATGCAAGAGCAAGGCTTTTAGCCGCTACTACCCCGACCAGTAAAGCTCCCACCAAACCCGGGCCTTGAGTCACCGCTACCGCAGTCAATTGTTCGGGTGTAACGCCTGCCTTGGCGAGCGCTTCCTCGATTACGAGCGTAATTACCTCCACATGTTTACGGGAAGCCACTTCTGGCACCACACCCCCAAAAGCACGATGTGTCTCTATTTGACTCGAGATGATGTTGGATAACACTTCTGATCCGTTTTTGACCACGGCCACCGAGGTTTCATCACAACTGGTCTCTATAGCAAGTATTAGTACAGGTTGAGCTGCGCCCGTTTCTGTCTTCATTTCAAGTCCACGCTTCCTTCCAAATAGCCATGCTCCTTATACTCCGGTAGATCCGCCCACATAATGAGTGCATCCTCGCGATTATCGGAATAATATCCTTTGCGCGTACCGGCAGAACGAAAGCCTTTTTTACGATATAAATTCTGAGCTACCTCATTGGATACCCGCACCTCAAGCGTAATGGATTTCATGCCTACGTAAGAGGCAGTATTCATTAACTCCTCCAACAGGCGCTCCCCCCATTTACGTCCACGATAAGCTTCGAGTAAGGCAATATTCGTCACATGCGCCTCATCCACGATAGCCCACATTCCAGCATAGCCAATTATATGACCTGCCAGTTCCATGACCATGTATTTAGCAAAATGATTATGCGTCAGCTCATTCCGGAAAGCTTCCTCCGTCCACGGCATGGTAAAGGCTTCGCGCTCAATAATAAGAATGTCCGGAATATCCTCCAGCTTCATCAGACGAAAAACAAGGTCAGCCTCTTGTGCTCTCAATGATTCCACTTCCGTCATCGTTTTAAGCCTCCTTTACTACTTAACCGCAGATTGGCCTCCGCTTCCGAAATCTGAGTATAGTTAGGGATCAAGCTATGAATATCATCATTCTCTACTTGCAGCCGGGCTTCACCAAGGAAGCCTGTCCAGCGGCCCTCCAGCTCATATGGAATAGCTACAGAAGTGCCGAGTTCCGCCAGCGGATGTAGTGATTCTTCGCTGCCATGTACAGCGGTTTCTCCAACAAACCATAGAATAGCTGGTTTAGTTCCTTCAGCTGAAGCCTGTTGTAAACGTTCTGCCAAGTACTCCACCCAGTCGGCCATCAACCGGATGGCATCTGGTTCAAGGCGGCTAAGAGAACTATTCCCATCCGCTGCGAATAATCCTGTGTAGACCTGTCCCCGACGCGCATCCATCAGTGGAATGATCCAGTCTGGACCGTAGCCACTGTTCGCAGTGGCTTGTCCTGACTCTGCTGTCGTCTTATTCTTAAGGGCTGTTTCATACCCACCCCATGCCACAGCATGCAGGCTCGAAATACCAACTACCGGGACATTCCATGCCCAAGCCAGTGTTTTGGCAGCGGTAACCGCGATCCGTGTTCCCGTATAAGATCCCGGGCCCACACCAACCGCAATCCCGCCCAGATTAGCAACGGTTGTTCCCGAAGCTTGCAGCGCCTGCTCTATAATCGGCAGCAAATGCACCGAATGATTCCGTTCACCGGAAGCATTAATTTCATGCAATAATTCTCCATTCTCGGTCACTGCAACCCCCAATACGGCAGTTGATGTATCCAGCGCTAAAAGCCGCTTGCGCGGCTCTGTATTCTCGTTCGTCATTTTTATTAACCCCACTTCTTGATCAGCTCCCGGCAAAGCTCACCATAAGGCTCCCCGATTGCGGTCACCGTAATGATTCTTTCCTCCGGTCCAACTGTTTCCATGTATATATGCATATGCCGCGGCGGCATTAACTCCGTAATAATACTGCTCCATTCTACCAAACAAACACCCTGACCATAGAAATACTCATCCAATCCAAGCTCATCTGCTTCCTGAAGTGAAATCCGATATACATCCATGTGATATAACGGCAGACGACCTTCGTACTCTTTAATAATAGTAAAAGTAGGACTGTTTACGATCCCTTTCACTCCAAGATGGCGAGCATAACCTTGCGAGAAGGCCGTTTTTCCTGCGCCTAGATCACCGTCCAAACCGATAACCATGCCTGCCGTTGAAGCAGCAGCTATTGCACTTGCCAGTTGCTCCGTATCCTGCAGATTGTAAGAACGGTAAGTGAACACCGTTTCGACTGTTTTGTCCAACTACAACTACCACCTTTTAAAATATACCTGTCGAAAACCATTACATTCAATTATATCGGTATGGTCCATCCACCGCAACAACTGTCCCTGCCCATTGTTTAAGCCTAAGGAAGTACGGCCCTCTTCTTCACTTGCGTGTTTAAGCTGAATTTCGATACCGAACGCTGCGAGAATGGGTGGCTTCGACTGCCGCTAATCCGCTCATGCTGCTCCTTACCATATCTGTAGCTTGAAAGAATAATACTGTGGCAATAACTCCTGAACACAGCGCAACAATAATGGACTGTCCTGCCTGATCCAATATATTGGTTTAAATCTTACACCGTCAACCTTGACGTCAGTTATGCTCCAAATCAAAAAGAGACCTTTACGCAAACTTAAGCATAAAAAGTCTCTTTTTTTAAAACTATAATTCAGCTTTAACGTACGCTCTAAGTAGACCTTTGTTAGTGCTCTTGCTCTTCGAGTCGTTCAACACCCACAGTGTGCGTATTGGTTGGTCGAGAGCCAACTTGTACCGTAGCCATTCCGTTCTCTTCATCCACATGTTCAATCCATACAGGCTCCCCATCCAAATGTACACTTACAGTTTCTTTAGAAGCATAAATATCCTGTGCCCGTTTGACGTCCACAACTGTTCTCCTCCTTTATCTTTCCTAAAGTTTACGATTCTAAGGGTGACGTATCTTCGAGGGTTCGTTCCGCATCCAGCTTTTCCGAATCGGAAACCTGACTGGCCTCCGTGGACGCAATAATGCTCTCCCAATCCACAACTGTGGCCGGAATATCCTGCTCGCTCAGCGTATCGCTCCATTCGTTATCTCTTGGTTCCATACCTTAGATTCTCCTCCTCAACTTCACAGGTCCGAGTTTATTTTTTCCCAAGCTTCTCAAAAAATGCACCCGGCTAGAAAAGCCTTTCCTGCCTCATACTAACCCAAAGCAAATCAACTTAGATCAGGAGGTGTTTCTCATGCATACCGTTTGGAAAGGAGCCATCAGCTTCGGGCTTGTGCATGTTCCGGTTAAAATGTTCTCCGCTACGGAAGACAAGGACATTTCTCTGCGTTATATCCATAAGGAGTGTGGCAGCCCGCTGTCGTATGTACGCAAATGCCCGGTGTGTGACAAAGAGGTTGCTTGGGAAGAGATCGGTAAAGGATATGAGTATGAAAAAGGGAAGTTTGTGCTCTTCGACAAAGAGGAATTGGATCAACTATCCGACGAGACCAGTAAAAGCATCTCCATTCTCGACTTTGTAGACCTGACGGAGATCGATCCTATTTATTTTCAAAAAACCTACTATTTATCCCCGGATCAGGCAGGATCAAATGCTTATCGACTTCTTATGGAGGCCATGAAGCAGACAGGTAAAATTGGCATCGCCAAAATTTCAATCCGCTCAAAAAGCAGTCTGGCAGCGATCCGTGTGCTTGAGGATTGCCTTGCGATTGAGACCATTTTTTATCCTGATGAGGTGCGGCCGATCTCGCAAGTGCCTGGTCTGCCCGAAGCAGGGACAGTGAACGATAAAGAGCTGGAAATGGCTAAGCTGCTGATCTCACAGCTATCCACTCCTTTTGATCCGGCAAAATATACCGATGATTATCGCCAGCGTATGCTTGATCTGATCTCACATAAAATTGCAGGCGAGGAATTTCATATCGCTCCTGCTAAACAGGAAAGCAATGTGATTGATCTAATGGCCGCCTTGCAGGCTAGTATTCAAGCTGTGCAGCATATTCCTTCAGACCCTGGTCCTTCATTAACAGGCAACACAAAAAACAAAACTAAAGCGGCTCCTGCTGCCAAAAGAAAAACAGCCAAGACCAAAACAACCGCCGCGGAACCTGCGGAGCAGCAAAACGAGGTCTCCGGGCCGACTCCAGTCATCACGCCAAAACCGAAACGCCGCAGCACGAAAAGCAAAACAACCGTATCTTAGGAGGCTCTGCGGATGAAGCTTCAGCCCATTATTCCTTTTGAACCTATACTGGCTGGGCAGCTTCCAGCAGGTGACCAGTGGATCGCACAAATTAAATGGGACGGCGTACGGATGTTGTCCTATTACGATGGAAGCACTACTCAGCTTATTAACAGACGTGGCAATTACCGTACCACGCAATATCCAGAACTTATTGATGTATCTGCTTACTGCAAGGCTGACTCCGTGATTCTTGATGGTGAGATTATCGCGCTCAAGGACGGCAAACCCTCATTTCATGAGGTGATGCGGAGGGACAGTTTGAAAAATGGTTCCACGATTTCCGTCGTTAGGCATCAGGTTCCTGTCATTTATATGATATTTGATATTCTGTTTTATAATGGCCAATCGACGATGGATCAACCATTATTCTTGCGGCAGCAGCTGTTAAGTGACATTCTGCTGCCGCATCCCCATGTTCAAGCTGTGCCAAGTTATACCGATCCTACAGAACTGTTCGCCGCCACTCAGAACCAGGGCTTGGAAGGAATCGTCTGCAAGGACATCAACAGCACTTATGCTCCGGGCGGAAAAGATAAACGTTGGCAGAAACGCAAAATCAGTTCTGATATTACAGCTGTAGCCGGGGGTGTGACGTTCCGTGACGGTATCGTCAACGCACTGCTTCTTGGTCTTTATGATGATAAAGGAAATTTGCATTATATCGGACATGCCGGTCCGGGAAAATTGACTGTGCAGGATAAACGCGACTTAACTGCGGAGGCACACCGCCTTAAGCTGGATCGGATGCCCTTTGCAGATGTTCCACAACGAGGTAAGGGTGCTTTTTGGATAAAGCCGGAGCTCGTCTTCAAAGTTCATTTTCTGGAATGGAACACCTCGGGCACTCTGCGTCAGCCTGTTACTCAAGCTAAAGTGAATCTTCCCCCGGAGGCATGCACAATGGAGCAAAAAGGATAAAAGAACGTCCTCCCAATCTGAAATGGGAGGACGTTTCTTATTGTGCTGTAAAACTTGTTACAAGGGCCTCAAGCTCTGCCTTTGTCTGCGCAGTATTTTTTGTACTCGTAAGTGTATAATCGACACTTCCATCAGCACTGGACCATACCAGCTGGACTTTAAGATCACCGTGATGAGGCCCAAAAACTGTGTAAATCGCCTCAACCCCGTTGATGGTCAAGCTCTCATCCTGATCCCCAGGCAGCTGGGCCAAAGTCACCCCTTCCGGTAGCGTGTATGCAGGTGCAGATCTTAAATTCAACCTCTCTCCATTTCGTAGATAGGTGATAGAGGTTTCTGTATTGCTCCACTTCAAGCTTTGCGAAATCACCTTTTTACCACCAGCTTGGGCTTTAGCTTTTAACTGATCCCTAAGGGTTTTATACTCTGAGCTAAAAAACATTGGAATCACTGGATTTAAAACGACATCCTGTAACTTATAATCCTCTGGTAGAGAAGTAGGTATCAGGAGTGACTTCCCGCTTAATGAAAGTAACTTCTGCGCCGCTTCGTTTATAGAACTGAATCTATATGGCATATAGCTTATACTCAAGGTTTCATGTGGATTAGATTTCTTATCATTTACATACAGGATCTTAAGTTCGCCTGCTTGTAAGGGAACTGTATTTTCTTTGGCAATCAAAGCTTCAATCGTTGAAGATATGGGCGTATTCTGGTCAACGGGTGCGGTAGCTTTACTTTTATTATTACTCCCCGCAGGCACTGCGCCTGCTGTTCCACTCACCGCACTTATCAATACTAATAAGCTTAAGGCTGTAATCGCCGCGCTTTTCTTAATCATCATTATAATATCCTCCTTTAGCCCCTTGGTTATTTGATCATGGTTTTAGCTACCGCCAGCATTTCATTTGTCGTCAGCGTACTGGCCCGATTGTCTGAAAGGGTATATTGTATCGTGCCTGAGTTATCCAGCCATACTAGCTTTGTGTTAAAGCTTGCGTCTTTAGCGGAATCAGTTGTAAGTACTACTTTTCTGCCGTTGACCGTTAATTCTTTCTTAGATTCCGAAGCTCTTACAAAAGGTACCGCTCCTTCCGGAAGTTTGGATGGCGGCGACCCAGTTACAATGCTAAAATTGGCTTTTCCTTTCGCATACAGTTGCATAGACAAATTCGTCTGGTTCCAGCTGATGATTTTACTAAACAACTGTTTATTAGAATTACCAGCAACCGCTGCTGCCTTCAATTCCTGCTCTAGTTGCAAATACAGCTCTGAATCATTAGCTACAGCCGGTGGATAGATGATGGCTCTCGCCAGAGTGAAGCCTTTAGGAAGATTTCCGGGCTGCGGAATAGACGGACCCTTTAGCGCTTTAAACTTCGCAGCAAAGGATTTATAGTCTTTAAAAACAAACCCTTTGCCAGAGAAGCTGATCGCATCCTGTGGATTGGAGACTTTATCCCGTACGTAGTAGGCCAAAAGCGTACCTTCCTTCACTCCAGCTACGAGTGCCTGCAATTCCTTTTGGGTCTTCTGATCGGTTTGTGAGGCAACCTGCGCTCCTGATGCCGCCGCAATTGTAAGAGACAAGCCGGGTACATCCACACCCCCGGCCACTCCTGTTCCTAGCAAGATTGCTGCAGAGAACGCGATAACTGTTTTTTTGAAATCATAATGGAGCTTCAATTTCTAACATCCTCTCCTTCAAAAAGGTAAATGTATTTTCACCCCTGTTTTTTAACTACACTTCTATAACAATCCAACATTAGAAAAAGGGACATTTTCTCACAAAAAAAGAGGCTGTCCCAAAAGCCATGAAATAGTTGCTTGGTACAGCCTCTTTTTTGTTCTTAACATTACAAGTGACGCATCAAGTGATGCTCCTAATGATGCAATAAGTGAAGTACTTATAGAACAATTGGGGAATTTCTCCCTAAACCTCAGATATTTCTGTTCATTGGACCTATAATTAGGGAAAACTTCCCTGAAATTCAGCCAATTCGGCAACGAATAAAGCAATTCTCCTGATTATTAGGGAGGAATTCCCTGATTTCGTTCATTTAGAGCAAATAGCGGCTATTTTCAGGGAGTTTTTCCCTAATTAGTTTAAAGCATTCTATACATTGCACAAACACAGAACGTATCGCCCATAGTCCACCGTCACATATACCACTAATTCCACAAATCATCTACTGCAAGCCGCACGAAAATCATACATAGCACATCGCCCCAACCATTAACATAGAACTCTACGCGTGGCATATCGTCACATGGCACAGTAAAATCCATTATTCCCCTATTCCATAAAAAAGCTGCCTCCCAAGTAGAATTCACTACTTTCGAGACAGCTTCTCCTAATGTACAGTTAGAACAGTAGCTAGTGAATAAAACTGGTGGCAATCTTTTGCCATTGCTCACGAGTCAGTTTATTCTCCTGCTTGTCGCTCAGAGAAAGAACCATCTGGGTGGCTTCATCATACCAATACAATCGATTCTGAGAAGACCAAGCATTCTTCCCTTTTCCAGTACCCGCCGCGATAAATATTGCCTCTTTACCTGTACCTGTCACAGACCATTTTTCAGCAGTCTGGCCTTCCAAGATAGACACTTGCATGGTATAACCCTTAAAAACACTCTGCCTTAAGGATAGTGTAATTCTTTGATCTCCGTTGTGGTAGGTAACCTCAGCATTATCTATGGAATTTGCAGCTATCTTCTCCATAAACAAGTTTTGTCCAGTTTTATCGGTTGTAGCCTTTTTTTGAAATTGTTCAAGGATTTCTTCATATTCTGTGTCTAGCGACTTGTATAGGGGAGCTGCATTAAAAGTTCCTTGCTCGAATTCATAACCATCAGCTAACGAGGAAGGCAACCCTGGCCAGAAATCGCCAACCGTTTTTAATTCTTTTACGAAGTCTTGATATTTCGAATACACCGGCGAAATAAAAGCAAACTGCAATTGATTTCCATAGCCTAACCCTAACTCCAGCTTATTTAATTCAGCAGCCTTCACATAATAAGCAGCCATTTCCCCAGTGTTTAAACGAGCAAGCACTTGCTCTTTATAAGTCATAGATAAGCTCTGATACTTCTCTATCGCAGGCGAGGTTGTCGGATCAGGCGTATTATTATGCACCGTCTTCACAACAGCCTTCCCTCCGCTGTTCACTAGTGTAATATTACCACCTTGGGGTTTTGAGATATCAATTGTAACCTGGCTACCTTGTTCCGATAAATCTCCATCAGCAGATAGCTGAAAAGCACCCAACCCGATAATCCCTAGCAATACAGCCGCGGAGACTCCTGTGAGCACTCTTTTTCTAAACCTAGACGGGTGTTGGGGCATCTCCTTTTGCTTCTGCATAATAGGATCTTCCGGTTCTGGGAACGGCTTCAGCTCGATAACGATGTTCGTCCTTTCACCGTCAATCCTATTCTGTTGTTCATGAATTGCTCTTACCCGCTTCATAACAGCTGCTTTTACATCCAGCTCTTGGCAGCTCCCTACCGCATCCATTTTCTTGATCATTTTCTCTTCAACAAAGCCTCGTTGCCGCACCATTCCGTTCCCCCTTTCTGAGCATTCAGCATTTTGCCAAGCTTCGTAATCGTTCGCCTGTATTTTTTCTTCACAGCATCAGTATTCTTATCCAGAATCTCCGCAATCTCCGGGAAGCTCTGTTCCTCAAAGATTCTAAGTACTAACAGGTTTCGCTCCTCTGTCTTCAGCTTCTCGAGGGCAAAAGTCAGATGTTCGTTAAATATGTAACGGTCCATCAACTGTTCCGGGCTTTCTGCAGGCGGATCTGGTTGAAAAAGCGCCATAAACTTTATTTGGCTTTGACGTTTGCGGATCAGACTGAGGCAATGATGGTAGGCAATTTTATATAGCCATGAAGAGAAGCTCGCGATAGGGCGGTATGTGCCTATATGCTGATATGCCTTTACCAGAATTTCCTGTACTGCATCCTCCGCTTCAGTACGGCTCCCAAGCAGCCGACAGCAATAGCGGTAAATCGGCTTTTGAAAAGCCTCGACGATCAAGGCATAGGAATCTACCTCACCTGACTGTACCCGAACAACAGTGTGCTCGATCCCGTCCAAAATCAGCAAACTCCCCTTTCTCATTAACGTATATCCTTATAAGTCTTATGATCATCCAAAAGGGACACTTTGGGAATATTTTTTTCATGAAAAGGAGCAGACTGACACATAATACCTTCATTCCTATCACAGAAAGGAGTTTCCCCGATGCCGGCAGCGATCAAAGGTACAATTACCATAGACGGAGAAGAAATCATCATCACTAACCCAGAGAAGCTGCTGTGGCCCGAATGTGGCATTACCAAACGGATTTATCTGCAAAAGCTCGCTGCACTCTCTCCCTATCTGCTGCGTTATTGCCGAGACCGGCTGCTTACCGTCATTCGTTATCCGCACGGCATCTCTGGAATGTCCTTTTATCAGAAAAATGCGCCTGATCCGCTTCCGGCCTTTGTCCAAACCGCTGTGCACGAGAATATTAACTATATCAAGCTGCAAGGTTTACCTGAGCTGATTTGGCTGGGAAATCTCGCCGCTTTGGAATTCCACCCTTCCCTGCATTATGTAGGCAGCGAGCTGCCCTGTGAGTGGATGATTGATCTTGATCCGTCACTTGAAATCGAACCTCGTATCATGGAAGCAACTGCGATCGTTGGGGGGGTCTTAACCTCCCTCGGCCTCTCCTCTGTACCCAAAACCTCCGGTGCTACCGGGGTGCAAATCATCGTCCCTATCGAGACTGGCGTTACTTTTGATGGATTGCGGAAAATCGGGCATTTTGTGGGTCGTTATGTCACCGAAAAGCATCCCAACCTGTTCACCCTGGAACGTCTAAAAAAGAATCGCGGAGATAAAATTTATTTTGACTACCTTCAGCATTATAGCGGCAAAACATTAGCTGCACCTTACACACCACGCGCAAGACCATTTGCTACAGTTTCTACACCCTTGCTCTGGGAGGAGGTTCAGCAAAATGTATCTCCCTCTAATTTTCATCTGCTCAATATCGAGGAACGCCTTCTGCGTATGGGAGATCTTTTAGAGAAAGTGCCCCCACAGCCCGTTGAACAGCTCATTGCTAAGCTCCCATAAAGGAGCAATCCCATAGAAAAAAGACCCTAAAAACAGCAATAAGCCCGCAGCATCAACTACATGCTACGAGCTTATTTGGCGTCCCACTCAAGGACAGAAGGTATACTATATAAGAATACGGCAGGCCGAGCTTTGTTCACCGTATTTATTGCTTTTTTATCCGTAAAAATACCTTCTTTCAGTTAATGATACTTAAGAGCTACGCTAGTGGATGGATTTCTTCTTGAAGCGGCCACCTTTAACATCATGGATGTTACCTATTGCGATGAATGCATCAGAATCCCAATCTTCAACAATGGTTTTAAGCTTAGCTTCTTCCAGACGGGTGATAACTACAAAGATCACTTTCTTGTTCTCACCGGAAAATCCGCCTTCTCCATCTAAATAAGTAACACCACGTCCAAGACGCTCTGTCAGAGCTTCCCCGATATCGCGGAATTTATCACTGATAATCCATACTGATTTCGATTGATCCAGACCCTCAAGGGTGATGTCAATAACCTTAAATGCAATATAATAAGCAATCAGGGAGAACATCGCGTTATTCCAACCGAACACAAATCCAGCTCCGGACAAGATGAACAGGTTGAAGAACATAACTACTTCACCTACAGAGAAGGGAAGCTTCTTGGCTACCAAAATCGCAACAATTTCTGTACCGTCTAGAGATCCCCCGAAACGTACAACCAATCCAACACCTACACCTAGAATGATACCGCCAAACACGGCAGCAAGCATCGGTTCAACTGTAAAGGCCTCTACATGATGCAGCATTGAAGTGCCGATAGACATAAGTAAAATCGCATATAAGGTAGATAAGGCAAATGTCTTACCGATTTGCTTATAACCGATTAACAGGAACGGAAGGTTGAGCAGTGTCAATAATATACCCAGAGGAATGTCAAATAAATGTGATAAAATAATGGAGATACCGGTAATCCCGCCATCAATCATTTGATTAGGTACTAGGAATATCTCAAGTGCAACAGCCATCATGGCGGCCCCTACGGATAACATGATCATACGCTGCGCGAACTTAGCCATTTTATGGGCACCGGTCTTCTGCAGTTTGTTCTGCTCCTCTTTGGTAAACATTTGTGGACTCACATTCATAGAACTCCCCCTACAATTTAACAGTATAGTTTTGAAACATTCGGAAGTATAACTACAATCTATACTTTCTTACATTTCTTCTTATACAATTATTATATCACAAAATATGCTCTAATAATGAATGGAACACGTACTATCCTTCGAAAAATTCAGATTTAGTCCTCTTTCCGGTCATAACAGCGGTGATAACAACTGACATAGCCCTTCACCGAGTTTGACAATTCTCCCTCTCTCCTTAAATTTTACAGGATCAATGAATTCACTGTTCTTTTGATCCTTTTCAAACCCCGCGACTAGCTCTGCTATCGTCTCAGGATGCAGCAAAACCGCTGTCATTTCGAAATTAGAATAGAAGCTGCGCATATCCAGATTCGCACTTCCCACCGTACCCAGCAGATCATCCACTATCATGACTTTGGCATGCATAAATCCTTTGGTGTAGCGATAGAACTTCACGCCTGCATCTTGTAAATTCTCCAGATAAGACAAAGAAGCATGATAAACAAGCTTATTATCAGGCTTCGCCGGAATGATGATTCTAACATCCACTCCACGAAGGACTGCACTCTTCAAAGCACGACAAATCGCAGGATCCGGAATAAAATACGGTGAAGTAATCCAGATCCGTTCCCTAGCAGAGCAAAAAGCGGCAAAATACATCTCCTGAGAAGCATCGATCGCAGCATCCGGTCCACTTCCTACAATCTGCACGGCCTCTTGCTCCTTGCAAGAGTGCTCAGGGAACAAACGAGGATGACTCATACCTTCACCAGAGGCCAGTCTCCAATCCTTCAGGAAGACATACTGAATATAATAAACAGAATCTCCTTCTAAACGCAGATGGGTATCGCGCCAGTAACCCATCTTGGCGTCCTTTCCTAAGTAATCATCACCGATATTCATTCCCCCCGTAAAACCAATCAATCCGTCCACCACTAGGATCTTCCGATGATTGCGGAAATTAAACCGACGATCCAGTAAAGAACTAATCGGAGGTAAAAAAAAGTGGAACTCCACCCCGGCATTTCTCAGGGTTCGAATAAACCTACGGCTTAATCGATGACTGCCCAGTCCATCACAAAGCAAACGCACCTTTACTCCCTGCCGCGCCTTTCGAATCATAACGTCCTGAAACTGTTCTCCGATCTCATCATCACGATAAATATAAAATTGCATGTGGATATGTTCTTTTGCCTCTTCCATGGCTTCCAGCATAGCGTCGTAAGCTTCTCTTGCAGTTGACAGCACTCTGCTTTTGTTATGGCCTGTAATAGGCCCTTCCGAGAGCTTTGCAAGCAAAACCAATAAACCCTCGTTATTCTCAAACTGAGCGTTTCCAGTATCCGACGCTTGTTTTACTACCTTAATCTTACCAGTGACATACGAACGGATTTCCCGGAAGAGTGAAGTACATCTTTTGTTCAATTTTCTATTCTGTCTGTAGTCACGACCTAGAAAATAATAGAATGCCAGACCGAGCGGTGGACAACAGAAGGAAATAAACAACCATGCTATAGCCCTTTGCGGGCGTCGGTACTCCAGAAATACAATCAATGCAATCTGTATGATAAAAAGAATTAGAATTATCGCGAAAATCTTCAATTCTCTACCCCCTCAATTAATAAAAACAGATGCAATAGACTCTCTGCGATGACTCTAGTACAGGTTTTGCCGTAACTCTCCTTCTTTATTCAAACAAACCGTTGTCATGTTCCTGAAAGATATGGAATACATAGAGTAGTAGGACAATTCGGATGAGCCTAATGGAAGAAAAATCGTTAGCCTCAGGTATCGCAAGCGGCTGCCATAAGCCGCAGAAAGGAGAAGCCATGAAGAGTCAGCCAGATCATAAACGGATTACGCTGCTTGTCGTAAGGGATGCCGGACGTCCAGTCAAACAGCTCCACATCTCCAAACCGTTAGCGTTCGCCTTACCGGCAGCAGCAGCCCTGTCTATCTCCAGTCTGGTCACCTCTATGCATTTCCATGCCTCTCAGTCCATCTCACAGCTAGAAGCCGAGGCAGCCGCACTATCGCTAACCAATCTCCGCATGGAAATGAAGGTCGCCGACAAGGATAAAGATTTAACACAGCTTCGTAGCCAGGTCAGCGAACTTTCGGAAGAGGCAGATAACATTAAAGACAAGCTGAAGAGTGTAAATGCACTGGAACAGGAGCTGCAAGCATTGATTAACAAAAGCAAAGGTGCTGCTGCCGCTACAGACACGAATGAATCTCAACCGGAGAAATCCGCAACAGAAAAATCAAAAGCTGGATCGGCCACTTCAAATTCAACATTAGGTTTATCGAACCGTCTTTCTTCTCCTGTTCCTAAAGAGACTTCCTTTAAGCAGAGTACAGAAGAGAACTCATCTTCCACTTCTCTATCCGCCATAAGTTTCCGCTTTGGGGCCATCACCGCAGCCCTTCCAAAAACACTCACCCCGCAGGTTGGTGGAGAATACATCGCGGTGTATCAGAACGACGCTACGAGCTTGGTGGAAGAAACTAAGGATGACTTTGAGGAGATTCACGGGATGCTTGATGAAATGGTGGAAAGTATCACACAGACGATCACACAGGCAGAGCACGAGAATAACGTACAGGCAAATCTGCAAGCTCAAAAGGCCCGTGCAGAAAAGGCTAAACTTAACGCTGTACCGCTCTGGCCTACCGAGTCCAAAGTCATTTCTTCAAGCTTCGGCTATCGCTCAGATCCATTCAAAGGTTTGTCTGCGTTCCATTCCGGTGTCGATATTGCTGGGAACATCGGTGATCCTGTATATGCTGCCTTAGATGGCGAGGTTATTACTGCGGAACAAATGGGCGCACGCGGAAAATACATCGTGATTAAGCATTCAAATGGATTGGAAACCTGGTACATGCATTTGAACGGAATGATCGTATCTGCGGGAGACAAGGTTAGCAAAGGGCAGAAAATCGGCTTGCTTGGAAGCACTGGCCGAAGCACAGGTCCTCATCTTCATTTTCAGGTTGTGAAGCAGAATAAAACAGTCAACCCTTTGGCGTATGTCAAACCCTAAAGGGTTGCATTTAATTTCAAAATAGGAGGAATTTATAAATGTGGAACAAACGGCAGCAGCGTGTCCCCTTTAAATCTACCGATTCCCTAATTGGGCATGGAGGAACACTGGAGGGTAAGGTGCAATGTGATACAAACCTGCGGATTGAGGGTACCTTTAGCGGTGAGATTATTTGCAGTGGTGTCGTGACTGTAGGAGAAGAAGGAACAGTGCGCTCCAGTATTAAAGCGGAAGAAATCGTGATTGCCGGCAAAGTATACGGGGATGTTACGGCTGATCGCAGACTCATTATGACCGGAACCGGAGAATTGCATGGCAATATTTCAGCAGGAGCACTTAGCATTATGGAAGGCAGCCTCCTGAATGGCTCCATTGCCATGCAAGAACAGCCCACCTCTGAAAAAGCAGGTGAGCCCAAAAGTAATATGAAAAAGGACAAGGCAGCCAAGCGCTCCTCCAAAGCTCAAGGAACACTTGAAGCCGGCTAGACTTATTTCTATGAAGCAACGTCCCTTTTACGGAAGACAATCCAGGAAATGGCCAGGAATAGGATATAGTACACCGCTAATACAGCTATGGAGAAACCAAGTGTTGAGCCCCCCGGACCCGTATCCGACAATAGGTAACCTCTTAGATCCATATGTGTGAAGATCAAGTATTGGGCCCATTCAAACCGTTCTGGACTAAAAATAACCGTAAAAATACTCTTGGCAAACATAATAAATAAGGATAATCCAATAGCCAGCCCACTTGCGCGGAATACGCTAGATACCATGAAAGCCAGAGCAGCAGTCAGGAAAAGCTCAATGTAACGACATAGGAGATCTAGGAAGGAATATTCCGCTGGACTCCAAGCCGTAATGGATGACATCGTATCTCCCGAAGATGAGGAGAAGATTAACGAAGCACCAAACCCAAAAGCAATCAATACTGCGGTGCTAAGCAAACTGAATAACACCATGGAAATATATTTCGAGAGCAGGATCTTGGAGCGACTCCACGGGCGAATCAGCAGCAGCTTAATGGTTCCCCAGGTAAATTCGCCCGCTACGGAGTCAGAAGCCACTACAACGGTAAAGATTGTATTCAAGAAGAACGCAATACTCACCGTCATCTGAAAGTTGTCCCAAAGCCCCATAAGCGATGAATCGCCTTCGCTTGTGAAATAAATAAGCGCAGGAAGCAGCACGCTCATCACTGCAAGAATAAGCAGCATAATCCATGTGCGGACACGGCTGTATATTTTGATATTCTCATTATGTATGAGAGCTGTAAACTCACCCAATTCCTTCACCTCCTGTAACCTCTAAGAATTGATCCTCCAGCGTACGGGCAAGGGTTCTGATGTTATACACCTTAATCCCACCTGCCACTAGCTTGGCATTTAATTCTGCAATCTCCTCACGCTCTGCCTCAAGCACAAGTCCCCCACTCTTAAATACTCCACGTCCAATGAGGGCTAACGCAGCCTCAGCATTATCAACCTCGAACAAGGTTTCTCCCAGAGGCATTACAGTATTGCCTACCCCTTTCAGCTGCTTCACATCCACCAGTCGTCCATTTTGGATAATCGCAACGCTGTCACACATGAGCTCCATCTCGGAAAGTAAATGGCTGGAGACGAATACAGTTGTTCCTTCTTCCTGACATAAACGGCGTAAATAGTCTCGGAGCTCGCGTATCCCTTGTGGGTCCAGCCCGTTGGTTGGCTCATCTAGAATCAGCAGCTTGGGTCTGTGCAGCAGTGCTTGAGCCACTCCCAGCCTCTGACGCATACCTAGCGAATAGGTCTTAACTTTGTCATGAATTCTTTGACCTAGTCCGACTAGCTCGACAACCTCATCTATCCGTTGCTTTGTTACCCCTGGCACCATTCGTGCATATTGGCGCAGATTCTGATAACCGGTGAGGAACTTGTACATCTCTGGATTTTCTACAATGGCCCCTATATTTGCGATAGCCTCTTCAAAATGGTTTTTAATACTACGGCCACAGATCAAGATGTCTCCACGACTAATGGAAATCAATCCTACCATCATCCGTATTGTAGTAGTCTTACCTGCTCCGTTGGGTCCCAAAAAACCGAAGATTTGTCCAGGCGGGATGTCCAGCGTTAAATCGCTCACCAGCGTTTTCGAGCCGATTTTTTTGGTGACTCCCTGCAGGCGGGCAACAGGCTCCATCAATATTTCTGTATTCGACATAGTCTCACTTCCTTTCATCTATAACCTAGTTTACCACATATACCCTTTTTTCCGAAAATCACTAGAGGATAAGAGTCTGCCAGCTAAAAAAGGAACCTGACTTCTCCGGTATTAGGAAGAGTCAGGTCCCCTTATTCATTTAGTTCCTATTTCATTCAAGTACAACAGTTTAACCGCCAACACGGGCAAGCTCGCGCATATTTGCTTCAAATGCAGCCATCAACGCAGCTTCTCCGGTCAATCCGGTTTGTTCTACCTTGCGAATTTGCTCCATCATCCGTTTGTAATCCTTCGGAATGACACGAACGAAGTTCGGCAAGCTATCTGCCCACTGATTCAGTACTCGTGCGCCAGCCGCACTACCTGTAAGCTCGGTATGGCGGATAATCAGCTCACGCAGCTCTTCGATCTCCTCAGACTCTTCCACTCTCTCGAGCAGTACCATTTCGAGATTGCAGCGGCCGATGAAGGTTCTATCTGGGTCGTAGGCATAAGCGATACCGCCTGACATCCCTGCCGCAAAGTTACGGCCAGTTTCACCAAGGACAACCACTCGGCCTCCAGTCATGTATTCACAGCCGTGGTCACCCACGCCTTCTACAACAACCTTCGCTCCGGAGTTACGGACGGCAAAACGTTCACCAGCGATACCGTTAATATAAGCTTCTCCACCTGTTGCACCGTAGAATGCAGTATTTCCGATAATGATATTGTCCTCAGCAGCAAAGGTAGCTTTCGGAGATGGCTTGATAATAATCTTACCACCCGACAATCCTTTACCTACATAGTCATTGGAATCTCCTTCCACCGTAAGCGTGATTCCCTTAGGCACGAATGCACCCAAGCTTTGACCAGCAGAACCGGTGAAATGAAGCCGAATCGTATCATCCGGCAAACCTGCGGCCCCATACTTGCGGGTCAGCTCGCTGCCAAGGATAGTTCCGACGGCACGATTAACGTTCGTGATTGGCAGTGATGCCTCAACAGCCGTACCTGATTCCAGTGCAGGTGCTGCCAGGTCGAGCAGCTGCGAAACATCCAGTGTCTCTTCCAGACCATGATTCTGGTATTTACTGCGGAAGCGTGTGCTTCCTTCCGGTAATTCCGGTGTATGCAGCAGGCTGCTCAAATCTATGCCTTTCTTCTTCCAATGCTTCGACGCCTGAGTTGCGTCTAGACAATCGGTACGGCCTACCATCTCTTCAATTGTACGGAAGCCGAGACTTGCCATAATTTCACGTAGATCCTGTGCCACGAAGGTCATAAAGTTAACTACATGCTGCGGATCACCGGTAAAATTCTTACGAAGATCCGGATTCTGTGTAGCTACACCAACCGGACAAGTATCCATTTGGCAGACACGCATCATAATACAGCCAACAGATACTAGCGGAGCAGTGGCAAAACCATACTCTTCGGCCCCAAGCAATACAGCTACAGCCAAATCGCGGCCGCTTAGCATTTTACCATCTGTTTCCAGAACTACACGGTCACGCAGATTGTTGAGCATCAATGTCTGATGGGTTTCAGCCAAGCCAAGCTCCCACGGAAGACCCGCATGACGAATGGAGTTCATCGGCGATGCCCCTGTACCTCCATCATAGCCACTAACCAAGATAATATCAGCGCGCCCTTTGGCTACACCCGCAGCAATCGTACCCACTCCAACTTCCGATACGAGCTTAACATTAATGTTTGCACGTGGATTTGCATTTTTCAGATCATAGATCAGCTCTGCCAAATCCTCGATAGAGTAAATATCATGATGCGGTGGAGGTGAGATCAGACCGACACCTGCTGTTGAGCCACGTACTTCAGCGACCCAAGGATAAACTTTACGTCCCGGAAGCTGTCCACCTTCCCCTGGTTTAGCGCCCTGAGCCATTTTAATCTGGATCTCATCAGCGTTAACTAGGTAGTTCGAGGTAACACCAAAACGTCCAGAAGCTACTTGTTTAATCGCACTGCGACGTGAATCACCATTGCTATCCGGAATATAGCGGGCTGGATCTTCGCCGCCTTCCCCCGTATTACTCTTACCACCGATACGGTTCATCGCAATGGCCAGTGTCTCATGTGCTTCCTTACTAATGGAACCAAAGGACATTGCACCCGTCTTAAACCGTTTCATAATGGACGATGCAGATTCTACTTCTTCCAGTGGAATCGGTTCATAGGCTGACTTGAATTGCAACAAGGAACGAAGCGTCAATTGCTTCTCGCTTTCTCCTTGAACAAGGGCAGCATATTTCTTGTACATATCATAATTCCCGCTACGCACAGAGTGCTGAAGCAGATGAATCGTCTGTGGATTGAATAGATGCTCTTCCCCATCATTACGCCATTGATAATCGCCCCCGGAGTCAAGCACCTTATCATTTCCGTCTTTTTCTGTAAAAGCACGGTTATGATGGATAAGCGCCTCAGTTGCCACTTCCTCCAAGCCAATACCGCCAATCCGGGAAGGTGTCCAAGTAAAGTAACGATCCACGAACTCAGAGTTCAGACCCACAGCTTCAAAAATCTGCGCACCGCGGTAAGATTGAATCGTCGAAATTCCCATTTTGGAAAGAATCTTAACTACGCTCTTAGTCGCAGCTTTAATATAGTTCTTCACTGCTTTTTCATGCGAGATTCCCCGCAATAAGCCTTGGCCGATCATGTCATCCAAGCTTTCAAAAGCCAGATAAGGGTTTACTGCACTCACACCATAACCGAGCAGCAGCGCATAATGATGGACTTCACGTGGTTCACCGGATTCCAGCAAAATACTAACCTTCGTCCGTGTTCCTTGGCGGATCAAATGGTGATGCAGACTCGATACCGCAAGCAGAGCTGGAATCGCAGCATTCTCACTGTCCACACCGCGGTCAGTCAGAATCAGAATGTTATGCCCTTTAGCCATAACACGGTCAGCAGCCTCGTTCATGCGCTCAAGCGCGATGCGTAATCCTTCTGCCCCAAGCTCAGCCGGGAAAAGAATTGGAATAGACATCGATTTGAAGCCTGCACGGCGAACATGGCGAATCTTAGCAAAATCTTCGTTCGAAAGAATTGGCGTTTGCAGCGAGATCTGGCGGCAGCTTTCCGGTTCCGGTTTAAGCAAATTACGCTCTGGTCCAATCGTAGTCGTTGTGGATGTAACCAGCTCTTCACGAATGGCATCGATGGGTGGATTCGTTACCTGAGCAAACATTTGTTTGAAATAGTTATAGAGACGTTGCGGGCGGTCCGAAAATACGGCGAGCGGAGCATCATAACCCATGGAACCGACAGCTTCAGCACCAGTAGATGCCATTGGCTCAAGCACCTTGCGCAAGTCTTCAAAAGTATAGCCGAAAGCCTGCTGTAGCTGTTGTACATTGTCATGCTTAGGATTTGGCAGTTCAGGTGCATCCGGAAGCTCATCAAGACTGATCAAATGCTCATCCAGCCACTGGCGATAAGGCTTCTCAGAGGCGATAGCCGATTTAACTTCCTCATCGGAGATAATGCGGCCTTCCTTCGTATCCACGAGCAGCATGCGTCCAGGTTTCAGGCGGTCTTTATATAAGATGTCCTCTGCTGGAATGTCCAGTACACCGGCTTCTGAGGATAAAATAATCATATCGTCTTTCGTTACATAATAACGAGCAGGACGCAGGCCATTACGGTCCAGAATAGCGCCGATTTGTATACCATCGGTAAAGCCCATTGCAGCAGGCCCGTCCCATGGCTCCATTAGAGTACTGTGGTATTCATAAAATGCTTTTTTATCAGCATCCATACTATCATGATTGCTCCATGGTTCAGGAACCATCATCATGGCTACCTGTGGCAGGGAGCGTCCGCTCAAATAGAGAAACTCAAAGGTGTTATCGAACATTGCAGTGTCCGATCCATCCGGGTTAATAACAGGCTTGATCTTGTTCAGATCTTCACCAAACACTTCGCTCTTAAACAATGACTGGCGCGCATGCATCCAGTTCACATTACCACGCAAGGTGTTGATCTCACCGTTGTGGATCATAAAGCGGTAGGGATGCGCACGTTCCCAGCTTGGGAAGGTGTTCGTGCTGAAACGGGAGTGAACTAACGCGATCGCTGATTCCAGCTCTTCGTTCTGCAAATCCAGGTAGAATTGTCCGACTTGTTCTGTAGTCAGCATGCCTTTGTATACAATCTTACGGCACGACAAGCTTGGAATATAGAAGGATTCATCCTCTTCTGCACCACCGTAACGAATGGCAAGCTCTGCACGTTTGCGGATTACATAAAGCTTACGTTCAAAAGACAACTCATTCGTGACCGAAGCCGAGCGGCCGATAAATACTTGACGCACAAAAGGCTTAGCAGCTTTCGCTGTCTTGCCAAGCATTTCATCATAGGTAGGCACATCACGATAGCCGAGTACTATTTGACCTTCTTCAGCAATAATATTGCTTAAGAGAGCTTCATGATGCGCCCGAACTTCATCGTTATGAGATAAAAAGATCATGCCCACGCCATAATGGCCTTGTTCCGGCAAAGCAAAGCCTAGCTTCTGAGCTTCGCTTGCAAAGAAACGGTGCGGAATTTGAAGCATGATACCTGCTCCGTCACCAGAGTTGGGTTCGCTACCTTGGCCTCCCCGATGCTCCATATTAAAGAGCATTGTCAAAGCATTACTTACGATATTGTGAGATGGTGTGCCTTTAATATGAGCTACAAATCCCATGCCGCAAGCATCTTTTTCGAACTGGGGATCATACAGGCCCTGTTTTACGGGCAGTTCAGTGTGTTTCATCGAACGCAACCTTTCTATTATAAAGTATGCAATGTGTTAGGAAAATTTTTCACATGAAAATCTTAATAATTATTCAATCCAGATTAGTGCTATTATTTTATCACCGAGGTATCATCAGCGCAATTTAAACTTTTTTATGATGCTGATTAACAATTGTTTTTGCATCACAGCTTTAGCGAGTAAAAGTTTAAAAAAACTTCATGTTGCATAATTATACATAAATAACGCATAAGTGCATATGCAATGAAAGCGTTACAAGATTTTTCACTCCTTCTAATATGTTTGCAAGAAAAAGGGTTTTTATGATTTTAAATCAAAAAAAGCGTCTCCCGGAGGAGACGCTTTTTTATACTTTTTTTTCAAAAAATTTATCAGTTTATACAGTCAAAACTTGTTCACTATTCACTCCAACTTCATTCTCACGGCTACGAGTCATGAAGTAAGCGAAGGTAAGAGCAAGGAATCCAAGACCAAAGATTGCCAGGATACCTACATCTCCCCACATTGCACTGAAGTCACCTGTAGAAATTACTGCTTTGAGACCACTAACTGTGTAAGTCATTGGAAGAAGTGGATTAAAGAATTTCATCCAGTCAGGGATCAATTCAAGTGGGAATGTTCCGGCACTAGTTGTTAATTGGAAAATAAGAATAACGATAACAACGAAACGTCCCGGTTGATCCATCCAAGTAACAATCGCTTGAACTACCCATGTGTAAACTAAGCTTGTTAAGAATGTAAATACGAAGAATAGCGGTTTACTTTGTACTTCCAGTCCAAGTCCGTACAATACAACCACAGCAGCCAGCATAGACTGGATGAAGCTCATGATTGTGAAGGTAAGCGTACGGCTGATGAAACGGTTCATACGGCTAGCACCAAGGACAGCCGAATCACGCATTGGAATAACAATTGTTGAAATCAAAGCACCTACAAACAATCCAAGGGATAGGAAGTAAGGAGCAAAACCTGTACCATAGTTCGGAACATGATTCACAACTTTATCCTCAACCACAACTGGTTGTGCGAACATTTCCATCATTGCATCTGTTTTGTTCACACTGCCTGTTTTTTCAGCAGCATCGCCAAGCTTAGTTGCCAGTTCTGTTGATCCAGATTTCAGATCATCCATACCATCTTTCAGCTCGCCTGCGCCATCAGCCAGTTTTTTCGAACCATCTGCTACCGCACTGATACCGGAACCTAGTTCACCTACACCGCTAAGCAGTTTTGAGGTACCATCACCAAGTGCTTTACCGCCTTCAGCCAGCTTGCTGCCTCCAGCTGCAGCTTCTTTAAGCTTCGCACCAAATTGTTGCATTCCTGCATTCAGCTTATCGCCACCAGTTACAAGTGCAGATGCGCCTTGTGCCAGTTTTTGTTGTCCTGTCAACAGCTGTGTGCTACCAGCATTTAATTGCTTTGCTCCATCATGCAACTGAGTTACACCAGCAGCTACCTGCTGTGAACCCGAGTGCAGTTGAGTTGCACCTTGTGCCAGTTGCTCTTGCCCACTGTGGAGTGCAGTAGCACCCTGTGCCAGCTGCTCTTGGCTTTGTTGCAGTTGCTCACTGCCTTGTGCCACGGCTGCACTAGCTGCCAGCAGCTTCTGTACCGCTGGATTTTGTGCCAGCTCAGGACTAGCCTGTGCCAATTGCTCCAATCCTTGAGCTACCGCTTTAGCACCCTCAGTTACCTTCGTGCTGCCTGCGGCGGAAGCTTGCAAACCCGCTTCCAGTTTCGCGCTGCCATCTACGGAAGAAGTTAAGCCCGCTTCCAGCTTCGCGCTGCCATCAACTAAAGATTGTGTTCCTGCTTGTAGTTTAGAAGTACCATCCACAGCAGACTGTGTTCCCGCCTGAAGCTGTGTAGCACCTGTTACAGCTTGTTTCAAGCCGTCACTAAGCTGTTTACTGCCGGCAGAACTTTGTGCAACACCGTCTTGAAGTTGCGTATGTGCAGTAGACAATTGTTGCAATCCGCTTGCCAACGTGGTTGATCCTGTTTTAAGCGCCGTAGCACCTGCATTCAAATCAGTCACACCTTGTGTAAGGGGTTCTACACCATTTTGAAGTTTACCTGTACCATCTGTCAGTACAAGTAGATTATCTTTCAGCTTCAAGGCTCCGTCATCTAGCTTACCAGCGCCATCAGCGATCTTGGAAGCACCATCTCCGGCTTCGCCCAATCCATCAGATACTTCTGTAATCTGATTGAATACAGACTCAACATAAGCTTCTGTTACTTTAGCAGATACTTTATTTTTAATTTCTGCTACAGCCGTACCACCGATCTGACCAGCCAAGAAGTTATAACCTTCATTTGGCTCATAAATAATTTTTGCCGGCTGTGGTTCATCATCCATAAGAGTAGTAGCTTTAGCAGAAAAGTCTTCCGGAACAATGATCGACATATAATAAGTATTGTCCTTCATTCCTGCTTCCGCTTCTTCAAGGGAAACGAAGTTCCACTGGAAGCCGTCGGTTACCTTCAACTCTTCTATAAGATCATTACCGGCTTGTAGTTGCTTGCCTTCATAATTAGCGCCGACATCCTGGTTGACCACAGCAACCGGAAGTTCATTCATCTTGCCATACGGATCCCAGAATGCCTTCAGGAAGAATCCGCTGTACATCACCGGAATAAATAGGATAGCAATCATCGGAATCAGCACCTTCGGATTTCTAAGGGCTGCTCCAAGATCCTTGGTAAATACGGATAATGATTTCATTCTGGTTCTCTCCTTATGAGCTTATGCTCTCTTTAAAATGCTTTGTTTGCGAAATATTACGTAACACTAAGTGACTGTTTTCCCCATTCGGTCAATTCAGGGTATAAAAAAATGCCTTGCGGCTCTTCTTCAATGCCTAATCATCTTGAGAATTGTTAAGGGAAAGCGAATCGAGTGATGCTGAGAACGCCATCCCTATCCTGAATCAACCCTTACTGTGCCAATCCTTCGGCGAGAAACAAATGAAAATACATCTTGATCTGTTCCTTGTCCAAGGGAGTATGTGTTTTATTCAGTTCAGCAGTCAATACAATATATAATCTGAACATGACTACCGAGACGATTTTGGGATCGCAAGGTTTGATTTCTCCCTGTTGGAGCGCTTGTTGCACCTCCCGTTCTAAATATTCTAAAACTACGTTCTCGATCTTCTCGAGTCCTTCTCCAGCCTGCGGCGTACCGAATTCGCGATTCTCCTGGGAAAGTTTTATGAATAGCTCCTGCTCACTTCGAAACTCAAGCAGAGCATCCAGCACACGATGCAAGTTATCAAAGAAAGGTCTGTCTCGCCTGATCTCCCGTTCAGCTATCGTCTTCATTTCCATCATCATATCGCGCAGGATCTCGTCAAACAATTGCTCTTTGTTTGTAAAAAAGGTGTAGATGGTTCCCTTACCGACATTTGCAATCTTAGCAACCTGATCCATTGTAGTTGCCTTATAGCCAAATAATGAAAAAGATTTCGCTGCGGCCTGAAGCACCTGCTGTCTTCGATCCACCACTGCCACCTGTGCACACTTCCTTTCTCCAGAAAATATCGTTCCCGCTGACTTCTGACCATTTTACTAATCCGGTCAATTGGTCATTCACTACTTTATCATGTTGTTTTCTAGTTTGCAATACTTTGGGCGAACCTTTTATTTTTTTATTTATTGCAGGGTTTTAACTTTCTATTTACGTCTTACTTGTATAATGTGAGTATAGTATAGATTTCCTAGTATAATTAGAAGAAGGAAAGCATCTCTATAGAAAAGGAAAGTAGCAGGTGAACTTATGCGAAAGAAAAGAGTACTGCTGTTTTCGGAAGGCTTCGGTACGGGCCACACAGGAGCAGCCTATGCTCTGGCCGAAGGAATAAAGCTGCTGAATCCGGATGTCCAGTGCCGAGTCATCGAGCTGGGGAAATTTCTTAACCCGACGGTCGCCCCTTGGATTCTTTCCGCTTACCGCAAAACAGTTAGCAGCCAGCCTAAGCTGGTCGGCATGATGTATAAGACACAATATCATAAATCATTGAACCCGTTGACTAAAATGGCGCTTCACCGGATTTTTTATACACATGCTTCACAGGTGATCGAACAGCTAAAGCCTGATTTGATTATCTGCACTCATCCCATTCCGGCTGCGGTCATTTCCAGACTAAAGCGTCGTGGATTAAATGTGCCTCTGTATACATTAATTACAGATTATGATGCACATGGGAGCTGGGTAAATTCCGAGGTCAATCGTTATCTCGTATCTACCCCACGTGTCAAATCCATTCTGACAGGCCGTGGGATCGCTCCAGAGCTAGTAACCGTGACTGGCATCCCAGTGCATCCAAAGTTCTGGGAACGCTCCAACAAGACGCTGCTGCGCAAGGAACTGGGATTGGCTGATATCCCAACCGTACTCATTATGGGTGGAGGCTGGGGGTTAATGTTCGGCAAAGAGATTATGCATTCCCTCACCGCCAGAATGGATGATATTCAGCTCGTCTTCTGTATGGGCAGCAATGAGAAGCTAATCGCCAAAATGAAGTCCAATCCACTGCTTAATCATCCCAATGTTAAAATTCTGGGATATAGCAGTGAAATCAATAAATTGATGGATGCCTCAGACCTGCTGATCACGAAGCCTGGAGGGATGACCTGCACAGAAGGTCAGGCCAAAGGAATTCCGATGCTTTTCTATAAAGCTATTCCAGGTCAGGAAGAGAAAAACTGCCAATATTTCGTAGAGCTTGGGCTGGCAGAGGTGCTCGACTCGGAAGTAGTGAACAAATGGTTCACTATGATGCTTCGTGAATATTCAGTTCTGGAAGAGCAACGCAGACGACGTCTCGCTCCAGATAAACATCAACCGCAAAGCTGTGCGACTACTGTTCTGAAGATGTTAGGTAACCCCGTAAGCGAGGCAACCGAAATCAGAGGCTCTAGAGCGCAAGCACGTAATGAAGAACCTGTATGTATTACACCTTAAAGAATAAGCAGGTAGTCAGGGAATTTCCCCCGGCTACCTGCTTTTTTTAATATAAATCGGATTGGTTTAAATTTCTACACTCTCACCAGCTTTAAGCGGGAAACCTTCTACTCCCTCTTGGTGCAGGCGATCGCAGAAATCAGCACCATCCTGAGCAATATCCGGAAATGTATTGTAATGTAGCGGGATCACCTTATCCGCCCGCAGCCAGCGTGCGGCCAGCAAGGCGTCATCTGGTCCCATGGTTAGCATATCGCCTATAGGCAGAGCTGCCAGGGCAATCGCATTCCTTTCTCCAATGAGGCGCAGATCGCTGAATAGCGCGGTATCCCCCGCATGGAAAATCGTCTTGCCCTCAATCGTCAACAAAATCCCCGCGGGTTGTCCAGCATAAATCCAAGAGTCGCCCTCCTGAATGGATGAGGAATGAAATGCCTGCGTAAATTTCACAGTCATCCCGGCATAGGTATGACTACCACCTATATTCATGTGCTTTACTTGTGCACCCTTCATCCGGCAATATTCGGCAAGCTCAAACACCGCAAAGATCGGACAATCATTCTGCTTGGCAATTTCGACAGCATCTCCAAAATGGTCAGAGTGACCGTGAGTAAGCAGAACGGCATCAACTGAAATATTGGCAGGTGAAATACCGGAGTTCGGATTGCCTGACAAAAAAGGGTCAATAATAACCTTCACGTTCTCCGTCTCTACCAGCAGAGCTGAATGTCCATAATAAGTGATTTTCATGGTTATCTTCCACCTCCAGATTCATATAGTTTAGTTTACCCTATATAGCGCTGAGGTTCACAGATCCACCAAATTTATTTATAAAAAGTATGATTGCCAATGGTTTTAACATAAGTCTGTGTATGATGTACGGTCAGATCCTGTGCAAGTTTTAGCGACAAGAAAAAGTAAGTATTATCGGGAACTTCCTTTACTCCGGAGAGTGCAGCATTCACCGCTTTAATACTATCATCGTTAGGCTTCACACGGTTAAGACGCCCGTTAGCTACAGGGCTGAACTGGCTCTTCTGATAAATAACCTTATATATCGTGTCGGGGAAATTGGCTGACCGCAGCCTATTCAGAACAACGTTGGCAACTGCCACCTTGCCCTTGTACGGTTCACCTTCCGCCTCTGCCATTACAATTTTTTGTAGCAGAAGCAGTTCTTCTTCGGATACAGCGTAGCGCCGGGTTGCTTTACTTTGCTGCTCCTGGCTTAATAGCTCTGTCCGAGAGAAGTACAATGTTGTGAGGGGATGTTTCTGAGAAGCCGAGACTGTCTTCGCTGTCGCCTGACTACTCTTTGTTGCTGTTTCCGCCAATTGCGACGCTTTTTGCGCAGCTGGCTTGGATTGTACTACATCAGCCTTCACCCGAATAATGGAAACGTTCGATGTGTTTTTTGTGTTTTTTTGTTTTAATTTTTTTACACTAAGCCATTCCACACCCTTCGCCGGTTTCCAAGCGGAACTTAAAAGACTGAATGTGTTATTAAGCTTATTGGCTTGTGTAACTTCAGTAATGCCCCTCGTAATGCTACTCGTTATACTAGACTTCGATTCATCTTGCAAAAGAGAAAGTACGGATGCACGGCTAGTGGATTGCAACTTATCCATCTGCACCCTGTCCATCTTCCCTTCCGCAACTTGTTCGGGTTGCAATAAGCTTATGGCAGAGAAACACACTAGTATAACGCCAACGAGCAACGCAATATAGCGGTTTTGTTTAAAAATTAACATGATATTCCTCCTATTTCACGGCACATTCCTATTGTATGTAACCGAAAACGGAAGCTTTGAAAACTTTATTATCGATTTTAAACTGTAAACTTTTCAATAATTTCATACATAGGAATGGCATACATTCTGGTAGCATACAACACAAAACTATCAATCGTCCAGTCTCTCTGATAGTTTTTTAGGTTCCAATCATCATCCAATTTCAGTAAATTTTCCAGCAATTTATCATCATATGAATTTTTTCCCCGGTACTTTCGAGCCACAGTAAGATGCGGTTTATAGGCCCTGGATTCGCCTGAAAAACCTAGTGGAAACGTCGCTGAATGCACTCTGGCAGCTAATTGATTTAATGCCTCTATTTCGCCGGAAACCCCTATCCACAGGACTCTTGGGGAAGCTGGAAGACCAAATGTGTCCCATTTGTCCAAAGAGAGATTGAAGGGTCTGCCTTGACCCGCAGTCTGCCTCAAGGATTTCACTAAATCTGGAATTTTGGCCTTTGGGGTATCTCCTAAAAATTGCAGGGTAATATGATAATCTTGCGGATTTGTCCATTTAGCAAAATCAAAATTTTCAGATAGCTTTGAACATGCCTGCGCCACTATTTCTTGCAGCTCAGAAGGTAATTTCACAGCTAAAAAAAGCCGTTCTGATTCGTTCTCTGATGCTTTAGCATCCATGGTCAATTTCACCTTCTCCAATAGATTTGGTATTCTTAACCTATAACATGATCCATATCCATTAAACCACAAAGTAGGAGGAACACATCATGACTAAGTCTATAGTATGTCTACAACCACTTACATCTCAGCAGCAGGAAAGGATCAAAGCGGCTGCCCCAGGCTATACATTTACACAAGGAGACGCAAAAAATCCGGATTTGCAGCTGCTTGCAGAAGCAGAAATTGTAATTGGCTGGGCAAAAGGTATTTCGGATACACTCCTTCGCCCTGAGTCCTCCCTTCGCTGGGTTCAGTCCTGGTCTGCTGGTATTGAGAAGCTTCCTCTCGATCGTCTTAAGCAACAAGGAATCCTGCTCACCAGTGGGAGCGGAGTTCATGCCGAACCTATTTCTGCGGTAATCTTCGGGTTCATTCTTCTCTTCACCCGTAATTTGCATACAGCTGTACGCAATCAGCAGAACCGGATTTGGAAATCTGATGGCAGTGAAAGCGAGCTGTTCGGTAAAACAGCCGTAATAGCTGGAACTGGAGCGATCGGCAGTGAAACCGCCAGAATTGCTAAAGCCTTCCGGATGAAGACTATCGGTGTCAGCCGTTCCGGTAAGCCAGTCGCAGACTTTGATCAAATCTATACAACAGATCGTTTATCCGAAGCTGTAAGTCAAGGCGATTTCATCATCAATACCCTTCCTATTACCGATGAGACCAAGCATTTATTTAATGCCACCAGCTTCTCCGCGTTTAAAGAAGGCTCCTATTACATTAACATTGGCCGGGGCGCAACTACCGATACAGAGGCGCTGATCGACGCATTGAATCGCGGACAACTCCGTGGTGCTGGGTTGGATGTTTTTGAGACCGAACCCCTTCCGCAGGATCATCCGCTTTGGTCTATGGAGCAGGTTATTATCACTCCACACTCCGCTGGAATTACAGATCAATACGCTGACCGGATCGTTAATATTTTTACCGAAAATGTGAAGTCTTACTTATCATCAGGCACACCTTCTCTAAATCTTGTTGATTATGACCGGCAATATTAATAATAAGCTTTACAAAACAAGAACATCTGTTCTATAATAATAAAATCCAAAGTTATCCATAAAGAGAGGGTTAGTGCAATGAAGGTCACGGTCACAGAATTTAACGAACAATGGAGTCTAATGTTCAACGAAGAAGCTCAGAAGATTAAAGATATCTTTGCTGATGCCCTCGTTGATATTCACCACATTGGCAGCACTTCTGTTTCCGGACTCAAAGCGAAACCAATCATAGATATAATGCCAGTAGTACGAAATATCGAAGCTGTAGATGAGTTCAACCAGCAAATGACAGCACTTGGTTATGAATGTATGGGTGAGTTCGGTATCAGTGGCAGAAGATATTTCAGAAAAGGCGGAAATAGCAGAACCCATCATGTTCATGTCTTCCAAATGGATAATAAGATAGATATCGGTCGTCATCTGGCTGTAAGAGACTACCTTCGATCATATCCGGAGGCGGTTAAACAGTACGGAGATTTAAAAGATACTCTTGCCAAACAATTCCCAGAGGATATTGGAGCTTATATAGACGGGAAAGAAGAATTTGTGGTTAATCTTGAAAAAACTGCATATGAGTGGTATTTAAATCAATAATCCTTATAAAAATAGCCCCTGCTGTTCATTTAGATCATCCTAAATGAACAGCAGGGACTACTTGTCTAAGAGCCTCTAATCCAAATCATAAATCGAGCCGACTTTCAGTCCGTACAGCTCATTATATATTTTCTCTGCAAAAGCATCAGTCATCCCTGCGATATAATCAATCACCATATGCTCCCAAGTCCAAATCGGCTTTGCCTGCTTCTGATCTTTCTCAAAGCGCTGCAGCCAATCCGATGGAATAATGGCTTTAGAGGTCTGTGGATCCAGAAATGCTCCCCATAGTCGGCGCAAAATCCACTCACTACGTTTCTGCAGCCGCTGCACACGCAAATCACGGATCATAGTGACCCATGCGAAGCTTTTCAACACACTGACGGTCCGCAGCATATCTTCATCTTCTTTTCCTTCCTTTATAAAGGTGACCTTCTTCCAGTCTCCATCTTGGATCACTCCCAAGCTTGCGACAAAGGTACTTACCCAATAAGCCTTAACTTCACGTCGAGTGCGGGAATAGTCGTTTTCACAGGTTGGCATTTTTTCCTTCCAAACCCGAAGAAATGAACTGAGCACTTCCTCGACCTTCGCGCGAATGCCTTCCTCTTCCCAGCCCTTCCAAAAGAAATCCTCGAGCGTGGTGATTTTCTCCACGATTAACCGTTGGATATAAGAATCATGCATAAAGTGTTCATGCACTTCAATCTTTCCGGCTTTAATCCCATCCTCCAGATCATGTGCAGAATAAGCGATATCGTCACAAAGGTCCATAAGCTGAGCCTCCAACGTTTTCTTACCTGCTGGTATTCCCCACTCTTTGCGGATCTCCGAAATATATCCCCATTCGTGCAGGTACATCCCCTTCTTCAGCGAGGTGCCGGGAAAAGGATACTTATTTATGCCTAGCAGCACAGCATCCGACAGATTTAGGCCATCAATATTTTCACGCTTCTCCAGAAACATAATCAGCCGATAATTGTGGGCATTGCCTTCGAAATGCTCATAACGTTGCTTCATCTGCTCATGGATCAGCAGCCGATCCACACCCGTTGCGCCTGATTGCAGCGCAGCTTCGTTAGTTTTCTTTTCAATAAGCTGTTCCAAAATATTATCCAGCACTTCTTCCCCTTTATGTCCAAAGGGAGGATGGCCAAAATCATGAGCGATAGCTGCGCATTCCACTACCTCTGGATCGATAACAAGACCCGGATTCTCCGCCTTAGTGGTTTCCACTTCTGGATACGATCGCAGCAGACTTTTCGCCGCCTCACGGGCAATCTGCGCAACTTCAAGTGAGTGAGTCAGACGCGTACGGTAATAATCACCGGTCCCTGCTCCGAATACTTGTGATTTACCTTGTAGCCTACGGAAAGTAGGCGAATGAATCAGGCGTGAATAATCACGCTCATAAGCAGCTCTCGACGTTTCAAGGCGGGTAATCTCCGGATATTGCCGGTGTTCTCTTTTTTCAATAAGTGTCATATTCCCACCCCTAACCAAATGTCTGTATATAGTACTTCATTATAAGGCATTTTCATAACTATTTTCACATCAAAATACAAAAGCTAATTTAATTATAAACGGGCATGTCGATAACTATGTAATCATCAGAAGACAAAAGGAATCTCATAACCTGTACATGAAGGATAGTAGAAAGAAGAAAGAGCACAAAAAAAGACTGGTTGTCTATACAAAACTTAAACTATGAATATACCGACCCCCAAAAGGAGCACTCTAAAATAAAAAAAACAGGTGAAATGATGAAAACTCGCAGCAAAATTATGATGATCACCCTTACACTCTTTTTATGCTTCACGAACTCTGCTCTAGGCAGTCCAAGCAAAAACCGCGACTACTACGAAAAAAGAGGAGACATGATTTGGGAAGTACATACTAACCAAAAAGTGATTGCATTGACGTTCGATGACGGTCCTGACCCTACTGAAACCGATCAAATCTTAAAGGTATTGAATCAATACCATGCGAAATGCACCTTTTTTGCGATAGGAAAAAGAATTGCAGCCTATCCAGAGGTAGCGAAACGAGTGATTGCTGAGGGGCATGAATTAGCTAACCATACCTACAATCACGTTTATTTTAAAAGACCTATTAATGAAGCCCAATTTGAGCAGGAGCTAAAATTGACCGAAGAAGAGATTATAAAAGTCTCCGGTAAACATAGTTCACTGTTCAGACCACCAGGTGGCATGTATGACGAGACCTTAGTAGATCTGTCTAACAATATGGGCTTGAAGCCCATATTATGGTCCTGGCATCAAGATACACGTGACTGGAATCGCCCAGGGGTATACAGTATTTCGAACAAGGTCATTCGAAATGCACGTAATGGAGACATCGTTCTGTTTCATGATCATGTGCACGGGCAGTCACAAACTAGAGAAGCGCTTAAAATTATTTTGCCCGAATTAGAAAAGAAAGGCTTTCGATTTGTCACTGTCTCTGAGTTGATCAAATTATCCAGTACACAACAGGCTGGGAAACAACAATAGCCTAATTGCACAGGACTTCAAAATAGGGTAGTCTTGTCCTAATATGAAGTTCTGGAGGCTTTTGTGATGTCCGATAATACATCCTATACGACAGAGGAAATTGCCCGCTTATTAAAAATATCAAAATTAAAAGTATATGATCTAATTAAAAAAGGGGAGCTCCCCTCCTACCGTGTAGGAAAACAAATGCGCGTGGATCAATCCGATTTGGAAGCCTACAAACAAAATACACGGAGTGGGGTGTCTACCGCTAACCCTACTACTATAATGGGCCAGACTCCACCAGCAATCCCCTTGGCCTTTTCCGGTACAAATCCAGCTCAAATGCCAGCACAATCTCCTCACCTTAAAGCTGTAGGACACAGCTTGGTGATTACAGGTCAGGATATGTCACTGGATATTCTAGCTACCTATTTAGAACGGGCTCTGCCTACTGAACGTCCTCTTCGTTCTTATGCCGGGAGTCTAGACAGCCTGATTGCCATGTATAAAGGGGAATCGGACATTGTCAGCACACATTTACTCGACGGGGATACTGGAGAATACAACCTACCCTATATCCGTAAAATACTCGTCGGATGTTCTTATGTTGTAGTTCGCCTGCTAACCCGAAGTGCTGGTTTATACGTACAAAAAGGGAATCCCAGAGGTATTCAGGAATGGTCTCACTTAGAGCAGGATGGACTCACGCTGATCAATAGAGAACGAGGCTCAGGTGCACGCGTATTATTGGATGAACAGCTTCGATTGCATGGCATTCCAGCAGCCAGCCTATCAGGCTATATGAACGAGGAGAACAGCCATTTGGCAGTTGCCGGTAAAGTGGCCCGGAGAGAAGCTGATGTAGCCATCGGCACCGAGAAAGCCGCCAAGATTGTCGACGGCGTTGATTTTATTCCTATGATTCAGGAGTGCTACGACCTGGTGATGATAAAAAAACCGGAGCATGAGCAATGGATCGCTGCCGTGATTGATATTTTGCGTTCACCAGCCTTCCAGAGTGAGCTTGGATCCATTCACGGATATGATCTCACGGAAACTGGTACGATAATTTATGAGACTTAATGGTCGCAGACAGAAGAAGGAAGCAATCTGCAGAAGCGTTTAACTGCATTTCGTACAACTATATAACTTCGAACAACTAGCAAATTAGATATAACTGTATTTGGTACACCTATTTCTTTTGATTTACTACCTCATAGTTGATTTTTCGCGTTTTAGTTGTATAGAATACAATTAAAGTTAGAACGTTCCCTTATGCAGACCGAATAACTGTATAGAATGCAGTTAACCTCACAGACTCCATCAAAATTTGGCGGCGCTAAAAGCTGACATCAAAGTCGCCGGGTTTCCACTTGCTCAGCATCTGCTCCACCGCCCGCTTCAAACCCAAAACACCAGACAGCAACTCTCCCATAACCGGAGAATCGCTGTCTGGTGTTTTTTTAAGAACGCCGATTCACAAACATCAGCATAGCGGCTGAAATAACAATAATTGAGCATACCCACATCCACGCGAGCGTCATATTGCCTCCATCTACCGCAACATAGATCGCTGTGGGTAAGGTTTGCGTACGGCCCGGAATATTGCCAGCTACCATGATGGTAGCGCCAAACTCCCCAAGACCGCGGGCAAAGCCAAGAACATAACCGGCTGCCAGCGACCGGCCCGCAAGCGGCAGCGTGACATAGCGCAGTACCTGCAGTTCACTTGCCCCTTGTGCCCGCGCTGCATCTTCAAGATCTGCTTCTATCCCTTCGAAACCCGCCTTCACTGTGCGGTATACGAGTGGAAAAGCTACGACTACAGCGGCGATAACAGCCGCCCCCCATGTGAACAGGATCGTCTGCTCCGTCATCTGTTCATACCATCTGCCGATCCAGCTTCGTCGGCCTAAAATAACTAAAAGCACAAATCCTACGACCGTCGGCGGCAAAACGAGCGGAAGCAGCATTATAGTCTCTACCAAGCTGTGGCCGGGAAACTTCCGGCCTGCCATGGCCTTCGCAGCAGCTGTTGCCAAAATGAATACAATAATGCTGGTAATCACAGATATTTTTACGGAAAGCCATACCGGGGCGAAGAAATCAGTCCAGTTTATTTCCAACCTTATTCCACCCGCTTCTACTCTTAATTTCTATTTAAGGAAGCAGGAAGCCATAACTTACAAAGATATCATTAGCTTCCTTGCTCTGAAGGTAACTATACAACTCCTTAGCTGCCTTTTGATTCTTCGAGCTCTTCACGATGCCTGCCGGATAATTAATGGCTTTGTGTACATGTGGACCAACCGTCAAAGCGATTTTAGTTTTCTTTGAAGTAAGCGCATCTGTCTTATAGACAAAACCGGCATCGGCATTTCCTGTTTCTACATAAGAGAGAACCTGACGCACATCCTTGGCGAATACGAGTTTGCTTTGCAGCGGATCCCATACCTTTTTCGCTGTCAGCGATTGCTGCGCATATTGACCCGCCGGCACAGATTCAGGCTGTCCCACTGCGACCTTCTTAAAAGCTTTATCCGTAAGCTGAGTAATCGTAGTTAATTTGACCTTTGAATCTGAGGGTACAACTACAACCAATTGATTCTTAAGCAGAACCTTATGATCGGAGATAAGTCCACCTTCCACCAGTGCATTCATCTGTTTATCACCTGCAGAGAAGAACAGGTCCGCCGGGGCCCCTTGCTCAATCTGCTTTTGCAGAGTGCCGGATGCTGCATAATTAAAAACCAAATCAATATCGGGATGTTTCTTTTCATAAAGGAGAGCAATCTTATCCAGGCTGTCTTGCAAACTAGCCGCTGCGGAAACAATAATTTCGGTCTTCTTGGTGGCTGCTTGCACCTCTACACCTGAACCTGCAGATAAATTTACAACCAGAAGGATTGCCAATATCCCCATCACGGAGAGTGCCCATTTCTTAAACATTTCCATTCCTCCCAATTTCGTATGTATATATTTAGATGCTATTCTAGCATACAGTTTTTCGTTTTTCTACAACTACAGTTGTGTTTGGATATGTTTAGTTATATATTGTTATAATTAGACAATATACAACGATGATTTTGGCTTTTTGCACACAAAAAAGATGCCTCTGACACCCCTAAATAGGGCTGCAAAGACACCTAACACGAATGATATTAATTCTTCACGTTAAAAGCCCAGTACATTCAACATAATGGATAATCCACTCCCCCAGGAACCTCACCCGGATTAATATATTCATTTTTAAGAATCAAATGAATCTTGAGAATACTTTTCTTCTATATAAAATTGAACAAAGGTCAAATTCGAGGATAAAAATAACCCTATAAATTATAATTATGTTATTTAATGTATGATGATATTATAAAAAGACTCACCAAACAAGAGAAATATTCTATAATTTTTGATTTGTAACAATATATGTAAACGAATATTTCATTTGAAGGTGAGAATCCATCTTATTTATATTGTGATATCCATTTCTCCAACTGCTGCCTGAGCACTTCACGATAATATAACGGCTCTATGATTTCAGCATCCTCTTCGAATCTCTTAATCCAGCGGACAAACGCAATATCTTGTTCCAACGCGACTTTAAAATAACAACACCGAGCTTGACGGTCTACTTTATTCGGCTTATAGGGCAGATCCTCTCTCTTAAGCCCTTCCATGATTCGCTCCGAAAATTTCACTTTAAACTCTACCTGCAAACTATCGCGGTCAAGTGACCATTTTTTCTTCATAAAAGCTTGCAAATCAAATGATTCCTTTGAGAAGCAGCGGTTTAGTGGCTTCACGTTTGAAAAATCGTTGATATGATATGTACGAATAACACCCTGATGATGGCAAAATCCAATGAGATGATAACGATTTTCCAGTGGGACTAAACAATAAGGATCGATGGTTATTTCTTTCTCCTCCACTGCATTCTCACAATAATTCGCTTGAATACTCCTCTGCTTTAATAAAGCCTCCAATATAGGTGTTAAAAAAGATTGATGCTCCATCTGTGCACCGCTTCTTTCCAACCAGCTTGTACCTGCTTCTCTTCTTGCACGTTCTATCGTTTCTTCCCGCTCCGCCTTTCGCTTATATTCAGCTGCAACTACTTTTTCATAAGCGCCTTCAAAATCGATAGGCAGAACGGGTTTAATATCTTCCATAATATAGCGTAGTTGCGAAAACGCAGACGCCTCTTCTTCCGACCAATCCAAAGGATAAAGTGCAAAATTGCCAATAAAAGCATAGCCTTTTCCATGTCCAAGGTGGGTTATAGGAATATGCATGGCGCTAAGCGCGTCCATATCCCGGTATATCGTTCTCTCGCTGTTGCCGCAGCGTTCTGCCAATTCACGGGCTAATATCCCTGGCTTGGCTTGAACAAGTGTAATAATGCGCATCAGTCGGATTAATCGGTCTGTCATATTCAGTTCCCCTTGATTTATGGTTAAATAGACCCATTATTTTATGAAAAAAAGTAATAGTGTGATAGAACTTTTTTACTATGTTACCACATTTTATATTACAATTCTTCTGATTATTTTCCGCCGAACCCGCTGACAAAACAAATTTATGTATAGGTCTTTTTTCGTCAATATGCATCTTCTAGTTGTATGTCCTATATCAATTTCCAGTAGCAGTTTTCCCCCGCTTCTGATACTCGAATCCAATCTGTTTATACAACATTTCGGCCTCTTTAAGTAGTAAAGGATCTCCAGAACGCACGGCTAGTAATAGTAATTTATCTGCGTGACGGCAAAGCATTTCATGAGCTTGACTATGTTGTCCTTCATTTTGCAACGTGGTTGCCTCCTCAATCGTTTCAGCTGTTTTTAACAATTCCAGATGTTTCTCTACGTGAAAGCAGCAGGTTTCACTCAGAACCTGAGTATGATGGGTGTATTCTAGCTCAAGAACCTTTACTGGAAGCTCTTGAACACGCTCTACGGTTGGCTTTTTATATTTCCACTGTAAGGAAAGAGCTTCATATCTACCTGCAATAGTAGTAGAGATATTGAATTCCAAAGCAATAAACTTTCGTTGCCCCGTTTTTATTTTGCCAAGCTTAAGAAGTAGCGATCTGCCTTCACCGACTTCAAACTCACACCCATACGAACGCTTAAAAGTTACATGGGGTTCAAGCCAAACCCGCAGCTCAATTTCACGCGCAACCACTTTATAACTGCTGGGTCGGCTGTGCTCTGCAGGTATACTCCCTTTCCATTCGACAAGCAAAATAACATTACGATTGCCGCCTGCAAAAATACGATTTTGACTCCATGTGAATACGGGATGAATACTTTCTATCATTATTTCCACCTCTTTCTTTTTTTGGGTCTTCTATTAATGTACCAATAATGGCGGACAACTCCATGTCATGGAATGTATGTTCGGTTCTATATTATCGACAAAAAAAGAGTCATTCTACATGCTTAGTAGACTGACTCTTGTAAAAACAACTCCTTTTGTCTATTTATGACGAAAATTTTATGTTTTTTTCTCATCGACTCCCTAATTTAGTCTGCATTCGCTCTCGCTTGAAAAATAGTCCCAGTGCCCATTTGGCACACAACAGAGAAAATATAAAAAACAATGTGGCCCAAAATATAGCGGGTATAGGAGTCATTCTTGCCAGATTGCTGGCATCTCCTGCACGGGACGGTGATACAGCAGCCGCGTATACCAGAAATAAACTTCCCATTACAGACTCCTCCAAGGTTAAAAAGGCCAATAACAAATAATAATATTTGCTGGCCTTCTTCCAAACCACCAGCATTAGAATATTTAACGCAATAAATCCGCCCAACCACATCATGCCAAAGCTTCCTCGCACGTATAGCAGGAGCATAATCAACGCCACACCCGTAGCTAAGATAAGGCCCCAATCATGGCGTCCCTTACTGTATAAATAGAAGAGCAGAAGTGCAAATAAGGAGGCTAGCAAATAACCCGAGAGGGAAACTAATATTGCCTTGCCCCCTTCTTGAATAGCTGAATAGGTTACACCGCTATGATCTGCGTATAATTCAATCCTCAGCACACTACCCGACAGTAGTAAGGTCATCAGAGCATGACCAAATTCATGAATCATCGTGTCTAAATTCCGAAACAAAGATGAAAATGGGATCAATCTAGTCAAAAAAGCAGATCCGATCAGAAGCAATATTGTTTTAAGCCATTTGTTCAATCGACAGCAGCCCCTTTCGTCCAAAGTATACGATAAATAGTACCTCTTCTCAATCGAGATAATCACGGACTGATCGTGTTTAATAATGAGTAAACGAAAACCTTAAGGAGGTAAAAATTACTTTCATTATAAGCATTACCAGTCCCATGGCGTACGCTGTCAGAAGCTGTCAAGCTGTGTTAAAATAAAAGAACTACAAGCCTAAATTGGGTGGTGATTATATAGATGAAGCAACATAAATCCCGAGCATATCTACAGCTGTTATATTCGCTCCTGTTCTTGCTGACGCTTACTGTATGCCTGCCAGCTCCTGTAGCAAAAGCTAATATATTCAGTGATATCTATAATGGAGTTAAAAATTTCTCCGAGCTGCCAAACGAAGTGAATGAATTAAAGGAAGGTTTTCAGCAAACCGCTGAAGAGCTTCAGCAGGCAAAGGATAAGCTCGCGAATACCACGCAGGAGATAGAAGCTTACCGGATACAGAACGAAAGCCTACAAGAGCAGAATCGCCAACTAACGCAGATGGTTGATGAATTAAAAAATGACCGGACGGCACGTGAAGAATATTATCATAAAATCAAAGTGACTATTTTTACAGGGATTGGACTAATCCTAGGTTATTTTATACTGATCCGTTTTATTCGTTTCAGCATGCTTTACCGTTCGCGAAAAGGCGACCGTCTGCGTTAGTCTTACGTATTCATTGAAGATCACAGTCACAGCATGAGGGAGATGAACTATGAACATCGATATCCAAGATGAAAGCGACAGTGGAAGCGGACAAGCCGTAGCCTTCTCCCTTGAGGAGAAGGAAGAGGTTCATGTACTCCATCCACAACAAATTATCGCTTATCAAGGTCCTTCCTCAGGACGAGCGGACAGATTTATGGATGTGAAGGGCATATACCGCAAGCGAAAGTTGATTCGTTCCGATATGGCAGGTCCTTGCCATTTCGTCGCCGCCCTTCCACCAGGCTATCGCATAAAAATCCTGCAGCTCGATGGCAAAAGCGATCTGCTGTACGACTTTAAGCATCTCTTCTTCTACAGTATAGGTATTTCACTGGAGACCCGAGTGCTAAGCATGAAGAATGTGCTCGTTACACGGGACATTGTAAAAGTGAAATTCTCGGGCAATGGCATGATTGGCATACTGACGGAGGGTACGGTCTGTGAAGCTGTACTGCACCCGACCAACCCCCTTTATGTCGATGCAGGCAGCATTATTGCCTACCCTGAGAATGCCAAGCTGGAGCTCACCGTTTACGGCAACCATTTGGCTAGCCAGCATATGAGCTATCACTGGAAGATGACAGGTCACGGGCCTGTGCTGTTTCAGGCAGGACGTCAGAACCGCCGATTCGAAAGAGATAACAACGATGATGGAATTGTTAAACGATTTCTACGCGAGGTAGTTCCCTTCGGGGGTGTGTTTATTAAATAGTTGTGTTCAGTAGTAAAACAACAAAACAAAGAGCGCCATGCGTATCCTATACGCAGGCGCTCTTTGTGGTTCTATCCTTTATAAGAATGTTGTCTTAGGCGATAAAAGCATTCAACATCCAAGCATGTTTCTCAATGCTGCTTCTAATACCAATCAGCAGATCCGCAGTGGGTTGATCAGCCAGTTCTTCTGCAGTAGCAATCGCAGCCTGCAGTTCTTTAGAAACAGTTGTAAAGTCTCTAACCAGCTCCATTACCATACCCTTGGCATCTTCGCCGCCACGAGCTTCCTGTAAATCGGAAAGCTCCAGATATTGTTTCATAGAGGAGGCAGGTTGTCCACCAATAGCAAGCAGGCGCTCAGCCAAATCATCTGCATAACCAGCAGCTTCATTGTAGAGTTCTTCAAACTTCTCATGCAACGTGAAGAATTGGGATCCGCTAACATACCAGTGATAATGATGAAGCTTTACCCCAAGCAGGAACCAGTTCGCGGTCTGGCGGTTCAAAGCAGCGTGCAGTTCAGTTTGGCTCTTTAGTTGTGTACTCATTAATAAAACCTCCTATGGTTAATTTATTATATTGTATTTAGACTCGTTCTAAATCTATATACAATTTAACACATCCTTTTGCTTTTTGCAACCACTCTGAAGATTTGCATGTTGCCGATTCTAGCATAACTTTTGTTATAACGCCTATTATCTCTGTCACACTCTGGATAACGTCCTCTTTCTAGACTTAAATCAAAGATATATTTTCCTCCGCCGTCTTCCCTTTCTGACTCCGGAAAAAAGCCCTCATCTCATCGCGTTTGCTCTTTGGACTTAAGACATATACAGTATCCCCTGGATCAATGACGGTACTGCCATGGGGGGTGACAATGCTTTTATTCCGGATAATAGCAGTAAATAAGATATCATCTGGCAGTCCGATATCGGAGATTTTCTGCCCGGCAATGGGCATGTAAGGTTCAATTCCTATGTGGTTGAACTCGGAATCCGTCTTGCCAAGGGCGACCAGCTCCATCAGTGATGGCTGTGCTGAATCCTCTTGCCCCACCAGCTTCAACCGGGAAGCCAGCGGTGAAATGCTTGTTCCTTGAATCACTGCTGAGGTCAGCACGACGAAGAATACCACATTGAAGAACAGTCGGCCGTGGGGAAGATTAGCTAGCAGCGGATAGGTTGCCAGCACAATTGGAACGGCTCCGCGCAGGCCGGCCCAAGAAATTAGTGTTTTTTCACGAATAGAGAATCTGGAAAAGAGCAAGCTTATAAACACTCCTATTGGCCTTGCCACAACCATCAGAATGACGGACAGCAATATACCTTGCCAAGCCACCTCTGCCAGCTCCTGTGGAAATACCAGTAGACCCAGCAATATAAACATAAATATTTGCATCATCCAAGCAAAGCCATGACTAAAATTCATAATGGTTCGATGATACATCAGCTCGGAATTGCCAAGGGTAAGACCCATTACATAGACAGCCAGCAAGCCGCTGCTATGAACGAGTGCAGATAAGCCGTAGGTTAGGACAGCAAATCCAATTGCCAATACCGGGTAAAGTCCCGTAGAATCCAGGTTAATTCGATTGATAAGATATACTGCGACTTTACCAAGTACAATCCCTATCACCAAACCAACTGCCATCTCCCATATAAAGGACAGCACAAGTCCCCATATCGCCATATCCGGATGCTGAATCCATTCGATCAGCGATACTGTCAAAAATACCGCCATAGGATCGTTGCTGCCTGATTCCGCTTCGAGTGTCGAGGTCAGTCGTTTGTCAATATTCTTACCGCCTAATACCGAAAAGACCGCAGCAGCATCAGTCGAACCCACGATAGCTCCGAACAGAAAACTTTCTGCCCATGACACCTCAAGAATCAGCTTAGCGAACACCCCAACGATAGCTGTCGTTAACAATACGCCTACCGTGGATAAGGATAATGCCGGCCGAATAATAGGCTTGATATCCTTAATACTGGTCTGCATCCCACCTTCGAACAAGATAACAACCAGCGCAAAAATCCCAGCCATTTGTGTTAAGGAAGCATTGTTAAAAAAGATAAATTGACTCAGTACCATCCCCGCAGCAAGGAAAAGCACTAGAGCTGGCATTCCAAATTTAGTGGAGAATTTGGTGGAAAACACACCTACAAGTAAGAGAGCTGCCAGCAATAATATGATATTATCTGCAAGTTGGGTCACCGTTTATTCACTTCCCTTTCGCTTCTAGCTTAAAATATAAGCTTCCTTATTTATGTACGTTATTACCCTTATCCACCTCCTTTTGAGACATTGAATAATATAAGCAGGATTGAAGATTTCATCCGCTGGGGCTTATACTTAAAATAATTCCTTTCTACCCTACTCGTATTTACATATAAGGAGGCTGACTGTATATGCAATTGAGATTAATTAAACCTGCGGAGCTGGAGCAAGCCGCTCTTCTAGCCCATTCCATCTTTCGTAAAGCTGGCGACACTTCTATGAAAGAGCTGTTTCCGCTGATTTTTAGCCCTGGTTACACTCACTCTTATGCAGCCGTTGCCGAGGACGGTAACATCGCTGCTTTTATGGGATTGGTGCCCTCCACGATCTGCACTGGAGAAGCTTTCCTGAACGTGTTCTCCATCGGCGCGGTTTGCACAGATCCTGCTTATCGCGGCCAAGGACTAGCCGGTCAGCTTCTACAGCTATGCCAGACCCATGCTGCGAATGCCGGCGCATCGCTTATCTTTGTCTCGGGTGACCGCTCGCTGTATACCCGAGCGGGATGCGTACCGTTCGGCGGTACGCAATTGGCCGAGCTGAACGCAAGCTCGGCTCACGCACTTGCTGCCGCAGCAGGGGAAGAATGGACGCTGCGGCCCATGCAGCCGGGCGACTTCTTCGCCGTCAACCGGCTGCTGAATGAACGCGAAGCCGGACAGGTGTACAGTCCGGGTGAGCTGGCGCTGCTGCTGGGTGCCGAGGCTTACGCGGGTGTGCTGGGCTTGTCCCAGCGCACACTCGTAGCCGTGCGGAACGGCAGCATCGAGGGGTTCGCCGCGATGGCTGTGCCCGCGGCGGATGTGCCGGCGCCGAGCCCAGCGACGGCGGTGGAATGGGCCGGCCAGCCGCAAGCGGTAGCGGCGTTGCTGGCCAAGGCGGCTCTGTGCGGCGGCGTTGGCACGCTGCAAGTGCCTGTGCCGTGGCAGGAGCGCAGCCTGCTCGCGCTTCTGCGGGACGCCGGCGCCTCCTTAAGCGCCGGCGCGAACAGCGGGACGGTCTGCATCGCAGACCGGGAAGCGCTTTTGCGGCAGACGGAAGTATGCCGCAAGCGTAGCCTCGACTTGTCGTCTGTGGACGACAAGGAGCTGATCTCGCTGCTGTTTGATCCAGCGAGCCCGCTTCGCACCTCTGATTCCTCAGGGGAATCTGAGGCAATCCCTTTACCTTATATGTCAGGCCTCCATTTTATTTAAAGCACAAAAATAACCTCAGCGGGAGAATGATACCGCTGAGGTTATTTAGTATGCTCTATTAACAGTTATATAAATTCAAATAATTGCTTATTCTCTGGAGTACACCTGTAGCTCTTGAATAGACCAATAATTCCCGCCGGCTCCGTTCTGTACAATTTTGACATACCTCGTCTTCACTTTAGAAAAGGATATCTTAGTAAGCTCTTTCGTACCTTTTCCAGACGTGAGTTTTTTCCAGTTTTGAGCATCGTCAGAAATATAGACTACATAGTCTCTTGGATAATCAAACGGTGATAACGTGCTATCCAAATCTATTCTTTCAATTTCATGTGCTTCACCCAGATCAATCTGAAAATACTCTCCGGATACCTGATGTTTTCCCGTATCCCAGCGCGTGCGCCGATCCCCATCGATAGCCAGACTAGGAGCTGATGCTGCCGTATTCACATTTGAGGATACCTTCCATTTAGTACGATCCAGAGGAACCAGTCCGGTGGCTGTAATCTGAACTTTATCGGACAGTAAATTAGAGCCGGATACCCTTACCGCGTAGGTATATAACGTCCCTTCACGTAAATTATGATCCGTATATTCTGTAAGCTTCACATCGGTGGCCACCACCTTCATTTCCCCGCCGCTACCTTCAGCGCGAAGCAGCTCATAGCTTGCTCCTGGTGCCTCCAACCAATTTAATTTTACAGCTAAACCTTTTGTTGCTGCGGCTTTGAATCCTTTAGGTGCCGACGGCTTTACTTCAGAGGAAGGCTGCAAAATATACTGCACAGCCTCTCCTGGAGCAAGGGTCTCCGTAAAGGTTAACGTAGGAGTAGCCTTTTTACCTGTTACATAACTTCTTGCTTTTTCATACGTATCCCCGTTTCCAAAACGTTCCCCTTCATACACCCCGTTTTTCGGCATAGTCACATTTACACTCACAGTTTGTGGAGTTGACTCAAAGTTAACGAAATTAACCAGCACCTTATTTGAGGTCGCTCCGCTTCCCGCAAGAGGCTTCAATGTAGAAGTATCCACGGCCCGAACATATACCAGCTTGTCGGCTAACACATCTTTGTTGGCAATTTGATAAGTTAGCGGAGCTCCATGTGTAGCATAGGCAAGACTGAGCCTTCTCATGATGCTGACACGTGAATCCTCATTTTCTTTTGTATAATAAATCTCTGTGGTCGCCGGATCATGCTCTTCTAAATTAAACCCGTATTTGAATAAACTGAAATCCTTAAAAAAAGCAGCATGCTGCACAAACATATCCGCATAACCAATATGTGCACGCATGATCCGGTCGAATACAGCCGCTGTCCGCTCCGTTGCCCCGTATTGATAGGCATCCACATGACTGTCCGAGGTACCAAATTCAGTGGTCAGCATTTTTTTGCCGAGTCCATTGTCTGAGCCAGTGAAGGTCTTCAAATTCTCAGTAAAGCTTCCTCCATTACTAAAAATATAAGAGTCGCCGTAGGAATGTCCATTGGTCAAATCCGTAACCTTCTCCAGCTCCATACGTTGCTCTGGATCACGTTCCCAGCCATCCGGATCTCCACATTCCTTCCCAGTTCCCTTCTGATTACCGCAGGAATCCTCACTGTAGCTCGGCCAATATGCCCAGCCCGGAGCAACAGTTTGTAAATGGGGCGCGATTTGCTTGCCCTTTTTATTCAGCCAGTCCGCAATCGCCAGGTTCACTGCCTTAGAACGATTGAATAATCCCGGCTCATTATCTACCTCATAATATTGAAAATAGGGGCTATATTGCTCAAAATAATCTGTCAGCTTTTTCTCCGCGTCAGCAGGCAACGATCCATCTGCCTTAAGCTTAATATCACCAGTATGCAAATACAAAGCAACCGCCTGCATGTTGTAATCCTGCAATACCTTGTAATATTCCATCATATCCGAGCAGGATCTCCCGACATCACTGGCACAGCTAGTACGCATCACATTCCCGCTATAAGCCATCCCTAGCCATTTGATAACATAAGGCAAGTGCGTAACTGCACCTTCATCGAAATAAAATTGTTTATTATTCACTACTGTTCCCGTCAGTGTATAGCTGCCATGGATAGGCTCAGAAATTGGAGCGTTAAGAGATTCTAAACGGAGATTATCCCAAGTCCACCAGGAATATTCGTCTTCTTTGTCACTGCAATATAAACAGCGAACCGTTTGCAGCTTCAATTCATTCGTTCCTATCTTTAATTGCTCCTTGGGAATATATAATTCATAGGTCTTTTGAAAGTTATATTCGCTTTCTGTGCCAGCAACGCCCGCAATTTGAATGATCCCCGACAATTGATGATTGGAGAACACACTCATTTGCGGCACGGATTTATAAGCATCCAGAATACCTACGCTAAATAAGACCCCATTCTCCGGGATCTTATTTAGCTGATAGGTGATTGTTAATTCCGGCTGGGTCTTTCCATTCAAGCCTGCAGGCAAGCTCTGCAGAGCCGATGATTTGAGCACCGAAGAAGTAACATTAAATTCCTTCTTGCTGCCAGAAGTGCCACTCGCAGCGAATTCAGCTGCTGAGCCATCATGTTGTCCCAGATTCCAGATCACAGTACCATCCGGTATTTCTGCTGCAGCATCAGTTCCTGCAGATAGTCTCGGTATATTGGCACCTACCTTATAATCGTTTGTCCTATTTGTTCCGAAGACAGAGACAGACAACAGAAACAAGACGGTTAATGCGGCGAATTTTAGTAATAACAGTAATGGTTTGTTTGCAGATATCTTATTTTTTCTATTAGATATTCTCCTCGTTATTCCCATCCATAGGTCCTCTCTTTCTTCCGGAATGTCTTACCCTATCATTTCATTAGATTAAGGAAGGAACAATGCCCCTTGTGGAATTACCTGCTGCTTCTGGCTGGAACTCTCCCATAGCAAACGAAGATTGGCATCTCCTTCATTCTCATAATATTCAATTTGGATATCATAAAGCGTTCCGGCTGTGAGCGGGATACTTCCTTTATGAAGGGTTGCACTTTGATTTTTCCAATTGTCGATGATCAGCTTTCCGTCAATCCAGACACGGACTCCATCATCAGAGGATGCCGAAATCGTATATTTTTCACTGAATTTAGGTTTGAGTTTCCCTTTCCAGCGTACAGAAAAGTGATCTTCATTTATCTCTGAGGCAGGGGACCCACCATGCCAATTAAAATCAATCTTACGGTCATTGCGGATAAGTACCGCTTCTCCCTCTAAATCAGTATTGTTATAGTATTCTCCAGTTAAACCCGTTAGGGTTACCGGAGTTACGGGTGCTATCGAAGGACCTCCTGTTGTGAGAACATAGTCCTCTCTCGATACTATAAATGAGTCTTTCATAAAGCTTTTAATTGACTGTAGCGTATTATTTTCTGTCAGTAATTTTCCCCAGGTCATCATATAGACCCATTTATTTTGTTTCTCAGTTAATACATCCGGGTTCGGCAATTGCCCACTCTCCCCGATTCCGATAGGTTTACCCTCGGCCAATGAGAGCAGATCCTCATAGTAGGACTGTTTATAATCGTTATTGTAGATATCCGCAGCCAGAACATCGAGTTTATCCCCACCGGGATAATATGCAGCATATGGATCTGACCATTCATTCGGTGCATTCGGATTCCACACCCACAGTAGATTATTTAGCTTGTGTGTGTTTACAAAACGATCATAGACAATACTCCACAGCTCTGAAAAATTGTCCTTTTTCCCCCACCAAAACCAACCACCATTCATTTCATGGTAAGGTCGCCATAAGACCGGCACTCCGGCATCACGCAGCTGACCCAAATATCCAGCAACCTCGTCTAGATCTGAAATTAGCCTCTTATACTGAGCTGTCCCAGGTGTAACATAAGCATTAAATTTCTCTTGACTGAGACTTCTGTTTACATTGGACCATTCTGGTGAGGTTCCCGGTAAGCTCTGATGGAAGGTCATGGCTACAATGCCACCCTCTTGATGCCATTCAATTGCACTGTCTATAACAGCTTGCCGCTGTTCTGCGATCGTCCCTTCGGATTGATTATTAATCGCCCCTAATTCATAACCATGTAGAACGGCATTTTGTCCCGAAGTATTCTTCAGCTTATGAACCAGTTCATCTGGACTTTCTAGATAATCATGCTGGCCGGACAAGATCCCTTTGCCACGTAGATTCACCAAATTACTCAGCAGTTGCTTGGCTTCTTCAGAAGCCGAAGGATTGCTTGGTATAGCCGGAGGTAGAGAGGAAGAAACACTCATAGCCTTCGGAAGACTTTTAACCTCTCCCCAAGGCAGCAAGGAAAAAATAATAAACACCGGTAACATAGTAAACAACAATCTGTTTTTCTTATAATATTTACGCAAATAAATCCTCCTTTCGGTAGCTGTACTGCCTCCACAGGTGTTAAAAACATACCTGTTATCGGACAATCGTCTTCTGACCTAATGAGGACTATAGCTTAGTAGCTCTGCAATAACGCAGAGCCACTAAGGATCGACCTTTAATTTTCATCAATCAGGAGACATCCGGAAGAAAAAGTGCACTTGCTGGAACTGTCTCTTTAGCTTGACTAGCACTTTCCCACATCAAGCGGACTCTCGCATCGCCTTCATTCTCGTAATACTCCACCTTGATATCATATAGCTGGCCAGCCTTCAGCGTTATAATGCCCTTACGCTCAGTACCACTTTGCTTAGTCCAACTATCAATCACGGATTCCCCATTCACCCAGACACGGATACCATCATCTGAGGTAGTGTAAAATGTATATTGCTCATTATATAATGACTTAATTTTACCGCTCCAACGTATGGAGAACCGATCAATCCCGAGGGCGGCATCCGGCGAGCCTTGCCGCCAATTGAAATCGATTATTGCATCAGTTCTGTTAAGAGCTGCTGCTCCCGACAATTGCATGTTGTTGTAATACTCTCCTGCAAGCCCCTTCGCGAGAGGAATTGCTGCCTCCCCCTCTTCTTCAGAAGGTGCCGGCGCTGGTGCGGCGCTAGGTGTCGGTGACAGACCAGTATTTAATTTATCTCTGGTCAGGGTATAGTTGCTATTCATAAATGTTTTGATTGTGTCTGCACTGTTATTCTCGTAAAGCATTTTTCCCCAGCTCATCATATACGTCCATTTACTTTGCGATTGCTGAAGCTTCTCCAGATTAGGCATTTCACCATTTTCCCCGATCGCAATCGGTTTGCCTGCGGCTAGACTCAATAAGCTGTCATAGTATTTTTGCTGGTAATCATTTTCGTATATATCTGCTGCCAGAATATCTACTTTATCAGCACCTGGATAAGTTAGCGCATAAGGATCTGACCAAACATTGGGAGCATTCGGACTCCATACCCATAACAAATTATTTAATTTATGAACGTTAACAAAACGGTCATACATAATATTCCATAGTTTAGAAAAGTTATTTTTCTTCCCCCACCAGAACCAGTTCCCGTTCATTTCATGATAGGGTCTCCAAAGCACCGGAACGTTGGCATCGCGCAAGCTTTTTAAAGAGACGGCCACCTTATCAAGCTCAGCGATCAGATTGTTATATTGCTTGGTACCCGGTGTAACGTAACTATCGAACTCACTCTGGCTAAGTGTTTTTTTCACATTATCCCAGTCATAAGAGGTGCCCGGCAGGTTAGCATGAAAAGTCATAGCTACGATCCCGCCCGCTTTATTCCAGTTGATGGCGCTGTTCACCACATTTTGACGTTGCCAAGCCATCGTTGCTTCGGACTGGCCACTGATCGCACCCATTTCATAACCGTGAAGAGCCGCATATTGTCCGCTGGTTCCCTTCAGCATATTGTTAATTTCATCTGGACTTTCTAAATAGTCATGTTGACCGGCAATAATACCTTTTCCTGAGATCGAGTAAAAATAGTTAAGCAGCTTTACGGCTTCAGGTGAGGCACCTGGGGTAACTGGCGTTCCAGAATTTGAAGCAGCTATGACAACAGACGGCGAAATTCCAACAGCAAGCGGAAGTGCAGTCAGAAACAGGACGAGTGACAGAAATGCACCAAACAATCGATACGTACGGTAAGCTTTCAAAATAATCTCCCTTTCGGTAGCCAGGCTGCCACTCTTTCGAAGGCCCTATAGCTTTGCGTCCCTACCTTTCGATAGGTTTGCCTTTTCAATTTAAGAGAAATAATCTCTCTTACCGTAAGTATCGACGACAATTAATGATATATTTAGTGTTTTTATGACTTTTTTTGATAATTGAGTCAATTTACCTGTTTCAAGAAATTTTGAATTGGTTAAATAGATAGGTTAGACCTATGAAATGAATTGTTGTAGTTCTATATCATTCCAGTCTAAAGTAATACGTATGTTATCTTCTTCTACTAATTCAGACCCCGTCTGTACCTCTATAAACTCAACATCCGTCAAAGCAAGGATCGCGTGCTTCGTTCCTTCCGGTATACGTACCACGTCCCCAGCCTTCACATTATGTTTTTTCTCATTCAGCACAATACTTGCTTCGCCGCTGACGATTGTCCAAATTTCACTACGCTTGCGATGTAATTGATAGCTGATATTATTCCCCTCGGATATAAAAATCCGTTTGGTCAGCACTTCATTGCCTTCATCATATTTCACATAATCAATAACTTTGTAATGACCCCAACGGCGTTCCTCGTACATCGGTCTTTGTTCAAAGGTCTTCAGCACTTCTTTAATCCGTGGGCTCTCAGCTTTATGGGTAACTAGAATCCCATCCGGGCTAGCCGCAATGATCAGATCCTTCGCACCAATTACCGTAATCGGAATGTCCAGCTCATTAATCAAGCAAGTCCCCTCAGAATCCGCCGTCACAAAACCTTTTCCTACATGCTTGCTGCTCATTTCCTCTGTCAGCGTATTCCACGTTCCAAGATCCTTCCAGAATCCATCATACGGCTGCACCACAATATGTTCTTCTTTCTCCACCACTTCATAATCAAAACTGATGGAAGACAATAGCTTATACTGCTTCTGCAATTCTTCATATCCTAAAGGCAACCCTTTACGCTGCAAAATATCTAACAAGTACCCTAAGCGGAAGGCAAACACTCCGCAATTCCACAAGGCATTTTGCTCGATGAGCTGTTCTGCTTGTATGCGGTCAGGTTTCTCTTGAAAGTGACTCACCTTCATAAAACCATTTTCCCCCGCCTCTTCGGTGGTAGGAATAATATATCCGTATTTCTCTGAGGCATGTTCAGGAACAACACCCATTAGAGCCAGATTTGCTCCACTTTCCAGCATGGTCCCCTCAAGCATAGCCATGGTATCGAAAAAAGATGCTTCTACATAAGGGTCAACAGGCAATATTGCTACCGTCTCCGCTGGAGAAACACCTGCCACTGAATAAAGATAGGTAGCTGTTAAGGCGATAGCCGGAAAAGTATCCCGACGCTCCGGTTCAACGATAATCGGCACATGACTTCCCAGCTGGCTTTGTATCATTTCTACTTGGCCACGGCCGGTGGCCAGATAAGATGATTCTGCCATCCCTGCTTCCTCCAGCTGTCTCCAGACACGTTGTACCATGGATTCTGGTTCACCTTGAGGGCTTTCAAGTACCTTTAGAAATTGCTTTGAACGTGAGTCGTTGGACAACGGCCATAACCGTTTACCTGAACCGCCTGATAGAAGTACCATTTTCATAGAATGAACCCTCCTTGAATTATGGAAATCGAGCATATTTGAATTGTTATCAAAACGTCAGCTTCCACTTAGCCTTATTTCGAGCGGATGCACTAAAAAAATTTGTTAGGTAGAAACCACTCCAAGGGATTTTGGACTTCCGATCGCTGTTATCCTCAGATTTCCTGATTGAACCGCTTCTCGCGGTAGAAATCCGAGGATAGCATATGCTTTCGAAGCTAGCTTTCCTACGGAAATCTTTCGGGCGAACACTCCGTTTCTACAGTTCCAAATTCCCTTTCCGTTCTTAACCTAACCAACTTCTTCTTAATACTTGATCCGTGCGTACCGGGCTGTACCAGCCGGAAGCAAGCACGTTTTTCTAAAGATTTGTTTCTGCTCTGGGGGAGGCAGCTGCAACTGCAACAACTGTAAGAACAACTGCAACTACAAGAGCAAGACTAGTTGCCACCACAGAGACAATGACAACTACAAATGCTACTGCTACTGCGGTATATAATCAGAGTACCTAACTTTATAAATTGCTTAGAAACTTAAGATAAGGGAATGGAGTGACGGAGGGGAATTTTGGAACTGTAAGAGCGATAGCGTCCGCCTTTGTCTGCGGATTTCTACCGCTATCAGCGGTAAAATCAGGAAATCTGCAGACAACAGCGGCTGGAAGTCCAAACATTCTCTGGAGTCACGGCTCATCCCTAAATAGAAAAATCACAAGTTCAATCAATATAACTTAGATTAAACCGCTCCAGCCACACTAGCAGAATAACCGCTCAATCCACCCATCTGCGGGCGGCCGACAGAATGATAAACGAGGCCGGTACCCTCGATTTGCTCCTTGGAATACACATTGCGTCCATCGATCAGCACCCCATTGCGCATGCTTTTCGCCAGCTGATGCAGATCAATATCCTTGAGTAGGCTCCAATCGGTCAAGAGGCATACGGCATCGCTGCCCTCAGCCGCTTCCTCAGGCAGATTGCACCAGCGAAGCTGCGGATGATCGTATTGCTGCCTGAAATTTGTAGCTGCGATTGGATCATATAGCTTGACTGTTGCCCCTTCAGCCACCAGTGCCTCAACAATCTCTCTGGCGGGAGCTTCGCGGACATCATCAGTATTAGGCTTAAAGGCAAGCCCCCATATCCCAATCGTCGAACCGCGCAGGCTGCCAAGTGATTCATGCAGCTTGGAGATGATCATAAACCGTTGTCCCTTGTTCACTTCGACTACAGATTTCAATAATTTGAATTCGTAATCGACGTTGCCCGCAATTTGAATGAGCGCATTAGTGTCTTTCGGGAAACAGGAGCCTCCATAACCGATACCAGCCTGCAGGAAGGATGACCCGATTCTTTGGTCCATACCCATTCCTTGTGCTACCTCGGTTACATCAGCTCCCACTTTTTCACAAATATTGGCGATCTCATTAATAAAGGAAATCTTCGTGGCCAAAAATGCATTCGAAGCATATTTGATCATTTCAGCACTGCGTATATCTGTTACAAATACATTTTCTGTGAAACCCTTATGAAGCTCGCGCATTGTTGGTTCCAGCTCTGGATTATCAAGGCCAATGATAATTCTATCAGGATGGAGGGTATCGCGAATCGCTGACCCTTCACGTAAAAACTCAGGTGCAGACACGATATCAAAAGAATGTTGGGTATACTTAGAGATCATTTGAGAGATTTTTTCATTTGTTCCTACTGGAACTGTAGATTTAGTCATTATAATTTTGTGCCCTTCCATCGCTTTGGCGATTTCAGCGGCTGCACCCTCAATGTAGGTTAAGTCTGCTTCACCGTTAGGCAATGATGGCGTACCTACAGCAAGAATGATAATATCTGAACGGCGCACCGACGCTTGAAGATCTGCAGAAAAAGATAACCGTTCCTCACGAAGATTCAGTTCAATCAGTTCCTCGATTCCCGGCTCATAGATGGGCGATTCCATCTGTTTCAGCTTCTTAATCTTTTCCTCGTCCTTATCCACACAGATGACATGATGTCCGCCCAGTGCAAAGCACACGCCAGATACAAGACCCACATACCCAGTACCGATTACTGTCAGCTTCATATAATCATCCTCCTTTTAGAAAATTGACGTACGCCTGCTCAACATACTGCTTGAACTTAACCATAAACGCCTGCTCATCGAATTTACGTGCATGCTCCATAATTTGATCGATATCCCAAGCGTAGGACTCTACCTCATAAATAGCCTTAAGTAGATCCTCCACTTCTTGATGCTGAAAGAACACACCATTTACATAAGGAATAATAGTATCTAGTGCCCCACCTGCTTGATAAGCAATTACCGGTCTTCCTGCAGCGTTCGCTTCCAGCGGTGTAATTCCAAAGTCCTCTTCTCCTGGAAAAATAAATGCTCTACACTGTGCCATCATTCCAGTTACTTGTTCATCTTCTAGGCGGCCCAGAAACGATACATTATCCTTAGCCATGCCTTCGAGACGCTTGCGATCCGGTCCATCTCCTACGATATAAAGCTTAAGACCGTTACGATTGAAAGCCTCTACTGCCAGATCAATCCGCTTGTAGGAAACAAGCCGGGAGACAATTAAATAGTAGTCACCAATGGTAGAAGAGCTTGTAAACCGGGCTGTATTAATCGGTGGAAATATGACATCTGCATCCCGGTGATAATAATTCTGAATTCTCGTCTTCACTACTGAAGAATTGGCTACGAACTGATTCACATTTTTGGAAGTCCGTTGGTCCCACGTTTTGAGCTGCTGCATGTATACCTTAAGCATTTTTTTGAACAGCCCGGAATTCGACTGACGTTCCATGTAGGTGTCATAATCCCATGCGAAGCGCATAGGCGTATGGCAGTAACAAAGATGAAACGTATGTTTAGGAACTTGAATACTTTTCATAAAAGCACTGCTGGAACTCAGGACGATATCGAAACCGCGAAAGTCCAAATCACGGATGGCCATTGGATAAAGTGGCAGCACCCCTTTAAAATTGGTCTTTACCCCCGGAATCTTTTGCAGCCATGAGGCACGGATATCCGCATCTTTGAGATTGTCAGTAAGGCGGCTTCCGTTAAAAACCGTTGTGTAGATTGGAGCCTCGGGATACATGTGATGAAAGACTTCCACCACTCTTTCCGCGCCGCCCATTTGGATTAAGTAATCGTGCGCTATCGCAATTTTCATGTGAATCATCCTCAAAGTTTTATGGAGCATCATCTTCAGAATTACCGCGTCATATCATCTGTCAGGTGCCCGCCAACAAACCTTTATAGTAGTCAACGATGTCCTTGACCGTATTCTCGATAACAAAATGCTCTTTCACTCGTTTCATCCCATTGTCCGCCATCCGCCGTCTTTCCTCTGGGTGATCCAGCATCCATTTAATGGAGTCTGCCAGTATCGCCGCGTCACCAGGCTCTATCAGTAGCCCTGTCTCACCTTGAACTACAATTTCTACCGGCCCGCCTTCATTGGAGGCGATCACCGGCAATCCCGCTGCCATTCCTTCAACGATAACTTGGCCAAAAGGCTCAGGAGTTACCGAAGTGTGAATCAGTAAATCAGCAGTATTCATAAGGCCTTGGATATCATCCACATGCCCTAGCATGCTTACATTAGTAAGCTCGTCGTTTTTTATCTTTTGCAGCAATTCCTGCTTATAAGCCTCTTCTCCAAACAGAGCGTCTCCGGCCAGCCAGAATTTCACACGAGGTTCGTTCTTAAAGCTTTTTGCGGCTTCCAGCACAATATGCTGACCTTTCCAATGCGCCAATCGACCAACTAGCAGTACGTTAAAATCCTTCTGGTCCCGCATACCGATTCCATTACCAATCGCTTTAGCAAAAGCGGAGTATACGACCAGCGTTTTTTTCGAACGCGGCAACTCCAAAGCATTCAGCGTAGAATGTGAATTTGCGATGACTCCATTGGGGAGCAGACGCGACAGCAAACGAATGCCTTTGGCAACGATTGGCTTTAAATAAGGAGCTCCAATATGATCCCGGATGTGCCAGATCAATGGAACGCCCGCTATTTTTGCAGCGATGGCTCCGTATAATGCAGATTTCAGGGAATTGGTGTGCACGCAATCTACCTTCTCCGCTTTTAAAAGCGGCGCAAGCTTGCGGCCATAAGCCAACAGCTTGAAGGCTGCAGCAGGTGCTCCCAAGTTAACTGCATTTCTACCACGACTTCTGATGCTCTCATCCAGCGGAATAATACGGACATCCATCCCTTTTTCTCGTAGCCGTTCAGCCAGGGCACCATCCTCAGCCAGGATTACCAGGGGATCGATCTGTTCTCCAATATGGGTAAGGATGTTAAATAGGGCAACTTCTCCACCACTCCATTTAGCAGTGTGATCTATATAGGCCACTCTAAGCATTACGTGGTCACCTCCTCTCCTAAGGCTTGTAGGAACACGGATTCTACTTGATCCGTAACATGCTCCCAGGTGTATCTCTCCAGTACATGCTCCCTACATTCATCCCGGCTCGGAAGCAGCTTTCGATTGCTAAGCATATGGATCATGCCTTCAGCCATGTGGTCGCTACTTGAACTCTTAAATAGCAGCTCCGGCCGGAAGCCTTGCAAAATTTCCTTATTGCCGCCAATCGGTGTAGCCATCACTGGCAATCCTGAAGATAAGGCTTCAACGGTAATCAAACCAAAGCCCTCCAATGCCTGTGAGGGAACCACGAACATGTCCGCTGCCTGATAATAAGAGGCCAGTTCATGATCAGGAATGTAGCCTAGCAGCCTTACCTTGTTGCTTAAGCCATAGTCGGCGATCTTTTCTTCCAGTTCCCCCCGCAACGGCCCTTTACCACCAATCAGCAGAATTGCATTCGGGAATCGCTCCGCAACTTGCTTCCAGGCTTCAAGCAGCTGGAGTAGTCCCATCCGATTGACCAACCGCCGGACAGTCAGCACGGTTGTTGCTCCCTCAGGTAAATTCAAGGTTCGGCGAATCGCCAATCGATTCGTAGCGGGGATAAAACGTTCCACATTAGCTGCGCCTGGAATCACAATAATTTTGTGTAGTGGCACTCCGTGCAGCTTATGGAGAATATCGCGGAACGTCTCACTAAGCACGATGAACTTATCCGCAAGCTTATAGGCTCTATGTTCAATGGATTTGGCGATGGTTGTTTTGACCCGGTGCTTAATGCCTTGGCCTTCGATTTTCATTTCTTCATTCCATGGGCCATGAAAAGTCATCACTACAGGAATCCCACGTTTCTTTGCTTCCAAGGCTGGACCAATACCATAAGGAGCAAAGTGAGTGTATAAAATATCTATACGGCCACTGCCCTCTCCCATCAGATCGGCCGCCTTACGCTGGAAAGCATCCTTACGTTTCCAGATCCCATCTTTTGGATCTCCGGCATTGTGAATAATCAATTCCTCAGGGGTAGCAAGCGTCTCTTGACTGCAAATCAGCGCATGCACCCGATTACGTGAGGAGAGTTGCTCGCAAACGGATTTGAAATACGTGTTAAGCCCACCCGGCTGTAGCGACGGCCAGCTAAGGCCTGTCGTCATAATGTTCAATCCGTCACTGTACGGCATAGCTTCTCTCTCCTTTATTCTCCTTCTCGGTCTGACTCGTCTTCGCATTGTGCTGAGTCAGCTTTCCCGATCTAATTAATTCGTAATGCTTGAAGCCGACCATGAATTCATACATGACCCAGAAGACGGATACTCCGAAACCTGACATTCCCTTCTTGAACAACCCGTGTAAGAAATACTTTTGCAGGAAACGGGCTGGTGGTCTTAACAGCAGATGACTGACCCGAAATCGTTTGCCCTTGGCATACGCACTTTCAGCTTCCAAGTCAGTGTACTTATTGAAACGTGCCACATGATCGTTAATACTGCGGTAACCATAATGCCAGAGGGTTCCTGTCAAACGTATGGTTCGCTCTTCAGAGACCTCGGGCATCTCGTGCACCAAGCTATTTCGAATGCCATACGCTTTGCGGTTGTAAAGGCGCACTAGATATTCGCCACGATCCAGCCATCTGCCCATAAAATCACCGATCCGGTAGATAGAATAGGCAACCGATTGATCCATAAGCCCCGGTTTCAGTTCAAGAATACTCGCGGCCAACTCGTCGCTGACCACTTCGTCAGTATCAATAAGGAAGACCCAATCATGAACCGCGCGTTCTACTCCGAACTCCCTCTGTTTCGCATATCCGGGCCAAGGGTTGACGTATACACGACAATTCAAGCTTTCAGAAAGCTGTACTGTCCCGTCTTTGCTGCCTCCGTCAATCACAACCACCTCGTCGGCGAATAACCTGCAGGATTGTATGGCCTTAGATATTCGAACTTCGTCATCCTGAGCGATGATGACAGCCGATATTGGATAATTGCCTTGGCCGCCTACCACGCTTTTTACTGAATCCATGAAGGTTTCCTCCTTTATCTTTCGCATTATCCATTCATATCCATAGGTTTCTTGCGAATGTAAGAATTCATCGTCGTCTTCATCCACTGAATGTCCTCCCGGGTAATGAGCAGCCGCGGAAGTTTAACTTTTAAGGTGTACTTTATATTGAGAACAATGAAGAAAAATCGCAGGATTGCTGATGACAACATCGCTATCCCTGCTCCGAGTAAGCCAAATTTAGGGATGAGCAGGAACAACATTGGGATAACCAAAAGTAAGCCGAAACCTTGAAGCATCGAAACCACTTTTGGCTTGCCTAACGCCATAAAGGCCTGCGCCAGAATGATCGTCCCTCCGCTAATGGTCACTTCAAGGAGCAATAAGCGAAACACGGTTAATGCCGCATTGAAGTCTTTGCCGTACATCAACGGAATTACTAAAGGGGCTAAGAGCATCAGGAATACTCCGCCAAGCATGGTGAAGGTCGTACTTATTCGGAAGGCTTTGAATGTTAACTCAACTGCCTGTTCTTTGGACAGCTCAGAAGCCTTAGGAAACAACACGATCGTAATTGAGCTTGAGAAAAAATTAACCATTCGTGATAGACTCACAGCCACTACATACAGCCCCAAATCAGCAGGTCTTAACAAACCGGCAATTACGATCTGATCGATATAGGTAGAGAAATTGCCAAGCAAGTCATTGCCGTAGGAACCAAGTCCGTAAGTAAACAATCTTTTTAAATTCTGATAGGCCCCTCTCATCTTCACCTTATAGGTACGAAGCAAGGAAATCGTCATTCCGATAAACAGCGGCGCTCCCGGAAGAAGATAGGCAACTGCAGTTGTAAATGGATTCATCTGATCCAGCGCGATCAATATCCCGATCATCGTCAGTGTAAGCAACGGCACTAGATAGCGAATCCAATTAAACCTCTTGTATTCGCCTCTGAATTGAAAAGCTGCATTGTTAATTTGAGAGATCACTATAATCGGACACAGAATCATAGACCACTGAGCAAAGGTCACGACCTCCGGACTGAAGGATTTCAGCCAATAAGGCAAGACCACGATACCTATAATCATCGCTATGACTCCAAAAATGGTACCGAGCAGCAATGCCATACGATAAAGCACTCCGGCATCCTCCGGATTTTTCTTAGCGTTATAGATGAGAGCTGAAGGAATGCCAAAGCTCATGCTAAACGCCAGAAACTGTGACCAGTTAATCATTGCCGTCTGTTCCCCACGACCTGTCGGTCCAAGATAACGTGCGGTCAGTACACCAGTTAACATGTTAATCAATAGGATCATGACACTGACAAACATAGTTTTTACGGCTGCCGAGCTGTTGTCCTTGCTCTTGGCGAACAGTCTAAAAGATGACCAGATTGCTCTAGCGGGGAGAGATTTTGCATTCAACTGCTGCATACGGTGTTCCCTTCCTTCTACTTTGAGTAATCTCCCTTGCGCTGAGGCCAAGACCGATCAGCATCCAGATTAAGTATCCCTTGAGTCCGGGAAACCCATTATCTGAAACTAGACTGACAATCGCACCGGTCCAAGTAGCTAACGCAAGTCGGGCGTAGGGCTGCAATTGGTCCCTGCTGATTACTCTAGCGAATATCTGTTTGACAACTGCGCCTAAAGCTCCGAAGAAGAAAACAGCACCCAGAACACCAAAGGTAAGCAGTAAAGCGATAACTCCGTTATCCATAATTCCGTACTCTCCAAGCTCGCCGTCATTACCAAGCTTAGTCCCTTGGCCTACACTACCAATTCCCTGACCTACTGGATTGGCGGCAACCATCGGCAGCATGTTTTGCCATAAGCTTAGCCGTTCATTATAAGAGTGATCTTCCTGAACAGAAGAAAGTGTCTCTACCCGAGCAACCAGTCCTTCGGCACCAGGCAATTTCGGCACAACCCAGAACAACGCAGCAGCCACAAAAACTAATTGGATCAAGGTTTTCCACTTTCCCTTAGAAGGAGAGGTTCCAATATACATGAGCAGCATCACCAGGAGTATCAGCCATGCCGCACGTACCAAAGTAGTCAGCAGGCAGATTACAACTAGCAGAACGCCGATCCAGCGCAATGTTCCCCGCCATTTTTTCTCCAGTATCATCGGAACTAAAGCAAACGCTAAGAAGGTTGCAGCCGGTCCGGGCGAATTCAGCGTAGAGAACACTCGGATTTCCAATGGATATGGATTTCCGATGGACATCATATCCGCATGTTTCATCCAGAACACATCCCAAGGTGGCACCGTCAAATACTGAACAATCCCGTAAATGGCAACTAGGACTGCAATATTGGCAAAAGCGGTAAGCAGTCGATCGATATCCTTCGGCTTGAACTTCGTGACGGCAAAGTACGGCAATAACAGCAGTGGCACAATATAATTCGCTAAGTCATAAACTGAGCCCATGCCATTCTTAGCCAAACCGATTAAAGCACCATAACCCAGCGCAACTGCGAACATTAACATGATCCGCGTGGAGGCTTTTTGAATATTATGAATCTCCTTCAGCAGCGGAATGATCAAGGTTACACCGGTTAACAAGGGAGCTAAGCTCAGCAAGGATACAGAGTGATACACTCCTTCTGACCAGTCAGCAATGCGGCGCAGCTCTGGAGCTACGGCCCAGATTAGCAAGGTATAAGCAACCAGCATTTTCGGTCTAAGTATGGCTAACAAGAAAGCTGGGAATAGGATGGCTGAGAGAATGGCTCCCTGCAGACTGTTCGATGAACTCAGCATCGCACTGGAGAAGCCGATGATCAGCGGAAGAGAGACACCTACAGCAGCAGTCCCCCCTATTAATCCAACTGTCTTGATGAACCTAAGTGATGGGGGCGTAAATACACTCATTCCAAGCCTCCTTCCTTCACCTTATCCCGCTTACGCAGTTCCTTAAGTAATAAAAGTAGAAATTGTGCATCGTCCACAAGATATCTTTTCCAGAGCCGGCCCGGCTCCTGGCTAAGCCGCCAGAACCATTCGAACCCTGTTTTTTGCATGAAGCTAGGCGCTCGTTTTACTGAGCCTGACAGAAAATCAAAGGTCGCTCCCACTCCGATCGATATCGGAGCTTGATAAGAGGTATAGTGGCGGTAAATCCACTTTTCCTGCTTAGGTGCTCCTACACCAACAAACACGATATCTGGCTGGCACTCTGTCAGCATTTCTATAATGCGTTCATTCTCCTCCTCATTGTGCTCGAATCCATAGGATGGAGAATAACAGCCAACCACATTTATTCCGGGATGTGCTGTTTTCAAATTCATCGCTGCCCGTTCCGCCACGCCTTCAGCTGAGCCTAAGAAGAACAGCCGGTACTTCCTTTGCTCAAAGGCGTTGCCCAATCGATTAAATAGATCCGCGCCGGATACCTTCTGCTTAAGCGGCTTGCCTAGCATTTTGGATGCCCAGATCAGTGGCATTCCGTCAGCAACAACTGCGCCTGCCTTCGAATATACCGTTTGAAATTCTTTATCCTTACGAAGCTTGATCACATGATCTACATTGCAAGTGAGGATATAAGACTGATTCCTCTCCTGAATGGTTTTATCAATGTAATCAAGCAAATCCATGAAATCATAGTTATCAAAATTGACATCGAACATATTCACTTGACTCATCGTATCACTTCTTTTTGTGGGGAATCGGTTGGCTGTGAAGATCGATACAGGCAGTTCAGGTACCAACAGAACGGAATAATAAATTGGACCGTCGACAGCGTGTTATCGGAGAATGAGTAGATTAAAAACGCTGCAATAAATAACAGATAATAAGGTTTGATCGGCGGAGCCAATGCTCTGTACACCAGAATAAATACAGCCAATAAAGAGAACATCAACAGAATAGCGCCAATATATCCCCCATCGAAGTAAAAGCGGATATACTCGTTGTGCGGAACTACAAAACCCTTATACAATGTTCCATCATTTGCTACCGTCACTGCTCCAAGCCCTCTACCAGACCAAGGAGAGTCCGCAGCCTTGTTTAAGAAATACTCCCATGCCTCTGACCTTCCTGATAAATCAACAGCCGTATCTGTCTGTCTCTCAAAGGAACGTTTCTCAAAATTATCGAGCTGCCAGAAAACGGCGACCATAATCAGGAAAAATGCACCCATCAACGGAATTAGCAGATAGGTTCTGCCCTTCAAATATTGGCGGAGAATATCATAGAAGTAATAGAGAACGGTAAGTCCAAGTGCCAATATAGGCCCTCTTGTTCCTGTTCCAATCAAGATAAAGAAATTTAGAACTAACATGATATAGAAAAAGCGTGCTTGCTGCGGATTCCGCTTCACCTCTATAAATGGAATCGCTACTCCCATAAAGGCCAGCATCGCTAGATGCGCAGGAATATTAGCCCCCTGAATCCGTACAGCGCCTGTATACTCGATGTTGAGAAAATTATGAACATGCGCAAGCTGCAGCAACAAACCAACCACTACACTAACAAGGGGAAGCATACAGATAATTTTGATTTGCAGCTCGGCTACATTCTTTTTCCAGTTGATTAATAAAAATACGAATGGAATGGATAGACCGATAAAAGCTTTAACTGCAATGGATGAGGTCATTTCCGGCAGCCAGATCGAAGACCCAAAGGTAATCACCAGCAGCGCTACCATTGCCCACAAGGGGTGACTCAGACGAAACCGCAAGCCATTGACAAGAATACAAGGAACAAGCAGCATCACGATAACCAATTTATAAAGGGACAGTATCTCCATTCCGAACATGCTGCCATCATATAAAAAGTTAATCGATATTGCAGTCGTGATTAGAACGAAATAACTGATCAGTTCAGGCCGTGAAATCGAGATTCCCAGCAAAATTATCAGAAGCACGGCAGCTATCGCAATCATCGGCTGGTAGATGACCGCCGTTCCAAAGAACAGGGCCGACATGAGATAGAGCATCCCGTATGGCAAAACATTTAATTTGGAGCCCCACTCAAAATTTGTCATGTTAATCCCTCACCCCGCTGCGGAATGCCTCTCCCGATTGAGAATCATATGAAGCGTTCCACGAATACTCTCCAGCCTGCATTTGTTCAAAAGCCTTCTTCCTTTACTTCTTGAGAGGATAGAATCAGCCAGGATATACACGAGCTTAGCGGCTGTCTTTCCCACTAGAAGCAGCTTGCCTTTTAGTCCTTCGCTTTTCATAGCGTTAGAGATACCTTGGCTATAATAGCGCCTCATAATCCAGTCTTCCGTCAAACGGGCCGCCGGAACGAAATGGTCAACCGCCATTTCCGGATGGTAGAGGATGGAATGCCCTTCTTTTTGAATCTGTCCGAATAACCAGGTCTCTTCACCAGAGAGCAGAGAATCACCCTTTCTTCCGAGATCTAGGGGAAAAAGACTGATGTCGAATACGAGCTTCCGCATCGCCATATTGGCCCCACAAGGATGAAGTTGCTTGGGATATTCCTTAATCCGGCTACCTAAATCAACAATCGTGTACGGAAGCTCAAAGGGTTTAATCAACCAGTCCGGACGTTTACTTTCAAATATCGGAGCGATTTTGCCTCCCATAGCCATGACCTCCGGTTTACTCTCGAAAGTACTGACAATCGTTGTTATCCAACGCTGGCAAGGTATGGCATCATCATCGAGAAAGGCAATCAGCGGCGATTTGGAAGCCAGAATTCCTGTATTTCTAGCCGCTGAAAGCCCCTGCATCGGCTCCATCATGTAGCGGATATCCACATCAGCTCCATGCTTTCCTATAAACTTTTTGACGCAAGCTTCAGTATCATCCTTGGAACAATTATCCACAACAATGATCTCCGCCTGCTCTAAGTGATCCAGCTTTAAAAGTGACTGAAGCGTCTTGATCAATAAAGGTGCTCTGTTGTAGGTACAGATGATAATGGAAAGCTTAGGAACGTCTCCGTATTCACGCATCGGCATTCACCTAATTTCCACATTATTAATAAGCATCTTTTGAACCGAGTAACATCAGTCCGGTTTTAGCAATGATTTTTAGATCCAGCATGGTGCTCCGAATATGGATGTAGGTTAAGTCCAGCTGTACCATTTCGTCGAAGCCGACACTGTTTCGGGCATTTACTTGCCAATATCCGGTACAACCTGGAGTAACCGTCAAACGCTGTTTGTCATAATCCGTATACTGAGCCACCTCTTCTGGCAGCGGAGGACGAGGACCGACCAGACTCATTTGACCTATCAGCACATTCCACAGCTGAGGTAGCTCATCGATGCTCGTCTTGCGCAGGAATCTCCCTATTTGTGTGATCCGCGGATCGTTCTTAATCTTGAACATGGCACCGCTCACTTCGTTATAGGCCATCAGGTTTTCTTTTAACTCCTCAGCGTTACTGACCATGGATCTGAACTTATACATCGGGAATTGCTTTTCATTCTTCCCAACCCGGTTTTGCCGAAAGAACACCTTTCCTTTCGGATCCTCCAGCTTGATCAGAATCGCCACGACAACAAATAATGGCATTAACACGAGAAGACCAAGAGCGGAAAAAAAGATATCGATCATCCGTTTCATTATCAAATAGGACTCTGCTTCTTTCCTTCTCTCATCGGTATGCAGCATGTAAAGTTTCGGCAGGACCGCCTCGTAGTCTTCCGGCAGTTTTTGCATGCTCATCCTCCTCATCTAAAATTTTGCGAACTCAACTTAACTACTCAAGCTGGTTTGTCCCATTTTATTCAGCCATTCCGCCATTGCATCCATCACCGGATAGCGCAAATCTTCGCTTTGCAGTGCAAATTCAAGTGTTGTCAAAATATATCCAAGCCGCTCGCCGACATCATATCTTGTTCCGTCAAAATTATAGGCATATACCCGTTCGCTCTGATTCAACTTCTGAATGGCATCTGTCAATTGGATCTCTCCGCCAGCGCCTTCTTCCATCAAATCAAGATACTTAAAGATCTTCGGAGTAAACACATACCGGCCCATGATCGCAAGATTGGAAGGTGCCGTACCTAGTGGCGGCTTCTCTACAAAATTGTTAACCCGATACAATTTACCGTCCTGTAAATCCGGTTCAATAATACCGTAACGATTCGTGAATTCATCAGGAATCTCTTGAACTCCGATAACCGAGTTTTGTGTTTCTTCATATTGATCGATCAGCTGCTTAAGGCAAGGTACGGCTCCTGTGACGATATCATCGCCTAACATGACACCGAATGGCTCATCTCCGATAAACCGTCTTGCACACCATACGGCATGCCCCAGACCCTTCGGTTCTTTCTGGCGGATATAGTGAATTTCTACCTTAGCTGAACGTTGAACCTCTTTAAGCAGATCCAGCTTTCCATCTTCCAGAAGCCTAGACTCGAGCTCAAACGCATTGTCAAAATGATCCTCAATGGCTCTTTTACCTTTACCAGTAACAATGATGATATCTTCAATACCGGAAGCAATAGCCTCCTCAACAATGTATTGAATGGTTGGTTTATTGATAATCGGAAGCATTTCTTTAGGCATGGCTTTCGTTGCAGGAAGAAAGCGCGTACCTAGTCCTGCCGCGGGTATGATTACTTTTTTTACCTTTTTCATCGCACTTTACCTCCTAAAAGTTTTGTGAGCATTAGCTTCAATGATTTGACTTCGTACAAAACTCACTTCGAAAGCATAAACTTAAGTTTTGTGAGCATTAGCTTCAATGATTTGACTTCGAGCAAAACTTACTTCGAAAGCATAAACATTTACTTCGCCTGGTTCATGGCAATTCCGATTAGATTAGAGCCGGTCTGTTCAAGCAGCGTCTTCGCTTTGCGAATCGATTCCCGTTTGGACTTTCCGTATCTGGCCACCAGAATCACGCCGTCCGCTTGAGGTGCCAATATACGAGCATCACTGAAATCGACTGCCGAAGGAGAATCCAGCAGGATCAGATCGTAGTTTTCTTTTAGTTCCTCAAGCAAAGCGGTCATTTTGGAGTTCCCCAGCAAATCCGGCGGACTAACATGAGTTTTTCCCGCCGGGATGACTGAAAGATTGGCTAAGTTTCCGAGGACTGCGATGTTATCTGCTTCCTCTTGCCCACTTAAATAAGCCGCAAGCCCGTCACTCCCCTCTACTTCAAACACGGTATGAAGACCGGGATGTCTCAGATTGCAGTCAACCACCGCTACCTTCTTGCCGTCCTGGACGAAAGAAACCGCGAGATTCGACAAGATTGTCGTCTTGCCTGCCCCAGCTTCTGCTGATGTAAAGAGCAGCACTTTTCCTCCGCCGCCCTGCGCTAGTTCAAGCTGACGTATATATGTGCGCAGTGATCGGAACGATTCGGAGATATGCGAGGATGGATTAACGTCTGTAACCAGACTCTTATTTAGCCGCAACATAAGCACCCTCCTTCACTCTGGTGTCGCCTACTGCCTTACCCAAATCACGTTTGCGAATGGTTGCGATCGAAGCAATTACCGGTAGACCAAGGTCATATTCCGCTTCCTTTTCAGACCTTAATGTGCCGTTAAGTGTTTCCATCAGCAAAATAATTCCTAAGGCAGCCATAAGGGATACAACAAAGCTAATGATGAGATTCATCGCAAACCCGCCGTTCGAGGGCCCTGGAACATCAGTCGGATCGGCCGGTGTCAGCAAGGTAACATTGTCTACCCTCATCAGCGACGGCAATTCACGAATGAATGTCTGCGATACCGCATTTACGATCCCGGCAGCTTTGGTGTAGCTTTCATCCTGAACATTGAGGTTGATCACCTGACTCTTCTCTGAAGTTTTAATCTCAAGCTTCTGACTTAGTTCATCGGCCGTGAGACCAAACTCCGGGTGATTTTCTATTACGCTTTTCATGATGGTTGGTGATTTCATAATTTCCTTGTAACTCTCAATTAAATTCAGGCTAAAGCTCAAATCGTTAAGATTGTTGCTCTCGGGAGCTTTGGCAATGTTGTTGACAAGCAGCTGTCCGGAAGCGGAATAGACGGGTTCAACGAAGTTTTTGCTAACATAGTAAGTCGTAGCACAGGAGATCAAAACGAACACCATGATGAGCCAAAACCTTTTTTTAATCAGGTTAATGTAATCCAGAATCGTCTTTTCCACAGTAACCCTCCTTCCGCTAAAATTACATTCTGAAAGCATTCATGAAAGTTTCAGTTGTTGCTTTAATTCTATCAATCCACACCATTCGCCACATGGCTCATACCATCACTTTCCTCTTCACTTTGGAGTAAGACGTTATACCTCTTAAGAGGGGGATTAGGTATACTTTAGTGCCATATATAGGGCTGATTTAAGTTTTAACGCACAAAAAAACACGGACAACCTGTCCGTGTTCATGTACAATGCTTACGAATTATTTCAATTTTCACTCGTATGACATTTCATATTTGGTTAATCCGACAGCATTTGCATAAAGCGCTGCCTGTGTACGATCAGCCACCTGTAATTTTGCTAAAATCTGACTGACATGCTTTTTCACCGTAAATTCGCTAATGAAAAGACGTGAAGCAATTTCTCTGTTGCATGCGCCCTGCCCCAGCTCGATCAGGACTTCCTTTTCTTTGGGTGTCAATTCATCCGTTGGGCTGCTTCCACTCATGCGCATTTTATCTTCCATCAGACCAGGATCGTAATACTTTCTTCCCTTATGCACCAATTGGATAGCAAACAGTAACTCCTCAGGCAACGCCTCTTTCAGTACATATCCATCTACCAGTACTTCTTCAGCCTTCAGGAAATCCTCTCTGCTCGCAGATGACGTCAACAGAATGAACTTACTAACGATACCACGAGCACGTGCTGTCTTAATGACATCCAATCCCGATTCATCTGCTAGCTTAAGATCAATCAATACAAGATCAGGCTGCGTCTCCTCAATCACAAGAAGCGCTTCTTGGCCATTCGTTGCCTCACCTGCAAACTGCACATTCGGCTGCATTGAAATGACAGATGCCAGTCCTCTTCTAACTAAAGGATGATCATCTACAATGACGATTTTCACAGAAACGACCTCCCGCCTAAAGTTTATGCATTCTTTAATTCAGCTACACCGACAGGAATCGAAATCATAATTCTTGTTCCTGTGCTCTCATTACTGGACAACTGAAAGTCGCCGCCGAGCGACTGGGTCAAATATTGCATATTCTTCATGCCAAGTCCGCTTACACTATCTTCAGATTCAATCCATAACAAATCAGTATCAAAACCAACACCATTATCACAAATCAATAATCGAATCCAAGTCGGCTTTAGAGACAGTTCTACATCCACTCGACTGGCAGCACCATGCCTGATGGCATTACCAGTGGCTTCGGAGATAATCCGAAAAAGCGCTTTGTGGTAAGGATAAGGGAGACTGAAATCATCGCCCGTTATTTTTAAATCAATATCAACATCATTTAACCTGGATAAGCTCTTCAAATGTGATCTTACCATGCCCAACCAAGTAGGACCGCCACTCTTCTTGGAGCTAAGACTGTAGATCGTGATCCGCAGTTCTTTAGCAACCTTTGTAGCAGAATCATGAATAAGCTCAATTTGTTCTTCTAGCTCATGATCTGACATTCTCTTCCACGATTCCTTCAGCGAATGCGTCGCATACACAATACCAAAAAGGCTCTGCGATACACTGTCGTGCATTTCATCCGCAATCCGGTTCTGTTCGTTCGTGATGATCAACCGGTTCTCGATCACACCAAGCTCATGTCTTTCAAGAATATTCGCACTTAGCTCAGATAAGAATATCAATTGTTGAATATACCATCTGCGGCCTTCCAGCCCCTCTGTAGACTCCAGCTTGAGTCCAATCATCCCTACAAAACGGGTGCTCATCCGTACAGGCATCAGCAGGAAATCTCCTAATCCCGGCAGATTTCTAAAAATAGGCTCTCGCTGCAATCTCCATTCATGCTCATGTTTTCCCAGTTCTGAGAATAGGAACTGTTCCTCTTCCTGCTGCCAGCCGGTCTGCCTGCTCTGCGGAGCTGGTTCTCCGCTTTTCTTGGCGAACCAAAACAAAGCCTTATCCAGCTTCGTTAGCTTAACAACATAATCGGTGATCACTTGACCGATATTCATGAAATCATGTTGGCTTGAGGTTTCCACGATATGGTACAGGGATTTGATATGCTCCATCGTCTCTTTCGTGCGAGCATTCGATTCTTCACGTTGCCGCTTCATCCGATTAACGATCTGCATTATTATAACCGTAAGTACCAGTGTTAGAAACAGATTTCCATTTATAAATACAATTTCCAGAAAATTTCTGTTCGCAGAATTGATAAAAAAATAACAGAGCACCGCAAAAATACTGATGTAGCTTAAGAGCAACGACCATCCAAAATAAATGGACAATGAGCCTGCAGCAATCAATACAGGATTTAGCACATAAAGCCTAAAAGAGCTTTCGTACCCACCCGTAAACAAGGTCAATGCGATAATTCCCACCATCTCTATACTAACAGCCAGGACGAGAGTCTTCGGCCTGCTGCGTAGCCTTCGATAACAAAATGAGAACGTTTGTGCAAACATAACAAGTATAGCAATAATAAGTGATTTATAAATTATGGAAGGTCCCGTCTGATCTAGAAGATACATGAGTGATGTGAGGGACAATGAAAAATACCTGTAATACGCAATCAGTTTGTCTTCTGCAGTTGGTTTGATTTTCATCCCACCACCCTATTCTCCAGTTTTTTGGAAAATGTAAGATTGTACTGTGCTCGATAAAAGCATCATACATGAGAAAAATCACAATAACAAGTTGACATTTCCCATGTTTGCGCTTCCATTTGAAAAATAGTTACAAAAAATTTATTATTTTTTTAGTAGGTTTTATCACTAAAATTTGGAATTTTATCCACTATAGTTAATAAGAACTAACGTATTTATGTAGTATTAATCCATAATTTTCAACATATCTTATAAAACGACAACAATTATACAAATTATAACAATTACTGTTGGGACTCTAGTAGGATGATGTCGATTTAAATGTTATTCCGGCAAAGCTGGGGTGCGATCCCCATATATTTTTTAAATAAACGAGAAAAATAGAACGGATCATTATAATGAAGCATACTAGAAATTTCCTTAATTTGTAATGAGGTGTTGAAAAGCAACTTTTTGGCTTCTGCCATTTTTAGACGGTGAATATATTCATGAAGCGGGTATCCACTGCTGCGCCGAACAAGACGACGAAGCGTAGACATCGAAACATGATGTTTTGCCGCTATTTGTTCTAGGTCCATTTCACCATAAATGCATAAGTTCAGGTCTTCCCGAATCTGACGCATATAATCAGCCTGAGAATTCCAACTTTTTTCTTCTATTATAAAAGAACACTCCAGCAGCATTCTTTCGAGCAATAATGCTGCCCGATCCGCATCTACAGGTTCTCCGCTCTCCATCCGTTCCAGCACTTCTTCAAATAAGGTAGTAAGACCTACTATAGATTGGGCTTGAAAAACATTTCCCCCGGCAATGAGGCCCGATTCCAGCCATTCCGATACACGCGTGCCATTAAAGTTAATATAATACTCATCCCAGCTGCCTCCCGGTGGTGGACCAAAGTTATAACTGTAACCTGGGCGAAAAAAGTATAAGCTGCCTTCACGCACCTGCTGCTCTTTTCCCCCAATCTCCATGTAGGAGCCACTACCTGACACTATGTAAACAATGGCCCAGTGCTCAAAAACTACACCTGAACGGAATAACGTTCTTCCTGGCAGATGACCTGCCTGTCCCACCCTTATATTCTTGAGCTTCAGCTTGGAGGATTCAACCTTCGGATCAATAATTCTTATTGGATATGGACTGATCATATAATCCATGTGCTTGGACATTATAGGCATTCCTCCCCTTGTTTAGTAGTGATAAGGTTATTGTGAAGATGATCATATTCTACATGAATAAGAGGTGTCCACGCTATGCTTAATCATTCTACACTACTGCTTTTCCCTAATCCGCGTGAAATCACATTGTCACAAGGCTCCTTCCATTTCCCAACAAGCGGAAGCATCGTGCTTCCTAATATGGAAGAACAATCTGCCATGCCAGCTGCACGAAAACTACAGGAAGTGATTGCACAAGCATTGAATCTGCAGCTGACTTTATCCATTGGCTTACGTCCAACCGTTGTATCTGTCTGTAACTTTAACTATGTGCCATTATTGTCTGCACAGGCCTATGAGATTGTTGTCGATCAGAAGGGTATCGTTGTCTCCTATAGCTCTCCTGTAGGTGCCTTCTACGCAGCAGCAACCCTGAAACAAATCATAGAACAAAGTGGAAAATCTATACCTCAGCTGCATATTCGCGATGAACCTGATTTTGGAGCCAGAGGCCTGCTCATAGATATCAGCCGCAATAAAATCCCGAAGCAAGAAACCTTGTACCGGATCATTGATCTTATGGCTGATTTGAAGATGAATGAACTTCAGCTATATATAGAAGGTGCTCCGTTCGCTTATGAATCCTTCCCTCAAGTCTGGGAGCTTGAAACCCCAATTACCGGAGAGGAAATCCTGCTTCTGGATGCCTATTGCAAAGCACGTTATATAGAGCTTGTTCCCAATCAGAATAGCTTTGGGCATATGGAGGGCTGGCTTTCTCGTCCAGAATTCAACGCTTTAGCTGAAATTCCCGAAGGCTTTATGCTTCCGAAGAATTTGTATGCGCAGGACGTTTATCCAGAAGGCTTATTTATGCACCCTGGTACTTTTGATACCGAAGATCCTGCTGTACTACCTCTGCTAGACAAAATGTTTGACGATCTGCTGCCCTACTTTAGCTCCAATCAGTTTAATGTAGGCTGCGATGAGACCTATGAACTCGGCCTTGGTAAAAACAAAGCTCTGGCTGAAACACAAGGCAAAGGTCAACTCTATTTATCATTCCTGCAAAAAATTTATGAATTGGTTACAAAACGTGGCAAAATGATGCAATTCTGGGGCGATATCATTATCCAGCATCCCGAACTGATTCCTCAGCTTCCTAAGGATATTATTGCTATGGAATGGGGTTATAGCGCGGAGCATCCCTTCGAGTCCGATACGCTCAAATTCCGTGAAGCAGGTATTCCTTTTTATGTCTGCCCAGGCACCAGCTCATGGAACTCCATTACAGGACGCACGGACAATATGTTAGCCAATCTGCGCAGTGCAGCTATTCATGGCAAAAACAACGGTGCTATCGGTTATCTCATTACGGATTGGGGAGATTTTGGACACTGGCAGCATCTGCCGGTCAGCTATGCCGGCTTCGCCTACGGCGCAGCCCTATCCTGGAGTGTAGATCATAATCTAGAAGCAGATACTGCACAGTATTTAAATAGATTTATTTTTGCAGATCGTTCTGAGGGAATTGGCCAGCTGCTCCTGGATCTCGGCAATTACTATCAGCTTGAATCCAGTATCAACCGTTCGAATGATGCAGAAATGTCCCTGCTGCTGCGTACCCATCTGGACAATTTCCTAATCATAGAGAAGCTTACTGAGGAACACTTCAATCATCTCGAAGAATATCTGCTCTCCATTGAGGCGCGGCTATCGGGGCTAGATCTTCAATGCGAGGATGCTGCTCTTGTGCTGAAAGAATTGAGTAATGGCATCCATTTCGTGAAGCATGCTGTGCAGCTTGGCAGAATCAAGCTACAGTTGACATCAGCACCAGATTCGCTTGATCCTGCGCTGATTACAAAGCAAATCAATGATCTTGATGTACTCCTTCACCAATATCGTCTCTTGTGGACGGAACGCAACCGGCTCGGCGGCTTGGAGCAAAGTATCTCGAAACTTCAACGCCTGCGTAGTCAATATGAAGCATTAAAATCAGAGCTCTCCGCATCCGTAAGTTCCTAATCCCTCTTATTAAGATTCTCTATATAGCTGCTGTTGGGTAATCGAACGTTGAACTAACGTTTTCGGTTCGCCCAGCGCAGCTCTTCATATTGATTCTCAAGCATCTCCCGCTCACGTTGCTCGTGTTGTTCCCTGCCAATTCCCTCCTGCTGGCTTTCCTCATCCTCATAGATTCGCCATAGGTCAGAGAACAGATAGTCTTTGATTTCTACCACTTTTCCCTGCAGGATTCCGTTTATCCAAAAAAGTCCCGTGGAGGTACGCATAACCATGCGGCCATCCGGTGTTTCCGCCTTTTGACCCATTCGAATCGCCATAAGCATTTGGCCGAAAGTATACCATTCCATATTTGCTAATACCTCCTAAATTTTAGTTGTAATGGAATAAAGAGAAAGCTATAATCAGGGCAAAAGAACCATTTTCGTAAAAATTTTATAGGAGGGTTGTTATGGATTGGCTAAATGACTACGAAGATGAACTACGCTTGGTATTCCAAGAAAGCAGACGGATTATTTCCGAATTTCCAGAACCTCTAAATCAACAAGGCATGTCCTATCTTGAGCATTTTAACGTATTTAACGCTGAAAGCCACAAAAACTACATATGTTATCTTTTACCCTTTTGGCTGCAGAAGGGATGCGGAATCTCTACAGAGGTTACTCGCCAGATGTCGATGGGCAACGTCTTTTTTATGTTGTATTTCTTCATACAGGATGACCTGATGGACAGCCAAGAATCCTCCGCATACGAAAAATTGCCCTTGGCGAATTTGCTTTATGTCGAATTTTTAAATATCTACCGGATACTATTTCCGGAGCCATCTGCTTTCTGGATCTTATTTAATCGTTATATCATGGAGTGGGCAGATAGTGTTAGCAACGAAAATACCAGTGACTATTTTCTTAATGATCGGGTCAAAATTGCCTATAAAGCCAGTCCGCTCAAGCTATCCAGCACTGCTGCCCTTCTGATGTCTGGAAAGAGTGATTTAGTGCCGCAAGCTGAAGAGCTTATCCATTCGGTTTTGCTTACACTTCAAATGCTGGATGACTATGAGGACTGGAAAGAAGATTTATCCGCAGGCAACTATAATTGTCTTCTCTCCCTAACTCGCAAACATCTGCCAAACAGCAGTGCAGCTAAACTCACTTCGCAAGAGGTCGAATTTTATCTATTCACTGCAAATGGTCTACATACCTATACGCAATTAGCACACGACACACATAACAAAGTTACAGTTTCCGACCTTGATGCCCCTCATCTTATTGCGTTCCATTCCATGCTAGTAAGTAACTTACAGCAGATCTCTGATTCCATCGAAGCGGACAAGCAGCTCTTGCTAAACGGAGGATTATATCATTGGTTGTCAAAAAATGTCCATTAATTCTATTATTTTGTAATAAAAAGAATAGTATTAGTAGTTTTGCTATGTTATATTATTAAAGGTAAATATATACAATTTGGGAAGGGTGATTATTATGTCAGAAGCAATTCTTAGAAATCAAGTCATTCAAAAGGCATGGGAAGATCCAAGTTTCAAGAAAAGACTACTCTCAGACCCAAAAGCGGCTCTCCAAGAAGCATTAGGCGTAATCATTCCCGACAGCGTTACCTTGAAAGCCGTTGAAGAAGGCTCCAACGAATTCTATCTTGTAATTCCACCAAGTCCTACATCCGATGTATTGAAGGCAACCGCAGCACCACGCGGTTCGTGGTAAGACAACAAGATTAACCCCCTAAGGAGTGAGAATCATCCGGAGCTTCTGCCAATGGCAGTATGGTGATGGATTCGGTTCCCACTCCTTTTTTGCTTGTAAATTTCACTTTACCTTGCATAGCTTCGATGATGCGGAAAGTGACCATTAATCCTAGACCTGTCCCTTTATTCTTTTTAGTGAAATAAGGCTCTCCCAATCGGTGCAGGACATCCGCGTCCATCCCTTCCCCGTTGTCTTTGATATGAATAATTACGTTCTCCTCTTCCGCATACACCGACATATAGATAAATCCTTCGTCCCGGAAAGATTCAATGCTATTTTTGATAATGTTGATGAAGGCTTGCTTAAACTTCGAGGAATTCCCCTTCACCCATAATTCGCCCGATACATCGAGAATCATTTTTCCTCCATTTAAATGACAAAGCGGCTGCATAATACTCTCAATATGCTTAAATTCATTATACAAATTCAGACTGGAAATCGTCTCAAATTCCGGTTTTGCGAAGGTTAAGAAATCCGTAATGATCCCGGAAGCACGATCCAGCTCACTAAGGGCCATCGACATAAATATTTCCTCTTCACCAACGGATTTCTCGCTAAGCAGCTGAAGGAAACCCCTAGTTACCTGGAGTGGATTCCGTACTTCATGAGCAACAGATGCAGCAAGCTCGCTAATAATTTCCATTTTTTCTGAACGCTGCAATTCGTTGTTAAAACGCTCTAATTCTTTAGAATAGTTAACAACCTGTTGATGGCTATAGGCTAGTCTTCGCTCCAGAATTACGATCAAGGAGATTATGAAGGCAACAATGCCCCACTTCCACAAGAATAAATCATAGTTCCCCTTATGAATGTAATACCACAGTAACTCTGACACTACAGTAAATGCAGCCGTTCCAAAGCCAATGGCAAAAATGATAGCGTCCCTATTCCCTTTAAGCGAAAATATAATCACACATACGATCAGCAAGATGAACTGAAGGATGAGGATGAACCCGATAATAGTGGTGGATACAAAATAATAAAACTCAATATAGCTATTATTCGATAGAAAATTGATCAAAAGACATAGCAAACAAAATGAGGAGTAAATGACTTGAAATTGACGAAAACGACGGACGATCGCATATTTTCCACTGCCAAATATTTTTTCAAATAAAAGAGTAAGCGCCGGTAAAAGTGAGAATAAAGCCAAATCAAGAAATACATTACTAATCGCGCCTAAATCGCTGTAAAAGGTATAAATAAAAGGAGAATAGGTTATCGAGAGAATTCCGGTTGAACCTATTACAACGGCTAGTGAAGCCACACTGGAAAAATAGTCCCTATTAATGTAGAGAGAGCTTATAAATAGAACGATAGCCACAAGAAAAAAAGCACAGCCCAAAATCACATCGCTGAGTCCATTTTTAATATAATCATTGATTAACAGGTTGTGTTCACCGATCACTACTTCATTTTTAATTCCGATTCTATCCTGCAGCGTTTCAGTCCAAATGTATAATGTTTTCCCACTATCGCTTTGACTCAAAGGCAACAACAAAGAATAGTTATCCTTAATATAATTACGATCTTCCTCGAAGATCAAACGGTCGTTCACATACACCTTCACATGAAGAGCATATAAAGTATCAATGTAGATTGAAGGGGAGATATAACTAAAGTTAGGTATGGAAATACGAGTCCAAGAAGTGGATACGCCTGATGGCAGATGTGGGATTTCCTTCGTAGCATTCACATTTATCCAATACTGCTGGTCATTATTCTGAGGAACCTCTATGCCGCTGTTTTCGGTTCCATCGCCCCATCTAGTCTGCCAACTGGTAATTTCTTGGGATGGATATGGGGTCGCTGCTGATACAATAATTGAACTATATCCTATTAGAAGGAGAGTAAGAGCTATTGCTATATGTAGGACTTTAATCATCAAGCGCATATATGCACCTCAGAAGTAAGTATCAGAAACAATATTCTGTCTGTACTACTTCGCTCAGCCCCTCACTCTTTCCTTCTAAAAAACGGAATTATCATAAATTACTTCTAAATTCTTCTAAGTTCTGGTATTTTTACTATAATTTCAGTCCCTTCCCCTTTCTCACTGCGAAACTCAGTGCATCCCTCCATCGCCTCAATAATCCGAAAGGTTACCATCAGTCCAAGCCCCGTTCCTTTGGTCTTATTGGAGTAATAAGGTTCCCCTAACCGAGCCAGCTCATTCCGGTTCATCCCTTCCCCATTATCATGAACACTGATTATTATATGTTTTCCAGACTTCCAGGCTGTGACTTTAATCAGCCCATTGTCCTTTAAAGCTTCAATACTATTTTTGAGAATGTTGATAAACGCTTGCTTGAACTTGGCAGATGATCCAGTAACGTAAAGTCCTGGCTGCAGATTAAGTTCAATGACGCCCCCTTGCAGATTCGCTAACGGAGAAAGAATACCCGTCACATGCCTCAACTCTTCGGACACATCAAGCTGCTCTACGGTTTCAAGTCCTGGTTTAGCGAAGGTTAGGAAGTCTGTAATAATGAGCGTAGCTCGATCCAGTTCTGTCACTGCCATTTGCAGATATTCCCGCTCCTTTTGATCTGAACGCTCCCCAAGAATCTGCAGAAACCCCCGGGTAACCTGCAATGGATTCCGTACTTCATGGGCAACCGAAGCTGCCAGCTCACTAATAATCTCCATCTTCTCCGAGCGCTGCAAATCATTATTGAACTTCTCAAGCTGATGGGAATATTCAATAAGCTGTTCATGGTTTCGAGTAAACCTTCTTCCCAGAATGACGATTAAGGCAATTACGAAAATCACCATTCCCCATTTCCACCAATATAATTGATAGGATTGCCCCGATGCATAGAACATGACCAGTTCACTAAGAGACATGAAAGCAAATATTGAGAACCCTGAAGTAAAAATAACAGCATCTACATTGCCACGGTTCGCGTGTATAAACGCTAAGCTGATCAAAAGTATAATTTGTACAATCATAAGGATACCTAGCACACTCGTAGTCATCAATCTATAAAAGTCATCTACCTGATAGGACAAAAGAATATTAATAACCATTAGGGAAAAACAAAATACAGAATAGACAATTTGAAACTTACGGAATCGTGTAACGATTCTCTTTTTCCCTGGACCAAATATTTTCTCAAAATAAAATGTAAAGGATGGCAAAAGCGTATATAAAGCTACATCAAAGAAAACAAGTACGATCTCTCCATAATCGCCGAGGATTGTCGGCAGGAACGATGAATACGTTACCACTAAGACGCCAATGGATAAAATAATCAGCACCAATAGATATCCGCCTGAAAAATAGCCTTTTCTCATGAATAGCGAGCAGATCAGCAGTACAATCGCAATAAAAATAAGCGTCGTTCCAATGATCAGATCCATTAAGCCCTGCTTTACATAAACAGATAACAGCTCATCGTATTGGCCTACTCTTATTTCGCCGTGAATCCCTAAGTCTTTGCTGCCACCATGGGTCCATAAATATAGCTGTTGTCCTCCAACACTTTTGGACAGAGGAATGAAAACCTTACTGCCATTGAAATTAAAATCTTTTCCGGAATCATATATTAATTCGTTATTTAAATAAGCCTTAACATTATTTCCATATACTTTATCTATGAATAACGCAGATTTATCACTAATTTGTGGTAAAGTAAACCGCAGCCAGGCTGAGGTTGCTCCACTTGGAGTCTCTGGGCTTTTCCCATGAGGCATAACACGAGTCCATTCTTCATCAAGAGCTGCCACAGCTTCTTCAATATGATCTATTTCTATACGTTCAAATTTAATCTCCCAATTGGGCAGCGTAGAGTCTGATGATTCAGCACTCACTATCGCCGTACCAAAAGGAACCATAGCGGTCAGCAGTAGAATTAATAAAAAAGCAGCCGCTATATTGAGCTTTGGCAACTTCATCGTAGCACCTCAGTAATTCATTAGTTGTTTAAACGTTCATATATGCTTCTTAATTTCGACAAGCTTCGCACTATCCCTGCCTATTCTTGTAAATTTTCTCGAAAAAGAACGTTTTTCATCAGCTTTTGCTTTCACCCATTTTTTACTAATCCAATATAGACATACCCATTTATTGGATCAGCGATTCGATCATGGTCAAACGGGTAAAGATAAACATAGGAAGTTCAAATTTTATCATAAAAAAGGAGTGAACGGCTATGGATAGTTCACCAAATAAAACTGAAGCTGACTTTGAATATGAACGTTATATACAAGCTGATATGGATGAAGAGGATATTGTTGATGATGACGCAGATCCTGTCTTGGTTGGCGATAAATACTTGGCAGCAGATATTGGTTTAAACTCACCTAAGGATGTAATCGAAAGAGATGAGCTGGTGGAATCCGATGCATATCTAGCCGCTGAAACCGCAGGATTAACCCTAGATGATACGGATTATACTAAGGATGAGGAACTCTTGGAGATGGAAGAAGAAGATCAGCCGCTGGAGGATGTTCCAGATGCGGACGATGTATATCCAAATTCCATTATTGACCCTGCCTCCCCGCCAGTGGATGTTATGCCGGGAACAGACGTTTTGAACGGTTCGCAGGGAGAATAGCAGCTTAATATGAATAAAGCCGCCGGGCTGTGAGCCCGGCGGCTTTATGTTATTTCTAAATAACGACATGCTCATTGAGGTAGCAGTTAGCCCTGCATCGTTGTTGGCTGTTCTGCGGGACGAGCAGCGGCGATTTGTGCTTCCAGCTTGCGGGTCTTAACCAATATCGCTGCTACCAGCAGCATCACTCCATTGATTACAAACACCCAACGAATTGGAATAAACGCGCCCAATAAGCCGCCGATAATCGGTCCAGCCATCGTCGCAAGCTGAGATGCCGCCTGATTCAGGCCAAAGGCCCGTCCACGGAATCCCGGCTCAATTACTTGTACAATCATGGCATTGACTGACGGCAGCACACCTGCATAGAACAAGCCGTATGCAAAGCGAAGGATAGCGAACTCTACATAGCCCGAAACAAAAAACTGTAGAATATTACCGATCCCGCCCCCGATCAGACCAATAAATAAGATCATCCCAAAGCCTTTTCGGCTGCCGAGTCTGCCCCACTGCGGAGCCATCAGCACCGTAGCAATCCCCACAGCAGAGAATACGATTCCCGAGCTTAGCGAGGCACTATTTTTGGAGATCCCCATGTCCAGTAGATAAATTGGGATTAACGGTTCCAGAATCATAACGGAGAAGGTACTGATTCCCGCCAGCGAGAGCAAAGTAATAAAAGCTCGGTTACTTCTCGCTTCCCTGATATCATCACTTACATGTGACCTTGGAGCCGAACGGTCGAAGTTCTCCTCTTTTGCAAAAAAAGTAGCAATGAGCGCTGAGATAAGTACAATACCCGCTGAGAATAAAAAAGCAATCCGGTTGCTGGTATAATAGCTCACTACACCGCCAATTAATGGTCCAATAATACTACCTGTCGCTCCGGCTGTAGACATAATACTTAAAGCGTACCCCGTCTTATGCTCAGGTGTATTGGTGGCTACCATTGCAATAGCTGCTGGAACAAAACCGGCAAGCAGTCCTTGCAGCACACGCACAATCAAAAAAACATAAGGATCATGTACAAAATAATTAATAAGGTATAAAGCTGCCAGACTAAAACCCGAGCGAATAAGCATCGGTTTCCGACCATACTTGTCGGCTAGCGAACCCCAATAGGGAGAGATTAAAGCGCTGGCAAGAAAGGTTATTCCAAAACTAACCCCTGACCAAATCTCCAAATGATTCGAAACCCCAAGTTCGTCGCTCAAAAAAATGGAAAGGAAGGGAATCGAGATCGAATAAGCTGTACTACAAAAGAAAACCCCTACCCAAAGCACGATCAAATTCCGCTTCCACGAAAAGAGCATCCTATGCACATCCTTTCTCGATGTTCTCTTTGGAAACATCCTACCATTGTAAACTTCTTTTTAAGATGTGCCAATCCCAGAAGTCATAACTGACCTTTGCATGTAATAGGACAAAGGAGGTATTATGGGAAGTACCTACGAGATTATTCAATAAAAAGGAGAGATTATTTAGTGAAGTCTACACGAACAAAATCCGCTATTCTTCTGATCATGTTATGCCTGGTCATGGTTATTGCGGCAGGTTGCGGTAACAAGCCAAACAATAACAATGCAAGCAGTAATAATGGAAGCAGCGGATCAGCACCTGGGGAAGGTGCAGCCCCAGCTGAAGGCGTTCCTTCAGCTACGGCAAGTCATCCCTTAGTAACCATTGAAATGGAAGACGGGGATATCATCCAAGCTGAGCTATACCCTGAGGTTGCCCCTAACACCGTAAACAATTTCATCTCACTTATTCAAAAAGGATTTTATGATAACACTATATTCCATAGAGTAATTCCTAACTTCATGATTCAAGGCGGCGACCCTGATGGTACAGGTATGGGAGGCCCGGGTTACAGTATCGCCGGAGAATTCTCTGGCAACGGGTTCACCAATAACCTTCTGCATACAGAAGGTGTTCTATCCATGGCAAGATCACAGGCTCCTGACTCTGCCGGTTCCCAGTTCTTTATTATGGATGCAGCTTACCCTAGTCTAGATGGAAGCTACGCCGCTTTTGGTAAAGTAACTGAAGGTATCGAAGCTGTAAAAAGAATTGTGAGCCTGCCTCGTGACGGTTCTGATCGTCCAGATGAGCCACCAGTCATGAAAAAGGTGACGGTCGACACCTTCGGCGTCACTTACCCAGAACCGCAAAAGGTTCAGTAATTAGGAATAAGCAGAAACCACGTTACCGTCCTCGAAAGAGAATAAACGTTTCTTGTAGAAATAAAAGAACATAAAAAACTCGGCAGTCCCTCCGAAGTTGTAATCGGATGGAAATTGCCGAGTTTTTTATTACAGCTTATCCCCGCAGCTATCTTCTGCTAAGTGCATGTTGACCATTACGCAGGAAGGTGCTGCGGCTATTTCTTAATAGCGCTATCCGGTCCTCTGCAAGCTGGTTCGCAGCGGCATAAGTAGGTATTCCGTTCAAACGGGAAATTTCCATTACGCGGGTAATATTGTCGTAAATCTTCGCCACCTGCTTAAAGGCACGTTCCTTATTATAGCCGTTCAGCTCGTCCGCAATATTAATGACGCCACCTGCATTAATCACGTAATCTGGAGCATATACAATCCCCATCTCATGAAGTGCATCACCATGCGAGGAATCCTTCAGCTGATTATTAGCAGCTCCTGCAATCACTTTCGCCTTGATTACCCGTAAGGATTCATCGTTAATTGTCGCTCCAAGAGCGCAAGGAGCATAAATATCACAATCTACACTGATGATATCGCCTGGATCTACAGCCTTGGCGCCATAGGCCTCTACTGCACGTTGAACGGCTGGTTTATGGATGTCCGTTACGATAAGCAGTGCTCCTTCTTCATGAAGATGTTTGCACAGTGTAAAGGCCACGTTCCCCACGCCTTGAACAGCTACTGTCTTCCCTTCAAGCGAATCACTGCCAAAGGCGGCTTTAGCGGCTGCCTTCATTCCTTGGTAAACACCGTAAGCCGTTGCTGGTGACGGATTGCCCGAAGAACCGTACGTAGGTGAGGTGCCAGTAACATAATCTGTCTCTTGATAAATAATGTTCATGTCCTCTTCCGTAGTCCCTACATCTTCAGCAGTTATGTACCGTCCATTTAAACCTTGTATGTATCTTCCGAAAGCACGGAACATGGCTTCATTTTTATCCTTCTTGGGATCTCCAATGATTACTGTTTTCCCACCACCCAAATTCAGGCCGGATACTGCATTTTTATAGGTCATCCCTTTTGCTAATCGAAGCGCATCAACAATAGCTTCCTCTTCCGTAGCATAGGTCCACATCCGCGTTCCACCCAGTGCTGGTCCCAGTGTCGTGTCATGAATCGCGATGATCGCCTTTAATCCCGATGCCTTATCCTGACAAAATAATAATTCCTCGTAGTCGTCCCGTTCCAATGCTGCAAACAATTCCATTTCCAATATCCCCTATCCCTTTGTCATATTCCTCATGCTGGTTCAAAGTTCATGCAATTGGAAGAGGATCAGTTGGATCCCCTCCCAAAATATTGTAGCAGAATACGCCGTAAAACAAAAAGAACTCATGTCACCATCTTAACTACTGATGGGGCATGAGCTCTTTTTATCCAATCTACTCTCATAGACAGGATTTCTATTGTACAAAATACAACGCAACTGTCAAAATGCTTTACAGTTTAGCAATTGTCTCTGTAAGTACCGGTACGATTTGCGATTTACGGGATACTACACCCTTAAGAAGCGCTTTATTGTCATCAAGCTTCACGTTGTACGCCTGTTCTACTGCACCTGCAACACGGCCCAGAGCCAGACCCACCGAATCGTTGTTGAGGATATCTGTAACTACGAACAGGAACAGATCCAATTCTTTTTCAGCAATAATGGAAGTCAGTGCAGTTTCTAGTTCAGCCTGCTTGGAGAGTACATCATTAACGTCGACCGCGTTCACTTGGGCGATTTCTACTTTGTATTCACCCATTTTGAATTCCTTAGCATCCAAGGAGATCAGTTGAGCGATACTCTTGTCGCTAAGGTCAGCACCAGCCTTCAGCATATCAAGGCCGTAGCTTTCTGCATTTACACCAGCGATTTCAGCCAATTCGCGTGCTGCAGCTACATCTTCAGCGGTGCAGGTTGGAGATTTAAACAGCAAGGAATCAGAAATGATTGCAGACAACATCAATCCGGCGATGTCTTTAGGGATAGCTACACCGTTTTCTTTATACATTTTGTTAAGAATAGTAGCAGTACAGCCTACTGGCTCAGCACGGTAGTATAACGGATGTGCAGTCTCAAAATTAGCGATCCGGTGATGGTCGATAACTTCAATTACACGCACTCGATCAATGTCATTCGCACTTTGTTGGCGTTCATTATGGTCAACAAGAATAACCTGATTAGCTTCTCCAGCTACGTTCTCTACCAGACGAGGAGCCTCAACTCCGAAATGATCAAGCGCAAATTGCGTTTCACCACTAACGTCTCCCAGACGAACTGGCTCAGCATCCCAGCCTAATTCTTTTTTGAGTGCTGCATAAGCAATTGCCGAACAAATAGTATCCGTATCCGGATTTTTGTGTCCAAAGACCAATGTTTTTTCCATTTCCAATCTCCTTACTATGTTTTAGTGAGATTAATATACCATACATTGATAGCGGCTTCCAGATTGTGCGTGCTGAAAAAATGGTTTAGCCTCTCCCACCTACGGTTGTTCACGTCTGGTCTTTGGAAGCGGATCTGGTTTCGACTCACCATGCAGCGGTTCATTATCGGAGAAAAGATCAGGATTCTCTTTTAGCATCAGGCTTAAAATATCCGTCGTTTCTACTGTTCCACACACTCTAACTAGTGCATCCCCGAAGTTCCCCTTACGCATGGCACCGCCTTCCTCAAGCTCGCGTTCCACTTTCCAAAAATGCTCCGACCAAGAGAGACCACAATGTCTGCGAGAAGGCACCATGATTTCATCGCCACCCGGCGTCACCGTATATAATTCCTCATGACTATCCGTCATTCTGCCCGGAATATCCACCCACTCTTCAATACCGTGAATGAACGTATTCCGCCGCAGATCGACGCCTAGCAGTACTATTTCCGCCTTCCGATCAAGCAGCTTGCCCCACACTGAACCACGGGCGCATGGCGTATCCCAACGTTCATCCCCTGCAGTAAACGCCTCAGCATCAACACCCAAAGCCGCTACAGAGTGAGTCGGATGCCAAGAGCGGACAACACCTGGACGTTTTCTGAACAGCTCCGGTAATATCCCTACACAAGATGGGGAATCTTGAACAAAGAAGCGCGGATTATCCGCATTAATATAAGCCCATGTATGCGTTGGCAAAACAAGCAGCCCATCCTTCATATATTCACTGAGTGCATCCAGCACCGTGTTCGCGCCTCCTTCTACTTCGCCAACACTTTTTAACGAGGAATGAACTAGAATGGTCCCCCGTGGATCAATCCCTAACTCCTGTAATTGTTTCATCAAGCTTGTTGTTGTGTGCACTATACTCTCTCCTTATGTATGAATTAAATTTCATGAAACATTAATATCCACTTGCAAAAGTTTCTTATTACTATTAAAATTATAGTAACTTAATAATATTCACCAAAGATTCTATCGATATATTAAAAATAAATTAAAATAATCCACAAACCCAAAGCATTTACACGGAGGTAACTACCATGAGTTTAACGTTAAAAGGACTTCACCATGTCTCAGCTATTACAGGCAAAGCACAGGAGAACTTTAAGTTCTATACAGAGGTACTCGGACTGCGTCTCATTAAAAAAACAGTAAATCAGGATGATATTTCAGTGTACCATTTATTCTATGGAGATGAGAAGGGGAATCCCGGAACCGAATTAACCTTTTTCGAGCTTCCGATGGCAGGCCGCAACCGTGAGGGCAATAACAGCATCTCCGCGCTCTCCCTTCGAGTGCCAAGCGATGCCGCACTTACCTACTGGGAGCAACGCTTCACCGAGCTTAACGTGGAGCATGAGACGATACAGGAACTTGGTGGACGCCAGACTTTATCCTTCCGCGATCACGAGAGCCAACGTTTCATTCTCGTATCCGACGAAAATAATAACGGTGTTGCCGGCGGTACTCCTTGGGCTAAAAGCCCAGTACCTGCCCAATATGGCATTGTAGGCTTAGGACCCGCACATCTCACAGTAGAAAGTGCAGAACATACAGCGGTAGTGCTGGAGCAGTTGCTCGGCTTCCGCCGTATAGGAACCTACCCTTCAACAGTTGCCGGTCAGCCAGAAGTGCTCGTATTCGAGACTGGTGAAGGCGGATCAGGTGCTGAGGTTCATCTGGAGGAACGCAATGATCTGGAGCAAGAGCATTTGGGCCGTGGCGGGGTACATCACGTCGCATTCCGCGTAGATAATGAAGACGAATTGAAGCAATGGATCGAACACATCCGCCAGGCACAGCTTCCTAATTCCGGTTTCGTCGACCGCTTCTACTTCCGTTCCCTCTATTTCCGCGAGCCTAACGGCATCCTTTTTGAGTTGGCTACAGACGGACCAGGCTTTGCTACAGATGAGCCTATGGAAAGTTTAGGTGAATCCCTTGCGCTGCCGCCATTTCTGGAATCGAAACGCCAGCAAATCGAGGCGTATCTGAAGCCGCTGGATACTCGGCAATAAACCTCTTTCAGGTTACTAAATAAAAGGTGTGAGCCGCTTATGCGCTCACACCTTATTTTATTATTGAAGGTTAGTAACTTTCCCTACAATATCTAGTAGCTCCGACAGGTTTCGGATTTCGTATTTTGGCTGAACGCCGGACTCATTAATCTTACCTAGCGGGTTAAACCAGCAAGTATCAATCCCATAATTAATTCCGCCTTGAATATCAGAGGTTAAGGAATCACCCACAATCAATACTTTTTCCTTATCTTCTATCCCCAATTTGGCAAAAGCATAATCAAAAATCCCCGTCTCTGGCTTCTGACATCCTGCCTCCTCTGAGATAATGATCTGCTCAAATGTATCACTCAGCAGCGAGCCTTGGATTCTGGAAGTTTGCACATCCTTGATTCCATTCGTGATAATCGCCAGGCGGCAATCTGCAAGCTCTCCGCATAGCTCGATTGCTCCCTGCATCAGAAAGGTTCCTTCGCCTAAGAAACGTAGATAGGCCTCACTGAATGTTTCAGGATCAAGCTCAAGCGCATGTGCAGCAAACAACCGATTAAACCGCTCTACCCGCAGCGCCGCAGATGAAATCCTTCCTTGTTCTAGATCCCTCCACAATGCGTGGTTAATCTCTTGATAACTGGCAGCATAATCTGCTGCACCTGTGGGCATCCCAAAGTGTAGAAAGGCATTAGACAACGCGTGACTTTCTGCCATTCCATAATCAAACAACGTATCGTCGGCATCAAATAAAATAACATCGTATTTCATAAATATCCCCCAAAGGCTTTTCTCAACAAGGTACTACAGCGTTGCTGGCAAGTCAACTTCACACCCCTCACGACAAAATTTTACTTTTTTAAGGTAGATTTAATCGATCTGTGGTATTTTAAAAAGAAAACGGTGGTGAGCGTCATTTTATACGTTTTATCATTTCTAATGTCATTTCTTATCGTCTACTTTCTAATTCCGCCGCTCGGCAAGCTTGCTTTTCGGCTTGATTTTGTGGACAAGCCTCGGCAGGACGTTGAGCGTAAAATTCATAGAGAGCCCATTCCGCTAACGGCCAGCTACGCCATATTCATCGGATTTTTTATCACTTATCTGGTGTTCGCGCGTGATTTCTCCATGGAGACTGTCGCATTATTTGTAGGTGGCGTACTGTTGCTGACCATAGGCACAGTGGATGATTGGTACAAAACGAAAGGCAAAGATTTCCCAGCTCTGCCCAAGTTAATTGTACAAGTTAGCGCAGCGATCCTGGTTTATGTTTCTGGCAATGCCTTTACCGGATTCTACAATCCGTTCTCAGGCGATTATATCGTTTTGCCTGTCATTCTATCGTTTCTGCTGACGATTATCTGGATCTTCGGTGTAACCACAGTTATTAATTTCTCGGATGGCATGGACGGTCTGGCTGGTGCCTTGACGGCCATTTCGGCGATTACGTTATTTGTTGTCGCACTGGCAAAGGGACAATCCTCATCTGCCATTATGGCAATTTCACTGATTGGCGTTACGCTTGCTTATCTGCGCTACAATAAGCCGCCCGCCAAAATCTTTATGGGCGACGCCGGGGCAACCTTTCTCGGCTTCATCCTAGCGGTAATTGCACTCGACGGAGCGTTCAAGCAAGCCACCGTCCTGTCGCTGTTCATTCCGATTCTGGCGCTGGGCGTACCGATCTTCGACAACATTTTTGTCGTAGTCAAACGTTTCATCCAAGGCAAGTCCATTTATCAAGCCGATGCCACCCAGGCTCATTACCGCCTACTTCGGGCAGGCCTGAACCAGAAGCAGGTCGTTGCCGTGCTTTGCCTGATTAGTGTTTGCCTATCCTTATCCTCTATCATTCTGCTGCTGATTGAGACCTAATGTATTAGGACTAAGGGCATGTCTCATATACTGAGACTGCCCTTTGAAGTTACAAAAGGAGCCAGATTCCGATATGGAATCTGGCTCCTTTTGTGTTTGAGGGTAGCGAGAGATAGCTAAGATGCGAGAGTTTGCCAGAGCTTGCGGGATCTGCGGGATCTGCGGGATCTACAGAGATCCACAGCGATCCACAGCGAACTCTCCAGCCTTTATCCTTACGGACTCAGGCGCCGTTATTCGTGGATTTTCGGCCATTTAGTGGTGTTTTCGGACTCCAGAGACGCTATCTACTCAAAATGGACTCATAATCAGTCAATTTCCACCCAATAGCTGCATTGGAGTCCGATAGCGCACAAATAAGAGTGAATTGTTACTTTTAGCGACTCCTGTGTCCTTTAGCTCCATTTGCAGCGTTACTGCTCAGTCTTTCTAACCTACACTCTGCCGCTGGTTAAAACAGTTGCAATCTACGGGATCTACGGGATCTGCGGGATCTGCGGGATCTGCGGGATCTACAGAGATTCACAGCGATCCACAGTGATTCACAGCGAACTCTCCAGTCTTTATCCTTACGGACTCAGGCGCCGTTATTCGTGGATTTTCGGCCATTCAGTGGTGTTTTCGGACTCCAAAGACACTATCACACCAAATCGGACGCATTTTCAGTCTATTTCCACCCAATAGCTGCATCGGAGTCCGATAGCGCACAAATAAGAGTGAATTGTTACTTTTAGCGACTCCTGTGTCCTTTAGCTCCATTTGCAGCGTTACTGCTCAGTCTTTCTATCCTACATTCTGCCGCTGGTTAAAACAGTTGCAATCTACGGGATCTACGGGATCTACGGGATCTGCGGGGTCTACGGATCTACGGATTTACGTAGATCCATGGCCAATTCCCCAGCTTTTACTCTTGCGGACTCAGGCGCCGTTATTCGTGGATTTTCGGCCATTCAGTGGTGTTTTCGGACTCCAGAGACGCTATCTACTCAAAATGGACTCATAATCAGTCAATTTCCACCCAATAGCTGCATCGGAGTCCGATAGCACGCAAATTAGAGTGATTTGTTACTTTTAACGACTCCTGTGTCCTTTAGCACCCTACCTCCGAATACATCAATCACCCATCGTTCTCTTGCGTAAACTCAGCTAATCTGCGATAAATCCCAACGATCTCTTCCATCGGCATTCTAACTAATCCGCTAGAAGAGGGTGCAACAAATTCACGAACGCCATCTACCTTTGGAGGCACGTCCCCTTGAAATCCCCAGTTTGCTTTTGTTCTGCGGCTAAACTCTGTATACACACCCTTACCTACAAAACAGGCGACTTGAGGCCGATATTTCTCCAGCTTGGAGCGAAGCATTTCCCGACCCTCCTGGTATTCTTCACGAGTAATATCGTCGATTCCCCGTGTGGGACGGGCAACAATATTTGTAAACCCATAGCCCAGCTTAAGCAAGTCCCCATCCTCAGACGCATCATACAACCGGGGAGTAAGTCCAGACTGATGTAATATTCTCCAGAAATTATTCCGCGGATTCGCGTAATGATGTCCTACCTCGCCAGAACGGATACTAGGATTGAACCCAATAAATACAATCTGTAATCCGTGATCTAAGTGATCTGGAATTTCATCCATGTTATTATGCCTCCTAACCAAACGTCGATCTAGTTCAACTTACGGGGTATACACCTTAAGACAGGACGGCGGTATATGACCTGCCAACCATACCTTATTACCCGCATTATAAAAGGTTACACCCATTTGACCCGCTCTAATCGTATCAACAGTTAACAATATCAATTTCCCTCTGCGACTTCCGGCTAAACTGGCAAAATGAGTCCCTTCAGACAAATGAACATACTGCCGTCCCATCGATTGGAGTCCCTCCTCCAAAATCACAGAAAGCACACCAGCATGAGTTCCGTGAAAAAGTACAGCAGGCGGAGTCCCCGGCTCATAAGTGATTTTTGTATGGCTATGCCCGTACCGGGCTTTGATCCGGTCATCAACGATTTCCAATCGTTGCTTGTCGCAACCTGCGACCACTTGCCGAATATCTCCCACAGTCACCTCTGACCATCTAGGAGTGCTTACAATAACAGACAGTAAATCATCCAACCTACAGGAACCATCCTCTGGATCCAAAATAAGACCATATTGCTCCGGGGTATGCCGAAGCAGCTTAGTCATAAATTTACTTAACGACACTTCCGCTGTATTGCTTAACATTATATTTTCACCTCAATTTTTCCTATTTATATTATTCTACAGTAAAGGATCTCTTCGAAGCAGATTCCAGAGGCATTACAGCAATCACACATCCATGTATTACCTCTTACTATGCAAAAAAGACCATGGACTCTATCGTCCATGGTCGGGCTTCACCTAAATACAAAACTCCTTACCAGTTAATACAGCGATGTTATTTTACCGGAAACGAATATACTGGTTCAGAGGCTGACCTGAAAGTTCCATATCATCCTTATCGTATCTCCAAAAGCATAATCCAACTATCCAGTTTATGTCAACCAGTAGTCTTTTATCTGTAATCTTTTACTTACCTTATTCTAAACTTATTCTTAACTTATTCCAACAATGCTTTCAATTCAGGCGTCATATCCGATTCTTTTAACATTACGAAATCGCTATAACCCTCTTTGTACATCAACTTCACAATGTAGTTGCCATTCTCAACACCATAATGGAAATGATGGTCCAAAATATCTGTTAATAATGTCTTATCCTTCGTAACAGCCGTACGATTCTTTTCGCGTGCAAGCGCTACTCTTTGTTCAGGACTAGTAGGGTTCTTAGGTGTTTGCTCGTCCATATAATCATCTTTTATAATCTCTGCCGATTGGATATCTTCAGCTGTTATTTGTATTTTATCGGCATAACCTTTTTCGTTCATCCACTTTTCAAGCTCATGGAAAGAAGATTTCCATGGATAATTATAACCATAACTTGAAGAAACTTGATTGCTGTCCTCTTTTGCCTTTACCTCTATTTGGAGATTAGCCACATCAGGTATTCCATCCTTATCTATCTGTACTTCGTAGGACATATTCAAAATTTCGCGTTTGATAATCTCCTTTAGCTCTAAAATTTCCCCGGGATCAGAGATCGCTACTTTTTTATTCCTGTTAGTAACCCACATATAATCCAGGTCTTTGTCTAAGAGAGCTAAATTATACTTTTCATACTTGTAAGCTTCGGTATCCTTAACCGCCTTGAGCTCTGATTCAAACCCCTTATTAGGGATCCAGTATTCCCTCACTAGCTTGTGACCATTCTCCAATTGATAAGCCAGAGTAAAATATTCATAAACGTATTGTTGTGAGGTAAGTTCTGGACGTACCGCAACTACCGCTTGATGGAGTTTACGGACAGCTTCTATATAATCTTTATCATCGGAAAAAGGGTTCTGCCCCATGTAGGGTGTAGTGTACAAATCATCCGTTGGGGCATACAACCGGTAGTTAGCTCCCATATATACACCGCTAATCTTATCACCGGAAGGCACTCTAGCTTCATACCCCGTAACACTTGATACCGGGATATACAGAAGTAACCCTATCATTACCGCATAAACTGCAAACTCAGCTACCATTTTACGCGTCATAATCTGCCATGTTTTCCGAACAATCATTTCTGCGGCGACATAACCAATAATGGCTCCGATGGCATATCCACTAATCACCCAGCCCATTTGCTGTTGCTTCATTTGCGCAAAATAATTACCGGCAATAAGCATGGCGCATAACATAACCCCTGCTTTAAACAGTGGGTTGAAATATCCAAAGGCAATAGCCTGACCCGCTTTTTCCGTATTACGTTTACGGTATAACAGGTACGACAACCCGATAAATAGAAGTGCCAATACCCCATAAATCCATAATTCTGTATTGGTGAAGGGTTTGCCGGTAAAATAATACACGATATGAACAAAAGGAGACCATATCTGCGAAATAGAATCACGCAAGTTAGAGTTTGCATTTGCATATCCATAAAGATACATAGCTAAATGGCTGTGGATTAATGAGATCAGTACAACAGGAAGAATAAGCAAAATATAAATGATAATTCCCTGAAGAATAGATTGGCCTGTACATATTCCCACAAAAACACTAAAACAGAAGAGGAACAAAGTCAGAATACTAACTGTGATACACCATTGCCAAATATCTGCGCCTTGAAAAATATAAAAATTCCCACTCCATGGCTTTACAACAGCAACCACCCCAGCAGTTAACCAAACAGGCAGCAATAGTAAGGTAAGTCCACTCGTCAGATGAGCTGTAAATATATGCTCTCTGCGTAAAGGCAGGCTATGCCAAAGATCTGCGGGTGATTTTGCCTGAAGGTATCGGAATAAGAATAGTCCTGCGGCAACTGGGATCGTAATGATAAACAAGGCTTGCACACTACCAGCTATGCGAAATAAATGATCAACTTCCTGCGGTTTTGCATCCGGATTGCTGCTCATAAAGAGCTGCAATGGAAGTGCAAATAATAAGCCGAGTGCATATATAATCCCTATCCAGCCATGCTGGCGGAAGTTCTGGCGAAAAATACTGCTATTAAAGTAGTAATGGCTGCGCGTCATATCCGACATCCCCCATTTCATAAATAAAGATCTCTTCTAACGTTAATGGAAGCAAATCGAATACGTATGGCTCGTACACCTGAAAAGCCGCTTTGATCCGTTCACGATCCCCTTTTACAATATATAGGTTCACACTTCCCCGGCGCTCTTGATGCAGAACTTGTAGCTTGGCAGCTAACGGAATCTCATGCCGTTCATCTCGAAACGCCACTTGAATCTTATGTGTATCCGCCTTAAGATCATCCAGATCCTTCTCAATCAACATCTTCCCACCATGCATAATCCCGACATGATCGCACAGATCTTCAATCTCACGAAGGTTATGGGAAGAAATGATTACCGTCAACTCGCGTTCAGCAACCTCCTGAAATAGCAGGTTTTTGATCTGACGCCGCATCACCGGATCTAATCCGTCAATCGGTTCATCCATAATCAGCACATCCGGCATACAGCTTAAACATAACCAAAATGACGCTTGCCGCTGCATCCCTTTGGAGAAACGACTGAGTTTGCGTTTTTTATCGAGCTGAAATACGGTTCCCAAATCTTCAAAACGCTTCTGATTCCAGCTCGGATAAATCGAGCGATAGAAGGCCGCCATTTGCAGCATGGTGGATTGTGGGAAAAAGTAAGGAGCATCCGGCATAAAAATAACCCGTTGCTTAGTCGTCGGGTGTTCGAAAACCGCTTCACCATCCACCCGCACGGTCCCCTTATCTGGAGAGTAGATGCCCGCCAATGTTTTGAGCAGCGTTGTTTTGCCCGCGCCATTAGAGCCGAGCAGCCCATAAATTGTTCCTTTATGTACCGTTAAAGAGATATCGTCGACTGCCTTCTCGCCTTGAAATAACTTGCTGACTCCCCGAATCTCAATCATCACTCTTCCCTCCTTCTCTTTGCTTCTCCACTTGTTGGTACAAAGAACTAATCTCAGCTGCGGTGAACCCAAGGTATACCGCCTCCGCCATCAGCCTAAGCAACTCGTTCCGGACTTCCGCTTTTTTGATCGCATTTTGTTCTTTTTTCACTGGGGCTACAAAACTTCCTTTCCCCTGTAATGAATAGATATATCCCTCACGTTCCAATTCACGGTAAGCCTTCTGAATCGTATTGGGATTCACGGTTAGCTGCTGGGATAACGTCCTTACAGAAGGTAGCTGTTCATCCGTCTGCAAAATACCATGCAGAATCATCTCCTTGACCTTATCGGTCAGCTGCTCATAAATCGGCTTCCGACTACGAACGTCCAGTTCGAACATAACCTTCCTCCTTCCACTATCTTGCATTAAATCCATTATGATGTGTACTAACTGTACTACTATTATTAATACAGTTTTATTTATATGTCAACAAAAAAATCCCCAAGATTATCCTTTGGGGATCTATCTATCTCTTACTATTAATCAAAATTACGTCCGATCGCGCCGAGCCAATCTCGTCCACAATAGTTTTAGGACCCTGATGACGCTGTTTCCCGCTTTTAAGCTCCCCTGAGTCCGATCGCGCCGCCCCCCCCCTTATCTCCCCCGTAGCTTTCGGACCCAGATGACGCTATTCGCATATTTTCCGCCTTTTGAGCGAAGTTTCGGACTCCACTGCAACTATTGCCTAGAAAGACGCTCATTTCGGGCGTTTTTCACACCAATAGCGGCTTTGGGGTCCGTTACTACTCCAAATGCCGCTGATTCCAGCTTTTAAGCTCAACTGAGTCCGATCGCGCCAAGCCCCCTTATCCCCCGCGGCTTTCGGACCCAGATGCCGCTATTCGCACATTTTCCGCCTATTGAGCGAAGTTCCGGACTCCACTGCAGCTATAGTCTAGAGAGACGCTCTTTTGGGCGTTTTTCATGCCAATAGCGGCTTTGGGGTCCGTTACAACTCCAAATGACGCTGTTTCCCGCTTTTAAGCTCATCTGAGTCCGATCGCGCCAAGCCGACCTTGTCTCACGGGGCTTTCGGACTCAAACGCTGCTGTTCCCCGCTTTTAAGATCATCTGAGTCCGATCGCGCCAAGTTCCCCTCATCCCCCATGGATTTCGGACCCAGATGACGCTATTCGCACGTTTTCCGCCTTTTGAGCGAAGTTTCGGACTCCACTGCAGCTATTGCCTAGAAAGGCGCTCATTTTTGGCGTTTTTCACACCAATAGCGGCTTTGGGGTCCGTTACAACTCCAAACGCCGCTGATTCCAGCTTTTAAAGTCATCTGAGTCCGATCGCGCCAAGTTCCCCTCATCCCCCATGGATTTCGGACCCAGATGACGCTATTCGCACGTTTTCCGCCTTTTGAGCGAAGTTTCGGACTCCACTGCAGCTATTGCCTAGAAAGGCGCACATTTCCGGGCATCCGCTACAATAAACCTCCTAAATAAACGCAAAAAAAGAGACGTCCCTAAGCCATTTTGGCTTTGGAGACGTCCCTTTGAGTATTAGTGACTGTAATTAAGCATACCAGCCCCATACGAAGATGAAGAGCGTACCGAATATCGTAACTAAACCAACGAATAAGGCATAGGCGATATTGATGTAAAGTTCTTTCTTGGTATCTGCTGATTCACCAATATGCATGAACAGGAAGAGCTGCAAGGAAGCCTGAATGAGGGCTGTAACAAGCAGGATAGCCATGTTCGCAGTGTTGGATAGATCAAGGTAGATTACAGCAAGTGCAGCCACAGAAAGGACAAGAGAGGCTAAGAAACCCATCACATGGCGAATTGGAAACAATTGCTTCATCATGCTACATCAGTCCTTTCAGATAGACGAAGCTGAAAATAAAGATCCAGACAACGTCCAAGAAATGCCAGTACAGCGAGAAGATAAAGGATTTATTGGCCGTAGCCGGATTAATACCTTGACGCTTCAACTGGATTAGAATAGCCGCACCCCACAGGAACCCGAACGATACGTGAGCTCCATGTGTTCCCAGCAGTACAAAGAGACTGGATAGGAAACCACTGGTTTGAAGTGTAGCCCCTTCGTGAACATAAGTGACAAACTCCGTGATTTCAATACCAAGGAAGCCGAGACCCATTAGAAGGGTTAGTCCGAAAAAGACCATCATGGCTTTTTGGTAACCATGCCGCATGGCATGAACTGCAAGACCAATCGTGAACGAACTTGTCAGCAGCAGCAATGTTTCGATCATTACTGGACCAATTTCGAAAAGATCCGGCCCGCTAGGGCCGCTGGCAAAACGGTCTACCATTACAAAGTAAACAGTGAACAATGTAGCGAACAGTGCAATCTCCGCTCCTAGAAAAACCCAGAAGCCAAAGATTTTATTACTATTCTCTTCTGTTGAGTATTCAAGCGGCTTAGACGCATCTATTTTCATACTGTCTCACCCCGCAATTTCTTTTCAGTAGCAATAACTTCTTCTGCTGGGATGTAGAATCCGTGATCCCTATCAAAGGACATAGCAGCTAGAACAATGAGGATACCTACTCCAGAGAGGATCGCTGGAATCCAAAGACTGAAGACCAGAGAGAACCCTGCAATGAAGAAGATAACACCCAAAACAAATGGTTTTCCTGTGTTGCTAGGCATATGAATCTTAGTAATCTTATCTTCAAAAAGCGGTACTTTATCTTGTTTAGCAGACCAGTAAGCATCGCGTGTTTTTACATTTGGAACCACTGCGAAGTTGTAAGCTGGAATCGGGCTTTTCGTTGCCCATTCCAAAGTACGTGCATCCCACGGATCTCCATCAGTATCTCTTGGTTCGTAACGAGTACTCCAGTAAATGTTATAAACCAGGATTACAAATCCAATAGCGAGACCGATCGCACCTACGAATGAGACCATACTCAGCGGGCCAAATCCGGTATCCGCAGAATAGGTATATTGTCGGCGGGTCATACCCTTAAGTCCAAGAATAAACAGCGGGAAGAACGATACGTTAAAGGAAATGATAATCCACCAGAAGGCATGCTTGCCAAGACGTTCATTCAGACGGAAACCGAATACTTTAGGGAACCAGTAATGGAACCCTGCGATAACGGCGAAGACCGCACCTGGAATAAGAACGTAGTGGAAATGGGCAACCAGGAACATCGTATTATGGTACTGGTAATCGGCACTGGCCATAGCCAGCATGACACCTGTTACCCCACCAATCGTAAAGATCGGAATAAAGGCCAGGGTGTATAGCATAGGTGTCGTAAAGGTTATTCGCCCTTTTCGTAAGGTAAATAGCCAGTTAAATATTTTCACACCTGTTGGTACGGCAATGGCCATGGTTGTAATCGAGAAGAAGCTGTTAACCATAGCACCTTGACCCATTGTATAGAAATGGTGAGCCCATACTAGGAAGGACAAGAGGGAAATGATCAACATACTGAATACCATGGATGTATATCCATACAGGTTCTTTTTAGAGAAGGTGGCGATAATTTCACTATAAATACCGAATGCCGGTAAGACAACGATATATACTTCAGGGTGACCCCATACCCAGAACAGGTTGGCCCATAACATATCCATACCGCCATTGGCCATCGTAAAGAATTGAGAGCCGAACAACCGGTCGAACATCATCAACGCGAGTGCAACCGTAAGCACAGGGAATGCGAATACGATAATTACGTTGGTGATCAATACGGACCAAGTAAACATCGGCATTTTCATCAACTTCATGCCTGGTGCACGCATTTTCAGAATCGTTACAATAAAGTTAACGCCTGTGAGGAGCGTACCAATACCTGAAATTTGTAGTGCGAGCGAGTAATAGTTATTACCCACCGTTGGACTGAACTCTAAACTTGCTAGCGGGAAATATGCGGACCAACCAGCATCTGGCGATCCCCCGATAACAAACGAAATGTTAAGCAGCATAGCTCCAAAGAAGAAGAGCCAGAAGCTGACAGCATTCAGACGCGGGAAGGCAACGTCTCTAGCACCGATTTGCAGCGGAACGATAACATTCATCAGACCGATAATAAACGGCATGGCCATAAAAAGGATCATAATCAAGCCGTGTGTTGTAAATACCTCGTTGTAATGCTGTGCGTCAAGAAATTTCATGTCCGGGGCTGCTGTTTGCAGCTTCATCATAATAGCGTCAACGCCGCCGCGGAAAAGCATAAGCAATGCAGCGAGGATATACATAATCCCAATACGTTTGTGGTCAACAGTAGTCAACCATTCGCGCCATAAATATCCCCATTTTTTAAAATAGGTCAGGCCGACGATAATCCCGATTGTAGCCAGAACAATACTTGCCATAGCTCCGTATATCAGGGGTTCGCCGTGGACCTTAAATTTATCCCAATCCATTAGGAATCGCTCCTTTCAAGTTGTTCAATTAACTTTGACTAGTGTCCGTCATGTGTTGTGCTCTCTTCTAATGGAGAACTAGGTGTCGGCTCATCCAGTTCTGGATTAGGCTCGGTGTTGAATTCCGTCTCGCTGGATGGTGCTGGAGTCGGGTGAATTTCTTTATTATCCTGATGCTCCATACTTCCGTTATCCGTATCCATTTCAGTGCCACCATTACTCATATGGTCACCATGGCTTCCCGGAGGCGGGCTAAAGGATAAGTGAGTATTCGTATACGTTTTACGTCCGACATGTTCCATTTCCAAAAGACCTTTAAATTCATCTTCCGTCAGTGGACCCGCCGTTTCTTTAACGTCTTTCACCCATTCCTGATAGTCCTTATCTGTCATCGCAAGTGTTTCAAACTCCATGTGGGCAAAACCCTTACCATTAAAGTTCGCATTTCTTCCGACATAAGAACCTACAGTATCAGCTGAAAGATGCAAGGTTGTGATCATGTCGCTCATCGCGTATTTTTGTCCTCCCAATTGTGGGATCCAAAGACTTGAGATCGTACCGAAAGAATACAATCTGAACTCTACAGCGCGGTGAACTGGAATGTTAACGTAGTTTACTGTTTCGATACCTTCTTCTGGGTAGCTGAAATGCCATTTCCAGTTAGAGGAGGAAGCATAAATTACAAGCGGTTTCTGATCTTTATAATCCGCTGCAACATTTTCTACATCTACTGTTGTTTTGACGGTGACTACGGAGAGGAATGCCACGATAATAATCGGAATGGTAATCCAGATAGCCTCCAGCCATTTGTTTCCTTCCTCGTGAGGAGGAATATAATCTTCGTTGCTTTTTTTAGCACGGTATTTCAAAAGCACAAAGACATATAAGATGTAGACAACTGCCAGAACGCCGAGCATCATAACAATGGAGAGAATGATCGTGTCAGATAAAGTTCTTGCAGCCGGCCCCTTCGGATTCAGAACAGCGATTGAACTGCATCCTGGCAAGAGTAAAATTAGGCTGAGAAATAAAGCGTATAACGGTCCCTTTTTGTTCATGCTTAAGCTCCTTCCTTCAATACTTCTTTTATTAACCCTCAACATTAACCTTAATATATAGTAAGAATTTATGGGGAAGAAAGCAAAAGACTTATTTTTCCATTTAGCCTAAAAAAGACCTTAATAATGGCGAACAAGTTAAATATGTGTGATCAATTTGTTACAAGTTTCTAATAGTATGATAAAGATCACTGTAACGGCGCTGTTTATGGGTTGAAAAATTCCGTTCAAACTTTGTTCAATAGTTTACTAAAGTTGCTAATTTAGACACATCTATTCTGCGCAAAACGGGGTGATTTTAACCATTTTTTGTTGATGCGCCAGTATTTAGCCGGAGTCGCGTGCTTTTTATGATTGTGGTTGAAATCATAGTTAACTTCTAAAAGGTAACAAATTATTCTGCTGGGGGTTACAATCTCTCAAATTTCATTCTATCAATGTATGTTAAGGTAATAGACAAATATACATAGATAGGAGATTTTTGACGATGTCTTTAAAGAAAGTATGGCTATTATTAATCGTATTATTCATTGGTTCCGGATCAATACGAGCGATAGATTCAGTGAATGCAGCAGGTGCAGGCTCCCTTAGGTTAGGTGTGAACGATAAGTTAACAACTATTGAAGCAGTTTCGGTAAAAGATACCTATTACGTTCCTCTACGTGATCTATCACAGGAACTTAAGTTAACGCTAACTGGAGTGAGCGATGGGATAAAAGTTACAGGTCAGAACAGATCAATCAAACTGCTGAATGATCATGCAACAGCTACTCTAGGCGATGGAAAGACCATATCCATGAGTACATTTTTGAAAAACGGAAAAACAATGGTTCCACTGAAATTGACCTCTTATCTTGGTTTTGGAATTTCCTTTAAAGCAGATCAATATTTATTGCGTGTAAAAGATGGCTCGGCTACATTAGATGATGCAACATTTGTAAGTAAGTTTAAAAAGGAATTGAAGCCAAGCGCAACTCCTGGAACTTCTACGCCAACTGTTGGGAAGCAAGGTAAGACCGTATACCTCACCTTTGATGATGGGCCAACGGCTACAACTTCTACATTGCTTGATATTTTGGCAAAATATGATGCGAAGGCAACTTTTTTCATGATCGGACCGAATATGAACCAGCATACTGCGCAAGTGAAACGGATTGCGAATGAAGGGCATGCTCTCGCATTGCATGGAATGACGCACCGGAAAGAGAAGTTTTATGCTTCACCTGCGGCTGCGCTGGGAGAGATGGATAACGATAATGCCATTTTGAAAAAGATTACAGGTCAAAGCACTACACTGATTCGTCCTCCTTATGGAAGCAAGCCTTATTTCACAAAGGCCTTTAGAGATAAAGTCTTGGCTCAAGGTTATCATCTGTGGGATTGGAACGTGGACTCAGAGGATTGGAAATACAAGGATGCTAGTACGACGATCTATAATTCGGTAATGAATCAGGTTCATAAGCTGCAGAAATCGCAGACCAATCCAGTGATTCTGATGCATGATCAAAAAGCTACACTTAAAGTACTTCCGCGTATCTTAGAGTCATTGAAAAAAGAAGGCTATACATTCCACGTCATTAGCTCAGATCTGAAACCTCTGAATTTCTGGAAGGATACACGCTGAGTTTTTTTGAAAAAATCAAGAGGGAATCCCAACAGCTGTGAACTAGCTGTTGGGATTCCCTCTTTTTTCAGGTCTTGAACTAAACACTAATTTTTGTTTAATCCGATCACATTCATGCTCCCGAGTTTTTCTATCGGACCCAGATGACCTTAATTGCTGGATTTGCCTCTGTTTCGGGTGCTATCGGACCACATAGCCGCTATTGGTGCAAAAAACACCAGTTATCAGCGTTTTCCACACCAATAGTTGCACTGGAGTCCGAAACATTGCTACAAAGGCGATAAATGGGCGAATAGCGGCTACTGAGTCCGATAGCATATGGGGATGGGTATGAGCCCACGCATCGGACCCAGATGACCTTAATTGCTGGATTTCCCTATTTTCAGGATGCTATCGGACCTCATAGCCGCTATTGGTGCGAAAAACACCCGTTATCAGTGTTTTCCACACCAACAGCTGCACTGGTGTCCGAAACTTTGCTCCAAAGGCGATAAATGATCGAATGGCGTCTGCTGTGTCCGGCCTGTGGGGATGAGTATGGGCCCACGCTATCGGACGCAGATGACCTTAATTGCTGGATTTAGCTATATTTCAGATGCTATCGGACCTCATAGCCGCTATTGGTGCAAAAAACACCAGTTATCAGCGTTTTCCACACCAATAGCTACACTGGTGTCCGAAACTTTGCTCCAATGGCGATAAATGGGCAAATAGCGGCTACTGAGTCCGATAGCATATGGGGATGAGTATGAGCCCACGCATCGGACCCGGATGACCTTAATTGCTGGATTTGTCTCTGTTTCGGATGCTATCGGACCTCATAGCCGCTATTGGTGCAAAAAACACCAGTTATCAGCGTTTTCCACACCAATAGTTGCACTGGAGTCCGAAACTTCGCTCCAATGGCGATAAATATGGAAATAGCGGCTGCTGAGTCCTAAACTCCACTCCCAAGCCACTAAATGAGCGAATGGCGTCTGCTGTGTCCGCCAAACCAGTTGGGATGAGTATGAGTCCACGCATCGGACCCAGATGACCTTAATTGCTGGATTTAGGTATATTTCGGATGCTATCGGACCTCATAGCCGCTATTGGTGCAATAACCACCAGTTACCAGTGTTTTCCACACCAATAGTTGCACTGGTGTCCGAAACTTCGCTCCAATGGCGACAAATGTGCGAATAGCGGCGGCTGTGTCCTATAGCCTATGGGGATGAGTCTGAGTCCACGCTATCGGACTCAGATGACCTTAATTGCTGGATTTAGCTATATTTCGGATGCTATCGGACCTCATAGCCGCTATTGGTGCAAAAAACACCAGTTATCAGCGTTTTCCACACCAATAGCTGCACTGGTGTCCGAAACTTTGCTCCAATGGCGATAAATGGGCAAATAGCGGCTACTGAGTCCTAAACTCCACTCCCAAGCCACAAAATGAGCGAATGGCGTCTGCTGTGTCCGCCAAACCAGTTGGGATGAGTATGAACTCACGCTATCGGACCCAGATGACCTTAATTGCTGGATTTGCCTCTGTTTCGGGTGTTATCGGACCACATAGCCGCTATTGGTACAAAAAACACCAGTTATCAGTGTTTTCCACACCAATAGCTGCACTGGAGTCCGAAACTTTGCTACAAAGGCGATAAATGGGCAAATAGCGGCTACTGAGTCCGATAGCCTTTGGGGGTGAGCATAAGCTCACGCATCGGACCCAGATGACCTAAATTGCTGGATTTGCCTCTGTTTCGGGTGTTATCGGCCCACATAGCCGCTATTGGTGCAAAAAACACCAGTTATCAGCGTTTTCCACACCAATAGCTGCACTGGAGTCCGAAACTTACCCCCAATGGCGATTAATATGCAAATAACGGCTACTGAGTCCGATAGCATATGGGGATGGGTATGAGCCCACGCATCGGACCCAGATGACCTTAAACTGGGGAATATCAAGTAGACAGTGTGTTTGAAAAACTAGAGATCAGCCGGGAACACTAGGGGTACGGGGTACGGGGTACGGGGTACGGGGTACGGGGTACGGGATACGAGTTACGGGGTACGGGGCTACGATGTATGAGCATACCGATCATCTCCTAGGTTTTTATTGTTTCCACGCCTCCGTCTTACCACTAGTGTGGGCTGGAGATCACATAGCATATGTTTGCCCGCAACCTGCTGGGACCAACTTACGTCTATACGCTCCTGACCTACTGAGATCAACTTACATCTCTCCCCCCTTGACCTGCTGAGATCAACTTACATCTCTCCCCCCTGACCTGCTGAAACTAGCCTACGTCTATACGCTCCTGACCTTCTGAGACCAGCTTACATCCCTCCCCCTTGACCAACTGGGATCAGCTGGCTCGCACTTGCTCCCAATCTACTATAACCACGAACAGCAGAGCAGCGATCTCCGTTACTGGAGAACCGCTGCTCTGCTGTTTTAATATTATTATGAAGTCTATAGTTTGAAGCTGGACAATGTCTTTTGCAGATCTTCTGCGAGCACCGCTAAATACTGAGCTGAAGCTGACATTTCCTCCATTGCGGATAGTTGCTCCTGACTCGCTGCACTTGTGTCCTGAACACCTTCTGCACCTTTACTAGATATAACGTTGACCTGTTCCATAGCTGCTGCGACACCTTGTGATTCCATGGCCACATGAGCAACCGCTTCTCTAATCTCCGCTGTCTGTAAGGTAGCTTCTTTAATGGAAGTCTGAATCTCATGAAAAGCTTGAGATACCAGATGACTTTGAACTACGCCATTGGTGACTAGCTCAGTACCCAAAGCCATGGATTCTACTGCGCTTTCGGTTTGCTTTTGGATATGTGTAATAATATCTGTAACCCGCAAAGAACTATTTCTAGTTGCTTCCGCCAGATTACGAATTTCTCCAGCAACTACAGCAAATCCCCGTCCATGCTCACCAGCCCGTGCTGCTTCTATAGAAGCATTGAGCGCAAGCAGATTCGTCTGTGTAGCAATACCGTTAATCGTTGTAATAATTGTATTAATCTCTTGTGACAATGTCCCTAGATTAGAAACAATCTCCTGACTCTGAGTTACACTGAGGTCAATTTCCTTCATCTGCACAATGATTTGGTCTACAGCCTCTACTCCACGATCCGATGAACCGGAAACTACTCCCATTAGATCCGACATTTCATAGCTGCTGCCCTCTACGGCTGCAATATCATTGGTCATTGCTTTTATGGAACGTGTTGTACTGTTAATGCTCTCTGTCTGCTCATCAAATCCCGCAGCAATCTCTCCAGAAGATACAGCGATCATTTGTGAAGCCAATGAGGTCTGCTCAGCACTAGCGCTCATCTCTTCCGATGAAGCTGACAGCAGTTCTGCACTCTCTGCAATCCCTTGCATCATCTTCCGCAAGCCCTGCAGCATATTGTTAAATGAACTGTTAATTTGGCCGATCTCATCCTTAGCGGTGTAAGTTGCTACCACAGTCAAATCTCCATCTTCTGCCCGCTTCATTAGTCCTTGCAGTTCTTTAAGGGGTTTTGTTATCAGTCGAATAATTGCAATACTAATTACGAAACAAATCACCCAGGCGAACGTAATCATTATGGTATTGTTTACCCGCATGCTTTTAGCGGTTGCCATGGAATCTGAATTGTGTTCATCAGCATCTTTAAGCAAAGAATCACTAATTCCTTTAAGTAGGTTGATCATTTTTTCACGGGATTCGTTAAATTCGCCTGAAAATACTTTATAGGCCTCTTGATTATGATTACTATCAGCAATCTTTATAATGTTATCCCGCTGTGCACGATAATCTGGCAAAAAGGATTCATACTCTTTGATTTTACTTACAATAGCAGGATCATTATACTGAATCGCTTTCACCTTGTTCATAAGTTCATTATTATCCTGAACCTTCACTTGGATACTCTCAGAAAGTTCTTTGTTTTTGCTGGCATTTACGCTAATCAAACGCTCCAAAAGATAGGATTCAATAGCCCGATTATTCGTACGCATCTGCCCTACGTAAGAAACAGGCAATAAATTTTCATTATATGTCTCATTTGTTTTTTCGGCCATTTGGGTCATCGTAATGATGCCTATGCCACCTACAACATTAACCATGATTACAGCGAATACCAAAAGCAACCCTATTTTGTATTTCACTTTCAAATTTTTCATCTACACTCCGCCTTCACATTATCTTATGATCTATCTATTTTTATCGGTCGGAAGGGCTAAGAGTTTGATGATTTTTTAAATATTGTGTCGAATAAAAGTATATATTGTCATAAAACGACTTTCCTCAAATATAAAAAGGACGGGCACCCGATCCGCTATTACTCCGAATCCAAGTGTGCCCGCCTACTCAAACTTCCTCTTCCTTATTCTCCAGAGGTATAGTACCAGTACAAAGTATCACCGTTCTGCAAAATATAACTGTCTGCACTGATGCTTGGATCCGCATCCCGGTTCGTTTTATACTTCCATCCGCTGCTTGGGCCTCCATCAAATTCAGCCAACCCTTCAATAGATTTCACGTAGATGCTTCCAGCGTTGCCGGATGATACTACCTTAGTCCCTAATTGACTGACTAGTAAGCTATAAGCCGTTTCGCCCTCTTTTAGAGCTACTGTTGTACTGGCTAGGATGGTTCCTTTCCGGCTATCTCCAATCACTGAGAGGGTAGCGGTAGCTTTTGCTGGAGCAATAACAGACGATCCGACAGTCAGAGACTGAGTATAACGCGCTACGCTCGGTACGCTGTCTTTAGTATAACCGGTAACAGTCAGTGTATAGCTATTTGCCGGGAGACCCCCATCAACAACAGCTACACCTTGTTCATTCGTGATTACCTTCTTATCACCAATCGAAACCTGCACACCTGCAGCCGGTGAGATAACCGGATCAGAAGTGAAGCTTTCCTGATTCCACACCCACTTTTTCTGTGAAACCTTTACAGTAAAAGCTTCATTAGCTTTTGGCTGTGGTGGGGTAAGCACCACAGCATCTACAACCTGTGTATTTTCTCCTGCATAATAGACAAGCACACGATCGGATTCCTGTAGTTCGAACGCATCCATACCCACACTTGGATATATCCACTCCCCGCCGCGTGATACCACGAAGCTCCACCATCCGTCGTAAGTACCTTGCGAAACTCCATGGATACCTGATACAAAGTTGCCATAAGACGATTTGGTGATATCTACTTTAAAATCATCGGTAGACCCTAGTTGTTGCAACGCTTCAAGGGCATTGGAGGCTTTCAAAGTCCCCTCACTAATCAACCCTTCCGGGCCTTCAACGGTTAGCGAAGCTGTTACATTCTTAGAAATCACTTTTAGAGCTTTTGTATATTTAGCAATCGTTGGGGCTTTGCCTTCACGGTAGCCAGTTACAGTCAGTGTATAGTCACCTGCGGGCATATTTCCTGAGAATACGGCCTCACCTTTAGCATTCGTCGTTACCTTGTGAGCTCCAATTTGGACCTGAACACCCGCAGCTTTTGCAGTTACAGGAGAGGAAGTATTCGTAGCAGCGTCCCATTTCCACGTCTTACTAGTTACAGTGACGGTAAAAGAATCGCCCTCTTTAAGATTTGCTTTGGAAAGCGTAACGGAATCCACAAGCTTAGTGTCGTCTCCGGCATAATAAACCAGTACCTGATCTGAATCTTTAAGTACAAAATCACTCATGCCTACATCGGGATTAATCCATTTTCCGTCACGCGATACAACATACATCCATCCGTCATAACCACCAAAGCTTCCAGCAGCAATACTTCCGATGCCAGTCACATAACTGCCCGAAGGATTCGTGATCGGCAAGTTCGTTTGAAGCGCCAGCTTCTCTAACGCTCCAAGTGCGTTGCCAGCATAGGCGTACCCTTGTGCCAACGTGGCCTGTGGTCCCTCAATCGTTACTGGAGCGTAGATGAGTGAACTCTGAATGGAGGATTTGGAAAAATCGTATAGCTTACTGTTGCTTCCTTTATACAGCAAATTATAGGCAACCAGCGCCTGAAGCCCTTGCTCTGTCGCCAGAATATTACTGCTTCCACCACGGCTATGGGTGAAGCTACCATCAGCTAGACGATAGCTGAGCAGGTTCTCCATTAGATCCACTTTGTTTTTGGTGTATTCTAATCCACTAGGATCAACTCCGAAGGATGTGAGTCCAAGGATTGCTTGTGCGCTACTTTCAGCACTGTCACCGTAACCCCCATGGCTATCTTGAGCTGCAGATAACCAAGCTACGGCTTGTAGCCCTGCTAAGTAGGCTTCGGGATTATTTTTATGTGCCGCCAGAGCCGTCAAGGTTATCGCTGTCATATCAGGCTCACTTGCGCCTGAGGTTAGTGCAAAGCCCCCATCCGGATTCTGTTTGGAGAGAATCTCCGTAAGGAGCTTATCCGCCGTCCATTTCGCGTCACTTGGGATATTATATTTACCAGAATCCAGCGCAAGTAAAGCATATACCGGATTATTAAGCGTCTGTTCACTGAGCTTGCTATTATTATAAATTTTCTCAATCAGATTATAGCCAGGAGTCGTTCCGTTACCAGCAAAGCTAGTAGGATCTGCACCAATCGCTCTCACTGCGAGCACGATTCGAGCATAATCGGTTACATTGGTGAAATCGCCAGCTGCATCCTTTACTTTTTTCTCAAGCTCTGAAAGGTAACTAGCCGGCAGCTTGTACCCTGCTTGCGCTAATCCAATGGCTTGCCAATCCGATTGCACGCCACCTTTCAAGAGATATTCTGCAGCCGCATAAGTCGCATCCGCAACATTAATCCGCTCCGCAGCAGTTGCCTCCAGACCGGCGCCAGCGCCCGCTTCTGCAAATATTTGTCCCGCCGGAGCAAGAGATGTTCCTAGAATTGAAATGACCATGAATAAGGCCAGCCCAAGTGCTACAAACTTGGAAGACATGATTTTCTTCATTGTTTAACCTCTTTCTGTATAAGAATGGGTACTGCCGGGAATAAGACGCATAACATAAAGACCGCCCCTTTGGAGGGCGGTCAGGGAAGATTACAAATTGAGGCTGCGGCGCTTGCTTCCTGCCAACAGTCCATCTGTATATGTTCCACATTCTTACCCCACGAAGAATAGAAACGCTCACGAAAAAGGCAGGTCTCCTGGCTAATGCTTCATCGCTGTTCTTCACCTTCCCACCCTACCTTCGGGGCAGTGGCTTATAGAAGAAACGCTCCGCACATACAGTGGCGGGACCGCGCCGGACTCTTGCACCGGACTTCCCTTTTAAGCAGACGACTAGATTGATAGAGTCTGCACCTTTTCCAGTATGTAGTATCTTATTTTGACATCCATAATCATATCTATTAATACATAGCATGTCTATAGAAAAGCTTAGTATGGGCAGCAAAAAAATGAACAGCAATACGCCACCTTCCGGTAGTTATTGCTGTTCAGAAAGCTTGTTATTCGACTGTTCCATCCGGACTTGCAGTCGGGGAGGGTTCAGCACTTGAATCAGAAGCTGGTGGAATATTAGGGTCGGGATCTACGATCAATGTAAATCTTCCGGCTTTGATCATACTTTTCTCTAGAATTGTCGCTCCAGGCTCCAATGTAACCTCAACCTGATAGGAAGGTTGTTCACCTTCAGTCACAGCTGTTGCGGAAGGCAACCCAGTGCTGTCCTCAGTATTAGAGGAAGGCGTAGGAGACGGAGATGCATCAGCTACAGCATTAGTAGCATCTGCACCTTCTGCTGTTCCTCCAGTAGTGCCAGCGGCATCTGACTCGTCAGCAGCGTTTCCCTCATCCGTCCCATCCGTTGACGGCACTGGACAAGTCCCATTCGTAGCAGCGACCTTAAAGCTTTTATCTATCTCTGTAGACGAAGACATTAAACTAATCTCAGTCGGTTGAAACTGCACACAGTCATCTGCACTTGCGAAGGTGAACACCAATATGCTGCTCCCCTTATCTCCTTCGACGCTCTGATCCTTCAAGTATACTGAAGCTGGAGGCAGCATATTGCCTGCACTCTGAACAGGGGTCGGCTCAGGGCTTGTCCCCGGCAGAGCCGTCTTCGTATCATCCGGACGCAGCATACTGAATACGATAATTGCAATAATCACCAGAATACCCGTAATGGAGCCGGAGATTAAGAGTCGAAATCGGCTGCGGCTGATCCAGCGCGCCAGCGGGGAAGCCAGTTGGGAGCGGGCTTCATTGTACACATTTTGCAGAGCAGGCCGAGCTGCCGCGACATAGTTCTTTCGGAATTCCCGATTCTTGAACGCTTCACGATCACTGCTCAGGAAATACTTCAGAATCGCCTTACGGTAACCCGGTTGCAGCTTTTTATTCGAAACCGTAAATAAAGGATTGCCTTGCGACCAAGCAAAAAACCGATAGATGATTTCTTTGTCGGAACCGGCTTTACGCTTTAACAGCTCCAGAAGCGCATCGTAATCCAGCGGACCCCCTTCACGCTGAGTTGTATAGTAAAAGGCTAGCGGAAGCCGTTCAAAGGGTTCCAGAACACGCGCCTCTTTTAGCAAACGACGACCCAGTAGCTGCACATCGTCTAGTTCCTGCGGAGACAATCCTGTAAAAATCTCCTCATTCGGCTTCTCTTCACCAAACCAGCGGTAAGCGGCACGCAGCGCATTCTCTTTCTGCTTGCTAATCCTATCCAGTGGCGGCTGCCAATCGACAACATTACCATACCGTAAAAAAACTACCTCCAGAAGCTCCTCCTGCGTCATATCAGAAAGCGATAAGCGGTTCAGTAAGAATCTATCTGCTGAAGCAGCAAGATCCTGCATTAGGGAGAGTGCCTTAGGAGCAACTCCTGTTCCTTTGCGGCGATCTTTTTCTGCCTTATCTACAATTTCATGAATTTCCGCTACAGAAGCCACCGGATCATGCTCCAGCTGGAGCTTTTCTAGCAAATAATCCTTCACAGCATTTTGAGCAAAAGACTGCTCTAACGCCACTGGCAGGAACCGCCCCCAATGGAGCACAAAGCTCAGAATATCCGCAGATCTGGACGCCGCAGCTAGTCTTGATTCCATATAAGGCTCAAGTAGCTGCTTACGGAAATAAGTTTCAGACATCACGCGCTGGAAGTAAGCTGCACTTAACTCATCATTACTCTCAATGATCCCGTAAGCAGCACTCAAAATATCCTTGCGGCCCGCTTCCACACTATGAAGCATCCCATTGATGAAATAATCCACGATTCTGACCCTGTAATTGTGATCCTTAAGTACAAAATACTCTTTAAAGCATTCCATAATCGCCGGATCTGGCACATTTCTTTGCCGAATCAGATCAAATTCCCGGTCAAACCGTTCTAAGAAAATATCATTCAAGCGGATTCTAGAATGAATTGCACCGTCTGGTTTAAGGTAAGAAAGCAAACCACTTAGCACCGCACTCTTGTTTTCCGTATATAAATGCTCGTTCCCTTGCTCAATCTCATAAAATATAGCCAGCTCATTATAGAAAGAAAGGGTTAGCTTGTGCTCAGGACTCTCTCCACGCAGAATCTGATCGGCGAAGCTTACGAAGTCGTTAATATCTCCTGGATTCAGCAGTAATAGCTTCCACACCAAATCAGCATAAGGCTGGCGGGTCTCGCCAAAATCGACATTCCCCATCCGTCCGGAAGCCAAATCAAAGGTATAATCCTTCTCAATACTGCGGTCACCGGGACGAAGTGAACCTTTTTCCACAAAGCTAAGATGTATATATTTACGGCTTTGCGGTTCATTCGCATAGGTAATCACGCCTAATCTACGGCGGAATTCATACGGCAGCACGCTATACAGAATTTCTGTAAGCTCCACCGCCCGCGCAGACAACTCGGTGATAGGTACGTTTAGAGCCACGTAGATTTTTTTCTTACCTGCTACAGAGAGCATCACCGCTTGCAATAATGCCTTGAATATCCCTTCATCAATCCCTAACAGACGTAAGCCTGCGATTGGATCCGGGCTGCGGTCTGTGCGAACAACTGGAATAGAGGGCAGCTCCGGCAAGGTTCCACCAAGCTCTCCAGTATAACGCTCTGCAAAATCAGCATGCAGCCAGTCTACATAGCTCTGCACAATTTCTTCGGAACGTGAAGCAGGAACTACATAGTTATGTGCAAAAAAAGCGCTTCGTTGGCCTGTGAAATCGGCCGCTTGATAACGACTAAGCCCAATAACTGTATCCCCGTTCTCAGCATGAAATAGGTGCAGCGCACCAGGATATGCAGCCTCATCCTTCTCTCCACGTGCGGTTAACTCCGCAGGAGCATCGTAGAGGCAGAAGGGATGAAGGATTTTTTTCACAAAATTATTGTCTAGACTATCTGATTTCGCTACCGTATCGAAGCCTTCTGTGGAACGAAACACTCCGCGACGTTCGCGGGTGTACATCTGTTGGGCGATTGTTGACCCTGAGAAAACATTCACGGGCCGTCGCTCCCCTCAATATACTTCAGCTTATGCAGCAGCCAAATAAAAGGCTCGTCTACACGAATCGGGCTTACTACACCCTCAATCTTTTGATTCACAGGATTGCTGCCCAACGCAGATACTGCAAAATAACCCGTATTCGCGAAATAAACATCCATCGTATCTTTAAAGGGTCTGTCCACCTTACCAATAAATCTGCGAATTTCCCCGTCGATATTATGGAACTCGTCCATGTTTAATGTTTTGCGGTGAACATAGTTATTGAACACATTGCTGTTGGACTTGATGTAATCGCCATCCTCATCCTTCAGCGAATGCAGCATATCACTTTTGGCAAGCACAACCGCTGTTGGAATGTCTGTCTTACTCTTTTCCTGATAGGCAATAAAATCACCGAACATCGTCAGCACCACATCGCGCGGCTCGTCATATTGTGAGACCCATTCTCCCGGGCGGTCACCGATGTTAATATGAATCTTTTCACGGATAGAACGGATTTGCAGCGGATCGACCATAAACAAAATACCCGCAGAGTTCTTGATATGCTGACCATGAAGTCCAAGATAATCCTGATCCACCATACCCTCACCTGCTACATCAAAGAATACAAGTGTCAGTGGCGGTTTATTTTCATCCTTAAAGACAAATTGAAAGATAAAAGGCTCCTGCATTTTTTCCTTCTGTGTAGAAGCCAGCAGATCCCCACGCTCAAAAAGCGGTTCTTCATACAATGTACGGAACTTACGGCTAATCTCTGCATTAAGCGGCATACAAGCGGCATCAAAATGACCTGCTGTAGTATGCTGCAATGTGTGGATCAGCGAGGTCATATACACCGATTTCCCGACTTGGGATGCCCCGATAATCGAGATGATGTTACTTGGCACCTTCCCGGCAGTCACCGGCAGCTCATTATGGCAGGACGGGCAAAGCCGTCTGCGCGTAAGCACACCGTAACGATCCGTAAGCCCAGTTAACACATGATCCGTGTAATGATGATATTCTTCCGGAATATCCGCCGGGTTGATAATCGCTTCTATGTCATCTACCGTATCAAGCCCAAAGCGCTCACGGTATTTGTTCAAGGCGTCATCCTCACCCAATGCGTAATTTTCATCGTCCTCCCGGCTGTGCATAGCCCGAAAGACGACATCCTCCGGAGAGAACTTGGTGAAGCAATACGGACACACTATATCGTAAAAAAGCGGCCGCGGCTCCGGCTGATTCTTTTTCATAAAACGGCTAAAAAAAGACATCTACTCATCCTCCCAAAAGTTGTATCTACGTACTTGCTATGAACGCCACTGCTCATCACCCGCTTGTACGTGTAGACCGAGTCTCACTCCGGTACCAATTCGTAATAAAGCCCATATTTCTTGCCATCGGTGAAAAAGATGCGTACAAAATCATCCTTACCGATTTCAATCGGCGGAAGTACATTGCGTCCAGGAGCGAAATCCTGGACGAAGGGAAAGAGAATACCATCCTCTTTCCCTGCAGGATGCCCTCCACGTTTCTTGACATAACAGAGGACATCCCGTGCCACGGGCACTTCTGCCGTAATCGCCATATGTACGGTCTTTTGTTTTCCGAATAAGGCCTTTTTTTGTTGAATGGAATAATAGATCCGGGCTTTGCCTGCACTGACCATCACCCGGTTCACACCATCATTTTGCCTCACCAGGGCAGTCTCACCGTTCTCAGCAAGACGAGCAAATATCGTATAGGATATCAATCCGATCTCATCCAATCGATCACGATAACCATTGTTAGATTTGTATTCCTCACGAGTGTAGAGCTTCATCCCGATCGGCGGATCATCTCCGGTTCCCATGTCAGCCGCTTCTGCGGAGGTTTTGTGGATGTACACCGCCTGCACGCCGTCCGGCCAGCGCCATCTCAGCGTACAGAATCGGTCATCCACTTGGGATGTCACATCCGTTATTCCCGGAGCGGAAGCATTAACCTCGGCGTACCTCATTACTGTAAACCCCTTTCCGCTACACTAGAATCCTTTGCTGTTCCGGCTTCTGCGCCGACCCGGAAAGTTATCCGATGCTGGTGCAGGCGCTGCGTTATTGTTTCTTCTATTTCGATAAATACGTCCTTCTCCTACCGGAATGACGCCTGTAAATAATGCAATAATAGCAGCTAATATAAGAACAGCCAGAAGACGAATAAGACTATCTGTAAAGGAGTCACCGCTAAGTCCAAATTCCAGAATCAGTCCTGCGAACAAGCCTGATATTACGCCGCCAATCCCAAAGCTTTTAGCCAAATGACGGTTATCAAACATAATTCCCAGACCTAATCCAAGCGCAGCTCCCATCAACATCAGTGACAAAATACGAACCGCAGCATAATAAGGACTGTCTGCCGTTGAATCACTGCGCTCAGTTAGCAGCGTCCGATCTCCCAGACGGTCATAGATCTGCTGGAACACATCGCCCAGTAGGGCTGAATCCTTGACATCATAATAGTGTCCGCCTGTCACTCTCGCAATATCCTGCAACAGCTGAGTGCCTGCTGGATCATTCAAGCCCAGACCAATGGTATTCACGGCAATGCCGCGCTCTACATAAGCCTGCAACTCTCTTGTGGTATCGAAATTACTCACTCCGTCAGACAACAAGATGACCATGGCTCCTTGGTCTTTTTTGCCGTCACTCTCAATCTCCTTGAGTGCCTCCGAGACCGCACCGCTAATATTCGTACCGCCTTCGGTTGGCTGCAGATTATCGATTGCAGTCAGCACCTTCTCACGATTCTCCGAATTTGAAAGTGGCGTTAAAGGTTGGACAACTACAGCTTCGTTGTTAAAGGTCACCACGGCTACCTTATTGTCAGTGTCCATTTTTGTAATTAACGCTTTTGCTGCGGAATACCGGCTATTATCGGGATCACTCTGTGTCATACTGCCTGAGTCATCGATAGCCATTACTACATTCTTAACTGGTCTGGCTCCGCCAAAATTCAGCTCATAAACAAACTCCGTTAAGGCTCCAACACCAAGTGCAAGAACAATCATCAGAGGCAGCAGCTTCCACGATAACCCCAGATAGCGCTGCTTCCATGAAGCTCCGTTCAGTCGTGGCGAGATCATCTCTGCAAGCAGGCAGCCTACACCGACTCCCAGCGCCACAATGGCAAAATAAATACCCACAAGCAGGATGGAAGGCAGATCGTTATACCAGCTTAGCAGCCATTCGTCAAAAAGAAAGGCGACCCCGCCGCCGATCAGACTGAAGAAGAGCAGCAGCAGATTGATTTTTCTCTGCATCGTTATACTTCCTTTCCGGGTAAAATCTGAATTGTACTCTTATCCTTTAAACATTCCGGGGGTTATGCTGCCTGATAAACGGGCTACCCGGATGTGTTATCATCCCCCAGATTGCACTTTGTGCAATAGAATGGAATAGGAGAAACATCTATTTCTATTCTATTGCATAGTGTGCAGTGGAAATAAGGAGAAATGTCCCTATCCCAGAAATCTAATTAAGCGTTATATCCGATGACTCTATTGCACCAAGGCAATAAAGGGACTCAAAGTGAGGGGACCTATCTATTACGCCATCAGCGCATCTCAGGAAGCTGATCTTCACTCAGCCCATGGAGCTGATAGCCATTCTGAGCATAAGTCTCATAATAGACCTTACCGTTGCGATAATAGAGCAGGTCTTCTAAATGAAAGCCGCCCATCAGGTTTAGCTTCTCCACTCCGCTCCTCCGCTGCTCATGCACGAATCCTAACCGGTAAATCCGGGTTGTCTCATCCACTCCAAAGGCGTAGCGTAGAAACTCTGATGAACTGTCTCCGAAGAAATATTTCTCCTCATGACGATGCTCTTGCGTGTATTCGAATAACCGAACATTAATGGCCGCGCCCTCTTCTAAATTATGATACAAGCGCTTGAACAGCTCTTCCCTCGATAGAACCTGACGATTCTCATAGGCTGCCGCAACATTTGCACGCCGCAGAAGCTCTTCCTCAAAAGATAAATTGAAAGGTTCTGCTGTCAGCAGCTCCCGGCGGCAAATATCAATCAAACGCTCAATCACAGCTTCTTTCCCTTGTTCTAAGAGCTTGGAGATACTGCCCATGTACTTCTCACTGAAGAATATTCCAGGTCCACGCCGGGTTTCGATATCCTTCATCACTTCTTCTGTGACTACGCGGTAGTATTCCATTACGTTCTGGCCCGTTGTTTCGTTTGTTCGCCCAATGCTGTCCATAACAGTAATACGCAATTCTTCCTCCAAAGTCTCCATAGCTTTCACACGGGCCATACTTTCCATATGAAGCTGCTCAAGTGCAGATTCCAAACGACTGCATAGGGCAAGCTCACTTTCTAGGCCCAATAGTTCATATTTTTTGCCATATACGGCTGAGAATAAATAATGAATGAAGTTACGTACTGTTCTTTTATCAAAAAGCGGCACACGCTGGAACGGCTGGCGCTCCACGCTTTCTGCGTAAAGGTCCTCAAGCTCCTCCTGCATGGAGAGAATCGCGGAACGCAGGCCTGCCATATGCTGACGTAAAAGATGGAGCACACTTCCGGCTTCATCACGATCTGCCGTCCACTCCGCAAGCTGATAAAAGCTTACCGCTGGCGTAGATGTTTCCTGTGCCGCCAGCATAGTGCGCCATTGGCGTAATGGATTCATTCCCTCTACTCTCCGGTTTGACTCTGCCACAAAGTTATTGCGGAAATAAGCTTCGCCCCCGTCACCGAACAACTGCCGTTCAGCTTCACGAAGTGACAGCTGCTTCAGTTCATTATAGGTAGGGCGTCCGTGACTCATTAACCCCGTCATTTCATTCAGGCCGTCTTTCTCCGGAAGTAGGTGTACCGCGTGTTCCCGCAAGCTGTCAGGGTCCAGCCCTAACAACGCCTGCCGTTCACGTATAGTCCACGAACTGCCCTCACGCATATCGGAGACAAGCCGCCGGAACGCATGATACAGCACCGCCAAAGCAATTTGAACATTAGGTCTTCTTACCCCGGAAAAGCCAGCAGAGGCGTAGCCTTGTCTTCCAGTGCTGCCCCTGATGCCGCTTTTGAAGGTCATATTGTTATATCCGCCATGACCAGTAGCCTGATCAGAAGCCGGGCGGACCCGATTTTTGAGCAGACTAATATGAGAAATAATCTCGTAGTTGTCATCCATACCGTGTGCAGACATCATACCGCGCTCATTCTTATCGGAGAGCAGATACACAAGGTCAAATAATGCGGAAGGACCATGGGCAACTGGAATCGACAGACCGTCTTCCGTCACAAGTAACGGCGCATTAAACTTATAGTCCGTAGCTTGCATTCTGTCCAATTCACGCAGAAAAGCCAGCCCTACTGAGCTGGAATATCCAAAATTATCCCCTTGCTCCCGCTCATTGATCAGAGCGTAGAGATCTGTCTGTACGGACTTAAAGGACTGGCCGAGTACAGCACGAGCCAGCAGTGTAATTTCCGGCAGCAATACATTAAGCGGATCATCAACCCGCGTAATGATAGAGAGATGGATGACGTCAAAAGATGAATATAGACGTCCATAATCCGCTATACTGTTGCTCAGCCGCCGGATAACTTTATTCATTTCAGCAAGATAACGTGTATCCTCATGAAACTTGCGGTAAAGTTCATGACGCACAGTGCGTGGATCTGACCCTGCCGTTTCCGGCAAGGCCATGGCCAGCACCCGGTCTTTTCCTCCCGCAACAGATCCACTTATACTTCCGTCTATTCCCTCTTTTGCCGCACCTGACACAGCATGTAACGCCATAACACCGCCGGCGTTATCCCATTTTCGTTCGCAGCTATCCAGCACCGGACCGATGGCCGGAGCAACCTTGTCGCCTACGAACAGAAACAGGGCAGGGTAATGGATGCTGCTGCGTCCATCCCCTTTGCTGCGCTGTGCCTCTTCCTGTACCGCATATTGTTCACCATAAGATAATGCCTGTGTTTTGATCATAGGCCTATTTCAACTTTCTGCGGATACTGCCGAGCTTGCTAGTCATGCTCTTGTAGAATCCGTACATCTCATCGCCGCTCTCATACTCTACCCGTTCGTACTCCAAGCTGTCGCGTGCTTCCAGGAATGATACATACAGTCCTTCCAGCTTATAGAGCAGCGGGGTAACGTCTTCAGCGGCAGTCATTTCACCTGCACGACGTGCTGCCTTACGCAGCAGTACGCTGCGGCTCTTCTCATCCAGCTCCCGGAAGTGACGATACACGGCATACTCTACGTAGCTGCGCTCTTTCATCAAATTAGCAAACGGCTCCCAAGCGTCCTCTTCTTCATCACGGTCATAAACATAGAGTGCACCTTTTTTGATAATGCTGTCTGTATACAAAGCTTCAATGAACTGATCCATCCACTTATCTTCGTCCAGATATTGATGAAGCACACCTTCAAGCTCAGCGGCTTTGGCAGTCAGTTCAGCATATTTAGCCAGCTCCACACGAACACGTGAAATCAGCTGCGGTGAACGAATGAGATTCTCCTGCGCCATGTCCTTGTTGATGCTGCCAAAGATATCTTTAAGGCCTTCCCGCTCCAAGCCCTTCTCACGCAGGCTCTTCAGCTCATCAACCGCCTTCTTCACTTCACCGAGATTTGGGCGTGTGGATTGCAGCTGCATATCGAAACCGTTCAAAATGGCGTCCAGATCAAAAGGTTTGGTGAACACAACAGAATATCTGTTACTTGTGTTCTCATCTACACCTTTTTCAATAATGACTCCACTTGCCAGCGCTTTTGCAAAGTCTGCACGCACTCTAGCGTTATAATCACGTACACGAGAATTGACGTAAGTGTCGCCCCATGATTTTTCTGGAATCGGAGAAGGCAGGTACGTCCAGTTGTTCTTATCCGTCATCACGAGATGGCGGCCGATCCCTTCCTTGTCGAGAATGGTCCGCTCATAGTTTTCTTCAAACACCCGCAGCGGCGTGTATACGAAAAGTGGCACACCGTTACGTGTATTAAGCCAGAAAATACGGTTTTTCACTTGGCTTTCCTTGATCGTAAATTGCGATTTGCCAAGCGCATTATTCTGATAATTACGAATCCCTTTTAGGATACCCGGCGCTTTTACAGGCACGGAAACGAAACCCCATGATGGGAAATGTAAGCTGCCTGAGCTATTGCTAAGGTGGAAGGTAGGCACAGCCTCTTCGTCCAATTTACCGGCAATAATCCGCTCAACGAATTTATCCAGCGGCTCTTCATGGCCGAATTTCATCACAAGGAAATCCTCCATCGAACGGGTAATCAGATCCCCAAACTTATCGCTAAGGAATTCCGAAATTGAGCGAACGATATCAATCTCCTGCTCTTTGACCCAACGTCCGGAATGCTTCAGCATTTCACGGGTGAAGTCACGAATCAGGTCGTCGCCGTCCTTCTGATCCATGATCTTGGAGATGGTCGCCGAAATATCCGGCACGTTCACAATGTTCCAATAATAAGTTTTGTTTCCTTTATAGTCTGCCTGCTCTTCGCCATTGATAAGGATGTCCCCGTTCTTGGCAAAAATCGAGCTAAGCGCACTAAGAATCTCTGTAAACACACCGTAAATCCGGCTGTTCTCATCGTTTAAGAGCTCATATAAGTCCTCGTAAAATTGAATCATTTGCTCAGTGCGTTCTACATCGGCGTGCAGCCAATACTCATTGATTTTAGCCTCAATATAGGCATTTTTCTTCTTCTCTTTGGAGACAAAAGCACTGCGGGCATCGCTCAGCTTCTCATCCGCACTGTCCTGCGCTGTCTCAATATCACGTGGCAAACGCAACAAGCTTTCACGTAAAGCCTCAATATAAGACTGAATCAGCTTCAAAATACAGAAGCCCTTCTCGGTATACAGCAAGCGGGAAACGTAGAACGGCCCTTGCTCTGGATGCAGGAAGATGCGCTCCAGCTCTTCACTGAAACGTCCCACAATTTCGCCAGGCAGCTGCTTTTTCGATTTGATATATTCTTCACGGGCACGAGCCAGGAAGTTCTGCTCCAGCTCTGTATCCATGCTTACCACTTGATTCTTAACAACATTGGCATGGCTCAAGCGTTCGCTGTTCTCGTAGCCTGGCAACGGCTCAGGCACACGGGATTCAAATGTCTTAATCATACTGTCGAGATCAATCCCAAGCTTACGTGCGAATTTCTCTACATCCTCTTGACCTGGCGCCTGCTGGAACATTTTTTCCATTTTATCAAACAAGCGGAAAGCCAGGTAAGTCGTCATTTCCTCAATCGGAAGCACAGCGGACGAGGCACCGATAATGTTGTATTCATAGTTAGCTGGGTAGGTCTTGTTCATCTGCGCAATGTTAGTGCGGATATTACTGATATAGTCATGAATGGCGAATTCTTCACCAGACTGTTTTTCTTCACTCGCCATAAAGTTCGTGATGTTCTCCGCCGTTACGTTCATACAGTAATCGTACGCATTCTCCAGCAGCTTACCCTCGGTATTCGTTGCAGAGATCAAATGACATAGATTAAATGGAGGCAGCGGTGAATTTACCGTCAAAATATTACCGTATTGCTGCTGGAATCGCTCACCACGACTGTCCACATTCATCCAGTAATCCAGCTCTTTTAGCGCTGCATAACCGTTCTTGCGAATATATTCACGCGTGTGCTCACTTAGACTTTTATTAGACAAATTCACGTCAGGTGTAAAGAGGTACCCCAGTGTGTTCACACGGTCAATACCAGCTGATCCATAGTCACGTTCAATAATACCGCGCACGATATAGGCAATATCCAAGAAAGCCCCACTGCCTGTACCGCCCGACAGACCTGTCAGGAGAAAGACCATCAGCTTTTTGTTAGTGCCTACGGATAACGTCTTGATCTTCTTATCAATCGCGCCTACAACCTGATTAATCTTGGTGAACAAAAGCAGACGTCCAGCCTGCCGCACACCAGCAGCACCATTCATACCATCTGTAATACTCAGCTCAGGTGACAGCCAATCCGTAATATAGGAATCGAGGATACTGCGGTTCTGCAACAATCCGCCGATTTCGGCATTCGCCAACAGTACAAATTCATTTTGCGGGTCCAGCCCAATGCCTTTGTATTTTTTTCCACGATCCTGTTCATTCGTCTCAAAAGCTAGAAATTCCACATTATCCGGCTTGTCCCGTTTCTTCTTGGATATCGGATCCTCCGGCAGCTTAAAGCGGCGGTTAATCTGATATTTAAGACGCAGCAGAGCATCAATGCCCGTGCCGCCTAGTCCAATGATCAGGATCGGATTATCAATCGTATCCACCCTGATCTTATCGCTGACAATCCCGCCGCCTAGTGATACATCCAATTGCTGTATATGCTCTCTTACTACTGGTTTCATATGCTTATCCTCCTAAAAGTTTTGCGGAAGCTGTACTTCAGATATCTTGCAGCAAAACTGTTTCTGCGGCATATATTGCCATTGCCTACTATACTAAATATTCCAGATAAATCGTCTTATCTACCGTCTGTAGAGATACTGAAACGCGGTCCCCACTCTTCAGTTCAAGACCACGCGAAGCATCCGCAGCACGTCCGGATCTCTCCACAGTAACACCTTCTCCGCTGCGTAACAGCAATCGGTCATTCTTAGCCGGTGTGAAAATAACAGTTTCGCTCTCCTTCAGTTCAGGCGCCAATTGCAGCAGCTGATGAAGGGTGAACTTGCCCTTGAAGCCTGCAAGCTTCTTATATTGTGGGTAGGTCTTCTCACCCGTATTGCTGTCTTTAACCTCTACTACCAGCTGTCCAACAAAACCACGTGCCGATTTCTTATTCAGCACATACCATGCTGCACCCGCTGCCAGCACTAAAAGAATGCCCCCTATAATGTAATACAGGGTATTGGATGAGGCTTCCTTCAGGGGTTCTTCGTTGCCAGTCCCTGTAGAAGGTGCTGTTGTTGCTGCTCCGCCTGTCTTCGCGCTGATCTGGACAGGTGCACTTTCCCGATAAAAGCTGCTTTCCTCTGCCCGTACCTTCAACTCGTAGTTATGGCTTTCTTTTACCTCAAAGGTACCCTTGAAGACAGCTCCGGAGTTATCCAGTTCGATTTCTTGCACATCACCTGTATCAATATCTGTAGCAAGCAGTACCGCCTTCATATCTTGATACAAATTACTGAGTGTTACCTGAGTACCGTTGCTGAACAGATGCGAGGTGATGTCGATTTTATCACCCTTTTTATAGGTTGCTGATGGCAGCGCATCGATCTTAAGCTCCAGGTCATAGTTAAAGACTAGATTAATATCAATCTTATCCTTTGGCACACCTTTAACCTGAAGTTTCCAATCTCCTTCCTCCGGTGACAGTAGCTTAATCAAGCTATAAGTAGAAGACTTGGACAGCAGGACATTGTTTGAGGGGATCGCAACTTCTTTCCCTGACGGGTCCGTTAATTTCGCTGTCACAGGCTGTGAAGACATAATTGAGATATTGGCTTCCAAAACACTGCCGTTAGGCACGTTGACGGTCACGTCCTGATAATCGCCATTTGCAGTAATCGACTGCACAGGCACTACCTTCAGCTTCAAATGGCTGGCAAAAATCTCACTCAGGATTTGCGGTAGATCGTCTGCTGAGTCCGTCGAAAATGCTTTACCACCCGTCTCGTTGGACAGGTCGGCGAGGCTTTGTTTATTCAGCTTGCCATCTGCATTAAGTCCAATGGTATAGATGGGATAGCCATTCTTTTTGGCAACCTCTACGGCCGCCTTCAGCTCTTTATCTGATTCACTTTGCGTCCGGCCTGTCGCTTTGTTGAAATCGTTATTGCCGTCAGCGAGCATTACAATGATAGGCTCATGGGAAGGGTCACTTCCATTCTGCAGAACCTTTACAGCTTCCTCTACGCCAATAGCGATATCGGTGTAAGCTCCTCGGTCCAAACCATCAATAAAATCCTTCAAATCCTGCTTATCGCTCTCCGAGCTAATTTGCAGCAGAGCCTTTTCCCGTTGCACCTTGTCGGTATAGGCAACAATACCTACTTTATCACCTTGGGTGGATAACATATCTATGAACATTTTCATCGCTTCGTTGGCGATTTTGTTCTTGTCACTAGTCTTCATGGAGTTGCTGACATCAATAAGAAGCACAGCGTCAATGTGAGATTGCGCCGACGTTGCCGCATAGGCCTTAACAGCTGCAAAAGGCGAGGCAGCTAGACAAAGAGCCAGGAGCAATGCCGGAAAGATACGTAGAAAGAGAGTCTTGGTTGTTCTAATACTTTGATATTTACGAAGCATAAATAGGGCTCCTCTTGTGTTATATTAGGCACATATGACAGGTTCAGCACTATCGCTAAAATCTGTAAATAGCATGCCATTATGATATAATTAAACCTTGTAAACTTCAACTTTAGGACCGCCGGACCCAGTGCATTGATGCATAGAAGATTATCATTCTAAAAGCCATCTGGACTGCAGAGCGTCCATGAGAAAGGATTGTTCCATGATTTCATACGTCATTCTTGGGATTACGTTCCTAATTGCCGTAATTCAGATTTCCATTTATGCCGCACATCAGCGCAAACCACTGACACGTGATGATATTAACGATCGACTGCTAGCCGCTTTGAACGGAGGCGATAAAGGCCGTGAATAAGAAAAGACCCGTTACCTTCCGGCCTTTCAAGGCCCCGCGTTACGCTTATGACAAGCTGCGCATCTGTCGCCAATGCGGGCGGTATACCGCTCTTGGCGAAGACCGCTGTAGCAAATGTGGCAGAGCCTCACTTATTGCTGTAGAGCAGCACGCAGCATCACTAGCCAGACGGAAGATGCATACCCGCCTACTATTCATCTTACTGCTCACACTAGCCTCTGTCTATTTTGGAAATAGCATCCAACAAATGATATTGTGTGGTGCCGGTGGTCTTGTGCTTGCTGGACTATTGTACTATACGCAGCGAAAAGTAAGGCAGAACGAGAATCTTCGTTCTCTCAATGAGCTGCTTGGTCGTGGGATCGGCATCATCAAGGAAGGGCTGGAGGTCAACCGTCAGGAAGCTGTCTCCGTACTCCGTAAGGATGATGTTCTTGCCTATGAGAAGCTGCGCGAGCTCTCCATCCTGCTTCGCGGCGACCGGATCGCGCGGCAGCGAGTGGCTTTGCTGCATGGATTTTTACTCCGCAAGGATATGGATCTAGAACTGGAGCAGCTTCTTCTAAAAGACTTCGAACCACTGCTAGCCGAATATATCGGCGAGATCGCTAAAGTCCGTCCCGATCTCATTAAGGATCGTACACTACGCTACGTGAAGAACTATGAAGTGGAGATTCGCCAGATGGCTAACGGCTTAACCATCCTTACGAGCGTTGCAGGAGCGGCGGTAAGAATGAAGCGTTATGCCCTGCTCTACTCCAATATGATTGGCCGATACGTGCAAGATCTGCCCAAGGACCGTTTTATGCGGTTGTCCAAACTCATTGCTGCGAATCCCCATGAACCTTGGAACGGCTTAGACCTCAGGGTAGCTGACATTCGTGAAGCCAAATATCGCTGGGACCCGGAGGTCCAATAGACCTGAAAGCTAAGATGAACCAATATAAAGCAAACATCCTTATTGATGACAACCAACCGTTTCTCAAAGAAATATAAGGATGATGTATACCGTAAAACTTATACTTTCTTAGGCTTTCTTATATTTTGAAAAAAGAGGCTACTCTATATGACGTTCAAACAATTAATAACCCTGCGAAACTTTATGATCATTTTGTGTATATGCATGCTTGTGCTGCTTGGACAGAAGGTTTTTCTCATCGCAGATAAAATACAAATCACCAAAGAAGCCGACCGTCTCTACGCTGCCGGGGATCTGATTAATGCAGAGGATCAGTACCGTCAAGCAGCGGCCAACTATTCCATTGATTACCAGGAAGAAAGAGTCGCAAAACGTCTGGATGAATTAGCTCCAATCACAGACATCCGCAAAGTTCTGAATGATTTGGTAGCCTCTACTAAGGAGGAAGCAGAGACTAAGGATTTTGCCGGATTTATGAAAAGCTATCAAGCTCTGCTCAGTTTAAAAGCTACATATATGAAGCCAGGCGGTCCCTATGAATCCTATTATCGCCAGTTATCGTCGGCCTCAGGCATTTCAGACCAGTTCACCTCTTATTTCCGTCAGTTTAAGGAGCAGTTCCTTGCCGATCTTGCCCAGAACCAGAGCGGAGGGGTGAGTAATGAAGAGAACTTCAAATGGAATCTTTTGCAGATTCCTGATGCTTATTATGGAAGTGCAGCTTCCAAAGAGGATTTACTAGCCTCAAAGTTTAAAAGCCATGACACAGCTATATTAAAATCCTTAGCAGGAGCAGGAAACTTTACCGGCATGCTGGAAAGCACCCTGTCCCTGATGAGTGCTTATAGCCAGCATAATTACGAAGCTCCTTGGGTACTTCAACAAGCAGAAAGCAGCGGGAAGATCATCCTGAACAAAGATCTTGAAGGTGACAATATCACAGCTTTTGCTGGGCATGCTGTAGCTTATCGTAATTTTGCAGGATCGGCAGGCATCACTTCATCCAAGGTGCTGACTTTGATCGATACTAGTAAGGCTAAGCTACTAAAAAATGCCAACCGTCTGACTACTAAAGGTCAATATGCTGAAGCGATACAATTATACGGAGATCTTGCCCCGCTAGAAGATACTTCGACAAACATTGCCGCTACTAGGCTGGCTTGGAATATCGCAGAGCCTGTTCGCCTCCTTCCTGGCGGTGAAGAGCAAGACAAATACAACAACGCCATCTCCCGCAAAGGACTATTGGGCACAAAAGTGATCGTTGCCGGGACGGATAATAGTGGCGTGCTCTATTATGCCGCGATGAATAACGACGACAATGTGGTCACATTATCCGGAAACAGCTTGCCACGCTTCGAGAGTCTGCGCAGTCTTACTTTTAATGAACAGTTGGCAACCTCTTCAGGTGTACCTGTAGTTTTAGCCCAATCTGAGGTTGAAGGTGGACGCACCCTTTTCACAGCATATGAGATGAAATCGAATGGTATTTCGCAGTTATTTTCTTTAGCTGGTGATAGTTATGAACTGCAGCCGGATGACTCTATTCTCGTGCCTAATGCGGATCTTGGAGACGGTGTTGACGGGCAAACGGCACTTTACCGTAAAGTAGACGGCAGCTATCAATTCGCGGAGATTGTTCAGGAGTATGCTGTAATCTCAGCTGCGGATCTTACCACTCATCCTTTTGAAAAGGTCTCTTTTCATTGTGAGATCATCGTAGATAACTTCGGCAATAGTCTTGCTTACTCGGATGGGATTTATATTTTGCTCCAAGGAGAAGTGGGTTCCGTTACAGGTAACGCGTTAGTTAGTGGCCAATATCAGAATGGATATGAGCTCGTTGGAACAGACATGGGCGAGCAATATGTGCCTGTGTTTATAGTGGAATCCGTAGGTAGCATGAGCTTTGGGCGGTAGGGATTTGGGATACAGGATACGGGATACGGCATACGGGATAACCTTGTCTTTGTGTCGGCTCGACGATCCTGTAAGCTCCACCACTTATAGCAACTAGCGTTGGACAGCGCTTCGATGGTTAATAGGTACGTAATGCCATGAAGATCACATAGCTCGTTAATCATTCGTAATTATCCTGTAGTCTAAGTCTCGTTAATTTACCTATTGTGGATGTTTTTAACAAACCATTGAACTTTCAAGTAATCTGCTCTAGACGCTTTCACACCATTGGTTACGCATCATCCCTTATGTGATCTACGTTTGATGTAACATCTTCAAGCAAATTTGCCATTGTTAGCAGTACCTGTTGCTAGACAAAAAGACACTAACCGGGGGTTGGTGTCTTTTTTTCCATGTACTAGCAGTCTATGGATAGATGAAAAAAATCAAAAAGTAACCTGTTACGGGATAATGTCGTATTGCATTAAGCACGGTGACTTTTACTCAGCTACTCAATTGGCACTTTTAATTTCTAAAGCACTTCTATATAGGTCCCACAAACACTCCAAGGAAATAAAATTGTGAACCGTAGTAACAGATATCTTAACCATTTTTTTGATGAAATCAAATTCAAAGGTTTAAATCGGTGTTCTCGTTTACATAGAGCTCGCTGGGTTCAATTCGATGTTGGTGAGTATGCAACAGCTCTGGCAAACGCCCTATCCGCTCAGCCAAACGGGATAGCTTTTGCTCATGAAAATTAGATAATCCCGTATGAATCCGGTCTTGGAAAGGTTCAAGCCATCTTGTTTCCAGACTGTCAGAACCGAAATAAACCCCGAGCAGAGAGCCTGCTGTTGCTCCAAAACTATCCGTATCGTTGCCTTGCATCACCTGCTTGCATATCCCGTCACCGACATTGTCTGCAAATCGAAATGTATTAATTAAGGTACCTATTTCCTGATAAACCTGACAGTGACTATAATTTGCATACTTATGGTTAATGCTCTGATAAGCTTCCAGCCAGTTATCTGCATTCGCTACCCTCTGCAGGCAATCCTGAGTAATCTCATAGAATCGGCTCCTTCCAGGTACGAATTGCAGTGCAGTACTTATTATTTTAATAGGATCGCGCAGCACTTGCGCAACTGCAATCGCAGCGGCGATGAACATCGTGGCGTAGATCCCCGTCCGGCGATGTGTAAAACTTGCATCACGCCAAGCTAGCTCAGCGGCAAGAGCGGGTTGACCGGGGCAGGCATAACCGTAAGCATCTGCGCGAATCGCTGCTCCGCATAGTTCTGTATCTTGCACCATGAAGTCGGGCCAAGCCTCTATTTCAGAATGATTGAATAGTTCTCTATCATGCTCCAAATAGCTAATCCCCGATCGAAGCAAGATGGTCCTCTCCGGCCCCCAAGTAGTACTTATCGGAAGATGATTTATCCATAAATCTCTTAAATTTCTTTTCGTAAAACCATCGCCAAATTGTTCTAACGCCATCATTCCCATTAATGTGTAATTGATATCATCATCAGGTGCCACATAACGAATTCGCCCCCGCATCGTCTCAAACCAAGACCAATGTCGACGATCCAAAGCATGGAGAACTTCATCAGAAATGTAATCATTCAGTGGCCATTCCCCTACAGAAGTTAAAGCTTTACGCAATTCCGACAAGCTGGGGTTTACCTCAATCGGTTTGCCTAGCATTGAACCACAGACTGAAGCGAGGAATCCCGCCTCCACACGCTTGGAGCTATCCTTAAGATTCAAGATGCCGACCTGGCCTAAAGGTCGTGCCGGATCGCATTCCTGCCATATCTCTTGTAAATCGTTTGGTTCATAGTAAGGCCAATTGTCCCTCATTGGAATGGCCACCAAGCTATGAGCGAATTCCAGATAGGCATCATAGCTTGCGGGAAGCTGTTCCAGCTTGGCTAAATAACCCGAGGTTTGATGCCCCTGTGCAAATTTATTGCGTAAAATCCCCTCTAATTGACGTTTAAGAAATGCGAGTGATGGCAGCATGCTGTATCTCCTTTGTCCGTTTATTAATCTACGTAAAATAACTTCTACATGAGAATGTAAACGATGATTGATGGAAAAGCAGCCCATCCCATCGCCTTCATTATAAGTTTAAATAAACGAGCATGCGATGATAGAAATAACAGTAAAAGCAATAAGTTTAATAGACTATTAAATAGGGAAAGACACTCTAAAAAACCCTCCAATGGGATGCCAAATGAATCGTCACCCTTATGTCCTTCATTTTTTCGATTACGGGATTACTTGTTGCGTTCAATTAGCTTATTACTTTGCCTAATGAGATCGAATGTAATGGTTTATAGCATACACTGTATCCACCTAGTGAACATTTATAATGAGTAGTCAAGCAACTATAGCGACTTGGGTGTACATATACGAAGCAGACAACTTTGAACGACTTGGGTAAACAATCCCTACGGATAGTACGCTCCTTCTGCTGACCATGAGAATGGGAACTCCTGTCTGGTCAGTTTTTTTGTCCAAGAGGTGTGGGTAGCCCGTCTATACTCTTTGTGTTTTTCTCTTGTCTATATTCTCTCAGCCCTGCCTCACCCTTTTGGATAGACCAACGCTGCAACGTATCCCGCTCACCCTCATAACTCATGAATGGGACCGAAAATCCGCAGGAAGTCTGTACTTTATGAACATCTATCAAAATGATCTGTCTAGCTCCAGGCAGAGATGTAAACAATGGGGACAGTGTTTCCCATTCTGCTGATTCAGGCAAAATCACAGCCCCTGTTCCATACAGTCTTAAAATATTAGGCGGCCCCTCAAACGCACAAAACATAACCGTCACTCTTCCATTTTCCAGCAGATGCGCGCTCGTCTCATTACCGCTGCCAGTCATGTCTAGATAAGCCACCTGATTAGGAGACAATATCCGAAAACAATCATGTCCCTTCGGCGAAAGGTTAACATGCCCATCTTCTGAAAGCGGCGCCGACCCTACGAAAAAAAGATGCTGCCGAAGAATAAACGCTTCATGTACAGGTAGTATAGCGGTAAATTGTTTTCCCATTTGGCATTCTCCATTTCTGTATATTTGTGTGTTGGCTAATTGGTCATCTCTACTCAACTCTATCGGATCCGCCGACTCAATGAGTTCCATGAACTACATGAACTACATGAACTACATGAACTACATGAACTACAACAGCTTCACCAATCATCTCAGTTCCATCAACCACATTTGCTTAACTAACTAGCTTTGCCGACTACATTAACTTCTATAGTTACATTAGCTCTATCAACTCCGTTAGTTTCACCAACTGGATCAGTTCCAAAAGTGCATTAACTCCATTAACAATACCCACTCCAATAGCTCCTCCATCAAACTAACTTTGACTAGGTCCAAGCGGCGTTTGCCGCTAATGTAGGGCATTTTTGTCTCTCTTTCCTGCTACTTTGGCTCGGGGCGCCTAATGTAGAGCATTTTTGACTCTCTTTCCTGCTATTTTAGCTCGGGGCGGCTAATGTAGGGCACTTTTGCCTCTCTTTCTTGCTACTTTGGCTCGGGACGGCTAATGTAAGGCATTTTTGTCTCTCTTTCTTACTACTTTGGCTTGGTGCGGCTAATGTAAGGCATTTTTGCCTCTTTTTCTTGCTACTTTGGCTTGGGGCGGCTAATGTAGAGCACTTTTGCCTCTCTTTCTTGCTACTTTGGCTCGATACCGCTAATGTAGGGCACTTTTGCTCTTATTTCTGACTAATTCGACGCTATGCAGCTGATGTAGAGTATTTTTACCGTACATTTCCCCACTTTGGCTCAATCCAACTATTCTACGGGATTTTCACCGTACATCCCCGCCACTTCTGCCCAATCCAGCAAATCTACGGGATTTTTACCGTTCATTCTCGCCACTTCTGCCCAATCCAGCAAATCTACGGGATTTTTACCGTACATCCCCGCCATTTCTGCCCAATCCAGCAAATCTACGGGATTTTTACCGTATATTTTTCCGCAGACATATTAGTTAAGTATATATACTCTAGGGCTTTTCTTATGTCTCCCCCCGTCTGCCTAAATGCAAGCCTCAGCAAAGATTAACAACACATCCCGAGAATTTTAAGTTGTCATATTCTCTTCCACCGTCAAGTAACCCTTCTCCCCGGTACCTGGCCGTCAGCAAAAATAGGGACTACCTCTCGGCAGCCCCCCTTTCTCTCGCAAGCTGCTTGATACTACTATCAGAAGCAACTCCCTTAAATCCCTTTTTCCCTATAAAATACTTCCCTCTAAACACTTTCCTATAACACTTTTCCCTAAAAAATCTCCCGCTTAAGCACTTAACCCACTAAGCACACAAAACCATCCTTCCCCTATCTATTCAATCGCAATATAAATCTCAACCTGCGTGTCAGCAGGGTCAAAATTCCGTGAATCATAAATCTCAAAATCCCCCGTGTAAGTTCTTACCTCCCCAGACTCCTTAAAGTACGCCCAAATCTCCCCCCACGCTTGCGCGACTACTTCAAATACCGGACCTTTTTTCGTCTTAAAAACCATGTATTTGCTCTCCGGTACAGCCGCATAGGTGAACTGGTTTTCCACTAGTTCGCTTTCCTCTAGTTGGCTTTCCTCTAGCTCGCCTTCCTCTAGCTGACTTCCCTCTAAATGTCTCTCCTCAGCTACTTCATGCCCGATCACAACGGTATACGCTCCGCTCGCATCACTCTCATAATCCGTATACAAAGCATAGATGTACTCAGGATTTACCGTAGCTTTCTGCCCCGCAATATTACTCTGAAAATAAGTTTCCCACAGCTGCGACAAACCTCCATCAGGTCCCATTTCTGCTTCATTAGTTGTGCGTATGCTAACCCCCGCCAAGGTCATTTTTGCTTTCTCTACAAAATAAGTATTCATCCATTCTCCCTCATTTCCTGTGATTGAACTTAGTATACACAGGCAAAGTGGACATCTGTCTGTCCAGTTCGAATAGATTGATTTCATTCTGGGTTATAAAGACACCATTAGGGTAATTAATAGTATGGAACTACACTCGAAGGGAATGACTACAGCATGCCAAAAATCAAATTAGCTGTCATCTACTACAGTGCCACAGGAACTAACTACCAGCTAGCACAATGGGCCGCGGAAAGCGCAGAAAAAGCAGGAGCTGAGGTAAAACTTCTGAAGGTGCAGGAACTCGTCCCCGAGGACAAAATTCAAGCAAATCCAGCCATGAAAGCCCTAGCTGAGAAAACAAAAGATATCCCAGTTGCCACACCCGACGATATAGTCGAAGCGGATGCGATTATTTTCAGTTCCCCAACCCGTTACGGTAACATTGCTTCCCAGATGAAGCAGTTCATTGATACAACCGGTGGCATTTGGGGCAAAGGACTAACAGTAAACAAAGTCGTCAGCGCCATGAGCTCAGCACAGAACCCGCATGGTGGACAAGAAGCTACGATTTTGGCACTCTATACGTCGATGTATCACTGGGGAGCCATTGTTGCAGCACCCGGTTATACCGATCCAGTCACATTTGGTGCGGGAGGCAACCCTTACGGAACAAGTGTCAGTGTAGATGGAGACGGTAAAATGATCGAAGATCAGGATCGGATCCGTGACGCTGTTTTTCATCAAGCGAAACGTACCGTTGAAGTGGCCGGCTGGGTTCAGGCAGGCAAAAACGCCAATAATCAGAACTAGCGCAGCTGAGTTAATATAACAACACCCCTCGGAGCTACTTGTGTAGCACTGCACCGAGGGGTGTTTAATTTATATTTTAATTACTCTCCAGGGTATTTAAGCCCCCACTGTGCACGCACTTGATCCAGCAGTTTCAGAATCGCTAACGATTCATCCAATGTCATCACCGGACTCTCTGTAAGCCCCGCCTGAAGACAACGTCCTACTTCCTCCGCTTCAAAACAATATCCAATAGAAGCTCGGTCATCTGCAAAGCTCTCTACCTTCTCATCTCCTATATAAAGCGCAGCCGATTTCGGGTTCACTAATGTACCCTCTACAATAATACGGCCTTCTGTGCCAAACACATGCGCTTCCTCCAACATGTTAAGACGAATACCACCGTTCAACGAAGCGGTTTTCCCGTTACCATATGACAACAGCATCGAGAAATGCTCGTCCACTCCAGTCTCACCTATGTGCACTGTGCTGGAAATAGACTCAGGATGAGGTCCAAACACCATGGAGGCAAAAGAAACCGGATAAATCCCCACATCCAGCAGCGCACCCCCGCCCAGCTGCGGATTCAGCAATCTGCCTTCCGGATTCCAGTCGGTACGAAACCCTAGGTCTGCCTTCACCAAACGAACATCACCGATTCTACCCTCAGCAATCCATTCTCTAACCTTCACAATCGCCGGGATGTAGCGACTCCACATTGCCTCCATCAGGAATAGCTTATGTGCTCTAGCATAGGCCACAACTTCTTCCAATTCACCGCTGTTTACGGTAAAAGGTTTCTCACACAGGACAGCTTTGCCTGCACGCAGCGCCATTAAAGCATTTTCTTTGTGAAAAGGATGCGGCGTTCCAATATATACCGCGTCTACATTCGGGTCATTCAGCAATTCCTCATAGGTTGCATAGGCATGCGGAATCCCATGATTTTTAGCAAATTCATCGGCACTTTTCTGAGATCTTGACCCAACGGCATAAGCCACACCATTACTGGCATGCGACAAATCAGTAACAAATTGATGAGCAATCCAGCCTGTGCTAATAATTCCCCATCTCACCTTGTAAGCGTTGTCCATTTTCATTTGCATGTTCCTCCTAATCCTTCTGCTAAGTCTCTTTAATTCTATCAGACCATTCTAATGAATGTATAGGAACTGATGCCAGCAAACACCACCGTCACCACCAAAATAGCAATATTCCAGATCTTGCTCAAGGCCGCTGAGTGCTCGTTAGAGCTTTGAATAAACGCTTTTTGCAAAAGGAATTGTAAAAGCTTCATGATTACGAATCCTAAACAACCCAGCCCGCTTTGCAAAATAACCTCCAGACTAGCTTTACTTACAAATCGATCAGCCATGTTCCCATCATAATGAATCGGCACGGTATCCGGCATTTTGGAATAAAGGAATAAATAAATAGCTACAGGAATCAAGGCCACCACACTGCTTAAGATCATCGTCAGTTTGGTTTTGAACAACGTTTTACCCTCCTTGTGCGGAAAAATAATCTCCCTGTTATTCTCCTTCCACTTCAATCAGATATATCCCCTTCTTAAATCCACCGCGACGTTTAGCTTTCTCTGCACGTTGCTTCTCCAGCTCCACGCTATTGCTCCCGTGTGTCTCCGCCAGAGCCTGAATCACTTCCATCATATCGGCAAGCTCCTCCAGAGCTTCTTCATCACTTGCTGCCTGAAAATATTCCTTCGACTCTTCTTGCAATTTTTTACGTAGTTCAGTTATGTATTCTTTGGACTCTAATATCCTTGTGTTAAAATCTTTACCTTGAGAAGCTATCAAATCGGGGATGCCGTCACGCACTAGCTTTTCATATACAGGCATTTAAGCTCTTCCTTTCTTCTATATTATATTATATCTCCCTTCAATCCGGCTTTGATTCCATCACTAGACGTTCTACAAAAGGAAGATCTGCCGGAGCAAACATGAACTGATCCAGTTCAGCCGGAAGCACCCACCTATGTTCGTCGTGATCCACCAGATCAATTACACCTCCCTGATACCGCGCTTTCCAAGCAATCAATTGGATCTTTATCTCTCCATAGTTATGCTCGTTCATGCCAAAGCTCTCATAGGGAAGGATTGTGATCCCCATCTCTTCCTGAAGCTCTCTTTGCAGACACTCTGCGATGCTCTCATCCTGCTCTATTTTGCCACCAGGAAATTCCCACAGACCTGCCTGCGATTTACCTTGCCGCCGCCGGGCAATAAGAATCTGCCCTTCTTCATTATGTATAATTGCTGCCGCCACCTTGATCACAAAGAACACCTCCACTATTGCTAGTTATTCGACAGATACTACTATTAAAACATACAATTCATTCCAAACCAAAGAGACTCTCCCAAAAGCCAACACGGCCTGGGAAAATCTCTTCAGTACAGTCTCTCTATAAATTTCACAGCAGCGTTATCCTTACGAAAGAGCTACTATTTTGTCAGCACAAGCTCCAAACGAACCTCAAGATTATTTTCTGTATCCAGTACAACGGTGTGGGGATTGCTTAGACCAAAGTCAGAAAAGGCCACTGTTGTCGTTCCCGACAGCATCAACTGTCCCCCGCTATACGCCGCTTGCGACTGAAAGGTGACGTCCTTTTCTACTCCTTTTACGGTAAGCGTCCCCTGCATTTCAACAGGCACAGTTGCTCCTTCAGTCCATTCTGCCGGCAGCTCCGAAAATGACTTCACTACAAACGTGGATTGTGGAAATTCCGTTACGGATAGAAAATCCTCTCCTTTTACATGCTCGTCCCGTTGGCTATTGCCAGAATCCAGAGCGCTCATATCCACTGTCCCTTCCCCGGCCATCGAAGTAGAATCCTCTATATTTACCTTCCAGGTACCCTGAACTTTGTTGTCTACGAAGTTTACTGTTTCTTTAGAGGTCGTCACTGACCAATAGACTTTAGAGGTTTCCGCAAGGGTCCAATCCCCGTTTAATTGTTCGGCTGTGACCGCCACCCCTGCTGATGCTCCAGTGTTATTTGTTGTCTCTCCAGCATCTGCTGTGGTTGCTTGATTTGGAATCACGGACTCGATCTCTACATTATTGCCCAGCGATTTATCCAGTAATGTATAACCTGTGACTACTCCTACGATAATAACTCCTGCAGCGATCAAGGCTATTCTTTTTCTCTTCATCCTGTTCCCTCCAATATTCATAATTTCTGTATGCTTTCAAGCTCGTCCCTCATTCTAACAAAGCAATATGTCGGGAAGAAGTCAGAGCAGAACGGGCTATGATGTGTTAAACTTGTCGTAAATTTTATGGACTGGAGGTACTCCAATTTGACGAAATCCATTCTTGTTGTAGAAGATGAAGAAGCCATCTCTAGGGTCCTCAGTGCTTATCTGAAAAAAGCAGGCTTTCAAGTCACCCGTGTAGCCGATGGACGCGCTGCGCTGGAGTCTTTTGCTATATCTCCTCCTTCATTAGTATTACTAGACATCATGCTGCCAAACATGGACGGCTTTGAACTGCTTAAGCTCATCCGTGAAAAAAGCAGCTGCCCTGTGATCATGCTGACGGCAAGAGATGGGATCAATGACCGGCTAGCCGGTCTCGACGGTGGTGCGGATGATTATATGTCTAAACCTTTTATTCCCGAGGAGGTGGTAGCACGCGTGAACGCTGTCTTACGCCGTCCCTCGCAGTGGTCTGATGGCAGCCGTAAACGGCATTATGGCAGTTTGTTTATCGACTTCACAGCACGTGCTGTCTTTTTAAATGGGGCTGAGCTGAGTCTTAGTCCTCGGGATATGTCAGTGCTGTTATTTCTCGCTGAAAGACCTAATCAGATTTGTACGCGTGAGCAATTAATAGAATTTGTATGGGAAATGGATTATGAAGGAAGCGACCGGGCGGTAGATTTGTCGATCAAAAGACTACGCCAAGCGTTGTCGCACTGGCCTACTAGTGAGGGGGAAATCCGTACCCTAAGGGGGACGGGATATCAATTATGGACAACTTAAAGAGAAACAACGCCAAACGTACCTCTATCCTTTCTTACTGGACGATACGTTATCTACTCATTATTAGTGTAGGCCTGCTCCTCACAGCTTTAGCTACATTATGGTGGATCCGTCAGGAGGCTATGAGCAATCGTCTGCAGACTGCGGGGCTTTTGGCACAGGAGATTGCAGATCGCAGCTTAAATATGGAAGGCTCCATTGAAATCAGCCAAAATCTCGAAAAACTGATCGAAGACCGGAAGCGGTTTTTCAAGTTAACCATAGAGATGTGCGTGATCATTACTGATCAACAAGGTCAAATGCTATTCTCCCTGCCACCTCTAACTGACAAGGAAATGAGATATAAGCTAAATGATAGCCTGAACGACTCCCGCAGTCCGGAGTTCAAAGCTGCTGTGGCTCCCATAAATTCGGATGACAAAACACTGGGACAGGTTATTGTCCTGCAATCCAAAAAATCACTGCGGCATATTCCACAGGAGGAGATCATATTTTTCTCCATACTGCTGCTGTTTCTAATCATCTTAAGTTGGCTAACCATTTACCTCTTATCTCGTAAACTGGCAAAACCCATTCAGAAGGTAGTCGAGGCAGCGGCTCAAATCAGCCATGGCCGTTATGATATCGTTCTAGATAAGGATGCTAAAGAGCGGGAAATTCATGAGCTGATGATGTCTTTTGAAGAGATGGCAGGCAAGTTACAGCAATTTGAGCAGTCTCGAGCCGTAATGCTGGCCGGAGTCTCCCATGAGTTGAAAACACCCGTAACCTCTATTAAAGGCCTGGTGCATGCCGTCCGCGAAGGGGTCGTTGAAGGTGATGAAGCTGTGGAATTTCTGGATATTGCCCTGCTGGAGGCTGGGCGGTTGCAGCGAATGGTAGCCGACCTTCTGGATTACAATGCCCTGACTGCAGGAATGGTTTCCGTTCGTCACGACCGACTCGATGCCGTACCACTACTATCAGAAATCGTATATCAATGGAAACTGACACAGGCGGAAGATGTTGCTGAACCCGTGCTTCATATGCCGATTAATCCCTTATTTTTGCGTGGGGACTCCCTTCGTATCCAGCAGATAATCGTCAATCTACTTAATAACAGTGTACAAGCCAAAGCTCCGGATCGAAAGGTGCAGCTTACAATAGAACTGCTGGATCAGCAATGTCATGGCTTTGCCGAAATCCGTGTTCAAGATAATGGGCTTGGCATCTCATCCAATCATAGTGAGCATGTCTTCGAAGCCTTCTTCCGGGGCAGCGATAAGCAGAGCACACTGCGTGGTCTGGGACTCGGCCTAACCTTCAGCCGTCTGTTGGCCGAATCTATGAACGGAAGCCTCGTGCTTGAGGAGCACTCAGACAAAGGCTGCACCTTCGTGCTGTCTCTGCCGCTTGATGATTAAAAAATAGTCTGCGATCCATCGACATGGTATAATCATGTGCACAATCACACCGAAAACCGGAGGCTGTATATGCTTACTTTTGAACAAAAATTAGCGATTCTCGACTCTTACCCCCAACTGGAACGCAAAAATGTATCCCTTGGGCGCGTGAACTATCACTACGAGGAAAGCCAGCATGATAAGAAAACCGTGGCTTTTCACCTGCATCCAAATGGTAATGGCTATGTGTTCGCAGGCTTACTGCGGGGCTACGAGACAGACGATAAGGGCTTCGTGAATATTCGCGACTACTCGGAATCCGAGCTGCGTAGTTTGCTGGATGCCTCCATCACCTCACTGTCTATTTACATTCCTGATGCTCCTGTAGCCAGCAAAAGAAAGAAAAAGGCTGCGGCAACTGCCGATACACTCTGGACTAATGATGAGGGCCAAACCCTAACCCTAAAGCTTGAGGATGATTTATGGTATGTCTATGCCGACCTCAATCTGGAGATGGCGTTTGAAACGCTTGAGGAAGCTAAAGAATATTTAGCGGAAGAGGGATTTACAGCAGCGCAGGAGTAATTGTCAGACTTTAATCTACACACTCACAACAAAAGAGGTGTCTGAGCAGCCATTTATTTTGGCCGTTCGGACACCTCTTTTCTAATAAAACGATCCTTAATATACAGGTTCCGTATATATGTAACTATAAATACCCAAATCGAGCTCGGAAACCACTTCATAATCTAGTTGGAATTCTATAGTCTTATTTGATAGACCTCCTACAAAATAACCGCCCTCCACAACCAACCTATCCTTCCCTCCAACTGGGGCGACCAAGATCAGCTGTTCAGCTTTATTGGCTGGGATCACAAAGTTTTGCAGCCCACCCGTCTGATCTTGAATATATTTACGGATAGATACGAGGTTACTGCCTAATTCCGAGAGGCCGGAATTGTCGTTCCGCCATACATCAAGCGCATCTTGTTGGGATTGGTTGGAACTGACACATGCCTGATTAACTGAAAATTCAGGGATTTTATATATATTCCCGCCAATATTATCGATAACTACTTTATGGGTTACTTCCGTACAATTTTCAATTTTCAGAGTCGGCATGGGGTCCTTTTCCTTTGAGAATGTCTTTATGATTTTTTGATCACCAGACTTAAAATTTATTGAGATGTCTTTATTATCCATGTTAGAAAATTCGAGCAAGCTATACAACTGATTATTTTTAATTCCGTAGTGCTTTACGTTTATAACAAACCTGTTTCTCTCATCTGATAACGATTTTGATTGCTCTTGGCTTCCTACTGAAATTGTTCTGTTGACCGGGGCAATAATCTTCTCCTCGGCAACTGGTGAGGTTATGTAAATAGATTTTGTACCTTCATCCCAAGTGACACTACTACCCAACACTTCGCTAATAAATCTTAAAGGGACGAGTGTATTATTTTGAAAATTGATACCTTTTAAGACTTGCTCATGCTCTTTGGCGTTTACAATTACTCTTCCTTCCTTGACCAGATAAAAAATGTTAATATCCCCTTTAACCGCTGAGACTGACTTCGCATGATTATCCCATTTAATAGTTGCGCCTAAAGCTTCAAAGATCGCCCGCATAGGTACGTATGTAACTCCATCTTTCAGTATAGGACTTACATTAAAATGTAATTGCTTACCGTCCAAATAACATTTGAGATCACTGTCTTCCGCAAAGGCTTGACTTGAAGATAAAACAGCGAAACTTATCATCACCACAAAAAAAGTGATAATTTTTGAAGCAAAGTTGTGGTTTTTCATGTTCTTAATTTAGCTCCTAATCTAGAAAAATAAAAAAAAAACAATGCACACCTGAATATATCAAATGGCCAATCAAAATGTAAGTCTAAAAAGAAAACTACCAACGACACCCAAATTATGGTTAGATGAAGGAGAAGCCATATCCTAGAGGGAAAGAAGCGTGAACGCATATGAGTTTTGAAATCGTAGAGGCCACCATACCGGACATCCAAGCCGCATTAGAAGCCGGAGAAATTACGTCAAAACAACTAGTTCTCATGTATTATGAACGCATTGCTGATCACGACAAAAACGGCCTGACGATTAACTCTGTACTGGAGATTAATCCTGATGCGTTGTTTATCGCAGAATCTCTGGATGTGGAACGGGCAATTAATGGCCCACGCGGCCCCCTGCACGGGATACCTGTGTTATTGAAAGATAACATCAATACTGGGGACAAAATGCATACAAGTGCGGGATCGCTGGCTTTGGCGAATTCTTTTGCCGGGGAAGATGCGTTTATAGTTACCAAGCTGCGTGAAGCCGGCGCCATTATTATGGGTAAAGCCAATATGACCGAATTCGCCAATTTTATGACGAACGGCATGCCCTCCGGCTATAGCTCCCGTGGCGGGCAAGTCCTTAACCCCTACAATATTTCTACGCCAACCGGCGGCTCTAGTGCGGGTTCAGCAGTAGCTGTCGCTTGTAATTTCTGTACGGTCTCTGTTGGCACAGAAACTTCGGGATCGATTCTTAATCCCGGTAATTTGGGCTCCATCATCGGCATTAAGCCAACCGTGGGGCTGCTCAGCCGTTCAGGAATCCTGCCGCTCTCCAATACACAAGACACCGCAGGCCCTATGGCTAGAACCATTCATGATGCCGTGTTACTGCTAAACGCCATGCTGGGCAAGGATCAACGCGATGCAGCTATGGGAACAAATACAGGTAGAATCCACGAGGATTATACTGTATTCCTTGATCCGAATGGTTTGCAGGGCGCTCGAATTGGGATACCACGTGATTATTATTTTGAGGAGCTCACAGATGAGCAGCTTGCTTTGTTCAACGCTTCCGTCGACAGGATGAGAGAGCTTGGAGCGACCATCATTGATCCTGCGGATATTAAGACCGCCCGGGAGATTAGTTACTCTTCGGTGGTATTAAACGAATTCAAAACAGCACTGAATGCTTATTTATCTCATTTGGGCCCCGGAGCACCTATGCGAACCTTGAAGGATATTATTGATTTTAATCATGCACACCCTGTGGAGACTTTGAGATTTGGTCAAGCTACATTAATAGATGCGGAATATACCTCCTCCGGCACACAAAGCGAAGCTCAATATTTACGCCATCGAGCGACTGACCTGAAGCTGTGCAAGGAAGAAGGGATCGATGCCACTATGAAAGAATACAATCTGGATGCCCTGCTGTTCCCTGCCGATTTTGGCGCCAGAATTACTTCCAGAGCAGGATATCCGTCCATCGTCGTTCCTTCTGGATACACGTCGGCCGGCGCTCCCTTTGGTGTAACCTTCTCAGCAAAAGCTTATCAGGAGCCTACGCTTATCAAGCTAGCCTATGCCTATGAGCAGCATTACAAGGTGCGAAAAGCACCTTCGCTAAAAAGCTTCATTTGATTAAACCTATTCCTGAAGTGGAACAATACCTAAATGCCTGTTTCCCTCATGGGACAGACTCCATGTACGCACTTCATAGCTACGAATGCCAGACAGCACGTAAGGATCTTTTTCGGCAAGGAGAACGGCTTCTTCGCGTGAGTTCGCTCTTACAATAACCATACCGCCAGGACAATCACTAAAGGGACCACACAGCACTAATTGTCCTTTACGGTCCAGCTCTTGTAAATGCTTAACATGACCACGAATAATCTCCATGTCTCTACGGTCTTTATTCGTCGGGCTAAGCAAAATAACATAACGAATATCTGCTTGATTGACCTCACTCATCCTATTCTCCGCCTCTCGTTCAAATAGAAACTAAAGCCCGTAACGGTGATTTCCCAATGCCGATTCGGGCTTTTTTATTTCGCGATGTCTTCGTTCGTAGCTTTATTCATAATCTCGCTGATTTTCTTCATCGGCAATATTTTGAATCTCATCAGAATGAATAAGAAACAGCTCGTAGTCCCCCTCTGCATGCAGCTTCAGCGCTCGTTCTTTAAAAAACTTCGGGCTGCCTTCCGCCGCATCCTCATCATAAAAGAGCAATATCCCGTCACTTTTGCGGAACAACAAGTCATCTCTGGCCCTGAACTGCCAGCTGCCGTCATAAGGGGCATTACTGACCGCCCTGCAAAAGTCCGCACCCGCAATAATACGTCGGTATTCCTCCTGCTTCTCTTCCTTCCACTTCTCTTCCTGTCCAGTATGCGCCGTAATGATCCCCAATTTCAATTCAGGATATTGAGTCTTGAGTTCACTTACCACCTCACAAGCCCAAAGATCGACACCATACTGGCCAGGGGTAATAATCCATTCGACGCCTTCTTCAATTAGCGGCTTTAATCTGTTAGACAGCGCCTTTTTGATATAAGGAATTCCCGGATGCTTATTATCAAAAATACCGAGCTCATGCGCACGGTAGCCTGTTACGAGTAAATTCTTCATGTACTGCCTCTTTCCTGAACGTTGGTTATCTCTTACCATGACTTACCTTTGTAGAGTTTTATCCCACTTATATGATTATTATATAGCATTTACATGATCTATTTCTTTAGGCAAACTTTCAGCTGATCTTAAGCAACCTTTCAGAACCGTCTGATATATTTCTCCTAATCAATCTAAAACTATTAAGGAGAGAAAATAAATGAAGAAATTAATACCGATTATGATCTCAGGAAGTCTACTTGCTTCTCTACTATTGGCTGGCTGCAGCACCAATTCGGAGTCCGAAGGAACAGCTGTTACTAATAACCAAGCGAACACGGCACCCGCAGATAACGCTGAGGCACAGCAATCTCAAGGAAACGGCAATCAACAAAACGGCAGACCCGGCATGTCCATGAATTTCGGCAAGATTAAGAGTATTAGCGACAACACAATTACAATCTATACGTCAGAAATGCCTTCCCCGCCCGCACAAGGCACTGGAGATACGGCTGGAGCCGATATGCAGAACGGCCAGGCTGGTACTCCACCGGAAAGACCCGAAGGTGATCAAGGCTCAGAAAACGGTACACCTCCAGAGGGGGGAATACCGGAAGGCGGAGCCCCTGACGGCGGTGGACAAGGTGGTGGACCACAGGGCGGCGGGATGCAGCAAACCTTCTCCGAGGAAACCACAGATATTACAATTGATGCTGATACCAAAATTGTAACGGTTACCTTCGACAATGGCACGCGTCAGGAGAACACGATCAGCTTAGCTGACCTGAAAGCTGATGACATTATCCAATATACGCTTAAATCAGATTCCACTGTGGCGGAGAGCATTACCTTAAGCAGCGGAAACCCCGGCGGATCCGCTCCAGACGGTAGCACGGGCAGCAGCAGCTAATCAGTTTCTTCACAACAAAAAAACTTTCCGGGGGCAAGCTATGCCCGGAAAGTTTTTTAAAAATCGTATACTATAAACTATTTTTTATCCGACAAAATCAATACTCCACGACCCGGTACAACTGCTGAACCACTGATTACATTACCTGTCAGTAGATCAGTACGCTCAGCTGCCCCAATATCCGCGCTTAAATCCCCGGCAGTGTGGTTCAGTAAGAACAAGTAAGATACGCCATCCTTCACACGTTGAACAGATTCGATACCTTCCGGTGCAGTTACCAGCGGCTGAATGTTCTTTTCGGCACATAGATTCGCTAGGAATCCTTGTAGGAATCCTGCTTCTGGACTTGTCGCCACATAATAAGCTTTACCTTCACCAAATTTATTCACAGTCAACGCAGGCATTCCTTTATAGAAATCAGAACCGTACTCTGCCAAAACTTCTGCCCCTTCGGCATGGATCAGATCGCAGAGCAGATCACATTTATAAGAACCACTCAAGCTACCCCACGTTTTATCCAGCACGAGCTCATTGCTCATACCTGGCAGTAATGCATCGATTTCCTCTGCCCAAATTCCAAGCACTTTACGCAACTCGCCTGGATAACCTCCAACCGTCACGAGGTCGTTCTCATTAACAATACCGCTGAAATAAGTTGTAATGAATGTGCCGCCCGCTTTTACAAAGGCTTCAACCTTTTCTGCAAAACCTGGCTTGACCATGTACATTACAGGTGCGATAACAATTTCATACTTGGACAGGTTCTCTTCGACCCCGATCATGTCGGCTTCGATATTTTGCTGATACAGCGCATCATAATATTTGTGGACTTCATTCACGTAATCCAAGGCAACCGACGGTCCGCTTGAGAGATCCAGCGCCCAACGATTTTCCCAATCGTAGATGATCCCTACTTTAGCTGCACTGCGCGCATCCAGTAGTTGATCTCCAAGCTGCTCCAGCTCTTTACCCAGCTCAGCACATTCACGGAATACCCGTGTGTGTTCATGACCCACATGCTCAATTACCGCTCCATGATACTTTTCACAAGCCCCTATCGAACGACGCAGTTGGAAGAACAACACAGTATCTGCACCACGCGCTACAGCCTGGTAACTCCATAGACGCATAACGCCTGGACGTTTCAAAGAGTTGTACGGTTGCCAGTTCTGCTGGCTCGGTGTTTGCTCCATCAGCATGAACGGTTGGCCATTTTTTAATCCACGCATAAGATCATGTGTCATTGCTGTAAAGCTGACCGGTGTGTCCAGTGAAGGATAGTTGTCCCAAGAAATTACATCCATATGCTTGGCCCACTCAAAATAATCCAGCTCCGGATAAAAGCCCATCAGGTTCGTTGTAACAGGTACGTTAGTGCTGTGTTCTTTGATCGCTTCGTATTCGATTTTGTAACATTCGAGCAAGCTATAAGACATAAACCGGCGATAGTCCAATGAAATCCCCTGAAAGTTAGTACGGTTACCGTTCCATTCTTCACTCAGCTCATTTGGCACCACAATTTCTTCCCAATCATAAAACGTATGTCCCCAAAAGCGTGTATTCCAAGCCTTGTTCAAAGCATCCAGCGAACCATAACGCTCCCTCAACCAGACACGGAAGGCAGCAGCGGACTGTTCGGAATAATCATAGCCACCATATTCATTAGAAATATGCCAAGCTACCAGTGCCGGATGATCCTTGTAGCGTTCTGCCAGCTTACCAGCCAGCTTCGCTGCATACTTGCGGTAAACTGAACTGTTCGGATTGGAGTTATGACGTCCGCCGAACTTACGTTTTCTGCCCTGCACATCGACACGGGTCACTTCAGGATAACGATGAGCCATCCAAGCTGGATGTGCTCCTGTTCCTGTAGCTAGACATACATAAGTTCCATTTTTATATAGTCTATCCATTAATTCATCCAATGAGGAGAAATCATAAGTATCTTCGGAAGGTTGGATTAAAGCCCAGGAAAACACATTAATTGTGGCAACATCAATTCCCGCCAGCTTGAACATCCGTTCATCCTCAGCCCATACTGGCGCATCCCATTGCTCCGGATTGTAATCTCCACCGTACCAAATTTTAGGTAATTTATCGTTAATCACACTTCGCACACCCTTTATAGTATAATTATATATCTATTGTAAATGGTTAAGGTTGCCCTTTAAATATAAAATAATATCTCATACATATAAGAATATAGAACTAACAGGAGAGGATAACATTGTCCGAAATCATGCATCGCAGGATCGTATTCGTCCATGAAGGTGGACAGCACTTGCCAATCACTTTAGACAGTATGGGGCACAATCATGATCAGGAAAAAGTATCCCGCCCCGATGGCTATGACACGTATCATTGGCTTCAAACCTCAGAAGGTGAAGGGATCATCCATTTTGACAATAAAACCTTTTCCCTGCCCGAAGGCAGCGGCGTATTACTACTTCCTTATACACCCCATCGTTATGAGGCTTCCACTAAAAACTGGGGTACCTATTATCTAACGTTTGGTGGCGATTCGGCACACTCTATTTTGGAGACCCTTGGGATGAATAGTAATTCTTTTTACCGTTGGGAAAATGAAGCGCCTCTCCCCAATTTGCTGAAGGAAATGCTGGATCGTCATGATGCCTATCAGGATATGTTTGGTCTCGGCGCCTCCACAGATGCTTATCGTTTTTTGCTTACTTTGAGTAAATATGGCCAGCTTCAAAATAATACGGCGATTTCCCGCAATGTAGATAAGCTGCAGCCACTGCTAAAATGGATGGACAGCCATTATGGCGATCCTGATCTTGGACTGAACGATCTAGCCGATGAACTAGGCGTATCTGGGCGCTATCTTAACAACCTATTCGTCCAAACTTTCGGACTCTCGCCTTATGCCTATTTCGTACGTTTACGCATCCGCAAAAGCAAAGAAATGCTCGTAAGCCAACCCGATCTTACGGTAAAAGCTATCTCCCAGCTAGTCGGCTTCCGCGATGTCAGCCATTATGTAGCCACATTTCGCAAGCAATCCGGGACTACGCCGGAGCAATTTAGACGCCTTCATTAAACATGCCCCGCCTGCTGTGGAGAAATTGCTCGCTGGGAATATGCGGCTAGAACGTAGTAAGAGTATGGTATGCGCTACTATTGTGTAGAAATGGGCGGTACGGTGAAGTGCGGTACGTTACGGTGGCTGGGTGCATTTGGCTGCGAGTGTACGGCACCTCTGAGATGGATCGTGCAGATCTGCTCATGGTTCCATTGTGGAAATTTGCTCATGGTGGACTCCATGTGGAAATTTGCTCATGGTGGATTCCATGTGGAAATCTGCTCATGTTGGACTCCATGTGGGAATCTGCTCATGTTGGGACTCCATGTGGAAATCTGCCCATGTTGGACTCCATGTGGAAATCTGCCCATGATGGGGACTCCATTGTGCAGCTCTCTTCAGTTCAGTATGAGTAAGTCAGACGAAATAATTGCACTTTGTACACTTAAAATAGCCTGCACGGCAGAAATTATCCATATAAGTGTATTTTGTGCAACTATATTCTCGGAATATGGCCTTGCAGCGGGATTAGCCAATTTTTAGCTGCACAAAGTGCAACTAAAACCAATTAAATACTCCAACACTTCAAATAAGTGTACGAAGTACAACTATTTTCTGTTGTGCTTCTGTTAAAGTTTCTGCATGCCCTACTCCACTCATTTTTTACTCCACACTTCCACTTACTTCACTATTCCTACCCCACACATTCCCCTACACCGCTCTTCCCTTACTCCACACATCCCCCACTCCATCTTCACCAACCTTCACTTCACCCTACTCCACACATTCCCCTCTCCACTTTCCCCTCTCCTGCCACACTCCCAAACCCACTCCAAAATCTCTTTACTCAAAACCACTCAAATCTCCAGCACCTCAACACCATACGGCTCGAGCTGGAGCTCTCCCGATCGAATATTATTATCCAGCAGGCTGCTGTATTCTCGTGGCAACGGAACGATCACCGACTCGCGGCTCAGATTAAGCAGGAACAAGAAGCTTCCCTGATCTCCAGTCCGCACGGAGGCATGTACTCCGTTTGGCAATCCTTCATAGTATAACAACCCTTTTTCCTTAGCCAGGTTCTCCAATAGAACTGACCAGTATTGCTCTTCCGCATGGGTTCCAAAGTAATAAACCTGACCTTTGCCGAAGGAATTAACAGTTATAGCGGGTGTGCCGCGATAGAAATCATCACCATACCAAGCAATTGGCTGAGCCACTACAGGTCGGAGGATGTCGCACCACTGCGTACATTCATATGGATTACCCTCCGCATCCACGATGACATGTGTTTCAACGCCAATCGGATCATACTCCAGCACTTCAACGCCGGTACAATAGCTAAGCTGCCCAGGCAGCGGTTGCATGACTGCGATGTTGTTTATATTTTTGACGCCACTACGGTTGGTGATCAGTAAGGTCCCGCCAGCGAGGGCAAAATCCTCCAGATTACGTACGATCTCCTCATCCAGCAAATATAAATTTGGAGCGATTACTACTTTGTATCCATCAAGCGGTTGTCTGAGGTCGATAACATCGCAGCCCATGCCAAGCTTGGTCACCGCCCGGTGAATCTGCTTAATGTTCTCATAATAATCAAAGCCCTCTGCCTGCGGCTGAATATCCAGCGCAGCCTTCTCTTCATGAGAATGGAGGATAGCCACTTCGTTTTTCAGCTTCGTTCCTTGGAGCTTGCCGCTCAGCCCATTAACCTCATGACATAGCTGCGTGAACTCCGCTAATCTGCGTCCGGGAACATTGCTGTGATCAATCAGCCCGTGCCAGAATTGTTCTGCTCCTGAAGTTGCACTTCTCCAGCGAAAATGAACAACAGTATCCGCACCTCTAGCAATCGCCTGCCATGCATAGGCACGAATCAGTCCCGGATAAGGGGTTCGCCACATCGGCATCCAACAACCCGGAGATCCACTCAGCTGCTCCATGATCCAGAAGTTTTGGCGTTTGATGCCACGGGTTACGTCCAATGAAAGTGCTCCGCTATAAGGCGTTGTCTCTTGTTTGGTTGGCGAAGTATTCGGATAATAATCAAACGCAGCCACGTCCAGATCTGCACCCACTGCGTACATATCGAGACGCTGCGGATAGCTGTGAAAGTTATGGGTTATGAAATGCTCTGGACAAATCATACGCAAAATATTGATCTGCGCTGTCTGAAACGCTACCACCGAATCCCACTGAAACCGCTGAAAGTCCAGCAGAAAAGATGGATTCTGATGAGGTGATCCGCCCAACGGCACGGTAAGCTCATTCCAATCGCTGTACTCCCCGCTCCAAACAACGGTTCCCCATTCTGCATTGACCTCAGCCAATGTTCCGTATTTAGCTTGTACCCATGCTCGAAAAGCAGTATTACAAGCGTCACAATGACAATCCAACATGCCAAATTCATTATCAGTCTGCCAGCCTATGACGGCCGGGTGTTCACTGTAACGTTCGGCAAGACGCAGAATAATACGGCTGCCATACTCACGCAGCGATGTGCTGTTATAGCAGCGGTGTCCACGTACCCCCGGGTGAAAAATCTCTCCATTAGCAAACACCGGAAGCACATCCGGAAATTTCGTCGTTAACCATCTTGGCGGTGTAGCTGTTGGCGTACCCATCACAACCTGCAGATCATATTGATGAAAAAGGTCCAGCGCACGGTCCAGCCACTCAAACTGGTAATTCCCCTCAGTTGGCTCCAGTCGGCTCCATGCGAACTCAGCAACCCGGACTACTTTAACACCTGTTTCTTTCATCAACTTGATATCTGGTTCCCACATGGATTCATCCCAATGCTCCGGGTAATAGTCCACACCCATCTGAACATGATCATATCGTTTCATTGGCGCTTCTCCCCATCCCTTGATAATCAGCCCTGTTTCCCAAAAAAAGCGCTCCCCGTCTCAAATTGATGAGGTATACGGAGAGCGCTTCTGTTAACCACTAATATCCATTAAATCTTCTCTATAATGTGCTTTACTTATTTTTTAAGCTTGTCCCATGCAGCTTGCATACCAGTCATCCAACCGTTAACGTCAACCTTGTCAGCAATGAACTGTTGAATCACGCTGGCAAATTCTTGCGTTACACCATCAGGGAATTTAGAGGATTGCAGGCCATAAACTTTGTTTTCTTTTACGTAGTTCCATACGTCTGCTCCAAGCATACCGATGTCTTCAGGTGTTGCTTCGATTGTGGACAAAGCAGGGATGAATTTCCATTTTTTAACGATGTACTCTTTACCCATATCGGAAGTTACCAACCAGTTCAAGAAAGTTTTTGCTTCTTCTTTAGAACCGGATTCTTTGTTGACTACAAGGTTCGCAGGGATACCAACAGTCATTTTGTCATTCTTCTCAGCATCTTCATTGATTGGCATAGGGAACATACCAATGTTCATATCAGGAGTGATGTTATCAACAAGAGTTTGTGCCCAGTTACCTTCTTGCATCATTGCAGTTTCGCCTTTTGCGAACATTGCCAGGTGAGTGTTAGCATCTGTGGTCAAAGGATTCTTTTGTCCGTATTGTAAAGTCAGTTTGAGATACTTGCTCCACTCTTCAAACGTTTTATTGCCTACAATTGTACCAGTTCCTTCATTCAAACCTTTGATGAATTCATCTACATTATCTTGTTGTGCAAAGGCTACGCTGATCCCTTGGTTACCTAGCAGCCACCATTCCTGATATGCATTACCAAAAGGAGTTACGTCGATAGCTTGCAGCTTTTTAGCTGCTTCTTCAAGCTGTGACAATGTTTTTGGAGTTTCAGTGATTCCCGCTTTAGCGAACAAGTCCTTGTTATACACAATACCGATACCCTCAAGGTTCATTGCCATACCGTATACTTTGCCATCTTTAGTCATAGGCTCTGCAGCCATAGGAATCAGATCTTTTACCCAAGGTTGGTCGGACAGATCTTCCATCTTGTCTCCCCAAAGTTCCATTTCTGCATATCCACCATTGGAGAAAATATCAGGCGCATCGCCGGAAGCGAATTTAGTTTTCAATGCTGCTGCGTAGTCCGCACCACCACCAACTGTTTGGATATCCAGCTTGATGTTAGGGTATTCTTTTTCGAATTCTACCTTAAGCTCATTGAGGCCTTCTACGATTTCAGTTTTGAATTGGAAGATCTTAACGGTCTTCACTTCACCTGAATTTGTGCCAGCGCTTCCATTTTGTGAGTTACTAGAAGCGTTATTATTACCACCACATGCCGTTAGAGCTAAACTCATTGCCATTACTGCTGATAGAGCAACTGCGGAGTGTTTCTTCTTCATTATATATTCCCCCTTAAAATAGTGGACTGCTTAAAAAATATTTGGAACGGAGGGCTCGGTGTTAACCTTTCACCGAGCCAGCCGCTATTCCCTCAACAATGTAACGTTGCATAAACAGGTAGAAAATGATAATTGGTGCGACCCCGATTACGAGAGCCGGAAGTGCCATATCCCATTGTTTGGTGTATTGACCAAAGAAGGAGAAAGTCGCTAGTGGAATGGTCCGAAGCTCTGGTGCCTGAAGAATCAAGGATGGCAACAGATAGTCATTCCATATTCCAAGTGCGTTTAGCACGATTGTTGTCATCACCATTGGCTTCAGCAAAGGAAGCACAATACGGAAGAACACGGTAATAGGATTACATCCATCTACTGTAGCCGCCTCTTCAATTTCAAGAGGAACGGACTTGATAAAGCCATGGAACAGGAAGATCGCCATCGGAACACTGATTCCTAGATTCGTGATAATCAAACCAAGGAAAGAGTTGTTTACTCCAATAACATTTACGACCTTCAGAATAGGAATCATAATCGTTTGGAACGGAACTACCATTGCAGCTACGAAGATAAGCAGCAAGAACTGATTGAATTTCGTATTCGCCCGAACCATACGATAAGATGCCATCGCACTGAACAGAGAGATTAGAATAACACTGATCACTGTGATAATAACCGAGTTTCGGAATGCTTCACCGAAACGGGCTAATTTCCAGGCGGTTGAATAGTTCGACCACATAAATACTTTTGGCCAGCTTGCCGCATCACTCAGAATTTCACCGAAGGATTTCACCGAGTTTGCGAGCAAGAAATAGAATGGAGAGAGAAAGAGCAGGGCCAGAAGGATCATTATTACTTCCGTGCCAATATTCCATCTCTTTTTTTCTGTAGGTTTCATTACGCTTCAACCTCCTTGCTCTTCGTGATACGGACCTGAATCAGAGTAATGATGGCTACAATTACAAAGAACAGCAGCGCTTTTGCAGTACCCAGCCCGTAACGATTGTTCAGGAAGGCTTCATTGTAAATATTCATAGCAACGGATTCCGTAGATTTGAACGGTCCGCCCTTCGTCAAGGACAAGTTAAGGTCAAACATTTTGAATGACCAGGAAATGGCCAAGAATAATCCGATAGTTACAGCAGGCATAATTAGCGGAACTACGATATTGCGTAGCACCTGCCAACGGGAAGCACCATCAATATCAGCCGCTTCTAGTACTTCTTTAGATACGTTACTCAACGAGGCAATGTAGATAACCATTAGATAACCGGAAGACTGCCAAACAAAGACCATTACAATCGCCCAGAATCCTGTTGTGGCATCACCGAGCCAAGGAAGATTAAAGAAGGACCATCCTGTGAGGTCGCCCATAGTGGCGAACCCTTTGATGAAGATAAATTGCCAGATGAAACCAAGCAACAATCCCCCGATAACGTTCGGCATAAAGAAAATAGTCCGAAGCATGTTACGTGTCTTTAAAGGTTTAGTTAACAGATAAGCTAAGAAGAAGCCTACCACGTTAGTCAAAATCACACCTAACACCGTAAATCTTACCGTGAACCAAAAGGAAGACCAGAAGTCAGGGTCATTTGAGAAAATAGTGGAAAAGTTTTGAAATCCGACCCAACTTACATTACCGGATACACCGTTCCAATCTGTGAAAGAGTAATACATCCCCATCAAAAATGGGATAATCGTTATTAAGGTAAAAAACAAAACTGCCGGACCAACGAAAAAAAGCTGTTGACCTAACTGGGACAACTTAGTGCCGCGCATTTATTGCCCCCCCCTTTCTTTTGCTCACTTACTTGTTTATGCTTTATACACATATTATCTGTTTTTTTCAGGGTACCTCACACCTACTAAAGTGATCTTTCAGGTGTAAAATATTGATCGGATGTGACAAATTTCGATGAAATGGAACACGATTCGCACAAAATTGATCGTTTTTATCCTACTGCCAACGTTAATCTGTATTATGGCCACCATGTTTATTAGCTATCACTATAGCACTCAATCCCTAAGAACAAGGGCAGTAGATGAGAATACGAACCTCCTCTTTCAAGGCAATAGAAACATCGAAAGTCTGATTCAGGAGATCAATCGTCTCTCCCTTATCGTCTATTCAGATTCAGATTTCTACAGACTGCTCGAAGCGGGATACGAGGATATGGCAGCAAATACACGAATTTATTCTTCTCTAAATTACATTTCTTCATCCATGCCAGATATATCCCAGGTGTATCTTTACGGTGTAAAGGATAGAAAAGCCACTTTGCTCACCCAAAATACACCCAAACGTTGGCAGGGTATCCCCCCTTATGCCGACTCAGAGATCACTAGCAGTTCTCCTGTGTTTATACAAAGTACACATATAAGTCACAGCTATGGCCTAACTTCACCTATCCCGCAACTCATACCGGAGCCTGTGTTCACATTGCATAGACGAATTGAAAGGATTCCCACTACCACCCCACTCGGCTTCCTGTCGATCGATGTTAAGCTAACGGCTCTTACCGACATCGTCAGCCAGTTATATGATCAGAAGCAGGAGAACATTTGGCTGCTGGATGGCGATGGCAGGATTGTATACGGAAGCAACAGTGAGGAATACGGCAAGCGCCTACACGCTTCTTGGTACAACAAGCAAATCGCCACGAATCAAAGCTCGCAAGGGTATTTTGAAGAGGAAGATGCTGTGTTTATTTACCAAAGAATCGAAACCCAAGGTTTAAATTGGACCCTCGTGAAGCAGATTCCTACGTCCTATCTTTTCCGGGAAGCTAACGAGGCGGCAGCGATCAATATATTCCTCCTTGTTCTACTTTTGATTACAATTGCCACGTTAACGACCCTGATCTCTTTTCGAATCACGGCTCCTATCAAGCAGTTGACTCGTTACATGAATCAGGTGCAGACCGGTAATCTTGATGTTGAAATTCAACCTATGGGCAAAGATGAGATTGGCGTGGTTACCGAGCGATTCCGCAGTATGATGGACACGATCAACAACCTGATTTTAAGAGAGTACAAGCTGGAATTGTCCAATAAGACCAATGAACTGCGGGCACTGCAGGCACAAATCAACCCGCATTTTCTGAATAACACGTTACAGATCATTGGCACGCTGGCCTTAGAGCTTAAAGTGCCCCAAATTTACTCACTTCTTTCAGCTCTAGCCAAAATGATGCGCTACAGCATGTACAATGAGGAGAAGATCGTAACTGTTAAGGATGAGCTGGATCATGTCAAAGCCTACATTGAACTGCAAAAGGAACGTTTTGAAAATAAGTTCAGTTTCCGCTACGATATGGAGGAATCACTTTTAGAGACGTTTATGCCGAAAATGATTTTACAGCCTATTGTAGAAAATTATTTCAAACACGGCTTTAATCTTTCCCGCAGTGACGGATTCATTGAAATCACCGCAGCAAGAGTGGATGACAACCGGATGGAAATCTGTATCCAAAATAACGGAAATGCGATCCCTTCAGCGAAGTTAGATCTTTTAAAGCAGAAGCTACAGCATCCTACTAGAACAGATATAGATTTATTAAGAAATACAGAGCAAACCAAGGAAGCTACAGGATCAGGTATTGGTCTGCCGAACGTTCTGGCTCGACTCAAGTTTGTGTGCGGAGATAGTGCCACTTTAACTGTGGATAACCTTAGAGCAGGCGGAGTAGTAGTGAAATTGGAAATTGAAATTATAGCGGAGCGTGAAAAGATATGAAGGCGTTGATTGTTGATGACGAGGCAAGAGTTAGAAAGGCAGTCAGACTGCTTGTCGACTGGGACGCCCATCAAATAGATGAAATTCTGGAAGCCGGAAATGGAAATGAAGCCATCGAGATCATCCGGCAGGCTAAACCAGCATTAGTCATTATGGATATGATGATGGAATCAGGTAATGGGATAGAGTTAATGACCTGGGTGAACGAATTCGCCGGCAACACTAAGTTTATTGTAGTCAGCGGACATAATGATTTTGAGTTCGTACGGCAGACTGTGCGGCATGGGGGTATTGATTATATCCTGAAACCTATCGAAGCCGAGGCAATCAATGTAGCGGTAGCTAAAGCAGTTGCAGCCTGGCGCTCAGAAGAAGACGACCGAAGCGAACGGCAGAAACAGAGTATTCAGCTTAATGAGTTCAAGCCCATTTATGGGGAAAAGCTATTATCTGCACTAATTGATGATCCGATCAATTCTGATTTATCTTTGCGGAGGTTATGCAGTGATGGTATCATTCCGGAAAACATCCATTCCGCTCGGTTAATATTGGTGCAGACAGATGCGGGTAACAATCCGTTGATTAAACGTTTTGGCGGAGACACCGAGCTAATGAACTACGCTATCGTCAATATTTGTAATGAATTTTTGCACAGTCCGCTTAAGGGTGTTGCTTTTCGTTATTGGGGAGGTCCTCCGGAGATTGCGATTATTCTGTGGGATATTCAACCCTCTGTGGTCGAGCTAATAGGCAGAATCAATCATGGCATCTACTCTACCTTGCAGGTCCGAATGCATTTTGGAATCAGCAGCATCGGCAACTTACCTAAGCAGTTACCTTATCAGCGTGCAGAGGTGGCAGAGGCCTTACAACGCCGAAACTTATTAATTCATGAGGATTACTGCCATTTCTCCTCTTCCTCCGAAGAATTCAGAGATCGTAAAGAGATCGCCAAAGCAGAGGTTCGCGGTAATGTATCAACAACGAACTTTGCTGACGTCAAGGAAGATTGGAAAATGGCAGTCATCAGCGGAAGTCCAGAGATATTATCAACAGCTGCGCAGCACTGGGTAGATGAGCTTAGCCGAGGAGGAGTTGTGACACCAGAAATCCTAAACTCATGGAAAAATGATGCTCTACTATTTCGTTCCCAGCTGGTACGGGAAATGTTAGGCCCTGAAGCTGAAGGCGCACTGGCCGAGCTTGAACAGGCCGACCAGCTTCACCCAGCTCCTTATACGAACGGTTACTCGTTCTCCTTATTCGCTTGGCGTGACTGGTCGTATACCCTAATGCAGGAGCTGGCCGAAGTAATCGCCCTGAAACAAGCTAAAGAACGTAATCCGATGCATGATATCGTCAAATACATCGAGCTTAATTACGCTTCCGACCTGTCCTTACAGGAAGTGGCCGGAAAGTTTTTTGTTAGCCGTGAATATATTTCCCGCCGATTCAAACAGGAATACGGGATTAACTTCTCCGACTTTATTGTTAATATCCGAATAGATAAAGCTAAACTACTATTGCAGAATCCTCGTCTGAAGCTGGCCCAAATCTCCGAAATGGTCGGTTTTCATGATGTTAAATATTTCAGCAAAGTGTTTAAGAAGCAGGTTGGATCTTCACCTAAGGACTACCGGGACACATTTAAGAGTTAATCAATACCAGTTTAAAAAGGCGTCCGCAACCGTCTTACCGGCTATGCCGTTCGGATGCGGGTCGTCTTGTCCACTCATATATTCCGGTCTGATCCGGTGATCGTCTGGTGCAGGCAACGATAATAGGCTTGCTATATCAAACACACGGTCTACTCCAGCGGGTGGGTTAGTCAGGATTTCATGATTCACTCTACGCCAAGTCTCTTCTCTTGCCTCCTGAAAATTAAACGGCGGCACCGTACTTAGAATAATACTAGCATCAGCATTTGCTGTTTTGATCTTAGCAATAATAGTTGTCAGATCACCAAGTAACTCATCTGCAGAGCGGCAGCCAATATCAATATCATTTACGCCGAGGACAATCATCAGTTCATCACTCTGTTTAGCTTTGTGAAGCCAAGGGCCATCCGCAGCCACATCATACGCTCTAGCCCAGCCTGAGCCGAGATTCCATACACCAATCTCTGCACCAAGACCATCCGCAATTCTCGCTGCCCAATATTCGTATCCGTCCTTTAATGTCCGCACACCTTGAGTAATCGAATCTCCCAAAAATACTAGCTTCTTATTCACAGCTTTCTTATATCCGATATAGCTTGGCAGTACCAAAAGCTTGTCAGATTCTGTAAACCCATCGGCTGATTCCTGTGCAGCCAGATTTCCGGGCGCATCATAAGCGGTTGCCAGCATCCCTTCTACGTTGAAAGGAATGGATTTACCCGCAGTAGTTGTCTTAATCGTCCATGTAAACGCTAAGTAATGGCCATCAGGTAGGTTGATGCTTGTCTCATCACTCCAGAAGCATTCACCGGCCGCTACTGACTTGGAGACATTGCCTTCAAAAGTGACAGCATGTTGTGTATGCTCAATAATAGCTCCGTTTGGCTCAGTGCCCCCATCCGCGATAAATGCCGATTCGATCACCCAACTGCCCCCAGGTTCACTGCCCGAAGCTTCAAGCCCTTGGTCCCAGGTGGAATCCACCGCATTGCTATGCCAAAATTTCAGCTGCACCGGGCCGTTTTCCCGTAAACGAATATAAGTCCGGAAGGTATGTGTAAAAGGTTCTTGCCTATTCATAATAAAATTAGCGGCGGTTGAAAGAACCGTAGCAGAGGTATAGTCCGTCTGATTCAAAACTCCACTTCCCTTAATTAAATTAGTATTCATAACGTTTCCCCCGTTATTAGTTAAGATTGTAACACTAAAACCTCTCCTATAAACCAGGGAACGGATCGTTCACCCAGTCTACAAGAGAGGTTATGGCTATATCAATATGCTTTAAGAAATCATCTTATTTCAGTGTAATGGTAAACGATACAGATTTTGCACCTGCGTTTACTTTCACTGTAGTCTCATCCACTTGCTCTGCACCTTCTACGGAAGCGATAGCTCCCAGATCTTTAAGGGAAAGCGAAAATTCTTTACCGCTGCCTTCTGCAGTAACTGTTACGCTGTTGCCTTTGCGGGCAGCCTTCACAGTCAATTCAGGAGCACCTTTAAGATCACGTACGGTTGCAGAAGTAGTAGTACCTTCTTCAAGTGAATACAGGCCAAATTTCACGCCATCCGCAAAGTCATAATCCGGTTTGTTGTCGATGCTGCCGATTGCCAGCAAGGAGTTCTGACGAACGAACAGTGGCAGGCTGAAGAAATCATATTTCTCTTTGCGCCATGATCCGCCTTGTACAGTTTCACCAGATAACAGGTGAGTCCAGCGACCTGCTGGCAGATAGTATTTCACTTCGCCGTTTTCTTGGAAAATAGGCGCTACGAGCAAGGAATCACCCAGCATGTATTGGCGATCGAGCACTTCGCATGTTGGATCTTCCGGGAATTCCATAACCATCGCCCGCATAGAAGCCCAGCCATGCTCTGCAGCCTGCCCAGCCACATCATACAGGTAAGGCATCAAGCTGCATTTAAGCTTCGTGAAGAAGCGGGTAACATCACAAGCTTCATCATCGTACGCCCAAGGCACACGGTACGAAGTGCTGCCGTGCAGACGGCTGTGGCTGGACAACAGTCCAAAAGCTAACCAGCGTTTAAATACATGTGCCGGAGCAGTGTTCTCGAAACCACCGATATCGTGACTCCAGAAACCGAAACCGGACAAGCCCAGAGACAAACCGCCGCGAAGGCTTTCTGCCATGGATTCATAATCTGCGTAGCAATCTCCGCCCCAGTGAACTGGGAATTGTTGGCCGCCAGCAGTTGCAGAACGTGCGAACAATGCTGCCTCATTCTTACCAAGCTTCTCTTCCAATACTTCAAATACAACTTTGTTGTACAGTTGAGTGTAGTAGTTGTGCATTTTCATCGGATCAGATCCGTCGAAATAAACTACATCTGTAGGAATCCGCTCACCGAAGTCTGTCTTGAAGCTGTCTACGCCCATATCTACCAAATCACGCAGGTAGCCGGCATACCATTCACAAGCCGCAGGGTTAGTGAAATCCACCAGTCCCATACCCGCTTGCCACAGGTCACATTGATAAACATCGCCGTTAGGCTTTTTGATCAGGTAGCCGTTTTTCTTGCCTTCTTCAAACAAGCGTGAACGTTGACCAATATAAGAGTTGATCCATACGCAGATCTTCAGACCTTTTTCCTTCAGGCGTTTCAGCATGCCCTCTGGATCTGGGAATACACGTTTATCCCATTCAAAATCAGTCCATTGATACTCACGCATCCAGAAGCAGTCAAAGTGGAATACATGCAGCGGCAGATCACGTTCTGCCATACCTTCTACGAAGGAATTTACAGTCTCTTCATCATAGTTGGTAGTGAACGAAGTTGTCAGCCACAAGCCAAAAGTCCATGCTGGTGGAAGCGCTGGTTTACCAGTAAGAGCAGTATAGTTGCTAATAACGTCTTTAATGGTAGGTCCATCAATCACAAAGTATTCCAAGCTTTCTCCAGCTACGCTGAATTGGGCTTTTTTCACTTTTTCTGAAGCGATTTCATAGGAAACCAATTCCGGATGATTCACGAATACGCCATAACCTTTGCTTGATACGTAGAAAGGAATGTTTTTGTAAGCTTGCTCAGAGCTAGTGCCGCCGTCTTTGTTCCAGATATCAACGGTTTGTCCATTTTTCACGAAAGCGGTAAAACGTTCGCCCAGACCATATACGAATTCGCCTACGCCGAGATCCAGCTCATCACGCATGTACGTGTTACCGTCTTGGTCGGTGATGTAAGCCATGGATTTAAAGCCACTGCCTGTAATACGTTCTTCGCCGCGATAGAAATCCACCGCCCATTGTTCGCCTTTGCGAATCACTACACGAAGTCCGCCGCTGATCAGCACGGTTTCGAGATCCGTTTCTTCAATCTTCACATGATCGCCAGTACCTTTAGTCAGTTCGAAAACCGGACCACGTTCCTGTACACCATCATGATGAATAATTTTAATGCCTACCACGCCTGGAAGCGGAGAATGGAATTTTACAGTAAGCAGGGTTGAATTCAGCGTTGCTGCGCGCCCTGTGATTGGAGTCGTTTGTGTAATTGCTGTTAATCCTTCGGGAGTCTTTTCTACAACATAATTTTGAACTGCGCCGTTAATCGTGATACCTTCACGAACCAGCCAGAGACCATCAGTAAATTTCATTGTGTACTTGCCACCTTTCAATTTGGTGTTTATAGTTGCATTATACCGATAAAAAATGAACAAAACTAATACTATATAGCTCATTTATAACACTATTTTGATGTTTTTTAAGAAAAGAGGCCTTTATATGGACCGTACAACTCAGAGTTTGCTAAAAGAAAACAGAGTTCATGGAGATAGTATGTTTCCACTCGCTGCTTATTGGATAGAACTTCCATCCGGAACGCATGTACTCGATACACATTGGCATGAAGAAGCGGAGTTCTTTATGCTGCTAGAAGGAGAAATTCTGTTCCAAGTAGACACAGAATATTTTCCACTCCGCGCGGGCGAAGCGGTATTTATCGAATCTGGCGATATACACGCCGCCTATGTGCTGAACGAAGACACCCCCTGCAAATTCTGTGCGCTTGTATTTCTGCCTGATCTTTTGGCTAGCGCCCAGTACGATACGATCCAGCAAAACGCGATTTTGCCACTGCAAGAGAAACGCCAGAGCTTTCCGAGACATATTACACCCGATGTCCCTTGGCAGCAGGAGCTGCTTCATCATCTGGAGCAAATGATGGAGGCATACGCTAATAAAATGCCCGGATTTGAGACCTTTATGAAAGGAACTTTGCTAATCATGCTTTCCAAGATTACCGCAGAGGGCCGATTTGAGAACCGCAGCCAATCGGATGATGCTGATACCACCAAAATTAACCGCCTTAAAAAGGTGATCCTTTATATCCAAGATAACTATCAGGAACCGATACGTACCCGTGATCTATCAGAGCTTATTCCCATGAGCGAGGGGCAATTCTGCCGCTTCTTCAAAATGATGACTCGTAAAACGCCAGTCGATTACATCAACTCATACCGGATTCGCCAGGCTGCCGATCTGCTGCAACAAAGTGAAAGAAAAATATCCGACATCGCATTCGAGGTCGGATTTGATAATGTAAGCTATTTCATAAAGGTTTTCCGTAAAGCGATGAAATGCTCGCCTTCGGAGTTCAGGAAAGGTGCAGGCTAGTTTCATCTACATCATAAAAAAACGATGGATTCCAATTGGAGGCTCGCGATGAACTCACCGATTCTTAGCTTTATCACACCGCCTATTCCTTATTTCATAGACTGTGGCCGTGCTCACTACAATGCTGGAGACTATCATATCAGTCGTAATTGCATCGGCGTATTTGATCTAATCATTGTTAAAAAGGGAATGTTGCCCATCGCCGAGAACGAGGTTTACTGGGAGCTAAAGGAAGGAGAATTCCTCATCCTTCGTCCAGATGCCCATCACTATGGCTTTGCCCCTTGTCCTATCGAAACAGAAATCATCTGGATTCATTTCCAGACCTTCGGCAGCTGGATCGAGTGTCAGGATATGAACGAATGTCTGGAGAATCAGAGCGAGCTCATCGAAAGCCATAAACAAAAAGCTTATTTAAATCACTGCGATGTATGCTCGATCTTTATTCCGAAGTATACGGAAATATCAGAGAAGGCAATGGAGGTATTAGAGTTCTTTTTCCATCTGGAACAAGAACCCCAGTCGATGCGCAACTGGAAGCGCCAAGCCTCCTTTCAACAGTTCCTGCAATTCTTGGACCGCGATCTGGCCGAGGCATCCGATGCAACCGCCATTCATCTTGCCGAGAAGATTGAATTGTTCATTCGGCAAAATTATACTCGTGATGTCTCTAACTCCTTACTTCAAAAAGAACTTAACTATCATCCCAACTATCTCGCCAAAAACATGCTAAAAATATACGGTGTGACCCCTATGGCCTATCTCCTGTCCTATCGTCTAGAACAATCCAAACGGCTGTTAATTCAAACTTCCTGGTCCATTGCCCGCATCGCTGAAGAGGTTGGCTTCCATCATATTACTTACTACTCTTCCTGCTTCTCCAAGAAAGAAGGCATTTCTCCCTCTAACTTTCGACAAAAATTCACCGGTAAATAGACATTACAAAGCCTGAAATGGAAAATATCTTCCTCTTCCGGGATAGTTTGGACAAAAAAGCTGTTAAGCGTCCATCAAACAACGCTGCGGCTAACAGCTCTCTTTATTAAATATTACTGCTGATTTGCCGATATATTATAGATAGATCTTATCGTCGTAGGAGGATAATGAACCATGCATATAACGAATATGACCTCATCTATGGGAACGAGGTTTAATGTATCTGTTAGTCACCAAACTCATGATAAAACTATGAAATCAAACAGCAATACTAGTGGTAATGGTAATGGAGATAAATTATCAATAAGTAAATCTGCAAAGGCTGCTTTTCAAAATCAATCCAAAATGGACGGAATGGTTAACTCCCTGCTTAAACAAAAACAAAATATCATCGACAGTAAGAACAGTCTGATTGAAAGAACTACCAAAAGTTCACATAATCTCGAATCTATTCAAGATCAACTTAAAGAGTTCGACAAGCAGCTCCAAACGATTGACCAACAAATTGCAAAATACAGCTTCGAAGAGCAACAAAAGAACTTAGAAGATGCTCAAAAAGCTAATCCAAAGGATGAACCTAAAACCGAGCAAGAGATACAGAACGAAAGATTGAATACGATTGTTTCTGTAAGCCAAGATGTTAGCCAAATGGAGGTAGTTTCTTCTACCCACACTAAGATGCGTGGCGAGGCAAAAGTTCTGACCAAGGAAATAGAGCTGGACGAGGCTCGTTCTACTCATTCCGCAACAGCCAAACGGGAGCAGTTATCCAAAATCGAAACTAAACTATCGGAAATGAACGAAACGTTAGGCGATGCCATGAAAGACACGGGAGATAAAATTAAAGATCAGATCGATAAAGCAGGTTCAACAGAAATTAAACCTTCTGAAGAGAACACCAATGAGCGGACAGAACAATTAGCTACCTATCAAGAAATTCAACGTTTAGCCGAAGAATCTGATAAGTCGCAGCTAGAAGTACTAATCTAACAAGGGCAAGAATCTCTATATAAAAAAGCAATCGGATCTCCTCCGCATCAGAGGGTCTGCCGATTGCTTTTTTAGATGCAGCTGATGTTACTTTTCGGCTATTCCTTCCGAATCACAATAAAGCAGGTGCTGTCCGGCAGCGCCACTTCCTGTCCGCTCTCATCCATGAACCTTACTCTATCACGCAAAGCTTCGGTATAACCTTCTTGCAAGTAATGCCGGAAGACCTCAATCTTTGCCTGCTCTCCTAAAATCTGTTCAATAAATGAGGCAAACTCCGTAGGGGTGAAATAACCAAACTGTTCTTGGACTTCGTGAATATAAGCCTCTTCGCCCCAGGTATAAGTATATAAAAATTCCATGGCATCATTAACGGGCATGAGCACTTCTTGTTCCCCTAATCTCTGAAACTGAATCTGACGTCCAGCAAAATCCTTCGCATAACGCTCCAGCCACACCAGACCGTCCTCTTCCAGAAAGCGAACTCTCCGCAGCAATGATGCAGGTTCAGTCATGATCCCATCGCGGATAATGATAACCCCGCCAGCTGACAATACAGCAAAGGCACTTCGCAGAGCTGCGGAGACGGTGTCGTGATTGAACTTATTACCATTTAGCGGCACATAAGAATATAGCTCATGCAAAATCGAAGAGAAAATTACCGTGTCCACCGTTCCGGCCTCCACGAAATCTTTAAGGTTCAACGCATCTCCCTGCAGCACCTCCCAGTGGCGACCTTCCCGCTGCTTGCGTTGCCGCAAGGCTTCCACTACATTGCTTGATATATCAATGCCGATAGGAGTAACCTCGGGCATACGCTCTTCCAGTAAATCCAGCAGCACACCGCCGCCCGGACCGATATCCAGCACTTTTTGTCCAGTGGCATGATCTAGAATTACAGCTTTATAATCTGCTGTATTATTCATTTGGCTTAAGTAGGTATCTTCATTATGAAAACGGTCAAAAGCATCCCTGCGCAGCTCGAATAGATCGAATAACAGCAATACAGCACGTTCATACAAGGGTGATTTTTCAGCTTCCATACAGAATTCGATCAGCTTCTCTGCCGCTGCCGAGAATTGGAATTGAAAAAATACCGTGTCTGGCAGATGTTCCTTAGAATATTGCCGCAAGAGGAGGTGAGGGTTCTCAGCAGGCAAAGTCCCTTGCTCGATATCCTTCCATGTAAGCTCCGCTAAATATTTTTCGATAATCCGCTTCTTATAAACATTGGTCTTCTTAACACCCTTGTAATCGTAGTAAATGCTGTTCATGACATGCTCGAAGCTGATATGGCTTAAGGATTGATTCTGCGCCCTCTGGGCAGCAAGCACCATCACCTTCAGAAATTGCTCCAGCGAAAAGGTCTGTAGTGCAGATTCCACATACCAGAAGGTAATCTTACTTAATGACTCCAAGCGTTCAGCATGGAAACCTTCCTGCGTCAGCTTAGCCCATTCCGTAGTGAAATCCTCTCCTCTAGAGATCGGACCCAGCCGCATTCTGCGCAGTCGTTCCTTCATCGGCATAGGACTAGCAAGATTGCCTGAAGAAATCAGCTCAATAAGCTGCTTCACTTCATGCTGCACATTCTGCCATAACTCGGGAGACACAGCTCCGATGATGCAATGATTGAGCACGGTCAGCAGGCGTTCCAGTTCCTCCGCGGTCAGCAGCTGATCTTCCACTATATCATGGAGTGGCTTATTGACTTCCGGCGGCACTTCTCCGCGAATTTGCTGTCCTATAAGTCCATGAGTCTCAATAAGCCGCTGAATCATCGCACCTTTCTCGGAGACAGCCCTCCCTAAATATCTCTCATATAACTGTGCGGAACCTAAATTATGTACAAAACAATTGATCCCTTCCTTCTGCCAAACCAGCCGCTCCTTTGCTGTACCTCCCTTAGCCGTTTCTGACCAAATTAACGTTTCTTCCACCAGCTCTTTTATCCAAATAGAACGGGGAAGTTGGTCCAGAATCTGCAAGCTACGTTCCACATAGTCCAGTACGGGATTCCTGCGATCCAGCTCCTCCAGAGATTCCACACGTTCCAAATTTACAATCTGCTCCTCCGCTTGGACAATAAGCTTCAGCCAGAGGTGATCCTCCAAATGATCTTGCACACCTTCACGGTATAAGGCGATGGCTTCCAGTGATTTCAGCATATGCTCCTCCTTCGCTCCAAAGTGGAGACTATAAAGACCTATTATTATATATATACAATCCCGTTAATTAAAAAACAGAACCAGGACTCATGAAATAGCCATGTCCCGGTTCTGTTTGCATTCCAATCATTAGGTTCCGAACCGCTGCCGATACCCACATTTGCGGCACAGCTCCTCCACCGCTTCTCTACGTGAGAAGCCATAGAATAAATTGTTCGCCCGCTCCCCCTCTACAATCTCTGAGAACGGAGTTTCATGGATGTTGCCTAGGTTAATTACTCCTTCACCATCCAGACAGCATGGCACAACAGTGCCATCCACAAGGATTGCCGCTTGGCTCCGCAGGGCATGACAGAACCCTTTTCCGTCATCTTCCGGCTCATTCAGCGCTGGCCAACGGAACTCATGATCCTGATTAAGGTAGACGCGTGGGGCAATCTTGACACCACTGCCAGGCACAACCTTTTCTTCGATCTTGAAATCCAAGTTGAAGGCTTCCTCCAGCAGGGCAAGGGTTTCACGGTTACGGTTTCTCTCCAGATTCGTCAGATTATCCTCCGTCAAATTCCACAAGCGGAAAGAAATAATAACCCCTTGCGCTGAGGCTTCCCGTACAAAAGAAATTATCTCTGAAAGATAGCCTTCACGGTTCTCTGACCCTTCATGCCCATCAAAGCTGTGCAGAGAAAAGTTCATCTGACGCAGTGCGGGCTTACCAAGAATTTTAGGTCCGGCTTTATGAATTAACGTGCCATTGGTTGTAATATTAACCTTGAACCCTTTGGCATGAGCAGCATCCAACAGTTCACCGATCTTGGGATGCAGCAACGGCTCCCCTTTGACGTGAAGATAAATATGATTGCTGTGTGGTTTAATTTCATCCAATATCGTATTAAACGTATCAAGCTTCATGAAATTTTTCGTCCGGGCGGTTTGTGGACAAAAGCTGCAGGCGAGGTTGCAGACGCTCGTTATCTCAATATAAACCTTTTTAAAAGTCTTCAAGTCCTGCTCCCCATTCTATTTATTATAAATCTGAGGCATAGCGGAGACCGATCTGTGCTCTGGCTTCCTCCATAATCTCTGCTGCGGCCATGGAGTTCTCATGAGTATTAATTCTGCTCTCCCGTTCACCATTCTTAATCAAGTTGATGAATTCTTCAACCTCATAATACATAGGTTCAAACACCTGAGGCAACGTAAGCTCCTCAACTGTACCATCACGATAGTAAATTTTCACCTGATAAGGCTCATTGATCTTGTCGATCACCATCGTACCGTTCTCTCCATGAATCTCAGCTGGCAGATAGGAGTCGGAAATCTTGGAGTGCATAACTACCGCATCCATATCGTCATACTTCATAATGAGACTTCCTTCACCATCCACACCTGACGAGAGCATGACACCCACTGCCTGTACTGATTGAGGCTTGCCAAAGAGCACTACCATTGGATACAAACAGTACACTCCAAGATCCATTAACGAGCCATTGGAAAAAGCGGGATTAAACGCATTTAACACAGTCCCCTGCCGGTAGGCATCATATCTGGAGGAGTACTTACAGTAACTTGCAAAATAACGGCGAACTTGGCCGAGTTTATACAAATTATCACGAATCACTCCAAAGTTCGGCATAAAGGTCGATTTCATCGCCTCTACCAGTAGCACATCATTTGTGCGCGCAGCTTCAATCATAGCTTTAAGCTCCGTACTGTTGGATGCAGCCGGTTTCTCGCAGAGCACATGCTTGCCGTGATTTAAGCACATAATCGCTTGTTCTGCATGCATAGAATTTGGGCTGGCAATATATATAGCATCTACATCTTTGCTTTTCACCATATCTTCCAAATTCGTATAAATTGTAGCTCCCGCATATTTAGCAGCAAAGGCCTGACCTTTCTCCATTGTGCGAGAGTACACGGCTGTCAGGATAAACTCCTCATTCTCCAAGCCGGCTTGCACGAAGCGGTCTGTAATAAAGTTTGTTCCAATGACCCCGAAACGAATTGTCATGATGTTATCCCGTCCTTTTTAGTTATTACTAACTCTACATGCTATTTTCTCACTCATAGGTAGTCATGTCTACTTTTTAAGGCAAATTAACGACAATTTCTGATAAATTCAGCAATTCTCTTGTTACTGGCGGAGCACCGCTCATCGTACAACGCAAAAAAAGGCGTATCCCAGCCACCCTTTCATGGCTTTTGAGATACCCTTTTTTTGGAATTACAATGATTCCCTGAGCTTACGGACCCAGAACGGACCCAGATGAGCTCTATATAATTGTCCAGCCGCCATCTACAAACAAAGTCTGACCTGTAGTGTAGCTGGAAGCATCTGAAGCAAAGTAGAGCACGGCGCCGTTTAGTTCTCCCGGATTACCAGGGCGCCCCATCGGACACACTGCGTTGTACATTTTTAGCGCTTTTTCTGCAAATAACGTATTCTCAGTCATTTCAGTTTTGAACAAGCTTGGTCCAATCGCATTAACAGTGATACCATGCTTAGCGTAAGTTGCCGCCACCCCTCTTGTCAGATGGATCACTCCACCTTTAGCAGCATTGTAAGAATGCGTAGGAACCGAAGCAGAAGCTGTAAGGCCTAGCATTGAGGCTGTATTGACGATTTTGCCGTAATTCCGTTCCTTCATATGCCGGATCACATGTTTCGACATCAGGAAAACACCTTTTAAATCCGTATCCAGTACCCGATCCCAAGCTTCTTCTTCCAGCGCCTCAATCGGAACCGCATCCACCACACCAGCATTATTCAGCAGAATATCAATTTTGCCAAAGGCTTCCATAACCTTTTGAACAGCCACAATAATCTGGTCCTCTTTTCTTACATCACACTCGATAGGAATTATTCTGCGTTCAGGGTATTTAGCCCGGATATCCTCGGCTACTGCTACAAGCTTGTCATATCTTCTGGCCAAAATAGCAATGTCTGCTCCTTGCTCAGCAAGCATCTCTGCGAATTGTACCCCGATCCCACTGGATGCTCCTGCGATAATAGCTGTCTTACCCGTCAAATCAAAAAGGTTAGTCATTCTAATTCCTCCTAATGTTTGGTTAGCCGATCCTTCTTCGGTTTCATTTCGCACAAACTCACTTCAAACACGTAGGCTTATACTGAGGAAACAGGTTGCAAATTGTTCTCCCACCAGTCCCAGCGGAGATAGCAGTATGGAAGATACTCCATTGGATTCAGAGGCTCCAGAATTTTACCTTTTTCAAGCACATTTGTACTGACGGTGTAAACCGCGCCCAGCATATTCACAACTTCAAGCTCACTCCAAGGATCATGCGGGGAGTCTTGGAAGGTGATAGAGGCTTCAGCCGCTTTATAGACTTTAACCTCACTTACTAAACGCTGTGTGACCAAGGTTGGCATCAGATCGAAGCCATTTCCGTCAATTGCATTGGCATATTTGATGTTATACAAAGGGATATCTTTGCCGTAATATGCCTCCAGAATCTTCTCGGCTCCATTGTCATTGAAGTGTCCATCCATAGTGGCTTTTACGTTGAAAAAGTCAATGCCATGCCGGCCGATTGCCCCATCAATGCCATCTTCTGAGGTGTTCATACGCACATCGGCCATTTTCTTAGGCAGCCCACATACTTCCCGGCCCATAGCCATCCCGATATCGCTTGTAATAGGCATCGACAGGCAGTAGTTGCCTAATTGTCCGTTATAGTCCGCTAGAACGAACAATCCAGCTTCACGATAAGGTGGACAAAAGTTCGTAGCTGGGTAATTGGCGATAAAAGCATTTACCAACGGCCGGCTTGTTGGCTTCAGTGGCTTCGGCAACAAACGCTCGATAATCTCTGGTTTGGTCTCCCAATACACCGTCAGCATCTCTGCATCATAAAAGGTGGTTGGCTTGCCTCCGTATTTCTGCATATCTGCGAAACTTTTCACAAAACTCACCATGAATGAACCCTCCTTAGATTAGTAACCCTTTAGTTCAGCACAAAAGCCGTTTCGAATCCAGATTGAATGGCCTGTCCGATTCGGCCTGGCTTGCCTGCATCGCCGATCACCTTCACATTAGGCAGTACCTGCTTCAGCTCATCAACGAATGAGCGATCGGGTGTAACACCAATGGATAATACAACAGCATCCGTCTTTTTCAGCGAAGTTTCCCCCGTGGACGTATTCTCAAGCACAATCGCGCCATCCTGCACTTCTACCAGCTTGGTTGATGCTAAGAGCTCCACGCCGTTCTTTTTCAGTCTAGTCACAATGTCGATCAGATTTGGCAGATAGGCATCTGGACCAACCCTCGGCTGCATTTCCACCACCGTGACCTGATTTCCCATATCGGCTAAATATTCAGCCGTTTCCAGCCCTGTCATGCCGGAGCCGATGACCACAGCCTGCTTGTTCTTAATCACAACTGATCCACTAAGTACGTCAACAACGGTGCAGACCGCTGCCTTCTTCACTCCCGGAATAACAGGCACTATAGGCTGTGCCCCAGCGGCAACAAATACCGCATAAGGGTTCAGTTGCTTCAGTTGTTCCAGCGTAGGTTTCGTAGAGAGACGGACATCAACATCCAGTTCCTCTAACTGATGCTGCATATTATCAATAAACCAGTTCAGCTTCTCCTTCAATGGTGGCCGGCTTCCCAGCTCCACGCTGCCGCCTAGCACATCTCTGGCTTCGAACAGTACAGGTTTAAAATCTCTGAGCGCCAGAATCCGTGCTGCTTCCATACCTGCTGGACCCCCGCCGATCACAGCTACTACTTTGCCAGCGCCATCTTTTGTTGGTTCTGCAAATTCAAGCTCACGGCCCACTCTGGCATTGACAGCACACTTGATTACCTTGCACTCCATTACTTCCTGAATACAGTACAGGCAAGAGATACAGGTTCTGATCTCTGCTTCTTTGCCTGCTGCCGCTTTGTTACCCCACTCCGGATCGGCCAGTTGGGCTCTTCCAAGGGCTACAAAATCCGTATTTCCTTCCTGTAGCAGACTCTCAGCAAATTCAGGCTTACGGATCACATCACAAGCAATCACTGGAATTTGCACCACTTGCTTAATGGCTGCGGAGAGATGTTTTTTCCAGCCTTGCGGGTAGGATATCGGCTCAATGATCGTATTGGATGATTCATAAGTGCCGGAGCTTACATTTATGCAATCCACTCCGATGCTTTCCAGATGTTTCGCAGTCTGGATAGCCTCATCCAGTGTAATCCCGCCTGAGACAAATTCATCGCCGTCGATTCGCACCGATACAGGGAATCCTGCGCCACAGGTCTTTTTGATGCCAAGCACAATTTCGTTCAGGAATGACATTCTACCTTCCAGTGAACCGCCATATTTATCAGTTCTCAGATTGGTAAGTGGGCTCAGAAACTGTCCTACGAGATAGCCGTGGGCACCATGGATCTCCACACCATCAATACCTGCTGTTTTAGCTATATAAGCTCCGAACACAAATTTACGAACTAACTCTTCTACCTCTTCAGTAGACAGCTCCCGGGGCATTTCTCCAATCGCTGAAGACATCACTGCGCTAGGAGCAACAATTTGTTTGCCTCCAATAAGCCGTCCGTGATTTTGCCGGCCCGGATGCTGGAGCTGAAGGAATATTTTGCTGTCATGACGATGCACAGCTCTTGCCAGTTTCTCCAGACGTGGCACAAACAGCAAGTCACTTGCATTCAGCTGGTTCGGTGTACCTACTCCGGTCTCATTATCCACACGCGTAATTTCCGTAATGATTAGACCACAGCCACCTGCGGCACGTTCCTCATAAAAAGCAATCATTTCATCCGATGCTTCACCACTGGCCGCAGCCAGTGACGTTCCCATAGCCGGCAATACAATTCTATTCTTAAGTTCAAGGCGTCCAATTTTACCTGCTGCAAACAGTTTTTCATATTTCATCTGCTTAGCACCTCCACCTTTAGTTTAAGGCGTCCAATACTTTGTGAATATATTTACAAGCACCAAAAATCACTTCTTTATAGTGCATATTGCACTATTATTGAACCAGGGGGCGATATGAATGGATGTTTCCTTAAATGAGCAAGTATCAGGTAAAATCGAAATGGAGCATTATACCGCATCTTTGTTTACTGCATACATTTCAGGTGCAGGCCTTTCAGCTATCGTACAGACAGCTGCCGAGCTACTGCAGAATCCCGTCATTGTATTTGATTGCAGCTTCAAAATTGTAGCTCACTCTGACCTTTCCGATATCGACGATTACATATGGAGTGATAATATCCGCAAAGGTTATTGCTCTTACGACTTCATTGCGGCCGTGAGCAAAATGAACAGTGTCCAGCGTGGGAAACAAAGCGATGAATCTTATGAGGTAACCTGCGAGGAAACATCAAACTCCAAACTGATCTCCAAAATAAAAGTAGCCGGCAAACAAATCGGCAATGTATTGCTTCTAGGATGCACAAATCCTTTTCGCGCCAGAGATAACGAGCTGCTGTCCATCACCGCTACCATACTTGCCGAAGAGATGGGCAAAAATAGCTACTATCGCAACGCCAAAAATATAAAAGTTGAAGATTTTATCTGCGCATTGCTAGAGGAACAGCTTCAGGACAACCGGATTATTCAGGACAGGATGCGGAGTGCAGGACTAAAGTTCGGGAATCAGCTGCTTGTGCTGCTGTTCGATCTTACCTGGTATGAGGGTTCAGGCCGTTATGATGATTATTTAAGAGAACGTTTGCAACAGCTTTTTCCGGGCAGTCCTTCCACCTATTATGACGGGCAGATTGTAATGATCCATGATGGAAATCTCTCCAAAGAGCTTGTAAATAAGCAGCTGCAGGAATTTCTAGCCCAAACCGGCATCTCGCTTGGCATCAGCAATATGTTCACTAATCTTACGCAATGTAGGAGACACTATCTTCACTCCCGAAATGCTATTCGGATCGGTTCCATTCTCAGCCCGCAGCAGCAGCTGACTTACTATTCAGATATCCAGCTCTATGAGATGCTCTCTGCTGATGTTGTGTTTAACGAGGATAATAACTACTACCATCCAGAGCTGCTCAAGCTTCAAGAATACGATACTTTGCACCAGTCCAATCTGTATCATACCTTTTACGTTTATCTCAAAAATAACCGGAACATGCAGATTACCTCAGACGAGCTGTACATTCACCGGAATACACTCAGATATAAGCTCGATCTTATCAGTAGACTGCTGGACACCGACTTTACCGATTCTGAAAAAATGCTGGCGTACTATGTCTCTTATAAGGTCGCTGCTTTTTGTGAAAAAGCTAGGGAGCAGACCCGTACGCCGCAACGTTAATGTTAGAAGCTACTATAAACACACAAACAGCCCCCGTTCTTATCCCAAGAACGGGGGCTGTGCTGTGAAGTAGAACAGTATATGATATTACAATCCGTAAAAAGCTTGCAGCTGACGCACGATTTCATCCTTGTCATGATCCACTACGGTTTGATGTTGTGGCATCTCGAACAATGCTTTAATCTGTGCCGGGAATTCCTGCTTAATATCGATCAAAGTAATTGCCTCATCGAACTTAGCTGGATGTGCAGTCGCAAAGGTAATGCCAATCTCATCTGGGCCATTAAAGGCTTCGTAAGCCGCGATTCCACATGCTGTATGTGGATCAAGCAGGTAGCCGTATTCTTTTTGATACTTAGCGATCGTATTCAAGCATTGATCATTCTTCACACCCAGCGCTGCAAAATCCTTCTGCACCTGCTGAAGCGCCTCGCCTTCAACCGTAATCTTGCCTTCGGTTTGCAGCTTGGACATATACGCGGATAACTTCTCAGAATCCTCGCCTACCAGATAATACAGATACCGTTCGAAATTACTTGCCACTTGGATATCCATCGAAGGGCTGTAAGTGCTTGTGAAATTACCTGGTTTGTATTCGCCAGTATTCACGAAACGCTCCAAAATATTATTTTCATTCGTAGCAATGATCAGCTTGTTAATAGGAAGTCCCATTTGCTTAGCCAAATAGCCCGAGAAAATATTACCGAAGTTACCGGAAGGCACGCTGATATTAATCTTCTTCTCGTTGCTGCCATCGACATGAAGATATGCATAGAAATAATAAACAGTCTGCGCCAGAATCCGCACAAAGTTAATGGAATTAATTGCACGCAGATGATACCGACCTTTAAAGTCCAGATCTGCGAACAGATCCTTAATCACCTTCTGGCAATCATCAAAGTTACCATGAACAGACAGATTCAGTACATTGCTGTCGTCCACCGTAGTCATCTGCAGCTCTTGCACTTTACTTACCTTGCCATGTGGATGGAGAATACAGATCTTGATGCCTTCTTTGCCGCGTACACCTTGAATGGCCGCCGCTCCAGTATCCCCAGAGGTTGCACCGAGGATGTGGATGATTTTGTTTTGTTTTTTGGAAATATATGAATACAGCTCACCCATAAACTGCAGCGCTACATCCTTGAAAGCAAAAGTAGGCCCATGGAACAATTCAAGGACATATAAAGAATCATCCACTTGGTGTATAGGCGTTACTTCAGGTGTGCGGAAATTGCCATAACTGGTGTTGACCATTTCCTGCAAATCCTCGTAAGGAATCTCATCATTGGTGTAATAGGCAACAATCTTCAGGAACAACTCCTGATAGCTGAGACTTCTCCACTCTTCCAACGTTGCTGCTGAAACCACTGGAATCTCGGATGGAACCATCAGCCCACCGTCGTCCGCAAGTCCCATCAACACCGTATCAATAAAACCTTTAGGTTCCACATTACCTCTTGTGCTTATAAACTTCATGCTCATCCTCCTGAACCCCTCGTTAATATATGACAAGAATATATGATAAGAAGAAACAACGTTGTCGTCCTATATAGAAGACAACTGTTTCTCGCAGAAATATAAGGCTATTATAGTTGCACCACTTATAAATTCTTATAATTAACTATAAGTTTCACCCTAAACGTTATCCTTAAGCTAGTTAGGGATGATAAAGCTATTTCTGCTTGTTTTCCCTATATACTACCACGTTTACGCGCTAAAGTCCGTTAATTCTTTGTCTTATTTTGCAGCTCTCTCCAGACCGTTTTGTTGCTGTACTGCCGTTCTGTACTAACATCCTTACCGAACCATTCCGGCTCTTTAAAGCTTTCCGCTTCCTCCAGAGATTCAAATTCAACCTCCAATACGGACAATTTCAGCTGGGAATATACGTCGATCTCAACCGTTATGCCATTCCACACCGCTGTAATTCGCTCTTTGACCAAAGCTACCGCATTTACCGCTTCGATCATCTGATTATATAAACCCTCTGAGATAAAATATTCGATCTCTTCGCGTTTGATCCCTTTGCCATCCTTAAACGTATGCGTGTAGGTTACCTCACCTGAGTCCAGATCCGTAATTTTACGCACACGAAGCTCTTGACCACCATCTATCGCCAGATATGTCTGATCGATATTATGACGGGTAACAATCTTCAACTCTCCCTTTTGAATCAGCTGCTCCGGAAATTCCGGCAGCAGAAACTTGCGTTCGATCTCCAAAGCCATGATGTTTCGCTCCTATTCGTGTCATATATTTTTATATTAATAATCATCATAGGGGTGTGACAAACCCAAGTCAATGTGGATTATAGGGAAATAGGACATGCTCTAGCTAAAAAAAGGCTACCGTGGGGCTCATTGTGGGATTTATGGAGGCTGTGGAAGATGGAGCTCACCGTAGATTACTGGAAACTACGGATAATTAGCGAGTCAGCCGGCGATCATTGGAATCACCATTCGATGAGTTGATCACTCGCCACGGGTCGTACTTACCCATTCGATTAGTTGGTTCCGCTCCACTGGTCGCACTCACCCATTCACTTAGTTGGTCACGCTCCACGGGTCGTACTCACCCATTCGATTAGTTGGTCACGCTCCACGGGTCGTACTTACCCATTCGATTAGTTGGTCACGCTCCACGGGTCGTACTCACCCATTTACTTACGGACCGTATAGCCACTATTTGCGAAAAAAACGCATATTTGAGACGGTATCGGACTCAGGTGCAGCTATTTACTCCAAAACACCCCATACGGTCGCGATAATTAGCCAATAACGTCGCTGGGGTCCGAAAGTAGCCTCAATTGCCTCTTTTTTAGCAAATAAGGACTCCTGAGTCCGATCCGAAGCAGGGTACCTAGGAACCTAGTTGCAACCAAGGGAACTCTCCATCAAATGTAGACAGCACGATTTCGCTCTTATCCCAGACCAAACCCTAATGATTGGAACATCGTTAACTGGTGATACTTTCTCATACTTTCTCATACTTTCTCATACTCTCTCATACCACCCCTACTCCCCATTCACTTACGGACCGTATAGCCACTATTTGCGAAAAAACCGCATATTTGAGATGGTATCGGACTCAGGTGCAGCTATTTACTCCAAAACACCCCATATGGTCGCGATAATTAGCCAATAACGTCGCTGGGGTCCGAAAGTAGCCTCAATTGCCTCTTTTCTAGCAAATAAGGACTTCTGAGTCCGATCCGAAGCAGGGTACCTAGGAACCTAGCAGCAACCAAGGGAACTCTCCATCATATGTAGTCGGCGCCTTCTCATTCTTATCCCAGACCAAACCTAAAGATTAGACCATCGTTACTGGTGGCACTCCCCCATATCTTACGGACTAATAAAAAACCGAACGAAAATCAGAGGAAATCCTGAAATCCGGTCGGCTCGACGGTAAACTTATTTTATTTCTTTCATAAATGCCTGAAAGTCTTTTACGATTTCTTTTGCTTTAGTGCGATATAAATAATGTCCCTCTTCAAACTTCACTATTTTTCCATGTACAGAGTCCTTGATTTGCTTTTCATGCTCTGGTATCCATCTATCCGTTGCTGGTTGATTCGCTTGTATAAAGAAAATAAGAGGAAGATTTTTAGGAAATGTTAAGCTTTCAGCTGATTTAAAATTAGAATACATCATTCCAGCTTCATTTAATTGGGTGGGATTAAATATGTTTTTGCGATTGATCAGTCTCATTTGTTCTTTTGTTTTATCATCAAATGGTAGTTCAGCAATTGGGTCAGCACTAAATTTCATTTGCAATCTGATTAAACCTGATTTTTTGAGCAGATTTATAGCTCTTAATTCCGAAGCTTCGATCTTCCTCTCGCTTATCGATGGAACACTACTATCAAGCCCGACAAATGCACTCACTTCATTTTCATACTTGTTAACATAATCTAGTCCATATATGCCTGAAATAGAGTGGCCCATTAGAATATAACGGTCAATATTAAGAGCCTGTAAAGCTTCATGAATTTCACTTACAATATTCTCTGTGCTGCGCTCCTTTTTGGTCAGATCACTTAATCCATACCCAAAAGGCTCAATCATGACAACTTTGTAAAACGGCGACAGTTCATCTATTAATGCTTTAAAATCAAGAGCTGGCGCTGCTGTGCCATAACCCGGTAGTAGCACGACTGTTTCTTCACCTTTTCCTTGAATATAAACATTCATGTTTTTCCCATCTACGGGTACTAACTGACCATAGGGTTCTATTTTATTTTGTTCCGATTTATTGCTGATCAAATTAACTGTATAGACAATAGCGAGAAAAAGCACGATTGCGATGATTATTGCTCCTACTACTTTAAGTAGTATGTTTAGTATTTTACTTGTTCTCGTGCCCGCCTTCATTTTCATTCTTTCTTTTATTTCCACTCGTATCTTCTCCTGTCATCAGCTGTGTTTTGGACTACCATAACTAACTGCTAAGCTAAGATTAACCAATGAAGATGTACTCTCTATGACCTCAATATGAACGGAATATGAACATGCAAAAAAAGCTATAGCGTCATGCACAAGGGTAGCTGCACAGGATGCCATAACAGGAGGAATATATGTGTGGAGGTGGATACGATCAAGGCTGCCTTGCCATCCGCAGCTTCAGCTGATTCAAATTCATCTTTGAACAAAAAAAGCAAACCACGAGCTAGGCTCATGGCTTGCTGATGACTTGCAATAAACTCTATTCCTGCACCTTCAATTTATAACATCCGCTAACAAAATCCTGCTGGATATCCGGCAGAGCCAGCCCAGCCTGCATTAGCCGATCACCACCGTAAACCTCACCACTTGCCTCCAGAATGTAATCCAGCTCCGGATTTAAACCATTCAGCTTCAGGCTACGGCGGGGCGGGTGCGGCACAGCCATTACCCGGAAGTAATAAACTAATGCCTCACGCTGATCATCGGACACGAACATCCATGCTGTCTCATTGCCCTCAAACGGGCTTTGCAGCCGGTACAGATTCCCTTGCTGCACAAGACTGCGGATTTGTTTATAGTTCGCAACCTGTTCCTTCACAAGTTCCTTCTCTTCGTCTGTAAACTTCGTAAGATCCAGCTCATAACCGAAATTACCGGACATAGCTACATCTCCACGAAAAGACAGCGGGGTGATCCGTCCTACCTGATGATTCGGCACGGCAGACACATGCGCGCCTATCGAACTAACCGGATACACCAGACTTGTTCCATACTGAATCTTCAGTCGTTCCACAGCATCTGTATCGTCACTAGTCCAGGTCTGCGGCATGTAATGCAGCATGCCTGGGTCGAAGCGGCCACCACCACTACAGCAGCTCTCGAACAGGATATGCGGAAACTCTGAAGTTATTCGCTCCAATAGCTCATACAGACCAAGCACATAACGATGAGCGGTTTCCCCTTGGCGTTCAGAAGGTAACTCTGCAGAGCCAATCTCCGTTAAACAACGGTTCATATCCCATTTCACATAACTAATGGGCACGGTCGAGAAAATCCGGGACAGTGACTCATAAATGTACTGACGTACATCCTCCCGAGTATAGTCCAGCACCAATTGCCAGCGGGCTTCGCTACGGTGGCGTCCCGGCACATGCAGACACCAGTCGGGATGCTTACGATAGAGCTCGCTGTCTGGCGAGATCATCTCCGGCTCGAACCAGAGGCCAAACTGCAAGCCTAGATTGTTCACACGCTGCGCCACATCAGACAATCCGCCTGGAAGCTTGCGCAGATCCTCTACCCAGTCTCCGAGAGAGGAGTTATCTGCGTCTCTTTTGCCAAACCAACCGTCGTCCAGTACGAATAGCTCTATCCCGAGTTTCGCTCCTTCCGCGGCAATCGACTCCAATTTATCCGCATCGAAGTTGAAATAGGTGGCTTCCCAATTGTTGACCAGAATGGGCCGTTCCTTATCTCTATATAACCCTCTGCATAAACGGGTCCGGTACAGGCGATGATAGGTTCTCGACATTTCCCCGATCCCCTCGGAAGAATACACCATCACTACTTCTGGGGTCTGGAATTGTTCGCCCGGCTCCAGCAGCCAGGAGAAATCAAAAGAATTCAGCCCCATCGTAAACCGGGTCATCCCGAAGGAGTCGACCTCTGCCTCAGCTTCAAAGCCTCCACTATATACAAGACTGAAGCCGTAGGCCTCTCCATGATTTTCATCCGTTTCAGGTTTCACCAGCGCTGCAAATGGATTTAACTGGTGGCTGCTCATCCCTCTGCGGCTCCCAATGGTCGTACCCCCTTGCACCAGACGTCTACGGGTCAGATTACCTTCCCTTGACCAAGCTCCTGCCAAATAGATCATATCCATATCGCCAGACGAGAAATCGACACTAGCACTCAGTGCACGCTGCAATCGCAGCTGTGTTTCCCCCGCATTGGTGAACTCCACAGAGCGGGTGATTACGTTGGTATGTTCAAAAACCGTATAGCGCAAAATAACACTCAGCTTGGCGTAATCATCCTTAAGTGTAAGCTCCAACGTCTGTGCTTCTTGCGCAGACTCAACATATACAGATGGCAGACCCGGCAGTGAGGGTTTACCCTCAACTACCCGGTACCCGCTGTATTTCAGCTCTGTAATACGAGTGCCGTCTTCGAGCCGAACTTGATAAGCTGGTGTTCTGAAATCTCCCGTGCCGTATTGGGGATATTCCTGCGGGAGCCGGTCGAGACCCGTATTTCCTCCCAGATTCAACAGCCCTTCCAAATTGCTGTCACTCCGCAGCTTCTTGCCCCAATACACATGTGCAGGATAATCATTAACAAGCTGAAGAATATAACTCATCCCTGCGCTCTGTAAATGGAATAATCCCTTATCTTCCTGAATTAAAATCCCCATGTGCCAGTCCTTCTCTCCTTAGGATTTACAGCAAATCTTCGCTCACAAAATCAACCATCGATTGAACCTTTAGCCCCTTAGGTGCGGCAGGAATCCAGTCTCTTCCATCGTTCCCGCGTTGTGAGAACTCTATCGTCTTGGTCTGACCTGGGAGAAGGTCAAAATAATTGTCAGAGAATATTCCTTCCTCTTCCGAAGTCAGGTATACACCTCTAGCCAATACATCACTGGTCACGGTGAAGCTTAATCCACCGCTCTCTGGAGTTTCCAGCACGGTAATTACTGAGCGCTGCAATGGAATTTCTTTTTCCGGAGTAAAATAATGCAGCTTGTGATCTATCACCTGGCCATCCGCCTGCAAGCAAATTCCAAGCAATACATCACCCACCCCTTGACCTTCTAGCAGCTCTGCCACAGGAGACGAGAATACGATAGCAGCAGAATCAGCTCCCAGCTCAACGGGATGTGCCCACTCTCGCAGCACCGAACCGTTAAACTGATACAAAGTAAGCACCAACTCAGCGCTCACTGCTGTTCTTAAATCAGATACGACATGAATGTCTACCTTCTCACGGTCTGTACCGTCGATAGACAACAAAACATCTTGGAAGCTTGAACGCACGGTATATTGCAGGGCTTTCCAGCGCCCGTTATAATCCATGCCCGCCCAAGAAGCCACCGGCCAGCAATCATTCATCTGCCAGTATAAAGTGCCCATACAATAAGGTTTATTTCTTCTGTGGCTTTCAATCGCGATTCGGATCGCTTCGGCCTGCAGGATTTGACTCATATATAAAAAGGCTTTGAAGTCCTTTGGCTGCGGCAGATACATATCCATATATTCTTTGATCAGCAGATTACCGCGACCATTCTTCTGATGCGCCAGCATCACCTCTGAGGTAAGCTCCAAATCCTGCTCTTCTGCATAGCTCATTACCGTTTTTAGTTCCGGGAACGACTGGAAGCCATATTCACTCATGAAGCGGCCAACCTTTGTATTATAGTTCTCAAAAGGCTCGATTCCGTGCCACACGCCCCAGTAATGCACATCCCCTTCGCCCACAATCCGCGTCGCATGCTGATTAATATCGCCAGTCAGCTCCCGCAGCGGCGAAGACGGCCAATAGTCCACACCTGGATGGAACGCGGCTACAGCCTCCGGCAGAATACGGTGGAAGATTTTAATATAATCGGCCCACATTGTCGTTCTTTGCTCAGCGCCGAGTTTTTCTTTCCAGCCCCAGCCCATATTTTCCTCGAACTGTGACCAGGCCGAATCAATCTCGTTGTTGCCACACCATAAGGCGATGCAGGGATGATTGCGCAATCTTTTAACGTTGTATTCGGCTTCTTTTTTCACATTTTCAAGGAACGCCTCGTCCCCGGGATACATACTGCAAGCGAACATAAAGTCCTGCCAGACCAGCAGTCCGTATTCATCACAGAGCTGATAAAAAATATCTTCTTCATATATACCGCCGCCCCAAACGCGCAGCATATTCATATTCGATTCTACTGCCGTGGCAATTTCATGCCGATACCGCTCCTCGGTTACTTCTGTGGTGAAGCTGTCATTTGGAATATGATTGGCACCTTTGGCGAAGACGGAAACTCCATTCAGCGCAAAAGAAAACGAAGCTCCTTTGGCATCACGCTCCCGAATCAATTCAATACTGCGGAGTCCGGTTTTTACACTTTTGCTAACCTCTACTTCCGCATTTTGTACCAATTCTGCCTGGAATGTATATAAATGAGGCTCTCCGAACCCTCTGCACCACCAGAGCTGTGGCTCGGATATTACAATATTCATCTCTAATTGCTGCATGCCTTCTTCTAAAGTAACCGCTTGCATCCACTCCAAACCATCGGCACTTATTCGCAGCATTCCCCGCCAAGCAGCAGGAGCATCCACTTCTACAATTGCGGTCAGGCGAGCTTCTTCCTTAGCAATCACATTTTGACGGATATAGAGGTCTGTAATTTGAACGGTGTCACGTCCCACCAGAGCTGCCGCACGCCATATTCCACTGGTCAAGAAACGCGGGCCCCAATCCCAGCCGTAATGATAAGGTGCTTTGCGCGCAAAAATACTAATCCGTTGTTCATCTAATCCCCCAAGCTCGGATTGATCATTCGAGGCAGGCAGCGCGTAACCCAGCTTCGCTAATTTCGGTAAATCTTCCTTAACCACAGAGCGGAACTTCACCCGTATATTATTTTCTCCAGTCTTTAACTGATCTTTGACATCCACTTTCCATGCCAGAAACATATTATCAGCAGCGAGCACATGTACATTATTCACGTACACATCTGCATAAGTATCCAGTCCCTCAAAAACTAGCTCCGTACAAGCAAGCTCCTGCCACTCTTCCCCCAACTGCAACGAGGTTTGATATTCCCAGTCCTTCTTATCGATCCACTGTAGATCATGTTCATTTGTTCCATAAAAGGGGTCTGAAATCTTCCCGTTCTTTAGTAAATCCGTATGGACTGTACCTGGCACAGTCGCCGGAAGCCACTCCTCATCACCACAGCCTCTAAATTCCCACTTCGCAAGATTCATATGCAAATGTTTCATAATACCTCCTAAAAGTTTTGTAAGCATAGACTTCTCTGAATGACTTCGCGCAAAACTCGCTTCGGAAGCAGATGCCTAAAGTTTTGTAAGCATAGACTTCTCAAAAATAGCATAAGACTTCAATTAATTCATTGAACCCTTTTGATATTCTTTGTATTTTGTTATCTGATTGTTAGGTACATGCTAATTATAAACGCAGAAACAAAACAAATAAAGACAATAAATAATAATACAATACATTTATTAACGGCTTCGATAAAGCTATAATGTTCATGTAAACGCTAACAATAAAAACGAAAAGGGGATTAAGCTATGAGAAATAAGTTATTTTCGTTATCCTTTGTTATGATTATGGTCTTATCTTCAACACTTGCTGGTTGTGGTTCGAATAATGACAACACCACGAATAACGGTGCTGCCGCAACTGAAAAGCCCGCAGCAACTAACGCAGAGAATACCGGCGGTGACACGAATGCAACTGCCGAACCTGCAGCAGGAGCTGATATCAGCGGCAAAATCACCTTCCTAACTAACAGAACAGACATGATCGGCAAAGAATATGACGAATATTTAAAGCGCTTTAATGAAAAATACCCGAACATTAAAGTCGAATTCGAAGCTTCCCAAACCGACTATAACCAACAGGCTAAAGTCAGAATGGCCAGCGGCGAGCTTCCAGACGTTATGTTTATTCCTTCTATTCCTAACTCGGACCTGCCAAAATATTTTGCTTCACTGGATGATCTCGGCTTGAACGATCAGATCACCTTTAAAGACTTCAAATCCTTTGATGGTAAGCTTTACGGAATTACTACAGGGAACTCTACTTCCGGTATTGTTTATAACAAAACAGCATTCACTGATGCCGGCATCACCGAAACGCCTAAGACTTGGGATGAATTCCTGGCTGCCTGCGAGAAGCTGAAAGCAAAAGGTGTTATTCCAATGTCCTCTAACTTTAAAGACAAATGGCCACTTGGTACTTGGGCTTATGACACACCACGCTTAATTGAAGGCAATCCTGATTTTCCAAATGCTAAGCTGAACTCTGAAACACCATTCACTATGGACAACGGTTATGGCAAAGCCTTCAGCCTACTTAGAGAGCTCAATGAAAAAGGCTATCTGGAAAAAGACATCAACTCCACCAACTGGGAGCAATCGAAAAAGGACATCGCTTCCGGCAAATTCGCTATGTACTATCTTGGCAACTGGGTTATTAACCAAGTTATCGGAGCAGGCGCTTCTTCAGACAATGTTGGCTTCTTCCCATTCCCTTATGACAATTCGGGTAAACCATCTGCTACCCTTAGCCCTGACTTCTTCTATGCCGTTGCCAAAAACAGCAAAAATTTAGAGGCAGCTAAAGCCTTCGTAAAATGGATGATTGAAGATTCAGGTTATGAGGATTTCGCCGGCTTTATCTCTCCATTAAAAGGCAAGGAATCCAATCTGACTCAGCTGAAAGAATTCCAAGCTACCGGAGTAGAACTGGTAGAAGGAACTGTTGACGATGCAAAGGTTACAGAAATCGGCAACAAGGCACAGCTGGATCTCCCTGCTGTTGTACAGGAATTTGTACTTGCCAAAGATCCACAAACCGTATTAGACAAGTGGAATAAAGCTTGGGCTAAAGCCAAGAAGGACCTCGGTTATTAATTTGAGCTTTTGATTCGAAGTACACTACGGAGCAAAATGGATTATTGCTTTTACGGATAATCCATTTTGCCTTTCCATACCACGTTTTTATGAAAGAAGGGCTAGCGATGTTCGGAACACTTTCCTATAACAAACAGAAGACGATTATCATTGTATCCTTCCTCACGATTCCTTTGTTGCTGCTCGCAACATTCACGTATTATCCGGCACTCAAGCTGATTTATTACAGCTTTACGAACTGGGATGGCTATAGCCCTGAGAAGCCTTGGGTCGGTCTCGATAATTACCGCGAAGTCTTCTCCAACCCCGATATTTTCAAGGTATTTACCCATAACTTTGCTTATTTCGCGATGGGAATTCTCCAGAATATCGTCGCTATTTATTTTGCGATTGTGCTCAATAGTAAGTTGAAAGGAAAAAATGCATTTCGAATCTTACTGTTCCTCCCTTACATTATGAACGGTGTCGCCGTCGCCTTTATGTTTGGTTATGTCTTTGACACCACCAATGGCTCTCTGAATATGTTCCTGAATAGCATCGGTCTTACCGGACTAGGACAGACCAGTTGGCTTGGAACAGAAGGACTGGTTAACTATTCTCTGGCGTCCACAGGATTTTGGCGTTTCATGGGTTATAACATGGTAATCTACATCGCCTCCTTGCAGGCCATTCCAAACGATATCTATGAGGCCTCAAAGATCGATGGTGCCGGACCTTTTCAAACACTTTGGAGAATTACTTTACCGAATATGAAGCCAGTCATCCAGCTTAACTTATTTCTTACCGTCACAGGGGCACTGGAAGTATTCGATCTCCCCTTCGTGTTGACCAAGGGCGGCCCCGCAGGCGCCAGCGAAACATACGTACAAAAAGTTGTAGATACTGCATTTGCTTACAATAATTACGGCCTCGCTTCTGCCATGAGTATTATCTTGCTTTTCTTTGTCGTCATCGTACTGTTAGTACAGCAACTAGTTCTAAGCCGGGGAGGGGACAAATAGATATGACATACTCCAAATTTCGCTTCACAGATGTTATTAAATACTTCTCGCTGCTTATCGGCGTATTTGTTGTACTCTTTCCTCCGTATGTGGTCATCGTCAATGCCTTTAAATCCACTGACGAATTTAACAGCAGCAGCTCCATGGCACTGCCAAAAAGCTTTTTGAATTTCGATAATTTCACTGCCGTTTTCCAGCGCGGGGGTCTACTTAACGGATTTGGTAATGTGTTAATCATTATAGCTATTACTTTAATTCTGAACATTCTGTTCGGCACTATGGTAGCATTTGTATTGGGACGCTTCTCTTTCAAATTGAAACCCGTAGTCTTCGGTGCATATCTAGTAGCCACCATTATTCCTAGTATCACGACACAAGTGGCGACTTTTGGTATCATCAAAAGCATGGGGCTTTACAATACACTTGGCGCCCCGATCGTGCTTTATATTGGAGCGGATGTAATTCAAATTATTTTATATCTGCAATTTATCCGTAATATTCCCGTGGATCTCGATGAAAGTGCGATGGTAGAAGGTGCCTCTCTGTTCAGAATCTATCGGTCGATTATTTTCCCTTTACTTACGCCAGCTACGGCTACTTTGATTATTCTGAAAACCATTAGCATTTACAATGACATGTACATCCCTTACCTCTACATGCCGAAACAAAGCCTTGGTGTAGTTACGACGATCCTAATGCGTTTTCAAGGAGTCAATTCGGGGGAATGGAATTTAATCTGTGCAGCTATTCTGCTTATCCTGCTGCCAACAGTAATTCTATATTTCTTCCTGCAGCGTTACATCTTTGAAGGCGTAACCAGTGGAGCGGTCAAATAAGGTAGGTAGCTTATTACAGGAAAGGAACAACGCAAATGCTATCATACATCCGGTTAACTTTACGCAAAATGTGGTTGTTCCTTGCCAATCTACCGATGGAGCGCAAGCTGATTGTTATCTTTGTCTTTCTGATCTCTCTGCCGATTACTTATGTAAGTTATCTATCGTCCCGCTCCATGTTCAACTCGGTTCTTGTGAATGCGACTGACGGTGCGGGTCAAATGACATCGAATGCTTCAGATACCATCGACCGATATATTGCCGACCTCAAAAGATATACAGCCCTGCCGCTGTATAACACCGATGTGCAAGTCTACCTGACACAGCAAAATACCGACTGGGAAAAAAATACGGGCATGGCGATGTTCCTTAGCTATTTGAATCATACTAAGGAAGAGATCATTGCCGTGTATTTGGTGGATCAGTACGGTTCTGTCTTTTATGATAAAGACGCTGGAATTAATGAACTGTATCCAGAGGAACGATTAGCCAAATGGAGAATCATGAGTGAAGATGCCGGAGCAGCGCCTGTCATTCAGGGCAGACATACGATCCGCACCAACTCGAATGTCCATAAAGAGGTCTTTAGTGTTCTGCGTACGATTAACTCTGTAAGCACATTGCAGAATATAGGAATTCTCGTTTTCGATGTAGACATCAATCTGTTTAAGGGCATTATCGATCCCGTAAATGCAGTTACGCAAGGAAACACGTTCATTGTAGATAACAATGGAGATCTGATTTATGCCAGTGAAGATTCCGCGGTTCCGAATCTGGCTGCCGATACACAAACTCTGAATACAAAGCTGTTGCTGCAGCAAGTAAATCAGCAGCAGGATCATTTTCAAATAGACTTGAATGGCCAGTCTTATCTTGCAGTGTATACCGTCTCGAAACAGACCGGGTGGACCACTATGGTTACGATTCCTTTAACACGTATCCTGTCCCCTGTACAAAAGAATCGTAATACGCTTATCTTGACCACACTGATTATCATTGCTTTTGCACTTTTTGTTGCGACTATAATTTCCCATGCCCTGACCAAACCCCTTAAATCCTTGGTCCGCTTAATGAAACGGGTGCAGCATGGTAATCTGGATGTCTGGCAGCATTCCAAATATAATGATGAAATTGGGATGCTGGGCAGTCATTTTAATCGGATGATCATAAGGATCAAAGATCTGTTACAAGAAGTGTCCATCACGGAGAAACGGAAGCAAAAGGCTGATATGCGGGCGCTTCAAAACCAGATTAATCCCCATTTTATTTATAATACGCTGGAATCCATCCGCATGCTTGCAGAGAGCAATGATGATCCACGTGTGGCGAAGCTAACCTATTTACTTGGGCTTCAAATGCGTTACAGCATTGTCCGAAACGAAGAGGCTGTTACAATTAGACAAGAGCTGGATCATGTGAGAAATTATTATCAGCTGCTGGAAATCCGATTCCCAGACAAGTTCAGACTTAACATCGACGTGCCGGACGAATTCCTTCATCTTTCTGTTATTAAGCTTGTCTTTCAACCGATCGTAGAAAATGCTGTCTTTCACGGTTTGGATCAAAAGGTAGGACTGGGCACCTTGAGCATCACCGCATGGAGCGAGCATGGAGATGCCGTATTCTGTGTAGAAGATGATGGGATCGGTATGGATGAAGCCACCCTTCGTTCCTTAAACAATAGTCTGCAGACTGGAACGGACAATGAAAGGTTCGGGATTGGACTACGAAATGTAAATGAAAGAATTCGCCTGCATTACGGCAGTTCGTTTGGTCTGCTTGTTGAGAGTGAGCTTGGAATCGGCACTCGTGTTACCCTGCGCATTGCGGATATTAACGCTAAATTCAGTGAAGATGAATTTATTTAGGAGAGGGGCTGCTCAGATTGCTGCGTATTGCGATTGTGGATGATGAAATCTTAATCCGCGAAGGACTGGCCCGAATGATCAGTAAAGAAAGCGCCGAATTTCTGGTCATCGGCACCTACTCCGACGGAAAACATCTATTAGATAAGTTAAGCACACTTCAACTTGATGTTGTGATTACAGATATTCGTATGCCGCAAATCAATGGCTTGGAGCTGATTAAACAGTTAAAAGCCACCCATCCGCAGATCTACTCTATTCTAATGAGTGGATTTGTTGAATTTAATTATGCCCGAGAAGCCATCCGCAGCTCAGCTGTAGACTATTTATTAAAACCAATTAATAAAGAGCAGCTGTTCGAGCTGCTTTATCGGCTAGACAAAGAACGGCAGCTCGCGCGCGACAAGGAAGAACGCCACCGTTCCGGGCTTTTATTGACAGTCTTACATATCGAAGAGCCCTCTTCCCCTCTCCTATTATCCAGCCTTACCTTGCCCCAGCCTTATTTCTCGGTCTTTGTCCTCAAAGGGAGCGCCAGAGAAACCGTCTGCTCCTGCGCAGACAGTCTGCGGCAAGAGAAGGCGTTGAGCTTCGACAGCTTGGAGATTCAAAAAGGACTCTACGTCTGGATTGTATATTCTGCTGAGCCGCTGTCAGACAACGATTTAAAAGATATCGGTGACATTATGCGGATATCTGCACACGGAAAGATCCTACATGTAGGTACCAGCGGTTGTTATAATGAGGTATCCAAGCTTAGACAGGCATACCTAGATGCTAAACAAGCCTGCAACATGGGCATATATAATCCGGAGCCTGTACATTACGCGAATATTCAGAACATTCAACAGCCGGAGATGAACCTCCTGGATCACTTTAATACAATTAGAGAACCGCTGATCCATAATCTGCAGATTCTGAATGTGACAGGCATCTTAGAATGGATTCATGACCTGTTCTCAGTGCTGAAAGCACAACAAGCCGGTCCTGACCAAATTCTCCGGGTCTGTCGATGGGTTGAAGAAACTGCACAAAAGGAACTGCAAGAATTCGAGGCCCGCAATAAAAGTGCTCCCGACCTCAGGTTGGATGACAGAATTGCGTCCAGTATGAGCTTTTGCGACATTGAGGAGATGTTTACCGCTCATTTCACAAACATTCTGACCGAAATCAGAACCCATCGTCTGGAGATGTCCGGCACAGCCATAGAAACCATAAAACGCTGGATATCCGCTAACTATAATCAGCATGCGGATCTGAACACTTTGGCGAATATGGTTTTTTTGACTCCAAGCTATTTAAGCAAGCTGTTCAAGCAAGAGACCGGACTTACACTGACGGACTACATCACGGAAATTCGGCTGCGCAAAGCCAAACATCTGCTCAAGAATGCTCCCGACCTGAAGGTTCACGAGATTGGGGCAGAGGTTGGATATGGCGATCCTGCCTACTTCAACAAGCTTTTTAAACGTGTTGTCGGGGTTACACCCAATGAATATAAACGAATTAGTATTGTATAAGGAGATCGATCACTTGCATTCAGAGCTTCAAAGAAATAGCGAAAATCATGAAATAACCGTCTACGATACAACAGAACTATATGGTGAAAAAGGCTCCTTCCGTGTTATGCAGTTCTCGAATCATGCCACTCAAGGTGCGATGGATCTTAATGACCCGCAACGAGTTCTCTTTGAATATCCGCGGGCCATCATTCACTTCATGGAGTTCAACCTCCCTTCTTTTGAGGATGTTTTTCTTATTGGGCATGGAATTGGAACAATTGCCGGACATTTTCCGGAGAAAAGATTTAAAGTAGCCGAGCTAGACAAACAAGTAGTCGAATTAAGCCGCCGCTGTTTTGGATATAGTCAAGATAACGTAGTGATCGGTGACGGACGTCAGATCCTTGAAGGCGAAGACCCGCAGGTATATGATTACATCATTTTGGATGCCTTTACTGCCGCTGGTACACCAAGGCATTTGATCTCCCGTGAATTTTTCAGTATTACCCGTTCGAAGTTGAACACAAGCGGATATATTCTCATGAATCTAATGGGAAAAGGTGAACATGACCCGCTGATCAACGCGATTTATACAACGCTTGCCGAAGAGTACGCCTATATCAAAGCCTTTTCCCTGCCTTCAGAAGGGGCCGCCGATATCCAAAATATCATTATGGTTGGCGGCAGCACCCCTATCCGCTTTCAAGCCCGCCATTTGGCTGGCTTCAAAGAAATACAGCTGGGACAAGGATATCTGATTCAGGATTAAATCAGGATTAACTATAAAAAATGACCTCATCCTCCACTTCACTGTGGATTTCGAGGTCATTTTTGGGTTGTTTTCATACGGCACCATTTAAACCGGATTAGGCACAAAGCTGCCACCACGGCAATATTTCAAGTAATTCAATGCATGCACCTGGCCGGTCATTTCCAGCTCATCACGATACACTGGATCATGCCAGCCTTCGATATCAATCGTACCTTTATAACCCGCTTGGCGCAGGATGGTGATTACATCTACCCAATTGGTATCCCCGAAGCCAGGGGTTCGGTCCCATACATAAGGTTTGGGGCCATGAATACCGTATTCCTTGACGATGTCCCAAGCGATGGTCGCATCCTTGCCATGCACATGGAATACTTTATCCATCCATTTGCGCAGCTGCGGAAGCGGATCAATCAATGCGATCATCTGGTGGCAAGGCTCCCATTCCAATCCCAGATTATCTGCCGGAACAGCATTGAACATCTTCTCCCAGGCCGAAGGATTGTGAGCGATGTTCCACTCTCCGCTCTGCCAGCTTCCGCCCATAGCGCAATTCTCAAAAGCAATCCGCAGGCCACGATCTGCCGCTCTCTTCGCCAATTCTCCGAACACCTCTGTAAACTTCGGGATGGACTCATCAATGGACAAACCTGGCAATCGGCCGGTGAACCCGCCTATAATATCTGTGCCAAATAAATGTGCATGATCAATCAGCCTCTCCCAGCTGGCCAATGTGTCGGCATTGTCGCCGCTGCCATTCAGCGGATTGCCATAGATGCCCACAGAAGAGATGACAAAATCATGTTCAGCAGCTAACTCCCTCAGTCGTGCAGCCGTTTCGATCAAATCGGTTTCGCCGGTGGTCTGCCAAAAGTTCAGATTAAATGATTCAAATCCATGCCCCACAATTTGTGGAATGACCTTAACGGCTTCTCCACCACGAACAATCGTACCTATTCTCAGTGTATCTTGCATTTGGGTTCCACTCCAATAAAGGTTTATAGTGTGATCTTAACGAGGTTTAATCATCTTGCAGGAACCACGCTTGAGCAATACCGCATCATAGACAATATGCTGATGGTTTGATCGTCCGGAAATGAGGTCGAACAGAACACCTACACTGGATAAGGCCATTTCCGTACCCGGCTGGCTGATTGTATCAAGAGAAGGATGATAATATTCAGCCATCTCGATCCCGTCAAAGCCAATGATCGAAATATCATCAGGGATAGATAACCCCGCGGTAAGCACCGCTTTGGCAGCACCGATGGCAATCGTGTCGGAAGCGGCAAATATAGCTGTAATTCCCTTGTTCTTGTTGAGCAGTCTCCGCGCAGCATTAAATCCCGAGCTGGGACTGTATTCACAATCCTCAACCAACCCTGAATCATAGGGCAGACCCTGCTCTTCGAGTGCTTTTTTGTAGCCTAAATACCGCCGGTTGCCCGTGGTTTCATCCAATAATGGAGACTTGGCTAAAAAGCCGATATTCGTATGACCTAATGAGATCAAATAATTGGTAGCCTTATAGGCTTCCTTCGTTTCATTGATAATAACGCTGGAAAAAATAAGCGGGTTCACCTCCTGCGTTGAGGTGATCGTTGTCAGCACAAACGGAACCGTCAGCTGTTTGAACTTCTCTTCAGAATGATCATAGGTTCCACCCATGAAGATAATCCCACACAGATTCTTCTCCTTCACCAGTTGAATTGCAGCATTGATTTCATCGGTCCCATCCTCTACTTGCTGGATAAGAAACGGGTAGCCCCGCAGATTGACCTGCCGTTCAATTTCTCTGATCATATTAGAGAAAAAAGGATTGGTAATCCCCTTGACCATAAGTGCAATGTTCTTAGATTGTGTAGTTTTCAAATTCCGCGCGTTGGAATTGGGAATATAATTGTATTCCTTAACCACACTCATCACTTTCTCACGTGTAGACTTGCTCACCGGTCCCTTGTTATTGATTACCCTGGAGACCGTCGAGATGCCCACACCGGAAATCCGCGCGATATCCTTGATATTTACATCCACTTTACTCCCCCATTTATGGGTAAAGGAGCTATATCGAATTATAGCTCCCTTACACCCCTTAACTTTCTTTAGTTGACAGGAACAAACGCAGCCAATTGCTTCTCTACTTCGGCAATGACCTTGTCAACTCCTGCTTTTTTCAACTGATCACGGTACTCCGCAACAGCTGCTTTTGGATCTTTGCTTGTTTTACCAAGCATCAATTGAATACCGAGCTGTGAATTCACGTTGGAAATCGAAGCAATTTCAGTTGTAACATTGGTTGGATCAAAGCTGAAGCCATTGTAAGGATCATCGATAGCCACTTTATCCCATTCTGCGAATAAGGAGTTACGGATTGGGTTTTCTGTATCCGTAGGAACTACGAATTTGTCATTACGAAGTGACCAAGCAGCGAAACCTCCGCCGTCCGTTTTATCGTTGAAGCCTGCAGGCTGCTTTTTAACACCATTTTCCATCACATATTGTTTGCCTTCAATACCGTTTTGGATGAGGTTGTAGTAGCTTTCATCGGTCATGAACTTCTCGATCACCATCAGAGCGCGCTCTGGATTAGCTGAGTTCGTGCTGATTACAGTCGAGTTGTCAACGCCCATCTTACGTTTGATCTTCTTATTAGCTTCCGCAAAAGTAAAGAAGTAAGGATCTGATTCCGGTTGCGCCTTCAAATCCGCACCGTATTGGCCGATCCAGTCCTGAGCATGAGTCAAATAACCTGCGGAGTTAGCTGCTCTGAAGTTATCCTTGCTGCCTAGGGTTGCAGACAGCACATCTTTACTCCAGTAACCCTTATCCGCCCATTCACGCATCTTCACAGCCCAATCTTCAAATTCCTGAGTGAAGGCTGGATGGAAGACGGTCTTGTAGTCCTCTGGACTTTTGGTCACAAGATTCAGCTCATTCAAAGATATACCAGGAGCGTTAAGCCACATCCCTGTAGTATCTACGAGCATTCTGAACATATTGGCTGCATCTTCTGCCTTGCCGTTAATTGGTGGGAAGGACTCATTAGCAACCACATTATCCATGTATTTAACCATATCATCAATGGAAGTGATTTTGTCCATTCCATATTTCTTCAGCAAGTCAGAACGATAGGCATAACCGGCAGGTGTGTATTCGCTATAAAGACTTGGTACACCATAAATTTTGCCTTTGTATTTTGTATTCTCCCACACACTTTCCGGGATTTCCGCTTTTAGCTTAGGAGCAACTTTATCCAGCATATCTGTAAGGTCCACTAGAGCGCCTTCACTAGCCAATGTGAAATAAGACACCGGAGCTCCGGGAGATGCATGCGACATATCAAATTCTTCGCCTGAAGCAAATAGCAGCGGGTACTTAGTAGCGATATCCGGCCAGTCAATATACTTCACTTCAATCGTAGCGTTTAGATCAGCTTTGAGCTTCTTGTTAATCTCAGCGAGGATTTCTTTATTTTTAACTCCTTCGCTGCCCCACAGGTAGTACACCAGCTTAGCTTCCTTGGAAGTATCCACTCCGCCTGCATTGGCTGAAGCCTCTGGAGCTTTCGTGGCTGCCGGATCATTACTCGGCTCATTGTTGTTCTTGGATGTGCAGGCTGTCAGTGCTCCAGTAAGCATGAGGACAGCAATTAAAGAAGACGCGATCTTTTTACCTTTCATTTAGGTAAGCCTCCCTTTTCTCTTCTATTTATGAAACTTTCATTTATAATAAACGCTCTTCGAAAAGAAGATTGCGTCCATTAACCCTTTACAGCCCCGATGGTGAGGCCTGTTACGAAATAACGCTGTACAAATGGATACAGGAGAATAATCGGTCCAGTGGCCAGCACAGCTGTAGCCATCTTGATGGATTGCGTCGGAAGATCAGCAGTATTGATGACCGCTCCCGAGTTGATTAGCGCTCCTAAGTTCGTCTGATTGACCATTCGCTGCAAAAAGTATTGGAGCGGATATTTCGTCGGACTGTCAATATACAACATCCCGTTATACCACTCATTCCAAAAGCCTAGTGCTGAGAAAAGCCCAATAGTAGCCAAGGATGGAACCGCCAGCGGAATAAATATCCGCCAATAGATGCGAAAGTCGCCAGCACCGTCAATGGTAGCGGATTCATATAAGGAATCCGGAATCGCCTTCATGAAATTACGCATCAGGAAAATGGACCATGCACCAACTACACCCGGAAGAATCATGGCGAATAAGCTGTCCTTCATATGCAGGTGCTTAACCATCAGGATGTATGTTGGAATCAAGCCGCCACTGAATAGTGTTGTAAAGTAAATCAAGAAGGAAAAGAAGTTGCGGTACTTGAAATCCTTACGGTTGAGCACGAATCCGGCCATCGACATCATAAACAGTCCGAGTACCGTACCCACTACGGTGATGAAGATAGTTACCTGATAAGCATTCACCAGCTGAGTAGAGTTGTTGAATAGCATCTCGTAAGCCTTAAAGGAAAATGCCTTCGGCAGCAGCTTGTAGCCTTCACGAACAATTTCCTGCTCGTTCATGAACGATGAGGAGATCATCAACGCGAAGGGAAATAAACAGAATAGCGCAAAGATAGCGATACAGATATAACTGACTGCTTTTATGAGAATGCTTCCGGAATCCTGTTTGATTGTACTCTTTTCCATATTTATCACCCCTGTTTCGTGTCTAGTCTTAGAACAAAGCGCTGTCCGGTTCTACCTTGCGTACAATAAAGTTAACTACAAGCACCAGGATCAGACCGAATAAGGATTGGTAGAAGCCCACTGCGGCACCCATAGAGAAGTTGAATTGTCCCACCAGTGAACGGAAGACATAGGTATCGATGATATCTGTCTGCGGATACAGTACAGAGTTCGTACCGATCAGATTATAGAAAAGGTCAAAGGATCCCTTGAGAATTCCACCCATACCGAACAGTAGAAGCAGAATAAAGGTTGGCTTCAGAATCGGCAAGGTCATATAACGGATTCGCTGCCAGGTAGTCGCTCCATCCATATAAGCAGCCTCGTACAGATCATGATTAATCCCTGTGATCGTTGCCAGATAAACAATCATTCCATATCCGGTACCCGCCCAGATCTTGAAAGCCACAATAATATATTTCCAGATGCCCGGATCGGAATAGAACTCGTAACGGTCTAGCCCCATTCCAGTTAACATCGTATTGATAAACCCGGAATTGAAATTGAATATATTGTAGGCAAACACACCGACGATAACCATGGAGATGAAATTCGGTAACAGGATAACGGATTGTGATATTTTTTTGAACCACTTGCCTGAGATCTCAGACAACATAATGGCAAATACTATTTGAATGATATTACCTAAAGCTAGAAAGACGATATTATAGAGCAGCGTATTCTTGGTAATATTCCATAGATCCCCATTTTGAACCAGAAACTCAAAGTTCTTAAGGCCGATAAAGTTACTTCCAAAAATCCCCTTATTGAGCTTGTAATCTACAAATGCGACGTAAGCTCCAGGCATTACAGCATAGTGAAAGATAACGAAATATACGATTACAGGCAGCAACATTAGAAAAAGAACTTTGTTCTTAATGACTTCCCGAACAATGTTTCCACCCACAAGCTTCAGTCTCGCCAAAGTGCCCACCTCCAATTTGAAAGATGCATTCAGTCACATGCATAAATTACCTTCCTTTCTTGTCCAGCAGCCAGAATAAAAACAGTTTGCCCAACCTTCATAAAAAAGTGTATCGAGTGTTGTAGAAACGTTTCCAGTGTTTCTGTAAAACTCTCTGTGTGAGAAGCATACTCCCAAAATGTATGCGCTGTCAATTCATTTTATTTTTGAATTACAAGTACTAAAGTTACATATTTCACGTAAAAAAATATAAATTAGCTGTTTTTCCAAAGGCGATTGACTTTTTTTGGTGTTCAGACTAATATCGAGGTGTATCGTTTGTGGAAACGTTTTTATACTTTTCTTTCATAGGCATGTCAGTCTCCATATGTAACATCTTAATGATGCAATCCTCTTCTGATTTAATTTATGCCTCATCCCTGTATCCGAAGAGAGAAATGCTATGATTTTCACAACAAATGAACCTGATTATAGCTCAGGCCCATTCCGCATCTCGGAGCTGTGTGCCAGGAGAGTAAACGGTTCACTCCCATCCTTATCGCCTATCTAACGTAAGTTTTGCTAATAAAATCATGCTTACGCTGCCCGGCGGGGAACTACACATCTATTTAACAAACTAACTTTCAATGCGCTCACGAGGAAGGAGTTAACCATGACTAAAACGTTTATCCAAGATCTTGTGAACGATATGACCCTGGACGAAAAGCTGGCCCAATTAACCCAGCTAGGTCCTCACTATTGGGGTTTGGACGATACCGTGGATTTAACTGGTCCATTTAAGGAACTGAATATTAAGCCGCAGGTAATGGAGAGCATCGGAAGTGTTCTGAACGGTATTGGAGCCCGGAATGTAATCGAGCAACAGACCCGACATTTGCAAACCAGCCGACAAAAGATTCCTCTGCTCTTCATGGCGGATGTCATTCACGGCTACCGGACCATCCTCCCGATTCCGCTGGCCATGGGCAGCAGCTTTGACCTTGAAGCCTGTGAAAGGTTTGCTGAAATCGCCGCCAAGGAGAGTGCGGCTGCCGGCATTCACGTCACCTTCTCGCCCATGACTGATCTCGTACGCGACCCGCGCTGGGGACGTGTCATGGAGACATCTGGTGAGGATCCCTATCTGAATGCCCGTGTCACCGAAAGTATGGTGCGGGGTTATCAGGGCAAGGACCTAAAAGAAAAAGGACGCATCGCCGCCTGTGTGAAGCACTTCGCTGGTTACGGTGCTCCCGAAGGCGGACGGGAATACAACACGGTGGATATGTCTTCCGGCGTATTGCGTGAGTTCTACCTGCCAGCCTATAAGGCTGCCGTAGATGCTGGTGTGGCCATGGTGATGGCCGCATTTAATACCATTGACCGTATCCCGGCAAGTGGTAATTCCGAACTTCTTCGCGGGATTTTACGGGAAGAATGGGGCTTCAACGGCGTTACCATCGCCGATTTCAATTCCGTTAATGAGCTGATTCCCCATGGCGCCGCGATAGATGGCCGTGAGGCAGCCGAGAAAAGTCTGGCTGCTGGGCTGGATATTGAGATGATGTCCACTCACTATCTAAACCACGGCGCTGCTCTGGTCGAGGAAGGAAAGCTTGATATCGCCTTGATCGATGAAGCCGTCATCCGGGTGCTTGAGCTCAAGGACGCGCTTGGCTTGTTCGATAATCCATTCAAGGATGCAGATCCGCTGGTGGATGAGGCTCCGAAACCTAGCGCGGAGCATCTGCAGGCCGCACGGGAGCTTGGAGCTAGCTCAGTTGTACTGCTCAAAAACGACAATGATGCTTTGCCCCTTAAACGTGGCATGAAGATTGGTCTGGCTGGTCCTTTCGCCACCTCCATTCATGTGCTGGGCGGTTGGGCCGGGACAGAAAAAGATCCGGCTGTATCACTCTACACCGGCCTTTCGCAAAAAACATCTGCCGAAAATATTTTTACGGCCATGACTGGTGAGCTGGGAAGCATGCTTGAGGGTGTTTTTGATGTGGAGGATGAAATTGAAGACGCCTACCAGGCGCTGAAGGATTGTGATGTAATTCTCGCCGCTGTCGGTGAGAACCAGCAGGATACCGGGGAAGGCGGAAGCAAATCCAATCTCCGCCTATCAGCCAATCAGGAGAAGCTGATCTGGCGTCTGAAGGATACCGGAAAAAAGGTCGTCACCATTGTATTCAGCGGCAGACCACTGGAGCTGAAACCCGTTCTTGATGCCAGCGACGCTCTGCTGCAGGCTTGGTTTCTGGGTACAGAGTCAGGAAATTCGCTGGCCGATGTGCTGTTCGGAGATTATAATCCTTCCGGACGTTTATCGATGAGCTTCCCCTACTCGGTTGGGCAAATTCCTGTCTATTACAATGCTTATCAAACGGGACGTCCTTATGATCCTATGTATCCTAATGTGCGTTACGTGACCCGTTATCTGGACTGCCCGAATGACCCGCTGTTCTGTTTTGGTTATGGCCTGAGCTATTCCAAGTTTGCTTACAACAGCTTCAATGTTGAAGCTGCGGATCGGGTGGTTGCCTCCATTGAAGTAGAGAATACTTCGGACATCGCCGGCAAGGAAACCGTTCAGCTCTACATCCACGACGTCAGCGCAAGTGTCGTGCGCCCGGTCAAGGAACTGAAAGGCTTCCAGCAGATTACACTCGCACCGCATGAGAAACAGGTGGTTTCCTTCGAAATCACCAGAGAAATGTTAATGTTCTACGGAAAAGACGATCAGTTGGTCTTCGAGCCTGGGGAATATGATATTATGATCGGTAGAAACTCTGGAGATCATTGCACTCAGCGGATCTGGATCGGCTGACCTGCGTATAGCTATGCTTCTAACGACGTCAGCCCTTATTGCCCTCTTGGCGCAATGAGGGGTTGGCGCCTCCACAGCTTGCTATTCAATATTCGATAGTAAGGGAGATTATTCTAATGAGACACAGTTTATCATTTCAGCAAGATGGCACTTTTAAAATCGTACAATTTACCGATCTGCACTGGATGGATGGAAGAGCTGAGGATCAGCTTACCGAGGCACTGATGGAACGCATTCTGGATGCGGAACAACCTGATCTTGTGGTTTTCACGGGAGATCTTATTTACACGGGTCCTGTATCACCGGGAAACAAGGCATGCGAGCACCCCGCACAAGCTTTTCGTGAGGCTGTCGCTGCCGTGGAGAGATCCGGCATCCCTTGGACCTTTGTATTTGGCAACCATGACACAGAAACTCTGATTTCAAAGAGTGAACTGATGCAAATTGCCCTGGAACATCCCCACTGCCTGACCGAAGCCGGTCCAGAAGAGCTGGAAGGCTCGGGCAATTACACTCTTGAAATTAAAGATCAGGAAGACCACTCGGCTGCTATTTTGTATTTTCTGGACTCTGGCGGCTACTCCGAGTATGAGGATATCCCGGGCTACAATTGGATTGGGCGGAATCAGATCAACTGGCTGACGGCTGAATCTGCGCGGCTGAATCCGAAGACTGCTGAGAACAGGCTGCCTGCCTTGGCTTTCTTCCATATTCCAATTCCCGAATATCGGGATGTCTGGTCTACACAAGTCTGTCATGGGCATAAGTTTGAGCGTGTATGCTCACCTGAGGTGAACTCGGGCTTATTCTCAGCTTTGCTGGAAATGGGTGATGTGCTTGGCACCTTCTGCGGACATGACCATATCAACGATTTTAGCGGCAACCTGTATGGCATACGTCTTTCTTATGGCCGTGCTACCGGCTACAATACTTATGGAAAAGAAGGCTTTATGCGGGGAGCACGCGTCATCGAACTGGTCAAAGGCACTCAAGACTTCAATACCTGGCTTCGTCTTGATGACGGATCCGTTATAAATGAACAGCCGATTCATATGCCTGAACCTGCTGCCGATTCAGGACATTAATCTTTTATAGGATTAAATTTTAATAGTGATTAAATGAACCAGTGCGCAGATGTTGTGCTGGTTCATTTTTTTGTGCAAATATTAGCTTGTCTCCATATTCCCCATTACATCACTTTTTTTGTTAAAATAGAGAAGTCGACGTATTAAGCACTACAGCGTCAGTCATGGAAACGGAGGCAAGTACCTGTGGATTATATTATTCTGGACATCGAATTCAACGGCCGTAAGTTTGCCAGCGAGCACCCTATGGAGGTCATTGAGATTGGAGCCGTCCGGTTAGACTCTTCACTGCAGTATAAGGATGAATTTTCTTCCTTGATCAAACCTATATATTTCTCCACCCTGAATTCCTTTATTAAGAAAAAAACGGGTATCCCTCAAGAGGAAATCGACATTGCCGCCCGCTTCCCCAAAGTCATCACTGCTTTTAGAGAGTGGCTTGATCTAAGTACAGACGGAGTTCTGCTGCTTACCTGGGGTGGCGAAGACATGAAGCGAATCATTCAGGATGTGCGCATGCATAAGATGGACGAATCCTACTGGATGTCCGCTACGTATTTCGATTTGCTCAAAGGAGTTCTTCGTGCGCGTGGTCTTAGCAATGATGTCAGCGTGGAAAGCGCGATGGCATTGTTTGAGCTTGAGCCTACTGGATCTGCACACCGGGCGCTGGATGATGCACGGATGACGTCAGAGATCTTCCGCGCCGTGTTTAAGGATCTGGATTTTGAGCGTTCACAGCATTACGTAGATACCTTCTCCAATGCCAAAGAACGCAAAACAGTTAAGGTAGCCATAAAGGCTATGACCTCACAAAAAATTGTACCTACCTGGGACCTTGTCGTTGAACACTACTTCTCAGACAAAGCAACCCTTGCGGACCCTCGTAAGCTGGAGGAATTGCACAATTATTTCACAGCACAGATGGGCCATAAATAAATTCAAGCAGCAAAGCTTAACATTATAGACTTATTCATAGCAGCGGCAGACTTCCCCATGATCATTCAGAGGGTAGCTGCCGCTGTTTTGGATATGCTAAAAAAACCATTTGACCTTCACGTTACGTAAAGGTGTACATTTGATTTGTAGGAGGTGATACTACGGAATACACAGTGCAGAAGCTCGCAGAGTTAGCTGGAATCAGCACACGGACCCTGCGCTACTACGATGAGTTTGGCATTCTTAAGCCGGCGAGAATCAACTCTTCGGGGTATCGTATCTATGGCCGTACCGAAGTAGATCTACTACAGCAAATTTTATTTTATCGGGAGCTTGGCTTAAGTCTGGAACGTATCAAGGCTATTATGACAGAGCCCTCATTCGACGGAGCCAAAGCGCTGCGGGAGCATCATGACAAGCTACTGGAAAAAAGACAGCAATTAGATCTATTAATCGCTAACGTCGAAAAGACGCTGGCTCAAAAAGAAGGGAGAATTACCATGAGTGATACTGAAAAATTCGAAGGCTTTAAACAAAAGCTGGTAGATGACAACGAAAAGAAATATGGCCAAGAAATAAGGGAGAAATACGGAGATGACACCATTAATCAATCCAACCAAAAGCTTAAAGGAATGACAGAAGATCAATATGCCGCTATACAACAGCTTGAGGAAGAGATGTTCGAAACACTCTTGCAAGCAATGGAGCATGGAGATCCTGCCAGTGTATTAGCGCAAAAAAGTGCAGACCTACACCGTGAGTGGCTCTCCTTCTACTGGAATTCCTATTCCAAAGAAGCTCATGCTGGTGTTGCACAATTGTATGTTGATGATGAACGTTTTACCGAATACTATGACAAACGCCGCCCTGGACTCGCTGCGTTTCTAAGAGATGCCGTACATGTATATACGGGAAAAAATGCGTAAGCGCACGAACAATATTTTAAAATAGAAAAAGGCATCCGGATACTCCGGATGCCTTTTTTTTGAGGCAATAGCAATCAGCAGAAATCACAGACTGCGGTGCAGCAGCGACAATGTATTCCGAAGCTCAGCGACAGCTACCTGGCCAGGTGCAGAAGGTTTATGTGCAGCTCCGAAGGTAAGCGTTGAACCAAAAACTTCACCTGCCAAACGGCTGATCACCCCGGCTCCCGCCATAGACATCGTTATAATCGGACGGTCTGCATATTTTTCCTTCATGATATGTGTAGCTTCCAGCAAAGTTAGCACATCGCCTGCATCTCGGGGCATAACGGCAATTTTAGGCAAATCCCCGCCAAGCTCCTGCGCCTTGCATAACCGTGAGATGATCTCCTCTTTAGGAGGTGTACCCTGAAAATCATGATTTGAAATAATGACAGACACGTTATGAGCATGAGCAGCTTCGACCAGTAGCTTTACATCCTGCTCATCATTAAATAGTTCAACATCTATTATATCTACTAGACCGCTCTCGGCAGCAGCTTTATTCAGTGCTGTGTAATATTCCGTGCTGACTTGCTTCTCTCCGCCTTCTTTTGCACTCCGAAAAGTAAAAATCAGCGGCAGATCTGGAATCACAGAACAGATTTCGCTTAGTGCGTTCTTTACAGCTGCAACGTCTTCCACTTCAGCAAAAAAATCCGTCCGCCACTCCACCAAATCAGGTTGCAGTACTTTCAGCGCTTCCGCTTCCTGCTTCAGCTCAGACAAGGTCGCTCCAATTAGCGGAACACATATCTTAGGGATTCCTTCGCCGATGATCACATTTTTAACGGTTACTGTTCTGCTCATTATTTAAGCTCCTTATCCTATCTCATCTAGTATAGATCTTGAATATCCTGTACTGTCTATTCTACAGCGATTTACGTTTTAGAAACTGCTCGACCTCGGACAACTGCGGCAATGAAGGGATCGCCCCTTCTTTCCCTACAGCCAATGCACCTACAGCATTAGCGAAGCTCACGGCTTCCTCCAAGGTCTTCCCTAAGACCAGCTGTTGGGCTAATGCGCCATTAAATGAGTCACCGGCAGCAACTGTATCTACCGCCTTTATCGGGAAGCCTGGAACAGCCTTGGCACCTTCAGCATTCACAATCAGGGCACCTTTTGAACCCAAGGTTACAATTACGTTCTGTACTCCTTTTTGCAGCAAAATACGGGCTGCCTGCTCAGCAGTCTCTGCGCTATCCACAGTCATTCCGGACAAAATCCCGGCTTCCGTCTCATTAGGTGTCAGGTAAGATACCTGAGCCAGCATCTCATCCTTTAGCACTCTAGCTGGTGCAGGATTAAGGATGACCGGAATCCCCTTACGATGGGCAATCGCAATCGCCTGCTCACTCATCGCCAGATCCATTTCAAGCTGCAGCACAATGATCTTAGCCTGGCTAATCACAGCCTCCAATGCCTGAATATCCTCTACCGTAAGCTCAATATTCGCTCCAGGTACCACGATAATCCGATTTTCTCCATCTTCTTCAATAACGATTGAGGCGACTCCTGTTGCCTCATGTTCACTTACAGAAATATGCTCTATATGAATGCCTTCATTCCTGATAATCTCCAGCATTTCGCTACCAAAGGTATCTTTTCCAACTCTTCCGATCATACTAACCTCTGCACCCAGACGTGCTGCGGCAACGGCCTGATTTGCCCCTTTTCCGCCAGGAGATAGAGCAAAGGCTTGTCCAATCAGGGTTTCTCCTGCATCCGGTGACCGGTTTGTACGTACCACCATATCCATATTCAAGCTTCCAATCACAACTATATCCAACTTAGACACCACCATTAATTATTTCTTCAATCTCTTTATCTTAGGGGCTTCTGTCCACTTTATCAATCAATTCCGCTCAATTGGATTCAAAATGGTTGTTTTCACCAAATTGACGTTATGCTTTTATTCATCGAGTGTGCTAGAATAGTGGTGCAATCGCTTCCACAATGATTGCCTGCACTATTTTGAGCAAACGTTTGCACCTAAGATAATGCCCGCAGCTTCACTGCAATTTAATCTAATCCGTGATTAGGAGGCTTATCAAGTGAACGAACAAAAATTACCGTCAGTCGCTTATTTTAGTATGGAGTACGGGCTGCATTCCGATTTCAAAATGTATGCCGGAGGTCTGGGCATTCTTGCCGGAGACTACATCAAGGGTGCAAAAGATATCAACGCCCCTATCATCCCTATTGGGCTGAAGTGGAAACAAGGTTACACGGACCAAAAGATTGATGCCAATGGCAATCCGTACGACTCCTATCACAATTATGTTTATGAGTTTCTTGAAGATACAGGGGTTAAGGTAACTGTTAAAGTCCGAAAAACCGATGTGGTATGCAAAGTATGGAAAACTGATTATTTTGGCAACAGCACATTGTATTTACTGGATACGGATATTCCCGAGAATAATGATGCCTGGATCACAGGCCAATTGTACGGCTGGTTCGGCGAAGAACGGATCGCACAAGAGATCGTGCTTGGGATTGGTGGAGTCAAAGCTATGCGTGCACTGCAAATCCCTATTGATGTCTATCACTTCAATGAGGGTCATGCGGCTCTAGCGGCTATCGAACTAATCCGTGAAAAAATGTCCGGAGGCCATACCTTCGAAGAAGCGTGGAAAGCCACTCGCGAAGAAGTCGTATTCACTACCCACACACCAATCAAAGAAGGCAACGAAACCCATCCTCTCGACCGACTTGAGTATATGAGTGCGTTCAACGGCTTAACCCGTGACCAGATGGAGCGGATCGGCGGCGAGCCATTTAATATGACGGTTGCAGGTCTAAGACTATCACGTATTTCCAACGCAGTAGCCCAGCTACACGCCGATACGGCTAATAAAATGTGGAAGGAAGTAGCCGGAAGATCAGAAATTATAGGCATTACTAATGCCATCCATACTCCTACCTGGGTAGATGATAGAATGACACAAGCCTACGAACAGGATGGTGACTTATGGGCAGTGCATAAAGAGATCAAGGGCGAACTGATCCAGTTCATCAAAGAACGTTCCGGCATTAGCTTAAATGCTGACAATCTACTCATCGGCTTCTCACGCAGAGCTGCTCCATATAAACGAAGCGACCTGATCTTCTCGCAGCCAGAAATTATCGAACCTTATCTGGAGTCTGGAAAGATACAAATTGTATTCTCCGGCAAAGCGCACCCACTCGATGATAACGGTAAAAAAATCGTCAGTAACCTAGTAGCGATGATGAAAAAGTATCCAAAGAGTGTTGTGTTCCTCGAGAATTACGATATGACGATTGGCGCCCAGCTGACGCGCGGTGCTGATATTTGGCTCAACAATCCACGCAGACCATTGGAAGCCAGCGGCACCTCCGGGATGAAAGCAGCTATGAACGGTGTATTGAACTGTTCTATTCTGGATGGCTGGTGGCCGGAAGCCTGCATCGATGGTGAGAATGGCTGGCAGATTGGAGACGGCTTCGAAACTACAGACTTTGAGGTGCTGGATAAGCATGATAGTGATGCACTGTACGACACCTTATTGAAACGTGTACTCCCAACCTTTTACGAGAATCGTGAACAGTGGGTACAAATGATGAAAAAGAGTATCGAAACCACCCGTACGGAGTTTGCCACCAAAAGAATGTTAGATGAATATTACAACAGAATGTACATTAAAGCCTAAGTACAAGAACCGAATATCTTCTATATCAAAAAATGCAGCGCACCCCTTCAGTGATGGTAGGGATGCGCTGTTTCTTTTTTAATTCTGCTAAGTAATTAATCACTTTGTCTATCATATATATCTGAATGTGCCAACGATGTATTGACGATTACCACATATTGTAATGAGTCAATTATTTAAAAAGTGTTGCAATTTCTCTAAAAAACATTAATATAGAACTTATACTAAATCTAAAATCAAATCTCATGAGGTGATTCTATTAATGAGCTCCAATAATAATAATCTTACAACCAGCTGGGGTGCTCCAGTAGGCGACAATCAGAATTCAATGACAGCCGGTGACCGCGGTCCCACTTTACTGCAAGATGTCCATTTGCTTGAGAAATTAGCCCACTTTAACAGAGAACGTGTTCCTGAACGTGTCGTTCATGCTAAAGGTGCTGGCGCTCACGGGTATTTTGAAGTTACAAAAGATCTAACCCAATACACAAAAGCTAACTTTTTGTCTGAAGTAGGCAAACGTACACCGTTGTTCATTCGTTTTTCTACTGTAGCTGGTGAATTAGGTTCTGCTGATACCGTACGTGACCCTCGTGGATTTGCCGTGAAGTTCTATACTGAAGAAGGAAACTATGATCTCGTAGGTAACAATACGCCTGTATTCTTCGTTCGTGATGCGATTAAATTCCCGGACTTTATTCATACACAGAAACGTGATCCACAGACACATCTGAAGAACCCGAATGCTGTATGGGACTTCTGGTCTTTATCGCCTGAATCTCTGCATCAGGTAACGATTTTGATGTCGGATCGCGGAATTCCAGCTACGCTGAGACATATGCATGGGTTCGGTAGCCACACCTTCAAGTGGGTAAATGCCGAGGGCAATGCAGTCTGGGTGAAATACCATTTCAAAACAGAACAAGGCATTAAGAATCTAGATGCAGACCTTGCTGCCAAAATCGCTGGGGAAAACCCGGATTATCATACAGAGGACTTGTTTAATGCTATTGATAAAGGAGATTTCCCTGCTTGGAAGCTCTACGTGCAAATTATGCCAATCGAGGATGCGAAGACTTACCGTTTTGATCCATTTGATGTAACAAAGGTCTGGTCGCAAAAAGATTATCCGTTAATCGAGGTTGGCCGTATGGTATTGGATCGCAATCCGGAGAACTACTTCGCTGAAGTAGAACAAGTTACATTCTCCCCCGGCTCTTTCGTTCCTGGTATTGAAGCTTCGCCGGATAAATTGCTACAAGGCCGTCTGTTCGCTTATGGTGATGCACACCGCCACCGGGTTGGCCCTAACCATAACAGTTTACCTATCAACCGTCCAAAAGTAGAAGTGAAGAACTATCAACGTGATGGTGGTATGGCCTTGGGCAACAATGGCGGTTCCGGTGCCTATTACGAGCCTAACAGCTTAGGAGGACCTAAAGAATCACCGCAGCATAAAACATCGCCGTTCGAAGTCTCTGGTTATGCGGATAGTGTCTCCTACAATAGTGATGATCACTATACACAACCAGGTGACTTGTACCGTCTAATGTCTGAAGAAGAACGTACCCGTCTAGTTCAAAATATCGTTGGCGCTATGACTCCTGTTGAAAGTAACGATATCAAACGTCTCCAGATTGAGCATTTCTTTAAAGCTGATCCAGACTTGGGACAGCGTATCGCATCCGGTTTGGGTTTATCTGTACCAGACGGAATGTAAGATTGTAAATGCACTTATAAACTAAAGAGGACCTTTGCCCGTAGATGGGAAAGGTCCTCTTTTTGCTAATTAGCTGAAAACATAATAAATGATGACAATCACAACGCCCAGCGTGGAGACAATGGATAGACATGAAAAAAACGTGTTCCAGTTATTGCCTTTCATTTGTCTTATACACGACCAGTATAGTGGTTCTTTGGTGCTCTGCCCCATCACGTGATGATTTAACTACCGAACCGTAACAGATATTCACAATCTGTTCCTCCCGTAGTCCTGCCAGGAACTCATTAGCTTTATTCTCTGCATAAGAATTATCAGCATCTACAAACTCTTTAACTTGAATCATCCTGATCTCCTCCTTTAATAAATTAAGTAGTTATTTTATAGTTCTGGAATCTATATGTGAACTCAACGAAATGTACATGGCGTATCACTCCCCAGGTAACAATTAATGTAAAAATATCTTCAAAATACAGTATAGGCATTTCGCAGTTTTCTACGAAATGCCTATGCATCAGCCTATCATAGCACCCAAGTATGTAATAGTCAAAGGTTTTCATTACAATTTTTAGAAGGTTTTAATTCCCCTTTTAAAATGGATTGGATTTACAAATAGAAGCTGGTATACTGATCAGAAGGTCTCCATTGGGGGACCTCTATTTGTATAGGAGGGATTTTAAGATGGCAACACACCATAACAGGTTTACAAGGAATGTGCTACTTAGAGGGGGTGAAATCTACTATGAACCATAGTCTTATCTATGAAGGCTCACGGACACAGCTGCTTCAGCAGCTTATCTATTTTGATGAGGAAAAAATCGCATTTCTAAATCAGTACTTTCCGGTACGGAGCAAAGATAGAAGCAACGCTGAAACGCTGTTATCCCGTTATTGCTCCGAGCTGGAACAATTACTAACTGAGTTCAATGGTGAAGATTTGAATTCACAGGTCTTTATCGGAAGTCAGCTGCAGCTTCGTTACTTGGACGATAATACTACAGATATCTATACCATCGTATTTCCTAACCAAGCAGAACCTAACGATAACAAGATTTCTATGTTGTCACCTATAGGCATGCAGCTGCTGCTGGCTGAGCTCGGCAGTACTTGTCAGCTAGCGATTCCTTCAGGTCAACTAGAGGTGAAGATCGAAAGCATTAAGTTCGTGAATAATGGTGAAGTAGGCGTTCTTATATAAGGACGATCCCTTATATACCCACTACAGCAGCGTCCCTTTCCAGATATTAAGGAGGAGGACGCTGTTCTATTATTTAAGCCTCAAACCTACTTCCAGCTTATTAACTGACTTCTGGATCCTTGCTGCTCTGGTTTCCGGTCTTTTCGCCCCTTCGATCCAGCTCACATATTCCTTCCGATAGGAATAAGCCAAGCTGTTATAATATACCTCTGCCTGCTCATTGCTGCTTAGTGCGTCCAGAAAATCTTCTGGAGCTTCTATCTCTCGCAATTGATGATCTTGTTCCATTGTCACCCGTACTATATCTCCAGGTTGAGCATGGGCTAAGTCTCGCAGTTCTTTTTTCACGACCATAAAATGTTTCCCATTACCATGCGGCATGAGTGTTCCTTTATAGGGAATGTCATTCAGGCTTCCTTTAACTTGTATCCTTGATTTAGTTTCATATATTTGTTCAGCGTCAAAAGGAACCGTAAGATATGTCCAACTCCCATTCGTATCTGGTCTGACTAACCTTGCTTCAAATTCAAACATTGGCCCCTCCTCAAATAAAATCTCTAGTTCCTATTGTATCCATACGTGCTTAACTATACAAAAAAACACCCGCCTAATACCGGCAGGTGTTTCTCTTTATAAGCGGGTGATGGGAATCGAACCCACGCTATCAGCTTGGAAGGCTGAAGTTCTACCATTGAACTACACCCGCAAAGGTATAAAATCGGGATGACACGATTTGAACATGCGACCCCCTGGTCCCAAACCAGGTGCTCTACCAAGCTGAGCTACATCCCGTTAACAATACTATAACTGCTTAGTAATAAAAATGGCGCGCCCTGAGAGATTCGAACTCCCGGCCTTTTGATTCGTAGTCAAACGCTCTATCCAGCTGAGCTAAGGGCGCAAAATCTATATGGAGCGGACGACGGGAATCGAACCCGCGACCCTCGCCTTGGCAAGGCGATGCTCTACCGCTGAGCCACGTCCGCAAAAACATGGTGCGCGTGAAGGGACTCGAACCCCCACGTCGTGAAACGCCAGATCCTAAGTCTGGTGCGTCTGCCAATTCCGCCACACGCGCACACTTTAAAGAAAATGGTGAGCCATGAAGGACTCGAACCTTCGACACCCTGATTAAAAGTCAGGTGCTCTACCAACTGAGCTAATGGCTCTCATAAATGGCTGGGGATATAGGATTTGAACCTATGCATGACGGAGTCAAAGTCCGTTGCCTTACCGCTTGGCTAATCCCCAATAATAATTAACTAAATGGCGGAACCGACGGGATTCGAACCCGCGATCTCCTGCGTGACAGGCAGGCATGTTAGGCCAACTACACCACGGTTCCATAGACATAATGCATAAGTGTAAATTGGTTGCGGGGGCAGGATTTGAACCTGCGGCCTTCGGGTTATGAGCCCGACGAGCTACCGGGCTGCTCCACCCCGCGTCATTAATTAGTATATACTATTCATTTTCACCATACCAGCTTATCCCTAAACATAATGTATAAGAGTAAATTGGTTGCGGGGGCAGGACTTGAACCTGCGACCTTCGGGTTATGAGCCCGACGAGCTACCGGGCTGCTCCACCCCGCGTCAGTGAAAAAAATATGGTGGAGGCTGAGGGGATCGAACCCCCGACCCTCTGCTTGTAAGGCAGATGCTCTCCCAGCTGAGCTAAGCCTCCATGATATGACCCGTATGGGATTCGAACCCATGTTACCTCCGTGAAAGGGAGGTGTCTTAACCCCTTGACCAACGGGCCATGCTAATAATTTTATGGCGGAGAGAGAGGGATTCGAACCCTCGAGACGCTTGTGGCGCCTACACGATTTCCAATCGTGCTCCTTCGGCCAAACTCGGACACCTCTCCATAAATGGCTCCCCGAACAGGACTCGAACCTGTGACAACTCGATTAACAGTCGAGTGCTCTACCAACTGAGCTATCAGGGAATATGGTGGGCCTTAGTGGACTCGAACCACCGACCTCACCCTTATCAGGGGTGCGCTCTAACCAGCTGAGCTAAAGGCCCTTCTAAGACATATTAATATTAAGGGCAAAAAAAATACCACGGGTAATGTGGTTGTCCGCTTGGCGGCGTCCTACTCTCCCAGGACCCTTCGGTCCAAGTACCATCGGCGCTGGAGGGCTTAACGGTCGTGTTCGGGATGGGTACGTGTGGAACCCCTCCGCTATCGCCACCAAACGGGCATTTACAGCGTAAATGCTCAGGCTTAATCGCCTGAAAACTGAATCCGAATTGAATTTGCGTCGCCCGTCATCTCTTCGGGGCCCCCGGAAAGTATTCGGAATTAGCTTCGCAGCCTTTTCTTCACTTTTTGGGGTATTTTTAGGATAAGCCCTCGACCGATTAGTATTGGTCAGCTCCATGCATTGCTGCACTTCCACCTCCAACCTATCTACCTCGTCGTCTTCAAGGGGTCTTACTAATTGGGAAATCTCATCTTGAGGGGGGCTTCACGCTTAGATGCTTTCAGCGCTTATCCCGTCCGTACGTAGCTACCCAGCCATGCTCCTGGCGGAACAACTGGTGCACCAGCGGTACGTCCATCCCGGTCCTCTCGTACTAAGGACAGCTCCTCTCAAATTTCCTGCGCCCACGACAGATAGGGACCGAACTGTCTCACGACGTTCTGAACCCAGCTCGCGTACCGCTTTAATGGGCGAACAGCCCAACCCTTGGGACCTACTTCAGCCCCAGGATGCGATGAGCCGACATCGAGGTGCCAAACCTCCCCGTCGATGTGGACTCTTGGGGGAGATAAGCCTGTTATCCCCAGGGTAGCTTTTATCCGTTGAGCGATGGCCCTTCCATGCGGTACCACCGGATCACTAAGTCCGACTTTCGTCCCTGCTCGACTTGTAGGTCTCGCAGTCAAGCTCCCTTATGCCTTTGCACTCTGCGAATGATTTCCAACCATTCTGAGGGAACCTTGGAACGCCTCCGTTACTCTTTAGGAGGCGACCGCCCCAGTCAAACTGCCCGCCTGACACGGTCCCCGTACCCGGTAAGGGTACTAGGTTAGAACCTAGATACGATCAGGGTGGTATCCCAACGGCGCCTCCACCGAAGCTTGCGCTCCGATTTCTACGGCTCCCACCTATCCTGTACAGATCGTACCCAAATTCAATATCAAGCTGCAGTAAAGCTCCATGGGGTCTTTCCGTCTTGTCGCGGGTAACCTGCATCTTCACAGGTATTAAAATTTCACCGGATCTCTCGTTGAGACAGCGCCCAAGTCGTTACGCCATTCGTGCGGGTCAGAATTTACCTGACAAGGAATTTCGCTACCTTAGGACCGTTATAGTTACGGCCGCCGTTTACTGGGGCTTCGGTTCATAGCTTCGGGTTACCCCTAACCACTCCCCTTAACCTTCCAGCACCGGGCAGGCGTCAGCCCGTATACTTCGCCTTGCGGCTTCGCACAGACCTGTGTTTTTGCTAAACAGTCGCTTGGGCCTTTTCACTGCGGCCCCCTCGTGCTATTCACACTACCGGGGCACCCCTTCTCCCGAAGTTACGGGGTCATTTTGCCGAGTTCCTTAACGAGAGTTCTTCCGCGCGCCTTAGAATTCTCTTCTCGCCTACCTGTGTCGGTTTGCGGTACGGGCACCTTCTCCTGGCTAGAGGCTTTTCTTGGCAGTGTGAGATCATGACCTTCGCTACTACAATTTTCGCTCCCCATCACAGCCCAGCCTTAATGATGTGCGGATTTGCCTACACATCAGCCTCACTGCTTAGACGGACATCCATCAGTCCGCGTCACTACCCTCCTGCGTCACCCCATCGCTCATAGCGGATTACGGTGGTACAGTAATTTCAAACTGTTGTCCTTCGACTACGCCTTTCGGCCTCGCCTTAGGTCCCGACTTACCCTGAGCGGACGAGCCTTCCTCAGGAAACCTTGGGCTTTCGGCGGATCAGATTCTCACTGATCTTTTCGTTACTCATACCGGCATTCTCACTTGTGTAGTGTCCAGCGCTCTTTTCAGTACACCTTCAACCCCTACACAACGCTCCCCTACCCCAGATACATACGTATCTAGCCATAGCTTCGGTGGTGTGTTTAGCCCCGTTACATTTTCGGCGCAGAGTCACTCGACCAGTGAGCTATTACGCACTCTTTCAATGGTGGCTGCTTCTAAGCCAACATCCTGGTTGTCTGTGCAACTCCACATCCTTTCCCACTTAACACACACTTGGGGACCTTAGCTGATGGTCTGGGCTGTTTCCCTTTTGACAATGGATCTTAGCACTCACTGTCTGACTCCCGGCAATAAGTATATGGCATTCGGAGTTTGACTGAGCTTGGTAATCCTTGCGGACCCCGCACCCAATCAGTGCTCTACCTCCACTACTCTTATACCGAGGCTAGCCCTAAAGCTATTTCGGGGAGAACCAGCTATCTCCGAGTTCGATTGGAATTTCTCCGCTACCCCCACCTCATCCCCGCACTTTTCAACGTACGTGGGTTCGGGCCTCCAGTGCGTGTTACCGCACCTTCACCCTGGACAGGGGTAGATCACACGGTTTCGGGTCTACGTCCACATACTAAGTCGCCCTATTCAGACTCGCTTTCGCTGCGGCTCCACCTTCTCGGCTTAACCTTGCATGTTAAACGTAACTCGCCGGTTCATTCTACAAAAGGCACGCCATCACCCATAGATCGGGCTCTGACTTTTTGTAAGCACACGGTTTCAGGTTCTATTTCACTCCCCTTCCGGGGTGCTTTTCACCTTTCCCTCACGGTACTGTTTCACTATCGGTCGCCAGGTAGTATTTAGCCTTAGCAGATGGTCCTGCTGGATTCATACGGGGTTTCACGTGCCCCGCACTACTCGGGATCCGTCTCGGAGAGAATACAGTTTAGGTTACAGGGCTTTTACCTCTATCGCGGGCCTTTCCAGACCTCTTCACCTACCATATTCCTTTGTAACTCCATGTGAGACGTCCCACAACCCCTAAGAGCAAGCTCTTAGGTTTAGGCTGTTCCGCGTTCGCTCGCCGCTACTGACGGAATCACTATTGTTTTCTCTTCCTCAGGGTACTTAGATGTTTCAGTTCCCCTGGTCTGCCTCTACATTTCCTATGTATTCAGAAATGAGTAACTGCGAATTACCACAGCTGGGTTTCCCCATTCGGACACCCCCGGATCAAAGCTTGCTTACAGCTCCCCGAGGCAGTTTCGTTGTTCGCCACGTCCTTCGTCGGCTCCTGGCGCCTAGGCATCCTCCGTGTGCTCTTATTAGCTTAACCTTGATTCTTCCGAAGAAAAATCTCACTAATAACATTTACTTGTTTGCACAAGTTGCTAAAAGATGTTCTAAAACGCAAATTCGTTTCGGTATCCAGTTTTCAAGGATCAAGTCTTACTTGAGAGCTTAAACTCTCAAAACTGAGCAACGAGTGAGTAACAGGCCTAAACCTGAGATTGTGGAAGTTAAACTTCCGATTTGAATGTTCTCATTGCAGAGAACGATTCTCCATAGAAAGGAGGTGATCCAGCCGCACCTTCCGATACGGCTACCTTGTTACGACTTCACCCCAATCATCTACCCCACCTTCGGCGGCTGGCTCCCTTGCGGGTTACCCCACCGACTTCGGGTGTTGTAAACTCTCGTGGTGTGACGGGCGGTGTGTACAAGACCCGGGAACGTATTCACCGCGGCATGCTGATCCGCGATTACTAGCAATTCCGACTTCATGCAGGCGAGTTGCAGCCTGCAATCCGAACTGAGACCGGCTTTGATGGGATTGGCTCCACCTCGCGGCTTCGCTTCCCGTTGTACCGGCCATTGTAGTACGTGTGTAGCCCAGGTCATAAGGGGCATGATGATTTGACGTCATCCCCACCTTCCTCCGGTTTGTCACCGGCAGTCACTCTAGAGTGCCCAGCATTACCTGCTGGCAACTAAAGTTAAGGGTTGCGCTCGTTGCGGGACTTAACCCAACATCTCACGACACGAGCTGACGACAACCATGCACCACCTGTCTCCTCTGTCCCGAAGGCCGCTGCTATCTCTAGCAGATTCAGAGGGATGTCAAGACCTGGTAAGGTTCTTCGCGTTGCTTCGAATTAAACCACATACTCCACTGCTTGTGCGGGTCCCCGTCAATTCCTTTGAGTTTCAGTCTTGCGACCGTACTCCCCAGGCGGAGTGCTTACTGTGTTAACTTCGGCACCAAGGGTATCGAAACCCCTAACACCTAGCACTCATCGTTTACGGCGTGGACTACCAGGGTATCTAATCCTGTTTGCTCCCCACGCTTTCGCGCCTCAGCGTCAGTTACAGCCCAGAAAGTCGCCTTCGCCACTGGTGTTCCTCCACATATCTACGCATTTCACCGCTACACGTGGAATTCCACTTTCCTCTTCTGTACTCAAGCCACCCAGTTTCCAGTGCGACCTCAGGTTGAGCCCAAGGTTTAAACACCAGACTTAAATAGCCGCCTGCGCGCGCTTTACGCCCAATAATTCCGGACAACGCTTGCCCCCTACGTATTACCGCGGCTGCTGGCACGTAGTTAGCCGGGGCTTTCTTCTCAGGTACCGTCACTCCGGTAGCAGTTACTCTACCGGACGTTCTTCCCTGGCAACAGAGCTTTACGATCCGAAAACCTTCATCACTCACGCGGCGTTGCTCCGTCAGGCTTTCGCCCATTGCGGAAGATTCCCTACTGCTGCCTCCCGTAGGAGTCTGGGCCGTGTCTCAGTCCCAGTGTGGCCGTTCACCCTCTCAGGTCGGCTACGCATCGTCGCCTTGGTGGGCCGTTACCCCACCAACTAGCTAATGCGCCGCAGGCCCATCCCTCAGTGACAGATTGCTCCGTCTTTCATTCTTCTCTCAGGAGAAAAAAGAAATTATCCGGTATTAGCTACCGTTTCCGGTAGTTATCCCAGTCTGAAGGGCAGGTTGCCTACGTGTTACTCACCCGTCCGCCGCTAAGTTATTTTGAAAGCAAGCTTTCAAAATAACTCCGCTCGACTTGCATGTATTAGGCACGCCGCCAGCGTTCGTCCTGAGCCAGGATCAAACTCTCCAATTAGTATTGAAAAGAGCGATATGCTCATTTTGAAACATCTGACGAGAAAATTAATTCTCTAATTTTGGATTTCACTTACGTGATTTCCTACTCACTCGTTGTTCAGTTTTCAAAGATCAAGTTCTCGTTGGCGCCGTTTAATGTCTCAGCAGCAACTCTTATACTATATCATGTTCGGCTATTTAATGTCAAGCTCTTTTTTCAACTTCTTTTTCGAGCTCGGCATGTGTACTTCTTGGCCGGACTTAGAATATATCATGTATAGAGATTCATTGCAAGCTTTATTTTAAAAAAACTAAACACATACTTCTCCGCAATTGTATCGCAACCGTATTCCCCTTTTCCGCGTCTATCTATTTAACATCAGAGCCCCTTCATACATAGGTATCAATTCCATTATTTTTTGGCAAAGAGGTGATTCATATAAAGACCTTGCATGATCTCTAGCTTCCCTCTAAAAGGAGGTTGGAGAATCAATGAGCAGAAGTGTGAAAAAGCAACCCGTGTGCAGCGACCAACAGAAAGATGGTTCATCATGGGATAAAAAACAAGCCAATAAAGCCGTCCGCCGTTACCCTGGCGACATCCCTAAAGGGAAATGGTATCAGAAACTGTATAACAGCTGGAACATTTGCGACTACAGCTTTTACCAAACTAAACAGCAGGCGATTCATGAATGGGAAACAAACAATTGGATCCAGATGAGATTCCCCTCCCGCCAAGAGGCCATTCAAGATTGGCACAAGTCTTATAGAAGAAAGTAAATCAAAAGATGCCCCGGCAGGGAAGCCCCGGGACATCTTTTTACTTAGAAGCTTAATTTCGCACCTACAGTTACAATCTCAGATGGTCCGACCTCTAAGTGGTGAACCGAAGACGTTGCTCCTTGTAAAGCAGGGTTAGGCTGCTCTAAGATATTGCTTTTAAATAAATACTCTTGAGGACTGTTCACTTTCAGTTGCAACTCTGTCTGCTGAGCGGACATATTGTACCAACGCAAAAACAAGTCGCCGGAAGCTCCGTTCATTTTCATGGATGAGAAGGCCATGTTGTCTCCCTCCCAAACCAATGGGGTATATCCAGAGTTCAACTTCCCGCTATGCAGGCCGGTCTGACATACCGTCCAAGGAGTCTGGAATTGATAGGCCTCTGTAAATGCCCGTTGTTCACTTCCCTCACCAGAATGAGGAATCAGCTCCAGTTGTGCTGTGTATTCGCCCAGGCACTGAGCTTCCGGAGTTGGGAACCAGCCCCAATCCCCCAATTCCCCTACGCTGCGTAGCAAGGTGACGGCAATAGTATTGCGTCCATCCCGCAGAACCTCATATTCGTTCAATCCCTGGTTGGCTACCGTAAGTCCTACATTGCCATTGCTGACATCGACAAAGGATTGCTGATGTTGAGTGTTGCTCGGATTTGCCCATTCTGGTGCCGGATTATTGTCCCGTGTAGCCACTTCAAACATAGAATCCACACGATGCACATCGGTAGACAGATCGGTCGGGAACAGCATTCGTATCCGGTGATCCTTGGCTTGGTTATTAATTGTGGATTCAATATGCACACCTTTGCCTTCCCGCTCCAGCGATACGACGGTACGAAGCTTCAAAACCACCGTATTTACACTCCGCTGCGCTTTACGCTCAGGATAATACACAAGTGCACGCTGTTCCGCCTCCAAGGTGTCATCCGCCGAAGCCGGAATCTCCCAATCTATTCGGATCTCAATGGCCGCACGGAAGGGAGAGTCTTCAATCACCTTAATAACTGCAGGCTGGCCTTTGGTCGTCAGCGCTTGTTCACCTTCTGGCTGCTTGTACATGTATTCATTGCCTACGTCTCCGGTATTCTCGTAAATCCCCAACTCACGATAAGTGGTACCGCTATGCTTATCCAATAACGTAAATAAACCATCCTCAGCAACAACTACCTTGAGAGATGCATTCTCCAAGCTGCGCTCTCCTTCTATTAAAGAGCTTCCCTGAGCGGATTCCGTAGTTGATTGTACCCAAGCGTAAGTACAAAGCCCAAGTGCAGGCACATTGCGTGCTTCAAAAGTAAGTCTCACTTTGCGGCACATATACGGCTGACGGAATTGGTCATCAGGCAGATCATAACCAAAGTTTAAACCCAGATCTTCCACTGTAGACGCTAATTCCTCCCCTGTGTGATCGACGAGAATCCTGCCGGACAAATCAACAGCCAGCATTCTGCGGGCGGTCTCATCCAAAGGATAACCCTCGCGCAGATATAACCGTTCAGCATCCAGCTCTATAGTTACCGTTCCCGTACGCTTCCACCCCGTGGTATTCATCACTATAAAAGGAACTGCATCTTCCCCGTATGCGGAAAAGCCAGAAGTCTCCACTTGATCTGCGATAAACTTAGCACTGTCATCTATGATGCTCTCAGCAACATGCCGGCTTTTATCAAAACGAGTTACCATCTCACGATGCACTTCATCCACACTACAACCACAGATACTGTCATGCGGATGGTTCTGCATCAGCGTCTTCCAGGCATAGGTGAATAGATGGTGCGGGTAGTCCTGTCCGGACAGGCGGGCGATGGAGGCCAGCGGCTCGGCTACTTTTTCCAAAAGAGTCTGGCCCAGCTGGTTCATCTGCTTCAAATAAACCCGGGCTGAGGCTGTGTTCACTAAGGTGCCCCATCCGTCAGTACGCTGGCTGCGCAGTTCCCCTGTAACGGTGGAGAGCTCCCGCTGACCCGAGGATAATTGCTGATCCAAGGCTTGCAGATAGTCCGGGAAATTTGAATGCACGAACTTCACTTCAGGGTATAGCTTTTCGGCGGTGCGGATAGCTTCCGGCAAATCCAATTGCAGAGGCTGGTGGTCGCACCCGTTCATGAACAATAACTCCCCCGTTGAAGCATACTTCTCTGCATCCGCAAGCTTACGGTCCCAGAATTCCCGAGCCGCACCTTCCTCAACAGGAACTTCATTGCCGTTAGAATACCAGTTGGCAAATAGGATACCGAGAATTTTGGATCCATCCGGCCCTTCCCAGATCAGCTCGGAGAAAGAGGACTCATAACCTGCATCCGATACAGTGTTGTTAAATCCCGTAGGCTTCACCCCGCGTCCAAAAAAAGCATTCGTAATCCCTGACTGCAACATCAGCTGCGGAGTCTGTCCGACCAATCCAAACGTATCGGGAAAATAGCCGATTTTGGAAGGCTCGCCGTATTTCTCGGCATCCTGATGGCCGATCTGCATATTCCGCACATTTGCCTCGCCGCTCGTCAGGAACGCATCCTGCAAAATGTACCAAGGTCCAATCAAGATTCGCCCATCCCGGATATACTTCTCCAGCTTCTCTTTGTTCTCTGGCCGAACCTGAAGATAATCCTCCAGAATAATGGTTTGCCCATCGAGGTAAAAACTGCGGAAGGCGGAATCTCCGTCCAGCTTCGCAAGCAGTGCATCCACCAGCTGAACCAGACGGACGTGGTGTTTCTCATAGGGCAAATACCATTCACGGTCCCAGTGAGTATGGGACACGATATGGGCTGTTTTGGTTGTTGTGTGGGTCATCTGTGTGTACACCTCAGTTCTTCAGCATTTATTAAGCGTAATGTTAACCTCTTCAGGTCTGTAGACAGCTACCAGCTTGCCCGCTGAATCAGCTGCAAACAACACCGAACGTTCTTTCTCCAGTAAAAATGAGTAATGAGCTCCAGTTGCAGGATCTTTTATTTCAAGTTCGGCATCCCAGGCGTATTCAGATACGAAGATATACAATGAACCTTCTGCAAAAGCAAGCTTTCGCCCGTACACACCTGGCAGGTCTCCACCGCTGATCCATTCCAGCCCGGTTTCGATACCTGCGGCTTGTGCAGCATATTGGTAGAGCGCGGCGATCGGCTCGTCGCGGTCATTCAGTTCTAAAGGTAGCGGGCACCAGATCAGGCGACCTGTGCCAAGCTGGCGTTCGATGAGGTGATCACCCACACCACCTGAGCTAGACGAATCAACATCTGCATTTGCTGGCGTTTCTTTGACTAGCTCCGCGATTCGCTTCTGTCCATAGGACACCGCAAACTTGCGTCCGTTCAATAGAAGCTGCTCCTCACGGCGCATGTTACCAAGTTTACGGGCTCCTACTATTGCGTCCATACGATCCGAAGGCTGCCAATACGCATCAACCCCCAATGCTCCAGTAATGAGCAGAACGGCACCTGTACGCTCCACTATGTCCAGCAATTGCTGAAGGGCGTCATTATCCAGATTGTGCACACTCGGCAGGAGAATCAACTTAGCCGGCTCTGCCTCCAGCGGAGCCAGATCGTATTCCGATACGGCGCGGAAAGGCAAATGAAGCTGATAAGATAAGATCCGCGTCAGGCGGGTAGTCGCATCATAGGCGAGCTTCCGGTTAGAGAAGTCATTAGAGTAAGGGAAAACCACGGCAATCTCTTCCAGCTTCCGCCCGTCAAATAATCCCCCGGCTTCGCCGATGAACCGCCCAAAATCATAAGACACATCCGCTTCCGGCTTCTCAGTCCCATCGGCCCGCAGCGCACCGATCTGTGATTCATTGGCATTATCCATATAAAAGTTCGTGTTCCAGATCCATTGCACAGCCCCGGCACCTCCAGAAGCAAACGCATAGGCATATTTGCGCTCCAGCATGGCCCGCAATTCTTCCTCACTGCGTTTAGCCCGTCCGTCTGGCGTCTCTACGTACATGATGCCGGTCTCCTGAATGAGGTTCGGTTTATGATGGGTTTTGGCAAAAATTCCATCCCAGAGCAGATTGTCATTCAACCACCAGCTGTGAACAGTGGTGTAATCGACATCGCGCTCATAAAAGAACGGCGATGGCCGTTGGGCACCTAAAGCCTCATCCTGCCCTACGGTCACTAAATGATCTGGGCAGAGTTCCTTGATAGTCCCGCTAAGCTCCCTTGCCCATACGTTGTGCATGTCCATGGAGAACAGGCAGTAGTCGAGCCAACGTGTGCCGCGCTTCCCGGAATGAATATCCTGCACACTAAAGTTAATCTCTTCTCGCTCAGGAGGTTGTGCAGCCGCAAAATCCGGCAATTCCAGCGGCGTCATATTCCAGCGCTCTTGCAGCAAAGTTATATCACCATGGCGTTCTTCCAGCCAAGCAGAGAAAGCAGCGTGTTCATATTTATCTCGCGCCGAGCTCGGTCCGTCCGAGAAAATCCGCGGCGGATCGAACATTGACGGTTCATTGATCAAATCCCAATCCACATGGGTTGTCGTGCGATGCCGTGCGATGATGGAGCGGATGAACCGTTTTTGCGCTTCTACACTGCGCGGATCGAGATAAGGATTCGTCCCTTCCCAAGTCTCCGGTGTAAAGGAGAAGAACGTAAAGGTTACCTGCAGCTCATGCCGCTTCGCAGTCAGTAGAAAAGCATCAATCGCTCGCAGCACTTCTTCCGAGGCATGACCGTCTACCTGCATAATATTGCGGTAGGCTGTCCAGATGCCGGTACGAATCCAGTTGATGCCTGCCTTCCGCATCTGTGCCATATCCCGATCCCAGACATCAGCATTTGGCAGGAATAGAAACTTCCGCGCTACGTCAGAGGTCATATAAGTCATGCCGACAACAGGTAAAGGCTGACCGTCTTTGATAAAATAATCTCTTCCAGCCTTAATCGGTTCCCCCTGCGATAACAGGCCCACGTCATATCCCCAAAAGCCTTGACGCAACATCCGCACTTCGCCTTCTTCCGATACAGCATGGCAAGAAAGATGATACAGGCCAGGTTGAATTTCTATAGCAAGCGGTACACGTAGGAAGTTCAGCTCGCGACTGACCTCAAGCTTGCACTCGTGAGTGAAACATGGGATAGACTCCCCGTCTTTGTTCAGAGTGATGTTCAGGGTCCACTGCGCTGATGTCGGTGACGATTGGCTACGGCTTAGCCGCTGACCCTGCAAAAACAGCAGCGGCCGCTCGCCTTCTTCATAAGAAGCATAGTTAGGCTTCAGCCACAGCTCTGTTACTCCCCGAGCGGCAAAAGTTGCCCAGCGGGTTAATGCTTCCGTTCCGCCTTGATTCCAGAAATCAGGCGTAAGCGGTTGGCCGATGAAGATCCAACGGCCACCAGCAAAAGGCCCGCCGATATGCTCCCACAGCACAGCTGGAGCTGAAACTTCCCGCCCGGCGGCGGTAATGCCCTTAAGCAGCGGGTAGATCCGCGTGTCCATGGGTCCACTGGAACCCATCTGCTCCGGCAGGTCACTGCTTTTAGTGACATGCGGCACCAGGTTCCAGGTATCCGACAGGGCCAGCAGCTGCTCATCGCCTACAAAGAGCGGAATGTCTCTAAGCGCGACATGCTGCTGTATGCGATTTGCGCTGCTCACCTGCAGCGCTTCATGGATATGCAGCTGGCGGTGATAGGCAGTCTGCTCAGCTTCGACCCGCCACTCTTCAGCGACTAGGCGGACTGGATGCTTAAACGGGGCACCGCCAATGCTGATCAAGCTGCCGCCTCTGCTCAAATAAGCGACGATGGAAGGCCAAGCTTCCTTTGGGAAGTATGGAGCATGGAAGCTAACGAAGCAGTCCCCGGCCTTGGCGCTGTCCAGCGTTTCGGCCAGCTGTGCTGCATGAACAGGAGGGTCAGTATGATGTATTCCTATAGACTGTGCCTGTTCCGCTGTCAGTCCGCCCGCTGCGGTATACCCGGGAAAAGACGGGTCCGCGAACAGGATGATACGGCCCCCGCTCACAGAATACCTTCCTTCATCGCCCGATAGACAAGCTGCGAGAACAAGCTGTTCGACCATGCAAACCAGCTGCGGGTAAATACACTAGGATCATCCACATGGAAGCCTTCATGCATATATCCGGTTCCGGCATCCGTACTTTCCAGCATCGCAATCAGTTCCAGCTTCTCTTCGGCAGTCTGAGCCGTAATGCCCTGCATAGACAACGCCATATGCCAGATATAGTTCTCCGGAGTGTGCGGGCTGCCGATCCCTTTGGCAGCTGTGCCTTCATAATAGAACGGATTTTCTTTGCTCAATGCGAAACGTCTGGTGTTCTGGTAGATGGGATCATCCGCCGAAGCGTAACCCAGATACGGAATGGAGATCAGTCCGGGCGTTCCCGCATCGTCCATCAGGCAGTAATTGCCGAAGCCGTCGGTCTCATAAGCATAAATCGGACCAAACTCCGGATGGCGATAAATGCCGTAGAGCTTGATGCCATGATCCACTTCAAATTCCAGCTCTTTAAGTTCAGCTAGGAATTCTAGGTCGCGGAAGACCCACTCCGCGAATTCCTGCATCTGGCGCAGCGCGACAACAGCGAACATATTGCCAGGAATGTTGTAGTGGAAATCACAGGCATCATCGCTGGACCGGAAGCCCGACCAGATCATTCCGGTATAGTTCACCGGCATGCCGAGACCGCTATTGCGCAGAGAATCTTCCGGAATGCCGTTATTGCGGCTGAACCGGTACGGAGACTGCTCGAAATGCCGCTGCTCTCTTTTGAACAAATCGAAAATCTGGCGCATGGCCGACTTGAACCCAGCGTCGAAGAAATCAGTCAGGCCCGTCTCTTTCCAGTAGGTATAAGCGAGGCGCACAACAAAACATAACGAATCAATCTCAAATTTACGCTCCCACACCCATGGCGACATCTCGGTCACATCCGTAGTGTTCCAGTGCCAGTCATTGGCCGACTCATTAAATGCATTGGCGTAAGGATCGATATGAATATACTGAATATGGCGTTTGATAAGACCGCCGATAATGCGCTGGAGATCGGGATCGTTTTTGGCCAGAGGCACGTATTGAATTACCTGCTCAACTGAATCACGCAGCCAGGAGGCCGGAATATCGCCGGTAATCACAAAGGTGGTTCCGTCATCCAGCAGTTTAGTCGTCGTCTCCAGCGTATTCGGAAAACAGTTCTTGAACAGCTGCAACAGCTTCGGGCGATGTGCCAGCTTCTCCTCTGCTTCGGCAAGCACTTCTTGTACAGCCTGCGGCAGCGGCAGCTGGGGCATTGCTATTTTGGGTAATCGGAATTGTTCCAAGTGAGTTATGCTCCTTTGCATCTGTGATGTGATTATTTAATTTCTGATGTAGATTGTTTTGATCTCGTAAGGGGCAAAGTGAAGTTCCAATTCACCGTCAGCCGTGTGTTCGATCTGTTCCAGCTGCTCTTCCAGAGCATTGGACAGGTAGACGCTCTGAACTGGATGCTGCCATTTGAGCTGGACCCGCTCGCGGCCTCCCGAGGATTCGTAGAAACGGAGAACAGTCCCCTGCCCGTCCTCGGATGGCTTAATCGTATCCAGCACCACATTCTCACCCGAGAATCCAATAAATGAGCCTGTTGGTGGCAGCTGCCCCTGTGTTGAAGAAGCGGCAAAAGTATACAGCTCATGATTTAGCTCTGCTGCACGACGAACAGTATGAGCCTCCCGCCAATCCCCACGGTGCGGATATAGCGAATAGGTGAAGTCGTGCTCGCCGAGATCCGCAGTAACATCCGGCCATTTCGGCGCGCGCAGGAGCGACAAACGAATGGTACTGCCTTGGATGTCATAGCCGTATTTACAATCATTCAGCAGACTGACGCCATATCCACGTTCGGATACATCGGCAAAACGGTGCCCGCAAACCTCATACTGCGCCTGCTCCCAGCTGGTGTTGCGGTGGGTCGGACGTTCCAGCGCACCAAATGGAATCTCGTAAGTCGCCTTATCCGCGACAACATCAATCGGAAACCCTACCTTAAGCAGCTTATGGGCTTCGTTCCAGCTTACATGCGTCTGGAAATCAATCCGGGGATTATGGTGATGTAGAATCATATCCTGAGTAATCTCGGATTGGCCCAGCTTCCAGCGGAAGCGCAAAATATCCTGCACCGCACCAGTGCGGATCACTCCCTTTTCTATAAGTTCAGCCTCCCCGGCGGGTTGGGCTTCATAACGGTTGTCAATGTCCCAGGCATCCCAAAGCGTCGGACGGTCGTGGAAAAAGTGGAAGCGGTTCGCCGGCTCACCGGATTTTACGATCTCCCGGTTTCCTTTTTTATCAAAAAGACTGGTGATTTCTCCCCGCTCGTTAAAGGTAATACGATAATAGTCCGTCTCCCAACGGTCGCCGAAGGGAACAACTCCTATAGCTGTTTGATTATGTTCAGCAGCGGCAGATTCTGCATTATTTTCAACGGATGTGTTCTGAGACAGATCACGAATCCAGATCGTCTTGTAACCAAAGGCTGGAATCTCCGGAACGAGAACCGAGACACCAGAAACTACTGTCTCCTCCGTCAGGACATCTGCTTCCAGCAGTACGTTATCCTCGCCATACACCGCAAAGTTTCCGCTAGCGACTCCTTCTTCATTGAGGGCAAGTTCGACCACGGCATCCCGCATCCAACCCAAACCATTAAAAACAATGTAAGGTGTACCCTCGCCTGACGTGTTAATGTTCCCGGCCAATGCCGCAAGCCCCGGCTGAAGCGCATCACGGCCAAGCTCAAATACCTCTGCGTATTCCTTCTCCGAGGTCTCGTAAGCTTCGGTAATCGCCGAGCCCGGAATAATATCATGGAACTGGTTCAACAAAATCAGCTTCCAGCCCTGATGCAGCTGCCCGGCAACTACGGCATGTTGCTCCGTGTCCAGCTGCGGCGAAGCTAATGTCTGCCACAGCTCCGCTTCACGGTACAACACTTCCGCCTTGCGGTTGTTCCGCTTGTTGCGGCCGTGCGTGGTGTAGGTGCCGCGGTGCAGCTCCAGATACAGATCGCCCCGCCACTGCGGCAGCTGCGGCTGACTGCGCGTAATGCCCGCGAAGAAATCCGCGGCATTACTGTATTTACTCTCCGGCTGGCCGACCATTAGCTCGGCACGCTGGATATATTCCAGCATCTCGCGGGTGACCCCGCCGCCGCCGTCACCATGCCCATAGAGCAGCATCTGCTCATTATGTTTATCTTTTTCGCGGAAGGACTGATAGTGTTCATGCACATCTTTGGGCAGCGTATTCTCATTGACCCCATGATTCAGGTAAGACAACATCGGCGTGCCGTCAATGCCGACCCAACGGAACAGATCGTAAGGGAAGACATTGGTGTCATTCCAGCCCAACTTGGTGGTCATAAAATATTTGATGCCACCATGCTGCAGAATCTGCGGCAGAGAAGCGCAGTAGCCGAAGGTATCCGGCAGCCACTCAATCTGCGAGGTGCGCCCGAACTCTTCGAGATAAAAGCGTTGACCATATAGCATTTGCCGCATCAACGATTCTCCGCTCGGAATGTTCAGATCCGGTTCGATCCACATCCCACCGACCAGTTCCCAGCGTCCTTCACGGATGCGTGCCTTGACCTTCTCATAGAGTACCGGGTCATTGTCTTTCAAATATTCGAACAGCAGCGGCTGGCTCTGCGCATATTGATAGTCAGGATATTCGTCCATCAGGGCATTCACCGTCGAGAACGTCCGGCTCGTCTTGCGCACGGTCTCGCGCGCAGGCCACAGCCAGGCAATATCGATATGGGACTGGCCCACCATGTGGATTGTTCCTTCGGCATGACCGCCGATCTCCCCGACTCTGCCCCGCAGCTTCTGCTCGATTCGCGTAATCTCACCACCCTCGCGGATCTCCTGCGTGGTAAGGCCAACGAATTCATCCATTGCCACATACAAAGCTTCCAGCATCCGGTTACGGCGCTGGTCCTGCTCAGGCAGCAGAATTGCCGAATCGCGAATCACTACTGCCGTGTACATTAGACTCTGCACAGGTCTATTCACCAGCACCAGCTGGCTGTGGATCATCCGAATCGGCGGCTGGATCACCGCCTGTTGATTTAATGGGTCCACCGGCTCGGGGACCGGATCGAAGAGTTCGATTTCCAGGTCCAACGGACGGCCAGATGGATCACCTGTCAGGGTCACAAAGGTATGATTGCGGTCAAGTCCTTGCCGCGATTCACCGTTCACCCGCAGCAGCCCTTCCCCACCTGAAGCAAAAATCAGCCCGATGTGGCCCGGCAGCCAGTTAGCCGGAATCTCCAAAGTACGGCGGAAGAAATAGGTCGTTCCTTGCACACTCGGGAACAGATCATAATTGCTGCCGTCCTTATAAGGCTGCAGCTTGTCATACTGTCCCGGCAATTGATACACCGAGGACAGAATCTCCCAATCGCGCAATTCCTGCACCTCTAGCCATTGCTGCTCGGAGAGCTCGCGGATGAAGCGTTTAATGCGTTCCATGTCTTTACCCCCTCACCGTCAAATCGGTGCTCAGTGTATCATTTACATGCTTACCCACCAGCACTTTAAACGCTCCTGGCTCTACAACAGGTCTTAAATCCGGTCCGATATATTGCAATTGCTCCGACCCTACCGTGAACAACACGGTTTGCTTCTCACCCGGAGCCAACTTGATTTTGTCAAAAGCCTTCAATTCCCTGGCAGGACGGGTGACCTTACTGGCGACATCGGAAATATACAGTTGCACCACCTCTGCGCCCTCACGGTCTCCTGTATTCTGAACGTCCACGGAAACTGTAGCCGTCTCCCCAGCCGCAATTACTTCCGGCTCCACCTTCAACCCGGAGTACGTAAATTCAGTGTAGCTAAGCCCGAAGCCGAACGGATATTGAGGCTGGGAATCGGCCTCCAGATATCTTTTGCCACGGGAACGTTTACCGTTGTAATAGACCGGGAGCTGGCCCACATGCTTCGGCACGGATACAGTCAGCTTCCCGGACGGGTTCACATCGCCGAACAGGATATCCGCAACAGCGTGCCCGCCTTCTTGGCCTGGATACCAGGCTTCCAGAATGGCATGTACATGCTCGTCAATCCAAGGCTCACTCACCGGACGGCCGTTAATATAAACAACGATCACAGGTTTGCCGAGCTGATGAACCTGCTGGATCAGTTCCAGCTGCACTCCCGACAGGGTCAATGACACCCGGTCAATGCCTTCGCCGCAGTCCATATCATTCCAGGCATTCTCCGTCACCTTGGACGCGCCTGTCTTGAGATCGATACTGCCTTCCCCGAAATCGCGTGCACTGGAGCCGCCGACGACCATAACAACGGTATCAGCCTGCTCTGCACAAGCGAGCGCGGCTTCAAAACCTTCGCGCGAATCGCCTTTGATCCGGCAGCCCGGTGCATAGAGCACCCGCTCCGGCTCTGCAGCCAGCTTGCTGCGGATGCCGCTGAGCACGGTCGCTACCTTAGCCGGAGGCTGCGGTGAGGTATAATCGCCGAGCTGGTTATACCCGGCATCGGCGTTAGGGCCAATGACGGCGATCGTGCCGGCGGTCTTGGACAATGGCAGCACACCTGCTTCATTTTTCAGCAGGATGATGCTCTCGCCCGCCACTTGCCGGGCCAGCTCTTGATGCGCTTTGCTGCCGATGACGCGTTCAGCCGCATCGGGATCAGCGAATGGCTGCTCGAACAGGCCCAGCCTGAACTTGAGCGTCAACACACGGCGGACCGCCCGATCCAGCAGTGCCGGGTCCAGCTTGCCTTCACGAACGGCATCCACCAGGTATTTGCCGTACATTTCCCCGGACATCTCCATGTCGATGCCGGCTTCCAGTGACTGCACTGCTGCATCCATGCCATCTTCAGCCACATCATGGCCAGAGGCCAGCATCTCTATAGCTCCGCAGTCGGTAATGATTAGACCCTCAAACCCCCATGCTTCGCGGAGTATATCCTCTAGTAGCTCTGTATTTGTCGTGCAAGGCACGCCGTCTATTTCGTTATAAGCAGGCATAATGGAGACTGCACCCGCTTCGACCGCTTTTTTGAAGGGCAGCAGATCCACTTCCAGCAGTTCACGCCAGCCCATGTGCACAGGCCCGGCATTCCGGCCGCCTTCTGAGCTACCGTATCCCACAAAATGCTTCAGCGTAGCCCCCACGCTGCCGCCGCTCTGCAAGGATTCCCCCTGCAGACCTTCAACAGCCGCAACCGCCATCTCGCTGATCAGGTAAGCGTCCTCGCCGAAGCACTCCTCGGTGCGGCCCCAGCGGGGATCGCGCACCACATCCAGCACCGGCGAATACGTAACCGCGCCGCCCTGACTGCGTGTCTCCAGCGCTACGGCGCGGCAGACCTCACGATACAGCTCCACATTCCAGGAGCTGCCGAGCGACAGGGGCACCGGGAATACGGTGGCCCCGATCGCCATGTGGCCATGCGAGCATTCCTCGCCGATCAATACCGGAATGCCCAGCCGCGAATGCTCCAGCACATACCGCTGGAGCGTATTCACCGCTTCCGCACCTTCACGCGGAGACAGGCCAGTAGCCAGCGTCACACCGGTCCACGGGTCAGCGCGCAACATCCCGTAAAGCGAACCAACGCCGCCCCCGGCAACCTTCTCCTTGAAGCTTTCTGTCAAGGTCATCTTACCGTCTCTATGTTCATAGGCCTGCCAGCCAAAAGGCTGAATCAGCTGACCGGCCTTCTCTTCCAAAGTCATCAGTCCGAGCAGATGCTCCGCCCGTTCTTCAGCAGGTAAATTCGGGTTTGTATAACTCATTCCTTAACAGCCCCTACGGTAAGACCTTGAATGAAATAACGCTGGAAGAACGGATAGGCAAAAATAATCGGTCCTGTCGCCAGCACGACCATCGCCATCCGCGATGTATCCTGCGGCATGGAGCGAAGAGCTTCCAGACTGAGCGAACTGTTCTGGGAGTTCTGCAAAATAAACTGCATACTGGTCTCGATCCGCATCAGCATCGATTGCAGCGGGACTAAATTCGGGTTGTCGATGTACAGCAGCGCATTGAACCAGTCATTCCAATAGCCGAGGGTGCTGAACAAAGCAATCGTAGCCAGACCGGGCAGTGATAAAGGCAACACCAATTTCAGGAAGATACGGAACTCGCCCGCCCCGTCGATTTTGCCGGATTCGATAATGGCATCAGGCACACTCGTGCTGTAGAAGGTGCGCAGAATCATAATGTAAAAAGCATTCACCGCCAGCGGCAAAATCAGCGCCCAGATCGTATCCTTCAGGCTTAGAAACTGCGTAACGATAATATAAGTCGGCACAAGTCCACCGTTGAACAGCATGGTAAAAAACGCGAAGAACGAGAAAAAATTGCGGTAACGGAAGCTTTTCCGGGAAATGGCATACGCATAAAAAGCGATAAACAAAAGGCTGATAATCGTCCCTATCACCGTTACAAAAATCGTCACACCATAAGAACGCAGCAGCATATCTCCGGATTCAAACACATAACGGTATGCGCCGAGACTCCATTTTGCCGGAATCAGCTTATAGCCATCCCGCGCCAGCGCCACCTCATCGGTGAAGGAGATGATCACGACGAACAGAAACGGAAACACGCACAGAAACGCAAAGATGCCGGCTATCAGATTAAAAGTGATATTCCAGGGCGTCGAGAGATGGTGGAAATCACGTTCTTTTTTAGTCTTAGTAATGGAAGACATATGGCCCACTCCTTTCATGAGGTTCTAGAACAAAGCGCTATCCTTGTTGTATTTGCGGACAATATAGTTAGAGGTCATCACTAGCGTAAAGCCGACAACCGATTGATACAGACCTGCGGCAGTGCTCATACCAATCTCACCCGTTGTTTTGAGGCCTTGATAGACATAGGTATCAATAACATTCGTGACACTGTAGAGCGTACCGGAATTACGAGGCACCTGGTAAAAGAGACCGAAGTCGGCGTAGAAGATTTTACCGATGGCCAGCAGGGTCATGATCGTGATAATTGGACTCAGCAACGGCAGTGTAATATTGCGAATCTGTTGGAACTTACTAGCTCCGTCGATCATCGCCGCTTCATACAGCGACTTGTCGATCCCCATAATAGCTGCGAGATAAACTACGCTGTTGTAACCAACTGCTTTCCACAGATAGACTAGGATCAGGATGAACGGCCAGTAGGCTTTTTCCGAGTACCACTGAATTGACTCTGCGCCAAAAAAGCCCATGATCTGGTTCAGCATCCCGCGTTCGGAGCTCAGGAAACTAAATGCAAAATAGCCGACAACGACCCATGACAGGAAGTAGGGCAGGAACATGCCGGTCTGATACACTTTGGCCAGCTTCTTGTTCACAATCTCGGACAGCACAATCGCCATCAGAACCGACAAGATCAAGCCAAGCAGGATAAACGCTCCATTGTAGAGCAAGGTGTTGCGGGTAATGATGTACGCGTCATTGGTGGTAAACAAAAACTTGAAGTTGTCTAGCCCCACCCATTTGCTGTTGATAATACTCGCCCAGAAGCCGTCGCGGCTAAAGCGGTATTCCTTGAAAGCAATAATCGTCCCTATCATCGGCAGGTAAGAGAAAAAGAGAAACCAAAGCGCACCTGGTAAAACCATGAGCAGCATAATCTTGTTATTCATAATATTTTTTATAAATCCGCTGATTGTCTTCACACTTAGATCCCTCCTGTATGTCCTTATATTTCAAAAAAAGACCGGGTCAGAGGCCACGCCCCTGCCCCGATCTTCTCTTACGTTGATGTTTTACTTGTTGTTGGACGCTTTCCAGGCATCAATTTGCGATTGCGCTTCAGCGATAATTTTGTCCAAACCAGCTGCCTTGAATTTCTCAATAGCTTTCGGTAGATACTCGTCAGGATCAACGGTTCCAGTCATCAGTGGTGACCAGTATTCTTCTTTTACGTTCTGAACCGCAGCGATTTCAGTAGTCACCTTGGAAGTGTCGAAGTTAAAACCAAGCAGCGGTGCATTTACACCGGATTCATTAAACTTTTTGAACTCTTCCCATTTGTTCTCAGGGTCACCCTCGTTCAAATAGTTGATCATGATATTGCCCAGCGAGAAGGTTGGCATGTCATAGTTCTTGGATTCATCCAGGTTCTTCATGGAATTCTCACCAGTCTTCTCGTAGTGCACGCCTTCGATTCCGGAGTCAATCATATTGCGCAGCACCGGATCGGTGTTGAGCAGGTTCAGGAACTCCATCGCTTTCTCCGGATATGCGGAGTTAGCCGAGATAGCTTGCATCGAACCCATAACGGACCAGTTGTAGATGTAAGGTTTGCCAGCTGGCGTAGAAACTACAGGATAGCCGTAGCTTGCCGACCACAGATTGTCCGCCATCGGCTGGGTAGCTGCACGATCCATGAACCAGTTGGAAGATTTGTAGAGATCATCCACCGAAGTTGTAGTTGCTACTTCCGGCGAGATATAACCTGCCTTGTAATATTTGCGAACGGTTTCAAGAGTGCTTTTGAGTTCTGGTGTTTCCAGAATATTCACGATCTTGTAATCCTTCGTGTCCATATAAACAGCCATTGGCATCTTTTCAATGATGTAGTCGAACGGCAGCACTGGCATGAAATCCTTCACCATAGCGTAAGGCGTGATGCCCGGTTCATTCTCTTTGATCGTCTTCAGCAGTGGTTCAATGCTTTCCATTGTGTTCACCCCGGAAATGTCGAGGTTATATTTGTCGAGCAGCTCTTTATTAAAGCGCCAAACTTCTTGCGCCGGAAGCTCTTTGTTGGCAGGTACGGCATAATTATGTCCATCTACCTTGGAGCCTTCCAGGAACGCCGGATCAATCGTGTCTACGATGCCTTTTCCATATTCATTAAGCAGGCTGTCCAATTCCATAAAAGCGCCTTTGCGGGCATTTTGCACATAATCGAACGCCCAGGAGCACGTAAAGAGAATGTCCATGGGTTCGCCAGCGGCTACTTTGACCTGCATTTTTTGTGTATAATCACCAAAATCAATCATATTCATCTTCAGGGTGACATTTATCTTCTCTTTAGTGTACTTATTGACTTCTTCCACGACACGGTCCAGATCCTTCTGCGGTCCGCCGATCGTGTACCAGATCAGTTCGACTGGTTTCTCGGATGATGCACCGTCGCCGCCCGCTCCTGAACTGTTAGTTGCCGCGTTGTTTGAATCGCCGCCACATGCGCTGAGCGCAAGCGAGAATGCCATAAGTGATGTCAGTAACAGGGAAAACCTTTTTCTTTTGTTGTTGCCCATTCCTGTATAACCTCCCCTTTGTTTACCTCAAGATCGCTGGCCTAATCCGGAATTAAACCAGCAGCTTTCTCCTTCAAGGACTATCTTTACTGTAATTTATGAAAGCATTTTCAAACAGAAGCTAAACTAAATAAATCATGTAGAAAATAAAGAAAAAGCTTGCAGCGGCGGTCCGCTAGACAAGCCCTTTGTACTCCGTAGGAGATATCCCGACATGCTTCTTAAATTGTTTGTAAAAATAGCCGGTCTCCCAATAGCCTACTTTGAGAGCGATTTCATGAACTTTAAGTGAGGTATTCCGCAGCAGCTCCTTCGCCTTCTCAATCCGGTATTTATTGATATATTCGGTGAATGACTCATTCACCTCTTTATGGAACAGCTGTCCCAAATACACCGGGTGAATATGGTATTGGGCACCGAGGGTCTTCAGTGACACATCTTCATTGTAGGACTCATGGATATAATTCAGCACCTGCTGCACGACTGGACTCTTTACGTCCCGAACTAAGGCGTCTACCGTAATGGTAGCGGCTTCCTGAATAATCTGAGTCAGTTCATTTATGGAAACTGTAGAGCGAATGAGGCCAAAACCGTCTGCGAAAAGCTCCGGTTCTTCCACATGACGAATCTCCTGCAGCTGCATCTTGAAGCGGATCAACCATTCCATGGCAATGCCTTGCAGCAGCACAGGTGTAATCCCCTCCATCCGCCGCAGCTGCTCAAAATGATCCTGGATCCGCACCAGCAGCGCTTCCTTATCCTTCGCCATAATCAGCTTGAGATCATCTTCCCAATTCAGCGGCATGCCTTGGACGGCAACCTCATGCCTGTCCTGAACTTCCTCATAATGCAGCAAATTCCGCTCTGGAAACAGCATGAAATATTCCTGAGTCATCTTTGCATGGGCATAACTCTGAGCCGCCGCCTCCTCCATCTCCTCCACCGTTCCTACGGACAGACGCATTGGCGGACCGCCAGTTAGGGATAACAGCAGCTGCGCATGAAGCCTTTCCACCGCTTCTTTACCCTGCTGATACTCACTAAGCAGATGCAGCAGCACGGTATCTCCATCCATATCCCGGAATGCAATCAAAGACGGGTTACCGCCTACAACCTCTTCCACCGCCTGAAATAGCTCGGCAGCGTCCTGTTCAGGGCGAAGCAGGGCTACCTGCACCAGCGGCTTATCTAGTCTAAGTCCCAGAAAATCAGTCCGTTCACTGAATTCCTTAGGCCCAATCTGGCACCGCAGCCAGCGGTACATCACATTATCGCGCAGAATGGAAATACTATGCGCATTGAATTGACTCTCTTGACGGGAGACACCCAGCTTCTCGGCGGCAGTCACTAATGTTGCCCGGAACTCTTGCAAATTAATAGGCTTGAGCAGATAATTTTCAATGCCGAGCGCCATTCCTTCCTTAAGATAACCGAACTCATCATAGCCGCTGAGGATAACAACTTTGATCTCCGGCTGAATCTCCCGTACGGCCCGGATCAGATCCAGCCCGTTCATCAGCGGCATGGAAATATCCGTAATCAGAATATCCGCTGGAACAAACCGCAACGACTCTAGCGCTTCCTGTCCGTTCTCGGCGTGGCCGACAATCTCCATCCCCAGTGCTGCCCAATCCACAATGTCATATAATCCTTCGATAATAAAAGGCTCGTCGTCCACAATGAAAATTTTATACATGGTTTGGATCATCCTCTCCCAGATCGGGAAAATACACAGTCACGGTTGTGCCGGTACCCGCTTCGCTTTGTAATTCAATGCCATACTCACTGCCATAAAGCAGCTTCAAACGTTCATGAATACTGCGCAGGCCGAATGATTCCGATTGTTCATCTGGCTGCAAAAGACCTTCTTTGAGCTGGACCAATCTGTCCGGCGCAATCCCCCGCCCATTGTCTGTAACTACCGCACGCAAATATTGGCCATCCTTGGCCACAGCCACACTGATGTGATTATCATTCTTGTCCACGCGCATCCCATGTAGAATGTAGTTTTCAATGATAGGCTGCAGCGACATTTTGAGTACAACTCTTCCGGTAAGCTCTTTCCCGCATTCCATTGTATAAGAGAATTTATCCTTATAACGGATGCGGAACAGCTCCAGATATAAACGGCAGGCCTCTAGTTCATCCTTCATCGTATGCTTGGGTTTCTGGTGAACATAGCTTTTGAACAACACCGACAAGCTGTAGATCATCTCCCCGACATCTGAAGCTCCTTGAGAGATTGCCCTCATCCGGATCACCTCCAAGGTATTGTAGAGAAAATGTGGGTTTACCCTGGCTTCAAGCGCGGCGATTTCGGTATGTTTTTGCTTGATTTCAGCCTTGAACACACGGTCTATATGAAGATTCAGCTCATTCAGCATATCGTTGAAGCTCTTGGAGATCTGCCCCAGCTCGTCTTCTCTGACATCGGTAATCCGGGCATCCAGGTCACCGTTTTTCACTTTGCGGGTGAACTTGATAATTTTATGAGTCCGTCTGGCAAAATTATTGATAAATAAAGTGGGCGTAATAATCGCAAACAACAGGCAGATCAAGCAGATAATGAAGATCATGTTCCGCAATCCCCTATAGGTGGCGGCTAATTCCTGCTTAGGTACAGCACTCAACACAGTAAATCCGCCTTGGGTGTGAGTCTGCTTAGTAATGATCATCCCGCCGACTTCTTCACCATCTGTATAAGCAGAATTCATCTGCTCGGGATAAGGATAGCGCTTTCCATAATAGGTGCCCGAGGTATCAAATAACACATCCCCATCCGCTGCCAGCACCAGAATCTTTCCCTTGAAGTCATCCTTATAATTGCCCATACTCCCCCAGACCTCGCTGGCATCAAAATAGACTAGAAGCTGACCAATGTTGCGCAGTGATATCTTGTTATTGACCGGGGTACGAACCGTAAACATCGGCCCCTCCGGAGATGAGATCGCCTGACTGACCCAAGTGTTTGGAGCGGTGACACTGCCTTCCTCCTCCAGATACAGCGCATCCGGTACAAAAGAGTGGGCTGCATTAGTGGAAATAATCTGAAATTTGCCTTGGTCGTTATAGACATACAACTGCTGCTCAGCTGCACTGTAGAGCATTAAACTGCGGATATCAGGATCATCTTCAACTTGATTGCGAAAAAACTGCACGGTATCCGTCGTAGCATTACTTTCGTTGAAATAGCGGTCCAGCCGGTACCTCACGTAATCTTCATACGGATGCTCCAGCAAATACGACGTATTAGCAGTCAGCTCCGTGTCCCGGTACACGTCCCGCATCATAGACTGTACAGAGTCATATTTCTGCTCAATATAGCTGTTGATGCTCTCCACGGTACGTTTCTGAATCTCCATCTGCCGCTGCACTACAGCCTGAGACATGAGCAAGAACATCAGGTAGGAGAAGGTGATAATGGTGACCACGGCAATGACTGAGAAGAGCAGGATGATTTTCATAAACAGATTATTCTTCAGATACTTTCTGTACAATTTCCCCGGAAACATCAGCAACCTCCTACAGCAGGGGGAAGACTAAGCTTCGCTGCTTGTCATTATGAATAAAGTATAGCATGAGGTGCTTCCTGCCTGTGGCTGGTAAAAGCTTGCAATCCTCCGCCAAGCAAAGACAGTCTGCCCATGGAGCAAAGGGCTCCTTGGGCAGACCGTGGTGAGGCTATATAATCTACCGGATGTAATTCAAGATGAACTGCGCAGCCTCGGCACGGGTCGCCAAGCCACCGGGAACAAACTTCCCGTCCGTGCGGCCATTCACCAGACCCAGTGATGAAGCAGCATTCACGCTGTCTGCCGCCCAGGCTGCTACCTCACCGGAATCGGTGAATGTTGCCGGGGCCGATGACTGAAGCGCTCCATGCTCCAGTACATAGGCACGCATTAGCATAGTGACAATCTCCTGGCGGCTGATGTTCGCACTCGGATCGAAGTGCTCAGCAGTGCGTCCGCCTACAATACCTGCCCGGACCAGACGCGCCAGGTCCTGCTCATACCAGACACCAGAAGGCACATCACTAAATTTCAATTCCGCCTGATCTTGCAGTCCCAGCACGCCAGCCAGCAGCTTCACAAATTCCGCTCTTGTAATCCTGCGGGCGGGTTCAAATCCATTTTCGGAAGTGCCTTGTACCAGATGTTTAGCCGCCAGCTGGCGGATAGTGTCCGCAGCCCAGTGAGTAGACGGAACATCAGCGAAGGATTTATTGTACTCCAGCACAGCCAGCCTGCCTGTTCCGCTAAACTCCCCTTGCAGGAAGCCATTCGCGTACACTCCGCCGAGATAGGTAAGCGAACCTCCTTCAGCAATAGCATATAAACCAAGCAAATTAGTATTATAATCCGTATTTGTTGCATTCCATTGTAAGGTTACTGGTTTGCTGAAGCTTGGAAGACGGCTAGATGTGCCATTCCCCGCGATGATGCTCAGATCAAACGTCATACCCGTACCCCGCAAGACCACCCCACGCTCTGCTTTCAGTGTGCTCATGTTCAAAGTCTCCGGGCTGAGCTTCACCAGAATCTTGCCGCCTGAAGCTTGGGCTTCATTAAGCAGAGCCTTCAATTGCACCAGCAATTCCGGCGCAATACCAAGTGTGGTTCCCGAGGCAGCCAATTCAAGTTGATGGATCCCGAGCAATTCACCTGCATTCACAGGCAGCTCGATAGCTGTAACGCCTGCCGGCACCTTTACCGTCACTTTGCCGTTCTCAGTAGATGTACTGAGTGCACTTGCTGGAACTGTCAAAGTTGTGCTAGTAGGACTTGGAAGCGGCGTTGCTGTCGCTGCCGGAGTCATCCCACCAGTTCCCGTACCTGTCCCTGGAGCCGATGTCGGCTGCGGTGTAGATACAGGAGTATTGTGGACCTTGAAATTAATAATTCCGCTCTTTTGAACAGCCGTATAAGGGTGACCATTCAGTATTTTGGTGTTGGTGACTACGGCCGTGTACTCGCCGCTGTCTGTTTCTTTTGCAGAAGGAATCGTATAATTACGCTCCACAGCACCTTCAATGGCCTGCCCGTCTTTCAACCATTGGTAGCTTAACTCGCCATAAACTGCAGAAGCTACTACGGCAAAAGACACCTTATCACCTACAACTGCCGGATTCTTATCTACACTATTAGAGGTGATAATTGGCGCATCGGGTGCCGGATGTACTGTCACCGTAAGTTCATTACCGGTTCTTGTTGAAGGCTCCGTTCCCTCTTTTCCAGTCAGAACCACACGGAACTGCATACCGCTGTCTGCTTCAGAAGCAGTAAATGCGTATACCGCCGAAGTCACGCTCTCCGCCACAGTCCATTCCTCTGCGGTTGCTGCCTTCGTCTCCCAGCGAACCGATTCCACATCCCCGCGGATCTGTACGAACAGCTTCACTTCTTCACCAGTAATGACATCAAGTGCAGAAGGAAGATCGGTTATGAAATCAGGCGCTTCCCATGGTGCTTCAGCCGGAGTTAAGTTAATTGTGTACTCTGCTTCACTGCTGTCACCAGATTCATTGGTGACGATGACCTTGTACTTATTGCCATCCATCCCGGTAGTCAAAGCAGGGATAGTATAGGAGGCGGACACTCCCAACGCATCTCCATAACCGCTGCCTGTGTCCGCATACCAGGCATAAGTCAGCTGCCCAGCGCCAGTGGCAACTGCCGTTAGTGTCGCGGACGTATTTTCACGGAAGGAACCTTCCCCTACGATCTGCACCTTTGGAGCTTGCAAGGCCCACTTCGCCTGCAAGTTCAGCTCACCGGTTATTAGATCTTCGGCAAAATTCCATCTTCGCGCATCTTCTCCTTCTCCAATGTACCAGCCTTCCAGGTCATAACCCTCTCTGGCAATGCCTGTAGGCTCCATCAGCAAAGTGCCATACACAGCCTCGGCCACAGTATTTGCTGGTTCACCCCCATTAGCATCAAAGAGAACGGGATAGCTTCCTTTCAGATAGACAGGTTTGGAGCGGTTGCCTGCATAATCCTCCATCACCACATGCACAACTTTTGCCAACGAGGTGAAGCTTAAGCTCGCCTTAGTTGTCCGTCCACGGATAATCATCGGCTTATTGCCAGAGCTATACGTTGTGGCAAAAGATTTTGCATTCCCATCCTCATACACATACATATACCGCCAGTCTCTGGTATTCGGCATCGGCAGATTCAGCTTACCGTCCGTCCAGGACCATTCTTCCGCGTAAGGTTCCGCGACCGTGTCGATGAACCGGCCGCTAACCGAGACGGGATCAGTGTTGCCTGCGGTAACGGTGACAATGTAATCATCGCCGTTTACCGGCATCCCCGTGAACAGCGCAGTGCTTGCACCTGCCGGGACAACCACTTGCTGTGACACCGGTTCGGATGTCGTAATCCAATTCAAAGACTGCACTCGAACGGTAATGTCACCGGAAGCTTGGGCGGAGTTCGTCCAGTTCACTGTCAACTCCCCGTCCGCGCTTGAATCCACCTTCACTCCGGAAACCGCCGCATCCAGATCAAAAGCCAGCGTTGCCACTTCACCCTCCACTCCATCCGCACCCACTGCAACCACTTTAAGGGTTCCGGATTTCACCGGGAGATGCTTCAGGTAGAACACCTCATCGTATTTGCCGCCCATAAATACATCATTCACGTACACATTATATTGCTTGATCTTAGTGTAATCGGGATCTAGCTTCCACTTCACAACCATCTCACCTGTATCTGTAAAAGCTTCCGCAACTGCTAATTCCGCAGGAGCTGCGGGCTTTACGGCAGACCCGTCATAAACGCGCAGCTGTCCGACGTTCATCTGGTAGGTGGACGCTGTTCCTTGCCCGGGATCGAAGACCAGTCCAAGGGCTGCAATATTATGACCCGCGTATGCACTGAGGTCCAGCTCCTTTGTCAACCAACCGTCCGAGTGCTGACCACTGTTTGGAACAGCGACCTCTACGACGGTATTCGGATCATCAGCCAGGATGAGTCCTACTGCCATCGCCGAAGCATCTGTGGCAGATGGCTTGTTGAAGCTGATCGACAGCTTGGAGTTGCCATTGACCTCCAGCTCTGTTTTGTACAGACGCAAGAAGTTCTTCGCATTCAGATTGCCGTTCACCACCAGTGAACTGCCACCGTTATACGCACCGATCTGCTCATAGTTGTAACGGTTTGTACTCGCAAGGTTGTACTCCGGTCCATAATCAAAATCTACAGTAAGCTTATTGCCAGCAGTATCCTGCCACCACTGCCAAGTCACTGGAATATCCTGCAGGCTCATATTAGACCACTCATCCGGGTTCGATACTTCACCGTTCACGGAATAGGACAAGCCCTGTCCAGTGTTAAAATTGGTGTAAAAGTTCTTGTCCTTAATCACCGAACGCTCCGCAATGACGGACGAGATTCCCGGCCAGTAACGGTTGTCGGCATAAACATCGGCAACGGTATTGGTTGCCGATTTGACCGTATTCTTAGGGTCCACGTTCGGGCCTGACCACCATAGCTGCTCACGCAGTTTTGTCATCCATTGGTAGTCATTTTCGGATCTGTGCGAGACCGGGTAAGACAGGTTCATGTCCTCATCCAGACCGGCATGAACAAAGTCCGCACCGAGTGTAGCCAAGCTGAGCCGTGGCAAGCCATTGCTGTCCAGCTTGTTCATCAACGCTGTTCCGTTAACGGACTTGAACCGGTCACGGCCTGCTTCCAGCCCTGCAAAACCAACCTCAAACAAGTTGTAGCTTGTTCCCAGACTGGCATTCAGATTGCTTAAGTAACTAGCCGCGTTGGTAATCTGTGTATTGCCAGCCCCGTAGTCGAAGAAAAACGAATTGGAGACGGGTTCCTTGGTGCTTTTATCCACTAAAAAGGAGATATTGGTATCATTAATCGTCCGGGCGAACGTATTAGCACCGGTATTGGTGTTCAGCGAGTCGTACCACTGTACATACAGGCCGCCCTCTTGCAGCACCTTCATAAACGCGATGTAATCGGGGATATCCTGGGTCGCTACATTCGGATTCATCTCTTCCTGATTTACAAAATAACCGTCAAACCCGAAATACCCGGCCATCTCGATCAGTTTATCCGCCACCGGAAAATTACCATTCTCATCTTTAACTATCATTTGTTTGTACGTCTGCTGTCCACGGTCATTATTGGAAAAAAAGATCCCCGCCAATGACAACACGCCGTTCTTATGCGCTGCATCGGTGTAGGTAGGGTTCGGGATGTTCAGCATGCCGAATTCGAACCATTTTTGCTGCCAGTCCTTCTGGGCCAATTCATCATAATATTCCGGCGGGGTATACGCAGTCGCTGTACCATGCCAGTAGGAGTAGTAATCGATATATTGCCAAAAGTTAAAATGATACTGCGCAAACTTGTTCGTATACGGCGCGTTCTCAATAAAAGCATTCCCGTAGTCGCCAGCAACGTTGATCATCTGTGTATCTGCGCTAAGCGCTGGGTTAGCTTGGGTTGCAGCAAATGGGGCATTCCGCTTCTGCAGCGGCACCCGCGATCTCAACAGCTCTGCATCCGGATCGGTTGCCGGACTCCAGTTCGCAATATGGCTGCTCGTATATCCATGTACATTAGGCTGATTGGCACCCGGCGCACTGTCTCCTGTAAAAGGCCACGTATCGCCGGCGTAAGCCGTTAGGGGAAGTCCTGAAACTAGCAAAGCTGCCGCCAGAACAGCTGATGTCAGCTTACGACGCGCCTTTTTACCGGTGTGAAGGTTCATTTTCCACTCTCCTCGTCCTGTAGTTGTTTCGGTTACTCTCATCCATGAAGCGTAATGTGTCTCACTATGTCGCCGAACAGCAAGTAGATTACTTCTGTTGTCCCGTCCCTCTGCTGCTCCTACCCTCTTCTACTTCTACTTCTACTTCTACTTCTTCTTCTTCTACTTCTACTCTCTTCTGCCTACAGATTCTGTATCCAACCACATTCGTGCAAGCACATTCTGTATTCAACCCCGATCGTGCAAGCGCATTCAATTTTGTCGGCAACCCTCCTGCCTTACTTTGATTAGTCCACCCTAATCTAACCCAGATCTTTCCTTACAAATAGCCGCAAAATTAAAGATATGCTGGATAAATTAAAGATTATCGTGCTATCAGGGCTCGATATCCTGGCAATGAGTGGGTCGTTAAACATATGTTGGTTGAAAATATAAAGAGGATGAAGGAGCGTGGTCTCTTTTGCCTCTTATCTCCGCCACTCCGCCGCATTCACTCATTTCAAAGGCACTTTTGCCTCTCTTTCACGCCCATCCACCGCATTCGCTCATTTCTGAGGCACTTTTGCCTCTCTTTCGCAACACTCCTCCGAATTCACTCATTTCAAAGGCACTTTTGCCTCTCTTTCACGCTAATCCGCCGCAATCGCTCATTTCAGAGGCACTTTTGCCTCTCTTTCATGCCAATCCACCGCATTCGCTCATTTCTGAGGCACTTTTGCCTCTCTTTACTGCAACTCCGCCGTATTCGCTCAAATCAAAGGCACTTTTGCCTCTCTTTTACGCCACTCCGCCTCATTCACTCCAATCAAAGGCATTTTTGCCTCTCTTTCACGCCCATCCGCCGTATTCGCTCATTTCTGAGGCACTTTTGCCTCTCTTTCACACCCATCCGCCTCATTTACTCAGATCAAAGGCACTTTTGCCTCTCTTTCACGCCAATCCGCTGCATTCGCTCATTTCTGAGGCACTTTTGCCTCTCTTTTCCGCCACACCACCGTATCGCTTCCTCCCTCACACTACCCAGCTACGAAAAAAAAGATTGCCTCTCCGTCATCAACGATGACCTTGAGGCAATCTTTTTTCAAACCATCCGATTTAGTTACTTTCCTTGCTTCTCCAGCAGGTTCAGAATGATTGTTACTGCTTCGGCCCGGGACGCTACCTGGTTAGGTGCGAAACGATTTTGTCCTATGCCATTCACAATGCCCACTTCTGCTGCTGCCGCAATATAAGGTACTGCCCATGCGGGTACATCCTTAGCATCATTGAAGGTTAAGGTCGCTTTTGGATCTACTGTAATACCCAGAGCCCTAACAACCATAACTGCTAATTCAGTGCGAGTAAGCTCCTGCGTAGGACGGAAGGTACCATCATCATAGCCGCTGATAATTTGCAAAGCTACTGCCTGAGCTACAAAAGACTTAGCCCATGCCGGAATCTTCGCTGAATCTTTAAAGCTTGAAGTACTACCACTGTCTGGCAATTGCAGGGCACGAGCCAGCATAGTGATAAATTCAACCCGATTTACTTTCTGATTAGGACGGAAAGTATTATCCGGATAACCACTAACGAAGCCCCCTGCTACTGCTTTCTCAATAGCCGCTGCTGCCCAATGGCTGCCAGTATCCGTCAATGATGGTTTGACTACTGGTGTTGCGGTTGGTGTAGGCACCGTTGTTGGTGCTGGTGTAGCTGTTGGTGCTACTGTTGGCGTTGGCGTTGCTGTCGGTTTTGTTGTTGCCACTGGTCCTGTTGATGATCCTGTTGTTGGTGCTGTCGTTGGCGCCGTTGTCGGTTCCGTTGTCGGCGCTGTTGTTGGTTCCGTTGTCGGCGCTGTTGTTGGTTCCGTTGTCGGCGCTGTTGTTGGTTCCGTTGTCGGCGTTGTTGTCGGTTCTGGTGTTGGGTTTACTTCAGGATCTGCTTCCTTAATAATACCGAACTCTTCCAGAACGTATGGTTTAGCATCATTAATATTCTGATCGATCTCATAAGATACAGCTGTTAATTTACCAGCATCTACAGTAATACCTACAAAGGTCTGAACTTGACCGCGTTTGGGACGCGTAGCATCACTTGGATCCGGTCCGTATTTAGCTGCTGTATTCTCATTTGCTACTTCGAAGAGATTATAATACGCATCTCCCAATTCTGGTTTCATGTTCTTGTAGTAAACCTTCGCTCCCGCTGTAGCCGGGATCAGATAGATCGTTCCATCTGGATTTACTGTGTACTCTACAGTTTGACCATTGAAGCTTTCCTTGATCTTCACTGTGTCTGCCGCAGTTCCATCAGCTTTAATTGGCTTGGTCCGGGCATAAATATGGTCGTGGCCTTGAAGAACCAAGTCAATGCCCAGTTCAGCCATCATTGGAGCAACCTTCGCTCTTTCTCCATTTGTACCCATAATGTCTTTGTCAGTAGCATGGTTAGAGGTTGTGTATGGACCTTTATGCATAGCTACGATAATCCATTTCGCACCAGCAGCTTTCGCTGCTTTTACGTCAGCCTTCATCCAATCCAACTGTGCTTGACTGAAGTTAGCAAATTCATCGGAATTCTCATTTGTATTCAGGACTACAAAGTGAGCATTGCTGTAGTCATAGGAATAATAAGCTCCTGTTTCTGTTGCGGAGCCCGGTGCTTCCTTAATATTGTAGTGCTCATAGAAGGCATTTGCCTTATCCTCATGATTCCCTGCCACTGGCACGATTGTCGTGTTAAGCAGGGTGTCTTGCGAATGACCAAGCAACCAATTCCATTGGGATTCATTAGTTCCGGTATCCACGATATCTCCGTTAATCGCCACAAACTCAGCATTCGGGAACGTCGTAAGTGCTTTTGCCATCGTTTCACCGGAAAGAATCGCTTCATCTTCGGTCTTAGCCTGTGTATCAGCCAAATCGATGAAAGTAAATGCTCCTGTCTTAGCGGCAGTTTCAAAAGTTCCCACTGTACTCCACAGGCCTAGTGCTTTATCACCTACACGGAAGTAGTATTTTGTATCAGCTTTCAGGCCAGAAGCTTCCGCTTTATGAACTAATTCATCCTTTGAATTTCTGGAAACCGCCGAACGTCCTGTAAACTCAGCAGCCTTAGCAAAGTCTGGAGTAACGCCCGTATTTTCTACAACCTGCAGATCGTTTCCAGTAGACTTCAACGCTGTGTACCAAGTGAAGCCTTTTGCACTCACTGGGTCGCCATTAAAGGTAACTGTAACTTTTTTAATCCAATCCGTTGAAGCGATAGCAGCTTCTGAATTTGTTCTGTCACTTACAGCTTTGATAACAAATTGATAGGTTTGGTTTGGATTAGTATTTTCTACAGTGTAAGTATAAGAAGCTTTACCTTCTTCATTAGGAACACTGACCGTCCAATTTGCCGATACCAGATCATTTTGCTCATAAATACGATATCCAGACACTGGTGCACCGGAAGCTGGCGCATCCCAAGTCAACGTTATTTTACCACCATCTGCTGCAGTAGCCTTTGCATTTTGCACAGGTTTAACTGCTACTTCCGATTTATGAATGCTGTAGTTATCATACAAGTCTGTAGAACCACCAGTTGTTGTGGTGTAGGCTTCGTAAGAAAGCTCATCATTCGTTACCGTCATCCCCGTGAACATTTCCTTACCAGGCTGTCCGTATTTAGCTGCAAACGGGAATGTTCCTGAAGCTACGTTGTATTTCTTGTTGCCCGCTGCATTTGTAATCAGGTATAAAGTACCCTTAGGATCAGTTACTACTCCGTTTGAGTCCGGAACAATATCCGTCAATGGCTTGTTGTTGTACATCTGATAGCTTCTAGCAAAGGTGTGGTCATGCCCGCCAATTACCATGTCAATGCCAAGCTCGTCAAATACCTTCGTTAATTGCACTCTGTAAAAAAGTACATCTGTATCATTGGTGTGATTGGCAACGGAATAAGGAGATTTATGCAGAAGCACAACCTTCCATTTCTGATTGCTTTTTGCCGCTTCGCTACGAAGCCACTCCACTTGTTTATTGTAAATTTCGTTATTCTCAAGATTTGAGCTTGCACCATAATATTCTGTATTAATTACCATAAAGTGTGCTGAACCGTAGTCAAAAGAATATACAGAACCATCAGGTTTCGCACCTGTATTCGATACGTTCGGCAAATTAAAATGAGAGCTATAATTGCTATAATTTTTACTTTCATGGTTGCCTACCAAAGGAACCAACGGAATATTCGCTAAAATATCCTTAGGCTTATTGAAAAACCATCCCCATTGCTCCTCAATATCACCGTTATCCACCAAATCACCAGAATTCAGGATAAACTCACTTTCCGGGAATTTAGCTAATCCTTCTTGAAGGGTATGATTCCAGATATCAAAATCTTCTTCAGTTGTTCCTTGGGAATCCGTTGTATATAAGAATTTATAAGCCTGATTACTGGAACCTTCTGTCTTAAAAGTTCCTACGTCGCTCCAGTTATCAGCTTGTCCATCCCCAGCACGGTAAGCATATTCCGTTCCCGGCTGCAGATGATCCGCTATTACCTTATGGCTGGTTAGCACAACTGGTTTTTTAGCTGATTTATCCGCTTTTGTCATATACACACTAGTTGTAACGGATGTCCCTTCATAAGATTGAGCGCCTGCCGCAGGAAACTGGCCATTCTCCAATTTAGAAGCTTCTACTACTTCCAGTTTGGTGCCAGTCACACTTTCAGGTGCATACCAGTTGAATCCCATACTAGTCTGCGGGTTGCCATTAAAAGTAATTGCGATAGAATCAGGCTTCCCAACTCCGGGTTCTACTGTCTCCACTACAGGATAAGCAATCAGGCTCATATCCCAATAAAGGTCAGAGCTAGTGTCGCCCGTCTGGTGAACTTCAGCTGAAAGCTCATTACTTCCATCCTTCAGATTGGCTTTTACGATTTCCGTTAGGTCAACCTTTGTATACTCATTTGGATCACTGCCATTAGTTGTACTAAGTGTCTGATAGTCGATTTCACCAGCTGGCATAGCCTCGCGGTAGATTTCTGCACCATTCAGATACAGCACTATTCCGTCATCAAATGCAAAATTACCTAATACTTTATCCGATTTCGTAATTTCTTCCTTATTCACAGTTACATTTGTCCGGAAATAGGAAGTACGATATTTCTTCTTTTTATCCGTGCCGTAGCTTATATTTGTATTCAGAGCACCAAATTGCTTGCTGCTGACTCCGGCTCCAGAATCTTTATAACCAAGCGGCGCTTGGCCTGATGCCCATGTAGAATCATCGTAAACAGACCGCCATACCGAACCTTGATCCGTTCCGTTATCTAGATATTTCCATGTAGAATTGCCCGCCAGTAGTGTTATTGGCTCTAGCGTTTGTAATTGCAGTAATCCAGCATCCTCATTGCTGTCTTCTGCAAAAGCTGGCATTCCTGTAAATGTAAGTCCCAGTACCATAACGAAGGCTAGTGTCATGGATACTGCTTGTTTTAATAACCTGTTCATAATCAGTCTCCCTTACTGTTATTATGAAATGCTTGCATCCATTCATAGTAACTACTAAATATTTTCACAATGTACGGATTGATCCACTAGTTTGTAAAAACGGCTTGTGTATTTAATCAGGCAAAAGTGGTTACAGTAACGGCAAGGTTATGATCAAGGAGGACAAACATGGACGATACTCAAGCTTTTGTAGACAAAGTACACGACACCCAGAAGAAAGCAGAAAAGAACAAACAGAATCACGGTAAAGGAACACCAAGCCAAAAGCTGCCTAATAAACAGCACAGTAAATAGAACACGCAGACACGAAAACAAAAAAAGCAGCAAGCCCTCCCGGATCGGAGTGACTTGCTGCTTTACTTTTTGTAAATTGAGCTTTGCTTTTAAAGGAGTTATTTACTCCATTTCACCACATTCACTGCTACCTTCTCTAATTGCGCCTTGCTCAAAGCCTTGTCTGGAGAACTAATCGTCACAAAACGATCATCCAGTTTATAGGTCAAAAACAATGAATCGCTGGTAGGGCTGTACCACTTAGCTTCTGTACCATTGGAAAGCTTTACGGCATCGCCTTTGTAATCATAGGAGTAGTCACGTGGAGAAACGTTCACCCTCATATGGTCGAACAAAAAGTACACTCCATCTTCAGAGCTAGCTGCTTTTTGAAAAGCGTCTCCACTCACCATTTGTGCTGGTGCATAAACCGTTTTAAACCCATCGAAATTTGCAAAAGCTTTAGAAATTTGTTCTTTTTGAGCGTTGCTGTACTGTACTGGTGTTAATGTATCTTTATCCGGCACCACAGTTCCAGTACCCAGAATGACCTGATTCGCTGCCGCATCAAAAGTCACTGGCACCTTCAACACATCAGCCAAGGCACGTACAGGAAGATAGGTTGTATTGTTATAAGTAATCGGAGCTAATGTGTTACCTTTATTATCAACAGGCGTATAAGCTGCACCATTCACTTTAAATCCAATGCTGTGATTGAGGTATGCTGTGATTTTTTGCAGCTTAGTTCCTGCGTACACACCAGCCGAACCTGTAATTGCCATCCCAAATACCATCGTTGCTATAATGAACTTTTTACTTTTCATATGTTATGCCTCCTTAGAAGATCAATCTCGGTTTTTACTTTAGCTCAAGTTTTAAAGGAATATGTCTCTAAGTTGTATTTAACTTGTACCCAATTTGTAAAGAAACTATTCATCTGGAGCTCTGGTTTGTATAAGAAAAACAGCAACCCGCTTATCCCATAAGGATTTAACGGATTGCTGAGGGCTTTAACCTTGATACGGAGTTGTAACCTTATACACTTCTGAATATAAAATTTCTCTATAAAGTTGGAATTCTTCTTCATCAACAGGGTTAGGGTAAGTCATAATTAAGAGTGGTAAATCTTCATTTCCTTCACGCAAAGGAGGCTGCACATAATCGTAAGGGTTCAAATGAAAGCCCAGCCGCTCATAAAAGCCGATTCTCCGCTGCTCCATTTCACCCAGTGGCCGCTCAACTTCCAAAAGGACAGGCTTGTTAGATAGACTGATGTATTCAGTCATCAGCTTTTTGCCAATTCCTCCACCTCTGATGCTCGGGTCGACTGCTATATGTTCTACAAAACGAAAGCCGGGGAACTCCCAGCAGGCCATGAAAGCAACAATTTTACCCTCAGAATTCATCTCGGTAATGAGACGATAATCTGGAACGTCCAATAACTCCTGTTGTCCCTCAAAGGTTCTGATCTCAGAAGTAGGAAATGAGGCTTCCATAATAGCGAATATTTCATCAAAAGTTGTGTGATTCATAACATAAGTTCTCACTTTCTGGATTTGTGGTCTATTATAAGTTTACCTTACACATATTATCTTAACCCGAAATTCATTAAGAACTCAAGGTACTAGTACCTGGTACTAGGATAACGTGATATACTAAATAGAACAGTTATACACATCTTGTTTGATATAGGAGAGGTTCATATTGGATAATCAGCAATGGATCGCACCTGAGTTCTACAATCTCACTTCGGAAATGGAAAGCCATGCTCCTGAGAAGATTGCGCTTAAGTGGTTAAATGAGCAAGGAGATTATGAGGAAATTACTTACGGTGAATTACGCAAACAAGCTAACCGGCTGGCCGGAGGACTTGCGAAGCTTGGGCTGCAACAAGGGGATCGTGTTCTTGTTATGGTTCCACGCCGCATCATCGCTTATGTCATCTATTTAGCTTGTCTGAAACAAGGACTTGCCATCATTCCATCCTCAGAAATGCTGCGTGCCAAAGATTTATCCTACCGCCTGCGCCATTCTGAAGCCAGAGCCGTTATTGCTTGGTCCGAAGTAACCGGGGAAGTGAATAAAATCTCAGAGGATCTTCCTGCTCTCGATTACCGTCTTTCCGTATCTGGAAGCTCAGACGAACTCGGTGAAGGCTGGCTGGATCTAGAAAGTCTGATGGTTGGACAACCAGAGACCTTCACAGCAGTCGCAAGCCGCCGGGATGATATGGCTATTCTCGCCTACACCTCAGGTACCACTGGCAACCCTAAAGCGGTCGTTCATAGTCACGGCTGGGGTTATGCTCACTTGCGGATCACCTCACCTCAATGGCTGGATATTCAAGGATCTGACACCGTCTGGGCAACAGCAGCTCCCGGCTGGCAAAAGTGGATCTGGAGTCCCTTCTTAACCGTTCTTGGCAACGGAGCTACAGGTTTTGTATATAGTGGATCCTTTCATCCCAAAAAATATTTGCAGCTATTGCAGGATCACAAAATTCAAGTATTATGCTGCACCCCAACGGAATATCGTCTAATGGCTAAAACAGAAGACTTAGGTCGTTACGACTTGTCTACCCTGCGCTGTGCAGTATCTGCCGGAGAGCCATTAAATCAAGAGGTCATTAACACCTTTCAGCGTGAGTTCGATATCACAATCCGTGATGGGTACGGCCAGACGGAAAGCACCCTAATTATCGGAACACTCAAAGATACTCCAATACGCATTGGTTCTATGGGTAAATCAATCGCTCCCGGCTTAGTCGAGGTTGTGGACGAAGACGGCAAGCCACTGCCTGCTGGAGTGGTTGGTGATATTGCCGTACATTTGAGTATGCCAGCCCTGTTCCACACTTATTACAAAGATCCCGGTAGAAAAGAAAGCTCCACACACGGCGAATTCTTCATAACCGGCGACCGGGCAAAGAAGGATGAAGATGGTTATTTCTGGTTCGAGGGTCGTGGGGATGACATCATCATTAGCTCAGGTTATACTATCGGTCCTTTCGAGGTAGAAGAAGCATTGATGAAGCATACCTGCGTTAAGGAATGTGCGGTCGTTGCCAGTCCAGACGAAATCCGTGGGCACATTGTTAAAGCATTTATCGTGCTTAAGGATGAGATTGTTGGTTCACCAGAGCTTGTAAAAGAGCTGCAATCCCATGTTAAAGAGTGGACAGCCCCTTATAAATATCCGCGCAAAATCGAGTTTATTCAGGATCTTCCGAAGACGACCTCCGGTAAAATACGGCGAGTAGAGCTTCGTGAGCAGGAGAACCAAGCTGCGCAGGAATAAACATAGCCATATAAAATTCACCTTATTAAAAAATAAACAAGAGCAGCAATCCATAATGGACTGCTGCTCTTGTTTATTTGGCATCAGGCCGTTACTCGGACCAATATTTCGCATCCGGGTTCAACGCCGCGCCAACTTCGCCTTCTAATACTAAATCGCAATCGAGGTAGCCCTCTTCATCCAGGAAATAAACCTCCTGCTTGTAGAACTCGCATAAGGTCTCCAGGAATTTATCGGGCGAATCATACATCACAATTAAATCGCCGAAATCATGGAGCAGGTCACATACCTGTTCCACACCCTCAGCAGACTTATAATAACAAATGAAATCACTGCCATAGTTCGTTAAGATAGGCAAGATAACTCCATCAGGATGTTGACCTTTTTCCTCCAATATCCCAGCTAATACCTTCATCTCCTCTTCATATTCATCCATATGAATCAGGCGGTACCCTGGAATAAATTCGATAAGGCTTGCTTCCTCTTCCTCACTGCTTGTCCCTGAGACAGTGCTATAAATAGCTTTCAGCAGTTCAGGAGTCTCCGGCAAAACAGCCGTAATCTTTGCTTCGTTACCACCCTTGCCCAAGCTGGCAATATAATCAGGGCGTAATTCTGCGGACAGCTTAAGGTATTCTTGAAATTGTTCTGTCAATTTATTGGTGTGCATATTGTCATCCTTTACTTATTTGCGGAAGTCCACATCTTCATCAGCCACGTATCGAAGTCAGCGCCTTTTTCACCTTCATAAGCGTCGTACACGTCAACTCTCATCTTCTTCAGCTTCTCTTTGAAGTCCTCGTAAGAATGATCTCTTGGCAGGCTCTTTTTAATTCTCAGCAGGATCTTGGATACGCCTTTAACTAGTTCAGGCTTGTTCTTCGATGGCACCTTAACGTCTTCACCAAAAGCCTTCAGCTTAAGGTAAGCAGCTTCTTGAACTGTATATACAGGATCGCTCTCCATTAAACGCGTCAGGATATCGATAATTTGTTTGTGGTTGGTCTGTCCCAGCTCTTCAACTGCTTCTAGACGCGCTCTCCAATCCGCAGAGCGGTTGGCAGCTTTCTTTAATTCCTCATAATTCTCCGGTAGTTCATTGTTCAGTTCTTCGATCATTCCGTTCAATCCCCTTCTATTAAAAACTATCTATCTTACAGTAACAGTATAACCAACCATTGCGCAAGCTAAGAGAGGAAGATCTTTGCATGAATTCATGTGAATATCATATTTCCGCAAAAATATGGGTAAAGTATCCGGAGTAAGTACCCAGCGCAACATTCTATCGACTATATACGTTAGTAACTAGAGAAATTCAGACAATACATCAAGGAGAGTGACCTAAGTTGAAAAAGCATACCTTCCTGCTAGCGTTAACCATTGTACTAAGTGTGGTGCTTGGCGCCTGTTCCAGCAACAACAGTAACAATGGGGCTGCCATTGAAACGAATCTAACTGCAAAAGAAATGGTCGATCAAATGCTGAGCAAAGTAGAGCAGCCATCATTAATGGAGCTTGATGCGGCTACAGTCGAACAGCTATATCATCTCAACCCAGAATTGCTTGAAGATTATAGCATTAGAATGCCTATGATGAATGTGAAAACTAACGAAATCGCCGTTCTGAAAGTTACAGATGTAAAAGATATGACTACTGTTGAGGATGCCATCAAAGCGCGTGCAACAGATGTTCAAAAACAATTCGAAACCTATCTGCCTGATCAATACGAAAATGCCAAGAACTATAAACTTATTAAAAAGGGTAACTATTTCCTGTTCGTTATTGCTGATCCTGCGGATCAAGATAAACTCGTAGCAGACTTCGATACTTACTTCACAGAAAAATAAATAACCATGGTATTCAGCAGCCTACTTTTCCTGTTCCTATTCCTGCCGGCTGTCCTAGCGCTCTATTATGTTTCGCCCTGGCGAATCAAAAACCTCATATTGTTTTTAAGCAGCCTGGTTTTTTATGCTTGGGGCGAACCTGTCTACATTGTAATCATGTTGCTGTCCACCATTACAGATTACAGCTTTGGTCTACTGCTCAGCAGACCAAAGCTGACTGCGGTGCAGCGCAAGTGGATTGTGGTTAGTTCCGTCATTATTAATCTAGGCTTATTGTCGTATTTTAAATACGCAGATTTTCTCATCCAAAATATAAATGGACTCCTCGGTACACATATTCCTTTAACGGATTTACCTTTACCTATTGGGATTTCATTTTATACTTTTCAATCCATGTCCTACATTATTGACGTCTATAGAGGAACTTCGAAAGCACAACGCAATTGGATTGATTTCGGTACATTCGTAGCCCTGTTTCCACAGTTAGTAGCAGGTCCGATTGTTCAATATAACACCATTGCCGGGCAACTACGTGAACGTACGGTCGATATCCCCATGTTCGCAGAAGGTGTACGGAGATTCATAATCGGATTAGCCAAAAAAGTACTGCTCGCCAACAACATCGGTCTGCTCTGGCACACCATATCCAGCTCCAATCTAGATTCCCTGCCTGCTTTTACCGCTTGGCTTGGGATTATTGCGTTTGCTTTTCAGATCTATTTTGACTTCAGCGGGTATTCGGATATGGCTATTGGTCTCGGTCTCATGTTCGGCTTCCGCTTTAACGAGAACTTCAACAAACCTTATATCTCTCAGAGTATTACTGACTTTTGGCGGAGATGGCATATTTCCCTTAGCAGTTGGTTTCGTGACTATGTCTACATCCCGCTTGGAGGCAACCGCCAGGGGTTAGGCGTTCAAGTGCGCAACATCCTCATCGTATGGCTGCTCACGGGTATCTGGCACGGGGCCAGCTGGAATTTTCTGCTCTGGGGATTATACTTCGGGGTCATTCTTATCTTTGAAAAATGGTGGGGATTAAAGCTATTAAGCCGCCTCCCCCGTTGGACAAGACATTTATATGCTGTAGTACTTATACTCATCGGATGGGTCTTATTCGCTTTTGAAGAACTTCCTCTGGTCATTGGCTACTTACAAGCGATGCTTGGCTTTAATGGACAGCCGTTATGGAATAACACCACTTTATACTTCACTTACACGAACGCGATTCTACTCGTGGTGTTAACCTTTGCCTCTACACCTGTGAAGCTCTCCAAGCGGATAGATTCTAGATCGGTTCCTGCTCTTGTTTGGTATGGCGTGTTATTTTTCCTATCTGTTGCCTACTTAGTAGATGCAACCTTTAATCCATTTTTATATTTCCGGTTCTAACCATTAGGGGGTGATTGTTTATGAAGCAGAAGACGGATCGAATCCTGGTTGGGGGATTTGTTGCAACGTTATTTCTGGTCGCTATCCTCTTTTTCTTACTGCCTGTTCAGCGTTTCTCTGAGCTTGAGAACCGGTATTTGCAAAAGGCCCCCCATCTGACATGGGACAATTTATTATCCCACACCTATGCGGAAGAGGCCGAAAGCTTTGTAACTGATCATTTTCCATTTCGGGCCAAATGGGTATGGGTGAAATCGGCGGTGGAACAGATGAAGCTGCAGCAAGAGAATAACGGAATCTATAAAGGAAAAGACGGCTATCTTTTCGAAAAATTCGCAGCACCTGATTACACTAAAGTTCAGCAATATGCAGCAGCTGTGAAACGCTTTGCCGATAACAATCCCGATGCAAACACCACTTTCTTATTGGCACCTACATCGGTTGGCTTGTACAAGGAACGTCTACCCTGGTTAGCTCCTGTCTACTCGCAAGCTGAGGTGAATCAAACAATAGCTAAGGATGTAGGAGATAGCCTTACTTTTATAAATGGATTTGATGTTCTTAGCCCACATGCCGCAGAACCCATTTACTATCGGACCGACCATCACTGGACAACCTACGGTGCCTACTTAGCTTATGTAGCCTATGCTCAAAGCATGGGCTGGCAGCCTCTGTCCCAGAGCGAATACCAGATTCAGACTGTGAGTAATTCATTTCTCGGAAGCTATCATACCCGGGGGCAATTTATCGGGGTCACACCTGATTCCATTCAAATGTACAAACCTAATCATGAGGTATCCACCCAAATGTACATTCAAGATACCGGTGAGACTTTAACAAGTATGTATGACCTAAGTTATCTGGTGAAAAAGGATAAGTACTCTTATTTCCTAGGGGGCGTACATGCGCTCATGAAAATCACCAGCCAGCTTGATCCAACAACGGTCAAACAGAAAAAGCTGCTCGTCATCAAGGACTCTTATGCACATAGCGTTATTCCTTTCCTAACTCAGCATGTGCCTGAAATCCATGTGATCGATATCCGTTATTATAATGGAAACATCAGTGATTATATGGCTCAAAATGATATCAAGGATGTCTTGCTGCTTTTTAATACGGCTACCTTTATTGATAATGCGGCGCTATTGAAGTTAAATTAATGATATTGCGATGGATGCGGTGAAAAGATCTTTAATAGGTGTTGTGCGTAACTGCGGGAATGTTGGACTTTCGGTCGCTGTTGTCTCCAGATGTTTTTGATTTTACCGCTATCAGCGGATAACCTCCGGAGACAGCTTATGCTTCCGATGCGAGCTCTCCTTCGGAAAGCTTTCAGGCGAACGCTAACGCTCCTAAAGTTCCAAAATTCCCTCCGTTACTTCAAACCAAATACTAAAACTAATATATGAGTCCTCTAATTTGGACTCGTATTTCAGATCATTTTTGCCAAGAATCTCCGCGACGATGGACAGACCAAGTCCAGTACCGGAGATTTCTTTATTTCGAGACTCTTCAATTACATAGAATGGGTCCCAGATATACGCTAAATGCTCCGTTTTCAGGCGAGTGGTTTTATTGGAGATCGTAAATTTTAATGTACGAGTAGTGTCACTCCCTAGTTTTATTTCAAAAAAATCCTCTTCACCATATTTAATGGCATTACTAATTAAGTTGTTGAATACTATCTCGATTTGGCTGATATCTTCTTCAACGATTGAGGATTCAAGCGAATGAAAGTCGCTCATTAAGGTTATGTTTTTATTTTTTAACGTAATATTATATTGTGAGATCACTTTTAGCAGAAGCTCTTTAAGATCAAAAGGCTCTTTATGCACTTCTGACTTCTGGATCTTGGACAATTTAATTAAATAATCCACCATATCCGACGTATACTTCACTTGCTCCAAAATGATATCCGTATACGTGCCATCATCCAGACCGTCCTGAATGCCAATCGTATAGGCTTGGATTAAGGATAATGGTGTTTTCACTTCATGCGAAATGCTTGAGATAAGGGTATTTAAACTTTGATTTTTCTCCTCTAATTTGGCATGGGTGCTCTTTAGACGCTGACTCATCTGATTGATGCTTTTCGAGAGCTCTTCGATTTCATCCCCCGTTTGAATCGTCACTTGTTTAAAATCGAGATTGGATATATCCTTCGCGACATCCTGTAATTGTTCTAACGGTGTAATGATCTTTTTTGAAAAATAAGCCACTAACAGCAAACTGATAATAATCCCCAGTAGAATGGAGTAAAAGCTGAATTGATTTACGAGGGTCAAGGCATCTGTATTGTGCACAACCACAGTTCCTATGAGGATTAGACTGCTATCCTGCTCGTATATTTTCGTTAACAGACTCGATTTCAATTTGCCCTGATTAAATAAAAGATTAACCGTGTTGCCTTGTTTTACTTTTTGTAATACCTCATCTGTGATCCAAAATTTATTAAGTGCCACCTTATCTTTAAACAACGCAAATTGAATATTTTCGTTAATTTCTGCTGTACTTCCACTGTTTTCAACCCTAACAATCGTTACGTTATTATTGTTCTCGATCCTGCTTTCATTTTCCATGAGTTGATCCAAACGGAGATCCTTTACTTCGTCATAAATGGTGTTGATCTTGGTTTTCATTTTGTATAGGTAATAATCTGCTGAGAAATAGTTGTGCAGGAAATAAGACGTACCAAAAACAATCAGCAAAATAATGCTCACCATGATCAATAACTTCGTACTTATTTTATGAATTTTTATCATGGAAGCTGTACCCCATTCCCCTATGCGTGATCACGTGGTCAGCCCCAATTTTATCGCGCAGCCTCTTAATATGCGTATCTACCGTTCTTTCTTCGCCCAGATAATCCATTCCCCAAACCGCAGACAATAAGGCATCTCTGGATAAAATACGTCCTTTATGCTCATACAGGAAGGTTAGCAATTCAAATTCTTTTTTATATAACGCCAGTTCGGCCCCATTCTTGTACACTTTCTTCCGCTCAAAATCGATTTCTAAATCCCTAATCGCAGCCACTTTTTCAGTGCCTAGCATTTTTTTAATTCTAAGCATCAAAATCCTTGGGTCGAATGGTTTTCTTATATATTCATCTGCCCCTATATCCAAGGCACTGAATTCATCATCATGGGAAGACCTTGCGGTCAGCATTACAACTTTAGCCAAACTAACCTTCTTGATTTCATTACAAACCTCAAGCCCGTTTCGCTTAGGCATCATCCAATCCAGCACCACCAGATCGATCCTATTCGAAAAAAAGAGCTCAAGCGCCTCTTCACCATCCGCTGCTGTCCAAACGTTATAGCCTTCTTTTTCAAAATAAGTCTTCAATATAGTGGTCATATGTTTCTCATCATCCGCAATTAAAATATTCAAAGTAGATTCTCCTTCCTATAATTATCAGAAGAAAAAGGCGAAATCCTTTACAGGTTTCACCTTTTCATATATTTTCATGCTACGTTATTGCAACTTCTCTACACCTAATCCCTTCGTCAGTACGTTCCATATCGGGTTATCGACCGTCTTTCGATCAGGCTGTTCACCCTTCTCTATCGCTTCCCAATACTCCCAGGTTAGTGGCTCAGTGCCAAGTTCATAATCCATGCCATCCCAAGTATCCTCCCGGAACGCATAAAACGCCCAGTGCCAGCCGTAATCAGCAAAAATCGAGATTAAATCAGCCAAGTATTGATCTGCACCTTTTACAAGCCGGTTCGTGCCAAATTCTTCAGCGACAATACGATTAGCAGGGATGTTATTTTTTTCTGCCCACTGTGCGATAGGTTCTAGAAAATCCTTTAAGGCTTTCTTATTGAATGCTTTTTCCGTCTTCTCCTCACCTACTTTAACTGTTCCAGGATATTCATAGGTTAAGCCTTTTTTCTTATTTTGGCTGGTGAGTTCGTAGGGTTCGTACATATGAAAAGCATATAATACATTCGCATCATCGATGGGTTTCAAATATTTAAAGGCCCATGGTGTAGCATACAGACCAGAATTGACGATAATAGGGGTTTCCGTATCTACGGTTCGAATCGCTGTCACAATAGTCTCATATAAAAGATTCAAATCCGCCGGAGTATTCTCCACTGAGCTATACCATTCGTTGTAATCATCTGTCCAGAAATCATTAAATCCAGTAGCTTGTTCAGGATGTGGCTCATTAATAAGATTATAGCCGACCACCGCAGGATGATCTTTTAATCTTTCCGCAAGATCCTTCCAAAATGTTGCCGCTTGTTCATGATAACTGAAATCCTTCCAGATTCGATCATCATTTGTATAATTATTAAACTGCCGCCACCGATCGCCGGGCAAACTAAGGACTGTCAGCACTACTTTTGAACCCCGCGCCTCGGCTGCATCCAAGTCTGCTTTTAACGCTGTAAAATCATCCTCAACAAGCCCCTCGTATTTATCTGCATTCCCTATTAAAAAGTCTTTATCTGGATTAGCATCCGGTTGATCGTTAAACAGGAAATCACTATCTTTTGCCCATTTATCTGGTGCAAGTCGAATGAACTCTATATTATTTTCTTTCGCTGCATCATAATTTTCGGGTATAGATTTGGAATTCATGAAATTTGTTCCTTTACGCTGTTGATCCCAGAAAGCGATCTTCTCATTTACCTCTTTCTTTACCTCCTTCTCCGGTTCAAGATTTGCTTGTGGTGTTGCTGCACTGCATCCTACGACTGCCAACAAAATCAATACGATAAATCCTTTAAACTTCTTCATTCTCTCACCTCGTAACCTATCGTAGCCAATCTCTGTTACAAGAGTGTCACAAGACATACCTAAAAAAACTGCCCTAAGGATGTCGGCAGACATTCTAGGACAGCCCGATCATATTCATAGAATATAAAATAAATGCTTACTGATTAGTACTTCGACGGGAATGTGACTCCGCATAGGCATCATGACGAAAGTTCAGAATAGGATCTTCAGAGCATTCAATGCCGGCAGGTACAACTGTCGGATCAAAGACGTACTCTTGAGCCTTCTCGTCTGCCACGCCGGTGATCGACAAATGGCCGACAACAATCCGTTCCCGGTCTTCAGGCCAAGCAGACGCCGGGTCATCCGTAGGATCTCCCTCCTGTCCGAGGATTACTGTCAATTGAAACGCCACAGGACCTTTGGACAGTCTCTCGATTAGTTCATCCTCCAAATAATCGGGAGATCGATTCTCCACCTCTTCCTGGGCCAGAAAGTGCAGACCCGCTTCCGGTTCCCACTCATATTTAATAGCCCGCCGCTCGCCAGCAGCATTGGTGAAGTAATAGGCATGAATGGAATGATAAAGGTTGGTTGCAAAACTGAGTGGCGGTTGCAGCATTTTCACGGCTTGAAGCCCAGCCCGGCTTTCCGAATACTTCTCCATAACGGCTTTGAATTTGTCTGCAATGGTCGCTCCCTCAAACGAATTTTCTTTAATTGTACGTAAGATATTAATAAAGGATTGCGGTGTTTTGGCAAAAAAGATCGGCAATGTAATTGTCACCAAACTTGTCACGCCCCCATCAGGCAATACAAACTGAACCGCCATTCCTTTTGCAGGCGAAAAAACATCAGGGATGGACGGATTAGTCGAGCTATTGGAGAAGCGTACGAGAGCTTGCACCTCTTGATTTTGCAAATGTGCAGCTGTTGTTAAAGGACCCGCTTGGCCGTTAGGGGTGAACACCGCCTGGTAGACAACACCTTTGGCGTGCGCGCGTCGATAACCCGGATATTTGCCTGCTACCTCCTCAATGGAGTTTACCGCTTCTTCTGCGAGTTCAGACGACACTAATTTATTATTGTTCATTTTCGTTCACCTCTTTGTAATTTATCAGAAAGGAAAAGGGGACAAAGCCCCCTTTTCTAGTTATTTAGCTTTGTGATGCGTCAAGCAAGTCGTTCCAGGCCTTCGTAATTCGCTGTCCGCGCCAAATATCTCTGACCGTGGCATCGGGATAAGCACTGTACCAGCCGGATGCAGTGATCTGATGATTGGCGATGAAGTCTTTCGCTTCCGAAGATTCAATTCCCGGAAAATCCTTCACTTCATTAAACATGTTATTCAACAACTCTGGAATTTCAGTTCCAAAATCATCGATATAACTATCCCAATCTCCATCATAAGCCGTCGCGAACAACAGCCGCGTGTCGTTATCAAAGATTACGAAGCGCATGTCGTGAACGGTCGCGATCTTCGCCATCGTTTCGGCTTGTCTTGATGCGCTTTTTTTCAGCTTCTCACGGAGACGATCCGCCCCACCTTCTTTAAGCGGCGCAATGATGGTAAGCTCAGATATTTCACCTTCCCGCAGGCCGGCACGTCCAGCGCTTGTAATCGGATTAGTCTGATCTTGTCCTTCTAACATGTTAATTCCTCCTTAGATATATGTTGATCCAACTCTGCCATCCACCGTAATGCAGTCATACTGGGAACAAAGAAATACTCCCCGCCTTTGGTGATTGAAAAACTTGGAATTTCTTTCATCCGGTGGCGAATAGGTTTGTCCGGAATGGTAAACATCCCTTCCCCCTCATTCTTACCGGTAATAGGGTCTTTCTCGGTTGACATGCCCGCGAAATTGCCTCCATTTAACCAATCGCTCTTGATAAACTCGAATTGGCGGGACAATGAGCTGCATATACCTGCAAAAATAAGGCCTCTATCCTGACCATCATCCTCCATTACACCTTTTGGCAGTATAGGGCCATACATCGTTGACCGCCGGAGCAACCGGTGAATGTTCACATTAACAACCGAATCCTGCAAGCTGTCTCGGGGAAATGCACGACGGATATGCGAGCTTACCGGACATTTCAACCCTTTATGATCATCCCCGTACGTAAATGCGTTCCGTCGGCTGACGTCTTCGCCCAGTGCCGGGTCATCTGCTTCAGGAGCCAGACTTAAAGGGGCTCCGCTCGGCCATCTTCCTACCATTTTAGCGGCCAAAAGTTCTTCCTCTTCCCGGTTATCCGCATGCTCCCGCAAATAACGACGGAAAGTCGCGACCCTCATATGCAATTTACGGAAACTGAGGTAACTTCCATTGTGGCCAAGTTCTGCCGGCTGTGGTCCCTGTGTTATAGTGCCGGATTCATTTAAATGCCCGAACAGGAATTCACCGGCTTTAATCTCCGCTTCCTGCCCCACCGCATTGGGTATATGGTTTCCTTCGATTCTCGGATTGCTGATTCCATCCATGAAGCCCAGATGAGTACGTCCGTCAGGATTCATTCCGACATCCAGCTGGTAAACGACGGATACACCATTCAGTTCGCAGTGGATTCGATGGGCTGCTTCTTCTGCTTGAAGCAGCGCTTCTTTGGTAGGCGCGAACAGAGCAAGCGCCACATCGACTTTGTCAGTACCCAGCGGGTCTTCCCAGTGCTCCGGGCTGCTTTCGTTTACATCCCCTAGCTTAGCTGCCCGGGCAGCCATGCCCTCCCGGAACTCCAGGTCGAAGCTGTTGAGTGACTCCTTGGGAATCCCCAGCTTCTGGAGTCCTTGATAGGTAAAACCAACGTTGACCCAAGCACCTTCGTGAGGATTATTCCACTGTCCGGCCGACGTCACTTCGTCGAGAAGCCGCTTCAGCATCACTTTCCCGTCCTGTTGATGATCGATAGACAGCAATACATAGGTTCCTACGTAGGGGGTAGGCCGTTCTTGTAAGACGATTCCTTGAATGTCATCATAATTCAGTTCTTCCGTTTCTGTACCTATGACGCTCACTCCTCCCTCGTCTTAAAGTTGTTTTCATAATATTAAAAACGGGTATTCTCTCATCCGTCTCTCGATCTAATTAAACTTAGCCCTAAATGGTTAATCAGGTTAACAGTCCTCCCCAACTAGACAATAACGGTACATTGTCTAAAAAATAGACACATCGTTAGATTTGTCTAAAATCGAGACAAAAAAAGAGATATTCCAAAACCGGACCGGCTTTAGAACATCTCTTATCTTCGACTAACCTCACAAATCATATTCATAGTTATCAAACTTGCCATCTGATGCGAAGACATATTCGCAGCTGTTCTCACCCCATCTAGCTATAACACTAAAGACGCGACCCGAAGTGGGAATATCACTGGTGGATGCTGGAGGGTTCACAAATTCATATTTCCCTTCGACGAGTGTTACAGGAACTTCTACAATTGGAAGCTGCGATTCATCAAAGCTCTCAGTTAGATAGGCCATCTTTACTGTGACTTCACTCGGTGCGTAATCTCCAAAGTCGACCTGCAGTTTCTCCCCTGGTTTCAAACGATGCAGCCCCGTTAGAAGCGTAGGTTCACTATGCCAAGCCGTATAGTAAAAGGAAGCCCGATCATAGTCCGCTCCATTCCAGCTCGTCTTTAGAATGACATAATTCTCTATAGCATCTGTACTATTCTCATGTGTAATGATAAGGGGCGATGGCTCAGCAGGGCTTTTGAAAGAGCTCTCGGATTTACTCATTATTCCTCCGCGTTCCCCAAGCACCACCGCACCAATGATAACTACTGCCAACAGCATCAATGAAATCAATAATATCCTTTTAGACTTATTCCTATATTTGATAATAGCTCCCGCCTTTCCTTAAACTTCTAACCCTTCTTTCATTTAACACTTGATCATCAAGCCATGCAAGTAGGTAGCTGATGAATTATATAGCAAATCCAAGAGTTAACTCTCCTTCTATCATATTCTATTTCTAGGAGGTGAATATAATCATTTTCACCACGACATTTGGGGTTGCGATCAGCAGAGAAAATGAAGCTTTCGGTTTTACAGCAGTAGATATTCCACCACCAGCGGCTGTCGCAACAGGTCAAATTCAGTACACAGCAGAGATCTTCACAAATACAGCTGCAACAGATCCCTTTAATAATGTCCAAGCCAGAAACTTTAGTGGCGTTGCAGCTGTGGGTAACTCCTAACATGAACATGTAGTGGGTGGGAAGCGAATTACCCCTTTAAAAACAGAAGCTCAACCAAAGGTACTGGTTGAGCTTCTGTTTATTCCCCAAATAATAGATCTAGAATCCGTTCATCCGCCTTTCGGTTCTTCCCTTTATAAGGATAACAATGAATATGAATCGCTGGATTAAAGTTAATCTCAATAACGCTATAGTTGGTATCATTGGCTTCTTCCTTGATGTCATCAATCATCATATCCACTCCACAAAAAGTGGCGCCCGCAGCTTTAGCCGCTTGAATCGCCAGAGCCTTATAACTTTCTGGGATCTCATCCGTAAAATCCAGGCTGTCACCACCCGTGCTAATATTAGAGTTCTCCCGAAGATAGATGACTTCGTTTAATGGAGGAATATCACTCCAAGCCTGAGCGTGGTTGTTCAAGAACATCGCTTCTGCTTCACCGATCTGAATTTTCTCAAGTGGAGTCTTGTACCCACGACCTCTTAACGGATCCTTATTCTTCTCGTGCACCAGTTGTTCAATCGTATGTACACCATCTCCAATCACATTTGCAGGAACCCGGTGCAATACTCCGACTACTTCATCACCCATGACAAGAAAACGATATTCTTTACCCGTCATGAATTCCTCTAGTAGCACTGTTCGATCAAACTCGAAGGCGATTTCGAAGGCTTTTTGATAATCTTCTTTAGAGAAGTCGTCTGTAAAAATAGTAATGCCGAGTCCAAAATTGGTTGATTTGGGCTTAATCACAATAGCCTTGTTACGGTAAGTGCCATGCGCATTCATTGCCTCTTCCAGATTTCGAAAAGCTTCTCCTGCGGGAACACGAATACCTTGCTGTTTAAGAACTTCTTTCGTAACGATCTTATTCTCCATGATTAATACCGTACTATAAGAATCAAGGGAGGTCTTCGTAGCTTGCTTAATATATTCTTTATGATCACCTTGCGTAAGAACTACAAAGTTCTCTTCCCGATCGATCAATTGAGACTTAATGCCACGTTTAACCGCTGCCTTCAAAAGAAGCTGTGTAGATAGCTCCAGATCCTCATATCCCACAAAACGGTATCCATTCGCAAGACTTTCCTTAGCATATTGTTTAGCTTTATTCAGATGGTATTGTACAAAAGAGGATTGTTGAACTTCCGACTTCACAATAGCTGCAAAACTCCGGTCTGGCTCTACAATTTTATTCTTAGCTCCATGCAATACGTTCAAAAACACTTCATTCTCCGGGTTCAACAGTTGGATCATATTCTGCATCTCATGAATACAAGTTAATGCCTGCTGCTCCATCGTTGTACATGAATCCCCGTAATCATGCAAACATCCCTTTATTCCTTCCATGATTAGTTGATCATGATTAAGATTCGCCATCTTCTGATCCTCTACTCCGAACGGTTCGTCCTCCTTCAGCAGCATATACAGGATAAAAAGATGAATGAAAATCATCGTTTCTTTGCCGATTCCTATTTTGTAGAGTGGATTCAGATCAATAAACCGAAGCTCCAAATAAGCTATCCCATCTTGCATCAGTTCCTCTAAAGGGTGTTTGCCTCTTGCTGTCTTCACTCTAACCGGACTATAAAACTCTTTTACACTTAATAATTCTTCCGATTCGATCAAAGCTTGTAAATCATGAACATAATCCTTTAACGAAGCAAAAGATACATAAAGAGGTTTTTCATTTCGATACCCACATTCGCTATTCCGCAGTGAATTCATATTCTGATAATAAAAGCTTTTGTCGTCATCTGTTTCCCCGCGAGCTACACATTGTTCCATATAAGTCTTATCAAAAACAGGGCTGGCGCCTGTTAAATAGATAAGAAGCCAACGGTACCTCAATAGGTTACGGGCTATTTTTAAGTAGGTAGCGTCTTTGAATTCTTTAAAGCTCACCTGTGGATCTGTTATGTCATGAAGCTGTCTCAGAAATTGTTCATCAAAAGAGAAATTGTAATGGATTCCGCTCAGCAATTGTCTTTTGCGACCGTATTTGTCTGCTAGCTGATGTCTGTATTCATCCTCAATCGGATTACCCATCTTGGCAATGGGGATGTCCTGATCATTCGGTAGCCTTGGAGGATTACTACTCGGCCACAGATATTCTTCCTTGAGCTCAAGCGACACAATATCCTGCAGCGCCTCCAGAAAGTTATAAGTCTCATCAATAGAATCAAAAGAAGGGGTGACCATTTCAATTTGACTCTCTGAGAAATCGGTTTGAATATACGGGTTCTCCATTTTGTTGCCAAAAGCTTTAGGATGTGGTGTCAGCGCAAGCCTTCCCTCTGGATCCACTCTGACATTTTCTTTTTCCAGTCCAAATTCGCCGTGAAAAAGCTCCTTATTCAAATGGTTATCCCTTAGAAGCTCTATGAGTTTACGATTTAATAAAGCCATTTCAACGATCATCCTTTGCTTAGTAGTTTATCTGCTGTTTGTTCATTTTGAATAAAGATCTATTAAACCAGAATACAAGAATAACCCCTTTAAACACACTGCTTAGAGCAATCGACATCCACACCCCATTCAAGCCAAAAGGTTCGGATAAAATCAAGGCTAGTGGAATTCGCAGTGCAGTAAATATAATACTGAAGATTGGCGGGATATGAGTTTGGCCAATGCCGTTAAAAGCACCTACTGTCATCAATTCCATACACATAAATAATTGTGAGTAGCCAATGATGCGCATATAATCAGTGCCTAATTCCAGGCTTGTCTGATCTGATAAAAACAAGGAAAATAGCTGCTGCGGGAACGCAATAAATATAAGCGATATGATCACGCCAAAGATGGAGGTTAAGATCAAAGCCTTACGATATCCCTGCCCTATACGGTCCAATCGGCGTGCTCCATAATTTTGACCAAAAAAGGCAGCAATAGCTCCCTGTAGTCCTCCAATAGTCATATAAGAAATAGATTCAATTTGAATCCCTACTTTTTGCACCGCAATCGCATCCGCCCCAAAACGTACAATGATCTTAGCAATGACGATCGATATGAGCGTAAAGGTGACCCGTTGGATTGTGATCGGAAGTCCCATACGAATTACTTCTTTCATTTGACGACTGTCCCATGCTGATGTGTTCGAAATGATTTCTGACTTTCTTGTCTTTATGATAAAAAGAGCCGTAACTAAGATGTTCGCTGTCAATGTTGCCGTGGCTGCCCCCGCTACTCCCCAACCTTCAAAACTGCCCCAGCCAAAAATTAAAAATGGATCAAGGACGATATTAACCATAAGACCAACAGAGAAGATCTGAAACGGTTGTTTACTATTTCCCATCGAGTTTAAGAGTGTGGCAAACAAAGTATTTACGATGGAAAATACCGTCCCGAAGATCGAAATCATTAAAAATTGTCGTGCCATCCGTTCAACTTCATCACTTCCAAGATCAAAAAAACCAATCAACTGATTGTTGGTCAACAGAACTAAACTCATATAGAGAAGTCCTAATAAAATAGACATCGTAAACCCGTTTTTCATATAAGATTTAGCCTTCTCTATCTGGCCAGATCCCATACAAAACGCAACCTTAATCCCTGTACCGATCGTAATCATAGTCGACAATGCAATCGCTAGATTAATGAAAAAACTCGCCGTGCCAATCGCGGCAACAGGACCACTTCCCAATCTTCCAACCCAAATCATATCGACGAGGCCATAGGTTGTGGAGATGAAATTCGTCGCAATAATGGGAAGCGTTAATTTCATTAAGGTAGGCATAATAGGACCCTGAGTCAAATCATTCATGCCCTGAAATTCCTTCAAATCTAAAAACACCTTCTTCATCTGAGTTTCAGATTTATTATATAACTAAACACTTATATAATCAATTGATTATATTTGAGCAATCTACTCAGAACTCCTAAAAAGTATATAAATTGTGTAGACGTCAAAAGACAGTTCCTAATGCACAAAATGTGCCTACCGGAACTGTCTTTTTTTCGTAATTAAAATTTCTTTTGTTTTCAGTCGAAAAGCTATTGAAAATGGAATATAGTTCGTTTACAATAAAACCAATAAAAAGTTCTATAATTATAGAACTAATAAATGTTTCAGTAACTTACTCAAAGGATGGAGAAGCTCATGGAATATAAAGTAGAAGTCGATTTTGCCCCCATGTATGAATGTGTGAACAGTATGACTGCTTTTCTAAGCAAGCAGAACCATACTGCTATGGATTCCGGTAAGCTCTGGGTACGTGAAGTCCAAGCAAGATTTGCCCCGATGTTGCTTCGTAAAATGCAAGAGGTCGTTAAGAAACTTGATGATTTCAGTTTGGCTCCCTACATTTGGTGCTGTCCAGTAGAACGTTCGGTTAGCAGCTTTCTGGATTGGTTTGATGGGTTAACTTCGGGTGAACTGTATGAAATATCTGGACGTTTCGGCCAATCGGTCCCCTCTAATCTTTCCGAGCTAAGGGACACTGCCTCTGACATCCTGCGCGAATGGAACGCGGGTTACTTCAATGGAATCGACCCTAATATCCTCAAAGGGCTTGAACAGGAAGCCGAGTCAAGACGAACGATACTGAATGGGAACAATGATATGGAAGTCTTTGAAGCAGCAACCGACGGAATGCGTCTCTATCCAACCGAACGTCTGAAGCAGGTCATTATCATTCCGCAATATCATGCCCGCCCACTGGTCACCACCTCTATGTTTGATGAATTCGTGTTCACTAGCTACTCTTGTGATGTTCTCCCTCCGGAAGCTGGCCGGCCTGCTCCAGCACTACTTCGCCTTACCCGGGCACTCTCGGATGAGACGCGGCTGTATATCCTTCGTTTGCTTACAGGCAAGCAGTTGAATTTCACGGAAATCGTGCGGGAAGTCGGACTTTCTAAAAGTACAATCCACTACCATCTGATCGCGCTGCGCGCAGCAGGACTGGTCATTGTCCATACCAACGTTAAAAGCACATCGTACAGCCTGCGATTGGAAGCCTTAAATGGGCTACCGCAGCAGATTGGGTCATATCTAGAGAGTCAAGCATAAACGCCTTAAGCGTCCTTATAAGGACGGTAAGTGTATATGCGAGAAATATAAGAAAGGAGCAAACAGGCTATGATAAAACGCAGCTATTATGGTTTACTCTCAACCATAACTTTAAGTGCTTTTGGGGATGCTTTTGGCTTGTTGGCTATGGAATGGCTCGTCTATGAGCTGACGGGTTCCAAACTAGCGATGGGAGCACTCGCGCTCAGCTCCGGCATACCTGAGCTGCTGCTGCGCTTGCTGGGCTCGCCGCTGTCCGACCGACTCCACCGGGTACGCTTTATGGCCTGCTTGGCAGCCATTCGCCTGCTGGCTATAGCATTGCCACTTGGCATGGGTCTGGCTGGCCAACTGCAGCTGTGGCATCTGTTTGTCGCCGCTGGTCTCAGCGGGGCCTGCGCCGCCCTGTTCATGCCAACAGCCATGGCTGTTATCCCCGGCGTTGCCGATAGCCGGAAGTTGGTGCGGGCTTTTGCTATCATCGATGGCAGCAAAAGTGCAGCAGTCTTGCTGGGCCCCGCCCTGGCTGGGGCGTTGACCGCTGCCAGTGGAGCGCTGCCAGCCCTTAGCATCAACATGTTATGTTACGTTGCGGCCATCACTACCTTGCTGTGCCTGCAGAAGCTACCCAAGCCCTCTCCAGCTCCAGGCCGTTTCTCCATTGCCATCTACGTTCGCGAAATAGCTGAGGGCTTTACCTTCTATAAACAATTCCCCGCCATGCTTACGATAATGATGATGGCCTCTATTAGTAATCTAAGCTCCATTGCCGTCTGGACCATGATGGTTCCTTTTGTACGCGAAGTACTCCACCGTGATGCGGCGACGATGGGCACACTTAGTACAGTTTTCGCACTTGGAACCTTAGTCGGGCTAAGCGTCATTTCCATGATAGGGGAAATTAAAAAGAGGCGGTTTGTCATGCTCGGCAGTCTGGGGACCATCGGTTTAGTTACAACATTATGGGGGTTATTTCCTAGTTTTTCTTTTGCTCTCGCCGCCGTATTCGCCACCGGAACGATAGGCCCCTTCTTCGGCTCCTTAAGCTCTTCACTCCATGGACGTCTGGTTCCGGGCAATCTGCAAGGAAGAGTCAACTCCATCCGTTTTTTAATCGGTGGCGGTTTACAGCCTTTTGGTGCTTTTGCCGGCGCCGCGATTGCTGAACTCTATGGTGTGCCTGCGCTTTTTGTCATCGCCGGCTTGCTTCCAATGCTCTGCGCCAGCGCAGCCTTGCTGCTCCCCGGACTCAAAACACTGGACGGTGACCTCTCCACACTTGAAGCCACTCATCGGCGCCCCGTGGTGCAAAGTTCATCGCAAAGTGTTGTAACTGAGCGATAGATGGTAATAGGTATAAAAAATTCATTTTAATTATTTATGATGAAATGAATAAAAAAAAAGAGATGCTTATAAGCATCTCTTTTTTTGACTATACAGTTAACCTTTGTCTCGGATAACTCGCCGTCACGCACGATTATTTTATGTATAAATAATAACATATATTCTAAAATTAATAAAGAAAAAATCATTTAATACCTAGTTTAAACCAATCTGAATGCTTTCCCCGCCCCATTCTTTCGAACATCTTTACCATTAAGCTTTTTTCACGTTTTGAATTACAACGTCTAAAATAAAAATCTTTAAATAGCTTTTCTATATCTTTTAGACTTTCAAACTGGGAAAATACTAATAAAGTGTCATATAGTCTTATTTCATAATAAGTTGAAATTCCTGCAGTATTAATTTTGGTTCTTAAACCTAAATCATTTATCAAACCCGAATCAATCCTTAAACGATTCGATGTCCGAAATCTATTAACTAATTGAAAATGTGCACAAGTATTTCTTAATTCAATAAAAATTCGTACTGAGTTGATAAACTTTTGTTTATCAATGTACTTCATCCCCATATCTTCAATGACCTTTTCAAAAACATCTCTTTCAAATCCTAATAATAAACTAAAGAGAGAACCAAACTCAAGGACTTTAATAGTCACCCAGAACGGCGGGTGATCATAAGTAGATATATAAGGATATTTAGCTCTGCAATGCTCAATGAAATTACTATACGTAGCCCCATTGAAATAAATATTTGCCTGAAATATTTTATGTCCTGAAATATTCTTAGCTAAATCTTTAGGTAAACTCAAATGATTTGAACGTGGATTCGTATACTTATTAATATCAATGTAACATGCAGAATCAGAAGCATTTAAATAAAACCGATATGCCATAGAAGATTTCAAACGGATTTCAAATTTATCTAAAATTTTCAAAATCTCTAAATTCAATTTTTTATCAAAATCATACAACAATAAAAAGTCTTCAAAAAAAAGACCATTGTATTCTTTATTAGTAGCTTTTGAATCAGTTAATAACAATGTTTCAAATCCATTTATCAAGTCAAAATAATTCTTTTCTAATAAATGTCGTTTAGCTTTTTCTTCATCTCTAATAATTAGTTTTCTTTCTTTTAATAAATCAATTTGTTGGTGTAAAGACTTGAATGTTTTGGTAACATGTGTGCTCAAATAAATCTCCCCATTATTTTTAATCTATTTATTTAAAGGTTCTATAATTTTCTAAATGAGCGAGCTACCTAGTTTACTTCCATTTTTCATAAGAAAATGTTAAAAACCACTCTGAATTATACATTAAATAAAAAAATAGGGATATGAACTTCTAGGACGTTTGGCATAATGAATGAGATACTCCACAGAATCGACAAAAACAGGCGATACCGGATACCGGAACATCGCCTGTTTTTATAAGTCTTCACCTAAGAGCATCGCTACTAGGTATATTCTCTTTTCAGTGGTTTGTCACAGTGGCTTGATTCGTAGCCACTAGTTCCCCTCCCCCTTCCGGTAAAAACCGAAGCGGGAGGCGTTGAGCCTTTAGTTTGTATTTGTGTTTGTGTGTTGGTGTTTTGGAATTCGCGCTGATAGCAGCGGAGAGAACGGACTGATTGTGGAAAAGCGGAGCGTCCGCCAGCGTAAAAAGCCCACAGCGCACAACGTCCAAAAGCTAATACCAAGAACCTAAGGCTCAATCAACCCATATTTCGTTTTTATCCGATCCAACTTCTCAATCATAGGATTAGCAATAAAAAACAAAAACACCACCGTCGAGATCGCATGCACCATATCAAACCAAAAACCTGAAATATAAGTGGTCATTAAAGCCGGCCATGAGAACTCTGAAGTGAACATCATCAGCGAGCCTATATTGATAATGCCTCCGTATACGAAAAACGTCGCTAAGCCTCCGAATATACACAGCGACAGCTTATTCTTTTTAAGCAGACCCTTCTTGAAGAAAATGCCCGCCAGGAAGCCAATGATGCCAAAACAAAACATTTGCCAAGGCGTCCAAGGCCCCTGCCCAAAGAAGAAATTCGAGACAAAGCCTGCAACAGCGCCAACCAGAAACCCTGCCTCCGCACCCAAGCTTACCCCTGCGATGATGACAATAGCAACCACTGGCTTAAACTGCGGCAACATAAAAAAGGCTGCGCGTCCCGCCACGGCAATGGCTGCTAACACCGCTATAACGATCAGCTCCCTCGCCTGCGGCTTCCGGTTCTCGAATACCATCGCAAAAGGAATCATCGTATAGATAACAATTAATAGACTGATAAAATAATACTTCCGATCATTTAGCACAAAGATGCCTAATAAAATCGTAGCTGGAATGACTATGAGGATTAGTAGTGCCGCTAATAAAGTTCGATGACTCAAACGACGATCCGTTATCTGCTTCTTTGACATAAATCAATCACACCCTCTATCGTTACTCCCTCATTCCATACATGACGCGCCATACGGTTGGCGGCCGTTGTATAGAAGCTGTTTCCCGCAAAAAACTTCTGTGCTTCATTCGTAGTGATGATACTTCCATCAAAAAACATGGCGCAGACCTCAGCGTATTTGGCACAAAATTCAACATCATGCGAGACCATTACAATAGTAACGCCTTCGGCATTGAGCTTTTGCAGGAATACGGCTAGCTTCTCTTTGAAGGGTCCATCCAGTCCTTTGGTCGGTTCATCCAACAGCAGAATCTTTGGTTCTAACAAAAGCACCTTCGCCAACGCTGCACGCTGTTGTTCTCCCCCACTGAGATCATACGGATGCATGGAGAGGAGATGTTCCAGTTCTGCGAACTTTACCACAGCTTCAACTCTGGCGGTTTTTTCTTCCTTCGTCAAAGAGAGCTGGGATAACATTTCATATAAATCTAGCTCGACTGTTTTTTTCACAAATAAGGTTTGCGGATTTTGCGGGAGGATGCCCAGATTGTTAGTAAACAACGCTTTGGCATTCATCTTCGCAGGGTTGTTCCCACCGATTAGAACTTTCCCTCTGTAAGGCTGAAGGATCCCGCTCATCAGCGACAGCGTTGATGTCTTCCCCGTCCCATTCCCGCCAACAATACAATAAAATTGCCCTTGCTTCACTTCAAACGACAAATCTTTAATGATATCCGGGCCATTTTTATCATATTTAAACCATACGTCCTTAAACTTTATGACTACAGGGCCGGCCTCTTTCGTGCTAGGCTGAGTTTCTGCCATCGTTGCAGGAGTCTTACCCTTTAGAAAAGCATCCAACCATTGGCGCCCTTCCTTCACAGTCACAGGCCACGCTAAGTCATGATCTACTCCTGCAACAATCTGCATCGGTGAGGGCATGGACAGAAACATCGGATGGTTCAGCTTACTTAAAGCCTCGCCGACCTTTTGCGGGGTATCATCGGCGATCACAACTCCCTCATTCAGCACAATCAACCGATCTGTAAGCGGAAGAACATCCTCTAGACGATGCTCGGTCATGATCACGGTTGTTCCCAGCTCACGATTTATTTTTTTGACCGTCTCCAGAAAATCGGAAGCCGCAATAGGATCTAGCTGGGAGGTAGGCTCATCGAGGATTAGAACCGAGGGATGCATAGCCATTATGGAGGCTAAGTTAAGCAGCTGCTTCTGGCCGCCTGATAACTCGGTCACACTTTTATGAAACCAGGTCTGGATCCCAAAAAAACTGGCCATTTCCGCCACACGCAGACGAATAGTAGAATGATCATACCCCAAGCTCTCCAGCCCAAAGGCAAGCTCATGCCATACTTTATCTGTCACTATTTGATTGTCCGGACTTTGGAGTACATAACCAATTTCCGCTGCCTGCGTTCTTTGATCAATCTCCTCTACAGGTTGACCCTTATAATAAATTGCCCCTTGGCGACTGCCATGTGGGGTTAGAATTGTTTTCAGTTGTCTAAGCAGAGTGCTTTTGCCACAGCCTGACTTTCCACAAATAGTAATGAAGTCTCCACTTTCAATCGTAAGATTAATATTCGAAAGAGCCGCTTGCTCTTGTTCAGGAAAAGTAAAGCTTAGTTCTTCGATTCGATAGATTTCCATTTCATTGCCTCCACCATATTGATGAGCACTGGGATCATACATAACGCAAAATAAGCGATATATATAAGAATACTAAAAGGCGTAATTGCGCTCGCTTTAATCGACGGATAGAATCTCATGGTGTTCTCACCCATCACTGCCCCTACGGCTACCAGCGCAATTAAACCTGTCATGATCAAGAGGGCTACTTTGTCTCGGGCATCTAACCGAAAGATAGAAAAGCTTGTACGGCCCGGCAATCCATACCCTCTCGATCTCATGGAATCCGCTGTCTCAATCGCATTTTCCAAAGCCCAGGTGGTCATAATGGAGAGGATCGTAATGCCATTCCGCGCACGCGCGAGGAGATTTCCCTGTGAGACATCCCGGCCTATACATTTTTGAGCATTAGAAATCACCTTGATTTGCGCTAAATATCTAGGAACAAAACGAAGCACCATCGAAAAAATCAACGACAGTGCCGGCAGTATTTTTCCGAATATATAAATAAACTTATCCGAGGTCATCACGACGTTATAACAGGAGAACCAAATAATTACCGTCACAAACATACACGCCGCTGCCACGCCATAAAGAATCGATTCTTTCGTAATAGGGTTCCCGTTGTTTAAATAGAACAAGATCGTTACCCCTTGGTGATTAAAAACAGGATTCATCACTGCCATAAACAGCAGAAAAGGAATCATGTAAAGCAGATTAAATCGGATGCCCTTTTTTCCTTTTAACATAATTGAGTAGGCTACAGCACTAATAAGGGCAATCACTTGAAATATAGGATGCATGAACACCATGCTAAACAGTAATACAACAACAAAATATAGAAAATTCACAAACGGATGAAAGGTAGAAAAGCTATCCTTCATTATTTCTGAGCTCCTCCTGTGGCTACATAACCACCCACATCTCGACCTAGATCACAAGTGTATACCCAATCAATGACATCGCCATCTTTGAGAACATAACGGCTACTGCCGTAGTTAGGGAACCAGCCATTTACTTTGTACATCCATCCACTGAGCTCTCCAGCGTCGAATTCATACAGATTATTTATGCCTTCAATATAATTACTGTTATAGATCGGCGTCATGCTAAATTCCATATGGATTTTATTCTTTTTCATTTCTCTTAGTAAAACATCAAACACAGACTCACCTTCATAAAAGGTTACCTTCTGCGCTTTATAAATGATACCATCTGCCGGCAATACTTCAAGCTTATCCTGATTAAAAATATCCATGTTATCTAAAATTGTTGCCGCTGAGACGGACAAGGTAGCCGTTAATTGCTTCTTCTTATCTACCGTTGCATCTTGCCATTCCACTGGTTTAGGTTTCCCGCTTGGCACTGGATCGGTAAGAAATTTATCCTTTTTCGGTTCCTGCTTGGTTTCTGTTGTCGCTACTTTTGAATCAGGTTTTGTTACGGGTTTTGCCGTCGCTTTCGTTTCCGGCACGGACGTTTTAGCCGCTTTCGGCGTTGCGGTCGGTTGCTTCGTTGCAGCAGGTTTTGTTGTTGCGACCGGCGTTACAACTTCTGTTGGTGCTGCAGTTCCTGTTGGTGTTACAGCTTCCGTTGGTGTTGCCGATTCATTTGGTTTTAGGGTTTCAATGGGCTTAGCTGTTTCACTTGGCGTAGCTGACGGTGTTATCTCTGTTGTCTCGGTAGCGATTGCCTCAGTGGGTTCAACATCATCATTTGTTGCGGAAGCAGTGTTCTCTGGCTCTATAACCTGTGTCTCAACGCTACTATTTGCGACCTTGTTTGGGCTCTTCTGGTAATCCCCGCCCCAAAAGAAGGCGATAGCCAATACACCTATGATTAGTATCGCTGTTAACCATTTCTTCTTGTTCATTTCTCTAGTCCCACCTTAAATAATAAGCAAGGGTATACACGCTACCCTTGCTTATCTCTCTAAATAAAATTCTATTTGACGTCTGTCATATCATAAAGACGTGTCTGGCCATTAACGAGTCGATCATAGGAAACCAGTGCATACATCGCCTGATCCGTAGCCATAAGATCTACTTCTCCTGGTTGCGCGCCTCCATTGCCTACTCCACCCTGCTTCACGTGATAAAAGCCACCTTCAGGTGCAGCAAAACTAAGCAATGCGTCTACTGCGGAATGTCCATTTTTGATAAATCTGGAATCCTTATGCGGGTCAATACCAAGGCCAGTTAAAGCTACAATCACCTGAGCGATGCTTTCGGAATTTGTAGATTCCCAGCTTGCAAAACCACCGTCTGCAGTCTGTGTTTTGGATAACCAAGCAATCCCCCGGTCCACAGCAGCTGTTACTTTGGCGTTGGTTTTGTAATAAGGCGTTAAGCCTTGAATGACCATCCCCGTGATATCTGGATCAGCCGCTGTAGCATTACTGCCTAGTGCCCATCCACCGCCGCTGATCTCTCTGCCCAAAATATAATCAATGAGCAGCTCTCTAGTCGTCTGCGTCTTTACACCCTTAACCACTGGAATGTCGTAATGATTACTGTCCAGTGCAATGAGAGCAAACACAGGTCCATTAATACCTTGCTTAATTACAGTATCAAAATCCGCGAGCGGTTCCAGTAGGTTATAACCCGCCACTTTATCAATATTTTTGTTGATTGAAGTTAATGCCAAAATAACTCTATCATATTCCGTATATTTTACGCTATGCAGCTTCCCAGCTTTTTCTTTAAGAGTTGCTTCTACATTCGCGTAGTACTTAGTGTAATAACTATCTGGAACCTTCACGCCTGAACGTGCCAGCCCGAACACTGTCCAGTCCCCGCCAACCGAGGAGATAACCGGGTTTGTTACTGTTTTTTGCAAAAAGGCAGCTGTGTTCTGAATATAAGAACTAACTGCTTTATTCTGAATAGTCGGACTAACCACTTTGTTCCCACTCTTATAATCATGGGTTCTAGTAGCTACAACAGCCGCCATTTCTCTAGTTACAAGCTCTTTAGGTTTAAATTGATTATCATCACCTAACATCAAACCAGTCGCAACAACGGTCTCTACATCTGCTTTGGCCCATGCCGATACGGTGTTGATATCTTTAATCGCTGTTCCTGGCTTCGTCGCCGGGATGGCCAATGCTCTGACGATAATTGCTGCCATCTGCTCACGAGTAATCTTGTCATTTGGCTTAAATTCATTATTAAAGCCTGTGATTAGACCTGCCTTATGCGCAGCATTCACATATGGATAGAACCAATCACCTAGAGCGACATCCTTATAGGTAATGCCTTTATCACTCTTAATATCAAGTTCTAATGCAGAAACGAGAATCTTAGTGAACTCCGCTCTTGTGATATAAGCTTTCGGATTCACCTGGCCATTATTACCTTGGATATATCCTTTTACTGTAGCTGTTTCAATCGCTGAATAGGCCCAGGAAGAGATCTTATCAGCATCTGTATACAGTTGTTTAATATCATTCGTGTTCTGGGTAGGATCCTTAGGAGTCACTGTTGGAGATGGACTCACATTTGGATCAACGCCGGCTTCCGGATTAGCTCCCCCACCAGGAGCAGGAGTAGCACCAGGCTTAGGCGTTGGGGTTGGAGTAGGGCTTGTAGTTGGTATCGGTGCATTTAGATCCACACCCAAATTCGTAGTATAACGCCACTGAATTCTGTCCCCGGAACTTAGGTCATATGAAGATGCTCCATAATTAGGATATTTCCCATTCACATTATACATCCATCCACTGCCGCTGCCATGGTCAAATTCCCCATCACCAGCTATGGATTCAACATATACACTTCCAAAGTCACTGTTCCAGGAATCTCTATAGTCGATACCGCGGCTATCCAGCACTCTTTTTAGTACAGACCACACTGTGTCACCAGATTGGAGCTCTACCTGTACAGATGGAACAACATATCCCTTATTAATCGTAAGCTTATCCACGGACAGGATTACATATGGTTTCGATGGAGTGGTTCCGCCACCATTGTTGCCACCATTGTTGCCGCCATTTCCTTCACCATTTCCGCTACCATTACCGTTACCACCGTCGCCGCCAGGTGTTTGTACTGCACTGGAAGCATACGCAATGTAGTCAGTGAAGTGATTGGTTTTTACAATTAAGTCATTTCCACTATCATAGGCATACTCAGACTTACCGCTTGCAAAACCTAAGTCATCACTTGCAAATTTTTGAATGGCATGAGGGGTGCCATATTGAATATAAGCAGCTTCTTTTCCTTTAAGGTCCTTAAAGGTTAACGTAATAAATTGACTAAATTCTACTCTTGCACTACCACCCATGGAAAATGCTTGAAGAATGTTATCAAGCTTCTTGTCCCCAGGAATAATCTGATTCACACTATCTTTTAGTGCAGATTCTGCACCGGTTAAAGCTGAAATCAGTTCAATCGCAGAGGCATCCCCACTTGTAACTTTTGCACCCTTAGGAATGACTACAGATACGTTACCTTTTATGGCCTCTATCTGAGGAAGGTCGCTGTTACTTGGTAAATTGACACTAACCTTTGATTGATTTTCTTCCGAAATAGCTACTGTGATTTCTTTGTTGCTATCTCCAGCGCTGATCGGAACGATATAATCATTAGCGTCATTTGGGATTTCAACTTTCGGGTTCTCCCCAGAAGGTAACGGAAGTTCTTTCGGACCCTCTGGTTGCCCAGGCCCCGGTTCTTCTGGTTGTTCCAGTTGCACATCATTCATATCAAAGAGACGGTTGCTATGATTGATCAGACGATCATAGGACACAAGAGCATACGTACCTTGGTCCGTCGCCATATTGTCCACTTTGCCTGTGAGGATATGCTTAAATCCACCCTCAGGTGCAGCAAAGCTAAGTAATGCATCAATAAGCGAATTTCCACTTTTAACAAATCTAGCGTCAGTGTGCGGATCTACGCCTACACCAGTTAAGGCTACAATTACCTGCGAGATACTCTCGCTGCTAGTGCTTCCCCAGCTTGTAAATCCGCCTTGATTGTTTTGGTTATCGGACAGCCATTGGATGGCCCGATCCACGGCAGCTTTTACATCATCACGGGATGCATAATAAGGTGCAAGAGCTTGCATCGCCATCGCAGTCATATCGACATCGGCTTTGGTTACGCCTAATTCCCAGCCACCAGCTTCTGCTGTACCTTTTTTAACCTCTTTATCTAAAATGTACTGAACTAGTTTTTCTCTTGTGGTCTGTTCTGTAACTCCATCAACTACAGGGATCTCATAGTTATGGCTATCTAACGCAATCAGAGCAAAAATCGGACCATTATTGCCTTGCTTTTGGATATATTGATAATCAGCCAGTGCTTTTCTCAGATCATATCCCGCAACATTTGTGATATCTTTTCCGATAGAGGTAAGTCCTAATATTGCTCTGGAATTCTCTGTGCTTTTATTGGCGTCGAGTTTTCCATCCTCTTTAATGATTGATGCTATTTTCGTAGCTACATTGTTGTAATAAAGATCGTAATAACCGTTAGGTACTGTATAGTTCGCCCGAGCCAGAGAAAGGATTGACCATTCTCCGCTACCTGTTCCAAACGTTGGATTCTTTACAGTATTTAAAATATAAGCAAGGTTTTTATCTAACTGTTGTTTGACGGCAACTGAAGTTTCCAGTTTGTAAGTAACCTGATAAGTTACATTTGTTTTGTTTCCAGCTCCGTCAAGAGCCGTTACAGTAATTGCATTACTGCCTGAATTCAGAGTAGCTTTATACTCCCCATTTGCAGGTGATAAAGTAACTCCATTCAGCTTCACTTCTGGAGTAATGTCACTATATACATTGTCTGTGACAGCTACTTTGAAGCTTATTTCTTTATTGGATACTTCCTGTTTATCTTGTATGCCACTTACTGTAATAACAGGGGGTTCTATGTCTAATGCATTATTAAGACCGACAAGCGCATGATCTACACTTATTTGAGAGCTTGCCATGTTTTCGAGCACGGAATAGGCTTCATAAACTGCCGATTGCACTACTGGTCTGTCCAAAATAGTTTCTTTATTAGGGGCACTGTTAATCTCGGCGATTTCCGCAGTTAAAGCATCCTTATTGGCAAGTTGAACTGGGATTTCCCCCCAGCCGCCAAGATCAGAACCATAGCCATAAGTGGTGAACTGAGTTCGAATGATGTCACCGTCTTGAGGCTTATAATCGGTCATCCCAAACGGAGGAAACACATTATTTACTGCATACATCCAACCCGACATGGAGGTGTAGTCAAACTGACTTAACCACTCGGGGTCTGCTTTAGTGCCGACTGTATTCCCATCGGCTGAAATCATATCTAAAATATATTGTGGAATATTGACTTCGCTTCTGCCACTATCTTTAACTTCTGATAAATAAAAACCACTATCTATATTTCCTAAATATCTATAATTCCCATCACCTAGCGCACGTGTTATTAAAGATGCGCCATTATCGCCTTCATAAATCGGAACTTTAATAGGTTCCTTAATATACCCTTGGCCTAAGGTGAATTTCTCTACGGATACAGATACATACCCTTTAAGGGTAGAGCTTGCTCCATCTGCTTGAGCCGGGATTACACTTGTAGAGAATGTCGTAATAAATACAGCTACAATAAGTAACCACGCTAAAAACTTATTTTTCTTCATTTTTCCATAACCCTTCCCTTCATACCTATGATAAAAAACAGAATAAACTTTCTCATAACCACAAAAAAACCACTCAACATAAACGTCAAGAGGTTAAGATAGTGAACCACAGTAATAGCTGGCAAACACTATTCAAGCACCTCTCTATCGATCGTAGAGTTTGATGGTGTAACAGAAAAAGGCAGATATTCTGGCTCAAGTATCATCACCCTTGCTGCCTTCCCAGTTTCCCAGTGGCATTTTGCAAGGACTCCTCTTTCACAGCGGCGGGACCGCGCGGGATTCACACCCGCTTTCCATTTAACCAATCTATGATTGTACTTCCGCAACATTCATAGTTGGCACCTATTTCTAATTTTAAATTTTCATGCTTCATCATATCTAATATATATGCTTTTGTCATGTTATATTTCTTTTTTGTATAACGGGCAGCTAGAGATAATCCTATTGAATAACCAATTTCTACGACTAGGGGTTATTTAAATAATTTCTTTATCCAACTGTGGGGAAAATTAATTTAAATCACTAATTCTTATATGAATTTACCACAAATTAGTAAGGTACTCGCTAAGTGTATTCTATGTTAGGGTATATCAAGAAAGCGTTTACAAAAATAACACTGGAGGTGTTTGCGTTCATTTAACCACCAAGTACAGCGTCAAAGCCAGGTCCAAGCATCCTAAATTTATCTCACAAAGGAGAATTCAATGACTACGCGAATCCAGAAATCCTTCTTATCATTGACACTTGTCACCGCTCTTCTGCTCTCTCTGTTCTCATCCATGGCCGCAGCTGCAACTAAGGACGAGCAACAAGCTAAGGCAGCGCCAAAGAGTAAGATCCAATCCTATGTAGACGAAATGCAGCCCGGATGGAACCTCGGCAATACTTTAGATGCTACAGGTGAGGATGAAACCTCCTGGGGCAATCCACGTGTGACCCAAGAACTTATTAAAAAGATCGCCGCTCAAGGCTATAAAAGCATTCGGATTCCTGTGACCTGGGATACTCACATGGGTGCGGCACCAGACTATACCCTAGAAAAGGCCTACCTCGACCGTGTGGAAGAAGTTGTCGGCTGGGCACTGGACGCCAAGCTTTATGTCATGATTAATGTCCATCATGATTCCTGGCTATGGGTAAGCCATATGGAAGAAAAACACGATGAAACGCTGGCACGTTATAATGCAGCCTGGACTCAAATTGCCGATCGCTTCAAGGACAAATCCGATAAGCTGATGTTCGAGAGCATAAATGAACCTCGGTTCACCGATGGTGGAAGCACAGACGAAGCAAAAATGGAACAAATGCTTACTGAACTTAATAACTCTTTCTATCAAATCGTGCGGAAATCCGGTGGGAAAAACGACCTCCGCCCACTTGTATTACCTTCATTAGAGTCTTCACCTACGCAAACAAGAATGGATCATCTCTATAAGACGATTACGGCTCTGAACGATCCAAATATTATTGCGACCGTTCACTTCTATGGCTTCTGGCCTTTTAGTGTGAACATTGCCGGCTACACCACATTTGAAAAAGATACAAAAAACGATATCACTCAAACTTTTGATAACGTTTACAATACATTTGTAGCTAAAGGCATCCCTGTCATCGTCGGTGAATTTGGTTTACTCGGGTTCGATAAAGACACGGGTGTGATTGAACAGGGCGAGAAGCTTAAATTCTTTGAGTATCTGACTTATTATTTGAAAGAAAAGAAAATGACTTCCATGCTCTGGGATAACGGGCAGCATTTCAACCGTAAAACTTATAAGTGGTCTGATCCTGAACTCCACAATGTATTAATGTCTGGTCTGAAGGAGCGTTCCTCCAGCACCGAAAGCGATTTGGTCTACCTAAAAAAAGGTGCACAAATCAAAGATACCAAGGTTAAGCTAAACCTGAACGGCAATAAGCTAACCACCATTAGTGCCAACGGAAAGTATCTGACCAAAGGTAAAGATTACACCTTAAATGGTGAGGAGCTCACCCTCAAAGCCACCCAACTCAAAAAGCTCACAGCTTCCCAAAAATACGGTGAAAATGCCGTGCTGACTCTGAAATTCAACAAGGGTGTTGCGTGGAGACTTAAGGTCATTGTGTATGACACAGCTAAATTAAGCGATGCAAAAGGCACGACTGAATCCTTTGCCATTCCGACCACCTTTAATGGTAACCAGCTTGCCACAATGGAAGCTGTATATACCGCTGGTGGCAATGCAGGTCCGCAGGACTGGACTCCATTTAAGGAATTCGGCAATACCTTCTCACCTTCTTATAACACTAAAGAAATCAAGCTGCTTCCCGCGTTCTTTAAAGATGTTAAAGACGGCGAGGTTATCCTGAAGTTCCACTTCTGGAATGGGGATATTATCACCTACAAGATCACGAAGAGCGGAACAAACGTTGTAGGAAAGTCCTCTTAAGCATCGGTCCTGTTAACAACACAAATAGGGGTGTCCTTCGCAGGAACATCCCTATTTGTATTGTACCGATCACATATAAACCTCATCATACGAAATTATCATCAACCGATAAATTAAATATACGCCAAGATAGGCTCCGGTAATAAGAAACATTGGATTCAAAAATATCGCATGGATCGAGGTCATAAACACAGCATGATCTCTTAATATCTCGTAAATCGCCAAAGCGGAAATATTTCCAAAGATAATCGCACTTAAGACCGAAACAACATTAAAAACCATACGCCACTTTATCGATTTCCCCTGTAACATCAGCATAACAATGGGAACAAGAATACTACCAAGTACGATTAGAAATTTCATCCAGCTCACCTCGGTAAATTTTTAATCGTCCAATTCCACACTTTCGATTTGTCCATCTGCATTTACCGTCCACTCGATTTCAACGCCATTATTCAATCCGAGCTTGTCTTCATCTTCAATGACTATATGATCAGGAATCGTTAAGGTTTGCTCTTTACCGCCCTCCACTTGAACAGTAACCTGTTTACCCTTAACCGCAGTGATCCTTCCGTCATATTCAATCTGCTGCAAAACAATCTTTTGATTCGAATCTGTAATGGTGACCTGCTTGCCTCCGTCAGTTAGCAGCTCAACCTTTTTATGATAGTTATCTTTTAACGAAACCTCCTTGATAACTCTCTGAACGCTAACCCCCTCTGGAAGTTTCCCAGTATTTGAGCCGGGTGACGCAGATGTTAGGGGTTGTTCTGTTGCGTTATTTGTAGGTACAGGTGTAGTTGCTTCTGCAGAAGGTGCTGCAGTTTCTACTTGAGCTGTTGGAGTAGGCACTTGAGTCTCATCCGCTGCTTTAGTGCAACCACTTAGCAATACCGTACATGCACAAATACAACAAAGAATTGTAGCCCTGGTAAAACGTTGTGTTGTTCCTTTATTCGATATCATCTTTTACCCCCGCATTTTAATGTATTTTTTTCTCTATAGTGGACATAGTTTTACCTCTTATCTTCCTTTTATTCACCAGAATATGGCCATCTGAAAGCAACAGTTAGATAACAATTCATGAATATGTCAAAAAACCGCCCTGATTTAGATCAGTGGCGGTCTCCATGAAATGATGAGATAAATTAGATCTTATTAATTTACAATATGTGTGCCAGCCTGTTGGCTCATCGCAGCTTTCATATTTTCCGGATTGGTAATGATAACTCTGCGTCCCTCTTTTTTCAAAAAGCCAAGACTTGCTTCAATTTTAGGCTGCATACTGCCAGCAGGAAAATGACCCTGCTCCGCATATACCAACATTTCTGCCGCTGTAACTTCTTCAAGAGCCTTCTGCTCAGGCGTACCGAAATTCACACATACCTGAGGAACTCCTGTTGTAATGATAAGAGATTCTGCATCGATCTGTTCGGCCAGCAGACTTGTAGCAAAGTCTTTGTCAATGACTGCATCGATACCTTCGTAGGTATTATTTTCGGTTTTGATCACGGGAATCCCGCCTCCGCCAACAGCGATTACCACATAACCCGTCTCAATGAGTGATTTAATGACGTCTTTTTCAACGATATCAATCGGCTTAGGCGATGGAACAACACGGCGGTAACCTCGTCCTGAATCCTCAATGATGACCCAATCTGGCTTGGCACGCTTCATCTCCTCTGCTTGCTCAAGCGTGAAGAAGGAGCCCACTGGTTTCGAGGGAGACTGAAAATTCGGATCATTTTTGCTAACCTCGACCTGAGTAATGACTGTGGCAACCTTTTTGTCTAATCTGCGATGAATGAATTCATTTGTTAAGGCCTGCTGAATTAAATAGCCTATGCCCCCTTGCGTGCCCGCCACGCAATTGACCAGCGGAGTAACATCCATTCCAGTGACTTCCGAAGCCACCTCGCTTCGTCTCAGCTCGAATCCAACCTGTGGACCGTTGCCGTGAGTAACCACCACATCGTTGCCTGCTTGCACCAGATCAGCGATATTGACAGCAATTTCACGTACTGCCTCAGACTGATCCTCTATAGAATCGCGGCCATTGTCTTTCACCAATGAATTACCGCCAATGGCTACAACTATAAATTTACTCATTCCATTCCTCCTGATGGATCAGTTGATCCTCATTTATTAGCGTTTAAGGGCCAGCTGAAATTGTTCCTTCGCGGAGTGAAAATCCGGATTGGCAGGATTATAGCTGATAGCAATATCTATTTCTTGAATGGCCATTTCATGATCACCAAGTAAACCAAGTGACTGTGCCTTATGATGATGATATAAAGGATTGCTCGGATCGTTAGCAATTGCGTTCTCAATCGCCTCAACTGCCTCTTGATGCCGGCCAAGTGATCTCAAGCTGTTCGCCTTATGAAACGAGAAATCATACCTTTCAGGCTGCTGTTCCAGAAGCTGATCCATAACTTTAACCGCTTCCTCATGCCTGCCCAACTCTCTTAAATAATTGGATTTATGATAGCGGAAGAAGCTTTCGCCAGGATCGCGTTCTATCGCTTTATCATACTCTGCTAACGCTTGCTCGGATCGCTTCATCATTCGGTAGGCATTTGCGGTGTAGAAATAGAAATCAAGGTCATCCGGATCGATAGTAAGTGCCTGTTGATAGGCTGCCAGAGCTTCCTCATATCTCCCGAGTTCCCCTAAGAAGTATCCTTTATAGTAATAGAAGTCTGAATTATTACTGTCCTCTTGCATTGCATGTTCCATAACCAAACTTGCTTTCCGGAAATCCTCTGCCCGAGCTAGCTCTTGAGCGCTTTGAATACTTGGATGAATCGTTAGCTTTTCTTTATTGAGAATACGGATGACCCTCTCCTGTCCCAGCTCTTCTGCATGCTGCAACGATGATTTGCCGTCACGATCCGGCAATTGAACATCCGCTCCAGCATCCACCAACAACTGAATAATATCGGAGTATAAACGGCCACCATTCCCGAGAATTACTGCCTCCAACAAGGCAGACCATCCCAGATTGTTCATATGGTTAACTGCAACGCCTGCTTCCAAGCATTTCTGAACAGTTCTTAGATACCCCTTCTCGCTGGAAGGAAGCAGTGTAGTTCCCCCAAAACGATTTACACTGGTTGTATCCGCACCTGCGGCAAGAGTTAAAGACAGAATCTCATGGAATCCATTGGCACCGGCACACAGGTAGGGTGATAACATAGTGATATCTCTTGCATTCACGTCACTGCCTGCTTCAATCAGCTTTTGAGCGAGAGGAATATGATTTTTTTGCGTTGCCGCCATCAGCGCAGTACGACCACTGGCATCCTTATGATGAACATCGGCACCACGAGCTAAAAGCTGTTCTACGGCAGCTAAATCCCCGCGATCCGCTGCTTGAATTAAATCTTCTGACAGAGTTTGATTAGTCATGGCTTTAGCTCTCCTATTTCTTTTTATCAATTATTTATTCGGATTGCAGCTTGTTCGCTGGGTCACGAAGGTCTGAAAAATGCTTATAAACAAATAATCCTGCAACCATCAAATAGGCGTATACGAACGGCATAAGTGAAGCTTGAGCAAATCCAACAGTCGGCGCGTGAATGATCCCAAATAAAGATAGGCCAGACGCGATTACAGCAAAGACAGCAGCCCGCAGTGGTTTATTCAGGATAGAGAAAATAGTGATGGAGCCCCAAATCAAGCTGCTAAGCGGTGCACCATTTCCTAAATGCATCAGCCCGTTGTAATAAACCCCTTTACTTAATAAGAGATCAATCCCCACCTTAGAAGCCGAAGTTTCAGCCGCATTAAAAATGTTGTTCGCAAGCGTTAAAGCCCAGTTAGCAATCCATGGGAACAAGGTGATAAAGATAACGGGCACTTCATTTTTAGGTGTCTCTCGAACCACCTGATTCGCCGTAACGACCCCGACATAGACCAGAATCGGAACAATCGCCACAACAGGTATGATAGACAACAGCAGTGCCCCTATGCCAAAGAGACAAATAATTAACATGGAGAAACCAGAAGCTATGGTATAACCAAGTCCAGCCCCAATAGATTTCCAGCCTGCATGACCAATATACACAGTTACCGGGAACGGATTACCTGTAAAAGCACCAATACTTGAAGCAACCCCGTTCGTTAGCATAACGTTACGAGTGTTATAAGGATCTCCCGCAGCATGTGCGCTCTCAATATTTTCAAGGTCAAAAATATAATTCGCCAGTCCCAATGGAATTGCAGAAGCCAGGTATGGCAAGGCATGCGGAATCCCTTGAATTAAGCTGGTAATATGCACCTCAGGTGGATTAAACCCCAGTGTTGAAAGAGCCGTTGTGATCGCTTCTGGATTCTGCAAGCCGAATATCCAAGCCAGCGCGGTTCCAGCAATCAGCAGCAGGAATCCTGTAGGAATTTTTTTGAATATCGGCGATTTGCCAAACCAGTTAATAAAGATGATCACAAGTACAACAAAAGCAACAACTGGTGTTTCGAAGGATTGCAGCATCGGGTTCATAGCCAGCAATAACAATCCAAGTCCAGATAAACAAGATAAAAGTACAGTTCTTGGAATAACCTTACGCAGCACATCTCCCAGAAATGAGCCGACAATAAGGATCAAAGCTTCGAACAGGCACCATACGAGACCAATTTGCAGCGCAAATGATGCATCATTGGTTTCTCTAAATACGGGAATTAACACTAGAAAAGTTACCGTAAAAATCGATGGAGCACTAGGTCCTGAAGGTAATGCGGTTATATCCGTTCGGCCTGTTTTTTTGGCTAGCTGATATCCAAACCAGCCATAAGCAATACTTGCGATAAAAATCGCGAGTCCAAACGCAGGAACGACTCTGCCGTAAACCATACCTTCCGGAAACCCTACTACAAAAATTAACAATGAAATCATCGTAAGCAGATTGGTTAAATTGTTAGCAAGCAGCCCGAAAAACGCGGCCCAATCTCCCTTTTTCCAGAACATCTTCATAAATACTTGATCCATAATAAATCTCCCCCTAGATCGTTAGCGCTTACATACCAATGGCTTATGAAGCCCTCAGGCCCTTGAATAGGCCTGAAGGGCGGGTGGTTCTATGAATGCATGCTCTGGCTAAAAGCGAGAATGGCTTGCTCGAAACACTCGATTGGAGGATGAGTGATTCCGGCTCCAATCATTCCGATGCCTGGATCCTTATGGGCAATAGCCGTGTTGATCACTGGCATAATGCTGGTTTGACCCACTTTACGAATATCGATTCCAGTAGGAATTCCGCGGAAGTTCAACAAAGGAATCGTCACATTTGGATTCTCCGTCGTAGTAATTTCCTTCATTTTCACAGAATAGTTCATGGCATCATCTACGGTTCCCCCAACTAATGCTACAATCGCCGGCGCGGTTGCCATGGCGAAGCCACCTATACCATACGTTTCGGTAATCGCACTGTCACCGATATCGAGACCCGAATCTTCCGGCTTATACCCTGCAAACATCGGTCCGACAACCTTTTGCGCAGGGCCGGTAAACCAGGTATTGCTTGGCATTCCACTGACACGAATACCGAATTCCACGCCATTGCGAGCCATCGTTGTTACGATGGTGCTATGCTCGATGCCATGGGCAGCATCAAGCGCACATTTACAAAGAGCCATCCAGGTTGGTCCGGAGAAATAATCACTCATTGCCACAAAATCGAACACTTCGATTTTCTGCTCATTAGTAAAATCCGTTCTCAGGATAAGCGGCGTTAATGCCTGAATCAAAAGAGTCGTTCCAGCGTTGTTGCGGTTATGGCATTCATCTCCCATATGGAGCGCCTGTGATAACATGAGCCGTAGATCAATGCCGTTCTCAGAGAACTTCATCGCCTCACGCAGCATCGGTCCAAGCACATCTCTCATCCAGATCAAACGGGCAACGACCGTTTCATCGTTTGCACCCATCCGCAAGATTTTCGACAGTTGCTCACTAAGGTTCGTATAAGCGATGTTGCCATACGTTTTATTCTCTACAATGTGCATGAACATAGAGGCTGAGGTTACCCCTGCCATGGAACCCACACAATTATGCTCGTGACAAGGGGAGAACGTAATCTCACCTGATGCCGCTAGTTCGGCAGCTTCATCCAGATCCTTCGCCAAGCCCTCAAAGACCAAAGCGCCGGTAACTGCACCTTTCATGGGACCACTCATCTTATCCCAGGTAATCGGAGGCCCTGCATGCAATATCGTAGTCTTAGTCATCCCTGGTACAACGTTGATCGCTTGATCAAAACCAACCAATACCGGTTGTGAATTCACGATTCGCTCTACAGCCAGCTTGTTGGCAGCCTCAATCTTTGCAGCAATCCCCTCTTGCTCTAACGCATCCAGTGCGGCAATTAATTCGGGCTTACCTCCACCAGGTGGCTTCCATTCCAGATGGGTTACGTTGCCTTTTTGCTTCAGGATATCATCCTTGAACATTTCTAGGCCGACATTGATAACGTGAAGTTCACTCTTAAATAACTCATTGATTCTGCTCATGTTATACTCCCTTCTCTACAAAACCTCTGGCAAGAAGTCCTGCATTCGTATTACTGCTTGCATAGGTAACGCCCGCGGATACCAGCTTATCAAGCTGTTCTTGGACGGAAGGTGTATCCAGATCGGTTCCAAGTACATAGCCGACAATCTCCAAATGTCTGCCTTCTTGTTCCGCTGCTTGCTTAGCCTCAATAATTGCAGGCACCATAACACCTACTGGATCCTCATGCGATCCATAGCCTAATACAAAATCCATAATGATCACGCCCACCGCCGGGTCCTTTGCTTCCTGCTTGAATCTGGCAATCCGTGAAGAAGGATCAATCATCGGATGTGGTTTGCCGTTAGTGAACCCATCATCCCCAAAGTCAATAAACGTATGCGCTTGGCTGATATGGATATCACCCAGCTGATATTCCGGATCTTTTGGAATGTTGCTATAGACATCGTCGTATTTCTCCATCGCTAGATACATTGCTTCATCACATAAAGTACCGCCGCAGAATAACCCGCGAATATACTTCTGTTCTGGCTTCAGCTTGACCTTAATCTCCTCAATCAGCGGAAGGTTTAGCGGATGCTTGTCAATTTGACTCTCATCAATGCCGGATAGAATTACCGCCTTTAGCGCGGCCTCTTTGGTTGTTTTGGCAAAATGTCCACCTGCTTCCAGAACAGCTTCCTCCGTTCCTCCGATAAAGCAGACCACGACAGGCTTATGCATATTTTTGATTTCATTCAGCACTTTTTGTTCCACACTTTTGGCGGGTGGCTTGGAAATCAACACAATGACCTTAGTGGCTTCGTCTTCGTTAAGCGCTTTCATCGCATCAAGCATCATTACTCCGCCGACACGTTCACTTAGGTCTCTGCCGCCTGTGCCAATCAACTGTGAGATGCCTCCGCCAAAATCGTGAATCCGCACGCTGATTTCCTGACTTCCTGTGCCGGATGCACCCACGATGCCGATATTGCCTTTACGAACCTTATTGGCAAAACATAAGGCCATATTTCCAATGATCGCGGTTCCGCAATCCGGCCCCATCATCAGCAATCCACGCTCATGTGCTATTTTTTTTAATTCAATTTCGTCTTCTACGCTTACGTTGTCACTGAACATCATGACATGGAGATTATTCTCCAGCGCTTTTCTTGCTTCTCTGGCTGCATACGCTCCGTTGACTGAAATCACTGCAAGATTAGCTGCTGTCATATTCTTCACTGCCGACTCAATTGTTGGATATTTAAGCGCTGTACCGCCAACTGCACTGTCTTTTTTAATAAACAGCTCTTCGATTGCTTCAAAGGCAACTTCAGCCAGCTCAGGGGATGCTGCTTTGATTACGATCATCAGGTCACTATTCTTAGCTTCCTCTAGCTCAGGGGTTATCAGCCCTACATTCGCTAATACCTCTTTATTCATTTGAGTAGCCATTGCGATAAAAGCTTGTTCGACACCCTCTATTTGATTCGCTTTGGTCGACAACGACATGAGCGAGACGGAATCAAAGTATGTGTTTCTTTTAATTACTATTTTAGTCGACATATCTTACCTCCAACGTTGTTCTAGATTAAGATTCAAACCGCTAATGATCCCCAAGGCAATATCTGTTCCGGAAGAAGAACCTATATCCAGCACTGCCGATAAGCCAAGAAGCATATTTTCCTTACTCTCATACATGAGCGAATGCAGCATCTGACCCATTGACTCTCTCACCTGACCCCAAGCCGCTTTTTTCAGAGCCATATAGCTTATTTCATTCGTTAATTCAGCTGCTTCGTTCACGACTTCCCTGCACCACGGCTGATATTTACTAATAGGACTCTGAGGCAGATGGATCGCAGCAAACAATCCAACTAAAAAATCATCTCCCGACGGAGTCAGCCCTGAGCCTAACCCCATTAGTCGAATTGCATAATGAGTAGCCTCTTCCATGCTGTCATTCGCCAAGGCATTGAGAAGACCTGAAGATCGCTCTTCCAGCAGCCGCATCGTTTCTCTCTCAAAGCTGCTAGAACCCGCAAACTGCTTCATACCGCCTGGTTTTCCATAGCTATTGATATAAGCCCTTGCCGCAGCCAAATTATCTCTTAGCGTCTTTACTTCTATTGGAAAAATAGATAAAGAGCTCTGCCAAACTGTCAGTTCCTTGATCGATATTGAAAGCTTAGTGCCAATATATAATTGATCATTCTCCGCAAAAACTTCATCTCCCACAACCAGTCCAAGATCCGAAAAACTACTAACCTCTGTGATCAAAGTATTAGGCGCATTATCTATCCTACTGCTCGCAATGGTATATAATTCATCAGTTGCCTTGCACCTTACATTTATCGTCCGCTCAAATATGCTGTGTACATTTCCGAAAAATCTTGATTCTCGAATCCGATGAAAGAACGCGCTATCACTGGATATCCCAGCTTTTAAATAAGAGGTACACTTGTTCTGAGAATGCTCCGTTTGATCGCCCCCTTGAGAAGGAAGTAGATAATGGTTTGGTCACTTACTGTCAGGTTATCCTATATAGAAAGCGTTCTCATAAAAAAACCGTAACGGTTGATGATGAATGATAGAAGATGTTACACTCAGTTCATAAAATTCCAAGAATGATGAAGATTGAGCTGCTTTCTGTGTGAAAAAGGATATTTTTGTGAAATATATCACAGTTTAACGGATAAACGTTACCTGACACCCTTATTGTAGTCCTCCGCACACTGGGGGTCATCATACAAGAACACTAAAAACAACAAGTAATCACTATGCACATTGCACAATGGGCGAAGATGAGAGGTGTGAATTGATGCTAACGATAAAAGATATCTTACAAATCAAATCCATCGAAGGCATAAAGATCGTTGCGGGGCATTCTGGTCTAAACAATCAAATCTCCGTAGTTAATATCATCGAGAATCCGGACGTATTTGACTGGCTGACCTCGAACGAGCTGCTTTTATCTACCGGATATATCTTCAAAGACAGCACGGAGCTGCAGAACAAATTCATTCATGAGCTGGTGGAGAATAACTGTGCAGGACTCTGCATCAAAATGAAGCGATATTTCGATGCTATCCCGCAGAATATGATCGAGCTTGCTGATAAGCATGGACTCCCGCTACTGGAGCTCCCTTTTGAATACACCTTGTCCAGAGTCATTGCGATCATTAACGAAAAGACCAACGCGGATTACGATGCTGTGAACCGACGCTCGCTCGACCTTCATAATGCGCTGTTCAAAATCGCACTCGAAGGAGGCGGTATTGAGCAAATATCGGCGGAATTGTCCGACACGATCCATAACCCTGTTCTTATATTAGATAGAGACTGGAACCTACTCTGCTATACAGATCATAAGGATAACCCATCTCCACTTCAGGAATTCCTGCCACTGGTGAAGAACAGGCCAGTTTTTCCACCAGAGTTCACGGTAGCTTTTCCAAAGTATATTACTGAAATCAAAAAATCCATCAAACGCACCTACTATTCTCAGGGACAGCCGTACAAGTGCTGCATTATGCCGGTTTCTGTATCCAGTAACGCTTACGCGTATATCGTCGTTCTGCAAACGGTACGCAAGCTGGTTGAATTTGACTACACCGCATTAGAGCATGTATCCACGATGCTTGCACTGGACCGGATCAAAGCCAAGGAAATCGAAGAGGTAAAGCATAAAATTAGGCAGGACTTCTTCGACGACTTATTAGCTGGCAATATTACTTCAACAGAAACACTGCATTCCCTATCTGCTATGCATGGGCTTAAAGTTAACTATGCGTATTACTGTACAGTTATCCATATTGAAGCTACACAGCTGGAAAACTACACGGACATGGTTTATAGAAAATACGAAATGGAGCATATGGTCAAAAAATGTGTCAATTTGATCTATGGCTTGTCCAGTAATGCAGGTGGAGAGCTAATCTGTTACTATCGCAATCAGCAAATCATCATCTTGATCGGAAAAAATGAAAATAAACCGCCAATTTCCGTAAGCGATACGAAAGCCTTTGCTCAAGAGGTGCTGCAGTTGCTGGCTCAGGAAATGACTAAAAATCATTTTCTCATCGGCATTGGCAGTCAGTATAAGACACTTGCTTCGCTCCATCGAAGCTTCTTCGAGGCCCAGGAAGCTATGCGGCTCATGCAGCGGTTTAATAAAGACAGCCGGAGCATTGCTCACTTCGAGGATTATTCTGTCTATCATTTTTTGGATTCCAATATTAAGCCTACGGAAATGGAGACATTCTTTAACAAAGTTCTGGGAGGCATCTATGAACATGACCAGACGATGAACACGAGATTCATGTCTACCTTGGAGTACTATTTTATGTACAATCAGAATGTAACCGAAGCCGCCAAAGCGATGTTTATTCACCGCAACACCTTTATTTACCGGATTGATAAAATCAAAGATTTGCTAAATATAGATCTGAAAAACTCAGATGAGTTATTCGAGATTCAACTGGCACTTAACCTCTATCGATTGCTGCAAAGGGGTTAAAATAACGAAGGGTATTCCCGGCAACTATTACTCTAGTTGCACTGGAATACCCTTCTTTTCATAACGTCATAGCCCGTCCATATCTTGCTAAATATTCTTCCTTCTCCTTATAATCCGGCATTAGGCTTCCAACCCGTCGCCAAAAGGAGCGATCATGGTTCATATGCAGCAAATGACATAACTCATGGATGATCACATAATCGATAACCTCCACGGGAGCCATGGCCAGACGATAGTTAAAGGTTAGCTTTTTATCGGAGCTGCAGCTTCCCCATTTGGTCCTGGACTCTACAATCTCGATACTCTTAGGTTTTACTCTAAGCTGCGTCTGGTACCTAGTGATCCGCTCTCCTATAAGCTTCTTGCAGCTAGAGAAATAGAACTTTTTCAGCTTTAACTGAAGTTGTTCTTCACTTAGCTCCGCTGTCTCTATAAGCTCATGCAGAGAATAATATTTGCCTAGATACAGGAACTTTCCTTCATCTTCGTACGCTCTGATCATCTTTGGTGTTTCACGAGCCGCTTCGAGACTTTGCAGCTTCTCCACAATCATTTTTCCATTACGCTCAACCACACTTTTAATCGTCTCTTCAGATGTTTTCTTAGGTACCTTGAGTGTTATGCGCCCTGACGAATCTATATGAATGGAGATTTTTTTCCCGTTTCCATATTGAACATTAAACTCGATCACCTGATTGTCGTAATCAATCTTCATACCCACCATCGTTTCTATAAGATTATTCGCAATAAAAAAGAAGAACGCACCTAGGCGTTCTCCTATTTTAACACGATTCCTCAATACACCGGATATCCCGCTACAAACATTGCCAAGTACAGTATACTACCCACAACAGATATAACAGTGAGTGCAACATCCTTCGGCTTTTCATTAGTGAGCGCAACGGCAGCAAAAGCTAGCGGAAAGGCAACAAGCAAATAACGCGGGGCTGACAGCAGCCAAGTAGCTCCCACTACGAAAGCAAAATACACGATAAAATAAGCAGTGTAGGATGGCCGTAGTTTTCTTGCTCCCATTAACATGATAATTAGTGCTGAGAATATAGCGATTAAATTAGGCAGCCACATGCCGAGAAAAGAACGGCTATCTCCACTTTTAAAGGTGCCCACCGCATATTCCATCTGATATCTTACGGTATCGAAAAAGAGATAGAACTTCTGTGACCAATGCTCCCTCTGGTAAATACTGAACTGAAAAGCATTTCCCGTAACATAGTAGTTGATGTAAAGATAAGCCAGCAAACCCATCGATATGATAGCAAGACAGCCAATGGCGGTGGTCAGTTTATGTATAAACGCTTTTTTCTCTAGTAATTTATAATTCCCGATAAGTTCTCGTGCAAATTCAATCGCAACCGGTACAATCAACAGTACCCCTGGAGAACGCGTATACGCTGCAAGTGCACCGCATAAACATCCGATGAGCCATTCTTTTTTTCTCACAAAATATAAACACAACAGCGATAAGGCCAGAAATAAAGATTCGGTCATTGGGATGAAGAAAAAGAACGCAGCCGGAAATATAAAAATATACTTTACTACTCGCATAGCACTCTTTCGATGCATGTCTAGTGCGGCAAGCTCATAGGCGACCAAGGCAGCGACAAGCGAGCAAATATTAGAAACGATGAATCCAGCGACGAGATAATTCCCTACGAATACCTGAACTACTTTAATTAGATTTGGAAAAAAAGGAAAAAACACAATATGGTATTTCGGATCTCCCTCCGTCACATACCAATTCTCCGCGATGCCCAAATAATGTGAAGCGTCGATCCCCGATATATGCCAGGTCTCAGCTATTTTGCTAAACAAACCACCGGAATAGCCATTCTGTATGATCAAAAATATATACCCAATAATCATAAGCAAGACCCTACTAGCCACAACCCAGCCGATAATATATAGCCAAGCCTGCTTTCTGTCCCGTATTTTATCTTCCAGAGTTACTTCAGGTGCTGGATTTGTCAGAACAAAATCTGTCAAAACAGGTATAGTGCGGAGTCCCAATAATACAAAAAGTACGAAACAGGCCACGGAAGCAAGGGTACCCATCATAGACCAACTAGTGGTCGAGTTTACCCAGAAAATAGCCGTCACCATCATAATGAACATGAAGATGAAGGAAATGATTTTGTCGTGCTTTTTCATTTGAACCTCCAAAGATAAATTCTTACAATAATCTAGTTAAAAAAGGAAAATATTACGCATAGAAATATAATAGTCTCTGGAAATTTTTTTGTAAATCATTTCTTAGATCATCATAGATTCTAAAAAAAGCCTATGCACTGAAATGCATAGACTGTATGTATAGCCCTATTTTAACAACTCTAACACGCCTTGAGGCTGTTGATTAGCTTGAGCCAACATCGCTTGTGATGCTTGAGATAAGACATTGTATTTGGTAAGCTTCATCATTTCCTTTGCCATATCCGCATCTCTTATTCGTGATTCAGCTGCTGTTAAGTTTACTTCGTAATTGGTTAGGTTATTATGGATATGTTCTAATGCATTTTGATACGCGCCGTACATTGAACGCCTGGATGAAACGGTATTTATAGCTTTGTCTATTTTCGAAATCGCTAATTCGGCACCTTGTCTAGTTGAAAGATCTATATCCGCAATTCCCAGAGCAGTAGTTCTAGCATCTGTTAATTTAACAGCGAAGTTATTCCCAGAGTTTGCTCCCACCTGAAGATTTACTGTTTTGTAATCATATGTGGTACCAGGGTTTGATCCGTAAGATACATTGAAATTGGTTATCCCAGTTGTAGTTGAAAAAGTGTAACTTCCGTCATCATTACTAATAATGTTATTTAGTCTATCCGTAGAGCCCCCACCATTTAGATTAACATTAGCCAATTCATTACCCTGTGGATCAAAGATGGAAAGACGATAATTATTATCTACTATTCCTCCAACGATGTAATTCCCATCTTTCATTTCTGTAATGCTAGTAAGTTGACTGGAGTTGGAAGTTTCATTTGAGATATTCTTCTCCCACAATACGTTTCCACTACTGTCTAGTTTATAGATTAATCCACTAGTTTTAGTAGAGTCGTTATAAGAACCAACAATTATGGCCCCTCCATCACTGGTTGCGATGGCCCGGTAACCTTCATCATCCCCAGCAGCACCGACTCGTGTGTCCCATAACGGATTTAAGTTACTATCATATTTCACAACCCAGCTTGACTTATCGGTATAAGAACCGTTTAGTTTGAGACTTGATGAACCAATAGCCAAATAACCGCCGTCAGCAGTTTCAATAATAGAATTAAATTCTTCGCTTCCATAGCCAACAGGAATGGATTGTGAAGAACCCACTATCGAGGTGGATTGTTGCACACCACTACTATTAAATTTAGCCATAAGGCCATCCCAATTTTGAATACCGGAACCCGTCCCTGCCACAATAAAGGATCCGTCACTAGTCTCAATTACTTCATTCCCCATAATGGAGTAGACACCAGATACCCCTGTACTCCACTGCTCATTCAAATTCGCATCCCATTTAATTATATTTATCCTTTGATCGGAAATTGCCCCTGCTGAGAAATCATTTCCTAATAAAATATAACCACCATCACTAGATTCCTTAATACTATACACATCCATATTAGGAATTGCTTGTGACCAAACCAGATTACCCATACTATCTAATTTGAAGGGATTATTACCGGGAATTCTTATTCCGACGTAACCTCCATCTGAAGTCTTAGATAAATCTCTGGCAGGTATGTTAGCGGTCCAGTTCGTACTTATATTGCCCTGTACTGGGGTAATATTCGTGTTTACTTCGAGGTCATTATTCAATAAATGAATTCCATTAAATTGAGTGTTATTAGCAATATCATTTATCCCAAGCTTTATCTGCTCAACTTCTTTTTGAATCAATGTTCGATCAAAATTTGTTAAGGTATCATTGGAAGCCTGTATTGCAAGCTCCCGTAGTCTTAGCAGATTAGGATCTTGTATAGTTCCAAGTCCACTCTCAGCAGTCTGAATTAGTGAAATACCATCCTGTGTATTCCTTGCTGCCTGAGACAATCCACGAATCTGTGCTCTCATTTTCTCAGAAATTGCTAATCCTGCAGCATCATCTGCCGCTATATTTATCCGAAGTCCAGAAGATAACCTCTCTAGTGAACTTGTAATAGATTTATTATTTTTATTTAATCTGTTCAAACTATTTAAAGACGTGATGTTGTGACCGATTCGCATTTAATCACCTTTCAATTGTTAGTATCTTCTATATCGGATAGTCCTTAGTAATTTTTTAGGTCAAATTACCCGTGTCTTAAGGCCTCGCCTTAAATTCCCACCGTCCCCCGCTGAAAAGTTGAATATTCACATACAAAAACGGCGATCTATCACCGGTTAAGCACCGACAACAGATCACCGCTAAAATTCTGACTAGATCATTATCATTCAAACGGATAAATCCAGAAATGTTCTGTTCCAAAACGAGCTTGGATTTCTTTATCATTTAAAGGTTTGCTGCCCAACAGCTCAGCAGCTTGGAATTGGGAACGATGCGCCTGAATGGACGCCATCTTGTGCTTGAGGAAATCTCTCACATCATTGATAACCTTTGGCTCCCCAATCTCTACAATATTATTAGCAAAAGCTATACAGTGAACAGGAGGTCTTTCTTCCTTTGGAAGTCTTGCAACGGTTCGGATCACTGCGGCTCCAGTAGCATCGTGATCAGGATGAACGCTGTACCCTGGATAGAAAGTGATGATCAACGAAGGTTTAAGCTCTTTCAAGAGCGCATCAATCTGCCCATCGAGCAAGACTTGATCTTCGAATTCTATCGTCTTGTCGTGAAAACCAAGCATTCTTAAATCCTGTATGCCAATAGCCTCGCAGGATTCCTCCAGCTCCTTCTTACGTATTTCCGGGAGGGTTACCCGATTTGCGAAGGGCGGGATGCCCATATTGCGGCCCATTTCTCCAAGCGTTAGGCATGCGTAGGTAACTTGGGTCCCATTTTGTATATGTTTGGCAAGGGTACCTGATATACCGAAGGCCTCATCATCCGGATGTGGCAAAATAACAAGAATATGTTTTTCCACAGAACTCTTCATCTCCTCTTCCATTAGAACGGCTCTCGGCTTAATTGTAACGATACAATCAGTTTGCCTTGAGCATCATGTCCAGCCATAATCAATCTGCCTGTCTCACTCTCTTCATAGTGAGTTAGCCCTTCCGAGTAAACCCAGCCCTGCGACATTTTTAAGCCGACCCGATAAGGACCGTTGCCGGAAATCGAACCATGGGAATATCGAATAACAGCATTGGTAATAAAAGTAGCGGCTGGATGCTTCGAACTATCTAAATGGGCAGCGTAGGCTCCCGTTGTCATCTCAAGATGGATATATAGATCCTGATCTTTAAGCAGGTCGATCCTATCTTGTACTTCCGATTGATTGATTAGCTGCAATGTTGCGCCTCCGTCTCTGACTGAATATATACATACAAAAAATAAGATCCATACCTTATAGAAGGACGGATCTGTTATATGATAAGCGGGTCCGTATTTCTTTTCAAAGTATAACGTGCAATGCTATGTAATTCAATGGATAGAGCGATCCCCTCCAAGTGTAACAGTAATGGACTGGCTTTTTACTGTTCACCTGAAGGGGATAATATCACTGAGAGGTTATGCTGTTTATATTAGATCACAAACTGATCTAACATCTTTATGATGACTTCACGCTTTACAGGCTTGCTGATATACTCGTCCATTCCGGCAGCTAGACAATTTTCACGGTCACCCTTCAAAGCATTAGCCGTGACCGCGATGATGGGCGGACATTTCTCTTGATGCTCATCTCTTAACATCTTCATAGCCTCTATACCGTTCATAATGGGCATGTGAAGATCCAATAAAATAAGATCAAAGGGTTCTTTCCGTGCTGCTTCAACCGCATCTATGCCGTTTGTGACGGCGATAACACTGTGACCCATTTTTTCGAGTATTTTGGTCAGCACTAGCGCATTGATAGAGTTGTCTTCAGCAAGTAAAATTCTTGCCTCACGTGCGGTATGAAGCTTGTTAATGTTAGCCTCTTGGCTAGGAATTACCACTGATTTCTTGGGCCTGATTGTGAAGGTAACCGACGTACCGCTCTTGCCGTCACTCTCCGCATAGATCTCACCACCCATCATTTCGACAATTCTGCGGCTGATGGCAAGGCCAAGACCCGTGCCTTCATGTCTCCGCATCATAAAGCTATCCACCTGCTCAAACGGTTCAAAAATATCAGTAAGCCGATCAGGATCAATTCCAATGCCAGTATCGGTTACCGTAAAGGCCAGCAGGAAGGGATCATCCTTTACAAGCCTCACTTTTACCGATATGCTGCCCGCGGGTGTGAATTTCACAGCATTCCCTAGCAGGTTCAAGAACACCTGCTTCAAGCGTTCCTCGTCACCGTAAATAAAGTCAGGAACATCATGATTTATGATGCTGGTGAGCTCCAGATGTTTTTGTTCAGCTTTTATTGCAATAACAGAAAAGCTGTCCTTGAGGCAAGTTCGCAGATCGAATGTATCCTCTTGTAGCTCGCTGCGGCCTGCCTCAATTTTTGAAAGATCAAGAATATCATTGATTATATTGAGCAGGATTCCTCCGCTTTTGCGAATGATTTCTACATATTCACGTTGTTCTTCATTAAGCTCTGTTTCAAGCAGAATATCAGTCATGCCTATCACCCCGTTCATGGGAGTGCGAATTTCATGACTCATCATAGCCAGGAACTCACTTTTAGCTCTATTCGTGGACTCTGCGGCTTCCTTAGCTAGCGACAATTGCCTTTGCTCGGAAATGTCCTTGCATATAAGATAAAATCCGATATTATGATTGTTCACATAAATAGGTGCAATACTGGTGAGCACTTCAACGACTTCGCTGTCCTTAGTGACAAGCTTATTGATATACTGCTCAACTGTATTATCGTAAAGGGCTCTTTCCAGAATGCGCTGGACATTCTCTTCTCCAATCAGACTCGCAAGCTTCATCCCGATCAACTCGGACTCGATGGCATAGCCCGTTATCTTTTCCGCCATACTATTGGTGTTAATGATTCGACCGTCAAGGTCAAAGGAAATGACGGCGTCATGGTTATATTTTTTAAGCGACGTATACCGTTCAACAGACTCCTGAAGGCGTTGCTCGGATTCCTTTTGCTTTGTAATGTTAACGATTTGGCAAATGAAGTATGCTGGCTGGTTCGACTCGTCGCTGAATAGGTGGAGCGTGAGCTGTCCCCAAATATAATCTCCATTTTTTGTGATAAACTGCTTTTCCATCTGCACTTCTGTTTCCTCACCCAAAACTGCTTTTAAATCATGAAGGTTGCCGAAATCCTCGGGGTGAGAAAGGTCTTCTAACCGCATACCCTCAAACTCTTCAGTGGAATAACCAAAAGTCTGCTCAAAGGCCGGGTTTACGGTCAGAATCAAACCATTTGGCGATAAAAGGGCGATCCCAAAGGAGGCGTGATTAATCACCTGTTGGTTGAATTGTTCCTGATTTAGATTTACGCGATGCATAGCGACCTCCATGGATGATGTAATTTTTGCGTGAAAAAATAGACCTTCTATTTAGAAGGTCCTATTTATAGCTTATAGTCTAATTTACCCACTTTGTTATTAATTGAATCCGTTAATTTAACGGGATCGAATAGAACACTCTGGTTCCCTTATTGTTCGTATACCAAATGATTTTGTCCCCACTAATAATAGGACTGCACTCTGATAAGGCAAAATGCTTGATCGTTTGGATGTCGCTAGTAGCTTTTCCCGCTCCATCTATAAGAACATATTTCAGATCACCCGGATGATTCTCTTTATCAAACTCCTGCCACAGCACCATCATTTTGTCGTCTGTGATTTTTACTAGCTTAGGGATGGACGCGATCAGGTTCGTGCCTACATATTTAGCCAAGGTAATGTGATTCACCGAAGTACTGCTCAGGTTGGACTTGGGCAACACACTAAGCATGACATCCCTTTGGTCCGTTTCTAAACCCACCATCTCAAAAGATGTATACTCTTTGACTAGTGAATGATCTACCGAATTCATAGCGACTATATAGTTCGCCGGGGACATCTCAAATCCGCCTATAGAAACACCCGTCGCGTTCGCTCCGATTTTGCCGGGAATATTAAATAAGTCCACTTCGTTATAACTGGCTCCGTCTCCTTTATTCAGAACAATCGAACGGGGATAAGCGTCGCCATGATCGACTAGAACATGCGCTGCACCATCAAACAATACATATTGGTCAAAAGAGTGACTGACATGATTCTTCTGGAATCTTCCCAGATCATTGGTCACCGTCATGGATTTAGTATTTACGATAATGGTAAGCTGGGATTGATGATTTAATTTATCTTCTGTCGTGTATCTTGTACGTGAGGTGTGAAATACAAGCGTATCCCCAGCCTCAGCCATACTACCGGAGCCTGAATCAAACGGGCTAACGGTATAGCTCTCCCCACCCTTTATGGAGACACTGTCTACTCTATTGAAGCTTTTATCATAACGGACAATACGAATGACTTCCTTGCTATCATTCTCTTCGCGGTTCTCTTGGCCAAAAGCAATATAGTTATACTTCTCTCCACTAAAGAAGCCACCAAACACCGGAAGCTCAAAAGGAATGCTCTTATTGCCTGTTAGTTCGTGCTTCTCACTGTACGTTTCAATCGTAAACTCTTTGTTCGCCTCAATGACACTTACAGTCCCATCCTTATTATTCACAAGATAAGAAGAGGCCGTACTTTTCCATCTAGGAAAATAAGAAGATTCCGCATTACTCTCAGCTACAGCCGCCGTCTTTACCCGGTAAGCATGATCTGGGATTGTGGAGAATAACGATATGCGATCAGACTGAACGTCAAATTCAATATCGAACGGAATTTTACCCGCCAAATCTCTCAACTGGAAATAATTGTTATCATCAATATTGTACGCCGTAATAGACTGCAACTGTCCATTGACCAGCACCTTAGAATTTGAAAGCGTAGCTGCATAATTTCTATTGCGGCTATAATAGTTACTTGTTGTTTTCTTTTCGGGCGTATAAGCTTGTCCAGTTATGATCTCAATCGCATTGTTCGCTTTATTCCAAGTGATATCAAACTGGCTGCTCGTTCCCGAGAAATACTCTGCCAAATCGCGTAGTCTGAAATAATTGTTATTCGATATGTTGAACCCATTCAGGTTCCGCTGTTCTCCATCAAAATATGTACTGCTCTCGGTTACCTTAGCCTTCACCGTATTGCTCGCAAAGGTTGTAGTGCCGAGTGCTGGTGTAACCAGTAATAACATCAGCAATATACTAAAAATCCTCTTCATCCGTCTTTCCTCCATTAAACATAATTACAATGGCATGCTTTTGGTAATCACAGTATCCATCTATTAATCTTATCGGTAATCGCGTTTAACTTAATTATGAAAACGGGGTATGGTATATAATGGACATAAATTCAAAATACTGGAGGCGTATATGAGTAGAACAAATTATGGTTACTTACTGATCATTCTAGCCTTAATCCTACTGTTGACAGCTTGTGGACCAGGTCCAAAGTCTGGCAATCGATACGAAAAAGATATTCTGAACACACTCTCCCCAAGATACAACCTACAATTCAAAGTAGTAGAACGGACGGGCGTAACCAACAAAGACGGTTATGAGAAACTAATCTTATCTCCCATTAATGATCCGAACATTAAATTTTTTGCCAGTTCCATTTATGCGAAATCATACTATTCAATTTTTCGTTCGGAACAACATCAGGAAAGTTATCTAGACGGTCTTTTCTTTGCTTATGCCCCTTCATTGTACGCCAGACATTTAAATTTCAAGTTCCCTTCTGACTATTTCAGTGAAACGCTGAAGTATGGGGAGATTTACAAATCTACATACGAGAGGGATGGAACCGCACCATATATCATCGATGGAGTTACCGAAAAAGATTTCATTCCGTTATCCAAGGACTTTTATGAGATTATAAAGGGATTCTATCCGCACAGACCACCTTCTCCGAATTTAGTCAATCAGCTCGGTTCCACCATAGCACTTCCATACAGATTTGAAGGCAGTACAAAGCTGCAATTGATCCGCCACAATTTCGCTTCTGCTGAACCATACGACTCTTATGAAATCTATAGGCAATTTGTTAGCAGTTATGAACAGATGAAAGAAGGGAATGAGTGATGAGAGGCTCTTATAAAATCTCCATTCTGATGATCATTTGCTGTATTCTGTTGACAGGGTGCTTCTCGGGGAGTCACAAGTCAGGAGATAAATATGTGAAGAATGCTCTAGCATATATGAAGGCATACTATTTTATTGATTTTGAATATTCAAGAGTCATAGGAAAAAATGACGATGGATCCGACATTTTGGAGCTCTACCCTAAGCTCAATCCAGACATCAAATTTAACTACCAACAGTACATTATCCAGTATCCTCTTCACAAAACTGATAAATATAACGTTTCTAAGAATTACGAGGAAGTCCTCTGGATTAAAAAATATGCAGATGTCTATCAAAGGATTCTGGGTAAACCCGTGAATACCGATGCTATTTGGGAAGCTTATCAGAAAACAGATTTCACCCAAACTAGCTTTCTCGAGTTCCTGAGAACCACCGATTATGTGATTTCAATTCCACCAAATTCAATCCCAGAGTTCTCCCAAAAGATTTATGCAATGTCTCAAGCGATTGCTGAATTCCCAGAGATCAGCCGCGTGGGAGGAAGGCGCATTGATGAACTGCCTTACCAGTTTGAAAATCAAAAGGATCTCTCACGCGCTTACTTTTTATCGAATGATTTCAGTTTTAATGAAGAAACGACCCTTCAGCAGCTCACTCAGCATTATCAATATATGAAGGACACCGGGGAATTGAAATAATTTATATTCCTCAGATAGCACTCTCAAAAAAAGCCGGCCAAACTCAGGACAATACACCTGAAATTAAGTCGGCTGAATATTAAACTAAGTTTGTTTTAGAAGCAGGAAGCTTTTTTAATGTAATCTTTCATCAAACATGAGTTGGATTTGAATACCAAAGGGATCTTCAATGATACCGTAGGCTTTACTAAACACATTGCTAGATAACGGAGCAATAATTTTCACGCGCTCGTCTGTGATTAAGCTTTTATAAAAACCTTCAATCCCCTCTAAGTCAGCACTTTGAATACATAATGAAGTGTTATTGCCCACTGTATATTTCTCATTCGTATTCATTGTATCTTCTGCTATCATTATTTTTGTTTTTCCGATTAACAGGACAGAGTGAGTAATATAATCCTTATTTTCATCCGTAAGCTGTATGGAGCTGTCACGCTCTGCTAGTTGTTGATAGGTAACACGTAACAATTCATCTGCATCAAAATGCTTCTTGTAAAATTCTATAGCTTCCTTAGCTCTTCCATTCATCGATAAAAAAATAGCTACTTCTAGGGTTGTACTCATAGTATAAATCTCTCCTTTTTATATATTTGATATCTGGCCTTAAACTTATTATCCTATATAAAGGCATCAAAACATGACACCTTTATAAGGAGTTTTATATATGAAAAAATCAGAACGGTTAAATGACATGATGAGGTACTTAAACAATCGAGAATTCTTTAATTTAAGTGATCTCATGGATAAATACACTATTTCAAAAAGTACAGCTCTACGCGATATTAGTTCATTAGAACAATTAGGTATGCCTATTTTCGCGGAACATGGAAGACACGGACGTTATGGACTTTTAAAAAACAGATTGTTATCCCCTATTATTTTCACGATAGATGAAGTCTATGCGCTGTATTTTGCCATGCTGACATTAGAATCTTATCAATCTACACCCTTTCATTTAAGTGTTAACAAGCTAAACGAAAAGTTTGAGCACTGTCTATCGAGTACACAAATCAACCAGATTCACAAAATGAAAAAGGTCCTGCAATTCGAAATGTATCAGCATAAGCATGTCAGCCGTTTTTTAGATAAAATCCTAGCAAGTATTCTAAATGAGAGTGCCTGTAACATTGAATATACGAAAGAAAACCAAACAAAACGCTACCCTGTTCAATTCTTTAGGATTTCCGCTAAGTTTGGTCAATGGTATGCCACTGGAATAGAGCTTACGACGAATACATATAGAGTTTTTAGATGTGATCGAATAACCTTCATTGAAGAAGAGGAAAACAAAGCTCGTTATTCTATAGAAGAACTTCTTAGTCGTTCATTAGAAATCTATCAGTCTGCGAAAAGTATTGACTTTGAAGTTGGGATTGCGGAACAAGCAAAGGATATTTTTTATAAAGAACATTATCCTTCTATGGAAATAGAGGTGGGTCCGAAAACAGTCATTAAGGGATTCTATAATCCAGGTGAAGAGGATTTCTTGGCTAATTATTTTATGCGATATGGTCATGCTGTTATATCCGTGAAACCTGAAGCCTTAAAACAAATAATCAAAGATAAATTAGAGCAACTCGTAAATCACTATCAAAAAATATAAAGCTAAGCAAAAGGGGTAAAAAACATAGCTTGTAGAACTGCCTTAGCCTTTTTGAGGTTACGCGTATCCAGTTGGTTCAGCATGTCTACGATTTGACTCCTTTCATCGTTTTCCACTGGCTCAAGAGATGCTCCGGCAGTTAATGGTTCTTTTTCAGCAACCGATTCCGAATGAACCCATGATGCTTCCAAAGTATCCTCGAAGGCTTGGATTATAAATAACAATTCATCTGTGTTATATCTCTGTAGAAACCGGTTTATCCCTTTATTCATCTGCTTATGTAGGGCTAAATGCAAATCGAATATTTCTTTCCCTAGAGGTGTTGTAAGAAAAAGCACTTCTTTTTTATTATGGGGGAGAAACTCCGTGCGAATACGATCTGCATGCCGATGGATTTGATCCCGTCATGTCGCACGAAGAACTCACTGCTTGGCGGCAAAAGAGAACCCCCGACCCGCTAGTCGCCAATTATCAGCAGCGTCTTATAGCAGCGGATCATATTGTCTTCATTTTCCCTATATGGTGGGAAGCCATGCCCGCTCTTACCAAAGGTTTCCTTGATAAGGTATTCGCAAAAGGCATTGTCTACGAAGAAACTAAACCTGGGCGGCCCTTCAAATGCTTACTCCCGAATATTAAAGGAGTGTCCCTGCTGACCGTAATGAACACGCCCGACTTCTTTTATCGTTGGATTTTTGGCAACCCCATCACCAAAATTCTATTTAGAGGCACCTTCCGCAAAATGGGAATACGGAAGAACCTCCGTTGGTATAATTATGCCGGGATGTCAGATCGCAGCTTAGAAGAGCGGGTGAAGCATCTTGATAAAACAGAACAACGGTTTGCACGACTGGACTAAACTAGACTAGATCAAATTACTCAAGCGCTGACTGATTCTGAGAACTGAATCTCTGGTTTCTTCATCTCCCTAAGCACCAGCAATCCAATGAATAAGGATACAACGCCGATAATCATCAGCAGCGCCCCCAGCTCCTGACTGTAGGCTGTTAGCGCCCCATCCCGAAAAGCCATTCCACGTATGAGGCGATTAAGCCAGTTCATAGGTAATACCCATGCGGAAATTTGAAAAAACTCTGGAAAGGCAAGTGGACTCAGCTGGATTCCAGTAGCAAGAAACGACGGATACAACACGAAATTGGTTCGTAAATTAACTTTGGATACATCTTTGGCAGTATAACCAATCAACAGACCCATAAGCGACAAGGCAAAGGCATATACAAACAGTGGAATAATAAACAGATAAGGCGCTGCTTCAAAGCGCATTCCCCCCACCTGCTTTAATAAGCCATAACATAGGAGCAGCGAAATAGTGGTCAAAACAGCGTAAGGTACACTGCGAACCCAAATCTGCCAAGGAGACTTCCCGTTTGCAAAGAGTTTCCCCTCCTGCCGCAACCGAGGGACAATTGAACCCGCTGCGCTTGTTGTAATCATCAGCACCACAATATTCACAAATCCAATGACCATAAAACCCACATAACTTGTGGTCGGGTTAAACAACATCCGCTGCTGGAGAGATAACGGAGAAGCAAGCCCTTTAGAGGTTTCGGCATCCATCCCCTTTTGGAGGAACCGGGTCATAGAAAGAGTCACATTTTCCGTCTGGATGACTTCCTGAATCGCAGTCCGGATGCTGGTTAACCCTGATGGCATTGTATTATCCATTAAGATGCCAATATTCGTTGATATCCCCTGCTGCTGATGTTGCCCCAACTCTTTGGGAAGCATGATGACCGCTACAGCCTGCTCATTTGCTAGTAACGTCTCTGGGTTCAGGCGGCTGGAGTACACATTTGTTACGTTCATATATGGAGAGGCATTTATCTTTGAGATCAGCTGTCGTGAATACGAACTGTGATCCTCATCAATGACAACAACATGCGATTCGCTGATTTGGTTCTTCGAGAACATTAAGCCAAAAAATAGGGCCGCAATAAGCGGACCTATAAAAATCAGGCGTAAATACTTACTACCCGCCACGTACTTCCATTCGTCAATCAGTGACTTCATCGAGCTTCACCTCCGCTGTCATCCCCGGAAGCAAATCAGCATTCCCATCCATAGTTACACGGACAAGAAACATGCTTAAATCGGCTTGCCCTTTTTCACGTGACATACGTAAGCTCGCAAATTGAGGCGCGGCTGCGATAGATGTAATTACACCTGTCACCTCCGTTGGGTGCTCCAAATATGGAAAATGAACGCCAATACTTTGATTCACCTCTAGCTTTTGGATTTCACTTTCTTGTATGTAGAGATCTGTATAAAAGCTGTTTTTTTGCAAAACCGCCATTGGCATTCCTAGCTGGACTAGATCCCCCGGCTTTACAATAATCTTGTTGACTGATCCGTCCTCCGGCGCAACTACATCCGTTTCTCCTTCAGCAGATTTAACCTTAAACAGCACCTCTCCCTGTTTTATAGAATCACCTGCAGCCACACCGACCTCGACAATTGACCCTGGACTATTCTGATAAAATATTGTCTTCTGCTCCGCATCCAGAATTCCTTGTTTCCTGCTCTCAGCCTGACTGACTGCATCCTTTCCTTTTACAGCAAGAAGCGCCCCACCAACAATCAGCACAATCGCAATTCCTATATATAGCCCTGCTTTTATCTTCATTTTCCACTCTCTTTCATCACCATTTTTTTAACTGCATTTTCAGCAGCCTCCATAATTACTTCTCCCAATGTGGGATGAGGGTGAATGGTCATCGCCAAGTCCTCCACAGTGGCTTCCATCTCAATAGCAAGAGCAAGCTCCGACACGAGTGTGGATGCCTCTACTCCAACGATTTGTGCCCCCATCACGACTCCTGAATTTAGGTCCGCTACAAGCTTGACGAAACCTTCCGTCTCCCTCAAGGCCAAGGCTCTCCCGTTAATCCCAAAGGAGGATTTGCCAATAACCAGCGAAATGCCTCTTGCCTTTGCTTCTGTTTCACTTAAGCCGACACTGGCCAGCTCTGGGTGCGAAAAAACAACGAGCGGGATGGCTCGATAATCAACTTCGGAGGAGAGACCTGCAATGGCCTCTGCCGCAATCTTGGCTTCGTAGGATGCCTTGTGAGCGAGAGTCGGGCCTGCCGTAATATCTCCAATTGCAAAAATATGTGGAATAGCTGTTCTGCACTGTTCGTCCGTCGCAATCAATCCCCTACTCGTCACTGGCAAGCCTATGCGATCTAGTCCTAAATTGCCGTCTGTATTTGGTTTTCTGCCCACAGTAACTAACACATATTCCGCTGTAACATGCTGCTGTTCCTGATTTTTTAAATAATGCAGTGTAATGGTATCTGCACTCTCTACTACGTTCACAGCTGTCGCTCCGGTAATAATCTTCATGCCATCGGCTTTCAGCTGCTTTCCAACAGGGCTCACAAGCTCCGCCTCAAATCCAGGCAGCACTTGTTCTCCCCCTTCCAGAATCGTTACCTTTGTTCCGAATTTTGCATACATCTGCCCCAGCTCGACACCAATATAGCCCCCACCTATAACTACTAGGCTAGTTGGAATCTCAGGGAGCGACAGCGCTTCTGTGGAAGACAAAATACGTCCGCCAACAGGAAAGGCTGGCAGCTCAATCGGACGAGATCCTGTAGCCAGGATAGCGTTTTTAAAGGATAAGGTTTGCTCCTGTCCAGACTGACTGATGATAACTGTATGTTCATCAACCAAGCTAGCCTCTCCTTCGAAAATGCTCACCCCAGCAGTCTTTAATAAATAACTGACTCCACCTGCCTGCTTATTCACAACTCCTTGTTTAAAATCCTGAGCATTTTTAAAAGATGCTGACGCATCTGCAAAATTGAAAGGACTGAGCAAATCATAGCGATGTGATTCAGCAATTAATGCTTTGGATGGGATACATCCAACATGCGTGCAGACTCCGCCAAGCTGGTTGCGTTCAACAATCGCTGTTTTCATCCCAAGCTGTGCAGATCGCAGCGCCGCCACATAACCTCCCGGACCTGATCCAATGACCAATGTTTCTACGGCTTCAAGCTTACTCATCTCCTGATACCTCCTGTTGAACTTTTTTAAAATATGATGATCGTAATATATTATAACCATCATATTTTAAAACAGTCAATAACCTTGCCTCGCCTTTCACAAGCTAACTTTCTCAGAATCGCTAAATTGACAGGCTTTATTATGACGCCTATAATATTTTAAAAGTAGAACTATGAAGCTGTGGAGTGATTACAATGCCGTATCCCAAAGGTCATAAAATAAAAGTTCGAAATAAAATCGTTGAAAGTGCTGCTCAGGCTTTTCGCACCAACGGTATTCACGATGTAAGCGTTCCGTTCATTATGAAGGGGGCCGGATTAACTCATGGGGGGTTTTATTCCCATTTTGACAACAAAGAACAGCTTGTAGCGGAAGCCTGCCGGTATGCCATCAGCGATACCATCGCCCTTCTGCAGAAGGTCGCTGACCAGGAAGAGCAGAACCCCAAAATCAATGCTGTCATTGATTATTATTTAAGTCCGTATCACCGCGACAAAATGGAGATGGGCTGCATTATCCCTGCCCTTTCTAGCGAAATATCCCGTTCCTCAGAAGAAGTTCGGCAGGTATTCACGCAGGAACTGGAGCGGATGATTGCTTTTATCTCTAATCTGGCGGGAATTGACGCGTCCAAAGGTAGTGCACTGTTCAGTACTATGGTTGGCTCCCTTGTTCTTGCACGGACGGTTAAAGATCCTGAACTGAGCGACAACCTACTCTCGTCTGGCAAACAGTATGCCAAAGCGCTAGTAAGAGCCTAATATAAAAAAACACGCCAATAAATGGCGTGTTATAGTTAAATTTATTAAAATTCTTCATACGATGCGGGATCTTGATCAGCTATGCGACCTGTTGGCGAGGTTAATGCGGAAATAACGGTCATCTCCGCTTCCGATAATTCAAAATCAAAAATATTCAGATTATCACGCTGATGCTCTAGAGAAGAAGCCTTTGGAATGGGAATAGCCCCAAGCTGTATATGCCAACGTAAGATAACCTGCGATATCGATTTATTATGAACCTTGCCTATTTCCGCTATTTCCTCATTTTCCAGTACACTGCTAGCCCGTCCCAATGGACTCCACGATTCAATCACTACCCCATGCTCTTTGTTCCATGCACGTTGCTCTTCCTGATTAAAATGAGGATGCAGCTCAATCTGATTCATACTCGGCGCTATACCAGTTTCTTGTATCAAACGTTCAATATGCTCCGGCAAAAAGTTACATACACCGATGGAGCGAATCAAACCTTGCTTACGTGCCTCGATCATCGCCTGCCAGGCCTCAACATATAAATTCACTCTAGGGTTAGGCCAGTGGATGAGATAGAAATCATAGTAATCCAATCCGGCTCTGAATAAAGACTCCTGTATAGTAGACAACGCTTCTTTATAAGAGTGATGGCGTCCTGGCAGTTTGGAAGTAATGAGTAGCTCTTCCCTAGGCACAGAACTTTGCCGAACAGCCTGGCCTACAGCACCTTCGTTCTCATAATTAAACGCAGTGTCGATCAGACGATAGCCAACATCAATCGCCTTAGTGATGTTTTGTGCTCCCTCAGTTCCGTTTAACGCGTAGGTACCAAAACCAATCGCAGGCACCTTCACTCCATCGTTCAATACGATTTCAGGTATTCTCTCAGTCATCGTCGCTCTTCTCCTTTGTTGTCATTTAAACCTCTGTCGATCCATCTTATAATTATTATAACATCCTCATAGTAAACTCAATCATGGGGTCACCTGAACAACCTCTAGCCTATTAGTAAGCCGCTTTCGTGGGCATCCGATTTATTTTTTATAGTAAAATGAATCTACAACACAGGATTTTCGTAATGTTATGAATTAAAAGTAGAGATAAGAGGTGTATCCAATGAAGGAGCAATATCCAGCTAGGCCTGAATTGTTCGCAGACAACGCTCAGAGGATCAAAAAATCTTTTCCATGGCAAAATGCAATGGTTAATCGGTTAGCGGCACTATTGTATGCTGTAGAAGACAAAGTTGCAGATGACGAAGCCATCCGTGCCAGCTATGAGCTAATTAAGGAGAGTACCGGGATTTTCTCTCAATTTAGAGGGACTTCGGTGATCAGCATTGCTGCCCTGCTCTCTCTTTCTGACGAGAAGGAAACTCTGCTTGCAAACACACTTGCCGTGTATGATTTAATGAAGGAAGCCAAATTCAGAGCCTCTGATTATCTCGTCGTTGCTGCCTATCAAATCGCTGCTAATGCAACATCGGATCAATATCAGCATACGGTAGAACGGGCAAAGCTATTTTACGATAGTATGAAGGCAAAACATCGTTTCCTTACCGGACAGGACGATTATATCTTCTCCGCGATGCTTGGTCTTTCCGATATCGATGTTGAGAGTGGCGTGGACCGCATGGAGCAGCTCTATGTAACGCTTAAGCCCGAGTTTATGTCAGGCAACAGTGTGCAAGCCCTGACCCAGGTATTGGTTCTTGGGGAAGAAGCCCCTCAAGCAGCGGACCGTGTATTGGCATTAAGAGATGCATTTCGTGCAGAGGGTATCCGGCTAGACAAGGAATATACCCTCTCCTCACTGGGCGTGTTATCCCTGCTCCCTTGCAACAAGGAGGACATCGTTACTGATGTCTCGGAGACTTACGAATTTTTGCGTACAAAAAAGGGCTTCGGGAACTGGTCTATTAGTAAGCAGGAATTACTGCTCTTGTCTTCTGCACTGGTAGCCTTCAGATCTGTGGAGGATGTGCAAAACGGCGTATTAACTACGATGCTTTCTACCAACATTACCAATATTGTAATTGCGCAACAGGCTGCTCTTGCCGGGGCAGCGGCTGCATCAGCTGCGGCTGCAGCTTCTTCTTCGAATTAGATTGAATCGTGAGGGAAAGATATGGACTCAATAAAAATCTTCACAACTAGAAATGAAGAATTGTTAAACCGTCTACTGAACATTTGGGAATCATCCGTGCGGCATACTCATCTTTTTCTATCCGAGCAGGATATTGATGCTTTGCGGCCGCTGGTCACGCAGGCGCTTGAGGGCATAAGCGATTTGTTTGCTTTTACAGATGATGAGGAACAGTTGCTTGGCTTCATAGGGGTTCAGAATAATAAGATTGAAATGCTGTTCGTAGAACCTGCTGCAATGGGAAAAGGGGTTGGAAAAGCGCTAGTAGCTTATGTCATGCAGAAACTCGCCGTACACCTCGTGGATGTGAATGAGCAAAATCCCCAAGCTTTAGGTTTCTATGAGCATATGGGATTTCAGGTTTCTGAGCGTTCAGCACTCGACGAACAAGGTAATCCTTTTCCTATCCTGCACATGTCGCTTAAGTAGCTTTTTCCTATGCAGGAGACAGTTCGAAGCATTTTAATATTGTAAAAAGACAACAGAGCAGCGATTCTCTCGTTTGAGAACGCTGCTCTGTTGTTTAGTTGTCTGCAGTTTAGGTTGGCGAAGCTAGGAGCGGATAGGAGAAGCTAGGCGTAGATAGGAGGAGCTAGGCGAAACGGCTCCGAGTATTCGGCTCAGCTGTATCTACTTCTGCATCTACATCTACATCTGCATCTACTTCTACTTCTTCATCTACATTTACTTCTACTGCTACAGCTACTTCTACTTCTACTGCTTCTGCTACTGCTACTGCTACTTCTGCTTCTGCTTCTACTTCTACTTCTACTTCTACTTCTACTTCTACTTCTACTTCTACTTCTACTTCTACTTCTACTTCTGCTTCTGCAACTACTTCTGCTTCTACCTTTACATCTACTTCTACTTCTACTTCTGCAACTACTTCTAAATCTACGCATATACCCTCGTGCACATCGCCAAATCAATGCTCTCTGTTGCTTCCGGACTCAGATGACGCTATTTGCTCATTTATCACCTTTGAGGCATAGTTTCGGACTCCAGTGTCGCTATTCTATAGAAAGAGCCTCATTTCTGGCGTTTTTTATGCCAATAGCTGCTATGGAGTCCGATACCATGGCAAATGGCGGATAATCCGGCGTTTAAGGTCATCTGGGTCCGATGGAATCCGCTAGCGTCAGTTCCTAACCATCCCCAGTTACTTCCGGACCCAGGGGGCGCTATTTGCTCATTTATCACCTTTGAGGCATAGTTTCGGACTCCAGTGTCGCTATTCTATAGAAAGAGCATCATTTCTGGCGTTTTTTATGCCAATAGCTGCTATGGAGTCCGATAACATCTCAAATGGCGGATAATCCGGCGTTTAAGGTCATCTGGGTCCGTTAGCGTCCGATAGCGTCAGTTCCTAACCATCCCAACTTGCTTCCGGACCCAGAGGACGCTATTTGCTCATTTACCGCCTTTGAGGCATAGTTTCGGCCTCCAGTGTCGCTATTCTATAGAAAGAGCCTCATTTCTGGCGTTTTTTATGCCAATAGCTGCTATGGAGTCCTATAACATTCCAAATGGCGGATAATCCGGCGTTTAAGGTCATCTGGGTCCGATAGCGTCCGATAGCGTCAGGCATAGTTTCCGATAGCATCTAATATCGTCAGAAATCGTCGGATGGCATCGATAGCGAACGATAGCGAACGATAGCGAACGATAGCGTCGGGTCCTAACCATCCCCTGTTCCTTGCGGACTCAGAGGACGCTATTTGCTCATTTATCGCCTTTGAGGCATAGTTTCGGACTCCAGTGAAGCTATTTCATAGAAAGAGCCGCAGCTATGGCGTTTTTAGATGCTATTCCACCGACTTCAAAGCCTCTATCATATGGATTCGTTTGAGCTTAATATGCATGAACGCCATGACTATACCGGAGAACAAGAGGGTTAGGAGCGCCGCATAAATATAACTTGGCCACTTGATGATCGGAGCGAACATCGTCGCATCCAGCTCGGCCGTCTTCAGGACGAAGCTATGCAGCACTATGCCGAGACCCGATCCAGCCACAATACCGAGTAGGCTAAGCAGCATATTTTCGCGGTAAATATACATGGTTACTTCCTTGTCGTAGAAGCCCAGTACCTTAATGGTTGACAGCTCCCGGATCCGCTCGGACACATTGATATTGGTCAAATTGTAGAGGACGACAAAAGCCAACGCCGCCGCTGAAACAATGAGCACCAAAGTTACAACGTCCATACTCTTCATAGTCTCATCGAAGGCGGAACCTACACTGCTGGAAAAGCTGATGGCAGCGACGCCCTCATTAGCCGTCAGCTTCTCACCAAATTTGTCTTCCCATGTTTTATCATGTGCGGTGTAGTTCAGAAGTTCTGTGTTGAATACTGGTTTTTCTCCGAACACAGAAGCATAATACGCCGGTGTCATATAAACATAGTGCATTACATAATTCTCTGTAATCGCCGCGACCTCAATCTCGAATGTTTCATTATCTTTGTCCACCACGGTCAATTTATCGCCAGACTCCAGCCCATACAGCTTAGCTAGCTTCTCTGAGATAATAGCCCCATCATCCGTAAGCATCCGTCCTTCTCCACTTTTTCGATCACGCAACTCCACGAAATCGGATAAAGAGTTAACGGAGGTAGGAACGAACAGATGAACCTCTTGGTCATTTACACCACTAGCATGTGCGGTCATCCGTTCTTGCGCCACACTCAGCGTCCCAGTTACTGCAGATTCACCAGTGATTAGTTGGTCGTAGGCTTTTAGCACATCGGCAGACACATCTTCATGCAGCGCCACAAGTGCATCATATTTCATAATCGTGCCGAACTGCGACCCGGCGATGCTGCCAATTGAATCCTTGAGACCAAATCCCGTCAGGATCAGCGCTGTACAGCCAGCCACGCCGAATACAGTCATGAACATCCGCTGCTTATAGCGGAATAGATTCCGTGCGGTAACCTTTTGGACAAAGCTCAATCTCTTCCATATAAAAGTGATCCGCTCCAGTAAAATACGCTGGCCACTCTTTGGTGCCTTCGGACGCATCAATACGGAAGCATTGCTGCGCAGTTCTACCCGTGAGGCAATCCACGCCGTCAACGTAGTACATATTAACGCTACGATAACGGATATGATCGAATACGAAATATAGAAGTTCTTCGTGATATCCGGTAAATTATAGATTGCACTATACGCATCGTAGATAATACCCGGAAACAGGGTAAAACCAACCGCAAGACCCGCAATTGAAGCCGCCAGACTGGCAAGTGTACCGTAGACCAGGAATTTGGCCATAATGTCGCGGTTGCCATAACCGAGTGCTTTCAGTGTCCCGATCTGCAGGCGATGCTCCTCAACCATCCGTGTCATGGTCGTCAAGCTGACCAGCGCAGCAATCAGGAAAAAGAACACAGGAAACGCACTGGCAATCGCCGACAACCGATCAGCGTTATCTTTATATTCGGCATATCCCGGATTAGCGCTTCGGTCAGTAACGTAGACCTTAAGCTGCTCCAGCTCTGCAAGCTTTTGCTCCCCTGCCGCCAATTCCTCCTTGGCAGAAACAAGTCCGGCAGCAATTGCCTTCATACTTGCAGCCTGTTCCTGCTGCACTTCCTCCGGCTGGCGCTGCAAATCCGCAAGCTGCTGCTCGGCGGCGGCCACCTTTGCGCGGCCACCAGAAAGCTCTTTCTCGCCTTCCGCCCGCAGCTCAGCAAGCCGTGCTTCCGGCACGCCGGACATCGCCTGCTCTACAGCATGGGTATGCTGTTCGATCAGATCTTCATACTCCGGCGAATAAGCCTTCACCCCGGCTGTATCCTTAAAGGACAGATAGGCTTCCGTATACACCGGAAGCTTGAAATCTGACTCCGGGATCGCGGCGAACGCATCCGCCGTACCTTTGCCGATCCCACTGGTGCCCCGGGTACTTTGCTCAATAAACTGTGGACTTCTAACAAAACCAACTACGGTATACTCCAGTGTCTCGAAGTTGTTCGACAGCTCCGCATCCGTACCGTTTCCACTAAAAGATACCTTGTCACCCAACGCATATTCTTCCGCTAGCTTATCGTCCAGCACGATTTCACCGGAACGCTCCGGTAGATGGCCTTCAATTATACGGTATTGATTAAGTGGTTTATCCGTGTTGTAAGAATTGACTTTAAGTATTAAGGCATTATCACCTATGAATACATCTGCACTATAGCTCGGCTGAATCTCATCGATCCCCTGTACATTTCTGAGTAACCCGATGTTGTCTTCGGTCAGGCCGTAGTTAGTCTGCACCTTCAGATCCATCAAGCGCTGCTCTTTGTAAAAGGTTCCAGCTGTATTCAGCATATCTGGCCCAGTGGCCTTGATTCCGGCAAAAAAGCTGACGCCTAACATAATAATTGCAAAAATCGAAATAAACCGGGCTTTGGTATGCCCAATTTCACGAAAAATATCTTTCCACAATGCTCGCTTTTTCATAGATGCCTTCTCCTTACCATTCAATATCGTCAACGGATACCGGCGAAGGATTGATCACCATCTTCCGTACCTTAGCGTTGTTAATCTCTATAACCCTGTCAGCCATCGGGGCGATCGCCAGATTATGTGTAATTACGATGACCGTTGTCCCGGTGTTACGACAAGTATCCTGCAGCAGCTTCAGCACCTGCTTGCCGGTGTTATAATCAAGCGCCCCTGTCGGCTCGTCGCAGAGCAGCAGCTTCGGCTGTTTAGCCAACGCTCTGGCGATAGCGACACGTTGTTGCTCACCACCGGACAACTGAGCCGGGAAATTATCTAACCGCGCGCCCAGACCCACATCCTCCAGCACCTTACGTGCATCTAGTGCACGCGGGGAAATCTGCGAAGCAAGCTCAACATTTTCCAGTGTGGTCAGATTAGGTACTAGATTATAGAACTGAAATACAAAACCTACGTCATTTCGGCGGTAGCCTGTCAGCTCCTTGGCACTAAACTTGGCGATATCAATGCCATCCACAATGACCTGACCTTCATCGGCGGAATCCATGCCACCCAGAATATTAAGCACCGTAGATTTACCCGCACCACTTGGGCCGACGATCACGGCAAATTCACCTTTTTTTATCTCAAAATCAATCCCGTCATTCGCGACAATTACATTCTCGCCCATCTTGTAACGCTTGTACTCCCCTTTTACAGCAACAAAACTCATTCCTCTTCCTCCTGTCCCTATCCGAACTAAGTCTAATTACTCTACATTGTCTCAGTTTATCATAATTAGAACGCCCAAGCCCGAATGGCAAACCCTCATTACACAAGGTGAAATTCACATCATTAATAAGTTCATTTTTTTGTAACAATAATGTAACAAGGAAATTTTACCGTAAACGATACTTAGTCATTTGATAATGTTATAATCACTTTGTTTTATTTACTCTTTTCAGGCAAGAGTGAAAGAACAAGAACAATCAGAAACAGGTGATCAGATGTTCGAACTGAAATGGCTATGGCAGAACCTAGAGGGAAACCGGACGCGATATATTCTGGCACTCTGCCTTTCGGTGGTGGGCTCAAGTCTTACAATCGTGAATCCGTACATCAGTCAGCGCATTGTCGATACGTTTATAGCTGGTGACAACGCCCTGCAGAATCTTACACAAGAACGGCAATTATTGATTATGCTCTGTCTGGGCATGATCGGATTTTCTCTACTGCGCACAGGTCTCGCATATTTCACGACCATGCAGTACGAGATATCCTCGCAAAATATGATGTACAATGTCCGCATTTATTTGTACAACAAAATTCAGGGACAGGACAGAAAATACTACGATCATAATCGTACCGGCGATCTCATGACCAAGATGACAGGCGATCTGGACATGGTTCGTCACTCTATGGCCTGGATTTTTAAGACAATCATTGAATCGCTAACGATCTTCCTTGCCGCCGTTATCTATTTTTTCACCATAGATGCGGAACTGACGCTGTGGATGCTTATCCTGTCACCGCCCATTTTTATCGTGGCTTACATATTCGCTAAACGCGTCCGTCCTATGTATATTGACTTGCGTGAACGGCTGTCACAGCTTAACACGACTACACAGGAGAATATCTCAGGCAACCGTGTGGTCAAGGCTTTTGCCCGTGAAGAATTCGAGGTCGAAAAATTCACAGAGAAGAATGTCAACTATTCTACAGCGAACAAAAAGGCTGCCCTTGTATGGCTTGATTATTTTCCTTATCTGGAATCCTTCGCTCAGGGCTTCAACGTAATCCTTATGTTGGTTGGTGGTTTGTTCCTTATGAACGGCCGGATCACCTTCGGTGAGTTTATGGCCTTCTCTTCGCTTATTTGGGCTATATCCAACCCTATGCGCAACATCGGTATCATTATCAACGACATTCAGCGCTTTTTTGCGAGCTTGTCCAAAATCGTAGATATCTATTATGCCCGGCCAAATATTGTTAACGAGCATACTATCACTGACAAACGCCGTTATGAAGGCCGTATTGAATTCGATCATGTCCGCTTCAAATATGATAGCGCTATCGTACTGGACGATATTAGCTTTACCGTTGAACCCGGTGAAACTGTAGCAATCATGGGCGCGACAGGATCAGGCAAAACAACAATCATCAACCTCATCCCTCGCTTCTACGATGTAGCTGAAGGGCGCGTACTCGTAGACGGTGTTGATGTTCGGCAGCTGGAGCTTGATGAACTTCGTGGAAATATCGGCATGGCGACCCAAGATGTACTCTTGTTCTCTGATACCATTGATGGAAACATCGCCTATGGCGATCCTGATCTTCCGGAAGAAGATGCAATGGGTTATGCAGAGCTCGCAGCCGCACACGACTTCATTACCAAAATGCCTGAAGGTTATGATACCGTTGTCGGGGAACGCGGAGTCGGACTGTCGGGGGGGCAAAAGCAGCGTATTGCCTTAGCGCGTGCTTTGGCGGTACACCGTCCTATCCTGATTCTCGATGATACGACCTCTGCGGTCGACCTTGAGACGGAGGAGCATATCCAAAAAAGTCTACGTGAACTGGACTATCCTTGTACGAAAATTATTATTGCGCAGCGTGTATCTACTACCTCGCAAGCCGACCGTATTCTCATTCTGGATGGCGGGAAGCTAGTTGAGGAAGGGACACACACTGAACTGCTGGCGAAACGTGGTTACTATTACGAAGTGTTTAAACTGCAGAACGAGGGTATTGGAAGGCAGGTGACCGCAAGTGGCAAGGAATAAATTTGACGTCGATGAAAATCTTGAATCGCCGTTTAATATAAAACACTTCCGGCGTGCGATGGTATATATCAAACGAAAGAAAACGCCAATGATTGTTGCGTTCGTGCTCAGTGCACTTTCAGCAGCCATTTCACTGTCGGCTCCGCTGATCATGCAACATGTCATCGACGTGACCATTCCGGCAAAAGAGAAGCTTGCACTGCTGGGTTGGGCTGCACTGATGCTTGTGACCATCGTGGTCAGCGTTTATCTGGCTACGATACGCTCGCGCATCATGACGAGTGTTGGGCAGGATATTATTTTTGACATCCGAACGGATTTGTTTAAGCATCTGCAAGAATTGCCTTTCAAATATTATGACGACCGCCCACAGGGCAAGATCCTTATCCGGGTCGTAAACTACGTCAACGCCGTTTCAGATGTGCTGTCCAACGGGATTATCAACTTTATTCTAGAAATCGTGAATTTGCTCTTTATCGCAGCCTTCATGTTCGCTGTCGATGTACGACTCTCATTTGTCATCCTTGCCGGACTGCCAGTCTTCCTTGGCATCATGCTGCTGATCAAAACCCGGCAACGCCGGGCATGGCAAGCAGTGTCCAACAAAAGCTCCAACCTGAACGCCTATCTGCAAGAGAGCATTAGCGGTATTGGTGTGACACAAATGTTCTCCCGGGAACAACGTAACGAAGGAATCTTCACACGTCTCGCGGGTAATTTCCGTAAAGAATGGATGAAGGCTCAACGTTACAACTTACTTATTCCGTTCTCTGTAGACAACTTGTCTACGATCGTTACATCATTAATTTTCCTTGTAGGCCTACTAACACTGAGTCCTCAAGACATGACCCTCGGTGTCATTCTGGCGATGAGCAGCTACGCTGCCCGCTTCTGGCAGCCGATTCTGAATCTTTCGAACCTGTACAATAACTTCATCAACGCCGTTGCCTATCTTGAGCGTATCTTCGAAACGCTGGATGAACCGGTTACCGTCAGTGATATCCCGGATGCAAAAACACTGCCATCTGTACAGGGCCATGTCACCTTCGACGATGTAACTTTCGCCTATGACCCGGGGCTTAATATTCTGGAGAATATCTCCTTCAAGGTCAAAGCGGGAGAAAGCATCGCGCTGGTAGGACCCACAGGTGCGGGCAAAACAACCGTCGTCAATCTGATCTCACGCTTTTATAACATTTCCAGTGGTCAGATTCTGATCGACGGCCAGGATATCTCGCAGGTGACGTTAAAATCTCTTCGCAGCCAGATGGGGATTATGTTACAGGATAGCTTCATCTTCTCCGGTACCATTCTGGACAATATTCGGTACGGCCGACTGGATGCGACCGAAGAAGAAGTAATCGCCGCTGCAAAGGCCGTTTGCGCCGACGAATTCATCCGTGAATTCGATCAAGGCTACATGACAGAGGTCAATGAACGTGGCTCCAAGCTGTCTCAAGGACAGCGGCAGCTCATTTCGTTCGCAAGAACACTTTTGGCAGATCCGCGCATTCTCATCTTGGATGAAGCCACTTCTTCCATTGATGCGAAGACTGAGCGCTTATTGCAAAAAGGGCTGAATGAACTGCTTAAGGGACGCACCTCGTTCATTATCGCGCATCGCCTCTCCACCGTAAAAAACTGCGATCGTATTATGTACGTATCTAACAAAGGCATCGCGGAAAGCGGCTCACATGATGAGCTTATCGCACAGCGGGGCCTTTACTACCGCCTCTACACAGCACAGAAGATGGAAGCTTAATCGAATAAACACCAAAAGAGCTCAGGCCGATTTGCAGCCTGAGCTTTTTGATGTTTTATTATTTTCAAAAAATATCAAAAACTAATCTATCGCCGTCCAAATATTTAGCGCAAGTGAGCGAACCGCAAGGTTCGTGTGATTTCTGTACAACCGCAGACGCTCTGCAGGCTCTGGACTCCACAATAGAGCACTTCCGGCAACTTCAAGCAACGAAAGTCCAATATACTGAGATTCATAACGGCTCTCAGACCCTAGAACATCTACAATTTCCAATAAAGTTTCCGGACTCCAGTATCCCGTGCTCTCTTCTAAATTATACGCGACCTGCTTATAGACATCGCTTAATAGCTGGGGCTGCTTTGAAATAGTGGTAACCATCCGATTGAGATAATTGGCGGATTCCTTCACATTATTCCAATCTATTGCTGCTATATACAATTTCATCACAGCTTGCTGTAAGGTCTCATCAGATGCCAGACAGTCAATCAGATCCGTATACAAAGGGATAAGGTGCATCCGGGTGATTTTTGGCAACGCTATCAGCTGGTTGACTAATTTCAGTAGACGTTGCCGATGAGGCAAATCTCTTTTGGCAGTGGCGTTCCATTCATCCCTTATCGCTGCACTAACCAGTCTCTGACATACACCAACTACAACCTCATTGATCTTACCATCGCGACAGGTTTCTACCAGCGTGTTCATAGCAGTTTCCCATCTAGTGCTGTCTTCCAAATCCGTAATAGACTGAGCGGTGGCAGCTGCAACAATCCCTTCATTTCCATTTGTCCACCGCATCATAGAAATGAAAGCATATCTGCCAATATACGCATCTTGGTGCCTTGCGATTTCAAGGATTAATCCTAGATAACGTGGTCTAAAGTCTAGCGGAAGAGCATTAGGCTGTTGAGATAATAAACTTCCTGCAATGTCACTTTCTGATGAAGAAGCCATTGTACTTAACATATCCCAAGCGCGTTCATCATCTAAAAGCTGTTTGGCAGCATGCCCTATGGCTATGATTACATCCTTGTGTGCATTGGGTTTCTCGAACTCATTCATCAATAGCGGAAGGCTGTCATCGCTTCTATAAGCGCCCAGTAAGCGGATGGCTTCTTTTCTGACAGTGATCTTCAGCTTATCCCGATTCAGAAGCTCTTTCAGCATGGTAACCAGTAACACCGGATTCACCCTGCGGATGCATCTGGGTATCGAGTACATGGCTACACGGGCCCGGTCCCCATCCAGATTCTCCAGCAGAACGGGAAGTGCCTTCTCCGGTTCTTCCATAAGCGAAAAGGCATGAAGTGCAGCTTCTACTACAGTTACTTCCTTATCCTGCATAAGCCCAAGTAACCTATCCGAACCGAGATCAGGCATGCTTGCCATGATCTTAATAACGCTTGCACGCTCCCAAAGATTACGTTTGGCATCGTATGCAATTTTTTCTAATAAGGCACTTAAAGCTTGTTGCTGACGTGGCAGCCATCTGTAGAATCCATCCGCGGCCGGCACAAGATAGATAGTTTTGCCTGATAGGAACTTGCCCTTAATGATAGCTCCTGAAATAAAAGGATCGAGCCATTCCTGACGCTTCAGATGCAGATGCTGGAACACTTCATGGATCGTAATATACGATTTATCTAAAGCTAATAATTCCTTAACTCTGGCATCACGCGTTGTACGAGGCGCAAGCCAGTATCTGGCCGCTTGTATGGCTGTAGAATCCGCCTTTGCCCTCGTTGCTTCCTTTAACAGATTCTGAAGTTTTATGATGCCGTAACCTCTTTTACCGAAAGAGCTAGCTAGGCTTAACACCAGATTGTAATCTTCTCTTTTGTTGGCCTGTACAGCTAATGTATAAATTTCGTCGAAGATAATCTCTTCTACTCCCCGGGGTAAATTCTTCTCCAAGGATGGAAGGGAAAGCTGCCCATTCTGCTTGGCCAATTTCTGAATCGTATTTAAAGAAAACTTAAACAGCTCACCGTGAGGATGTAATGCGTTATGCCGGAGAATAGCAAACGCCAGTTGTTGAACGGAAAATTTTGTACCATATGAAGTATCTCTGGCCTCTATAACACTATCAACAAGCAAAGTAAGCTCTTGTACATGGGCATCCGTGAACACAGACGCAGGACTTTCCGATAGCTCTTTAAACACAGCGCCCCGGACAGGATCCTGATCATTTTTAATCCGGCCCAGATACACCAAAGTTTCATTCATGCCCTGTCTCGACAGAACGGTACTTCTGATCAGCTGCATAAGCGCCGTGGCACGTTCGTCTGCACTGGATACCTGTGTTGCTTGTTCAAGTCCCGCTCTTGAATGAAGAATAGAACGGCAAGCAGTAAATCTGACTGTTCTCTCCCGGTCATCATTGATTTCACGAAGGCCAAGCATCCGGGTGGCTTCCTTGTCACGCAAGGCATGTGGTAATACATATAGTAATCTTTCCGGAAAAATGCGTTCATTGCGTTTATCTTCTTCATACACAGCATCGAAAATGACCTTGCGGTTAGAGGGTGCAATATTCTGAAGCAGCTTTGCTATGTGCATAGGGTGATCTGCGAGTAGTTTCGCTATCTCAATCCATTGATCCATGGATAAATATTTTTTCCTTTTAAGAACAGCTTCAGGAATACCATAAGAAATCAGATCGCTCCGCGACTCCGTTCGTGTTAACAGTTGATATACCTTATTAGGATTTTGGCGTACAAGCGTGCCAAGCTGTTCTTTTAACGCAGGATGTATGATGCCCATAGGTCCATGATTCAGCGCACACTCCAGCACCAAGTCTGCCTTCAGATTGCATAGGATCTCCAGAGCTGATGAGAATCTCCACCAGACATAGCCTTTTTCCCTGAGTGGTGTGCTTTCCAGTGTTGTTGCAAAGTATTCTGCTACTACGTTAAGATGCCGGCTGGATAATTTCTTCCAGTCTTTTATGGCATACCCGATATCAGCAAGCCATTTACTTACCGTAGCCGAATAACAGGCCTGCAATATAATCGCGGCTTCCTCCGCTCCCCATCGGGCATACACTACAGGCAATAAGCGTTCTGCTAATTCCTGACGGTTAATCTGTGAAATACTATGCAGCAGCTTGCGGCGGCAATCATGGGATAAATGGGGGAGCTCACGTTCAATATCAGCATCCGAAGCCACCTTTGCCAAAAGACCCGCAGCCGTATTTCTGATACTTGCCTTGGGATGCCGCAGTGCTGATAGAATAATAGCATCATCTTGTGTTGCAATGGCGCCGATTAAGGCAAGTCGTGCTTCATAAACACCATCCTCCAGCAAAGAGGCTAGTAATTGGGAGTACTGGACAGATCCGAGATGATCACGGCCTAGGATTGCTACTTTTTTGATTCTGTCGGAATAGCCTAGCGAATCCAATTCTTTAAGTAAGCTCTGTTTATCCAATGGATCTCTTTTGAAAATCATAAGTCCTCCTCGTTAACCTGTTCTTATTCCACCCGAACTTTATTCTCTATACCCTAATCTATCCCCTTTAAAAAAACTAGAATTCAGCATCTGGTTTCGTTGACCAAAAAATAAAGGTAACCCTGAAGCAGGTTATTCAACCCCCTTCAGAATTACCCATCATGTACTGCTTGCTCTATTCATTCTTTTTCTGAATAAACACATACGTACTCTCATCCGACAGCTCATCAGCAAAGCTGAAATCAAATCCGTCGAAGCCTTTGATATCCTCCACACAGCTGATTTGCCGCTCAGCCATGAAGCGTACCATTTCACCTCTGGCCATCTTGACCAGGGTCGCTCTCTCTACTACCTTACCGCCGATCTCCTGCCCGAATACACAACTAACCATTCGAACATTCCCGCCAATGTAAGGGGAGATGCACTTGCTGTATTCCTTAGAGGCCAGATTCAGAATGATGTCAGTCTCCGAAAACAGCTGATCTGCCAGCTTCCTGTTCCAGAACTCGTAGATAGACTTGAAACCAGGTCCGCTAAGCTTTGCCTGCATCTCCAGCCTGTACGGAACAACGCCGTCAAATGGCCGGACAATTCCATAGAACCCTGATAATATCCGTAAATGCTGCTGAAGATATTCCAGCTCCTCCATTTGAAGTACCCCTGGTGCCATGTACTGGTACTGGATACCCTCATAAGAAAAGATAGCCGGTGTAAGATCCCGTGTTACATCCATATCCCGAATCCGTTCCACATTCAGCGTGGCGATGGCATCATTGCATTTCCATAACGATTTGGCTTCTTCATAATTCAACTTTTGTAATAAGGCCAGAAGAGTCTGCGACTCGCTTATGAATTGCGGCATCTGGCGGCAATCCAAGAAATCCGTATCCATCTTCATCTTCTTGGCAGGCGATATAATGATTCTCATGGTGCTCCCTTTTCTTACCCCCGCGGGGAATTTAAATGTAACCTTATCCTATCACACTTAATCTTCGTAGGCTTGGGGCAAGTTCATGAAATTTGTTCACTGCCGTCCACCTTGTGCGCCACCGCTATCTGTACCTGGGTTGCCGTTTCTCCTTGTCCCACCATTCATGCCGGGAGATCCGCCCCCATCTTTACCCCGCCCGCCAGTGAAGCCCTGTCCCCCGTTCGCTCTTGACCCGGAGTCAGTACTCGTTATCTTCTGTGCGGTAATAGCATCGCAGGAGACGAGCACCATGGAACAACTTAGCACTGCTATGAGCAAAGCGAAATATCGCTTGATCCGCATCTTTGAATCCCCTCTTTCCGAGCGAACATAGTTAACGTGGAAAATATCTTTTTAACATATAATCGTATACGTCCTTAAAACCCATATAGGATAATACGATCAGCAGCGGATACACCGGGTAAATATACCGGGACTTGATCTCCCATAAAAGATAGAATCCGATAAAGCCCAGCAGTACAAGAATCAAAGAGGTCTCTTCAAATCTTTTGGCTCTTATTCCACCCATTAAGCGAACGAGTATAAATACATACATCAGAAAATTCAGAACATACAGCAGCCACAACATTCCACTTCTATAATTGGAGTCTGCCTTAAACAAATCCGTAGCAGCATTAGTGTAGCTATAACGGTCCATGACAAAGCCCATTCTTCCCCCGTTACTGGATGATCCGTCATTTCCGAGCCCATATCGTTCCATCTGGTAGGTTCCTTCCGTCCAGGTCCAAACGATTTTTTTATAATACATCTTCACTAAGTCACTTAGGCCCGCCTCGGAGAGTTTATTACTGATTTCTTCTTTAAATAACTCCGTACTTTCTGCCTTATTATAATTTGCATCCTGCTGATAGATAGCGTAGCTCTCCCGGTTGTCCCAGAACCCAAACGTCTCCAGATTGATCCCCATATTCAGCCACATGTAGACAGGTGCGGAATTTTCGTTCATCGGTTCATCTACAACATTCGTCGCCTGCAACACAGCATTTTGCGTCCAGCCGGGGACATTAAACAATATGGCCGTGATAACCAAAGCGCTAAAAACCTTTTTCACCCCGATAGAACGTATGTTGAATAAAAGACCCGCCACCACGGTAATCAGAAAAATAACACCGATACTGCGGAAATAGTTGCCTATTGCCAGTAAGAGAGCTGCGAAGAGAATATCCTTAATGGACCTTCTTTTGATAAATCTTATGGCAAAATATAAAGCACTTGTCAGAAAGGCGGTAGCGATCACATCGTTATAGATAAAATTACTCATAAACAATGAAGGGATATAGGTTGCAGCAAACACGAGGACGCCATAATCCTTATCCTTGGACTTATAATTGAGCTCTTTATACAGCATGTAAATCATTAATGAGGTTAAGAGTGTAAACAGAATATTAAATATTTTGATTACCAGATAATTATCCGGAAAGATCAACAACAACGTCTTTAAATATAAAACGATCGAAAAATTAAACGGAAACATATGCAGATAGCCGTTCGTGTCAAACGACGAATAATCATTCCTGTACAGCATGTCGAGTGCCAATGAAAGCACTGTCTGCGAATCATCCGTCGGCAAGCGTGGAAACAGAAAGATAATCACCATCTGGATTGCAAAAGAAAACAGCAGTATGGCTGGAATGACTATTTTCCAACTGTACTTATTAAGCTTCAGGCACATTTTATACAAAATAACGCTTAATGCCAGCACCACTGCGATCACTAGAATAAAAAGACCCAGCTGTTGTCTCTCCAAAATTGGCGTGTCCCCATATACGAAATAATTATATTTCGCCCTAATAAAAAAGGAGGATGCGATAAAAAGACCGATAAAGAATGCAAGTATGAGATACAATGTTTTTTGAATTCCTCTTATCATGGAAAACCTCCTTTGCGCAATCGAAAGCCCTTTACAATCCGCTGCCCCGATTCATAAAAAGCATTATAAACACCCAAACTGAAAATCCAATGAAAATCGGAAGTTTGGGAATTCGCAAAGAAGAGATTTAGAAAGAGAGGTACGTCCTACAATTGGGAATCAAAAAATCGCAAATGTGATACGGAAGTTTCAAAATGGAGAGAGTTGCGGAGACAAAGAGAGGAAATGGAAAACTACTCCAATCCTAGGGAGTATTATGACAAGAGTCTTAATTCTCTTTCAAACGATTATGCTATACTGGTGGAGCAAATAGAATAGGCTTAAAGGGTCGGTCGGCTACCTCTCACCGAAGGGAGGGACGCCTTGTGACAGTGTTTGAAGCAATGATGCTTATGCTAACCTTTGGTTCGCTTATCGTAGCGCTGCTGTCCAATAAACGCAAATAGACCGCCCACTCACAAAGGCATGCGGTCTATCTGTCGTGTCCTATTTGCTGAAGCCTACCGCCCTTAAAAGCGGCTATTGCCTTGGGAGTCGTGTTACAGCACGGCTCTCTTTGCATTTTACGTCTTTTCTACCTTTAATATACCACAAATAATTTAATAACGTAATAATGTACGGTGTTACATTACATTTCCAATCTCCCAGAAAATCCATCCATCCTTGCGTACATCAGAACAATTTACTATCCATCTTTTTTAAAAACCGATTATTAGCGATTAAGCCTATCACTCTCTTCGTTGTATTAGGCCCTTTCGGTGTGCTACCTCTTCTATTCAGCAAAATCCACCGTAGACATGCCCAAGCTTCAAAGATCTCAAGTTCTTCCTGATCCATATCATTTTCCAATAGATAAGCAGTTCGGAACACATCAGCATAACGCTCAGAGATATATATTTTCAGCAGAATAAGTGACCAGGCAAAATCATATCTAGAGTCTCCCAACTGGCCGTTCGTCCAATCGATTATGGTATATCGCTCTTTATCCTCCACTATATTTCCGATATGAAAATCCCCATGAATGATACAGTCTTGCTTCATTGGAGTTTGCTCAACAAGAGCAGTCAACACATTATAAATATCAGATTGTTCTTTGGCTTCAGGGAAAAAATAGCCGATGAAATCGTATTTTGGCAGTTGTATATTTCCAATCTCTTCAACGCGAATCTTATGTATTTTTGCTAATAGGCTTGCGAGTTCCTTCATTTTCCTGGTATTCATTTTATGAATAGGGGTTCCGTCAAAACTTGTTAACAACACCTTATGTCCCTCCGGATTGATTCCCCAGCCCACTGGTTTAGAGACGGCTACTCCTCGTTCGGATAGAACATCCAATAAACGATATTGAAACTGGACATCCGGTCTGGATTCCTTATTCCATGTTTTCAGTACATAGCTCTCTTGATCAGAATTAATCCTCATGACCTCAGCTTCAAATCCTTGATCCATTGTATGCGCAGTTAAGCTGTCTTCCTGATTTAATAAGTCGTTCATGATTTCGTTGTGCTCTAGCCAATTTATGATAGATATAGGAGTTTTCAAAAATGGGTTCTTCCTTTCGGAGTCAGCTACAACAGATTAACGCAACTCAAAATTACAAATAACATAAAATAGATTGTTCTATCCAGTACATAAATACAGTATCCGGGCTTTTCTTTTCAAACTTTTTCATTTTTAAATACATGTCCATTCCATCAGAAACATCATGCCATAAATCCGTAAATACAAAATCATATTTTTCCTTAGACATATGTTGTTCTGCATATTCGAAAGCATCTGCTTGGATAAGCCTGATCTTGTGAGCATTACTGAATTGTGGCAGTACATATTTATTAAATAAATCAATGACATCTTGATTTTTTTCAACAACCGTTATGCTTTCAACATTAACTTTTTCAGAAACCATATAAGCATAATAGCCAAGTCCAAGCCCAAATGTAAGAACATTCCCAAACGCTTTATCAACAGCTTCTTTCATTGTTTCTATTTCATTTGGCGTAATCGTCATCCAGATTCTATCATTCTCCAATACGGCCGGGAACATGAATTCAGTTTGAAAAAAGCCAACCTGAGGAATTTGTCTTCCCACTTCTGTCCGGATGATATCATTGCAAACAAAACCTTCAAAAGGTTTATATTTTTCATATTTTAATTCACTATTATTAATCTTTATAGTAGGTATCTTGATATTTTTATAATATGGATTGTCATAATATTCATTTGCATCAAGCTTATGAAGCATATTGCTAAAATATTGGTTGAACAATTCCTTATCATCAACATTATCAACCGTATCCATCCCAAAAGCAGCAGCCAGCATTAAGCCAAAAGCGTATTCATAAGATACACCACAGTTTACGATTTCTTCAATTTCTTCTTTGTTAATAAAGTCGGGGGTATTATTCAAATAGCGGCTTAGTAAAGCAAATACTTTATAGTTATCTTCTTTTACTGTTTCTTTTATTACATTATTAAATTCCATATTCTCACCTATTAATTAGAATTTGTTTCTATGTCTCATGTTAGTCTTTCCGGATTGACTAGTAGGCAATACTCTCATTTTACCATTTAAAAATCCAGAAGAACAAAAACCGCTTTACTAATCCGTGACAGTTACCACTTCTACAGTGAGAAAATCTCACGCCAAATCTTCTAGTTATATGGTTTATGGTCCATTTTCCGCCTAATCTGCTCAATATTTCGTTACCCTATGTTAGAATAGACGACTTGTATAATTTGTGAAAACTTTCACTAATAGTCATGATTGATGGTATACTTAATAAGAAGATGAACTAAAGAGAATAACGATGGAAACTGTGGACGTAACCGTAGAAGATTTGAAGTTAGGAGTATAACAGCGACGCGCGCGCTTCTCCACTTCCAACTCCCTCTGATACTTCCTTTCTTTTTTGTCGGGTTCTTTTGGTACATCTTAATAGAGAAATATAAAAGTGGAGGGTTAACAATGAAAAAGAAAGCAGCTGGTGCTCTGAGTCTCGTCCTCTCTGTCATGCTCGTTACCGCAGGTTGCGGTAATGGAAACGACAAGGTGAACGAGAGCAAGAGTAATAACAACGAGAAAAAAGAAGTTGAAGCCGTCTCCGGGGCATCTGAAGCAAGCTACACACCATTCGATCAATTAAAAGATAAATATGATATCATCATTGTCGGTGCGGGTGGTGCGGGAATGTCCGCGGCGCTTGAGGCCAAAGAGAAAGGCATGAACCCTGTTATTTTGGAAAAAATGCCGGTTGCCGGCGGGAACACAACCAAATCCTCTTCGGGAATGAACGCTTCTGAAACGAAATTCCAAAAAGAACAAAACATTGAAGACAGCAATGATTTATTTTATGAAGAGTCATTAAAAGGTGGCCATGACACTAACGACAAAGAAATGCTTCGTTTCTTCGTTGATAATTCCGCGAGTGCGATCGATTGGCTGGATTCCATCGGAATCCGCTTGAACAATATCACCATTACAGGCGGCATGAACGAAAAACGTACACACCGTCCTGAAGATGGCTCTGCTGTGGGACAATACCTTGTCAAAGGTTTAGTGAAAAACGTACAAGAGAAAGAAATCCCTCTTTTCGTGAATGCTGATGTCAAAGAAATCACTGAAAAAGATGGCAAAGTAAATGGCGTCAAGGTCCTCTTTAACCAAACAGAGGAAAAAACAATTACGGCAGATGCTGTCGTTGTAACCACTGGCGGATTCGGTGCCAATATGGATTTGATCTCCGAAGTAAGACCTGACTTGGAGGGCTACGTTACTACTAACCAAATCGGCAGTACCGGAGACGGCATCAAGATGATTGAGAAACTCGGCGGCACAACCGTCGATATGGATCAAATCCAAGTTCACCCGACTGTGCAGCAAGAAAAATCCTACCTCATCGGCGAAGCTGTTCGTGGGGAAGGCGCTATCCTTGTTTCCAGTGAAGGCACACGCTTCACCAACGAATTGGATACCCGTGATAAAGTAACGGCTTCCATCAATACACTGCCTGAAAAAGCGGCTACGCTGGTCTTTGATTCCGGTGTTAAATCCCGTGTGAAGGCTATTGAACAATATGACAAAATGGGCTTCGTGATTCAGGCGGATTCCATCGAAGCTTTGGCCAAAGAAATCGGTGTTCCAGAGGATAAGCTGGCAACAACGCTTGATACTTGGAACAGCGCCGTTAAGAATAAAAAGGATGCCGAATTTGGCAGAACTACAGGAATGGACAATGACCTGTCCACTGGTCCTTTCTACGCTATTAAAATTGCTCCTGGGATTCACTACACCATGGGTGGGGTGAAGATCAATACGAACACAGAAGTTCTGAATAAAGATGGTGAAGCTATTCCTGGTCTGTTTGCAGCAGGTGAAGTTACAGGCGGCTTACACGGACAAAACCGGATTGGCGGCAACTCTGTTGCAGAAATCATTATTTTCGGCCGTCAAGCTGGGATCAAATCTGCTGAATTCATAAAAGCAAAATAAGTAGATAATAGATACTATAAGCCTCACAGCAAAAAGCTCAAGCATCGGCAAGTTAGCCGCTGGCTTGAGCTTTTTTAATGTAATTAATCGCCAATAGTTCGGATAATAGTATCAAACGGATCTAATTCCAGGGTTTGTTGTCCATATTCCGTATCGATCGTAGTTTTTTGAAGCTGGTCGCTATTGTTAATCACGACGAGTATTTTACTTTCTGGATAATAAGCACACTCTGTATATAAATTATCCGTAATATACTTTGTTTCCTTTAACTCATTTCCGGCAAAACGGATCACATTTAACAGCAATCTTGTATTTTCAAAGCTTAAGGTGAAAGAAGGCAGGTAGATCCCCGTTCCTTTACCAAAGGCATGGGTGGACAATGTTATCATCCCACTCTTTTCACACAATACCGCTGCTGAGCCTTCCGTAAGATAGATGTTATTTTTAGGTGTTATGCTGGCTCCTTCAGGCACTAAACCTTGCTCATCTCTAGCCTCAAATGTCCATCTTCCATGAGCTACCTTGGAGCCTGTATCCTCATCCAGACCAAGCACATGTGCCATTCTGAAAAAGCTGTCATAACCATCAAGCGCCGAAGGCTGATTGATACCTATAAAAGTACCGCCCTCATAAACCCATTCTGTCAGTAAGTCCACGCACTTATGGTCACTCCAATATTCTCCACCACTCCATGCTGAACCTGCCGAGCCGGCATTGATCACTACATCACACTCTTGTAATACTCCCTTACGGATATCTTCAAAATCAATGAACTGCACCTCAACCGGCAACCCGGACAAAGCCTCGTTGATATGAATCAGATCATGCATATACGTTTCATGGAAATGCCCGGACAAGGTCCACGATCTCAATTTGCCCCAAGCGTGCAAAATGGCTACCTTCGTCTTAATGTGATACGGTTTGCCTTTATGATGCAGCTCTTTAATTTCTCTGAATTCATCCGCGATCTTTTCGATATAATCACAAAAATCCGGATAAGGCTCTACAAGATGCAAATATCCGCCCAGTCCAATCCGATCTATAGGCTCTCTGAGCAAGGCGCGCCGGATATTAATCCAATACTTTTTGGCATCGAGCGTAGGGTTACCTCCCTCCATAAACGTAGGAAGCCCTCCCAATCCAACCGGAAATAAATAGGGATGCAGCCGAATCTCATGGGTATCTACTTTTACACCAGAGCAAAGCCTTGCCTCATACCCTGAGAACACACATTTAATCATCCCGTCAAAACCAAACTCCTCAAAACGGTCATTGTAAGGCTCCATGCCAACCCAACTATCATCATAGAAGACATACGCCAGCTTATCGTGCTTATGCACAATATCAATTAATTGCTTACCAAATTCGATGACAAAATCATTGATAAATGCCATATAGTCCAGCTTCCGCTGCTGCGCCGGGATATGACTGACCCGATATTTCCCACCATTCACAAAATCCTCGGCCGTGAGCGAATACCCATATTTCTTGGCAAACAGATCAAGCGCCCTTGAGCTTACCGTAAAATCATATGAACCCCAGTCCGAGAACAAATGGCGATTGCGCTCATCACTGCCCCAGATCCAGGCGAAATTATAAAAGAGGGAGGTGAACCGAACCACTGTTGTTTCCTTATGCTTACGACACCAATCTTCAATCCAATGGAGTAAATGTTTTTGCGTTTCTACATAGATGGGATCAATCTGCATCAGATGCTCTTTTTCCCAGTGATTCGTGGTGTGATTGTACATGGAGATCTCTTCCCAAATCCGATAGACCATGAAGCTGACTGTGTATTTATGCCAAGGTACAATTCCAGTAATGACTACATTTCCCGATTCCCGCTCATAATTCCACAGTTCTCTTGGAACCTCTTCGCCCGTCGTTCGGTCAAAAACCTGCCAGTACTTAAACGCCTCTTTGGAATCATTCACTCGGAATTGTTCAGCAAAAAAATCCTCCATCAGATAGATGGATAAATAATCTTGTACCGCTACCTTCGGATTAGTTATTAAAAAGCTCTGCTGCAGCTTGTCTGAATTCTGTGACGCCCATTCGTTATGATCTCTGATGATGCAGATTGTAGAATAAATGCCGTATCCTGCGTTGATAATCTCATCGGACAACTGTGTACCGTCACTGTCACGGATGACATCGGCACCCCAACGTTCAGCTAATTCCAGGGTCAATGCCTCATAACCGGATTCTCCCGGCAGTGTAAAGGCCCCCGTTGTTTGTTTGGACAACTTGGATCCCTCCTATTTAAGCATATCGGATAGAAAAGCTAATGCTAAGCCTTGCCCCCAGCCTTGAATCCAGTCTTTTGGAATATTGCGGTATCCTTCCCGATCCTTCATAACCGCTGTTCCGCCAGAGACACCCAGTACCCGTCCATCTTCACTGATATTGTTCAAAATACCTTTCAGGGCTTTTTGCACATATTTGGTATGCAGCGGATTGCCGTTATTGATCATAGCAGCCGCAATGCCGCAAGACGCGGATACTTCTTCATAAGACTCCTCGTCATCGAGTACTGTCCGCCACAGGCCGTTCTCCGTTTGCACCAGCTTGAGTGCGGCCAGCTGATCGCGCAGCGAACACTCCACGTCCATACACTGCGGATACAGATACCATTCTTTCAAAAGCTTTTTAACTTGCGACATGGTGTATGCGCCCCAAGCATTCGCTCTGCCCCAGAATAGTCCAGACATGTGATCCTGCTTCACATTATTGTAGCCATGGTACCAAAACCCGCTGCTAGGATCTTGCAGGTATTTGATATGCCAATAATATTGATTCAAGGCATCTTGAATCATTTCCTGATCCTTTAATTTGCTTCCTACACGGAGCAGGAAAAATGCCGCCATAAACAAGGTATCCGCCCATGCCTGTTCTGGAAAATCATTAGAAATAGAGACGGTATGCTGCAACACATGATCTCCGAATCTAAGCGCATTGTTCTGCAGATAATCTACTTTGCTCATCACAATATCCCAATATTTCTGATTGCCTGTTTCCTCATACAAAGTGATCAGCATATGGCCCATGGCACAGGTATTTACCGTCCAATCCGGCAGACCCAGCTCGATATATTCATCTGCCCACTGGACAAGCATATCCAAATACTCTTTATTTCCTGTAGTTTCATAAGCTCTGGTTACCCCATAATAAGCTACACCACAAGGCCAGTCCCATGTTAAATCCATCGCCATTGTTTTTCTGACCACTTTGTCGATGACCCTTAAAATCTCTTCTCTGTCATAAGTTAATTGAAGCATCTTGTTTCTCCTCTCTTTCGCACACGCCCCCAAAGGCGCTTGAGAGCTGTCCGTCCATATTGTAAACGCTTTACTAACTCTATTGTAAGTAGTAAAATAGTCTTATTCTAAGCATATTCATAACTAAACTGTGCAATTTCAACCATTAACTTTTGTTCGCTATATCTTGGAATTAGCCGTGACTACAGAGAATATTTGGACTTCCGGCCGCTGTTGTCGTAAGAATTTCTTGATTTGTAACGCTATTAGCGGTTGAAATCCGGAGACAAAGGCGGACGCTACGCCCCTAAAGTTCCAAGATTCTCCTCCGCCACTTTTCCTCAAATTGTATAATATCAAGATCTCTTTATATAGTTGAATTTGATATAACGTTAACCTATAATCTACTCAACCTACGTAATAAGAATGGGAGTATTGAGAATATGCCCAGAAAAAAGAAGCCCGTCATTGAATACCGCCACTACAGCTTACCGATAAACTTTCCTATCTTGCTGTTAAGCGGTGAACGTTGGAAGATTTCTGATATTAAAAGTGAACATCTGCATTTCCATAATCATTTGGAGATTGGCATTTGCCATTCGGATAGCGGCATCATGGAGATCAAAGGAGAATCTGTGCCTTTTAAAGCCGGAGATGTGACCTTCATCCCTAGGTATCTCCCTCATACAACTTATAGTTCGCCGAATGAAGCCAGTCTGTGGTCTTATATCTTTTTTTCGCCTGAGGATCTTTTTCAGCAATCCTTCAAAAGCGCTTACAGCAACTTTGAGCCGAATCTGTGGGCAATTAAGGGAACAAACTGTATTTTGAATAAAGAGGAACATCCCAAGGTTTATACCCTTGCGACATCGGCCGTGGAGGAATTGAAACAAAAAAATCCTTACTATCAAGAAAGTGCCTACGGCTTATTGTTATCGCTTTATATAGAGCTCCTTAGAATTCATTCCCGGAATGAACCCTTGGTTGATCAAGAAACAGAGCATAGCCTGAAGGGCGATTTTGTCATCTCACCCGTTCTGGAATACATCACTAAAAACTACATGATGCCAATTACTATCGATTTTTTAGCTGATCTGTGCCACCTAAGTACTACTCATTTTCGCAGGAAATTCCATGAGATTATGGGGTCCGCACCTCTCGACTTCCTAAACAGTACCCGTATTGAAGAGGCCTGCAAGCAGTTAAAAAGTACGGATGATTCCATTCTCTCCATCTCTGAGCAAGTAGGTTTTCAGTCCATATCCAGCTTCAACCGATGTTTCTCCAAGCTTATGGGCGAGTCACCTAAACAATGGCGTAAAGGCGCACAATCCGAAGCACAATCCGCTAAAGCGTCTATATTGGAATTTACGGGGTGGGTATGATCCATTTATCCATTGGTCTATTCTAGATCATCTTTCTCCCGATCGTTTTATATAACATGGTTCTTATCTTCTTTAACTGCGCAAAGTTTTCTTCAAATGAAATGCTGTGGGTCAGTGCCAGCCCTTTTGAGAAATCTTTTTTATATAGAAAAATTGATTCCAAATACAAACCTATGACATGAATCTGATTCCAAGTAGGATAACTTGAATTATGATAGAAGACAGTCAGCGTTTCTAATGCATAAAAATTATGACACCATCTCGCTTCCTCCATTATGTACTTCATTGCCGGTCCGTTATTGTTAATCATTATGTCTCGGAATTCATCTAAATGATTAGGCTGAACATCGACATATTCAATTGCATAAAATGGCTTTACATGCCGTTTTCGCGCGCCTTCCCCTAGTGTAGGGTACGTGCTGTTTGGTGTGGTTACAAGTAACTCCATACGGATTGTTTCGAGCACGAAAGGTATATTCACATTTTTTAAGTTAGGTAAAATGATTTCGGCATCTTCCTTTTCCTTGATCTGCATTAGGATAAGATAATCCCATATAATGAATTCTCCATGTTTTTCGGCTGTTTTGTTATGACTGTAAACTGAAATATCCTCCACAGCATTATTTTGAGTCATGGATCCTAGAACGTCTGTGAGTTGGCTCTTTATTTCTTTTTTCATATGCTTTTTATACTTCTTATCGACTCCGATACTCCAAGCAATATAATAAGTATCATTTTGTGGTGTCAGTTTTAGATTCTCTACGCTTATTTTCTTATCCATTTCTGTTTCCCTTTCTGTACAAGTCCCCAGCCATCGATGTATAATTCGTCTAAGATTTCTAATAGCTCGGAAGGGGTCTGAAGCAAGGCTGCTTATGGTTAATCGTAACGCTGCTTCCCAATAAACGCAAATAAGCCCCCCCTCTGAACTGCCCCATCAAGCACAACAAAAAGGCATGCGTCCGGTACACTACCGAATTCATACCTAACAAGTCGCCTAATAAAATAAGCTGTTATGTGGTAAGGCTAGCCTTTACTTTACCTCACAAAATCTATTTAACAAGGGAATGATTTGTTCCTTGCTCATAGGGGCGTCGTGCCCCGGGATATACGTAGTAAATGAAAGAGTCGATAAAAGCTCAATATATTCTTTCATTTTTATCGGATCAATTTTACCTTCTCCATGATAATAATCCCCGCTATGTGCATCGCCTGCGAATAATACTCCCGCTTCTTTTATATATACAACACAAGAATCGTCTTCATGTGGCCCTCCTACCTTTATAATCTGGCAAGTGGTGCCCCCTAAATCCAGCGTTAAAGCATTCTCGAACATAATATTTCCTGTGCTAACCTTAATCTTATCAAACGTATCATATTCTTTTTTCATACAGTTATAGGCGAATGCTATTTCTTCTTTGGTCTCTAAGCGTTTTACCACAGCTTCTTCATCCCATTCCCATTCTTTCAGGCGCTTTAGTGCCTCATTCGTTGCTGAAGAGACTATAGTTTCCCCGTCAAAAGCATGCATACCAAAGGTATGATCCCAATGCCAGTGCGTGATCAAAGCATATTTGGGACGTGGCAGATTGTTATCATCTAAACACTTTATAAAGGCATCTAAATGCGATTTTGAATTACCACAATCAATCATAATTGAAAAGCTGTCACCTACAACATATCCCAAAACAGGTCTGTCTGTTTCTCGGACACTTTCCAAATAATAAATAGAGTCATTTATTTTTTTGAGTTCCATCCTATGGGTTCCTCTCCTTTATGGATACAGGCTAAAGTTACGCTCTATGGAGGAGATGATTACCTATTTATAATGGATGAAGCAGGTCCCATTGGGCAAGGGAGAGTTTAGTTATATTCACAATGTACTACGCCGTAGTTCATAAAAATATTGCACAATCGGATGCTTTAACTGCATCTTCTCGCTCATGTTTAAAATTCGCTTTTTCCCAACCCGTCTGTCCACTAAAGCCAGAATATTCAATAAGATATCATCGCTCTCTATGCTTTCCTCTATAGAAGTAGATAGAAACTTATTAGCTATAACGATAAAATTCGATTTACTTAATGAGGTCTGTGCTGATAAAAGCTCCTTTGCAATTTCTGATATCTTTCTGCTTCTTGCAATGACTATTAGACGATCCTCCGGGATGATCCCTTTACTATCTTTTCTAACCGCTTCGATGTCTTCAGGGTGGATTGGAATTTGGAGTTCTGAATCATTCTTAATCTCCTGCTCCGTCTGATACCATCTGATTGAGCTAGTTCTATCATTCATATTGAGTACGTTCTTTTTATCTACCGAAATATAACAGCTCCCTGATTTATCAGGTAAATAACGGTAGCTGCTTGCGCGATATTCAACCTTGCCGGATAACGCGGGACATAGAAAACTCTCCAGTTGTTGCTTTAATTTGCTCCAGGACATGTATCCTCCAACAAGACGATCTCTTCTCCTCGTCCTTGTCTTATTTTTATATTTTCTTTCCCCCAAGAACACATAACATCCACGATCTTATTGGCTGTAACGCCATATTCCGTGAGGCTGTATTCAACTTTTGGCGGCATCTGCTGGTACACGAATCTTTTGACAAGCCCATCCCTCTCAAGTTCACGAAGCTGCTGGATCAGAACCTTTTGTGAGATGCCTTGAATATTACGCTGTAATTCACTTGTTCTTTTGGTACCGGACATCAAAAAGCAAATGATCAAAGCTTTCCACTTTCCGCCGATGATTTCTAGTGTTGCCTCTATCCCTAAATGATATTGTTTCATAGAATAACACCTCGTTCATGCTGATCAAATTAAGCTTACTCAAAACTTCATTGTTGCATATATTTTTTTCGGAGTCCAGTACACACCTCGAAGTAACCATCTTACTTTATTGTGTGTATTTTCTTTTTTTACAACCTGCAAGATAATAATAATATTCATAAATAATATAGGCCTGAGAATGGAGATTCATCATGAAAACACTAGTGATTTTGGCGCATCCGAACCTTGAGAATTCGAGGGTCAACCAGTGCTGGAAAGAAGAACTGCTATTATATCCCAACGATATTACCCTTCATGAGATTTATAAAGAGTATCCTGACTGGAATATTGATGTTTCTAGAGAGCAGAATCAAATGGAAGCTTATGACCATGTGATCTTTCAATTCCCGTTGTATTGGTACAGTTATCCGCCGCTATTAAAAAAATGGTTTGATGATGTGTTGGCTTACGGATGGGCTTATGGATCAAACGGGAACAAGCTTAACGGGAAAAAGTTAGGGTTGGCCCTATCCATCGGTGATAAAAAAGAAAATTATCAGCCAGCGGGCTCTGTTTCTTTTACCGTAGACGCAGTGATCGCACCCTTTAAAGCCAGTGCCAAACATGTAGGCGCAGAAGCCCTACCGTACTTTGCTGTTTTTGGAGCTTCATTTCAAGCCAGCGATGAAGAAATTAATACTAGCGCAAAAGAATATATCGAATATATCTTTAATCACCGTATTTGATACAAAACAAATTGGGCTATCCTTAGTCTTGTTCAAAGACTTTAAGGATAGCCCATAGCATTGTTGAAGCGGTCTAAAGATTCTCTGTAGTAAGTGTGAAGCCTTCGATCACGGCATCTTCGTCAACCTCAATCAAAATGCAGCGTCTCCCATGATAATTCACTTGCTTCACATATTTTAAATCCTGCGGGCTGACCGAAATCGTAGCTACCTTTGTATCGATCTTAATCGATTTAGTAGTGAATTTCGGCATCACGCTGCTCGCCTTCATCTCATAATGCTTATCGTCAACGATCGTTTCAAACGCCCGTTCCACTTTTTCCATTGTCACGTTCTCTACGCCACTTACCGTCAGTACACGTTCCAGATCTCTATAATCGAGCTTTGGAGGTTCTTCCTTATCGTCGTTGGTTTCGATGACCTGATGGATCTCCTCGTACACCTGTGCGAGAGTGGTTGCATCAAGCTGTTCGCCCGCCACTTCCTTCACGATGTCTTCGAATATAGCTCTCTCTTCCAGGGCCGTCATGGATCTTTCGGCATTCAAGACCTCTCCGACAAAATGCGGATCTGGAAAGTTCGATTTCCCCGTACAATACAGAATGCGGTTCACATCGGAATAATTGTCCGTCACACTTGGGTAAAAGAAACCTTGCTCCGGTGTGCTTAACTTGACGATCGGATCTACAATGACATTGTACTTGAACTCCCGCTCCACGTAATCAAACAAGAGAGCTTTCCGTTGTTTCTCCGTGGAATTCACGCTGCATAGGATAAAAGGATGCGCGAATAATTCGTTTTTCTCACTTTCCTCGGCTTCATCGTTTCTATCTTTAGTCGGGCGGAAATACTGTCCGCGAACGAAAGTGATCACCGTATCCCGTTCATAATGAGTATCCGCCATCATTCTGTCCACCAACAGCAGCATCAGGTCCTGCCATTCATCCGGATCCCCTGTCACCAAAGCTTGATGAAGCATCACCTGCGCTGGCTCCTCCGCTTCCGCTTGAAATTTCAACTCGAACAATTTCTGATCCAGTTCACCGGTCAGGAGTTTTTTGAAATTGCCCATATACAGCTCCTGCTTCTCTCTGTCCACCATTCCAAATGGCTGGCGCTCCCAATGATAGATCTCGTTGCTTTCCTTCATAATATACACGTTGAGAATATCGTAAATACTCATTAAATCGTGATCCAGCTTAAATTGCTTGCGTATATGCGCGACTTCTTTCTTTATCATGATTCGTTAGACAACTCCTAGGAAGATTAATTGGTCTTTTCAGTATAAAGGATAAAAAAAAGCTTCGCTAGAAGGGGTTTTTAACGTTACTTCTTTTCAGTTTTGTTCCAAAGCAATAATACAACGACTTTACGTGATAATACTAGGCGGCTTAATCAGTTGAGACTCACGAATCGCTTGTGGGCGCGATAGTCTTCACTCTCTACTTTTGCAACAATGCTCTCTTGGGTCCAAAAATTATAAAACTGATCGCGGCCAACACCCAGACACCAATACCGCCATAGAGCATCACCAAACCAAAGCCGTGTACAAGCGAGGCATGGACGATAGCTCCAGATGCATCCAGTGAGGATAGTTCTGGAAAACCCTGATGGAGAGACGAAGTGTTTCCGGCAGCTGTTTTTTCGGCCAAAGATCGCAATTGTAAAACATCGACAGTCTCAGGAAAAGCTTTCTTCAAATAAGAAAAGATGCCTTCCTGTAAAATGAAGCCCATTACGGCAATGTTGATGGCTAGACTGATTAATCTGGCACTCATGTCTATGCCGGAAGCCATACCTGCACGAGTACTAGGTACCGAGCCGGTAGTCGTGTTGGTGACAGGCGTGTTGGTTAATCCCAGCCCAATACCAGCCAACAGAGAGCCGGGGAGCATAGTCAACCAGCTGGCGTGATCACCGCTGCTGCCATACTTCATCAAAATGAAGCCCAAGCCGATAACGAATAGACCCAATGGGATAACTATGCGCGGTTGGTAGCGGAGCGAAAATCGCTCTGCCAGAGGCGGAATTACCAGGGTGGGCAGTGCATAAGCCAGAACAGACAACCCGGCACTTACGATGTCGTAATCAAGCCCGCTCTGGAAATAAATTGGAAGATAGATCATGAATGGCCAAAAACTGAAATTCATCCCGACGGAGCCAAGGAGAGCACCAGAAAAATTACGTATCTTGAATACGGAAAAGTCGAACATTGGATGAGCACTGTGCTTCTCCGCAAATAGAAATACTATGAAACTTATTGCCACTGCAACAAGGATGCTGAGGGATGCTGTACCTCTAAAACCAAGTTCCGACCCTTGTGTGATAAAATAGACCAGGCCAAAAACCGTCAACGAAAGCGTGACGATGCCGATAATGTCCAGCTTTTTTGCCTGTGGATCGCTGGACTCCTCCACGCCGCTGAAGACAAGGATCAAAGTAAAAAGGGTCAGCGGGACATGGACCAGAAAAACCCAATGCCAGTTCAATACAGCCACGATCATACCGCCAATGATAGGTCCAAAACCGAGACCGATACCAAACACGATCCCCCATGTGCTAAAGGCTTTGCTGCGTTCTTCTCCTTTCTGAAACCGATGTGAAAGAATGGCTATCTGGCAAATCTGCATCGCGCCAGCACCCACGCCTTGAAGGAACCGGCTGGCGATCAGAACCGATGTGCTTTGCGCCAAGCCACAAATCAAAGATGTAATACCGAACAAGATAAGGCTGATAATAAAAATACGCCTCCTTCCATACCGGTCAGCCAGCGTTCCAACAGCCATCAGAACTGTCGCACAGGCAATGGTGTAGGCGTTCATAATCCATTGCATATCCTTGAGGCTACCGTGCAGTACCTTTTCCAGGGTAGGCAGTATCACAGGCACACTGGAAATTTCGAGGCCAAACATCAATGCGGACAAACATATAGCAGCTAATGTGATTATATTTTTGCGGGAGTGGGAGAGTCTCATTGGGAGTTTCCTCCAGACTCATCAATACGTGCCTGTAAATCTTCTGTACCTACCTTATTTAAATCAAATTTTCTCAATGGTAGCCATCCTCTCTAACTTTCCAAGTGTAGATCATCATTTTGGTGAGAGTCATATTATATAATGTAAATTATTCATTTTACATATTATAATCAATCAATTATGATGATTTAACAAAGTAATTAAAGGAGTTTTAATGAATTACCTTAAATATAAAGGAGGCCATCCAAAGTGGATCATGTAGACAAACAAATTCTCTTCTATCTTCAAAATCAAGCGAGGATTTCAATGACAGAACTGGGGAAATCCGTAGGTCTGTCTCAACCTGCGGTTACGGAACGAGTTAGAAGAATGGAAGAGAAAGGAATCATTGAGGAATATCGCACCATCATCTCCCCTGAAAAAATCGGGAAAAATACGGCAGCCTATATGTTGTTTCGGACTAGAGACTGCCTGGCATTTCTTGACTTTGTCCATGCCTCTCCCCAAGTTGCCGAGTGCCACCGTATAAGTGGAGAACACAGCTATTTATTAAAAGTAGTGACCGAATCTACACATGCTCTTGAAGAGTTTGGCAATCAATGTGATAAGTATGGAACCTATACGATCCTGATTGTTATGTCTTCACCGATAGATCATAGATTTCTCATTCATTCTCTCGAAGAGGCATCTAAAGTAGACTAATGCCAAGCAGAAGGACAACGAGTTTACAGAGAAGTAGCTTTATTAAGAGCGTCTTACAATAAGCAGGAATAAATGTTTAGTTTAAAAAAACGACATCTCTGTCGTTTTAAGGAATACGTATGGTGGCACTTTAGCGGATCGAATCGCTGACCTCCTTTTTTACTACTCATTTATCGCATGCTCTAATGCATAGTCTTCAAGCTGAATATCTACCTGTTGATTCATGGCCAGCTTGGCCAGCTGCTCACCAAGAAAGGGTCCCATCGTTAATCCGGATGACCCTAGTCCATTAGCAACAATTAGTTTATTCCATCCTTGAACCCTGCCCAACACGGGAAGAAAATCTGCTGTAAATGGACGGAACCCTACTCTTATCTCATTTAGGCTACAATCCGCAAGACCGGAAGCCGTTTGCAGACCTTTATTTAGAATTTCTTGCATTCCTCCTGCGGTTACAGCAGTATCATAACCTACGACATCATTTTCGTGAGTAGCACCTACCACGATATTTTGATCCGCAAATGCGAGTATATATTGATCTGTAGGCGGCATTACCACAGGCCATTGCTCTGTACTCGCTTGTTGAGCAAGCTTCAAATGCATAATTTGAGCTTTTTGATAACGCACCTGAAGCATGATCCCAAGCGGATGAAGCAAAGCGTTAGACCAAGCCCCTGCGCACACAATCACTTCATCCGCTGTGAATGTCTGTTCTCCTACACTAACCCCTTTAATTTCATGTTCATCATGTTCTAAAATAGCATCGCCCTCAATCATTTGCGCACCATTACGCTGAGCAGCCCTTAGCAAAGCATCACGTAATTCACGTCCGTTCACTCTTGCTGCACCCGATACATGCAGCGCATGGTAACCTTCCGACAATAATGGAAACTTCTCTTGCGCTTCAAGATCCGTCAGCATCGTAAGTTCCCCTATTTCAGGGGCGTCCTCTCTGCGCAGCTCCGCTCTTTCTTTCATCGCGAGTAACTTTTTCAAATCCTCATGGATACATATCGCTCCAACTTTTGCGTATCCAGTCTCGGTTTCTCCAGCCTCTTCCAACTCTTGAATAAGTGCCGGATAAAAGCTTGCTCCCGCTTTAGCAAGACGATACCATGCTTTGTTTCTGCGTTGAGACAACCATGGACAAATAATCCCTGCTGCTGCATCCGTTGCTTGTCCAACATCCTTACGATCTATAATGATGACCTCAGCACCTAACTTACTTAGCTGATAAGCTGCTGAAGCCCCTAATATGCCTGCACCAATTACAATAACCTTGTTCATATTCGAAGTCCCTTCAGTTATTCATTTTTTTAATCATTCACTACTTACCCATTGTATCTTAAATTTGACATTTCTAATGAATTATCGTACTATAAATTTCGCTCAGTTAAAAGTACTTTAATTGGAGTACTAAAATAAAAGTGTTATTTAGAAGAAAGAAGGAATACAGTTGAAGTTTTCACAGTTTTTGAAGTCCAAAGGGGCCATTGGTTCTATTTTTATGGGTGTGTTCTATGCCATTGCGATGCTTGGTATTTTCTTACCAGGGTATACAGCACTTCCAGGGAACATGGATGATTTAAAAATTGCTATTGTCAATGATGATGCAGGTCAATATGGGGCTCAGATTTCGAGTCAGTTCTCGGAGAGTTTACCATTCAAAACGATAAAAACCGATGTATCGAATAAAAAAGCGATGGATGAATTAGAACATAATAAGTTAGCTCTAGTTGTCCATATTCCAGAAGAATTTTCAGCCAACGTTCAAAGCGGTAAGGTATCCGCAAGTATTGATTTCACAGTCAACGAAGCTTCTGCCACCATGGTATCTTCAGCCATGTCTTCCGTTGTAGGAGAAATTAACAAACAATTAAGCGCGAACTTCTCAGAGCAAACCGCAAAAGGTGTGTTAATGAACTTTAACGTACCAGAAGAACAAGCCACCGCAATGGCTACACAAATTGAAAATAGTTATGTCGGGAATTATGTTGTCATCAATGATGTTCCGGACGGCATGCACAACAACATGTTACCTATGTTCTTAACTATGGCTGGTTATGTTGGGGCAATGATTGCCTCCATGCAATTAGTTGCTTCTTTTAAAGCGAACCGCGGGAAAGCAAGCAAGACAAAACTGTTTATGTTCGTTCAATTCACAGCTTTATTAATCGCTGTATTATCAACAGTCGTTGCTTTAACCATTGCCTTCTCTGTTGCAGATGTAGACCTATCCTTACTGTTACCAGTTGCTGCTCAGCAAATTCTAATGTATATGGCTGCATTCAACGTGTGTGCGATTATGGTCTTCCTAGTTGGCGAAGGCGGTATGGTCTTAAATATTCCAATCCTGCTCATGCAAACCATCGCCAATGGTGCTACCATGCCTCGTGATATGATGTATACACCATACGATTGGTTCGGCCGCATCACCCCGATGTATTATTCTGTGCAAGCTTATTTGGCACAAATGTTTGGTTCCATTAGTCCAGCCCCCTTCTTATGGGGATTAGCAGGCGTATTTGCCGGGGCTATGATTATTAACATTGTAATCGTCCGGTTTGTTCATAAACCTGTACCTGTAACTAAAGAAACTATACTGCCCGTTGAAGTTAAAAATACAGCTGAAATAACCGCCTAGGTTTGGTAAGATAGAGTTTAGCCAACAATTAGGAGTGGGTTCTGTGATGTCAATTCAAATTTATATCTTAAGTAAGTTAATGGATGAAAATAATTATCCTTATAAATTAAAAAAAGAACTATCCACCCCTATTCCTTTTGATAAATTGCTCAATCTATCTGAAAGCAAACTGTATTATCACTTTGAATCTCTTACGAAACAGGGCTTAGTTGAACAGGTAGAGATTATCAAAGAAGAACATCGTCCAGACAAACAGGTGTTTTCCATTACCGATAAAGGGCGCAAGCAGCTCCCGCTCAAAATTTATAAGGTAATAGAAGATGCAGAATCTATTTCAGATATGATTGTCGCTCTTGTGAATCTTCGTTTTGTAGAGACTGATAAAGTGATCCCGATTATCGAGAAGAAAATTGAACAGTCACTTATAAAAAAAGATCAATTAAATCAAATCTACCAGCAAATAGATGTAGATAGCTCCACACGTGAAAGTGTAGATTTCATGGAAAGCTACTACGCTTCTCAACTTGAGCAATCTATACACTGGTGGAAAGTTCTTTTAGAAAAGCTGAAAACGAAAACGATATAAAAAAGAATGCCTTGGATTATAGCATAATCAAGGCATTCTTTTTTTATTTCCAGCACCAATCACACAATAGCTTTTTTCAGTTATTCACTTTTAATCAATAAATATAAAAAGTATGGAGCTCCGATTAAAGCCACGATTACTCCTGCTGGTATTTCAGTATTGGCTACTACCATTTTACCAAGCGCATCTGCAATAACAACTAATCCGCCACCGATTAATAAACATGCGGGAATCATTATTTTATGGCCACGAAAGAGTCGTCTAACTAAATGTGGAACTACTAGTCCTACAAATCCAATGCTCCCACTGACAGCAACCGCTGGTGCCGCCAATAATACACTACACACTAAAAACCAAACACGATACTTATTTAGAGATACCCCTAAACTAATGACTACAGGATCGTTAAGCCTTAGTACATCCAATATAAGATGATTCCGAATTAATAAAGGCACAATAAGAAGTAACCAAGGCAGCATAGCATACACGTGACTCCAATTACTATTCCCTATGTTCCCTGCCAGCCACACCTTAATCATCTGATATTGCGAAGGATCTAGTACGAAGGTTAACACAATCATAAATGCACTAATCGCAGCCGCAACAGCAATACCAGTATAAATTAATCGAATGGGAATAATGCCTTGATTGCGATCATAAGAAAGCATAAATAATAGAGCAACAACGATAAATCCGCCCAATAAAGCATACAGTGGCTGAACATAAGTATGTAAGCCGGTTGAGCTATTTTGTAACAGCAAAAATAACATCATGGATAATCCAGCACCAGCATTTATCCCCAATATGCCCGGGTCTGCTAAAGCATTTCGGCTTATGGCTTGCAGCAGCATTCCTGCTATTGCCAACGCGCCACCTACTAGAAAACCCAAGATCATACGTGGAATACGGAACTGAAAAAGTACAAGCTCCTGCCTCGGTGTTCCATTTCCCAATACGGTTTGCCATAACTCTTGTAAGCTTAAGCTGCTTTGACCAGTAGATACACTATATATAAAGCCTAGCAGTAAAATGATTGCTATAATTATAAACTTCCATCTTAGCTTCACTATAGCTCCCGCCTTTCTTTACGAGCCAAATATAGAAAGAACGGAACACCAATAACCGCAATTACAGCACCTACAGGTATTTCATAAGGGGCATTTACGATTCGTGCCACTAAATCAGCAAGCACAACAAGGGTGGCTCCCAGAATTGCGGATAATGGAATAATATAACGATAATCCACACCCACTATGTAACGTACCAAATGCGGAGCAATTAAGCCCACAAAGCTTACAGATCCGGCTAAAGCACATGAAATCCCAGCTAACATGAATGCGGCTAAAAGCGAAAGATTTTTGATAAGTTTTATATTAACGCCTAACCCTTCCGCTGTCTCATCCCCTACAGAAAGTATAGTAATCGACTTTGAAATTACGATGGCAAGTAATAGCGCAAGAAGCATCCAAGGCAACATTTGCTGTAGATGAGCCATACTAATGCCACTTAAACCTCCTCCATACCAAAAAGCCACCTGCTGAGCCACTGAAAAAAAGATACTTATTCCTTCACTTAGGGCAGTTAGCATAGCAGAGATGGCAGCACCCGCCAATACAAGCCGAATAGGCGTCATGCCTCGTTTACTTAATAAGCCCACACTAAAGACTAAACCTGCGCCCAATCCCGCACCTAGAATACAGAGCCAAAGTGTACCTGTGAATGAAATCGTCGGCAGGAAAACCATAGCAATAACTAACGTGACCCCGGCCCCAGCATTTAATCCAAGAATCCCCGAATCGGCCAAAGGATTGCGACTAATCCCTTGAATAATCGCTCCACTTACTGCAAATCCAGCGCCTGTTGCCATAGCGGCAAGTACCCGGGGTAAACGAATCGACTGGATCACCTGATGAGTAGACGCCTTATCATCAAAAGCGATGATCGACATGAATACATCTGCGAAGGGTATTTTTTTCGCGCCAAGGGCCATAGCAAGCACTAATACGCCTATTAATAGGAGGAGCATGAGGATTAGCAATAATAAAAAGAAGAACTTTTTTTCTCCTGCTAGTGATGATTTCTGAACATTTGCGGCCAATGTTTCCAACCCTTTCCCTTCACTTTACAAAAAGAGCCAGCCAAGGGCCAGCTCAGATGCAAACGAATATGATTTCTATCTAACTTAAGTCAGAGGATGTGGTAAGCAAAAATTTGACGGCCCGACTAATCGCACCCGAGATTACGCTCACATGCTCCTCTTGCTCAAGCAATGCCCAGCTTACTTCAAAGCTTGGAAGGTGTAAGGCCATCATGCTGTTACATAAATCCAAGCTATCCTTGACCATATAATCCAGCTCTTCCCCACCGGCAATCATAAGCGTTTTAGGTAACTGACTTGGCGTATTGCTGTGTAAATCAGCTTTAAAATTCTCATATTCCTTTAAAAGTGCGTAATCATTCCACCAGATGGAAGCACTGCTTGCAATATAATGTGAGAACAAGGTGGGTTGTGTAAACAACGCATGCAGAACAAATAATCCGCCAAAGGAATGACCAAACAATGCTTGCTTCTGCTTATTGATAACGAACCGCTGGGCAATGGCTGGCATTAACTCTTTTTCAAAAAAAGCTAGCAGCTCATCTGCCCCGCCAAATTCAGGCCAAGGCTCCCCGTTGGGACGTTTCGGTAAATTCGCGAGCTCGGCTGGCATGGTTAAATCATAGGTTCGACGCACGGTATCAAACGCCTCACCTCCAGGATAACCAATGCCAACAACAATCGCGGGTGGATAGCCTTTAGGCTTACGCGTCAGCAATCGGGTGATTTCAGCAGCGGTTTCAAAAATCCCATTGCCGTCAAGAACATAAATGACGCCGTAGCCATCTTTTGCAGACTCATCCAACGGTTTTGCAATAAAGATTTCATAGTCCTTATGATTAGCTTTACTCGTGATCAGCATCGTTTCATAGTTTGGTTTTACGTACGGTTTGATAATCATGGCAGCAGGAACGCTACAATATCGTCCATCGTTTTTTGATAAGCAATTAATCCACTGGATCTCCAGTGATCGCCATCCACCTCGAACACTTTACCTGCTTGAACTGCAGGCAGCGCCTTCCATAAAGGACTAGCTTTAATGTCTGCCAGGAAAGCATCTCCCAGACCATCATTATCGTTAATAAAGATATAATCAGCGTCTAAATCAGACAACATTTCCAGCGAAATATCAGCGGACATTTCTCCTTCTACAAGAGCACTTTGAGCAAAGCCTAGCTCACTCAGCACATAACCCCCGTAATGGAAGTTACCCACTAAAAAGATTGCACGGGCATTCGCATTAATATAAATTGCTTTTTTACCGGCAGAAACGCTGGCTAACTGTGCTTTAGTTGCTTCTAGCTTTGTATCGTAAGCAGCAATAGCTTCTGTTGCTTTATCCTCTAAACCTAGCAATTTCGCAATCGTTTCTGTGGCCTCCACTACATTGCCGAGTGCATTCTTAAACACGTAAGTTGGAGCAATTTGCGAGTAGTTTTCATAAACACCATTTTGTGCATAAAAAGCAGTGGGGAATATAATTAATTCCGGCTCCAAATCTACTACAGATTCTGGAGAGGGAACACCATTAGCGAAGCTGATTTCTTTTACACCACTTAACGTATCCTGTAGATACTGCTGCGGTCTTTCACCCGTGGACCATTGGGCTACTGGGGTTACACCAAGGGTAACTAAGTAATCCTCTAGACCAGGGGCATACACCTTTTGTACAGTCCCCGGAATGTTTACTGTATTGCCTACTTGGTCTGTTACTACAAACGCATCTCTAGCCGCTACTTCCGTTTCTTGTACAGCGGGTTCATCGGTTGCAGTTGCACTCGCTTCACTGGTTGTTACTGGAGTATCTGTTGCTTGCTGATTAGCTGTATTATTGCCGCCGCAAGCTGTTAGTAGAATGGATAATAAACCAACCATTACAACATAACTTATTGTTTTTGTATTAAACCCCTTCATGATAGACCTTCCCTCTTTCCTATATTCTCAATAATAATCATTCTCAGTATTGAGTGTATAAGAGATAGGACGCATTGACCATGTAACATCTTATGATTAGACATGTACATTTTCAAGGTATCATCATTACTGCAACTTCCTCTAGCATCCGCTTTAAAGCTACAGGCGAATATTCAAACCAAGGATCGGAGTGAATAACATAGATTTGTTGCTGCTTAATAGCCTCTAACTGTCTGAACCCAACCTCTCTCTGCAAATGATGCCATGTTGCTCGTGACTCATCATCGGGGCAAATAATCGTAAACAGCTTATCTACCTTCAATTTACCTAATTCATCAAAAGTAATCTCAGTATTATATAGACCGGGCTGCTCATAACTAGATTCCGCTCCCAAATCCTGAAATAAAAGATGCTGAATGCCTGTATTACAATAAGCAAAGATTTGCTGCTGATAGATACGTATAACTAGAACTTTAGGTGGTGTAGAGGTCCAGTCTAACCTGCGCCGAACGTCTTCCAATCTTGCCCTATACTGTGTGATCCACTGTTTCGCTTCTTCTTGTTTATTTAGTCGGGCAGCAAGTTCAGTTAAGGCTACTAAACAATCTTGCTTATCATCCAGCCAATAGATTGGAAAATGATCCTCTATCCGTTTTACCAGCTCTGACGACAAATCTTTGGGAGAAATAAGAAGATCAATTGGCAAATGCAATAGCTCATTGGGGCTGCAATAATTTTTGTTTTGCGTCAAGGTTACCTTATGCTCGATTTCTTGCGCCCACAAATTATAGTAGTACGGTGTCCACTTTGCACTTAAAGGTGCAGCAAACGGGATGATCCCTGCCGCGTGTAGATACCCCATCATGTTCCCAGTTACAACACCGATATTTGATTTTTGCTGGCTGGAATACATCGTTGGCGAGATCCCTTCAACCTTTTTGAACACTCGGCTAAAATAAAACTCATCACTATATCCAACCGCTTCTGCTATAAACTTCAAGCGAACGTCTTCCTTTTGCAATAATTGTTTAGCCTTTTGAATCCGCAGCTGGGTAACATACTCCATTGGACTTTGTATATATTCCTGTTTAAACGCCGAGGAAAAATAACTGGAGCTAAGACCAGAAAGATTAGCTAAATGTGCTAAAGACAGGTGCTTCGTGAAATTCTTTTCTATATATCTTCTAACCTCAGTTAAATCTGTCTTCTGCGATTGTTTTTGCATGCTGTCACCTCTTTACTGCTTATATAAATGCACTTAACTCTTTATTCATTCATTAATTGATAATCATTATCAATTATACTTTTGTTTTTGGGGGGTGGCAATGGTTGGGGAACGTTCTATAAAAGTGTGCTCAAAAAAGAAGACGCTCAGGGGACTAATCCCCTCGCGTCTTCTGTGTGTAACTATAGGCTGCTGCTGCCCAGAGTAAGTCTTTTATTCCGAATCTACAGCCGGAGCCGGAGCTGCAACTGCTGCGCCATTCTTTTGCAAGTTCTCCTTCACTTGACCTTGCTCTAAAGGCTGAACAGGCGCACCAATGTTAAAACTTTCAATGATTTTCCCTAGTGTAGCTTGGTCAAAATCTACTTGGGAATACAACTCTACTGTATAGCCATCCTCTTCCCAAATCACAATTCCATTTGCATAATAAACCTTAGTCCCGTTAATTACTTCTGTCTTCACTTCTTCCGTAGTGCTGATCCCATTGTCCCCGCCCTTGGAGATTAGAAAATTCACAGCATTCTCTCCGGAATTATACTGCACTTCAACCATGCTGGTCCCCTGAAGAACACAATTCACAAACTCATAATCTCCCATCCAGTCGGGTGCCGGGAAGTTCATGCCAAGTGCTGCACGTGCTTCATCTAGGCTCAACTTAGCTGCAACCGGCAATTCAATGACCGCATTCTCCCCACCTTGGGCATCTTCAGATGGAGTCATTGACTGTGCAGCCGATGGGATTTCCTTATCGTATTGTGTGATTTCGAGATTTCCCACTTCAAACTTTGCCATGATCGACTGGAACATATCCTGTGCATAGGAGGTTGCAGAGAATGCTCCACCCAGACAAATTACTGCACTGCCAATCACTATTGCATTTCTCCAGCTGCTTTTTTTCATCGTTATCCCGTCCTTTATCTCTGATTGGGGGTTAAGTGCCCCATGGTCCAATTTGTATATCAAGCGGTTATAGATTCTTTCTTTGGCGGTAGTGCTGCCCTGTTCGGCATTCTCAAGCAGTTCTATGGTTTTGCTGAATTTGGTGAGATCATCTTTCTTATTCATTTTTGAACCCTCCTGCCTTTAAGGAAATATGCAGTTTTTTCAAGCTTCTATATACTACGACACCGATATTGGACTCACTAACTCCCATGATCTGTGCAATTTCGGAATTTTTCAGCCCAGCCCCATATTTCATTGCAATGATATTACGTTCCTTCTCACGTAGCTTGGAGAGCGCCTTGAACAGTGCTTGATTATTATCCTCACGAATCGCCAGTTCCTCCGGAGACGGCTTGGGAAATATGAGCTCCAGCAAAGAATCTAGTGAGGTGTAGCTTCTTTTCTTCTGCCCCCGGAAGTAATCCGTCACAGCGTTCCTTACAATGGCAAACAGCCAAACCTCAAAATTCGATTTTTCTTCTGAAAAGCTGTAATACTTACACATCACCGTCTCAAACACCTGACTACAAATGTCCTCCGACACGTGGTGGTTATTAATACGATAACTAATATATTTGTAAACACGTTTGTAGTACGTATCGTACATCCGGGTAAATTCCTCTTTTGACATCATGGCACCACGTGATCTTTCGATATTCTTGTAACGGTCCGCAGTACCCTGGATAACTTCCATCTTCACCCTCCTTCCACCTCACCTTCATCGAAAAGCTAAACAAATTGCGCAATTTGTTGTGAAGAAACTTACATAAGTTAATACGTAGAAAAGCCCAAACCATTAACAAATGTTTTGATAATTGTGGGATGGTGGGAAAAAGGGTGAAAGATCACAATCCGTAAAAGCGGCGATACTTGAGTTGCGGGGTGGATATTTGTGCGGGAGAGAAGGGGAGAAGCTCAGCGCTATAATTCAATGATTTCATAGTTATGTACTTCAAGACTTTCAGAATCTATACAAAACACTTGTACATCCAGTGCATCTATAAGCTTTTCCATGTGATCTCTTTCTATATAACTGTTATCATAACATGTTCATTCCAAGTACCGTCTATTAACAGGATGTTTTGTATTTGCCCAATTTAAAAATCCTGCCATTATCCAGCGGGATGCTTGATAAATGGCAGGACAATAACCTTACTTCATTTTCACTAACTTTAAATATTCCGAACTTCCACAACCTTTCCTAAATCCACAAACTGCTCATGATCGACCTTCACCTTCACTCTGCCCTTTCGGCGCTTCTCACGCCATTCACGAAGATCTTCCTCCGTTTCTAAGCGAAGCTCCGCGATTTCCAGCGCTCGGTCTAGGACATATTTGCTTGTGTAAAGGACTGTATTTATTCCCTGTCCCCCTAAAGCAATGTGAGGCTTTAAAGGTATCCATTCCTCGACAGTGAATCTAACATAATCTTTCTCTTCCTTATGAGGCTCAGGGACAATCTCCTTTATTTCCTTTCGTTTCACCACTTCCCAATCTACCACTTTACCCACCCAATGAATTCCTGTCTTTGCAGGATCGAAGAATTTCCTTCTGGATTGACACATAGCTACATATTCGATCTGGGTTATTATCTTCTGGCTTGTAAGGTTCTCCACAGGTACATGGTAAAAAGAATGCTGCCTGGCCACCTCCACTTGTTTGGGGCCACGAACAGAGCCGACAAGAACATTTTTACCCGCGAGTTGGTTGGCATAGTATTCTTTCGTACCGCGTGGACGGATGGAACATTAGTAATATTTTTTTATATGAGATTTTCTCCACTAAGTATGTATAATTTGGTAATTAATCCATTATATTCAGTCCTTCCGCATATTATATAAATCCACCAGATAACAAAACCTTCTGTACTTCGACTGCGCGGTTTTATCTTGTTCTAACTTGATTTCACTTACATCATCATTTAAGTGACTCAACTGCTCATCCACATTCAATCCAAAACTAAGCGCAGTTTGCATAATTACAACCAGCCCATCAAGCAGTCCATTGGGATAGGTCTGTAGAAAGCAAGCATAATCATGCAGAAGTTCTACTTTTCCAGATAAAATCTCTACAGCATATAAATTCATTTTTGCCAAACATCGAAATTCACGAGCAATCTCTTGCCCGTCCGGTCCTAAATCCTCCAACCACCCAAGTTCTACGTATCTGTAAATGCTATCCCTGGCTTGCTCGTAATCCCCCAGATGTTGATATGCAACTCCCCGCATCTGTTGACTGAACCCATAATAATAAACAAGTGGATGCTGCATCTTAATTAGAGGTATTGTCGTCCCCATCGCCTTATAGTACAGTCGCTCTTCATATATACGCTGGGCATAGCTATACAAAATATCTGCAGTGTATAGCAGCTTATCCCACTTTTCAAAGTAATGTGCAGTTTCCAACATTTCGACAAGAACATCCGGGTTGAAGGCTTTAAGAATAGAGAGATGCAACCGTAAATCCCCCTTTTTTATCCATTTATACCTTCATTGTATATTTTGTAATCTAGAGGGTCAATATAAAAAGTACTAATAAGTACAGATTTAGTGATTATCAAGTTGCCTTTAATAGTCTGTTACGGTTAGCATTCCTCTTCTAACCTTAATGTAGAGGTGATCCTATGAATTTACCAGAAAGCGTCGGCAATCGCATTCGCGAGCTTAGAAAAGCAAAAGGATGGACACAAGAACAACTTGCCGAAGCTGCTTCGCTTCACTACAGTTACATAGGTGGTGTCGAACGAGGAGATCGAAATATCTCATTAGAGACACTAGAAAAAATTATTGCGGCGTTTGATGTTCCAGCTATAGAATTCTTTCGATTCGAGGATGAGACACAGCGTCGCAAGGCGTTGGATGAACATATGGCTTTGCTAAGCAGTAAAAGTGCAGAAGAAATAACAGCACTCACTCAGGTAACTCGAAAAGTGATTGCTGCTATTGGGTTAAGTAAGGATGAAAAGTAGCAACTTCTAAAAATTAACGTTGTTGCATATCTTTTCGAATTCAAAGACTGTATAGATTGTAATTGAAAAATCACAACGATGTGTATATCCCTCAAAGCACCAATCAGATTGAAACTTAACCTTCATACATCAAAGGCCCCTTCTGCCGAAAACGGCGGAAGGGGCCTTTGATGTAGATGGAATAAGCTATTTACCATATAGTTGTGTTGTAAATGCACCACAACGTCCTCCAGCATTAGATTGGAGATGTAACTATGCCGTGTAACGGTGTCTTCAGTTCATGAGATGTATTGGCCAGAAACTCGTTTTTTAACTGATAGAGAAAATGCAACTTTTCTAACAGGTTACTGATAGTGCTATAGGCTCTCAAATCCGCTGGGCGGAGATATAGACCTAGCTGAATATAAAGAAAAAGCCTCACGGAAACTTCCATTCCCCCTTTCTTCTATCCTTACAGTATATTTATGGCTTGCACTCTTAACCATTTTTAATATTATACTCAATATCTAAAGGTTCTAACTGAGTGCCTATTTAAAGAAATTTTTATATTCTTCAAAGAAAAAGAATACTTTTTTACGATCTTTACTAGTTGAACATTTGTTCGTATTGAGTTAAAATGAAAAATATTGCACGTTATTACGTACGTAATAAAGGAGAATGCTGATGAACTTCAGTTACACCTTCCCAGCTTTAAGAGGAATTCAAGCAGGTAGAGAATTCTATACTGTCATGTGTCCACTCCGTTTAATAGCTAAAATTTTCCTGTTTGACGAAGAGGAAATTCCTGTTGAGCATCGGGCACAACGTCTAATGAATAGGTCGCGGATTCCTGATATCACCAATTATATTTTAGAGAATCCTAAGGACTATATCTTCTCTTCTCTAACAGCAAGTGTGGACGGTACTATGAGATTCAAAGAAGTTTCAGATGAGATGAAAGACATAGGACAACTGACTATCTCTCTTGATTCTAAGTTTTTAATTAATGACGGACAACACCGTAGAGCGGCAATCGAAGAAGCCCTGAGGATCTCTCCTGAGCTTGGAGACGAAACAATTTCAGTGGTCTTTTTTCATGACTTTGGCCTTACTCGCTCTCAACAAATGTTTTCAGACTTGAATCGTCACGCCGTCAATACAACATCATCAATCGGAATACTTTATGACCATCGAGATCAATTATCATTAATTACAAAAAGTTTAATATCTGATATCCCATTATTAGAACGATATACAGACCGAGAAAAAGTATCTCTTTCTAAGAATTCACCGAAGCTTTTCGCGCTAAACCATGTTTTTAATACAACTTCTCGTCTTATCAATAAACGTAAAGGCGAACTTATATCTGAACAAGAGAAAGAATTTGTTACCGCCTTTTGGGAGTTACTATGTGTATCAATCCCAGAGTGGCAAGAAGTTATTAAAAAGAAGATCTCACCTCGAGAACTACGTATTCAATCAATCGTCGCTCACGGGATTTTTCTGGAATCTCTTGGAATAATAGGCTATTATCTATACCGGTATCATCCGGATGAATGGCAGTCCTATATTATGAAACTCAACACCATCGACTTGAGTCGAGAAAATAAAAAAGACTGGCAAGGACGCGCTTATAGCAATACTGGCAGAATTAATAAAAATGGTGAAACTATTCAGTTGACTGCAAACTTGATTAAGTCCAAAATCAACCTCCCACTCACCGAACAAGAACAGAAGATTGAAAACAAATTTAAGGAGGTGTCTATAAATGGGTAATTTAGGACTCAATATATTCAATACTGGTACCAAATTCATTGAAGCAAAAGAGTTGATTAAGGAAGTTTATTTAATGGACGAGCGTCCATGGGTTGTTGGTTTTAGCGGCGGTAAAGATTCTACAGCTGTAGTTCAACTTGTCTTTCAGGCACTTCAAGAACTTAATCCTTCTGAGCTGCACAAAAAAGTTTATGTTATCTCTTCTGATACCCAAGTGGAAACACCACTTATTATAGATAAAATCACCCGTACATTAGGTCGAATACAAGAAAAAGCATTAAATCTTGGTCTCCCAATTGAGACGCAAAAGGTCCGTCCTAAGGTTGAGCAGACCTTTTGGGCTTCCATTATCGGTAAAGGTTACCCAACACCTCGTCAAAAATTCAGATGGTGTACAGACCGTTTAAAGATTGAGCCTGCAAATCGCTTTATTCTCGATAAGGTTGATCAATTTGGTGAAGTTATTATGCTACTTGGTGTTCGTGACTCCGAAAGCTCAACACGAGCTGCAGTAATGCAGTCACATACTATTGAAGGTAAAAAGCTAATGCGTCATTCAACATTAAGAAATGCATTTGTGTTTGCTCCAATTCGGGCCTTTGATGTTGATGATGTTTGGGAATTTTTGCTTCAGTATGAATCCCCTTGGGGTGACGATAACAATGAATTGCTCGAACTGTATCAGAATTCAAGTAGCGAGTGCCCACTAGTTGTTGATAAAGAAGTTAAAGAAAGTGCAGGATCTTGTGGAAATAGCCGTTTCGGTTGTTGGACTTGCACAGTTGTTTCTGAAGATAAAGCTCTGAGTGGGTTTATTAACAATGGAGTGGATTGGTTGCGTCCTCTCTACGAATTCAGAAACTTCTTAGTACAAATTAGAGAAGATCACACGAAGAGACAAAAACAGCGGATGAATGGTGAAGTATACCTACTTCCGTATCACGAGGAACCAACACCAGAACAAGAGATAGTTGATAAGGAAAAGCTAAAAGAATACCTCAACACAAATAACATTAACTTAGCTACTGTAGAAGAACTTAATATTCTAATTAGAGAAGAAGATGGCACACATAAGCGCCTTGGGGTCGGCCCATTTACCTTAAAAGCTCGTGAAGAAATACTTAGACAATTATTACGAGCACAAAGACAAATTCGTGAGCTTCACGATCCGACTATTGAATTAATTAGTCTTGAAGAACTTAAAGTCATTCGTAAGTACTGGCATAAAGACTTGCAGTGGGAAGATCGTTTGCCATTAATCGTCGAAGAAGAAACAGGTGAAATTTATGATTGGAACCATGATGATCGCCCTGTATTCAAAGATGATCAACTCACTGACCTTGAAACATTGTGTCAAGAAGAGGGCATCAACTTGAGCGTACTCAAACAATTAATCTCAATAGAAAAAGATTATTCTGGAGTAAAAGTTAGACGCGGATTATTCCAAGCATTTGATAAAACTTTAAAGCAAGACTTCTTGCATTTATAAAGGTGGACTAGCATTTTATGCAAATAACAAAATTAGTGCTCTGTAACATTGGAGCTTACTTCGGGAATCAGAATACATTTAATTTTAAGACCAATGAAACTAAAAATGTAGTTCTTTTAGGCGGAAAAAATGGAGCTGGAAAAACAACAATTTTAGAGTCACTTAGAATTGTATTATTTGGATCAATGGCTTATGGATTTGTGAATGATAATGAACCGTACTTCCGAAAAATTTCATCCTTCCTTAATAGAAAAGCTATAAATGAAGAAAGCAATCCTGATTTTCGAATTATTATCCAGTATGATTCCACAGAGGATTTCGAAATCCAGAGTTATACCTTGACAAGAAGTTGGAGAATTAAAAATAAGAAAATCAAAGAAGATTTCTACGTTGTTAGAAACGGAAAATCATTGAATAATCAAGAAAAATCGGATTTTCAAAATCGACTACGTGAGGAAATGCCCCCTCGTCTCTTTGAACTATGTCTTTTCGACGGCGAAGATATTTCTCGAATTGTATCGGAAGAGAAGATCCCTGAATATCTTAGTGAATCTGGAAAAATCCTTTTCAACTTAGACCTTTTTATGAACTTAGAAAAAGATCTTCAGTCTTATCGAATACAATATGCGCAACAAAATGCAACTGCAGCCAAAGATATTAAAGATCAAGAAGAATTAGAATTAAAGATCATAGAAAATAAGAAGATCGTTAGTGAAAAAGAATCTATTATTTCCGACTCAGAGCAAGAAATAGATCTTCTTAATGATGCAATTAAACAGCACAAAAGAGATTTTGATACGCATGGGGGTTTGTTAAGAGATAGACGACAAGAATTAGTCACCGAATTGAATACAATCGAAAATCAACGCAAATCTAATTCTGAAAAAATACGTTCGCTTACTACCAGCCTCCTTCCTTTTTACATTACGAAAGATTTACTTGGTAAGGTTGTAAAACAGCTTGATTTAGAGAAAGAAACTGAATCTTTTGAATATATAACCTCTTCATTAGAGAAAGATAAGCTAATTAAGCTTATTGATCAGTTACAACAACTAAATAAAACAAAACCTATAGATATTGATATTGATCTGCTACATAAGGGCCTTTTAAACATTATGCAGCCTGAGCATATCCAATTATTACATCGCGCATCCTTCGCACAACGTAGTGAGATTCTGCAGTTATTTAATCAAATTCAAAAGTTAGAGCCTGAATTTTACCTTCAACTTTTCGATCAGAACGCTGAGTTGCTCGTTCAAGCCCATGTAATTCGAAAAACAATAGAACAGAATGATCACTCTAGCGAATTTAAAGATCTCTTGGAGCAAATTGAGAATAAGACAAAACGTGTTGAGCAGTTGAGATTACTTATTGAACAGTCTACTAAAGAAGTTCTTGAAGCAAATGATGCTATCCGAGTGCATATGATCACTTACAATAAAATTACGGATAAAATCAGGGACTTTCATAAAGCTGAAAATTCCTATGTCATGACCGAAAAGCTCTTACACGTCAGCAAACGTTTTAGAGAAAGACAATGGCGTAAAAAGTTAGATGACGTAGCCAACGAGTCAACTAAAATGATTAATATTCTTTTTCGAAAAAAAGCTTATATTGAACGAATTCATATCGATCATCTAACCTTTGAGCTGCATCTCTTTGATCGCCAAAAAAATGAAATTACGAAAGAACGTTTATCTGCTGGCGAAAAAGAAATGCTAATGCTTACTGTTATTTGGGCCATGTTTAAAGTCTCTGGTTGGAAACTCCCATTTGTATTTGATACGCTCATGGGACGACTAGACCAAGACCATAAGAAAGCATTAATCGAACATTTTATTCCTAAATGTGGAGAGCAAGTATTAATGTTTACAACCGATTCTGAGGTCTCTGCCGAACAATTTGAATTAATAAAAGGTAATACTGCTAGATTCTACACTTTAGAATTTGATGAAATCTTCGATAGTGCAAAGATTGTTAAAGGGCGCTATTTTAACCTTAGTAAGGAGAGTGTTCTACTTTGAATTTTACTTTGCGAACCTCCAAATATGCTAAAGATATTCTTACCCAACTTCATGCATCAACCGGTATCACACCAAATATTCTAATCCGCTATGCTGTTAGCCTCTCTCTTAGAAACAGTACAACTGATAATAAAGTAATACCTATTACTAAAGACTTTTCAGATGGTCTCGTGCTCAATCGAAATACTGTTACGGGAGAATATGACTATGTTTTTAAGGTCCTTATCACACAAGCTGCTGAGAAGCAATTAACTGACGAGGATTACTTTCCTGGATACTTTAATGCGCATTTAGAGCGAGGAATCCGCTCCTTAGCAGGTGAGTTTAAGAGTACTGGAAATTTTGAACGCTTTATTCGAGCTTTACTAAGTTAATAGGATGTAGGAGGAATCTAAATGCTTTATTTAGATAATAGTGCCACTACCAAAATTCTCCCCGAAGTACTTGAGGCAATGATGCCTTACCTCAAGGAGGAGTACGGAAATCCTTCCAGTAAATTTTACTCTTTAGCCGAAAATGCAAAAAAAGCTGTCGCGAAAGCTCGTGAGCAAATAGCATCGTTGCTTGGTTGCGATCCAGACGAGGTTATCTTTACCAGCGGAGCAACAGAGAGTAACAATATGATTATAAAAGGCATTGCCGATTATTATAACGACGGCAATATCACGAATAAACGCTTACTCACCTCGAAGGTGGAGCATCCTTCTATAATAGAAACCTTTAATTTCCTAAGTGAGCGTGGGTTTGAGGTTTCATTGATAGATGTTGATCAGTTCGCAAGAATTGATGTTCAAAAAGTAAAAGAAGTGACTGAGCAAGCTCAGCCACTTCTTACATCTATCATGTGGGGTAATAATGAAATCGGCTCACTAAATCCAATTGATGCACTTTCCGATCTCTTTAAGGATAACGGTTTGTTCTTTCACACTGACGCTACACAAGTAATAGGAAAAGTCCCTATTGATCTTAATAAATTAAAAGGAATTCGCTTCTTGTCAATGTCTGGCCATAAGATTGGTGGCCCAAAAGGTATTGGAGCAGCAATCATTCGAAAACAGACGAAAGAAATATATACTCGGATTACACCTCTTCTGCATGGGGGCGGACAGGAAAATAATTATCGTAGTGGTACCTTAGCGGTTCACAATATTGTTGGCTTAGGCAAAGCTGCTGAACTAGCTACAGCTAATTTAGAGCAAAATGTGAAACGTTTGAGGGAATTAGAGGATTACTTAACTAATATCTTTAAGACCAACCTAGGAAATAAAATTAAATTCAACAGCGATACAAAAGATAAAATCCCCGGTTTAATTAGCTTACAGTTTATTGGTGTTAATAACGAACTCTTACTTAAGAAGCTTGCCGGCCATGTCGCCCTTTCCACTGGATCAGCTTGTAGTTCAAGTAAACCAAGTCATGTTTTAAGTGCATCTGGTAAAACTCTAGAGGAAGTTCGGCAGACTATTCGTGTGACTTTAAGCCCAGAGCTTAGCGAGAACCAATTAGACATATTCAAAGAAATCCAGTAATTTTTTTCATTTTCTGTAGCCTATTTGAATATTAATTTTCATCTATAACATTCAGGAGTCGATACTTTGAAACTTTACGATGCCGCTATTTTAGCCCTTAAAGAAATAAACTCCCCCTCTCCTGTTCACGAGATATTGAAAGTAATAAAAAAGAACCATTGGTTTGATTTTAATACAACTGATGAGCTGGGTGTTTTGAATATGACATTAAAGCGAAGGACCCAAGATTATATTATATCTCAAGCTATCAAAGTTAAAAGTTTCCGACTTAAAGATGGTTTATTTTCTTTAATTGAAGATAGAGATGCCATGGACTCTGTTCCCCTTAAAGTCGAATTAATTGAGTGGAAGAGCCGTAGAAATAGATGCATTGAAGATATTAAAAAGTGTCTAAAATCAAATAAGCTATCATTATTTTTAGGAGCAGGAGTCTCTAGATCTGCTGGGATTCCAACATGGGATGTATTATTAGAGAAAATTAATGAAGCTGTCTTTAGAGAAATGAAAAATAATAAAAATGAAGGTAAATTAAGAAACTATCGAATATCTAGTAAAGAAGCAGTTGCCCTAACAAATTTATTAAGTCAATTAGGCGATGATTCCCCAATTATTAACGCTTCTTTTTTAGAAACTAACTTAGGTAATAATTCATTATCAAAAGAAATCCGGGCAGCCTTATATGGGAAAGGTAGACGTAAAGTTTTCACTTCACCCACATTACAGTGGCTAGCCAAATTATGTAACCATAGAGGGAGCTATCAAGTACAAAGCGTGGTTACCTTTAATTATGATGATTTGTTAGAACAGCATTTAAAAGAGGTCCCACTAACTTATATGCCAATATTTAAAGAAGATGATGAAGTAGAACCTAATTGTTTGCCAGTATACCACGTTCACGGTTACCTACCACAAAACACTCAAATCTATGATTCTCATCCTATAGTGCTTACTGAAAAGTCATATCATGATGTTTATACTAACTCCTACTCTTGGTCAAACATAACTCAGCTATTAACTTTAAAAGAAAATAATTGTGTATTTATTGGCTTATCAATGAGTGATCCAAATATGAGGAGAATATTAGATATAGCAGCGGGAAAAAACCATAACAAGGTAAAACACTTTGCATTCATGCAGCGACTTGAATTAGAAATTGAAGAAAGACAGTTAGAAGATGATATCAGCACAATATCGGAAGAGATACTAGAAGCTTTTTTAGAAGACTTCCATCTTTCTCGAGAAAAACACTATGCTCGGTTAGGAATTCAAATTGTTTGGTTTGAAGACTTGGCAGAGATTCCTCAACTAATCAAATCACTAGTGGATTAAAGGAACAGCCTGTACTTCGATAATCATTAAAGTACAGGCTGTTAGTAGTCATTTAATTAGTAAAAAAATTATTCTTTATTTAATTCCCAAAAAGCTCGATCTCTCATCCAAACCGGCTGCCCCGATCCTGCCTTCATAATACTATAATGTTTCTGTAATGATTTGATTCGGTTCATAATATTCTCTTCCTCAGCCTTACTCTGCGTACTGAACACCATCCGAATCTCTTTAGCAGATAACTCAGAAACATTATGAACAATCCATGTAAGAATGTAATTTGCATAATCATTATCCGATGTTGAAAAATGACTTAGGAACTGTGTAGATAGAATGGTACCTACTCCATATTCTCTACCTTCCTTAAGAATTTTCTTAATTGAGGTGAAATCCTTGCTAAGAAAATTATCTGCTTCATCAACCAGAATCATCTTTGTAATCTCACGATAATTACCGTTAATACCACTATGACCCTGCATCTGCATTTGATTATAAAATACATCGAGAGTAATCGATACTACTAAATTCTGAATACTTGCGTTAAATCCAGATAGGTTAATAACAGTAATACCATCGATCATATCAAAAAGTGAGATTGTCTTACTAGCATCAGGCTCAAAGACCTCCATCTCATAAAGCTCTTGAAGCGCTGCGTATAGACTATCAACTTTCACATCTTCTCGCTCTGTATAAAGTTCATAGATATCACTTAGAGTAGGAGCTGCCTTTTCCCAAGTTATTGCGTCGTTTTTGATAATACCTTTTTGGTTGTAGGCATCCATTATTACTCCTTTAAGAGTATTCACTTGTACCTGTCCAAGGTTAAATGCCTTTGCGATCGTATCTGTCAATGTGCTACTAGTATGCACTGGCAACAGTGGACGCAACGGTTTCGTTACATAGAGAGATAATGGATTATATGGTAAGTGGTATAAATCATAGACCTTCGCACCTGTAACTTCAGTGAAATCCGATTTGATATAGTCGCCTTTGTAATCAAAAATCAAGATTCCAATTGGCGTTTCATTCACGTTATCAGTACTGTTACGAAGTATCTGAGTAATCAAGGATTTAGTGAATTGCGTTTTCCCTGTACCCATTGTTCCAATAATGCCTGTGTTAGTGTGCATTATTTTATCAGTCGAGGTCGGATACCATTTTACTTCTTCTTGACTCTGTGCATTGTGACCGAACAAAATCTCCAATGGTTTTACAGGTTTAACTTCAATTTTTAAATTGCTATTTGTATGATCATTATCAAGGGAAGGCTGCACGTAATTATCTGTTCTGTAGCTACCTGATTGATCAGCGGCATTTTCACAATAGTTGTCAGTGTTTTCTTTTCTATAAATTAAACCTATTTCTGATTTATACAACTTTGAAAGAAGTTGATCTGATCGAATATCCCCATCCTCACTTTGGATATGGTCCTTAATTTCCTCAATATTCTTAATGATAAAATCATATCCGCTCTTTTCTGGATAATCAAAGACTAAGACATCCTCTGTTCTTTTGATTCCTGAAAATACACAATCTTTTTTAAAGGAGATGACTGCTCCATCACCGATATACTCTTGCAGTGTATTTGAAATTCTATAATCATCGTTGAGCAATCTTCCCCTCAACCTACTGTCCGTAACATTTCTCCAGTATTGCTCTGGCCAGATCGAGTAAAGATTCATTTTTTCAGCACTAGCGATCGCTAATTGTATAAAGAAGTTACGATATAATTTCGATTTAAAGACGTTCTCTTCAGATTCTAACAAGAAGTCTATTAACAATTTTTTAGTTTCCTTAACTTGGTCTACAGCCTTATCATATACTGACTTAGGGTTATTCCCAATCTTCACTTCAATCGGATAGAAGTGAACCGTTAGATCTTCGCCCTGCTCCTCAATACCAATTAGTAGCAAATCATCGCTGTAAGAGCCAAACTTTCCAAGGTTCCTAGCTGAAAACAACCCTTCCGATTGCCTTAGTCCAGTACCACCAGATATTCGTAGAATCTCTTCCATTGAGATAGGTATCCATATAATATCCCGATGGGCAAAAGCAGCTAAAGCCAATTTTACAGCAGACAAAATACTGATTTTTTCTTTCGGAAACTGATTTTTTTGAGCCAATAATCGTAACAACCAGTTTCCGTTAATTGCATTAAAAAAATTGATTATTGGAGGCAACACTTCATCAGATGCTATAATTTGGTGAGAGTCCAAAAATTCTTTAATTAGCCGTTGATATTGCTTCGAGCGTCTTGTCACAGTGATTGCATCAAAGCCACTAGAAGAGGTGTACTGATCACTGTAATGGATAACAAGCAAATCCTTCTGCTCATCATTATTCTTAAAGAAACTGAGATCTACCTTGGGTTCAATAAAAGTAACCCAATGTGACGAATCGTATACAGCATCTAACTTTTGCTTATGCTCGGCAGAGATAGCAGTTACGATATTCATATCTTCTTGATAATTATCTAGTGTCCTTGCAACTCGAAGCAAAGAATTGAGTTTAGGAACAAGGTTTAGCAACGGTGCTTCGGATGTTCTGTAATATTTAGTACCAAACCCTGTCTTGTAATCCTCATTAATGAATACTGATGGAACACCAGATACCAATCCAAATAAGGATAAGCCTGTAATAATCTCAGATGCATTGCTTGTGGCTACTTGTTCTATTTTGCTCATTTGGTAGAAGGTAATATGGCAGTATTCATATTGATTAGTGACAACATCACGTGAATAAAATTTAACTTGGTCTCTAAAGATATTTAATATCTCTTCGGAGTGGTATCCTTCTAACTCCAACTTTAAGTTGAAATTTTTAGCAATTTCCTCTGCATCAGAGTACTGTGACATCTCTTCAAAGACATTATTAATCCCTTTTTCTGCATAGATATGTAGTTCGATAGGGAGTAGGTCACTCTTCTGAACCTCTCTCTTAAGCTGTCTTTTATAAAATTCAAACAACCCTTGCAGAATTTCCTGACAATCACCCATATTAATTGTGTTTATTTTCAAAGGTGCTCGATAATCTAAATCGAACAAATAAGAAAAATGCTCAGTGAATTCTTCGATCTTCTCCTGTACCAGCTTATTTACAAAGAGTTTTGAGGACTCAAATCTCGGTAGACTTTGGTCAATATAGGTTGTCCATTCATATGAATCGCTAGGTTCAATCACTTTATACAAACCGCCATTAAATGAGACATAAGGAACTAGATGTGTTGGTCTTAATGTACGGAGCAGCTCATCATTAATCGTCTCTTTGTCAATCAAGTCCTTTAGCTGTAGTTGATAAGCAAGATTAAGCGGGTGCAGAGGCGTATATAGCCATTCTGGGTCCTTAAGTCCTTTACGAATTGTGCCTAGTAAAACTAGATCACGTTGTGTTTGAACTAACGATTGTCCGTTTTGCAATTGTTCTAATTCTTTAATATATACTTCAACATAGGCTCGAGCTAGTAAGGAGTAATCTTCATCCAAATAAGCCAGACTGGGAAGCAGTTGGTTATCACGGAAGTAACGAAGTAGATTAATATAAGCTTCTCTAACGGTTTCTGGCACGTTAATTTGTTCCGGGTGAAGTTCACCAGCTTCTTCCGTGAAGTACAGATGATTGGCACCAATTAGTTTCAGTTCACGTTCAAGATTCTTTTTGAATTCACCTTGGGCATAAGTTTCACGAGTACCTTGTATGATTTTCATCTTATCATTTTCTATACGGTACTTAAAATGATCCTGTTTCTCACGTTTTAATTTCCATACATTAAATCCACCAATCGGAACAGGTCGTTCAACTACATCCTGGACAGAAAGTGGGATTTCAGTCATCGGTAGTTTTATAGCAAAGTGAATTAAGTCTTCCTCACCTTGATTTTCCGAGTTTTTTGTAACCACTAGCTCTTCAGATTCTGTAATTTGAAATTGATTATTTTCAAAATCTTCCATGAGCTCCACCTGAACTACATCGGATTTACCTTTGTTAAAGATCCACTGCTCATGGTCTGAATTAATTAAAATACTCGAATGTCTTAATTTTGATTTTACTAGGTTGATTGTGTAGGAAGTCTGGATCGCCTGAAGCAAATTTTCTGACGTTTCTACAATCGCTATTCTAAACTCATAAGTTGGTGAAACATCTGTTTTATATTTAACTCCATAGAATGTTGTTTGTCCTGGGGCATGTGTAAGTTCTACCTTTATTTTTTTCCCCGATTGCTCAGGATTAATGTTATGTTTTATTGCAATTCTAGAAATAAAATCTTGTTTAATAAAGTCGTTAAACTGAAACTCCAAAGTAACTTTTTTTTGTTGTTCAGGATTAAATACTATAATATTACGCTTACGCTGTTGGCTCTTTCCTTCTCCATCTGCTCTTTCCCAGTAAATTAGGCCTTCATTAGTTGCTTTTACTTTTTTAGTAGACTCTATATACTCTAGCCCCTTACCCTCTAGCTTCTTCTGATTAGACTGTTTTACTTTTCCGAAGTCAGTTAGTTGCCATTCCATATCAGAGAGCAATTTTACGCCCTGCTCATCAAAATGCCTTTCCAAGCTAATATCAATAGGACCATACTGATGGGCCAATTCAACATTACTGAAAAGACTGTGATTTTCAGTTAAACGAGCTTGAATTTGCTTTTCCGTCATAGGTGTATTGAAAAATTCCGAATCCTGAAACAAACCAAAATCTTTATAATCGTAATTTTCAAGCCTTTCGTTGTTTAGAACGGTAAGAATTTTCTCATAATCAAACAAGGTTACTTGCTCATGGATTCCTTGTTGAGCTCTATTCGTCTCCATACTAAATTTTAGTATTTGCTTTTCCGGTTTTGTAAGAAGGGAATTCTCCATCATATTCTGAAGATTCTCTTCAATTGAGTTAATGTGGAACGGCATTCCTTCTTTGTCAAATGAGGTCATACCCTGTACTAAGCTATCTAGGTTTGAGTTGTGAATTAGTAGCATGGCTTTATCGATAAATAGCTCTTCATTAATTCCTACTTTATTCCGCAGCGTAGTTAGAAAATCTGGTGTCACCTCGTCAGTATTTGAAGCTATTAAAACTTTGGCATTTGATCCCATCAGAGATTTGGATTGGTAGATTCCTTCCTCTGTTTGCATATAAAAGGGCTCAGCTGTGGATAATGATTTAACTTGTTCCACAAGCAATTCTACTTGCTCATCACGTTCAAATTGAATATGATATTTATCTCCTGGCTGAACATTTGTACGAATAAAGAATTCCACAATCTGCTCAGCCAAGTAATTATAAAAATGCTTTGACATAAATAGCATCCCCACTATCACTTTTTTTCTCAAGTAAGTTAAGTTTCTCAAAATAATCAACAATCGCTGTTTGTGTATCTCGGTCAAATATCATACCCCGTGCCTCGAACTTTTCGAATAGTCTTTTCAAACGGATTTTACTCTCATCTTTAATCATTAATTTAGTCAAAAACAAAAGATAATCTGTATCAAGTATGAGCATTTTACCAGAACGTCCTCGTGACTTTAAAAAAGTTTTCTGGCAAAAGTGAACGAACCATTGTCTGTACTCGTTATAAGGCTTCGATCGAGAAGTTTGGTTAAATTGATGGTCGATCATCCTGAATAACTGATCTATTTTATTTAGAACCGACAATTCATACCGTTCAGTAAATGTCCCCATTAGCATCCATTTACTGTCCCCAGACAACTTTTGCTTATATTCTTCAGTCAATAGGTCAATCTCTTCTTCAAGCACCACTTGCTCTTCTCCTGACATTTCACGGATACAAGTAGCAATTTGCTGATATGAAAATGGGGCATTCCAATTTTCTTCCTTATGTTCATTAGATGTAAAGTTCAACATTTTTAAAAGGTTAATATGCGAGAAAATTTTCCCAATAGATTTCTCGAGATTTTTCCACCCATACTCGTAACTCACACGGGTTTTAGACAATCTTTCTTCTTCTTCAAAGGTAAAATAGATTGGCCGAATTTTCTGATCAACCGAGTTAAATAAACTTTCACTTTGGATGGCAAACTGTGTAACGTAAAAGAAGTAATAATAAGAGATAATTTTCTCAACTTGTTGGGTAAATAGATCACTTTTTGTAGATAACCATTGGAAATCTTGAAAAAATAACTTTGATACCTCTGGCAGCATAAGTGCATAATTATTTTTAATTTCGTTAGCAGTTATTAGTTCAGGTAATGACCTAAAGAGCAATGTACTCATCAGGTCAGATTCATTTTCAGTCGCAACATCTACAGACCACGCATCTCGTTGATTCCAAAGGACGTTATATAAAAAGAGTGCTAGCTTTTTATTTTCATTGTCGACAGTATTGATGTAATACAACATTTGAGGATGAAATAAATAAAGCTGCTCATTCTCGTCCAAAAAGAGCGTCTTAACCATTTGTTTGAATTCGCCACGTTGATTTGCCTGTCCAAATGAAATAGAATCTAAAACATTACTTAATAGCTTTTCAGCATCAACAGCCTCAGGTAATTTTTTTCGTCCCACCAGCCGCATAAACTCCCCAACAACTTCTCTAAAATTGTACTGTGTTTCTTTAAACTTTGTGGTGTAGGGCAAAAATTCTAGTGGGATTCTAGGATTGTGTTTAATAGAAGTTTCAAACTTAAACTCTTTTCGTATTTCCTCTAGATTTATAAGATAACTCATATTATTCACGTCTCCATAAATGAGTATTGATCAAAAGTTTCATCATACTGCAGGCGATAGCGGGTGGACTTTCCAAACTGCTTGCTTTCGAAGATAATTTCATTCTTCTGATTACCGGAGTTGTTCAACTTTTCAATAAACTCAACGAATTTAATAAACTGAAATTTGTCCTTTTTATTTGGACGGTATCCGTTCTTAATTCGAATTATTAAGGCATAAAGAGAATAATCAACATCGATAGAGGGAACAGTTGCATCGCTCTCATAAGTCACATTTTTGGTTTTGAATTGAATAGTCATCATCGTCAAAAATTTAAATAATTCCGAATGAGAAAGAACACTTCGCTTGTCTATATGAGGATCAATCTCTAATTTTTGAAGAGCATGATATTGTGTCTGTGGCTGACCTATCTGAACATATACCAAGTCACCGTTAGCTTCTCCATTCCATTTGTAGATCGCGTCACGCACTTCGCCTTTATATAGATTGGCTAATTTACTAATATCCCTCTTGTTCCAGTAGAATAAATACCTCATAAATTGCTCATATGTTTCGTCAACAAAAAAACTATGTTCCTCCTTAGGGAGGAAGTAATATAAATATACAAATAGTTTGATTAGTCTTTTCTTGAAGTTTTGTTCCTTACCATCCGAATTCCGCCATGGCGAATTTTGAAATATGGATTTTGATAAATAAGGTAGTCTACTGACGTTAATATGATTGGCGAATAGGCCTGCTCCTTCTTTAAGAGATTTAAATTCTATTAGATATCTATCCATCTGCTCTGTTCGTATCCGGGTCGGATTGATTTGGTCAATCGCTCGATGAATGGCTGATGCATCAACCTTCTCGAAGATCTGGAACGGAAGCAAACAGGCTACATAATCCTTAAAATCTTGCTCTTGTACGTATTCGATAATTTGATTATGACTCATATTCTCCATAACAGATGGAACAAGCAAGTTATACACAAAATCTAGCAAGGCGCGTGTAGAGATGATTAGTTTTTCCTTTACCATAACTTGAATCAAGAGCGCGATGATTCTATCTTGCACATCCTCATGCTGTAGTAAATCATAGTTTTGGATGATTGGATTCTTCGATGCGCTTTCTCGATCTTCTTCAAGATCTCTAAGGTAAGCTTGATAAAAGGGATTATCTACTGTATTCTGAGTAACTTTTTGGAAGATCCCTTTTATATAATCCGATTTTGGTCCTTGCTCAGTCAGCTGATACATATGATAGTCACTAAAATTCACATATCGAAAAATATGATCATCTGGACTAACTTCATCAGCAATTACTGACTCTAGAATTTTTTTTTGATATACATAAGCCTTTAGTCTAGAAAAGGCCTTACCTTCTTCAGAATCAACGAAGTTATTTAAGGCTCCTAAGTTGATGGCTAGAATGATATTTATGGTTCCGCCAACTTCTAGCTCAGCATCAGAAAATGGTTGTAGTACATTGGATAAAGTTTCAATGGATGTTCTTCTAGGAGAAAAGCTTTCAGTAGCATCATTATGTAAATAAAAATTTGATTCATCGTTTAGAAAGGGATATTTGCTTTTTAAGTAAGATAAGATATGGGACTTTCCATCTCCGACCCCACCACAGACTAAAATCAATCGTGCTTCGGACGATTCATAGGCTTCATTAATCTGTTGCTCAAGTTCCACTTCTACTGGCCGTTGAATATGCAAGTATTTCTTGAAATCACTAAAGCCCTCCAGGTTTTCAACGGCTTCTTTGGATGATTGTTTGCATTTTTTCAGAACATTGATGAAGTGTTGAGACTGTGTTGTACTCATAGGATTCCTCCATTACTCTGATGACCGAAGTATTATTTGTAATTAACCTTGTTAAATAGAAGGTCTTAAGATATAGGCCATTAGTAACTACATATTTTTTTAAGTATACCTTGTTTGGAGATTGGTGGGAAATGTAAATACTCATCATTATTGATATTGTTGATCTCTAGTCCCAAACTAATTACATAATTAGAAATTCCAATTTTAAACCCTCCACTTTTAAAGTTATAAAAAAGACCCGCAAACTTTATTTGCGGGTTTACATATAACTAGATTTCCTAAATCAGCTGACCTTCTAATACTTATTATGAAAATATTCTTTTCAAGAAACTGTGATGGTCTTCATTCACAACCACCAAACCTTCCCCAGATTCATTCGCAGTCTTAACATTAAATTTAAATACACTAGTTAAGATATTGATAATTTCATTTGAATCTTCCTCTGAAATATCTTCAAACCATTCAGGGAATTTTTCGTTTTCAGATAATATATTATATAAATACGGATTTCTTAAATAAGTACTATCTAATTTTGCTATGAAATCGGCTTGTTTACTAAATAAAACTTTATAGAAGTTATAGATATCTATATAGTCTGCTTCTAGCTTTGATACATAGTAAAATTTCCCATTAAGATTAAACTTTATTTTCACCTCACAGTTTACTACTTCATTCTCATATTTACTTATTGATATCCTTATAAAATTACCATAATCCTTAAAATTTAGTGAACCAAGTAATGAATCTATAGTTAGTTCAACCTTGATCTTTTTATTTATCCTTTGACTTAGCCGTAGATATTCATTATATTCCGCTTCCGTCATTAAAAATATATTATGCGCCCAATAATTTCGGTAGTCATAAATTCTATTCCATTCTTCCACTAAATCAGGTTTAATATGAGCATAAATATCCTCAGAATATAGGTCATTAGCATTACCCACGGAGATTTTCAATTGATTTATTTCATCAACAATATCATCCGTAATTTCATTTAAATCTTCACTTTTCTTAGCTGCTTTTAAAATATCCAATTTACTATCTAATAAATCTAACTTTTCAGTGATAATACTTCTATTCCTCCTAATATTTTCTTTAACAAAAACACTTAGGTTTTTGAAATTATGGTCATCCAATGGGTTAGCAAGGTATTTAAAAACATCGTCTTTCCTTCCTGTTTTTCGGTCATATGTATTATCATTAGATACTAGATATTGGTTTCTCCACAAAGGTCCTACTTGACGAAGCATCTTAATTTCGATTAAGTTTCTAAAGTTCCTTTCAAGTTCATAAATAGAAGAAGATATCTTCTCCAAATATTCAACGGTTTGGGAATCATAAAGAATTGAAAGATATGTTCCATCAATCATTCCCAATGTTTCAATAATTGCTTTTTTTGTTTTTTCATACTTTTTCGGCTTCTCCGCTTTGTCAAATATCGAGAAAAATATCATCTTTTCAACTGGATTAAATACATAATCAATATTGTCAAACTCCTCAGAGGACAATACTTCTTTTAGTGTTTCATTACTATATGTTTTTGTGAATTGCAAAACAAAATGCGTATGATGCAATTTGCATTCCTCCAAATAATATTTTCCTAATAACTGCATATTCACTCTTCCGGCTTTTCAGGTTTATCCTCTTGTGGATCCTGCTCTTGCATAATTTCCTGAGTGCCGATGCTCGCTCTTAAATCGACGTTTATCTCCTCCGCTGCGGCTTGCTCATCAGGTTCAGTTGTACCAAATTGATTTGTTTTATCCACTGGAACAAGTTGTTTAATTATTTCTTTTTCAGTTTTATTTTGAGCTAACAAATCTGTTAGTAAATTATTTGTTAACTGTAGAAAGGCACTGAAAGGTTCATATTTCGTTGCATCAACTGAAAAATATCCACCATTATCAAGAAAACCTTTGGGTATAACTTTAGAGAGCAGTTTATTAAAAGTAATTTTATTCTGTAATGTTATTCCGTTTTCAACTAAATATTTATTGCAATCCAGATATCTCTTCAGCGATTCATTACATTCAGAAGATTTATTAATTCTAAACACATAATCAAAAACCAATTCCTTCGGTAAAAAATTATTTAGTATAATACTAATTTTATCTTTAATATTAATAAGAGCCTCAATATCATCGTTTACTCCCTCAGTATCGAGTTTGTTAATCAATATCTTACTTATATAGCTTAATGTTATTTCTTTAACGTAAAAATTTTTATCTGTGGGCTTCTCCTTTAGTTTTAGAAAAATATAATCCCAAAAGGCTCCAAATACAGAATAATAATTGTCATTTTTATATAAATGTTTCTTATTATCAACTAAGACCCCTTCAATTGTACTCAATGTATTTTTAAACTTTTTTTGTAAGAAATCCTCTATTATTTCAATACAATTCAGCATATGAGAATAAACTATCTTTTCTTTTGACTGCTTACCTTCCCATTCAATTATTTCTTTTATATCGAGATGGTCTGAGACGTATTTCAATCCTATTAAATTTGAAGTTGTAGTTGAAAAACGATCTGAGACGTTATTTTGTACTTTCGTACTCTTATCGTTGATTGTATGGAACAATTTTCTATGTAACTCTGGACTTAATTCTTCTATAATCAAAAAGGGTATTTTCTTAGAACCAAATTCAGAAAGAAATTCTGTATCAGCCAGTATCTCATTTATTGCCTTAATCCGATGTTGCCCATCTATAATAGTAAGGCTACTTTCTTCAATCTCCATTAGGCTATTTACAGAATCATACTTTATTTTATTTGAGCAATTCATTATTACTGGTGGAAAAAAGATCTCCTCTCCTTCATTTTTCATATATTTTATTATTAAATCCACGCTGGCATCATTAATTAATCGATTCATAGATTGGTCTTTAACAATATTTACATACTTTCCAACCTCATTATATGACATGAAGCCAGTAAAACAATTTTTGGTATTCCAGAAATAAACAACTGCTTTTATTTTTCCCCTTTTCGCCATTCATATATTCCCCCTACTTATTTCATTGTTTCTAACTGTCTATCTTAGAAATATCAACTACATCCTCCTAAAAGCCCCCTTTGAAGGATAGGGTAGCATATAAAAGCCTATAAACCTAACAATAATATGCTATATATTAATTCTACATCTAATTATTTGCATTCTAACACAGTAAAAGTAAACAAATTAATTTTTTTCAATAACGAAGACAACCAAAAAACACCTTTTTTTAATATAACAGGTGTTTTTCCGAAGTTTTTTGTCAAAATCAGCAATCTTCACTATTTTACATCTTCTATTTATGTTTACATCTCATCTATACTACTCCCAAAACTCACTCCATCACAGTAAATCCAGACTTCTCTATTGTTCCTCATTAATAACGCCACCGACTCCAAATGCGTCGAGTACACAGCGGGAACAAATCTTATACGATATGCCCATTTTTAATGGAAAGAAAGACCTCAAAAAATTGCAGTCTGGTTCTTTTTTTACCCATCCTTAATTTTCGGAGTGATATGTAATTTTAACTCTATTCGATAATCTTATAGTACCTACATTACCTGCACTTCCAATCCTCTTTGTCATATCTATAAAATAGATTTGAGCCGTAACTCCTTCATAACTTCCGTATTTTATTGATACTTCAATTCCAGACATGGCGGCTATCCAAGATAGACCAGAAACTAGATCAACTAACAAAAAAAAAGCGGATTCAGCCCTATGCTGAATCCACTCTTCCATTACTCACCAATCTAATCAATAAGACCCGACTTCTGCAGCAACCGCTGAATCAGAACTGTCACTTCCGCACGGGTGACATTAGCCTTTGCCTCCAACTTATTGTCGCCACGGCCGCTGATTAAGCCAGCTTTGACGGCTAGCGCCAGACTGTCCTTAGCCCAAACGCCTATGTTGCCGGCATCTGTAAAGGTTGCAAGTACGCTTGTTGCATCCACTGTTCCAGTCTGGTCCGCAAGGCCGGTTAACTTCATCGCTTTGGAGATAATGTTCATAGCCTGCTCGCGTGTGATTGGAGCATTCGTCTGGAATGTGCCGTCCTCAAAACCGGTGATCAGACCATACTCGGATGCCGTTTCAACAGCCCCTGCATACCAGCTATTCGCTGGTACATCTGCAAACGCTGTCTTCCCGTCCCCAAGTTTCAGTCCTAGACCGCGTACGATAATCGCTGCGAACTCCGCTCGGGTGATATCTGCATTCGGGTTAAACGTCGTTTTGTTCACTCCATTAATCACCAGACGTGATCCCATATCGTTCACTGCGTCCTTCGCCCAATGATTCTCCACATCCGCAAAAGTCAGCGGATGCCAGATCACCGAATACGAGCTATTCGTCACACTCTTAATAACTGCGTAGTATTTGCCGTCCTTCAGAACGAACCTAGTCGGTACATGGCGCACTGTGCCATCTGGCTCCACAACGACTCCAGTCGTAATCCGATTCGGATCAATACCACCTGGAAGTGCCACTATCCGCTCCACGTAAGCATTGAACTGACTCACTTCCACTGTCGATGTACCGTAAGTAGCGGTAACAGTGAAATCTAGTGACGGTGCAACGAGTGTGAAGCCACCTCTGCTTGCAGCACCTGCCACTACCTGATTCATAGACGGCGAGGTCTCGCTGATCGTAATCTTCAGTGTGATATCTTCCAGCTTCAAGCCGCTTCCAAATTTTTTAGCTAACGCATCAATATTGATTTCGTCGGCTGGCAAAGTATAAGTCCCTTTGCTTGTCTGAAACACTAGAGTAGCCGATGCGTTCTCCATGTTCTTAATTATTTGACCATTTAACTCAGCAACGATGATGTTGGAATCCTGCGTCACCGGAACGATCACCACCGCCCCATTACCTTCCGCGTCCAGCTTCGCTTGGAGTTTAGCTGGGTCGACGACGATAATAGTTGTTGCCACGTTTCCTAAGGTCGTTGTTGTTGCTTTGCCCGCGTTCTCTTCCTTACCGTTAACAAGAACGATCACATCGGTAACAACTGTGTTCGCATTACCGGGGGTTGTTCCGCTATTCGAGTTGCTTCCGGATCCTGGGCTGACCGGATCAGTCCCCGGTGTTACGGTATCAGCCACCACAGCTGCTGTTGCACTACCGTATTTCACCACTTGGCCGTCAGCATCTACCTCTGCAATCCCAATCATATCCCCATTGGACGCAGGAACCAATCCCTCAATGCCTACAAGCGTGTATCCAGTCAGGACCTCTCCCACATTTGGTACGACTACGCTACCAGCGCCAAAGTTCTTATAAAAGAGCTTATGTCCTTCAGCCAGCGCAGGTATAACGGTGATTTGTGTATAGCCGTTATTTGCCGAGCCACTTGGATCGATGGCGATCACGTTCAAGCCATCGGCAGGGTTAAGCATATTAATTGTAAAGGTCAGCGTGGTTGCTGGTCCCGCCGGAACGGACCCGCTAGCTACCACCCGTACCTTAACAATGTGCTCACCACTCAAGTCTGGGGAGTTAGTTCCGTCGTACCGTACGTATGGTCCGTCGTCCACTGAAAATTCCATACTTGTGTCCAGACCAACAATCGTATTGTTCAGATCATCAGCCGTGACTTCAGGCGCGGACGGGATGACCGCATTCGAGTCATGAACGATAACCTGAGCAGCAATAGAAGCGAATGCTGTTGCCGTTGCCTTGTCCCGAACATAATACGTGTCCGGCGCAAGGTCAGTAATCATTGTGTCTGTAACTTCTGTCCAAAGACTAGTGCTGCCTATTTTGTATTCCATTTGGACTGTCAGATTCTGAATGGTACCGTTATTAGCCCCATTGTACGTTACATCCGTAACAGTCACACCTACCGGAGCCGCTGCACGAGATGGAATGTTTAAAGTCTGTACCGCACTGTCCGTAGTTGTTGAACCGTCACCTTTCTTAAGGATGCTCAGTGACGTTCCCAACCAGCTGCTATCAATTTCCAGCTTGCCATCTACTGGCACCGTAATCGCTGTATCGTTTACCATGTATGTGCCACTTGGCGTCAGGCCTGCCAACTGTTCAGTAGCATAGTCGATGACGGCTGCTGGCATCGCTTCTGGCATTTTCGTGAATGCCGATACCGTCACTTGCACCGAAGCCGAGGTAAATGCCGTCGCTGTTGCTTTCGTCCGCACATAATACGTGTCTGGAGTAAGCCCCGTCACGCTTGTACTAGGTACATCTGCCCATGCACCTGCTGTACCTTTCTTGTATTCCATTGCACTAGTAACATTGATGAGCGTACCATCGTTTGTGTTCAATCCCGTTTCACCCGTTGCTGTCACACCAATCGGCGCCACTGAACGGGACGGAATGCTTAGCGTCTGCACCGCGCTATCCGTTGTCGTCGAGCTGTTGCCCTTCTTCACGATGCTTAGCGATGTTCCTATCCAACTACTATTAATGTCCAGCTTACCATCTGCTGTCGCCGTAACCGCTGAACCTTTTACCGTGTACAGGCCACTTGGCGTCAAGCCTGTCAACTGCTCTGCCGCATAGTCAATGATGGCTGTCGGTGTTGCTTCCAGCGTTGGCACGAACGTAGCCACCGTCACGATCTTCGCTTCTGACGCAAATGCTGTCAAAGTCGCTTTCGTCCGGACATAATACGTGTCCGGAATAAGTCCTGTCACGGTTGTGCCTGACACATCCGTCCATGCACCTGCTGTGCCCTTCTTGTATTCCAACGCGGTTGTTACGTTCGTCAATTTGCCATCGTTGGCATTTATCGCCGTTTCATCCGTCGCCGTTACACCAGTCGGCACCCCTGAACGGGACGGAATGCTTAACGTCTGCGCCGCACTATCCGTTGTCGTCGAGCCATTGCCTTTCTTCATAATACTTAGCGATGTTCCCAACCAACTGTTACCAATAGCTAATTTTCCATCAGCTGTCGCTGTTACCAAAGCTCCGTTTACTGTGTACGAGCCATTTGACGTCAAGCCTGTCAGTTGTTCGACCGAATAATCAATAACGGCTGCCGGTACCACTTCCGGTGTCGCCACAAAAGCAACCACCGCCACTTGCACTGAAGCTGACGCAAATGCTGCCCCAGTCGCTTTCGTCCGCACATGGTACGTGTCCGGAGTTAGTTCCGTTACGGTTACACCCGTCACATCCTTCCATTCACCTGCCGCACCCTTCTTGTATTCCATCTCCGTTGTCACGTTCGTCAATGTACCATTGTTAGCATTTATCGCCGTTTCGTCTGTCGCCGTTACACCTATCGGCGCCCCTGGACGGATCGGAATGCTTAGCGTCTGCGCTGTGCTATCCGTTGTCGTAGAACTATTGCCCTTCTTCACGATGCTCAATGACGTCCCCAACCAAATGCTATCAATAGCTAGCTTGCCATCAGCTGTCGCTGTTAGCGAAGCCCCGTTTACCGTGTACGAGCCGCTTGCCGTTAAACCTGTTAACTGCTCAGCCGCATAATCAATGGTGGCTACCGGTGCCGCTTCCGGCGTTGGCACAAACGTAGCCACCGTCACGCTCTTCGCTTCTGACGCAAATGCCGTAGTCGTCGCTTTCGTCCGCACATAATACGTGTCCGGATCAAGTCCCGTTACGGTTACACCTGCTACACTCGTCCATACACCTGCTGTACCTTTCTTGAATTCCATCTCGGTTGTCACGTTCGTCAATGTACCATCGTTAGCACTAATCTCCGTTTCATCCGTCGCTATCACACCAGTCGGCGCCCCTGCACGTGGCGGAATGCTTAGCGTCTGCGCCGCGCTATCCAATGTCGTCGAGGCATTGCCTTTTTTCACGATGCTCAGCGACGTATCCAACCAACCACTGTTAATGGCCAGCTTACCATCTGTTGTCGCTGTTACTGCCGTACCGTTCACCGTATACGAGCCGTTTGGCACCAGACCGGTTAACTGCTCTGCCGTATAATCAATGATGGCTGCCGGTGTCACTTCCGGTGTTGCCACAAACGTAGCCACCGTCACGCTCTTCGCTTCTGACGCAAACGCCGTCACCGTCGCTTTTGTCCGGACATAGTACATGTCCGGATCAAGTCTCGTTACGGTTGCACCTGAAATATTCGTCCAAGTACCCGCCACACCCTTCTTGTACTCCATCGCAGTTGTTACGTTAGTCAATGTACCATCGTTAGCACTTATCGCCGTTTCATTCGTCGCCGTTACACCAGTCGGTGCCCCTGGACGGAATGGAATAGTCAGCGTTTGTGCCGGGCTATCCGTTGTCGACGAGCCATCGCCTTTCTTCACGATGCTCACTGACGTTCCCAACCAGCTGCTGTCTATAGCCAGCTTACCATCCGCTGTCACCGTTACCGCTGTACCGTTGTTAACCGAGTAGGCGCTGTTTGGCGTCAGTCCGGTCAGTTGCTCAGCCGCATAGTCAATGATAGCCGCTGGTGCCGGAGCTCCCGTCTCAAATATTTTAGCGGTTATTCTATAATGATCAGCATCCGTATTATCGGTTGTCACCAAGACAAGCTTGTCACCAAAGGTGGGATACAATTTGAAGCTTGGATAATATTCCACAGCGTACATCCAAGTGGCTTCATTGAAACCCTGCATAGCCACCGGAGCGGAATCCACCGGCTGATCCGATGTAAAGACTAAGTTACCGTCATTGTCATAATAATTCAGGTAAGCATACTGCGTTCCCGACCATTCTTTAAAGTTGTTGTACGCATCATTGATGGCATTGGTAGAAGTGGGGTCCGTACTTACGGTTACAAAGCCCGGCTTTGCACCATCCCTATAAATAGCAGCCGAAGATTCGCCTAGAGAGCCACTTACTGTAAAATCACCCTTACTCGTACCGTTCTTATCATATAAAGAAACCGTTGATGAGTCGTTTCTATAGTTATATTGGCTGAACATGAAATTCCCGTTGTTCAACGTGGATAGAAACAGCTGTTTTTCATCCGTTCTTATTCCTTTATTAATCGTATTTAACAGAGTCCCACTATTACTGAATATTTTCAGATAAACAGTATCCGTCTGGGGTCCTACTCCTGAATTGTAAGCAACCATATATACACCGTCTCCAGCGGATACATTAGACATGCTCGCATTATGGGAAACCAGAAGTGTTTCTCCCGAAACTGGGTTACCCTCAACAGTGAACACACGCGTAGCCGTGCTAATATTGTCGTTCCGTTGCCAGGAAAAAGCTATATTGCCGTCAGACAATTCCGTTATAGAGACAAAGCGCGTGAGTGCCGGGGTACTTGCGGCAGAGTATGTATTAATCTGTGTCTGACCGACCACCTTTTGTCCTGACTGGTTTAGCACCATGAAATAGGCATTGGGAGTACTCTCCCTAACGGTTCCCAATTGCAAATTGTTATCGCCGCTGTCGCTTTTATGGTAAGTAATCAGAATCCTTCCATCACTTAGCGCAAGCATATTCACATCAATCATTTTGTAATAGGTATCCATTAGACTACTCAGATCAACATCTGATCTAAGTGCTCCCGTGCGGTCAAAAATCTTTAAAAAATAAGAATAAACATAGGAATTGCCTTGATAAGCGAATGTGTTCAACACTACTGCGGTACTTCCGTCAGGAAGAACATCAACATCAGAAACATTCTTACCCGAGGCGTTTGTAACTGGAGGCTGAATGGGAAAGTCCACCGTTTTGGTGAATGAGGGGATGGCAGCGTATGCCCGGAGTGAAATCATCGGCAGCAGTCCAATGACTAATATAAAAGCCAATCCAATCTTGCCTAACTTTTTTAACATTGCTTTCCTCCTTGTCGAATGACTATTCATATAATTGTTAACGCTTCCGTAATTGCAGTTAATACAGAAAAGCAGATTTCTATCCTATTATATCGACATTTCTTAGAAAATAGTTTATTTTTCGACAAAAAAAATACGTAAAACACGAATTTAATATGACTTTAGTCATATATATTTGTGTTCAAAGAAAAAATCATAGATTCGCACATTAAAAAAGCCCTCTCTGTCTATTAAACAGATTAGGCCGTCACGTTTTGAATTCCTCATCCTGATTGCCGATGAAAAAAACGATCTATGATCATAGTTCTAGTTAATACAAAAAAAACCGAGAAAGGCACTTTATTTAAAAGTGTCTATTTCTCGGTTAGAGTTTTTTCATCCGTTACGTTAACTAGCTAGATTGCTCTTCCATCGCTCTAATAGATTCATCAACCTTTACCATCATGGAACATTCGACTCTTTTGCGGAAGACGTCACAGCTGAAGTCATAGGTTCCGACGAGGGAACCCGTCGCGTGCAGTGCATTGGCAGGACAACCACCGCTGCAGTAGAGTTTAGCCCAGCAGTCCTTGCATTCCGGCTTCGAGTAGCAGTTGCTCTCTTGGAATTGACATTGCAGCTCAGGTTTTGTGATGCCATCCCAGAGGTTTCCCATGCTGTATTCTTCATCCCCGACGAACTGGTGACAAGGAAAAAGCTCTCCCCAGGGGGTGACAGCAAGATATTCGGTTCCTGAACCACAGCCAGTAATTCTCTTCTGGATGCAAGGTCCTTCCGAGAGGTCAAGCATGTAGTGATAAAAGGTAAACCCCTTGCCCTGCTCATCACGTCCAATCATTTCCTTGGCGAGAATTTCGTACTGGTTGTAGATCTCCGGCAGGTCCTCCTCGGTAAGTGCATAAGGTTCCTTTGGATCACAGATGACTGGTTCCATCGAGATCTTGTCAAAACCAAGGTCTGCGATATGAAATATATCGTTGGTGAAATCGACATTGTTACGAGTGTAAGTTCCTCGAACATAGTACTCTTGGTCCCCGCGCTTACGAACGAATTCCTTGAACTTCGGAACAATATGATCGTAGCTGCCTTTTCCGTTAACCGTTTGGCGAAGTCGGTCATGAACCTCTTTTCTTCCATCTAGGCTTAATACGACATTGTACATTTCCTGATTTAAAAACTCGGTGACCTCATCGTTCAGCAGCATCCCGTTCGTCGTGAAGGTGAAGCGGAACTTCTTTTTGTATTCTTGTTCTTTGCTTCTTGCATAAGCTACGATCTGTTTAACCACTTTCCAAGCCAAGAGCGGTTCCCCGCCAAAAAAGTCGATGTCCAGGTTTCGATGATGACCCGAATTTTCAAGCAGGTAATCGATAGCTTTTTGTCCAACCTCATAGCTCATGATTGCTCGATCTCCGTTGTATTTCCCTTGGCTGGCGAAGCAATAGTCGCATGATAGATTACAGGTATGCGCAACATTGAGGCAGAGTGCCTTAACATAAGTTTTCCGTTTTTTTAAATCAAGCGAGAGGTTCTCATACTCATCTTTTGTAAAAAGCTGACCATCATTTATAAGCTCCTCGATATCCACGATGGTTTCTCGAATGTCACTCTCAGAAATGCTGGAATCATGCTTATATTTCTCTAACATCATTGTCACGATTTGGTCGACAGAAGTTTTCTCATAAAGCGCTATAATTTCATATGCTAGGTCATCAACAACATGTACTGAGCCACTGTAAGTGTCGAGCACGATATTGTATCCATTTAGTTTATATTGATGAATCATACTTACTAATCAAGCTCCTTTTGCACACAAGTAGAAACGGCTTTGCCATCCTGTAGCGGAAGCGTCCATTTCTTAAAAATAGCCGCCCATCAGCAGAGCAATGGGCGGTAAAATTCCGAATCTTATCTGTTCATTGCATTTTCACACTTCTGGTTTGCAACGCCGCAGGAAGTTTTACAAGCGGACTGGCAAGAGGTCTGGCATGCGCCGCATCCGCCGTGTTTTGCGGTATCCATCAGTTTGCGGGTGCTTAGGGTTACGATTCTTTTCACGATAAATAACTCCTTCTGTAATTTCTTGTGATCACTTTCGCTTAATTTCCATGGAACATCGTAGCAACATCACGCAGGTACGTCTATGATGCCTGTCACCTAGCAGAGCAGAGAGGGGTTAAACATAAGCATCAACACTAATTTTCGTGCAGTCTTTCATGCTTGTGATCGTAAGATGCGGTAGCGGGAACCAGAGTCAGCGCAATACTAAAAAAGTGAAACAAAAAAGAGACGGCAATGATGCCATCTCTTTAACAACATTTTTTCTCATACTTGTCCGTAAAGTCCAATAAATATAAGGATTTCATAGCACTGTATCCTTCCTTACCAGTAGAGCGACACTCTCCACATGCGTGGGTGGACAATGTGAACAAACTTATATGAGGAGCCCTAAGACACTTCCAGACAGTTTATCTGCTCTTGACGCCTTAGTTCATAAAAATATTGCACAATTGGATGCTTTAACTCATCTTCTCGCTCATGTTTAAAATCCGCTTTTTCCCAACTCGTCGGTCCAATAAGGCTAGAATATTCAATAAGATATCGTCGCTTTCTAAGCTCTCCTCTATGGAAATAGATAAATACTTAGTAGCTATAACAATAAAGTTCGATTTACTTAATAATGCCTGAGCTGACAAAAGTTCCTTTGCAAGTTCTGATATTTTTCTGCTTCTTGCAATGACTATTAGCCGATCCTCCGGGATGATCCCCTTACTATCTTTTCTAACCGCTTCAATTTCTTCATGGTTGATAGGAATTTGAAGATCTGAACCGAGCATAACATCTATGGCGTGCTGCAGAGGGACGAGAATGGCCCTCCTATCCATAACCGAACGGATGCTTTTTGTACTCTAAGGGGCTTAAGCCGACTCTATTTTTGAACACACGACTAAAATAGTACTGGCTCTTATACCCTACCTTCACGGCCAGATCCCCGATTTTGATATTCGGCATTACGTCATCCAGAATCTCCTTCGCCTTCGATATCCGAAGCTCGGTGACATAGTCAAGGAATGAAGCACCGATTTCTTGCTTCATACGCTTACTAAGATAGGTTTGATTGATATGAAATAGTGCTGCTACTCGAGTAATAGACAGCTCCGGATCCTGATAATGACTGTCAATATACTCGGTTACTTTTTGAATAAGCACTGTCCCATCCCCTGTATACCCGGGAAGCTCCCGCTCCTTATCCACCCTGCCTTCATGTGAATTCAAAGGATATTTTACCTGAAGATGCTCATCGATCCGATGAAGCAGCTTGTTCAGATCACTCTTCGGCACAGGTTTCAATACATAATCGAATGCTTGCAGTTGCACGGCTTGACGCGCATATTCAAAGTTATCGTACCCGCTGATGATGACAACCAGAACCGACGGGCAGCGTTCGCGCAATATGTTCATCAGATCGAGCCCATTCATATTCGGCATGTTGATGTCCACAAGACATACATGTGGTGGGGCTTCCTCCACCATATTCAATGCTTCGTTTGCACTTTTCGCTTCTCCTGCAACCTCAAAAAGATACGGACTCTCCTCAATGTATTGTCGCAAGCCTTTGCGAATGATCGTTTCATCATCGACGATGACAATCTTCCACATCTTCATTCCACTCCCCGTCCAAAGGTATTCGAATGACCATAACGGTAATGCCATCTTCGCTCTTCACTGCAAGGCCATATGGCACTCCGTAAGCTAGTCGAATGCGATGGTTTACACTGTATAGCCCAAAGCCTGTGGCAGAACGATCATATGTATCATCAAGAAGGGCTTGATTTATCTGCTCAAGCTTCTCTTCCGGAATCATAACCCCATTATTTTCAACCTTAATGACCAAATAATCGGCCTGTTTATATGCTGTAATCGAAATTTTGCACTTTTGATCCCCAAGTGGCTTAATCCCGTGATAAATCGCATTTTCCACCAAAGGCTGCAGCATGAAGCGAACGACTTGGCACTGATCAAGCTTTTCATCATATCGAAGCTCGTAGTCCAGAATCTCCTCATATCGCACACCTTGAATATGAAGATAACTCTCGACATGGTACAACTCCTGATCAAGCAGAATGTATGGACTGCCTGTGCCAAGCCCTAATCGGAAATACGCGCTAAGCGCTTCCACCATCTCCACCACATTGTCTGCTCCATGTTCCGTTGCCATCCACTGGATCGTATCCAATGTGTTGTATAAAAAGTGCGGCTTGATCTGCTCATGAATCAGTCTGAGTTCCATCTCCTTTCGGTCCTGCTCCACAGCGTATAATTGAACAAGCATGTCATTGAAGCTTCGTCCAAGATCGCCGATCTCATCCGAGCGCGTAACATCTGCTCGTATGGTTTGGTTGCCGTTCTGCACATTTTCCATTACCTGGCGAAGCGACTGAATTGGACGAATAATGGAAGAAGCAAGCAGCACCAGAAAGACGATAAACGCACTACCGATAAGAACGCCTACCAGCAATGCAGTCCGCTGGGTTTTGATCACCGCTAACGATAGACTTGAATTCGGTACTTTGAGTACTAACTTCCAGCCTTCCACATTTTGAATTGGAGCCTCAAATACACTCATGTTCTTCTTATCTGCTGTATCCTCCGCTCCATCTTCTTCACCCAGCTCTCTGCAATCGACGATAAGCTGGCCTGACTGGTCATATAGCATTACATCTTGAGCAATCTCCCTCATCTTCTTGACGGAGACGGCTGCGGCAATATAAGCTACCTCATCATTCACCGATGGATTCACGCGATAAAGAATGACGACGATTTCGGCTGCATTCGCTTTGGATACGATCGGATTGCTTACCACATAATTGGAATCTGAATTCAGCAGTTTTCGATAGTAGGGTCGGTTTAGTATCGAAAAAGGCTTGTCCCTTGCTGACCAGGAATTTCCGTGAATATCCACCACGCGTATGGATTCGTACTCTACTTTCTTCTTCGCCTCGAACTTATCGAACTCTTGCAGCAATTCATCTCGTGTCCACTGATGGTCCGAAGCTAGAGAAGCAAGCATGTCTATCTCTCCAATGCGCTGATTAAACCAATAATCAATCTGGTCGCTGCGTGCAGTAACCACTTGCTGCGTTAAGTTCTTATTCAAAGGGACAACCGTATGGTTCATCTCCAAATATATTGTTACAAGCAATGCAACGAACAGCAGCAAGAAGCAGCCTCCTGCGATTAACGTAATTTTTAAGTGAATTGATTTCATTGTAATCATAGCCCTTCACAATATCCGTTTCTTACATGCCCGAAAAAGACAAAAAAACACTAATCTGTGCAAATACATAATGCTGTACTAAATCTATAATAGGTCTTGTGCATATTTTCACATGAAATAACATTCATGTCTAGGCTAGAGATAAAGGATTTGCCTAGCAAATCTTCCTCTCCCTAGTGTATGTAACCAATTCACAACAGAATGAAGGAGATATTATGCGAACTCACACGAAAAAGCTGTTATCTATTCTACTAGTCCTCAGTCTTATGTTCACGCTTGCTGCTTGCGGCAGTAAAGATGCAGAACCCGCTGCAGATGCAAACGGAGTTCAAGTCTTTGAAGGAGTTGGGCAAGGTAAACATGGCGATATTAAAGTACAAGTCTCCTTATTAGATAACAAGATCACTGACATTAAAGTGACAGAGCATAAGGAAAATGAAGTACTTGCAGAACCTGTTTATACGCAGCTCAAGCAAGAGGTCATGGCAACTAACAGCGCAAAAGTTGATGCCATTAGCGGATCTACAGTTACAAGCAAAGGATATCTCGAAGCCATTCAAGATGCAATTACGAAGTCTGGACTTACCCTTGTCGCTGGCGCTGCAGTCAGTGGAAGCAAAGACAAAGAAGAAGTCGAGCAAACCTATGATGTTGTCGTCATCGGTGCCGGGGGTGCTGGCTTTAGTGCGGCTATCGAAGCGAAGAGCGCTGGAGCTAATGTAGTTCTGCTCGAGAAAATGCCAGCTGTTGGCGGCAACACATTGATTTCCGGTGGTGAGATGAATGCGCCTGACAACTGGGTTGAACGTGCTCTTGGCATCACAGATGACACGGCTGACTTGTTCTATAATGATACGATGAAAGGCGGAGACAACCTCGGGGATCCAAAGATGGTTCGTATTCTTGCCGACAATGCTCTAGCATCTGCCGAATGGCTGCGCGATGATATCAAGGTAGAGTTCTTACCTGATCATCTGTTCCAATTTGGTGGCCATTCCAGAAAACGTGCGTTGATTCCTGTAGGTCATACAGGTGTTGAATTGATTACTAAGTTAAAAGCCAAAACAGACGCTGATCAAATCACGATCAAAACGAATATGAAAGCCGAAACCTTGCTGAAGGACGAAAGCGGCAAAGTAACAGGTGTAACTGCGACTTCGGGTACTGGCGACAAGATCACATTCCATGCGAACAAAGGCGTCATCATCGCTACCGGTGGTTTTGGATCCAATGTAGAGATGCGTAAGAAGTATAACCCTACAATGGATGAAAAATATATGACTACCGATACACCAGGATCTACAGGTGACGGTATCGTTATGGCAGAAACGATTGGCGCCAAACTGACAAACATGGAGAGTATCCAATCTGTAATCCTGAGACAGGTGTTATTTCCCTGGTTGCAGACTCCCGCTTCGATGGTGCGATCCTGATTAACCAAGAAGGCAAGCGCTTCGTTGAGGAATTAGAACGTCGTGACGTTATTTCTAAAGCAATTCTTGCCCAAACGGGTGGATATACGTATCAATTATGGAATCAAGGCATTGAGGATATTGGTAAAACGATCGAAGTTCATCAAGACGAATACGATCAACTCGTTAAACAAGGCTTGCTCTTTAAAGCCGATACGATTGAAGAGGCGGCTGATTTCTTTAAAATTGACGTGAACACTTTGAAAGAAACGATTAATAAAGTAAATGATTATGCGAAAACAGGTAAAGACCTTGATTTCAAACATCGCGGTGGATTGAAATCTCTTGAAAAAGGCCCTTACTACATCGAAAAAGCTGTACCCTCCGTTCACCATACAATGGGCGGCTTGGTGATCGACGAGAAGACTCGCGTTTTGAATGAAAAAGGCGAAGTCATCCCTGGGTTGTTCGCTGCAGGTGAAGTAACAGGGGTCATTCATGGTACAAACCGTCTTGGCGGTAATGCCATCGCTGATATCTTCACATTCGGCCGGATTGCAGGCAAACAAGTTGTAGCAGAGTAATCTTATTTTTTGTGTAACTGCTCTATTAATAAGTTAGCCTTAAAAACGTGCAAGATAACTTGTAGAGTGCCGGTTGACTGCTAACTTTCAAGCTGCCCTCTATGACATAGCAAACCGCCCTGTTCGCAACATTGCGAATGAAGTGACCCCTTAAAGTTAGACAGGTATATAATTAAGCGACTTGTTGGGCCTGAGTTCGGTACTGTACCGGACTCAGGCCTTTTAGTTTTGCCTTAATTCGCTTGTTGTTGTAATAATCGATGTATTTTGATAGCTCTTGTTTGAAATGTGTGATACTTTCGAATTCCTTTAAATATAGAAATTCAGATTTCATGATACCAAAGAAGTTCTCAATGACGGCGTTGTCGTAGCAATTACCTTTACGGGACATACTTTGCTTGATATCTCGTTCTTCAAGGGCATGACGATACTGCTTCATCTGATAGTGCCAGCCTTGGTCAGAATGAATAAGGAGGTTATCTTCATCGGTTAATCGACGGAATGCTTGATCTAACATCGTTGAAACAAGCGAGTAGACAGGCCTTGAACCGATTGTATACGTAATAATCTCACCATTATATAGATCTAGAATTGGAGATAAGTACAGCTTTTCTCCAAATAATTTAAACTCTGTAATATCCGTAACCCACTTCTCATTTGGATTCTCAGCGTGGAAGTTACGTTCTAATATGTTCGGTGCGAGTTTGCCAATCGTCCCTTTATAGGAACGATATTTCTTCATACGTACCACACACTTTAAACCCAATACCTTCATCAAGCGTTGTACCTTTTTATGATTCACATGGTGTCCTCGATTCACTAACTCGTCACGAATACGACGATAACCATAACGACCCTCATGCTCCTCGTAAATCGCTTGAATAACGTCTTTTAGCTCCTTATCTCTATCGGGCATACCAAACGTTTTTACCACGAAATAATACGTACTACGAGGGATATCTGCTAGCTGCAGGAGGGCTTTCACCGAAAATTCGTTCCTTAGTTCATAGACTACTCGTGCTTTGTCTTGTTTGGTGATTTTTCCTTGTTTTGAATTAAGGCATTCAACTTTTTTAAATATGCATTTTCCATTCTCAAACGCTCTACCTCTGCTTGTAATGCCTCAACAGACCCTTCTTTTTACGTTTGAATCTTTCGTTTATTAGGTTCTTTTTTCATGGATGGACGCCCCTTCTTCTTTGGTTGTAGGGCGTCCATCCATGTAACTCTAAGCTTCTATGCCAGCTTAAAATGGTACTATGACTCGCAATATTAAATATCGCAGCCGTTTCTCTAACAGACGTCCCGAATTCGTTCATATAATTAAGTACGTCTAGTTTAATCTGTGCAGGATATGATGTATAGCCCTTTTTAAAAGCTTCTTCACCATGATGCTCATATTGACTAATCCAGTTTGAAAAGACAGAATTGTGAATCCCGATTGATTTTGCAATGGTTTTTAAGCTCTCGGATCCCTTTTTATAACGCATAATAGCTTGGATTTTTTCGTCTGTACTGTACCTGGTCATAAAAAAACTGCACCTCCAAATGTTAGTTATGTCTAACAATTGGGGTGCAGTTCATAATTAGGCGGTCAATTTTGAACTATCGTGTCCCATTAGCGTAATAGTTCTTTTTAATTTGTGATTGAGCTATAAATTCTTTTGCCTAATTACTTTAAACTTAACTTATTTAATATCTCTATAAATTGACTTTTAGTTTCAGGCTTCTTATCATTTTTTGTGAAGTTTAACATATAAATAGCCTTTCCTTTTATAGGTAGTGATGCATAATAAATATCATGTGTTCCTGTAATACCCGAGGCAGCAGAACCATTATCGGAATCTAATGTAATTAATCTAGATTTACCCAAAGGTAGATCAATATATTCATCATTAGTTACACTACTATGATTAGGCATTTGTGTTAGAAAATTAAAGTTATCCATGTAGTTAATTGCACTAACTGTTCCTCTATTCTCGTCGTTTTCATCTAAAAAATTATATACAACAGTTTCACTTTTATCGAGCTTCCAATCTTTAGGTAACACAATATTTAACAATGTTAAACTATCTTGATTGTTTACAATCTCGTTAGAAGACTCTCCATTATTTTGTTTTGCTTGGTTGGTTGAGGTTGATATTCCTTCCCGCTGCAGAGCTTCGATATTAGAACAAGCCGAACAGATCAGCATAAAAATTAAAAGGCATGAGCTAATAGCTTTGTTTCTCATAAATACCTCCTGTATTTGTTATTATTGCTTTAGACTATATATACGCTTATAAAGTTGTAAGTTTGTGGAAGTAATATGAAGAAGCTACCAACTTTATTCAACAATCCTGCCAGTTAGCTTAACGTGAACATCTATAGGAGAACGCTAAGTTATCCGAACGTATAAAGTTGGGACTACAATCTAGTGCAAGACAGGGTACACGTCGAGTTTCAATTCCGCCATACGGATACACGTTCAACGAGACGACAAACGCCCTTGAAATTGACGAGAATACCGCCCCAATCGTGCGAGAAATATTCGAGTTATACTTACACAAAGGTCGGAGAATGTTCACGATAAGCAATGTCCTAATGCGTAGGAGTATTCCGACACCAAGGGCTAGCGCGGGTGTTTCAAATGCAGGCACCAAATGGCAACAGAGCACGATTAAGGGCATTTTATCCAATCCCGTATATCTAGGTAATCTTGTTTATCGGCGTGAAGAAACGACAGGAACGCTTGCAGAATCGGAACTATATAAAATTCGCAGAAAAGTCGAAGCGGATAAGCAAATTATTACCGTAAACACTCATCCTGCATTAGTGTCTGACGAAGATTTCGAAGCGATTCAAGTACTCATGCGTAAGAAGGGTACGCATAAAAGCAACGGTAAAGAAAGCCTGTTTTCCTATATCGTTGTTTGTCCTGCTTGTGGTAGCGGAATGCACTTCAAGCCCGATAGACGTAAAGGGGCGTATGTTTGCGGCGGATACGTTAAATATACATCTAGTTACTGCTCGTCGCATATTATCGCAGAAAAAGAATTACTACAAGCAGTTAAGGACGACCTAGCGGCGTTGGTTAGGGATAACGTAAGTATGGATAGGCTATACGGTATTGCCGAGGAAAAAGCTAATTCGGTACACACTAATACCAAAAAGGAATTGGCGCGTATTGACAAAGAATTAGCCGAAATGGATAAACGCTTTGACAAGCTGTTAAGTCTACACGTTGATGATAAGATTACGTCAGAGCAATTCAAGCAACAAAACGAACGAATAGTAAAGCAACAACAAGAATTATCGAATAGAAAAGCTGAACTAATTGTATTGTTTGAAGCAAGGCAAGACCTCACCGAACAATTACAAGTTTTCAAAAAAGAAATAGAACGGTTCTCGACCCTCGACATTAGCGATGTACAGGTCGTGAAACACGTTCTAAAAAGGTTAATACAGAAAATTGAAGTATTCGAGGGCGAAAAGATTAAAATTCACTATAATCTCTCTAACCCTCTTCCACAGAACTAAGATACAGTTTAATCGGCTGTGTCTTTTCTTTCAAGTCTTACTGTACACTCCACATGCACCGTATGCGGGAACATATAGCACTAGGATGTTGGCTGTTGCAATCTGCAGAAACCTTGATTTGACGGGCTTTTTGCCAATTGGCTTGCGATCTGTTTGGCTGCAATCCGACCGTTTCTGTTGATGTTTTACATCAATTTTACATCAAGGTTTTAAATACACTTTTAAAGTACATGAGTATTAAAATTAGAATACTATCTTCGCATACGGCAAAACACTACTACGAATATAATCATTTATCATAATAGTTGTTTCATGTTCTTCACCAAGTACTTTTTTACTTAGCTTAATTGCCTTGAAAAGCAATTCAATCCCTTCCTTTTGTCTCTTCGTCTGCAAATAAAATACAGAAAGTGAATAGTAAGATTCAATAGTATCCTTATGTTCGTCTCCAAAAACATCTTTTGTATAATCCAACGCTTGAACTAATAATGGCTCTGCCTTATCAAACTTCATTTGTGCATTATATAACACTCCTAGATTATTTATGGAATTAATTGTTTCAGGGTGCTTAGTCCCAAGTATTTTTTCCCTAATTTTAAATGCATCTTTAAAAAACGGTTCTGCTAAATCATACTCTTCTAAGCTCATGTACAAATTGCCTAGATTAGTATAGGATGCTGAAAAATCAATATGCTCTTCTTCCATATACTCCTTTTTTAGTTTTATTGATTTTTCGAGCATTTTCATCGCATTTTCATATTCTCCAGTTTCAGTTAAAACCTTACCTAGATTGTTATAAGTTGTTGCAATTTCGCAAGGGTCCATAGAAAGAATTTTTTTTGAGATATCTAATGATTCATACAATAAAGGTTCTGCCTCATTAAAACAGTGCATTTCCATATAAAAAGTAGCTAAATTATTAAGAGAGATTGCTACATCATAATGTTCTGAAGTAAAAATAGTTCTTCTAATGTACAATGAATCTTTAAAATATTTTTCAGCTAAATTGTATTTTCCTAGTTTTGTATACACATTTGCTAAAGCATCAAAGATACTTGCAGTATTCTCATTCTGTGTTCCAGTAGCATTACTTTCAATTTCCAATGATTCAATCAATAAGATTTCGGCTTTTTCATATTCGCCCAAAGTAGTCAATATCACACCGAGATTTCCCTTTGAGGTTGCCACAAAAGAACTTTCACTTCCGTAAAAACTAGTTTTTATATCAATCACTTCGATAAGTAATCTTCTTGCAGTTTCGTATTTACCTACAACTTGATAAAGTTGAGCCAAATTATCTTTCAAGGTTAGTAAAAGCTTACCTTTAGCACCGAATATTGCTTCGCAAATTGCTATCGAGCTCAAATATAACTCTTCAGCTTCTGCATATCTACCTTGATCTTTATACAATCCGGCTAAATTGTTTTTTGTTATTATAGTATCTTTTGAATATATACCGAAGATTTCTTCCCTGATTTTTAAAGCTTCCAGATACATACTTTCTGCCCGTTTAAAATCATTAAGTACCATATTAAAAAAAGAACCAAGTTGATGATATAAAAAGGATACTTTACCTATCTCAATTTTATGACGATTCCCATGATTGGCTATTGAATAAATTTGATCAACCATGTCTTTGTATGTCATCCAACTTTTTTTGTCCTCAAATTCATAATCTAAATGATCATAAACTAGATTAACTAAAAAGCCTATCCACTTCTTAGAATCAGTAGACATTTGAATAACTTCTTGTAATAATCGATGGATGCTTATTTTGTTTGATGAACACTTAATAAGCGAGTACTCTTTTAATTTACATATTATTTCATTGAACTCTAGCACATTATTAACCTTATCTGATAATGGATTATCCAAATGCTCTGATACAGTGGTGAAAAACTGTATATCAACGCTGTCGGCATATAAAAATGCTAGGATATCTAGCAATTGTCTAGAACTTTCATCATGTATTTTATCCAATGAAACTACCCATGTTGTTGCAACTGAATAATTGTATTTTAAAGGTGGATACTTTTTCAAAATTTCAATTCTAAATTTATCAAATAGATCCTTATATTCACTATAAGTGATACAGTTATTTATTATGTATGCAGAAGCTTGCTCCAAAGCTAAAGGAAGATGACCTAATTCAACAAGCAAAGTGTCTAAACCCGATTCATCTTGCAACTTAGTCCGTTTTCTCATAAAGATAGGAGCTTCTAATTCACTAAATACATCGATCTCCAAAACCTTACCAAATTCATTCCAATTCGTATTCCTAGAAGTAATTATTATATGTCCTTGCGGATGTATTGGTAGATAATCATATACTTGCTCTAGAGTCTCTGCATTATCAAAAATAAATAACCATTTTCTATTTTGACTTGTCCAACTGTTTACTGAGGATAATATTATCTCAGAATCTTCAACATCCCTTTCAATAAATCCCATTTTATACGCAAATCCCCTATATCCCTCAATAATCATCTTAGGATCTTCTGCCTCAATCCACCAGACAACATCATACTCAAAACCACAATTATACGCATACTCTAAAGCTAATTGAGTTTTCCCGACCCCTCCTGTACCAGTTAGTATTTGAGAAAAACTAGAATTATCATGTATAGTAAATTCAGTATTAATTTCGTCGAGGATAATTGATCTTCCAGTAAAATACTTGTTCCGCATTAATTTTATATTATTTACAGGTAATTCTCCGCTATTTCTTTTTTTTTTGTACCTGGAAACCCCTGTGAATTTCTAGCTCTTTTTGATAAATCAACTCCATCTATTAGTTTAGTTTTTGCAATTTCCTCTTCGAGGCCAAATAAATCTATATAAACTATTTGTTTAAGTAAGCCTTTCGGTTTATGATCACTTATCCTAACTGGAATTAACTTTGACTTTTCGCTTGTAGGATCTTCTGCAAAAGCTGCTTGCCACTCTGACTGGGTATAAAGAGATTCATAATATTTTTCTGACAATATTGCAATTGTTCTCTTACAATTTATTGTAGCTGTATGCATAGATTGTATAAAGTTAGTACCTGGGGTAAAATCCCATGCTTGAACTAGAGTGGTATATCCTTTTTTTTCCAACTCTTCTGCAACCCACATTGCCCAACGTTCATCTACACTGGTATAGCTAATAAAGAAGTCTCTATCATCACTTTGCATATGATCTCCTCCTGAGTAATAATATTGCGTATTTTAAATAATCCATCAATATATGTGCATCCCAATCGTTAATCTAAATATTTCTTTAACTGAAGGTTTTAGCCCATCCAGAATCGAAGCCAACGCTATACTCTTGGCAAACGCCCTCTCATCTTAAGATTTCTGAAATATACTCAACAACAAATGACTTCTTTGTTTTCGTTAAATATGAGTGTCTAATTAATTCAAGTTTCTCATTTTCATTATTCTGTTTTAGATATAATAATAAAAGTTTAATTTTGTCCTCAGGATAAGAAGGAATGCATTGAGAAAATAACTCAAATATGAGAGGTATTGTGAAAATATTATTCTCTGGTTTTGTAATAAGTCGTTCACAGTAGTCAACTACATGGTGAGTTCCAAAAGAACTAATCATGTACTTAAAGCTTATAGATAAATTTGTAGCAATCAACTCATTTATTGTTGAAAAGTTATTTATTATATTCACTGCCTGTTGTATTAGCTTAATATTTTCAATCCCATTACTCTCTTTTGAGCATTTTTCTATTAATTGAGTCCAAAACTTTAGCACTCTCTCTACTGCATCACTTTTTGAGACGCCCTTTACCAATTGTTTCTTTTCAATATTATAAAAATATCTAACCATTACCTCCATAATTGAAATATCAAAGATATCTAATATTTTATTTATTAACTCAACTTTAGTTTTCTCTTCAAAGCCGTTGATATAACCGATAGCAATGTGAATTCCTAGTTTTTCCTTAATATCTTTATCTACAAAACCTTTATATTCGATAGCTTCTAGATAATTATCAACCATTAATTCATAAAACTCATAATAAACAACTCCAGAATCGAGGTAACCTGTCATAAAATACTGCCACATCTCTTGATCTGGTTTAATGGATTTTATTTTCTGTTTTGTCCATTCCAAATCAACATAAGCAAAATTAGCCAGGTATTCTCCAAAGATAACGAAGCTATCAACACACGATATTTCCATTAGATGTTCTATCGTGGTCTTAACTTTATTTCCCCATAGTACTTCATAATCTTCTATTGCTACTCTTTTTACTTTCAAAGCTAATTCAAGCAGGGTCTTAACAAACCTTCCCCCTAAAGAATTTAAGGAGTAAAAAGAAATATCTTTGTTACTAAATAACACATCCTCAACTTGGGAGAAGTCTATTCTACTTAAACATGAATCAATAATATTATAGATTAATTCGAACTCACTTTTTGTAAAATTGAATTTGTCATTAGCTACAAGAGCAATAATAAAGTCATATGACGCTTTTAAGACACTTTTGTGAGTCATGAGATGACTGTTATCTTTTTCTATTCGAAAACTCCCGTCCCAAAATCCATCATTTGAAATATAAAGAATTAAAAAATCAAGGATTTTATTGTAATTTAAATCAATATTTTGTTTTACTAATACGCTGAATCCATCTAATAAATAATAAATAAACTCATACTGCAACTCATTGAAATGTCTGAGATCATCTATGAAATGATCGGGATAACTGATTAAAGAACTTTTAATTTCCGAACCAAAACCACGATAGGATAGTTCTTTAAAGTCGTCAGAAAATCTGTTAGTTTCTCTAAAATTCTTCATTTTGATAACTAGTTCACTAATGGGAATATTATTTATTTCTTCAGCAGAAAAAGGAGATATTTGTTCTATTGAATGAACTCCAGAGAATTTAATGGCGGGAGAAAGTTCAATATCAACACCAGTTATACTCTTAGCTTCAATCAACTTTTCTTGGAAATAGGGAACATTACTTAGAGCCAGATAACGCTTTTGTTTCCATTTTAGTTTAAAGTGTTGATCGTCTCTATCGTGAAGGAAGTATTCGTTTTTATTAATTATTTCATCAACTAACATATAGTACTTTGAGTCGATCTCAATATTGAATAACTCAAATAAACGCTTAGTTTCATCATCGTAGATGTAACTTCTAAATATGTAATCAAATAATTGAACTTCATTCTCCAACAACCTTAAAAAGGAACTTCTTAACAAATCCCATTTTTCAACAATCAAAAAGATGCCTAACTTTTTTACTCGGTCATAGTTACTCTTCAATAATTTGGATACTAATAAATTATATACATCGTATTCTAATTTAGACTCCATTAAGCAGACCTTCATAAAGTGATTTATATAATCGTCTACTTCAAATAAATAATCTTTTTGATCGAATATAGATTCATATGCTCCTTTGTTAAATAAATCATTATATAAAAGTCTAACTTGCATGGTTAACTCCTGGTCACTCACATCTTCGAGGGAAGGTTTCAAATTATCAATAATAAAATCCGTGTCTATCTCCCTCGTCTCAAATACCTTCTCCAATGTGATATCATGGCAGGACACCTTAAGCATTTTATCATTAATATTTTGAATAACTATAGCATGCCCGTTTGCCTCTCTCGTAGAAGATTCAACAAAAAGCTCGTTTTCCAGTAATCCTATTAAAAATTCACAACATCTCTGTGGGTCAAATGAAAATAAATAAAGCAAATTATCTTTGTTATTTGTCAGTAAATCATCTAATACATAATTATTTCTAGAAAAAGAACTAATAGTTTTTTCAAGGAATTTCTCGAATGTAAGTAATGTCTTTTCCGGATCAGATAATAAATATATTAATAGTTCCGATTCGACCTTGTCTAAAATAAAATCCAGCCCAAATTCACAATCTAGCCAATAATCCAAAAAATCATTTATATATTCAACAGAAATATTGGATAAAGGAATGCGTTTTATAATTTCAACAGACTGATTAAAAACTCTGAAATTCTTAGATGTTTCAGCAGCTTGCAAAAGAACAGTTAATATATATAGAATTTGATTTTCATCATGGCTACTTACTAATTCGTTCATTATCGAAACTACATAATTCAGAACATTCCATTCTTCAATATAATTACCTTCTGATAAAACAGGCACATTAGGTTTGTCGAAAAAACCTCGACTCTTCAGTAAATCAAGCCACTTAACATCTTTTTTTTCAATTAGCTTTTCAAAAAAATAAGGCTCTAGATTCTTATGTTTTCTGACAGACTCAAGGGCATTCAGTTCTTTTTCAGAGAATAGGTTCATAGAAACATCTCCTCAATTGCTTTTAAGCCAACTTTTAATTCCGTGATTTCATCATTCTCTTGATAAGTACCTTTGGATAAATTAAGTAAATGGTCCAACACATCTTCTAAAACATCGTAGCCCTTTTCTGACATATTACACGGAATTACACTTACACCAAAATTATTTTTGTAATAGTCTGACAAATAGCTCATCTTTAGGAAATCATCTGAATAGCAAGGAAGTACCATATATCTATTATTGCAATAAGACTTAGAGTCTTTTATTGTCCCCTCAAATAGAAATTGAAGAATTTCTATTTCCTCCAAACCATATCCCATAAATAGAACGACAAAATCTTTTTCACTGAATATCTCTGTCATAAAATTGGAGTATATGTCTCTCTTTTTCTCATGTAGATTACCGTTGAGACCATATCTTTTTATGTAATCGCCATACGAAATAATCATTGTTGACACATCTTTCACACTACCATGAACATGAATCACATTCTGGGGTTTCAATATTTCCTTACTGAACTCACTAATATCCAAGTACACTTTTTTATAACCGATATCTGGGGTCTTGCTTTCGTCACCATCATCACTGACGATCGGCCCATCCTCTGCAATTAAATCTAGAGCATTATCATAGTTAGTGGTTAAGTATATAGCATTTAACTTGTACAATTTTTCATATAATCTTCCGCTTAAAACTGTGCTTTTGTCCGTCTCAAACCATAGTTTATAATATCCCTCAAGCTGCTTATCTAGAAGATTCTTCTTTCCGATATACTCACACACAGAAAGTATTTTTTTTGTATCCTCGGTTTTTAAAGCCTCTTTTGTTTTAAAATTCATCGAGGTCATTTGGCTATTTTTATAGATAGTCTCTAAATATCTAATTGCAAAGTCTCTCCAACTTGGCAAGCCGAGATGAACAGACATACCCGCACCAACAAATATAATAAGTTTCCCACTATTTAAAGCCTTTAATATGGGATGAGTGTTGGTTAGTGTATCAAAAATATAGGTTTCTATTTTTTCTCTAGTAAACTCTAAATCCATTAGAAATCACCTTGTTTTATGAGATTAGTGAGTAGGAGTATCGTTACTTATTTCGACATTCCAATTAGCTTCACCTTCCTATTTTCTGTAAATACTACTATTTTTAATGGTTACTCCTACAAACTTTCCTTATTGAAGAAACCTTATTTATATAGGTTGGTTTCATCAGCTTAAAGCATTGCATGTACGGGGGATTTAGAAGCCTGATACAGGCCTCGTAGAGTATATTAAAAGCCCCCTTAACAGATAAATCTGTCCTGTAAGCCTTTATGTAGCTCCTCCAACGCTGTTAGACTGTATCAGCCGCCTTTGTTACTTTTTGTTTCCTCCGGTTAAGTTCACGGTAGAGCGACCTCTTACTTACCTTTGTCATCTCTTCTATTTGTGTTACTGTAAATTCCCAGCTATCATGTAACTTTGTTCTTTGTATCTTTTCTTTAATTGTTTTTAATGTTTTAAATCAAATTAAAAGTGGGGACCCAACGGTGTTATTCAAGAAAAAACGCCGGGCTTATGGCTGACGGTTTGAAGTTTTTAAGCACTTAAGTTTCTAGCGGCAGATGTGTTAATATCAGGATCGAGGATTAAATTTGTTTTATCCTCGTCTGCAATCAGCTCAGTTTTCCCAATACTTTTCTCTATATTAATTTGAGTATTATTCCCCTCTGAGTTATCGGGCAAATTCAATATCTTATTTGCAGAATCCATTATTTTATTTAAAACTCCCATAATAAATTCTGTACTATAACCGGCCGCAAACATGAGTACATTTATTTTTGATATTCCTAAAATTTCATCACCATTGTATAAAAACAGACTCATAAAAACCACTGGAAATAGAATTGCCATTAATAATCTAACATCCTCATTCTTGTCCAACGCTTTCGAAAACACTCTTGATAACGCACCGATTATCCCTATGAGAACATATGAACAAAGATTAAGTATATTTTCAGATAGAAAATCAAGCCAACCTATATCTGATTGAAAATGTAACCCTGTTCTATAAAAAATAGTAACTAAACCATAAAATAAAATGCCATATGCCGAAAAGTAAAAGGCCCGATTATCTTTTTCCTGTTCGAAAGATTTTATCTTTTTCTTCAGTTGAATAATTTCATATTGAATACGGATAAGTTTTCTCACGCTGATTTTTTGTTTAGTTAACTTTATTTCTATTTTTTCACACTCTTTAAAATGTTTTTTACTGTATGTACTTTCATCCTCTAATAAAATCCTAAGTCGAACAACATCTTCAATTATTTTTTCCTTTGTCAAATTAGACAATCTAGTCACCCCAAAATCCATTATTTATAAACCAATTAAATCATATTAACTAAGTTCCCTACTACGACAATGAACACATCGCATTCTTCACACTTTTCTGACTCCAATTCCAGATTTATTAACTATAATCTAAATGCGAACTGCAAATAATCACTAGATAGTCTACATGTTTTTTTAGATCTATAAGACATAACTACTGATCAATCATCAAAGTTGAACGCCACCTTTATAATAGATTGCAACATGAATAAAATGAAAATATTACCTTTTTATAGGATCATAAATATATTTTCATTCGTAAGAGAAGAAGCTCAGGCGCCAGAAAAGTTAGACAGTATCCGGTTAGTAATGGGAAAGCTGACACTTTGTAGATCATGATATCGTAAACCTCCGAGCAGGTGCTAACGCTCATTATTTTAATATGTGACTGAGCGGTGAGCATCTTCAGAAATTCAATAAATGTTTAATTCAGCTTATTACAATTTACGCAGGAATTATTTACCGCTTGTTTCGACTGTTAATCTTACTGTACTGTTAAAACAAATCAACCACCACAGAAAAATTTATCCGTATAGGATGAATTTGTTTGTGGTGGTTTTTTTTCTAATCAAATATTTTTATGAAGCAGTAGAACTGATTAATGTTGAACCGCTATTTAGGATATGGGGTGTTAGTGTGAATCCAAGAATTAATTGAATCTCTATAAAATAAGATTCTTCTTCGTACTCTTACAAAGGGAATTTGATTTTCACGTACCATTGTATAGATACAGTCTGATGAAACACCAAGATAATCAGACAACTCAGTTACAGAAAATACAGCCTTCATTTGAAGCTCAGCTTTTTGAACGGTCGAATTTTCATCACTGCTATCAGCAACTGTGCCAGATTGATACTTTTCTTTCCCGACACCGACTAGCAGTTGTTCTTCCATTTGTAATAATGTTTTTAATAATTGAATTCTTAACAAGTCATATTCTCGCATAACGTTCCACCCTTTTTTTAATGTGACTATCAAAAAAAGTTCTTTTTAAGAGATCTTTTAGGGTGTAAAGTACAGTCCCTTTTTAAAGAAGTTCTATTGCCTTACATTTTGAATCAAAAACTACATATTTTTAGGGAAGTGTGGTGAGAACCCTTGACCTTTCAACTGGCCCTTAACACATTAATCGCCCACTCTTCGTTGTTTAGTCAATTACTCACATTTATGAGTAACTCAGCATTCCATTCTTACCAAGGTTATGATAGATGTGGTGAATATTAATGAATATAAAAGATGAATTTTGGGATCAGCCGGTACGTAAAGCACAAGAATTGTTGAATACTACAGATAATAAAAGTAGATCGGAATGTCGCAGCTATATACTTGATGCGAACTATCGTTTACTTTTCCGTATTCAAATCTATAAATCACTCTGGGAGCAGCTACTTCTGTATCCAGATATTTTTTTCCGAAGACAGCTGTATGCAAAATCGTTTGGTTTAAGCCAACAAATGATCAAGGAAGAAATAGGAGTTGCATCAGGAACTGCTCACAACCTGTTAAACGCGACTCAGGAACCACCTCTCAGTGTCGTTCATTCCTATGCAGTCATGTGCAACGTTCCTTGGCAAACGATTGTAGAGGAAAACCCTGATAAGAAGTATTTTTCTACTCCGACAGAATATTGGTTTAACGGAGCGTCCGTTGAAAAACGAATCGATGAACTTAATGAAGAGCGAAATCAGGTTCAGAGCATACGAGGTTACTGGATCATTGATCCCCTTTCACTTTTTGAAGGGGAGAATCGTCCCATTACAGCAAGATGGGTGAGAAGCTATCCAGAAATAGAGTATCTCGAATTCCATCTAAATCACGAACCCTCACTCTATCCTCAAAAAAGAACCAACATTAAGAAGATGTTTCCGTTCGCAACACATCTTGTGACAACCTATACGCCTTTGCAACCACTTCATAAACGGTCCTTCTGGATAGTAGGACCAAAACAAAAAAAACAGACTGCATATGAAGAATTGTTAAAAGTCATCGAAAAGCGACAGTACACCGACGTTACCTCTCTTTAGAAACTGCTTGCATTACCCTCCATTATGTTGGCTTTCTCATGTTGATGAGTGATTAACTACAACTCATCAACATGGTTAGGCTAGTGCTAACAAACCTAATGGAGGCTACGCTTATGAAGAAACAATCTTCTGATACATCCCCTCATTTAGAAAATCAAAACCACCTTGAAACCCAAGAATCTTTTCGGCAGAATTTTTCTTTTGCCGAAAAGATTCTTGACGTTCAGGGTATGTTTCCCACCCTCAGTGACGATCATGATATTAGAAAAGTCACGCGTGAGAAGGTGGAACATATGCTTTATGCCAAACAACTGATACCTGAAATTCAACCCATTGAAGACAAGACCTATCTAGGGGCAAAAGGTATTAATCAATGGATCTGGGAGAACAAAGTACAAGCTGAAATATCTCAAAGCTTATTACGAGAGTATTTAAGTCGTAGTATGCGCAATGCACCCCATGTCTTTTTCAGGAAATTCCAACTTACTCGCAACCTGGTGCTTCACACTGCAGAACTTTTTGAGATCGTACCTTCTCAGATTGAAGATGGACACTTGCTTGATCCCAAGACCCTTCATCAGGGGTTCGAACACCTAGCGAAGGATGCGTACACATCAACCCTATTCCAATTTTTAATGCGAAGATCCATTCAAAGCGGAAGGTTAGAAAAGATCTTCCCGTTCTTTAAAACATCAGACAAGCAGACAAATATACATCCGAGAATCCTGGGCTTCCAAATGTATATGGAGGAAAAAGGATTTTCTCGTAAACATATTCGAAACACTTCTACCCACGTCACCCAGCTCTTTGTTTGGCTTTGTGCAAACGTCCAGACATTTAAGCAAGCTATTCCTGACACAATCTCCGTTTTTCAAATTCAAAATGAACATTTGCTGATGTACCGCACCTACAAACTTAAGCTCGTGAGGGATGGAGAGTGCAGTCAAATCTCATTTACACATAGTATATATGCCATTCGCTCATTCTATCGTTTTTTGCATGAAAGATTTGGCTTTGAGTCTCCTTTACAGCGCTTCCGTTCCATTAAAGCACCCCGATACAGCCCTCGTGAGCTTCCAACGGATCAGCAAATCGAAGCCTTTTTTCAGGTCGTGGAGCAGTACGCAAGAAATCCTGTCCGTGAACAGATTGGGTATCGATTGATGTTCCATCTGGGGCTCCGATTATCTGAAGTGGCTCATATCAAATGGAGTGATATTAATTTAGGAATACGAACGATTGTTATCCATAGCAAAGGTAAAAAGAGTCACGTTTTACCACTAGCCGAAAAACTTTGTTCCCTCTTACAAGAGCTTCAAACTCAGCCTAGAACAACCTACCTCTTGGGACAGAGAATCTCTACGATTAAACACGATGTATATGAATATTTCATTCTTTACGCCATGATCACCGGTTGGCCATTTCCAGGCGGCGTTCATATCTTCCGTCATATGTTTATTACGCGTCTTGCATCCAAAGGTATCCTCCCGCAAGCGATAAAAGAAATAGCCCGTGTAAGTATGCTGGATACCGTAGGGTTATATATACATATGGCACACCGAGACCAGCACATGATTCGTCAAATTGATCTGCTCAAATATGATTAAGGAGGAGGTACGTTATGCCTATATTTGATGATACGATTGCCAATGATATTGCTTTTGAAGAAAACCTACTCCAACTGGCGGATCAATACGGACCAGATGCGTTTAAACGCATGTTGCAGCGCCTGTCTCCTCAAAACCATGCTGATGCGATAAAAATGAAGGAATCGGTTCTGCTGGATGTTGCGGTTCTCCATTATTACGAGAGTGATGCGTTTCAGAGCTTAGCAAAAACCTCGCAACAGGCATATCGCTATGAAATGAATTTGTTCTTACGGTATTGCGAACGCTCAAAAGGAGTAAACCCAAACATCAAGGAGATTTCATCTGCAGCCTTTTTAAACGATTATTTAGCCCCTGTTCAAAAACTGAATACACGTAGCAAAAAAGCTGCTTTTTTAAGAAGTTTTCTGGGAGAGGTTTTTGCTCACTTTTTCAAGCAGGATATCCGAAAACTCAAACGGACCCTCTCTATGGAAATAGATCAAAACCGTGAGCCACGTGCGTTTACCAAAGAACAGTTGGATGAGCTGCTGTGCCTAGTTCGACTCGGCCGCGAAGCTCACCGCAATTTCACCATTTTATGGACCTTTTTAGGTTCGGGTATTCGGCTAAGCGAATTGTTACATCTACAGATTGGTGATATTGTTTCATCCCGGCAAGAGATCCTTGTACGTGGAAAAGGAAAAAAGGGATATAAACAGCCTAGCAAAATAACCAAATCCTCCCTTGAAATACTGGGTACATATGTGAGCTTTCGGTACCATGGCGTAAAAGACGCGCAAGATTATTTAGAACGATTTATTTTTTCGGATGACAGAGGGAAATCTCCTCTACACGAAAGCACGGTTCAGAAGATGTTTGCTGCCTTGATTGATCAAGCAACCTCTATACCCGAATCCGACAAAAAACCTTATCAGCTATCCGTACACTCTCTACGGCATTCCTTTGCTCTTTATCTGCTTGAGTCCGGCGTAAATCTATACACGATCAAGGAACTCATGAGGCATTCGTGGCTGAGTTCCACGGAGGTTTATTTAAAGTTATTTGATAGTATGCTAGTTAAAGCAATCGACCAGCATCCCCTCGCTCAGCTCAAAGCAAGCGATCTCTTTTGAATCAGGAGGCGATCCCTATGGCTTTTTTACTTCAGTCCGCCTACTTCCAGATCTGGAGCAACCAATTCACATTAAGAAGTTCAACCAAACAAAAATATATAAGCGTACTCAAGAAATTCGAAGCCTTCTTACTTGACAATGGTTTTGAAGGCGAACTTGATTTTGATCAATTTCATGCCAGTCGTGAGCATCCAAGCAGATTACTCCCCATTCAACGACAGGTCTTTGATCGTTTTTTTATGGACTTAAAACATCATGAGCATATGTCGAATATGAATTTAGCAGCAACCATTACCGTGTTACGATGTTTCTTTGAATTCCTGTATGAGGCGGATCTGATTCAACATAACCCACTGCTCGGATATCCTAGGCCAAAATTCGAGTCCCCCATTCAAAACACGGCCTTGTCGAAAGCAGAGTGTCTTGCCCTTCTACAAGCTGCATTACATAAGAGCCCGTTCTACCGGCAAGAGTTTGTGTTTCTCTGGTTCATGCTGATCACAGGTCTTCGACTCTCAGAGGTCCGTTTCCTGAGGCGTAAACGGGTACACTTGGATACACGGATCGTCCACGTTTTTGATGCACAAAAAACTGAGAAATACCCTGTCGCTCTCCCTAAGGATCTCACAGCAGAACTTGAACGATACATCCAACATCCTGAATATCTTAAGTATGCTCATCAGGGGGATGAGTACCTATTCCATCAACAAGGAAAAATCATGACCGTCGATAAGATTAAACGGATATTATCCGATTTAACTCATGATGCAGGTCTTGACAGGCATATTCGACCACATGATCTTAGACGAACAGCAGGATATTTGATGCAGACAGGTGGTATGAGCATCATCGATATTCAGCATCAGCTGCGCCATAAAAATGTAGGAACAACGTTGCGTTATGTACCACCTTTGAGTGCTTTGACTAAGATTCTCGAGGATACCTAAGGTGATATCAATCAATATTAATCTATTAAGGTAAGGTCTCACTTCTTCATGAATGGACATAATGACTAATATAAAAATCCATTGTAGAAGGTGTTTTGAGTTGGCTAATATTCAAAAACGTGGTGATAATTCATGGTTCTTAACGGTTAATGCAGGTAAAGATGCTAGAGGAAAATACGTTCGTTTCACAAAAACCGTTCATTGCCGAACAAAACGAGAAGTGGAAAGCGAATACGCTAAATTTCGGATGGAAGTGGAAGCGGATGAATATGTGTCGCCTCAGAAACTAACATTTGGGGCGTTCGTCGAAGAGTGGAGAGATAAGTATGCCGTAAAGCATCTGGGATTCAAGACGTTATACACATATGACTCTAATCTTAAGACCCGAATTCTTCCGTACTTTCAGCATCTAAGACTGGAGGAGATCAAACCACTTCACATCGTAAACTTTCTAAATCAACTCGAAAAGGAAGGAAGCCGTGGAGATAAAAAAACAGGAGGCTTAGCCTCTGGTACGATTGAAATTCAGTACCGTATCTTAAAAAACATACTCAAACGTGCAGTGGAATGGAGAATTATTAAGCGAAATCCGGCTATCGATGTGCAGAAACCAAAGGTCAATTCAAAAGAGATCGTCCCCTACAATGAAGCAGAGGTAGAACAAATGCTTCGAGCATTGCAATGTGAGCCATATCACTGGAGGGTTATGATCACTTTGGCTCTTACAACCGGATTACGGCGGGGCGAGTTACTCGGGCTGGAGTGGAAGCATCTTGATTTCAACAATGGGATGTTAGATGTTTCACAATCTATGATTCACGCTCTTAAAGGTAAAATCATCGTTAAATCACCTAAAACTAAAAAATCTATTCGAAAAGTAGCATTACCAAGCTCCATGTTAAAGGAGCTACGAGAATATTACGCTTATAGAATGCAAGAACGAATTGACGTTGGCGATTCATGGTATAGCGGAGATTGGTTTTTTATGTTCTCACATCCCGATGGACAGCCTTTTCACCATGAGCGTCCCTACCTTTGGTTTCGACAGTTCATAAAGAAAAATGGCTTCCGGTACATTCGGTTTCATGATCTCCGGCATACCTCAGCCACGATTCTGATAAACCAAGGCGTTCATGCTAAAATTATTTCTGAGCGACTTGGACATGGAAGCATCGCCACCACTATGAATATTTATGGACATGCTCTGCAAACTGCTGATCAGGCTGCTGCCGATAAGTTTGAATCATTTTTCACATCTGATACACATGGGCAATAAAGAAGACGCTCCTTTAGGTAAGGGGCGCCTCTTACTTTTATGCTATTAAAGAATGTAATTTTTTTTCAATCTTCGTTTTAAGATTACTAGGTAATGTCGATAAAAACCTCGAGATTTGTTCTTGCTCGTATGATGTGTTCAATAAAACGAGTAGCTCATCGAGAATATTCGCTTCGGTTGTATCTCTATCCCAAATCACGTTTGTTCCCTTATAGGTTTCTTCATCAATTCTTAATAATTTCTTATCCAGACTATAATAGTATCTAAGTTTAGTTTCAACTAATTTATTAAACATTTCTTCCCTAAAAACAAGTTCTCCAATAATCATTTGATTTTGTCTTCTATAGGAAATATTGCTATAGTCATCTAAAAAAATATTATCGGTCAAATCGCTAGGTTGTACGCCGTCAGTGAGTAATAAGTGTATTAGCTCGTCAATCTTGCATTTTATTTCAATCGTTACATTCATTTAAATCATCCTCCTTAGTTCCTCAATTATTACATCAAGGTACTTCTGTGAATCAAGCAAAGCCTCAGGTTCTCTCTTTTTAACAGGTCCATATTTGGCATACAATCTTGCATTAATGTATCTTACCAATATTCCATCATTGGTACAATCACTATTTAGATTATGAATAATTTTGTTGAACTTCAAATACAGATTGGTGTCTTTAGGGTTTATACCCTTTTCTTCAAGAACAACTTGGACTGCCTCATTGGCATTGTTATATAAAAGCCCACGGGTTTTTTTCCTGAGTAATTCCGGCCTCTTTGACAATAAAAGCTCATTAATTTCATTCTTTTTGGATGTAATTGATTGCTTTTTAATTGCCTCTTTAGCTGCTAGTACGTCTTCTTCGCTAAGTCCTGCATCTCTAAGTTTTTGAATCTTACTCTCAAGTTCTGATTCAATTTGAAATCTTGCTTGTTCAAACATTTCGTTGAAATCAAGGCCAGAAAGGTAGGAATCCTTATCACTTATAAAATACTGATCCTTTTCAATAGAGGCATAAACAATTTCTCGTTTCTCATATTCTCTATCTGAGATTGCATATTCTCTTACTGGAATTTTTTTGCTTTTCTCTACTTCTTTTGAGAAAATCTCCCACATTAAATTCAGGCCTATTTCTTCGTGGAATATAACCACTGCATTATTATCAATTGCGAAATCTGTTATCTCCTCATTAGGAATAGCTCTCAAAACTCTACCAATAACTTGAGCAAATGCATTTAAACTACGATATGGTCTGAATAAAGAAAGTACTGTCAAATACTTATGATCATACCCTTCCATTAACATATTAACTGAAACGACAACCTCACAGTTATGATCCTCAATATCCATAAATGCTTGTTCAAGTTCATCAGGTTTCATTCCACTGTGAACAATTCTGACTGTCGAGCCTTTATCCTTATACCAATGTGCAACATCTTTTGCATGTTTAATGCTACATGCTACGGCAAGAATTTTATGTGGAACATTTGGAGAAGCTTCTTTTATTATTTTTAACTGTTTAATACTTTCATCTATTACATCTATTGAACATTCTTCCGAAAGAGCAATGGATTTTTCAACCCACTCCTTTTCTTTTATTTCGAGAACTTCATCCTTACTGTACTTCTTTGAGTCGCCGGGAATAGAGAAATACAAGTTTCCATTGTTAATGGTAGCCTTTCTTAGCCACTTGACATACTTTAGTGCCATAACTTCAGATAAAGATGTATTGTGTATTTCTTCACCGGGCAGTTCTTGATGGTCTCCTCTATATGGCGTTCCCGTAACGTGTAGTTTTTTTGCCTCAGAAAAGTATTCCAAAGCTTCTACCCACGTATTTGCTACAGAATGGTGCGCTTCATCAATAATAACCAAATCAAAAAAATCTCTAGGCACAGTATTTAATAAAGATTTTTGATTAGCTTTATTTAATTTATGTACATTTGTAATAACAAAATTACATTTTTCTAAGCTGGATAGTAACATATCAGCTTCATATTCTTCCACTACAGGCATATCTTCCGGTGAAAATATCACATCCTGGTTCAACCAAAAGTTATCCTCTAACGGGTGCAGTGTTTTGACCACGCTCTTTTTCGTTACCAATCCAGGCGTTATTACAAGCACCCTCTTATAGGAAACTCCGTAGGGAGCAATTGAAATCAGCCCACTTTTACCCGTACCAGTAGGTAATACCACTAACGCCTCTCCTTTGGGATTACTTTCAAAGTACTCTTTAATTTTAATATAGGCTTCAATTTGTGGCTCTCTAAGTTTTTTGTTTTCAATAATATTGGGTACAATTTTCATGAAATATGTCAATTAACATCACTCCTTTTCGAAATGTTCTTGTGGGTTTACAAAACTATTAATTTAACTTGGAGGAGAATATTTTCTACCAAACATTGATAACCACCACTTGTTAGTAGGACTTTCAACTAGAACAATTCCATCCTCAAGGTACTTCTTTAATTCATCCGTTTGATAACCGAAATTACAATTATCTAAAAAGACTTTTTCAACTAATAAGGCTTTAGTCACCGGAGTACATTCTATTAGGCAATTTTTCCAAGATAGTCCTACGAACTTTCCGCCTTTCCATTCCAAACCTTTCATTGCACACTCAATAAATGTAGATCTTTCCACGTACATTTCATCAAATCTTCCTCCACCAAATTCAGTCAATTGAATATCCAGTCCCCTCCACTCCCCACCAAGAGTACAATCGTAAAACTTGGTATTATCTGAAAAAATCATATAAGAAGCTTTAACCCCATAAAATAAGCTTTTTTTCCAAGTACAATTCCTAATAACTACACCCTCTAATACGGCTCCATTAAAACGAACTCCTATTCCCTCACATTTCTCAAAAAGAGATGTATGTAGGGTGGACTTAGTGAATATTGTTTTAGTCATTCTACAGTCATTCATTTGTGTCTCGAACATACTAGCATTTATAAAATTTATATAACTCAGATCACAACTTAAGAATTGAACATTCTTCAACTTTGTTCCTTTAAAACTGGAACGATAAAGAATACAATTATTAAAGACAACATCTTCTATTGTTCCTTGTTCTATTATTAAGTCAGGTAAGTAAGCATTGTTAATGTTCAGCTTATTGCTTGAATTTTTTTCCATGCTAATTTTTCGTGCACTAAGTACTTTCCCTAAAGTACGAACTATTTCTTTAATTGCCGTATGACATTTTAACCACTCTTCGACAATCCGCTGTAAATCTCGCTTTTTCACAGCATACTCGTTCATGTTTTCTGCATATTGTTCATAACTCCACTGACTGATTTTCTCTTCTCTAAAGGTAGAATAAAAACTTTTATGCCAGTTAGACCATTCATATTCATCTAGCTTAAAGAAGTTGACTAGCATATCTCTATTTTTTTCGTGAATGAAATGGCGTGCTGCCAGTTCTAATTGGCGGTCATGTAAAAGCCGGCTCTCTTCCGCAAGTAACGGAATAACTTGTTCGGGAAACTGCTGAAGAGCAACAGCTGCTGCTTCTCTCACCTCAGGAATCGAGTCAAATTTAATTACATTAATTAAATATCTTATAGATACCTCATATTCTCCCAAGGCTTGAACTGCACCAAGCCTTACAGGGGTACTATCACTTCCTAACTCCTTCAGCATACCCGAAATCCTATCCTTTTCATTTTTTTCACTTTGGATATTGAGACTATTGATTGTGTTCTTATGAGCATTCCTTGTTGCATAATAAGTTATAAGCAGTGAGCATATTCCAATTACTGAAGTAATCATTTGCAATATTGGGCTCCAGTACAATGATCGCTTCTCTCGTTTGATTTTTTCAGTTTCCACCTTGAGTTTTTCACTTTCATTTTTTAGCTTTTCAGTTTCCTGATTTAATTTTTGAATCTCGATATCACTTTTATTTTTAATAGCAGTAGTAGCTACAGTCGATGCTTGTGTATGCATAGGACTAATTAAAAAAAGAGGACACAAAAAAAAGCATAAAGCAATTGTATTAAAGAATAGGCGTAAGCGATGGTTCATATAATAAAAACCTCCATTCATTGTACCGTAATATTTTACCATACAAATTAGAATATTATAGATAATATTCTCTTTTCTTACTATAATAAAAAAGACAAATAGGAGGAGTGCACTTGGCTATCCGTAAAATAGAGGTTGATAATTGTAAATCATTGTGGAATATAGAGGTTACACTGAATAGGATTAACTGTTTGTTGGGTGAGAACGGTTCGGGAAAATCAAACTTACTTAAAGCCGTTAATTATTTCTATCAAAATATGACTGAATCAAATCTTCAACTTAACTTGCATGATAAACACAACCCATTTGTTGAAGATATGAAAATCACTATTTGGTTCGATTTTCATAGGATTCGTTCAATTGCTAAGAGTCATCGAAGTGCAAACCGGATATATGGTCATGAATTTAAGCCCTACTTCCGAAAACTACTATCCATGGACAAGTTATTTCGAGACGGGAACGACCTAATACCATTAACTCTTACTCAAAAAAAGCGTGAGGGAATAACTTGGAGTTTGCCTTACGAATTCCGTGTAATCTTGAAGAATCTGTTCCCTGTCTATTTTGTTAATGCACGACATATAAACCTTACGAATTGGGATCAGTTATGGGAAACTATCGGTGACCTCGGTACACTAGAAACTAAGGACAGACCAATAAATAAAATCAAGCAGGCGTTGGAGGAATGCTTAGGACCTCAATATAAGAAGATCGCAGAAAAACTCGAAAATGAACTAGACGTTGGCAACTTAGAACTAAGATCGTTTCGGCCTAAGCTAATGTTTTCTCATTTATATCAACTTCAATTAGGAGGGCGTTCATTCCGTTATCAAAACGAGGATCTGGATTACTTTTCAGATGGACTGAATTCTTATAATTATATTAAGCTCTTATCTAGGATGGTAATTCAGCTATCGGAGTTGCGACTAAAAGAACCGCTGATTATCCTCGATGAACCAGAAACGGGATTACATCCCCGGTTTTTAGATGACCTTAGCAAAATCATTTCCAAGGATATAGGTTTTACTGGTTTCTTGATCGCCACTCATTCGCCTAGATTTATTCGGAACATGTTGAATATCGGAGATAGTTGTAGTTTATTTCACATACAGATGCAAGATAGACATACTTCTATACAGCAAATGAAAGGGTTTACTGACAATAGGGAAGTTCAAACATTCACAGAGCTGGAAGCTAGCTATTATTTTGCAAAGGCCATTCTTTTCGTTGAAGGAGTAACAGAGTTAGAGCTGTTTTCAAACCCTGAACTTGTTAAACTATTCCCAGGACTTAGGGAAATTGACGTTTTCCCTTTTAGCGGGAACTCTGTAAGACTCAAATCTATTAATCCCGTTGAAAAAAATATAAGTATACCTTACCTTATTCTTACTGATATGGATAAAATAATTCAATACGATTCAAAGTCTAGTCGATTCACTCCTTGTAGCGACTCAGCTGTTTTAAATCCTCTCAAGGATCGGAAGGCTCATAAAAAAGAGATGTTCTACTATTCAAATAGAAAATCTCAAACTTATACTACTAGACGTCAGATTGAAGGTTTATTGGAGAAGTGTGCATTTTACTCACATCCTCATTGGGGTATTATTGACAGCCCATATTTTTATGAACTCATAAATTTAATAAGAGAATATTGCATATTGCATCATGTTTTCCCAGTTAGCACAACCGTCGAAGGGCTACTAATACACCCCGACAACTACTTACTCGTTTGGGATTATATATGTCGAACAGAGAAGGATGACCAAAAACTTAATCAATTACGTTCTATATACAATTATTCAGAAACACCTTCCTATAAAACCACTATCCTCCGTATGTTACACGGTGGAAAAGCAGATCATAATTTAACCAACAAACAGAGATATCCAGAATCAAGAGAACCTGAATACGCACCCGCAAAAACAATTTACAAATTAATTAATCAATATAGTTACGGAAAGACTAGTGGATGGGTGACAGCGTACATAAATGATGTGTTTGAAAATGTTATTAACAAGGCTCAAGAGAGTGAACGTAAAGAGCTTTTTGAAAGCTGTTTTCCTGAGCTATACAAGCTTATTACAGTTATGCTAGAATTAACAAGGAAATAGGAAGACGGGTAGTAAGCGTGAATGTATATATGCGTTCCGCTCCTTGTTGTGTTGAAACCAAGGGTTAAGTGCTATAAATTTAAAAACTAGTTATCGCGGATTGTCCCGGTGATATATTGATCGCGCCTAAAATTAAAGTTCGCTTCGCGAGGCATTGGGTAGGTACCCGTTTTCCTATCTCTTAGTTAGAAAGGTGATTCTTATTCAGATATTTAGAGAAAGCTTTTTTTTCGGTCATGTTCTCAAAGCCAAGGAATCTCTAATAAAATCATGCTTAGAAAACAAAAACGATTACTACTACGAGAAGATAATTCCAAAAAAAACACACGGGTTTAGAACTCTACATTGCCTTAGAAGAGATTCTGAATTATATAAATTACAATCAGAGCTTACCCATAATTTTTTGGATAAAATACCTATTCCCGACTATGTATGTGGATTTGTTCCAGGAAAATCATATCGCGATTATTTAGCCCCACATATAAGACAAGTCAACGTGGAAAAAGATCGCTATTATCTACGCTTGGATATTAAAGACTTTTTTTCTAGCCTCTACAAAGAAAACATTCTAGATATGTTAAATCCTTATTTTCGTCTTGAACCAGTGAAGAGTGAATCTTTACTGGAATATATTGCTGAACTTACCACTCTGGATGGAGTTCTACCTCAGGGAGCAATCAGTTCACCATCACTATCGAATATTCTTTTCAGAAGAATGGATATTAGAATCAATAAATACTGCAAACAAAAGGGTTATACTTATACTCGTTATGGAGATGACCTTTTATTTTCATCTGTAAATGATATTCTACATAATGCTTCGACGATATACTTATTCTCCTCTATTCTTAATGATGGGGGATTTACTTTAAATGAGCGAAAAATCCGGAAAGGGATCAATCAAATGTCCCTTAACGGATTTGTTGTCGGATCAAATTTACGTATTTCTCGTAGTAAGCGCGCAGATATTGGAAATATTTTATATTTATTCGCTACCCACCAACCCGATGAAAGAAAGAAACTACTCGATATTTTGAATAAAGAGTCTTTTCGGTATCGTCGGAAAAATAGTGATGATTTATATTTTTATAATGACAATGCTCTAATACATTATCTTGCTGGTTACAGGGCAATGCTAATTGGTTGGTTACCGGAAGATAGAAACCATCTGCATTTTGAGGAAGCAATACGTACAATTAATCAACTAGAAGCACTGCTCGAGAAAATTCATTACATGGAATAACTCCTACTTTCGGAGTTTTTTTCTGTTCTATACTCTTTTCATGTTCTCTCTCCCATGAAATATAATACACATCTCTGTCAGCGATAATAAAGACATTTCTGGAATTGGTAACAAAACTCAGATAATTTCCGTCCGATTCTCCGTCCGATTCTTTTGCCCTACTTATGATACGGCTCACCTTAATTAATCTTCACTATCCTCCCTGTTAGTAAGAACGGTCCCTCCTTGGACATGTGTAACGAAGGAATGAGAGGTCAATTACCCGGTGGTCACTAAATTCCTAACACTAATAAGCCCGCTGGACGGTAAAGATGCTGCCATCCTGCGGGCTTATTCTTTATGTTTGGAGACGGGGACAAAGAATAAAATAGGACAAGCTATTCGTACTTTTCTACATTGGATCTCAAGTCAATACTTCTTTTATTATCTATACATCCGCTTTTACATCTGTACACGTTCCCAAATGAAACTAAGCACCCTGAGTCCTTATGAATACCAAAATCAGGCTGCTTAAATATCGCTTTGTATTTGTCTACTTGACAGGTGTTACTTCATTTTTTCTGGTGTCTTCTGTTCATTTACGCTGAAATTCGGTGAATTTTTACATCAATTTTACATCAAGTCTGTTATCTTCCATCTGTACCACTAACGTTTCTAATCTGTACCTCATTGGAAAACCCAAGTAAATAAAAGGACTTCAATCCACTGTACCAACCTTCACCAACAAAGCCACCGACTCTACATGCACAGTATGCGGGAACATGTCCACCGGAGTTACCTCCACTGTCTTGTATCCGCCATCTTCGAGCACCCGCAAGTCTCTTGCCAGTGTCGATGGATTACACGACACATACACCACACGCTCCGGCTTCATAGCCAGAATCGTCTCTAACAACCGCGGATCGCAACCCTTACGCGGTGGATCGACAACGATAACATCCGCCGTAATCCCTTGCTCTTTCCAATTCGGAATGACATCCTCAGAGGCACCAACCTCGAACACTACATTCTTCATCTCATTTAACTTCGCATTCGCCCGGGCATCCTCAATAGCTTCCGGTACAATTTCGACACCGTATACCTTAGCCGCATGCTGCGCCAGGAAAAGGGAGATCGTACCGATGCCGCAATAGGCATCGATAACCGTTTCATTGCCAGTCAGTCCGGCATATTCAACGGTTTTACCGTACAACACCTCAGTCTGTGCCGGGTTCACTTGATAGAACGAACGCGCTGAGATAGCGAACTGTACATCGCCGATGTAGTCATAGATGACGTCTCTGCCCCACAGGACGCGGGTTTCGCCACCGAAGATGACATTCGTACGCTGAGTGTTGACGTTCTGGCAGATGCTGACTACATCCCGCAGCTGTTCGCGGATGCTGCCGAGCCAGGCGTCCAGGTGTGGGATGTCGCGGCCGTTGGTTACGAGGACGACCATCATTTCACCGGTGCGGAAAGCTTTCTTCACGACGACATGGCGCAGCAGGCCACGACCGGTTTCTTCACTATAAGCAGAGATGCCAAGTTCTCTGCCGATGTCTTTCACCTTGCGCACAACGTCATCATTATCCTCATGCTGGATTAAGCACGTCTCCATATCGATGATACGGTGACTTCCCCGTGCGTAAAAACCGCCTACAAGGCCACCTTCGGTTACGCCAATTGGTACCTGAGCCTTGTTGCGGTAACGCCAAGGCTCGTCCATGCCGAGTGTAGGGCGAACAAGAATGCCATCTGTATGAGCTACTCCAGCGCCATCAGTCGCACCATCCACGATGCCACCATCGTTGGCACTGTCCGTCTGACTTCCACCAGCATTACTCTCTTTGCCCTTTCCGCTGTTCCCGCCACCATCCACCCGGAGCTTCCCAATCCGCTCCAGGTTGTCCACCACCAGCTGCCGTTTCCACGCCAGTTGTGCGGTGTAGTCCATATGCTGCAGCTGGCAGCCGCCGCATTGGTCATAGATCTCGCAAGGCGCTGCGATGCGGGCGCTGCTCGCTTCTACTATATTAAGCAGCTTGGCGTAGCCATACTGCTTTTTGGTCTTGAGCACCCTTGCCCGGACTTTCTCTCCGGGAAGGGCTCCCTGCACAAAAAGGGTAAAGCCTTCTACGCGGCCTACCCCTTCACCTTCATGGGTCATGCCGATAATATCGAGCATAACCTCATCATTTTTATTCACAGGCAGTCCGGCGACAGGCGCCTTGCCGGCTGGGCGGCTGGTGCTGCGTCCACTGCGGTGTTTACTCATTATTTATAGTTCACTTCTTTCATTATCATCGCTGTATAATCCCACACTCTTGCTTTCAATCAACCTAATTATTCTGAGCAAAAATCCGCAGATGCTGCGGCAAAATCCGAAAACGACCCGGCAGCTCTCCGCCAAGTTCTCCATCCAAGTTCAATTGGACATGCCCTGGAGAGATTACATCCATTGCATCCGTACGGAAATACACAACCTTTTTATCCTGCAAATGCTCGCCACGAAGGGCCAATCTAACCAAACGGACAAACTCTGCCAAGTTGCATTTTTTAACCGCAATAACATCTAACAGACCGTCATCGATTCGAGCGCCGGGAGCAAGCTTTTCAAAGCCGCCAACAGAATTCGTATTTGCAATCAGGAACAGCATAAACTCATCATGAATAACCTCCTGCCCATTGGCACGAATGATTAGTTCCTGAGGAGATAGGCTGACCATTTTTTCAATACCTTTTAAATAGTACGCAAGCTGCCCTATCATGGTCTTCAGCTTACTTGGAACTTCATAGGTCAGTTCGGTTAGACTGCCACCGCCTGCTATATTAATGAAATAACGATCATTGGCTTTACCGATATCAATCGGACGCGACTCTTGACGAAGGATCAAATCAACGGAATCTTCCCAATTCTTCGGGATCCCCATCGCACGTGCAAAATCATTGGTAGTCCCAAGTGGCAACACGCCAAGCGGGGGGAGATTAGGTTTCTCCGCCATACCATTGATAACCTCATTTAAAGTGCCATCCCCACCGGCTGCTATGATTAGATCATAACCGCGCTCTACTGCATCCGCAGCAGCTAACATAGCATCGCCTTCTCCGGTCGTTGCATGGCAGGAGGCTTCAATGCCACCCGTATCCAGCCGGTCCAAAATGTCGGCGAGCCGCTTCTTCATTTCTTCCCGTCCAGAAGTGGGATTATAAATCAATCTCGCAGTTTTCATTACCGGAACGCCACCTGTTTTTTATAATAGAATAACCTAATTGATTATACCTAATTCGGACCACTACAATCAATGTCAGAGGACATTTATCGTAAATATTCCATTATACAACAATTCACGACACCTTATTAGGCAAAAATAACTATATATATGTCTATGCAGCAAATCCCGTATTATCCACGGAAATGGGCACTATTTTTCATGATTAAGTGGGCTAAAAAGGAAACTTTTTAACTCTTTTTTCGAATCTGTTCGAGGAGTGTCTCTACCTGTCTCTCAATCCAATGCGCAAGTAGCGGGTGCGGCAAAAGCGTCTGGCCAGAATACTTATAGGTTAACCCTTTAAGTCTGTTCGGAACCACATGTTTAGTGAAATAACCTTCACTCAAAAAAAGCGGCGCCACCAATACCTCGTGACCCTGCTCCTGCCAATACTCCACTTTGCTTCTTACACTGTCCGGATTCAGCAGACCATAATCGGCCGCCGCTACGCCGCTCACCTCACGTACACGTCCTGCCAGTGAAGAGATGCCCTGCTGCCAACGCTGGCGGAAGCCATCATAAATGCTGCCGTGACCTACCAACAGAATCGTCTCACGTTCAGGTTCCGTAGACAGCTTACGGAGCTTGTCCCAGATCATCACAGCGATGTCCGGGTCATCGTCGACAGGATAACCATAGTGAACCTTAGCCTTCACGTGGAACGGCTCTAAGTCGGTCTCACGTTCAGGCTCAGGTTTAGCCCCTAGTGCATATTCTATTTCATCGACATGTGTGCTTCCCGAGGAAACGAACAATGGGATCACAATTATATCTGTGACCCCTGCATGTTCCAGTTCATTTATTCCATCTTGAATCAGACGGCCCTCTACCAGCTCTAAAAAAGAGACCACCACTGGCATCTCTTCATCTAGCGATAATTCGCTTACGGCCTCTTCCACAATCGACACCCAAACCTCGTCGCGGGAGCCGTGACTGATAATAAGTACGCCCGGTACCATAAATTAGCGTCCCAAACGTTCCAGCGTTAATTTATAACCATCATTTCCGTAGTTCAGGCAACGTTTTACACGGGAAATAGTAGCTGTACTTGCTCCTGTCTCTGCTTCGATCTGATTGTAGGTCGAGCCTTTGCCGAGCATACGTGCTACTTCCAGTCGTTGCGACAGCGATTGAATCTCGTTCACGGTGCACAAATCATCAAAGAAAACATAACATTCTTCCATATTCTTTAATGTTAAAATGGCTTCAAATAATTGGTCTATACTTTTATCATTTAACTTCTTAAGTTGCATCAATTTTTCATCCCCTAAAAGTTCTATCAGCATTAGTTTCTCTGATTAAGCTCCGTACAAAACTAGCTCCGGAAACATCAACCTAATGTCACTATCCTGCCTTTACTATATTGCACTGGAGCGCATTTTTCAAGCATTAACGATTTCACGCTGTAAAGAACGAAAATGATGGACAAACGTCCACCCCACGCGCACACCATTTATGTACCCCAATACAAGTATTTTTCTCTACATAAGAATTATCGCCTACACTATAGTACTACAAAAGCGCCGAAAATCAAGCTCGTACACGGTTTCTTCACTACTTTAACCTGTTTATAGGCATACGCCCTTTTCCGCTCCTATCCCTATTACCCGGGCATTCGTCTATACCGTATGTTCGCCCATGACATACAGTATAGCAGACCACTAACAAAGGAATGTGATATTATGCCTGATCATTACTATAATCATTCCCGCCGGAATCAGCGTTCACTGAGCGATTCGTATAATGCCTCTGCCTACCCCGGCCTCAGTTCATATGCGCCCTCAGCTCTCCCAGGTGAGACCGGAATCCTTCCTGCTTTAGGAGCAGAAGCTGCCACCGAAACTGCGCTAGCGCTCCCTGCAGCTGAAGCTGCAACAAAGGCAAGCGGCGGGCTTGCCGGACTGCTCAGCGGCTTAGGCGGCGGTGGCGGAATTGGTGGGAATATGGAGCAAATCAAAGGCATCATCGATCGTATGGGCGGCATTGACGGGATCGTAAACTCTATGGGTAAAGTACAAAAGGTGATGTCCGGCTTCCAGCAGATGGCTCCAATGGTTAAGCTGTTCATGGGTAGCTTCGGTAAAAACAAAGGCGCAGCAGGCGCACTAGCCGCCGAAGAGGATGCTGCCCTGTACAGTCCTAATCGCCGCAAAAAAAAGCGCTCCACCTCACCCCGTCGCAAATCTACTACAACTACTCGCCGGCGCTCTACTTCTTCCACCGGAAAACGTCGCCGCAAATAGCGGTGACGTTTTCTAGCTATGTATCAGAAAAACAGCAATTCTCGCAGGAAAGAGATTTGCTGTTAGCGCTTCTGCTCTATTTTTACTTAAACCAGCCACTCCGTCGAAACCACCGGAACATCCCAAAACCAACTACCAGCATAAACAGCAGCACACCAAAATAACCATACTTCCACTCTAGTTCAGGCATCTTCACAAAGTTCATCCCGTAGATCCCGGCGATAAGCGTCAGCGGCATGAATACGGTGGTGATTACCGTTAGTGTTTTCATAATCGAATTCATCCGGTTGGAATTGAGTGAAATGTAGCTGTCACGCAAATCCGCTGTCATTTCCCGATCAGCCTCAATCATATCGGAGAGTTTTAGCAGATGGTCATAAATATCGCCAAAATAAATCCGTTCCTCGCCATTGCTCTGGACATGCTGTGAATTCACGATCCGGTACATCAAGTCGCGCATCGGCACAATCGTCCGCCGCATTTTGAGCAGCCTTCCGCGCACGCCAAACACCTGGCTCATCAATTCCTCAACTGACTCACTGCTGCCGCTGCTCTCCAGATCCGCAAGCTCGTCCTCTAAACTGTAGAGACATGGAAAATACTTGTCCACCAGCTTGTCCATCACCGTATATGCAGCTGCCATCGGCCCACCCGACCAGCCTTTTCGACTATGTATTTCGCTCTTCACCTGTTCCCACGCTTCATTCATCTCTGCTTTTTCCTGATGGTGATAGGAGACAAGAAAGTTCGCGCTTAAAAATAGGTCAACCTCCTCAGCATCCAACGTCCGCTCATTCAGCGCATGCAGCACAAAAAACTGCACATTCTCATAATGATCCAGCTTCGGCCGCTGCAATACATGCATACAGTCCTCTATCGCCAAGGGGTGAAAATGAAAATATTGATCCAGCAAAAGCGTTTCTTCTGGCGTAGGCGTAGCAAAATCTGCCCATATCCAAGCATAATCCTCCAGCCGGATATTTTGCAGAGGGATCTCTGTCAGCACCTCACCTTTATGTGTGACAACAAGTGTACGTATCATAAATGTTCCTCCGCTTCATCTTCTTCCACGCCTCTATTGTACAGCAAGAAGACAACTCTTCCAAAAAGCAAAAAACATAGCCAGCAGCACCGCTCAAGCTAGACTAAGAAACATTTGGTGCTTCGTCGTTCGTTAATGCTCGATTCATTTGTGTAAGGTTGGTTGTGCGGGGGGCGAGCTGTCCTTATTCTCTGCTGTCGGTATCGGGTTTATGAGTGAGATGAATTCATAGCTGTGAATTACTATCGCTATTTTTACTAATTAGTTGGTGAAAAGGTGCTCATAAGGGATAGTAAACAACCCTTCGATCGTAAGCAGACTGACCTTGATTTCGCAAAAGGTTGAGTCCCTCGCCTCGCGTTCATTTACCGTAAGTAACATATGTTTTACTTTGGGCTGATAGTGACCGTGGGATAGGGATGCAATTCTTGACTGTAAAGTTGAGTGCAAGTGGGAATTGTGAATATAGTGATGCTCATGGACGGCAGAAAAAGCAGGGAGAAAGAGAATAGGGTTGGGTTGGGTTGGGTTGGGTTGGGTTGGGTTGGGTTGGGTTGGGTTGGGTTGGGTTGGGTTGGGTTGGGTTGGGTTGGGTTGGGTTGGGTTGGGTTGGGTTGGGTTGGGTTGGGTTGGGTTGGGTTGGGTTGGGTTGGGTTGGGTTGGGTTGGGTTGGGTTGGGTTGGGTTGGGTTGGGTTGGGTTGGGTTGGGTGCACTGGATTCCGTTGAAATGTATTACGTCGGACTGGGCTGAGTTAATTTGGGCTAGGTTACTTTATGCAGGGCTGGACTTCGGTGCGCTGGATTCTGCTGAAATAAGGTAAATTGGACTGAGTTGAGTTATTTTGGGCTAGGTTACTTTGTGCAGGGCTGGACTTCGGTGCGCTGGATTCTGCTGAAATAAGGTAAATTGGACTGGGCTTAGTTATTTTGGGCTGGTCCACCTTCATTCAAGTCAGGTTACGTCATTCTAAGACATTTATGCCTTTATTTCTGCTTCTTCGACGCTATTCCACGAATTGTAGGGCATTTATGCCCTTATTTCTGCTTCTTCGACGCTATTCCACTAATTCTAAGGCATTTATGTCTTTCTTTTTGCTTCTTCGACGCTAGTTCACCCATTCTAAGGCATTTATGCCTTTATTTCCGCTTCTTCGACGAAGTGTCCCTAATTCTAGGGCAATTATGCTCTTCTTTTTGTCCCCACCCCGAATTTCGTAAATTCAGCGGGATTTATACTGTACATTCCCCCTCCGACGCCAAACTTCGTCACTTCTACGGGATTTATACCGTACATTCCCCCTCCAGCTCTAAACTCCGTCATTTCTACGGGATTTATACCGTACATTCCCCATCCATCGCCAAACTTCGTCACTTCTACGGGATTTATACCGTACATTCCCCCTCCGACGCCAAACTTCGTCACTTCTACGGGATTTATACCGTACATTCCCCCTCCAGCGCCAAACTTCGTCATTTCTACGGGATTTATACCGTATATTCTTCACTCTCCTCATGTCCAAACAACAAAAAAAGATGTCCGCAGCCCAATGGCTAACTGACATCTTTATTAAAGGGTGTTTAAAAAATGATTTTGAAAATCAGACCTGCTAATACCGCACTGATTGGAATCGTGATGAACCAAGTGACCACAATACGTCCGGCTACTCCCCATTTCACTGCAGAGAAACGTTTGGCAGAGCCTACCCCAAGGATCGCTGATGTGATCGCATGCGTTGAGCTTACTGGCAAATGCAGCAGCGTTGCTGAGAAAATAACAGATGCCGCGGAAATATCAGCCGCGAAACCGTTAATAGGTTCGATTTTGAAAATCTTCGTACCCATAGTCTTAATAATCTTCCAACCACCGATGGAGGTACCGAGCGCCATAGCCGTAGCTGCAGCTATCTTAACCCACAAAGGGATAACATCCATAGTTTCTTGACGTCCTGAGGTAACGAGTGCAAAAGTAATGATCCCCATCGCTTTTTGCGCATCATTCGTACCATGTGTGAACGACTGTAACGCTGCCGTAAGGACCTGCATAGAGCGGAAGCCCTTGTTGACCGTATGTGGACTACGCTTAGCAAAGATCCATTTCAGGATGGTCATGATAATATAACCAATAACAAACGCAATGATTGGGGAGAAAATCAGTCCTTCGACAATTTCCACAAACCCGCCCCAATTGATGTGTGCTGAGCCTGCCCCCACGTATACTGCACCCGCTAAAGCGCCGATCAGTGCATGAGACGATGAGGATGGAATTCCGAGCCACCAAGTAATCAAATTCCAAATAATCGAAGCAATCAGCGTGGCTATTATGATATCCAACCCATTTTCAAGCAAGGTCGGGTCGGTGATACTTCCGCCGATTTTTTTGGCCACACCTGTAAACATCAAGGCCCCAACAAAGTTCATCAGTGCTGCCATAATAATTGCTGTTCGCGGTTTTAAGGCACGTGTTGAGACAGAGGTAGCAATTGCGTTGGCCGTATCATGGAATCCATTGATAAAGTCAAACGCAAGCGCGAGAAATATAACAATTCCAAGAATCCATATAGATGTTTCCATATTCTAGTACCCCTTATGAGTTGCGCATGATGATCGATTCCAACATGTTGGCTACATCTTCACATTTGTCTGTAGTGGTCTCGAGCCGCTCATACAGTTCCTTGCGTTTAATCAGCTCAATCGGGTCTTTTACAGTTTCGAACAGGACCTTAGTACAAATACGCAGCACTTCGTCCCCTTGATTCTCAAGGTCATTTAGACGGATTGTATATTCACGAATCGCAAGCAGCTTCTTCTGGGAGAGCAAATGAACCGCTTTTTGGATTTCATAAGCACACTGGCGAAGAATTTCGGCGAATTGCACAATGTATTCATCCGGGTCAAGAAGGTTGTACATATAGAAACGTGAGGCGGATGCCTCCAGACCATCGATGACATCATCCATGCTTGTGATCAAGTCCATAATGTCGTCACGTTCAAGCGGCGTAATAAACGTCTTGTTCAATTCTTTGATGACGGTGTGCGTGTAAGTATCACATTGGGATTCGTACTTTTTCATCTCTGCAGCGAAATTATCGACATTATTCCGGAGATCAGTGATATTCTGAGCAAAATAATCTGCAGCTTGGACAATAGTATCGGCCATATTTTCCAGCGTCTCAAAGAATATGTCCTTTTTTCTCAACTTCATTGTTTTAAACCCCTTTACATAAAATTACCGTGAATACAGAGCCACTCATATGTAAAAAGCATGAAAATGAATGACAACCCTTGTTATCTTATCATATCCGTACAAGGTATAGAAGCTATAGAAATGAACTTTTTTACACTCTATTAACACATACCCATTATTCCGAACACAAATCTGTATAACACTGGATATTCCGACTTTCTTATGTTGTACCATCCGCCCCGCCATATACCACATGACTGCTAAATGAAGGTGCATTAGGGACCACCAAAATATGGGTAATTCCTGGATACATCAGCTCTTCTTTTCCATCCCTCACAAAGCGGATCACATCCCCTGGTTCACGCGACCATCTGCCTTTGGTGACCTGTCCCCGCTGAAAAAGCAACGCTTCCCCGCCAAGCTCCACATCAATCTGAAGTCTTCCGACATCATCAAGCACTTTATGATCGGCTCCAATAACCATCACATTGGCCGCTTCCACCGGATTATCGTTATTTAGATCCAAATGAGGTTTGTCATTCACATAACGCTGATAGGTCTGACGTTTAGGATCATATTTATAGTCAACTTTATAACTTTTGAGCAGATAGTTTATGCTAAATTCAGCGGCTTTCTCTCCGTCCGCCGGTATGTAATCTGGATTGTTAAAAAGATACCCGGGTACCTTCACACTTTGCGCAAACCCAAGCTTCTCGGCACCTTCCCGCAGTTTGGCTGCGTTGCTGTACAGGTTATGAGGTGCTTTTCGCGCTTTATCCCGCCAAAAATAAGCTCCGGCACGGCCGATCTCGTCCATATCTTCTTTTTTCTCTTTTTGCAAAATGGCGTAAGCTGCCGGACTTCCTCCTGCATGCACCGTCACACCACCGTAGCTCTCGCCAATATCCAGCAGATAGGGGCGGATGCTGCGAATCGGTCCGATTTTCACCACACCTGTATGGCTCTGAAAAATACCAATCAAACGCGTAATGCCACCTTCGGCAAGAATCTCATACAAAATATCTGCTTCACTAACCCCCGATTGCGGCCGGGCGGCAGGAGCATTATTTATCATTACGGCCAAGGGACGTGGAAGACTGTCTTCAGAAACTGGAAGACCTGTTAATCCGGATACGAGCTCAGCAGCGGGATCAATAGTAGGTGAGGGTTGAATCGTTTCGATAGGCGTGGGCTCTGCGGTAGGCTGCTGTGTCGGGGTGATCTCATTATTTGCACTCTGTGTTCCGCAAGCGGAGAGCAATAGGGTGGTCAATACAATGGCAGATAACAGACGGGAAGAAGAGCAATTTACTTTCATAAGCTTGTAGTTCCTCCTAAACGTTTTATGAAACTCACTGATTCCTTCCATTTAATCACAGTCAGTCCCATTTGTCTTGATCACCTTCTCCCTTTTTTCATAGCGAGCATAAGGAAATTTTATAGCATGGAATAGATAAATTCTCATATTAAAAAAAGGGTACAGCCATTGGGGCTGCACCCTGCGGGTCTCTTATTCATTCAGTTAGTCTAGCTTCCAGCAATTAAGACTTAATGTCCCATACTGATAAGCCTGAAAAATCCGCTCTGCCTTCCTGCTGCCATCCGCTGTTCCCATCGCGTAAAAGAGAGGTGCAAAATGCTCTCTTCCATAAGAAGGAACCGCATCGCGTACATGTGGAGCTTTTTTCTCATACGCAAAAAGTGAAGGCAAATCCCAGGCTTCTAGTCCCTTGGCAATCCAGGCATCGAATTCAAGTGCCCAATCCTCAGGCTGCTCACTTTCACTTAGCATCCGCAAGTTGTGAACAAGTCCACCGCTTCCAATCAGCAGTATGCCTTCGTCACGAAGCGGTGCTAACATCCGCCCGATATTGTACTGCTCCTTGGGAGAGCGCAGGGAATCGACGGATAAAGCAACTACCGGAATGTCGGCGTTCGGGAACATTTTTTTCAGTATCACCCAGACTCCATGATCGAGTCCTCGCCCCAGAACGGGCTGATGTGATAGATTGTTATCCTTGAAGAGCTCAGAAATCCGTCTTGTTAGGGCCGGATCGCCCGGGGCCGGATAGGTCAGCGTGTAAACTTCTTCAGGGAATCCGTAGAAGTCATGCTGTGTCTCGTGCAGTTCATCAACGGTAAGTAGCTGTTCAGGGCTATCCCAATGCGCTGAGAAAACTACTATACCGCGTGGCGCTTCAAGTTCTTGACCAAGCCGCTCCAGAAAACGGGTATACTCGTTATCCTCCAGTGCGAGGAGCGGAGAACCGTGCGCAATAAAAAATGACGGTAATTTCATAGGATGCCAACCTCCATAACCCAGTATATGGTGTGCATCTTTATTTTACCGCTTATTGCAAGTTAATGCGAATAAAAACCTTCTCCTAAATCATCCAATTCTGCCACTCTGTCTGCAGATGCTCTTGTTCGTTCATCCATTCTATAGTCCGCTTAAGCAGCTGCTGCTGCGCCGGTCCAGAAGAAAAGGTGTGATCCCCTTGAAAAATGATCTCTTTATCGCAACGTCCTTCGGGACGTGTCCAGAACAGCTTCTGATAAAGAAAAGCGTAATCCACCGGAATGACATCATCAGAGGTGCCATGAATGACCAGTACATCGCCGCTAAATTTGCTCGCTTCTTGGAAGGGCTGAAAAGCCGCCAAAGAATTAAAATATACCGGCGTAAACGAGTAGCCCACATAATCGGCTGATCCATTCTTCACAGCACGATCATACGCCTCCCGCCCTACAATTTTCACAATATCATTGAAAGGATAACCAACAGAGGCCCATAACACGAGATTCTTCACGCGGCGATCGCGAATACTTGTCAGCAGCGCCACCGCGCCACCCAGGCTATGGCCAATCAGCGTCACGCGCTGTGGGTCCACATCAGCAGAGCTAATTCCGTAATCAAGCACCGCTCTAGTCTGAGCGATCATCGATTCCATATCTTCGCCGCCATAATTCCCGCTGCTCTCGCCGCAGCCCACATAATCAAAACGAATAACCATATATCCCTCTTGTGCCAGCTCACGAGCCGCCTTCACAAAAATCCGGTCTACGCCAATCCGATTCCCCACAAATCCGTGGCAGATCACGGCTAATGGCAGTCTATCCTTGCAACGCGAAGAGGTTCCCTTCTCTTTGTTCGGGTAATGTATGCTCGCCGTCAATTCTTCTCCGTTATGCCGGATTACAATATTCCGTTCCATTGCCGCATCCTCCTATAATTATATTTATATTTATATTTATAATTTAATTTATTTTAATTTATTAGAATTCCGATTAACTTAGTATGAATTATAATCTAATTATAAAGATTTCGTTCATATTGTCAACAGCAAGGGGACAATTCTTAATAAACGCACGGAGTATTTGGGCATTAGAGTCTGCGCGACAAACAGGGTGTCCTGTAAGTCATGAGGATGCTCTGGGGCACCCACGTCGAGTGGATTGGAACCGCCAATCCGGGATTCAGCAGCTCTATCGGATTCAGTAGCTCCAGCAGACTCGGCTGCTCATCGGACTCAGTAGCTCCAGCGGACTCAGTAGCTCCAGCGGACTCAGTAGCTCCAGCGGACTCAGTAGCTCCAGCGGACTCAGTAGCTTCTGCGGACTCAGTAGCTCCAGCGGACTCAGTAGCTCCAGCGGACTCAGTAGCTCCAGCGGACTCAGTAGCTCCAGCGGACTCAGTAGCTCCTTCGGACTCAGTAGCTCCAGCGGACTCAGCAGCTCCTTCGGACTCAGTAGCTCCAGCGGACTCAGTAGCTTCAGCGGACTCAGAAGACCCTATTCGCAGATTTAGCACACTTTTTGAATTCTATCGGACCCCATAGTCGCTATCACCCTGTAAAACAGCAAATAAGAGCTACTTTTCGAGCAATAGCGTCACTGGGGTCCGAAACTGTGCTGAAAAGGCGATAATTTGGCTAATAACGTCATCTGAGTCCGAAAGATGGATGCTACGACAACCGGGGGTCTGGGGGTGCTTGAGGTTTGGGTTTGGGTTTGGGTTTGGGTTTGGGTTTGGGTTTGGGTTTGGGTTTGGGTTTGGGTTTGGGTTTGGGTTTGGGTTTGGGTTTGGGTTTGGGTTTGGGTTTGGGTTTGGGTTTGGGTTCGGGTTCGGGTTTGAGAACCCCACCAAAAAACACACAGCAGCGATCCCCAGTATCGGAGGATCGCTGCTCTATTGTTTTTTCGAGATGAATGACCAGGGTTGTTAATCAATCGTAGCTGTCGTTAAACATCTCATGGGTTTCATGGGTTTCATGGCTGCCTTGCCAATTCTTAAGCAGGCCCTCGGGGGGATCTTCCGCGGAAATCCCGCTGCTGAATCCATCGGATTCAGCAGGCTCTATAGGACTCAGAAGACCCTATTCGCAGATTTAGCACACTTTTTGAATTCTATCGGACCCCATAGTCGCTATCACCCTGTAAAACAGCAAATAAGAGCTACTTTTCGAGCAATAGCATCACTGGGGTCCGAAACTGTGCTGAAAAGGCGATAATTTGGCTAATAACGTCATCTGAGTCCGAAAGATGGTGGATGCTACGACAACCGGGGGTCTGGGAGCTCTGGAGTTCCCGGGGTTCTGGGGTTCCGGGGTTCTGGGGTTCCGGGGTTCCGGGGTTCCGGGGTTCCGGGGTTCCGGGGTTCCGGGGTTCCGGGATTCCGGGGTTCCGGGGTTCCGGGGTTCCGGGGTTCCGGGGTTCCGGGGTTCCGGGGTTCCGGGGTTCCGGGGTTCCGGGGTTCCGGGGTTCCGGGGTTCCGGGATTCCGGAGTTCCGGAGTTCCCGGGGTTCCCGGGGTTTCAGAACCCCACCAAAAAACAAAGAGCAGCGATCCCCAGTATTGGAGGATCGCTGCTCTGTTGTTTTTTCGAGATGAATGACCAGGGTTGTTAATCAATCGTAGCTGTCGTTAAACATCTCATGGGTTTCATGGCTGCCTTCCCAATCCTTAAGCAAGCCCTCGGGAGCATCTTCTGCGGAATCCCACATGCTGAATCCATCGGAGCCGCCCCAATCCCCCATTGAATTATTGGGCGTAGGCTCGAAACCGTTGCCCATGGATCTTCCCTGTTCTTTCTTGTTCTCATGTTCCATAAAGCTCCCAACCTTTCCCAATGCTATATTGATCAAGCAACAACATTATCAGTGTTCACTCTTCTAAAAGGATTATGCATATCGCCATAGAAATGGTTGTCCTTGCGTAGACCTGTCATGCAAACGTATACTCTAGGTTAAAGACTATACCGATTAACAACACTGGAGGTTTACATCCAAATTATGAAAGTGAAAGATATGATTAAGGAAAATAACGCCCTGCGTGAGCAGTTGACGCCCTTCAATCGCTCCTATTTAGAAGATATGATTCTTGCGGTGCGGGCCAGTCGAATTGAACCCCTGCGCGGAGAAGAACTTTTGCTGGATGCGGCCAAGCTGCTGTTGAAGGAACAACGTAAAGGGAAAAATGCCAAGCAAGTATTCGGCGAGAATCCGCACGATTATTTTAAAGAAATCATAGACAGTGTTCCCGGGCGCCCGATGCGCAGTAAATGGAACTATTACTTGATGATTCCCTGCGCAGCTCTGACCTGTCTTTTTGGGATATTGGCAATTGGTGGACTCTTCTTCCAATGGACTGACGATTCACCTGGAATGTTCGGACAGATCAGCCTTTTCACCCTGCTCGCTGTGGGAGTAGGCTCCATTATCTTAATTGAACTCATTATGAAATGGATGTCTTCCTTGTCGGAAAGCGATGCCCCCAGTGCCAAACCTTTTGATATAAAAAGCCTTGGCATCTATATTGGCATCGCAGTAGCTGCTGTATTTATCGGTATGTTCCTCGATCGGTTATTTCCGGTCATTACAATATCCCCGTGGGTAAGCTTAATTCTGTGCATCATTGGGGGGTTGGGACTGAAATTTATATTTTTCAAAAAATAAATACCTAGGCTGAAAACTTTATTCCATCCGATAGATAGGGGGAAACTTCCATGATTAAGAAGCATTATATTCTCTACTCCGTTCTAGCTATAGCCTTAGGGCTAGGCATAGTGCCCAGTGCTATTCACGCCGAAGGTGCTACCAGCCCTCATGGGGAAGGCGCTAAGGCAATAACCCAAGCAGCTAGCAATAATCATGCAGAGGCTGTCTATAAAGCTGCGTTACCGCTGTTATCTACCTCTGACAAGTTACCCGAAGCCATAAAATATTTGAACTCCAATATGTATGCGGTAGGTTCGTATCGTGCAACAATGATGACGCTGAAGCTTGAGAATCTGCATAAAGCTGCGCTGCAAGCCTGGGAAAGTAAATTCAGTACCAGCACTGTCCAGCGGAAGCTCACCGCCATTTATAAAGCAGGCGCCAGCATGTCTTCTCTTGCCGCTATTACTGATGATCTCCAACTGCGTACACTGCTGAAAAGTGCCAGCGAAAGCGGATATAAGCTGGAGACAGCAGAGGGTACTTTTTTCCCGGTGATCGATTATGGGGCTTACCGCAAGTACAAGCTATACGTCACCAATGATATCAGCGCTTATATTACCATTATGGCCACCGAATCGGACCTGCCCTCTTCCAAGGACAACGGGCTAGTTATCGCCTGGACTGAGGTAGCAGCCAGAGCTTTATCTCAAGAGCAATTCATTCAAAATCATCCGAAATCAAACCGAATTTCTGCTGTAAAAGCCTTGTATACTATGTATGTGAATAATACGTTTTACGGCCAGAATAACACTCCTCTCTTCCATTATGACAATCTGGAAATGGATTTGGAGGCGCAAAAGGCTTACTCCAGTATTCTGACCAAAAATAATGACAACAGCCCATTTCTACAAAAGCTGGATAGCTTCATGAAATTAATGAAAGATAATAGCTATAAATTGACCGATGAGGTCGAGCAATATCGTAAGACTTCGTTACCTCTCTAATAAAGAAACCACAAAAGCCCGTCCCTGAAATGAATAGGGACGGGCTTGTTTATGTTCGTTAACGAGATTATTAAGTCTATGAGAGAATTAAATAAGGATGTTAAAGAGATTAGAATCCTTATTGATCTCTACATAATCGACGCCCTTCTGCTGCATCCGTTCGATGAGAGGTTCGTAGGCATCCGTTGACAATAATTCAATGCCCACAAGCGCGGGACCATTTTCTTTATCATGCTTCTTGATATACTCGAAACGGGTAATATCATCGTGAGGTCCAAGGATTTCGCCCAAGAACTCACGCAGCGCACCTGCACGTTGCGGGAAGTTCACCATGAAATAGTGTTTTAAGCCTTCGTAAATCAATGAACGCTCTTTGATCTCCTGCATCCGGTCAATATCGTTGTTGCCGCCGCTTATGATACAGACAACTGTTTTGCCGCGGATTTGATCACGATATTGATCAAGCGCTGCGATAGGCAGCGAACCTGCTGGCTCAACCACTATGGCATTCTCGTTATATAGTTCCAGAATCGTGGTACAAGCTTTACCTTCAGGCACCATCACGATGTCATCCAAATGACGGGAGCAAATATCATATGTCAGGCCACCAACACGTTTTACAGCCGCTCCGTCCACGAACTTATTAATTTCCTTTAGAGTCACCACTTCTCCCAGCTTGATCGCTTCCGTCATAGAAGCTGCTCCGAGTGGCTCCACACCAATCAACTTGGTAGAAGGACTAACTGTCTTCACATAGGTGGCTATGCCCGCTGCCAAGCCGCCTCCACCAATGGTTACGAACATAAAGTCTGCAGGGTTGTCCAGACTCTCCATCACTTCCATTGCAATGGTGCCGTTGCCCGCAATGATTCGTGGCTCATCAAAGGGATGGATCAACGTCATCCCATGATCTATACAAGCTTGCAGTGCTTCATCATAAGCGTCATCAAAGGTATCTCCCTTCAGAATGACCTCAACAAACTCACCGCCAAACCGCCGCACCTGCTTAACCTTCTGGTTAGGCGTAGTGCTTGGCATGTAGACCTTGCCTTTAATTCCAAGCGCCTTACAGGAATAGGCTACGCCTTGTGCATGGTTGCCCGCACTCGCACAGACAATCCCTTTTGCTCTATCTTCTGCTGACAAACTACGAATCATATTATAAGCTCCGCGGATTTTGAAAGAACGTACAATCTGCAAATCCTCGCGCTTCAAATACACATCACAATCATACTTGGCTGACAGCACAGCATCACGTTGTAGGGGTGTCCGGATTATGACTTCACGCAGTACGTGATGAGCCCGCACAATATCTTCCATTCCTACGATTCGGTCTTCCTCTTCTCTCATAACCCTCTCGCCTCACTATCTATCTGTTATTCTACTTCTTGTAACATACTCTCCCGAGGACATTTTTTCAAGCATCCTAATCAGTGATAAAGAAAAAGAGACTAAAGGAACCCTATAGTCTCTTACTAATATTTGCTATCCCTACGCTATGAAACCTACTAGTCCTGTTGCTTCAGCATCCACTTCACCAGGTCTGGTAAGCTTGTCCACAAACGTGAATGTACAATAACATATTCGATAGCCTCGTTAGCGTCACCCACGCCTACAAAATCAGGCAGGTTATGCGGCAATCTTTTGATACCTAACAGATAATCCGGCACATGCTTGTTCACATTCTTCGCCACGCGGTAGAGCATTTTGAGCTGGGAAGTAATCCCGTTCTTCTTATATTCTAAAACCATACGGTCATATGCTACTGTTGCTGCTGCATCCTTGCCGAACTTCTCCAGTACCTTCTCGGTCTTCTTAAGCTTATTAGTGTAAAGGTACGTTGCCGTTAGAAGGTAACGTGCACCTGTGTTATCTTCTGGGTTCAATTCTAGAATGTGCTCCAGCGTCTTTTGTGCTTCTTCTGCATTTCCGCTAAACCAGCAGGAGTCAGCGTAGCTTTTGCAAATTCGAATGTACGAACGTGTCTCGTAAAGACCCCAGAAATGTCCTTTGTTCTCAGTGAAAAAGGCTTCTCCAAGCTCACGCGCACCCGCTTCCATCCCCACTTTCAGATAAGCACGGGCATCTGCTTCATTCTCGGCTTCCTCAGCCAAAATGAGATAGGCGTCCGGACTGTCCGGATAAACTTCCAATGCCGCTTCTGCTAGCTGGATCCGACGATTGGATGCTTTAGTTTCCATTGCTTTTTGCAGCAAAGCCTGTTCCTGATCCTTCGGAGTGCCTGAAACGTTGAGCAAAAGTAATTCTTCCTCTGCCCCGCCCATGCCGTACTGTTCGATATAATTAAGCATCTCTTTAACTTTTCTGGAGATGGTAGGTGCAGTAACCTCATGTTTGATCGCTAGATCAACTTGAGTTTGAAGGAATCCATATTCCTCAGACAAGATAAACTCGATAGCTGCACAGAAAGAGCCCATTTTCTTCACTGCAGGCTTGATGTGACGGGAATAACCATTCCATAGAACCAGACCTTCCCAGATTAGCTCCCGGTCATAGCTGTCTCTCATGGTCTCAATAAGATGCAGAGCCAATTGTTCATGTGCCGGATGCTCCCATTTCAGATCACGTGACACCTTTTTTTTGAGCGTAGTTAGGGTAAGCTTAGCTTCAGGAATTGCTGCCGCTTCTGGTTTCTCGGCCACAGCCACAGTAGCAGCGGATTCTTCCGTTGTTACCAGTCGCATGATGGATTCCACTGCAGAAGTTTCTTTCCCTAGGCAGCATTTCTTATATTTTTTCCCGCTTCCGCAAGGACACATATCATTTCTTCCAATCTTACTCAAAACGAATTCCCCCTTAAATCTGTGAGTAGCCATTCGCCATAAGCGTATCGCTAGTATGCACTATAAGTATCAACATTTTCAGGCACGAGGCATCCTTTATAAGGTTACTGCACAAAGTCTGAAGGACTCCGATTTAAAAGGGCCTTCCCATGATCGGAAAGGCCCTTATCTGTATATATCCGCACATTTTCCCCCGTACGTGTAGTATTATAGCACTTCTTCTATCACTTGTCAGTCCTTTTTTAGGACTTAAAGCGCAAAAAATTGCTAGATACAGTGCTTTATCCTTATACCAGAGCCTTCATAGCGATGTCGCTGCGATTCTGTTTCCCGGAAAAAGAGATTCCTTCAGCCCTAGCATAGGCTGCTGAACGAGCTTCGGCAATCGTAGCACCCAGGCCTACCACGCCTAAGACCCGTCCGCCGTTCGTTACCCAGCTGCCATCTGCCCCCCGTGCTGTACCGGCATGGAAGATCAGCCCTCCTTGGCTGTCTTCAAGCCCTTCGATCGGCACTCCCTTAGGATAAGAGCCTGGATATCCTCCAGAAGCGAGAACCACGCACACAGCTGCTTCGTCGCTCCATTCAATGTCGATATCCGCAAGTCTACCCTCGGTTACTGCCAAAAAGATTTCTAACAAGTCGCTCTTCAATCTAGGCAGCACGACCTGTGTCTCCGGATCCCCAAACCGGGCATTAAATTCGATGGTCTTTGGTTTACCTTCTGGAGAAATCATCAGCCCTGCGAACAAAACGCCGCTGAAAGAACGGCCTTCAGCTACCATAGCCTTGGCTGTTGGCTTAATGATGGTCTCAATCGCTTCTTGGATAATCGCCTCGTCGATATGCGGCAGAGGCGAATAGGTACCCATTCCACCGGTATTAGGACCCTTATCTCCATCGTAAGCGGGCTTATGATCCTGAGCGGCAGCCATCGGGCGAACTGTCTCTCCATCAACAAAAGCCAAAATCGACATTTCTTGACCCGCTAGGAACTCTTCAATGACAACCTGAGCGCCAGCTTCACCAAACACTTTGGTTACCATAATATCAGCTAGTGCCTGCTCTGCCTCTTCCCGTGAATAGGCAACGGTCACGCCTTTTCCTGCGGCAAGCCCATCTGCCTTGATTACGATCGGCAGCGGTTGCTCGCGTAAGTAAGCCAGTGCAGCTTCATAGCCATCAAATTTTTCATAGGCTGCTGTCGGAATATTATATTTGTGCAAAAGATCCTTCATAAAGGTTTTGCTGCCTTCGATCTCAGCTGCATTCTTGCGCGGACCAAACACAGGAATAGCCTGTGCTTCAAAAGCATCCACAATGCCCCCTGCTAACGGATCATCCGGTCCGATTACAACAAGACCTACTTCCTTCTCTTTGGCAAAAGCCGTCAGACGGTCGAACTCAAACACACCGATAGGCACACATTCTGCTAGCTGCGCGATCCCGGCGTTGCCGGGTGCGCAATAGATTTTACCAACCTTTGGGCTTTGGGACAGGCTCCAAATAATCGCATGCTCCCGGCCGCCGCCGCCAACCACTAAAATATCCATTAGAATAAAATCCTCCCAGCGTTCTAGTGTTTGAAATGACGGACGCCTGTGAAGACCATAGCAATTCCATACTCATTCGCGACCTTGATCGATTCTTCATCTTTAATGGAGCCGCCTGGCTGAATAACTGCGGTAATGCCTGCTTTGGCTGCCATTTCAAGTGTATCTCCCATTGGGAAGAAGGCGTCAGAGGCAAGGACTGATCCTTTGGACTTCTCGCCAGCTTGTTCAATCGCAATTTTTGCCGCGCCAACGCGGTTCATTTGCCCTGCACCTACGCCAACTGTCATATCATCCGCCGCTAATACAATCGCATTAGATTTCACATGCTTAACTACCTTCCAGCCGAACAACAGCTGTTTCAATTCTTCTTCGGTTGGCTTACGGTCCGTAACAACTTGCAGATCATCCGGGTTCACAGAATGCACATCGCTCTCCTGTACAACCATTCCTCCATCAATAGAGGTAACTACGAAGCTGCTCTTACGCGCGTTAGCCGTGCTGAGATTGCCGATTTTGAGCAGACGCAGGTTCTTTTTCTTCGTAAGGATTTCCAGTGCTTCTTCCGTAAAGCCTGGCGCCAATACGATTTCGAGGAAAATCTCTTTTAGCAGAGTAGCAGTGTCCGCGTCGATAATCCGGTTAGCGGCTACAATTCCGCCAAAGATAGAGGTTGGGTCTGCGTTGTAAGCTTTTTGATAAGCTTCGTATACACTTTCACCGACACCTACACCACAAGGATTCATATGTTTAATGGCTACGACAGCAGGTTCTTCAAATTCTTTCACGATTTGCAGCGCTGCGTTAGCATCGTTGATATTGTTGTAGGATAATTCTTTGCCATGCAATTGCTCAGCTGCTGTAAGAGTATCCCCCGCAGCCAAAGGCTTGCGATAGAAAGCCGCTTTTTGATGCGGATTCTCGCCATAGCGCAGATCCTGAATTTTCTCATAAGTCACGGTGTAGCGCTCAGGAAGCGGTTCGCCAGTAACATTAGCCAAATAATCGGAAATTAAGGCATCGTAAGCCGCCGTATGACGGAACACTTTTGCCGCAAGACGTTTGCGTGTTTCCAGCGTTGTATCTCCACCTGCGCGAACCTCTTCAAGCACTGTAGCATAGTCGTTAGCATCTACCACTACACTTACAAAAGCATGGTTCTTCGCCGCAGAACGCAGCATCGTCGGTCCGCCGATATCGATATTCTCGATGGCTTCTTCATACGATACATCCGTTTTAGCAATGGTTTCCGCGAACGGATACAGATTTACTACTACCAGATCAATGTAGTCCAGACCAAGCTCTTTCATTTGACGCGTGTGTTCCTCATTGTCACGAACCGCTAGCAATCCGCTGTGTACAGCCGGGTGCAAGGTTTTGACACGTCCATCCATGATTTCCGGGAATCCTGTAACATCGGAAATACCGATGACTGGAACACCTTCCTTAGCCAAAAGCGTGCTTGTTCCACCTGTGGAAATAATCTCTACGCCTAATGCAGACAACTCGCGGCAAAAATCCACGATACCTTGTTTATCCGATACGCTAACTAGCGCTCTTTTGATACTCACTTTGAATAGTCCTCCTTCGGGTTGTACGTGCGATTTAATGTGATGACATCTAAAAGCTTGGGAAATTACTATAAGAAAGAATCTGACTCTATTACCTACTACACGACACATAATGCCGCTTATGCAATATTTCCCGAGAAATACCCTGAAATCTCTCCGCCTGTCACCAAATGTCGATCCAAAACTTCGAATGGCTACAGTGTGGCTTACTTTTCGCGGATAATCGTCTTTCTTCCACTCAGTTCCACTTTCCCGCTGGCAAAAGCGCCAACCACTTCAGGATACAACTCATACTCAACCTTATGAATCCGTTCCGCCAATGAATCTGCCGTGTCGTTATCCAACACAACTACGCTACGCTGAGCAATAACCGGCCCGGTATCCATACCTCCATCGACAAAATGCACAGTGACTCCCGTCAGCTTCACGCCATAATCCAGCGCTTGTCCGATCGCATCCTTTCCAGCAAAAGCAGGCAGCAGCGATGGGTGAATGTTAATAATCCGACCCGCATACGGCGTTAAAAGCACTGGTGTAATGAGGCGCATATACCCTGCCAACACAACCAGCCCGATTTCCCGCCGCTGAAGCTCTGCTACAATCTCTGCTTCGTAGAGTTCACGGCTGGCGAAGTCTTTTGGCCGCAGCAAGAGGGCGGGAATTCCCGCATCCTCCGCACGTTGTGCTACAGGCGCTTCCGGCTTGTCCGAGACAAGCAATTCAATCCTGCCGTCTCCAAGCAAACCTGCTTTCTGTGCCTCGATCAGTGCTGCAAAATTGCTGCCCTGCCCCGAAGCAAAAACAGCGATTCGACTTGATTGCATCACACTTCAGCTCCAGTAAAGGTTACTTTGCGTTCCCCTTCTGTTACTTTACCAATGATATACGCCTCTTCTCCGCTAGCTTTAAGCAGTTCAAGAGCGCGTTCTCCATCAGCAGCGCTAACTACCAGAACAAGACCAATTCCCATATTAAAAGTAGTGAACATATCACGGTTGCTTACGTTTCCTTTGTCTTGCATCAATCCGAAGATTGGCAGAATCGGCCACGATCCGTAATTGATCTCCACGTCTACATTATCAGGCAATACGCGTGGGATATTCTCGATAAATCCGCCACCCGTAATATGAGCCATACCTTTTACCGGAAGCTGCTCCAGCAGTGCCAGCAAGGGCTTCACATAAATCTTTGTTGGTGCAAGGAGCACATCCGCGAGCGGAGCGCCAAGCTCAGGAAGCACGTCATTCAGATCATAACCCTCTTGCTCAAGCAAAAGCTTACGCACCAGCGAGAAGCCATTGCTGTGCACACCACTGGAAGCCAGACCAATCACTGTGTCGCCAGCAGCGATGTTAGCGCCTGTTACCAGCTTCGCTTTGTCAGCTACGCCCACTGTGAATCCAGCGATATCATATTCACCTGCTGAATACATACCCGGCATCTCAGCCGTTTCGCCGCCAATCAGTGCACAACCCGCTTGGTGACAGCCTTCAGCGATTCCAGCTACGATAGCTTCGATTTTCTCCGGCACCACTTTGTCGCAAGCCAGATAGTCGAGGAAAAAGAGTGGCTCTGCACCTTGCACTACAATGTCGTTCACGCACATAGCTACAGCGTCAATGCCAATTGTGTCATGGCGATCCGCCGTGAACGCGATTTTGAGCTTTGTGCCTACACCATCGGTTCCCGATACAAGCACTGGCTCTTCATATTTATCTTTATTGAGGCCAAACAGCGCTCCGAACCCACCAAGATCCGTCATTACTTCTGGACGGTAAGTACGTTTTACGTGCTTTTTCATGCGTTCTACCGCTTCATTACCAGCGGCAATATCCACTCCGGCGTTTTTATAAGCTTCCGACACTATTGGACACCTCATCTTTTAATAGTTTAGAGCGCGTTTGGGCGCATTCGGCTTTTGGGTGATTGTAGGGGAGTTACTGCGAGGAATGTTTGGACTTCCGATCGCTGTTATGGTTGGATTTCCTGATTCGAACCGCTCTTCGCGGTAGAAATCCAACCATAAAGGCGAACGCTACGCTTCTACAGTTCCAAACTTCCTCTCCATAACTCCCTCCAACCACCGGTTTGTCCCTACTGCAAGCCGCAGTGCGCGCCTTGCACACGGACCTCAAGACCTCGGTGCATGAGCTGCGCCATGCACCTTCTTAAGCGAAACAAGCGAGTACCGCATTTGCGCAGCAAACAGGAACCAGCTTGGGAAGCTGCTCTTGGCGCTTAGGGTGCAACCGAGCGCCACCTTAGCGAGACAAGCGGCCCTCGTATTTGCGAAGCAAACAGAGGGAAGCTTGGCGAGCCAGTCCCGGCGGCGGATGCAGCCGGGGGGCGGAGCGCCGTAAAGCGTGTCCCGTCCGTGCGCAGCACACAGGGACAAAGCGAGCACTCGTACCCAAGTCTTCTTAGCAAGTTATAACCTAACTCCTACCGCCGAGCTTTCGGGTGGCCGGAGGGCAGAGCCCTTCGGAATCCCCCTTTGAAAGGGGGACTTAGGGGGATGTCAACACGAGCAGCCATCTTTCTCTGCCCCGCCAAAATCCACCTGCGTCGGGTAATCATTATCAAAGCAAGAAAGGCAAAGTCCGCCTTTGTAGTCGTCTTTGTTGTGTCCACCAATGGAAGAGATTAAGCCTTCCGGCGACAAAAATGCCAAGGAATCGGCGTTGATCTCTTCGCACATTTCCTCAATGGTCTTGTAGGACGCGATGAGGTCGCGGCGGTCTGGTGTATCAATGCCGTAGAAGCAAGGATTCTTGAACGGTGGCGAAGTAATCCGCACATGCACTTCAACAGCTCCCGCTTCCCTAAGCAGATTGACGATTCGGCGTGAGGTCGTGCCACGAACGATAGAATCATCGATCATAACGACACGTTTGCCATCAACTACGCTGCGCACGGCGCTCAGCTTCATCTTCACACCTTGCTCACGCAGTTCTTGGCTCGGCTGGATGAAGGTCCGTCCAGTGTACTTATTCTTAATGAGCCCAAGCTCATAAGGAATTCCCGTTTGCTCGGCATACCCGATGGCTGCTGAAATACTGGAATCCGGCACACCGGTTACGAGATCAGCATCGACAAAAGCTTCCAGTGCCATGCGGCTACCCATCCGCTTACGGGCGGAGTGCAGGTTAGAGCCGTTCATATCACTGTCTGGGCGTGAGAAGTAAATATACTCCATCGCGCACAGCGCTTTACGTTTGGGTTCGGTAAAACGGTCCTCTAAGAGGCCGTTTTTGTCGAGGACAAGCAGTTCGCCCGGCTCAATATCTCGAACCAGCTGTGCCCCAATGACCTCTAATGCGCAGGACTCGGAAGCAAAAATATAAGCTTCACCAATCCGTCCCATCACTAGCGGACGCAAGCCATGGGAATCTGAAGCGACAATTAACTTATCATTTGTCATAAGCAGAAAAGCAAACCCGCCAACGAGCTGCTGCAGCGCATCTTTTGCCGCTTCAACAAAATCCTTTGGCGAACGGGCAATCAGATGCGCCAGCACTTCTGTATCACTCGTAGTTTGAAAGATCGATCCGCTTTGCTCCAGCTGTTTGCGGATCAACGGTTCATTTACTATGTTGCCGTTCGTAGCAATCGCCAAATCGCCGTCACGATATTTAAATACCAGTGGCTGCGCATTGGTTAAGCGACTGTCTCCACTAGTGGAATAACGTACATGCCCAATGGACATATCTCCAACCAATGAGGCAATTTTGTCCTTGTCGAATACTTCTTTTACTAACCCCATCCCGCGGTGATAGTTGAAATCGCGACCGTCTGCTACGCAGATTCCCGCACTTTCTTCTCCACGGTGTTGTAAGGCGTGTAAGCCGTAATAAGACATGGACGCCGCTTCCGGGTGTCCGAAGACCCCGAAAACGCCGCATTCTTCTTTTAATGTGTCAAAAATATCTCCCGAGCCCGTTCCTTCATTGTAAAAGTCACCAGTCCACAGGATAGGAGTCTCCTGCTCTTTCCCGGTCTTTATTTCATAAGACATGGAATAGCATCCTCCCAAACGAATTTCAATTCTGCTACAGCTTCATCTAGTGCGGACACACCGTCCAGATTTACGCGCAGTCTGTCTCCACCTACAGTTCCGATGATCTCCACGGGAACACCGCTGGCTGCAATCGCTGCTTTCAGCTCTTCCGCACGTTCAGGAGCGGCTGTCAGCACAATGCGTGATTGGCTTTCGCTAAACAATGCTACATCAGATCTAAGACCGTTAGCTGAAAGCTCAACGTTCGCTCCGATTCCACCGCTGATACAGCTCTCTGCAAGCGCTACAGCAAGTCCACCTTCGGACAAGTCATGCGCGGAACGCACCAGACCGCCACGAATTGAGGTAAGGACTACGTTCAGCAGTTTTTTCTCAGTAGCCAAATCCAAAGCCGGAGGACGACCTTCGGTCACACCATGAACAGCATATTGGAATTCACTGCCGCCCAGCTCAGCCTTGGTCACTCCCAGCAGAAGGATGGAATCGCCTTCTTGCTTGAACCCTTGAGTCGTAATATGATCCGTGTCCGCTACTAAACCAACCATGCCGACAACCGGCGTTGGATAGATGGAACCCGTAGTATTTTCGTTATAAAGACTGACATTACCACCGATAACCGGAGTATCCAGCACACGACATGCTTCAGCCATACCATCAACCGCACGCTCCATTTGCCAGAACACATCAGGCTTCTCAGGATTTCCAAAGTTCAGATTATCCGTAATAGCCAGCGGTTCAGCACCGGAACAAACGATGTTACGTGCCGCTTCGCTGACTGCAATACGTCCACCCACTTCAGGATCAAGATGAACATAACGGCCATTACAGTCTGTAGTCATCGCAAGTCCTTTACGAGTACCATGAATGGTAACTACAGCCGCGTCAGATCCAGGACGTACAGCTGTGCTCGTCCGCACCATGTAATCGTATTGATTGTATACCCATGCTTTACTTGCTACGGTTGGTGATCCAAGTACTGTACGCAATGCACCGCCCAGATCCGTAACTTCCTCATAACGAAGGGTATCTACCTTTTCATTCGCAATATAATAAGCAGGAACCTCAGAAGGTTTGTTATATACTGGACACTCATCCACGAGCGCCGTTACTGGCATGTCACCAACAACCTCGCCGTGATGATACAATTTCAAGCGGCCATCATCCGTAACTTTACCGACTTTACAGCAGATAACACCCCAGCGGTCAAAAATCTCTTGTGCCTGGGCCTCATCCTTCGGCTCAACGACGAACAACATCCGTTCTTGTGATTCTGAAAGCATCATTTCGTAAGGCGTCATGCCCTCTTCACGTTGTGGCACCTGATCAAGATACAGCTCCAGACCGTTGCCTGCTTTACTTGCCATCTCCGCACTAGAGCATGTAAGACCCGCTGCACCCATATCCTGAATCCCGATAACGATGCCGCTGTCGATCAGTTCTAGACAAGATTCCATAACGAGCTTTTCCATAAATGGATCGCCGACTTGTACAGCGGTACGTTTAGCTTCTGATTCCTCACTAAGCTCTACCGATGCAAAAGTAGCACCATGAATTCCATCACGTCCTGTAGGAGGGCCTACATAGAAGACAGGGTTGCCTACACCCTTAGCTACACCACGTTGGATTTTGTCATGATCAATTAGACCGACACACATTGCGTTAACAAGCGGGTTACCGTCATAGCTATCATCGAACATGATTTCGCCGCCAACCGTTGGAATCCCGATACAGTTACCATAACCGGCAATACCAGACACAACATGCTCGAACAAATACTTCACTCGATCACTTTCCAGCTTCCCGAAACGTAGTGAATTGAGGATTGCGATAGGTCTGGAGCCCATGGAGAAAATATCACGAATGATCCCGCCGACACCCGTTGCCGCACCTTGGAAAGGTTCTACCGCTGAAGGGTGGTTATGACTTTCGATTTTGAAAACAACCGCTTGGTTGTCACCGATATCTACAATCCCTGCGCCCTCGCCAGGTCCCATCAGGACACGTGGTCCGGAAATTGGGAAACGTTTCAGGAGGGGTTTGGAGTTCTTATAGGCACAGTGCTCCGACCACATTACGCTGAATACGCCGATTTCAGTATAGTTCGGCAAACGTCCCATAAAAGACTTGATCAGCTCATATTCGCTGTCCGACACACCGAACTGGCTGTAAATTTTCTGCTCCGCAATCTGTTCTGCGGTCGGTTCCTTAACGGATACTTGCTGCGTCATGACGATCCCTCCAAGTCTTCAGTATGGATGTAAACATTCTTTTGCCATCTTCTGAACCAAGTAAACTATTAGCCGCGCGCTCAGGGTGAGGCATCATGCCAACCACATTCCCTTGTACGTTACTAACACCCGCAATATCGGCTACGGAGCCGTTAGGGTTATCGCTATAGGTAAACACGATCTGATTGTTAGCTTTCAGCTCTGCTAAAGTCTCGTCATCACAGTAGTAGTTGCCTTCACCGTGTGCGATTGGGATAATGATTTCTTCATCTTTAGCATAGTCAATAGTAAATGGGGTTTCATTATTAACAACCTTAAGCACTGTATCGTGACAGCGGAACTTCATCGACATGTTGCGGCGAAGCGCACCTGGCAGCAAACCAGCCTCAGTAAGAATTTGGAACCCATTGCAAATGCCTAGCACGTATTTCCCTTGCTCTGCTGCTTTAGCAACTTCCGCCATAACAGGAGCAAATCTCGAAATCGCGCCACAGCGCAGGTAATCACCATATGAGAATCCGCCTGGAACCAAAATGCAATCATACGCCGACAAATCCGTCGCTGTATGCCACACATAATCGACTGGTTCGCCGAGACTGTCCTCTACCGCCTTGTAGCAATCAATATCACAGTTGGAGCCTGGGAAGACAAGTACAGCAAATTTCATGTCGTTTAGTCCTCCAATTCGTAGCGGTAATCCTCGATCACCGTGTTGGCAAGTAGCTTTTCGCACATTTCCTTGAGACGCACTTCCGCTTCAGCACGGTTATCCGTATCCAAAGTCAGCTCCATATATTTCCCGATACGCAAGCTTTCAACTTCTTGGAAGCCTACCGAATGAAGTGCTCCTTGTACTGCTACCCCTTGTGGATCAAGAACGCTTTTCTTTATGGTGACATATACCGTCGCTTTTAACATATGCTTGTAGTTCCTCCTAAATTTTAATGAGCATACCCTCTGAAACTGAAATTCTACAATGAGTACATTTAGCTTCAAAAATATATACTGAATTTATTCCCATGAGTGCACACACTATGTTGAACTATAAAGACTTGCCAGTAAGACGATGATAAATGTCCAGATAACGCCGTGTAGTTTCTTCTACTACTTCCAGTGGGAGCGGATCAGGTTTACTATTCTTGTCCCAGGAAGATGCAGATAGATACGTACGAACAGGCTCTTTATCCATACTATCAATTTCAATATCAAGCGCGTATTTATCCTTAGCCCAGAAGCGGGAAGCATCCGGTGTAAAAATCTCATCGATCAGAATCACCTTACCGTCCAACAAGCCGAATTCGAATTTGCAGTCCGCAAGAATGATCCCACGCTCAGCACAATACTCTCTAGCAAAAGCGAACAGCTTTAAGCTCTTTTCCTGCAGCTCAAGCGCCAGATCAGCTCCGATTAATTCCTGCATTTTCTCAAACGGAATATCCTCATCGTGACCTACATCATTTTTAGCCGCAGGAGTAAAAATCGGTTCTGCCAGCAGCGCGTTTTTGCGGAGGTTAGCAGGAAGTTCAATACCATTTACCTTGCCGGTTTCTTGATACTGTCTCCAGCCGCCGCCAGTGATGCATCCACGCACTACGCATTCGATATCAATACGCTCCGCTTTGCGTACCACCATGACACGGTTTCTGAGAGCCTCTTTGTCCTTAACTACGTCGCCGAGCAGATCCACATCGATATGAACGACATGATTCTCCATCAGCTCTTTAGTCTGTCCGAACCAGAACGCACTCAGACGGTTAAGCACATTGCCCTTTTCAGGGACCGCCGGGTCCAGCACATAGTCAAAAGCAGATATCCGATCCGTAACTACGATCAGTACATTTTCCCCTAAATCGTATAGCTCACGAACCTTCCCTTTGTAGAGCAGCGGCGCATTGATGAGTTCCACGGCTGTGGATACGGCCGATGATGTCATGACCTTTCCTCCCTTGAACTAATGATCTTCCTAATAACTAATTGGTCTCAAAGGCGTAACTCCGAGGAATGTTTGGACTTCCGATCGCTGTTATCCTCAGATTTCCTGATTGAACCGCTGCTGCGGTAGAAATCCGAGGATAAAGGCGAACGCTAACGCTTCTACAGTTCCAAACTTCCTCTCCATTACTCCTTCGACCGATTTCTTTTATTCCTAGTTCCTTAGTTCACCACTAACTTATCTTTTTTAGAGTCTCAAAGGCGTAACTCCGAGGAATGTTTGGACTTCCGATCGCTGTTATCCTCAGATTTCCTGATTTGAACCACTGCACGTGGTAGAAATCCGAGGATAAAGGCGAACGCTAACGCTTCTACAGTTCCAAAATTTCTCTCCGTTCCTTATCGACCAGTTGCATTTCAATTCTGCACAACCTTAACCGCTCGTACTATTCCTAGCTCCTTAGTTCACCACTAACTTATCTTTTCTTAGATAAGTTCTAGCTTGCGGAAGATGGTATCCACATGCTTAAGGTGCCAAGAAGGGTTAAATGCATCTTCAATCTCTTCTGGGGTGAGGACATTAGTGATTTCAGGTGTAGCTTCCACGATATCACGGAACTGCTTTTGCTCTTCCCAAGCTTGCATCGCACGTGGTTGAACAGTGTCGTATGCTTGCTCGCGGCTGAAGCCTTTATCAATCAGCTTGGTTAAGATCCGGCCAGAGAAAGGAACGCCGAAGGTACGGTTCATGTTACGCTTCATATTCTCTGGGAATACAGTCAGGTTCTTCACGATGTTTCCGAAACGGTTCAGCATGTAGTTCAATAGCATTGTTGCATCCGGAAGGATGATACGCTCCACTGAAGAGTGCGAGATATCGCGTTCATGCCAGAGCGGCACGTTCTCGTAAGCTGTAACCATATGTCCGCGAATCACGCGGGACAGACCGGAAATATTCTCGCAGCCAATAGGATTCCGTTTATGCGGCATAGCAGATGAACCCTTTTGACCTTTGGCAAAAGCTTCTTCTACTTCGCGAATCTCACTCTTTTGCAGAGCGCGGATTTCGGTAGCGAATTTATCTAGCGAGGTTGCTACCAGAGCAAGAGCTGCCATATATTCAGCGTGACGGTCGCGCTGTAGAGTTTGTGTCGAGATCGGTGCAGGGCTTGTACCCAGCTTACGGCAGACAAATTCTTCTACGAATGGATCGATGTTGGCATACGTACCAACGGCTCCGGAGATTTTGCCAAATTGCACACCGTTCGCAGCATGGCGGAAACGCTCCAGGTTACGTTTCATTTCTTCGTACCACAATGCCATTTTCAGACCAAAAGTAGTTGGCTCAGCATGAACCCCATGTGTACGGCCCATCATCGGTGTATCTTTATAAGCAATAGCTTTATCTTTAAGGATCTCAATGAAGTTAATAATATCCTTCTCTAGAATCTCATTCGCTTGACGCAGCAAGTAACCCAGTGCTGTATCCACCACATCTGTGGAAGTAAGGCCGTAGTGTACCCATTTGCGTTCTGCGCCAAGGCTTTCGGAAACCGCACGAGTAAAGGCGATTACGTCATGACGTGTTTCCTGTTCGATTTCATCAATACGTGCGATGTCGAATTTAGCATCCTTACGCAGCTTAGCAGCGTCTTCATGTGGGATGACTCCCAGCTCCGCCCATGCTTCACAAGCGCATATTTCCACTTCCAGCCACGCTTTGAATTTATTCTCCTCAGTCCAAATGGCCCGCATCTCGGGTCTGCTGTAACGTTCGATCATATTCTTTAGTTCCTCCAAAGTTTAGATTGCTCCACCCAGGATAGGCCGTCTCCGGTATCCTTGCACAGCAGATTGATATGACCCATCTTACGACCAGTCTTACTCTCAGTCTTGCCATATATATGAAGCTTAGGTACAATACCCAGCTTATTATCTTTTTCCTCATGTGTACAGGTCGCTTTAATCGCACCATCCAAATGCTGACCTAATACATTTACCATAACTACAGGTGTCAAAAGCGTTGTATCGCCCAGCGGCAGATTACAAATCGCCCGGACATGCTGCTCGAACTGTGAGGTCACGCAAGCATCCATGGTGTAATGGCCGGAATTATGCGGTCTTGGTGCCAGCTCATTGACGAACAATTCACCGTCCGCTGTGACGAACATTTCCACGGCAAGCAGTCCAACCGCATTCAGGCCTGCGATTAAAGTCTCAGCCAGCTCGCAAGCTCTGCGCTGAATGTCCGCTGACACTCTTGCAGGCACAATGGACAGATGCAAAATATTATTTACATGAATGTTCTCAGAAGGCGGGAAGCTTTTGACCTCCCCAGATGCACTACGTGCAGCAACAACGGATATTTCGCATTGAAAAGCTACAAACTTCTCAAGCACTAGCTCCGGAATCACCTCACCGGGTGCAACCTGCCGAAAAGCTTCTTCCAGCTCTTCTTCCTGACGAATCACAGCTTGACCCTTGCCGTCATAACCGCCTGTGGCTGTCTTGAGCACACAAGGTAGTCCAAGTTCAGCCGCCGCCTCTTTTAGCTCCGCAAGGCTGTCCACCTTCCGGTACGGGGCGACCGGAACGCCCGCCGCCTCGATGGCGGATTTTTCGCGCAGCCGATGCTGCGTGGTATACAGCAGCGCGCTGCCCTGCGGCACGTACGATTCTTCCGCCAGCAGCGCTGCTACGCCCGCGTCGACGTTCTCGAACTCGTACGTGATGACGTCCGAGCGGCGGGCCAGCTCCCGCGCCGCGTCCCGGTCGTTATACGCCGCCGTAATCTGCGGCGTAACTTGACCGCTAGGCGCATCCGGCGCAGGATCCAGCGCCACGAAGCGGTACCCCATGGCGCTGCCGGCCAGCGCCATCATGCGCCCGAGCTGCCCGCCGCCGAGCACGCCGACGGTCGAGCCGGGCAGCAGCGTCCGGACGGTGTCCGCACCGGACGCTTGTGCAGCTGGCGAAGCTGCGCCGCCAGCCTCCTGCAGCTTCAGCTCCTCCGGCCTCATAAGCTGTCGCTGCTTTCCAATACTTCATCGCGGATCGCATCCCGACGCAGCTGCACACGCTGCTGCACTTCAGGGTCGAACGCTCCGATGATCTGTGCGGCCAGCAGGCCTGCATTTACAGCGCCTGCTTTACCAATAGCTACTGTTGCTACCGGTATGCCTCCAGGCATCTGCACGATGGAGAGCAGCGAATCCAGCCCATTAAGTGCTTTCGACTGCACGGGCACACCAATCACTGGCAGGATCGTCTTTGCAGCCACCATACCCGGTAAATGTGCGGCGCCGCCTGCTCCTGCAATAATCACACGAATACCGCGGCCAGCGGCTTCCTCCGCATAGCGGAACATCAAGTCCGGTGTACGGTGCGCGGATACTACCTTCTTCTCATAAGACAAACCCAGCTCTTCCAGCACCCCACAAGCGTGCTCCATCGTATCCCAATCCGACTTACTACCCATGATGACAGCTACCTGCACAGACATGATTCGACCTACCTTCCAATCACTAGTATGAGATATCTTTATCTTGTAAATCCGAACAAGCAGAGACTACATTCTCGTCCTTCAGGGATGACTATCGTTTTCCTTAATAATATAAGGTTGATGTATTACGTGTAACTTATTCCTTATATTAAAAAAGCCCGATGTCCAGACGCATTTTGCTGCGGGAGGATCGGACTAGTAAAGGAATTAGGAAAAAACACTCCCGCTTGCCTCTCACCAAACTGGCATTAAGCGCGCAAAGCTGCACAATGCTTCACTCCATTATCTGGACTGCATTATCGCATTCTAGCATCCTATTTCCTCGTAGTCCGGTAATTTACGGTTCCCGGGTAGAAACTTCCGGGCCATATTCCCGGTTTTATACGAGCTCTTCATGACATCAGTTTAACAATCCCCTACACATGATGTCAACTCAAACACGAACATTGGTAAAATCACCATAATAAATGTTCGCTTTTGGGCGAATTTAAATTCTCAACAACCTTATATTTTGTGAAGAAGTACTTCTTTCCGTACGCTCCTACCTCTAGCGCTCTATGGTGTTTAAGCTCCAGATTAAGACCTGTACAGCCTTAAATTGAAAAAAAGGAACGCTATCAGCGTCCCTTTGAACTCTATATTATTTTACAACCAGCACTGGAATACGAGCGCTTTGTACTACATTATGGCTGACACTGCCCAGAACAAATTCACGTATACCGCCAAGCCCGCGGCTGCCGATAACTATGATGTCTATAGCATTTTCCTTAGCATATTTCAAAATCACTTCCGCAGGAGATCCTTGTAAAAGCTCAACCTCAGCATTCAGGCCTTCAGCCTCAAGGCGTCCCTTCACTTCCTCGGTTGTCTGCACTGCCAAATCATAATATTCTTTATTTACTGAAGCTGGTAGTGGTGCAAGAGCTTCTCCGATAAAAAATCTTGGGAATTCAAATGCGTGTACGACATGCAATATAGAACCTGGTGTGACTTTAGCGAGTTCAATTGCGCGCTCCAATGCTTGATTAGAAGCCTTTGAACCGTCATAGGCTAGCAAAATTTTAGAGAATAACATGTACGCCACCTCTTTTTCTAGTTTGTAATCCTAAAGACTATTATCTTAAAAAATAGCTGTACAAAAAAATATTCAGCAGCAGCAGAAGCGGAATTCCGATCCTGAAGGATGTATGACGCGTCTTGTGGCGCTTACGGTACATGGCAATCAGCACACCTAGTGCACCGCCCATGGCTGCCAGCAGAAAAAGTGTTTTCTCAGGTACACGTTCCCGCCTTTTGCGGGCTTTGTTCTTGTCCTCGGACATCACTACATACCCGATAATATTAATTACCACAAACCACAACATTACAACCTTGACCATTCTCCCGGGCTCCTCCTCCTTGCTTCCTATCTCTATTATATTCCCCTTTTGCACAAAAAACCAATCATCCTTACACGCTCTGCCAAGTCTGTTAAGTTTCTTTTAGCTGCTTCTGCTTCGTATCCTTCATCCATACCCAGGATAAAATTGTAGCCAACACCGCCGCAATTCCACCTAACCAGAATCCTCCGGTCAAGCCATATACAGAGCTCATCCAACCTGCTACGAATGGCCCTGCTGACATCCCTATCGCATAAACGGCCTGATAGAAGCCCATAGCTGTAGCCCGTTTAAAAGGATCTATTTCTGATACGGATTTACTCAACAGCAGCGGAAAAATAAGTCCCTGCATAAAACCATTCCCCACCTGAGTCAGACAAAGCGCCGCTAACGTCGGCATAGAAGGAATGAGCAGCGTAAACAGTGCGCTTCCCGCAAAGCCTAGCATAAGCTTCCCTCTATCACCCAGCAGCCCTCCAAACAGACGTGAGCCGTAGAGCGTTGCGATGGCATGCGGAATCATAAAAGCGAGTGTTAGCCAGCCCAAGCTTTCTTTGCTTGCTCCGATATTCAGCGCCTGGTTCGGAGTATATCCGAACATCGTTATAAATAGCACACAGTGCGCCAGCACAGACAACAGTGATACTCTTACCAGCAGAGGTTCCTTTACGACACCAGCCAGTTCCTTGATCTGTATGGCATTTTGCCGTTTTTCCTGCTTTTGTTCCGGTAACCGAAGCGCAAGTATTAGTGCCGCAATAGCTACAATTCCACCAATCAGGAAGGGGGCATTCCAGCCCCAATGCTCTACCATATAGCCGCTGATCATCATGCTGGTCAATTGGGCGATTACTGTAGTGAATTGCAGCATGCCCATCGCTTTTCCAGCTTCCTCTTTTGGAAAATAACCTGCGAACATCACAGAGTACACAACCCATGCCGATGCTGCTATCCCGGATACCGCACGTGCTGCCAACGCCCAACCCGGCTGTGCTCCCCACATAAAAAGAAAACAGCTGACTCCACTCGCAATCAATCCCAGATAGATAAACGGCCGCCGCCTATTTAAATAATCTGAACCGATGCCAATGGGTATACGGAATAGGATCTGCATTAACCCATATATCCCAAGCACCATGCCCACCATAAAATACGATGCTCCCAAATGCTCAACATATGGTGAAAGCACCGGCACATAAATATAAGAAGAGAACCAAAACATAAATACAATAACCAAAAAGAAAAACCTGCTGCTTCCTTGCCCCTGTGGGCGATCTGCCGCTTTCAACGGATTCGCCTGCTGCTCAGCTGCCACCTAATCACCTGCTCCACTCATTTGCTTACCATTCTAATTCAAAGCCTATCCGTAGACCACATAAACTTACTAGGATAGAAAAAAGACTGCTGAGCACACTCAGCAGCCTTCATTATTCTAATCATTCGTTTTAATTGAAGCTAACCATCCGATGATTCCTACTACTTATCCTTCTTTTGTCCTTCAAGCGCTGCTTTCAGCAGTTCCCCAAGGTTAGAACCAATGCTTTCCTGCTTGCTGTATTGCTGCACCAGCTTTTGCTGTTCACGTTTATTAACATGCTTGTGATCCTTATCTAAGGTCTCTGTGATTCCACAGCCTAGACATTGTACGAACATGCCTGCTTTACCCTCTTTAAGCTCCATTTTCTTATGGCACTGTGGGCAGCGGCGATTCGATAGTCTTTTCTCACCTGCACGGGTGTAACCACAATTATCTGCAGGACACACCAGCAGCTTCCCTCGTTTGCCCTTCTTCTCGAGCAGTCTTGTACCGCATTCCGGACAATGACTGTTAGAGACATTATGCGGCTTATATTCTGCTCCGCTAGTTTTCACACCTGTTACCAATTCCTGTGCCATACTGCGGATACCTTGTAAAAAGAGCTCCGGTTTGCCTTGACCACGCGCTATTTTCTCCAGCTCAGCTTCCCAACGTGCGGTTAGATCCGGGGTTCGTAGCTGAGTGGATACCAGCTCGATTAACTGCTTACCTTTTCCTGTCGGATGCAGGAGATTACCTTGCCGCTCAATCGTATCGGAGCTTACCAGCTTCTCAATAATATCCGCGCGTGTAGCCGGGGTTCCGAGGCCGTGCTTCTCCATTTGCGTCAACAGCGAAGCTTCATTATAACGCTTCGGTGCCTGTGTTCGGCCAGCACGCACCATACAGCGGCCAATCGTGACAGTAGCCCCTTCGCGCAGCTCAGGCAGCTTTACACTGCCCGCTGCCGGCTCGTCCGCAGATTCCTCCTCGTCATCACTACTCATATCCCCGCCGTATACTTCGCGCCAGCCGGCATCTTTTACTGTCGTCCCTTTGACATGGAAGCTTTCGCCTTCCACATTGACGGTTACAGCTACCGCATCATAACGAGCTGGCGGATAGAACAAGCTTATAAAACGCCGCACAATCAGATCATACAACTTACGTTCTTCAGTACTCAGACCATTTAACAATACGGTCTGTTCTGTAGGAATAATAGCGTGGTGATCACTGACTTTACTGTCATCCACGATTCGCTTCGTAATCGGCAGCTGCTTGCGCAGCAATGGACGTGCTAACGCTGCATATGGACCGACCGCAACACTATCCAGTCTTTCCTTGAGTGTGCCCGTCATATCTGAAGTTAAGTAACGACTGTCCGTACGCGGGTATGTGACAAGTTTATGCTGCTCATATAACCGCTGCAGCACACTGGAGGTCTGCTTCGCGGAGAAGCCGAACTTCCGGTTCGCATCACGCTGCAGTTCAGTCAGATCATAAGCCAGTGGATGAGGTTCACTTTTCTCACTCTTCTGTACCTTAATAATACGGCCGCTGCGTCCTGTAAGCTTATCCTTTAAGCTGGCTGTCTTATCCTTTTCGAATATTCGACCATCACCGTTACTGGCCCGCCATGCCGCTTGGAAATCCCCAAAATCAGCAGTCAGCGTCTCAAAATCGACGGAACGGAAACCCGTAATCTCCTGTTCACGATCCATGATCATCCCTAATGTCGGCGTTTGTACCCGTCCTGCTGAGAGCGGCGAACCGAACTTACAGGTCAAAGCTCTTGTGACATTCAGTCCAATCATCCAATCCGCCTCTGCGCGGCAACGTGCAGATTCATACAACCGATCAAATTCCCGGCCCGGACGGAGTTTTGCAAATCCCTCTTTAATTGCCTTATCAGTCTGCGAGGATATCCATAACCGCCGGAATGGCTTTTTCCACCCTGCCATATTCATAATCCAACGAGCCAGCAGCTCCCCTTCACGGGCAGCATCTGTAGCAACAATAAGCTCCTCAATGTCCTGACGCTTCATTAGGTGCTGGACAGCTTTATATTGCTGGTTGGTCTCCCGCAGCACCTTCAGCTTGGTCTTCTCCGGCAAAATCGGCAGATCCTCCAAGGCCCAAGTTGCAAACTTTTTATTATAATCCTCTGGCTCTGCCAGGCCGACCAAATGACCCAGCGCCCAGGTAACCACATATTTTGGACCTTCAATATAACTCTTCTGTTTATTATTGCATCCCATGACCCGTGCAATCTCGCGTGCAACAGACGGCTTCTCCGCCAATACTAGTGTCTTCATAATGCTCCCCTTTCCACATCAAATTTCATTATAGCATTAAATGAATGTTAGCAAATATCGTCAGGCTTTACCGTATGCCTCTGTTATACACTAGATCATATCTGATACCCGAAAGGAGTCATAGTCAATGAATGAACAAGAAAGCTATAATATATTATCTATAGGATCGGTTAGAGGTACAGCACATAATTTGCGGCTTGAAATCAACCCGGAATTCAGACCAGCGCTTAAAGGTTTATCTCAGTTTAGTCATTGCCAAGTACTTTGGTGGCTGCATGAGTTTGCAGAGGATCATTTCCGGCAGACTACACAGATTCAGCCTCCTTATGATGCGACCTTAACTGGAGTATTCGCTTCCCGTTCCCCTATTCGCCCTAATCCGATTGGGCTAAGTGTAGCAGCAATCCTGTCTGTCGATGTAGACTCTGGAATAGTAGAGGTGGCCGGGCTTGATGCCTATCCGGGCACACCGGTTCTCGACATCAAAGCCTATTTTCCTAGTGCAGATCGCGTAATGGAAGTGACTGTTCCCGATTGGGCTGCTGCTTGGGGCGACTGGACAGCAAATCATTGAAGTAATCGTGCTAGACACCATTTCTATTAACTGTTATGGGAGGACATCTCTTGAACAATCGCCAACTAATCATTCAAGCCTTAGATCTCATTGAGGATCGCTTAACCACGTTTCTTCCTGTAGCTGTCCTCTCCAAAGAAATGGGATACTCCCTTTATCATTTCACCCGTCTATTTCAAGCAGTCACTGGGATAGCACCCGGCGACTATATAGCCAGACGCAAAATCACTGAAGCAGCCTTAGACATTCATCGAATGCCAGAACGTTCACTCCAAGACATCTCCTTAGACTATAACTTTAGTAACTATGAGACCTTTACGCGTGCCTTCAAAAGAATGCTGCACACGACTCCCTCTCTTGTTCGAAAAAGACTTACTGAAACGAAACTCCCTTTGCTCCCTAGACTATATGAACAGGATCTACTTCAAGTCCTTTCTGATAGTGATCTCTCCCTTCAGCTCGTTGATTTCGGAGAAATTATACTTCAAGGACCCGTAGTTAAAGTAGACCTAGACTTCTCCGTCATTTCTGATACTTGGCCTTTGCTTTTCAATAAGGTAGCCACTATATCGGATAGAATACAGCCTGAAAAATATTATCAGCTTGGCTTCTGGCCAGATGACTATGAGAGTAATGGGTTTTCGATCATGTGTGCCTGCGAACTTAGTCCTATAAAAGCAGACCACAATCAGACTTTCCCCCTTCAGATCTTACCACCCATACGTTATCTGAAATTCATCCATAAAGGCCGCTCTTGTGATATCCCTTCTACCTATAAATATATCTACGGAATCTGGCTGCCGAAAACAGAATACAGGATGTCCATTCCATTTGAATTGGAATATTATGGTGAATTGTACCTTGGACCAGATAACGAAAACTCGGTGAGTGAAATCTACATTCCATTAGAATTTTTACAAGAAGAGACTACGTTGTCGTCTTTTATAGATGACAACCGTTACTCTTAGAAATATAAAGATATTATAGTTTTTCAGCTTATAAATTCTCATTTTTTAACAAAAAGCCCGTATCTGCTATGCAGACACGGGCTTTTTTGCTTATGGGATTAATAGTTACTTTTGCTCCACCTGAATCGTTTGTTCAAGCTCCGGATAATAATGTTTAACTTGTTTTCCTTCTTCATCCCTTAATGCTTTATGATTTTCATCAATGGAGTAAGTAAACGGCTTAACTGTAATTGTCTTTGGTGTTTGCGCGAACGGTATGAAATCTTTGTCTACCAAAGGATAGACTATAGCTGGCAAGTTAAATGACCCACCCGATGAGAACGCATTACCTAGTTCATCAACAATTTCATAGAACATTTCAGAGGTTGTGTATCCATCCTTTTCTTTCACAGTTGGCGCTTTACCTTCTTCGCTGAGCTGTAATCTGCTTGTGGCTGGAGTTAATTCCAGCTTGGTAATCGTATAACTGAATTCTTCTGCCTCTTTTGTTTGGTTCAGATCAAGCTTGATAATTCCTTCCGTTACTTTTTTCACCGGCACCTTGATTACAAAAGGCTCTGCAATTTGTGTAACCGGCACACTGATGCTTAATTCAAATTCATCCCCCAAAGCCTCTATATTATTTAGATTTCTGTAATCGTATAAAATAGCATTCTTTTTTCCCTCAACATCACCAAAAGATGACATTTGGCTCTCCAGTTTTTTCCCATTCGGCAATTTCACTTCTGCTGAACCCAACAACCCTTTTTCGGACTGGTTCATTGTCACTTTCGCATGTTGTTCTGTTAGCGATGGATCGAACTCAATCGGTTCAATAATCATCTCAGCCATCATCTTATCATTATCAATGCCTTCCCGTTCAATCGCAAAAGCCAACCGCGAGCCGTCATAATAGGCATCGGTAACCTTTAAGGTCACTCCATCATGGGTAACGCTTTGGTTAGGGGCAGTAGATAATCCTTTTTCCTCAGCAGCATTTAGACCTTTATCGTCAATCCCCTTAAAAATACTTCCTACAACAGGAATCTGCTTCAATGTTTCAGCCATGACCGGGGATACAAATCCGCTACCGATTATCCCCGCACCCAACACTGCTGCTGCCGAGGCAGCCACCAATGATTTTTTCAGAAACTTATTTCCATTCTTTCTTGACGCTCGTTTTTCCATTCCCTCGTCTCCTATTCGCTTCATAATTGAATCGCTGAAACTGTCTACCGGCATTTCATGATTTTGGAATGTTTGACGAATGTGCTCCATCTTCTGACTTTCAGTTCGATCTTGCCATTTCTCCATGAGGGCTGCCTCCTTCATTCATTCTTTGCCGGACTAACTTTTTGCGTAGACGTTCAAATTTCTTGCGTAAAGTAGCTGAATTACAATCCATAATCTGACCCATTTCTTCAAAGCTGTACTGCTCAACCACCTTAAGAATCAGGAGATTGCTCTCTTCGGCTGTCAGGTCATCCATAAATAACTTCTGCAATGGCTCCTCATCGTTAGGATTATAATAGGCTTTGGGCTGCTGCTCTTTATATAGCGACAACAGACGGTTTCTTCGCTTGCGTTTGCGAACCTGATCCAGACAATGATGATAGGCCACTTTATACAGCCATGCACTAAAAGAGACTCGTTTCTCATAACGTCTGAGTTCCTGATACACTTTTACAAATATATCTTGCACAGCATCCTCTGCTTCTTCATGACTTCTCAAAATATAATAGCAATACGTATAAATCTTTCTTTCATAGGCTTGTATTATAGTTCTATAGGCTTCGCGGTTACCCGCAAGTACCTGATCGATAGCCTCTTCAATTATTGTTTGATTCACTTGGACCCCGGGGCTGCGACGTTCCAAAGAATCACCTCCTTGTTATTGACTACAACTATATAACGAATGTGATCCCTTTAATTGTGACAGGCTCAAAAAAATTTTCCAAATATGTTAGAAACATCATCCGTTTTCAATAAAAAAAGCGATTGCCCCGATTGATGTTCGGAGAAATCGCTTTTATAATAATATTCCATATTTATAAATTACTTACTTATTCGTACTATTGGACACTTTTTAACGCTATACATGCTTCATAATATACAGTATCACTATTCTGACCGCGTACATATATACCATCATCCGTTACAGCTGAACGTAAAATAGTCAGTTCATCCCCAAACTTAGCTTCTTGTAGATAAGTAATCCGGAAGCGTGTGAACTCTGCATTATCCCATTCCGCTAAAGTGAGCGCATCACAACATAAATCCCCGTATCGGGCATTATTCAAATGTCCGTTGCTGTCAAGCCCACTATATCTTACCTGATACCGATAAGCTTCTTCCATAGTAATATCAGAAGGGATCGTTACCTTAACAGGCATATCGCCTACTGAATCGCCATTATAGTGCTTAACCTGAACCGGAAGGGCATTCGGTCTAAGTATCCTTCTCTTCTCAATATCTACTAAAGCCCATATGGATCGTGCTGTGGCGATTTCTATATGATCTGCATCGAAAATACGATAATCCCGTTGCCACAGTGCCCCTTTAGTTCCTTTACTCCAGGTATGTACGCTAAGCACATCATTCGGGCGGGGAATACGCTTAAAATCAAGATCTAACGTAATCATCATCCAGCCCATTCCTGCATTCAGAATTTCTTCCACACTTATCCCCAAATTACCCACTGCGAAGTCTGCCGCACATTGCATGATATCCAGAATAAAGGATAACTTACCCTGCGAACGATAATCCGTGTCGCTCGCATGTACAGAAAAATCTTCTATCCACACAAGATTGCTACTGTTGTCCATTGTTTATCCTCCTGCCATGCAAAATATCCTTGCATTTACTTGAAGTATCCACATATACCACTGCTCTATCCACATAAATTGGGGACTACTTTCATTTTTGAATATATTTTATTATTTCATCCACATGTTAGTAACTTTTATAATTTCGTTAATTCCCCATAACTTATCCACATTATTTAAATTAAGCGATAAAGGGAACAAAAAAGCCATTGTTGATAAATCAACAATGGCTTCGTGTGCTTGGCAACGTCCTACTCTCCCAGGACCCTTCGGTCCAAGTACCATCGGCGCTGGAGGGCTTAACGGTCGTGTTCGGGATGGGTACGCGTGGAACCCCTCCGCTATCGCCACCAAACATGCATCTGTGAAACAGACGCTGCCGCGTGAAATTCGGTTCATCACCAGAAGTGAGAATGAATTTCTAAGCGTGTTACAGGCTTGATGCCTGAAAACTGAATCCGAAACAAATCTGCATTCTACGTATAGGATAAGCCCTCGACCGATTAGTATTGGTCAGCTCCATGCATTGCTGCACTTCCACCTCCAACCTATCTACCTCGTCGTCTTCAAGGGGTCTTACTAATTGGGAAATCTCATCTTGAGGGGGGCTTCACGCTTAGATGCTTTCAGCGCTTATCCCGTCCGTACGTAGCTACCCAGCCATGCTCCTGGCGGAACAACTGGTGCACCAGCGGTACGTCCATCCCGGTCCTCTCGTACTAAGGACAGCTCCTCTCAAATTTCCTGCGCCCACGACAGATAGGGACCGAACTGTCTCACGACGTTCTGAACCCAGCTCGCGTACCGCTTTAATGGGCGAACAGCCCAACCCTTGGGACCTACTTCAGCCCCAGGATGCGATGAGCCGACATCGAGGTGCCAAACCTCCCCGTCGATGTGGACTCTTGGGGGAGATAAGCCTGTTATCCCCAGGGTAGCTTTTATCCGTTGAGCGATGGCCCTTCCATGCGGTACCACCGGATCACTAAGTCCGACTTTCGTCCCTGCTCGACTTGTAGGTCTCGCAGTCAAGCTCCCTTATGCCTTTGCACTCTGCGAATGATTTCCAACCATTCTGAGGGAACCTTGGAACGCCTCCGTTACTCTTTAGGAGGCGACCGCCCCAGTCAAACTGCCCGCCTGACACGGTCCCCGTACCCGATAAGGGTACTAGGTTAGAACCTAGATACGATCAGGGTGGTATCCCAACGGCGCCTCCACCGAAGCTTGCGCTCCGATTTCTACGGCTCCCACCTATCCTGTACAGATCGTACCCAAATTCAATATCAAGCTGCAGTAAAGCTCCATGGGGTCTTTCCGTCTTGTCGCGGGTAACCTGCATCTTCACAGGTATTAAAATTTCACCGGATCTCTCGTTGAGACAGCGCCCAAGTCGTTACGCCATTCGTGCGGGTCAGAATTTACCTGACAAGGAATTTCGCTACCTTAGGACCGTTATAGTTACGGCCGCCGTTTACTGGGGCTTCGGTTCATAGCTTCGGGTTACCCCTAACCACTCCCCTTAACCTTCCAGCACCGGGCAGGCGTCAGCCCGTATACTTCGCCTTGCGGCTTCGCACAGACCTGTGTTTTTGCTAAACAGTCGCTTGGGCCTTTTCACTGCGGCCCCCTCGTGCTATTCACACTACCGGGGCACCCCTTCTCCCGAAGTTACGGGGTCATTTTGCCGAGTTCCTTAACGAGAGTTCTTCCGCGCGCCTTAGAATTCTCTTCTCGCCTACCTGTGTCGGTTTGCGGTACGGGCACCTTCTCCTGGCTAGAGGCTTTTCTTGGCAGTGTGAGATCATGACCTTCGCTACTATAATTTTCGCTCCCCATCACAGCCCAGCCTTAACGATGTGCGGATTTGCCTACACATCAGCCTCACTGCTTAGACGGACATCCATCAGTCCGCGTCACTACCCTCCTGCGTCACCCCATCGCTCATAGCGGATTACGGTGGTACAGTAATTTCAAACTGTTGTCCTTCGACTACGCCTTTCGGCCTCGCCTTAGGTCCCGACTTACCCTGAGCGGACGAGCCTTCCTCAGGAAACCTTGGGCTTTCGGCGGATCAGATTCTCACTGATCTTTTCGTTACTCATACCGGCATTCTCACTTGTGTAGTGTCCAGCGCTCTTTTCAGTACACCTTCAACCCCTACACAACGCTCCCCTACCCCAGATACATACGTATCTAGCCATAGCTTCGGTGGTGTGTTTAGCCCCGTTACATTTTCGGCGCAGAGTCACTCGACCAGTGAGCTATTACGCACTCTTTCAATGGTGGCTGCTTCTAAGCCAACATCCTGGTTGTCTGTGCAACTCCACATCCTTTCCCACTTAACACACACTTGGGGACCTTAGCTGATGGTCTGGGCTGTTTCCCTTTTGACAATGGATCTTAGCACTCACTGTCTGACTCCCGGCAATAAGTATATGGCATTCGGAGTTTGACTGAGCTTGGTAATCCTTGCGGACCCCGCACCCAATCAGTGCTCTACCTCCACTACTCTTATACCGAGGCTAGCCCTAAAGCTATTTCGGGGAGAACCAGCTATCTCCGAGTTCGATTGGAATTTCTCCGCTACCCCCACCTCATCCCCGCACTTTTCAACGTACGTGGGTTCGGGCCTCCAGTGCGTGTTACCGCACCTTCACCCTGGACAGGGGTAGATCACACGGTTTCGGGTCTACGTCCACATACTAAGTCGCCCTATTCAGACTCGCTTTCGCTGCGGCTCCACCTTCTCGGCTTAACCTTGCATGTTAAACGTAACTCGCCGGTTCATTCTACAAAAGGCACGCCATCACCCATTAATAGGGCTCTGACTTTTTGTAAGCACACGGTTTCAGGTTCTATTTCACTCCCCTTCCGGGGTGCTTTTCACCTTTCCCTCACGGTACTGTTTCACTATCGGTCGCCAGGTAGTATTTAGCCTTAGCAGATGGTCCTGCTGGATTCATACGGGGTTTCACGTGCCCCGCACTACTCGGGATCCGTCTCGGAGAGAATACAGTTTAGGTTACAGGGCTTTTACCTCTATCGCGGGCCTTTCCAGACCTCTTCACCTACCATATTCCTTTGTAACTCCATGTGAGACGTCCCACAACCCCTAAGAGCAAGCTCTTAGGTTTAGGCTGTTCCGCGTTCGCTCGCCGCTACTGACGGAATCACTATTGTTTTCTCTTCCTCAGGGTACTTAGATGTTTCAGTTCCCCTGGTCTGCCTCTACACACCCTATGTATTCAGGTATGAGTAACTGCGAATTACCACAGCTGGGTTTCCCCATTCGGACACCCCCGGATCAAAGCTTGCTTACAGCTCCCCGAGGCAGTTTCGTTGTTCGCCACGTCCTTCGTCGGCTCCTGGCGCCTAGGCATCCTCCGTGTGCTCTTATTAGCTTAACCTTGATTTTTCCGCAGGAAAATATCATACGATGACATTCTCTTTGGAATCATCTCACTAATAACATTTACTTGTTTGCACAAGTTGCTAAAAGATGTTCTAAAACGCAAATTCGTTTCGGTATCCAGTTTTCAAGGATCAAGTCTTACTGAGAGCTTAAACTCTCAAAACTGAGCAACGAGTGAGTAACAGGCCTAAACCTGAGTTTTGGAAGCTGAGCTTCCGATTTGAATGTCCTCATTGCAGAGAACGATTCTCCATAGAAAGGAGGTGATCCAGCCGCACCTTCCGATACGGCTACCTTGTTACGACTTCACCCCAATCATCTACCCCACCTTCGGCGGCTGGCTCCCTTGCGGGTTACCCCACCGACTTCGGGTGTTGTAAACTCTCGTGGTGTGACGGGCGGTGTGTACAAGACCCGGGAACGTATTCACCGCGGCATGCTGATCCGCGATTACTAGCAATTCCGACTTCATGCAGGCGAGTTGCAGCCTGCAATCCGAACTGAGACCGGCTTTGATGGGATTGGCTCCACCTCGCGGCTTCGCTTCCCGTTGTACCGGCCATTGTAGTACGTGTGTAGCCCAGGTCATAAGGGGCATGATGATTTGACGTCATCCCCACCTTCCTCCGGTTTGTCACCGGCAGTCACTCTAGAGTGCCCAGCATTACCTGCTGGCAACTAAAGTTAAGGGTTGCGCTCGTTGCGGGACTTAACCCAACATCTCACGACACGAGCTGACGACAACCATGCACCACCTGTCTCCTCTGTCCCGAAGGCCGCCACTATCTCTAGTGGATTCAGAGGGATGTCAAGACCTGGTAAGGTTCTTCGCGTTGCTTCGAATTAAACCACATACTCCACTGCTTGTGCGGGTCCCCGTCAATTCCTTTGAGTTTCAGTCTTGCGACCGTACTCCCCAGGCGGAGTGCTTACTGTGTTAACTTCGGCACCAAGGGTATCGAAACCCCTAACACCTAGCACTCATCGTTTACGGCGTGGACTACCAGGGTATCTAATCCTGTTTGCTCCCCACGCTTTCGCGCCTCAGCGTCAGTTACAGCCCAGAAAGTCGCCTTCGCCACTGGTGTTCCTCCACATATCTACGCATTTCACCGCTACACGTGGAATTCCACTTTCCTCTTCTGTACTCAAGCCACCCAGTTTCCAGTGCGACCTCAGGTTGAGCCCAAGGTTTAAACACCAGACTTAAATAGCCGCCTGCGCGCGCTTTACGCCCAATAATTCCGGACAACGCTTGCCCCCTACGTATTACCGCGGCTGCTGGCACGTAGTTAGCCGGGGCTTTCTTCTCAGGTACCGTCACTCCGGTAGCAGTTACTCTACCGGACGTTCTTCCCTGGCAACAGAGCTTTACGATCCGAAAACCTTCATCACTCACGCGGCGTTGCTCCGTCAGGCTTTCGCCCATTGCGGAAGATTCCCTACTGCTGCCTCCCGTAGGAGTCTGGGCCGTGTCTCAGTCCCAGTGTGGCCGTTCACCCTCTCAGGTCGGCTACGCATCGTCGCCTTGGTGGGCCGTTACCCCACCAACTAGCTAATGCGCCGCAGGCCCATCCCTCAGTGACAGATTGCTCCGTCTTTCATTCTTCTCTCAGGAGAAAAAAGAAATTATCCGGTATTAGCTACCGTTTCCGGTAGTTATCCCAGTCTGAAGGGCAGGTTGCCTACGTGTTACTCACCCGTCCGCCGCTAAGTTACTTTGAAAGCAAGCTTTCAAAGTAACTCCGCTCGACTTGCATGTATTAGGCACGCCGCCAGCGTTCGTCCTGAGCCAGGATCAAACTCTCCAATTAGTATTGAAAAGAGCGATATGCTCATTTTGAAACATCTGACGAGAAAATTAATTCTCTAATTTTGGATTTCACTTACGTGATTTCCTACTCACTCGTTGTTCAGTTTTCAAAGATCAAGTTCTCGTTGGCGCCGTTTAATGTCTCAGCAGCAACTCTTATAATATATCATGTTGTTTTCAGAAATGCAAGCTTTATTTTTCGAAGCTTTTTATCAGCCTCGTCTATATCGCCTGTACGCTGTCTAACAACGCTTACCTATAATACCCCAACTATTAATAGAAAAGCAACCCCTAATATAAAAATAAACAACTAGCTTAATAATTAAGCCAGTTGTTTATTTAATAGAGTTATGTTTCTAGCGACGAACTTAATAGTATTTTGCCGCAGTATATTTGCTTGAGGCTTTAATTAAATCGGTTTTCTTATCACTCTTTGCAAGTCCTGCATCCACTGTAGTATCAATGGTAACCCACTTCCCATTAAGCAACACTTCGTTCCATGCATGATATTGCGTAACGTAGCTTGTATTCCCCATTACCAACTTAGCAGGAACATCTACACTCCGCAGCATTGCGGCAAAAAGAGAAGCGTAATCATAGCAAATCCCTTTTTTAGTAGTCAATGTCTTATCGATGCTTGGAATATAATCAGTAGTTACACTATTAGCAAGAGAGTAATCATATTGTACATTCGCAACTACATAGTTATAGATCGCTTTAACTTTCTCTTCGTCTGTTGTTTTGCCTTGTACTAATTGTTTAGCTTTGACAATCGCTTTATCAGAAGAACTCCATTTCACATTCTGTACGGAGCCCAAATATACGGAATTCGAGTCACTCATGGTTACGTCTACTACTTCGGAATATAATGCTTTGTATTTATTGCCGGTTGTGTTCTCCAGAACAGAAACCTTATAAGTCCCATTTCCTTGTTGCAAAGGGAAGTCCTCAGCTTGTCCAGAAGCATACAAGTTATATGTATAGCTGCTGTTATCTTTGGTGATCATGAGTTTGATTCTTTTATCTTTCGGAATATCATAGTTAATACCAATCACACCTTGAGCCACTTTGGATGTAATCAACCAGCTGGCATCTGCACTTGCAGCTTGAGCTGTACTTACTGGAACTGAAGTCATTAGGACGAACAACGCCACCAGCATAAAATAAACCTTTTTCACGGATAAAACTCCTTTCGGTAGCTGGCTGCCATCCTTTCGGGAAGGCCCTTTAGCTTTGCGTCCCTACCTTTCGATAGGTTTGCCGTTATCGTATAAGTTCTATCTGTTCTAGCTTTACTAGATATAATTGATAGAATCCATTTGAAACAAACAAAAAAAGCCTCTTCATTCGGTAGCTGGCTGCCATCCTTTTGGGAAAAGGCCCTTTAGCTTTGCGTCCCTACCTTTCGGAAGGTTTGCCGTTATCGTGTTTAGCTTTCATAGTATAATACTATCATATTTATAGTTGTGAACAAGACCTAATTTACTAGATTACCCATTATTTTATAAATATCTCCCGGTATTTGTGTTTTCTTGTCATTCACTATTCTCATTTTGTTAATTTGGCATGAACAATCAGCCGATGCGTTGGATTCACTAGCGGATCACATGTAATCAGAGTAAGAATCTTATCCTTGTCATTCCCGTCAAGAACGGAGACGTCACTCGGATCTACTACAGAAATATCATACACCTCATAGTTAAACACCTGATCACTAGTCTTTATCGTGATAACATCCCCCACAACAACCTCATTCAATCTGTTAAACAAACGACCCGTAGTTCTAGCCCGATGCGCCGCGATTGCAGCATTCCCGATCTCTCCAAGGGGTGCCGTTTCTTTCATATGGGCTGCAGCATGTTTCATATTAGCTTTTGTAGCCCCTTCTAATACAGGCAGCTTCAAATCAATCTTATCGATTTCAATTAGTGCGATTACTTTGCCACCGACTGCAATCTCCGGTTCAGGCTTTTCTGTCTCTTGGGGTTGGGGCTGTGCCTGAGCATCCAGAACCGATTCCTCTGCTAACAGCTGAGTAACTTCAGCATACCTGCTCTTCAGATCTGGCTGGGGAGTACTATCGGCAGTGCTTAGTTCAGCCGTTTCTAATAACTTCTCCTGCTGCCTGTCGTTGTACCATTCGTTAGCTGTCGGATATAACATGATAAGTATCCCAGCCAGTATGAGTAGATAGGAGAATTTACGCAATGTTATTCACCTCCGTATATTGTTTCTATGGTTATATACAAATCAAGCAGAAACAGCTACTTGCCTTTAAGCATAGCAACTCCTTCTGCCTGAAATTAATGTTTAAAATACCCATTTACGACTTCCAAAGAAATTGATGATCACCGTGATAAAGGTAACCATCACCTTGGAGATCAAGACTTGAATACCTAGTTTGTCTGTCAACAGATGCATTAACAGCAGTGATATTCCGAGCACTACCAAATTCAGCACGATAAACTTGACCAGCTGTACGCGGTCGAAGCCTTCTTTATTCCCCCGGTTGCGATCACGAAAGGTAACTTTTTTATTCAAAATAAAGCTATTCGCCGTGCCTGCACTATAGGAGATCACCTGCGCCAATGCGTATACCATCCCTAGTGAATTCAACAATGTGAAAATCACAAAATCAATAAGCGTATTGAGCAAACCTACGGCATTAAATTTGAGGAACTGTATGAATGCAGCGCGCAAGTTCTTATCTGACATCATTGTGGTCCTTCCGGCGGTCCAGTTGTTCTTCGTTCTGGTAGCCTTTAGTCTCACTAACAATATATAGCGGTCTATCTTTAGACTCGTCATAAATCCGTCCGATATACTCCCCAATCACACCCAACAGCATCAGAACAATACCGTTAAAGAGCAGATTGACACCTACAATGGAAGCCCAGCCCGGAACCGTCCAGGAGGTGAAAAATATCCTTTGGAACAAGACGAAAAATAAATAGAGAAAGCTAGAAAATGAAAGAAAGAATCCAATATACGTAGCAATCTTAAGCGGCTTATGTGAAAAAGAGGTGATGCCATCTAACGCAAAACGAATCATTTTCTTCAGCGGATATTTGGTTTCTCCGGCAAAACGTTCTTCCCGTTCATATTCCACCATAGTCTGCTTGAAGCCAACCCAGCTCACCAAACCTCTGACATAGCGGTTCTTTTCTTTAAGTCCCCGCAGGACATCACATACCTTACGGTCAATAAGACGGAAATCGCCTGTATCCGTAGGAATATCTACACTTGTCATACTGCTGAGCAGGCGGTAAAAAAGCTTCGCGGTGACCTTTTTGAACATCGTTTCTCCGTGGCGCTTCAGGCGTTTCGCATATACAACGTCGTAGCCCTCTTTCCACTTCTCGATCATTTGCAGAATGACCTCCGGAGGATCCTGAAGATCAGCGTCAATAACAACAACCGCTTGACCTTCGGCATAGTCCATGCCAGCTGTAATCGCTACCTGATGTCCGAAATTACGCGAGAAGTCAATCAGCTTGACATGCTCGTCTCGTTCACAGATCTCCCGAATCATTTGGGCGGAACGATCACGACTGCCGTCATTGACGAAGACCAGCTCATAAGTATCGCCGCACTCGTCCATTACTTTTTTCAAACGTTCATAAGTATGGCTAATTACTTGCTCCTCATTGAACATGGGTACAATCACACTATATCTGGCTTTCACCTTTATTCCTCCTACAAGCTTTTTGGAGCGTTACATCCATCTACACTTCATAATAACGCTGCATGCATAAACTTATTTTATAGATTTTTATTAAATCCTAGAAAACCCAAGTAGGGAACCAACGCAGCATATCTTTCACGTAATCTCCACTGACCTGCATCCCTGACAGTACCGGGTAGAAAGCAATAAAGAGCAGCAAAGCAACAGCTACATAGACATACTGTACGTAACGGGCCTCAGGGAATTTACTATCCAGCAACTTCATTATATATACAATACCAAGAATCATAAATGGCACCATAGCAAAATAATGGTAAATAAATGTTTCTCTTGGGACAAGCATCCACGGAACATATTGCGAGAAGAAGGCGATCCAGATCATGTAGAGGTTCTTATCTTTACGTTTCAGCGTAATCCACAGCGTTGCCAGCATCGCAAAAATACCCGTCCACCAGATAAGAGGATTCCCCATAGTCACTATACTGCTGACCTGACCTTCCGGCAAACCTTCACCGCCGCTAAAGAACCAGACCGGTCTCTTCATAAACGGCCATTGCCACCATGAGGAAGCAAAAGGATGTGTAGCTACAAGCTGGCTGTGGTAGTTGTACATATTCTTTTGGGAATCAATCAAACCTTTTATAGTGAAGCCCTCTGCTGATGCAGATAACCCCGGCACAAAAGATAAGCTATAAATAATTACTGGAATAATTACAAAGAACCCGATACAACTAGCCAACGTAATAATAGTCTTTTTCCAAAAAGAATCTACTGCTTCACGACAGGTGCCCAGCAATTCCTTGTCTTTAATCTTCCCCTCTGCCAGCAGGCGTCCGGAGGCTTGGTATTCTCTGTAGCGTTCAAAAAGGGAGATAGCCAGCATAATGGCCAGCCCTGCTCCTCCATAGAGCACAATCCATTTCGAAGCTACGCCGATTCCGAAGAATAAGCCAGACCAGAATAACGGAATTAATGTTTTTCTTAAAGGCTGCTTGTAGAAATTCATTGTGTAATACCGCTGCATAAAATAGAACATCAACATAATGAAGAATACTCCGTATACGTCAATCGTGGAGATTCTTGTCTGTGTGAAATGCATGAAATCCAGCGCAAACAATCCTGCCGCGAGGGCGGCGTATTTGCTTTTCTTAAACAAACGCAGCGCCATTACATATATAAGAGGTAACATGGCAACTCCGAACAAGGTTCCGATAATACGCCAGCCGAATGGATTGACTCCGAACAGCTCCATACCTATGGCAATCAAAAGCTTGCCAAGCGGTGGATGCGTATTCTCGTAAGGCACTATCCCGTGTGTATATTCATAAGCTGTTCGCGCATGATAGATCTCGTCAAAATAAGTACTATTCATAAAGTTAGAATATTCCGGAATGAGCGCCTGCTCGTCAAAAAGATTGGCCGCTGCTCCTCTTTTAGGTACAGCGTTAGCATCCGGTGTCACACCAGCAATAGGAAGGGGGATTCTTTCTCCCCCCTGCTCATAAAAGGCCATTTCGTTCAAAGTGAACCCTGGAGAGGTAACTGTAAACTTCACATATCTCGCAGTAACGTTCAGGGGTTGGCTTTTCCAGATGAAGACATTCCCGACATCCTCACTGACATCCATCGGACTGCTCCAGACCTCAGGATTGTCGCTGAATTCCAGCTTGAACTTCCCCGTGCCCACGCCTCCAAAGATATTGACCCGTTCCAATGGTTTACTCTGCCCCAAATCTACATAGAAGCTTTCACCACTGGCAGCAGGCTCCCATAAGGTCTCTGGAGATTTAGTAGAGCCAAGATTATATAAAGCAAGCGCTGCGTAAACGGCCGTAATAGCTATTATGCATATCCAATCTATACGCTTAAACTTCATCGTTAAATCGCCCTCCCTTCTGATGCGGTTTAATTTGCCCGACAACTCTCAAATCTTCTTCATATTGTTCTTCCGGTGTAATTGGTGCTGGAAGAGGTTTTATTCCCTTGCGGACATACACATCGTATCCGATATTCAGCATATAAAGCAGTAATGCTAGATTAGCTATAGCAGTCACTAATACGATTCCGTCTGCACCCGGGCTAACATCTGCATTCAGGTGGGATAAGGTGTACGCCACATTGATGTATTGCGTTAAGCTGAATCCGAGAAATAGCGATAAAAAGCGGCGGTCCCGACTTTCTATATAAGTAAACAAACAAAGAATAAGAGCAGGGAACATATAACGTTCATGCATTTTGGTGCCAAGCACAAAGACCACTACTATAAGCACCATCCCGATAAAATAGGATTTGGTCAGGTCCAAGCGATCCTTTTTAAAGGAATAAAATGCCGCAACAGCTACAGCCACTAAAATAAATATGAAGCCCCATACACGGTATGGAATGCCAAGCCAGGTTAGATCAAGGGATGACCACATCGGATCAGTCAGTGCATACAGATTAAATGCATTCACTGAAGAATACGGATAGGAAGATAACGTACTCTTGTAAAGATCAATAACCCCTACCAATCCTCCGTTATTCCAGAAAAACGGTGCCGCAAGCAATCCGAAGATCCCTAATCCATACAAAGCTCCGAATCCAAGCTGCTTCCAAGCGCGGTGATGATAAAAAGCAAACAACAATACCGGCGTGAATATCAACGCTTGCGGTTTAATTAGCGTCGCTAAGGCAAACAAAATTGCGGAGCGGACAAACTTTTTGTTCGCAGCGCCATGAATACTGAGCAGCAGGAAGATCAAAAAGAATGAATCTGCTTGTCCCCAAGCCGCTGAATTAATAAGTACCGCTGGGTTAAACAGAAACAACAACATTAAGCCGAAAGCTATTCCTGTGCCGAGTTTTTTGCGTGACATTTGATAAATGAAGTAGCCGAGCACCAAATCAGAAAGGATCGCAGGGAGCTTGAAGAGCAAATTCTCTCCACCTGAGCCCTGAGTGAATCCTAAAACGCCACGAATGGCGCTAAGCACGTACAATATGTACAAATATCCAGGAGGATAATCGGCAAAATAACCTTCTTCATAAAATTTGCCAGGACCTAAATCCACCATACGCTGTCCCCAAGAAATAAAGGTATTCATATCATTCTGATAACCTTGCGCGGTAAGACCAATCCACACCCTCAGGATAAAAGCAATTCCGATGGCAATGCTCAGCCATTTGGAATAAATATTCTCAGGCTGCTTCATAAGCTTCTCACTACGGAATGCCTTAGTATAAAGCACTGCAAAAAACACGCTAAACAGCGCTGAGATCAGCAACATCTTAGTTGGAGATACTTTATGTGGAGTGTCTGCCTTTTTGTCGCCGGCATCTGGACTAACCGCTGAACTATCCAGCGAAATAACGTTAGCCCCTTCGGGAGCCGCGTCTAATTTTTCTACAGCAAAATCATCAAAATAAGCCTTACCTTGAATCAAGCTAGAGTAGCCTCCCAGACTTGCGCCTATGCCAAATGACTTCTGCTCCGGTCCTGTCTGGCCGATATATTCAAGATACTGCCATTCACCTGCCGTATCAGTTACGCTGGGATACCCCCCGCCTACTCCAACGGCAAGAATGTTGGCGCCCATTCCCTCCCCTGCTGTACTTACTACTTTGATCCATCCAGAGATTTTATAATAACTATTCGGCGTAGCCTCAATCGTCTGCACCCATTTCGAATGATTGGGCTCGATATTCTCAATGACTGCCGCCTTGCTGCCGGAATGAACTTCCTCCGATTGGATTGAAAGTAGGCCTGAATTATCTCCTGAAATCCACATATCCTTAGTCCAGTTAGAAGGCGCATCATCTCCCCCCTCCTCAAAGCCAGGGTTCTGCAATAGATTCCCCTCTGCATAAATGCTTGTTACAGGAAGCACAAACAATAACAGCATCAATACAGTCATTACGGCCGCACGTGTACTCTTGATCATCGTCCCAACCTCACCTCGTCCTATATTCATCTTAGTCCAGCCAAAAGCATATCCCTTCTGAAAAACAACTCCCGAATTAGTGTATTTCACCGTTGCTAAGAAATCATTTGGATTGATTTTCTCATAAAAGAGCATATAAATATAGGGTATGTTAACCTTATCTGGATCGCAGACCCTTCCATCCACAATATTCCATTCCATAGGATCGCCCTAAGCTTCAAGGCTCTTATATAGAATAGAAGAATCGCAGTGGCTAAAGCAAATACCGGAGCAAAAAAACAGGCCATTCTATCAGCATAAAGCGAGAGAACTAACAAAATGGTAAGACCATAGGACCACCTAGGGTTTGAAGTATTTTCAGTACAAAATAAACAGAGATCAGGATCAAGGAGGGAACAAATTGGACTCTAACGCCAAGGTTGCCTCGTCCTGAACATCACCTCTTCAACAATATAATCTAAATCATAGATGATGAAAAGCTAGAAACATAGACTAGCCTGAATGGTTAAGTGCCAACAAAAATATAAAAAAAGGGCCCCCTCAGTTATGAAGGAGCCGTTGAATGCACATCTGTATGCTATATATGAGTTAGCCCGCACTACCAAGAAATACATAACGGAGAATAATCAGAATAGCAAGTACCCACATCATCCAGTGAATATCGTATTTTTTCTTGCCAGCAAGGTTAGCTACACAAGCAAGGATTACATAAGTTACGATACCAAAGGAAATACCATTAGCAATATTATAAGTGAAAGGCATGATTACTAGAGTAAGGAACGCTGGAATCGCAACAACCATATCTTGAAAATCAATTTCGCGAATCGATTGTGCCATGAGCACGCCTACGACAATCAATGCTGCGGCTGTAGCAGATCCAGGGATCAGAGCTACTATTGGTGCAAGGAACAACGCAAGCAAGAAGCACACACCCGTTGTTACAGCTGTAAGACCTGTACGTCCACCTTCAGCAACACCTGCCGCGCTTTCTACAAAAGCAGTAGTAGTGGAAGTACCCAATGCCGCACCACCAGCAACAGCAATGGCATCGACAAACATTGCATTACCTACACGTTTGTTACCTTCTTCAGGGTTGTCCATAATACCAGCGCGTTGAGCAGTACCTACAAGTGTACCAAATGTATCGAACAATTCTACAAAAGTGAATGTTGCGATTGCTGAAACAATACCGGTGTGCAGGATACCATCCCAGTCAAACTCGAAAAAGTTCAATTGCGTCAGGTCAGGCACCCAAGGGGTTGTCGGACTGGACAATGAGCCAAAATCAACTACACCCATCAGTATACCCGCGAGGGTTGTACCCAAGATACCGAATAAAATCGCACCTTTAACTTGCAGTACCATCAGGATGGAAATAAGAAGCAATCCGATAATTACCAATTGTACATCAGTGTTCTCTAGGCTACCCATATGAATAATTGTTTCAAAGGATAGGACATCTGTGAATGTATTGGCGGAAATATCTTTACCAGCTTCGACACCAATCGTCATCAAACCACTGTTCTTAAGCCCAAGGATTGTAATGAACATCCCGATACCTACGGTAATGGCATGCTTCAAGCTGTCAGGAATGGCTGTCAGTAAGATCTGCCGCACTCGGGTAACCGTGAGCAGGATGAAGATCAAACCGGAAATAAATACTGCGGTCAGACCCATTTGCCAAGTGAATGGATGTTCTGAGGTTGCAGAAGACAAAATTACGGAAGCAAAGTATGCATTAAGTCCCATACCTGGTGCCAATGCTACTGGAAAGTTTATAAACACGCCCATTGCAATGGTGAAAATACCTGCTGCCAGCGCAGTCGCTAGAAATACAGAGTACCAGCCCATATCGATGCGGCCAAATGCTGTTAATGTGCTCGGATTAACCGACAGGATGTAAGCCATAGCCATGAACGTAGTCAAGCCGGCCATTATCTCTGTACGTACTGTAGTGCCGTTCTCTTTCAACTTGAAAAACCGATTCAAATTGTTCTCCCCCTAAGGTATGTTGTGGCTGACAGCAACAAAAAGCCGGTATCTGATCGACACCGGCTCGAAAAAAAGAGTAGCACCCATGACTATAGCCCTAGATTCAGGACAATACGGGTTGCTCAGCTCTTCTTAATCGTAGCCAGGTCATTACGGTGACCTCGTAGAAACTTCCAGGCCTATTCCCGGAAATATACGAAAGAATTATGTTGTTGTGCTTTATCATTTTAGGTGGACATCACATAAGTTGTCAATGAAAAAAGCGAACATTTTCGACTTTATTTTTTCTATTGTTCGTAATTCATACATTTTTATCTTTAACTTCAACCCCAAAATCCTTTAAATCATGCAGCTTATTAACTATCAAAAGCCTTATCAAATGGGTATTTTTCCCTATAAAACAATTTCGATGTTCCCTGGCTTATTGCCCTTTGGAATACTGATAGCTATGCCAAGAATTAGCAAAATGCCCTATAGCTAAACAAATCACTGCAATACCCAACCAGAAAGATCTGCCCCATATAGCCGCAAATCCAAATGCACAAACAGGGAGAACTGCCATGGGAATCGGAAGAAACAATAATGGAGCCCATAATAATCTGAATTGCTGTCCCTTAACCATATAACGAATCCATAAACCGTAATAAATCGTGATAAACACAAAGATAAGTGCAGCCCAGATCCCGAATTCTACATTTTCAAAGTCATCCTTTGAAATCGCAAGAATGGCTATACACCCCAACTGCCCTACTCTCTCCAAAAGAGTGTAAAAGATACCGGCATCTTTTAAACCGCTGGGAACATGATCGGGCGGAAACTTAATCATCAGTAAACTTGGGGCAAGAATAACCATAGCTATTAGTGTTCCAATAAGTGAGAATCCCATTCTAATGGCTCCTGTAAGTTTATTTTTCCCAGTTTATCACATTCTCTAAAGTTGCTATATAGGGTCCGTCACAAGCTTCACGGTTAATAAAAAAAACCTGCAGTCCCTTAATAAATAAGGAGCTGCAGGTTTGTTATTGCTATATGCTATTCCCACTCAATCGTTGCAGGTGGTTTCGAAGTAATGTCATACACTACCCGGTTTACATTCTCAACTTCGTTGACAATACGTACAGAGATTTTCTCAAGAACATCCCATGGGATACGTGCCCAGTCAGCGGTCATGCCATCGATGGAAGTTACTGCACGAACACCTACTGTGTAGGAATACGTACGAGCATCACCCATAACTCCGACACTCTTCATGTTAGGCAGGGCAGTGAAGTATTGCCAAATTTCACGGTCTAATCCCGCTTTAGCAATTTCTTCTTGCAGAATGTAGTCAGAATCACGAACGATGGTAAGCTTGTCCTCTGTTACTTCACCCAAGACACGAATAGCAAGACCTGGACCTGGGAAAGGCTGACGCCATACGATCGCACGTGGCATGCCAAGCTCTTCACCGAGTTTACGAACTTCGTCCTTAAACAAGGTGTTTAGCGGCTCGATCAAGCTGAATTTCATATCTTCTGGCAGGCCGCCCACATTGTGGTGGGATTTAATGGTTTGCGCTGTAGCTGTTCCACTCTCAACGATATCCGTATAAAGCGTACCTTGTGCAAGGAATGAAAAATCTCCGAGCTTAGCTGACTCTTCGTCGAAGCAGTAGATAAACTCGTTACCAATGATTTTACGTTTTTGCTCAGGGTCTTCAACACCTGCAAGTTTGCTCATGAAGCGATCGCGTGCATCGATTTTCACTACATGAATATCGAATTTGCCTACGAAAGTCTCCATAACGCTTTCTGCTTCACCTTTACGCAGAAGGCCGTGGTCAATAAACATACAGGTCAATTGATCTCCGATTGCACGGTGGATAAGCATAGCCACAACGGAAGAATCCACTCCGCCACTAAGAGCGCAGAGTACTTTTTTATCTCCGACTTGATTGCGAATATCTTGAACGGCTTCATCGATAAACGATTCCATTGTCCATTTGCCGTCGCAACCACAAACTTGGTATAAGAAGTTCGAGATCATCTCGTTACCTTGAACGGAGTGACGTACTTCTGGGTGGAATTGCACAGCGAACAGTTTGCGCTCCGCGTTGCTCATTGCTGCAATTGGAGCACTTTCTGTACCTGCATCCAGCTTGAAGCCTGTTGGAAGCTCAACTACATGGTCACCGTGGCTCATCCATACAGTCTGGCGGTTCTCCAATCCTGCAACTAAAGCAGTTCCTTCTGCAAAGTCAACATCAGCTTTACCATATTCCCGTTTAGCCGAACGTTCTACTTTACCATCAAGCTGATGAGCCATCAGCTGCATCCCATAACAAATACCGAAGATCGGCACTCCTAGATCATAAATAGCCGGATCTACGTGTGGTGCATCTTCAGCGTATACACTGCTAGGTCCGCCGGAGAAGACAATTCCTTTAGGCGAAAGTGCTTTAATCTTGTCAACTGGCGTATTGTACGGCAAAAGTTCGCTGTATACTCCCAGGTCCCGAATTCTGCGCGCGATAAGTTGGTTGTATTGTCCCCCAAAATCGAGAACGACGATAATTTCATTTGGCTTGTTCATTACGTGCCTCCCTTGATTATTGGATTCATTATACTCATGGTTAATTCTCATCGTCAAGGAAAGGAGGACACGCCTCTCATAATCAGAGAGTGATAAAACTTCATGCAGAACCTTCCTTGCTATGGCATAAATTAGATAGCGGATCTAAGCGTTATTAGCCGTTTATGTTAAACGGAAGGTAATGAGCAGACATTCGCGAATAAACGCGGCCGCATCAGAAGCCGCAGGTTCGCCGCCAAGGGCGGGAGCGGAGTCTACGGGATTGTCGCGGGTAGAGATCACGGCTGTGGAGGCCGAAGCTGGCGCGTACGCCAGGGTCTCCCAGTGGCGGACAAACTGCCGGACGGCTACATCTAGTCCGGCATCGTAAATCCGCAGGGAGTCCACATACTCCCTGCCAGTAACGCCGGGCGGCGGCGGTCCAAACCGCTCCGCCAGCCCGTGCCAAGCCAGAGAGGCCGCGCGCAGCTGCCTCTCCCGGCTCAAGCTGCTGCCGCGACGCGCGGCCAGCAGCAGAGCCAGGCTGCGCCGCCAGCGCCAAGCGGCGGCGGGAAGCAGCGCCGCGGCAGCGAGCGGCGCTGAAAAGGGCCCGCCCGCCAGCGGCAGGGCGGGCAGTTCCGCGCTGCGCGTTGCTTGCGGTGCGACTGCTGCCGCAGCAGGCCGTGCCGGCGCAGGGAAGCCAGCCGCAAGCGCAGGACCCGGCGTCGGATCGAAAGGAACCCAACCTGCGCCGGCAAAATAAACCTCTACCCAAGCATGCGCATCCCCTTGGGTGACTAAATACTTCGCCGGCATGGCTTCCTCCTGCTGGGTTCCAGGTCCGTAGCCTTGAACATACCGCGCTGGAATACCTGTGCTTCGCAGCAATACGGTCATCGCTGTGGCAAAATGCACACAGTAACCCTGTTTGGTCTCAAACAGGAAATGATCCACAAAATCAGCCCCAGCTGGCGGAACCATGGTATCCAGCGTGTAAGAATACCCGTTTTGCAAATAATCCCGAATGGCGGTTGCGGAATCATATCGGTTGCCCGAGGAAGCTGTGAGCTTCTCTGCCAGAGCTTTCACTCGCTCAGGTAATAAATCAGGCAGCTGCAAGTATTTATTCTTTATTTCTTGTGGATCAGCGTCACCCAAACCGCGCAGCAGTACTGGATTACTCTCGGGAAGTATAGAATCAACTATATACTCAGTGATCCGAGTTGACCCCACCGAATCTGGCAGACGAAAGGTATCCCTGTCCTTATTCGCCAGAACATAACCAAGCTGGCTGCCATTGGATAGTTGAACTGTCTCAACATCCGTTATGGTACCCGCATTGAATACAGGAATTCCACCGGAAGAGGGAATAGCAAATTGTATCCGCTGTTGCAAAGTCCGCCCCCCATTAGTAGTGGTTACCGTCGCCGGAATCTGAGGCAGGCTGGACAAGTTAAGCGGAGTAAACTCCTCACCACCTCTGATCCAACGGCGACCGTCATAATAGGCAATGCTCTCCCCGCGCCAATAGGTACGCTGACTGGTCAACGCTGTGAAGACTGGCTCGGTATTGCGTGATAATGGAGCACCCAGTTCTCCATCATTTGTACTATACCCTGTTGTTCCTGCAGGTATAGCCTCATTATCTTCCGGCATATGGCCCGAAGCCCATTCCTGCAGCTTTTCAAAGGTTGACTGGAGTGTAGTTTGGTTAGGCGGTCGTACTTCATATACCTGCCCACCAAACCATGCTGTCATCATGACGAATATAGCAGCTGCTAATGCCAAAACTCCCCATCGGGCATACGGCAGGTGAATGCTGCCCACCCGTTCCCGCAGACGGAGCAAACCACTCATTGCTTGCATCCATACAATAAGCCCGACTGATATTACAACATCCGTTGTCGTATTAACGCCAAAGCCAATATCCAGAACTAATAGATAAATGAGGGTCACCGCCGTAAACAGCAGCGTGCTTCCTCTGAAAAGTGCAAGCTGCTGCACCGAAGATACCAGCAGCCCCCAGCCAACAATCAAAATCAAAAGTCTGCTGATCTCGCTTAGCTGAGAGACATGCCCGGAAAAGAGCAAAATCAGATCATTTGGAATTTCTACTGCATAAATGCCCAGCCATCCTGTCCCTACGCCCTCGCTGCATAGATATAGCCAAGCTGTGCCGATCATCAAACATTGGATACTTAGCAATAGCCACCCGGGAATCTGAAGGATTCCCCACATCAACAGCACGGCAGCAGAAATCATCAGAATCTGCAGCAATCTAGCAGTATCTTCCAATGAAGTCGTTCTATATAAAGGGAGCAGCCATTCTAAAAACAGCCCCAAAATAGCCAAAGAGAACAGCATGCGATAATACAGAGGTATCTTTCTCTGTTTACCGGCATGACTGTTCTCCAGTTTTTCCAAATGGAGCTGCTTTGGTTCCTTCCCACTGTGCTCATTCATAGAGAAGCTTGTGTCACCCGGTATCCGCTTACCGTAGCGTTGGTTTTCCGGATGATTCATGGTACTCTACCTCCCTGAGCCTGTAAGCTGGCAATGCATCATCCAGACAAAACATCCGTGCTCCCAGACGACCCAGACTATCCCCGACCGTTCCCCGCACAGGCTGGCGGATCTCCTGCAGCATTACCTCAGCAGGCAGCGGAGCTGGCTGATCCCAAGCATAATAGAGCTCAACTTTTACACCTTGCACTAAGAATTTAGCGATAACCTTAGCGGATTGTTCCTCTAATCTTCCGGTCACTATAGCAACGGTCATTCCCGGAATCCAGCCTCTAGAAGCATCCTCCAACAGCTCGGACAGGGTTCTTGTTCCATTCGGAGAAATATCAGTTAGAATATCCAGCACTCTCCCTGGGATTTTACCCAGTCCTTCATGCCTAGCCATTCCTTCCGGCCAGCCTCCGCTAAATAACTGGACATAAGCACCTGACTGCTCAGCAAAGAGCATCAGCCCCATCGCCGTTGACACCGCCTTCTCAAATACCGGAGGCTGCTCCTCCCGACTGCCACGAGGTGTAAGTGCATTGGCTGGAATCTCATAGCTTTTGGGATCATTAGCCAACACGATACAGCTCATTCTTGCCTTTTCACGCTCTGGAACTTTGCTCTGCAGATTTCCTAGCCGGGCGCTGTTCTTCCAATGAATTCGGCTAAGCGGATCACCGGGCTCATATTCCCGCGATTCCATGGTCTCATCATTGCTGCTTCTTCCCCTTCTGGAATAGAGCGAATTACCGCTAATAAAGCCGCTGTCCGGGACTGCTCCGCCATAATATAGGGGGGCTGGCAGCACTTTAACGCTATGCTCTTCAGCAGGCTCAGATCGGCCTGTGAACCAGCCGGGCAAATCTCCCCAGGTTACTCTACAGCCCTGCAAATGATGATGTCCCCGCGGCATGTTCTCAAGAAGGTAGGTGTATTCAAAAGAGCGTCTGAATCCCGGAAACAGTAGCTTGTGATGTCCTCTGTCCCCCCAAAAATCAGCGATAGTCAGCCATGGCAGTGGAAGCCGGGCAGAGAAATTCACCCGCACCTTCACAAGCAGTGTACTTCCAGCTATCGGTCTTACTGGAGTGATTGTCCGTTCAATCTTTATCGCCCGTGGACCTGAAAGTTGAACAATCAGTCCGCCAACCATGATAACGCCTACAGCGATCAGCAGAAATAAGAGTGATGCGCCTCCGCGCCATGCATATAAAACACCTATAATTCCAGCCACAGTCAGCATCCGCAGCCATTCAGCCAACGCACTACGGCTACGCGGATAGCTTCTAACTCTTTCAGTCTTGTTATTTAATTTGTGTTCTACTTTTTTTGAAGAGGACAATGGAACGAACACCCTTCCTTTGGGTCTAGACTTGTTCCCAGCTGAGGAACTTATTACTATCTATTCTTCCCATGAAAAAGGGTGCCCAGACATTGTTTTTTTCTTTTAAAAAAACTGCTTGAGCGCTAAATCTCAGAAGGCTATTACCCGGCGCTCACCTTCCGTCACGCTTATATTTAAAGGAGGATGATCGGCTGTCTCCAGCAGCTCACGCAGCGATACCCAGATAGAACCGCCAATCATCTCCACACTGGCACCGTTTATCTTTTGAACATGATCAGGAAGATTTAACAGGAGTTCCTTGTTCGCCACATCCGCGATGATATCTTTGCCGTTCCAGGCAATCTTCCCACTGCGACTGCCCGCATCCCAACTAATCTGCCCTCCCAGCCGTTCGATCACAGCGCGAAGTGGCACCATATATTTCCCTTTTTGCAGAGCATATTCACCTGGCGCCAGCTTCGTCTCCAGCTTTCCAACCTCCAGCACTAAAGGTTTGCCGGGCGCAAACAGCTCTGCATTCGGTATGATATTCGAGGTGATCCAAGCTTCCGAAGGTTTCACTCTGCCCAAGCTATTTGCTTTTGAGGAGACTCTGAATTGTACAGGCTCCACCGTCTCATCTAAAAGGCCAAAGCTGTACCCAGCAGCCTTATAACGCGCAATAATATCAGGCAGTGCTTTAACACTCTCCTGATGGCCGCCGCCATCATGCAGCAGCAGAATAACCCGAGAGGACTTCAGATCTGCAGTTGACTCTTTTAAGATTTCTGACGCCGGTACCCCTTTGCGTTTGGAATCCCCGCTGTCCACCGTCCAATCCGTAACGATATAACCGGCTTGCTTCAACAAATTGAAGTAGGTATTATCAAAGTGATCAAAGGTTCCGCCCGGGGCGCGGATAAGTTGTGGGCGAACCCCTGTAATGCCCCGAACAATTTCTTCGGTCTTTTTAATCTGGCTCCAAAATTCAGTGAATCCACTATATAAATCATGGTAATTATGATTATAGGTATGATTGCCAATAGCATGTCCTTGTTCCCATATGGCATTAATTAGCTCTGGATGGCTTTTCGCTTGATTACCAAGGACAAAAAAGGTCGCCTTCACACCTTGCTGCTGTAAAATTTTTAGAACGTTGAAGGTATTGTCACTCGGTCCGTCGTCAAATGTAATATAGACCGTTTTTGAAGCTTTCTTTGCGGCCGCAATTGCTGAATATGTTGTCGACACCTTGGATACTTGTGCCGTACTGGAATTCAATTTAACTTCTGGAGAAGCAGTCACAATGGACTCTGCTTTAGGAGGCAATTCTTGCATCGCCACTAACGGGAGATTATTCTTAACAGAGACAGACTCCGCACTTGCGGACTGTAATGAACGATTCATCCAAGAATCTACACTCTCCCCTGCGTTCCATCCCAGCATTACGATGACGATTACAACCATAACAAGCAATCCGCTTATCAAGTTTCGGCGGCCGTGAGTGTTTTTGTTACCTTTCATCTTCTCTACCTCCAGCATTCTATTGGCTCAAAAGCCATTTGGTAGATTGTATGAAGACAAGCTTCAAAATAGAATAAGGCAACTGCCCCTTGGAGAGTGAGAATCTTATGGAAATGCTGAACTTTATACAAGAATTATTCAGCAAATATGGATATAGCGTATTGTTTTTTGGATTGCTGCTCGAATTCGTTGCCTTGCCGTTTCCCGGAGAAACTACCATGGCTTTTGCAGGTTTTCTTTCCTATACGGGAAGACTTGATTTCATAACGTTGATTCTAGTGGCGTTTGCTGGGACCACAGCCGGGATGACCCTCACCTATTTTGTCGGCTTAAAAGCCGGAATGCCCTTCATCCAGCGATACGGAAAGTGGTTGCTGTTCTCCCCTGCCAAGCTGAATAAAACGCAAAAATGGTTCGAGAAATACGGCAGTATCCTTATTTCCATCGGATATTTTATTCCAGGCGTTCGTCACTTTACCGGCTATTTTGCTGGTATAGTTGCGCTGCCCTTCCGTAAATTCGCCCTCTACGCTTATAGTGGAGCGTTATTCTGGGTAGTGCTGTTTCTTGGTATAGGACGGGTATTTGGTCCGCAGTGGATGGGTATTTTCCATTTATTCGAGTTATATGCACTATGGATTATCTCTGGCGGTGTAGCTATAGCTGCCCTTGTAATCCTGTATCGCTATCGCAAAAAGATAAGCATCCGCCTGTTCCCGCGCAAAGCTGCCATAAAGCTACAGACTCAGGTTAAAAAAACTTCCAAGGGACGGTGAAGCCACCGCCCTTTTTAAGTACGTTTTTTCTTGCTGCGTACCCCCGCGTATCCTGCGAGTAAAAGCGCAACTATGGCAAATCCCGCTCCCCCAGCAAACCCTACCATTCTTGGTTCTACCCCTTCTAATAGCCACCCGGCGAACAGCATAGATAATCCCAGCAGCGTATTTCCTACTGCAGACAGGAGTCCAAACACAAAGGGCTGCATAGCAGATGGGGTTTCCTGCATAACGAGCGTATCCAGACAGGCATTCCCCGTCCCCCCGGCAAATGACAGCAGGATGTATAACATAAATGCTACCGCAAAATGATTGCTGACACTGATGCCCATCAGTAATACACCTTCTAGTAAAAGCCCTCCGATGGCTACAATCAGCAGCCCTTTTTTTAAATAACGCGAGGTAAAAAAACTAAGGCTAAGACCGATGCCAAGCGCCGCATAAAATGCCCCCACTCCAATATCCCCCGCGTGAAATACCTGTATCGCATAGACACTGATCAGTACATTATCCAGACCATTTAGCAACGGCACCAACAGCTCATAACCGAAAATGACCTGCAACGTTAAGCTTCCGCCAATTACCATTCCCAGAGCACGCAGCCGACCGTATTGTGCTTCTTTATCGGATTTTTCTAAGTCCCCCTCAGGAAAATATGTAGCCTTCTTAGCCACCGTCACCATTTCCGAATGTTGTGGAAAATCGATACCGTAAATTAACATCGCTGCGATTAAAAAAGACACTGCATTCATAATGAATGCTGCCTCCGGACCAAACCACATCGACACCACCCCTCCACTGAACGCTCCAAGGATCAGCACGCAGCCGCTCATTAACTGCTCTAGTCCGTTGACGGTCAGCAGAGAATCTTTGGTGACGAGCAAGGGGATAGTGGACTTACGAACAGGGCTGTAAATGGCTTCGCCCGCTGCCAGTAAAAAACTTGCCATATATAACAACCACAGCTTCTCCTCCCCATCCACCCATAAAAAGGCTAAGGCTACTGGGACCCTCAGCATATCTGTAGCTATCATGATATATTTGCGTGGAATTTTGTTGCTAAGTATGCCTCCAAGCGGGGCCAGAAATAAATAAGGAAGCAGTCTCACACCTAACGAAATCCCTACCGCCATACCTGATCCCGTCAACTGCAGAACCAGCGCTAGTACTGCAACGCTAGTAAAACGATCACCAATTCCATTGATCAAGCCGGCTGTGAACAATCGTGAATATCCCTTATGACTCCTAAACATCGCAACAGCTGAGTGATTATTCATAAAATAAACCTCATTTCATCTATTTATACATATATCTAATTAGATATTAATCGAATCATTAATTTATGACAATGCTTTATTTTCAAGGATTTGCTAAGATGAAATACAGCATTACTTCACGGAAATCTCCGGGAAAGAAGGAATTGTCTTTTGAAAATAGATCGATTGCTCTCTATCGTTATCCTGCTAATGAACCGCCGCCTAATTCAGGCGAAGGAGCTAGCCGATATGTTCGAGGTATCTGTGCGCACGATTTATCGTGATATTGAAAGCATTAATGGGGCCGGAATTCCTATCGTTACCTATCAGGGAGCGAACGGTGGGATCGGGCTTATGGAAGGATACCGGCTGGACCGCAATGTTTTGACGGATCGTGAGCTGGCGGATATTTTCACGGCTCTGCAGAGCGTCTCGTCTTATGGAGGAAATGAACATACTCTGCTCATGGAAAAAATCAGCAGCGTAATCCCGCCCTCCCAATCCGCCGCCTTCCGCAGCAAAACGACTCAGCTCATCATCGACTTCTCCCCATGGGGTCTTCAACGTATTCTGGAAGAAAAGCTTGCCACTCTAAAAGAAGCACTTGAGGAAAGCGTGACCGTAAACTTTGATTATGTGGATGCTGCGGGTCAGACAAGCCAGCGTTCGGTAGAGCCCTATACTTTAGTGCTAAAGGGGCAAGCATGGTACTTATATGGATTTTGTCTCAATCGTCAGGATTTCCGTCTATTTAAGCTGTTGCGCATGAAAGAGCTCGTTAAGAATACCCAAGTTTTTATTGCAAAAGATGTGGATGCAAGCGAGCTGCCTTGGAGCAACGAGTATCAGAGATCAACCGTAACAACAGCAACACCCATCGTTTTGCAGTTTAGGGCTGAAAGCAAACATCTAGCGGAAGAGCGGTTTGATTCTACCGAGCTACTGCCCGACGGTAATGGAGGTTACAAGGTTACCATCAACTATCCTGAGGATGGATGGCTGTATGGTTTCCTGCTAAGCTTCGGGATGCATGTAGAAATCTTAGAGCCACCGCATATTCGGCAAAAGCTGGGGCAGCTTGCAGCAGGCATAGCAGCAAAATATACAACCTAACAATAAACCTGACGGAATGTCGTCAGGTTTATTGTTCTATACTGAACTTAAAGCGGGCGCTCGAGAGCTTGCATACCTTTAAAGGAGTGTTAAATATGGGACATGAACATGTAGAGCAAGGAGATCTTAAAATTTGTCAAAGCTGTGGGATGCCAATGCCTACGGCGGAATTGCTTGGAACGGACCAGAATGGCAACAAGATCGAAGATTACTGCGTGTACTGCTATGAGAATGGCGCATTCAAACAGCCTAACATCACGTTGCAAGAAATGGCTGACATTTGTACAGGCTATATGGTCGAAGAAGGAATGGATGAGAATGTTGCCCGTAAACTTCTCGCGGAGCAGCTGCCACATCTGAAACGTTGGAGCGATCCTGCAGCTGTGTCTCCAGCTAACTAATAGCATCACAACAAAAGAAGCGCCCTACGGAACCATAACAGTTCGTAGGACGCTCCTTTTTCCATTCTTTGTTAACCCAGTTTTTTATTGATTGTCCTGCTGTGGCTGCACTTCTTCCGTCTTCAGGAAGTCTGGCTGCGGTGAAGTCTTTTTAATAAAGAAAGCCAATACCAAAGCAACTACAGTGATCCAGGTAGCAATGTTAAAGGCATGCGTAACCCCGCTAATTGTAGCCTCTTGCGTAAGCTTAAGCATCGCTGCTTTATCGTTTAACGAAACCGTTCCGCTCATAAGCGTATCAGTGATTGTGCTCTTCGTCTTATTGGTCATTAGACTGACGAACAACGCCATTCCCAGCGCGCCTCCGACCGTCCGCAACGTATTCGACATTGCTGTACCATGCGAGCTTAAACGCTGTGGAAGCTGGTTAAGTCCAGCCGTTACAATCGGCATCGATAACATCGACATGCCTAACATCCGAACCGTGTAAGTAATAATCATATGAGTATACGTCGTACTGTCTGTAAGCTGGCTGAATTGCCAGGTCGTAATTACTGTAATAATCAGGCCTACCACAGACAGCCATCTTGCCCCGATTTTATCAAATATAATCCCCGTGATTGGAGACATAATTCCCATTAGAATGGCTCCCGGCAACAGCATAAGACCGGACTCCATTGGCGTAAAGCCACGGATCGTCTGCAAATAAATCGGCAGCAAAATCATACCCGAATATAAAGCCATCGTAATGATGATATTGATTAATGTCGTGAGTGAATACATATTGTATCTGAAAATCCGGAACTCAAGCAGTGGTGTCTCAGCCTTAAGCTCTCTCCATACGAATAAAGCCAGTGCAATCACACCCACAATGAGGCAGGTAATGACTGTTGCACTTCCCCAACCATCGGTTCCAGCATCACTGAAGCCGTACAACAATCCCCCAAAACCAATGGTAGACAGGATAACACCCGTTTTATCCAGCTTCGGAGAAGTTGTTTGCCCTACATTTTGCATTGTTTTCATACCTAGCAAGGTAGAAAGAATAGCCAGCGGAAGAACGATAAAGAACAATACGCGCCAAGAATAGTTCTGAACTACCCACCCTGACAACGTTGGACCTACAGCTGGAGCAAAAATCATGGCTACCGCCATTAGCCCCATCGCTTTTCCCCGCTCTTCAATTGGGAAGATGCGAAGAAACACAATATTCATTAACGGCATCAAAATCCCTGCGCCAACCGCCTGAATGACTCTGCCGACCATGATCATTTCAAAGCCTGTTCCGATTCCACAGACAAGTGTACCTAACGAAAAAAGTGACATCGCGGTGATGAATAGCTGGCGGGTCGTAAACTTTTCCACCAGAAACGCACTAATCGGTATCAGCACACCGTTCACGAGCATAAATCCCGTTGTTAGCCACTGTGCCGTATTCGTTGCGATTTTTAGATCGTCCATTATGCTCGGCAATGCCACATTAAGAAGTGTTTGGTTCAAAAGTGCGACAAATGCACCTATTAAGAGCGCTGCAATAATCGGTCCTCTACGTATTCCCTTAGTTGCCGCTGCAGCGTTACCTGTAATTGTACTCATAAATTCTGTTTGTCTCTCCCCTGCTCTAAGATCTGAATGATTTCGGTATGAATCCTAAGTAATTCGCCTGCATCCTCGGCAGGTATATTGGATAGTGGAAGTAAGTGTCTTCTGAGCGATTGCTTACTTCTTTCCCTGATCTCTCTGCCCTTTTCAGTAATCGCCAAGTTGTATATACGCCGATCTACCTCAGAGCGCTGTCTTGTGATCAAATCGGCTTTCACCATCCGGTCCACTACTCCGCTCGCTGCACTGTTCCCCAAATGTAATAGCTCGGCAAGATCTGTAATGCCAATATCGGGATTTGCAGATATTTTGCGGAGAACCATCAACTGTGTTGGTGTGATGTCCAGCTCTTCAGCATCCTTCCACAGCAACTGCTGAAATGCATGGCTAATCCGGCGAAAAGAGGAGAATATATCATCTAATTGCTGCTCCTTATCTTCCAAATCTTCACCTCCAAAGAATTAATTAGTTAGACCATCTAATAGTTCGCATGCGTACTATTTTACACCTTAACTAAATTTCGGTCAATATTTTGCTGTAACTTTCTGAAAGTTAATTTTATATTGCAGGAAAAACATGAAAATCATACATAAGTGCACAAAGCATAAAAAAAGCGAACCAAGGTAGATCCTTGGCCCGCTTTTTCGTCTGAACAATGCTCAGGTTAAGCTGTATGAACTTTCAGGTAAAGTCTGCTGCTGAGGCTTATCCTGCAGTTTTAAATTAGATGGCTTAGTCTCTTCCTGGCTGCTGGCAATTGACATCATCAGCTTAATCCGATTCGCTTGGTTGACTACGCTAACTCCAGCATCATAGTCAATCGCCACGATATTTGCACCCGGATATAATTCCTTAAGACCTTTAATCATCCCACGCCCGGTGATATGGTTGGGCAGGCACGCGAACGGTTGAATACAGGCGATGTTGTTCACACCATTATCCAACAAATCCATCATTTCTGCGGTTAAAAACCAGCCCTCACCCATCTGATTCCCTACGGACACCAGTCGGCTGGCCTTCTCGGCAAGACCATAAATATTCTCCCGTCCTTTAGCCAGCCCCGCATCCTCAAAGGCAACCTTAATCGGCTTACGGTAAATTTCCAGATAAGAGATCAGCATGGGATTGATATAGCCGAGCCGTTTGCTTTTGCCGAATTGCTCAGCTTTGTAGATCGGATTATATACACAATAGAAAATGAAATCCAGGAAGTCCGGCATTACCGCTTCCCCGCCCTCTGCCTCGATCATCTCTATAATGCGGTTATTGGCATCCGGATGGAATTTGATCAGGATCTCACCGACAATGCCTACTCTTGGTTTAGTAATACCTGTAACGGGCAGCTTGCAGAACTCTGCAACAATCTCACGAATCAGGCGTTTGTATTCTCGGAATGAAAAGTTGGATAAGATTGCCTTGCAACGCTCCATCCCTTTGCGGAATAGAACTTCCGCACTTCCTGAAACAACCTCATGCGGCCTAAAGTGATTTAACATCCGCATCATAAGATCACCATAACAAGCGGCAGCTATCAACCGATTCGCCAGCTTAAGACTGATACGGAAACCCGGCTGATTCTCCATCCCTGAAGCGTTGAGTGAAATCACCGGAATTTGTTCAAGGTCTGAATCCTTTAAGGCTTTGCGCAGCAAAGAAATATAATTCGTAGCCCGGCAGCCGCCACCCGTCTGTGACATAATCACAGCAGTACGATCCGGATCGTATTCCCCACTTTTCAGCGCCGACAGAATCTGGCCAATCGTCACAATTGCCGGATAACACGCATCATTATTAACGTATCTCAGACCTTCTTCTGTCTCTTCGGGTCCGGTCGTCTCAAGTATCTTCAGGCGGTATCCGGCATCGCGAAACACCTGCTCAAACAATTCAAAATGAATAGGCGACATCTGTGGCGCAAGAATGGTATAGGTCTCTTTCATTTCCTTTGTAAATAACACATTAGCCTGCACTTTTGGCGGCTTTTGCGGCACTACCTTACCTTTTTCACGCTCACGCATTGCCGCCAGCAATGAACGAAGCCGAATGCGCGCTGCACCAAGATTGCTGATCTCATCGATTTTGATCAATGTATATACCTTGTTATGTCTTTCCATAATATCCTGTACGGCATCACAAGTGATCGCATCGATCCCACAGCCGAAGGAAGTCAATTGAACAAGCTCCAGATCCGAGCGGACTGCAGCAAGGCGGGCTGCACGGTACATCCGGGCATGGTAGGTCCACTGATTAACAACAGCCACATCCCCTTCGCTGTGGTCCAGATGGCAGACAGAATCTTCTGTCAGCACGACGAGTCCCATCCCGGTTATCATATCCGCTATCCCGTGATTAATCTCAGGATCGGCATGATAAGGGTGTCCACAGAGCAGGATTCCTTTGGTTCCAGTATCAGCTAGGTACACAAGGGTCTCTTCCCCTTTGGTACGCACATCACCTTTGGCGTTATCAGCCTCTGTAAGTCCCGCCTGCACCGCGGACGCAATCTCTTCTCGCGGAATGCTGGTAAATGTCTTCACCAGCCCTTTGGTCAGCGCAGAAATATCATCGAAGGTCAGGAATGGACTGACAAGCTTGATTCCATTGTCCTTTAACCCATCCATATTGTTGCGAATGACTTCGGGATAAGAGGCGACCACTGGACAATTGAAGTGATTATCCGCAGCTTCATCTTCTTTTTTCTCATACACCACCGCTGGATAAAAAATAAAATCGACACCTTTACCGATCAGGCTTTGCACATGTCCATGCGCCATCTTCGCAGGATAACATATCGATTCTGAAGGAATCGTATCCATTCCGCTTTCGAAAAGCTTCTTGCTTGATTTAGGGGAGAGAATCACCCGATAGCCCAGTTTGGTGAAAAAAGTGTGCCAGAACGGGTAATTCTCAAACATATTCATGGTACGCGGAATCCCGACGGTCCCCCGCCATGCCCCTGTTTCCGGTAAACTCTCGTACTCAAAAAACCGTTCATATTTATACTGCATCAGATTCGGCAGGACATTTTTCTCTTTTTTGACTCCTGCGCCGCGTTCGCAGCGATTGCCGGTCACATAAAAGCTCTTATCCGGAAAACGACTGATCGTCAGCGCACAGTTATTCCCACAGCGGCCACAGCGGCCTGAGGAGACCTCATATTTAAAGCTGGCAAGCTCCTCTGCTCCAAGCAGCGTACTGGATCCGTTAACCCCTGCTTGCTCACGCGCAATCAGTGCACAGCCGTAAGCTCCCATTACGCCAGCTATATCCGGTCTAACCACCGTCCGCCCCGTCAAGGACTCAAAGGCGCGCAATACAGCTTCATTATAGAAGGTACCGCCCTGAACGATGATATTTCGCCCTAAGTCCTCCGGATTGCGGATTTTAATTACCTTTTGCAGAGCATTCTTGATCACAGAGTAGGCAAGACCCGCCGATAAATCCGCTAATGATGCGCCCTCCTTCTGAACCTGCTTGACCTTAGAGTTCATGAACACCGTGCAGCGCGAGCCCAAATTAACAGGCTGAGTCGCTTCGAGTGCAGTTTTGGCAAATTCCTCGATCCCAAGTCCGAGGGCAGAGGCAAAGCTCTCCAGAAAAGAGCCACAACCGGCTGAACAAGCTTCATTGAGCATAAGGCTGTCGATAGCACCGCCACGGATTTTGATGCACTTCATGTCCTGACCACCGATATCCAGTATGAAATCTACTTCTGGCATGAACTTGGAAGCTGCCTTGTAGTGTGCAACAGTCTCTACTTCTCCGCCATCTGTCCGCAGAGCGGCCTTGATTAACCCCTCACCGTACCCTGTCACATATGATCCTGCGATATGGCAGCCTTCAGGCAGAACCCGGTAGATCTCCTTCAGTGCATCGCTGACCGAATGCAGCGGGTTGCCTTTGTTGCTGCCATAAAAGGTATAGAGAATTTCGTCAGCCGAACCGGTTAACACGAGTTTAGTTGTGGTTGAGCCGGCATCAATTCCTAGATAACAAGGTCCACGATATAAGGCTAAATCTGATCTCGCTGCAGAGGCTTTGCCGTGACGAAGCCGAAATTCTGCAAGCTCAGCGGCATTCTCAAAAAGCGGAGGCAATTCAGCATCCGCAGCTCGATCCGCAGTAAAATCAACCGCCGCAATTCGCGTGATCCAGCTTGAAAGTGGCAATACGACTGGATCAGCTTCGGAGAGCGCAGCTCCAATCGCCACGAAATACTGTGAGCGTTCCGGGAACAGGATATCCTCCTCCGCCAGCTCCAGCGTTTCCGCAAAACGCTGCCGCAAGGCAGGCAGGAAGGTCAGCGGGCCGCCAAGAAAAGCCACCCGTCCTCGAATCGGACGTCCACAAGCAAGACCGCTAATCGTCTGATTAACGATACTCTGAAAGATCGAAGCCGCCACATCCTCCCGGCGCGCTCCTTCATTAAGCAGCGGCTGTACATCGCTTTTGGCAAATACACCACAGCGTGAAGCTATGGGATAGATTCGCTCATGCTTCTCCGCCAAAACATTTAAGCCTGCCGGATCGGTCTGCAGCAGCGCTGCCATCTGATCGATGAACGCTCCTGTTCCGCCCGCGCAGGCTGTATTCATACGCTGCTCAATGCCGCCCCGAAGATATATTATCTTAGCGTCCTCTCCACCCAGTTCAATCGCCGTGTCACATTCCGGGATCAGCGCACTGATCGCCTTCGTACAGGCAATCACCTCCTGAATAAAGGGAACTCCACCTAATTTGGATAAAGACAACCCCGAGGAACCGCTTACAGTAAGCCTAGCTCCCCTCTCTGGGAATCTGTCGCGTACATCAGACAGAAGAGAGAGGGCCGCTTTTTTAATATCGCTATAATGTCTTACATAGTCTTGATAAACAATGATGTCCCGCTCTATGACAACTAATTTAGCAGTAGTTGATCCGATATCAAGCCCAATATGCAGCATTATCACTCCACCACCTCTTCTTGCTCCAAATTTGAAGCAATTATGAGGAAACTATATCATGACAACACCTTATATAAGCTGTTAAAAATGTAATAGACATCTATAAAAAGTAATTAGTAAAATTTATGATTCGCTTATCCCTGCTATCGTGTTTGCGACATGCCCTTTTACCCGTACCTTCCGCCATTCTTCCACTAATATCCCCTGCTCATCAATCAGAAAAGTAGATCGCACAATTCCCATAAATTCTTTGCCGTAAAGTTTCTTGAGCTGCCATACGCCGAACATTTCACTTACCTTATGATCCTCATCAGACAGCAGTGGAAAGGGCAAACTATGCTTCTCTGTAAATTTAGCGTGTGATGCCAAAGAGTCCGGACTAATGCCCAGAACAACCGCACCCACCGCCGTGATTTGATCAAAAGCATCACGAAATTCGCAGGCCTCCTGCGTGCAGGCTGGTGTCATATTTTTAGGGTAAAAATATAAGATGACCTTTCGGCCCAAGAAATCACTCAAACTAACCTCATGCCCATTGGAAGAGGGAAGGGTGAAATTGGGTACTTTTTGTCCAATAGCTACTTCGATCAAGATATATCCACTCCTTCTTAAGATTGGGGAATTATTCCTAAATTGCACGTATCCCCAAAAGAAATTATAATGTAGTCAACGTGAATGCGAAAGGAAGAACGAGAAATGCCACCTAGAAAGAAAAGGCACGCAAAGACTGGTAAGTCAAAAAAGAAACCGCTGCTTTGGACGCTGGCCATTATACTCCTCCTTATTATCGGTGGGGCCATTTTCTACATTACAACCATTTACAATGAGCTTGGTAGCATGTCGAATACTGAAGATTCCCCTTTTCAAAATGCAGAGACCGTTGATGTCGATACCCCTGAGCCTCCTAAGTGGGAAGGTACAGAGCCTGTTAATATCCTATTAATGGGTGTAGATGCCCGAGGTGTGAAGAAAGGGGAAATCCCCCGTTCAGATACAATGCTCGTCGCTTCTCTTGACCCTGTGAAGAAGAAAATCAGTGTATTTTCAATACTGAGAGATACGTACGTTCCGATTCCAGATCATGGCGAGAAACGTATTAATACAGCGATTATTTATGGACCTAATACTGCGATGCAGACCGTCAGCGATCTGCTCGGTATCCCAATTCAATATTATGTCTACACGGACTTCCAAGGATTCATCAAGCTGGTTGATGCCGTTGGGGGTGTGGATTATGAAGTCGAAAAAGATATGGTCTACAAAACCGTTGCAGACGGTCCGGAATATGATATTGATCTAAAAAAAGGATATCAGCATCTTGACGGCAACATGGCGTTACAATATGTTCGCTTTCGGCATGACGCTACCTCCGATTTCACTCGAACCGAGCGCCAACGCGGTTTTCTCAAGGCTGTGGCTGATAAGCTGATCAGCACCACCTCCATTGTCAAGCTGCCAAATATCCTGTCGCAGGTTACGCCTTATATTGAAACCAATATGTCAGTTAATGATATGTGGAAGCTGGCAAGCGTAGGGTATAATAGCAGTATGGGTGGCAGTGAGCAAATTCCGCCAATGGATCTGCTCACTGAGGAGACTACAAGTGACGGATCACAGGTTATCGGAATTCGTAGCGAAAAGAAGCTAAAAGAATTTATACAAGATACCATAAACGGTCCTGAGCCAACACCAACCCCTACATCGGAGAACACCTCCAATAGCAGTTCTGCCGGGACCCATTAAGGGCCTGACAAGCAAAGTTCACATGTACACAAAGCTGTGACTTGGTATAATACGGGCGGACAACGGAAAACACCGTTGTTCGCCCGTTCCCTTGAGCACCAACAATCGAAAGGATGATCACATTATGAATCGTTCCACATCTGAACAACTTTATCACGAAGCCCTCCAGCATATCGTTGGAGGTGTAAATAGCCCTTCCCGCTCCTTCAAAGCCGTTGGCGGCGGAGCACCTGTATTTATGAAACGCGCCAGTGGATCTCACTTCTGGGATGAAGACGGCAATGAATATATCGATTATCTCCAAGCCTATGGACCGATCATTACCGGCCATGCCCACCCTCATATTACCAAAGCAATTACTACAGCAGCAGAAAATGGTGTTCTTTACGGAACCCCAACCCAGCTCGAAATTAAACTTGCTAAAATGCTAAAAGAAGCCATTCCATCTATGGATAAAGTACGTTTCGTCAATTCCGGAACCGAAGCGGTTATGACAACGATTCGTGTAGCCCGTGCCTATACAAAACGCAGTAAAATCGTAAAATTCGCCGGCTGTTACCACGGCCACTCCGATCTGGTGCTCGTAGCAGCAGGATCCGGACCTTCTACACTTGGCATTCCAGACAGTGCCGGTGTTCCAAGCAGTATCGCCCAGGAAGTAATCACCGTTCCTTTTAATGATCTGGATAGCCTAAAAGAGGCGCTGGAGAAATGGGGCGAAGATGTCGCTGCTGTTATGGTTGAACCGATTGTGGGGAATTTCGGCATGGTGATGCCTAAGCCTGGTTTCCTCGAAGGACTTTGCAAGCTGGCTCACGATAATGGCTCCCTTGTTATTTATGACGAAGTCATTACTGCCTTCCGCTTCCATTATGGTTCTACACAAACCTATGCAGGGCTAGAGAATCATGAGGACATTACTCCTGACCTTACTGCACTTGGCAAAATCATCGGTGGCGGCCTGCCTATCGGCGCTTACGGCGGCCGCAAGCATGTTATGGAACAGGTAGCTCCACTTGGACCGGCATATCAAGCCGGCACAATGGCGGGCAATCCTGCGTCTATCTCTGCAGGGATTGCTTGTTTAGAGGTTCTGAGTGCAGAGGGTGTATACGAAGAAATGGATCGGCTTGCAATCCGCCTCGCCGATGGACTTCAAGCATCTGCAGACCGTCATGGCATTCCACTGACAATCAACCGCATCCGTGGTTCGTTTTCCACTCATTTCTGTAATCATCCGGTTACGAATTATGACGAGGCTCAGGATACAGACGGCGAATTGTTCGCCAGCTTCTTCCGGCATATGCTGAACCGTGGCATTAACCTTGCCCCTTCGAAATACGAAGCTTGGTTCCTGACCACAGCACATACTGATGCAGATATTGATGCTACACTTGTCGCAGCTGAAGAATCCTTCCGCGCTATGGCGGCTGAGAAATAAGATTGTTTTGAAACGGCAGTGCTTCATAAGCTAAAAAAAGCTGAATAGATTAAGGAGCTGTCCCAGTCCCATAAACCGCAAATGTTAAAAGAGCAGCGATTCTCCTATATTGGAGGATCGCTGCTCTACATTTTTACTCATCCACGGTCTGCATCTGTAGCTTGTGGCAAGCTTAAGCCAGCCGATCTCAAGCGTCAATTTCTCTAGGCTACGTAACAGGTATCGCCAGACCTTCCCGGAGTTTAGTACAAGGGTTAGGGAGCTTGAATAGATAATTAGGGAAACCCTCCCTATAATTTAGCTGATTTAGCGGAAAACAAAGAACTTACCCCATTTTTTAGGGAGGAAATCCCTAATTCTGTTCATTTACAGAGAATATAGGTTATTTTCAGGGAGTTTTCCCTAATAACTCTGTAGCTCACACCGCAAAAAGCAGAAACACACCGTATATAGTCTAGGGGTTAAACAAAGAAGCGTTTTGTAAGAGTGTGAGCGATAGTGACCACCTTTATCTACGGATTTCATCCGCTAACAGCGTTTGGAAGTCCAAATATTCTACTGCTCTCATGTAAAATCCACCTGCTTGTCCAACGTAATCTCAGTCATTAACGGTCTTAACATTTGCTCGCTCCCAGGTACTAGTGAAAACTCTACACCCTCCAGATGCTCCGGCAGCGTTGGGGCGACCAAGAATTGCATTTGTGTATGCGCTCCACCTCCATGACCACCATGCGGCTGCACTTCATATTCATTCTCACCCACCACTTCAAGCGTTAAAGCCGTTCGAAGATGGATATGTCCTACAGCTTCTTTTAAATATTTGATTTCCACAGTAACTATGCTGAAGGCTTCATACTGCATAGCATGCGTAAGTATATATTCACATTCTTCAACGACCGTCCGCTTCACAATCGGAAGCACTCCCAGCAATAAACCAGGCTCCTCCCAATATTGTCTTCTGGGTACAGTTTCATTCATAAGATGCAAATGCTGCACAATCTGAGTAGTGTTCATCTCAAATCTAGTTACCCATTCCTCAAGTAGCTTACTATCAGGGGATAATCGTTTCTTGCCTGTTATAGCTTTACGTTCCTGAATCAGACTCAAAATCTGCTCATCAATCTTTTTAACCTCATCATTGTATTCGTTGGCGAATCCTCTAATTGGCATTCTGCTCCAGTTCATTTAACGCCTCCTCTTATTACTAATTTAAATCCATTAATTGTAAGGGTACATCCTTTCGATTGATTTGTAAAATATTTGAAATATCATAATCTTGCCGATAGGTAAAAAAAAGCGACCATTAGCTTTACGCTGTAAGGTCGCCCGCTTTTTAATTCAGAGTTACTCTCCTACTCATATAAGTTCCGGATCTCCACGCCCTGAGGCAGCTTAAACGGGTTCTCCTTGTTAATTCGGTCATAGAACATAATCCCATCGAGATGGTCTATTTCATGCTGGATGATGATAGCTTGGTAGCCCTTAAATTTAAGGACAACCTCCTTGCCCTCCAGATCATAACCCTTCACCTTCACGGTTTCATACCGAGGTACAAAGCCATGCACGGGACGATCAACGGACAGACAGCCCTCGCTTTCTGGTAAGTACACCATAGACAAGGAGTGGCTTATGATCTTAGGGTTAACCCAAGCATGCTCTACAGCCCGCCCTCTCTCGTCTGTAAGATACATCGCGAACATACGCTTCTCCAGTCCGATTTGATTCGCCGACAGACCTACGCCAGAGCGCAGCTTATATTCTTCGGAAATCTCCGGGTCCTGACTGTTCTTCAGAAATTGAAGCATACATTGCAAAGCCTCACGATCTTCCGCCTGTAATGGAAGCTCCACTGGTTGTGCTACGGTACGAAGTACGGGATGACCCTCCCGCACTATATCATCCATGGTGATGATATATTCAGCATTATATTTTGAACTAGACAATATTCCATCCACCTTTTCCTTACGGGCTTAATTTAATTTCTTATGATGTATAGTATGCAGCTTTATGGATTTATGAAAGCAGTTCGCAGTTGGCTGCTGTAATTAACATCGAATCCAAGTCCTGTCGCCAAAGCGGCAAGGGGTAAGTAGGTTTTGTCCTCCTTGCCTACCTTTTGCAGAAAAGCTGGAGTATCAATAGCCACGTTCTCTCCATTCACCTTAATAAATTTCGAGCCAATGGTGATCACAACGGTTCTTCCACCATACACGATGGTAGCGCTGGAGGTTTTGTTATCCCACTTCCCGCTTGCGCCCACGGCATTTAGAATATCTTTTAGCGCCAAAAAGTTCTGGCCATTTTTAAGGATAGGCTTATTGGGTGTATTCAACTCCACGCCCTTCACTACAATCGACATCGGTACCGATGCAGTAGCCATTGTAGCTACAGTAGGAACGCGATACTCTCCCCATTGTAACTCCGCAAAGACCTTAGCAATAGTCTCGTATCCAAGCTGCGTCGGGTGAAAATCAGTTTGCCCTGCTCCAATAATATGAGTCAGCGAGCCTTCTACCCCGGCAAACTTAGCCGCAACATGAGCTACAAGCACCTTCGCTCCCTCTTGGTTCACGCTTGCAGCTACACTATCCGCTGCTTCCGTAAATTTGCCCGCTGCCGTCATTAATCTGTTGTACATTTGACCAAGCGCAACCTTAGGGGCAGGCTGATATTGATCAGCCAGTATAATCGTCGTTTGCGGACTTACCGCACGAATATTCTCCAGCACTGCCTTCACATTTGTTTGATAATCCGCTAGCCGCTGGTCCAGCTGTGTTTGGAAATCCGCATCCGTCAGCTCCTTGAACTGCAAGAACAGACTGCTTACATCATTCCCACCAATCGTAATGGTAATCAGATCAGCTTCCTTAAGCTCTGCTGCGATCTGCGGAGTTAGCTTCACGAACTGCTCTATTCGTGGATCTGGGAGACCTGCCTGAACTCCTTCAGCAGTAATCACTGAACCATCCTTGATCGCTCCTGTGTAATTACGTAATCCGGCTGTAGTCAGCCCTAGAATACCATAATTAGTAAGTGCACTTCTGCCATGATACCAGCCCTGCTCAAGCAATCTCTCCGCATAGCCGTATGGCTTAGTATTCACGTCCGTCATTCCTGGCTCGTAGCCAGCAGTAATGGAATCACCTAGAGCTACGATGCGAAAGACATCTTGCCCAGAGTCTTGTATCGCAGTCGTGTCAGCCGCATTTGCCGTGCCTGCTCCTACGCTAATCAGCGCAGATAACAAAAGCAGGCTGCTTATGCCAGCTGCCCAAATTTTTTTCCAATTGCCTAGCATCGTATCCCTCCCAAATTGTTCTAATTCCATTCTACCATCCAGGATAGCAACGCAAAAGAGCGGCCTCCTATATTCAGGAAACCGCCCCTCGCAAATCACTGGCTATTATTGTCTGAATCTTCATCTGACTCTAACTTCTGCCCTGCACGCTCCAGATATTTATCATAACGGTCATCCAGCTCATATCCAATCTTACGATAACGTAATGTTTCTTCCACAATAGGATCGAGCGTAGTCTGAATACGAATTTCATATTTAGGTGAGATTTCCCGGATTTCCTTAGCCGTACGATCGCCTTGTTCCATCTCACCATCTACCAACATTTCGCTCAGCTTGCGTTCCAAATCATCCTTCTCACTCATGCTGTATCGTCCTCCCTAAAGCTTATATCCTGTTGCTTCAGCATTCTTCAGTGACGAAACCAAATATTCGTGAATGTGGCCATTACTTGCTACTACATGGCGTGTACCAATATCATATGAACGTCCTAGGGTATCCGTAATCTTGCCTCCTGATTCAAGTACAAGCAGTACTCCTGCTGCACAGTCCCAAGGGCTTAAGCCCACTTCCCAATAGCCATCTACACGGCCTGCCGCCACATAAGCTAAATGTAGAGCAGCCGCGCCTCCGGCACGAATACCACGAATCTGCGGAAGAATACTTTGCAGTCCGGCCATATTCACAGGTTGTGCAAACTCACGATCCGGCGGAAAGCCCATAGCAATCAGGCTGTCCCCAAAATCAGTCTCCGTAGAGACCGAGGTAGGAACACCGTGCATGTAAGCTCCCTTTCCTTTTTCAGCGACGAACATTTCATCACGAGTCGGATCATAAATAACGCCTACAGTTAGTTCACCGCGAATCACCAATGCTATGGAGACACAGTAAAAAGGAAATCCGTGTACGAAATTAGTCGTACCATCTACAGGATCTACAATCCACAAATATTCATGCTCACGAGCTTCTTCCAATGCAGCGGTAGCCGCTGCTGCTCCCGGCGAAACCCCCTCTTCCCCGAGAATGGCATGGTCGGGAAAATGTGTCAGGATCAGCCTGCGAATCATTTGCTCAACGCCTTTATCAACTTCCGTAACCAGATCTTGTGCTGAAGTTTTTGTATTCAGCTCCTTCACGAGACCCTGTCTGCTCTTTATCCATTCTCCTGCTTTGGCAGCCGCATTAATGGCCACCGCCGTATGTCCCTTGCTTGTTACTACATAGGGTTCACGTTCATTCTTACCCTCTGGATTTAAAGGACTCATATCTTCACTCCACTTTCTTGAACATAATCGCCAATGGCTTTAATTCTAAAGCAATCCTATTCACAATACCGTGCAATACGTCAAAACGTTCCCCAAGTTCCCAAAGTTCCGCCAAAAGAGGACCCAATTCTCACCTGCGAGCATAAATGCCCTAGGTCCATATAAAGACGATAAGCGATTAAAGTTTCATTCAACGTACCCTATTTCAAGTTACATATCAAGTCATGATAGGACCCGTATTCGGGACCTATCTCCTTATTTTCATTGTTTAAGGTTCAATATTCACGCTTGCCCCATTTAATAAGGAAATTCCGTTACCAGCTTCAGCCAGCTCCTTCATAGCCTCCATCAATCCAAATAACGCGCCATCTTTTAGTTTCGCCTCAATCATAACATCGACAGCAGGCGTATCTGCGGCAATACGTTTCAGAAAAGCCAGCAAAGGCGCAGGTTCCACGCCATCCGCATGGCTGCGCGGATCAGACGGGCTGCGCGGACTGGATACATGAATCTTAGGCGGCAAAAGCTCTCCAGAAGGAACGTCCTTCTGTGCTAGCTCACTTCGCCATGTCTGCAAAATGTCAGGCCACAGCTCCCAAGGGAGCTCTCCTTCATTATTCACCCATTGGTGGTGAATATCCAGCACCATCGGTAATCCTACGCTCTGACTGACTGCCAGTGTCTCCGGAGCTGTAAATGTCTTATCGTCATTCTCCAGCGTTATACGCTCCTGCAGCGCTGCCGGCAGCGCGCGGAAATGCTCCTCGAATCGCTTCGCCGCTACAGGCTTGTCCCCATAAGCTCCGCCAATATGGATATTGTTCTTCGCCATGGCAGGAAGCCCCATAGCAACCAGCATGTCCACATGGTACTGCAAATCCCGTACGGAGTTTATCAGCACCTCCGGACGGGGTGTACTAAGTACTGTAAAGTGATCTGGATGAAAAGAAACGCGCAGCCCGTGCTTTTTCACATATTGGCCCACTTCCGCAAATTCCTCGGCGAGCGCCGCAAACGGATTCCAGTCCTGCAAATCCGGATGCGTCGCCAGAGGAATGATTTTGGAAGTGAGGCGGTACACCATGATGTCCGAAGCCACATTATGCTTCATCAACCGCAGCGTATTATGCAGATTCATTCTAGCGATGTTCTCCAAACGCCGAAGTGCCGCTTCACGGTCATCCAGCTTCTTAAAAGAGGCCATCGTCATTGTCTTAGATGGGGAGCAGTCTTTGATAACGGTGGACATCGCTACATATCCGAAGCGGACAATCATCCCTGTGCTCCAAAAAACATTTCCTCAGCCAAAGCCGTCTGCACTCTGGACTCTTCTTCTTTCAGCTTACGCACAAGCTCCATCTCGACCGCGGTAACCTCATGCCCTTGAAAATTAATCTCTGCAATCGAGGCTGAAATTTTGACAATGGCTACAGCTACGTTCTCAGGGGTGTAAGCAATAACCTTTTGGCCCGTTGGATACACACGAAAGCCTTGCTTCACCATTTTGGTGCGCCCATATTCCAGCAGCTCGTACAGCTCTTGTTCACTCTTGAATTTGCAGACGGAGTTGAATTCTGTTTGAAAACCCATGTTTCTTCTCTCCTTCCAGTCGGGATATTCCCGCTATAGCTTCTATTACTCGTTGTCGTACTTAAGGCCTTGTTTAAAATTATAGCGCTCCAAGGCTAACTCAATCATTCGGTCTAACAGAGCTCTATAAGATACACCCGTCTCACGCCACAATAGCGGATACATGCTGTAAGGAGTGAAACCAGGCATCGTGTTCACTTCGTTAATTAGAATTTTACCATCCGATTTTCGCAAGAAGAAGTCTGCCCGGGTAATTCCACTGCCCTCAATCGCTCGAAAAGCAACTATCGCGGACTCCCGCAAACGATCGGCCACTTCAGAATCCACTGGTGCAGGAATCATCATTTGCGATTTGCCGTCCGTATATTTGGCTGCGTAATCATAATATTCACCAGAAGAAACGATTTCACCCGGAACAGAGGCTTCTGGTTCATCATTTCCAAGCACGCCAACCTCTACCTCACGCGCATCCACAAACTCCTCAATAATAACTTTGGTATCATAGCGGAAAGCAAAATCAATGGCTTTTACAAGACTATCCTTATCGGCAGCCTTAGAAATACCTACACTTGAGCCTAGATTGGCAGGCTTCACGAATACCGGATATCCCAGTTTATCCTCTACACCAACAATCAACTCATGACGTTTTCTTTTCCAAGCGCTGATGTTGAAATAACAAAACTCGCATTGATCCAGACCGGCATCAGCGAACAGCTTCTTCATGACCACCTTATCCATACCTGCCGAAGAGGCAAGAACACCAGCACCGATGTAAGGAATATTCGCCATTTCGAACAACCCTTGAATCGTTCCGTCCTCACCATACGTGCCGTGCAACAGCGGGAACATTACGTCCACTGTTTGGTCAGCACCCGATAATCCACTAAATACCACGTTCAGGGCTGTGCCCATATCTTCGGTCGCTTCTGCAAGCTTGAGCTGCTCCACTTGGCTGTAAGGCGCTGATAACTTCTCTCCAACCTTCCACAATCCCTGTTTTGAAATGTAAAAAGGTATAATCTCATATTTATCATAATCAAATGAGTTCATCACGGCAAAAGCCGTCTGTAGCGATACCTCATGTTCTCCTGATTTGCCCCCGTACACCAGCCCTACGGTTAGTTTTGCGTTCCCCATTCCCTTAACCTCTTTCTGTACTATAAGTAGTCGTCAATATGAAAAAAACGGTATTTCGTTTGATCAGTCCATGCGTAGGAATCACGATAATCCCAATACCGATGACGGCTGCTAACGGTACGTGCATTCACAAGCGGCATGCCTCCTGCATCAAAGGCTGTGACGATTGTGCTGTGCTGATACTGCCCGTTGCCATCCCAGTCATATTGAATGATATCGCCCAGCATCAATTGCTCCGGCCGCTCCATGACTTCCGCACGCAAGCCACTGCTCCGACTTCCGCTCAAATAGCGTTGCAGACTGTCTGATACAGCCCAGCTATAGCTCCACCATTCTTGTTTGCCTTGGTAACCTTTGTACCACCAGCCCGTTTCTCTTTTACCAGTATAGTTGATAGGTGCTCCCCCTGCAAAGAGACATTGGGAGACATAATTTGTGCAATCCACCTCGAAGGTTTCGAACTCCGGATTGCCGTCTTTCCACCAGCGGTCGGCATACGCCACAGCTTCTTCACGGTTATAACGAACCTCTCTTGAACCCGCAATTTCTCCGAGAACATTCCGGTTAAGCAGGGGCTGTGATGGCAGCGGTGCCGGCAAAGCCTCTCCCCATTTGGATAGTCTGCCCGATAGCTCTACCTCTGCCCGATGAACCGTATTTCTTTCAGGGACACTTCGTTCCACACCAGCAATCTCCCAGCCCCCACCGTCCCGTACAAAGGTCAGCCGCTCCAGCTCGATAATATCCTCGCGGTGGTTAACGCCGCCTTTTTCATAATAAAGCGCACTATGCAGTGTAACCTCTGCTACTACCTCGGTCGGAGTCTGCCGGACGGTCCGCAAAGTCTTAACCCCTGTCTCTCCGCGCAAAGGAGTTATCCCACGTTCTTTATACCACTCCGCAAGACGTCTTGAACGCTCCCCTTGTTCTACCAGAAAACGCGGATCTTTAACGGATACGGAAACGGTATGCGATGATGACTTAGGCTCCACCCTGGCCTTATTCACTTGATCAACATATACATAAAGACTTTGCTTCCACTGTTGTTCCATTATACTCGCGCCCCTTCTTTCCCTTTTAACTGCTGTTCTATGTATATGAAAGGAAACAGGCCGCTATACAGATCGGTTGAATAGTTAAGGATGTTTCAGGCAAAAACTCTAACCCCAAGTCCGACATCTCAATCCAACATCGACAACGAGGACCCTATCACCTAATAACTGAGGAAGAGAAATTCAGTGTGTATTTCGCCTAATAATTAAGTAAAACCAAGGATTCCGGTGAATTCTTTCGTATTATCTCCTTTAAATGGCTCTTTTTGAGGTAAAAAGAATATCCCGAAACGATACAATGTAACAATGGAAGGGTAGCTTGGCAATTTCTCAGGCATAATTCGGGCTTTAGATGTAGGAAAAAAAACTTTACTCCCCACTTTGTAACCGTTATAATTAAGCTAGAAGCAATTTGAAATTGGGTTTCATTAGACGAAACAAGGAGGCGCATATATGCCAAGCAAGGATCATTTTTCATTGGCTCGGACCCTGGAATCAGGCGGCAAATCTTATCGCTATTATGATCTGAAGTCCCTTGAGGAACAAGGATTGGGCTCTATTTCTTCCCTGCCTTTTTCGATCAAAGTCCTACTAGAGGCTGCTGTACGTCAGTTTGACGGACGGGCAATTACTGAAGAACATGTGAAACAACTGGCCGATTGGTCAGGTGACATTGACCGTAATAAAGAAATTCCATTTATCCCTGCTCGTATCGTGCTTCAGGATTTCACCGGAGTTCCGGTAGTCGTGGATCTCGCAGCTATGCGTGATACTGTAAAAAAAGCCGGAGGAGATCCTAAACAGATCAATCCGCTTGTCCCGGTTGACCTTGTAATTGACCACTCTGTCATGGTTGATGCTTTCGGTACAGCAGACGCCTTGGAATACAATATGAACGTTGAGTTCGAACGCAACGAGGAGCGTTACCGTTTCCTTCGTTGGGCACAGACAGCTTTTAACAACTTCCGTGCAGTTCCACCAGCAACAGGTATCGTGCACCAGGTAAATCTAGAGTATTTAGCTTCCGTTGCCACTACTAAAACTATCGATGGTGAAACTGTCGTTTATCCAGATTCCCTTGTAGGAACGGATTCCCATACCACGATGATCAATGGTCTGGGTGTTGTGGGCTGGGGTGTAGGCGGTATTGAGGCTGAAGCAGGAATGCTTGGACAACCGCTCTATTTTGTTACACCTGATGTAGTGGGATTCAAGCTTACAGGCAGCCTTATCGAAGGAGCTACAGCAACGGATTTGGCACTGACAGTAACTGAAATGTTGCGTAAAAAGGGTGTAGTCGGCAAATTCGTCGAATTCTACGGACCTGGCCTTGCTAACATCAGTCTGGCTGACCGGGCAACTGTTGCCAACATGGCGCCAGAATACGGAGCAACTATCGGTTTCTTCCCTGTAGATGACGAGACACTCGCTTATCTTCGCAGCACGGGCCGTCCGGATGATCTGGTGGCGTTGGTTGAATCTTATTACAAAGCACAAGGGATGTTCCGTACCTCCGATACGCCAGACCCTGAGTTCAGCGATGTGATTGAGCTTGACTTAGCTTCTGTCGTTCCTAGCTTGGCTGGACCAAAACGTCCACAAGACCGGATCGAACTTACGCATATGAAGGAAAATTTCGAAGGTATTATCCGTACACCTGTAGACAAAGGCGGTTATGGTCTCAGCGATGAGAAAATCGCTCAAGTCGTAGAAGTACAGCATAAAAATGATACTACCAGCAAGCTCAGCACAGGCGCAGTCGTAATCGCAGCTATTACTAGCTGTACGAATACTTCCAACCCTAGCGTTATGCTTGGAGCAGGTCTTTTGGCGAAAAAAGCTGTGGAACGTGGTCTGACCAAACCAGCTTACGTTAAGAGCAGCTTGACTCCAGGATCCTTGGTGGTTACTGAATACCTGCAAAAAGCAGACTTGCTGAAACCACTCGAAGCATTGGGCTTCTACTTGGCTGGTTATGGCTGTGCCACTTGTATCGGTAACTCCGGTCCATTGCCTGAAGAAGTTAGTCAAGCCATTACTGACAATGACATGACCGTAGCCGCAGTCATCTCCGGTAACCGGAACTTTGAAGGCCGCGTACATGCTCAGGTAAAAGCAAACTACTTGGCTTCACCGCCGCTCGTAGTTGCTTACGCACTGGCTGGTACAGTAAATATCGATTTGCAAACTGAGCCACTTGGATTTGATCCGCAAGGTGAGCCAGTATTCCTGAAAGATATCTGGCCAACCACTGCTGAAATTCGCGAAGCCATTGGTCTCTCCCTTAGTCCGGAGATGTTCCGTAGCAAATACGAAAATGTATTCACCGCTAACGAACGTTGGAATTCGATTCCTGTTCCGCAAGGCGAGCTGTATGAGTGGGATGATAATTCCACGTACATCCAGAATCCGCCATTCTTTGAACATCTGGCAGACGGTCTGGGAGACATTAAGGATATCAAAGATGCACGCGTTCTAGCGCTGCTTGCTGATTCCGTAACAACCGACCATATCTCACCAGCGGGTAATATCTCTACCTCTGGTCCTGCTGGCGAATATTTGCGCGATCATGGTGTAGAACGTGCAGACTTCAACTCCTACGGCTCACGCCGCGGAAATCACGAAGTCATGATGCGCGGTACGTTCGCTAACATTCGGATTCGTAACGCAGTAGCTCCTGGTACAGAAGGCGGCGTTACTACCTTCTTGCCAAGCGACGAGGTTATGTCCATCTATGATGCTTCCATGCTCTATCAGGATGCTGGACAAAATCTGATCGTCATCGCTGGTAAGGAGTACGGTACAGGAAGCTCACGTGACTGGGCGGCTAAGGGTACGCTTCTACTTGGCGTTAAAGCAGTTATCGCTGAGAGCTTTGAGCGGATTCACCGCAGCAATCTGGTCGGTATGGGTGTACTCCCACTTCAATTCCAAGAAGGCCACGGCTGGAGCAGCTTGGGACTGACCGGACGCGAGACCTTCAACATTACTGGTCTCGATAACAACGTGGCACCAAGTCAAGAGCTAACTGTCACGGCTACCCGTGAAGACGGCACACAATTCGATTTCCCTGTCATTGCAAGACTCGACAGCACAGTCGATATTGATTACTATCGCAACGGCGGTATCCTGCAGACTGTTCTTCGCCAGATGCTGGCAGATGCTACAGACTCTTCCGCGGTGTCGGTAGAATAGATTTAAAGTAACTTAAAAAGGGACTGTTTCACGGCCATGAGTGGCTGTGAGCAGTCCCTTTTTTATGGGGTGGTTTCAGTAGCCAATTTGCGGCGGGTAGGGTGCCTCTGTCTGTTGTCTTTGGGATCTTCACCATTGCTGCGTGAGGCTCAGGGGACATTTAGGATTCCGCGCGCCTCAGGGGACGCCTAGGATTCCATGCTATCGGACTCAGATGACTCTATTCGCTCGATTATCCGACTTTTGGCGCGCGATCGGACTCAGATGACTCTAAATGAACAAATTTACGAATTTTGGCGTGCGATCGGACTCCATAGTCGCTATTGGCATAAAAAACACGCTGAATGAGCCCATTTCTGCCGAATAGCTGCACTGGGGTCCGAAACTATGCCAAACTGGCTGTCAATTCGCAAATAGCGTCCCCTGAGTCCGAAAGCCTCAGGGGACGCTTAGAATTCGGCGCTATCGAACCCAGATGACCCTATACGCTCGATTATCCGACTTTTGGCGTGCGATCGGACTCCATAGACCCTATTGGCATGAAAAACACGCTACAGGAGCCCATTTTTGCCGAATAGCTGCACTGGGGTCCGAAACTACGCCAAACTGGCTGTCAATTCGCAAATAGCGTCCCCTGAGTCCGCACGCCCCAGGGGACGCTTAGGATTCCGCGCTATCGGACTCAGATGACTCTATACGCTCGATTATCCGACTTTTAGCGTGCGATCGGACTCCATAGACCCTATTGGCATGAAAAACACGCTACAGGAGCCCATTTTTGCCGAATAGCTGCACTGGGGTCCGAAACTCTGCCAAAAAGGCTTTAAATGGGCAAATAGCGTCTTCTGAGTCCGGAAGCCTCAGGGAACGCCTAGGATTCCATGCTATCGGACTCAGATGACTCTATTCGCTCGATTATCCGACTTTTGGCGCGCGATCGGACTCCATAGTCGCTATTAGCATGAAAAACACGCTACAGGAGCCCGTTTTTGTCGAATAGCTGCACTGGGGTCCGAAACTACGCCAAACTGGCTGTCAATTCGCAAATAGCGTCCCCTGAGTCCGCACGTCTCAGGGGACGCTTAGAATTCGGCGCTATCGGACCCAGATGACCCTATACGCTCGATTATCCGACTTTTGGCGTGCGATCGGACTCCATAGACCCTATTGGCATGAAAAACACGCTACAGGAGCCCATTTTTGCCGAATAGCTGCACTGGGGTCCGAAACTACGCCAAACTGGCTGTCAATTCGCAAATAGCGTCCCCTGAGTCCGCACGCCCCAGGGGACGCTTAGGATTCCGCGCTATCGGACTCAGATGACTCTATACGCTCGATTATCCGACTTTTAGCGTGCGATCGGACTCCATAGACCCTATTGGCATGAAAAACACGCTACAGGAGCCCATTTTTGCCGAATAGCTGCACTGGGGTCCGAAACTCTGCCAAAAAGGCTTTAAATGGGCAAATAGCGTCTTCTGAGTCCGGAAGCCTCAGGGAATATCTAAATAACAACCCGAGATTACTTGTGTACGAGTTATGAGATACGTGGGTTCGTGGGTTCGTGGGTTCGTGGGTTCGTGGGTTCGTAGGTTCGTGGGTTCGTTGGCTCGTAGGATCGTTGGCTCGTAGGTTCATGGTGGGTTCTCTACCTTCCCGTCCTTCCATCCTCCCGCCCCTCCGTCCCTCCGCCTATCTAGACCCGGGGTTCAAACGCTCGAGCCTCAGCATTACGAGTTACTGAGGATTCCAAAGAAACGTATATTCACTGAAGCTCACCAAACCAACGCAAGGTAGGGGAGCCGTTAGCCATTAGCTAGCCGTCAGTTAGCTGTTGATTACCCATCAGTCAGCCGTCAGTTACCCATCATTCACTCATCAGCCACTCGTCAGTCACTCATCATTCACTCATCATTCACTCGTCAGTCATTCATCAGGCCATCAATTACTCTCAATTACTCATCAGTTACCCGTCAGTCCCCCATCATTCACCCATCAGCCATCAGTTTTCAGCCACTTACCCACAATCGACTAAGCCCTCCCCAAAACAGCAAAGCAGCGATCCTCCAGTAACGGAGAGATCGCTGCTTTGCTGTTTAACAAGGTATGTCTCAGCCAGCGAATTAAGGAATCATCATGCCCATTTCACTAGCCGCTTCCTTCAGTACCGCGGCATATTCCACTAGCGTATCTCGGGATAAGCGACTAACTGGGCCGGACAGTGATAACGCCGCGATCACATTTCCACTGCGGCCCGTAACAGGCACCGCCACCGCGGCCGCGCCGGGCTCGCGTTCCTCGAAACTGGTGGCATATCCGAGCCGGATAATATCATTAAGCTGCTCTTGATAGACATCCTTCTCAACGTAGTCCGGCCATCCCGAACTCTCCAGCAATTCTTTCAGCACCTCTGGAGGAGCATAGGCTGCCAGCACTTTGCTTGATGCCCCCACAGATAAAGGCAATCTCGCACCGATCTGCGCCACTCGCCGGATGGCCTGCTGGCTCTGAACCGCCTGAATCCGCACACGTTCTATGCCGTCGCGTAAATATAAACTAACAGTCTCCCCTAGCCGATCCCGCAGCCGTTCCATTGACGGCAATAATACCGCGGCCGACTCATCAAAAGCAGGCAAATGCGTAGACAATTCCCAAATTCGTATACCCAAACTGTATTTCTCAGTGGCCGGATTACGAATGAGGAAGCCCTTTTCCTCCAAGGTTGCCAGCAGCCGATGGACGGTACTTTTATGTAAATCAATCTTTGAAGCGATCTCCGTCAACCCTAAATCTCTGTCCTGCGTAAAACAAAGCAATATATCAAGCGCACGTTCTACCGCACGCACTGTAAGCTTTCGGTCCTCCATGACAATCTCCCCCTCGTGTTTCATCAAATGAAACTCGGTTACATTATAACTAACTCTATCTTAGTGCAAAACTCTATGGAAAGTCCAGTATATTCACTCCGCCGGAGTTGTGCCAAAAATGTGCCGGAAAAGGTTGGGCCGCACTTTACAGTTACATTACAAAAGCATCTAATTCATTGACTTTGTAAGGGCTTTTTCATACGATTAACATATTAAATTATCTACTGATGCTTTAGAATCATTTTTACAAATTCTTCTAGGCACTAGTACTCACATCATTCTTAGGAGGGGACCATATGGATCTGGCAACTCGCCAAACCGGCACAATCGTCTCCCGTCGACCTAAACTACCTAAACAAGGCAGTTCATCCCGGCTATCGCTGCGGATGATTCGTGTGAAGCATATTATCGTTGCACTGCTATTATCTATTTTTTTCTTCTTAGCCTTCTGCTTTGTCTCACTTCATGGCTATATCGCCTGGGTATTATCTAATCCAACGGTCGCACCTCTGTATTCCAATCCCATGCAGGCCAAAGGTCTCGCATACGAGGATGTGACGTTTCCAGCTAAAGATGGAAGTCGGATGATGAGCGGCTGGTATATTCCCTCCGAAGGGGCTACCAAAACTATCGTGTTCAGCCATGGCTATGGCGCCAACCGGGAAGAATCTTGGGTACCTATGTACGATCTCGCTCACTATGCACACAGTCTGAATTTCAATGTCGTGATGTTTGATTACGGCTTTGCTGCCCAAGGCAACAAGGATATTGCAACCGGAGGTAAAAAAGAATCCCAGCAGCTTCTAGGCGCTATTGATTTTGCTAAGGAACGTGGAGCTGAGGAGTTAGTGGTATGGGGCTTCTCCATGGGAGCAGGCACAGCACTGCAAACAGGATTAGTATCAGAGGACATTGACGCGATGATTCTGGACAGCACCTTTTTGTTAGAGCCAGATACGCTGTATCATAATATTAAGCAAAATATTGATCTGCCCCGCCAGCCTTCCCTGGCGATTATGGAAATGCTGTTCCCAGTTCTAAACGGTACGGGGCTGAATCAAATTCCTTATGCGAAGGTCAAATCCGAAGATTATCCTTTCCCTATTCTACTCATGCATGGAACCGAAGATGATAAAGCTCCTTATCCTATTGCCGAAAAGCTGGCCGCGAACCAAAGCAATCCGTTCTCAGATTCCTGGGTCGTAGAGGGCAGCCATCATGAATTGCTATTCCGTGAGCACCCGCGTGAGTATTTGCGGCGAGTCTCTGCTTTCTTAGGAAATGTTCAACTAGCCAAAACCTACAATGGCAACCAGCCGGCGATGGCAAGTAACTAGTTAAGCACTACAATCCGCCTCTGTCCCCTGATGGGTCAGCTGCTTCAACCATTTACCACGGCGAAAACGCACGTAACCTATAACCAATCGAACAGCCTCTTCCAGGGACAGAAAGAAGTATACCCAGGGAAGAGGCTGTTTCCATCCCCATGACAACAGTAGCCCTAGAGGCACCCCAAGCAACCAAGTTGTCGAGCCTTCCATAATAAAGACGAATTTACTATCGCCACCACTCTGCAGGATCCCTCCCGCAATCATCATATTGCCCACCTTTATCCATAAAAAAAGAGCAAAAAAGCAGATAACGGAAGTGGCCATTCGGCGCTCTTCCACTGTTAAGTTAAAGGCTGAGACGTAGAGCGGGGCAAGAACAGCAATAAGAACACCAAGCAGCAATGAAATCCCTACTCCTATTCGAACAAAAAAACGAGCATACTGAAAAGCACCTGCATTATTATTCTCTCCCAGCTTATGTCCGACCATAATGCCAGCTGCACCAGAAAGCCCTGCCAGAAGCCCAATCGTCAACCCCTGCAGCGGAAAGGTCACTGTCATAGCGGTCATCTCTGCTGTGCCCATACGGCTATATATTACGGAATAACAAGCCTCCCCTAAGACCCAAACCAATTCCGTTAAAACAATAGGTGCTATCGTTCTTAAAAAAGGTATGCACAGCGCTTTCGAAAACGAACTGAGTTCCTTAATACCTCCGGCACCCGGCAGCTTTCCACGATATACGGCTCCGACAATCAAAGCACTTTCGACTATACGTGAGATTAACGTTGCATATGCCGCACCTGCAAGTCCAAGCTCTGGAAATCCCCAATGCCCAAAAATAAGCGCATAGTTTAAAATAATATTCATTCCTACAGCAGCTATGCTAACAATCATTGGATACTTTACATGTCCTGAACTTCGTAGAACCGCCGAATAGAGCATCGTCAACATCGTTGGAATATAACTGAGGGCAACGATTTTCAGAAAAATGTACCCATTCTCCAACACTTCTTTATCCGTTGTAAAAATAGACAGACATAGCCGAGGGTTGAAAAAAACAAATATCGTAAATGAACCCGACAAGATCAGGCCAATTCCAAGACTTAATCCCAGTAGTGGTGTGATGCTCTTTCGGTCTTTACTCCCCCAATATTGAGCCGCGTATATAGCAAGACCCGTAGCAAGACCCGCCAGTACCACTGAAATCACGCTATAGATTTTACTAGCCATCCCAACCGAAGCGATTGCTACACCCCCAAGCTGCCCTACCATCAATTGATCTACTAAATACAGCACCGCCATGACTAGACTTTGGAGGGATATCGGTACCGCTAATTTTAACAGCTGATTATAAAATTGCTTCTTCTCAAGCTTGTTCATACCCTCATCTCATTTCTCAAAGTTTTTCTACTACCCCATAGGATTTCATTAATCGGCCACACGACAAAAAAAGGTACACCCTCCATTTCGCGAGGTTGTACCTTTCGGTATCATTGCCTTTATTTTCCTGTATTATTTCACCATATCAAACGGTTGTCAACGATATTATTATCGCGTTCTTATGCTCTTCATAAGCTATCATGAGCACACATATAATGGACTGATGAAGACATATCACGGGAGGTTTTCTTGGAATGTTATATGTATACGGGCCGATGCTGCCAGTACGTATTTTAGAAGAAATCGTATTCTGGAAAACACAAGAGAAAGAGCATACCGAGGTTATCAAAGCAATCGTACCTAACCTGGAGGAACCCTATGTTAAACTGCTGGATGAATGGGCAGTGGTCTTCGGTGCCACAGAGATGGCCGCTCAGCAGTTATTGAATTCTGCCCTCTCTGCTTCTCCACCAAGTCAGGCTGAACTCACTGCGGAAACAGAAAAGCTGCTGCATATCTCCTGTACCCAATCCCAAGAATTTGTTCGGCAGCTTTTTGCCATTATGGAAAGTAGCGCAGCCGTCAAAGCCGTCCCCCTTGCTACCACTGTGATCCTGCATATTATTCGCGAATCAGAGTATTTCCTTGCCGTACTGCACACTCTGAGCTCACCCGGACAGCTCACGCAAATTATGAGAGATTATACAGCAGCCGACTATGTCGTAAGAACAGAAGAGGACAATGTCACTCGGAATGAGGGACTTATTCCTTCTACAGATACTATCCTTGATATTCGTGAAATGAGTGCTGTGCCAATTGGCGGACATACGCTGCCTCCATTGCCTTATGCTTATAATGCGCTGGAACCATACATCGATGAGAAAACCATGCGGATTCATCACGATAAACACCATCAAAGTTATGTAGATGGACTAAATAAAGCGGAGAACAAGCTAGCTGAGGCTCGCAAGAAAGGAGATTTCGATCTCGTTAAGCATTGGGAGCGGGAGCTAGCCTTTAATGGGGCAGGCCACTATCTCCATACAATCTTCTGGAACGTAATGTCTCCACAAGGTGGCGGGCGTCCAACTGGAGCCTTACTGGAAGCCATTGAACAAAGCTTTGGCAGCTATGACAGCTTCAAGAAACAGTTCACAGAAGCTGCGAATAAGGTTGAAGGTGGCGGCTGGGCTATTCTCGTCTGGAGTCCACGCAGTCATAGACTGGAGATTTTGACTGCGGAGAAACATCAGAACCTGTCACAATGGGACGTGGTTCCGTTACTGGCTCTGGATGTATGGGAGCATGCCTATTACCTTAAACATCAGAATAATCGGGCCGATTATATTGAGGATTGGTGGAAGGTCGTTAACTGGCCTTACGTCTCAGAACGTTATGCTGCTGCCAGTAAACTGGCCTGGAAGCCTTTTTGATATTATTTCAATTCACAGTGAACATCACTCTTATTCCCACACCCTGACCAAAAAGGACCCATCATTCACATTACGTGAACGATGGGTCCTTCCAATTTCGAGGTATGCACCCCGATATTTATTCCTTAATCAAGCTTAGAAACTCCGCACGAGCGGCGGCATCCTCACGGAAGACCCCTCTAGTAGCCATAGTTACCGTTTTGCTGCCTGGCTTCTTCACTCCGCGTGCACACATACACAGATGTTCTCCCTCCACAACAACCATAACACCGTGGGGGCCTAGCACCTCCGTCATAATATCAGCAATTTGCGCCGTAATGCGTTCTTGAACCTGTAGACGCCGGCTTACTGCTTCAACAAGCCGAGCTAATTTGCTGAGTCCAGCAATACGTCCGCTCGGAATGTATCCTATATGCACTTTACCAAAGAAAGGAGCCATGTGGTGTTCACATTGGCTGTAATAGACGATATCCTTAACAATCACTAGCTCTTCATGAGACTCATCAAAAGTAACGCCGAGCGCCTCGCGGGGATCTATCGAATAACCGCCGAATATCTCCTCGTACATCCGCGTAACACGTGCCGGTGTTTCCAGCAGTCCCTCGCGGCCGGTATCTTCACCGATTAATTCTAATATTTTCTCAACGTGATACTCGATTTGCTCACGGTTCTCTGCAACTTTACCGTTCACATATTCCTTGATGTTCCCCATGATGTCTCCCCCTTCCGCACCCGTATACATGTTATCCGGACCCGGTTACTTACTTCTACGTTTATTCCCTTTAGCTGCTCCTGGGCGCGCACCTGGCTGTCCCTGAGTCTTCATCATTTGCTGGGCACGCTGCATTTGCTTCCCGTTCAGGTTATAACCCATTTGCTTTGCAACCTTTTGCAGCATTTCAGGATCATTCTGCATGTTTGTCATTTGTTTGCGCAGATAATATACACCGATGAAAAAACCACCGATGAGACCTACGACCAATGTAATAATAGGTAATGCGATACTCATCTAAAGCCCACCTCTACACTCTATTGTCTGCATCGCCATATGGCACGCGAATCTATCATAGCATTTCGGGAACTGGACAGCAATTGGCAATATGCAACCTGTCTATGAACTTTTTCCTCCATTAATATCGCTGTCCTCCCGTGCCTTCTTCCCAGTAAGGAGCACATCCTGCGCCCGGCTTAGCATTTCCCTCACCGTGCTATCCTCCTCGCGCTCTAAACCCGCTTCTACAGCCGCTAGAGCCTCATCACCGCCAATACGTCCAAGCGCCCAAGCAGCAGTGCCCCGCATCTCTGGCCGCGGCTCTTTCAGAACAATCTCTGATAGCTTTGGCACAGCCCCGGCTTCCTTAAAATTGCCTAGGGCAATGATCGCATTTCGCTGCATCGGCTTTTTGCCTCTCCAGGCTGCTGAGCTATTGCCGAATTTCTCTTTGAACTCACGATTGCTAAGATCAAGGATCGGCAGCAGCAGCGGCTTCACAATTTCAGGATCAGGTTGCATCTGAGGGCGATGATTCCAGTTCTTACCTCTATTCTTGGGACATACAATCTGGCAAGTATCACAGCCGTATAGACGATTGCCGATCTTGGTCATATACTCCTCGCTGAGGAACCCTTTAGTCTGCGTCAAAAAAGAAATACAAGCCTGTGCGTTAAGCTGACCCGGACCCACCAGCGCTCCGGTCGGACAAGCATCAATACACTTGGTACAGTCCCCGCAGCCTTCTTCAACAGGTTCATCCGGAGCAAAAGGAATGTTCGTAACCATTTCCCCAAGATAAATCCAAGATCCCCATTTGGGCGAGATGATAGAACAGTTTTTGCCGCTGAAGCCTATTCCCGCTCTTTCCGCTACCGCTCTATCTACTAGAACACCAGTGTCCACCATACTTTCCAGCACAGCCTCTGGTACACGCTCGTGAATAAATTCCTCTAGCTTACTTAAGGCTTCCCTCAGCACATGGTGATAATCCCTGCCCCAAGATGCCCGGGCGAGGATGCCTCTACGTGCACCCGGCTCAGATTTAGGAGGGTTCTCCATTTTAGAAGGGTAAGCCACTGCAATCGAAATAATAGATAACGGTTTGTCTCCAGAAGACAATGCTGGAACTGTCCTTTTATCCAGATCGGGTTCCTCGAAGCCAGATTCATATCCTTTGTCCCGGTGGTCTTGCAGTATATTTTTTAAATATAAAAAAGGTTCTGCTGTTGTAAACCCGATATCATCAATACCGAGTGATGTCGCAGCCTCCTGAATCTCTGCTTTAAGCTGTGCCCACTTGGAAGGCGGGGGAGCATACGATGACTGAAATGTATTGGTCATTTCCGCCTTCTCCTTTCATATCTTCGCTGACTTTCTTATAATCTATTCAGTTTTGACAGAGGCCACCATATATAATCAGCCCTGCCGACAATCATATCCTGTGAAATAGAGCCGAAGTAACGGCTGTCCTTGCTGGCTGAAGCATGACGGTTATCGCCCATTACAAAATAATTGCCACTTTCCACGGTTAACGCTGCAAAATCCGGATCTTCAATCTCAGTATCGATATAGGGCTCATTCACTATTTTTCCATTCACGTATAACTGATGATTCCGTACCTCTATGATATCTCCAGGTATGCCAATCACTCGCTTCACTAAATACTCCTTATGACTAGGTCCAGTACTTGGATCATGAAGAATGACAACATCACCATGTTTTGGATTTACGAAGAGCAATGAAATTTTATTAATGAAGAGCCTCTCACCCTCCCAGAGCGTTGGCTGCATAGACTGACCTTTAACCGTTGATATATTGAACACAAAAACATTAAGAACAGACATCACAGCAAAAACAATCACAGCTGTAAGCAGCCAATCCTTCATTTCCGAGACCAAACGACCGCCCAGGGTAGTCTTGGATCTGGAGGATCTATGTCTTTGTTTCCTATTTCTCGTGTAATCTACTTGGGGCTCCTGATTCAATATGTCACCTCTGTTCTCAATAATTGAAGTCTATACTTGCAGATATTATAACAATAAAAAAGCATATCTCCCAGCCATTAGCAATGGACTTCTGGAAAATACGCTCGAGTATGAATGAAACAGACTATATCGTCAGCTATAGTTCTTTTTTCTAGAAAATGTTTCCGCTTTCGCAGATGAGTGATCAAAATTACCCAACAATGCTCAGCTTCCGGACAGATTTGAAGATTTGATTCTCGCTATATCCCATAGCTTCATACAATGGCAAAGCAAAAGAATTATGCTCATCGACGGCTACATAGATACCACTGACTTTACGAGCTTGAAACCTGGATTCCATAGCTGATACCAGACTTCTACCGACTCCTCTGCGGCGATAATCAGGATGTACAGCAATCCGGAAATAACAACCGTGGTTTTTCTCAATTGTACCAATCAGTGCTCCAACAATTTCTTCTTCATCTTCCGCAACTACAATGAGATCTGAATCCCAAGAAAGCTGCCTGGAGAAAGGCTCGATAGTGTTCTCGAAACACTCTTCCGATAATGCGGTTTGCAGCAAATCAGTCACAGGGCTAACGTCGCTTAATTGAAAGGAACGAACGTGCATTCTTTAAAATCTCCCTTGTCTATGGCTTATGAATTTAACAAAAAGAAGGGGTTCCCTTAACATAGAGAAAATAAAAAAAAGCATCAAATATCGAGGAATACCTGCTTTTAAATCTATTAAAGCACACTTTTCTCGTGATATCATCATTTTTCTTTTGAAAGCGCTTAATATCAAGCGTTTACATTTCGGATGGGGTTCATTTCTTCATTAAAAGGGTATTAATAAGGATATATGTCTATAGGTTAGGGACTATTTATTTTAACATTCTAAATACAATTGTAAAACCCTTTCCCTCTCCAATTATACTTTATAAACATTTATGTTTGTTTAGTGTTGCATTATTGGTCTAGATACGGTTTAATTAAAGTATCCTATTGGGCGAAACCCTATAGTACATATTTACAATAAAGGATTTTGACGTTAGTTCGCCAGAATTCTTTATCTATAACAAAATTCTAATATAACTCAGGAGGGATTTTTCCATGGCATTTCAATTACCGGCACTTCCTTATCCGAACAACGCACTCGAACCACACATCGACGCATTGACGATGGAAATTCACCATGACAGACACCATAACACATATGTAACTAATCTGAATGCAGCTTTGGAAAAAGCACCTGAATTGCAAAGCAAAAGCATTGAAGAGCTTCTTACAGATCTGAACGCTGTACCTGAAGCTATCCGTACTGCTGTTCGCAACAATGGTGGCGGACACGCTAACCACACTTTGTTCTGGGAAGTTATCGGACCAAACGGCGGCGGCGCACCAACTGGCGCATTGGCTGAAGCTATCGATAAAGAACTGGGCGGATTCGAAAAATTCAAAGAAGATTTCGCAGCAGCAGCAACTACTCGTTTCGGCAGCGGCTGGGCTTGGCTAGTTGTTAAAGATGGCAAACTGGCAGTAACAAGCACACCTAACCAAGACAACCCAATCAGCGAAGGCGCTACTCCAATCCTCGGACTGGATGTATGGGAGCACGCTTACTACCTGAACTACCAAAACAAACGCCCTGATTACATCAAAGCGTTCTGGAACGTAGTAAACTGGGAAGAAGTTGGCAAACGTTACGAAAGCGCAAAATAAGAAATTCCATTTGGCTTATGCCATTTAACTAAAAAAGAAGGTATCTCAGAGCCGAATAGGCTAAGGGATACCTTCTTTGTTTAGGTTGGAGATATAGAGGGATAAAGATAAAGACAGAGATTGACTGACTGATTGACTGACTGATTGATTGAGATCCTCCCAGACACCGCATTTCACGCCGCTTGCGTCGCTTAAATGGATGCAACTGGATCGGTATAGATCAGAATAGATCGGTATAGATGAGAATAAATCGGAATAAATCGCAATAAATCTATACTCGGCTTACGAGAATCTGCGTTTGGAGTCGCTGAGCAATAGATTAGGGAATAACTCCCTAAAATTCTGCGATATACTCCATAAACACGAGTAATTAGGGAAATACTCCCTAAAAATCATCCTTTTTGGGCATAAAACTGATATTTCCCCAATTATTAGGGAGGTTTTCCCTAAAATGATCAATTACAAGCCAATTCGACCTATTTTTAGGGAAGAATTCCCTAATTAAATTTCATTCACTCTCGTAGCCATAGAACACCAGAAGAATTTAGTTGGAACAAGACTGAACTAATCTGAACCAAATAAACAAATATTTGCTACGAAGAGACTGAAGCATACGACCATGCTTGGGCGCATACGACCCTACTTAGGCGCATACGACCCTACCTAGGTGCATACGACCCTACTTAGGCGCATACGACCCTACTTAGGCGCATACGACCCTACTTAGGTGCATACGACCCTACTTAGGTGCATACATCAAACTCAGGTTTTGTACATTTAGCACTTTAGCAACGCAACACGGCGAATCTTCTACTTCTCTAGCTTCGCCCGCTCTTCCTGCTCATCAAAATAAAGGTTCAGTAGCTTCAGAAAAACGTTAGGGAACGCATAGTTAGCCATGTCTTCGCGGCTGATCCAGCGCACTGCTCCGCCGTCCTCTGGACTAGCGGTCCCGTCCTCAAATCTCTCGATAGGCATGCTGCTGTCGATCCCCGAGAACAAGTCCGCTTCCGCGTTGTACACTGCCCGTCCTTCTGCCGCTATCGGCAGCGGAAGGGCGTCCTCTTCGCTGCAGCGGTACACCTGCAGCGTCCACACGATATGGCTGAAGATATGCTCAGCAGCCATCCAGTGCTTCTCAGGCCGGGCAGAGATCCCGGCCTCCCGCAGTGACCGGCGCAGCCGGTCCAGCGCCGCCGCTTCCGGCAGCCGCGCGCCTTTGGCGCCGCCTTCCACAGGCGGCGCCGGCCAGTGCGGCAGCTCCCACATGCGGGCTAACAGCCCGCTTTGTGGCCGCTGCCGGATGAGCACTTGGCCCGCGTGGGCACCGCGGCCCTCAATCAAAGCCGCCAGCCGTTCCTCAGGGCGCGGCGGCTTGGCCTTGGTCTTGACGGGCAGCGAGGTCTCGCAGCCCGCCAGGCGCGCGGCGCAATGCTCCATCACCGGGCAGGTTAAGCAGCGCGGTGATTTAGGAGTGCATACGAGCGCCCCAAGCTCCATCAGCGCCTGATTAAAAGATGCCGCTTCCCCCTCCGGGATCAGTTCAGCTGCCAGGCGCTCCATTTTTACGCGGGTGGGTCCCTTGGCGATATCATCCTCTATCAGGAAGTATCGGGACAACACCCGCATCACATTGCCGTCGACCGCTGGCTCCGGCCGATTGAACGCAATGCTAAGGATAGCCCCTGCCGTATAAGGTCCCACTCCCTTTAAACTGAACACAGCCTCGCGATCATTCGGCACCTGCCCGCCATACAGCTCTTTGACCTGTTTGGCCGCATGCTGTATATTGCGAGCACGAGAATAATAACCTAAGCCTTCCCAGCACTTAAGCACGTCCTCTTCTGGTGCATCGGCGAGCGACTCCACGGTAGGAAACCTTTCGATAAACCGATTGAAATACGGGATTACCGTATCCACCCTTGTCTGCTGCAGCATTATTTCAGAAATCCAAATATAATAAGGATTGCGGTGCCGACGCCAAGGCAAATCCCGTTTCTGCCCTTGATACCACTCCAGCAAATGATAGCTGAAATATTGCTTAGCCTCCCGCAGCTCCTGTTCGTCTTGAACTTGTAGATCTTGTTGTGTCATTATAACGCTCCTTGCCCTTCTATAATCAGGGTTCAATTTATGAACCTGGCCCTTCCACGACAGCAAAAGCCGAAGCCAAATCACGGCCATGTGTTATCGTAAGATGAATGGTGTACCTCTGTCCATTTGGCAGATCTAGTCTGCTCCAAGCCTCACACGATAAAGTTACCTCTGGTTTTCCTTTAGCATCAGGCAATATCTCAATATCCTGAAACCCAACTACATTGCCGATGCCACAGCCTAAAGCCTTCACAACTGCTTCCTTGGCAGCAAAACGTCCGGCTACGAACTCAGCCAACCTCCCGCTTCGCTCTTCAGCAAGTTGATATTCTTGCTCTGTTAAGACCCGCTGGTTAAATTTCTTACCCAGTCCTCTATTTATTACCTCTGAGATTCGTTCAATTTCTAACACATCATGTCCGATTCCGTAAATCAACACTTCACGCTCCTTATGGACGTGTATCCCATTTTGCTTCAATAATGGTATGATCAATCATATGAAGTATTATTAAAAGTAATAGTCCTGCAAGATTCTTTCTGCTATCTTAAAAGAAAATGCGCTCTAAGTCTAATAAGACTATCCAGCGACTTCACGATAGACTAGCTGATTTACTTCATTTTTATATATGGAGAGGGGATTACCCTATGAATCATCGTAATTTTGAAATACCTGCCGGAGACGGAGCTGTTCTCCGCTGCTCACACTTCCCAGCCCAAGGCAAAGCCAAAAGCGTTATAGTTATAGCCCATGGCTACAAAGGTTTTAAAGATTGGGGAATGTTTCCTTACATAGCCACAACTCTCAGCCAAGAGCATGAAGTAATTACTTTTAACTTCTCTCATGCTGGCATCGGGGAAGATCTGCTGCATTTCACTGAACTTGAGAAGTTCGCCCGCAACACCTATCGCCGCAGCTTGAAGGACATGGAAATCCTGTTGTCCTATCTTAGTCAACACCCGAAATTCGGCAGCCTGCCGTTATTCCTTCTCGGCCACAGTCTCGGAGGGGGAATTTGTTTGGTCTACACGCTTGATCATCCCAATGAGATCAGCGGAGTAATCTCCTGGAACGGGGTTACGAAACTCGATTTGCTGACGGAAGAACAAAAGCAGCAGATGAAGGAAACAGGAAGAACCTATGTCCTTAATGGACGTACTGGCCAACAAATGCCGCTGGATGCTGTAATTTTAGAAGACATGGAGAACAACAAAGAACGTTATAACATCCTTGAACGCATACAGAAAGCGTCCTTCCCAGTTGTCCTTATTCAAGGCAGTCAAGATGGAGTACATCTCCGCCAAGGATCTGAGCATCTCATCAAACTTCGGCCAGATATTAGCTGGGTGCAGGTTCCTGAGGGTAATCATACGTTCAACACTGTGCATCCTTTTGCTGGCACGACTCCGCAATTAGAGTTCGCGATTGCTGCGACAACTAATTTTATCGATCAGACACTTACGCTTACAGAATAATTATTCTTCTTAGTCTATCCAGCTATCCAACTCACCAAAACCGCCACGAGCTCTGCTGCTACGCAGACCCGTGGCGATTTCTAGTTCAACCTATTCTAAATCCCCGGAATAACATTACGCTTATGTGCCGTTCTCCGGTAATAGTTCTCAAGCTTCTCAGCTACTTCAGGGTTAACCTGTTTACCTTCCAGATAGTCGCTGTTATCGTCATAAGTAATGCCCAGCTCGGTTTCATCCGTCTGACCCGGCCATAAGCCCGCCGTAGGTGCTTTTGTGACAATATCCGCAGGCACACCGATATGTGCAGCCAATTGACGTACCTGACGTTTATTAAGTGTGGATAGTGGTGTAATATCTACAGCGCCATCGCCCCACTTCGTGTAGAAGCCGGTAATCGCTTCAGAAGCATGATCCGTTCCTACTACAATCAGATTGTTCTCAAAAGCGAGTGCATATTGCATAACCATACGTGTTCTGGCTTTAACATTTCCTTTGCCTTGATGCGTCATATGGCGGTGTTGGCCTATTGATTTCAGACCATGCTCAACTTCAAGGGCAATTTCATTTACCGCTTCCTCAATGTTGGTCTCCACAGTATGAGTCAGATTAAAAGCTTTGGCAACATCATAGCTGTGCTGAATATCTTCCTGAACCCCATAAGGCTGGAATACTCCAAGTGTCATATACTCTGTGCCTTTTTCTGCCGACAGCTCGTCCGTAGCCTGTTTACAAAGACCCGCGGCTACCGCACTGTCCACTCCACCACTAATGGCGATCAATAATCCTTTAGCCCCTGCGTTCAGCACGTACGACTTTAAGAAATCAACCCGTTTTCGTGCCTCAACCTCTACATCAATCGTTGGCTTCACGCCAAGATCCGCAATAATTTCTTTCTGTAAACTCACCAAACACACCTCGTTCCATCAGAAATGGTTCCATATCCATCAAAATATCCACCCAAACGAAGCTCATGCTTCTAAGCATATTCTATCCCATTATTGCTCTTATATTTTGAAAAATCCCGCATGCAGCCGATTTGCCGGCTGATGCGAGATTATATGGAATAACTGTTTTTACTGGCACAAACGATTGAAGACTTCTTTCAATTCAGCAGCAATTTCAGCAGCCGAACGATCTTCTACGCCATGACGTTCAATAAAGTGAACGAGTTCTCCATCCTTCATCAGTGCGATGGAAGGTGAGGATGGCGGATAAGGAGCAAAATATTCACGTGCTTTAGCAGTAGCTTCTTTCTCTTGACCTGCAAACACTGTGAACAAGTGATCCGGAGTGATTTCATTTTGCAAAGCCTGAGCTACACCTGGACGACATTGTCCAGCAGCACAACCACAGACCGAATTTACGACTACAAGCGATGTTCCTTTTGCGGTTGGAAGAGTTGCTTCCACCTCTTCTGGAGTCATAAGCTCCTGAAACCCGATACTTGTCAGGTCATCACGCATAGGCTGAATTGAATCTCTCATATATTGATTAAAAGACATGGACATTTCTCTGCACTCTCCTTCACATTTCAACTGTTTGTCAGATAATATTACAGCAGTACTTACTAACTTTATTATACATTCATACTCTGTGAAAGCAAGAGATGCTGTAGAGGGTGATTCAATCTACGAGCGAACCCCGCTGGGTTCCTCCTTATCCAATGGGAAGGAGATCGTAAAAACCGTGCCCTCTCCTTCTACAGACTCTACATTTATTTTACCGTTATGCCGCTCCACAATACTAAGACACAAGGATAAGCCTAGACCTGTTCCCTGAATTTTCGTCGTAAAAAAGGGTAAAAACAGCTTCTCGCGTTGACTTTCTGACATACCAACACCGCTATCGGTGACAATCAACTCCACTTTATCATGAGTACTGCGTGTCTCCAGCGTCAGCACCCCCTTGGGTCCCATAGCCTCCATACCATTACGTCCTAAATTGAGAATAAGCTGCTTGATTTCCCGGACATTTAGTTCCAATTCATGCAGTGATGGGCTCAGCTTCAGTTCAACACTTTGACCGCGAAGATTAGCATCAGCCCACAGCAATGGACTAACTTCTTCTATAATATGGTGCAGCAGCACCTTCTCTTTATCAGAAACCCGGCTCTGTGCCAAGGATAAAAAATCATTAATAATACTATTAGCGCGGTCCAGCTCTTCCATCACAATCTGATAATAAGAATCCAATTCTTGAGCACTCTTTTCTCTCATCAGCTGCAAAAAACCCCGAACTACCGCCATAGGATTACGAATCTCATGGGTAATTCCAGCAGCCATCTGCCCGACCAAGCTCAAACGTTCCACATGATCCAGCTCTACACGTAGTTTTTCCTCATTGGTCATATCCTGCACAATAATTACAGCACCACTTGTTACCCCTGAGCTCTTATGCATTAACGGCGCTGAATAAATCTGATAGATGCGCGACTCATGAATCATTTTTTCACTGGAACGCCGTTTAGAGCGGATATTATCACTTACCCGCATATAGGCCTGTGTATCCACTGAGCTGTGAAAAAACTTTTTTACCGGTTCGTCAATAATATCCTCTTTTCGCAAATTGGGATAATGAGTCCTCATCATTCCTAACATACAATCATTAAGATCAGTTACAACTCCGTGTTCATCCAGAGACATAATACTCAGAGGGACTACATTGGTAATCTGCTGCAGCTTCTCGGACTCCCACTGGAAACTTTCACTGATACTCTCCATTTGTACTTTATCCCGCAATCTACTTCTAACCATCTCAACAAAATATACAAAAACACCACCTAAAGCGATGGTGAAAAACAGATATACCGTAATCAGAAATGCTTGCACGGAATTTGATTCATATATATTTTCCCCGCCTATAATCGGGACTAACGCAATAAATAGCATGCTTGGACAAAGAATCATCCATAACATACCGATCTTCTCAACTACTGTACCTTTCTTAAAAGGTTTGGCCAGTCCAAACAGCAGCGGATATAATAAAACCCCTGAATTCAATATCACGTTACTGATTCCTGTAGGCTCCGCAATGATTACATTGCAGATAAGCAAGAAAATGGACAGCAAAATGCCCGAACGGGTAGTTCCATATAAAATACCAATATACGCAGGGATTAATCCTAAATTCAAATAGGCTACACCAAACAGAGTTGTCGAAAGAAGAGAGCACAGGATAAGACTAAACGTACACGCCAAAATTAAAAAGGTCTGATCATTTGGGAGCTTCCCCTTTTTCCGAGTCACAAATCTACGGTCCACCCACCATTGAAAAAGAAAAAGAAAGGAGCATGCTGCCGATATTTGCAATAAGATATCCTTAACCGCACCAATAATTACAATCACACCCCAAAATGGACAAATTACCCTACATGCTTAGATTAAAGCACAGGATTACTCTCCTGACAACGATAATCACCTAATGATTGGACAAGACTGGTTACATGTGAATCAGAATGGTATGATTCCGTTAGGAATACCCGCGGAAATCGCTTCCGTGTCTTAACATGTAAAGGAGTAAAATTTCATGAGCAATTACGATGTGATCGTCATTGGGGGCGGCCCTTCGGGTCTAATGGCAAGCGTGGCCGCTGCAGAACACGGGGCATCCGTTCTGCTAATCGACAAGGGAGCAAAACTAGGCCGAAAGCTCGGAATATCTGGTGGCGGACGCTGCAATGTTACCAACGTCAAGGAAAGAGACGAGCTAATCGCCCATATTCCAGGAAACGGGCGTTTTTTGTATAGTGCCTTCGACCATTTTAATAACCAGGATATCATCGCCTTTTTTGAAGGTTTAGGCATTGCATTAAAAGAAGAAGATAACGGGCGGATGTTTCCCGTTTCCGATAAGGCCTCTAGTGTCGTCTCTGCCCTAATCAGCAAAGTACGGAGTCTAGGCGTGCAGATTATGACCGACAGTCCCGTCTCAAGAATAATCTATAACGAAGAGGCTGTTAAGGGAGTCCAGCTGAGCTCGGGCAAGACGATCGCCTGCACTGCTGTTATCATCGCCACCGGAGGCAAGTCTGTACCACAGACCGGCTCCACTGGAGATGGCTACCCTTGGGCAGAAGCCGCAGGGCACACGATCACCGAGCTGTTTCCGACAGAGGTGCCGATTCTTTCACGGGAAGAATGGATTAAGTCCGGCGAGCTGCAAGGCCTGTCGCTACGTGATGTAGCCCTCACTGTGTGGAACCCTAAAGGAAAGAAGGTCATCTCTCATCGAGGAGATATGATATTCACCCATTTTGGATTATCAGGACCCATTGCACTGCGGTGCAGCCAATTTCTGAGACAAGTCCAACGTAAATCCGGCACAGATACGGTGGAGATGTCCATTGATCTCTTCCCTGATCTGAACACACAGGAAGTAGAATCAATGTTGCAGGATAAGCTGGATCAGGAACCTAAGAAAGCAATCCGCAATTCGCTAAAAGGGCTGTTGCCAGAGCGTCTCATCCCCCTCTTGCTGACTAAAGCTGACTTAGATGGGGATATAACCGGTCATCACGTCTCCAAGAATGGATTGCTTCTATTAGCTGGGATTTTGAAACGCATGCCGGTTTATGTGCATGGCACCCGTTCCCTATCCGAGGCCTTTGTTACCGGGGGCGGGGTAAACCTGAAGGAGATCGATCCCAAAAGAATGGAATCGAAGCTTATGCCGGGGTTATTCTTCTGCGGCGAGGTACTCGATATCCATGGCTATACAGGAGGCTACAATATAACAGCGGCCTTCTCAACAGGATATACAGCAGGCAAGCACGCTGCTGACATTCGACTGGGATAATCTCTAATGCAACGTGAATATCCTCCAAGCAGCTTACTACTTTGAAAATGGCGGTCTGCGCGATTCTCTCATTAATTGGAGAATCGCTCCTCTGTTTTGGGTTCCTCAGCTGCTATGTGGAGCGTCTGTCCTAATCAGCTACTGCGGCTTCGGACCCAGATGACGTTATTGGCGAATTTATCACCTTATGGGCAGTGTTTCGGACTCCAACGACGCTATTCATTATAACGAGGCTCATATAGGGTGTTTTTCATGGCAATAGCAACTATGGAGTCCGTTAGCATCCCAAAAGTGGAAAAATAGTATGTTTAGGGGCAGCTGTGTCCCATAGGCTAGCTAGGTACCTCGTACGTACGTGCGCACAATAGATCGAATCAAGACAACAAAAGAAGAGTGCTCCAGCAGCCTTTTCACGGCTTATGGGGCACTCTTCCGTTCTATTTATATCTTTATTTCGCTAAGCGAAATGTTCCAAATATTCTAGAGCTAAACAGTGCAACGATATAACCTAGCGGGATGAACAGGATAATCCCAAACCATCCATATAAGGAAATACAGATCAGCGCAGAACAAATGATTGAAAAAGGAAGCAGTAAGATAGGGACCGCACGCAGCCCCGCTTCGGCTTTTTGTTCCTTTGTAAACGGCAGAATTCCGATGTAATCATCTCCCACGAATAACGACCAGAACGACAACAGCCAATTGGTCATGAGAGAAACTAAAACTATAAAGCCCAGCCATTTGAACCCTGATGGAATGATAAATATCGCTAGAAGGGACACAGCAGTAAACGATAAGTAGAGCTTTAAATGGGCAGGATTCCGTACAAGGGCCTTAATCGCTGCCGCAGAGAAACGGCTCTCGGCAGTTTTTGATTTTAGCAAAGGCTGTGATTTCCGGAAAATCCACGGCTTATGGCGGGTCGGACGTGGCTTATCCAGTACGCCGCGGAGTAATAGGGCCGCTATTTTCATCCGCTGCTTATAATCTTCACGCACATCGTTCATGAACGTCCCACGCATCACTATACGCCGCTGAAGAGCGATTACCGCTACGACTGCAAAGAGTGCTGCAATCAGCAGCATAAAAACTGGACTGTTGTTCCAAAACGTAGCTGCACGGAAATAAATCCCACAAGGAACGGAGATGGCCAGAATCAGCCACAGCCAGCGCCGCCAGCCTTGCTTTTGTACTTTTACAATATGCCCCAGTAATTTAATGCACCAGCTACATGCCAGAGTCAGAGCGAACAGCGCCCATACCTCGGATGACAGCATTCCATACCCCCGAACCAGAAAAGGTAATAACAGCACAAAAGCTGCACAGAACTTCAACGATGTTACGATCAGGCTGTACAGCAACCCGCGGAACATGATCGTATTTATCCATCGCTGCCGTTGTCTTAGAAATAATAGATCGCCTTCCTGCAATAATAGCACCAGTCCCCCTCTACAGAGCAGGAGCACAAATAATGAAGGAATCAGCATAAACGGCAAATCTGCACTCCAAGCTGGCAATGCCTCGTTCCAGAACCCGTAATATAACCGTCCTCCCAGAAATCCCCCGGGAATCAGTATATATAACAGCACAGTCCAATCGGCAGCCGTACGAATAATAGCAGATTGCTCACGCCAATGAGAAAATAATCGCCGCCAGAATAGCTTTTTGGAGGTAGGAAAAGCAAACCCTCGCTGCTTCTGCTTACTCATGTCAGTTCGTCGAAGCAATCAAACAACGACGCCTCCGGCAACCCAGCATAATCACGTATATCTTCGAGCGTTCCAGCAGCGGCAACCCTGCCACCCGAGATCAGCACAAAATCATCGCAAATTTTCTCAGCAGTATCCAATACATGCGTAGACATTAATACACCAGCTCCGCGCTGCCGCTCCGCTTCCAGCAGTCGCAGGAAATCTTTAGTGGCCCGAGGATCCAAGCCGATAAAAGGCTCGTCCACAATATAAACATCCGGCTGTACCAAAAAGCCAAGCATCAGCATCATTTTCTGTTTCATACCCTTAGAGAAACCAGCTGGAAGATCATCACGGACATGATTCATGCCGAACTGCTTCAGTAACCTCTCCGCCGTTTCTTGAAACTGCTCATATTTTAGTCCATAAGCAGCAGCAGCCAAATCTAAGTGCTCCCATAAGGTCAAGTCCTCATAAAACACCGGCTGCTCCGGTACATAAGCATAGGATTTATTAACTCCATTAAAGGAGACCTTAGCTTTGGTATTCTTAAGCAAACCGAGCAGTGTTTTGATTGTAGTACTTTTTCCCGCACCGTTTGGTCCGATCAGTCCGAGCAGCTGTCCACGCCGCACCTGAAATGAAATATCGAATATGCACGGGGCACCTGCTTCATAGCCTGCTTCATCGATCTCAACATCGAGTACAATCTCTTCGTCGCTCTCGGTATCCCCTGTTATTTCTACATTCTCCATATTCGCCAACTCCTAAATATTTCTAATGAATATTATTATCGAAATTCCAATCCAGAAAGATAGCTTCTCTAATCGTACTATATATACTTTTTCCAAGGAAGCAAACTGATTTTTTCACAGCTCAGAGAACTACTCTCCTATTTAAAAAAGAAACCTCCCATTAAAGAGAGGTCTGTCCGAGAAGCTCTAGGTTATTTGTTGCTGAAATTTCTTCTTCACGTTTAATTGCCGCTTCATCTCTACGCTCGATTTTACCACGCAGCATTAACAGTAACACTCCGAGCAGGGCTGTAAGCAAACCAGAGAGAATGAAAGCCGGGACAGGTCCTGACGCTGTAACTAAAGCCCCACCGGCCACAGGTCCCAAGATAACAGCCGCACTTGTTAGACTGCCTATAGTTCCAAATACACGGCCCGTGTATTCCGCAGGGGTCCGCTGTTGCAGCATAGAATTGAAGGGAATGAATGCAAGGCCTGCTCCCACACCAGCAAACATAAAAGAACCAAATAAAGCGATGTTCATCCATAATCCAGCCTGACCGTGGGCAGTTACAATTCCTGCACTTGAGAAAACAACCCCCATAATTACAGCTCCCAATCCCATAAAGACGAGCGTATGTTTACCACTGCCTATACGGCTTACAAGCAGGGCTGACAGTAAGGTGCCAAGACCACTGGCTGCCACACACCAACCCAGCAGATCACCGTTCACACCCGGAATTTCCCGGAATAACGTTACAATCTGCGAATCACCAATTTGCAGCATTAGCAGCACTAGCACCAGCATAGCAATCCCGCAAAGTACTACAGGCATTCCCGCGATCACCTGCAGACCCGCCGACATTTCTTGGCGAAAAGACTTCTGAGCACCATTCTCCCCTGTGCTATCCTCTGCTGCATCTTTCTTCAGTGCAGCCGCACGCGGCAGTCCTATTAAGATGACCGCCGATAAAATGAAGGTAGCCGAGTCAATCACATAACAAGCGGCAATACCAAATGCGGCAACCAGCAGTCCACCTAGAGCAGGACCTACAATTTTGGTTATTTGTTCAATAGATGAGCTAAGCGCCATGGCTTTATCCATCTGGGCCGCAGGGACAAGCTCCTTGAGCTTTCCGCTTTTGGCTGGTGAAAAGAGTACATCCATGATCCCTTTAGCCACCAGCAGGACATATACCTGCCAGAGAGAACCTGCAAATACCAAACAAACAACGATTCCGGCACGAGCTAGATCCGAACCAATCATCAGCGCCTTGCGGTTAAAACGATCACTTAAATAACCTGCGAACGGTCCTCCTAAGAGCAACGGCACAGCCATACATAAAGATATAGCCGTAATTTCCCACGGTGTCGCATTCCATTTAAAACCTACCATTGTCAGTAGCGCTAGGATATGCAACCAGTCTCCCACATTCGATACAAGCTGTGCGGCAATAAGCAGCATAAAGGGCTTATTCGCCTTTAGCTTTCCTTCTTTTGAATCATGAGCCAGCCGTTCCTCCATCTTACTTCACTCCCCGTTACTATTTCTCGATGAAGTAATAGTAAAATATTGGAGAACATCAATCATCCGTCTGGAGGCGTAAATAGCGCTTGAACCTAAGGCTGAAATTCTTATCCTTTCAAAGACTGAAATCAAAAAAACCTTCGTTTTTATCGTATTTAAAAAATTGTTTGATTTTTAATAATTAAAAGTGTGCTCATTGTGACAAATCACATGTTCTTCATTCGCTCTTTCACGTATTCTAAGGTTATCTCAAGGTTCGTTGCACAGGTAACCCGTGCACTAATGACTATTGATTGCAAACTGTGCGATGAGTTCACACATGATTAACGATAGAGGGTGGAGAAGCATGATACAATCTTACGAACGTGATACGCAATTAACACTACATTTGTACCGGGTATTTGCCAAGTCTTTTAAGAGCATTAATGAACATGCTGTTACCGGCAGCAAAATTGAAGGTTTTAATCCGACTGCCTTTGCCGTTATGGAAGTGTTGTACTATAAGGGACCACAACCCATTCAACAAATTGGCGCCAAGCTGCTGCTGCAAAGCGGCAACGTTACTTACGTAATCGATAAGCTTGAGGAACGCGGCTATTTGCAGCGTAAGCCTTGTCCGAGCGACCGCCGTGTGATTTTTGCGGAGCTGACTACGGAAGGTGAACGTCTCATGAATGAGATGTATCCGAAATATTCAGAACGCCTGCATCTTGCTTTCAGCGGTCTGAATGATGATGAGAAGGAACAAATGATTGTTCTGCTCAAAAAGATGGGTCTACAAGCTGAGAAGCTATCCCCTCTTCCTCGTAAGTAAGAGTCGCTTATTTATGTGTTTTAGACAAGCTGTTATTGATTTCTGTTAATAGTAAAAAGAAAACCAATAGGCGATTCTCCGATTTATTTGAGAATCGCCCATTGGTTTTCTTTGTTCTGCGGCAGCTTACTTGAGCAGATGATATAAGTCCTTATGACCCCTCTGAGCAAAATTTGAGTGCCTTTTTACAGCCTCCGTTAGCCGAACATTAGTTGAGAACTGATCAGTTAGGGCAGTAAGTCGATGCCGAAGACGGACCTTGAGATCCGCTTTTGGCAAACCTCGGATCATAGTCATCCTTATTCGGCAGGACTAGCGAGCACACTTCCGACTGGATTTGGCGTAGCACACCTCCGATTGGACTTGGCGTGCACGCTTCCGATTGGACGTCCCTTCTAGCTAACCGTAACTATAACTCTCAGTAAAATCCACTTTTGATATAACCCGCTATATTTTCGCCGCCCGATCTTGATGGGAACCTGAGCAGTAACTAAAGGAATAACTGCATTCTATACAGCTATTTCGTATGCAAATCGGATTATTCTAACTTTAAGTGTATTCTGTACAATTAAAAACCAGAAAAAGTACCCCTAGGCGAGTAAATCAAGAAAATAGATGTACTAAATACAGCTATATCCATTGAAGAGTTAACGGCAGGATTATAGTTGTACAAAATACAACTAAATTTGCCTAACGATTGCTTCCACTGCTTCCATCGACGCTCTACTCTAGAGGTTGCATCAATCTGGCGTGCCACCCATCCGTTATTCCATGTGTCATTCCATGTGTCACTCCATACGTCATTCCATGTGCTACTCTCCGTTAGTCCATGCGTCTTTCCGTGCGTGATTCCATGCGTCTTTCCGTGTGTCATTCCATGTGTCTTTCCGTACGTCACTCCATGCGTCATTCCATATGCCACACCGTCGGTCATTCCATGCGTCACTCCGTACTCCACTCCAGGGAGTTAATTCGTATGGTTCAACCACTTTAACACGCTATCTACCTAATAAGTTATGCCTTTTTCAAGGACGATGAAGCATCCTCTACTGAAGGCACACCCTTGCGCAAACCCCAGGAAATTATCAGCGACAAAACAGCGAAAACTGCCATTACGATAAATAATGAATGAAGACCACCTTCAAGGGCATCACGCAGACTGTTTGATACTTCCCCAGACAGGTTGGTTCCTGCATGTGATCCAAGCAGCTTATTAATATCATCTCCTGAGATGTTCGAATCTGGTTGTTTTCTTAACAGCTTATCAATATTCAAGTTCAGCCAGGAACCAAAAATAGCCACCCCAACAGTCTGTCCTAAAGAACGCGTGAACGCATTAAGCGCTGTAGATGCTCCCCGTTGCTCATACGCAACAGAGGACTGCGCGATAATCGTAAAGACTGTAGAAGAATACCCAAAGCCAACTCCACAGACCAGCATCAAGCATAAGAGCAGCAGCTGTGAAGACTCCCCTGTTAAGAAAGCCAGACCAATAGCCCCGGCAGCGATCATAATCAATCCAAGCATTGCGGTTCGACGCGAACCCGCTTTTAGAATCATCCGCCCTCCGGCGATCGAACCAAACATCCAGCCTACCGACATCGGCGCCAGTAGCAAACCTGAGATGGCGGCGCTTTTTCCGGATACACCCTGCACCCATAATGGCACATACGTAGAAAGCCCAATAATTAATGTGCTTACCAGCAGGTTAGCGCCTGTAGATACTGCGATATTGCGGTTCGAGAATAGACCCAGCGGCAACATAGGTTCAGGAGCACGACGCTCCACAAAGAAAAATAAGACTAGCAGGATAACAGCCACACTTAGAGTTGCAATTAGCAGTGGGGATGTCCACTCCAGATTCTGTCCTCCTGTGGAGAGACCGAAGAGTAATGCGCCCATACCAGCAGCGAACAGCAGCACCCCTGCCACATCAATTTGTGCTTTCCGGCGTACCTTTTCTTCCTTCAAATAACGGGCAATAAATACCATTGCTAGTAAACCAAATGGCAGATTAAAGACAAATACCCAGCGCCAGCTTAGGTAATCTACAACATATCCTCCAAGAAGAGGGCCTACCAAAGAGGAAATCCCCCATACAGAGCTAAGTAATCCTTGTGTCTTCGCTCTCTCTTCAATACTGTAAATATCCCCGATAATGGTAAAGGTCATTGGAATGAGCGCACCCGCGCCAATCCCCTGTATTGCCCGGAACAGGATCAGCTGCTCCATACTTTGCGAAATACCGCATAATAATGAGCCTAATAAAAAAACAGCTGCCCCCCACATGAACACCGGCTTGCGTCCAAAGAGGTCACTGATTTTGCCGAAAATAGGAGTAGTAATAGCCATTGCCAGCAAATAAGAAGTGAATATCCAGCTAAGCCACTGCATTCCCTGAAATTCACCTACGATAGCTGGACCCGCTGGTCCTGTTACCGTTCCTTCAATCGCAGCCAAAAAGGTAGCTAGCAGCACCCCTATCAGTATTAATTTACGTTCTAAATCCCCTGTTGACTTCAATGTTCCAAACCCTCTCTTTATGTAATCAAATCATTGCCATTCCCCACGCAGAAGCGCATGCAGAGTCACATCCTGAAAGCCGGAAGGGGTCTGACGATATTGACGCAGTATACCTTCCTTCTGAAATCCGAGCGTTTGAACCAGCCTCTCCGCACGATTATTATCAGGATGACACAGCGCTTCTATCCGATTCAGCCCCATCCTATTGAAGCCGAAGTTGAGCACTAAACCAAGCGCTTCTTTCATATATCCAAGCCCCCAAAAGGCAGGCGCCAGATCGCAGCCAATTTCCCCGCGGTAAGCTCCCTGTAACTGCCAATAGTTATACCCGCAGCTCCCTATAACTTCACCTCCGGGTCCTACAATACTCCAGCGTAAGCTGTCCTCTTCCTGAGCCATCTGTGATAAAAATGCAATCAGTTGCTTAGTCTCTTCGATAGAGGATAATGCTGGAGCCCCCAGCCAGCGGGTGACCTCTGGATGAGACCAGATCTGATACAATGCTGAAGCATGTTCAGTAGTCATAGCACACAGCTTCACTCTACTGCCGACCAGTGTGGGTATCACTCCATTGCAGATATACAAGTCTCTGCCCCCCTTCAACTTATCAATTATACATCATTCAAGAGTATATCCTTAAGATAAAAGTTCTAAATTCTTTAACATTGAAAAGAACAAATTCTACGCGTTAACGTAAAAAGACGTCTGCAGCAGGGAGCAAACACTCCCTAAATGCAGACGTCTTTTTATTAAACTTAACTACAATGATTTCATTCCGCTTCATGAATAACTTCACTGCATAACACCTGAAGTTTGGCTCGAATATCCTTGAACTCTTCAATTCCAGTCCCCGTAATACTGTACCCTTCGGTATGGGCAGTCAGAAAGTTGTCCAGTGTCAGCTTTTCCAATTCCTGTTTCACTTCGCGTTCTCCTACACGATACCCCAGATCTTCAAGTCCGAGCAGCATCTCTGAGATCGTCACATCTTTATCCCGTGCACAATAAAGCATATGAATTCCTATGAACAAGTTCTGTACATCAGCGCGCATATTCCACCTCTTCCGGCTATATAGCCTTCGGTATTTATACTAGCATTACCCTCTGACCGATCCCCGGAAACATTATTGTGGCTGTTCCGCATTTCATGGACTTCAAGGAACATTCCATATTGTTACAGATTGGTATTGTCGCTTGACGTATTATGTCTAGCTGTACTATGTTGATAATTACAGTTATGAGTTCATATTTGAATTTAAAGTACAGGAAGGTGATGCTTCATGTTTCAAGCTATGCCTTACGATGGAACACGCAACGAGCAGTTTGAAGCGGTTCTAATCCAACTAGAAGCATTAGTAAAGGACGAACCAAGTGCTACGGCCAACCTGGCCAATGCTTCGGCACTGCTTAAACACGCTATGCCGGATACGAATTGGGCCGGTTTTTATTTATTTGATGGCAAGGAGCTTGTGCTCGGGCCTTTCCAAGGTCTTCCTGCCTGCATCCGCATCCCGTTGTCTCGTGGAGTCTGCGGAACGGCTGCTGCGGAACGACGCACGTTAGTAGTTGGAGATGTGCATGCATTCCCGGGACATATCGCCTGTGACGCCGCTTCAAACAGCGAAATTGTTGTCCCGCTGATCAAGGATGATCGTTTGCTTGGCGTACTCGATATCGACAGTCCGCTGAAAGATCGTTTTGATGATGAGGAACGCCGGTTCCTGGAGCGGTTCGCAGCCCTGGTATCGGAAGTTATCTAAAGCAGCTCTGCCCTATAGAGCATAAGAAATAGGCTGTCTCATTTGTAGGAATCTCCTACTTATAAGACAGCCTATTCTTGTTGAGCCTATAGCCGTACCGGACTGATATTCCAAATCTCCGCGGCGTAGCGGCTAATCGTGTTATCACTTGAGAATTTACCGGAATGACCAATATTTATAATAGACTTTTTCAGCCACTCCTGACGGTTGCGGTATGCCCGGTCAATCTCGACATGAGTCTCGACATAACTTGCGAAATCCTTAAGCACAAAGAATTCATCGTTATTATCCAAAAGAGAATGGAAAATGGTCTCAAACTCCGCACCATGACAGCATATAGGTCCCGGATTAACCAACTGATCCAATACTTCCTTCACACGGCTATCCCCATTGTAGATATCACGTGCGTGATAGCCGCCATGCTGATAATAATCCATTACCTGCTCAGCACGAAGACCGAACAGGAACATATTGTTGTCCCCTACCATCTCATGCATTTCCACGTTAGCACCGTCCATCGTACCTACGGTTAATGCACCGTTCATCATAAACTTCATATTCCCCGTACCGGAAGCCTCTTTACTCGCTGTAGAAATCTGTTCACTAATATCCGCAGCAGGAATGATCTTCTCGGCCAAGGATACCGAATAATTCTCAAGGAAAAAGATACGGATCTTGCCTTTAACATCCGGATCCTTGTTGACAGCCTCCGCCACAGTATTGATCAGCTTGATAATTCGCTTCGCCAAATGATAGCTTGGTGCCGCCTTTGCTCCGAATATAAACGTGCGCGGTACCATATCCATCGAAGGATTATCTTTGATTTGGTTGTACATATGCAGAATATGCAAAATATTTAGCAGCTGCCGCTTATAAGCATGCAGGCGCTTCACCTGAACATCAAAGATAGAGTCGGGGTCTACATGTACTGAATGCTTGCTGTAAATGTATTCAGCCAACTTGAGCTTATTCCGCCGTTTAATGCTGGCTACTTGTTCCTGAAAGGAAGCATCCTCACAATATTTAATCAAACCAATCATCTCTTGCGGATGGCTCATCCAGCGGGTTCCTATCGATTGATTGATAAGGTTAGCCAGATCCGGATTGGCATGCATCAGCCAACGCCGGTGAGTAATCCCATTCGTCTTATTATTGAAGCGGTGCGGGTACATTTCATTAAAGAGCCGCATTTCGCGTTTCATCAATATTTCTGTATGCAGCGCTGCTACCCCATTGACACTATGGCTCGCCACAATCGCCAGATGAGCCATGCGAACCTGATCGTCATGAATAATTGCCATCTGTGAAATCCGGTCCTGATCGCCGGGATAACGACTCATCAGCTCGCCGCAGAAGCGGGCATTAATCTCTTCAATGATAAGAAAAATACGTGGAAGCAAGTCCCTGACCATTTGAATAGGCCATTTCTCCAGGGCTTCGCTCAAGATCGTATGATTTGTATAGGACACCATACGAGTTGTAATACTCCACGCCTCATCCCATCCTAATCCATGTACATCCATCAGAATCCGCAGCAATTCAGGAATTACAAGCGTCGGATGTGTATCATTGATATGAAGCGCAACCTTGTCGGGCAGCGATTGTATAGGGAGTCCAAGCTTTCCAAAGGTTCGCAGAATACTTTGCAGGCCAGCGCTGCAGAGGAAGTATTGCTGCTTCAACCGCAACAGCTTGCCTTCGTATTGAGAGTCATCCGGATACAGGAACTCCGAGATGGATTCTACGGAACGCTTATATTCCAGGAATTTATGATAGTCTGATCCGGCAAAAGAGCCAAAGGTTCTGGTAGGCTGGGTGATGGACTCCGCGCTCCAGTTGCGCAGTGTATTCACATGCCGCCGATCTGCACCAATGATAGGCACATCATACGGAACTGCACGAACGGCCTCATATTGACTATGCTCAAAGATAAGCCGCCCGTTCTCCTCCCGAGTCTCAATCACGCCCCAGAACCTTACTTCTACCTGCTTGTCTTCACGACGCACTTCCCATACATTATCATTTTGCAGCCAGTAATCGGGCAGTTCCACCTGATACCCGTCAACGATTTTCTGCTCGAACAGGCCGTATTTATAACGTATGCCGCAACCATGCCCCGCATATTGCAGGGAGGCCAGTGAATCCAAGAAACAAGCAGCTAGACGTCCAAGTCCTCCATTGCCAAGCCCAGCGTCGGCTTCTACCTCCTCAATATCCTGCAGCGAGAAACCAAGATCGGCCAATCCCTCACGCACGACCTCCAGCACGCCCATATTCAGCAGATTGTTCCCCAGAAGTCTTCCGATCAGAAACTCCATAGAAAAATAGTATACCTGCTTATCCTTATCCGTCTTGTACTTTTGATTGGTATCCGCCCAATTTTTCCCGGCATTCTCGCGAATCATGTTGCCTAATATTTTATAGACATCAGCATTCGAGGCTTCCTCCAAAGGTTTGCCCAATTTACTGATGAGCGTCTCGCGAAACACCTGTTTGAAAGTTTCTTTATCGTTAAACAACAGCAGGTTCCTCCTGACAAAAGCTTTTTTTAGGGATGCATTAGACTATGCCTGTAGATCAGATAGGTTATACTGTTTCGTTTCATCTAATCCAGTTGGTTTATATTTTGCTGCTCTTGGCGATGACAAATGGACGTTTACTATCCCCGACGAGAATTCGATTCTTACTTAAATGTACGTCCTTATCCATGATCACATTCTCAATAACAGCATCTTCCTCTATAATGCACTTCTGCATAATTACAGAGTTGATGATCTTCGCTCCTTTACGTACCTGAACCCCACGAAAGATCACGCTGTTCTCCACCGTTCCCGCTATAATGCAGCCGTTAGCCACCAGTGAATTGCTGACATTTGCGCTCTCTAAATATCGGGTAGGAGCCTCATATTTAATCTTCGTCTGTACTGGACTTTCTTTGAACAGACTAAAGTAATTCTCCTGCTGAAGCAGCTCCAGACTATTCTTATAATAGCTTTCCAATGAATTAATTACGGCATGATAGCCATGATACTCATAAGCAGCGATTTTGAATTTATGGCGGTTTTTCTGAATGACATCACGGAAAAAGTAGCTCTCCCCATGTGCAATGCAATGTTCCACCTGCTCCAGGAACAGTTTTTTCTCCATAATGAAGATATCGAGATATAAATTGGGATGATCCTTCTCATGATGGATATTGGTCACATTATTCTCTTCGTCCACTTCAATACGCTGGCATAACTCATGCTCTGGCTGCAATTGCTCTATTTTTTTGTATACTACTGTAACATCGGCACCCTTCTCCAAATGGTAGCTGTACAAGTCCTGGAGATCGATAGTATTAATATGCTGGCTGCCGGAAAACACAATATATTTAGCAGATCCCCGTTTAAAAAGATCCAGATTATTATGATAATGCTGAAGGTCGCCAAGAGAAGTATCGGTGGGATCATTCCAGTCCGGAGGCAAAATAAATAGTCCCCCATGCTTGCGATTCATATCCCAAGATTTCCCGTCACCCAAATGGTCCATTAAAGAACGATATTTACGGCGAACAAACAGGCCCACGCTCTCTAGATCCGCACGCATCATATTGGAAAGCACGAAATCTATCAACCGATAACGACTGGCAAAAGGTACGGCTGCACCACAGCGGAAATAAGTGAGTTCATTTAGTTTATCGAGTTCATGATCCAGATTAATTACACCCATGAGTTGCTTCATCGGAATCCACCGTCCTCTTATAATTTATAAGAAAGTATAAGTTTCACTATATACTTTATCCTTATAAATCTCGCATAAACGCTTACCGTCCCTAGAAGGACGCCGAAGGCGTTTTAGCTTGATTATATGGTTTTGGCCACAGCTGATTTACGTTTCTTGCTTTTATTGTCGATCAGCAGAATTTCGTTCTCGTTCTCCCGCTCGATGCCTATTTCCATATAATCGTCGATTACCGTATTCTCACTAATAATCGCTTTATGAATGCGTACGTTCTTACCAATCTTAACCTTAGGCATAATTACGGAGTCCGTAATCACACTGCCTTCACCTACCTCTACGCCATAAAAAAGAACCGAGTGCTTCACTTCACCATGCACAATGCAGCCTTCATTAATAATGCATCCTGACACTTTCGCCCCAGGTGCGACATATTGAGCAGGTTGATTCGGATTACGTGTAAATATGCGCCAGCTGGGATCATTTAGATTAAGCGGTGGATTATCGCTCAGTAAATCCATATTCGCTTCCCACAGGCTTGCTACCGTACCAACGTCTCTCCAATACCCTTCAAAAGGGTACGCAAATAAAGAGTTCCCGTCTTCCAGCATCAAAGGGATGATATCCTTACCAAAATCGTGAGATGACCCTATATTCTCTCCGTCCTCCAGTAAATGCTTGCGGAGAATTTCCCATTTAAAGATGTACACACCCATAGAAGCTAGCGTGCTTTTTGGCTGTGCAGGCTTCTCTTCAAATTCGTAAATTTTCAGATCGTCCTCCGTATTTAAGATTCCAAATCGACTTGCTTCCTCCAGCGGAACGTCAATCACAGAAATTGTGCAATCTGCATTTCTCTCCTTGTGGTATTGCAGCATAGCATGATAATCCATTTTATAAATGTGATCACCGGATAGAATAAGAACATGCTCAGGGTCGAACTGATCTACAAATTTAAGATTTCGATAAATCGCATCGGCTGTTCCCCGATACCAGCTGCTTCCATTCTCACGTTCATGCGGTGGCAATACGAATACTCCACCATTCTTACGGTTCAAATCCCAATCACTGCCTACTCCGATGTAAGAATGTAGTATAAGTGGCTCATACTGTGTCAATACACCGACAGTATCAATACCCGAGTTGGAGCAGTTACTTAAAGGAAAGTCGATGATCCGATAAGTGCCCCCAAAATAGACAGCGGGCTTGGCAAGCGATTTGGTTAAACCTTTCAATCTTTTGCCTTGGCCTCCAGCCAATAGCATGGCTACCATTTCTTTTTTCTTCATGGAAAAGCCTCCCTTGACTTATGGGTAATATAAAGTTCAGCAAACCTAGGATGAATGAACAGAATTCCAAAAAGAAGTGAATTAGAAAAGAAATACACCAGAAAGAAATGAGCCTTGATAGGAAGATGACAAAGTTGAAAAAACGAGGAAGGAAATTTTACACGTTCGGATGATCTAACCTAAAATAGGGAGAGCATTCTCCAAAATCAGGAGCCTGAATCAGGAGATTATCCTTATTGTAAAGTGTTCTATATTCTTCGTCAAAACCCTTTATCGCAATTCCGAAAATCCGGAATTTTTAACCCTGTTTGTCATTAAACACGTTAATATTCCTTATAACTAGATTAACCAATTTAAAGCCATGTGAAAGAAATTCACTCATTTATTCTAGAAAAAGAATCATTCGGTCTTCAGCAAACATTCAACCGGATATGGCATAATGAAGCTATCTATCACCGATTTGGAGGAACCTATGATGAAAGCAGTACAAGGAGTTCGACTTCTGCTCGTAGATGATGAGCCTCATATATTACAGTTCCTGGAGCTGGGTCTCCTTAACGAAGGTTTTGAAGTACGAACCGCGTCGGACGGGCTAAGCGCCATTTCGATTGCAGCTGAATTCAAGCCCCATGTAGCTATCCTGGATGTTATGATGCCGGGTATGGATGGATTCGAGGTATGTCACTATCTGCGCTCAGAAGAGACAGAGGTAGCTGTCATCATGCTTACTGCAAAAGACGAAGTGGATGATCGCGTAAAAGGACTATCTATTGGTGCTGACGACTATATGGTCAAGCCCTTCAGCTTTGATGAATTACTAGCGCGGATCCAAGCGCGGCTGCGGAATCAGTTTCCGGGGCTGCTAGGTGAGGTCCGCTGCGGTCCTTTCCGAATTGACAGTCGGCGAAAGGAAATTCGCTTCAGGGAGGAAGTACTTGAACTCTCCCCTACGGAATACGAGTTATTACAGTATCTCGTTATCAATCACGGCCTTGTACTCAGCAAGCCTATGATTCTTGATAAAGTGTGGGGCTATGATTTTGGCGGTGAGGAAAATATTGTTGAGGTCTATATCCGTTCGCTTCGTGAGAAGCTCGGAGATAAGGAGCACCGTATTATCCGTACCCTGCGGGGCGCAGGCTACCGGGTCGATCTATGAGCACTCCCATCTTCAGATGGCTTCGCAGACTGCCTGCACCACGTTCCCTGCGTAAACAGCTGCTTGCCACATCGCTGCTTATTCTATCAGGATTGCTGCTGCTAATTGGAGTCTTACAATATATCCTTATGCGAGATTTTATATACAGCAATAGAGCCGAGTCTATGGAAGCGCAAATACGTTCTGTCCCCCGTGAGATGTTTTTTAACTTTTTTAATTCCTATGACGAGGATAGCACAGGCATAAATGACACGAACAACGAGTTTAACAGCAATTTCCCGTTGGAAAGAGAAGACATGAATAAAATGCCAAGTGGGCTGCGAACTGGCGAGAACCGGCGCCCGCTTCTGCTTGATGCCCATACAACTCTCGCCATGTACAGCTCGGATGGCACCTTCAGGGATTTACAGCAATTAACCCTCTCAGATATAGCAGCACCCAGGCTGACCAATGAGCAATACGATGCGCTGCTGATTCACACCACGGATAGGGCGACAGGAAATTACAAGCTCATCCAAGCTGAAGACGGCACTGAACATCTAGCCATATTCATGAATCTTTATAGGCCTGGAAATACTAGATTGCTGCTGCAAATGAGTGTGAGCACGGGGCCATTGACGGATGTGATAATGCAGCAGCTGCTGATCTACGCAGGTTTGTCAGTGATTGCTTTATTGACTGGATTATTCCTATACTTACCGGCCCTGCGAAAGACGTTAGTTCCTCTATCTAATATGGGAGAATCGGCTGAGATCATTAATGCCGGTAATTTGGACATTCGGTTTCCAGTTGACCAAGGACAGGCCGAGATCGACAAGCTTGCTCATTCATTCAATGGTATGCTCGAACGTCTCGAAATATCCTTTCATAATGAACGGGAGGCCAAGGAGCAGATGCGCAGGTTCGCTGCCGATGCTTCCCACGAGCTTAGAACTCCGCTTACCTCAATTCACGGTTTTCTTGAGGTCTTACTGCGGGGCGCCGCCGATAATAAAGAACAGTTATATAACTCGTTGCGGAGCATGCATGGTGAATCGAAACGAATCAATAAGCTGGTCGAGGATCTGCTACTGCTCGCTCGGATGGACGGAGCTCCACAACTGCAGATGACTGATCTGATTCTCAGCGAGGTGATTCACGAAATGAAGCCGCATCTGCTTTTGCTCGCAGATCAACGGAAAGTTACATTTGATATTTCCTATGGCATCCGTGGTAAATATGATCCCTATAAGCTCAAGCAGGTGATTCTGAATCTGTTCCACAATGCAGTTCAGCATACCAATGCCACGACAGGGAGCATTCATCTCTCTTTGCAAGCGGAAGGAAATCAAGCTCTATTAAGCGTGCGGGATAATGGCTACGGAATTCCCGGAGAGCACATCCCACATATCTTTGATCGATTCTACCGCAGTGACTCCTCTCGCACACGTAAATACGGCGGATCAGGGTTGGGTCTCTCCATCACAAAATCTATTGTCGAGGCACATCACGGCAAGATTAGTGTAAATAGCACCGTTGGCGAGGGGACAACGTTTACGGTTAGCCTGCCTTGCGAGGAAGGATTAGCCAAGGAAGAGTAACAACCGTTATAATTAAGAGGAACTGGAGCATCGCTCCACAAACTTAAGCGTATGCTTTCGAAGTGAGTTTTGCTTCACAAAACCAAGCGTATGCTTTCGTTGCCAGTTTTGCTATGTAGTCCATTCTAAGGAGCATCGCTCCACAAAACTTTTAGGAGGTAAATACATGTACGAAATCGCCGTAATTGGCGCCGGTCCTGCCGGTGCAAGCGCAGCCCTGTTCGCCGCCAAGGCGGGCAAAAAAACGCTGCTGATCGACAACGATAAGGGCATGACCCGCAGAGGTTGGTTTGAGAACTTTTATGGAATTTCCGAAGTAGGTGGTCCTGAGCTGGTCGAAACCGGGCATAAGCAAGCTGTTAAATTTGGCGCTGAGCTGGTTTCCGAACAGGCTATCAACCTCACCTCCAGCGGCAATGGTTTTGTCATTGAAACTGAAGATGGAATTATCTATGAAGCAAAACATGTCATTCTTGCCACAGGCGCCCTTACAGATCTAGCTGCCAAAGCTGGCGTAGAGACTAAGGATGGTACAGAGCCAAGAATCAAAACTGTAGTAGCCGTTGATGCTGAAGGCAAAACGAATATCGCAGGCATTTGGGCAGCTGGTACTGTTGCTGGAGTAAGTGTACATGCCATTATTACCGCAGGCGATGGTGCGAAGGTAGCTATTAATGTAATTAGCGAGTTAAATGGTGCGCGTTACGTTGATCATGATGTGCTGAAAGCTTAATCTATACTCAAAACATAAATCCGGAGGATGATTCTTAGGAATCGGTCTTTCGGATTTTTTCGTCACCCAGGAGAAGCAAGTTACGAAATTTAAAAATAACTGCACTTGATGCAGCTATTTCATACAATAACACCCACACGGCTGTTTTAAGTGTATTTTATGCAACTAAAAACAGGCTAACTGAGCATTCTAGCTAAAATGTAAAGATATAGATGTATCAAGTACAACTAAATCGATTTGCAGCTGTCCCCCATACTTTTAATTGTATAAAGTACACTTATTTGCTCGTCCCTCACCGCCCTTTGAACACCACACGCAAAAAAACTGCTTCAAAACCTCATCCCACCACCGAAGCCGATGTTATGATCGTTTGAAACAGTTCCTCTCCCTCAACTGTGTATACTCCAATGCAAGGAATCCACTTCTTTTTCTCTTCCCTTAAGACTAGCAGCCAGCTCCTGCAAATACGGAACCAATAATGGGAGCAAATCCTCCCGCATCAAACCTACCTCCAGCGTGGCTTTAATGTAACCAAATTTATCACCAATATCATAACGTTTGCCGATTAAATCCAGCGCCAGCAATCCTTCTTGCCGGCATACCTCGTGCAAAGCATCCGTCAGTTGATATTCCCCGCCCGCTCCACGTTCGAGGTTAGCCAGTACTGAGAATATCGTAGGCTTCAAAATGTATCGCCCCATAATGGCGTATTCTGAAGGAGCTGTTTCAGGCGAGGGCTTCTCTACCAGTCCTTTTACTTCATGAACTCCATTTAGTGAGCCGCTGGAGGCTATAATCCCATATTTGTTAACCTCCTGCCGTGGCACCTGCTGCACACCGACGATAGTCTGCTCCTCTTGCTCATACAATCTCATCATCTGCAGCAGCGCCGGGTCCTCCGAAACCATAATATCGTCACCAAGCAAAACAGCAAAAGGTTCATCACCGATAAATTGTTCCGCACAAAGGATGGCATGGCCTAGTCCCAGCGGCTCTTTTTGCCTAATGTAATGGATGCTCGCTAGCTCACTGATTAGCTGGACTTCACGAAGTAGATCCTCTTTCCCTTTTTCCAAAAGCGTCTGCTCCAGCTCCACCGATTTATCAAAATGATCTTCAATCGACTTCTTATTGCGGCCGGTCACGATGATAATACTTTCAATACCAGAGCGGACGGCTTCTTCTACGATATATTGAATCGCTGGTTTATCCACAATGGGCAGCATTTCTTTTGGCTGAGCCTTAGTGGCAGGCAGGAAACGAGTGCCTAAGCCCGCGGCGGGAATGACAGCTTTTCTAATCTTCATCATGAATCCCTCCCTTGCAGTTTATTTACGGAGATGGGTCACAGGGTGCTCACGAATGTTCTTTTGCTGCCCCTTACCTTCATAGAACTCTTGGACAATATAAAGCGGACGTCCCTTAGTTTCGTCATAAATCCGGCCGACATATTCACCTAGTATTCCTAGCATAATGAGTACAAATCCGTTGAAGGTCAGCGTAATTCCAATCATCGAAGCCCAGCCCTTAACAACTGAGTCTGTAAAAATCACCAGGTACAAAACATACATAAGGTACAGAAAACCAGAAGCCGACAGCAGTGCGCCCAAATATCCTGCCAGCTTCAGCGGCTTATAGGAAAAGGAGGTGATTCCGTCCAAAGAGAGCTTGATCATACGTTTTAGTGGATATTTAGTTTCCCCCGCCAGACGTTCATCCCGTTCATATTCAATCGCCTTCTGACGGAAACCAACCCAGCTGACCAGTCCGCGCACGAAACGGTTTTTCTCCGGTAGACGTTTGAGCTCTTCGCAGACCCTACGATCTATGAGCCGAAAATCACCCGTATCCACAGGGATAGAAATATCGGTTGAATAACGCAGAATTCTATAAAAGAGGCTGGCCGTCCACTTTTTGAATAAGGATTCACCATTACGCTTCACCCGTTTAGCATATACAACTTCATACCCCTTCTTCCATTCCGCAATCATGTCCAAGATCAGCTCAGGCGGGTCTTGCAAATCAGCATCAATAATGACAACTGCATCCCCAAGGGCATAGTCCATTCCGGCAGTAATAGCGATCTGATGTCCAAAGTTACGTGACAAATCGATCAGCTTCACACTCTCATCCCAATAGCTATATTCCTCGATCATCTGGGCACAGTTGTCGGTGCTGCCGTCATTCACGAAGATCAGCTCATACACTTCCTCCGTCATTGCCATCACTTTTTTAATACGGCGATACGTTTCCTGAATGACTGCCTCTTCATTAAACATCGGTATAATAATGGAATAGCGCACGTTGATACTCATGAGCAGCTCCTCCTTTAATTTGAATGCTGAAGCGTGCCTGCAAATGTATTAGCACGCTTCGTACTCTAAAACACTGAACTAGTTAACTGTAACTTTGTATAACGTTCCGCTGTTACCAGCATCGTTTCCTGCCCAATCCGCTGCTGGAACCTCTGTACCATTGTCGGTAATCCAGGTAGATAGCGTAGAGTTCCCTCCACGTCCCCCCCCCATACCGCCGCTGCTCAGCAGGAAGTATTTCACCTTTCCACTCTTTACTAACGCCTCTAGGGTATCTGTGGTATATACTGTGTCCGAATTGGAAAACCCGTTCAGAATAACAACCGATGCCCCCTTATCGACGATATAAGGAGCTGCTGTGCCATAATCCAATACGGCAAACAGATAAGGCTCCCCAGTATTATTTTCCTCCAGATAGGACAACAGACTCTCATTCGCACTTGTGGCGCTATTACGTCCAAAGTTGCTAGAATTGCCGCCCATTCCTCCTCTGCCCTCACTGCTGCCTGGTCCTGCTTCAGGGGTTTGACTGTTCAGGCCATAAGTAATTGGGGTAGCTGCCCAGTAGAGCGGGCCAATTAACAATACTAGTACAGCAACAATACTTGCCGAGAAAACAAATGGCTTCTGCTTGCCTTTAAGAACGACCAGCACCAAAGAAACAACTATACCGGCAGCCAGAATGCCAATCGACCAGCCCCTGCCAATCGTATCGTCATAAGGATGAATAATGTACCATTGAAAAACTGCTGTAACCAGCGTCGCAACTGGCAATAGCCATGACAGCCAACCAGAGTGCTCACGATACAGACTCCAGAGCTTTGACCAGCCTGCACCGACCAGCGCGGCTATCGGCGGAGCCATCATCACCAGATAATATTGATGGAAGAATCCCGCAATACTGAAGAATCCCATCACCGGCACCAGCCATGCTAACCAGAATAGAGCTTCTTTATGCCCTTGCGTAAAGTTCCTTCTCCGCAGATTAGCGAATAATCCAATACAACCAAACAATACAAAAGGCAGCATCCAGCTTGCCTGACCTGACAGCTCTGATTGGAACAGGCGCAGTGGACCTGCGGTTCCAGTATTGAACATTCCACCTCCGCCGCCATTCATGCCGCCGCGTTGTCCTTGACCCCCACCTTCACCACCAAATTGCCGGTTTTGATTATCTGTTCCACCGCCGGGTGGTTGCCCTGGAGAACCTCCATCATCGGCGCCATTTTGACTGTCTGAGGTTGAATTCATACCTTGCCGACCCGAAAATGATCCACGTCCGCTATCCGTACCATTTTCAGCATCTGCCCCGTTCATAGCGGGTCTTTCACCGTTCATAGCTGGCATCTCGCCATTCATGTTCGGCATCTCACCACCATTCATTGAAGGCATTCCACCTCCGACACCACCTGTCCCCCGATCACCCGTCAATCGGGCGACACCATTATAACCAAAGGCAAGATTGAGCACGGAGTTAGTACCGCTGCTGCCGATATAAGGTCGTTTACTAGCGGGAATCGAATCCACTATCACTGCCCAGGATAACGAGACCACGAGTAATATAGCTGTCGAGGCCGCTAATACTCCAGTTTTTCGCTTCCAGTTCACTTTCGCAGCCAAGACATAAAAGAGATAAAAAGCCGGCAATACCATATAAGCCTGCAACATCTTCTCATTAAACCCAACACCGATTAAAGCGAATGCGGCAAGGAGACTGCCCAGCTTATTACTCTTCGTTCCTTTAAATAAAAACCAAACCGCCAACAGTAACGTGAATACTAACAGAGCATCAATGTTATTCGTCCGGCTAACAGCCGCCGCTACTGGAGTTGTTGCCATGGCCAGCGCTGCTAAACGTGCAGCTGCTTTACCAAAGGTAGGTTTTACCAGAAGGTATACGAGCAACACGGAGCCCACGCCCCCAAGCGCCTGAGGTAAAATCACACTCCAGCCATGCAGCCCGAAAATGAGTGCGCTAAGAGTCTGAATCCAAAAGGTGACTGGTGGTTTATCCACCGTGACTGAACCTGCAGAGTCGAGTGAAGCGAAGAAGAAATTATGAAAGTTTTGCAGCATACTTCCCACGGCAGTGGTGTAGTATGTATTCACATAGTGGTCATTCCAAACTCCATAACCGTACAAAAAAGCAGCGAGTATTAAAATGAGCCACAGTATAAGATCCGAGCTTATTTTTCTAGCAAAACTCATCTCCATTTCACTCCTATCCCTTGATCATTCTATATGCCGGCAGTTCTGTAACTCCGGCCCAAGCTTTCCGTAGGTGTATTATTTCATCCATACCTTAACTCTCAATGAGTGCAAGCTGAATGTTTGCTGAATAAATGAGGCTGCCGGCACGCAAAAAAGACCCCACAATGTGGAGCCTTTCGGTACCCTGTTCAATCCAAACTATGTTATTCCATCTTGCCTATGGCAACAAGCTTATTCACCGTGTTCCAGTTGCGTGCGGTAATGGGCATCCCGAGTATTTTGTCAAAAGGGACTTTAAAAAGCGATGATTGGCTCACACTGACCTCATATAATATATACATCTCTCTGCCGACAAAACGCACTTTATCCGGTCCATTCTCATAAGTGCACAGTTTATCCAATGCTTCCCCTGAAGGCTCGGCTGGTAAAAAAGTAACATACCATCTTTTGAATTCCTCTGGCTCGGACAGCTGAAAGGGATCGTTAGCGATCACATTCTCCATTTCTGCTAAAGTACGGATAATAACAGAGACCTCGAATCCAAAAACCTCATGAATCTGACGTTCAATGACTCCTCTAAGCAGGCTTACCGAACCTTCATCACTCTCAAAAACGACATTTCCACTCTGAATATACGTTCGTACATTTGCAAATCCAAGAGACTGAAACATCGCCTTCAGGTCCAACATTTTAATAATTTTGTTCCCGCCGACGTTAATTCCACGCAGCAGCGCTATATAGGTAGTCATAGAATACGCCTCCGTTTTTGTGCCATGATCAGCTTACCTCTGCGGCTAAGGTGTGTAGACGTTTACGAACTTCTTTTACCAGCAGCTCCTTCTCTGGAGGCGAAAGCCCCTCCACCAGACGTGCGGCAGCGATCGGCAAAATCCAGCGGTCTACGTCCTCATAAGTGTGTCCTGATAATCTGAGATACTCTTGAATGTATCCCTTAGTTAATCTTTTTCTTATAAAACCTAACATTAATTTGGAGAAGGCCGAAGCTCCCGGAGGCATAGCTCCCAAACTGAACATCACTACGGAACGCGCAGCATCTCCAGCAGGTTCTCCCACTACACCCGTCATCCAGTCGATCACCCAGAGCTGTTCATCCATAAGCACATTGTCGGGATGAAAATCCCCATGACATAAACGAGTGCCTTCCGGCAGCTTCTCCAGATACTTCAAAATGACGGATTTTTCCTCTTCGCTCAGCATAGGGGCAACCATGATCTGACTTTTCAGCATATCCTTTTGCTGGCCGATTTCCTCTGTAGTTTCAAGCTTATGTAAATCACAATGAAGCCCCGCCATCAGCCTGGCATATTGGGTAACTTTCCAAGGCTTCTCACCCATCACCTTTAGTAAAGAGGGACCCTGAATTTGTTGAAAAACGATACCTTGTCGATTCTGTTCAGAAATAAGCTCAAAAGGCTGGGGGGTCCGAACACCCCGCGCATGTACAAACCGGCTGATTTTATATTCCCGGCTGACGTGTTGCTCTGCTATATCCTCCCGGTACAATTTAAGAATCCTCTGATCATCATGCTGCCAGATCTCCGCTGTTCTGCCTTCCCCAACAAGCTTGGCCTTCATTCGGTATCCTCCATTTAGTCCAGATTAATGCGGGTAAAATGCTCAACTACCGGAAATGGGTCGTAGTAATGGTGAAGGAGTGCTTTCCATTCCTGATATTGGCTGGATTCTCTAAATCCAACAGTGTGGTCTTCAAGCGTTCTCCACTTCACCAGCAACAGATACTTATGATCATCCTCCAAGCAATGTTGTAATTCATGGCCCATATAACCTTCTATCGAGGAGATTAAGCTTGATGCCTCCTTGAAGCTTTGCTCAAATTCAGTAGTCAAACCAGGCTTCACTTGCAGCATCGCAGCTTCCAAAATCACACTCATCATCTCCTAAAGTTATTAATTTAAAGCATCCCGGAAAAATTCATGATAGAAATTAATGATGACCAGCAGTATTGCTAGTGACTCGTTGACACTGCCTACCTCCAGCGAATGATTGGCATCATCGATTCTATACACCTTCAAATGATTCAGCCCACTAATTTCACCCGAATGCTCTTCACCAAATAAGGGGTCACTGCCACCATAAATTACAGTCCCCCGACTCCGCTGAATCAGCGGCACCGCCTCAGGCAACGGGGTGATATATAGATGAGACGTCTTCTTCTGTATTTCTAGCTCTTCAGCTATTCTACCTGCAATAACAGCTCCCATGCTTTTACTTATAAAAAGAAACCTCTTATAATCCGGCAGAGAAGCAATCACGGCTTTACATTCCTCAATGATAATACTCATTTCTTCACGCTTGAAATCCACCCTAGCACTCTGGTAACCATATTCTAAAAGCAGAACATCACAATTATGCTCCCGGGCAGCTTTAGCCGCATAATCCAGCAGAGAGCGATCAGCTGAATAATTTTTACCCGGAAAAATAACAGCCAGCGCTTTGGACCCTTGGGTGATATATTTATGTTTAACCTCTCTACCCCAATAAGAGGACATAATGATATTGCTAACGTTCATACATGTTTCCCCTCTTCTACTCCTTAAACGGATTTAAAATGTTTAAAGAAATCTATCGTTTCTTGCAAATCTGCCTCATCTTTATAGATACTCATTACTCGCCCAATTTCAAGCGCAAAATCTACATATCCATTCGGCTTAGCGGTAATGATTGTTCCATCGACAACGACGTTAGATACGCCGGATTCATTGTCCACATAAACCTTACCATCCAGTACTCCGGCTGCCTTAAGAATGGATACCCCACCGCAAATGCCCGCGATGACTTTGCCTGCTCGATTCAGGCTTCTGATTAAATCTAATAGAGCCTCCTGCCCTATTAAATTATCTGTTTCCCCACCAGGGATAATCAATAAATCTATGGTGCTAACGTCCACATTTTCAACCAATACGGATGGATTAACAGAAAAACCCTCGCAGGAGATTAACGCCTTATCTTCCAAACCTAAGGTATAAACCTCACCCTTTGTTTTCATAAAATAAGCTGCCAATGTAACCTCAAACTGCACAAAGCTATCATATATAAGAATATATGTATTCAATGATGGATCAGCTCCCCTGTTCTCAAAAAAAGTAACCTCTATTCTATGTATCTATCATTATAGCATCATCGCCCTCTCCTGAAACTTACGGACTCAGAGGACGCTAATCAATAACAACTATGCGCTCCGCTAAGATTCCGAATGTGGGATTTCACCTAATTACTCGTAACAAAAAGGACACAAGCATCCCAACAGCCACCTTTTATGGCTCACGAGACACCTGTATCCTCCTATTTAGAGCTATTGCTGCGACTGCGGCGCTATCTGTTTATTTTTACCTCGGCTCACAACAATTTCAGCGCAAATCCATAATATCAACGGAATAATCACCTGGAAAGGAAAGGCGTATATTTTATAAATATGGTAAGAGAAATAGTACATTTCCATAATATCCTTGTACACAAAATCCGCAAAATAGATCATGAGTAGTCCCATCTGAAGCACAACGGAGCGGTAACTCTTGAGCTTGAATACTTTAGCTACTCCAATGCAAGATACGTAAAGGCATAAACTTCCTTTTATAAATGTTGTGATTACAAAAGCCACTGCCGATGACGCTTCAATTCGGGTCAAAAAATCTCCTACATTAATACGCCCTGCAGACACATAAGCCGGAAAATATAAACTAGACAAGACCTCAGGACCCAGCATCAATAGGTTCCGTAGTGTAGCCATAATAATAATTGCCCCAGCAATCGCTACGCCACCAAATAATACCTTCTTCGCTGAGCTCTTCTTCGATAAATTACCGAATACCCCCAGAAAGACTACAACCTCTGCAAATGGAAAAGAAAATGTGCCCAGCGTATCGTTAAATAATGGCTTCCAGCCTTTATCCAACAGCGGAAGTAGGTGATGATATTCCATTTTGGAAAAAGCTAAGGTGACAATGACTAGATTAACAAATATTGCGAACAGTAATAGAAGCTTAGAACTTCTCCCCAGCACTTCAATCCCAGCCTTAACTATCCATATACACAACAGTCCAAGACATGCCATAGGTGCTATCATTGGTGTTTCGGTTAAAGTAACGGATCTACTGAATTCTCCAAAAACCCTAAGAATTAGTGTCCCTAGATGAAAGGTATACCAAATATAGAGACAAGAAATGATTCGACCCAAGACGCCTCCAAACACGGTAATCAACATATCAAATAGATCCTTGCCTGGTAATAAGATGTGTAGTCTGGCATATATCAGCAGCAGTGGGACCACCAGTACCATGGCTAATAATACGGCGATCCAGTTACTGTTACCGGATTCTCCCGGCACACCCATAAATATTGAAGTCCCCATAATAAACAAGACAGCAATACTAATAGCATGCCCTGTTGATACGATCTCTTTGTTCATACTCTATTCTCCCTTTAGGCTTGTCACCTAAAATAGCATCTTAATCCAGTGTTCTAGGTATGGTGAAGGACTAGGGAGTGACCATCTCATTGCCAATGCAAAAGCAATACAGAATGATACCAGACATAGTGCGGAAGAAACATAAAAATCCCGCTTCATCCCCTGTTTCCATAGACCATAAAGATCACTCAAAACAATTACCGCATAGATAAATATGACCACAACAACCAATTTTATCACCTATTTTTGATGAATCTTGATAGACCTTGACGTTTGTGCACTGCTCTCGATAATCACCTTGGAATTCACTACTATCTCTACGTTGGAAAATTCCTTCCCCCAGTTTTTCTCGATTTTCTCCCAGGTCCGTGGCATTTTCTCATGAAGAAGCTCTCCAAATCCAAAAATATCTGCATGGTAATCCTTCTGAACCTTATGAATAACGGAGAGAATCTGCTCCTCCAGTTCTTTTTCAGCCCACCTTTCTATAGTCTTCTTGCTGTCCAGATTATTGAATTCCCCCGAAGATTTAACCTCGTCCAGTCCTGCGTGTGTCAGTGTATTAAGCTTTATTTGGAGCTTACCGTTTATCCATACAGGTTTTATTTTTGTACGATTGGATAAAATTTCGAGGGAAAAGGCAGGTTCTCCACTTTCATCCTTTACGATTAACACACCTCCCTCGATTTGATTGTTGGCAAACAACATGTATTTCGTTTCTTCGCCACTGATCATACCGATCATTTTATCCATCCTGAAAATAGCTGTTCCGCTAACTCGTGCATTCTTCGTCTTATTTTGTTCATGAACATAAATTAATGGAGCGATGGCATATTCACCAGAAGCCTCGAGCTTATCTATGAAGTCCCAAATTTCCACAACCGGCGCTGTACTTACATTTTTCTCAGTCCTCATCTGCTGTGCAAGTGCATAGGACATAATACTCTCAGTCGAACTGCTGAGACTTATGATTTCTTGAGCCGACTTCTCTTTAGCGACAAAAATATACACATCCGATCGGGTTTCCGTATCCCTGTTGTACCAATCTATTACTTTGGTGACTCCCTCCCTTGCAATCTCCTCACTAAGGATAATCGCCTTAGAATGGCTCCAAAATAACTTTTTTCCAGTGATCGAGATCATTCCCCTCACAATATCAAACATGGTCTCGCCCGCGAGCGTGATCATTTTGAAGCCAGCCTGACTTGATTTCATTCCTTCCTTCGTATCTACAATCTCTGTTGTCACCAATAACTGACCGTCTTTTTTCCCCTTATCAATCGCGACCCCGGCAACAATCGACATATCGTCAATTTCAAAGTAGTTCCAGCAGCCTGTATTGCAGATCAGAAGCATCATGGATGTAACAATCAGAAGTATCCTTTTCAGCTTGCTCATGGTCTTCTCCTTATTTTATTGGAACCTTTTCTCCTCATATTTCGTGCCCCAATTAACGCCGGACGCAGATACATATGCCACCACGGCGCCCTGATCGCTGTATCTTTAATGTCCTGAGGACGGATTGAGCCTACTCCAAGCATGTATGGAACCCCAAAACTACGCAGACTCATCAAATGAACTACTAAACCAAGCATTCCAAGAAAATAACCGTATATCCCTAGAAAAAAACTCGCACCCAGCAGCAATGTTCTTACGATAATTAAAGGACCGGTCAACCTAGGGTTAAGTAGCGTCATGATTCCTGTTAAACCGACTACAATAATCATTGGAGCACTAACTATTCTAGCCTCCACTGCTGCTTGTCCTAACACGAGAGCGCCTACGATACTGATAGCCTGTCCTATATAGGTAGGTATCCGCTCACCCGCCTCTCTTAATATTTCAAATATAGTTAACATGAATAACGCTTCTACTATTGTAGGAAAAGGGACTGCTACTCTTGCTGTAGAAATACTGAGCAACAACATGGTTGGGATCATTTCCTGGCTATAGGTAACTAAAGCTACGTAAAGAGCAGGTATACTGATCGACAAAAAAGCTCCAAAAACTCTCAACATTCGATTGAAGGAACCAAAATAAAAGTTAATGTAATAATCCGAGCTGGCTTGAAAATTCTCTACAAATACATAGGGGACAGTCATTGCAAACGGGCTGCCTTCAATGAGCACGGCAACTCTGCCCTCCATCATGTTACTGACTACAGCATCCGGGCGCTCTGTACTTCCTGTCATTTCAAAGGGCGAATAGGGCTCGTCTCTAATTAATTCCGCCAGAGATGCCGTATCTAGAATAAGATCTATGTCAATCTGTTCCATTCGATTCTGTAATTCTTTGAGAATAGCCGGTGATGCTAACCCCTCCATGTAACAGATACATATCGGTGTTTTGGACCGTGTTCCCAGTGAACTAAAAACAAATTTCAACTCGGAATCTTGTACCCTGCGCCGAATAAGAGTGAGATTTACTAACAGTGATTCCGTAAATCCCTCCCTTGGACCTTTGACACTTTTTTCGGTCACCGGTTCCGCAAGAGCTTTTGTCTCCCAACCCTGTGCACCAATGTTCAGAACACCGGCATAACCGTCCATCAACAGTAAGGTCTTGCCAGCTATAATCGCATAGATCATTTCATCAAAATTCTCAGAGGCAACCACATCGCTAATACTAATGACCTGCGTCCGGATGTTCTCCATCAGCTCGGCTTTATTGCCACAATCCTTTTCGGTAAAATCAAATGCCATGACGGGCTTGATAATCCCCTCTTGGATCATATGTTTGTCAACCATTCCGTCAACATAGACTAATCCAAAGCGAAGACTATCACTAAACATGTTGCTAAACACTCTGATTCTAAGCGTTCCATCGTTCTTGAATATGTCTCTAAACAAAGTCATCATTTCATCCAGTGACGTACTCAGAGTCTGCTCAGATTTTGTGTTTTTTTGAGACGTATTGCTGTTCCCACCTGCTGGCCGTTCCTCCACAGTAGTCACTCCTGTCAGAATTAGGTTTCCTAGAAATTATCCCCCGTCTCTCCAAATCCTATCCGCCAAAATTATACTGAAAAGGGATCAACAAGAAAGAAAATGAGACTGCTCCATAGGCTGGGTTCCGCAGGTAAGTCACTAAATCAGCCCTTGGGGTCATGCCAATAGCGACTCACTGCATACATCCTCAGACACTTTCGGCTCAGGCACGCAACACCGCATACATCCTCAGACACTTATGGACTCAGAGGGCGTTATTTGCTCAATTACCGCCTTTTGGGCACAGTTTCGGACTCCAGTGCAGCTATTTCATTCAAAGTGGCTCTGTTCGGGCGATTTTTATGCCAATAGCGACTATGGAGTCCGATAGCACGCCAAAAGTCGATAAATGCAACGTTTAGGGACTACTGGGTCCGTTGCCGCCGAGTCACACTCATCCTTTGGGCTTACGCACCTAGCACGATAACACGAATACACTCTCAAGTACTTACAGATCTAGGTACGATAACACCGAGTGCATCCTCAGACGCTTACGGACTCAGGAGGCGTTATTGGCTCAATTACCGCCTTTTGGGCACATTTTCGGACTCCAGTGCAGCTATCTCATCAAAAGTGGCTCTAATCGGGCGATTTTCATGCCAATAGCGACTATTGGGTCCGATAGCACACCAAAAGTCGATAAATGCAACGTTTAGGGGCTACTGGGTCCGTTAGCGATCTCTTGCGTGCAAATTACATACCATGAAGCAAAGTTTGTTTTAAGAGCGTGGTGGATACGAGCATGAGATTAGGCGTTTGGGGTTGGCAGCAAAAAAACACAGGTGCCCAGCAGTCATGATCATGACTACGGGACACCTGCGTCTTTTTTATATCTTGTATTGCTGCACGATTATTGAAGCTGCTCAAACAGGCGGAAGATCACGGTCGCTGCTTGCGCTCTTGTAGCCTTGCCGTTTGGTCCAAATTGGTTGGATGTCATACCGTTAATAATTCCACTAATACGCATCGCTTCTACAGCTTTGGCTGCATCCGCAGACAACTGGTTCACATCAGAGAATGCTTCACCAGAAGCCTTTGTTCCGTCGGTCAATGGGATATTAATCGTCTGAGCCAAACGATAAATCATGACCGCCATTTCCTGACGAGTAATCTCCTCGCTTGCACCAAAGTTGCCATCCGCTTTGCCTTTAACAATACCGAGCTTTTGAGCGCTCGCAATCGGACTGGCATACCATGCCCCATCCTTAACGTCTGTAAATGTGCTTACAGCCGTCTCATCTAGTAAATCAAAAGCGTTCATCAATATTTTGATGAATTCTGCACGGGTCACATTTCCACTTGGATTAAAGTGTTCAGCATCCATCCCTTGGATTGCGCCTCGTGCTGCGAGTGCTTCAATACTGTTTACCGCCCAATTAGCTGTAGCGGTATCTTTGAATGAAACATTCGAGTGAACCACTACATAACTGCCAAGCTGTTGCAAATTTAACTCAAGCATCTGTGTTCCTGTATTAAATCTTCCGTTCTTAACGATCTCTAGTTGCTGATTACTGTTCAAGTAATAAACCACTACTTTATGTGCTTTCTCACCAGACTTCAGCGTATAAGGAAGTGCCAGCTTGATCCCCGATGTCTTCAGTACATCGCCTGGAATAATCACACCATCTACGCTAAGACTGATGTCTTTAATTGTACCTGCATTCAACTGACTGCTTACCGAAAGTGGCAATCCGGATATATCTCCAGTGCCCACAATAAGCTTAAGTTTGCTGTTCTTAGCATCTTTGTAAGTCTTAAGGAAATTTTCCGGCAGCATTATGCTTGCTGTTCCTGTATCAATCTTGAGGGATTTAACATTCCCCGCTGCTGCCAGTGACTGCAGTGGCAGCTCAACTACAATTTGTTTCGCGTTTCCGGTAGGATTCACGACAATGGACAGAATACCATCCTTTGCATCCTTTGCTGCCTTTTCAACATCTGTGGCAGCCAGTTCAGCCAATGCTTTTCCATCTGCTCCGATAACCATCTGGACAATGATTTTACCATTGCTTACAGCAGGGGCAGCTGTCGCAGACGCGCTAGGCGAAGGTTTTGCCGTGGCTACCGGCACATAAGTACCCGGTGCCTCTGTTGGTTTCGGCGTTGCCGTTGGCGTTGGTGTCGTTGTCGGTGCAGGTGTTGGCGTAGGTGTTGGCGTAGGTGTTGGCGTAGCTTCTGAAAGCAACTTCAGGCCCGCAACCGCCGCAGTAAGCTGACTTAATGCCTCATCAATGTCTGCCTGAGTAGCAGTTCCACTCTCCAGCAACATCACTGCACGTGCTACCTCTTTCTCAAGAGTATTCCAGCTCTCCTCTACATAAAGGCTCTTATCCAGAGCCTCTATTGCTCTAAGCTTCTCCTCCAAGGCTGCCGTTATGAGAGGTGGATTTACAGAAACTAATGTTAAGGTATACGTTCTGGTCGTTGTTTTATCCAGTGCCGTCACAATGACCTTGTAACCCGTTTGAATTTCTCCCGCAATAGTAATGCTATCGGGTTCATACACAGCGAAGGTAACCCCTACCGGCACAGTAAGTCCTTCCTTCAGCTCATCAAGTGTAGTCGTATCCGGTAAAATAATTTCTTTGGCTACCTGATCAATAGATCCGCCCGGAATTGTGATTCCGCTGATCGTTGCATCATGAGCTTCGACAGGCTGTAAGGCTTCAAAGGCATTTTTCAAATTGGAATATGCCACATTAATATCACCATCGGTAGCACCGTCATTTGCATAAGTGGCTTTAGCAGCCTCTAGTGCAATGCGTAGTGCATCCCATTGCTCAGGCGTTCCGGTATAATTCTCTTCATTTACCGAAGGATCTTCCGCTGTATCAATGGCTGCTTTAAGTTTAGATTTATCGTACCTCACACTGATGCGGCAACTGGCAGCAATATCGGTGCCCGCCACTTTACCAAATATAGTGAAGTCTGTAGCAATGGTGAGTTTGTTAAGGGGAATTTCCTCCCATACCACACTTGCCAAGCCTGTCGTTTTATCGGCGTAAGTTACCGTAACCTTAGCTGGAAGAGTAGGCACGACGTTAACTGTCGTACTCACCGCAATCTGTTCAATGCTTACAATCGCACCATGGTCGCCGGGAGCAGGAACTTCTCCTTCTGGCTTAGACGAAATTGCCCGCCATTCCTTAACGCCTGTCCAAATACTAGTGGACTGCTTATTAAGAATCAAACGGAGTTTATCCGTCTTCACCTCGTCAAAGGTTACCTCGTTAAATGCATTTCTTGCTTTGCCTTTCTCGCTCAGGCCCGTTACCGGTAAGTATTTTCCGGCATCCTTATCCCAATATTCGAAGCTGTAATCTCCCGGTACCTGTACACCGCCTTCATCATCATAGAAGTACACGGAGCTGCCTGACAAAGTCACGGGCTCTTTCCAGGTCAGTTGTAGCCAGTGGCTTTCACCGGGACCGCCCCAGTTCCCATACTGAGTTTCTGCTTCGCTATTGTAAATACTTGCTGAAGTATAAGGGATATAACCATCATTAATGCCATATACAGACTCCCATGCCGAAGTGTAAGAGGCACTAGGGTTAGCCAAAAGGGCAGCATTTCTGTATCTAAGGTTCTCCACCGCCATCCGCATTTGATCCGTTGCCACTTTGATCTCTTCCAGTGTATATTCTCCCTGAGCCAGCAATGCCTTGGCAGCAGTCAGTGTAGCTTGCAGCTCTTGCCATGTTGCCGCAGTAAAATCATCCTTGTTCCGGACAAGTCTGCCGGAATCCCGATCCGCAAACTTAGCGATCATCTCTGTCAGTTCTGCAGTAGCTACAAATACGGTGACTGGAACCTTCACGACAGTTTCAAGTTCCCCATCGCTGACAGTCAGGCGGTATTCATATTCACCAGTCGCCTTAAAGGTTGCTTGCAGCATGGCCTTATCAAGCCCTGTCTCCTCTACTTCTCCTTCACCTGAAATCTTCTCCCAGGTATAAGTCAGCTTGCCACTTGGCAATCCATCATCAACGATTTGTGGCATAATCGTCAGAGGCACATTTTGCTCAACCTTCAATGGTGTTTCTAGATAAACCTTTGGTGCCTGATTGGCAGCCGCCTTAACCTCCAGATTATTGTTGTAGATCTGAATCTCCTTTATGGCGGTCGCAAGTTCCAGCGAATGCGTCACATGAATGCGAATCGCTGCAGTGTTAACCTTTTGGAACTCTACATTGTTATAGTTGGAAGCAATATACTCCGGATAGCGGAATTGCCCCTCCACTGGTTTCCAGCTTCCATCAGCATCCTGATATTCGACACCGAATGTCTGTGGTGTACCATAACCGTTCAGAAGCCGGTCATTATAGAAATAGACTTTTACATTGTCCACAGCCTGGACTCCATCAAATTTGAACGTAACCGTATCGACGGAATTCGGCGAACCTCCGAATAAAGCTGTGTTTGACGTATGATTAATCGATGCGATTGTCGAATTGTCCGCCAGGTTGCGGATGTTCGAACCGCTCTTGATATAAGTCGATTCAACAGTAGTGCCTGAAGCAACAGCCAGATTCGTACCGTCATTAACAATATCTACGCCTGCTTTATTAAACATATCGACAGTCTTCTCATTGCTAGCTAGGGATGTTTGATCTGCCGCAGCAAGTGTCGTAGCACTGCCTTTTTCATATAACACCTGTGTCTTCGAGTTATCGCCAACAGCCCCAGTTACATCACCTGAAGGTTTTTCCACCTTACCAGTAGCTGTATCATAAATCAGATGGGACATTTCGTTAGTTGTCATTACGAGTTCATCATTAATGAAGAGCGAATAACCTGCTGGAATACCTTGATAATGAGGATTGTCGCTGTATTTAGCAGGATCCTGCCATACGATAGATAAGTTAGCATCATGATAACGCACGTTATCTACAGCAAAATAGTCATAATCAACATTAATCGGCCATAGCTCGATCTTGTCATCTGTCCGTGGCTGAATACCCGCCATATCTTCAACCACAGTGTAATTCATCATGCCAAGCGTATCGTGGTGAATCCATGCCCGTACCATATCTCCACTAGGGTTAGGAGGATTGTCTTTTGTCCATGGCGTGCCGAAGAAGTAATCCTCCAGCCAGAAAAATTCATTAGAGTCCAGGTGGTCCGTATTGCCCGGCTCCACTGTATGCAACCAAGCGCCCCAATCAAACAGTGTTTTGTAAACGTCACTATTGATGTTATCTATAGGATAATAGCGCAGAGAGGCACGAACGGTATTAATATAGTTGCCGAAGTTACACCATGCGAACTGGTCTGTACCGAAGGCATCCGTCTTGCCATTCTTGAAATCTTCCACCCGCTTCATAATGCTGTTCTGATCCGCTGTAAAGAAAGGAAAGATCGGATAATAATTCGGATCTGCGTAATCAGACAACTGGGATAAATATTTCGCCTCATATCCTTCTTCACCTTCAGTTGGTACTACACCAAAGTTAAAGACAAACATGTTATTATCCCGCCAAGGGTTGAATACATCGGTACCACCCACAACTTTTTTGTGCAAAAAGCTGCCTGTACCATTCGTATCTGCCACACCGTCACCATCAAAGTCAGCCTTGTCGTACCACATCTCATTCAGAATTGAATTCTTAATATTCTGCGCCACAGTGTTCATTTTAGCTGCACCCGCAGTATCCCCAAGCTGCTCGTACATCTTCGCTGTTGCCACTGCATTGGCGTAGGTAGTAGAAGAACCATCCAGCCTAGCATAGTTACCACTGCCATTCCAGTGCATGGATACGGTATCTCCGTCATTACCTGTAATCGGACCATGGTTATAATAAACAAGATTTGGATTAGTGCCTTTAAAATGTTCAAGTGTGCCGGTAACATCAGTGGCGGAAAAATCAGCGAACTTCTTCAATATTTCCTGACCACCACCGTAAATCTTGTAAGCATCCCAGCCTACTTGCGACGTGTTCTGCATCATATCCCAAGTCCAGATGTTAGGACGTCCGGGATTATTTTTATAGTTCTTATTCTCGGAATATTCCCCTTGAGCCAGCCAGGTTCCATACAAGTAGGAAGGATCACGCAGCCATTTCAGATCCTGCATCGCCCAAGGTACACTGACCGTAATCCCGTTGTTGTAGCCAAGAACGCCCTCCATGTTCATCGGGAACTGCCAGTCATTGCCCGGAATGTTGGCATCCAGCAAATTAAAGCGGTTACACCACCAACGATAATAAAGTACCTTCTTCACATTCTCATCGGGAACATCGATATATGGAATGTTCTCTGCCCACCACTCGTTGTACTCCCGCACCTGTGCGGAGAAGGCTGTATCATTGCTGTCAGCAGCCTTAAAGCTCTCATAATGCAGCTTTGAGCCTGGTATTTCATCCGCGAGCCAACCCATGACTACCTTTTGGTCAACGGAGCCACCGGCGGGCACTGTAATCTCTTTAACCAGTTCATTTCCGGAAGGACTCATGCCGTTTCCGCTCAGGTGAACATCCACGTAGGACATTGCTTCAACTACCTTTTGCCCAGCTTTGCCTATCATTAGCGGAGCAGCCACTCTGTAACCCACCAGCTCATCACCCTCAGCCGCTGAGACAAAAGGTGATTTAACCTTTATCGTCAACGTTATATCGCTGGCTGTAGGATTCTTCAATTGAAGCAGCGTTACAGCACTGTTATAGCTGGAAATAAATTTCCGCTGGTTAATCTCCAGGCCTCCGCTTGTGTAGGTCTGATTCTCATGACTCGGGTAGTTCTTCCGCACATTTTTCTGTTCCGCCAAGTCTCCTGTAGAAAGGGTGATGTTATACATCGTGTCCTTGTTCAAAGTATCCGCGTAATGCACTGTTCCCACAAAACCCAGCTTGGTATTATCCTGAGTCTTCATGTACAAAGCGCTTCCCCGGCTGAACAATGTATTGGCGCTAACTTCGTCGTTGACATCATCCGGAATGACACCTTCGTTAACTAGCAAGGCGTCAAGCCAAGGCAAATCGGAATTATCTTTTGCAAAAGCCTCAAAATCAAAAGCTTCAATCGCTTGCATCATTTCTCCGACGGTGACATCGCTGAAATTAACGCCTTCCTTAACAATAGAATTATCCTTCCACTTCGCCTGCCCGTAATCGGTGCCTACACCTTCATGATAGAAATCAGTCGTGTAGTTAGCCGATACGGGAACAATCCCTGCATTTAATACCACAGCCGCGCATAATGCCGCTACAGAAGCTCTTCTGGGCCATTTATGACTTGTCATTTGGATGAATTCCTCCTTTTTATCCCTTGATTCCTGTTAATGTAATGCCCTCAACAAAATATTTGTTGCCGATCAAGAAAAATACTAGACAAGGAGCTGTAACGACGAGCGCCAGTGCCATGACCTGTTCATAGTTCGGAATGCGCATCCCGTTCACAATATACAAGCCCATAGGCAGCGTATAATCTGCTTCAGTCTTTAAATAAATCATGGTGTAGAAAAATTCATTCCAACAGTTGATAAAGCTGAACAACGCCACAACAATCATTGCGGGACGTATAAGCGGCAGCATGATGCGGGAGTAGATACGGAAGTAACCCGCACCGTCAATCTTGGCAGCTTCACTGAGTTCTAGCGGAATCGTCATGAAAAATTGCCGGAGCAAAAAGACAAAATACGCGTTGCCGCCTGCACAGAAAAAGGCCGGAATAATAAGAGCAGGTTTGCCAGCCAGTCCCAAAGAAGTGTACAGAGAATATTGTGGCAGCAGGGTTACGGCACTAGGCAGCATCATCGTACTGATGACCAGCACGAACCACATCCCGCGCAGCGGAAAGTTCAGCTTAGCAAAGGCATACCCCGCAAAGCTTGTCGTCAGCACCGTCCCGATCACATAAGGAACTACAATCGAAACTGAATTCCAGAGCTGCCGCAGGAACTGAATACGTTCCAATCCAAGCCGAAAATTATCGACATTTAGTGACTCGGGGAAAAACACAGGCGGCCGCGCCAGTATTTCTGTATGGCTCACGAAGGCACCTCGCAGCAGCCAATAAAGCGGAAAAGCAAACACCACTGCGAGTATACAGGAGAGCAGAATCAGCCCGGTATTGATGGCTTTAGCTCTTTTCTTTTTTTTCTGGATACTTGTATAATTCATAATTGCGGTAGCCGCCATTATCTCGCCTTCTTTCTTTTGCCCATCGAATCGTCCCTTTTAAATGCGCCCTGGAAGTAGAACAGCACACCAGTAATGGCCATAGTGATTAGGAAGACGACCCATGCCTCAGCAGACGCCAAACCGCGCATCCCTACCTGAACAAATGAATGGTCATAGATCATAACGTTGATAAAATAAGTCATCCGATCGGGTGCACCATTTCTGGACAACACCACACTTTGCGTATAAATCTGGATAGAGGTCATCATGCACATAATCAATTGGAAAAAGAGGACAGGCTTGATCGTCGGATAGGTTACTTTGAGGAACTTGTGCCAAGCATTTCCCCCGTCCATCTCGATAGCTTCCAGCAATTCTCCCGGAACATCCTGCAGCGTAGCGATGAACACAACAATCGTCCCACCACAGGTCCACAAGCTCATGATAAACAATGTCTCAAAAATACGGATGGGATCTGTCAGGAAATCAACAGGGGCTATTCCTATCTGCAATAAAATCCAGTTAAGCAATCCACCCTTGGCTTGGTTCTGTAGAAGCATCTGCCACACAATTGTTGTCGCCAGCATCGGAACTACAGACGGCAGAAAGAATATAGCCCGCATCAAGTTTCTGCCGATAAATTTACGGTTCAATAAGAGTGCAACAATCAGACAAAAGGTGATTACAAGCGCCACGTTAATGAAGGCATAAATCAAGGTTACCGTTATGGATTTTTTGAATTCGGAGCTGGTATTGGTGAATATGTACCGGAAATTATCCAGTCCAATCCACTCCATAACTTGGCTTCCGCTCATAATCGTTATTTTATGAAAGCTGTAAAACAAACTGGCCAACATCGGATAAAGCGTCAATACCAAAAATCCAATAATGGCCGGTGCTGCAAACAAATATCCAGCCACCGCCTCTTTGGTGACACCTCTGGCATGCTTTTTAACATAGACCGCAGCCGTTTCGGTTTTGCTCTCTGGGTTCATAAGCAATAGCCCTCTTTTCAAATATAAGCTCTAATTAGGAAACCTTGCCGCTCTCGAACAACTGCTTGATCGCTGGCATGATCGCGTCATAGACTTCTTTAACACTTTTCTTACCTGCCAACGCCTGATCAATAGATTTCTCATATTCAGTATTCATCTTGAGGTAGGCAGGAACGTAATATGCAGGCCATTGTGCGATAGAGTCTTTCGTTGTGGAATAACTAAGGATAGTTTCTTTTGCGCTTTCAGGAAGATCGGAGGTCCACTTTTCAACCAAGGTAGGATCGGTATACCAATCTGCCTGGTTCGGCAACCACGCACCACTCTTCAGCAGCTCCAGGCTGTTCTCAGGGTTGACCATGTAAGCATAGAATTTCTTGGCTTCCTCAATGTGCTTCGATGTATTGTACACAACAAGCGGAGCACCACAGTTCATCGTTACTGCCTTTTCCATCTTAGGCAGAACGCCAACGCCGATATCTTCATTACCTTTGATATTAGCTAGATCCCAAGAGCCGCTGATTGCCATGGCATAACCACCACTCAAAGCGTCTACCGCAGAACCAATTCCAGAATTCCAAGTGTAATTGAAAGCGGATGCAACCTTGTCTTTGTTAACGAGATCAGCTAGCTTCTGGATGGCATCAACTGTTTTGGGAGAATCCCATTGAAACTCCCTTCCATCCGGGGAAACAATCCCGCCACCGTTGGCATAAGCTGCCCAGAAGTGGTGGAACTCCCGTCCCGCTGTCATACCAAGCCCGTAGTTCTCGGTCAGAGCAGCATCAAAGCCTTCATCTGCCGCTGTTTTTCCTTTAGTATCTGTCGTTAGCTTTTTCGCGTTTGTCACGAATGTATCCCAATCCCACGCATTTTCAACTTTGGAGGGTGGATATTCAAGACCTGCTGCATCAAATTTGGACTTGCTATAGTAAAGCAGCTCCAACTGGTTGGATAGGCCGACTCCAATCACTTTTTGCTCAGGTGAATGGATTGTAATCGCTGATAGTTTTTCAGGAATGCTTCCGTCCGCTAATAAATCGCTGATATCTTCGATAATTCCCATTTCATTGTACTTTTGGATATCGCCTTCACCCATATAACTGATATCTGGAAGTTCACCGGATTCGAGCCGAGTCTGAATAAATGTATCAAAGGAGCCATCTGCTGGAAGTACTTGTGCATTGATTTTCACTCCGGTGTCGGCTGTATATTTTTCTGCTGCCGCTTCTACCAGCTTTTTCTGTACATCATCACCCCAATACAATAATTCCAAGGTTACATCTTTATCAGGCGTAGTTTCTTTGTTGGCTGCTCCAGACCCTTCAGATGCCTTTGGAGCCGCGTTGTTGGAATCGCCCGAACAGCCTGCCAGTGCGGAAAAAACCATCATTGATGCTAAAGATAGAACTAGAGTACGTTTTCCAAACTTCATGTTTGTTGCCTCCCTTTTTTTCATATCTATTTATTTCAAGCCAAGCATTTAAAGCTTTAGCCTAAAATCATCATGGTTTGTCATTCTTAGCGATTACAGACAAGGGCTGAATATTCCTCCGCCTGCCAGTCTTACGCGAGGCTCTAGTATCCCCTCAGTTGTGCGATATTCGAGCTTATCCTCAAGCAGCACATATCTTGACGGATATGCAGCGTAACTTGTTACGATCCAGCCCTCCGAGTCTTCTTCAATATAACCGTTAATACAGCGCATCTTTCCGCGTGGATCCCTGTACAAATATGTGGTTGTCCCGAAGCCCATTAGATAGGCCACTAGCTCCTCCCCCATATCCCAATCATCTCCTGTCACACCCGAGAACAGCGAAGCAAACAAGGAATCACTTGCCCCCACAAATACGGATTGCCCAAAACGGTTTCGCGACAATTCTGGCATGTTCAGGTTAGGAGCTGCCACACTATATGTAGAGGCTGCCTCTCCAGGCAACAAACGGCGTGGAGTAGAGCGTACATTCCAATCGTAACAATTGAATACTGCCATCGTAGAACGGTAAGCGGCTTCCAAATATTCAGGGTCTCCAAGGAATTCATAGGCAACCCGGGATGCACCTGCTACCAATCCACCCCAAAGGGAATGAATCATATACGACAAAGCTTCCCACCAGCGATCCGGATTCTGCACTCTGTAATCATTACTGAATCCGATATTTGCCAGAATTAGTTGCCCATAACGCTGAGCCTCCTCTTTATTTCCAAGGTGACACAATGTTTCACAGGTAGGACCAAATCCTGCATTATCGTAAAAATGCTCCGTTATAGCTCCCTCATACTGCTGTATCCCTGTCTCCAGATTTCTGCCAAATTGCTCCCATAAGGTAAGTAGACGTTTATACTCTTCTGAAAGACCGCTCTGCTTCAGTGCCTCTAATAAATCAAGAATATAGAGCACAAATATACCATTTAGACGGCTCTCATCCTGTTCACGCTGCCCACTATGCCGATCAGGGTCTAGGCGAAGGCACATGATTTCGGCAGCCCATTGTAGATATTCTCTAGGAGAATGAATTTTAAGTAACGAACCATCCATTCGTGACAATAGATAAAAGACATGCCCAATATAATCCAGATCATAAATGCGGTAGAATTCTCCATACAAGGGACGCGGATGATTGAAATCTCCGCCTTCAAACCAATGCTCCTTCACATCCAATACTGCGGCAATCTCGGCCTTAGCTACTTGTTCGGGGACAGCCTTGGCCATGCTATTCTTCATCAGAAGAAAAGCAACCTTACCCAGCGATTCTCCCTGATTCGATAGCGGACGGAAGGCATATGGCCTCTCAGCCTCACCTGTCCCTCCAAAGTTGTTATTTACCAACCACTCGGCTCTCTTTTCCAGAATCAGGTCAATCGACTCCAGTACATTCCAGACCAGGATATCGGTCCGTCCATCTTCTAGCCCCAGCTCCAGCTTATGTTCTCCCGGCTCCAAACGCTGTAAAGATATAGTGTAGCTGCTGCCTGACTCCAACCGTACAGCTTCGTTCGTAATATTCTCCTGGCGGATCAGCTCCGTTGCCGTTGAAGTGCTATACAAACGCAGCTCACGTAGAGCCTGGCCCTGCGGCAGATCAACAACAGCTTCGAACCTTCCTCCCCGGGTTAATACAGGCGTATAGCTCCAGCGCGGATGTCCATAGGCCATACCCTGCCTATAGAAATCATCTCGATTCTGACAGGGATGGAATATGTATTCCCAGCTGGAGGTCTCTCCAGCGTCAAGATCCAGCGGACTGTAAGCGCCACCATATATCCAGTCGGCAGCTGCAGATTCGGTCATAGATGATCCGTCCTCCACCAACGATAACCGATGATACAGCAGACCATCCAAAGAAGGGGAAACCTGCTCAAGAAAACGATTCTTATAACTACAATAAGTACCTACGGTTACTGTTCTGCCCTGAACACCATAAACACCCAGATGTGGTGCTTCGTTGCTCCGTCGAATGGCAGCAATTTTAGCGAAATCTCCACCAAGATGGGGGAATACTGCACAGGACTGACTCATATTGCGCTGCACATTTTCATCTCTGTACATGACATAAGCGAGCGAAAACCACACATGAAGTCCATTAATTCTTACAGACTGTGTTGAGCGGTTCATAGCTTCAATAGTCCATCTTAGTCGCTCATCTTCCAAAGAATATGTAAGTCTGATTGCAATCGGCGCGCCTTCAAAATCCACAATTACACGGTGTTTTCCTTCTAGCGTGATATTGGGCAACAGATCAGTGCTTTTTATGATATTCCCGTCTAGCTCTATTGTCCATTCTCCGAATAGCTTATCTGTATCCGCATAACCTGCCTCTTCCAAATAAGACGGATCAACTACCCAGTTCATTTCACTAGGGTCGCCCTGTAATATCAGAGACTGAAGTGCTCCGCGGTCGCTTAACTCCATCCTGAAATTTTCGTTGCCTAGAATCGTCATTGCCTAGCACCTCTTCAATATTTTAAGTTAAACGTTTAGATTTATGAGGAAAAAGGAGCTGTGAAACTTATTTTTGTCTCACAGCATTTTTTAACGTAGCCACAGAATCACGTTCGATCAACCGGCACTCCGGCATGGTCAGTGAATCCATCTTCGTCCCCTTGATTAAATTGAACAACACCTCAATAGCTTGATAGCCCATCTCATGTAGCGGAAGTCCCATTGTTGTTATACGCGGGCGTAAGTAATCACTGAATTCACGATTATCAAAACCGACAACCGACAGATCATCCGGTATTTTAAACCCTTTTTCCTCTGCCGCCTGCAAAATACCTACAACCATTACATCATTCATGGAAAGAATCGCGGTTGGAGGCTCCGGCAAAGCGAGCAACTCGGAGGTAAGACGATACCCTGATTCCCTCTCCCAGTCTCCCATCTTAATTAACAGTGGATCGAACGGTAATTGATATTCAGTAACGGCCTTGTAATAACCGTTCAGTCTTAATCTGGAAGGGATTGAATCCATCAAACCACTGATTACAGCAATTCTGCTATGTCCTTGGTTAACCAAGTAGGACATGGCTTGGTAAGCAGCTTGCTCATCATTATACTGGATAGAGATATCGTCCTGTGTGTAAGAGTAGGTATACACAATAGGCTTACCTTCCGTATCGATTAAACCCGTTAAATCACGGGGATGAACACCGATATAAATAATCCCATCCACTTGATTACTGAGCAGTTCGGCAACCGCATTAGCGGCATACTTTCGATAGTCTTCCGTATTCGAGAAGTTACGGCCGATACGCTTGTCCAAACGAAGATTCACCAGTAAAATATGCAAATCATTACGATCTCCAAAATCATTAATTCCATCGATAATATCGGGGGTGTTAAATACCGTCACATCTTCTGCAATAACACCTATTGTATTCGTACGGTTGAGTTTGAGACTCTTCGCAATAGCATTCGGCTTATAATTCAACTCCTCAATGGCTGCAACAACTCGTTCCCTTGTATCGGAACGTACATTGCGGGTACCATTAAGCACATAGGAGACTGTAGCAATCGAAACATTAGCCTTTGCGGCTATGTCTTTAATGCTGGTTTTCCTCATTACACCTTCTCCTATCTTATTATGGAACTCTTTCAATCACGTTGTTAAACGTTTAGATTATTTTTACAGTTAAAATATACCACGCGTATTTATTGCTTTGCAACCCCTTTTTTGCTATTCTCAAAAAATCCTCCTGTTCGTCCCCCGTTTCGTTTAGAATTGATTTATCTGTTGAGCATTGGATAAAAATAAGATATAGGAGCTTGAGCTTGCTATGACACCATTTACTGAGAGAGTTATTCATATCATACAGTCTATACCAGAAGGTAAAGTGATGACCTACGGAGGAGTTGCCCGCGCGGCAGGCAGCCCAAGAGGAGCGAGGCAGGTCGTTCGCATCCTTCACTCCATGAGCAAAAAATATAAGCTGCCCTGGCATCGGGTCATTAATGCTAAGGGAATGATCGCACTAACTGAGGATGAGTCTAACTCCCTCCAGAGGCTCTATCTACAGGGAGAGGGAGTTAGTTTTAATGAAAAAGGTGTGGTAGATCTGAAGCAATTCCAGTTTGAGCCGGAGTGTGCCGATTAGTACCCTCTGGTAACTCTTCGTCTTTCTCCGGTGCCAAGAGCATTGAGTAGACAATACATCGTCGCGTAAATGACCAGCAGGACAAAGGCAATGAACAAGCTGAAAAATACGGACTGGAGATTCAGGCTATCCAGAACAAGTTGATACAACTGATGCCTGTCCGTCAGGACGTCCCAGCTATTGAGTCTGTAGACTCGGCCAAGCAGTACACCATATCCCCCGAGCATACATGCCGCAAGCACGAATACCCATGACCACAGCAGGTTGCTTTTGCGATAAATGACCGTCTGGAACTGATACAATGAGAAAAAACCGGTCAACCATCCACTCCAGGTGAACAATAAAAGAGTGACCAAGTCATACCAGTAGCGATTCTGAATGGCCCCCTCCACGATATATCTACTTTTTCTTACCGTTAAATGCACCAGGTCAGTCATGAGATAAGGCGCGTTGGGAAAGAACAGCAACCACGCGACACCCAAAGGAAGAAGTAATAAACCGCCTATCTTCCTTTTGTCTAGCTCATAAGCAGCCATGGAGAATAAAAACGGAATCCAAGCTAAGAACAAATTCCAAATTAAAAAACCGTAAAACGAATCCGTCTGAAGTGACACTACACGATATACCGCCAATGTAGCGACAGACAATCCCGCCAAGAGCATAAACACCTTCGGATAATTCAATTCCTTCATGAGCTTATATTCTCCTTATCGATATTAATTACATTAAACTTATACCCAATTGTACAAATTCAGAATTCCGAAGTCCAATTTTAATACAAAAGCCCAGACGCAAGAATAGCGCCCAGGCCGACTTTATTTATTAAGCTCAAGTACCGCTGATTAGTTCAGAGGCAATGCTGGCTTCTTGCGTCCTGTCAGACCTCGTAGTCCACCTGCATCCTCCTGACAGGATAATGCCGTACACTCCCTAAACGCCGCATGACTGCATCCGATACATTTATTGTGATTAATACTGCTAAGAGCTTCATTGATCGCTTCACCGGTATGATGATAGAACTGTGCCTCTCCTATTTTGTCATATAGCCCGGTTCTCTTAAGAAGCTCAAGCGGCTGCGGCTGAACACCGGAGATCATCAGTTTCCCTCCAACAGCATGGAGATGCCGCACCAGCTCCGCCAGATTGGATTCACCCGTAGTATCCATGAATGGCACTTTTCCCATCCGCATTAATATAATTTTCGGCTGATCGGAGCCATAACCCGGCATGGTGTCATCAAATCTATACGCAGCGCCAAAAAACAGCGGCCCTTCCACGGTATAAATCCCAATCTGCGGACAATCATGACTCTCCGTTACCATATGTGCTCCTACCTTGACGGAATTAGGATCAGGCAATACTTTGGATACCAGATGAACCTCTCCCATCCGTTTCACAAACAAAATCACCGCAAGAATCAATCCCACCTCTACGGCCAGCGTTAAATCTGCAAATATCGTCAACAAGAAAGTGATGAATAATACCAAAGAATCGCCTGTTTTGATTTTAAGCAATTGAAGAAATTGTTTACGCTCACTCATATTCCAAGCTACTACCATCAAGATAGGAGCCATCGCTGCCAACGGAATACTAGAAGCATAGGGTGCAAACAACAGAAGAATTAGGAATACCACTACCCCATGAACGATCCCTGAGATCGGAGAAACTGCGCCGCTTTTGATATTTGTGGCGGTTCTGGCAATGGCACCTGTGGCTGGAATTCCTCCAAACAATGGAGCTGCAATATTGGCGATTCCCTGACCAATCAGTTCACGGTTGCTGTTATGGCGGCTGCCTGTCATCCCATCAGCTACGACAGCTGACAATAAGGATTCAATAGCACCCAACATCGCGATGATAAAGGCCGGACGAATCAGCAGTGTAATCCGCTCCCAGGTAATGGTCGGAAAACGGAAGCTTGGCAGTGTATTAGGGATATTCCCATAGGCCAAACCAATCGTAGTCACCTTACCGCTAAAAAATAACGCTGCTATGACAGTCGCACAAAGAAGACCGACCAATGAACCCGGCACCTTCGGAGCGAAGCGAATCGCTAGGATAACAACGGCCAGACAAATCGCGGCGGTCAGGATACTATATCCATTGATCGTCGATAGATGAAGTCCAATTTCTTTCATGTTATCTACAAAGCTCTCGTGCCGTTCAATATCCCTTAACCCAAGGAAGTTAGCAATCTGTCCGGTGAAGATAATAACCGCTATGCCTGCTGTGAAACCAATCGTGACCGGCTTCGGAATAAATTTAATCAGTACACCCAGCCTTAACAATCCCATGAGGACTAAAATAACCCCCGCCATCATCCCCGCTAACAGCAGGTTCTCATAACCATACTGCATCCCAATGGCAAACAAGATAGGAATAAATGCACCTGTCGGTCCACCAATCTGAAATTTCGATCCCCCGAACAATGAAATACATATGCCGGCAACGATTGTCGTATAAATGCCATATTCCGGCTTTACACCAGAAGCAATAGCAAATGCCATCCCTAAAGGAATGGCAATAACCCCGACGATTGTCCCTGATATCAAATCCTTGCGAAAAGCGTTCATGTTGTAGCCTTTATAACGACCCCGCCCTGTCATGTTCAAACCTTCTTTTCTTTAAATATCTGATTATTTGAATATAAGAAGAACATTACTCTAGGACGCGACTGTTGTCAACGCCAAAATAACGTTAATCTATTCCATTTTCACTCGCCGCGCATGCCTTCCAGCAATGAAATGGTATTCACGAGATGGTTATCAAATATTTGTTTGGCCACAACCAGAAGGTCCTTGATCAGAGGATCACGTAAGGCATAAATGACTGTGGTGCCTTCTTTCACACTGGTTACTACATTTTTGGCGCGTAAAACAGCTAGCTGCTGGGATACAGCAGAACCTTCCGAGCCGAGAATAGCCTGCAGTTCATTCACATTCTTCTCACCTTCGCTAAGCAGCTCCAGAATACGAATACGCATCGGATGAGCCAGCGCCTTGAAGAATTCGGTCTTAAATTGCTGAATTTCGGTGTTCATAGCTTTCTACTCCTCATGCTTAACTTTCTGAATCTAATGTTATCTTTGTATGTTATCTTAGTCCCTAAGAAGCGTCAAATACTGAAGGGATAGATTCGCACATCACGGACCTGCAATTCTACGAACACACCCAGTGCCATAGGTTCACCGAGACACTCGAACATCACTAACCCTTCACCTATTCGTAAAAATCCTGTGCCATCTTCTTCAATATTCTCCAACACGCCCGTAAAAATAACCCTATCCTGTTCGAGCCTGATGTTGAACTCACCTGCAGGCACAGGATGGATATCCACCCACCTCATAAGCAGCTCCGAAAGCTCGAATTCCACATCCATTTCTGCCCCTGGATTCACAGGAGCACCACACCAGATTCCCCGGCCCTCCCCAAATTCTGTGAGAAAAAATACCTCGTCCTTTTTCAAACCACTTTTTGTAATTTTGATTTGCATAGCCCATACTCCACCCTAATGATTTATAACGATCATTATATCATGAGAATTAGCCCAATTTATCAAGTATAATTCTGGGTTGCCTTATTCAGATAAGTACTAGGGTGTAACCAAGGATGCTTAAAGAACTCACTTTTACTGGTAATCTTCCGCGAAACACTCAGGTCATAATCGATCATAGACTTTATCTGCTCTGCAAAGGCCTCCCCTTTTACCAGCATTCCCAGCTCAAAATCGTGGCAGGCACTTCTTTCGTTGATATTATATGAACCATGAAAAACGGCTTGTGATCTATGATCATAGGTAATTTTCCAATGGGAAAATCGACCGGTGGCACTGTAGTCATAGAAGGAAACACCGTTAATAAACGGCATATACATATTGCCTCTTACCGCCGCGCGATTTGTAGGATGATCATTAACCTCCAGCGGGTTACAAATGTTCAAATTACACGAGCATTCCGGACCAAGCAGCCCAAGCCGATCCCAAAAATCCTGATCAATCAAATAAGGATTCACGATGATAGTCTCTTCAGCCGCGTAAGTAATTAAATCCAGATAATATTGTTGAATCAGGTTAACCGGGTTACCTGGAAAGCTTGCTAACAGCGTACATTCTTCCTCACCAAAATGATAATCCACATCCGGATAATAAAAGACATCATTCACATCAAAATGATCTCCGCCTAGAAGCAGCCAGCGAGAATAGAACATCGCATTCAAAGGCTGCGCTGCTGCGCCGCGAATCCGGAAGCAGCCATCATGCCACTCAGCCTCTTTACTAGGAATCCCCTGTGGATGTCCATCTATACTCATTGCAGAGGATGCCTGCACTGGGGTCTCATACGTATATTGGTCACCAATATTTACACTGCCTATAATCGTGGTTACCCCATCTATGACCATAAACTTCCGATGATCGATGACATTCAGTCCTGTGACCTCAACATCCTCTTGCACTTTATCCTGCAGAAACAGGATACTTTCCGGCACTCCTTCTTGCTCCAGCGCCTTTCGTTTCACCCGCCATTCAATGGCTGTATAATACGAATTGAAGGTATTCAGCAGCTTGGCGCCTGCATTCTCAAGCTGATCAGCAATCTTGGAGAACTGGCCGTACTCCAGATTATTTCCGTACCCCAAAGCCGTCAATGTGTAATTGACCATAACCCTTACCTTAACGCCACGCTTAAGAGCATAAAACAGTTCATCTGCAACCAGATTGCCCGAGCGATCATTAAAAAAAAGCATGACAGACAGGTGGATATAATGCTGCGCTTTTCTGATCTCCTCTAATATCATTCCTAGACACTCTGGACCATTCACGTAAGGTGTTACTTGATTATTCCACGTAGTCTGCGGAGCCAGAACCTTTAGCTTGCCTGAGTCTAGTCTGCCCAATACTTCAGTAAGTTGTTCCAGGAAGCTTGGGCTAAATCCAGGAAGCTGGAATAGCTGCTCACTTGTCGTAATGACTCCGCCAAGCGTCTGACGATAGGCTCTGGCAGCCTCTAGGTCTATCCCCTCAAGCTTACGCTCCACCTCTTCTCCTGCTACACCCATAATACGGGCAAGCGATCCGCCGGATAGATAATAATTCAAGAAATCAATCATATTTCTCTGTGTCTTCATATGTAAAGTCCCCCATCGTTTATATTGCATGCCTTTGAATCAAGGTAAGGATAGATACCCTAGATCTCCTTTTTATAAACGGGGTGAAATGCAAAACAGGGATGCCCCACAGCCTTTATGGCTATGGATCATCCCTGTTTAGGTTTAAATAGAATTCGCTAAGAATGGAGACAGCTTATTTTACCTGTTCTGCGCTAAATACTTTAACATCTAGAGGAGCAGCCAAGAATTCGCCAGCTTTAGCTGAGAAAGCAGTGAAATGAGCGCTCGTATTGTGGCTGGATACTGCTTCAGCATCACGCCATTGCTCAATCATAATAAATGAGTTGGCTTCTCCAGCATTCTCATATAGCTCATAAGAAAGGTTACCCTCTTCAGCATGAGTAGCAGCCAGTAATGCTTTAGACTCCGTCAAAAACTGTTCGCGACGCTCTGGATTAACTTTAAGTACAGCATGAATAATGATCATTGTATATTCCTCCTAAGATTAGTGTTTATGGTAGCGTGTTGGCTTACTAACTTTAATAATTATTTCCACTCAGCAACTTTATCGATAGGCAGACGAACAGAGGGGTAACCTGCATCAACAGCTTTACCAATGGAGAGCAGCATTACAGGAACATAACGATCTTTTTCCATACCAAACGCTTCAGCGATTTGGTCTTTTTCAAATCCACCAATTGGGTTTGTATCGTAACCATGTGCACGAGCAACCAGCATCAGCTGCATAGCAACAAGTGCGCCATCGATAAGCACGGTGTCTCTATTAATTTCCCGTGGCAGGTTAGCGAAATGAGCGGATAATCTGGTTAATTGATTTTCTTTTACTTCAGCAGGCATAAGTCCACGTTCAACAGCCGTACCGTAAATTTCTTCAGCGTAATCGAAGTTGTTCAAATCACCAAAGATGGCAATCATAGCCGCAGAAGTCTCTACTTGTACGTTATTAAAACGAGCGAGAGGCGCTAAAGTAGCTTTAGCTTCGTCACTTTCAATGACCAGAAAACGCCAAGGCTGCATGTTCACTGAAGATGGAGCAAGTGTAGCTTCGGTAAGGATCTGTGTCATTTCTTCTTTGCTGATTTTAACGGATGGATCATATTTGCGGATAGAGCGGCGTCCTGTAATAATTTCTTGAAAATCATTTGTTTGTGTAGCGTTCATATGATTAATTCTCCTTTGAGTGTGTTTTGTAAGTTACAACAGAATGATATTAGATTGCAGACGATTGAGCATATCAATGAGCACTGCTCGCTCCTGATCGTTAAAACCTGTTAGCAGAGTAGCGATAAACCGCCTTTTCTCTTCGCTATATTTAACCATTCTTTCCCGACCTTGATCGGTTAATGAGACCAATGTGACCCTGTTATCGGCTGGGTTATTGCGGCGAGCGATCATGCCACTCTCTTCCAATCCCTTCAGATGACGTGTGACGGCTGCCGCATCAATATCCATTTCCTTTTGCAGACTGATTTGGCTGACTTCATCTACCCGAAACAGTTCATGCAGGAGGCGAAGCCGTGTGGGACTGATCCCTGCACAACGTTCGAATTTTGGAGAGATTCCTTTGTTTAAGGCCTGCAGCAGTTCAAATATATGTTCTTCCTCAGGACAGTACTCCGTCAAAATATACCTCCTTTCTATATTTAATTGCATGCAATTGTTTTGTATGAAATTATACTAACGCATAATCATTGACCCGTCAACTAATATATCAAATCATTTTTAAAAAATCAACATTGCTTATCCTCATCCGGTGCTATACGCTTGAACAAAAGAGGAGGATACCTATGAGAATATCCCTGATTCAGCTGGATATAGCATTTGGCAATCCCGCTATGAATTATGCTGCTGTTGTCCAGAAAATAAAAGAAGCCGCTGTCGCTGCCCCCGATTGTCTGATTCTCCCTGAGCTATGGACCACTGGTTATGATCTAACTCGCTTAGAAGATATTGGCGATCCGGAAGGAGAAATTACCAAGGCATTTATCTCCAGCTTGGCTAAACAATACAGCATCAATATCATCGCTGGTTCTGTCGCTAGCCGAAATGATACTGGTGTAACTAATCGCATGTATGTATTTAATCGATCAGGTGAGCTCGTCGGACAATACAGCAAGCTGCATTTGTTCCAGCTGATGGATGAACATTTGTATCTGCAGCCGGGAGAAGCCAAAGGACTATTTACATTAGACGATACTTTATGTGCAGGGCTAATCTGTTATGATATCCGGTTTCCGGAATGGGTTCGCGCCCATACCGCACAAGGGGCGGAAATCCTGTTCGTCTGCGCTGAATGGCCACTGCCCAGATTGTCCCACTGGCGGGCGCTGTTGATCAGCCGGGCCATCGAGAACCAATGTTTTGTTGTAGCCTGCAACCGTGCAGGCAGCGATCCTGCCAATATCTTTGCTGGGCATTCAATGATTATTGATCCTTGGGGAGATATTGTGTGTGAGGCTTCTGAAGAGGAAGAAATTCTAACCGGAGAGATCGATTTACATCAGGTGCGTGAGATTAGGAAACAAATTCCGATTTTTTCGGACAGACGTCCTGAGTTGTATAATTAAAAGAGCGTCATTGTTGAATATTAAAAAAGACGTTACGTAGGCTGGCATTATCCAGCTTTCCGTTACGTCCTTTTTTAACAGACTCCAACCCATGCTCAGCCCTTAGGAATACCGCTCGCGCAGCACCCGCGTTGCATCGAGCACACGTGGATCATCATAGTCCAAGCTGTATCCTGTCTCTTGCTGCAAAATGCGGGATGCTCTAAGAGAGACCCCACGACGAATTAAAGCCTGAATAATCCCCTCCACAAACACTTTCGCCACTTCAGGTCCACCGAGTTCACCCAGTCCAGCAATCGTCTCTGGACGAACCCGTGGATAAGCTAATGAGGAGTCTCCTCCGGAGGCTCGCGCATAGAAATCGCGGATTTGTTCACCGCGTTCTTGTCCCGAGCCAGAAACTACAACAAATGCATGTACAAAATAAGCATTGTTCTGCCTACGCTGAGCAATACCACAAAACTTCCGGCCACCAATGGCCAGATCGAAATCACCAGGGCAGTAAGAACCAACAATCTCACCAGCCTCAATTTGCGCCGCAGCCTGTGGATGACTTATAGCAACCGCTTCCGTGATCAAAGCAGCCAAGAGCTTAAAGTCATCATGAAAGTCCAGCCTTCCACGTCCTTTGGGCAGAACTAGAGAAACATTAATGATCCCTGCATCCAGAGGCACCGCAGCCCCGCCGGAATGCCTAACCGCTGTTCTAATCCCTTGCGCCTCAAGCGTAAGCATCGCCTGAGCTGCACACGGTAGCTTACTGTCCCGAAGTCCAAGTGCCACACCACCAGAATGACTCCACAGATGTAAGCTAGGAGGTATAAGTCCCGCTCCAACATCCCGGCATAAGGTTTCCTCAAAAGCGAATGGGACCAGCATATCCTCTAAACTATCTACTTCTATACCTTTGCTCTCATCCCTTGCACTCAGATGTTGAAAGAGCCCCATTTCTGAAGGAAGTTTACTAAATATTGAATCATACTCACGAGTATCCACCAAAGCCCCTCTTTCCCGAATATGAGCCACGAGACCTGCTATTCTCTACCAGCTAAAGATCCAAGCCTATCCGTATAAATAATGATAGTAATATTGTAACCGATCTGTCTCCATGCTGTGAGTAGAGAATTGAAATGAGGTTATGATAACGCTATTCTTATAGTAAATGGACTTGCCCCAGAGCATAATAGGGGAAGACCTAAATTCATGCTATCCCAAACGTTAAGGAGTGATGCTGCATGACAGGAGACAAGCTGACCAAAGAACGACAGCTAACCAAAACAAAGCAATGGGAACAAGCCCTTAACCACCTTTATATCAACTTTTGGGATTACAGCCATGACGCATTAAATAAATTCGCGGATGAAGATATCCACCAGGCAAGAGTGAACTGCCGTAAGCTGCTAAGTCTATTATCCATTCTTGATCCGCGGCACACTTCAGGCCTGTACCCTATTTTCAAAAAAGCGCAAAAGAGATTAGGTAAAGTGAGAGATGCAGATGTTCTAATAGAATCTTTCAAGAACAAGCGCAAGCAAGCGAAGGAGAACGGAGATTCCAAAACTGCAGACCTGTTAAAGGCAGTGATTGCTTACCAAAAGGACAAGCGCAAAACTTACCGCAAGAAGCTCGCTAAGGAGCTGCCTGAACTAATCAATGAAGACCTCGAGGAAAAGTGGAAGACCTTCCTAAGCGAGCAGCTTGAAGCCCTAGCCGCCAAAAAGAATGTTAACGTTGTTATGCGTGAGCTTGAGATCGCTTATGAGCAGAAGAAAAAAACCTGTAAAGCTATTTTCCATGAAGACAATGCCGAATCTAAAGAAGCCTTCGACGCTTTGCACCAGCTAAGAATCGCTGCTAAGGAACTTCGTTATACCGCGAGTGCGGCCGATTTTGCGTTAAATCAGAAATTTCATGCGCATGAGGAGATCTATAAGGAGATTCAAGATCAACTTGGGCTGATTAACGACAAACGTCTATGGCTGGAAACACTGAATGCTATTGGACGTGAAGAGCTGGACATCGGTAAAAAAGCATGGAATGCCTTCACGTCGCAATTAAAGGATGAAGTGCTCGATGCACTGCATCATAATGATGTCATTCCTATCCAGACACAAACGAAGTAAATTGCAAATGGTCCTTTCTATTCAGCCGATGTATCTGATGCACCATACTCTTCAATATTTAGTTTCACTTCATAGGTAATCGGAATCTCACTAAAGGTTTCATCCCAGTTATCCTCTACGCTCCGCCATACGGCTGGATGTTGAATACGCAAAGCGTTGCCGAAACCTGCAACCTCTGTATGCAGCTCCTTCTGCATTTTTTTCACAGTGACCTGAAGCATGTCTAAGACATGCTTCTCTAGCACTGCTTTATCCTCCTTTACAATGCCGTCATGTAACTTCTTTGCACTCTTGGCAAAAGCCTCACCATATCTCCCCGTAGATTCTATTTTCACATGAAAAGAGATCTTCCCATCCTTCACATTAGCTTTATACTTACTACCCAGAGATTTGATTTCATAGGTAATGAGCTTATTATTAGACGGGTCGTATGCTTTGAGAGCACCCCCCTCTCCCTTTCCAGTCAGCCAAACCATACCTTCCAGCTCCGATGCATCTAAAAAACCAACGAGCTTTCCCGTTTTCCCTTTAATTACGCCTGCTCCATCCAGCTTTGTCTCCTTCTCTTTTTCTAAAGAAATTACATTCTGCAACATGAAACTTCTTTTACCATGCAAAGGACCCGCCACTTTAGCTATTGAAACCGGCTCCCATATCCTCGTGCTCCGACTTCTATTCACAAAAATCCCCTCTAATACAAATGACGGGGTTTGGCCCGGCAGCGCATTTTCCAATACATCTCTGGCTTTTCCCTTGCTGACATATAGTAGAACACTGGGACGGATATCGTTATCCCTGCTAAAGAAATCAATTAACTCAGAAAACTTGGTAGAGCGTGCAAGCTTCTCACCGATCACAATGACCTTAAGGTGATGTCCGATTGGAGTACGTCTAGTACGCAGTGAAAGTGCCCGTAATGCTTCAAACATCGAATCACTTACTTCACTCATGTTATAGTAATTTCTGGTTGAGGATGGGGAAGCCCCAGACTTCATACCTGACCCTCCTGAGCCTTGAGGAATCGTAAACTGATAGGTACTCATTATTTGGGCAGGCATGGGATTTCCCCCACCTCCTTGCTGTGTTGCCTCCTCATCCCCTGTCTCCTCCGCACTGTCCAGGGCAACACCAATCTCCATACTTAACTCCTCAACAGGTGTGCTGCTCCAGCAGCCAGTCAACAAAGTACATAATATAAGAAATGTAATCGACACTCTCCATTTTTTCATGAAGCCGCCCTCCGGAAATGTGCGATGATCAACAGCGGCAATGGAATTAATCCAAATAAAACGATCATCCAATTACCTACGACTGTTCCTAATGCAAATAGAGCATTCACATTTGGTGGCATTCTGGAAACTACATAGGCTACTGGAAGTATAGCCAATAAGCAGCTATTAAATCGTTTATGAAATATTTGAGAAACTCCCAAAGCAGCAGCATAAATAGTGATACAGAAGGTGCAGAAAATTTGCATAATCCAAATTACCAGTAGCAGCGATTCAAACCTCTCAAAAATAAGATAATTCACCTCAAAGCTTCTCACTAGATCAAGAAATGGCCAAGTTCTTGTGACCACTCCATCTATAGAAAACGCACCAATAGTCATTACAACAGCTAAAAGATAAAAGAACGTTGATATACATGATCCAGCAATAATTACCTTTACTGCTTTTTGTGGCTTATCCATAAAAGCAACAACGAACAGCATCGCTTCACCAGCAGTAAAAGTCAGAATGGTTGGCCTGATGCCCTTCCATACCGGTCCTAAACCATCTCCAAGGAAAGGCCGCAAATTATCGATATCGAAAACTTCAATACTAAGCAAGCATACTCCAACAAAAACTGTCCAAGTAATCGGAACAATCAACCTACACATGCTAGTGATAGCATTAAGTCCTCCTCTGCATAAATAGAAGGCTATCCAAATAAACACAGCAACAATAGCCCAAGGAGGGGTTCCCTCCAACAGAAAAAAAGAGGTCACTTCCTGTACGGAACGTGCTTCAAAACTGGCTATACACAGAAAATAAACAATCACTAATATAGAGAGCATCACTCCAAGTGGCTTGCCAATGATTTTCCCGCTAAATTGAAAAATAGTTTGACCTGGAAACCGTTGGCTAAGTTTCACTATAATTAAACCTGTTAAAAAGGTAATTACTCCCCCTAAAAAAACGGAGATCCACACGTCTGGAGTTTCACTAGCCTCTACAATCGTCCGAGGAAGTGTAAGTATCCCTGCCGCAATAGTATAATTGGCTAATATGATCGTCGCTTGAACAGCAGTAATTCGGTCCTTCACCTCGGTACTCATATTCGCTTCCTCCTTTACTTCGATCTCTCACCCTTTGCGTCGGGGGTCCTTCGGCTTCAACAGCGTAGGGCGGCCTGTTAGAAATTGCAGTGGCATACGGAATATAAAATCTTTCCAATCCTTAATCTTATAAGGTATAAACATGCCAAGATAAGGCATGCCGAAGCTTTTTAGCTTGATTAAATGGGCACTCAGGAAAAGGAAAAATAACACAACTCCATATAATCCAAAGACTGCTGCAGAAAACATCGCTATAAAACGGAGCATACGCAGCGTCATTCCCGCACTATACATAGGGATGGTGAAGGAGGAGATTGCTGTAACTGAAACAACGATGACTAGAATTGGACTCACAATTCCCGCTTCTACCGCGGCTTGGCCGATGATTAGACCGCCAACAATCCCCATCGCGGGACCGATAGGTTTAGGCAGCCGGAGTCCAGCCTCCCGTAATATTTCGATTGAGGTCTCCATGATCAAAGCTTCGATTAATACCGAAAAAGGTACACCTTGGCGGGAGCTGATGATTGAAATGGCCAACTTTGTCGGAATCAATCCCGGCTGAAAGGAGAGGAAGGAAATATATAGTGCCGGTGCAAACATTGATATCAATGCGGCGAGAAAACGCAGTAAGCGCACCAACGACCCCACCATCCACCGATCGTAATAATCCTCTGGGGATTGCAACAGCATCCCGAAGGACACGGGCATGATCAAGGCAAAGGGTGTGCCATCCAGCAGGATAGCTACTCTCCCTTCCAATAACGCTGCCATTACGCGGTCAGGTCTTTCCGTATTCTGAATCTGCTGGAATGGCGTGAAGCTATTATCTTCGATTAATTGCTCCACATAACCAGATTCTTGCACATCATCTATATCAATCGTCCTAATTCTTCGTTTGACTTCTTCGACAAGTTCATCATTCGCGATATCTTTGATATAAGTTAGAACCAGATCCTTCTTCATCCTCTTTCCTACAGTAAAAGAAATCATGGCTAGCTCTGTGCTCTGCCCATGTCGGCGCAGTAATGCCGTGTTATCACTTAACGTCTCATTAAATCCGCTTCGAGATCCCCGCAAGACAGCTTCTGATTCAGGCTCCTCTATCCCTCTTGTGTTCCCCTTCGGGGTGCTGAGCACAATAGCCTCCGGTATCCCTTCTACTAACAGCACTACAGAGCCGAACAATACCTTTTGAAGGGAGAGCTTCACATTATCCGTAAACTCAACTTCCGAAATAAGCACGATCTCATGAATGAGAATATCTTTTAGATCCTTTGCTTCCGGTATCGTATGGGGATCCTTAAAAACCTTATAGGCATCCATTAAAGGCTTCAGAATATTCCGATCCATTTTATCTTTATCTGTCAGTCCATCTACAAATATAAGGGCCGCTTGCAGCTTTATACCTCCGATACGCAACTCCCGAAAACTCACATCATGCATATCTGTGCTCATCTCTTTAAATCTTTGCAAATCCTCCCGAAATTGACCGCTATAGCTTGCTCCTGTAGGAGATTCTTCACTGATTCCAACGGAATCGTCCGCCTTAGTAACCTTTTTCGTATTGCTAGAACCTAGAGATGCTTCTCCGTAAGGAACCCCACCACCTATGCTGCCGGCAGCTTTTTTTGCTCTAGTACTTATCGTATCTTCCTTTACATTAGCCCAACTCATCATCCGGATTAGAATAAACGGAACGAAAAAGATCATAATAGCTTGGAAAATCACACTCCATTTAGGAATTATCTCTAGAATAATATTCCACACCCTCATCACCTCCTTTATAACTGTGTTCGTATTTTTTACCGAAGATGGGTAAATCATGCACGCAAAAAAGACCCCACAATATGGAGTCTCCCTAATTTCATCTTTAAAATTATCGCCTTATGCTTGAAGAACCTTGTTCAGTATGCCTTGGTAGGCTGCTTTCGGACGCAGACCGACCAGCTTTTCCACGGGCTGCCCCTCTTTATATACAATGACTGTAGGCATCCCCATAACACCCGCTTCTCCAGCCAAATCCGGCAGTTCATCACAATTCACCTTAACAATAGAAACATCGTCTCCATATTCCTGGTGAAGATCTTCCAGAACAGGCAGCAGCACCTTACAAGGGGTGCACCATGGCGCACCATAATCCACCAGTACCGTTCCTCCACCACGTATTTCTGACCGCACCCAATCCGCACTATCGGCATTTATAATAGACATTTGCCATTCCTCCTCATATTTTTCAACACCAGCAGTACTATTCCAAGTTCTCCAGTGGACACGTTCCCAACTTGCTCTCATCCTGCTCCTGCAGAATAGATGCCATTCGTTCTTCCAAATTCCTCTTGATCTGATTCAGCTCTACAAGCTGACGTTCAATATCTTCCAATTTACTGCGGTATAGTGGCATCACTTCTGCGCAGAAAGCTTCTTTGTTCTTCAAGACACAATGTAGAAAGCCCGCGATCTGCTCTGTCGACAGACCCAGGTTCAAATATAGTTTAATCGTTTCTACCGTCTCTACAGCAAGTGAAGAATACTCCCGATATCCGTTGGCCTGACGGATCGGCGAGATTAATCCTTGACTCTCATAGTAACGAAGTGAACGGACGCTTACGCCCGTCAGTTTAGCAAGCTCACCTATTTTCATAGCATTCTCCCCGGGGTTCATGAGAATTGTTCTACACCAGTATAAACCCTGACACCAATGTTAGAGTCAACAAAAAAAATCCAACCGCAGCTAACCCGCAGTTGGACTCGTGTTTTATGTTACAACAGGTATATCCGCTTATATCCTACAATAATCCTGCCGCCCAAAGTCCACCTCTAAGAATCATCTGGCGAAAGGGCTCTACGGAAAATGACGGCAAATGATGACCAGGCATTAAATAAACAACCCGGCCTAGACCAAATTCATGGCACCAAGCCGCCTGCCTCATTGCCCCATCATGAGGATATTCCATAAGCACAGTTGTTTCGAAATAGGGATGCTGCTCAAAATAATAAGGCTCATCATCGATCACAAATTCTTCGATCCCCTGCATAATGGGATGCTCCCGTGCCGGTATGGACATCTGGAGCGAAGTGAATTCTGGATGATGAGTGAAATGCGCTCCCAGCATAGCGCCTAGCTCCTGATTACGCTGTAAGGAGATTCCGTTATGTACCACTAGTAATCCACCACCGTTAGCCACATAGGAGAGCAATGCGCTGCTTTGTTCCGCCGGTATTTTATCATCGGAGAATTCGGTATAGGAGATTACCAGCTTGTAATCAGATAATGTTTCTTTATTAAGCAGCCCATAATCCTCCGAGGAGAATACCTGCAGGTCATTGGCAAGGATCTGCTCAATCTCCCGGTCTACTCCCGCAAATGGGTGATATTTAACCTCCGAATAACTTCCGAGTGCCAGTGCTTTTAGTGTAGACATCCTATCATCGCCTTTCTTCGTGTACTTTTTTGATTACGGGAAGACCATCTACCAAGGCCATGTATTTCCATCCACATCAAGATAGGCCGGCTCATCCCCTAGATGCTTTTTATACTCCATAACCTGACTTATAATCTGGTCTGCAGACACATCGGATGAAATATCCGCTTGCTCATTTTTTTCGCCATGCATATAAGTCTTCATCCAGCCGGGGTGAAACACCATCACTTGACCCCCAAGCGTCTTTAGATGATTGTGCATCAGGGAGGATTGCATATTGAGAGCCGCCTTAGACATGCAGTAGCCGTACATATTAATACGTTTATTTCTGCCAATGCTGCCCGCTTCCGAAGAAATATTAACAATCAATTTATCCTTACTTTGCAATAAAAGTCCCATAAGTGCATTGCTGACTCTCAACGCGCCTAGCGTATTCACATTATAAATCTCCGCCATGCCCTCATCATCCATATCCACCAGCATCGTAGCATCATCTGCGGAATGAATAATTCCGGCATTATTAATAAGAATATCAACATGCCCAGTTCTGCTGGCGATAGCCCTTGCTGCCTGCTTTACACTGTCCTTACTACCAATATCGAGTGGAATAAGTTCCAGCTGTTCCGGATACTCCTCTTTAAGCGCTTTCAATTCATCTGTATCTCTCATGTATTGTCCAGCAAATACTGAGAACTGTTTCTCTAAAAGAGAGTGCACAAGAGACAATCCGAGACCCCGATCAGCTCCAGTCACACATGCAACTCTGTTCATTCTTATCAACACTCCTACCTAGTAAGGATTATTGAAGCAAGTTGTCTTCCTTTCACCTTAGCATGCCGTCCTCTTTTTTTCAACGCACTAAAATGAGGGTTTAGTCATCCTTGGATTAGCTGCTCCAGAATCCTTTTTGTTTTAAATTTAATATATGTTACAATCATGATTACAGGTTGTTAACAACACAATGGTTAGTAAAATAACGATCCCAGGAGGGTGATATCTATGTCTATTCAACAACTTCATACATTGGAAGATCTTGAGCAGTATGTGGCTAAACCTGGCAAGAAGCTGCTGTTCAAACACAGCACTACCTGCCCGATTAGCGCCAAAGCTAATGAAGAATTCCAGGCTTATCTAAAGGATGCGGATACTGCAGCAGCAGTAGTTCTAGTCATCGAGGATCGTCCAGTTTCCAATCAAATTGCCGAGGATTTCGGGATTAAGCATGAATCTCCACAGCTCTTCCTGCTTGAGGATAATGAGGTCCGCTGGAACACTTCCCACTGGAAGATCACAAGAGATGCTATCAAAGAGGCTGTGAACCAATGAGCCAGCAAGTGATTGTTTATTCAACAGCAGGCTGCAGCGACTGTAATCTGGTCAAACAATATCTTACGGAGCAAGGTATCCCTTTTGAAGTAAGAGATGTTATGACTAGCACCGTCTATCAAGAGGAAGTCGAAAAGCTTGGTTTCATGGGTGTTCCTGTTACTGTAGCAGGGGATCACGCCACCAAAGGATTCAATCTTCCCGAGCTGAAAGCACTTCTCGAAGCTGCTCAGTAATTCATCCGTTTAATTATTTAGCACTTGATATATGCTTACAAAAAAGGGGATTCCAGCAGCCACTCGGCAAGGAATCCCTTTTTTTCATTGTTCTAAAGCTTAGGGTTCCTCACGCATAAGATTTGCCACGACCAGTACATCTACATTTCTGGCCGAACGCAAAATCTGTTTAGTGACATCCCCGCGTAGCCATTTGCGCACCCATGAGCGTTGGGACTGGCCGATAATAATCTGTGTGCTCTGTAAGGCTTGAGACCTTTCAAGCAGCAAGGAAGACACTCGTGCCGGGAGCACGTTAGGAATCATCTTAAACGTTCCACCCAGTCGTTCCGTCAATTCTTTCAAATCATTAATTCGTTTATCGTAAGAAGGCCCGCTCTGCTTATATTCCTGTACGTACGTAACATACCAGCAAGCTTTTAGACGATAGGCAATCCTAAAACCGCGCCGAATCAGACGTTCCGCATGATCTCCTAAGGTGATGCACACATAGATCACTTCCTGCCGCCGCCAAGGTCCCCGCAGCGACCCGACACGTTCCCAGGCCTCCAGACGTTCATCCACATCATCAGCAATTTCCCGCAGCGCCAGTTCACGGAGGGCGATTAGATTGCCGATTTTGAAAAAAGCCCCCAGCGCCTGATCCACTTTGGTCATCGCATATATTTTTCCATCCTTCATCCGCTCTTGCAGTGTTTTGGGGGATACATCGATAAGTTCAACTTCGTCGGCCCGTTGCAGAATGCTGTCCGGGAAAGTCTCTCTAACTCTAACTCCGGTAATTTGTTCTACTGCATCATTCAAGCTTTCTAAATGCTGAACATTCACAGTGGAGATTACAGAGATCCCCGCATCCAATAACTCCATAACATCCATATACCGCTTCTTATGCTTGCTGCCCGGCATATTGGTATGTGCCAGTTCATCTACCAGTACGACCTCCGGATTACGCTTAATAATAGCTGCCGTATCCATTTCCTCAAGGACAGCCCCCCGATAGTCAATGCTCAGTCGCGGAAGGATCTCCAGCTCACCGATCTGTTCAAGCGTTTCTTTACGTCCATGCGTTTCTAGTAGTCCAATAACAACATCGATCCCTCTCTTTAAGAGATCATTTCCTTCTCGCAGCATCTTATAAGTCTTGCCCACCCCGGGAGCAGCACCAATGTACACTTTAAATGTGCCCCCACGAATCGCATCGATTTTATCCTTTACTTCCTGAGTGCTTAATCTGTGATAAGCATCAGCTTTCCGCTCATTTCGGCTCTGCCGGGTAGGAAGAACACGTTCTCCCTCACGCTCAGCACGATCAGCCACGAAAAACACATCTACTCCGCGGATTTGCTTTAACAATGAGTTAGCAATCGAACCCTTCCACAGCTCCTGCCACGCCGTTTGCTTAGAGTGACCCATAACGATACGGGTAATATTATGCTGGATAGCGTATTTCACTAGAAGTCCCGGAATCTCCCTCTTCGAGCGAAAAGAAATCTCCTCCATCGAGGCCCCAATCTTCTCAGTCAGCTTCCATAGGGATCGCTTGAAGGTTGCTGCTTCCTTAGAGGGCGTCAGGCCCTGCTTCCAGAAGGATACCACCGCCAGATCTCCGTTTAACCGTTTAGCGATTTGCTGCCCACGGCGGATATGAATCGAGCCATTCCAATAATACTGTGCGGACACCAACACTTTTTCGGCAATCCCCGAAGCCCCCAGCAATCCTTGCTCCTCCCGATGCTTCTCCAGCGAACCATTAACATCCTCCGCAACCATTCTCAGCGCCAGCTCCCGCAGCTTGCTTAGATTCCCTTTGTTAAAAAGCGAAGTCCGCTGCTTCTTGCCCAAATGTCCTTCGGACAAACGTTGAAGTATCTTTTCCGGAGTCACATCAATTAGAACGATATCATCTGCAAGGGTGAGCACTTCCGCAGGCAAGGAATATTCCACCTCAATCCCCGTCCACTTCCGCGCAAGATCTGCTGCGCCCTCCAGCTCGTATACGTTTACAGTTGTGATGACACTAATTCCACAGCCCAATAAATATTTGATATCCTCCAGCCTAGTTGATCTCTCCGCACCCTCGCGATTATGATGAGCCAATCCATCGGTCAGTACAACCTCTGGATTACGTGCCACAATGGCCTCCACGTCCAGATCCTTCTTCTCGATCTCCTTCTGAAACCAATGAATACTTGGAATCCGTTCCAAGTCACCCAGCTGATCCCTTGTTTCTGGACTCTGGTTGGTTGAAACCGCACAGATTACAACATCGATGCCCTGTGCTTTCAGCGCCTGACCCTCACGCAGCATCTGATAGGTCTTGCCTGATCCACTGACCGGACCTATATAGATCTTCAGGCGTCCACGATGCAGCTCATAAATAGAGAGCAGCAGTTCCTCCGGCGTCTTCCTCCGATATGTTCCCATCAAGACCACTCCTTAATAACCCGTTCATCCATTCACTCTTCTATGCCAGAAAGCAAGATATCCCTGACCCAGTTTGAACAATCGGGCAGGGATATTAGCTATATTTATTTGTTCGTTAATTTCTGCAGCTCCATGTTCAGCTTCAGAACATTTATCCGCTTTTCACCAAACAGTCCTAGATCGCGACCTTCGGTCTGCTTATTCACTAGCTCTTCCAGCTGCGTAGCTGGAATCCCGGTCAAATTACTGATCCGGGGAATCTGCACGATTGCTGACGCAGGAGTGATATGCGGATCAAGACCTGAACCTGAGTTGGTTACTAAATCAACCGGCAGCTTGTTTACAGGCACATCCGGATTATCCAGCTGCCACTGTGTAATGGAATCCTTCGTCCGCTGCAGCATATCCAGGTTGGATGGGCCGTAGTTATTGGAGCCTGAAGCTTCCGCTTTATAATCAATGCTGGATACACGGCCATGGAATAATGCCGGGTCCGTAAAGCTTTGCCCGATGAGTTCTGAGCCCACAACTACTCCAGCGTCATTCTTCAGCTGACTGCCGTTTGCTTGCGATGGCATCAGAACTTGAGCAATCGCTGTAGTAGTCAGAGGATAAATCACTCCGCAAAGAACAACAAACACTAGACATAGCCGTAATATAATAAAGAAATTAGCACCCTTCGATGATGACAACTGTTCTTCAGCGTCCGCAATCGATTTTCTGTTATTCACGATGCTTTCACCCTTTCAATGATTAGTCAATCCGTTGTTATATCCATACACTTACGAGCAAATCAATAAGTTTGATGCCCGCAAAAGGAACGACTACTCCACCTAAACCATAGATAAAAATATTACGTCCCAGCAGCTTCGTAGAACTCATCGCTTTATACGAGACACCTTTCATAGCCAATGGGATCAGCAGCGGAATAATAATCGCATTAAATATTAATGCAGATATAATTGCCGAGCTAGGTGAACCCAATCCCATGACATTCAGGGCTTCCATTTCAGGAATAGCGAGCATGAACATTGCCGGAATAATTGCGAAGTATTTAGCGATATCATTCGCAATACTGAACGTTGTCAACGCGCCCCGCGTCATCAGTAGCTGTTTACCAATAGCTACAACCTCAATGATCTTCGAGGGATCGGAGTCCAGATCAACCATGTTTGCTGCTTCCTTAGCGGCTGTAGTCCCACTGTTCATCGCTAAGCCCACATCAGCTTGGGCAAGGGCAGGTGCGTCATTCGTACCATCACCAGTCATTGCCACCAGCTTGCCTTCGTTCTGCTCACGGCGGATAACCGCTATTTTATCCTCAGGTGTACTCTCTGCAATAAAATCATCTACCCCTGCTTCACGGGCAATAGTAGCTGCGGTCAGCGGATTGTCCCCTGTACACATGATAGTCTTGATTCCCATTTTTCGCAGCTCATCAAACCGCTCTTTCATCCCTGGCTTAACCGTATCCTTTAAGTAAATAAGTCCATAAATCCGGTTGTCTACCGCAACAGCAAGCGGGGTCCCCCCCATCCGAGCGATAGCATCGGAATTACTGTCGAGGTTCGCGGGAATGACTCCGCCCTTCGACTGTACCCATTTCTTCACGGAATCGACTGCCCCTTTACGAACAGATCGTCCATCAAGTAGATCTATACCACTCATCCGGGTCTCAGCCTTAAACTCTACGAACTCTCCGCCTTCAGCAAGTTTGCTGTCATAGCTGCGCTCCAGCTTCTTAGCCAGCTCAATAACCGAACGTCCTTCCGGAGTCTCATCCTTTAGCGAACTAATAGCTGCCCAAGCCGTAAGCTCAGCTTCCGTTTCATCTCCAACAGGCACAAAATCACTCGCCATCCGGTTTCCGAAAGTAATCGTACCTGTCTTATCTAGAATCATTGTATTAATGTCGCCGGCAGCTTCAACGGCCTTCCCTGACATAGCAAGGACATTAAACTGTGTGACGCGGTCCATCCCTGCTATCCCGATAGCGGAGAGCAGTCCCCCGATTGTGGTCGGGATCAGACAGACCAGCAAGGCGATCATAACAGGAATATCTAGATCAACGCCCAGATAAGTCGCAATTGGCCGCAAGGTCACTACTACAATCAGGAAAATCAACGTCAGACTGATCAAGAGTGTATTTAGTGCAATTTCATTGGGTGTCTTTTGACGTTTCGCCCCTTCAACGAGGGAGATCATCCGATCCAGGAATGACTCACCGGGATCACTGGTAATTTTGACTTTAATCTCATCACTGACTACCCGGGTGCCGCCTGTGACTGAGCCAAAATCTCCGCCGGCTTCCTTAATAACAGGTGCAGATTCACCTGTAATTGCAGATTCATCTACGGAGGCCAGCCCTTCAATTACTTCACCATCGCCAGGGATAAGTTCTCCCTGACTGACGATGACAATATCTCCTTTACGAAGCTCGGAAGAAGAAACGGTCTTCACAGACCCTCCAACGAGTTTGTTAGCTGTGATATCCTGTTTCGTTTTCTTGAGTGAATCCGCCTGGGCTTTCCCGCGGCCTTCAGCCAGCGCTTCAGCGAAGTTGGCAAACAGCACTGTGAATAGCAGAATGAACAACACTGTGATATTGAAGCCTACCGATTTCTCTGCATTAAAATATCCGGGGGCCAGTACCATAAGCAATACAATAATCGTACCGATTTCGACTACGAACATGACCGGATTTTTAATTAACGTCACCGGGTTAAGCTTAATAAAGCTATCCTTTACAGCGCTTAGGAGTATGGGTCCCGTCAGCAGCTTTTTTCTTTTTACAGTACTCATCTTGTTCTCCCTCTTCCTACCGTAAGGTCAAATATTCTGCAATCGGGCCGAGCACAATGACTGGCAGAAACGTCAGAGCCCCGATAATTACAACGGTACCAATCAGAATTCCGGTGAACAGACCATTGTCTGTGCGGAATGTGCCAATCGTCTCAGGAACTGGCTTCTTCTGGATCAGTGAGCCTGCAACTGCCAGCATCGCGATTATAGAGACATAACGGCCAAGCAGCATTACGATCCCGGTTGTAACATTCCAAAAGGTGGTGTTGTCCGCAAGCCCTTCAAATCCTGAACCATTGTTCGCGGCAGAAGAGACATATTCATATAACACTTGGCTAAGTCCATGGAATCCGGGATTCGTGATGGCACCGTTGCCCAAGTCCGTTAAGAACGCACCTGCTGTTGGTACAAGGATAATGAACGGATGCACAAGGATAGCAATCGCAATTAGCTTCATCTCCTTGGCTTCTATCTTTCGCCCGAGAAACTCTGGTGTTCTGCCAACCATTAGTCCACATAAGAAGACACCCATGATGGCATACATCAGCATATTGATTAGTCCGACACCTTTTCCCCCGAAGACGTTGTTGAGCATCATTAGGGCCAGAGGGGTAATGCCACCCAGCGGTGTCAGCGTATCATGCATATTGTTAACACTACCTGTCGTAGCTGCCGTTGTTACCGAAGTGAACAGCGAAGATTGCGGGATACCAAAACGCACCTCTTTACCTTCCATGCTGCCTTGCGAAGACTCGATCCCCAGCGCATTGATAGCTGGATTGCCTTTGGTTTCCGCATAATAATTCAATCCCAGCAGTAGTACGAACAAGGTCATCATTGCTGTGAAAATCACCCAGCCCTGACGTTTGTTCTTAGCGAACAATCCGTACATATATGGCAGAGAGGCTGGCAGCATCCACATAGAGAGAATCTCCAGAACGTTCGTAAGTGGATTAGGGTTCTCAAAAGGATGCGCTGAATTGGCTCCGAAGAAGCCGCCACCATTCGTACCTAAGTGTTTAATTGATTCCAAAGAAGCGACTGGACCGATAGCGATTTGTTGCGTCTGCCCTTCGAGTGTAGTGACCTCAAGCGATGGCTTGAGCGTTTGTGGCACATGCAATCCTACCAGCACCAATGAAACTAGCAGAGCTAATGGAATGAATACACGAATATGTGCTTTTACGAAGTCCTCGAAAAAGTTCCCGACTGATTTCTGTCCTGTAATCCCTCTGACAAAAGCAACCGCAACAGAAAATCCGCTCGCTGCAGACGTGAACATCATCATCGTGATGACTGCCATTTGTGAAAAATACGATAGTCCCGTCTCCCCGCTATAATGCTGCAGGTTCGTATTGGTCATAAAGCTGATCACCGTATTGAATGAAAGCGTCTGTTCCATATCGGCAATTCCATTCGGGTTCAGCGGCAATCCCCGCTGTAATCTTAGAAAAATATAACTGAAAGCAACCAGTACGATATTAGTTAAAACAAAGCTGAGTGCATACTTCTTCCAGGACATTCCGTCCCGTTTTTTCAGGCCGATCAGCTTATAAATACCTTTCTCTGTGCCTGCAAACCAGCGATCCGTACGATTCGGTTCGTTAGAAAATACATGATATAAATACGTTCCCATCGGCTTGACCAGCAAGATGAGAATTACAATTACGACGACTATTTGCAAAATGCCCATGAATGCCCCTCCTTAAAATTTCTCAGGATGAATCAACGCGTAAACCAGATATATAAACAACAGTAGGGTAACAGCGATTACTAGAATCACAGCTTATCCCTCCCCGTATCCTCAACTACACCTGCGCACCAGCGCATAAAGCCATAAAATAACCCGTAAATTACAGCTAACGAAGCCACCATATACAGATCCATCATATCTTCCGCACTCCTTCCATTATCCTTGATGAGGTGATCTATCGATTAGAAAATCAGCATCACCACTATGGGAATAGATTACATAGCTCGCACCAAGTCTTTTATAGACCAATCTAGGATTTATTGAACTTGTAATCACAAAAATCGGCTGTGTCGTCCAGGTACGGCACATCTGAATATAGCGGCAGCAAAGCGGAAAGCTGCTCTCAAACAGATATACCCTGCCTACCGGGAACGATGGGCGAAACCAAGTGCTCTGATGGCGGGTATCCACTAGAATAACCTGCTCAATCCCGAGCTCCTCAAGTAAAGCTTTCTCAGCCACATTGTTGGTTAATCCCGCCATCTTAATACCCCTGAACTTCAGAAGTTTAATGAAATGTTCTCCCGCCTTTGTAGGCGCACATACAAGCACATATTCATTCTGATCCGTCATCTTTTTTTCTCCTCCTGCTCATTTACAACAAGGAGGCAACGAAAATCTCCGAAAGGATGTTGACCTATCGTCATTTTCGGGCACAACCTAAAGCTCGGTTGTGTCACGTCATTAGACGCTGCCTTACAAATACCGCTAATGATGAATTTAGCGACCTCTTAGGGGAGGCCTCCATAAATGCTTTGCTTCTAAGAGCACAGCAAAAAGCCACAAAGGATCTCCTCTGTGGCTCGCTAGCGGTCACATTGCACTCATCCTCTCTCCATACGCTTACGAGGTTAGCTGTCGGATTCGGGCGGTGAGAGTCGCCCTACCTGTATAGATGCGAGCTCACTCACACCCTCTACAGGATTCACCCCATAATCGGCTTCCGACTCTCACATCGGCTGCCGATTGTTGGTTCCCCCGCTTTCCTTACCGGAAATTAAGCGGATCAAATATTCGATTGTCGTTGAAACAGGAGTAATCATACTCTTATGCACGAAGACTTGTAAAACCTGAATGATGCCAAAATAATGCAAATTAAAAACTATTTTCCCATTAGATAGCGCTTACTTGATATCTAATCTCTCTATATCTCTTGTTTACTCGAGTTTGGAGCGTTTAATCGCTATCTATAACCCATGTGATTTTATTCACCTTTTTAGAGCGAAAATACTGCAAATTCCCATTATAGGTAGAAACGCAAGAAGCTGAGGCTGAGCGAGAAAGAGGCGCGATAACACGCCATAAATACCTATTTACCTCGTTTTTCAGTCGTAGTCGGCAGGATATGGTTAAAATTGCTCTAAAAGAACATTTTCCGTTTTTTACAGAAAATCTTGAAAAGAGTATGATTCGGGTTGAATCTAATTCATGAAAAACAATCAACGCTGAGTTCCTGCATTCGCAGGGAACGGGGGAACCATCAGGCCACCTGGCCTACTTGGGGTGAATCCAAAGGAGACTGCATAAGTCTCAATAGGTAGGGCGACTCTCACCGTCCGAATCCGACAGCTAACCTCGTAAGCGTAAAGAGAGAGACCCTTGATCCGCCACGCTTTGGCCCAGGTATATCTGCCTGTAATCCAAAACCGCAGCAGAGGTCCTCCTCTTGCTGCGGTTTTTGCGTTACCTGAGCTTATTAGGTGATAGCACGCTGGATGGGGTGAATGTTTTGAAGCACTATTATTTAGGGATACATCAAGGGCTGCTTGAGCCGATAAGTCTAAATTACGTTTGTTTCGGGGCCTTGTGGTTCGAAGAACATAATCACAGGTACATTGTAGGCTATGCATTTGGCCAGAACCAGATCCAAGCCCTTCGCCAGTTCAGCACACCTTCTTCTTGTAAAGACTGTTTAGACTCTAAGATTGTATATGAGATATATAAAAAAATTCGAGAACAACAGCAGCAGCAGGATTGGTCATCACACCAAAAACTCCCGTGGTTTACAGCCTTCAAGGAGCCTTGGAAAGATGTAAGCGCCGGTTGGTATGTCTTGAGATCCCGCAGCACCTTTCCCTTACATCTATCTGTTATACGGAAAGAGAAGTTCCGACTATGGCTAGAGCATACCGCAGTCTGTGAGAATAAAATGGAAATGCTCGCTTGTGTAGAAAAGGCTAGTGTCACTCATCATGTAGACTTAAAGCTTTTGGAAATCTAAGGAGGAACCCTACTATGGACCAGCGCAGACTATCCCGCATTGAAGTATTTGTATTGGATGAACCCGAGCCTATCCACTATGGAATGGAAGGGGCTGAAGGCTGCCGTTATGGTATTCTAAAACTCACCTGTAAGGGAGGTTGCAGCTGGGGGGCTTGTCTGATCTCTGCCAACACCAAAAATTTCGATCTCATTAAATGGAGTTCTTTTTTACGGGCTATCTGTCATTGCCGTCTTGAGGAAGCGCTGGATAAGGTCCGCCGCGAAGGTTCAGATTGGGAGCAGGTTAAGCTTGAGCTAGTTCAGGGTGCTTTGCAGGATTTAAAGGCCAAGCTCCAGGGTAAATCCTTGGCAGGGCATATTCAGCAAGGGCGTCTGTACAGTGTTGCAGCAGGGGGGAGCAATTCCAGAAGTGAACGGCTCTACTACAAACCTTCCAAAGCTTTATCCAGTACCTCCCAGCAGAAACACAGTTGCCCGGAACCAGACACCGCTGATCTCATCAATAAATCAATCTCTTACTTTTCTATATTATAGATTCAAGCAAATCTCTCATTCTGAAAGGATCGTGTTTCACCATGCCTGACCCCTTACCTCCCGAGTCCACCTACAGTACTAAATTTGCAGAGTGTGTCCAAAAGTATACTAATGAAGTCTACGTACTTAGTTCCATGTTGTTAGAACAATCTAATGAGGCGGACAAGGTTACTATACGCACCTTCACAGAGCTTCATAAAATATATCGTCAGGATGAATTCGATCCTCAGTTATTCTCTATCCACGCTTACCGCACTTGTATTCGCCAGTGTGCTGATTCTTTTGCCCGGCGCTCGCTTCTATCGGCTAAGGCATTACCTTGGGAGGAACAGCTTGTGAAGGTATTGTGGTACGGCTTAAAGCTGCCTCTTTCTCAAATAAGCATTATTCTGCAAAAAAGTGTTCCTGCATTGAAAGCACAGCTTAGAGCTGTACGGGAGCAGATGACCGCCCAAGCGGATGTACTAACGAGCGCAAATCTTTCTATAATTTAGTCTCTGACTAGAATTCAAACGATCTTTGAGCGCATGAAGCATCTAACGGACTCAGGAGCCTTTAATTGAAGCTTTTCCACAAATATGGCCGGCGTTCGGACTCCAGTAAAAATCTCGAGCGATGAACGTCTTGGATCGTCTTAAAGCAAGCCCTAATCATCTTCCACCAAGGCTTACGGACCCAGATGACGTTACTTACACGTTTATCGCCTTTTGAGCATAGTATCGGACTCCAGTGCAACTATTTGGTTAAAAGAGCTACTAATTCACCATTTTTCATGCCAATAGCGACTATAGTGTCCGATATCTTGCTAAATCTCGATGATTGTTGCATTTAAGTGCTGCTGGGTCCGTTAGCTATATCAGCTCGTATACAAAGAGATTGCCAACTCAAAAACGGGGATATCCCAACAACCATAAATGGTTGTTAGGATACCCCCGAAAATTCAGTTCCTACTATTACACTTTACTCTTACGCGCCTTACCGTACATCCACAATCCTGCCAACATCCCCACTATAGCAACACCAGTCAATACGCCTTGAACGAAATCCATAAAAGTGGAGCCATCCGGAAGCATTCTACTAACCGTAGCCAGCGATACCGAACTCATTAAAAGCATAATGGTATATTGTTCGCTTGTAGACATCATTAGCACTCCTTAAAAGTTATATGAGGTCTTCTTAGATCTTGTAAGCTTTCATTGCTTTTCTGATTTCTTTAATACTTGGGCGTTTGCCGTACATCAGTACGCCGGTACGATAGATCTTGGCTGCCAGCCATCCGAAGATGAAGGTAGTCACAAGCAGGATCAGCAGCGATACAATGACTTGCCAGATCGCCACCTCGCCGACACCAATTCGGAGCAGCATCGTCAATGGTGAGGTGAAAGGCACATAACTCGCTATCTTAACCACTAGAGTATCTGCATTGGAGATACTGAACAGTGGAACATAGAACGCTACGAAGCCTAACATCATGATTGGCATTACCGCCTGACCGAGATCCTCCGTACGGCTGACAATCGAACCTACAGCCGCATACATCAAGGCATAGAGGAAGTAACCTAATACGTACAAGACAAATCCATAGAGCAGCAAGTTAATATTGAGCTGGCCTAAATCGAGATCAAAATCAGCCAATACAGTCGCATTATGCGGGAGCGTCAAATTGACGACGATCGCTGCGACAAAGATCCCAATTTGCAATATTCCTACTAGGAAAACACCGATAACTTTACCGAACATTTGCGCTAAAGGTGAGGCACTTGTAATCAGAATCTCCATAATCCGCGAGCTTTTCTCAGAAGTTATCTCTGCGGCAATCATGTTGCCTGTCATCATAATGGACATAAAGAACAACATAAGCATGGCATATACGATAATGTAGTTAATGGCTGGAGTGTCCTCCTGAGAGCTTTCACTGCCACCGCCTGCGTTAAGCTGTTGTGTAGTAATCTGCACAGGCGTTGACATTGCAGCAATCTGTTCAGAGGTCAGCTTGTCGCCAACGATGAATTGTGTGTTTGCTTGCTGAAGTGCATTTTGGAGATAAACTTGCACATCTCCGTTTAGTTCCCCATCATTACTATGATAAGTAACGGGTGGAAGCCCTTCACCAGTAGGTTCCGCAAAAGTAACATAACCTTCTACGGTCTCTTCATCTAATGCTTTCTTTAACTCGGCATCCTCCGCAGAAGCATATTGTACTATCTTAGCCTGTGGCATGCCCTCTGGCGCAGTATAAGCCTTCAACAATTCTGCAACCTGATTTCCCTCTTCAGCAATCACAGCAATTTGAGTAACTTCACTTTTGGCCGAATCACCCTTAAACTGATCGATGATATAGGGAAGATTCATCCCTATGCTGAGCAATAATACTAGAATCAAAGTAGTAATCATAAATGATTTCGTTCTAACTTTATTTTTAAAGGTAAAGCCGATAATTGTCCCCATCTTATTCATTAGATTCACCCACCGCTCTGATAAAGATTTGGTTTAACGTAGGTTCCTTGATTTCAAAATGCTCCACTTCACCCTGTGCTATCGCCTGCTGTAAAATACGCTGTGCTGCACCGATCTCACTGATCGATAACAGATACCCACGCTCCAGCCGTTTAACTGCTGTAACACCTGCGATGGACTCCAGACCTTTTACCTCATTAGCTGTACGCAGCAATACTTCTTCCCGCGGGTAGCCATTCTTGATCGTGCGGATATCCCCTTGAACGACCGTATTGGATCGATCGAGAATCGTAATGTTACGGCATAGCTCTTCCACATGCTCCATCCGGTGCGTAGAGAAGAGGATACTTGTTCCCGAATCACGTAATTCTTTGACCGTATCTTTCAGCAGCTCCACGTTTACTGGATCCAGCCCGCTGAAAGCTTCATCTAGAATCAGAATCTGCGGCTTATGAACGACAGCGGCGATAAAGCCCATTTTTTGCTGATTTCCTTTGGAAAGCTCTTCTATTTTTTTATTGTAATAATCCGGAACCTCGAATCGATCCAGCCAATAGCGCAAGCTCTTATCTGCATCACTAGCTGACATCCCACGCAGGCGGGCCAAGTAAACGATTTGATCGCTGATCTTCACCTTAGGATATAGTCCACGTTCTTCGGGCAGATAACCCATAAGTTGCTGCAGTTCACTGTTGAAAGGTTTTCCGTTATACAAAATCTTGCCCTCATCAGGGTAGATTAGGCCGAGCACCATACGCATCGTGGTTGTTTTCCCCGCGCCGTTCGCCCCCAGTAATCCGTAAATTTCCCCTTTACCTACGGTTAGGTTAATTCCGTTTACTGCGGTTTTTTCTCCATATTGCTTAACTACACTTTCCAGCTTTAAGGCTTCCATTTCTCTAGTCCCCTCTCTTGTGGTCAATTAGAATAGGACGATGACCCTGTGTCCATAAACTTAATATTTCGTCCAGCTCCAAACTGCGGCTCTTGATAACCTTTACGCCCAAGTCATGAATGCGTTTCTCGTTTTCAGAAAATTGTTCTATGATAAAAGAAGCTACACCCGGTGTATCCATGGTAAAGTGCAAGCTTCCTGGCAACTCAGCCGATAACTCCGCAAGCTCCTCTTCATCCGCAGCATTCACCCAAACCTCGGTCCAAGCACCGAACAGACTGTCTTTTTCAGCCATACCCAGCAGTTCTCCCCGATGCATAAGGACGATATAATCCGCCAGCCGTCGCACCTCATCCACAATGTGTGTGGAGATGATAATCGTTGCGTTGTGCTCATCCATATATTTACGAAGTGTCTCGATCATAATCTTCCAGGCAAAAGGATCAAGACCCGATGAAGGTTCATCCAATAGCAGCAGACTTGGCCGTGCCGCAAGTGCTACAGCAATTTCGAATTTCCGGCGCTCCCCTTTAGACATCTTCGAAAGTCTCATACGATACGGAACCTCAAAGCGATCCATCAGCTCGTGAAAATACTGATCGTCCCAATTTGGATACCAATACTTCCGAAATCGAGCTGCCTCCTCTGCATTCCAGTGGTTCTCCTCAGTAATTGACGTTTCAGGAACATAGGCAATGGTCTGACGAAGCTCCAGAGACAACCCGCTATCATACCTGTTCTCGAACCAATATATCTCGCCTTCCTCTGGATTAGTCAGCTGCATCAGCAGATTCAGCAGCGTACTTTTGCCAGATCCATTCTGACCTACCAAAGCTGTAATATATCCTTTAGGCAGATTCAGGGTCAGTGGCCCTATCGTCTTGTTTCGCCGCCGTTTAAGTACATTCCGCAATTCTATAGCCATCTGTACCATATGAGTAAGCGCCCCCTCTCAATCCTTTTCTCTATACTTGCGTTCTATAATCTCCATAAAAATCTGTTCAATTTCATCCTTGCTGCAATGTACCGATCGGCCGATATCCACTGCACTCTCAAGTGCTTTGCCAACCGTTTCACGTTTATATTCTTCCATGGCTCCGTCACCTACATGGGATACAAAGGTACCCGTTCCTTGTCGCGTTCGCAGCAAACCTTCGTTCTCCAGATCCTGATATACCCGCCGCACGGTAATTACACTGCATTTCAGATCTCCTGCGAACTCACGAATCGAGGGCAGCAGCGTACCTTCTGTAATGACTCCGCTAATGATTAATGATCTAAGCTGAGTCTCTATTTGATGATAGAGGGGCTCTGCACTATTTTCGTTGATTTGTACCGGTATCCACATTATTTACACCTCGCCTTCCACTCTAGCGTGCTAGAGCGCAGTCCTTGCCATTTCCGATTTTTTATATGAGATTGCGACTTTTCAGCCGATGTATAGTCCATTTAGAGAATAACTGCACAGATATTGTTCCCAGCAGAAGTGACCCCCACATGATCGGAGATAACAGCCCCCACTCCTTCGAATAGGAGATACTGTATAAGAACAAACTGCCTCCGCCCAGTGTAACTAAGAACGATGTTGCCCACGATAAAACTACGATAAGCAATGTTAGCCATAGATAAGCTTTGCCGCTAAAAAGATATTCAATAAAAATATATAGACCTGAGACCATGAATCCGAAGCCGAGCCAAGTAATCGCAAAAGCTATATACGAAGGAACCGCCAGTTCTGCCCGGAAATTCTCTCCTAACAAGTAAATAATAACGAAGAATAACGTACCATTTAGAGTAAAGGAGCCCACACCCTGAAGTTTCCTCCGCGATAATATTACTGCAGCTGGGATCGGTAAAGTTCGTAAGTAAACCAACATTTTTGTGTAAGAGTCTTCACTCCAATATTTCATGGAGCGGCGAGAGAATGTTAATCCCAATAAGGGGATAAAGGAGAGAAATAAGAAATCCGCTAGCATCGTCCGATCCTGCTCACCTAGTACATCATTTGCTATCAGGCTAGTCAGTCCACCAAGATAACTCATAAAAACAACTGTTATTACGAGGGTCCCTAATATTTTTAATTTGTCTCCGCGAAAATCAGAGCGCAACATAAACCATGAATCTTTTAATGTTCTCATTAATGCTAACCTCGCTTTACAATGTCTTCAGCGTCTAGCAGAAGCAGGTGTTCATATCCCTGTGCTTACTGTATATATCTATATACACAGTATATGACCTTGGTTTTTCATTGTCAATCCTGTAACTGGAAATTATTCAAAAGAAATAGGAGGTTTGGGCAACCTCATACTTCAAGCTTATGAAGACACTCTCAAACGTTAGGTAACGCTTATTTATTGAGATTAAATACAATGAAGGGGAATTGAGGCAGAATGCTACGGGGCGAATGTAACTGGGATAATGGAGTTTATTAGATAATTCATTCTGGAAATGAAGTAGTAAGAGCTCACTCTTGCTTCTATGCAACGTGTTGGTGTGATGTGTGTTGAGGGAGGCGGGTATGGCGGATGGTGCGGTATCGGGGGCGGGGTGCTGATTCGGCTGCTGACTGGTTCAGGTTTCGGGTGTGGGATACCGTTTCGGCTGCTAGTGCAGTTTCAAGTATGGGATATGGGCGACTGCCGGGCGGATTAACATTAGGGAAAAACTCCCTAAAATCTGCCCAACCGAGCTTAGATTATTAGTTTTTAGGGAAATCCTCCCCAAAAATTCAGCTATTACTCCGTTATTGAGCTAAATCCATTCACTTTCAGGGAGGATTTCCCTAATTATGGCCTTTTTTAGCTAATTTCGTGCATTATCAGGGAGGTTTTCCCTAATTGCGTCTTTTTCGAGCTAACTTCGTTCAGTTTCGGGACAGATCCCGAAGCTCTACAAACCAAAATAAGCCCATCACCCGCAATCCCTACTCAGGAACATGCAGATATATAGGCTTATTTCATAACTATTTACGGTTCTGCTACTCTAGTGCTGTTCATTCGCTCAACGCACTAAACTCTGTGCTCTATTCAAGCACTTATTTTACGCTCCCAAAATAACTTCCCACACCGGCTTGGTATGTCCACCTGGATACAAAACATACAACAGCACGTACACCATAACGCCTGTAATCGCTGTGATAAACCAAATTATCGATGTCACTCTGCCCCACTTACGGTGCTTGGAATACTTCGCCTTGAAACCAAGAGTTAACGTAGTAAGTCCGAATACCGCAGCTACGGTTGCCAGAACGATATGGAAGATCAAAAACACTTGATAAATTGTCTTCAGTTCATCCGGTCCACCCCATGAGGTATTTCCCACAAACAACGTTCTCGATACGTAAACAATAAAAAACAGCAGCGCAGCGATAGCGGCAGCAATCATCGTTTTCTTATGCGCCTCGCGTTTGCCCTTGATAATGAGCCACCAACCTATAGCCACCAGCACCGCGCTGATCACGATGAATGACGTACTAATAGTCGGAAACACTGTGAAAATATCCATGATTCTCCCCCTCGGCAGTCTACCAGTTATGCACGGTTCAAGTTGCTCTCCTGAAGTGTTGAGGATGGCGTCGACAATTCATCGTCGTCTTGTCCGTTCTCTTTTTTATACCAATGATAGAACACATAAGCAAGCATAGAGGCAAAAATAAATTCCTGAATGAACTTCATCGCGATGCCTCCTACCTGTTGATCCACCTTCGGCGACATCACTTCAAAGAATGCAGGACCTCCAAAATTCTGAAGTAAAACAGAGGGGTCACCCGAGATACAATAGCCCATAGCACGCGCCCAAGTCTCTGGATCACTGTAAGTGGCGTAGAGCGGATGATCGGCAAATATAATCAGCCCGCAAGCTGGCGTCAGCAATACCATGTTCAGAAAAATAAACCCAATCTTCCCAAGCCCACTCGCCATACGATGTTCCGGCAGCGGATTAATCAGTGTCCACCACATTAAAGCAGAAGTCAGGAACAAAACAATGTAATAAATACGATGAACAGTAAAATGCAGCATCACATAATCATGAATAACAGGAATATGGTACAAGGAAAAAAGCCCGTTAAACAATAGAGCAGCTACTACCGGATGAGCTAAAAAAGATAACCGCCGAAGCGGATTCACCTTTAGTATCCTGCGCCAGATAAAATCTGGAATTCCAAGCATAATCAGCGGCACCGCTACCAGATAAGACAAGGCCATACTGACCATGTGGAAGGAAAACATCATATGCCCTAAAAGGCTAATGGGTCCTCCTTGTGCCAGGTAAAGGGCAAGCATCCCACAGACAAATAACGCTCTACGCCAAAATGGCACCGATAATGAATCGGCAGAACGCCCAGCAATCGGACCAATCCACACAAAATAACCTGCTGTCAGCAGCAGCATTACCGCTAGAAAAAGCGGACTCCATAGTTCAGCAAAACTAAAGTATTCTAATCCCAGCATAATCCCAACCTCCTAGCGCAGGAATTCATATATCTAAACATCAAAAAGAGGGGGCATCGCAGCCCACCTCTTTCATTATCGTCCGTTAATTCCACCAAACCCAATACAGCGACATAACAATACAGGTCCCAGCGATAAAGAAGCCGCCCAGCATGAAGAGAATCGGCAGAAGATGCCCTTTATCTTTTAGATGCATCCAGAAGCCCATCTGCACAATAACCTGAAGAACAGCCATTACCAGCAGCAAAATAATCGCAAAGGTTGCATTTACGCCCCCAGCCGCTACAGCAGCGAAAGCAATCAATGTTAAGACAATGGAGAAAATAAAGACAACAATATGTTTCTGTGGTCCTTCATGCCGATGACGTTGCTTATACCCGCCGCTATCTGGCATATGCTGATCCGTCGTCATAGTGCCTAGCCCACCTTTCCGAGTAGGTATACAACCGTAAAGATGAAGACCCATACTACATCGATAAAATGCCAGTACATGGCTGACACATACACTTTTGGTGCAGTAACTACCGTTAACCCCTTGCGGGCGAGCTGCCCGATCAAGATGGAGATCCAAGCGATCCCGAAAGCTACGTGCGCACCATGAAATCCTACCAGTGTGTAGAATGCCGAGCTGAATGCACTTGTGGTCATTCCGAATTCTTCGTGTCTTACATATTGAGTAAACTCATAGATCTCCAAAACCAGGAAACCTAAACCTAAACCTACAGTAACTAAAAGCCAATTCCGTAGCAGTGCCGGCCGATTTCTGTGCATCGCTTGAATAGCGAATACACTCGTCAGACTGCTTACCAGCAGGATGAATGTTGCAGCGGCTACAAGCGGCAGGTGAAACAGTTCATTCGCCGAAGGCCCCTCATTCGTCTGATTACGCAGTGCGAGGAAAGTAGCGAACAACGTGCCGAACAATACCGCTTCGCCGCCTAGAAACAGCCAAAAGGCAAGAACCTTGTTGCGTCCTTCGAGCGTAGCTTTTTCCGGCTCGTGCGGAAAGGTATCCTTAGAAGCTTCTGCATGTGCCGTTGTCATGTCCGCTCACTTCCTTCCAGCTCTTCAGGTTCAATATGCCATCCGTGATCATCATACAGCGAACGCATCAGCATGGATCCAAATGTAATAATAAGACCGATGGCTGTAACGATATAATTATTAAACAGGAAGCTCATAAAAGCATTGCCGAATTCATCACGGCTAAACATAAAGCCAAGCCCAGCGATAAAAATTCCGATAGACATCGTAAACGGTAAAATCGTTGCTGACGGCATATGAATTGAGCCCACCGGCTCTGCTGGTGTCATGCCTTTATTCCCTGCTACTTTTTCTTTCCAGAAGGCATCAATCCCCCGAATAAGAGGTGTTTGCTTGAAGTTATATTCTGGCGGCGGTGAAGGAATGGTCCATTCCAATGTACGTCCATCCTCCCACGGATCATTGCCTGCATCCGCTGGTTTTCTGGAAGTCAGGAAGATGTTCACCAAGAAAATAATCATACCAACACCCATAAGTCCTGCACCAATGGTACTGACTAGATTTAGCAAATCAAATTGCTGATTTGGTAAATAAGTAAATACGCGGCGCTGCATCCCCATAAGCCCAAGGAAATGCTGTACAAAAAAGGTCAGATGGAATCCGATGATAAACGTCCAGAAAGTCCACTTGCCCAGCGTCTCACTCAGCATCCTTCCGAACATTTTTGGCCACCAGTAGTGCAGACCTGCGAACAGGCCAAGCACCAAACCACCTACAATAACATAGTGGAAATGCGCTACAACAAAATACGTATCATGGAACTGAAAGTCAGCAGGTGCGGACGCCAGCATCACTCCAGTAACTCCCCCCATAGTAAATGTAGGAATAAATCCTACAGCGAACAGGTTAGGGGTTGTGAAACGTACTTGTCCGCCCCACATCGTGAACAACCAGTTAAAAATTTTAATCCCAGTTGGAACCGCAATTAACATCGTTGATACGGAGAACAACGCGTTAGCTACAGGTCCAAGTCCAGTTGTGAACATGTGGTGAGCCCAAACCATAAAACCTAAGAAGGCGATCAAGATGGTTGCAAACACCATGGAGCTATATCCGAACAGTCTTTTACGCGAAAAGGTTGGGATGACCTCGGAAATAATCCCGAAGGCAGGCAGAATGAGAATATACACTTCCGGGTGACCAAATATCCAGAAGATATGCTGCCATAGCACTGGACTTCCTCCGGCTCCGACTTCGAAGAAATTGGCTCCTAAAATCCGGTCGAATGTCAGTAGTACTAAACCCACTGTTATTGCTGGAAAAGCAAACAAAATAATGGCGGAAGTAATAAATGTAGTCCAGGCGAACATCGGCATCCGCATATAGGTCATTCCCGGCGCACGCATCGTAATGATCGTGGCTAGAAAGTTAATCCCCCCGATGAGGGTCCCTAATCCGGCAATTTGCAAGCCGATCGTATAGAAGTCTACACCGTGTGTAGTGCTGTATGTACTCGTAGATAGTGGGGTGTAGGCGGTCCACCCGGCATCAGGAGCACCACCCATAACCCAGCTAAGATTCAGTAGAATCCCGCCGAACAGGAAGGTCCAGAAACCAAGTGCATTTAGAAAAGGAAAGGCTACGTCACGTGCACCGATCTGTAGCGGAATGACGGCATTCATGAGTGCGAAGATGACTGGCATGACGCCGAGGAAGATCATCGTCGTACCATGCATGGTTATGAGTTCATTAAACGTTTGTGCATCCAAAAAGTTATTCATCGGCTTGATGAGCTGCCAACGAATCAGAAGCGCTTCAATTCCCCCGATGCCAAAAAATAATCCTCCGGCCCATAGGTACAAAATCGCGATTTTTTTGTGATCGACGGTTGTTAGCCAATCCATAAGTCCTGTATGGCGCTTCACACTGTGGCCGTGCCCCAGAGGCTTGGATGAATTCAAGGTATGCGCTGCTTGAGCCAAAGTTCGTCCCCCCTTTTCGAAAGTTCCGCCCGCCTTTAGGCTAAGGCATTAGTCCAGCTTATAGTTGGCCAGATACTCTGCAATGCCATCAATCTCAGCATCACTCAGGCCCAGATCTTTGGGGTTAGGCATCAGATTGCCTGGTTTTACGGATTGCGGGTCGTGCAGCCAGGTTTTGAGATTCTCTTCAATCGGCGCACCATCTTCCCTCGTGTCGTCGTTGAGCAGAATTCCAGCAATCGATTCCCGAGAACCAATTCCGGTCAAGTTCGGCGCATTATTAATCCCTTGATCGCCTACAGCGTGGCAAGTCAGACATGCCGCTTTGAACTTCTCAGCTAAAGCAGGATCCTCTGGCAGCACAGCTACAGGTGCTTTCATCGAATCAATCCACTTTTGAAACTCTTGTTCACTAACTGATTTCACCTTAAATTCCATCAATCCATGAGAAGGTCCACATAGCTCCGCACATTTCCCACGGTAAACGCCTTCATTAGGCGCACTAAAGCTAAAGCGGTTAATCGTTCCAGCTGGGTTGGTATCGATTTTACCGGAAAGAGAAGGGACCCAGAAGGAGTGCAGCACATCTTTAGTTTCCAGTTCAAAGGCGATATCTTTGCCCACCGGAATAATCAGGTCCTGCGCTGTAGTTACCTTATAGTCGGTATACTCAAACTCCCACCAGTATTGGTGGCCGGTTACTTTAACCTTGATCGCATTCTTGTCATTGGAATGATCATCTCCAGCGGCAAACACAGCTTTAACCGTTGGCACGGCCAGTACTACAACAAGGATGAGCGGAATGACTGTCCAGAGAATCTCAAGTTTCATACTGCCCTCAACCTGCTCAGGGATTTCATTCTGACCCGGTCTTCTGCGGAAGCGGATCAGTACATAAGCTGCAATCGTAAAGACAATCAGCAACACCACGATCATAATGCTGATCGACAGCTCCATTAATCCGTAAGATCTGTCTGCTGCAGGTCCCTGTGGTCTGAGTACTGACAAGTCCTCACGACCGCACCCGGCAAGAAAGAGTCCAAACATAGCGGTCATGGGAAGGAGTCGCTTTACAGCCTGCCACGTTTTCATCATTGATCTACCCCGCTTTTCCCGATTTCGTAGATTCCTGTTTTTTTCTGTCAATTATAACAATCACTATTAATATAAGTTTAAGGGAAAGTTTTGTCAATCGTTCACAACTAGTTCACATTGTAATTTTCCACACAATAAACCCTTGTCCCATCTGGATTTTATAGCATTTTATGAAAACGCAAACAAATAAAAAATAATAAAGAAAGCGCATTCAATTTAAAGTGTGTCTATTAATTCATTTGACTATTCTATGAGGAAGACTTTTCCTTATTCGTAAATGGGCATACAAAAAAAACCGATTCCAGCAACAAAAGTCGCTCGGGCACGGTTTATAAGAATCCTCGTGGATGTTATTACTCAAAATGATGTCTAAAGTTAAGCAAGTGACAAACGTATCTGTTAGCTAGGAGACGGATGAATTCATCCGTACCAACTCGTGTTCCACGACCATGGTCAGTTCTTCTTCATAGCCTCCTGTAATCCGATACTTTCGGACGTACTCCTTTACGAATTTCTTGGGATCTTTGGGCCGGAAAATGCGTGTCATTTCCCGTAGACTTTCCTTGACTTCGTTATGACCTTTACTTGCCATGATCAGTTCCCTCCCAAAACATTGAAAATGAATGCTCCGTTGTAGAGAATGCATGATGAAAAGTACGCCGTAACCTCGAATGCAAGTGAAGTATCCAGTACACATACGTGGCTTGCACTATCCGTCAAAACGTGGAATCTAAAGCTAAATCTAGCCTTTGAGACACCGCCTTGCCGGTGAAGCAGGTTCGTCGTGATTTGGGCTGAGAGTAAGGACGCCTGATGAACGATAGCTCCTTGACACTTTTATTACCCGAAGAGCCACTTACTGAATCACTCCTTTCGGGCCTTATCGTTATATTGTATCATATTCCGGATTAACTTCCACCTTTCCTTGTAAAATGTACTATTTGGAAAATATTATTTTTTACAGCTGTCTTCGTAAGTCAGATGTCTCCAAACTGGTTAAAATACAATAACCTATACAGCAAGCGAAATTGTATTTATCAACAAATGAGAAGGAGATCTTTATGGCCCAGCCTGTAATTCCCCTAATGACTACCGCAACGCCAGAAGACACCGATACACGCAGGGAGGGTCTTGAACAAGCCCATCAAGCTATCCTAAAAGAATACCCCAAGATGCATAGCATGCTTATTGTGCGTCATGGAAAACTTATCTTCGAACGTTATTATAACGACCATCATGCTGGAGCATTAAATGATCTCCGTTCTGCCACCAAAAGTTTTGTCAGTGTCCTTACGGGAATCGCTATCGGCCGTGGAGAGATGCCTGATCTCCATATTTCTGTGTCCGAGGTCCTTCGCAAGCATATTCCATACCTTCACTCCCCACATCTCTCAAAAATTACACTCCGTCATCTTCTTACCATGACTTCCGGTTTTAGCTGGATCACAGGGAAGAAGCTTGGTGAACCGCTTGTTCGGAACCTCCATCGCAGCCGCCGCTGGGGTTCCTTTGGCCTTAGCTTGAACATTATTCCAGAACAAATCGGCCAGTTCCAATATCGAAGCATCGACTCACATCTAATCTCGATAATGATTAGTGAATCTACAGGTCTTGATGCATTTTCCTATGCAGCACAGCATTTATTCACTCCACTCCGAATGGCTAATACCGCTTGGTTACCTAGCCCCGAAGGACATAGCATGGGTCATATCGGTTTGCACCTAACGTCTCGGGATATGGCTAAATTCGGAATCTGCCTGCTGAATAATGGAGTGTTTGCAGAGCAGCAAATCATCCCAGAACATTGGTTGCAGGATGCACTTACCGCTCAAGCTAAGGGATATCCAGCGTTTGGTGATTACGGATATCAGTTTTGGATCGGTACGATGAGCGGGCAGCCCTACAAGCTCGCCCACGGGCATGGCGGGCAGCAGATTCTGCTCTTTCCCAATCTGGATGCTGTAGTGGTCTTTACAGCAGAGAGCAAGACAAACAACTGGAAGAACCCTCGCAGGCTGCTTGAAAAGTATGTTCTCCCTTCAATGAGCTAAACATACTTTTTCCTGACAAGTCATAGGCTTGTAAGGAAGAAGGATTCGAACAATCAAGCCCCTTCTTCTCCAAGCAGAAGGAGAGTGAGCCCATTGTCCCCTTTTAAATCATCCACCGGATTGCCCGATAATATAGCGGGCGCGTTGTGTTACTTTTTCCCTTTTCTCGGCGGCGTCGTCTTTCTCGCATTGGAGAAACGCAGCCGCTTTGTGCTGTTCCATTCGCTGCAATCACTGATTACCTTCGGGGTGCTGATGATCCTCCACGTTCTAACCGGATTGGTCCCATTCCTCGGTCCCTTGATGAGTGCCCTCGTCTCTCTTTGCAGCTTTGGGGTGTGGCTGTTAATGATCTACCATGCCTTAAGTGGCAGGTGGTATAAACTCCCTTGGGCAGGTGATATCGCAGAAAGTCAGATTCGCCATCTGTAATCCCCCAAAAAGCAGCCCCTCTGATCGCTGAAAAGTATTCCCTTTTGCCCATCCACTCCTTACAATGTAGAAAGGGCATCAATGGAATTCTACAGGCTGGAGGAAATCATATGTATCTATTTATCATAAACCCGCGTTCCGGCGGGGGAGCAGGCGGCCGGACCTGGCATACTGTAGAGGCGCTCATGAAGGAGCGTTCGCTGCCTTTCATGTCCTTGTTTACGCACAGCGTAGAGGGTGCAGAAGCCCTTGTTTTAAATACACTAAAGCATCGCGAGGATTGGAAAGCCGTGATTGTAATCGGCGGTGACGGCACGCTCCATAGCATTTTGGGTGCACTTTGCGGCAAAGATATCCCCATGGGCGTGATTCCTGCCGGCTCCGGCAACGACACCGCCCGGGGGTTTGGCATTCCACTTTCCATAGAAGCCGCGCTGGAGGCCGCCCTTAGCGAGCGGTATATCGAAGCAGACCTGCTTTCAGGAGCAAACGGACTGACCGTAACAGCCGTTGCCAATGGCTTTGATGCTCAAGTGGCCGAGAATGTGAATGCCAGCCGATACAAAAGGCTGTGCAATGCCATTGGAGCAGGCCAGCTCGCGTATATCATCGGCATATTGCATACGCTGATGACGTTCAAGCCCTGCCGGGTAAGCGTAGTCTGCGACGGTACGGAGCACGCCTTCGAGAAGGCATGGCTGGTCTCGATCTGCAACCTGCCCAGCTACGGCGGCGGGCTTTTGATCTGCCCGCAGGCAAAGGCCGATGACGGCCAGCTTGACGTCTGCGTCGTACATGGGTGCAGCCGCGGGCAGTTGCTGCGGTTGTTCCCCACGGTACTGAAGGGCAAGCATGTGGCGTTGCCCTTCGTGTCTATGCTGCGCGGACGTAGCGTAGCTGTAGGCTTTGCCGAGGCCCGGCCAGCGATCGGCGACGGCGAGAGCCTCGGCAAAGGGCCGCTGGCCGTTCGCTGCGAGCCGGGGGCGCTGCGGGTGCTATCGCCGCTGGCGGCGGACAGCGTACAGCTGCCCGTCGACACTGCAGCGGCATGCGGCAGCAACGGGTAACCTGACCCGTGCATACCATACACACAAAAAACAGCAAGCGACTGGTTCATTACCAGTTCGCTTGCTGTTTTGTATATCCTATAGCTTTTGTTTGAGAATGCATTCCAAAAGCCTCAAACAAGAGGCTCTTCCTCGTCTTCCACGAAAGTGACTCTTCCGTCCTCCAGTGAAGCAATACGCACAAGTGACTCTACGCGATATCCCGCTTCCTGCAGCAGCCGATTCCCTGGCTGGAACGCTTTTTCGATCACAATACCAATTCCAACCACACTTCCCCCCGCCTGCTCAACAATACGGGCAAGTCCGAAGGCGGCTTCACCATTCGCCAAGAAATCATCAACAATCAGCACCCGTTCTCCGGGAGCAATGAATTTCTTCGAAACGGTAATTTCATTCGTTTCTTTCTTCGTGAAGGAGTAGACCTTCTCCACGTAAATGTCTTCTGTCAGCGTCAGCGATTTCTGCTTACGGGCAAAAATCAGCGGAACCTCCAGCTCTAATGCTGTCATAATCCCCGGAGCAATCCCCGAGGATTCTATAGTCAGCACCTTCGTAATTTCTTCGCCAGCGAACCGGCGGATAAACTCACGGCCAACCTCACGCATCAGGAAGGGGTCCATCTGATGATTCAGAAAAGAATCCACCTTGAGCACTCCTTGCCCGAGTACAATACCTTCTTTCAACACTTTTTGTCTCAACAGCTCCATAGTGCTCCTCCTTCTCCCATCATTGAATCCATTCTCCCCACATTACAGACCTGTCGGCTTCTGAGGCAATAAATTTCCAACGATCGATTTTAAATTATGATCATCCTTGCTCTTTTCCTGACCGTTATCATAACCCGTAATTCGAATCTCCAAGAAATCCCCCGGATTTACCGGTTTAAAAATCAATTTTTCGCGGTCTTCCAGTCTCACGTTAAAATTCATATCCTTAAACATTTCGACTAATTCTGCTTCTCCAGGAGATGCTCCCTTATCCAGAAACAACAGTCCACGCAATTTTTTAGGACCATCATTGTGCACCACTTCAAAATGAACGATACATTCCATGCTTCTCACCTCCCTATGATAATAACTACTGCGCCTGTTCTTCCCCATCATCGCCTTGATCATACATAACATATTTGCTATGAATTTTGCTGTAACGTTCTCCATAACGCTCTACTAATTCTGCGCCCATATCCTGCTCCAGCTCGAACAAGACCATTTCCTGTGTGAAATGATTCAACAACAGCTCCACTAACACCGGGTGCTCTGTTACCACTGCTTGCGCGGATCCATCATCATAACGCATCCCCAGCATACACCAGCTCCGGTCAATCACAAATGAGAACTTCCGTCCATCCGCCCGCTGCGAATTTTTTCCGAATGACGGCCATACCGGGTAAGAGGCAGCAGCAGCATTGCCACCGTCAAAAGCCCATAAAAGCCTAACGCCACGCAGTTCGGCCTGTTCAAGTTCGCTCCGCAGAAGCGACGCTTCCTCGCGCCACATATCCACTACAATCTCCTGCTCTGCCATGTTTAGCTGGCGAATCAGCGCCCCCATTACATTGCGGTCGCCCTCTACATTATAAAAAGAAGGACTAACAGGCCCCCCGCGAGGCATCTCACTTTCCATATAAGCCAGCGAAGCTTGAACTCTTCCCGAGATCATCGTCGCCAGCTCCTCCGGATTAAGAACACTATACCGCGCAGGCTCTCCTTCACCACATCGTACATATCCCTGCTGTGTTAGGCGCTGAAGCGCCGCATACACATTTGATCTTGAAACTCCGAGCTGTTTGGCAACCTCATAGCCAGAAGCCTGACCTTTAGTCGCAAGCTCGACCATGATTTTGGACTCCATCTCCGTGAAGCCCAGATTGCGCAGATGCAGCAGCAGCTGTTCCATCTTGTTGTCCCCCTAAGCCCTAAGCTGACTGATATCTGTACTATATTTGCTCCGATCCACAACGTGGGCACCATAAGGAGCCCTTTGGCAATTCATTCCGACAGATTTGACACTTAATCATATCACGAACACCACTGTCCTGGGTGACTGCGGTCTCCTCCTGATGTTCATTCGCGTTCCAATCGCGGATGCGACGATCCAGCTCAAGCTGTCTTTGTCTTTCCCGTTCCAGCTGATCAGCATGTCTGCGATCCCGTTCAATGTCATGTTCGTTCGCCGCATATTCCTCCAATGGCAGCTCATCATCCTCTGAAGGCAGGATCTCAGAATACACCACACTTTGCGGATGGAGCTTCATTGCAATCTCCTTCTCTTCATCCGTTAGCTCATCCGCACCATAGTATTGATCCTCATCCTCTTCGTCCTCATCCACAGTTTTGACGAATACCGGCGGTGACGGAATCTTTCTTGATGTGGTTAGCTCCTCCAGCTTACTTCCACACTTTGGACAAAAGTTTGCATCGAGCGCCACAACATTGCCACAAGAACATAACCGTTCATTTTTCAGTTCAGCAATTCTTGCGCGTTGGACTTCAATTTTTTCCTGAAGCTTGGAACAGGTCCGTGCCAGTTCTACCATTTTGCCTTCAGCTACAGACATATCCTTAGAGCGATACCCTTCATAAAAAAGCCTGCCCATTTTCGTGAATTCCACTTCCATCTCACGTTCAATATCGGAAATAAGCCCGTTCAGCTTGCCGATCTCAACAGAGCTTTGTGCTTTTTCGGTAACCCGGCTCGCACTATCTTTGATTCGTTTCATAAAACTCATTACAGTTCCTCCCTCTCCAGCGATACGTGTTTCTATCATACCAAATGTATCGAACAGATTCATTAATGTGCTTTAATACGCGATTTAGCGGAGAATGTTCCTATAAATTCTTATTTTCCCTGATTTCAGACGTTATTTTGCGTCAGGGGTTCTACATCGGTTAAAATAGAATTAATCACAAATAACGAAATTGGGAGAGTTTCAGTGGAAGAACATGACAGCACACAGCTTACGCTAAAACAGATGCAGGTACACGTTAAGGATCTGCAACATTGGCAGGATAACGAGGATTTCACAAATCTTATCAATGAGTTCAAGTCTCTGCCAGCACTCTATCGCCATGCACTAAACGATCTTGAGAATAAAATCGATGTGATCAAAACGGAATGGCAGGTCCGTGACGGCTTCAGTCCCATCGAGCATGTTAAATGCCGAATTAAAGAACCCAAGAGCATCCTTCAAAAGATGGAGCGCAAAGGTTTCGAGTTCAACTTGGAAAATATGGAGCAGCACATTCACGATATTGCAGGTATGCGGATTGTATGTGCTTTTGTTAAAGATATTTACCGCCTGGTTGATCACCTCAGCACACGCGAAGACATTCGCGTATTGGAGATCAAAGATTATATAGCCCATCCCAAGCCGAATGGGTATCAAAGCCTGCATCTTATCGTCGCAATTCCGCTCGTCCTGCTGGAAGGAACACGCTGGGTCAAAGCCGAAATACAGCTGCGAACCCTAGCCATGGACTTCTGGGCAAGTATGGAACATATTCTGTATTATAAATTCGATAAGCAGCTTCCTTCGCATGTTGCGGAGGAATTGAAGGATGCCGCACGCGCCGCCGATGAACTGGATCAAAAAATGCTGCGCCTACGCCGCGAGATTCTGGAACTTGCAGAAGGGGAATCCCCTGCCGGCGGGCAGGTTTAAGCTTTCATATTTCTACATTTCTCAAAAATTAAGGGGATGTCTCATAAGCCATGACAATGGCTGCTGGGACACCCCCTTCTTTTTAATCGATTAGGCCGTTTGATCGTTACCCTTCGCCGCCGAAGCAAGGTGCTATCGGACACAGCCGATCTTATTCGCAAAATAATCCTCCATTTTGCATACTAACGGACCCCAAAGTCGCTAACGGCATAAAAAACGCCGGGATCTGCGCCCTCCTATATAAAATAGCTGCACTGGAGTCCGAAAACATACTGGATAGGCGATAAATGTGTGAATAACGCCTCCTGAGTCCCTAAACCTCAACCAACGGCTAATCATGACCCGGCGTTCCGCTGTATTCAGCCTCAAGGCTTACTAACCAAAGGCTTCCATGTAACGCCGCCATCTGTAGTGGTCTTTAGAAATCCTGGACCCGCCAACCAACCGTTTTTCGGCGTAACGAACTGAATGTTTTCTGCCTTCGCGAATAGCTGTGATGTCGCAATCAACCTCCAGCTTACACCCCCGTTGACAGTCGCCACCAGTTTGCCGCCCTCCTGCAAAGTCCAACCTTCACGAGCGTTCAGCCATGTTGTTCTCGCTGCCTCAGTACCGAGCAATTGAGGGCCAAGCTTCCATGTCCTGCCTCCGTTATCACTTGTGTAAAACACCATACTTCGAATCCCATCGTCAACGATCTCCAGCGGCAGGATGCCTTTCATATTGTCTTTGCCTGAGAATTTAGGCGGATAACTATTACTGTAAGTAAAGGCTGCCAGAGCAGCTGGCTTCTTTAATTGCTCCGGCTTCCAGCTCTTCCCGCCATCCGTAGTTCTGAATGTTAAAATGTATTCTTGCCCATGGTTGCTGGAGGTGATCCAGCCATTCTGGGAATCCTGAAAGGTTATCCCTGTTGGATAGGCTTTAATACTCTCCGTTAGATTTCCGATTCGCTTCCAGCTGTTCCCGCCATCAGCCGTGCGATACAAGGATTTCTCCATCATCCCGAGACCAGGTTCTGAATCCAGCAGCACATACCCGTTATTCACATCGATAAAATGAATAAAACCGCCACTGTATCCTTGCTCCCAATCCTCCGTGACGGGAAGTTTTGTCTCCTTCCAGGTCTGGCCCTGATCAGAGGTATGATAGATCAGGACAGGTTGCCCTATACCATGACTACTTATAATCCAGCCATTTGTGGCATTCAGGAAAAAGCTTGCTGCGGCAAAGATGCCTGTTTCTTGTGGAATAGGAACAATATTGCTGTCCGGATGGTACCAACTACTTCCTCCATCGTTCGTAGTCCATAATCCAGTCTTATCTATTCCCCACCCATGCTTTATGTCATTCATGCTAAATTTAGCAGGATACCCCTGCAAAGAATTCATATCCGTCTTCAGCTCAGCGGTATTTATCCCCATACTCGAATCTAAACCAAGATTATCATTTACCATGTAGGATTGCAGAAATAACCCAGCAATGATTATCGGGGCAAAAACGGCATATAGTCTCAAATGAAACCCTCCTTTTTCCATTTCCTTCTATTCTATAATCATAGACAGAGTTTAATAGTAAAAGGTTACAGAAGCTTTACACAAAGAAGAAGCCGCCTCCTCAGATAGGAAGCGGCTTCTCTAAACTCCACTGCTGTTTAACTACGCCTTACTTGCACGACGGGCAGCAGCTTCTGCTACTCGATTCATAATCAAAGTTAGGCCTTCTAGAGCCTTAGGTGTCTGAGGCAGCAAAGCTCCCCAGTCTTCCGTTACCGCTGCTACTACCGGCGATGAGGGAAATGGCCTAGCCGTAATCTCATGGAACTGCGGTCCCGGCTGGTGAAGCGAACCTTCAGCAGCCGCTTCTGCAAGCCATTCCCCAGAAGAAATTGCGGGGCCCTTGCGCTCTAGCCGTGCTAATTCTGTTGCAAGCTCACTAGCTGGGGCTGCCTCTGTCTCAGAATCATCGGCAGCTATATCAGTTTCAGCCCAAAGGGCAAATATTCCATCCAGGAGTTCTCCCTTAGTAAATCCTCTCAGAGAAAGCGCCAGCAGCGGCTCTTCAGCAAGTCGTTCTTTTATAAGCTGCAGAGTCTCCGCCTGGTTCTCTAACCCTTCCCCCTCAAAGAGGGCTTGCTCCAGCTCAGTATCTGTAGGCAGAAGCTCCAGTTCCGCCAGCCCACCCGTCAATCTCCCTTGCAGCAAAGCAAATACCTCATCCGGACTTAGCGCCAGACGCCGCAATATTTCTTTTCTACGGGCAGCATGCCATACTGGAACCTTCAGAGAGAGAGGTTGCTCCGTTCTTTGTCCCTGAGGAACAGCAGAAGTACCGACATTCCATTCACCTTTTGCCCGCGACCCTCCCGTCACTTTCCCGGGCGAAGCCGTCCATGCTGCTTTTACTAATCCAGGCACAACTTCCAGCCGCATCTCTAACAGTTCACTCATTGTTCGATCCCTCCGTATTGCTCATGTCTTTCTTTACATCCAATCCTGATCCTGCAGTTCAATAAGCTCCTTCAGTTCATGATTAGACATCTCGGTCAACCATGTTTCACCAGAACCAACAACCTGCTCCGAAAGGCTTTTCTTCCGCTCAATTAATTCGTCAATACGTTCCTCCAGCGTTCCTTGGCAAATCAGCTTATGAACTTGTACGTTCTTATCCTGCCCAATTCGGAAAGCCCGGTCTGTCGCCTGATTCTCCACTGCCGGATTCCACCAGCGATCGTAATGAATAACATGATTGGCCCGGGTTAGGTTCAAACCTACTCCGCCCGCTTTAAGAGATAACACGAAGAAGGCTGGCCCCTTGCCCTCTTGAAAATCATGCACCATCTCGTCCCGCTCCCGTTTTGGAATCCCCCCATGAAGGAACAGCGGCGATGTACCATAACGCTTAGTAAGCTTGCTCACCAGCAGCTCCCCCATCGCTACGTATTGCGTAAAGATCAACACAGATTCGCCAACTTCAGCGACACTGTCCAGCACCTCGAACATAACCTCCATTTTACCGGAATGTTCATTGCGTGGACTCCGTCCTTCTTCTTTCCGGAATAGCTGAGGATGATCGCAAATCTGCTTCAGCTTCGTCAGAGAGGATAACACCAGTCCACGGCGAGCCATACCACTGCTCTCCCCGATCACACCGAGCATTTCATCCACGACACCCTGATACAGGGCAGCTTGGGTCTCGGTCAGCGGGCAATAAGACTTCAGCTCCAGCTTCTCCGGTAAATCCTTAGAAATATCCGGGTCACTCTTCAGACGCCGCAACAGGAAGGGGGATACCAAGCGATGTAGCTCCCGCAGGCGTTCCCCACCTTCACCAGACACATAACGCTGCCGGAAGGAATGATAGGTTCCTAAATAGCCCGGGTTTAAAAAGTGGAAAATAGACCATAACTCGCCAAGTCTGTTCTCTACCGGAGTACCTGTCATAGCTATGCGATGCGGCGCTGATAACTTCATCACACTCTGCGCCTGCTTCGTACGGTGATTTTTAATATATTGAGCTTCATCCAGCACCACTGTTGACCACTGAACATTGGCTAAATCCTCACTGTCACGGCCTGCCAAATGATAGGTCGTCAGTACGATATCATGACTGGTTGCCAGTTCTAAGAAGCTATCTCCCCGAACACGGCGTCCACCATGATGTATGTGTACATTAAGCGAAGGTGCAAAGCGCTGCAGCTCCCGCTGCCAGTTGCCAAGAAGCGATGTTGGGCAGAGAATCAGTACAGGCTCCTGCTTCTCTTCAGGGGGAGCACTTAACGCCCGGTCCAGCAGGCAGGTGATAACCTGCACCGTTTTACCTAGACCCATATCATCGGCGAGGCATACCCCAAAACCCAGACCACTGAGCTCGGCCAGCCACTGATAACCCCGCTCCTGATAAGGTCTTAAAGTTCCATGCAGACCCTCAGGTACAGGACGCACCGGAAGATTACGTAATACATCTCCGCGCATAAGTGATGCCAACAGCCCGGATGTCTCCATCCCAGTGACGGACATTCCTTTCCAGAGCCGATCTTCACCATCCTCGGCTTCTAGACGCATCCAATCCGCGGCAGTCATTTCTCCGTTTTCATGGCGTTTCATATATCTAAGAACCTGGCGGATTTCTTTAGGATCTATCTCGATCCATTCCCCGCGGAAACGTACAAAAGGTACACCGGCCTCTACTAATGCATTTAATTCTTCCTCACTAATCGTACTATCTCCAAGCGAGGCCTCAATACGGAACGAGATCAGCTCTTCCATACCCAGAGCTGCGGGCGCCGGACTATCGCCCCCGTTCACGCCCGGCTGCATTTTCATCTTCATGCCAATGCGGCGGCGTCCCTCACGGCTCCAGCGCGAAGGCATCTGCACCGTTATTCCCCGATCGCGCAGCTGCTGCACCGTCTCCTTCAAAAAGAAATAAAGACGCTCCGGTTCCAAATCCGCCCCCGTAGGCGCAGGCTTAGCAAGAGCGCGCTGAATATCCGGCGATATCTTCGCAGCCCGGCCCAGCGCTATAAGCAGCTGCTGCTGGATATTGCGATAGCGTTTACCCCATAACGTAAACTCTCGTTCTTTACTACTCCAGATCGATTTGGCGGGAAACCAGAATTCCCCTTCTTCCTTATTCTCCGCCCAGAAGGTTAACCGCCAGACTTCATTATTGTTTTCATTGTCTTCTGGCGGCTCCAGCCGTAGCCCAAGACCCAGCTGCCCGCTCCGTGCTTCCTCTGGCTCTGAATGTGGCACATCGCTGCCAGCGGTCTCGTTCACAGTGACCAAAAGGTCTGTCACCTCTGCCGGAGTTCCTTGCACGGGTATATCTCGGCTTCCCGTGAGAAGGCTATTCCACCACAGTTCAGTTAAAGGGGAATAACCCCGGCGATAATTCGCTTTATAAGGGATTAACTCACTTTCAATGCCCGCAATTACTTTTTTTATCTCAGCAGTCATTACAGCCTGCATAAAGGAGTAAAGCACATATGCTCCAGCCTCATCACGAGAGGATAAATCCCCTGCCTCTGCGATATGCGTTCCTAGTGCAAGAACAGGCATGGATGCTGCCAGCTGCAGAAAGATCTCTTTGTCCTCCTGCTTTCGGAAAGCTGGCGACCAGCAGACCGTCGCCGCCTGTTCGCCGCCGCGGCGACGTGAGCCCACAGGGCGTGGTGGCAAGGCCCCCGGCGTAATCCCGCCCGTACCCATCAGCTCCAGCGCAAAACGTGCCGCTGCTGCCCAGTAACGCAGTTCGCCGCCTGGCTCCACTCCCTGATCTCGGCATAACGTCTCATCCCATGCCAGAAGCAGTTGAAATGCATCGCTAGGAACCAAGGCGAGCCCTTCGAACGTTCGTCCGGGCAATCCGCGCCGGGCTGGCTTCCCCTCTACAGGGGGAGCCGGATATTTCACTTCTGCCAGACGCAGAGCAGCAGTTGCAAAAGGACGCACTCCTCCCTGTAGCTCCATCCGCTTCACTACGCGAGTCCAAGCGTCAACCTTCGGCTCCGAAGTTTCGCCAGAGAAGCAAAATAAAACGTCCCCTAACCATATTGCATACAGATGCTTAGTCATCGGTGATCTCCTGTCTTTTAAGCAAGCAAAAAAAGAACCAGCCCCCTACCATCAGGAAGGGTAACTGCAACCTTTTCCGCGAGAAATAAATTTTGAAGCTATACAAGTAGAAGTCGCTTCTTCCTCTTTTAGAGAGGGAATGCGGTCCTGCGGTAAATATAAGGATAAAGAACTAGGACAAAACTTATATTTTCTTGAATCTTCATCTCTTCATCTTATACGAAAAAGCGCTGATTTAAAAACATTTCTGCATATTTTCTGTAGATTTTTATGAAATAAAGTTGAAGGATATAGAAACACCCAGTAATTTGATTCATTTAAAATACCCCGCACTACTGCCCTACTATCCAAGAATGTTATGACTCACTAGTCACTTCTTTTCTTTTTATAGTCTTAATTAGGCCAAAAAGGGGTATATTCTAAATAAGCAACACCCTATTAAAAAAGCTAGGGAGTGAATTATTTGAGACGTTATAATCCTTATAAATGGTGGAACCTCGTATTCTTTGTGGGTGTAATTATCGTAAATGTGCTGGCGGTAACCTTGCCTTTGGGCGGAAACAGTACAGGAGAAATCTCTGACAAATATAAGACTTACATGACTCCTGCTGGCTACGCGTTCTCCATTTGGTCGCTGATCTACCTCTTGTTAGCCGGTTTCGTTATTTATCAATTCCGCTCCTATACAAGTTCTAGGGATTCTGTACGAGCTATTTCGTTCTGGTTTATCCTGAGCTGTGTTTTTAATATGAGCTGGCTTTTCCTCTGGCAGTATCTATACATCGAGCTTTCTTTGATTGCCATGGTGTTAATGTTAATTTCCATCATTGTTATCTATCGCCGAACGCGCCAGATCGCAAATCCTACTTCAGGTGAGAAATGGCTGATCAAGCTACCCTTTAGTATATACCTTGGCTGGATCTCTGTGGCGACTATCGTGAATGTTAGCGTTGTTCTGGAGAAAAATCATTGGGATGGGTTTGGACTTAGCGGGATAACCTGGGCCGTGATCATGCTCTGCGTGGGGACACTGCTTGCGGTGTTAGTCAGCTACCCTAACCGAGACAGCATCTATCCTCTGGTCTTCGTATGGGCTTTCATCGCGATCGCCTTGGAACATAGAGAAGCTAATGCAGTCTTTGTAACGGGCACAGTAACGGCAGGTCTTCTGCTGCTCTACAGCATTTGGCTATTGCTCACACCACGCCGCAGAAGATACAGCAGATACTGATTGTCCTCTTGATAATATAAAAAGGCAGGCTAAGAAGGTGATCCTCCTTAACCCGCCTTTTTTTGTAGAATAATCTAGAAGTGCGAAATCATATTTATTTCTTACGTGCTACCGCTTCGATCTCAACAAGTCCGTCTTTGGGCAGCCGAGCAACCTCAATGGCACTGCGGGCAGGATAAGGTTCTTTAAAGAAAGTGCTGTAAACCTCGTTAACTGCTGCAAAATCATTCATATCTTTTAGGAATACGGTGGTCTTCACTACATGATCCAGTGATGCACCAGCTTCCTCAAGAATAGCTTGTACATTGCTAAGTGCTTGACGAGCTTGTTCCTGAACGCCTTCAGCCAAATTCCCTGTCTCGGGATTAAGGCCCAGTTGTCCTGAAGTGTATACCCAACTACCGGTGGTAATGGCTTGACTATAAGGACCAATGGCTCCTGGTGCTTTTGTAGTAGCTACTTGTTTTTTACTCATCTTGTTACCCCTCTCCATTAAACGCTGATCATTTATTGTCCATTGTAAGTCCTGTTCTCACCGTAATGCAAATTTATTAGCAGCCCGAAAAACTTAACGTTTTCCAATCACATGTATTACTTCATTCGTGTAGATATGCAGACCATGCGTGTCAGCAGAGGCAATGTTAACCATAGCTCTCGCCACAGTTACACCAGGTATGGCACGATATTTAGCCGCTTTGCCAACCATCACAAACTCCAGTGCTTTCATCAATCTAGCCGCGACGCGTTCTCCCAGTCTGAATTCCTCACGATGACCCAGCAGCAAGGATGGCCGAAACAAATGCAGCCCTTGAAAACCGATTTTGCTTAACGCTTCCTCTGCTCTCCCCTTAGTCCGACTGTAGAAATTGCGCGATTTGGCATCTGCCCCCATGGATGAAACAACCAAGAACTGTTTAACACCGTGATCTCTCGCAATAGCAGCAGCTGCAAGCGGATAATCCAGATCGACACGTTCGAACTGCTCTTGTGAACCTGCCTTCTTGATCGTAGTCCCGAGGCAACAGAAGATGGAATGAACGCCTTCGAACGAATCGCTATACTCCGCCAGGCTCTCCCAATCCACAACGATTTGCTTAAGCTTAGGATGTTCTAAAGCTAATGGAGTCCGTACAAGCACTCTCACCTCACCCCAACCTTCACGATTCAGCAATTCCTCCGTAACCGCTTTCCCTACTAATCCAGTAGCCCCTAATACCAACGCAATCCTTAACATGGAATAGTCCCCTTTACTTCTATTCGTCCTTTAGAATACGACGGCCCAGCAGGAAGGCAAGAGCGATCATAAGCGTTCCCACTACCAACTGCATACCGTATACTTGGGTCCATTGCGGCCAGTGGGCAATTTTTTCATACAGCTGTCCCCCAATAAGCGGACCAAAAAAGGATGATAAACCCGTAAGCGCCGCATAGGTCGCCATATACATAGGCCGTTCTTTTTTCGGCGTGTCTCCAATAATAAAATTAAAGGCCAGCTGGTTGAAACCGCCTACACCTACACCAAAAACAATATGAGCGGCAAACAACACCAACAGCATCGGCAACACAGACAAGAGTCCCCACATCAACGAGGACAAGGCAATAATCGGCAACGTAAAGAACAACAGACGTTTATTGCTATATTTTGCATTTAGATTACCCCAAACGTAGAAACTAGCCATCATAAAAAGAGTCTGGGACACATTAAGCAGTGATAACGTTTCATAATTTATATGAAGTAACTGCAACATGACATACGAGTATAGCGGAACAGTTAAATTCTGCAGCAGCAACCAGGCGGCCAGAAACAAAGTAGACTTCATAAATAAAGTATCTTTAAGCGGTTTCTTAAACATCGGTAAAAATTTATGTTCTTCCGATTTCTCGAAAGGCACGTCGGGATAAAAAAAGAATACAACGACGTTAGAGATCGCGAAGATCCACACAACAATATAAAGAATCAGAAAGCCATGGCTCCCGGGATAACGATCCAAAACGATACCCCCACCATACATCACCAGACTACCGAGTGCATTCAGGAACGTATTACGAATCCCAAAATAACGTCCACGCACACGTGCCGGAACAAGATCGCTGATCACAGAGCTCCACAGCACACCACCCGCCGTATTGGCAATAAAAGCAGTAGTATATAAGGCTATAAAAGCCATGACCCAATACTCTTTAGGAAAAATAAACGGAATTAGCCCCGTAGAACTCCAAAGTATCCTATGCAGGCCGATAAAAGTAACCATAGCCCATTTGCGGCTTGGCAGCTTCTGAATCAAAAAAGCTACCCCGATCTGCATCACGTTAACCAAAGTGGTAAGCGCTAGCACAAATCCAATTTGACTTGAAGTGGCTCCTAAATATAGCAGGAATCCTGTTAGAAACTGCCCTTGCAGCAGGACCTGGAAAATGGTCGATGGCACACCTTCCCAGGTAGCAATGCGCAAATTCCTGCGATGTACTGAGGTTTTACGGACACGCTTTGAACTAGTAACTGTGTGCTTAGTTTCCATGTTGTTCATAGAAAGGGGTAACACTCCTTTGATGCGGCATTTGCTTCATTCTACTCCGCATCAATCTACTGTCAATACGCCAAATTAACAAATAATATTGGAGCTTACTCTTCTATGAATTCGAGGGGTAAATAAAGCGAAAAACGACTCCCTTTACCCTCCTCACTTTCTAAAGTAATGAACCCTCCGAGCAGTCTGGCCAAATCATTACTAATAGAAAGTCCTAATCCTGTTCCGCCATATTTTCGACTAATTGTTCTATCCGCCTGTTGGAAGGCTTCAAAGATCATGGCATGCTTCTCTGGTGCAATACCTATCCCACTATCTTCTACCTCAAATACAATCCAATGCTTCACAATAGCTCTTTCCCCACGTTCCTCTTGACGAATACGGAGTGCGACATGGCCAGACTTTGTAAATTTAAAAGCATTAGAGAGCAAATTACGCAGGATCTGCTGAATCCGCTGTGGATCGGAATGAATCATTTGCGGGATGTTTTCTTCCATAGCAATAGTAAATTCTAATTCCTTTTGTTTAGCCGTGACAGCGAATTGCATAGCCAGGATCTCTGGGATCTCAATAACACTTAAATCTTCATTTATAATATCCAATCGACCTGCTTCCACTTTGGACAGATCTAATATATCGCCAATTATCATCAATAATTCTTCACCAGAACGGCGAATAATGGCTGCATACTCACTCATTTCTGCTTCCGTAAGAGAATTATCATTGTCTTCAATTAATTGCGATAAATTAATGATGCTATTCAGTGGTGTTCGAAGCTCATGAGACATATTGGCCAGAAATTCGGATTTAAATTGCGAAGCCATCATTAACTGATCGGCACGTTCTTCAAGCGCTATCTTATTCTTATGCAGCTCCTCCGTCTGGGCGGACAGTTGTTCATTAGCACGCTGAATCTGCACATTCCGTAAGAGTCCTAATTGAAAGTCACGAATAATTAAGGAGAATAGAACACTTAGAATCAACCCCGCAGGGAAAGTAATCGGCATAATCTCTCTTATGTACTCTGGGGCGGGAATCACACCAAACACCATAATGTTGATTGCATTCATTACATTTACGACTAGAATCACGATCAAACCTTTGTTCACTATGCATAAGCTAGATCGTCTGACCCAGTAGCTAAGCGCAGCACAAATAAATCCTAGAATGGACAAATTAATTGTACCAGCCATTGCTGCCTCATTTACTCCAAAAGTTAACCGTGTAAGACCTGTTCCTATACCAATCAAAACAAGAATGAAAGGATGCGGATAAGCCAGCGTTGAAATAATAAGTGGCACAAAACGTAAATCAAAAATCACATGCTCATCCAGCCTATATCCAAAAAGAGTACTAATCCACCCGGCAAAGATGGCTAGTAATACCCAGCTTACTTTCTTTATTCTTACACTTGCATTTGAAATGGTGCTTTTATATATAAGATTAGCCAAATAGGCTACAGCTATTAGCATCGCGGTGTTTCCAAAAAATATTTTAAGATAACCCATAGATTCACTCCCACCTTGGCAAAATAAATTACAACTTTCATCTCATAATACTACCATACTAAAGCCCTATTCGATAACTAACCGCCCACGGACGCAGAAGAAGAGCGCAAATCAGATGCGATTTGCGCTCTTCTTCTGGAATTTTATTATAGACGTCATTAGTAACGAATTAATCGCGGTAGGAACGTCCCCAAGTTTGGTACTCTTTTTCCGCGTCTTCTTTCGTGTGTCCATAACGTTCTTGTAGTTTACCTACTAATTTATCCTTTTCACCATCAATTACGTCAAGATCATCATCTGTAAGCTTGCCCCATTGCTTCTTGGCCTCGCCTTTGAGCTGTTTCCATTTCCCTTTAAATACATTGTTGTCCATTATTAGCTCATCTCCTTAGCTGAATTAATTAGGGTAGGATCGTTATCCCGTGTTACCTTTACTTACCCTTCCCCATTCGCTATGAATCTTTCCGCCATTCATGGCATTAGCAAATTAAGTCGTATTCTGTCACATATATTTTTTAATTTATGTATTCAAATCTTTTAAAATTTGATATAATCCAGATATAAATTAAATATTTAATTTTTTAAGTGATTTATTTCACAAATGTTTTCCTAGTCCATATGCTAGAATGCCATCGGAGATAAAACAACATCATTAAATTTTTTTCTAATCTATGCCGATATAAGTCATGATACTGTTACAAACGGGTAATGAGGTATGAGATTAAAGTGACAAATATCATTTATAAAGTGATTTTTATCACTTCGCTCGACTATTAAAATGTTTTACATTTTAATATATATATTTTAAACTATATTTTTGGAGGTCATTTGAAATGAAAAAAGCTTCTGTTATCTTGTCGAGCGCACTTATCCTTGGATTGCTCGCAGGTTGTGGTAACAACACAGACAACGCCGCAGCCCCTACTAACGCACCAGCTGAAACAACTGCTCCTGCAACAAATTCCGGTAACGCTGGAACTGAAGCTGGACAGTACAAAGACGGAGTTTACTACGGTACTGCTGACGTTGATGCTAAAACTGGCTGGCAATATTTCGCACTCTTAACTGTAGAAGGTGGAAAGATCACTAAAGCTGACTGGGATGCCTTTAACGTTAACACTGCAGGCGACCTGAAGAAAAAGGTTTCTGAAGATGGTAAATATGGCATGAAAGCTGGTGGTGCTTCTTCTGAATGGCACGAGCAAGCAGCTAAAGCTGAAGAATTCCTGATCGAAAAACAAGATCCAGCAGCTATAACTTTTGATGCTGAGGGGAAAACTGATGCCATCTCTGGTGTATCCGTACACGTATCTGACTTTGTAAAAGCTGCTCAAGCTGCTCTTGCTGCTGGTCCAGTAGAAGCTGGTCAATATAAAGACGGAGGCTACCATGCTGAAGGCGAAATGGACGCTGAATCCGGTTGGAAATCCACTGTTGACCTGACTGTTGCTAACGGTAATGTTGTAGCTGTTAAATTCAGTGGTTTGAATGCTGCTGGCGATGACAAGAAGCAATTCTCCGTTGATGGTAAATATGGTATGAAAGCTGGCGGCGCTTCTGCTGAATGGCATGAACAAATCGCTTTGGCTGAAAAATACTTCCTTGAAAACAAAGGTACTGCTCCAACGCTTGATGCTGAAGGCAAAACTGATGCAATTTCCGGCGTGAGTATTCATGTTGGTGAATATTTTACACTTGCAGAAAAAGCACTCGAAGGCGCGAAATAATTTCGCAGGACCTTCTGCAGCTAATCAGACGAATGAGGTGAATTTCTCTTGAAGAAAATAGTCATTTTGGGCGGCGGCTACGGCGGCGTACTCACGGCTAAGAAACTGGCAAAGAAATTTAAGAAAAACAAAGATGTTGAAATTACACTGATCGACCGGAATCCATATCACACTCTATTGACTGAGCTGCATGAGGTTGCCGCGAACCGTGCTCCAGAGGATTCAATCAAGATCGATCTTAAGAAAATTTTTGCGGGCCTTAAAGTAGATGTTGTTCTTGATGAGATCAGCAATATCGATTTCAAAAGCAGAAAACTTAAGTCCGATAAAGCTACCTACGCTTACGATTACCTTGTAATCGGCACAGGTAGCAAACCAACCTTCTTCGGCATTCCAGGCGCAGAAGAAAACACCTTCTCCTTCTGGTCTTACGATGATGCGGTAGCATTGAAACGCCAAATCCGCGATATGTATACCAAAGCGGCTATGGAGAAAAATCCAGCTGTACGCCGTGCTATGCTGACCTTCGTTATTATCGGTGCCGGCTTTACTGGTGTCGAGCTGGTTGGTGAAATGGCTGAACAACGCGAGGAATTATGCAAGGAGTTCTTTATCGACCCATCCGAAGTAAGACTGATTGTGGCTGATATGGCTCCGAAGATTCTGCCTATCCTTCCAGATAAGCTGATTCAAAAAGCTGAAGCTCGCCTTCGTAAGCTGAACGTGGAAATCGTTACTGGCGCTAAAATCACCGAAGTAGGCAATGGTAGTGTTGCCCTTGGTGAGAAAAACGTCGTTGATTCCCAAACAATTGTTTGGACTGCTGGTGTTGAAGGCTCCGAAATCGTTGGTGGACTTGAAGTTCAACAACAAGGCCGCAAACGGATTGTTACGAATGAGAACCTGGAAAGTGTAGATCATAAGAACGTCTACGTAGTAGGGGACAACATTTTCTACATTCCTGAAGGTGAAACTCGTCCTGTACCACAAATGGTTGAGAACGCTGAACAAGCCGCTCCGATTGTTGCTGGCAACATTGCCGCCGACATTCAGAACACTGCTAAAAAAGCTTACAAACCAGGTTTCCACGGTACAATGGTCTCCATTGGTAGCCGCTACGGCGTAGCTAACGTTGGTCTGCCAGGTAAGTTCTTTATGCTTACTGGATTCATGGCAATGCTATCCAAACACTTTATTAATATGTTCTACCTGTCTCAGGTTGTCGGATTCAATAAAGTATGGACATATATGATGCATGAATTCTTCCATGTTGAGAACCGCAAGAGCTTCTTGGGTGGTCACTTCTCCAAACGTTCACCTAATTTCTGGCTCGTTCCACTTCGTGTTCTACTTGGGGGTATGTGGTTATACGAAGGTATTGAGAAGATCCAAAAGATTTGGAAAGATCCAGATAAGATTTTCTTGATTCCAGCTGCTCCTTTTGCAACGGATGCTTCATCAGCAGCCAGTGTTGCAGTAGATGCAGTTAAAGACACCGTAGATGCACAATCTGCAGCTTCAGCAGTATCCACTGCAAAAGAAGCAGTTGAAGCGTTGCCTGTACCTAACTTCGTATACAACATTACAAACTGGTTCATGGATTTGATGTTCTACAACAACGACGGAAGTTATACTTTCCTCGCGAAATGGTTCCAAATCGGTATGGTATGTGCAGAAATCGTCTTCGGTATTATGCTCATCGTTGGTCTCTTCACAGCACTTGCTTCTATAGCAACCGTAGGCATGTCGGTCATGATTTGGTCAACCAAAATGGCCTCGACAGAAATGTTATGGTACGTTGCTGCTGGTATTGCCTGCATCGGCGGATCGGGAAGCACACTTGGTCTAGACTACTATGTACTTCCTTGGCTTAAGAAACAGTGGAAGAGAATTCCGCTCGTCAGACGATGGTATCTATACACCGACTGATAATAAAACCCTGAATTTGTGTAATTTATCATATAGAACATATGTGCAAATTGTATTTTATTAGGGTTAAATATGGATATACTTCAGAGTAATGTGTCCCTAGGACACATTACTCTCCTTATTTACAAGAAGAAAATAACCTTCCTAATCCTAGGAAATGGTGGTTTTTTCTTGAATGAATGGTTTTGTAGGGATGATCGGGGTATGGTTTCTTCCGGCAAAACCGACAAGAAGGAGAGAATCTTGTGAACAAACAACTCATAGAAGATACCCTCCGGTTGTTGCATACTGAAATGTCACCTATTGCCGGAATTGAGCTTCAGCCCTCTCCGGCTGCATGTGAACAGCTAATCTCGGTACTGGAACGCCATGATCTGGAATACAGCCGCAAAGTCAATTTGCTGGGTATTTACACTATTCTCACTTTGGCAGCAGAGCGCCATATGGAATGTATCCCACATCATCCCGACCTTACACGCAACATTTTGGATGGAGATTATTTGTATAGCTTTTACCTGCAGTTTGCGGTGAAATGCCGTGAGCTCGACTTAGTTGCTTATCTAGCTCCTTCGATCAAAAAAATGCAGATTAGACGGTCAAATGGAGACTTCGCGGAACATGATCCAGCTACTGGAATCGAAGAGTTCTTGATTCAAGAGTGCAGACAGCGTAGTCGCACAAGCAAAGCCATTTGACAGGTGGGATCCATAAATGAAGCTGCATGAGGCCTTAAATATAGACATAAATGAAATCAACCGCGAAATCGTAAACCTTGTGACGCGTGATAAAGATGTACCTAAGAAATCTCAGCTCGCGCAAAGTGTTCTAGAGCTTATAAATTCCGGTGGTAAACGCCTTCGTCCCCTCATGGTCATTGTTGGCAGTCGGTTTGGCCGTAAGGATACCGGTCGCAGAGCGCTTCAATTAGCTGCTGCTGCTGAATTTATTCATGCCGCCTCATTAATTCATGATGATATCATTGACCGTTCTGAGTTACGGCGGGGCGTACCCGCCTTACATATTAAGACGGGGACATTGTCAGCAGTACATGTTGGTAATTACATGTCCGCTCGGGTCATCGAGCTGCTGAGCAAATATACAGGAGATAAAAACAGATACGTTCATGACTTATCCTCTGTAGCCACCGCTCAGCTGTGTCTGGGTGAATATCAGCAAATGGAACATGCTTTTGATTATGAAATTACAATGGATCAGTATTTGGAGAAATCCTTAAACAAAACCGCTCTTCTTATGGCAACCTGCTTACGGGTTGGTGCACTGTCCACTGAAAGCACCGAAGAAGTTGCCAATCTCCTTTATAATTTTGGAGAAGCCTTAGGGATGTCCTTTCAGATACAAGATGACCTGCTAGATTTCACACAGTCCGCCGATGTCCTAGGCAAACCTGCCGGTAGCGACCTGCGACATGGTCAGGTCACCCTGCCAGTGCTGTACGCCTTGCAGGACCCTAAGCTCTCGCCTGTGATCCGTGCAATCGGCCCGGATTCTTCCGACGCTGAAGTAGCACATGTGCTCACCCTAATTAACAATAGCGATGCCCTCGCTCGCGCTGAACGGGTCAGCCAGAACTATCTGGATAAAGCTGCAGCTATTGTGCAGCAGCTCTCCTCCTACCCGGCGCATGCTGATCTGGAAACGTTGCTGCAATATTTTGCGGACCGTGATCGCTAAAGCGTACGTTCTAATACAAATAAAAACGGATACCTCCCATTCACTTGGGGGTATCCGTTTTTTTGATTTAGACACATCATTTTATTGATCTTGTCGCAATTCAACTGCTATTTTTCCGCTTCAACAGGACAAGCTAAACACGCAAACGCAGCGTAGCGCACATGAGCTAATTCAGTCATTCTACTCCATCGGATATAATTAGGGAAAACCTCCCTAAAATTAGCTAATAATCGTTCGAAAACCACGATATTAGGGAATTCCTCCCTAATAAAGTCCACTTTAGCATGCTTTTAAGAGTAACCAGCTATATTTCAGGGAGAAATTCCCTAAAACAGAGTCAAAGGATAAAAAACTCAATAAGATTAGGGAGGTTTTCCCTAATCTTTGCATTCAACTCGTAGCTTCCCCCTTGCAGAGCGGGGACCCGAGTCAACACAAAAAAGGAAAGCTAGCGTAGCCAGCTTTCCAATTCCCTTGCCTACCCAAAAGGGGTAGGCTATTGTCTTTTGTTGTTAGTTTGAGGGCAATGCGCCAATGCTCAGCCAGCCGGCTCACCAAAGCCAGCTCCCTAACTAACATAGAAAAAATCAATCAGCGTACACAATAATATCACTATGCTAATTACCTGATTTAGATTATAAGAAGCCACCTTCATCAGCTTACGATTCGAAGGTTTTATAATCTTATGCTCGGTCATCAGGAGCAATGTAGCGATGCCAATCCCAACCAGATACACCCAGCCGAGATCCTGCCATACGTATAGAAATAATAGCAGCATAATCATAATGAAATGTAGACCTTTGGCGATACGCAGCGCATTCTCTAATCCAAAGAAGCTCGGAATAGACCATAACCCATGCCGCCGGTCAAATTCAATGTCCTGAGTGCCGTAGATAATATCAAATCCGGCAATCCAGAGCATAACTACCGTCCCGATCACAAACGGGGTAAATGCGATATTTCCGGTTACGGCAAACCATGCACCAATCGGTGCGGAAGCAATAACAAAGCCTAAATATAAATGGCTTAGAAAGGTAAAACGTTTTGTATAAGAATAAGTCGATATTAACACGATTGCTACCGGCGATAAGAGCAGGCAGAGCAAGTTCAGCATGCCTGAAGCCACAATAAAGATGGCATAATTGACAATAACAAAGACAACCACTTCTTTTTCTGCCAATAACCGTTGTGGCAAATGCCGATGTGCCGTACGAGGATTCTGTTCATCAAACGTACGGTCTGCCAGCCGATTGAATGCATTAGCGCCATTACGGGCACCGATCAATGCAATCAGACCCCAGATCATCACATGCCCTGATGGCCAGCCCCCAGCAGCCCACACCATCGAGATAATGGCAAACGGCAGCGAAAAAAGCGTATGAGAGAACATCACCAGTTCACTGAACATTTTAAGCTTTAGGCCTGCAGTTTTAAAAATGTTTAGAATAGCCATTCGTTTTCCTCTTTCTTCGCTACTTGAAATTCATTATATTAGTCATTAAGCTCCGCAAGGACTTCATTCAGGTTGTAAAGCAGCCCGTCGATATCCTCTTCCGTAATAATCATCGGCGGTTGAAAGGCTAGTACGTTGCGTCCTATGCCATTTTTGCCGATCAGGTATCCTCTGTCTTTCATCGCTTCCAGTACTTGATCTGTAAGCGCCGCAGAGCCTTCTGCATCCTCACCAGCAAGCTCCGCTCCCAACATAAGCCCAATTCCCCGTACATCCACAATAAGCGAAGGATAACGGTCTTGAAGGGTCTTTAGCCCTGCTTTCAATCGTTCTCCGAGCAGCACTGAGCGTTCAGGAAGCCGTTCATCGCGAATATAATCAAGCACAGCCAGCGCCGTTGCAGCAGATACCGGATTGCCTCCAAAGGTTGAAGCCGACGGACGGTTCAGCGCGAGTGCAATCTCATCCGTTGTCGCAAAGGCTGCCACCGGAATTCCATTCCCCAGTGCCTTGGCCATACTTATAATATCGGGCACTACGTCAAAATGCTCCATAGCAAATATTTTGCCTGTACGACCAAATCCAGTTTGAATTTCATCAGCGATCAGAAGCACGCCGTATCTCTCCAGCAACATTTTGACCTCACTGAAATAGGTTGGCGTTGGCATAATCATACCACCATTGCCTTGGATTGGCTCTACGATCATTGCGGCGATAGTATTCCCCTTCTCCTCAAGCACTCGCTCCAGAGATTCCAGGGATAGTGCAGCGGCTTCCTCCAGAGATAGTTCTGGATGATATGGACGAGGAATAAACTCAACGTCATGATCCAAGTATTTATCGGTGCGCCACATCGGCAGACCTGTCACACTCATAGTTAGATTGGTACGGCCGTGTAAACCACTTTCCAGTGCAATGAACCCTTTGCGTCCTGTAAACATCCGGGCAAGCAGCAGTGCGCCTTCATTAGCCTCTGAGCCGCTGTTCACGAAAAAGGTTCGGCGTAGACCGCCTGGCATAACCTCTTCCAGACGTTCAGCCAAATCCACATTTGGCTGAGTTAAATAGATCGTAGACGTATGCTGCAGCTGCTGCAGCTGCTCAATCGTACGTTCAGTTATGGCTGGATTGCAGTGCCCACAGGCAACTACAGATACACCTGCGAAGAAATCTGTATATTGTTTGCCATGTTCATCATACACAAACTGCATCGAACCTCGCACAAGCTGAGGCGCATCGCGGTAAAAATGCTGTGTACACGGATAGAAATATTGCTTACGCTTTGCCGCTACGGCTTCTCTTCCGATGAATTCTTGTTGTTCCATGATTGATTCCCTCTCTTCTTGTGAAAATAGTAACTTATTCATAGAGTACTGTGCATTCTTCTTACTAGCAGACGGTATTTTGCCCCAAAAAATAGAATTAGTTAAATTGCAGCGAACCTAGAGTATAACCCGCATAAATGGGCTCAAGACCACCTAGCATATCAACTTTTACTTCAGTACGATTCATAGCTTGTTGATAAGAAATTATAATTTCACGCAACTGCTGAGCGCTATATGTCGCTCCTTCAATACGGAAACTAGATATGCCTAGATCAATCATCTCACCAAGCAACGGTAAATAGCAGAGCTCTTTCGCGAACAAAAGATGGCAACGGCCGTGCTGATCACGATATACCGGATTTTCACCTTTGTCTGTTTTTAGAACCAATACATTATTGTGCACATATTGATTATCCTCTTCAGCGATAGGCTCCATTACTTCAGTATTCTCATAAAGGTCATGTTCCATATACATTAGTGCAGGTGTACCATGTACAACAACTTCCAAAGGTGTGTCACAACGCGAGGCAAAGGTAGCAAAGTGCTCCAGCGTCATTTCCGGTGAAACCGAAAGCTGAGTTAAACCTAATTTCGCATATAATTGGGCTGAAAGATGATTGTAGACATTTAAACTACCATCTCCAATTAACGGATAACCTGTAGAGCTGTATCTGCGAATCGCTCCCAAATTAGTAACGATTAGACCGTCGATCGGCAAGCGTTCTCCACCAAGCAATTGATCATATTGATCGAAATGCAGCTCGGTCATCATACGTGGCAACCCTAAATAGATTTTGCTATCGCCTTTTAGCTCACCAAGTTCCTTAATATCACGTTTTGTAAAAGGTCTGTCCGGTTCAAATACATCCCCCGGCAAGTATAAACTATCCACACCCAGCTCCAATACTACACGCGCCTGTTCCATATTATTCACACGTACAGCCAGCTTAGCTTTTGTTGCCATTGGTTTCTTTTCTTGCGCCAAACGTTCCCGCAATTCCTCTACACGTTTTTCAGATAGCTCACGTTCTGCGGTTGGTGTGCTAAATACTTTTCCAGTGCTATAGAATTTGCCCGTACCTTCATAACGACGGTTAATGTTAGCTAACCCTGGTTTACCAAAAGCATAAGCTGTCGAAAAGTCACGCTTGCGGTTGTTGTACAGCTCTTTAGTATCAACCGTACGATCAAAGCCAATCGGATCATCGATATATCGGTCAATGGCTTCGCCGTAGCTATTCGCCAGCATCACCATAAAATCCTTATCACGCATACGGCCTTCTATTTTGAAGGAAGTAATGCCTGATTCAATCAATTCCGGAAGATGCTCATACATAAACATATCTTTGACAGCCAGTGGATATTCAGCAGGATATACATATCCGTCTTTTTTAACCCGATAATCCCAGCGGCAAGGCTTCATACATTTCCCCCGGTTGCTGCTCATACCAAAGACATGGGAACTGAAGTAACAATTTGCACCATGCACAGAGCACATATCCCCGTGAATAAAATATTCCAGCTCCATGCCACTCCGCTGACCAAGCAGCTTAGCTGTCTGCAGGTCCATTTCCCGCGAGGTAACTACACGAGTTACACCCAGATCACGCAGCGCATAGATCATCTCCAGGTTGTGAACATTCATCATTACGGAAGAGTGAATAGGAAGGTTAAGCTCCATCTCCCGAATAAGCTCCAACACTGCCATATCCTGAACAATCAAGGCATCTGGCCGAGCACCATCAAGGAAACGCAAGTATTCTCTAGCTTCCTCCACATCTTCCTCACTAAAAAGATTATTCACAGTGATATACACTTTTTTGTCTAGACGGTGCGCGATATCAAGTGCCTCTACAATCTCTTCATGAGTAAGATTATAACCTTTACGCATCATTCTCATATTCAATACAGGTCCACCAAAATAAACTGCATCACACCGTGATTGGATCACTTCCTTGAAAATCTCAAACGTTCCTGCGGGTGCGAGTAATTCGACTTCTCTACCGTTAAAATAACGTGCCATTCAAGTTCCCTCCCAAGTTGATACTACTAATAGGGAATGAGTATTATAACAAAGCTACTGCAATTCCCATGACCACAAACATCCCAATAAAAACAGTATCGAATTTGCCCCACCTTAGGCGGTGATACCGACTGCGGGGAGCATCCATGCGAAAACCGCGGGCCTCCATGGAATACACCAGATCCTGAGCACGCCTAAAAGCACTGGCGATAATCGGGACCAGCAGGGAGACTAACATCCGTCCCTTTTCCTTCAAAGGCAGCTCTTTCAGATCGGCTCCCCTTGAGGCCTGCGCTTTCATTATTATCTGCGATTCATCTAGAATCGTAGGAATAAAACGAAGTGAAATGCTGATCATCAGCGTGATACGGTCAGGGGATAAGCCAAGCTTTTTGAAGGGTGTCAAGATCCCCTCCAGCCCTTGATTCAGCTTCCCCGGCGTTGTTGTGAAGGTCAGAAGCGCTGTAAAGGTGATAAGAAAGAACATGCGGATGACCGAAAATGCCCCTAATCTTAGCCCTCCCTCATAGATAGACCAGGAACCAAGAGTCAGCACTACCTCCCCTGTCTTTACAGACACCAATTGCACAATAAAGATAAACAACATTAAATAACGTAAAGGCTTAGCTGCTTTCAGGAAGTATTTAAGCGGAATCTTCGTTGAAGCCATAACGGCTATCGAAAAAATAGCCAGCACAGCCATGGCCATCCACGAACGTGAGAGCAGGATAACAGCTACGTATAATAGCATGCCAGTGATTTTGGCACGAGCATCCAGTTTGTGCACCCACGAACCGGTCTCAATACTCCTACCTAAGATCAGTTTCTCATTCATGGTCATCCCTCTTTCCATCGGGCTTACCAGTGCTTATTGATTCCGCTGGCAGCGAAGCTATAAGCTCTGCCAGACTCTCAGCCGTCAAGCGGGGGGCTTCATCCACAAGACCTAAATGATCAGCAACTGCACGCCAGTAACGAAGGGACTGTGGAACCGTCAAACCACACTGTTCCAGAATTGAAGGATCATCTGCAAGCACCTTTACACTGCCCTGAAACGCCGTGCTGCCCTCTTTAAGTACAACCCAGCTGTCCGCATAGGGCAATAACTCATCCATCCGATGCGTGACGATAATGATCGTTCTGCCCTGCTCACGACATAATCTCTCCAGCAAGCTGATTAGCTCTGCACGGCTAATGGGATCAAGCGTTGCCGTGGGCTCATCCAGAACGATGACCTCAGGGTCCATAGCTAGCACGGAAGCGATAGCCGCCTTACGCATTTGTCCACCGCTCAATTGGAAAGGATTCCGCTCTAGCAGTGCGAGATCCAGCCCCATATCTGACATGGCCTGACGTGCACGTGACTTTGCCTCTTCGAGACTCATGCCGAAATTAAGGGGACCGAAAATGAGATCCTTCTCGACCGTATCTTCGAACATCTGCTGCTCCGGAAATTGAAATACCAATCCGACTCGGCGGCGCAGTGGCATTAGCTTAGGTGACTTCTCACCAGCCTGAATAGTTACATCAAGCACTTTTACCGTACCCTCGGTTGGTTTCAGTATCCCGTTAAACAATTGCAGCAGCGTCGATTTACCTGAGCCCGTCGCCCCCGCAATACCAACCATCGAGCCAATGGGTACACTGAGGTTAATGTCCCGGAGCGCCGTCAGCTTCCAGAGGCTTCGGTCAGCGTAGGTGTAACTTACTTGCTGTAATTCTATGGCCATAACGTGTCTATAAGCTCCTTTTCACTGGTCGGAACATCCACATGAATACCCTGGTTCTGCAGCTCGCGTGCAAGGCGCCAAGGATAAGGTTCACGCAGATGGCATTTTTCCAGAAGCTCCTCGTTCCGGAACAACTCCGCCGGTGTAACATCTGCAGCCAAACCACCTCCATGCAGTGCAAGCACCCGATCCGATGCCAAAATCTCATCTGCATCATGTGTAATCATGAGGATCGTGTACTTCCCTTCTGCCCGCATATCCTGCAGAATACCGAGAAGGTCATTTCTGCTTCCTTCATCCAACATAGAAGAGGCCTCGTCAAAAATGACGATGCCTGGTTCCATAGCAAGAATGGAAGCGATAGCAACACGCTGCTTTTGACCTCCCGACAGCTCACCCGGATGCTTGGACAACAGATGATTTATTCCTAGTCTCGTCGTATAGGAGTGCAAACGTTCAGCCATCTCTTCGTACGGCAAACAAAGCCCTTCCAGGCCGAATAGGATATCTTCCTCTACAGTGGCTCCAATAAACTGATTATCCGGATTTTGGAACACCATTCCGATACATTGCCGAATGCTTCCGATCGTTTCCTCACTAAGCAGCATGCCACTAACCACAATCTCACCAGCCCCCTTAGGCAGCAGAGCATTGAGCAGCTTGACCAACGTAGACTTCCCGCAGCCATTAGGACCAACCAAGCTGACCCATTGTCCTTGAGAGATAGATAACGTTATATTTTGAAGAATCGGATGCTCGGGATCATAGCCAAACGATACCCCATCCAGAGAGATGACTGCTTGTCCTTCTCCCTCTAAGTCTTGACCTTCGTATGATTCATTCATGTTAGTCATCCTTCCGCTGATGTGACTAATCAGTCCAAAAATTCTTCAAACAGCGATATTTTTGACAATGACGCCACCAAATAACGGACTGCATAGCCCACGGCAATTCCTGTTACTACCCCAGTGATCAGCAGCATGGGAAGATAATAAAAAATACTAAGTGATGCAAATACCATAGAAGCTGCCAGCAGCTGACCGATATTATGCGCAATCCCACCGGCTATACTAATTCCGATCAAGCTTATACTCTTACCTTTGCCACTAATCAGCATCAGCACAAACATAACAACAAAGCTAAAAAGTGAACCAAATAAACTAAACAGCAAGCTTGAGAAGGTACCTAGCAGAAATGCAGTAAGCAGTGTTTTGAGGATGACAAGCAGCAAAGCATCCCGTCCACGTAAAAAGTAAATACAAGTCAAAATCATAATGTTGGCCAGTCCGAGCTTAGCACCCGGCACCAGTCCCATCCCGGATAACGGAATCTGTGCCTCTATTAAACTTAACACTACTGCCACTGCGGCGAAAATCGCAATAATCACTGTTCTTTTTAAAGCTGTTGCAGATTCACTACTGGACATAGGCATCTATATCATCCTCCCCCGACGCACTGGTGATTTCGACTAATACTCTATGCGGTAGACAGACAATCGTCTGTTTGGGCAGGGTAATAAAACCAAAACCTAGGCAAACTTTATCAGCGCAATCGGCATCGTACATTTCAATCCCGTAATCATGCACCTTCAAAATGTTATAGCCGCGTTCCGTGCGGACCTCAATGGTTTGTTCTTCTTTTGTAAGCTTTACCGTTTTAAATAACTCACCGTCCACCGTTACATTGGCTATGAGATTTTTACCGGCCCCACCTTTGTCATCATTGTCCGAAAACCATCTCGGTACGAGAAAAGCGAGCGCAGCAATCAATACGATGGAAATCAGCCACACATCTGCGCGTTTCATAAAAATCTCCCTTATTTTTTAATTAAAATCCAGACTTATTAATTATAACGGTCTACCCTCAATCCTTCAATCAATGTTGGAGTTTATTGTCAGTTTTAGAGAGCTGTTCACAAAATAGGCACGCAAAATAACCCCAGCAGACACAACCCATTCGTCTCTGGCATTTTCAGTTGAAGTTTGTAGCGTTTGCAAAAATATCCAACTTACATTTTAGCCCATTTGCACCGAGATCGCCCATCTCCTCTGGTTTACTAGCTTTTCCGGAATAATTCACAATTAACCCAATTTAAGTTACTTTCAAAATCTAAGCGCCCCTTATCGAGGTTTGTTCCTCTCTAGAATCAAATAAACCTTATCTTGGAATTCATTATTATATTTGCCTTTTAAACAATAGTGTGTTATATTTATATGGTATTTGTTTTTCGATATATTGAATATCCCCACCAAGAAGATGTCAGGCCGACTATTATACACATCGGCATTTTGGACAAAGAGGCTTTATGTTTTCTTGCAGTACTCTTCCTTTTTATGAGATTAAATTCGAAATATAGCATTCCGATTCACACTGGCGCGGTCAATGGAGCCGCAAGGGCAAAAGAGAGGTAGGGCTTTTGTCGTATTGGAAGGATTATTCTCGCCACACGGCTGCTGGAAATAACAAGGAATTAAGACACCCGTTACTCACGAACGGCGGGGGATGAATATAACGAGAAAGCATGACGGTACGATCCTTATTCAAGGACTACGTCATGTGTGGAAAAATATAGGCGCCCGATAACCGCTACCTAGCGGATATCGGGCGCTGTCTACGTTCAGGACTTATTTTACATATCGACTTACAAAAGCTGTTACTACATCTATATACCCCGCCTTATCCGTATCATAAGACAATCCATGCCCCGCTTGCGGCACTATGAGTCTCTCTTTTGGACTCTGGCATGCCTCATACAATTCATTCATCATAGCAAAAGGTACAAAGTTATCCGCATCCCCATGAATAAAAAGAATCGGGACCTTCGCTTTCCGCACTTGTTTTAATGCAGAGGCTTCACCAAAACCATACCCCGCCTTCAAGCGGGTGATTAGACTTGCACTTTGAACGAAAGGGAAACTTGGCAAGCGATACATGCGTCGTAGTTGGTAAGATAATTGTGCTTTTACTGAGGTATAAGCGCAGTCCGCAACAATAGCTTTTACCTGCGGCGGAAGATCTTCCCCTGAGGTCATTAGCACTGTAGCACCGCCCATAGAGACGCCGTGAAGCACAATTTGAGCACTGGGCCCAGTCTTTTTAATCATGTATTCAATCCATTGCAAATAATCTTTTCGTTCCGGCCAACCAAAACCAATGTAATCCCCTGCGCTATCTCCATGCCCTCTTGCATCGGGAATTAGGATGTTAAAGCCTAAGTTCTCGTAGTAGATTTTGGCGTACGCCCCCATATCCTTTGCTTTACCTGAATAACCGTGGGCTAGAATGGCTGTGCGTCCCGCAGCACGATTAGATTGGAGTAAGTAACCCCTTAGTTTAAGTCCATCTGCAGATACGATCTCAATATTCTCGAAGCTCTGGCGAGAGACCCAATCCTTCCCCTCCCCCCAAGAAGCTCCGGCAACCGGAGGATCAGCCTTCAGATTAGGATTATTACTTAGAAATACCTTTGGCGCTCGTTTAATAGCAATACCATAGAAGAAAAATCCCACATAGATTAGAATCCCTATGATGATTACAGCGCTAATAATGAACCATATCAATTCGCCTTCGCCATCCCCTCTACATTTCTTTTCCAACAAGAGTATACCATCTACTTAGAATGCACCAAACTATCGCAATCATGACATACAAATAGAGCCGCCATCGGAACACTCCCGAAAGCGACTCTATGTTGATCTACCCTTTATTATTTATTCTTTTTGGAGAACTTGGTTCTCATTAATAATCCGATAAGTGCAAAACCTAAACCTGCTACATAGTAAGGTGCAGGACTTGATTCACCCGTTTTTGGCAATTCCTTCACAGGTGGCTTACCTAATGGGATCGTATCGTCCACTACGATGATTTCATCAGGTGTTGGTGTTGGCGTTGGTGTCACTGCCGGTACCGGACCTAATGGGATCTCATCATCATCAACAAGTACTTCTGTGCTATTCGACGGTGTTGGTGTTGGTACTGGCGATGGTGTCGGCGAAGCTACAGGCCCAAGCGGCACAGGATCTTCTGCAAGAACTATAGTGCCAATTACGGATGATGGCGTTGGTGTCGGGAACACCGAAGTCTCTGGTGTCGACGTTGGTGTTGCTTCAGGCGTTACCGTCGGTGTTGGTGTTGCCTCAGGCGTTACCGTCGGTGTCGGTGTTGCCTCAGGCGTTACCGTCGGCGTTGGTGTTGGTGTCACTGTCGGCGTTGGTGTTGGTGTCGGCGTCACTGTCGGCGTCGGTGTTGGTGTTGGTGTCGGCGTTGGTGTTGGCGTTGGTGTCGGCGTCGGCGTCGGCGTTGGCGTTGGTGTCACTGTCGGCGTTGGTGTTGGTGTCGGTGTTGGTGTCACTGTCGGCGTCGGCGTTGGTGTCACTGTCGGCGTTGGTGCCGGTGTTGGCGTCGGCGTTGGTGTTGGCGTCGGTGTCACTGTCGGCGTCGGCGTCGGCGTCGGCGTCGGTGTTGGTGTCACTGTCGGCGTCGGTGTTGGTGTCACTGTCGGTGTTGGCGTTGGTGTCGGTGTCGGTGTTGGTGTCGACGTTGGTGTCGGTGTCGGCGTCGGTGTTGGCGTTGGTGTTGGCGTCGGCGTTGGTGTCACTGTCGGCGTCGGTGTTGGTGTCGGTGTTGGTGTCGGCGTCGACGTTGGTGTCGGTGTCGGCGTCGGCGTTGGTGTTGGTGTCGGTGTCGGTGTCGGCGTCGGTGTTGGTGTCACTGTCGGCGTTGGTGTCGGTATTGGTGTCGGCGTCGGCGTCGGCGTTGGTGTTGGTGTTGGTGTTGGTGTCACTGTCGGCGTTGGTGTCGGTGTTGGCGTCACTGTCGGCGTTGGTGTCGGCGTCACTGTCGGCGTCGGCGTTGGTGTTGGTGTCACTGTCGGTGTCGGCGTTGGTGTCACTGTCGGCGTTGGTGTCACTGTCGGCGTTGGCGTTGGTGTCACTGTTGGTGTCGGCGTCACTGTCGGCGTTGGCGTTGGTGTCACTGTTGGTGTCGGCGTCACTGTCGGCGTTGGCGTTGGCGTTGGTGTTGGTCCAGGTTCATCACCATCGTATGGATAGTGGTGAAATTCACCACCACCAGTACCTTTGAGTGAAGCCGCCACTAAAGTACCGTTAATCTGACCATTAATAAAATCAACATGAGCATAGGGGGCAAGTATGCTTCCCATTACACCTATGCCTGCCATATCAAGATACGCAGCTTGGCTAAAGTTAAGCAAAATTTTCTTGCTGTTCAACACGTTATTAGGTAGAAATCCGAAGTTTTTCATTTTTACGTTAGAACCATCAATATTAATAATTGCAGTAGATCCTGAAGGAACATTTATTGTAATTCCGTAGGTATTAGAGACGTTATCTCCTGAAACATTAAAAACATTGACCGCAGGATCTGTACCTGTCAGGGTAAGGCTGCCATATTGGTACACTGTTGTTCCATTCGCCGGCAATGCTGCAAGTTCTGCTGATTTGTCCTTCAAAGACTGACCTACGGCTGAAAAGTCAATCGTACTCCCCTGTCTTTTTGTACCACCCTTGAGGAGCGTTACATTCCCTGAAAAATCTCCCCCGTGCACGATATTCCCATAAACAGTACCTCCGTTGAAAGTAAGATGCCCTCCAACAACAAGTGTGTCAGTCAGGGAAACCTCTGCAGCGGTCAACCTATCTCCAACACTATAGTTGGTTAAGTTAACGTTACCTCCAGCAGCAAACCTTCCTTCCGTATCCGAAACTGTTGTTATATCCCCTAGAATAAACACGTTGTAGACCGCTGCAATTCCCAATGTAGAAGAACTACTAGCTCCAGCAACTCCAGCTCCTAATGAGGAAAGCCCACTACCTACCGTCAAAATCCCAGCTAATACAAGCGAGAGTAACGGTTTTATTCTTCTTTTCAAATGGCACACCTCCTAAAACTATGATTTATATTAATCAGAATAATTACCAGAAACTCTAAAGGACCTAACAACAAAAAAGACCGCCAAAAAGAAGTGAAATTCCCTTCTCATGGCAGTCGGACGGTCATTGTGCCTTTAAGACACTTTAGACTCCTGGACTTTGCGTCCCGCCCTTTCAGACGGTTTGCTATTATCATGACTATATATATGTATTACACTGCAAGTCCAGAACTGGTAGCTGAAGCATTCTATCCAATAACAGTCTATGACTTTTAATACTTTTGAATTAATAACAGTTTAGCTCCCGACACCCACAATTGTCAATCAATTCCTTTCGATAATTCCCCGCATTAGTACCACACAAAAAAAGCGCCTAAAGGCGCTTCGCATAAGGTTTTTCATTAAATTTTAAAGTAACTGTATATAGCCCAATATGGATATCCATAAGGGAACACTCAAAATTAAACCAAAAAACAATCCACGCTGGAGGCTGCCCTCTTTTTCCATCATAATTCTCCTTTATTTGCGTTCGATACATTAATTTTTATTATTACAATTTTTAATATAATTTATTCTTCGTTATTAAGTTGTGAATTTAATCACATTGGATAAGCTGTTTAGAAATACCATTGATTATTTTTGGAATATCGGGGTAGAATACGAATATACGTTCCTATTAGAGGTGATGAGATTCATGCATAGAGCAGAAAGCAGGGACAACATGCTGGTGAAATCTTATTTATTGCTTCCGATGATTTTATCAGCTTTCGAACGGGACTCCGCCATTTTATCTACACACTTACGAACACCCGCCCCTTATCTGGAGGTGCTTGGAACAGCTGCTGCAGTAGCTACAACAGATCTAAGGGATGTTCGTGCAGAAATGAGAAGACGGGGAATCAAGGTGTATGAGCAAAACAGACTTAATACTGGAATTGAAGCCAAGTATATATGTCGTGGCTATCATGAACGAATGCTGCTGTTGAATGACATTGTTGCGGCTCAGGCTGCCATCCATATGCGCAGATACCTAGGGCTGGATATTTCATCTTTTAAGAGTTACGAAGAACAGTACCAGATTAAGTAAAGCTGTATAGAAGCCGCTGCGCTCTCTCCCCCCAATCAATTAGTGAACAAAAAAATAGGCCTTACCATGGGAGTTGGCAAGACCTGAGAGAGATATACCACAAAACACTGGGGGGTGTTTGGTGTCTCTAATATATACCTCGAACCTGAAAAATAGCTGATAGGCACATAAAAATTACATTAAAAATATTGTTCGCCGTTCAGAAGTGATTAGAGTGCTCCCACAAGCTTAGCCGACCTTTAGCTGGAATTGGATGGCTTAATGGATGAACCCGTTCAAGCTTCCAGGCAAACCGTCCTTCACTATAGTCGCCAAAATCATATTCATTCCCATTGATCCATTCCCTTAAATCCACCTCTGGAGTAACCACATAACATCCCGCGAGCTGACCTGTAGCAATAATAGCTCCTGTCGGCAAATTATTCGCTGTATAGCCATGTTTCGCCAATACTGATTTGTACGGTTCCTGTTCACAAATCTTTTTGTCAATCCTCACTCCGGCATGGATGCCTAACTCGCCGCGGTAGGCTGTTCTCCATGAACGAGTTTCAAACTCTTTTTCACCAAGAGCAATTAAGGTCGCCCAAGGCTGCCGTATTGTTATACACCGCATGATATTTATCCCCTTCGTTTATGTTGGACGTTTGTCACGGATGCACGGATCTCGATCTCGCGTTGTGTAATCTTGCTCACCTTGACCTGATAAATTAAATAATCCCAACCGTTTGGTCGATACTCATTTCCATCATTGATCGCCTCTAAAATAAGAACATTTATTTTTATTATATACAAACAAAAGTTCTTATGAAAATATCAATACTACAGACATTCACCTGTAACTCCCCAGAATCAATAAAGGTCGTCATAATGGAAAGGCTGCTGTATATTCTTATATTGGGTAATGTACTAACTGCTATGCCTGTGCAACCGATTTTAAACTAATGTCGTAACCACTGGAGGGGAAGGTCCATGATTCAAAAACCACGTACTACTATTAAATGGACTCTTATTTTTGTTTTTTTGTTATTAGTCACCGCCTGTAGTAAGAATGATGAAGTTTTGAAAGGAATTGTACACACAATAGATGTAGAAAATAAAAGAATTTTAGTAATTTCTGAATTAAAAGAAGAAGACTTGAACAAGGAATACAAGGAAATTCTCGAATCTAATGAGTACTCTCAAGCCATTTGGGTAAATAAAGTTGCACCTTCTAAATATAAAAAAGGCGATGAGATTAAAGTGTTTTTTGAAGTAAGTGATGATTCATTCCCTGCACAAGTTACCGCCAAAAAGATCACCAAAATCAAGAATTGAGCAAAAAGAATAGAATCTACTATAAAGAAGCGGCGTCTCCAAAAGGGATGGCGCTTCTTTGTGTAGATTTAAGGAGAAATCAGAGTATATAATATGGAACATTATATACTCTCAACATCTCTGTTACGGGAATTCCTGAAGCAGAAATACCCTTCCGAACATATACTATGAATAATCTCTTCCGGACGAAACATTTACATAATCTGAATATAATAATTCTGGAACATTCTGTAAACAAAAAAAGCTCACCTACCGAAGCCAGTGGGCATAATCCCAAGCATTTGGGAATTTACTCTTTGTTGGAATTACTGAAACCTTACCATGTAACAACTATAGGAGCTTATAAAGTCCCTACAGTTGTTGGCAATGTACCTAATAACACGAAGGATCTACTTGAAGATACAGGATCAGCACAAACCCGCGAGACATGCATCGGCGGGTTTCGTATTTTTAAAATTCATCACAATTAATTAGTCCTAGGTCATCTACACCAATAAAACTCTCTTATTATAATATTCGACGTTTATTTATAAAAACTTACAAAACATCTCATTTTTCAAATCGATCTTATAGCTCATATACATCATTAACCATTAAATTTACTATTATCCATGTAAGTAAACACTTCATATGTGAGGATTATCAAAGTATGAAAAAACTAATCGTAGTTTTATCAATCGCTTTATTGACTACCGCAATTGCTCCTTTCGCATCAGCAAATCAATCAAATTCAAGTGTACTATCTCCACAACAAGTAAGCCTTCAACAAGATGCAACAGACAACTATACTCATAATGGTTTCCCAATTAATTCTCCCTGTTCAAAAAGCATCTCAATCTGGTGAAATACTAATAACATTCAGTAGATTGGAGGTTTACCATGACAGAAATTGATGAGAGAAAATGGGGGCAGCAGGATCCTATCAAAGAACCACAAGATCGTTATGAACAGTTTTTAAAAGTTGTATCACTAACCTTTGTGAGTGTCACATTCACTATTATTTTCACTGAGATAAAAATGGGCAACTTTCCCCTTAAGCTCATTTTCTTTGTTATTGGACAATTCCTCATTTATGGATATGTGATGAAGAATCTGTCCAAGACCTCAGAAAAATTCAAAAATTCCTGCAAGAAATTAAAAATAAAGCTACCCATTCTCTACATTTTATATTTCTTGTTTCTCTTCTATATTGGGCAACCATATTTATAAAATTACTCTGTGCAAAAAAGTGACCCCACCAACTTCCGGCAGGGTCTAGATCTATATTATAAGGGGGTTATGTAATTACTATAATCCTCTTAGCTTAAATAAGTATGAAGCCCGTCTAAAGATTTGCTGAATTTTTATTATTTTTATCGAAACCGATCAAACAAGGTAACGTATCAATCTTAATTTCCAAATTACTATATATACAAAATGAAGGTGTGTATAAAGATGAAAATATTCAGTCTATTGCTTGTAGCATTGTCTTCCATTGGAGTAGTTGCCACATTCGGATTTTCAACATTCAGCTTAATCACAGGAATTATAGGAGGGCTTATTGCAGCATTTGCAATTTCAGGCTACTTGCAGTCTGTCAGACGTGATTACCCAAATGAGAGCTATGAGAACAAACATGTTAAGTATCAGTCGAACTATAATACTTGGTAAGCAAAATCCCCACCTTAAACTGGTGGGGATTTTCATATTCCCAAACACTTGTAAAATCACTTTGTGATATTAATGGTAGAAGAAACAAACGAGGGATAATGGCTAGCTGTAGAAGTGCTTACACCGAAAATTCATTCCTTAGTTCATAGACTACTTGAGCTTTGTCTTGTTTGGTGATTTCCCCTTGTTTTAACCTCTAGTTAAATCTGTGCAGGATATGATGTATAGCCTTTTTAAAAGCTTCTTTCCCATGATGTTCATATTGACTAATCCAATTACTGTATGACAATTAAATAGAAGAGAGCTGCTAAAACAAACCGGTATAGAGCAAACCACTCCAATCGAAGTCTCTTAATCAGTTTGATGAACGTCACTACTGCAATCATTGCCACAAGAAAGGATGTCGCAAAGCCAATTAACATTAGAAGCAAATCGTCAGAACTCAGCAAATCACGACTATCGTACAAATCCAACAAGCTTGCACCAAACATAACAGGCACAGAAATAAGGAATGTAAAATCTGCAGCGGCTTTTTGGCTAGTGCCAAGCAACAGGCCACCTGAAATCGTCGAACCTGATCTCGAAAATCCCGGCCATAACGCCAAGCATTGAAACAGACCAATTCCGAAAGCCTGTTTATAATTAATCCCATCGATAGTATCAGCGGTTTCAGTCCGCCTATTCCGCGCTGCAATGATCATCAACACGCCACCAACAACTAGACCTATCAAAACAGGGGTTGGGCCAAATAATTGGCTTTTTATTGTGTCCTTGAAGAGAAGATATAGGGTTAATGCTGGTAACATAGCCAAAATCATATGAATGACATTTAATCCTTTGCTTTTGGAAAAATCCATTCTAATCATATTAACCCCAATCTCCAAATACCTTTTCCAATAAAGAATTAAAACTGCCATCACTGCACCCAACTGAATAACAATTTTAAAAGTTATTGCAGCATCTCCCTCAAAGCTAAGCAAATCGCCTGCTAGAATAAGATGTCCAGTAGATGATACTGGTAAAAATTCAGTTAAGCCCTCTATTATGCCAAGTATTATTGCTTTAATTACATCAGTCATTAGTGCATTGTCCCCTTTCGGAAATAAAATCATTTAATTTCCAGTATAAGGGAGACAAGTAAACTTCCCCATCGATTAACCTAACAATATTCAATTCAGAATGACATAATTGTCACATTGCTCATTATTCCAATCTTAAGTAACTCCTTTATTAAACTATCCTTTCCCGTTAGCATAACAACAGTATCAAACATTAAATTCAACCTGTATCAATAAAAAATCCGTTAACCTTCTGAACTTGCTGCCCGTTATTTTGGATAATCAATTTCAGAGCATGCAGCAGATATGAATACCGAAACGTAACTTCCATTTGATCATTCTGCAGCCGCGTGCGTGGAGCCTCAATGACCATCATGATTCCAAAGCGCTGAGAAACCACACAGAACCGCCACCCCGACCAAGAATTGGGGGTCCTTTTTTTGCAAAACACAAAATATTAAGTATAATGTTATTGTCGAAACGCTAAGGCGTCTGTACAGGATGGCTACCTGGCACTGATGATGGCAGGCCAAGCGCTTTATAAAGTTTTCTTTATGTGTATTTATACTTTAGGAGCGTGGTTATCTATGAAAATTAATATTACCGCACATTTTAACATTGATATTACTTTATCTCTTCATCTGTTAGCCGTAGCCAGTCTTGCTTATGAACTCAGTTCACTGACGAGCTCGTGAAATTCGAGCGAAAAGTATCTGTACTAAGACACCTTGTGGTGTCTTTTTTATTTTTATAGTAATTACCATCTAACCGATCTGCCCCCGCAAGAGAAAAGCAGCTTATGCTGCTCCTCCTCCACCATTCTTCATTCTGATTGCTGTCAGCTTGCGCCACACCTTCCATCTGCTCGACAGTGACCACTAGTCATACCGTTTTCATTAGCGATTTCGCGCCATGTCTTATCTTCCTTGATACGTTTCTCCAGAAGAACAGGGAACGGCAGGGGCTGTCCATCATATTCGACTTCAGGAAAGATTAGGCCATTCATCAATAAATATCACCCTGGATACTTATTCACATGTTCTCCCCAACTTGCAGGAAGCTGTGCCCCGATGTATCGGAGATTCTATTCTAGGAACCCGAAAAGAAGTGGAGAAAATTGACGAGACACCCACTTTACTCGACTAAAGGTTAGAAGAATGTTAGAAGTTGATGCTTGTACAAAAAAAGGCGCAGTTCCAAAAACCCGGGAACACGCGCCACTATCGACTTTGTAAGGATGCTGGTGAAGGGAATTGAACCCCCGGCCTACGCATTACGAGTGCGTTGCTCTACCCCTGAGCTACACCAGCTTAACGCTGTTTTTCTGCCAAACAAAAAATATTATACAACTTTCAGCCAGAAACGCAAGCCTATTCTCCCTGTTTTCCGCCCTTCTAAACTGCTAATCCACCTGTAGCTTACGCTCCACAGACTCTAACTTTCCACGGCTAGTAGAGGGTTTATCGCGGCGGTCGTCTATTTTAAGTGAGGTAGAGACACGTTCTGCACCTGCGGAAAAAGGAGACTCATGCAAAGCTTCTACCGCGGCAAAAATGCGTTGCAGAGGCCCTTCGATGATCGTCCCCATGGACGTAAGTTCATAAGTAATCCCTTCTACTGTCTTCAGCACCCGCTGCATATCCGCAACATAGCTGCTAAGACTGGTACTGCCTGTTCCAATTGGAATAACTGTAACTTCAGCAATAGGCATGAGAATACCTCCTCGAAATTTTATAGTAGCTGTCTCCTTCCATTGTAACAATTCCACCGCTCTGTCACAAACTAAGCAAGATTATCCTCCCTTATCTCTTCTATTTCTTCTGATTACTCCAAAATATGACTTTGGGCTAAGGGTATTTTCTCATGAGCAAATTCTAGGGTCATCTGCACTATATTTATGGACTCTTTGTGGCATCTTTTCGGACAATTTATGAATCATTTCGCATCTCCCTGTGGATCAATTGTGGATTACTTATGGACAGCCTGTGGATCATTTGTGGAGTACTTTTAAAGAACCCGCTCCCCGCGCGGGTTTTCTAAAAAACTGTTTACAAACACAACATCTTGGGTTATTTTTATCTAACGACAACAAAATATAGTGGAGACAGGCGCTTTGATCCTTAACCGGATTTAGAGCTTAATAGGGAAGCGCGGTGAGAATCCGCTGCGGTCCCGCCACTGTAACCGGATGGCCTTCTTAAGCTTCTGGGAAGCTTGAGAATCCACATCTCCCGGCAAATGCCACTGAGGGTTAGGAACACCCTTGGGAAGGCGCCGAGAGATCCCACGGAAGCCAGGAGACCTACCTGTTTCGACGACACCAACTATTGATGCCTGCGAGGAACAGGGATGGTGTCCGCATGCGGTCATCTACGTAGAGACCTCTGCAAATATCCGTGTGGATATTTACATAACGCATCGGGCATTTTCTGCCATCCTCGGGTAGGGGATGCTTTTTTTATGTAATCTGAACAAATATACGACTGCTTATAGCAGTCCAACTTCTTATGGATATATGGATTTGATGATAGATGTTTTTCTTTTATACTGAGAGGAGAGCTGTACAATGACGTTGTTGGAGAGACAATTTAATGGAGTAGAAAATGCACGGGAAGTTCTTTTAGAAGAGCTCATTGATTTAGGCCGGGATATTATCGACAGTCGGGATATGGACCTATTGCGCGAGAATGCCAATTTGAATGGAGAGAGTTTCTCCGGTAAAATGAGCAAGTTCGGCAGTGAATATTCAAAATGGTACGCCCGCAATTTTACGATGCCGCCACAGCTAGTGCAGGCTATTGATGACAATGTCGTCTATGTGCATGATCTGGATCAATACGCGATTGGAACGACGAACTGTATTTTTATCCCGTTTGATAAACTTCTCCGTGAAGGTTTCAATACCGGCAACGGCAGCGTTCGTCCTCCGAACTCAATAATGACAGCTATGTCTCTGGTAGCGATTATTTTCCAATCCCAGCAAAATGCTCAATATGGTGGTGTATCCGCCAATAAACTCGATTACGATCTGGCACCTTATGTAACCAAATCCTTCGCCAAGCTGTTCCGCAAGGGTCTGGATTATTTTGAAGAAGGACAAGCTGACGAATCTTTGGGCGAGATTACGATGAGCCGGACCGATCTGGCGGAGTCATATCCAAGAGCGTTCCGTTTTGCACTAAAGGAAACCGAAATCGAAACCCTGCAAGCGGCTGAAAGTATGGTACATAATCTGAATACCATGTCCAGCCGATCCGGTGGACAAATACCGTTTACCAGCATCAACTACGGTACTTGTACTTCACCAGAAGGTCAGCTTGTGATCAGTTCTCTGCTAACCGCAACTATGAACGGACTTGGCAGCGGAGAAACACCAGTGTTCCCGATTCAAATCTTCAAATGCAAGCAAGGAATCAATCAACAGCAAGGCGATCCTAACTATGAACTGTTCCTAAAAGCAGCTGAATGTTCTGCGCGCAGACTATATCCAAACTTCGCTAATCTGGACGCTCCGCTCAACTTGCAGTATTATGATCCAAGTGATCCTGATACGGAGTTCGCTACAATGGGCTGCCGAACCCGAGTGCTCGGTGACCGTTTTGGGCGTAATCATTGCTCTGGGAAGGGCAACCTTTCCTTTAATACACTGAATCTGGTTCGGCTAGGTCTGGCACACGGCACAGTAACAGGCAGACGTACCGTCGCAGACGAAGCTGGCTTCTATGAAGATCTAAATCATTATATGGATATTGCGCTGGAAGGACTTCTCCATCGCTTCCACATCCAAACCGCACAAAAAGCTAAAGCTTCCGATTTCATGATGCGAGAAGGCGTCTGGGAAGGCGGCGAACACCTTGCACCTGATGACACTGTAGGCGATCTGCTGAAGCATGGCAGTCTGTCTCTTGGCTTCATCGGTATGGCGGAATGTATGAAAGCTATGTACGGTAAACACCATGGCGAGGATATGGAAGTTCATTCCAAGGCGCTGGCTATCGTGCGTCATATGCGGGACTATTGCGATCGGAAAAGTGAGGAACTGGATCTTAACATCACCCTGTTCGCAACTCCAGCAGAAGGTTTGTCCGGTAAATTCACCAAAGTTGACCGCAAGGTACTGGGTTCCATTCCGGGCGTAACCGACCGTGAATATTATACGAACTCTTTTCACATCCCTGTATACTTCGATCTGGGTGCTGCTCAGAAGATCAGCTTGGAAGCTCCTTTCCATGAATACTGCAATGCCGGGGCTATTTCTTATGTCGAATTAAACGGCAATGCCCGCAACAACCCATCGGCTTTTATCAAAATCATTAAATATGCGCTCGAACAACAGGTCAGTTATTTCAGCATTAACCATCCGATTGACCGCTGCTCCAGCTGTGGATACGAAGGCGTAATTGGGACAAACTGTCCTTCCTGCAACGCAAATGAGAATGATGTGCACATCCGCCGTTTGCGCAGAGTTACAGGTTATTTAACCGGCGACTATCAGACCCGCTTTAATGCCGCCAAACAAGCTGAAGTTCGGGATCGCGTTAAGCATCTATGAATATTTGCGGTTACTATCCGGAGTCGATTAACGAGGGAGAGGGCATGCGGGCCGTCCTCTTTCTCAGCGGCTGCCGCCATCGTTGCCCGGGATGTTTTAATCCCGAGACATGGAACTTTAAATATGGAGAAGTCTTCACCTTAGAACGACAACATGAAATCATTGCAGAAATCGCCGCTAACCCTTTGCTGGATGGTCTGACACTGGCAGGCGGCGATCCTTTTTTCTCAGCAGAAGAGTTGCTGGGGTTCATTCATGAGCTTCGCACTGTACTGCCAGGGTTCTCAATCTGGATTTACAGTGGTTATACGTACGAAGAACTTACAGCCCTTCCCGGTACGCCGGAGTGGAATCTACTTAAACAGTGTCAGGTGTTAATAGATGGAAGATTTGTAGAAGAACTGAAAGATACTACGCTTCTCTACCGGGGAAGCTCCAACCAACGCATTATCGACATTCCGGCCAGCATGAACGGCTCGGAGGTCTTTCTGTGGCAGCCTGCTGCGCTATAATATATCAATTTTTGATATTGAAAATTAATTTGAAATAAGAAGGGATGAACTAAACATGCCGCAATTCGTAGTAAAACCGGATAATCGCCAACTGGCTTTTGATGAGAACCGTCTTTCCGTCTACGCTGACCGTATTCTGGAAGGTCTCGATCAACTAAATAAAGAAACTTTGCTGCGTGGAGTGAATTCCAAACTGCGTCGTGACTCGGTAAGCGGAGAAGAAATCAGCAACGCCTTCACCATGAGCGCTCTAGAGCTTGTAACAAAAGAAGAGCCTAACTGGAAGTTCGCAGCTGCCCGCGCCCTTCTGACTACCCTTTATAAAAAAGCTGCCGTCCATCGCCGCTACAAAGCTTATCCAGAAGAGCCTTACGGTGAATTGTATCCACTAATTACGGATCTCGTGAAAAAAGGAATCTATCGCGAAGAACTTCTAAGTCATTACACCAAAGAACAAATTATCGAACTAGGCGGGTGTATCGATTATACACGCGACCTTTTGTTTGACTATATCGGTCTGCTTACGCTATCCGACCGTTATTTGGCGCATGATTTTGACGGCCGTGTAATGGAGCTTCCACAAGAACGTTATATGATTATTGCTATGTACCTGATGCACCGTGAGCCAGCTGAAAAACGTCTTGAGCTTGTAAAAGAAGCTTATTGGGCTATGAGCAACATCTATATGACTGCTGCTACACCTACAATGTCCAATGCCGGCAAAAAGGTCGCTGGACAGCTATCCAGCTGCTTTATTGATACTGTAGACGATTCCCTAGAGGGTATCTTTGACTCCAATACAGACGTAGCACGTCTAAGCAAAATGGGTGGCGGCATCGGCGTTTACCTTGGAAAAGTACGAGCACGTGGTTCGGATATCCGTGGCCACAAGAACACAAGCTCCGGCGTAATCCCTTGGATTCGCCAGTTGAACAATACAGCAGTCAGCGTAGACCAGTTGGGCACACGTAAAGGTGCTGTAGCTGTTTATCTTGATGTATTCCATAAAGATATTCTCGCTTTCCTCGATCTTAAGCTGAACAACGGTGACGAGCGCATGCGTGCACATGACGTGTTCCATGGCGTCTCCCTACCTGACCTGTTCATGGAAGCTGTAGAATCGCGCAGCCATTGGAACCTCTTCTGCCCTCACGAAGTGAAAAAGGTCATGGGCTGGACAGATAAAAATGGCCGTCCACTAGGATTGGAAGATTTCTACGATGAAGAGCTTGGCAAAGGTACTTTCCGTGAAAAATATGCTGAGGCTACAGCGAACCTGGAATTATCCCGGATCACTGTTCCTGCGATCGACATCATGAAACGGATTATGAAATCACAGCTAGAAACAGGTACACCGTACATGTTCTACCGCGATACCGTGAACCGGACTAACCCAAACCGTCATCAAGGTATGGTTTTCTCCTCCAACCTGTGTACAGAAATTATGCAGAATCAGTCTGCAACAGTTATTGAGCAAGAAGAATTAGTAACTAAAGATGGCCAGACCCGGATCGTTATTTCCAAAATCCCTGGCGACTTCGTAGTCTGCAACCTGAATTCGATTCACTTAGCACGGGCGATTCCAGCTGGCGTATTAGAAAGACTTGTTCCGATCCAAGTTCGTATGCTTGATAACGTAATCGACATTAATAATATTGAAGTTCTGCAGGCACAATACACGAACAGCCAGTACCGCGCAGTAGGTCTCGGCACATTCGGCCTGCATCACCTATTGGCACTCAAGGGCATTCGTTGGGAATCCGATGAAGCCGTAGAATATAACAATCATTTATATGAACATATCAACTACCTGTTGGTTCGTTCGAGCATGGAGCTTGCCCGTGAAAAAGGCCGTTATCCGAAATTTGCTGGATCCGATTGGGAGACTGGCGCATACTTCACTTCCCGCGGGTATGTTAGCGGTGAGCAAGAAGGTAAATATGTAACGACTGAGCAATGGCGCGAGCTGCAAGAAGAAGTAGCTAAGGACGGCGTACGTAACGCTTGGATGTTCGCCATTGCGCCGAATGGATCTACATCGATTATTGCCGGCTCCACCGCCAGCATTGATCCGCTGTATGAACTGCTTTCCTATGAAGAAAAAACAACTTATAAGATTGCTAACCCAGCACCGGATCTGTCCGACAAAACGATCTGGTACTATAAGACAGCATTTACGATTGACCAAAACTGGTCGATCCGCATGGCTTCTGCTCGCCAGCGTCACGTCGATCAAGGCCAAAGCTTCAACCTGTATGTCCGTCCTGACATCAAGGCTACCGAGTTCCTGGAACTGCATCTGAATGCCTGGAAGGGCGGCTTGAAATCAACTTATTATGTGCGTAGCCGTGCTTTGACTATAGAAGAGTGTGAATCTTGCGCTAGCTAATTATCTTAGTGTCCTAAATAGAAAAACGATGATGAATTTCGTAACTGCGAGGAATGTTTGGGCTTCCGGCCGCTGTTGTCATCAGAGGTCTTGATCTTTACCGCTATTAGCGGATGACATCCGATGACAGCATATGCTTTCGATGCGAGCTTTCCTACGGAAAGCTTTCGGGCGAACGCTGACGCTCCTACAGCTCCAAACTTCCTCTCCGTTACTCCATCACCATCTTTCTATGAACAAGACACCAAGAAAGATTACCCGCGCAAAAAATGGAGGGATAAGAAATGCAATTACAAAAGATTTTTAATACTGAAGCACCTAACCAATCCACACGCATTATCGACGGTGAATGCTCAGGTATTCTGAACTGGAATGATATTCGCATGCCTCATATGTACAAGCTGTATAAGGTACTGCTGCTTAATCACTGGATCGCGGATGAAATTCCAATGTCCAAGGATGCGCAACAATTCCCGATGCTGGATGCCGAGGAACAACGCGTATTTAAGATTAATATCTCCCTACTCGCTGTGCTGGATTCGATGCAGACGATGTTCGTGAGCGACGTGAAGCGTTATTTCACCGATTCCTCTTTGGAAGCTATCTCCGCTATTATCGGGCAGCAAGAAGTGGTGCATAACCAATCCTATTCCTATGTTCTTTCCTCTATCGTGTCGGAGAGTGAGCAGAAGGAAATTTTTGAATATTGGAAAAAAGACCCTGTCCTGCTGGAACGTAATCAGTTTATCTCTGATATTTATCAAGAGTTCCGTGATAACCCTACGAGACAGACCTTTTTCCATGCGCTGGTAGCAGATCTCATCTTGGAAGGAATTTTCTTCTACAGCACTTTCGCCTTCTTCTACAATCTGGCCCGTGACCAGAAGATGATGGCGACCAGCCAAATGATCTCTTATATTCAACGTGACGAGAATCAGCACTGCTACTTCTTCGCAGAAGTATTTAAGCAGCTGCTTGTAGACTTCCCTGAGCTGAACACCAAAGAAAACATGGATTACGTATACCGTACCATCGACCGCGCGGTAGAGCTCGAAACCAACTGGGCTTATTACACACTTACTAACGTGCGTGGTATTGATCTTAACGAGCTTAGCGACTACATCAAATATACAGCGAACAAACGTCTGACTTTGATGGGTATGGAAAAAGCTTATCAAGGTGTTGACGTTAACTGTATGCCTTGGATCAAACCCTTCTCCGATGATGCGCTTAATGCTACCAAAACTGACTTCTTCGAAGCCAAATCCCGCAACTATGGTAAGGTTGGCGACGATAACGGATTCGACGATTTGTAAGACCGGATATATAACAATCCCTATATAAAAAAGAGGCCATTCTCTACTTTCTTAGTGAGATGGCCTTTTTGCTATAGCTTATATAATGCAAAAAGCGCCCCTCTCCCCTGGTATCAGGGATGAAAGAGACGCTTATACGTTTGTTATTAGCACTAAGCACAGAAGGCTTACTACTTAGTCTTATGCCTTGCGTTCCACACGATGTGTAGTTTCTTCTGCAAGCTCATCTAATGCATCGTTCAGGCGCAGCTTCAGCTCCTCAGCAAGCTCTACCACTCCGTGATCATTACGAACCACTTGAGAATCCACGGCATAGACGCCGCCAAGAATGTAACGCGCGCCCAGTACAGACAACACAGGTTTCAATGCGTAATCAATTGTGAGCAGATGTGCAAGACTGCCACCCATGAACAGCGGGAGTACAACTTTTCCGGCCAATCCCTTTTGTGGAACCAGATCTAAAAAGGTCTTCAACACGCCTGTATAAGAAGCTTTATAAACCGGGCTAACCACAATTACCGCATCAGCTTCCGCTACAAGGCCATTGGCTTTGACGATAGACTCACTTTCAAACTTAGTGTGAATCAAATCCTCCGCTGGTAGCTCTGCTACGTTAATACGCTCAACCTCGAAGCCCTGATTGGTTAAGCTGGCCTCCGCATATTCTATAGCTGCATTGATACGCGATACCAGGGAAGGCGTTCCGTTAATCACAACAATTTTAGCCACTTCTCCACCTCTTCCATCCCACTTAAGCAGCTCTCACTGCTTTATTTATTATCCCGACAAAATTACTTTAAATTAATACTAATCCTAACGTAGAATTGATATTTTTGTCAAACCATAACCACTTGCGCTCCTCCCACTCTTACGTTATACTAAGCAACAATATTAAATCCAACAATCAGGCCAATGATCGGCATCCAACCGTGAGGCGTCTGCGACCGGAGTCTACAACAACTCCCTAAGTTCACCGGGTTTCGCCCGTTACCGCGAAGACCAAAGAGGGTCGGATTGTTCCTGCAGTTAAGGAGATTCGATCAACCTGGGTGGCACCGCGAGCTGACGCTCCTCGTCCCATGGATGAGGGCGTTTTTTGCGTTTTTTTAACCAAAAAGGAGCGAAACGGTATGCTGGATATGAACTGGATCAAAGACAATCAGGAACTTGTAAGAAACATTACGGCTTGGAAAAGAGTCGACTTCCCACTGGATGAACTGCTGGAATGGGATGAGAAACGGCGCGAATTGCGCCAAGATACGGAACAGTTGAGAGCCCAGCGTAACGGGCTGACCAAAGAGGTTGAACGACTTTTACGACAGGGTGACAGCGTGGCAGGAGAAGCAGTTAAAGAACAAGTAAGAGAACTGAACAACCGCCTGAATCTCTATGAGGCAGAACTAACTGAGGCAGACCGGCGCTGTGGAGAACTCATGCTGCTCGCACCAAACCCTGTATCGCAGGATACACCGATTGGCCATGATGATAAAGATAATGTAGAACTGCGACGAACCGGAACGTTGCCGGAATTCGGCTTTAAACCGCGTGATCATGTAGAGCTAGGCGAGCTCCACAATATCATCGATATCCCCCGTGGCGTCAAAGCAGGCGGCCCACGCAGCTATGTGCTGAAGGGTGCAGGGTTGTTGTTACATCTCGCTGTACAGCGGCTGGCCATTGATGTACTAACTGCCCGCGGGTTCACGGTGATGGATGTTCCCGTGATTGTCCGTCCGGAAGCGCTGGAACGTACGGGCTTCTTCCCCGGCGGGATGGATCAGACCTATGAGCTAAACGGAGACAATCGCTGGCTGGTAGGCACATCGGAGGTGTCGCTTGTCTCGCTGTATAGCGATGAGATTGTCGAACTGGATTCGCCAATGCGACTCGCCGGAATGTCGGCCTGCTTCCGCCGTGAGGTAGGATCGGCGGGACGAGACGTGCGTGGCCTGTACCGTGTTCATCAATTCTCAAAAATTGAACAAGTTATCTTATGTCGGAATGATGAGGGCGTATCAGAGGGCATGCTGCAGGAGATTCTTGCGAATGCAGAGCATATTCTACAGCTCTTGGAACTTCCCTATCGGATCATGTCTGTCTGCACAGGAGATATGTCCCTGAAGACACATAAGCAGTATGACATCGAAACTTGGATGCCAAGCAGAGAGGCATACGGAGAGACACACTCGGCTTCCAACCTGCTCGATTTCCAAGCTCGTCGTTCGGGCATTCGTTACCGGGATGCCGACGGTAAGCTGCAATACTGCCACACCCTAAACAACACCGCAGTGGCTACACCAAGGATCCTAATTCCGCTGCTGGAGAATCATCAACTGGAGGATGGATCCATTTACATTCCGCAGGCACTGCGTAAATATATGGATGGAATTGAACGGCTTGAGCTTCCGCACCAGCAGTGATGTGTTGTCCAAGTAGATTTAAAATTAAAAATGCCCTTCCACTTCTCGATAAGAAGCTGGAGGGGCATTATTTTTGTTCCGATACATTCTATATAATTCTAATCACTATTGTTTTCCCTATGTAAAAATTAACAAAACTCTAGAATAAATTTGTCGCAATCCATAATAAATTCAACAATATATATAACATAAAATTAAAATATCGGTGATCTATTAACCATAAAAATACTAAATTTATAATTAATATTGTATTTATGCACTGTTTTTATACTAAAATCACAACATTTCAATTTTTAGATTTAAATGATGCAAACTTTAATTTATATTCATGAAAGACAACCTTTCATTTTACATTTGAATGCTAAGATTTAATAGGTTGTAAATAAAAGATTCGAGGGGAGAATGACTTATCCAAATGATTATTTCTTCAAGAGTAAGGAAATGGTTCGCTACTGGACTGGCAATGTTAATGGTTGCCGGCAGTGTGTTACCAGCTGTCCAGACTGCCGAGGCAGCACCGGATAATAGCAATATTGTTATCTCGCAGGTCTATGGTGGTGGTGGAAACGGCGGAGCGGAACTTAAAAATGATTTTATTGAATTATACAATCCTACAAATCATCCAGTAGATTTGACTGGATGGAAAGTTCGCTATACCTCAGCTGCCGGAACCTTTAGTAGCGGAACAGACTTAAATGGAACCATCCCGGCAAATGGATACTTCCTTATTGAGGAGGCCGCTGGAACGGGAGGAACTACCGACTTGCCTACTCCTGATGTTAGCAAGGGAATCCTTGCTATGAGTGGTACAAACGGCAAAGTCGACCTCGTTGATAAATCAGGTACAACAATTGATTTAGTTGGCTACGGAACAGCTACAAATGTCGAGGGAAGTGCGACCGCTGCTCTCTCCAATACGACAGCCGCTATCCGTAAAGCTGCGGCTGGTGCACCGGCTGATAGCCGCGGTCTAGATACGGATAACAACTCTACGGATTTTGTTGTCCAAGCACCAAGTCCACGGAACAGCACCTACGGTACGTTACCTGAATTACCGGAAACTGCTAGTTCCGCAGTAGCTTTACCAGCCCCTAATGCCTGGCCGGCTGGTACAGAAATATCTTTGAATTCTCCAACGGTTGGAGCATCCGTCTATGCAGCTGTTTATGGATCAGGTGGTTCAACTAATTTCCAACCTTACACAGGGCCTATTACCTTAACTGAGGACACTACGATTAAAGCGTATGCTTCAGAACCAAATATGCCAGACAGCCCTATATCGACTTTTGATTACACTATTCTGGCCAAAACAGATGTTGCAACAGCACGCCTTGCTAGTAAAGGTCAGAATATTTTAACAGAAGGTATCGTAACTCACATTAATGCAGCAAAAATGTATATTCAGGATGAATCCGGCGGGATCGTACTTTATGGTTTCCCAGAGTTCGCAAACGTTGGAGATCGTGTTGAAGTAAGCGGCACAATGGATATCTACAGCAACCTGCAAGAAATCAAATTCCAAAGTGGACTTCAATACAATGTAGCTGCACAAAATGTTGGGGTGCCTGCACCAAAATTGATTACAGCAACCGACTTGTCTGCCGCGAACGGCGAAAGCCACGAAGCTCAGCTGGTAACTATGAATAATGTGACCATAGACAATGTAAATGGCAGCACGGTGACTGCTAGCCAAGGTGGACAACAATTCACAATTTTTTCAACCCTGCCTAAACTAGTTAAGGGTAAAACCTTTGACAATATCACTGGGGTTATCGAGCAATATAGTACGACTTATCAATTCATTCCACTTAATGAAAATGCTTTGGTGGAAGAAACTTTTTCCGTTATGGCCAGCCCTGGCGCAGGTCGCATCATCAAAGGAAGTTCTGTGACCCTATCCAGCCCTACTCTTGGAGCACAGATTTACTACACGACCAACGGAACTGAACCAACAACAGCAAGTAAGCTTTATTCAGATCCGATTACAGTTAATCAAGATCTTACCATCCATGCAATTGTCGTAGCAGATGGCAAGACAAGTAAGGTTTATACCTTTGCATATAAAGCATCTGAACTCCCTCGTATACATGATATTCAAGGAGAATCTCATACTTCTGAGTATGCAGGTCAGAACGTTTCCGATGTAGAAGGCATCGTTACCCAATATGGGTATACCTTCGCCACTGGCGCTTATAGAGGTTTCTTTATGCAAGACCCTCAGCCAGACGATAATGTAAACACTTCGGAAGGTATTTTTGTATACAGCACTAATTCATCCCTTAAGCCTCAAATTGGAGATTTAGTCCAAGTTAGTGGAGCTGTTTCCGAATACAACGAAGGTAACGCAAGTAATTTAACCTCTACTCAAATTACTATGACTTCAATAAAAGTAGACTCCTCTTCAAGTTATACTGTGCCGGAGCCTGTCGTACTTGGTAAAGGCGGGAGAGCCATTCCGTCTTCCATAATTGACAATGACGGCATGGCTGATTTTGAGCCTAATGAAGATGCAATTGATTTCTACGAATCGTTAGAAGGTATGCTCGTCAAGCTCCCTACCCCTACGATTATCAGTCCTTACTGGACAAGTGGTAGCGGAAATTCCATGCTGTATAACATCCCTACAAGAGTAGAAAATGAAACACCTGATGTCATCACACCAGCTGGTGGATTAGTTCTCAAAGAATACAACCAATACAATCCTCAGCGCCTCATCATTGCTTACGGAAATCCGGGTCAAGAAGTCATCACCGGAGATAAGTTCGCGGGAGATGTAACTGGCGTCATCGGATACAACAACGGTAACTTCAAAGTGATTCCGGAAAACGGTAAGCTTCCAGCCATCACTCCAAGTACCTTTAAGCAAGAAACAACTACTCTTGAAGTCAATGATAGTAAGTTGTTGATCGCATCGTACAACATTGAAAACTTCTACCCGGGTGTCGGAGCAACAAAAATCCAGAAACTAGCCGACTCCATCACAAACAATATGAAAAAACCTGACATTATCGGCGTTGTCGAAATGCAGGACAGCAATGGTGAAGCCAATAATGGTATCACTGAAGCAAGTGCAGCCGAATTGATTAAGGCTATTGAAACCGCTGGCGGTCCTGTATATAAATACACAGATATCGCTCCGGAGAACAATATGGATGGCGGTGCCCCAGGCGGAAACATTCGCGTAGGATTCCTGTACAATCCAGCAAGAGTACAGCTTGCGGACAGTGTGAGCGGACAAAAAGGTACAGCTATACAATCCGTTGGATATAACGCAGCGGCAGATCAATTGACCTACAATCCAGGACGAATTGATCCAACAAACTCTGCCTTTACAAGTTCACGTAAACCCCTTGCTGCACAGTTCGTATTCGGTGGCGAGACAGTAATTGTGATCGCTAACCATTTCAATTCAAAAGGCGGCGATACCGGTCCTTTCGGAAACGTTCAGCCCCCTGTATTGTCCAGTGAAACACAACGACATAAAATCGCGGCGGTCGTAAACGGATTTGTCAAAGAGGTTCTGACTGCAAATCCTAAAGCCAATATCGTAGCTCTTGGCGATTTGAATGATTTCCAATTTACTAAAACTGCAACCCTCTTAAAAGGTACAGAACTAGACAATTTGATCGATACATTACCTTTAAATGAGCAGTATACGTACACCTATGATGGAAACTCTCAAGTGCTAGATCATATTCTTGTCAGTAAAAATCTAACGGCTTCTTCTAAAGTAGATGTCGTTCATCTAAATGCCGACTTCTCACCATCGAACGGTCGGGTATCCGATCATGATGCGGTTTTGGCACAGATTGATTTTAATACTGCTGAAGACTTCCCACTAACCATTCTGCACACCAATGATACACATGCAGGATTAGATACTGTCAGCTCACCAAACAACATCTTGCGCCGTGTAACAGCAATCAAAGATGCCAAGGCGACTACAGAGAATCCTATTCTTGTAGACGCAGGTGATGTGTTCTCCGGAACGCTTTACTTCAATAAGTATCTGGGTCAAGCAGATCTGGCCTTTATGAATCTGGTTAAATATGATGCTATGACTTTCGGTAATCATGAGTTTGATAAAGATTCAGATGTACTGTCCAAATTTATTGGCAACGCAAAGTTCCCATTTGTCTCCTCCAATGTGAACTTCTCAGCGGATGATATTCTTAGTAAAATGTTCACCAATGAAATCGGCCGGTCAGGTAATGCTGGAACCATCTACCCTGCGCTGATCAAAGAAGTAGACGGCCAACAGGTCGGTATCATGGGTCTGACGACAGAAGATACGGCGAACATTGCTTCACCAGGTAAAGTGACCTTTGAGAATGCCTTCGCTAAAGCGGAAGCAACGGTCGCTATGCTTGAAAAAGAGAAAGTTAACAAGATCATTGTTCTCTCTCACCTTGGCTATGAAGAAGATCTCAAGCTAGCCAAAGCCGTTAACGGCATTGATATTATCGTTGGGGGTCACAGCCACACGCAACTGAATCAAGCCGTTGTTGATAACACCGATCCAAAAGCACCGAAGCTAATTGTACAAACTGGTGAAAAAGGTCTTTTCCTTGGCCAACTTGAAGTTAAATTTAACAAAGATGGCGTACTGACCGATTGGAAAGACCAATTAATCTCCATCGATGCTAAAAACGGTACTAACTACGTTATCGCAGAGGATCCTGAAGCTAAAAAGATCCTGGATACCGAGTATAAGCCGGGTATTCAAGAACTAACCAATGAGGTAGTAGGAAATTCAGAGGTTGTTCTAAACGGAGTTCGTGATAATGTGCGCACAAAGGAAACTAATCTTGGTAACCTGATTGCCGATGGCATGCTTTATGCAGCTCAAAAAGCGGGCACTAATGCCGTAATCGCCTTGCAAAACGGCGGCGGTATTCGCGAATCCATCAACGAAGGACCGATCACACAAGGCGAAGTACTCGGCGTACTTCCATTCAACAACGATCTGGTTACGATCACTTTGACTGGACAAGAAATTAAGGATGCTATGGAGAACGGGGTTTCCAAAACGCCGGCAGCAGACGGACGTTTCCCACACGTTGCAGGGTTGAAATTCTATTACGACTCTACGAAACCTGTGAACGAACGTGTATTGCGTATTGAAGTGAAAAACGGGGAGAAATACGTTCCTCTAGATCTAAAAGCATCTTATGAAGTAGCTACTAATGCTTTCACAGCTAAGGGTGGAGATTTCTATACTTCACTTGAAAAGGCTTATAAAGAAGGTCGCGTGAATCTGCTGTACCTACCGGACTTTGATGTATTTACGAAGTATCTGCAGAAGGTTGGAACGGTCACTGCGAACACTTCCGCCGTTGAAGGCCGGATTGTTGATCTGAAAGGTGCACCACTGCCGGAGACAAATCCAACTCCGACACCAGACCCAACACCAGTACCAACACCAGATCCAACTTCAGTGCCTACATCAGTACCAACATCAGTACCAACAGCTACACCATCACCAACTGTTGCTCCAACTGTGGCTCCAATTGCTTCAGCACAAGTAACAACAATTGATGCTGCTGATCTAACCAAACAACTTGCTGAACTGCCAGCGGGTAGCCAAGAGCTGGTTATTCCGGTTAAAGCCACTACAGGCGGCGCTCAAGTAGTGCTTCCAGGCAGTGTGCTTGTAAAACAAGCAGCAGCACAACCTAACACAGTTCTTACCTTTACTACTGATGGTGCTTCTTATTCCTTGCCACTCCGTGTTGTAAACAGCGCAGCACTTGCCGCTCAATTAGGCACCAGCGACTTTACAATTACGGTATCCATTCAAGTAGCGAATTCGGGAACACTAAGCAGCACAAACCAAGCTATAGCCTCACAGCTGGGTAATGCTACTTTAGCTGCTCCAGTAATCGAATTCAGCGTTTCAGCACAAGCCGGAACTAAGAGTGTGCAGTTGAACAATTTCGGCAGCACTTACGTGAAGCGCACGATCAATGTACCTGCCGTCTTAAATTCAAATAACGCAACGGCAGTGGTCTTCGATCCTGCTTCAGGTAAGATCTCCTTCGTGCCTGCTATCTTTGTTCCTAAAGCAGATGGAACAACGGACGTTACGATTAAACGGAACAGCAACAGCTACTACACCGTTGTTAAGTCTTCCAAAACGTTCGCAGATACTAACGGACACTGGGCTAAATCATCCATTGATCTATTAGCTACCAAACTAATTGTCAGCGGAACAAGCAACGATACGTTCTCTCCTTCACAGTCGATCACACGTGCTGAGTTCGCGGCAATAATTACGCGTTCTCTGGGACTTGCGACAGCTAATGGTGAGACCACATTTAAAGATGTAAACCCAAGTGCTTGGTATGCTGATGCTATTCGCACCGCAGCAGAAGCCGAATTGATTTCCGGTTATACCGATGGTAGCTTTAAGCCGGGTAGCCCAATCACTCGTCAGGAAATGGCCTCGGTATTAGCGAAAGCTATTAAGTACACAGGGAAAACCTTAAATGCCGACCCTGCAGCACTGGCTAAATTCAGTGACGCAGCAAGCATTCCAGCTTGGTCCCAAGCAGCAGTAGCAGAAATCGCTGCTGAGGGAATTATCCAAGGAGCAACAGATGGATCCTTTGCTCCACAGAAGCTGGCAACTCGTGCCGAAGCGGTTACGATGCTGGAGAAGACATTGAAATCTCTCCAGTTTATCAACTAGCAAAAGCTGATCTCCAGCTCTGAAGTCAAAAAGGCGGTTCTTCGAGTGCGTAATGCACCCGAGGAACCGCCTTTTTTTATAAACCCAATCTGATCTGTAGGAAGTGTTATGATTCCATCCCAGCTTCACTCTCTTCGTAATGGCTCGTATCCCCATGCAGCAGGATTTCCGGCACACCATCCGTAAAATCAACCCTGCATAAGCATGTCGGATAAATGTAAGGCAGATCCCAGAGCTTAGGCAGCGCTCTGCCCTCAAAATAGGCCATTAACAGCTTAATCACTACTGTATGTGTGACAATAAGAATGGTCTCACCTTGATGGTCAACGAGAATTTCCTGAAGCTTACCCAGCGCCCGTGCCTGCACCTCTGCGAAGGTCTCACTACCCTCCACTTTAAACTGCTCAGGGTCTTGCCAGAAATTGCGATGCTGCTCCGAATACTCGCTCTCCAGCTCAGTAGAATCACGGCCTTCCCACACACCCATGCCAATCTCTTTGAACGCCTCAGAGGTCTTAAGCGGAGTACTCCGCTCTCCACGAATAATCTCAGCTGTGCGCAGCGCCCTTGGGCTGGGGCTTGCATAGATGACATCCAGCTGTTCAGTGCGCATTCCCCGGCTCAGCCATTCTGCCTGTTGCACACCAAGAGCCGTCAGTTCAGAATCCATATGTCCCTGCATCCGATGCTGCACGTTCCATTCCGTTTGACCATGCCGGGTTAAAAATATCGTTGTTGTACTCATGCCAGCTTCTCCTTCCGTTTCCCCTATCCAATGAGGTTTTACTTCCTGTTCTGTTCCATCCAGTTCACTGCATAATCTACGATTTCCCGTTGCGGAATCAATTGAGCGGTTGCGGAAGCAACCTGTCCATATGTAATAAGTCCCGTCTCTTGTCCAAACTGATCTGCCAGCTGAACGAAATCGTCAGAATCCCAATCCAGCTCCTTAAATTCCACCCACTGCCTAACTCCATCCACCATAATGGGCGCCCCGCCAAGGGTTTCCTTCTTGCCAGCATAAGATGCGCGGCATTCGGCAAGATGCAGAGAAGTATTATTAAGATTGCCAACACCCAGCAACAGTACATGTCCGCCCAAATCGTAAATCCGAGCCAACGGAGAATCTTCCCCCAGACCCATTTCAATCGAATGACCATACATAATTTCGTCTCTATGCTTGCCCCAAGCGGCAAACGAATGAATCGGATGGTCACTGCGTTTTACTCCTTTTTGTTTACGGAAGCAGTCCGGAATAACCCCCATTCCTCTAAGCTGGGTCAGGTCTGGATCATAAGCCGGCATCTGCTCGCGGATACTCTGCCACCACGCCTCCGGCACCGGTGGGTTGCTCCAGCCTGCGGGATCAGTCAGGTCACTGGAATGAGTGGGCATTACCAGCGTGCCAGATTCTCCGAGGACCTCCTCCAATGCCAAAATAACAGCGACCGGGCCCCCGGCTACCCATTGGCCTAACGATTTAAAAGAAGAATGCAATAAAATCGTCATGCCCGCCTTAACGCCCAGTCGACGAAAATCCGCTGCTAATGTCTGAACCGTAATCAAATTGCCTTGTATTTCTTCCACCCTTCATTCCTCCAATGAATCTTCTCAAATCCATTATATAGGAGGGCCGCTTCTAAATGCATCTTCAATAGCCTCAACACTCTTCGGATACTATTTTCGCTCTATAATCACCTGGGGAAATCCCCTCCAGCTCTTTAAAAACACGGGCAAATTGTTTACTGTTCTCGAAGCCTACCTCTTCTGAGACTGTTGCGAGCTTACTGCAGCCTTTTGCCAATAGCTCTTTAGCGTGACGGATACGGACCTTTTTTAAATAAATAACAAAATTCTCACCGGTATATGCCTTAAAGGCTTCGCTAAAATAAGAATAATTCAGGGACACATGATTGCTGACCATAGCCATATTCAGTGGACGGGCATAGTTGGCTTCAATATAGCTCAGTGCCTCTTCCATATCCGCATGTTCGGTATGCGCGGACCTTACGCCTACAATGTATTCATTCACACTCAAGAGTAAGTTCTCCAGCGCACGATAATATTCGTGGAAATGACGATAGTTGTACATATTGCCTACCGTGCGATACAGCTTCAATACCTCTACCGAGGCTTCGCCATGTACCCGAAATACTTCATCCAACACCAGTTCGTTTACATTCTGTCCCACGGACTCCAGATAAGCTAGGTCCAGTTCCTTCAAATGCTCAGTTTGAAAAATCACAGATAGAAGATGCTTCATCTCCTTCTCGCGTTCTGTTCCCAGCATATTGAGCAGCTTGCGAAGCTCTTCCTTAGGTAACGGAAAGTTAGACCGTCCCTGACCAACATCCCCATAATCCAACAAACTCACTTGCGGATATAAAAAAGTATATTGCAGTGCCCGGCATGCTTCCTTATAACAGGAACGGAGGTCCTCAAGACTTCCTCCTTCGCTGCTAATCCCAATCGATAATCCCTTTATTTCCTTAGCTTCAGCTTGTCTGGACAGCTCTATAAAATCCTGTTTTCTGCTCCCGATCAAGACTAATTTGCCATCCCAATCCGTTGTGATTTCCGAGAAAAACTTTTCAAGCGGTCCGATCAATCGTTCCGCCAGTCCTTGAACATCCCCCGACTTCATTCTTGTTCCGTCATTGTAATAGTAATTCAACACACCAACTGTAAAAGGTGCTTGCAGATCACTTAGCCACTCTTGCTGCTCACGTTCCAGCGGAACCTCCTGCTGCATTAGCAGTCCCCGTAAACGACTGGACCGCAGTTCCCTGCGGAAGTGTTCCGTTTCCTGTTCCAGCTGCCTTGCGCTGAGATCCTGTTCTTCCTGTTCCTTATCGATATTCTTCAAAATTTCGAACAACTCATCTCGGCGAATCGGCTTCAGCAAGTAATCCTTCACGCGATAACGAATCGCGCTTTTGGCATATTCGAAATCATCATAACCGCTTAAGATGAGCACTGCTGGGCTTTTCTCACCACTTGTTAGCTTAGATATCTGCTCCAACAGTGTAATTCCATCCATCACTGGCATACGTATATCTGTAATAATAATATCTGCACCTTCGGTCTTAAATATCTCGAAACCCTCTGCGCCATTACTCGCCATTGTGATGGTATACACGGACGGAAATTCTCTTTCTATCATAGTCTTGAGACCGTAACGGATATTCTTTTCATCATCAATGATCAGTAGCTTCTTCATAGTTGTTTTTCTCCTGTCAAAAGAACTTTCGGCAAGGTCAGACGTACCATCGTCCAACTCCCTGCTTCACTCTGTACTACAAGCCCATATTCATCACCATAAAAGATTTGCAGTCGCTGATGTACATTTCTCAGTCCAATACCACCTGTTCGGCGGTCAACATCCCTCTGTTCTGAAGCACTCTCACAGCGCTCATCTTTCGCATAAATCGCCTCGTTCAAAGCAACCAAACGCTCTGGAGTTAAGCCGATGCCATTATCACGAAGCTCTATGCAAATATCACCTTCCGTTTCCGAAATATGAATATGAATGTTCGGGTCCTGTAAATTCTCTTTCTCGTCGCACCAAGCATGCTTAACACTGTTCTCTACAATAGGCTGCAGTGACATTTTCAGCACCTCCAGCTCCAAATATCGAGGTTCAATATGAAGCACTAACTTAACCGGATATTCAAAACGAATATTCATCACTTCAATGTAATTTTCAATGTGGCGGACTTCATCCCGCAGCTTCACATACTCTCCGGACCATTTAAAATTATAGCGCATCATCCCACCCAGCGAGGTCAGTGCGTCCGAGATCGTTCGCTGGTTCTCAATTTCAGCCAGCATTTTTATATTTTCCAGCGTATTATACAAAAAATGTGCGTCAATCTGGTTATGCAGCGTACGCAGCTCAGCCTCTTTAGACAACGCCTGCTTGCTCACTGCCTGAGCCACCAACGTATTGATGGTGTTCATCAGCTTGGAGAAATGATGGGCAAGCTCCCCGACTTCCCCTCCACCACGAATCATTATTCCAGTGTACGCTTCACCTCTACGCACTTTTTTCATCGTTTCGGTCAATCTACGCAGATTTTTTAGAATAAAGGCATTTGTCACATAAGCGATCAGCGTTAGTAAAGTAATAAAACCAACATTGGCTCCAATGATTAAGTTGCGCGTGCGGGAGATATCCTTCATCACTCCTTCCATTGACACTACATTTAACAAATAAGCATCAATTCGTTCTAGCGGAGTGTTAATTAACAAAAACGATTTACCATTCTCCGAGTAATTACTGTCCCATTCGCCAGTTTCCCGGAACTGCTTATACCGTTCTGCAATCATATCAGCCATCTCTAGATTATCCTGCAAAAAAGAATTGTCCGGCCTGGTGAAAAGCTGCAGCTCACTATCCACAAGAAACATCTGGGTCTGATTATCCCGTACATCTGTATACGTCTTGGGTGTAAACCGACTAAGCAGCATATCCACCTGCACCATGCCGATATGATTGTCTGCTGGCCGACTCTTCTCACGCAGCAAAGAAACCTTTGGCAGACTCTCCGTCGGTGCTCCCAAGTATCTCTGCATCAAATCCGGATCATTTTTCTGAAAAGACCAGTATTCCTGCCCCTTCAATTGAAGCGCTTTCTGAAACCATGGGGTGGAAGAAACCCGCTCTTCGCGAAAGATAATCGGCCAAATTTCATGCACCTTATTACTTCTCGAATACAGCCGTAAATGCTCAATATTCGGATTATTAAATTGAATACGAGTCATATTCACATAAGCATTTGTATTAAAATCAACCAAATCTACTAGCTGCGGTTCGGTTTCATTCGCTAAGAATTTTTCTACTTCGGCATCAGAATAAGCCATTTGCGCCGCCCGTTCCATCGCTTCGATCTGATTATGAATATGCAGCTTCTCCATTTGCGACAAATAATCATTTTTCTCGACGGCATCGCGGAGATAGGTATTATTAATGGCTTTATAGGAGTAGACAGAAACCAGCATACACGGGCCTAAAACAATAAAAACATAAGCTGCAATTAAACGGCTCTGAAGTGATCTTCGCCCCCACCAATAACTAAAAGAATGCCATAATGCTCTGGTTCGATCTCGCCTATTCACTTTATACACTTCTGTCCTGTCCACCTCGCTAAAATAGTGAATATTCAAATACTTAATATCTATTCCTTATTATAATTCGAAAATAACCCAAAAGCCCGCAGTTAGCGGGCATTTTGGGTCATACTTTTTATTTTATGGACAGCTTCACTTTATTCTCTTCATATTTCTTTTGTTGGTAGGCATCAAATACATCTTCGCCTTCCTTCTTTCTCTTCTCTAAATACTCATTCCAAATCTTATCGAATTCCGCATCGGAGGAAGCCATGAGCAATTTCGGCATAGTTTTACCGCGCAGCTGTTTCAGCTTCGAAGCGATGATACCTTCAGGAGAGTTTCCTGTTGGTTCGATTTGTTGGAACTCCGAGGAGCCTATGGATTTACCTCTAGTCCAATCTTCCAATTGCTTAAATGGTTCTACCGATTTAGGAGCCCATTGGTCTGTGATATTCGTATTTTGCAGCATCCAGAATGTAAAGGAAGATCCGATTTGCTTATCAAACGTCGAACGGTCTTTATTCATCAAATCAAACACTTCTGGTTTAAATTGATCTTTTCCATCAATCGTATCGTAGCTGACACCTTTTTCGCCTAAGAACAAGTCTTTGTTGCCTTCTTCACTGTTCAAGTAGCTGAGGAAGCGGATAGCACGTGCTTTATCCTTAACATCTTTGGAGATCAGTGTTACCGTCCAACCGGAGATACCAGGGCCATCAAGGGTTGGTTTATCCAAGTTGGTATTGGAAGGTCCGTCAACAGCGATATACGTTTTAGTTGGATCCTGTTGGTAAATCGTTCCTAGTTGTGCTGCAAAGTCTGTACGTTGATACAGCATTGCGAAATAACGGCCTTGGGCAATTTTTTCTTCCATTTGTGGGCGTTTGTCGATAAAGATATCTTTAGCCAGCAGACCGTCTTGATTCGCTTGACGAAGTGCCTTCATCCAGCGGATATATTCAGGATCAGTTTCACGAGCATATACCTTGCCATCTTTTTCTCTTGGGATTGCCAAGAAGTTCTGCAGGTAACCTTCCAAAGAATCGTTACCGTTCTCGGTAAATTCATGCAAACCAAGTGGAATAAGCGGCTGTCCATTTACGTCAGGGAATTTCTCTTTCGCTAATTTAAGCGCATTCAAGAAACCTTCTGGTGTGCGCATATCTGGACTTCCAATAGCTTCATACATATCCTTGCGGACAGCGAATACTTGGTTGGATACGTAATTTTCTCCATATTTCTCATAGTCGGCAGGAGAGGAAGAAGAGTTAGGATAGCCATACACATTGCCGTCTTCTTGTGTATACCAGCCCAGCTTATCAGCATCGGATACTTTAAAGAAGTACGGATCATATTCATCAGCAAGTTTGTTCAATGGAAGAACAAGTTCACCTTCGACCATTTTCTTAATCGCATCTTCCCAGAAGCCCAAAGTGATGAAATCAGGCAATTTACCGGATGCAATCAGCGTGTTAAGCTTCTCATTCTCGTTACCAGCCGGAACGATGAAATTAATATCAACTCCGGTCTTCTTAGTTACATATTGGGAGGTTGGGTCCACGCCCCATTTATTAGGGAACCATGAGAAGTTCAGGTACCAGTCAAATGTAATGGGTGAAGTATCAATCTTCCATCCCGGTTCATCTGCTGATAATGCAGCAGCAGTCGGTTCAGCACTTGCCTCCGTATTAGTAGCTTTAGCGCTGTTAGCATTACCTTCGGCATTCTTGCCAGCATTATTCCCGCTGGAGCAGCCTGCGGCTGACAATGACATCATTATTGCGAGAAGCAGAACTCCCATTGCTTTTGGCTTACGTTTCATGCCCATGCTTGTTTACCCCTTTTCTATGAATGTTAATTATAAGCTCAACCCCAGTGCCTACAGCTGTAGGCAACCGGAGGAGTTATCACTGCTAGACATCAGCCCTTAATGGAGCCGATCATCATCCCTTTAACGAAATAACGCTGCAGGAACGGATACACGAATACTATCGGCAGTGTGGTCACTACCATCGTCGCCAGCTTAATGGACTGTGACGTTACGCTTCTCGTAACGCTGCTGCCTTGTACAGCGACCATCATTTGACTAGAGCTCGATTGTGCGACGACCCGGAACAAATACGTCTGAATCGGCTGTAGATCAGTATTATTGATATAGATCATACCCGTGAAGTAATCATTCCACTGATACACGCCATGGAACAGCGCAATGGTAGCAATTACAGGCATGGATACTGGAAGTACGATTCTTAGAAAGATGGACCAATCATTAGCACCGTCAATCCGTGCTGCTTCTTCCAGCCCATCGGGAATCTCCCGGAAGAAGGTCATGAAGATAATAAGATCAAAGAAGCTAAACATAACAGGAATTATATAGACTAGGAAATTCTCTAATAGGTGAAGATCCTTCATCAGCAGGAAGGTAGGAATGAGTCCCCCGCCAAAAAAGAGAGTCACTGTACCCATCAGCATGTAGAACTTACCGCCAATGAGGTTTTTTCTGGAGAATGCATAAGCTACCATCGCTGTGAAAAATACATGCAGTACAGTACCCAAAAGTGTTTTGGCGACAGTAACCCACATCGCCTGCATGATGCCGGGGCTGGCAAACACGGCCTCGAAATTCTCAAAGCTGAACATCCGCGGCCACCAGTAGATTCCTCCCCGCATGGCGTCATTACCGTTATTGAAGGCATTAACCAATACGTACCAGATCGGGTAAAGCGTTATGAAGCAGATACATAACATGATAAGGTTATTGATGATATCGAACAGGGCCTCGCCCTTCGTTTTACGCTTAAGTGCAAACATATATGGTCCTCCTTATCCTAGAACAACGATGTATCGTTGATTTTTTTAGATACTTGGTTGGCAATCAGCAGCAATATTAGAGCGATAACCGATTTTAACAATCCAACTGCAGTTGAGTAAGAGAAGCGGCCTGAGAGAATCCCTGTATAGTACACATAGTAATCAATTACATTACTTGCACTATCATTCAGTGAGTTGCGCAGGACCAGAATCTGATCAAAGTTGGAGTTCAGCACTCCGCTGACCGCGAGAATGAAGAGAATGCTGATTGTCGATTTAATCGCCGGCAAGGTAACATACCACATCTTCTGAAATCTGCCCGCGCCGTCGATTGTCGCCGCCTCGTACATTTCAGGAGATACACCGGAAATTGCTGCTAAATAGATAATCGCTGACCATCCAAGTTCTTTCCAGATATCAGAGGAGATAATAATTGTCCAGAAGTAACCAGGCTCAGCCAAGTATGTAATTGGCTGATCAATCAGATGAAGCGCTAGCAAAATGTTATTGATAATTCCTACATCAGCAAGCCATGTAGCCAAAATCCCTCCGAGTACCACCCATGAGAGAAAGTGGGGCAAATACGAAATCGTCTGTATGGTCTTCTTGAATTTCATTGAACGAACTTCATTCAGAAATAGAGCAAATATTATTGGCAATGGAAATCCGATAATTAGCTTAAACAAGCTGATGCCGAGCGTATTTTTAATTACATTCGAGAGATTGTCATCATCCATGAACTCTTTGAAATGTGTAAGTCCCACCCATGGGGCTTCTGCAATCGTTTTAACGATGTTGTAATCTTTAAAAGCAATGATAATTCCATACATGGGAATGTAGTTAAAGATTATCATCCACGCAATGCCGAGTAGAGCCATTGTCTGCAAATGACGCTGGGCAATGAACCTCTTCCAAAGCGGGCTCCGATTTACTTTACCGGTTTCGAAATTGCCAGGAATTAACGGCTTCATCGCTGAGCTTACTTCCATGCTTTTTTTGTTCTCCATCCTTTGGACCTCCAGGCTCTATATCTGTATTTAATCTAAAGCGCTTACAATGTTTATGTATCCATTGTATTTGCTTTTGCCTGTCTCCGTAAGGCTTTGAATTTCGGATTATAGGTACCATTTTTCGGATTGAGTGAAAATTTAAGGGCGAGCCGCAGCTCGCCCCTCTATTTTTATGCTAATACTGCTTGAATTTGCACGATTTCTCCACGCCGCAGAGCCTCTGCCTCTGCACCGCGCACGAACGCTCCAGATATTTTAGTCACAGTTCCATTGCGGTATACAAGCATCAAAGATTGAATGCTAACCTTCTTCTCGCCAAAGGTATTTTCACGTTTTGGATTAGAATAGATTACCTCCGTATTCCCTAGGAAAGTGAAAGACAGTTTGCCCTCTTCATCAAACAGCCATCCTGGCAATACCGGATCGAGAGACAGCGTAAGCGCTCCATCCTCCATTCTGAAAACATGGCTTCCAGCCATCATTGTTCTCCACATGCTTAAGAATTCCGCGGTCGATCCACTAAGTCTCGCTACGAACCCCCTACCATGGTTATTTGGATCAGGATTGCCTCCAGTTGCGATAAATGATGAATTCTCCAGTGTACTGCGTCCATAAACAGCAGGATCAAGGAATGGCACCAGCGACGTCTTCAGCTCGCCGTAGAATTCCTCATACAGCCCGCCCTTCAGCAGCTCAAGCAAATACTTATAGGACATGTGCAGGAAGTTAGACTCCCGTTCTAGCCAGCCTGGTGTGAAGGCTCTCATCCGTCCGATTTCATGCGATTCACCTTCTAGACTAACAGAGGTCTGATACATAGATGTTGCCTGATCATACAGCTCTGTTTGCTTAATCAGATTATAGATTTCTTTTGCCTGCACCGGGTTCTTCATCGTCTTCAACCAGCGGGTAGGTCCTTCAAGGAAATAAGGCAAGGCATAAGCCTTAAACTCCTCTACCACAGCCTTTGGCAATCCGTATCCGCTAATGACTGGCTGACCCTCAGCATCTGTTACCTGATGGAATTTCTCCGCTTCAAAACGGAAATAGGTTGGGGTAAGTCCATTGCCCATTTCTACCGCCTTGTTGATCCCCTCATCAATTTTAACCAGGAACTTGGAAAGGGCTTCGCGGATGTGTCCCAAGGTTACTTCAGTTTCAGCACCAGTAATGCCAAACCGGATACTTGCTCTATAAGCTTCACGGGCTGAAGCTACTGTATCCCAATAGTTGAATTGTTCCACTTCTCCTGCTAGGACAGCAGTTACCGCGTGATATACCGCTTCAAGCAGCTCCGCGATTTCTTCTGGCAGCTTTACAGCTTCCTGTACATTCTCAGCACCGTTCAGCACATCCAGCAAAAAGACTACAGTACGCTTCAGCTCAAAAGTCTCACTCATTCCGGAGCCAAACAATCCCGGCAGACCGTTCATGGCATCGTTCCAGCCCGGCTTGTTGCCTTCCATCTCTACACCCATGCCGTAAGGGTCAAGCGTAGCAAATTTATTCAAAGCAAGAGACAACATCTTCACGAACAGATTGGTGTGGTAAATAGCACCTTGCCCACCTTTGGTACGCAGCCAATGGGTATCTCCAGCTTTCCATTTCAGCTTATGCAGCTTCTCCTCGTCCTCAAGGAGGGCGCCATATTGCCGGGCTTTTCCGTCACTAATTACATACTTCTCACTACGTGGCAGCACATATGCTGGGCTGTCATAGAACGCATAAGTACTATCCCCAAATAAAAGCTCCTGCTTCTTGTCAGGGAAGATGTCCAAATAACCTACTACGAGATCCAAATTGTACGTCCAGTGATCAGACCAGAAGCCTTCGCCAAAAGCAGCCTCAATGTTTTGCTGTGAAAGAGCCAGCAGACCCGACAGAAACTCCTGCTCACTAACCTTCAGCGTAACGTTTTGATCCGCAATGTAATTGATCAGGCTGCCTGGGGTGAACCGGCTGTTGCATAGCTTAACAAGCTCAGCTTGATGATCCGCAGCCGCTTCTCCGATCCATTCCGCAGCCTTCGCTTTGCTGTCTGGCTTCACTTCAAAGGTTGTTCCTTGAACACTTAGTGGATTGTAGCCATCTGCTTGAATCAAGCTATAGAACATTTTGATGTTGAAGCTGCCCACCTTCGGATTAAAAAACACATCATTCCGGCGGTTCTGATTCATGTCACGGAAGTTACCATTCCCCTGTGAATAATATTCTGGGGCAAGTGAGAAGAAGTTATAGTCGCGCTCCAAATCGCCATGCTTGCGGGAATATAAATGAACTACAAAGCCATCTCCGCCATTGTCAAAAATAAAAGGATAGCCTCCGCGCAGGAAGTTATCGAGATAGGACTGACGGCAATAAGCATCAAACACAGCCGATGAAGTGTGCGTGGCAATGTCTTCTGTTAATTCCTCTGTCAGACCTGCGGCTTCCTTGGATTTGGACAGGATATATTCATCCCGGCATAACTGCTCCGCCTTTTTATTGATTTTGTCGATGTCATTTACATGCCCAACCAAAGTATTCAGGGTCAAGCTGCTGCCGGGTGCCAAACGTCTAGCCACACCACTGAAGCCGCAAGGAACCTTATTGACTGGATATTGTGGAAGCTCACTCAGCTCCGAAAGCGTTAATCCCGCAAAGCGGTCTGGGTAAGTAAGAGAGGTATTGCCTCCGAAAATAAGTTCGAAATCAACGATTGGCGCGACTTTTTCTCCTTCTCCAGTAAACGACAGATAGAAATGTCCATTTGTGATTTCGCTAACCTGTGCACTATCATTGGTGCTGGAACGCAGCTTATAGAACGGAATACCGTTCTCCAGATTGTATACGTCCATCCAGCTGCGCAGCAGGTTACCAATCTCCTTGTAGCCGCTGTTTTCTACTCCGTAAGGCAAAATCTCAGGCAGACCATCCATCAGCTCCAGCTCAATCTCTTTGCCACCGATATTCTCAATCTCCACCCGACGTACCAACGCGGCATAATCGTCATTAGGCAGATTGAAATAGTGTACAGTCGTCTTCAGCCCATGCCCGGCATGGCTTTCTTCAAGGGTCAGTCCGTTAGGCAAAATGGTCATGATCCGCTTGGCGGCAGGATCTGGACGTGCCGATTGAAATGGCTCATAAATCTCTTGCTCGCCTTTTATTTTAATAAAGGTTCGGAATCCGGTGGTTCCTACGTCTTTATAAGAGATATTTGCTGGAGAGAATTCCATGATTGGCGAGTTCTTGTCGCGTACCCCAAAGCTGCAAATCGCTTGCCCCCGGTTTACATAAAAAGTCCACATTGGAATTCCCTTAAGACCTGCAAGACCTGGCAGGAAACTAGAGAAAGGCTTTCCTGTATCAAACTGCTCCATTACAAAGTTACCTGATTCGAAATAATAATTACTCACGTTAATGTCCTCCTAAACTGTTACTTATTTATGAAATCAGATGCGTTACGATAGAATGAGGGGATAACTCGCAGTTGGCAATCTCTTCGCCAAGCCCCAGGGTTACCGTGCGAACTTCTTCGCTCTCATTCATCAATATGACAGCAATGCTGCCGTCCGGATTACGGAATGCTGTGGATAGGATTCCTTCCGCTTCAGAAGTAAAGCCAATCCGTACCGCACCTGGCGCGATAAATTTACTGAAATGCCCGATATAATAATAAGAGCTGTTATAGTGCAATTCGTCTGTTGTTGTATCTGCAATAATTGGGGCATCACAGAGATTCCCTACATGATTGGGCCCGCCGGTCTCATCCAGTACCAGGTTCCAGTCCAGGTACCCTTCTGTCCATGCATTGAGATCCCCAATCATATTTCTGCCGTAACGTTCACCTGTAAACCATTCGCCAAGCTTGACGCCGCCCTCTTGACAGCCCTCAGTGAACAATAGATGTTTGTCAGGAAATAGATCATGTACCTTTTCTACCTTGTCGAACTCCTCACCACCATACCAGTGGATGCCTGTACCCCACACATATTGTGCAGCTTCAGGATCAGACAATACGACCGAAGCACGTTCGACCATAATATCGCGGTTATGATCCCAGATGACAATGTTCACATCGGAATGGCCTGCCTGCTGCATCACTGGACCGAGATGATTTTTAACAAAATCGCGTTCCTCTTCCGCACTATAAATACAAGAATCCCAGACTTGAACAGCAGCCGGCTCATTTTGCACGGAAACCGCCCAAATAGGTACGCCTTCCTTCCCATAAGCTTCGATAAATTTGGTATAATAGCGTGCCCAAACTTCAGCGTATTCTGGCTTGAGTGATCCTCCATTATTCATTTCACCATTTGTTTTCATCCATGCCGGAGGGCTCCAAGGAGACGCCAACATCGTGAACGGCCCGCCTTTTACCTGCATTGCATCCTTAATCAGCGGAAGCACCCACTTATGATCATGAGAGATATCAAAGGTAGCCAGCTCCGTATCATGATCAGCGACATAAGTATAATTTCCAAGAGCAAAGTCACAGCTATGGATATGAACACGACCCATGTTATAGCCTAACCCCTCTACCGGATGAAAATAGCGGTGAATAACCTCTGCCCGTTTCTCAGGACTGAGCCGTGACAACGTATAGGCCGCAGCTTCTGTGAAAGCGCCACCAAATCCTATCATCTTTTGGAACTCCTGCTCTGGCCTAAGCTCTACATCGGCAGATCCAGAATCTACTCTTGTGCTAAAAACAATTGCCTCTTTCGGAGTTAAGCGTTCCCCTGTATCTTTTGCAGTTACTACAGTTTGAACTTTTGCCATTTCATCCATCTCCTCTAATTGTTTTGTTACTAACAACAAGCACTGCCTTTACTGGATCACCATCCGATGTTAGGGTTCGGAGCGATGGGCCACTGAAACGTTTGAGAAAATTCAAGGAAGCCCTCGGTAAATTTTGATTTCATCTCAATTCGAAACCTATTATCGAAACCGGTTTCGATTATAACGAAAAAAAATGATCTAACGAGAGCAGGAAAAAAGCGGCATAACAATATGCCCATTATAGCCCTATTCCTCTGAATACGCTGTAGCAAATACCACATAGGAAAAATTCGAGCTATGATGTCCTCTACTTTATCAGGACTCTTTTCTCTACGTCAAGATTTATCCTGTGGATAGCAGCCCGCTCTCTGTAGTTATGGAATTTGATACAGCTCTAATTCCTGCTAGCCGGAGGCGCACAGGATTCCCGTTCGATCACTTCTACCGGAACTAAAACCGCTTCCTTATCCAACTGTTTCCCTTCAATCGATGCTAAAAGAATGTCCGCTGCCCGGCTTCCTAAAAGTGCCGTATCCTGACGAATGGTTGTCAATGCAGGTGTAACATACTCAGCTAGATCAATATCATCGTAACCCACAACTGAAATGTCCCGCGGTACGGAAAGTCCACTATCTTTTGCCGCCATAATAGCCCCTAAAGCTAACATGTCACCCGAAGCAAAAACAGCGGTTGGCCGATCAGGCAGCTTAAGAAGCTCCAGCATCGCATGGTAACCACTTTCACGAGAATAAAAAGCTCCATTCACAACATAGGACTCCGGCACGTCAAGCCCCTGCTGCTTCATAGCGTTCTTATACCCTAACTCCCGAGTTTTACCGGGAAAAGTGTTCATCCCCCCGGAAATATGAGCAATCTTGCGATGACCCAAAGAAACTAAATACTCTATCGCAAGCTGAGCTCCAGCCGTATTATCCGAACATACCGTATGCGACTGCGTAGTCTCAAAATCCAGAATCACAGTAGGAATATCACTCTCTAGCAGCTCACGGAAATAGGGGTCCTCGTAATCAGACAAGAAAACGACAACACCATCTACACCACGGATTCGGCAATTCTCCAAATACCCGCTTTGTTTACCCCCAACATCCTTGGAAATAAACATGAGGGCATACCCCTTATCCACAGCAACCTTCTTAAAGCTCTCAATCACAGCGCTAAAAAAGGGATGGCGAATACCAAATCCCGTATTCTCTACAAATAATACACCAATGGTCCATGATTTCTTAGTAGTCAGTGTACGGGCATGGGAATTCGGCAAATATCCCATTTCTTGGGCAACCCGGAAAATTTCCTGGCGAGTCTTCTCCCGTACATCGGAATAATTATTAAACGCCTTGGATACCGTTGTAGGAGAGTAACCGGTTCTTTTGGCAATATCGTATATAGTTGTCAATCCGGTTCACTCCTTGCCCAGACTAATAAAATACCTTCTGTTCACTGCAATTTTAACGTCTTTCGGTACCGCCGTCCAGCAAAAAGTAACTTTGTACGGAAGGAAGCAGCGTAACAGCTTGGATCAAAAGCCCTAGACTCATATAGACCAGATGTATGATTACCACACTGTCGAGCATATACGTCTGTACCATAATCCAAATAATTAGACCAAATCCGATATATAGGGACAATGCCCAGAAGCTATATAATTTCTTAAAGGGATTCAAAGTATTCACCCAATGCCATTCTGGTCTCTTGATCAACCCATATAACACGAACATAGGCAGGATACCAAATACGATGAATAGCAAGATACCCGGAATTAAAAAATCTGAAAATGGCGATCTTTCCAGCATAGATGTGGGTATGTGTATCAGATCACCACTAGGATCTATGACCATTGACCCGCCTCCTGCTAACGCTCCAACCCCCAAAAATATATGAAGAATATAAAGCAATGTTACCGTAAACGGCCTTCTTTTGGTTGGCTTCATTTCAGTTCCCCTTCCCATGTTTAAAAAGTAGAGCATTCCTTATAGCTCTTTTCGATTTTACATGTTTTTCCTGAATGTCACCAAGACAGATATCACACAAAAAGCCGTATTTAAGCTTTTTTTGAGTGCGATGTGAACGATTGTATTTTACGCTATACTAAGATTAGAACGAAATGTTAACCCTGCCGACTGAATCTAATAAATAAAATACATTGGATCCTAAAAAACAAGGAGACAGGACGGGCGCTAAGTTGCGCTGAACCTAACATATCTATGAACGATACCCATCTTTTATCCACCAAACAATGTACCTATTGCCAGCAACAGAAGCCGCTCTCTGAATTTCGTAAACGCACCGGCAAACGTTCCAAAGGTCAGTCTCGCCGTGGCGCTTGTCGGGAGTGCCGCAAACAACGACAAAACATAGATCTCACTCTTGCAGCAGGTCCCATTCCAGTACAACCTGATACCATTCAATCCCCTTCTTTGGCTGTCAAGGAACGCTCCAAACAAGGAAAGCCTTCTTCCACGGTTGCTTCTTCACCGCAATCCAACCCAAATCAGCGCATACGGGGCTTGGAACAACGAAGGAAACATTCTCATTCTCAAGGCGCGGAACTGAGTCCGGAAGATCCAACGCAATTGATTCCCTCTGCCAAAGGGAAAATTCTAATGCGTGGCCACAGTGATAAAGGACGGCGCTGGCATCAGGAAATTGACTACGAGCTTGCGGTTACTCTAGTCAGAGAACATGCCGCTATCGTAGTGAATCGCCGAACCATCCGCCGGATTTACAGCAATAAGGATTTCCGTGCTTATATATTGACCAGAGACAACTATACTTGCTACTTCTGTGGCTCCTATGGAGACACTATAGATCATTTGCTCCCCCGTGCTAAAGGCGGCCATACTACTCCGGATAATTGCGTTTGCGCTTGTACGTTATGTAATCAGACCAAAGCCGATCAGTCCGTTGAGGATTTTATGAGCAGATAAAAAAGAAAAGCGCCCCAATTTCTGTTGATTAGGGGCGCTTTTTTATAAAAATCAAAGGTAAAGTTTATTGTTAGTTAGCAACAATATTCTTAACTCGTCCTACCTGTCCACTGGTTAAACGCACCTTGATGCCATGCGGATGTCGAGGTGAGTTCGTGAGAATATCCTTTACCGTTCCATGTGTTAGCTTACCCGTCGGCTGATCCTGCTTAAGCACAATATCCACTTCAAGCCCAGGACGAATATCGGCTCTTACCTGTCCGTTCATGATGTAATCCCCTTTCAATGGGTTATAATGTTGTCAACTATACTACATAAGGAGGAGACGTAATGGCCTTCGGCATCAACAGAGAAGAATTAACCCGCTGGAAAAAGGCTGTCTCCGCAGGAGAGATCGCTTTCTTAACCCATTACTGGCTAGACCCGCGTTTTCCCGGCATGACTACTGTCACCAAGGTCGGCTGTAGTGACCTGACCAGACTAACATATTGGTGTGAGGAAAATGGACTGCCGGCTAAATATATTCATAATCGTTCGCCATTCCCCCACTTTGACCTTTTGGGACCCAAACAAGCAGAAATCCTTCGGAAGGAAGGATTATGGGAACAGTTGGAACGTTTCAAAATGCTCTAAAATCACTTCTTTTTACGTAAATCCTGCATGATCTTGCGGCCGGTAGGTGTCTGTGCTAATCCGCCACCTGCGGTCTCACGGTGTTTTTCTGGCATAGCTGAGCCTACCTCAAGCATGACCTTGATTACTTCATCTGAAGGAATCACGCTACGTACGCCAGCCAGTGCCATATCGGCGGCGGCGAGCGCGGTCACTGCACCGAATCCGTTTCTAACGATACAAGGAATCTCTACAAGTCCTCCCACCGGATCACAAATCAGTCCTAATGTGTTCTTAAGCGCCAGTCCAACAGCATGCACTGCTTGTGCAGGCGTTCCTCCACGCAGTTCGGTTAAAGCTCCTGCCGCCATCCCGATGGCCGACCCGACCTCCGCCTGACAGCCACCCTCTGCACCAGATACAAACGAATTGTTGGCAATGACATAACCGATCGCTCCTGCAGCGAACAAACCGGAAACCATATAGTCATCATCCCAGCCAAACCGTTCCTGGCAGCTGAGAAATACACCCGGAATAATTCCGCATGAACCTGCGGTAGGTGTAGCAATTATGCGGCCCATTGAGGCATTAACCTCGGACACAGCCAAGGCATAGGCCATTGCTTGACCAGCGGGTCCACCTAGGCATGGTTCATCTGCTGCGTTATAGGCTCCTACACGCTGGGCATCCATTCCCGTAAGGCCGCTGCGCGAAGTGGTATCTTCATGCATCCCACGATGAACAGCCTCTTTCATCACCCCATAATATTCACGCATAGTGGCAAATTCCTGTTCACTGGAACGTCCAGATTCCGCGCTTTGCTCTTCAAGCATAAGGGCTCCAATGGTGAGGCCACGTTCCTCACATAATACAGCCAGTTGGCTAAGTGTTTGAAAATTCATGTTAAGCTTTCCTTCCCCTTCTCATCTTGCTTACCTTCGTTTAAATTAACCAATTTCACCGATTTCACTGCAGTGAGCGCTTTAAGCGCTTCAATAAGCTCTGGAGTAGCAGCTTCATCCAGCTCCAGTACCGTTAAGGCTGCACCGCTGCGATTCTTCCGATCCAGAGACATATGCCCTATATTAAATTGTCCGTTACGCATCACTTCTGTAACACTCGCCAGAACACCTAAATAATCCATATGATGAATCAATACCGTCGGATACATTCCCGTAAGCTTTACTCCAAAACCATCCACATCGACGATCTCAATGTTTCCACCACCGATGGATGTCCCCGTTAAAGTCAGCTCACTTCCTGTCTCTTGTCCGATAAGATGCAGTTTAACTGTGTTAGGATGAGGAAACAATCCCGTTCCTTGCTCAAAAGATACGTCCATCCCAGCTTCAGCCGCTAACTCCAGAGAGTCGGGTAACCGATGATCATCGGTAGCGTAATCCAAAAGTCCTCCGACAATAGCCCTGTCTGTGCCATGGCCCTGATAAGTAGCTGCAAAAGAACCAAAAAACGTCACTTCTGCCACACGCGGCACTTCACCCAGCACCTGCCTTGCAGCCCTTCCGATCCGTGCCGCACCGGCTGTATGCGAGCTTGAAGGCCCGACCATGGCCGGACCAATAATTGAAAACACATCTTTGAAACGCATAAAAGACCTCCTGCCTGCAAATAGGCAATTATCAAACTCATATATAGTATACTGCACTGGCAGTCGGAGTTCACCGTTACATTTGCTGTGATATATCCACTTCTAATCTAATGATATTTTACTTAGATAGTATTTTCATTTCGCATCTTATGTATCACAAGATATCCTGGGAGTATAACATAATTCCACCTCTATACTGCCAGCCTATCCCTTCCCAGAATCCTCTTCCTTGTTCATTGGTTCCAATCACCATCAGATGACATTTTGCGATACCAGCTGCATGTAAATTACCGAGGCAACGCTTTACAAGCTCACGCCCGATGCCCATGCCTCGGCAGTCATTACTAACTGCAACATGATACATATAACCTCTTCGCCCATCATGTCCACACAATGCAGTTCCTACAATCCGGCCGTCTTCATTCTCGCAGATCTGGCTGAAGCCAGCATTACGCTCCAGATAACGCGTAATCTCCAGTCTCGAATCCGCTTCACTAAGTCCCATTCCCTCTGTATTTTCCCATAGCTGGTGGGCAGCTTCATAATCATCCGCAATCATCTCTCGATAATTCATGTCTATCCCCTCGCTTGTATAGAATGACAAAAAGCATAAAGAGCACTCCGCGGAAGCTTTTCCAGCATCAGCAGCGCTTCATAAGGGTCGCCTTCCAAGCCCAGCACTTGCGCGAAGGCAGGTTCGGTCTTCCACCCGTTTGTTTTCATTGTAATGATCTGCTGGCGAAAATCATTATCCAGCTGAGCTAGAATTTCCGCTTCAATGATCATATGTAAGTAACCATTCTGCAGAGCTGTGGGTCGCGGCTGCCCAAACAGTTCTATAGGCCAGCCCCCGGCCATAAAGTTAATTTTCGTTCGTGGGACCCCATCAACCACACGCGATACACTAGTAAACTCATCCATGGTTCCGAAATATCGACTAACAATGTCCGTAAACTTTACGGAATCATGCACCTCACAAATAATATCCAGGTCGCTGCCCTTCACCTGAATTCCAAGCGGCACTGTGCCAACCAGCACCGGGTTATAGTCGGCCAGCAAACTCATAATATTTAATTTTCTTAACAGGGTATAGACCTCTTTTTGCACTGGAGTTCCACGATTCAGATACTCTATGTTTCGCCAATCATTCATCTCTGACAAACGCTCCCTCGAACTAGGTTATAAACACAGGCAGGACCGGATAACAGCGCACGCTTTTCTAGGCACATGCATAGAAATATACGGAAGATAGAAGGCAAGGAGGAGTGTATGTAAAAATGAACCCCACCTACCCCTATTATGGGGAACAAACGATATGTAAGGAACAGCCTATTGCTTTTCCCCCACAGCACCAAGACCGTCAGCCTGGTCTAGAGAGTCTAATGAATCCTCGCCCCATCAGTGAAAATCCGGAGATCACCGGCAGCGGAAAGCTAAAAGGAAAAATTGCACTCATCACCGGAGGCGACAGCGGAATTGGTAAAGCGGCGGCCATTGCTTTTGCAAAGGAAGGCGCAGATGTCGCTATAGCTTATTTATACGAAGCTTCAGATGCAGAGGTCACTCAGCGGCGAATTGAAGAATTAGGGCAACGTTGTTTGCGGATCGAAGTTGATTTACGCCATAAGGAAAACTGCTTCAAGGCTGTGGAGCATACCCTTCGCACTTTTGGCAAGCTGGACATCCTCGTCAACAATCATGGTGTCCAGTATCCGCAAAAAAGTATTCTGGATATCACGGAAGCACAGCTCTACCAAACGTTTCAGACGAATATATTTCCATTCTTTTACCTGACACAAGCCGCACTTCCACATCTAAAAAAAGGCGCAGCCATCATCAACACTGCTTCCATTACTGCCTATCAAGGAAATAAAGAGCTTATAGATTATTCCTCAACTAAAGGCGCGATCGTCTCCTTTACCCGCTCTTTAGCCTTATCACTCGTAGACTCTGGCATTCGTGTCAATAGCGTAGCTCCCGGACCTGTATGGACACCACTAATTCCCTCCAGCTACTCTGCAGATGAGGTTAGTGTATTTGGGACGGATACACCCTTTAAACGTGCCGCACAGCCATATGAGTTAGCAGGAGCCTATCTTTATTTAGCGGGACCGGATTCTTCGTATGTTACCGGGACATGTATTCATGTCAATGGTGGAGACATGGTCACCAGCTGATGCATTACACCACGAGAGGAATGTATATCAAATGAATAAGATAAATGATTATGATATCTCTTCTGTCCGCCTAAGCAGTGGCATGTACGCATTAACCAAATTAGCCTGCGCAGGGCTAACTTACGTCCTTATTACCTTACTTATGCTTGGATTTCCACAATCCGATGGAATTCCTGAAGGCTGGCCACTATCGATTCCTTATGCCATTTATGCTTATGGATTGCCTGCGGCGTTAGTAGCAGATGTACTGCTGCGTATTCTGCGCTCCAAATCCCCTATCCTGCCCCTTGCTGTATATGTCGTCACGGGTTTTGGTGCAGGTCTATGGCTGGCAGCGGAACAAGGTGCAGAGTATCTGCTATGGGGTCTGGGTGGAGTCCTTGGACTACTCCTTCTCAGAGTGACCCAGCTTGGTGTAGAAAGGTTTCCTCTGTTGCTGCCAGTATTCGCCCTATTTCTGCCACTGCTCTGCTTACTGCTGTCATAAGCCTTATTAGGGATACTCAAAGCGCTTCAATGATATCTCCGGCAATAATAGCCGCCGGATTATTCCGCTGACGGGCTGCTCCCTCTCCTGCTAATCCGTGCAGGTATACCCCAAAAGCTGCTGCCTGCGTAGCATGAAGTCCCTGAGCCAGCAGGCTGGAAATCATGCCCGTTAGCACATCACCAGCTCCACCAGTGCCCATGCCGGGATGGCCTGTGGTATTTACATAAGCTTGCCCTTCAGGAGTTGCTATCACGGTATGTGCTCCTTTTAACACAAGCGTAACCCCATGCTCCTTGGCATAGTCCATAGCCAGACCGATTCGGTCACGTTGGACCTCAGCCGTAGTTAGGTTAGCCAGGCGAGCCATTTCGCCTGGGTGAGGTGTCAGAATTACAGAATGACGGCGCCGCGCCCAACTCTTATAATCGGAGTCAGCCAGAATATTTAAAGCATCCGCATCGATAACCAGCGGGCAATCACTGCCTTCCCAAAGACTGCGAAGCCAATCTGTATCACCCGGGAACCGTCCAAGACCTGGTCCCACAGCGATTACATCTCGCTCTTCGCTTAACTTCAGTAGCTCGGGCGCGGTCTCAGCCTCCCAGTTTCCCTCTTCACTGCCACCTACATCAGCCAGCATGAGTTCAGGAACAACACCGATGACGGAAGGTAACAGCTTCTTAGGAAGCGCCCACGTCACCAGTCCGCAGCCCGTGCGCAGCGCAGCACGGGCTGCCAGTAGTCCGGCGCCGCTCATCCGTAAGGTGCCGGCAGCAAGGAGTACATGCCCATAAGTTCCCTTATGGCCTTCTGGCGACCGCCGCCGGGCCAGATCGACCCCCAGATGGGCATGCAGCACTTCCGGTGTCAGCAGGTGAACCTGCACACCGCTGTTAAGAGCCAGAGCAGTCGGAATGCCGATGGCCCGTACCTTGACATGCCCCGCTGCGCCTGCACCGGGGTATTGCAGGAGGCCTCGCTTGAGAAACGCGAGGCATACCGTCACTGACGCATGAATGCAAGGCTCATGCGTCTCTCCTGTGTCCGCGTTCAGACCACTGGGGATGTCCGCGGACACAATGACCTTGCCGCTGCTGTTCGCTGCGGCAATCAGCTCCGCATAGGCGCCGCGCGGGGCTCCCGCGCCGCCGGTGCCGAGCAGCGCATCCAGGATGCCGCTGCACTCGGCAAGGTCCAGCCGATCCCTGCCGTATACTACGGCAGGCAGGCCCATGGCTGCAGCGGCATCGCGCTGCAGGGCGGCCTCGCCGGAGAGCAACTCCGGCGGCACCGCATAGACGAGCGTGACGGCGATGCCGGTCTCGCGAAGGTACCGTGCGGCGGCGAGGCCATCGCCGCCGTTGTTGCCTTTGCCGACGAGGATGAACCATCGCTCGGCTGCGGCAGAGGCAAGCGTCAGCGCATGATCTGCGCTGACCTTAAATGCCTTGCCTGGGTCACCCAGCGCGGCCTCCTTTAGCCCGGCATCGTTCCCTTCGGCTGCATTCCTGCAGCCTGCCCCGCCTCTCTCCCGGCAAAGCGCGATGATCTCCTCTGCGATAACTCTTCCCGCATTCTCCATCAGCGCAATCGCTGGAATCCCCAGCTGCTGGATCGTTTCGCTGTCCAGCTGCCTCATTTGCTCAGCAGTTACCAGATACATGATTTAGCCCCTTTCCGCTATCTACCGTTCCAAAGCTTCACACGCAATTCCAAGTACAATCCCGAGCGCAAGTCCGGCGCAAGTCTGATATCAGTAAGCGACAGTAAATCTGGCCCGACTAAAATTCCCTTCCTCCAGCTCGTCCACCATAGCTACAGCGAAATCCTCCACACTAATCTTGCTTTCACCATTCTCATCTAGAATAAGACGGTCCAATCCGATGCGGAAATGACCTGTACGACGACCTGGATGAACTACCGCAGCAGGACTGAGATACGTATAATCCAATTCTGTATTTTTGTAAATCTCATAAGCCTGCGCATGCGCCTCTGCAACTGGTTTAAACTCTTCCGGAAAATCCGGTGTATTCATCAGCAGCTCTCCAGTTTCAGTCTTTAAGCTACCTGCACCTCCAATAACCAACAGCCGATTTAACCCTGCCGTCTGCATACCCTCCACCAACGCTTTTGCCGCCGTAATCAGATCCTGCTCGTGGCCCGCTCCTGGTCCATAAGCACTGATTACCTCTTCATGGCCACGGACCGCAGCTGCTACTGAAGCCGGATCAAGAATATCCACCGTTGTGACATGTAAACGCTCGTGTTCGAGAGTTACTGACTCTGGATTGCGTACCGCAGCTGTTACTTCGTGTTTTCTTTTTAATGCCTCCTGTACAATTGCCTTTCCAATCGTTCCTGAAGCGCCCAATATTACAACATCCATCTTGTTGTTCCTCACATTCTACGAGCAAGGCCATTATCGTGCAGCCTTCCTGCTCAATTATTTTTTTGATGCTCATCTGAATAGCTTTCCCTTACAGCCTTTAAACATTATTTATCCGCTCAAATCCGATCGAAACCAGACGGCGCCTACTACTCCACTTCCAGACCAAAAACCCCTTAACCAATACAAGGGGCACTCTCTACTAAAAAAGCAGCATGAATTTGCCTTAGCTTAGCAACGCAAAAACATTCCCTGAGAACGTGGCATAACCGATTCAAAACCATATTGTGCATAGAGCTTCGAGGCTTCTCCATCTGCAATCAGACTTACATAAGCCTTGTCCGGTACAGTATTAAGGAACTCCCTGATTTCCCGCATGATCAGCTTTCCCAAACCTTGTCCTTGATGTGAAGGCTTGACCGCAATATCTGTGACCTGAAAAAAGCATCCCCCATCGCCAATCACCCGCCCCATCCCGATTAGGTTATTCTCCTCATACAAAATTACCGCAAAAATAGAACGAGGCAAACCGATCGCTGCACCTTCCACACTCATTTCACTCAGCCCAGCTTCTTTTCTCAGCGCCAAATACTGTTCCACTGAAGGCTGTTCATGGCGTATATCAAGCTTACTTGTTGTTTCCATCCGCACTCCTCCGTTCAGCATTGCTGTTCCCACTATATACGACTGCATGGTTCACAGGCAAGGCTCACTGCTAGGGATGTTTTTGAAACTGAGGGATAAGCATTATATTCTTGAATTCCTTTACTGACTGTGTGGAATAGTATCTGTAACAATATTTTTAAAAGGGTGGGTGAAGCATTATGTCTCCTGTAGCCAAGCTGTTTAAATGGGGAACATGCCTTTATGAAGCTTTTCTGGCTCTGCCGTTGATTGGCGGACTCTTTATCATTGCTAATGGTTGGGTCCCTTTGGCCATTGCCTTTTTGCTTCATGCTGTAGCCGTTGTTGTGCTGCAAAGAGAACATAAACCATTCATGGGGAACGTTCTGGGCATTATCACCTCGATTTTAGCTTTTATTCCGATCGTTGGTTGGATTATGCACGCCATTACTGCGTTCATCCTGTTGATGGAGGGCGTATCCGCCTCACGCCAAGCCCCTCGTTATTAACAAACGTACTGCGTCATCAAAATATGTAGCTATCCCACGGGCCGAATCATTTGTAAAAGTCGTAAAAAGACAGATCATCCTCTGCGACCTACCTACGGACCTGGGTGACATATTGCTATGTTTTTACTCATGAGCGGCCTGCTTCAACAATCATCATTCCCTGCGACTTACGGACCCAGATGACATATTGCTGTGTTTTTACTCATGAGCGGTCTGCTTCAACAATCATCATCATTCCCGGCGACCTGCGGACCCAGATGACATATTGCTGTGTTCTTACTCATGAGCGGTCTGCTTCAACAATCATCATTCCCTGCGACCTAGGGACCCAGATGACGTTATTTGCACCTTTTCAGCTTTTGAAGCGTGGTTTCGGACTCCAGGGACGTTATTGCTTAGAATCAGGTCCATATGTGGTGTTTTTTATGCCAATAGCGGCTATGCGGTCCGTTAGCGGGGCAAATGTGGCATAATACTGCGTTTAGTGTCAACTGAGTCCGATGGGGTGCGTCATATGGTGCGTCATACGTGCCAAATATCAAGCATACGAAGAAAAAGGAGTTGCCCCAGCAGCCATTTCGTGGCTTATGTGACAACTCCATAATCTTTTATCCAAAAAGATGATATATACCTTTATGATTGCCCAGAGATTGAATCAACGTCCCGCCGATTGAGAATCGGCCCGCCGGCTGCCGCTTTCACCAATATAACGTCCATTTGCGTTGCCACTGCTATTCTCAAACCGTTTGCGTTCCGTACGCTCCATCTGAACAATCTGACCTTCATGCACTACAATATGCAATGAGCCAAATTCCATATCATCCAGAAGTCCTGCAATCCGCGTAAGCCATAAATCGTCCACTTTCAGCGGTTTAGCCATTCTCTAGCCTCCCTTTCTCACCAAAGGATTATATCCGCCTAAATTCCTTTTTTCCTCAATTCCGTTATTACCAACCAGTATACTATGGATTAACTTAGCATGGAACTAAAAGTCATGTCAATGGGCATTTTTTCGCGACAACCAGCTTTTAATAATCATCGTTACCAAAGCCAATAACAGGAGCAAAGAAGCTACTGCAAATGATGCTGAAAATTGATATTCGTTGTACAAAATCTCAACATGCAGCGGCAGCGTATTCGTCTCCCCACGGATGTGCCCGGACACCACAGAAACCGCACCAAACTCACCCATGGCCCGCGCATTACACAAAATAATGCCGTATAGTAACCCCCATTTAATATTAGGCAGCGTGACTCTGAAAAAGATTTGCCACCCATGTGCGCCGAGTGTAATTGCCGCTTCTTCCTCCTGTGTACCCTGATCCTCCATCAGCGGGATTAACTCACGCGCTACAAAAGGAAACGTCACAAACAACGTGGCTAGCACGATACCCGGAAGCGCAAATACGATCTTAATATCATGGGCGCTCAGCCAAGGGCCAAACCATCCGTTTGCTCCGAAGACGAGTACAAAGATTAGGCCGCCGATGACTGGCGAGACTGCAAAAGGGAGATCAATCAAGGTGATCAGAAACCCTTTGCCGCGGAAACGGAACTTGGTTACAGCCCACGCCGCTGTTACACCAAAAAAGGTATTCAGAGGCACAGTTATCGCCGCAACAAGCAGCGTCAATCGCAGCGCTGAGCGGGCATCCGGATCAGTCAGGGCAGCAATATATACGTCCCAGCCCTTTTTAAGTGCCTCGGTTAACACAACAACTAATGGCAGAGCAATCAGCCAAAAAAGGACTAGCCCAGCCGCTCCGATCAACACCCATTTTACAATTGGGGTTTCCGTTGTCGCGGACGAGGACGCATTCTTTTGTAGCCGGGGGGTATGGAGAGGGACAGTACCGGCCAAAATTATTCCTCCTTTAAAGGGTTTTACGAAGACAAGATAGCTTGGAATATTCAATATCAACGGCAGATATCGAGTGTCTCCGAGTAAGTTTGAACATGTTCGGACGTCTGCTGTCACGGCGATTACCCTCAACGAGAAGTCTTACGAACCCAGCGCTGAAGTGTATTAATAACAAGTAACATTAAGAAAGAGATGAGGAGCAATAGCAGGGCAACGGCGGTAGCTCCGGCATAATCATATTGCTCCAGTTTAGACATAATAAGCAGCGGAGCAATCTCCGTCCTCATCGGCATGTTACCGGAGATGAACACGACGGAGCCGAATTCACCGATGCCCCGAGCAAAAGCTAGAGCAAAACCTGTTAGCAGTGGCGGAAACAGCTCAGGCAGAACTACTGAACGAAAGGTTCTCCAGCGGCCTGCGCCAAGGGTTGCCGAAGCCTCCTCCATATCTCTGTCCAAATCCTCCAGCACCGGCTGCACCGTCCGGACAACGAACGGTATGCCGATGAACATCAAAGCCAAGGTAATCCCGAGCGGAGTGAATGCCACCTTTAATCCCAGCGGCTCAAGCCAAGACCCAATCCAGCCATTGCCTGCATAGAGCGCCGTCAAGGAGACACCGGCTACAGCTGTCGGCAAGGCAAACGGGAGATCGATCAGCGCATCAAATATTCTTTTGCCCGGAAATTCATAACGTACCAGTACCCACGCCAGCAAAAGACCTAGAATTGCATCTACAAAAGCGGCGGCAGCAGCTGTCGACAGGCTCACACGATACGAAGCTAATACCCGCGGGTCCGTAGCTACATCCCAGAATTTCGCCCAGCTCAGACCTGTAGAATTGAACAGCAACGCCGAAAGTGGCAGTAGAACCACTAGACTCAGATATAATACACTGTAGCCCATCGTCAGCCCGAAGCCGGGCAGTATTTTGCGCCGCGTTGCTGCTGGTGCAGCCGTAGTGGTGACATTCATCCCCTATTCATCCTTTCTCGCCTTCGGCCTTTTAGCCGATCAGCCCCTACCGGGACAAATCTCAATAATCATATCCTGCATTTCATTCATCTGTTATTTGGCACCCGGCACATAAATCTTGTCAAAGATCCCGCCATCATTAAAATGCTTCTCTTGCGTTTCTTTCCAGGTTCCGAATTTGTCAGCCAATGTGAACAGCTTGATTTCCGGGAACTTATCTTTGTATTCTTCTTTCACGCTATCTAATGTAGGACGGTAGTAATTCTCAGCCGCGATTTTTTGTCCCTCTTCACTATAGAGATACTTCAGGTACGCCTCAGATACCTCACGCGTGTCTCTTTTGTCCACAACCTTATCTACTATAGCTACTGGCGGTTCAGCCAGAATACTCTCCGAAGGATTCACGATATCAAATTTGTCCGGTCCCAGCTCTTCCACGGATAAATAGGCTTCATTCTCCCATGCGATCAGCACATCACCAATTCCACGCTCCACAAACGTTGTCGTAGATCCACGCGCACCGGTATCCAGCACTGGCACATGCTTGAACAGTTCTTTTACAAATTCCTCAGCCTTAGCCTCATCGTTATTGTTCTGGTCTAGTGCGTAACCCCAAGCCGCCAAGTAGTTCCAGCGTGCTCCACCTGATGTTTTCGGGTTTGGTGTAATAACCTCTACGCCCTCTTTGAGCAGATCTGGCCAATCCTTGATTCCTTTCGGATTCCCTTTGCGTACAAGGAACACGATAGTCGAGGTGTATGGTGAGCTGTTATGATCGAATTTACTTTGCCAGCCCTCGTTGATCAGTCCCTTTTCCTGCAAGGCATCAATATCATAACCAAGTGCTAATGTCACAACATCCGCTTCCAGGCCATCAAGCACAGCACGGCTTTGTTTCCCCGATCCACCGTGGGATTGTTTAATGGTGACCTTCTGTCCTGTTTCTTTCTCCCAATAGGCAGCAAAAGCTTTATTATAATTCTCGTACAATTCGCGAGTAGGGTCATAAGATACGTTCAGTAGTTCTACTGGATCTTTAGATGGAGTTTTGGTGGCTTCAGCCGCATTTGTGGCCTCCGCTGAATTGGTTGTTGCTGGTGCGTCTGTTGCCGGACTAGCACTATTGCCGTTATTGTTATTGCTGCCGCAAGCAGCAGTAAGCCCTGCCGTCAGCAACAAGCTAAACCCTACAAGAAGCCCTTTATTCATCTTTTTCTTCATCTTTTCCACTCCCCCATGTTTTTTCGTACCAGACAAACCCTTGGGTAACACAAAAAGAACGGAGGAAAGCCTACGTATGGCAGGTCAAACCGGTCCTAAGACCGTGTCTGCGAGCCTAATGCAGGCGTTCCTCCGTTCGTACGGTAAGAACTTTCTTCAATTATTCCTATCTACTTAGTTGGTTTATATGGATATAATACTGAAACCCTTTAACTGTGTCAAACCTTTTTTTCCAGCCTATGTCAAAGAAAACTCACACACACCACACCATACAAGCTATGGGGTCGGTTCCTGTAAGATCCACTTGTTATTGATGCTATAAAGTAATATTATTGCTACAGCTTATGGGTTAAGAGAAATTACCGCTTTATGTCAGGGGAGAGAGTCATGGGTATGGATTTAGAGTACGTCCCTGCGCCGTTGAAACCGCGGCTCCACAGACGTATGGCTCAAGAAATTGGACGAAGAATTAGGGGAACCTACCGTTACGATACAGCAGTTTGGAGAACAGCTATAGCCGGTCTGTGGATAGTATGCTTTTTAGCCTTTAGTACTGCCGTGTTAGGCATTCCTACTGGATTAGGTAAACCTACCGATATCGCTCTTGCTGCAGGTGCAGGCACTGTCCTGCTGGCGATTTCCGGCAATATCTTGGCTGTTCTGCTAGCGTTGACCGGACTGCGTATCCCAAGATTATTCGCAGGCTGTGTATTGAGTGATTTTGGAGCTATTCTACTAATCTTATATTATGCGGATTTTGAGATTGAGGCTGCGGTTGTCATTGCGGTCGTGCTTGCACTGCTAGGAGCACTAGGCGGATTAGCCATTGGCCTGCTCCGCAGCAAAAGAATAACACTAGGACTTCTGCTAACAGTGGCAGTGACTTTTTCCCCACTTGCGCTGGCAAGCGGAGTGCAAGAACTGCCTATTTCAGAGTCGGTCGACATCAACGATACGGAAGTTGTTCCACTTACAGCCTCCGATCCTGGAAAACCAGGTAATCTAGCTTATCAGACCTTCACCTATGCCAGTGGTACCGATCTACATCGTGCCGAATACGGTAAGGATACAAGCTTGATATCCTCTACGGCCGATGCTTCTGCTTATATTAAGGATTGGTCAAAGCTGCGCACTTTATTCTGGGGTTTCGATTATAAGGCACTTCCCTTGAATGGTCGCGTATGGATGCCAGAAGGCGAAGGTCCATATCCAGTAGTACTGATGGTGCACGGCAACCATATGATGGAAGATTACTCTGATGGCGGGTACGCTTATCTCGGCGAACTATTGGCAAGCCGGGGATTTATTGCGATCTCGCTCGATGAGAATTTCCTGAATTATTCTGCTTGGTCCGGCATTCCAGACAATGATTTTAAAGTACGGACTTGGATCCTACTGAAACATTTAGAGCAGCTAGCAGATTTTTCAGATGATCCGGGCAGTCCTTTTTATCAGAAAATAGATTTCACAAAAACCGCCCTGCTCGGCCATAGCCGCGGAGGACAAGCCGTAGCTATGGCCGCGGATGCCACTCGTTGGTTCAAGGATGATCCGGTGATGGCGGCAGTTAATCGCTTTAATATAACCTCTGTAATCGCGCTTGCACCAACGGACAAAACGATAGATGACCAGCAAGCCCGTCTCAAAGACATCAATTATTTGACCCTGCAGGGAGCCCGCGATGGAGATGTACATGATTTCTATGGTGATCGGCAGTATATACGTACCTCCTATTCCCAAGGATCGTCTGCTTTCAAAAGCTCACTGTATATTGCGGACGCCAATCACAGTCAATTCAACAGCGATTGGGGCGGGTATGATCAGACCTTGCCAGCTGGACTCTTCTTAAATCGGGCACAAATCATGGATGCAGACAAACAACGGCAAATCGCTAAGGTCTATGTATCAGCTTTCTTGGAGACCACCTTGCATGAAAAAGAGGAATACCAAAGCTTGTTCCGGGATTATCGCAGCGGGCTGAAGTGGTTACCAGATACCGCCTACTACAATCGATTCCAAAGCGGGGGATATCGTCCTGTAGCCACATTCGACGATGACCGTAACAAAAACACAGTAGAACTGGGAACAGCAGAAGCATCGGGTGTTTCTTGGTCAGAAGAGCTGGCTAAAGACCGGGAGTCAAAAAGCAAAGCCACCTATGGTGTTGTCCTTGAACGCACAGCCAGCAAAAACGAAGAAGCTTATTACAACATTAAGCTTAACGACAGTGTCCGTACTGAAACTGCTCTTTTAGGGGCAGATGGCCTTACGTTCTCTATGGCAAATCTGAATGGTGACCTTAGTGAAGAAATGGATGTTCCACTACCTCCAAAGGTTGAGGTGGAGTTAACTGACCATAATGATACCTCAGCCCGCTTGACGCTGGATGAAGTAATGGACATACTGCCGCTTCCACAAACTCAGTTCACGTTATTCCCATGGCTTGAAGAGCGGATAAACGATGGCAAATACGGTGACCTTTCCGAAGCTGTATTTCAAACCTACGAGATGCCGTTCGAACAATTTCAAGAGGAAGAACCAGAGCTGGATCCTGACAACCTGACGGAAATCACCTTCTATCTTGATGAAGAAGGCGACCGGATCATGCTGGATGACATCGGTTTTTACGATTTAGGTATCCGAAATACATTTTAAAAATCACTTGCTATTATCCTTAGGTCTTCATTTGCAAAATAGGGCTATTCCCAACCTCCACTCACGAAAAAATGAATGGATTACGGGAATAGCCCTTATTTTTACGACATACAATAACCTAGTCTCAGCCTACAACGCTTGCACACAAACAGGTGACTTCATTTCCAATTCATTTCCTGTAGGGATTAATCTGCCACTCTCACTATCGATGGAGAAGGAGGTAATATTATCACTATTCTGATTAGCAGCAAGCAGCTTATCCCCAATAATTGCAAAGTTACGCGGAGTACGCCCGCCGGTACCCTGCCAATCCACTGCTTCAAGCAGACCCGTTAATTCATCGATATGGAACAGGGCGATACTGTCTTGTCCCCGATTGGAGACATACAGGAATCTGCCACAAGGGGAGACATGAATATCGGAAGCTGTATCGTCACTACCGGCAGTATAATTATCAGGAAGCGTGCTAAGATGCTGTAAAATATTTAGATTTGCATCCTGTTCATCATTAGCAAATGCCGTTACTGTACAATTCAGTTCATTCGCCAGGTAGATCCATTGTCCAGAGGGATGCACCGCCAGATGACGTGGACCTGAACCAGGTGGCAGATTAAGCTCACGATGTTTTACCAGTTTGCCCTCTTCAGGGCGATAGATCACAATTTGATCCAGTCCCAAATCGCACACCAGCACATGTCTACCACTTGCGTCCGGAATGACAGAGTGCGGATGCGGAGCCTCCTGACGGTCTTCACGAATACCTGAACCCACATGTTTTACTTGGTCGGACATCTCTTGAAGCGAACCATCTTCATTTACAGGAAAAGCATTAACATTGCCTCCCGAGTAATTGGAGACGAATATGTAATCTTCCTTAGGACTAATGGAGACATAACAAGGAGCGCCACCTTCCGTAGGACGACTTCCAAGTGATTTCAACGCTTTAGTTGCGGGATCAATTGCATATGCGTAAACCTCACCTTGATCCTTCTCACTAACTGCATACAACACGCTGCCTGCTTTATTCACAGCTAAAAACGATGGATTCTCAATTCCCTCGGTACCCTCAAGAATTCTCATTTCCCCCGACAAAAGACTAAGCGCACATAACTGAATCGCCTTCTCGTTCTCAGAGTTATACGTTCCTACATAAAACAATGCCTCATTAGCCCGTTCCATAATAGTGGCTCCTTTATCTTTTATGTATTGTATTACTTCTTACTTACCCTTTACTAATAGGGGTTTACTCATAATTTTATAATATTTTTTCACTATAGCATGTTTATAGTTGTAATACATTATCGAAACTGCATTTAGAGCCTACTTCCTAACCATTCCGGAAGAAGTAAGTTTTTCCATGTGGTTTAAAGATGGTCACAAAGGTTAATAGTAGACATCGCAAACAACAAAACGAAGGAGTTGAAGTAACATGAGTTTTCTATGGATGTTAATCGTTGGTGGGGTTATTGGTTGGTTGGCTGGTCTGATTATGGGCAGAGATATTCCTGGTGGTGTTATCGGTAATATCATCGCTGGTATTATCGGTTCATGGCTCGGTGGCGTGCTTCTGGGAAGCTGGGGACCTAAAGTAAGTGATTTCTACTTCTTCCCTTCTTTGATCGGTGCCGTTGTGCTGATCTTTATCGTGAGCCTTATTCTTCGCTCGACAAGTGGACGCAGCCGTTCGTAAGTCTGGGCTGAGATAATAATATTCACATCAATAAATCCTCGTCAGAGTATGCTCTGGCGGGGATTTTTGTATGTATCGTTCCTTTAAGAAAAAATTCCTCTGCTGGAATTGTTGCGGGGATGGAGCCAATACACTTCAATGTTTTGCCATCGTTTTTCTGTTATAATGAAGATACAAGTGACTGAAATCATAGAGAGGTCGTGTATCATGGGTAACATAAACCCCTCGCTTCTACATATCGGCTCCACATTAGGGGCTTTGTTCATGGCGCTGATGGTTATTTTCATTCGTCTAAAAGCAAGCGCACGTCCGGTTACCATTCGAAAAATATGGATTCCACCTCTCGGTATGTCGACGGGTTTTGCCATGTTTGCGGCACCTGCGGTCAGATTCCCATTATGGTGGGCGGCAGTCGCCTTTTTGATTGGCTGGTTCATCTTCGCGTATCCTCTTATACGCAGCACCCACTTTGAACAACGTGATGGACAAATTTACGCTCAACGCTCCAAGAGCTTTGCGTTTATCCTGCTCGGACTTCTTCTAGTCCGCACTTTACTCCATGAATTTATTAACCGTTATGTGTCTATTCCACAGTCCGGTGGTTTGTTCTTTATTTTAGCCTTCGGCATGATTGTTCATTGGAGATTTTTTATGTTCAAGCGTTATAAGGCTATGACCTCCTCGGGGAGTCTGCTGCCGCAGCCATGATTATCAATAATAATCCTAAGAAGCCATCTCAGGGTTCTTACCCGATTCCTTGAGATGACTTCTTACCTCTTGTAACTCAAGCTTATGTTCTCCTCTGCTTTTTTCTACTTTACACCCTTTTCTGACATCAATTAGCCATCCTCTTATTACATCCTCTTTAAGTACTTTACATACACTATAGGGATAGATCTCCTGAAATATCTAACTCATCATGTCACTTATTCAGCATTAAACAGAAAAAATATAATCTTTGTAAGTCCGATGTCAGGTAACTTGCGAAGGGATACGTTAAACTATAAGCATACCTAACGATAAGCTTCCAAAAGACCTTAATGCTGAAATAAATATCATTTGGAAGCCTATACTGCGTATAACTTTTAGAGAGTGAGGACAAGGCAATTGAAAAGTAAATCGAGAAAAGTAGCCATCGTCGGGGCCGGAATGGTGGGTTCAAGCTGTGCTTACTCCATGGTTAATCAGGCCATTTGCGACGAAATTATGATGATCGACCGCACCTATGATCGGGCTATGGCACAAGCACTTGATCTCTCGCACTGTATGGATTTCACAAGCACACGCACAAAGGTGTATGCCGGAACCTATAGCGATTGTGCAAAAATGGATGTAGTTATCTTAACCGCTGGCGCTAATCCAACAGCCGGGCAGACCCGACTTGACGTATTGGAAGCCTCTGCGGTTATTACTCGAGAAATCATTACCAACATCATGGCTGGGGGATTTGATGGAATATTCGTAGTCGCCGCTAATCCGGTCGATATTGTCACTTATATGGTCTGGAAAATATCAGGTCTGCCTCGCCACAGAATTATTGGTACCGGGACCTCCATTGACTCGTCGCGCCTAAAAACCCTGCTCTCCGATGTGTTCTCCATTGACCCGCGTAGTGTTAATGGCTACGCCTTAGGTGAACATGGCGAATCTCAATTTGTAGCTTGGTCCCATGTAACAATTGGCGGCAAGCCTATTCTGCAAATTTTAGATCAGCATCGCGAGCGGTTCCCGCATTTAGATCTGGAGGATATCTCCCGCAAGACAAAAGATGCCGGCTGGGAAATTTTCACCCGCAAAGGCTCCACACATTTCGGGATTGGCAGCGCACTTGCCTACATTACCCGTTCGATCCTGAATGATGAGCACAAAATTATCGCCGTATCGGCCATTCTGGATGGAGAGTACGGACATAGCGGTGTATGCACGGGCGTGCCCGCCATCATAGGCAACACTGGGATTCAAGAGCTGCTGGAGCTTAATTTAAATACAGAGGAAACCCAGAAATTGAACAACTCCTGCAACATTGTACGTGCAGGCATCGAGAGCCTACAGCTGGAAGACAGCCTTTAATTCATAAAAAAAATCGCTACTTTGGGAATTGGTGAGATCACCCGCCAGCTCCCAGAGAGCGATTTTTTGTATTATAGGAGATGAATCTCAGTTTATCTCCTACTTTTTAAACTTTTCGATTTCTTCTTTCAGCACAGACATCACTTCATTAAGTGATTCCGCGGAGGACACGACATCCTTCATAATCTCTGTCTGCTCCGCTGAAGCTAAGGAGACCGCCTGAGCATTCTCAGCAGATTCTTTAGCTATTCCGAGCATATCGGATATAGAAGCCGTTATTTCTTCCGTGCCAGCTGACATCTCTTCATTAATTGCTGACACATCCTGTATTTGCGACGATACTTCACGGATCGAAGAACGGATATGATCAAAGGAAACACCGACGTTTTGCATTTTCCCCATTCCATCGCCAATTTCCTCAATACTCTTCTTCATGGAATCCGCTGCACTTGTTGTTGAAGACTGAATGCCGCCGATTAGCTCCACTATACTAATGATGGAGCTGTTTGTCCGCTCTGCTAACTTCTTCACCTCATTCGCAACTACACCGAAGCCACGACCATGTTCTCCAGCTCGGGCAGCCTCAATAGAAGCATTCAAAGATAATAAGCTTGTCTGATTGGATATCTCAGAAATTACATCCACAATTTGTCCGATTTGTTCCGATTGCTCACTTAATTTGCCAATCATCTCGGCTGTCTGATTAGCTGTGGAACTGATAACAGCCATCTGTTGCAGTGTAGATTGGATTTCCAAATAGCCACTCTCTACTTCTGAGTTGACCGTCTCAGCCTGATCTGATACCGCTGCAGAGGACTCAGCAATACGTTGCAAACCTACGGCCATCTCTTCCGTTGCTCTTGCGGATTGCTCGGAGCCTCTAAATTGCTCTTCCATTCCTTGAGCTACTTCTTGGATAACTGTGGCAACCTCTGCTGAAGTATAGGACGAACGTTGAGCCGATTTCAGCATTCCTTCTGAGGAATAAGTAACCTCCACTACTGTTGTATCAATCTTGTTGACAATACCGGAGAGTGTCTCAATCATATCATTGATATTTTGACTCATCTCGCCGATCTCATCTCCGGACTGCACTTTAACCCTCTCATTCAGATGACCCTCTGCCACCTTTTTCATAGTCGAGGAAATTGCTTTAATGGGTCTAACGATAAGACGAGTAAGGTACAGTGAAACAAAAATTATGACAAGTATAACTGCCAGTAAGATGAACATTGCTGTTCTTTGTGCAGAGGTCACTTTAGCAAAAACCTCTTTCTCCGGCACTGTTACAAGAAGCTTCAGATCAGTATCTGGAATTGTCTTAAAGTATGTAATGACTTTCTTACCATCTTCGCCCTTATAAGTTTCGGACCCCTCTTTGTTGCTCAAAATCTTGTCAACGACCTTCTGAAGAGCCGGCTCTTTAGCGTAATCGGTAATTTTTTTGCCCATACGACTGACGTCTGGATAAGTATAATACATGCCATCATTTGAGATTACATATCCAAATCCGGTATCCGCCATAGTAATTTCATTACTCATTTGGGCAAGAACTTCAGGAGTAATTGAGAAGACAATACCTCCCATAAATTGCTTATCCTTATCCATGACAGGAACTACGATTGGAATGATATATTTATCAAGCTGCTCCAGATAGGACATTTCCCCCAACACAGGCGCATGTGTTTCTTTCGCTTTCAAGAAATAGCTCGCATCTGCTACATTTGCGGTCATGTTCATCATATTGGTTAACTGGCCGTCTTTACTAATGACACTGTAACCTTCTGTCTCACTGTCACTTTCCTCCAGCACTTCTATCACAGGGAAGATACTTGCCGGATTTGTAAAATCGAACTCAGGATGCTGGGATACCAGATCCTTTACGGACGAGGTTTTATTGGATAGCCACTCATCCATCCGGAATGTGTTCGTATTAATGGTGTCCTGCGCCATTTGCTCGCTGTCTGTGCGTGTGACATTGCCGAAATAATCAAGTAAAAATATGGTCGCCACCATGAGCGGCACGATTGCAATAGCTAATATAACAGATGACCACTTAAGTTGAATTGACGTCGCTTTTCTCTTCGTTACATTTTTTCTCATTTTTTTCATCTTGTTTCCTTTCATTTCATTTTCATTCACGATGAAATAGCCTCCTCACTCCATTTGTTATAATATCTCCTGATGTGGATATATCTTCTATATCGGCAAAAATAGACAAATTCTTTGCTGGAGAATAAAAAAAATAAGCCCTAAGACCCCTAAAACCGGAATCCTAAAGCTTACTTTTGTTGAAATCATTTATTTAAACACCAAAGATTCTTAACCCTCGTCTTGCACTTTTAAAGCTCGGATACTGTTCAGTACGGCAAGTACGGTTACCCCTACATCTGAGAATACTGCCTCCCACATCGTGGCAATCCCAAATGCACCGAGCAGAAGGAATATAGCTTTTACACCTAAAGCAAAAATAATATTTTGCCATACGATGGCTCGAGTACGCTTGGCAATTCCGATAGCTACAGCAATCTTCGAAGGCTCATCGGTCATAATTACAATATCTGCTGCTTCAATGGCAGCGTCGGAACCAAGTCCTCCCATAGCGATGCCGACATCGGCTCTAGCCAGTACAGGAGTATCATTAATTCCGTCTCCGACAAAAATAATCTTCTCGCGTGGAGACTTATCACGATCCAGCTTCTCGATGGCCTCTACCTTATGCTGTGGTAAAAGCTCTGCGTGTACCTCATCTACCCCTAACTGCTTCCCTACATCTTCAGCTACGGCGGAAGCATCACCTGTCAGCATCACCGTCTTGCGTATACCCAGCTTTTTGAGGCGCTGAATGGCCTGCAGTGAGTCCTCCTTCACTTCATCAGCGATCACCAGATAACCTTCATATTGATGATCTACCGCTATGTGAACAACTGTACCGCTCTGCTCTGGGACCTCATAAGCAATTCCCTCACGCTCCATCAGACGTGCGTTACCTGCAAATACGGTCTTGCCTTCGATAGTTACTTCGATACCATGACCAGAGATTTCATTGTAATTCGAGATAGCTTCCTTAGAAATCTGTTCACCATAAGCCGTCCGAATCGACTCAGCGATCGGGTGATTGGAATGGCTCTCCGCATAAGCGGCTGTCCGCAGTAATTCATCCTTAGATTTGCCACCCGACGGATAAATCCCCGTAACCTTAAACTGTCCCTTGGTCAACGTTCCTGTTTTATCAAAGACAACTACCTTCACATCATTTAGGGCTTCCAGGTAGTTGCTTCCCTTAATCAGAATACCGCTGCGTGAAGCTGCACCAATCCCTCCGAAGAATCCCAGTGGAATCGAGACCACAAGCGCACAAGGACAAGAGATTACGAGGAATACAAGTGCACGGTAAATCCAATCCGAAAAAGTTGCACCACTGATCAGCAGTGGAGGAACGACGGCCAGCAGGACTGCTGTGATCACTACTACAGGCGTGTAGGCACGTGCAAATTTAGTAATAAAGTTCTCCGTTTTAGCTTTGTTGCTTGATGCATTCTGCACTAGCTCCAGTATTTTGGATACGGCCGATTCTCCAAAGGTCTGAGTAACTTGCACAGTAATTACGCCGTTCCGGTTAATAAAACCACTTAACACCGCACTTCCTGGACCAGCTGATCGTGGTACCGACTCACCAGTAAGTGCAGATGTGTCCATCATGGCGTTACCTTCAAGTATTGTTCCGTCAAGGGGTACCTTCTCACCGGGTTTAACAACAATCAAATCTCCGATGGCTACTTCCTCAGGTGAGACCTTCTTCAGATCATTTCCAAGCTTGAGATAGGCAAACTCGGGGCGAATATCCATAAGTGCCGTAATAGATCGGCGTGAACGATTCACAGCCAGACCTTGGAACAGTTCTCCAATCTGGTAAAACAGCATTACTGCCACGCCCTCTGGATACTCACCAATCGCAAATGCACCGATAGTTGCCAGAGCCATCAGGAAATTCTCATCAAACACCTGGCCACGGATGATGTTCTTAACCGCCTGCCAGACAACTTCACCACCCACGATAAGATAGGCTGCCAAAAAGATCAGCAATTCAACTACTCCATTCACGGGCAGGAATATCCCAGCTAGAGCAAGAATTCCACCAGCGCCTAACCGCAGCAATATTTTGCGTGTATCACCTTCCCCGTGCTCGTGAGTATGACCATGACCTTCAGCATCCTCATGACCATGATGATGTCCAGCAGCTTGATGGCCGTGCTCATGACCATGCTCGTGATCATGCGTATGTTCATGAGCGCCACTATTGCGCGCCTTGTGATTGCCCCCAACCTTCTCTTTCACATTTACGTGGGGCTCAAGTGCCTTCACCGTCTTCTTCGCTTCTACAATTGCTGACTCCTCATACCCTGCGGCAGTTTCCAACGTCATTGTTTTTGTTACAAAATTAACGGAACAAGACGATACACCTTCAATCTTCTTCACCTTATCTTCAATTTTCATCGCGCAATTGGCGCAATCCAAGCCTTCTAATTCCCACTGACGTTTTAATTTTCCTTGCATTGTATCCATACGGCACATCTCCTCAAATAAAAACCATATATGAGCACTTGTTCATATGTTATCTTAGCCCTATTATATTCCCTTTATATTTCAAGGTCAATACGCGATATACACCATTTTTCTACATTATCTTAAAAATTAAATCAATTGACCTTTACGTGAAAATATGTAAAATCATGTATGACCCAAAGTAAGTTTCTTACATACGAATGACCCCATTATCAATGAAGCTCGATGGGCAAATGATTTACACAGAAGGGATGAATTTAGAACATGTCAAAGCTAGCCAAAACGTCTTCTTTTTCACAGAAACACCCTATTTGGAGCGTAGTTATTATCGAGGTGTTATTACTTGTAGCCGTAACTGCCGCCGGGGCTTACGCAACAATTAAGGAACTTGCGTACACCGCCCCTGTACTTATCTCCTTCATCCCAATCGCGCTTGTACTCATCATCTACTTTACAGTTAAGCGCAAATGGAGCACGCTTGGCTTCCGACCTCTAAACACCATATCCTCGGGCAACTGGATCTATTATGCCCCGCTAGTAGTGGTCCTGATTACCATATCCTTTAAGGGATTTCGTGAGATCAGTGCATCTGAGGTACTGTTCTTTATCTTCTTCACCCTGCTGGTCGCTTTTGTGGAGGAAAGTATCTATCGCGGTTTGATTTTTAAGACCTTGCTTCCTAAAGGGGCTAAAACAGCAGTGATCACTTCAAGTATTCTTTTCTCTATTACCCACTTACTTAATGCATTATCCAGCACAGATATCACACAAATTCTTCTACAACTCGTATATGCGCTTCTGATCGGTTTTGCGCTAGCCTTGTTGATGCTAAAAAATAATAATATTCTTCCGCTGATATCCTTTCACTTTATACATAATTTAATTCAGTTTGTGGGCAACGATAATACGAGTGAATACATGGGAATCGATCTATTTATCCTGCTAGTGCTTGCTGTGCAATGTGTCTGGCTAGTGTTGTCCTTTAGAAAACCAAACCTAACGAAGAACCTAAATCAAGCCAGCTAATAAGCTAAATCCTTACTTCGAAATACAAGGCTTCAGTGGATTTAAACGCATTGGTTAACCCCGACGCAGCCTGGTTTAATTGGGATGCTACTTAGTTTAGTTGAGATGTTACTTAGTTAAGCTGAGATGCCACTTAGCTTCATTAGAGCAATATTTGTCGCAAACCACACAGCTAACGGACCCAATTGACACTAAAAGCAGTATTATCCCCGGTTTAGCATATTATCGGACCCCATAGGCGCTATTGGCATGAAAAAGAGCAAAATAAGACCTCTTTCTAAAGAATAACTGCACTGAGGTCCGCAACTCTGCTCAAAAAGCGATTATTGTGCAAATAACGTCAGCTGGGTCCGTAAGCCGTAGTGGATGGTTGGGACTCGTCGGCATAATAAAAAGAGGGACTCCCAAAAGCCATTCAATGGCTGCTGGAGTCCCTCTTTTTTTGCAACTAGCTATTCGTGTCGGACATGCTCGTGGGTCTGCAAAAAGATCTGCTCCACATGCGCATCGTTCAGCGAATAGAATACCGTTTTCCCCTCTTTACGCCGCTTCACGATCCGTAGATTCCGTAAATAACGGAGCTGATGGGATATCGCAGATTGGCCCATATCAAGGATCACGGACAAATCATGTACACATAATTCTTGCTGTGACAAAGCGTAAATGAGCCGCACTCGTGTTGGATCACCCAACGCTTTGAACATTTCTGCCATTTTATCAGTAATCCCACGGTCTGGCAGGATCAATGCAATGGATTCCGGTTCAAGCTCTGAACCCTTGCATGTATTGTCGCAGTCCTCTAATGCCGTTGGCTCCATGCTCTCGCCCTCCTCCATCTTAGCTAATTATATTCTTTAATTATAAGAAAAACAGCACGGGATGTCCATTGAGGAGGAGTTTATAGCCTCTGATTGTGAATTAGACTGCTTTACGATAAAAGGAGATTAGTCCTGCGGCAAAAAAGACAATCAAGCTTCCTCCCACTATCATCATCAGTGTCTCTAAAGGCAGATTAAAGGCACCAAATCCGTCATCACCATAATGACTCATGGCCAACAACGGCTGTACCCAAGGATAATAGGGACCGTAGGTTGAAGAATTAGCGATCAGTATATTGGGAATGGTCAGACTCACATTCAGCGCCAGCGGTGCGCCAAAACTGCTCCAGCTTTGCGAGATCGCCAGCTGCAATGCGGCGAGAGGTAGACAGGCTACAAAGCCGCCAAATACTGATTTTAGCAGTAGCGCCCAAGGGATTGGATCTGGAGCCCCTTGGAACAAGCCCATTCCCAGCACCATAACGAGGAACGTTACTTGCACAGCAGCCAGCAATCCGATGATCATCACATATTTTGAGAGATACACCGACAACCGGGTTACAGGCAGAGACAACAATAGCTTCCAACCGCCGTCATGATGCTCATAACGACAGATCAGGGCCGCAAAAATGCCTGAAAGCACAGGCAGAAACAGCAAAGCATGCATCATTGACATCACACTTAACAGCAGCTCCCAAGACATCTTCTCACCTTGATTATCCGATAACAATCCGGGAACCAGTGATAAAACCGGACTTCCTATGACTAAAAGCCAAACATATGATTTAGACATTTTTAATCGCTCTGAGGACAATACTCTCCAAAATGACATCATCTTAATCCACATCCTTTCGAGCGAAATGCACTGCACCCGGCAAAAACACCAGCATTCCCAGCAGCAGACCCGCACCGCTGAACAAAAGGCGATTAGAGGAGTCCCACGCCAAATATGGCCATGTTAAAGGCACCCACTCCGAAAGGAACATGGAGAAAAATGACGTCAAAGATAATGTAATCCCCAGGGCAACTGGCAGTGTCTGATTACGATTAGCCAGGGAAAGCCACAGCTGTAGCGCGATGACCGGCAGAGCCGCAATATAGGACATAAAGCCAATCCGCACTACATCCACATAAGGAATAAGATCCGCTTTGAAGCCCAAAATAAGCCCTAAAACAACTATCCCCACTGAGAGCAACAAGCAGGAAACTGCCACTAGCAGCAGACAGAGCATTAACTTAGCCATAAACACTGAGGTACGAGAGATAGGCAGTGCCAAGAGCTGCTTCCATGAACTCATCTGATGTTCGACATTTGCAATCAACGAGCATACTAAAGTGCCTCCCAGAAAAAGAGCTGTGGGCACAAACCCGGACACATTATCCAGAAGTCCTCCCCATAAATCCGCGCTATACTGCTGACGCAGATAATCATAACGAAGGCCAAAGTTAAGGCCCTGCATGGCTACTAGACCAATCGGTCCCAGAAACACTAGAAACCAAATTCCTTTGCCGCGGATTTTAAGCCAATCCGCTGACAACGCCCGCCACATCATGATTCCCCGCCTCCCACAACCTGTAGGAAGAAGTCCTCAAGCGATTGTCTCCGCTCCTCTACACGATAGACAGCGTGCCCATTCTCTACCAAAGCCTTGACTAGCAGCGCTACTCTTGCATCGTTCATTCTTGAAAAAATCAGTTTTTGCTCTTGTAGTGTCCCTTCATACCCCCGGCCTCCAGCAAGACGTAACGCAGACTCTGGTTCCGAAACCGCAAGGCGTATCTCGCCAGCAGCCTGTTGTTGCAGATTAGCTATTGTATCTTGGTATACCATTTGCCCTTGGCGAATAATACCCACGGTATCTGCCATTTGTTCAATTTCACTAAGCAGGTGACTGGATACTACAACCGTAATTCCTTGTTCCTGTGGCAAACGTTTGATAAGCCCACGAATTTCCTGAATCCCTGACGGGTCGAGTCCGTTCGTTGGCTCGTCCAGAATAAGCAGCTCTGGATTCCCTAGCAAGGCAGCTGCGATACCGAGTCTCTGCTTCATCCCGAGGGAGAACCCTTTGACCGGACGTCTCTCTTCCCCGGTTAGAGAAACAATATCTAGCACTTCAGCGATTCGTGACTTCGGAACATCCAGAATGCGGCGGATCGCTTCGAGATTGTCCACAGCACTCAGATGCCCATAATACGAGGGGGATTCGACAAGCGACCCTACCTTCCGTAAAATTTGCAGCTTATTCTTCCGAAGATCCTGGCCGAACACTTCAATTTTTCCAGATGTCGGTGTAATTAGGCCAAGCAGCATACGGATTGTTGTAGTTTTCCCAGCTCCGTTAGGACCCAGAAAACCATAAATCTCTCCCTTACGGATATTTAAATTCAAATTTTCTACCGCAGCCCGGCCACGATATTTTTTCAATAAATCCTTAGTTTTAATCACTGTTTCTTCCATGTTCTTCACCTCGGTATACAGCATAACGTCCCAAGGTTAAGAACAAGGAAGTGCCAAGTTTAAGTTTTGTTTAAATTTCACGACGCGGATCAAAGATTACAATAGAAGTGCCTTTGCCTGTGCTCTCCACAACCCATTCCAGCTCCATATGCTTCATCAAAAGATCGACGATAGACAATCCCAAACCTGCCCCCTTGTAATCGGATGGACTCTGAATGCCTCGACCATGATCCGCAATAATTATGGCACGTTGTTCATTACGTTGCTCCGTTGAGATCCCGACATAATGCCCGCTGCTGGCATGTCGTACAATGTTTTGATACAAATTATCGAGAATACGGCGGAACCAGACCTCATCCACCCTCCAGAATAGCGGTTCGGCTTCCAGGTTAATATCAATATCGAAGCCCTCTTTTTCCCATACGGGGTACCAAGCAGCCGCACTTTCCCGTAACAAGCGTAAAACATCTTTACGTTCCAGCTTTAAGGTTACCCGTCCACTATTGAGCAGATTGTAAGATAAAAGATTCTCGATCAGGACGCTAAGATCCGCAATACGCTCATCCATAAGCTGTAAGGACTGCTTACCTTTTGAGGTCAGATCCTCTTTGGTCATAACATGGATATGGCTGCGAATGACGGTTAGGGGTGTGCGTAAATCGTGAGATAAATTCGAGACTAGACGCTTACGCAACTCTTCCTCTTCTATTTCCCTGCGTCGGCTTTCATCCAGTTTAGTTACCATCGTATTAAAAGCTTCCTCCAGGCGACCGATCTCGTCCAGTTTTCCTGTCACTATAGACTTAGGCATTCTATCCGGGCCTGTGATCGTCATCGCGGTTTGCAGTTGCAGCAGCCGTTTGCGAATTTTTCTAAAGAACATCCATGAAACCAGAGCGAACCCTCCAAAAAGGGTAAATAACACAAAGTTATACCAAGCCCAAGCCCCTAATCCCCCATAAGCCCCTTTGTTCAGCAGCTTGCTTGGAATTTGTATCACCATAAATCCCTTGTCTGCCTCCACTTTGTCCCCCACGAAAGCAACGATGGCTAATGGATCACGATTCGTACTTTCTTTCATAAATGAAATAGCCTCAGCCGCAGTCCACTGATCAGGAACTTCAGGGTAAATCTTATCCTTATCCCCTTCTTCAGGCGTGAGAATCAACTGGGTTTTTCCCTGCCCGTCTACCCAAAACATAGTAGCCTCGGTGTATTTTCGACTCAATTCAATCAGCCGCTGATTTATGGCTTCCGAAGAAGCATTTTCTAAGTGAAGTGCCTCTTTATGCCACATAGTCTCCAGCGGTGCAATATTCGAATACAGGGATGTATCTACAGGCGGGGCACCTTTGGTCACTTCGTTAAGAATATTGTAGCCAACAAAAGACAACGGAAGGACCACAGGGATAAATAGCAGTGCAGATACGATAATTAGCAAATACCCTGATAACAAGGAGGAATTACGTTTCTTGCGAATGCGCTCTAATCCTCTCATGCTCTTACCCGGTAGCCGATCCCACGGACAGTTTCGATAATTTCCGGATTACCCGGATCAAGCTCCAGCTTTTCACGCAAATAACGAATATGTACCATCAGAGTTTTATCCCCTTCGATATAAGCCTCACCCCACACGGCCTCGTAGATCTGCTCCTTCGTCATAATTTGGTTAAGATGACGCAGCAAATAGGAAAAAATCTGAAATTGCTTACCTGTAAGCATGATTTCTTCCTGAGTCTGAGCATTCATCACGCGGTTATCCCCTTCATATACGACTAGATGTTTAAGTGTGAGTGAATCCTGAACAGATGCCCCATTCCTTCGGAGCAGCACCTCGATTCGAGCGGCCAATTCATCCGGATGAAAAGGCTTGGTCAAATAATCATCTGCGAACTCCAAACCTTGCAGCTTATCATCAATCGAGGTCCGGGCGGAGAGCATCAAAATGAGCAGCTTAGGGTAAGAACGTTTCAAACGTTGCCCGATCGTAAACCCGTCCAGACCTGGTAGCATAACATCGAGAATAGCCAGTTGGCAGGCGCCGGCTTCTTCCATCGCTCCTTCGCCGCTCCGTAACCAGCGGACACTATATCCTCTTTCGCTTAAATCAGCAGACACTACACTGCCAATTTCACGATCATCTTCAATATATAACAGAGTAACGCTCATGTAGCTTTAGCTCCTCCCCGATATGAATACCTAAAAAGTTGAAGTCATTATAACACATCAAACAGCCCTCCTACCCCATATGGGATAGGAGGGCTGTTTGATCAATTCAACGCTATAGCTTACGGCTGCCATACTCCATGCTCTTTATTGCTGCCTACATACTCAATACGTGTTGGAGTAAGCTCCAGAATTACATAATTAGGATCATCAGGTCCTGTAAACCATGGCTCCAGCTCTTTATTCCATACTTTGGAGCGCAAGCCTTCATCCTTAGAGACGGTAGCAGTTGCTTCAATCTCCAGCACATCTTTGCTTCCACCTGCCTCATAGCCAAGCAGTACAAAAGCATTCGGATTATCGGATAACTCCTCCACTTTATGAGTTTTGCGATTTGTAGCCAAATAAATCTTCAAACCCTCATGGAAAATGGCCATATAACGTACTTTCGGCTTATTTCCTTCTTCGATCGTACCAAAGGAACCGAACTTGTTGTCATCCAATGCTTTAATAATGAGTTGCTCCAGTTGTTTGTTATCCATTACGTAAATCTCTCCCTTCAAGCATGTAAACAAAAGTTTATATATCCAAGCTCACCGTTTGGATTTATCATAACAATGGTGCTTATTATAATGTACCCTTCAGGTTCACATTGAATCCGACCTTACCTCATAAACTACTTCAAGATAAGGAGCTTACTTCGTGAAAAAACTGATTTGGATCGGCTGTCTTTCCTACTTCGTTATCGGTCTGGCACATGTTGTGCTGGGATCTATTCTGCCCGTTCTACTGCAACATTATGATCAAAATTATAGTGCTGGCGGTGAATTAATCTTTAGTCAATTCGCTGGTTTTTTAGCAGGTGTGTTGGTCTCTCCCCTGCTTAATCGCCGCTTCGGTAAACGTGGAGGCATCCTCATTGCCACCAGTCTTCTACTAGTTGCAGAAATTGCCTACGCCTTTCTACCGCCTTGGGGCTGGATGTATGTTATCGCTGTTGCCGCAGGTTTTGGTTTCGGGATGATCGAAGCGGTTATCGGCACCATTATTATTGGTGCTGTAACCGAAGGAACTGCTATTGCAATGAGCCGGCTTGAAGTGCTATTCGGGATAGGCGCACTCGTGATGCCGCTTATCGCCAGTCCGCTCATTGCTGCCGGAGCGTGGAGATTGGCCTTTCTAATCGTCGCTGCCTTCTCCTTAATTTCTCTTATCCTCTGGACAAGAGGGCATTTCGGTAATCTACAACGAATGCTGGATGAACGCGCCTCTGTCCAAGGAGCAGACAATTCGCAATCCTCAAGCTCACGTTCTAACAAAAAATTTCCGTATAAAGGTAAGCAATGGATTCTGTTAGGGATCTTCATCGTTTTCTTTTTTCTTTATGTAGGCACAGAGATGAGTTTAGTCAACTTTATGCCGGCTATCTTTATTGCCAAGCTAGGGATGACGGAGTCTGCCGCAGCACTGACAGTCACTTTCTTTTGGCTGGCGATGTCTACAGGAAGATTGTTTGCGGGTGTAATTGCCGAAAAAATATCTTATCGCGTGTACATTCTCAGCAGCTGTTTACTAACCTTGTTACTGCTGGCACTCTTTCCGTTCACTGACAATCGAATGGCTGCTTTCATTGTAATTCTGCTGCTGGGGCTGTTTATGTCCGGTATTTTCTCCATTGCTTTAGTCTACTCCAGCAAAATGCTGCCTGGCACCGAAGAGTCAACACCCAGCATTATGATTGCTTCCGGAGGTGTTGGCGGTGCTTTGCTACCTCTGTTTATGGGCTGGTCTATGGACCATTTAGAAGTGGCACAAACAGCCGGATTACTTGCCGCTTTTGCCGCCTTCTTGTTTCTGCTTAGCATTGCCGCATGGAGGTTCCAATCTATGCAAGCGGTGAAAGGAAAGAGTTTCCGTATTTAGAACAGTATCAACGTTATCCTTTTAGGGTAATGTGATCTATAAGCATATTCTGAGCACAAGGATGGACGATGAATGAATGAGTCTTCAACTGAGCCTTTGTTACATACTGCGCTCATGCAGTTTATATTTCCCTTTTCTATAAAAAAGGGCGATTCTAAGCAGCTTATCCAGCAATTACAGGACGACGGCTTCACACGTTTTTTTCTGGATAATAAAGAGCTTGAAGCTGCCTACTACGGAGATGGCTACTGTGTTTCCCATGAACGAATGGAGCGCACCTATTTACCGTTTGCTGCACATGTCCTTTTTCCACGCAGGAAGGATGCCGACTCGTTTCGCCGTTTTTCCAGAGTAAATAATCTCGACTGCATTCTGGAGATTCCGCAGCAATCTATATTTTTCAAAATTCTCTCGACGGATATATTCATATGTCCTTTTCAGCTTGGATTCGTGACGATACGTGTCCAGCTGGAGGGGGATTCAATTCCCTTTAGTATTGCCCTAGAATTCGCAGATCGTTTCCGTGCGCTAGAGAATACCTTCATACAGGATGATTACACTTATATTCATTGCGGGGAACAGACCTATGAGATGGTAGAGGATTTTGTCTTCCGAAATTTGGTGGATGGACTGGAGCCATATCTGGATCAATCGGATATCAATGGGGCTTATTTCGAGACCCTTCCTTTTTTCGTAGATGAAAGAATGCAGGTGCAAGCTTTTTACGGCTTTCAGAATGAAGAAAGCTCTGATGAGATTAGTGTAAATCTACGCTATCGCGCCTCACAGCTTGATGGAATTAATCTGAACGGAAAGCCCTATGCCAGTGCCAGCGATCCAGCGTATATTGCAAACTATTGTCATGAGCATTCCTATAATCGCTGGGGTCCAGACACATATTATATGATGAATGAGCAAACCTTTTGCTGCATGACCCGCGCTGAACAGGAGATTGCTGTTAGTCTAGCCAACCAGATGTACGGGCAATATTATTACGGATTTTTACTCAATATTTTCCACAAAATCGTTCTGCTAAAGCTCGCCAATATGCACTCCCGACTTCGGATTAATCATGATTATGAGGAAATAGACAATCTAATCTACTCCATTAATAAGTTCTCGGCAAAGTTCTACTTCTTGGAGTTGATTTCCCAGTCGCAGGGCCGGGAGATATTTCTTCAGCTGCGTAAAGTATACGGAAACGACGCTTTGTTCGAGGAAGTGAAAGAAACCTTAAATGACCTGTTTCAGTATCAGGATAAGTTTCAATCCAAGCGACGGGATAATCTGCTGATGATTCTTACTGTATTTACGGTAGTAAGCGGGATTTACGGCATGAATCAGGTCATTGACGATCTGGATGGAAAGATTCAATGGAGTAAAATGATTGGTTATTCTCCCTTTGAATTTCTTGCCCTCTTCGTGATCATGAGCGGGATTCTGATCAGCGTTGTCCTCACGCTAGGGGCGCTGGTTAGTGAGCTTAAACGGCGTCACCGCAAAAAATATAAAGATCTAGACTAGCAAAAAAGAAACTACTTGATTGGAAAAATTCAGGAGTGCACTACTAGACATTCTGAGTACAGCCGTCTATAATACACCGTATGCGAGAAATATAAGATATAAAGTATGGGTACAAAACTTATACTTACTTATATTGCACATAGAAATACCCGTTAACTTCATAGAACCAGGGGTGCTGGAATTGGCCGGCTGAGATTGTATCCCACAAGATACTGACCCTTATACCTGATCTGGATAATGCCAGCGTAGGAATCGCCAATTGGTTCTGGTCCCTGTGACCTTAACTAACCTTGCGCCAAGCCAGCGTCCCGATCACTCGGGGCGCTTTTTTTGTAAGATCACTAAAAGATGTAGAAAAACGTACATACTACACTTTACGGTTCATGTTGTGAAGACGGGATTCTTGTAACCTTAAAGGAGAGAAGAAGACATGCACCTTAAAAAAGCACTTACGTTGTGCCTCACCTGTGTACTCATTCTTGCCATTGCCGGATGCGGCAGCAACAATGGGAATACAGCCGGAAACAAAGCAAATGCTACTGATCCAACTGCTGCGGCTGGGACGGATGCTCCAAAAGAGCTCACCAAAGTTAAAGTCGCACTCGACTGGACACCGAACACGAATCATACCGGTCTATACGTAGCTAAGGATCTTGGTTACTACGCTGAAGAAGGTCTGGACGTCGAGATCGTTCAGCCAGGCGCAGCGGGTTCTGATACTATGGTTACTTCTGGCGAAGCCGCATTTGGCATCAGCGCCCAAGAAGGATTAACACTAGCCCGTCTACAAGGCGTACCCCTTGTCTCGATAGCAGCTATTATTCAGCATAATACGTCGGGATTCGCTGCTCCAGTAGATCGCAATATTAAATCACCAAAGGATTTCGAAGGTAAAACCTACGGAGGCTGGGGCTCACCGGCCGAAGAAGCAGCCATGAAAGCTATCATGGATCCTGAAGGTGGCGATGTGAAAAAGGTGAAGCTGATCAGTATCGGTGAAGCTGATTATTTTACCGCCGTCAAACGTGACATTGATTTCGCCTGGATTTTCTACGCTTGGACTGGTGTTGAGGCTGAGTTGCGTGGCGAGCCATTGGATATGCTGTACTTAAAGGATTATGCGCCGCAGCTCGATTATTACACGCCTGTGCTGACGACGAGTGAGAAGCAAATTGCAGATCATCCTGATCTGGTGAAGGCCTTCATGAAAGCCACATCAAAAGGTTATCAATATGCCATAGATCATCCGGAAGAGGCTGCCGGTATGTTATCGAAGGCCGTTCCTGACCTGGACGCCGACCTTGTCCTAGCTAGCCAAAAATGGCTTAGCCCAAAATACAAGGACGATGCTGCCCGCTGGGGCGAGCAAAAAACCGAGGTCTGGCAAAATTACGGCGATTGGATGTATGATCTGAAGTTGCTGGATAAACCGCTGGATGCTGCTAGTGCATTCAGTAATGATTTTTTACCGGCGGAGTAAACAACAATTGTAATGAATTACTTCGTTATCAAAGTTGGCTTTTTGAACTTACCTTATAAAATGAGAGGATTGATTATTGTGGCTAACACCCTACTAAGCATTCAAGTAATTCCAAAAACTCCGAACAATGAGGATTCCATCCCATACGTAGATAAAGCGATTGAGGTCATTCAGAAATCCGGTGTTAAACATCAAGTGAATCCACTGGAAACCACAATGGAAGGTGAGCTTAGCGAGCTGCTGGAGGTTGTGCGTCAGATGCAGGAGGCGTTGATCGAAGCAGGCAGTCCAAGCGTAATTTCGCAGATCAAAATCGCTCATAATCCTAACGGAATCAGCATGGATAAATTGACGGAGAAATATCGGCTGTGAGATCGACCTGGAAGCTAATATGGCCGCCCCTTGTGGCGGTCGTCTTCTTTTTAACCGTATGGCAGCTATCTGTATCTGTATTTCATATTGAATCCTGGATTCTGCCGAGTCCTGCTGATATTGCTCGTGAATCCACCAGTAACGCTTCTGGTCTTTGGGCACATACGATGGCTACGCTGCGGCTCACTTTAATTGGTTTTCCCATTGGTACGGGGGTAGGCCTGATCGTTGCTTTGCTTTTGCATCTTTTGCCTTGGGCTAGACGGGCTTTTTATCCACTTATTATTCTGAGTCAAAATGTTCCCTCCATCGCGCTCGGACCCCTGCTCATTATCTGGTTCGGCTTTGGTCTTTTGCCCAAAATCGTGCTGATTACACTAGTATGTTTCTTCCCGGTAGCTGTCGCTGCGATGGGCGGTCTGGCCCAAAGTGATCAGGTCATGATGAATTATATGAAAATGGCTGGCGCAAGCAAGTGGCAAATCTTCACCAAGCTGGAGCTGCCCTCTTCTATCCCGGCACTATTTTCCGGCGTAAAAATATCTGCTACTTATGCGGTTATGGGCGCCGTGGTCGCTGAATGGATTGGCGCGGATAAAGGTATTGGCTATTATATGCTTCTGCAGAAATCCGCATATCGTACGGATCGGATGTTTGTTGCTATTGTTATTATTGTACTTTTAAGTCTTGTACTCTTTGCTATTATTGCATTGCTGGAAAAATGGCTGGTTCGCTGGAAGCCGCGCCGTAACTCATAGAAAGGAAGATGCCTGTATGTCTCAAGCGACGCAAATGCAACACAGAACAACAGAAGTCATAAGCTCTCCTGAAGCTCATACCGTGGCACCCGCCCTTGAAGTGAGCGGCATCTCCAAATCTTTTTCCCATCGTCGCCGTGAGACGAAAGTTCTGAATAATGTCTCTCTCAAGGTAGAGCAACAAGAGTTCGTTTCGATCGTTGGTCCTTCCGGCTGCGGAAAAAGCACCTTATTCCATATGATTGGCGGCCTTGTGAAACCCGATGCAGGCACGATCCGCATGAACGGTAAGGTCGTTACAGGTCAACGCGGTGAAATTAGTTATATGCCGCAGCAGCCTGCGCTTTTTCCTTGGCGTACAATTGAGGATAATGTGCTGCTTGCTGGGGAGATCAAAGGTGCACTGCGGGATGGAGCCCGCGAGGAAGCGCGCCAGTGGCTTACCAAGGTTGGGTTAAGCGGGTTCGAACATGCTTATCCGCATATGCTGTCTGGCGGGATGCAGCAGCGTGCAGCTTTTCTCAGAGCATTGCTCGCTCCCCAGGAGCTAATGTTGCTGGATGAACCTTTCAGCGCACTCGATGCACTAACTCGCAGTGAAATGCAGCGCTGGCTGCTTGAGCTGTGGGAAGAGAATCGCCGCTCTGTGCTGTTCATTACTCACAACATCGAAGAAGCGTTGTTGCTCTCTAATCGTATCTATGTATTTTCCGGCCGCCCCGGCTCCATTCTGCATACAGTCGATGTGCCGTTTCCGCGGCCACGCCGTGATGAGATTACGGACTCTCCCGAATTCCTTAAGCTCAAACGCCAGTTGTCACAGTGGATGCGAGAGGAACAAGCTAAAAATAGGCAGCCGCTAGCTTAATCGCTAAAAACTGTAAACTGATATCGCTGGTATAGCGGTGTCAGTTTTTTATTTTGCAGCGATAAACTCCTGCCCTATTTATAATTGACGCGGATGTATCTGCTCAATTAAACAAATTTCACTCATCATAGTAGGGATCACATTAAATGTGTGGCGAAAACCGACTCCCTGTTGGTAATGGATAGTAACCGGGCGGGTTGGGGACATTCTACGGGATTTATACCGGTGATTTGCTGCTTTGGGCCGGATTCGGCTCAGTCTACGGGATTTATACCGGTGATTTGCTGCTTTGGGCCGGATTCGGCTCAGTCTACGGGATTTATACCGTTGATTTGCTGCTTCGGGCCGGACTCGGCTCATTCTGCGGGATTTATACCGTTGATTTGCTGCTTCAGGCCGGATTCGGCTCATTCTGCGGGATTTATACCGTTGATTTGCTTCGTCGGGCCGGATTCGGCTCAGTCTACGGGATTTATACCGTTGATTCACTTCGTCGGGCCGGATTTGGCTCATTCTACGGGATTTATACCGTTGATTTGCTTCGTCGGGCTGTATTGCACCCGATCTAGGGCATTTTTGCTTTCTATTTCCCACTTCGGCGGAATTCCAGTGACTCAGGGGCATTTTTGCCCTTATTGTTCCTCTTTAGCTTTTAGTTTGAATTAAATACGAGACTATGGCATCAACCAGAATCGGTGTTGTTTATTATTATTAATTTGTTTAAAGGTCACAGCTATAGTCGCACTTACATTCTACTCACTACTCTTACACATACTCCCACTACTTACTCTACTCTACTCCTTACCTCAATCTCACTACTCACTACTCACTACTCACTCTTGCTCATACTCCTCACCTTACTCCCACTAATCTCTCTTACTCTTCCCCCTACTCCTTACTTCCTACTCTCACATCTGCCCCCTCCTCCTCTCCCACCAACCGAACCAAAAAAAGGCCCCCATAAACGAGGCCTTTTCTTCATTTCCTAATCATAGCTCGGAACACGAATTTGGGCAGCACTGCCTGTCTGCGCCATCGCGACTTTTGTCCCTTCGCAACGGGAGCGAACAAAAGTCGATGCAACCACTCTAGATTGAGTTTTTTCCATAGCGCTGGTGCAGGAGTAACTTTTCCCGCTATTACATCTAAGCTGCCCCCCACGCCAAAAACAACTTTTACCTGCGTAAGCTCCTGTTTGTGCTTATATACCCATTTGTCAGAGTATGGCGCACCCATCGCAACGATCAGGAAATCTGGCTGTGCGCGCTGTATTTCTGCTACAATGGCAGGCTCCTCTTCCTTGGTAAGAAAACCATTATGTCTTCCTGCAATCTTCACATTCGGATATAACTCCGTGATCTTTTCGACCGCTTTACAGCTGGTAAGCTCATCTGTTCCCAAGAAATAAAAACTCCATCCCAAGCTATTTCCTTGCTCCAAAAGCTCAAGAAGCAGCTCATATCCAGTTACCCTCTCAGCAATAGGATCGCCTTTTCTTTTTGATGCCATCACAATGCCAATCCCGTCAGGAGTGATTAGATCCGCTTCTTGAAGTATGGTTCGTAGCAGCTCGTCCGATTGACTTGTTATCGTAATTTCCGGGTTAGCCGTGATCAAATGGAAAAGTTTCGATTCCCCAGATTGAATATGCTTTGTTAGATGAAGTGTTGTCTCATGTAGTGTTAGTTTTGAAAAGGGAACTCCTAATATTGAAACTGTCCCGTCCATATAATCACCTCTCACTAAAATTCCACTTCAATATACCTTACCATAATCAAGAGGAGGAAGGGGAGTCATTTAAGTTACTTAATCACTACAGCCAGCTAGCCACTCACCCAAATACTTATAGCCACTTCAACCATCCGACCATTCCACCACTCCGACCATCCCAGCCACTACAGCCATCCCCAGCAACCCCGCCACCACAGCTACTCTACTCACCAAACACCCTATAGCTCCACTCACTCCTCCATAAACTTCCACCACTCTACTAACCAAGATTCATCGATCCCCCGCATGCGGAATTCCTCTACAAGTATCTTCCGGAATCGTTTTTCCATTTTGACAAAGTTATTATCCTCCTGGTACATAGGGGCAAAGGATTCATCATCTCTAATAAAACTCCAAAAATCGCCCGCACACTCCATAATCTTTCGGCCGACAGTCGTTTGTTTGGCTACAGGTACCAGCCATTTGTCATAGGGGTAGGGGTGACCTTCAATAGTAATGGCACAGCGTAATGCTTCTTTATAAAGAGAAACCGCTAAAAATAAAATAGGAAAGGCGTCGCCACGCACTACCGGATTATCTAAGCTTTTGGCATAACTTCTTAACTGTATGTATGAATTCTTACGAAATCTCATTAGGACTTCAGGTTGGAGGGGCACATAGGCATCAAAAAGCGACTTTACATCCAATCGGTCATAGTAGATATAAGAAATAGAAGCATTCCACAGCCATTCCATATTTCCGCTCATTAACGCCGCTTTGATTTCTGATATTTTATGCAGTGTGTAATGTCCGGACTTGCCGCTGGGAAGTCGTAAATCCATAAAAAAACTACTTTGCTCCGGGATCAGCCCCGCTTGCTCGAACCGATGATTAATGCTGCTATAATACTCGTCCTGACAAATAATGATTACATCCACATCCGACTGCTCATCCACCACACCAAGTGCGGTCGATCCATCAAGGAGAATACTTACCCGCTGACTCTCCTCTTTCATTAACGGATGATTTAGAATTTCTTGTGTGATATACTGCCCAATTTCCTCTAATAATTCGCTATGAGCCTGCGTCTTATCAGGTGTTAATAAAATATCCGACAACACTGATTTCACCATCTCAACCCCAACCTCCAATCAATCTCAATTTCTCAAAAAATAAAACGCTTACACCTAACCTAATATTTGGATAATGGAGTACCATTCTACACTCCTAATATATATCTTGCAAGGATAAATGAAGTACCCTTTTGCCTAAGCCTAAATATAATGAAGTATCTATTTACTTGGAAAGGGGTAAAAGCATGGCGCAGCCAAAAGTGATTGCTACAGTCCGCTCTGCCGGACCGATCGGAGATATAAAAGTAAATGTCGTCACGAATCGAGTATACTTTGTAAACCCAGACACCGAGGCTGGAACTATCGGGGTATTGGAGGGCAGAACTAATCGCATTATCGCTCGGATCCCTGTAGGAAGACTGCCGTCTCAGCTCGGAATCAACCCCCAAACCAACCGGATTTATGTACCTAACTTCCGTGACGAAAACGTATCTGTCATAAACGGGCGGACAAACCAGGTAATCAAAACTGTCAAAGTAGGCCGATTCCCAGACAATATCGGAGTAAATATTCGAACCAATCTGATTTATGTAACTAGCGCATTCGGAACCCTATTCATCATAGACGGGAAAACAAATCAGGTCCGTAAAAAGATTGAAATCGGTGGACGCCCCTCCAGAATTGTTATCAATGAGCTTACCAACCGTGTCTATGTGACCAATACAGTAAATGATAGCGTCACCGTCATTAACGGAACTACACAGGCGATCATTGCGACAATAAAAGTCGGAAGTAACCCCGTGATAGCGCCAGCACTTAATAAAATTACCAATCGTATTTATGTCGCTAATAACTTGAGCCGGTTTCTTTCTGTGATCAATGGCCGAACCAATAAATTGTTGCGTAATGTACAGCTGGGACGTTTGCAAAGTGAGGTCGTTATAAATCCGCTGAAGAATCGTATTTATGTCTCAAGTGCACAAGTGGAGGGTAAGGGCAGGCTGTTTGTCATAGATGGGCGCAACAACAAAATTATAACCACAAAGGTGTTGCCTACCTCCTCCAACACGATTATCAACCCGAATACAAATCATTTATTTGTTGGTAATTTTGATAAGAATCATATGTCCGTTTATAACGCCACCACGTTTAAACGGCTCGCAAGATTCTCCTCCGTATCAGGCAGCACTGTGCTAAACCCGCTCACAAATAGAATTTATGTAGGTGGAAACGACTCCATAACGGTCATTCAAGATGGACCAAGACTCACTCAGAGTTCTATTTTTAATTAAGACAAAAAGACGCCCACCATAGGTGAGCGTCTTTCTACATATCAAATTACATCGATCTAGCGGATGAAACTTGTTTAACAGCCACTTTTTCCTCGACTGTTTCTGTATCCTTAGGCTGTATCCCTCTTTTTATGAAGAAAGCTAGGATAAAGGCAATAATGGCAACGCCTACTGACACTAAGAACGCATCATTAATTCCTTCGATCGTTGCTTTTGCGATGACTTGGTTTTGAATGCCAAGCAATTGCTCTGCAGAAGGCTTAGCCGTTAATTTACTCACAGCCTCAGCTACCATATCTTTGACATGTGAAGTAGTACTGTTAGACATAATCGTTACAAGCAGCGCCCCGCCAATCGCCCCGGAGACTTGCTGAATCGTACTGTTCATGGCTGTACCATGTGGTGTATATTTAGCCGGGATGGAGTTCAGACCATTGGTCATCACAGGCATCATAACCATTGAAATCCCGAACATTCTCACAGAATACAAAATCATAAGTGTCGAATATTTCGTTGTCTCAGTTAGATCACTAAAGAAATACGTACTGATCACTACGATAGCCAGACCGATTAACGCTAAGACTTTGCCGCCGAATTTATCGAACAATTTACCTGTGATTGGAGACATAACCCCCATAATCAAAGCACCAGGCAACATTAGGAGTCCCGAATCCAGAGGTGAAATACCTCTAATATTTTGCAGATAAATCGGCATTAACATCATGGCTGAGAACATCGCCATATTCAGTGTAATCGAAATCGCTGAGGATAAAGCGAACATCGGATATTTGTACACTCTGAAGTTAAGCATAGGCTCCTTCATCTTCATCTGGCGCATAATGAATATCACTAAACCAATAACCCCGATAATAAGGGTGGAGTAGACCATTGGATCATCCCATCCTTTATTCCCAGCGGAACTGAAGCCGTATAGAAGACCCCCGAACCCAATCGCTGATAGAACTACAGATAGAATATCAATTTTAATAGCCACATCTTTTTTAGGATCATGCAGTTTGAAGAAGGCAAGAATGAACACCAATACGGCGATCGGTGCAATCATAAAGAACAGCACAGGCCATTCATAATGCTGAATAATCCATCCTGAGAGTGTAGGACCAATGGCTGGTGCAAAAATCATAACCAAACCAAACATCCCCATGGCCGAGCCACGTTTTTCAGGTGGAAATGTGGTGAACAATACATTCATTAATAATGGCATCATAATCGCGGCCCCTGAGGCTTGGACCATTCTCGCAATCAATAATACAGGGAAACTTGGAGCAAAGCCTCCAATGAAGGTCCCTATTGCAAATAATCCAATGGCGATTAGGAATAATCGTCTGGCTGTATACTTTTGAATTAAAAAGGCCGTTGAAGGAATCATGATCCCGTTCACTAGCATATAACCCGTCGATAACCACTGTACCGTTGAGGCACTGACATCAAAATCCTTCATAATCGATGGTAAAGCTATATTGAGCAAGGTATTACTCAGTAAAGCAACAAATGCACCAATCATAAGGATTGCCAAAATCCCATAGGACGCTTTACTTTCTTTCGTTTTCATTTTGGAATCCTCCATTCTATAATCATACCGTCGGTTCAATTTTGAACTTATGTTACAATGTAGAATATATTACTCTTATATTTACTGCTTGGCAAGTCAGAATTCATTTAAAAACTAAATTGTATTAAGTGGAAATATAAGCTAGTCTATTCTACGTGAAGAGTTTTTTTGCACAAAAGAGTCCAGCTTAAAGGGGCACCTAAGATGATAAATAAACGGAAAGAGCAAGTGATTCAAAAAGCACATGAATTATTTATTGAAAAAGGCTACCACGCCACATCCATACAGGACATTCTGAATCACAGCCGGATCTCCAAAGGATCTTTTTATAATTATTTCCCTTCCAAAGGGGATCTCTTCAAAGCTGTGTTCACCTCTATTCATGACCAGCTGGAAGAAGGCAGAAATGGCCTGCTTATTGGCCAGGACCCCTCTGACATTGATATATTCGCTAAACAGGTTCAACTGGTTATGAAAATCAATAAGAAAAATAAATTGTTGCAGCTGGTTGAAGATGCCCTGGTCTCCAATGATCCGGACTTAATTACGTTCATCAAAAAAACTAAATTCACCTTATTAACCTGGGTGCATGAACGTTTCCTGCATATATTTTCTGAAGATAAAAAACCCTATCTACTGGATGGAGCCATCATTTTCACAGGCATCTTGCAACATATGCTGCAAATTAACAGTGCCATGAATGAAGTCATTACCTCTCAACAAATCATTAATTATTGCACTACTCTTATCCAGACGATTGTTGAGGACTTAAGTGAAAAAGGAATGCAGCTTATCTCCCCCGATCATGTAGGGAAACTATTGCCTGTTGCTGAATACACTGATTTTTTTAATAATGATTTATCGTTTGCGACCGTAAGCTTAAAAAAAATTATTGATAAATCATTCGCCGCCGATGATCCTAGCCTGTCCAATGCACTGAAGCTGTTATATTTTATCCAAGAAGAGATCATGAACAACAAGGAACCAAGAGAGTTCTTAATCGAAAGCGCCCTGCTCTCCTTGAAAATGTGCCCTCAGTTTAATGAAACGAAGGAATTTGCGCATTATCAGACAGTGTTATCTGCAATGCTCTAAGCACAATCAAAGTATGGCTTCAATCATTTAAGCGTATTCTAAACGCAAGGCACGAAACTAAAAGTGTGGTGACCGATTTGTTCAAGCTTTTATTAATCGAAGATGATACAACGCTGTTTAATGAGATCAAAGAACGGCTTACGCAGTGGTCTTATGATGTATATGGCATTCAAGATTTCAACAATGTTACGCAGGAATTCACGGAAATCAAACCTGATTTAGTGATAATTGATATCCAATTACCCAAATTCGATGGGTTTCATTGGTGCAGAATGATTCGCTCTCACTCTAATCTGCCGATTATCTTCTTATCCTCTCGGGATCATCCGACAGATATGGTGATGTCCATGCAGCTGGGAGCCGATGATTATATCCAAAAGCCCTTCCATTTCGATGTACTCATTGCCAAGGTGCAAGCCATTCTCCGGCGTGTGTACAATTACAATACGGATAACATTGAACTCAAAACGTGGTGCGGAGCTACCGTCGATTATGAGCGGAATTCAGTGACCAACGACACGGGAACGATTGAGCTTACCAAAAATGAGATTTTCATATTGAAATTGCTCATTGAGAAAAAGAATAAAATTGTCACCCGCGAGGAATTAATTAATAGCTTATGGGACGATAAGCGCTTTATTAGCGATAACACCCTTACCGTCAACGTAAATCGGCTGCGCAAAAAGCTCGACGAGCTTGAATTAGGGGCGTTTATTGAGACGAAGGTTGGACAAGGGTACGTAGCCATTGAAGAGGATTCTCTATGATTAAAAAGTACCTGCTCGAAAGACTCGGTTGGATTTTGCTTTTTCTCTTTGTACATCTATTTATGCTCTTTATCACCTTTATGGACCCGACCATCCCCCTGTCTTCAGTGCTCTATCTGGTCTCTTTATCGATGATTTTTTTCGTAATTTTTCTAGTCATTCGCTATCCTAAGGAAACCAGATTTTATAAAAGCTTAAATGAGCGGGACGATGATCTCGATCTGACAAGCATCGCTCTTGCCGAAAGTCCTTTTGAGAAAATCATCGAAGAGAGCATCACCAACCAAGTGAAATTGTTAAAGCGGACTGCTTCAGACAATTTAATGAATTTGGAGCAAGAGAAGGATGAGCTGTTATCCTGGATTCATGAAGTAAAGACTCCACTGACCGCAATGCATCTAATGATTGAGCGTATAGAAGATGATGTTATGAAGGGGCACTTGACCTATGAGTGGCTGCGTATTCACCTGCTGCTGGATCAGCAGCTCCATCAAAGACGGATACCATTTATTGAAAACGACCTGTACATGGAGCAAATCGATATAGAAACGCTTATTTTTAGTGAGATTAAGACATTACAATCTTGGTGTATTCAGAAGGGAATCGGCTTTGAGTTGAACTTAGAAGCTGCTGAAGTGCTTAGTGATGCTAAATGGCTGGCTTTTATCCTCAGACAACTCCTAACCAACGCCGTAAAATATAGTGAGGCTTCTGATATTACAGTGAATAGCTACCAGCAAGCTGAACATATCGTTCTTGAGGTGAAGGATTGCGGGCGCGGGATAGATCCGAAGGACCTGCCGCGCATCTTCGACAGAGGGTTTACTTCCACTACTGTACATCGCGACAATGCCGCCACAGGCATGGGCTTATATTTAGCTCAGAAAGCAGCTCAATCCTTACTCATCATCATCGGGGTTCAATCCAAGCTCGGAGCGGGATCAACATTTACGCTAACCTTCCCACTCAAAAATGAATTCGTTAAAATCTCAAGCATGTGACAACAATGTCACATGCTTTTATATTTTGTTCGGGCAATCGCAGGATAAGAACAATAAACTTTTTTATAATAAAGCTATACAAGAAGAAACGAAGGAGTGAATCATTATGGCAATTCTAGAAGCTACTAAAATTCATAAAAGCTATGGCAATAAATTAAACAAACAATCCGTGTTAAGCGGACTCGATATTCGTATAGAAGAAGGCGAATTCGTTGGCATCATGGGGCCTTCCGGTTCAGGTAAAACCACCCTACTCAACGTACTCTCGTCGATCGACAAAATCAGTAACGGATCTATTACCATCGAGGGCAATGAAATCTCCAATATGAAAGAGAAGCAGCTCGCTGAATTTCGCAAGAATCATTTAGGTTTTATTTTTCAAGAATATAATCTCTTGGACACGCTGACGGTAAAGGAGAACATCCTGCTGCCACTATCCATTACCAATACACCCAAGAAAGCCGCCAATCAGAAATTCGAAAGTCTCGCAAAGGAATTGGGGATTTTGGAATTAAAAAATAAGTACCCCAATGAAATCTCTGGCGGTCAAAAACAACGTACCTCAGCAGCTCGTGCCTTCATTCATGATCCAAGTATTATTTTTGCTGATGAGCCTACCGGGGCGCTGGATTCTAAATCCGCTTCTGATTTATTAAATAAGCTAAGTGAACTCAATCAAAAACGAAGAGCAACCATCGTTATGGTTACACATGATCCAGTGGCTGCCAGTTATTGTAGTAGAGTTATTTTTATAAAAGATGGAAAAATCTATACGCAACTAAATAAAGGAGAACAATCAAGACAAGTTTTCTTCAACGACATTATAAAAACACAGGGTGTATTAGGCGGTGTGCAGAATGAGCATTAATGTATTAATGATTCGAAATCTGCGAAAAAACATCCGAAATTACTACCTATACGTATTTGCGCTAGTTTTTAGTGTGGCCTTATATTTCGCCTTTGTCACCTTGCAATACGATCCCTCGATGGATGAGCTGGAAAGCTCTATCAAAGGGGGCGCAGCCATCACGGCTGCCTCGGTTTTACTAGTCGTAATTGTCTCTATTTTCCTGTTGTATGCTAATACGATCTTTATCAAACGACGCGGCAAAGAAATTGGCTTATTTCAGTTAATTGGAATGACCAAAAATAAAATTTTCCGCATTCTTTCGGCAGAGAACTTTATCCTATATTTCGGTTCCTTGATCCTGGGGATATTAGTAGGCTTTTCTATCTCAAAATTGATCCTCATGATCTTATTTAAAATAATGGGGGTCGATGCTATAGCCTCCCTTCATTTCTCTATCGAAGCTTTGATTCAGACATTGATCGTATTCTGTGTGATTTATCTTTTGATCATGCTGATGAATTATGGATTTATTAAAAGACAAAGTATCTTATCCTTGTTCCGGGTGACCTCAACAACAGAAGGTACAGTGAAAAAGTTATCCTTCTTTGAAATGATCATAGGGATTGTCGGAATTGGCCTAATCCTACTGGGCTATGTGCTCTCCTCTAAATTACTTACCGACGACGTAACCTCAATGAATCAATTGGCTATATCCATGATTACTATTTTGGGATCCGTCATTATTGGGACCTATCTATTTTATAAAGGCTCGGTAAGTTTTATTTTTCATATCATTCGTAAGCGGAAAAACGGCTATCTGAACATTAGAGAGGTTCTATCTCTTTCCTCCATTATGTTTCGCATGAAATCCAATGCCGTATTATTGACCATCATCACAACGGTATCGGCACTAGCCCTGGGTTTATTATCCCTTAGCTACATTTCCTTTTACTCTGCTGAGAAAACTTCCAAGCAATATGTCCCAACGGATTTTGTATTCACGAATGCCCAAGAGGCTGAACAATTTACAAAGATCCTAACGGCAAATGATTTAGTATTTACAGAAAGAAGGACCCAAGTCCTTCAGGTCGATGTAGATGTTGAAGAGATTCTTGTTAAAAAACCGGACGGAGACAATATGTTTTCAAATATTATGACCCTGGCGGTCATAAGTGAAAATGCACTTGAAGACGTTGATCTAACTCCAGATAAAGCTTATTTTACGAAATCAAGCAGTGCACTGGATAATTTTGTTACTATGAAAGATAAAGGTGCGATTGAACTCAAAGGGTTACATGAGGTTTTTCCACAGGATTATAAAAGATTAGATATCGAAAGTCCCATTTCAGGGTATTACACAGGTGGTGGCTTACCGGTTGCGGTTGTAGACGAATCGATCTTTAAGCGCTTAAAGAAGGATTTAGATCCTGCCCTTCAAAGGGGATCCTCCCTTAATATCGGGATTGATATGAAAGTCCGGGCCAGCGTTGAACAGGCAAATGAACTTTTCAAGACCTTGAAATTTGATGAGAAAAACAAACAAGACTCTCAATTAGAGTCGATAAAAGGTCAAAAACAAAATATGGGACTCATTATGTTTATCGTTGCTTTTCTGGGGTTAACCTTCTTGATTACCTCCGGATGTATTCTATACTTTAAACAAATGGATGAAAGTGAAAATGAAAAACCTAACTACACCATTCTGAGAAAGCTTGGGTTCACGCAAGGTGATTTGCTCAGAGGTATACAGATGAAGCAATTGTTCAACTTCGGTATTCCATTAGTCATAGGTCTGCTTCACAGCTACTTCGCCGTTAAATCCGGCTGGTTCTTATTCGGCACAGAGCTTTGGACACCGATGATTCTGGTGATGCTGTTATACACTGCTTTGTATTCGATCTTTGCAATATTGTCCGTCTTCTATTACAAAAAGGTAATTAAAGAGGCGCTTTAAAATAACAAAGGTGTTCCAAAAGCCATCATGGCTTAGGGACACCTTTGTTTGATTTGATATCATTTACAGGTAGGAGGCACCGGCATCTATCGGACACAGATGAACCTCTTTCTAAGTAATAGCGTCACTGGAGTCCGAAACCCTGCTCTATAGGCTAAAAATTCGCAAATAACGCCAACGGGGTCCGTAACGCTCAGAGGATCTGTCGAATCCCTCAGCTATTCACAATCCCCAATACAAATCCATCATAACCTTTGCTTCCCACCGTCTGAATGACAGTAGCCGAAATTCTAGACTCTTCAGCCAACAGATCATAAAATTCCCGTACGCCTACTACACGAGCGTCTTCGCTATTCTCATTAATGACCTCGCCTTCACGAATCACATTATCTCCAAGGATCACCGTTCCGGGCTGGGAGAATTGCAGCGCCCACTTTAAATAGTTAGGATTATTCGGTTTATCGGCATCTATAAAAATAAAGTCGAAGGGTTCAACGCCCTCTTGTTTCATCTGAGACAGTTGCTCTAATGCATCCCCTACACGAAGCTCTACCAGATGATCCACCTCGGCAAGCGAAAGATTAGCTTTAGCTACCTGCGCATGAATGGGATCCAGCTCCAAGGTAACTATCTGTCCGTCAGACGGCAGGGCTCTTGCCATCCAAATCGTACTGTACCCGCCCAAGGTGCCAATCTCCAAAATCCGGCGTGCACCTTTCATTTGCACCAGTAGATTGAGGAATTTCCCCTGACTAGGCGAAACATCAAAGGGCGGCAACCCTGCCTGTTGATTGGTGACCAACACTTCTTCCAACACAACGTCCTGTGGAATCAGGCGCTCTGTAATATACTGATCGACTTTATCCCAAGTAGTCGTTTGATACATATTTATCACTTCTCCTTTAGTATTGATTTTGGTTTAAATGAACTTATAATTTCCACATTTAGGGATCGTTCGTAACTACGAGGAGTGTTTGGACTTCCGGTCGCTGTTGTCTCCAGATTTCTTCAATTTAAACACTGTTCATGGTTGAAATCCGGAGACAAAGGCGATCGCTACGCTCCTAAAGTTCCAAACCTCCTCTCCATTATTCCTTTCCCTAATCTCATCTTTCCAAGTTCATCTTTATATCTGTATTGTAAATCAGTTATAATCATAAATATAATATATCTTTATATTTAATTTATATATTTAATATATGAATCGAAGAATGGGAGTTTAACCATGAACCTACATGCCTTACGCTTATTCCATGTAATCGCATCGGCAGGCAGTGTGACACGCGCTTCAGAAATTTTAAATATAAGTCAGCCTGCCATCACTGCGCAGATTAAGAAGTTCGAAAAGGAACTGTCCTTTGCCCTATTTAAACCTCAAGGCAGAGGAATTGCTTTAACGGATGCAGGGGAAGAGCTTACTCTACTCGCCAAGCGACTGTTCGCCGTAGAACAACAAATTGAGCAATTCGCTCAAGATTATGTTAACGGCAGTAACGGATGTATCCGTCTAGCCGCAACGTATTTGCCTGCTCACTTTCTCATTCCTACCTGGATTGCAAAGTTTAAGCAGCAATATGAACAAGTGGAGATGATGATCACCACTACCAACTCAAGTGATGCCCTCAAGCAGCTGTTAAATGTAGATGTGGATATAGCTATTTATGGAGGAATCGCCGAGGCTTATCCAGATACAATCCAGACAGAGGAGTTATTTCAGGACGAGTTATGGTTTGTAGTCGCACCCGATCATCGTTATGCCAATCAGCAAGTTTCTCTATCCGAAATGATGAAGGAACCCTTCGTTATGCGTGAAGAAGGGAGTTCAACGCGGGAGCGATTATTATCTTTATGCCGCACATACAACACACCCGCTCCTATCATCTCTTTGCAATTTAATGGACTACATGAAGCCATCAAAGCCGTTATCGCCGGATATGGTGCAAACTACGTTTCTTCATTAGTCGTACGCAAATATGTAGAGCGTGGAGAATTGTGCCGAGTATATGTAGAAGGCGTCCATCTGAAAAATACCATTGCGATCTGTACACGTAAAAATGAGCCCTTATCAGCAGCCGCAGTGAATTTAATTGAGATGATTCGACACAATCCTTATACGATATAGCGGAATGATTGCTCATTCCCAACAAAAGAGGCCTTCCCTTTCGGGAAAGCCTCAAAGCTTCTTTTTTACACCGTCCGATCCAATTTAACTTCAAACGCACCTCCAGTTACATAATCCATGTACCTAGTATTTCCGTCGAAATCCAAATAAGCTTGATAGCGGGTACGAATAGCCGCTGCAGAAATCAGATCCAGCACCTTCTCCTTGGCTACCCACATCACTTCAGATGTTTCCTCCGAAGTACTTAATTCTCCACCCACGGGCTTGCAGATAAAGTCTAACATGACCTTGGTAGGAACATCCGTCTCACCGTCATACCATTTATGCATACCTGTATTCGAATACACGCCAATCAATTGAGAAACAACGACATCTATTCCACTTTCCTCTTTAATCTCGCGAATTAGTGCATCCATTAGGTTTTCTCCAACTTCCACTTGTCCTCCAGGAAATACCCAGCCACCATGATGTGTTTTTACTAAAAGAATATCTCCCTCTTCATTTATTGCAATTCCACCCACCGCTACAATATGTGTTGGCCAAGCCATAGATAGCACCTCTTTTTTTAGAAGAGTCTAGCAATTTATCGATAATCTGTAAACGATATTTTTCTATTCCATAACGCTTTAAAAGCTTCACACTGTTCTATTAAATCATCAAACTTCCCTTCCCCAACAATTGACCCTTGATCCACTACCAGTATCTTATCAACGTCTTTTATAAAATTAAGCCTGTGGGCCACAATGATGATAGTTTTGTCCTTAAATTCATTTAAAATCGTCTCCATAAGACTTTGCTCAGTGATATTATCAAGCGCTGACACAGGCTCATCCAGAATTAGAATATTTCTTTTTTGGGCAATGATTCTGGCAAAGGCTAATCGCTGTCTTTCGCCTCCTGATAATTTGAGACCTTTTTCGCCCACCAAAGTATCTAAGCGATCCGGCAAATGGCTTACTTTTTCCTGCAAATGAACTTTTTCTAGAATCTCATATAGCTCTTCATCCGACAGAGTATCCTCATCAAATACAATATTATCCCTTATCGTAGCATCAAAAATCGGCGTATCTTGGGATAGATAGGAAATATGATCATAGTAGCTATTCAAACGAATCTCATCGATATCCTTACCGTCCAGTAAGAGTTCACCTTCGCCCTTTTTTAATAACCCCACAATCAATTTAATCAGCGTAGATTTCCCGCCTCCACTTAATCCGACAATAGCAACAGAAGTTCCTCGCGTAAGCGAAAAAGACAGGTTGTTCAGTATCTGCACATTCCCATAAGTAAAGGACACCTCCCTAAACTCAATATTGCCTTGGAGCTCAGTGATGGCTTCTCCGGATTCCAAGTTCTTATCTTCTGGGGCAGCAATAAATTCCTCGAATCTTCTGTAGGTCACTTTATTCAGTCTGTAATCTACAAATAAAACATTAAAGATGGCAACTGGGGTATAAATTTTATCGATGAACATAAACAATGCGACCACAATACCAAGGGAGGTCTCGCCTGCGACAATGCTTTTCACACCATAAATCAGGACAACAACTTTAATGATCGTGACAAATAACTCGAATATAGCAAAAAAAGCTTCATGGATCATTTTTAGCTGAGCATTTTTATGAATGATAGTGCGTGCAGTCTGGCTTAATTTATCGATCTCTTTCTCATATCTCTTGTTGGTTCTAAAGACGACCAATTCCATAAACCCGCGGATAGAGAATCTGGACATCTTTTCTTGCTCTTGGAGAATGGTAGCCTTCATGGCATACAGAAATTTCAACAACAGATTTGTTATCAGAAAGACAACCACGTAGCCAGCTGCAATCACTAACATGATCCTTAGATCATAGAAGCTGATAAAGACTAGACTGAATAGAAGAGTAGGTAACAACTCATGTAATGTTTTGAGAAAAAAAGAAAAAATAATGCTGTTTCCAGCCGCTGCCCCGTTCTCGATCACCTTAATCATCTGCCCTGTTCCCATATCCTGATACGCTTGATAATCCATTTTTGATATTTTGGACAGTGCAATAATCTTTAACCGCTCCGTGATGCTGTTCGATAAAAACACACTCGGGTATTCGTCTATATAATTCAGGATCGCCACCCCAGCTAGCAGAAACCCATACACCATAATTAATGTGGATATTTCACCAAAACTGTTGATTACCGTGGCCTTATCTAATATTTTTTGAAAGACAACAACCCCTAAACTACTTAACAGCTGAATGGCAAAACCCAATAAAATATAACCACATACCCACCACTTTAGATGAGCTAGACTCTTTTTTAACATATCATTTATCCCCTCTTTTAATTGAATGCAAAAAAGCCAGGCGCCTCTATCCCACTGTAAAAAACCATCCACAAATAAACGGTTCTCTAAGTTAAATAGGTTAAGTGCCTGGCTCTACAAAAATAGCTGCCTATGGCACCGTTCAAAGCTCTAGTTAGTTGTAATCAAAAGGGTAGACTCCCCCCTTGATAGCTGGTACGCGTTTCACCCAGCCCGATAACTAGTTCCTTGTAACGGTACGGAAAGACATCCATTTCACCTCAATTAAAAGAATTGACCCTATTATAATTCTGTAAGCCTTTTTATTCAAGAATTACGTTTAACGATACGTAGTCCGGCCACTTGGCCAACCTTATGTCCTTCATGAGAAGCAAACTTGATCGTAACTGCTGATTTGCCGCTCGTGATCGGCTGCGGGAGTTCATAGCGAATCGTCTCCAGCTTATTCATCTCCTCAGACTCAAGAGTGCCTACACCAAGTTGCTCCCCATCCGCCAAAATATCAAATGCCAGCGAAGTATCGTTCGACTTCAGATACGTGACCACCAGATCCACTTGCTCATCCGGCAAAACTTCCATCGTGAAGGAGAACCAGCCATTGATCCAGCTGTCCCGATACTTGCGATTGTGGATTTTACCTAAGCCTACAAATTCACCTGTGAAATTATGATCGCGTTCAGGCTGCATTTCAGCAGGTTGTACCGAATCGACAGTTAACTGCTCAAGCAGCAAGTTATTCTCCACGGCTTCGCGATATTCAGCCTCTGCCAGCTTCCACTCTTCCGGTGTGAATAAATCCCAATACACGGAATAACGATGATCATGCATAGGGTAGAACGGACGAAGCTCATGATCCCCTGTATACCCTAAACCTTTCATCCGGAACACATTTTTGCTCACATTAGATTGGATGAGGTTGTCCGTCAGTGTGTCCCGATCTCCGATTAATACGGAAGCAAGGGCGCGATCGCTATTGGCCTCTGCATTTATAGGCCCAAAATCACCTGCCAGCACAAGTGGCCCGTAAAGGAATGCAACTCGGTTCGGATTATCCGGCATCGTCTCGATTCTCACCGACATCGGAATATCGTATTCGACAACGTCTCCATCCTGCCATTCTCTATCCAAAGTAAAGTAGTTAGATTTGCCTACATTTACTTGAACATCTTCACCATTTACGCTAACACTCATCCCTTGCTCAGCCCAGTAAGGATATCTTAGCTTTAATGTGAATTTCGTTGACTGTGCTGCACTGATCCGCAGTACACCTTGTCCCTCTGCCGGGAACTTGGTCTCTTGCTGCAAGCTAATGCCTTGCTCTTTCCAAGCCACTGTAGAAGGTACGTACTGATTGACATAAAGCTCATCTGCACTATGGAAGTATATCGCCGAGCCATACATAGAATGGCTTTCCATTCCCGAACCTACACAACACGTAAAGCTTTCGAACTGCGAATTAAACGATTTATGTCCACCCATCTCGAGAGATACGAAGTAACATACCCGGCCATCTACCGGCTCCTGAGAGGCTAAGATGTGATTATACATCGCACGTTCGTAGTAATCCGCATACGCTGCATACGCATCCCATTGGAACATATGCTTAGTCAGCTTCAGCATGTTGTACGTGTTGCATGTCTCACAGGAACCTTCACCCAATCGATCATTTAACTTATCCGGTTCACCAAAATGCTCATTATAGCTGTTGCCGCCGATCACATAAGAATGATGATTCACGACCCGATCCCAGAAGAAGCGGGAAATACCTGCATAATGCTCCTGCCCAGTTACCTCATATTGTCTAGCAGCTCCGATGATTTTTGGAATCTGTGTATTAGCATGTCTTCCAGCTAGGGTATCTTTTTCTACGGCCAGATCATTAAGCACTTCCCCATGATAAAAGCTTTCCGCTAACGCGAGGAAACGATCTTCTCCGGAATCCTCTGCCAAATCCGTCAGCGCTTCATTCATGCCGCCAAACTCACAACGCAGCACCTCTTGGATCTGATCTTTACTCAGCCCTGCAAAAATATCCTCAAGCCACAGCCCCAGCTTCGTTTCAATAACGAGCGCCTTCTGATTGCCGGCCAATCGATAAGCATCGCGAAGACCTGCAAACAGCTTATGCATCGTGTAAAGCGGCACCCAACCTCCGTTGAGGTCAAAGCCCTGTGAGCGAATGTCGCCTGCCTTCACTTCCTCAAATAACTCCTTGCCACGAGGAATGCCGGAAATAAAGCCATTGCCATGCGCATCCTGACATTGCTCTAATTCATCTACTACATAATTCACGCGTTGTAGCAGCTCTTCATTTCCCGTAGAGGCATACATTAACGCACATCCAGAAATAAAATGGCCTAACGTATGGCCGCTAATACCCTGAGATTCCCAGCCCTCGTAGTGAGCAGCCTTAGGCTCTAAGCCAGCATATTCGCGAAAACGCGACAGAAGCCGATCTGCCTCAAGCTTAAGTAAATAATCAGTATTTAACTCCATCGCATGGAGAAGTGGACCTGAATCAATTCGTACGTTCTGTAGATCAAAAGCTTGCGTCTTCAATGAAATCGCTCCCTCGCAATCTTGTCAGGGTTAGATGACAAGTGTATATTTGTATCCATAAGATAACACCGGAACGTTGATTTGTCGGTAGATCAGTCGTACAAATAGTGGACAAACCCGACTTATTGATTGCTAGGAGGACCGCATGACCTACTTAAAAATAAATGCAGATGTACCTGTTCATTTTACAGCGGCAGGTGAATTTATCTCAGAAACACCATGGAAGCATGTGGAGCGTGTTATGGGGAACTACGAACTAATCATTGGCGTGAACGAAACGGTATATTTGAGTGAGGAGAACAAACAATTTGAAGTAGGTCCTGACGAAGCTTTTCTGCTCATGCCTAATCGCACACATGTCGGCTATAGAGAGTCACGACCCGGGGTTAAGTTTTATTGGTTTCATTTCGAACTGACAACCGAGGGGTTATTACTGAGTGAGGAGGAAATGAAGCCTGAGGCAGAAGAAATCTTTTCGCGCACACAGCGCTTATGGTCCGTACATGATCTATATCTGCCCCAAATCATAAAAATCGAACATAGTGACCGGATTCATATTCTGGCGAATCAAATCCTTCATGTGGCCAACTCGGGGTATTTAACCTATTCCAGCGTTAATTATTTGCTGACCTCGCTTTTAATTGAGCTGTCTGAGCATGCACTTCAGCCGTTCGCCAGTAAGCTGATCCGCGCACAGCAAGATGTCACCTTCGTCAAAATAGCTGAGTGGACAAGGATACATGCAAGCGAACCGCTTACCGTGGCCATCATCGCGGATAAATTCAATTACAACAAGGACTATCTAGCTCGGCTATTTAAACAGCATACCTCCATGGGGCCATTAGAATATATCCATTCAGTACGTGTGACTAAAGCGAAGGAGCTACTAACCAGAACCGCATTAAGCGTGAGGGACATCGCGACAGAGACGGGGTTCACCGACGATAAATATTTCATGCGCCTCTTCCGAAAATACGAAAACATGACACCCACCCAATATCGTAACGCTTATCATAAGACGTTTATGAATAATGACTGAAGTAAAGCCACCCCTAAATATGGAGTGGCTTCTTGTTTGGGTATTGTCTATTGGATAGAATGAACTTCACACCAATTACGTAGGAATTGCAGATTAGTATTGAAGTAATGATCGTTTTGCCACCCGCAACTCCAAACCTGTGCGTTCCCTGTGTGCAGACCCATCAACCATATCTCCCGGATAGCAACAAATATAGGGATTGCCTTTAAATCGTTCTCAGATAATACTTTATGCTTTTGGTATGAGTTCAGGAAAACAGTCCATTGTTCATTGTCAAAATGCTCTCGTTCTTTCCCTCTAACCCTTGACCACAGAAACACGGAAACATCATAGGCCCTCCAGCCAAAACCTCCGCAATCAAAGTCGAAATGAGTCAGGGTATCCTCGTAGAAATGTACGTTCGCTCCATGAAGATCACCATGACATGCCCCCCAATCCAGCTCTGATGAGATTTCAGCTATGCTATTTGCCAATACTTCCGACAAAGATTCTAGATAATCGATATCCTCTTGCCTGTGGGATAAAGGCTTGCGAATCGATTGAAGCGGTTCTTGAAGCAGATGATCCAGATTAAGCGTAAATCTTTGCTGCCCACATTCGAAATCATCCATAGCCAGATGCATCTTAGCCACTTGTTCACCGTATAATTCACAGCTAGCTTTTTCATCGGAATAATTGCCTTTTGCAAAAGTAAACAGAACTGCGTAACGTGTTCCTTCAGGAGCCTCCAGCTCAATTAGGTAACCACCATCCTTGCTGATTATCGGAGCCGATACAGGGATATTCTTCTTATTTAAGTGATTCAATAACTCCACTTCAAAATCAATCTCATGTTTATTTCGCCAATGAGCTTTATAGATCCTAAGAATGTATTTATCAATAGAGGTCTTTAGTAAATAGGTATCATTAAGTCCGTTCTCATAAAAACTACACTCCAGAACATCCCCGATTTCATAAAGATCATTAATTACGGGTACTATGGCATGGGAAGAAATTACGGAATGATACACCGGCAGTTTCAGCATATAAATCACCCTTCAACGTTAATTACTACTCACTATTTATTTTCACGTTTGGCCCGTATAAAGGCGAGGGATTTATTAAATATAGCTAAACTTTCCGCATCGTTAATTTAATTGCTCTATAATGTTCTGCTTCGATATTGATCGTCTAACAAACTGAACCATACCAGTCTGGACAAGTAAAATAACCAAGAAATACAGGAAAATAGCACTCCAAGGGAATTGGTATTGAATGTAGGAAAGCCCCCCCATATTCCCTGCACTCTTACTTATCATGTATCCCATTAGATTGCCCGTAAAAAGAGCCATCGTAAAGCTTCCAACCACTAAAAATCCTGTTTCATAGGTTAACATAGCCATTAATTGTTTTCGGCTCATTCCTATGGCTTGCATAAGGCCTAGCTCCCCTTTTCTTGCAGAAATAGTGGTGATTATGGTGTTCAAGAGATTGATCATACTGAATACTGCTATAAAAACCATAAAACTATACACTGAAATAGTAATAGTTCTAAAAGCAATTCTATTGGATTCCACAACTTCGGAATAAGACAATAATTTGAGTGTATCCTCATTGAGAATCACACCCTCTAACTCACTCTTTATTGACTCTTCATTCGATTTATCCATAGTAATAACTTCGTAGCTCTTATTGCTATTAAAAGGGGCTACAGTTTGCATTACTTTGGGTGGAAGATAAAATGAAGTTCCTGAATTCTTATCCGTAATATCTCCAATGATCTCAAAATCATGTTTGGCCTTCTCCTGATCATTAGCAATTATGAATGAAATATGATCACCGACAGCGTAATGAGCCCCGTAATAATCTAAGTCACTACTGGCGCTGTTAAGGAGAATGTAGGATGCATCCGACGAATCAACATCTGGGATCTTCCCCTCAGCCAAATGACTACTCCATCTTTCGTTGTTTAACGTAGGGATATTCTCAATACTGACTATCGCGGCCTCGTCATCCGTTTTTATTCCTTCGATAGCAGCTTCAATATACTGATGTTCTATTACGTCCTCAACTTCATTTATAGCTAGGATTTTATTTTTTAAAGAAGTAGATAGTTGCCCTTCCGTCTGAAGATCACTTAATGAGGTTGTTTCAGAATACAACTCATTATTAATTTGAATATCAAACCGACCATGATTCGGAAAATATTTCTCTGCTTTTGAGATTGGATCGACCGAGTTTAACAATGTCCCCAAGGAAACAAATAGCGTTCCGCTTAAAAAAAGAGACAGCAAAGTTAACACCGTCTTTTTCCTGCTTCTTGATAAGTTCAATGCAGCTAAAGAAAATGGTGTGAGTCTTTTCGAGTTTCTTTTCTCCTTTTTTGTATTAACATCGGCATCTACATGTCTAATCGCCGTTATAGGAGAGATTCTTGATGCGAATTTAGATGGTGCGTTTAATGAAGCTCTAACTGTTACTTTGGTGAGCAAACCGGCTAAAAAGGCAAGTGAAAAACTTGGAACTGCATTCCAGTGAAAGCCACTTAAAATCCAGCTCATTAAACATCCTAAGATAACTCCAATAGGGATATATTTTCTTGAAAGATTTTTCCCTTCATATAGAACTAGCTGTTTTATCTGCTTTTTTGTTGCACCGATTGCTCTAAGTTGTCCGTATTGTTTAATTCGCTTAGTAATTGAAATATAAAAGATATTGTAGATAACTAGCCAACAAGCCAGTGCGATGATCAGCATGATAGACAGGATGGATATCACAGTGCTTCCTGACAGATTATTACTGTCCACATTTACATTATTGATCTGAATATTTCTCTCAGAGATACCCATTCGCTGCCCTATTTCTTTGATTTTTGACTTCAGTTCCTCGTTGGAATAACTGCTGCTGTTGTTGATGCTAATTGCCGCGGAGAAATCCTCTTTGGAAATAAATGGATCTGCCTCAACGAACGCGCTTGATACCAGAGCATTGTAGCCGATTCGATTCTCGTTACCTGATGCGGTTGTTTGCAGAATTCCAGAAATCACAAATTGGCTGGTTTGAAATTCTTTGCTGGCATTGTTTCTAAATTGCAAAGAAATAGAATCGCCAAGCCCCAGGCTTCGATCATCGGATAACTGAAAGTCTTTTTCTATTGCAATTTCATTTTCTTTTGTAGGGAACTTCCCCAGAACGATATTGGCATTTGATAAATCCATCATGGCTTGATCCGTGTAGAGAATGGACAATAGGCGTTCCTCTTTTTTCTCTCTGCCTATTTCCTTATAGAGTCCGATTTTATTAATTCCCTCTATTTCTTTCAATCGTGAGATTTCATTGTTATTGAGATTATAGAATAAAGCCTGGAAATTCGACTCATGTTGTAGGTTAGTAAAAGAATTATAACCAAAGGTCATTACAACAGTTAATAAAAACGCAGCTAAAGCTATCACACTGCCTACAAAGTAATTTTTGGTTTTTTCCGCTTTTAAATTTGCTTTTGCAATTCTTATCATTGCTGTTTTATTCTGTATGGACATTGATACATCATCCTCCTATCGTATAACGAATATTCCTCCCTTTGCATCATCAAGTGAATACTTTCACTATTTATTCTATAGATAATATTCTCCAACAAAGATCAATCACCCTTTAAATAGATGATATATACTATATTTACTATTCATATAATATATGGATACAACAAAAAAGACTTCCCCCTCTGGAGCGTTTGAGTATCTCCAAATTAGCGGAAGTCTTTTTATGCTCAATATGCCTTGTGTAGCAAACATTTAGATTAATAAATTACGCCTCGGCACTTCTCTCCTGAAGCGCACCGACCAACGGATTCCACCGCCAGCGCGGAGTCAATCCTTGCAGATGTACACCTCCAAACCACTCATCGCTGCCATTCTTCTGCACCCAGTCTTCGTTTCCAGCTATTACACTCTTACCTAGCTCTGTTAATACAAGCTCACAGTCTTTAAATTGCATTACTGAATCGTTATAAACAGGGAACTCATTGCATCCATGGGTTTGTAGCAAAGGGTACGTGCCTTGTACCATCTTTCTTAGGATATGCCAATATTGCAAGTCGCCCATTCCCAAGATATGAAGCTTATCACCCACATTTTTGAACAGCTCATAGGGTGATTTTATTCCCTCACGGATCATCTCCAGCGTGATTTGTTCTACGATGCCAAGTCCGTTTGTAGTAGAAGGAAAGCGCGATAAATGCGCCCGGAAGACGTCATGTGCAAAGGGTAACGCCGATGTATCTGTAGTTAATCGTTGTTGCAGCAATTCTGGATTCGGTGATACATAGGCTTCCCAGAGTGCTTGACCTGCTTCTAATTCTTTGGCTCCGATTAGCTTCCATGTGCCTGATAATGTTTCCATCTGCTCTATAGAAAGTTGTCCAAGTCCTCGAAATAACTTTATTCCCGGATACTCTCCAATGCATAGTAAGCTTAGCTTGGTGGTTAACATTTTCTGCTTCGAGAACCAATGGAGTAAATAACTGAGCATCGTCTGATCGAAAAGGTCATGCTCGAACCATAACACCACTTCTTCATATTTATGGAAATCAGCTAAAATCTTCTCTTGCCTCTCACTATTGGCGATAAATTCCCTCTGCGGAATCCCCATCGTTTGTTCCAAATATTGCGCTCGAACAGCGCGGTTATCTCCATCGGCAGGATCCAAAAATACCGGCCCATGCGAATATACCTCTCTCCACACTAGTACATCACCTTTCACGATTCCTTGCCGCAGCTTCTCTCCCACTACATCTCCATTTACAATGTGAAGCACAGCTTTTCCCCCTTCGTACAAATGGTTGAATACGGAAAGAACATCTGCCACAGGCAATGCACCTTTCAGCTTGCGGCGGGCATCAAAAAGTCGCTTCTTCAATACCGAAACCGAAGTCCCCAGAAAGTCAGCAATCTCTTGTAGTGAGTAGCCTTGAAAATAATATAATTGAACGGCAATCCGCATATTGGACGTTAATGCAGCTATAGACTCGTGAACCAGCCGTTGGGTTTCCTTTTTCTCAATAATATCTGCTATAGAAAATGAAGATTCTGTCGCTTGCGCAGCTTCATCGTAGGGTAATGCAGGATGCTGCTTTCTTCGCAAGATGCGATAACATTGCCGCACCACAATAGCTTTAAACCAGCCCGGGAATGCCTCTACTGCTCGTAATTTATTCAAATGCAAAAAGGCTTCTGTGAAAGCTTCCTGCACAGCATCTTCCGCTAATTGATAGTCACGCAGCTTTTCGAACGCAACTGCATTGGCCATCGGTGTAAAGTGCTTAACAATCTGTTCAAAAGCTTGTCGGTCTCCTTGTTTAGCCTCTTCGATATACTGAAGCATCTGTCCTCCGCTCCCTTCTTCCGTATTATATACAAGTGCCAATGAAGTTCCTAAAGGTTACGGATGGGATTGAAAAGTCAGACGTTATTTATTTTTTCCTATTACATCCTTTGCAACCTCTAGAGCTGAAGAGGCTCGCGGCCAACCTACATAAAAAGAAAGGTGGGTGATGGCCTCCACGATTTCTTCAAGTTGTAAGCCGTTCTCTAAAGCCAAGTGCAGATGATAGGGGAGTTGTTCCGTCATGCCCCCCATCACCAAGGCAGAAATCGTAATCATGCTACGATCCCGAAGTGATAATTGCTCACGTCTCCATAAGTCCCCAAATAACACATTTTCCGAGTAGTCGACGAATGCCGGAGCGAACTCCCCTAACGATTCCCGTACATTTGTGACGATTTTCTGATGCGCCATATTACACCTCCCTAACCGGAGGTTGTAGCATTTGAGCAACACCGTTACCAAACGACCAATCTTCGAATTCCGTATCGACGAGCACAATGAATATATCTTCTTTTCTGATGTTTAGCGTCATCGATAATTCCTCGGCTAGCCTCGCGTAAAAGCTTTTCTTCTGTTCCGTTGATCTTCCGGATTTTAGCGTAACTTGGATATATATCAGTCCGTCGCTTCGTTCAATATTTAAATAATCTTTACTATAAAAAAATTCCCCCGCTTTATGCGCATGAAAAACCTGAAACATATCATCCTCCGGTACATGGAAATGCTGAATTAACGCGCTCATAATCGCTCTGCATATTCCTTCTAGCTGATGAATGTCGTATTGTTGCTCCAGATAACTGACTCTAATGAATGGCATTTTAATTCACTCCTTCTTTGGAATTCTTTTATTGTACTCTCAGTATTTTGATTTATATAATTGAATAAGATAATAATCTTAATCAATTATACCGATAGAGGTGACAATCGATGGATCTAAAAGAACTGATGGCTTTTAAGACCATTCTTCAAGAAGGCACTTTCTCACGCGCTGCAGAGAAGTTGAATTATGCACAGTCTACTATTACCAACCAAATTCAACGACTTGAAAAAGAACTGGGCATACAACTCTTTCACAGAGGCTGGGAAGTAGAACTGACAAGTGCTGGGCAAGTTTTTGCAGGGGAAATCGATAACCTTATTCAACATTGGAACTATGTAACAGAACTCACCAAAGCTTTACAGCATGACGAAATTGGTACACTTCATATCGGAAGCATTGAATCCATGATGGAATCCGTCCTACCGAACGCCTTGCGAAAGTTTCAGGAGCAAAAAACAAAGATGGCATGTAACTTCATTCAGGGTAACACTGATTCCCTCTCACAACTTGTTCTACAAAGAGAACTGGATTTCGCCATCTGCGGTGAGCCGTCCGACCTGTCTTTCTTTTATTTCGAACCGCTTTATCACGAGAAAATCGCTTTTATAGTAGATGAAAATCATCCTTTAAACGGACGAGACGAGATTTCATTTCGAGAAATTCTTGAATATCCAATTATAGCTGGAGGACGCACTTGCTTATATTACCTTCGGTTAGCTAAGCAATTTTCGAGATTCGAATCAAAGCCCACTTTATCCACCATAAGCCAAATTTCTGCTATTCCTCATTTTGTAAGAAAGAACCCTGGGGTGGGGGTAGTGCTTGATTCGACAGCTTTAATGACAGATATCGTAAAAATAGATGTTGAACTAAGCGAGCCGTTCATTCAAGTGGGTATATTACAGCAGCGCAACCGAGAATATCTAGCAACATCATCTAAAAAACTAATCCTACAAATCATAAAAAAAGAAATTGAGAGGATTAGTAACGCTAATCCTACGCTCCACATTTGAACCTCAAGCTAGTTCCATATATGATAGCTTTATCATCGTTATCAGGGGAGGATTCATAGCAGTGGCAGTATTAATCAATGAACAAATCAGAGCATCCGAAGTAGTCCTTACAGGACTTAGGGGTGAAAAGCTGGGGATCGTCTCCCGGGAAGAGGCGCTGGCCATGGCCAGATCAGCGGGAGCTGATCTGGTATGCACCTCGCTAATGAGCAGCCCACCGCCCTGCAGCCTAACTGCAAAGGGCAAAGCAAAAGCGGCCGCGCAGAAAGAAGCAGCCTCAGCACGCAAGGCCAGTGGGGGCTCAGCTGCAAAGGGCGGCAGCAAGGAGAAGGTCAAAGAGCTCCGCTTCACTGCTCATATTGAAGAGCATGACTACGATACGAAGCTCCGTCAGGCCGAGAAGCATCTACGCTCCGGCAAGCCGGTGCAATTAGTTGTCAAAGCTTCCGGTGCGAAGGAAGCTGCTGCCTCCAAGGCCGTATTGGAACGACTAGTGACTGACTTGAAGGAAGTTGGAACGAAGGAAACTGGCATACAGACAGGCGGCAAAGGTTCACAGGTGAAATTAAATCCACGGTGAAGAGTGGAATTTCAGATAATTTAGGCTCAAAACCAAAATTAGTGGACCATTTCATGAAAATGCTGCTGCTATCTGCAAATGTAGCTTTATTGCGAGCAGAATTCAGAATTGCGTTCGGACACCACAGCCCTTATTCGTAACTATTTCGCTGTTCTGGGATGCTAACGGACTTCAGAGACTTTATATCACTAAAATAGCACGATATTCCCTCCATTTATGGAAAATAAGATCTCTCGAGTCCGCAACTTCCTCCAAAAGGCTTAAAATGTACAAATAGCTGCCTCTAAGTCCGTTAGCACAATAGCAAGTGGAAATCAGGAACTGGGCAAGGGGCATGATTCTTATATGCAAGCAAAAGCGCCTTCGGTGCCCCTAAAGGACGGTAAGCGCTTATGCGAGAAATAGAAGGATAATGTATCGTGCCAAACTTATACTTTCTTGTATTATTAAAAAAGGCCATCCTCTACAGGATGGCCTTTCACTTCATAGACAATGTCCTTGCTCGCTCTTAATCAGTCACCTTAAACATGATTACCCATTAATCCCCTTGGGCGATAGTTCATACCCCCAGCATAGAGGTGGGAGACATCTCCCAATCCAATACATCTGGGAACTGCATAGTGCTCGCTGCGCTCTTCAAACAAGATCGTCGTTACCGAGCTTGGAGCAAGCCAAAATACGGACCAAGCCAAGGCTAAAGGAATCTGCAATAAATGGGCTAGCCATGCAAGGCCAAAGCCACCGTGACACACAACTCCAATCTTCTTGGTAGAAGGCTCGAGGATACGATATAGGCCATCTTCTCTTTTATAGTGGTGGCTAAGCAAGAATTGATCTGAAGCCGCTTGTAGTTCGCTAAACCGCAATCTGTATTCCTCTTGTTTTAACCAATGATCTGTTTGATCAGACCATTCTCTTTTTCCACTCGATAGTTCACTAATATGTTCTCCGGGACTATCCCATATAGGCGCCATTTGTCCATCCAACATAACCCCTGTCCAATCCAATTCACAAGTCCAAGGTTCTGTCTGAATTACAAGTCCCGTCTCTTTAGCCACATAACTTGCTGTTGTCTGTGCTCTACCCAATGGTGAAGCATATAATTCATCCAGTCCGATAGATCCCATGCGTTTTCCCAATGCCGCTGCTTCCTGATGCCCGAATTCCGTTAGATCATCTATAGAATAGTCCGGATCACCATGACGAATCAGAAATATTTGCATAACAATGCCCTCCTCCCCTCAAATCCAGCCTTTTTCTTCCGCCAGCCGTACCGCCTCAATCCGGCTTTTCACTTCCAGCTTATTGAGTATTTCAGAGATGTAATTGCGGACAGTGCCATAAGATAGATGCAGCGAAAAGGCTATCTCGCTCGCGGTTTGCCCTTCTCCAGCCAGTTTTAAAATCTCGCGCTCCCGTGCTGTTAATGGATTCTCCTCCCGCAGACTGCCGAAGACTAACTCAGGAGATACCTCCCGATGTCCAGCCATGACACGACGAATAGATTCAGCTAGCTTATCTACAGGCTCGTCCTTCAACAAATACCCTTGAATACCAGCCTTTACTCCACGCTCAAAATACCCTGGACGGGCAAAGGTAGTCAAAATAATAATTCGGGTCGGACAACCCTTACTCCGCAATATTTCTGCAACCTCCAGCCCGCTCTTGAACGGCATTTCAATGTCCATGAGACAGACATCCGGCTGAAGCTTGTCGATTAAAGCTAACGCCTCCGCCCCATCACAAGCTTCTCCGACTACTTCGATATCGTCTTCAAGATCCAGCAAAGAAGCCATCGCTCCCCGAAGCAGGCGTTGATCCTCCGCTATAACAATGCTTATCATGCAGTCTCACCCCCTTGTGCATCTTTTACGATTAGCGGGATGGTAACGATCAGCGTAGCTCCCTGACCCTCAGCTGAGCTTAGCGACAGGGAGCCATCAATCAGGGATAGACGCTCTGCCATTCCCTTCATGCCATTTCCATCGCTAAGCCCACCATTCCCTCTCTCCCCATGCTGTAGACCAATGCCGTTATCCTTAACGGTAATTCGCACTTCTCCAGCCAGCTTTGCCACTCCTATGAAGCATTTGTCCGCTCTACTATGCTTTACGATATTAGTCACTGCTTCTTTGATACAGAGGCTAAGGATATTTTGCGTCAGGTCGGATACCCCCTCCAGAGAGATATCCCCTTCCACTTCTAAGGCGATCTCTGCCGTTCGCAGCATCTCTCCAGCTTCAGCCAGTTCCTCTGCTACTGAGATCGCTCGCATTTCCGACACTAGCTCACGCACTTGACGGAGCGCAGCCCGTGAAGTGCGCTGAATTTCTCGTGCTTCCTCTTGAGCTCGCTCCGTATTTTTCGTCACCAGCTTCTCTACGAGTTGGCTCTTTAACGTAATCAAGGACAAGGTATGGCCAAGGGTATCATGCAGGTCACGGGCGATTCGCATTCGTTCCTCACGCTTCACCAGCTCTTTAATCACCTCATTGGCTTGATCCAGCTCTTTCTCCAGCTTCTGATTCCGATTCATGGACCTCACTCCGAACGGACTAATCAACATAATAATAATAAACGGAGCTAAAAACATCACGCTTCCCCACTCCATCTCACGACCCACTAAGACCAGCACCGAAAGGATCATGATCACAAAAGAAGCAAATGCAATTTTGAACCCTTTATTCTCCGTATAATATGCGATAAAATTTGCGGTGAAAAAGCCCATGTACAGATTATAGGGGGTATAGAACACACTAAGCACCACGATGATCAACATTTGAATAATTAACCAAACATTAAACACTCCACCCCGCACCCAATACAGCTGGCGATAGCTGAGGGCAAATACCGCTATCATAATCCCGCCCAGAATGAGCTTCATTCCAGTCTCCCCGCGCAAATTCAGGATGGGCATAACCAGATAAACAGCCCATACAAAAGGGAAAAATCCCTGTTTTTGTGGAAATAACCGGAACTTCGCACGCTCAGCCATTCATTCACACCGCTTCCTGTTTTTTTCGAATATAGACCGATAGTAACATAAAAACTACCAAATATCCGAGTAAAATCAAGACATTACTCCATGTCGGAGCTGAGCCACGAACGATTTCCCAGGCTCCATTCCCATAGTTATAGGAAGGCAACCAATGACCAATCCGCTGCATTAATCGTGGCAGTATCTCAATCGGCATCCACATGCCTCCTGCTACAGCAAGAGCCATATAAATCACGTTGCTGACTCCACTGGCTGTATCCACCCGTTTCATAGCACCTACAAGCGTACCAATCGCTAAAAATGGTAGAGAACCGATCAGGATCCACAGCCCGCTAAGCACCCATTGACCTACGGATAAAGAGACGCCATTGATTAAATAGCCTGCGATAAAAATACAAATGACCGAAAACAGATGCATCATCGTCTGTCCGAACATTTTTCCGAAAAAATAGATCGATCCCGGCAGCGGTGTAATCCGAATAAAGGTGGTCCAGCCTTGTGTTCGTTCTTGCACCAACCGGATGCCAAGCGTCATAATGGCTGAGCCCATTACACTGAAGGTCGCCATAGACATTAAATAATGAGCACGCCACGTTAGGTCATCGCTACCTGTATTGACCACCCGGGTGAAGATGAAATAGAACATGATGGGCATGAGCAAAGACCAGAACACATAATAGGGATTACGGATGATCCGCAGCATTTCCGCTTTACACTGTACAGTAATTAGTCTCATGGTTAGACAACCTCCTCTTGGTTCATGGTCAATTGTTCAAAAGCCTCATCCAAACGTCCCTGATCAATTCGAACATCTTTCACAGGAAGTCCAGCCACAAAAATCGCTTTAAGCGCCTCATCTGTATCCTCTGTGGTCACGTGAATGCGGCCATCTTTTTCATAACAATCCTCTATAGCAGCTAGGTCTAGCAGGTTTCTGCGCAATTGCGAGCGATCACCCACAGGCAGGAAGGACACGGAACGCTTCACAATCCGCGATTTAATCTCATCTGGACTTCCGTCCGCAACTAAGTGTCCTTTACTGAATAATAGAATACGATCCGCGATATCTTCTGCTTCCTGCAAATAATGGGTCGTGAACACAATCGTTTTTCCTTGCTCCGCAAGTCCACGAACCGTTTCCCAGAACCGCCGCCGGGAAGTAATATCAAGTCCGACTGTAGGTTCATCGAAAAAGATCAGCTCCGGATTACCCGCGAGGGCTAGCGCAAAGCCCAAACTACGCTTTTGACCGCCCGAGAGCTTCTCGGCGTATCTATTCAAATCGGCTGGCGCAAGTCCAGTAGCCTTAATTAGAAACTCCATATCCATAGGCTTTGGATAATAGCTGCGGATCAGATCAATGATCTCCCGCACCTTTAGCCGATCCATTACACTTACCTCCTGCAGCATCGCTCCAGTCTTTTCACGTACTGCTTTATCCTTCGGATGATGACCGAACAACTCCACTGTACCCTCGGTAGGCTCTATTAGCCCCAGCAGCATGCCTAATGCCGTTGTTTTACCCGCTCCGTTCGGTCCCAGAATAGCTGTAATCGAACCTTTAGCAATGTTAAAGCTGATATTATCTACGGCCTTTTTATCCTTATATATTTTGCTGACCCCGTGCATTTCTATAATATTATCCATAACGTAATCCCTCCGCTTCCGAATGCGTTTGATCTATTTCAATCATATGGAAAAAGAAGACATGACATTAGTATGGACTGTCATTTCTTTAAGATGACAACTGTCACCTTCCTGGCTTCGAATAAAAAAAAGAGGCTGCCCTATCAGTGATATGCTCCCCATATAGTAGACAGGTGAAATAATAAAAACCTGTCGCTGTATGGGGAGCATTTTTATGGAACAAAAGAAGTTTACAGCACTGGAAAAGTTAACGATTCTCCAAGAAATTGAACGGGGCGACATTGGTTTGAAAACTGCGACCCGGAAGTATGGAATATCCAAAAACTCATTAGTGAAGTGGCGGCAACGTTATCAATTGTATGGATACGAAGGGCTGGAAGTCCGAAGCTACAATCGTACATATTCTGCAGAACTTAAACTCCATGCCGTTAAGGACTATCTCGAGGGAGGATTGTCGCAAAACCAAATCATCTGCAAGTATAAGATTGCAAGTTCAACCCAACTCGCCAACTGGATTAGGAAGTATAATGGTCATAGCAACAGCTTAACAGCTCATTCAGGAGGAACTAAAGCTATGACCAAAGGACGCGTAACCACTTGGAAGGAACGGATAAATATCGTGCTGTACTGCCTTTCGAACAGAGAAGACTATGCGAAGACGGCAAGCCATTTTCACGTGTCTTACCAACAAGTATATAGCTGGGTAAAGAAGTACGAAGCTGGTGGTGAAGAGGCGTTACGAGACGGTAGAGGACGCACTAAAGCGCCTGAAGAACTTACGGAAGCAGATCGCCACAAACTCGCGATGCAAAAGCTGGAATACGAGAATGCACGCCTGCGTGCGGAGAATGCTTTTCTAAAAAAGTTAGAGGAACTCGAAAGGAGGAGGCGTTAAGGACCATTCGCCAGGTGAACATCTACCTGGCCATTCAGGCCGTACAGCAGGAACAGTCTTGCTCCATTCGGCTTTTGTGTGACATCGCAGGGATTTCACGGTCAAGTTATTACAAATGGTTGAATCGCAAACCCAGTTCTCGAGAGGCTGACAACGAGAAACTGACAGAGGCTATGCTCCTCTTGTATGAGAAGGTGGAACGAACCTTTGGGTATCGCCAATTGACCCTGCATTTGCGCAGACAAATGGATAAATCTATTAACGCAAAGCGAGTGTACCGGCTGATGAGATGCCAAGGCATCCAATCAGTCATCCGCAGAAAGAGAAAGAAGTATGTAGGCTCCACGCCTCAGCAGGTTGCAGAGAATGTGCTGAACCGTAATTTTGAGGCTGAAGCTCCAAACCAAAAATGGGTAACGGATGTAACGGAATTCAAATACGGCAACGGCAAGAAGGCGTATTTAAGTGCAATAAAAGATCTGTATGACAAGTCGATTGTTGCTTACGTTCTGGGTCATTCCAATAATAATTCGCTAGTTTTTAACACACTGGAATTAGCTTTGAAGGCAGCACCGGAGAGCCGAACCTTACTCCATAGCGACCGTGGTTTTCAGTATACCTCTCTGCATTTTAAAAAGATGCTGGACGATGCAGAACTGAAGCAAAGCATGTCCCGAGTAGGCTGCTGCATTGACAATTCGCCGATGGAATCCTTCTGGGGAACATTGAAATGTGAGAAGTACTACTTACATACCTACCAGACCTTTGAAGAACTCCAAACAGATATTGATACCTACATTCACTTTTACAATAACGAACGGTTACAGGCAAAACTAAACGGCCTCAGTCCCATTGAATTTAGGACTAAGGCCGCTTAAACTACTTTTATTTTTTGTGCTGTCTACTTGACGGGGTGCAGTTCATCAGTAGAATGAACTACTAATAAGGCAGCCTCTTTAGGTGAAGAGAGTTTAGTTATCTCCGGAGGAATCCTTTTTCCAGCAGGAACTCCTTCATATGCAGCCGTGTTGGCTGTGCCAATCGCTCCGCCATAATGGCCGACCAAGGGGTGTCTTTGGCGCCGTGGGTCCGCTCACGCATATAGTCTGAGGAGACTTTATCGTAAGTTTTGACCTGCTCCACAGTGGTTTCCGCATTGTAGCGATTACGATGCAGAACAGCCTCTAGTGGAAGCCGCGGACGCAGGCCCGAAGCTCCGTCAGGATAACCTACACACATCCCGAATATCGGATAGACCAATTCAGGCAGTCCCAGCAATTCCGATACCTCCGCGATCCGGTTACGGATTCCACCGATATATACAATTCCAAGTCCTAGTGATTCCGCAGCCACTGCAGCATTCTGTGCAGCAAGCGCAACATCAACGGTAGCTACAATCAGGTTCTCAGCAGAATCTTCATAAGAAGTCTCTCCCTGCAAATGAGGTTTCGTCACCTCGCGCAGCCGATACAGATCAGCGCACCAGACCAAAAATACTGGGCATTGTTCTATATAAGCCTGATTGCCCGCTAGTCCCGCAAGCTCCGTCTTTAGTGCCGGGTCAGTAACTGCAATAACACTATAAGCCTGAACATTGCTTGAGGTTGAAGCCATCTGAGCTGCTCCAATAATAGCGCTAAGCTGATCTTCACTTACTGGCTTATCCTGAAACTTGCGGACAGATGCATGTTTCATTAACAGAGAAATTGTATCGTTATTTACTTGCACTGTGGCCACTCCCTAAATAGTGATAGTGATATTACAGCTTTACCCGCTGTAGCCGAAGTGCATTCAAAACAACAGACACGGAGCTAAATGCCATCGCAGCTCCTGCCAGCCATGGGGCTAGAAACCCAAGTGCAGCAATCGGTATTCCTATTGTATTGTAAGCAAGCGCCCAGAACAAATTTTGTTTAATATTTCTCATCGTTTTGCGGCTCATCATAATCGCATCAGGAATACTCTTCAAATCCCCGCGCATCAGCGTAATATCTGCTGCTTCCATAGCTATATCCGTTCCTGTCCCAATCGCCATACCCGTATCGGCAGTAGCCAGTGCCGGAGCATCGTTGATCCCATCCCCAACCATGGCAACCTTAGTCCCATTTTGCTGTAGCTTGCGAACCTCTTCGGCTTTGCCCTCTGGCAGAACCTCTGCTAACACTTTTTCGATCCCTGCCTGCTTCGCAATAGCCTCAGCTGTAATTTTATTGTCACCAGTGATCATTACGACTTCAATACCCATATCATGGAGCGCGGCTACAGCCGCTTTTGAGGTCGGTTTAATCGTATCAGCAACGGCCACAATCCCAGCGATTTCACTCTCTACCGCTACTAGCATAGCTGTCTTCCCCGACTCCTCCAGCTTCTTCATAATTGGAGTCCATTCTGTGATATCAAGCTGATGATCTTCCATCATCCGCCGCGTGCCTACCATAACCTGCTGATCGGAGACAACGGCCATAATTCCACGTCCGGGCACATTATCAAACTGCTCAGCAGTAGGCAAAGCCAAACCTCTATCAGCAGCGCCAGCAACAATAGCTTCCGCAAGTGGATGCTCAGATAGCTTTTCAGCAGCTGCAGTTAAAGCTAACAATCGGTTTTCCGCGTTTTCTTTTCCATAAGCTGCAATTCCAGTAGTAGTCACAACATCGGTAAGCACGGGTTTACCATTCGTCACTGTACCTGTTTTATCTAGTACAACGGTCTGAATCCCTTGCGCTCCCTCTAAATGCTCCCCACCCTTGAAGAGAATTCCAAGCTCTGCTGCCCGGCCCGATCCTGCCATAATGGAGGTTGGCGTTGCCAGACCTAGCGCACATGGACAAGCGATTACGAGCACTGCAATGGCTTTTTCGAGGGCATCAGCGAACTGGCCAGGGGCTGCCCAGAAATACCAGATCAGAAAAGTTATTACGGCAATACCCACAACAATCGGCACAAAAATCCCTGAGATTACATCGGCAATCCGCTGAATCGGAGCTTTGGAGCCTTGAGCTTCCTCCACTACTCGGATAATTTGAGCCAGCGCAGTGTCGCGACCCACTTTATTGGCTTTGATTCTCAAGATACCATTCTTATTCATAGTGGCACCGATCACGGTATCCCCTGCTTTTTTCTCCACAGGAATACTCTCTCCGGTCAACATAGACTCATCCACAGAAGAAGATCCCTCGACTACCTCACCATCCACAGGTACCTTTGTTCCGGGTTTCACCAGTACAATATCGCCAGGAATGACTTCATCTGTCGGGATATTCATTTCTTGCCCATCCCGAATTACGAGGGCGGTTTTTGCCTGAAGCCCCATTAAGCTTTTGATTGCGTCAGAGGAACGGCCTTTCGCCAGCGCCTCAAACCATTTACCGACAAGGATAAGTGTAATGAGTACAGCACTCGTCTCATAATACATTTCTACAGTATGATTCATTCCCTTCATGCTTAAGGAATCAATAGTCAGATAAAGACTGTAGAAATAAGCTGCCGACGTCCCTAATACGACTAACACATCCATATTGGCACTCCGGTTACGAAGGGCTTTATAAGCACCGACGTAGAACTGCCAACCGATGATAAATTGCACAGGGGTAGCCAGCACAAGCTGGAACCAAGGATTCATAAATATATCCGGTGTTGGAATCCAGCCGGTGAAGGAGAAATGACCCGCCATCGCCCATAACAATGGGAACGAAAGAATTGCAGAAATGATCCATTTCCACTTTTTATGCTGAATTTCTTTTCCACGACGATCCACATGATCCTTGCGGTCTTCTTTAAGAGAAGCTTTATAGCCGATACTGCTTACCTTCTCCATGATCTCCCTTGGACTGATATTACCGGGTGTATATTCTACATGTGCTGTTTCCAGCGCCAAATTCACATTAACTGCTGCTATGCCCGGTGTACGGCTCAACACTTTTTCAATCCGTGAGGAACAAGCAGCACAGGTCATCCCCGATATATCAAAATCCGCAGATTCTTTAATAGTGTCATAACCAAGAGAACGGATTTTATCTTCAATTTGTGGCAACCCTGATACTGTCGGATCAAATCCAACAGTAGCCTGTTCCAAGGCTAGATTCACATTCGCACGAGATACGCCGTCCATCCGGGACAAACCCTTCTCAATTCGGGTTGCACAAGCGGAACAGGTCATACCTGTAATCTGTACAGTTGCCTGCTGTTCGTTTGGTGAAGCTGTTGTTTTGGTTTTATCCATGATTTCCACGCCTCCACATACCCCTATAGGGTATGATAATTTCTAAAAGAAAAGGCATTGGAGCTTTGGGCAGCTTCCCCATATCACTCCAAGCCTTATTACTGTGCTTCAAATTAAACTACGTCATACCCTTGATCTACAATTGCTTCTTTAATCGCACCAAGGCTTACTTTGTTCTCATCATACTCGACGGAAACTTTCTTAGCAGCAAGATCAACTTTAGCTGTGGCTCCAAGATTGCCTACGGCTTTCTCTACAGAGTTAACACAGTGACCACAAGACATTCCTTCAACGTTTAATGTAGCGTTTGACATTAATATAACCTCCAATAAATGTTGTGAAGCTATGCTCTAGAAGCATTAGCTTATTATTTCATTAATTTGTTAACCGTAATTAGGAGCTCGTCGATAACCTCATGTTCGCCAGCTTCGATTCGCTCAACAATGCAACTTTTCATATGTCCTTCTAACAGCATCTTACCGACACCATTTAACGCCGCCTGTACCGCCGCGAGCTGGTTGAGTACATCATCACAATAGGTATCCCGCTCAATCATACCCTTTACCCCGCGGATCTGGCCTTCAATCCGGTTGAGGCGCGTATTCAAGTTATTCTTGAATTCTGCCGAATGATGACTTTTTCGTTCTCCTGATGATGAAGAATGACAATTTATGTCGCAGGATTCTGCAGCTTGCTCTTTCTTGGCAGTAGACATAAGAATCAGCCTCCTTGGTTATAATATAATATACCCCAGTAGGGTATGTCAAGAGGCATTCCTAATTCATCCACAGATGATCTCCTCGGTTAGTTTGTCCCTATATTACCGCCGTATTCTTCTACGGTTGGCTATACATCTCTATTTTTTTAAAAAAACTATTGCCTCCCTATTCAAATTTGAATATAATAAATTTTGCTTCTAATTATGAACATTTTTCGAACAGAACTATCACTATCACTATTAAGAAAAAGGAGCTGCGAAGCATGCATACTAAAGAAAGTAATCTTAAACTCGTAGTGGTTGGCCTGCTGCTTGGTATTCTTATGTCCGCAATGGACAATACCATTGTAGCTTCAGCTATGGGAACGATAGTCTCAGATCTTGGCGGTCTGGATAAAATCGTATGGGTCACCTCCGCTTACATGGTAATGGTAATGGCCGGAACCCCTATCTTCGGCAAGCTCTCTGATATGTATGGACGTAAACGTTTTTTCATTTTCGGATTGATTGTATTCCTGATTGGCTCGGCTCTGTGCGGTACTGCCACCAGTATCACACAGCTCAGTATTTACCGTGCCATTCAAGGGATCGGCGGCGGTGCACTAATGCCAATCGCCTTCACCATCGTTTTCGACATTTACCCGCCTGAAAAAAGAGGGAAATTGACCGGTCTCTTTGGAGCCGTCTTCGGAATCTCCAGTGTACTTGGACCTTTACTCGGTGCCTATATTACCGACTATGTTGGTTGGCAGTGGGTATTCTACATTAACCTGCCTCTAGGAATTATTGCACTGTTCCTGATTGCAACTTCTTATAAGGAGTCGATCTCCCACGCTAAACAGCGCATTGACTGGGGCGGAGCCTTCACTCTAGTTGGCGCGATTATCTGCCTAATGTTCGCTCTGGAACTTGGTGGTAATCAATATGCTTGGGATTCCAGTGCCATCCTTGGCTTATTCGTAGGTTTTGCTGTTCTCTTGCTGGCGTTTATCCTTATTGAGAGAGTAGCTGCTGAACCTGTGATCTCGTTCGCTATGTTCCGCAAACGGTTGTTTGCAACAAGCAGCGTGACCAGCCTATTTTATGGCTCTGCTTTTATCGTAGCTACTATTTACATTCCTATCTTTGTGCAGGGTGTATTTGGCGGCTCAGCTACGAACTCAGGGCTGATCCTTATGCCGATGATGATCGGTACGGTCGTTGGCAGTCAGACCGGGGGGCTGCTTACAACAAAAACCAGCTTCCGCAACATTATGATCCTATCCGCAGTCTGCTTTGTCGCAGGGGTCTACAGCCTAAGCACTTTATCACCAGATACCTCCCGCCTCATGCTTAATGTATTTATGGCTCTGACTGGGTTCGGCGTAGGCTTTTCCTTCTCCGTGCTGAGCATGGCAGCTATCCATAATTTCGATATGCGCCAACGGGGGTCGGCAACATCAACCAGTACCTTCATGCGCTCCCTTGGAATGACGCTGGGAATTACGATCTTCGGGATTATTCAGCGGAATAGCTTTACTAACAGTCTAAGCGATGCTTTTGGCGGTAGTGAACAGTCAGCAGCTTTCGGAGATCCACGCGCTGCGTTAACACCTGAAGCAAGAGCGAAGATCCCTGCTGAAATATTAGAGAAAATATCAAGTGCGTTATCCACCTCTATTGCCCAAACCTTTATGTGGGCTTTGATTCCTGCACTGCTCGGTCTAGTCTTTGTACTGCTCATGCCAAAAGACCGTCTTACCATTCCTGCTAAAGCTGTTCAGGCGTCTGAGGGCAAAAGGTAACCATTATGTCCATGAAATTAGCCATTTTAGGTTTACTGCTGGAGCGGAACATGCATCCCTATGAAATCACATTAGTGATGAAGGAACGTTCCATGGACCGGATCACGAAGCTGCAGATGGGATCACTCTATTATGCTGTGGATAAGCTTGCACAAGATGGTTATATAGAAGCTTTAGAGGTCATCCGCAGCAGTGATCGGCCGGACAAAACAATCTATGCCATAACGGAGCAAGGTAAAGCTTTATTCGAACAGCTTATCCTGCAACAAATTAAGAAAAACGAACCCTTCTATCATCCGATGTATATGGCCCTGGCTATGTCCCGTCATATCGATCAGAGCAAGGTTGAGAAGCTGCTCGAGGAACGCCTCCGGGAAACAGAACATCAGGTTAATCTGGCTTATCAGGTATACGAGGAGCATATCTCCATCGTGCCTCGTTCTGCCCTGCATCTAATGTACGGTACATATGAGCACACCCTGACTGAGCTGAAATGGCTGCAGCGCCTATACGATGATGTTGTAGCACGCAAGCTAAAAGACATAGGGTCACCGTTGAATTTAGAGGCCTAATGGCCTCTTTTTCTGTTTAAGGGAGTCAAAATACGTTTATTAACGAGCACAATATCCATTAAATCTCAAAGGAAGGCGAGGCGGTAAAAATGACCCAAGAAAAACATCAGCTGAATAGTGACAAACGTGATCACCCGGAACAATATCCAACAGAAAAAGAAAGTCTATTTGATCTTCATGAAAGTGAGCAGAATGTAGACCCGATTCCGATGGAAGATTTAACGCTGGAAAAGCAAGAGGAAAAGAACAAAGAGGAGACCAAACACCGCTCTTCCAGCGACAAAAAATACCATACGGGCTTCTGAGAGTGTACAATATCTACAAGTACGCAATCATAATTTCCAAGGAGGAATCACATTGTTGAAAGCGTTACCTTTAAACAAGCGCGGGATTCCCGCAAGCCGCATTGCTTTAGGCTGCATGGGGCTAGGCGGTGACTGGGACCATGAGCCGATTACTGCGGAGAATGTTAAACAGGGACATGAAGCGGTTGATGCCGCCCTTTCCATCGGCATCAACATGTTTGATCATGCAGATATCTATACTCGTGGGAAGGCGGAGAAGGTATTCGGTCAGATTTTTAAGGATCGTCCAAGACTACGTGAAGAAATCATAATTCAATCTAAATGTGGAATTAAGCTAATGGAGCCTGGAGACAGCACTAATACGTTTGATTTCTCTGGCCAACATATTCTGAACAGTGTAGATGGAATATTGTCACGACTTGGGACCGAATACATTGATATTCTTCTACTGCATAGACCTGATCCCTTAATGGATCCCGAGGAAGTAGCCTCCGCATTACATCAACTGAAGGCCGCTGGTAAGGTTCGTCATTTCGGGGTTTCCAATATGAGCGCCGCTCAGATCAAGCTGCTGCAGACTTATTGCGATGAACCTTTTATCGTAAACCAGCTGCATATGAGCTTGGCTAAGATCAGCTGGGTGGATGCTGGAATCAGTGTAAATCGTGAACCCTGGAAGGATATTATCTTCCCTGAGGGAACCCTTGAACATTGTCGAATGGAGAACATTCAGCTTCAAGCTTGGGGGCCACTCGCCCAAGGTCTATTTAGCGGGCGTTCATTAGAGGATCAACCGGAGAATATCGTCCAAACAGCAGCTATGGTCCAACAGCTCGCAGATGAAAAAGGAACAACACCCGAAGCCATTGTACTGGCTTGGCTAATGACACATCCAGCTGCCATTCAGCCTGTTATTGGAACTGTGAATCCGAAGCGTATTACTGCCTGTGCCGATGCGGACAAGCTGGAGCTTAGCCGTAAAGAATGGTATGACCTGTATGTTAGTTCACGCGGTTCAAAACTTCCGTAACATATACATTTATATTCTCAACTTCATTACTCCGCTTATACCCGGCTCGCGTTACTACTGCGAGCCGGGTATTTTTTTGCGAATCACTCTAACTTATCGTTCTTTATTGCGAATATATTTAGTAATCGAGCGATATATGGAGTTATTTAGAGATAAATTATCATTTTCGTTCTTTATAGAGTACAAATGCGCGTTATTGGCAGTTTTCTTTTTGATTTATTCCATGTATGATTCATTACAGAAGTTGTTCTTAATAAAGAACGATAATAACGAACCAAAGAAACAGACATTGAGGGGAGGTATTCCTCTGAGTCCCAGATCAGCAAGGAGAAGACCTAGAAGAAACAGGAAAATCGGATTACGTATACTGCAATCAGGAATGGCTGTCTCCGTCTTATTTCTATATACCTCGCAGCAAGTTGGTGGTACCTATGGAGGCTTTGGAGCCGCTACGCAAACCACTAGCACGATTAGCTTTTGCGAAGTATTTCCGAATTCGATCAAGGCACTGCTTACAGAGTTCAAAGAGCATGTTAATCGAGCGCTCACTTTAAAAGAATCACTACAGCCCTTTTCCTCATCAGCTAACTACTCGGACGTTTCGGGAATAGAAGGGATGTCGCTGGAAGAGCTTGATGTCGCTGCAGAAGAGATTTCTTCGCAAATAGCGGCGCTTCAATCCCAAATAGATAGCGTTAACGAGCAACTGGCGGCTAACAGCCAAATTTGGAATCAAATCCACAATGAGCTAAGTGCAGCAGCAGCCTTACTCTTCCAGATAGGAGGATATATGACTTCTCTAGATTCCAACTGTCTAGAAATCAAGGACGAGCAATTTTTCAGAGATTTACAAAGCAGCCTGAATCAAAGCGGTGTGATCTCGGAATCCTTGAATGCTTCCTTAAATGGAGTTATTAGTTACTTAACCTCCATACACGATGTCGGTCTTCCATTCGCTTCGGTAGTTACCAGTGATGTTTATGGACAACTTGAATTACGCGAAGGAGAGTTCCCACAGCCACTGCCATTCCTGATTACCTTCACTCAACCAGACGGCGTGATCTCTAGCGACCTCACCTCATCTTATGAAGCTCTAAATACCGAATTGACTAACCATAAAGAATCGGCAACCTCAGGTATCACTACCCTTCAAGATAAACTCCAATTGATCAGTCAGACTCGCGAGCAAAAACTAGAAGAGCTTGAAAAAGCTCGGCTAGAAGAAGAGCAAGCAAAGAAAGAAGAAGAAGCGAAAAAAGAAGAAGAACGTTTGGCTGAGGAGAAAAAGCAACAAGAAGCCGAGGATAAAGCGAAAGCTGAGGCAACCCCTCCAACATCAGGCGAAACTGCTCCGGAAGCCCCAAATAAAGAACAACCTGAAGCCCCAGCCACTGATCCGGTTAAGCCGGAAATTGACGAAGAGCTCACAATTCCAAAAGATGTCCCTCAGCAAGAGGCTCCACAAGAGACGCCAAAGGCGGAAGACAGTACGACTACCCCGCCGGTAGCAACCCAAGCTCCTTCGGACCCTCAACCTGAGAAAGGTGGAGAATAAGATGCGAATTAAAAAAATTATCAATAATACCCTATCGAGCTTAATGCTTGTGATCTTTATTCTGCTGGTGGCAGCCGTAGTGTTATCCAAGGCCTCCGGCGGTGAACCTGCTTTCTTCGGATATGAGATCAAAACCGTACTCTCAGGATCGATGGAACCAGGAATTCAGACAGGCTCAATTGTCGCATTAAAACCCGGAGGGGATATGAATCGTTTCAAACCAGGCGATGTCATCACCTTTAGGAATGAAGATAATCTGCTCATTACTCACCGGATTGTAGAAGCGACCGTCAATAACGCTACTGGTGAAGCTGTTTATCGTACTAAAGGCGATAACAACGATGCGCCCGACATGAACCCTACCAGTTCTGTGAATGTTGTAGCTCAGTATACCGGGGTCACTGTACCCTATGTCGGTTACGCTATGAATTTCGCGGTTTCCAAAGCTGGAAGTGTTGTCCTCATGATCGTGCCTGGCTTGATGCTTCTGCTCTATGCTCTGTATACCTCTTGGAAGGCTGTAGCTGCATTAGAAAAGAAAAATGCTGCCCTACTGCCAGCCTCACCGCCCCCAACAGAAACACAGCCCTAAGTTGATTGTCCACTTCCGCTTACGAACCGGAAGATACAATATATAAATTTTATAAAAAATTCAAACACAAATTTGAGGAGGAATTTTATTATGGGTATCAAGAAAACATTGGGTCTTGGCGTAGCATCTGCAGCACTGGGTTTATCATTAATCGGCGGAGGAACCTTCGCATACTTTAGCGACACTGCGCAAAGCACAGCTACATTCGCAGCGGGCACGCTCGATCTGAACTCCGACCCTTCTGTCATCGTTAATATTCCTAACCTGAAACCAGGTGATACTGTAACTAAATCCTTCAAATTGAAAAACGATGGTTCGCTCGATATCGGATCTATTATTCTGAATACATCGACTCAAATCACGGATGCTAAAGGAGATAACTACCTGGATTTAGCCGAGTTCATTAAAGTTAAATTCCTTAGAAATAATGATAAAGGAGTACCTATCGTCTCTCCTGAAAATGTAGTTTATGAGACTACACTTGCTGCTTTAAAAAGTCAGCATCCGGATCTCGTAAAAAATACAGGTTGGGATCAACTCTTTACCGAAGCATCCGGTATTAAAGCCGGTACCAACGACAGCTTCTCCGTCCAATTCGAATTTGTGGAAAATAACCAAGATCAAAATATTTTCCAAGGCGATAGCTTAACACTGACTTGGGATTTCGTAGCTAAACAAGGTGCGAAAAAAGACTACTAAGATCAATAAAGTAATTTAATAAAATACTCGAAGAGCAGCAGATCCTGAATCCGGTCACGGATAAGCAGATTGCTGCTCTTCTCTTTACAATAAACTTTGTCCGATTTATTGATATTTGCTATACTAATAACAAAAATTACGGAGGGGCGTCAGCATAGTGCCACAGAATATGGGCCAACGTATCCAGCAGCTCCGCCTAGACAAGGGTTTCTCCCTATCTGAGCTTGCGGACAGAGCAGATGTGGCTAAGTCGTATCTTAGCAACGTGGAGAGAAACATCCAATCCAATCCATCCATCCAGTTTATCGAAAAAATCGCTGACGCGCTTCAGGTATCCATTCATGCCCTACTCTATGGAGAACCCAATGATGCAGAGGAATCACATTTAGATTCGGAATGGTTCCGATTGGTGCAGGAAGCTATGGACTCAGGCATTAGCAAACGCGAATTCAAAGAATTTCTGGACTATCAGAAATGGAAGCTCGATCAAAAGGATTAATACTTCCTACTAATCTGGTACGATCCTCTCTTCTACTAAATCATATCGAAAAAGGACACAGCGAAGAACCGCTGTGCCCTTTTTCGATATGTAACCCCTCTAATGTATTACTGCACGATCTGCACAGTTTTCTCATGAAAGAACTGGCGGATTTCATCTGCCTTAATGCCAGCCTTCTTAGCTGCTAATAATAAATGTACCCACTCTTGATCCAGATCAATAAACTGCTGTTCTCTGTTGCTACCCTGGTTGGACTTTTCCAAAAAATCTCCCCCTAAGATTTTACGTCCCCAGGCAATCCGGCTGTCATAGTATCTCTACCTTAGACCCGCGACTTTGTGCCCCTGCCTTTCGGCAAGTTTACCTTTTACTGGACCCTTTTCACGAAAGGATCTGCTTAAAAAACTATAAAATTACTATCTGCAATAACATTATACAAAAAGAAAGCGGAAAAGTGTGTCGATTCCTGGTTACTTTCTATTTTAAAAACGAAAAATAAAAGATTTTTTTTCAAAGATCTTGTCCGATTATCACGATACTCGTCCGTTACATAAAATAAATTGTACTAGCAAAATAAATATTTACTGACCTAATAGTTAAAAATAAGGATAATAGAATCATTTTAATAGGCCTTTAGAATGGGTAATGAGAAGAAACACCCTTCTTTTCATTAGAACAAGCTAACCCATACCATTTTGCGAACGTATTGGACGAAAGAATGAATTGATTACAGTGGCCGAAAGTAGCACAATAAGATGAGAAATGAAACCGCAATCATCACAGCTCCAGTAAGCGTTGACACAAAATGTCACGTATGGAGTTCATCCGTTAAGGAGGATGTATTCATGGCAGCCAAAGAGCCCTATAACGAATCCATTTGGAGTAAGTATTACGGACCCAATTTAGGCTACATTCAAGAAAGATATGAACAGTTTGTGAAAGATCCCTCCACCGTAGAAAATAATTATCGCGAGCTTTTTACAAATTCGGGACCTCCTCCCCTAACTCCGGATAGCGAACCGGCTCCTCAGCCGCGCATCTCGGGAGACACCGAATGGCTTAGAAAAGCAGTAAGAGCTTCCAAGCTAATCGCCAATATTCGTATATATGGTCATATGGCCGCTGAAATTGATCCGCTGGTACGCGATCAGAATCCCATGGCAAAATATCTTGAGCTTGAAACCTATGGGCTGACCCGCGAAGACCTGATCGCACTGCCTGCCACGCTTATATGGGAAAATGCACCGAATGATGTGCATACCGGATGGGATGCCGTGCAACGTATGCGTCAGGCATACACCAAGACCATCGCCTATGAATTCGGGCATGTGCATGAAGAAAAAGAACTGCAATGGCTAAATAGACAGGCAGAATCCACCAGCTCACCAGCACCCCTAAATAATACAGAACGCAAAGAGCTCCTGAACCGTCTGATTCAGGTAGAGCAATTTGAAACCTTCCTCCACAAGACTTTTGTAGGTCAGAAGCGTTTCAGTCTTGAAGGCAATGATGCTCTTGTGCCGATGTTAGATGAAATCGTACGTGCTGCTGCACATGACGGTGCGGAGCATATTTTGATGGGCATGGCGCATCGCGGCCGCCTCAACGTTCTTGCACATATTTTGGGCAAACCTTATGATATCATATTTTCAGAGTTTCATCATTCTCCGAACAAGGAGCTTTTCCCTTCCGAAGGCTCCACAGGCATTAACTATGGTTGGACAGGTGATGTGAAATACCATCTCGGTGCAGACCGTGCTGTCCGTGAAGGAGAAACCGTACGCACAAGAATAACACTAGCGAATAACCCAAGTCACTTGGAATTCGTCAATCCTGTCGTGGAAGGTTTCACTCGTGCCGCACAAGAAGATCGGAGCACTGCAGGACTGCCGAAGATTGATACCAGTAAAGCTATGGCGGTGCTGATGCATGGCGATGCTGCTTTTCCAGGTGAAGGAATTGTTGCAGAAACGCTTAATATCGGCAAACTTCAAGGTTATCAAAATGGTGGGACGATCCATATCATTGTTAATAACCGAATTGGTTTTACGACTGAAAGTGAAGATTCCCGTTCTACGCATTATGCGAGTGACATCGCCAAAGGGTATGAAATCCCAATAGTCCATGTCAACGCTGATGACCCAGAGGCCTGCGTAGCAGCTGTACGTTTAGCTAGCGCATACCGCCATCAATTCAAAAAAGATTTCGTAATTGATCTCATCGGCTACCGCCGTCATGGTCATAACGAAATGGATGATCCTGAAACCACACAACCTATTGTCTACGGTAAGGTTCGCAATCATCCAACCGTCTACAAGGTTTATGCAGAGAGACTGAAAAACGAAAAGGTTCTTACCGCCGAAGACGTACAAAAGATGAATGCTGAAGCAGAAAGCGTATTGCAGCGTGCGTACGATAATATGAAGGAAGGCAATCATAAGAAAAAAGAACCCAAAGCCTTCATTCCTCTACAAACGGACCGCGCAGCGGCAAACACTACAGCGGTATCCATCTCCAGCCTGCAGGAGATCAATCGTGAACTGTTGACGGTTCCTGCTGGATTCCAGGTTTATCCGAAGCTGGAGCGCATTTTACAACGTCGTAAAGATGCACTGAATGAGGGTGAAAAGGTCGACTGGGCACTAGCTGAAACATTAGCCTTCGCTACCATTCTGAAAAATGGAACGCCCATCCGACTGAGCGGTCAAGATGCCCAGCGCGGAACCTTCGCACATCGCCATCTGGTGCTGCACGACAGTAAAACAGGAGATTTATTCTCTCCGCTACATCAGCTAAGCGATTCCCGTGCCTCCTTTGGCGTATACAACAGTCCATTGTCAGAGGCATCAGTATTAGGCTTTGAATATGGTTATAATGTGTTTGCACCGGAAACCTTCGTAATCTGGGAAGCACAGTATGGTGATTTCGCCAATGCGGGTCAGGTTATTTTTGACCAGTTCATTGCCGCTGGACGCGCCAAATGGACACAGCGCAGCAATCTCGTCATCATGCTGCCGCATGGCTACGAAGGACAGGGACCTGAGCACTCCAGCGGTAGGCTGGAACGGTTCTTGCAGCTATCCGCTGAGGAGAACTGGACGGTCGCTAACCTGACTACCGCTTCGCAATATTTCCATCTGCTGCGGCGCCAAGCAGCGTTATGCGGGCAGGAAGATGCTAGACCGCTAGTCATTATGACGCCGAAAAGTCTCATTCGGAATACGCGCAGCACTTCTGCCGGAACCGAGCTGGCTTCAGGACAATTCAAGCCTGTATTAGCTGAATCTTTGCTTGGCCAGAAACCAAGTGAAGTTAAACGGCTCGTAGTCTGCAGCGGTAAAGTCGCTATCGACATCCAAACAGAACTGGAAGCAGCACCGGATAAGGATTGGTCATGGCTGCATGTTCTTCGCCTAGAGCAGCTTTATCCGTTCCCGGAACAGGAGCTAAGCGAACATTTAAACTCCTTCAGCTCCCTTCAGGAAATTGTCTGGGTGCAAGAAGAGCCGAAAAATATGGGCGGCTGGAGCTATAGTGAGCCTCGGTTACGCGCCATCGCACCGAAAAATGCCGGCGTAAGATATATCGGCCGTCCGGAACGTTCCAGCCCGGCCAGTGGTTATGCAGATGTGCATAGCTTCGAACAACGTAGAATTGTAACAGAAGCCCTAAAATCAAATTCGAACGTACAAGCGGCTGTACCGTCCTCTTAAGAGGACGGTATCACAATAGCGTAAACCATTATGTTTGGGGAGGAAACGGCCTGTGTCAGAAATCTTAGTACCCGATCTGGGAGAATCCATATCCGAAGGAACCATCTACAAATGGCTGGTTAAAGAAGGCGACACGGTAGGTCAAGGCGATGTGCTCGCTGAGCTGGAAACGGATAAAGTCAATCTGGAAATTAGTGCAGAGGTGGAGGGTGTCATCTCCACCATCCTGCGTCAAGCGGGCGAGAACGTAGCCGTTGGCGAAGCCATCGGCATCATTGGAGCCGCAAGCGGCAGTACGCCGCGGGCCGCTGCAAGCGAAGCCGAAGCGCCTAAAGCGGCTCCGGCAGGCGGCAACGCAGTAGCAGCCGCCGCGCCTGTAGCTGCGCCCGAAGTGCCTGCAGCAGGTGGCGACAGCCACGCTGCCTTGGCATCGCCGGGCGCACGCAAGCTGGCACGGGAGCGCGGCATCGACCTCGGCGAGGTTAGCGCCCGTGATCCTATCGGCCGGATTGGTCAGGCCGATGTGTCCGGTCATGGTGCAGCAGCACCGCAGGCCGCTGCACCGGTAGCTCCGGCGCCGCAAGGCAAGCCGGAGCCAGCGAAGCCGGCAGCGGGCAAAGCCACGCCGGACGAGGGCAAAAACGTGGAGCGCAAGCGCATGTCACGCAGACGGCTCACGATTGCCAGCCGCTTGGTCGAAGCGCAGCAGACCGCGGCCATGCTTACCACCTTCAACGAGGTGGACATGACAGCGATCCTCGACATCCGCAAGCGCCGCAAGGATGCATTTAAAGAGAAACATGAAGTTGGACTAGGCTTCATGTCCTTCTTCACCAAAGCCGTGATCGGTGCGCTTAAAACCTATCCACTGCTGAACGCCGAAATCGACGGTGAAGATCTGGTCGTTAAGAAATTCTACGACATCGGTATTGCTGTTGCAGCGAAAGAAGGACTTGTAGTTCCCGTAGTCCGTGATGCGGATCGGCTCAGCTTCCCGGAAATCGAGCGCCAGATTGGCGAGCTCGCTTCCAAAGCACGTGCCAATACGCTCAGCCTCTCCGAGCTGCAAGGCGGAACATTCACCATCACCAACGGTGGCGTATTCGGCTCCTTGTTATCCACACCGATTCTGAATACACCACAGGTGGGTATTCTAGGGATGCATAAGATCCAACTGCGTCCGATCGCGCTGGACGAAGAAAGAACCGTAAACCGTCCAATGATGTACATCGCCCTTTCCTATGATCACCGGATCGTTGACGGCTCTGAAGCGGTAAGCTTCCTGGTCAAAGTGAAGGAATTGCTGGAAGATCCGGAAGCACTACTGCTAGAAGGCTAACGCTCTTCGAATTTTCGAAGACATAAGAATATAAAGAAGGTATCCCTACAGCTCTCGCTTTGGGGATACCTTTTTTTATATCTGGATCCAATTGCTGCCTTCCTTGCATACGATTTAACTGTATTTTATACACTTATTTATTTCTGATCCGCTCATAGCCTCTTCTCTAATTGCATTCTCTACAACTAAAATCCGTAAAAACTTCTATTTCCACTAATCTAACCAGTAATAGCTGCATCAAATACAACTAAAGGGCCTATATACAGCTATTGGTGAACTTTAATTGCACATAATACAACTAACTTAGCGCATGCACCTTCAAACTACACACTACGCACTACGCACTACGCACTACGCACTACTAACTACTAACTACTAACTTCAAACTTCAAACTTCAAAACTCTACTTCAATAGCTCCTCAGCCAGCTGTAAAAATTGCTCCTGGGTCAAAATCTTATCTCCATAGCTGGTGAGTGTATAATACGCATCCTGCTTCTCGTTATACCAGTTCAGATAATCATAGCTGACTTCTTCCCTTACTACCTTGTTATAGATAACTTCTGTGCCTGCGACTGTGAGCTTATTAGCTTGATTCTCAGGCGTTTGTTCCACGAAAACCTTACCGCCATGCATGAGCGTTGCTGAGATCCCTATAAAAGCATTGTTCTTCGAATAAGTTACACTTAGCCCCCCTGGCTCGGACCACGGTATAGCCTTCATAAACAAATTGCGGGTCCCCTTATCCTTATTTGCCTGAGCAGTAAGATCATTTAATGTTTCCTTATACAGAGAACTTCCCTTAGCTGTATCCGTAGTCGGAGAATTAGGATGGATTACACCATATTTAAAAGCGTACCCCGCTGCCGTTTCGGGAAGCATTGGCGCCCCTGTTCTTTTGATTTCTTTTAAAAAATCAGAATACGCATCTATCCGCTGCTCTTTATACTTAAACTGCAATTCTGTCGCCAAGCCTGCTGCACCTGCTTTATTTTTCACAAGATAGGCGATCAATTCACCCGGTTTAGCGAACTCTTCTGCTTGCTGCGCATATTTATCATAAGAAGCCCTTTCTGCAGATTCAGTCGGCGCAACATGTTGGACCTTCACTACTCCTTCACTATTGCGGATTTGGATATATTCAGACGCAGCATACGCAGTCACAGAAATCAGCAGAAACAGCGTTAACATACTGGCCACTGCCGTTGTTTTATTCATCACCCTCAGCGAGAACGATCGCTTTCGACCTGTTATGCCAGTAATACGCCCCATGACCTTATCTTCTACATCTACCTCATCCAAAAGTTCATTGCCCGCCGAGGCATAAATTATATCTTGGTATTCATTGCTGATTTTGTTTCTTTCCATATGATCTCCTCCTCTGACTTCATAGCTTCCTGAACCTTTAGCTTGATCCGATTCATTCTTTTAGTTAGCGCATTGGGACTGACCCCTAGAATCTCACTTATCTCAGCATAAGTTTGTTCCTCAAACACCCGCAGAATAAGTATGTTTCTCTCCTCAAGCGACAATCGCGCTAAAGCTGCAGACAATGAAGGACTGTACAACCGAGCATCCAGCTCCTGTTCAGGACTTGCAGACAGTACTTCCGGACGAAAAATACGCATGACTTGCTTATGCAGACGACGCCTGCGCAGCAGATTTAAGCAATGATGATATGCGATACGATAGAGCCATGCCGAGAAATGCATTTGCGATTTGTATTGCCGGATAGATTGATAACCCTTTACCAAAATATCCTGAACCGCGTCCTCCGCATCCTGCTTGTTTTCTAACAAACGATAGCAATATCGATAGATCGGCTTTTGGAATGACCTGACAATTAAAGCATACTGCTCGGAATCTCCCTTTTGAATCCTAACGATTAGCTCTTCCAACTCTGTCGAGTCTAGCGAATCCTGTGGCGATGTAAGCACCTCCTTAACCTTTATATCTCTATAACACTTGACCACCGAAAAAAGTGCCTATGTAAACCAAACTAAAGGAAATTTTATAAAAGCTGACAGTCACGGCTTCGGAGAATGTTTGAATTTCTGACGGCTGGTGCCCCCGGATTTCTTACTTATACCATTATGCACGGTTAAAATCTGGTGAGTCTATGCTTAGCAGATGCATAACAAAACCTCCCATTAGACCTGATAACTCCAGGTTTGCTTCTAATGGAAGGTTTTTTAATAAGGCTTATTACTCTAAGACTGAGGTGTAACGTCAACGTCTGCTAAATTGTAAATTGTTGCAAAGGTTACTCTCTTATCATGGAAGGAGATAGAGTGATCGTAATCGTCTTATCGAACGGGGTCATAAAATTGACCAACACCGCCTTGCAGTTATCCTGTAGCTTCGCCTCACGCACCGTAGCCGCCAGATGGCCAAGCTCGCCCCCTGTCAGTTCAATCCAGTCCTCTTCACAACTATAGCGGAGGTTACCGCCGTTCCAGAGATAATGGTCCTCTCCGACAGCCTGCAATTCACCCGATGTGAAACATCCTTCCCGTCCAAAAATAAAAGACAGCTGTGTCATAACCTCTGTAGGTTCCTCAGCATGCAACCGGAGGGTCCACCCTCTGTCCGTGCGTTGAACCTCCATCTCCACGCGGAATGTCTGTTCATGCGTAAGTGCGCGGCTCTGATGCGGTAGCAGATACCAAGGGCTTACTGGCTCCCCAGATGTTTGCGGAAGCAGTTCACCTTCTACAGGACCGTAATAACCCTTCTTTTGTTCTCCTGACAGGTGGTATCCGTCAGGTAGTTTGATCATTTTCTGCATCGGGACATATCCCGGATTAAAGTAAGAAGCCAGTTGCACTGCAAGCAGCCTGACGGCACCGTGACGGAGTGCAAAAAAAGACGGCGTCTCCGTGATTAAGGTCACGCTAGTGTTCCCGTCCCTGTAACGCGCAACCGGTGCTCCGAAATCAGTATGCAGCCGGCTGTGGTAAATTCGCCCTTGATGGCCGGACTTCTCCATATCCTGCAGATAGCCGTGTCGCGGAAAATCGCCGTTCAGTATTTTCTCATATTTTACAGGCAGAGCTGCCGAATCTTCAAAAGGTTGCTGAAGCTCCGGCTCCAGCAGCATACGTACAAGTACGTTGACAGAGCAGACCCCCGGATTTTCCAGTGCTCTGCCTGCCCATTCGGCCATCCCCGCAAACAATGGCTCCTTATCGGAACGGGCCAGAATAGCGTACGGTAAATAATATGGAGACAGGTCGTGAAAGCTCCCCAGATCCTGGCGCCCAGAATAATCGGTCACAACTTCGCCCTTAGGATGCACCAAATAGACCATCATGTGTAAATTCAGACGAACTGGCTCCAGCAACTGCGGCCGATCCAGCAGACGAGCGGCATGAATCAGCATGATGTCGCTGACCGCACTATAAATACCGTTGCTGCGCTCCGTCCATTCTCCATCAGGTGTAATATCCATCCCTTCCGCCAACCACTGATCCGCCCGTTGGACAGCCTCCTCCAGTCCGAACAGTTCATGCAGAAACCCCAGTGCTGCACACAATACCCAACGGTGATTCGGCGTGTGACAGCCCCCTGTAAGCATGACGGGAATAGTTCGCTTAAGAAACAAGAGCATATTATCAAGCACCTGTTGCAGTGGCGCCCAATCCTGCGACGCCAACAGTTGGTATAGCTGAGCATAGCCGACGATGACAAAGGCTGTATCCGGGGGAGAATGATAGTTCGTCCAGCCCGGAGAGATCGAGCCATCCTCATGTTGTGCACGCAGCACGAACTCCGTCGCCAGCAGCAGGCGGGCCAGCAGCAGCTCATCACGGTAGAATGCGGAATCCGGGTTAACCAGAGCCGCTCCCCAATAACACATATCGGTTGGTGTGCCGGTCGTATGATTAACCCAGGCAACGCCAGTACCCGGATCTATTGTCCCTCCATAATAGCGGCTCGTCGGATCAAGCACCTGCCGGGATAATCCCTCCACTGCCGCTCTATCATTACTGGCTACCAGTTGCTTGTACATTATACTTCCCTCCATGTTAACAATCTGCTCAATGTCTGGGTGGTAACAGGAGCTGAAGCCGCGCCAGCTCTTGTCGGATACGGTCAGGAATTTCCGTGAACAGTTGATTCCAAGAAACGAACAATTCCTCCCGGTCCGCATATTCCCAGCACGAATAGGACAGGGAAGGCGTGAACCGGCAGGTTTGCAGATAACGGTGGACAAGACAGTCAGTTTCTCCATCGGACGCCAGAATGCCGTGAAAAAAGTCGCCATAAATCAGACCCTCCGCACCTGCTCCATCCTGTGTACTGGATGCGAATCCCGGTAACAGCTCAAAGACTTCAGGGAACGGGGCAAGAGCATGCTTGCCGGGTTGGACATATAGATCTACCCGTGTCCCGCTTAGATTGCTGCCCCCGCGCAGCAGCGCTTTAAGGAATTTCCCGTGAAAGCTCGCTTCGGCATCCACCACTTCCCCGTCTCTACCGATATAAACCCACACATGCTCCAGATCATATAAATGCTGAATATCATAATCGTAATAAATCGCGTATTCTACAACGGTCAACACATCCGGATGGTTCACAGCTAGACGGCGCCGGAAGGAAGGAGACTCCTCCTCCTGCCGCAACACCGTTATACCGAGACGTACCGGAAAAAATGGCTCGTTCTGATCGAATAATAAGCGCGGAGCATACTTCATAGCTAACCTACGGTCTTCATCGTTCAACATCAGACCTGCCCTCTACGCGCCAACTTGGCCATAAGCAGCCGATGACTTTCAGCAATTTCTTCCGGCTGGCAAGCTGCCTTCAGCTCATACACCTTGACCCGCGCCCGTTCAATCATCGGCAGATAAGCATCATAGAATTCCATATTCCCGCTGTTTACATAAGGGCACCAGTGATCAGACAGACCGATGGTCTCATGAATGTGAACACCTACAATATCATCCATCAGACCTTCCATTTCCCCCACACTGTCGTACAAACCCAAACGGTCCATCATAATGGCATGCCCGGTGTCATACCATATGCCCACAGGCGCTCCTTTTAGCGCCTTAATAATCGTTTTGGCTTCCGCAAGCGTCGGAATCTGCTGCGGTTTGGAACGTGTTTCGATACCAAAGCGTACGTTTAGCCCCTCAGAAACTGCCCGGTTACATACTTCATCTAGGCTTTCAATAATTTTCTGCACATAGCCGGCGCTATAGGCTTCCCGCCGCTCCATCAGTTCCGCCCATTTGCTCCGATAAGCGTTAGAATCTCTACCCTCTCCGTTATAAATCTGCTCCAGCTCTTTGCTGATATCATTTGGAAAGGGTACCTCACCGGGATGCACAACAACAGCTTCTCCTCCGTAACGCTGAGCGTACTTAGCCGAGCCAATCAGCAGCTCAATCGCCCGCTGCCGCTTCTCCTCATCCTCAAAACCTAGCAGCACGGAATCTGTGCCATAATCGGAGTCCTGCACATGCGGGAAGGTGTTGTGGACACTTGAGATCCCCATCTCCCCCCGCTCAAGCATCGGCTCGATCGTTTCCAGCATTTCCTTAGTCACATTATAGTTCAGCTCCACCTGCTGAAAGCCGAGATCGCGGATTTCCCGCAACATGGCGTCACCGGCAGTGTGGCGCTTAATGTTCCAGCAAGTTGAGAACGAAAATATGCCTTTGTCCTCCATAATTATGTTCTCCTCCCTTGTTACAGCTTACGGTTCAACCTTTTACGGCACCAAGCATTACACCGCTGACAAAATATTTCTGCAGCCATGGATATACGGCAAGGATCGGTACTGTTGCAAAGATAACGGTGGCCGCTTTTAGGCTCTCTGGTGTCAGTGGGGTCCGGTTGGCACCTTCCATTTGTGTCAGTTCGGATACCATATTGTTCTGCACCATCTGGAACAGCTTGAGCTGGAGCGGATACAAATCCGGATTATTGATATACATCAAAGAATCCTGAAAGCCGTTCCACCTTCCCACTGCGTAGAAAAGCGCCAATGTGGCCATAACCGGCATGGATAGCGGCAATATAATACTCATCAGGGTACGAAGATGGGAACTGCCATCGATTTCGGCCGATTCCTCCAGGCTGGCAGGGATGTTATTGAAAAAGGAGATCAGGATAATCAGGTTAAAGGGGCTGACCAGACCTGGCAGGATAAGCGACCAGACCGAATTAATCAAATGCAAATCACGGATCAACAAATATTCAGGAATAATACCGCCGCTGAAAAACATAGTGATAACGATCAGATACATAAAAAATTTACGGCCCTTCAATTTTCTTTTGGTCAGCGGATAAGCTGCTGCGACAGTGAAAAGCATACACAGCACCGTTGTGGCAAACGTCAGAATAACCGTAAAGACAAGAGAGCGGATCATCGCATTATTGGAAAAAACATTAATGTATGCATTCCAGTTCAATTCAATGGGGAAAATCGTTACTTCTCCAGAAGTAATTGCCCGGTTGGAACTAAGCGACACGGCAATCACATGCAAAAACGGAGCCAAGCAGAACAAAACGAACAAGGCAACAAACGTTATATTGACGATATCGAATATCCGGTTTGAGGTACGTTCACTCATAGCACTCCGCCTCCTTCTTTCTTTATCATAAAATACCGTCTCCGGTCACTTTTTTCGAAATATAGTTGGAGCCAAAAATAAACACCAGTCCCACCACGGCCTGGAACAATCCGACTACAGTAGCCAACGTATATTGTCCGGATTCTAGACCCACCCGGTACACAAAGGTACTGAGCACATCAGAATACTCACGCACAGCAGTGTTACCGATAATGTAAGGGCGGTCAAAGCCGATGCTGACCATCTTTCCCAGATTGAGGATAAGCAGCGTCACGATGGTTGGTTTTATGCTAGGAAGCGTAATGTAGCGGATTTTCTTCAGCCTTGTCGCTCCATCCACTTCAGCAGCTTCAAACAGCTCTCGGTTGACACCGGTTAACGCCGCCAGATAAAGGATAGTCCCCCAACCGGCACTTTGCCAGACGCCTGTGAATAAATAAGTGATCAGCCACGGATTTTTTTCAGTCAGAAACGGGATGGGAGTAAGGCCTAAGCTCTCCAGCACACCGTTCACCATACCGGACTGGTTGCCGAACAATTGATATACGATCCCCCCGATGATCACCCAGGAAATAAAGTGGGGGATATACAAAATCGTCTGCGATATTTTCTTGAACCACACCGAACGAATTTCGAACAGCATAATCGCCAGGATAATCGGAGCCGGAAAAGAGACAAGTAAATCCAGAAAATTCAGCATAAAGGTATTGCGCAAGGTGGTGTAGAACTCTCTCATTCCAAAAACCTCGCGGAACGCATCAAAGCCAATCCACTCGCTGCCTCCAATCCCCTGAAACAAATTGAAATCCTTAAAAGCAATCTGCACACCATACATCGGACCATAGCGGAAGATCAGGAAATAAATAATAGGCAGCGAAAGCAGCGCGTACAATTGCCAATACCGTCTAAAGTATGTCGCTTTGCTCAAGTCGTTTTCCTCCTAAGGAGAAAAACCGGGTGGAGCGCAGCACCATCTCCCCCCGGTTTTCACTATATATTTGTTTATTGAGCCGAAAGTTCCTTAAACGACTTCTCCAGTTCCTCTTTCAGCTTGGTTCCGCCCAAAGTCATGTAATCTTTCATTTCCTGCTCGTAAACCGCTTCGAACTGCTCTGGTTTGGCCATTGCCGTCTTTACAATAATTACGTTGAGCTTATCTTTGAGCGTTGTGCCATATTGCGATTCCGCTTCTATCGGCTTGCCGAAGACGAGCGGCCCCACCGTGTCAGCGTTGGCGATAGCGATAGATTGAGTCAGCATCTCCCGGTTACGTTCCGGAAAGCCCAGCGCCCATGCTTTTTCATTAGTGGCCTGATCACCGATGTTTTTGCCGTTGGAGATAATGGCCATGTCGCCAGCATTAAATAGACGATCGGCGAACTCCTGGGAAACATCTGTTTTGGCCACTGGAATACCGTCTACCAGGTCGTAGTTTTCACCTTCAACGCCATTTTGGATATCAATCAGATTATTATCCGAAGCCATCCAATCGAGATACTTAACGGCTTCCACGGCGCGTTTACTACTCTTCGGAATCATGATGTACATGCCGTTGGAGGCATACCGGGATTTAATGTGCTTGTTATCAACGTTGGCGTTGGTTAAGACGTCTACCGGCAGCACCTTGCTTCCCTCTACATTTTTGTAGAGATTATCCAGGGTACCATCGGCATAGAACAAGACATCCACATCCTCCGACCAGTAGCCTACATTGCCGTTCTGGATATCCTTGGCCAACTGTGTTTTATCCTCGTCCAGACTGAAGTCCTTACTGATCATCCCTTCATTGTAGAGCTTATTAAGAAATTGCAGGGCATCCTTAAAGCCCTCATGCAGCGGCAGCTCATAACGTTGGCTGTAGGTCAGATCGCCGCTGATCGGCTTCATGAAAGAGAAAATCAACGTCTCGAATTGGGCTGGTGCCAGTGCCATGCCCATCGGGATGTTTTTGCTGCCGAGATTGCCCGGATCCTTTTCTTTAAACGCTTTCAAAGTAGTGTACAGCTCATCGGTCGTCGTTGGCACAGGCAGTCCTAATTTATCTAACCAATCCTGACGGATGTAGGAGCTATAACGGCCTGTGATCGCCCGTTTACCAGGGATCGCATACTGCTGGCCTTCAAGCTGGCCGAACGCCAGCGTATCCTCGCCAATAAACTTTTTCAGATTCGGGCCATATTCATCGAGAATTTCTCCGACATCAGTCAAGCCACCTTGCTGGGCATACCGATAAAACACACTGGAATCATACGTAAATACGATATCGGGCACATCCGTATTGCTCGCCATCAAAACATTCAGCTTGGTAACTTCCTCAGAACGCTGGATAGGTACAAATTCTACATCAATGTTATTCGGATCTCCGAACTTTTCCTGCACTAGTTTAGTTAAGTAGTTATTGGTAATGGTATGAGGGGCTGGGCTGTTGCCGCGGTCAAACACTTCCACCTTTAATGTAACGCGCTTGGCACTTTCGCCGGCTGCGACACCCTCGGATGCTGTGTTGTTTTTAGAATCATTGGAACAGCCTGCTAGCAGAGAAACGCCCATTATTGCGGTTAATCCGATCCCGATTGCTTTCTTCAGAACTCCTTGATGTACGTTCACTGTCATTTTTCCATCCCCTTCGCCCTTGCAGGCTTTAATGGTGTATTTATGATCCCCTAGCCTTAACTCTATCCATCCCCAGCGGAATCCATATCACGTGATGCTTTTTACTGCCGTGCTACTGGGTCGCTTGTTGTTCTGGATGCCCACAGTATTTCATGAATTTCGGCAGTCTGACAATAAACCTCTTTCGGATGCTCATATCCCAGCAAAATCGGACTTCCGGTTTATCCATACAACCATTTTCGTAGAATAAACCGCTTTCAAAAGTGTGAAAATAAAGACCGCATCGGTGTTCGCGCCCTCATCATAGAGGTTGGCGTGCACAGATGCGGTTATAAAAACTATTGTTCACGTGCTATTGGATTAATAAAGTCGGCAGCCTATAATCTGGAGCTCCCGCGCCCGCGCTTTAAAGAACGGTAGTCACCCGGCGTGATTCCTAATACTCGTTTGAATACCCTGCCGAATGTAATTGCATTCGCATACCCCACCTGAAGTGCGATATCCTGCAGCGAACATTCCGTTTCCACTAAAAGCTTTTCGGCTTCCTTCATGCGTAGCTCTGTAAGAAAATCAACAAATTTCATTTTAAATTCTGTTTTAAATAGATAGCTGGCATATTTGCCGGATACCTGAAACCGGTCGCTCAAATGCTTTAGGGAAAGATCGGGATTTGTAAAATTCTCTTCAATATAATTCTTCATCTCGGTTACCATCGCCCGGTAGCTTTTAGTTTCACTGACAGAAACATAAGTGCGGAATAAATCAGTCAAATACTCAAACAAAATCCCCTTCATTTCATCTATGGATTCTGCCTCTTCCAGCCGCTTCAGCTGCTTCTCCGCATTTTCTGCTGACAGCTCATCCTGCAGCTGCTCAGACATGACAGCCACTTCCCGGCTCAACATCTGTAGCATGGCCTGAATTAGAGAGCGAATATCATCATCTTGTAAATAATCCTGTTTAAAACCATCAAAAACACCTTCCAGCAGTTCCCGCCATTGGCCGCTCGACATCCGGAACTGCTTAACAAACTCGGCAATCATTTGTAGATACTTGAATGTCTCAAGAAGCGGCTGGCGCGTTTCTCCAAATTCCGTTAAAGCGATGTCTTCGTGCATTAAAAGCTTGTGCTGCATCACATTCTCCGCTGCCGCATAGGAATCCCGGATCTCCCCTGGCCCAGCCGCCACTGGCCCGATAGCGAAGCTTAAGGAGAGGCGCAAGTTCTGCTCCACCCAGGTGCGGCAGTCCTCAGCGAACACACGGATTTTCTCTGCCATCTCTTCATCACTTCCTGTGGTCAGGAAGAGAATTGCCGCCCGGTCAGTCCCTATCCACTCCGCCCAAGCTTGCAATTCCGCACTCCGCGCCAATTCTTGAAAGACATTCATCAGGGCAAATTTAAGCGTGTTCTGATCTCCCCTTGTATACCGATCTTGAAAAACCTTGTCGTAGCGGTTGATTTCGCTTAGCACAACCATAAAGCGGGTTGTGGAATGAGCTCCGGAGAGCGGCGACAGCTCTTCCATCCGCTGAACGACATTGTCCAACCGCTCGCTTTGCAAGAGATCGTTGAAAAGCTTGCTGCGCTGTAACAGCAAATTCTCTCTGCTTTTCTTATCATAATCCGTCATATGGTTGATTAGATCTTCCAGCACTCCGTCAATGAGCATCATTTCGTCCGGTCTGTCGCTGGATTGGTCCAGCTTGCGAATTTGATGACCTTCAATCCGGTTCATAATCACCTGAATTGGCTTATAGTTCCGCCGCGTAACATAGATCAGGTAAAAAATCGCGCACACAACCGTACCTAAGGCAATAGCTACCCAAAGGTAAGAAATCACTGACACCCAGCTGAATAGACTGCCCGTTTTGATCCCGCTGGTAAACGTCCAGCCAAGCCTTTCCATATATAAAGTGTTCAACTGCTTCCCATTCTTGGCACCTTCACTGTCCGAATGCGCCTGATAGACCACCTGTCCATCTGCGCCAAATATGGTCAGAAAGGACAACTGTTCATTGACCATACCGTCAACGATCTGTTCCATTCCGCTCATTTTGAGATTAATTACGAGCACTCCCTCCGAGCCGAAGGGCAGCGGCATACCTTTATTTATGGTAAGCACACGTATAGACGTACGCTGAAATTCATCTTTGTATTCCCTAACAGGCTGCCAGCCTTCCGATAAAGAGCCGGAGGTGATGCGGCCAATCCAATCCTCGTCTACAAATCCTGAAAGATCCTTTAATCCAGTTTCTGTTAAAACGCTTTCATTTCTCTTGTCATAAAGATAGATGGACTGAATATAGGGCGATTCACGCGTCAGGTTGCGTAGATTCTGGGCAACAGCGTAGACAGTCGCCATATCAATCTGGCCTTGATTGTTAAAATAACGTTTATAAGCATCGCTGCGTTCAGCAGCCTCCAGCACTGACAGTTCAGCTTCCTTGATCGTTCGGTCCACATTATCCATAAGATAGCTGGCGGTGATACGGTCCGCTTTTTTGGTTTCCATTCGTGAAATATCATTAATAAATACAAAAGAGGCAAAAATCAGTATCGTCACAGTAAGCAAAAAAATAGGAAAATAGGACAGCAGCAATCGGCGATACCAGGAACGGAACAATAGATAACCCCCTCTGTACAACCGTTAGGATACCCGGCCACGGTTCAGCCGTTAATGCACGAGTAGTTCATAGATATTTGGCTGCACCATCATGGAAATGGAAACTCTTCCGCCTAATTTGCTGCCATTATAACACATACAACATGAGCCCGACCAACGAAGCCATTCGTATTTTACACCTGCTCACTAAAAAGGCGAGGTGCGCACAGCCATAGCCGTGAACCCCCGCATATAAATCTGTCCGAGCAGCCGCCAAGCACCAAGTTGTAGCCCTCCTCGGCCTATAAACCACTCAGATCTCTGATATAACGGCGCGCCTTGATCGCATATTCCAGCGGATCGGCAAGTGCCGGATCCTGCTCCGCTTCCACTACAAACCATCCCGTATAAGAGTAACTTGCCAATTCGCTGAAAATCTCCGCAAAGGATATACATCCATCGCCAGGTACGGTGAATGCGCCCGCTTTTACAGCCTGGAGAAAACTGAGCTGATCACGCAGCACACGCTGAACAACCTCCGGACGTATATCCTTTAAATGGACATGTTTAATCCGAGGTAAGTGGATGCGCAACACCTCTAAGGGATTCTCACCGGCAAAAGCTAGATGACCGGTATCGAACAGCAGAGACACCTCTTCCGGTTCCGTGAGCTCCATTAGCTTAGCAATTTCGGCCCCAGTCTGCACCCCTGTCCCCATATGATGATGGTATACAAGCTCCATACCTTTTTCAGCAGCCAGCCGGCCAAGCCCACCCAGTCCATCGGCAAGTGCGGCCCACTCCGCTTCTGTGAATACAGGTTTATTAGCAAACAGCGGCGTATCCATTTGTCCCTGAATACTCCGTCCTTGCTCTGAGACGACAATCACCTTCGCACCCATCTCATATAAAAAATCACGATGCGCGCAAAAAGCCTCCACTGTCTCCTCATATGGCCGCATAGTCAGATACGCGCTGAACCAAGCGCTGGCAATCTCAAGTCCACGAAGCTCAAGTGCCCGGCGCAGCCGTTCCGGAGAGCGTGGATATTTGTTGCCCACCTCGCTTCCCTGAAACCCGGCAAGCGCCATTTCGCTAATGCACTGTTCAAAGGTATTGTCTTTTCCCAGTTCAGGCATATCATCATTAGTCCAAGCGATAGGAGCAATCGCCAGCTTGACCGCATGTTCTTTGAACATCCTCGATTCTACCCCTTCCGTTTCACAGTATTACTAATACTAATAACTGCGGGCCTTTCCAAGCTGTTCAAGCTTCTGCTCGTAGGCAGCCCGAACGGCTTCACTGCCGGACACTTCTGGAACACCAACATTCCACCAGGCTCCGTAACCATGTGTCATTGTCTTGGGCAGCACCTTAATGTCAATTAGGGTGGAACGATCCTGCAGCAGAGCCTCCCTCAAAGCGTCACGCAGCTGCTCAGCCGTTGACGCACGGAAGGTCTTCACTCCATATCCCGCGGCACTTGCTGCATAATCTATGCTTATCAGTTCGCCGCTCAGCTGACCTTCCGGGCCCCGGTAGCGGAATTCAGTCGCCATGCTATCCAGTCCTTGCTCCATCTGCAGGTTGTTGATACAGCCGAACCCCATGTTATCCAACAGAATGACGTTGATCTTCTTGTTCTCCTGAAGGCTCGTCACTAGTTCCGAATGCAGCATTTGATAGCTGCCATCGCCCACCAATGCATATACCTCCCGGTCCGGCTCCGCCAATTTCACACCGAGTGCACCGGAGATTTCATACCCCATACACGAAAAGCCATATTCCATATGGTAAGTATCCGGCACAGTGGAATTCCACATCCGCTGCATGTCGCCCGGTAAGCTGCCTGCGGCTCCTATCACAATGGCGTCTTTCGGAAGATATTCATTGAGGATCCCGAGTACCTGTGTTTGCGCCAGCGAAGTGTTCAACTTCGCCGCATATTCAGATAGCTTCTCGTCAAGATGTCCGGCAACTTCCGGCATGAAGGAAACTGAAGAAAGATCTGGACGATCTGCCTCCTGATTCACCGTATACTCCACGTCAGATAGACGCTTTCTTTCCACTTCCCATGCCTTTTTTGCCACTACAATTTCATCTGTATAAGCGGTGCGGTAACCGCGCTCCTCCAACGTAGCAGACAGCGCTCTAAGACCTTCGGCAGCATCACAGACCACAGCCAGTGCATCCAGCTTGGAGGCATGGTAAAGGGAAGCGTTAATTGTCAGGAACTCCACCTCGGGATGGGCGAACAAACTCTTCGAACCTGTCGTGAAGTCCGTAAACCGGGTACCCACACCGATCACCAGATCCGCTTCTGCGGCCAACGTATTAGCACAGCCATTCCCGGTAACTCCTATGCCACCGAGATTGTAGGCACAGTCGCTTGCCACGGCACTTTTTCCGGCTTGTGTCTCACCGAATGGGATGGCGAACTTCTCCGCAAACGCACGTAATTCCATTCCTGCATCCGCATACCGGACTCCACCCCCACAGACCAGCAGAGGTCGCTGTTTGCTGGCAATAAGATCAGCTGCTGCAGCAAGCTCATCCGGATGCGGAGTACGGGAAACGATCCGATGGATGCGCTTGCGGAAGAACTCAAGTGGATAGTCCCAGGCCTCCCCTTGCACATCCTGCGGCAGCGCAATCGTGACTGCCCCGGTATCTGCCTGATCAGTCAGCACACGCATCGCGTTCAGCAATGCTGTCATCAGCTGCTCTGGCCGATAAATCCGGTCCCAATATTTGCTCACCGCTTTGAAGGCATCGTTGACCGTTATCGACAGATTGTAGGTATGCTCCATTTGCTGAAGTACCGGATCCGGTTGACGGGTGGCAAAGGTATCGCCGGGGAGCAGCAGCACGGGAATCTGATTCGCCGTCGCAGTGGCAGCGGCTGTCAGCATATTAGCTGAACCCGGTCCTACCGAAGCGGTGCAGGCCATGATTCGCCGTCTGCGGCTCTGCTTGGCAAAGGCAGTCGCCGCATGCACCATTCCTTGCTCATTCCTCCCCTGATAGACCGTCATCTCACCCGGCGCTTCCTGAAGTGCCTGCCCCAGTCCAAGTACATTGCCATGGCCGAAAACGGTGAATATACCGTGTACAAAACGCTCCGGTCTATTGCCAAAGTTCACATATTGCTGGTTCAGAAATTTCACCAGCGCCTGCGCCGTCGTTAATCTAATCGTATCCACGTGAAACCTCCCTTTCGCCGTTTTTGTTACTGCCAGCGGGCAGTGACGACTTTTTTGCGTGTATAAAATTCAACCCCGTCGCTTCCATTCGCATGCAGATCGCCATAGAAGGAATCCTTCCAGCCGGAGAAAGGGAAAAAGGCCATCGGGGCTGGCACTCCGACATTGACACCCAACATGCCTGACTCGATATTTTCCCGGAAATAGCGCACTTTCCCGCCGTCATTCGTAAAAATACAAGCCCCGTTGGCAAAACGAGAGGTATTGGCAATTTCAATCGCCTCTTCTACATCCTTGACACGGATCACTGCCAGGACAGGCGCGAAAATTTCCTCCTGCCATATTTTCATTTCCCGGGTCACTCCATCAAACAACGTTGGGCCGATAAAATAACCCTGTCCCTGCACCGCAGCATCCGCCCGGCCGTCTCTTAGCAACTTAGCGCCCTCGGCCATGCCTTGTTCAATATAAGCGACCGTTTTGTCTTTATGACTTTGGCGGATAACCGGCCCAAGAAACGTGTCGTCGTCCAAACCATCGCCGATGTTCATCTGCTCACATTCACGCAGGAGGATGGAGATCAGCTCATCAGCAACCTCTTCCTGCACCGTTACCACGGAGCAAGCCATACAGCGCTCTCCCGCCGAGCCGAAGGCTGCGTTGACAATCTGTGTTGCTGAAGCCTCAAGGTTCGCGTCTGCCAACACAATAGAATGATTTTTCGCCCCTGCCAATGCCTGAACCCGCTTCAAACACGCCGTTCCCTTCTTGTAGACATATTCGGCCACCGGCTGTGAGCCAACGAAGGAAATCGCCTTCACATCAGGATGCTCCAGCAGGCCGTTTACCACCTCATGCGCACCGTTAACCAGATTGAGCACACCTTTCGGAAGCCCGGCTTCCTCTAACAATTCGACCAAACGTGCTGCCAGCAGCGGTGTGCGTTCGGAGGGCTTCAGCACAAAGGTATTCCCACAGGCGATGGCCAACGGGAACATCCAGCAAGGCACCATCATTGGAAAATTAAACGGTGTGATCCCGCCGACTACACCGATGGGATAGCGATACATCCCAGACTCGATGCCTGTCGCGATGTCGGGCAACTGCCGGCCCATCATCAGCGTCGGCGCACCTGCCGCAAATTCCACACACTCAATGCCGCGCTGCACCTCTCCGTAGGCCTCTTTGAAGCTTTTTCCATTCTCCAGCGTGATCGTCTTCGCCAGTTCATCCCAATGGTCCACCAGCAGCTGCTGATATTTGAACAAGATCCGCGCTCTGCGCGGCACCGGTGTCTTGGACCAGCCTGCAAAAGCCGCCTTTGCCGCCGCCACTGCCCGATCAACATCGACTCTGCTGGACAGCGGAACCCTTGCCATCTCCTCACCAGACGCTGGATTGTATACCGTTTCTGTCTTCTCCGCAGCCGCCTCAACCCACTGCCCGTCAATATAGTTGTTCAGCACTTGCACGGTTTGCTGTGCCATTCTACTCACTCCTTCATCTCTATTAATGCGATCCCGCGAATCTAATCTAATCTAATCTAATCTTGCATAGCTATTCGATCTGGGGTTGTTTGAGTTGTGTCCTCTCCAACCTCTGCCTACTTACTCTGCACCTGAAGTGATTTCCTCGTTAGACAATAAAAACGCTTCCAATTCATCCAAGGTTGGCATGGCATCCGAACAGCTGTGGCGGGAGATGACAATGGATGCCGACGCGCTGCCGCGGCGCATGGCCTCACCGACGCTTTCTCCCCGCATTAGACTGTGAATGAAGGCTGAGGCGTAAGAATCTCCGGCTCCAAATGTCTTCAATACTTTAGCGGGAAAAATACCACTCCGATGCTTCTGCCCATCCGCCGTGTAGGAGATTGAACCACTCCCGCCACGCTTGATAACGACCAGCTTTGCTTGGTGCGAGAACCAGCGGTTAACTGTTGCTTCGTCATCTGCATCTGTCACATTGTACAGGCTCTCCATCATATTAAATTCCTCACGGGTACCAATGATACAATCGCATTTCTCAGCTGCCAGATTATAATAGACCGCTGTTTCTGCGGCTGACTTCCAAGTATAGGGGCGATAATCCAGATCAAAAAATACAGTGACATTGTGCTTGCGGGCGAACTCCAAAGCGACAAACACAGCCTCACGGGACGGACTTTGTGCCAGTGCAGTACCTGAGATCAGCAGTGCCTTGGACTTCCGAATATACTCTTCCGAGATCTCCTCCGTACTCAGCAGCAAATCAGCCACATGATCCCGGTACATCAGAATGCTGCACTCCTGAGGACTCTTTATTTCAGTAAAAGCAAGCCCAGTCACTGCACCAGTCTGGTCAACACTCACCTGGCTATCGTCAATGCCATTCCTTTGCAGATAAGTTCGGATAAAACGGCCCATCTGATCATCGGAAATCTTACCGATAAAGCCAGTGCGCATCCCTAGCCGCGCTGCCCCAATTACGATATTGGCGGGAGAACCGCCGACATATTTGGTAAACGTCAGTGTCTCTTCCATTGGTCTTCCGGTTTCATTAGCGTTCAAGTCAATACAGAGCCGACCGACAGCGATTAAATCCAGCGGTCGTGCAGGATCGAACTGTAAACCGTTCATTATGACGCCTCCTTGAGAAAACTTCAGTAAAATGGATTAATGAGATACAACAATCATCGGGGGATGGGTTAAGCGCTTAACCTAATTTCCATTAGTATAGTTTAGAAATTGGAGTTTGGCAATCCTGAACTTAAACGAAGTTGGGAACTGAACCCATGTACCAGAAAAAAACAAAGAAAAGACCTGTCCCTCGCCGCTAAGCGAGGTACAGGTCTTCAGATAGGAGTCGGCGTTCTTACTCCGTTTGTAGAGTTTGTGTCTTCCTAATGCGGTGCCGGTCCGGTGGAATGGCGGACTATCAGTTCCGGCATCAGCATGATCTTGCGCTTAGGACTATCGGGATTGTCGATAGATTCGTTCAGCAGAATCATCGCCTGTTCCGTCATCTCACGCAGAGGCTGAGCAATGCTGGTCAAGGTGGGATGGCAAATTTCAGCCAGCATTGTATTGTCAAAACCCACCACGGACAGATCACGGGGTATTGACAAGCCTGCGCTGCGCGCCTCCTTCAATATCCCAATCGCGAGCAGATCGTTGCAGGCGAATATGGCGGTCGGCCGGTCTTCCTGCGCCTGAGCCAGCATCGCGGCAGCCGCTTTGCGGCCGTTCTCCAGCGTGGCTGAAGTATGCGTGAGATTAGCCGGATTGTCAAAGCCAACACCCGCTGCCTTGAGCGCATCCATAAAGCCTTCCACGCGCAGCTTACTCCCCGGTAAATTGTCAGAGATAATGCCGAGCCTGCGATGGCCCAACGACAACAGATATTCTGTCGCCTGATAGCCTCCCTTATAGTCATCCACCGTGACGCTGTTGCTCTCCATCATCCGGATATCAGCCGAAAATAACACAAGCGGTACGTGATCAGCCAGCAGGCGGCGGACCATATCCGGATTCCCTGTATGAGAAGCAATGATTATACCGTCCACCCGTTTGCGCAGGAGCAGTGAGATATACCGGGCCGCCTTCTCATCATCCCGGTCTGTACTGCATACAATCAAGTCGCTTCCCTGCTCCTGGGCATAATCCTCAATACCTCGGGCCGCCTCAGCAAAAAAAGGGTTGGAAATATCGGGAATCATCAGCCCGATCGTTCCCGTTCGGCGACTCGTCAGCGCAGAGGCCACCAGACTCGGCTGGTAATTCAGCTCCTCCATAATCCGATGAACCTTCTCCCGTGTCTTATCGCTAATTCTCCCGTTCTTGTTCAACACCTTGGACACCGTAGCGATGGAGACTCCCGCTTCCCGTGCCACATCATATATCGTAGGTTTCATCGTTAGTGAGCCCGCCTTTACGTTCGTACAATCCTATACCTAGATTATAAGGAACTCTTCTGACAGTGTCTATTCAGCGGTGCAAGAGACTCTGTTACTGTGGCGATCATTTGGTCAATACATCGACACAAAGAAGGAGCCTCCGCCTTGCGGAAGCCCCCTTTTCGTGCGTGCTGCTACACTATTTCTTCTTATCCTTCTGGTGTTGCTGCATCTCGAACAGCCATTCATGTTCCGGATCATTATGAAAAACCCATGTGCGGACCGGACCTGCCATCACATTGAGATAATAAGAATCATAACCCGGCGGAGCCGATACAGGATGATAGCCCTCCGGAACCAATACAATACTGCGGTCAGACACGGCCATCGTCTCATCAAGGCTGCGATCGTCATTATACACCCGCTGCACTACAAAACCATGAGCCGGGTTAACCCGGTGGTAGTATGTCTCTTCCAGGTAAGACTCAGCAGGTAGATTGTCACAGTCATGCTTGTGCGGAGGATAGCTGGACCAATTGCCGCCACCCGTACGTACTTCCACGACCAGCAGGCTCTCGGCTTCACTCTGCTCAGGCAAAATGTTGACCACTCGCCGTGACATACTGCCAGAACCGCGGGCTTCGGCCACAGTATCGCACGGAGCGATCAAACGCGGCGCATATTTGCCCGTTCCTGGTGCAAGGCAAACCGCAAGTTCCAGCTCCGTCAAGGCCGTAACTTCATAATGCCCTCCCGCCGGAATATACACCGCATACGGCGGCAAATCCTCAAATACAGACATACGTTCACCGATCCCGGCGAACAACTGGGCGCCTGCTCTCACATCCGCCTTGCCCGCCAGCAGCACCAGACAGATTTCATTCCCTTCCGCGCTGCGGCTCAGCGTATCCCCAACCTGCAGCTGGTACACTTCAAAACCTACATACTCCCATCCAGCGCTCTCCTTGCTAACTGCCGCTACAAGTCCATCTTTGCCGGGTGCTCCGGCTTTTATGATTAGATTGGACATCTTCACAGACCTCCCCCATCTTCCTTCAGCATCTGCATCCGCTTACAAAGCTTGTGTTGCCGATATTCCCTCTCCGGCACAAGAAGACAACTTGACCGGAAGCCCGGTAAGATAGGATTCCTTAGCGGCTTCGGCAATCCGTTCCGCCTGTTGCCCGTCAAGCCCGCTGCAAATGATAGGCTCCTGCAGGCGGATTGCCCGGGCAAATGCGGCAACCTCTTCCACGAAAGCCTGGTTATACCGCTCGAGAAAGAAATGAAGCGGTTGATCGCGTGTGACCGAAGCAGCGGTTGAAACTTCTACAGTTGTTGGACGGCAGTTATCGGCGGTGGCTGAGCCGCAGGAACCGAACACCTCCACGCGTTGATCATAACCATATACAGCCTTACGGCTGTTATCAATGACGCAGATTGCGCCACTGGCAAAGGTCAGCGTGATGACAGCTGTATCCACATCATCGCAGCGCCCAAACATCGGATCAACGAGATTGGCACCTAGGGTATAAACTTCTGTTACTTCCTCACCCATCAGATAACGGGCCATATCAAAATCGTGAATCGTCATATCCATAAACATCCCGCCGGAAGACCGCACATAAGCCTCACCCGGAGGCTGCGGATCACGTGATGTGATCTTCACAATATGTGGACTGCCTAGTTCTCCTGATTGAACCAGTTGCTTAAGTTTGCGGAAGCTAGGGTCCATTCGCCGGTTGAATCCGACCTGTAGCAATACACCCTCATCCTCCACTATCTTCAGTGCCTGGTGGGTAAACTCTGACGACAGGCTGATCGGCTTTTCACAGAAAATATGTTTTCCAGCCCGGGCCGCTAGCTCAATCCAAGAGGCGTGGGTATCCGTAGATGTGCAGATAAACACAGCCTCGATCTCAGGGTCATTCAGAATGTCTTGCCCATTCACAAATGCAGAGCCAAGATTCCGGCTCTCTGCCCAGACCAGCAATTCCTCACTTACCACAGCCTCCGCAATGGATTTCAACTTAAACGACGGCATCACACGCAGATTATCTGCATGAAGCCGGCCAATTCTGCCTGCCCCAATAATGCCAACTACGATCGGATTTACCATGTTTGCTTATCCTCCTTCAAGGTAAGCGCTTAACCATCCCGAAAATAGTATACTCCAAGCACAAGTGAAGTTACAAGCAAATATTTCTCCAGCTTTTTTAACTCTCTCCTTAGCTATCTACTCCTCCTCAACAGTAATGTAACGCTTCACCTAGTGCGACTAAAACTATGGCCTGCCCGTAGGCCATAGGGGCAATAATGATTTCCTTATAATCTTCTTTTGCAGCACCAATCGGAGTGCCGCCGGATACACCAAGCACCGTGCCTTCATCGTCAATTCTGTCCAGCACCGCCCGGATCGCTTTCAGGGCATGATCTGCATACGATTCCGGCAACAACCCCCTGCGTACGCTATGCAAAATACCCGCTGCGATAGCTGCTGAGCCTGACGTTTCAGTATAACTGCTAGAGTCGTCCAGCAGCGTATGCCATAATCCGCCTCCGCTCTGGCAGGCTAATAAAGCTGTTGCCTGTGCGTTCAGGATCTGTTGAAGATATTCAAACACTCCACTGTCCAGATACGGCCCCATCAACTCCAGGTATTCAGGCAGACCGAGTGTAAACCAGCTATTGCCCCGGCACCAGAAGGCTTCACTGAAATTATGCCGGCCGCCAAAATGCCAGCCATGAAAAAAAAGCCCCGTCTTTTTATCATAAAGGTATTTGATATGCAGCAGCAGTTGGTAAAGCGACGCTTGCCGCCATGCGGAATTATCGTATTTCACACCCATTTTTGCCGTGAACAAAATAGCCATAAATAACGTATCAATCCAGATTTCATTATCATTGAGCGTAACCTCATCCTTGCTCGCTCCTGTTGTGACATGCTGATAACCAGACTCCTCCGTCCGCGGCAGGCCATGCATCAACCACTGCACCCATTCCAGGCTTAATTCCTCCGCTTCCTTCAGTTCCATTAATGACAGCAACGGTGCTGTTGTATTGATATTCCGGCTCGGCAGTCCCTTGCCCAGTTGCTTGCTCATCCAAAGCTTGGCATATTCTTGATAACGCTCATCCTTGAAATGCTGCTCAAGCTTTTGAAGTCCGTAAAGCCCCACTCCCTGCGGCCAATCCCATTCCTCCATGCCAAAATCACGGGCAAAATACCCCCGTCGTCCCGCATCCTCCCCTAAATTTTGCAGTTCGGCTTCGTTTTCCGGCCGCTCCAGCTTCAGCAGCTTATCCGTCACGCGGTTCAGCTTTTCAATGATCTCAACTTTACTAATCCGGCTGTTGTTCATCTGTTTTCCGCCCCTTCACCTGCCATTTTGGGTCTTCCCTCATGTTGGGTAGTTCCATTCCCCCGTAATATATCAAACCATTCCATACAAAAACTACTTTATATTTGCTGTAATAACCCTCATATATTGCAAATCTTGCTTTTCTGAACCTATAATAAGTGCATATTACAGAATAAGGCGGTGAGAGCATTTGCTTGAAAACGACTTACTGTACGAACAAGGGTATAGCGTACGTATCAACACGCCCGTTGATCCCCTTTTTTATTATTTTGATTATGACCAGCGTTCTCACGATATCAATATGGAGTTTCAGCATTTTCATGATTTTTACGAGATTCATATCTTAATGGATTCCCGAGCCACTCATATTATCGATGGGAATGTCTGCGCCCTCCAGCAGTATGACATCGTGCTTCTGCGTCCTTATCGGTTGCATAAGACACAATATCCGGAAGGGCCGCCGTTTAAGCGGCTGATCATAAACTTCGCCATGCCCAAGGATATACCCGGTTTAGAGAACGCTTACAAAAGTATGTTTCTCTCATTTTGGGAAGAAATACCGATCTACCGTTTGCCAAAAGAGTTGCGCAAAGCCGTATTTGATCCTCTTAACGCTATCTTCACCTTATCACACAGCACTTCACCGTTAAATCCAGTACTGATTCACAGCCTTTTCCAACAGTTCCTCTGTGCTTTATACCAGCGTAGAGACCAGAACAGCTATGTCCCAGAGGAGATTGGAAATGCCATTATGCAAAAAATCTACTCGATCACCGCATACATCCATAGCCATTACAACAGCGAGTTGTCCCTTGATTTCCTCGCTAAAGAGTTCTTTATCAGCTCCTATTACTTATCACACCAATTTAAGTTAATTACCGGCTCCACGCTGACAGAATATATTCAGATGACCCGGGTCCGTAATGCCCAGCAATTGCTGATCTACACCCGCCTGAAGATTTCCGAGATCGCCGGGCAATCCGGATTCAACAGCTTCTCCCAGTTCAACCGCATATTCAATAAACTTAGCGGGATGTCCCCATCCGAGTTCCGCAAGAATCAGGTCATATCCAACACTGCTTCGACCACATTTTCCTATTGATGTACTTGCTTACCTAGTTACAAAAAATCCGCTGTGCGTCCGACAAATCTATCTACCCTCTAAGTAACTATATTGAGCAGTAACAGAGGCAATGTTTAGACGCAAAAGAGAGCCGAAGGGAAAGGGATAGCAAAAGCGATGGTGCAAGCACACACATGTTGGGATAGATGCAGGTACTGGTGTAGGTGGTCGTAGTGATGTAGGGGCTGGGGCTGGGGCTGGGGCTGGGGCTGGTGCTGGTGCTGGTGCTGGTGCTGGTGCTGGTGCTGGTGCTGGTGCTGGTGCTGGTGCTGGTGCTGGTGCTGGGGTAGTCACGTTTAACTGTATTTCATACAACTATTTTTTCACGCATCACGCCACCATTAGATATAGCTGTATTTGGTGCAACTATTTCCTTGGTTTTTTCGCCTTTAAGCTACATCTCGAGTTTTTAGTTGTACAGAATACAGCTAAAATCCGAAGATTCACTATTTCATACGGAATAGTTGCACAGAATGCAGTTACTTCTCAGATCCCATCAAAACTCCTTCTCCCAATTGAAGATAATCCGCCCAAACAAGTCACAGCTCAGCAAGCCACCACAAATCAAAAAAACCAGGCAGCGATTCTCCACTAACGGGAGAATCACTGCCTGGTTCTAGCTTCAATTACATCTTAAGCCGTACGTTCCGTTGCTTTGAGACGCAGCGCTTTTTTCTCTTTCGACTTCGCCACTGGCGGTTTCAGAGAAATCGCGATGATGCAGGCCAGCAGGCACAAGAGGCCAAAGATAACAAAGGTTGGTTTAAATCCGCCTAGGAAGACGGCGATAAACGAACCGGAAAGGGCACCAATACCAAAACCTTGGTAAACAATTCCGTAGTTCTTACTGTGATTTTTCAGTCCGAAGAAGTCGCTGACAATGGCGGGGAACACCGTGATATTCCCGCCAAAGCAGAACGCAATGGCTGCTACACAAGTGAAGAAAAGTCCGAAATTCAGGGTCGCGTAGCTGAGGGTCAGCATAGCCGCCGCAGTTACAGCAAGCGATGCGCCTACCAGCTTCAAGCGACTCATTTTGTCAGATAAAGCACCCAGAATTAAACGTCCCGCTGTATTAAAGATCGCAATCATAGCCACCGCACTAGCTGCTGTCTGTACATCAAGTCCAGCCAGCTGCACGCCGATATCTTTTACAATACCGATCAAATACAGACCACACATACAGGCGGTGAAAAAGATGATAAATAGCAGATAAGCTTCTTTTGTCCGCAGCATTTCTTTGACCGTATAGTCTTTCGGTGAACTCATTACTGTAGCTGTCGTTGAACCCGCTGGTGCTGGGGCCGCTTGAACCGGAGCTTCTCTTACGAGCAAGGAACCGATTACAATCATGCCCATAACAATCAAACCCCAATACATAAATGTATTAGACACACCCACTGAGTCAATCAACCCGCCGTTAATATATTTAAAGATCAAACTCCCCGTTCCATAAGCACCAACGGACACGCCGGAGATTAAACCTTTATTATTCGGAAACCATTTAATTAAATTAGATAATGAAGTGATATAAGCTGTCCCATCCGCAAAACCAACGATCACCCCAACCAATAAATAGAACATGAAGAGTGAATTGGCTTGAGAGCTAAGAATCAATCCTAGTCCGAGCACAATCCCAGCAGTAGCAGTCAAACGGCGAAGCCCGAAACGATCCTGCAGCTTCCCTGCGAACAAAGTCGCGAAAGCGAGTGCAAAGCTCGTTATAGAAAAAGTAATCGAAACGGAGTTAAGCTCCCAGCCAAATTTTGTTACCAGATGCGCATTAAATAAACTCCATGTATAGATGGTACCTAGGCCCATTTGCATAATTACTGTACCTAATACGATTAGCCACCGTTTGGTGCTTTTGCTGTCCATTGTCGTAGTCATGGTCGTTTCCTTCTTTCTCTCTCGTTGTCTGCTACAAGAGCTTCTATCGCCTCTTTATTGTAGCTAAACCAGCCGATGTTGAGAGAAATCCGGCATGAGATGACGGAAATGAAGAATGAATTGCATTTATAAGCGCATAATCTGCCTGAATTCCTTTACCTTACTACGACTTACCGGCACTTCAAAACCTAAATCATGCAGGCGCAGCAAATACGTATTGTTGAACCACGGGATGATTTCCTTGATCTTGGACAGGTTAACAATATAGGAACGATGGCAGCGAAAAAAACGATCCTGCGGCAGCCGCTGAAAGAAATCGCTAATACTAAGTGCCATGCTGTATTCCTCACCTTTAGTCATCACACTTGTACTTTTTTCCTGCGCGGAGGCGTAATAAATATCGTCGGCATTCACTACGATAATCTTTTCATTTTTCCACAGATTAACCTTGTCACTGACCGGATTACGCTCTTCTTCCCCCTGTCGTCCACGGCTGGCAAACGCATTTTCCAGCTTGTGCAGCATGGCTTTGATGCGTACCTCGCTATAAGGCTTAAGAATATAGTCAAAAGCTTCAATCTCAAACGCCTCAGCGGCATGCTCCTTATACGCAGTGATGAACACTATGTAGGGTTTTACCGAGAATCTACTGATATTTTGTGCCAACAGCACCCCATCGATGGAAGGAATATTAATATCCAGAAAAATCACATCTATCGTATCACTCTGCAAAAATTTAAGCGCGTCCAGCCCATCTTCAAACTGTGCCGTTATATCGATCCCGCTGTGCGTCTCTATTAAATAAGCCAGCTCCTGTCTTGCCAGCTCTTCATCCTCTACGATGATCGCTCTCATTGGTCCTCCTTTTTAACATCAAAAAAGATGTTCGTCCCTTTATCCAATCTCTGAATGGTAAGTCCAGTCCCATAGATCAGCTTTACCCGTTGGTGTACATTAAACAGCCCGATTTTATTCTCCGGCATATCGCCAGTATAGACCTTCTCTATCGTTTCCTCGCTGATGCCAGCTCCGGTATCGCGAATGCCCACCCGTACGGTATCCCCGTGGTCTTTTACAGAAATCGTTACTGTTCCTGTCCCTCTTACCTTCAGTATGCCATGTATAATCGCATTTTCTACAAGCGGCTGAATGATCAGACTCGGAATCCGAACCTGAACCTCATCAATATCATAAAGCACGTTAAGCCGGCTTCCAAAACGCGCCTTTTCGATCTCTACGTATTGCTGGACCTGCTGTAGCTCTCGTTTGATATCAATGAATTCATCGGTAAGCTCCAGATTGTATCTCATATAACCGGACAGATTCACAATCAGCTCGCGTGCCTTATCCGGGTTAATTCGAATCGAGGACGCAATCGCATTCAGTGCATTGAACAAAAAATGCGGGTTAATGCTGGTCTGCAGTGCCTTCAGCTCCGCTTTGTTCGCCATTTCCTTAATGCCTTCCACCCGCGACACTTCCATCAAGGTAGAGATCATTTGTGACAGACCCACGGCCATAGCTTGAAGCGAATAGGTAATCTTGTGGGCTTTGGTGTAATAGATTTTGAGCGCTCCCGTCACCTCACCCTTTTCCTTCAAAGGAATAATGATCAGCGACTTGATCTGCGGATTCACGTAATCACTATCATCGTTACGGATGGTAATTTCACCACTGGACAACGTTACTTTAGTTTCCTCACTGATAATATCGTTAGTTGTCTCATAATCCTCCTCACCCACGCCAACATAGGCACGAATAAACCGAGTATCCGTAATCGCTACAGCGTCTGCACCGATATCCTCTTTGATGATCTGGCAGATGGTGTGCAGCGACTCCTGATTAATATTGCGAAAATACGGCAAGGTCTTATTGGCAATATCAAGCGCCAGCTTGGACTGCTTAGCCGCGATCCGTTCCTTCTCACCTTCCACGCTCTGCACTAGCACAACAATCAGGCCGACACTAATCTGGCTCATAATCATCGGAAAAGCGATCTTGGACACGATATCCACACCCAGCGACATCGGCTGAGCCATCGCTAGAATGAGCAGCATCGTCAGTGCCTCACAGGCCATTCCCGCCAAAATCCCTGCTATCCAGCGACGTTCACCAGAGGTGCGGCGATAGATTATCCCAGACACTATGCCTGCGGTGATACTCGTAATCAGACAAGGAAGAGAGGTTACCCCTCCGATATCAATCAGAAAACGGTGAACCCCTGAGATGATGCCTGTTATAAGTCCAACCCATGGTCCGAACAAAATCCCGCCAGATACGATGGCGATAATTCGCACATTCACAAGCGAACCTTCCACATTAATCCCGCTATAAGTGCCGAAAATGGCAAATAAGCTGAAGATCATCGTCGCAATAGCAAGCTCTTGCGGAGCGTAACTCCCTTTTTGAAAAACCTCTTTAAACCGCGGCAGACGAGTCAATACAAACAGACACATCAGCAATAACGCAGCTCTTTCCAACAATTGCAGTAATATAGTAAACGTATATTGCACGGTCACCGCCTCCAAAGGTCTCGATGTCGATTCATTATAAAGATAGTTCATGCCTCTGTCCATTCAGCCTGTCCCTTTATACCTCTATTGAAACTCTTGTTGTATGATATTAACAGATTGGAAGCATGAATATTCGGAGGTGGCAGTTTGCACAAGATAGAACACGAGGCAGATATCATTCAGCTTGTACATAATGACCCCTGGATGATGGATATTTTAGAAAATGCCAGATCGCTACAGTTACCTGACTGGTGGGTTTGTGCTGGGTTTGTACGTTCAAAAATCTGGGATACCTTACATGGCTTTGAAGAGCGGACCCCTTTGCCAGATATTGATGTTATTTATTATGACGGCAGCAATCTTCATGAGGAAGTGGAAAAGCAATGGGAGGCAAAACTAAGAAATTTAGATCCCCATGTGCCATGGTCCGTTAAGAATGAAGCAAGAATGCATACCATTAACAACCTTGCGCCCTATACGTCATCTGTAGATGCCATCTCCAAGTTTCCGGAAACAGCTACAGCGCTTGGGCTTTCCTTAGATGAATACGGTAAAGTTATCCTAACCGCTCCGCATGGGACTGCAGATGTTATTAATGTAGTGTTACGGGCTACCCCACATTTCAACAATAATCCGAACTTACTACCTATTTATGAAAAACGAATTGCACAAAAAAACTGGCAGGCAACGTGGAAGCAATTGCAGGTCAGCGCTACCTAAAGCTAAGTTGTGTTAGCATCGGAATAAAAAAACAGCAAGCCTCTGCTACAGAAGGGCTTGCTGCTGTTGCTTTATCACACCGCTAAATCAATACCAACCACGCCTACTACATCTCCCTGACGATTCCGGATTGCTCTAGATAATGTAATACAAGAACGTTTCGTAATCGCGGATACATAAGGTTTAGAGACATATTCACCTTCATTCATGGCCCCATTCCACCAATCACGCCGCTTAGCATTCAACAGGCCAGCCGCTGGCTCGGAGTAGATAAAGGTTCCATCCGTCCGATTGGACCAAATGGCTTGTACATCTGGAATTTTCTTAATGTAAGCGTTCAAAATACCTTGATGAACTTCAGTATCTGGAGCGTAAAGTTCTTCCTTGGCGGAAATCGTCTCCAAGAGACTCTGCATTTCCTGAAGCCGGGCTGCATATTGGCTCATCTCAATTTCCGCTCTGCCCGCAATGCTAGTAACCGATTGCTGCAAGGATTGCGACTCCGCTAACAGATTGGCGCTGACTTCGTTCAGCTGCCCAATTTGGTTCCGCTGCCGTGTCACCTGCTCCAGCGTAAGGTCTACATTGGCAATCGTCTCATTCACGATAGCCACCGCACCGCTCAGCTCCGTTGTCACTTCTACAATCAGCTTGCCCTGCTTCGCGGCAGCATCGATTGTTTCCGTCACGGCGCTGCCTACTTCATCTACTCTCGACGCGATATCATCGAGTCGAAGCTTCACCGTGCCGACCTCGTTCACCCCACGCTCCACTGAGACTTGCTCTTTCGTAACGGATTCCAGCACCTGCTGTACTCCATTATTAATGTCAAGCAAGATGCCTGAGGAGCGGTCTACCGAGCTCTTGCTTTGATCAGCCAGCTGCCGAATCCGGCTGGCCACTACTGCAAATCCGCGGCCCTGTTCACCGGCCCGGGCCGCTTCAATAGAAGCATTCAGCGCGAGCAACGAGGTCTCATTCACAATGGAGTTAATCAATGTATTGATCTCCTCTACCATCGCAATATGATTACTCAGGGCAGTAAACTTAGCTAACATGTCCCCACTCTGTGTTTGCAGATCCTTCATCACCACATCTGCAATGCTCAGGGAATCTACCATTGCTGTCATTCCTTGCCGAGCATATTGCATATTCGAGCCTAGTTTTTCCGTCAATTCTTCGATATGTGCTGTAACTGAGGCTACACCGCCCATCGTCTGATAGGCCCCTTCAATATTGGCTTTAGCTTCGTTGCTGCGAATCCTTAAATCCGTTTCATACGCGTGTGAATAATCTGCTGTCTGCTGCAGCTGCTCTGTATGGCGGCTGATTTCTTCAAGCGCACCATGCAGCCGATCCGAGGTAACTACAATCTCATTGCCAAGAAGCTCCACTTTGTTCTGTGACTCCTTCAGCAGCGCTTCTTTGCGATAACCGTAGCGGGATGTATTCAGCGAGAACCATCCTAGAGAACCCATAAGCAGAATAATCACCAGCTTATGCATCCAGAGCATATCAATCAATAAGCTGTACACACTGACAAGAAGCAACAGGACGACTACGAAAATCTGGTTTCGACGGATCTGCATCTTTACTTCCACTCCACTCGATTGATGTTATGTATTCTAACATTATATCAGCAGAGTTAATTAAAGGAAATACTTTCTATAGTATTCCTTTTCGATCAATCATTCCCCGGGCCAGGCAATCTCCCCTTATAAAGATGCTTGTTGATCTCCCGCTTCCAAGAAAGCCATCAAGAGGAAACCTGAGCTTATTGTCGAATATATAAGCATATTGCCACTGGAAAAGAGGATCACATTATGCGCGCCACACCTCAAACTCCTCGTCAGACCTATTGGAATCGTGTGCTTCTCAATTCATTCTGGATCATCCTGATTGTGTATTTAAGTATTCAGTTCATTGTTTCTCTATCCTTATGGAGCCAGCGTCCGGAAACCCCTACCAGGAACGATTATATTGAGCACTCGTTGATTTCTGATTCCATCATAGTGAGTTTGATCATTATTCTAGAAGTAATCTATAGATGGAGGCCTCTGTGGGCCCAACTCGCCATTACGGTTGCAAGCCATCTATTTGCGGTTTTGATTATCGTCAATCTCAGCGATGAGTTGCATGTTAAATCATTAATTATGCTGTTCCCGCTACTAGTCTCGATGATCTATCTGAAGAGCAGTTATATGATAGCCACTTCTGCTATTTCTCTACTGTACACGATCATTTTATTCACCAAAACATCCATTCACGAGTACTTACCGATCACCCAAACAATCATTATCGCTCTTATTTTTGCAGGCACTGCTTTGGCAGGTTTTGCAGTAATCGTTCGTGGACGTGATTTGATGCAATCCCTGCAGAACTCCGTCAAGTCAGAACAGGAATTACGCATTCAGAATATAATCATGGATCGTCTATCTAAGATAGATCCCCTGACTGATCTGTATAATCACAAGACTTTTCACGAATATTTGGGTTGGCTAATCGAGCATCAGCAGAGTAATCCATTCTCCATGCAGCTTGCCGTTATGGATATCGATAATTTCAAAAAAGTAAATGATTGCTATGGACACTCCGTTGGAGATATCGTATTACAAAAAGTCGCAGCGATCCTGCTCGAGTATATCGGTCCTGATGATTTCGCCGCGCGGTACGGGGGCGAGGAATTCATTGTCATTCTGACAACCAAAACCTTTGAGCAATCCTATGAAATCATGCAACAAATTCTAGCCAAAGTCGCCGATACCCCTTTTGCCGAAATGGAAGGGAAAAGCATAACCGTCAGTATCGGGATGCATGATTACACAGGTGCAGACTCCAAAAATTCTACTTTTCAGCAGGCTGATGATGCACTTTACGAAGCTAAAAACACCGGGAAGAACAAAATTGTCATCAGCTAGTGACAAGCTCCACAGACACTGTTTATCTGTCGGAGCTTGTTTTTTTTGCAAAGCCTTAATTTCAGAAGCATTTCATACCAAAAACCCCCACCTTGAGATGAGGGCTGTGTATCCACTGCTATATTCCGTAACGCTTCTGCGGTTCCAAAAGCTCCACCACTTCCTGCTTCGGAACAGGCCTGCTAACCAGATATCCCTGTACCTTATCGCAGCCCGATTTTCTGAGGAAATCCAGCTGGCTGATCTCTTCCACTCCCTCCGCAACGACCTCCAGCCCCATATTGTGGCCCAGCTGTATAATGGTCTGCACAAAAGACTGGCTGTAAGCTTTTTCCGAAAGCGAATCGATAAAGGTTTTATCCATTTTAAGCGTAGAAATCGGCAATTGCTGCAAATAACTAAGAGATGAGTATCCCGTTCCGAAATCATCCAGCGCAATACGAATGCCTTGGGATTTGAGGAATTGAAGCTTATTCACGATACTCTCAAACGATTCCATAAAAATTGACTCGGTGATTTCCAGTTCAAGACAACTAGGCTTTAGCCCACTTTCAGCCAGACTTTCCTGCACCATCTCGACGAAATCATCCTGCAATAGTTGAATAATGGAAATGTTAACTGATATCTTGTAAGGAATGCCCATACGATCTTGAATGCCCTTCATAAAGATGCACGATTCCCTAAGCACCCATTCTCCAATATAAATAATCAGCCTGGAATCCTCGGCGATTTTGATAAAGGAAAGTGGAGATACAAAGCCCAGCGTTGGACTATTCCAGCGAATTAAAGCCTCAAAACCCGAGATTAATCCAGACTGGATATCCACCTGCGGTTGATAATATAACTCAAACTCATTATTATTCATGGCACTGCGCAAATGTTTCTCTATATTCATCCGTTCATTAAACGCAGTATGCATAGATTTGTCATATACCACATAAGTCCCCTTACCATCCTCTTTTGCCCGGTACATAGCGACATCCGCATTTTTTAAGATTTGCTCGGTGGTCTCACCATCTTCCGGATAAAAGGAAATTCCGATGCTTACGGAAACGTACAAATAACTCTCTCCGATTAAAAAGGACTGCCTGAACGCTCTCATGATACGCTCCGCCAGGTCTAGCACATCCTCGTGGTTTTCTATATCCTTAATAAAAATCACGAATTCATCCCCGCCGAGCCGAGAGAGCATATCTCCTTCCCGCACCACCGACTGCAGCCTTTTGCTAGCCTTCTGAATAAGAACATCACCGGATTTATGCCCTAAGGTATCATTGATGTATTTAAAATTATCGGTATCTACGAACAACAGCGCCGCCTTGCCTCCTGAACATTGCAGATATTTCTCCATAGATTCCAGTAGACATACACGGTTGGGTAGATTACTAAGCTCATCCACATAAGCTAGACGATGCATGTGTTTTTGATTCTCCACCAGCATATCGTATTGCTCTACAAGCTCCTGCTGTGTGGCTGTAAGCTGTTCATAGGTTGCCTCAAGCTCCTGATAACTGTTGCTCAGCTTTAGCTCTACCTGCTTCCGCTTACTAATATCAATCAGCGAACCGATAAATAACACAACTTCATTCTTTGGATCAACGATAGCTTTACCACTTACCTCAAACCAGACGAACTGATTATCTTTTGTCCGCATGCGGTATTCCGTCTCGTAGATAGGTGTTAAACCTGCCAGATGATCATGTCTTGCCTTTTGGGATGATGGCTGGTCATCGGGATGAATAATACTAAGCACCCCATTTTCGAAAGAATTGATTTCATCCTCCGTATAGCCCATGAGCTTGTACCAGCGATCCGATAGATTATACAGTCCTGTCTCCCAATCAAGCTCCCACATGTATGCACCAGAACCCTCTGTCGCGAGACTGAACCGTCGTTCACCTACTTGCAGCTTAGCAAATTGCTCCTGTAGCTCGACCTCTGTCGCTGACAGCTCTTCGTAAGTAGCTTCCAGTTCCTCATAACTTTGCTGAAGCCTTAGCTCATTTTGTTTGCGCTCATCGATATCCACTCCTACAAGCACAAAAATATCAGCTGCCTGCTTATCCAATCCTTTCAACAAGGTGGTCCGAAATGAAAAATACCGCGCTGCTGGCGAATTGTAAGGAAGTTTATGCTCGATATTATCAACATAGTCAAGCTGTACGGCCCTTTCCAGCAGATTCCGAATAGCCGCCGTACTGCCTGTCAGCCCCTCTATATCCTCAATGTTTTTGCCCACTACTTCATTCTCGCATAGGCCCGTCATTCGCTCAGCGTAATTGTTAAACCGAACTACCTTTTTATCCGCCTGCACAGCCCAAACTACCATACCGCTATGCTCTATTACATCCTCAAAAAATTGCTGTTCCGAATAAACCGCCCGCCGTAAGTGATTAATATACATTTTTAGCAAAACCGCACTAATGATCAGAAGGCCGAGCAGAATAATGGCTCCCACAATAAATCTATTGCGCATCATAACTTTATAATAATCCGAATGAACGAAAAAATAGTGCTGATACAGCTCTTCAAAAGCACCTGAACGATGCAGGCGATCCAATCTCTCGTTAACATAAGTCACTAGCTCCGGAGAGGATTTACTTATTGCAAAAGCGACATCCCTAGGGTAGAGATTGCTCATTTTTTTGATAATACTCCCCTTCAATTTCTGCTCTGCAATCAGATAATCAATCACTTCCTGATTCTCAAATAGAAGGTCGATTTCCCCATTTTCTAAAGCCTTCAAAGCTTCAGGAGTCGTTGCATATTCTATGTAATTTGTAATCCCCACCTTGCTGTTCAGCACGGTTGCAGAATACTGTCCATTCCCTAACCCAATCTTATAACTTCCCAACGTCTTTAAATCGATCTCATCCTCAAGCTCTCGCCTTGCATAGATGGAAATATAATTCTTAATAACTGGATCTGAAAATAACACCTCTTGGTTACGCGACTCCGTAATTGCCATAAGACCTGCTATCTCAATATCTCCTTGAATCAGCCGACTGTATACTTCATCCCATTGCCCAGTACTGTAGTGAATAAGGTAATCCTGCTTCTCAAAAATCATCGTGCTCAAATTAATATCAAACCCGGTCAAATACCCGTTTTCTACATATTTATAAGGTGGATATTCCAGTTCTACTTGGTACCTTATATCCTCTCTTTCGGCGTGAGCGGCTGTAGGAGGTACGAGCAAAAGCAGAAAAATAATCAGAAGCAACATTGTGCACCGCTTCATTGCCCAATTCCCCTTTTTGCTAAAATTTAGAATTTAAAGCATTATTCTAAAAAGTATTCGACAAAATATGGTAAGATTCCTGCTAATTCTTTCCTAAAACCACACATTATACGCAAATCCCCATCTTTCGATGGACTCTTTTATTTGTAAATGATAAAAGTTACGAAGTCTTGATTTTTATATTGCTTTTTACATAGAAAATGTGGATAATAGCAATAACGATAAACGTTGATAATGATTATCATTATTATAAGCGTTAATAATTTCAATTTACTATATTTAAGTTAAAAGGAGACTGATCACCCATGAACGTTACCTCTACCCGAACAACATTACAGGTTGACGATTATCTGGATCTGCTCAATCTTGCCGTTAAAGTTGGAGATTTGAAATGGCAAAAAGAAATTAAATCCAGATTGCAATACATTCTCTGTCTGCCGACAAGATAATGCTTCCGATTATACGCCATGTTCCCTTATTTAGGGGCATGGCTTTTTTTGTTGGTATGCAGACATAACTATATAATAATTGGAGTATCTCCAGGTCACCTGATGGTTAATGATATAGTATAATTATCAGCATAATATATTGAATAAAAAGTCCTTCAGATCGGAGCGTGTCAGCTTGAAAAAGTATATAGCTTTATTCTTAATGCTCAGCCTGTTATGGGTACCTGGTGCATACGCCGCTGGAATTCCTGCACAGCAGGGATTTGTTACCGATAACGCTGAAATGTTCAGTTCCGCAGAAGCCGCGTCTATTTCTGCTACCGCCACTGGAGAACTCATGACCATCCATGTACTCACTGTAGATTCCACAGACGGTACTCCAGCTGATAAGTATGCAGACAAGGTTTACGACTCGTGGAAACTGTCCACGCGGGATCTTCTACTGCTGATCTCCGCTGGTGACCAGTCCATTGAGCTAAATTTCTTAAATCCAGGCTTTCAAAGCTCGTTAAATACTTGGTCTAAGAATCAGGGAGGGTCCTCGGGAAGTTCAGCCATCCAAAAACTGCTCGACACCTATTTCATTCCTTATGCCCAAAAAGGGGACTTCGCTGGCGGGACAAAGGCTTTGATTAATGCCATCCATTCCATCGGAGATCGTGCCGGCAATACTGGAGGAACCGCAGGAAGCGGGAGCGCAGCCGGGGTCGGGAATGATGTAAACCGCTCCAGCAGCTCCATGTTTATGATTGCAGCGATTCTTATCGGAGCCCTTCTAATCCTCCTTCTACTCTTTGTAATGGTTACAGGTCTGCGTCGACGCAAGCAGCTTAGCGAGCAACAGAAACAGTTATCTAATTTAATGGTCCAGGCAAATCGGGCACTGGAATCGCTAAACCCTTTTCAAGGGATCGTTCAAGGGAAGACGGGAGAGCTAGTCGAAGGTATTTCCAAGCGGCTGTCCGCCAAGCTCGTTGAAATCTCCGCACTACAAAGCGAAGGTCAAGGCGTTCAGCCAGCATTTTATCGTTTGGCTGCCCTCAAGACAGCCGTGAAACAATTGCAGCAGACCGAAGCTGCCTTCCGCACAGCGCTTGAAGAGGAAGAGAAACACATTGCTGTCATTAACGAAGCTGACCGCAATGTCAAACAGCGTATTACAGAGCTGAAAGAGGATACGCCAGAGCTTGAAGAACAGCTGCAAGGTGCAGTTAAAGAAACCGGATATGAGCTTCAAGAAATTGTAGAGGAACTTAAGGAGCTTGCGGAGGAAACTGCTAAGGCAGACCAATTGGAGCTTTTTGATCCCATTGCTGCACAAGAGGTTACCGAGGATGCACAAGAACGTCAGGAAAAAATCGAACAGGATCTGAAGGATGTTGATCTCTATGATGATAAGCTAAACAAATTTCCTACGGTATTAGCTGCGGCACGTGCCAAAATCACCGGGATCATTGAACAGAATTCACTGCACAATATGAAGGTTAAGCCATATGACCACCTGGAGCAGGCCCGCGTAGAATCGTTGACTCTTGAAGCGCCGCTGCGTATAGGAGATATGGATGAGGTGCGCAGAATCGGCGCCAGTCTAGATCTGCTTCTGGATGAAGCTGTTGCTATGACAGAGCAGCAAGCACTGCTGCGGCAGAATAACCGCAGAGATCTAGAGACATTCCGCACCACATGGAGCCACTTGAAGCAGCGGCGAGACGAGCTGCAGGCCCGAATTACAGAAGCACGTGTACATTTCGAAGAACAGCATGTAGCTACCGTAGAGAACATTCTGACGGAGTGGAGCACACGTCTTCGGGAAGGCGCAGGTGAAGTGGCACAAATTGAGAACTGGACCAGTGATGAACGGGGCGAATATGACAAGGCCCACGATGCGCTGGAGCGCTTGCTGTCCTTGCAGGATGAAGCTGGCCGGCAATATGACGGCGTCTCTGAAAGTCTAAATACATTAAATGAAAGACTGGATAAAGTACAACGTCTCTTCTCCGAAGGACAAAGTCGGGTAGAGACGACCCAGCGAATGCTGCACAGCAGAGGCTTATCTTCCAGAATCCGCTTTGAGTTATCCTTACTACCGGAATATAGCCAGTTGGAGCAACGGTTGTCATCCCGGCCTTACAACCTGGAGGAATTGGAATCGATTGGCCGCGCTTATGACGCTCAGATCACTTCCTTTGTGAATGAAGCGAACCGAATCGTTCGCCAAAAAGAAGAGGAAGAACGGCTTGCCCAGCTAGCCATGATGAGAGAGCAACAGCGGCGTGCACAAGCCCGTAAACGGATGTCCTCTGGTCCTCCTTCTTCAGGCGGATTCGGTGGGGGACGTTCCTCCGGCGGCTCTTCCTGGGGTGGTGGCGGCAGTGGAGGCAAATCCTCCGGCGGCTCTTCTTGGGGCGGTGGCGGCGGCAAATCCGGTGGAAATTCATCGGGTGGCTCTAAGTGGTAATTCCTCACCATTAGATGCAAATGGATATACAAAAAGACTCTTTCGCTTATATGGGCGGAAGAGTCTTTTTAATTATGAATTATTGCTGTTTTATTTGTGGTATGAATGTGCCATCGGAAGATAAATTGTAACGGCCGTGCCTACTCCCTCTTCACTAGCTATTGCCACATATCCTCTGTGGGCAGTCACGATTTTTTTGACAATCATGAAGCCAAGTCCATTCCCATCGCCTCTAGTCGTGTGAAAAGGCTCTCCTAATTTATCCAGAACTTCCTTATTCATCCCCTCTCCATTATCGGTGAAGGTAATCACCTGAAATTCATCCTTCACATCAAGAGTCACTGTAATGCTCCCGCCAAAAGGCAAAGCTTCCATTGAATTTCTTAGGATATTGAGGAAAATCTGCTTAATCTGATTGCGGTCACATTCGATCTCAGCATCATAATGGATCTTTGTATTTAACACTATATTATTCATTTCCACCTGAATCGCGAAGATATTCAATACTTCCAGCAGGATCGTGCTACATTGTTCAGTCATATAATGCGCAGCCTGCGGTTTACCCAGAATAAGAAACTCGCTCACAATAAGATTCATTCTTTCCACTTCAGACATAATGAGATCATAATGCAGCAGTCGTGAATCTTTATTAGCCAGTTGAAGCATCCCTTTCACCGTAGTCAGGGGATTGCGGATCTCATGTGCAATGCTCATAGCCAGTTGTCCTGCGACCACTAGCTTTTCTGTATTGCGCAGCACTTCTTCCGTTCTTTTCATCTCCGTGATGTTGCGCAAACTTCCAATCACACGCGCTAAGTAACCATTCGCATCGTAAACGGGTAGTACATCTAACATATAATGCTCGAACAACCCGTTTTTCTCCTGAATCACTTCTAACCCGGCACATGCGACATGATGTATGATGACATGTTGAAAGTATGCGCCCACATTCCTAATTTCAAAGACACTAGTTCCAACAACAGACTCTTGATGCTCACCACCCAAATGAAGCATAGCTAAACCGTTCTCATTTATATTCACGACTGTTCCGAATTGATCTGTTATGATTACCCCTAAGTAATTGGTCTCTAGCAAAATCCGATTTAATAATTGCAGCTGAGAATTCCCTCTCCGCAACAAAATCTCACGTTCAATCGAGTCAGCCATCGTACAGAGCAGAGGCAGCAAATGGGGATGGGCTACATCTATATCTGCCATAAATGAAATTGTTCCTAAAATTTCTTGCCCATTTTCTTTATAAAATGGAGCTGTACAGCATACTAAATGATGCAAAATATGATGGAAATGGTCTCGTCCTGTCAGCTGGAATGGCCTCTGATATTCAAGGGCTAAAGCGATTGAATTGGTACCCACCTCTTTATTCATCTGCACGCCTTCTTTGATGCCTACCTGTCCTACGAGATCAATAATCGTCGCATCTCCTTGGAACGCCAATAGATAACCTGCATCATCCGAAATCGTAACTAGGATCGGGTTCCCTTTGACTGAGGAAAGAAATTTTTTGACAAAAAATTCGATAACCTCAATCACTTCACTATATGCGCTAAGCTGTGCCCCCAATTCATCAGTAGAATATCCCTTTGCAAAGACAGGCGGTTGCTCAGGATCAATTCCTTGGTCAATACAATGCTGATTGGAAGCCTTAATAATGGTCTCATCCGTCAGTATCCCTGTTGTCTCATCCAAAGCCCTTACCCCATTCTGTATGAATCTTCAATTTTGCATTGCATAATTATGTATTCTACCTCTCTCCCTCTAATCCTTTTCAATCCTTAAAAATCAAATAATCCCAATGTTAAAAAATAACTTTCTGCACAAAAAAACTCCACCCCTATACAAGAGCGAAGTTTTGGAGGATTATTATTTTCTATTTTTCTGTTAATGCTTAGTATCATCCAAAAAAGGTTTATTCACATAATAATACATTACCCCCATCAGTACGCCACCGCCAATTAAATTGCCGATCGTAACGGGGACAAGGTTATGCACCACGCCATACCACGATACCGTTCCGGGATGATCAAGTACTAGCGCAATCGCAAAGGTACACATATTGGCAATACTATGTTCATAGCCGGAGATGAAAAAACAGAATACGAATAAGACCATGGCGAACATTTTGGCCCCATCGCCTTTCATATTCATCGGTATAAAAAAAGCCATACAAACGAGCCAGTTACAAAGAATAGCCCGAAAGAAAAGCTGACCTGCCGGGGCTTCCATCTTATGCTCCACTACATATAGCAAAAAACCGTTTACATCTGAGCTATAGAACAGTCCTGTCAAAAAAATCAGCAAGGCAAAAACGGCAGCCCCAAGAATATTACCGATATAACTCATGATCCACATGCGGACAACCTCAGACCATTTCATTTTCCGTCTTAGTGCCGTGTATGTGTAATAAAAAGTATCTCCGGTGAATAAATCGCCACCACCAAAAGAAATTAGAATAATAGCCGCTCCGAAAGTAATCGCAGCCATTGGATATGCAAAGGGGGATTGCTCCATAAAGAAATAGTTGCCTGTCTTAAATGCTACAATTACACCGAATCCGATAAACATACTGGCCAGCATGGCTCTGGCAATATAGCGCATTACGCTTTGCCGGAATATCTTCTGTTTCTTAAGTGCTAATTGTTCAACCTGAAGCAGTGCCTCGTTCTCCATGTGACCTCCTTAGGGATTTTGGTATTTCCAGCTGATTATGGGCTAATCGACAGCCTTGCGTTATTATACCCAATAACCCGCTGGAAATTACTTGAACCAACTCGCGGCAAAAAATCCCTGAATACTTACGGGGAAGCGAAGCTACCTCTTGCTAATTGTCTTCATTCATTTTAGCAATGGCTTCTGCTTTTTCACTGCTGGCGACGATGATAAGCACGAGTATCAAACAGCCTAAAACCATAGCCTATCCCCACTTCCTCCACATGTAGTCTTGTGACAACTTATGTATTTGAATAGGGCTTTATGTTTGGCTACAGTAAACATCATTTGATTAGATCACGTTTACGCCTATGTAGTTGAAGTAAGCTACTTCATATCCAAAAAAAAGCAGAGCAGCGAACCCCCAGAAATGAAGAATCACTGCTCTGCTATATTTTTATGAACTTTTTTTAAAAACAATTAGTTCAAGAAGCTGCTCAGTTGGCTCTCTGCTTCACCTTGTTTCAGCGCCTCAGGCTTGTCCGCTTCATTGAGTCCTAGACGATTGCCCAGTTGGGTATTGATCGTCGTCATTTTGGATGTATAATCCTGGCAGCTTTCGATAATACGACGGTTTGACTGTTCCGAAGTATCCAATGCGCTAAGCAGATCGCCGATCGCTTGATTCACGGCTTCCATAGACATGGAAGGTTTGGATAGAAGCTCGGTCGTTTTTTCTGTAGTCGTACGCAGCAAGCGTGCATTTTCTTTAAACTGATCTTCAATCGTCTTATTTGTTGCTTCTACAGCGTTGATAACATTCTCCTGATCGGCCAGCGACATCGCAATCATTGCCGACACTGTAATCAGATTAGAAGTTTTATCAATCGCATTATTTACGGAATCGATCAGTTTATCATTATTGTCATTGATGATATCTGTAGCAGCAATCGCTTGATTGTAGAGCAGAATCATCTCTGTCATGGACTGAATACGAACCATCACTTTACGCAGACCACGCTCCAGATAAGCTTTACGGAACTCATTCTCAGGCTTCGCAATCTCCACCTCGAACAGCTCTTTTAGCTTATTGCCGAAGGCAATTTTGGTTTGAAGGTTATAGATCTCCTCCATAGAGGTACGTTTCAGCTGGCGCATATTTACAATACTCTCTTCGAGGGTATCTCTGCCGTCGCGTAGACCAGTAACAATCGCATCAATATTTGTGCGGACAGACTGATATTTGTACACATAGTTCTTCATCGGACTCTTCCGCAGCATTTTGCCGAAAAAGCTAACATTCTTACTCTGTTGCAGATTTTCACACTCATTCCGCAGCTTCATAATCATGTTAGGCACTTCAACACGCTTACCGGACATCAGGTCATTTACCGGACGATCCAGCAGCTTGAGCGTTTGGCCTGCTTTTTCCTGCGTCTTCACCCCAAGCTTCCCGATATCATCCATTAAAGAATCCAACGTGACTGTATCTGTCTGGGATACCTTCTCGATCAATTGTGCGGCTTCTTCGACTACCTTTTGTTCATCTTCTTTTTTTAATTGGATCAACTGCGTGGACATGGGTTTCCCTCCTATAATTCGGAACTGCTATACCGCTGATGAATCAGTTCCGCCTTCGTCTGAAGTTCCATCAGGTCTTTATGTTCGATCGTCGAAGCAATATCCGATATTTTGGAATCAACATCTCTTAGACCGTTCAGCAGCGTTCTCCGATTCTTCGTCTTCGCTTCACCACTTAGGCGCAAAAATGGGTTAATCACACCATTTAAATCCTTCAGAATCAATCTGCGGACCGTATGATTAATATCGCCATTATTGAGCTCCTGCAGCAGCGGAATTACACGTTGAAGTCTCGCAAAAAGCGCCAGTGATTTCTCGACAATTTCATTGTCCAGTGTATCCTTCTGCCCCTCGGAGATAATCATATCTTCCAGAATGCTAAGGTACTCAACTACTGGAGCAAATTCCGGTCCAATCTTCGTTGGTTCGGCCTCAGTTCTACCACTATTGCCCGGATTACCTGGTGCAGCATTATTTGCCACACTAGGTAATTGCGGAGCATTTGCAGAGGGAGCTGGAGCAACAGGCACCGTCTCTGGACCTGCTGGCAGCACCTCAGCCGGAAGGTTGGTTCTTGGACTTCTCGTTGCAAGAACCCCTACCGCTGCACCCGCTACAGGCAACAGCAAGGAGAGTAACTCAGGCAAAAAAGAACTCGTTAATACAGCGACAACATAGCCAATACCGGCATACAGCAATATTTTCGATTTAAATTTAATTTTTCTCACCTCTTGTGAGCGAGATTGCGAACGCTCAATTCACGGGATCCGGAATTACGGATTCGCCGTTTATTTTCATAATTAGCGGCTGCTCTACATGGCTGGCAAGCACATTATCGCCGAACTCCGCAGGCTGGACCTCTCCGCCGAGTGCACTTTTGACAGCCAGGTATGGAAAGTTAATTCCAGACAGACAAGAAATATGAAGACCTCCAGACATCCGGGGGTTAATCTCCAGCAGTTTAGGAATTCCACCACTATACTTCATTTGAATATTGAAATTGAAAGGTATTTTATATACCTCTGCTACCCGGGAAGCGATCTCCTCCAGCTCCGGAATATGCTCCATCAGCCGCAGACGACCGCCAGCTTTACGACGGGGTACAGCCGCTAACAGCCTGCCATTCTCATCTGACAAGCAATCTATACTGTATTCATAACCTTCCAGCAATTCCATCACCATAAGTTCAGGGAATGTAGGTTCACTTCCCAGAATACGATAGGCCTCATCGAAGGATATCAGCGGAGTTACATGACCAAACAGCTCCTGTAAAGGACTACGTGTGTTATCAATGATACGGAAGCCAAGGCCTCCCTCTGTCTCCGTGGGTTTAAAGCATACGTGGTGTCCTTTGGCTACAAGATCATGATAAGCCTCTTTGAACTGCTCTGCTGTACTCACCACATGATAATCAGGAATTGTCATAATCCCTGTTTCCTTAACACTTTCGTAGAACTTCCCCTTATCCATGATGGTCTCCAATAAGTCCAAATCTCTACAGACCAGAACCTTGGTGCCAATCGCATCAAACATAGCAGCATGCAAAGCTATATCCAGCATATGTAACCGTGGAATGAAGATATCGATCTCATTGCGGCGACAGAAATCCACGCAGAATTGAACATATTCTATTCCAGTCAGTGCTGGTTCAGTCCCAGCAACATCAGCACCTTGAAGGGACATATGGTGAATATCAGGATGCGTGGCGAAGATTTGTACAGGAACGCCATCCTCATTATTGCGGATGAGATTCATATAATGGTAAGCGACGGAAAACCAGCGATTGAAATAAATGTTTACCTTTTTCATAGTGGCCCAACTCCCAATACGGTTAAGTTATTATAGATCATGTTTACATACTGTAGAATTTCATCACCAGCAAAAACACCCGCTTGCTTCGTAAAGGGATACCTTGATTTTACAAGACCACTCTGCTGCTCTGCAAATATTTCTCCATGACAAGGAGCAATCGCATAGTCCGCACTTTCTAGTAAACTCTTATCCAACAAGGAATCTCCCGATGCTACCATCGGTTCTGACCGAACCGTCCGGCGCACATGAACAATCGCATCACTTTTATTCACAGCGGCAGGAACGACATATAGCTTGCGTCCTTGTAAGGATATCCGCCAGCCCAAATCGTATAATTGCTCTGCCAGATTCGTGATCTCATCCATAGGTAATAAATCACGCACTACTACAAAAGTATAAAATAAATCATCACAATACCGCTCACTAATGATCCATTCCTCGTGCACTACAGACCTAACGTGCATTCTAACTTCTTCTGCCGCAGCCGATTCATTTTGAACAAGCCTGCCCACCGAAGCTCTCCAGCTCTTATCTACTTCGCCACCAATCAGAATATTCCCGCCATTACTAGTAATCGCGTAGTCTGGAATAATCGTGTCTTGAAACAGATTAATACGCTTATACTGCGCTATGGTACGTGTTGTAACGGGCATAAAGATAATACGGGAAGTAAGCTCCATCAGATCAGCCAATGCTTTTTGCGAAATGTATGAAACCGTCTTACCATCCACAACCTCCGCAGGAACCAGGCCCGGAGTATTCTCCGGGACACCGATTGCATTTAAGGAATAGATTAACGTTCGGTCCAAATCACTGGCATAGATCATTCCGTCTCACCTCTCAGCGGCTTAATAATCCCGCAACAGGAGTAGGTGAGTCCAGGGAATACTTCTACTGGAACCCCTCTATCCTCTGCTAAGAGAATAATATGACGAAGATTTGGATTATCCATAGTATCGACAAGAATCTTCCACGGTACTCTGCGCAGCAGCACTCGGGTAGTTTCTCCGACTCCGGGCTTGACCAAATTGATGTTATCTATGCCGAACACTTCTTGAATACTCTGAATATCACGCAGGCCCTGCCATGTAATTTCTGGCGACGATTGCTGCATCTGTTCAGCAATCGCTTGTGCTTTTTCCGCAACGGAGGAGAAATACGGGCAGATCGCCGCAATGAATACATTGGATACATCCGTATCGAGCCATTCCTTGTAGAATTTAGCCCCATGGAATTCTTCCGGACCGATTAAATCATCGCGCAGCACTGTCCGGCTCATCAGTCCTGACACTGTAGAATTGAGGCATGCACTAGGAATAAGATAATCCTCTCTAGTCCCGAACGTGCCTGAACAGTTCCCGGGATCAGCCAATACGGCCAGGTCATCATTTAGCCGAATGCCATATTTCTCATACAGGCTGTTGCACGCTTCAATCAATACCTGGCGAATAGCCCCTTTCCCCGTCCATCCGTCGACAAACTGCAAATCAGCGTCAAGCCCGTGCTTTTGCAGAATATAAAGGATTGCGTTCTCATCAATCCCCTTGCCCCGAATGATAGAGATACTATAATGCGGCAGATCAGCACCATATCGCTCTTGGATATAACGCTTAATCAGTACACCAATTGGTGTTCCCGCTCTTGCCAAAGAGACTAACACCGTATCAAGTCCCCTTTGAGCGACAATCATCTCAGAGACTACCGCTACTGCTAGAGCGACCTTCTCCGCAGATTGCTCCAGCGTCTCGTGAAATAACTCAATATACTGCTCAGTAGGCTGATATTCCACGGGCAGCATCTCAGAGTAGTGTACACCTGATTGAATGGCGGCCTCTCTTTCGTCAGTCGCCCGCTCCAGTGAAACATCGCTCAGATCCTTAAGCAAAAATATAACATCTGACGGAGAATAGCTGCCTAGCGGAACCGGTTCGGCTATACTTCTGTTTAGAATTTTTTCAGTTACTGTTCCCTTCATAGGTAGGGCCTCCACTTCTTCTTTCCGAGGTCAGTACAATAAGATGCACTTTATGGCGGGCCAGTTTCTTCAGTATATCAAGCATAGGTTTCATACGCTCATGCGGTACATCACGCTCAATCAGCACAAATATATCATCGTATTGACCAGGAGCTATATTATAAATAAAGTTTGTGATTTCCGGGTCACCAGCTGAAGGATACGCAGCAGCACTATGTACCCCATAATCCGGCCGACGCTCAGGGTGAATTGGACTTCTAGTGGAAGACTGGTAAGCAATCCCTTCCCCCATTTCCGCTGCCACTCTCATCGGAAGATACATAAATTCTCCTACACCCATTACCAAGGCTTTCGGTCCTCTACGCAATTGCCGCAGCTGCTCAGCTATTCGTTTCACACCCTGATCAAGCTCCAGATTATCCTGTGACTCCATTCCGAACCGTCCACTATATTTCATATACGGCGCTGTGTTGATCTCACCATAGGAATCGATAGAGGATACCTCCAGTCGTTCCATTCCATCTTGAGCATAAGTAGTTACAACCTCACACTCAGAAATGGCCTCTCTATCCAGCTGCTCAGTATCCTTATTAAACACCGGTGAACCTATCACTTCAATATTCCCTTGCAGCAGACATAACGACTTAATGCGAATCCCCAGCTCCTGCTCAAGCTCACTATAGTGTTGAAGATTGCTGCCGCTTCTCCAATCCAGAAGAGAGACTACCACATATTCCTCCCGCGGGAATTTTGACTGAATATCTCGAATTGTATTGATCGCGGTTTTCCCGGTCGTAATCTCGTCATCTACCAATATAATGGGCTCTGTCCCAGATAAGAGTTCGGTATCCAAGGCATAACATAGATGATCAACTGCATGGGAATGCTCTTCTACAAAACTTACAACAGACTCCAAATCAGGAATATGCTCACGCGTAGTATGAATATAGGATGCCTGCTCAGCAAAGATGTTGTACACACTGTGACCCAGTGCAGTTGCCGTTTCTGCGAATCCAATAAAAACCACAGGCTTGGGCAAAACCAGCCGGGCCGCTAGTAAATGTTGATAGGCTTCCTTAGCAAATTCAGGATGAATCAGCCCATGAACCGCCATATCCAATAACTTTGTCATACGATCACTATCCACGGAATCGCCGTTCATCTCTTGATATAACAGCAGCGCCAACGCTGCTCCGCTTAGAAGTGAAGTATACGGATCGACGGGGATATGCTTGCCAAGCACCTTACTGACAAACAGAAAAGTTCGTTTTTTATTAATTCGCGCCGCCATAGAAAATAAAGAATCCAGAGGCATATGAAAGGGGTTAAAGGTTTCGGTTACATTCACTTGCAGGTTCTCGACTATGTTATACGTGCGTAAATTCGTTTTCGGGTAATAATCCGACAAAATGCTGTTGTTCATGTAACACCCCGTATATTTGAGATCGTAGTAAAATTCGTCTTGCCCAATTCAGATGGGGCTTAATTTCGTTCATTTTATTAAAATATTGACTCTTAAACACGCCCAGACTGCCATCATTACTTTCTACAATGCTTAAAGCGTCGACGTATTCCTCATGCATCACTGTATACATCGCCTGAACAGGTCTGAGATGAGAAGGATGGATAATCGTCTTACCCACAATTCCATTCTCTTTATCCAAAATAACCTCACGAATTAGCCCATCCACACTGCTCGAGATATAGCTATTCCGCATATCACGGCCGTTTTTGCCGTAAGTATCCTCAAATGGCGTCTGCCGTAGCTGCGGCCGGAGAACTCGATGACCTTTATTCGCAAAATACTCCCAGACAGGTCCTGAGATCACATATCCCTCTTCAACCCGCCCAAACACATTGATAATGTCCGAGATACAGTCACGGATAGGAGTAAGATCATAAATACTAACATCAGGACTGCGACGCAGTCCGAACAGGCTGGAGAAATCCGTTGCCCCAATTCTGACGTTTAGGACAAGCTCACGGTAATTACGGAGTAAATCACGGATAGATAGCAGACTGTCCACTCGACTTTCCCGATAAATAATAGGTGCAGTTTCCAAGATTGGCATCCCGTAAAGCACAGGATCATTATAACCACGCGTATTGTTGTACTCAGCTAACGTTTCAAAATATTGAATTCCATTGTCCACAGAGAACTTAGGAAATACAAACCCTGTTAACATCGTTACCAAGGATCCCAAGCGGAAAATCATTTGCCGGAGTTGGTCCGGGTTACGTACTCGTATAAAAAGAAGCGGGAGGCTGTTCGATGAATCCAGCTCATTTTCTGCGTAAGCAGCTAGGTAAATAAGATGCTGGATAATAGACTCCTCTGCATTGTCAACCTGGTCATCTCCGATTGCGTCCTCCAGATCTATAATAACCGTCACTAGACCTGCATTCTTGAGCTTAATGATGTCTTCTGCAACACTTGCACGGGTAGCCGGCATATAGAGGGCAGCGCCGACAGCGTAGGCTAGCAGTTCCTTGTTCGTGGTATGATCAAATGAGATAGGCGGAGTGTAAAACAAAGAGATTTCTTGTTCTTTCGTCAGGTAATCGAAGTATCTCAAATCGGTTCCCCCTTATAGTTTTGCGAAGCCAAGCAAAACAAGCGTAGACCTCTCCTCATAGAGAGTGTCAGAACCGGCAATACTCTCCCTTGGGGATGGCATCTTGGCTCTCTCAAATATAAGTGAAGGCCTACGCTATAACATATACGATTACCTGAAAGAAGCAGGCGTTTCTATTCTTGCATGATCGGCTCCGACTTCTCTATGGTGCAATTACTTTTTTAATCATGCACTTTTATGGGCATCTTTTTTCTTACGTCTAGCACTATAGAGGATCGTACCCACGAATACCGCTATAAGGATTGTAAAGAATACGACATGCGGCAATTCAAAACCAAAAGCACCCGCTAGCATCTTACCCGCAATAATGGCGATAAGCAGGAAAGCTGCCTGTTCCAATTCAGGGAATTTATCAATAAGCTTCAAGAATACCTGCGCCACTCCGCGCATCATCAGAACCCCTAAGATACCACCCATAAAGAGAACCCAAACCTGATCACTAAGTCCAAATGCTGCAATAACACTGTCAATACTGAAAGCAATATCCATTAATTCAACAAGGAGAACCGTCTTCCAAAAAGAAGTGCCTTTATTCTCCGTATGCTCTTCGCCACTGCCCTTAAATAAACCTTTATATGCGATATAAAAGAGATACAGTGCACCAAGAACCTTAACCAAAGTAAACTTAATAAGAAATGTCCCTAGTCCAATGGCCAGGAATCTGAACAAATAAGCCCCTAAGATACCGTAGAAAAGCGCCTTTTTCTGCTGCTCCTTAGGTAGATGCTTAACCATAACGGCAAGCACAAGTGCATTATCTGCAGAGAGCAAACCTTCTAGTAGAATTAAGCTCCCGATAATCCCCCAGCTCACAGGATCAGAGAGTGTACCTACTACATCACTCCATGAGAAAAAATGCCCGTAATTCTCACTAATATTTCTAAAAAAATCTGCGAACCAATCCATTACACTTTGCGCCTCCGGTAAAATCGATTATTTGCTGCCCGCAACCCAGCGCAGCCCCCAGCCATAGGCTTCATCCATCTCACGATGACCACTGTAATATTGCACCAGCCGTTCAACACTAAATGTTTCATTGCTTACATTCCGGAATAACGCAATGGCACACATCCCTTTATGGTTGTTATGCTCGTCCAAATTTACAATGATATCAGGTCCTCCGCCTTGTTTGATGGTGACAACCCCATCGGCCTCCGACCAGTTGGTTACCCCTTTATAAATAAAGGAAAACACTAGAATGCGTTCAATCTCGGAAATTTTGATACCATTTATACGCAAATTCTCACCAGTAGTTACGGAGCCTGTCCGATCATCCCCATCAAGCATGACATAAGGAGGTTGATTCAATGAGCCAAAGGCATTGCCCAACGCTTGTACCACTCCTTTACTGCCATTCTTCAGTTCATACAGACAAGCAAGATCTAGATCTACGCCATTTTTACGACTAAAGAGTCCGCCCTGTTTCTGGTTCCAGTTGAGATTAATCAACACTTCCCCTAAATCACCACTGGCTGATTTTTTCAAATTGATGGAATCGCCTTTTTTCTTCAGCTCGATTTTCTTCAAGTTGAGATTCATTGGCGAAGGCGGAGGTGTGGGTGGAGAGCTTTCTTCACGTTTCACTGGCTGCGCAGGCGGCGTTGCGAAGATTTGTGGTGGAATCTGCGGCTTAACCTCCGGCTGTGGAGCAGCAGGAGCAGGCTCCTCATTCGCTTCAATACCGAAGTTGCTGCATATCTCTTTCAAACCTCCGGCAAACCCCGCTGCAATGGCACTGAACTTCCATTCACTGTTATATCTATATAATTCCCCTACCACAATGGCCGTTTCCACGGAGAAAAGATTGTCGAGATCACATCGGAGCAGTTCCGCACCTGTCACTTGATTGAGAATCCGAAAATAGGCCTGACTAACTTGCCCAAAACTTTGACCCCTTTTCTCCCCATCATAAATGGTAAGCGTAAAGGCAATCTTCATCACATCGGAAGGAATCTTATCCAATTGAACTTCGAATTGCTTGCGGTCATTGAATCCTGGCACATCCTTATACCTAATATAAGATGTGGCTGGATTATTATAAAATATTAAATCCTCGTCTTTACTTACTTTACCCTCTGATCCAAGCAGGAAAGCAGAGCTATCAATCTCCAGAGCAGCCGGAGCATTCCAGCCGATCTCTACGATTATAGAATGAAGTCCAGCATTGCCTTTGGTCAGATCAGCTTTTTGCCCTTTGACTACGTTAACACTCATTCTTACGCCACCTTTATAAATGGAGTAAACCAACTAATAATTTTGTAAAAAAGAACCCCACAAAGTGGAGTCTGTACTGCTCTAAATATTTAGAAAAAGGGCAGGATCGGTAATGACCCCGCCCACTTGGATGTTATTGCGCGTCCAGTCCATAGTTTCTGCATAAAGCGCTTAGACCGCCGGCAAAGCCACTTCCAATCGCCTGGAACTTCCAATCCGCACCATTGCGGTAGAACTCACAGAATACAACAGCTGTTTCAGTTGAAAAGTCTTCACCTAAATCGAAGCGAAGCACTTCACGATCATTAGAAGCATCTACTACACGTACAAAAGCATTGGAAACCTGTCCAAAGTTTTGTGCCCGAGTTTCATAATCATAGATCGTTACCGTTATTCCGATGCGCTGAATATGAGCAGGGATTTTGCTGAAATCAACAACAATCTGCTCGTCATCTCCGTCACCCTCACCTGTACGGTTATCCCCCGTATGAGTCAAGGAACCTGCGCCACCCGAAGGATTGTTGTAGAATACAAAATCATCGGAGCCCTTGGCCTTACCATCTTCATGCAGTAAAAAGGCTGAGGCATCAAGGTCAAAATCTTGGCCGCCGCTATACTTATTAGTATCCCAGCCCAATCCTACTACTACCTTCGTCAAACCCGGATTAGTCTTGGTAAGATCAATCCGTTGTCCTTTAGAGAGACTGATCGTCACTGACAAAACCTTCTTTCATTTATGAATTCAATTCATCTTTAGCATGCAGAATGAAATTTATTGCAGGCCGTAGTCGCGAGTCAAACCGCTCAAGCCGTCTTTGTAGCCACTGCCGATAGCATTGAACTTCCATTCTGCACCGTTACGATACAATTCGCCTACAACAACACCAGTTTCAATAGAGAAATCCTCACCTAGGTCGAAACGAATCAATTCTTCATTGTTCAGATCGTTTACGATACGTACGTAGGAACGGGAGACTTGTCCAAAGTTTTGGCTTCTTGCTTCAGCATCATAAATTGTAATAGTAAAAGCTACTTTGTCTACATCAGCAGGGATGTTCTGAAGATCCACTTGAACCTGCTCATCATCACCATCGCCTTCACCTGTACGGTTATCTCCGGTATGAACAACAGAAGCATTCTCATTTTGCTTGTTATTGAAGAAAATGAAGTTGGTTTCTTTATCAACTTTACCACTAGCATTGGTCAAAAAGACGGATACGTCCAAATCGAAATCTTTTCCGCCGTCATATTTATTAGTGTCCCAACCAAGACCTACTGTGATTTTGGATAGACCTGGGTTTGTTTTCGTTAAATCGATTTTTTGACCTTTGGATAGATTAATTGCCATGATTACATACCTCTTTTCTTATATTTGGATTATACGTAGCGTTCTGCAAGTTGATTGATATGAGCGGCGTGGCTGCCTTCACCAATTGCAGCGAACTTCCATTCTCCACCTTGGCGGTAAAGCTCTCCACAAATAAGTGCCGTAAAACCTGTGTAGTTGTCTGACAAGTTGAATTTAATCAATTCACTATTCCCGGCAGCATTTATTACCCGAATATACGCTGATTTGATCATTCCAAAATCCTGTTTGCGATTCACCGCATCGTAAATGTTAACGACAACCAGAACCTTGTGAACATCGGCAGGAATGGCTTTCAAATTAACCATGATTTGCTCGTCATCTCCGTCGCCTTCACCCGTCAGATTATCTCCGGAATGAATGACCGAGTTGCAAGGACTTTGCTTGTTGTGGAAGCAGATCAGGTTACCCTTCTTAGTTAGCTTACCATCCTCATTTAATAGCAGTGCTGAGGCATCACAGTCGACATTCGCCTGTTTCTTGACTCCAAAGAATCCCCGCGAGGCTTCAATTGGATCCCAGCCTAAGCCCACAATTACATTGGACAAGCCCGCATTACCTTTAGTCAAATCAATCTTTTGACCTTTTACCAGATTAATTCCAGCCAAATCAACGTACCTCCGTTTCCGATAAAAATCATTATCTGTTAGTCTAGCTTTTAGGTGTTATATCAGTGATACGATAAAGAATAAATTACGTTTCAACGAACTTTTATCTATGACTTCACCTAATTTATAAACTGAATTCGCTAGGGTTTAATCCTAAGACACCACAAATATTCCGCACAACTGCTTTTTCATAATCATCAAAATCACCATCAGCTGATCCAATTGCCGAGCATACGCCCACGATCAGACGGCCCGCTTCTGGTTTGCCGCTAAACTTAGCGATCGCTTTCAAAGCCTCTTGTTTCCCTATTTCCGGAGAGAACTCGAAGTTACTAACATAATGGTTGAATTGAGCAATGACATCTCTCATGTCAAATACCTTCAATTCATTACTTAGATTTATATAGCCGACCATTTTATTCTTCTCTGCATCTTCTATTTTACCGTCAGCCGCAGCAACCAAAGCGCAGCCTGCAACTATCGCGTTCATGAAGTCTTTATTTTTGAATTTTTTCACTTGATCTGTTAGTCCGTTTTTGGTTGTGTTTAACCAGTTTTTAAATGTGCTCATCGTATTTCTCCCTCTATCACTGCAAGATTATGATAACAAAAGATATCCCCAGAGCCTCCTCTCCACGTTCCGACAGATTTTGCATATAAATCCCTGAATTAACCGTTACTCTTCTAATATACCTGATAAAATAACAAGATTCTACTTTCCACTAAATTACAGCACCTTTGATAGAAAGGATCGTGTCCGTTCTTGCATAGGATTTCCGAACAGCTGCTCCGGACTTCCTTCTTCCACAATCTCACCTTGTTCCATGAACAGCACCCGATCCCCCACCTCACGCGCAAAGCCCATTTCATGTGTCACCACGACCATCGTCATCCCCTCACGGGCCAGTTCCTTCATCACCGCCAGCACTTCCCCCACCATCTCCGGGTCAAGCGCTGAGGTTGGTTCGTCAAAGAGCATAATTTGGGGCTCCATAGCCAGCGCCCTTGCAATCGCTACCCGCTGAGCCTGACCCCCAGACAATGAGGCTGGATACATCTCTGCTTTTTCACTTAGACCTACTTTTCGCAGCAGCTCCAGCGCTTTTTGCCGCGCTTTATCCGGAGACCATTTACGCACCTGAACCGGCGCCAGCATAATGTTTTCTATAACCCTCATATGAGGAAATAGATTAAACTGCTGAAACACCATCCCAAGCTCTGTACGGATATCGTTAATCTTCGTACTCGCCGCCATCAAAGAAGTGCCTTCAATTACAATCTCGCCGGCCTGCGGCTGCTCCAGTAAATTAAGGCAACGCAAAAAGGTGGATTTACCCGATCCGGACGGTCCAATAATCACCACTACCTCTTGACTGAAAATATCGATACTTATGTCGGCCAGCACCGTATTTGTTCCAAATGATTTATGTAAGTTCCGTACTGAAATCATAGGCTCCATCCTATTTCAGCCTCCGTTCAACGTAATTCAGCAGCTTGCTAAGAGAATAGGTAAGAATGAAATAAATAAGTGCCGCTGTCAAATAAGGCTCCCATATCCGCAAATATTGCCCTTTCATCGTGTTGGTCCAATACATTATTTCCGGTGCAGCCACCAAAGCCAGAAGAGAGGAGTCTTTCACAAGCACAATAAACTCGTTACCAAAAGCCGGAACCATCCGTTTGATCGCTTGCGGTAAAATAATAAATCTCATCGCTTGCCGACTAGTCATCCCCAGTGAAATAGCCGCTTCCCGTTGCCCACGATCAACCGACTGAATGCCTGCCCGAAAAATCTCAGCCGAATAAGCAGCCGAATTAAGCGACAGAGCAACAAACGCAGTAATTAGAGCATTGGTTTTGCCGTAAAGCGGGGGAATCACTCCAAAGTGAACAATCAGAATCTGCACATACAGTGGTGTTCCTCGAAAAAAATTGATATATGAATGAAAAGGCCAGCGCAAATACCATTTTGGGGCCATTTTGCCAAATCCGATCCCCAGTCCCAAAATAGAGCCAAATAAAATAGAAACTACAGAAATACCAATAGTCAGCAGTGTCCCTTTTAAAAGGACGGGCAAATAATGAATGATAATGTCCATTCTAAAATCCATAGGACTCTCCCCTTCTCTTCTTTATGTCATCTCTCTTTAAAAAAATAAGCATGCGCAATAGCTATCATTACGCATGCTTATTAGGTTTTTTCCTTATTTTGCGTTCAATAAGCTATCCAGGTTAGGTTCTTCGCCGAACCAAGTTTTGTAGATTTCCGTGTACTTTCCGTTTTCCAATACCTTCTTAATAGCCGGATCCAGTTTCGCTTTTAACTCACTGCCCTTAGGGTAAAGAATGCCGTAATATTCCGCTCCGAAGTTCTCTGTGTCTACAATCCCCACCAGCTTCTGCTTAGGATTGTTTTTCATGTACTCACGTACAATAGCAATATCCGCTACAACCGCATCGGCTCCGCCGCCATTCAGTTCCATCAATGCCACCGCATTGCTGTCAAAACGTTTCAAGTTAGGGTTGTCGACACCCATTATTCCGCTCATCAGGTCATCTGCAGTTGTGGCCCCTTGTATTGCAACTACTTTATCTTTAAGGTCAAGTGCGTTTTTGATGTCGCTGCCTTCTTTAACCATAATCATATTGGTAGATTCGAAATAAGGGATGGAATAGTCATAGGTTTCTTTACGTTCATCCGTAATCGATACTGAAGATAGCCCTGCTTGATACTCCGTTCCCTGCTTCACACTTTGCAGCATCGTTTCCCAGCCTGTGTTCGTTACGCCATAGTCTATTCCCGCTTCTTCCATAACTGCCTTAATGAAATCGATGTCGAATCCTTTGATTTTATCCGTGTCCATATACTCCATAGGAGCGTAGCTGGCATCACTGGCAAACTTAATTTTCTCCGCTGAGGATTCGTTACCAGCTTTACTGTTATTTGCTCCACAACCTACCAATGCAACCACCACAAATGATATAAAAGCTGACATTAAAACACGACTTTTTATTTTCATATCCCCACTCCCCCTATTTTTGGAAATAACTTAAAGAGATTTTAACAGATTAAAGGATTCATGACAATTAACTTTTCTAAACAATGTAAGGTTATATAACACAATATTATTATTTTATACATTTTATGCGTACATCACTCTCAAAAAAAATACCATCAAACAGAAAAAGGCACTGCCAGAGATTCTATTCTCTCTAGCAATGCCTTTAGCATATTTAACTTTAAACCTATTAAAGTGTGATATCTCCATCATAAGAACCGATCAATTTATACAGATCCGGCCGGCGGTCACGGAAGATTCCCCACTCGATCCGGCCAACTTCCAAAGCATCCAGATCGAATTCGCTTACCAGCACGGTTTGCTCCTCACGTCCAGCCTCAACGATTTTATTGCCCTGAGGACCTGCAATGAACGATGAACCGTAGAAATTAATGCTCGAATCCTCATCAATTTCCTCACCAATACGGTTGGAAGCCACGACTGGAATAAGATTCGCAGCTGCATGTCCAAGCATACAGGTCTGCCAATGATCCTTGGAATCGATCGATCCATCCTGCGGTTCAGACCCAATAGCCGTTGGATAGAACAGAATTTCTGCTCCCATCAGGCTCATTACTCTAGCCGCCTCTGGATACCATTGATCCCAGCAGATGCCTACACCAATCTTGGCATAACGAGTGTTCCATACCTTAAAGCCAGTATCTCCCGGATTAAAGTAGAACTTCTCTTCATAACCTGGGCCATCTGGAATATGACTCTTGCGGTATTTGCCCAGCACCGTTCCATCAGCATCAATTACAGCAAGTGAGTTGTAACGCGCGTAATTCTTTTTCTCATAAAAACTAATCGGCAGTACCACTTGCAGCTCCTTGGCTACTGCTTTGAAATGATTAATCGCCTTGTTATGCTCAAGCTCTGTTGCGTATGCGTAATAATCAGCTTTCTCTTTTTGACAGAAATACGGGGTCTCAAACAGCTCCTGGAGCAAAATAATTTGCGCACCCTGTGCTGCCGCTTCTCTGACCAATGTCTCGGCTTTGCTGATATTCTCCTCAATATTGCTGGAACAACTCATTTGTGTCGCAGCTACTTTTACATTTCTCAAGTATCTGTCCTCCTTGTATATAAATGTCCCTTTGGACGTCTAGTTTCCTTCAATTATAGCTGTGCAGGCATTTGCTGCGTAGTGCAGTGGACATTTCCGCCTTCGGTGATAACGGCCATTCCGTTAACTGTACGAATCTTGCGATCCGGGAACAAACCAGCCAGTACTTTCTCAGCAAGTGTATCCGTTTCTGTCGCGGTACCCCCAAACACAGGCAAGATAATTCCGCCGTTCACGAAATAAAAGTTCAAATAACTGAGCGTCAGACGACTGCCGTCATGATCGACCCGTGGTGGCTGCTGAATCTTGATAATCTCCAGCTTACGCCCTTTGGCATCTGTAGCGTTCTCCAGAATACGCAGATTCTCTTGCGTAATCTCATAGTTCTCATCCTGCGGGTCCTCACAGACCTGGATAATAACTTTGCCTGGTGCAGCAAAACAAGCAATATTATCGACATGACCATCGGTTTCATCGCCACTAAGGCCACGTCTCAGCCAGATAATAGCTTCTGTACCTGTATAGTTCCGCACGTACTCTTCGATCTCTTCGCGCTTCAGCTCCGGGTTGCGGTTTAGGTTAAGCAGACACTCTTCTGTAGTAAGCAAAGTGCCTTCTCCATCCGTATGAATCGAGCCACCCTCCATCACAAGCGGTGCATCAAAACGGGTGATCTGCGCATGCTCCAGAATCTTCGGAGCCACTTCGTCATCCAGATCCCAAGGTGAATATTTACCGCCCCAAGCATTAAACTTCCAGTTCACACCTGCCATTTGTCCTTCTTTATTAACAATAAAGGTAGGTCCGTTATCACGCAGCCAAGCATCGCTATGCGCAATAGGCAGCAGCGTTACATTCGGTCCGCCGACCAAATGCTCTACCCGCTCCACATCCTCCGGGTTCACAATGACCGTGATTGGTTCAAACTCGGCGATGGCTGTGATAATGTCAGCATAACCTTGGCACACTGACTCGTGGTTATCCGGGAAACACATAGATTCCTGCACCGGCCAGGAGATAAAAGTACGTTCATGCTTGCCCCATTCCGGTGGCATTGTATAGTTCAAATCTTTAGGATTCATGTGTTAACTACCTTTACTAATATATTTGGAGCCAGTCCTACCCTTAAAACTCCTTCCTCATCATACAATAATATGTTCTAGTGCTCAATTCCCTGGGACATTAATAATGTTGGAAGGAATTTTTTTGTTCGCAGCCCCCATTTTACAGTTAAAAAATTTAAGTTTTCATCCGTAACAACGAAGCTAAATTTAATTATTTTAATATAAATCAGGATATCATTTAATAATTTTACTTATTTTAGTGATTCCATTTTCATTTCTAATGGATTTTATATAATTAGCTTAAAGGAGTGGGTTGCAATGGATGACATCGATCTTCAAATCTTGGAATTACTGAAAAGCAACGGCCGCATGACCAGTTCGGCATCTGGCGTCCTTCTGTCTCATAGCAGCTCCAATATGTCGTTTCTAGTTAGCGGCGTCTTTCTGGGTTCCGCATTATGGTGGATGGGTTTGACAGGGAGCACCGCTTTGTTCAGAATCAACATAATGTCAGGGCGTTCGAAACAGCTCATGTTCAACAAACTGTCCGGATTGGTAATGTTGTCTTTCGGCGTTGTCTCCCTTATTCAATCTCTCAATCTTCAGGAGTTCCTTTAAACGATATCTCTCACCATACGGTAATCTTTTTTACCACATTGCCTTCAAAATCCTTAACGATAAATTGCCCGCCCTCTAGAATAGCATAGGAATTCGGATTATTCTCTTTAGGCAGCGATATGGAGCCGGGATTCAGTACATACACTCCCTCTTTTACATCGGCAACTGGTATATGGGTATGTCCCTGAATAAAAATATCCTTCTCGGAAAGCGCCGGCAAATGCTCAATGCTAAAGCCATGACCATGTGTAGCGTAAATCCGTCTGCCTTCGTGCAAAAGCATTACATAATCGCCCATCATCGGGAATTCCAGCAGCATTTGGTCTACCTCGGCGTCACAGTTTCCACGTACTGCGGTTATCGGCTTGTTTTTGTTATATGCATTAAGCTTATTAGCAACCTCTTGTGGGTTATAGTCCTTCGGCAGCGGATTTCTTGGACCATGATATAAAAAGTCTCCTAGAATAATAAGACTGTCCGGCTGCTCTTCTTCCACCTTTTCCAAAGCCCGTTCCAGCCAAAATAAAGATCCGTGAATGTCGGAAATAAACATTAACTTCATCATGTATTCTCCTTTTCAACTTAACTTAATTAAATATGCGCTTAGACAATAATCTTAACCTTGAACATACCACAACGCAAAGCGGACGTCCCCAAAGGAACGCCCTGTTCGCTATATCTTAACACTCACGGTAAATTCGAGGATCCCATCAAAAAGCGGTCTACTTCGCGCGCAGTCTGACGCCCTTCGTCAATAGCCCAGACTACAAGGCTTTGCCCGCGCCGCATATCGCCTGCTGTGAACACACCTTCTACATTGGTTACTTGTGCTCCGAACTCTGCTTTGGCGTTCCCCCGCTCATCGCGTTTCACCCCAAGCTCGCCCAGTATAGTTTCTTCGGGTCCTGTGAATCCCAAAGCCAGTAATACCAGCTGCGCTTGCAGGGTCTCCTCACTGCCCGGCACTTCGACCGGTACCATTCGTCCCTGTTCATTATGAGTCCATTCAATGCGCACTGTACGCAGCTCCTGCACTTGCCCACACTCATCGCCGACAAACCGTTTCGTCGAAACCAGATAACGGCGCGGATCTTCTTGATACAGTGAAGCGGCCTCCTGCTGACCATAGTCCACTTTAAGCACCTTTGGCCATTCCGGCCAAGGATTGTTAGACTGACGTGTCAGCGGCGCCTGTGGCATAATCTCAAGCTGAGTCACACTGCGGCAGCCGTGACGGATCGAAGTGGCTACACAGTCTGTTCCAGTATCCCCACCGCCGATTACAACTACATCCTTACCTGCTGCTGATAAATATTCCCCATCGGCAAGCCCTGAATCCAGTAGGCTCTTTGTATTCAGCGTTAAAAACTCCATAGCTTGATGAATCCCACGCAAATCGCGTCCTTCTATCAGCAGATCACGTGCCTGTGTAGATCCACCACACAGTACTACAGCATCATGCTCTGCCTTGAGCTGTGATGCTGGGAGATCTCGGCCGATCTCTGTTCGAGTTACGAAGGTAATGCCCTCAGCTGCAAGCAGATCCACCCGGCGCTGTACAGTCTTTTTATCCAGCTTCATGTTGGGAATACCATAGGTAAGCAGACCGCCAATCCGGTCCGCCCGTTCATACACAGTCACCGTATGTCCTGCCTTATTAAGCTGTGCCGCACAGGCAAGCCCTGCCGGACCTGAACCCACTACAGCTACCTTTTTACCCGTGCGATGAAGCGGCGGCTCAGGCACAATCCAGCCTTCTGCAAAACCTCTATCTACAATCGACTTCTCAATAGATTTAATGGTGACAGGTTTGCCATTCATCCCTACCGTACAAGAGCCTTCGCAAGGAGCGGGACAGACACGGCCTGTAAATTCAGGAAAGTTGTTAGTCTTATGCAGACGTTTCAGCGCTATCTCCCAATTTCCACGATAGACCATATCGTTCCATTCAGGAATCAAGTTGTGCAAAGGGCAGCCGGAAGCCATACCAGACAACAGACGTCCTACATGACAAAATGGCGTACCGCAATCCATACAACGCGCCCCTTGCTCGCGCAGCTTTTCTTCATCCATAGGTATCGAGAATTCATTCCAATTCTTAATTCGCTCCAATGCCTCACACTCGGAGGGTGTCTGTCGTTCAAACTCTAAAAATCCGGTTGCTTTCCCCATCTCTTTCATCCTCTCACCAAAGAAAAGTACTCTCTGTCACTTTCTGCTGTTATGCCACTCTAAAGCGCCAAAGTAAATGCCTTAATATTAGCATCCTAGATCTTTAACGAAAATGAGTAATGTCACCTTTTTATGTAAAATAAGAGCATCCATTCAAAAGAAAGTTCCACACAAAAAAGCACGCGGAGTACTGCACTCATTGAGCACAATACACTGCATGCTTTTGAAGAATTATCTGTAAAAAAACATCTAGTCCACCGTCAGCACTACCATTCCAATCCCGCTTACAGTTAGCTTATTACCCGTCAGATTCTGCGCAAGATCGGCTCCAAAAACTGTTTTCCATGCACCAAGCTGTGGCAGAACCAAAGTCGTCTGTTCTACATTAGCATTAAAAAGCACATAGATATGCTTCACCGCATCGCCTCCAGCATGGCCACGCAATGTATACGCTACCGAACTTACCGGTGCTTTTTCAAATACTAGATGATTCCGAATCTCATCTGCCGTTCGCATACGGAAAGCCGGATGTGCTTTACGCAAGGCAATTAGCTGCTTCAGATAAACCACATCATCTTGATGAGCAGCGCACAGTTCCCAATCCAATTGGTTGATCTTCACCGAGGATTTATAGCTGTTCTCTATCCCGTTTTTCGTGCGCATAAATTCCTGACCCGCATGGACAAAGGGGATTCCCTGACTCATGAACACTATCGCAGAAGCTAACCTATGCATAGATTGACGCTGTTTGTCCGTCTGCCCTTGTGTGGACAGTAATATTTTATCCCATAACGTATGATTATCATGACATTCCACATAATTGACGGTTTGCTGAGGCTCCACGGCAAATTGTCCAATGCCTGGGGCATAAGCAATGCCTCCCGCGACCCCTGCCTTTATCGCAAGCTCCAGTCCCATCATTCCGCTGATGAAACCCGGTTGATCATGCAGAAAAATATTCCCTTTAATGGCATCCCGGAAATCATCATTAAAATGTCCGATTCCCGGCAGAAGCGCAGCATTCTTCTGATGAGCGAGCCGCTCCATCGGCAACTCCGTCCCCATCATCCAACCTTCACCAATCGTCATGATGGACGGGTCAATCCCATCCAGACGACGCCGGATTTCCTCCATCGTGGCGAGGTCAATCAAGCCCATCAGGTCAAAACGAAAACCATCGATATGGTATTCTTTGGCCCAATAAACTACGGATTCCACGATGAAGCTGGACATCATCAAGCGTTCTGAAGCCACGTCATTCCCGCAGCCAGAGCCATCCGACAGGCTTCCGTCTTGCTTGTAACGCAAATAATAGCCGGGAACCAGCTTGGTGAAATTCACACGATAGCCATCGTACACATGGTTGTAAACCACATCCATAATGACGCGGAGACCCCGATCATGAAGTGCTTGAATCATTGTTTTTAGTTCCCGGATACGCAGTCCAGGCACATATGGATCTGTAGCATAGGAGCCTTCTGGCACATTATAATTCTTCGGATCATAACCCCAGTTATAATGCGGTTCATCCAGCCTCGTCTCATCTACACTCTCTGTAGAATAATCATAGACAGGTAATAGCTGCACATGGGTTACACCGAGGTTCGCGATATGATCGAGTCCAGTGAGAATACCCTCCGGTCCGCGGGTTCCTTCTTCCGCCAAAGCAAGATATTGTCCTTTATGGGTCATACCGCTTGCTGGATGAATGGATAAGTCTCGCAAATGAAGCTCATAAATGATGGCATCCACAGGATCATCCAAGGGTGGCTTATCTTCCGTCCACCGTTCCGGATCTGTTTTGCGTAAATCTAAAATAGCTCCCCTATCACCGTTCACTCCTACAGCACGTGCATAAGGATCAACCGCCTCATTCCACTGTTCTCCAAGACGTACTCGGTAGGTATAGAACTTGCCATCTAAATCACCGTCAACTGTAATTCTCCACGTTCCCCGGACATCACGGATCATAGAATACTTACACTCTGCTGCTCCCTGCCATGAATTATAGAGTACCAGCTCCGCTTCTTGAGCGGTGGGCGCCCATAAACAAAAAGCTGAACTCCCCGGTGAGTACGTTAGGCCAAGATCGTCCCCATCATAGCTGAATAACTGATCAAACTCCTGAGCAAACACGGAAATCCCTCTAGTAGCCGCAGGATCCCCATAATAAATGGGTTCCTTCATTTCCCTTTGTACGGACAAAGCACCTATCCCCTTTTCCAGTTATTAACTGGATTATAGTATGATCGTCTAAGTAGTGCAAACGTTTGGACTCAAATTTTTCAAGCTATTTTGTCAGGACAATCCCTCTACCTCGATGCAGCTGCAATATCTAGCCCGACCATCGTAATAATGTCTTTATTCGCAAAATACGGAATACGCCGTTCTTTCCCTAGAGTGACTCTACCGTCCTTGTACCGCACACCATTATCGTGGACAATCAGGGTAGCACGCTCTCCGTCCTCAAATCCCTCATATCCTATACCTAGTACCCAATGGTAATCGTAAGTAAACTCACCTCTCCACCGCAGACGAAACCACTTATCAAATTTAACAGCCACAGGCCGGCCGGCATCAATTTCTGTTTTATATACTTCAAAATCATTAAACGTAGTAATAAGTAACTTTTGCTGATCCTTAGGTAAAATCACTGAATGGATATAGTTCTTCAGTCCTTTGGTAAAACGGCGCACACTCATCCCCCAAGGTCTTCCACCGTGATGGCTGTATATGTAATTAATATGAGCGGCTTTGGAAGGAAAATGACCTTTGCCCCGAATAAAGTCCGCTCCTAAATGGGTGTTCCAATACTCCGCTAACGCTGCCATCGTAGCTGGGCCACATGCAGAGGACGGGGATTCGACCCCAACCTCCCACTGTGTATATGGCTCCGCAGGCAGTTTCTTGCTAATCCGAGGCTGTCCATGCTTCATTCGGATAGATCCCCTCTTAAAGGGCTAGACTTAGGAGTACAATGTGGAGTTGCCTCCGGAAGTAGAATTACATTTGCACCGGCATCCAATTCTCCTTCTGCAGCTGCTGCCCCTTCCATTGTTGTCTCCCGTTCTTCTGTTTGCACTGTATCTTCCACATTTATCTCAGATTTACTACTATCAGGATTAATCTGCAGCGTGAAATAGAAATTAGAGCCCTCTCCTTCACTGCTCTCTACAGCGATAGCTCCGCCCATCAGCTCAACGAGCTTTTTACAAATTGCCAGCCCCAATCCGGTCCCGCCATATTTGCGATTAAACGAGGAATGCAGCTGATAAAAGGACTGAAACAGCCGATGCTGCTTCTCTAGAGGAATGCCGATCCCCGTATCCCTAACATTAAATTTCAAAGTTAATTTCTTTTGATCTGCGGACAGCTTCTGCTCTACGTAAATACTGATACTGCCCCGATCTGTAAACTTGATTGCATTGCTGACCAGATTGACCAATATCTGACGCAACCGCCCGGCATCGCCCATAATCAGTGGCGGGACTCCAGGTGCCATGCTGCATGATAACTGAATATTTTTCTCCAAAGCCTTAGCTGTAAATAGATCGATTACGCTGTCCAATACGGCTTGAAGCTGCACGGGCTCATTTACAATCATCATTTTTCCGGCTTCAATTTTGCTGTAATCCAGTATTTCATTCAAAATAGATAGGAGCGAGCTGCTGCTCTCCTTAATAATGTCAGTATATCCAAGCTGTTCTTCATCAAGCTCCGTCTCCGCCAGGAGATCCGTCATCCCTACAATTCCGTTCATCGGCGTACGGATTTCATGGCTCATAATAGCTAAGAACTCAGACTTAGCCTGGTCTGCTTTTTCTGCGGATTCCTTCGCCCGAATGATTTCCTTCTCATCCGTGATGTCCCGAAATACTACAACAACACCCTTCGGCTCCCCTTTATCAAACAGAGGGGTTACCTGGTATTCCGCAAGAAAGCTAGAACCGTCCTTACGCCACAAGACCGCATCTTTACTCTGATAAGATACACCTGACTTAATAGCCTTCATCAGTGGAGATTCCTGCGGCCGATAATGGCTCCCATCAAGCGCTATTTGCTGAATATGATCCAAATAAGGATGGCCCATAATTTCATCATGTTCATAGTCCAGCATTTGCAAACCTGCAGGGTTAATGAACGTCACCTTCTCCTCCATATCGAGTCCAAAGATGCCTTCTGAAACCGCATTTAAAATAAGGGTATACTCATTGCTAAGCTTCTCAATTTGTTCTGTATAACGGATGCGCTCTGTAATATCACGGGAAATCCCATACACACCCACTACTTGGTCATCTACAATGATCGGAATATTGGTAGTATTAATTTCTACAAAGTGTCCGTCTTTATGAATAAGCGTTAGATCATAGCTTTGAGGATAACCCTGGGCGGCTAAGTTAAAATGATACAACGTCTTCTCTATGTCCTTCTCATGCACAATGGGGCCAAAGTACATTCCGATCAGTTCCTCCAGCGAATACCCGGTCAACTTCTCCAAATTCGCATTGGCAGTCAAATAGTCTCCATGCAAATTCATAGAGTACACAGCAGATGGATTGTATTCAAACAATGATTTATACCGTTGCTCGCTCTCCTTAAGCTTGAACTCGAACTGCTTGCGCTCCGTAATTTCCCGCCCAATCGCTATAATCTCCAAGACATTTCCCTCATCATCATAGGTATAACGACTGCTCGACTCGAACCAGACATAGGTGCCATTCTTATGGCGGTAGCGGTAAGCTACAGCCGGAATAACGCCAGAGCTGCGGCTCTGCTCCATTAAACCTTGCATCATAACTAGATCATCGGGGTGAAGATAATTATAGGCGCTTGTCCCAACCATCTCTTCAGGTTCATAACCAAGCAGGGTACGGCTAGCCGAAGAACAATATAAGAAAACACTGTCTTTGACCGCATGACGCGAGATTAAATCCAGCGAATTCTCAGACATCAATCTATAATTGCGTTCACTTTGGCGAATTTGTTCTTCCATTTGCTGCTGCTGATCCCGATGATCCACCGTTTCCTGAGCTGCGATCTTTAGTTCCGTAATATCCTCTGCGTATACTATAATATACGAAGGGGCTTGTCCTTCTTCTGCTCCTAATCCAGAGAACATGAGAGACAGGCAAACGGGTTGACCTTCTTTGTTTAAAAAACAATGTTCCTTCTTCCAGCTGCCCGCTGGCGATTTCTGAAGCTCGTCCATTACTAATCTATAGGAGAGCTCTTTTGAATGTGCCTCTCTATTTTCCGATTCTGTAAAAAGAGCCCCGGCAAGAAACTCGGCCTCCGTAAAGCCAAGTAGATTGCAAAAAGCCGGATTGACTTTTATCCAGTTGAAATCGCCGTTATTCGAAAACAGTACGGCCATTCCTTCTGGAGACCTCATAAATGCATGATCCAGAATTGCGTTAAATTCTACCGAGCTGCCCATTTAAGCCAGACCTCCTTTGTTGCTAGTGCTAAAGCTCTCATACCTTCTTATGTCAGTATACGATAAGAGAACTGGGGAAAGAAATGTCTAGCGCATTATTTTAAATTGGAAATATTTAAATTTAAATTATTGACGCTAGCAAATAAACAACTTATATTTAAGAATAAATATATCGTTCGTGACCTATTACGATGGAAGCACCCGTAATAAAGGCTTTTGCCTTTGCTACGGGTGCTTTTTTGTTGTCTTCAGGGATACGGACAAAAGGAGGAGCGAATTAATGAACGCACTAAAGTCATTCCCCTTACTACTACTGGTGATCCTGCTATCGTTAAGCACATCAACGGAAGCTTTTGCTGCAGCAACGACTGAATTAACACCCTCTATTCAAGCGGCTTTTGATCTAACAGCTGCGACTGCCGACGGTCCTACAAGGATAAAGATGACTAATCTGTACAATGATTTATCTACTTTAAAGATGCAATACAATAATCGTGAGGAGCAGATCCGAACCCTTCACTATAATAATGAGCAAACACTGATTGCAGTACGTAAGCAAATTAAAGAGATTGATTTAGAAACCGTAGCTCAACTGGAGGCTACCGTTAAGAGCTGCAAACAGCACTATCAGCCCTTATTCGACCAGTACAATGCGCTTAATAAGCGTATCAAGATCGCCAAGGGTCTTAAAAACAAGACTTTGAATACCGTATTACAAGCCCAAGGTGATGCTATGAAGATCCTGGTTCAGTTGGCACGCAAAGAAATTAGCGACAGACAGAATCAGTTGAATGCAGCGAAACAGACACGTACCCGAAAGATAACCTATGCCCGCAAAACCTTGTCTGGCATTGATAGTCCACAGGTCTCAATTAAATCAAACAAAAGCGTAGTCACCTCATTGAATAAACGGATTTCCGCAGATTGGAGTGACTTAAAAGCAGCGATTCACAAGCAAAACCTTACATTAACCACTCAGTCTCTGTCCTCACTCGTCTCCGGTTACCGCCAAATCGCAACACACAAGCAAAAAATCATAGAATTAGAACAAAAGATTTCTGCTGTCATTGCAAATACGAGGAAACAGATCATTTAACGGACTTTTTCTTCTCATTCGCTCTGCGGTAAGCCATTACTTTGCGGTACATGCTTTTATCAGAAAGATGTTTAAAAATATACGGGTCCGGACTAGTATTCACTTCAATAATCCAAGGCGTCATGGATCTATCCAATCCTACATCGACACCAATCTGTCTAAACCCAGGATATTTCTTATGGTAGAAACGTCCGGTATCTTCTCCTAGCTTTCTCAGGATCTTAAGCATTTGCGCTTGCTGAGCTTCGTTCAGATAAGGAGACAGCAGCTTTTCCATAGCAGTTAGTTTGCCGCCGCTATGATAGTTGGTAACAATCTTACCTTTCTCAGCTACCCGGCCGATCAGACCGGTAGTTTCCCATTTGCCCTGCGGGCTGAGCTGGACCATCACACGGATATCAAAGCGGTGTTTTCCGTGTTTTAGCAAAACTATTCCTCTTTGGATCAGGTAACTACGTCCACGCGTTGCTTTCTTTAAAGATAAATGGAAGGCGTCGAAGGTTCTAAAGGTTTTGAGTCTTGTTCCACTTTGGTACTTATATTCTGTTCCATGAGCCTCTCTACTCTGCTCAACCTTCATCACACCATTGCCATAGGTACCGTATTCCGGTTTAACATAAACCATTCCATATTTCAGCAGCATAGCTTTCAGATTGACTTTACTGAATTTTATCGTTTCGGGAATCAACGGTGAAATTTCAGCGCTTCGCATGAGCACCTTGGTTTTAATCCATTTGCTGGTCAATGCAGACTTTAACTTCTTTCCCAACTGTCCTCTCCCCTGTCCCTCAAAAAATAATCACGGCCTTAGTAAGCCTTAGTATTTTATGCTGCAACTGTACAAATGGCATGAGTGAAACGCCCTCTCCGCTTTCGGATGTATCTACTGTTTACTGTGTTGCATATGGTGGAAGAGGATATCCATTAGCGGATAAAAGGAGGCGTGAACCATGCACATTTGTATCATTGCACCGGAGCAGTTCCCAGTTCCGGGAGACGGTTCTGTAGAAATCTGCATTTGGGCCATTGCCAGAAGACTGGCGGAGAGACATAAGGTAACCATTGTAAGTCGGAAGGTACCTGGACTACCTGCTGCCACTATATTGGAGCAGGTCAGAATTATCCGATTGCCTGCAAGCACCCCAGCCCATTATCTTACTTCGGTATTAGAATACATTCAGAAAGAATCCTTTGACATCATTCAGGTTGATAATCGCCCCCATCTTATGTCTGCTGTAAAGAAGCAGCTTCCTCATATCCCGGTATTTCTGTTCCTGCACTCGCTTACCTTCACACCGGGTACAGATAAAGTGGCCAATGCCTTAGCAAAAGCAGATCTGATCATTGCCAACAGCCACTCCTTACAGCGAAGATTGGATCGCCGCTTCCCGCAACTGACCACAGGGATTCATATTGTCTTATTGGGAGCTGATCTTGACCGGTTTACCCCTGTGCAGATATCTGAAAAACAACAGCTTCGTAGTTTCTACAAACTCCCGCAGACCTTCACAGTTTTGTTCGTGGGTCGGGTTATACCCCGCAAAGGAGTGCCTATATTAATCCGTGCTATGTCGCATTTAAACAAACACCTCCCCGCTCATCTGGTCATCGCCGGCAAAGGCAAACCGTCGTACATACGGCAGTTGAAGCTCCTTGCACGGCGGCTGAGAGTGTCTGTTACTTTTCTAGGAAATGTGGCTCATGAGAATATTCACACCCTTTATCAGGCGGCAGACTGCTTTGTATGCCCTTCCCAGAACCATGAATCCTTCGGTCTTGTTAATGTAGAAGCTATGGCATCCGGTCTACCTGTTATCGCTTCGAATAATGGGGGCATCCGAGAGATAGTCGCCTCTGGCCATAACGGTTATCTGGTAGAACGATATCGCGAGGCTTTACCCTTTGCCCGGTATTTGCTGCGGATAGCCCGCCATCCACAATTGGCAGTTACCATCGGATCACAAGGGAGAGCCGACGCGCTTGAAGCCTTCAATTGGCAGCGTACAGCAAACCATTTAGAACAGCTGTACCAAGCTTCTGCAACACCACAGCGGGGGAACAGAACTCTTGCAGGTGGAATGCAATTGTAGACTCACCCAAAGTAGGGGCCTCCTAAGCCATCAACTGGCTGCTGGGTTCCCTTTCTTTTTGGAGCTTGCTTGAGCTAAGCACCAATCTCCGATTGAATTAGGTAACATATGCGCATACAAGGTAGCTATCGGACACAGCTGACCCCAAACGCAGCTTTATCCCTCATTTGCAATGCTAAAGAACCCTATAACCACTATTGGCATGAAAAATGTCCCATATGAACGTCATCCATAGGAATAACGCCAGTGGAGTCCGCAAACATGTTCCAAGGGTCAAAAACTAACAAATAACGTCATATGGGTCCTTAAGCCTCAGAGGAGGATTATTACTCCACGATGCAGACAGGCCATGAGCAACAACAAAAAGCAGCGATCCTCCCTCACGGGAGAATCGCTGCTCTGCTTTTTTTCCGTATTTTACAATAAATAGGTAAGTTTCATTCAAATCAATTGAATAACTGTAAGCACAAGCCCTACGACAAACCCGCATAAAGCTCCGTTCACACGAATCCATTGCAGATCTTTACCCACTTTATCTTCCAGCATATTCACTAGACTAGCGTCATCCATGCTGTCCAGATTCTCTTTTACCAAAAGACCTATTCTGTAGTGGTTAGCCTCTACAAAGGCAATTAGCGAAGCGCGAATCCGCTCTTCCCAGCTGCTGATCCATTCTTGCTCCTTGCCAATACGACGTACAAGCAGGGTATATAACGTGAACAGCTTGCGTCCGCCAGCCGCCCGATCTTCCTCCAACAGGGAAATTGCTTTGCTGCGAATGTTCTCCAATTGCGCATGCAGAAATGCGGTTGCTGCTTCGCCTTCAAGCTCATTCAGTGCCCATTCTTTTAATGAAGCCAGTCTAGCCTCGTCATTAACAATCTGGAACAGGGCCACTCGAATCTCGCGGATAATCTCTTCACGGTATGGGCTATCCTCTTCCCGAAAATCGCGGATACCGGACTGCAACATACCTTGCAGCATTTCACCAAGCATATCTGCATCCATAAACCCGACAAAAGCCTGAAAAGCCATACCTTTAAGTCCGCCAAGCTTCACTTCAGCCAATTTCTCGCTGGCAATCTTGCCCAGCATAGCCTTCGTTTCAGGACGTCCACTCCAAGTAGATACCCCTTCCAGCGCATAGTCTAGAGCAGCTACATCTTTACCGTCATTCATTAACTTAGTAACTATTTTATCAGCCGCAACGCCAAGCTCAGCTTCACGAACATATTCGGAGGCTGCCTTTTGCAGAAACGGTACTGCCTTCTCTACCGGAAGACGAGACACGAATTCGCCAAGCTGCTCCAATATTTGTACTCTTGCCTTCTTTTTACTAAAAAACTTTGTCAGCAGCTTGGAGCCCATTGATATAAAGCCAAACTTACGCAGCTTGTTCTCAATGCTTTCCTTGTTAAGAAGCTCAGTCTCCATCGCGGTGATTAGTGATTGGATGATCTTATCGCGATTCTTGAGCAGTAGTGAGGTGTGTGGAATACGTAGCCCCATCGGATGGCGGAACAGCGCCGTTACCGCGAACCAGTCGGCAATCCCCCCTACCAAACCGGCTTCGAAACCACCTCTCAGTAGAATCACGGCTAGGTTTTCAGGTAGAAACAGTGTAATCAGAAACCCACATGCCATAAAGGCGAGTGACATGGTGGCTAAGTTTTTGGATCTCATAAATAGTCCCCTTTACATAAGCAGCTGCCGATGTCCTTACACAGGAAAAATACCGTCGGGTCACGTTCCACGAACATAAGCTGACGATAGATTCGGCTAGTCGGTTAGTTTGATAACTATTGTACCACGACTGAACTATTATCTAAAAATATACTGTAAAAACCTCTTATCTCTTGTTGGACGTTCATTATTGTACAGTTGCATGAAAATGGTTTTTGGTTTTCAGAATATTAATGATAAGATACAAGTAACGTTTCAATCCCCCTTAAAAAGTACCACTTTACCTGGAAAAGGAGCTCATACAATATGCTGATTGCTTTAGATATGGATGGAACATTACTGAACGAAGAAGGAAACATCAGTCCAAAAAACCGCGAAGCTATTATAAAAGCTCAGAAACTAGGTCACATTGTTATCATTGCTACAGGGCGCTCTTTTATGGATGCAGAACGTCAGCTTCGGCTAGCGGATCTGGAATGTCCTGTAGTCAGTCTAAATGGCGCAGTCGTCACATTATCTGATCGCACCCTCGCGGCAAGCACGCCGCTGAATAAAGCAGACATCATTCCCGCCCTGCGCTGGATGAACGAAATTCCGGACTTGTATTACGAGGTATACACTGAGGATAACGTTTATGTAGAGCTGAACAAACGTGTACGGTTAGAGAAATTATCTGCACTAAGCGATGATGAAGTTCCTGAAGAAGTCAGCTGGCTGCTGAAAGCAATGATCGATCAACAGTTTCAACAAGCAGCGGTAACCTATGTGGAGAGTATGGAAGAGGTGTGGAGCAAGGAGGAAAATGTTATTTATAAAACATTGGCTTTTTCTCTAAACCGAGAGCTGCTCAAGGAAGCTTCCACACGCTTCGCAGCTATTCCGGGCTTAATTATTACCGCCTCCCATGTAAATAATATCGAGATTAACCATGAAGAGGCCAACAAGGGCTCCGGTGTAACCATGCTTGCTGACCATTATGGTATCTCGCTAGCGGATGTAGCTGTCATGGGCGACAGTTATAACGATCAGCCGATGTTCGAGAAGGCCGGCTACCGGATTGCTATGGCTAACGCAGCGCCAATTCTTAAGGAAATGGCGGAATTCATTACCACCAGTAATGAGGAAGACGGAGTCGCGGCAGGAATTGAGCATCTTTTGAATAGAAAATCTAAAGAATAATTTCTATATAAAGCAGTGAATGCACAAATAGCACCGTGGGCGTTCTGCTCACGGTGCTATTTGTGGGTTTATTTTTGCTAGGTAGGGGGCTTCCATCACACTTTAGGTTTAGATTTAGCTTGTGGTTTAGCTTGTGGCTTACCTATAGCTTACTTATCGCTTTCCTGTAGCTTACTGTGGCTTACCTATTGCTTACTTATCGCTTTCCTGTAGCTTACTGTGGCTTGCCTATTGCATCCCCCGTCCCTCTCAAGAATTAGTTGTACTTCGTACAGTTAAATGCCCTCTTTTAGGCGATAATTCGGATTTAATTGCACTCTGTACACTTATATTCAGCAAATCTATTCAAAACGCAAAAATTCGCGATTTTTAACTGTACAAACTACATCTAAATCGCAAGGGATTCGCTACTCCACGAAATAGTTGCACTGAATACATCTATTTCACTTCAGCCGGTCAATCTCCCCATGTCTACAACTGCCTCCGGGTTAAAGCGAACTACCTTTCCATTCATCCCAAATCATCAAGGAAGCTGTCCTCCCCCTCCCATTCGGCAGACACTCGTACGTAGTCATCCACCTCAGGAAATTCCAACAGTTCAATAATAATCAATTCGAGCGCTGTAATGGCCCGCAGTCCATGCTTCGTACCAGCAGGAATCGTGACCGTGTCCCCGGCGGCAACCGCATGAAGATGGCCATTCATCCGGTATTCTCCATTTCCAGAAAGAAAAGACCAAACTTCTTTAGTATGCCGATGAAAATGGTAGCTGGTGTGCTCGCCTGCCAAAATGGTTATTTTAGAGGTCGTAACCTCAATACCTGCCGCCGTGCGAGAGAAGTCCAAAATGCGTGAGGTACCCCAGCGTTTTTCTTCAATCATCGGCTTCGCCGCATGGCCCTCCAGCTTCTGCTTAATTCGTTTTGCCTGCTCTATCCCAGCAACCAAAATGCCATCTGGCCCCGACGCCACGATTAAACCAGGAGCGCCGATGATATGCACAGGACAAGAGAGTTCGTTGATCAAATGGGTACCTTTTGAATCCTCAGAAATACTCCCACTGCCAATTACTCTTCCTTGCAAATGGGGAACAAGTGCATCCCAGCTGCCAATATCCGCCCACACCCCAATATAGGGGATGACAACCGCTCGCCGCGTGTGTTCTAGCACCTCATAGTCAAAGCTTCGTTCTGGCAATTGATCATAATGCTCCATAAACTCCAAGTAATCTACTGGAAGATCCCGTTCGACCATACTTGAGAGCAAGTACCCTAATGAGCAGGAAAACACGCCGCAATTCCACAGTCCTCCCTGAGAAATGAACTCGGCGGCTGTCGATTCGTTCGGTTTCTCCGCAAACTGCTTAACATTTAAAAAAGACGTCCCCCCTACCCCAGACCCTTCACCCGGCAGAATATAACCGAACTGTGTAGAAGGAAATTCAGGTAAAACACCAATCAAAGCAATGTCCGCTTGTGATTCGGCAAGCACACTTGGAAATTGATGAAGCTGTTTAAAAAAAGAAGTCTCCACATACGAATCCACCGGAATGACCACTACGATCTCTTTTGAGTCCATACCCTTCACAGAATGCAGATAACTCGCCGCCAGAGCTACTGCAGTAAAAGTCCCTCGTTTCTGCGGCTCCGCTAATAAAGGGACTTGAGCACCAACGGATTTGCGAGTAATCTCCACCTGACTGCGATGAGTCACTATGCAACTTGAATCCAACAAACCTACCTCTTCCAGCCCTCTGCATACCCGCTCGATCATCGACTCCATACCGCCAGCTTCTGTTGGAAGCAGCCTTAAAAAAGCTTTTGACCTGATCTCATTTGATAGCGGCCACAACCGCTTCCCCGATCCCCCTGAAAGGAGTACGATCTGCAACCCTATCGCCCCCCTGCGCTGGATTTAGCCCCCGGTGTTCTCACATACCCCTTTCGTTTATGAAAAGACAATGATCTATACTTCTCAGCCAGCTGATTCACTTTCTGCTTGGATAGCTGTCCTGCATTCATATGGAGACCTTTATTACGCGCTTTTTGAATCTTCATTCCCTCGCGATTCTTCGAATACAGGTAATTGGCATAGGTTTCGAATTCGGAAAAGGCAAATTGCTTGGAGCGGTTCATACTGTGTAAAATAGCTCGATACCAGGGCATTTGGTGTTTTGCTTCTATCTCTCTTTTCATTTGAGCCAATTGACTGCGTTCAAACAGCATATAATGGGTCACAAATGATGATTTTGCGGTCACCTTGCGGCCCATGAGTTTCTTATAGGTTACAAAATACTGTGGTTGGCTCCAGTTCCGGCTGTAAAAGAGTGTCTTGCCGTCCGCCCGAAAACGGTGGGGGGTAATCAGAACGGTATCCGCATCAATGACCAAAAAATAATCCGCCGTGCAGAGCTTGTCGCCATTCAGCTTCAGCAGCTGTTGGAATAGCCAGCCGGAACGTTCCCAGGTGCGTGAGCGGTAATGAATGTCTTTTTTCGTAATCGGCAGCACCGTATTCTCGTCAATAAAGGTACAGCCTTTTGTGCGGCAGAACTCAATCATCCGTTTCTTTTTGGGAGCAACAATTAATATCCGGCCGATGGGATGCTTAACCTGCTTTCTAACAGCGTCAATCACATGGGGAAGGGTCTGTAAATCTTTTTCAATCGCGGGAATCAGTACATCTATAGTAACGGCATGTCTGATGCGGGCCTTACTGGGCGAGGGCATAGGGTCATCTCCATATCATGTTTTTGCTTTAGGATATGAGCATGATAGGAAAAGGGAATGGGCATCACAGAATTGTTCAGGAGAGTGGCAAATGTGCGCTGGACAAGCCTGCGATGCGCGGGCAGAAATTTTTATATTATAAAAATAGAAACAGACCTGCACCCGGCGCCCTTTACTGGGGCAAATATGCCTCTCTTTTCGCTTATGGAGGCGGATTTGCCCTTTTCTAGGGCATTTTTGCCCCTCTTCTACGTCGCAGCTCCTCTTCTGCTCATTTCTAGGGCATATATGCCTCTCTTTTCGCTTACGGAGGCGGATTTGCCCTTATTTAGGGCTTTTTTGCCTCTCTTCCACGTCGCTGCTCCTCTTCTGCTCATTTCTAGGGCATATATGCCTCTCTTTTTGCTTATGGAGGCGGATTTGCCCTTATTTAGGGCATTTTTGCCTCTCTTCCATGTCCCAACTCCTCTTCTGCTTCTTTCTAGGGCATATATGCCTCTCTTTTCGCTTATGGGGGTGGATTTGCCCTTATTTAGGGCTTTTTTGCCTCTCTTCCACGTCGCTGCTCCTCTTCTGCTCATTTCTAGGGCATATATGCCTCTCTTTTTGCTTATGGAGGCGGATTTGCCCTTATTTAGGGCATTTTTGCCTCTCTTCCATGTCCCAACTCCTCTTCTGCTTCTTTCTAGGGCATATATGCCTCTCTTTTCGCTTACGGTGGCGGATTTGCCCTTTTCTAGGGCGTTTTTGCCCCTCATTCCGCCCACGCAGCCACTTTCCATCCAATCTACGGGATTTATACCGTACATTCCGCCCACGCAGCCACGATCCAGCTAATCTACGGGATTTATACCGTACATTCCGCCCACGCAGCCACTTTCCATCCAATCTACGGGATTTATACCGTACATTCCGCCCACGTAGTCACTTTCCATCCAATCTACGGGATTTATACCGTACATTCCGCCCACGCAGCCATATTCCAGCTAATCTACGGGATTTTTACCGTACATTCCGCTCACGCAGCCACATTCCAGCTAATCTACGGGATTTATACCGTACATTTCGCCCACGCAGCCACATCCCAGCTTATCTACGGGATTTATACCGTACATCCCGCCCACGCAGCCACTTTCCATCCAATCTACGGGATTTATACCGTACATTCCGCCCACGCAGCCACAATCCATCCAATCTACGGGATTTATACCGTACATTCCGCCTACGCAGCCACAATCCATCCAATCTACGGGATTTATACCGTACATTCAGTCCACGCAGCCACATTCCAGCCTATCTGTGGGATTTATACCGTACATTCCGCCCACGCAGTCACATTCCAGCCTATCTACGGGATTTATACCACCGTTGTGTCCCACTCCCACACCAATCCCCATATTTTTACTGGCTCAATATCCAACACTTTTCCTGTGCAGTAAAAAGCCTGGGATGGTATATTGTAGATTGGCTAAATTTTCGGCACATTTTAAGATGAACTCAAACATCATAGAACTAGATTTGTTGAGACCACTCTATACAGAAATAATGAAGGTGAATCTATTGAATAAGCTTTTATTTCATAATATCCCACTGGGAGCTACTGGTGAGCGGATCCCGCAAGCGGCTGTGGCCTCAGCGCAGACAAGCCAAGAACTGGTGAAGCGGGAGGATGAGGACTCCGCTTATTTTCGCAGGCTGGAAGAAGGCGGCATCCTGCTCAATCGTCCGCAGATTTCTGCGGTACGGCATCATAAAGGGCCGCTTCTAACACTGGCCGGCGCAGGCTCCGGCAAAACCTCGGTTCTGATCTGCCGAACCGGTTATTTGTTGTCCGTGCGCGGTGTCTCGCCAAGTCAGCTGCTATTGCTGACTTTTTCGAGTAAAGCTGCGGCGGAAATGCGCGAACGGATCGCCCTATTACCGGGAGTAGGCCCAGCGGACGTCGCGCGGCTGCAGGCCCGCACGTTTCATTCCTTTTTCTTATTTTTCTTGCGCAGACAAGGATTGCAGCAAGAGATTTTCAGTGAGACGCGGCGCCAGCACATCCTGTTGAAACAAATCATGCGTGAGCTAGGGCTACCTAAAGATGCCTATCCACCGGAAACGCTACTCTCCCTGCTCTCTTCCTGCAAGATGAACATGGGTACCGTAGAAGGCTTGCCTGAAGGAACCACCGCTGAAAAAGAAATGAAATCCATTCTGGAAATCTACGAACAATGGAAACTAGACAATTTTAAAATCGACTTCGATGATGTCCTCTTAATCGCCTATCGGATGCTGAAGGAGCGTCCTACGCTTTTACAGGAATTGCAGATGAGATATCTATACGTGATGGTGGATGAGTTTCAGGATACCAATGCCCTGCAATACGAATTAGTCAAAATGATTGCTCACCCGCAGCATAATCTGATGGTGGTTGGCGACGATGACCAGACGATTTATTCCTTCAACGGGGCACGCAGTGAATTCATTCTGGAATTCGAGAAGCTGTACCCGGGAGCAAGGGTTATTACACTTGATATTAATTACCGTTCTGGTCCAGCTATAGTCGGACTCGGCAACGGTATTATCCGGCACAATACGCGCCGGCGTTCCAAAACCCTGCAAGCTGCCAAAGGGAGCGGGAGTCAGCCCCGGTATATGCGTCCCCAGACAGCAGACGAGGAAGCTGAGCAGATGGTTGAGCATATTTTAAACGAGGTTTCGAGCGGCAAAAGAGAATATAGCGACTTCGCCATGTTATATAGAGCGTCCAGCAGCAACCGGGCCGTTCTGGAATTACTTCTTTTACGCGATATTCCCTATATTGATTATGGAGAAGGGCAATTACTGTACGAACACTGGCTAATTTCCCCGGTCGTGGATCATATGCGTCTCTCCGTGAATCGGCGGAATTTTGCGGCTATGGAGAACATCCTGCCTACTCTTTATATGAACCGTGAAAAAGGTATGAATCACATCCGGCAGATGGAAGCTAGACAACCAAAGCAAGGCCCACTAATCCATCTGTTGTCCATGCCCGGCATGGAGGATTTCAAGGGCACTAAGCTTAGAGAGCGGCTGGATCTAATTCGCAATATGCGCGAGTTAACCCCAGTCCAAGCGATTCGCCAGGTCCGCACGCAATTCTATGATTATTTCATCGAAGCGAATGAGCGGCATCAAGCAACCTTGCATCGCGAAACGTTAAAAGAAATGCTAGATGAACTAGAATCGTCTGCAGAGCGATTTGATAGTATTCCTGCCTTTCTGGATTTCATAGATAATGTTACGGAACGTAATGAACATAATCGTCAGCCAAGCACCAAAGAACAAGGGAATCGGATCGCGCTTATGACCATTCACAAATCCAAAGGATTAGAGTTTCCTGTGGTCTTTTTGATTGGAGCCTCTGAAGGAATTCTCCCGCATAGCTCCGCCCTGGAGGGGGACCGGCTCAAGGACCGCAAGCTGGCCGCTGCAAATAGTGGGAGTTCAAGCTTGGCTGCCCTGGAAGAGGAGCGAAGACTGGCTTACGTAGCTGTTACTAGAGCCCGGGAAGAGCTGTTTATCAGTTCACCTGCGAGGCATCGGGGCAAAAAAGCAGAGGTCTCCCGCTTCATGTTATCAGCCTTCCGCTCTGCCGTTTCTTCCACAGCAACGACTACGGTGAGCAGAACAGTGACAACAAGATCCTTACCTACCAGCCGGACAACTGCGACAAGAACCCATGTCGTTGCGGTATGGAATTGTACCAGCAGTACCTGTCCTGGCTGGACACGCATGAAAGCGGGCGGAGCTGAGGATCATTTAACCTCAAAACCCTGCCCGTTATGTAGTTCCCCTATGGCAAAGGACCAACGAGAAGTTCCTGTATGATTCAACGCAAAAAAAAGCAAGTTTCCTCTTCCCTGGAAACTTGCCTTTTTTATAAAAAATATATGTTTAAGCTGGAGTTACTACCGCTTCTTCTTCCTCTTCTTCATGCACGGTCTTGATCTGGATCATTACGGTTGACGGTTCGGTCAACACTTCAATACCGTCCTTGAAGATCAGATCAGAGACGAGCAACTGGTCGCCAATATCCAGTCCGCTGATATCGACTTCCATGGAGGTAGGCAGATCCTCAGGCATACAACGAACTTCCACTTCATAGATTTCTACCTGAAGTGTGCCGCCTGCTTTAATCCCTACGGCTTCACCTGCAAAATGAATAGTCACCTTGCTGTCCATGCTCTTTTTCATATTTACATGTTGAAAATCAATATGCAGAATTTTGCCGGACAGGGTATCCTTCTGAATGTTCTGAACCACGACCGGAACCTCCAGCTCTTCCGATACCTTACCTTGCAGAATTGCGCGCGGATTCTTTTTGAGAATGTCCAGAAGTTCTTTTTCATTCACTTCCAACGTCAGAGTCTCTTTACCAATACCATATAATACAGCCGGAATACGTCCTTGCTTACGCGCCTGATTGATGTTGGACTTGGTGTCAGTCTTACGTGTGTTGAATTGAATAAACTTATTCATTGGGTTTCCCGCTCTCTTTGACCATAAATTCTTGTCACACTAAGTGTAACATGACCATATAATCTAGTCAAACCAACTGGAAGAATGCTAGGATTCGTATTCGTCAAAAGGGTCCGCGATCTCAATCTCATATGCTTCAGCATCACTCACCCCTACAGATAGTACCGCCCGGCCTCCTCCAAGACGTTTCAAGCCACCGCTAAAGATGACATCCTCCAGTTCTTTGCGCTTGCCCGGGCCCGCCGGAAAATCACTGCGGACTGCAATTATTTTGACCGGAGTTGCTTTATAAGTCTCAGGATTCAGCGAAAAAGCCATGGCATAATAGTGTTTGTTTCCAGCGCTATCGAAGCAGGCAATGTGGCCCAATACGCCCACCATTCCACCCCGCAGCAGATGAGCTTCATTGGCTCCCCCCCACTCTTCGGGCACGAATTGATCCTGAAGCACCTCGGCATCAATAAAGGTCTGCTCATTCAGTTCGTCCAGCGAAGGAATCACTGTGAACCCAATCTGTCCTCGCCCACCCCGTTCGCCCTGTGGCCGGGTAAATACGCCTACACTGCCATTATCAAGCTCGATAAGCCGGATATCCTTCATCGTGCCGGGACCTGAAGAAAAGTGGGTTAAAGAATCGATGTGATACCCCCGGTAGAATTGGGTCACCCAGGAGGTAATCCGGTGCGGATCATCCGCTGCCGTAATCACTTCCACCCCGCCCACAATAAGTTCCCCCCTGATCCGGGTCCAGCACGGGTCCTGTAAATTGTACGTATGCGTATGCGCACGAGGCCTCCAGACTCCATCATGGCATGTAAAAAAGAAGACTTGAGAGAACTCACTGTCCCGTTCCTCAACTCTTCCCATTAGTACTTCCTCCCCGTTATACATAAACGGGGCGGTTATATTATAGACATCCCGGTGCCCGACACCGGTGAACGTCAGTTTATTTACTATGGTTGTACCGCGTCCGGCATGATATGTATCCAGAAGCTGCTTACAGGTGGCTGTCCGTGCCGGGTTCCTTGTCATCATCGTCCTCCTCATAATCATTTGAACGATCGATTACCCAATCGTTGTCTTCCGCATCCATGGCGATCAGCTCGCCGGGCTGGACATTAAAGTATACACATAATTTTAGCAGCAGATCCCTTGGATACTGCACCATCTCATTCTTGTACATTCGGCGTACTGAATCAAAGTGGTAATTGATCTCTTTGGCAAGCTTACGGATCGATAATTTCGGATCATGCCTCAGCATGACCTCGCTCAGTTTACTGCGTATGACTGGCATTCATCCACCTCCTCCCATAATATATCCGCACTCACCCAAGGAGTCAATTAAATTGACAAGATTAAATGGTCATGTTACAGTGGGATTAGGAAATAATTTGCAACATTTCTAATTTCAGAAAAAACAAATACCTTTCCCTATTCAGAAAATAAAGTCTTCTTTATTTTCTTTTTTTGTATCCAGACCAATCGCAAGACCATTAGGGAGGCTCTTTGAATGAAAAATACAGTCCGTAATCACAACATCGTGTTCCTGGGAACCAGTCTGCCGCGAGAGTGCGGTATCGCCACGTTCACACAGGATCTGCTAGATGAACTTATCCACCTTCCCGGCTTCAATCCGCCCCGGATTATTGCCATAAACAACAATGAAACCTACGCTTACGATCAGCAGGTAATACGGCAGATCGACCAGCATAATTACGCAGATTATATAGATACGGCCGATTTCCTCAACAATTCTGATACCGATTTGTTGGTCATCCAACATGAATTTGGCATCTACGGCGGAGAAAGCGGTGAATACCTGCTGCCCTTTGTCGAACGTTTGAACATTCCGTATGTTGTTGTTTTTCACACAGTGTTGACCAAGCCCTCCCCTAAGCAGCATCAGATCATCCGATGTCTGGCCGAGCGTAGCGTGCAGGTCGTGACGATGGCGGAATCAACCCTTACTGATTTATCTACTATTTATGAGATCCCAGTTTCCAAAATTACATTCATCCATCACGGTGTCCCTCAAGTGAGCACAGCTTCACGCTCCAGCCTCAAAGCACAATACGGTTATCCAGACCGCAAAATCCTCTCCACCTTCGGCTTCCTCAGTCCCGGCAAAGGGATTGAATACAGCATCGAAGCTATGCGCGGCGTGGTCAAGCGACATCCCGAAGCACTTTACATTGTCTGGGGCAAGACCCATCCGGTCGTCAAGCTGGAATCCGGCGAAGTTTACCGCCAGAAACTGACGGACCTCGTAGAAATGTTTGACCTGCAGGACAATGTCCAATTCGTCGATAAGTTGCTGACCCAAGAAGAAGTAATAGAGTCCTTGGTCATGTCAGATATTTATGTGACTCCTTATCTGGGTAAGGATCAGGCCGTCAGCGGCACCCTGGCCTACGGAGTCGGTTATGGCCGGGTCATCGTGTCGACCCCTTACCGCTACGCCCAGGAAATGTTGGCAGAAGGCCGCGGTCTACTGGCTGATTTTCATGATTCTGCTTCCTTGGAAGCCTGCATTTTGCGCTTGCTGAATAGCCCCGCCCTGGTGCAAACGATGGAAGACCGTACGTTGAAGCTCGGGCTCACTATGCGCTGGAACGAAATCGCCAAAATCTATGCCGCCTTGTTCCACAGCCATATCCAGAGCTCGGCGTCAGCTGATCGGAGCGTGATTTAATGGAAACCTCCACCACAGTACAGGCTAAACCAGGCTATCTCCGCAGAATCACGGACGATACAGGAATCTTTCAGCATACCAAGTTTGGGGTTCCGGACCGTTCCAAGGGCTACACTACCGATGATAACGCCCGCGCCCTGATTGCTGCGGTCTTAATGTACGAGAATTCCCGGGATGCCGTGGCACTCGATCTCATTCATACGTATATCTCTTTTATCTATCATTCCCAGACAGCGGACGGCAATTTTCGCAATTTCATGGATTATAACCGCTCCTTTATAGAGGATAAAGGTTCTGAAGATTGCCAGGGACGTACCTTGTGGGCACTCGGGTTCGCCCTGTCGCATGCTGCTTCCCTGCCCGATAACCTGATGAATACCTGCCGGTATTTGATCAATCAGGCACTGCCGCATCTGGAAGCCTTGGGCTCACCTCGGGCTGGAGCCTATGCCATCATCGGCCTAAGTTATCTTACCGAAGCACCGGGCTCATTAGGTTATGCTTTTCCATACCCGCATACTGAAAACACGACCGAAGAAGCCGCCTTTCTGCCAAGGGCAACCATTGAGAGTCTGATCGAAAATATTGCGGTTCGGCTGCATAATCAATATACCCGCTATAAGGGGCACGGCTGGAATTGGTTCGAGAACAGCATCACTTATGGCAATTCCATGCTGCCCTGGGCTCTGCTTCGGGCCTTCCTGATCTCCGGGAATAAAGACCTGCGGGAGACCGCCAAGGAAAGCCTGGATTTCCTAGCTTCCACCACCTTCTCCAGCAAAGGTTACTATAAACCGATCGGCAGCCATGGCTGGCTGCTGCGTGATGGGCTGGCTGCACCCTATGATGAACAGCCCATTGAAGCCTGCGAGATGCTGCTGGCCTGCCGGGAAGCAGCTGTTGTTCTTGAGGACCCCGCCTATCTTACGCAAGCAGAATTATGCTACAACTGGTATCTAGGGCATAATTCCTTGGGAATCCCTCTGATCGATCCGCAGACTGGTGCTTGTTATGACGGCATCCATGCCGCGGGGCTCAACCTGAACCAAGGCTCGGAGAGCATTATATCCTTCACAATTGCCCGGTTGGTGATGCATTATGAATAAATATGCTACGATCCTAGCCGGCGGGGGCGGAACACGGTTTTGGCCCCTGTCCAGACAAGAAATCCCAAAGCAGCTGCTGAATATTAGTGGCAACGACATTATGCTAAACGATACGATTGAACGCTTCAAAGGGATTATTCCTCAGGAGAATACAGTTATCGTTACTAATCGTACCCAAGCAGTATTGTTGGAGAGTATTATGCACAGCAGCGTTCTCAAAGCTAATATTCTAATTGAACCTGTGGCGCGAAATACAGCCGCTAGCATTCTTTTTGCAGCATTATCTATAGAGAAATCTCATGGCAATTCCTTAATGGTCGTCCTGCCTTCCGATCACTATATAACGGATGAGGAACAATTCCGTCTTACACTAGACGAAGCCTGTACTGTTGCCATGGAGTCAGACAAAATAGTAACCATCGGAATCAAGCCTACTTTCCCATCTACTGGCTACGGCTATATTGCCTTTGATAAGACGCCGATTGCGACAAGCCCAGTGGCTGTATATGATGTAGATGAATTTGTAGAGAAACCAAACTTTCAGAATGCACAGAGTTATCTGGCATCCGGTAATTATCTATGGAATAGTGGGATTTTTATTTGGCAGACCTCTGTCATTATTGATAATTTCAAACGTTATCTACCTCGACTCTACAAAACCATGCTGCCCATCAGTGATTATTTGGGTACAGATCAGGAAGAGGAAGTTATTAACGCCATCTATCCAACGCTTCAGAATATTTCGATTGATTACGGCATTTTAGAACGCTCTGATGAAGTTGTCGTGCTTTCCGGGCAGTTTGGCTGGAATGATATTGGCAGCTGGGATGCACTGGGTTCAATCTTCCCTCCGGATGATGCAGGCAACATTATAAAAGCAAATCATGTGGGGATAGATACCCATAATTCAATCATCTATGGAAATGGCAGACTGATCACGACCATTGGTGTAGACGGGTTCATCATTGCGGATACTGGGGATGCACTATTAATCTGTCCCAAGGACAAAGCGCAGTCAGTCAAAGATATCGTGGAGCTTCTAAAGGAACAGGGAATGACAGAATATATCTAACAAAAAGGAATGCAAAAAGACGGGCCATTGCAGTACATGCATGGTCCGTTTTTCATCTCATTATATAAGTTGAACAGTTTATAAATTTTTTTTAAGCGCGAAACCTAGGTCCAAGCCCACAAGAACCCGTCTCGATCCCAAGCAATTCTCCCGCCATGGAGTTTCCGGAAAGCTTTCTTCACTTCTTTGGAGAGTGAGGCATTGCCGTTCTCATTCACAAATACAAATTCTTCTCCAAAATTCTCTTTCACATATTCAATCGCCGCCGTCTGATGCAAGGTACCCGTAAAACGAATCTCCTTCACCATCCATTCTGCTACTTCTTGTGCGGTTATTTCCATATGGATGCGCCTCCTCTCTGTGCTTACTGCTAAAATGTGCCCTCATTATAACATGAATACAGCCCAACCGGACAAACGTCCGAATTGGGCTGTATTGAAGTCATTTTACATCATTGTGGATAGATATGGTTCGACGGATAACGGGACTTCTGTCCTCCACTCACCATCAACAGAATCCCAGTAATTAAGTGCAAGAACCAGCCCACGAAAGGAATCCATGCCAATAAAGAAGTTATAATTCCTAGCACTGAACCGTAGATAGACTCACGGTCTCTTGAAGATAAAATCAATGTAATCACATGTAGAATAAACATCAACCCCAGAACGGAATACCCCGTGCCAATAACAATAGCAGCACCCAGAATTGGAATTGCCAAAATAATTTCACAGGAACCCGTAATCCATTTCATAGCTTTAGAAGCGCTCAATAGACAACCTCCTAATTGGGTAAAATATATGATTTTTCTCGTGCTAATTATTTTATTTCATACCAACGGCAAAGGTTCTTCCACTTTGTCATGAGATTGCTTCTGCACAAGTGGAGGCAAGCCCTCCTTACTCATTGCTGCTGAAGGGGCCAGCCCCAAACAGTGGCACATTAAAGGAGCCATTCGCAGCTGTGGCAGCATTTCTTCCTCTTTTTCTGAAGATAATACATCTACCCCAAACGTATATAATGGCACATTTCGCTCGGAAGGGGTTATCCCGCCGTGGTACCCATTTGCGTTCATTCCGTGATCTGCCGTAATCATAATCTTATAGCCCTGTTCCATCCAAATAGGCAAAACAGTGGCCAGCAGACCGTCGGCATTACGCACTGAAAGCTCATATTCTTTACTCTCGCCGCCATAACGATGCCCGGCGTCATCTATATTCATGGAGTGAATGTATAGGAAATGCGGATCATAGGCACTCCGTAAATACACAGCGTCGGCAAACACATGACTGTCGGGATAGTGATCCTCGAAATAAAAGCTGCCATGCTGAATGGGCTTCATCACATTGTGCTGATGGCGATCAGCCAGCGGATCAAAAGGGGCCGAATTATAAAGCTCACTGACCCAATGATAGGCGACAGCAGCTGTGCGCAAATTAGCGGCCACTGCCAGATGGAATACACTCTCTTCATGGCTTGGTCTCACAATATGGTTAGCCGTAATTCCATTTTTGGTCACAGGTGTCCCCGTCAAAAGCACTTCATAAAGCGGGCGTGACAGACTAGGCAATTCCGACTTCACTCGGTGACATGATATTTTCCCCTGCTCCACCAAATGCTCCATATACCCCATATATTCACGTGCGGCCTCATATCTAAGTCCGTCCAACACTACCACAATAAGTTTATTGTTCATTTCAGTCATCTTATTACGCTCCCTCTCGTTCCAGATGCAGCAGCTCAGAAGGGTTCAGAGCCAAGGTGACGTTAGCCCCTTCCACCAGCCTCAGCCAGCGTCCGTCATTTAAAAGATCAACCGTTAAGCAAATGTCTTCTACCTCTACCGTACACCTAATAATATTGCCCAACACGGAGACAGATTTAATGATGCCATCCACCAGTTGCACTCCGGCAGCAACCTCGTGAAGTCCCGCACCCTCATGCAGCAGCGTAACCGCCTCAGGCCGAATAGCAAAGCGGTCCTGCGTGCTCTCTATCCCCCGGAACAACGTCATCACTTCTGATCGGGTCAATACATTGTAACTGCCCATAAACCGGGCAACGAACTCTGTTCGTGGTGCGGAGTACAACCCCTCAGGTGTGCCATCCTGCACAATCCGGCCACCGTTCATAATACAGATGCGGTCAGAAAGAATCAGCGCTTCCTCCTGATCATGTGTCACGAATAGTGTCGTCATGTTAAACCTTTTTTGGATATCACGAATTTCTGCACGTAAATTCTTGCGTATCTTAGCATCTAGTGCGCTTAAGGGTTCATCCAGCAGCAATACTTTGGGCTGCACCGCTAGAGAACGAGCCAGCGCTACCCGCTGCTGCTGTCCACCGGAGAGGGACTGCGGATATACATCCCGTTTATCCTCCAGATCGACCAATGCCAGCAATTCCGCGCAGCGATGATGGCGGGCTGATTTCGATAATCCACGCATTTTCATTCCATACTCGATATTTTGGCTCACCGTCAGATTGGGGAACAAGGCATAAGACTGAAACACCATTCCTACCTCGCGCTTACGGGGCGGCAAACTTCCCAGATCTTTATTTTCCAAAAGAATTCTGCCGCCATCCAGCTCTGAAAGACCGGCTATGCAGCGTAGCAATGTGCTTTTTCCACAACCGGAGGGGCCTAGCAGTGTCACAAGTTCACCTTCACGGATCTCCAAATCAACATTGTCTAACACACAGGTATTCCCAAACATTTTGCGTACACCCTGCAGCTTTAGATAATCATTCATCCCTTAACGCCCCCTCCCATCTTTTTACCGAGCTTCATGAGTACCATCGAAAGAATTAGAATAAACAGAAAATAAGAGATCGCAATCGCGCTGGCTAAATGTCCACTTTCACCAACCCTTTGATATAGATATACCTGAATCGTCTGAATATGTCCGCCAACTAACATGTTCGTAAGGACAAATTCGCCGAATAGAACTGAAAATGATAACAGTGTAGAGACGATAACCCCAGGCCATATATTAGGCAAAATCACATTCACGAAGGCCGTTCTTCGGCGGGCACCAAGCAGCTCCGCAGCATGCAGCAGTTCAACGGCATTAACCGTTAACAGACTATTGCGAATGCCCTGATACATATAGGGAAGGATGACCACAAAATATGCCCCCACTAATAAATACGCTGTTCCAGCGATATCAAAGGGTCCAGAAGAATAGGTACGAATAAGACCTACCGCAGCCACAACACCAGGCACCGCATAAGGCAAAACAACAATACCTTTCATAAAGCTCTCCCAACGCGGAAAATAGAGGGTGATGACAAAAACAGCTGGCAGCATCACGGCCAGACTCAGCACCACGCTGATCAGGCATAAATAAAGCGAGGTCCAAAGCGCCTCCAGAAAGCGAATATCCTCAAACATTTCCCCAAACCAATTCAGCGTCCAAGCTCGGGGCAGCAAGGTATTCTGCCAATCTTGTGCAAAAGCATAAATGCCCGTTGCCAAAAGAGGAAGCAGCAAATACACCATGAGCAGCAGCATGAAGGTGCGTGGAGCAAAGCCTGCTTTACGTATATTCATTGCCCTGCCTCCTCACGAGCTGTCCATAAACGCCGGGAAGCTTTGATTTTCACATCCGGTTTACTGAGTGCTTTCGTTCCGAACCTCTCCGCACGCCGCACCATTAAATGGTTCAGATAAACCGCCAAAATCGTAGTCAGACCAAGCAGAACAGCAAGCGTACTCCCCATTTGTGGCTGTGTAACCACATCTCCGGCAATCAGTGAACCGATACGTACCGCCAACAGATTGTAATTTCCGCCAACCAATGCGTAAGCCGTCGCATAAGCCCCCATTGCATTAGCAAAAAGAATTCCAAGTGTGCCGAAGATCGCCGGAGTTAGAATAGGCAGGCCAATCGTCTTCCAGAACTGCCAAGGCCCAGCCCCCAGTAAGGACGCTGCCTCTCTCCACTGCTCACGAATTCCGTAAAAGGACGGGTACAAAAGCAGTAAGGCTAACGGAACCTGAAAGTATACATACACCAGTATTAGACCTGACCAGCTATATAGATCAAAATCGGCAAAAACACTCCAGCCCCACTGTTTAAATAAGAGTGTAAACACCCCATTATTTCCGAGCAAAATGATATAAGCAAAAGCCAGCGGAACACCTGCGAAGTTAGAGGTCATATTCGACAGCATCAGAAGTCTATCGCGTACTCTCGGGGTAAACCGGGTAATGCAATAAGCACAAAAAAGTCCGACAATGATCCCTATCAGACTTGAGGTTATGGAGATTAGCAGACTGTTCTTAATCGCCTGCATGTAATAGGCACTTTGCAACGCATGCAGATAATTGCCTAACGTAAATCCCGTTCCGTCCGCTGTGCGAAAGCTTCCCGTCAACATGGATAGTATAGGTACCAGTTGAAAGGCTAACACCATTAGTGCAAATGGAATAAGTGCCAGGATCACACCGCGGCTTCTTTGTTTCATCTTACTCGCTCCTTGTCGCGGGAATAGAACAAAGGCGCCTTACGGCATCATGACGAAGGCGCCCTGCTTCTTTTTTAGGGAGAAATGAATACTAATTCAAATGCACAAGCACACGTTCCTGCCACAATTGAGGAATGGTTTTTGCCGTCTCTTCCCATACCTTGTAATCACCAACAGGCTTAGCGTTGACGTATTCTTCTTTTGGCAGCAGCTTAGCTGCAACATCATCCGGCAACGTTACACTGTCACGGATCGGACGAGCGTAACCTTTGGCAAGATTAATCTGTCCTTCATCGCTAAGGATGTATTGACGTGTAAGCTTCGCCGCGTTAGGATGCGGCGCATATTTGTTGATGATCGTGGCATACCCGCTCACGACACTGCCTTCCTGGGGAATGGCTACTGCGAAGCCATCTTTGTTGATCTGGTCTCTATAGTTCAAAGCGTTGAAATCCCAGAGCAGGGTAACTTCTACTTCCCCTTTTTCAATGTTGGCAAGGGAAGCTTCTGCATTGGAGAGACGTCCGTTTTTAGCTAAATCCTCGAAAAAAGCAATCCCCGGTTCAATGTTCGACTCATCGCCACCAAAGGCAATCGCTGCGGCCAATACAGCCATCTGTGCTTGAGCAGCCTTGGTTACATCACCAACGATGATTTTGTAGTTACCGTTCTTCAGATCTTCCCAGCTCTTCGGTGGATTCGCCACGAGCTTAGTGTTAGTCAGAAAAGAAATGGTGCCTTGATAGCCGACGATCCAATTCCCGTCCTTATCCTTAGCCCAATCGGGGATTTCATCCCAGTAGGATGTTTTATAAGGCTGGGTTACCCCTTTATCCACGGCAACCGAGCCAAACGCAATCCCCACATCTCCGATATCGGCCGTTGGTTTGTCTTTTTCCGCATCAAACTTGGCAATTTCCTCCGCGCTCGACATATCGGTATCCGAATGTGTAAGACCATACTTACTGTTCATATCACTCCATGTATCTTTCCAGTTCGCCCAGGAATCCGGCATTCCTACACTGACGATACTGCCCTCTTCTTTAGCTTTACTCTCGATCTCAGTCAGACTTAATTCTTTGGTGCCAGCCTTTCCATTCGTTGTTTCTTCAGCCTTGGCTGAATTTCCACAAGCAGCAAGCAACAGGACGAGCAAGGATAACATTAGACCCATCGATAATTGATTTTTGATCCCTTTTTTCATGATTTCCCCTTCACTCCTATTTCTTATTTGCGGGCTTCTTTATGTCCAACTGTTAGGCACCCAATTGCAGTATAGGCGTGTACTATTTTCGCGGCATTAAGGAGAATAGGAATATTTGTAAATAAAAAGAAACGACCTGTCGTCTTTTTTAGATGACCGCCGTTTCCCTTAGAAATGTTTTTATGAAAATAATTACATTAATTACACTAAAATAGAACTTTACTGATGTATAGTAGTATTTATTCATAATAAGAAATGACCCTCAGAGGAGCTTGAAAAATGCCGTTTACAAAAATTCAGATGGTAACAGGTTTATTTCTATGTACTTTGCTTATCTCAGCTTGCAACAATGCAGCTACTCCTCCTAAAAATAACACGCCAGATACAAGTAATAAAATCATTCAAATAAACAGTGATCTTTACACCCTCCCATTACGTGATCAGAATACAGAACAATACAACTACGCTGTCAATACCTCTGCCGGTATCGTATGGTTGCCAGCCCCAAAAATGAACATTGCCCCTGGAACAGAAGCAAATCCATTTTATTTTCCAACAGAGCCATTCACTTTCTATTTAAGTTCTCCTAATGAAAAAACACTAGCTGTAGAAAAGTCCAAGAAGCTATTGACGTTACCTTTAAATGATGGCGATGCTGTTCTGGTGGTTAGCGGCGTTTTTGGATTAGATGATTATATCCTCTATCATACCTTTTCCATTTTCACTGATGGCGCTCAGCCGATACGAGAACAAGCTTGGGTGATGAAAGTAGACGATCCAACATCTAATAAAGAAATTGCTCAATTCCATTCATCTGGAGGTAAATTTTATAGTTATGCAGTTGATGAAAAAGAAAAACTTTATCTATCGGTTTCCATACTTCCTGGAAATGCAGATGGTAGCTATAGTTACGAAGTTTATATTTATAATCTTCTGACTGGCAACAAAGAAAAAATAAATGATTATTCTCTTAATCCCTCATCACTGGATTCCATCCAATTTACTTACAATAACAAAAAATATTCTTATAAACTTCAATCCAAGTAAAAAACTGCCCGACATTTCCAGGCAGTTTTACATGTATGAATATAATTACCGTCTACGCGCTGCCACACTGACAACACCGTATCTGTAAAGCACCTTCTTACCGAACCAGCCAAAAAGACGATCCGTAAAGAAGCCCATAAAGCCAAGGCAGAACAACCCGACAAAGATCCAATCCGTACGGAAAAACAACCGGGAATTCCAGATCAGATAACCTACACCTTCGTTCGAAGCAATCATTTCCGCACCGATAATCGCCATATATGAGGTGCCCATCGCTAACCGGATACCCGTAAAAATATAAGGGATCGTCGCCGGAACAACCACATGAATCAGAATTTGCCACTCACTGGCGCCCATACTGCGGGCTGAGCGGATTTTGTCCTCTTCCACGGACATCACACCGGTTAAAGTATTCAGCACCACGATAAAAAAGGTGGCGTACATAATTAACGCAATCTTCGACTGCTCCCCAATACCAAACCATACTAAGAACAATGTAATGAATGCAATCGGCGGGATAAAACGGATAAAGTTCAGGAAAGGCTCCGCAAAAATACGGATCAAGTTCACCTTCCCAATGATTAGCCCTACGGGAATCGCCAGTAAACTGCCGAGTACCCAACCAATGAGCACCCGGTAAAAGCTAATCCCGATATATTGCAGCAAGGTTCCGTCTTCCAGCAGCTCCCGTCCGCCCTTAAGTGTACTCCATGGTCCGGGGATCACATCGGGGCCATAGATTACAGCTCCAAGCTGCCAGACGCAGAACGTGGTAATCCATAGAAGGGTTACGGAAACCCACTTCTTCTCCAACCATTTTCTCATCTGTCTCACCCTATCCTATTCTTCGAAATGACCTTGAATTTGATTGTATAACGAGTAGAATTCCGGTGAGGTTACGTCCCGCGGATACGGCAGTGTATTGTCATAAATATCCGTAATATTAGAGGACGGTCCTACGGACATAATACCAATTCGTTCCCCCAGCAATAATGCCTCCTGAATATCATGAGTTACAAAAATCACCGTCTTATGTGTCTGGCGCCAAATGTTGACCAATTCCTTCTGCATCGTTCGGCGCGTCATCGCATCCAGCGCACCAAATGGCTCATCCATCAGCAGAATCGCTGGATCATTCGCCAGCACCCGAGCCAGCTGAACACGCTGCTTCATCCCCCCAGACAGCTCCTTCGGGAACTTCTCCTCATGCCCGTTTAGCCCAACAAGCCCGATGAACCTATCCGATATTGTGTGCCGTTCCCCCCTTGCGATTTTCTTCATCCGCAATCCGAACTCCACATTCTGACGGACGGTTAACCAAGGGAATAAGGAGGAATCCGCCTGCTGGAACACCACCGCCCGATCTCTGCCAGGCTTATTCACCTCTACATTATCCACCCGTAGATGCCCACCGGATTTGGAGACAAACCCGGCGATCATATTCAGCAGTGTTGATTTCCCGCAACCACTCGGCCCGAGTAGAACGAAGAATTGCCCACCTTTAATTACGAGATCTACATCTTTTATAATGTAGTGAACGTCCCCAGCAGTCGGTTCGTTGTAGCTTTTACGGAGCTGCTCAATATGAATGGTATGCTGCTTAGCAGGTAATGACATGCTGACCCCCCCTATTTCTTGTACGTAACCTCTTCTGGCAATGCCTTCGCCAGCGGCTCGAGATTCAGTTTACTATCCAGATCGAAATCCTTCTCAATGATTCCGTTGTCGACCATATATTTCTTCTGCTTGGTCAAACTGTCATACGCTGCTTGAGTAAATCCTAGTGCCCACGGATTATTCGGCAGATCTTTTATCGTTGATTCCTTAGGCTGCTTCACTTCCTTATACATCAGATCAGCAACCTCATCTGGGTGAGCCTGAGCATAGGCTCCGGCTTCATCCACCGCTGCTAGGAAATTCGCTATACCTTGCGGATTCTTAGCCGCAAAATCATTTCCCGTTACAATCCCCATCCCCAATCGAACCGTGGTTTTAGACATATCCGTCAGTTCATGAACACCTTTAAGTGCATAGAGCTTATCATTCAGAACCGAACCATAAAACCATGCTCCATCCACAGCACCTTGCTTCAAAGCGATATAAGCTTCATCAAAGGCACCCTGTCCTATTAACTCCACATCACCGAGAGCAGCATTATGCTCTTTCAAATATTCATCCCAAAGGTACGGAATGAAGGTGCCGCGTATGAAACTCAGCTTTTTCCCTTTCAAATCTTCAGCCTTCTGAATATCATCCTGTACGAACAATTTCCATTCAGTGGACGCTTCATCAGTCGCTAATCCCGCCGAGGCGATAATAGCATAATCGCCCTTCGCCACTGCGTTCAGCAAGGGGAAGTCTGCCCCGAAAGCCACATCCACCTGTTTAATAAAAAGGGCATTTACACCTTCCGCAGGGGAACCAAAGTTGACCAGTTCAGCGTCAATCCCGTGTTTGGCAAAGATGCCTTTATCTAGTGCCACCCGAAAAGTGGGATTCGTATTGATGTCAGCAATTTTTATCTTTAATGTCTCTGCTTTGCTATTCGCCGCTCCCTCTTTAGCGGCATTAGAGGCAGCCGCGTCGCCCTTGGAGCTGCAGCCCGATAAAAGGATAACCACTGATAAAGATAAGAGCAGAAAGCTTGAGCTGATCCATGATTTTTTCAACCGACCCATCTCCTCAAATTTGTTAATTTACCTTGCGGCTGCTGCCTTCATCCGTCGTCGCTACACAAGCAGCTCCTTCAACAAATGGCAGGGTTGTCGCCACACTTACCACAGAATCCGATCCTTTAGGTGCAGACCCCGGGACTCTGAACTGCGTTACGTCTATTGGCTCAATCGCTTGTTCAACTGGCGTTTCCAGCTGTGGTACCCATGCATATGGCACACGGTAGGAACGATAGACCATATTGGTATTTCTGGAGTCCGTAAATGGCGAAATATATTCCCATACCAGTTCATGTTCTGGCGTAACTTCAAAGAGTCTGCCGTTAGAACCTTCTGTAATTAAGGTGTTGCCATTCGGAAGCCGTTGAGCGGAGCTGATATATGGACTGTAGAATTTATAAGAATCGGTTGGGACAGAGAAACCTGCTTCTGCCGCTGTATATTGCCACTCTATCTCAAAAGTCACGGGATTAATCTCCAGAATTCGCGAGTGGTCGCGGAGTGCATTTTTTTGCCCAAAAGGAGAAGATGGATTTGGAAGACCATAACCGCCCCAGCCCCCGTTATCGAATACAAGTAAGTTGCCTTCTCCCGGCAAACCTTTCGGAATGATGTGCGCATGATGCTGGCCAATGATCCAGTCGATATGCTTCACTTCTGGCAGCGAGTAATCCGGACCGATTCTCCAAACGATGGCTCCGGTACGCTTATCCGTGATCGCAATAATATTTGCTTCACGCGCATCCCAGATCACGTTATCCGGATGGAAACGCTCATCCCCTGCATCGTAAAACTTATTGGGTCCTACATAAGAAGCCGAATTGATATGCAGCCAGTCTCCAACACCACCACCTAGATTTCCGAAAGAGCGTGAGTTAGGATCACGAAATAGTACATTTTTGGCCGCTTCATCAAAGCCTAGCTCATCAAAATGTTCATTTGGAGCCCACTCCCAGACGATATTCCCCTCCCAGTCCACCTCAAGGATCGTGTCATCAAGCAATTGTTTGTCGGAGATTTGAGGATTGTAGATGTTTTTATGAGCAAGAATTAGCGTTTTTCCACTGTCTACCTTGGGTTCAAGCCCCGGTGCAAAATATCCGACCGGATTGCCTTCGCGCTGATAGTCATGATGCTGGCGGGCATACCAGAGGGGTTCATAACCCGGATCTTCTATATGTTCATAGCTGTTATATTTCCACACGATGTTCCCATCCCAGTCCACCTGTACCAGATCTACATTATCCTGTATTCCGAATTTAGGATCTCTTCTTCCTGTGCTGCCCAGCACATAACCACCCGGGAAGATTTTAGCCGGAAATCCAAGCAGCCCCTTCCACAAATGCACCTCTTTACCGTTCATATCAATCAGTACAACACCTTCTTCACCAGCTTGAAATACGGTATAGCCACTCCAGGCTTTGTTAGGGTTATATACGGTTGCTCCAGTTGGATAAATGGTTGAATGTCCCATCGTTCATCTCTCCTACGTTCAATTTTTTTAGTAGCTAAGATAATTACTCTTTTTGGTGGTTGTTCGTGGCTTCTGTTCAAGGGCTGGAGAGGTCTCTGCATTCTCCTTGGCGAGCTTCAGCAGGATATCCGAGAATCCTTCCAAATTGCTAATGATCCGCTGATAAAAGTCATTTTGCTGCGCCAATTCCTCCTCCGTAAACCCCTCAAACAAAAGCGAAATACATCGTTCTCCGATGTTGCTGTTCTGCTCCGCCATCTTGCGGCCTTTACCCGTAATATCCAGCATTACCGTTCTACGATCGCCTTCTTTACGTCTGCGTACGGTATATCCACCCGCCTCAAGCTTATCGCTCAATGCGGTAATCGCACCTGAGGTGAAGTCTAGTTCATCCGCTAAATCTCCTAGCCTTTGTTCACCATCGCGAATGATTTTGTGCAGAATCAGCATGCCTGGTAAGGAGATACCTGCTACGGCGACTTTATCCCGCTCTTTCACGAATCTGCGAACCGCCTTGCGAAATGCCCAATCTGTCTCCTCCAGCTGTCTCCAATATTTTTCATTCATGGCTTACTAACCTCTGCTTTCTCCCAATCAGCCCATAAAAAAAGACTCCCAGCACCTACCCCTGACAAGGGAAAAGTACGGGAGCCTTTGGTGGTCCAATCAGCTCAGTTGAATTATTTCACTGTTCATTTAATTACTGTTTAAGTATTGGTGATATCATATACCCCTTTATTCCTACCTGTCAAGTAAGTATTTTATATATTCAAAAAAAGAACACCCTCAAAGGTGCCCTCCAACTTGGAAGCTTATAGACCACTTTCCAGTACAAGCGCATGGCTGTCTTCATCATAAACCTGCATAAAAGATGATACGGCCGGTAAATAACGCTCTAACTGGTAAATATATTTTACCCGACTCCTGAAGTGGCAGATTGGAGATATTTAATTTCACTTGCACTCCTTGCAATTTACTTTTATTTTGAAAGATTCTGAAAATTTAAAATTAATTCAAAAATATTATATATGAAAAATCATATGAATAGTGGAATTTCCTTTTTACGTAGAAGAAAAAGGAGACTACACGCAAAAAAGACAAAAAGCAGGCCTGAGTCACCTCTGCCTGCCTTTGCCAACCTATCTTATAATTTGATTATTCCATATAACAGTTTTGCGATTTCAGCACGGGTCACTTTGCCACGAGGGTCAAAGTTATTGTCGCCCTTGCCGTCAAGGATTCCCTTTGCTTGCAAATCAATTACCGCTTGCTTCGCCCACTCAGATACACTATTCATATCCTTAAAGCTTGCAGCAGCAGCAACGGAAGCTTGCAATCCTGCTTTATACTGCATCAGTTTCTGCAGGACAACTGCCGCCTCCTCACGAGTAATCGCATCTTTAGGTCGGAACTTGCCATCACTGCCTTGGATCAATCCAAGCTGGACAGCTTTGTCTATCGACTGTGCATAATAAGCATCTTTAGATACATCTGCAAAAGCACTCTGTACGATAGCCCCATTTGCTTCATCCAATCCGAGAGAACAAACGGCCAGTGTAACAAAATCTGCACGTGTTACATTCGCCTGTGGTCCATAATGCGTATCGTCGATCCCTTTAATCACATGCTTAGCCGTCAGCTTGGAAATATACGACTCTGCCCAGTGACCAGCAGTATCCCTAAATTGCTTATGGTATTCCAGTACCGCAAAGGAGGAAAAGTGATTTGTTGTGAAGGTAACGGTATTATCCTTAAACACTCCACCCAAATATTCCAACGTGCTGCCATTTACATAATAGACACCCGCAAAATCTGTATCAAGCTTAGCAAGCTGTTCCTTAGTCAGCGTCAAGGTAATCGTAACAGCACCTTTAAGCTGGTGGATAGCCGTTTCTTTGCCTCCTGCAGATGTACTGAGGTTCAGCGTAACGTTAGCTCTGAATGGACTCATTCCAGCGTCATTGGCCTGTACAGATATCATACTCGTATCAATGCTTAGTAGCAGCATATCACTGCCTGCCGGAATGGCTGGTAAGGAGCTTGTTGGTACGCTCAAGGTAACGTTAGATGAAACAATATTCAAATTCAACTTCTTATCGACAGCCTGTTGAACAGCGGCTGCATCAAGAGCAATTCTAATCTGATCTTGAGCCGAGGTTGCTCCGCCTGCGCTAATCTTTAGGCTTCCCCCTGTAGCAGCTTCCTCTATCAGTTTCTTCAAGGCTGACGGATCAGCTGTATACGTCCCATTACTTCCTAATGCCAGTTCAATGTTTCCCTTTCCCGCTCCAGGTGTGGCTGTAGGCGTTGGAGTCACTGTTGGCACTGGTGAAACTACCGGAGGTGCCGTTGTCACCTCTGGTGCTGGTGTCGGCGTCACCTCTGGTGCTGGTGTCGGCGTCACTTCTGGCGATGGCGATACCTCTGGTGTCGGCGTTACCTCTGGTGTCGGTGTTGGTGTTGGTGTCACCTCTGGTGTCGGCATCACATCCTCTTTTCCAGTGTAAAAGCCCCAGATATCTGAAAGCACACTACCGGAGTGATCATCCTCAACCTTTGTATACCATTGGTAGTAGCTATCCGGATTCAGCTTACTCCAAGTGACCTGAGTCTCCGCGCCACTCTCTACTTGTGGATTGGCCGCAATTTCCTGGTCGCTGTAAACCTTGACTCCGATATAGTCGGTAGCCACACGTTTAGTCACAGGCTGTAAATCCAGATCCAGAACGAACTCATCTTTGCCTGGATATTCGTCTTCATCATAGTAGTTATAATCATCCAAATAAGGCGAATAAGTCTTCACGCGAAGTTTGTTATTAGCAACATCGAACTGAAGCAGACGGATATAGCCGAGTCCCCCTTCTTCAGCGCCTTGGTAATCTGCCAGCATTTGATAGACACTGCGGTCTGGAATACCGTCACCGTTATCATCCAGCTCGTCTACCTTAAGCTCAGCATCATGATAATGGCCGGACAGTGCTGCGATTACGTTTTTGTTAGGTTTCACAACCATCTCAAAAATCTTATCTGCAATAGGTGCACGGTTATTAGAAACCAGCAAGTATTCATGGAGACAAAGAATCGCTTTACGCTCTGGATAACGGGCAACGATCTCATTCATCCATTCAATTTCTTCCTCAGCCAATCCCCAGCCCATGTATACAATAACAAAATCATTTCCGTTCGCAGACACTAAATCGTAATGGCCCCTGTTGTTGTCATAAGAGCCACCGAAGGTCGGCATATTCTTGAATCTCCACTCTCCAAAATACTCCCAGAATTTCGTGTAATCCCCGGTTTGATGGCCTACGTCATGATTACCCGCAAGAACACCATAAGGAATGTTAGCTTCCTCCAGAACCTTCATGTCCCGGTCAGCTTCCTTCCACTCATACTCCTGATAGGATTTATCCACGATATCTCCTGTATGAATAACATACTTCAGGTTCAAGCTCTCTTTGTTGTCAGCTATCCATTCTACATTTTTACGGTAAATGTAAGGGTAGCTCTGTGAATAATACTGTGTATCAGACATCCATACAAAAGAAAAGTCATACGTATCTTGTGTTACTGTTGGTGCTGTCTTAGCCACCGAAGCAATTTCGTCCTGAACCATTACTGCAATGCTATTTCCATTAGCATATTCTCCAGCTGTAACCGTGGATTTCAGCTCAAAATCCTCTGTTCCAGCGATTAAATGATCCAGTTGTACCCATTTTTGTTGAGTTGGACTCCATGCGTAGAGACTTACTTTACGTCCCGGCAACGAATTCCCTTTCCATTCAATATCTACACGATCTGACGCCTTAACCGACTCATCCAGCTTAATTTCATAACGCTGATAAGGGAATTGATCGACAGCATCATTAATTAAATATTGTCCGTCCACCGCACTTATTTTACTGTAGTCGTCACTGCTAAGCGCTTGTTCGCCCGCAGGTACGGATTGTTTCGGCGGCTCTGTATCGGATGCGTTTATAAATCCAGCAAAGCCTTGCTCCGGATGGTTAGCATCGTACTTAAATCCTCTAAAGAAGGTAACGTTTATCTTATCCTGATTAGGATCTTCAACCTTAACCTTTAAAGTCGGATTAGTACCTACAGCGGTCTCCCAGTTTGTAGGAGAAATAAGCAGTGGCGCAAATGGATTCTCATTCGGTACATGGAATGTAATGACCTTTTCTGCCTGATTGCCAATCCTATCTAAGGCTGTGATAGAAAGCGTATGCTCCCCAGCCGATAACTTCCCGGATGAAGTAGCATAGGGCAGTTCAATAACATTACCATCCAGCTTCACGCTGACCTTATCTACACCCGCATAAGTATCCTTAACTTCAGCAGCAATTTCAAAATTGCCACGGTAAGTTTGTCCTTCTTCTATTGATGCTTTGATGGATGGTGGCGTGTTGTCAACAATTACGTTTGATGATACTTTCGTTCCACCTTCGGTAAGCGTTACTTTATGTTCTCCGTCAGTTGCTTCCTTAGTATTCCAGTTGTACGCCTTTGAACGGAACAAATCCGCTTTTAGATCAAACTGGAAGCCGAGGGATTCATGCTTACCTGCGCTGTCCCCCATCTTGATTTCCTTATCACGTTCTGCATAAGCCGGATCCCAAATTTCGGTACCATCTGCCAGCAGGAGACGAACATTTTTCACTTCAAAATCATCCTTATTCTCCTCAGGACGAGGATCAAATGGAGATGATTTAGAGCCCGCCCGAATGTAAATCACATTATCCGTACCCTTTTTTAAAGCGGCAGAAGAAATAGGAAAAGTCAATGTAGTATACGTAGTAATCGGGTCCATAAAGGTATACAGAATACTGGCATCTCCTAGTTCTTCCGGTCCCATCGTGATCGCATTTTTAAAATAATAGTCCACATTTTTAGCTTCAAATACAAAGTAGGCATCATTCTCCAGTGCATTATATGCCTCGTTATTGCCCAGTAACTTACTGTCAATGCTCAAGCCTAAGACATCAGCCTTAGCGGTGGCAGAGGTTCCCTTTACGGTCACGGAGCCATTGATCAACTGCCCCTCCTTCACATTCAAACGAAGGGGTGATTGATCCTGTCCTCCTGTAACTTTTACTTTCATTACTGGAGATTGTGTTTCATTCGTTCCATCAGAAACGACAAAGTAATACTGGATTTCATTTCTGCCAATCAAATCCGCAGAGGTCAATTTAAAGTGATACAAGCTATCATTGAAGTCTTGGGATAGATTGTGGCTAACAGCCTCCGGCTGCTTGTCCGAAGACACTCTAACTTCCACAGAAGTAACAGCTTTATTGTCATCAGCAAAAGCCTTCAAATCGAGACCCAGCGACTGATCAATCTCCGTTACGCCCGTCAGATCTTCTACTGTTGGTTTCTCTGTATCCGGCTCCACATGGATCGGTGGATTTGGAAGTTGTGTTACATCCGTCTGGCCTGGTGACGGAACGGCTGACCCCGTACTGATCTTGAGCATTTTGCTCAGCCCATTCACAGGATACTTATATAGAAGGGCTTTATTCTCTTTGGTGTCATCACCTTTAGCTCCACCATCGTAGGTGAGGTCAGCATCATAATACGCGGAGGAAATTTCCTTTTCCGTGTTACTTTTGATTACGACTGCCCGGCGGCCAGAGTTCGCCATACCGTCGCTTTTGATCAAAAAGAGATTAGTGCCTTCAATTAAGTTTGTGTTGAATTCTGTATTGAAATCATTAGCAGTGTACGTACTATTGGCACTATTAATAACCCAGAACACCACGGACTGCTGTGCAGGAATAAGAAAGTTCTCTGGCGTCGAAGGCCACTTCACATCGGAAGCGTTACCTTTATCAGGATAACGATAATAGACCTTGTAGTCCTTGAAATTAACTGGTGCATCAGTATTGTTATAGACCTCAATGAATTCAAAAGCGTCGCTGCTCGTTCCTTTTACATTCGTCGAGTTTGGCAGCAGCTCTGTGATTAACAACGGCGGCACATTGTTCGGATCGAACGCCGGCACATTCACATGAACAAAATAACTCTCTGTCACATTGTTAACGCGGATGCTGTAATGCAGCTCCGGCTCTTCCAGCGCAGCTGCAGGAATCATTGCCGCATATTCATCCCCACCTTTTGAGGTCATGGTGATTACCGTATCTTTCGCCTGAGAAGGAGAGCCATACTGTAGCTTCACTACGGGTAGTGATCCATCTGCCCCGCTTTCCAGATTAGTAATCTTCGCACTGATAGGGAGATCCGCTGGATCGACACTACTCTGTGCAATATGTTCAATCACTGGCTTCTTGTTCCCAGGAACTAGCTCAGGCACTTGTTCTGCCTCTACGGTTCCAGGCGTAGCCACAACCGTTCCCGAATTCGCCATGAGGTTCATAACGGAGCTATCCGCTTGCAAATATTGATAGAAGATCCCGTTATTCTCCTTCACCTGTTCTTTTCCATAGGAAGCAGAAACAATTAGCGTATCTCCTGCTTTGCTTTTAATTTGTAAATTACGCGCAGAAGTGTTAGCCATCCCCCCGCCACCGTTGATCCGGAACAGATTCACTCCTTCCTGCAAAGCTGCAGAAGGATTAAAGTTTTTGATGAAATCCTCCGTAGGAACATTCAGATTATTGCCGTTCATAATCCAGAAAACAATATTTCCATGCGCCGGTATTACAGCATCACCATTAGGTGCCCATGTATCTTTGTCATTATAAAAGAAATAATAATCCTTAAAATTAACCGGCTTGTCCGTATTATTGTAGACCTCAACAAACTCGTAACCATCTACAGAGGTTCCATCTGTCCCTTTTACATTTTTAGTATCCGGAACAACTTCAGTAATCAGTAGCGCTCCTGGATTATTAGGTACCGCGTACACCTCTGCCATTACAGTCGGTTGACTTAAAAGCGTGTTGAGCTCAACCTGTTCATCAAAATGCGCCTCTAATTCGGAAGATGTCTGCTCTGTCTCCAGCTGCTGCTCTTCGGCATACCCTGCTGGAGCCATTATTCCCAACATCAGACTGCTGGCAATTATGCTGGAAAATAAACGTTTAGCTTTTGCTGTTATTCTCAAAACTCCGAACACTCCCCATTTGTTTGATTGTGATTCAATGCATAAATATGCAATGAAGCTCATCTGGAAAGTATACCTGCGGTGTATTATCGCTATATCATAGCCGTGTTAAATCTTTAGGTTATTTTTAATATTGCTTAAGCTTCAGTTCAGCTTCGCGGGTTACAATATAACTAGTTAGAACCCATTTTAAACGATACTTTAGACGGATGCTTAAGCAAGATAAGTTATTGCAGAACAAGAAAAGAGGACTCTAATGGATATAAAAAGAGTGATCATAGTCGGAACGGTAGTTGTAGTGATGTCTTTCGGAAATGCTTGGACTAGTCTTACCGCTAATGCAAGTTCGCCTGTTAAATGGTCCACCGCAGAGGTCGCGGATCAAGACGAATTATTGGAGGTACTTAACCAGCCAACGGACGAGGATCTATACGAGGCCATATATGACGGTAAGTCACTTCAAGATATTGCATCAGAACAAGGCCAAGATATTGAAGCTGTAATCGATCTACAGGTTGCCCAGCTAACGGATCAATTGGATTCACGGTTAGCCGCTGGAAGCATAACAACCGAGCAGTATGCGGCATATAAAGCGGAGCTGAGGGACATCGTTTCAGATAGTGTCCATACTTCCTTCGGTTAAGGGAATACATACAGCGACGCTGTAACATACACACAAAAAAACCGGCTAAATGGATCTTCCATTTAGCCGGTTTTTGTATATTTAACACTTATTTTATAACAGAATCCCTAAGTTCCTATCTTGTTCTCTCTGTTAATCTCCAGAATATCAAGGAAGAATACAAAGATCGGAATCCCCAGAATCAGACCCCATACCCCGAGATAATGCTCAGAGAATAACAACACGATAAACGTATAGAACATAGGCAAATTCATTTTGGATGACATCAGTTTAGGATTTAGGAAGTAGCCTTCTACAAAATGCAGTACGGCAATCATTGCCAGTACGTATATCGTCATGACTAGGCCACCAATATTGTAACCAATAATACAAAGTGGGATTAGCGAGATAACAAAACCTACTACCGGAATTAAACTGAGCAAGAAGATCATAATGGATAATGCGAAAAGGTAAGGAAAACCTAAAATCCAGAGTCCGATCACCGTAAAGCATGTATTAAACAACGCGATCAGAATTTGTGCTTCGATCACTTTTCCGAAAGAGGAGATAAATTTTCTGCCAAAATACTCAAGCTCTACATAGAACCAAGAGATTTTGCTCTCTTTAAGGCGGGAAGTGAAACTAACGATCCTGTTCTTCTCAAGTATAAATACAAAGCTCAAAATAGTTGATAAAACAAAGCTGGTGCCCCAATTGCTTATTTTCAAGACATATTCAATACCGTCTTTCATGTACGACTGATAGTTCAAATCCTTAAGCTGGGCGAATATATACTGCACTATATCATTTTGCGGGATGTTCTCAGGGGTCAAATTGGTCAAAAAATTCGTTAACTGTTTAATCTGTATAAAAACCTTAGGCAGATAATTAACGAGGGTTATGACAACTACAGCGATTAAGGCAAGGTATAGAATAACAATAATTACTTTGCTGTTAACTGCTACATATTTGTTAATGCGCTTCGTGAGCAGCACTTGAAAGCTATTCATTACATACGCAATCAAAAACGTCAACAGTACCAAATTAAGCATATCTCTAATACTGAATAGCAGTAGAGCAACCAATCCTAAAATCAAAAAACGCCGGACCGTTAAATTTGCGTAATAACGCTTAAACAATTCCATCAGTTCTCTCCATTCGCTTACCAATTAGTACTCTGTTTATAGTCTACAGTAAGGAATTCACTTATAGCAACTAGTGATTCGCCTAAAATGACGAATTTACTCACTTTTTGTAATCTCATCATCTATAAAAGTGACACTTTTCATGCTCCTGCATCCATATGAGTCAATTCAACGATTCGGCGTTTCGGATCATATTTCATATCTATATGCAGATCTTTGCATAATTGATGAAACGGAACCATCAAGGTTCCCTTCCTCATTTCAGGAGAATTCCTTACCATATTCACCTTTTGGTTGTTCAAGGTCAATTCCATAGGCAAATCGATATGCTTCATCTGATCAAGCGTCAACGCAGCGGTAAGTGTCTCACTTCCCCCGTTAATTCGTGCGGCATTCCGATCCGCTCTGGTGTTAATCCCATCCTCAATTTTGAAGGTCAGTGAAATCCCCAGCGAATCACAAACAGCCAGCAATCTGTCATTGTAGGACCCATAAGGAAAAGCAATCGCCGAATCCGTATTGCCCAATTCTTCCTTCAGCCTTTGCTCCGCCTTAGCCAGATCACGTGTAACTCTGCTGTAGTATTCGACATTCATCTCATTCCTGTTCTCATCATCAACATATAACAAGGCACTTGCAGCTGGCCGCTGCCCGCCCTCGGCATCGACAATCCCATAATGGTGCAAATCATAGGTATGACTATAAAATCCCATCCCAGCATGCTTCATTTCCCGCATTTGCTCCCAAGTGAGCTTCGGTACGCTATTCGGATCTGGGTGATCTATTGTAGATACGATAACAAAATTGACGGCTGTATATCCGTATTTTTGCAAAACGGGGAACGCCAATTTATAGAAACTCTCATATCCATCATCAAAGGTCAGCAGCACTGCATTGTCCGGAACTGCGCCGTTATTCAGCATAAATTCACGGTATTCCGCCATGGTGATCACATGAAAACCTTCCTGCTTCAGCAGATTCATTTGATCATCAAACCGATCAACCGATAACACCCAAGGAAACTGTGGCATGGGCTTCTCAGAAAGATGATGATACATCAGCACAGCCACCTGATCTCTGTAGTAAATACCTTTTGGAAGAGGTCCGGATTTCTGCCAGCCGATTTGTGTATTTAGTGCCTGTTCAGCTACCGCCTTCGGGATCATAAGATCATCAGGCGAGGCTGGATTGGCAGCTATCGTCTTTATCATTTGACCATTTACGTTAATAGTTATTGTTGAAGGTTCACGTTGTGTATTCAAAATAGCAGCAAGGCTCAGCAGTAGAACTATGACAACAAGCAGCATATATTTTTTTGTTTTCAATCTCAGAATCTCCTTAACAACATTTCTTGTCCCTATGTAACTATATATTTTATGGAAGTTCCACCTGCTATTGGTTACATTTTCTTCTTATTTTTGTTTCTTTATCATAAAAAAGAGGGCGAACCTCAAGCCTGAACCGGCTTAAGGAACACCCCGCAAAAATGGAGATCTATATACAATTATGTACATCTATATGTGATTGTAGACGGTCTAGGACCTTCTCTTATCTGCGAAGTAATTCTCTTCCCCAAGCTCGTCCACGAACTGCTGCAGCCAATGATAATATTGAACGGCATGCTCCAGCTTCTCCAGATCCTTCAGGCAGAATTGCCGCTCCTCCTCAGACGTATCCACGGCTTGAACCAATCCCTCCAGCTCAGGAATGACAACGTCTAAAGCGTGCTTCATGACATCAATCTCCCGCTGTAGCTTCATCCCAAAAAAGTTCTTAAAGGTCTGAAAGAAATCTGTTTCCACTGCATACAGATCCTTTCGGTCCCGCTTCTCCTCCAGCTTAGTGACCATCTTGGAGGCCATCAAAGAACGGACTCCATAGCTCATATTACTCTTGCTCATATTCATCACATTCTTCATCTCTTCAAGCGTCATCGGACGGTCTTCAAAGAACATAATTCCATACAGCTGCCCGAATGAATAATTCGCACCATATAGGTCCATCGTCTGAGCAATCGCATCGATCATCGGACGCAGCAGCTGCTCGCGTGGAGATAAGTCTTTATTCTCTTCACCAAAGGCTACCTGTTTCATAGCTGCACCTTCATTCCACTTAGAATCTACCCTTCTATTTTACACAAAATAGCAACTACCTGCGCTAATCTCTTAATTTTTTACATAATCTCGCATCGATCTTTACGTCCACTTGACCACGCAGCCGCTCGATGAGTGTACAATTTTTTTTGAACGGAAGAGCTTTCCTCAGAATTATACCGCAAAAAACAGAAGATGGAATGGGGTATCGACAGAATAATGAAACGTTCGAGATTTATAGGGGAGTTGAAACCGGTGCTCTTCACCTTGCCGGCAATGATTCCATTCGTTGTATTTTGGCTAGCGCCATTACTTTATGTATTTTATCTCAGCTTTACCGAATGGGACTTCATGAGCCCTGAGAAAACCTTTGTCGGACTAACCAACTATCTGGATCTTTTCAGCAATCCTGCCTTCTATAAAGCACTTAGAGTGACTCTGTTATTCTGTGCCGGAAGTGTGCTGCCCGTTATTCTGATCGGACTTGGACTAGCACTCCTGATGAACGGGAAGCTGAAAGGCTCCACCCTATATCAGGTATTGCTGTTCTCCCCTTGGGTCACGCCGACCGTGGCTGTATCCATTGTCTGGTCCTGGATCTATGAACCCGAAATCGGCCTTGCCAATACTGTACTTGACCTCTTAGGTCTAGAAAAAATCGGCTGGCTTCAAGACCCTAAATGGGCGCTGCTTGGCGTTCTGCTCGTGACAATATGGAAATCGGTAGGCTGGGCGATGATTTTTTATTTGGTGGCACTACGCAATGTCCCTACAGATCTGCTGGAAGCAGCTCAACTGGATGGAGCAAATGCTGTTCAAAAATTCAGCCGTATTACTTTACCGCTAATCTCGCCAACGACACTGTTTCTGTTCATCGTACAGATCATCGGGGCGTTACAGGCTTACGACCAGATTAACGTACTTACACAAGGTGGACCGTCGGGATCAACACGTACCTTGCTCTATATGTATTATCAGTCTGCCTTTGAAGCCTTTCAGATTGGAGAAGCCTCTAGTGTCGCAATGGTTCTGGTATTTATATGTATGCTGCTATCCGTAGTCTCGCTAGAGGTTAGTAAACGGACAACCCATTATCAATAACAACTGCTGTAAAGGAGAACGACTGATGAATGCAACGATCGTACGCGCGGGCAAGCTGACCCGCCATCTATTTTTTACAGCTATTGCACTGATCATGGCCTTCCCCTTCTATTGGATGGTCACCAGCGCCTTAAAAACCAATGATGAAATCTGGCAGTCTCCGCCCACAATTTGGCCTAAGGATCCGCTGTGGAGTAATTTTTCAGCCGCCTGGCACGAAGCCCCTTTCTTCAGATATATGGGCAATAGCATATTTGTCGCTGTGTCGATTGTTATTCTGCAGGTCATAAATTCCGGGATGATGGCCTATGCGCTTACGCATATGAAATTCCGCTTCAGAGGGCTGTTCTCAGGCGTTATTCTTTTCGGCTATATGGTTCCAGCCACCGCTGTTTATCTTCCCGGATATTTGGTATTGTCCCAGCTCCATCTACTGGATTCATATGCCGGATTAATTCTATCCAACTGTGTAAGTGTCTTCTCCATCTTTCTAATTCGCCAAGCCTTCCTTCAGGTTCCCCATGAGCTGGTGGAGGCTGGAGAAGTGGACGGTTCCTCACATATGCGGATTCTGTGGACCATTCTTGTCCCCATTACACGTTCTTCCTTTGCTGTGCTAGCCCTGATCACCTTCATTGATCAGTACAATAACTATTTCTGGCCGATGCTGATCACCAAAGACCCTAATCTCCAGCTAGTCTCGGCGGGTCTGCGTAGTTTCTTTACTCAAGGAGGTGCTTACGGATTAAAATGGCCGCTGATCATGGCCGCTAGCGCATTCACCATCGCCCCGTTGCTGCTAGTATTTCTACTAGCTCAGAAAACGATCATGCAAAGTGTCAATATGACCGCTGGTTCCAGCAAAGGATAAGCTAACAATTCTATTTTAATAAGAGGAGAATGATGATGAACGTATTGAAGAGACTGTCCACCCTGTCTTTGGTTGCCGGATTTACAATGTTAACAGCTTGCGGAGGAAATGCGAATACAGGCAATGTTACAGCGGCGAATGGAGCTTCTTCCTCCCCCTCCACAGAGGCTGCACCCACACAAAATGCACCGGTAACAATTGAATTCTGGTATGGTCTCGGCGGCAAGCTTGGTGAGAATATGGAGGCACTGATTCAGAAATTTAATACCTCTCAGCAAGAGGTCATTGTCAAAGGTATCGCGCAGGCAGACTACACGGAAACCGAACAGAAGCTGCAAGCAGCTATCGCTACAGGGAAAGTGCCTGCGGCTGCTCTCTCCTCCAATGTAGATTGGGCCCGTAAAGGATATTTCGCTCCGATAGACGAGCTTATGGCACTGCAGCCAGATTTCAATAAAGAGGATTTTGTCCAAACCTTTCTAAATCAGGGCCAGGTTGATGGTAAGCAATACTTCCTGCCGATGTATGGAACAACGCAGGTCATGTACTATCGCAAAGATGTTTTTGAGAAGAATGGAATTGATGCGAGCACACTAAAGACTTGGGAAGATCTGGCTGCCGCAGCTGCGAAAATGACAGTGAAGGACGGAGGCAAAACCACCCTTTATGGTTGGGAGCCTATGTGGGGTTCAGGGAACATGATTGATGCCGTACTCAGCAAAGGAGGCACTATCCTTAGTGAGGATGGAAAACAAGTTATGGTCGACTCTAAAGAGTGGATTGAAACCTGGGATTTGTTCCGCAAGTGGATTCACGAGGATAAGATCATGCGGATTCATTCCGGCGGTCAAGGCTGGGAGTATTGGTACAAGACGATTGACGATGTAATGAAGGGTCAAGCCGCAGGCTACACCGGCTCCAGCGGCGATCAGGGCGACTTGGACTTCAGCATTGTTTCGGCTATGGAGCAGCCAGGCTGGGCTGGGATCGGTGAGGGCAAACCCGTAGCCCAAGCACTTATGGCCGGCATTCTATCCAAAGCCAGCGACAGTGAAAAGGAAGCAGCTATGAAATGGCTAACCTACTTCACAAATGCTGAGAATACTGCGTCCTGGTCCATTAATACGGGATATATTTCGGTGCGCCAATCCGCATTGCAAGACCCGGCATTTGTGTCATTCAGCGAAAGTAATCCACAGATTAGGGTCCCATTGATGCAAGCTTCTCATGGTTCTGCACCTTTCCAAGACCCAACTGGCGGCAAAATTAACGATGCGTTGACAATCGCCGCAGATAAGGTGCAAATTGAGAATATCCCAGCAGCACAAGCACTTAAGGAAGCACAAGAAACGGCACAAGCAGCGCTTGATAAATTAAAATAAAGGGCGGTGGACTTCATGTCTGAGCTCATCACTCCGCAAGGCAGATACGCTGTAGCAGCTATTCTATTCGATAAGGATGGTACGCTGCTCCAGTTCGTATCCCTCTGGGGCAGCTGGGGCGAATGTTTTTTAGAGAGATTCACGAAGTATATGAAGCAAAGAGGGCTACAGATTGCAGAAGAGCAGCTCCCTGCATTAATGGGAACTATACACAATGCCCAAGGAAGCATTACCGATTATGATCGGAACGGCCCCCTGGCTATGGGGACTATGAGTGACCTCTATGCCATCCTGTCATGGCAGGGTTATCTGCAAGGTTTATCTTGGGCGGAGTCCATGGAGCTTGTCCATCAATGCCGTCTCGAAGCGGATGTTAGGTTAGAAGAGAAACGCCCCGTTCACTCCCTTCCGGGACTTCATCGTTTTCTTGATGAGTGTGTGAGTGCAGGCATTCCTCTCGCCGTGGTGACCGCAGATGAAACAGAGGCCGCAGACAAACATCTCCAATGGCTTGGCATACGGCATTATTTCTCCGAGGTAATTGGAACAGATCTTGTGGATCAGGGTAAACCTTTCCCCGACATGGTGCAGCTTGCCTGCGAAAGGTTGGCCGTTGAACCCGCGCACACAGCAGTTATCGGTGATACTAATGGGGATATGCGAATGGCTAAAGCAGCGGGTGTACAGGTAGCTATCGGCCTAGCAGAAAGCGACGGTACTAGTGCTTCAACACATATTCTCCCGGATGCAGATCTCATTGTACAATCTTACGCTGAGCTCAGAATTGAGGTTACTTCCCTGTGAGAATAGAAGGAATATGGGCATGGATGTTTCTGGCGCTGGCTATTGTGTTCGAACTCTCAGGGACCCTCTCAATGAAAATATCTCAAGGGTTCACCCAGCTCTGGCCTTCCGTGCTTATGTTCCTGTTCTATGGAGCCAGCTTCACCTCCCTGAATTATGCTCTCACCTCTATTAAGGTAGGCGTAGCTTATGCGATATGGTCAGGAGCGGGAATCATCCTGATTTCCTTCATAGGAACCCTGTTCTTTGAAGAAAAGCTAACCCTATCCTCACTACTTTGGATAGCCGTCATCATTGTCGGGATCATAGGACTGAATATTAGCGGCAAGACGCATTAGCGAACAGCAACAGTATTGGATAGGTTCATAGATGAAGGAGGATGCCCAAACATGAGTACGAACACATCACCTGAAGATAAACCAGTTATCACCTTTCAGATCATTACGGATACCCATGTCACTGCTGACCGCAATCATGAGTACAATCTTAACTTCGAGCTGGCTCTCCGTGATATAGCAGCGCATGGGGAAGGCAGCAGCGGGATTATGCATATCGGTGATGTCACAGACCACGGCTTCCCTGCTGAATACGAAGAAATGCTTCGTATCCTCAAACAATACAAAACCGAACTGCCCGGGATTACCTTTACCTTAGGCAATCATGATGTGGGCCTCGGAAATTGGGAATCACGTTTAGGAATGTATACGTCACAGACCGGAATGTCCGGACCCTATCATGATCACTGGGTCAATGGCTATCATTTTATTATGCTAGGGACAGAACAAGGATTGCCCAAATTCTGTGATCTTTCTTCTGAACAGCTTGATTGGCTGGAGCATAAGCTTGGAGAACAAGCTTCACCAGATCAGCCTATCTTTCTCTTCCTGCATCAACCGCTTAAAGACACCGTAGCCGGATCGCTGGAATCGCAGGATTGGTATGGTGTCACACAAGATACGGAATTAAAAGAAATCCTGTCGAGATACCCTCAGACCTTGTTATTCACTGGACATACCCATTGGGAGCTGGAGGTAGACAACACTATGTTCCCTGGCGATGGAGAGATCGCAACGATGTTTAATGCTGCTTCTGTCGCCTATCTTTGGACTAATGAAGATAAACATAAAGAGGGCAGCCAAGGCTTCTATGTAGAAGTGTATAGCGATAAAGTGCTTGTCCGGGGCAGAGATTTTAAGACAGGAAGCTGGATTGAGGCTGCACACTATGAGGTATTTTACCCAGCGGTAAGCATATATTAAAGATAAGCATTTAAGCGAGAAATATAACAAAAAAACGATTGTGCACAGGGAGTCCTTCCCCGCAACAATCGTTTTTTACTGTAGCTATTCAGCTTAACGTCCAATCGGTGCAATCCGGTAGACAGCTGTATCTCCAAACGCTGCCTTCGTATCGCTCTCGATCTGCCAACCGAAGGATAACACAGAAGCCAAACGTTCCTTCTCGGCCAAGGTTAAAGCCACCTCAGCGGCTTCCTTACCTTCCTCAAGCTCCAGAGCCGCTTCTTTGCCCAGAGCTACCCATATCCAGCTGCGAATCCCACGAATCGTGTTGTATTTAATCTGATAGCCTGTCTTCACCGCTTGCCCGAACAACTCCGGCTGCTCTGACTGCAACGTAGTCAGCTGCTTATAATCAAATTGGTATTCGCTCTCGTCAACGGGCAAATCGCCCTCTGCCACTTTACGAAGAATATCCTCATCAGACCACCCCAAGGAGCGGAGTGATTCCACCAATAACGCATCCCACTGGGATAACTTTACCCGGTTTAAGTTCTCTGACATTCTGATCCCTCCCAATCTATATATAGAGTCTAATCATACCGTAAAATCATAAGCAACATAATGGCCCGGACTTACTTCCTGTAGTGTGGAAGTCTCAGCTCTGCCGTACTCTTGCGAATATCCGTCTAAAATAATTCTCTGATTGGCCCGCCGGGGATCCGTCTCCAAGATGGAAGACAGCAGCGCCTTTGTATAAGGATGAATAGGATTCTCGTACAGCTCATCACTTTCGGCTACCTCCACTAGACGACCGCCATACATCACGCCGATCCGGTCAGAAATATGCCGTACCATCGACAGATCATGTGCGACAAAGAGATAGGTCAAGCCGAATTCGGACTGCAAATCCTCCAGCATGTTCACTACCTGAGCCTGGACAGATACGTCCAGCGCTGAGATCGGTTCATCACACACAACAAATTCAGGTCTTACGGACAATGCTCTGGCAATCGAAATCCGCTGGCGTTGGCCACCGCTGAATTCATGCGGGAAGCGGTAGAGATGTTCTCTTTTTAAACCTACCTTTTCCAGCAATGCCGCAACAGCTTCTTTGCGTTCTTCACCTTCGTGGATACCGTGGATTTTCATCGGCTCACTGATCAGATCAAGCACACTTAAGCTTGGATTAAGTGATGAATAGGGATCTTGGAAGATCGACTGAATGCGTCTGCGAAAAGGTTTTAGCTGCTTCTCTCCAAGCTTGCTCAGCGGCTGCCCGTCAAAAGACACTTCACCGTCTGTGTAGTCATATAAGCGCAGCAAGCAGCGTCCAACCGTGGACTTGCCGCTTCCCGACTCTCCAACCAGCCCAAAGGTCTCTCCCTGTCGTATCTGAAAGCTTACGCCATCTACTGCCTTAAGCACCGATGTATCGCGTCCCCACATATCCTTGCCTTTGGAGAAATGTTTTTTGAGATTATTTACGTCCACTAGAATCTTATTGTCACTCAACCGAACCGCTCCCTTCAACGCCAGCTACGGCTGGAGTCTCCTGCACACCATCTGCTAACCAGCACATCGAACGGTGACCGGGCGATAATTCGATTACCGGAGGACGTTCGCTGCAACGGGCAAAAGCATTAGGGCAACGTTCCATAAAGGGACAGCCAGAAGGAGGATTCAACAAATCCGGAGGTGTGCCTTCGATTGGAATTAGACGTTCACGCGATTTGCCGTCACGTTTCGGAATGGAGCGAAGCAGACCTTTCGTGTAAGGATGCTGTGGGCGATAAAAAATATCCTCCACCGTACCTTCCTCCATCACTAGTCCACCATACATTACGATAACCCGTGTACATACCTGAGCCACCACACCCAAATCGTGAGTGATCAGCGCTATAGCTGTACTGGTATTATTTTTTAGCTCTTTAAAAAGATCAAGAATTTGGGCCTGTATTGTTACATCAAGCGCAGTTGTCGGCTCATCCGCAATCAATAGCTCTGGCTGGCAGGAAAGAGCCATAGCGATCATGACCCGCTGCCGCATCCCGCCGCTGAATTCATGCGGATACTGCTGCAGCCGCTGCTCAGGATTATTAATGCCCACCTGCCGCAGGATACTTGCTGCCTCTTTAAACGCTGCTTCCTTATTTAAGCCGCGATGCCGCCGGATGACCTCCGTAAGCTGCTGGCCGATTTTTTTCACAGGATTAAGAGAAGTCATGGGGTCCTGAAACACCATCGCTATGCGGTTACCGCGCAGTTTTCTCCACTCTTTTTCCGAAAGGTTAGATAAATTGTCACCACGAAAATTAATATTTCCAGCGATAATTTTACCCGGAGGTGTAATCAACGACATAATCGCCTTCGCAGTTACACTTTTCCCGCTTCCGGATTCACCAACAATCCCTACCGTTTCTCCAGCATCTATATGAAAGCTAACGCCACGAACTGCCTGATTCTCTCCATCCCGAGTTTGGAAGGAAACCTTCAAATTCTCAACAGACAATAGCCGTTCCGTCATGATGTCTTCACACTCCTATCTTCGGATCAGCTTCGGTTCAAAGCCAACCCGCAAAATATCGCCCAGAACATTAAAGCTCAGAACCGTTAATAGTATCAATAACCCCGGGAACAATGCCAAATAAGGTGCCTGAGCGATATATCCCTGCGCATTGTTAAGCATACTGCCCCAAGTGGCATTCGGAGGTTGTACCCCGAACCCAAGGAAGCTTAGGGACGACTCCATCATAATCGCGGAAGCGATATTATTCGTCGCACCTACAATCACAACAGGTACTAGCCCCGGAAGAATATGACGCCAGATAATTCCAAAGTTGCTCTGGCCGGAAGCTTTTGCATATAGTACATATTCCCGTTCTTTAATCGTCATCGTCTCCGCACGAATCACACGGGCAATGTTCATCCACATTAATAGAGCAATGATTAAAATGATGTTTCCTACACTCGGCTTCAAAAATACGCTGAGCAGCAGCAGCACAAGGAAAGATGGAATGGACATCACTACATCAAGCATCCGCATCAATAGATTATCAATCCATCCGCCAAAATATCCACTGATTACGCCCACCGTCACACCTATACCCGTGGCAATGATCATTGAAGCAAAACCAACTAGCAAAGATACCCGGCCACCATACAAAGCTCGGGCAAAATAATCCCGGCCGTAATCATCCGTACCAAACCAATGATCCGCCCCGGGTGCTTTCAAACGTGCCAAAACATCCATTGCATTCGGATCATGTCCGGATAAAAAAGCAAATATAGAGCCTAGTGTGAAGACGATTAAAGTAATGAGGGCTGCGACACCCAATTTATTCGTAAATAGCTCATCTCCAACACTTTTCCATTTACTGCGATTCATGAGGTCACCTCGTTAATTTAATTCGTGGGTCCACGAAGCTATATAGAATATCCGCGACCAGATTGCCGATGATCAGCATTAAAGAAGAGAACAAAGTTATTCCCATAATTACGGGATAATCCATCCCTTTAACCGCAGTCATCCCTAAAGAGCCAATACCCGGCCATGAAAATACCGTCTCCGTTACAATTGCACCCGCCACCAGATCACCCATCGACATTCCGAGCAATGTAATTACTGGCAACAGTACATGCTTAAGCACGTGACGGAACAGAATCGTTGTCTTGCTGGATCCAAAAGCATATTGAATCTGCACATATTCTTCTTTTAGCTGTCCAATCGTACTAGAGCGGATGTATCGTACGTAACCGGCCAGAAATCCAAACGCCAATACGGCGCAAGGCAAAATACCATGCTTCAATACATCAACCGCTGATTCCACACCAATGGTTCGCATCCCCATAATAGGCAGCAGGTGCAGCTTAATTGCGAATAAGTACATAAGTAAGATGGCCAGCCAAAATAAAGGCACTGAAATTCCGATATAGGATAAAAAATTAATTACTTTATCCACCCAGCGGTTCCGGTTAGCTCCAGCAAGCAGACCCATCGGGATCGCCAACAGAACGGCTAAGCCGATTGCACTGCCCATCAAACCTGCTGTTGCAGGTAAACGTTCTAGAATTTGCTCCAATACAGGCTGATGATTCACAAGGGAATAACCGAAATTGCCCTGCAGTACTTCTTTGATCCATATAAAATATTGAATGTAGGCTGGCTTATCCAGCCCAAGGTTATGCCGGATGCGCTCAATATCATCCGCGTGCATATTCGGCGTAACGAAGGATAGTACCGGATCCCCCGGAGCCAGCTTAATCATCGCAAAGCACACAACCGAGACAAAAAACAGCATCGGCAGGGTTTGCAGTAATCTTCGGACGATAAGTTGTCTCATACGTATATTCTCCCAGTTCTATATCGGTAAAAAAATAAGCTGGATTGACCAGCTTATTTTTTCCCGTTCTTATTTAAGGTAGATTTTCGATAAATCTTCAAAAATAACGACAGGCTTCAAGACTGCTTCTTCTAGACCGCCGTAGTTCTTGGAGACAGCTACAATAGTCTTAGTATTAGCAATTGGATAAATCGGTGCATCGTCAGCAATGATCTCTTGGATCTTCTTATAGATCTCACCACGTTTAGTTACATCTGCTTCTCCTGCACCATCATTGAACAACTTATCGACTTCAGCATTATTATAATGCGAGTAGTTAGAGTCTGCAGTAGAAGTATACAAAATTCTGTAAGCATCAGGATCGTAACCCATAATATAACCTGCAATCGCAAGTTCAAAATCTGTTGAATTCATATCACTGAATTTCTGGCCATATGCCGAGGCATCCATATTTTGCAGTTCAACTTCAGCGCCAATGGCCTTTAGCTTTTGCTGCACGTATAGTGAAATGGCTTCCTGAGCTTTATTACCGCTCGATACAATCAATCTCAATTTCAGATCGCTAACCCCTGCCGATTGCAGAAGCTCTTTGGCTTTTTCTACATCATTATCAAAAGAAGGTACGTCATTAGTATAGAACAATGCATCCGGAGTCAAAAAGGACTTCGCCGGGTCTGCATACTCGTTAGAAGTATAAGCAGCCTGAATGATTTCATCACGATTTAGGGCTAAAGACAAGGCTTGACGAACTTCTTTTTTAGCAAGAGCACCTCTATCACTGTTTGCATTGAACAACAGGTAGGACAATCGGCCTTCACTATAAGGCAGGATTTCGAAATTGTTCGAAGCCTCAATCGTTCCAACATCCTGTGGATCTAGATACTTAATGTTGATCTCACCATTCTGAAGTGCGAGATTCGCAGCATTCGTATCTTTAGCAATCCGGTACGTTATAGAATCAAGATGTGGTTTGCCGCCAAAGTAGTTATCAAATCTCTCGAGTGTAACATATTCGCCTGCTTTGTATTCTTTAAATTTAAATGGGCCAGATCCAACCGGAGCAGCATTCTTGGTGCTTTTCTCTAGATCCGTCTCATTCTCAAAAATATGCTTTGGAATCGGAAATACTTGCACTAGTGTAGCTTCAAAAGCTGGGCTGACCTGCGGAAGCTTGAACTCTACAGTCAGATCATCCACCTTAACTGCCTTAACGGGTTTATCACCGATGAATAAGTTCGCTCTCAGCATGCTGTTTTGCTTCTCATCGAGGATGCTATCAATCGTGAACACGACATCGTCAGCTGTAAGCTTTTCTCCGTCATGCCAAGTTAGTCCACTTTTCAGTTTCAATGTATAAGTCAGGTTATCTTCGGAAAGTGTCAGGCTGTCTGCCAAGTAGAAGGTCTTCTCTCCGTTATTCACTTGGAACAATGGCGCGTAGAGCGCTTGGTCAATCGTCAGACTGACACGATCACCTGCATAGTTCGGATTTAGAATGACAGGATCTGCAGCGACCCCAATAATTAAGTTGCCGCCATCTTTTGGTTCAGTGCTTGCTGTCGATCCTTCAGTAGCCGTAGGCGTCTGATTTGTATTTGTCGAAGCGGCGTTATTTCCCCCGGAGCACGCGCTAATCAAAAATGTTAACAAAACCAAAGTAATAACTCCAGATAATCCTCTACGCATAAGTTTCTCCCCCGTGTCTATATTGTCTTTGTTTGTTTTTATATTGTATATCGGGATACTAGGAATTACAATGGATAGCATTTCACATTAATGTAATATTGAGGGAACTGATAATTTCGACCTTTTTCATGACATCCCCACGCCTTAAAGTATCCACAGGGTCCATACCTGAAATGACTCTTCCGAATACAGTATGCCAAGGGTCGCAATAATCAAATTCAGCCACCAATATGAGCTTCAGTCTTAGCTGTCTCTTCCGGTGCAATCAATTTCCTCAGCATCCTCATTCAGCAGAGGTCGGTATTCACCCTTTCCATCATCCCAGAACATATCCGCACGAGGATTCATGGCCAGTAACAGATTGATTAACTACTGAACTTTTAGTGGTGATTTATCCATAGTCTCATTCCTGTGCTCATCTGGCTGCATTCTTATCTAATTATCCGGTAATTGTACAGCAGATTCATCAAAATTAATATATCTAAAAAGTTCAATTTATCCAACTCTCATTTCTCATTTACTATAAGAACTTTGCGAAATAAGGATTATTACTCTCTCACTGTAAATATATTGAGAACATACCTATACCTCTCGGAAGAAAGGGAGAGTCCCCCAAGGAGGCCGCAATGAATAAGACACGCGTATTAATCGGCAGCCCGATCCATCAAAAGCCCAATGTATTACGGGAATTTCTGAATTCCCTGCTGCGCTTGAATATCGAGCAAATCGAACTGGATTTCCATCTGATTGATGACAATGATGATGAGGAATCCAGCCGGCTGCTCCAGGAATTTAAAAGCAAGGGCGAGCATATTTTTATTCAAAGCTCCGGCTTTAACGATGTGTACATCCGCAATGATACGACTCACTATTGGAATTCTGATTTAGTCTGGAAAGTCGCCAACTTCAAAAACCTCATGATTAACCGAGCGCAAACCCTGAACTACGACTACCTGTTCCTGATCGACTCAGACCTCATCCTCCACCCCGATACGCTAAGACATCTAATAGGGACGAACAGAGATATTATTTCAGAGGTATTTTGGACACAGTGGCAGCCAGATACCATGTTTCAGCCGCAGGTCTGGATGCATGACGAATATAATCAGTGGGAGATACTTCCCGGCGAAAAACTGCAACCCGAGGAGATCAACCGCAGATTTCATGAATTCATAGCCAAACTCCGCAATCCTGGAATCTATGAAGTGGGGGGTCTCGGCGCTTGTACTTTGATTAGCCAGCATGCGATAAAAGCCGGGGTGAGCTACAATCAGATCCGGAACATATCATACTGGGGCGAGGATCGCCATTTCTGCATTCGTGCCGCGGCCCTTGGCATTCCGCTATTTGTTGACACCCATTATCCTGCCCTTCATTTGTACAGAGATAGTGATTTGAACAAAGTTGAAGATTTCATCAGAGAAACAACAGGGGTAAAAGCTGAATCGGCACCCACACCCATCGAGGAAAATTCCAATGAGGTTGCAGCTGCTCCTATAACCAAAAAGCGTCCCAAGCTAACCCTTACCATGGTTGTAAAAAATGAAAGCGGGCGCTTCCTGCGACAGGTTCTGGAGGAACACCGCAAATATATCGATGAGGCTGTCATTATTGATGACGGCAGCACCGACAATACAGCAGCTGTCTGTCTGGAAGCACTTGAAGGCATTCCCGTTCATCTCGTGCATAATACCGAATCCAAGTTCGGCAATGAAATTGAGCTGCGAAAACAGCAGTGGGAGGAAGTCCTAAAGACAAATCCCGAGTGGATTCTGAGTCTGGACGCGGATGAGATCTTTGAAGCCAGCTTTGCAGAAAATATAGATTCCTTGCTGTATGCAGATGGGGTCGATCTGTTCTGCTTCCGCCTTTACGATTTATGGAACGCGAACCATTACAGGGAGGATACCTACTGGCGCTCTCATCTGAACTACCGCCCTTTTTTGCTTCGCTATAAAGAAGACTTCAACTATGTATGGAATGAATCCCCACAGCACTGTGGGCGGTTCCCGGAAAATATCTTCGAGCTGTCTCATCAGCTAAGCAACCTGCGGCTCAAGCATCTCGGTTGGTCCAAAGCCGAGTTCCGGCTGGAAAAATATCTGCGTTATATGCTCCTCGACCCCGACGGCAAATACGGCTGGAAAGAGCAGTATATGTCGATTTTGGATGAACAGCCTCATCTAATCCCTTGGGTGGAGTGAGGCTTACAATAAAAAAGACGTCCACAAAGCCGTTACGGTTTTGTGGACGCCTTTTTTTATTCAGAACTCAATTCAGAACTCTGTGGCCCATCGACTTCTGGCTTCAGAATGGTTACCGTCAGCCCGTTGCCGGATTCATCCACCTGAATAACTGATCCCTCTGCGGCTTCACCAGCAATAATCGCACGCGCCACACGTGTCTCCAAGCTGCGCTGGATGAATCTTTTCAACGGTCTTGCTCCATACACAGGATCAAAACCTTCCTTAGCGATAAAACGCACCGCCGATTCAGTTAATGCCAGCCCGATTTCCCGTTCTGCCAGACGTAGACGCAATCCATCCACCAGTTTGTCCACAATTTTCTCGATCTCACCCAGTGTCAGCGGCTTGAACATTACAATGTCATCCACCCGGTTCAGGAACTCTGGACGGAAATGACCACTCAGTTCCTTCATCACTCTATCCTTGGCAGCTTCCGTGAGCTGACCGTTTTCATCGGTGCCTTGAATCAGATGAGGTGAACCGATATTGGAAGTCATAATGATGATTGTATTCTTGAAGTCAACCATTCGGCCTTGTGAATCAGTCAGCCGTCCATCATCAAGCAGCTGCAACAGAATGTTAAACACATCGGGATGCGCCTTCTCCACTTCATCGAGCAGCACTACAGTATAAGGCTGACGCCGCACAGCTTCCGTGAGCTGCCCGCCTTCCTCATATCCAACATATCCTGGAGGTGCGCCGACTAGGCGGGAAACACTATGCTTTTCCATATACTCCGACATATCTATACGGATCATGCCATCTTCGCGGTCAAAAAGAGATACCGCAAGCGACTTAGCCAGCTCAGTCTTCCCTACACCCGTCGGGCCAAGGAACAGGAATGAGCCAATCGGGCGATTCGGATCTTTGATTCCCGCTCTTGCCCGAAGCACTGCATCGGCCACCAAGCTGACAGCTTCGTCTTGGCCCACTACCCGTTCATGCAGCGTATCCTCCAGACGCAGGAGCTTATCCCGCTCACCTTCTACCAGTCGGCTAACCGGAACGCCGGTCCAGCGGGAGACAATATCTGCAATTTCCTCTTCAGTAACAGCCTCACGTAGTAATCTTGTATCCTGATCCTGCTGTGCCGCTTCTTCCGCTGTTTTCAGCTGACGCTCCAGATCAGGAATAATGCCGTAGCTCAGTTCGGCTGACTTATTAAGATCATATTCCTCCTGTGCATCGACCAGATCCTTACGTGCTTGCTCCAGCCGTTTTTTGAGGTCGCGAATCCCTTGGATGGCCGACTTCTCTTTCTCCCAGCGCGCCGTCATTCCTAGCTGCTTCTCCTTCAGGTCAGCGAGCTCGCGCTGCAATATTTCGAGACGGCGTTTGCTGGCGTCATCGGTTTCTTTTTTTAGCGCTGCTTCTTCAATCTCCATCTGCATCAGGCGGCGGGTCACTTCATCCATCTCACCCGGCATGGAGTCTATCTCTGTGCGGATCATGGCGCAAGCCTCGTCCACTAGGTCAATCGCCTTATCCGGTAAAAATCGATCCGTAATATAACGATTGGACAATACCCCTGCGGCTACCAGTGCGCTGTCATGGATTTTGACCCCGTGGTGAACTTCAAACCGCTCCTTCAGACCACGCAAAATGGAGATCGTATCCTCTACATCGGGTTCGCTCACGAGCACCTGTTGGAAACGGCGCTCCAGCGCAGGGTCCTTCTCTATATATTTGCGATATTCATCGAGCGTTGTGGCACCGATACAGTGCAGCTCACCCCGGGCCAACATCGGCTTCAGCATATTGCCCGCATCCATCGAGCCTTCGGTTTTACCTGCGCCCACAATCGTATGCAGCTCATCAATAAAAAGAATAATGCGGCCGTTACTTTCGCGAACCTCCCTCAATACCGCCTGCAGGCGTTCTTCGAATTCACCACGGAACTTCGCGCCTGCCACAAGTGAACTCATATCCAGTGAAAAAATCGTCTTATCCTTCAGCCCCTCTGGTACGTCTTTGCGCACGATCCGGTGGGCCAAGCCTTCCACAATGGCTGTTTTCCCTACACCTGGTTCACCGATCAGCACAGGATTATTTTTCGTTTTACGGGACAAAATCCGGATTACCCGGCGGATCTCGCCATCACGACCAATGACTGGATCAATCTTGCCCGCGCGAACCTCTGCTACAAGATCACGGCCGTATTTCTCCAGCACCTCATAAGTAGCTTCTGGCTCCCGGCTGGTTACCCGCTGATGTCCACGAATCTCAGCAAGCACCGACATCAGCTTCTCACGGGTCAGCCCACGGCGGACAAAAAGATCCCTTAGCTCACGATTCTCCCCGCTCGAATCTGACACCATGGCCAGCACCGCATGCTCCACAGAAACAAACTCATCCTGCATCTTCGCCGCTTCCTTCTCCGCCTGCTCCAGCAGATGAATCAGCGATTGCGAGGCGTAACGCCTTACCGTGCTTGCTCCTGACCCGCTGATGCTCGGCTTGCGTTGAAGCAGTTCATCTGTGCTGCGCATCAGCTCAGCCACAGGGATATTCATCTTTTGCAGCAATCTTGGCAGCAATCCTTCTTGCTGCTGAAGCAACGCTTTTAACAGATGGAGATTATCGATCTCCTGATGACCGCTGTCTGATGCCAGCGACTGCGCCGCAGCTACTGCTTCCTGCAGCTTTTGAGTTAATTTATTGAAATCCATAGCTCTCTCACCTTTCTATTTAAGAGTGATTATATTAAATCGGCCTTTTGGGCCGGGGATAGGTTAATTTAGTGGGATTTATCCCGCTTATTTCGAGTAACTGGCTGGTTTGCACTCATTCTACGGGATTTTTACCGTTCTTTTCGAGTAACTAGCTGGTTTGCACTCATTCTACGGGATTTTTACCGTTCTTTTCGAGTAACTAGCTGGTTTGCACTCATTCTACGGGATTTTTGCCGCTCTTTTCGAGTAACTAGCTGGCTTGCACTCATTCTACGGGATTTTTACCGTTCTTTTCGAGTAACTAGTTGGCTTGCACTCATTCTACGGGATTTTTACCGTTCTTTTCGAGTAACTAGTTGGTTTGCGCTCATTCTGCGGGATTTTTACCGTTCTTTTCGAGTAACTAGGTGGTTTGCACTCATTCTGCGGGATTTATACTGTTCTTTTCGAGTAACTAGTTGGTTTGCGCTCATTCTACGGGATTTTTGCCGCTCTTTTCGAGTAACTAGCTGGTTTGCGCTCATTCTACGGGATTTTTACCGTTCTTTTCGAGTAACTAGTCGGTTTGCACTCATTCTACGGGATTTATACCGTTCTTTTCGACCTACGAGCCCCATTCGGCACTTTCGAAGACACTTTTGCTTCTCTTTTCGCACATCGAGCCTCATTCAGCGCATTCTAAGGCACTTTTGCCTCTCTTTTCGACCAATGAGCCCTCGCCAGTACTTTCTAAGGCATTTTTGCTTCTTTTTTCGCACATCGAGCCTAATTCGGCACTTTCGAAGGCACTTTTGCCTTTCTTTTCGACCAACGAGCTTAATTCAGCGCTTTCTAAGGCATTTTTGCCTTTCTTTTCGACCATCGATCCCAGTTTGGCACTCTCGAAGGCACTTTCGAAAGCACTTTTGACTCTCTTTTGACTCTCTTTTGACTCTCTTTTCCCACCATAGTGCCGACTTTCACCGTTTGAGCGAAACGTTCATTTATAGTTAGTGGCTAAATAAGTTACTGTTCTGCAACTAGCATTCAAATCACCTTATTCACCAACCAGAGTTGATCACAAACGAGTGAAATCACCTCACCTCTACCTCTTCTACCTATCTATTAATTACCCACTTTCGCCTTCTGCCGCTGGGTGCCAGTGCTTTGACGTTTAGCTCTGGCTTCGAAAGGGCTGGAGTCTGCCAGCTTTCGGTAGAGATTTTTCTCCGCTTCGCTGATAGGTTCAGGGATAACAATCTCAATTCCAAATAAAATATCGCCGTTCGCACCATTCTCACGTTTTAAGCCCTTGCCGGGGATACGTAGCGTTTTGCCGCTCTGAATTCCTGCTGGAATCTTCAATTTCACGGCGCCGCCCCCCGGTAATGGAACCTTCACTTCTCCACCCAATACCGCTTGCCAAGGAGCGATTTCAACCATGCCATATAAGTCGCCATCGCGAATCTCATAAATATCATGAGGAAGAATATGAAGTGCCAGCAGCACGTCGCCACCCGGAGTGTTTCCCGCGATTTTAATAATTGTACCCTCATAGGATCTAGGCGGAATGTTCACATCCACCGTTTTGTCACTGACCTGTACTCTTACAGTGGTACCTTTATAAGCCTGCTCCAAGGTAATATCCAGCTGCGCCTGCATGGTACTACGGGCCTCGCCCCACGGATTGCCATTCGCACGCCCCGTTCCACTTCCCGAGAAAAAATCAAAGCCAGCCCGATCCGCAGAGCCCCGATTCCCAAAAAACATCCCGAATAAATCTTCCTCCGAAATACCAGAACCTCCTGTTGAATAAGTTCCACCGTTCCAGCTTCCACTTCCACCAAAGTTTGAATCCCAAGAGGAGGCTCCATTCGCCGCCCCTCCACTAGCTCTGCCACGTTGAGCTCCATAAAGCAGCTCTTCATCATAGAGTTTCCGTTTATCCTCATTACCAAGCACTTCATAGGCTTCAGCTGCTTCTTTGAATTTCGCCTCTGCCTCAGGGGCTTTGTTAACATCGGGATGCCACTTCTTGGCAAGCTTCTGATAAGCCTTTTTAATTTCCTGTTTAGTAGCTTTTTTGCTCACACCCAATGCATCATAATAGCTTTTACTAGCCACTCGCGCTTCCTCCTTTCCATCCCTATTCTCATATTGACCACCATTGCACTCCGAGAAAAGACGCACCATAGCCGGAATCCTCCACTACAATGCGCCTTCTATTCATAACACTATATTAAAAGCCCGCTGCCATCTCTAAAAGACTGAGCGGAAGTTCATTCCGCTTAATTTATGCTTATTCAGACTGCGAACCCGTAGAATTAGAATCTCCGTCTTGAATCTCGATGCGTTTACCTTGCATTTTTTGCCGTTTGGGAACTTCCAGCTTCAGCACTCCATCTTTCAAAGACGCGCGAATTTCTTCCTCGGCAATATCTTGAACATAGAATCTGCGCACATATTCACCATATCGACGTTCTCTGCGTACAATCTGATGTTCCTTGTTCTCCTCGGCATTTTCTTCCTTACGTACCGCTTTAATCGTCAAATAAGGACTGGCATAATCAATGTCGATTTCTTCTTTTTTCAAACCAGGAAGTTCAGCTTCAATCAGGTAAGCCTGCTCACTCTCATGAATATCTGTTCTGAAGGACATCGTGGAGCTCTTAATCGGTGCAAAAAAATCATCATTAAAAACATCATTCAAAGACTTAGCCAGCACACCAAAAGCATCATCTCTACGTTTACCAAAAGGAACCATATCAAACATTATCCATTCTCCTCTCATTGACTTTGACTTTATTTGACCTATGACCTTATTATAGTCCCCTACCCGAGGAATAACAAAACCGATTTAAGCCGATTATCGCTCAAATTCAGGCGAATTAGCTGATTTTCCACAACGAAATTAGTTCTTTTTATTTATTTGACCAATTTTGACCTTTGTTTGATCTTTCGTAAATGACACCTATATAATCATGATCCAACTTGCAGTACGATTATTATATGTTCAGACCTTCCGTTCAATACAAGCCATTAGCTTCTAATCATCTTCACGCCAGCTTTTAAACAGAGTTTTCTTACGATCTATCAAAATTTAACGATTTAAAGATGAAGCCAGCAGAAGTGATATAATGAAAGACAACTAAAGACCATTTTCGTTACAGGAGACCAATTGTATGCAACCAACCTATCCTATGGATGATACGCAGTGGAGTAAGCTCATCCAAAATGTCGCCTATTATTTCGATGATCTTACCCTCAAGCGGGGGTTCCAATATTATAAACAAAATCGAGTGCAGCCGTTTACTATGACGGAGCCTCGTAAGATTAACGCTCTAGTTGAAGGTAGAGAGGATTACCGCGTCACCATTGATCTCGACGGCTTCACCAATTGTCATTGTAATTGTCCAGTATCAGGTCATTGCAAGCATATGGCTGCCGTGCTGTTGAATTATGCCGAACAGCAGAATAGATCTGTACAGGTTTTGGCTAACGCTAAAGCTGCATCCTTTTTGCCTAAAATATCAAGTACAGCAACAAGTACTTCTATTGGAGCCGATGCAACTCGTCAGCAGCAAATGAAAGAGATGGCCAACCGCATCGCTAGCGGAAAAATAATGGAGTGGCGGGAGTATTTTGAATTCTGTATCTCCCCTCTAGCCCATACTACCCGAAATCCTGAATATGTGAGTCGGGCCTTGTCTGCAATTAATAAATTCAAACCAAAAATGCTTCCGGAAACGGAGAAGCTGTTCACTCTGCATGCTCATCTTTATCTGTTGGAAAAGCTCGCTAAGCCTTCCACGCAATCCGTCGGTCAGGCCGCTTACGCCCCTTCTCTTGGTTATTACACACAGGTAGCAGTCTCAGAGCTACAGGAAGTAATCACAGGTCTTTTAAAAAAGACACTTCCGCTGTCCCCCGAGCAAGAGCAGGATCTATGGCCATACGTCATCGATACTCTATCTTATCTGCGGCGCGAGATGTTGACGGAGTCACGGGATCGCTCACGGGATCAACCCTCTTTTTCTCTTAGCTATGATCTGCTGTGGAGAAATTGGATTTATCCGAATACAGGTGGAACTAAGCTTTACCTGAATGAAATCGAACAGCTGCAGCAAGCAGAAGGTGAATTAGGCGCTTCCCTGTCACAACATGCTTGGCTGTTAGCTCAGAGCCGCATGTATTACTATCTGATGGATGACCAGAAGGCTTGGGACTTACTGAATAAGGCTGCCGAGCGCCCGGGTCTCCATCCCGATGAGCTCATGAGCTTCACCTCTCCGCTGCTGGATGCAGGGGATTGGTCCCGGTTGGTGGGTTGGCTTGTTCAGATCGGTCCACTGCTGAGCAGCAGACTCTATAATCTCAATAGCTATTCAACCAGTTGGGAAGAAGCTGTTCGCCACCTGCCTGAAGCTGAGCTGCAAATGTGGGACACACTAGCCACCATGTTACCTATCTCTGGCGAAGTCTATGAAGAGAAGCTAATCACCTATGAGAAATGGCAGACCTGGATGGATTATCAGCTGTCCATCGGTAAACAGCCCTCCGAATTTCGTGTCAAAGACCTCCAACCGGTGGAAAAGAATGCACCTGAGGTTCTGCTGCCCTTTTACCATCAGGCCGCCGAAAGATTCGTGCTGGATAAGAACAGACATAGCTACAAAGCGGCTGTGAAATTATTGAAACGATTATCCAAGCTGTATAAAAAGCTGAAACAAGAAGAACGCTGGGAAGATTTCCTCACTGCCTTCGCCATTAGGCATAGCAGGCTCCGTGCGCTGCAAGAGGAGCTTCGGAAAGGAAAGCTAATACCATGAACATGCATTTACGCACGCTAACCATCCGGCTTGCATTAAGCCAGTATGGCGATGCTTTAATATTTGGAATGAATGAGCGCGAAGATCTCGTGCCGGGCTTGCAGCTTAAGCAGCGACTTTTCGCCTGGCATGAGGCGTCTTTTTATGGTACGGAGTTAACCGTGCAGCCAGCTGGCGAAGGCGTGGAGCTAGTGATTCTTCCTGCTGAGCAGGTCATCCCCTTCTTTGCCGAGCAGAAGCTTTTGGCGCATATCGAATGGAGCTGGGAGGGCGATGCCGCCCACCTCACAGAACTGGCGCCACTTCTGGCTATATGTCTGGAGCACAAACAGTATATTCCCGACATCTCCGCCTACCGCGCCGGGAGGCTGCAATGGACTTGGGACGAGGGGGCTCTTGCGCAGGTGGCAGTGGACAGTGACACTGCTAAGGGAGCCCTTGAGGCGCTAAATGGCGGCAGCGAATTTAGCCGTGGATTACGTGCGGCGTTCTCTGCCGCCGTATCGCAGCGCTATTACAGCACGGAGGCCGAGGCCGGCGACCTCCGCAGCGAATTCCCGCTTCTCTTCGATAGAAGCGGAGCACTTGCAGCGGGCATGGATACCGCCGCGTGGCTTATCGCCATTGGCTGGAAGGCGGACACCGCGCCTTTCCGGCCCGCTCTACAGCTGCTGGAGCCCGATGAGGATGAATCCTATTGGCGGCTGCAGCTGATCCTTCAGGACAAGCGCGATGAATCCGCGCTTGTTCCCATCAGGCTCGCCGATAACGGCGAGCCGTACGGCTTGTGGCCGACCGCGTGGTCGGCTCACGTGCATGAACGGGCCGCGGGATGGCTGGAGCGCCTCCGCGGCAGTCTGCCGCCCGAGCGCTTCGCGGCGGGCGGCGATGTGCTGGCCGAACCGCTGAGCGATGCCATCGCCTGGCGGTTCTTGACGGCCGAGAGCCAGCGGCTGCTGGAAGCTGGCTGGCAAGTGCTGCTGCCGGCGTGGTGGGAAGCCGCCAGCCGGAAAAAGCCGCGCCTGCGCGCAAAGATCAGCTCCGGCGAAGACAAACGCAGCGGTGGCGAGTCGCTGTTTGGTCTCGATTCGATCATCGATTTCGATTGGCGAATCTCCATCGGCGATGCGGATCTCACTGAAGCCGAATTTGCCGAGCTGGTCGCAAGAGGGGAACGGCTCGTCCGCTTCAAGGGCAAATGGGTCTCACTCGATCCGGCTCTGCTGGCGCAAATCCAAAGAGCCATGGCGGGAATGGACAAGTCGCAAGGCTTGTCCTTCCAAGACGTGCTTCAGCTCCACTTGCTAGGAGCTGGTGAAGAGGCAGACGCTGAAGCTACGGAAGAGCAGCTGCAAGAGGATGCCGCGCGTCTGCGTCTGGAGGTAGAGCTGAACGAGCATTTGATCAGCCTTATCGGTCAGCTGGGCCAGCGCTCAGAATGGCCTAAGCCGCCCGTACCCGCAGGCCTTAAAGCGGAGCTGCGCACCTATCAGCATGAAGGATTCGCTTGGCTGACCTTTCTGCGCCGCTTTGGGCTGGGGGCCTGTCTAGCCGATGATATGGGACTAGGCAAAACAGTACAGCTCATCGCCTATCTGCTACACATCCAAGAAAACACGGATGCAAGCTCAGCCCGGCGGCAGACCGACCCACCAGGCTGGCCTTCATTGATCATCTGCCCGACCTCTGTGTTAGGCAATTGGCAGAAGGAGCTGCAACGCTTCGCGCCTTCGTTGAATGTTATGCTTCATTACGGAAGCCGCCGTCTGGACGCGGGATTCTTCTATGGCGCAGCTTCGCAAGCCGATGTGGTACTGACCTCTTATGCGACTGCTGCGCTTGACCAAGAGCTGCTGAAGGAATTCACTTGGGCGACGATCTGCCTGGATGAAGCTCAAAATATCAAAAATGCCCAAACCAAACAATCCGCAGCTGTACGTAGTTTTCCAGCTCTTCACCGGGTCGCCTTAACAGGGACGCCGATAGAGAACAGATTATCCGAGCTGTGGTCCATTTATGATTTTATAACCCCAGGTTATCTGGGCAGCGCCAAGTCTTTTAATGACCGATTCACGAATGCTATTGAGAAGGAACGCGACGCGAAACGTACAGCGGACCTACAAAATCTAGTAAAACCCTTCATGCTGCGCCGCAAGAAAAAAGACCCTAATATACAGCTCGATCTACCTGATAAAAATGAAATGAAAACCTATGTTCATCTGACAGCCGAACAAGCGGCGCTTTACGATCAAACCGTAAACGGACTGTTGGAACGGATGAAGAAGCTGGAAGGCATTGAGCGCAAAGGGGCAATTCTCGGGGCTCTGACCGGGCTTAAGCAGCTATGCGATCACCCGATGCTTGTGACAAAAGAAGCTATCCCTGAACTTGATACGGACAATAAACTGGATACCAGCTTTCTTATTAACCGTTCCTCCAAACTGGAAAGACTGCTGGACATGGTTAAGGAGCTGCGCGCGGAAGACGAGCGCTGCCTGATTTTTACTCAATATGTGGGTATGGGAAAAATGCTTCAGGCGGTTCTCCAGCAGGAGCTGGGCGAACCCGTCCTTTATTTGAACGGAAGTACCTCCAAACAGGCGCGCGACCGCATGATCGAGCGGTTTCAGACACCAGCCCCTTCGGCGGAAGATGGGTCTACACGCCCAGACACATCGCCGTCTGATCAGCCGAATGTATTCATCCTTTCACTCAAAGCTGGGGGAGTTGGCCTGAACTTAACTGCAGCCAATCACGTATTCCACTTCGACCGCTGGTGGAATCCAGCGGTGGAGAATCAAGCAACTGACCGCGCTTACCGCATGGGCCAGACTCGTGATGTGCAGGTGCATAAATTCATCGCCCTGGGCACACTCGAAGAACGGATTGATGAGATGCTGGAGAATAAACAGCAGCTCAGCGATAATGTGATCTCCAGCTCGGAAGGCTGGATTACCGAGCTGTCCACAGAGGCTCTGAAAGATCTCTTCACCTTGCGTCGTGACTTAAATGACTAGCAAAAAGGAACATTCGCGTAAATGCGAATGTTCCTTTTTCACAAGAATAATTACCATTGCTCGGACATTTTAAAGGTAACTGCGAGATCGTCCCCGCCCGAGAGGGAGTTTACCACCAATGTGACCGGTTCATCATGGAACTCGTATGAGAGTCGCTCATTAAGTAAATTGACCGCCAGATTCGCATACGCCCCAGAAATCCCTGATCCTGTACCTTGCATAATAACTTTTCCACCCGTGACCGTAGTGCAGGTATAGTTCACTAGCAGCGCCGTGTCCGTGACAGGAATATTTGTAGTCGGTGTAGGATAATTCTCGAAGGCCCCATCAAGGGTCCCGCCTGCAACGACCATATATCGCACAGGTCTTTTGGACATAACATCTAAAGCTGCCGGTCGAATCTCAGCCGCAAGACCTTGTGGAATAGCAAAGCCAGGACGCCTCATGAAGCTGATTGCTGCAAAGTCAGTCGATGTAACGGTCACGTTATCACGTATTTCCGAAGTTATTCGGCTCACTTGAAACACTTCAAGATCAACGGCCGTCCATACACCGTCCGCATCAACAAGGAAAACCTGAATCTTCATCTGCTCCTGTGAATATACAAAATTAAATTGGAATAAATCCTCTACCATGACATAGGTCTTGCTTAAGGTCTCCTGATATTGCAGCTCAAATAACTCTTCAACAAAAATGGCCTGGGGACTGACACTATTGGATAAGCCCGTAATATAACAAAACGCGCCAGCCGATCCATTGTTGACAACTTTGATCACTACTTGATCTATTGGCCGAGTACCGTCGACTGGTAAATTAATAATGGTGTTTGTGGACAGAACAGGCAATGTCATCACACCTCCTATATATCAATTCATATATGATATGTAAACATTGTTTAGAATTATTGGGTATAATTAAAATACAAGAGATGTTCCAGAGCATAAATAGAGATTTGCCACTAAATAACGAATGTGGTAAACTCGACTTAACTTTTTATGAACGGAGGGTTACGTGTGATAGACTTTATCCGAGTTAGAACTTTGCGCGGCTAATTGAATAGCGCTAAAGCTCTGCCCATGTGCAGAGGACTCAGGATTGGTCTACCCATTTTTAAAGGTAACCCGATAATTTAACAACAGCGTGTAGGGAGGATTCTCTTCACCTCCATTCCTTTAAGAATTGAACATCCATAGAAGCCGATTAGCCAACTGCTGCTCGCAAGGGATCAAAGTGCCTCTTCCCTGCGACTGGACTGTTGTTTAATTCATTCTACCTATGGAAGGCCCTAACTCTGACGTCCTCTAACGAACCGTAAGCACAGGCAGATTGCCTGTGCTTTTTTGCGTTTATTATTTACTATTGGAGGATGAATAAATATATGGAACAAATACGAGAAAAAGCAATTATAGTCGGTGTCCAGCTTCAGAACGAAACGAATTTCGCCTATTCGATGGAAGAGCTGAGCAATCTGGCAGTTGCCTGTGACCTTGAAGTCGTAGGAGAGCTTAGTCAAAAGGCAAGTCGAATTAACCCCTCCCATTATATCGGGACAGGTAAAATCGAGGAATTATCGGCACTTTTAGAAGCACACGATGCTCCTATTGTTATTTTTAACGACGAACTGTCACCTTCACAGATCCGCAATTTGGAGTCCGCACTGGATCGTCAGGTCATTGACCGGACCATTCTGATCTTGAATATTTTTGCGGAAAGAGCGAAGACCAAGGAAGCCCAGCTGCAAGTTGAAGTAGCCAAGCTGCAATATATGCTGCCGCGCCTCACAGGTCTTCGTGAGTCGCTGGGCAGACAAGGTGGCGGAGCTGGACTTAAAAACAGAGGTGCTGGTGAAACCAAGCTAGAGCTGGACCGCAGAAGAATTGAAGAGCGGATTACTGCTTTACAGGTTGAACTGCAACAACAAGTAGCAAGACGTCAAATCCAGCGGAAACAACGGCATAAAAATGAAGTTCCCGTCGTCTGCCTGGTAGGCTATACGAACACCGGAAAATCCAGCTTAATGAATGTCATGGTAGAGACTTACCATCCGGGTTCCCATAAACAAGTATTCGCCAAGGATATGCTGTTCGCTACACTAGAGACATCGGTTCGCAGCATTGAGCTGCCTGATCACAAAACCTTTTTATTAACAGATACTGTCGGATTCGTCAGCCAGCTTCCCCATCATCTGGTCAAAGCGTTCCGCTCCACTCTTGAAGAGGTTACCGAAGCGGACTTATTGATTCACGTAGTCGATATTTCCGATCCGCAGCATCAACAGCATATGGCGGTTACAGATGAGACGCTCAAAGCACTCGGCGCTGACCAGATTCCAACGATCTATGCCTATAATAAAGCTGATCTGACTGATTTGCCTTACCCGCAAATTGAAGGTGACAATGTCTACCTTTCCGCCAAGCAAAATAGTGGAATGGCTGAACTTACCGCTCTGATCCGCAGCCATGTTTTTACGGACTATGTCCAGTGTGAGATTCTGGTTCCATTTGATCGGGGTAATGTAGTCTCTTATTTCAATGAACACGCCCATGTTCAATCTACTAGCTATGAAGAAACAGGCACACGCCTTGAGCTGGAATGTAGAAAATCTGATTTTGAGAAATTCCGCAACGATTTTATTGAGCTATAACAAATTAGAAACGACGTGGTAATCCTTAATTAAAAAAGAGGGATAGAGTTTTCAGAGTTATCTGAAGCTCTATCCCTTTCTTTTGTGAATAAAAAAATGAACAATACAAAAGAGCCCTCTCTTTGCATTGCTCAGTAAATATAAAATAGGCAGACGCTAGATCTTATAAATATAGTTTTTAGACCCTATTCTTGAACATACAGTGTATCGGAAGCTTCTATTGTTGGCTGCCGGTAAAACCGTTCCTGCAGATAACCGCTGTAAGTAATTAAAGTCTGGATGCACCGATTCATCCGTTAAATAGGCCGAGATATCACTCCCATATACTCTTTCCTGATTCAGAGAGTCTATGATAATCTCTCCAGTAGTAATCCCTATGCCATGGCCGTAGAACAGATCATTTTCGAGTTTAATTGCATTCTCGCCCTGCCATTCTGGCTTGCTCGGAGCATGATCGGGATTCTTGAAATATACAACGTCTCCCCGCTGCGTTAGTTCCTTGTTGTAGTTTGTGATTAAGCGTAAATTCTCGTCATAATTCCAGTCCCATAAGAACAAATCCTTGAAATACTTATTAAACGCTTCTTCACCTATAGCTTCAATCGTCGCCCGATACATAACAATGACCATGGCTGTCGCGCATTCAAAGGCATATAAATGACCATTCCGAAAAATATCTTTAATCCCCACTGTGGGTTCCACGCCAGCGTTCAGCTGAAGCCCACCAATCTCTGTACGTGTCCAAAACTGCGGATTGCAGCGGGAATCATCAAATGTTGCAAAATCCACTCCACTTTCATTTAAAGCTTCAGCCGATTCCACGATGCTTTCTCTCATTTTGCGCTCAAAGTCAAGGGCATCGGGTGAACGAACTTCCTTCACCATGCTTAGTCCCTCCAATGTTATAGGTTCTAAATATAGGTTATTGTACGTGTTCGTCACCGGGTTGGTGCTTAATTCTCATGATTCCCTGGCATCCACGAACCACTGGTTAAGCTGCCGTGTCTCTTCCGTCAAAATATCCAGGAAAATAGAAGTGCGATAACCCGTATCCTTCAAGCTTTTGCCCGTAATCTCTGCAATTCGGTTTAATCTATAAAGCAATGTATTAGTGTGTATATGTAAAAAAGCCGCGGATTCCTTTAAATTGCCGCTTAATGATAAATAGACAGCGATGGTTTTGAGAAAATCACTTTTATGCTCGCGATCATGTTCTTTTAGCGGATATAGCAACGGGCTTTTACGAATTCGACTGCGCTTTTGCTCCATAATAACCGGTATATATGCCCAAAATCCAATTTCCTCGTACAATAGCAGCTCCCGCCCATGAAAAGGCAGCAGCTTTTTGATCTCCACAATGGACACCGCTTCCCAATAGGCAATAGCCGCGGACATATATTCAGTGTAATCGAGACTACAGCCAGCAGCCAGTGTGCAGCCTTCACTCTTATACATATCCTCCATTGTTTTATGCAGGAATGAAGATAATCCACCCGCCCCCTCGATCACAAAGCTGAAGGAAAACAAAATAATCAGCCGATTATGCTCAGCCGTCAGAAATAGTAATTGCAGTCCGGAATAAGATGCCATAACCTGCCGAAACCGGAGTATTAAATGATCATCGATTACCTTGTCACTTTCAAACACGCTAATATAATATTTTTCCGGCAAAAGAATGGACCAAAATTCCGCATCCTTTTTAATATTTGCTTCGTTGTCGTAGTGGGAGGTAATCAGCTTCCAGAAAAAGTCCTCATGCGTTTTGTCCTGCTTCGTTTTCCAGCCTCGCTGCTTAAGTAAATAACGGCCTACGATACCTGCCGCCTTCTCAACGATATTTTCGGCATGCCCTTCTACCAGGTTGCCTGTATCTACTACCCAAATGTACCCGAGAATTTCCTTCTGATGTTTGATACAAATGGCCAGCCGGGGACCAAGTCCCACCTCCAGCACTGCAGGAATTCGAATGGGATGTGCCGCGCTCTCCAGCTGCTGCATAATCCCTTTTTTGCGCAAGCCAATAATCACAGTGTTAGGTACACGCTTCCCGATAATCGTTGAAATCCGCGCGGAGTCACTCTCAAATTCATGCGAGCTGTAGCCAATCACATGATGATTGCTGTCCTCAATGGTAACTTGAGACTGGAGCGATTCACTTATCGCATCTGCCAATGATTCCATACTGTCGAAGAAACGATCAAATAATGGATCCTTATCTGTCACTAGCTTCACTCCCACCTGAAGAATAACCAAATCCTGTACTCTAGAGTGATTTCATTATAGTATGCATCCCCCTAGCTGACTATAAGATAAATAGCTGGTTTAGGTGAGGGGCGAGATCGGCTTGTTGAGGAAGGTGTTTGGGACGGGGATGTTTGGCGGGGGTTTTGTTGAGAGTTTTGTCGGGGTATTTGGGAAGGTTTAATAGTTGTTGGTGATTACCAAATGTTATAAGTGGTTTTTAGGGAATAACCCCCGGAAATTCTGTGTTTTAATCATCACATGATCATAATTAGGGGAATTCTCCCTAATATTCTGCACTTTAAGCATCACACGATCATAATTGGGGATATACTCCCTGATTTTCTTCTGTTTTGCGTATAAACAGGCGTATTCCTCGTTTTTTAGGGAGGAATTCCCTAATAACAGCATTTTTAAGCTATTTTCGCGTTTTTTTAGGGAGAATTTCCCTAAAACATCTCTCATCAAAGCTTTCACCCGATCCATCCAACTTCACTACGTAATCTATCCACCATAGCACCGCACGAGCAAACATCTACTGCATCTAATTACACTGAAACGCAATCTATTTACTTTAACGCCGTACTGACCAACTTCCACCCGGTCTCCACCGCAAGAAACGCCAAACAGCAAGCTCCCCGCAGAGAGCTTGCTGTTTGGCTCATTCCATTATGGAACGTGTCTATTTTAGATCAATGTGAATGTCTGCTCCATGGCTTGCTCAACCGAATAAGGTGTCTCACCCAACGCTTCGGCAACAGCTTGGCAGGTGATTCTGCCATTGGCTACATTCACGCCGCTTCTTAAGCCGTCATTATCCTGAATCGCCTTGATCACACCTTTATTGGCAATTTGCAGGGCATATGGAACTGTAACATTTGTTAAGGCAATAGTTGAGGTCTTAGGAACAGCACCTGGCATATTAGCCACGGAATAATGCAGCACGCCGTGTTTCACAAACACGGGATTATCATGTGTCGTCACTCTGTCGATGGTTTCTACAATACCACCTTGGTCAATGGCCACGTCAACAATCACTGATCCCGGCTTCATGGTCTTGACCATTTCTTCGGAAACCAGCTTCGGTGCTTTAGCACCCGGAATTAACACGGCACCTACCAGCAGATCCGCTTCAGCCACTGCTTTGGCAATATTATAAGGGTTAGAGATCAACGTATTAATCTGTGCTCCAAAAATATCATCTAATTGACGTAGTCTCTCCGCGCTGAGGTCAACTATCGTAACATCTGCGCCTAAGCCAATAGCCATCTTAGCTGCATTAGTACCTACTACACCGCCGCCAATGATACTCACTTTACCTCGACTAACGCCAGGAACTCCGGAAAGAAGAATACCTTGTCCGCCATAGTTCTTTTGCAGGAACTGCGCGCCCAATTGGACGGACATCCGGCCAGCTACTTCGCTCATCGGTGTTAACAGCGGCAAGGTGCGTCCATGAACAACCGTCTCATATCCGATCGCAAAGACGCCTTTGTCTTTTAGCGCAGCAGCCAAGGCAGGCTCTGGAGCAAGATGAAGATACGTAAATAGAATAAGGCCTGGACGGAAATAGGGGTACTCAGTTGCTAATGGTTCTTTTACCTTCATCACCATTTCAGCAGAGCTCCAGACCTTTGCTGCATCCTCAATCAATTGTGCTCCAGCAGAGACATACTCTTCGTTAGGAAATCCGCTGCCCACACCGGCTCCAGCTTCTACGAGCACTTGATGACCTTCAGTAATTAAACTAACTACACCCGCAGGGGTTATGGCAACACGATTTTCATTGTTTTTAATTTCTTTAGGTACTCCGATAATCATCATTCATCTCTCCCATCTAATGTAGATCCCTTATGTAAAGAATGATAACATATGATTAGCATTCCCATTTTGTTAAAAAATTAAAATATTATCTACCATGATTGTGTTTTTACACAAAGGATCAGACTTAACTGCCCATTAATCTTTAACCATTTTGGTACTCAACACAACCATCTTTATTATCTCATAAAAAAAGACACCCTATAGAGTGCCTTTTTGACGATTTTGTATGAAATTAAAGCGACTACCTTATCGCATGATGTTATATTAAGTGACATTACCTATCTTGATAATAACAACATCACTGTTTCTAACACTACATTTACCCCTTTTTCGCAGTCTTCATAAGAGGTTAGTTCCTCTTCACAATGGCTTTTACCCTTCACGCTAGGCACGAACACCATTGCGGATGGCAGAAAGCTGGCTACGAATTGTGCGTCATGCCCTGCACCACTTGCGATCTTTCGACTGGAATAACCCAAGGTTTGAGCCGCTTGCTCCACCAAATCACACACATTCTGATCAAACCACACCGTATCTCGGCCCCAAAGCTTAGTCTTGCTTACTTCACAATCCAGCAGTTGCTCTGGCAAACCGTTGATAATGGCTTCCACTTCACGCACAATCTCCATCTCTTTATGTCTGGCTTCAATGGTGAAAATCACTTTATTGGGAATGACGGTATGGATATTAGGAAGCACATTCATTCTGCCCATGGTATACACAAGCTCGGAATCGAGCGCCCCCAGCTTGCTCCGCAGCTCAATAATCAGATCTGTGGCAGCAAACAAAGCATCTTTGCGCATTGCCATAGGGGTTGTGCCCGCATGATCGGATTCTCCCGTCACCTCAATCTCGTAACAGGCCATACCAACTACACAGTCAACTAGCCCAATTGTCAGCTCCTCTTTTTCAAGAACAGGCCCTTGCTCGATATGAAGCTCCAAATAAGCGGTGGCTTCGGTGATACGATTGCTCACTTCTCCCTTATATCCACTCTTCTCCAGCGCTTCACCAAAGGTGATGCCTGCTGGATCTTTTTTGTTCAACATAACACTTTTATCAAACTTTCCGGACAACACACCAGAGGCCATCATCGATGGCTCAAAACGTGCCCCCTCTTCATTCGTAAAATTCATAATCGTCACCGGAAACTTCGGCTTAATCCCGTAATCTACAAGCGTCCGCACCACCTCTAGACCCGCGATAACCCCTAGGACGCCATCGAATCTGCCCCCTTTTTTCACAGTATCCATATGCGAGCCAATCACAATCGGAGGCCCGGAAGTTTCGCCTGCCAGTGTGGCATACATCGTCCCCATATCATCCATCTTCACAGACATTCCGAGCTCTTCACAACAGGCACGAAAATAATCCCGAACTTTAAGATCCTCTTCCGTCAGCGATAATCGGGTCACGCCATTTTTATCTGTACGCCCATAATCGGCAAATGCCTCGATTGTATTCTTCAGTCTCTCACCGTTCACGAATATTTTTTGCAGCTGCATCCCAGATCCCTCCGCTTCGAGCATTTTGTTGGCTTTCTATCTATGTTAAACCAAACCATAATATTTTCATTTTACATATTGTAATAACTATTATTCACATGATGCTACAACGAGTGGAGCCAGCAATAAGTAAACTAAAGTAGTATATACAATCTTTTCATACGAGGGGTAAGCTTAAGATAGCTTATCATCCAGTTTTCCACAGGAAAGGAGCGAGCCCATGAATCTAAGCCTTGTGATCCCGGTATACAATATAGAGCAGTATATAACCCCTATGTTTAATTCACTGCTTGACCAAAGCGATCCGCATTTCGAAGTCATCATCGTAGATGATGGTTCTACGGATAACACTTACAACGTTATAGAAAAGATTCTTTCGCGTAATCCCGCCCTTTTCTGTAAAGTCATTCGAACGGAGAATCATGGAGTAAGCGCGGCTAGAAATAGGGGATTAGCTGAAGCCACAGGTAATTATGTTCTTTTTGTCGATGGAGATGATTATGTCTCCGCAGACTTGGTCTCAACCATTCATTCTTATACTCAAGATGAACAACCCGAGATTATTTGCTGGGGTTATAATCATGTCTCAGAAGGCAAAGAAACTCTATTAAGCTGTACCTCTGATTTCAGCGACGTGACGGGAAGCGAAGCACTGGCGCGGATTTTCGTGAACAAAAGCTTGCGAATATGGACAGGGAGTATCGCTTATAAGCGAGAATTCTTACTTCTCCACGGGTTAGGTTATACAGAACGCTGTGTGAATGGAGAGGATCAAGAGTTCATCTACAAAGCCTTGTCCAGAGCGGCCAGAGTCATCTCAATCCCGGATATACTATCATTTTATTTACAGAGAAACTCCTCCATCTCCAACAGCTATAACGTGAATAAATTCGATGTAGTGGATGCTTTCAAAAGGGTGGATGAATATTTCAAAACCTATCCCTTTGCTGAACTAGATACGATCTCCCCTTTGTTAATGAACCGGGAGCTGATCGAGAACTACTTTTTCAACCTCAAAACCTGTCTAAATGGTACGGAAGGGGTAAGCATTCAGGAATTACTTCGTGACATCAACCATACCTATCCCAAGCTCAATCAAGAAATGGATGAACTCATAAGACGTTATAGAGGAGATAATCGCAGATTAACCCTTTATATCAGAACATTTTTAATCTCCCCGCTTCTATATCACAGATTCATCTCTGTGGAGAGAGGCTTATCCCGGTTCAAGCGCAACCTACTTAAAGGGAACGGAACCCGAAAGGAATCTAGAATATGAAAAAGATGCTGATATACGCCTATACCGAATTTAATCTGGGCGATGATCTATTCATTAAGGTGCTGTGCGAAAGATATCCGGATACCAAATTCAGAATTTGCGCACCACGCCTCTATAAACAATGTTTCAAAGAGCTCCCTAACCTCAAAGTGTATCCTTCCGATTCCCTTCTTCTAAGAGGCATTGGCTATATTTGCAGGAAGCTAAAGATACATAATGTGGCTCACAAATATCTGGCAGATCACTCAGATGGCGTCGTTCATATCGGCGGCTCAATTTTCATGGAAGCAGACCACTGGGCAGAGCATTTCAAGAATGCAGAAGTCATTCGTAATCAAAATAAGCCTTACTATCTGTTAGGATCTAATTTTGGCCCTTTTACAAATCAAGAATACTATGATGAGCACAAGCGGATTTTCAAGGATTATACAGATATATGTTTCAGAGAACAGTACTCTTATGATTTATTTAAGGATCTGGATAATGTCCGCTTAGCCCCAGATATTATTTTTCAGCTAGACCCGCCAGATATTCCAAACGAACCGGAGGATTACATCGTCTTATCCGTTATTAAACCTTCTGCGAAAGGTCTGAACGGTTTTGACAACCTCTATTATGAAAAAATGAAAGAACTCGCAATTTATTTCATTGAAAAAGGTTACGCGGTTCATTTCATGTCATTTTGCGAACACGAAGGCGATCAACTGGCGATTGAAGAGATTCAGCGCCTTATCGGTCCCTCCTACAAGGATGCTATTCAAGTGCATTTATATAAAACGAACATGGAAGAAGTGTTGTCCGTGTTAGCTAATGCCAGTTCTATTGTGGCTTCAAGATTCCATGCAATGATTCTGGGCTGGGTATTTAATAAACCGGTATTCCCTGTAGCCTACAGCAAAAAAATGGTCAATGTAATGGAAGATGTTGGATTTACAGGTCTGTATGCCGATTTCAACACGCTGGAACAGGTCCAGCCTGCACAGATTTTTGAAAGTATGATCACCTGCTCTATGGATGTCACACTGCAAGCAAAACAAGCCGAAAGACATTTCGAGCATCTAGATACGTATTTACCGCTTTACGAAAGGGGGATTCGTTATGAAAGCCAAGCGGAGCATTCTTAACTTATCCTTTGGACTGGGAAGTCAACTCATCACGATTATCCTCGGTTTTTTTATACCCAGACTGATAATGGTCAACTATGGCTCTGAGGCCAATGGGTTGATCGCTTCGATTGTGCAGATTATTAGTTATTTGGCGCTGCTGGAAGCAGGTGTTGGGGCGGCCTCGATCCAAGCACTTTACAAGCCGGTAGCTTCGGATAATAAAAACAATATCAACTCTATTCTGGCTGCCACCTCCAGCTATTATAAAAAAACAGGTATTTACTATTTCTTCGCCGTACTGCTACTCGCCATCGTGTACCCGCTAGTGATCTCATCTGAGATCGATAAATTATCGATTATGGTCATTATTTTGCTTACGGGGATGGGCGGAGCAATCAATTATTATTTTCAGGGGAAATTCAAGGTTCTGCTCGCTGCGGAGGGAAAAAGCTATGTAGAGACTTCCATTGTCACTGTGGCTAATATTATGAACAGCCTGATCCGGATTCTGTTATTACTGCAAGGTGTGGACATTATTGCGGTTCAAGCTTCCTATTTTATCTTAACTTTACTTCAAATCATCGCTTTCTATATTTATATGAATAAGAATTACAAGTGGATCAACCTGAATCTCAAACCAGACTATGAAGCCATTGGTCAAAAGAATTCCGTATTAGTCCATGAAATCTCCTATTTGGTGTTTAGAAATACTGACGTACTTATATTAACTATCTTTACGAATCTAAAAATCGTCAGTATCTATGTTATGTACAATATGATTTTTACGATCGTGGATAATATCGTCCAGACCATAAACGGAAGTGTGAAGGCTGCCCTCGGGCAAAGCTACCATGAGAGTAAAGAAGCATTTATTAAATTTTATGATGCTTACGAAGTGTATTTTATGGGGCTTATCTTCTCGATTTTAACGGTGGCTTACATTTTGATTTTACCCTTTATGAAATTGTATACCGCTGGGGTAAACGACGTAAATTACATTGATATGTGGCTGCCGGTCTTGTTCGTAGTCATCAAATTATTAACCAATGCCAGAACGTCTTCCAATAATGTGATTACCATCGCTGGACATTTCAAAAAAACACAAAACCGTTCCATTCTGGAATCCGCCATTAATCTGGTGGCTTCTGTTGTCTTCGTAATCTTCATGGGAATTTACGGTGTACTGATGGGAACGATAGTTGCCCTCCTATACCGCTCCATAGATATTGTGATTTATGCCAGCAAACATTTGCTGGACCGCAGTCCATGGGTCACTTTTAGAAGATGGCTTACGAATGCAGTAGTTTTTGTAGGCATTATTCTCATCACAACTGCCATCGACATCCCGATCCATTCCTATCTGGGGCTTATGATCTGGGGTGTACTTCTAGGACTAGTGATCTTGCCTGTATATTTTGTAATCGGCTCTTTAATGGAACGGGAAGTCTTCCTCTATACATGGGAACATCTCAAAAAGTATCGATACAAACTCAAAAATAAAATTAACGCTCAGCCTGAGGTAAGTGGTTTATCCAAATAACACAACAGGAGGACTGGAAATGGATCATAGCGAGGTTTTGCAGCAAGCCTGTTACGTCTTTCTAAACGACCTAAATGATGAAATAAACCATTCACCCACCATCCAAATAGAGGATACAGAACTATTGCAAAGATGCCGCCAGATCATAGATCAAGAACAAAATGTACAAATCAAACCTTATCTGGAAACCTTATCTGAGGTTATTCATGCCTTTCTCACGGGGAGGGCTTCAGAGGATACTTTAAAATTCTATCTGTCTGAACAATTCAACATTGTTGCCAGTGATATCGCAGGTTTAATTCAGGGGTTGGTTAAAATGGAAAGCCGCATTTCGGATACGGAAATTTCCTACCCAGCAGTCCAATCCTTATCCGATTCTCCCAAGATCAGTGTCATTATCACCACCTATAATAGAAAAGCATTCCTATACCAAGCGATCCAAAGTATCTTAATGCAGGACTATCCCAATAAAGAGATTACAGTGATTGATGATTGTTCTACAGATGGCACGGAAGAGTTAATGCAGCAACACTTTGGGGCGGAGCCACGGGTCATTTACATGCGCAATGCTACCAATAGCGGACCTGGAAATAATCGCCGAAAAGCTTTCGCTGCACATGGTGATGGGGAATATGTTCTTTTTCTCGATGATGATGATTATCTGATCGACATGAATTATTTCAGTAAAGCTGTCCGCTTCCATCTCCTTCATCCCGAAATATCATTTGTAGCTGCGAATGTGTTTCTGGAGTATTCCAAAGCCAAACAACTAAAAATCTCCAATCTGCAGCTTAGCAGCATTATTAAGAAACGCGATTATTTCATGAATTTCGAGAAAAAAGGATATCCAAAACCCGCCTCTACTTTAACTACTGTCTTTAAACGAGAGGCCTTAATGGCTATGGATATCCTAGATATGAATATGGTCAACGATGCTTCCATCTATTTGCGTTCCCTGCTGGTAGGTGATGCGGGCTTCATTGATGTGATTGCTGGCGTGTACAGAATACACGGGAACAATATCACCTTTAATCTGAGCCAAGGATTTTTAATTGAGAATCTGGAAGAAAAGAAACTCATTAAGAATATGGCCGTGCAGAAATATGGATATAACGCACAGGAAATGACGGAATGGTTCAACCACAATGCTTACGATACGATCTCATACTATTTATTAAATTCTGCAAAAGACGCTACAGACTTTAAATTCATGTACCATTGGGCGCTTAACCATTGCCCGCTGATCTACAATCAATTAAAAAATGAGTTTCGCATGAAGCTTATTAAAAAACAACTATTACGAATCTCCTTACTCCGCACGCTACTCGGCAGATGATTCGCTCATTAGCTTATCGAGCAGCAGAAAAAACTCTTTAAGCTTTTCTTTTGGGATGTCGGCATACTTGTCTCCAATGCTGATCTCACAATAAGAAGTATGTTCCCCGGTAGCTCTTATACCCGCGCTTAAACCGATTCCTGTCGCCTCATACACCGCTGACAGAATCGGTTCAATTTGTTCCTTAGACATTTGAAAATGCATGTGAAACATATTGGAGACAGGTTGAGCGGGCAGAGTGGTTACGTCGTGACATTGATTAACCCAAGCAGCAAGCTCCTTTGCACCTTCATAATACTGCTGCATGTTGCCTTCTCTTTGCTGGTAATAATAATCAGAAGAAATGATGTACGGATATAAGCTGATTAAGTCTCCACCATGCCGCCGTTTCCATATCTTTGATTGCTTCGTAAAATCTTCACTGCCTGCAAGAATTGCCCCAGCGATTCCTCCAATTCCTTTATAAAAGGATATATACACACTATCAAAGAGTGCAGAGATTTCAGCTGCTGACTTCCCGTAATACGGAAGGATCTCAAATAATCTCGCCCCATCCAAATGCAATTTAATGCCGCATGCACGGCAATGAGCAGAAATAGCTTCAAGCTCCGTGTATTCTGGCAGCTGACCACCAATCTCGCGCTGGGGTAATTCCAGCAACAGACAGGCGATATCCTCCTTTAGGTTCGCCACATCCTCCAAAGTGATTAATCGGTTCTTGTCCGCAAGCAAGATAGGCTCAATATGATGTAATTCCTTCAGGCCATCCTGCTCATGGATCTCCAAGTGACATAAGGGATGATAGGCTACTTTTTTCACCTCTTTTTCATCGCACCAAATTCTTAAAGCGATTTGCTGCGCCATCGTTCCGCTCGGAAAGAAAACCGCGGTTTCTTTGCCCAGGATATTCGCCATTTTCGTCTGGAAATCTTCAATCACTTCGCCCGTTCCATAAATATCAGATGCCTTACTGTTCTCTACGGCTGCCAAGGCTTCCTTCAACACTTGCACATCTCTATTCCCATTCCCTGCGATTCGATAGGCCGTTTCATTAAAAGCCTCTTGTACGGTTTTTTTTCCGTTCATTCGTTGGATAACCCCTTCCGGATTTGCCTTGTCCCTAATATAGACGAATTTCCAAAAATCCCATCTTAATTTTACCCGATCTAAGGTGAAAAAACATGAGCGCTGTGCTACAATATTGGAATTGCAACGGCAATCTTAGGGAGGGTTATTGAATCACATGCTCATTATTGGTATCGCCGGCGGCACCGGCTCGGGAAAAACAACCGTAGCCCGCTCCGTCATTGACCGTCTTGGAACGGGAAAGGTAACTTTCATATCTCAAGATAACTACTATAAGGATCACTCACATCTCAGCTTTGCTGAACGTGAATCCATTAATTACGATCATCCTTTCGCTTTCGATAACGAGCTGCTCATTGAGCATCTTAAATCTCTGCGCGAAGAACAGACCGCATTCGCTCCCGTGTATGACTTTACAGTCCATGCCCGCTCCACTACAGAGACGGTAGAACTGAAGCCAAACAATATTGTAATCATCGAGGGACTCCACGTCCTTTCTGACGAGAATCTCCGTGAAATGCTCGACATCAAGGTATTCGTGGATGCCGATCCTGATGTACGCATTCTCCGCCGGGTCCTTAGAGATATTGAAGAACGTGGACGGAGCATCCAGTCGATCCATCATCAATATTTGAGTACAGTTAAACCCATGCATGAAGCTTTTATCGAACCATCCAAAAAATACGCTGACCTGATCATCCCTGAAGGTGGCCATAATGAGGTTGGTATTCAGTTGTTGTCCATCCTAACGGAGAAGCATCTATATAACGATTGGACGTCTTAAAGTCTTAATTAAGCGCTTCTAGCTAGCTGCAGAGAATCTCTCTGCGGCTTTTTTGATATGCGTTGACCCATCCATGGTTCAGAATAATCCCACCTCATTCTGGTAATAGCTATATTTACAGCACCAGCGGAAGAGGGATAACAACTATGGGATTTCTGAACAGAACAATAACAAAAGTTTTTAAGAACCCTTCATTAGGGCACCCTAACCCCACTAAAGAATTACCCAAGGAACCTATTAAAGAAAAACTTCAAGATAATATTCAATATATAAAAACAACACTCGGCAATAGTACAGATCTCGTGATTAGAGAATTCTTTATTGGTTCCAAACACCAGATCAAAGCAGCTATTTTCTATACAGATGGATTGGCGGATAGTAAAGCTATTCAGGATTTCATTCTGGAATCACTAATCTTAGAACTTCCAGATCCAAGTCTTGATACACAAACAGCCAACTATCAATTATTAAAAGATCACATGCTCACTGTAGGGGATATTAAAGATGCGACGGAGTTCAATTCTTTATTCACCTCTCTATTATCCGGAGATGTGATCCTCTTACTTAATGGATATACCAAAGGGTTCACCATAGGCATGCGTGACTGGAAAGACCGTGGCGTAACGGAAAGTGCCACTGAAACGGTGATTCGTGGACCTAAGGAAGCCTTCACAGAAAGCTTACGCACGAATACCGCATTAATCCGGCGGAAAATAAAAGACCCCAATCTTTGGTTAGAAACACAGCAAATTGGACGTGTAACACAGACAGACGTAGCCCTCATGTATATCAATGGCATTGTTAGTGATGAGATTCTGCAAGAAGTACACTCACGTTTAGATCGGATCGACATTGACGGGATCCTGGAAAGTGGCTATATCGAAGAATTAATCGAGGATGAAACCTATACCCCATTTCCAACGATCCATCATACGGAACGCCCTGACGTTATAGCAGCTGCTCTTATGGAAGGAAAAGTAGCCATATTAGTAGATGGGACTCCTATAGTAATGACGGTGCCTACCTTATTTGTTTCCTTCATGCAGACGGCGGAAGATTATTATCAACGTGCCGATGTTAGCACCTTAGTACGAATGCTTCGATACTTCAGTATTTTCATTTCACTACTTGCCCCATCTTTGTATGTAGCTATTACTACCTTTCATCAGGAGATGCTGCCCACAACCCTGCTGATCAGTCTAGCCGCACAACGGGAGGGCGTGCCGCTTCCAGCATTTATTGAAGCACTCTTAATGGAGCTTGCCTTTGAGATTATACGAGAAGCGAGTGTACGAATGCCTCAAACCATAGCCCAATCTGTATCCATTGTAGGCACCCTAGTGATTGGGACTGCGGCAGTTGATGCCGGCATTGTTTCTGCTGCCATGCTTATTGTCGTCGCTATTACTGCTATCTCCAGCTTTGTGCTGCCATCCTTCGATCTTGCCCTGACCATCAGAATGCTCCGTTTCCCAATGATGTTCCTTGCTGCATCCTTTGGATTGTTTGGGATCATTATCGGCGTTATTGCGATAGTTCTTCACATGTGCAGCTTACGTTCCTTTGGAATTCCTTATTTGAGCCCGTTTGCTCCCTATAATCTCGCCGATCAAAAGGACACCTTTTTCCGAATGCCGCATTGGGCTATGTTTACCCGCCCTAGACTTATCAATAAAAAAAATATCGTTCGGGAAAAGAGTACACCACCGGAGAAACCGGGAGATCTCACGGAGGAATAGCCCCTGAAACCTTGACCTATGAAGTGATAAATTGGAGTGAAGAAAGCCATGCTCGAAAAAGGTAAAATAAGTACTCGCCAGCTTACCATACTGGTTATGTTCCTTACGATCGGGGATTCCATTCTCGTAATCCCTCCCTCCACTTCACACTACGCCAGACAAAATGCCTGGATTTCCGCATTAATTGGTATGATCGTAGGTTTACTAGCCATCTATATGTACAGCAAGTTCGTAAAGTTGTACCCCAAACTAACGCTTATTGAGGCGATTCAAAAGGCTTTTGGAAAATGGATTGGGACTATTCTATCACTCTTGACCTTAATGTATTTTCTTATCGTCACCGTTGGAAGTATGCGAGAACTCAGTGAGTTCGTTACATCCGAAATATTACCGAGAACCCCTATTCCGGCTGTTTTAATCTTATTCATGGTGATCGTGATTATGGCTACACGACTAGGTATTGAAGTCATAGGACGAGCTGGAGAGATCTTTACACCTATGATTATTATCCTATTTCTGATTCTGACGGTCGCAATTATTCCTCAGATGGAGATTGTCAGATTACTGCCCATATTGGAGGATGGCATAAAACCAGTGTTGAGAGGGTCTATTTCCATTACGGCTTACACCTTTATAGAACCGGTTGTTTTTCTAATGTTTCTCCCTTATGTAAACCAACAACAAAAGATAACCAAAGGCTTACTACAAGGCTGTTTCTTAGGCGGTATTATTATCTTCCTGACGGTTACTATTTCCATATTAGTGCTAGGTCCAGATCTGACAACCAGGGATATCTATCCCAGTTATAACATTGCAAGGCGCATATCCGTTGGTGGTTTCTTCGAGCGGGTGGAAGCCATGATAGCACTACTTTGGATGTTAACCTTGTTTATAGAAGTTACCTTATACTTCTATGCTTTCGTTCTGGGGTTGTCTCAATTATTCAAACTAAAAGAGTACCGGGTGCTAACTCTACCCACAGGATTAATTTTGGTTACACTAGCACCTCTTATTGCGCCAAATTACACCTATTACAACAAAGTATTCGATAATTATTGGGTGTACTATGTTATAACCTTCGGGTTATTTCTACCTTTGGTGTTGTTAGGTGTGGGAATGTTTCGAAGGGCACTGGACAAAGGGTTAAAATCTCGAAGCTAAAGATGGGCTGGGAGACATGAATACCGAAAGATCTAACGGAGGATTAAACCATGAAACGAAGATCGCTTCTGATTTGTGTTCTTATTCTCATGCAAATATTTGTAACAGGTTGCTGGAGCCGCCGAGAATTAAATGATCTTGCGATTGCTGTAGGAATAGGGATCGATAAAATTGGAGATCAATATCAAGTTTCTGCACAAGTGGTCTTACCCAGTCAAATCGCTGGCTCCAAGGGAGGCTCTCCTCAAGCACCCGTCAACCTTTATAAAGCGACAGGAAATACTGTATATGAAGCCCTTAGAAAAATCACAACCGTTAGCCCACGTAAAATTTATATCTCTCATTTACGGATCCTAGTCCTTGGCGAGGATTTGGCTAAAGAGGGAATCAACGATGTTCTTGATTTCATGTCAAGAGACACTGATACGCGAAATGATTATTTTATAGTGGTAGCAAAGGATGCAAAGGCAGAAGATGCGTTGAAAATATTAACCAGTCTTGAAAAGATTCCTGCCGTGCGATTGTTTTCCAGTCTGGAAAGCTCGGAGAAAAATTGGGCACCTACATCTACTGTGACATTAGGAACCCTAATTACAGAACTTGTCAGTAAGGGTAAGAATCCAGTCTTAACAGGTGTTGTCATCGAGGGGAGTGTAGATGTAGGAGAAACTCCGAATAATGTTGAAACGGTAGACTCTCCAACAGAATTGAAATACTCCGGATTGGCCGTATTCAAGGAAGACAAATTGATTGGTTGGCTAAATCCTGAGGAATCAAAAGTGTATAACTATTTAACCAATAAAGTAGAGAGTACTGTTTTCTATATCCAATGTCCCGAAGGTAAAAAGGTTTCGCTTGATGTATTTGAAGCCCGTTCCAAAATGAAAGGCAACATCCATAATGACAAACCAGAAATCAGTATTGAGCAACATATAGAATCAGATATAGGGGAGGTTCAGTGTAGAAATCTTGAACTGACAGACACAAAAACTATCACCGAATTAGAACAAATCGCCAATAAAAAAGTCCAGAATTTATTCAAAACTACTATTAAAAAGGTACAGAATGAATACAAAAGCGATATTTTTGGATTCGGTGAAATCATCCATCGTTCTAACCCGCAGGCGTGGAAGAAACTGCGAAACAATTGGGATAAGACCTTTGTTAACCTTCCAATAAGCGTAAAGATGGATATTAAGATTCGCCTGTTAGGGAAAGTGACTAACTCTTTCCTAGAAGAGACGAAGTGATGAATTGGAGTCACAAAACCATGTATAACATCGCAAGGTGCCCAACTATTAAAATTGAAAGAGTATCGAGTGTTAACCAAATTACACTTATTACAGTGAAATTGCAGTAATGTTCAGAAGAGCACTGAGCAAAGACTTAATATCTCGAAACTAGATGGTTTGGGAGGTTGTGAATATTGGGTATAGTAGTGATTCTCATAGTTGTAGCCGTTATAGCAGCCATTGAAGTTCCCCTGATGTGGAGGAAAAAATTAATCAAGGAGATGTGGGTTTTCTCATTTCTTCTGTTGCTGGGAACCTTCTTCAGTCTTATTAATGCGTTACATATTTCGGTCTCTAACCCATTGGGATGGATGATATTTATCTATAAACCCGTCTCCGATATGGTAAATGCCTGGTTATCCTAAAATGGGACTGAACCATTCCCTTGAGATGGCTTAGTCCCCATGATTAAACGACGTTGCCAAATCAGCAAGTGCCCTAAAGTTTGTTGCTAGCCGTTCACGCGCCAGCCAGTAATAGACTTCCTGACCTCTCTTTTTATGGTCAACAATGCGGGCATCCCGTAGGATTTTGAGATGATGTGAAATCGCTGGCCTGCTTATTTCGAATTCACCTGCAATTTCCCCAACATTCAGCCGACCTTTATTCCCTAATAACGTAACAATCCGAATCCGAGTAGGATCACCAAATGCGGTGAGAAACCGTGTGATGCTGTTGATATCGTTAGGTTTAATCTCTTGCGGTTCTATCTCCCCACCCCGATTCGTAAATAAACTTAAACATACTCACTTGTTGAAACTACAATAAAGACCTTGTAGATTCTCTAACTATTAATTCTGCCGGGAAAATCTGATGCGCATGCTTAACCTTCTTATTGATGAGATCAAAAAGAATCTTAATCGTCGCTTCCGCAATCTCCACTACCGGCTGTTTGATGGTAGTAATAGAAGGATTATAATAGAAGGAAATATCCAATCCGTCATAACCAGCCACAGAGTAATCTTCCGGGACTTGCTTGCCCGCTTCAAATATTGCCTTACAGGCGCCGATAGCCATACTATCTGATAAGGTAAAAATAGCGGTGAACTCTTCACCTAACTCTAGCAATTCTTTTGTAACCGCATACCCATTTTCCATACTGTAACTGTCGATATCCTCTTTCATCCGCCGCACTAGCCGTTCATTATAAGTGATTCCATGATCGGCTAAAGCCTTTTTATAACCTTCATATCTTAACTTACCGATACTTACATCTTCTTCTGGTGCAGTAATGACCGCAATTTTCTCATGCCCCTGATTACATAAATAGTCGACAATTTTATAGCTCTCATTAAAGTCATCGACAGATACAGAAGAATAGTCGCTCAAATCAAACTCTTCCGTCATCCCAATCGTACTAAGGACAAATGGAACCGTTAATTGCTGTAATTTCTCTTGAGAGTGTGAGAATAAACCTCCTAAAAAGACAATTCCCTTCAGCCTTTTTTCTTTCTCCAGCTCAATCGCCACTTCGATCTCATCTTGATTCTCATCAACTCGTTGTAGGATGAAGGAGTATTTCTTGCGTTGAATCTCTTTTTCGAACACTTTGATCATCGGGCTAAAAAATGGATTGGATATCCCTTTAATCAATACTGCAATCGTTTTCGAATCAGAACGTTTTAAATTTCTTGCACTATTGTTCGGGACATAATGATTTTCTTTGATAACCCTCATAACCATCGCTTTTGTTTCTTCATTAATATCCGGATGATTGTTAATAGCCCTTGATACAGTAGTCACGCCAACACCGCATAATTTGGCGATGTCTATAATAGTCAGTCTCTCCATTTCTATCTATCCTTTACTTGTTAGTATCTATCAAACTCCTTAATCCTTATTCAACTTCATAGTCAAAATAAGAAAGCAGGGGATTCCTGATGGTCACCCATCAAGAAAAACACCCTACTCGCTTCTTACATGAATATTAATTTATTTAACGAGGTAGATCAAGCTTAACCCTTAACCGCACCTGCAACGACACCTTCGATGATGTACTTTTGACAAGTCAGGTAGAAAATGATGATTGGCACAATAGCTAAGACCAGCATCGCCATCATAGCTCCCATGTCAATCGATCCGTATCCACCTTTTAGGTACTGGATCGCAATAGGAATCGTTTTATATTCTGTACCAATCAGCAGGTCTGGCAATAGGAAGTCGTTCCATACCCACATTACATTAAGGATAGCTACAGTTACAGCAATAGGCTTCAGGATAGGCAATACCACTTTAAAGAAGGCCTGAGGTGGATTACAGCCATCAATCATTACCGCTTCTTCAACCTCAAGCGGGATAGACTTCACAAATCCGCTAAACATAAACACAGACAGCCCTGATCCAAACCCTAAATAGATTAAGATAATCCCTATCGGATTGTCGAGATGCAGCACGTTTGCGGTCTTAGTCATTGTGAACATAACCATTTGGAAAGGCACGATCATCGAGAATACAAACGCATAATACATCATGCCTGTGAATTTGGACTTCACCCGGGTAATGTACCATGCAGTCATGGAAGTAAATAACACGATCACAGCCACCGAGCATACCGTGATAAACAAGGACATTCCGAAGGCACTGAAGAAATCAATCTTTGCTACACCACTAGTATAGTTCTTTAAACCAACAAATGTAGTCTCATTAGGGAATAAGAACGGCGTATCACTAATGTAGAACTTACCCTTGAAGGAGTTCATCAGAACAATAAAAATAGGAGATAAGAACGCAATGGCCAAGACCAACAAAATGGTGAATATAGAGTAGTCTTTTGCTCTAGTCTTTTGCATTAGTTCTCAACCTCCTTTCTTCTAGTAATGACAAGTTGTATTAAGGCGATTAAGGCTACTAAAGCAAAGAATACGACGGCTTTCGCTTGACCGACACCTTCCCATCCTGATTTTCCGTAGAATGTATTATAGATGTCCAGTGCTAACATGGAGGTCTGCTTAGAAGGAGCACCAGCGGTCAACGCTAAGTTCTGGTCAAACAATTTAAATGAATTAGATAAGGTTAAGAATAAACAAATAGTAATGGACGGCATTACGAGTGGAATAGTCACATTACGCAAAATCTTAGAACGTGAAGCTCCATCAATTCTTGCGGCTTCTACTATATCTTTAGGAACATTCTGAATACCTGCAACATAGATAATCATCATGTACCCTATCAATTGCCAATTCATAAGAACGATTAGTCCCCAAAATCCATACGTTGCATCAGAGGTCAAAGTGACACCAAATTTGTACAAAATCCCATTAAAAATCAACTGCCAGATGTATCCTAATACGATACCGCCTATCAAGTTAGGCATAAAGAAGATCGTTCTAAATACGTTGGTTCCTTTTAGCTTTCTAGTTAATAACATCGCCAAGATGAAGGCGAACACATTAATAGTAAGAACAGATAAAACTGTGAATTTAACGGTGAAACCTAATGCATTTAGAAACTCTTGATTCGAAAAAGCTTTAGCGTAATTGCCAAACCCTATCCATGTTGCATCATTGACTGTAGTAAACTCTGTAAAAGACAAATATATACCCAAAAGAAAAGGGATCACAAAGGCAATTCCAAAGGCTATTATGGTCGGTAATGCAAAAAGAGCAAAATATTTTTTTATCGATTTTTCCATGGAGTCTTCTCCTATCTCAGTATGGAAAATGATGAAACAGATGTAGCAAGATCCACTCCAATTGTTGCTTAGTGCCACTGAATCCCGAGGGAGCCCAGTGGCACTAAGCTTTTATCTGTATGACAACTGAGAGTTATTCAAGCATCTTTCCATGCATTTATTATTTTGCTTTTTCAGCCTTCCAAGTGTCCTTGAAGATGGTTACAACTTCATCCCAAGTTTTGTTTCCTTGAGCGTATTGCAAGAGCGCATCACCAAAGACGTTTTTGAATTCTTCACTTGGGAATGCTGCGAATGTCCAAGCTACAGAAGTAAGATCTTTTTCCATCCAAGCAGATACTTCTTTAGCAAGTGGATCTGCTGGTTTTTCGCTGTCTTCAAAGGTATTGAATGGTGCGATGAAACCTAGATCGTTAGTTACATAAGCTTTACCTTTTTCACTGGAGAACAACCATTCCAGGAAAGCGATAGAAGCTTGTTGGTTCTCAGCAGATACTTTGCTGTTGATTGCGAAATAGTTTTCTGTACCTACAGCCAAACCTTGTTTTTCTTCGCCTTCCATACCTGTGTAGATAGGCAAGAATTTGATTTCTTCAGCTTTAACTACGTTACCGTCAACATCGTTGATTTGTGACCAAGCCCAGTTACCATTTTGAACCATAGCTGCGTTACCAAGTGCAAATTCAGCCATGGAGTCAGCTACGGATTTACTACCCAGCAAGGATTCTTTAGTTACAGAGTTCTTGATGTACAGATCGAAGATGTTTTTAAATTTATCGTTGTATTTGAATTCAACTTCTTTAGAAGCTAGACCCGCAAGAACGGTGTTGTCAAACTCAGTATTGTCTTTGAATTCATAGTACAGCGGCAAGTTTGCAAGGTGAGTCTGCCATCTCCATTGCTCACCAGCAGCGAGGGAAGTGGAGGCGAATACACCTTTAATGCCCAGTTGGTCTTTTTTAGCCGTCATATCTTCTACTACTGCTTTCAAAGTGTCGAAGTTATTGATCTCAGTTGTGGAGGAGATCGATACCGCTTTATCAGCCAAAGCGAAGTATTTCTTCATAATTGCGTCGTTGTAGATAATGCCGTATCCTTCAACTACGTAAGGGATACCATACACGCCTTCACCTTCAGTTACAGCCAAGCTTTTGTCGGACAGATAGCTGTAAAGCTTAGTATCTTTCAAATCCAAGGTGTAATCTTTCCAGGATTGAAAACCAACAGGTCCGTTAATTTGGAAAATAGTTGGCGCTTCAGACTTGGAGATTTCGGATTTCAATTTAGTTTCGTAAGTACCCGCAGCAGCCGTTACGACTTTTACCTTAACTCCTGTTTCTGCTTCGTAATCCTTAGCAATCTTTTCATATATTTCTGCAATCTCAGGTTTGAAGTTCAAGAAATAAACTGACCCTTTTTTACCAGATGTAGCGTTTCCATCATTGGATGCAGAATTATTTTCTTTATTCCCACATCCTGCCGCTAAGACAACAACCATAGACATTACTAACATGAGCCCTAAATATTTTTTGATATTCTTCATTCTTCTTCCCCCTCGTACTTTTTATTAGATTACTTCGCATGAAGACGTTCCGATGCTGTTAGTGAAAATTATGTCAGCGTTTTCATTTGCTTAAGTAATCCCCAGCCTACTTTTTGGTATCCTTCTCGGTATCCTTATCGGTAACGTTTTCAATTGAAATATTAGCACACCATTTTGAACTTTTCAATAGCCAATCTTTTAGAATCATTTTATGGAAAAACTGCCCACGGCAAACCTTGCAAGCGTTATAATAGATTCATCCTTATTCATGAATGGTGAATGCTTAGGACATACTAATGGTTAACGACCCATTAAATAACTATGAATAGGTGATTGCATATTTTATCTCTGATCGAACAGTATGAGCTACAATTCTCCAATAATAATTATTTTGGCGATATCGGGGTAGCTCCCTCTTACTCCATTGTAGAAGGCTCCCTTCCTGTACTTGTCTCAGCTCCACATGCCATTAACCATTTTCGAGAACATGCTGTAAAACCAGCTGACATGTATACAGGCTCCCTTGCCCTCTTGTTACAAAAGCTCACTAATTGCTACTGTATTTATTCAAATAGCTTCTCCAAAGAAGACCCAAATTACATCTTAGGTGGAGAATATAAGGCTGCGCTACGAGCGCTTGTCAAAGAACATCGCATTCAGTTTGTGATCGATCTGCACGGAGCTTCCAAACTTCGAGAGTTTGATATTGACCTAGGGACACTGTACGGAACCTCTATACGAGAGAATAATTTAAATGACGTCATAGGCATCTTTAACAATAATGGTATTACCAATGTTCGACAAAATCATACATTTTCTGCATCCCATCCTGGAACGATTACTTCATATTGCGCTAAGGAATTGTTAGTTCAAAGTATTCAAATTGAAATTAATCGAAATTATCGTAACCCGAATGCGTTTGATTTATTCCAAAAAACCATTCATTCCCTTGAACAAATCATTAAACTATTGGGCGGTGTCTGACATTATTATCGAGCAAACCTTTACTATTCTAGACAAACAAAGCCTTCAACCTCGTGAAGAAATCACAATGAACTCCGAAGAGTTAAAGGAATTAGGTTTAGTCCAGCATATCTTCGTTGATCTTACAGCAGAGAATGGTGTCAAAGCCAGCTGTTTAATTTTATCGGCAGATGAGGTGCCAAGAGGTACAATCCAATTATCCAAGCGGGCAAAGGACAAGCTCGGGGACTGCCTGACTACAGGATTAACAATAACGAAGCCAGAATACGACACAGTTCTTCGGGGAATTCCTAAAGTGGACGAGATTGCCAAACCCTATGTAAAAGCCTGTCCAGCACTCGTCCGTAAATATACGAATCAAGTAGAACTTATCAATCCCAAAAATGGCTTCCGGGTAAACCTAACTTTACGAGAAGATAGCACAGCCAAACCGAATACCCTTTACTTCAACAGATACATTATGTTATTGCTTGAAACCCATTCCGAGGGGCATGACCCATTAATCATTACTCGCGCTAGGACGCGTTCTCAACCCAAGCCAGGCATACATAAACTTATAAATCAACTGATCCAACGGCCCTTAAGTGCATTAGGGAACTTTTTTATTGGCAAAAGAGAGCTCACCCTCAGAGTGGGTCATCCTTACCCTTTTGATGAGCACCAGAATTTATGCAGAATTCATCCGAATGTTAGAAAACTGCTAGGCATGGAAGAAACAGATCAGATCGTGATCTCCTATAATTCTAAACAAATCACCATCCCCATCTTAGACATCGATACGGAGCATATTGCCCAGTCAGTCAAGCTTCATGCGGATAATGAGCAGCTTAAATTTATCGACGGCCACTTATTTATCGGGATCACCGCCTTATCGCGTAACGAGTTAGAAATCCCAAGCATCGGCACATCAGTTACCGTAAAAAGAAGTATGTACTCCTTATTCCTAAAGCACTTAAACAAACTGGTCTTACCTGTTATCGCTTTGTTGTTCACCATAGTACAGCTATATAAGGATTTGAACTGGAGCATCGCTCTGACCATCATCATTTCTCTTGTGTTACTTCCGATTATCATCTACACAACACTATCTGAGGAACGCGCCAAAATTAATTAAATGGAGGGATTTCCGTGGAATTCACTTCACAATCCCAAGTAGAAGATATGATCTACAGCTCTTACCTAAGGGCCATTAACAACATTACAGAGACTTTGGATGAAGAAGTTAGAAAACCGGAGTTAACCAGAGCATTACTGGATGCAGTCGGAAGTCCGGATCGCAATCAAAAATACATACTGGTCACAGGCAGTAAAGGTAAGGGCTCCACCTCTAGATTTATTTCCTCTCTGTTAAGTCACTTGGGATATAAAGTGGGGTTATTCACCTCCCCTCACCTGGTAGATTTCAACGAAAGAATCCGGATCAATGGGCAGGCAATAGCCACAGAAGATTTTGTACGATTAGGTAATGTAATTCGCGGGGGCTTCCACCAGATCGAAGAGCAGCTTGCTGCTGATGAATATCAAGGTCCGGTTGGGGTTGCTTTGGCTATTGCGGCTTTGTACTTTAAGGAGAAGGGTACAGATATCAATGTGATTGAATGCGGTAGAGGAGGAAGGTTTGATGACACCAATGTCCTGAGCAATGACTGGGCTGTCATTACCCCGATTATGGAAGAGCATGTAGCCCATTTGGGACCTGATCTGAACAGCATTACACTGCACAAGCTGGGGATTGTCAAAAACAACACAACAAACGTCTATGTTAGCAAACAGAAATCCGACGTTCTTGCGATCATGAAGGACAACCTCTCCTCCAACCCTGTGCAATATTATGAAGAACAGTTTTTAGCTGAATCTATCACAACCACTTCTGTCGGAACTACTTTTGATGTCCGGACGAAGCCAGCCGTTTATCCAGCCTTGACCCTTCCGCTATTGGGACAGTTTCAAGCGGTCAATGCTGCCAGCGCAGTCGCACTTTGTGAAGAGATTACAGGGGGACCCCTTGATCAGGAGATCGTACATCACTGTTTTGAACAATTACAATGGCCGGGACGTTGTGAAGTTATCTGTCATGACCCACTGACGATTATTGACGGAGCTATTCATAGAGATTCTGCAAGCTATCTGGCTGAACTTATTCAATTAGTGAATCCTGAGCGCAGCCGTACCGTCACATCCATCATCGGTGTCCCTAAGGATAAAGATTACACAGGGGTCATCGAAGTCATGAGTACAGTCTCGGATCAACTAATCGTAACCAAACCCGATATAAGCCATCTAATTTTCCCTACGGATGCTCCGCTTATCGCTAAAAGTTTTCTCGAAAAAAGTTCCGAATTCCCTTATTTAGAGGACGCTCTCACGTATGTTAAAGAACAATCACCTTCCGAGATTATTGTAATCGTGGGTACGCAAACTCTAATCGGAAATGCCAAAAGATTATTCGGGCAATCGCTGCTGAATATCGGCTTATAACTGATTCATACGCTGAAGAATAACTTCCTTGTAAAGGTCTGAGAGGCCAGGTACTTCACTTGGATTTTGCTTGCAATATTCATCTAACATTACCTTATGATTGACTTCGATCACCAACAAGCCTTGATTTGTCTCTAAGATATCTACTGAGCAGAAATCAAGGCCCAGCGCTTTAGAGGTCCGGGAGGCAAGCTCCGCCAGCGCCTCTTGTTTGACCTGATCTTTCACCTCAATCGTAACAGCTCCGTTAATCAAATTGTGCTTCCACGAACGAACTCTTTTTTTGCCAAGGAATACACGCGCCTGATGATTAAAAGTTACAATTCTATACTCAATCTCCGCTTCATAATAAGGACCTATTGCCCCATTAAGCTGTAAAGAAAATAATAAATCCAGCTTTTCATGCAGATCGGCTATCTCATTGATTTTGTACACATGATTGCCCTGCGCCCCGTTATCCTGCTTCATAACTACCTCCCCATTGCACGCTTGGAAATAACGCTCAGCCAATGGATAAGGATTCAAATTGCTAAATTTGGAGTCTGGATGCGGCAAATAAATATGTTCTACGGCTGGGATATTCGCCTTATGCAAAACATCATAAGTTAGAGATTTACTCATGGCAATGATCGTAGAAGCACTGTTGTTTAGTCCGATCTCAGCGTCTACCATCACAAATGATTTCACTCCATCTGTCGCTCTATATACGAAATTCGGTGTAATTTCCTCAAAGCTAATCCCTGAGGCTGTAACAGAATGCTGGATCATTTTTAAGTAAGGTCTAGTCGTCATTCAGTTTCCTCATTTCTAACAAAATATGACCAAACCTAATCATAGCATGAGGAATATTAATAAAAAATAATAAAATTGCGTTATAATAGTTAACACAATAATCTCCCGAATCTTATTTCAGGTCCCTTTTTCACAAAAATGACAGACTGTATGTTACGTTTAATGACTGACAGCGCTTTTATAGTTAAAATAAGTGTTGATTATTTAGTGATCATCCTCTATGATAAGCTTATTAAAGCGAATCAAAAAGTTAAAGCGGTTAAACTTTAATCTCTAGGTACCTAGTATTATTGCTAATTAATAGTGTTAGTATGATCAAAAGTTAAAGCGCTTATACTTTTAAAACGAGAGGTTGGTGTGTCATGATCAATCGCGAGAACAGGCGGCAGACGTTCTACATGTATCTGTTCATTTCTCCTTGGATTATCGGCTTCCTAGTATTCGCCCTTTATCCTATCTTATCATCGCTTTACTTCAGCTTTACTGATTATGACATCATACACCCACCTAAATTTATCGGGATCGCTAACTACACAGAGATGTTTCACAATGACCTGTTCTGGAAATCGGTGGTTGTCACGCTGAGATATACCTTCATCGGTGTACCTATCCAGCTTGCGCTCGGTCTTGGCTTTGCACTATTGCTTCACCAGACCATTCCTCTGCGCGGCTTTTTCAGAACAGCAATGTATTTTCCAAGCATGGTATCCGGCGTGGCCATGTCCCTGCTGTGGTACTGGATCTTCAACCCGCAGATCGGGCTCTTCAATTACATCCTTTCCTGGTTCGGCATTCATGGACCGGCTTGGCTGATGAACCCAGACACTGCACTATATGCCTTGATCATCATGACTTTCTGGACAGCAGGCTCAGGAATGATTTTATTCCTCGCAGGTCTGCAAGGCGTACCGGCTAGCTTGATCGAAGCCGCTAACCTTGACGGTGCCGGGCGCTTCAGAATCTTCCTGAACATTACCTTACCGATGATCTCTCCCGTGCTGCTCTTCCAACTGATTATGGGACTGATTGATTCCTTCCAAGTCTTTACCCAAGCTTTTGTCATGACTCAAGGGGGGCCGAATTACTCTACCTGGTTCTATGTCTATAATCTCTACACCAGCGCTTTCAAAGAATATCGTGCCGGTTATTCCTCAGCCTTGGCATGGGTGCTCCTTATCGTAGTTATGCTCTGCACCGCACTAATTATGAAATTGTCTAACCGTTATGTTCACTATGAAGGAGGCGGACGCAAATGAGTACAGTCAGAGCGCTAAGCCCCCGGACTAAAGGAACCAAACGCCGCCGGAAAGCGGAGCCTGTTAAGATTTTCAGCTTTATTACTCTAGTAGTTACAACATTTCTGATGCTGCTTCCTTTGTTCTTCATGGTCTCCACTTCACTTAAGTCCAAACGCGAGATGCTGAAGTTCCCACCCACCTTTCTTCCGGAGAGCTGGCAGTGGAGCAATTACACAGAAATATTTGATACCCTGCAGTTCGGTACACTTTATAAAAACAGTCTGATTATCGCCGGCTTTAGTGTTGTGGGAACCTTGATTTCTTCGGCGCTGGTTGCCTATGGATTCGCCAGATTCAGAGGTACAGGTAATCAGGTGTGGTTCATCCTGCTGCTGAGCACCATGATGTTACCCTATCCGGCCATTATGATTCCGCAATTTGTACTCTTTTCGCAAATGAACTGGATAGATACCTTTTTACCCCTGATCGTGCCTGCTTTCTTCGGCTCAGCCTATAATATTTTTCTGCTGCGCCAATTCTTCTCCACATTGCCTGAAGAGCTGTTTGATGCCGGACGCATTGATGGCTGTGGTGAAATACGGATGTGGGCTACCATAGCAATCCCACTCTCCAAACCTGCACTTGCAACCGTAGCTATCTTTGCTTTTATCTACAACTGGAATGATCTGCTTACGCCAGTGCTTTACTTAAGCTCATCAGATAAGTTCACGCTACCCGTCGGGATGGCTTCTCTTACCTCATCGAGGTTCCGCATTCCACCTTGGCATCTGCTAATGGTTGCTTCGGTTCTAGCTATGGTCCCAATCGTTACGCTGTTTGCTGTAGCCCAGAAACAGTTCGTCGAAGGGATTGTACTTACAGGGATTAAGTAATAATCCGCCATCCGGCGGCCAAATATACTTGAAATCATGGAGGGTTTAGCTAATGAACAAGAACAGGAAAAGTATTGCGCTTTTACTTGCAGCTACCATGCTCGTTGTTCTAGCCTTATCAGGCTGTAGCGGCGGCAAATCGGCGGGTAACGCCCTATCTGAAGGAAACGGTGGCTCTACTAATTCTGGAGGCAAAGCAGAAACGGTAACGATTACCCATTACACAATAGATTCAGAAGACCGCACATTTGTCGAAAAATTAATCCCTGATTTCGAGAAGCAGCATCCGAATATTAAAGTGAAAGTGGAAAAAGCGCCCTATGAGCAGTTCGACAGCAAGCTGCAAACGCTAATTGCCGGCGGCAAATCGCCCGACGTGACAAGTCACTGGGGGTATGGAGGTTTCGCAGAATACTACAATAAGGGTATGTTGTTCGATATGACCGACCTTATGAAAGAGGATGGTTTCAAGGCAGAGGATTATAGTATCCCAGAGAATCTAATGGGTATCTACAAGGTTAAAGATCACACTTACGGCATCCCGGTCAATATGTATGTCACCTTAATGCTCTATAACAAAGACATGTTTGATGCTGCCAAACTGACTTATCCAACAAGCGATTATGAAGATAAGAGCTGGACGTTTGAAAAAATGGTCGACGAAGCTAAACAAATGACGCTTGTATCCGATGATATCGCCAAAACTCAATATGGCGTAGACTTCACTTGGTCCGAACGCGATATGCGGCCGTTATATTTTGGAGCGGAGCCTTACTCAGAAGATACATGGACTAATGGCGGCGTGCCTTCCGAGACTTATTTTGACTCCCCTGAAGTGATCGCTGCCTACAACAAGCTTTTTGATCTTGTCTTTAAGGATAAAGTCTCTCCTTCTTCCGAATGGAGCAAAAGTGTAGCTGGACAGAACGGCGATCCCTTTGTTGCTGGTAAAATCGGCATGTCTATCGGAGGCTCATGGAACCTTGCAGGTGCAAATGACTTCCCCTTCAAAATTGGCGTAGCCGCTGTACCATGGGGAGGAAACGAAAAGGTACGCAGCACCCTTTATGTCGATCCGCTGCTGATCTTGAAGGACTCCAAACATCCGAAGGAAGCTTTTGAATGGATCAAATACCTGATCACAAGCGAAGTGCAAGAGAAATCCATTGAGCTTAGTGGCGGTAACCCACCAGTCAACACCGAAGCTGCAGAAGCTTACTATAAACATTTTGAAGGTATCGATCCACAGGATATCAAAAATGTCTACGAGGGTGCTGTTAACTACGGCTTCGAATCCTATAACCACTTAATCACCAACTACTCGCAAATTAATGACATGTTCATTAATGAATTGCAGCCAGTAGAAACTGGACATAAGACGGTTGAAGAGGTGATGGCGACGATTCAGAAGAAGGTTACAGAGATCATTCAGCGATAACTGTTTGGCAGGTATACCGCCCCCTTTAGGGACGGTATACCTGCGTGAAATCATACGTTTAGCGGACAGTCTGCCAACCCTGTATACTGAAAGTAGAAAACAGGATCGGAAAATCTGCCGTGAGGAGAATTAAAGATGAAAGTTAGTATTTTTGATGTAGCCAAAAAATCCGGATTATCCGTTGTAACCGTATCCCGGGTGTTAAATGGGGCCGAATCGGTACGCGAGAATAATCGCCAAAAGGTGCTGGAGGCAATTAAAGAGCTGGATTACCGCCCTAATGCTGCGGCACGCAGTCTGGCAAGCGGTAAGACGGGAATTATCGGCATTATTGTCACTACCCTGCAAGATTCCTTTTTTGACGCAGTGGTCAAAGAGCTGAATGAAATATTAGCAATGCATGGTTATTTTTTAGCCATATCCATCTCAACAGGCATCGAATCGGATGATAGCCATTATTTAATTCAGGAGGATCGTGTAGACGGTTTAATTCTGCTTTCTCCGATGGAAGAGGATAATTATATTGTGGAGTTAAAACGGCGGGGTATTCCTTATGTGCTGATAGATAATCAGAAGCCCGAAAATGATACCTACTCCATCACGATCGACAACTTCAAGGGGGGATACGCAGCTACGCGTCATCTGCTGGAGCTGGGACACACTTCAATCGCTCATCTCTGCGGTCAGGAAATGTTCCGGAGTACGCGGGAGCGGCGCAGTGGATTTCTACAGGCGCTTCAGGAACAAGGGCTGGACCCCTTTGAGATCGTGCCTGGTGATTTCGATATTGGGATGGGATACGATACCTGCAAACGTTGGCTGAAGGAAGGAAAGCTGCCCACCGCCGTCTTCGCCGGGGATGACAATATCGCACTTGGAGTCATCAATGCCCTGATGGAAGCGGGCATTCAGGTACCCGAAGAGGTGGCAGTGGTCGGCTATGACGATCATTATATTGCTTCACAGCTTCATCCACATCTGACAACAATACGTCAGCCTGCAGACAAAATCGGGCTGGCAGCCGCGGATATGCTGCTCAAACGCATCTCCGGAAAGATGAAACGTGGAGCCGGGATGCGGATTGATCCTGAACTTATCGTACGTGAATCTACCGGAGCTGAGTAGATTAAATTTATACACTAGGAGTGACGACCATTGACTTACTACTTGGGGATCGATGGGGGAGGCACGAAAACCTACGCTCTGCTAAGCGATGAACATGGCAATGTTCTTGGCAAAGGCAAGAGTGGTAACGGCAACCACCAGACAGGCGCCCTTGAGGCCGCCAACAGTATTCAAGAGGCCACATTCGGGGCGCTGGCTGAAGCCGGACTCCGGTTGGAAGACATCCAGCATACCTATCTCGGACTTGCCGGTGCTGATCGCGAGGCCGACTATGCTATTCTCCATCCGATGATACGCCAGATAGGATTCACCAAATACACCATTAACTGTGACACTATGATCGGTCTACGCGCCGGAACGAATCGCCCATATGGTGTCGCGCTCATCTGCGGCACCGGCACCAATTCAGCAGGCAGAAACCTGCAGGGAGAGCATTATCAATGCGGCGGCTTTGACTATATGTACGGTGATTTTGGCGGGGGTGGCGCACTCAATATTGAGGTGTTTCGTTCCGTTATCCGAGCTTGGGACGGCCGGGAACAGCCCACCCTATTAACAGGCTTACTGCTAAAAATGTTAGGTTATGAGGAAGTTGGGCATATGTTTCACGATTTCCTTGATCATTGGAAAAAAGTCCCCGTAAATGTTGCTCGCCTGCTCTTTGAAGCAGCAGCTGAAGGAGATGCCGTAGCGCTGGAGATTTTACATCGGCAAGGGGTTGAACTAGGTAAGTCTGCGGCAGCTATCATTCACAAGCTAGGCATGGAGCAGGAGGCCTTCGATGTGGTGCTGGCAGGAAGTCTGCTAACCCGAGGGGATCGCGGTTGGATTCGCCAGCCTATCGAGAAAGCTGTACACGCTGCAGCCCCTCAGGCAACCGTGGTTACCCTTGCCACAGAGCCTGTAGTCGGTGCAGTATGGTCAGCTATGGATCAAGATGGGTTGACCATTAGTAGTGAAGTATATGAGAAAATGCGGAAATTTCAGGATTATGAATCGATCAAACAAACTACAAGACAGGAGTGATTAATCTTGGCAGTAAACCAAGGATTAAAGATTGCAGTTATCGGTGGAGGTTCTTCGTATACCCCAGAATTAGTAGAGGGATTCATTCTTCACTATAAAGAACTTCCCGTGCGCGAATTATGGCTTGTAGATATTGAGCCTGGTCTTCGCAAGCTGAATATTGTAGGTAACTTGGCAAAACGTATGGTGGAGAAATCCGGCCTTCCGATTGAGGTTCATCTGACAACAGACCGCCGTAAAGCGATCGAAGGCGCCGACTTCGTCAGCACTCAGATGCGTGTCGGCATGCTTGATGCCCGTGCTCGTGATGAGTCGATTCCGCTCAAATATGGCGTTATTGGCCAAGAAACAACAGGTCCTGGGGGAATGATGAAAGCACTGCGCACCATCCCTGTTATTCTGGATGTATGCCATGATATCGAGGAACTGGCTCCCAACGCATGGCTGCTCAATTTCACTAACCCTGCTGGGATGGTCACCGAAGCCGTTCTGAAATATTCTAAGGTAAAAAGTATTGGCCTGTGCAACGCACCTATCGGCCTGATCAAGCAAGTCTCTGCCAAATATAATGTAGCAGCAGACCGTGTATATGCCGAATTTGTGGGCCTCAACCACTTGCACTGGATTACTCGTATCGATGTTGAAGGTGAAGACAAGCTGGATGATATGCTTGCAGATACAACCAGCTACAGCGCTAAGAACGTACCGGCAAGAGAATGGAACCCGGAATTCCTGCAATCCCTTCATGCACTGCCCTCATACTATTTAAAATATTTCTATATGACCGATGCCATGCTCGAAGAGCAGATGGACTCCCATAAGCAAGGCATTAACCGTGCTGAAGTCGTCAAACGTGTAGAAGAAGAGCTCTTCGAGCTTTATGGCAATCTAGAGCTAAGCGAGAAGCCGAAGCAGCTGGAACAGCGCGGCGGTGCTTTTTACTCAGAAGCAGCTGTTAATCTCATGAGATCGCTTCATAACGGATCAAACGACATTCAGACCCTAAATGTCGCTAACCATGGCATATTGGACTTCCTGCCAGATGACGCCAGCATTGAAGTGAACTGCGTGGTCACCAAAAACGGCCCGCTACCTCTGCCACTGACCAAAATTCCAACCATGGCTAAAGGACTCATTCATGCTGTCAAAACCTATGAACAGCTGGCGATTGACGCCGCTGTCACCGGAGACCGCGCCCTTGCCCTTCAGGCGCTCGCACATCACCCGCTTGTTCCGTCCGTGGACGTAGCGATTCGGATGCTGGACGAAATGCTGGAAGCTAATAAAGAGTTCCTGCCGAACTTTTTTGCGAATTAATTCATACCTCCTATCGAGAAATAACTAAAGGAGACCGAACCCGGTCTCTTTTTTTGCGCTTGTTGCTGATACTCGCTACCGAAGCAAAAATGAATAAAGCATCTTGGTAATTTGCACTTAGCGAATTCGCTATCGGACACAGCTGACCTTAAAAGCGGCTTTTTCACATTTTTAGAGTGCTAGCGGACCCCATAGCCGTTATTAGCATGAAAACCACCCAATATAACCCCTTTCGAATTGAATAGCGGCGCTGGTGTCCGAAAACCTGCTTCAAAGGCTAAAAACTAGCAAATAACGTTATCTGGGTCCGCATGACTCGGCCGAAGATTGCACAGAAAATGTGTTCGGATATTTATAGAAGAACCAGAGATTACTGCGAGTTGTACCGATAATGAGATCTGCTGTCCATCAATTCACTGCTGCCAGATTTGTCAACGACCCACAACGCCAAAAAACGATCCCTGTTACTGGAGGAACGCTTTTTTATTTCTACTCCAATGGACTCCCAGCATTTCCACCATTATTATCCACTCATTTATTGCTGCGCTCTCAGCGTATTTCTTGCATTACCTGTTCAATGCCAGAGCGAATATCGGGTTCTTTTACACTGGATACATTGAGCTTTAGAATCTTCTCTTTATTAAAAGAGGGCAGATACCCGCTGTCCGCCATTTCGATGCGAATGAACTTTTTTTGCAGACGTTTGATCATCTGTTCTGTCTTTATGCTGTCACTAAGCTTCAGATACGTATGCACACCAAGCTGGCCGGTTGGATGGTAGGAATAATGTTGTGCTGTCGCTGTATCTAACTCTCTCATAATCGATTCATGGAGCAGCGTGGATCTTTTTTCGTAGCAGGAACGCATCTTTTTTCGGTGGCGCTCGAACATTCCGCTTTTCAGATACAACTCCAGGGCAGCCTGAGACAGCATAGAGCTATCTATATCCATCAGTCTTTTGAATCGGTTAAAAGAGTCACACAGGACCGCTGGCAGTACAGCGACACCGACACGTAGACCCGGAAATATAATTTTGGAAAAGCTTTTTAAATAGATCACATGGGAAGCATCGTCATAAGCGTAGATCGGATCCTCTTTTGCATCCTGCTCCAAGTCCGCCATGTAGTCATCTTCAACGATATACACATCGTATTTAGCTGCTAGCTGAGCAATCGCCTTCTTCTGGGTACGGGTATAGGAGACGCCGAGCGGATTATGAAATCGCGGGACGGTATAAAAGAACTTGAACTGGCCTGTCTTAAATAACCGCTCTAATTCATTCAAGTCCACCCCAGCATCCGAACGCTTTATCCCCTCTGTCTCAATGCCATACGTCTTCAGATATTCCATAAAAAGCGGATAACCCGGCTGCTCAATTAGCACTCGCTGCCTGCCATTCGGAAAAGGAATTCGGGTCAATACGCCAAGCGCCTGCTGCACACCTGAGGTAATAAAAATCTGATCCGGATTGGCAAATACCTGATAAGAAGCCAGATGCCGCTGCATTTCACGAATAAGAGAAGGAAGCCCCTGCGGCGTTCCATAGATGAACAAGTCATTGCGGTACATATCAATCGCTTTATTAATACAATGTTGGAAATCCAGATACGGAAAAATATCCGGGTCGGGTGCAGACACCGTAAAATCGATCCAATGTGCACCTTCGTCTTTTCGCTGTCCGCTTCGTTTCATGACATAATAACCACTTTTTGAGGCGGCATAGATTAAATGTTTGTCCTGAAGATCCTGCAACGCGCGAATAACCGTACTTTTACTACATCCATAACGTAAGGACAACTCCCGGATAGACGGTAATTTATCTCCCTCACGATACGCATCCTCGGCAATTTGCGCTTCCAGCTCGTTGATTAACTCCGAATACTTATACATCCCTTTCACCTTCCTCCAAGCTTATTCTGTACCGGTACAGATGAATAATAATTACATTGTAGCACAGCTACTCTAGCCTTAGAATAAAGAGCAGAACAGGACCGGTACCTAAATGCGCGCAACACTTTGGAGGTCTTTACTAATGAATACATCTTCTACTCAAAAAGCGATAGCAGCAGCTGTCATGAATGCTATTATCGTCGGGTTTTCCTTTATATTTGTAAAAATGGCCCTAACCGTCTCGGATCCTTTTGATACGCTAGCTCATCGCTTCACGTTATCTTTCCTTGCCGCTTCTTTATTTACTTTTCCAGGGTGGAGGCGGGTGAAGTTTGGAATATCCAAGGCCGCAGTGATAATCCCACTGGCTTTAATGTATCCAGCGTTATATTTCACCCTTCAGGCGTATGGACTTTTGTATACAACTTCCGCTGTAGCGGGTATTATTCAGGCGACAATGCCCATCTTCACCATCCTTTTGGCGGCGATGTTCTTGAAGGAAACCACGAGCAGCTTCCAAAAGATCTCTACATTAATCTCAGTTGCAGGCATTATTCTTATCTTTGCCATTCCAGGTTTGAGTATCTCTTCTTCTAGTCTTTGGGGCGTCTTACTTATCCTAATCTCAGCTTTATCCCTTGCCGGTTATAATGTTGCAGCTCGAAAGCTGACACGTACTTGGAGTCCCAAAGAACTTACCTATATGATTACTTTGTTCGGATTTATATTTTTTAATGGACTGTCGATCATTAAGCATGGTTCGGCAGGAACCTTGGATCAGTATTTCACACCTTTTCAAGAGCCCAAATTTATATTCTCCATGCTCTATCTCGGCGTACTCTCCTCCCTCGTTACCTCCTTCCTCTCCAACTATGCTTTATCACGGATGGAAGCCTCACGCGTGAGCATTTTCGGCAGTCTTTCAACAGTTGTCTCTATTCTCGGTGGTGTACTTCTGCTGAATGAGCAACTGGAATGGTACCATTGGACCGGTACAGTGATGATCATCGCCGGGGTGATCGGTGTGAACTGGCGGAAGCAAGTAAGGGCCAAAGGCAAAGCGTGAAGATTGATATGCATACAAAAAAGACACCCCGCGAGGTGTCTTTTATCTTTACCCTTTTCAGTATCTCTATTCTGTAGCAAGCCTCGCTAATCGCCGTTATTTGGCTGTTTCAAGCTCCTTGATCTTCTCTTTATATTGATCCAACAGATTAGCTAAAGCTTCCTTGATCACAGTCGCATCTTTGGATTTAGCGGCACTATTCAGATCATCTTGGGCTTTGAAAAAAGCTTTATCCGCGTCGCTAAGATCTGGAATGGAAATAGCAATTGAAGTCGCGTCTACAGCTTTCATTGAAGTAGTGATATTGCTATCTACCTGCATATCATCGACTACAGGTACTACTTCAAGGTTACGACCAGCTTCAATATATCCTGCAGGTAGAGCTTCGGTGGATAGTATTTCTTTAGATAATTGAACTCCCTCCACCAGTTCCGCAGGCACAAGCTCGGCAAGTGCGGTTACACTAAATCCAGCAACCTTATAATACTGATCCAAGGTGTTCTTCCAATCTTCTTGGGTATTAGGTGCGTAGGTCCTAGCCAACTCTAGGGGATCTACCCAATCAATAGTGGTTACTTTAGTGGCAATTGTTCCTTTAGAGGCAGCAGTAACCACGGCTGCAGCCGTTGTTTTCGTGTTTCCGTCTTGCGCTCCACTTGCTGCGTTCGTTGCAGACGGTGCAGCAACGGCGGACACTAGCAGGGCGGACAGCGCTAACTTTTTAAATAACATCTGTTGATTCATAAATACAACACTCCTCGTCGATTCGAATGATCTTACAAGACCAAGCTTACATAATGGGTGTGGCAGAACATTGGTTAATTTGTGGAAAAACGATGGCAGCCGCCCCTACCCACCTCTGGATTGATATACTTGTAGGAGAATAATCTGGAGGTAACCCGAAATGAATAATCCATATCTCATTGCCGTAGTCGACGATGATGAACATATACGCAATCTTGTTGAAGCTTATTTACAAAAAGAAAACTACCACACCATCGGCCTTGGCAGCGCTGAGGAAGCATGGACCTTGTGGCAGACTAGCCCCCCGGATATGTGGGTACTCGACGTTATGCTCCCCGGCATGGATGGTTATGAGTTCTGTAAAAGGATTCGTAACGAAGCCGAAGTACCGATCATTATGATCTCCGCAAGAGATAATGAAGTGGATAAAATATTAGGATTGGAGCTTGGCAGTGACGATTATCTAGTCAAGCCGTTCAGCCCTCGTGAATTAGTCGCCCGGATCAAACGGCAGCTTCAACGCTGGTACAAAATGAGTAATCAGGCCGAAAAGTTGAACAGTCAGACCACTTCCACCCGTCTTGAAATCGACCAGCTTCTACTATTGCCGGAAGAAAGACGTGTATTCTGGTGTGGTGAAGAGGTGGACTTGACCAGCAAGGAATTCACCATGCTAAAAGTATTCGCCGATGCCCCTAACCGGGCATTTACAAGAGATGAGCTGCTGAGCTATGTGTGGGGGGACGACTATTTTGGAAGTGATCGCGCCGTGGATCATCTAATTAAACGGATGCGCAAAAAACTGGAGCATTTGCCCATTGAGGCAGTATGGGGACACGGATACCGCATGAGAACAGATGGGGGTGAGCATACGAATGAAACTAGCACATCAGATTAATTTAGCCTTTAGTATTGCATTGGTATTGCTACTATCTATTACTGCAGTCGTGATCCATTTTGTACTACTCAACCATTTTGTCGGAACACAAAAAGAGGATTTAAGAACCATTGGTGCGGCGATGTCAGTTACATTGACTGAAGAAAGTAAATACATCGGGGAGATTGGCACTCAGCTGGAAGCTCTGCCGGTGACCTTACCTTCTCTAAGCACTGCAGGCGTCGAAGCCATTCTTAGCGATGAGACAGGAAAAGTCTTGTCCACATCATCAGAGATGAGTTCAATTGCAATAAACTATGATGCCAAGAGTGTCACAGGCCAAGCCACTGAGCTCCAGAACATTTGGAATGGAACAGATACACGGTATATTACTGAAGTGAAGGCTACACCTATAGGCACGCTAACTCTACTAACCCCTATGAGCGCAGTCACTGCTATTGAACAAGCTTTGCTCAAAAGACTGCTGATCGTTTTCAGCGCAGCGGGAGCATTTATGTTCCTATTTGGCCTATTTATCACCAAGAAGCTGATTCAACCTCTAATGAGGCTGCAACAAGAACTCCGCAAAGTCAAAGAACGGCACTTCTCAGATGTTAAATTAATTAAAGCTGGTGGAGAGCTTGGATCTGTCGCTCAATCGGTATATGACATGGCAGATGAATTAAATCGTTTCAACCATGTGCAGAAACAATTTTTCCAGAATGCGTCTCATGAATTAAAAACTCCCTTAATGTCCATTTCCGGCTACGCTGAAGGGATTAAGGATGGTGTTTTTGAAGGTGAGAATGTAGTAAAAGGGCTAGACATTATCATGAGCGAAAGCAGCCGCTTGAAGAAGCTCGTGTCCGAAATGACTTTACTTGCGAAGCTGGACAGCGAGGAAGATATATTCAAGCCTACGGTTATTTGTTTAAAAGATCTACTGACAGAAACCATCGAACGAATGAACCCTCTATTAATGAAAAAAGAATTAACCCTCCATATCTCCCACGATCATCAAGATTCTCTTACGATCCGTACGGATAGGGATAAGCTGCTACAGGCGCTTCTTAATGTAGTTTCCAATGCAGCACGTTATGCTAATCAACATATCTATATCCATGTTTCAGTCAAGGAGGGCCGGGCTCTGTTATCCGTAAGTGACGATGGCCCTGGAATTTCGGACGATCTGCTTCCTTATCTCTTCCATCGTTTTGTAAAAGGAAAAGACGGAGAATCCGGACTTGGACTGGCTATTTCCCGCGCAATCATCGAGCGTTGTGGAGGTCAGATCAGCGCAGGCAACCGAAGAAATGGCGGTGCGGTAATCTCGATGGGGTTTCCTTTATAAATATCCATAAGAGGCTGTCTCAAAAGTAGTAAACTCTACTTGGGGCAGCTTCTTTTTTATGGAATAGAATTGAAAAGAAAAGTAATGGATTTTACTGTGCCATATGACTATATACCACGCGTAGCGTTCTCTGATATTGGGTTGGGCGGTTGGATGGTGGGCGGTGAGCGGTGAGCGGTGGACGGTGGGTGGTTGGAAGGTTGGATGGTGGGCAGTTGGGCGGTGAACGATATATTAGGTGAGTTTTTCATACGGCTTGCGGTAGGGTTTAAACTAATTAGGGAAAAACTCCCTGAAAATAGCCGATATTCGCTCTAAATGCACGAAATCAGGGATTTCCTCCCTAATAAATAGGGGATTTCTTAATTAGTTACTAAATCGGCCGAAAATCAGGTAAGTTTTCCCTAATTATAAGTCTGATGAACAGAAATCTCTGAATTTCAGGGAGAAATTCCCTAATTACTCTATAAATACTTCACCTATTGCATCACTTGCAGCGTCACTTGGAGCGACACATGAATCATCAATTGCTCATCACTTGGTGCGCCGCTTAATTCAATCGCTCAACATGTACATAAGAGCTGGAACAGGCCTCATCAGCTACTTGAACATTCATCGTCGGTCACCATCTATATTTTTACTGGTAAATGATGCCGTTTCTACTTCATGGTAAATATAGCTACTATTTTGGGTAATATATAGTCGAAGTAACAATTACACCTTACCTCTGATAAGAGTTAGATACTACATTTTTTTCACAAAAAGGAGATACCAACATGAGCAGACTTGCAGGAAAAGTAGCTATTATTACTGGTGGAGCAGGCGGTATTGGTAAAGGGATGGCCCTGGCTTTTGTTAAAGAAGGCGCTAAGGTAGCTATTATTGACCTCAATGAAGAAACCGGCAAAGAAACAATTAAAGAATTACAAGAATATCAACCTGAATCTATCTTTATTCAAGCGAACCTCAAGGAACACGATAAAATAGCTCACCTTGCTAAACAAGTAGCTGATAAATTTGGAAAAATAGATATTTTAGTAAACAATGCCCACGCATCCAGAATGAAATCTATCGAAGAAACTACACAGGCTGATTTCGATTTATCTTTTGATACAGGCTTCTATCCAACCTTCTATTTCATGCAAGCAGCACTACCGTATTTAAAAGAAGCACAAGGTAAAATTATTAATTTTGCATCGGGCGCTGGCCTCAACGGGGATACCAATCAAGGAACATATGCTGCTGCAAAAGAAGCCATCCGTGGAATTACCCGGGTAGCCGCTAATGAATTTGGTCCATTTGGAATCAATGTAAACATCATTGCTCCAATTGCTAATTCCCCTGGCATGATTGAATGGGCAGAAGCAAACCCTGAGTATTACCAAAACATGATTTCGAAAATCCCTTTGAGAAGATTGGGTGAACTGGAAAGTGATATCGGGCGTGTTGCGGTATTCCTAGCGAGTGAAGATTCCGATTATATTACGGGCCAGACTATCATGGTAGATGGCGGGTCTATTAAGCTTCGTTAATTTCAAGCAGATACTCGACTTAAAATGAATAAATTTGATGCTAAATAAATAAGCCGGAAGTGAACATCGTAAAATGTTCGCTTCCGGCTTTACTACTTTCTATTTAATCGTGATTTCGTCCACATATACGGTAGCACTACCTACTGGATCAGTTGCTGTGGTCATGACTTGAACGCCAATCGCTTGGGTCAAATTACGATCCGCTACCTTGCTGATATCCAGTGTTATTGTAGTAAATCCATTGGCATCTACTGGTGTAGCCGTAGAAGCAGTCCATGTTCCCCAGCTTGAGCCACTTTGGGTGAACAGCTGAGCCATTACACCGCTAACATCGCTTGCATCAATAGGTACAACCTTGATTTTAAGCGTAATTGTTGATGCATTCGCTAAGTTGGTAACCACCATACGACGCAGCTGGAATTGCCCTCCATTCAATGTTAAGTCCGCTTGCATCGAATGAGTTCCCTCAGCATACACAGCATTGCTCACCGATAGATTCTGAGCCAGCGCTGTATTATATTTATTATTTTCATCCACATTGATGCTGAAGCCTTGCAGTGTATTGTCCTCGAAGCCATAGACGACAGCTTCAGGTGCGGTACCATTCTTCAGGGTCCGAACATCATCCAGATACAGCGTAGAAGTTCCCGTACCACTGAATCCCTCGAGCTTGATACCTATGGCTTTTACACTATTAAGATCTGCAATACCTGCCAAGTTGAGCGAAACCGTAGTAAATCCGCTCGAATCTACTTTCACAGCTCCACTGTCAGCCCAAGACCAGGTTGATCCCGTCTTAATATACAAACGTGCATCCGCTGTTCCGTTCGACAGTTTAATTTGTGCGCTTAATTTATCAACCGCGCTCAGATCCAGACTGCCATTTTTGCTGAGCTCAAAAGCTCCATCTGAATCGAGTGAGAACAAGGTGCTTAACGAATGAGTTCCCTCAGCAGCCTCATCAGTCGAGATTACCGCCGCGCTTGCACTCGCATTATTTTGCTCTACTGTCCAGTCCTGAGTATCTTTTTCGAAACCATACAACAGCTTCGCCTGTTCTGGCGTGCTGCCAGGGCCTTCGCCCCCATTAGGAACGCCACCCGTTCCATCATTAAACGCTGCAATATCGTCGAAGTACAGCGTACCAGACGTACTTGCTACTATGTCCTTTTTATTTACGTAGATAGACACTGCCCGAATGTCCTTAAGGTTCTCTTTAGTGATTACTTTACCGGCATTTCCTGTATCCCATGGCGCTGGAGCGAACTGGCTGAATGGAATTTCCACCAAGCCAGGTGTCGTACCTGCCAGTGAAGGATAAGCTTCAAAAGAAATGCCGCTTGCATTGACCTGAATAACAAGCTTGTGGTCGCTGCCATCAGGTGCAATCCAGAGCTTCAATTTGTTGGCGTCCGACCAGTCGGCATTATTCATGTTTTTGGTACGACCTGTATAACCCTGGCCATCCACATTATAATCGAATCTCAGGCCATACTTGCCATCATTTTTATGGTCCGCATCAAGTGAGATCGTATTTAGATCACCCGCAGGACTTAATGCCGCACGAAGTAATTCATCATTCCCTTTGTAATTCTCAAAAGTATCTACAATCAATGGGTCCCCATTGCCCTCTACGTCACTTACAAAGATTAGGATCGTTTGTAAAAGTACAGAACCATCCTTTGCATAGGACTTAACAGTAAGCATCACGCCAGTTTCGTCGAAGGCTACACCTGGTGTCCAATCTGCCAAGTAATAGAAACCTTCTGCGTCAGCTGCCATGCTGTACTCTGTTGTGTCATCCCCAATCAGGTAGGTTACTTTATCCACATCCTGATTCAACACACGAACACGAAGGGTCGATGCTTTTGTCGTGGGCACTGTTTGGTTTGCCGTTGGTGAGGCAATGTGTAAAAAAGGTTGCTCGGTTTCTGTAGTTACCTGTTTCGAATACGCATCCGCAATAGCCACTTCATGGCTGAAGCTTGTATACGGATCATTATAATAGTCTACAAAATCAGGGAGCAGTTCATGATCCCCTAGCCCGTTTGGAGCATTTCTATAAGGGACAAAGATAGAATCTGTATTGAAATTCGCCCAAGTCTGCATGTACGCCATCCGTTTAGCATCCGGATCAGACTGCAGCGCAGCGATTAGCTTGGTAAAGAATTTCAGGTCCTTCGTTCCAGTTGGCTTCACACCCGAATAACCGAACTCAGTAAATGCTGCGATTTTCCCCTTATCATCCGCCAGCTTCGAGATCAGCTTAGCATCCTTCACGACTGAATCAAACCAACCCTCAGTGGTTCCGTCATAATAATTATCGAAGCCAAGGATATCGACATAGTCATCTCCCGGATACGTCTCTAGGAATGTCGCATCTGTGCCGTTAAATGGACTTCCCGGTGAGAACGCATATAAGAAGTTATGCACATCTTTTTTGTCCCTTAAGTATTCAACGGTATAACGATAAATTTCAGCATACTGCTCCTTCGTACGGTAAGGCGCACCCCACCAGAACCAGCCACCATTTTGCTCGTGGAATGGACGGAAAATGACTGGAATAGCTTTACCATCATCATCTTTTAAGTTATTCGCAAAGTCCGCAATCATATCCAGGAATGCATTAAACTCTGCATGTTTGTCACCGCCGGGTAATATATGCGTAAGCACATTCCCTTTGGTGTCATAAAAGTCCTTTCCTGTGACGAAGTTCGGCATATGCGAGCTTAATGTAAGCACGCCGCCTTTTTCATAAGCAGATTTCATCACGCCGATTAATTTATCACGATTCTCCAGCTGGGTTGCGCCTAGATCGCCTGGTTTCTCAAAACCTTCAAGACTAAGCGTATCCCAGCCGAACAGCCCCGGAAGGTCGCCTACTGCATTCTCGACCTCAGACTGCGTTCCGTCCTTTTCAGTAATAGAAAGTCCTTCTGTAGTAGCATGCTGATGTCCAAACAAGATCTCACTGCCGCGGATATCCTGTAAATAGGCGAATAGCGATCTAGTCTCACTACTTGCACCAACATCCGCTAAATTCTCGATACGTCCCACAGGACCCGTCGGGTCTGTCGGTGTCGGTGTTGCTGTTGCTGTCGGTGTCGCTGTTGGTGTCGGTGTTTCCGTTGGTATTGGTGTCGCTGTAGGTGCCGCGGTTGGATTAGTCGGACCTGCCGGCGTTGTTGATGAGCCTGATGCCGAGGTAGGCGCTGGGGTAGTCGTTGCTACAGGACCTTGATTGCCTTTGATAATGACAATTGTGCCAGGAGCAATGGGCTTACCGTTCAACGTTACTCCTGTTGCTTTAACGTCCGCTTTTGCAATGTCGCCCTGACCGGAAAGAGTGGTTCCAGTCGCTTTGACAGCTACGTTTAGATTAGCAATCGATGCGCCTTCACCTAGGATCAGCCCCACAGTGCTATTTAGAATTCCCGTGGTGATCATCGTCCCAGTTCCAAACTCCAGTCTTGCTAGACTATCTACCGTTAGCTGAGAAATTTGGGTTGTACCACTCGTGAGGACACGAACCTCACCCTCTTTACGATTTATATTTACTTTGCCTAATGAGCTATTCTTAATAAGAATGGAGTTTATCCCGCCACCTGCAATAAATGTGGTGCCCGTAACCTTAATACCCTCAAGGGTCACTTCGCCGTTACCGATCCCAGCAGTTAGATACAGGTTTCCGTTTATCGTTGCATTTTTTAACACAACACCATCCTGATTAACGACTACATTCCCAAAAACTATTCCTCCTTCAAAGCTTCCAGATTGCGAGTAATAACTCTTCACTATTTTATTAATTAACGTTATAACTTCGGCACGGGTGATCCTTCCAAGCGGCTTAAAGGTTCCATCCTCATACCCTGTAATCAAACCTGAGAGCGCATGAACTGCATCCTTAGCATAAGCCTGAATCTGAGCGGAATCACTAAATCCGCTCATCGATGAAGCGCTTTCAATGTCTTGAAGAGTAAATATCCGAGCCAACATCGTCACCGCATCCTGACGCGTTATATAATCAGTAGCTTGTGCTTTATTCTCTGAGTATCCTTCATAATACCCAGCATATCGTGCCAACGAAAGCTGATCTGCATACCAATCGGTCGCTTTTACATCGGAAAAAGATTGATCTGACTTCATATAGAAACCAAATACCTTATTCAAGATCGTAGCAAACTCAGCTCTTGTAATTCCTTCATTGGGATGAAAAGAACCATCCTGATACCCGTTTAATACGCCATTTTCTACCCACTTCGCAATATTTTGTTGTGCCCAGTGACCCTGTGTATCACCGAATCCCACAGTCGATGGCGCTGCTGCTGCAGAAATTACAGAGGGGAAAGGAGACATTATCATTGCACAGGCAAGTATACTCCCCAGCCACTTTTTCGCTTTTTTCATTCCTAATTCTCCTTCGAAAATGAATGGATTTGATAATAAGAATAGCCAACCAGCTGTTATGAACCCAATAACTATCTGTCCTTATAGAAGACAATTACAGACCTACTCGCTAACTATTCACCTCCACATACTCAGCTTCGTTATTAATAACAAACACTAACAAAATATTTTAATTTCGTTAGATATTTCGGTATATGCAAGATTATAGCGGTTACATTGGCATAAAACAATCTAAATATTCCCTTTTGTTATAATTATTTTATTGTTTACGTTAGTATTAATGTTAGTAATTCCGAAAATAAATAACAAAATTCAATTTAATATAACAAAAACAGACACCCCGCAGGAGTGCCTCCCAATAATCATATAGATGAGATCCGATTCATTTATCATGTTTTATTGGTGGCACGGAAACACAGTTGTACCTTCCCGCACCTCTTTCGTCAGATCGTCCATAGTGACAAGATTACGTGTAGTTCCGAGAACGATAATGACATAATACGATTGCCCACTTGAATCCTCGAGCACTACCTGATAACCCGACCCTCCAAATAAGGGTTTGCAAATCGTTGCAACTCTCAGCGACGCACTTTCCGTGTACTCTTTGCGCACATAATCCATTCCAAGGCTTCCTGCTGCCTGCTTGTTCTGACGCTCCGAATTTCCGTGAATTACTGCTATTATTACCGCTCCAATAATTATGATAATAAGGACTAGATAACCTAAATGTTTTTTTCTCATCTTTCCTCCTTATTACATAGAGTGATATTGGCACAGCAACGGGGCGATTAGCAATAATCTCGTTTCCGTAGGCACCCTATCCCGTGATTAAGTATGCCGAAGCCGATACCTATAAGCATAATTTTACCCCTACTCTACTTCAACAGCTTAACCTATATAAAAACAAAAGGCACCCCCAAGGGCGCCTTCATTATCACTACATATTAGTTGTGCTAGTTATTTATAAGACTCTGCCAGCGAGTTCGCCACCACTATCGCATTGTACACATCTTCCGGAGTAACCGGGAACGGCATATTGCCCATTGTGTCTCCTTCTGCACAAGCAGCTTCAGCAACTTGGCGCCATTCGGATTCGATAAATTCCGTGCACCCCAGATCGGCGAGGGTTAGCGGAAGATCTACATCCTTGATAAGCTTAATGACAGTTTCCAGCTCCTCATTTGAGGCATTTTCCAGTACTAGCTGGGCTAAAAGACCAAACGTAACCTTTTCACCATGCTGAGCTTTGTGTAGTGAAGGAACGGCTGTCATCCCATTATGAATAGCATGCGCGGCAGCCAGACCACCAGATTCAGCACCCACACCACTTAGATAAATTGTCGCTTCAATGGTCTCCTCCACCGCGCGTGTATAGAGCTTCTGATCAACCGCACGTTTTGCTTTTACCGCATTCTTAAGTAGAGCTTCATAACAAAGTCTCGATATACCTAGACCCGTTGTAGAAGGTTTCATAAGTACGAGATTGTCGCCATTAGAGGCATAACAAGCACGGGCTTCAAAATAAGTAGCCAGTGCGTCGCCAATTCCAGCTGCGAAAAAACGGGAAGGCGCTGAAGCTAAAATCGCTGTATCCGCCAAGACCACATCCGGATTACTTGGGAGGAATAAGTATTGATCAAATGAACCATCTTTATTATAAATGACAGCCAGCGCTGTACATGGTGCATCAGTAGATGCAATCGTCGGAAAAATAACTACAGGCAGCTTCTCATAATACGCAGTAGCTTTGGCAGTGTCCAGTGTTTTACCTCCCCCGATACCGACGATGATATTCGCCCCAGCTTTACGGGCAAGTTCCCGATTACGATTAATCTCTTCCTGAGTACATTCATAATTGAATTTTTCAAAAGTAGCCTTATTCCCCGCACCTTCGATGGAACTCCCCGCCTCTTTCTTAGCACGTTCCAAAATGAACTCATCACAGATCACATAGGCATGATCGCCAAACGCCTTAATATACTCATTCAGATCTGACAGTAAGTTATGGCCGGAGATAAATTTCTTTGGTGAAGTAACGGATCTAACGAAATGTGACATTGTGCAAGACTCCTTGTTGTGTGTTTTAGTAAGCATAAAGACGCAATTCCTACATATTATTACCCCGCTACCCAAGAAATACTCAAGCTGCATTCTCCAAAGGCACTCATCAGAGCATGCAAAAAAAGACACCCCTCAGGGCGTCCTTTGATTTTTTTATATCTATTATATAACACGATGCTGAACCCATTTCTTGCCCATAAATCGCCGCAGGAAAATCAAACCTCTGATCCCCCACTCACAATTCATCGCCAGCCAAACGCCGAGTATACCAAAGTTCAGAACAATACCTAAGATGTATCCGAGCACTACACGGAACAGCCACATCGTAAGCATCGAAACCATGGAGGTGAATTTGGAATCCCCTGCCGCTCTAAGCGCCGAAGGCGTAATAAAGCTTATAGACCATAACGGAATTTGCGCAATCGTATTGATGAGCACAATCAGGAAGATATCACCCACAATCTCAGCAGGAGGATGGAACATAGACACTAATGGATTGAAAAAAGGCATAATCAGCAACCCCATCACCACCAGGGAAAGAGAAGAGGCGACAAGGAATGATTTAATAAATTTTCGAGCATCCTTAACATTATTGCTTCCCATACATTGTCCCACCACTGTAATAATCGTCAAGGACAACGCATTCCCCGGGATTTGCATAATCCCTGCAAAGGAGGAGGCAATCGCATTAGTCGCAAGTGCATACGTACCCAGACTAACGATGAAGATCTGAGTCAGAATTTTACCACCATTAAAGAACATCTGCTCTGCCGCAAACGGCATCCCGATGAACATTATTTTTTTCAGCATAGACAGCTTAACCGCTACAAGATCGCGAATACGGATATGCAGATCGTTGTCCAATCGGAATAGATAATAAAGTGCGCAGAACGCCCCCAGGTATCTAGCTATATTTATAGAAATGGTCATCCCCAGAACACCCATATGCAACAGGTTAATAAAGACGAGATTCAATAAGACATAAGTTAAATTCATAATTAGCGAAAGTACAAGCGAGGCCCTCGTTCTACCAATTCCACGAAGAGCACCACATACCGCTTCCACAACAGCTATACCAAGATAAGAGATACAGCTCCCGATTAAATATATTCGGGCGTTCTCCATAACCTCCGGTGAGGCCGCTCCAAATAGTAAATTCAACAGCGGATTGTGAAAAAGAATTCCGAACATCCCAATAGCAAATGCCATCAGCGAAACAGATGACGTAGCACCTGCCGTAGCTTTTGACACCATGAGGTCATTGCCGCTCCCTTTATACTGCGCAACAACAACCGTCCCACCTGTTGAGACGGCAATAAACACACTAATGAGAAAAATATTAAGAGAATCTATCATATTGACCGCACTGATAGCTGCCACACCAGACGAGCTTATCATAGCTGTATTCACTAGATTAAGACCCACCACAAAGGCCTGATCCACTAGGATAGGGATGAATAAAGCAATCATCTGACGATAATCTATCGATTCACCAGAGAAATACTTTTCTAGAAACCGCACACTTTGCTTCGTATTTACACCTACATTAGGCTCCATCTTTGCTTCACTTCTTTTACATAGAGTTTGTCAAATTGAATTATGCGTATAAATAGAAAAAGGCTCTTCAGGTTGAAGAGCGATTCAAAAGTATTGCCTGTTTATATGCACTTAGGTATGCGGTCGAGAGGACTCGAACCTCCACGGGGGTTAGCCCACACGGACCTGAACCGTGCGCGTCTGCCAATTCCGCCACGACCGCACAAGATATAAAAAAATACAGTGCAGAATATAAGTTAACATGATTTCACAGAAAGAGCAACAACAAATTTAACAAGTAAAAGCGTCTTCGGTGCCCTTGTAAGGGCAGTAAGCGTTTAAGGGAAGACTATAAGAGTATTGGTGTCACTTATACTTTCTTATATTTAAAAAAAGTGTATCGGTGCCCTCAAGAGGATCATCGATACACTTTTAGTTAGAACAATAGAATTATGATGCTTGTCCAAGCATGCGATAGATGATAACCGCTGCTTGAGCGCGATTAGCTATACCCTTAGGTGCAAATTTCCCACCATCAACACCGTTGACGATTCCCAATTGAGTTAGCTGTGCGATAGCCTCTTGTGCATAAGGAGCAATACTGGATTTGTCTGCAAACTTACCCAATGCTGCATTTTTATCAATCGGCTGTAGTTTGTCTTTCAGTGCGTTAGCAACCATAATGGCCATCTCTTCACGAGTCACTTCACGACCCGGTTCAAATTTGCCATTTCCAGAGCCTTGTACAAGTCCAGCCTTCACCGCAAGGGCGATAGAATCCGTGTACCAAACTCCTTGTTTAACATCATTGAACGAACTGGTTGTTGCTGAACCCGTAAGATTCAGTGCGCGTACCAGCATCGTAACGAACTCTGCTCTAGTCACTGTTTTGGTTGGCGCAAAAGTATTTGCATCCAGACCTTTCAGAATGCCCTTAGCAGCCAATGCTTCAATAGCTTCTTGCGCCCAAGCTACCTTGCCCAGATCCTTGAAGTTTGCTGCTGGCGCAGTAGTTGGTGCAGGTGTTGCCGTTGGTGCTGTTGATGGTGCTGGTGTTGCTGTTGGTTTCGCGGTTGGAGTAGGCGTTGGAGTTACACCGGTAGAACCGCCTCCACTGCCACTGCCTGATCCCGAATCAGCCTTTAATTTATTGATAATACGACCTTCAATGGCTGCTTTAATCTCTTTGCCATTAAACGTTTTTACAATGTAGTCGTAGAACACGTCCAAATCAATAGGTCCAGCCAATGAATCACTAGCTTGAGTCAGAACCTTGTAGTTATCTCCACCCGCAGCCATAAAGTTATTTACTACTGCTGTATATTTCTGCGTAGGATTAATTGGTGTTCCATCAGTTAGTGTGAGGATCGCAATACGATCGGCTACTGGCAGATACATATTCGCTGTATATTTCAGTCCGGAAATTTGCAGCGTTTTGATATCTGGTGTTCCATCAGCTTTTACATTCCATTGCTGTTGCAGCAATGTTTTGATTTGCGCTCCGGTTAGTGTCAGCTTCACAAGCGTGTTGCCGAATGGCTGAATTTTAGCCAGATCGCCGAAGGTAACAGGACCTTTCGGAAGGTCCGCACGGATACCGCCTGGATTCATAAAGGCGAAATCGGCAGCTTTTGCACCATCGCCGAAGTCAGCATTACGCATAGAGTCAGCAATCAGATTACCAAGTGCAGCCTCATTATTGTAAGCATCGGTACGAGTGATAGTTCCGTCCGTTGTACCCACTGGTTGAGTGAGCTCAGGATGCTTCTCAAGGTAAGCATTAACCAGTGCCACACTTTCCAGATCTGGGGTTACCCCATCATGGAAGGTGGAAGTTACCACAGCAGACTTGTCCTTCACATCACCTGTTTTAGGATCAATGATCAACTTGATATCCTCAAATGCTGTACCGTAAGAATAAGCTTGTACAATCAGCTTGCCGTTTACTGTTCCATTTGCAAGTGCATGGTTATCACCAGCAACGATAACATCAACAGGGGATTCCGCAGGAAGCGCATTGGCTAGATCAGCCGCTTCACCTGTAGTCACACCATCTTTGGTTGTTGCAGGATCATGTGCAAGCACGATAATCGTCTCAACACCTTTAGATTGAAGCTCCTTAGCGTATTTCTCAACAGCCGCCACTTCCTCTTCAGGCGTGAGGAAATGCACGCCAGCCGTACCGGAAGGTGCCACCTTACTTGGTGTGGATTTCGTTACCAGACCAATAAAGCCGATCTTCACACCGCCTACTTCTTTGATTACATAAGGATTAATAATTGGCTCGCCAGTTTTGGCATCCACTGCATTCGCATTAACATAATCAAAATCAGATCCAGCATGGTTAACTTTATTATCCTTAGGGTCGATACCACCATAAAGCTGTGTCATCAGTGCATCAACACCTTGGTCAAATTCGTGATTACCAAGAGAACCCACATCAAATTTCATCATGTTCATCCAAGCATGAGTCGGCTCATCGCGCTCAAGGGACGATACTGGAGCGGATGCTCCAACGGAGTCACCATTATGGAAGAGTAATGAGTTCTCATATTTTGCACGAGTTGCTTTCAAATAAGTCGCGAGATAAGCTGCTGTGCCTACAGACTTATTGTTCACTGTAGAAACAGTGTCGAGTTGACCATGGAAGTCATTAATTCCAAGAAGGTGAACCTCCACATCTTCCGTCGGTGCAGGTGTCTTCACACTTAGATCTAGCTTGAAAATTCCAAAGCCCTTATTATCTTGCTGTCCAGTATCGGAAATGTTCGCTGGGAGTACATTTGCCGCTTTAGGTGTTGTTGTAAATGTAACATTCACATTGCCTTTGATAGGTGCCAAGGACCAGTTACCATCAGCAGTTGGATCAATCGTACCAGCTTCACTGATGTAGTCCATCAGAACCTGACGATTCTCATCTTGAGAGTCTACAACCAGCTCTGCACCTTTAACACCCGGGAAGTTCCCGCCACCACTTGCGCGGTAATTATTAGTAACAACAATGAAATCCTGATCTAGATCTAAAGGTTGATCATTGTAAGTGACATCCGTTACACGACTCGAAGAAGCATCATTAATCGTACCATCCGGATTGTACTTCGCGTTTTTCGTCACATCAATTTTATATTGAACCCCATCGATTACATCGAAGTTAAAAACTGAAAATTTCGTATTCAACAGAGACTGCGGAGTCGAGATCCCTGGTTTGATGCGGTTAAATGCGCCCGCACTCATTTCCAGCCATTCTTTTACAACAGTACCCTTAACTTTGATTGCTTTAAGGGTATTATCGTATAAATACAGGTCACTTGCGCTACGAATAGTCAAGTCACCCTTATCAATACTGGTGTACTCATCAGGTCCGTTGCGTCCTGCTTTAAAAGGAGCACCAACACTAAGAATGGCAAGGTCCTTATATTGAGGAACATTGATATCAATATAATTCTGAACGTACCACTTTTGTGCATACGTAACAAGTTGAACCGTAGGATCATCCTGAACCATTGCGAAATAGCTGTTCATCGGAGCTGTTGTAACACCAAGCTTTTGTCCAGTATAAGCAATAGTAGCCTCATGTGCTGCTGCAACAGCTGCATCTACAGCTGCATCAGGCTCAACCAGTGGTATATTCACTTTATTCTCTGTCTTATAAATAGAACGAGCAGAAGCTTTTGAACTTTGCTTGTCTACCGTCCAGTCACTACCATCGTATACAATGTTCAGATCGATTAGACCCAAATAAGCTCCGCCGTAACCAGCTTGTACAGCAGGCGTACCGTTAATGTGGCCATTCACATTATCGATCACAGCCTTTTCGTTTGCATACGGTTGTTTAGTAACAGGATCTTTGAACGACGCGTCCAACGTATCGTTATTCCCTGTTGGGAATACCTTATGCGTATGAGAGAACGTAATCGCATCAATATCAGGAACCTTACTCAAAGCGTTAATATCATTCTCAGAACCGTCTCCAACAACGGCGTTAACATCAAACCCCGTATGGGCCATAGCAACAATAATATCTGCTCCCTTTGCTTTCATTTCAGGAACAAATTTTTCTGCCGTTTTAGCAATATCTTCAACGACAACTTTGCCTTCCAGATTAACCTTGTCCCACTCCATGATTTGAGGAGTAACTAGGCCGATTAGACCAACTTGAATCGTCTGCTCATCGCCGTTACTATCCGTTACTTTCTTAGGAATAATAACATAAGGTTGATAAGCATTTGTAACGCCATCCATTTTATATATATTGGCATTCACATAATCAAAATTGGCTCCAGTAGTCATCTCATTACCAGCGCTACCGTTTATCGTACGATCTAAAAATTGTAATCCATAATTGAATTCATGATTACCAAAAGTCGCAGCATCATATCCCATAGCGTTCATGGCTGCAATCATCGGATGGATATCAGTGACATTAGTAGGATCCTTCAGATCCGATTCCTTCGCCACATAAGTACCTAGCGGAGTTCCTTGAATCAAGTCCCCATTGTCGAGCAGGAGGGTGTTGGGTTCTTCACTTTTGGCTTGTTTCACCAAGCTTGCTGTGCGGTCAAGACCGACAGTTACTGAAGCCGCATTCTTAAAATAGTCCCAGCCGTAGACATTGGTGTGCACGTCCGTCGTGCTCATCAGCCGGAGTTTGGCTGTGGCTGCGGATGCTGCTTCAGCTTTATCTGTACCCCAAGCTGCACCCAAACCAATACCTCCAAACACCTGCAAAGAAAGCACTGCAGTTGCTAATACAGAAGCAATCGGCTTATTCCATCGTGTCTTCCATCCCATAATAATATTAGTCCTCCCTATCATTTTCACATAATTTCTGTGATATTATATCACACAAACATAACCAATTATCATATAATTGTAAAAATAATATAAAACAATGTTAAATATAATAACATAAGAAGAAAGACCTAGACTCATGAATCCGTTTTTATAGGTCAAGAGTCAATAGATGCAAAAAGAACACATCTTCACCAGATGTGTCCTAAAAACAATCCTATATAAAGTCTAGAAAAGTCGAATCTATATCTGGCACTACTTTTTACCCATTCATAGCAGTAATCCCAAAACAAATTGCAGTTATTAGAGATAAGGGTGTCATTACAAGTTTTTCTTTCATGCTCCTCGACAATAAGTTCATTATAGTATTAAGCATTAAATAGACGGCAAAAAAATAACATACCCTTCTATCAAAAGGTAATCCAATAGAGATCACATTCCCTGCCTGCAATAAGTACAGGATGGCAACTAGCTGTATCACTACTGAAACTCCACACGCGACTCTCATTTATGAAGGCATAATTCTATGTCTTCCTCCCATTGCAAATTCCCCATAAGGCAATCCCAGAGACAGCAGTATATAAAGAATCACTGCTCCCAAAAAAGTAATACTCCCAATCCATGCTGATATCAAGTTTTCACCCCTCCATAATTTATTTATCGCACATTAAATTATATGAGTGTAATGAATTATTATGGGCATCAACACAAGTGGTAGCTCTTTCACCCAAATATTTTTTTATGATGAACTAGCACAAGCAACACAAAAATATCTGAGTAATATAGAAGTAAATAGACCAATGAGGTGATCCACAAATGGCAAATACAACGAAGATTCGCAAACGTGCTGAACAGCTGAAAGGTAGACCCGTGTGCATTACGTTACATGATGGACGTACGTATATAGGATGGATAACCGGCCTCGATAAGAATGGACTGACCCTTTCCAAACCACGTAAAAACAAACACAGAAAATCAAAAAAACACTCTTCTTCCCGCTCCCGGAAAGCAAACGTATCAGGATTAATGCCCTTATTCGGCTCACTTTTCGGATTGGGTGGAGGCGCTCTAGGCTCCGCAGGAGCAGGGGCTGCCAGTTCTGGAGGCGGTGGTTTTGGCGGATTTGGCGGGTTCGGGGGAATCGGCAACTTTATTGGAATGGTACAAAAAACTATGCCGGTTATGAAGATGGGCTACAATATGATTAAATCTATTTCCCCCTTCCTTAACGGGCTAAAAGGATTAATGGGATAATCAAAAGACACCCCTCAAGGTGTCTTTTATTTTTGCTCATAATCTTATCAGGTTCTTTAACAATCTGGCTGCAGATCTTAACCGTGGATGTTTTAGATGCTCCTGTACATAACGATAATTGGTCAATTCAACCTTAGCATCACTGAGGGCATAGGTAAAATCATCATCAAAGGGCAACTTATACTCCCAAACTCGCTTACTCCAGTGCGGAATATTTGCTTGCATCCATGGATCGTCTATCCCGGGATGAATATAGGTCTCACTAACGCCATCCGGCAACGAATACAGCTTAGCAATAATAGATCTTTTAAAACTTTCATACGTCTCGCCTTCCTCTACACCAAAAGGATGCGATAGCAAATAGTCGGGAATCGGCACCCCAAACGTATCCGCCAGCCCTGCTCCAAGGGCAACTGGTCGTTCAATATTTTTCAGCGATGCCAAAAGCGGATCCTCAGCATGGATGTATCTGAAGAATCGTGAGGGCAATCCCCAGCGCGAAATTTTCCACAACGTCTGCGGTAGCAAGCTGCGTCCTGTTTCCATTCCGTATAAACTACCCATGTGGTTGTCTACATGGCTAATCACTATTCCCGACTGTTTCACTCGCTCGTACTGCGCATCTATCTCCTTTAGTACGGCTTTTGTCTGCGCCCCCTGTTCGAACTCTTTTACCGTCCTATATTGATGTCCGCTCTCGTCATGAAGAGAAGCCTCTCCCGTCAGGCTCGCCCAGCGCAAAGCCTCAAATTCACTAGTCATCGTCAAGTGAAGTCCCACATTCCGTTGTTGCCTGCGACTACACCATGCAGCTGCCTCCTCAAACCCAGGGGCCACCGCCATAATCGTTGCTGAGGATACCTTTTCCTCTTCCAGCAGATGTTTAATCGCCTGATTCATGGGGGGACTTTGCCCAAAATCATCACAATTGATGATTAATTTTTTGTTCATAGTCAGCCTCACCTCTCAAAGAGTCCATAAATGTAAATTTCATTGTGAAGGATATGACAACAGCTATGGCCAACAGACATAATGGCACCACACTTATTAAATACCTAAATGTCGCTTCAGGATTGGACCCTGGATCATCGCCGCCTTGATAGCCAAAGATCATACCTACAATGAAAAAAGCTAACGCAGAGATTAACCCGCTTGAACGAGTGATGAATCCGCTTACAGCCGTGTAGATTCCTTCTCTTCTCAGACCTGTTTTTTCCGCATCCTCATCAATAATCTTGCCACCTACTATTGCTGGGGTTACTAGAAATCCGGCTAATCCGAAACCGACAACTACGCCAGCAGCCACGCCACTTAAGAGGTCATAACCAAACCATAACGGAATTACCGATAACGCATATAAGATCAGTGATAACCGCCACGCCTTGACCCCGTCCATCTTACGAATCATCCAGTACCACACGAATACTAATGGAATGACCGAAACAAAAACAGCTGCGAGTAAAATCGATACCTGAGCCTCGGAGATATGAAGTACATATTTTGCATAAAAAGGGATCATCGAGCTTACAAGTCCATTCACCGTTTGGGCAAAAGAGTTCGAAATATTAAACACCCAAAACTTTTTATTCCGAATGGTCTCCCGAAAAGCCGGAATCAACTTCAAGGGTTCCTGCTCTGTGAGCTCCTTCTTTTCTTGGACATTCATCATACATAAAAACATAAACACTCCAAAGAGACAGGCATACACTATAGCCATATTAGAGAAACCAATAGCTGCAAAAATAATTGGAGTTAAGGCAGTACCGATTAACAAAGCTACAACTTGATAGCCTTGCTGAATCGCGGAGGCTTTTGCCCGAATACGGTCTCCATGGAAGAGCTCCGGGAGTAACGCTCCATAATTCACCCATAACACAGTGGCAACAGCCTCATAGAAAATAAGTGTGACTAGAAACCAAGTGAACAATCCATTTTCAGATAATCCGCCGGGAGGGGAGAAAACCAGTACAAATGCCAGCATGAATAACGGAATTGAGCCAAACACCCATGGTCTGCGTCGACCCAAACGAGTATCTGTGCGATCTGACCAATAGCCGAATAACGGATTGTTTACCGCATCCCAGATCAGAAAGATGGTTCTGGCTAATGTAGCAAGTCCAATGCCCAATCCTAATTTTTCAACATAAAAGTAACTGTAAAATGAACTAAATGCCTGACTGGGAACCATCATCGCAAACATCCCTAAAGCAAAGGTGTACGGCGAATTGATCCATTTATGCTTCACTCACATACCTCCCCTATGGTAAAGATCCGGTTGTAATATATTACCATACCGAAGAGAGAACGCCATCAAATTTTTCCTTAGCAGAAACTACGGATAAAAAAAGAGGCCCCGCAGGCCATCAACAAATGGCTGCGGAGCTTTTTCATAACTAGACTATAAAACATCCTTCAGCTTGCTTCGGCTCTGAACATCCAGGGCTAGATAATCACGGATTTCGCATCTTTTTCCATTGATATCCGTAAGAATGATTCGTTTATGACTTGGATACTGCATATGCTCGTGCAGGTTCCGCATAACGATCCGGGTCTGGCCCAGATTCGTTTGCAGCTCCCAAATCCACATATCCGCTTTTTGCTTAATAGAATCAATGCGGGTTACAACCGGAAGAAAATACCGCAGCCGGAGCTCTGTGTCCACTTCCACCCGACTTTCTTCATCGAGCTGATCAATGTCACGAATGACTCCGATCTCCTCACTCTTGGAGTTACGAACTGAAATATACTCCGTGGTATATTGGAATGGAAATATACGAAAAAGAATTAATTCCTCATAGACTTGACCCTCCACTACTCCTTGAAACACGCCACCTTGACTGCGGCTAAAAGAGATTGCACCCGGTTCAAGAATGTTAATCTCATAGGGATCTTTAGGATTCAATTCCCCGTTAACAAGATTCGAATCACTCATGCATCTCAACCCCCTTAATCTGCGACATTTCCTTCTGTGCCTCAACTAGCTTGAAGTAAGCACCTTCTGCAGCAAGCAATTCCTCATGTGTACCCACTTCAATGATCTTCCCGCGTTCAAGCACTACAAGACGGTTCGCATTTCTTAGCGTGGATAATCGATGGGCAATCGCGAATGTCGTTCTGCCTTTTACCAGTCGCGAGATCGCTTCTTGAATTTGCCGCTCGGTCACTGTATCTACAGAAGCTGTTGCTTCATCTAGGATTAGAATTCGCGGATCGTGAATTATTGCTCGAGCAATAGACACTCGCTGCTTCTCTCCACCGGACAATTTATGGCCACGTTCCCCAACTCTTGTATCATAGCCATCCGGCAATTGAACGATAAAATCATGGGCGTTGGCAATTTTTGCAGCGCGCATGATTTCTAATTCCGTAGCGTCCGGTTTAGAATAGGCAATATTCTCAGCAATCGTTCCGTCGAATAGAAACGTCTCCTGCAGCACTACACCGATCTGACTACGCAGATCTGACTGGCTGATATTTCGGATGTCCACACCATCGATGGTAATGGTTCCCTCATCTGTATCATAGAAGCGACAGATCATATTAATGAACGTCGACTTACCGGCACCTGAATGTCCGACCAGACCAATCATCTCGCCCGCACCCACTTTTAAATCCACGTTCTTGAGCACAGGATGATGTTTTTCGTATCCATAAGTAACCCGCTTAAACTCAACCTCACCGTTTACGCGGCCGATGGCTGCTGGATTCACAGTATCAGGCACATCTGACGGTGTATCCATAATTTCAAAGACCCGATCTGCTGCTGAAATCGCATGGCTGGCCCAGTTGATCATTTGGCTCACCCACTGCAAAGGTCCGAGAAGCATCCCAAGGTAGGTCACCAAAGCGATTAGCGTACCGATGGATAATTGGCCCTGTAGCACCGTTTTCCCGCCATAAAACCAAATTAATAACGTACCCACACCAGCAACCAACGCAAAAGCAGGAAACATCCCCTGCCATAAGCCTTCGATCCGAATATTATGCCGAACCAGCTCCTTATTGGCGACTGTATAACGTGACATCTCTGTTGTTTCCTGACCGAATGCTTTGACTACACGAATCCCCTGCAAAGAATCGCCAACCAAAGCGTTTAATCTAAAAATAGATCTCCACTGCTGGTACCAACGTCTGCCAATCATCGGCCATAACACGGTCGACAGCACCACCATAAGCGGCATAGGCAGCATAGCAAGCAGCGTTAGCTTCCAATCCATACTGAACATAATAGTGAAAATAGCGATTACCCGCAGCGATTCACCCGAGACCCAGATTACACCGTCAGTCATAAATTGCCGCATCGCCTCTGAATCATTATTCACCCGTCCAATAAATTGCGAAGATTGTCTTCGGTCGAAAAAAGATAAAGATAATTTCATCAAGGAATGATACACATCATGACGAAGATCACCCATGATTTTGGAACCAATCCATACCCCTATAAGTCCACGTAGCGTCTGCATTAAAGTAATTACTAAGGATGTGGCTGCTAGCCCGATCACAATCCATAGAAGCGTTGAGCCCATATCCTTTTCTGTCAACACATTATCAACGATCATCTTCGTCAAAAATGGTGGAACAAGCTCTACCAATGTAGTAAAAATCAACATAATCGCCGCGGCGATCATTTGGATCTTATAAGGCTTAGCGTAACTCAACATCCGAAATAGAACCTTGCCGTTACTCTTGCACACCGGACAAGCTTGTGAATCTTCCGGCAGCGGATTGCGGCATTTTGGACAATTTCTTGGAAACTCTTTTTCAGAAGCGGTTGGCCGTTCCTCGCCTTTAGCTACAGCGCCAATTAATTTAGAAGCAAAACCAAATATAGAGGTAAGTGATGCTGTATAACGTATAAGTATAATAGGCCCCTCTTGGGTATCCACAAGCAACGATCCGCCGCCTACCCCGCCTACTACCCGGGCATCAGTAATATTCGAGACTAGAAGCTTTGAGACCAGTTTCCCGTCCGTTCCCCAAACGGAAATCTCCTTCTCAGTCAATACAAGCCACTGCTCACCGAATTGCCCATCTTTCATTAAATCAGATACAGAGTGAAATAAAGGTTGTTCTGTAAGCTGTATTTCTATAGACTTGGGAAGTTTATCAATAGATGTCATACATTTCTCCCCTTTCTTTACCCACCTATTTACTCACATATATTTACAGTGGTAAAGATGAAAAAATGATTATAATTGTTTTGTATGGTTATTTAAACAAATAAAAAGACACCTCTAAAGGTGTCTTTTTGTATTACTTCCTATGGTACTGGCTATACGCTTATTTCAAAGCTTTCCATACCCAGTTCTCTACTTCTGGCAAATCAATACCCTCTTCACGAATGAATTGGTGATGTTTCTTAACGATAGCATCCATTTCATCTGCGATCGCTTTATAGTCGTTAGCATTAGGCAAGCTCAGAACAGCTTCCTTCGCCAAGTCAAAGCGGTCCATTTGATTCAATACGCGCATATCGAATGGTGTTGTGATATCGCCATTCTCGCGGTATCCATGTACGTGCAGGTTATGGTTATGGCGATCAAAGAACAAGTCTTTAATCAGACCTTCATATCCATGGAAAGCGAAGATAACTGGTTTATCTTTTGTGAAAAATTGATCAAACTCTTCGTCAGATAAGCCACGCGGATCTAATTTTTGACTTCTCAGTTTCAACAAGTCTACCACGTTGATATATCTAATTTTAAGGTTCGGCAGTTTTTCATGCAGGATAGAGATGGCAGCCAAGCTTTCGATAGTTGGTTCTGTACCTGCAGAAGCAAAGACAACATCAGGCTCTCCACCTTGATCGGTGCTTGCCCAGTCAATAATCTTCAGTCCTTTATCCACCAGCTCTTGTGCTTCATCCGCACTGAACCATTGTGGACGAGGATGTTTGGAAGAAACAATCAAGTTAATTTTTTGACGGTCATTTAAGACGGTGTCAAAGACAGCCAGCAAGGAGTTGGCATCAGCCGGCAAATACTCACGGATAAATTCTGGTTTTTTATCAGCCAAGTGACCTAGCAAACCTGGATCTTGGTGAGTGTAACCATTGTGGTCTTGCTGGAATACAGTTGAAGTTGCTACCACATTCAATGATGGAATATCAGCACGCCAGCTTTGATCTGTTGCTTTACGCAGCCATTTGAAATGCTGAGTAATCATCGAATCCACGACACGCAAGAAAGCTTCATAGCTTGCAAAGAAACCATGGCGACCTGTCAATACGTAACCTTCAAGCAAACCTTCTGCCTGATGTTCAGACAATTGGGAATCGATAACACGGCCATAAGAAGCTAGGAATTCGTCATTCGGTTCAATCACTTGATCCAACCATTGACGTTTCGTTACTTCAAAGACAGGTCCCAGTCGGTTGGACATTGTTTCATCCGGTCCGAAAATTCTGAAATTGCGGTTCTCTTCGTTCAGAGAGATAACATCTTTCATGTATTTACCCAGAACGGCCATATCTTGTGCTATTACTTCACCTGGTTTGGAATTATCAAGTGCGAACTTACGGAAATTCGGTAAGTTTAGATCTTTAATTTGGTTGCCAGCATTAGTAACTGGGTTCATTCCCATACGTCTGTCGCCAGTTGGCAGAATCTCAGCAAGTTCAGCGTTCAGACGACCTTTGTCATCAAATAATTCTTCTGGTCTATAGCTGTTCATCCACTCCAATAACGCCGGAGCATGCTTCATATTTTTTTGATCCACTGGAATCGGCACCTGATGGGCACGGAACGAGTTCTCATTCGGAACACCATCCCATTGCTTTGGACCCGTCCAGCCCTTAGGAGAACGGAAGACCAACATTGGCCAAACCGGACGCGTCAGGTCATTGTTGTCACGTGCATTCTTTTGAATCGCTTCAATTCTTTCAACGATGGTATCAAGCACCTTAGCCATTTCCGGATGCATTAGATCAGGATTTTCGCCTTCAACGAAGAACGGTTCCCAACCCATACCTTTAAAGTATGCAGTAATTTCTTCTTTGGATTGACGAGACAGAATCGTTGGGTTACTGATTTTGAAACCATTTAAGTGCAAGATCGGCAGAACTGCACCATCAGTAACTGGATTGATGAACCGGTTGGAGAACCATGAAGCCGCCAATGGGCCAGTTTCAGCCTCTCCATCACCAATAACAACAGCGGAGATCAAATCTGGATTATCCAGAATTGCACCTACACCATGGGATAGAGAATAACCTAATTCGCCACCTTCGTGGATCGATCCAGGTGTTTCAGGGGCAGCATGGGAAGCAACTCCACCTGGGAAAGAGAATTGTTTGAACAATTTCTTCAGGCCTGGGATATCTTGTGTAATTTCCGGATAAATTTCAGTATAGCTACCATCGAGATAGGAATTCGAAACCATAACCTGACCGCCATGACCAGGGCCCTCGATGTAGAACATATTCAAATCATATTTAGTAATGACCCGATTCAAATGGGCATAAATAAAGTTCTGGCCTGGAATAGTTCCCCAGTGTCCAATGGGCTTAATCTTTACGTCTGCTTCTTTCAGCGGTTCTCTTAACAACGGATTATCTTTCAAATACAGTTGACCTACAGAGATGTAGTTAGTTGCGCGCCAGTATGCATCAAGCTTCTCTAAATAAGTTTTTGATGAGTAATCAACATCCATGGATAATACCATTTCTTCCACTCCCCAAAATTTTTTCTGTGTCTACATTGCCGTAATTTCTTCCACAAGTACATCATACCGCCGCGAAAAATTAATTCAACCTTTTCAAGAAATGATACGGTCCAATTTTGTGAAAATATGAACATAGTATGAAAAACAGTGTCAATTGTCTGTAAAAATACGTCAATATTAATATATATGTAAAAATATGGGCTGGAGTTTGCGGGGGATATTTACTACTTGTCCTTCATCTATTTTGCGCAAAATAAAAAAAATAAGACCGAGAAAAATTCCCCAGTCTTACTTTTAATGAACGGACACAAAGGTATTAAATTTTAAGTATTTATAGTGGAAGCGCATATGGGAGAATTCAAATGGCGTGCCATTATCTAAAAAGAAAATCCCTTCCATAATGCTTACTGGCTCATTTGCCTGCAAATGCAGCAGCTCTTGATCCGTAGCCTCAGAGGGTTCTGCGGATATCGATAAAAAGGATTTGGTTACCGCCAGATTTCGTGAATCCTCCAAATAATTAAAGATAGATCCTTCAATAATGGTCTGATTTAAATTCTGCACGATTTTGATTGGGATATAACCCGTTTCAATCATAAAGGGTTCATCATCAAAAAGACGTAAGCGAATGATTTTGTAAACAAAATCATGAGGGCCTAAAAACAGATCCCGTTGTAGTTCTTCCGTTGGTGGAATGACCTCAAATTTCAAAACTTTAATCTTTGGCTTCTTCCCATTCATTTGAAAATTGTCGGTGACACCTAAATTAGAGCCTTCGTAGTTAAAAATAGATTCATTTTTTATGTATAAAGGATTTATAAATGTCCCTGAGCCACGCTTTTTAAAAATAATGCCGGCATTTGCCATTTTAGTCAGAGCACTTTTAATAGAACTACGACTCACTTGATAAGTTTCACTAAGCGTTCGTTCATCCGGTAATTTCATATCGGGAAACTGCCCAGCAAAAATTTTCATTTTTAAGTCATCAATAATTTGTTTGTAGACAAACTGTGTCATGAAGTACTCCTTTTCAGGTCGATACAAGTTTTATTTCAATCTTTACTATAACATAATAACCAGACGTTTATAATCTATCCGGCCAGCTTATTTACGTCGGCGATTTGTCATGCGATTGTACATCACTAAACCGGCAATGACCATGCCCAGCGTCCCCATACTACTTGCTGATTCAGCCTGCATACCAAACAAAATACATAGGTTAGTGACCAAGCTTTTTGTAAGTACAGCAACAATAATTAACATCAACGGGCGCCAAATGTTGTATCTTCTCATCCAGGCAACACTCCTAATCCAATTTTCTCAAACTATTGATCGATTTCATCTATTATATCACAAGATAGTAACCGCATTCATTTCCTATAACCGTAAAGAAATCGAAGCCGATCAGCATTTTTTACTTCCCTCTATCTTTTTCTGTATTCTAGCCTAGCGAACGTGACGTCTATGCGTCATATTCGCTTTCAATTCCTCAGCTCCTCCTATCCGTCAATTACGCCTTTATTCGACTTTTGGTCTGGACTTATCCTTTTTCACGGATTATAATAACGAATGCACACCAAAAGACGAACATTAAGGCGGAAATTATGAGAAATTATATGCAAATATTCCTAGGCACTTCATTTTCTAGCCTATCCCCAAAAGAAATTCAAATTTTAAAGGATCATCTCTTCTGTATCAATTCGGATGGGATGATAGAAATGATCGTTGCACCGGAGCACCCCGACTATCAACCCTTGCTTGATGCTTATCAAGGTCAGGACAATTTTCATGTATTAGCCGAAGGCCAGTATTTTTTGCCCGGCTTTATCGATCTGCATGTCCACGCGCCACAATGGGCTCAATCTGGAACTGCATTAGATATCCCGCTCTATGATTGGCTAAATACTTATACCTTCCCACTGGAGTCTAAATTTTCGGACCTGGCTTTTGCAAAAAAAGTCTACGATGACGTGGTTGGTACTTTGCTCGCAAACGGAACCACTACAGCACTTTATTTTGCAACGGTGCATAAAGAGGCCAGTCTATTATTGGCTAAAATATGTGCGGAAAAAGGACAACGTGGACTCGTTGGAAAAGTGGTTATGGACGATCCGCAGGGAAATCCTGAGAATTACCGCGACTCCGACACCCACACCGCACTAGTGGATACGGAAGAATTTATACTAGCTGTACAAGAACTCGCTAAATCTACTAAACAAGGCGTTTATCCAGTAGTGACACCAAGGTTCATTCCAAGCTGCACTAATGAGGCTTTACAAGGCTTGGGAGAACTTGCCGCTAAATATGATACGTATGTGCAATCGCACTGCAGTGAAAGTGATTGGGCGCACGGTTATGTGCAAGAACGATTCCAAAAGAACGATGCTTTTGCCCTGCATGATTTTGGTCTGCTCAGTGATAAATCTGTCATGGCTCATTGTAATTTTTTAGATGAAGATGATGTGAATTTGTTTGCAGAGACAGGAACAGCTATTGCGCATTGTCCGATATCCAACGCGTATTTTGCCAATAGTGTCATTCCGATCGCTGACTTCCATGCCAAAGGCGTTGAGATTGGTTTAGGCTCTGATATTTCCGGAGGTTTTTCACCTAGTCTCTTCGACAACATTAGACAAGCCGTAATGTCTTCAAGAATGCTGGAGGATGGTGTGAATCCCTCACTTTCTGCACAAAACCGCGGAGTACCCGGATCACGAATTACGATCCATGAATCCTTTTATCTTGCTACCGCTGGCGGCGGAGAAAGCTTAAGCTTACCTATCGGCCGGTTACTAGAAGGTTATGCATGGGATGTTCAAATAATCGATACGAAAGTACCCTCGGCGAAATTGCCCGTCTTTGATGAGAATGAAGATTTGCAAGATATTTTTCAAAAGATAATGTACCTGGCTAGACCTGAAAATATCCGTGAAGTCTGGGTACAGGGTGAAAAAGTTCATTCGCGTTAAAGATTAATTAAACTAGAAAACTTAAGGTGGGCATCGGAGTGAAAACACAAGTAAACGTACAAGAGCAAGCACATTTGGAATCACAGCTACTAACTGTCCTACCCGATGAAAAAGTTTCATTTAGTAAATCCGTCATTCTCGGCTTTCAACATGTATTGGCTATGGATGTCTATGTAGTGCCATTCCTTATTGCGATGTTAATCGGCTTACAGCCCAATCAGTCCAGCGCGTTAATCCAATCCACCTTTATTGCCGCAGGACTTGCAACGATTGTGCAAACCTATTTCTGTATGAAGCTGCCTATCGCTCAAGGTCCTTCTTATGTTCCGCTGGGTGCGATCGTCAGTATTTATGCAGCTAGTGGTGGCGGAGAGCTCGGTTGGAGCTCCGTGTTAGGTGCCAGCTTAATCGGGGCCATCCTGGTTATTATTTTGGGTTATGCGGGGATTTTTAATAAAATCGTTAAAAACTTTATTCCGCCTATCGTAGGTGGCACAATCATTTTCATTGTAGGTCTATCTTTATTGCCTGTTGCGATCAGAGATAATATCTACGGAGCCTCCGGGGCTTCAATTAATCAAAATGTATTATTAGCCCTTATTTCAGGTGCTACACTGCTTATTTTTGTGGTTCTCGGTACTTTGTTCCGTAATAAAGGATCTGTCTTCCGAATTCTTTCCGTAATGATGGCGTTAGTAGTCGGATGTATTTCGGCTAATATTATGGGCGTTTTAGATTTCTCAGCGATAAGTAGTGCCAAGTGGTTTAGCATGCCGCGGATCGCTTTTGTTGATTTCGGCTTTTCCTTCAATTTTTCAGCTATTATCACCATGGTTATTATTTATATCGTGCTGCTGGCTGAAACAACAGGCACCTGGTTTGCGGTCAGCAATGTAATCAATAAACCTTTGACAGACAAAAATATTAACCGCGGCGTAATTGGAGAAGGAATTGGCTGTCTTATTGCGTCTGTGCTCGGTTCGACTCCTGTTACAGGTTATTCAACTAATGCAGGGATCATCTCCATTACAGGTGTTGCCAGCCGCCGGGTCTTTCTCGCTGTAGGAGGATGGTTTGTCCTCTTTGGTTGTTCTGGTAAACTCGCCGCTTTGATCTCTTCCATTCCATCCGCTGTAATCGGCGGCGTCTTCGCCATCATCTGCGGCATCATCGCAATTAATGGTGTGCAAGTAATGAAAAATGTAACCATCGGCGAAAAAGAAATGTACATTATTGCCTTACCAATGATCATCACCTTGGCTTTGGTACTCATTCCTGGTGACTACTTGAACTCTTTGCCTACATTCGTACAGTATTTATTAGGCTCACCTATCCTAGCTGCTTCATTGGCAGCAATATTATTGAATAAATTATTACCTAGTGGAAAATAGAACATAAAAAGGAGCAGCCTCTTATTGATCCTTTTTTATCCCCGCGAATAAGCCGAGCTTTGTATGCTACCTTCTGGAATTCCTTAAACAAAAGACACCCATCGAGGTGTCTTTTGTTTAAGGACATGATTACTTTTTACTTGAGTTCATCCATAAAACCGCCTTACCATATGACCTCACAATTTTAATACAAATATCCATATGTCCCTTGATTATATTTAATAAACTAGGATTCCTCCAAAATAACGGAGATTATCAACGCATTGAATTATTCCCTGAAATATATTATGATACGTTTAAACAATTAAACATTATAACGGAGGGAGTTATGAACGAATCTAATAGTAATCAGAAGGCGATTCATATTTTCGAGAATTTAAGCCCCTATTTCCAAGGCTTGGGAGATCCTATTCGTCAGCAAATCATTGCATTGCTGATCGACAAAGAGAGTATGAATGTGAGCCAAATTGCAGAGCATATCCCCATGTCCCGGCCTACAGTCTCTCATCATCTGAAAATATTACGGCAAGCAGGGCTGCTTAAGGTTCAGAAGAAGGGCACGGAAATGTTCTACAGACTTGAGTTTGACGAAGCGATAGCGCTTATGAAACAACTTGTCCATTTCGTTGAAGAGGAATGCCAGTGCTAATGCCATTAACCTGACTAGCACTTGTCATTCCTATTTTTTTAAACCATATGTCAAATAACTTAAACATATAAACATTTAAACGGAGGTTGCAGATATGCATAGGAAAAAGGTACTTATTGTAGGAGGATACGGTGCCGTCGGCAGACAAATTGCTCAAATATTACACGATCGACATCCCGATCTCGAGATTATATTGGGAGGAAGGTCACCGCAAAAAGCAGCACCTTTTGAGTCCACACGGGTACAAACAGTCGTAGTTGATAATAATGCGGATGATCCACTGCTTTATGCAGGCGATAATGTATCGCTAATCATCAATTCCGTCAACGATCTGCAGGATCGGCTACTTATGTCTGCAGTTAGAAGAAAAATCCCACTGATCGATCTTACTCGCTGGACAGAGATATTCCAACAATCAATCACAAAGTTAGAAAAAACAGACCTCTATGCTCCTATCGTGCTTTCTTCGGGATGGATGGCGGGAACTGCTTCGCTGTTCGCCATGCTGCACTCGGCCACACTTCAAAACGTCGCCGTTGATATTCACGCGTTGTACTCTCTACGTGACAAAGCAGGACCCGACTCCGCGGCGTACATGGATCGTATGACCATTCCATTCCATATTACAGAACGGGGGGGAAAACGTCTTGTATTTCCAATGACTGACCCCATCAAAGTCCAATTTCCAGATGGATATACAGCAAAATGCTATCGGCTTGACACCCCAGATCATGTCACCTTGCCAACAGCTGAGCATATCGACTCCGCCAGCTTCCGCATCTCCTTCGACAGCAAAGCCTCCACCTCCATCCTTGTCGGACTAGTTAACAGCGGAATATGGAAGATGATCAGCGGAGACCGATTCCGTTCGCTTAGACGAAGACTGCTCTACAATCCTGGTACTGGCAGTGCACATCATATCCTTATTCATCTAAAGGGTCTGGATCATAATGGGCACTGGGTTGAACGGACAATAGCGATTTCTGACCCGCTTGGTCAGACTCATCTTACCGCTTTGGGAGCTGCTGTCCAAGCAGAAAAGCTATTGCGGATATCAAAGGAAGAACCATTGGTCCCAGGCATTTATTATCCAGAAGATCTACCTGATGAACGGATGGACATCTCTGAAATCACCAACTTTTTTAAACAATATGGGGTTCTTATATCTCACTAATAGCACTTCACATATACCGAGCATTCTGTCTACTACAATTAAGCGCACAGACAGTAAAGAACCCGCTAATATAGCGGGTTCTTTACAATAGAGATGAGACGGAGCTAGGTAAGTTCACAAAAATATAAAATCTTTGATTCGTGCTAAACCCTGTCCCCTGCCTATTTCCACCCTTAAAGGCGCTTGACTAGACCAGGCTAAAGTCCCTGAATATATTGTTATTATTTATCCTATTCAAGGGCTTTTATTAAATGGTGGGGGTGATCATTCTGGCTATCCGTTACAGCATCATAATTCCAACCTATAACCGACTTCAGCAGCTGCTACTTACACTCACTTCATTCGAGACACAGACCTATCCGAAGGATCGGTTCGAGGTGATCGTCGCAGATGACGGTTCTACAGATGGTACTAAGGAAATGGTCGAAAGCTTTCAAACTTCTTATCCGCTTATTTATGTCGCTCAGCAGGAACAACGCGGCCGTTCTGCCGTAAGAAATCTGGGGCTGAGTCAGGCAAAAGGGAAATACGTCATCTTCTGCGATGCTGATTTTCTGGTATTCCCTGAATTCATTAGGATCGTAAACCAGTATCACCGTAAATATCCTAAGTCGATAATTTCAGGTATTCCACACTCTTGGGATGACGCCTATACCCACTACTACCCAGACTTTTCTCCTGAAGAAAAAGAACATTGCCGCAATACACTTTCGCCTTCTAACTTATGGAATCCTGACTTCGAATCAGCGACTGAAATCATCCCATTAATCACACCCAATGATATCCTTCAGCAGACGGAGACGTTATCAAAAGTCACCTTTCCCTCAAGAGTTCCTCCAAATACTAAAAAGCAATTTGCCAGCACAGATGTAGCTCCTTGGATGTTACTCGTCACGCGTTGTGTGTCCATAAGACGCAGCCAATTAACTCGTGCTGGAGGTTTTAATGAACAGTTTATCCTCTATGGACTCGAAGATTGGGATCTTGGGTATCGACTGCATCGATTAAAAATCCCTTTTCACAGCATCAAAGAAGTTGTCGGCGTTCACCAAGAACATCCAACCCACTTCAGAGGAAATCTCATAAATATTGAGAATCTAAAAATCATGTTCAAAAGCTACGGGTTCAATGACTCTTCCCTAAATCTGTTCGCCCTTGTTCCTCCAAACGAAGACCTGGAGAAATACAAACATACTATACGGGTCTTGCGCAGAGGATACCGAACGAAGTCAACACGTTCATCAGCAATATTAATGAGAAGGACGTTACGGATTGCCGCCAAACAGCTCTATGAACCCATTGATACCGCCGTATACCAAGAGTCGTTAAGACGGATAAGTGTAAAAGTAAAGAGAAGAAAAAGCCGGGTTGCCCGTGTTTTGCGAGAGATTTTGGTGAAGGCTGAAAAGCTGGGAGAATGATATCTAAAAATACATTAAACCGGGCATCAAATGATGTCCGGTTTTCACTTATTTTCTCAATTTATTGGGTAGCGGAATATGCCTAATCGACTCAATGGGATGATAGAGCAGCATCCACGGACCAGAAAAACGCATAACCCCTTTAATTCTTTGGCGATAATCCGGTTTGTAACAATGAACAGGACATTTGGCACAAGCTGTTTTCTCTTCACCAAACTTACAATAGGCTAACCTCTTCAGCGCATACTCATTTAATTCCTGACATTCCTCACAAAAGCCTTTATGATGGTGTTTTTTCTTACAATATATACGAATCATTTTGGTAACAAGCTCTTGTTCTTTTTGAATTTTAGGACCCTCATTTAACTGCCGGTTTACCTTTGTTATCATATATGAACCCCCTTGTAACTTGTACAATAAGATCTCATGTAATTATAAAGGGTAAACCAACTGTGAAACCAGCCTTAACGCTGAACCTCCTTAATTCCCTCACATACCGGGGTTGAAAGGCGATAATTGTATAAATCAAATTTTTTTTAAAAAACTTGTAACGTTTATAGCTTTTTACGGATATATAACTTGAGGAGGTGAATGGATGGAGGACAACGAGCAATTATACAGGGAATATTCAACCCAAGTATATAAATTCGTATTTAGCTTTTGTCATAATCACTTGCTGGCAGAAGAAATCACCCAAGAAACTTTTTATAGAGCTATAAAATCGATAGATAAATACGATGGGACCTGCAAAGTATACGTTTGGCTTTGTCAAATTGCTAAACATGTGTGGTATCAGGAGCTGGACAAGCAGCGCAAGCGGAAGTCTGAGGAATTAGAAGACGCTCCTTTGGCTAACGCAAATTCAACAGAATCCCAGTTCATTTTTGCTCAGGACAAAATGGATTTATTTAAACAACTTCATTTACTTGATCCAAACACCAAAGAAGTATTATATCTGCGTTTGACCGGAGAATTCAGTTTTCGGGAAATTGGCGAAATTCTTGGCAAAGATGAGACCTGGGCAAGAGTTACCTTTTACCGTGGAAAACAAAAATTAATGAAAGGAAGATCTTCATGAAATGCGAGATCATTCAGGATTTATTACCTTCCTATATTGAAAGGCTAACCTCTGTACATAGTAACGAAGAAATCGAAAAACACCTGCAATCCTGTGAAAGCTGCCTTCAATCCTATAATGAAATGACCGCCACAGCAAATCTAAGTGTGCCTATTATTGATAAAGAGGAAGTTAACAAACTCAATTATTTTAAAAAAGTGAAAAAAAAGAATATAAAAACTCTCATTTTTTCCGTCTTATCGGTACTCATACTGGCTACAGCCCTTATTGGACTTTTTGTTATCGGTTTCCCTGTATCCTCTAAAGATGTAGTTATAGATTATCAGAAGACAAAGGATCGTTTGGAAGTTCATCTAACTTTGGAAAATGGCAAGGACCTCGTGTTCTCAGGAAAAACCAAATTTATCCGCGATGAGAATAATAATGTAATCGGTTCTGAAACTAGGTATACGCCTAGAGGTTTACTTCATAATCCCTTTGATGATGTAGGCAAAAAAGTTATGTTGGGGACGGAGATTCATACTGATCTAGATTTTCCAAACAAGTTTATTCTTGAATTCAAAGATAAAACTATGACGTTTGTTAATGGTGTTCTAGTGGAGTAGACATTGCCGCTAAAATAAAAAAAGACACCTTTTAAGGTGTCTTTCGCTTTACACCCTACTAAAAAAGTTAGCATTTTTGTTCGTTTTTTCGCTAAAATATAGGGTTATCGATTTACTAAAAGTATCTTATAATAAAATTACACATGGATATTTCACCTCTTTGTGAACGCGCGTTTATAGATCGGCCCATTAACCACTTAATAGGAGGAATGGTCATGCAATATGGTTATTTTGATGGAAAAAACAAGGAATACCTCATTACCAAGCCGAATACGCCTGCCCCTTGGGCGAATTACCTCGGCTCGCCGGAATACGGTGCAATCATCTCAGGTAACGCAGGCGGCTATAGCTTTGTAAAGTCTGGCGCAAATGGGCGGCATATCCGCTACCACTTCAACTCTAAGGACGAGCCCGGACGCTATATTTACGTGAGAGATTTGGAGAACGGGGATTATTGGTCCGGCTCTTGGCAGCCAGTGGGTAAAGATCTGGAGCAATATAAGTCGGTATGCCATCATGGAACCGGATACACGAACATTGTCTCGGACTACGATAACATCCATACAGAATCATTATATTATGTACCACTGAACAAAACCTATGAGGTGTGGCGCATGAAGGTGCGCAATGATGGCTCCAAAGCACGCAAGCTGGCTCTCTTCGGATTTGTTGAATTAACCAACAATAACAACTATGAGCAGGATACCGTCAACCTTCAGTACACTCTGTTTATTTCACGGACCTACTATAAAAATAATATGATCCTTCAAGTCATCAATGAAAACACCCCCGAAGAACAAACCTGGAGATTCTTCGGCGCTGCAGGTGCAGAAGTTACCGCTTATGACGGTGACCGGGATACGTTCCTAGGCGATTACCGCAGTTATGGCAATCCGGCCTCTGTTGAGAACGGCCAATGCTCCAATTCATTAAACTACAATACTAACTCCTGCGGGGCCCTGCAGATTAACGTAGATTTACAGCCGGGAGAAGAGAAAGAAATCGTATTTCTACTGGGACAGTATGATGAGAAAGGCGCTTCCGAGATTCTCAGCCATTATAAGGACTTGTCCGTGGTAGATAAAGAACTCGAAGAGTTAAAAGCATTCTGGCACAGCAAGCTTAACCGCTTCCAGGTCCAGACACCAAGCGATAACCTGAACAACATGATCAACACTTGGAATGCATATCAATGCTTTATCACTTTCATCTGGTCACGTGCAGCCTCCTTCCAATACTCCGGTCTTCGTAATGGACTCGGATATCGGGATACCGTGCAGGATATTCAAGGCATCATTCATCTGGATCATGAGATGGCCCTTGAACGTCTAAGACTGATGATATCCGCCCAGGTTTCCAACGGCGGTGGACTTCCGTTGGTGAAATTTGATCACAATCCTGGGCATGAGGGCACACCGGATGATCCAGAATACGTGCGGGAAACCGGTCACCCCCATTATCGGGCCGATGACGCTTTATGGCTGTTCCCCACCGTCATTAAATACTTGAATGAAAGTGGCAACTGGGATTTCACAGATGAAATAATCCCTTATTCGGATAAAGGCGAGGGGACAGTGTACGAGCATTTGCGCCAGGCACTTCAGTTCAGTCTGGATCGTATGGGCGCACACGGCATGCCGGTTGGGCTTCATGCCGACTGGAACGATTGCCTACGGCTTGGAGCCAAGGGTGAGTCGTTGTTCGTCGCATTCCAGCTGTATATGGCATTCAAGGTGTTCATGGAAATTGCACAAAATAAGAACAAGCCTGAAGATATTCAATGGGCCCAGGGCCTGCTTGATGAGCTGGACGATAACATTCAAAAACACGCTTGGGAGAACGATCAATTCGTCCGCGGATTTACCGAAGACAACTATACCATCGGCTCCTGGGAGAATGATGAAGCCAAGATCTGGCTCAATCCACAAAGCTGGGCCGTATTAAGCGGCGCAGCCCGCCCGGATCAGGCGAAGCTCGCCATGGACAAAGTGTATGAGAATCTGCGGACCGATTACGGCACTATGTTATTCTACCCTCCGTTCCGTGAATACGGTTTGCCAGTAGCGTTGATGGCTCTTTTCAACGCCTCAACTAAGGAAAACGGCGGCATCTTCAGCCAGCCGCAGGGATGGCTCATTCTGGCGGAAACCATGATCGGCAACGGTGGGCGCGCGTTCGAATACTTCCTGAATTGCAGTCCGGCCAGCATGAACGATAAGGCTGAAATCCGTAAACTCGAGCCTTATGTACATGGCCAGTTTGTCGAGTCCAAGGACAGCCCATATCAAGGCCGGGCGCATGTCCACTGGCTGACCGGCACCGCTTCAACCGTGATGGTCTCCTTGGTGGAAGGCATTATGGGGGTTCAACCGCAATTTGATGGCCTTCGCCTCAACCCGTGTGTTCCTTCCGACTGGACAGACTTTTCCATGGTCCGGGAATTCCGTGGGAAGAAGCTGAACATCCAGGTGGAGAACAAGAAGGGTGTACAAAAAGGGGTTACCCATATCGTTATTAACGGTGAAGAAATTCAAGGCAACCTGATCCCGGTGGCCAAAATGGCGCCAGAAAACAACGTGCTCGTTATTATGGGTTAAGGCGTATTTATGAGGAATAGATAGGAGGACGGACCCGATAAGGTGCGTCCTCCTGTTTTTACAATTAGAACGAGGCTTGTACACTTGCCTTCCGGCTCTATGACCGCGATTGAGCTGGATACAATTGACGAAAAAAAGACTGCCGGGACCTTCCCGACAGCCTGAACTCATTCTCATAATTGGCAAACCAAGTTTCTTCGCCTGTAACAATCCTCTACAACCTCGGGTCGATCTCTTTCTCTTTCGTTACCTCGAATAACAGGTTTGCTGCAATTTGCTTGTAGTCCTCGTTGTCAGACGAGATCTCATCCAGCTTCACTTCTAGCATTTGTCTGCCCAGCCGGTGTTCGATTAAGGACGTCCGAAGCTTAGGAGCGATATTCTTCTGTTTCATCAGCTTGGCATACTTATGTGGAAACTTGTAGTCGTACCCGTAGATGATCGACAGGTAGCCCGGATTGCGGACCTTCATATATGGGACTACTCCCTGCTGTTCTTGCTCCGGTTTGATTACAATTCCCTCCATATGTTTCTCTACCGTTATCTTTGCGAAATACTCCTCTGCTCTGATGTAGGCATCAGGCTCTTTCAAGTCCAAAACCAGAGATTCATCATCATTTAAGAACCTGTATAATTCGGAGGTTTTACCGTCAGGTACCCGTTCAGCACCATTCTCCAGTACTTCCTTCAGGATTGCAAAAGGTTTGTACGCTAATTCTGCATCACCCGCATACAACTCCAGTTGCTGCTTGTATACTCTGTAAGCTTCCTCACGCTGGTCAAGATCTACATACGATTCTCTTATGTCACGGACATACTTAAAAGTCTGATAAACATGAGACCCATAGTTGTTGTTAAGCGCCTCTTTCGACATATGGTGCTGGTCTTGTTCAAACCCGCTTGCTTCAAAATCCTGTATCAGTTTACCCAGTGACTCCTCAAATCCATATTGTCTTAAGAAATCCAGCTCTGTCTCCAGCGCCTTGCTAATCGGCCGGAACTGACGCTCAATTAACCCATCCCCCAGCGCTTTCCAAGGCAGCAGCTCGCCATCCAGTAAAAGCACACGGATCCCCTGCTCAGCCATATAGGTTCCGAATCTATGCAGCAGTTGTTCGTAGATAGGCGTCAGATCGACCGCCTTAACCTTGTAGCCGTTCCGGCTAATTGCGTAACACTGCTCTATATCCCGGTAAAGGTACACACTACAGCGTGATCCCATATATTTAGGCTGCAGGACGACTTCAGATATACGACGCTCGGCATAATAATCCAACCCTTTTCGCAGAGACTCAAGCTCACCGGCAGCCATATCCTTATCCGCAGGTGACATCGTCCCGGAGATGAAGTTGACCCGGTTCTGCGAGGAATACTGCAGTCTGCGCACAGACTCGTAATCAAGCTCTAACAAGGATACAGTTTGCTTTTCCCGGAACAGGATAGGTAGCTCTTCGTGCACCGTAGTCACATGCGATTTTTGACTTTTATAGAAAGGTTTAAACGACATGCGAACAGAAGTTAGTTCATTACCCTGCGCACTCCCTGTGTCGAGGTGGAGTTTGTTTTTGATCCGAAAAGTCTGCTTGGCTGCAATATGTCCGAAGAGATGCAAGGGGTGATTACTCACAGCCTCTTGCTTTAGGAAATCAAGCTGTTCCTCAAAGGAAACCTCACGATCCAGCCGAAAGTTACGCTGATGGCGTAGTGAATTCGTATCCAGCTTACCAATGTACTTATTACGGCAAGGAGCATGAGTAACATAAAAAGAAGGACCTTGCATACCTATATAGCGGTAAAAGGGCTGAGATTGCTCCACTAAAGCCGAAAATTTACTAAAAAGCGCGGTATCCTCCTTAAGCACTTGGGTGGAATCAAAGTACGTTCTTAGCAGTTCCGGATCGGTTCCTTGAATCTCACCCTTTACGTACTTGTATACAAAGTTCTCGTGATTGCCCATAACAAATAGGAAATGCTCGCGGTTATCAAATAAGAACTCAATCGTCTCCCGTGTCTTTTTGCCCTTATCAATCCAGTCACCAGCAAGAATGACTCGTGTGTTACTGAGCTTATCTGTTGCACTTAACTTACCTTCGTGCACCCTGTAGCCGTAATTATGTAATAGTCCCTGAAGCTCTTCGACGCACTCATGAACATCCCCAACCACAATATACTCTTGTGCTTGTAGAAGTACCGTAGATGCGTAAGTATCCCAATCCTGTATAATCACCCGGTAGTCCGGGTTAGGTATCCCTTCACCCTCGAGAATAAAATCTTTAGCACGCACTTTATGAATCTTATTGTAACCTTCCCGTGACAGAACAGGCAGGACTTCTTTTCTCAGCCGGTTTAAATGATTGGAGATCAGCTTCTTCGAGCGCTCCGAGACGTAGTAATCCTCCCGTTTACGGTAATCAAACAGAATAACCTCCAGATTATAATTATTTTGCCCGGCGATCTCACGGACTTTACTACGGTAATCTTCGGATAGCCCAATGGTATCCATCACCACAAACTCCGCATTAATCGGAAAAGAAGTGACTAACTTCAATCTCTCAAACAATAATTGAAAGGTATGCGAACTCGCCTCCAGCATAACCTGATCATACTTATCATAGTCGTAGCCCAATATCTCCTGGCGGATACTATCCGAGGATAAATACTGCACATTCGTACGTAAACCTTTGGAGGCATCCTCTAGTTTTAACTGCGGGATCAGAACTTCTTTAGCAAAAGTTGATTTCCCGCATTCCGTTGCTCCTACAAGCAGAAATATGGTATGTACACGCGTTTGAATTTCCACTGTCTACTCCTCCTTTCTTCGCACAATAGCGCATTGCGTCGTACGGATCTCGCCAACCCGGTCACCAACCATCAAATATTCAACCTCGACTGCTAAACCTTGAACCGTATCCAAAACCCATTGCCCGAACGCTTCCTGTCCCATTTCCCACTTGTGATCTTCATGCCGGAATCCTTCCAGCTCATAGTAACGATTGAAATCAGCATTCGGTGTCGTCACAATAAGCTGTTGAAAATTCACATTACCGATTATTTGCTGAATAAGCTCTGCCGCTTCACCCTCACTCATGTGCTCTACAACTTCTGTTAGAATCACATCAACCTGCTCCCCATTGTACGACTCCAGAAAATGGTCCAGTGAGCCAAAGGTTGCAATGTTATCAATGTCCTTAGCTTTCGCTTTCCGATTCACAACCTCCAGCAACGCCTCGGCTATATCTACCGCATAATAGGTGCTCTCTATTTTTCCGGCAAACGGAATTGCATAGAAACCTTCTCCGCAGCCGATGTCCAGAATCGGCTTATTGAATGGAAGCACACTCGAAATAAAAGTACGCCGCTGCATCGCAGTACCGCCATACTCCAGCCCAATAGAATACTGGTCTGTTTGTTCGATGGAGGCTTTATATCGCTTGAACCGTTCCTTAGAGGTAAGGAAATTCCTTGCAAATAGACTTCTTATATAAAAAGGTGCATCAATGACGTTAAGGCTGCGGATATATTTATCCAAAATAGCATCCGAAATATCTATGTACTCATCCCCAAATATGGATAAGAACAAGGACAGCACACCAACAACATGTAAGAGGTGATACAAGCTTTTATGTGTGGTAATCGTCAGCGAATAGCTCTTATGTGCCTGATGCTGCAAGGAGAAGGTATAGCCCTTTAAATGCTTTTGGAAAAATTCAATATAGTGTATCCGCTCAACCTGAACCATATTGATGAAAAAAGAATGCTCATATCCTTCCGCATCCCGTTCATCCTGAGCTTTGAAGGGTGTAGAGAAAAACTCATTGACCGTATTAAGCGGAAATAGAGGTGTATTAAACCGGGAGACATTTAAATACTCAAAGCTCTCGCTTCCGTTCTGCTTGTAGGATATATCGTTATCTGCGTCCTTAAAATAAACGTTATAAGTTGCCTCATCAGAATACCATCCATAAGCCAATCCCTGACGAACCGGACGAAGCTGCATACCTGTCACTGGATTTTTTTTAATTAAAAAAGTGAATTTTGGATTCGTAGATTTCAGTTGTACAATAGCCACTACCATCTTCCTCCTATCAATCTTTCTATAGGGCCCGTCCCCATACTTCCTGTAAAGCTTCTCGAAATAGAGCATCCAGCTGATGATCTCTGTTGTTCTCCTTAGCATTCAAGGACGCCGCCACCTTATCCAACACTTGGAACTGTTCTTCTAAATAATCGTTAATCGCGGTTAGCTGCGGCTCGTAGTCTAGTTCCTCACCGGATTTTTTTCGTGCCAGCAATTGCTGAATCACCTGCCACAGCTCTTCATCCTGCGGAATAAGCCGCTCTACCAGTACATCGAACTCCATCGGCGGCATCTCTCCATATCGGTGAGTCCATTCACAGGCTAGAACGGGACGAAGTACATAAAAGTACTTTTTGATCTTGACCTGTTCGCCTTGCAAATAATCACGGTAGTTCCCTCTTGCCATGTTTAAGTAATGGTACATACAAGACTTCGGTGAAAATGTGTACGGGGAAATGCTTCTAAGCTTCTCTGCTGTACTGTACTTTTCTGCATATTGAATGGGTGATTGCAGCCACTCCAGCAGCGGTGGATTAGACTTCCGAAATAAATTCAGTGCTTTCCGCAAATCCCAGCCATTGATATCAAGCATATTGTTAATAGGACGCTCGATCACATCCCGCTTATCAAAAATAGATAGATACCATTCCGGTTTATGCAGATAAATAAATCTCACATCATAATCACTGTCCTGCGATGGGAATCCCCACGCCCGGCTGCCTGATTCGCAGGCATACAATATTGTAACTTGCTCCTCCTGTTCAATCTGTTCCAGCTGCTCACGGATAAGCTTGTTTATAGGATCCATCTTCATCCCTCCAGATCGGTTACTTCCCTATTCTCTACCCTTGTTACTATTCGAACGCCTCATCAGAATTGCTTCGGCTTCATGGATCTATCTTCGCTCATCTTCCCTGTAACGAACAGGGCGGAAGTATGGCGGCGGCCAAAAACACTTCCATTTTATTCAACTCTGGTGCTTAATATAATGAGTACTACTATTTTTAATGGATTCGCTACAGGCTGGAGGGATACAAATGGCCCGGGAAAGTTTTGATAAGGAGATTCAATTTCTTCGCATGCTCTCTTTAGCGGGGGGAGCTTACAGCAGACAACAATTCGCCGATCGTCTCGGCATTTCTGTACATACCTATGACAAAACGCTGCGCAACCTGAAGGGCATGGTAACCGTCTTACAACAGGACCTGTCTACAGAACAAGGAACAGAACTCTCTGAGTGGCTCCGCTATAACTACTATGAATCTGCCGACCCGCTGCTCCTGTTCTTGTTCCGGGCGAAGTCGCTTAAGGAAACGGAGAGCATCCGGCTTACTCTATTATTAACTGCTCTTCAGACTCAGGAGCTAACAGCTAAAGATCTACAGGATGTCTGCAGTGAGCAAATGCCAACCCATTATCCAATGCCCGATGAGAAGACCATCCGTGGAGATCTGAAATACCTTGAGGAAGTTGGCGTTATTCTTCGTGTAAACGAAGGTCGCCCTTATCGATACAAGGCTGCTAACGATCTGATTGATCAATTATCCGGCGATCAGCTCTTGGATCTTTACGACTATGTTGATGTCATCGCCAACACGCAGACTCCGTCTGTGCAAGGATATCTGCTGCGCGACACCTTAAAAAAGGTCCTGCGGAAGCGGGGTTATAACCTCGAAGCTACGGAAACCCATAGATACAAATATAATTATCATTCACGTATTCTTGATGAGGCACACCTATATACGATATTTGCAGCGATTCAGCAGCGAAAAAAAATCAAGTTTCTATATCTATCCCCTAAAAAGGGCAAAAACTACGCCTCTCAGAATACCAATCCTCTCTTTGAGCGGGAAACAAGGGGCGTCACAGAAACTGTTCTTCCGCTCCGCGTCATCTATGACCATCAATATGGGCGCTGGTATTTAATCGGACATAATTCACGTATGGGCATCATGAAATTCCGAATGGAGGGCCTTACTCAAATTGAGGAGGGCGACACTGTGGAAGAAGCAGAGTTTGCTCTGAAACTCAGCAATCTGGAAGAACAGATGACAAACAGCTGGGTTATAGATACCACCCGTGCGATTAAAGTGGTGGCAAGATTTTATAACCCCAATCGCCCGGGTGTTAATTTTATTCGGGAGCGGGTTGAAGCGCAGGGACAGTGGGGAGAAATTACGGAAGAGTCCGATTCTACATTCCTTTATGAGATCACAGTGAATGGTATTTATGAAATTAAGCCGTGGTTACGAAGCTTTGGTTCAAGCTGCGAGGTATTAGAACCCCCTTGGCTGCGTAAGCAATTTATCGCTGAGTGGAAGGAGATTCACAGCTATTATGAATCCATTTGAGAAAATATTTAACTTCCAAATCATTTCACGCCTCGACGAAGTGGGTTCATTAGCGCTGACCTCCCAGGAACGTTCCTGGCTGAAAACCATGTTAATGCACCCGGCCTCAGAAGCAGCTTTTACACTGGATACCTTAAGTAAATTGAACTCCATATTGGAGGCAGAAGCGTCCACAGAAGTGCAGGGAATTATTATGGAGAAAGCTAAAAGCAAAGAGCGGCAGGTCTATCATCCAATGCTTCGTACACTCCGCCGTATAATCATGCAGAATCAAGCGATCCTTATTACTTTCCATATTAAGCATGGAGGCCAACGAACTGACCAAACCGGGTTCCCTCATAAGCTGGAATACAACATGTATAAGCGGGAGTGGTATCTGCAATGGTACAGTACCCGGCAACGTTCTCTTATGTCCACTAAACTAAAAAACATTGTTTCTGTCGAAGCAGCTCCCTTCCCTGCCAAACGGATTGATGACTTAAAAACAAGGATAACACGATTATTAGAGGATCAGAAAGAATGTGCATGTATTCAAGTCATTCCCACCTTTAATGCTGAGCTGTCACGAATTCTGTACGCCTTTTCCTGTTTTGATAAATCCGTGTCCTTTGATGAAAATTCGGGCATCTATCGAATCAAAGTCATCTACATGAGAGACGATAGCGAATTTCTATTGTCCAAAATCCGTTTTCTTGGCCTCCGCGTAAAAATCGTCGAGGGTGAGCATCTTAAGCGGCGCATGCTGAAATCCGCAGCTATGGCGATTGACCGGTATGGGGAATAACCGAAGAATTAGTATAAGCTGGTCAACTATCCTGAAGTGCTGAAACGTGCTTATATAGTAAAGTAAAGGACACGGTTAAGGTGTCTTTTACTTACTTACAGCAGCTTTCTTAAAAACTGAGAGGTTTATTCTCATGAAAAGAAAATCCGTCTTATGCGTATAGTCAAGATAAAAACTCAGAGTTAGTGAGGGGATTAGAAGTGGGAAAGAGAGTTATAGTGAAAATTTCAGAATTGACCAAAAAACATAAGATTTCCCTACGAGAATTATCCAGAATATCCGATGTCCGACATGCCGCATTAAGTGAGTTAGCTAATGGAAAAAGGGAGAATATTAACTTTAGTCATATAGGCAAAATTGCAGAAGCTTTAAATATTGAGGATATTCGTGAGATTATTGATTTGGTTGATGATAAAGATTAATCAAATCAACACAAAATTAATAGTTTTTGAATCGACAATAACTCAAGTAATAAGATCATAAGAAAAAGCAAAGAAAAGCGACCCCTACAGGTCGCTTTTCTGCTTTTCTGATCTCCATATTAAAGTAGAGGCAGCCATTCCCCTATTCCAGCTTCATATAGTATAGATTCGCCGTACTATCTTTTGTAATGGTATGTGCACCTGCGGCTAGAGAGACAGTGGCAATGCCATTGGTTATAGGATAACTTGTTCCATCCACTTTGATTTTCGTTCCCTCTGTGTTGAACACTAGGGTTAGCGTTGAAGCTTTAGCAGCAGTGAATTGAATGCTGGTAACACTCTCGATTTTTAGACATTGGGTTAGGGTTAAACCCTGATAGGCCACAGTTCCCTTACTTGTTGAGAGATTGCCTTGAATATTGAAGAAGCTGCTTGTTGTTCCATCCGTAGTAAAGTTGTGAACGGTTGCTCCCGCTGTCGGCACTGGCGTTGTCGTCGGTGCTGGAGTCGCTGTTGGTACAGGAGTTGCTGTTGGAGCTGGGGTCGCTGTTGGCACAGGAGTTACTGTTGGCGTAGGTGTTACTGATGGCGTAGGTGTTACTGATGGAGTCGGAGTCGGGTTCGTTGGGTTTGAATTCCCCCCTACAGAGACAAGTCCCGTTGTGTAGCTTCTGATTGCAGACATCAGCGCTGTATTAAGCGCATACGAAACGTCATCCACTGAATCATTAAATTCCCATGTGAAGTCTCCGCCATTCAGACGTCCGGCTTTTGCCATAACAATCTGTTCAACATTGTTTACGTTATCAATATTAGATACGTTCACTCCTGTATTTACGCTCGTGTCGAAGTTGTTATAGGCTGTTCCGCCTTTTAATGCTTTGTATGAGCTTGGGACGGTTTCATTTCTTGACGAAGCTAAGTAAGCATCAAATGAGGTAACATTAGCAGGAGCTGTCCCTGTGTTTGAATTCGCATAGATGAGACTTGAAGCCTCTACAATAAGATTGTTATAGGCTTTAATCACACCTCCATTTTCGCCTGAGAATGTGCCCTCCCCTAAAGCATCTGTACCTTGTAAGGAGATCATCATTGGAAACTTAGCATGTCTAAAATAATTAGATTCTACAAAAGCTGAAGCACCTGTAGTAACACCCACACCGTATTTGGAGATACCATCGAAAAAGTTGTTATAGATATGGACGGATGCCACTCTAATCCGCGGATGACGGGAGTCCGAATGGTCAAACCAGTTGTGGTGGAAGGTAACAAAAAATTCAGCCGGCTCACTCAAACCAACTAGCGAAGATTTTCCGGAATCCCAGTAATGGTTGTAAGAGATTGTAATATAGTTGGATCCATTTTTAAGGTCTGTGGAACCGTCGCCCTTGGCTTGGTCTGCATCGCCTCCAGCAGCTCCATAAAAAATATCATTATTATGCACCCAGACATTCATATTGCCAGAATCCATTGAAATGCCATCGTCGGGGAATAACATTACACCCAGGTTTCTTACTTCCACATTACCTACATATCTTAGAAGCATTCCCCAACCGTATGCGTAAGCATCATTTCCGATACCTTCAATAGTAATATTCATTTCCGAATAATTGTTTTTACCTTTGACTTCAAGATACCCACTGCTGTTAAGCTGTCCACTCAGATCAGCAGCTGTAACTTTTCCGATAATTCGAATCGCAAGTGGAGTTGTATCATAGCCTTTTTGTCTCAGTGCCAGAATACCGCCCAGGCCAACCCCTGTTTGTACAGCGCCGGAGCTGTTGATTTTCACACCAAGGGTTACGGTTTGCGCAGTCTGAGATGTTATATACAGCACTTGAGCACCATTCTTGAGGGTTCCATTCTCATTATAAGCCCCTGATCCCGTACCATATTGCGAGCTAGTCGAAAAAGCAAATCCTGAGCGGTCATATGACGTTACGGATAGTGGATTTGAAACCGCACTTACCGTCCCCCCCCCTGACAAGGTAGCTTCAACTTTCATCACATAATTTCCGGCTGCAAGCCCTACAGCATCGGCTCTCCAGTAGGAAGGATATTTGCGGATTAACTCATTATTAATTTGTTGATACCCAGAATCCGCTGCACTTGCCAATTTAACATAAACGTTATACCCTGTCGCATTGCTTACAGGTGACCATTCCACATATGCCGTTTCATTCCAGCCTCCACTGCCTGTTACCGCAAGACCAGCAGCATGCACCACCGTATTTGTCCATCCACCTACTATTAAAGAAAGAGCAAGAGAAAACAACACAACAATACTGGTTACCTTTGCAACTCTTTTTTTCATTTTATTTCCTCCCGATTTTAATTTGTTGCAGATATCATTGTAACCGCTTGCAAAAAATGAAGTTTCTCTTTTCACCTCCTAAATATTTAGAAAGAGATCCTGCATCTAGCCCCTGTCCCCCTTCGAAAATAATACAAATTCTGGAACCAGAACACGTTCAACATATCAAAACTAAAAAAGGTTCCGAAACAATCATTTACTCATATCTCCCATATCTAACCGTGTTCTGAGCTAATGATTATAGGACAGCGAATGGATTGTGATCATACAACACGAATAGCCACACAGTAGCCAGCACATAATAAAATTCACAACCATTAGGTAATCAAGGAGGAATTTTCAATTGAGCGCAAATAAACCAGACAAGAATCTGATCAACACCGTAAAAGATTTGGAAGCCACGCCCGTAAACAGCCTGGAAGCCCAACAGCAACAACAAGCCCGTAATGATCGCCGCAAGCAATCTCAGCATGACAGCGACGGAAAATTCACGGAAAATGAAACCGGGAACTTTCATTAAAGTCGGGGATAATGTTGGCATCTTCTTTTCAAGCTGCAATAACGTAAAAAGACACCCTTCAAGGTGTCTTTTCTTTTACTACCTATGGAGCCGCATCATAATGTATTTTCCTCTGATCAATACGTATCAACTGCTCATCCTGTAATCCAAGCAATGATTTTGTCACGGTCTCACGCGCCGTTCCTGTCATATCCGCCAGGTGTTGATGCGTTAATTTCAAATCGATTAGAACACCTTTATCAGAGGGCACTCCGTGCTGTTCTGTTAGACGCAACAACACGTGAGCAACTCCAGATAGAACCAGATAGTGCTCCTCTCCCTCTTCACCCTCAAAAAAGATGGACTCTCCTTTTATATAAGTACGCTCGCCACATACCTTAGCAATTTCAGCTAATTATTCATCATCAAGATGTTCAAAGAACGGAAAATCCCCTAACAGTTGGGTTTGTGATTGAGTATGTTTCACAAATTTTCCAAATGCACCATCGTAAAATGGAAGGTTTTGGTTGCTGAGAACAAGAATAAAGTTAAGATTCTAAAATTCAAGAAGTGAGTTGATGAACATGAGTGATAAGATGGTGGCTGTTTTAAGAAGACAGTTTGATCCAACCGTAGAAATGTTGAAGAATCTTATCGAAGTATGTCCTGATCATTTTTGGAAGAATGCCAAGCATAAATACTGGAAGCATATATTCCACGCTACAACCAGCATGAAATTTTGGTTTAGGCAGCAGAAGGATGAAGAATTCAAAATACCTGACTTCGGTAAAGATATAACAGAAGACTTAGATAAGGAGTGCTCTGACTACCCTACTAAGGAGGAAATGACGACGTACCTAGAGGAGATATTGAGTGTGGCTCGTAATTTTTTTGCTGAACTTACTGACGGCAGATTATTGGAACCATGTGTACTATACGAAGAAATAACTAAAACTGATGTTATCCTCATGCAGATAAGGCATGTTCAACATCATATAGGTTATTGCAACAGCATATTGAATTCGAATCACCTACAAACAGCAAAGTGGCTATGATAAAATTAGTGACCGAAATCAGCTTCTTTACCACGAGGAGTGTTATTTAGTATGGTTTATGAATTTGATAGTGAGATAAGGCTGCTGGAAGGTAAAATGAAATGGAAAGTAGTCTATTTCCCCTATTCAGTAAGGGAGATATTCAATACTAATGGTAAAGTACCTATTCAAATCTCTGTTGACGGGCACGAATTTGACCATACTTTATTGCCGTCAAAGAATGGGCATTATTTTGTTTATAACGAATTTATTCGAAGAGCAGTACAAAAAGAGCTCGGTGATACATTACATATAATACTTAAGAAATGTGAGGAAAATCGTAAACTGATTGTACCTGATTACATTACTACAAACCTTGAAGAGTACCACATGCTGAATACATTTCTAAACCAGCCTGATTACATTAAACGAGAGCAGATTAATTATATTGAGCTTGCTAAAAAGGAAGATACAAAAAATAGACGAATACTAACTCTAATCGATAAACTTAAGGATTAATAAAGGGACGACAATAAAGTTGAGGTAAAATAAAGACATCAGAGTTAAGCAACGAATAAAATGAGCACAAAACTTTAAAAAATCACAGAAAAAGCGATGAGAAACAATCCTCATCGCTTTCACATTACTAAAACCAGACTTGTTACAGCAAACCTCTGCCATAGTAATAGGTGATCGTTTAAGAGTCAGCAACCCTCTGCCCCCTTACGTGGTGCTGGCACGTCGATTAGCAAGCGCCATAGCAGCGGCGTAGCCGGAGCTCCAAGCCCATTGCAGGTTATAGCCGCCGCAATCTCCATCCACATCCATCACTTCACCTGCCAAATACAGCCCAGGGACTAACTTAGATTCTAACGTTCCTTCGATTAGCTCCGTCGTATCGATGCCACCGGCTGTTGTTTGTGCATTCGTGAAGCTATTGGTATCGGTCACTTTAAATTCCCAATGCTTCAAGATTCGATAAAATATTTTCTTGGTTTTCCATGATAAATCCATACAAAGCAAGTGCGGCTGTTGATCAATTCCAGCCTCCTTCAGCAGAACTGGAATCAGTTTCTTGCTGACGATGCCCACAAAAGAATCGGCAACCGTCCGGTGTCCGAAGATCCCCCAGTGGATCTCCAGAAAATCAATTAACTCTTCCTCCGTCCGCTCCGGCATTAAATCAACCGACAATGTCACCGATTCTCCTATTCCGAGATTATACGCAGCCTTTCTGCTGAGCTGAAGTATGGGCGGGCCCGAGATACCATAGTCCGTAAAAAGAATCTCACCAGACTCAGTGCGGATGACTTCATTGTTTACGATAACATGGGCCTCTCCCTCAAATTTGATGCCCGATAGTTCCTTCAAATACGGATAATCCAGCTTCAATTGTACAATGCCTGGCACCGGGTTGATCAGGGTGTGCCCCAGGCGTTGGACAAGCGTATAACCGGATCCGTCCGTTCCCGTTTTGGGAGCGGTAAGGCCGCCTGCACATAGAAAAAGATAGTCGCTGGTATACACAACCTGTTCCTCTGTCTCCGTCTGGCAGGTTATCGCGAACCGCGGATGTCCCGCCGAAACGGTAACATCCAACACTTTATGTTTATAATATACGGGAACATTCCGATCCTCCAGCGCCAGCTTAAATACACCCGGCACCGAAGCCGCCTGCAGCGACATCGGATACATCCGGCCATTCTCCAAGCTTACAAAAGGAAGCCCGAGTGAGGAGAAAAATTCGATCGTTTGGCGGACACCGAATTGCCGCAATACATGTATTGGGAATCCTTCCTGATTACTGTGATACTTGCGTGATAAAGCGGCCGCTTCATCCGTACCGGTGGCGGTGGATTGGTTCGTAATGTTGCAACGCCCGTTACCCGTCGTTATTATTTTCTTCCCAAGCCGGTCATTGCTTTCAATAATTGCTGTATCAATACCTTGATCCCTCGCTGTAACTGCAGCCATTAGACCTGCAGCACCCCCACCGATAATGAACAGCTCGTGGTGCTTAGAAGTCTGATCCTTATACATGTTAATTGATGCATCCCTTTTCCTAATAAATTTATTGAATTGACTTAGCTAGCGCCATGGCGGCCACATATCCGGAACTCCAGGCCCATTGCAGGTTATAGCCGCCGAAATCTCCGTCGACATCCATCACTTCGCCAGCCAAATACAGCCCAGGCACCAGCTTGGATTCCAGCGTTCCTTCGATGAGTTCCGACGTATCAATGCCGCCGGCTGTCACTTGCGCATTCGTAAAGCCATTGGTATCCGTCACTTTAAATTCCCAACGCTTCAAGATTTGATAAAATTTCCCCTTAGTTTTCAACGACAGAGCCTGGCAAAGCAGCTGTGGTTGCTGATCTAAGCCGGTCTCCTTGAGTAGGACCGTAACAAGCTTCTTGTTAAAGATGCCAACGAGAGAATCCGCAACCGTCCGGTGTCCAAAGGTCTCCCAGAGCCTTTCTAAAAACTCAACTAACTCTTCCTCCGTGCGGCCCGGCATCAGATCAACCGACAATGTTACCTGTTCTCCTCTTGCAAGATGATACGCAGCCTTCCTGCTTAGCTGAAGAATTGGCGGGCCGGTAATACCATAATCCGTGAAGGCAATTTCACCCTGTTCACTGCAGATGACTTTACCGTTCACAATGATATGGGCTTGTCCCTGAGATTTGATAGTGGACAGTGCCCTCATATTCGGATATTGCAGCTTCAATTGCACAATGGCCGGCAAAGGCTCAATCAGGGTGTGCCCCAGACGTTCGGCAAGTGTATACCCAGGAGGTTCTTTTCCCGCATTTGGACCGGCAAGGCCACCCGCAGATAGAAGTAGATAGTCGCTAGTATAAACAACCTCCTCCTCTGTCTCCGTTTGGCATTTTATCTTGAAGCGCGGATGATTCTTCGAAACAGTAACATCCAACACTTTGTTATTGAGGTATACCGGAACATTCCGATCCTCCAGCGCAAGCTGGAAAATATCCAGCACCGCTGCTGCCTGCAGCGACATTGGATACATCAAGCCCTCCTTCAATCTTGTAAGTGGAAGCCCGAGAAAGGAGAAAAAATCTATAGTCTGACGGATGCCAAATTGCTGCAATACCGCAAGTGGAAATCCGGCCTGATTACTGTGATACTTGTGCGATAAAGCAATTGCTTCATCCGTACCCGTCGCAGTGGATTCATTCGTAATGTTACAGCGGCCATCACCTGTCATTAATATCTTCTTTCCAATCCGGTCGTTACCCTCCAGAATGGCAGTATCGATACCCATATCCCGCGCAGTAACGGCGGCCATTAGTCCGGCAGCACCTGCGCCGATAATAAACAGCTTGTGGTGCATAGAAGTCTGATTCTCATACATGGTTGGTCAATGCATCCTTTATCCAATTTTTCTAAAACACAGAGTCACTTTATTAAATTATAGCATAAGTATACTGGTTTTCATTTATATCTCCCTATTAACTCTTCCTATCCTAGGTTTGCCTTTTTTATCCCTATATAGAACCTTAAATTTTTCTTCACACCTTCTTCACTGCAATCTTTAATTCCACATACGAAAGATACTGGATCTAGCAAGATACTCATTTTTTTGAACCGCCACGCATAGTCCAGATCATATTCTGAAAATATGAAAAAAGACACCTTTCATGGTGTCTTCAATAGTACTCCATATGGAGCCGAGCCATGGCTGTACAAATCCACAATTCGCCGCCGTGTGATGATTCGGATGTTCGGCGAGGTAGCATAGTTTAAGATCATTCCTTGGTCAGCGTATCGATGCGCGTGTGGCATTGCCCAGCGGATCAAATACGCCATTCTTCTTCCCATTGATAATACTAGCTTCTGCTTCATCTTTAATTAGATTCACTGCATAAGAGCTTGCGGTAGACATATCCGTAACTTTGCCTTTGGAAGCATCTTTATTACACTGATTTAGCCATTCAAGGAAAACAAACTCTCCTATAAAGAAAGGCGATCCTTGAGTAGCATAAAAAAGAGTTGCAACGACAACAAGACCTAGACGAAGCGTTCGAAGCGGTTAATTACAAACTTCGCAAGTACGATCAAATCTAGAAGGGGCAAATAACGGCTGAGCAGGAGTTTGTAATGGGTGATCACGAGGTAATGCATGACGAGTTCCTCTAAATATACACAAAAAAGAACCTTCAACCACTTAGCTTGTGGTTGAAGGTTCTTGCTGTTACGAACTCAGTTTGGCCGCTTCGAGCAAGCGTTGTAAAATGACGGTAGCTTCGGCACGTGTAATGACATTGTTCGGCGTAAGCTGTCCTTGATTGCCTATGATAATTCCGTATTTAACGTTAAGTGCAGCTGCCGCTCTTGCAGACAAGTCGAGCAAATGATGGTCTTTGAATGTGCTAAGCTGTTGAGCGGCTTCGCTATCGGAAATCGCTGTATCCATCCCAGCAAGCTTCATGGCTTTCCCCAGCAACACCATTGCTTCTTCTCGGCTTAGCTTCTCGTTGGGAGTGTACTGGCTGTTGTTACTTGCCGTAACTAACCCGTAGCCTTCCGCAATGGAGACCGTTTCGTAATACCATTGCCCGCTGTTGACGTCAGTAAAGCTGGTAGGCTGATCAACCGTGTGTAATCCGAGAGCCCGGACCAACATCGCCGTGAACTCAGCTCGGGTAATTTGCTTGTTCGGTTGAAAGCTCGATTCAGTGACACCTTGGACGATCAGCTTGGACGCTACTTGTTCGATATCATACTTCGCCCAATGATTCTGAATATCCGCAAAGGTTTTGTCATTCTCTATAACGGCATAGACGCTATTTGTCAGGCTATAAATGACAGCAAAGGTCTTGCCGTTCTCCCTCATCATTCGGGTAGGTACCGGCACGATGTTTCCATCCTTCGTCATCGTAATCCCCGTTATATTTTTATTGTGATCATCTGCTGAATTGGGAATGACAATCGTCCGCTCGACATAGCTAAGAAACTTGTTGAGCTCAATCGTCTTACCGCCATGTGCTGCTGTGATGTTGAAATCAATCGGCGGCGACAAGAGTCTTGCCTTCCCTATACTATTAGCAAGTTGCACGATATCGCTTTCTGGTACATTGGTAATCTCGACTTGAATCACCATGTTTCGCAGTGCATCCTCCGAACCGAAACGCTTCGTGACAAGACTCCAATCGATCCGGTTGGCAGCTAGAAGATAGGAACCAAGCTCCGTTTGAATTAGAATAACTGCGTTTCGGTCATTCAGTGTTGTGATAAGCTGACCGTTTAAGAGCAGAAGAACACGATCTGAATCATTATGGACCGGTATGTTAATGACTGGCTTATCGGGTAAGGAATCGAGGTAACGCGATAATTTCTTCTCGTCGATGGTTACCGTTGTCACTTTCTTTCCGTTCATAACAGCAGTTGTTTCTTTGGCTAAATCCTTCTGTTTAACTCCATTGATCTCGATCTCTAGCCCTAAGCTTGGAATTGGGCTTGTACTTGAGCTTGTACTTGAGCTTGTACTTGGGTCTGAGCTTGAACCTGAACCGGATTCAGGAGTCGAGATGTTCAGCGTAAACGTGGCAATCGTCTGATTTCCTGCTTCATCGATGACGACTAGCGTGTAGTTGCCAGAAGATATAACTCTCGTTCCGGTTGTGAAGGGCTGACCGTTTAATGTAGCGGTACCTTCATTAAATCCAATCGTCAACGGACTGGTGTAGTTGCTTATTCCTACAGTTAGACCGGTTATAATCGGGTTTGTTCGATCAATTGTGAAAGAAATCATTGTGACGTTACCCGCCTCATCCGTCACCACAAGCGTATAGTCACCTTCGGCAAAAACCGTTGCGCCACTTGCGAATGGATCTCCGTTCAAGGTCGCCGTACCTTCATTGAACGTAATCGATTGATTCGTGTTATAGATAGAGCCGTCGGTCACACCGCTAATGATCGGGACCGTTTTATCGATCGTGAATGCAATGGTTGTAACGTTGCCCATCGCGTCCGTTACGATGAGTGTGTAGTCGCCCTCGGCACTGACTTCAGATCCGCTAGCAAAGGGATCTCCGTTCAAGGTTGCGATTCCCGTGTTAAACGTGATCATTCTGTCGGTATTATAACTCGATCCGTAAACAACCCCAGTAACGGTTGGGCCGGTTTTGTGGATCGTAAAGCTGACTGTCGTAACGTTGCCCACCGCATCGGTCACAATGAGTGTATAGTCGCCTTCGGCGGAAACGGTCTCGCCACTTGCGAATGGATCTCCGTTCAACGTTGCCGTACCTTCGTTAAAAGTGATCGTTCTGTCGGTGTTGTAGCTCACCCCGTAAACAACGCCGGTGACGGTTGGAGCGGTTCTGTCAATGGTGAAGTTGGCCGTCGTAACGTTACCCGCCTCATCCGTCACCACAAGCGTATAGTCACCTTCGGCGAAAATGGTTGCGCCACTTGCAAATGGATCTCCGTTCAAGGTCGCCGTACCTTCATTGAACGTAATCGATTGATTCGTGTTATAGATAGAGCCGTCGGTCACACCGCTAATGATCGGGACCGTTTTATCGATCGTGAATGCAATGGTTGTAACGTTGCCCATCGCGTCCGTTACGATGAGTGTGTAGTCGCCCTCGGCACTGACTTCAGATCCGCTAGCAAAGGGATCTCCGTTCAATGTTGCGATTCCCGTGTTAAACGTGATCATTCTGTCGGTATTATAACTCGATCCGTAAACAACCCCATTAACGGTTGGGCCGGTTTTGTGGATCGTAAAGCTGACTGTCGTAACGTTGCCCACCGCATCGGTCACAATGAGTGTATAGTTGCCTTCAGTGGAAACGGTCTCGCCACTTGCGAATGGATCTCCGTTCAACGTTGCCGTACCTTCGTTAAAAGTGATCGTTCTGTCGGTGTTGTAGCTCACCCCGTAAACAACGCCGGTGACGGTTGGAGCGGTTCTGTCAATGATGAAGTTGGCCGTCGTAACGTTACCCGCCTCATCCGTCACCACAAGCGTATAGTCACCTTCGGCGAAAATGGTTGCGCCACTTGCAAATGGATCTCCGTTCAAGGTCGCCGTACCTTCATTGAACGTAATCGATTGATTCGTGTTATAGATAGAGCCGTCGGTCACACCGCTAATGATCGGGACTGTTTTATCGATCGTGAATGCAATGGTTGTGACGTTGCCCATCGCGTCCGTTACGATGAGTGTGTAGTCGCCCTCGGCACTGACTTCAGATCCGCTAGCAAAGGAATCGCCGTTCAACGTTGCGATTCCCGTGTTAAACGTGATCATTCTGTCGGTATTATAACTCGATCCGTAAACAACCCCAGTAACGGTTGGGCCGGTTTTGTGGATCGTAAAGCTGACTGTCGTAACGTTGCCCACCGCATCGGTCACAATGAGTGTATAGTCGCCTTCAGCGGAAACGGTCTCGCCACTTGCGAATGGATCTCCGTTCAACGTTGCCGTACCTTCGTTAAAAGTGATCGTTCTGTCGGTGTTGTAGCTCACCCCGTAAACAACGCCGGTGACGGTTGGAGCGGTTCTGTCAATGATGAATTTCACCATCGTGACGTTGCCTGCTGCATCGGTTACAACCAGCGTATACACACCATCCTGATCAATCTTTGTACCGCTTGTATAAGTAGTTCCATTCAATTGCGCTGTCCCTTCATTAAAACTAGGAACTACCGATATATAAATTCCGCCCTCCATTACTCCCGTAACAATTGGCGCCACATTTTCGATCTCAAAGTTAACCGTTGTTACATTACCTACTGTATCGGTTACAACCAGCGTATACACACCATCCTGATCAATCCTTGTACCGCTCATATAAGCAGTTCCATTCAGCTGCGCTGTTCCTTCATTAAAACTGGGAGTTACCGACTTATAAACCCCGCCCTCGCTTACCCCTTTAATTTTAGGTGCTGTTGTGTCTATCTCAAAGTTAATCGTTGTTACATTGCCTGCTGTATCCGTTACAATCAGGGTATACACACCATCTTGTGAAACCTGTGCACCACTAACAAAAGCAGCTCCGTTTAAAGTCGCGGTTCCTTTGTTAAAGGTAATCGTTTTGATTGTGTTGTATATTACACCATTCGCTATTCCCGTTACGGTAGGTGCTATCGTATCAACCTTGAAAACCACCGTCGCACTATTGCCTGCTTGATCGGTGACGATCAGTGTATACGTTCCATCCTGGGTGATGTCTGTACCACTGGTATAGGGACTCCCATTAAGCAATCCGCTGCCTTCATAAAATAGAGGATTAACTTTGCTATTATATACTATGTTATTCACTACATTTGTAATAACAGGAGCTATTGTATCTACTGTAATTGTACTACTAATAGTTGAGTTGCTCGAATTACCAACTCTATCTTTATATTGTACATATACGTTTTTGACTCCCTGTCCAGCCGGAAGGACCCATGACCTCCCGTTCAGATCAGCGATACTGAACCAGCTGGTCTGCCAAGTCCCATTAACATTGGAGAGACGCACCTGCTCAACTCCTGAGCCGCTTCCATCCGTATAGGTTCCTTTTAAAGTGACCATCTCTGATTTCGTCCATGCAGCACCATCATTAATAATCAGTGCACCTGTTGGTGCTGTCTGATCCAATAGAATGATCTGAGAAGAACTGGCAGATATCGCATTGTTGGAATCTCTCACCTGCATATAGATGTTCTTCGCCCCATCCCCTCCACTTAGACTGAATGTTGCTGTATTGCTGAAAGGCAACCAAGATGCCGCCGATAAATTAGCAACGCTATTCGCAAATCTCATATGGGTAACACTATCACCTGCATCAGGATCTGAACCTGTTACGGATAGATTGACTGTGCTGGCGCTTGTCGCTGTTCCCTCCGCAATTTTGAAAGAGCCCGTAGGCGGGGTATTCGTCGGTCCGGTCTCATAAGTAACGACTAGCTTCGGGCGAAATGCAGCATTCGAAGCTTCTAAGGAATACAATAAAAATCTCCCGCTGTCTGCATCTGCTTCATTGCCGTTAAGTGTAAAAGTTACTGTGCGATCAGAACCACCCGTAAAGGCATCGACAGCACTCTTAACATTGAAAGTAATCGATTGATCCTGAAGATAAGTGCCCATCGGCACTTCCGCAGTGCTTTTCGCCGTAAATTTATCTGAAAAAGGGCTATTCACATCTACGAAGGGGAAGGTACCATTAAAACTATGGTCCAAACTATTCGCAGCAGAGCCCCTTGCCTCCATGTACAGCGTGTGATTCGGGACTCTTAATACAGTAGCAACCGTCACAACCAGCTCTGCTGATACAATGGTCCCTTCTGGAGCACCTAAATTGAAAGATGCGGCCATTCTATTGCGCACATTGACGAAGCCGTCATTATTGCTCATGCCGACATATAGATAACCATCTCCGTCATTATCATAGATTCCGTTATATTCCGCTTGACCATTTAATTGCATCGTATCAGCAGTTGCTGTATAGGTCTTTGTAACTGTGCCTCCTGCTGCTTCAGCACTCGGTACCAACCCGGGTGTGATTGTCGTGAATAGAATAGCAATCGTCATGAATAGAGTTAGAATTCTTTCTCTCAATGTTTCTCCCCATTTCATATAAATATCAATATAATACTTTATGTAATATAATTACATTATAAATAAATAATACAAAATAAAAATTTATAGACAATAGCCTTACGAAGCCTATCTTGTCTATGTAATCTATCCATTATATAATTCCAGCATTTGAGAGAATAGTTACTGCTGTCATCACTATTGTCACATGACAAATTTGTAAATTTAACCAGTTATTATTCATCCTATTTAGGTATACTTTAGAGAACGAAAAAACTGGCCTCATGTGTGTTCAATCAGTTGAGAACAGTTACGTATCCCTTCTCGTTCAGCTACCTCCTTATAGCTCGATGAACCCTCTTAATACGCTCTGACCGCCTTTAATTTGAATTCCTCTGTATACTTCTGAAATGTTTGACCTTTTTTAGCCATAAAAAATATCCCCTCCAAGTGGCACTCAAGCCTACATGATAACATGAAGGTTTTTTTGAGTGTCTACTTGAAGGGGATAATATCAATCAGCGGGTCTTTCAAATGGAGCCGAGGGGAGTCGAACCCCTGTTCGAAGATAATGACACATAAGCTTCTACGAGTCTACTTACAGTTTTGATGTCATCCTAGAAGCATTCTAACCAATATTTGATAAGTCATTCTGATTAAGGAGACTGGTCATAGGAATAACTCCTTAGTATAGTGATCCATTTATATAAGTTAATCCTGAATATATCGGTTTTTCACAGTGCTTCTTCAATACGCAGAAAGTACCTTTGGCGCTACAGATGATGGCTGGATCCTTTTAATTTTTAGAAGTTGCTAATTCCCTGCGGAATCAAGATACGCTTCAGCTTCTTCTATCGATTCGTACAAGTTTGCAATATCTTTAAACATACGATTCATTTGCGTTTTGTAGAACGCCGTAGGCGCAACATACACCCATTTGTGTTTTGTGGACATTCCAGCTTTCACAGCATCTTCACCAGTTGGAGCAAGAATTGCCATCACCTCTTGCTTAAATACCAGACCACCAGTGATTACAGTCATACCTGTAAACCCTCGCTTAGTTTTCTTCAGTATCTTCGGAAATTGTTCTGCGTACGCAAAGGCATCCTCAACTTCCATACCGTCCGATGTTACAATAATTCTGTTTTTATTTTTAACATAATCAATAGTGAAACTCATAATAGTAATTCCCCCGAATATTTTTGCTTTTAAGTGCTTAATGCCATAATCTAATCTTATATCAGTTCGAGCTCTTATAGATGTAGTTTCGGAAAATGTGCCACTAAATATTAACTTCAAAGTGAATGATCTAATTTTAGGTGTAGACAACATGTCTACAAAAATAAATACTTTTAGTTCCCCATAATTCCTTGTCTGCATTCGTCTACAATTCAATCACTAAACAGCAAAAAAACCGCTATTTCAGCGGGTTTTCTTATGGGACTGAGGGGAGTCGAACCCTGACCGAAGATAACGGTACATAAGCTTCTATGAGTGTAATTACAGTTTTGATGTCACAAAATTCATGACTCCCACCAGAAAATTGTTTACGGTGTAGTTGTAATTCTAAAGTCAAAACTGTGCTATAGCGAAAAATCGGTAACACCCTTTTTATAGGAAAATTTAAGACTATATGTTTCTTCTTTTCCATAGGGCATTGTAGCAATTTTAATACGAGTATAATCAAACCTGCTATCTTTTAACACTCTCTTTATCAAGGCTATACTACGTTCTTCTTCCGTAATGATACAAAATATATTAAGAGCATATTTTTTTGGGTCGGAAATGCATTTGCCCATATCAAAGCCATCAACACAACCTAAGTTAGCATCTATTAGAGATATGTCCAGGTATTCTATTACTTTATCTCTTAACCAGTTATCACGTTGGCTTCCTTTTTCACTTTTTAGAGGATACTGTACTACTAACCAAAATTTTTCACTCATTCATAATCACCAGCCAATGAAGAGATTATTATAATAATTATAACAAAGAAACTTTGCAAAAGGGTATCGTTAACAATAGTATGGGAACCATCCTCATGCGGACGGTATTCGTGGTGGTAGAGAAATCTTTTCTAGTTTATAAAATGCATACCAAACATTCCGAAGACCTCATAGTAGACATGATAAACCACAAGTACACATTTGAGGAATTGGCTGAAATCATTAAAAAACATTGCCTAACTTTAATTATGAGGATACAAAAAAGCGACCCCTAAGGTCGCTTTTTCTAATACTCCATATGGAGCCGAGGGGAGTCGAACCCCTGTCCGAAGATAACGGCACATAAGCTTCTACGAGTGTAGTCACAGTTTTGATGTCACCCGAGTATCGCCCCGTAACCGGCTATACGTTGGGTCAGCCTGATTGTCTTCTTCAGCTCACCGCAGGCGGAGATGAGACAGCGTATCCCACTATTTGTTAGCCCCTATCCCTGTCACATGGGCGATGCAGAGTAGAAGCACGCACACAGTTTCTTAGGCTGCGAAAGCGTAGTTGTTTTGTTGTTTGCCGTTTAATAGGCTTTAGCGTTGATGAAGCGGACGCGTCCCCACTACTCGCTACTCATGCTCGAACTACCCCCGTCGAATCCAAGAACGGCCCCTCATTAAAAAGGGCGCTTCGGATCAAGCGGATCTTCCAAGCAAGAGAGATCCAATCTACAGCTTCTTATTCAAGAAAACTGTAACGAAGCAATAACTAACTTACTTACTCAGTATAGCACATTTATCAACACTTTAACACGTGGGTTAAAGGAATTGAAGGTTGAAACTGGAACTCCTTTGAATCGTCTAGTTCTCCCAGATTATCTGGCGATCTTTTGCTTATCACGCAGTACACGCTGGATATCACGTTGAGCATCTCGCTTGGCAGCCGAGTCACGTTTGTCATACTCTTTTTTACCTTTACCAAGACCAATCAGCAGCTTCGCATAGCCATTCCGCACATAAATCTTAAGTGGCACAATCGTAAATCCATCTCGCTTGGACAAGCCCAGCAGTTTATGAATTTGCTCCTTATGCATTAACAATTTACGTGTGCGTGTGGGATCAGTAGGATTGGCACGGTTACCTTGTTCAAAAGGGCTGATATGCATGTTGTGAATCTGAATCTCACCATTGCGAATCGTAGCAAAAGCATCTCCAATATTAGCGCGGCCATTACGCAGCGACTTGATCTCTGTACCCGTCAGCACCAAGCCAGCTTCATAAGTATCCTCGATAAAATAATCATGGGAAGCTTTCTTGTTCTGGGCGAGTACTTTCCCGTCTGCTTTTTTACCCATGAGAATCACTCCTTGAATCATATTCATAAGTTAAAATAACCATGTCTGTCTAATCTTAAACGACACAGCCATCGAACGTCTGATCTATATTGTAACAAATGGAATCAAGTGAGCGCAAGGAACCTTCAACCAAATATACCTCACCTAATTTGTCATATAGTTGTCAGTAACATTACCCAATATCTAGCATTTGTTACAAAAAAACATTAAGCTGAGTTGATCTGGAGTTTTTAGAAAATAGCGAGGTTAGCCTTTTGCTTGTGCGCCTTAATTAACAGATAGTTATCCACTAATCTCTTACATATCTATATCCATTTACCCTATTTACTTATTACCTATTGTTCTCAATTATCCGCTTCCCCCTACTTGGATATACATCTATTCGACGCCTATTCAAATAGTGCCGCTTTTACCTATACTGTGCCTATCCTATACTGCACCTATCCTCTACCTATCCACTTTGCTATCACCTACGTTTTTCTATATAAATGTATTTCGTGCAACTATTTAAGCCTTATCACCGCCAAAAAACTAATTAGTTGCACTTTCTGCAGCTAAAAAAGCGAAATCAAACCAATTAGAGGTAACTCATCAGATTTAGATGTACAAAATGCAACTAACTGCCACTTTTACTACATAACCCAAATTTAACTGCACATAGTGCAATTAACCAAGTTGATGATTAGTTAAAAAGCACCGCCCCAAGAGGGACGGTGCTTAGTATCGTTATAGAGTTACGCAACGCATAACCGTCATTTATTTCTTTTTACGCTTACGTGGTGCTCCTTCTGGAGCGCCGCCATTATTGTCACTTCGTTTAGAAGTGACTTGCTCAGAAGTCTCTACGTTGCCTGGTGTAACGGACTGGCCGATGAACACGCCGCCTTTGGTTTTCTTTTTGCGGCGGCCTTTGCCTGTAGGAGCGCCGTTACGGCCTTCTCCACCGCCAAAGTTCCCCCCGCGATCCTCGCGGCTGCGGAACTTCGTGCTGCCGTCCACGCCCCGCGCTTCGCCGCCGGAGGAGTCGGACGCAGGAGCGCCGTATCCGCCTTTGCCTGAGCCAAAGCCGAAGCTGATGCCGCGTCCACCACCGGCACCGCCGGTGTCTCCTCCGCGGCCTCGCCCGCCGCTGCTCTCACGCGGCGCGCCTGCGTTGCCGCCGGCTTCGCCTCCGCGCTCTGCGCCCGGCGCAGCAACTACCCGGCTCGCATCCTCGCCGGCCTCGCGCCCGCGCTTCCGCTTACCGCGGCCGCCCGCTGCGCCAACACCGGCCGCTTCGCGCGTCCCTTCACCGGCGCGCACAGCTGCGCCCGGCTTGCCCTTGCCCGCGCCTGCAGCAGCGCCGCCGGGCTTGCCTTTACCGCCGCGTCCCTTGCCCGCGGCGCCTTTGGCCCCGGCCGGCTTAATGAAGCCGCCGCCCGAACGGCCGCCCTTGCCTCCGCGGCCGCCTGCAAAACCACCGCCGCGGTGCTCGCCTGGCGCGCGTGGCTTCATGTCGACCAACTCGAAATCGATCGTGTGGTCATCCATATTTACTTTGGCGACTCGGATCTTCACCTCGTCACCAATGCGGAACACACGCGATGTGCGCTCGCCAATGAGCGCCATATGACCTTCGTCGAAGTGATAATAATCGTCGCTCATTGCACTGAGACGAATAAGACCTTCGACGGTATTATCCAGCTCGATGAACATTCCGAAGCTGGTCACACTGCTGACCATAGCCTCGAATTCCTCGCCTACTTTATCCTGCATGTATTCTGCTTTCTTCAGTTGCTCCGTATCGCGCTCAGCTTCTACCGCCACACGCTCGCGTTCCGAAGACTGCTGAGCAATGTCAGGCATCCGGCTAGACAAATAATCATGCCGTTTCTGGGTCAGTGCCCCTCCATTCTCAATCACTTCACGCATTACGCGGTGAATGACCAGATCGGGGTACCGGCGAATCGGAGAAGTGAAGTGAGAATAGTATTCCGCAGCCAGTCCGAAATGGCCCGTGCTCTCCGCATCATACTTTGCCTGCTTCATAGAACGCAACATCATCGTACTGATGACCGTCTGCTCCTTTGTGCCTTGGATTTGCTCCAACAAATCCTGCAAAGCACGTGGATGAACCGAATTGCCACGACCCTTGACGTGATATCCGAAATTGGCCGCAAAAGCCATGAAATTCTGCAGCTTCTCTGGGTCTGGATCTTCGTGAATCCGGTAAAGGAACGGAACCTTCAACCAGTGAAAATGCTCAGCAACTGTTTCATTCGCTGCCAGCATGAACTCCTCGATAATCTGTTCCGCGACAGAACGTTCACGCTTCACGATATCTACAGCCTTGCCGTTCTCATCCACGATGATTTTGCTCTCTTCAAAATCAAAATCAACCGCACCCCGGCGCATCCGCGCATCGCGCAGCTTCATCGCCAATTCCTTCATGAGGCGGAAATCGTCAATTAGTGGACTATAACGTTCCAGCAGCTCTGGATCTTCGTCTTCGAGAATTTTACGAACATTGGAGTAAGTCATTCTCTCTTTGGTGCGAATCACGCTCGTAAAGACATCGTGCTTCACAACCTTCATTTGCTCGTTAAATTCCATTTCACAGGACATTGTTAACCGGTCTACCTGTGGATTCAAGCTGCAAATCCCGTTCGATAGACGGTGCGGCAGCATCGGAATAACCCGGTCTACCAAATACACACTACAACCGCGGTCATAGGCTTCTTTATCCAGCTCAGAGCCTTCACGCACATAATAACCTACGTCTGCTATATGGACGCCCAGCTTGTAATGTCCATTCTCCAAGCGCTGTACGTTTACCGCATCATCCAAATCCTTAGCATCTTCGCCATCAATCGTAACAATGTTCAGTCCGCGCAGGTCGCGTCTTCCTTGCTCCGCAATCTCCTCTTCTGTAATTGAATCAGGAGCACTATCGGCTTCATCCATCACTTCAGCTGGAAATGCTTCAGGCAATTGATGTTTGCGGATAATGGAAAGAATATCAACACCCGGATCATCCTTATGTCCGAGAATTTCAATAATTTCACCCTCTGCCGCTGCTCGGCCTTCCGGATAACTCACAATACGCACAACGACCTTTTGACCATCTACAGCACCTTTAAAGGATTGCTTCGGAATAAAAATATCACGATTAATCCGCTTATCATCAGGCAGCACAAAACCATAGGTCTCCAGGTTCTGAAAAACACCTACCGTCTGCAACACGCCACGTTTTACAATACGTACTACTTCGCCTTCCATACGTCCGCCGGACGGACTTTTAGAGGTAATACGAATCAGAACGATATCGCCATTCATAGCTCCCTTAAGATCATTTGCATGGATATATACGTCAGGATGATCACGATCATCCGGGATTAAAAAAGCAAAACCCTTCGCATGTGCTTGTAAACGTCCACGCAGTAAATCCATCCGTTCTGGCACGCCATAACGTGCAGTACGGGTCAATACAATTCTTCCATCCTGCTCTAATTCAATCAGCAGCTCCTCGAACTTTTTAAACCCTTCACTATCCTCTAGAGCAAAATGACTCACCAGCTCTTCATAAGTCATTGGTTTATATGCAGTTTCCCGCATGAAATCGAGTAATATTTCTTGTGTTATCATGTTCGTCACCCCAGCCCTCCGCGGCTTCAAGCCGCTGGCAAATATGTATATCTTGTCCTGCCCTGCAGTAATGCCAAGTAAATTTTACCTTTACTACTTCATACCCTAGTATACACGAAATCAATCCTGCGCATCCCTGTTACTGTCATCCAAAGGTTAACACAGTACAAAATTTCCTTTAACTGCTGAAATACATCCATGCCAATTTCAGATTTACTTCCTATCGATCCAGCCTTTTTCTTTGCGAATATGAAAAGAAAAGCACCCTTAGGTGCTTTTTAACTCCTTTTAATATAACAAAAAAGCCTCCGCTCTATTCCATTTAGAACAGAGCGAGGGCTTACGGTAGATCTTTTAGTCGATTAGAATAGCAGCTAGAATCGCCATGATGAAGAAACCAGCAGCAAGTCCAACAGTTACACGTTGTAGTACAAGCTCCATACCACGAGCTTTTGTTTTACCAAAGAGATGCTCAGCACCGCCAGAGATGGCACCGGAAAGACCCGCGCTTTTCCCCTTTTGCAGAAGAACGACCGCAATAAGACCGACGGAAAAAATCAGGAGCACAACTTTCAAAAAGATATCCATTCACTTCCACCTCCTACGCCTAAGCATCACTATCTATGGTAATTTAGGTTATCACGATACATAAACAGTATTCTTATTTTATCATAGCGCTGTCGGTAATACAACAGCTTAGACTGTTAAGTCGTAGCTTTTCTTGCAAGATAAGGACAAACCTATTAAAGTCTATCTTCTTCAAATCATAAAAAAGACCCGCCATAACGGCGGGTCTTCGAAGTCTGCTATAAAGGCAGATTATCTTTTAAGGTTGTAGAAGGATTTCAGGCCGTTGTATTGAGCCAATTCACCCAACTCATCTTCGATGCGAAGCAATTGGTTGTATTTAGCAACACGGTCTGTACGGGAAGGAGCACCTGTTTTGATTTGACCAGCATTAGTCGCAACAGCGATATCAGCGATTGTGCTATCTTCGGATTCACCGGAACGGTGGGAGATAACTGCTGTGTAACCAGCACGTTTAGCCATTTCGATAGCATCAAAAGTTTCAGTCAATGTACCAATTTGGTTAACCTTAACCAAGATGGAGTTACCGATACCTTTTTCGATCCCTGTTGCAAGACGCTCAGTGTTAGTTACGAACAAGTCGTCACCAACCAATTGGACTTTGTCGCCCAATTTTTCAGTAAGCAATTTCCAGCCATCCCAGTCGTCTTCGGACATACCGTCTTCGATTGTGATGATAGGATATTTTTCAACCCATGAAGCAAGAAGGTCAACATACTCAGCGGAAGTGTAAGATTTACCTTCGCCAGCAAGGGTGTATTTACCGTCTTTGTAGAACTCAGTGGAAGCAACGTCCATACCCAAGAATACGTCAACACCTGGTTTGTAACCAGCTTTTTCAATAGCTTCGATGATTGTAGTGATTGCTTCTTCATTCGAACCAAGGTTCGGTGCGAAACCACCTTCGTCACCTACAGCTGTGTTCAGGCCTTTGGATTGAAGTACGGATTTCAAGTTGTGGAAGATTTCAGCACCTGTGCGAAGAGCTTCTTTGAAGCTTGGAGCTCCTACAGGAAGAACCATGAACTCTTGAACGTCGATGTTGTTGTCCGCATGCTCACCACCATTGATGATATTCATCATTGGTACTGGAAGAGTTTTAGCGTTGAATCCGCCCAGGTATACGTACAAAGGAATATCCAAAGCTGCTGCAGCTGCACGAGCTACTGCCATGGATACAGCTAGGATTGCGTTAGCGCCCAATTTACCTTTGTTAGGAGTTCCGTCCAAAGTAATCATCAATTTGTCGATGCCCACTTGGTCAAGAGCGTCCATACCGATAACTTCTGGAGCGATGATTTCATTTACGTTCTCAACAGCTTTCAGAACGCCTTTACCCATGTAACGGGATTTGTCGCCATCACGAAGTTCTACAGCTTCGTGAGCACCAGTGGAAGCGCCGGAAGGAACGATAGCGCGGCCTTTAGCACCGGATTCCAGATAAACGTCAACCTCTACAGTAGGGTTACCACGGGAGTCAAGGACTTCGCGAGCATATACATCAGAAATAATAGTCATGTAAGTTAATCTCCTTTTAACATTGTTTTGGTCTTACTTGTATAGCTTAAAATCAAAGGCGTTATACCTTACCTTACTTACGGCTAGCAATCATGGATTGTCCGGTCATTTCCGCAGGTTGCGGAAGTCTCATCAAATCTAGGATTGTTGGTGCTACGTCTGCAAGAATACCGGATTCACGCAATACAACATTCTCAGTAGTCACGATGAACGGAACAGGATTGGTTGTATGAGCTGTGAACGGGCGACCGTTCTCGTCAAATACCATATCTGCATTACCATGGTCAGCGATAATAATGGCAACGCCACCTTTGGCAACAACCGCATCCACTACTTTACCTACACACTCATCCGTCACTTCTACAGCCTTGATTGTTGGTTCCAGCATGCCGGAGTGTCCAACCATATCAGGATTGGCAAAGTTAAGAATGATAGCATCCTGTCTTTCCGCTTCGATTTCCGCTACGCAGGCTGCAGCCACTTCGTATGCGCTCATCTCAGGTTGAAGATCATAGGTTGCCACTTTAGGAGAGTTGATTAAGATCCGGGTTTCACCAGGAAGCTCCTCGTCACGTCCACCGCTGAAGAAGAAGGTTACATGCGGATATTTCTCAGTTTCCGCGATGCGCAGTTGCTTCTTGTTTTGTTGAACAAGCACTTCACCCAATGTGTTATCCAGGTTCTTCGGTGAATAGGCTACATAACCTTGTACCGTTTCGCTGAAAGTAGTTAGGCATACGAAGTGCAGGTTTTGCGGGAACAAAGGACCACGGTCGAAACCGCGGAAATCTTGATTCGTGAACACTTGTGACAATTGAATAGCACGGTCAGGACGGAAGTTGAGGAACACGACGGAATCGCCGCTCTCTACTGCCGTTACAGGTTTGCCTTCACTGTCTACAATTACACTAGGTTCAACAAATTCATCAAATACCGAGTTTTCATAAGATGAAGTGATGGCTTGCACAGCATCCGTGTATTTAGGGCCTTCACCATAAACCATAGCACGGTAGGCTTTCTCTACACGTTCCCAACGTTTATCACGATCCATTGCGTAATAACGTCCGGACACCGTTGCAATTGTACCCACGCCAACCTCTTCGATTTTAGCTACTAGATCTTGGACAAACTTCTTCCCACTATCAGGAGCTACGTCACGACCGTCCATAAAAGCATGGATATACACTTCATGCATATCTTCTTTTTTAGCCAGGTCAAGCATAGCAAACAAGTGGTTAATATGGCTATGTACCCCTCCGTCGGATACAAGCGCGTAAAGGTGAAGCTTTTTGCCAGTGTTCTTAGCATTTCTAACTGCGCTAACCAGGGTTTCGTTATCGAAGAACTCGCCCTCGCGGATCGATTTATCAATACGAGTCAAATCCTGATAAACGATCCGGCCTGCACCAATATTCAAATGCCCTACTTCGGAGTTGCCCATTTGGCCTGCCGGAAGGCCTACAGCTTCACCGCAAGCAGTGAGTGTAGTGTTAGGATATTGTTTCAGGTAACGGTCATAGTTAGGTTTGTTGGCTTGAGCAACGGCATTACCTTCTGTCGTTCCACGCAAACCAAAACCATCCATGATGATCAAAGCTACGGGTTTTGGAGCTGACATCTTACTTCGCCCCCTCAACCAATTGAACGAAGGAATCCGGTTGTAAGCTGGCACCGCCAACAAGCGCACCATCGATGTCGCTTTGGCCCATGTACTCAGTTACATTCTCAGGCTTCACGCTGCCGCCGTATTGAATACGAACAGCTTCAGCTGTTGCTGCATCATACAGATCTTTTACAAGACTGCGGATGTAAGCAATAACTTCGTTAGCATCTTGGGAAGTGGAAGATTTACCTGTGCCAATAGCCCAGATAGGTTCGTATGCAATAACAACTTTTGCTGCTTGCTCGGCACTAAGACCTTGGAATGCAGCTTCAGTTTGTACTTTACATACTGCTTTAGTTTGATCGGCTTCACGCTCTTCGAGCTTTTCGCCGACACATACGATAGGAGTAATTCCGTGACGGAATGCAGCATGCATTTTCTTATTCACGATTTCATCCGTTTCGCCAAAATAAGCACGACGCTCAGAGTGGCCAATGATAACATAGTCCACACCAAGATCACTTAGCATTACACCACTGATCTCGCCTGTGTAAGCACCGTTATCTTCAAAGTGTAGGTTTTGTGCACCAATCTTGATGTTAGTACCTTTTGCAGCTGCTACAAGTGCAGGCAGGTTAGTAAATGGAGCGCAGATTACAGTCTCAACGCCTTCTACTTCTGCTTTGCCTTTAATTTCAGCAATAAAGCTTTCTGCTTCAGGAACTGTTTTGAACATTTTCCAGTTACCTGCAATAATAGGTGTTCTCATGACTTATGTTGCCTCCTTCTTAGGTCTTACTTATCGTTCAGTGCTTCTACGCCAGGAAGCGCCTTGCCTTCCATGAACTCAAGGGATGCACCGCCACCAGTGGAGATATGATCCATTTGATCAGCCAGGTGGAATTTCTCTGCTGCTGCTGCGGAATCTCCGCCACCAATAACAGTGTAACCTTCAGTAGTTGCACAAGCTTTTGCTACTGCAAGTGTACCTTCAGCGAATTTATCGATTTCGAATACGCCCATAGGTCCATTCCAGACAACCAGCTTGGAGTTCTTGATAATATCGGCATAAAGTTCACGAGTCTTAGGTCCGATATCAAGTCCTTCCCAACCTTCTGGGATTTCATTGTAATCAACGATCTTAGTGTTAGCGTCAGCACCAAATTTATCAGCAACAACAACATCAACAGGAAGCATGAAGTTTTTACCAAGTGCTTTTGCTTTTTCGATGAATCCAAGAGCAACGTCAAGTTTGTCGTTGTCTACTAGTGATTTACCGATTTCAAAGCCTTGTGCTTTAGTGAATGTATAAGACAACCCACCGCCGATCAGGACGTTATCAGCCAAAGACAACAAGTTATCAATAACATCAATCTTGTCTTTAACTTTCGAACCACCGATGATCGCAGTGAAAGGACGTTCTGGGTTAGAAAGAGCTTTACCAAGAACAGACAATTCTTTCTCCATCAAAAGACCGGATACAGCTGGTAGGAAATGAGCGATACCTTCTGTCGATGCATGTGCACGGTGAGCCGCACCAAACGCATCATTAACAAACAAATCAGCCAATTCAGCGAATTGTTTAGCCAGTTCAGGATCGTTTTTCTCTTCACCTGGGTAGAAACGAACATTCTCAAGTACAAGTACGTCGCCTTCGCCTAGCTCAGCGATTTTTGCTTTTACAGCTTCGCCAATTGCTTCGTCAGCTTTAGCTACTGGTTTGCCAAGGAGCTCGGACAGACGTTCAGCAGCAGTAGTCAAACGCATGGAATCTACGAATTCGCCTTTAGGACGACCCATATGACTCGCAAGAATGATCTTTGCACCGTTCTCGATCAAATATTTAATGGTTGGAAGTGTTTCGCGAATACGAGTATCATCAGTAATTTTACCGTCTTCTACAGGTACGTTGAAATCCACGCGTACAAATACGCGCTTACCCTTTACTTCTACATCACGGACGCTTTTTTTGTTCATGATTAATTCCTCCACACCCAAAATTGTTTCTAGCAGGAAACAAGAAATACATTTAGAAAGAGCGGAAACAAGGAATTTCTGTTTCCGCTCTATAGATGTTGCTTATATCAAGTCAATTACTTAGCGATTTTAGCGAATTTCTCCAAAGTACGAACCAATTGTGCAGTGTAGGACATTTCATTGTCATACCAAGCAACAGTTTTAACCAGTTGTTTGTCGCCAACAGTCAATACTTTAGTTTGTGTAGCATCGAACAGGGATCCGAAAGTCATACCTTTGATGTCGGAAGATACGATTTCATCTTCAGTGTAACCATAAGTGTCTGGATCGGAAGCTGCTTTCATTGCTGCGTTGATTTCTTCAACAGTAACGCTCTTATCAAGAACAGTTACAAGCTCAGTCAGGGAACCAGTTGCAACTGGAACACGTTGAGCTGCACCATCCAATTTACCTTTAAGTTCTGGAATAACCAGACCGATTGCTTTAGCAGCACCAGTAGTGTTAGGAATGATGTTCTCAGCTGCTGCACGAGCGCGTCTGAAGTCACCTTTAGCATGTGGAGCATCCAAAGTGTTTTGGTCGCCAGTGTAAGCATGAATTGTAGTCATCAAGCCTTCAACGATACCGAACTTGTCGTTCAGTACTTTTGCCATAGGAGCTAGGCAGTTAGTTGTGCAAGATGCGCCGGAAATAACAGTCTCAGTACCATCAAGAATGTCATCGTTAACGTTGTAAACGACAGTTTTCATGTCGCCAGTAGCTGGAGCGGAGATAACTACTTTCTTAGCTCCACCTTTCAAGTGTTTTTCAGCTGCTTCTTTAGTTGTGAAGAAACCTGTGCACTCAAGTACGATATCAACGCCTAGGTCGCCCCATGGCAATTCTTCAGGGTTGCGGTTAGCAAGAACCTTAACTTCTTTACCATTGACTTTGAAGAAGCCATCATGCACTTCAACATCACCTTGGAATTTACCTTGAGTTGTATCATATTTAAGCAAATGAGCAAGCATCTTAGCGTCAGTCAAGTCGTTGATTGCTACCACTTCGATACCTTCTACATTTTGAATACGGCGGAAAGCAAGGCGTCCAATACGTCCAAAACCGTTAATTCCAACTTTTACACTCATTGAATAGTTCCTCCTAGAATTCGTTTTATTTATTCAAAACAGACGGTGAGGTCTGTCATGACAACAATGTTAAGTATGATGCAAGAAGTATGTTATTGCCTGCAATCTAAAAACTACGAAGATAGCTGTAGTTGATTGTCAATTTCCTTGCCTATTTCTACTGCAGCAGCCTCGTCCGTGACGAGAATATTCTCCTGCCCGAAACGCAGCATGGCATGAATGGCTTTGGCCTTGGGTTTGCCTCCTGCAATACCGATGACTTTCTCTGTCCGGATAATATCTTCTAGACGTAGACCCATCGTAAGCATGGTATGGACAACCTGACCCTCTTCATTGAAATAATAGCCAAAAGATTCGGCCACTGCCCCTTCACCCTGGATTTCCGAGACTGTAGCCTCGTCCAGTTTGCGGCGGCGGGTCATTTCAATGGCATCCCCAATCCCATGTACAATAATACGCGAACTACGGATGGTTTGTACAATCTCTCCAATATTAGAGTCAAGTGCCAGCGATTGGTATGCATCCCCGCTAAGCAAATCAGGGACATGCAACAACCGGTAGTTGGCTCCAACCCGCTTTGCCATGGTTGAGGCAATCGTGTTGGCTTGAATCTCCATACTCTCTCCTAATCCTCCACGCGCCGGAACAAACCAAGCGTTCTTATAGGAAAGGGACAACGGCGGTGCCAGTTGATCAGCCATATCGGCAAGCGTCGATCCACCTGTGACGGCAACTGTATCATCTGCGCGAAGTATACTCAGCAGCGCTTTCGCACCCGCTCGGCCAAGCTCTCGTTTGGTGAACGGCGATGACTCACAATCACCCGGTACTACAATAACTTTATCCAGACCATACGTTGCTCGAATTTTCTCTTCCAGCTCATCCAGACCAAATAGGCTCTTAACAACCGGCTCTAGCAAATCAAGCAGTCTACGTCCAGCAGCGCTAATGCGCATGCCAACACTCTCGATCTCAATAAGCCCTTGCGATTTCAGAAGATCCGTCTCGGCACGCAGTACCCGCTCAGTCATATCTAGCGAAGCGGCTAGCGTTCTGCGCCCAATAATATCGGACAGCATGATCTGATGAAGAATCGTGTACCGTCTCTTAAGGGTTTCCATGAGATCAGGCAGAAGCTGCTTTTGGATATCTAATAAATTACGCATACTTTCACTCCTGCAACTTCGTCTTCCTCTATTCCCTTGTTCATGGTCTCAAAACGTCCCGGGTAAACTTTTTAAGTCCCACCCATATTCTAACCAAATATTGCTCGAAGCGCAAGTCTTCCGAGAGTAGAATTCTCAAGGGCTTGTCTTCTTATACATTAATAAGGTCAGAAAAAGATATAACGCCCGATGCCTGTCCCTAGAGCGCTTGTCCAGTATTAATATTACATTGCAATTGTGTAAAAATTGTATTATAATCATTTTTGTTGCGCCCGTGGTCCAATGGATATGACGTAGGCCTCCGAAGCCTGAGATCCAAGTTCGATTCTTGGCGGGCGCGCCATTAATTTCATTTTTTGCACATAATTTAGTAGTGCCTATACTACTACTTAACCAAAGAGCCGCTTGTCGGCTCTTTTTTTTGAATATAAGTTTGACTTTCTTTGACTTTTTGTTTGAATTTGTTTATCATGTGGGTAATACGGCAAGAGTAAAAATGAATACATTTGAAGAACCAATATCAAGGAGGTTTTCCACGTGAGTTATATTCCTATGGTAGTAGAACAGAGCAACCGCGGCGAGCGCGCTTATGACATCTATTCCCGCCTGCTGAAGGACCGCATCATTTTCCTTGGAACGGAGGTTAATGACGTGGTAGCCAATTCTATCATCGCACAAATGCTGTTCTTGGCTGCCGAAGATCCTGACAAGGACATTCACCTTTACGTGAATAGCCCAGGCGGTTCCATTACTGCAGGTATGGCTATTTTTGATACAATGCAGTACATTAAACCAGACGTTTCCACCATCTGTGTGGGTATGGCAGCTTCCATGGGAGCTTTCCTGCTAAACGCTGGCGCCAAAGGCAAACGCTTCGCACTGCCTAACAGCGAGATCATGATCCACCAGCCTCTGGGTGGTGCTCAAGGTCAAGCAACGGACATTGAAATCCGTGCCCGCCGCATCCTTAAATTGCGCGATAAGCTGAACCGTATTCTAGCAGAACGTACGGGTCAACCTCTAGAACGTATTGAGAAGGATACAGATCGCGACTACTTCATGACTGCTGCAGACGCGGCTGAATACGGTATCGTAGATAAAGTAATCGAGAAGACATTGCCTAGCGGTGTGTAAGCTATAAAGTAAAAATATAAAGAGGCTGTGCTCTAACCATAACGGATAGGGCACAGCCTCTTTATATTTTATAGAAGACCTAAATCCAATTAAGCCAGCCCGCCATAACCTAGCGCATCCAGCTTCTCGGCAATTACGCGATAACCCCGGCCATTCGGATGCAAATGATCAATGGATAACAGCCCTCTCTCATTTCCTGCGAACTCACTGTAAATCGAAGCAAATCCACATACTCGGCTGCTGTACTGTGCTGCGTATTGATTAAACTGCCTGACCCACTCTGTCGCACCAACCACCTGAGGATAGGGGTTATATAATCCCACAATTCTAATGATAAAAGGTCTACGCGTCCTCGCCTTCAATTGTATAAGGATATTCATAATTGCAGAGAAATTTTGTTTGCATTCCTGAAGCGATCTGCGCAGTTCTGCGGATAAGTTGCCTTGCTGTCTTGCTGCTGATTTGGCCGCGTGAATCAAATCATTACCACCGATAGACACAGTGATGATATCGGCTTCTCGAACGGCTTCACGCATCATGGAATTTCCGCGCAGCCGCTGCTCCAGCTCTGAAGTAGTCATTCCGTTCACGCCTAAATTCGTAGAGGCTACAGTAGTCCGCAGTCTCCCTTCTGCCATTCTACGGTACACCGGAACAAAACCGTTACCTGGCAGAGCACCAAATCCAGTCGTCAAGGAATCGCCAATTGCAGTATATTGGTAGCCCATAGCTCTCCCCCGTTCATAAACTAGTTACTCCCTTTAGCATATGAACAAGAGACAACTCTGGTAAGGGGGAGATGTCTTGTGCCGACATTAGCGGAGACGAAGAGTTTCCATTTATTTCATGCCGGCAAACGGGCTACTGCCATCCGGCAAAAGCTCTTTGAAACTAAAAGTATACTCAGGGAAGCCTGCAGCATACGCTGTGTACTCATATAATTGGAAGAACAGAACAACCTTGTCGTCCTTCAGATAGAAATATTTCTCCGTATTCAATCCGTTGAATCCTCCCAAATAACTATCCTCTGCCTTCAGCAGCTTGCTCAGCTTTGCATTCAGCTGTTTTTTGTAGTTTGGATTAGCTCCAAACAGGTCGCCCAACAGTAGACGTTTACCATCCTTAAGCGAGAAGGTGAAGGCTTCACGGTTAGTCATTCCATGGGCGCCGCCCGTATCACTATACTGATGCATCACTATGCTGATCACACCATTCTGATTGTAGGTCACTACATAACCTGAATCATAGGTGTATTTGGGCTCTGCTCCATCTCGATCGGAGATATCCTGTTCTGCACCCGCCGCGAATTTCATAACACTTTCCTTCAAAGTATTATTAATAGCTTGTTGCGCACTGGAGTTGCCCAATCCACTGATCTTCGGATAATCAAGCTGAATAAAAGCTTCTGCCCGATCTTTAGCATAAGTTTCCGTGGTTACCGTCAGCGCGTTCTGCGGTCTGTTCACCACATTCAGCCTACTGGCGGCCCGACTCCAATCTACCTTATAACCCATATAATCATTTAACAATCCTGATGGAACATAGAGGCGATTATTAATTAACTTCCCTTCATACTCTCGAATGAAATAGTTGTTCACCCACACAGAAGTACCGTAGCTGGATAACATCAACTTGGCCTTGGTCGATCCTTTTCCAATCATGTACGCATTTTCCTTCTTATCATACACAAGCGGTAATCCCAACACATCTCGCATAAAAGTTAGGGGAATCCAGGCCAGTCCTTCCTTCAAAATACCTTCCTGCAACGAATTTATCCCGTTTGCCTTTAAAACGATACGCGAATCAATAGCTTTATTCTCCGTTTTACTAGCTGCTGCATAACCCGTTTCGCTGGGCAGTAGGCCTCCAACAAACAATAAACCTGCTGACATCAGACCTATGCCCCATTTGCGCGCTGATTCTTTTGAAATAATATTCATCATCTTATTTTTCCTCTCCTTTCCAATTTATTAAACAGAATCGTAGAGAACTTACACAAAAAAAGAGGCGCCCCCCCACTATTACTAGTGGAAGACACCTCTCCTCTCTGCATTCACCTTGTTCTGATACTATTTCAATTCATACATTACGCTCAGCTGAGTTGTAACTTTAACTACTCCGGGTTGCACGGATGTGCTTGCACCAGCATCTGCTGCAGCCATATTCATTTTTAGATTCTGTTCAAAATAAACCGGAGTGATATCGCCATCATTTTGGCTGACCGTGATCACTTGACCCAAGCTGCGTTTAGCTGCCTTAGCAATAGCCCCTGCTTTAACATCTGCATTCGCCATCGCTTTTTCAATCACCTGAGCTTCAAATGCAGAAGTATCTTCCACAGAAAAACGTGCATTTCCGATATTATTCGCCCCTGCCGCAGATGCAGCGTCCAGCAATTCACCAACCTTGGTCAGATCTCTATAAGACACTAACAGCGTATGATTGGCGTTGTACCCCTTCACTTGCTGTCCTTCTTTTTCGCTGTAACTATAATTGGGTTGCACATAAAACTGCGTGCTTTGAATATCTTTATCTGCAATTTTCCAAGTATTCTTCAGTAAAGTCATAATCTTCTGAATTTTAGCGGCATTGGTCTTCTGCGCTTCTTGCGCAGTTGTGGCTGTAGTATCCACACCGATGGACAAGTATACGATATCCGGCTTGAGGGACAATTCGCCTTTACCTACTACACTAACGACATTTTTCTGCACTTCATCTGCGTAAGCCTTTGCAGGACCTTGGAAAACACCACTCATGCTGATCCCTCCAATTAACAAACTCCCTACGATCATCACTGAACCAATTTTCTTCAATAAACCTTTCATATTTGCCAGCCCCTTTCATTTCTTGTGATTTGTTATTATCCTCTAGACGAGTCATTTTGGTAAATGTTGCACGTTCTCCATCTATTTTTTGGTATTAAAAAAAGCCCCGAAGGGCTTTTGGTCATGCGATAAATAAAGTCTTCCTAGCAGAAACGATGTTGTCTTCCTATTATTGGTTCTCAAGCTCTTCTTTGCTGACCAGACTTGTCAAAGCGTTTACAGCTTGATCGGCATCCGCACCGTCCGCGCTAATGTAAATCTCCGTGCCGGAACTGATAGCGAGGCTCATAATCCCCATAATACTTTTAGCATTTACTTTTTTATCATCTTTTTCCACGAAAATCTCCGACGAAAACTTGTTAGCTTCTTGCACAAACAATGCTGCCGGTCGGGCATGAAGCCCTGTCTTCAACCGAACAACTACCGGGTGCTTTGTCATGAAACGCTTACCCCCTAATTGAGTTCTCCCCAAAAGTTTCACATTAATTTTATATTATTATATCATTATAACGTAAACCACACTAGAAAAAAAGTAATTAGCCGCCTCGAACCTTGTCCGCCAGCTCATCAATCTTACGAAGCCGATGATTTACTCCCGACTTACTGACTGTACCTTTGAGCATTTCACCAACCTCCTTGAGGTTGATATCTGGATGCGCCATTCGAATTTCTGCTACTTCACGCAGTTTATCCGGCAAATTCTCCAGTCCCATTTCTCGCTGCAACAGCTTGATATTCTCAATCTGCCGCACCGCAGCACTTATTGTTTTGTTGAGATTTGCGGTCTCGCAGTTCACGATCCGATTCACGGAATTACGCATATCGCGCATAATTCTTACATCCTCAAATTTGAACAGCGCCTGATGCGCTCCAATCAAACTTAAGAATTCAATAATCTTCTCGCCTTCTTTAATGTAAAGAATGAACCCTTTTTTACGTTCAATACAGCGTGCGTTTAGGTGGAATTCCCCAGCCAGATCCACTAATGCTTTACAATGTTCCTCATACATCGAGGAAATCTCCAAATGGTAGGAGGAGCCTTCCGGATTATTAACCGATCCGCCAGCCAGAAAGGCACCGCGCAAATAAGCACGCTTGCAGCAGTTATTCCCAACAATCTCATCATCAATACCATCGGTAAAAATAAATCCTTCCGACACAATTCTAAGATCCTTTAGGATCTCTTGTACACGGTTTGGGATTCTGACGATATAGACGTTATTTTTCTTCAAACGCATTTTTTTACGCACGAGTAGCTCAATATGGACCTGGTAATATTTCTTAAGTAAAGAATATACCCGCCTTGCAATCGCGGCGTTCTCCGTCGAAATGTCGAGAATAACCTTTTTGCTTGAAAGCTGCACAGATCCATTCATACGGATAAGCGCTGACATTTCCGCCTTCTCGCAGCAGGGTTCACTCTCCACCATCGTCAGCTCTTTTTTGGTAAGGGCCGCAAAAGACAAGGGTCTCACCTCTTTCTTGATAAGTACTTCGTTCTCATCTATAAGTTATACCCTAGGGTTTCTGTTTATCCAATCCTGCACAAGCTGATAAATGTGATGACTAAGCTTATCGGTATCATGTCTCAAATAAGTTCGGAATAAAACCAGTTTATCGGCTATAACCTTGTATCCATTGCCATCCAGCGCTTCTTTATCAAGCTGCACCGGGCGCGCGCCCTTCTCGGCGTACTTCGTCTGGACCTGTTCCGGAATCTCACCGTCATTAACAATAACATAATCGAATAAATCGATCCCGATATGATCATATACAGCTTGAAGATGATCGCTGACGGTATAGTTATCCGTTTCACCCGGCTGAGTCATTACGTTGCAGACGAAAATTTTGATAGCATTCGAAGATACAACCGCTTCTGCCAGTTTCGGAACAAGCAGGTTGGGAAGAATGCTCGTATACAGACTGCCAGGACCCAGCAGGATCGCGTCTGCATTCCGAATCGCCTCAAGCGCTTCGGGCAACGGTTCTACATCTGGCGGCTCCAAGGACACTCGTCTGATGATCCCGCCAGCTTCAGGGATTTTGGACTCCCCCGTGATAATCGTGCCGTCCGACATTTCTGCATGCAGGATTACAGCTTCACCGGCCGCAGGCAATACCCGGCCGCGAACAGCGAATAATCGACTGAGCTCCCGTACAGCTGTAACGAAATCGCCGGATATATCCGTGAGCGCAGCAAGAATCAAGTTGCCGAGACTATGACCAGCTAGTCCCTCACCCGTGTTGAAACGGTATCTCATAATCTCTGCCATGAGCGGCTCAACATCAGCCATAGCTGTCAATACGTTGCGGATGTCCCCAGGAGGAGGCATTTGCAGTTCACTGCGCAAAATACCTGAGCTTCCCCCATCATCGGCAACGGTAACAATAGCAGTAATATCTAATGGCTTCTCTTTTAAACCACGAAGCATAACAGATAACCCCGTGCCACCGCCCATAACGACGATACGTGGACGCTGTCTTTGTTCTTCAGCCACTATGACCCCTTCTCTCTAGTGCCGATCACGCTCGGAATCCCTATGACTAACGGTTACGGATTCCGTCTCGCTAACGCCCAGCATTTTACCCAAATACTCAGATATGGCTACGGAACGGTGTTTACCTCCCGTACAGCCAATGCCAATGATAATCTGGGACTTACCTTCCTTGCGATATTGCGGAATTAGAAAATGAAGCATATCGAGCAGTTTGGTCAGGAACACCTGTGTTTCAGGCCACTTCATTACATAATCGTAGACTTCACTGTCCTGGCCGGTTTTAGGCCGCAGATGGTCCACATAATGTGGGTTAGGCAAGAAGCGGACATCAAAGACAAGATCTGCATCAATAGGGATACCGTACTTAAATCCGAAGGATGTAATATTGACGGAAAGCGTACTTTTTCCTAGATGCGAAAACCGTGAAACGATCTTCTCCTTAAGCTGCACGGGCTTCATACTGCTGGTATCTAAACATAACGTAGCTGAATTTTTCAATTCTTCAAGCATTTTACGTTCTAGCTTGATACCATCAAGCGGCAGCCCCTTAGGTGCTAATGGATGATGACGTCGACTTTCCTTGTAACGCTGAACAAGTACTGAATCTGTAGCATCCAAAAACAAGATCTCACAGCCAATGGTTGACTCATCCTTGATATAGGCAAGAGACTCAGACAAAGCAGTGAAGAATTCTCGACCACGCAGGTCAATTACAAGGGCTACCTTGGCAATCTTACCCTTCGACTGTTCAATTAGCTCTGCGAACTTGGGAATCAGCACCGGTGGTAAATTATCGACACAGAAGAACCCTAGGTCTTCCAGACTTTGTACAGCAATTGTCTTCCCCGCACCTGACATTCCCGTAATAATAATCAGGGTGGCTCCAGCCGTTGGGGTATTGTCCAATTCGGTCATAAAAGCGTCCCCTCCCTAGATTTAGTATATGAATACTTCCCGTCTTTTAAGAACGCAGCAAAAGGCCGGCAGCCCCAACAATACCTGCGTCATTGCCAAGCTCAGCTGGAATAATCGAAACACCAGTTTGAAGCGGAGCCGGTGTCAATTTCGCAAACACACGACGAACCTCATCAAATAGAATATCTCCAGCCTTAGACACACCGCCGCCAACGATAAATACTTCAGGGTTAAGCACAGCCGCAACAGAAGCCATGGATTTACCCAGATAGTACGCTGCACGATTTACTATACGGATAGCTACTTCATCGCCAGCCTTAGCCGCATCAAAGACTTCTTTCGCAGCAATCTTCTCTACCATAGAGAGGGAAGTACGATCGCCACGAGCTACTGCATCATTAGCCATGCGGATAATACCTGTAGCGGAGGAAACGGTTTCCAGACAGCCCATGTTGCCACAGCCGCATTGAATAGCTTCCAGATCCGGCACTACTGTGATATGACCAAGCTCACCAGCTAATCCCGCAAAGCCTTGATAAATCTTTCCATTAATAATAATTCCGCCACCGACACCTGTTCCAAGCGTATAGCAGACACAGTTATCAACGCCACGTCCCGCACCGCTCCAAGCTTCGCCCAGTGCAGCCACATTCGCATCATTGTCTATTTTGACAGGCTTGTTCCAACGATCTTCCAAAATGGAACGGATCGGCACATCTCTAAATCCTATGTTAGGCGCAAGGATGATGATTCCTTCACGAATATTTGTGAACCCGGCTACACCCGCTCCTACACCTGCAAGCTGATCCCAAGAGTACGGGGAATCCTCCACAATTTGGCGTACATACTTCTCGATATTATCGATAACAGTATCGACACCCTCTGCAGTTCCTGTAGGTCCCTCATAAGTATGAAGAAGGGTACCTTCAGCATTACAGATTCCAACCTTAATTGCAGTTCCACCCAAATCCACGCCAACGTAGATATTCTCAGACATGTAACAAGCCACCTTTTTTTATACTAAAATAGTTAATCCTAAGTACCAACTATAATAGAAGCCCTCTCTGTGGTCAAGGAAAGACAACACACCCGGGAATTCCTTATTTTAAGAGTATACTCTATTATATTCTAAAAAGACCCCCTTACGCCTAAGTAAGAGAGTCTTGTACCTATATTATTATCTGGAAAATAACCCAACGCACCGATTTATTCTGATAAAATGCGCTTTTGGCCCTCTAATGCTCGGATTGGAGCGATATTCTGTGTGAACTCTAGCGTGCCCATATATTGGCCTGACTCGTCTCGTACAGCGAAGTAACGGATGTAGATAAACTTATCCTTGATATTGATCCAGAAGTCTTCAGCATCCTTACGGCCTGCCTTAAAGTCTTCCAAAAGCTTCTCTACCACATGAACACTTTGCGGGGGATGACAGTTCTGTACTGTACGGCCGATAACCGCTTTAGTTCGGGCAAAGATACGTTCCTTCCCATGTGAAAAATATCGGACAACATCATTCTCATCAATGAAGGTTAGATCTACAGGAAGATGGTTGAGTACGGTCTCCAGCTGATGCAGTGACAACAACCCTGTCTCAAAACGGATGAACCCGCCGGACGGCGTAGCTCCTTCTGTTTCTTCCAGCACTGCGCCGTCCGGCTCAGCGGCCCGCTCAGGGATCCACTCCTGCTCCGGTGCGGTTAGGCAGAACCCGATCTCATCACTCTCCCGGGCGATTTTGACCCATTCATCTTCCGTCAGTTTGTCCAGGGCCATGGGCAATAGAATATTTTCTTCCTTAAAGATCATTTCATTAACTTCCTTGATGATCTCCTCAAGCTGAATGCCTATTTCTGTTGCGTTTCCGCTATAAGTGCTGAGCGCAGCTTTTGCCTCTTTAATCATACGGCGGATATTATCATCCACTCCCCACATTACCTTGGTTGGGCCATAAATGCCGTATTTTTCGAGGTATGGGAACAGCAGATTTTCTTTTCGGCTATAGTGTTTATCAAGATCCAGCAGCAAGCTAAGATCCTCCAACAATTTGAAGATCAGTTCCTCACTATCATTCTTTTGAAACTTTGTTGCGTGCAGATCCATGCGGAAGTTAACAAGTTTTTCGATCTCACGATTCTCCAATTTGAAGGTGTGTACTGGATGGCCTGGCTGCTCCTCGGGCTGGGACGAGCGGTGAATTTGCTCAATAGAGCCTTTAAAGATGGCTGTATGCACCGAACAAAGACGTTGGACCTCGGATACCGGAATTCCTTCTTCGGTCATTAATGAATGCTCCATCGCGGAAATCTCCGCTACGGTAACATCACCCACAGCTTCAGCGAATCGCGCCTTAACCTCTTCTACACTTTTCCCTGCATGCAGCTCTTTAATAATCTCCTTAAGCATAGCCTGGCGACGAGTCTGTTCCGGCACATCAACTTCACGGTTGTTAATCAGTTCGCTCATATTAACACTCCTTTATTAAATAATCTCGAAACCATGACGTTCAAAAGTTTGCTTCACGTGCTCGAGATCCATTTTTTTCAGCTTAATTCCTTTGGATAAGGTCATGAAACGGCCAGCAGTCTGCAGCATGCCAGGCTTGGCAATATCCTTAAAGCCCAGCTCTACCATAATCTCGATGACCTCCGGATGCCGTGATACCATCTCGAATATAGATTCATCCAAACTCAGCACTTTTTCCATCTGACTCTTCTCCTTTATGTGAGAACTATTCTCAATAAAAGATTAGCACAGGCCGTACAGGACCATTGTGATTGCAATCACTAATTCAAAAGAAAGCAATTATCGTTCTTTTTAAGACGGATTATGTATGCTGTGAACCTAAAAAAACTGCCCCCTACGCTTAAAAAGCATAAGAGACAGCCTGATTTGTCATTAATTAATGATTTATTATAGCGTTACTCCTGTTTTGAATATGGAGATCTCACGGAAATTATTCTTTTCATTATTAACCCATTCACCGCTGGCCACCGCAATAATATAGTTTATGAAGCTGCGCAGGACCTCATCTGGAGAACCATCTTCCACCAACACACCTGCATTAAAATCGATCCAATGACGTTTGCCTTCATACAATGGGGTATTGGTAGATACCTTCATCGTTGGCACGAATGTACCAAATGGTGTTCCCCGCCCGGTCGTAAAGATCACCAATTGGCAGCCAGCAGCAGCCAGTGCAGAGGAAGCCACAAGATCATTGCCAGGTGCGTTAAGGAGATTTAAGCCTTTATTAGTGATAAGCTCCCCGTACTTGAGGACATCCATAACTGTAGCGTTCCCGGATTTTTGAGTACAACCCAATGATTTATCCTCAAGCGTAGTAATTCCTCCGGCTTTATTTCCTGGAGAAGGATTTTCATATACCGGCTGTTTATAGTCCATAAAATACTGCTTAAAGTCATTAATGAGATCGACAATTTTGTTGAAAATAGTTTCGTCCGCAGCACGTTCCATTAGAATTTTTTCGGCACCAAACATTTCAGGCACTTCTGTCAGTACAGTGGTCCCGCCTTGAGCAGCCATATAATCAGACAGACGTCCAAGGAGCGGATTCGCAGTAATACCGGATAACCCGTCGGAGCCTCCACATTTCAGACCGATCTTCAGCTCGGAGAGTGATACCTCTTCCCGTTGATCACCTTGTACATTATTGTAGATTTCCTTCAGCAGCTTCACGCCTTCTTCAATCTCATTCCCAACCTCCTGGGAGACAAGGAAACGCACACGATCCTCATCATAGCTGCCCAGCATGTCTTTAAAAATATGCAAATTGTTATTCTCACAGCCCAATCCGAGCACAAGCACGCCGCCCGCATTCGGGTGTTTAACCGCGTTAGCCAGAATCGTACGTGTATTGTCATGATCATCGCCCAGCTGGGAGCAACCGTAGTTATGCTTAAGCACGAGCACGTTATCGAAAGGTGCGATATCTCCAACCTCTGCTTTGAAAATATTGATGATCTGCTCCGCCACTCCATTCACACAACCAACAGTAGGGACGATCCACAGCTCATTGCGGATACCTACAGATCCATCAAAGCGGCGATAGCCCTTAAAGGTCAAATTCTCCGCTGCAAAAGGATTCGGCGTCAGCTTCTGCTCAAAGGTATATTCCTCTACCCCTGTTAGGTTTGTCTTAGTGTTATGGGTATGCACCCACTGCCCCGGCGCGATAGACGCTATAGCATGACCAATGGGGTAACCATATTTCAATACATTTTCACCTTCGCTAATGCTGGATAGTGCAATTTTATGGCCTCTAGCGATATCTTCAGTAATTTTAATCTCTTTTGAACCAATCACAATGGTGTCGCCTGCTTTATAGTCTTTTAGTGCAACAGCGACATTATCAGCCTCATTAATCTGCAATACTTCTTTCATCGTCTTGATCATATCATTGTCACCTCCAGGGTATTAGTTGTGTGCCGGTCTCTTCACGAACGCTTTTAAGGCTTGCTTCATGCCATTTTTCTCAATCGCAATCAGTCCTTCTGTCACCTTGTCAGTAAGTCCAGACACTTCATTCAGGTCACAGCCCCAGCGATTGGTTGCGGCAAGTACTTCGACGGCCAGTGCGCGCAGCCCGGTGTCTGTGCCATCCCATCCTCCCCATAAGGAGGCGAACCATTCCAAAATATCCGCATCATCAGCCAGTTGAATGTTTTCTTCCCCTCTGCGTCCTCTATAGAAGGCAATTAATGCGCTCAATGAGAAGACAAGCTTTTCAGGCAATTGTCCTTTGGCCTCTACATATTGCAGTAAAGAAGGCAGATCTCTTGTCTTAAACTTCGATATAGAATTAAGGGAAATGCTCATCAAGTAATGCTGCACATAAGGGTTCAGGAATCTTTCTAATACCGCGTCTGCAAAAGAATTCAATTCCTCTGCCGGCAGATCCAGCGTTGGAATAATCTCATCATAGATTAAGGACTTCACGTACGCCCCAACCTCTTCGTGCTCAATGGCTTCAGCAACCGTATCAATACCGTACAAATACGCTACTGGTGTCATAGCTGTATGAGCTCCGTTTAAAATTCTCACTTTACGAGTGCGATAAGGGGCCATGTCATCCACCACCAGCACATTAAGACCTGCTAGTTCAGCCGGGAACTCCTTTTTAATCCACTGTGGCCCTTCAATCACCCAAAGATGGAATTGCTCGCCGACAACGACCAGCTTATCCTCATAACCCAGCTCTTCTGTAATCTCGGCAATGCTGTCTCTTGGATAACCGGGAACAATGCGGTCCACCAGACTGCAGCAGAAGGTATTAGCTTCATTCAACCAGTTCACAAAACCTTCTCCAAGATTCCACAGCTCAGCATATTTCAAAATAACCTTTTTGAGTTCATCACCATTCCGGTCAATCAGCTCGCATGGAATGATGATAAAACCTTTAGAAGCCTCCCCATTAAAAGTTTGATAACGTTTGTACAATAAGGCCGTCAGCTTGCCTGGGAAACTACTCTGCGGCGTATCGGTTAACTTGTCGCCAGCTTCAAAAGCAATTCCCGCTTCAGTAGTATTAGACACGATAAAGCGCAGCTCTGGGTTCTCAGCCAGCTTCATATACTCCTCATGCTGTGAATAGGGATTAAGCGTCCGCGTAATACAATTAATTACCTCGTGTTCTTTTACAGCCGCTCCGTCTTTAATGCCTTGCAGATAAAGGGTATACAGCCCATCCTGATCATTCAGCATTTCTGCCAGTCCGTTAGCCAATGGCTGTACAACAACCACTCCACCATTGAAATCCGTTTTTTGATTCATGGTATGAATCTGCCAATCTACAAAGGCGCGCATGAAATTGCCTTCGCCAAATTGTAGAACCTTCTCAGGATACTGCTTGTAAGCTGTCCAATTATCACTATTTAATCTTTTCATATTAACGCCTCCTAATAGTAAATGCACACGATAAACTTATTAAATAAACTATATAAAATCATATTTATATTACTAATAAATTAAATATATGCACACGTGAAAATTTTAGATAGCAATCCTTTACGAAGGTAAAGGATTAGGCTGCTATGCGCAGCCTCTACTTCTGCAATTTCCTGACTGATTCTCTGGCAATAAGCTCTGTCTCGATCGAGATCCGCCCGTCTTTTTCTGAGGGTTCCTTGACCAAGCTTAACAGCTGGCGAGCGCCTTGCTCACTAATCTTCTCAATAGGACGTTTGACCGTGGTGAGTGAAGGATTGGCAAAAAGTGAAAACCCAATGTCGTCAAAACCAACAACAGAGATATCATTTGGCACCTGCAGCCCTCGCTCAAACACGCCTTTCATAGCCCCGATCGCCATATCATCATTGGAGCAAAATACAGCAGTCGGTGGCTTCTCGAGATCCAGCAGCTTGCCCATCGCCTCATATCCACTTTGCATATCATAACTACCGCTTATCATGTAGTCATTACGAACAGGGATATTATGGTCAATCAAAGCTTTTATAAAGCCATCTCTGCGTTCCTGTGTGGATTTAAAGCCCTCGACACCTTCAATAATTGCAATGTCTTGATGCCCGTTTTCGATCAGGTATTTGCCTGCATTATAAGCACCTTCCCGGTCGTTCGAGATGATGTTGATAATGGAACGGTCATCAATTTGCCGGTTCAGCACAACGATTGGAATGCCTTGCTGGACAACATGGTAAATGAATTTATTATCGGCTTCACTCTGGCTCATTAGAATAATTCCATCAAAACGTTTGCGATGAATAGAGGAGTAATCCGCATAATCGTCGATCCCACGGATGAACAGATTGTACTCTACATCTATGACCCTATTTACACCACGAATCGTATCAGAGAAGAAACCAGAAGTTGTGCCGTTGGCAATACTCGTGAAGAACAGACCAATGGTATAGGATCGCTGCATCACAAGGCTTTTGGCATTGTAATTAGGGACGTAACCCACTTGCGCAGCGATCTCGGCAATTTTTTTACGTGTGACCTCTTTAATTAGTGGACTATTGTTAAGTGCTCTCGATACAGTTGTATGCGATACATTCGCCAATTTGGCGATATCCTTGATTGTAGGTGCCATGGGTCAACCTTCCTTATTAAACGGGTTTGGCTCTTCCATGTAAGGATATCATAACGATTACCTAGTCACCAATGCCTGTTTCGAGAAATTAAAATAATGATCAGCGTTATTGTAACAGATGTTCTCAATCATACTGCCCAGTAACTCCATATCATCCGGGGCTTCTCCAGCTTCTACCCAAGAGCCTACTAGATCACACAAGATTCTTCTAAAGTACTCATGTCTGGTATACGATAAAAAGCTTCTGGAGTCTGTTAACATCCCAACAAATTGGCTAAGTACGCCTAGATTAGCAAGTGTCTTCATCTGTTCCAGCATGCCGTCTTTATTATCGTTGTACCACCATGCGGTTCCGAATTGAATCTTCCCTGGAATACCGCCGCCCTGGAAGCTACCCATTAGACTGGCAATAACATGATTATCATTAGGGTTCAATGAGTACAAAATGGTCTTAGGCAACGCATTCTCACGATCCAGCGCATCGAGCAGACCCGCCAAAGGCTTAGCAATCACGCCGTCATTGATAGAATCATAACCCGTGTCAGGTCCGAGACGTCCGAACATTACGCTGTTGTTATTCCGTAGCGCATGAATATGGAATTGCATCGCCCAATCCAGCTCGTTATACAATTTGCCGAGGAATACTAGCGTGAATCCTTTATATTTCTTTTCTTCACTCTCACTTACAGTGCCTTCATAAAGTGCTTTAGCGAATATAGCTGTAGCTTCCTCCAAGGTAGTAGGCTCAAACATTACCGCATCCAAAGCATGGTCAGATACACGGCCGGCTCTGGCGTGGAAGAATCTCACTCTGCTCTCCAATGCTGCAAGAAACTGTCCGTAATTCTTAACAGCCATTCCCGAAACTTCGCTTAGCTGAGCTACCCAAGGCTGGAAGGTAGGACGGTTGATTTCAAGCGCTTTATCTGGCCGGAATCCCGGCACAACGCTAGCATTGAATCCACTCAGATTACTGATTTTCTCATGATATTCCAGATTATCTACAGGATCATCGGTAGTACAAACCGTAGTCACCTTCGATTTAATGATCAAATCTCTTGCTCCGTATCCTTCACCCTGTAACTGTCTATTCACTTCATCCCAAATTTTTGGTGCGTTAGCTTCATTCAGCAACTCATATACACCGAAGAAACGTTGCAGCTCCAGATGCGTCCAATGGTATAGCGGATTCCCGATAATCATCGGAACCGTTCTAGCCCAAGCTAAAAATTTATCATAATCACTGGCATCGCCAGTAATGAATTTCTCTTCTATACCGTTAGCGCGCATCACTCTCCATTTATAATGGTCGCCATACAGCCAAGCTTCGGTGATATTGTTGAACGTTTTGTTCTCATAAATTTCTTTTGGACTGAGGTGGCAATGATAATCGATAATGGGCATGTCTTTCGCATGATGATGAAACAGCTTAATTGCGGTCTCGCTCGACAATAGGAAGTTCTCATCCATGAATTTTTTACTCATGAGGTTTGCTGCTCTCCTTTAAGTTCGAATGGGAGTTACACAAAGTTTAACGTGAACATTTATTCAATCGGTCGATTTCTTAATAAATATTTTAAACTTAAAATTATTGTTTATAATAGGGTTTGTGTAAATTGTTCACGTTAACATTATATCTTCATTGTAAACGTATTTTTAAAATGCGCAAGTCTTTTTATAAAGACATTGTTACAGTTATTTTAACTTCCGAGCGGTAATAAATAAACAACATATTTAATATCTGGACACGGCCCCGCCAATATTGAAAAAAGCAGGCAACCCTTTAGAAAAAGGATAACCTGCTTATATGTCATCGACTACGATTTCTCGCAAAATTAACTATCCAGTGTTTCGCTCCAGTCATGCACCATCGTGCCCTCTAGGTACTTCTCAGCATCCATTGCTGCCATACAGCCAGATCCCGCTGCGGAAATTGCCTGACGATAACGGGTATCCTGCACGTCGCCACAAGCGAATACGCCCGGGATGTTCGTTTCTGTCGTTCCAGGGTTGACCACAATGTAGCCGTTGGTATCGGTCGTAATTTGCCCCCCTAAAAATCCGGTGTTCGGCGTGTGCCCGATCGCGACAAACACTCCGTCCGCTTCGATGAGTTCATCAATTCCCGTCTCATTGTTGCGAACCGTCAGCCCCTTAACGCCAGACTCGTCGGTTGTAACCTCAAGCGGTGTACGGTTAAGAGCCCACGATACCTTACTGTTATCCCGTGCGCGAGCCTGCATAATCTTCGAAGCTCTAAGCTCATCACGACGGTGAACCAATGTTACATTGGAAGCGAATCGGGTTAAAAAGCTGGCTTCTTCCATCGCAGAATCTCCACCACCGACGACAATAATCTTTTTGCCACGGAAAAAGAATCCGTCACAAGTAGCACAAGTGCTGACCCCACGGCCCACATTCTCCTGCTCCCCGGGGATTCCTAAATATCTGGCAGATGCGCCGGTTGAGATGATCACTGACTCCGCCTCTAATACTCCCAATCCATCTACAGTCACTTTAAATGGACGCTGTGAAAAATCAACTGAATCCACCCAACCATTCTTAAATTCAGCCCCAAAACGTTCAGCCTGCTTGCGCATGTTGTCCATTAAATCCGGGCCTAGAATTCCTTCAGGAAAGCCTGGGAAGTTCTCGACTTCTGTTGTCGTTGTCAGTTGTCCACCTGGTTGCATACCTTCAATCACAAGTGGGTTTAGGTTGGCACGTGCCAAATAAATTGCAGCAGTAAGCCCGGCTGGGCCTGTTCCGATTACAATCGTTTTGTACATAACAGTGGCCTCCTCACAATAGGGTTTATTTAGAAGAAACGGGCCCTTTTTTGGCAAGCATAGCCGCCTTCGGTGCCCCTATAAGGAACATTAGCGTTACGCAAGACATATAAAAAGGGCTCCGTTTCTACGAAATACTACATGATCGATTTAGATATTCTCGGTAAATGGCGGAAGGCTGTCGCTCACACTTCCCTCGAAACTACATTCCTCATCTATGCGCCGAGCATAACGACTGACCATAGAAACGGAAACATTGTAACGCTGGGCTACTTCACGGTAGGTGACCGGCAGGTTATGCGTTTTAGCAATTAGATATTCTAAGGCAGCACACCAGCCATTCGCATGACGGATAAACGGAACATCCGGATAAAGGCTGCTCAGAAATTGCTTCCACAGTAATTCAGCATCTTTTTTGTGGATTGCATCATATCTTCGATCCATCATACTAAGGGTCTGGTCGATAACTTTCTGCCAATCCTCTCTCCATTCCGGCAGTCCCTTCAGACGCGGGGAAGAGGTTTCTTTGACTTCCTGAAGCACATTCTCTTCAGGAACACTTCCAATCAGCCGCTGCAGACTAAGAAGTGCCGCTTCTTGCAGCTTTTCTTCCTGCAAGGGCTGCTGCTTTAGAAGTCCTTGCAGAATTTCGGACATCTCTTCATCTTCGATCCACCGCAGAGCTTCTGTAACCTGAAGCTTCGTATTGGCATCCCCGTAGCGGAGCGCCCAGAAGAAGGAAGAGCGAAGCAGCGGATTGTTCCGCACCTCTTCGGTAAAGCTGCCCTTGTTGTCCTTCCACAGCTTCAGCTGCTCCTGAAAAGGAAGCTGATAGTTGTAGCTGACCAGCGACAGCGTTTTACCTTCCCCCTGCGCCTGCTGCAGCTGAGCCAGAAAAAATCTCGGCACAGCCGATTCCGGATCGAGCTTAGCCGCCTTCTGCCAGCAGCGTTGGGCTTCTGTATACAGGCCACTATTGCTGGCAGCTGCCGCACAGTAATGATAGAGACTGGCGTCGCCACCGACCTCTTCATCCTTCAACAGACGTCTAAAATGGCCATAGGCGGTTCTATGGCGTCCCAGAATCCCCATGGTGGTGGCCATTTTGAACAGATGCTCCTGATGAAACGGAATGGTGGTCTCCAGAAGGTGTAACAATCCATCCAGTTGCCCGCGGTCACCTTCATACTGAAGGAAGATCGCTAAGTTACAGAGTGCATGCAAATTCCCGGAATCCAGCTCCAGCACCCGCATAATACATTCCTTAGCTTTGGTAAAACGACCCATATAAAAATACGCTAGGGCTAGGTTGTTATGTGCCGCCAGGAAGTCAGGCGTATTGCTCACAATCTCTTCAAGCAAAGTGACGGCTTGTGTAAACTTGCCCTCCTCCAACAGTGCTCGGGCTCGCTCATGCTCTATTACACCTTCCCGGCTTCTAATCCGGATAAGTGGAGCAGGACGGTCCAGCTCATATTGCAGCAGCTCCATCAATTCTTCCGATTCGGCCAGAAATTCACCGTTCACATCTTCTTCGAGATAAGTGACGAGTGAGCGTTCTGCCTCCTCATAGCTTTCCATATTGGCGAAGTTGTTAGCCATATAGAAATAACATTCCGTCATTGCCGGATCAATATTCTCCAGTACATGGGTTAAAATGTCGTTGGACGCTTCATAATTACCCATTTCTGATAATACGCCAGCCACGTTGCAATGATTGACCGGATTCTCCGGCTCGTACTCTACAGCTTTGCGAAAATTCTTTAATGCCTTATCATATTGAAAGCGATCCAAGGACCGAACGGCTCTTTCAAAGAAAAAATTGGCATTCAGAGTTACAGGAATCACATTATCATTCCCCAGTTCATACTCTGAAGTTCTCTCAATCATGGAAGCAAGGCACCTCCCTTATAAGAAGCTTCCTTATACTAACGAAAAATAGGAGGGCGGCGCCCTATGGGGTATGCCGGAGCTCCATCCTTAATCGCTATTCCGTTCCCTTATTGGGCGCGGGTATCTCCACACAGTATACCACATGTGACAGCGAGAATCTCAAGTTGAGAAAGACTCTACCACTCTGCTTACAACATCTTTTTTGACAAAAAATAAAAAAGACGGGGAATTAAATTCCCGCGTCTCTAAATAGCTTATCGATCGAACCACCCTCGAGGATGATGTGTGTGGCCTGAGCAAGCATCGGTGCAACAGATAATACTGTAAACCGACTTGAATGGTCATCAGGTAGTGCAATAGAATCTGTCGTAACCACTTCCTGAATAGAAGGATGGTCAAGCCGCTGTAGCGCGGGCCCTGAGAATAATCCGTGCGTCGCGCAGACAATACTGTCCTTCGCACCTCTCTCCTTCAGACCTTCTACCACATTCACAATGGTCGTCCCAGTATCGATCAGATCCTCAATAATGATAGGTGTCCGTCCCTCGACATCACCAATGACATGAGTGATTACCGATTCATTATGGGCTGGGCGCTTCTTGATCATAATGGCAAAAGGTGAATCCAGCTTATTCGCCAGCTTCTCAGCCATAGACGCACGCCCTGCATCCGGGGAAACAATGACCAGATCAGACATTGCCTTGGCTTTCAAATGGCTGCTGATCAAATCGAGTGCAGTCAGATGATCGACCGGAATGTTGAAAAAGCCTTGAATCGCCGCTGCGTGCAAATCGATGGTGATTACGCGGGTTGCTCCAGCGGTCGTCAGCACATCAGCCACCATCTTAGCCGAGATCGGCTCACGGGGTGCGGACTTCCGCTCCTGCCGAGCATATCCATAATACGGCACAATAATGTTCACTGTACGAGCTGAAGCCCGTTTGGCAGCATCTATCATCACCAGCAGCTCCACGAACATCTCATTAATGGGATGCGAAAGGGATTGCACCAAAAATACGTCGCAGTTCCGGATGCTTTCTTCGTAATGCACGTAAATCTCGCCGCTCATGAAGCGGGTCAGCTTTATCTGCCCCAATTCAACACCAAGTCGCTCCGCAATATCAGCCGCTAACTTTGGATTCGACGAACCGGAAAAAATACGTAATTGTTGATGATGCATAATACCCTCCTGCGGATTATAAATTATTATAGTTTGAACTGAACAGTGGTACGGCGGCGTCCCTCAAATATAGCCAGCTCACGAAAACCAGTGTGCCAAAGCATACTACGCGCCTCTTGCAGCCCGTCCCCCAGCTTGGTAGGATCATGTGCATCAGAGCCTAATGTCAGCGGTATGCCGAGCTTTAGGGCCTCCTGTAGCAGATGCTCCGCCGGGAACATCTCAGCGCAAGGCTTCGTAAGTCCGGAAGCATTCAGCTCCATGGCGATTCCGCTATCCGCTATAACCTTTAAGGTCTCTAGCTCTAGCGCCCTCACCTCAGCCTTGCCCTCCGGTGTTTGTGGACCATAACCGAACCGTTTAATAACATCCATATGTCCTATAATATCATATAATCCCGATAACGCCGACTTCTTTACCGCATCGTAATAAAGACGATACACCTCTAGCGCATCTCTGCTTTCCCAACCATGAACCTGGCGGTGATCCGTAATATCCCACTCCCCAAGAAAATGTACAGAACCTATAAGATAATCCCATGGATACGGCGACAAAATCTCGCGAATTTGCTCTTCATAGCCTTCGATATAATCGGCTTCCAGCCCCACCCGCAGATCTATGACTCCACGGTAACGCTCCTTTAAGGTTAGACATTCCTCCACATAACGAGGCAGCTCAGCCATTGGCATAGCCATTTCTGGATAATAGCTGGCGGGATCTACGTGGATGAGCGGCAAGTGGTCGGATAATCCCAGCTGCTGAAGTCCAAGCTCTATCCCGCGCTGTACATACTCCTCAAGCTTACCCACGGCATGGCCACAGCGTTCATGATGCGTGTGGTAATCAATATGCATCACTCAGTCCTCCCTTAGTACTGATCCCGGCGTGGGCGTTCGTGACGGGTACTCAACTCTTCCATAATCTCATCCAGTGGAAGCTTGCGCTCTTGCAGCAATACCAACAGATGATAGATCAGATCACTGACCTCAAGGCGCAGCTCGGCGTTATCTTTATTTTTGGCGGCAATTATGGTCTCGGAAGCTTCCTCGCCTACCTTTTTGAGGATCTTATCCACGCCTTTATCAAACAGATAAGTGGTATACGCGCCTTCCGGGCGTTCCACTTCCCGTTCAGCAATCACACGCTCCAGCTCACCAAGAACAGCAAAACGCTCACCATCCGTCAGACTAGACACTGATTTCGAAGCATCCGTTGTTGGGTTATTCAAAGGAATCTCACGGAAAAAGCATGACGTAGCTCCAGTATGGCAAGCTGGTCCTTCAGGAACAACCTTCACGAGTAGTGTGTCGCTATCACAATCATAGGATATGGAGGTAATAGCTTGTGTGTTGCCTGAGGTTCCGCCTTTATGCCAAAGTTCGCTGCGCGAGCGGCTCCAAAACCAAGTCTGGCCACTCTCCAGTGAGAGCTGTAACGATTCGGAGTTCATATAAGCAACCATCAGTACCTCTAAACTGCTAGCATCCTGAACAACGGCAGGCACCAGACCCGCTTCATTCCAGAGAATGCCTGCCAGAGCTTCTTTTTGGCTTAATGTGGTATTGTTTTGTGTTTCGCTCATCGGATTTCTACCCCTTTTTGCTTCAAATCTGCCTTTAAATCATTAATTGCAATCTCTTTATAGTGAAAAATGGTCGCCGCAAGTCCCGCATCGGCTTTCCCTTCCGTAAATACATCGTAAAAATGCTCCTTCTTCCCAGCGCCGCCAGAAGCAATCACAGGAATACTGAGCAAATCGCATACTGCCGAGGTTAGCTTCAGGTCGAAGCCGTCTTTTGTGCCATCTGCATCCATGCTAGTGAGCAAAATCTCACCTGCGCCCAGCTTCTCAGCCTCTTTAGCCCAAGCCAGAGCACGGATGCCGGTGGGCTTACGCCCGCCATGAGTGTACACTTCCCATTCACCAAAAGCCTCATTATATTTAGCATCTATCGCTACTACAATACACTGGGAGCCAAATCGGCGAGCACCGTCCAAAATTAACTGAGGATTAGTGATGGCTGCCGTATTAATGCCGATTTTGTCTGCGCCTGCACGAAGAATCCTTTTCATATCATCAGTTGTAGAGATCCCTCCACCCACTGTAAAAGGAATGGCAATCTCACCAGCGGTCTGCCGCACAACCTCGATCATCGTTGCTCTACCTTCTACGGAAGCCGATATATCGAGAAACACAAGCTCATCTGCGCCCTCGCGGTCATACAGCGCCGCTAGCTCTACCGGATCTCCAGCATCACGCAGATTCACAAAGTTAACGCCTTTGACTACCCGTCCATCCTTAACGTCAAGACAGGGGATGATACGTTTTGCTAACATTATGAAATCCCCCTTTCTTTAAAAAGCGTTTCAAGCACCTAAAGTGTGTCCGTCCCCCTAAAGCCCTCTTAGCCCAGGGGGAGCCCAAAGGCCCCTGCCCTTTGGAAACCTCGATTGAAGGCATGGCGGATCATAGTCCATCCGGCTGAACCATAGCCCACACGGCTGAACATGTGCTATGATCGCTAACCCCTTCGTAGCCGCTTCCTTGACCCATAACACCTTCATGTTCCGCGGTTTTGGCCCTTATGTGGTCGGAAGGGCTCACGCCACCTGCAAGCCCACGAGTATTTAGTTGCACAACGTGCAGTTATTTTATCAACCTTTTTGCAAGCTACTCTTTTAACTGCATTTCGTACAACTAAATCTGGGGATAAGCTTATAAAGCAACTCATCTCTGAGTTATAGCTGCACGAAATACAACTAAATTAGCTAATCAGCTCTAAATGTGAAAAATAGCTGTATAAAGTACACTTAAATCATCATCCGAGGAAAAATACCCTTCCCGCCGCCTCATTACGCCTATTGTAGCAGATTGTGCAGCGGGTTTTAGCTAGCGGGTAACCTCCATTTTCACAGGTATTAAAATTTCACCGGATCCCTCGTTGAAACAGCGCTCAAGTCGTTATGCCATTCGTAATGAGATGAGATTTTTGCAAAGTGAAAACACATTAGCTAGTTGGGTTTGTTGCTTTATTGGCCAGCTGGTTTGTTTTAGCTCTTTTGTTGGTTTGTTGCTTTGTTATTAAGCCCTTTTGCTGGTTTGCTGGTTTGTTCGTTTGTTCGTTTGTTCGTTTGTTCGTTTGTTCGTTTGTTCGTTTAACTTTTGCTAGTTTGCTTCTCTGGGCGTTCATTTAATTATTATTAGTTACTCATTTACTGTTACGTCTATTTCTTTAACCCACTGCTCATTTAATAGTTCATCTATTGTCTTTTTGTTCATTCGCTCGTTTATTAATTAGTTTGGTGATTTAGTGATTTTTGTTCACTACGTTACTGTTAAGTCTATTTCTTTAACCGTTGGTTCTGTCTGTTTCATTGATCCACTATTCCTTGGCTAGCTCATGTCGTCTTTTTGTTCATCCGCTCATCAATTAGCGCGCTCGCCCAACGCTATTTCTGCCCAAGCGCTCGCAAAGCTCCAGAAAGATCAATATTGCCCGTATATAACGCCTTGCCAACAATAGCTCCGCCTACACCGCTGCCGCTGTGCACGTTCAGACGCAACAGATCATCAAGACTGGTGACTCCGCCGGACGCGATCACAGTTTTACCGCTGGCCTGCGCCATGGACAGGATACCGTCCACGTTCGGTCCCTGCATCATCCCGTCGCGGGAGATGTCGGTGTAAATGAATGTCTCGGCTCCTTTTGCCGCCAATTCCTTGGCAAGAGCTTCAGCACGTACTTCAGAGGTGTTCAGCCAGCCGTGTGTCGCAACATAACCGTTGCGCGCATCAATGCCGATCGCGACTTTATCGCCGTATTTTGCCAATACCTCTTCGGTAAAAGCATGATCATTAATCGCAGCAGTACCGATAATAATGCGGCTAACGCCAAGTCCGAGCAATTTCTCTACGTCCGCAAGATTGCGAAGACCGCCACCCACCTGCACAGGAACGTTAGCATTAGCAGCAATAGCACCGATAATCGCATCGTTCACAGGATGACCCGCTTTCGCACCATCTAAGTCCACCAAATGAATGAACTTTCCACCTTGCTCTTCCCATGATTTTGCCACCTTTAGTGGACTATCATTGTATATCGTTTCCTGATTGTAATCCCCCTGCTGCAGCCTGACGCATTTTCCATCCCGGATATCAATCGCCGGATATACAATAAAAGAAGACATTTGGCGCTCCCCACTTTCGTTACATTATATTTATAGCGTGGCTTACGCCCGCTCTCTCTTAATCTTCAAAAAATTACCCAACAGCTTGATTCCCAGCTCTCCGCTTTTTTCCGGATGGAACTGCATACCGAACACATTATCTTGCCCGACAATAGCCGTGACTGGGTAACCATAATCCGTGACAGCCAGCAGATCACTCTCTTTTGCTACAAGCGCGTGATAAGAGTGGACAAAATACACATGCCCCTCCTCAAGGCCAACAAAAAGCGGATTCTCCGGCTGTCTAAAGCTGAGCTTGTTCCACCCCATATGCGGCACCTTATAGCCATCTCTAGGAGCGAACCGCACCACTGAACCCGAGAGAATATCTAGCCCCTCATGGCTGCCATGCTCTTCACCGGTGCTAAACAACAGCTGCATGCCAAGACAGATCCCAAGCAGAGGCTGCTCTCCAGCGGCTACCTGTTTGACGACAAGATCCAAACCATTCTCCCGCAAATGCCCCATCGCATCGCCAAATGCACCGACACCTGGCAGAATGACACTATCAGCAGCGAGAATTTGCTCGGCATCACCCGTCACTACACACTCATAACCGAGACGTTCTACCGCCTTACTCACACTGTGCAGGTTGCCCATGCCATAATCGACGATTGCAACAGTCATCCTACAGCACTCCCTTCGTAGAAGGCACACCCTTCACACGGGGATCAATCAAAGTTGCTTCATCCAGCGCCCGTCCAAGCGCTTTGAATACAGCCTCAATCATGTGGTGTGTGTTAGAACCGTAGTGTACGATAACATGTAACGTAATCCGTGCTTCGAGCGCGAACTTCCACAGGAACTCCTGAACAAGCTCCGTCGAAAAGCTGCCCACCTGCTGTGAAGGATAGGTTGCACGATATTCAAAGTGCGGGCGATTGCTGATATCGATCACAACCTGCGCCAACGCCTCATCCATCGGTACAAAAACACTCGCATAACGTTTGATTCCTTTTTTATCACCCAGTGCTTCGTGCAGTGCCTGCCCTAGGCAGATCCCAATGTCTTCAACCGTGTGGTGGTCATCAATCTCGATGTCTCCACGCGCCTGTACAGACAGGTCAAATTGTCCGTGCTTCGTGAACAGATCCAACATATGATTCAGAAAAGGAACATCCGTCTCCAGCTCTGAAACTCCACTTCCATCTACGTTAAGAGACAACTTTATATCCGTCTCGTTTGTTTTACGGCTTAATCCAGCTTGGCGCAGGGCCTGTTCGTTATTGTTCTCCATATCCGTCTCCACCTTTTCCTTCGTTCTTGAGTCGAATCTCAATGGCTCGTGCGTGGCCTTCTAAGCCTTCGCGACGTGCCAGCTCTATAATGGTCTTCCCATCACGCAAGAGTGCTTCCTTACTGTAATAGATCAGACTTGATTTTTTAATAAAATCATCCACATCCACTGGTGACGAGAAACGTGCGGTCCCATTGGTTGGGATAATATGATTTGGCCCTGCAAAATAATCACCCACGGGCTCGGAGCTATACGCTCCCAGGAAGATGGCTCCAGCATTCTCAATGCTGCCTACGAGGCCCATAGGATCTTCGACAACAATCTCCAGATGCTCTGGTGCCAGTCTATTCACTACGGAGATCCCTTCCTCCATAGATTCCACAACAATGATCGCGCCGTAATTCTCTACCGAAGAACGGGCGATCGCCTGACGCGGCAGCTCTTGCAGCTGACGCTCCACTTCGGCCGCCACGTTATCCGCCAGGCTCTGCGATGGCGTGACCAGAATCGCCGAGGCCATCTCGTCATGCTCGGCCTGCGAGAGCAGATCCGCTGCGACATAAGCCGGCTCAGCGGTCTCATCTGCCAGCACGACAATTTCGCTTGGACCCGCGATACTGTCGATATCCACGGCGCCATATACCTCGCGTTTAGCCAGCGCAACGTATATGTTGCCGGGCCCACATATTTTATCTACCGGCGCTATGCTCTCCGTCCCAAAAGCCAAAGCAGCTACCGCCTGCGCTCCGCCCACACGGTAGATTTCATTCACACCTGCTTCTGCAGCAGCAACCAGGATGTAAGGATCAATCCCTTCTTTACCGCCGGTGGATGGCGGAGTCACCATGACGATCTCCGGCACACCCGCGATCTGTGCTGGGATCACGTTCATCAGCACCGAGGAGGGATAAGCTGCTTTGCCACCAGGTACATATACCCCTACCCGCTTCAGCGGACGAATAATCTGCCCCAGAATCGTGCCATCCGGCTGCAAATCCATCCATGAATTCCGTTTCTGTCTGGCATGGAACGCCCGGATATTGGCTGCAGCTGCTTGAATGGCAGATACGAAAGATTGCTCTACTCGGCCATACGCTGCCTGAAGCTCTTCCGGCGTTACCCGCAGTTGATTCGGCGTAAGTGCAACCCGGTCAAATTGCTCCGTATAGCGAAGAAGCGCTGTGTCTCCTTCTTTTTTAATGGCGGCCACAATTTCCTTTACCGCCTGATTTTGCTCTGGCGTACCATACTCCACTTCCCGCTCTAGCTTAAAGTCCTTGCTCGACACAACCTTCATCGCTGGTTCCTCCCTTTACCCCTAACATCTGTTGCCGCCTACCGCAAATTAGGTTGCCCTATAACTGCCTGTAGTCGGTCACACAGTTGCTGTATCTCTTCATTTTTCATCCGATAGCTCACACGATTTGCCACCAGGCGGCTTGTAATTTCGAATATACTCTTCATTTCGATTAATCCGTTGTCCCGCAGCGTTTGCCCGGTCTCTACCATATCCACAATACGATCGGCCAGACCAATCAGTGGTGCAAGCTCGATGGATCCATTCAGCTTCACTACCTCGACCTGTTGGCCCTGCTCCCTAAAATACCTTGAAGCTACATTCGGATATTTCGTCGCTACACGCTGCTGAATTCCCGGCTGCCAGTTCGGCAATCCGATGATCGACATCCGGCAGCGGGCAATGCCAAGATCAAGCAGCTCGTATACATCACGATCTTCCTCCAGCAAAACATCCTTGCCCACGATACCAATATCCGCCACGCCATATTCTACATATGTAGGTACATCTACTGGTTTCGCCAATATAAACTCCATCCCTGCCTCAGGCAGCGGAATAACAAGCTTGCGTGATGCCTCACCGTCCGGTGGAATCGGAAGACCTGCCTGGCGGAACAGCTCAGCAGCCTTTTCGTAAATCCGGCCTTTTGGCATAGCCACCTTCAATATCTGTGCCATTGTTAAGTTGCCTCCTTTTCCATCTCCATGCAAAATTTATGTTAATCGCTTTTTGTACTAGCGATATCCTCAGCCATGCTCACTTACAAAAGATACGAATGTATAGATCTCACCGTACCGTACACCCTCTGCTTCAACCGTGTCCGTATCCAAACGCTTCACCGTTTCAAGCTCTTCTGGACCTGCAGCAAGTCTAGTAACGACTGCATGACCCTCTGACCGCAGGCGTGTTGCCTCTTCCAAGCCTTCTTTTCTGCGAATCGCATCATATTGGATCAAAATAGGCAGCTCTTCCTCTTCGACCACTCCAGTTACACCATCCAGGATGCGATTCGTTTTTAAGGAAAATCCTGTGGATGGGATCGGACGCCCAAACTGTTGCAGCAGATTGTCGTATCTACCACCACTGCATACCGGAAATCCTAATTCCGCTGCATAACCTTCAAAAGTCATGCCAGTATAATAGGAAAAGTCCCCGATCATCGTCAGATCAATCAGTACATGCTGTGATACGCCGTAAGAGACCAGCACCTCCCACACCTTGCACAAATGATCAATCGAATGACGCGCGAGCGGATGATTGCTCAGCTCTAGCGCCTGTCCACAAATCTCCTTGCCTCCGCGCAGACGCAGCAGCCCATCCAGTTCGTTCTTCTGCGCTTCTGTAAGATCCAGCCGCCGTAAAGTCTCCCGGAAAGAAACATAGTCACGGCCCAGCAAATGACTTTTCAGCTCCTCTTGAGCCTCAGGCAGTTCAGGAAGTGCCTCTTGAAATAACCCATTTAGAAAGCCTACATGCCCCATAGCGATCTTAAAAGACTTCACACCCGCGGCTTGCAGCGAAGAAATAGCAAGCGCAACTACCTCCGCATCAGCTTCAGGTGAATCATCACCTACCAGCTCTACACCTGTCTGGAAGAACTCCGCTTCCCGCCCCGCTTCTTCCTCAATGGCACGGAATACATTCGCGTGATATGACAGACGCAATGGCAGTGGCTCATCCTTTAATAGAGAGGCAACAACACGGGCAACCGGGGCAGTCATTTCTGATCGAAGCACCAAAGCCTGACCACGATTGTTAAGTAATTTATAGAGCTTCTGGTCGGACGTAGAGCTAGCCACGCCAACTGTATCGTAATATTCCAACGTTGGAGTCATCATTTGCTGATATCCCCAGCGACTCATGCAATGCAGTACATCGTTCTCAATTTTGCGCAATTTCGTTACGGCCCGGGGCAGATAGTCCCGAACGCCAGACGGCTTCTCAAATCCCTTTGGTTTGGACATCTTCATTGTTCACCTCGTCAGTTATCATTAGATACTGTTTATGTTTACTTTACTATGGTAAAGTGGTAGCAAATTAAAGTATTTTCAATATCGTATCATGTTCACTGCTTTTTCGTCAATCAAACCCTTAGTTGAGCGTTTGGCATTTTCTTTATTTTTGCCTCCCCGCTTATCGAATACTATAATGAGCTAATACGATTGTACTTCATAATTTTGTAATTGGTGTTCTAAAAATATACTTTCACCTAGAAAGAAGGGCTAACGCTTGACTAAATCCTATATGATTGGCGTTGATATTGGTACTACAAGTACAAAGGCAGTTCTCTTCGAGGAGAATGGAGCCATAGTTGCACAAGCGAATATGGGTTATCCCTTGCATCAACCCTCCCCTTCTATAGCGGAGCAGGACCCAGAGCAAATCCTACGTGCAGTCTTTCATACCCTCTCTAATGTCATGCGGCAAAGCGCCGTATCTCCAGATAAGATCCTATTCGTCTCTTTCAGTTCAGCCATGCACAGTGTCATTGCAATTGATCAGCTGGGTAAACCACTTACTGCCTGCATCACTTGGGCTGACAACCGTAGTGCCGGGTCTGCACTTCGCCTGAAGAACGAGTTTAACGGACATGAGTTGTACTTGCGCACAGGAACGCCTATTCATCCTATGTCACCGATTACCAAGCTAATGTGGCTTCGGGATGAGCAGCCTGAGTTGTTCCAACAAGCCTATAAATTCATTTCTATAAAAGAATACATATTCGCTCGGCTGTTCGGCGAATACATCATCGATCATTCCATTGCCTCTTCTACAGGCATGCTCAACCTTGAACTTTTGGAGTGGGATAAAGAGGCCCTGGAGATAGCCCATATTTCACCAGATCAACTCTCACGGCTTGTTCCCACCACAGAGATCATGCAAGGCCTGCTTCCCGGTCTAGCAGAGGAGCTGTTACTGCTCCCCACGACACCTTTTGTCGTAGGAGCCAGTGATGGTGTCTTGTCCAACCTTGGCGTAGGCGCGATTAAACCCGGTGTAGTGGCTGCTACGATTGGAACAAGCGGAGCGATTCGCACCGTAGTGGATCACCCGCTTACCGACCCTAAAGGACGGACCTTCTGTTATAACTTAACCCCAAAACATTGGGTGATCGGAGGGCCCGTTAATAACGGCGGTATGTTGTTCCGCTGGGTACGGGATGAGTTCGCTGCTTCTGAAGTCGAAACCGCCAAACGTCTTGGCATTGACCCTTACGAGGTTCTAACGCGCATCGCGGAACAAGTTCCGGCAGGTAGCGGTGGTCTTCTGTTCCATCCTTACTTAACTGGTGAACGGGCACCGCTGTGGAATCCTGATGCTCGTGGCTCCTTCTTCGGCCTTTCTATGAATCACCATAAGGAGCATATGATTCGCTCGGTACTAGAAGGCGTAATCTTCAATATGTATATGGTTCTGCTGGCTATGGAAGAGCAAATCGGGCGTCCTAGCAAAATTTTGGCTACAGGCGGCTTCGCCCGCTCCTCAGTCTGGCGGCAGATGATGTCTGATATTTTTGATCAAGAGGTCATCATTCCGGAGAGTATCGAAAGCTCCTGCCTCGGAGCAGTAGTGCTTGGTCTTTACGCAACGGGCCGTGTGGACTCCTTCGATGTTGTATTCGACATGATCGGTTCAACTTACCAGCATGATCCGATTGATGAACATACCAAAGTGTACAAGCAGCTGCTGCCGATTTATATTTCCGTCTACCGTAGTCTGGAAAGCCAGTATCAAGCTATTGCGGAGTTTCAGCGGGAACAAGCTGGAGAATAGACAAAATATAAAAGCGCCGGTCAACCCGCATATACGGGAGACCGGCGCTTTTATATTACCTAGCAGTAGACTATGCGCTTATGGAGCCTGTTTTTGCTTTCTTTGGTGCGCCTGATCCGAAAATAATCCAAGACGCAGGCACATACCGGAAGACGAGAGCCACTGCCAGCCATGAAACCAGCAGCGCAACAAGCCATCCTCCTACAATCGCTGCGATGTACGCAAGAGAACCCCCGTGAAACGGTAATTTTCTATAGAAATACAGCAGCATAGGGTGCAATAGATAAATTCCGAAGGAGCATGCTCCCACAGATACCAAAAGTCTTGTCAGCAAGCTACGACCCGCCCCATAGAGCAAGAAGGAGATTTGCAACAGCACCACACAAGAGAGCAGCGCATGTAAATTAGAGAAACCCTCATACCATAAGCTGTTGATGACAGTTTTTTTCGTGTAATTGTTAAACCATAGCTCAACATGAACAACCCCTGCTACAATCCATAACAACCACAACGTAATCCAAACCGGACCTTTACCGGCGCGCCAGCCTTCACGTGAAGGCACTAACCATTTTTTCAAAGAAGAGTAATACACTGCAATCCCAGCACCCAGCAGGAAATACGAGAAATAAGTGATCGCCAGACTCCCCTTGGATAACTGCCAATACCCGTGATTGGTCATGTATTTATTCAGCAGCACAAAACCCCACTGTAGTAATAACCCGATCAGTGGCGCCCAAGCCGCCAGATGACGAACCTTTTGCAAACACCACAAAATAAGCGGAAATAACACGTAAAACTGAATAATGATAATAATATAATACAGATGCGTATATGCCGTTCCTGTCCATAAATACTTCCATAGCTTAGAAGCCATCTCCCCCGGAGGTAAGCCCCAAGTATTCCCGGCATTCATTTTTAACGCAAAATACAGCAGTGAAAATACTACATAAGGCACAATAATATAAAGCAGCCTTCTAGTGTAGAACTTTCCTAGCGTTTTGCCACCCAGCGGACGGTCAATATAGTTATAGAAGAGCACGAACCCACTCAAAAATATGAATGAAGGTACGGCGAACTGGCTGAATTTATTAATAAATAAGAACGGATGAAACATGTTTGTACCTAGTGTCTCCGCCAACGTTCGTGAAGTAGCATGAATAGCCAGCACTGCAAAAATAGCAATCGCCCGAAAAATATCCAGCTGCGGAATTCTTTCTTTTTGTCTCATAATCTTTCCTCCTGTTAAGCTCCGCATCGAAATGATGCCTTTTTAATCAAATATTATGAAGGCTACTTCCCCACGTTTTAGCGTGTGCGTGTATCAGACCTTCTTCTAACGCTATTTCTCCTGCTGCACGAACCCCTTTGCCCGTTCCTCAGAGATATAACCTGACTTTTCCTCCGGACTGGATTCCAAAGAGCGAGGCACGCTTCCAAAAATAATCCATGAACCCGGAACTCGCCGGAAAGCAAACTGCACAATAAGCCAGCTCCCTCCCAGTGCGACCACAAGCCCTCCGTAGATGAACAAAACATATGTTAGCGACTCTAGGGGAATCTGATATCGGAACCTGCGATATACCGCCAGCAATAGCGGATGAATCAAATATATCGCAAATGAGAGTTCACCCAAACGTGTTAAAAAAGCAACAATCCCGCGAGAGGCCTTACGATAGATCAGGAATGTAGCATACAACAGAACCAATGCTGATAACATCGTATGGACATTCCATAATAGCTCGTACCACAGCGAATCCGTCCACACCCCAAAATGGCGGGCCACATACCATAGCTGCACATGGATAAAGGCTGCAATTAACCACCCGCTCACTAACAGGGCAGTCCATCCTTTTTGCTTGGCAGTTAGCCCCCTCCATGGCTTCATCAGCCAAGTCTTCACCTTCTCAAAGTGAATTGCGATATAAGCACCCATCATATAATAAGCCAGATAAGAGATCGCCAGGCTCCCTTTTTCAACAATGTGCAGTTCGTATTTATTCCAGAAAATAAACCCCCACTGAAGTGCCAATCCGAGCGGAACCGCCCATTTAATTAAAAAGCGGGAACTCTGGAGTAGCTTAAGCAGTACTGGAAAAAGCAAATAAAACTGAATGCTGATAAATACAAAATACAAATGCGCATATGCGGAACCTGAGAATAACGCTCTAATAAAGCTGTACAGGTTGCCACCGAGGTTCTGGGTCAATCGTCCGTTCACATATAAGGTTAGTGCGTAATAGCCCATAGAGGCTAGCAGATAAGGTAATAAAATATACTTTAATCGACGACGGTAGAAATTAATAATCAAGCTGCGTGTCACAGGACGCCCATAATAATTATAAAACAATACAAAGCTGCTCAGAAAAATAAATGAGGGCGTACCGAATTTAAAGAAAATGTTGATCCAGTTCAGCCAGTAATAATAAGGGGAATGCAGTGCCTGCTCTCCAGCGGCAAAAGATGAGGAATGCACATGCAATACGCCTAAGATCGCTAATGCTCTGAAAATATCCAGCTGGGGCAGCCTTTCCTGTCTCGCAGTGTTCATATTATATTCCTCTTCTCTACTATGATGGTTGTTCATAGAGACGCTAAGCGGAATGTGGAAACTGAAAATACCAGGAAGCCTGCACCTGCTGATTTTACATTCTGATATTTGAAGCTGAATGCCTAGCGTGGGATTCGCCTTATCACTAACGCTAATTATATCGAATGTATCTGTTCTAAAAACTTAAGAAGAACTTAAAGTTTCCTTAATAATCTTCTCTAAGACGCAAGAAACCCTGCAGAACCTGCGCTAAAAAAACGCAATATGTAACTGCAGGGTTAAAAAAGCATCGTTTACACTTGTTCCGAATGTTCTTCCGTTGAAGAGGGGCGCAGCTCTCGCAGAGGATTGCCTCCGACAAAAGAGCCAGCCGCCACATTTTTGTGCACCACGGAGCCAGCAGCTATAACTGCCCAATCTCCAATGGTTACACCGGGAAGAATCGTTGTATTCGCGCCGATCAATACATTTTCACCGATCACCACTTCGCCCAGACGATATTCCTTGATCAGATACTCATGCGCCAGAATCGTCGTGTTATAACCAATAATAGAATTCTCACCTACCGTTATTTTCTCCGGAAAAAACACATCCACCATTGCCATAAGACCAAAAGCCGTGTGTTTACCAACCTTCATCCCCAGCATCCGTCGATAGATCCAATTCTTTAACGGTAGAATCGGACAATAGCGGGCAATCTGAATAAAAATAAAGTTGCGGACACCCTTCCAAGGGCTGACCGTACGGTAAATATACCAAAGTGAGTTATGACCTTCTACTGGATAACGGGTTACGTTTCTCACGATTCATTCGTTCCTCGCTCCATAATTTCTATAATATCCTTCATGTTATGGATGATAAAGTCCGGATCATACTTGCGGAGCGTATCCTCGCCCTTCAAAGACCAAGATACTCCAGCAGCGTATACACCGGCAGCTTTGGCTGATTGAATATCAACTGCACTGTCACCTATCATTAAGGTTTTGCGAGGATCAACACCAAGGTTGTGGACCGCTGTCAGTACGGGCTCCGGATGTGGCTTTGGTTCAGTAACATCGTTCACAGTCACAATCGTATCCATGTACTTAAGTAAATCGAACCTTTCCAGGGTCTTGATCGTTGTTGGACGGATCTTAGTAGTTACAATCCCAAGTTTGATCCCACGACGCGAGAGCTCCTCAATGGTCTCCTTTACAAGCGGAAAGGAACGCACTAACTCATCATGATGCTCATTATTATAAGAACGATAGGACTTTTCTAACGTACCATTTACATCCTCTAGTCCAGAGAATACTCTCATCTGTTGCTGAAGGGTTGTTCCCATATGCGGAATTATCTCTTCTCTGGTCAGTGGAGCCAGACCATTGTCCTTCAGCGCGTACATAAATGAGCTAATGATTAGCTCATTCGTATCGACAATCGTTCCATCCAGATCAAAAAGAACGCATTCTATCATAAGTTTTACTGCTCCTTCTTATCTCCATCCGCTGGCTGTCCTTGCTCAGGTTGTGTTCCTTGACGAGTTTTCTGCGGTGTATTTACTGCGCTTTCTGGCACTACAGTATCTGCTTGGATCGGTTTAGTACATACGATAGGGTCAGAATAATGTGCTTTAGGCTCTCCGGTTACTCTGCGAATAACGATCAGCAATATAGCTGCCACAATAATAAGTAGAGAAAGCAGCTGAGAAATACGAATATTACCATAGGCAGGATCCAGATATCCTTGTTCAAAACCTAACCATTCCATCGGACTCCATAAGCCGTTTATAAACGAAGCCAGTCCTGCACTTCCGTTAAAAGCTAAACTGTCAGTACGCACAGCCTCGATGAAGAACCGACCGATGGAATACCATATAAAGTAAGACATGAAGATTTCTCCAGCACGTACAAACTTCTGACGACGGAGAACCATCAATAACGCAATCCCTAGTAAGCTCCAAAGAGATTCATACAGGAAGGTCGGATGATGAAAAGCATCTCCTATGTACATTTGATTAACGATGAAGTCAGGTAAATGCAGTTTATCCCGTAAAAAAGATTCCTCAACTACGCTGCCGTATGCCTCTTGGTTGACAAAGTTTCCCCAGCGGCCAATCATTTGACCCGCCAGTAGTCCAGGTGCACAAATATCAACAATACGCCAAAAAGGGTAACCCTTATAACGGAAATAAATAATTCCGCAAATAATCGCTCCTATTAATGCGCCGTAAATGGCGATGCCGCCATTCCAGATCTTAAAGACGTCTATCAGATTATGCTTATAATCGTCCCATTTAAAAGCTACAAAATAAATCCGTGCCCCTATAATTGCCGAGGGTACACCCAGTAGCAGCATATCCATAAAGAATTCTTGCGGGATTCCGAACCGTTTGCCCTCGCGGATCGCAAGAAATAATCCCGCGAGTGCACCGACCCCTAGTATTAACCCGTACCAGTGTACAGGCAGTGATCCAATTGAGAATACAATAGGATCTATTGCTAATGGGAACATTGTCTCACACTCCTAATCGAGATCGTCCATATCCTCAGATATGGTCGCAGTTAACTTATTCGTAAACTGCAGGGCTGCATTAAAGCCCATTTGCTTCAGGCGATAGTTCATCGCAGCAACCTCAATAATAACGGCAAGGTTACGTCCTGGACGTACAGGAATGGTTACAAGTGGAACATCGGTATCAATAATCCGCGTTGTTTCCTCATCAAGTCCAAGCCGGTCATACTGCTTGTCTTGCTGCCAAGCCTCTAATCTAACGACAAGTGTAATCCGTTTATGATTACGGATAGCACCCGCACCAAAAAGTGTCATTACGTTAATGATACCTACTCCGCGAATTTCCAACAAGTGACGGATCAACTCAGGGGCTGTACCATGCAGCTGGTTATCTGAAGTCTGGCGGATTTCCACGGCATCATCAGCGATCAGTCTATGTCCACGTTTTACAAGTTCAAGGGCTGTCTCACTCTTACCAATACCACTACTACCAGTAATCAGCATACCTACACCATATACATCACAGAGTACACCATGAATCGTTGCTGTAGGGGCTAATCTCCCTTCTAAGAAGCTCGTCAAACGGCTGGAGAAAATAGTCGTAGCCATCGAGCTACGAAGCACAGGAAGTCCCTTTTCATTACTTATATCAATTAACTCCTGTGGCACATCCAAACTACGGGTAATTACGATACAAGGGGTATTGTCATTACAGATTCCACGAAGCCTACTTTTACGTTCAGCTTCAGGCAGCATGGAGAAGAATGCGAGTTCTGTCTTACCTAATAATTGAACACGTTCTTCCGGATAATATTCGAAATAACCAGCAATCTCTAGTCCAGGGCGATTCAGGTCATCGACCGTAATAGGTCGTTTTAGACCTTCCTGGCCGGAAATAACCTCTAATTGAAAATGTTGTACCAATTCAGATACTTTTACTTTCTTAGCCATGTAAATTCGTCCTTTCGTCACCTGCGGTATATGTCCGCTTACTGCGTCCGGTTGACAGCGATCTCATTACAATTCCGGAGGTAATTCTCCTGCTATCTTAATTGATAACGCTTGTGAATGCAATCTTAACGCCTATCCATTACGACCCTAATTAAACAATAAAGCCACCCTTTCGGGTGGCTTTATCAAGAGAGAAAAGATCCTGCGATCTTATCCCAACAGAATGTTAACTTCGGATTCTTTATCGAAGAAGTGAACTTTGTTCATATCGATAGCCAATTTTGGCTTGCTGCCTTCGCGAGTAGTGGAACGTCCATCTACACGAGCGATTACAGTAGATTTACCAAGGCCGCTCAAGTAAAGGAGCATTTCGTGACCAAGGTTTTCAGTTACATCAACCAATGAAGTAAAGATTGTGTTCGGGGAAGCTTCCAAGAATACTGGCTCTTCATGGATATCTTCTGGACGAACGCCCATAATTACTTCTTTGCCAATGTAGCCTTTGCTGCGGATGATTTGAGCTTTTCCGCCTGGTACTTCAACATCAAGGTTCTCAGCGCGGAAACGGATAGAACCGTTTGCTTCGGACAAAGTACCATTGATAAAGTTCATTGTAGGGGATCCGATAAATCCAGCTACGAACAGGTTAGTTGGTTCATTGTACAACTCTTCAGGGGAAGCAGCTTGTTGAATGATACCATCATACATAACTACGATACGGTCACCCATTGTCATAGCTTCTGTTTGGTCATGCGTTACGTAGATACAAGTGGTTTCAAGGCGTTTAACCAGTTTAGTGATTTCAGCGCGCATTTGACCACGAAGTTTAGCATCCAAGTTGGAAAGAGGCTCATCCATCAAGAAGACTTGTGGATCACGTACGATAGCGCGTCCCAAAGCGACACGTTGGCGTTGACCACCGGAAAGTGCTTTTGGTTTACGATCTAGCAAATGCTCGATATCGAGAATTCTAGCAGCTTCACGTACTTTCTTGTCGATTTCATCTTTCTTCACTTTACGAAGTTTCAAACCGAAAGCCATGTTTTGGTATACGCTCATATGCGGATACAGGGCGTAGGATTGGAATACCATCGCGATATCTCGGTCTTTAGGTGCAACGTCGTTGACTACACGATCGCCAATGTACATTTTACCTTCGGAGATTTCTTCCAGACCAGCGATCATACGCAAAGTTGTGGATTTACCGCAACCGGATGGTCCAACCAATACTAGAAATTCCTTATCTTTAATATCAAGATTGATATCCATTACTGTTGCTTTATCTGAACCCGGGTATTTTTTGAAAATATGCTCTAAACGTACGCCTGCCATTGTATTTCCCCCTCGAGTTAATTATTGATTAATTGAAAAATTCTTTTTTCCTTGTACATTTATATTACCCTAGACGGGACACGGTGGCTATTTGTAACGTTCACAAAAAACCTATTTCCTTTTCGTCACTTTATACAAAAGCATAGTAAGCTTCACAATAGCAGCGTCCCCAAAGCTACGCACATCGGCACCCGTCTCCTGTTTTATCTTGTCCAGACGGTATAAAAGCGTGTTGCGATGAATATATAGCTTCTTGGCTGTTTCACTTACATTACAATCCATCTCAAAAAACGTCTCCAGGGTCATCAGCATCTCTTTATCCGATAGTACGGTAGAATAGTCGCCAATCTGTCCAAGTAACTGTTTACGCCGTGCATCAGGAATGCTGTTAACCAAACGTTCCAAATGCAGCTCCCAAGGTAAATGAATATATTCACCCACTTGGAAAATACGTCCGAGTACAATAGTCTCCCTCAGCAAGGCCACGGATCCCGTCAATCCCTTAACAGGAACGATAGCCGGAGCTACAGCCAAATGGAATACACCTACCCATTCGCTGGCTATCAGTTCGTGTAAGCCCATACTGGTCTGAGCCAGAATTTCATCTACACTCTCTTCTTCCTCATCCTTATCATCTCCGCCCGTGAGTAGTTCCTTCCGGGCCAATATTAACCATTCTTTTTCTTGAAGAGGTATAAGCAGAATTTCATTCTCAAAATAGCTGCGCAGCAGCTTCATTAAGGAACGATAAGTGATCTGCGGGCTATGTGCATTCTCACTGCTAAGTAGGAATGGAACCATATCTCCGAATAAACGTCCCTTTAGAGCCATCTCATCGGGTATCTCAGAGTCATTTTTCTCTTGCTCCAGTTCGGTGTTCAACCAGATACCCAGCTGCCGAGCCTCCGCTTCCCCTTCTTCTCTAACCCCAGTAGCTTTTAGTGCAATTGCAAAGTTTCGAACTGCATAATTCACTAATTGTATTTCCAAAGAGTTAAGTCCATCCAATTCCACCCAGACAGCGGTTACACGTCCATCAGTCTCATATAATGGTGCCCAAAGATGACCTTCATGGATTACCGGCTGTTCTTGTGCTTCCAATCCCAGGCTAAAAAGAGAAGCTGAATGTTGCCTCCCTAACTGCTTGATTCCGGTTTTCTTTCCGGTGAGCTGCTCTAACTTTTTCCGCAATGTTTCGCTATCCATAGTCACCATACTCCACCACTTTTGCTCTTTTCGCCTATTTTAGCATATTCTCTAATATTATGTTAATCACTACAGCAGCGCGCTACTATAATACGACATAAAAACACAAAAAAAGCCACCACCCTAAGGTGGTGACTTTCTGTTTGGGATGAGCCATGAAGGACTCGAACCTTCGACACCCTGATTAAAAGTCAGGTGCTCTACCAACTGAGCTAATGGCTCATAAATGGTGGGGGATGATGGATTCGAACCACCGAACACGTACGTGAGCAGATTTACAGTCTGATGCGTTTGGCCACTTCGCTAATCCCCCAAAAAAGGTGGCTCGGGACGGAATCGAACCGCCGACACGAGGATTTTCAGTCCTCTGCTCTACCGACTGAGCTACCGAGCCATAAGATTACATGACAATTAAGCGGAAAAGTCTTACACTTCCCACTCATTTTGTGGAAAAAATGGCGGAACCGACGGGATTCGAACCCGCGGTCTCCTGCGTGACAGGCAGGCATGTTAGGCCAACTACACCACGGTTCCGCATTAATTAAAAATGGTGCCGGCGAGAGGACTTGAACCCCCAACCTACTGATTACAAGTCAGTTGCTCTACCAGTTGAGCTACACCGGCACGGTGTAAAAGCAATTCTAAAAGATGAAAATGGTGGAGGCTGAGGGGATCGAACCCCCGACCCTCTGCTTGTAAGGCAGATGCTCTCCCAGCTGAGCTAAGCCTCCAGGTATTATGGTAGCGGCGAAGGGGATCGAACCCCCGACCTCACGGGTATGAACCGTACGCTCTAGCCAGCTGAGCTACACCGCCACAATAATTAGTATTGCTATGGATTGAAAATGGCGGAGAGAGTGGGATTCGAACCCACGCACCGCTTACGCAGTCTAACCCCTTAGCAGAGGGTCCCCTTATAGCCACTTGGGTATCTCTCCAAACGATATCAGTACCACAGCAATCCAAACAGGAATTTGACTCCCTGAAAACTGAATCCGAAACGAATTTGCATTCTACGTATAGGATAAGCCCTCGACCGATTAGTATTGGTCAGCTCCATGCATTGCTGCACTTCCACCTCCAACCTATCTACCTCGTCGTCTTCAAGGGGTCTTACTAATTGGGAAATCTCATCTTGAGGGGGGCTTCACGCTTAGATGCTTTCAGCGCTTATCCCGTCCGTACGTAGCTACCCAGCCATGCTCCTGGCGGAACAACTGGTGCACCAGCGGTACGTCCATCCCGGTCCTCTCGTACTAAGGACAGCTCCTCTCAAATTTCCTGCGCCCACGACAGATAGGGACCGAACTGTCTCACGACGTTCTGAACCCAGCTCGCGTACCGCTTTAATGGGCGAACAGCCCAACCCTTGGGACCTACTTCAGCCCCAGGATGCGATGAGCCGACATCGAGGTGCCAAACCTCCCCGTCGATGTGGACTCTTGGGGGAGATAAGCCTGTTATCCCCAGGGTAGCTTTTATCCGTTGAGCGATGGCCCTTCCATGCGGTACCACCGGATCACTAAGTCCGACTTTCGTCCCTGCTCGACTTGTAGGTCTCGCAGTCAAGCTCCCTTATGCCTTTGCACTCTGCGAATGATTTCCAACCATTCTGAGGGAACCTTGGAACGCCTCCGTTACTCTTTAGGAGGCGACCGCCCCAGTCAAACTGCCCGCCTGACACGGTCCCCGTACCCGGTAAGGGTACTAGGTTAGAACCTAGATACGATCAGGGTGGTATCCCAACGGCGCCTCCACCGAAGCTTGCGCTCCGATTTCTACGGCTCCCACCTATCCTGTACAGATCGTACCCAAATTCAATATCAAGCTGCAGTAAAGCTCCATGGGGTCTTTCCGTCTTGTCGCGGGTAACCTGCATCTTCACAGGTATTAAAATTTCACCGGATCTCTCGTTGAGACAGCGCCCAAGTCGTTACGCCATTCGTGCGGGTCAGAATTTACCTGACAAGGAATTTCGCTACCTTAGGACCGTTATAGTTACGGCCGCCGTTTACTGGGGCTTCGGTTCATAGCTTCGGGTTACCCCTAACCACTCCCCTTAACCTTCCAGCACCGGGCAGGCGTCAGCCCGTATACTTCGCCTTGCGGCTTCGCACAGACCTGTGTTTTTGCTAAACAGTCGCTTGGGCCTTTTCACTGCGGCCCCCTCGTGCTATTCACACTACCGGGGCACCCCTTCTCCCGAAGTTACGGGGTCATTTTGCCGAGTTCCTTAACGAGAGTTCTTCCGCGCGCCTTAGAATTCTCTTCTCGCCTACCTGTGTCGGTTTGCGGTACGGGCACCTTCTCCTGGCTAGAGGCTTTTCTTGGCAGTGTGAGATCATGACCTTCGCTACTATAATTTTCGCTCCCCATCACAGCCCAGCCTTATCGATGTGCGGATTTGCCTACACATCAGCCTCACTGCTTAGACGGACATCCATCAGTCCGCGTCACTACCCTCCTGCGTCACCCCATCGCTCATAGCGGATTACGGTGGTACAGTAATTTCAAACTGTTGTCCTTCGACTACGCCTTTCGGCCTCGCCTTAGGTCCCGACTTACCCTGAGCGGACGAGCCTTCCTCAGGAAACCTTGGGCTTTCGGCGGATCAGATTCTCACTGATCTTTTCGTTACTCATACCGGCATTCTCACTTGTGTAGTGTCCAGCGCTCTTTTCAGTACACCTTCAACCCCTACACAACGCTCCCCTACCCCAGATACATACGTATCTAGCCATAGCTTCGGTGGTGTGTTTAGCCCCGTTACATTTTCGGCGCAGAGTCACTCGACCAGTGAGCTATTACGCACTCTTTCAATGGTGGCTGCTTCTAAGCCAACATCCTGGTTGTCTGTGCAACTCCACATCCTTTCCCACTTAACACACACTTGGGGACCTTAGCTGATGGTCTGGGCTGTTTCCCTTTTGACAATGGATCTTAGCACTCACTGTCTGACTCCCGGCAATAAGTATATGGCATTCGGAGTTTGACTGAGCTTGGTAATCCTTGCGGACCCCGCACCCAATCAGTGCTCTACCTCCACTACTCTTATACCGAGGCTAGCCCTAAAGCTATTTCGGGGAGAACCAGCTATCTCCGAGTTCGATTGGAATTTCTCCGCTACCCCCACCTCATCCCCGCACTTTTCAACGTACGTGGGTTCGGGCCTCCAGTGCGTGTTACCGCACCTTCACCCTGGACAGGGGTAGATCACACGGTTTCGGGTCTACGTCCACATACTAATTCGCCCTATTCAGACTCGCTTTCGCTGCGGCTCCACCTTCTCGGCTTAACCTTGCATGTTAAACGTAACTCGCCGGTTCATTCTACAAAAGGCACGCCATCACCCATTAATAGGGCTCTGACTTTTTGTAAGCACACGGTTTCAGGTTCTATTTCACTCCCCTTCCGGGGTGCTTTTCACCTTTCCCTCACGGTACTGTTTCACTATCGGTCGCCAGGTAGTATTTAGCCTTAGCAGATGGTCCTGCTGGATTCATACGGGGTTTCACGTGCCCCGCACTACTCGGGATCCGTCTCGGAGAGAATACAGTTTAGGTTACAGGGCTTTTACCTCTATCGCGGGCCTTTCCAGACCTCTTCACCTACCATATTCCTTTGTAACTCCATGTGAGACGTCCCACAACCCCTAAGAGCAAGCTCTTAGGTTTAGGCTGTTCCGCGTTCGCTCGCCGCTACTGACGGAATCACTATTGTTTTCTCTTCCTCAGGGTACTTAGATGTTTCAGTTCCCCTGGTCTGCCTCTACATTTCCTATGTATTCAGAAATGAGTAACTGCGAATTACCACAGCTGGGTTTCCCCATTCGGACACCCCCGGATCAAAGCTTGCTTACAGCTCCCCGAGGCAGTTTCGTTGTTCGCCACGTCCTTCGTCGGCTCCTGGCGCCTAGGCATCCTCCGTGTGCTCTTATTAGCTTAACCTTGATTCTTCCGAAGAAAAATCTCACTAATAACATTTACTTGTTTACACAAGATGCTAAAAGATGTTCTAAAACGCAAATTCGTTTCGGTATCCAGTTTTCAAGGATCAAGTTGAAAAAGTTATTCATTTAAAAATTTATGGTGGAGCCAAGCGGGATCGAACCGCTGACCTCCTGCTTGCAAGGCAGGCGCTCTCCCAGCTGAGCTATGGCCCCATAAAATTACTCTATAATGTTATATGGTGGGCCTTGGTGGACTCGAACCACCGACCTCACCCTTATCAGAGGTGCGCTCTAACCAACTGAGCTAAAAGCCCATATAACATATATAACATTGTGAATCAACCAATGAATTGGTTGTCCGCTTGGCAACGTCCTACTCTCCCAGGACCCTTCGGTCCAAGTACCATCGGCGCTGGAGGGCTTAACGGTCGTGTTCGGGATGGGTACGTGTGGAACCCCTCCGCTATCGCCACCAAACGCATACGAAAGAGACTTGCTCTTTCAAAACTGAACACGAGTGAGTGTTCGAACCCGAAGGTTCTATTGTGGAAGCTGAGCTTCCGATTTGAATGTCCTCATTGCAGAGAACGATTCTCCATAGAAAGGAGGTGATCCAGCCGCACCTTCCGATACGGCTACCTTGTTACGACTTCACCCCAATCATCTACCCCACCTTCGGCGGCTGGCTCCCTTGCGGGTTACCCCACCGACTTCGGGTGTTGTAAACTCTCGTGGTGTGACGGGCGGTGTGTACAAGACCCGGGAACGTATTCACCGCGGCATGCTGATCCGCGATTACTAGCAATTCCGACTTCATGCAGGCGAGTTGCAGCCTGCAATCCGAACTGAGACCGGCTTTGATGGGATTGGCTCCACCTCGCGGCTTCGCTTCCCGTTGTACCGGCCATTGTAGTACGTGTGTAGCCCAGGTCATAAGGGGCATGATGATTTGACGTCATCCCCACCTTCCTCCGGTTTGTCACCGGCAGTCACTCTAGAGTGCCCAACATTACTTGCTGGCAACTAAAGTTAAGGGTTGCGCTCGTTGCGGGACTTAACCCAACATCTCACGACACGAGCTGACGACAACCATGCACCACCTGTCTCCTCTGTCCCGAAGGCCGCCGCTATCTCTAGCGGATTCAGAGGGATGTCAAGACCTGGTAAGGTTCTTCGCGTTGCTTCGAATTAAACCACATACTCCACTGCTTGTGCGGGTCCCCGTCAATTCCTTTGAGTTTCAGTCTTGCGACCGTACTCCCCAGGCGGAGTGCTTACTGTGTTAACTTCGGCACCAAGGGTATCGAAACCCCTAACACCTAGCACTCATCGTTTACGGCGTGGACTACCAGGGTATCTAATCCTGTTTGCTCCCCACGCTTTCGCGCCTCAGCGTCAGTTACAGCCCAGAAAGTCGCCTTCGCCACTGGTGTTCCTCCACATATCTACGCATTTCACCGCTACACGTGGAATTCCACTTTCCTCTTCTGTACTCAAGCCACCCAGTTTCCAGTGCGACCTCAGGTTGAGCCCAAGGTTTAAACACCAGACTTAAATAGCCGCCTGCGCGCGCTTTACGCCCAATAATTCCGGACAACGCTTGCCCCCTACGTATTACCGCGGCTGCTGGCACGTAGTTAGCCGGGGCTTTCTTCTCAGGTACCGTCACTCCGGTAGCAGTTACTCTACCGGACGTTCTTCCCTGGCAACAGAGCTTTACGATCCGAAAACCTTCATCACTCACGCGGCGTTGCTCCGTCAGGCTTTCGCCCATTGCGGAAGATTCCCTACTGCTGCCTCCCGTAGGAGTCTGGGCCGTGTCTCAGTCCCAGTGTGGCCGTTCACCCTCTCAGGTCGGCTACGCATCGTCGCCTTGGTGGGCCGTTACCCCACCAACTAGCTAATGCGCCGCAGGCCCATCCCTCAGTGACAGATTGCTCCGTCTTTCATTCTTCTCTCAGGAGAAAAAAGAAATTATCCGGTATTAGCTACCGTTTCCGGTAGTTATCCCAGTCTGAAGGGCAGGTTGCCTACGTGTTACTCACCCGTCCGCCGCTAAGTTGTTTTGAAAGCAAGCTTTCAAAACAACTCCGCTCGACTTGCATGTATTAGGCACGCCGCCAGCGTTCGTCCTGAGCCAGGATCAAACTCTCCAATTAGTATTGAAAAGAGCGATATGCTCATTTTGAAACATCTGACGAGAAAATTAATTCTCTAATTTTGGATTTCACTTACGTGATTTCCTACTCACTCGTTGTTCAGTTTTCAAAGATCAATGTCTCATCTTTCGTCGTCGTTGCTTGTCAGCAGCGACCTTTATAATATATCACAGCGCCTTTGTTTTCGTCAAGCATTTTTTTAATTTCTTTTTTTGCTTGACCATTTCAGCAAGTTGTTAATCAACAGCTTGTCCAAACGGGCGAGACTTAATGTATCATATTTTTCAAAGCCACGTCAAGCATTAAAATAAAATTATTCTTAATCCGAGCAACATAACCACGCCAGGAAGCCCAAGAACCGTTACTGCGCCTATAGTTGCAGGGTTCAAAGGGATATACACCTGCGTGAGCAAACCTGAGAAGTTCACTACATATATCCCGAGTGCAGCCAATACCAAATGAACCCCAAATAAACTTAGCCACCCAAAACCCAGCTTTTTTCTAAATACAACTAAACCTAATAAGATAACGGATAATATCAATACGCCCATAGCTATCATTCTAAGCATGTAGATCCCCCTTATACATTTATTTATAAGCCCTTATATTTGACTGCTGTTCAACCCCAAGCTTTTTGCATGTTTGAGATGTATCTGATATTTACGTTCTGCAGCCTCCAAAATATATATCGCGTAATCTATCTGATCCTGTCCCAACGCCTCGTCGAACATCAGGTACGCCCTCTCCCACTCTGAATGCGCCTTACGGACCTCTAAGAGGGTTTCCCATCCCTCACTTTCCTTTGCGCCTTGTTCCTTATCCACTCCCCACCACAGCTCTCTCCACCATCCCATTTCAATTCCTCCTCAGAATAATTCTGATGCAAAATACACATCTCGTTATTCTCATTCATATCGGGATAGGGACAAACTTAGAACAAAAAAAAGGAAACCCGAGGGCTTCCTTTTTGAAAAATACCACTATAGAGCTGCTAGAATAGCTCGCGACGGCCTTCCAACGCTTTGGACAAAGTAACTTCATCAGCGTATTCAAGATCGCCACCTACAGGCAAGCCATGAGCTATCCTGGTGATTTTAATCTCAAACGGCCGAACAAGACGAGAAATGTACATCGCCGTTGCTTCTCCCTCAATGTTGGGGTTAGTCGCCATTATAAGCTCGCTTACTCTCTCATCACTCAGACGGGTTAATAATTCTTTCAGGCGAATATCATCAGGGCCGATACCTTCCATAGGTGAAATAGCACCCTGAAGAACATGGTAATATCCATTAAACTCCTTGGTTCGTTCTATAGCCACCAAATCCTTAGAGTCTTGAATCACACATATCACTGAAGGATCTCTAGTTTTGTCCTGACATATCTTACATGGGTCCGTATCCGTAATATTACAGCAGACCGAGCAATAGTGAAGATTGCGTTTGACGCTTACTAGCGCTTTTGCAAAATCAATGACTTCATCCTCTTTCATGTTAAGCACATGAAAAGCTAACCGGGCGGCTGTCTTCGGTCCAATCCCGGGCAAACGCGTAAAAGCATCGATCAGCTTAGCTAGCGGTTCGGGATAATACAAATTAATAATTCTCCTTTAGACTGAAGTGGAGTGGGCTATTAGAACAAGCCTGGGATCTTCATTCCACCAGTGAATTTACCCATGTCATTGTTAGCAAGCTCTTCAGCTTGAGTCAATGCATCATTTACAGCAGTGATTACAAGATCTTGCAGCATTTCAACATCTTCCGGATCAACGGCTTCCGGTTTAATTTGAATAGACAGCAATTTTTTGTGGCCGTTTACTTGAACAGTAACTACGCCGCCACCTGATGAACCCTCAATAACCTTGCCTCCGAGTTCCTCTTGAGCTTTAAGCATTTGCTCCTGCATTTTCTTAACTTGCTTCATCATTTGGTTCATATTATTCATACATCGTCTCTCCTTTGGAATGCGCAATTAGCGCTAGTAAGTTTATATTACTCTTTTATGACAACAAGGTCTTCTCCAAAAAGCTGGATAGCCTCATCAATCCAAGGTTCAGGTTTAGCTTCTGCAGTATCGTGTTCATGCTCCAATTGCAGTTCTTCTTTGCCAGTCTGTCCCACAGACTTCTGGGCAGCTTCATTCCAGTCACGAAGCATCATGGTTACAAGTCTATAAGGTTTTCCTAGACGCGCTGCAAGCACACTCTCAATAACCTGTCTGTTTGCCGGCTTCTCAGTAGTATCGCGGTGAATCGTGTTCTTGAATGCAACAAGCACCGCATCCTCCATAATTGATACTGGCTCACCGTCTACAAACCATGCATGAACCGTTACCTTTTCCTCTTTTACTCCCTGCAGGACAAGGCTCCACTGTTTATAGATAGCTGCAAAATCGGGACTATCCTTACCAGCAATAAACCTATCTACGTTAGGAGGCATTTTGGAGGCTGAAGAAACCCGCGGTGTTGGAACCGCGTGCGATTTCGGTGCAGGAGCACCATCACGCCCTCCTCCGGAAATACCACCGGATTGCATTGCCTGTTCCAGCTTCTTCTCCAGTGCTGCGATCTGTCTTTTGAGAAGATCCAGTTCACCAGAGTCAATGCTCGAATGATTCGCGCTTACTCCGGCATTTGTTTCACCTAACGGAGCAAATGCGGCACTCTGACTTACCTCTTGCTGCAAGCTGCAAAGCTTCATCAGCGCCACTTCAAACAGTGTCTGAGGATGTGTTGCGTATTTCATTTCACCTAGGTATTTATTGATTGTATCTACAATCTGAAATAGACGCTCCCGAGAAAATGCGGTGGCCATATCTTTAAATTCAGCAGGATTCAGCACCCGCTCTGTTAATTGATCGGCCTCGGGTACCATCTTAATCATCAATAAATCACGGAAATAATACATGAGATTCTCTAGGCATTTATCTGCACTTTTACCTTCATGCATAAGCTGCTCAACGAGCTCCAGAAGAAGACCCATATCACCTTCTAATATGGCAGTGGCAAGACGTGCAAATTGCTCGGAGGGAATTCCTCCTGTCATTCCTAACACTTGCTCGTACGTAACATTACCATCTGTAAAGGATGAAATCTGATCCAGCAAGCTCAATGCATCACGCATACCACCATCAGATAGACGGGCAATATACTGCAATGCGTTGTTATCCGCTGTAATCCCTTCCTTCTCACAAATAGCAGTCAGATGGGCGGTCTGTTCTTCTAACGCCACTCTACGGAAGTCAAAACGCTGACAACGGGAAATTATTGTCGCCGGCAATTTGTGAGGTTCCGTTGTCGCAAGAATAAACATCGCATGTGACGGCGGTTCCTCCAAAGTCTTTAATAGAGCATTAAAAGCTTCTGTCGTCAGCATATGCACTTCATCAATGATATACACTTTACGGCGCACCTCGGTAGGTGCATACTTCACCTTCTCACGCAGATCACGAATCTCCTCTACGCCCCGGTTTGATGCCGCATCTATTTCCTGCACATCCATTACATTACCCGCAGCGATTCGCAGGCAGGATGGACATTCGTTACAAGGTTCCGGACCTGGCCCACGTTCACAGTTAACCGCTTTAGCTAAGACTTTAGCAGCACTTGTCTTACCAGTTCCCCGCGGACCGCTGAACAGATAGGCATGCGAAACCCGCTGTTCACGAATTGCGTTCTGCAGCGTTTGGATAATGTGCTGTTGTCCAACCATGTCTTGAAACGACTGCGGCCGCCAAGCACGGTACAGCGCGATATGTTCCACTATGCATTACCCTCTCTTAAGCTGCCGCTTTCCCGGCATTTGTCGCAAATTTATTATACTATATTCATCGGCTATTGACCAAAAACAAAAAGCATCTTTGCTTGTGGCAAAGATGCTATGATAAACAGAATTATAAACCGTGCACCTGTTATTGATGGCTACGATCCAAGCGGCAACCCTACATGACTGCTCGAGTTAGGCCACCCTCCGGCACAAGAGTAATCTTACTTATGGCTGCTTCCTTCCGGACCTGACCAGGTTCATAAGCACTCATTGCGGAGGACCCAACTGTCAACACAGCCCGTAGGAACCAAGGCCTCACATCGATAGCACCTCTAACAGGAATTCAACCTCGCTACAGCGGATTGCGAGTTACAGGGCACCGCTACCTCCCCGTCTAGCACGGCGAAGATAAGTATAGCTCACGCTCGGACAAAAATCAACTCCAAGACATAAAATGAGCCCCTCAGCTATACAACTGGGGGCTCAATCTAACCGTTAAGCCGCAAAGCGACTGTTCAAATTAGATACCATATTTCTTCTTAAATTTATCAACGCGACCGCCGGCATCCAAGAACTTCTGCTTGCCAGTGAAGAACGGATGGCAGTTGGAGCAAATTTCGACACGAAGCTCTTGTTTAACAGAGCCAGCTTCGAAAGTGTTGCCACATGCGCAGGTTACCTTAGTTACATTATACTTTGGTTGAATTGCTTCTTGCATTTTGAATTTCACCTCTCATGCCCTAAGCCTCATGCGGACCCAGAGTTATATGATTACACTGTGGTATTTTAGCACGAAATATCAAATTGGGCAATATGTTTCATTTTTACATTTTAGCTGCTTAAATATTGATTCCCCGCCGCTTAGCCCGCGCCATATCTGCTGGTGGCACATGTGTATAAGAGCCTATAACTACATCCGGCAGTTCATCGCGGAAAATATCAAGCATCGTCTTCATCCCAAGGATTTCACCCTGGGCAGGAGGAATCAACTCTAAATAACTCTCCGGGTCAATGTTTAGATTGCGCATCTGAATAAGCTTAAGATCAGTACGTCTTACAAACTCCAGCATCGCTTCAATCTCTTCTTCGCGATCAGTCACTCCAGGGAAGATCAGATAATTGATCGATGTGTAAACCCCTTGCGAAGCAGCGTATTTCAAAGATTTTTCTACATTGGCCAATGTATAACCGCGTGGTTTGTAATAAGCATTATAATGGTCATCAAGGGCACTGATAGTGCTGACGCGCATCAAATCGAGCCCAGCATCAACGATTCCTCGCATATGATCGCTTAATCCCGCATTGGTGTTGATATTGATATAGCCCATATCAGTAATCGAGCGCACTTCACGAATAGCTTCTATAATAAGTTTTGCCTGCGTGGAAGGTTCCCCTTCACAGCCTTGTCCAAAGCTGATAATCGATTCAGGCGTCTTTAAATGCTCCAACATAACTTGTGAAATTTCGTTGACCGTAGGCCGGAAATTCATCCGAGTCTGCGGAGATACAAAGCCGCTATCATCAGGTTGCTCAGAAATACAGCCAAAACATCCAGCATTACATGAATAAGAGACGGGCACACCGCCCTCCCAACGCCCTAAAAAGGTATTGGAGGAAGTCAGGCATTCATAGCCAAGCGCACAGTTAGAAAGATGCTCATAGAGGCGGTTATCAGGATATTTGGCTGTCATCTCACCAACACTGACTTCAAGATCTTCTTTGTCACAATTAAGTGGATTCCATTTCTCTGGATTATCGGTAGGGTCTGCCGCAACATAGAACCCGCCATCCTTCCACACTACAGCCGAATACCCAAACAGAGGAAGCTTATAAGACTTATCTGTCTTCACATAACCAGGAAGACATAGACGAGTGTAGCCTTGCGGCAGCAGCGCTCCGACAGCCTGCGAACCTTCCGGCAAAGACATCATTTCACCCGTCTCAGGATTCATACCCACAGCACGTGTACTAGGCAAGCCCACGAGCGTAGCACCTTCTGGTAATGGAATTAATTCTTCCTCCAGCATTTCAACAATCATATCCCCACTACGGGCTAGCCCGTACAGTTCGGGATGATCATATACGTTTCCTTGCCCGTCGGCATATACCAAATACATGTTAGTCTCCTCTTATTATCGATTCTCAAGTTGTAGGTACTGAAGGTGTCTTCGCCCGCGTGGTACGACGAGCAGCTGTACCACTGTTGGAGGTACCCCCGTTACTTGCAGTCCCGTTTGGTGTTGTTTTTGCCCCAGCAACGTCAAAGGATGCCAAGAACTCAGCATTAGTCTTCGTATCACGCAGCTTTTTGATGAATCCCTCCACAAAATCGTAGGACTCGTTCATATTTTTGCGAATCGCCCAAATCGTATCCAGTTCTTCTTTGCTCAAGAGCACTTCTTCGCGACGTGTACCTGAACGACGAATATCGATAGCTGGGAATATCCGGCGTTCCGCCAATTTGCGGTCCAAATGAAGCTCCATATTACCGGTACCCTTAAATTCTTCATATATAATATCATCCATACGCGAGCCAGTATCTATTAATGCTGTTGCCAAAATAGTTAATGAGCCGCCTTCTTCCACATTCCGTGCAGAACCAAAAAACCGCTTCGGCCGGTGAAAAGCCGCCGGGTCAATCCCCCCGCTAAGTGTACGTCCAGATGGTGGAACCACCAGATTATAAGCACGCGCCAGACGCGTAATGCTATCCAAAAGAATAACTACATCCTTCTTGTGCTCAACTAAACGGAGTGCCCTTTGTAACACAAGCTCAGCCACTTTAATATGATTCTCTGGAAGCTCATCAAACGTCGATGCAACCACTTCGCCTTTTACAGAACGCTGCATATCGGTTACTTCTTCAGGACGTTCATCAATCAGCAATACAAAGAGCTCAATCTCAGGATTATTAGTGGAAATACTATTGGCAATTTCTTTTAAGAGGAGCGTTTTTCCTGCTTTTGGAGGTGCGACAATCAAACCCCGCTGCCCCAAACCTACAGGAGCGAGCAAATCCATTATTCGGGTAGACAAATGAGTAGGGGATGTTTCAAGCGGTAGCTTGTCTTGCGGATAAAGTGGTGTTAATGCTGGAAAATGAAGACGCTCCGCTGCACTAGCAGGGTTCTCGCCATTAACTGCATTGACTTGAAGCAGGCCAAAATATCGTTCATTTTCTTTTGGTGTCCGACATTTACCAGACACAAGATCTCCGCTTCTGAGATCAAACTTACGAATTTGTGAAGCTGAGATGTAAATATCTTCAGCACTGGGCAAATAGTTAATCGGCCTAAGAAATCCATAGCCCTCAGGCAAAATTTCTAGTACGCCTTCCATAAACATGAGACCGCTCTGCTCTGCCTGTGCCCGAAGGATCGCAAAGATCAGTTCCCGTTTCTTCAGCTGTCCGTAATAAGGAATCTGGTATTTCTTGGCCAGCTTATATAACTCGGTCAGCTTCATTTCTTCCAGATCGGAAATTTGAAGATCCATGTAATAACCACCTATTCAATTTTTAAATGAGTTCTTCCTAGTCTATCTACTAGGCAAAAATATGATTCTATTAAAATGCTCATTAGGTTAGTATTACCCCAAATGGAAGGAAATATGCGGTTTGGCCGCAAATTAATACTCCTTCCAAGCGGGATATCCTAATATTATTCATTCTCACGCCAAACATGAGCACCAAGTTGCCGAAGGTTGCTCACTAAATTATCATAACCACGATCAATATACTCTACGCCGGTCACTTCAGTAATACCATCTTCTACTGTTAACCCGGCAATGACAAGGGCTGCACCCGCACGCAGATCAGCTGCCTTTACTTTAGCAGCATTAAGTTTACTGCCCTCAATAATTGCAGATCGGCCTTCAACACGAATCTTTGCGCCCATTCTTACCAACTCTGGCACATGCTTGAAGCGGTTGCTGTAGACGAAATCGCTAAGCACACTAACCCCTTCTGCCTGTGTCAGCATACTTGTCATAGGAGATTGTAAATCTGTAGGAAATCCAGGATAGGTCAGTGCTTTAACATCTGCATGTTCATAATTAGCTCTACCTATAACTCGGATACTTTCATCAAGCTCTTCAATATCCACACCCATCTCTAAAAGCTTGGCTGTTAAGGCTTCCAAGTGCTTAGGAATAACATTATCTATCAACACATTACCGCGCGTAGCCGCAGCGGCAATCATATAAGTTCCTGCTTGAATCCGATCGGGAATAATGGAATGACGGCAACCGTGCATTTCCGAGACCCCTTCGATCCGGATGGTTTCTGTACCAGCGCCTTTAATAACAGCGCCCATAGAGTTCAATAGGGTAGCTACATCTATAATCTCAGGCTCTTTAGCCGCATTTTCAATAATTGTAGAGCCTTTGGCTCGTGAAGCCGCCAGCATGATGTTTATAGTGGCACCTACGCTTGATACGTCCAGATAAATCTTCGCACCGCGTAGCTCTTTTGCATATAAGTGGATAGAACCATGTTCGTTGGTAACTGTTGCTCCCAAAGCCTCGAATCCCTTGATATGTTGATCAATTGGACGAGGTTCAAAATTACAGCCACCAGGAAGACCTATTGTCGCTTCTTTGAATCTTCCAAGCAGAGCTCCCATCATATAATACGAAGCTCTAAGTTTCTTAACCGGCCCATTGGGCATTGGAATAGATACAATACGTGAAGGGTCAATTCTCATCTGATTGCCTGACCAGGATACATTAGCGCCAAGCTCTTGCAAGATTTCGGAGTATACGGCTACATCACTAAGGGACGGTAAATTATCCAGAACAACTTCAGATTCGGCCAAAATTGCCGCAGGAATAAGCGCGATGGCACTATTCTTTGCTCCACTGATGGTTACAACGCCCTCTAGCGGACGTCCACCGCCAATCATTAATTTTTCCATAGATTTATCAATTTCCCCCTACGTGTATTGCAGCTGGGTGGGCAATACGTGCTGTGGACTTTTAGTGATGAAAATGGAAAGACACCGGCTAAGCGGTGTGCTTTCCTCATCAAACTATTCAACTGGACAGAGTAATAGCCCTATCCTTTAACAAATTGCTTGTCCACCTGAGGCGGAAGCTACAATGATTAGGCTTTGTTGTTGGATCCAAATTCGCGAATTTTACCAATAACGGTTTCTTTGATTGCATCACGGCCTGGTGCGATGAATGTACGTGGATCGTAAGCATCAGGTTTAGCAGCTAGAACTTCGCGAACCACTTTTGCGAACACGATTTGGTTCTCAGTGTTCACGTTGATTTTGGAAGTACCCAGGGAGATGGCTTTCTTGATGTCATGTTCAGGAATACCTGTACCACCATGAAGAACCATTGGGATGTTAGTAGCGTCACGGATTTCTTCCATTTCTTTGAATCCGAGGTTAGGCTCGCCATGGTAAGGTCCATGAACGGAACCAAGTGCAGGAGCCAGGGTGTCGATACCTGTTTCTTTCACAATACGTACGCACTCATCAAGCTTAGCATACATGATGCCGCCGATAACGTCGTCTTCTTGTCCACCAACAGTACCTACTTCAGCTTCTACAGAAACGCCTTTAGCGTGAGCATATTCAACGACTTTTTTAGTCATATCGATGTTCTCATCGATTGGGTGATGGGAACCGTCGATCATTACGGATGTAAATCCAGCATCAATTGCTGCTTTACATTTATCAAAGCTAGATCCATGGTCAAGGTGGATAGCTACAGGAACAGTGATATTCATGTCAATAATTAGACCTTCAACCATTTTAACAACAGTAGTGAAGCCGCCCATGTGGCGTGCTGCGCCTTCAGATACACCAAGGATTACTGGTGATTTTTCTTGTTCAGCGGCACCAAGAATAGCTTGAGTCCACTCCAAGTTGTTAATGTTGTACTGACCTACTGCATATTTTCCTTCAAGTGCTTTGTTCAACATGTCTGTCATAGATACTAATGGCATGGTTTCATCCTCCTAAGAATGTTGGTTGGCTATGTTTTTAAACCGACATCACATACAGGCTTATTATAGCACATCCTGTGTCAAATACTAAATAGGGTAAACAAAAAAATGTCCCGGTGGGACGATTTTTATCCAGCCCATATAACAATTACACTCATCCTCTTCGGAGTCACCACGCGAAATAGGACCGATACAGAAATCACCGTTCTAACTGCATTGATCCACAGACTTGTTATGAAGATGCATGTTTACCGCTACGCGCATTTCGTCTATGTCGAACGGCTTTGTAAAATGCATTAACGCCCCTAGCTTGGTCGCCTCCTTAATCATGTCCAGTTCACCATATGCCGTCATCATAATGACCTTAATGGACGGATTGATCTCCTTTAGATGCTTCAGAATCTCGAGTCCATCCATTCCCGGTATTTTCATATCGAGTAAGACCAAATCGGGTGACTCGCTGCGAACAATGTCTAATGCCAATTTTCCGTTAGCCGCTTGAAATGTTGTATATCCCTCACTATTGAACACTTCCATAAGAAGAATCCGGATCCCATTCTGATCATCGACAATTAATACTTTCTTCTTTTCCATACGATACCCTCCCAGAAATTAAGGCAGATTGACTATACCGCGCTCTCCACAGCGACCGGCCCCTTTAGAAACTACTCCATACGAAACCTATTATTCGTGCTTTACTGTCCAAATCCTGCTAATTGGATAAAATGGGTAAATAAAGAGTCTAAAATGAAATAAATGTCAGTTACAATATTTCTATTAAAGGGTAATACAAAAAGAGAGCCTTCGGATGAAGGCTCTCTTCGATTATTTAAGAACCGAGGGTTCTTTCTGTCTGTGTATAAATTATTGCTGCTCGGAATGGGTCAAAGAGGCTTTGACAAATTCACGGAATAGCGGTTGCGGGCGGTTCGGACGTGAAGTGAATTCCGGGTGGAATTGAACCGAGAGGAACCACGGATGCTCTGGAAGCTCTACGATCTCTACTAGACGGCCATCCGGAGAAGTTCCGGAGATAACCAGTCCTGCTTTTTCAATTTCGTCACGGTAAGCATTGTTGAACTCATACCGGTGACGGTGACGCTCATATACCAGTTCATCATCATAGCAAGACATTGCCAGAGAGTCCGGAATAATCTTACAAGGATACAACCCAAGACGCATAGTGCCGCCCATATCTTCAATATCTTTTTGCTCAGGAAGCAAATCAATCAATGGATATTGTGTATTTGGATCGATTTCGGAGCTGTTTGCACCTTGTAGTCCAAGAACAGAACGGCCATATTCAATTACAGAAACCTGCATTCCAAGGCAAATGCCAAAGAAAGGTATCAATTGCTCACGGGCATAACGAATAGCGGAGATTTTACCTTCGATTCCCCGATCACCGAAACCACCAGGAACAAGAATACCGCCAATACCACGCAGCATTTCGTCCACGTTCTCATCCGTAATTTCCTCTGCATTCACCCAGCGGATCTTAACCTCTGCATTCGCAGCAAAACCTGCGTGTGAAAGTGATTCAACAACGCTCAAATAAGCGTCATGCAGTGCTACGTACTTACCTACAATTGCGATTTCTACTGTCTTCTCTAATTTCTGAATCCGGCTAAGCATACTTTCCCATTCGCGCATATCTGGCGCAGGTGTTGTAAGCTTCAAATGATTAACAACAATCTCGTCCAATCCTTCATCACGAAGGTTCAATGGAACTTCATATAACGTCGAAGCATCGCGGCATTCCACAACAGCATTAGCATCAATATCGCAAAAGAGTGCGATTTTGGCTTTCATATCTGCGGAAAGCTCATATTCCGTACGGCATACGATGACATTCGGTTGAATACCGATACTGCGCAGCTCTTTAACGCTATGCTGTGTCGGCTTCGTCTTCACTTCTCCAGCAGCCTTGATATAAGGAATCAAGGTTACGTGGATATACATCACATTTTCCCGGCCAATATCACTCTTGATTTGACGAATCGCTTCCAGGAACGGAAGACTTTCAATATCCCCTACAGTACCGCCGATCTCTGTGATAACAACATCAGAGTTGGTCTCGCGGCCCGCGCGGAACACGCGTTCTTTGATCTCATTCGTAATATGCGGGATAACTTGTACAGTTCCACCCAAGTACTCTCCACGACGTTCCTTGCTGATTACGGATGAATAGATCTTACCTGTCGTCACATTGCTGTTCTTCGACAGATTGATATCAATAAACCGTTCATAGTGCCCAAGGTCAAGGTCAGTCTCTGCACCGTCATCCGTTACGAAGACTTCTCCGTGCTGGTAAGGGCTCATTGTTCCAGGGTCTACGTTAAGATACGGATCAAATTTCTGAATCGTTACCTTTAGACCTCTGTTCTTGAGCAGCCTGCCCAGCGAAGCGGCGGTAATGCCTTTACCCAGGGAAGACACAACGCCACCCGTTACAAAAATATACTTTGTCACTGTAAAACCCTCCTAAATAAAGTCCAAACATAAAAGCGGCACATGGTGTTTATCGTAACCCGTTTTACTATCATCAAAACAGGGGAAATCAAAAGTTTAATTCACCGGGGAAAACATAAACCGTCATCCCTCAAATTCCATTAATCTACAGCTACTTTGCATCTAAAAAAACAAAAAAGTGACACCCGTAGAACCGGGGCACTTTTTATTTTAGAAAACACGTTTATTAACTTACATGATAAGCCCATGCAATAGTTTACTCTGACGATCCCCCACTGTCAAGGGAGGAATTATGCCACAGACAAGACTCTTCAGATTATTGATCTTACTTGTCATCCTCGGAATCTTCATCGTCGCCATCTTCTGCATCGTCTTCGTCCGTATCGTCTTCGTCTATGTCATCTTCATCGATCACGACATCTTCGTCGACTTCTTCTTCGCTGTCGTCGTCAGAATAGAGGTCGTCGCGATCTTCATCGATAGCGTCGAAATCCTCTTCTTCAGCTGTGTAGTTTTCTTCTTCATCAGCAAAATCGTCATCTTCCAAATCATCGTCTTCATCGTTGATGATGCGCACCCGTTTAGTGTTACCAACCGGATCATCGGAGCGCTCAAGAGGATACCAGCGTTTCAGTCCCCAAAGGTTGGTTCCGACACAGGCAAAACGCCCGTCAATGTTAATCTCGGTATATAACTGGGCAATAGTATCTTGGCTTTCTTGATCGGTCATGCCGCGTAACTTGGCTACCTCGACCATCAGATCACGGTAATAATACGGTGTATTGGCTGCTTTAAGCACCAGAAAGGCAAGATCCACCATTGGCATTTCTTTAACTTTCTCAGGGTCTAGCTTTAAATTGAGTGGCGTACTCACTAAAGGACACTTCCTCTCACGCATTGTTCACATTACGGTTTATTTCAATAATATCCATTAACAAAACTAAGTAAAACCTATTTAACAACAAAATGCAAGTCAAATGCAAGAACCGTCCAACAGAAAAAGCCTCCTGCTTATTATCCATACAGGAAACCTGTCTTCATCAAGAAGAGTTGATATGTAATTGTAGCAAGGTTCGCCGCACCCAAAGTTTTTAGAAATGGGATTTAAAAAGGCGGAGGAAGACCTCCGCGCATGACTGTATCCACGCCAAGGATCGGCTCCTTACGGGATGTTACAAAGAGAGTTTTAATCTCTTCTGTTTATTTTATGTAAAGCGCCGTCTTTTGACACGCTGGGCAGCCCATTTCCTTAAAAAAGGGCAAGTTCCCATTCGGACCCCTCCCTCCGCTCATACAATATGGCAGCAGGGCACCGAGGAGGGACAGCGAAACCTATGGACTATTACAAATTTTGGAACATGCTTCTTGAAGAAATATCGGTTGCCCCCAAAAATGGTGAGCGGCGTATTCTTACCTTCAACGATCCCCGCCAGTATGCCGGAGCTTTCTCACAATGGAAGGCTCTAAAAGCAAAGCAGCCCGAGCTGCGGCAAGTACAGGTATCTCCGCTGATTCGGGCCTTCTTCGTGCCCGCTGCCGCCGGAAAGCTGATGAACCGATTTGCAGACCTTCTAAATGTCGAGGACGATCTGCAAATCCAAATCCATTCCATAGCTAACGAAAAAAGCGGAATCGCAGCGCTCCCATGGGGGGTGAAAGCGATTCATGCTCCTCAGGCATGGTCTAAATCAACCGGAGTTCACGTCAAAATCGGCGTCATTGACACCGGCGCGGATTACCGTCATCCCGATCTGAAGCATTCATTAGCCACTGGAGTCAACCTACTACACCGCGGAATGCTGCCGCTGGATGATAATGGGCACGGAACTCATATCGCCGGAACCTTAGCGGCAGCAGGGGGGAATCGCGGAATGATGGGAGTGGCGCCGCGAGCGCTGCTATATCCAGTCAAGGCTTTTGATCATAGTGGATCAGCCTATGTATCCGATATTGTGCTAGGTATTGATTGGTGTGTGCAGAACCGAATCGACGTCATTAATATGAGCTTTGGAATGAAGACTAGAAGCAAGGCGCTCCACAATGTGGTTATAAAAGCGTATCGGGCCGGAATCGCCGTCATTGCCTCCTCTGGGAATGACGGCAAACGTGGCGGGGACTATCCCGCACGTTATCCCGAGACGATAGCCGTGGGCGCCATCGATAAAAGACACCGGGTTGCCGGCTTCAGCAATCGCGGTTCATATATCGATGTATACGCGCCCGGCGAAGGCGTGCCCTCCTGCTGGCTGAAGGAGGGCTACAAAGAAATGAGCGGCACCTCCATGGCGACCTCGCATGTCACGGGAGCCGCCGCACTGCTGCTCGCACTGCGACCGGGCCTCACGCCAAGGGAGCTGAAGCTGCTCTTGCGCCGCACCGCGTCCCCGGTGCGGCTGCGTAAGGGGCAGCGCCGCGCATCCCTAGGCGGCGGCTCTGCCGATGCCTTACGCCTGCTGAGAGCAGGAGTAAGGGCGAAGCGTTCGGTCTCCGCGAACGTGTAGACCCCGCCCGGGCACCGGGTGGGTCACTCTGACGTTAGCGCAGCTGATACCGGTGCGGAGAACGGCAGCAAAGAAAAATCCGCCCCCCAGGAAACCGGAAGGCGGATTTTTTGTCGTTTGCTGTTGATTTACATGCGATCCGGTGCAGAAACTCCGACAAGACGCAGTACATTGGCAATAGTAGTACGCGTTGCGCCCAGCAGTGCAAGACGCGCCACGGTTTGAGCAGCATCCTCAGTAATTACACGTTCAGCTTTGTAATAACTGTGGAACATCGCAGCCAGCTCATATACATAACGGATGAGGCGATGTGGAGCATAACCTTCAGCCGCAACAGCGATTTCTGCCGGGAGCTCACCAATTTTGCGCAGCAGGTCATATTCATGCACTGCTGTCAGCTTGGAGAAGTCAATTTCCGCGTAATCAGGGATAGAAATCCCTTGCTCCTCTGCCTGACGGAAAATACTGCAAATACGCGCATGCGCATATTGAACATAGAATACAGGATTTTCATTAGAAGTAGAGATCGCCAAATCCATATCGAAATCAAGATGAGAATCCATGCTGCGCATGGTGAAGAAATAACGAATCGCATCGATTCCTACTTCCTCCATCAAATCTTCCATCGTAACCGCTTTGCCGGTACGTTTGGACATTTTGACCTTTTCACCATTCTGGAACAGGCTGACCATCTGAGCAATCAGAACCACTAGCTTCTCAGGATCATTGCCAAGGGCTGACATTGCCGCCTTCATCCGCGGAATATAACCATGGTGATCAGCGCCCCAAATGTTAATCATTTTATCGTAACCGCGGCCATACTTATCGCTGTGATAAGCAATATCCGGGGTAAGGTAGGTATATGTGCCATCATTTTTGATCAAGACACGGTCTTTATCATCCCCGTATTTTGTCGTTTGCAGCCAGGTTGCCCCATCTTGCTCGTACACTTCTCCACGATCACGGAGCTCGTCCAGCGAGCGCAGTACTTCTCCGTTCTCATACAGCGAAGTTTCACTGAACCAGATATCGAAGTTTACACGGAAAAGACCTAGATCACGTTTAATTTTATCCAACTCTTTATTAAGTCCATAGGTCCGGAAAAAAGCAGCGCGCTCACTAGGGCTCATCTCGAGCAAGGTATCGCCCTTTTCTGCCACAAGCTCCTTCGCAAAACCCTTAATATCCTCACCATGGTAACCATCTTCCGGCATTTCTGCCTCTTGTCCCAGCTCCTGAAGGTATCTGGTTTCAATGGATTTACACAGATTAGCCACTTGGTTACCGGCATCATTAATATAATATTCCCGGGTCACTTCATAACCTGCATAATCAAGCACATTACACAGCGCATCACCGACAGCAGCACCACGGGCATGCCCTAAATGTAGGCTACCTGTTGGATTGGCACTGACGAACTCCATTTCAACCTTCTGACCTTGACCCAGATTAATACGGCCATAGTCATCCCCCTGCTCAGCAACAAGGCTGATGATTGGGTACAGGTAGTTCTTAGACAGGGTAAAGTTAATAAAGCCTGGTCCTGCAATCTCCGCTTTCTCAATAGAAGCTCGGCTCGTATCCAAATGCTCAATAATAGCTTCAGCAATCTGGCGTGGATTACGTTTAGCAATTTTGGTAAGCTGCATAGCAGCGTTCGTAGCCAAATCACCATGCGCCTTATCTCTTGGCACTTCAAGTACAATATCCGGAACCTCTTCCGGTGCAACCAGCCCAGCATTCACAATCGCATCGGCGATGGCTTCTTTTACCCGTTCATTTACAAGCTCTAACGGATTCTTACTATGTGTCATAATTTCGGTTCCTCCTGTATATGCAAACTAATAGCGAACTTTCCTGTCAATTCCTCGTAAACGTACAAATCATATTCCCAGGCAACCGTTAAAGAACGCCCTTCGCGCACAACTTCCAGCTTGTTCGTTTCCGTAGAAAGATTGAACTGCGTATATGGCGAGCGGTAGAATCCTGGCAGACGCCGTCCAGCTTCAAAGCTCTGCTCCGACTGAATCCCGCCATGGCGAATTAGCTTCAGTTGATTGCCTGCAATCTTTATCGTTGTACGAACAGAAACTTCCTCTCCGCGAGGACCCTGCTCTAATTCTTCATATTGAATATATAGATGCGGTCCCTTGGATGTTACTTCTCCATTCGCTTCCATAACATTTCGCTGACCATCTTGAAGGCTCACGAGCGTAATAGAGACATCATATTTGTCAGACTGTATTTCAGGCATCACACGTTCCTCCATTCTGCAAGCCTCTGCATTCTGCATAAGAAAAACGTCTAATGGCAAAGCTTAAACATTTTTATATTAATCAAAGGCCTATTTCGCTTTCCCATTGTACACTATAATCCAGTTCAAAGAAGCATTTCAATACAGAATCAAGCATATCTTCATAAGCACATAAAATATTACCATATTGATGATTAAAAGCACACTTTGAACGTCCATTCTCTATGTATATCATTTACTTCGATAATATTTGCACCTACCAAGCACCTATCGGACATAGATGACCCTAAACGCAGGATGATTCCATATTCGGTGTGATAACGGACCCCTTAGTCGCTATTGGCATAAAAAACAACCCATTTGAACCTCTTTCTAGGGAATAGTGTTACTGGAGTCCGAAACCCTATCCCAAAGGCCGAAAATTTGCAAATAACGTCATCTGGGTCCGTAACCCTCCGAGGATGAGGGATCTGATTAGGGCACTGATAAGGGTACTATTGAAGCGAGCAAGAAACCAACGAAAGAGCAGCGATTCTCCAAGTATCCGGAGAATCGCTGCTCTGCTGTCTATTTGCGATGTTTACAATACTTCGGACCCTTATATTTTTTATTGAAGAGAATTATTGGGTCATCACTTTTAAAGAAAACCTGCGTTCCCATGAAGCTCCGCCGTCTTTGGTCACATACAAGGAAGAGTAATCAAGCTCACGGATGGCGAGCCAGCCCTCTTTATTACTAGTGAAGGAGATTACCCCGTCATAACCAGCGAGCTCCGGAAGATTAGTCCATTGCTTACCGCCGTTATAAGAGCGTCCAACTGCCACTTTCTCTGCTGCTGGGGAAAATCCCACTAAAAAAGATGTGCTGTTTCCCACAAGCTGCAGGTTCCCGGGTTTGCCAGCGGCTGGCCCTTTATTGAATTCAGCCTTGCCACTGCCTGGCGCAGGTCCGCCGCCCGCAGTTTCCTGAGCGATCACACGATTCCAACTTTTCCCCCTGTTCTCACTTTCATATAGCGAGTAGGAGGTCTGACTCATCCCCGTACCGCCATAGAGCACTACAGCGACCTGATCTCCCTTAGCGGAGATTTGTCCAAACTCGGGCTCGGCAAAAGCCGCCTTCAGTGAAAGGCTCCAAGTTCCCCCTCCATCTGTGGTCTTCATTACCCGATATCCGCTTCCCGGCACGATTACAACCGCCCAGCCGGTATTCCGGTCACTAAAATAAGCGCCTCGTGTATTGGGTGGGGTGGAAATCTTACTCCAGCTCAGCCCCCCGTCTTTGGTGTAATACGTTGCGGCTCTCTCATAAGCAAAACCTTTCTTACTATCGATAAAATTTATTCTTTCAAAGCTGACGGCTTTGGTCGAAAGTCTCTTCCACTCCGAGCCACCGTTAGAGGTACCAATTAAATATTGAGCCTGCCCCTCCTCTACAGAAGCAAGAGCAAAGCCATGTACATTATCGGGAAAATCGAATTGTTTGAAGCCCCATTGTCCTTGATAGATCTCTTGAAAATGGCAACCTCCGTCAGAGGTACCAATCATAAATCCATTACCTGCTGCCCGTCCAATATTCCCATTCAAAAACTGAACATCAGAAAAGCTAAGCGGTGTGGATACATCGCCTGAATGCTTGTTTTGCAGGGCCTGTAGCAAGCCGTGATCTCCCGTGCCGCAAGTCGCTGGTGCTGGTGCAGCCGCAGCATGTACAGAAGTTACAGGTGCACTCCAGCCTGAAACCATAATAAGCGTCGCCGAGAGGGCGGTTATTGTCGTCTTATGAATCCTTTTCGTCCATTTCATGATGACACCTCCTAATATGTATATACCCTTACTCACAATCCCTACTCTGTTATACCGCCAGAGAGGATACCCTATCTACCTTAAACAATCACAAAATAGAAACAATTTGTTACCCTCCATATCCCTAATGAATATCCTTCCAGATCCTTCCCCATAATATGAAAGAAAGGAGTCTGGTGCCATGACACGCGAATCAACGAATCCACCGAAACGAAAAAGCCGCTTCCGGCGTTTATTTCGGCTGCTGGCAGCCTTGATCATATTATTTGTATTAACCACCGGAGCTCTGCTCGGTTATCTATATCAAAAAGATCTTCCACCGATTAGCGATGATGTGCGCTCCAAGCTGTTTGACTCCCGGGGCAATGTTCTTGCCACCTTTACCTCAGACGGCCGCAGCCGTGAACCCGTCAAATTAAGTCAAATTTCTCCCCTGCTCATTGAAGCTACACTAGCAGTCGAGGATCGTAAATTTTATGAGCATTCCGGATTTGATCTGAAAGGGATGGCACGAGCTGTTCTTGTCAATCTGGAAGAGGGGAACCGGTCGCAGGGTGCTAGTACGCTAACTCAACAGCTCGCACGTAACCTCTACCTATCCCATGAAAAAACGTGGACGCGCAAGGCTAAAGAAGCTGTCTATACGATGCAGCTGGAGATGAAATACAGCAAAGATGAAATCCTGAACATGTATTTAAATAATATCTATTATGGCCACGGTGCTTACGGCATTGAAGCAGCCTCACGGATGTATTTTGGTAAATCTGCAGCGGATTTAGACCTGGCAGAGAGTACCATGCTGGCTGGAATTCCAAAGGGACCTACCTATTATTCACCATACAACCACATGGACAATGCTAAAAAGCGCCAGAGAATCATCCTGACCGTCATGGCGAATTTAGGTAATATCACTCAGGAAGAAGCGGGACAAGCCGTCCAAGAGAACTTAAACTTCAAGCCGCAAGGGCAAAAGGATACGCTTGTAGCTGCGCCTTATTTCCGGGATTATATCCGCAATTTGGCTATAGAATCGCTCCACATCAGTAATGATGAGCTGGAGCAAGGCGGACTAAATGTCTATACCACCCTAGACCCTGACATGCAGCATGCCGCAGAAAATGCCGTTGACAAAGAGATGGATCAAACTAGTGATCTGGAGACTGCGCTTGTATCCATCGATCCTCGCACCGGTTACATCAAAGCAATGGTCGGCGGAAAAAATTATCGTACCAACCAGTACAATCATGCTTTGGCCACCACACGCCAGCCGGGTTCCTCCTTTAAGCCGATTATGTATTTGGCCGCACTCTCTTCCAAAGAGATGACAGGACTTTCGGTCTTCAATAGTCAGCCAACGATGTTTCATTATGATAACAACCGCAAAACGTATCAGCCCCGAAACTTTGGGGATAAGTATCTGGGTGAAATTAATATGCGGCAAGCTATCGCAGCATCGGACAATATCTATGCTGTTAATACAATTATGAAGATCGGCGCGGATAAAGTGAGCGAAATGGCTGCGAAGATGGGCATTGACAGTCCACTTCAAAGCGTACCTTCGCTGGCACTAGGCACTTCACCGATCAGTCCGCTTGAAATGGCTGCGGCTTTTGCTGTAATTGGAAACAGCGGTCAGAAAATGCCGACCACAGCCATTCTAAAAATAACCGATTCAAATGGCATGGTCCTGTATGAAGCACCTCAACCCAAAGGAGTAACCGTCGTAGAACCTTCAGCTGCCTATGTCCTGACTCGTTTAATGGAGGGGGTATTCGAGACTGGGGGGACGGGCAATCGTGTGGCTTCCATATTCAAACGTCCGGTAGCCGGCAAGACCGGCACTACGGATACAGATGGCTGGATGGTAGGATTCACCCCGGAGCTATCAACGGCAGTCTGGGTTGGATACGACAAGGGGCGCGACATCGCAACTACCGACGGACGGCGTGCAGCTCCCATTTTCGCCCAATTTACTGAAAAAGCGCTGGAAAATGTCCCTCCAAAAATTTTCCCCATTCCAGATGGAGTGGTCAGCGTATACGTCAATCCGCAATCCGGTAAACTTGCTACAGCAGCATGTCCCGACAAAGAACTGGAAACCTTTATTAGTGGAACTGAGCCCACCGAATACTGCGAATTGCATGGAACTGGCGCCGCTCCTGCTGTCGATGACACACAAAGCAAGGTAGATCCTGCTGAAGAGAATCGTTCCCTATGGAAGAACATTAAACGCTGGTGGTTGAATTAGCTCCTTCATTTATATTGAAGGGGTTTTTCTTTTTTTATAAGTTATATATTGTAGTAACAACAGGATTTCCAAATTCAAATATCACTTATCACATAAGGGATGTAACCGTTTTATTTATTATGCTTACCCCATTCTCTTAACTCTCAATTACTGCTATAATAGTTATTAGAAACCAAAATATAATGATGTAAATGAGGGACATGGGATGAAGGATACAGGCATGATCCGGAGTTTAGACAGTCTTGGGAGAATTGTGGTTCCCGCAGAAATCCGTATGACGCGTAATATCGACATTGGTGATCCTATCGAATTTTTTGTTTTAGACGAAAAAATCATCGTCCTTAGGAAGTACACCTCGACAGAGTGTACATTTTGCAGAAGCCACGACCATGTCACCTACTATAAAGAGCAGTTTATTTGTAGCAGCTGTCTAAAAGAAATTGTCGATCCTGAACGCATGTCTCAATTGCCAGAGTCACGTGAGGATTTTGTTGTTGAGGCACCTGAGCACAACACCAGCATCCGAAAGTCGAAGACAGAGGAAATGTGCCAACGTCTGGAACAAGCTATTGAAGATCATCCCTATGCCAACCAAAAAGAACTTGCAGAAATCCTCGGGATTAGCCAAGCCAGAGTGAGTCAGCTCAAACGCAAGCTTAGCAGCACAAGCAAATCATAAATTAAAAAAGCTTCGACGCTCCTATTTCCGGAGGTCGAAGCTTTTTCTATATCGGATAACCCTTCTGGAGGCTCCTATACTATTCAGTCAGTGCAGCTTTAAGCTCATCTGAGGATGCATTCCACCATGCTTCATTATGAGAGATCAGAAGGGATTTGAGCGCCGACTTCTCAATGGCTCCAAGCCCTGCCACATCGATCTTGCGTTTAAGAGCTGCATCCAGCTTATTGACATGCTCGGCAAGAATTTTCCATCCGCGGCGCGCTTCTGTATCAATCCACATTTCACAGGCTGTGATTCCACCATAAAATTGAGCTTCCAATGTACGGTCTACCGCTACCCATACCACCCAAACCTGTCTTCCATTCGGTACATCTTCACGATTCATGGAAAATTTAATTCCTTTTTCCACCTTGCTCTTGGCATGCATGGCACCGATATCAATAACCGCCACATCACCATCAATAATGACAGGTGAAACGTTGTTGAGATCTATAGAGCCTGCTCCAAAGCCTTTATGTTTACTTTTAGCGTTCACAATATTTAAGGCAATCTGTTTCTTGCCCTCCGGTTGTATGTTGTCCACGAGTGCACACCCTTCCTCTTACGAATAATTTAATTTTAGCTAATAATGCGGCGATTGCAAACATATACATCCCGTAGATGCTTGTCACGGGAGGAATCACACTATGAAGTCACTGTCATTAAAGTACATCATCTTTGCGACCCTGGCCATCCTCGCGCTGCTGGGAGGAGGAATATGGGCCTTTTCAGGGGATAGCTCAACAGCTTCTGTTACTAGCTTTGCTTCAAAAGAGGCCAAGTCCTCCAGCGGCACAGCGCCTGCTGCCGTACCACAGCAGGTATTGCCTGAGAGCGCACCCGTCCCGGCAGAGGAGGCTTTAAGCCAGCGGGTAGTCGAGTATCACATTGATGTCCAGCTTGTTCCTGACACAGAAACCTTAAAAGCTTCTGAGACAGTAACCTGGACACACCCCGGAGTAAAGCCAGTAAGTGATTTATATTTTCACATGTATCCAAATGCATTCGCCTCATCAGATACCACCTTTATGAAGGAATCCGGGGGGACGCTCAGAGGCGACAGCATGCCTGAGAACGGCTTCGGAAATATGACGCTGACCGATCTGCGCACGACAGAGGGAACTTCGCTAATGCAAAGAGTGCAATATGTTCAACCTGATGACGGCAATATCAACGATAAGACGCTTCTAAAGGTACATCTTCCTCAGCCTGTTAATGGTGGGGAAAGTGTAACACTTAAGCTTCAGTATGAAGTCCAGCTGCCCAAAATCTTTGCTCGCATGGGTGCTTCAGGTAACTTCGTTATGGCTGGGCAATGGTTCCCTAAGCTTAGTGTATACGAGCCTAAGGGCACACGCGGAGTTAAAGAAGAAGGCTGGGACCTGCATCAGTATCACGGGACCTCTGAGTTTTACAGTGATTTTGGCATCTTTAATGTAACGATTGCCGTTCCTTCCAACTATACGGTGGCTGCGACCGGATTTCCTGTAAAAAATGCCAAGCTCAAACAAGATCAAAAAATATATCAGTTCTACGCCGATGATGTCCACGACTTCGCTTGGGCTGCATCCCCTGATTTTACAGTAGCAGAGGAGGCTTTCTCTACGCCGGAAGTGCCTGGAGTACGAATTAAGGTGTATCTCGACCCACTGCACAAAGACTTACAAGAGCGTTACCTTCAAGCTGCCAAGGCTGCCCTGACCTACTTCAGCAAATGGTATGGCCCTTATCCCTACTCTACGCTGTCTATTATCGTCCCACCTAAGGAGGGAAACGGCGCTGGAGGAATGGAATATCCTACACTTATTACAGCCTTTGGGGCCGCAGATTCTTCTCCAGATACCTCACTTGAAAGAACCGTCATTCATGAGATCGGCCATCAATACTTCTACGGTATGGTAGCCAGTAATGAATTCGAAGAGGCTTGGCTGGATGAAAGCTTTACTTCCTATGCCGAAGACAGACTTATGGAACAAGAATACGGTATCAAGTCTAATTTGCCTTTACAGGCCAGCCTGGTGACTATACCTGAGCCGTTAAATCTGGAAACGTGGAAATATGCAGGGGCGGATTCCTATAGCCGAAATGTTTATATCCGCGGCAAGCTTGTACTTAAAGATATCGAACGCCAGATAGGTACCAAAGCAATGAACAACATCATGTCCTCCTACGCTCGTAAGTTCCGTTTCCAGCATCCCGCTACGTCAGATTTTCAGAAAGTCGTTGAGAAGGTAACCAAAAAATCATGGCAGGCCTATTTCGATGATTACATTTATGGTGATGGTGCGCCTGACTTCTCAGTAGATACGATTACTTTTAAAAAAAATAACAGCGGCGATGCTCAAAGCTACGAATCATTAGTGAAGATTTCAAATAAAGGGAGCCATTACGTTGATGTTCCCGTGAAATTCACATTCGCCGACAGCTCTTCGGTGCAGCGGGTCTGGAACGGTGAAGGAGCAGAGACTACGTTTCAATTGTTAAGCGATAAGCCTCTTCTCTCTGCTGAGATTGACCCTGAGCATTCCATCTTATTGGAGAGCAAACATTTAAACAACTTTAGGCTGGCGGAAATAGAGCCCAAGACGCTCTCTCGCTGGACGTTAAGTGTAACTAAACTACTTGAAACCGTGCTCGGAACTCTTGTCTGGTGAGGTGAATGATTGTGAGAACATCGATAACCCGCGGCTGGCAAAGCATGAAGGAGCAATTTTATATTTTAATTCTGCTCTTCATCTACCGACTGCTCTGGGGCTACTTTATGTATGGTTTCATCCGATCTGCTATTATTCCAATTCTACTGCGCTATCCAGATAAAGACGCCGGCGGCAGCGGTATGGGCAGACTGTTGTATTATATCGAGGGACAGTTCAGCTTGAATACTGACCCTGCGATACGCACTTGGTTATGGATGCTTCTAGGACTTGTTGTCTTGCGACTTCTGCTTTCTCCTTTCATAAGGGCAGGATTGCTGCATGAGCTGCACCAGGAGCGAAAGGGCGAGCGCGGGCTGTTCTTTTTCCCCGGCATGAAGATCTATGGACTACCTGTCTTAGTCTTTAGCCTAATCGAATGGGTGCTGACCCTGCTGCCGCTTTACTGGCTTGCTCCAAAAATGTACGGGCTGTTCTTATCCTCTTTGTTTAACTACACTTTGTTACTTCATTTAGTACCATACGTATTGGCATGGCTTATATATATTTTTATCGTGCGCCTGTTTCTTCTATATATGCAGTTTGGTTACACCGGCGGTACAGGAATGTTCTCCTCACTGTTCATCTGCTTGCGGTCACTGATTCCTGCTATAGGTGTTTCCATTGTACTTGGTGCGGGAGGCTTGCTCTTACTGCTAGTGTGCGGACTGACGGGTCTGTTCTGTCCCGGCCTGCCGGCACTTATAATACGGCAAATCTCACCACTACCTTCTACGCTCTTAAAAATGTGGGGAATCTCTGCACAATATCATCTATGGTGTAGCAAAGCATTTCCACAATAAATTAACCTTATTTGACATAATAAAAAGGTCCCAATTCCTGTATTCAGGAGCTGGGACTTTTTCTCATTACGGATAACTTAAGAGTATTTGCAAAATCATAAAAGCTCTGTTACAATAAGTCCTGTGCTATTAGTAACAATTTTGTAATCAATTGAAACGATTCCTACATAACTAAATGTATTTATCGTAAGTGTAACTGTCGAAACGTCATTCTCTTGGTGCTTAACACGCCTAATTCCTTTGCACCGGGAAGTGGGGGAACCATATTTTGGGTGAATTGATCTCGCTTTACAGGGATCATAGGGAATCTTCTACCGAACCCTTAAGCTAACCTCGCAGGCCTTGGAAGGAGTACATCTTTTGAAAAGACATAATTTAAGAAAAAAATGCGTCGCTGCGGCGCTAGGACTTGTAATGGCATTATCTATTGGTGGAGGAAGCGCCTTTGCCGACTCTAAGATGGACACTGTAATCTCAAAGACTATTGGAGTTGCCTATAAAACCGGAGGTACAAGCACTGCCGGATTTGATTGCTCTGGATTTACAAAATATGTATTCAAGAATGTGGGTCTTACTTTACCTCGTACATCAAAAGCTCAATATAGCGTTGGAACTGCTGTATCCAAAAGCAATCTGCGTTCTGGTGATCTAGTGTTCTTTAACACACTTGGCAATGGAGTATCCCATGTCGGCATTTATGTTGGAAACGGAAAATTCGCACAATCGTCCTCTTCGCGTGGAGTGACCATCACTTCACTCAGTCAGGCCTACTGGGCCAATCGTTATGTTGGCGCTAAAAGAGTAATGAGTACTTCAGCTTATCAAGCTGTAGCCTTCGATTGAAACCTTCCTCACAACTATAACCTCATAATTACAACTGTATGAACCTGAATCTGATTATTCCCGTAATCAAATTCGGGTTTTTCTTTTTTCCATAATATATTTTTACACTAATAGAGCCCAATTGAAACACGTTTATTTGATAAAAATTGCAATTATATTAAAAATTAGGTCATTATTAACGCTTACATATGCCTTTCTACCGTAAAAATGCCAATTTTTCTGCATTAATATGTTAAAAACGATTGCCAAGCGGCTTTCTGTTTGTTACAATTAGCGCAGTGAGATTTTAGTAACATTTTTGTAATCATTAAGTTGTTATTTACAAAGGTTTTGTCATGTATTGATTACAAGCTAATCCTAATCAACAGTATGAGCCGAGTTTCCTAACTATTAGGAAAACGGGGGAACCAACTTTGGGTGAATTGACCTCCATTATATAGAGGGGTCATAGGGGACCTTCAACCGAACCCTTAAGCTAACCTCGTAGGCATTTGGAAGGGGTATACACTTTTGAAGAAGAAGTTAGCAGCAGCAGTACTAAGCTTTTCCATCATCCTCACCATCGGAGCAGGAAGCGCTTTCGCAGATTCCAAAATGGATAAAGTGATTGACAAGGCCATCGGTACTAAATACGTATCCGGCGGTATATCCACTAACGGATTTGATTGCTCCGGATTTACAATGTATGTGTTTGATAAGATTGGCATTAACCTTCCACACCAATCAGGTTCCCAATATCAAATGGGCACAGCAATCTCCCGTGATGATATAAGAGCCGGAGATCTTGTATTCTTCAATACAAGTGGCAAAGGTGTCTCCCATGTCGGCATTTATGTCGGTGAAGGTAAGTTCGCACACGCTTCTACCTCACGCGGTGTTACGATTAGCTCTCTGAGTGATAGCTACTACGTGAAACGCTACGTTGGTGCTAAGCGCATTATGAGCACAGACGCTTACCAATCGGTTGCTGCTGAATCGGAAGACAATGATGATGTTCAATAAGTAACGTACATAGGCTCTTTTCCAAGGTAACTCTTGGAGGAGAGCTTGTTTTTTTGTCTTATTACTTATTTACCCCTCTCATAATTTGTAAAACATTCCTCTCATATAAAGTTTCTGAGTCGAACCTCCCCCATTTTGTATATAATTAGTAATATAGCAATGTCCTCGTGAAAGGAGATCGTTGACTTTATGATAAATCCGTCGGTAACTTTTCATGTAGTTCCTATGGAGGCAATTCACGGAAAAGCTATTTGTAAGTGGAGCTATACGCCTCCATATAATATTTATGGCTGGATGCCGTGGGAGCAGATGCAGGCTCTTGGCATCGAGTTTGGTGATCCGCAGCTCCGGGAGGAACAATATATCTCCATATTAAATGAACAAGAGGTTTTGTGCGGATTCGCACAGTTGTTCCCGATGGAAGGAGTCGTTCGTTTAGGAGTTGGGATGCGCCCCGATCTATGCGGCCATGGTTTAGGCAAACTATTCGTAGATGCAATCGTCCAGACAGCCTTGAATCGTTATCCTGATCGTGAGATAGATCTGGAAGTCCTGACCTGGAACCAACGCGCCATCCGAACTTATCAAAAATGTGGATTTACGATTACAGATACGTATGAACGCCGCACACCTACAGGAGACAAACCTTTTTATTGCATGGTCTATGACAAATGATATTAAATACCATATATTTCATAAGAATGATTGTATTCACGTTCATTTTTTTGTCACAAACCCTATGATAACGCTTCACCATAAGCTATAATGTAGGGAGCAGCTTACATAGAAGGGACGAATTGGGATGCAGAAATGGATCATGAGCGGTTTGTTTTTTGCCGCCTGTGCCTTTGCGGTAGTACTCATGTTTACACTTCCGGGTAAAGAAGAGGTAGCGGAAGAAAATAAGCCCACGATGCCGGTAGTTCAACTGGACGCAGCAAAGGCAGAAGCAACCGTGAAAGCCAGCTGTATCACCTGTCACGGCGATCAGCTTCAAGGTGGAGTTGGACCAAGTCTTCAGAATGAAGGCGGCCAGCATGACGCTGAGGAAATCTACAGCATCGTCACCAAAGGACGTGGTCAAATGCCTTCCTTTAAGGAGAAGCTAGCCCCTGAAGAGATCGCCAACGTCGCACTCTGGCTCTCAGAGAAAAAGTAACCCATCAAGCAACTAAAAACGCCCGTGTATGAGATAGGTGACTATCTATGCACGGGCGTTTATTTTATGATTTTGGCTAAACTAATGATTTTTTTCAAAGGCTTCATTAAATTCATGCGCCGCTCGAAGATCTAGAGCCGTAATCCCATCTTCTTCATTAGATTCAAGTCGCAGGGTAACTGTTTTATAATCAATCGTAATATGTGGATGATGATCGAAGGCTTCTGAAATCGTGGCTACTTCATCAACGAACGCAATGCCCTTCATATATTGGCTGAACATATATTTTCGCACCATAACATTATTATCCAGCTTCCACCCCTCCAGCTTGGTGATCTCCTCACGCAGTTCCTCTTCCGTAAATAACAATTCGTTTCCTCCCTTACAAAAAATTGCAGTAAAGTGCGCAGTTCCCTTTACATGACTTAGGCGTTAAACAAAACATCCCTTAGCTTCTGAGGTCCAAGGGATGTGCCAGGATAAAGGCGATATTTTCGATTTAATGTATTCACAAATCCCAGCGATTATAACTCGGCTTTATCAATTTTAACACGGGCTACTAACTACGGGCAAATTACGTCCAGACGTCTCCTCTGCCTAAATCAAAACCACTGAAGCCAAATCCTCTTCGCCAACTAAAATATTAATGCGATGCGTGTCCTTATCGTAAATAATTACACCGCTCCCCACTTCAATCATAGGTTCATTACCCAACGCGAAGAAAAGATCCTCAGCCAATGCTTCCCATACCTCCAGCTTTGATTCTTGGGGTAGTTCCTGCCACTCGTCCGGATCCATCTCAAAAAATAAATATCCATCGGAAATTCGTCCGACGGCTTCGGTCAAATCTGTTAGAATTTCACCGTAATCTCTACCATGCTTTACACCCACGTATATCACTCCGTTTTCTTCACAGATGAATAATTACTTACCTTATCCATTATAGCCGAAAAAATGACTTCACAAAAAACCGAATGATGTCGATAAATAAGAATATACGTTAATTCGGTTTCGCACAGAGTGCCCTGCCGCTGTTTCAAGGATGATATACGCGGCATTGTCGGAACACATCTTAAATCTCACGGACGAGGTGCAAAATGGAAATTTCAACAATAATTGGTTTAATTTTTGGTTTGGTTGCTGTAATCTGGGGCATGATCCTCAAGCACGCTCCACTTCATGCTTTGGCCACACCTGCTGCTTACGTTATTATCTTGGTGGGTACGGCAGCGTCTATTTTCATGGCCTTTCCTTTCAACGAGGTCAAAAAGATTCCAAGTCTGTTCAAAATGATCTTTATCAAAAAGAAATTAATCAGTAAACCCGAATTAATCACTATGTTTATGGAATGGGCTTCTATCACACGGCGTGAAGGTCTGTTGGCTCTAGAATCAAAGGTCGATGAAATAGAAGATAACTTCCTCAGGAATGGCATGCGGATGATCATTGATGGAAATGATCAGGATTTTGTCCGCGATGTCCTCATGGAGGATATCCACGCCACAGAGGATAGACATAAAGCAGGAGCGCTCATCTTCTCACAGGCAGGTATGTATGCTCCTACCCTTGGGGTGCTCGGGGCGGTTATCGGCCTCATCGCCGCTCTGGCTGATATGAGTGATATGAACAAATTGGCTGCGGCAATCGGGGCTGCCTTCATCGCCACTTTGCTTGGTATCTTTACAGGTTACGTATTATGGCATCCTATTGCTAATAAACTGAAACGTCTCTCCAAACAAGAAATCGAAGTTCGAATGATGATGGTCGAAGGTCTTTTGTCCATACAGTCCGGTGTATCTACTATTGCCATCAATCAGAAGCTTGCTGTATTCCTAACACCTTCGCAACGCGTTAAGTTAAATGAGAAGGACGGTGGATCAGGTGAGCAAAAAGACTAGACACGAAGAGCATGAAGAACATGCCGATGAATCGTGGCTGTTACCTTATTCCGACCTCATGACTCTTCTGGTGGCTCTGTTCATCGTTATGTATTCTATGAGCGCAACGGATGCCAAGAAATTTGAAGAGATGAGTCAAGCCTTCAGTTCCGCACTTAATGGCGGTACAGGTATTCTTGAAGAGCGGGCAGCAATGCCTAGTAAAACTCAAGAAGATCTAGGGAAAAATGATAAGATGGGTAGCTCTACTTCCAAGAAAGCTGAAGAAGCAGAAATGGCAAAGCTACGACAAAAGGAACAAGAGGATTTAGAGAAGCTTAAGAAACAATTCGATCAATATATTAAGAGCAACGGCCTAACTGATCTGCTCAGTACGAAGCTTAATCAATCTCAGCTAATGATTACGATCAGTGATAACGCATTGTTCGCCTCTGGCCAAGCCATTGTTAAGGATGATTCGCGGCAATTAGCTAAATCCATCTCAACGATGCTGCAGCAATTCCCGGATTATGATGTAGTAGTGCAAGGGCACACCGACGATATTCCGATTTCCAATAGCAACTATTCATCCAACTGGGATCTGAGTGCGGATCGGGCACTTCAGTTCATGAAGATTTTGCTGCAGAACACGAATCTAAATCCGCGCAAATTTAGTGCGATTGGATACGGCGAGTATCATCCTATTTCGGATAATGACACAGCTACCGGCCGAAGCAAGAATCGCCGGGTAGAGGTTTCCATTATTCGCAAATATCAAGAATCCAAAGAGTTTACAGGGATTGTTCCCTCTGCTGAATAAGTGATTTCGTAAGGTAATAAAAAGAGCTGTCCAAAGGTCTTAGACCCCGGACAGCTCTTTTTTTGTTGCGAGTACTACATTCTATATGGACCTGTAACATTGTAATAACATTCCTACAGTAACTCGTAGTTCAGCGTAGCTCCAAGCTCTTTCTTCTCATCAGCAGACAGCTCCCGCCATTCTCCCGTTTGCAATGCCCCCAGGCGAATATTCATAATCCGAATGCGTTGCAGCTTTCGCACCTCATAGCCAAAAGCGCTGCACATACGACGAATCTGGCGATTTTTGCCCTCTGTCAAAATAATACGGAAGACACGCTCCGTAATACGCGTGACCTCACAGGGCAGCGTCTTCTCACCTAATATTTTCACACCGCTCGACATGCCGGTAATAAATGAAGGCGTAATGGGTCTGTCCACGGTAACCACATATTCTTTTTCATGCCGGCCTTCCGCCCGCAAAATTTTATTAACGATATCACCATCATTAGTAAGCAAGATTAATCCTTCCGAATCCTTATCGAGACGACCAATCGGGAATATACGCTCATGATGACCTACAAAATCGACAATATTCCCCTTGATATGCTGTTCTGTGGTTGATGTAATCCCAACCGGCTTGTTTAGAGCAATGTAGACCGTCTGGCTTGAGGTTTCAAGCGCTATACCATCTATTCGCACATCATCGCCCGGAACAGCCTGACTGCCCAGCACAGCAGGCTCTCCGTTGATCGTAACTCTGCCGGCATCCACAAGCTTGTCTGCTTCTCGGCGTGAACAGTATCCTGTCTCACTGATGAATTTATTAATTCTCACGTTGTTCTTCACTCCGTTCATCCTTAATGTTAAGCCAAGGTGTAACCCCTCCAGCTGCAGGCAGCTTAATCATAACGGTTGTCCCCCGGCCAACTTCACTTTGTATTTCCAAATGACCCTTATGAGCCTGAATAATACGCTGGCTAATCATTAACCCAAGCCCAGTCCCCGATTCCTTATTCGTGAAGAACGGTTCACCCAGCTTAGGCAGCACGTCCTCTGGAATCCCTTCACCCTGATCTTTGATTACAATAAAGACGCAATCCACAGAGTTCCACAGTTCCATTGAAATGACGCCACCCTCAGGCATAGCCTCAATTGCATTTTTAACAATATTAATAAATACCTGCTTCAGCTGGTTCTCTTCACAATGTACAGTAGCAGGTTGTTCAGAGAATTTCGTACTAAATTGAATATCATGTAGATGAGCCTGACTATCCAATAGAGAAACTACATCACCTAATATGTAGCGAAGATCTTTCTCCTGAAAATGAACGGCTTGCGGCTTAGCCAGGATTAAAAATTCACTGACGATAAGATTAATCCGCTCCAGCTCGGATAACATCAGCTCTACATGAAGCGGAACCAAGAGCTCCTTCTCCTGTTGAAGCTGTAGAAATCCTTTTAACGTGGTAAGAGGGTTACGAATCTCATGAGCTACTCCTGCGGCCAATTGGCCGACTGTAGTTAGTTTCTCAGAGCGTCTAAGCAGCTCCTCCATTCGATTGCGTTCCGTCATATCACGAGAAACGTGAATAAAGGAATGGGGATAACCCTCTTCATCTCGAATTATCGAGGTACTAACGCTAACTTCAACTAATGATCCGTCCCGTTTAAGTCTCACTGTCTCGATCGGCGGCAGAACTGCACCATTTCTTAACGCGTCAAGCCGCTCTTCCTCTTGCTTAAGCGCTGTCGCGGGTACAAGATATGGCATATTGCCTATCACTTCTGTTGCACTCCATCCGTACAGCTCCTCAAAGGCTCTGTTAGTGCTAGTGATTCGTCCCTCCATATCCAACGTATGAATCGCATCCGACGTACCGTTAATTACGGATTCCAAATGCTCCTTAACCGCCCGGTTCTCTTCCAGCGTCTGCTTAAGACGATTGGTGCGTTGCATAAGATGAGAAGTCATAGCGTTAATCCGCAAGGCTAATTGACCTAACTCATCACGAGAGGTTACCTTTAATGGAGGTTCGAACTTACCTCGCGCTACGTCATTGACTTTGGCAAGTATAGCCTGAATTGGACGAGTAATAAAACCTGAAAGTATGTAACTACATAGCAAAAATAATGCTAGCAATAACAGAGACGTAGTCAAATAATTGGCTAATTGTTCATGAACTACGGATGAAATCACAGAATAATCCAAAACTACACCGATTACGTAAGGCTCCATTTTAGGATTCTGAATAGGAATGAAGCTTTTGAGCACTCTTTTCCCATGTACCTTCGTCTCCAGTGTAACTGGCTTCTGCTTCTGCTGAGCTAATAGAATAGCTGCTTTATCTTGCTCCACATTACCATAAGTATAGGTACCGAACTTAATTGGGCGGTTGCCAAGTTTCTTTTTAAATGCATCGCTTCCATCACCCGCCATACTTGCTAAACCAAATGTTGTTGGATTAAATCCTGTAAGCTCTAAAATCCCTGGATTAACTTCTTTGGTTCGCTCTACAATTTGATCGGGGTTGGTGATTTCGATATATTCACTTGCCGCAGTATTGAGAATAACAGGATTAATGATGTAGTTGCTTGCTTCATCATGATAATAACCCCACTTCTCAATGAAATCGGGATTGTAGGTTGAATATTCAAATGGGCCTGACCAAAAATGATCCAATGACTGACCTTGCCCCACAGTGACTTCCTGATTATCAAATAACTCCAAAAGGGCAAGGTACCAGTACCCCCAACCTTGAGTGGACATTCCAATATCAATCGGATTTGATGCCCTTGTCACCACGATATCATTATCAGTCTTTACCAGAATTGAAATATTAGACACGCCCAACTTGGAAGTTAGGGCCTTAAGTTGAGCGTTGGTTATATTCTTATAATCCGGACCCAATTCCTTAGAGGCAAAGATGGCAGCCATTCTTAAGTTATGCGCGATTTGATATTCTACATAGTTAGAGCTATAGTTACTTTGTTCTACAGAAACAGCCATTTGCATAGCGGTGATCTGCATATTATTTACGTTTTCATTTCTTAGATTATTCTGAGCGGCATAAAGGTTAAATGTCAGATTCAATGCTAAAATTAGCAGTACCGCTCCAAAAATAATAGCAGATAGTTTTGTCTTTATGGACAAACTGTTATTCACCTCTTATCCACTGGTAAATCCTTGCGGAGCCTATAATAAACATCATACCTTTTGCCCCCTCATTTGAAAAGGACATTTAAAACAAGCCTATTAATTCACCAAATATTGAAATTCAAAAGGTGTTTCTCTACAATATATAAGAAACCATCCACATCTTATGCACATATAAACAAATTATTAAAGTCCGGTGTGTACAAAAATGTGTATAAGTAGGCTGTTATCCACAGAGTTATGCACATTTTGTTAAGAACGAATATTTGTTCGTTGTATAATGGTTACAGAAGAAGGGAAGATGATCTTGAATATTAAAGCCAATGAATCGCCAGAAGATATACAAGCGGTTCATGAATATTGGATGAGGCAGGCGATCGCAGAAGCACGTAAAGCTGAGGCATTAGGTGAGGTTCCTATTGGCGCTGTCATTGTTCGACATGGTGAAATTATAGGACGTGGATACAATTTACGAGAAACGACAATGGATTCGACAGCCCATGCAGAGATGGTAGCCATTCGCGAGGCCAGCAATGTCATGAATTCTTGGCGTCTGCTGGATTGCCAGCTGTACGTCACCCTAGAACCTTGTCCGATGTGTGCAGGAGCAATAGTGCAGTCCAGAGTGCCTCTCACGGTATATGGAACGCCTGACCCTAAAGCTGGATGTGCCGGGACCCTCATGAACTTGCTTGAAGAGCCGCGATTTAATCATAGAACTGAGGTAATACAGGATGTTTTACAAGAAGAATGTGCAGATCTACTCACCTCCTTCTTTCGCCGTTTACGTAAAAAGCCAATTAAACAAAAGGAGGACTCCTAAATGACCCTTACTCTATATCATACCTCTCAAGGGATCTATATTTCTCCACTTGAGCTTAAGGATGCACAGAGCCTGCTGGAGCTTCGTTTAAATAACCGGGTAACCCACGAACCGTTTGAGCCAAAACGTGATGAGCACTTCTTTACCCTGGAGAGTCAGCAACAGATCATCAATCAGCGTATTGAGGACGCCCTACAGGACAGAGCTTATATGTTCGGCATTTATCTGCTGGATGGACAGCTAATCGGTCAGATCACATTGTCCAACGTCTCACGAGGTGTAGCACAATATGCTGATTTAGGATATTTAATGGATCATCGGATGCAAGGACAAGGTTATATGACAGCAGCGGTCGGATTAGTCCTTGGCTATGCTTTCCGAGCCTTAGGTCTACATAGAGTTCAGGCAGCTATTTTATTGCATAATGAAGCTTCCCGAAGAGTCCTGGAGAAGAGTGGGTTTAAACCTGAAGGGGTTGCCCGTCAGTATCTTAAAATAAATGGACAGTGGCAGGATCACCAAACCTACGCAATCTTAACTGAAGATGTGCTGACAGAGGAACAGAAATAGGATTCTGCATTGTCGCAGGAATCAGCGCTACTTTTTTCCTAAAAAAAGACCCGCATGGGCGTATAATATACGCCTCATGCGGGTCTTTATCTTGCGAACTGGGATTAATAAGTTCCCAAACCACCGAATTCTTCTCCAAGTTGATCCATTGTAATTACATCATCACCTTGAGGGATACCAATCTTGAATACCGGCTTTTCGTTGATCTTGCTGTATTGGCCCGTTCCATTTACTGAGAAGGCCACTTTTGTGCCATCTTCCGGATCATTTACTTTAACATCCATCAATAAATCCTGATACACAGCGTATCCGTCCTTATTGATCGCAGTATTATAGTGGAACTGGTTGATGGTAAGGTACTTATCAAGATCAGCTAAGCCCTTATCCAATTCAGTTCTAGCTTCACCTGATGTCAGTTCTTCTTTAGCCTTAGCTAGATCTGCATCTTTAATCTGCAGCATATCCTTGTATTCTTCCTTGCTTACGATATCAATGATTTTTGGCAGGGCATTATTCACCAAGATAGTGATTGCTTCTTTAACATTATCGTTAGTCACTTGGAACTGAACGACTTGTTTAGCTTCCACACCTTCTGGTAAATTAGCATCTTTGGGATCAATCTCGTTAAAATATTTTTCTTCGTCATATTCAGCTAGGACAGTGTCCACCACTTCATTAGACAGCTTCTGCATTTTTTGAGTATCCATCGTACTTGGGTTAAATTCTGCACCCTCCTGCTCTGCCAACGCCTTCAGATCAACCTCTACAAACTTATTGAGGATTGTCTCAGGAATCGGTACGAAAGGAATAGATGGAATCTTAACATACAACTTCTCGGCAGTCATTACCATAGGAACATTAAAGCTCATGCTCATATCGCCTTTCAGATTCAGAACCATAGTTAGTTCTGTCTGCATTGGCTCTGCTTGATATACCCCATCAATGGTAATATCAGCATTCTTAAGCATACTAAGTACCTGTGTAGTCATTGCAGCAGATTCAGCGTCAGAAGTCTCGATCGTAAGATCGTTGATCGTGAATTTACTCTTCATCTCATAAGATGACATTGTAGTCGCTTTAGTAGCGGCTGATTTTAAGGCCTCTTTTGGCGCCTCCTGTTTACTTGCACATCCCGGCAGAATTACTGCTGCTGTAAGCAGCAATGCAGCGGCCGACAAACCCCACTTTTTGTTCATTATTGTTCTCCTCTCCCATTGTAAAAGAAATCTCTCCCCCTCCTATGATAAACCATTTGTAAAAATCAAGAAACACTTCTTTAAAATTCTTAACGTTTTTATTTGTTAACCTTGTGGATTATGGTGGTCAACATGGTTCGCTTGTTTCACCTTTTTAGAACCTGAAAGTGGTTCTGGGCCTGAAGGAGTATGGTCTTTTCTCCGCTCACCACTTGTTGGCTCTGCCCCAGGAACAGGGATACTTTTTGGTTTCGACATTTTCATTCCTCCTAAGGATTGGTCAAGTTCTGAAGAGCCTGAGCACATTCATGAATTTGCCGTGAGTATTGCTGTGCCAGCTGCTGTACGGCATCACTACGCTCATCAATATGGAGACCGCTCTGTTCCACATCCAGCAGATCCACTGCCACTTCTCTGCTATCTACATACTTGCAGCGAAAATCCAGCGAATAGCCTTGATGACCTGCCGCATTAAAATGAATCAGCAAGCTATTCGGATCCCCATTATCCGCCAGCACACTGAAACTATCCCCATCATCCATCAACGCCGGCAAGCGCTCCTGCCAGGCTGAGACAAGCTTATGCTGATCAACTTCTAATGATCTATCCATGATTATGATCATCCTCCTTCTCTAATACATTGCGGAGAAATGAAGCTTTTTATTCTCAATAGAACTGGGTCTACCAAACAAAACAAAAAACCGTCCCCCAGAGGGAACGGTTTCTATCTAATTATTCTTTAAGTTCATAAAGGAATGGCGGAGAGGATGGGATTCGAACCCATGTGGGCTTGCACCCTAACGGTTTTCAAGACCGCCCCGTTATGACCGCTTCGGTACCTCTCCAAATGCATTTAAATTTCACATGCATTAGGATTGTACCATACAATGCAAAGAAAAAGCAACTATATCTTTAAATAGTTTTTGGTTGTATCGATTTTACATTGCGCATATAAGGTTGTAGGCATTCTGGAATCAGAACACTGCCATCCTCTTGCTGATAATTCTCAAGAATTGCAGCAACCGTACGTCCAACCGCCAAAGCAGAGCCGTTCAGCGTATGAACAAATTCAGGCTTCGATTTTGGATCCTTACGGAAACGAATATTTGCCCGGCGTGCTTGGAAGTCTTCTGTATTTGAGCAAGAGGAGATCTCACGGTACATCCCACTCTCAGGCAACCACACTTCCAAATCGTACGTCTTAGCCGATGTAAAGCCCATATCAGCCGTACATAACCCAAGTACACGATAAGGCAGTCCCAACAGCTGCAGCACACTTTCAGCGTCTGCTGTCATTTTTTCTAATTCCTCATAAGAGGATTCAGGGGTGGTGAGCTTCACCAACTCTACCTTGTTGAATTGATGCTGGCGAATCAAACCGCGAGTATCACGGCCCGCCGAGCCCGCCTCAGAACGGAAACAAGAGCTGTAAGCTACATGGTATTTAGGCAGGTCAGCTGCCGTCAAAATCTCTTCGCGATAGTAGTTCGTTACCGGTACTTCAGCTGTAGGAATCAAATAGTATTCGGTATCCCGCAGCTTGAACAGATCCTCTTCGAATTTAGGCAGTTGTCCTGTACCATACAAGCTGTCTTTGTTTACAATGTAAGGCGGCAGCATTTCCTCATAGTTATGCTCACCACTGTGAAGATCCATCATAAAGTTAATCAGCGCCCGTTCTAGACGTGCTCCAAGTCCTTTATAGAAAACAAACCGGGATCCTGTAACCTTTGCTGCAGCTTCAAAATCAATAATATCAAGCTGCTGCGCAAGCTCCCAATGTGATTTCGGAGTGAATCCGAACTCTTTGGGCTCCGACCAGCGGCGTAATTCAACGTTATCATCCTCGGATTTCCCTACTGGAACTGAATCATGAGGAATATTAGGGATATTCATAGTAAGATCAGCAATCTGAGCTTCCAGTTCACGTACTTCATCATCAAGCTCTTTAATTCGGTCAGATACTGTACGCATTTCTGTAATTAGATCATCTGCTGGCTCGCCGTTCTTTTTCTTTTTCGCTACTTCACCTGAAACTGTATTACGACGGTTCTTAAGACCTTCGGTTTCTTGCAGTAATTCACGTCGGCGCAAATCAAGTTGTGGAAAATCAGCAATTAAGTCCAGTGATTTGCCCCGTTTTTCTAAAGCCTCTTCCACTCTTGCGTAATCACTACGTAGTATTTTTACATCTAACACAAAGTTTCCCTCCTGAAAACAGCCTAAACTCTTTCAAAATGCTGATTACAGCTTTGAAAGAGTCAGGATGTTCTTTATATGCGATTTTGTTGTTGGACTTCCCTATTCGCCTCTACCATATCGGCAAAATATTGGTGCAGTCTGAAATCATCGGTCAGTTCTGGATGAAAAGAAGACACCAGCAAGTTGCCTTCGCGCGCGGTTACAATCTCATCATTATAGACTGTAAGCACATCAACTCCCGGTCCTACCTCGTTGATAAGCGGTGCACGTATAAACACAGCACGAACCGGCTCATCAATGCCTTTAACCTCCAGATCACATTCAAAGCTTTCCCGTTGGCGGCCGAATGCATTCCGGGCTACGGTAATATCCATTAGCTCCAAATGCCCCGGTTCACCACCGGCAATTTTTTTGGCCAGCACGATCATACCAGCACATGTGCCAAAAATAGGCTTACCCTGATCAGAAAAATCACGGATGGCTTCTATGAAGCCATATTTCCGCATTAGCTTTCCAATCGTTGTACTTTCTCCGCCGGGGATAATCAGGCCTTCAACCTCTTCTAGCTGCTCCACACGCTTGATAGGCATGCCTTCTGCACCGGCCTTCTCTATACTAACAATATGCTCCGTAACAGCGCCTTGCAGCGCCAATACTCCTATCTTCATCCTACAACCTTCTCTCTATTAACGGCCACGCTCCGACATACGTTCAGCCGGGGTGAGAGTTGCAATATCAATCCCCTTCATTGGTGCACCAAGGTTCTTGGATACTTCAGCAATCAGTTTGTAATCAGTATAGTGTGTAGTGGCTTCAACAATCGCACGCGCAAATTTCTCAGGATTGTCCGATTTAAAAATACCCGAGCCTACGAATACACCATCAGCACCCAAATGCATCATAAGAGCAGCATCTGCAGGAGTAGCTACACCCCCAGCGGCAAAGTTAACAACCGGCAGTTTGCCAAGCTCATGTACTTCGAGCAACAGCTCGTAGGAAACTCCCAGGTTCTTTGCTTCATTATATAGCTCGTCCTTGGACAAATTCGTTACTTTACGGATTTGACTGTTGATAAAGCGCATGTGACGCACGGCCTCAACAATGTTGCCTGTTCCTGGTTCACCTTTTGTACGGATCATGGAGGCACCTTCGTTAATACGTCTCAGTGCTTCTCCCAAGTCCTTCGCTCCACATACAAAAGGAACGGTGAACTCATGTTTATCAATATGGAATACTTCATCAGCAGGAGTAAGAACTTCACTCTCATCCAAGTAATCAACACCCAAAGATTCTAGAACTTTCGCTTCTACATAATGGCCGATACGAGCCTTAGCCATAACAGGGATACTTACCACCTTGAGAACCTCTTCTACAATTGTAGGATCGGCCATCCGTGCTACACCGCCAGCTGCACGAATGTCAGAAGGTACGCGTTCCAGAGCCATAACAGCAACTGCACCAGCAGCCTCAGCAATTTTTGCTTGCTCTGCATTCATGACGTCCATAATGACGCCGCCTTTTTGCATTTCTGCCATGCCTCTTTTAACTCGCGATGTACCTGTTTCCATGTCCTAACCCCCCGAATGATCTATCTTAATCTAACTTGTAATTTTACCCCAATGAAGGGAAATCTACAACCCATTTACTCGGATTTACTGCTGATTTCGACACCAAACTGCATTAGAACAAGTTCTTGATCCCTGAAAATAAATCACCGAAGAAATCGCCAATCGCTCTAAGGAACAACTTGAACCAGCCAGCCTTCTCAGCTTCCTCTACTGTGATCAGATTAACTGTTTTCTCCTGTGCTGCTTGCATGCCTTCAGCCTTGTAGGAATAGGTAACTTTACCTACTTTAGAGGATTGAGCTATAGGAGCAACCAAAGTTGCAGGGTCATTTGTTACAACAGTTGTAGTAACTTCAGGAGAAACCGTTCCCTTAGGAACAATGAAAGAAACTCCTTCATCAGTAACTATAGAAACATCTTTATTCTTGCCTTTCAGTACCGGAACTGTTTCCGTGCCAGCAATAACAGCCTTCGGAGCTACAACCTGTTTGATTTCAAAGTTGTTAAATCCGTAGTCGAGCACTTTTTTTGTTTCTGTGAATCGATGTGCCTCCGAGTTAGCACCCATAACAACACTGATTAGACGCATTCCATCACGCACAGCAGTACCAGTAAAGCAGTTACCTGCATTTGTGGTATGGCCAGTCTTCAGTCCATCTAGACCTGGATAAGCATATGCCTTAAAGTTGGGGATACTTTTGTTAGCTTCCAGCATCCAGTTGTAGTTAATGATCGGCGCTGTATCCCGATCACGGAATTTATAAGACTGAATCGTTGTAAATTCAGTGAAGTCCGGGTGGTCAGTAACTATAAATTTAGCAAGAGTAGCTGCATCTCTAGCTGACATTACAGTCTCTTTATCAAGATCAGGACGGAATTTCTTCGGCATGTCTGCCCGATCAAGTCCAGTTGAGTTAATAAAATAGGTATTTTTCATGCCCATCTTCTGTGCAGTCTGATTCATTAGTTCTACGAATTGTTCTTCTGAACCCGATACCAATTCTGCCAAAGCAACTGTGGCATCATTCGCCGATCCTACGGCCATCGCTATGTATAGCTCTTTAACCGTATGTTCATCTCCAGCTGCCAGAAAAATTCGTGATCCGACCTGTTTGGAAGCATTCTCTTGAATGATAACTTTCTGATCCCAAGAGATGTCTCCTTTTTTCACGGCATCAGATACAAGATATTCAGTCATCATCTTGGTCATACTCGCAGGTGGGAGTGGTGTATCTGGATTTAGAGCCATAAGTACTTGGCCTGTAGTTGGTTCTATTAGAATAGCAGAACTCAATTCCAAGTTAAGAGATTCCACAGAAGGGATCTTAACTGCGTTGGTCTTGGGTGCAGTTTCAGTAGTAGTTGCGGCACCTTCGGTTGTAACCGGAGTTTTGCCCGCTTCAGCCAATGCTGGAATTACTGGGTTCATTAACATATTTAAAAGCAGACCTACAGTCGCTGTCTTAATTACAATTTGCTTACCATTAAATTTTCGTTTGTGCTTCAATGATTACGACTCTCCTTTAAATCTCATATCAATAGCTTGTTCTATTCTAACACAGGGGTACCCGCAAAAAAAGACAGACAGGACGAAATAGTCCTGTCTGTCCAAAAAATAATACGCTTAGTCCATTATACGGAATAGTTTGGTGCTTCTTTTGTAATTTGCACATCATGCGGGTGGCTCTCACGAAGTCCAGCACTTGTGATGCGAATGAAAGAAGTATCGTTACGCAGTTCTTCCAATGACTTTGTACCGCAATAGCCCATACCTGAGCGCAATCCGCCGATCAATTGATGAACAGTGTCAGAAAGAGGCCCTTTAAAAGCAATACGTCCCTCAATTCCTTCAGGAACGAGCTTTTTATCATCATCTTGGAAATAACGGTCTTTACTGCCTTGTTTCATGGCACTCATGCTGCCCATACCACGATATACTTTAAATTTACGGCCTTGATAAAGCTCAGATTCCCCTGGGCTTTCTTCAGTACCTGCAAACATACTTCCCATCATTACAGCATGAGCACCCGCGGCGATAGCCTTAGTGATCTCCCCAGAATACTTAATACCGCCATCAGCGATAATAGGAATTCCGTACTCACGAGCAACTGTCGCACAATCATAAATGGCTGTAACCTGAGGTACGCCGATACCAGCGATAACACGTGTTGTACAGATCGATCCTGGTCCAATACCTACTTTAACTACAGATGCACCAGCTTCAATAAGTTCACGGGTTGCTTCACCTGTAGCCACGTTACCAGCAACAATCGTAAGATCAGGATACAACTCACGAATTTGGCGAACCGCTTCAATTATATTAATGTGGTGACCATGTGCAGAATCGACGACGATCAAGTCCACACCAGCTTTTACTAATGCTGCAGTACGTTCGAAGGTGTCTTTAGAGATACCAACAGCTGCTCCAACAAGTAGACGGCCATGTGCATCTTTGGCTCCGTTAGGGAATTGAATAGCTTTTTCAATATCCTTAATGGTGATGAGACCCTTAAGAATATTATTCTCGTCCACAAGGGGAAGCTTCTCGATCTTATGACGTTGCAGGATACCTTCTGCTTCCTGAAGGGTTGTACCCACAGCAGCTGTTACAAGATTCTCATGTGTCATAACTTCTTTAATTTGAATATTGAAATCATGAATAAAGCGTAAGTCTCTATTAGTCAGAATACCGACAAGTTTATTGTCACTGTCTACAATCGGCACTCCGGAAATGCGATATTTACCCATTAAAAGCTCTGCATCAGATACCATATGTTCTGCCGTAAGTGAGAATGGATTCGTAATAACTCCGCTCTCGGAACGCTTCACACGATCTACTTCTTCCGCTTGCTGCTCTACAGGCATATTCTTGTGTATAATCCCGATGCCACCCTCACGAGCAATTGCAATGGCCATGGCTGCTTCTGTGACTGTGTCCATACCTGCACTCATAAGTGGAATATTCAACTTCACATTCTTACTTAGAACTGTGGTCAAATCCACTTCTTTAGGCAGTACCTCAGATTTACGCGGAACCAGCAGCACATCATCAAAAGTTAGACCTTCTTTACCAAACTTATCTTTCCACACCTGGGTCATTCCTCCTCGGTTGTTTTAAATTATACCCGCCTACAAACTTTATGAAAGAAGAACCTTTGACTCCAGTCCATTCACGACAGACAATTCTGTACATCTGGGGGCTGAACAAGTGTAGATCTTCAATTAAGGTTTGAGATGCTTATCCAAAAATATATTATTGCCATCTTAGCAAAGGGCATTTGGACTGTCAAGAACATTACATCATCAGAGTAGGTATTCAAAAAACGGCCGCCGAGTAAGCGAATTATTGGACGTTAGTCCGTGCTGAGAGGACAATTTAGTGTGTTAAAAATTTACAGTTCGCCTCTGTTCACCTTTTAAACCACGCTTATCTCCATCTTAGTATCTCAAAATATAGCCCAATGAATTCTCTATTTACATAACAAAAAGACCACTGTCGATTACTCAACAGTGGTCTTGCGTGCTTGGCAACGTCCTACTCTCCCAGGACCCTTCGGTCCAAGTACCATCGGCGCTGGAGGGCTTAACGGTCGTGTTCGGGATGGGTACGTGTGGAACCCCTCCGCTATCGCCACCAAACGGGCATTTGCGGTACAAATGCATTATTCAGGTCTCAGCATCGCCAAATGCTGAAAACAAATTCATCATCACACAGTCACTTGGACTATATAAATCTGAGCTTGATTCCTGAAAACTGAATCCGAAACGAATCTGCATTCTACGTATAGGATAAGCCCTCGACCGATTAGTATTGGTCAGCTCCATGCATTGCTGCACTTCCACCTCCAACCTATCTACCTCGTCGTCTTCAAGGGGTCTTACTAATTGGGAAATCTCATCTTGAGGGGGGCTTCACGCTTAGATGCTTTCAGCGCTTATCCCGTCCGTACGTAGCTACCCAGCCATGCTCCTGGCGGAACAACTGGTGCACCAGCGGTACGTCCATCCCGGTCCTCTCGTACTAAGGACAGCTCCTCTCAAATTTCCTGCGCCCACGACAGATAGGGACCGAACTGTCTCACGACGTTCTGAACCCAGCTCGCGTACCGCTTTAATGGGCGAACAGCCCAACCCTTGGGACCTACTTCAGCCCCAGGATGCGATGAGCCGACATCGAGGTGCCAAACCTCCCCGTCGATGTGGACTCTTGGGGGAGATAAGCCTGTTATCCCCAGGGTAGCTTTTATCCGTTGAGCGATGGCCCTTCCATGCGGTACCACCGGATCACTAAGTCCGACTTTCGTCCCTGCTCGACTTGTAGGTCTCGCAGTCAAGCTCCCTTATGCCTTTGCACTCTGCGAATGATTTCCAACCATTCTGAGGGAACCTTGGAACGCCTCCGTTACTCTTTAGGAGGCGACCGCCCCAGTCAAACTGCCCGCCTGACACGGTCCCCGTACCCGGTAAGGGTACTAGGTTAGAACCTAGATACGATCAGGGTGGTATCCCAACGGCGCCTCCACCGAAGCTTGCGCTCCGATTTCTACGGCTCCCACCTATCCTGTACAGATCGTACCCAAATTCAATATCAAGCTGCAGTAAAGCTCCATGGGGTCTTTCCGTCTTGTCGCGGGTAACCTGCATCTTCACAGGTATTAAAATTTCACCGGATCTCTCGTTGAGACAGCGCCCAAGTCGTTACGCCATTCGTGCGGGTCAGAATTTACCTGACAAGGAATTTCGCTACCTTAGGACCGTTATAGTTACGGCCGCCGTTTACTGGGGCTTCGGTTCATAGCTTCGGGTTACCCCTAACCACTCCCCTTAACCTTCCAGCACCGGGCAGGCGTCAGCCCGTATACTTCGCCTTGCGGCTTCGCACAGACCTGTGTTTTTGCTAAACAGTCGCTTGGGCCTTTTCACTGCGGCCCCCTCGTGCTATTCACACTACCGGGGCACCCCTTCTCCCGAAGTTACGGGGTCATTTTGCCGAGTTCCTTAACGAGAGTTCTTCCGCGCGCCTTAGAATTCTCTTCTCGCCTACCTGTGTCGGTTTGCGGTACGGGCACCTTCTCCTGGCTAGAGGCTTTTCTTGGCAGTGTGAGATCATGACCTTCGCTACTATAATTTTCGCTCCCCATCACAGCCCAGCCTTAACGATGTGCGGATTTGCCTACACATCAGCCTCACTGCTTAGACGGACATCCATCAGTCCGCGTCACTACCCTCCTGCGTCACCCCATCGCTCATAGCGGATTACGGTGGTACAGTAATTTCAAACTGTTGTCCTTCGACTACGCCTTTCGGCCTCGCCTTAGGTCCCGACTTACCCTGAGCGGACGAGCCTTCCTCAGGAAACCTTGGGCTTTCGGCGGATCAGATTCTCACTGATCTTTTCGTTACTCATACCGGCATTCTCACTTGTGTAGTGTCCAGCGCTCTTTTCAGTACACCTTCAACCCCTACACAACGCTCCCCTACCCCAGATACATACGTATCTAGCCATAGCTTCGGTGGTGTGTTTAGCCCCGTTACATTTTCGGCGCAGAGTCACTCGACCAGTGAGCTATTACGCACTCTTTCAATGGTGGCTGCTTCTAAGCCAACATCCTGGTTGTCTGTGCAACTCCACATCCTTTCCCACTTAACACACACTTGGGGACCTTAGCTGATGGTCTGGGCTGTTTCCCTTTTGACAATGGATCTTAGCACTCACTGTCTGACTCCCGGCAATAAGTATATGGCATTCGGAGTTTGACTGAGCTTGGTAATCCTTGCGGACCCCGCACCCAATCAGTGCTCTACCTCCACTACTCTTATACCGAGGCTAGCCCTAAAGCTATTTCGGGGAGAACCAGCTATCTCCGAGTTCGATTGGAATTTCTCCGCTACCCCCACCTCATCCCCGCACTTTTCAACGTACGTGGGTTCGGGCCTCCAGTGCGTGTTACCGCACCTTCACCCTGGACAGGGGTAGATCACACGGTTTCGGGTCTACGTCCACATACTCATTCGCCCTATTCAGACTCGCTTTCGCTGCGGCTCCACCTTCTCGGCTTAACCTTGCATGTTAAACGTAACTCGCCGGTTCATTCTACAAAAGGCACGCCATCACCCATTAATAGGGCTCTGACTTTTTGTAAGCACACGGTTTCAGGTTCTATTTCACTCCCCTTCCGGGGTGCTTTTCACCTTTCCCTCACGGTACTGTTTCACTATCGGTCGCCAGGTAGTATTTAGCCTTAGCAGATGGTCCTGCTGGATTCATACGGGGTTTCACGTGCCCCGCACTACTCGGGATCCGTCTCGGAGAGAACACAGTTTAGGTTACAGGGCTTTTACCTCTATCGCGGGCCTTTCCAGACCTCTTCACCTACCATATTCCTTTGTAACTCCATGTGAGACGTCCCACAACCCCTAAGAGCAAGCTCTTAGGTTTAGGCTGTTCCGCGTTCGCTCGCCGCTACTGACGGAATCACTATTGTTTTCTCTTCCTCAGGGTACTTAGATGTTTCAGTTCCCCTGGTCTGCCTCTACATTTCCTATGTATTCAGAAATGAGTAACTGCGAATTACCACAGCTGGGTTTCCCCATTCGGACACCCCCGGATCAAAGCTTGCTTACAGCTCCCCGAGGCAGTTTCGTTGTTCGCCACGTCCTTCGTCGGCTCCTGGCGCCTAGGCATCCTCCGTGTGCTCTTATTAGCTTAACCTTGATTTTTCCGCAGGAAAATATCATACGATGACATTCTCTTTGGAATCATCTCACTAATAACATTTACTTGTTTGCACAAGTTGCTAAAAGATGTTCTAAAACGCAAATTCGTTTCGGTATCCAGTTTTCAAGGATCAAGTCTTACTGAGAGCTTAAACTCTCAAAACTGAGCAACGAGTGAGTAACAGGCCTAAACCTGAGTTTTGGAAGCTGAGCTTCCGATTTGAATGTCCTCATTGCAGAGAACGATTCTCCATAGAAAGGAGGTGATCCAGCCGCACCTTCCGATACGGCTACCTTGTTACGACTTCACCCCAATCATCTACCCCACCTTCGGCGGCTGGCTCCCTTGCGGGTTACCCCACCGACTTCGGGTGTTGTAAACTCTCGTGGTGTGACGGGCGGTGTGTACAAGACCCGGGAACGTATTCACCGCGGCATGCTGATCCGCGATTACTAGCAATTCCGACTTCATGCAGGCGAGTTGCAGCCTGCAATCCGAACTGAGACCGGCTTTGATGGGATTGGCTCCACCTCGCGGCTTCGCTTCCCGTTGTACCGGCCATTGTAGTACGTGTGTAGCCCAGGTCATAAGGGGCATGATGATTTGACGTCATCCCCACCTTCCTCCGGTTTGTCACCGGCAGTCACTCTAGAGTGCCCAACATTACTTGCTGGCAACTAAAGTTAAGGGTTGCGCTCGTTGCGGGACTTAACCCAACATCTCACGACACGAGCTGACGACAACCATGCACCACCTGTCTCCTCTGTCCCGAAGGCCGCCGCTATCTCTAGCGGATTCAGAGGGATGTCAAGACCTGGTAAGGTTCTTCGCGTTGCTTCGAATTAAACCACATACTCCACTGCTTGTGCGGGTCCCCGTCAATTCCTTTGAGTTTCAGTCTTGCGACCGTACTCCCCAGGCGGAGTGCTTACTGTGTTAACTTCGGCACCAAGGGTATCGAAACCCCTAACACCTAGCACTCATCGTTTACGGCGTGGACTACCAGGGTATCTAATCCTGTTTGCTCCCCACGCTTTCGCGCCTCAGCGTCAGTTACAGCCCAGAAAGTCGCCTTCGCCACTGGTGTTCCTCCACATATCTACGCATTTCACCGCTACACGTGGAATTCCACTTTCCTCTTCTGTACTCAAGCCACCCAGTTTCCAGTGCGACCTCAGGTTGAGCCCAAGGTTTAAACACCAGACTTAAATAGCCGCCTGCGCGCGCTTTACGCCCAATAATTCCGGACAACGCTTGCCCCCTACGTATTACCGCGGCTGCTGGCACGTAGTTAGCCGGGGCTTTCTTCTCAGGTACCGTCACTCCGGTAGCAGTTACTCTACCGGACGTTCTTCCCTGGCAACAGAGCTTTACGATCCGAAAACCTTCATCACTCACGCGGCGTTGCTCCGTCAGGCTTTCGCCCATTGCGGAAGATTCCCTACTGCTGCCTCCCGTAGGAGTCTGGGCCGTGTCTCAGTCCCAGTGTGGCCGTTCACCCTCTCAGGTCGGCTACGCATCGTCGCCTTGGTGGGCCGTTACCCCACCAACTAGCTAATGCGCCGCAGGCCCATCCCTCAGTGACAGATTGCTCCGTCTTTCATTCTTCTCTCAGGAGAAAAAAGAAATTATCCGGTATTAGCTACCGTTTCCGGTAGTTATCCCAGTCTGAAGGGCAGGTTGCCTACGTGTTACTCACCCGTCCGCCGCTAAGTTGTTTTGAAAGCAAGCTTTCAAAACAACTCCGCTCGACTTGCATGTATTAGGCACGCCGCCAGCGTTCGTCCTGAGCCAGGATCAAACTCTCCAATTAGTATTGAAAAGAGCGATATGCTCATTTTGAAACATCTGACGAGAAAATTAATTCTCTAATTTGGATTTCACTTGCGTGATTTCCTACTCACTCGTTGTTCAGTTTTCAAAGATCAAGTTCTCGTTGGCGCCGTTTAATGTCTCAGCAGCAACTCTTATACTATATCATGTTCGGCTATTTAATGTCAAGCTCTTTTTTTAACTTCTTTTTCGAGCTCGGCATGTGTATTTCTTGGCCGGAATTAGAATATATCATGTATGGAGTTTCATTGCAAGAGTTTTTTTGAAACTAATATTAAATCTCTACATTCTATAGGAGCAATGAAGTGAAAGCACCGCTTCTAATCAACAGTAGCTGAGAGAACTGCCCTTAGACAGCTCCCTTAAGCCCTGTGTTCTATAGATACTATTCAGTACGGTTACGCATATGTGGAAACAGCAATACATCGCGAATCGATGCAGAATTGGTAAGCAGCATGATCAAACGGTCTACGCCGATTCCCAGTCCGCCAGTAGGCGGCATACCATATTCCAGGGCGCGGATGAAATCATCATCCATCTCATGAGCTTCGTCATTACCTTGCTCTTTCTCCTGGATCTGTGCCTCAAAGCGTTGACGTTGGTCAATCGGATCATTCAATTCACTAAATGCATTAGCGTGCTCACGACCCACAATAAACAGCTCAAAACGATCGGTAAAGCGTGGATCCTCATCGTTTTTCTTCGCAAGTGGTGAAATCTCAACTGGGTGTCCCATTACAAAGGTTGGCTGAATTAGAGTTTCCTCTACAAATTGCTCGAAGAAAGCGTTAAGGATATGACCGAACGTCATATGTTTCTCAACAGGCACACGATGTTCTTTTGCCAAAGCTTGTGCTTCGTCATCTGTCATGTGAACGCTGAAATCAACACCGGTTACTTCTTTAACAGCATCAACCATAGTTACACGAAGCCATCCTGGAGACAGATTTACCTCTTTGCCTTGGTAATCCAGCAGTTGTGTACCTAATACCTCTTGGGCAATATGTGCAATCATATTCTCCGTGAGATTCATGATGTCCTTGTAGTCGGCATATGCTTCGTACAACTCAATCATAGTGAACTCTGGATTATGACGAGTCGACATTCCCTCGTTACGGTAGACACGGCCGATTTCGTACACTTTTTCCAAACCACCAACGATAAGGCGTTTCAAGTGAAGCTCGATAGCAATCCGCATATACAGCTGCATTTCAAGTGTGTTGTGGTAAGTAATAAACGGACGCGCAGCTGCTCCGCCGGCGATCGTATGAAGTGTAGGTGTTTCAACTTCAAGATAACCAAGTGAATCCAAATAGCGACGCATCGATTGAATAATTCTTGAACGGGCAATAAAGGTCTGTTGAACTTCCGGATTAATAATCAAATCAACATAGCGCTGGCGATAACGCAGTTCTACATCTTTAAGACCATGATATTTTTCAGGAAGTGGCAGCAGGGACTTGGACAAGACTTCGAGATTATGCACTTTGATGGAGGTCTCGCCTGTTTTGGTTTTGAATACTGTTCCACGAACGCCGATAATATCTCCCAGATCGAGAACATTAAACGCCGTGTATTGAGTTTCAGGAATGCTGTCTTGACGAACATAAAGCTGAATTCTTCCGCTAAGGTCCTGGATATGCGCAAAGCTGGCTTTACCCATAACGCGTTTTGCCATAATACGCCCAGCAATGCTCACTTCAACAGAAAGCTCGTCCAATTCCTCTTTGGAAAGTCCATCATACTTAGCTACGATATCGCCAGCGTTAGCTGTGCGCTCGTATTTTTTGCCAAAAGGATCAATACCAAGTCCTCTTAGCTCGTCCAGTTTGGCACGGCGGATCTGCAAAAGCTCACTAAGTTCGTTCTCTGCATTGTCCACATTGTTCATTTCCTCGGTCATGCGATTCATCCCCTTATAACTCAGTAATATCATATACACAAGAAGAAACGGCTCCGTCTCCATAGTTAGAGGACAGTCCCGTTCCAGCTCAAAATATAAGCAGTTTGTTTTACCTATCGTTTCTGGATGATTTGAAAAAAGCTTCCCTAAGGAAGCTTTCCCAAACATGTTCCCTTATCTACCTATGTACAGTGAAATGACTAATACATATGGCAGCACATCTATTTACAGACATTAAGGTCTGTATATTACTTCATTCTGATATCGAGAATTTTATATTGAATAACTCCTGCAGGTGTAGAAACATCAACTACCGTACCTATTTTTTTTCCGATAATAGCTTTGCCTACCGGACTTTCGTTGGAAATCTTGTTATTCAGTGGATCAGATTCTGCTGTACCTACGATCGTATACTCCATAGTGTCCCCATATTCCAAATCCTCGACACTTACAGTAACACCAATACTTACTACGTCAGTAACGATCTCGTCGCTATTGATGATACGCGCGTTGCGAAGCATCTTCTCCAAAGTGAGAACGCGTCCTTCGATAAAAGCTTGCTCATTCTTCGCGTCTTCATACTCCGAGTTCTCACTGATATCTCCGTAGCCAATCGCTACCTTAATCCGTTCAGCAACCTCACGGCGTTTTACGGATTTGAGGGTCTCCAGCTCATCTTCCAGACGTTTTAGCCCGTCCGGCGTAAGGATGACTTCTTTATCGCTCATCTCAACCGATTCTCCTGTCGTATACAATTATTGAAAACACCATACTATATGCTAATCTAGAAGGATAAGAACCCTCCCTGCTGCATTGCTCTTACTGTAACGGCGATTTTATACTGTGAAATTATATTGGAACCGCTACAAAATGTCAATGACACCACATATAAAGTCAGATGTGTTCAAATATCAGCAGAAAAAAGGCGATTATACAGCAGAAGAAGACATTTCAATGCCCTTGCTCTCTTCTTCATGCTTTAATTGAACGACAAAATCATTCAATATCCTCACCATTCCATCGCGTTTTGTTTCTGTCATAAGGACATCCTTCACTCTAGCGGCAGCCTTCAAGCCTTTTAAATACCAAGCCATATGCTTACGCATCTCACGGACAGCTACAGCTTCTCCCTTAAGAGCTACCAGACGATCCATATGAAGAATAGCAACCTTAATCTTCTCATCCAAACCAGGTTCAGGCATAAGCTCGCCGGTGCTCAAATATTGAATGGTACGATACAACATCCAAGGATTACCGAGTGCTCCACGCCCGATCATTACACCATCGCAGCCAGTCTGATCCAACATAGCCCGAGCATCTTCAGGTGTATTAACATCCCCGTTGCCAATAACGGGAATGGAAACTGCTTCTTTTGCCATCTTGATGTAGTTCCAGTCCGCATGGCCTGTGTAAAGCTGCTCGCGGGTACGACCGTGTACGCTGACAGCCTTACCCCCGGCACGTTCAACCGCACGCGCATTATCTTCGACAAAAATATGCTCGCTATCCCAGCCAATCCGCATTTTCACGGTTACCGGTTTATCGACAACATCGACAACCGCAGAGACCATTTCATAGATTTTGTCGGGATTCAAAAGCCAGCGGGCTCCCGCATCACATTTAGTCACTTTTGGCACTGGGCATCCCATATTGATATCGATAATATCAGCATTGGTTTCTTTATCAACGACTTTAGCTGCTTGCACCAGTGATGCTCTATCCCCGCCAAAAATCTGCAAACTAAGCGGTTTCTCCCGTTCATCTACAAACAACATTTCGCGAGTACGTGTATTTCCGTGAATAATGGCCTTATCGCTTACCATTTCCGCACAGACCAGACCTGTACCAAATTCCTTAGCGATCAGACGAAAAGCCGGATTGCACACGCCAGCCATAGGTGCCAGAACAACCTGATTTTTCATCTCAATATCGCCAATCTTCAGCATTCGTATCACTTCCTGCCTTTTAATTCTTGGAAATTATGAGTTGGGATCCACAAGCTCTTCTGTTGTAACCCCTAGAACATTCGCAATTTTATCTAAAATTTGATCTTCTAATCGTCTGTTACCCCTCTCGACTGCACCAAGCACAGCCAAGGAAATTCCGGCAAGATCCGCAAGATCCTGTTGAGTATACCCTTTTAGCTTACGGAATGCCCTGACCCTCCGTCCCAAACGCTTGTTGTCCACAACCGAATTCCTTCCTTCCCGTCTATGTCTTGAAGCGCTGCTGTAATCAGCTTGCGAAGTCCGGAAGATTGTTCATTCTGTGGAACGATGTCACTGAGCGGAAACAATACAAAAGCACGCTCTAACATGCGTGGATGCGGTAACGTTAAATGTGGTGTATCGAGTACCTGACCCTCAACCCACAACAAATCCAAATCTACCGTTCTCGGTCCATAGCGGATATCCCGGATACGACCCAACTGCGTTTCAATCCCCAACATCACTTCCAGCAAGGACTCGGGCGCAAGTGTCGTTCGCAAAGCTGCTGCCATATTGAGAAACTGCGGCTGATCTAAATAACCTACTGGCTCTGTCTCGTAAACTTTGGAGCAGCGGACCACCGATATTTCATCATGAGCGTCCAGTCTGTTCAAAGCCTCTGACAGTGTGCCCTCGCGGTCACCCAAATTAGCCCCTAAAGCAATATAAGCCTCTGATTCTTCAGAGGTGGAATGTATATTCATGGACCTTGTTCTCACTTTCTAGTTCTGCGCAGCTCTACAGTCACTCCCTGAAAATGAATGTCGAAAGGCGGATGAGGTTTAGTTACCTTAACCGTTACTGCATTGATAACAGTATAAGTGTCCAGTACGGAGGATGCAATATATTCTGCCAAAGCTTCGATCAACTTAAAAGACTTTATTTCGACAATATTTTTGACTAATTCATGAACTTCAGCATAATTCACAGTTTGACTCAAATCATCATTCAAGCCCGCACCCTGCAAATCAAGCTCTAGCTCTAAATCAATGTAAAAACGTTGTCCCAGCTTACGCTCTTCCTCAAATACACCGTGGTATCCGTAATATTCCATGCGATGCATTGTCATTTTATCCATGATTAATCCGCCCTTTTTCGTAAAATATAGCTATTCACGCACCACTGGAGGTGCAGCATACAACATCGCATCACACATCTTAACCGTTCGTTTAATTAGAGATACATCATGTACACGGATGATCTGGCAACCCTGAGCAATGCCAAAAGCTACTGTAGCTGCGGTGCCTTCCACAACATCATCAGACGGCAAATCAAGTACCGTGCGGATGAATTTTTTGCGGGATGTCGCCAGTAACAACGGATAGCCTAACTCAGTCAACCCGTCTAAAAGCATCATTGCCTGCAGGTTTTCATTATATTCCTTAGCAAAGCCGATACCTGGATCCAATATGATATTGGCCGGCTTAACACCTGCGGCTAACGCAAGATCAATACTTTCCTTAAGGTCAGCCGACATATCCGCACTCAGATTCGTATAATTACGGTCCTGCCGGTTATGCATCAAAATAATAGGACAGTCAGCAGCAGCGGCCACTGCCGCCATTTCCGGATCAGCCTTACAACCCCATATATCATTAATGATATGAGCACCCGCACCTAAAGCTTGGCGGGCTACCTCAGCTTTATAGGTATCGATGGATAACGGAAGATAAGGTGCCGCCTTATGAATACTCTCGATCACAGGCAATACACGGGCTAACTCCTCTTCAAGTCCCACCGGTTGATGACCAGGACGAGTAGATTCACCGCCGATATCAATAATATCAGCACCCTCTGCAGCCATACGCAGCGCATGCTCAACGGCTTTGTCCGGATGATCCCAAAGTCCTCCATCTGAAAAAGAATCAGGGGTAACATTAAGGATGCCCATAATCAATGTTCGATTTCCTAACTCCAAGTCTGTATTTCCACAACGGTATGTCCGCTTAAAGAGGACTGGTCTCATTTCGCAATCGCCGTCCTATCTCTATATAATGAAATCAAGCCAGCAGTAATTGTTCCACACTGGCCAGTACCTATAGTAAATCTTGCATCTCCGTGCCACACCCCGGTAACAGGAACAATTTCTTGTACGGAATTGGTAAGAAACACTTCATCAGCAGCTTTCAACTGCTCCCAGTGATATGTTCCTTCTTCAACACTAAGGCCTGCACTAAGAGCCAGCTCCAGCACCATTTCCCGGGTAATTCCCGGAAGAATGCCTGTGGTGAGATCTGGGGTATAGAGCCTGTTGTTTTTAATAAAAAAGATGTTGCTGACAATGCCCTCCGCAATAAATTCTTCTGCCGTCAGCATTAGTCCTTCAGCACCATTTGCCGCAGAAGCATACCCTCTAAGCTCACGCTTAGCCAGAATGTTATTCATATAATGCAGCGACTTGAATCGCACTGTTCCCTCAGGAGTATTACGGCGCAAGGACAACAGCTGCAGCTCTTTGCCTTCACTGTAAAGCTTATCTGGTACTTTCGGCAGCGCTTTGATGTACAACAAATGATTGGGCTTTTGATAATCACCAGCAGGTAATCCGAGAATATCCTCACCGGCTGTTACGGTATAGCGTATATAAGCTTCTTTTAATTCATTTTTGTCCATGACGCGCTTAATCCAGTCAAGTAGATGTGCCGCTTCTGCCTCAAATGGAATGCCCAGTTCCTTGCACCCCTCTGCCATACGCTTCAAATGACGCTCCAGCAAAAAGGGAACTCCCCCATAGGTCCGAAAGGTTTCGAACAAGCCAATGCCGTACAAAAAGCCGTGATCCAAGGCAGAAACCACGGCTTCTCGGGCGTCAATGACACCATTGTTGAATCCTATATATTTCATGCCGTTTCTCCGGCTCTCCGTTTCAAGAAATTACGCAGCATCGTATGACCATGATCCGTAATAATAGATTCCGGGTGGAACTGCACACCTTCAATAGGATATTCTTTATGGCGCAATGCCATAATCTCCCCCTCTTCAGTCTCAGCCGTAATCTCCAAGCAATCTGGGAGACTCTCCCGCTCTACAATCAGTGAATGATATCGGGTAGCTGTAAATGGAGACTCCAGACCTTCAAAAACTGAGGTCCCGTTATGGTAAATAGGCGATGTCTTCCCATGCATCAAACGCTCAGCACGGATGACATTGCCACCAAATGCTTGTCCAATCGCTTGATGTCCAAGGCATACGCCGAAGATCGGAATGATCCCCTTGAAATGATGCAACAATTCCAGACTAATTCCCGCTTCATTTGGTGTACATGGGCCTGGTGAAATCAGAATATGGTCAGGTGCCAGTTTTTCAATCTCTTCGATGGTAATTTCATCATTGCGGTGCACTTTAACCTCTTCCCCAAGCTCACCTAAATACTGTACGAGGTTATACGTAAAGGAATCATAATTATCGATGACCAAGATCACAGTGCTACTCCCCCTTCGGCTCCGCTGGTAGCTGGCAATTCCTGCTGCAGTTCACTACAGAGTACTGCCTTCACTACCGCTTTGGCTTTATTATGGCATTCACGGTATTCACGGTAGGGATCAGAATCGATCACTATGCCGGCACCTGTCTGAATATATCCGACCCCGTCTTTTACAGCCAGCGTTCTTATAATAATATTTAATTCCATATTGCCGTTATAGTCAATAAAACCCATCGAACCTGTATAGGGTCCCCGTCGAACCGGCTCCAGTTCTTCGATAATCTCCATTGTCCTTACCTTGGGAGCCCCTGTGATGGTTCCCCCCGGGAATAAAGCTGCAATAACCGCATAAGCGTCTTTATCCGGCGCAATCTGGCCCTCTACCTGCGAAACGAGATGCATCACATGAGAGTAGCGCTCCACCGTCATCAGCTCCGGCACGCTGACGGAACCGTATGCAGCGACACGTCCGATGTCGTTGCGTTCCAGATCGACAAGCATGATATGCTCGGCGATCTCTTTTTCGCTCCCGCGAAGCTCCGCCTCCATGGCGGCATCCTCCGCGGGAGTGAGTCCCCGGCGCCGGGTGCCGGCGATGGGCCGGGCGCTCACTTTGTCACCGTGCAGCTTGACGAGCAGCTCCGGTGAAGCGCTAGACAGCGCGAAGCCGGGCGACCGCAAGAGCCCCATGTACGGGGACGGGTTGAGCTTGCGCAGCCACTCGTAAACATCCTCCGGCGAGGACTTCAGTTGCGCCTCCTGGCGCAGCGAGAGGTTCACTTGGAAGACATCGCCTTGGCGGATGTATTCCTGAACGTCCACCACTGCCTGCTGAAACTTCTCAGGCGAAAAAGCCGAGGCCATGCCCGGCCACTCTCCTGATGAAACTGTAAGGGCCTCAATGCTGCCCACAGCCTCATCATCCAATCCTGCAGCTGAAGATATCAGCTGCCACTGCTCTACCATTTGTCCAGCCTGTTCTATACTGCCAAGATAGAGATTTTGCAGATCCTCCAGCCCACAGTCTGCTGGAACTGGAACGTGGACAGCACAATACAGCACATGCTCTTCGTGATCATAAATCCATATCTCGTCAAACCTCATAAAAAGATAATCAGGAAAATCAGGATCATCTTGGGCAAAAGAAGGCAACCGTTCCAAAGAACGAACCACATCATAACCAAGGAATCCAATACATCCACCAGAGAAAGGAGGAACATCTTCATCCTTTAACTTAGGCGACGTAAAATCCGACATCCATTGCTGCAGTAGCTCCAGCGGTTGTCCATGCAGTGTTGTTGCCTCAGGTGTCCTCTCCTCGTTCACTGATGCTGATTCCAAAGATTCAGTAGGGAAGCTAAATACTTCCGCGTTATCCTCCTTGCCTTTCAATATCGAAACAGGATTTAAGCCCAAGTACGTATAACGGCCACCCTTACCACTTTCTAAAACTACAGAATACTGGGAAGCTAACTCCCAGGCTTTCTCCCAGGACGCGGGTAATTCGTTGGTGCACCGGGGGGATTTTATAATCAAGGGAAACATGCTCCAGTCTTCAGCAGCCCATTGTTCCCACTCGTTCCAGGTTGTTATGATTTCCAAAGCCATCCTCCTAAAAGTTTTATGAAGCCATTACTTCGTAGACATCACTTCGCAATAAAACTTGCTTCGTAAGCATTTGCTTAGTTTTGTCCAATCGTCAGTAGTATATTGCCTGTCAGTATACTGTACTTAAGGCATTATTGAAAAGCCCTCAGCGATAGGAAATTATTATGATTTTTTCGTTTTCTGCAAAAACCAGAGCTTTTTTCAACAATAATAAAATTACCACGTCTAGCCTGCCATATATGCAAAGTACCAAATGCCTTTTAAATCAACGAAAAGAGTCTCCATCACCACCAAAAAAGTGGTATGAAGACTCTTATAGATTTACGTTATTGCAAACAATTACGCTTCGAAATTGTAAAGTGGTGTGCTCAGGTAACGTTCGCCGTTACTTGGGATAATGACTACTACTTTTTTGCCAGGGCCTAAATCTTTAGCTACTTTAAGAGCGGCAAATACAGCAGCACCTGAAGAAATACCAGACAAGACGCCTTCTTCTTTAGCTACACGACGTGCAGTTTCGAAAGCTTCATCATTCTCAACGTGGATGATTTCATCATAGATATCTTGGTTCAAAATCTCAGGGATGAAGTTAGCTCCGATACCCTGGATTTTGTGAGGGCCTGGTTTGCCTCCAGCCAAGATTGGGGAAGCAGCAGGTTCTACAGCATAGATCTTAATATCAGGATATTGGCTTTTCAGCACTTCACCCGCACCAGTGATCGTTCCGCCTGTTCCGATACCCGCAATAAAAGCATCCAAAGGACCGCCGATGGATTCAATAGCGTCAATAATTTCAGGTCCAGTAGTCTCACGGTGAATCTTCACGTTCGCTTTATTCTTGAATTGCTCGGACGGGAAATAGCTTGGGTTCTCTTTCAGAATTTCGTCTGCTTTCTTAACCGCACCATTCATACCTTCCGATCCTGGGGTCAGCACCAATTCCGCTCCATATGCGCGAAGGAGATTACGGCGCTCCAAGCTCATTGTTTCCGGCATTACGATAACTGCTTTATAACCTTTAGCAGCAGCTACAAGTGCCAGGCCGATACCAGTGTTACCACTAGTAGCTTCTACAATCGTACCTCCCGGTTTCAGTAGACCTTCACGCTCAGCTTCTTCCACGATGCTGATTGCAATCCGGTCTTTTACGCTTGATCCCGGGTTCTGATATTCCAATTTCAAATAAATATCTGCGGAGCCTTCCTGTGCCAGACGATTCAAACGAACGAGCGGAGTACCTCCGATCAATTCTGTTACGTTGTTAACGACTTTAGCCATGAGCAAAAACCTCCTTAGAATGATAAATGCGATATAAGAACGTAAATTATGACTTTATGCTTCTGTGTATGGAGTTTAAATTGTTGACCACCGTCAGTTATTTCCGACTAAAACGGTAGGGTTTACGTTAATATCATATTATCAATCTTGCAGGCTGTTGTCAATATTTATTGATACCTCATATTTATTGCGTAAATCGCTTTCCACCTGCTGCAAGGGAGGGGCTTGCTCCAAAGCCAGCTCTTGACGTACAAGCGCCCGAATTTCTTTCTGATCCGGCATTTCTGGAGAGTGAATACTCTCCAAGCGGATAATGGCGAAGTCTTCCCCTGTCTCGATCGGACCGGCTATATCACCCACATCCAATCCAGCGGCAGTCTTTAACATTCCCTCTGGCCAAAAAGGGTCGTCTTCCTCTACTTTACCTAAGCTGCCTCCGTGCTGCCGACTCTCATCATCAATAGACACTTCCCTAGCCAAATCAGCGAAATCCTCACCCTGTTCCAAGCGATCCATTACCTGCTGGCCTTCCTCATAGGATGAGACCTTGATCATAGAAAGCTGCATTTCCTTTTTTGGAATGAAGCGCTCGGCATTTTGCTCTAAATAAGCATCTATATCGGCATCACTGATTGTAATGCCCACCGTGGCTATCGCTTGTAAGGACAGACGATAAGCTGTCTCTGCGAACACTTCCTGACGAGATAATCCGAGCTGAGATTGCATTTGAGCATAATATTGCGCTTCTGATTCGTACCCAACTATAGTGCGTGCCAGTTCCTGCTTAACCTCATCGTCTGTCACGGTAATTCCTAATGCCTTAGCTTCCATGTTCACGACAATATGGTTAAGCATACTGATTAACACTTCTTCTCCATGCTTTTTTTTGAGCTCATCCATCCACTGCTGATCCGTTATCGGTTGTCCGCCTGCAGTCGCTACATCCGGTGATTCATTGTCTGTTGTATCTCCTTTAAGAAGGGCCATGGCGCGCAAACTCCAGAATAATAGACCCCCGAGCATTAAAGTTGCAACAGCTAGAATAATAACCGTATTGCGAAGTGCACGTTCCTGTCTCGTCATCATCCCAATACCCTACGAATTCGCTTGTTCTAAAATGACCTGTAAATCGTCCTTATTGAAAACATAAGCCTCATTGCAAAAATGGCATACGACTTCAGCCTGTTCATCTTCTGCAATTAATCTCTCCAGTTCATCCCGTCCTAAGCTAACCAATGTCTGCTCTACCCGCTCACGCGAACACTGACAAGCAAAGTTAATATCCAGTTCATCCATAACCACTGCATCCGGCAACAGGTAGCGCAGCATTTCTTCTGGCTCCAGCCCCTGATCGAGAAGCGCTGTTACAGAAGGCATCGCCCCTACAGCTTTTTCAATCTCTGTGATCTCCGCATCAGTCAGACCAGGAAGAAGCTGAACAATAAATCCTCCAGCCACAATTACTGACTCATCGGTATCTACCAGTACACCTAGGCCGACCGCAGCTGGAGTTTGCTCAGAAACCGCAAAATAATAGGTGAAATCATCGCCAAGCTCCCCGGAGATAATAGGAATACTACCTCTGTACGGCTCTTTCATACCTAAATCTTTTATAACATCAATGAACCCTTCAGTTCCCACCGCTCCAGCTACATCCAGCTTCCCCATGCTATTGCTCGGTAAATGAATGTGAGGATTATGCACATAACCACGCACTTCTCCCAATGCATTGGATTCTGCAACGATTTGTCCGATCGGTCCATTCCCTTTAACCATAATACTCAGCTTCTCACTACCCTTGAGCATAGCGCCCATCATGGCTGCAGCGGTAACTGTACGTCCCATTGCGGCTGTAGCCGTTGGATACGTATCGTGTCTGCGTCTCAGTTCTTCAACCAATTCAGTTGTGCGGACAGCAAACGCTCTCACTTTACCATTAAGAGCCGTGCCGCGGATTAGTCGATCCTTCTTTTTTTCCATTGGGTGCATAGCCCTCCTATCTCTTCGCCTTTTAGGCTTCTTTATCTTTATTGGTTACGATCGTAAATAATTCTTAATCCTTCTAGCGTTAACATAGGATTTACTTCATCGATACAGTCCGTTTCACCCGCAATTAGGGAGGCGAGGCCTCCGGTCGAAATAACCTTCAGTTCGGGAGCGTTCATCTCGACTTTAATTCGTTTAACAATGCCCTCAACCTGACCCGCATAGCCAAAAATAATCCCGGCCTGCATCGCATGCACCGTATTACGCCCGATGACCTTTTTAGGCTTTTCCAATTCAATTCGCGGCAGCTTAGATGCCCGCTGGTATAATGCCTCCGTTGAAATGCCTAGACCGGGGACAATCGCGCCACCAAGATAATTAGCACCTGCATCAATGCAATCAAAAGTCGTAGCCGTACCAAAATCAACAACGACAAGTGGACATTTGTATTGTTCAATCGCAGCAACTGCATTAACAATCCGGTCTGCGCCAATTTCACGCGGATTCTCATAACGTAAGTTAAGCCCCGTCTTAATCCCTGGTCCAACAATCAATGGGTCTTTCCCTATATATTTAATACACATATCCTCAATAGTCTTAACTAGTGGCGGAACAACCGAAGATATAATTACACCTTCAACGTCTTTGACAGATATACCTGACATGTGAAAAAGATTGTGTATCATTACTCCATATTCATCCACGGTCGATTGACGCGCAGTACTTAGCCGAAAATGATGCAGCAATTCGCGTTTTCTATATACACCGAGAACAATATTGGTATTACCGATATCGACAGCAAGCATCATGACAAAGGCCCTTCCTTCTTGGCATTAAGGTCTAGACTGATATCCAGACTGGAGAAGGAGTACGTAAGGCGCCCGACAGAAATCACATCCACACCCGTTTCAGCAATCCCGCGTAAGGTTTCTAACGATACATTGCCAGAAGCCTCTGTCTTAACATGCGGAGCTTTCGATTTAATCCTAGCCACGGCTTGCTTCATCATATTGTTAGACATGTTATCGAGCATTATAATATCAGCACCTGCTGCCAGCGCCTCTTCGACTTGCTCTAAATTCTCGGTCTCCACTTCGATGCTCATCGTATGCGGGATGTTCTTCCGGGCACGACCTACAGCCTGCCGAATACCACCTGCGCCTTTGATATGATTATCCTTGATCATAACTGCATCATATAACCCAAAACGGTGATTAAAGCCTCCACCAATACGAACAGCATATTTCTCCAGCATCCGGTGACCTGGTGTTGTCTTACGTGTGTCCACTAGACGAGTTGGTAATCCCTCCAACACCTGCACGAAAGAAGCTGTACGTGATGCCACACCCGAAAGACGCTGCATCAAGTTAAGCGCAAGCCGCTCACCTGTTAGAATCGCATGTGTGCTGCCCTCAACCTCAATAATTACTGTCCCTTTAGTTACAGCTTGGCCTTCTTCGACAAGGGCTGTAAAACTAAGTGCCGGATCCACAATTTCAAAGACCAGCTCTGCAATTGGAATGCCACAAATTATACCGTCTTCCTTGGCATGAATAATCCCTTTGGACTCATGGCCCACTGGAATCGTCATCTGCGTGGTTACATCTCCGGAACCAACATCTTCCCGCAACCAAGCCTTGATGGATTGTACTAGCTCTTCATTGTAACCATTAAACATCATCGCTTAATTCCTCCACTATTCCCAGTTCGCGAATTTGAAGCAGGTGCTTACGCCACTGATCATCATCCCGCTGCGGATAATCCTCACGGTAATGCGCCCCACGGCTCTCTTCCCGTGCCAGAGCAGACTCTGTCACAAGCAAACAGCAGGTCAGCATATTAGCAAATTCATATTCCTCACGTTTGGACAATGCTGATCCAAAGATTGGCAGCTGTCGTTTTAATTCATCTAGTCCTTTAAGTAACATCTCTTCGTTACGACGTAGTCCGGCATATCGAACCATTACCTTCTGTAGCTTCAAACGACGTTCCACAATAGCTTGAGTTGGCGAATCTACACGTCCCTCGTTACTGTTAACCGATAAAACATCACGGTCCAGCGGGGAAAGCTCATGAATCCGATCAATAATACGCTGTCCGAATACAATGGCCTCAGATAATGAATTACTAGCTAAACGGTTAGCGCCATGCAGGCCTGTGGAGGAAACCTCTCCGCAAGCAAACAGACGTGGGATGGTGCTCTCTCCATTCAGATCGGTCTTAATCCCCCCCATCATATAATGCGCAGCGGGAGCCACTGGAATCCAATCACTTGTAATATCCAGTCCATAGCCCATACATGTCTCATATATTGTGGGAAACCGATGCTTCACCATCTCTGGAGATTCATGTGTAATATCCAAATAAACGAACGTTGATTTAGTATGTTCCATTTCACTTACAATAGCTCGTGCTACAATATCCCGCGGAGCCAGCTCAAGCAGGTCATGATAACGTTCCATGAACCGTTCTCCATTAATATTGCGCAAGACTGCTCCTTCCCCACGCACAGCTTCGGAGATTAAAAATCTAGGAGCTCCCGGGTAACTAAGTGCTGTAGGATGAAATTGAATAAATTCCATATCTCGTATATGAGCCCCAGCGCGATAGGCGATTGCTACTCCATCTCCTGTAGCTACTTCTGGGTTGGTAGTGTATCGATATAATTGTCCTGCTCCACCAGAGCACAGAATGGTCGCATCCCCTTGCAGGAACAACCTTCCACCACCGGGCCGTTGCAATAATGCGCCTACACATTCTCCACCTTCAGTGATGAGATCGATAACATAATGATCATCCCAGACCTCAATATTCTCATGTTCGGCTACCTGTTCCGCCAATGCACGAACAATCTCATAACCTGTAGCATCCCCATTAGCATGTAAAATACGGCGGTGGCTGTGCGCACCTTCCTGAGTCAAAGCCAGTACCCCATCTTCCTTATCAAACAGAGTTCCTAAGCGAATTAACTCATGAACGCCTTCCGGCCCTTCATTAACAAGTGCATCGACAGCTGTTGAGGAGCAAAGACCTGCTCCGGCCATTAAGGTATCCTGCCGGTGGTAAGCAGGGGAATCATCCTCAGCTATAACAGCTGCGATCCCCCCCTGTGCATAGCGAGTATTACTTTCCATTACTGATTTCTTTGTGATCATTATGACACGCCGATCTTCACTGGCTTTAATAGCTGTGAATAACCCGGCAATCCCTGAACCAATAACAATACAATCTGTCTTTACCGTAGGAATATCCCGAAGATCAAAATCAACCAAATATTGTGGAATCATGACCGCTTTTCACCTGTTTCAACGAAAGAGTAGCGCATGCTACCGGACTTGTAGCATGCGCTCTAGGGATGTTCTGGCTTTGTCGGCGACAGCAGGCGGTACATAGATTTGTGGCTTCATCGTCTCCAGGCATTTCACCAGTTTTTTTAGATTATTAACTTTCATATTAGGACAAACAAGAAATTTGGTAGCAAAATGGAATTCTTTATCTGGACTATCCTTACGAAGCTGATATCCGGTACCATCTTCCGTTCCAACGATAAATTGCTTACGATCCGATTTCCGGCAATACTCCAGAATTGATGTAGTGCTGCCTACATAGTCACCCATGGCGACTACTTCAGGACGACACTCTGGATGAACTACAAATTCCGCATCTGGATATTTTGCTCTCATTTCTACTACATCTTTGACGGTCAACATGTCGTGAGTGTTGCAATAGCCTTCCCAAATAATCAGCTTCTTGCCCGTCTGATCTTGTACATATTGACCAAGATTCTTATCTGGGACCCAAATAATCTCTTCGGCGTCAAGGGATTCGATTACTTTCACAGCATTAGCAGAGGTACAACAAATATCGGTTTCTGCTTTAATCTCGGCGGACGAGTTGATATAAGTGACTACTTTAGCATTTGGATGTTGAGCTTTTAGCTTACGCAAACCGTCTACATTGACCATATCTGCCATTGGACAGCCTGCACGTTCATCAGGAATAAGGACGGTTTTGTTCGGGGCTAGAATTTTTGCACTTTCCCCCATGAAATGAACACCGCAGAATACAATAACTTCTGCATCTGTCTCTGCAGCCTTCTGAGCGAGTAAAAAAGAGTCGCCCCGGAAATCGGCAACCTCCTGAATTTCATCACGTTGATAATAATGAGCTAAAATGATTGCGTTTCGTTCCTTTTTAAGCTGTTCAAGACGTATACGAAGTTCTCGATTCTGTTCCTGCTTGCGCTCAAGCGCCAGAGCTTCCACCGATTGTTCTCCCCCTTAAATCCTCGCGGCTTTTCGCCGACATGATGTTATCAAATGGCATGCGCCATCATGGTGAAAAAATGAACATGCTGATATAAATAGTAAGTAATATTAATCACTAATGTACACAACGTTCCAGCCCCTGTCAATGTAACTGGACAGGCTTTAAGGCATAGAATCCCTTAAAAATTAAAATAAAAAATCCGGAGAACAGTTACGTTCTCCGGATAAATTTACATCATATGAATGGTGGACCCAATTAGGTAAGGCTAGTGCCCCCACCTTTATTGTCATCGTCAGAACCGTCATTACCCTCAGAATCAGGGTTATTCGGGATATCCTTCGACAGGTCAGGAAGTGTGGACTGTTCATCCTCAGGCTTGCCTTGAATGCGAACTCGCACATCACCGATATTGTCGATGACAGGCTCGCCAACTTCATGGGCAACACCTTCGCCACCCTCTGGTTTACCATCCTCGGAAAGGAATCCTTGTTCAATCAGTTGTGTGATCTGATCAAGCTCAAGTGTTTCTTTCTCAAGTAATGTATTGGCAATCAAGTGCATTTCTTTGGAGTGTTTGATCAACAGATCTTTACAACGTTCGTAACTCGAAGTAATAAAGTTCTGCATTTCCTGATCAATCTCATAAGCAATGGAGTCACTGTAATTCTGTTCATGCCCAATATCACGACCCAAGAATACTTGACCTTGAGAAGATCCGAACTGCATAGGTCCAAGCTTATCGCTCATACCGTACTCCATAATCATGGCACGCACGATGCGCGTAGCCTGTTGGAAGTCACTGTATGCACCCGTACCGATCTCACCAATAAACAATTCTTCAGCAACACGTCCACCAAGTAATCCAGTAACCTTATCCAAAAGCTCCTGCTTGGTAACGATCATCCGATCTTCCTTCGGAAGCATAATAACATATCCGCCTGCACGTCCGCGTGGGATAATAGTAACTTTATGCACCATATCGGCGTGCTCAAGGAAGTAACCTGCAATAGTATGGCCTGCTTCATGATAAGCTACAATACGTTTCTCGCGGTCACTGATCACACGGCTGCGTTTCTCAGTACCTACGATAACACGGTCAATAGCTTCATCCACTTCAATCATGGAAATATCTTTACGGTTACGACGTGCAGCTAGCAAAGCTGCCTCATTCAGCAGATTCTCCAGATCAGCACCTGTGAATCCGGTTGTGCGTTTAGCAACAACATCCAGTCTTACATCTTTCGTAAGCGGTTTGTTACGAGCGTGAACCTTAAGTACAGCTTCACGGCCTTTCACATCAGGACGGTCAACCGTAATTTGACGGTCAAAACGTCCTGGACGAAGCAATGCCGGATCAAGTATATCAGCGCGGTTAGTCGCCGCTACAATAATAATGCCTTCGTTACCACCGAATCCATCCATCTCAACCAGCAATTGGTTAAGCGTCTGTTCACGCTCGTCATGTCCGCCACCAAGACCGGCGCCACGCTGACGACCCACAGCATCAATTTCATCAATGAAGATAATACATGGAGCATTCTTCTTAGCATTCTCGAACAAATCACGTACCCGAGAAGCACCGACACCCACGAACATTTCCACAAAGTCAGAACCGGAAATACTAAAGAAAGGAACGCCAGCTTCACCTGCTACCGCACGGGCAAGCAATGTTTTACCTGTTCCCGGAGGACCTACAAGCAATACGCCCTTAGGAATACGTGCGCCGACAGCTGCAAATTTGCGTGGATCTTTTAGGAACTCAACGACTTCGACAAGCTCTTGCTTCTCTTCGTCCGCCCCTGCAACATCCTCAAAGCTGATTTTCTTCTTCTCCTCATTATATAACCGAGCCTTGCTCTTGCCGAAATTCATGACTTTACCGCCGCCACCTTGCGCCTGGTTAAACAGGAAGAAGAACAAGATGAACATAATTACCAGTGGGATAATTGAAGAAAGGAATGTCAGCCAAATGCTGGTACCTTCCATTTTCTTCTGAGTTAATTCAATCCCATTAACATCACTGGCTTGAATCAGTTCATTGATAGCGGCATCTGTAGGAGGAATATATGTGGAGAAGCTTTTCGATTTAGTATCGGCAGGCAGCTCTCTATACTCGCCTGTGACCAGAAAGGCATTACCCTCAAACTGAACCGTCAAATCCTTCACATTGTTGTTCTTGATCTCCTGCCGTAACTCGTCGTATCTAGGGAAATCGGCGGCTTCATTTCCATTGCTCACAAACTGGACAATACCCACCACGACTAAAAATAAAATCAAATAAAAACCAGAATTCCGGATGAACCGATTCATCCCCTACCTCCTCTCACAACACTCAAGTTATTGTACCATAGCCTCTTGGGACACCTCAAATAAAGGAAGTTGTGGGTATCCGATCCGTATGATCGAGGCAGTCCTTAGTTCAATTGGAATAAATCTCAGGTTTCAGTACTCCAACATATGGGAGGTTCCGATACCGCTCGGCATAATCCAATCCGTAACCTACTACAAATTCGTCAGGTAACACGAAGCCTGTGTAGCTGGCTTCAAGATTAACAGTGCGGCCTGATGGTTTATCAAACAAGGTAACCACAGAGATAGTAGCAGCATTCCGGTTGCGGAGCAACTCAATTAAATAGCTGAGTGTAAGACCACTGTCAATAATATCTTCAACGATCAAGATATCGCGGCCTTCTACCGATACATCCAAATCCTTAATAATTTTGACTACTCCAGAGGACTTGGTGGATGCTCCATAGCTGGACACTGCCATGAAATCCATCTCAACAGGTACTGTAATGGCTTTAACCAAATCTGCCATAAATATAAACGCACCTTTTAGTACACAAATTACTAAAGGGGTACGACCTGCGTATTCTTCGCTCAGTGTTCGACCGAGTTCCTTAATTTTCTGCTGAAGTTCCTCTTCGGTGATCAATACTTCTTGAATATCGTTTTGCAACTTGCGAAACCTCCTAAGTTATACTATGAAAGACTTACTTCGACCATTACGTGACTTCGTGGTCATCCAGCTCTGCCAGAGACAATAGAAGTACGGAGGTCGTGTGCCGCCCTACTGCGGCATGCATCGAGCGTCTTACGCCCGGAATCCAGACAATATTGCCCAAACCATCACAAACGAGGGGAATCAATGACCGTTCGGAAGCAGGTATTTTATCATCAATATAAATATCTTTTACCTTTTTGCTTCCGTTTAATCCCATGATCCTTATGGTATCTCCAGGCAATCGGGATCGTATCGTCAGTGGAAAGACCAGTTCATCACGGTCAAACCAAGCCGACATCTTCCCATAATCCTCCCCCTGTACAAAAAAGTTTTCTCTCTCCAGTACCGCCATCGACATCACCTTACCTATTTCCTCCAATTTAAGCTCAGAGTCCGGTAAAAACAGACGATATGTATAGCTTGCCTGTGGCGTCGTGGGCTTGGACGAGAACAAGATACTATCATATTGCCGCACACAAGTCAGGCCTCCACCCAAATCCAAGCTCCAGGTGGTGGGATAGCTCTGCAGCGTTCCCCGACGTACAGCTTCAATCTTGGGGAAATCAAGGGCAGATAAATCCGCCGACAGATAATTTAATATTAGTTTAATCAAACGCCGTTGTAAAGCGGAGGGTATGGCAGCAAATGAAGCTCTGTTAAAGGTGTATTTCCCATCCCCTTCCGAAACTAGCTCTTCAAAGCATTTTGCCGCAGACGTCTCCATATACTCATCTTCAGCTCCCGCAATTTCCGCAAGCTGTACGAGGGATTGCCTCACTCTGCCATTATACTTTTCCAGAAAAGGAAGAACTTCCAAACGAATGGCATTCCGCTTATATTTCGTCAGCAGATTGGTGGCATCCTCAGCATAAGTGAAACCTTCATTTTGGCATAACCCTAAAAGTGCTGTTTTGTTAATACGTAGGAATGGGCGAATGAGTTCCACCTTTTTTTCTGTTCTTTTCCACTTGATACCCGACAGTCCAGATAAGCCACTTCCGCGTAATAGACGCATAATTACAGTTTCTGCCTGATCATCAGCATGATGAGCCAGAGCAACAGAACGCGCCCCATATCGGTGAGCCGTATCAATCAGAAATTCGTACCGCTTCTCACGTGCAGTACCCTCAGGACCAAGTCCACTCTCTTTAGCCAAGGAGGGAATATCGAATTCCGCAAACTCAAAGGGCAGTCCCAGTTCTTCAGCCATACCACGTACGAGCTCTGCCTCTTCCTTTGACTCCGGCCTAAATCCATGATTCACATGAGCACATATTAAGGTAAGCGGTATAAATTTTAAAGATATTTCATGTAAAACATGCAAAAGAGCCACAGAATCCGGGCCGCCGGAAACTGCGACTACAATGGTGTCATGGGGCGCCCACAGCTCATGCTCGGCTGCTGACTCCAATACAGACTCCACCAGTCCATTCATTTGCTCCATATGCGCCCCCCTCTCTCTCCAACTATATGTATGAGTTCAAAAACGGAATACCCAATAAATCGTAAAGGCGAGCAAAAACAAAGACAATGCGAATGCATTTTTTAACCACCGGGGGGTGTCCATACTATCCGGGCGCTTTCTGCGCGAGTTATAAATATGGTTTCGCCAGACCTCAGTAGCATCCGCAGAGCCTGAGAACCCCCCTTTTAACGCCATACAAATCCAGGAGGATAGTTTCTTATTGGGTAAATTTCTAGCCAGCTTAAATAATTCGTCCACACTTCTCGTCTGCGGCAGCTGTAAGGCTGCCTTTTTGAGCCCTTCTTCATTGAGCAAACGAAGACACAGCACAGCAAATGCGAAAAGATCGTAACCCTCATCGCTGATTCGACTGCCCGCATTCCAGAAACCACGATCATGCCATTCGGTAAACTGCTTCACGCTACGACCAATAGGGCTTGTGCCCCCAAAGTCGATCAGTTCCACTTCACCGTATTTAGATACCATGACGTTCTCGGGCTTCAAATCACCGAACACAAATCCACATTCATGAAGTGTGCGCAGCTTTTCAAGCAGACCAAGACCTACCAGGCCTAACCAATCGGGACCGTTTTTCGATAAAAAATGATGCAGCGGTTTGCCTTCAACATACCTCATCACATAGAAGGGGATATTATCCCCATTCGCAAAATCATCCGCTTCCAAAAAATAAGAAGACAATGGATTCTCACGACGAGCCCGATGTTCATTCCGCTTTCGTCGCGATTGCAGCGAGGTCAGTACATTGATCTCCGATTGAAGTTCAAGTGTATCGTATCCGATTTTTAGCGCGTACCTTTCCCGTCTGCCTTCTCTTTGCACAAGATATACGGTTCCGTTCGCGCCCCTTCCCAGCATCCGCTCAACGACATAACGGTTACCCCGCCATTTGCCGTTAATTAAGGTACCAGTAGGATAGGACGGATTAGACGACATACCCACCAATCATCCCTTCTCTTTCGTCGTGGTCATCGCTTAGTCGGCGTCCACGATGTTCATCCAGTGTATCATAACGATAATGTTCAAGCACCTTGAAAATAGCTGGGCCAGTCGGTGTTGCGCCTCTCATGTGTAATTTAGAGAATAGCGTACGAATACCTGACATGTCATGCGTCCAATCCAGGTCAAGCTTGGCATCTTCACTGCTGTTATTTCCGGGAAAATGAAACACAGCGATCTCACTCTTGCCTTCCCGTGCTTCTAAACTGAGTGCCAAATCGCGGATTGCATCTTCCACAGCACCCAGTTTAGGCTTCATACTGGCACTAGCATCGATAAGAAGTGCAATGCGCAGCGGCGTTGTTTCTGTCAGTTCATCTACAACTGTAACAACCTGTGAACGTTGAACAGGAGGCAGCTGATCCAGTGAGCCGTCGCCTAGTATCTTTTTTACCTCTTTATTAACCGCCTGCTGGATCGTCTGAACCACGGTCTTGCGTGTCATCATCTGAATCGTCTGCGCCAGTTGTGGTGTTCCGACTATTCGGCTAAGGCCTCCCCCGGCCTTGGCAATGTCGGCAATCTCCCGGCTGCCGATTTCACCGATCGTACCATAATCAACTACACCGACCACATTTACGGTGATTCCCTCCTGCAGGGCATGCGCCGCTGCCAACACCGGACTTTCTCCTACATTCGAACAACCGTCAGTAATGAGCATAATTTGCTTCATAACCCTCAACTCCCCCTTTGTTTGAACCTCTGTTTCTAGCATATCCAGAAATGAGAGATTTCAAACGGTCGATATTAAGTGGGGGAATTTCGATCAAATAGGGGGGGGTAGTGAATAGTGGAACTGCGAGAAATGTTTGGGCTTTCGATCGCTGTTGTCCTCAGATTCCTTGATTAGAACCGCCTCACGCGGTTGGAATCCGAGGACAAAGGCGAACGCTCCGCTTCTACAGCTCCAAACTTTCTCTCCGTTCCATACCTTCACTAGTAAACAGTTTAGATCTACAGATTCCGCCCCAAGTCAACCGACCATTGAAACGAGAATAGTAGAGGCCGGCGAGTTACACATCACGGACTCGCCTCGACTGCCTCCATTAGCACGACGCCTTACGCGTGCTACAAACTCACAAGCAACACGACGCTTCGCGCGTGCCCCCAAGCAGCACGATATCTTGCACGTGCCTTAAACTATACAAGCAATACGACGCTTCGCGCGTACCCAACATTAAAACCTACTAAACCTAAAATAACTAACTTACCGTACGCGGACGCTCCATACGGCCGATGCCCGGCATATGCAGGCTGGACCATTCCGGATGGAAATGATCAAGACGGCTGACGACAATAGTCATGTCATCAAGGATCTCATTGCCCTGATAACGGATCACTTTCTCCAACAGGCTGTCCGCTAAATCCTGAGGATCATCACCCTCAAGCTCTTGGATCATCCGTTTCATCCATATCTCCTTATTAACGGCATATCCAGGCGCATCATAAATACCATCGGTCATCATAATTAAAATATCGCCGGGGCGAAGCTGCATACTGATTAAATCCACATCAATATCTTTAATGATTCCTATCGGCAGATTGCTAGAGGTTATTGGAATGACCTCACTCCCCCTCCGGATGAAGCTTGGTGCTGAAGCAATCTTCATAAACGTTGTCTGCGCAGAATATTGATCGATTAAAGCCATGTCCACAGTAGCATAGAATTCATCAGGGGAGCGTAATAAAAGAATTGAGTTGACCGACTTTACAGCCAGCTTCTCATCCATTCCGGATTGCAGCAGCTTTTCTAACATGCCGAGTGCGGCACTGCTCTCCATCCTTGCCCGCTCACCATTCCCCATACCATCACTAATGGATACTGCAAAAGTGCCATTTCCAAGCTCTACGGTGCTGAAGCTATCGCCAGACAGCATATCTCCACCTTTTGAAACAACTGCCACACCCGTGTTTACCTCAAAGGCTTTGGCTGAACCAAAGGTAACCATCGAGAGTCCTTCCCGGGGATGAACCGCCGTCTCACTCATGACAGCAATATTCTCATCCAGAATGTCGGAGAGGAGTGGGGCAATCATTTTACGGCATTCATCAAAACCGCGATTATAAGCGTGCACTACTTCTATTTCTACGCGTCCTGGGTCCAGACTTAAAATTTCAATGCCATGAATAGACAGTCCTAATTTCTCAAGAGCCTCGCGGATTTGCGCTTCCTGCCGATACATGGCCTGTCCTTCACGCTTAATTTCCTTGGCCAAGTCTTCCATAACCTGTGACACGCCTGACAACTGCTCGGCAACAAATTGGCGACTATCGTATATTTGTCTTTTCCACCGCATATCATGTTGGTAGAGATCATATTGTCCCTTCATGACCTCAAGCACTTCTCCGGTTTTGCCACAAATACGGCTCCATTCCGGTGGCAGCTGAGCAGCCGTAATATCAGGGCATTCCTCAACAGTTGTCATCATATCTGTCATGTATCTATATGTCTGATAGAATTTTGCATCCCAGCAGTGGGTACGGCGAATGCATCCAGCACAGGCGCCTTCTGTGACCGTATTCATAAAATCTTCCATTTCACGATCCGATTTGCCCACTTCTCCGGCACGTGGAATCTGACCAAAGCTACTGGAGAGCTGTTGGAATACCTGTGAGAATTGAGTGACCCGTTCTGCAGTCAGATCCCTGACCCTGCGGGCATATTCATGTTGAGATCGGCTATGATCTGACGTGCCCGGTACATATTTTGCAATCGCCGATATCATCGCCTTAGGCGTTATTAGAAACAGCACTATTGCTGCGCAGGTCTCCCATGTTGAGGCCATCATATCACCCGGACCCGTAAAATAGACGGAAAGGATCGTTGATCCTAGCAACATGCCAATAGATACCGCACCCTTTCGCCCACCCTGCATCATTCCCGCTAGCATTCCGGAAAAAGCAAGCAGACTCATCTGATAGATAGCACTGATATCGGCCAGGCTGAGGATCAACCCCGTCACCACCCCAACAGCTGCACCGAGGGGAGCGCCCCCCGCCATGGCAAAGAGCAGAATTAAATAACGAGACAATATATGCTCTAATGACCAACCATTAAGGGTCCAGCCCACAAGGCCTGTCATTACGGAGGCTAACAGAATAATAAGGCATAAAACCTCCTCGTTCCTCAGCGATCTGCTCTTTTGTTTGTAAGTTAGTAGAGGAAGTGCCTGAATGAACACAAGGGTAAGAACAAACCCAAGTAAAGCATCCAGAGTTGTCATCATAAAGGGGTACCAGGAAAGAGACGGTCCGAGAACAATCTTGAACAGGCCAACCATAAACGAGGATACGAATACCATAAGGGGTGCATAAGACAAATCTATTCGTTCGAAACTTTCAAGCCCTCTATAAACAAGAAAAAATATAATTAGTTCAGCCGTAGTAACCAAGGCACCCGGAAACGGAGTGAAGAGACTTCCAGCTATAATAGCACCTGCTACAGGTAACATAGAGTCTCGACGCATAAACACAATGACGGCAAAATATGCGACAGCAAAAGGGGACAGCTCGTCCAGAATCATAGCTCTACCTAGCAGAAACCCCATAAAGCTTAACAGAAGCATCCACTTCTTCGCTGTAATAAGCTGAATATATCGCTGCTTCTGACCCCAAGCTATAATACGCGTGCCTAAGGCTTGTCTCTGCTTCTTATCTTCGCTTCCCACTCTTGTCCACTCTGGCAAATTCACCACATTGCTTTTACTCATTTCCCTACACCACCCGTTTAAGAATTTATGGTTCTCATTATATAGCGGGTCATTTGAGAAAGTTTGTCAGAAATGGAGGGACAGTCATAAGAAATTTCCGACAAAAAAGCCTTTGTTCATTATTCCTAAAAAAATAGATCGATCCCTTGCGGCGCAGTAGGTTGCTTCTCCTTAAGCTTGTTTCCAGTGCAGTTTTAGGCGCAAGCCTGGCGGTCATTCGCCAGCGATTGCCCTAGAGTTATGTGAGAATGACATGGATGCTGTCGGCAAGTTTATATGACACGACAAAAAAACCGCAAGGGCGAAATGCCCTTGCGGTTATTTATGATGTACAGGTATTGGATTATACGCGTTTGGCTCCACGGCCTCCGCGCTTTCCTTCTGTGTTCTTCTTAATCGAAGATATCCGTTCTTCGCTGTCTTTCAGGAATCGCGACATTTTATCCTCGAATGAAGGTTTACCGGCTGCAGGCTTAAATGGACGCCCACCCCGTTCACGATTGAATCCACCGCCGCCTCCACCACTGCCGCCACCGCCGCCGAAACGGTCTCCGCCGCTAGGACGTTCTGGTCTTGGAGCTCTAGGCGGACGTACTTCCGATGCTGGCTTGTCAACAGCCTGCTTAATGGAAAGTCCGATCTTGCCGTCCTTATCGACGTTGATCACCTTGACGGTTACTACATCACTAATCTTCAGATGATCGTTAACATCCTTGACGTAATTATCGGCGATTTCCGAGATGTGAACGAGACCTGTGACACCTCCTGACAGATCCACAAATGCTCCGAAATGCGTGATGCCTGTCACTTTGCCTTCTAACTTGGTGCCCACTTCAATTGCCATAGAATAAAATGATCCTCCCTTAAAAATATACAGACGAATATTAAGGTCATCCTGTCTGCGGTGATTTGATTATACAGTAAAGAGCAAAGCAAGGCAACAGAGTAAAAGCCTCTTTTAGCCAGTATTATTGCTCTGATTGCTCTGTTCGAATAGGAGTTTCCCCTTGAGGATAGATATTGTACCATTTACGCGCTAATTGGCCAATATACTCATCATCATTAAGTCTGGACACTTCATATTTCAGTTGATTCAAAGATGCTGTGACACTCTCACTAGTCTTTTGTTTCTTGGCGAGTTGCTCGCCCTTGTCCGTAATTGCCGCACTTTGATTGAAGTAAGTATAACCCGCCCAGCCAAAAAATACTGCCACAAAGAGAATCCACATGACTCTTCTTCTCTTCGCGCCTGCGGCCGAATTTTTGCTGGGATTACTTTTCTCTTCCGCAGTGAATCTGTTCATGCAGCGTACCCCCTAATTCAAAGGTCAGCGTTTCCGCCATTTGGTAATCCATCCAGTAATCTTCACGATCCAGGCGCTATGCTTAAGCCGAGATAACCATGGAGAAATCCACCTTACTGGTAATACCCAAATTGGCTTCGTTAGACGCAGCAGAAGCTTAAGGATGAATAATAGAATACGACCTAGCAGCACTAGCAACCCTATAATAAGGCGCCAAAGCCAGCGAAGAGGTTTACCTATTAGAATCTCCACAAGTCTCCATAGCAATCTGCACATATACTGAACCGATTGAATTAACATTAACACAAAACGCCGCACCGTAACACTGAAGATCAAAAAATAGATCCATATTCCTAGAAATAAACCTAAAAAGACATAAAATCGCAATTGCCCCTGATTTCCGGCATAGAGCATTCTAAAAACAAACAAAGCAGCACAAAGCCAATACAGCAGGTCAAGCATGGCATTCAGCCATTTGGGAAAATTGAACTTGAGCGACAGCACCCGGTAGCTGTCATAGGCCAGTCCCATTGTCACCCCGGCCAATATCATGTAGAACAGCGTCAGCCACTGAACTGCAGGATTCATTTAAATAGCTTACCGAGTAGACCTTTATTTTTGCCCTGCGATCCGGGATCTAGATAAATCAGGGAATGTACATTGCCCTCCAAGGACAACAGTCCATTCTCCAGACTTAAATTTTTGATATGTAAATGATTCCCGCGAATGGTGAGATGGCCGAGTTCTGTACGAAGCAAAAATTCCTCGCTATCAAAGCTCTCCACATTTTGCACGCCCGTCAACTCTAGCTGTTTACGACTGCGCATGTGCAGATCATGCTGTTTATTTACCTTTCCTGGCTCGATCATAGCATGTACCCCTCCTTCTTACCTCTAATCTATGGCAGTAGAAGAAGTTATAGAACATTCCAATCCACTAAAATAAGAGAGATAAAAAAAGAAAAAAGAAGGCACAACTCTACAATATGTAAAGTTGTGCCTTCTTTTTTACTATTAACTATGTTACTCCTACCAGTCCAAGCCGGTGCTTTTGGCAACAGGCTCTTCCCGAAGTAGAGTATACATACCAGCGGCTTCGTCCTTGCGTGTCGTTTCGACTAGCTTTTCGACTTTGACCGTTACAAGCTTTTGTCCAAATTGCACAGTAATCTCGTCACCGATCTTAACTGCACTACTTGGCTTAGATTCCCGCCCGTTAATCAGCACCCGGCCTTGTTCGGACACATCCTTGGCCACTGTACGGCGCTTGATTAATCGGGACACTTTCAGGAATTTGTCAAGACGCATTAGTTAACGGCTTCTTTAAGCTTGTTACCAGCTTTAAATGCCGGTACAGTTGATTCTGGAATTTCAATCGTTGTGCCCGTTTGCGGGTTGCGACCAGTACGTCCTGCACGTTTACGAGTTTCGAATGTACCGAAACCGATCAGTTGAACTTTATCGCCTTTTGCCAAAGCTTCTGTGATCTCACCCAAGAATCCGTTCAATACTGCTTCTACATCTTTTTTTGCCAATCCGTTTTTCTCGGAAATGTTGTTTACCAAATCTGTCTTGTTCATAATTTAAAGTTCCTCCTAGGATACGAAAAAATAAATGAAACGAGATTCACCGCCATATTATGGGGCAAGTCGTCATTTCGTCTTTATGATATTCTTGATGTCATCTTAAAATCCTGCCACGAATCGTCGTTTTTTAAAAAAAGAAACAGTTATTTCTCAGAAATCGTCGCAGAATCTATTCTATAGCACTATTAAACTACTCGCCATAATCTAAATCAGAGATGAATGCTACTTTCACAGCATTGCCTCATCTTAAGGTCCGTATACCGTACATAGTCTGAGAAAATTACTATACTTTTCGTTCCTCAGTCTTTGCCTCCTGCCACAACTCTTCCATCTCTTCCAAGCTACTATCTTCTACACTCATACCCTTGGCTCGCAGACTTTGCTCGATATACTGAAACCGACGCACAAATTTGCGGTTGGTCCGGGTTAAAGCTTCTTCCGGATCTGCGCCAATAAATCGGGCAACATTGGTAACAGCAAATAACAGGTCGCCCAGCTCCAGAATTTGATCCTCGGCGGCTGCATCAGTATCGATGGCTTCTTGCAGCTCTTCTATTTCTTCACGAACCTTAGCTAAGCAATCCGTAGCGTTGTCCCAATCAAAGCCCACCTTGGATGCTTTTTTCTGAAGCTTGTACGCCTTCATAAGAGCGGGCAAATCACGCGGAACCCCACTGAGGGCGGATAATTCCTCTGGCTTCACGCCTTTACGCCGCTTCTCCTCTGCCTTCATGCCCTCCCAATTGATCAGAGCTTCTTCAGCGTCATTCGCATTCTTGTCACCAAATACATGGGGATGGCGGAAGATAAGCTTATCATTCAGTCCTTCTATGACGTCAAATACGTTAAACGTGCCCAGCTCCTCTTCCATTTGGGAGTGCAGCATGATCTGCAGCAAAAGGTCGCCCAGCTCCTCTTTCATATGGTCTGGGTCATCCTCATCAATCGTCTCCAGCACTTCGTAGGTTTCTTCGATTAGATTTTTACGCAAAGATTCATGAGTCTGCTCCCGATCCCACGGACAACCGTCCGGACTACGCAAAATATCGACAATCTCATGCAAGCGAGCGAAAGTACGATTTCTTAGCTTCTCCTCACGATTCGCAGGTACATAGACCAGAGACAAATTACCATAACCCTCAAGCCGATCCAATTCGTATAGAGGAACAGTCACAATGTTTTCTTCGTTCTCCACGCCAAGGGCATGACCCACCACCACTTCATATTCGGGCGGATACAGCTCCATCAGACATAACTTTGTCTCCGAAGCTGTAAAGCTGTCATAAACCTGGCCAATCAGAGTATGCAATTCAGGTTGAAGCTGAGCGCTGCGAATGCCTGAAGCATCTAATAACTGGAAGCCTTCAATAGGGTCGAACCCCAGTCGCACAAACGCCTCGTCCAGAAAACTCTCCCCGCCTAATATTTGCAGTTCTATTCCTTCTTCCGGGCAACGCTGACGCAGCTGTGAAACAGCTGACTCTGCAACCATGGGATGCCCCGGAACCGCATAGACAATATCTGTACCCTCTGCGGCGGAGCGAGCCTCTTCAATCAATTTTGAAGTAATTGCAGCATAGACCTCAGGAAACGAAGCTAATGTTTCATACAGTCCATCAAAGGATTGCGTGGCGATTTCAAGCTCGTTGAGAGCAGCCATAACTGGATGCTCTTGGGTACGAACGTAGACAACGGATGCTGCCTTCAGTTTTTTTATAATTCCTAGTGTCAGCCGATCGGGATTACCTGACCCGAGACCAACAACTGTTAATGTTGCACTCATATCTGTTCCTCCTTTTAAGCGGGTTAATTATGGAAATAAACGCAGCTTTTTGAACTTGTCCGCCAGAGACGGGCCGATGCCCGGAAGCTGGCGAAGCTCGCTTTCGCTGAGCAGCCGCAGCACCACCGCGCCTACGGCAAAGACAACGCAGCCTGCGAGTACCCCGAGCAGGCTCTGCGCCAAGCTGGCGGTGCGTCCGCCGCCGATGCCAGCGGCCGTAGCCGCGGCGCCAGTGCCCCAGCTGGCAGCTGCGGCGGCAAGAGCCAGGCCCGCTGTGAGCAGCGCGGGCCGTGCCAGGGCATCTGCGAGGCGAAGCCGCAGATGGCCCTGGCGGTACAGCAGCAGCACGTTAAGCGCTGCTGCGAACGAATGCGCGGCCACGCCAGCGATGGCCGCGCCGGTAATGCCCTGCTGCGGAACCAGCAGCAGGTTCAGGGCCGCCTTGAGCAGCGCGGCGGCCAAAAGGTGCAGGGCCGGGGCGCGCACGTAGCCGAGGCCCTGGAGGAGCGCAGCAGAGATGATGCTGACTGTACCGCCAACAGCGGTAAAAGCCAGCCAAGTCATTGTGCTGCTGCCAGCGGTATCGCCGTAAAGAGCCATATTAATCGGCTCAGCAAGCACTGCAAGGCCGGCTGAGGCCGCTAGACCTAACAGCCAGAACCAACGCAGCGACAAGCTGCAGCGGGTCTCAATCAGCTTCATATCTCCCTTGTACTTCGCTTCCGCCAAAGCTGGAATGAACACAACAGACAGTGAGGTGGCAATCATCGTTATAATCTGCACAAGTGGCAAACCCCGATTGTACACACCAAACTGGGCCATCGCAGCTACTTCACTTCCGTCAGACGACAGCAGTCGAGGCACAGTGAATACATCTACAAGACCGATAAGAGGCATAGCCAGTGCACCTAGCATTACGGGAATTCCATAAGCCAGCAGTGTACCTGCTTTAATGCCCATAAACCCTTGTTTGGAACCTAGCCCATGTCCTGCATCCAGCGCTCTTACACGCTGACTTTCGACAGCAGCAGCTACTTCAGCAGCAGTTTCCTGTTTTACCCTCCGGCGGTGACGTCTCAAGTACAGCAGCATAATTACAAGCCCTGCGGCTCCCCCTCCGGCAGAACCAAGCAGCGCGCCAGCAGCGATGCTCTCGGCTCCTGCTCCCTGCGAAGTGAGATATAACAGAAGAATAATCATCACTGTAACCCGTACAGACTGCTCTACAATCTGTGACACGGCTGTAGGAACCATATTATGCAGCCCCTGAAAGTACCCGCGTATGGCCGACATGACAGGGACAACAGCCAGACCCCAGGCGCTTGTCCGCAAGGCAGGCATTACATGTGAGTTACCTACCCATTCGGCAATGATGGGTGCACCTGCATAGGTGATGGCGCCGATAATCAAGCCGCTGATGCCTGTAATTAGCGCGGATAATAGTAGAATCCGGCGGCCTTCTTCATCGCGTCTCCCAGCCGAAGCTTCGGCGACAAATTTGGAGATCGCCGCAGGCAGACCTAGCATAGCTACCGTTAACAGCATTGTATACAAGGGATACACTGTGTTGTATATACCAAATACAGCATCTCCGCCTAGATTTTGCAGCGGAATTTTTTGAAGTGTGCCAATAAGCTTTGAGATAATGGCCGCGGCACTAAGGATAAATGCGCCTTGCAGCAATCGTGATGTTTGTGTATTAGATTTCATATAATACCTGCTTCTACAACTTTGATGGGATGAATTTCTATATTATAACGTATGTATGCCCACAAGTAGAAACGGTTTTGTGTAAACGACAAAACCCCGTTTGCCCTTTGTATATCTTACCAAAAGGAAAGCGGGGTCTAAATTAAGATTACTGCTCCATTTGTTTGCCCAGGAAAGCGGCAGCCGTTTCGGCCATTTTTATTTCCATTTGCGCCATCTTCGCCGAATCATCCTTGCTCACCATCACTACACAACCAATAGGATCTCCACCGGAAATGATCGGTGAGGCTACATATGAGGACACCAAATCCGGATGATCTTTAGCAATTTCATAACTGCCTTCATTGGTTTCTAACACAGTCTTACGGCTGTCCATGACTTTCTCCAGCAGCACTCCTACCTGTTTCTCCAAATAATCTTTTTTGGAGCCGCCTGCAAGGGCAATGAAGGTGTCACGATCAGCAATCATCGTAATGTGTCCAGTACCTTCGAACAATGACTCCGCGTACTCTTTTGCAAAGTCACCCAACTCACCAATCGGAGAATATTTCTTGAGAATGACTTCACCGTCCCGATCGACGAATATTTCCAGTGGGTCTCCTTCTCTAATACGAAGAGTACGTCTAATTTCTTTGGGAATAACCACGCGTCCGAGGTCATCAATACGGCGAACAATTCCAGTAGCTTTCATTTCACATGTGCCCCGCTTTCTTAAGAAGTATGGTCTTACTACTGTCCATTATGGGAAAGGATAATCCCAGTGATTTATCGTAATATCTGACCATAGTATTCATCTCTTCCCAGATCCTTATACATAAGCTGACATGTATTAATATCTGCATCAAGATAAAGGTAGTTCTACAACCGTTTCTGCGAAATAAAAAGCCATCTTCACTTTAAGTGAAGATGGCTTTTCTAAGGTAAGCTTGTCCATATTTACCGATGTTTATTCAGCGGCATCTGTAGCACTTGGAGAAGCACTTGGGGATGCGCTTGGAGCTGTAGTGGCTTCTGTTCCACTATTTGTTCCGGTTTCATCTGCGGCAGCAGAGCTTTTTGGCAGATTGATGTTCTCAATAATGGCTTCCAGATCCTTTTCCATGAACGTTTCTAGGTTCTTGGATACAATTGAGCTCTTAATGCCTTCTTTTTGCTCATCCGTTAACTGGTCAAAAGTCTTGTCTGTACGGGACTCCACCTTGATGATGTGGTAACCGTAAGAAGTTTCTACAGGATCACTGATGGTATTTAGAGGCAAGGTCTGAGCAGCCTTCTTAAACTCCTCCACATAAGTGCCTACAGCTTTATCTTTATATTCTCCGCCTGCCTCTTTAGAGCCAGTATCGTCAGAATATTCCTTAGCGATGGCTGCGAAATCAGCACCGCCATCCAGCTTCGCCTTAACTTCTTTCGCTATTTTAAGCGCTTCTTCGCTGGTACGCTCTTTGTTGTCTGCATCTGTCAGACCAATTAGCACATGACGCAGTGTGGCAACCGTAAAGTCGCCTTTAGTCGCTTCGAATTCTTTGACAACTTCATCATCAGTCACTTTAAGCAGCATATCCTGATAAACTGTCAGCACACGCTCCATATAAGTACGAATATCTTTCTCTGTAACATCAGCATCTTTCAATGTCTTCTTATAGGTATCGCCCAACTGTTCCTTAATGCTTGCGATTTGAGTATCGGCTTCTTTCTCCGCTTGCTTTTTCGCTTCATCCGTTGCTTGGGAAGCCAAATATTCAAAGCCCACTTCTTGCTTCAGAATGGACTCCTTAAACGCATCGATCTCTAAATATTGCGCTTGTTGTGGAGAGAGAAATTTCATGATTTTCTGATCCATTGCAAATTCCTTTTGTGTAATCGTTCCACCTTTATAAGTGGCCACAGCTTGATTATCATCCGCACTATTTCCACATGCTGCTAGCATAGAAAAGGAAACTGCCGCTGCCAATGAAACGAGCAGCACTTTCCATGATTTTGTTTTATTTAACGACATTGTGTAGTTCTCCCTTCGATTTAAAAGACTGTTTAGCTTCCTTAAGAAACTGTTCAAGCAAGTCAAGCAGCTGTTTATCACTTAAATCTTTCGATTTGACCCGGATACTGGCTTTCGCATCCCTATCAAATTGTACACGTCTTTCGAAGCTATTTCCAACTTTGGCGAGTTTCGCTGTGTCTAAAGCGCCGAGACTTCCCTCATAGAAATTCAAGGTAACATCATCTCCGCGTCTAATCATGGAATCAATGCCATACATTTTTCCATACACTTTCAAACGAGCGACCGATAGTAGATTCACCACGGCTTCAGGTAACTCACCGAACCGATCCAAGAGCTCATCTTCAAGCTCGGAAGCATCATCGAAGGAGGTTACTGCCGCCACTTTTTTATAAATTTCAATTTTTTGGATACTGTCGTAAATATACTCTGACGGCAGATACGCGTCAATCGACAAATCAATGACTGTATTGCCCTCTTTCAGGGATGTATCTTCCTCCCCAAGCACAGTAACCTTACGCTTACGAATTTCCTCCGCCAGCATTTGTGAGTACAGATCAAACCCCACGGATGCGATAAAGCCATGCTGCTCTGCACCCAGCAAGTTACCTGCACCGCGAATAGACAGATCTCGCATCGCTATTTTGAAACCAGAGCCCAGCTCCGTAAATTCCTTAATAGACTGCAGACGTTTCTCTGCAACCTCTGTCAGCACCTTGTCCCGTTGATACGTGAAATAAGCGTAAGCGATCCGATTGGACCGGCCTACACGTCCACGCAGCTGATAGAGCTGAGACAAGCCCATTTTATCCGCATCATGCACAATAAGTGTATTAACGTTCGGAATATCTACGCCCGTCTCAATAATACTTGTGCTGACGAGCACATCGTATTCTCCGTCAAGGAAATCGAGAATGGTCTTCTCCAGCTCAGATTCCGACATTTGACCATGTCCGATGCCAACTCTAGCCTCAGGAACAAGCATAGAGATTTGAGCAGCCATTTCTTGAATGCCCTGCACACGATTATAGAGATAATAGACTTGACCACCACGAGCTAATTCCCGCTCTACAGCTTCCCGCGTAAGGGTCTGGCTATGCTCCACTACATACGTCTGTACAGGGAATCTGTTCTCTGGCGGGGTCTCAATGACAGACAAATCCCGCACTCCGAGCATCGACATATGTAGCGTACGAGGAATTGGAGTTGCAGTCAGCGTAAGAACGTCTACATTCGTTTTCAGTTTTTTCAGCTTTTCTTTATGAGTCACGCCGAAACGCTGTTCTTCATCCACAATTAATAACCCCAGATCCTTGAATACAAGGTCCTGAGATAACAGACGATGTGTACCGATAACTACGTCGACAGTTCCTGCCCTAACGCCTTTAATCGTCTCGTTCTGCTCTTTACGGCTGCGGAAACGACTTAAGACCTGAATATTGAGCGGGTAATTAGCGAAACGTTCCCGGAAGGTCTCATAATGCTGCTGAGCCAAAATCGTTGTCGGGACTAGCACCGCCACCTGTTTACCTTCAATCGCTGATTTAAAAGCCGCCCGAATAGCCACTTCAGTCTTACCATACCCAACATCACCGCAAAGCAATCGGTCCATTGGCCGGTTTTGTTCCATATCCTTCTTAATCTCTTCGATAGCCCGAAGCTGATCTCGGGTCTCCTCGTAAGGGAACATTTCTTCAAATTCATGCTGTTCCTGTGTATCCTTTTCAAAACCATATCCTGCGGCACTTTGGCGCTCAGCATATAGCTTTATCAAATCATCAGCAATATTCTGAACGGAGGAACGAACCTTATTGGTCACTCGTGTCCATTCATTGCCGCCTAGTTTATATACTTTCGGCTCTTTATCTTCGGAACCGACATATTTCTGAATCAGGTCAATCTGCTCAATCGGAACTGAGAGCTTATCGCCGCCAGCATATAAAATATGCATGTAATCACGGTGAATACCGCTGACCTCAAGCGTGCCGATTCCCATATATTTTCCGATACCATGGTTCTGATGGACGACATAATCACCGATTTTCAGCTCTGTGTAACTCTTGATCCGTTCTGCATTATCTATTCCTTTGGAGATCTTCCGTGCCTTCCGCTGCTTCTGAGAGAACATTTCTCCCTCAGTTATAACAGCTAGATGAATAGAGGGCAGCTCAAAACCAGAACCCAGATTTCCTTGTACAATCATCGGCTCGTTAATGCCGTAATCATAAAGAACTCTGCGCACTCGTTCAATCCGTTCCTCACTGCTCGCAAGCATCATTACCTTAACACCGGACTTCTGCCAACGCTCCATTTCCGATTTCAGCACATTCATCTGGCCATGGAAATCCTGCATTCCACGACTGATAAATCCAAGAATGTTCTGAGGCTGAATATGCGGAACCTGACGTAAAAAGATTGACATAAACAGGCTTTGGAACGGGCGCTGATACATAACAACATCCGTATCGACAGAGAGATCTAGATCCGGCAATGATTTGCCGTTTTGCAGCAAATGCAGGTTCCATTCCGATTCATCCCGTTCAAGCTGTCTCGCCGTTTCGAGCAGTCTTGTCGGCTCATCTAGAATAAGAATGGTATCCTGGGCCATGTAATCAAATAAATGAGAGCGTTCAGGATATAAAAGACTGATATATTTATAGATCTCCGGGAAATAAGTACCTTCCCGCAGCATTTCCAGCTCACGGCCAATTTCTTCCCGCAGCCTGAGCTTCGCCTGGCGATCCGCCATCTTCTCCAACTGTCGCTCCATCATAGCTGAGGCTTCAGCAGAAGCAGATTCCTGGCGCAATCTACTAGCTATAATCTCTTTAGCCGGTGTAATCTTCACACTACGTACCTTATCAATAGAACGCTGATCCACTGGATCAAAAGTTCTTATGGAATCAACCTCATCGTCAAATAACTCAACCCGATAAGCCAAAGGAGATGTCATTGGATAAAAATCAATTATTCCACCCCGTACGCTCAGTTCACCACGATTTTCAACCCGCTCTACTCTTTCATAGCCCATTTCAATCATGGACATCAAAAATTCATCCAGAGCAAGCGTTCCATCTTGGGAAACGGTGACTTGTGCCTCTGCCATAACCTCTGGGGCTGGCAGCAATCTACGCACTCCTGAGTAAGGAACTACAACAATACCACGGAAGCCCTGAGCGCATTTGGTCAGCACATCTATACGCTGAGCCAGTGTCTCTGGGCTTGATACAGCCGCTTCTGCAGCCACTAGTTCATTGGCGGGATAGAGCAGAACCCGGTCAGGAGAAAGCGCTTCCTGCAAATCATCGGCCATCTTCTGGGCCGAAAACATATTATGAGTCACTACAAGTAAGGGACGAGTTGTCTCTTCATGTAATGCTGCAAGCATAATCTGTCTAGCAGAACCTGTAAGCCCCGATATGAGCTGCTCTTTCATACCTGCAGCAACACCATGGGTGATAGACTGGAAATCGGGATCCTTGGAAAAAGCTTCTATAAGACCTTGTAACAACAGGCGCACCTCTCTTACTAAACAGGCTAACGGTGGCATAGCCACCGTCACCTATTATGATTGGAATCGAAAAGAAGCCTCAGCTGTAACGCCAAGGCTTGCGGATGACGATAGAGACAGGCGCTTCCACCTTACTGAAGCGGACTTGTCAGCAGGCTAAGCTCCGGATTGTTCTCTAAAGCCTCCTTGCAATAGTCGCAAGTAACCTTTACCGTGATTTCACCTTCTGAATTATACGCTATTATATCTCTGCGCTCCGCAGGGGTCAAGGAATGAAGGCCCAACTGCATTTCTGTAACATCACTTCTATTAATACTGCCTAGAGATGTCTTACAGTGCCTACAAACATAGTTTATTGCCATCTATATGCCTCCTGAAGGTACTATATACCTTCAGTATGTCCGGGCAGCTTCATCTTTAGCCTTAAAAACAACAGGGTTTACAGATTAACCATTGAACTTAGCCATTGTCTGCTCGAATGAATGCTGTAAGCTGTATTCCAGTGCATCACAAGTGTTAAGGATCATTTGCTTAAGCGGATCGCTTTCCTTCTTAGGAAAAGTAGAAAGAACATAATCGACAATAGCAAAACCTGGCTCAGGACGAGAAATACCCATTCGTACCCGATTGAAATTCTGTGTCCCTACATGCTGTATGATGGATTTAATTCCATTATGTCCACCAGCGCTTCCTTGATAACGCAAGCGGACTTTTCCGATTTCTGTATCCAAATCATCATAAACGACGATCATATCTTCAAGTTGAACTTTGTAATAATCCATATAAGCGCGAACGGCCTCACCGGATAAGTTCATAAAGGTCATGGGCTTAATCAATACGGTTTTGACGCCACCAATGACCCCTTCACCGATGACGGATTTACATTTGCTCTGGTTGAAGGCAATTCCGTTCTGGGCAGCAAGCTCATCCAAAGCCATAAAGCCAACATTATGCCTTGTTTTCGCGTACTGTGTTCCGGGATTTCCCAATCCGACAATCCATTTCATTATCGAACCTTTCCTTTCCGTTCGGGCTCTCCGGCAAGAGGAGTCCGTTTTTGGTACAATAGATCTAATCTACATATCTCTGTGCAACCAGAGCGAAATTATACTCCGAAGACAGGTGATAACCCATGCCGCACAAAGGCGAATTATTGACACATCAACGCCATTTTCAGTACCACATCCAATATGCAGTGCCCGTGGAAATATACAAGGGCGACGTGCATATTGATATCGGTGTATTAACAGCGGTAGACGAAGCTTTCGTGGAGCTACAAGGGACACTCTATAACCGCAGTTTATTCACCTTTGTCTCCCGTCCCGGATATTAAATCCAGTAGTTCTACCTGTAGCACGCCGATAAGGGTTACATCTCCGAGAACGGAGGTGTAACCCTTTTGTACTATTCATTCGTTATATTTATTCAATCTCGAACAATTTACTAATCGACAACTCTTCATGAACGCGGATAATTGCCTCACCCATAAGTGGAGCCACGGACAACACCTTGAGCTTAGAGGTTGGATTCGCGCTGCGAATTGGAATGGTATCCGTCACGATAATTTCTTTGATTGGAGAATTCTCCAGACGCTCGTGTGCAGGACCAGACAATACTGGGTGTGTACAGCATGCGTATACTTCCTTCACGCCGCCTTCCATCAAAGCATTAGCACCAAGTACGATCGTTCCAGCGGTATCGATGATATCATCGATCAGGATGGCTGTTTTGCCTTCGATATTACCGATGATGTTCATAACTTCGCTGACGTTAGGTTCTGGACGACGCTTGTCTATAATAGCCAGTGGAGCGTTCAGGAAATCAGCAAGCTTTCTTGCACGTACTACACCGCCATGGTCCGGCGATACGACAACTGGGTTCTCGATTTGCTTGGAACGGAAATACTGAGCCAGAATCGGTACACCAAGCAAGTGATCCACTGGAATATCGAAGAATCCTTGAATCTGCATGGCATGAAGATCCATCGTGATTACACGGTGAGCGCCAGCCTTTTCAATTAGATTCGCTACCAGCTTAGCGGTAATGGGGTCACGGGAACGGGCTTTACGATCTTGACGGGCATATCCGTAGTAAGGGATAACCACGTTGATGCTTTTTGCGGAGGCACGTTTAAGCGCATCTACCATAACCAAAAGCTCCATCAGGTTATCATTTACAGGGCCACAAGTGGATTGAACAATATAAACATGGCATCCCCGAACGCTTTCTGACAGCTTGACCTGAATTTCTCCATCGCTGAAACTTGTGGTGTGTGATTCACCCATCGGAATCCCGATGTAATCAGCAATTTGACTAGCTAGCTTAGGATTGGAGTTACAGGTGAAAATCTTTAACTTGGAATCACAATAAGTCATAAAATATAAACCCTCCGTGACGGAATTTAGCTTTCCAAAGGCGCCGGCGCGGAAATATAAGTCCGTCCGGCGCTTCTTAGCAACGCTTTACGATGGACTCGAGTGGTCTTTCTTCGCTTTTGCACGGGAACGGATCTTCTCTGCATATCCCGGTTTGTTCTCTTGTCTTACTCTAGCTACAGCCAGATCGTTCTCGGAAACGGAACGTGTAATTGTCGAACCTGCTACAACAAAAGCCCCTTTGCCCACAGTAACTGGAGCAATAAGGTTAACATTACTGCCAATAAAGGCATCGTCTGCGATTGTTGTCTTGAATTTATTATACCCGTCGTAGTTAACGGTAATCGCACCGCACCCGACGTTTACATTCTTACCTACAGATGCGTCGCCGACATAACTAAGATGTGACACTTTTGAACCGTCACCAATAGTAGCATTCTTGATTTCGACGAAATCTCCAACCTTAACCTCTTCTCCAAGCACAGAGCCTGGACGCAAATAGGCAAAAGGCCCAACGGTTGTCCGTGCGCCGACTTGAGCTTGATTCAATACGGACTGCTTAATCGTTGCATCATCCATAATCTGACAGTCTTCGATTTCACTAGCCGGTCCGATCACACAATTGTCCCCGATTACAGTCTTCCCTTTCAGGATGGTTCCTGGATAAAGCGTAGTATCTGATCCGATAACTACATCTGCTCCGATATAAGTGGAGGCTGGATCAATGATGGTCACACCGCCCAGCATGTGTTTACGATTAATACGTTGACGCATAAAGGCTTCCGCTTCGGACAAAGCTAAACGATCATTAACGCCGATAGACTCAGCTGCGTCATGGGTCTGATATCCTAGTACGGTATCCCCTTGTGAACGAAGAATCCCAATCACATCAGTCAAATAATACTCCTGCTGGTTATTACTGTTCGTTACCTTCTCGAGTGCAGCAAATAATTTAGCATTATCAAAACAATAAGTGCCTGTATTGATTTCTTGAACGGCATCTTCTTCAGTAGTGCAATCCTTCTGCTCTACAATCTTCAGAACGCCGCCATCTTCACCACGAATAATTCTTCCGTAGCCAGTAGGTTTTTCCATAACAGCTGTCAATACGGTTGCAGCCGCATTACGCTGTTCATGAAGCGCCATGAGTCCTTCCAGGGTCTCCGTGGTTACGAGTGGTGTGTCTCCACAAATAACTATAGTTGTTCCTTCTTCGCCAGCAAGTAAATCCTTTGCTTGTTTGACAGCATGGCCAGTGCCGAGCTGAGTTTCCTGCAGAACGTATTCCGCTCCTTCACCTACATAGGCCTTAACTTTCTCTGCGCCATGCCCAACAACAACAACGGTGCGCTGGCATCCGGTCGCTTTTACTGTATCAAGCACGTGCCCTACCATCGGCTTACCGCAAACGGGGTGCAGCACCTTATATAATTTAGATTTCATTCGCTTGCCTTGACCTGCGGCAAGTACTACAGCCATTCTTTTCAAGAATGCCAACCTCCTACTCTTGAACTCACTACTGAATATATCTCATTCCGGGCAAAAAGAAAAGAGAACCATGAAGTCATGGTTCTCTTTTCTATAAACCCCAAGTTAGAAAAGCATTTATCGCTGCCTTTCGAAGATGTCGTCAAATCCTTCACCAGCAATAGCTTTTCTTGCAAGATCAGGCTGCTAATTCATGAAGTGTATGTCGGTGTGATCTTATCAAAAACGGCGGATCCTACGCCACCCAAAAGGTAGCAGTCTTCCGAGGAAGCCTAAGCTCCCTCTTCAATAACTTCTTCTTCTTCCGTAGCGGCGCGATCGTACTCGGCCAGAACCGCGGATTGAATCTTCTCGCGTGTTCCCGAAGAGATCGGGTGCGCGATATCGCGGAATTCGCCGTCCGGTGTACGCTTGCTGGGCATTGCAACAAACATCCCATTATTGCCATCGATGACGCGAATGTCATGAACAACAAACTCGTTATCGATGGTAATGGATGCGATTGCTTTCATTCTCCCCTCAGAGTTAACGCGGCGGAGTCTGACATCCGTAATTTGCATGTGTGTGTTCACCACCTTTTTCCATCAGAGACTTGGTGTATAATTCCACACAGCAAAGCGAATTCCTTCTTTTTGATTCCATAAAATACCTAAAAAAGAAATATATTTTTTGGGATATGTTGTTTTCGACATACATCGAGTAGTTTTCTTAATATTCCTTACGTTTTCGACAATTTCCACGCTTTTTGAAAATGTAAGAGAATGGCTAATCAAGAGGAAAAGTAGTTGCCCGGATGCGCCGAAATTCTCCGCTCTTTCGAGTCTACTTCACTTAGTTTTACCAAGGACACGTAATCGTGCAACAGACGCTCTTCCGTCTCTACAGCGCCTGATTCCACTAAAACGCCTACCCCAGCAACCTCGGCATTAAATTCACCGAGCAGATCGACCATACCACGTACAGTCCCTCCCGCCTTCATGAAGTCATCTACGATAAGTACTCGCGATTTCTCCTTGAGTGCACGTCTGGAGAGAGACATTGTGTGTATGCTTTTATGAGATCCTGATACGTAGTTAATACTTACTGCTGATCCCTCTGTAACCTGATGGTCACGTCGTACAAGCACTACCGGCAAGCCTAGCTGTGCTGCTGTTGCATAGGCTAGTGGAATGCCTTTCGTTTCAACGGTCATCACCACATCGATTTCCGATCCGTAAAAGGCCGTTGCGATGATCTTACCCGCCTGTTCCATCAAAGACGGCAACCCAAGTAGATCCGACATATACAAATAACCGCCAGGCAATATCCGGTCAGTCTGCTCTAGCTGCACACATAAGCGCTGCACAAAGGTAAGCGCCATATCTTTAGGCATAACCGGGATATAACGTACTCCACCCGCTGCACCAGCTAAAGTCTGCAGCTCTCCGATGCCTTCACCTTCAAATACTTCTTTTATGATTGCCAAATCTTCACTAATGGAGGACTTAGCCGCTCCATAGCGATCGGCAAATATAGACAGCGGCAGTAGTTCATGCGGCCGCTCAAGTAAAAACTGAGTCATGTCTACCAAACGTTGGCTTCTTTTTAATTTCTTCACGGAATGCTCCTCGCCAAAACCGAATATTTTAGAAAAATATATCACTTTTGTACGGGTTTACACAAGAGAAGCAGACTAATTCAGTGATCTCACTGCGTAGACTTCCTTGCAGAACCCTCGCAGTCCGTTGTAAATCCTTGCTACTTTAGACTGCTTGGACACTAACCCGAATACGGTAGGTCCGCTGCCTGACATCAGTACGCCATCTGCTCCAAGCTTTATCATCGCTTCCTTGAGCTGCTGAACCTCTGGATGCAGCTTTAGGGTAACATCCTCAAGCACGTTGCCCAGATGGTTGCACACGCCCCCAAAGTCTCCAGCTTCTATCGCTTGCTGCATCTTTCGAGCAGAAGGATGAACCGCTATATTATTGCTCCGAACGCGTCCATACACTTCTGCAGTCGATACATTGATCGGTGGTTTCGCCAACACAACCCAGCATTGTGGCGGGTTATTGATTGGTGTCAGCTTTTCGCCTCGTCCTGTAGCCAAGGCTGTGCCGCCTGTGACGCAGAAAGGTACATCAGAACCCAGCTCAGCGCCAAGCTCCTGTAGCTCCTGCGCAGGAATACCCAGACGCCACAGACGGTTTAGACCGCGTAGCGTAGCTGCGGCATCACTGCTGCCGCCAGCCAGGCCAGCCGCAACCGGAATTCTTTTATCCAGATGGATATGTACCCCATTCTTCACGTTATAACGGTCTTTAATAAGCCTTGCCGCCTGGAAAGCTAAATTTTTCTCGTCCAGGGGAATATAACCAGCCTGACTTGATATTATAATAGTATCCCTTGGCAGCTCAGACAGCTCTAAGCGGTCTGCTAAATCTACCATGGTCATAATCATTTCCACCTCATGAAAACCGTCAGCACGTTTGTGCAGCACATCCAGCATCAAATTAATTTTAGCTGGTGCCTTTTCATACATTTTCAAGGCGTTCACCCACCTTCAGCTTTTCCCGTAAAAACAACTTAACATATTATATGAGAAACTTCTAATGAAGTCCAATAATAAAAGGGTGTCGCCATTTAGACGCACCCTTTTTCAGTAATATTCACTTTATAGCCTAAAATTTAAGATTTCCGCGCAGCCTGTTCAGCAAGCTGTATCGCTTTTTTCACCATGTTGCCAGCGTCTTGAGTTGTAATTCCACCCCAGCCCTCACGTTCCACGGTTTCATAAAAACCCAGCTCCTTGGCTAACTCTGTCTTCAGTTCCTCCGACATCATGCCTCGTTTTCTGCGGCTCATTACGGAATTCCTCCCTTATGAAAATAAATGATTAACCCGTTGCCCAATTAGTATGCTTGCTTAGCACACGGATCATGCACCAAATATTTGTCCCAAAAAACGTAAACAAAAAACAGCCTCCAAGGGAGACTGTTCGTGAAACATTAAGCTTTAATATACATAATCCGCATCTGCCCATCGTCTTCACAAACTGTGATTTCCACAGATTCAGTAAGTATATCGGCATAGCTATAGGAGACTCGCTTAAAAGTTTGCTGCTCCTGATCCAGTTTGACAATAAATACAGAAGGGTACGTTTCTTCCAGGACACCTGTGCGTTCAACGGTTTTACGACGACCTCCGTTTGCACGCAATGTGATCTTATGACCGACGTGAGCTTCAAGACTGCGTTTGATTTCCAACAGCGCGTTATTAGCCATTACCTGACGACCACCTCTTTTCTTGTCCATTATACAACTTTTTCAGGACAATGTCAAAGCAAATAAATAATTAATTATAGTTGATGCATATTTCGTTGTCAACGGAATTTTTTTGCGAGAAATCAGCGCCGGACTAATATCCTTGTTATCTGTAATATAGGCATTACAAAGAAAAAAAGAAAGGGTTAAGCTCAGCGCTCACCCTTTCTTTCGGATATTCTATTCAACCCATTCAAATTACCTATATTCCTGACACCATAGACCTATCTCTGCCGCTTAAATGGCTGATGGTGTCACTTTTAGCGCCGACAGATTCTGCAGTCGCGGCATTCCGATGCGGAAGCTGCCACGGGTCTCAACACCACCAATACCCTGATTACCGCTGATGGTATTATTCAGAACATCGCTAAGATTTACAGTATCCCTGATGGAAGTAAAGGATGATTTTGCTGCTACATACACGGGATCCAGAGCATGGATCAAAATTCGACCAGGTGAACTGGCAAAATTAGCTCCAGCTCCAAGTAAGGCCTCGAAATGAGATTGACAAGCACCGGCAACAATAGTCAACGCATCAAAATTCCGCTCATACTCCCTAGCTACCCTAATAGCAGCTATAAAGTTTTGCGAATTTTTATAGCTATTCAGACTATACAGATCGTAAGTATGCTGTTGCTTCAGTACCCCATCATGACCAGTGATCACTACAATATCTGGGCGTACACGGGGCAACAGCCGGTATAACGTATCAGCCATTGCAGATTCATGAACATGATGCCCTTCAGCGGGAATCCGCAGCTGCTCGTATAAGCTAAGGCTCTTATTCAAATATGCCGGATCGCCATCCAGATGCAGTACTTTACCTGGCACTTCAAAATAAGGAGCTTCCTTGGACGGTGGAGCCCATGTCCCCTCTGTTAGGGTTCCCCCGCTCCGCTGACTTTGCTCCTGACGGTCCTTCCGCAGCTGTGTCAGTGATTCCTTCGCTTTGATCTGTGCTTGCTGTCCCCGTTCCGTTATTCGGGTAGGAGGCACTTGAACCAGGTCATCCAGAGGAGAATCCGCCAACAGGCGGAAATCTGTGCCTTTAATGACGGCTCTATCCTGCACAATATTATCTACACGAAATGTTAAATCACCGCCATAAGATTTGCGAACGACCAAGTCTCCTAAATTCATTACAACCACCACCTCTACCCCATCGTATGGGCAAAGGCCTCAGTTGGTTCATAACTCAACATATTTTTAAAATATAAGAATGTATAATGCTCCACCAGAATAACATCCTTATATTTCTACGAGAAACGGTTGTCGTCCTTAAGACAACAACCGTTTCCTATTGCTTATTCAATTCCAGCGGCTAGCAAAACACCGCTTAAGCGGGCGTATTCTTCAAGACTGAGTGTTTCTCCGCGACGGGTCGGTTCAATACCCGCTTCTGCGAGTAAAGCCTCCAGCTGCTCACGTCCTTGTTCAGGGAAGTAACGAGCCTTCAGATTGTTAGCAATCGTCTTGCGGCGCTGTGTGAAAGAAGCGTGAACCACTTCAAAGAAATGCTTCTCACTCTCCACCTTTACCGGAGGATGCTCTCTAACCTTCAGACGGATAACAGCAGACTCCACATTAGGTTGAGGGATGAATACCGTACGTGGCACGATACAGACGAGCTCAGGCTCGCTGTAGTACTGCACGGCAATGCTAAGACTTCCGTATTCCTTTCCACCTGGAGATGCAGCCATACGCTCCGCAACCTCCTTCTGAATCATTACAACGATGTTATCAAGGGGAAGCTTCTCTTCGAGCAGCTTCATCAGAATCGGAGTAGTCACATAATAAGGCAGGTTAGCAACCACACTGACCTTGTTCACAGTGGTGAAATCTTCCTTGAACATTTCCTGCAAGTTCACATTGAGGACATCATCGTTACGAACCTTAACATGGGGATAGGGGGAAAGTACGTCTTTTAATATTGGAATCAGTCTACGGTCAATCTCTACGGCAGTTACAGCACCCGCTGTTAGTGCCAGACGCTCCGTCAGCGCTCCAATTCCCGGCCCGATCTCCAGCGCCCCAGAATCGCTATCTAGTCCAGCAGCGTCTACAATCTTGTCCAAAATATTCTGATCAATCAAAAAATTCTGTCCCAGGCTTTTCTTGAACTTGAATCCATAACGTTGAATAATCTCTTTGGTCCGTTTTGGAGTCGAAATTTCCTCTCTACCACTCATGAAGTAATGCCTCCCTGATCAATTTGGGCGAGAGCCCCGGCAAATTCCTCCCGCGTAATCCCAAACATCGCCAGCCGCTTGTACAGCTGTTTGCCGTTACAATATCCGATTCCAAGCAAATTACCAAGTGCCATACGTCTTTCAGCAGCCCGAGGGTGTACAAGCATTCCAGCGGCCATAAGATCATCAATACCAATCAAAGCAGGTGCTCCTTCAAAAGAGGTATGTACATTACGCAGCGCATGACGAATCGCCTCTGGCGATGCATTCTCTACACCGATATCCCCTTTTCGAGTTGCGTCCTTCTCTGGAATAAAAGCATGCTTGCAGCCCGGCACCTTCGCTGAAACGATTTTACGAATTCGCTCCCCAGCATGGTCCGGGTCCGTAAGAATAATAACCCCTCTACGTTCCATAGCAAGCGCGATCTTAGCAATTACAGTCCGGTTTACAGCAGAGCCGCCTGTCTCAATGGTATCCGCTTCTACAGCACGCTTAATGGCTACGGTATCGCTTTTGCCTTCAACGACGATTAATTCCTTAATCATATTTCTTGACTCCTTCCAAAAAAAGCAAAAAGAAGAGGATTCGCTCCTCTTCTTTTGGTTAAAGAATGTATAAGTGATGAGCGGTTGCTCTGCGATCAACGAAATGATCATCCAGCGTTCCTTAACGGTTATCATCACTATAGCTTATCAAAGGATTTTTTGCAAAAGCTTCAGTTCTAGTTAAGCTCTGGTTTCACAGGTCCAATCACATAAACGGTACGTGATTTACGGCCGAAATTACGAGCATGGCTCAGGGAATCATAATAGACATCCACTTTATTGCCTTTAATGGCACCGCCAGTATCCTCTGCACGGCGGAATCCAAGCCCATCGATATAAACCCACCAGCCAATAGGAATTACATTCGGATCTACTGCAATTGTACGACCTTCCGTTACGCGTGTTCCGGAGGCAGTTTTAGTACCTATCCCTGGCTCTTCTGACGAATAAGCTGTCATGGAGACGTTCTTAATCATCTTCTTGTACTCAAAGTCTACGCCAGCCTTGCTTGTGACGTTCTTAGTCTTAGCGCTAACTTTAGTCGTTTTGGAGGTAGTGCTTGATTTGGAAGTTGTTGTAGCTTTAGCAACTACAGTAGGCTTAGGAAGTGCTTTAGTACCAACGGCAATGATCTTATCTTTTGTTACCGTTTGTACTTCCTTGCCGATCATGCGCATAGAGGCCAGTTCTCCGTCTTGATAGATCTTTTCAATATGCTGAACCATGACGCCTGGTTTGCCTGCCTGTGCCACTCTAACTGTTCCCACAGTAAGGGAGGGATCTGCTGTCTTAATAACACGGAAAGGTAAGTTAGTTGTTCGCTGTACCGTTTGCTTGTTGATACGAACGATCTTAATCTCCATGTCAGCAGAGATGGTGGTGTCTAACGAAGGAAAAATCTTATCATAGCCTTCTAGGTTGATACCCAGTTTGTCAATCGCTTGACCGATAGTGTCTTCGGTCGTATATAACGTTTTTGTTGCTCCGTCCGCAGTAAGGCTAAATTTCTGCGCACGATTGATAACGACACGGTCACCGTCTTTTATTTCATCACTCAGACCTAAAGATAATTCATCATGCGGCTGCAGCGAAATTTGCTCTTTCTCCAACACATCACCAAGAAGTGCTTCTCGCGTTTCAAGTGTCTGTGTTTGCCCGTCTATTACTAAAACTAATTGTTTATTACTTTGACCGTGTACGTACAGCAGAATTAACAGCGCGATTGCGATTGAAATCACACCTGCAAGTAAAAGTACGCGAGTATTTACTTGCTCCCACCGTAATGCGAAAGACCTGCTGGATGACTGCGAATCATGGGATACCTCTGGTTGGAATAAGCCCATTCTCTCCATCCTCCTTACATAGCCTCGTCGTCAATTTGTATATCATGAGGACTGAATTTCTTTGACGAAACTATTTGAGATTGTCACAGGATACGCACGTATTAACTTAGCGTCTCCTGCTCATGGATCGCCTGCTCGGCACAGCTACTCCCACACCTGTTATATAACAGTATGCGGGCAACATTCAGTTTATTCAAAAATAAAGAAGCCTAAAAAGAGTTCTCTTGAGGACTCTTTCGTGGCTTCTCCGATGTCAGAATACGCGGGAATGTTTGTGCACGAGGTTGCCTCTCTTACTTGCGCTTACGGGGTTAGCTGTCGGGTTCGGACGAAAGAGAGACGCCCTATTTCAGGTCACCCGCTCACGGCGGTTGCCCTTAAATTCACCCCAAAGACCACGTGAAGAAATCAAATATTGTTCTGCGGCAATTCCTAGTCGTATTCAAGATACAGGCATGCGGCAGTTCAATATTGGTTCCCCCGTTCTCCATACGGAGACTCAGCGAGACGATCCATGAATCAATGGCTGTCACAATAACAACAGCTCACATCACTGAAAAGATGATATCCTGTTTTGATGCATGTTGTAAAGGACGATTCAACCACGTTTACGCAAATATATGGTTAAAATATTGTAATAATCAGCCGTTTTTATATTAAAAAAGTTTAATATATCGGCCATTCTCTATTTTTCACCCGTTTTACTCCTGTTTTCAGACAATCCCAAATCGTTCCAGTGCGTTCGCATACGTAATTTTAGCCAATTCTTCCCATGTTAACCCTTTAATTTCAGCCGCAGCCTCTGCTACTAACTTCACATGAGCACTCTCATTTCGCTTGCCTCGGAAGGGGTGTGGAGTCAAATATGGAGCGTCTGTTTCGATCAATAATCGGTCCAATGGCGTCTGTGCAAGCACCTCTTTAGGCACTCTGGCATTTTTGAACGTGATCGGTCCTCCAAATGACAAATGAAATCCTAGATCTAGACACATTTTTGCGGTTTCCCAGCTGCCTGAGAAAGAATGCATTACGCCACCAATTTCATTTGCTTTTTCCTCCCGTAAAATCCGTACGACATCTTCATGGGCATCACGGTCATGTATGCAGATTGGCATTTTTAGTTCACGGGCTAGTCCAATTTGTTTGCGGAAGACCTCCTGCTGCACATCCTTGGGAGAGGTATCCCAATAATAATCCAACCCAATCTCTCCGATGGCCACCACTTTCTCATGGCTGCAAAGAGAGGCGATCCAATCGAGGTCCCCCTCTTTCATATCAATCGCATCCTGTGGATGCCAGCCCACCGCTGCATAAATATAATCATAAGATTCAGCCAGCTTCATCGTTGAAGGGATCGTTTCCCGATTAAATCCTATATTGATCATCTTGCTAACTCCGGCCTCTACTGCACGAGCTATAACTTCCTCGCGATCCTCGTCGAATTGAGGCGCATCTAAATGTGTATGTGTGTCGAACAGATACATTTTAAAGCTCACTCCTTGTTGTTTTTATCAATAGTTCCATAAATATTTGTATTATTTTGCAAAAATCTCTGCTACAGAAGAGGGCAACCGTGTAAGGGCTTTTTTCAGCTTATCCTGTGGGAAATATAGGTGATATCTGCCACGATGAATTCCGCTTATTGAGCGCACAATATCCGATACCTCTGAAATTTCCCGCAATTGCTCATTGCGATCAAGCAGTAAAATTTGATTATTGTCGAAGGCTGCTCCTGGACGGAACACATCATAAGGCAAATCTGTCGGATAATCAATCTCTAAGTCATATTCTGGGTTAAGTCCCGCTCCCGCAAAACTGCTGCGGATTTCCGTAATCATATCTGTATCCAAATTCTCGATCTCTACATATTTATACAGTTTACGATGAATAAAACGGGTACACAAGTCGCTTAATAACTCATCTTCTTCAAGTGTCCATTGCATAAAAGCAGTCTGTATCAGTGCCTCATCAAGCATTAAATATTGTTTCACTGTTACTTCTCCTCGAAAGAGATCTTCCAGCGGAGCGATCATAAAGCGAAATTTGTACCCCTCTTGGAACAATTCTTTAGCTCTACGGAAGATTTGACGCAAAATAATTTCAGAGCTGCGCGTCACCGGATGAAAATATACCTGCCAGTACATTTGATAACGCGACATTAAATAATCTTCAATGGCATGCATACCTGATTCTTTTACTACAATCCGCCCATTATAAGGACGAAGCATTCTCAAAATCCGATCAATGTCGATGGTTCCATAGTTTACACCTGTATAGTACGCATCACGCAGCAAATAATCCATACGATCAGCATCCAGCGGACTGGAAACCAAATTGACAACAATTTCATGCTCATATGTCTTAGAGATAACTGAGGCTACTTTACGAGGAAAATCTTCCTCCACATCACGCAATATTTCGGTGATCTCCGTGTCCTCCAAAATAATTCGGCAGGTCCAATCCTCATGGTTCATTTCAAAAGCTTCTTCTATAGAATGTGAAAATGGACCATGCCCTAAATCATGCAGCAAAGCCGCACACAAAGTAAGCAAACTTTCTTCAGGAATCCAATCCTTATACCCGCTGCGCTCAAATTGCGAAATGATTCTGCGTGTAATTTCATATACTCCTAAAGAATGAGAAAAACGACTATGCTCTGCACCATGAAAAGTGAGATATGAGGTACCTAACTGGCGAATCCGGCGTAAACGCTGAAATTCTTTTGTATTAATTAGTCGCCAAATAATCGTATCCTGTACGTGAATATAATTATGAACGGGATCCTTGAAAACTTTTTCTTCCGTGAGCGGCTGCTTCATGAGATCAACTCCTTCTAATAATTTAATATGATTTTAACTAATATCAGTATATAATAAATAATTATGTCGTACTTTGTCGAAAAGTATCATTTTTGGTCTTGGTAAATCGACAAAATGCTTTCAGGGTAATTCTTAATTTTTATAGGGACATTCAAAGTTCTTATGGAAATTTTCTTATTCAGCCTATGAAAAAAGGTTGACTGATTTGGGAATCGTTGGTATTATAAGTATCATAAAACAGTGAACAATGTCGAATAATGACGTTTTTGGAACATTGAGAGGAGTAACGATTGTTATGATGAAATCAACAGGAATTGTAAGAAAAGTAGACGAACTTGGACGGGTTGTTATTCCTATTGAATTACGCCGTACACTTGGCATTGGCGAAAAGGACGCACTGGAAATTTACGTTGATGGCGAACGGATTATGCTTAAAAAGTATGAGCCTGCCTGCATTTTCTGTGGCAACGCTGAGAACGTAACTTACTTTAAAGGAAAAATAGTTTGTCATGAATGCATATCTTCCATCCCTACCCCTGTGACAAACTAAATTAAATAGTATATAATAGAACTAATCAAATTGTTAATTCTAACCTTTTCATATCTCCTTGACCTCCCGTGACCGCGGGAGGTATTTTTTATGTCTGGGTTTGCCCTCCTGGTTATCCCCTCCCTAAGGGCAATGTGCTTCAAGACGGAACTAGTAATACTTAGTTGTATTTCTTACAGTTATTTTAAATGATTTTTACCATTAAACGAATTAATTGTATTTTGTACACTTATATTTCCTATATCTCCGTGAAATCAATCCTTTCCACCTTTATAACTGTATGAAGTACAACTAAACGAACAAATACATAAAAAAATTCAAAAATAACTGTACAAAATACATTTAACCCACAGATAAATCACTCAAGCTCGAAACGGCTCCAAAAATCCTTAGTTATTCTAGGAATTCGTCTATAACACTTACTCTTCTGCTCTATCAAGCAACGCATTATAAATATCCCGTTTGGCTACACCCCGGTCTGATGCCGCTTTTTTCATAGCCTCTTTCCGTGGTACATCCTGTGCTTCGTAATGAGCTACATGATCTTCAATGCTTAACTGACGCCACCACGCCGATTCTGCGATTTCTGCATCTTCCTTGCTCTCCCCTTCTACGACAATAACATATTCGCCTAGCGGAGGATGTTCAGCCAGCCATAGTGTACATTCCTCAATCGAACCGCGTAGAAACTCCTCATATCTTTTCGTTAATTCACGTGCCAACACAATCTGGCGATTACCGAATGCTTCTTGAAGATGAGCAAGTGTCTTAACTACGCGATGGGGAGATTCGTAGAACAACAAAGTGCCTTGAGCCGAACGAAGTGGACTTAATACTGCTCGGATGTCCTTACGCTCTCGGGGAAGAAAGCCGATAAAGGTGAACGTATTCGTAGATAGACCAGAAGCGATCAAAGCTGACAACGCTGCGTTAGCTCCAGGGATAGGAATCACCGGAATTCCATGACTTATAGCAAGGGCTACAAGATCCGCTCCAGGGTCAGAAATCGCTGGTAAACCGGCGTCGCTGACGAGTGCCAAATTTTTTCCTTCTATTATATAGCGTACAAGCTCAGGTCCACTGGCGGCCTTATTATGCTCATGATAACTAAACAACATCGAAGGTGAAATCTCAAAGTGGCTGAGTAATTTTCGGGTCTGTCTCGTATCTTCCGCGGCAATAATATCACATTCCTGCAATGTACGGACTGCACGATAGGTCATATCCTCCAGATTACCGATAGGTGTAGCCACCAGAAAAAGCGACCCTATTGTCTCCTGAGTACTGGTATTAGTCTTGTTTTGAAAACTGCTTTGACATGATATCTTCATGATTTACCCTCTTTAGCACCATAGTAGATGTCCATAATCTCTGGACAGTATTGATTGTCCTCATTATATACGATGAGCGGTGGTTGTAAACGAACCTCAGGCTTTCCATCACGTGCGGCTTCGATTAATACCATATTTGCCTCCAGGTGGGCACGTGGATGTACAAACCGAATAATCTTTGGCTCGAGTCTATATTGTCTCATAAGACTGATAATATCAACCAACCGTTGTGGTTTATGAACCATACTTACCTTTCCGCCCGTCCGAACCAATCGCACACAAGCCTGAATGACCTCCTCCAGTGTACAGCCTATCTCATGGCGAGCCATAGCTTGATGGTTGTTCAGCTTCAGATCACTGCCATTAAGCGGCATATAAGGAGGGTTCACCGTTATTGCATCATACACACCATGTCCTGCGGTAGTATATAACTCGCGCAAATCACCTTCATGAATTACAACCTGATCCTGAAGGCCATTTAGAGCCACGCTACGACGAGCCATATCAGCTAAACGAGGTTGTATTTCAATGCCTTCTATAGAAGCTTTTGTCCGGGTAGTCATTAAAATCGGTATTACACCATTTCCCGTACAAAGATCTAGAACTCTTCCACGTGGCGGAACACTGGCGAAACGAGCAAGCAATACAGCATCCATAGAAAAACTAAATACTTCATCACTTTGAATAATGCGCAGGTCATGTGTTAGTAAATCATCCACCCGCTCCGTCGGTAACAAGGGGACAGATATATCATTAAAAGAATTCGTCATGTAATAATCTCCTAAAGGTTTTGATGAGAAAAACTTGTTTCAAAGGCATATGCCTATGGGCTAAAATTCAAAAAAAACCGTAGGATTAATCTCCTACGGCTGGATATCCTCATTTATTAAGAAAAGAAAGACAGAACAGACAGTCACCTTCCGTGCGTAAATGTCCAAAATAAACATTACAGATGTGAAAGCCTTCGTGGTAAAGTCGAGCCAAGTTGTCATAACCTTCCCCGACAACCTCTTCTGTTCCCTCTCCGGTAGCTAAAAGAGCTTCCGCCTCCGCAGAATCTACGGTAGGATCCAAAGGTGCATCCCGCTTTAAAATTTTGCGAAGCTGTTCATTCTCCAGAGTTAACCTCTGGTTAGCTTCCATCAGTTCTTTTACCGTCTGTTTCCATTCTCCAAGATTGGCGCGCATCGTTTCCATCTGCGCTTCCATATCCTGCATGTGTGCAAATATATTTTTCTTCTCCAAGTTTCCACCCCGAAAGTAACCTTATATGGTTTACTTGACGACAACATCATCCATTGGAAGTTCCTTAACTTTGCCCACTTCAAACAACTGTACATGAACCGTACGGTTTCCGGCATTGATCCCTACTACTTTGCCATCCCCCAATGAGGTCACGACAATCTTGCCGACCGCTGGCATTTCTTCCTTTACACTCTCATAATTGTCATGCTCAAATTTCAAACAACACATCAGACGTCCACAAAGTCCGGAAATCTTGGTCGGATTAAGTGAAAGGTTCTGATCCTTGGCCATTTTTATGGATACGGGTTCAAAATCCCCTAACCAAGAGGAGCAGCAAAGCACTCGTCCACAAGGTCCAAGTCCACCTAGCATCTTAGCTTCATCACGTACCCCAATTTGCCGAAGCTCAATGCGGGTCCGAAAAATACTTGCCAGATCCTTAACCAATTCTCTAAAGTCAACGCGTCCTTCAGCCGTAAAGTAAAATATAATCTTATTACGGTCAAAAGTAAACTCTACATCTACGAGCTTCATTTTGAGACCGTGGTCGCGTATTTTATTTAAACAGGTGGTAAAAGCCTCCTTAGCGGCGCTTTTGTTCTCCTCAACAACGCGTGCGTCGGTTTCTCCGGCAATACGCATCACTTTTTTGAGGGGTAGTACAACATCGGACTCCTCCACCTCTTTTTTGCCTACGACAACCTTACCGTATTCCACCCCACGTGCTGTCTCAACAATAACACATTGATCTCGTTCAATCGGAAAATCAAGTGGATCAAAATAATATATTTTACCCGCTTTTTTAAAACGGACACCTACTACGCTGTACAAAAATTAACCCCCTTGTTTGCCGGTAAAAGGAACCTATGGGCATGTCCGCTCCCTGATGATCCATGCTTGTCCTTCCTCGTCTGTTAAAACGATACTTCCAGGTAAAGCGACATCCGGAGGATATATCATTGCTAATCCTTTAACTTTCCAGTCGGATTAAGAACTGCTCCAGACACAACTGGGCATTGGCATTGGAACGCAGCTTCTTAGTACTCTCTGCAGCATATCCCATATAAGCCACCCATTGTTCCGCACTGCGCCCACGGGCATGCCTGGAAATAAAGTCTAACTGATCTATAAAAACGATACTTTCGTGCTTGCGGTACAGGAAGTAGAGCATATCTTTAAACCATAGATGGAACATGCTGAAAAGGATATCCAAATGTTCAGCGAGCCCAGTCTTGAACAGCTTCTGCCCGGCAGTTGCTACCGTGGAGCTGCCCTTGCTTAAGGACTCCTTAGCTAATTGTAACACTAGATTTCTCATTTCTGCAAACCAATTCTGTTCCAAAAGTTCCCTGCAACCATCAAGTCCCGAACTGAGTGATACTGCACATCGAGCTAAGGGGATCGGCACACCCTCACTTGCTAGCGCTTGAAGCATAATATCCGGATTTAACGGACTAAATGGGATCCGCTGAGTCCGTGACTGAATCGTCGGCAATAAAGAACGACTATTATCAGATATTAGGATTCCCACTGCCGGAGCTGGCGGTTCTTCCAGAAACTTCAACAAACTATTGGCAGCTTGTACCGTCATTTTGTCTGCCCCATCTATAATATAAACCTTTGGATTCACACCCTCAGATCGATAGGAAAAGACACGCTGCAGCTCACGGATCTGGTCTATTTTTATGCTTGCACCGTCGGGCTGCAGCAATGACAAATCAGGATGGTTTCCATGCTCAACCTTTCGGCACTCTAGACATTCGCCACAGGCGTCATCCTTGCTTTCCGTGCAAAAAATTGCTTGGGCAAACATCAGCGCCGTCTTCATTTGTCCACTGCCTGCTGGTCCTGTAAATAAATAAGCATGGCTCACAGCATCCTTGCGCAAGGCATTTTGGAGTAGCCGTTTAGCATGCTCCTGGCCTACTATATCATGAAAAGGCATAATTTCCTCCCAAAACTTTAAAAAGAAAGGTTGATTAACAACCCACGAATTTCTCCAACACGTCCCAACAGATCTATTCGGCCCTGCTCACTATTCAGCAGATCGTCTGCCATAGATAGCAAAGCCGCATCAATTTCCTCAAGCAGCTTGTAACGCTTACCCCGCCCACGTCTATCCCATCCACGTGTCTCTTTCAGTATAACGCCTCTACGAGCGGTTTCTTCCAGAAACCTTTTGATCATCATCCGGTAAATGGTGAGTTCACGAATGGTCATAGACTTAGATAAACGGTCGCCTTGTGACTGTATTTCTTTGATCTGGCGGTTTAGTTCATCTTTGGTTTTCTGTTCACCTTGCTGCTGAAAAACGTCAGAGAACGATTTCTGCTGAACAGGCTTATTAGCCCCTTCTGCATTTGGAAGCTCACTCTTTAAGGGCCTATATCCCGGATTGATCTTCAAAGGTTATCTACCGCCCCTTTTTTGTAAATGACTTACTCATTTATATTATACTTAATAATGTTCGAAACGATCTACAGGAAGCACGAATACAGTAGCGCCACCGACCTGTACTTCAACAGGGAGCGGTAAATAGGAATCCGTCGTGCCACTCATCGGAGTTACTGGAGTGACTAGTTGTTCACGCACTTTACAGCTGTTACGGATAACGTTCAATACAGCTTCGATCTGACTGTCTTCTACCCCAATCATAAATGTCGTATTTCCCGCCCGCAGAAATCCACCTGTACTTGCGAGTTTGGTAGCACGGAAATTGGCTTTTACTAGCTCACTGGATAACCGGTTACTGTCTTTATCCTGGATAATTGCAATGATCAACTTCATCTTCGCATTCCCTCCCAAAAAAGTTTTATGGAGTATTACTACTTAATGTGTTCTTAGTAGTAACCTCACTTCATAAGCAAACGCTTAGTTATATGCCACTTCTCTTATTATATTAGACAAAACACCCTAAAAACCCTTTAATACTCTCTCTTCAAGAGTTCTCACGATATCTTGTTCTACCAGATGAATAGGGCGGTTTGCATCAAGAACTACTATTCTCTCCGGATTCGCCTTAATTAATAAATGATAACCTTCACGAACCTTCTGATGAAAGGCAAGACTCTCCATATCCAGACGATTGACTTCGCGATCTTGATTGGCCGCAATCCGTGATAATCCAATCTCAGGGTCTACATCCAGATAAAAGGTTAGATCGGGCATGCGATTTCCAATAGCAAAACGGTTAATACTCCACACCTCTTCCATACCTAATCCTCTTGCATGTCCTTGATAAACGAGACTGCTGTCTACAAAGCGGTCACAGAGGACTGTAAGCCCTTCTCTAAGAGCTGGCTCTACTACTTCAGCGAGATGTTGGCTTCTTGATGCAGCGTACAGCAATGCCTCAGTACGTGCATCCATTGCAGTATGGGCAGGATCCAGAATAATAGAGCGAATTTTTTCGGCGATTTCTATGCCTCCAGGTTCACGTGTAATTCGATAGGGCATGGACCGATTCTGCAAATATGCTGCTACTCTGCCCAGTACCGTTGTTTTTCCGGAGCCTTCGCCCCCTTCTAATGTTATGAAGAAACCTTCTTTGCCCACTTATACTTCTCCGCCCTTCTGAATGTTGTATACCTTAATACGCTGTAAGACCGGATCAGCACAAGCCTGGAACTTCGCGCCTCCATAAGCTAAACCAGTCAGTCTTTGCTGTATCTGATCTGTGATGACCTCACCCGGATATAATAATGGAATGCCTGGTGGATAGGGAATTACCATTTCTGCAGCTACTCTCCCCACGCTGTGTTCAAGATTAATACTTTCTACCTCATTGGCTGACACCGGCTTCAAAGAGAAGGGAACAGGTGCTGAGATTTGTAAAACATTCAAATTGTTCCACGTGGAAATATTTCGAGATTCTGAAATGCCTGCGGTGTGCGGTGATTCGGATGTAACCTCCGAATCTATTTCCCGCAGCGCCTGCAATAACCTTGCTGCATCTTCGGCCTTCGAACCGAGGCTGAACAGCAGCACTACGTGCCGGTCGTCACTCATCTCCGGCACACAGCCCTTAGCCTCGAGCCTGCGCTGCAGCTCGAAACCGCCTAGGACCCCGGTGGCGTCATAAATGACGACTTTGAAGGGGTCCTGCGTCTCGTACGCCGCCTTATGCAGCGGCGTACCGTCGTGCAGCGGCTCTGCCGGCTGCACCAATCCATAGCGCAGCAGCTCGGCAAGGCCGCGCCGCAGGACATCCACGGCGGCCAGCCCTGCCGTGAAAGCCTCGCTGCCCCGGCTGTGCAGCAGCCGCCGGGCAAGATCAAGCGACGCCATCATAGGATATGATGGGCTGGAGCTCTGCACCATGGCGAGCCGCTGCGAGAGCAGGGCACGGTCGAGCCGCTGCCCTTGAACATGCAGCATAGCGCCCATGGTCATCGCAGTGAGCATCTTGTGCGTGGACTGCACTACGCCGTCCGCGCCACAAGCAAGCGCCCCGGCAGGCAGTGCCGGGTGCTGCCCGTAATGCGCCCCATGCGCTTCATCGACAAGCAGCGGTACACCGCTGTCGTGGCAAATACGCGCGAGGGGCGCAAGGTCACTGCCCATGCCGTAGTAATTGGGCATGGTGACAAATACAGCGGCGGCTTCCGGATAGGCTGCAAGTGCAGCCTCAACAGCTTCTGCCGCCGGCGCTACTGCCAAGCCGCTGAGTGGATCAATTAGCGGCTCGACGAAAACAGCCCTCACTCCAGCTAACATAAGACCATGAATCACTGATTTATGCACATTTCGTTGAAGAATCAGAATCATTCCTGGCTCGGGGCAAGCCGTTAGAATCAGCGCCAGGTTACCCGCCGTACTTCCGCCAACTAGAAAAAAACTCTCCTCTGCTCCAAAGCAATCCGCAGCCAACTCCTGTGCTTCCTTAATGACTCCCTCAGGATGATGAAGATCATCCGTACCGGTAATCTCCGTAACATCGTACTTCATGACCTCATCTAGAAACCCAGCGCCTTCTACGCCGTCATATGCCGCTCCATTTTTATGTCCCGGCACATGATAAGATATATTACCCACAATTCTATATTGCTCCAGCATTTCGTATACAGGTGCCCTACATCGTTGTAATTTATTCATATTAAATTCCTTCCCATAGGGTTCCTTCTATTTTAACGTAAATATTCAGAAACTCCTATGTTTCCTCATAAAAGCATCTGACTGAACAGCAAAACGGCTCCCCCCGCTTAAACAACGAGGAAGCCGTATATGAATATCTCTAATGCAGCCCTTATATCTTTCATCCAGACTGCTCTCTTATCCGCATCAATTAACAGAGTTACTCTACTTAAGCGTTCTTTTGCAATCCGATCTTCTTCATCTGGCCAATAAAAAAACGGTACTTAGCATCTTCTGCCTCGGTACGGATCATTTCTGCCTCACAATCCTCACAAATAAAATGCGAGACAATCACAATACCTTCTTCTTTTTCCTGCCCACAAATGATACAAGCTTGCCCGGTTTGCTGTTCCATAACCATCCCACCTTGACTCTTTTAAGAACAGTATGATACACCTTCTATCATTTTAAACCTTTTCATAGTTTTTTCATATCCTTCGTTTCGTGTATTATATATATTCCGCTGCCCCTATATCGGTGAATATTCGCCCATAGTTTAATAAAATGCTTTCATTCGCCGATATTAAGAACATATGAATCTGTGAGGAGGTTAGTCTATTTTATATGGAACCCAACACCAAAGGCGCTGCTACATTCTATCAATATAAATTAATCAAAAAAATTAATCTAACGGCACCTCTGCTGCGTGTTTATATTTTGCTCCCTCTTTTGGTCCTTGTGCTCGAGACAGTCTTTCTTTCTTGGTGGAGTATTCTCTACTTAATTATAGCTGCTCCGGTTATGTTCTGGGTTCAATATGTTATTTCACGCTCAGTACTTCTAATCTCCGGGCATCCTATTTCAAAAAGATGGTCCATCTCATTTAAAATCCCGTGGCTTGGCTTCATGCCAGATCAACACATTAGTTACCGCATTTTCCGTAAAGTACAGTTACATAATTTTTATATTGGTCTTTGTATTGCAGCTCTCTTTATTTTTTGGTCACCACCGGCATTTACAGTATCCCTGATTATTTGCCACTTGTGGCTTTTATTGCCCCGTCTCTATACACTGTTCAAAATAAATCAACGCAACAAGGAAGGCATGCTTAAGTTTAATCCAACCGATGCCTCCTATTACTCTCAATAGAGTACAGTTAACCTGTGTTCGCATATAAATAAATAATCGCCATCCATAAAGGACGGCGATTATTTATTTTGTCTTAAGACCTTTAATTAAGGCCTTCTTTTCTTTAGGAATCATAACTATAAAATAATCATCATGCACTGTTAAATGAACCGTTACTCCATCCTTCTGAAAAACACCAGATGAATCGGTATTCTCCTCTTCCTGTTCAACCCATCCCCAGGCCTTAATAGTATCCATATACTCCTCTGGGATGCCGTTCTTCTCCTTTAATCCAGGTAAAGAATAACGCACATAATCCATAGCAACGTTTGTCGTAGTCTGGTCTGGTGAGTACGCCTCTTGGGGCACAGGGAAATTTTTCTCGTTTAGCGCACCCTCAAAAGCATCCCAGCTGGGCGCTTTCGTACCGCAGCCTGCCAGTATTAAAGCTACTATACACGAAAAAATTAATATCTTAATAATTCTTGTTTGTTTCATGCCTTAAATCCTCCTTACCTCCACAATGCATCTAAAGACACAAGAAAATTCAAAGTTAGAATTTATGAGTAGTTCCTTCGTATTAGAGATGTTGCTTATTATTTGCACTTATCTATTATACTTGTATCGACCTCAGCGTCGGTAACAAAAATGTCACTCAATTACAGCCCCTTCAGATGTTGTACTCCCCTTCAAATAACACTCTTGTCCAAAAAAAAAACAAAAAAGCCACTGCTGATAAATCAACAATGGCTTAATGTGCTTGGCAACGTCCTACTCTCCCAGGACCCTTCGGTCCAAGTACCATCGGCGCTGGAGGGCTTAACGGTCGTGTTCGGGATGGGTACGCGTGGAACCCCTCCGCTATCGCCACCAAACATGCGTCTGTCAAACAGACGCTGCCGCGTGAAATTCGGTTCATCACCAGAAGTGACAATGAATTTCTAAGCGTATTTCAGGCTTGATGCCTGAAAACTGAATCCGAAACAAATCTGCATTCTACGTATAGGATAAGCCCTCGACCGATTAGTATTGGTCAGCTCCATGCATTGCTGCACTTCCACCTCCAACCTATCTACCTCGTCGTCTTCAAGGGGTCTTACTAATTGGGAAATCTCATCTTGAGGGGGGCTTCACGCTTAGATGCTTTCAGCGCTTATCCCGTCCGTACGTAGCTACCCAGCCATGCTCCTGGCGGAACAACTGGTGCACCAGCGGTACGTCCATCCCGGTCCTCTCGTACTAAGGACAGCTCCTCTCAAATTTCCTGCGCCCACGACAGATAGGGACCGAACTGTCTCACGACGTTCTGAACCCAGCTCGCGTACCGCTTTAATGGGCGAACAGCCCAACCCTTGGGACCTACTTCAGCCCCAGGATGCGATGAGCCGACATCGAGGTGCCAAACCTCCCCGTCGATGTGGACTCTTGGGGGAGATAAGCCTGTTATCCCCAGGGTAGCTTTTATCCGTTGAGCGATGGCCCTTCCATGCGGTACCACCGGATCACTAAGTCCGACTTTCGTCCCTGCTCGACTTGTAGGTCTCGCAGTCAAGCTCCCTTATGCCTTTGCACTCTGCGAATGATTTCCAACCATTCTGAGGGAACCTTGGAACGCCTCCGTTACTCTTTAGGAGGCGACCGCCCCAGTCAAACTGCCCGCCTGACACGGTCCCCGTACCCGGTAAGGGTACTAGGTTAGAACCTAGATACGATCAGGGTGGTATCCCAACGGCGCCTCCACCGAAGCTTGCGCTCCGATTTCTACGGCTCCCACCTATCCTGTACAGATCGTACCCAAATTCAATATCAAGCTGCAGTAAAGCTCCATGGGGTCTTTCCGTCTTGTCGCGGGTAACCTGCATCTTCACAGGTATTAAAATTTCACCGGATCTCTCGTTGAGACAGCGCCCAAGTCGTTACGCCATTCGTGCGGGTCAGAATTTACCTGACAAGGAATTTCGCTACCTTAGGACCGTTATAGTTACGGCCGCCGTTTACTGGGGCTTCGGTTCATAGCTTCGGGTTACCCCTAACCACTCCCCTTAACCTTCCAGCACCGGGCAGGCGTCAGCCCGTATACTTCGCCTTGCGGCTTCGCACAGACCTGTGTTTTTGCTAAACAGTCGCTTGGGCCTTTTCACTGCGGCCCCCTCGTGCTATTCACACTACCGGGGCACCCCTTCTCCCGAAGTTACGGGGTCATTTTGCCGAGTTCCTTAACGAGAGTTCTTCCGCGCGCCTTAGAATTCTCTTCTCGCCTACCTGTGTCGGTTTGCGGTACGGGCACCTTCTCCTGGCTAGAGGCTTTTCTTGGCAGTGTGAGATCATGACCTTCGCTACTATAATTTTCGCTCCCCATCACAGCCCAGCCTTAACGATGTGCGGATTTGCCTACACATCAGCCTCACTGCTTAGACGGACATCCATCAGTCCGCGTCACTACCCTCCTGCGTCACCCCATCGCTCATAGCGGATTACGGTGGTACAGTAATTTCAAACTGTTGTCCTTCGACTACGCCTTTCGGCCTCGCCTTAGGTCCCGACTTACCCTGAGCGGACGAGCCTTCCTCAGGAAACCTTGGGCTTTCGGCGGATCAGATTCTCACTGATCTTTTCGTTACTCATACCGGCATTCTCACTTGTGTAGTGTCCAGCGCTCTTTTCAGTACACCTTCAACCCCTACACAACGCTCCCCTACCCCAGATACATACGTATCTAGCCATAGCTTCGGTGGTGTGTTTAGCCCCGTTACATTTTCGGCGCAGAGTCACTCGACCAGTGAGCTATTACGCACTCTTTCAATGGTGGCTGCTTCTAAGCCAACATCCTGGTTGTCTGTGCAACTCCACATCCTTTCCCACTTAACACACACTTGGGGACCTTAGCTGATGGTCTGGGCTGTTTCCCTTTTGACAATGGATCTTAGCACTCACTGTCTGACTCCCGGCAATAAGTATATGGCATTCGGAGTTTGACTGAGCTTGGTAATCCTTGCGGACCCCGCACCCAATCAGTGCTCTACCTCCACTACTCTTATACCGAGGCTAGCCCTAAAGCTATTTCGGGGAGAACCAGCTATCTCCGAGTTCGATTGGAATTTCTCCGCTACCCCCACCTCATCCCCGCACTTTTCAACGTACGTGGGTTCGGGCCTCCAGTGCGTGTTACCGCACCTTCACCCTGGACAGGGGTAGATCACACGGTTTCGGGTCTACGTCCACATACTCATTCGCCCTATTCAGACTCGCTTTCGCTGCGGCTCCACCTTCTCGGCTTAACCTTGCATGTTAAACGTAACTCGCCGGTTCATTCTACAAAAGGCACGCCATCACCCATTAATAGGGCTCTGACTTTTTGTAAGCACACGGTTTCAGGTTCTATTTCACTCCCCTTCCGGGGTGCTTTTCACCTTTCCCTCACGGTACTGTTTCACTATCGGTCGCCAGGTAGTATTTAGCCTTAGCAGATGGTCCTGCTGGATTCATACGGGGTTTCACGTGCCCCGCACTACTCGGGATCCGTCTCGGAGAGAACACAGTTTAGGTTACAGGGCTTTTACCTCTATCGCGGGCCTTTCCAGACCTCTTCACCTACCATATTCCTTTGTAACTCCATGTGAGACGTCCCACAACCCCTAAGAGCAAGCTCTTAGGTTTAGGCTGTTCCGCGTTCGCTCGCCGCTACTGACGGAATCACTATTGTTTTCTCTTCCTCAGGGTACTTAGATGTTTCAGTTCCCCTGGTCTGCCTCTACATTTCCTATGTATTCAGAAATGAGTAACTGCGAATTACCACAGCTGGGTTTCCCCATTCGGACACCCCCGGATCAAAGCTTGCTTACAGCTCCCCGAGGCAGTTTCGTTGTTCGCCACGTCCTTCGTCGGCTCCTGGCGCCTAGGCATCCTCCGTGTGCTCTTATTAGCTTAACCTTGATTTTTCCGCAGGAAAATATCATACGATGACATTCTCTTTGGAATCATCTCACTAATAACATTTACTTGTTTGCACAAGTTGCTAAAAGATGTTCTAAAACGCAAATTCGTTTCGGTATCCAGTTTTCAAGGATCAAGTCTTACTGAGAGCTTAAACTCTCAAAACTGAGCAACGAGTGAGTAACAGGCCTAAACCTGAGTTTTGGAAGCTGAGCTTCCGATTTGAATGTCCTCATTGCAGAGAACGATTCTCCATAGAAAGGAGGTGATCCAGCCGCACCTTCCGATACGGCTACCTTGTTACGACTTCACCCCAATCATCTACCCCACCTTCGGCGGCTGGCTCCCTTGCGGGTTACCCCACCGACTTCGGGTGTTGTAAACTCTCGTGGTGTGACGGGCGGTGTGTACAAGACCCGGGAACGTATTCACCGCGGCATGCTGATCCGCGATTACTAGCAATTCCGACTTCATGCAGGCGAGTTGCAGCCTGCAATCCGAACTGAGACCGGCTTTGATGGGATTGGCTCCACCTCGCGGCTTCGCTTCCCGTTGTACCGGCCATTGTAGTACGTGTGTAGCCCAGGTCATAAGGGGCATGATGATTTGACGTCATCCCCACCTTCCTCCGGTTTGTCACCGGCAGTCACTCTAGAGTGCCCAACATTACTTGCTGGCAACTAAAGTTAAGGGTTGCGCTCGTTGCGGGACTTAACCCAACATCTCACGACACGAGCTGACGACAACCATGCACCACCTGTCTCCTCTGTCCCGAAGGCCGCCGCTATCTCTAGCGGATTCAGAGGGATGTCAAGACCTGGTAAGGTTCTTCGCGTTGCTTCGAATTAAACCACATACTCCACTGCTTGTGCGGGTCCCCGTCAATTCCTTTGAGTTTCAGTCTTGCGACCGTACTCCCCAGGCGGAGTGCTTACTGTGTTAACTTCGGCACCAAGGGTATCGAAACCCCTAACACCTAGCACTCATCGTTTACGGCGTGGACTACCAGGGTATCTAATCCTGTTTGCTCCCCACGCTTTCGCGCCTCAGCGTCAGTTACAGCCCAGAAAGTCGCCTTCGCCACTGGTGTTCCTCCACATATCTACGCATTTCACCGCTACACGTGGAATTCCACTTTCCTCTTCTGTACTCAAGCCACCCAGTTTCCAGTGCGACCTCAGGTTGAGCCCAAGGTTTAAACACCAGACTTAAATAGCCGCCTGCGCGCGCTTTACGCCCAATAATTCCGGACAACGCTTGCCCCCTACGTATTACCGCGGCTGCTGGCACGTAGTTAGCCGGGGCTTTCTTCTCAGGTACCGTCACTCCGGTAGCAGTTACTCTACCGGACGTTCTTCCCTGGCAACAGAGCTTTACGATCCGAAAACCTTCATCACTCACGCGGCGTTGCTCCGTCAGGCTTTCGCCCATTGCGGAAGATTCCCTACTGCTGCCTCCCGTAGGAGTCTGGGCCGTGTCTCAGTCCCAGTGTGGCCGTTCACCCTCTCAGGTCGGCTACGCATCGTCGCCTTGGTGGGCCGTTACCCCACCAACTAGCTAATGCGCCGCAGGCCCATCCCTCAGTGACAGATTGCTCCGTCTTTCATTCTTCTCTCAGGAGAAAAAAGAAATTATCCGGTATTAGCTACCGTTTCCGGTAGTTATCCCAGTCTGAAGGGCAGGTTGCCTACGTGTTACTCACCCGTCCGCCGCTAAGTTACTTTGAAAGCAAGCTTTCAAAGTAACTCCGCTCGACTTGCATGTATTAGGCACGCCGCCAGCGTTCGTCCTGAGCCAGGATCAAACTCTCCAATTAGTATTGAAAAGAGCGATATGCTCATTTTGAAACATCTGACGAGAAAATTAATTCTCTAATTTGGATTTCACTTGCGTGATTTCCTACTCACTCGTTGTTCAGTTTTCAAAGATCAAGTTCTCGTTGGCGCCGTTTAATGTCTCAGCAGCAACTCTTATACTATATCATGTTCGGCTATTTAATGTCAAGCTCTTTTTTTAACTTCTTTTTCGAGCTCGGCATGTGTACTTCTTGGCCGGACTTAGAATATATCATGTATGGAGATGCATTGCAAGAGTTTTTTTATATAAAATCAAAAGCATAAAACATCATCTATGTATTATCGTATTATAATAACTACCTCCCCTTATCATCTAATTATCTAGAAAGTAAAAAAACAACTGCAGAAGATAACAGTTGTTTTTTAGAAGAAGCTTAGACGATTCTAGATTAATTCCGCTTCCTTCGCTCCAGTAATTACGGCAATGATATTGCTTCGAAGTGCCTCCGCATTGTGCGCTTCATATGGATCCGCTTTGAAAACAACAGCATCTGCAATAAAACCTTCTGCAATTTGTCCCAGCTCGTTACCGCTCCCCAGAATATCAGCAGCACTTTTAGTCGCAGCCTGCCAAGCTTCTCTCCGAGTTAAGCCATAATCAATCAATGTATCCAGTTCTTGAAGGTTATAGCCATGTAGTGCAGGTGTGGCATAATCTGTACCGAATCCAATACGAACGCCTTCTCTTTTTGCATAATGAATGGCCTTGGAATGACATTCGGCAGCGCGGGCAGCTCGGTCGCAAATGATCGGGTTCAACGCTAGAACGCCTTTTGGGTCTGCAGCAATACGATAAATTGATGTGGTGGGTACAAACGCTACCCTCGAGTTAGCAAGTCTTCCTGCCTGATCCTCAGTTAGAAACATCCCATGCTCTATTGATTCCACGCCGGCCTGGATGGACCAGTCTATCGTCACTCCGCCCCAGGTATGAACCAGTACCTTCTTATCATGGGCATGTGCATTACGAACAATGAACGAGAACTCTTCTTCGGAAAAGATCGGGTCAACGACTTTCTCGGTAGGTGCTCCAAGCCCGCCTGTGGCCATGATTTTTATCCAACCCGCTCCTGTAGCAAAGATTTCCGCCATGCGTTGTTCTAAATGCTTGAGACCACGGGCATCTGCTGCTCCAATCATATCGCTACTGGTCTGCACTCTTAATGGATGCTGATATTGCTGGACAAGATGCTGCACTGTGCTCGGCAGAATCCCACCTGCATCACGGGCAGCCGTTACACCCGTTCTAAGAGTAGCTTCAAAAGCTTGTGCCTGCATAATTTCGATCTGGTTGGAATCGCGCTTCAATTGATCAGAGTGGTCAAAATCTGTCCAAGCTAAATGCGTATGAAGATCAATAATACCCGGACTTAGCCACAGATCTGTTCCTGCAAGATTTGACTCTACTTGATGCGGATCCGCTTCAGTAATGGATGAAAAACGCCCATCCTTTATCACGACATCAAAACGTCTGCCTTCGATACCTGCTATAAAAATGTCATTGAACGTTTGCAGCTCTGGATGCTTATGAATCATCTTCATTCCCCCCATGCCAGCCGAACAGCTGCTAATGCCTGAACTGGGTCTTGTTTCAACAGTTCGGCAAGCGTGGATATAGCCTTCTCCACACTTTGCCGCTCAGCATTCGTTCCAAAATGGTTGATCCGTAGAAGATGTCCAAATAATTCTCCGTCTCCGGGAGCCACAATGCCTATAGGCTGCTCAATCCGCAACTCTTGCTTTCCAGAAATCCGCACCGTTGTAGTCAGCGTAGAATAATGTCTGCTGTCCTTTTGCCAAGGCTCAAGCCCCAAGGATTTAATACCAGCTACAGCAGCTGCTGCGGCTCGCTCATGGCGTTTGATTACTTGATCCAATCCTTCTTCTTCAATTCGTGTCAAAGCTTGAGTCAAGGCTCTAGCCTCCAGCGTAGGAATGTTTGGGGCAACCCGCAATGGCGCGGCGTCTCCAAGTGATGGTTTCAGATCCAGCAAGGATAAAATAGAATTGCGTGGAGCATTTTCATTCGACTCAAGAAATTCCCAACCACGTGGAGAAATACTTACGGCACTAACACCGTTGGGTCCAGCTAAGGCTTTTTGCGCACCTATAACTGCAAAATCAACGGACCATTCATCCACCAGCAGGGCCTCTCCCCCAACCGCAGATACGGAGTCCGACACAGTAATTAGATTGAATTCTTTTGCAATTTCAAATATTTCTTTAGCAGGATTAGAGCCTCCAGTAACCACTTCAGCTTGAACAAAAGAAAGGGCACAAGGTTTAAACTCCTTAATCGCGGAAGCAACTTGGTCGCTAGTGACCACTTCATCAAAAGGAACCTTTACTTCAACAACCGTTGCTCCACCCCGCTCAAGCCATTTTCCAAATAAACTTCCATAAGGACCTGTTACTATATTTACAATGGTTCGACCAGGTGCAGCTATTCCGGCGGCTACCGCCTCGATTCCAAGGATTGCCTCAGCCGGAATGATAACTGGAGGGTGCTCAGTAAACAAGACTTTGGAAATTAAATGTGTTAGCTTATTGTACTCAGCTAGTGAAAGTGGCACGTATCCTTTATGTTCTCGGTTCATAAAAAAACCTCCTGATGTACTTTATTTTGGCATTTTCGGAACCGCCGACAACAGCTCATAACTGTATTCATGTTTAGGACGGATGAAGAATTGGTCCCGCGGACTCTGCTCCACGAGCTTTCCTTGCCGCATAACTGCTACCGTATCGCTAATTGCATTGATTACTCCTAGATCATGAGAAATAAAAAGCATGGTGAGATTAAGCTCAGCCTTCAGCGTATTGAACAGTTCGAGCACACTAAGCTGCACAGATACATCCAACGCACTTGTAGGTTCATCCGCGATCAGGATGTTTGGCTCAACACTTAATGCACGAGCGATCGCTATCCGTTGACGCTGGCCGCCGGAAAATTCATGTGGGAATTTGTCTAACGCCTTTTGTTCTAAATGAACTTGATTCAAAAGCTCTTTGCATCTTTGTTCAACATCTGTACGCCCCACTATTTTATGAAACAATAAGGGCTCGGAAAGAATTTGCCTAATCGAATGTTTAGGATTTAGCGAAGCATCTGGATTTTGGAAAATCATCTGGATTGTTTTGTGCTGCTCACGGCTTCTTTTCTTTTTTAATTCTTGGGTACCCAACAGAATCTGTCCCTCATTTGGGGCAATCAGTCCAGCAATTACTCGCGCCAGCGTAGATTTCCCTGATCCGGATTCTCCAACAAGCCCAAGGGTGGTGTGCTGCTCAAGATTCAGATTAATACGATCCAGTGCAGTAAAGCCGCCATAATGAACAGTTAAATCTTTTATTTGCAAGGCTAATTCCATGAGTCTCTACTCCCTTCAAGCTCTGGCAAAGGAAGCACCGAATCAATCAGCATCTGTGTGTAAGGGTCTTTCGGATTTTGCAAAATATCAAGAGTATTGCCCTGCTCAACAATCTGTCCCTGTTTCATTACACATAGCCGTGAACACAAGTTTGCTGCAATCGCTAGGTTATGCGTAACAAATACCATGGCAAAACTGAGCTCATGCTGGAGGCTCGTGATCGTCTCAATAATTTGCCGTTGAACCGTGACGTCCAGTGCCGTTGTCGGCTCATCACAGAGAAGTATGCCTGGCTTACACGCCAGTGCCAGAGCGATGACTACCCGTTGACACTGACCGCCTGACAGCTGACTCGGATACCGGTCCTTTTTCTTCAATGAATCGGGGAGACCAAGCCTTTCGAGCAGTTCCAGTGCAATTACCCGCGAGGTCTTACGGCTTACTCTCTGTCTGTAATACACAACTTCAGCCAGTTGTTTGACAACCGTACAGAGCGGATCAAGCGCACCTCTTGGATCTTGAAATACCATTGCACTGCTTACCTCACTTTTAATGGTGCCACCAGTCTGTTCAACACCATTTGGAAGCAAGCCTAAAATTGCACGCAGCGTAAGCGATTTTCCTGATCCCGATTCACCTACTAATCCCAGACTCTCCCCTTTACCCAGCGAAAAACTAACATTATTGACCAATCTCTCATTTGACTTAGCTGCCAGCGATAGCGCCTCTATTTCTAAAATGGGTTGTATAGACATTATTTTTTCCTCCATATGTCTGCCAAACCATCACCTAGGAGCGACAAAGCTATCCCCGTATACACCACTGCAAATCCCGGAACGGCCGAGAGCCACCAAGCTGTAGTGATGAAGGGCTGTCCATCTGAAATCATTGTCCCCCAGTCAGGAGTTGGCGGTGTAATGCCGATACCAAGATACCCGAGCGTAACAATGGCAACAAGCAATCCAATCATATCTGTCATAAGGACGACCACGGCTTGCGGAAGTACATTCGGCAGGAGATGACGCAAAATAATTTTCACTCCTGGTAGTCCTAAGGTTTGAGCGGACGCCACCCATTCCTGATTACGAAAAGAAGCACTAAGACCTCTGACGACACGGGCAAAGACAATCCATCCTACAAAGATAAAAGTAATATAAATGCCTCGTTCTCCTGCTCCACTGGCAAAAGCCACGATAATAACGATGAGATAAAAAGGAAAGGCGATGAATGTATCTGACAACAGCGTAATAACTGTATCGATCCATTTGCCGTAATATCCTGCCAGCATTCCTAGAAATACACCTGTGCAAAAGGGAATGATTTCTGCCAAGACCATGATTTTCAAATCAGTCCTCGCTGCATAAACCAGTCTGGTAAACAGATCACGCCCTAATTGATCAGTTCCCAACCAATGTTCGGCTGACGGAGGCTGTAAAAAGGCACTCAAATTTTGCTCAGAGGGGTCATAAGGACTTATATAAGGTATAAACACAGTCAAGAGAATAAGAGCTGCAAACATAATAATTCCCACTAGAAGTGATGGGGTATTCCATATTCGCTTTAAGCCGCTTGTTATCTTACCGTCTTCATACAATCGCGAGTCTAGTCTTATAGTTTTCATTGTTTTCCTTTCGTTCTGGGATCAAGCCACCAGGAAATGATTTCAATCAAGAGACTGATGATCACAACAGATAGCGCACAGTAAAGTGCTATTCCTTGAATAACCGGAAAGTCCCGTTTCGAAATTGAAGTGAACAATAAGCTGCCAATTCCCTTAATTCCAAATACCTGCTCAACGACCAAGGTGCCTCCGATTAAATAAGAAATATTCACACCCAGCAGCATTAACGTAGGAAGAGCAGAGTTGCGCAGCACATGTTTAAATAAAATAACCCTGTTTGGTATGCCCGCAGCCTTAAGGGTGACTACAAAATCCGATTCTAACACTTCAAGCATCTGCGCTCTTAATGAACGAACAAGCGTAGGAACCTGTGAAAAAGCAACAGTGATTGCTGGAAGTGCAAGACTATGCAAGGTTCCGACCCACCCTTCACTTACTCCCCCAACAGGGAACCAGCCAAGCCGGACACTAAAGAGCAAAATTAAAAGTAAGCCAACCCAGAAGATTGGCATACCTAGAGTAATTGTAGGAAAAATACGTATCAAATGGTCCAGCAGTTTATCCTTATGCGTAGCGGCTACCGTAGCGAGCAGAAGGGATACAAAAATCGCCAACACACAAGCCATCACGATGAGCAGCAAAGTAACAGGGGCCCGTTGTGTAATCAACTCTCTTGTTGATGTCCCCATAATAATGGAGTTTCCAGTATCTCCTTGAGTAAACAGCGTCTTCACAAATCGGATGAATTGCTCCCATAAAGGGAGGTCCAGCCCAAGAGTATGATGCATACTCTTGAGCGCCTCAGGGGTGCTGTATTCTCCCAAAATCATTTTTGCTGGATCTCCCGGCACGATTCGTATGATGAAAAAGACTGCTATCATTACGCAGAAGATCACTGCCAATGCTTTTATAAGAGATATCACAAGCCAGTTGTAAGAACCCTTGCTTCCTTTCGGTTGATTTAACACCTGCTTAAGATTCATCATTGGCTGATGCGGACATCTTCGAAACGGGCACTGCCGTTTGGTAGAACAACGAGACCGTCAACTGAAGAACGAATACCTTTTAAAACATCTGGATAGTAAAGCGGAATATAAGGAACTTCATCAGCAAGGGTCTGCAGCAGCTTAGTATAGATTTGTGCACGTTCATCGCCATCCGCAGTTTTTTGTCCCTCATATAGAAGCTTCGTTACTTCATCATTTGTATAATGCGTCCAATATGATTTGCTGAAGCCTTCCGGATCGGTCTGGAAAGCAATAATTGAGTTCGCTTCAGGGGAATCCGCTTGGCCACTGTTCAGCATTGCCGCAAAATCATATGCGAAGAAACGTTCACGGAAAGTGGCAAGTTCAATCGATTCAATCTCAATCTTAATCCCGATCGTTTGGCCCGCTGCCTGAATAATTTGTGCCTCTTGAGCTCTTGTGCTATTACCGGATGCTACAAGTAATTTGGTAGTGAAGCCATTAGGGAAGGCAGATTTGGCAAGCTCCTCCTTGGCTGCTTCGATATTAAAGTTCAGTGCTTTGATTGTATCATTTGCGTTATAAGGAATCGTTGTTGGCAGCAATGAGTTTGCTGTTTGTGCATAACCAAAGGTTAACGCCTTGGTCAAGCCCTCACGATCAAGCGCCAGCGCCAGAGCGCGACGGACATGCACATCAGAAAAATGTTCATCCAACGTATTAAAGAACAATTGCTCTGTCACCCAACTACCGTTAGTAACTACTTTAGTGTCAGCCCCATCTTTAATCTCATTGGCATTTTGCAGAGCCAAAGATTCAATAGCATTAACTTCTCCAGCCTTCAGCTGGTTAATCGCTTGGCTGTCATCTTCAATCAGCTTATAAACGAGCTTATCAATATAGGGTTTACCTTCTTGCCAGTAGAATGTATTCTTAGTGAAGGTCAGATCACCAGCAGTGTCCCATGTTTCAACAACAAAAGGTCCCGTACCGATTGGTTTCTTGAAGAATTCCTCTTCGGATACTCCCCCGAAATTGTTAGGAAGGATACCATTTGAGAAATTAGATAGCTCCGAGATAAATGGTGTATAAGGCTCTTTAAGTGTAATAACAAGCGTTTTGTTATCTTGCGCTTTGATTGTGTCGACCTTTGCGGATATTGCCAGCGGGCCGCCTACCTTCAAGTGCCGCTCAAGAGAGAATACAGCATCTTCTGCGGTCACATCCGTACCATTGGAAAACTTCAAACCATCACGAAGCTCGAATGTATACGTCAGACCATCTTCACTGATATTATGTGACTTAGCAAGCCAATCTACAATTTCACCTTTGCTGTCAAAAGCGACTAATGATTCAAAAACTTTGTCGATTGCAAAAGCATTGTTGGACGTAATCTGATTATGCAAATCCAGCGAAGTTACAGAAGCAGGTCGTCCATAGACGAAAGTCCCTCCCGTTGCAGGTTCTGCAGTTTGAGGACTTTGAGTTGCCGGACTCGCACTTTCCTGTGCCTCTTTATTTGAATCAGCCTTATTATTAGACCCCGAGCACCCTGCAATTAACATCAATAGCAAAACTGCTATTGCCCCCAACAGAATCGGTTTCTTAATAGATACACTAAAGTACGACATAATTCGCTCCCCCTATAATTCTTATATGTTTAGTATGAATTGTATTATGGGTTAAACACTCTAGTCTGTCAAACATAATTTAATTTGCAACAATCCTTAAGTAAATATACATAACAAAAAGACCACTGTCGATTACTCAACAGTGGTCTTGTGTGCTTGGCAACGTCCTACTCTCCCAGGACCCTTCGGTCCAAGTACCATCGGCGCTGGAGGGCTTAACGGTCGTGTTCGGGATGGGTACGCGTGGAACCCCTCCGCTATCGCCACCAAACATGCGTCTGTCAAACAGACGCTGCCGCGTGAAATTCGGTTCATCACCAGAAGTGACAATGAATTTCTAAGCGTATTTCAGGCTTGATGCCTGAAAACTGAATCCGAAACAAATCTGCATTCTACGTATAGGATAAGCCCTCGACCGATTAGTATTGGTCAGCTCCATGCATTGCTGCACTTCCACCTCCAACCTATCTACCTCGTCGTCTTCAAGGGGTCTTACTAATTGGGAAATCTCATCTTGAGGGGGGCTTCACGCTTAGATGCTTTCAGCGCTTATCCCGTCCGTACGTAGCTACCCAGCCATGCTCCTGGCGGAACAACTGGTGCACCAGCGGTACGTCCATCCCGGTCCTCTCGTACTAAGGACAGCTCCTCTCAAATTTCCTGCGCCCACGACAGATAGGGACCGAACTGTCTCACGACGTTCTGAACCCAGCTCGCGTACCGCTTTAATGGGCGAACAGCCCAACCCTTGGGACCTACTTCAGCCCCAGGATGCGATGAGCCGACATCGAGGTGCCAAACCTCCCCGTCGATGTGGACTCTTGGGGGAGATAAGCCTGTTATCCCCAGGGTAGCTTTTATCCGTTGAGCGATGGCCCTTCCATGCGGTACCACCGGATCACTAAGTCCGACTTTCGTCCCTGCTCGACTTGTAGGTCTCGCAGTCAAGCTCCCTTATGCCTTTGCACTCTGCGAATGATTTCCAACCATTCTGAGGGAACCTTGGAACGCCTCCGTTACTCTTTAGGAGGCGACCGCCCCAGTCAAACTGCCCGCCTGACACGGTCCCCGTACCCGGTAAGGGTACTAGGTTAGAACCTAGATACGATCAGGGTGGTATCCCAACGGCGCCTCCACCGAAGCTTGCGCTCCGATTTCTACGGCTCCCACCTATCCTGTACAGATCGTACCCAAATTCAATATCAAGCTGCAGTAAAGCTCCATGGGGTCTTTCCGTCTTGTCGCGGGTAACCTGCATCTTCACAGGTATTAAAATTTCACCGGATCTCTCGTTGAGACAGCGCCCAAGTCGTTACGCCATTCGTGCGGGTCAGAATTTACCTGACAAGGAATTTCGCTACCTTAGGACCGTTATAGTTACGGCCGCCGTTTACTGGGGCTTCGGTTCATAGCTTCGGGTTACCCCTAACCACTCCCCTTAACCTTCCAGCACCGGGCAGGCGTCAGCCCGTATACTTCGCCTTGCGGCTTCGCACAGACCTGTGTTTTTGCTAAACAGTCGCTTGGGCCTTTTCACTGCGGCCCCCTCGTGCTATTCACACTACCGGGGCACCCCTTCTCCCGAAGTTACGGGGTCATTTTGCCGAGTTCCTTAACGAGAGTTCTTCCGCGCGCCTTAGAATTCTCTTCTCGCCTACCTGTGTCGGTTTGCGGTACGGGCACCTTCTCCTGGCTAGAGGCTTTTCTTGGCAGTGTGAGATCATGACCTTCGCTACTACAATTTTCGCTCCCCATCACAGCCCAGCCTTAACGATGTGCGGATTTGCCTACACATCAGCCTCACTGCTTAGACGGACATCCATCAGTCCGCGTCACTACCCTCCTGCGTCACCCCATCGCTCATAGCGGATTACGGTGGTACAGTAATTTCAAACTGTTGTCCTTCGACTACGCCTTTCGGCCTCGCCTTAGGTCCCGACTTACCCTGAGCGGACGAGCCTTCCTCAGGAAACCTTGGGCTTTCGGCGGATCAGATTCTCACTGATCTTTTCGTTACTCATACCGGCATTCTCACTTGTGTAGTGTCCAGCGCTCTTTTCAGTACACCTTCAACCCCTACACAACGCTCCCCTACCCCAGATACATACGTATCTAGCCATAGCTTCGGTGGTGTGTTTAGCCCCGTTACATTTTCGGCGCAGAGTCACTCGACCAGTGAGCTATTACGCACTCTTTCAATGGTGGCTGCTTCTAAGCCAACATCCTGGTTGTCTGTGCAACTCCACATCCTTTCCCACTTAACACACACTTGGGGACCTTAGCTGATGGTCTGGGCTGTTTCCCTTTTGACAATGGATCTTAGCACTCACTGTCTGACTCCCGGCAATAAGTATATGGCATTCGGAGTTTGACTGAGCTTGGTAATCCTTGCGGACCCCGCACCCAATCAGTGCTCTACCTCCACTACTCTTATACCGAGGCTAGCCCTAAAGCTATTTCGGGGAGAACCAGCTATCTCCGAGTTCGATTGGAATTTCTCCGCTACCCCCACCTCATCCCCGCACTTTTCAACGTACGTGGGTTCGGGCCTCCAGTGCGTGTTACCGCACCTTCACCCTGGACAGGGGTAGATCACACGGTTTCGGGTCTACGTCCACATACTAATTCGCCCTATTCAGACTCGCTTTCGCTGCGGCTCCACCTTCTCGGCTTAACCTTGCATGTTAAACGTAACTCGCCGGTTCATTCTACAAAAGGCACGCCATCACCCATTAATAGGGCTCTGACTTTTTGTAAGCACACGGTTTCAGGTTCTATTTCACTCCCCTTCCGGGGTGCTTTTCACCTTTCCCTCACGGTACTGTTTCACTATCGGTCGCCAGGTAGTATTTAGCCTTAGCAGATGGTCCTGCTGGATTCATACGGGGTTTCACGTGCCCCGCACTACTCGGGATCCGTCTCGGAGAGAATACAGTTTAGGTTACAGGGCTTTTACCTCTATCGCGGGCCTTTCCAGACCTCTTCACCTACCATATTCCTTTGTAACTCCATGTGAGACGTCCCACAACCCCTAAGAGCAAGCTCTTAGGTTTAGGCTGTTCCGCGTTCGCTCGCCGCTACTGACGGAATCACTATTGTTTTCTCTTCCTCAGGGTACTTAGATGTTTCAGTTCCCCTGGTCTGCCTCTACACACCCTATGTATTCAGGTATGAGTAACTGCGAATTACCACAGCTGGGTTTCCCCATTCGGACACCCCCGGATCAAAGCTTGCTTACAGCTCCCCGAGGCAGTTTCGTTGTTCGCCACGTCCTTCGTCGGCTCCTGGCGCCTAGGCATCCTCCGTGTGCTCTTATTAGCTTAACCTTGATTTTTCCGCAGGAAAATATCATACGATGACATTCTCTTTGGAATCATCTCACTAATAACATTTACTTGTTTACACAAGTTGCTAAAAGATGTTCTAAAACGCAAATTCGTTTCGGTATCCAGTTTTCAAGGATCAAGTCTTACTTGAGAGCTTAAACTCTCAAAACTGAGCAACGAGTGAGTAACAGGCCTAAACCTGAGTTTTGGAAGCTTAGCTTCCGATTTGAATGTTCTCATTGCAGAGAACGATTCTCCATAGAAAGGAGGTGATCCAGCCGCACCTTCCGATACGGCTACCTTGTTACGACTTCACCCCAATCATCTACCCCACCTTCGGCGGCTGGCTCCCTTGCGGGTTACCCCACCGACTTCGGGTGTTGTAAACTCTCGTGGTGTGACGGGCGGTGTGTACAAGACCCGGGAACGTATTCACCGCGGCATGCTGATCCGCGATTACTAGCAATTCCGACTTCATGCAGGCGAGTTGCAGCCTGCAATCCGAACTGAGACCGGCTTTGATGGGATTGGCTCCACCTCGCGGCTTCGCTTCCCGTTGTACCGGCCATTGTAGTACGTGTGTAGCCCAGGTCATAAGGGGCATGATGATTTGACGTCATCCCCACCTTCCTCCGGTTTGTCACCGGCAGTCACTCTAGAGTGCCCAGCATTACCTGCTGGCAACTAAAGTTAAGGGTTGCGCTCGTTGCGGGACTTAACCCAACATCTCACGACACGAGCTGACGACAACCATGCACCACCTGTCTCCTCTGTCCCGAAGGCCGCTGCTATCTCTAGCAGATTCAGAGGGATGTCAAGACCTGGTAAGGTTCTTCGCGTTGCTTCGAATTAAACCACATACTCCACTGCTTGTGCGGGTCCCCGTCAATTCCTTTGAGTTTCAGTCTTGCGACCGTACTCCCCAGGCGGAGTGCTTACTGTGTTAACTTCGGCACCAAGGGTATCGAAACCCCTAACACCTAGCACTCATCGTTTACGGCGTGGACTACCAGGGTATCTAATCCTGTTTGCTCCCCACGCTTTCGCGCCTCAGCGTCAGTTACAGCCCAGAAAGTCGCCTTCGCCACTGGTGTTCCTCCACATATCTACGCATTTCACCGCTACACGTGGAATTCCACTTTCCTCTTCTGTACTCAAGCCACCCAGTTTCCAGTGCGACCTCAGGTTGAGCCCAAGGTTTAAACACCAGACTTAAATAGCCGCCTGCGCGCGCTTTACGCCCAATAATTCCGGACAACGCTTGCCCCCTACGTATTACCGCGGCTGCTGGCACGTAGTTAGCCGGGGCTTTCTTCTCAGGTACCGTCACTCCGGTAGCAGTTACTCTACCGGACGTTCTTCCCTGGCAACAGAGCTTTACGATCCGAAAACCTTCATCACTCACGCGGCGTTGCTCCGTCAGGCTTTCGCCCATTGCGGAAGATTCCCTACTGCTGCCTCCCGTAGGAGTCTGGGCCGTGTCTCAGTCCCAGTGTGGCCGTTCACCCTCTCAGGTCGGCTACGCATCGTCGCCTTGGTGGGCCGTTACCCCACCAACTAGCTAATGCGCCGCAGGCCCATCCCTCAGTGACAGATTGCTCCGTCTTTCATTCTTCTCTCAGGAGAAAAAAGAAATTATCCGGTATTAGCTACCGTTTCCGGTAGTTATCCCAGTCTGAAGGGCAGGTTGCCTACGTGTTACTCACCCGTCCGCCGCTAAGTTGTTTTGAAAGCAAGCTTTCAAAACAACTCCGCTCGACTTGCATGTATTAGGCACGCCGCCAGCGTTCGTCCTGAGCCAGGATCAAACTCTCCAATTAGTATTGAAAAGAGCGATATGCTCATTTTGAAACATCTGACGAGAAAATTAATTCTCTAATTTGGATTTCACTTGCGTGATTTCCTACTCACTCGTTGTTCAGTTTTCAAAGATCAAGTTCTCGTTGGCGCCGTTTAATGTCTCAGCAGCAACTCTTATACTATATCATGTTCGGCTATTTAATGTCAAGCTCTTTTTTTAACTTCTTTTTCGAGCTCGGCATGTGTACTTCTTGGCCGGACTTAGAATATATCATGTATGGAGTTGCATTGCAAGAGTTTTTTTGAAATACACTAGATAAATGAGAGACTGTGCTGCCAAAAGCCTCAATACTGCAATATATAATGGCTAGCACAGCCTTATTCCTTTGTACCGCCCTAAGCAATGATCTCTTGAATATACAATTCACGTTCCAACATCAAATTAACTATTGTTTCCTCTATCTTAACCATCGGACGTGTAGGGTTTGCGCGATCTGTGAAGATAATCTCCCCATGACGGCCATCACTTAATTTGATTCTAGTGCCATTAAAGAGATCAGTACTCTTCTGTATAAACGTCTGCACAATCACTGGGTCAAGTTTACCGAAGCTTTCCGTCAGAATCTGCTCTAGTACCAAATAAGGAGACTGTGCTCTTCTGTAGGCTCTTTCTAAGGTCATAGCATGGAATATATCTGCTACTGCGACTACTTTAGCGTAGAAATGAATCTGACTGCCGTCCAGCTTCAATGGATAACCAGAGCCATCAATCTTCTCATGATGCTGCAAGGCGGCAAGTCTTACCCCTTCATTAATCGCTGTAACATTGCGTAATAATTGATAACCATATGTAGTGTGTCGGCGAACCTCTTCTATTTCACTATTGTTAAGTGACTCCGGTTTCTGTAAAAGTGAGCTGTCTACTTTTGCATTGCCGATATCATGTAATAATCCTGCAAAAGCAATCTGCATCCAATCCTTTTGTGGGTACCCACACCACTGAGCGATTTTATAGGAGGTCAACGCGGACAACACAGCATTGTGATAGTTGTAATCCTCATATTTTAAAGTGCGCGGTGTAAACTTCAAGACATGATAATCCTTCAAATAACCTATTAATGTCTCTAACTGACTGCGAAGCTCAAAAATAGGAAGTGAAGCTGCCGTTACCGATCGATAGCTGTTCTTAATAAGAGTGAGCATTTTATCGTATTCATCATGTAGAGGAGAATTAGTCTTGGCCAACATCGATTCGTTGATAATGGCTCCAGCTTTAGGGGAAGCTTGCTTAGCTGTTGTTTTGGCTCCATCCGAACTCGCCTCACCTTGGTCACCTTCGATTTCCACTTGCCCAATCAAAAAAGCCTGTAAAATATCTAGATCACGAGGGAGCAATATTTTTCCCTTAGTGAATAAAGTCCCCCCTAAAGGTGTAATTACATCCTTTATTATCTTTGAGCCTGCTTTAACTTCTCCAACCAATATATTTGGCATATACTCAGCCCCTTAATTTCTATAAGCCGTACACCCAGCATTACCTCACATTGATAAGACAGATAATTTCTGAGAAATTAGTACTTTATAGGATTCTATTGGCTAATTATAGTACGGATAAATGGAAGACACTAGTGCAGTGAAAACTATTCTTTCAAAATATTTATTTTATTTTTATAAGCATCGGTCATTCAAATAGCAACAAAAAGAGCAAGAACTTCTGTAAAAGAAGCCCTTGCTCTTTTTTGAATTCAACCTATTCTAAGTCAGTGTCTTCGTCCTCAGTCAGGATCTCAGGCTGATCAATATTGCCAGATTCCTCGACTGTATCTTGCCCATCCAGGCCTTCTTGCCCTTCCAAGCCTTCCAGACCTTCCACTTCCTCAGATTCATCCTCTTCGTTCTTGTCAGCTCTACACAGGGTAGCTACTGCGTCATCCTCACGGATGTTAATCAGCTTAACCCCTTGAGCATAACGGCCCATAGTAGAAATTCCATCCATGCTGGTACGAATCAGGGTACCGCTAGTCGTAATGATCATTAAGTCTTCATCCTTCTTAACGACCTTAAGACCCACTACAGGACCATTCTTATCGGTGAGGTTAATGGTCTTGATCCCTTTACCGCCACGAGTCTGGGAACGATAATCACCGGCTGGTGTGCGTTTACCATAGCCCTTGGTAGTAACAATCAGAACCTCAAGCTCCTTATCGACACAGTCCATACCAATGACATGGTCATTACCGTCAAGCGTAATGCCCTTAACGCCAGTCGCGCTACGTCCCATAGAACGCACATCATTCTCTGAGAACGTAATCGACATTCCGCGAGCTGTACCGATAATGAGATTTTGCTGTCCATCAGTCAGCTTAACCTCGATTAGGGAATCTTCTTCACGAAGATTAATAGCAATAAGACCGCCTTTACGAATGTTGTTATAATCCCCAAGAGGCGTCTTCTTCACGATACCCTCGCGGGTAGCAAAGAATAAATATTTGTCGCTATCGCCATCTTCCACTTGGATTACCGCACTAATCTTCTCACCTTGTTCGATTTGAATCAGGTTGATGATTGGCGTCCCCCGGGCTGTACGGCCCAATTCTGGGATCTCATAAGCTTTAATCCGGTAAACTTTACCCTTATCGGTAAAGAACATCAGATAGTTATGAGAGTTACTCACGAAGAGATGCTCCACGAAATCCTGGTCCTTGGTGTCCATCCCCATGACTCCGCGACCTCCGCGCTTCTGACTGCGGTAGGTGCTGACAGGTAGACGTTTGATATATCCTGTATGTGTAATAGTGATAACAACCTCTTCACGTGGAATAAGGTCTTCATCCAGGATACTTTCTTCACCAACCGTAATCTCTGTCCGGCGTTCATCAGAATATCTATCGCGGATATCCTGCAGCTCGTTGCTGATGATTTCCAGTACAAGATGCTCGTTAGCCAGAATTTCACGGTACTCTGCAATTTTAACGATCAATTCGTTATATTCATTCTCGATCTTTTCCCGTTCCAGACCGGTCAGACGTTGCATCCGCATATCGAGGATAGCCTGAGCCTGCTCTAAACTGAGGCTAAAGGTGCTCATTAATCCTTCGCGGGCTATATCAGTTGTCCGTGAAGCACGGATTAACGCAATCACTTCATCCAGATGATCAAGCGCAATGCGCAGACCTTCTAAGATATGAGCGCGTGCTTCAGCTTTTTTAAGATCAAATATAGTACGACGACGAATAACTTCAATCTGGTGCTGCAAATAATGATAAAGTACATCACGCAGATTAAGAATTTTCGGCTCGTTATTTACGATGGCAAGCATGTTGATCCCAAATGTGGATTGCATAGAAGTATGTTTATATAGATTGTTTAATACTACATTTGGATTAACATCGCGTCTCATCTCAACAACTACACGCATACCGTTACGGTCAGACTCATCTCGAAGATCCGTTATACCTTCGATCCGTTTCTCACGTACTAATTCTGCGATTTTTTCAACCAATCTTGCTTTGTTAACCTGGTATGGAAGCTCATGCACAATGATGCGAGCCTTGCCGTTGTTCTCTTCGATCGTTGCCTTCGCACGCATGGTTACTGAACCACGCCCCGTACGATAAGCCTGACGAATGCCCTCACGACCCAAAATATATCCAGCCGTAGGGAAATCCGGACCTTGGATAAACTCCATCAATTCCATTGGCGTGATATCAGGATTCTTAATCATCGCCTGCACACCATCGATAACTTCACCAAGGTTATGCGGTGGAATATTAGTAGCCATACCTACAGCAATACCAGATACCCCATTTACGAGCAGATTCGGATAACGGGCTGGCAATACAACCGGCTCATTCTCTTCACCATCATAGTTGGGTGCGAAGTCAACTGTCTCTTTGTTCAAATCACGAAGCATTTCGCCTGCAATCTTGGAGAGACGGGCTTCTGTGTACCGCATCGCCGCGGCCATATCACCATCAATCGAACCAAAGTTCCCGTGACCGTCTACAAGCATATAGCGCATCGAGAAATCCTGAGCCATCCGTACCATTGTTTCATAGACAGCTGAGTCACCGTGAGGGTGGTACTTACCGATAACCTCACCGACGATTCTTGCAGATTTCTTATGAGGCTTATCCGCAGACATTCCAAGCTCCGACATCGCAAACAAAATGCGTCGGTGAACCGGCTTGAGTCCGTCCCGCACATCTGGCAAAGCCCGGCTAACAATGATGCTCATTGCGTAATCCATAAAGGATTCACGCATTTCCACGCCAATGTCCCGATCTTTGACTTGTGGGTTATTTTGTTCAGCCATGAGTTGCTGGACCTCCTTCAGTTAAAAAACCGCTACCCTTAATTATATTACTTTCACAAAAGTAGCACAATTAAACATGATAGCCTTTTATCTTCTAATATTGATTTCTTTTTGCGCTTATCAGGGTATTTGCCCTTTCCGCAAATATCTTTACTACATAGACTGTAAAGACAAGAAACACGGTTTTATTATCCTAATATCGTTCGATAAGGCATAACCCCATATCCTTATATTATACCATTGTTTAGGTAGCTTGTCCTGATTTTCAGCTGTCAAAGATTATGCTGCCACTGCATTTTTTACAACAAGGAACCCAAAGGACCTATTCCTGCACAAAACTCATAAGGAGGAAGATAATGAAGATTCAACGCGTCCCAAGCAAATGGGCTAAAACGAAAGTCATCCTTCAAAATCACTCTCTATTGCAATATGTGCCTGATACCCGTAAATTCGATGTCAATGCTCTTAAGGAGATGCTTGCGTTATATACAATGGTCTATATTAAGCCAGATCGAGGAAGTTATGGTATCGGTGTAATGAGAGCTGAGCAGCGTACTGTAACTCTTAGCACTAGCAAACAGAAAGCTGAACACGGTACCGACCTCGATAACGTTAATAAAGAAGAGCCTGAAGAACAGATCTTGTATATTTTAAGATATGGGAAGACTGCGGAAGTGTTTTTCTCACCAGAAGAGCTGTATGAGAACTTACAGAAACGAATTCAGAATCGAACCTATTTGATTCAAAAAGGGATTGACCTTCTGCGTCATCAAGACCGCCCTTTTGATCTTCGGGTTCTTACCCAAAAGACTCCATCAGGAGTATGGGAAACAACAGGAATGCTTGGAAGAGTAGCTGCCCCTCAAAAAATCGTCACCAATTATCACAGTGGAGGCAGTATCCTTTCCGTAAGTACTCTACTAAAAAATTATATGCCGCCCTCTGAAGTCCTAGTTACGATCAATCACTTAAAAGCTTTGGGTATACAAATCGCGACACAGCTTCAATCTGCCTATCCAGGAATCAAAGAGATTGGTCTGGATATTGCCATGGATCAACATCTGGATATGTGGCTTCTGGAAGTCAACACTCTTCCGTCCATTGCTGTATTCAAATTATTTCCTGATAAATCAATCTATCGTAAAATACATCGCTATGCCGTAGCCTATGGACGTGTAAAAGCAAGAAAATCCCCTTATTCGACCCGCAATAAACAATCCACAAGAGCCTAAAAAAAAGCTTGAAATCAAAGAACCTCCAGCGTTCTCATTCCGTTAGGAATAGAAGCCGGAGGTTGTATTAAATATTGTTCTTACACATCAAGGTATCTAACGTTCTTGGCATGCTCATGGATAAAGTCACGTCTTGGTTCAACATTGTCACCCATAAGTGTATCAAAAATACTATCTGCCAGCATTGCATCTTCAATCGTAACCTGGAGCATCATACGGGTCTCAGGGTCCATCGTTGTGTCCCAAAGTTGGGTTGCATTCATCTCTCCCAAACCTTTGTAACGTTGGACGTTAACCTTAGCATTTTCTCCAAAAGAAGCGATAATATCATCGCGTTCCTTCTCGCTGCCTGCGTAGCGGATAACCTTATTGCGCTCAATCTTAAAGAGAGGAGGCTGTGCAATATAGATATAACCCGCGTCTACTAGCTTCCGCATGTAACGATAGAAGAACGTTAATAATAGCGTTCTAATATGGGCTCCATCGACGTCGGCATCGGTCATAATAACGACTTTATGGTAGCGAGCCTTCGATAAGTCAAAGTCATCGCTGATCCCTGTGCCCAAAGCCGTAATGATGGCGCGGATCTCAGCGTTAGATAAAATACGGTCAAGGCGAGCTTTTTCAACGTTTAGGATCTTACCACGCAACGGTAGAATCGCTTGGAAATGGCGATCCCGGCCTTGCTTAGCCGATCCACCCGCTGAGTCACCTTCGACGATGTATAGTTCGCTGATCGAGGCATCCTTGGATGAACAGTCGGCGAGTTTACCAGGCAGAGCACTGACTTCAAGCGCACTCTTCCGACGGGTTAACTCACGTGCCTTACGAGCAGCTTCTCGCGCGCGTGAAGCGGAAAGTGATTTCTCAAGAACGCGACGTGACACTGCTGGGTTTTCTTCCAGGAACTCTTGTAATTTCTCTCCGAACAGTGATTCTACGATACCCCGCACTTCACTATTTCCGAGCTTAGTTTTCGTTTGACCTTCGAATTGTGGATCTGGAATTTTGACAGAAATAATGGCTGTCAATCCTTCACGCACGTCATCACCAGTCAGATTCGAATTGCTATCCTTCAGTACTCCCGCTTTACGAGCATAATCGTTGATGATACGGGTCAGCGCACTTTTAAAGCCGGATTCATGCGTTCCGCCCTCATGCGTATTAATATTATTCGCAAAAGAGTAGATGTTCTCAGTATACGAATCGTTATATTGGAGAGCCACTTCAACTTGGATCATATCGCGTGAGCCTTCCACGTAGATCGGATCCTCATGTAGTGCTTCTTTTTTCTCATTCAAATATTTCACATATTCAACGATACCACCCTCGTATTTGAACACGTTGGTGACATCCGTCCGCTCATCATGAAGTGAAAGCTCGATTCCTTTGTTAAGAAAAGCCAGCTCCCGAATACGAGTAAGCAGTGTCGAATATTCAAAAACTGTGGTTTCCGTAAATATTTCAGGATCCGGATGAAAGGTTGTAGTCGTTCCTGTCTCATCTGAATCGCCAACGATTTTGATGTCATACTGCGGTGCACCACGTCTATATTCCTGTTGGTAGATATGGCCGTCACGTTTGACCTTAACAAGGACCTTTTCAGACAAGGCATTCACTACAGAGATACCCACGCCATGCAAACCACCGGAAACTTTATATCCGCCACCGCCGAATTTACCACCTGCATGCAGCACGGTCATTACGACTTCAAGCGTCGACTTCTTAAGCTTTACATTCTCACCTACAGGTATGCCACGTCCATTATCGATAACAGTGATCGCGTTATCCTCATGTATAATCACTTGAATCCGGTCACAATAACCTGCGAGTGCCTCATCGATACTATTATCGACGACCTCCCATACCAAGTGATGGAGACCTTTAGAACTAGTCGAACCAATATACATGCCCGGACGTTTCCGAACCGCTTCCAGCCCTTCCAGTACCTGAATCTGGCTCTCATCATATGTCGGTTGATTCATTGACATGCCTTCACCTACTTCTTTCTGATTATCTCTTTGTTACCCAATGCAAGTTATATTTCGAGCAAAATTTTGGCTCTTTTTTTAAGAGTGGAGGAGGAAATGGGGGAGTAATACACGATATTTTTAGTTACGACAATAGATTTTGCTTCCTCTTCGCCAATCCGCTCAAGCTTCTTATCCTGCTCAGAGTGAATAACGAATTGCTTAGATACCTTGGAAGATTTCTCAATCGAAATATCAAATATAGCAATTAACTCCGAAGACCTAATGATCTTCTCCCCGCCCAAATGAATATACATGATCGTCCTCCGCTCTTTTATAACTCAACTTTTCCATCATGAACATGAAATAGGCTGGCGCCCTTTAATTTATCGGCATTCAGACCCTCAATTCCGGTAGCGGTAATGAATGTCTGTACCTTGCTTTGAAAGGTTTCAATAAGCTGGGTCTGGCGGTAAGGATCAAGCTCGGATAAAACATCATCAAGAAGCAGCACAGGATATTCTCCGATTTCCTCATGGATCAGCTCGATTTCCGCCAGCTTAAGCGATAAAGCCGTGGTACGCTGCTGTCCTTGAGAACCGTAGACCTGAGCTTCCCTTCCGTTGATAAAAAAGGACAGGTCATCCCGATGGGGACCCGTCAGCGTCATGCCGCGCCTGATTTCTTGTTCTCTCGTTTGTGATAACTTTAACATAAAATTGTCTAATAAGACAGCTTCATCTTCCTCATCCCGATCGCCGAAAGAGGGGACATAGAGCAATTTCAGTTCTTCTCCGCCGTTAGTAATCCCCCGGTGAATGCTTTCAGCCCATATTTGCAGCTTCTTTATGAATTGTTTCCTTTTTTTGACGATTTTAACACCATGCTCTACAAGTTGAGCATCCCAGATTTCCAGAAGCTCTTTCCCTGCAGCCTCTTTTCCCCATAATTGCTTTAAGAGATTACCTCTTTGCAAGAGAATTTTTTGATACTGCTGTAGGTGAAATAGATAACTAGGCTGGACTTGGCCGATCTCCATATCAAGAAAACGCCGTCTGATACCAGGGGTCCCTTTTACAATCTCTAAATCTTCCGGTGCAAACATGACCACATTCAGAGATCCAACAAACTCACTAAGGCGCCGCTGCTCCAAACCATTGATCTTGGCTTTTTTACCTTTGGCAGATAGGGTGAGCTCCAGCTTGAGATCGCCATACTTGCGTTCCACCTCGGCAACGATCTGAGCTGCATCTCCGGGGGCATCGAAGGAGATAAGTTCGCGGTCCTTAGAGGTACGGTGGCTTTTGGTCATCGCCAGGACGAACAATGCCTCCATGAGGTTTGTTTTGCCTTGGGCGTTCTGACCCAGAATCAGATTCACATCGCCCAGGCTCTCCAGACGCAGCAGCCCGTAATTCCGATAATGCTGCAGACCGATATTTTTAACAAACACGAAATGGTTCCTCCCCTAGCGTACTACTCTTTTACTCCTCCGCCTTCAACCTCAAAGGTACCGTTATCCTGCACTTCGATTTTGTCACCCGGATAAAGTTTTCTGCCGCGCCGTTCCTCTACCTCTCCGTTGACCAATACGTGACCTTCCTGCAATAAAGCTTTGGCCATTCCACCTGTGGATACACAATCTGCGAGTTTCAGAAATTGGTCCAGCTTAATGTATCCACTGTGGATAAGTATTTTTTTCATGGTTTTTATCCTTTCAGCCACTTATCCACATGTTCATGAATGTTGGCATTAATTTGTTGTACGGTAAGGCAAAATGATATACAAGCTATTGGTTTGGTCAAGTGGTTTCAAAATGATCGGACTCATCATCCCTGTAAATGCAATAACGAGCTGCTCACTCTCTATGACCTTTAATACATCAAGCATATATTTCGAGTTGAAAGATATTTTGAGAGGTTCACCTTTGAAATCAATGACTTCAAGTTCCTCGCGAACCTTACCCAGCTCTGATGAGCTTGAAGAAATTTCAATACCGCCTTGATCAAGCGTCTGCATACGAACAATATTTGTTTTTTCTTCCCGGGACAGCAAATAAGCACGATCAATCGATTCGCTTAATTTTTTTGTATCTAAAGTTAGTTCTGTTTTGTAGGTTGTTGGAATAATTCTAGAAGTATCAGGATAAATCCCATCTAGGATCCGTGAATAAAACAGTACTTTGTCGATTTTGAAGAGAACTTGATTATCCGCAACGACAATATCAACCAGCATATTTTGGTCAGGGATAATTTTGCTGAGCTCATTAAGGGTTTTACCGGCAATAACAATATTTCCGAAATTGACATTTTCCGTGCCTTCAAGTTTAGCAGCTCTTGTTGCCAAGCGGTGACGGTCAGTCGCTGTAAACTTAAACTCATTGTCGCTCAGATTCCATAGTATACCCGTTAATATCGGAGTTGTCTCTTGGGTAGAAATAGAAAAGGCTGTTTGTTTAATCATATTTTTCAGCAAATCACCTGGTAGAGAGATCGTGTCATTCTCTTCAATGCTCGGTAACACTGGGAATTCTTCAGGGTCTAAACCTACCATCTGAATCTCAGTGGATCCGGAAGAAATGTACGTTTGGAATCCTTCTTTTACTTCCATGTGGATTTCTTTGGAGGGCAGCTTCTTAATAATCTCGACGAAAAATTTAGCGGGAAGGACAACACTTCCTGGCTGATCTATCTTCACGATGGTGTGGCTGTCATTCTCTGCTGGAATAAACGATTGAATAGAAATATCGGTATCACTTGCAGTTAATGTGACGCCTTGATGGCTAACTTCCAGTTTAATACCGGTCAAAATAGGGATTGTTGTTCTGCTGGATATAGCTTTGGATACGTGTTGAATGGATTCGTTGAGCTCATTTTTAAGAATGCTTATTTTCATGATTTCACTCCTAGCTGAAAAATTGGGAATTTCGATGGATTTGAGTCTGTTTATTACGCGTCTTTACATGATGAATTATTATAGTTATTTAATAGTATTAGTAGTAGGGGCGACGAATATGTGGATAACCCCACCAAACAGCATAAAATTAAGCCTACCCACATGTGTATAGATTGTGTATAGGCTCTTTGTTCCTCTTAGGAAGGATTTTTAATTTTCTCCGCAAGATTATTTACCACTTTGTACAACTCCTGATCGACCTTTAATGCCTGTGTAATTTTATCGTGCGCATGAATTACGGTCGTATGGTCACGTCCTCCGAAAGCCTCACCAATCTTAGGCAGCGAATAATCCGTTAGTTCACGGGATAGATACATTGCGATTTGACGTGGAAACGCTACGGCTTTGGTTCTTTTGCGTGCTTTGAAGTCTTCAAGGCGCAAATTGTAGTATTCTCCGACTTTTTGCTGAATATCAGCGATGGTGATCATCTTTGGACGACTGGAAGGAATAATATCCTTGAGCGCTTCAGCTGCCAAATGAGTGGTTACATCCTGGTTGGTAAGCGAAGAATAAGCAACTACCCGGATTAATGCACCCTCAAGCTCACGAATATTGGTGTCAATCTGGTTGGCAATATACATCATGGCCTCATTAGGGATATCAAGGTTCTCTGCCTTAGCCTTTTTGCGTAAAATCGCAATCCGGGTCTCCAGATCTGGTGGTTGAATATCCGTAATCAAGCCCCATTCGAACCGGGAACGCAGCCGTTCTTCCAGTGTGGGAATTTCCTTTGGTGGTCGGTCGCTGGAGATGATAATTTGCTTGCGTTCTTCGTGGAGCGCATTGAAAGTATGGAAAAACTCCTCCTGTGTAGACTCTTTTCCAGCGAGGAATTGAATGTCGTCGATAAGCAAAATGTCAACATTACGATACTTGTTACGGAAGCTTTCACCGCGGTTATCACGGATCGAATTGATAAATTCATTCGTGAATTTCTCAGACGAGATGTAAATTACCTTGTTATTTGGGTTATGTTCCAGGACATAGTGCCCAATTGCGTGCATCAAATGGGTTTTGCCCAGACCTACACCACCGTATAAAAACAAGGGATTGTATGCTTTGGCTGGTGCTTCGGCTACTGCCAGTGAGGCTGCATGCGCAAAGCGGTTCCCAGAGCCGATTACAAAGGTGTCAAAAGTGTACTTTGGATTGAGCAGATGCGTTTGTGCTTCTTCTCTTGATACTACGGGAGTCGGAGCGGATTGTTGAACCACAAGCTCAGGCGGCTTGCTTTCTTCAATCACGAATTTTACATCCACTTGTTTCCCTGTGACTTCGTAGACGGTTGCTCCTACCAGTTTGGTGTAACGACTTTCCAGCCATTCTACTGCAAACGTTGTAGGTGCCGAGATAATGAGAACCTGGGAGTTGAAGGTTATCGCTTTAGTAGCCTTAAACCAGGTATCAAAGCTCGGCTTGCTTAATTTGGTTTGAATAATCGATAAAATTTGCTGCCATAATTCGGAAGTATGGCTGTCCAC